>NZ_CP135917.1:0-5090772 GCF_032395385.1 Brenneria uluponensis
GTGTCACTTTCGCTTTGGCAGCAGTGTCTTGCCCGTTTGCAGGATGAGTTACCTGCCACAGAATTCAGCATGTGGATACGCCCATTGCAGGCGGAACTGAGTGACAACACTCTGGCGCTTTATGCACCCAACCGTTTCGTGCTGGATTGGGTACGTGATAAATATTTAAACAACATTAATGGGCTATTGACTGATTTCTGTGGCATTGATGCGCCGTTGCTGCGTTTTGAGGTGGGTAGCAAGTCTGTTATGCCGGTTTCTGTATCGGCAGGAAACCACATTGCCGCCGCTGCACCAGTAGCGCCAGTGCGAGTCACTTCTCCTGTGCGTCCGAGTTGGGACACGCCCCGCACACAGACAGAACATACTTACCGTTCCAATGTGAATCCCAAGCATACTTTCGATAATTTCGTTGAGGGTAAGTCCAACCAACTGGCACGTGCGGCTGCGCGGCAGGTGGCTGATAATCCGGGTGGCGCTTATAATCCGCTGTTTCTTTACGGTGGAACCGGACTGGGTAAAACCCATCTATTGCATGCGGTGGGTAACGGTATCGTCACCCGTAAACCCAATGCCAAAGTGGTTTACATGCATTCTGAACGCTTTGTGCAGGATATGGTAAAAGCGTTGCAGAACAATGCGATTGAAGAGTTTAAGCGCTATTACCGTTCTGTTGATGCGCTGCTTATTGATGATATTCAGTTTTTTGCCAATAAAGAACGTTCGCAAGAAGAGTTCTTTCATACTTTCAATGCCTTGCTGGAAGGCAACCAGCAGATTATTTTGACATCCGATCGTTACCCTAAAGAGATTAATGGGGTGGAAGATCGACTTAAGTCGCGATTTGGCTGGGGGTTGACGGTTGCTATCGAGCCACCAGAACTGGAAACCCGCGTGGCGATCCTGATGAAAAAAGCGGATGAAAATGATATCCGTCTGCCGGGTGAAGTCGCTTTCTTTATCGCCAAGCGGTTGCGTTCCAATGTTCGTGAGTTGGAAGGGGCGCTGAATCGTGTGATTGCCAACGCCAATTTTACCGGTCGTTCCATTACTATTGATTTTGTGCGGGAAGCACTGCGTGATTTGCTGGCGTTGCAGGAGAAACTGGTCACCATCGATAATATTCAGAAGACGGTGGCGGAATACTATAAGATTAAAGTCGCTGACTTATTGTCCAAGCGGCGCTCCCGATCAGTTGCTCGTCCGCGTCAAATGGCGATGGCACTGGCCAAGGAGCTGACCAACCACAGCCTGCCGGAAATCGGTGACGCATTTGGTGGTCGAGATCATACCACGGTGTTGCACGCCTGCCGTAAAATTGGGCAGTTACGTGAAGAAAGTCACGACATCAAAGAAGATTTTTCCAATTTAATCAGAACATTATCTTCATAACATCATGAAATTTATCGTTGAACGTGAGCATCTGTTAAAACCATTGCAACAGGTCAGCAGTCCCCTCGGGGGTCGGCCGACGTTGCCGATCCTGGGTAATCTGCTGTTGCAGGTGAGTGAAGGAATGCTGTCATTGACCGGCACTGATCTTGAAATGGAGATGGTGGCGCGTGTTGCGCTGGCCCAGCCGCATGAACCGGGCGCAACCACTGTGCCGGCGCGCAAGCTGTTTGATATCTGCCGGGGTCTGCCGGAAGGTGCCGAGATTGCCATCGCACTGGAAGGTGATCGGATGCTGGTGCGTTCTGGTCGTAGCCGTTTTTCATTATCTACTTTACCGGCGACGGATTTTCCCAATCTGGACGACTGGCAGAGTGATGTGGAATTTTCTCTGCCGCAGGCCACGCTCAAGCGGCTGATTGAGTCCACCCAGTTTTCAATGGCACATCAGGACGTGCGCTATTACCTCAACGGTATGTTGTTTGAAACCGAAGGCGAGGAATTGCGTACTGTCGCGACTGATGGACACCGTCTGGCGGTGTGTGCCATGCCTGTAGGGCAATCTTTGCCATCACATTCGGTGATCGTGCCGCGTAAAGGCGTGATGGAGTTAGTGCGTTTGCTGGATGGCGGGGACACGCCGTTACAGTTGCAGATTGGTACTAATAATATCCGTGCCCATGTGGGGGATTTTATTTTCACTTCCAAGCTGGTGGATGGCCGTTTCCCTGATTATCGGCGTGTATTGCCGAAGAACCCTGACAAAACGCTGGACGCCAGTTGCGATTTGCTCAAGCAGGCTTTCTCCCGAGCGGCTATTCTCTCTAATGAGAAGTTTCGCGGTGTGCGTCTGTACCTGAATCATAACCAGTTGAAAATCACGGCTAATAACCCTGAGCAGGAAGAAGCCGAAGAGATCCTGGACGTGCAGTATGACGGCACGGAAATGGAAATTGGCTTTAATGTCAGTTATGTACTGGATGTGCTTAACGCACTGAAATGCGAAGGGGTTCGTCTGTTGCTGACGGATTCTGTTTCCAGCGTGCAAATCGAAGATAGCGCCAGTCAGGCGGCGGCCTATGTGGTGATGCCGATGCGTCTGTAGTGGCATATGCTGGTCAATGGGGAAATTGTACCGCTGCTGTTTTAGCGTGCGCCGCACTGAATTATCAGGTGCGGCGTGTTGTTTCTGAAACGTGGGTGATCTGTGTTCGGCAAATCGGCTAAATGGTAGTGAAATGGCTTTGACCCGTCTTCTTATCCGCGACTTTCGCAATATTGAATCTGCCGATCTGGCGTTGGTTCCCGGTTTCAATTTTTTGGTCGGGGCCAATGGCAGTGGAAAAACCAGTGTGCTGGAAGCGATTTATACACTGGGTCATGGCCGGGCGTTTCGCAGTATTCAGGCCGCCCGGGTGATCCGTCATGATCAGCCGGAATTTGTACTGCATGGCCGTGTCGAGAGTGGGGCGTTTGAGCGCTCGGTTGGGTTGAGCAAGAACCGTCTGGGGGACAGTACCGTCCGCATTGATGGTAGTGACGGCCACAAGGTGGCAGAACTGGCGCAGTTGCTGCCTATTCAGTTGATTACGCCGGAAGGATTTACGCTGCTGAACGGCGGGCCTAAATTTCGCCGGGCCTTTCTGGACTGGGGTTGTTTTCATAATGAACCCGCTTTTCTCACGGTCTGGAGCAACGTGAAGCGGTTGTTACGTCAACGTAATGCTGCGTTACGTCAGGTGAGTCATTATGGACAATTAAAAGCGTGGGATCAGGAGCTTGTGCCGTTGACGGCACGTCTTAGCCAGTGGCGGGCCGAGTACAGCACGGCCATCGTAGAAGACATCACTGCCACTTGTGGCCAGTTTTTACCCGAATTTCCCCTCACCTTTTCGTTCCTGCGTGGCTGGGATAAAGAAAGCGATTATGCCGAGCTGCTGGAACGGCAGTTTGAGCGTGATCGGCAGTTGGGTTATACCGCGTTGGGGCCGCATAAAGCGGATTTCCGTATTCGCGCTGGTGGTGTTGCAGTAGAGGATATGCTGTCGCGTGGCCAGCTTAAATTGCTGATGTGTGCCTTAAGACTGGCGCAGGGTGAATTCCTCACCCGGCAGAACGGGCTGAAGTGCCTGTATCTGATTGATGATTTTGCTTCTGAATTGGATAGTACCCGCCGCCGTTTGTTGGCTGAACGGTTGAAAGCCACCCAGGCGCAGGTATTTGTCAGCGCGGTCAGTGCTGAGCAGATCGGCGACATGGTTGGTGAAAAGGGCAAGATGTTCCGCGTGGAACAGGGTAAAATAACTGTTCAATCACAGGACTAATATGAGCGAGAAACGTTGATGTCGAATTCTTATGACTCCTCAAGTATCAAGGTATTAAAAGGGCTGGATGCGGTACGTAAACGCCCGGGTATGTATATCGGTGATACAGATGATGGTACCGGTCTACATCACATGGTATTCGAGGTGGTGGACAACGCTATCGACGAAGCACTCGCTGGCTACTGTAAAGATATTGTTGTGACGATTCATACCGACAACTCGGTGTCGGTGCAGGATGATGGCCGCGGTATTCCTACCGGTATTCATGAAGAAGAAGGCGTGTCTGCTGTTGAAGTCATCATGACGGTGTTACATGCTGGCGGAAAATTTGATGATAACTCTTATAAAGTATCCGGCGGTCTGCACGGTGTGGGGGTTTCTGTCGTCAATGCTTTGTCGGAAAAGCTGGAACTGGTAATTTGCCGCGAAGGTAAAGTTCATGAACAAACGTATCGTCATGGCGTGGCGCAAGCGCCGCTAAAAGTGGTGGGCGATACGGAGAAAACCGGTACGACGCTGCGTTTCTGGCCAAGCTATGAAACGTTTACCAATCAGATTGAATTTCAGTTCGACATTCTTGCCAAGCGCCTGCGTGAGTTGTCATTCCTGAACTCCGGTGTTGCCATCCGTTTGTTTGATGAGCGTGAAGAAGGTAAGTCCGAGCATTTCCATTACGAAGGCGGTATCAAAGCGTTCGTGGATTACCTCAACCGTAACAAGACACCGATTCATCCAACTGTGTTCTACTTCTCTACGATGAAAGATGGAATCGGTGTTGAAGTGGCGTTGCAGTGGAACGATGGCTTCCAGGAAAATATTTACTGTTTTACCAATAATATTCCACAGCGTGACGGTGGTACGCATCTGGCCGGTTTCCGTGCCGCGATGACGCGTACCCTCAACACTTATATGGATAAAGAAGGCTATAGCAAAAAGGCCAAAATCAGCGCCACTGGCGATGATGCCCGCGAAGGTCTGATTGCTGTTGTCTCGGTCAAGGTACCCGATCCTAAATTCTCTTCCCAGACCAAAGACAAGCTGGTTTCATCAGAAGTCAAAACCGCTGTTGAATCGTTGGTGAATGAGAAACTGGTGGACTATCTGATGGAAAATCCGTCGGATGCCAAAATCGTGGTGGGCAAAATTATTGATGCCGCCCGTGCTCGTGAAGCCGCGCGTAAAGCGCGTGATATGACCCGCCGTAAAGGGGCGCTGGATTTGGCTGGTCTGCCGGGTAAGTTGGCAGACTGTCAGGAACGCGACCCGGCGTTGTCTGAACTTTACCTGGTGGAAGGGGACTCGGCGGGAGGCTCGGCCAAGCAGGGCCGTAACCGTAAGAATCAGGCCATTTTGCCACTGAAAGGAAAAATCCTGAACGTCGAGAAGGCCCGCTTTGACAAGATGCTGTCCTCGCAAGAAGTTGCAACGCTGATTACCGCACTGGGTTGTGGTATCGGCCGTGATGAGTACAACCCGGACAAACTGCGTTATCACAGCATCATCATCATGACCGATGCGGATGTGGATGGCTCTCACATTCGTACACTGCTGTTGACGTTCTTCTATCGTCAGATGCCGGAAATTGTTGAACGTGGGCATGTGTTTATCGCACAGCCGCCGTTGTATAAAGTAAAAAAAGGCAAGCAGGAACAATACATCAAAGATGATGAGGCGATGGACCAGTACCAGATCGCTTTGGCGCTGGATGGTGCCACCTTGCACGCTAACGCCCATGCGCCAGCGTTGGCGGGTGAGCCGCTGGAAAAACTGGTGACCGAACATTATAGCGTACAGAAACTGATTGGCCGCATGGAGCGTCGTTATCCACGGGCACTACTGAATGCTTTGATTTATCAGCCGCAACTGAAAGAAGAGATGCTGGATGATCGTGAACAGGTGCAGCAGTGGATGGCCGCGCTGGTTAGCCATCTGAATGAAAACGAGCAGCACGGCAGTGCGTACAGTGTGGTGATTCGTGATTCTCAGGAACGACATGAGCCGGTGCTGCGGGTGCGAACTCATGGCATGGATACTGATTATGCGCTGGATTTTGCGTTTATTCATGGTAATGAGTATCGTAAAATCAATCAGTTAGGTGAAAAATTACGCGGCCTGATTGAAGAAGATGCTTATATAGAACGCGGTGAACGCCGTCAGCCTGCCATCAGTTTTGAGCTGGCGCTGGAGTGGCTGGTGAAAGAGTCTCGCCGTGGTTTGGCTATTCAGCGTTATAAAGGGCTGGGCGAGATGAACCCGGATCAGTTGTGGGAAACCACCATGGACCCGACCAGTCGCCGCATGCTACGCGTTACGGTGAAAGACGCTATTGCGGCTGATGAACTGTTTACTACGCTGATGGGTGATGCTGTAGAACCGCGTCGGGCCTTTATCGAAGAGAATGCCCTGAAAGCGGCAAATATTGATATCTGATATCGCTTTCCATATTAATTCCCCCGTCAGCGGGAATTAATATGCATACCATTACCCTATTTTGCTCTGGACACCGGCTTACGCAGGTGTCCTTTATTTTTGTTCATAACGCGGTCAGCGACCGCTGTTTAACACTGTGCAGTTCCTGTATCAGCGTCATGATGGCGGTGATGATCATAAAAATTACAGCTGACCAGAAAATCGCATGCGGATGTCCCTGATCCAGCAACCAGCCAAAGACGACCGGGCCACCTGCTCCCCCGATGTTAAATCCCGTAGTAACAATCCCGAAGACTCTGCCTTCCGCGCCAGCCGGTGAAGCCGCACGTACCAGCATATCCCGCGAAGGGGCAATCATCCCGGACAAAAATCCGGCGACACCCAGTAGTGGAATCAATACGGTAGCCGGCAGCGAATAGGTTGCCACAATCGCCACCAGACAGGCGGTAATTGCCAGAGCGCCGGTTGCCACCAGACCGTGGTGTTGCGTTTTATCCGCCAGTGAGCCGCCGGCCAGTACGCCAAAAGCGCTGGCAAACAGGAACGCGGTCAATGCCATATTCGCCTTGGATAATGGCAGACCATAACCGGTGACAAGCGCCGTTACTGAGAAGTTCTGAATGGAGTTGGTGCTCAGATTAAGCAGCATGAACAGCAGCAGCAGTGTCATGATGGGTAAAGTAAACACCCTGATGCGGGATGACTTGGCTTCAGCCCGTTTAGCGACAGTACGCACCGGTGTCTCATGCTCGGTTAGCAACAAGGGAATAGTCGCCAGACTCAGTAAACCGGCGGTAATAAATGCACTTTCGATACCGGTGAATGATGCCATCGCCAGGAGTACGCCGGGCGCTACCGCTGTCCCTAAAAACCCAGAGAAGGTATGAATGGAAAATGCTCTTCCCATCCGGGTTTCATCAATGCCGCGGGACAATAAGGCATAGTCCGATGGGTGATAGACTGCATTGGCTACGCCAGCCAGCGCCATAGCTGCCAGCATCCAGGTATAACTGGTGAAAAAACCGAGAGATAAAAAACACAGGCTGCCCAGGGTCAATCCGGCAATCAACGTGCGGCGGGCACCGATACGGTCTACCACAAAGCCGGTGGGGGTTTGTACGCAAGCCGAAACCACATTGAACACACCCAATGCAAAACCAATTTCCACGAAGCTGATACCGCGTTGTGTCGAAATCAATGGCATCAATGCCGGGAGCACCATCATATGAAAATGACTAACCCAATGCGCAGATGATATCTGTGCCAGTAACGGTATTTTCGGTAATTTCATCGTATTTTATGTATCCGCTGATAATCGGGTGAACCGGTGAGAGACGGCCGCTATCCCAAGGTCGATGAGCGATATAGCCTAGCATATCGTTCGAATAATGAGATCCCTGTCTTTCGATGAAATGATGCTTATAGATAGGGTAGTTAGAGGATGCTCACGGTGATCCGAATCCCTCGCACCAGCAAGGGATTCAGAACGATCTGTCAGATTCAGGTGAGTTTGAATACCAGTACAGTTTGCGCCAGATGTTTGGCCTGATCCTCCAGCGAAGCTGCTGCTGCCGTCGCTTCCTGCACCAGAGCGGCGTTTTGCTGAGTGACACCATCCATTTCATGTACTGCCTGTGTGACCTGGCTGATACCGCGTGATTGTTCGTCGGAAGCGGAGACAATTTCTTCCATAATATCTTTTACCGACGTCACGGCGTGCAGCATTTCCTGCATGGTAGCGCCTGCGTTTTGAACCAGCGCGACGCCACTCTCTACGCGAGTGGCCGATTCAGCGATCAGCGCCGTGATATCTTTCACTGCATCACCACTCCGCTGGGCCAGACTGCGTACTTCGTTGGCCACAACCGCAAACCCTCTGCCTTGTTCACCCGCCCTGGCAGCTTCCACCGCAGCGTTCAGCGCCAGAATGTTGGTCTGAAAGGCAATTCCGCTGATAATGCTGGTAATTTCGGCTATTTTCTTAGAGCTGTTGTCAATTTCACCCATAATATTAATGACCTGGCCGACGATAGTGTCGCCTTTTTGCGCGATTTGCGTGGCGTTCTGAGTCAACTGTGTAGCGTTGTGTGCATTGTCGGCATTCTGTTTCACGGTCGCCGTGATTTGTTCCATGCTGGCGGCCGTTTCTTCCAACGCGGCGGCTTGCTGTTCGGTGCGAGAAGCCAGATCGGTATTGCCAGCGGTGATTTCTGATGCTCCATGACTGACCGATTCACTGGTGGACATCAGTTGTTCCACAACCGACTTCAATTGTTGCTGCATGACCGATAATGCGTAGAAAATGCTGCTCTCATCTTTGGGCTTTAGCGGAATGTGGCGGGTAAGGTCGCCTTGCGCCACAGCCAGTGCGATGTCAGCGGCTTCCATCGGCTCACCGCCCACTGGACGCAGAACTTTGCGGGTGAAAATAAAACCTACCACGGCGGAGACGATGACAATACTTATCAATGTCAGCAGGATGGCGATATTACGCTGTCGCTCCGATTTCGCCATTACGACATCAACCGGAACCGAGAGACCGAGCATCCATGGTGTGCCGGTATTACCGATAGTAATGGGAACATAAAAATTCATTACGTTGGTGTTCAGGAAGGGGCTGATTTTCTCCTCTTGATACTCTTTACCGCTCTGGATGCTGGCTAGTAAATTTGGGTCATCCTCTACTTTTTTCGTAATAAGTTTCTTATCTGGATGTGAGATATAAGCACCCGAAGAGGAAAGTAACTGAGCATAACCAGCCCCTTGGTAGGGTTTGATGCTGTTAGTCAGTTTCTGCAATGTGTCGAGAGAAAAATCGGCGGTGACAGAGCCGTAGAACTTATTGTTGACGATAATCGGGACTGCAATTGATGTCAGCAGTACATCAACACCGTTGTAAGGATAACTATAGGGTTCCAGAATGACTTCTTTTTGCAGCTTGCGCGGTAACAGATAGTAGTCGCCGCTCCCGGGGGTTTCGTAGTCAGTCAGGTTGTGCAGTGCGATATTGCCTGCGGTGTCACGGTCAACATAGCGGACAAAGCGACCTTTGGGATCCTGTTCAGGCTGCCCGGCATACTGACTATCTTTACCGTCGAAGGCATCCGGTTCCCAGGCCAGTGACATGGACAGGAAATCGGGGTGACTCTTTAGCGCGTTTTTCAGCAGGGTTTCTGCTGTTTTACGGTCTGGGTTCCCCGCTTCCTGCAAGCTAATCATGCTTTGTACCAAATCACGGGCAGCGAAGAGGGCGACATTTAATTTGTTCTGAATCAAATAGGTGTTGGCGTATGTTGTTTGTTCCAGATATTGCCGAGCGAGCTTCTTTTCCTGTTGACTGGATTGCCAGATCAGTAATCCGATGGTGATGATAAAACCTAGTGCAATGGTAGAGATAGCGGCGATGAGAACCAGTGCCCGAGTACTAAGCTTTTTGTTATGGGAAGGCGTCTGAGGTAAAGAACGAGATGATGCAGAATAGGAAACCAATTCATTGGACATTTGATAATTCCCCCTGATAGACAGGTATTAAATATTTAATAAAATCAGTAAATTGGGTTTTCCTTGTGGTTTTTGATTTTTCCGTAAAGTGATATAAATCACAATAAAAACATCGGCGTTACGTGATGTTTCTTTAATGTATTTCTCATTTTATCTGACGGTTATTTCTCTGGCCTCACCGTATAGAGGCGCGTTAGCATATCAATAGTTAACTTGGTATCGGGAAGGCTATGGCTATTAAACTGATTGCAATTGATATGGATGGAACATTACTGACGCCACAAAATCTGATATCGCCCGTGGTGAAAGACGCGATAACAGCGGCGAGAAATAAAGGCGTCTATGTTGTTCTGGCGACGGGCAGACCTTTTATCGGTGTGAAACGTTATCTGATGGAGCTGGATTTGCAGCAGGAGGATCATTATTGCGTGACCAATAACGGGGCGTTGGTACAGCGCACGCTTAATGGTGACTGTATCGCGCAAACGACGCTCAGTTTCGCCGATTATCTCTATTTTGAGTCGATGTCCCGCGAACTGAAGGTACATTTCCATGCGTTGGATTTTAACTACGTATATACCACCAATAAAGATATCAGCGCTTACACCGTTTATGAATCTCATCTTACCGGTATGCCGCTGAAGTACCGGGCGCTAGAGGAGATGGATCGCAGTCTGCGATTCCCGAAAGTGATGATGATCGATGAACCGACGCTACTGGACCGGGCAATCAAGCAAATTCCACCGCAAGCTCTGGAGCGTTACACCATCATGAAAAGTGCGGAATACTATCTGGAAATTCTGGATAAACGCGTCAATAAAGGTGAAGGGGTGAAAATGCTGGCTGAACACCTGAACCTGGACCGTGCGGAGGTGATGGCGTTGGGTGATCAGGAAAACGATCTGGCGATGATTGAATATGCCGGGCTGGGCGTGGCGATGGGGAATGCTATCGGCAAAGTGAAAGAGGTCAGCCAGTTTGTGACCAGAAGCAATGCGGAAGATGGCGTCGCTCACGCCATTGAGAAATTCGTACTGAATAGGTAACCCGCCAGTAGCGGTGGATTACCTTGGATAATCAGTCGTTGAAGAATATCTGTTTGATGGCGAGTTCGATGCCACGAACTTCCGCCAACCCTTTTAAACGCCCGATGGCGGAATAACCAGGATTCGTCTTTTTCTTCAGGTCATCCAGCATCTGGTGGCCGTGATCGGGACGAATCGGAATCGATCGGGTGTTGCCTGCCTGGCGGCGGCGGTGTTCTTCAGCGAGAATGGCTTTCACCACATTGACCATATCCACATCGCCGTTAAGGTGCGCGGCTTCGTGGAAACTTTTTGGGTTCTCTTCCCGGCAGGTGGATCGCAGATGGGTAAAATGGATGCGATCGGCAAAGGTTTCGATCATGGTGACCAGATCATTATCGGCACGGACGCCATAAGAACCGGTGCACATGGTAAAGCCATTGTTGATGCTGTCCACGGTCTTTTTCAACCACTGCATGTCTTCAAAAGTGGAAACGATACGCGGTAGACCGAGAATAGGACGCGGTGGATCGTCTGGGTGTACTGCCAGTACGACGCCAGCTTCTTCCGCTACCGGAACGATGGCCCGCAGGAATTCCGCCATGTGCTCACGCAATTTGATTTTATCGATGTGGTCATATCGTGCTAACTGAGCGCGGAACTGATCCAGGGTATAGCCCTCTTCGGCGCCGGGCAGACCTGCAATGATATTGCGGGTTAACTTATCAATGTCGGCCTGGGTCATGGCAGCGAAGTAATCCGCGGCCTGCTGTTGTTCCTGTTCGGTATAAGTCTGTTGCGCGCCGTGCCGCTTGAGGATATGTAACTCAAACGCGGCAAACGCGGTGTAATCAAAACGCAATGCCCTGGAGCCATCTGGCATCGGATATTCCAGATCGGTACGCGTCCAATCCAGCACGGGCATGAAGTTGTAGCATACGGTATCAATGCCACAGACACCGAGATTACGCAGTGACTGCTGGTAGTTGGCAATATACTGGCGGTAGTGACCGGTCTGGGTTTTGATATCTTCGTGAACCGGCACGCTTTCCACGACTGACCAGGTCAATCCTTTCTCTGCCAGAATCGCCTGACGTTTTTTTATCTCTTCCACGCTCCAGACTTCCCCGTTGGGAATATGGTGAAGTGCGGTTACGATACCTGTGGCTCCAGCCTGACGGGCATCATCCAGCGATACGGGATCGCTGGGGCCGTACCAGCGCCATGTATGTTCCATACTGTTACTCCTTACTGAATTGAGGGATGTCATCGCTGCGGTTACGTCCCTCAGATGCGCTTTAAACCGGCAATGACGGTCATCGCCATTCCGGTGATGATAAGAGGGGTGCAAGGTCTGGTGGTCAGGCCACCAGACCTAATAACTATTTCACGACAGTGGGGTTATTTTCTGTGATTCAGATCACGTTAATAAGGGGGTTACTCGCCGGGATCATCGATGTTGACAACAAAGGTAAGGTGGGCTGAGCGATAATGTGTTCTTAACAACATGATGATTTAATTTTCTTTCCGTTTTTCTGGCTGTGGTAAGCTGCGGGCATATTGATCACGATGGTTGACTGTAGAAGGAATGTCAGGAGGAGATATGGTGTTACCGTTACCAACACTGAAAGTTGAACGACTTTACCGGCAAATATCCAATCTCCTGATTACTTGCATCAAAAACGGGCAGTTTGGCGCGGGCGAATTGTTGCCGTCGGAGCGTGAGTTAGCGCGCCAACTCGGCGTGAGCCGTTCCTCCATCCGTGAAGCGCTAATTGCGCTGGAGATTACCGGCTGGGTGGAAATCCGCACTGGAAACGGAGTGTATGTCAGTGATCCGCTGCCAGCCATAGCCACTTCACCAGTGGATGACGAATTCAGCTTGAAGTCGTTTATTCATGCGCGGCAAATTTATGAAGCCATGATGGCCGAACTGGCCGCACACAATGCTACTGATGATCAACGTGCCGAATTGCTGGAGATCACTCATGACCTTACGCGCCTGCATGTGAACGATGAAAAATTCCTGCATGAAGATAAACGCTTCCATTTGCTAATCAGTGAAATGTCCGGCAACGAAGTGTTGCGCGATATGATGGAATACCTGTGGAATAAACGTAAGACTCTCCGTTTCGTGCGGTTGGAAAGCCATTACGCGGATACCAACTTTCCGTTGGCAATGAATCAGGACCATACGGATATCACCAATGCGATTGTCGCGCGTGATGCGCCGCATGCACGGGCGTGTATGGAGCGCCATTTGCAGCATGTTTATGACCATCTTTTCGGCAGTGAAGAACAATAAGTCAAGTTCAGATATTCCACTGAAACTACCTGGTTTCGGTTAATTGGTTCGCCGAACGTGGCGGTCGCCTCACGTATCCCGGTTTTCTGGCTGGCAAATATTATGTTACGCCGTCAGGCTTTTTCCCCTCAATTTGCACCGTCATTAGTCTATTTTTGATTTTTTGTGTGACTGATATGTCCTTTCCGTGACGCGTTTCACAATGTCTCCTGATACATTTTGCATTTCGTGAACCCATTATCACCTTTGATTTATTTCTATGGAAAACGGTTTCCGTATTGTTTCCAATCTGCACGTAAACCACGGTATCTCGAGGGATTCGGAATGAAAAAGATCATGCTTTGTTGCTCTGCCGGTATGTCGACCAGCCTTTTGGTCCGCAAGATGCTTGATGTTGCCAAAGAACGTCATGTGGAGGTGGAGATTGCCGCATATCCCACCAACGAGTTCGATGAGCAGGTCGGTGGTTACCAGGTGGTATTGTTGGGGCCACAGGTCAAATATATGTTGCCGGCGCTACAGAAAAAAGCGTCTGCGAAAGGTATTCCTATCGCGGCTATCGATATGATGGATTACGGCATGCAGCGTGGTGACAAGGTGCTGGATTTCGCATTTTCGCTGATCGAACAAGGACATGACGCATGAGTAGCCTCTATCAGTCGATGGTGGATATCATCGAACAGAAAATTACGCCACTGGCCGGTACGGTGGGGCAGCAACGGCATGTCAT
Organism: Brenneria uluponensis; assembly: GCF_032395385.1. NCBI lineage: Bacteria > Pseudomonadati > Pseudomonadota > Gammaproteobacteria > Enterobacterales > Pectobacteriaceae > Brenneria > Brenneria uluponensis. Next base: position 13,708 of record NZ_CP135917.1, read on the forward strand.
CGCTATTCGTGATGGATTTATCGCTGCCTTGCCTTTCATGATTATCGGTTCGTTTATGCTGGTGTTTATTTTCCCGCCATTCGCGCCAGAGACCACTATGGGATTTGCCCGCGGCTGGTTGAACTTTTCACTGGAATACCGCGAGCAGTTGATGTTGCCGTATTACCTTAGCATGGGGGTGATGACCTTCTTTATTTCCGTTGGGATTGGTGCGAGCCTCGGCAGACATTACAAGCTAGATCCGGTCATGACGGGCTTGCTATCGCTGATGGCGTTTCTGTTGGTTGCCGCGCCTTATCACGATAAGCAAATTTCTACACAATATTTCTCTGGTGAAGGGATTTTTACCGCGATTATCACTTCGATCTACGCCAGTGAAGTTTACGCCTGGCTTAAGCATCACAAGATAACCATCCGTTTGCCGAAAGAAGTGCCGACCGGCGTCGCGCGTTCTTTTGAGATCCTGATCCCGGTGCTGGTGATTGTGGCGACGCTGCATCCATTTAATTTGTTTATTCAGTCCGTTACTGGCATGAACATTCCTGCCGCCATCATGCATCTGCTGGCGCCATTGATTTCGGCATCCGACTCTCTGCCTGCTATTTTGATTTCCGTGTTTATCTGCCAGATTCTGTGGTTTGCCGGGATTCATGGCGCACTGATTGTGACTGGTATCATGAACCCGTTCTGGATGACAAATCTGGCGTTGAATCAGGCCGCGCTGTCTGCGGGTGAGCCGTTGCCGCATATCTATCTGCAAGGCTTCTGGGATCACTACCTGCTGATTGGTGGGGTGGGTTCAACATTACCACTGGCCTTTCTATTATTGCGCAGCCGCTCCGTCCATCTGCGAACCATTGGCCGGATGGGTGTGGTGCCGAGCTTTTTTAACATCAATGAGCCTATCTTGTTCGGTGCTCCAATCATCATGAATCCGTTGATGTTCCTGCCGTTTATTTTTGTTCCGATGGTGAATGCCATCTTTGCCTATATCGCCACCAAGCTTGGCTGGGTAGCGCAGGTGGTTTCACTGACGCCGTGGACAACTCCGGCGCCGATTGGTGCCTCGTGGGCGGCCAACTGGGCATTCAGCCCGGTGATTATGTGTCTGTTCTGTATGGTGACGTCGGCGATGATGTATTACCCGTTTCTGAAAGTCTATGAACACACCTTGTTGAAACAAGAGCAGGAAAGAGACCAACAGATGGCCGCCGAATCGACCGCTAACGTGTAGTTACCGGTTATTTATCGTGGCCAAATCGGTCATCGAAACAGTGAGAGAAACCATGATTTATCACTTTCCAACGGATTTTTGGTGGGGCAGTGCCAGTTCGGCGCCGCAGACTGAAGGCGATAGTCTCCATGGTGGGAAAAGCGCCACTATCTGGGATGAATGGTTTGCCCTTCAGCCCGGTCGCTTTCACCAGCAAGTCGGGCCTGCGGAGACGTCAACATTTTATCAGCACTGGCGTGAAGATATCGCGCTGCTGAAAACGTTGCATCACAATACCTTCCGAACGTCGATCTCGTGGGCGAGATTACTGCCTGATGGTGTAGGCGAGGTGAATCCACGGGCGGTGGCGTTTTACAACCAGGTAATAGATGAAATGCTGGCGCAGGGCATCACGCCGTTTATCAACCTGTTCCATTTTGATATGCCATTGGTGATGCAACGTCAGGGCGGCTGGGAAAACCGGGCGGTGGTGAAGGCTTATGGTGACTATGCCGCCACCTGTTTTCGCTTGTTTGGCGACCGGGTGAAGCACTGGTTTACGTTCAATGAACCGATCGTACCGGTGGAAGGCGGTTATCTGTATGATTTCCACTATCCGAATGTCGTGGATTTCAAGCGTGCGGCCAGCGTGGCCTACCACACTATGCTGGCACATGCGTTGGCGGTGAAGACTTATCGCGCTCAGGGTCAAGATGGTGAGATCGGTATTATTCTCAACCTGACACCGTCTTACCCACGCTCACAAAATCCAGCGGATGTTAACGCAGCGAACATCGCTGATTTGATGTTTAACCGTAGCTTTCTCGATCCCGCCTTGAAAGGGGTTTATCCGCAGGAACTGGTAGCGTTGCTGCAACAGTACGGGCAACTGCCCGCCTGCCAGCCAGAGGATAAGGCACTGCTGACGGAGGGTGTGGTTGATCTGCTGGGGATTAATTATTATCAGCCGCGCCGCATCCAATGCCGCGACAGCCTGGTGAATCCGGACAGCCCATTTATGCCCGAATGGTTCTTTGCCAGTTATGACATGCCGGGTCGCAAGATGAACCCGTATCGTGGCTGGGAAATCTATGAACCCGGTATCTACGACATTTTGACCAATCTGCGTCTTAACTATGGCAATCCTCGCTGCTTTATTTCTGAAAATGGTATGGGCGTCGAGAATGAGCAGCGTTTCAGTGAACATGGTCAGATTCAGGATGACTACCGGATAACGTTTATCCGCGAACACCTGAAATGGATACATAAAGGTATAACAGAAGGCGGCAACTGCCTCGGTTATCACATGTGGACATTCATTGATAACTGGTCGTGGTTGAACGCCTATAAAAATCGTTATGGCTTCGTACAACTGGATTTGACGACCCAAAAACGTACGCTGAAAAAGAGCGGTGAATGGTTCGCGGCGATGGCGGCGAGAAATGGTTTTGAAGCGGACTGAGGGGAAGATGCCATGAGAGATTTGGAAAGTACGGTTATGGAAATTATCGTCAATGCCGGACAAGCCCGCAGTTTGTGTTTTGAGGCATTACACGCTGCGCGAGAAGGTGATTTTGAACAAGCGCAGGCGTTGCTGAAGGAGTCTGACACCTTTTCCCGCATGGCACACCGGGTACAGACGGAATTGATTGAGGAAGATGCCGGGGAAGGTAAAATGCCCATGACGCTGATTATGGTTCATGCACAGGATCATCTGATGACGGCGATACTGGCTCGTGAATTGATTGAGGAAATGATCGCTCTCTATCAACGTCAGTCGTAAGAAAAGCGTTTGAGGAATGACTATAGATGAACGCCTTATCTTGTTGGCTTTCCTCCATTTTATTGTGTTTATGACGGCGGCCGGTAAAGATGTCCCTACTGTAAAGAGGTTCTTGTTATAAAAAATACAACAAGTATCAATGATGTAGCACGATTGGCTCAGGTGTCTAAGGCCACGGTATCTCGGGTGATAAGTGGTAGCCGGGGTGTGAAAGAAGAGAGTCGACAAGCGGTGCTGCGTGCGGTTGAAATTCTTAACTACCAGCCTAATTTTATTGGTCAGTCGCTGGCGAGTCAGTGCACGGGTTGTATTGGTGTGATTTGTGCCACCGAACATGTTCAGCAGGCGACCGGTTATTTGCAAGCGCTGGAAAAACAGCTCAGCCAGCATCAGAAGTATCTGCTGCTGCGTTTTGCCGATAATGCGCAGGCGGTTGATCAGGCAATCGCGGAGCTGAGTCGTGGGTTGTGTGATGCGGTGATGGTGGTGGGTGCGCGCTTTGATTTGCCGTCATTACCCGATGAGGTGGTGTTGATCGACTGTCTCGGCGCTGCATCAAAAAGCAAAATTGATTTTGATTATTTGTTTGCGACGGAAACCGCAGGTCACTATCTGATTAGCCATAACCGTAAAAAAATAGCGCTATTGAATTTTCACACCGGTGAGGCTGCCGAGCAGGTGATGCAAGGCTATCGTAACGCGTTGGAAAGCTACCCGTTGCCTTATAACCGTCAGTTGGTTATCGACTACGACGTATCAGTCAATATTGCTTTGCAGGGTTTGATCACCGCTAATGTGCAGTTTGATGCACTGCTGGTGACGGATTATTACATTGGGTTGGAAGCGGTAAAGATTCTGCGTCAATTTCAGCGTTCAGTTCCTGAACAGGTGATCGTCTTCAGTCTTGATGGCTGTGCAGTACAAATGTCTGGTGAACCTCATCTCCCGGCGATTAACTATCCGTTGGATGTGCTGGCGCAACGCGCTCTGCAAATGGTTAGCTTGCCATTTTCCGAGGATCTGCAATTCCCGCCATTGCGCGGTAGCCTCATCACCCCTTACTAAAGTGTATTCACGCAGCTTTTTTCGACCCTCCAGACAATAAAAAACCCCGGTTTGAAGTGGACACAGGCAAACCGGGGATGAGGGTAATAATAATGAATGAATTAACTATAAATTATCGCCGTACCGCGGAGCGTGTCATTACCGACAGCGGAGGTGATGTAATACGCTTTGGCGCCTTGCTGATCGGCTTTGGCCGCCAGTTTGGCTTGCAGTGAGCTCAGATCCCTGGCGCTGGCAGTGACTACACCGACTTTATGGAACTGCTGCGCCTGTTGGGCATTCACATATTCAGCAGCAAAAGAACCGAAAGAAACGGTGGACAGTACTGCAGCGATAGCGATGGTTTTCAGGTTTTTCATGATGCCTTTCCTTACTCTGTTAATGACAATGAAAGGTGTTTCCCTTTCGATGCAAGAAAGGTTACGCCTCTGCTTCTTGATTGGAAATCTAATGTTATTGAGCTTATTGTTCTATTTATTTGAAAGAAAAAACAGTCAAGTATTGTAAATAATTCAATGATTTTTAAGGTTTTTATATAATTTCGATTTTTTTATTATGATGTTCCAGTTTATTGCGATATATGTGGGCACATTCTATAGATAAAGAATATTAATTAACGTTTAGTGCTGTTTGTCAGCATATTGCCCACATTAATATCTTATCCAGAGATGAAAATTGGTTAGTTTACGATGTAATATCGTGTAAATCTTTGTTCACAGCTTTGACAGTTTAATGGGTGAATATTAATACCCGGAGAACAGCGGTTATTATCGTGCTGGACAGGGTGTGCATGTGGGGTGGCGACCGGTAGCTTGGTCCCGCCATTACGTTATGTTTTTATTCACGGTCCGGAAAATCCGGATGCAAACTGGCCCTATGATTTCCATCACCGTCACAGAGTGATGGTTCGAGATGACGCTCGTCATCAGGCAGTTACGTTGTGTGGTGGAAGTTCAGTTATCGCTTGCCGTTTTCTCCCTCCTGATGCCTTTTTTGAAAGGCAAAATCCCCGGCATCAATATGTTAAAAAATGGTTTCTTTTTGCCTGATAAAACCGTTTGACTTTCAGATGGTTATTTTTTGTTCACCGATCGACCTCACACTTCAAGTTAAAAAGCATTGTCTCTTTCTCTCTCTTTAAATACATTGCTAACTCGAGTTAGCAATGAGGAAGAGTCATGGAAAATGATTGCTTTATGGGCGTGGATGTCGGCTCTGCCAGTGTGAGAGCCGGCGTATTTGACAGCAGCGGTCGGCGACTGGCCTTTGCGGTACGGCCCATCCAGCAATTCCATCCCCGTGCCAATCTGGTGGAGCAATCATCAGCGAATATCTGGCAGGCGGTGTGCGACAGCATCCACGAGGCGCTGGCCGAGTCGCAAATTGAACCCGCGGGTATCCGCGCTATCGGTTTTGATGCCACCTGCTCGCTGGTGGCAGTCGGGATCGACGGTAAGCCGGTTTCCGTGGCGGAACAGGGTGAAGCTGACCACGATATCGTGATGTGGATGGATCACCGTGCTGTGGCAGAAACTGCGGCGATTAATGCTACCGGTGATGCCGCCCTGCATTACGTCGGTGGCGAAGTCAGCATTGAGATGGAGATTCCTAAAATTTTATGGCTGAAACACCATTTTCCTGAACGTTATCAACAGGTGTGGCGGTTTTTTGATTTAGCGGACTATCTGGTCTGGCGGGCAAGCGGTGCCGATGTTGCCAGCGTGTGTACTCTGACGTGTAAATGGAACTATCTGGCCCATGAAAACCGTTTCAGTGGCACCTTGCTTCAGGCAGTTGACCTGACGGATCTGCTGGAAAAGATACCGTCTCACATCCTTCAGCTTGGCGAAAAAGCGGGGGTGCTGAGTGCGGAAGCGGCACAACAGTGTGGGTTATTACCAGGCGTGGTGATCGCCAGCGGCATTATTGATGCACATGCCGGCGGGCTGGCGCTGGTTGGCAGCCAGCCGAAAGGCAGCCTGGCGATTATCAGCGGCACATCTAATTGTCATATGTTAGTGAACCCTGAGCCGGTCAGCGTACCCGGTGTCTGGGGGCCGTACTGGGGTGCAATGCTACCGCAGTGGTGGTTGAGTGAAGGGGGACAGAGTGCCGCTGGCGCACTGGTGGAGTGGACATTGCATCAGCATGCGGAGTGGACCGCGTTGCAGGCCCAAGCCAACCAGCGGCAATGCAGCGTTTACGAGATTTTGAACGAGTGGGTGGCATTGCTGGAACAGCGTGAGCCATTGCCGACTTGTCACTTGCATGTATTGGCCGATCATCACGGCAACCGCTCACCGCGCGCTAATCCTCATGCCAGAGGGACGGTAATGGGACTGACCCTGGAACAGGGACCGGATGCGCTGGCTCGGTTGTATCTGGCGACACTACAGGCCATTGCCTATGGCACCCGCCACATTATCGACAGCATGAATCAGGCCGGACATCAGATTACCCGGTTGGTGATGTGCGGCGGAGCAACCAAGAATCCATTGTGGCTGCGGGAATACGCCGCCATTACCGGCTGCGATATCCAACTGGTCAGCGAAGACGATGCCGTCACGCTGGGGGCCGCCTTACTGGGCGCTGTCGCCTGCGGTACTTATCCGTCATTGCCTCAGGCGGCAGCGGCGTTGGTTCACCCCGGCACATTGATCCGGGCAGACCGGCAACATCAGGCATTTCATGACGCCAAATACCGAATTTATTTGCAGATGTATCAGGATCAACAGACTGCCGAACAGCAAATGTGCCCGCTAGCGGGCACTGACGGCGCGCGGTAAGCCATCAGAATCATCCCGGCCAATGCCGGAACAGACATGCAGGAGCAAACGATGTTGAAACTCAATTTACCCGAATCCCCCGCCAGACTGAGTGCCGAGGCCGGAGAAGTGTTATTGGTCACCAATGCGGATTTGCGTGAACCCGCTAATGTGACGTGCTGGCCTACCCAACAGCAGTTTGAGAACACATTACAGATGGTTCTGGAGCAACTGGGCTATCGCATGAAGCGGGCTCATCCCGTGAATGCTGACCGTGGACACGGCTTTATCAGCAGTCAGCAGGAGGGTAGTGCGGTTTTTGCCGCTATCGATCCGGATGCACCGGTCATCGTGTTGCTGACCGCTTGGCAATATTCCCATCATCTGGCGCCATCGTTGGTGCATCATCGCGGCCCGGTGCTATTGCTGGCCAATTTTGATGGCACCTGGCCGGGGCTGGTAGGCATGTTGTGTATGGCAGGCTGTCTTACCAGTCTGGGACGAGCCTATTCTCGGATGTGGTCTGAAACCTTTGAAGATGATGATTTCCGCCAGGATCTATCCACCTGGCTGCGGGATGGCGCGGTTAGCCATAAAACCGGCTATCTCCACCCGGTTGCGCCTTCACACCCGGTATTGGCTACCGACGCAGGCCAGATCGGGCGTCAGGTCGGGGAGTATATTTTGCGCCACAAGGCGATTATCGGTCTGTTCGATACCTTCTGCATGGGCATGATTAACGGCATGTTCCCACAACAGGCGATGGTGAACACCGGTATGCCGATTGAATCTCTATCGCAGTCCGCCTTGCTGGTGGAAATGGATAAAGTGCCGACGTCGCTGCGTGAGAGCTGCCTGCAATGGTATGAACAACAGGGTATGCAGTTTGAATTTGGCACCGACGGTAGTCGGCAGTTGACGCGTGAGCAGGTACTGGAACAGTGCGCGATGATGATTGCCATGGCGCGTTTTGTGAAGCGTTTTGGGTTGACAGCAGTGGGTGTGCAGTATCAGCAGGGTCTGAAAGACAGTTGCGCTGCCTCTGACTTTGCCGAAGGCGCGATTGGTAACGCGGAGCGTTTCCCGTTGCCGGATGAGCAAGGCGAGATTATCCGTCCGGATATGGCGATACCCTGCATCAACGAAGTGGATATGGGCAGTGCGATTCCACAGGTAATGCTATGGCGACTGTTGCATGGTCTGGGCTTGCCGGCGGAAACCACGCTGCACGATATTCGCTGGGGTAGCGATTATCAGGACACATTCTATTGGGATCTGGAAATCTCCGGTGCGGTGCCGTTTGCCCATCTGAAAGGGGGCATCGCCGGAGCGACCGGTTATCGTCAGCCGCCGATGTTCTTCCCATATGGCGGTTCCACCATTACCGGTCAGAGCAAGGCCGGGCGCTTTATCTGGGCGCGCGCTCACTATGAAGGAACGCAGGTCATCATGCATATCGGTACTGGTACCGCAGTGGAATTGCCGCCTGCCGAGTTCGAACGCCGTCGCCGTGCCACCAACTATGAATGGCCACTGTTGAATGCGGTGTTGGATGGTGTCAACCGGGACGATCTGATGGCGGGGCACCAGAGTAACCATCTAACGGTGGCGTACGTCGACGAGGCACAACTGGGCGATGTCCTGAAAGCATTTGTGGCGCAGGCGCTGACACAGAATATCCGGGTCTTTATGGCGGGCGATGCCCATACGCTTTTGGCGGAGTGAATTATGCAGTACGACAGCGATCAACAACATAACGAGCAAAAATACACCGGCGTGTGGCCGGTAATGCTGACGCCATTCGATGAACGTGGCGAGATTGACTATGACTCGTTGGGTCGTTTGGTGACGTGGTATCTGGCGGCCGGGGTACATGGGTTGTTTGCTGCCTGCCAGTCGAGCGAAATGTTCTTCCTGAGCGATAAGGAAACCCGAGAGCTGGTGCGTTTTATCGTTGAGCTGGTGGATGGACGTGTACCGGTGGTGGCGTCCGGCCATACCGCCTGTGGCATCAGCCAACAGGTTGAGCAGCTTAATGGTATGGCGGAAACCGGCATAGATGGCCTGATCCTGATCAGTAACCGGTTGGCATTGTCGGGCGAGTCTGATCAGGTCGCGCTCGATCAGTTGCAGTTATTGACAGCACAGTTGCCTACCTACGTGGATCTGGGGATTTACGAATGTCCTTATCCTTACAAACGCCTGCTGTCTGATGACACGGTGGCGTGGTGCGCGCGTAGCGGGCGTTACACCTTTATCAAGGATACGTGTTGCGACCTGCCGACCATCAAACGGCGCTTACAACTGGCGCAAGGCACCCGGTTGCATTTGGCCAATGCCAACAGTCAGACGCTGCTGCCATCGTTGCAAGCCGGATGTCAGGCTTACAGCGGTGTGATGGCCAATTTCCATCCACAGTTGTACGTCTGGCTTTATGAGCACTGGCGTGAACAGCCGTTGCTGGCGCAACAACTGTCGGACTATCTTTCCACTGCTGCACTGGTGGAATTTCTCGATTATCCGGCCTGTGCCAAGCACTACCAGCAGCAATGTGGTAACTTCTCGACCCACATTTGCCGGGTGCGTAGCAGCGCGGCGTATGGCGAGAGCTTTTTTCCGGACGCCATCAGCAGCATGCTGCGACTGGGCCAGCCGTTTACAACGCAACTCAATCCTTAATCAGGCGTGACATAAAGAACAACTAATAACCAAAGGGGCCGCCATGACACTGACGCAGGTAAAACAACAATTACTGTTGCCCGCTGAACACCACTATTTTGGCAGTTGCCATGCCTCGACGGTGGTTTCCCTGCCGGGCAACCGTCTGCGAGTGGCGTATTTTGCCGGAGAGAAGGAAGGCAGCGGCGATACCGCTATCTGGTTGTCATGTGGTGAGCAGGGAAACTGGCAGCAACCGCTGTCGATCGCAGCAGAACCGGGATTGGCGCACTGGAACCCGGTATTGCACCATCAGGATGGTCGGTTATGGCTGTTTTATAAAGTCGGTGCGGATGTCCACCACTGGCAGACACGGATGACGGTATCGGATGATGATGGCGTCAGTTGGTCATCTCCCCGGCCATTGGTGGCAGGGGACTGCACACCACGCGGTCCGGTCAAGAATAAAGTGCTGGTGATGTCCAACGGTGAGTGGCTGGCCCCCGGCTCGGTGGAGGACGATCGCTACTGGGACGCGTTTGTCGATATCAGCGGTGATGGTGGACAACAGTGGCAATCCGTCGCAATACCGCTGACACATCAAACCCCGGCGGAGAACCATCAGGATGCGCTCTGGCAGGGGCTGAAACAGGATGCCTTGTGGGAAAACGATCTGACGCGGGTATTCCAGTGGGACGGGGTGATTCAGCCCTCAGCCTGGGAATCCGCTCCGGGACGAATCCATGTTCTGATGCGTAGTACCCGTGGTCGTCTGTATCGCAGTGATTCCGCTGATTATGGGCGTAACTGGTGCGACGCTTATGCTACCGCGCTGCCCAATAACAACAGCGGTATTGATATGGTCTCGCTCGGCCATAATCAGCTGGTGCTGGTGTATAACCCCGTCACTGGTAACTGGAGCCGGCGTTATCCGCTTACGGTCGCTTATTCCGCCGATAATGGCGACACCTGGGAGAACCTGATCGACCTGGAACAGGAACCTGGCGAGTTTTCCTACCCGGCTATCATCGCCGATGGTGACTCGCTACATGTGACCTATACCTGGAATCGGAAAAATATCGTTTATCAGCAGATCGTGTTCGGTCTGTGAATCTGTACCCTGAACCGCCCTACACAATAAAGTCATAAAAGGAGAAAACGATGAAAAAATATTGGTGTGTGCTTCTGGCCGCAGCGATGCCACTGCTGGCCACACAGGCTGTTGCCAAGCAAATGTTAACCTATCCGACGAGAAACATTGAAGTCATTATCCCCAAAAATCCTGGTGGCGGTACTGATACCTCCGCCCGGACGCTGCTTGAGTATGCTAAAGATCGGCTGCCGAAAGGCATTATTTTTGTCCCGGTCAACAAGCCAGCCGGCAATGGAGTTACTGGGCTGATTGAAGTCGCGAAAGCCAAACCGGATGGTTACAAACTGGTCATGACCACAGTTGAGCTGGCGATGTTCCCTTATCAACACAAATCCCCCGTCACCTATAAAGATTTTACGCCATTGGTGACCACTATCGCCGACCCGGTGGCTATCGTGGTGAAAGCGGATTCCAGTTACAAAACAATGGAAGATTTTATCCAGGCGGCAAAACAGCATCCAGGAAAACTCATGGTGGGTAACTCGGGTATGGGGGCGATTTATGATCTGGCCACTGTGAATATTGAGAATAATACGCACACCAAATTCAACCATATTCCTTATAACGAAGGTACCGGCCCATCTATTGCCGCATTGGTCGGTGGTCATCTTGACGCGGTGCTGACCACGCCGGGGGCGGTTAAATCACAAGTTGATGCCGGTATTTTGCGCGTGCTGGCGGTAATGGACGACAAACGTTTCGCGTTGTTCCCCGATGTTCCCACCATCAAGGAGGCGCTGAATCTGAACTTTAACGTGAAGATGCGTGCCTGGGCAGTGTTGGCCACCACGGCGAAACTGCCGCCGAAAATCGAAAGCCAACTGGTGAAAACCTTTACCGAAGTGGTTAATGAACCGGCTTATAAGGAAGCGTTGAGAAAACAAGGAATTATGCCGGTGACCATCGTGGGTCAGGATGCAGCCGACATGATGAAAGAGGATGATGCCATGTATAAGCAACTGATCGCTGAAACAATGAAAAAATAATAAGTGACAACTACCGCCGGAAGCCCGGCGGTAGGGAGAATCATGATGCGTAAGTGGAACCTGTTAATTGGCTTGTGTTCGATAGGATTGGGCGGACTGATGCTGTTCTTGTCGCGCAACATGGCCATGTTTGATGCATCCGGTGTGCCGGGGGAACGGTTTTGGCCTTATGGTCTGGCGTGGTTGTTTATTGTGCTTGGCCTATTCCAGTGGATTGCGGTGATTAAGGATCGGCATCAGGTGGATATTGCCGTTGATCTGTCGTCGGTTTATGTGCGGCGTCCCTTGATTTTGGGGGCGATGGCAGTGGTGTTTGGTGTGTTATTAAATTACGCGGGATTCCTGGTTTCGGCGTTGCTGTTTATTCCCGGTGTCATGTTGTTTATGAATGAGCGTCGTCCCTGGTTTATCGTGCTGTCGACACTGTGCATTGTGGTGGTGATCTATTGCGCCTTTACCTACCTGTTTAACTCCCCACTGCCGACCTCGGTTTTCAGTGAGTCCTGACATTATGGAGTGATGATGAACGAGCTTCTTTCAGCGTTTGCCACGGTATTGAGTTTTAACACCCTGATCATCATTTTCCTTGGCACATTGGCCGGTATTGTGATCGGTATTATTCCTGGTCTCACCGTGAATATGGGGATTGCCCTGTTATTGCCGCTCACCTACTCTTTTCAGGGTGTCAACGGGATATTGCTGCTATTGGGTGTGTATTGCGGCGCGGTATATGGTGGGTCGATCACCGCTATTTTAATCAGTACCCCCGGCACACCGGCATCGGCCGCCACGGTATTGGATGGTTATCCAATGGCGCGACGTGGCGAAGCGGGCAGAGCATTGGGGTTGTCGACCATGGGGTCGCTGTTTGGCGGGGTGTTCAGCACTATTGCCCTGATCCTGATTGCGCCGATGCTAGCGACGGTCGCCACTGGATTTTCAGCCCCCGAGTATTTCGCGTTGTCAGTGTTCGGAATCAGTATTATTACCAGTGTGTCCTCTCAGTCGATTGTTAAAGGGTTAATGGGTGGCGGGTTAGGGTTGGCTATTGCCACCATTGGTCTTGACCCGATGACCAGCGGCATGCGCTTTACCTTTGATTCGGTTTACCTGATGGGGGGTATCTCGTTTATCCCGGTATTAGTGGGATTGTTTGCCTTCTCGCAGGGATTACTGGGTTTCGAAGAGGAACTGCGTTCCCGCCATGCAAACAATGCTCAAAAAGCAGTAGCGAAGATCACGCGTATTTTGCCGAGTTGGGTGGATTTCAAACGCTGTCTGCCAACCTGGATACGTTCATCCATTATTGGCACTGGTATCGGCACTATTCCCGGTGTTGGGGGCGATATTGCTTCCTGGATCTCATACAACGAGGCCAAGCGGTGGTCAAAAACGCCGGAAGAATTTGGTCATGGTTCACCGGAAGGCGTCTCTGCGCCGGAAGCCGGTGCCAACTCGGTGGCGGGTGGCAGTATGGTTCCGCTAATGACGCTGGGTATTCCCGGTGATGGCGCGACTGCTATCATTATGGGGGCTTTTCTGGTTCAGGGATTGGCGCTGGGACCACAGCTTTTTACTGATCATCCGATAGTAGTGGATACCATTTTTATCGGGCTGATGGTGGCGAACCTTTGCATGGGGCTATTGGGTTTCCTCGGCATGAGGCTATTCGTGAAGGTAATGGACATTCCCCGTACCTGTATGGTGCCCTCGATTCTGCTGCTCTGTACCGTTGGTGCTTATACCGTCAATCACAGCATGGTGGATGTGTTTTTGATGATGGGTGCCGGGTTGGTAGCCTACGTCCTGATAAAACTCAATTTTTCGATGTCACCAATAGTGATAGGTATGATCCTGGGACCGTTGGCGGAAACTAACCTGCGCCGTTCTTTAATGATGTCTCAGGGCAACCCGATGGTTTTCCTGACCCGTCCAGTGTGTGCGGTGTTTATCATCATCGCACTGTTAACCCTACTGTTGCCGATTATTTCACCGATGATTAAGCGTTATCGCAGCAAAAAAAAACTGGGTTGTGAAAACGCAGGATAACGGAATCGCATCTCTTCGTCGGTTTGTATGTTGTCGCGTAAGCCTGATATCAGGGGGATCGCGGAGATGAGGTTTTCTCAGAAACACCTCTTTCTCCGTGCGTCCCGAATATCTTGCTCTTTTGGTTAAACCGTTCATCGGGCTTTCATCGTCAGTCTGTGGCTTATGGAAAGCTGCGTCGAGTTAGTTAATGCGCTACACTAAAATCTTTCATTTCCCTTATGGATAAGGTGTTCCATGGCAAAAACGGTTGAGCAGATTGCCAACGCGTTAAGCTTGTCAATTACCACGGTGCGTCTGGTATTGAACGGTAAAGCTGAGCAGTACCGTATCAGTGAAAAAACCCGACAGCGTATTACCGATTATGTGACTGAACACGGTTATACCGTGAATCATGTCGCCCGCAGCCTGAAGCTGAATAAGACCGATACGCTTGGGCTGATAGTTCCTCGCCTGTCTAACCTCTTCTTCTCGACATTGGCAGAAAAGCTGGAAATGCGCTGTCATGAAGTAGGTTATCAACTGATGATCAGCTGTTCTTACAGTGACCCTGACCATGAAAATGTGCTGGTGGATTCACTGTTGCAGCGTAATGTGGACGGGTTGTTTGTTGTCCCTTCGTCAGTGCAAGCGATGCAACATCATGTCCGGACGGTCAAACGGCCACTGGTGTTGCTGGATCGTGATTTTGGCGCAGAAAATATTCCGTTGGTGATCAGTGATAACTTGCAGGGCGGCATTGTCCTTACACAAGCCATGCTGGCGGATGACGCCTCCACACCACTGTTTTTTATGGCGGGTGATATTCATCAGCCAGCGATCCACGACCGTCTGCGAGGTTACCAGCAGTCGATACATGATTACGGCCTGACGCCGTGTGTGATAGAAGCCGGCCATAACCGCCGGGAAGACGGTATCCTGATGATGCAGCGATTTTTCCAGCAGCATGACGTCCCACCCCAGGCATTCATCGCCTCTTCGCTGCCAGTACTGGAAGGGATCCTCAGTGTTATCCGCGAACGCTATGGCTATATTCCGGCTGGGATTAATATTGGCACTTTCGATGAACATGCCATGCTGGGATTTTTATCCAATAAGATTTGGTCTATGCGCCAGAATGAGGATGCCTGGGTGGAACATGCCTTCAAAGCTATGCAACAGGCATTGAATCGGGAACCACAACCGGTCAGGGCGGTGATCCCCATGACGTTGATTCATCGTCAGCAGGCGGAACATCAGTGACGAGCCGCTGCCGCCGCTGGTGTTGTTGAACTGACGATCGTTGAACTGGCCAACTGATTCTGCTGTTCGTGATCGGCGATCCGCTGGCGTAGTGATGATTTGGATTCATCGCCAACGCGATAATAGTCATATGGTAACAGTAATGTATCCAATGCTGCCGAGAAGGGGAGATCGATGGCGGCAAGTGGTTTCATCACCCAGTTGGTTTTCTTATCTTCCAGCATTGCCACACTGGCTTTGGTTCCGGAATAGTAACCTTGCTCCCCGCCAGTATGTGTCATCACACTGGAACAACCGCTGGAAACAATTAACGCGCTTCCCGACAACGTGAATGAAAATAAGGCACTTTTCAATATGGTCATAACGTTACCCAGAGAAGGAAATCTCCTCAATTTATCGCTTGTACCCGCATAGTCAGATTAACCGAAAGTTACTTCTGCTCACGCAAATTTGTCATATTGTGCTTTTCTCTCAGTGTATGTGATAACTGCCGATTTCAGAGGAAATTTTGCATGAAAAACCGCGAATTTTTCTAATCCATTATTGAAAATTGACGCTGGGTCACCATATTTGTGATATGTCCACACAGAGGAATATGCCGATTGGATATTCTTCCTGGGCTAATGACCTGTCCTGATGGAAGGTTTTTATCACTCCCCTCGCTGAAGCTTAGGAGGCTGTAATGCGTAACCCTGATTTTTCTCCGCTGTATCGTTCCGCCATTGGTTTTGATCGCCTGTTCAATCTGCTGGAAGCCGGCCAGAGCCAGAGTAATGGTGGTTACCCTCCGTATAATGTCGAATTGGTTGATGAGAACCAATATCGCATCGCCATTGCGGTTGCCGGTTTTGCCGAGCATGAGCTGGAGATCACTGCCCACGACAACATGCTGATTGTCAAAGGGGCACACAGTGGTGAACCCACACCCCGTAACTACCTGTATCAAGGGATTGCCGAACGAAATTTTGAACGTAAATTCCAGTTGGCTGAACATATTCAGATCACCGCTGCCAATCTGGAAAATGGGCTGCTGTATATCGATCTGCAACGCGTTGTGCCGGAAGCCTTGAAACCACGCCGCATCGAAATTAAATAACCGACGGCCTGTGGTATGAGACGTCGTCGTACTAACCGAATATCGTCCGCCAAATGTGGGGACGTCTCCGCAACGCCAGACGTTGTCGGGGCAGATTATCTCGCTTCATAGAAGGAGTAACGACCATGCGTAGTTATGATTTATCGCCACTGCTGCGTCAGTTGATTGGTTTTGATCAGTTGGCCAGTTCAATGGGGGATGCCGTAGAGTTCCCGCCTTATAACATTGAAAAATACAATGACAACCACTATCGAATCACGTTGGCATTAGCCGGTTTCCAGCAACAAGAGCTGGATATCGAAGTGGAAGGGCAACATCTGATTATCAAAGGTACACCGACACCGCCAGAGAAAAAAGTGGAGTATCTGCATCAAGGGCTGGTATTTAAGCCTTTTTCTCTGAGTTTTACGCTGGCGGAACATTTACATGTGTCCGAAGCCCAGTTTACTAACGGGTTGCTGCATATCGACCTGGTTCGAAACGTGCCGGATGCGTTGCAACCGCAGCGGATTGCCATCGGCAGGTCGCACCCTGCGCTAACCGAGACGGTGACGAACACCGAAGAATAATGACCCGGTTTATGGCACCGAACCATCCCCATGCCAGAGCTGATCCGTTTTTAGGCGCATTATTGGCATCAGGATCGTGCCGGGATGAGGCCATGGTGTCTGCTTTCGAATAGGTTACGTGATCTTCCGCCCGTTAACTTTACCGGTAACGGGCGTTTTTGTGTTGTATTCCACGGTTCCCCTCATAATCTTCTGCCACAATTATTTGAAACCTAAGGGCTTGTTTTCATCACCTATAATGAGAGAGACAAATTCCGTGATGTAACAGAACGGATCGCATTTACATTTCTGCTCAAGGATATCTGCTATGAGTGATATTGCGCTTACCGTGAGTATGCTGGCGTTGGTGGCTGTGCTGGGGTTATGGATTGGCAACTGGCGAATCTATGGAGTAGGTCTGGGGATCGGTGGTGTCTTGTTTGGCGGTATTATTGTCGGGCACTTTGCTCAAAGTTATCACTTCAGCCTGAATGGGGACATGCTGCATGTTATTCAGGAATTTGGTCTCATCCTGTTTGTGTATACCATCGGCATTCAGGTAGGGCCGGGATTTTTCTCTTCGCTGCGGGTATCGGGCCTGCGTTTGAATGGTTTTGCCATCCTGACCGTGTTACTGGGGGGTATGGTGGCTATTGCCATTTACAAGTTATTTGGTGTGCCGCTGCCGATCATTCTGGGGATTTTTTCTGGAGCAGTAACGAATACCCCCTCACTGGGTGCTGGGCAGCAGATCTTGACTGATCTGGGTTCCAGCAATGTGCTCATCAATCAGATGGGTATGGGATACGCCATGGCTTATCCGCTTGGCATCTGTGGGATTCTGCTAGTGATGTGGTTGCTGCGCTTGCTGTTTCGTGTCGTTGTGGATAGAGAAGCAAAGCAGTTTGAAAGCCACAGTGGGCAGAGCCATGAGCAATTGCACACCATGAACATCGAGGTGATGAACCCCAATCTGCAAGGATTGGCGATTCAGGATGTCCCGATTCTGAACAGCAATGCGATTGTCTGTTCGCGTCTGAAACGGGAGAACGCATTGATGGTGCCTGCCCCTTCCTCCATCCTGCAATTGGGGGATTATTTGCATTTGGTGGGCGCGCAAGTCGATCTGGATCAAGCCCGTTTAGTGATTGGCCACGAAGTGGATACCTCTTTATCAACCCGTGGTACGGATTTGAGTGTTGA
Organism: Brenneria uluponensis; assembly: GCF_032395385.1. Lineage (NCBI taxonomy): Bacteria > Pseudomonadati > Pseudomonadota > Gammaproteobacteria > Enterobacterales > Pectobacteriaceae > Brenneria > Brenneria uluponensis. The sequence continues at coordinate 31,469 of NZ_CP135917.1, forward strand.
ACGGGTTGCTGTCACCAACGAGCGGGTTCTGGGGCAGAAAATCCGTGACCTGAATTTGAAAAAAAATTACGACGTAGTGATTTCCCGTTTGAATCGTGCCGGGGTGGAATTGGTGGCCGCCAACAACTCATCGTTGCATTTCGGCGATATTTTGACGTTGGTGGGGCGGAAAACGGCCATTGATGCGGTAGCGGATATTGTCGGCAATGCACAGCAAAAATTACAACAGGTGCAGATGTTGCCGGTATTTATCGGTATTGGCCTTGGCGTGTTGTTGGGGTCGGTGCCGCTGTTTATTCCCGGTTTCCCGGTTGCGTTACGGCTGGGGCTGGCGGGAGGACCGCTGGTGGTGGCGTTGATTCTGGGGCGAATTGGCAGTATCGGCAAGTTGTATTGGTTCATGCCGCCAAGCGCCAATCTGGCACTGCGGGAATTGGGTATTGTACTGTTTCTTTCCGTGGTGGGACTGAAGGCAGGATCGAATTTTTTTGCAACGCTGGTGTATGGCGATGGATTACGGTGGGTTGCTTATGGCGCCGTGATTACCGTTATCCCGTTGTTAGTCGTTGGTATTCTGGCTCGTTTGTTGACGAAAATGAATTACCTGACGCTGTGTGGCATGTTGGCAGGGTCGATGACCGATCCACCCGCACTGGCGTTTGCCAATGGGTTACATGAAACCAGTGGCGCACCGGCGCTAGCCTATGCCACCGTTTATCCGATCGCCATGTTTTTACGTATCATGTCACCGCAAATATTAGCGGTATTGTTTTGGTCGATGTAATAGCTGATACATCAGCCGATGGTTGAATAATCAGTGATACTAATAACAGGCAGTTTGTTAATTTAACTGCCTGTTATTTTTTGACAGATTAAGTATTTATTTAATTATGATGAATAATCATTTAATAAAACATTGCCTGATATTTTTCATCAAAATGATGATTAATTTATTATCTATATAAAATAACGCCATTGTGTTAATGATGTGTTTTTGATTTGTTATATAATTTTTATTTATAGTCATTGATTTATTGTCTATCTTAATGATTTTATTATATAATAAAATTATTAAACTTGTTTAGTAGTTAAAATAACATGCCTTGTTTTTTTATTTTATAATATTATTGTACTTAACTATGACTATGTATTTTTATTCAGTGGGGTGATAAAAACCTGACACTTTATTTTTCTCATTTTTTATAACACTACTGCTGTTGTTGTACCCGTTGTATTTACAATAGAGTGATAAGAAATAATACTTCCCCCGCCCTTCTGCACGGTTACCTCCGGTGAGAACAATATATTTCGTTTTAATACCGAGTGGAAAGAACACCTGGCATATGACACGGTATGTTATCCGGATACGCGAAACAGTTAGAAACAGGTTAAGATGGCGGGGTGAAGATACTTATTCCGGAGTGCGACATGAGTAAGAAAAAGACACCGCTGAAGCTGGGAACATCCGTGATTCTCATGGTGTCGGCCGTCATTGGTTCTGTGCTGTTGGTGGTGTATGCCTTGTTGTTCTTCCGGATCAGCGAGTTAACGGAGACTCACCTGAAAGACAAAGCGTTCTCCATTGCTCGCACAGTCGCGAATTCGCCGGTGGTGATTAATGATTTGAAAGGTATCGGCGATCTTTATGCCGTCCAGCGTTTTTCTGAAAATGTTAAGCGTCGTAACCATTTACTGTTCGTTATCGTGACGGATATGCGCGGGATTCGTCATTCGCACCCCGAACCAGACCTGATTGGTCGCCATTTTATCGGTGACGATCTCTATCCTGCTTTGTTGGGGCTGGAAAATACGGCAGTGAACCGAGGGGTGCTTGATCCGGCGTTGCGGGTATTCACCCCGGTATTTGATGAAAACGGTAAGCAGATCGGTGTGGTGGTGGTGGGTATCTCACTGACCAGCGTGCAGTCGGTGATTAACGAAAATCGCTGGATTATCCCCTGGACCATCTTGTTTGGCGCGTTGGTAGGATTGTTGGGTACCTATTTTTTGGTAAAAGCCCTGAAACGCATCATGCTTGGTTTTGAACCGTTTGAAATTTCCAATCTGTTTGAGCAACGCAATGCCATGCTCAAACAGATTAAAGAGGGCGTTATTGCGGTGGATACCGATTTGCGTATCACCATCATCAATGATGAGGCCAAGCGCTTGTTCAGTCAGCATGGTTCATCAGAGAGTCTGTCTATCGGCAGTACCATCAGCCAATGGCCCGCGCTGATGAATCTGGAAACTGTGGTGGAGACAGGTTCGCCCCACCAGGATGAAGAGATCAACTTTAATGGCAACCTGTTGCTGACCAACACGGTGCCGGTGGTGGTGAAAGACGATATCATCGGAGCCATTGCCACTTTCCGTGATAAAACCGAGATCAGCCAGTTATTACAGCGTCTGACCGGTATGTCTTATTACGCGGATGCCTTGCGGGCGCAATCTCATGAATTCATGAATAAGCTGCATGTTATTCTGGGCATGCTGCATTTGAAATACTACTCTCAGCTGGAAGATTATATTTTAAAAACAGCGAATAATTATCAGGCGGAAATCGGATCGATTATCCGTAAGGTGAAATCACCGGTGATTGCCGGGTTCCTGTTGGGTAAGATCAATCGGGCGCGCGACCTGGAGATTACACTGTCGATTAGCGAAGACAGCCTGTTACCGGAAACTGATGACACTGAAGCTACTAATGAGTTGATTACGGTGCTGGGTAATCTTATCGAGAATGCTATGGATGCCATATCCGGGCTGGAAAACAGGGAAATCAGTATCACATTTCATCATCAGTCCGGGTTTCTGCATTGTATTGTGGGTGATGATGGCCCAGGGATTCCGCTGGAGGTGCAAACCCGGATTTATCAGGAAGGGTTCTCTACCAAAGGCTGCGGACGCGGCATTGGCCTGTATCTGACTAAACAGAGTCTGGAGAAAATTGGCGGTACGATCGATTTTGAGTCGGAACCCGATGTGTATACCCAGTTTTTCGTCAATATTCCTTATCAAGCAAGGCAGTTTGACCATGATTAATGTACTGATTGTCGACGACGATGCCATGGTGGCGGAGTTGAATAAGTGTTATCTGAATCAGGTTTCCGGGTTTAGCTGTTATGCGACAGTCCCTACGCTACAGCAGGCCAGAAACTTGTTGATGCAGCCGGATTGTGAAATTGATCTGGTGCTGCTGGATATATACATGCAACAGGATAGCGGGCTGGATCTGTTGCCGACTATCCGGGAATTCAGCGAGCATACCGACGTTATCATCATTTCTTCCGCCAGCGATGTCTATACCATCAAGAAAGCGTTGCATTATGGTGTAGTGGATTACCTGATCAAACCGTTCCAGTTTGCTCGCTTTGAGCAGGCATTGGTGGCATATCGTGAAGAATCCAGTTTGCTCAAACACCGGGATTTTGTCGCGCAGTCGGATATCGACAATCTGATCCGTCGTACCAGTGGCAGCCCGGTTGTAGATCGAAAGAAACTGCCAAAGGGGTTGACCAGCCTGACATTGCGCACTGTCTGTGAATGGATTGAAGGGAATCAGGGGGCGGAGTTTTCCACAGAAATGCTAGCCAACGCGATAGGTATTTCTCGCGTGTCATGCCGCAAATATCTGATATACCTTGCGGATACCGGAATTCTTGATACCAATATTCAGTACGGTTCTACCGGTCGGCCGGTTTATCTTTATCGCCTGCTGCCTGAGAAACAGGACACTCTGCACCAGTATTGTGAATAGTGTTCGGTGTTTATCACTGGACGATGTCTGACAGACAGATACCGGTTGGGATATTTTATCCGCCAGTGTGTTGTCAGAGTGTCATGGTGCCAAAGGCGGAGTGCCAGTCCTGATTAAATTTTTCTATTGCTGCCTGCACGGCGGGTGTCGTGATGAACTGCTCAGCGACGTCGACGGGCAGGGTGATGGCCTGACAGCCTGCCAGCATGCAATTCAACGCTTGTCGGGGGGTTTTGAAACTGGCTGCCAGCACTATGGACTGCGGGGCATGCAGCGTCAGCAGTTGTTGTAATTCCTGCACCATTTGAATCCCATCTCCTCCCTGTGCATCTAGCCGATTAACGTAAGGCGCCACAAATTGCGCGCCAGCCAGCGCAGAAAGTAGTCCTTGTCCCGCACCATAAACTGCGGTTCCCAACGTGGGAATGCCTTCACTGTGTAGTCGTTTGATGGCCGCTAATCCTTCCACCGTAACGGGAACCTTGATAACCAGATCGCTGATGCATTGCCGAAGTAGGCGGGCCTCTTTGACCATATCTTCCGCGGTACTGGCTATGACCTGAGCAAACAGTTGTCCTTTATTATCCAAGGCGTCATGCAACGCGGGCAGCAGCGTGCGAATAGGCTTGCCAGCGGCTGCAACAATACTGGGATTGGTGGTGACCCCCGCCAGCGGGAGCACGCGGGCCAGCCGGACGATGGCGGGGATGTCGGCGGTATCAAGATAAATTTTCATTTCAATTATCCTCAACATGTTGTTATCAATATAAATCTATCATTTTTATTTTATTTTGAAATAAATAACTTTCAAAATGTGATCAATTTAAAATAAAAGAAAAGATTTTATCTATATCTTTATAATCACTTTAAAAAATAAGTTGCTTTATTTAGCTGCTTTTTTAAACACCAGTGGAAACAGGAGAACATAATGATAGAAATTATCACCCATGGGGCTGAGTGGTTCATCGGCCTGTTTCAGAAAGGTGGTGACGTCTTTGTCGGTATGGTTACTGGCATATTGCCTTTACTGATCAGTCTGTTAGTCATCATGAACGCCCTTATTACTTTCGTCGGTCAGTCGCGAATTGAGCGATTGGCTCAGCGTTGTGCCGGGAACCCGATTTCCCGCTACCTGCTGCTGCCGGTTATCGGCACATTTGTATTTTGTAATCCGATGACGTTGAGCCTGGGCCGTTTCATGCCAGAGAAATACAAGCCCAGTTACTATGCGGCGGCCTCTTACAGCTGTCACTCGATGAATGGTTTGTTTCCCCATATCAACCCCGGTGAACTGTTCGTCTATCTGGGTATAGCCAACGGTCTGACCACCCTGGGGCTGCCATTAGGCCCGCTGGCGGTGAGTTATCTGCTGGTCGGGATGTTCACCAACTTTTTCCGTGGATGGGTCACTGACCTGACCACCTCTGTTTTCGAACGCAAAATGCACATCCAGCTTGACCGTCAGGTTCAGCTCTAAGCGGAGGAACTTTCAATGAGCAGCATTATCCGGATTGAAAAAGGCGAAAGTGGCTGGGGCGGACCTTTACTGATTGAAGCCGTACCGGGGAAGAAAATTGTCTATATCACGGCAGGAACGCGTCCGGCCATCGTCAATCGCCTGAGCGAGTTAACCGGATGGCCGGCGGTGGACGGTTTTAAAGACGGTGAACCGCCCGCCGAAGAGATAGGCGTCGCGGTCATTGACTGTGGTGGCACGCTGCGCTGCGGTATTTACCCCAAACGTCGTATTCCGACCGTGAATATTCATTCTACCGGTCAGTCCGGTCCACTGGCGAAATTTATACTGGAAGACATTTATGTCTCGGGTGTGCGTGAAAAAAATATCCAGTTAGTGGAAGCGGAAACAGAAAAGACCGCCAGCGCTACTGTGACTATGCCCGCGGAGAACGATGCCGTGAACAGCGGTCGCGATTATGACAGTAGCAAGAAGATCACTGAACAAAGCGATGGGCTGTTGGCGAAAATCGGTATGGGAATGGGGTCGGTCGTGGCGGTGTTCTTTCAGGCGGGCCGCGACACCATTGATACGGTACTGAAAACCATTCTGCCTTTCATGGCATTTGTTTCCGCGCTGATTGGCATCATCATCGCCTCTGGGCTGGGGGACCTTATTGCACATGGGCTGACGCCGTTGGCGAACAGCCCGATTGGGCTGGTGACGCTGGCTCTGATCTGCTCGTTTCCACTGCTCTCGCCTTTTCTTGGCCCCGGCGCGGTTATCGCGCAGGTTATCGGCGTACTGGTCGGGGTGCAGATTGGTCTGGGGAATATTCCACCTCACCTGGCGCTGCCAGCACTGTTTGCCATCAATTCCCAGGCGGCCTGCGACTTTATCCCGGTGGGGTTGTCGCTGGCTGAAGCCAAGCAGGACACGGTTCGTGTTGGTGTTCCATCCGTGCTGGTCGGCCGTTTTCTTACCGGTGCGCCGACAGTGCTGCTGGCCTGGGCAGTTTCCAGTTTGATTTACCAGTGATTTCATTCGGTTAAGAGGTACGTATGAATACTATTTACCAAACGATATTTACACGCGTGGGTGACAACGCCCGGGAATCGCTGGTTGAAAACATGATGATTACCTTTCGCGAAGGGGCTCCGGAAGATATCGAGGCATTCTGTTTTTTGCATCGGCATGGTGACACGCGGGGGGAGTTGCACGCTGGCGGCCAGCTTGTGCTGGCTGACACCGTGTATCCCATTACGGCGGTGGGTGATGTCGCGGCACAAAATCTCCGTGAGCTGGGCCATATCACGATCCGTTTTGATGGCGCTACGCAGGCGGAATTTCCCGGCTCTATACACGTTGCCGGCACGACACCAACGGATATCACGGTTGGTAGTAATTTAATAATTTTGGGCTGAATTTTAGATAAGGGAGAAGCATATGAAACAGGTTGCGGTGGTCATCGGTGGTGGGCAAACTCTCGGTGCGTTCCTGTGTGAAGGTCTGGCTGAAGCCGGTTATCGCGTGGCGGTTGCCGATTTGGATACGCAGCATGCCGAGCAGATTGCACAAGGGATTAATGCCCGTTATGGCGAAGGGAACGCCTATGGTTTTGGTACCGATGCAACAGAGGAAGCACAAGTTGAAAAACTGGCGCAAGAGGTTGATACCCGGTTTGGCCAGGTCAATCTGCTGGTGTACAGTGCCGGGATAGCCAAAGCCGCCCCTATCACGCAGTTCCAGCTTGATGATTTTGATTTGTCTTTGCAGGTCAATCTGGTGGGGTATTTCCTGTGTGCTCGTGAGTTTTCCAAACTGATGATTCGTGATGGTATTGCCGGGCGTATTATTCAGATTAACTCTAAATCCGGTAAGGTGGGCAGCAAGCATAATTCCGGTTACAGTGCGGCCAAATTCGGTGGCGTCGGATTGACGCAATCACTGGCACTGGATCTGGCCGAGTTTGGTATTACCGTGCATTCGCTGATGCTGGGAAACCTGTTGAAATCACCCATGTTTCAGTCACTATTGCCGCAATACGCCAAAAAGCTGGGCATTCGGCCGGATGAGGTCGAAAAGTATTATACCGACAAGGTTCCACTGAAACGTGGCTGTGATTACCAGGATGTTCTTAACACTTTGCTTTATTATGCCAGTGACAAAGCCTCTTACTGCACCGGGCAGTCGATTAATATCACTGGAGGACAGGTGATGTTCTGATGTGTGTTTCCCCCCCTCGGCCTGGTGCCGAGGGTTATGCCCCGGGAGGGTTCTATGAGTTCGGCATCTTTATTGATTATGTGCGCCATCTGTGCCTGGCTTTTGCAGATTATTCTGGGCTGGTGGCAACTACGCCGTTTCAATCAGGCGTTTGAAACCCTGTGCCGTCAGTGTGTTACGGTCGGTGTCGGGCGTTCAGACGGACGCTTTAAAGCCAGAGTGGTCATGGCGCTGGCGTTTGATGAACATGACCGGGTCTGTGATGGTTTTATCATGCGTGGATTGACAGTGTTTGCTCGTCCGCGCCACATGACGGCATTAATTGGCCTACCAAGAAATCAATTGGTGCCAAATGTGATCTTTCCAGAGGAACCAGCATGTCAGACTGCGCTTTCATTAGCGATTAAACCGAAAACATGATATTTTCATTTTAAAAGAAACTTTCTTTCATTTGGTGACGTTTTACTTGTCTTATCTTGTAAAGGAAGTGATGGAAATAGCATGTTGGGATAAAATCGTTATGAAACCTAAGCAGCGTCAGGCAGAGATCCTGGAATATCTGCAAGCAAACGGTAAAGCCTCGGTGGAAGACTTATCCAGTCAGTTTGCCACGACCGGTACGACTATCCGAAAGGATTTGACTATTCTGGAAGACGAGGGCGCCGTAATCCGCACTTATGGCGGTGTGGTACTCAGCCGTGAAGAAGGCGATCAGCCGATTGATCGTAAAACCCACATCAATACCGCCAAGAAAAAACAGATTGCTTATGCCGCCGTGCAACTGATTAATGACGGCGACTCGCTGATTTTTGATGCGGGCAGTACAGTGCTGCAAATGGTGCCCTGGCTGACACAATTCAATAATATCACCGTGATGACTAACAGCCTGAGCATCGTGAATGAATTGGTTGAGCTGGATAATGATCAAACCATTCTGATGCCGGGAGGAACGTACCGTAAAACGTCCGCGTCTTTTCACGGCAGTCTGGCGGAAGCCGCTTTTTCCCATTTCAACTTTGACAAACTGTTTATCGGTGCGGATGGCGTCGATATCAATGCCGGTGTAACGACATTCAATGAGCTTCATGCGGTCAGTCAGGCGATGTGCCGCGCCGCCCAGCAACGGATTCTTCTGGTGGACTCGTCCAAATTCGGCCGTAAAAGTCCGAATGTCGTCTGTGAGCTGAGTGCAGTGGATATCTTGATTACCGACAGCGGCATTAGCCCGGAATACCTCGACACATTGAGGGCGAAGGGAATCAATGTGATTCTGGTGGGAGAGTGATGATGAGTGACCGTTTACTGGCGTTTGCCCGGGAAACGCTGGAAATAGAAATTGCTGAAGCTCAGCGTATGTTGGCGCGATTGGATGAGCGCACGATCCATGCCTGTAACCTGTTGCTGGAATGTCAGGGAAAGGTAGTGGTATCGGGGATGGGTAAATCGGGACATGTCGGTAAAAAGATTGCAGCATCTCTGGCCAGTACCGGCACTCCGGCGTTCTTCGTTCACCCGGCTGAAGCATTGCATGGTGATCTGGGCATGATTGGCCCGCAGGATGTGGTGATTTTTATCTCTTATTCCGGCCGGGCGCAGGAACTGAATATCCTGCTTCCCCTGCTGGCGGAGAGTCAGATCCCGGTCATCGCGCTGACCGGTAACGCAGAGTCACCATTAGGGTTGGCAGCGGCCTGTGTGCTTGATGTCAGCGTCGCTCGCGAAGCCTGCCCGATGGGATTGGCACCGACATCCAGTGCGGTAAACACGCTGATGATGGGCGATGCACTGGCTATGGCTTTGATGCGTTATCGTGGCTTCAGTGCGGAACAGTTTGCTCGTTCACATCCGGGGGGAAGTCTGGGTGCTCGGTTATTGAACCGGGTACATCACGTGATGAGATGTGGTGACCGGTTGCCCAGAATTGAATTACAGGGCTCGGTGATGGATGCCATGCTGGAACTCAGCCGTACCGGACTGGGATTGATTGCAGTTTGCAATGCGGAAAACCGTGTAGCCGGCGTGTTCACCGACGGTGATTTACGTCGCTGGCTGATAAAAGGTAAAACACTCGATGCCTCTATCCTGCAGGCGATGACCCGACCCGGTTACCAACTCCCCGAGGAGTGGCGGGCGAGTGCCGCGCTGGATGCGCTGCATCATGAACATATTTCCGCCGCGCCGGTAGTCGATAGCGAAGGTCGGCTGGTGGGGGCAATTAATCTGCATGATTTGCATCAGGCTGGTATTAGCTGAGCGGTTATTCACTCTAATGATAATAACGGCCCTGGTATGACATGATGCCCGGTCTGTTGATAACCCCATATATGGCATCAGAACGGCGGTAACGGAAGAGAGGAGCAAAGCATCCGCGCCAGGATGGCGCGGCTTAAGCTTACAGGGATGTATTTACAGCGTCTTTACGATCTCCCTGTTATCGCCGCTATGCGCACGTTGTTATCAACCTTGGCATGACACGATGCGGCCTTTTAGTTAACTGCGATAGAGACGCAATGGTTTATATTATTGCGCCTAACAGCAGCGTTGCGCCAATCACCGTGGAAGCACCACCGATTCGGGTGGCAATCTGGGCGAACGGCATCAGTGACATACGGTTGGACGCCGACAGAATGGCCACGTCGCCCGTGCCACCCAGACCGCTGTGGCAACTGGTGACGATCGCGGCATCCACCGGATACATATTCAGGTAAGGCGCGATGAAGAAACTGACCAGCGCCATGGAAATCACCACTGAACCACACACGATGACGTAACCCACCGAGAAGACAGCCACGACGCTTTCCAGTGGCACATAGAGCATGCCCAGACCGATCATCAACGGCCATACCAGTGAGCTGGAAACGAATTTGTAAAAACTGTTGGCCCCGGTTTCCATGCTGTCAGGGATAAGGTGGGCGTATTTACACAATACGGCAATCAGAATCATCAACACCGGGCCGGGGATATGGAAGACTTTTTCAAACAGTCCACCGAGGATAAAGAAGGTGCAAATCAACAGTAATCCACCCCCCATCAGATGAAAGTCAACGGGTTTTGTGGCTTCGCTGACTGCAAAAATCGCGTTATCCTCATTATTTCGAACCAGTTTCCCTTCACCACTCAATGTTTTACGTTTGGTGCCGAGACGAGATAACACACCAGCACAAACAATCGCAAAAATGTTGCCCACCACTGCGGCGGGTGCCAACTGCGCCACATACACGTCTGGTGCATGTCCCAGAATGGCTGAGTACGCCAGTGACAGCGGTAGGATGCCTTCGCCAATACCGCCGCCGATAATAGGGACGATAATGAAAAAGAAGGTGTGGTAAAAGCTGTAGCCGAACAGTTTCCCTACCAACAAACCGGTGGCGACGGCGGTGACAGTGCCGATAACCAGCGGTACAAACATACGGATCATTCCTTGGATCAGAATGACCCGGTTCATGCCCAAAATACTGCCGACCACCAGACTGGCGATGACAAAATAAAGGAAGTTGGCCTCTTTCATCAGTAATTTGACGGTATCTAATGTATTAGGTTTAAAAATATGAAAATAAACCAATATGGAAGGCACCATCAGGCAGAGAATGGCTGGACCGCCAATATCTTTCAATATTGGAATAAGGCGCCCGATATGAGCCAGTAAAAACCCCAACGTCATGATAACGGCGAAACCGCCAATCATGTTTTTGGGTAAATAACTGGCATACGCGGCAATAAAAACAATTGCCGAAATAGCCAGAAAAAGAATGACGGGAACGGAACCAATTTGCGTTTTATTTAAATTTCCCATAAAGCTTATTGGCGATAGTGGAGTAAAAACATCCTCACTCATGACATCAGTTTCTGTTTTTTTCATTATATTCACCATGTTATAGCGGTATGGCACAGAGCGTTTCTATTAATTTTTCAAAACGCGTAGGAGAAGTTACTTAGTTTTTACACATAATAATGGGATAAATAACGGCGTATATTTTTTAGCACTATTATTCTATTGCAGGTAATTTAGCATGGTTAAATGTTAAAAATAATATGTATTAAAGATTCACGTGAAGGAATTGTGAAGTTGATGGCAGAATGTTTTTAAATAACTTAAATCTTGATTTTGTAATTAAACTTATTTAACGGAAAAATGATGATATAAATAACTAATGTTAGCGACTGTCATTAATAGAAAACTAACAATGCTGTCTAATAATAATAAGTAAATATTAAACTTTAATAATTAATATAAATAATATTCTCTGAGCATATGCCCGATAAGGCTCATGATACAGGAAGGCGGTAGGTGAGTGAATTTCCAGGCGCTTATACAAATCAAGGATTGGGGTGACAAATCTGCCGAAAGCAGATTTGAACGTCGCTTGCAGCGGCCCCAACGAGGCGAGCCTCAGGGATGAGCCGGACGCCAACGTTACCGGCAATTTGAAAGATGACAGCGGCAATTGATTCGATTTTTTTTGACTATACTTACTTATCTGTATGGCATGACGGATGGTTGGCATGAGCGTCTGCTGCCCGTTTTGTTTCCCGCCTCAATGTGACGCTGTCCATGAACGTTCATGCCGAACGAGGGCCAGTTTGATTCACCCACATAATGTCAGCCATAAAGTTTTTTTATGTCGCGTAGATAGTTTTTGATCGTGTCTCTGGATGATAGGAAAGTATCACCCCTTTGTGCGTTTTGTTATTATTTTAACTTCATTTTAACCTTTTTAACAAAAATAAATGCTCAGTTATTCAGCGTTTGAAAGGAATATCTTATGTTTTTTTAATGGCGATAATTATTGCTTTTAACGCGATAAGCAGTGTTTATGGTTATTTTTTTTATTTTTTATAGATTTTATGACTAATTATTGCGCTTGATATGCTCATTTATTGCTGATGACTTATATAAGTATTTTTTGTAAATCATTACAGGTTATATTGACGTTATTATGATCTATTGACAAATTGGTGACGTTACAAGGAGGAAGAGCAGCGGATTGCCTGAATGAATGACGGTTGTTCAGTTGGGTTAGCGGAGTTTTTCCTGCTTATTCTGCACATTATTCCCCCGGTTATTGAACCATGCCTACGGGCAACAAAGTACAGACTATCGAGATAAAGAAAAATAGGTCTGACTGCTAACACACAACATCCACAATGGAGCACAAGTAATGTCTAAATCCCTTTTTAAATCAAGGGTACTGAAATTCGGCCTTGGTTTATTGGCGCTGTCCGTAGCGGCTGGCGTACAAGCAAAAACACTGGTGTATTGCTCAGAAGGTTCTCCGGAAGGTTTTAATCCACAGTTGTTTACTTCCGGCACGACATTTGACGCCAGTTCCGTTCCAATCTACAACCGTCTGATTGCATTCAAGCCGGGTACTACCGAGATTGAACCAGGCCTGGCGGAAAAATGGGACATCAGTGCTGATGGCAAAGTCTATACTTTCCACCTGCGTAAAGGCGTGAAGTGGCAAAGCAGCAAAATTTTCAAGCCTACCCGTACATTCGATGCTGACGATGTATTGTTCTCTTTCGAACGTCAGTTGGACGTCAACAACCCTTACCACAAAGTATCTGGCGGTAACTACGAATACTTTGACGGCATGGGGATGCCACAACTGATCAAGAAAATAGTGAAAGTGGATGATTACACCGTCCGTTTTGAGCTGGCCCATGCCGAAGCGCCGTTCCTGGCGGATTTGGCGATGGACTTCGCGTCTATTATGTCTGCCGAATATGCCAATAATATGATGAAAGCCGGTACGCCGGAAAAAATTGACCTGGATCCCATCGGTACTGGTCCGTTCCAGTTAGTGCAGTATCAGAAAGACTCTCGCATTTTGTATAAAAAGTTTGCCGGTTTCTGGGGTACCAAACCGGGTATTGACCGCCTGGTCTTCTCCATCACGCCGGATGCGTCTGTGCGTTACGCCAAGTTGCAGAAAGATGAATGCCAGATCATGCCGTATCCGAATCCGGCCGACCTGGCCAGTATGAGGAAGGACAAAGACATCACGTTGCTGGAAAAACCGGGCCTGAATGTGGGTTACCTGGCTTTCAACGTAGAGAAAAAGCCGTTGGATAACGTGAAGGTCCGCCAGGCGTTGACTTATGCGGTGAATAAGAAGGCTATCATTGAAGCGGTTTATCAAGGTGCGGGCCAGGCGGCCAAAAACCTGATTCCACCGACCATGTGGGGCTATAACGATGCGGTGAAAGATTATTCTTACGATCCGGCAAAAGCGAAAGAGCTGTTGAAAGAAGCTGGTCTGCCAAATGGTTTCTCTATCGATCTGTGGGCGATGCCGGTACAGCGCCCCTATAACCCGAATGCTCGTCGTATGGCGGAAATGATCCAGGCTGACTGGGCGAAAATCGGTGTGAAAGCCAAGATCGTAACCTATGAATGGGGTGAGTATCTAAAACGCGCCAAAGACGGTGAGCACCAGACTGTACTGATGGGCTGGACCGGCGATAATGGGGATCCGGATAACTTCTTCGCCACGCTGTTCAGCTGTGATGCGGCGAAAAAGGGCTCTAACTATTCCAGATGGTGTTACAAGCCGTTTGAAGACCTGATCCAGCCAGCGCGTACCACGTCTGATCAGGCCAAACGTATTGAGTTGTACAAGCAAGCTCAGGTTGTGATGCACGATCAGGCTCCGGCACTGATTGTGGCCCACTCCACCGTGTATGAACCGATCCGTAAAAACGTGAAAGGTTATGTTATTGAGCCGCGTGGCATACATAGCTTCAATCACGTTTCATTAGATTAATCATTCAATAAGTCAATCCATTATGGGCGATGGCAACGCTGTCGCCCCTGTCATTTCTGCAGAGAAATGGCAGGGGGCAGGTTTCAACGTCCAATAAGTCTGTGTCTCGCCATAATGCGTGGACGCTGTTGGCGGTGCGCAGTCTGCACAGTGTGAGCAATGCTAAGCCTGATGGTATCAGGAAAGCTATATATAGAGAGTTCGGGATATGTTGCAGTTCATACTCCGGCGTTTGGGGCTGGTTATCCCAACGTTTATTGGTATTACCCTACTGACTTTCGCTTTCGTGCATATGATCCCCGGTGACCCGGTGATGATCATGGCAGGAGAGCACGGTATTTCCCCCGCGCGTCATGCACAGCTAATGGCTGAAATGGGACTGAATAAGCCGTTATGGCAGCAGTACCTTCACTATGTCAATGGCGTGTTGCATGGTGATTTGGGTGTGTCGCTCAAGAGTCGCATTCCGGTGTGGACCGAGTTTGTGCCGCGCTTTAAAGCCACGTTGGAACTGGGTGTCTGCGCGATGATTTTCGCGGTGATTGTTGGTATCCCGGTGGGCGTGCTGGCGGCGGTGAAACGCGGCTCTATTTTCGATCATACTGCCGTGAGTATTGCCCTGGCCGGTTACTCTATGCCGATTTTCTGGTGGGGTATTATGCTGATCATGCTGGTCTCGGTGCATTTTAATCTGACGCCGGTGGCCGGGCGTGTCGGGGATACGCTGTTTTTGGACAACTCTCATCCGCTGACCGGTTTCATGTTGATCGATACCTTTATCTGGGGCGATCCGGGTGATTTTAAAGACGCAGTAATGCATATGATTCTGCCGGCGGTTGTGCTCGGCACCATTCCTCTGGCGGTGATTGTGCGTATGACGCGTTCGTCGATGCTGGAAGTGTTGGGAGAAGATTATATCCGTACCGCCCGCGCCAAAGGGTTAAGTCGTCTACGGGTGATTGTGGTGCATGCGCTGCGTAACGCTATGCTGCCAGTCGTGACGGTGATCGGGCTTCAGGTCGGTACGCTGTTGGCCGGCGCGATTCTGACGGAAACCATTTTCTCCTGGCCGGGGTTGGGGCGTTGGTTGATCGATGCGCTGCAACGTCGTGACTATCCGGTGGTACAAGGCGGAGTGCTGATGGTCGCGACCATGATTATTCTGGTCAACCTGCTGGTGGACTTGCTATATGGCGTGGTTAATCCGCGTATCCGGCATAAGAAATAAGGGAAGGCTGAGATGACACAAGTCACTGAATCTGTAGTTAATAGTGCACCAAAGCCGATGACCCCGTTGCAAGAATTCTGGCACTATTTCAAACGTAATAAAGGGGCCGTTGTGGGCCTGGTTTATATCCTGGTGATGTTCACCATCGCCTTGGGCGCTAACGTATTGGCTCCTCATTTGCCAGCGGAACAGTTCCGTAATTCGTTGCTCAATCCACCCGCCTGGCAGGAGGGTGGTAGCTGGCATTTTATTCTGGGTACTGACGATGTGGGCCGCGATATTCTCTCTCGTCTGATGTATGGCGCCAGGCTGTCATTGCTGGTGGGCTGTATGGTGGTGGTGATGTCGTTGGTTCTTGGCATCATCTTTGGCTTGATGGCTGGCTACTTTGGCGGCGTGGTGGATTCTATCATCATGCGTGTAGTCGACATCATGCTGGCGCTGCCAAGTCTGTTGTTGGCGCTGGTACTGGTGGCGATCTTCGGCCCTTCTATCGTTAATGCCTCGATAGCGCTGACGTTTGTGGCGCTGCCGCATTACGTGCGTCTGACGCGTGCTGCGGCATTGGTGGAAGTGAACCGCGACTACGTCACCGCTTCACGCGTGGCGGGTGCCGGACACCTGCGCCAGATGTTCATCAATATTTTCCCTAACTGTCTGGCACCGCTGATTGTGCAGGCATCAATGGGTTTTTCCAACGCCATTCTCGATATGGCTGCGTTGGGTTTCCTCGGTATGGGGGCACAGCCACCTACGCCAGAGTGGGGTACCATGCTGTCAGATGTGTTGCAGTTTGCGCAGAGCGCCTGGTGGGTGGTGACATTCCCCGGTATGGCAATTTTGCTGACGGTATTGGCATTTAACCTGATGGGGGACGGCTTGCGTGATGCTCTCGACCCCAAACTCAAGCA
Source organism: Brenneria uluponensis (assembly GCF_032395385.1). Lineage (NCBI taxonomy): Bacteria > Pseudomonadati > Pseudomonadota > Gammaproteobacteria > Enterobacterales > Pectobacteriaceae > Brenneria > Brenneria uluponensis. The sequence continues at coordinate 47,814 of NZ_CP135917.1, forward strand.
GTAACAGAGGTAGAGAGATGGCATTACTCAATGTAGATAAACTGTCCGTACACTTTGGTGATGAAGGGCTGCCGTTTCGTGCGGTAGACCGTATCAGCTATCAGGTGGAACAGGGACAGGTGATGGGCATCGTCGGGGAATCCGGCTCCGGTAAATCGGTCAGTTCATTGGCGATCATGGGGCTGATTGACTATCCCGGCAAAGTGATGGCCGACAAGCTGGAGTTCAACCAGCGCGATTTAACGCGGATTTCAGAAAAAGAACGGCGTCAGTTGGTGGGATCGGAAGTGGCGATGATTTTCCAGGATCCGATGACCAGCCTTAACCCGTGTTACACCGTAGGCTTTCAGATCATGGAAGCTATCAAGGTGCATCAGGGTGGCAATCGCAGGACCCGTCGTCAGCGGGCCATTGACCTGCTCATACAGGTGGGGATTCCCGATCCGGCGTCGCGGTTGGATGTGTACCCGCACCAGCTGTCGGGCGGAATGAGCCAGCGTGTGATGATCGCCATGGCAATAGCCTGTCGTCCTAAACTGTTGATCGCTGATGAGCCAACCACGGCGCTGGACGTCACTATTCAGGCGCAGATTATCGAACTGCTGCTGGAACTGCAGCAGGAAGAAAATATGGCGCTGATCTTGATTACTCACGATCTGGCGCTGGTATCGGAAGCGGCACACCACATTATTGTGATGTACGCCGGTCAGGTAGTGGAATCCGGTAAGGCGGAAGATCTTTTCCGTGCGCCGCGTCATCCCTATACCCAGGCGTTGTTACGTGCGTTGCCGGAGTTCTCGACGGATAAATCCCGGCTGGCGTCGCTGCCGGGTGTGGTGCCAGGGAAATATGACCGTCCGCAAGGCTGTTTGCTGAATCCACGCTGCCCTTACGCCACCGATCTTTGTCGCCGGGAAGAGCCTGAACTGCGGGATATCCCGGGACGTCAGGTGAAATGTCACACACCGTTGGATGATGCGGGGAGGCCGACTGTATGAGCCTGACCATGAATGAAACCGGACAGCCATGGCTGTTGCAGGCGATTGATTTGAAAAAACATTACCCGGTAAAAAGCGGCCTGTTCGCACCGGAGCGTCTGGTGAAAGCGCTGGATGGTGTCTCGTTTACATTGGAACGAGGTAAAACGCTGGCGGTGGTGGGTGAGTCTGGTTGTGGCAAGTCTACGCTGGGGCGTCTGCTGACCATGATCGAAATTCCTTCCCAGGGTGAATTGTATTACCAGGGACAGGATCTGCTGAAGCCGGATCAAACGGCGCAGCAACTGCGGAGACAGAAGATCCAGATCGTGTTCCAGAATCCTTATGGATCACTCAATCCGCGTAAAAAAGTCGGTCAGATCCTGGAAGAGCCACTGGTTATCAATACCGATATGAGTAAGGCCGAACGTCGTGAAAAAGCGTTGGCCATGATGGCGAAAGTCGGGCTGAAAACCGAACATTACGACCGTTATCCACATATGTTCTCTGGTGGTCAGCGCCAGCGTATCGCTATCGCCCGTGGTTTAATGCTGGACCCGGACGTGGTGATTGCCGATGAACCGGTTTCTGCGCTGGATGTCTCGGTGCGTGCGCAAGTACTGAATCTGATGATGGACTTGCAGCAGGATATGGGACTGTCTTATGTGTTTATTTCCCATGACCTGTCGGTAGTGGAGCATATCGCTGATGAAGTGATGGTGATGTACCTGGGACGCTGTGTAGAGAAAGGCAGCAAAGACGCCATCTTCAGTAATCCACGTCATCCTTACACGCAGGCGCTATTGTCTGCGACGCCGCGTCTAAACCCGGACATGCGTCGTGAGCGCATCAAACTGATTGGTGAACTCCCCAGCCCGTTGAATCCACCACCGGGTTGTGCGTTTAACGCGCGTTGCCAGCGCTGTTTCAGCACCTGTACTCAGTTGCAGCCGCACCTGAAAAACTATGATGGACAGCTGGTAGCCTGTTTCGCTGTTGATCAGGAAGAAGGTCAAGGAGCATAACCACTGATAGTAAAGGACTGGTGGCTAACAGCCAGTCTGACATCAGCCCGGCTTAACTAAATCGCGTTGAATATCCGAACCATGCCATTCCTTGTACACGTGCGGGGGATGGCATTGTCGTTATATACCCGTCATACTTCAAGTTGCAGGTGTGTTGGCTGCGTTCGTTCACCCGAATCACTTACCTGAGTAAGCTCCTCGGGATTCACTCTCTTACCGCCTTCCTGCAACTCGAATTATTTGGAGTATAAAACATTATAAATATTGTTATAAACACACATGTTGTCTGCTTTGAATCATACCGTTCTGTATATGTTTATCAGCCGCATTTGAGTGTAATTTTATTGGACGCTAGTGCATCCTGGTGGGTGGGTGTGCTCAGGTAAAGTGCCGGCCTGATTCATAGAAAGGAACCTTTGATGTCGATAAAAGATATGCTGTTAGCGCTTTGTGTCGTGGTGATATGGGGTCTCAATTTTGTAGTGATAAAAATTGGTCTGCACGATATACCTCCGTTTTTACTGGCTGGGCTGCGTTTTTTATTGGTGGCGCTGCCAGCCATTTTTTTTGTACCGGTTCCCCGTTTGCCTTTTCGCTGGTTGGCAGCCTACGGCATAACGATTAGTTTTGGTCAGTTCGCTTTTTTATTCTGCGCCATCAAGCTGGGAATGCCGGCGGGTATCGCGTCGCTGGTGTTACAGGCTCAGGCGTTTTTCACGCTGCTGATTGGTGCATTACTGTTGGGAGAACGGCTGAAGTGGAATCAGGTAGCCGGTATTCTGGTCGCGGCAGCGGGTATTGTTCTGCTGGCCGAAAGTGGAACGGCTAGCTCTGCCACTGTAGGTGTGAGAGTACCCTGCTGCTTTCGCTGGGAGCGGCGCTGTGTTGGGCGTGCGGTAATATCTGTAATAAATTGATCATGAGCCGGTACCGTATTCAGATTATGTCTCTGGTGGTGTGGGGGGCGTTGATTTCAGTTGGGCCGTTCTTGCTTTGCTCGTGGCTGTTTGAAGGTCGGGAAGTGATCGTTTCCAGCCTGGTAAATATCCAACTGTCGACTGTACTGGCCCTAATATATCTGGCGTTTATTGCCACCATTATTGGTTATAGCATTTGGGGGAATCTGCTGGCGCGTTATGAAACCTGGCGAGTGGCACCATTGTCGCTTCTGGTCCCCGTCGTCGGGTTGCTGAGTGCGGGGGTGCTGCTCGGCGAGACATTATCTTTGTTACAGATAATGGGAACATTACTGATTATGCTGGGATTGTTGGTGAATGTATTCGGCGCCCGTTTGCTATCATTAACGTTGGCTCGGTAGGTCTTGGTATCATCAGCCGGGGAGGCGCATCCCCGGCAAAGCATTCTGGAATAACCTATTTGCTACTGACGAATACCGGTGTGTTATTTTAATAGATTAAATTTATTCATTAGCTAGATTAAACTAAACTCTATATCTCAATACTCCAATATACTGTTAGGTTTCCGAAAATTTATGATAGGTATTTCATAATATTTCTGGCCTTCGGCCTTTATTTATTAGATTGTCTAAATATTATTTTTATTGTCATATTGTAATTTTTACGTCTGATATTTCTCTTTATTTGTCTCTTTTTTTACACTAAGAAATACTCTGTTACCAACAGGGCATGAAATTATTTTAGTCAAGGAATTTACCTTTATCATAAATGTCGGTATAAGAATGTTCTTAGACAGCTATTTTGCTTTGTAACGTGCTAATCAATCAATTACCCTCCCAGGGAAATATAGATCAGATGAAAAGCTATGATGATATGCAGCGCTTTAAGGACAAAGCCCAGATAAAAGATATTAACTTCAAGGAAATTACCGGGCCATTATTTCAGTCTGAAACTCCAGGTTGGCCTATTATTAAACACCTATCAGGCAATCAGGAAAATGAGCATGCGCCATTACCCGATCAGCTGATAAATATCACTCAACTCACGCTTACCGGGGAGGGTGTACTTCCCGGATTGATGAATGCTTCCAGTCCAGACAAAGGCGCAAAACCATCGGTATCCGATAAGTCTAGTACCCTTGCCCACTCCATTGAAACAATGTTACCGCAGGTCAATCCATCACCGCTGGTACAATCGGCTGTCGACGTAGTAAACACGACTGTTGTGAAAACTGCCCTTGCCAGTGCGGCTATGAAAGCTGCGCCTGCCAGTACGGCTGTGAAAACCGCATCTGACAGTGTGGATGTTCCTGTTGTGGCTCCCGTTCCGGCAACGCCTGACGCTAATCGCTTCCGGCACTTGTTCACTGTTCGTGCCCAGAATGACCATCAATCTGACGCTTCTCCAAAGGCTGTGTTGCTTAAATCCTTGCTGGATAGGATTGCATCATGCCGTTAGTTTGTGTTTGTTCACCCAAGGGGGGTGTGGGTAAAACGACTATAGCCGCCAATCTGGCATACTCGCTGGCTCGAGGTGGAAGTAAAGTTCTGGCGATTGATTTTGACGTACAGAATGCATTACGTCTGCACTTTGGTGTGCCTGTTTCTGATGAGCGCGGTTATGTGGCGAAGTCTGGTGAAGTAGCCGACTGGGGACAGTCGATACTGAACACCAAGGATAATATCTTTGTGCTGCCATACGGTAGTGTCACAGAAGCGCAACGTCAGGTCTTTGAGCATAATCTGGAGGCGGACCCTCAATTTTTACGGCGCGGTCTGAGCACATTATTGAATTATCCAGGCATGGTTATTATTGCTGATTTTCCGTCCGGTCCCAGTGCTGCATTGAAGGCTATGACCGACTTGGCAGACCTGCATTTGGTCGTGATGATGGCGGATACCGCATCGCTTTCGCTGATGCCACATATTGACGATAATAGAATGATTGGCCAGGCCTTGAATCAAAAGAAAGGTCATTATCTGTTGCTCAATCAGGTGGACAATCGCCGTACAATCAGTAATCAGGTGAGCGCTGTTGTGGAACAGCGTATGGCTGATAAATTGCTTGGTAGCGTACATCGTGATGAAAATGTGGTTGAAGCGAATGCATCCCAGCGTTCTATTTTTGATGTCAGCTCTGTTTCAGCCGCGGCTTTTGATATTGAATTAATTGAAAAACGTGTGGCTGGCCTGCTGAATATAAGAATTGGTAATGGCGAAGTCCATACCAATATACAAATACGTTAATCAAATAAGAAATTAATATTACTCCTGTCACTTATAGTAAGGACGGGTTTTTATGAACTTTTTTCATCACACAGCATCAGGATAATCAATGAAAAAGCTCCTGCTTTATCTGTTGCTACTGATTTTTATACCAGTTGCGGTGGTAATTATTATTACCCCGATGGACAGCCAAAAACAATATATATTTGGCTTGATAAGCATCGCAATGATGTTTTTGCTGGGGTGTAATAAACAACGTCATATTACGGTCATATTAGTTATTTTGTCGGTGTTAATGTCAACTCGGTACATATATTGGCGCGCCACGGAAACACTGCATTTTAATTCTGATATTGAAGCCATTCTGGGTATAGGATTATTTGCTTCGGAACTCTATGTCCTGGCTGTTTTGTTGCTGGGTTTTTTGCAGACCCTATGGCCGTTGGAGCGCACCATTGAGCCATTGCCTGATGATATGTGTCTGTGGCCTACGGTGGATATTTATATTCCTACCTATAACGAAAGTCTGGATGTAGTGCGGGATACGGTGTTGGCGGCACAGTGTATTGATTATCCGCACGATAAAATGAATATTTATCTGCTGGATGATGGCAAACGCAGTGAGTTTGCCGTATTTGCGGCACATGCGGGTGTCGGCTATATCACCCGTGACAACAATATTCATGCCAAGGCCGGGAACCTTAACAATGCGATGACGCTTACCCAAGGGGAGCTGATCTGCGTGTTTGACTGTGATCATGTTGCCAAGCGTATTTTTTTACAGGCAACCGTTGGGCCGTTCCTGTCCGATCCAAAATTGGCGTTGCTGCAAACGCCGCACTACTTTTATTCACCGGATCCATTTGAACGCAACCTGAAGGCGGCTCAGCGGATACCGAGTGAAGGTGAGTTGTTCTATGGTCCGGTACAGCAAGGGAATGACACATGGAATGCGACTTTTTTCTGCGGTTCCTGTGCAGTCATGCGCCGCTCGGCGCTAGAGGAAGTCGGTGGGTTTGCGGTGGAAACCGTGACGGAAGACGCGCATACCGCCATGAAATTGCAGCGTCGCGGATGGAAGTCTGCTTATCTGAACATTCCACTGGCAGCCGGGCTGGCTACTGAGCGGCTGGTGTTACATGTGATTCAGCGTACTCGCTGGGCACGTGGCATGACACAGATTTTTCGCCTTGATAACCCGTTGTTGGGACGTGGACTGACTTGGCAGCAACGATTGTGCTATCTCAATGCCATGTTGCATTTCCAGTTTGGCCTGCCACGGGTAGTGTTTCTGACCGCACCACTGGCTTATTTATTGTTTAATCTCAATATTATTCACTCTTCGGCGTCGATGATCTTCGCCTATGTTTTGCCGCATCTGGTGATGTCCCTGTATATGAATTCACGGATGAATGGGCGTTTCCGCTATAGCTTCTGGGGCGAAATCTATGAAACGGTGATGGCATTTCATTTGGTGATCCCTACGATTGTCACCCTGTTCGCACCAAAGCGCGGCAAATTTCATGTTACGGACAAGGGTGGACTGTTGGATGAAGGCTTTTTTGATTTTCGCATCGTACGTCCACATATTGTTGCCACGATCTTGCTGGCTATCGGCGTGAGCATAAATCTGGTGCGTATGTTTGCTCATAATTACTTCAATGTCGACCCCTATGTAACGCTGTTTAATGTCGTGTGGGGGATGTTCAGCCTGTTGACATTGCTGGCCGCTATTGCTGTGGCTCGTGAAACAAGGCAGGTACGTAAAACCATCCGTATCGATGTCGATATGCCGGTTATGATTTACTACGCCAGCGGTTCGGTTTCTCGTAGTAGCACCATCAACCTCTCAATGGGGGGCGCCCAGATCAAGGTACCGGATCAGCGCCATGAACATGACGAAATAGAAGCCATTGGACTGTTGTCGCAATCTAATGAGATCTGTCTGGCCGTGCAAGTTATCACGGTTGACGATGACACCATTCGTCTGTGTTTTAATGATATCCCACTGGCCCAGCGCCGAGCGCTGGTGCGAGTGGTACTGACACGAGCTGATGCGTGGATTGATCCACCCTGGCCGCAAGACCGGCCACTGCATTCCCTGTGGATGGTAGTGAGCACCGTATTTAGTTTTTTCTGGCTGACCCTAAAAAGCCCGGGTCGCAAAACTGCCCGATCAGGCTCATCACCGAATAAATCGCTGGGCAAAGGGGAGGACATGTCGGTATGACATCACGTTTCCTTAGCGTTATTCTCCTGATTTGCATGGGCAGCACTCTGGCACTGGCGGGTAATGTCGCGTTGGCGGCCGGGGACACCCGGGATGATACTGTACCGGCGACACTCAGCCCCGGAGGTGACAGTTCGCATTCAGGCGTGTCGAGCACATCGTCTGCCAAGTCCGCTATATCTGCTGCGCCTATCGTCGTGCCAGAGCAACTGTTATCACAACAGTCAACGTCTGGCACATCGTCAGAACGTTCATCCAAGGTGGCGGTACCTTGGTTGCCTTCCGCCGCTAATGCAGTAAGTCGTGCGACTGATGTGGTCAGTCCAGGTTATCTGCCGTTGTCTAGCAGTATCTCTATGGCGCAAATGGGACAACCCCAGGGAATTACCCTGGCGGGCGGTCAGGCACAGACCGGGATTATCTTCACATTGCCGGAAGATCTCGTCGTGACCAACGCACATCTCGATCTCGCCCTGCGAGTGTCGCCAGAGTTGGCTGAGCTGAATACGTCCTTACAATTGATGCTTAATGGTCAGCCATTAGGATCTGTACCACTGAATGCTGCCGCGGGTGAAACGGCCAACTATCAACTGGATATTCCACCAGCGATGATAGTCTCCAACAATAACCTCAGTTTTCGAATTGACAGTGCAGATCGCCTGCAATGTGAACGTGACAGCGCGACACATTACAACCTGACTATTCTACCGTCGACCCGGTTACAGCTGGAAGGCCAGCAACTGGATCTTGGTACGCGTATATCACATTTCCCACGACCTTTTATTGATCCGTTACGAATGACACCAGCTGCTGTATCGATGGTATTTCCGGCAGCAGTGACGCCAGCACAGGTGAGTGCGGCGGCATTGGTGGCATCCTGGCTGGGTATGAAGATGGATGGTCGTGGTGTGACATTTCCGGTGCTGCTGGACTCACTGCCACAAAAAAACGGTATTGTCTTTGGTCTGCCAGGTGAACGCATAGGGACGTTGACCCTGCCGCAGGTCACCAGCCCGACACTACAGTTGGTCAATAACCCGATTAACCCGGTTTACAAGTTAATGCTGGTGATCGGTAATGACGAAGGCCAACTGCGGCAAGCGGCTTATCGTCTGGTAAGTCAACCGCTGACCGGTGACGGATCATCGTTGACGGTGACGCCACAAATGATCCCGTTACGCAAAGCGTATGACGCGCCACGTTGGATCACTACCGATCACCCAGTGCGATTGAGTGATCTGTTGCGTAAAGATCAGAGTATGACTGTCAGCGGTATATGGCATGACGCGCTGCACATTAATTTCCGCGCGGCACCCGATCTGTTCTTGTGGGACGGTCAAACTATCCCGGTGCAACTGGATTACCGTTTTCCTGCGGAAAGCTGGATTGATGAAGATCATTCGTTCCTGAATGTGATGCTCAATGGCACGTTCCTCCACAATCTGACGGTGGATAAAGCCGGTATATTGCAGCATCTTTGGCGGAAACTCGGTGGGGATATCCGTCAGGAGAGTTATACGCTGAAGGTCGATCCTTACTTGATTTACGGTTACAACCAGTTTCAGCTTTATTTCAATATTCATGCCAAGGCAGATGCACCCTGTAATGCGTTGTTGAGCAACAATATCAAAAGTCAGATTCTGGGCAGTTCTTTCATCGATCTGACCAAGACTCGTCATTTCACGATGTTGCCGAATCTGTCTTATTTCATCGGTGCCGCTTATCCGTTCTCCCGCCTGGCCGACTACGCCCAGACGGTGATGATGTTACCGAAAACGCCTTCCAATGTGGAAATTAGCTTGTTGCTGGATCTGGCTGGCCGTGCTGGTGATACCACCGGTGTCAGCCTTAACCATAACCATGTGATGTTTGGTATGCCATCTTCTGCGGCTGAACGCCAAAAGCTCGACAACAGCGATGTGTTGGCTGTGAGTTCACTTCAGCAGACCGGGTTTAATCAGCAGATGCTGGCCTACTCCCCCTACAACGTCAACAACCATATGCTTGGCGTCAGTACGCCGAATGTCTGGGAACATCTGCGTAACTTGTTGAGCGGTGATTGGGGACGTTCATCAATGGAAGCGGATCGCTATTTTTCGTCTAACGGCGACTGGCGTGGTTTTATCAGTTATCGCTCACCGTGGAGCCCTCAACGTGTGGTGGTGATGGCTACCGGCAGCAGTGACGAACAATTGCTGAAGCTCTATAGCGATCTGAATTCTCCCCATATTAATGCGGCGGTTCGCGGTGATACCACCATCATCACGGATGAAAATGGTGCGCGCAGTTTCCGGGTCGGTCCACAGTTTCCTCGTGGTGAGATGCCTTGGTATCTGATGCTTGTCTGGTACGCCAGCCAGCATTCTGCCTTGTTAGCCGTGCTGGGGCTGTTACTGGCCACAATACTGGGAATAGGATTGACCGGTGTATTGAAGCGACAGGCGGAAAAAAGGTTGTTCTCCCGACGTGATTCGGGCACAAAACAAGAATAAGTGAGCCACCATAATGAAGATGACTGTGTTAACAGCCAGAATTCGTCAGGCGTTATGCCTGACCAGTGTCATTATCACCAGCGTATTTTCTTTGCCTGCGCTGGCGGCAGAGGCCAACCCGGCACTGAAAGCGCTGTTTGAACAGGCGGACTATTGGCATCAGCGTTCCCATGATGATCTCGCCCGTGATGCGCTGCAAAAAATCCTGTTGGTTGATGCTAATAATTCACAGGCGCTCTACCTGATGGCGTTATACGCCCAGAGTAGCGGCGACAACGCGGAAGCGGCAAAATGGCGTGCACGGCTGAGTAAGGTGTCACCTAATGACCCGCTCCTGCAGGTGCTGGATAATGCCCGGCAGTCGGCGGCTATTCCGCCAGCGCAGTTGGCGTTGGCGCGACAACAGGCACGTAGCGGCAATATCACCGCATCATTGCAAACCTGGCGCAATCTGTTTGTCGGAAACCAGCCGCCAGCAAGTGTGGCGGCAGAGTATTATCTGACCATGGCGGGCGACCCAACGCTTCGTCCACAAGCCATTGATTTATTGAGAGGATTCGTGGCTACTCATCCGCAGGATAGCAAGGCGGAAGTGGCGTTGGCCAAGGCGCTGACCTATCAGGATTCGACCCGCCGCGAGGGATTGACACACCTTCGTGAACTGGCCTCCGGTAGCAAAGAAGCTGATCAAGCGATGCGTCAGGCGCTGTTGTGGTTGTCGCCGAAGGCGGATGATGTGCCGCTCTATCAGGCCTATCAACAACGGCATCCCCAGGATAGTGCAGTGATGGATTATTACCGTAAGAATGTGGGCGGTGATGAGAAAGAAAAAGGTTTTCAGGCGCTGAACCGCGGTGATTTTATTGATGCGCAGAAGGCGTTTGAGACTGTACTGAAAGCCAACCCGCAGGATTCGGATGCGTTGGCAGGGATGGGTTATGCCGCCCAGCGACGCGGTGATTTTGTTACGGCGGCGTCTTATCTGGAGCGTGCATCCACGTTGGGGGGCAATGACAGCGCTCAACGCCATCAACAGGCAGAAGATGCCCGGTTTTATGCCCAGTTGGCTAAAGCCCAGCAGGCGATGAAGACCGGTGACACAGCGCAGGCGCTGGCACTCAGTGAGCCGCTGGTTCAGGTGAGCGGCGACAAAGGCGTGTCGGCGAAACTGTTCCGCGCCGATGTGTTGCGTCGCACCAATAAGATGTCTCAGGCAGAACAGCTCTACCGCAGCGTGCTGCAAACGAATGCGGATAACCGTAACGCCAAAGAAGGACTTTATTATGTGTTACGGGAGCAAAATCGCATAGCGGAAGCGAATGCTCTGGTTGCGTCCCTGCCGGCGAGCGTGCGTAAAAGTATCGAGCCTCACCCGGTGGACAATGGCGATCCGGTGCGCAATGAGGCGAAACAAGCGCTGGCGGCGGGCAATACCTCGAAGGCGATACAGTTATTGCAACAGGGCATCCAGCGTTTTCCGCACAATGGTTGGTTACGGCTCGACCTGGCACGCCTTTACCATCAGCAAGGCGATATGAATGCAGCCACAGCCCTGATGCAGCCGCTATTTCGGTCCGATGCCAGTGCTGATGAGCTGTATGCCGCCGCACTGTTTGCCAGTGATAATCATGCCTGGCAACAGGTGCGCCTCCTATTGTCGCGGATCCCGGCTCGTCGTCAGAATGCCGCCACTCGCGAGCTGGCGCAGCGGGCCAACTTTAATTTGCAGATGGCGACCGCACAGGTTTATTTGTCGCATGGTGAAAACGCCGCCGCTGCCAATACGTTGCGGGCGCTGACGATGACGCCACCAGAGAATCCGGTCGATGCCGGTAATCTGGCACGGTCGCTGGCCGCTGCGGGCGATATCGGTACCGCAGTCACGGTGGTGCGTAATAATATGCAGCGAGGCGTTCAGGGGAATGCCGGGGATTATGCCGCTCAGATCAGCGTGTTGAATCAGGCGGGATTATCTGATGAAGCGCGGGCCTGGCTTAGCCGACCAGAACTGGTGGCACGTAGTACCGAGTCGCAACTGGATGCGTTGAATACTGGCTTTGTGATTCAGGATGCGGACCGCCTGCGGGAGAATAAGCAGTATGCTGCGGCCTATGACAAACTGGCCCGTGCTCTGCAACAGCAGCCAAAGAATACCGACTTGATGTTTGCCATGGCGCGGCTCTACCAGGCTGGCAAGATGAACAAAGAGGCGGCGGAAGTCTATGCCTTCCTGATGGCCCATGACACCCCGCAGCAGGATGCGCGAACCGGAGCCATCAACATCGCGCTGGCGCAGAATAATGTGGCGAAGGCACGATCGCTGGCTAATGGTCTGCAAGGTGAACAGACGCCAGCTCGTCTGTTGCTGATGGCCCGAGTGTCGGATGCCGAGGGCAATAAAGAACAGGCTCTCGCTTATCTGCGCGCCGCCCATGCGAAAGCGGTGGGACTGGAAGGCGCTGCCCCCGGCAAGGCACCGGCGATCGGCGGACTGAGTGTGACGGATAATCCATTTATCAATCGTACCGAGCTGGTTTCTAACCGTACCACCGCTCAGACCGCTTACCGTAACGTGATGCCATGGCAGCAGATCGCCGGGAGTGATCCCAATGCGCTGATTACCACTGCTGATAATAAGCAAGTGACCTCGCAGCAGGTCGAAACGTTTAATCAGATTAACCGCATGATGGACGATCTGGAGCATGACACCGGCAGTTGGTTGCAAGCCGGGGTGCAGATGCGGAGTCGGGATGGTGAGTCTGGCCTGGGCAAGCTGACAGAGTTCAAAGCCCCATTGACCTGGTCCAGCGGATCGTTTGGCGATACGCGCATTAATTTTACCGCGACGCCGGTGACACTCAGTGCCGGAACGGTGGATGCCACCAACAGTTGGCGTTTTGGTTCCGGGGCAACGTCGCAGGTATCGCCTAGTAGCCAGCATGCCTCCGGTACAGAGTTGAATCTGTCCATGACCGGCAAAAAATACAAGTTGGATCTGGGCAGTACCCCATTGGGGCAAGATCTGAGTACCGTATTGGGCGGCGTACAGTGGTCACCGAAGCTGACGGACTACCTCACACTGGTGTTGACCGGGGAGCGGCGTGCGGTGACCGACAGCCTGCTGTCTTATGTTGGGGCTCGTGATTCACTCAACGGTAAGCATTGGGGGCAGGTTACCAAGAACGGCGGCAGTGTACTGCTTAGTTACGATAATGGGGACGTAGGCTTTTACGGCGGAGCCGGTGCTTACGACTACATGGGCGAGAACGTAAAAAGTAATACCGGTGTGATGGCCAATGCCGGCGCCTATGTCCGCCCGTATCATGACAGCAATCATGAGCTGAAAACCGGTATCAACATTAGCTGGATGAATTTTGCCAATAACCTCAGTTATTACAGTTATGGGCAGGGCGGCTATTTCAGCCCGCAGGACTATGTATCACTGTCGTTTCCGGTGGAATGGAGTCAGCGATATGATGACTTAAGCCTTAAGGCGGGCGTTTCTATCGGCTATCAATCCTACTCTCAGGATCGCAGTGCCTATTATCCTAATAATCCGGACTTGCAGAGTGCGCTGGAGACCACTGATGCCACAGAATCTTACTATTCTGGAGACAGCAAAAGCGGTATTGGCTATAACGTCCATCTCGGGGCGGATTATCGGATCAACAAAGAGATGACCATTGGTGGACTGATGGGATATGACACCTACGGCAGCTATAACGAAACAACAGCCCAACTCTACTTCCGTTATGGGCTTGGAGATAAATAACCATGAGTGAACGTCAGCAACAAACACTGAACTATTATCGTCAGCAGCAGTTTCAACCCGGCTGGATAAGCCTTCTCAATGTGGTGGTCGGAGGGATGATAGATAATGCTGGCGAACAGGATGCCACCGCTTTTCTACGCCAGACTGGTGAGCAACTGGCTGAACACTATCCTCTGAAGGAAGCGGTTACTGTGAAGGGGCTGGAGTGTGAAATTAACCGTATCCTGGCAATGTTTCACTGGGGATGTGTGGATATTCAGCCGGGTGAGCAGTCTCTGGAGATTTTTCATCTGGAGCTGCCCGATAGTGATAATGGGCTGTTAAAGGGTGAACAATGGCGAATGGCGATGGGTGCTGTTCTGCAAGGACTCTATTCCCGCTGGTTATCCGCCCAGAATGGAAATGATCATATATTGCTGTCTTGTGAGAAAACAGACAGTGATGTCGTTTTGTTATTTCGTTATCAGAACGCGGCAAGAGGCACAGCACGATGAAACCGGCATGGCGTTGCGGGTGGGTAATGTTACTGATGGTTTTCTTCAGTACATCGGCAACGGCAGCCAGTGGCTGGGAAAGTTATAAAAGCCGTTTTATGATGACTGATGGGCGTATTCAGGATACGGGTAATAAAGATATCAGTCACACGGAAGGGCAGGGATTCGCCATGTTGCTGGCGGTACATTATGATGATCGCCGTGCGTTTGATCGCCTGTGGAACTGGACCCGTACTCATCTGCAAGACCCGGGTAATAACCTGTTTTACTGGCGTTATGTTCCATCTGCCGCGAATCCGGTGGCAGATAAGAATGATGCCTCGGATGGTGATGTGCTCATTGGATGGGCGCTACTGAAAGCCGGAGAAAAATGGCGGGATAAACAGTATCTGCAAGCATCAGACGTTATTCAGAAAGCCATCGTGGCCCACGATATCATCCGATTTGCAGGACGAACGGTGATGTTGCCTGGCGCTGTCGGTTTTAACAAAAATAGTTATGTGATTCTCAACCCGTCTTATTTTCTGTTTCCAGCCTGGCGTGATTTTGCCAGACACAGCCACCTTCAGGTATGGAGTCAGTTGATTGACGATGGCATGGCCTTGCTGAGCAACATGCGTTTTGGCGAGGTGGCGTTACCGGTTGATTGGGTGGCGCTCAATGCGGATGGAAGTATGGCGCCAGCGACTGCCTGGCCGGCACGTTTTAGTTACGATGCCATCCGCATTCCCTTGTACCTCTACTGGTATGACGCCAAAACGCTGGCGTTGGTGCCTTTCCAGCTTTATTGGCGGAATTATTCCCGTTTGCGGACACCTGCCTGGATCGATGTGCTGAATAACAGTACTGCGCCTTACAATATGCAAGGCGGATTGCTGGCAGTGCGCGATCTGACAATGGGTGATATCAGTGATGTAACGGATAGTCTCGGCCCATCCGAAGATTACTATTCAGCCAGCTTGCACCTGTTAGCCTGGTTGGCCAGCGGCAAATAATCATCGGTGTCTGTTCTGGGGGCGTTTTCCCCAGAACAGGTTTCGCCATTCTCTCCTGAATCCCATATAAAGCAGTGAATTTTAGCCATCGTTAACTGAACGAACGCGTGCTTTCATCCCCTCTCCCCATGGCGTTAGTCCCGCCGGATGCTCGTGTCAGCGGCGAAAATAGTTGCTGCTTCGGTAATGTTGTTCACTTGCGTTGATTGTCGGAAGAGAACCGGAAATGCAGCCCCCGCAGCGATGCCCCACTTCGTGGGTACCCTGGGATCATGGTGCCTTAACGCTGACAAGTATTACGGCCGTCCCAGGCTTTTTGTGCGAAATGTTGCGTGTAATTTACATTAATGTTTATTTCTATGCTGATGCGGAAGCGATTCAGCTCTTGTTTTTAACCAACGCCTCACAAACTAAAGTTATAAAAGATGTTCGCTTTGTTAGGGCAATGTTATTTTCCAGCGCAATCACTGGTGGCATGTTTTATCCGTTTTTTACCTACTGGTGTTTTCCTATCAAAGGGCATAAATATGAAAAAATCAATATTTAAAAGTTTATATTTTCAGGTGCTTACAGCTATAACACTCGGTGTTTTGTTAGGCCATTTTTACCCCGAGATGGGTGAGCAAATGAAACCTCTGGGTACTGGATTTGTTAAATTAATCAAAATGATTATTGCCCCAGTCATTTTTTGTACCGTTGTCTCGGGTATCGCCGGCATGGAAAGTATGAAGTCGGTCGGTCGTACCGGTGCGATTGCCTTACTCTATTTTGAAATCGTCAGTACGTTTGCACTGATGATTGGTTTGCTGGTAGTTAACATCCTTCAGCCTGGTGCGGGGATGAATATCGACCCGGCTACCCTGGATGTTTCATCGGTTTCCTCTTATGCCAGCCAGGCTTCGCAGCATGGTGTGATCCCATTCCTGATGGATGTGATACCGTCCAGCGTGATTGGTGCCTTTGCCAGCGGTAATATTCTGCAGGTATTGCTGTTTGCCGTGATGTTTGGTTTTGCGCTGCATCATCTGGGTGAGAAAGGCGATCTGGTGTTCAATTTCATCGAAAGCTTCTCCAAAGTGATTTTCGGTATCATTAATATGATCATGCGTCTGGCACCGCTCGGAGCTTTTGGAGCCATGGCCTTTACCATCGGTAAATATGGTGTGGGTTCGCTGTTACAGCTTGGCCAACTGATCATCTGTTTCTACATTACCTGTGTGCTGTTTGTGGTGCTTGTACTGGGCACTATTGCCAGAATTACCGGCTTCAGTATCTTTAAATTTATCCGTTACATTAGAGAAGAACTGTTAATCGTGCTCGGCACTTCTTCCTCTGAATCCGCCCTGCCACGCATGCTGGATAAAATGGAAAAAGTAGGTTGTAAGAAGTCGGTAGTGGGTCTGGTGATCCCAACCGGTTACTCTTTCAATCTGGACGGTACGTCTATTTATCTGACCATGGCGGCAGTGTTTATTGCTCAGGCAACTAATGCGCACATGGATATCTGGCATCAGATTACTCTGCTGGTGGTGCTGCTGCTGTCATCAAAAGGTGCCGCGGGTGTAACGGGCAGTGGATTCATCGTTTTGGCAGCCACGATTTCTGCGGTAGGCCATCTGCCGTTGGCGGGTCTGGCGCTGATTCTGGGTATTGACCGTTTCATGTCTGAAGCTCGTGCATTAACCAATTTGGTGGGAAATGGTGTGGCGACAGTGGTTGTCGCTAAACTGTGTAACCAGCTGGATGAAAAACAGCTGGATGATGTCCTCTCCGGTCGTGAATCGAGTCAGGGTCTGGAGTCCCGCGTATCCTGATTTCGCCTGCCTGAACTTACCCTGCCTTTTACCCACGGCGCCTGTCAGTGCCGTGGGTAAATTTCATCCAATTCGTGTTAACGTTAAGCAATATCAACTTTTTTACTATTATTTTATCCTGCTGAGTGACATAGGCAAAAGCGTGCGGTCTAACGGAATGGTACACTTTGCCTCTCTTTTTGTGTGGTGCACAGACATAAGGTGATGGGATAAGTGTCACTGACATTCACAAAAAACATATCGTATTGGATAGTGATTAAAGTAGGGGTTCACATGCAGGGCACCAAAATAGGTCTTTTAGTTGGTGGAATGTTGCTGGCGGTTGTCGGCGGTAACGTGCAGGCTGAAACGCTACAACCGGATCCTGCCTGGCAACAAGGAAAACTGGATAATGGTTTTACCTGGCAACTATTGAGCACTCCCCAGCGCCCCAGTGACCGAATCGAATTACGTCTGGTGATAAATACCGGGTCGCTGTCAGAAAATGCACAACAAGCGGGCTTTTCCCATTTTATTCCTCGCCTGGCACTGACGCCCGGTGAGCATTTCTCTGCGGGACAATTACCATCACTTTGGCAGTCAGCGGATAGTGATCATCCACTGCCACCTGCCACCACATCCTATGATTTCACCTCCTACAATTTGAGTTTGCCGAATAATCGTCCCGAGTTATTGAAGGATGCACTGAACTGGCTGGCAAATACGGCGGGTCAACTACAGATTACGGATAATCGGATTGCCATAGCGTTGAAAACGATGGACCCGGTGACAACCGCACCGGCCAACCCACGGGATCCCAGCTGGCATTATCGCCTGATGAAGGACTCCACACTTCTGGCGCATGATCCTGATCAGCCGATGAAAATTCCGGTTACCACTGAACAGTTGTCCCAGTTTTATAAAACCTGGTACACCCCGGATGCCATGACACTGTATGTGGTAGGGAATGTAGATAATCGCAGTATCATCGAGCAGATTAATAACGTCTTCGCAAAATTACACGGCAAGCGCGTATCACCTTCGCCTATGCCAACATTGTCGCCAATTCCGCCGGAACCCGTCATCTTGATGAGCAGCAATGCGAAGCAGGACACGATTTCTCTGGTCTGGGATAGGCCCTGGCAAAAGATTCGAGACTCGCAGGCGTTAGCCCGTTACTGGCACAGCGATCTGGCGCGGGAAGCGCTGTTCTGGCATATGCAACAGGCACTGAAAGAAAGCCCTCTGAAAGACACCAACATACGCTTTGATTGTAATGTGATGTATGGCCGGGCACAGTGCGCCATTCATCTGGATAATGTCACCAGTGAATCAGTTGAACAAGACGTCGTGTTTCTGGCAAAAGAACTGGTTTATTTACGGGATAAAGGTTTATCCCAGGCTGAGTTTGATACATTGCTGTCCCGTAAAACCGATGAGCTCAGCAAATTATTTGCTACCTATGCCCGTACCAGCACCGATATTCTTATGGAACAGCGATTGCGCTCGCAGAGAAATGGCGTCGTCGATATCGCCCCGGAGCAATATCAGAAACTACGTCATGACTATTTGTCCTCAATCACACTGGAAATGTTGAATCAGGAGTTACGTCAGCAATTTTCTCAAGATGCTACGCTAGTGATGGTACAAAAGCAGGGGGAGCCGGAGGTCAACATAAAAGCGCTGATGGAAACGTATAACCGCCTGATGAAACCAGCTGAAGGCGCGTCTCCTGCCGTGGTGGAAACGCCCGTAGAAGCGGCTCCGGCAACCTAATGAACGACGCTGATGTAATCGGCCTGAAGCTGATCACTTGCGCGTAACGTGATATAGAAAGCGCATGAGGATACTCTCCTCTGGAGCGCGCTTCTTTCATGCGTTCTCCGGCGCCTGGGGTGACGGAGAACGGTTATGAGTGATGGCTATGCCCAGGCTGGCATGGCGTCTGGCGGAATGATGGCACCGCGATGCTGAATGACAGTACTGGCGGTAAGGTGTCCACGTTTGGCTGCCTCTTCCGCACTGCCGCCATTCAACCGCACTGCAAGATAGCCAGCGCTGAATGAATCACCTGCGGCGGTAGTATCAATGACCTTTTCTTTCGGTAAGCTGATGGCTGGAACATTTAACAGTTGCGGTTCACCCTTCAGAGAAATAAGGCAGGAATCCGCACCGCGTTTCACCACGACCTCCGTTACACCCAGTTTGTGGGTACGTGCCAGCACCTCTTCTATCGGCTGCTTGCCCCACAGCATGTCTTCATCATCCAGTGTCAGGAAGGCGATATCAGTACAAGAGAGCATGTCGGTATAGGCTTGCCGGGTTTCTTCTTCGCTTTGCCACAGACGTGGGCGGTAGTTGTTGTCAAAAATGACTTTTCCACCGTTGGTGCGACAAGCGCGTAGCACGGACATCAGACGCTGACGGCTGGTCGGGTTAAGGATGGCCAGACTGATACCGCTCAGGTAGATATACTCGAATTGTGACAAATGCTTACTGATGGTTTCAGCATCATCACTTTCCAGCCAGTAACGGGCGGCGGCATCGTTACGCCAGTAATAGAACGTCCTCTCGCCGCTGGCATCGGTTTCGATGAAATACAGGCCTGGCAGCTTGTCATTCATACGCTGGATCAAATCGGTTTTGACACCTTCACTCTGCCAGGCGGCTATCATTTCTGTGCTGAAAGAGTCGGTACCCAGCGCGGTCACGTAGTGGACATCCAGCGCGTCGGGCTTTACCTGACGTGCAATATATACGGCAGTATTCAGAGTATCACCGCCAAAGCCGCGGCTGAGATCCGCACCTTTTTGCGACAGTTCAATCATGCATTCGCCAATGATGGCAATGTTTTTTTTAGTCATGACAAGCCGGCCTGTTGAAAAAGTAAATCGGTAAGTAACCAGGAAAAAGTCAGCGTCAGTCTCAACATTACACTGCGTAGAGTCAAGAGCGATGAAACGATGTTTTATTTTTTCATGATGTGGATCGGAAAACCAGCAGTTTCCCAATCCGATACACGGTGTGCCTGGCGCAGTGGCGTTATTTTTTACGCAGTTCAGTTACAGGCTGGCCACCGATTCCCCAGTTGTCGGTATCCACTTCATCAATCACGACCATGGTGGTGGCAGGATTTTTCCCCAGGGTATCCACCAGCACTTGTGTTACCCCTGCAATCAGCTGTTTCTTCTGCTCTGCCGTTGCTCCGTCTTTGGTGATTCTGATATTAACGAAAGGCATGTTTTCTCCTGTCTGTTCGGGTAATAAAGTACAAAAATCGTTACGGAGCGTGACGCCTATTGTGGCGGGACACCGTCATCCACTGTGTTATCGCCTTTATCTTCTGACGTTGCAATCCATGCCGCACAAAATAGTATTAGCCGAGCAAAAAAGTAGAAGAAAGTCATCAGGCCGATGACAGAGCCAAATGCGGCGCCGGAAGGTGAACGGGCAAGCCAGGGGAGTGCCACCGTCATGGCGAACTTCAGTATCTCGAAACCGATAGCCGCCATCAGTGTGCCGCGTAGCAGTGCGCTGTGTCGGGGTTTTGTGTGTGGCAACACCCACAGTATCCAGATAAATAACAGATAGTTGGCGAATATGGAGATAGACAGTGTGATCAGTGTCATCACCGGTCGCAGCCATTCGATGCCGTCCAGACCCAACGCAATAACGATGGTGCTTTGTGCGGTACCCGCCACTGATGTCAGGAACAGGGTGATAATCAGGGCGATAAGCAACCCAATCAGCGAAAAGAAATCGCGCAGGTACTGAAAATAGAGTTTCTCTTCATCATGTGGTTTACGTTCCCAGACATCACGGGATTGGGCATGGATCGCTTCACGCAGATTACCCATCCAGTTAACGCCGGAATACAGCGCAATCAGTAAACCGGTAATACCTACGGTAGTACGTTGCTGCACGGCGGTATTGACCGTGTTTTTCAGCGTATTGGCCAGGTTGGGATCACTGATGGTATTAACGATATGGTTGATCAGTTCCGCCAACATATCCGGATTGGAGGCCAGCACGAAGCCCGCCGCTGCGAAAGAAACCATCAAAATGGGAATCAGAGACAAAAAAGAGAAATAGGTGATGGCCGCGCCAAACTGATTCCCCATCCGGTCATTAAAGCGTTCCCCGGCTCGGATAAAGTGCGCTACGCTAGGGACCGTTTTTAGCCGCTCACTCCACCGTTTCATCCGTGACAGTAATGATGTGGGATCTGGCGTGTTGCCATTACTCTGAGTTTTCGGTGTGGTACGTTGTCGGTCTGGCATCGCTGGCATGACATTATCTCCTGAATACGGTCATCCATCCTATGGATTATAACTGACATCACGATAACTCCGGTTTTTTGTGCGCTGCACTTGGGTTGGTCAATACTCGGTGATCAGTACAATAATTGATATGGCATCAATTAGCGCTGAAAGTCTTGACCGGCTTGTTTATACTGCTGACTCTTGCTGTTAACACTAATCTTTCGTTTAACACGTTTGCCCCGCAAACGTTAATGTTAAGTGAGTCAATCTCTCATGCCTGCTCTGTCGCCGCCAGAACCATCACTGAGCGCGTTGCGCCTTAATGTGCGTATTGCTTCCGTGGTGATGTTTAACTTTGCCAGTTATCTGACCATTGGTTTACCGCTGGCGGTTTTGCCTGGTTATGTTCACGACCATCTTGGTTACAGCCCATTTTGGGCCGGGTTGGTGATCAGCCTACAGTATTTCGCTACCCTCTTGAGCCGCCCGCATGCTGGGCGTTATGCGGATGAAAAAGGCCCTAAAAACGTTGTGGTACTGGGGTTGGCAGGGGCGTTATTGAGTGGGGTTTTCTACGCGCTGGCGGCCTGGAATGATGTTTCGCCGGTGCTGGCATTATTATTGCTGTGTGTGGGGCGCATCATTCTGGGTATCGGGCAGAGTTTTGCTGGTACCGGGGCGACGTTGTGGGGCATCGGAGTGGTGGGGGCACGGCATATTGGCCGAGTGATTTCATGGAACGGTATTGCAACCTATGGGGCGATGGCCGTGGGAGCGCCGCTGGGGGTGTGGATTTACCATCTGGGCGGGCTGATGCTGTTGGCAAAGGTCATTATGCTGGTGACAACCGCCGCCATTCTGCTGGCGCTGCCACGACAGGCTGTAAGCGCTACACCGGGGAAAAAATTACCGTTTCGCGAAGTGCTGAGCAAAGTATGGGTATATGGCGTTATTCTGGCCTTGGGCTCGGCCGGATTTGGTGTTATCGCCACTTTCATCACGTTGTTTTATGACGATAAACATTGGGAAGGGGCCGCATTGACGCTGAGTATTTTCAGCTGTGCTTTCGTCGGAACCCGTTTACTGTTTCCCAATGTGATTAACCGATTTGGTGGTTTGGCGGTTTCTTTCGTGTGCTTTGTGGTTGAAGGTGTGGGATTGCTGCTGGTGTGGCTGGCAATGTATCCCGCGATGGCGGAAGTAGGGGCCTTTCTGGCGGGAGCGGGATTCTCGCTGGTTTTCCCTGCATTGGGTGTCGTTGCCGTGAAAGCGGTATCACCACAAAATCAAGGCAGTGGACTGGCAACCTACACTATTTTCCTCGATCTCTCCCTGGGTATTGTGGGCCCGGTTGCTGGTGTGCTGATGGGGTACACCGGTGTCGCGTCAATTTATCTCGCAGCGGCATTGTTGTTGCTGGGGGGGTTGTTGCTGATCTGGCGGTTGTACCGACGTTCCCTGATTGTGTCGGAAGACACATTAAGACGAGTGTAATCCTGTGATATCAGTGTCAGGGCCGTTTACGACCCTGATCCTCTGTCAACGGAGTTTTAGCGTACTGATAATGCTTTCCGCATCGCTTTGTGCCTGCTGTTGATCGCCTGCGGGTAGGGTAATTTGTAATGTCATCAGGTGGTTATCCACTTTACCCAGTACGACGGAAGAATAGGCTTTCTGTCCGCCGCTGGTGATGATGCTGTCCAACTGCTGTAGTTTCTGGCCGTCTATCTCAATCGCTTTGTTGGTCACTACCTGGAGATTGGCGTCACGGGTACGTTGCTGATCCTCCAGACGTTGGCTCAGTACGGCCAGCGTGTCAGGCGTGTTGCCGGCCAAAATAACGATCACGGCTTTTTGGCCATTTGAGTCGGCATAGACATGCATATTGTTCGACTGAGTGCCGAGTTTACCGCTTTGGTCGCTCAGGCCTGCCGGTAAGATAAACGACAGCTTCCCTGACAGCAGAGTAACCGTTTGTCCCGCTGATTTTTCGGCCGTTGCACTTTTACTTTGCACCGGGGCGTTTTTATCACTATTCCCGTCGCACGCTGCCAGCGTTGCCGCCAGCAGACCGATTCCGAGGTATTTTGCTATATTCGGCATTGGGTCCCTTCTTTTGTCAATAAAACCGATACGGTGTTATGGCACCCGATTCAGGCAGTAAAAACAAGCGTTTTGTTGTCACAAACCCTGTCTTGTACCGGTAAAACCTGACAAAGAAGATAATTTTCCGGTTATTCCGAAATCAGTTTTCGCTTTGAACTGCCGGATAAGGGGTATCTTTTCCCTGCCGACTCAGGCGCCGAAGCAGCATATTCAGCGCTACACCATACATTGGCAGGAAAAATATCGTACAGATCGTGATTTTGAATGCATAGTCCACCATCGCGATCTCTCTCCAGTGTGTTGACATAAACGGGTTTGTACTGTGGTAAAACGCGATAAAGAAAAACGCCATCGTATCAACGAAATTGCCCAGCACAGCAGAGGCCGACGGTGCCACCCACCATGCATGGCGTTGGCGCAAGCGATTGAAGACCTGTACATCCAGAATCTGCCCCAACACGTAGGCCATAAAACTGGCGGAAGCAATACGGGCGACCACGATGTTGACTTCGCTCAGCACGCCAAAACCCTGCCAGGCTCCCTGATAAAACAGTGAGGAAACCAGGTAGGAAATCATCAGGGCCGGTATCATTACCGCCAGGATAATGCGGCGTGCCAGCGGTGCGCCGAAAATTCGTACCGTCAGATCGGTTGCCAGGAAGATGAACGGAAAGGTAAACGCACCCCAGGTGGTATGAAAACCAAAAATCATGATAGGGAGCTGTACTAGGTAGTTACTGGACGTGATGATCAGAACATGGAATAGCGACAACCAGCATAGGGCGGTGAGTCGCTGCTGCGGAGTAAATTGAAACATAGTATGACCTTTTTGGTTATTGGGGGGAGGGAACCCAAAAGTAACAAATCTTTTCGCCTCATATTACGGCACGACGCGGCATAATACGCAATTGTCTTATCTTTGCAATGGTTACTTTTCATGCAAGTATTTTGATGGCTTGCACCGAAAAATGCACAAGGTAAACTAGGGCGCTTCTACTCTTTTATTGACTACAAACACCGCAAACAGAGAATGTTAATGGCTGATGTCTTTACCAACCCGGATAAAACGCTGGATGCACAGGGACTGCGTTGCCCGGAGCCGGTGATGATGGTACGCAAAACCGTGCGACAGATGGAAACGGGTCAAACGCTGCTGATCATCGCTGATGATCCTGCTACTACGCGTGATATTCCGGGTTTTTGCCGCTATATGGAGCACGAGTTGCTGGCCCAGATGACAGAGCAACTGCCTTATCGTTATCTGCTGCGTAAAGGCCAGTGAAAACATCGCCCGCACCGTACCCGATAACACACTAAAATGTGATGTCTTTTAGCGTCTTTATAGTTAACCCGTTCACCTTACATGGATAGCATCAGCACTATGCTTGCCTCGGCAATGGCGTCGGGAAATAACGCGCCCAGCGCCGCGATGCTTATCAATGTTTTGATGGCAAAAGGGAAACCAGTAGTCAGCCCGTTTAAAAATAGAGCGATCTGACAATCAGAAAATGGCCACCAAAATAGCAGGCCGCCACAATGGCACGCTGGGCTCGGAAGCTGATGCGAAAGTGCTGGATCAGCCAGATAGCATGACCAATGAACAGCAGCCCTGTACCCACCAGCAATGAGAAATTGTAATCAGTACCCAGCGAGAAGTAATGTTCCCCTGCCACCCAGACCATGATGGTGGTCATCACCACAAAGGCGCAAACCAGCCAGCGTTGGGTACCCAACTGTTGCCACAATACGGCAATCAGCAGTGCAGCAAGTATTATCAGCACGAGCGGCAGCGGCCAGAAGAAGCTCAGGGATAATTGCGAAGAGAGAAAACTCACCGTATAGAGCAGGTGTGCTATAAAATAGGCACTGATGGCAAATAGTAGTCGTTGGGTGGGAAGCAGCAGCAGTGCATCACCAATCAGCGTTGCCAGCAGCCCTGCTATCACCAGATATCCCGGGATGCCAAGAATGGGTGTTTGCCAGGCCAAAGCAATCAGTAACAACAGTGTCACGGGCTTGAACAGCCAGCGCTGCCAGACGGGGCCACGGTAGCTGGCGTCGACGTACAACCAGCCAGAGAAGAGAACAGCAATAAAAGACCACAGCATAGATTGTCCTTGATTCAGTTAATTGACCGGTCGAAAAAACACTGACGACAGTAAGCAGCTTGTAGCCAGCCCTGGACAAGCCGTTTTCATCGTTTGTCATCAGGTGATGTTCTCCCCAGTGTAGGGACTGTTAGCGGGATCAACAACATCGGTAACGGCTAATGCGAGGCGGCAAGCTTCATGTTATGTTAACGGCCAGTTTTTTTGTAGCGTATGACATGACAAGTGTTGGCAATATGTCGAAGGAGAGCGTTGTTGCATGAGCACTGAACCTGCACTTTACCGTATTCAGTTTATAAATAACGGCAAGAACTATCAGCTCTATGTACGAGAATTGGTACCGAGCAATCTGTTCGGCTTTATTGAAATTGCCGACTTTGTTTTCGATAGCCAATCAACGCTACTGGTTGATCCCTCAATTGAGAAACTGAAAACCGAATTTGCCGGCGTCAGTCGCAGCTTTATTCCGTTACAGGCGGTGATCCGTATCGACGCGGTGACTGAGCGGGACAAGGGGAGTGCGCGGATTTCAGAGCTGGGCGACAATGTTTCCCATTTTCCTTACTTGCCAGGTAAAAATCCCTGAATCTTCTGTTTGGCTATTTCGATTCGTTACATCGAGCCTGGATGAACGTTGTTCTCCAGGCCTGGTTGCTATGGCTATCTGTGTTTGCGGGGCGAGATGGGCGGTTGTTTTTTCTGCCACGCCAGCAGTTCGAACACACCAAACAGGAAGACGCGTAGCTGAAATGCCCGGTCGAGGGGAGGCGCATCTTTAGGTTGACTGGCCTTGAGCAACAGGAACTGGATGCCGTGCATCAGTATCATGAACCCCATCGCGACGGTCATGAAAATATTCAGCGGCCGGGGGAAAGGAGAGATCAGATTAAAAATCAGAAAACTCCATACCCCGAGCATCAGTAACCGGCCAAAATTAATCCAAATCGTCATCATTTCCTCTTTGTATCGCAATCGTGCCATGCTATTGGCGGATGTAGAGCCGATAAGCCACTTGACCTGCTATCTTTTCCCGGTGTAATAGCCAGTTCTTCGGGATGGACAGCGTATGATTTTCTGCTTCGGTTTCTATATAAATCCAGGCTTCCGGAGCCAGCCAGCCTTGCGATTCCAACAGATGGAGGGTGTTGTTAAGCAAGTCTTTGCGAAACGGCGGATCCAGAAAAACGACATCAAAAGGCTCACCCGGCTGCGCCAGCCATTGCCGTGTATCCGTATTGATGACTTTGGCATTTTCTGCCCGGAGTAATGTCAGATTCTGCACCAATTGTCGGGCAATAGTGTGCTCTGTTTCTAATAATGTGGCATGGGCAGCATAACGAGACAGTGCTTCCAGGCTGAGTGCACCACTGCCGGCAAAGCAATCCAGACAACGTGCTTGTTGAATAACCGGCGCCAACCAGTTGAATAATGTCTCACGTACCCGGTCCGTTGTTGGGCGCAATCCGGGACTGTCCGGTACGGGAAGTTTTCTGCCACGCCACTGACCGCCGATAATCCGGATTTGGCCAGTTGACGATTTTGCATTTTGTTTTGCCATAGCGTGATGTTTTACCGAATTTCGGTACCGATAGTGGCTCTGCCGTAAAATAGAATAGCGCTATTCTAACGGCGGTCAGCGGTAGAGGGAATGTATAAGATGACATCGTTATGGTTATCTGGTGTAAAGGATGACTCCTTCGGCTTTTCTCTTCAGTGGGTTTGACATACTTGGTTACGGAGATTGTCGGTCAGAGGTACCGTTCGCTGCGTGTTGCTGTGGTCGGGAAAGTGTTAAACTCGTTGTTTTGTTGACTTCATTGATTATTTATCCGCCGCACTGGGTGGCGAGGAGCGCGATTACAACATGGCAAAAGAGAAGAAGCGCGGATTGTTTTCCTGGCTGGGATTAAAGCGGCAGGAAGAAGAGAACACCGAGCAGCCGCAAGAGAAACCTGACACAGGTGAAACGGTTGATTTGGTCCCGGATGCACCGTTATCAACGGACACCTCTGCGCCGCAGCCCTTGACGGCAGAGCCGGATGATGAACCCGCGGTCTCGCAGGAAGATGAGAAACAGGTTGCCAGTCAACAATCTGACGTCGTGGTGGAAAACGTGACGATTTCGTTATCGTCCGCAGAAGTGGAACCTGATGAACCACTCGTGGTAGCAGAAGATCGTGAAGCCAACGTCTTGTCGGAAAAGGAATTGCCACAAGAGATGGACGCCAATCCGGCACCTCAGGAGCGTCCGACCAAAGAAGGATTTTTTGCCCGACTGAAACGCAGTCTGGTCAAAACCCGACAAAATCTGGGTTCCGGATTTGTCGGATTGTTTCGTGGCAGGAAAATTGATGATGATCTGTTTGAAGCGTTGGAAGAACAACTGATTATTGCTGATGTTGGGGTAGAAACTACCCGTAAAATTATCACCAGTCTTATGGACCATGTCAGCCGTAAGCAGCTTAAAGATACCGATATGCTGATGACCAAACTCAAAGAAGAGATGGCCGACATTCTGGCAAAAGTGGATGAACCGCTGAATATTGAAGGTAAAACACCTTTTGTCATCCTGATGGTTGGTGTCAATGGTGTCGGCAAAACCACCACTATTGGCAAAATGGCGCGTCAGTATCAGGCACAAGGGAAATCGGTGATGCTGGCGGCGGGGGATACTTTTCGTGCTGCCGCAGTAGAGCAGCTTCAGGTGTGGGGTCAACGTAATAATGTAACGGTGATCGCGCAGCATACCGGTGCTGATTCCGCCTCGGTGATTTTCGATGCTATTGAGGCAGCGAAAGCGCGTGGAGTTGATGTGTTGATTGCCGATACTGCCGGGCGTTTACAAAATAAAGCCCACCTGATGGACGAGTTGAAAAAAATCGTGCGGGTGATGAAAAAACTGGATGCAGAGGCTCCGCACGAAGTCATGCTGACGCTGGATGCCAGCACTGGACAGAATGCTGTCAGTCAAGCCAGACTGTTCAACGAAGCCGTCGGCCTGAGTGGTATTGCACTCACCAAGCTGGATGGTACTGCCAAAGGCGGTGTGATATTTGCTATTGCCGACCAGTTTGGTATCCCGATCCGGTATATCGGCGTTGGGGAAAGTATTGAAGATTTGAGACCGTTTAAGGCTGATGATTTTATTGAGGCCCTGTTTGCCCGTGAAGACTAAAAATTTGCTCGCGAGGATGAGAACGGATGATTCGCTTTGAACAGGTCAGTAAAGCTTATCTCGGCGGACGTCAGGCTTTACAGGGCGTAGATTTTCATATTCGCCCCGCTGAGATGGTATTTCTGACCGGCCATTCCGGTGCAGGGAAAAGTACCCTGCTGAAACTGATTTGCGGTATTGAGCGCCCCAGCGCAGGCCATATCCTGTTCGGTGGGCATGACATCAGCCGTCTTAAAAAGCGTGAAATACCCTTCTTGCGTCGACAGGTGGGGATGATTTTTCAGGATCATCATTTGCTGATGGATCGTACTGTTTATGAGAATGTGGCGATGCCGTTGATCATTTCTGGTGCCAGCAGTGAAGACATTCGCCGTCGTGTGTCAGCGGCATTGGATAAAGTTGGCCTGCTGGATAAAGCGCGCAATTATCCGATTCAGCTTTCTGGTGGTGAACAGCAACGGGTGGGCATCGCCCGTGCGGTGGTGAACAAACCCGTGGTACTTCTGGCGGATGAGCCAACGGGCAATCTGGACGATGTACTGTCAGAGGGTATTCTGCGGTTGTTTGAAGAGTTTAACCGGGTCGGAGTGACTGTGCTGATGGCAACCCACGATACAGGACTGATTTCATGCCGGAATTATCGGGTACTGACCCTGTCTCAGGGACGCATGCTGGGAGGACATTACGATGGTGAATCGCGCCCGTAAAACGAACAAACCCAGTATGAAAACCAAGTCACTGCGCGGTGGTTGGCGGGAGCAGTGGCGTTATGCCTGGATGAGTGCTCTGAAAGATATGCTGCGTCAGCCGTTGGCAACACTGTTGACCATCATGGTTATCGCTATTTCCCTGACATTGCCCAGTATCTGTTATTTGGTCTGGAAAAATGTCAGTCAGGCGGCGGCTCAGTGGTATCCGACACCTCAACTGACAGTCTATTTGGATAAATCGCTGGATGATAACGCCGCCGAGGCGGTTATCAATAAAATCAAGACGGAAGACGGTGTCGATAAGGTTAATTATCTGTCCCGCGCCGAAGCGATGGGTGAATTTCGTAACTGGTCCGGGTTTGGTGGTGCGCTGGATATGCTGGAAGAGAATCCGCTACCTGCCGTAGCGATAGTGACCCCCAAACTCACTTTTCAGAGTACCGACACGCTTACCTCACTGCGGGACCGCATTGCGGCAACGCAAGGTGTGGATGAAGTCCGAATGGATGACAGTTGGTTCTCGCGGCTGATGGCGTTAACCGGGTTGGTCGGTCAGATTGCCGCCACCATTGGCATCCTGATGGTGGTAGCGGTATTCCTGGTAATTGGCAACAGCGTACGTCTGAGCATCTTCAGCCGTCGTGATACGATTAACGTCATGAAGCTGATTGGCGCCACAGATGGTTTCATTTTGCGACCGTTCTTGAACGGTGGGGCGCTACTGGGGTTTTGTGGTGCGGTGTTCTCATTGATCTTGTCGCAGGCATTGGTCTGGAAACTGGCCGTTGGCGTCAAACAGGTCGCATCGGTATTCGGTACAACGTTCACGGTGCAAGGGTTAGGCTGGGATGAAGCCGTGTTGCTGATTCTGATCGCCGCCATCATCGGCTGGTTGGCTGCCTGGTTGGCTACAGTACAACATTTACGCCGTTTTACACCGGAATAAGCTTTTTTTGATATACTCTGCTTTGGTGGTACACAGGCGTACAGCAGAAGTAGCGTGTTGCTACGGTGCTTTTCAGCGCGTTATTTCGCTTGTTTTGTGTTTACACATTGCGGATTTTCCATCTTGATATGTAAAACAAGATGGATAAAAATGTAGGAACTTATAGTGTAAATCACCACTCTTAATCATACGTGAGCCGGATTTTGTCGTCGGTGCCATTTGCAGCACAAAAGCACTACAGAGTAACGATGGGTATGATGCTTAATGATTCATTACTGCATGAACGATTTTATGAGAGGGATTGAATGACCAAAGATATGCAAACTTTCACTTTAGTTCCCCAGGGCAGTCTGGAAGGGTACATTCGTGCCGCCAATGCCTATCCGATGCTGACGGCAGAGGAAGAGCGGGCGCTGGCTGAACGGCTGCATTACCAGGGAGATCTGGAGGCTGCCAAGCAGCTTATCCTGCCACACCTGCGCTTTGTTATTCATGTCGCCCGTAATTATTCTGGTTATGGCTTGCCGCAAGCGGACTTGATCCAGGAAGGCAACATCGGTCTGATGAAGGCGGTGCGTCGTTTTAATCCTGATGTGGGCGTTCGTCTGGTTTCCTTTGCGGTACATTGGATCAAGGCGGAAATCCACGAATATGTGTTGCGTAATTGGCGTATCGTCAAAGTTGCGACCACTAAAGCACAGCGTAAGCTGTTCTTTAATCTGCGTAAGACTAAACAGCGCCTCGGCTGGTTCAGTGCGGATGAAGTTGAACTGGTAGCGCGTGAGCTGGGCGTGTCCAGCAAAGATGTCCTTGAAATGGAATCCCGCATGTCAGCGCAGGATATGACTTTTGATCCGACGCCGGATGATGATGCACAACCGGGCCATGCTATGGCGCCGATGCTTTATCTACAGGATAAATCCTCTGACTTTGCTGACGGCATCGAGGAAGATAACTGGGAAAGTCATGCGGCCGACAAATTGAGCTTTGCCCTGGAAGGGTTGGATGAACGTAGTCAGCATATCATCCGCGCCCGCTGGCTGGACGATGACAACAAGTCCACGTTGCAGGAGTTAGCCGATCATTATGGTGTTTCTGCTGAGCGTGTTCGTCAATTGGAAAAGAATGCCATGAAAAAGCTGCGTACTGCGATAGAAGCGTAGTTACAGCGCGAAAGGCAAGTCAAAACGACCGGGAGTGTCCGGTCGTTTTATGTTGTTATCACCATCACCACACCTATTTCTGAACCGTATATTCCCACCCGCCTGATACCGGATAGAAACCGCAGGACTGCATGAACTTGTCCATGACTTCTTCGCTGACCATCGCGTGGTCGGCCGCATCTAGCCACCACTCCTTTATCTGCGGCAGTGCGCGTAGTACTTCTTCGATCATATATTTCCCTACGCCATGACGTCGAGTTGAATCCCGTACTTTCAAATCAGTCAGTTCGGCATATTTCCCTTCTATCTCAACGAATACGCCTGCCAGCAAATGGCCATTAAAACGGGAGACAAACAATTTACGGTCCTCACTCAACTCTTTTTCCAGTAGTTCAAAATTCTGATGTGGCCAAATTTTGGCGAGATCAAGTCTGTCCTGTTCGCTAAGTGTCGTCAGGCATTCAACCGTTAATTTCATTTGATGATGCTCCAGTTAATTCATGAAAATATTGTAGTGAGCCTGTATCAAAAAAGTTGTGTAACTTTTTCTGTACGGTTAACAGGGGAAATGTTTTTTTTGTTGCTTATTTTTCGAGTAATGGATCGATATATGATGCATAAACCAGCATAACCAACCATGTATAAAATAAAAGTTGGATTTTAAGGCTGGTATTTTATCCTGTTCGTATCGCTTATTTCTGTTAGCATGAGTTGCTTTACAGCATAAAATTCCTGTTTAATGGTATGAAAAATAAAGCCTTATTATAAACTATTGCTAATACTTAGCCTAACTCGTTATTACTTATAAAGAAAGCGTAGATAATCACGATTATCGTTAATGATTATAGCAATATCCAAAAATGACCGACGGGGTAAAAACGGATGAAATTAAATACAGGTAAAGTATTGCTGATGGGGTGTATGGCGTTTGCCATGAGTCACGCGGTTAATGCCGCCGATATCAAGATTGCGGTAGTCGGCGCCATGTCTGGCCCGGTAGCACAATACGGTGATATGGAGTTTATTGGCGCCCGACAGGCGATTGCTGACATCAACGCCAAAGGCGGTGTTAATGGCAACAAACTGGTTGGCGTCGAATATGACGATGCCTGTGACCCGAAACAGGCCGTAGCGGTAGCAAACAAGGTGATTAACGATGGCATTCGCTATGTTATCGGTCACTTGTGCTCTTCTTCGACACAGCCAGCTTCTGATATTTATGAAGATGAGGGCGTGCTCATGATCACGCCCGCTGCCACCAATGCGGATCTGACCACCCGTGGTTATAAAATGATCATGCGTACCACCGGTCTGGATTCCGATCAGGGGCCGACGGCGGCGAAATATATCATGGAAACCGTGAAGCCGAAGAGAATCGCGGTGATTCATGACAAACAACAATATGGCGAAGGTTTGGCCCGTTCGGTGCAGGAAAATCTGAAAAAAGCCAATGCCAATATAGTGTTGTTTGAAGGGATAACGGCGGGGGATAAAGATTTTTCCTCATTAGTGGCGCGCCTGAAAAAAGACGATGTTGATTTCGTTTATTTTGGTGGCTACTACCCGGAGATGGGGCAGATCCTGCGTCAGTCCCGTCAAGCAGGGTTAACCGCTCAATTTATGGGTCCTGAAGGTGTTGGTAACTCTTCTTTGTCCAACATTGCGGGTGCAGCCTCTGAAGGTATGCTGGTAACCTTGCCGAAACGCTATGATCAGGTTCCTGCCAACCAGCCGATTGTCGACGAGCTGAAAGCCAAAAAACTGGATCCGACCGGCCCGTTTGTCTGGACGACCTATGCCGCTATTCAATCACTAACTACCGCTATGAAGCGCAGCGGTAGCATGGAACCGGAAAAACTGGTTGCCGACCTGAAAGCGAAACCGGTTGATACCGTAATGGGTACATTAAGCTGGGATGCAAAAGGTGACCTGAAAGGGTTTGAATTTGGTGTATTTAAGTGGCACGCAGACGGTACTTCTTCCATCGTGAAGTAATTGGCCAAATCTGTATTACTCCTGAATACCGATGCCCCCGCGGCTAAAAGGCGTGGGGGCAATATCTAAGGTTAAGGTATGTCCGAGCAGTTCCTCTATTTCCTTCAGCAAATGTTCAACGGCCTGACGTTGGGCAGTACCTACGCGCTGATTGCCATTGGTTACACCATGGTTTACGGCATTATCGGTATGATTAACTTCGCCCACGGTGAAGTTTATATGATCGGTAGCTATGTCTCCTTTATTGTGATTGCCGCATTGATGATGATGGGCATTGATACCGGCTGGTTGTTGATCGGCGTAGCCTTCATTGCATCGGTGGTTATTTCAAGCGCCTATGGCTGGAGCATTGAACGCGTCGCCTATAAACCGGTGCGTAACTCCAAGCGTTTGATTGCACTTATCTCTGCCATCGGGATGTCTATATTTCTACAGAACTATGTCAGTCTGACCCAGGGCTCGCGTGATGTGGCGTTACCCAATCTGGTGAAAGGGCAATGGACGCTGGGTGAAAGCAACGGTTTTGCCGCTACCATCAGCACCATGCAGTTGATCATCTGGGTGGTGACTTTTCTGGCGATGCTGGCGCTGACGCTATTTATCCGTTATTCCCGCATGGGCCGTGCTTGCCGCGCTTGTGCAGAAGACCTGAAAATGGCCAGTCTGCTGGGTATCAGCGCGGATCGTGTCATCTCCCTGACCTTCGTTATCGGTGCTGCCATGGCGGCGGTCGCCGGTGTATTGCTGGGTCAGTTTTATGGCGTGATTAATCCGTATATTGGTTTTATGGCCGGGATGAAAGCCTTTACTGCTGCCGTGTTAGGCGGGATCGGTAGTATCCCTGGGGCGATGATCGGCGGGTTAACCCTGGGTATTGCGGAGGCGTTGACTTCCGCCTATCTGAGTACGGAATACAAGGATGTAGTGTCATTTGCGTTATTGATTGTCGTGCTGTTAGTGATGCCCACCGGTATTTTGGGGCGTCCGGAGGTTGAGAAGGTATGAAGCAGCGCAATGTGATTAATGCCATCATATCGGCATTGGTACTGCTGGTGATGGCCACGTTCCTGATGGGAATGCAACTGAGTCTCGACGGCACGAAACTGGTGGTACATGGTGCCAAAGCGGTACGTTGGTACTGGATTGGGGCCGGTTGCGCGATCGTCTTTGTTTTTCAGCTATTGCGTCCAGCGTTGTCGCAAGGGATGAAGAAATTCTCCGGCCCGGCATGGGTGTTACCGAGCTTTGATGGTAGTACGCCACGGCAGAAATTGCTGGCGCTGGTACTGATTGTCGCCGCGATTGCCTGGCCGTTTCTGGTATCACGCGGTACGGTAGATATCGCCACCCTGACACTGATTTATGTCATGCTGGGACTGGGTCTGAACGTGGTAGTGGGGCTTTCCGGTTTGTTGGTGTTGGGATATGGCGGATTTTATGCCATCGGCGCCTATACCTACGCGCTGTTGAGTCATTACTACGGGCTGGGATTCTGGCAGAGTCTGCCGCTGGCAGGGATTACCGCTGCGTTGTCTGGTTTTATGCTGGGTTTCCCGGTATTGCGACTGCGTGGTGATTATCTGGCGATTGTCACGCTCGGTTTTGGTGAGATTGTTCGCATCCTGTTGTTGAACAATACCGGGTTCACTGGTGGGCCGAACGGTATCAGTCAGATTCCCAAACCGACGCTCTTCGGGCTGGAATTCAGCCGCACCCCGCGTGGTGGTGGCTGGGATACATTCCATCACTTCTTCGGTCTGACTTATAACCCCGATGATCGCATCGTTTTCCTGTATCTGGTGGCGCTGCTGCTGGTAATACTGACGTTGTTCGTGATCAATCGTCTGCTGCGTATGCCGTTGGGTCGTGCCTGGGAAGCCCTGCGCGAAGACGAGATCGCCTGCCGTTCTCTGGGGCTCAGCCCGACCAAAATCAAACTGACTGCCTTTACCATCAGTGCAGCATTTGCTGGCTTTGCCGGTACGCTGTTCGCTGCCCGTCAGGGATTCGTCAGCCCGGAATCCTTTACGTTTGCGGAATCCGCCTTTGTGTTGGCTATCGTGGTACTGGGTGGTATGGGATCGCAGTTTGCTGTCATTCTGGCTGCCGTTCTGCTGGTGGTTTCCCGTGAACTGATGCGTGATCTCAATGAGTACAGCATGTTGCTGCTGGGGGCGCTGATGGTGTTAATGATGATTTGGCGTCCGCAGGGGTTGTTACCGATGAAGCGTCCGCAGATGAAGCTAAAGGTGCAGAAGAAGGAAGGTCAGGCATGAGTACGCAGCCATTATTGTCGGTTAAAGGCTTGATGATGCGCTTCGGCGGCCTGCTGGCGGTGAACAATGTGGAACTGGATCTGTATAACGGGGAGATCGTTTCACTGATTGGTCCGAACGGTGCTGGTAAAACCACGGTATTTAACTGTCTGACCGGTTTTTATCGTCCTTCTGGTGGCACCATCATCTTGCGTGATCAGCATCTGGAAGGAATACCCGGCCAGCAGATTGCCCGCATGGGTGTGGTGCGTACTTTCCAGCATGTGCGTCTGTTTCGTGAAATGACCGTAATTGAGAACCTGTTGGTGGCACAGCATCAGCACCTGAAAAGCGGTGTGTTTGCCGGTTTGTTGAAAACACCTGCATTTCGTCGCGCAGAAACGGATGCACAAAACCGTGCCGAGGTGTGGCTGGAACGGGTCGGTTTGTTGGATGTGGCGAACCGTCAAGCGGGGAATCTGGCTTACGGTCAGCAGCGGCGGCTGGAGATTGCCCGTTGCATGGTGACACGTCCTGAACTATTGATGCTGGATGAGCCCGCAGCAGGTCTAAATCCGAGAGAGACGGAAGAACTGAATGATTTGATTGTCGATCTTCGCAATAACCATCAGGTTTCGGTACTGCTGATTGAGCATGATATGAAGCTGGTGATGGGGATTTCCGATCGAATTTATGTGGTCAATCAGGGAACGCCGCTGGCACAGGGCACGCCGGCAGAGATTCGTAATAACCCGGATGTTATTCGAGCATATCTGGGTGAAGGATAAGGTTATGTTGTCATTGAATCAGGTTTCGGCGCACTACGGCAAAATTCAGGCGCTGCATCAGGTGAGCCTGCATATTAACCAGGGTGAAATCGTCACGCTTATCGGTGCCAATGGTGCGGGTAAAACCACATTGCTGGGGACGTTGTGTGGTGAACCGCGGGCGACGGAAGGAAGGGTAATTTTCGACGGTAAGGATATTACTGACTGGCAAACAGCGCATATCATGCGTGAAGCCATTGCTATCGTGCCAGAAGGTCGCCGAGTGTTCTCCCGCATGACGGTGGAAGAGAATCTGGCGATGGGCGGTTTTTTTGCCGACCGCGAACAGTATCAACAACGAATTGAACGGGTTTATGATCTGTTCCCGCGATTGTATGAACGTCGTGCCCAGCGTTCGGGCACTATGTCTGGCGGGGAACAGCAGATGCTGGCTATTGGTCGTGCTTTGATGAGTCAACCGCGTTTGCTGTTGCTGGATGAGCCTTCACTGGGGCTGGCACCGATTATCATCTTGCAGATTTTCGATACTATCCAGCAATTGCGTGAAGAAGGTATGACCATATTTCTGGTGGAACAGAATGCCAATCAGGCCTTGCGTCTGGCGGATCGTGGCTATGTGTTGGAGAACGGCCGTGTTGTGCTGGAAGATACCGGAGCTGCGTTGCTTGCCAATGAGGCTGTACGTTCTGCCTATCTGGGCGGTTAGCAATTTTCGAGAGAAATGGTCAACGCTGTTGCAGGCCGATAAAACCGACCCATGGTGTGATCACTTTCTTTCCATACATAAGTGAGAGTCAAGATGTCAATTGAAGCGTTATTGGCGCAGCGCATGGCTCGCCTGAAAAGCTCCGCGATCCGTGAGTTGCTGAAGCACAGCAAAATGGACCGGGTCATTTCGTTGGCTGGAGGGATACCTTCTGATGCATTGTTTGATTTTGAGGGACTGAATCAGGCCACGCAATTAGCTATTACCGAACAGCCCAAGTCGGCATTCCAGTATGGTTTAACGGAAGGGAGCCCCTTGCTGCGCGAACGGATTGTGGCGTTGTGCGCACTGCGTGGGGTCAAAACCCGCGCCGACGAAATTGTGGTTACAGCGGGTTCCCAGCAAGCGCTGGATCTGGTGATGCGTGCGACAGTAAATCCACAGGATATCGTTGTGGTCGAGCGCCCTACCTATTTGGCGGCGTTGCAGACACTGGAACTGGCAGAAGCGCGAATCATGTCGGTGTCATCGGATGAGAATGGCATGGTGGTGGATGAACTGGCGACACTGCTGGAAACACAACGTATCAAAGGCGTTTATCTGGTGCCGAACTTTGGCAACCCCAGCGGCGCGACGTTGAGCGCGGCACGCCGTAAGCAGTTGGTAGAACTGGCCGCACGCTATGATTTCATCATCGTGGAAGACGACCCGTATGGCGAGTTGCGTTTTACCGATGAACGTCATGCCACGCTATATCAACTGGCGAAAGAGGCCGGATATGCTGATCGGGTGATTTATACCTCGTCATTTTCCAAAATACTGGCACCCGGCCTGCGCCTTGGATGGGCCATTCTGCCGGAATGGTTGCTGCATAAGGTGGCGATTATCAAACAGGCAGCGGATCTGCATGCCAGCTCATTGTCTCAGACTATTGCCGAATACTATCTGGGCTTGAACCGCCTGCCGGCACAGATCGAAAAAATCCGTCAGGCATATAAAGTGAAGAGTGAACTGCTGTCATCGCTGATGGAGAAGGAGCTGGGTGGGGTGATTACCTTTAACCAGCCGAAAGGCGGCATGTTCCTGTGGGCCAGGTTTCGTCAGGAATTTAATACCACCGACTGGCTGCAAAAAACGTTGGAACAAGGCGTGGTATTTGTGCCTGGTGAGTTTTTCTTCGCAGAAAAACCTGATTATTCAACGCTGCGTTTATCCTTTGCTACCGCGACGGAAGAACAGATGTACGACGCTGTTACTCGCCTGCGGCGGACGCTGTAAGCTTGACTACTCCGGCCATCTTCGTGAAAGAAAGCGGGGACCTCTCTTAATGTTAACGCCTTGACTATCAGGTAGATTCCCGCCTTGGCGGGAATGCTCCATCAGATATCAGATCTTTCACACCGCAGGGTGATTAAAAACTTTCCCAGTCTTTGTTGGCGCCGTTGGCCAATGCCAGTCTGGGTTTGGGTTGCACTTTTTCCCGAGGCGTGTGGTGTTGAGCCCCGGCAATAATAAATATTTTCATCAGATCTACCAGCTGTGATGCCTGGTCGTTCAGGCTGTCTGCCGCACTGGTTGATTCTTCCACCAGCGACGCATTTTGCTGCGTAACCTGATCGAGCTGGTTAATGGCGTCATTAATCTGTGAAATACCCGCTTCCTGTTCATGAGTAGTGGTGCCAATCTCGTTAATCAGATCGGCCACATGACGTGCCTGGCGCACCAGTTCATCAATAGTGGTTCCCGCTTTCCCGACCAGATTTGAGCCGGTTTCCACTTTTCGCACGCTCTCGCTGATGAGCTCTTTAATTTCTTTAGCTGCGGAAGCCGAGCGTTGTGCCAGTGAACGCACTTCACCCGCCACGACGGCGAAGCCACGCCCCTGCTCGCCAGCCCGGGCAGCTTCTACCGCCGCATTGAGCGCTAGAATGTTGGTCTGGAAGGCAATGCCATCAATGACGCCGATAATGTCGCCTATCTTGCGGGAGCTGCCGGATATATCCTCCATTGTGCGAATAATATTACCGACGGCTTCTCCACTCTTGGCCGCCGTTTCGCTGGCTGAATTAGCCAGCGTGGTGGCCGAGCGAACGGTATCTGCATTTTGGCGGATAGTCTGACTCATCTCTTCCATTGAAGCCGCGGTTTGTTGCAAGCTAGCGGCTTGTTCTTCCGTCCGTTGGCTGAGATCGGTGCTGCCAGCGGCAATCTGGTTGGACCCCGTAGCGATAGATTCGCTGCTCTGGCGAACCTGATCGACAACGTTACTCAAACCTTTTTGCATTTCATTCATTGCCGCCAGCACACTGGTAGTGTCCCCAGGGCGGAGAGAAATCGTAACGGATAAGTCACCTTGCGCAACCTGTCGAGCTATCTGCGCGGCATAGATCGGTTCACCACCCAGCTGCCTTTTAATGATGTGATTAATTAGTCCAGTGACCAATATGCCAAGTACGGAGGAAATAATGGCCAGTATCAGCATGAAGTTACCGTCGGATTTTGCTTCGTGCATGGCATTAGTTGCCATGGACAGGGTCATGTTTTTTTGTGCGTCAACCATGCCATCCAGTGCCTTGAACACACCATCCTGGGCGGTCTGCATTTCGTTCAGCATGATTGCTCGTGCCTGTTCCCGCAACTCGGGTTGTTGGGACATACTGAGTTCAAGTGCTTGCAGGAAAGCTTTCAGGTACGCCGGACGTGCCTTGGTCATCTGATCCAGCGAAGCACGGGTTTCTGGTGTATCCAGTCGTTCATTCAGCTGTTTGAGGAGTGCTGTGTTACGCGCGATTTGTTTATCGATTAACTGCTTTTCTTGCTGTATTCGTTGTGGATCGGTGCTGAGCCCGATATTGCGTATCAGCCGGGCATTGATATCGAAGCCAGCTTTTGTTTCCTGTATCAGTATCAGATCGGTCAGACGCTCTTCAGCGAGATATTGAATATCGTTACTCAGGGCAACCAATTGTGAGCGACCAAAAATAGCGACCAGCAGGCCAATGATAATTACCAGTGCGAAGCCGGTAATCAGCATGGCG
The DNA here is from genome assembly GCF_032395385.1 of Brenneria uluponensis. Taxonomy (NCBI): domain Bacteria; kingdom Pseudomonadati; phylum Pseudomonadota; class Gammaproteobacteria; order Enterobacterales; family Pectobacteriaceae; genus Brenneria; species Brenneria uluponensis. The sequence continues at coordinate 87,986 of NZ_CP135917.1, forward strand.
CCAAGTTTCATCTTTTTTAAAACGTCCATAGATATCCTTACTTTTCTTAATTTCCATGAGTTTTTTATCGCTCCGTTTAGAAGAAAACGGTACTTCAGTGTATAATTTTGCTTAATTTGGCCTCTCTTTCACAAATCGTGTATTAATTTTTGTTAGTGCCTTTTGTTTTGGTATTTTATTATTGGATCATAAATAATGATTCATATTATATGTTCAGCTATACCCGTCATACTTCAAGTTACAGGTGTGTTGGCTGCGTTCGTTCACCCGAATCACTTATCTGAGTAAGCTCATCGGGATTCACTCTCTTGCCGCCTTCCTGCAACTCGAATTATTTTGGTATAATGTTTATATACCCAATGAATTTCAAGATATAAGAAGGCGTCAACCGAGTAACGAAAGGCAGACAACGCCCGTGCAACTTGCAAAATGATGGGTGTAATGGAAATACATAATTGACTGATAATAACAATAAAAACCAAGTCATCTATTTCCTTTGGTAATAACTATTATTTAATAATAAGAATAAGGAAGTGAGCGTGATTTGTCGATTGTAATGTTGGCGATCGCCACATAGAAATACCTGCATCTGTGACAGGATTCTCAGATGCAGGAATAAAATATCAGATTACCAGCCATAAACCCCAGATGATAAAAAATCCTGACAGAGAAAGTACTGTGGTGAGTAGCGTCCAGGTTTTCAGCCCATCAGAGACGGACAATCCAAGATATTTGGTGACAATCCAGAATCCGGAATCGTTTACATGTGATAATCCCAGGCCGCCAAAACAGGCCGACAGCGTGACCAGCACCAATTGGATCTGGTTTAAACCACTGACTGCCTGGGTTAACAATCCACAGGTGGTGAGAATGGCAACGGTAGCTGAACCCTGAGAGGCTCGCAGTGCCAGGGAGAGAATAAACGCGGCCGGTATCAGTGGCAGATGGATACTGGTTAGGGTCTCAGCCAGTGCCTTACCGACACCCGATTCCACCAGTACTTTACCAAATACCCCGCCAGCGCCGGTGACCATAATCACAACGGCTGCCGCTGGCATTGCATCACCCATCACCATCCCGGTTTTTTCCAGCGTCCATCCCTGACGACGGGCAATAAAGAAAAATGCCAGTGTTAGCGCGACAAGCAGTGCCACCGCCGGCGCGCCAACCAGTGTGGACAGATTACGGATGGGATGCCCTGCCGGTAGAATCGTGGCAGAGACCGTACCCAGCATGATGATGGCGATCGGTATCACAATCAAGGCGGTGACCAGCCCGGCGGACGGTGCGCGGGTATTCAGCGGTGTCGTGCTGTCTTCCGGTTTGGCTAACTGCAACTGTTCCAAAACGTCAATGGAGAGGGCGTAGTTGCGGCGGTTAATGAACGTCGACATCCAAAAACCGATGACACCGACCGGGATGGCAACGGCTATGCCCAGCATGGTCAGCCAGCCAATATCCGCATTCAGCAACCCTGCTGCGGCAACCGGGCCAGGATGAGGCGGCATCGCCACATGGACGGTCAGCATGACACCCGCCATCGGTAAACCGAATTTCAGTGGTGATACTTTGGCGACCTTGGCAAAACCATAAATAATCGGGGCCAGAATAATAAAACCGACATCGAAGAACACCGGGATACCGAGAATAAATGCTGCGATGGTTAGTGCGGCAATAATCCGGTGTGTTCCCAATAGTTGAGTAAAACGCTTTGCCAGGGATTCGGCACCGCCGGAAACCTCAATCATCCTGCCCAGCATGGCGCCCAGACCGATGATCATGGTGACTGACCCTAGCACGCCCCCCATCCCGCTGGTCATAACTTTCATGATTTCGCTGGTGGGAATGCCGGTAGACAGTCCTACCAGTAAGCTGACTATTAATAGCGCCACAAAAGGCTGTATTTTTATTTTTATTACTAACAAGAGCAGTAATAATACGCCCAGTATTGCGATGCAGAGTAATGCTGAGGTTGACATAATTCTGACCCTCAATTAAATAATATTTATGCGTTGATGTTTTTCCTGTTATTGCAGGTAATAGCAGGAAGTATTTTTTATTTTTTTAAGATAAAAAGACGTTCATAGAGTCATGGTCAGCGATGATAATTCCCCCTGAATTTCATTTTTATAATAATGAACATATCCAATAAATGTCACGTTACAGGAAAGCGACAATACAATTGTAACGTGAAAAATGTCGATATATTTATTGCCAGGGTTTAATCCAGCCTAATCCCTCTTTTGTATTCCCTCGTGGATTATATTCACAACCTACCCAGCCGGAATAACCGAGACGATCCAGTTCTTCAAATAAGAATGGGTAATTTATTTCTCCTTCATCAGGTTCATGACGTCCCGGTACGGCGGCAATCTGAACATGACCGTAACGACCCTGCATTTCCCGCATAATCTGTGTCAGATTACCGTCAACAATTTGGGCGTGATAGAGATCCAACTGCACCCAGACATTGTCGCGATCAATCCGGTTTACCATCTCCAGTGTTTGATATTGGCTGGCCAATAGATAACGGGGTTTCAGACCCGGGTTTAGCGCTTCCAGCATGATGCTAATATTGTGCGGGGCAAACTTATCGGCCGCGTAGCGAATATTCTCAATATAGGTGCGCTGATAAAGAGATATATCCGCACCTTCTGGAATAATACTCGCCATAATATGTACGGAGGGACAATTCAGGGCGATGGCATATTCCAACGCGCGATCAATATCCTGGTGCGCATCCTCTACTCGTTCCGGCAAAGCGGTGACTCCCCATTCACCCGCCGCGATATTACCTGGCGAGGTATTAAATAATACCTGCTGAAGCCCGTAATGCTGTAATTTCTCAGCCAGTACCTCGGCTGGATATTCATAAGGGAATAAAAATTCAACGCCGTTGAAACCCGCCTCAGCGGCAGCCTGAAAACGCTCCAGAAAGGGCAGTTCGGTAAACAGGGTCGAAAGGTTTGCAGCAAATTTCGGCATGATTAACTCCGTAATTCAGCAATTTCTTCGCCAGTTAAGTAGCGAATACGTCGGTCGCCAAGAATGAAAATCAGTTTGGCGGTTTCTTCCAGCTCTTCCATATTGTCTGCGGCGGCCCGCAAATCCTTGCCAGTGACCACCGGACCATGATTAGCCAGCAGAAAGGCGCTATAGTGTGGTGCGAGTGCGGCCAGATCTTCACCCAGACGGGCATCTCCCGGACGGTAATAAGGCACCACTGGCACCTGACCGACCCGCATCACTACATATGGCGTAAAGGGCCGGATGGCATCCTGTGTATTTAATCCTTCCAGACAGGAGAGCGCAGTTAAATAGGCGCTGTGCAGATGTACCACGGCACGGCAGGCCGGATTATTGAGATACAACGCCCGATGGAAACTCACCTCTTTAGAGGGTTTATCGCCGGAAAGCCACTCCCCATCGAGCCTGACCTTCGAAAGTCGCTCTGCCTGCAATTCTCCCAGACAGGAACCCGTCGGGGTAGCGAGTAGCGTGCCATCATCCAGCAGCAGCGAAAGATTGCCCGCAGAGCCAGTGGCATAACCGCGCTGAAAAAATGACGCACCCAGCCTGACCATTTCGTCACGCGCCAGTTGCTCATGGGTGGGCTGATGACCTGTCATAAGGCAAACTCCTGTTGTGCTCGGGCAAAAAAGTCTTCATCACCAAAGTTGCCGGATTTCAATGCCAGTGATAACGGATGGTCGGTGGATTTAACCCACGGAACGCCAGGGGAAATAGTCGGACCGATGTGGAACGCGCGAATGCCCAACGTCTGCACCACCCTGCTGGAGGTTTCGCCGCCAGCGATGATAAAACGCCGGAATCCTGCCGTCTGTAGCTGGCTGGCCACGCAGGCGAACAGGGTTTCTACCGCATGACTGCTGGCTTGTGCCCCAAAACGTTGTTGAATAGTGGCCAATGCTTCCGGTGCCGCGGTGGCGTACAGTAACGGTGCCAGCACGTCGTTACGGTGTTCCTCTGCCCAGCGAGCCAGTTCATGGGCATAAGTTTGCAGTGCGCTCTCACTTTCAAGGCAACGGGCCACATCGATGGCCTGATGGGCGGCCTGCTGGCAATAACGCGCCACCTGTTGGTTGGTCATCACTGAACAGGAGCCGGAAAGCACTATACCAGCGCCCGGTTGTGGTAATCCGGCTTGCGTGGCAGTGGTTGATTGTGGCGCTGATGTGGCCCACACCCGCGCCAGACCGATAGCCAGCCCGGAACCGCCGGTCACCAGTTTCATTTCCCGCAGCGCATCGCCCTGTGTCAACAGATGCTGTTCGTTCAGGGTATCCAGTACCGCGTAGCGGCATCCCTGTTCCCGAAGTTGCGCCAAATGCTGTTTTACCGCCGCTGGCCCCTGGTCCATGACGGCGTATGGCACCAGCCCGGCGCGTCCATTGGCTTGCTGTTCCATCAGCCGCAGCAGGTTACTGTCCGTCATGGGGGTGACCGGGTGGTGACGCATACCGGATTCCGACAGCAACTGCTCCATCACAAATAGATAACCCTGATACACGGTACGACCATTTACCGGCAACGCCGGGGAAATCACCGTCATGGATTCGCCCAACGCGTCCAGCAGTGCATCGGTCACCGGCCCGATATTCCCGTGGACGGTGCTGTCGAAAGTGGAGCAATATTTGAAATAGAACTGCTGACAACCCTGTCGCTGTAGCCAGGCAAGCGCCTTCAGCGCGTCGGCAACCGCCTGTTCAGCCGAACAGGAGCGGGATTTCAGGCTAATGACCACTGCCTGCGCCGTTACCTGATAATCGGCTTCCGGTACGCCATTCAGTTGTACGGTCGACAGGCCGTTCTGCACCAGAAAACTGGCGATATCCGTAGCACCGGTAAAATCGTCTGCGATAACGCCAAGAGTGATCATGCGTCCTCCCGTTTTTCCGGCAGCGTAATACCGCTGAAGACTTTGATCACCGCACTGTCATCCTGCTTACCAAATCCGGCGTTGCTGGCGGCGGTAAACATATTGAAAGCGGTGGAAGCCAGCGGCAGCGGGAAATGCAGCGCTTTGGCGGTGTCGGTCACCAATCCCAGATCCTTGACGAAGATATCGACGGCGGATTTTGGCGTATAGTCGCCGTCCACTACGTGACGCATACGGTTTTCAAACATCCACGAGTTGCCAGCCGCGTGGGTCACCACATCGTACATTACGTCCAGCGGGATACCGGCCCGGGCTGCCAGCGCCATTGCTTCTGCTCCGGCGGCGATATGCACACCTGCCAGTAACTGATGAATGATTTTTACGGTGGCGCCGAGGCCAATTTCGTTGCCGATGCGATACACCTTGCCCGCTACCGCGTTCAATACCGGCTCCAGTTTGTTGAATACATCGTCGCTGCCGGAGGCCATGACGGTCATATCACCGGCAGCGGCCTTGACCGCGCCGCCAGATACCGGGGCGTCGAGCATCAACAACTGATGCTCTGCCAATTGTGCGGCAATGTCTTTGGCATCCTGGGCTGAAATGGTGGATGACACCATGACCGCCGTACCGGCCTTGAGTTTGGCGGCGACACTCGCTTCACCAAACAGAATGCTTTTCACCTGCGCGGCATTCACGACCAGCAGGACTACGGCGTCCAACTGGTCGGCAAAGTCGTCGATACGGGTGGCGGTTTGTGCCGCACCTTCCTGGCGCAAGCGCTCCAGTGTCTGCGGGTTGATATCGATGCCATAGGTAGTGAGCCCGGCGTTGATGCAGGACGTGGCTGCACCAAATCCCATCGATCCCAGACCGATGACCGCTACCGAATACGTTAAGGTTTCATTCATGACTGTCGCCTGTTAAGTTTAGTGATTATTTGTTCTATTGTGTTAAATGTAAGCGCAGTTGTCTGTTATTATGGTGACTGTCATCACATAAATTAATATTCAGGTGGTATTATCAAACGCTCCAGTGAAAGCAATGTTTGTGATAAATGTTACTAATCTTTTTATATCAACAGGTTATATTTATGGCCGTGTTGAATATGTTAATCGCTGCATGGCTTATCACGTGAATTTATGGTAATTATCACCCTGAATAATGAGTGATATCACAATATTTATCACGAAAACCAACAGGAGTGCGTGGTGATACCGGTAGAGCGTCATCAAAAGATTTTGTCACTGATTACTGAACGTGGCGTGGTCAGCATCAGCGAACTGATGGAAACGCTGGGCGTATCGCACATGACGGTACGACGAGACGTGCAAAAACTGGAACAGGATGGGCTACTACTCAGTGTGTCCGGTGGTGTGCGTTCGCCGGAACGGCTGGCGGCAGAACCGTCTCATCAGGATAAATCCGTCATGTTCAGCCAGCAGAAAGACGCGATTGGCCGGCTGGCGGCGCAGCAGATCCCGCACAACAGCTGTATTTATCTGGATGCAGGCACTACTACGCTATCGCTGGCGCGGCAACTGGCGGCACGGGACGATTTGCTGATTGTCACCAACGATTTTGTCATTGCCGGGTTTTTAATTGAATCCAGCCAGTGTCGTATGATCCATACTGGCGGCACCTTGTGCCGGGAAAACTGCTCCTGCGTGGGAGAAGCGGCAGCGCAGGCACTGCGTAATCTGTTTATTGATATCGCGTTTGTTTCGGCTTCTTCCTGGAGCCTGCGCGGCTTGTCCACGCCCAATGAAGACAAAGTCGCCGTCAAACGGGCGATAGTGGCAGCCAGCAGCAAGTGCATTTTACTAAGCGACACCTCAAAATACGGTCGTATCGCCACCTATCTGGCGACACCACTAACGGTATTTGACAGCATTATTACCGACGATGGTTTACCCATTGCCGCACAGGAAGCGTTGAGGAAAATAGACGTTGAGGTACTGGTGGCGCGGTGATGTGGCATTGTTATGCCGATAGACAGATTTTAGGGGAAATGCAGGATGAGGTTCCCGGAGGGACACCGCACCTCTGCGGTCGGCCCGTGTATCTCGGTGTTTAACTGACCGGCATGAGACGCGGGCGGGTTGCCCTGTGAGGAAGCAACATTCTGATAATAAAAAGATCACTTTCTCACATAATAAAAAATAGCGTGTTGTTGGTAGTCGAAACAGCGAGGCTACATAAGATGGGAATGCGTATTTTGCGAATAACGGCGACATGATAACCAGATTGACAGGCCAAACGTACAGTGGCGGAATGCAATCGTATGCAGCTGTCATTTGCCTGTCATTTAGTGGTTATTTTTCTGTCATCTGGGCATGCCATGTTAGCTCCCGAATATAAAACACGCCGTTTTACTCAGGCGTAATCAATGATTCCAGGAGACAGGCATGTTTAACCACGCTATTCGTAAAGCCGTAGCCGGTGTAGCCATTACAATGGCACTTAGCACTCAGGCACTGGCGGTAACCGAGATCCCTTTCTGGCACTCAATGGACGGTGAATTGGGCAAGACCGTGAATTCGCTGGTGGACCGCTTTAACCAGAGCCATAGCGATGTCAAAATCGTACCCGTCTACAAAGGTAACTACGATCAAAATCTGGCGGCGGGTATTGCCGCATTCCGCAGTGGTAATCCGCCTGCCATCCTACAGGTTTATGAAGTGGGCACGGCTACCATGATGGCCAGCAAGGCGATCAAGCCTGTCTACCAGGTGTTCCAGCAGGCTGGCATCCCATCCGATGAGAAAGCGTTTGTTCCTTCGATATCCGGCTATTACTCCGATTCCAAAACCGGACACCTGCTGTCGCAGCCATTTAACAGCTCAACACCGGTACTGTATTACAACAAAGACGCCTTCAAAAAAGCCGGTCTTAATCCAGAACAGCCGCCCAAAACCTGGCAGCAATTGGCCGCAGACGCCGCCAAATTGCGTGCTGCCGGTATGAAGTGCGGTTATACCAGCGGCTGGCAGGGTTGGGTTCAGCTTGAAAACTTCAGCGCCTGGAACGGTTTGCCCTTCGCCACTAAAAACAACGGTTTTGATGGTATGGATGCTGTGTTGGAATTCAACAAGCCGGTGCAGGTCAGGCATATCCAGATGTTGGAAAATATGCTTAAGAAAGGTGATTTCAGCTACTACGGCCGTAAAGATGAAGCGACCCCGAAGTTCTATAACGGTGATTGCGCCATGCTTACCACCTCTTCTGGTTCACTGGCCAACATCCGCCAATACGCCAAATTCAACTTCGGCGTAGCAATGATGCCTTATGACGCGGACGTAAAAGGCGCACCGCAAAACGCCATCATCGGTGGGGCCAGCCTGTGGGTGATGAAAGGTAAAGATGCCGCGACTTATAAAGGTGTCGCTGAGTTCTTGCAGTTCCTGACATCGCCGAAAATTGCTGCCGAGTGGCATCAGAAAACCGGTTATCTGCCGATTACGACTGCTGCTTATGAGTTGACCAAACAGCAAGGTTTTTATGATAAGAACCCCGGTGCAGATATTGCAACTCGTCAGATGCTGAACAAGCCGCCGTTGCCGTTCACCAAGGGTATACGTCTGGGCAACATGCCGCAGATTCGTGCTGTTATGGATGAAGAGCTGGAAAGCGTCTGGACTGGCAAGAAAACCCCGCAACAAGCGCTGGATTCCGCAGTAGCGCGCGGCAATGTGCTGTTGCGTCGTTTTGAACAAGCCAATAAGTAAAATTGTATTCCGGGCCGAAAGGAATCGGCCATCCCTTTCTGAGAACGATGTACATGACCTCTTCCCGTCCTGTTTTTGGTCGCAGCTGGCTACCCTATGCACTGGTTTTACCGCAGATGGCGATCACTGTGGTTTTTTTCCTCTGGCCTGCCGGGCAGGCACTGTGGTATTCGGTACAAAACGTGGATCCGTTCGGGTTATCCAGCCAATTTGTCGGGCTGGCTAACTTCGTCAACCTGCTCCACGACACCTATTACCTGGGAGCGTTTTACACCACGCTGGTATTCAGTTCTCTGGTGGCGGGTTCCGGGTTGATTATTTCGTTGTTTCTGGCGGCATTGGTGGACTATGTCATCCGTTTCAGCCGTTTTTACCAGACGCTGCTGATGCTGCCTTACGCTGTGGCGCCAGCTGTCGCAGCGGTATTGTGGATGTTTTTGTTCAATCCCGGAATGGGGTTGATTACTTATGCACTGGAACAGGTTGGGTATAACTGGAACCACGCACAGAATAGCGGCCAGGCGATGTTTCTGGTGGTGCTGGCGTCGGTGTGGAAACAAATCAGCTATAACTTCCTGTTTTTTCTGGCTGCTTTGCAATCGATACCCCGCTCCCTGATTGAAGCGGCGGCGATTGACGGTGCCGGTCCAGTCCGGCGTTTTTTCAATCTGGTACTACCGCTGATTTCGCCGGTGAGTTTCTTTCTGCTGGTGGTCAACCTGGTGTACGCCTTCTTTGATACTTTCCCGGTGATTGATGCCGCCACGGAGGGTGGGCCGGTGCAGGCCACCACCACGCTGATTTACAAGATCTACCGCGAAGGGTTTGCCGGACTCGATCTCTCCAGCTCGGCGGCGCAGTCAGTGGTGCTGATGTTTGTGGTTATTGTTCTGACCGTGATTCAGTTCCGCTTTGTCGAACGAAGGGTGAATTATCAATGATCAGGAACGCAATGATTGAAAAACGTCGCGGGTTGGATATTTTCAGCCATATCATGCTGGTTATTGCCATTCTGGTGGTGTTGTTTCCGCTGTATGTGGCGTTTGTCGCCGCGACGCTGGATCATGATCAGGTATTTCAGGTGCCGATGACGCTGATTCCCGGCGGCCATTTGTGGGAAAACCTGAGCTACATCTGGCAACATGGTGTCGGCGACAATAACAGCGCCCCTTTCGGGCGGATGCTGATTAACAGTTTTATCATGGCGCTGACCATTACGCTGGGGAAAATCAGCGTGTCGATGCTTTCCGCCTTTGCCATCGTTTATTTCCGCTTTCCGTTCCGTAATCTATTCTTTTGGCTTATTTTTATCACCCTGATGCTACCAGTGGAAGTGCGTATTTTTCCGACGATTGAGGTGATGTCCCATCTCCACATCATGAACAGTTACACCGGATTGACTCTGCCGCTGATGGCGTCTGCTACTGCCACATTTCTGTTTCGGCAATTCTTCATGACTTTACCGAATGAACTATTGGAAGCGGCGCGCATTGATGGCGCCGGCCCGATGCGCTTTTTCTTCGACATGGTGCTGCCATTATCCAAAACCAATCTGGCGGCACTGTTTGTCATCACGTTCATTTATGGCTGGAATCAGTATCTATGGCCATTGCTGATTATAAGTGATGCCCGTCTGGGTACGGCGGTGGCCGGTATTCAGAGCATGATTGCCATCGGTGATAGCCCAACCGAGTGGAATCAGGTGATGTCGGCAATGTTGCTGACCATGTTGCCGCCGTTGTTGGTTGTGATGCTGATGCAACGCTGGTTCGTGCGCGGCCTGGTTGATAGTGAGAAATAAAACGTTATGGCGGGTTATCTTGCCCGTTAATCAGAGGGCCGCTGTTGCGCGGCGTTACGTATTTTCCCCCGGATATTTTTTATGGCATGTTTAAAACTTCAGGCCGTTACCAAATCCTACGACGGCAAAACACAGGTAATTCAGCCCATTGATCTGGATGTGGCAGACGGTGAATTTGTGGTGATGGTCGGGCCATCCGGCTGCGGGAAATCCACACTGTTGCGGATGGTGGCGGGGCTGGAACAGACCACCAGTGGCGATATCTATATCGGTGACGAACGGGTGACCGATCGGGAGCCGAAAGATCGCGGTATTGCGATGGTTTTCCAGAACTACGCGCTTTATCCACATATGAATGTTTACGATAATATGGCTTACGGGCTGAAAATTCGCGGGTTTGGTAAAGGGCATATTCGCCAGCGAGTAGAGGAAGCGGCCCGTATTCTGGAACTACAGCCCTTGCTGACGCGTAAACCGCGTGAGCTGTCTGGCGGTCAGCGGCAACGTGTGGCGATGGGACGTGCCATTGTGCGGGAACCGTCGGTGTTCCTGTTTGATGAACCGTTATCGAATCTGGATGCCAAGCTGCGTGTGCAGATGCGTCTTGAGTTGCAGCAACTGCACCGGCGACTGAAAACCACCAGCCTGTATGTCACTCACGATCAAGTGGAAGCGATGACGCTGGCCCAGCGGGTGATTGTGATGAATAAAGGCGTCGCCGAGCAGATTGGCGCACCGGCGGAAATCTACCGCCGCCCGGCGTCCCTGTTTGTAGCCAGCTTTATCGGTTCTCCGGCCATGAATCTATGGGCCGGAAACATGAGTGATGATGGTAGCCGTTTTGCCCTGTCACCCGATTTTGCCATTCCATTGTCGATACCGAAACCACAATGGCAGGGATGTGCATTGACGCTGGGTGTGCGTCCGGAGCATATTCAGCTCTCTACACAAGCGGCGGGCGGCATTCCGCTGATCGTCGACACACTGGAGTTGCTGGGCGCGGATAATCTGGCGCACGGTAAATGGGCGGGGCAAAATATTATTGTGCGTTTGTCGCATGAACACTGCCCGGACGTGGGGTCGACCTTGTGGCTGCATTTGCCGGAAACAGCATGGCATTTATTTGATTCACAAAGCGGATTACGGATAGAAGCATGATAAATAACTGGCCTTACCCGGCTATCGTCGCCCACCGTGGCGGCGGTTCGTTGGCACCTGAAAACACGCTGGCGGCGATTGATGTCGGTGCCCGGCACGGTCACCGGATGATTGAGTTCGACGCCAAGCTATCGCAGGACGGGCAGGTTTTCCTGCTACATGACGACACGTTGGATCGTACCAGCAATGGTTGGGGTATGGCGGGTTTGTTGCCGTGGGATAAGCTGGTTACGCTGGATGCCGGTGGTTGGTACAGTCAGGATTTCAAGGGCGAGCCGCTGCCACTGCTTTCTGAGGTGGCACAGCGTTGTGCAAAATATGGTATGGCGGCAAATATCGAAATCAAACCCACCACTGGCTGTGAAGCTGAAACCGGGCGGGTGGTCGCGCTGGCAGCCCAGCAATTGTGGCGAGACCATCCGGTGGCACCGTTGCTCTCGTCTTTTGCGGTGGAGGCGTTGGCGGCGGCGCAGCAAGCGGTACCGGGATTGCCTCGCGGCCTGTTGCTGGATGAATGGAACGACGACTGGCAAGTCCTGACGCAACGCCTGGGCTGTGTCTCCATTCATCTGAATCATCAATTGCTGGATGAATCCCGAGTGGCGTTACTGAAAGATGCCGGGTTACGTATACTGGTTTATACCGTCAATCAGCCAGCGCGAGCACGAACCTTGTTGCAATGGGGCGTTGACTGTATCTGTACTGACCGGATAGATTTGATTGGGGCAGACTTTGCTGCCGGCTGAATTCTGCTTGTCTTGCCGATTAGCGCACTGAGTGCCGGTTAAAAATAAGCGTTAAGGAAGGGGCAATGCCCACGTTTATCATTTCTCTCTGGCACCAGATTTTCCTGTCATTACCTCTGTTTGTATTGATTATGCTGGGTTACGGCCTGATCCGTTGCGGAAGATGGTCTACTACGGTCACGGACGCTCTCAGCAAATTTGTATTCTCCGTTGCCTTGCCTGCCATGCTGTTTCGCATGATGTGCGATTTCTCCAAACGGCCGGCCGTGGATGCTCGTTTGCTGATCGCTTTTTTCGGCAGTTGCATGATTGTATTTGTGCTGGGACGGCTAATTGCCAACAAGATATTCCGGCTGGATGGTGTATCCGGCTCTGTATTTGCCCTAAGCGGTATCTTTTCCAATAACGTGATGCTGGGTTTGCCGATAGCTACCCTGATGCTGGGGCCAGCAGCTATCCCGTCAGTAGCGTTGGTGCTGGTGTTTAATGGCCTGATTTTGTGGACGTTGGTCACTATATCGGTAGAGTGGGCGCGCAACGGTACGCTGTCCATGCAGGGATTCACCAAAACCACGCTTGGCGTACTGAAAAACCCACTGATTGTTGGCATTCTTTCTGGCACGTTATTTAGTCTCACTGGGTTGTCGCTACCATCCACAATTGATAAGCCGATCGCCATGCTGGGGCAAATCGCGGTACCACTGTCGCTGGTGGCGCTGGGAATGGGATTGGCGGAATACCGTGTCCGTGATGGCTGGCAGATCAGCATGGCTGTCTGCATTATCAAATTGTTGGTACAACCGCTGGTGGTGTGGCTGTTGGCCCGGGCACTTGGCCTGCCGGAGATGGAAACCCGGGTGGTGGTGCTACTTGGCTCAATGGCGGTAGGCGTTAATATCTATCTGATGTCACGTCAGTTTAATGTGCTGGGTGGTCCTATCGCCGCCAGCCTGCTGATGTCTACCGCGCTGGCGGCGGTTACTACGCCGCTGATTCTGACCTTGATGGGGGTTCGGATGTGATGTCCAGTTCTGCCGCGTTATTTTGAATTCGGTTTCTGTGCCTGTAGTCGTTGTTGCTGGAGCTGTAATTGCAACTGCTGTTGCTGTTCACGGCTGCGCTGCTTGATATCCTGGTTCAGGCTCTGTTGATGTATCTTTTGATTCTGTTGCATATTCTGTAGCAGCTTTTTCTGGCTGCTAATGCCGTTATCAAATTCTTTCTGCTGGGCTGAAGGCGCCTGTGCATTACCGGCCTGTACCGCCAGCGGCAGTAGCAGTGAAGTTAGTAGTATGACCGGGATAAGTGTTTTATTCATATGACCTCGGTAACAATAGTCCATTTTAGTAAACGTATCTTAAGTATAATCGTCAATCAATGAATCGTCCTGATATAGACACCGGCATCGGTGAGCCCCCGGTTTTGGGGTGATCCATATGAATGATATATACTGCCGTCAAAATTTTCTTTGCGATTGACCTCATCCCATGTTTCATATTGCGCTCTACGAGCCACAAATTGCACCCAATACTGGCAATATCATCCGGCTGGCAGCCAATAATGGCTGTTTCCTGCATTTGATTGAACCGTTCGGTTTCGATTTTGAAGAAAAAAAATTACGCCGTGCCGGACTGGATTATCACGATCTGGCCAGTGTCAGTCGTCATAAAAACTATCAGGAATTTCTACAGGCGGTGGAAGGATGCCGTATTTTTGCCTGCACCACCAAAGGCAGTCGTCCATATGACGAGCCCAATTATCAGCCCGGCGATGTGTTGCTGTTCGGTTCGGAAACGTCTGGACTGCCGGATGCTATCCGTAACGGTTTTGCACCGGAATGTCGTATCCGCATTCCAATGGAGCCTGACTGTCGCAGCCTGAATCTTTCCAATTCGGTGGCGATTATTAGCTACGAAGCCTGGCGACAAAACGGATTTGGTGGCCGGCGCTAGTCTTTAGTGATATCGATACTTGCCAGAAGGGTGGTGAACCATACTTCTCTCTGGTGCGCAGAAAATCGACTCAATGGGTGATCGGCACCCGTCGGGCAGGAACCGGATTGATAAGAAATACCGCTTCGCCGCGGTAGAAAGGTGAGGCGGCTAGTCGATATTGCCAGCGCTCGTCCCACCGTCCGTGCTGTATTAGCCCAATACGAAAGGGAACTTTTAGTGCCAGCAGGGCGGGCAGATAATCACGGTAATTATTGATGGTATGGCGCCCCTGATAGGTTTGTACCACTAGTTCATCCACGACGTGATTCAGTCGGTTAAGCTGCTTAATGTCACCGGTTTTCGCCCAGTCCAGCAGGCCGGTAACGCTCAGGCGGCACGTTGTGGGCAACTGTCGCCGCAGTGTCTGCAGGAAGGTTACGTAATGTGCTAATTCATAGCTTCGTGCGTCGAAATCAATTTGAATACCCGCAACCTGATTACCGTTGGCGAGCCATTTCTCCCGTATTTTTAACATCCGGCGTAGCTGCTTTTCACTGATGTTCAGTGTTGAGACGCGATAGGTGAGCCACAAATGGTTGATATGCAGCTTGCTGACAGGAATTCCCTGTCGCAGAAAGACGGTTTTGCCCTGACGACGGGTGATCTCTCCCTGATGCAGATAAAGTGTCTCTGCCTGATGCAACACTGGCTGAGGCCGGACAGCTGCCCACAACCAGAATGCATGATAGTGAGCGGCGTTAACGGCGCTATAAACCACCGGACTAAGCACTAAAAGGCTGGTCAGCAAGGCGATACGCGTCACCAATAGTATTTGAGCTGCATCGCCCATTGACTGCCTTTAAACTCGGTTTTGAGTTGTTGGAACCAGGCTCTGCGGGTCGCCTTACTGATGTTCTGTGATCCACAGTCGTTATAGCCGCTGGGGGCGTAGCAATAAATTGCGCGGTAGAGCGCATAACTCTTGTCTTCCGGTGGCGCTTTCGGAGAGGCGATGACCTGCATGTAACCATCCAGGCGGTTATGCTCATCACCAGTAAACTGGCTTACGGCTTCCGTCAGGCCGCTGAGCATATTGTCTTCTCCCCAATCGAATCCCACTGTATTTCCGGTGCGCAGGAAAAATTCTCCCAGACAGTTAATGGCGTGGGCATCATTCGGATTCTGGCTCAGCGTGGTGACTGTCTGTTGCAACGTCGGGCATTGATAGCCATCTTCGGTATCACTGCCGTCCCAGTCAAACACTGTCAGATCATCCTCACTCCAGCTTTGGTTTTCGGTGCTTTTCAGCGGCGCAATAGATTTCAGCAATGCGCTGTCTTTCAGATAACCGGCGTAATCACCGTGTGTTAACTGTTTGGTTAACAAGGTATGTAACGCAATTGCCCGCTCTTCATGGCTTTGCTCGGGGCCGGTCTGTTTACGCAGCAGGTCGGCATTCGCGCTGATTTTCAGTATTGCCGAGCGAAAACGCAGGTTAGTTATCGGACTTTCCGGTGTGAACACCAGCTCCGGGTGGCCACTGTTGACCAGTGTTTGCGCTAGCGCCAGTTGCAGAAACTGTTGTTGGGTATAGTTGGTTTTCAGGGTTAAAAGATGACGCCAATGCGCGGTGGCGGCGCTCCATTGTTTCTGATGGTCCAGTGCCAAACCACGCAGAACCTGCGAACTGAACGCCGTAGTGTGGGTCAGATCCTGGCGAGTGGTCATAGGGATGGTTTTGAGTACTGCCGCATAATCCTTCTGTTGGTAAAATTGAAATGCAGCTTGCAGGTAACGGTATTCATCCCGCATGCCCGCTTTTTCAAACCACGGCCGCTGCTGGTTAATCTCTTCTTGCTTCAACGCGGGAAGACCCATCCAGCCATCCTCACTACGCAGGCGTTTGATATCCTGCACCAGCATCAGAACGGGCACTTCAGCCGAAGCAATAAATCGACTGTCTTCCAGCAATTTGTTGTCAACTTCATTACTGACTTCCTGTAAATCGCTGACGTTATTCACCGATGCCAGCGTTTTCTGATAACTTTCTGCCAGTTCACGCATATCACCAATGATCCAGTAGGCACGACGATACAATCCACGAGCCGAGTCTGCGTAGTTCCCGTGCGGATAGTGCTTCAGATAGTCGTTAATACGTTGTACGGCGGTCTGTCCGGCTTGTTTATCCATCTTGCGCGCATCGAACATGTTGTATTCGTCCTGCGCGTTTTTCATCGCGTCATTAATGGCAACGCGTATCAGCATATAACGAGCGGTTTCCGCCACCCACGGCTGGCTGGCGTTGACCAGTTGCTGGAAGCCGCTGCCCGCCTGATCAAGATTCCCTTCATAAAACGCTGCGGCGCTATCGAGGTAGTGCTTGAGATCGCCCGCATGGCCACTATCCGGCAGATTGACCAGTTCCGTCGCTATCGCCTTGGAAGGATGGTCGGTCGAGATGATGTCTATCCGGATTTGTGCCAGCAAGATACGCTGCGCGTCATCCAGATCTTTATCATTTAGCAATACATCGAAAAAAGTCGCCAACGCAGTCAAATCATTAGAAACCCAGCGTCCTTCCATCTCCATTGGTGTCAGGTCGCGCAGCTGTTCCTGTGTAGCTGATGGAAGATGGAGCAGTCCGGCTTTTTGCAGTAGCACCGTGTTCTCCTGCGCCACCACATCATCGGCGGAGGCATTGGCATCCGCCGCATTGTTTGGCGTGACGTCTTGCGTGGTGTCTTCCGTTGCCGCCAGTCCCATTACCCGATAAGCAGTGAACGGATCAATACGAGAACTGGCCTGATCCGGCACTGGCTGGGGAATGGGTAAGTCAATATGATTGCGACTGCTTTCCAGCAGCATCAGATTCGTGCGGGTATCGTTATCAGGCAGAAGGTAGGGCAGTGCTGGTATACCGCAATCAGCATCTGAAAAGCCACAGATGCCGTCGCTGGAGCCGAACGCATAAGTGCTGAGTACGGTAATGGCGACGCCAGCCAGTACAAATAATCCTTTCATGCCCATTTTCCTGTGGTGAGGTGTCAGGTGACATTTAAGAACCTATCTCATTAGGCCAGGAACTCCCTGCAAGACATGCGCCTAATGGGATAATTTCTCCGTTGTCAGCGCCGAATATAAAACTAACGGCGTCGAGCACACACTCTACCCGACCTAAAGAAAAACTCAATGAATGGACGTCAGAGATATACTGGGCGCTGAACATCCAGCACCGAGTATCATAAACAGGAAACTAACGCTGGTACAACGGTAACCAGATAGTGAGTTGCAGGCCGCCTAACGGGCTGTCATCTGCTTTTACCCAGCCGTTATGTTGCGAAATGGCATTTTCCACAATCGCCAAGCCCAGACCGGTTCCGCCAGACTCCCTGTCACGCGCTTCATCGGTACGATAGAACGGACGGAAAATCTGTTCACGATCGTCTGGGCTGACACCAGGGCCGTCATCCCCGACGACAATGGTCACACCCAGGCGATCCGCAGAGAACGCCACAGCAATGTGGTGATGAGAATAACGCAGTGCATTACGGACTACGTTTTCTAATGCGCTGTCGAGCGCCGATGGATTGCAGCACAGCATCCAGGCACCGGGTGGTGAAGTGATCTCCAGTGTTTTCCCCATCTGTTCGGCTTCAAAGCTGGCATTGGCCAATACATCGTCCCACAGTTCGTCCGCACCCAACACTTCCCGTGATAGCTCGTTCTTGTGCTGATTACGCGATAGCAACAGCAGGTCGTTAATCATGCTGTCCAGTCGTTGAGTTTCCGTTTCAATTCGGGTGAGTTCATTGCCTTCGCCCTGACGGCGGCGAAGCAGTGCCGTGGCCAGTTGTAAACGGGTCAGCGGTGTACGTAATTCGTGGGAGATATCGGACAATAGCCGTTGTTGAACGGTGACCATCCGTTCCAACGCACTGACCATCTGGTTAAAGCTGGCACCGGTTGCCAGAAATTCCTGTGGACCTGACTCCAGTTCCGGATGTTGACGCAGATTGCCGCGAGCCACTTCGTCAGCCGCGTTCTTCAGCTTACGGGCCGGTTTTGCCAGACTCCACGCCAGCCACAGCAGCAGTGGTGAACTGATGAGCATGGTGACGATCAACAACAGGAGTGGGCGGTCAAACAGCAGGTTGATAAAATCGGATTGCGGGCTACTGGATGGGCGGATTATGTATAACAGGTAATTATCATCGCCATCATGCACAATAAAAGGACCAAGTAGCTCAACGCGCCCATATTTTTTCTTTTTGGGAAACTCCGGGTTATCGGACTGACCGATGAAGTTGCGCACTATCTGCATTTCGTTACGCTGAACGCCGATAACGCGACCTTCACTCGTGACCAGCAGCAGGCGCTGCCCAGGAGGCGCCCATTTTTCGATGACGCGGAAAAGGCGTCGCCACCAGAGCAGATCGTTTGCCGGGTCGGCAGCCAGTTCGGCTTCAATATGCCGCTTCAGTATCAGACCCTGGCGCTGTTCGTTTTCGAGCAGTGATGTCAGTTGCCGTGAATCCAGCTTTGGCAACATCAACACCAGCACCAGCACCAGTGCCAGTGTCAGCCAGAAAATAGCAAAAATACGGGCGGTCAGACTATTAATCATGCAGTGGAAACCATTAGATAACCCCGCCCGCGCAGGGTTTTAAACCAGGGCAACCCATCCTTACGTTCTGGCAACTTGCGTCGCAGATTGGAAATATGCATGTCGATAGCGCGATCAAACGGTGTCAGCCGTTTACCCAGTACTTCCTGGCTGAGATGTTCGCGGGAAACAACCTGACCGAGACGTTGGGCCAGCAGATACAGCAGCGTAAACTCCGTACCTGTCAGATCAAGCACAACATCATCAAAGCTGGCTTCCTGTCGCCCAGGGTTTAGCCGCAGTCCATCCACTTCCAACGTAGGTGCACTGGTTTCACCGGCATGTTGTTGATCCGTCCAGTTAGATCGGCGCAGGATGGCACGGATGCGCGCAACCAGTTCACGGTCATTAAACGGTTTAGGCAAATAATCATCCGCACCCAGTTCCAGACCCAGCACACGATCCAGCTCGCTGCCGCGGGCTGTCAGCATGATCACCGGAGTTTGGTAACGCTGGCGAACTTCTTTCAATGTATCGATGCCGTTTTTCTTCGGCATCATGACATCCAGCAATAACAGGTCAATCGTGTCATCCAGGACGCTTAACGCCTGTTCGCCATCGTAGGCGACAACGACGTCAAAGCCTTCCATTTCGAGCAATTCTTTGAGCAAAGACGTTAGCTCTTTATCGTCATCAACCAACAGGATTTTATTCATGATTTATCTACCTCCATGGGCAAAATACGTCATAGATAGCCGCTATTCCATGACTTTACGTAGTTTTACACCGTCTGACGCATGTTTGCAGCAAGGCGATTAGACTGAACCCATTAATTCGCTGAGCCACCACCACATTGAGGAGTCATTGATGCGACGCGTAGCCACATTATCACTTGCTTCGTTGCTGATGTTGGGGTCCGGCATCATTGTGACGGCAGCCGCTGAAAGTCTCCCAATGGGTGACTGGCATTACGATGAATCTGCCATGAAATGTGACCAGAGTCAGCAAAGCATGTTTGATGGTGTGACGTTGACGGAACATCAGCGTCAGCAAATGCGTGATTTAATGCAGCAAGTTCGTCATGGCACACCTTCTTATGATGTCGGCGATATGGAAGATATGCACCGATTGGTGGTGGCGAAAAATTTTGATACGTCTGCTGTCAAGGCGTTAGTGAGCAAAATGGTTCATATGCAGGTAGCGCGCCGCGTAGAAATTGCCAGGGTGTGCAACCAAATGTACAACCTGCTGACACCCGAGCAGAAGGAGACTCTGGATCAGGAACATCAGCAGTATATGCAGAAAATACAGCAGCAAATGTCGATGATGAACCAGAATGCTCAGAATTTCAGTTTGTCTAAATAGTGTTTTCAGTAATGAGTTATTTCCTGGTAGTGAGTAGTGCCGAGAGTAGTAGTGTGTAAAAGATGTACCTGTTTTCCTTGCCATAGACACCATCCCTGTCTTTTCGCCCTCCTTGATGGAGGGCTTTTTTTGGGGCTTTATCGGTAAAACCCTTTAAAAACAAACGGATGTTAAGCAATCACAAGCAATCGTAAGCGGTTAAAAAGTGGTCAAAAATGGGCCATTTTCCGCAAGTGTGGACAACATGTGGACGATCCTAAACCTCTATTTTTCCCCGTAATGGGTTGAGTGTTATAGCGTTTTGCAGATAGTCCGGGGCAAGATGCGCGTAAGTCATGGTTTGCTGAATGCTGGCATGCCCTAAAATCTGCTGTAATGCCACCAGATTTCCCCCGTTCATCACAAAATGGCTGGCGAATGTGTGCCGCAGTATGTGTGATGCCTGGCCTTTCGGAATATCGGGCTTCACAGCCTTGATTTGCTCGCAAAATGCCGGGTAGTCCACTTTAAACAGCTTTCCGGTTTCGCAGGTTTTGATGATCCGTGAAACCTCTTCCGATATCGGAATGGTTCTGTTTTTACCGTTTTTGGTTTCAGTAAACGTCACCCGGTTATGCATCACCAATTCAGCCCGTAATGTGCTGGCTTCTCCCCACCTTGCACCCGTACTCAGGCACAGAACGGCCAACCGATAAGAATCGCCTTCCATCGTGTCCAGCAAGCGCTCAATCTCCGATTCCGTCAGGAAAGTGACTGTGGGCTGTTTTTCTGGCAACGGTGGCAATTCCCTTAATGGGTTCTCACCAGTATAGATTTCCAACTTTATCAGCGCCGAAAACATGCCGGAAAGCCGGTAGATGTCTCGGTTGACCGTTGAAGAACTGATACCGTCGTATAATCGCCGGGTGCGAAAATCCAGGATTGAGCGTTTGTTTATCCTGCAAATTTCCGGGTCATCCATTTGGGCCGTTGTCCGTTTCAGGTGACGCCTTTCTATCAGGCCATTTTTCAAATTCTGGCCGTAGTAAAGCCACCACAATTCAACCAGTTCACTGAGCTGGCGATGCTCAACGCCATAACCGTGTTGCCACTCTTTTTTGTCCGTTCTGGACAGCGTATAGCGTTCAAAGGCTACCGCTTCTGTCTTTTTCTCAAACCGCCGCCTGATGCGTTTTCCGTTACGTCCTATCGGGCGAATGTCCACTTCATATCGACCATCATCAAGTTTCTTAATTGCCATAAGAACACTCTCCGATGTAATCATCATCTTGATACGCAATATCAAAGATGTAACTTATGTAAATATTTACCCAATATTTTGGTTGGATTGGTGAGATTTTGTTTCGTCTGGCCCAATGTGTGCGAGGGCCGGTGCTATCTGCCCAGCTTCCGGTGCTGTTTTATCCGTCATTAACCACAGGGTGTATTTTTCAAACTGCCTGGTGTTAGTCACTTGCAAAACGACTTGGATACCAGGCTCTTGGTGTCCCCCTTCATAGTTTTTTAGCGTCCCTAGCGCTATGCCACTGATTTCGCAAAATTTAGCTTGGGTTAGCCCTTCAGCCTTTCTAATTGCCTTCAGCTTTTGGGAAATTTTCATTTGACATGGTCCTGACTTAGTGACTATATTCTCGTCACGGTCATTAAGTAATGACCTTTCGAGGCGTGAAAAACCAACCGCTAACAAGAGCAAATGAAAGCTGATGTAAGCGATTGGTGATCAAAAGAGAGTATCACGACAGGGGGAACGGATGAAGAAAGACAAAACAAGCGGAGCCGACGTTACTGACAACTTCCGCAAGGTTTATGCAGCGAATGTGAAAGAAGTTGACCGCATTCAGTGTGGTTTTGCTTCAAACCACGGTTATCTGATTTGGACTGGGGAATTTAAAAACGGTACCGCTATTGGCACCGTTCCATGTGACGGATCTATTTGTGGCGGTTTCTGTTTACGTGATCCTGAAGAATAATGGCTAACTCTTCAATTTCATCCAAAGCGAGGCCAACAAAAAAACGATCTGAATTGGTAATTGTTACAGGGGTATCAAAGCCAAAAGCAATAAAAGCAAGACCGCTATCTCCTTCAACATAGCCGTATTTAGTTGCGATGACGCAAGGATCTGCGCGGTTTTCTTTTTGTGACATAAGTATTCCTTTGTGGTTGTTGAGTATTAAGCTTCTGTTCTTGCTGGAACCGTTCGAGGCTTATTAAAAATACCACAAACCACGCGCCGGGCGTGGTGAAATATCCCGGCATGAATTCAATTGAAATGGGTATTTGGATAATAATTTCCGCGAGTGATTAGCATTGGTTGATGATCGAAAGAGAGTGTCACGGTAAGGGGGGTGAATGAGGCTTGAAGGAACTAACACCATTGAAGATCACTTTGAGGCGTTAACAAACCCCGGCTTTGTTGTTACTCGGAGAAAATTCGCAAATGGTGGTGGTGTTATTACTTGTTCATTTTTGAACGAAGAAAATAACAATAGCGCTAATGGTGTGAATCATTGCGCCACCGGATTAATTAATACCTTAGGTTGTATTAATGATAATGCCCGTTGTCGTGAGATTCTTGAGCATTCTCAGCGTCATCAATTGCGGATTGAAGAACAGCTATTAAACCTTTCATCTGATTAATAGTTAAAGCTGTCAGAATTTCGTGTGCAGGCGGTAATGAATTCTTATCGTCTTTATAGGAAAAGCGAAGCGCATAAGCATTATTAATATGCGTTGAATCGGGTTCGAAGAGATCAAAGGTTTCAATAAATTTGAATTTATTCTCAATACTCATTGTTTTTCCTTGTGTGGTTGGTTGATTGTTGGCACTTGAAATCTACCACAAAACCACGCGCCGGGCGTGGCTAAAAATCCCGGCACATATTCAATAAAGCAAAAATAAAGGAGTGTTACTAATGAGCGACGGTGTTTATGAAGTGCGCTACCCGGTCGATGCGGTTCCGTATCAGAAGTTTGCCGAATTAATCGGTAAATCTGAGGCGGCAGTAAAGGGAATGGTTGATAACAGTAAGCTGCCGCTTATTCCGTGGGTTAATCCTGAAAATCCAAATCCCCGTCGTGGTGAAAATTGGGTATATATCCCTGAGTTCAACCGCGCTATGCGCGATGCCTTTATGAATAGGCCGAAAGAACAGCGCGACGCATGGTTATTGTGGCTAGGACTATAGGTGAATAATTATGGCTAAAAAGGAATTTGCTGTTATTCGCCTGAGTAAGCACACCAGTATATATCGTGGCTTTTCAGTTGTTGAATATCCGAGAACAATCACAAATCCGATTAAACGATATTGCATCAGCAGGGAAGGTCAATCTTATGGTTTATTTGATGCGTTAGCGTTGGCGATTTCTTATATCGACAAATTGCATAGCATGAGAGGTGCAGCATGATTAGCATTGCACGTTTATTAAAAGTTCAATCCCCAGCACCGCAGCCGAATAAAGGTTGGCTGGAATTACCGAACGGCCAACGTTTTCAGCCAACACCAGCTCAAGTGTATTTTGCGCCGTGGAGCAAAAAACCTTATATGCCAGCGCCAACGCGCCGCCGCTGGTTTGCGCGCTTGATGGGTATCGCGGCGTAACTGTCATGGCTAACACCGAAGCCGCCCGCGCCGTTCCGCTGAGTGTCGGAGCCAGAACAGACGGACTTAACCACATCGCAATATTGAGAGGTAAACACTTCCCCGCGAACACTGAAAAAGATATGTGCCGTTTTATTGATGATATGAGAGACAGAATCGACAGTGATTATCATCAGAATATACGGATGCTATCAGCAATTTTTTATTTAGCTGGTATTAGTAAGGAACACCATGAGTTTAATTTTAATGAACTGACAACTGACGAGAAAGAACAATTGATTAAGACGATGAATAAGCTCCGAGCAGTTGTGAGTTTATTCCCTAGAAACTTAGTTCTACCACTGTAATAAAAACCCCAATTAAAGGCGTAAACCCGCCAGGCATTCTATTGCCTGATAAAAGGAAATCACGATGAAAAATATTGAAACTAGAAAGACAGATATTAATGCGGAAGGCTTTCTTCCATTACTGAATCAGGCCCGTATGGATGAGCGTGCCGATCAGCATTTTTCTGTTTCTATCCACCTTGAAGCACTGGCTATTCATATTCAGAAAAATGAATTGTCAGGCAAAGAAGCGGCTGAATTGCTCCGCAAAGAGGCGTGGCGTTTTGAACGCTCTGCACAGGAACTGCGCTAATGGATTTGATGGATATGGCGCAAGAGCGCGAAGAACTGATCCGCGAAAACCAGATTCAGAAAGCCCGGCAACCGCTGGGCCGTTTGGTATCTGCCTTTTTCTGTGAAGAGTGCGACGCCCCAATCCCGGAAGCCCGCCGCATTGCCATTCCGGGCGTCGCCTTGTGTGTGAATTGTCAGGAAGTCACTGAGCTGAAAAATAAACACTACCGGGGGAATTTATGAATAACGTCATGATTGATTTAGAAACGCTGGGAAAAAATAAAAATGCGCCGCTGGCATCAATTGGGGCGGTGTTTTTTGAACCAGAAACGGGCGCACTGAATTATAGGTTTTATTGCCGTGTCGATTTTGAAAATGACATGAAGAACGGTGCTGCCCCCGATGGTGACACAATTAAATGGTGGTTGAGGCAGTCGTCAGAGGCGCGGGCGGAGCTGGTCAGCGATGACGCTATTCCTGTATGGGATGCCGTAAACCGTCTTGGCGACTGGTTGACAGATAACGCCGATGACCTGAAGACGCTGCGAGTCTGGGCTAATAGTCCATCTTTCGATTGCGAAATTTTGAAATCTGCGTTTGAGCGTACCGATACCGATATTCCTTGGAATTACTGGAATGAACGTGATGTACGGACGATGAAGGAAATCGGTTTTGTCGTAATGGACATGGGGTGTTTTATTGGTACGGCGGAAACTGTTGGCGTCAAACATAACGCTCTGGATGACGCCATTCAGCAGGTTGCGCTAGTTTCTGCCGTCTGGCAGAAAATTCATTCTGCGGCCGGGGGTACCAAATGATCCGTCCGTTCATCAAATGGGCGGGGGGTAAAACCCGCGTCCTACCCGATTTGCTGCCACACCTTCCCGCCGCTGATTGCCTGATTGAACCGTTTGTCGGCGGTGCGTCGGTGTACCTGAATACTGATTACCGCCGCTATGTGCTGGCCGATATTAACCCGGATCTTATTAACCTCTA
This sequence comes from Brenneria uluponensis, assembly GCF_032395385.1. Classification (NCBI taxonomy): domain Bacteria; kingdom Pseudomonadati; phylum Pseudomonadota; class Gammaproteobacteria; order Enterobacterales; family Pectobacteriaceae; genus Brenneria; species Brenneria uluponensis. Next base: position 113,437 of record NZ_CP135917.1, read on the forward strand.
TCGTTGCGTAACCAGCCACACGGATTTGGTTATCGAAGCCGCGCAGGAAATCTTTGAAAAATTCAACAATGCCGAGGGCTACGGCAAAATTCGCACTGCTTTCAACACTCAGCGGCGATCCGCGCGTATGTGTGCGCATACGCTGGAGAATATTGGACGCGCTGCGCAATTCCTCTACCTGAACCGCCATTGTTATAACGGCGTTTGCCGTTACAGCAAGAAGACCGGCTTTAATGTGCCGTTTGGCAAGTATAAAAGCGTCTACTTTCCTGAAAATGAAATTCGCCTGTTTGCCGAAAAAGCCAATGATACTAAGGCGATATTTCTTTGCGCGCCATTCCAGCGTTCCCTACAGGTCGTCACTGGTGGCGACGTTCTCGTTTACTGCGATCCGCCGTACCTGCCTGAGAGTAAAACAGCCGACTTTACCCAATACCACATCGAACCATTTACGGAAGACAACCACCGCCAGTTAGTCCAGGCACTGCTGGAAGTTAACCGTAAGCATGGCGCGAAAGTCGTTATTTCCAACAGTGACACTGAAGCCACCCGCGCGATTTATCAGCCCTTCAAGATGAACGAAATAAGCGTGCAACGTTCTGTCAGCACTGACAAAGACAACCGCCAGAAGGCCAAAGAAGTGATCGGCGTTCTGCCTGTCTGCGATTGCTGCGGGCGTCATGGTGGTGGTTGTCCTGATTGTGGTGCCGTGATGGGCGATGCGACTTACAACGCGATGGTTGCGGCGGGTGCGTTTGGTGATGGGGAGGGCTTCTAATGTCGATCATAGATCCCCGTTGCAGTGGTACAGATACGATAAATATCGTTTTTGTTTCTGGGGGAAAAGACAGCCTTGCGCAATGGCTTTTAGCCATTGAAAGCGGTGTGTCTTATACGACAGTTTTTGCTGATACCGGTCATGAACACCCCCAGACAATGGAATACCTGGACTATCTGGAATCCAAGTTAGGAAAAGTAGTCCGTGTTAAAGCTGATTTCACTCGTCAGATAGAAGGGAAACGCAGGTTCATTGCAGAAAAGTGGCCTGTTTCTCTGGTTGAAGAGTGCGGGATGTCGCCCGAAGAGGCGGCGGAACGTATTCGCCATGCACTGGAAGTTTTGAAACCAACAGGCAATCCATTCCTTGATCTCTGTATGTGGAAAGGGCGCTTTCCGAGCACTAAGGCGCGTTTCTGCACATTTGACCTGAAACATGAACCGGTACGAACCCAGGTGGTTTTGCCAGCACTGGATGAGTTCGACGAGGTAATTAGCTGGCAGGGTGTCCGCGCGCAAGAGTCACCAGCACGGGCCGGTTTACCCGCCTGGGAGGAAGACGCAGATAATACGCCTGGCCTCCACGTTTACCGCCCAATTCTTAACTGGTTGCATGAAGATGTGTTTACCCTGGCTAAACGCCATGGCATCAAACCAAATTCACTCTATGAGCAAGGTTGCAGCCGTGTCGGGTGTATGCCCTGCATTCATGCCCGAAAGTCTGAATTGGCGGAAATATTTAGCCGCTGGCCGGAAGAGATCAAGCGTGTTGCAGAGTGGGAACGCTTTGTCGCGGCGTGTTCTCGCCGTGGAAATTCTACTTTTTTCCCTTCAACTCATGACCCGCGTAGAGCGGAAAAGCGGATCGACGTTATCACCGTTGATGAATACGGCATTGAGTCTTACCGCGATTGGGTAATGACGACACGGGGCGGGGCGCAATTCGACCTGTTGGCAGAATCAAACGATAAATCTGTATGCAGTAGCGTTTATGCCGGAGTATGTGAGTGACCACGGCAACCCGTGGCCGTCGCGCCCCTTCTCCGCCTCCACCGTATCCGGGGAGCACTGACAATGCTACCCCTTACGCTTATGGTGGAAACAAACCATACCAGCCGATTGGCGTTGATGTAGCGCCGGGGCTGGATGGTTTTGACTATCTCACGCCGCACGGCACGCGGAAGCATATTGCATTTAGTGAACTGGTAGAGGAAGAAGAAAAGCCAGAGCGCAGTAAGCTGTTGCGTCGCCGCCTAGCTTCTCTTCCTAAGTATATCCGCCGCCACTTTGCCGCGAAGCTTGATGCGCTGGACGCGAAAGACCGCAAAGCGGCAGATCACTGGCTGGTTAACACCTTTGAACGCCACGTATTAACGCGTATTGATAGCGTGAACAGCGTTTACCAGCCTGATAGCGTGATGCCCGGCATTCTTCTGCCAATCCGCGATCAGCTTTTTCGTATGCTCTGGGCAGGGAAGAAAGAGTTAAAAAGACTGGCTTATACGCTTGCCGATATCTTTACGAGCGAGTTTATACGCGAGTCAGATCACCAGCTTGCGCGCACTGGCGATCCTGAGTTCGCGGCGCTTTCTAGATATGGACGTATTGCGTCGCTGGCGGTGCATCTGAAAACGCCGATCCCCGGTTGGACAGCGTATTGCAATGAAGAACTGGAAGCGGAGGACGCGTTACGCGCGGTTCTTCGTCTTGAGTCACCGCAGTGGTGGTTAAATCGACTGCGCCGTATCCATGCTCGTTGGCGTGAGCATTTGATGATCGCAGCGGGATACGTCCAGAAAAAATCCTCCCCATACAGTAGCGCCCCGTGCCTTACGGAATGGCTGGCCCAGAAAAAGGCTAATCGTGAATACCTTAAGGCTATGGAACTGGAAGACCAGGACACGGGCGAGCGCATTTCTCTGATCGATAAAGTCGCCGGTAGTGTTGCCAATCCGGCCAACCGTCGCCGCGAACTCATGACGAGAATGCGCGGATTTGAAGATCTGGCGAAGCTGGAAGGGATGGCCGGTGATTTCTACACGCTGACAGCGCCTTCCCGTTACCACTCCATGCAGCATAACGGGCACCGCAATAATAAATACTGTGGTGCATCGCCACGCGAGACGCAGCAGTATCTTTGCAAAGTCTGGGAGCGAACCCGCGCCGCGTGGAAGAGAAAAGGGATCCGTGTCTTTGGCTTCCGTGTGGTTGAACCGCACCACGATGCAACGCCGCACTGGCATTTACTCCTTTTCATGCGCCCGGAGCACGTCGAGCAGGCGCGCGAAATCTTCCGTAAATATGCCCTGAAAGAAGACGGCAACGAACCGGGAGCGCAGGAAAACCGCTTTCAGGTTGAGCCGATCGATGAAGCTCTAGGCAGTGCAACCGGCTACATAGCGAAATACATTTCGAAGAATATCGACGGTTTCGCGCTGGATGGTGAGAAGGACGACGAAACCGGGGAAGACCTGAAAGAAATGTCACTCCGCGTTAGTGCGTGGGCATCACGCTGGTCTATTCGCCAGTTTCAGCAGATCGGCGGCGCGCCGGTCACGGTATATCGCGAACTTCGCCGCCTGGGCGATCGTGAACTGGTGTTACACCCTGAACTGGAAACCGCACGGCAGGCCGCTAACGGTGGTGAATGGGATAACTACGTGTTAGCCCAGGGTGGCCCGTTGGTTGAGCGCGATAAGCTGCGCATCCGTCTGAACTATGAAACCACCGAAAACGGCAACGCCTACGGCGATAACGTCCAGCGAATCACTGGTATCTACTGCCCGATTACGGGCAATGACTCTTTGATTTTCACCCGCACCACTCAATACAAAATCGTACCGAAGCGCCAGAGCGCTGACGGTGTGGCCGTTGACGTTGGTTTTTCAGGCGGCAGCGCCGCCCCTCGGAGTTCTGTCAATAACTGTACGCGGGATCCCGCGGCAGGTGCTGACGGTGTCGAACATGCCGATCACGAAGTGAGTGAGACGGTGAATTTTGATGCGCTTTCTCGGCAGGAAAAGAGGGAACTGGCACAGCGGCTAAGTGACGATGTGCGGCGTAAACGTAAAAAGCGGCCACCAGAACGGGAAGAAGGGACCGGACTATCTGTGAAAGAACAGCAGATCAGTGAACTGTTGGCGCTGCGTGGAGTTGATGCCAGCGCCGGAATGGTCAGATCGATAATGGCCGGTGCTTCAGTGGCGTGCGGTGATCTTGTTATGACCGTGCAGGATGGGCGGCTGGTATCGCGCAACCGTGCCGCGTCCGGGCTAGACAAGCTGCCGTCGCAGGTGATGGCGGCGAAGAAAAAGACAAGCGACCTCGTGAACAGGATGAAGGCTGCGTTTTCGGGGCGGAAGTAGAGCGCCGATCGGCATGGTCGGCTTTGACAGTGTGGTACCGAAATACCGCTATGGCCGGAACGGTCAGCTTTGACGGTGTGGTACCGGATTCCGGCAAATACCGCCATTTCCGGCAGTGTTGGCCATACATCGAGAACCGTCATTTTTAACAGTGCTGCAGGTGGTTAAAAATGACGGTGCCAGCTGAGGGCGAAAGAGAATGAGCTATCTGGGAAGTAAAGCGGCGAGCGGGGTTTATCAGAAGATTATTGCTGAAATGCCCCCGCATGATACCTACATTGAAACCCATCTCGGAAGCGGGGCGGTAATGCTGCATAAGCCACCGGCGATGTGCAATATCGGGATCGATGTTGACGGGCAAACACTTGAAGATTTCGCACATGAACATAATCGCCTTTACATTGATCTGGTTCGGGCTGACGCGGTGGATTATCTGAACCATTATGATTTTTACCGTGCAGGCCGCGTCCTGATCTATGCCGATCCGCCGTATCTGCCAGAAACACGCACCGGAAACGCGCGCTATCGCTATGAGTATTCAGTTGCAGATCATGAGCGATTATTGTCCTGCCTGGTCAGCCTGCCGGATAACGTGTCCGTCATTCTGTCCGGCTACTCATCGCAGCTTTATGACGAACGATTAACAGGCTGGCGCAGCAAAGAATTTCAGGCCATGACGCGCGGCGGCGTGCGAACAGAAAAAATCTGGATGAACTACCCGGAGGGGCGCGCGTATTCCCACGCATTTGCTGGGAAAGACTACAACGATCGGCACCGCATTAAGCGCAAAGTTGAGCGCTGGCGCGCGAAATATGCGGCCCTTCCGCCTGCTGAAAGGCTGGCGATCATGTTGGCTTTAAATGAGGTAGATAGTGAAGCTTAATTGTGCTTGGAAATTAAGCGGAACACTAGATGTTGTATGGTGTCTAAATAATATGAACACATACTGCAAAAACGGTTGATATGGTTCATGCTTTACTATACATAACGTGTCTAGTTGACACATTCAAGCACCCTAAGAGTGCGAAAGATAGCAAGGAAAATCTTGCTATCCATTTATCCTACTGTTTTGAATGGTTTTTCCTGTATTTGAGGCCTAACAAAAGGAGGCGGATATGTCATTTGCATTCGGATTGCCATTGTCCGGCGCTATGTCCAGTTCAAAGGAGCGGCTGACCAAGGCTCTGAAGGACAACAAAGACAGCTATACCATCAGCCGCGATGGGCATGTTTCTCTGAACCTTAACAATGCTGAAGTAGTGAGAGCTATTGCTCGTCAGATTGAAAAGCTAGAAGATATCAAGGAAGAGAGCGGAAAAAAAGGTTAATGAATACAATTATCTTGGCTATAGCCCTGATTAGCGGTTATCTGTACGTAACCCGGTCAGTATCTGCAAGATACATATTTAAGCGTTCCGAAGGTTGGGACGCTTATTTTTATGTAGCGGCTTGGGGTGTGCTGTTTACCTTAGTTGCTTGGATGTTATGCTCTTTCCTCAGTGTGTTAGGGCTTTTTCGATGGGCGTACAATTTTCTTCTGGCCCATGATTTCATCGAACAAGATTCTATCAAACGCGTTTTCCCTCTCTCCCCTGCGGAACAATTCAAATTTGCAGATTTCAAGTTTGCATTTTTTGGCGTTACTTCCATGTTTTTGGCATGGGCGTTTGGGCATCTTATGCGCTGGTATGTTTGCCATGATGAAGATCGTAGAATTGATGCTCTTGTTAAAGCAGTGCATCACGATCCGCTTGAGAGCCTGCTTGTTGAAGCCGCAGTAAGAAAGTTTCCAGTGATAATTACTCTTGGGTCACGGAAATTTTATGTGGGTATTGTGGATTGTCCAAAATTCGAACATGGAAAAGCGGACTATTTGCAACTTCTTCCCCTTTTGAGCGGATATCGCGATAAAGACACCCTTACTATCACTGTAACGACTAACTACAAAAGACATTACATCGATAGCGGAATTGTGGGCGGGCTTAATGGTGGGCTACTAACTTTGGCTGACTTTAGAACGCTAGTTCCGAAGGGCGAAATTGAAGGAATTTCGTTTTTCGATACCGATACGTATTCCCAATTTAAAGTAAAAGAAGAGGTTGATCGTTCTGGGTCTACCACTCTTTCGCCTACTTTTATGCCTCGCGGAAGTGGGGCGCCACCATCGTCTTAATCATTCTTAAAGAGGGCCATTGCGGCCCTTTTTTATTGCGTCAAAAACACTGCAAAAAATTGCACGTAAATGCACAAATATTTTGGCATTTATTTTATCAGGGCAGACCAGACGGGGCGGGCCTTCCGCTGGTCTGCACATTTGCACAAAAAAGCGGGGTTTCTGCGTGCGGGCGTGGCGGGGGAGACCTCGCGCGCTGAGGGGGTTGGTAGGGGTATGTTGAATGATGGTTTTTTACGGCCAGACGGGGCCGTGGTGATGCTGTCGCTTTCTCAGGCAAACACCAATATTTCTTTTGGTTGCGCCTGTCACCGGCTCATTCAGATGGTTTTACGTGGGGTATGTTGAAGTGATAAAAATCCGGGCGTCATACAGTACGCCCGGTTTGTGCTGTGGTGATGACGTGAAAGTTTTTAACAGACTATCGCGAGGTTGCCAGCGCATACGGTGTAAACCGCAACACCTCGATCCCTAGCCAATCGTTTAACTCTTTGAGGCTTTCCATGATGGGTGTCAGTTCGTTGATGGCAAAGACCTTCGCGGCTTTCTCCACATCGCCAAACCCGCCGGTATTGTTCGGCATAATCCCCATAAGTTGAGGCGGCACACGGTGTGCGGCCAGCATGTCATCCCGCGTCGCATTCTTGATGCCGGTAAATTCATCTTTCGCAGTGATCTCACTGAACGGCAGAATTTGCAGTCCGTCTTTCTTCCCGCCTGCGGCATATACAAACAGGTTTTTAAATGCCCCTTTTCCGCGTGCGTTCTTTAATGAACTCTTCAGCTTATCCACATCAGTGCTGTTGGTGATCGGATCGGTCAGGTAAACAATGACCCCGGCGTGGCTACCGTTAATGTAATAATTACGCCGGAACAGCGTCGCCTCGCCGTTCAGCATGGCGGACTGCATCACCGCCATGTATTCAGGTGTGCCATAAATTTCCTGGTGAATGCTGGGGCTACGCACATGAAACACGCTGCCAGGTTCAAACGGGTAGTCCTCACTGTAGTAGGTCACAAACCAGTATTGCTCCAGTTGTTCCCCGCGTCGCATGTACTTAGCATGAGCGTGCTGGAGTGATAGCGGCTGGCCGAGCCGATTTTTACGCAGTTCCAGATAGGCATTACCAAATACCAGATAATCCAGTACAAAGGCGCTAAAGTTCTGCCGTGATAACAACGGATGCGGCTGGTAACAGGACATGATCACATTGCGTTTGAACGTGATTGGCGACTGATGATGCACGGCAACATCAAACATCCGTGCCAGACCGTAAGGGTTGACTGGCGGCTCATACCAGCGGCCATTCTTCGCACACTCCATACAATCCAGTAAATCGTGGATATCCATTACCGGTGTGGGATCGCCAAACGTAAACGACTGAAGGGACTCAACGGGTTTTTGTACTAACTCCGCGTCTATCGTCTGTCCGGTATGTGTGACGGTGGTAACTGCTGTCGGGTTTTTATAACGTGGTTTACGTGACATTAAAATTCCTCAATAAATCCGTCTGTGCCGCCGGAATCGCTGCTGATAGGTTCGTTGTGTAAGGCGTGCATGGCGGCCCAGGCTATATCGCCGTGGCTGGCTCCTTTGGTTCGGTCAGAGGCATACGTCACCATGCCGCCGGGCGTGACCAGTTTGCGAACGGTCATAAATGACGTGACCAGACTCATCATGCCCGCGTCGTACTCCAGACGGCCCGCACGGATCACCATCTGTGCTTTGAGTACCAGAGCGCGTTTTACACCCGGTGAATACTGGAATTTGACCGCCGCTGGGAAAAACTTCAGTACCAACTGATGCACGGCATCACCAATGCCAGTGCCGTCAATACCGATAAATTGCACGTTATAGCGCTGTGTTAGTTCGCTGATCGTGTCGGCTTGCTGTTCAAATGACATACCACGTAGTTGCCGGGTTTCGATCACCCGAAACTTGCCACCCGGCACGGCAGGCGGTGACAGTACGGCGATCGCTCCGCTGTCCCCTTTCCCGCTCTGTCCATTCGGATCGTAACCAACCCATACCGGGCGATTACCCAGCGGGCGCAAGGTGTAGGGCCGCCAGTCCGGCCACACATCATCGTTATAGCCATCGACACCGCAGTTAATCAGTGCGTTATAGTCAAAGGCACGTTCGCCGACACGAACGAATTCGCACATGTAGAGGTTGGAAAACTCGTCGGGGCTGTTTTCTGACTGGATTTCAGTGAGATCAACTTTATCGAATCCCAGATCCAGTGTGTCCATAATGGTGACAGTCTGCCGCCAGATATTGTCACCGCACAATTTCCCCTTCTTCAGTGTTTTATGACTGGTATCAATCGTAATCCGCTCTGCCTGGGGACGTGACTGGTTGTAATAGTCACCCGTCCAGAATCCGTATGCTTCGTGCTCCTCACTGGATGGCGTAGAAAAATAGGTACGACGTAACCCTTTGTGTGTTGCCATCCCAGCAGCAACTTTTCGCAGGTTGATAAAGTTGCTGACCCAAAATGCCTCGTCAAAATACAGGTCGCCGGTGTAACTCTGCGCGGTGGCCGCCGAGGTGCCGAGGAAGTACAGCGTCGCACCATTGGATAGCACGATGGCATCCCCGCCCTTGAGTTCTACCCCGATGGATTGCGCCAGCAACTGAATAAACCGTTTGAATTGGAACGCCTGCGCCCGGCTGGCAGACAGGAAGATCTGATTAGTGCCGGTTTCCAGCGCCCGTAACAATGCCTCGCGGGCAAAGTACCAACTGGCACCGATTTGACGGGATTTGAGAATGAAGCGGTTACGTTGTTTGCGTTGTTTATACCACCGCCGCTGATGCTCATACAGGCTATCCAGTACCAGGCTACGCAGTTGCGTTACTTGTTCGTCGGTAAAGTGATTCTTTGGTGTCTTCTTCCTTGTCTGCTTTTCCTGATCCTTCCGTTCGTCGCGCGAAAAACGCTCCAGCTGACGGGCCAGCAGGTCAACCAACTTACAGTCATGTGGTGTCAGCGTGTCTTTTTCAATCAACCTCAGATAGCGCACTTCCGTGCGTTCCTGCGCCCGTTGCATGGGCGTACTGCTGTCCCAGCCATCGCGTCGCCGCCATGAATACAGCGTGTTATGGCTGATACTCAGACGGTTTGCGATCTGCGGAATGCTGTATGCCTGCCAGTACAAGGCTTTGGCTTCGGTACGGATGTCAGTCTCTGTCATGCAAACAGGCTAACGCGCCCGCGCGCGGCAAAATATCAGCGCTGATTGTCTGGCTACAGCGACAAACGCCAGTAATGGCGCGGCTTATCGCTCATGAGGATGATGTCTGTATCGAAGTCATTCTCTTAACCGGAGTCTTAATCATGCCGATGTCTAAATACATCCGCGTCGCTGTTGAGGGCGCGACCACTGACGGGCGAGTTATCGAACGCCAGCACATTCAGGAAATTGCCGACAGCTTTAATCCGCAAATGTTCGGGGCGAGAGTCTTTCTTGAACACATCAAAGGGTTGGCACCTGATAGCCAGTTCGGCGCCTATGGCGATGTGATGGCGCTAAAAGCTGAAGATATCAAGGATGGGCCGCTGGCTGGCAAGCTGGGATTGTATGCACAAATCGACGCCACTGACGCGTTGGTCGAATTGAATAAGAAACGCCAGAAGATTTATAGCTCAATCGAGTTCAATCCCCTGTTTGCTGACACCGGCGGCGCGTACCTCACCTCACTGTCATTTACCGACAACCCGGCCAGCCTGGGAACAGAAATTTTAATGTTCTGTGCCAATAGCCAGACCAATCCATTAACCGCGCGGAAAACCGATCCGGCATGTCTGTTTACTGCTGCACTGGAAGTCGCTTTTGAACTGGAAGAGGCATCCGGTACGACCGGGACGATTGAACCTGGCCGCCACTTCTTTAGTCGCATCACAGAATTGCTCACCGGCGGGCAGAAAAAATTCAGCCAGGAAACCGGCGAACTGCGCCAGGCGGTTGAGTTGATCGCGGAAAGTCAGCGTGATGTGCTGGAGAAAACCGAGTGTTTCAGTGCGCTACAACAGGAAAACGCCGCGTTGAAACAACAGATTGATGGTTTGTCTACCTCGCTCACGGACATGAAACAACAGCTCGAAACACAGGATGGCAGCTTTAGCCAGCGCCCACCGGCCAGCGGCGGCGATCAGCAATCCAACATCGTGTTAGCGGACTGCTGACAGACCTTTTTAATTGAATAACGGAAATGACGATGAAAAACGAAACTCGTGTTCTGTGGGACGGCTTTATCAGCCGACAGGCAACACTGAACGGCGTACAGCCGTCACATGTCACCAAGCAGTTTACCGTGGCGCCCAGCGTTCAGCAGAAAATTGAAGACAAGGTTCAGAATTCAAGTGAATTGCTGCAAAAAATCAACATCACCGGGGTGTCTGAACAGGAAGGGGAAAAGTTGGGGCTGGGTATTAGTGGGCCGGTGTCGTCGTCTAACAGCTCCAGCACGGATCGCCGCGAACCTCGCAGTGTTCACACACTGGATGATGATAAGTACCGCTGTGAACAAACCAACTGTGATACCTACATTTCATATCCACAGTTGGATGCCTGGGCTAAATTCCCTGATTTTCAGCAGCGCATCAGTAATCAGATCATCCGGCGAAAAGCGCTGGATCGCATCCTGATTGGTTTTAACGGCACGTCCCATGCGGCCAAGTCTGACCTGACACAAAATCCCTTATTACAGGATGTCAATATCGGCTGGTTGCAGAAGTACCGTGCTAGTGCCCCACAGCGCGTGATGAAAAACATCACCGTCACCAGCCGTGACGATGAAAATAAGGTCGTCGCCAAAGGTATGTACGGCAACCTGGATGCGGTGGCATTTGATGCCGTTAACTCACTGCTGGATGAGTGGTTTAAACAGTCACCGGATCTGGTTGTTATCTGTGGTCGTCAGTTGATGTCCAGTCGTGAATTCCCGGTCATTAACGCTATCAGCACCAATAACCCGAACTCTGAAGCGCTTGCCGGACAGTTGCTGTTATCGCGTAAATCAATCGGCAATTTGCCGACCTTCATCGCACCTTATTTTCCTGATGGTTCCATGTTCATTACGCCGTTTAACAACCTCTCGATCTACTGGCAGGAAGAGAAACAGCGCCGCATGTTACGCGAAGAACCAGAATACAACCGCGTAGCGACCTATGAATCCTCAAATGACGCCTATGTCATTGAAGACTATGGCACTGGTTGCCTGATTGAAAATATTGCGTTTGCCGCATCGGAACCTGCACAGGGTTAATTATCACCGGGTAAGCATGCCGGGTAATTCCCGGCGATAAGGGGGCAACATGCTGACACCCGCACAGCGACATTTTCAGGAAGTGATGGCCCAACGTCGGGGACATTCCAATGCAAGCCGCTACACCGCTTATGAACAGCAGTTACACCGGCTGCGCATGGATAAATCAACGTTAAGCCAGATTCAATCTACCGCCGCTAAGGCCAGTGCCAAACGCGTGTTACTGCCGAATTATCAACCGTGGATTGATGGCGTGTTGGCAGCGGATACCGGTCAATCTGATGAGGTCATGACCACGCTAATGGTATGGGCGATCGACGCTGGTCAGATTGCAGAGGCATTACGCATCGCAGAATACGTTCTGCGACATAAATTACCCATGCCAGACCACTACAGCCGAACGGCGGCCACCATCGTAGTGGAGGAGATTTGCAGCCCGATACTGGCGGCGTTTAAAGCCGATGCCAGCCGGGCACCGTTGGCTATTGACCTGCTGTTACGGTTGGAACAACTAACGGTTGATGAGGACATGCCGGATCAGGTTCGCGCCAAGCTGTATAAGGCGTTGGGCTTTACCCTGCGTCTTAATCCCACCGAACAGGTAACCGCGCGTGAGTGGCTGCAACGGGCTATCACCCTGTTTAGTGATATTGGCGTTAAACGCGATATTGAGTTGCTGACCCGCGCCATCAAGAAAGCCGCCGAGACCAAGCCCAGTGATGAGATAACGCAAGGCAATGACGCGACACCGGACAGCGATAACACCCCCGTTAATGAGGCGGCTACCAAGACACCGGTAACCGCTGCCAAAACATCACGTAAAGCAATGGTTAAAACAGCACGTACCCGTAAGCGTGGTGCGTAACAGAATGTGCCCCCGCGCACCCAGGCGGCACGGTGCAACATCGGCTATCTCGCTTTGTGTTGCACCGTCCACCGCCTGACCTTTTGAGGTAAGGCTATGAGCATGATCTTTACTGAAGAGATAGGGCCGGTGACCGGTGACGAGATTAACGACGGGGAGGCTGTCGTTAATAGTCTCCCCTTCTGGCCGGAAATCCGGTTGGCCCGCCTGCGCAAAGCCATGCGTCTGGACGGGCAAGTCACCACTGATCGTCTACAGGATAAAACCGTGGAGGCTGTCGCCTACGTTAATGACCAACTCAGGGCATGGCGCTGTGAGCAAGAGCGCGTCGGTGCCACTACTCTGGCAGAGGTGAATGCCGACCCCGTAAACGGGGAATCAGTGCTGGTTTGGCGCTACCTCCGCGCGGTGTACTCCGTCAGTAAAGCGTTGCTGATTGAGGGCTACCGCGATATTGACACGACGCGAGAGGGGGAGAAGCACGCACAGGCGCTGACATCACAGATAGATACGCTGTGGCGTGATGGGCATTGGGCCATCCGTGATATCCAGGGTGAAAGCCGTGGTCTGGCGGAGCTGGTCTGATGCAAATCAGGGCACAACAAAACGATACCGTAGACCTGTTGTGCTGGCGTTACTACGGCAAAACAAACGGGGTAACCGAAGCGGTCTACGACGCGAATCCCGGTCTGTGTGAACACGGACCCTTACTGCCGGCGGGCTTGCCAGTCACGATGCCGGATGAGGTTACGCAGACACAACAGGAAATTGTACAGCTATGGGACTGAATAATGATCGCATTGCGTCCGCTATTACCTATTTCATGGCAACGCTAATAGCGACGGCGGGGCGACTGACACTCAGTGATTGGGCCACTGTGATTGGTATCGCTATCGGATTACTGACGTTTTTAGTTAACCGCAATCACAAGCGGCGTATCGAACGTGAGCAAGAACGACGCACCGACCTGATACGTGAGCTGGTCAATAAAGTTGATCATGACAATCTGCCGGAAACGCTTAGCGCTCTGCGAGAGATGAATAGACAGGACGCGAAACAATGAAAATCAGCATTCCTGACAGGTTGCGAAACCGGCTACTGGCTGCGGTTGTTTCTGGTTGCATCGCCATCAGCTCCGTGTTTGTCGGTTATTTTGAAGGAAAGAGCAATAGCGCGTACCGCGATCTGGGTGGCGTATGGACAGTGTGTTACGGCCATACCTCCGGGGTGAAACCCTCAGAGATTAAAACAGATGCTGAATGCGATGCCCTGTTACAGCAGGATCTACAACCCGCGCTATCAACGGTTGACCGTCTGGTGACAGTGCCTCTGAATGAGATTCAACGGGCTGCGCTGGTCAGTTTTGTTTTTAATGTCGGATCAGGGAATTTTCAACGCTCTACCTTGTTGAAAAAGTTAAATCAAGGGGACATTACCGGAGCATGTGACGAACTGCGACGCTGGAATAATGTTCATGGTGTGCCGTCTAAAGGATTATCCCACCGCCGAGAGACTGAGAGAGCGTTATGTCTGGGAAAACTATAGCCATCATTACAGCAATCGTACTGTTTTCAGTTACTGCATGGCTGGCAGAACACTACCGACAAAATGTGCAGCAACTGACGGCTGAACGTGACCGACTAAATAACGAGCGAACCAGCACAGCACGAATTTTAAGTAACCAACAGCAAACTTTTCATATCATGAATGCGATTTCAGCCGGGGCAGAAAATGATAAACGCCGAATACAACAGGATTCAGATACCCGTATTCAGGCAATTAATCAGACGTTGGCAGGTCAGCAATGTGCTGATAAGTATATCCCTGACACTGTGTCTGAGCAGTTGCTCAACTACGCAACCCGTTTACGTGCCGATACCGTGCCAGACATTACCGGCAAATCTGACAGCACCGACAGAGATCCCATTACCGCCGGGGGCGGGTAACCGGCTGACGTATGGGCAATCTGTTCAGTGGAATGATCTGTTATTAGCCGCACTGGAACGAGCCAACACAGATAAAAAGCACATACGTGAAGCGCAAGAAAAAATTCAGGAATTACGCCATGTTAAAACCGAATCTGTTAAGAAAAACGATTAGCCAACATGTGCCGTGGGTACGTGAAAACCCGGATCGCCTGGTTATCTACGTACAGCGTGGAAATATTGTCAGTCACGGCGGCGTGGCTGCGGCGTTTGAATTCCGTTATACGCTGGAAGTGTTGGCAATGGACTATCCCGGTACGCTGGATGATCTGGCCGTGCCGGTGTTGCTGTGGGCACGGGAGTATCAGCCTGATTTGTTGTTTAACCCGGAGCGTCGCAAGGATGGCATTAAATTTGATGCTGATCTGTTGAGTAACAGCACGATGGATGTGCTGATCAGTATTCAGGTAGATGAATCCGTAGTGGTTGAACAGCACGCCGGAAATATCCGCACCCGCCACCGGGCAGACACACCGCCGGATTTACTGGAAGGGATGGACTCCTGGGCGGCAATCATCAGTGATACGGCCAGTGTTGCTAAATCTGATGATCTGGCGAGTTAATGATGAGTGACGATACGTTGTTTCATGAGTTGGACAGTTATTTACAGACGGTGGCGCAACACCTGGCGGTCAATCAGCGTCGTCGGTTGTCGAGGCAAGTCGCGGCGGGCTTACGCCAACGTCAGCAAGCGCGGATAAACCGACAGCAAAATCCTGATGGCAGTTCCTACACGGAACGGCGGCGACAAACGCGTAGAACGCAAGGTGGTGTCCGCTTCATATGGAATGATGAAGTACGGGAGCTGCGTAACTGGCACAGCAGCAAAGGGCGTAGTGGTGATCGGATGATTACCGGTTTTGATGTAGAGCGTGGTGCGTTGCGCTCTTTTCTCCGCGCAGACATTGATCGATTCATTTCGATCAGCCTGAATAATGTTACGCAGACTCGACAGCGAAAAGTGAAGATGTTCCGCAAGCTGCGCACGGCACGCTTTTTGCGCATCAATGCCTCGCCTAATGTTGCCACCGTCGGTTACTCCGGGCAGGCGGCGAACATTGCCAGCATTCATCAGCATGGCGAGACAGAAAACATAGGCCATTCCAGCATCCGTTATCCGGCACGTGAACTGCTGGGACTGACTGTTGCTGATCTTGACTGGCTGGCCGATAGCGTGGTTGATTTTATTCAACCCGAATGATTGTCACCATTCCCCTACAAGCCTGACCGGTTGTTCGCACGCGCGTGAACCAACACACTGGCACCATCAGTTTTAACCAGGTGCCGCCATGAATGAAATTTTACGACTACTGCACAATCTGATCCGAATCGGCGTTGTCACTGACGTTGATTTGGCGCGGATGGTAGCACGTGTTGAAACCGGTGGTTTAAAAACGGATTGGATCCGATGGGGAGCTAATCGCGCCGGTGATGCCGTGACGTGGTGGTCGCCATCGGTCGGTGAAGCCGTTGTTATCATGGCCCCCGGCGGTGATCTGGCAACAGCGGTCATCATCACCAGTCTGTATTCGTCCGTTCATCCGGCACCCAGCACCAAACCGAAACATAATATTGTCACTTACCCCGACGGGGCCGTAACCGAATACGACGCCAGCATAGGCGCGTTGAAAGTCACCGGAGTGAAAACCGTCATCGTACAGGCGGCAGCGACGATCACACTGGATACGCCGGAAGTTATCTGTACACAACACCTGATAGCAAAAACCTTTTCATTCACAGACGGCGGAGAGATACGCGGCAATGTTGATCACGCCGGAGGTGCGCTGTCTTCCAATGGGGTAGTAGTGCATACCCATCAGCACAGTGGTGTTATCGGTGGTAGTGATAATACAGGCGGCCCATTATGAGTAGCGCGCAATACCTCGGGATGAATGCGCAGACCGGGCGCGCTATTACTGACGGTGATCATATCCGTCAATCGGTGAACGACATTCTGATCACACCATTGGGTAGCCGGGTAATGCGCCGTGAATACGGCTCAACACTATTTTCATTGATAGACCAACCATTTAACGATGTGCTGCGGATGAAAATTACGTCGGCAGCATACAGCGCGTTAATGCGTTGGGAACCGCGTATTTCTCCAACACGTATTACGCTGGTAGTTGGAACAGCAGGACGTCTCGCGGTTACTGTCCATGCTCAACGCACCGATACCCCCGTCTCTTTTAGCGCGGAGATTCAGTTATGAGCGGGATTGTCGATTTATCCCAACTGACCGCGCCGAATATTATTGACGAGCTGGACTATGAAACGCTCTACACCGCGCGGAAAGACACATTTATCGCATTATTCTCTGCGGACGTCCAAGACGTAATTCGCCGCACGCTGGCGCTGGAATCGGAACCGCTAACCAAGATGCTGCAATTGTCGGTTTATCATGAGTTGCTGTTACGCCAGCGTGTTAACGAAGCTGCACAGGCGGTCATGCTGTCGTACGCAACCGGGACAGACCTCGATCAACTCGCTGCAAATGTTAATGTCCAACGACTGACCATCACCGCCGCAGATGTTGAGGCAGTACCGCCAGTGGACGCAGTCATGGAATCTGATGCTGACTTGCGTACTCGTGCCCAACAGGCATTTGAAGGGCTAAGCGTCGCCGGGCCAACAGCCTCCTATGAATTTCACGCCCGTAGCGCTGATGGCCGCGTCGCTGACGCTACGGCGATCAGCCCCAGCCCGGCGGTAGTCGTCGTGTCTGTACTGTCACGTGAAAACGACGGTGCCGCCAGTGATGCCTTGCTGCAAATTGTCAGTACGGCGCTGAACAATGAAGACATGCGCCCGGTGGCTGATCGGGTAATGGTGCAATCAGCCACTATTGTGAGCTATGAAATTGACGCCCGGTTGTATCTGTATCCAGGCCCGGAATCAGAGCCTATCCGCGCCGCCGCTGAAACGCGTCTGCTAGCGTATATCAACGCACAGCACCGACTAGGACGGGATATCCGGCGGTCAGCTATTTATGCCGCTTTACATGCTGAGGGGGTACAGCGCGTTGAACTGATATCGCCATCTGATGATATCGTGCTGGATAAAACGCAAGCGTCGAATTGTTCCATCTGGACGTTAACCGCGGACTATGCCGATGAATAGTTTACTACCGGTGGGATCCTCATCACTGGAAGTTGCAGCGGCTAATGCATGTGCGCAGGTTGAAAATATTCCTGTACCACTGCGTCAACTCTGGAACCCGGATACCTGCCCGACCTCATTTCTTCCCTACCTTGCCTGGGCGTTTTCCGTTGACCGCTGGGATGAGCACTGGCCGGAGAGCGTAAAGCGCCAGGCGATAAAAAATGCGTTTTTTATTCATAAACACAAAGGCACACTCGGCGCATTACGGCGCGTCGTGGAGCCATTCGGCTACCTGATCCGCATCACCGAATGGTGGCAGACCGGCGACGCCCCCGGCACCTTCCGGCTGGATATTGGCGTGCAGGGCAATGGCATTACCGAGGAAACCTTTCTTGAGCTGGAGCGACTGATTGCCGACGCCAAACCGCTCAGCCGTCACCTGTTGGGTCTCTCCATCAATCTGGATGCCAGCGGAGATCTACCGGTGTCGGCCAGCAGTTACGGCGGCGATGAACTGACGGTGTACCCCTATTTTCCTGAAACCCTGACCATCTCTGGCGCGGATGTGCACGGGGTGGCTCTTCATCTGACTGATAATGTGAGCGTAACCGCATGAGTACCAAATATTTTGCACTGTTGACCCACATTGGTGCGGCACGACTGGCAAATGCCACCATGCTGGGTGGTCATCTGAATATTACCCATATGGCCGTTGGCGATGGTGGCGGAACATTACCCACCCCTGACCCGGCGCAAACCGAACTGGTGAATGAAATGCGCCGGGCACCGCTCAATTCGCTGACCATTGATGCCAATAACAGCAACCAGATTATTGCCGAACAGGTGATACCGGAAAACGAAGGCGGCTTCTGGATCCGGGAAATCGGGCTGTATGACGCTGACGACAATCTGATTGCCATTGCCAACTGCCCGGAAACCTACAAACCGCAGTTACAGGAAGGTTCCGGGCGTATCCAGACCGTGCGCATGATTTTGATTGTCAGCAACACGGAGGCGGTGACGCTGAAAATTGACCCGGCGGTGGTGTTGGCCACACGTCAATATGTTGATAACGCGGTTATTGAGGTAAAAACCTATACCGACAGCCAGCTAGCGGCGCATGTCGCCGCCGCCAACCCCCATAAACAATATGCCCCGATTAACAGCCCGGCATTGACTGGCACGCCGACGGCACCGACGCCGACACAGGAAAATAACAGCACACGGATTGCTACAACGGAGTTTGTTCGGTCTGCCGTCGGCGATTTTTCTGCCGAATCATTCAAGAATCGGCTGGCCGACAATGGGTATCAAATGCTGCCGAGCGGCCTGATCTTGCAATGGGGAACACTATCAATGACCTCAACGTCTGCCAATACGTACACAATATTACCGTTTTTGTTTCCGATCACGTTCCCTGCTGCACTGTGTTCGATATCGGGATCGATCCGGACAGGGCTTGCGGGTGATGCGTATACCAGCTTCTCGTTTGAGAAAGCAACCAATGCGGGGGCTACGTTGTATTACACTACTGCTGGAACCGACATGTTTCCGACCATAAACTGGATGGCTGTGGGGTACTGATAATGCCATATTATTCAAAATCTACGGGTGGCTTTTATGCCATCCCCATTCACGGTAATGCGATGCCATCTGATGTGGTTGAAATTAACGCTGATTACTATCAACAATTATTGAACGAGCAATCTAATGGAAATGTCATCCAATTTAATGACGCGGCTGAACAGCCCATCGCTGTACAACCTCCTGGGCTGTCAACAGCAGAACTTGCCGCAGCGGCAGTGAAAACAGCAGAGAACGAATTACTGAGTCGTCGCGCAACCGCTAACGCCCGTATCACAGAACTCACCTATGCGGTGGATCTGGCTCTGGCAACCGACGAGGAAAAAGCGGCTTTGACCGACTGGAAAAAATACGTAGTGCTGCTGAGCCGCATCAATACCGCTACTGCGCCGGATATCGACTGGCCGACGGTGCCGGGCGAATAAGAAACGGCCCGTCAGGGCCGCTTTGTTTGATGTATTCAACTGAATTACCAGGTTATATCCCGATATCAATATCAGCCAAATCACTTAACATTTCCCGTAGATCTTCACTAACCCGTTCCAGATTTAGTGTGAATGATATTTTTCGCGCTTTGCCATCATCAAAAAATACCGTGCGGGTTTCGTTGATGCTGGTTATCACATACATACCATAAATTTTTCCTGTCCCCTCAATCAACGGCCATGCTTTACCCGTGTATGCCATCACCTTTAGCGCGGACAGTGACAGATCGCCGCCGGTGATTTCCGGGTACAGTTCACCAGACAACATGACCTTATCCTCACCGGGGCCGATGTACTGATAACGTGGTGATTTCCCTACCCGGTCATTTTTTACATGCCGCCAGGCGTTTTGTTGTTCCAGCGTCTGGTACGGTACTGTCTTCAGCATGAAAACGAACATCCCTAAAATCATCATCATGATGTTTATCCTTATGCGTGATCGGTAAATTGAGAGCCGCGCCGCCGCTGTTTATCACGCTCGGCGGCCTGTAGTTCGTGCCTGATACGCACCGCAAGTTTGTTCTCGTCAAGATTACGGGCGTCATGAATACTGATGTTGATGGTATAGCTGTCTGTGCTGGCTATTCCGGACGACATAGACGCCTTTATCTGTGCTGCTGTTGGATTTCCTACCGGCACGCCAGCCAACGCGGGTTGAACGGCGAACGGCATAACGGAAGACGCCAATTCCCCGGCAGTTTGTTTAATACGATCAAGCAAGGGTGCCTTTTTCTGTGCCTGTGCTATCCGGGTTTCGTTATATCCACCGTTTAGCCGTAATGCTGGAGGGACGTTTTTAAACACAATGTCGCCCAACTTGTTCGGATCCTTTTCCGCTGTCGGCTGAGTGGTCGCTGTACTGCTATCTGCTGACGACTTGCGTCGCTCTGTTCCGTAAACAGGTTGACTATCAGCAAGTGGGGTATTGTTGCTGGCGGTGTCTCCAGTCTTGACAATGGCGTCTGATTTCTTAGGCAGCTTAGGTTCCCATTCCTGGGCAACCATTTTCTTCTGCTTCTCATCCCAGACATACATAACTGTTTTTTTCTGCGTAGTGCCTTGTTCCGGAATCGCACTGTTCATCTGATTAGCGGCGGCCTGTGCCGCGCTGGCTGCTTCGGGGATAACACCGAGTTTTTCCAGTATCAAGCCGATCCCCTTTGCCACTTTCAGTATTACAGAAATTAATCCCTTTAATACCGTGCCTACCACATTACCAAATGCTTCACCGGCGTTTTTGCAGGCTTCCAGATCCTGTGTTGATGACTGAACGGGTTGCAGCAGTTTGGTGAACCAGTCCCATACGCGCCCTATCGCCACACCAATAGAATCAAACATCGTTGACAGCGGGGCAAACGCTGCTTTCAGTGGTTCCAGTTGCGACATAATGCCACTGAAATAGCCGCTAAAAAACGCCTTCAGTGGCTCCCAATACTTGTAAATCAACAGACCCACACCGACAAGAGCGGCACCGATTAAACCGATCGGGCTAAACAGCAACATGATACCGGTACGCAAGATGTTAAATGCGCTCATCCCGGCCCCGCTGAGAGCGGAAAAACCGGACACGGCAAGAGAGCGTAATCCGTTGCCTAATGCCGATAAGGCGGCTCCTGGTCGTGTAAATGCCATTGTCAGCACATTGCCTACCCGTCCCGCTCCACCGAGTAACGATATAAATATCCCGCGCCCCATCCCGGCGATACGTTGCCACAAACCACCCAGCGCGCCGCTGGCCGTGGTGGCAGCCGCACGCCATGACAACAACGACGCTGGCACACGAGACAGCGACGGCAGTAATCCACTCAGACTGAAAGAAAAACGGCTAGTGAGGAATGACAGTAGCCCGAACCCACGGCCACCAGTCAGCATGGTGATGCTAAGGCGCATTAGCGCCAGCGGGCCAAGGATGCCAGCCACCAGGATAGCCATTGCACCCAATGCCGCGGTTAGACCTGCAATCACTAAAGATCCGGTGACCAGCGCAGAGGTAAGCTTAGGGTGTGCTTTCATCCACTCCCCGATGACTTTCAATAGCGACGTGAATTTTTGGGTTAATCTACGCAGTGGAGAATCAATGCTTTCCTCCATTTGAATGCCTAGCGACTCCCACGCAGACTTCATGCTTTTGATATCGCCGTCCAGATTATTAGCCATAATCCTGGCATTCTTTTCAGCTTCACCGCGTGCATTCTGTAGTTGGCGGGTCAGTATTTGAAGTTTGCCGCTTCCGGCGGATTCAACCAACGTTTGCAAGCCGATAAATGCTTCTTCACCCGCGATATCTTTCCAGAAACTGACCTGATCGACCTGGCCATATTTTTTTGATTGATTGTATAAATCAGTCAGGATTTGCTCTGTTGGTCGCATCTTGCCATTGGCATCTGCAACCGAAACGCCTAATTCGTCCAGTGCCTTCTTGGCTGCGGCAGTTGGTGAGGCCAGACGACTCAGGCTGGCACGAAGTGCCGTACCCGCCATGCTGCCGCGAATCCCCTTATCTGCCAATGCGCCGGACATTGCGGCCATTGATTCCAGGCTGACACCGAGTTTTGCTGCAACCGGGCCAGCGTAGACCATTGTTTCACCGAGCTGGCGCAAATCGGTGTTTGTACGTGTAAATGTGCCGGTTAGCACATCACTGACGCGTCCCATCTGATCTGCACTCAACTGGAACTGGCTTAGGACGTTAGAGCCAATATCAGATGATTCCCCCAATTCCATACCGCCGGCCATTGCCATGTTTAATACACCGGGCAATGCGGCCTTAATGGCCTGTGGCGTGAAACCGGCCATTGCCAGAAATGCCTGACCGGTTGCCGCGTCACCGGCAGTAAATGCCGTGGTAGCACCGAGTGTTCTTGCTTGGTCACGTAATTGTGCCAACCTCGGGTCTGTCTTATCCATGCGGGTAAGGGCTTGCACCCGCGCCATGTTTTTATCAAAATCGATGCCAGGATTCATGGTTCGCTGTGCGGCATACAACATTCCGGAACCGGTAACCGCCGCTTTCATGCCTCCCGACATCAGCTTGCCCTGCATTTCCTTTGCCTTGTTGTAACGGGACTGTGCCAGGCTGATGGCTGATAACCGGCGCTGTTGTTCGGCTAACTGACGGTTGTAACGGGCGGTATGCTGGCTGATCTGCTCTGTCGCCTTTCGGCTGCGATCGATAACAATGCCCTGTTGAGCAAATGACACCCGGAGTTGTGACAGGCGTTGTTGTTCGTCTTTCTGTGCCCGGCCTAACTGACTGATAACGGCCCGCTGCTTGTTCAATGCGGCGGTTTGTTCTTCGGTGCGTCCACGCAAAGGGCCAAACTCGGTACGCATGGCCGCCGCTTTAGCTTTCGCCTCTGCCAGTTGGCGGGTGGTTTTATTCGATGCTGTGGTCAGGCGATCAAAGCTGCTGGCTTGTTTCTCCAGATCTTTGATTGTTGATTGCGTGGTCTTGATTTGTGATGCCAATGCCGCCGCACTCTGGCGGGCAGCATTGACCGGGCGAGTCAGGTTATTGATGGCGTTAAACGCCACTTTGATACTGAGATTACGATCTGTCATTCCGGGTTTCCGCTTCTTGCGGCTGCCCGGCTACGCCATGCGATTAACTCATTCATCGTCATGTCGTACATTGCCGACGGCGGCCAGTGGAAAATAGCAGCGATGTCGGCCATTACGTCTTCAATGCTGTTGAAAGGGCATTGAATTACGCGTCGTCCGTCTCCGCTTCGTTCGCTGCCAAACTCGGTTGCAAAAAAGTGGCCACCGCATTAGTCAACTGGCAGAAATCCCATATATCCATTTTCGCCAGTTCCTCTTTAAGTAGTGCAGGCTGGGTTACACGCGGTAACAATGTCATGAGGGCATCAACATCGGACGTCATGACGTCATACACTTTCAGGCCACGCAACGATCCAGCGTGTCGCAGTGTATCGGTGATGGTCACTTCTGCTACATCACCGCCCGCACGCTGGATCGGTGTTTGCAAAACAATTAATTGAGTCATTGTGTATTTTCCTGTTACAGACCTAAATTGGCGCGGTGTTTTTCCAGCATGTCCACACCGCCTACTTTGTAAACCATGTTCAACACATCTACTTCGATCACCTCTTCACTGTTGATGGTCATCTTGTAGTAGGTGTTTTTCAGGGTGTACTTATGGGACGTATCGTCACCTACTTTTGCCGACCCCTGATCCACTTCAGTAAAACGCCCTCGCGCCTGAATTTCGCACGGCACCGGATCACCAGTGGATTCATCCTGATAAGAGCCAGCAAAACGGATTTGCACACCATCAGCGGACGCATTACCCGTCTTCTTCAGCAGACCGGCATCGATCCCGCCCACCGTAATTTCCATGTCCAGCGCGGAGGCTTCAAAGCCGAAATCTATCGCCACACTGCCGGGCATTCCTGCGCCCTGATAGTCTTCCATTTTGCGGCTGAGTTTGGCCGGGGTGATTTCCGGCACCTGTCCGAAGTAGTTGTCACCATCGATAAACAGGTTGAAATATTTCAGTTTTTTAGGCAGTGCCATGATTAGCCCCCGAACGTGTTAGCAAACACCGCGTAATACTCGTCCGTAAACTCCTGGATCAGATCCAGATGTTCCAGCGGCGGCACAGGTGTGTAGTTGTACTTAATGGTGAGCTTGCCGGTGCGCAGCGTTTCACTGGTGTTGGTATCCTTGTCGTACCAGCATCTGGCACCCAGCAGTTTACCGGCGGTCACCAATGCGGTGAGCTTGCGGTTAATGCCATCTACAACGTCTTTTGCCAGCGATGGCGTCAGCGGCTTATCGATGTAGAAAAAGTGCGCTTCTGCAATGGTATCCGCGATGATCTGTGCGGTGCGGGTGTAACTCTCAAACAGGAACGTTTCACGGTCACAGGTACGCGAACCCCAAAAGCGAAAGCCGTTTTGTTTAATCAGCGTGGTGATGCTGTTACTGTTCAGGTAGTCAGCATCGGTATCGGTTCCCTGTAACGTAAAATACACGTCTTTATCAATCCCCAGCACACCATCCACCGTGACGTTTGACAGCACTTTGTGCCAGCCCTGATCCGCGTCAATTTTTGCGCGTAACCCTAGCGCGTAAGCTGACGCCGGAACTGTAATAGAGGTGTCTGTCGTAGCATCGTAAGCGATAAAATTCGGCCAGATGATCATCAGTTCACGCTGAGAAAAGTTTTCCCGATAGGTTTTCGCCTCAGACATGTTTTTACAGCCATATGCCGCCGCATACGTGAATGCACGTAACTTCTCAGCGATAATGACCAGTTGTGCGGTAACCGGCTGTGTATCTAATAGCGGCACGCCCAGCACTCGCGGGCGATATCCTACGCGGGCCTCGGCAGTCAACAGTGCATACAGGCCGGTGTAACGTCCGTTTTCGTCAGAACCACCGATAATAAGTTGATCCTGTGACGGCACGGCCTCCCCCTCCTGGGGCTGGATATTGGCGGCATCCGCTACACGGATAACAATGGTTTTCGGGCTGGCCTGGTCGGAAATGGCCTTCAATGTTGTGTACAGTGTCCCGGTTTTACCCGCCTTCCCCAGCACGGCAGAAACACGCGTTAGTAATACCGGTTCGTTCAATGGGAACGTGGTGGCGTCGGCGTCATCCGCTGTACACACCACGCCAATCACTGACGAATCAATGTCAGTGATGATGGTGCTTAATTCCGTGGATTCGCCGACTGTCACGCCGTGATGATAATTGTCACTCATGGTTGCCTCGGTGTTTCAAATGTCCGCCATCATCATCACCGACCACAGCACCCGGCGCACGGCGTTTGCATTGTCGCCCGTCACCGACAATAGCCGGGAGTTGTTCACGCGCGCGCACATAGCGACGATGCAGGCAGTAACGGAGAGTGAACCATGTCAATAATGGATACAGTCAGTAATATTGCGGATCGATTACGTGATTACTCACCTCGTCCGGCGTTTATGCTCCGGATTGGGGATAAACAAATCACGGAATTGGACGACCGGATAATGTCGCTGTCGCTGACCGATAACCGAGGGTTTGAAGCGGATACGCTGGAAATGACGCTGGATGATGCCGACGGGAAAATCGCGTTGCCGGAGCGCGGGGCAAAAATCAGCGTAGCGCTGGGCTGGGAAAATGAAGCGCTGATCAGTAAAGGGTGGTTTACCGTGGATGAAATTTCCCATCGGGGGCCACCCGATCAGCTGACTATCAGCGCCCGCAGTGCAGACTTTCGGGACTCATTCAACGTGAAACGGGAGTACAGTTGGCATAATGTCACGGTGGAATATGTGGTATCGGCTATTGCCAGCCGGTACGGGCTGAACGCCGGTGTTTCTGCCAGCCTTGCAACACTGGAACTGGATCACGCTGACCAGACAAACGAGTCTGATATCTCATTTCTAACCCGTATGGCGGAAATGGTCGGGGCCATAGCGACGGTTAAAAATGGGTTGTTGTTGTTTATTGTGCCGGGGCAATCAGTATCACAAAGCGGTAAACCACTTCCCGCGATCACTATCACCCGCAGCAGTGGAGACAGTCACAGTTTCAGAGTTGCAGATCGGGATGCATACACCGGGGTAAGTGCGTACTGGCTGGATCTCAATTTTGGGAAAACGAAACAAACTAAAATCAAACGTAAACGAAAAACATCCACGACCACTAAAGCGAAAGCACCAGCATCCAGCAGTAAAGAAGGTAACTATTTGACTGGAACGGAAGGGAATGTCTATGTGATGCGTCAGACGTTTAAAACAGAGCGCACAGCGAAACGGGCAGCCGCGGCAAAGTGGGCCAAACTGCAACGCGGGGCGGCAGAGTTTAGCATTACGTTAGCGCGGGGCCGTGCGGATTTATACCCTGAGTTACATGCTATCATGTCTGGATTCAAATCAGTGATCGATCAGGCAGACTGGATAATCACCCGCTGTGTGCATGAAATTGGCGGAAATGGCTTTACCACGGCGCTGGAATTTGAAGTAAAAATTAAAGAATGGGCGACAGATAAAGACGACGGATAGCGCGTCATTTTGTGTATAATATCTACAATACAAACCGTCTGGAGGTTGTCATGGCAATCAAATGTCCAAAATGCCGCGCAACTGCCAAAACCCGTACCAGCGTTGAGTTAAGCCCTTTAGTTCGTCGTAGTTATCACCAATGTCAAAACCTGATGTGTGGTTACTGCTTTACCAGCATGACGCATATTGATGAAGCATTGAACGAAACAAGACCCGCTGCCGGGGCGCATGTCCCCGCGAACATATTCCCGCGCAGTCATAGCGGAGAAAATCAGTTAGATCTTGCACTCTGATTAAAAATACACCTAACGGTATATAATGACTGTTTGGTGTATTAATTTAATCTCATCGCTTTTCTTTTAGTTCGGGGAATTCCTTCTCAACAATTATAAATGCCGATGGGCATTGCTTCCTTGCTGCCACATAGTCTACAAGGCATTTGTCTATATTTTCTTCTTTACCTGTAGAATATATGCCATCAATCAGGGAGGTAATAGGATCTAAATGTATTGCTTTTGACAGTTGATAGTTGAGATCAGCGATGTCTAAGATTGCTTCGGTACTACAATGTTTAACACCCTCTAACATAAGTCCATGCGTATCGTTACAATAAAGCGGACTTTCCATGAATGCTGAATATAGTTCCAGACGAATTTGTTGATATTTGGGGTCTAGTGCCTTGTGAGTGGAGAAAATACCGAAAACGCCTAAAACTGTGCATAATAAAAAAAAAGAGGAGCTTACATTTAGGCGGATTTTACCCCAGAGGAAAGAAATTATTAATCCCCAACTTATCCCTAGTCCGGCCAATAGACCACTTAACCCCCCCAAGTAATTATTATGAATGAAACCATTTGCTGCTATGTAGAATCCTCCTATTATTGGTGTAATACAGATAATTGCTTTTAGATAGAATTTAATATTTTTAAAATAATCCATGCTCGGTATTTTCTCTGATGTTATTTAACTTGTGATTTTTCAGTCTTGGATCTGGGTACTTTGGCCGAGCTGTCAATTTTATTACAAAATCACTGGTAATTGGATGTTTAGTGCCCCGGGGTTACCGGGGCTTTTGATGTGGTCAATGTGTGGACATTGAAAGAAATAAATCCTTTTATTTCATATGGATGGTGTAAATATTTGCACACCATCCCTGTCTTTTCGCCCTCCTTGATGGAGGGCTTTTTTTTGGGTTCGAAAACTAAATATAGGCTATTGAAGTGGTGCGTTTTGTTTTCCCTTCTGTGGAGCAATTTCTCACCAAAACGGTGCGACAGATCACACTACTGAACACCTGATGTTGATGCCGTCAGGGGCGTCACGGGTATATTCTTCATGCCTGTTGTTGCGTTCAGCCTTCATTATCTAACTGATATATAAATATTTATTCCATTTCTTGTTTTACTTTCTCAACTCATCCGTATTTTGGCATCCGTTATGCATTCTTAAAATCATAATGACATTATGAAAATAAAATACTCAATCAAATATCTGTTATTAACGTCGTTTCATTTTCAATTCACACTTGGGAGGATTAGCCGGTGGCTAAACAAGAAACAAGTCGTACTCTGCAAAGGAAAATCAACATCGGCATGCTGGCTGGCTCACTATTTGGCTTGCTCAGTATGGTTAATTCGGTTTCTGCGAATCAACTTCAGGAGATTAAGACTCGGGGTGAAATGGTCTGCGGCACACTTTCCACCACGGAACCGTTAGGCTTTGTCAATCCAAAAACGCGTAAAGTCACTGGATTTGATGTGGATATCTGTCAGGCGCTGGCGGATCACCTGGGTGTCAGGATGGTGCAAAAAAGCCTTTCTGTCGAAGCACGTATCCCGGAATTACAAATTGGGCGTGTTGATATTCTTTCTGCTGCGCTGGGATACACCCCCGAACGCGCTAAACAGATTGAATTTACTGATTCGCATTTTCAAGTGCCGTTGAAAATTCTGGTTCCTGTTGCGGCGGGGTACAGCTCGCTGGCCGACTTAAATGGTAAACGTGTCGGGATGACGTCTGGTTCTAGCTCAGAGTACTGGCTGCGTAAATCTTTCCCGAAGATACAGATCGTTACCTATCATGATTCGCCTTCCGGATTCCTGGCGTTGCAGCAGCATAAGGTAAGTGGCCTGGCGTTTGCCCAGACATCGGGTATGCGTTATCTGCGGGCAGGTAAAGGCGACTTTGCTTTTATTGATCAGCCTATCGGCTGGGAACCTAATGCGCTGGGTATTAAAAAAGGTGAACCCGAATTTCTGGCGGCAGTAAATAGCACGTTGGAAAAAATGGAGCAGGACGGGGAACTGGAAACTATTTGGAATAAATGGCTGGGACCGCAAACCGTTTATAACGTAAAACGGGATCACAAACTTGAGCCTATTGAAAAAGTGAAACTCAGTACCGAATAATGTGAGAAAAATGATCGTGAAATGGTAGGCCACATTCACCATAAATGAATGTGGCATTGAATCTATTTCCTGGCTTTTCAATACGCCGAGGAGTCGAGTCGTATGACGAATTTTGATCCCTTTTCACTATTGCAGGGTGTTTATCTGCAATGGTTGATAACTGGCCTGGAAACTACACTGACTCTGTTTATTTTATGTTTGGTCTCCGGTTTTATTTTGGCGCTGTTTTTGGCGGCTATGCGTATTTCTGGTATTACACCTTTAAGATGGTTCGTTGCTATTTATGTAGAATATCATCGTAATGTTCCGGCACTGGTTCAGCTTTTATTATGGTATTTCGGTTTATCCGCTGTATTACCTTATACCTTGTCAGAATGGGTTAATCAGCACGGCAGTGAATTTCTTTTTGCCTATATCGCACTGACGTTGAATACCGCTGCATTTATGTCTGAAGATTTGCGTAGTGGTTTACGTGCGGTCGCGAAGGGCCAAATGGAGGCATGCCGGGCTTTGGGTCTGACTTTTCCTCAGGCTATGCGGGATGTTATTTTACCGCAATCAATCCGTATTTCTATTCCGCCATTAATCAGCCAATCGTTGGCATTGTATAAATCAACCAGTCTGGCAATGGCGATCAGTGTGGCAGAACTGACCTATGCCGCGAAACAGATTGAAAATGAAACCTTCAGAACCTTTGATGCCTTCGCCATCGTCTCTGTCATCTACTTACTGGGTTCGCTGCTGATTGTCAGTGTGGGCTTTACCTGTGACCGTTTAGTGTATCGGACCAGGAGCCAATAGTATGAGTGACATGATAGCTATTGTAATGAATTACCGTAATTTACTTCTGGTAGGCGCTTATCCGGATGGGCCGATCGGCGGGCTGGTTTTGACACTGTTTATTGCACTCAGTGGTCTGGTTTGCGCGTTTCCGTTGGCAATATTGGTCGGTATTGCCAGAACCAGCAAATATAAAGTTTTCTTCATTCCTGCGACGATATTCTCCAGTGTTATTCGTGGATTGCCGGTATTGATGTTGGTGTTCTGGTCCTATTTTGCCGTGCCGCTGCTTTCCGGACACTCAATTTCAGGTGTTATGACGCTGACTGTGGCATTAATTATCTATGAAACGGCTTTTTTAGGTGAAGTCATCAGAGCGGGAATAAAATCGATTCCTGTTGGACAAATTGAAGCTGCAAGAACATTAGGGATTAGTTATTCACGTACTCTCACAGAGGTTATATTGCCGCAAGCACTATTTACCATGATTCCCAGTATTCTTAATCAGTTTATTAACCTGATTAAAAATACGTCACTGGGATATGTTATTGGTGTCGCGGAGCTGACGTATTCCGCTTATCAGATTAATACCATCGAATTAACCAAACCATTACAGGTCTTTGGTATTTTGGCGATTATCTATTTCATTATCTGCTTTTCATTAACGCAATTGGTCGGCTATCTGGAAAACGTTATTCAGCGCAAACGACAACTGAAAATATAGGAGGCTCGACATGTTGAAAATAGAAAACGTTGAGAAATGGTATGGCCTGAATAAAGTGCTGAATAACGTTTCTGAAGAAGTAGCTCGTGGAGAAGTGGTCGTAGTTTGTGGGCCGTCAGGATCAGGCAAATCGACCTTGATCCGTACCATCAACCGACTGGAAGAGATCCAGAGCGGGCGTATTCTGGTGAATGGCATCGACAGCCGTGCCAGTGATATCGATCTGAATCAGTTTCGTAGCAACATCGGTTTTGTTTTCCAGCAATTTAATTTATTCCCCAATCTGACGGTATTACAGAACGTCACGCTGGCACAGCGCCGGGTGCGTAAAAGTGATAAACGCGACGCGGATGAGGTGTCGATGGCTTTGCTGGAGAAAGTCGGATTGTCGATGAAATTGAGCGCCTATCCCCATCAGCTTTCCGGTGGTCAGCAGCAACGGGTTGCCATCGCGCGGGCGTTGGCGATGAAACCCCCGGTGATGCTGTTTGACGAGCCAACCAGCGCCCTCGACCCGGAGATGGTCGGCGAGGTGTTGCAGGTTATGCAGCAACTGGGCAGAGAAGGCATGACCATGGTGTGTGTGACCCATGAAATGGGCTTTGCCAAAGAAGTTGCCGACCGCGTGTTATTTATGGATCGCGGTGAAATCATCGAACGGGCTACGCCTGAAGCTTTTTTCTATCAACCCCAACATCCCCGCGCACAAAAATTTGTCGCTGATATCCGCCATTGACAGGAATTGTAAGCATGAGCATGACATCTGATGTACTCACACGTATCAAACCTTCAGCCAGCAATGCTGTTAGCCAGTTAGCCCGCGATCTGAAAGCGCAGGGGCGGGATGTCATCGCGCTGAGCTCCGGGGAACCGGATTTTGACACGCCGCAACATATCAAGCAGGCGGCGTTGCAGGCGATGAACCGCGGTGAGACAAAATACCCACCGATAGCCGGCATTCCGGCACTGCGCGAGGCGGTAGTCGCCAAATTCAAACAGGACAACCAACTGGACTATGGCATCAAACAGATCATCGTTTCCAACGGCGCCAAACAGATTATCTCCAACGCACTGATGGCGACGTTAAATCCAGGCGACGAAGTGATTATCCCCGCGCCTTATTGGGTTTCCTATCCGGAAATGGTGACGCTCAGTGGCGGTACGCCGGTGACGGTCCCCGTCAGTGAACGACAGGGATTCAAGCTAACCGCCGACGCGCTTGAGGCGGCGATTACGCCAAAAACCAAATGGCTGATGTTTAATTCACCCTCGAATCCTTCCGGGGCGGTATATACCTATCAGGAACTGCGTGCGCTGGCGGATGTCCTGCTGCGTCATCCTCATGTCTGGGTCATGTGTGACGATATCTATGAAAAACTGGTCTACGACGATTGCACGTTCTATACCTTTCCCCAGGTCGAACCGGCATTAATTGAACGCTCGCTGGTGATCAACGGAGTATCAAAAGCTTATGCCATGACCGGGTGGCGCGTCGGCTACGGTGCCGCCCCTGCGTGGCTTATCAACGCCATGGAGACGATTCAGGGGCAAACCACATCTGGCGTCTCTTCTATTTCACAATGGGCCGCGGTGGCTGCGTTGACGGGGTCACAGGCGTTCTTTGCCGACTGGAAGTCCAGTTTCATCATGCGCCGCAACTATGTCGTTGCCGCTCTGAATGCGGCGCCAGGAATTAATTGTCAGGTGCCTCAGGGCGCGTTTTATGTTTATCCGTCCTGTGCCGGTGCATTGCAGAAAACCACTCCGGAAGGGCGTGTGCTCCACAACGATCAGGACTTTACCGAAGCACTGCTATCCAGTGAAGGCGTGGCGCTGGTGCACGGTGGCGCATTTGGTCTGGCACCTAATTTTCGCCTCTCTTACGCGGCTTCGATGGCGCAGCTTGAGGAGGCGTGCCTGCGGATTCAGCGCTTTTGTCAGCGTCTTGCATAAGATCTCTGACGCGACCCGGGGCGAGCCATGAGTATCGCATGGCGGCTCCTTCGTTCATTTCGGGAAGGATCTCTTTTTCATTCTTCGTGTGTGCATATTGTGGCGATGTTCAAGGAAGTGAAATGACGCTGATTCGTACTTTCCCGGTATTCAGAGAGCCGATGACACGCCGGTATTTAATGGGTCAGGCCGCCTCCATCCTGGGATTGTGGACGCAGAACGTGACGTTGAATCTGTTGTTATGGCAAATGACCCATGCCGCGTGGATGTTGGGGGTGCTCAATTTCCTGCTTTATTGTCCAGCGTTGATTGTTCCGTTGCTGTTTGGCAGCCGGCTGACCCCTGCGCGCGTCAAAGTCATCATGATGAAGATCCTGTTTCTCTCCATGATTATCTCGACATTACTGTTAGCCAGCGTGACGCTTCATTTCATCAGCTCAACATTTATCTTACTGATTGCCGGTGTTGCCGGATGCATCTCTTCCATGGAGCTCCCGACCCGTCAACTACTACTGACCAGTAGCCTCCACGATAAATCATTGATGTATAACGCTGTGGCGATGAATACGATGGTATTTAATATCGGCAGGATGTTTGGCCCGGCGATAGCGGCTTACAGCTTTAATCAGGTGGGTGCAGCGGGGGGATTTGTTATTTCGCTGTGTGGGTTGATGGCCATGTTTTTTGCTGTCAGGAGGATACAGGTAGTTGAGCCGGATTATAAAAACCGCAAAGCGGGCGGCATGCGCAATGCGGTCCGCTACGTCATGCAGGATAGTTTTGCCGTGCGTTTCCTGCCGATGTTGGCGGTTGTCGGTATATTTGCCGGTTCATATCAGTCATTGATTCCGGTGCTGGCTGCTCAAGGGTTTCATGATACTACCCGTTACACCGGCTGGTTTTTCAGCAGTGCCGGGATTGGCTCGCTCTGTTCGGCGCTGTTGATCTCCACAAGGGTTTCCCATCAGCGCCTATTGCAGTGGCTGAGTGTTGCTCCCTGGTGTTGCGTGTTGGCGCTGACGGGGATTTCGTTCTCTCACCTTCCCGTGTTGACCAGCCTGTGCTTCCTGCTACTGGGTTTGTCGCTGACATTTTTCTCGACCATGATTAACTCAACGTTGCAGCATCACAGCCCGTCGGAGCTGCGCGGAGCGGTAGTCGGTCTGTATGGTATGTCATTCCAGGGCACCATGCCGTTGGGGAACTTACTGGTAGGAATGATGGCTTCTGTCACAAATATCATGTCGACTTTTCTGTTGATGGCCTTCATGTTGGTGGTGGTATTAGGCGGACAGTGGGGAGCTACGAAATGGAAACACACCAGCAGGAGTTACAACCGATGAGCGAGACGATGATGAAAAAAACCGTATTGATGGCCCGTATGCTTCCCCCCCGTCTGGTGCAGCAATTGCGTGAGCATTTTCACCTGATTGGCCCGTTGACCCGTCTCGACGGGCAAGATCTTCCCGTTGGGGCCGAATCAGCAGAGGTGTTGCTGACCATGAGCGGCATTCCTACGGAAAAGGCCCTGATAGATGCGCTGCCCGCTCTGCGTTTGGTGAGTTGTTATGGTTCTGGCATCGAGTTCGTTGATAGCGATTATCTGAAACAAAAGGGAATTGCGCTAACCAATGCCGCAGGCACCAACGCCAGCAGTGTTGCTGAATTTGCATTGGGGTTGATTCTGAGCAGTACCCGGCAGATTTTAACCAGTGAACGCTTCCTGCGTAGTGGCCAATGGAAAGGAAACAGTGTTGAACGTTATCCGTCGGTCCCCGGGTTGGAAGGCCATCGATTGGGGATCTATGGTTTAGGCGAAATCGGTTTGCAAATCGCTCAGCGGGCGCAGGCGTTCAATATGGAGATTGGTTATCATAGCCGTACTCAGAAAGTGGTGTCATATCGTTTTCTGGAGAATCTTTTACAACTGGCCGAATGGGCGGATGTCCTGGTGCTCGCCGCGCGTGGCAGTACACAAAACTACCATATTGTGGATACCCGGGTTCTGAATGCGCTGGGGCCGCAAGGGCATCTGGTCAATATCGCTCGAGGAATGCTGGTTGATGAGGCGGCGCTGTGTGATGCGCTGGAGAACCGGCGTATTGCTGGTGCCGCGTTGGATGTGTATGAATTTGAACCCGAAATCTCTACCCGTTTGCAATCGATGGAGAATATCATTCTCACACCTCACGTTGCGGCCAATACGCATTCTGCTCAGGACGCTCAACAGCAACGGATGCTGGATAATACGATGGCTTATTTTAAGGGTGACCGCTTGATTGGCAGGGTCTGCTAATCCTTGTACATTACTTCTTTTGCTAATTTTACGGGTAGGTATGTCCAGGCAAAAAACCACTGATGTTGATCGCTCGGTCAAGGCCGTCAAACGGACGTTGGCCATTCTTGATGCATTTATTCATCACCCGGGCGGCATTACGCTGAGTGAGCTAGAAGCGCAAACCGGATTGTTCAAGAGCGTGATCCTCCGTTATATGCTCTCACTGGAAGCTGAACGCTATGTGTTAAAGCGCGCGGATGGCAGCTATGAGCTCGGTTCTCGCGCTTATCAGCTCGGTTGTACATATGAGCGCACATTTAATCTGCGTGAGCACGTGTTACCCGTGTTGGATAAGCTCACTGACGCCACATTGGAAAGCAGCACTTTCTTTGTCCGTGATGGTGACTACCGTTTGTGTTTGCTGCGTAAAGATTCGCCGCAGCATATAAAATCCAGTGTGCCGGTTGGCACGATGCTGCCAATGGATGATACTTCCGCCGCGCATGTTCTGCGCACCTTTGAACAGGGTATGCCGGCGAAATGGTCATTTCCCGCGGGTTTGTTTACGTCCACCGGTGCGGGGACTAACCGTCAGGCATCGACTACCTATCTCACCGCGTCTATCTCCGCGCCGGTATTCAAACATGATAACCAGTTGGCGGGGGCATTGAGTATCTCCGGACCTACCAGCCGGTTCGATCCTGCCGATACCCACAGCCAGCAATTATTGATGGAAGCGGCCATCGCGTTATCACTCGTATTAGGTGCCGTCATGCCTGAATAACGCTATAAAATATGAGTGAGTAATACTTGGGAGTCCGGTTTCTTTTAGGTGGAGACATGCTGGCTGAGTATGGAGACAATCTCTTGCGGAAAAACGGTTTCTGTCGTCTGACCCAGTTCATCCAGTGACCACCATTTGTACTGGGTGATGACGTGTTTTTCGTGCTCACTCCACTGGTCACCCCTCAGCGTGTTGTCCGTGGTGTAAACGATGAAAAATCGCTCATCTGCTATTACTTGCTCGCCGTTGGACAGTACCATGGGGAATGTTCGTGTCGTGATACAAACGCCGGGATCCTGAATAATGATGCCAGTCTCCTCCTGCAATTCCCGTATGGCTGCCTGCTCAAAGGTTTCACCCGCTTCCACGGCACCGCCTGGTGTGGCCCAGTAGGTTTGGCCAGCCAGCGCATCATTGGTATGGCTAAATTTGAACAACAGCACCCGTTGTTGTGGATCGAGTATCAGTAGACGTGATGATAGTCTGTGTTTCATGGGGTCTCCGGCGCTATATCTGATGGGACAATCATCTTTCTCGCCGATGGGTTCGATGTCAATGTATGCAGGATACAGTGAGTGGTGTCGCTGTTATGGCCGTCTGCTTCCGCTTTTCCGCTGCCTGTCAGGATGATGCCATGTTGCTGTCGGGTCGCTGTCGTGGTGTTCTTCCAGATGCAGATTCAAGCTGGTACCCGGTTTCATATCTAAAGGAGTTTATGATGAATGCGATAAAATCATTGCGTCTTTCCCGGGCCTGGTCTCAGGAACAACTGGCTGAATTGGCTTCCCTCAGTGTTCGTACCATTCAACGTATCGAAAATGGCGAGCAAGCCAGCCTGGAAACGCTTAGCGCGATTGCCGCGGCCCTTGAGGTACGAGTTGCGGATTTGATGGAAAACAGTGGTGAGCGACATCTGCAAAGTGAATCGCTGGAACAGCGAATTCTTGATGCTAAACATCAGGTGCATGAAGAAGGAAAACTCTGGCGCAGCCTGATCTTGTTTGCCGTGATCAATAGTGTTTTATTTGTAGTTAATCGACTAATCGATCCCCATACCCACTGGTTTCTCTGGCCGTTACTGATTTGGGGAGGATTACTGGTGATAAAGGCTATTAATGTGTTTTTTCTGCGCAACTGGCTGGTGCGCTGGCAGCAGGGCCGATTGCAGAAGATTTTACGTAAGTGAGTTAGTGACGTTCAAGGCGCGAAGTAACATGAGTGTTTTACTTCGCGTCAACAATCCACTGGGCAACATAGCAACCTTCACGGTTTTTCTCCCCCGGCAATCCAGTATACTGAGCACCTTATTCCGTCAGGAGTCAGGTATGAATTCTCAATACGCACGCCTCGTCACGATGGCGGCTTTTCTGGCAACCGCAACTGCGTTGTTGTTGTTTGGGCTAAAAGTCTTTGCCTGGTGGTATACCGGGTCAGTTAGTTTGTTGGCGTCACTGGTGGACTCCCTAATGGATATCGCTGCTTCGTTCATTAACTTGCTGGTGGTGCGTTATTCACTGCAACCCGCCGATCCGGAACATACGTTTGGTCATGGTAAGGCTGAGTCGTTGGCGGCGTTGGCCCAGAGCATGTTTATTTCCGGTTCCGCACTGTTTCTGCTATTGACGGGTATACAGCATCTGATTTCACCCCAACCGCTGTATGCGCCGGAACTCGGGATGTGGGTTACCGTGGTTGCGCTGATCTCGACTTTACTGCTAGTGACTTTCCAGCGTTGGGTTATCAGGAGAACGTACAGCCAGGCAGTGCGGGCAGATATGTTGCACTATCAGTCCGATGTGTTGATGAACAGTGCTATTCTGGTCGCGCTGGCCTTGAGCTGGAAAGGTGTGACTTGGGCAGATGCAGCCTTTGCGCTGGGCATTGGCGTTTATATTTTATACAGTGCATTGAGGATGGCGTACGATGCCATACAGTCATTATTGGATCGAGCATTGCCGGATGAAGAGCGCGCGGAAATTATTAGTATTGTGTCATCATGGCCAGGGGTCATCGGTGGTCATGAGTTAAGAACCCGCCGTTCCGGTCCTACCCGGTTTATTCAACTTCATCTGGAAATGGATGATGCATTGCCACTGGTCGAATCACATCAGATTGCCGACGATATAGAGCAAGCTTTGCTACGACGTTTTCTCGGTGCCGATATTATTATCCATCAGGATCCTGTTTCTGTGGTACCTGATGAACAGCGGGGACGATGGGTACTATAGCCCCGCGAAATCTATCTCCTTGTCGTAATAGTGTTGTAAAAGTGTGATATGGAGTAGGAATATATTGGCCTTTAAGCCTGACCTGAATCAATTCAGCTACGGGCGTTTGTTATAATATGCTTATAAAAGATGAAGGGTTTATCACTGGTGTCGATTGATGCCATTAACCTTACGATAGAAAAATCTGCGAATTTACATCTACAAATCCAGAGGTTGTCATGATTAAAAAAATCGGAGTATTGACGAGCGGTGGCGATGCACCCGGCATGAATGCTGCCATTCGTGGTGTCGTACGATCAGCATTAACGGAAGGTCTGGAAGTGTTCGGAATCTATGATGGCTATCTGGGTTTGTATGAAGATCGGATGGCACAACTGGATCGCTACAGCGTATCAGACATGATTAACCGCGGCGGTACTTTCCTCGGTTCAGCGCGCTTTCCTGAATTCCGTGAGGAAGCGGTACGTCAGGTTGCCATCGAAAACATGAAGAAGCGTAATCTGGATGCCTTGGTGGTTATTGGTGGCGATGGTTCCTATATGGGGGCCAAGCGCCTGACGGAAATGGGTTTCCCCTGTATTGGCCTGCCGGGTACTATTGATAACGACGTTGCAGGTACTGACTACACCATTGGCTATTTTACCGCACTGGAAACCGTGGTAGAGGCAATCGACCGCCTGCGTGATACGTCTTCTTCCCACCAGCGTATTTCTATCGTGGAAGTGATGGGGCGCCACTGTGGTGACCTGACGCTGGCCGCGGCGATTGCAGGCGGCTGTGAGTTTATCGTATTGCCGGAAGTGGATTTCAAACCCGAAGATCTGGTGAACGAAATTCAGGCTGGTATCGCCAAAGGGAAAAAACACGCCATCGTGGCAATTACCGAACTGATGTGTGATGTGAGTGAACTGGCCCGTTATATTCAACAGGAAACTGGTCGTGAAACCCGCGCCACGGTACTGGGTCATATTCAGCGTGGTGGTTCTCCCGTGGCTTATGACCGAATTTTGGCTTCCCGCATGGGGGCGTACTCTATCGAGCTGTTGCTACAGGGGTACGGTGGCCGTTGTGTCGGTATCCAGAATGAGAAACTGGTACATCATGATATTATTGATGCCATTGAGAACATGAAACGCCCGTTCAAGGGTGACTGGCTGGATACGGCCAAGAAATTGTACTGATAACGTCATTCATGCCTGAATGGTCCACGCGTCTGGATGTACCGTCTTTTTCAGGCCGCGTTTGAGGTTGATGACATGATTGCCAATAGTCTGAATCCCGTCTAATAAGGCGGGATTTCTTATTGTTAGCTATAGATATGCCAGTCATCTCGAAATCTATCGGGTATAAAACAGCGGATAGGCCGTGTGCATTCCATATTGTGTGCAGTACCGCCTGGCAGTGAAAGTCTCTTCATCTGTCGCAATGAACTGGCATAATAACCAAGGCCAGATTACGGCGCAGAAGACGTTTAGGTCTTTCTCTGCCGGACCGTGGATGATTTGTTGACCTAAACTTTAATAGTCGCTTGTTGAGCCAATATTATCGGTGTGGCTCAATAACAGCATGTAAACAGATAGGATTGAGGTTTCCGAATGACAAAAGTTACCGTTGCCGCAACACAGATGGCCTGTACCTGGGACTTACCCGGCAATATCGAAAATGCCGAGAAACTGGTGCGACAGGCTCATGCCAAAGGGGC
This sequence comes from Brenneria uluponensis, assembly GCF_032395385.1. Taxonomy (NCBI): domain Bacteria; kingdom Pseudomonadati; phylum Pseudomonadota; class Gammaproteobacteria; order Enterobacterales; family Pectobacteriaceae; genus Brenneria; species Brenneria uluponensis. The sequence continues at coordinate 152,921 of NZ_CP135917.1, forward strand.
ACAAATCATCCTGATTCAGGAGCTGTTTGCTGCGCCTTACTTTTGCATTGACCAGAGTCCGGAACATTATGCACTGGCGCAGGAGCTGGAAACCAGCCCCATTATCAAACACTTTTCCGCACTGGCCGCCGAACTGGAAGTGGTGTTGCCGTTGAGTTTCTTCGAGCGAGCAAATAACGCCTATTACAACTCGTTGGTGATGATTGATGCTGATGGCACGGTGCTGGATGTGTATCGAAAAACCCATATTCCGAATGGTCCAGCCTATCAGGAAAAGCAGTTTTTTGTTCCGGGCGATACTGGTTTTAAAGTATGGCAAACCCGTTATGCCAAAGTGGGTGTCGGCATCTGCTGGGATCAGTGGTTCCCGGAAACCGCCCGCAGCCTGGCGTTGATGGGGGCAGAACTGATTTTCTATCCGACGGCCATTGGCTCTGAACCAGCTTTCCCACAGTGGGACAGCCAGCCGCACTGGACACGCGTTCAGCAAGGTCATGCCGCTGCTAACCTGATTCCGGTTATCGCGTCTAATCGTATTGGTACCGAAGTCAGTAAATATATAGAGGGTCTGGAAATGACGTTCTACGGCTCGTCGTTCATTGCTGATCCGACCGGTGCGTTGGTCGAACAGGCTGGCAGAACAGATGAAGCGGTACTGGTTCACGCGTTTGATCTACAGGACATCGCGAAGATGCGCGCTACCTGGGGGTTGTTCCGTGACCGTCGTCCAGATATGTATGGTGTGCTCGGCACGTCTGATGGTAAAACCCGGAGATAAGTAATGTCTCAGCTAACCACGCCGTATCAGGATGGCTTTTCCATGCCAGCGGAATGGGCACCACATGAAGCGGTCTGGATGTTATGGCCGTACCGCCATGATAACTGGCGAACTCAAGGGGGGATAATCCCGGCCCAGCAGACTTTTGCGGTCGTTGCTGCCACGATTGCCCAGACCACGCCAGTGATAATGGGGGTGCCGCATGCCCATATGGCCGCCGCTAAACGCATTATGCCGGCCAGTGTCACATTGGTGGTGATGGAAAGTGACGATGCCTGGATGCGAGACACGGGTCCGACAATGGTGCTTAATCCGATGGGTGAGCGCCGCGGTGTTGACTGGCAGTTTAACGCCTGGGGTGGGGCGCTAGGCGGTCTGTATGAAGACTGGTGTCAGGATGAGAAAGTGGCGGAACAGGTGTTGGATTATCATCATGATGCGCGTTATCCCGCGCCACTGATTCTGGAAGGCGGTTCAATTCATACTGACGGTGAAGGTACGTTGTTGACCACGGCAGAGTGCCTGCTTAACCCAAACCGTAACCCAGACCTGAATAAGGAACAGATTGAACGACTGCTACGTGATTATGTGGGCGTATCGACGTTTATCTGGCTGGAAGAGGGTGTGTATAACGACGAGACAGATGGCCATATCGACAATATGTGCTGTTTTGTCCGTCCGGGGGAAGTGGCGCTGCACTGGACCGATGATGAAAATGATCCACAGTATCCCCGTTCAATGGCAGCTTATCAGGTGTTGTCTCAGGCTCGGGATGCGCAGGGTCGTCAGTTGAAAATCTGGAAGTTGCCAGCCCCGGGGCCGTTGTATGCCACGCAGGAAGAGACGGTGGGCGTCAGTGAAGGGAATGCCATTGAGCGTAATGCCGGATCACGACTGGCTGGGTCTTACGTTAATTTTCTCATCAGTAACCGTCAGGTCATTTATCCGTTGCTGGATGAGCGCACTGATGGCAGTGCTCATAAACTGTTACAGCAGATGTTTCCGGATTATCTGATCAGTGGCGTTTCGGCACGGGAAATTTTGCTTGGTGGTGGTAATATCCACTGCATCACTCAGCAGATTCCGGCAACAACTCGTTGAATCTCCATCATGCAAAAAGGCGCTTTTCAGGAATCGTGAGTTTGATGACAACGTGTCTATAGCGGTGATAATCGGGAGATTGTAAAGCGCTGCAAGTACTTCCTCGTAAGCTCAAGCCGCGCCATCCCAGGCGCGGATGCTTTACTCATCTCCCCCATTATCGCCTTCCTGATCCCCGTACATAGGTTGGATAGCCGCATATATTTCTCGACCCTATCGTTGCCATCTCCTTGAAAACTGGGGCTCATCCCAAGACGACTACATTGATTATAAATGGATTTCCACTTGTACGAGGTGACATCGTAGAACGATAAAAGGCCGGTCACAATGTGGCCGGCCTCTGTTCTTGGGATGGAAGCGTAAAGCAATTACTCAGACGTTTTTCGCTTCGGCTGCCGCTTTTACGATCACAGTAAATGCATCCGCTTTCAGTGACGCACCACCGACCAGCGCACCATCAATATCCGGCTGGGTAAAGAGTTCTGCTGCGTTAGCTGCATTAACAGAACCGCCATACTGAATAATAACCTGTTCAGCGATAGCCGCATCCTGTTTGGCAATATGGCCGCGGATGAATTTGTGTACTGCCTGTGCCTGTGCCGGAGTCGCTGATTTACCCGTGCCGATCGCCCATACTGGTTCGTAGGCAACCACGGTATTTTCAAACGCTTTCGCGCCCAGCGTATTCAGTACGGCGTCCAACTGACGGGCGCACACCGCTTCGGTTTGACCTGCTGCGTTTTCTGCTTCGGTTTCCCCGATACACAGAACAGGGATCAGTCCGGCTTCTTTCAGAACAGCGAATTTTCTGGCAATGAATTCATCACTTTCTTTGTGATAAGTCCGGCGTTCCGAGTGGCCGATGATGATGTATTTGGCACCGATATCTTTCAGCATGTCAGCTGATGTTTCGCCGGTAAACGCGCCTGAAAGGTTCACGTCAACATTCTGCGCGCCCAGTGCGATACGGCTACCGGACAGTTGATGTTTAGCCTGATCCAGGTAAATAGCCGGCGGGGCGATAGCAACGCCACAACCGACAACCGTGCTCAGTTCGTTACGCAGTGCGGTGATCAGTTCGTGAACCATATTGGTGCTACCGTTCAACTTCCAGTTGCCCATAACTAAGGGATGTCGCATTTTTTCCTCCAGGCGGATGGCGAGTTAATCAATATTTATGTGGCTGCCATTGGCAGTTCAACCTGACGACAGTATAGAGAGGAAACACCATCGTGGCTCTGTTTTTCGTCATTAATTACTGGGTCGATCACGATTCAGGTAGCGTTAGCTTAATCGGTTCAACAGCGAAAGTTATCCCCTTCTCACCATTATCTGCTACGACATAACGCAAGGCACCTTCCGTTTGCTGGTAGAACGGCTGACCTTTGCCTTTCTCCAGCAAGGTTTCTATCTTTTTTATGCTTTGTTCAGTTGTAACCGAAGGAACAAAGGTCCGCAGCAGCGCCGACATATACTCAATCGCCTGTTTACGACGTCTATCTTCGTCGGGGTCTTTCGGTTTGGGTAGCCAGGTGATCTGTAGCGTTTTGATTTTCCCTGTTCCTTTTTCCAGCGCAGTTGAGGAGTAGAGGTAATCGTTGATTTCGCTGGCTGCACGGGTCAGGGTAGGTAAGTTGTCACCCGTATCCACTACCCGGTATTCGCCGATGGGCAATGTCGGGTTGCTGAGATTATAGCGAGTACGAAACTGAACGATGGTCATATCGAACGTTGGTGCACCAGCCAGCAGGTAAGGTGCTGTAGTTGGTATTCTTTGCTGGAAAAGCAACACAGACCAAGCGCTGGTCGAAATGAAGAGCCAGGCAGAGAAGAAACAATATGCGACGATGGTTTTTTTCATAATGATATTGACCAGCTTATTTTACGTTAACCAGGGTAGTGCATGGCAGACAATATTTCTGATTAAAGCGGTATTCGTGAGCTGTTGTCAAAAATCGCATAAAAAACACAAGCCAATCTTTTCCTTAAGGTAAACTAGTGATCATAAAAACAGGTTTGGGATGGATCGCTGATGACGTTACAGCAGTGGTGTTTTTCATTTAGTGGCCGTATTGGCCGACGGGATTTCTGGTTGTGGGTGGCCATTTGGCTGGTACTCACTGTGGTGTTGTTTACTGTCGCTGGACAAGGCTGGCTGAGCACGCAAACGGCTGCATTCGCGTTGGTGGCACTATTGTGGCCGACGGCGGCGGTATTGGTAAAGCGGCTACATGATCGCAACAAAAGTGGTGGGTGGGCGTTGTTGCTGATTCTGGCCTGGCTACTGGGTAATGGTAACTGGAACATGCTACCAGCGTTGGGGCAGTGGGGGCTGGGGCGTTTTATACCGACGTTGATCGTCATCATGATGTTGCTTGATTGCGGTGCTTTCGTTGGTACGTCGGGAGAAAATCGCTTCGGGCCACAAGCAAGACCGTTGCGGCTCTGCTTCTGAGCGTTAACAGGGAAACGGTATCTGGCTCGTTCCCCCATTTGAAATTACCAGTAGTGTTCGCTGGTGATATGGCCGGGGCGACGTCGTAGATGCTTGCTCATCTGCCGTTCATCCTTCAGTAGTTGCTGAGTATCACGTACCATCTGTGGATTCCCACATAGCATAACATGGCTGGTTTGGGCATCAATGGATAGCCCGACGGCGTTCTCCAACATACCGTTGCTGATTAATGCCGGAACGCGGCCTGTCAGTGCCTCCGCCGTTTGCTCACGACTGACGACGGTCTGGATGCGCAGTTTATCGCCATAGTGTTGCCGAAGCTGCTGCATTAGCGGCAGATAACTTAAATCACGCGCGAAGCGGGCGGCATGCACCAGTACGATGTTTTTAAACCGCGCGACGTCTTTTCCTTCCTGCAGAATGGAGAGATAAGGGCCAATGGCGGTGCCGGTGGCCAGCATCCATAGCGTTTCGCATGGCGGAATTTCCTCCAATACGAAAAAACCAGCCGCTTCCTTCGTGACCATAACGTCATCTCCGGGTTGAAGCTGGTGCAGTCGAGGACTGAGTTTCCCTTCCGGTACATCGACCAGATAGAACTCCAGACTGTTGTCGCTGGGGGCGTTTACATAAGAATAAGCACGTTGTACGCGTTCACCATTGATTTCCAGCGCCAGTTTTGCAAACTGGCCGGCGGTGAAAGGATCAATCGGCGCATGCAGCCGAACGCTAAATAAATTTTCGGTCCAGTGTTCAACCTGAATAACCTTTCCGGTCACCCATTCAGCCATAATTCAATGCTCCTGTTTTGCACCCGCTCGACACCAAAAAGAAAAAACGCGCATCATGTGTGTTCATACCGAACCTGTTGTGATGGCTCAGACTTAAGATACGCCATCTTTTAACAACAGTGAAACAATCCGCGCGGCGGCATTACAACAGAAAATCGTGTAGTGCCTGATCTTTACGATCAAGATAATGTGTGGAACTGATGCGGCGTATTGTGCGTGATTTACCGCGGATCAGCAGGGTTTCCGTAGTGGCGATATTGCCGCGCCGTGAGATGCCGTCCAGTAAATCCCCTTTGGTGATGCCTGTCGCGGAAAAAATCACGTTGTCATTGCGGGCCATCTCATTGAGCGGAAGGACTTTCCCGGCTTCAATACCCATTTGGCGGCAGCGGACCAGCTCCTGTTCGCCAATACGGCGGTTTTCTGCTGTATCGCCTTTAACGTCATGACGCGCCAACAGGCGGCCTTGCATATCGCCACCCAGCGCCCGTATTACCGCGGCGGAAATGACGCCTTCCGGTGCACCACCGATGCCATATAACACATCGACTTCACTGTCTGGCATACACGTCAAGATGGATGCAGCAACATCACCGTCAGGAATAGCGAATACTTTCACGCCCAGACGCTGCATGTCAGCGATGATGCCATCATGGCGCGGTTTGGCCAGGATGATCACTGTCAGTTGGCTCAATGGTTTATTCAGTTTTTCTGCCACGCGGCGCAGGTTATCTTTCAGTGGGCAGTTCAGATCGATAATGCCTTTGGCTTCCGGGCCGACGATCAGCTTTTCCATGTACATGTCCGGCGCATGCAGGAATGACCCTTCTTCACCGACGGCCAGCACGGCCAGCGCGTTGGCCTGACCCATCGCGGTCATTCGTGTACCTTCAATAGGATCGACGGCGATATCGACCGCGTCACCTTGCCCACTTCCCACCCGTTCACCAATATAGAGCATCGGTGCCTCATCAATTTCGCCTTCGCCAATCACAATCTGGCCGTTGATGTTGATCTGATTGAGCATAATTCGCATGGCTTGTACGGCAGCGTTGTCGGCGGCATTTTTGTCGCCACGGCCCAACCATTTATAACCTGCCAGCGCTGCCGCTTCAGTGACGCGGGAAAACTCGATGGCTAATTCACGTTTCATGGATACCTGTCTGTTATCGAACACAATAAGGGGGAGGTGGGCGGCGATTTTAACACAGGAGGGAAGGCGAGAATAAACCAGAACAAGGGAAAAATGGGCGCGACGAGCGCGCCCGGACAGTTTTACTCTTCTTTGTCTTCCCAGGCGCGGGCACGTTCGACCGCTTTTTGCCAGCCGCGATAACGATAGTTACGCTCTACAGTTTCAATACCTGGACGGAATTCGTGCTCAATGGCGGCTTTGCTCTTCACTTCATCCAGATCGCTCCAGAAACCGGTCGCCAAGCCTGCCAGGAACGCTGCACCTAATGCCGTGACTTCACGAATAACCGGACGTTCTACGCGGGTGCCGAGAATATCGGACTGGAACTGCATCAGGAAGTTGTTGGTTACCGCGCCACCATCGACACGCAGGGATTTCAGGTGGGTATTGGCATCAGCCTGCATGGCATCCAGCACGTCACGAGTCTGATAGGCGATGGATTCCAGTGTAGCGCGGATAATATGGTTGGCATTTACGCCACGGGTCAGGCCAAAAATGGCACCACGAGCGTAGGGATCCCAATAGGGTGCGCCCAGGCCGGTGAATGCCGGGACCACATAAACACCATTGGTATCTTTTACTTTGGTAGCAAAGTATTCTGAGTCCGCAGCATCACTGATCAGCTTCAATTCATCACGCAGCCACTGAATGGCAGCGCCGCCAATAAACACAGCACCTTCCAACGCGTAGTTCACTTCTCCACGCGGACCGCAGGCGATGGTCGTCAACAAACCATGTTTTGATCTCACCGCTTCGGTACCGGTATTCATCAGCAGGAAGCAACCGGTGCCATAAGTGTTTTTCGCCATTCCTGATTGTACGCAAAGATGGCCGTATAGCGCCGCTTGCTGGTCACCAGCGATACCGGCGATAGGAATACGGGTACCGCCTTTACCGCCGATGTTGGTTTGGCCGTAGATCTCGGATGAGGCTTTGACTTCCGGCAGCATGGCGCGAGGGACATCCAGCGCTTGCAGCATTTTTTCGTCCCAGTTAAGGGTATGGATATTGAACATCATGGTGCGGGACGCGTTAGTGTAATCAGTAACATGGACGCGACCTTGAGTCATTTTCCAGATAAGCCAGGTATCCACCGTACCAAATAATAGCTCGCCACGTTTGGCGCGCTCACGGGATCCTTCGACATGGTCCAGAATCCATTTCACTTTGGTACCGGAAAAATAAGGGTCCACTACCAGGCCGGTGGTGGCGCGGATATATTCTTCTAACCCTTCTTTTTTCAGTTTTTCACAGATATCTGCCGAGCGTCGGCATTGCCAGACGATGGCGTTATAGATGGGTTTGCCGGTTTCTTTTTCCCAGACGATAGTGGTTTCACGCTGGTTGGTGATCCCGATACCGGCGACTTCGTCCGCGCTGATGCCCGCTTTAGCCAGCGCTTCCACCAAGGTGGAGCTTTGTGAGGCCCAGATTTCCATCGGGTCATGCTCAACCCAGCCTGCCTTTGGATAAATCTGTGGGAATTCGCGCTGAGATACACTGATGATATTGGCATCATGATCCATCACTACGGCGCGGGAGCTGGTTGTCCCCTGATCAAGGGCGACAATGTATTTCTTTTCCTGGTTCATAAAATTAATCCTGTTATGGTTTGCCGGGTACTAAATATCGCGAGTTTCAGTATGTGTCGCGGTGTCGTCGTCAATAACGCAGATTTCACAAGGCAAGTGGCGGCCAATCAAGGCTCGATAACCAAATGCACCCAGTATGGCACCGACAAGCGGGCCAAAAATCGGCACCAGAAAGTAAGGGATATCACGGGCTCCTGTGAAGGCGACTTTTCCCCAGCCAGCAACATAGGCAAACAGTTTAGGGCCAAAATCACGGGCTGGATTCAGGGCAAATCCGGTCAGTGGCCCCATGGACGCACCGATCACGGCAATTAAAATCCCGATCAGCAACGGAGCCAACGGGCCACGCGGGATACCATTACCATCATCCGTTAAGGCCAGAATCAGGCACATCAGAATGGCGGTGATCACCATTTCCACCAGGAATGCCTGCATTACAGAGATATGTGGATTGGGATAGGTGGAGAATATGCCAGCCAGATTCAGACTCTCTACGCTGCCTCGCACGATGTGGTGAGTTTGCTCAAAATCATAGAACAGATTGTAATACAAACCGTAGACCAGTGCGGCAGCGCAAAACGCACCGGCAACCTGAGACAGGATGTAGGGAATGACTTTGCGTTTGTCAAAACAGGCAAACAGCCACAGGGCGACAGTTACCGCCGGGTTGAGATGGGCACCGGAGACAGCGGCAGTCAGATAGATTGCCATTGCAACACCGAACCCCCATGTGATGCTGATTTCCCATTGTCCGAAATTGGCTCCAGCCAGTTTCAACGCCGCAACACAGCCAACGCCAAAGAAAATCAGCAGGCCAGTGCCTAAGAACTCTGCAATGCACTGGCCTTTTAATGTTGAACTTTCAGTTTGACTCATACACGTTTCCTACTTGTAAGGTACAGCGTGGTTATTATCAGCGGACACATAAATGTTATGTCCGTTGTCTTCTCTAAATGTACTTGTGATGTGAATTTATCGTTAATGTTCGAAAACGAGAAATATCGAAATCAAAATGTGTGTTGTACGTCAAAAAAATGAGCGTATTCGCTTATCGATATAGCATTTATTATCTTTTAGGCTTGGGGTGTGTTAACCAGAAGGTTAATTTTGTTAACATTCGTTTCCTTCAACGTCAAGGTGTGTGATTTTTGTCTTGCAGTGTTGATAGCCGCAGTCTGAAAAAAATGACAGACTTGCCGTTATGGGCGGATGTGAGCTAGACAGGCCAGAGTTGGCTACATACAATCCTTCTATGAAATTACGCCAATAACGCCTAATGAAATGGGTTCTAAGGGTGTGATAAGTGGACGCCACGGTTGTGATGGCGTGAAATTTCGCTATGAGCCAGTGTTAACCGGTTTATGCCTTGCGATGGAAAGGGGTTAGAAGTTATGTCATTTGAAGTATTTGAGAAACTGGAAGCGAAAGTTCAGCAGGCGATCGACACGATTACGCTATTGCAGATGGAAATTGAAGAGCTGAAAGAGCAGAACAATACATTGTCACAAGAGATTCAGGCTGCGGCAGGCAGTCGTGATGCGCTGATGCGCGAGAACGAACAACTACAGGAAGAGCAGAAAACATGGCAGGAACGTCTGCGTGCACTATTAGGTAAAATGGAAGACGTACAATAAATAATTTCTGAAAGGGCGATGTTATCGCCCTTTCCACTTTACGAGCGGGAAAGCGTCATCCGGATTACTCTATATCCAGCGGGTCTTCTGACAGAATGATGCCAGTATTATCGGCATAAAGGTGATCGCCAGAAAAGAAGGTCACACCGCCAAAATTGACGCGAATATCTGTTTCACCAATTCCTTCACTGGTTGCTCCCGCAGGCGTTGCTGCCATCGCCTGGATACCAATATCCAGTTCTGCCAGATCGTCTACCTGACGGACGGCGCCGTAAACCACGATGCCTTCCCATTCATTTTGTGTCGCCAAACGGGCCAGTTCAGCGTTGATCAATGAGCGACGCACTGAGCCGCCGCCATCAATCAACAGTATGCGTCCACTGCCGTTTTCTTCAAGCAAGTCGTAAAGCAGGCCGTTATCCTCAAAACATTTCACCGTGGTGATTTTGCCACCAAATGAACTACGCCCGCCAAAATTGGAGAAAAGAGGTTCAACAACGTTCACCTCTTCATGATAGATATCACACAGTTCGGAAGTATCGTATTTCATAGGATTTACGTCAGGTTGCGGCTGGAATAGTGAGTATATCCCTTTCTAACAGAAATTGGCAAAACCATCAGGTGTCATCTTGACCAGTATCAGTAAAACGGGAGATGATTTTGTTCCTCAGCTGCGGTAGTTAACTCAGCATTACGCCCACAGCGAACAACAAATTGGTGAGCAACGCCCCTTTGACGGTTTTCTCCAGCATTGGGCGCATACTGAACGCTGTTGTTTCCCGCAGTACATAACACGCCTGGTGGATCAGTAGCGGCAACGTTAGGATAAATAGCCAGCCAGCCAGGCTGTGTAGGTAGAACAAAGCAAACAATGCCAGGCACGCCGGTGCCGTCATCAGTAATAACATGTGATAACAGCGAGCTTTCTTGGCACCAAGTCGTACCGCCAACGTGTTCTTGCCGTTCATCCGATCATTATCTATATCGCGCAGATTATTAATATTTAACACTGCCGTTGCCAATAGGCCGCAAGCGGTGGCGGGCAGGATAACGATGCTGTTGAAATGACCGGTTTGCAGATAGTACGACCCTGCCACACTGAGCCAGCCAAAAAAAATCAGTACGGAAATATCGCCCAACCCAATATAGCCGTAAGGTCTATTCCCGACCGTATAAGTGATGGCGGCCAGAATCGCCAGGCAGCCCAGCGACAGGAATACGACAATATCAATCGGTTTTTCGCAGGCCAGCGTCACCAGTGCGATGCCAGAGACGATGGTTAACAATATGGTGAGAATCAGTGCGTTTCGCAGTTCAGTCAACGAGATCATACCCGTCTGAATTCCACGTAGTGGCCCGATTCGAGCTTCGGTATCACTGCCCTTGATCGCATCGCCATAGTCATTCGCCAGGTTTGAGAGGATTTGCAATAATCCGGCAGTCAGCAATGCCAACAGCGCTATACCAGGTTTGAAACTGCTATGCCAACTGGCAATGGCCGAGCCGGTAACGATGGAGGCGAAAGCCAATGGCAATGTCTTGGGACGTAAACTGTCCAGCCATGCCTGGGTTTTGCTGCTATGTATCAATGAGGTCATAGTGTGCTTCAGTTCAGGGAAAATTATGTTTGATAATGGTACCGAAAACACAAATGGGAGGCGCTGGCCTCCCACTCTTTAGTTATCAGGACGATCCGTAAATCCAGATTATAAAATAAATCGGCTCAGATCTTCATCTGCTACTAGCTCATCAAGGTGACTACGTACATAATCTGCATCAATAGTCACGGTTTCGCCACTCATTTCGCTAGCATCGTAAGAAACTTCTTCGATTAGTCGTTCCAGTACGGTGTGAAGACGGCGCGCACCGATGTTTTCAGTACGTTCATTGACCTGCCAGGCAGCCTCAGCGATATGGCGGATACCTTCCGGTGTAAACTCGATGTTTACGCCTTCAGTAGCCATCAGCGCTTTATATTGCTGTGTCAATGATGCGCTGGGTTCAGTCAGAATGCGCTCAAAATCCTCGGTTGTCAGTGCCTGTAATTCCACGCGGATGGGTAGACGACCCTGTAGTTCCGGAATCAAATCGGACGGGCTGGATACCTGAAATGCGCCAGAGGCAATGAACAGGATATGGTCAGTTTTCACCATGCCGTGCTTGGTGGAAACGGTACACCCTTCCACCAGTGGCAGTAGGTCGCGCTGAACACCTTCACGGGAGACATCAGGGCCAGACGTTTCACCACGTTTGCAGATTTTATCAATCTCGTCGATAAATACGATACCGTGCTGCTCTACGGATTCAATCGCCTGTTGTTTCAGCTCTTCTGGATTGACTAGTTTAGCGGCTTCTTCTTCTACCAGCAGTTTAAAGGCTTCCTTGATTTTTACTTTACGGGTTTTCTGCTTTTGGCCCGCTAGATTCTGGAACATGGATTGTAACTGGTTAGTCATCTCCTCCATACCTGGAGGTGCCATGATTTCCACACCAACCGGCGCTGCAGCCAGGTCAACTTCAATCTCTTTATCGTCCAACTGACCTTCACGCAGTTTTTTGCGGAAAGCCTGACGGGCCGCTGAAGGCTCGTGGTTTTCTTCCGCCTGTCCCCAGTTGTTTTTGGCCGGGGGCAGTAATGCGTCGAGAACACGTTCTTCAGCCAATTCTTCAGCACGGTGACGATTTCTCTCTATTGAGTGCTGGCGTACCATTTTGATGGCTGAATCGGCCAGATCGCGGATAATGGAATCCACTTCTTTACCGACATAACCCACTTCGGTAAATTTTGTCGCTTCAACTTTGATAAAAGGTGCATTGGCCAGCTTGGCGAGTCGACGGGCAATTTCTGTTTTACCTACCCCAGTCGGTCCGATCATCAGGATGTTTTTAGGTGTAACTTCATGGCGCAGGTTCTCTTCCAGTTGCATACGGCGCCAGCGGTTACGCAGGGCAATTGCTACAGCACGCTTCGCGTTGTGCTGGCCAATGATGTAGCTATCAAGCTCACTGACTATTTCGCGCGGGGTCATTTCAGACATAGTGGATCCTTACGCCTTGGAGGCTAATTCTTCAATCGTGTGGAACTGGTTGGTATAGATACAGATATCACCGGCAATACCCAAAGATTTTTCAACAATCTCCCGTGCGCTTAATTCTGTATTTTCCAGCAAGGCGCGTGCAGCGGACTGTGCATATGGTCCACCGGAGCCGATGGCAATCAGATCATTTTCTGGCTGCACTACATCACCGTTACCGGTAATAATCAATGAGGCGTTTTCGTCCGCTACAGCCAGCAATGCTTCCAGACGGCGTAGCATGCGATCAGTACGCCAGTCTTTGGCTAATTCCACTGCCGCTTTTACCAAATGTCCCTGATGCAGTTCCAGCTTCCGTTCAAATAACTCGAACAGAGTGAAAGCATCAGCGGTACCACCGGCAAATCCAGCAATAACCCGGTCATTATACAAACGGCGTACTTTGCGCACATTCCCCTTCATGACCGTGTTGCCTAATGTGGCCTGGCCATCTCCGCCAATGACGACCTGCCCATTGCGGCGTACGCTTACGATTGTTGTCACGCGTAAATCCCCGTTACTTACTGATAAAAAGACCCCCGCGTGCCGCGGGGCATATTGCTGATAAAGATGGGGGGAAGGGGGAGGGTTTTCAACCCCCGTTAGCTAACAGGATGCAGTTGGTGTGGCCCATACCTTTAAGCCGAAGCGCCATTTTATTGGCGTTGGTGCGGTTATTATAAGGCCCCAAAATAATCCGGTTCCAGCCTCCGCTGCTGGTGATGTGGCTTTCTATTCCGGAAAATGCCAGTTCAGCCCGCACAGATTCAGCAGGCTCCGTGGTTTTGAATGAACCACACTGTACAATCCAGAGTTGTGCTTTTTTCTGCTTACTGCCATCGACCTTTTCTGGTTCATTTTTCGCTATTTTCGGCTTGGCAATTTCTGGCTTCGTCGGTGAGGGCGCCACTGTTGATACTCGGGGTACTACGGTCGGTGGTACAACCGCTTGTGGCTTGATGAAAACCTGTGAGCGGGGGACTTGCGTTTCGTTATACGGTACTTCCGACAGTGGCGTCGGTTGGTTGCGCATATCCGACTGTATCTGCTCCAGTAATTGGCGCTGTTCTTGCGTCAGCTCACCTGTTGTCTCGACATTCCCACCTGCTGAAGGTTCCGTTGGTGTTGTTACACCGATACGACGATTTTCCAGCTCTTTGATATAACGCCAGCGTTCTTCCGGTTTTGGTGGTAGTCCGTTACCTTTGCCTGTCTGATGCGGTAACACCGGAGACTCACCCGGTTTATTATGGACGATGAAATATAACCCTCCCGCAAAGGTGACAAGCACTGCTGCGGCCAGCGCGATCATAACCTTGGAGGTACCGGAACTACTACCTTTTCTCCGGTTGGATGTCTTTTTCCGACGCGTTACCGAGCGCCCACGGCTGACATAGTCTCTTTGTGCCACTATCGTTTCGCTGTGCAATAAAAAAAGTAACAGGCCGCCATGTTACTGAACCCTCAAATGTTTGACCAGCACATGAAGTCTTAAAGCCGGTTATGTGTGGAATTAGGCGGGGAGGTACTTTCCCGAATGACCAACTCACTAGCCAGCAGACGTGATCCACTCTGGACAGAATGACCATATAACTGCTCCAGCAACAATAGCGTAGCTTCACGCCCGATGTCATAGCGTGGTTGAGCTACAGTGGTGAGTGGCGGAAAGCAGTAACTGGCCTGAGTAATATCATCAAACCCCACCAATGAGAGATCTCGGGGAATATCCAACCCCACTCTTCTGGCCTGGGACAATACTCCCAACGCCATGATGTCGCTATGGCAAAAAATAGCACTGGGAGGCGCTGGATGCGACATTAGCGTGGTCAATCCCTTCATACCGGTTTCATAAGTGAAGTCGCCTCGCACTATGTACTGGTTATCGATGGTTAACCCACAGCGACGCAATGCCTGGATATAGCCTTGTAAACGGTACTGGCTCTGTGGCAGATGTTCTGGTCCGGCAATACATGCGATTCGTTGATGTCCCAACTGATGGAGATAATGCACCGCATCGAACGCCGCTGTCAGATTATCAATATGCACTGTCGGTAATTCCAGCTCGGGAGCAAATTCGTTGGCCATTACCATTGGTGGAAGATTGCGTTGTTCAGCTTTACTGACATCAAACGGCAGGTCAGAGCCCAGTAGTAACATACCGTCAATCTGTTTGGTGATAATCAGGTCGAAAAAAGTTTTATCGTTTTGACGCTGATGGGCGCAGTCACCAATCAGTACCAGGTAACCACGTTCAGTCGCAGTTTCTTCGATGCCTCTCAATATTTCCGAGAAGAAAGGGTCACATATGTCGGGCACAATCGCCAGAAGGGTTCTGGATTCATTACGCTTGAGATTGCGGGTAATCGAATGAGGAGAATAGCCCACCGACAGTACGGCCTGTTCCACTTTTTGCCGGGTTGGGGCAGATACTTTTTCCGGGCTCATCAACGCCCGAGATACAGTGGCTGTAGAAACCCCTGCCATATCCGCAACGTCCTTCATGGTCGCTGTGGTGTTTTCTCTCTTTTGCTCCAACGCTTTTCTCCTTGCATCAGCGTCAACTGGCGCCGTAGCTTTGGCTACCGTTCGCTTTTGATAGAGAGGCGTCGGGAGCCGCTTAAAAACAGGATATTTCTGTCACTGTGCTGTTCAGCATACTGCCATCACCAACACTCTTAACAGATTGGGAGCAACATTTGTGGCTTAATTTGCTGGCAAGATGTGATGAATGTCAGTTTTTTGGAGGCAGTTCGCAATAAATCCCAGTCAAACGGTGTGAGATCTCAATGTTCTTTAACCGCATCCTGTTAGCTGTCTGTTGGGTCAACATCCAGTATCCATTTCACCTTTCGCGTCTGTGGAAGTGTGTCGATCAAGGCCAGTGAATTTCGGAGCAATTGCTGTAGACGAGCGCGGGATGGATGCTGAAGCAGTAGTTGCCAGCGAAAGCGACCCGCTCGTTTGGGTTGCAGTGCGGGAACGGGTCCCATCAGCCAGAGGGCATCATCCCGTAGTGGGCTGGCTTCCAGCAGATTGCGTAGTTGTTGCAGGAACAGCGTGGCCTGTTGATTATCATGATCCTCTGCCCGGAACAGGACATGGCTGGTAAACGGCGGTAGGAAAACGCTCTGACGTTCTTTCAGCGTCTGGTTAGCAAAGTCGTCATACCCTTGTTGCAGCAACGTCTGCAATAGCGGGTGTTCTGGATGATGAGTCTGAAGAATCACTTCCCCTGCTTTGCCAGCGCGACCAGCGCGACCGGATACCTGCGTATAAAGCTGGGCGAAGCGTTCTGCGGCTCGAAAATCAGCGGAAAACAGTGAACTGTCTACATCCAGTAGCACGACCAGTGTGACATCCGGGAAATGGTGGCCCTTGGCCAGCATCTGTGTCCCGATGAGTATCCGTGCCCCGCCTTGCCTTACCTGTGCCAGTTGTTGTTCCAGCGAACCTTTGCGGCTGGTGGTGTCCCGATCAATGCGGGTAATGGGGGTCTGGGGAAACAAGGCAGGTAGTGCCTGCTCCAACTGCTCGGTGCCTAGCCCTACAGGAACCAGATGTGTAGAGCCGCAGTGAGGACACTGTGGTGGCACCGGACGTTGGCTGTCACAGTGATGGCAACGCAATATTTGCTGATGTTGGTGCAATGTATAGTAGTGATCGCAGCGTTGACACTCGGCAATCCAACCACATTCATGACACATCACCACTGGGGCAAAACCGCGTCGGTTCAAAAACAGAATCACCTGATTATCATTATTCAAGTGATGATGGATGCGGTTGATCAATGGTTGGGACAAGCCGGTAGTCAACGGCAACCCTTTCAGATCGAGTATATGCTGTTGCGCCAGTCGTGCATTACCTGCGCGTTTACTGAGTCGGAGCTGACGATATTTGCCAATCTGTACGTTATATAAGGTTTCCAGCGCCGGAGTGGCGGAACCCATGACAATAGGAATGTCTTCTTCCCGGGCACGAAATACCGCCAGATCGCGAGCATGATAGCGCCACCCCTCCTGCTGTTTATAAGAGCCATCGTGTTCTTCATCGATCACAATCAGCCCCAGTCGGGCAAATGGCGTGAACAGCGCGGAGCGAGTACCGATGACAATAGCCGCTTCGCCGTTTTTGGCCCGCAACCAGACAGCAAGGCGTTCACTGTCATTCAGCCCGGAATGCAGAGCTTCTACCGGTGCAGTAAAACGGTCTTTAAAGCGGGCGATGGTTTGTGGCGTCAGGCCGATTTCCGGCACCAGTATCAGAGCTTGTTTGCCTTGCGCCAGTATATTTTCCAGCACGCTGAGATACACTTCGGTTTTGCCGGATCCTGTAATCCCCGCCAGTAACCAGGCGGAAAAATGGTTGTCTTCGCTGCGTATCGCGCCTACGGCGGTGGCCTGCTCCGTATTCAGCTTTAATCGTTCACCGATGATGCTGAATTCGCTACGCCAGTCGGAGAGTTCTCGGGAAAGGGGTCTCAGGTCGCACAGGCTTTTGCTGCGCAATGCCTGTAAAGCGGTTTCGGTTAGTGCTGACTCACTGACCTGATGACGGTAAAGTGGAGCATGTAGTAAGGCGGCTAGCGCCTGTTGCTGTTTAGGGGCTCGTTTCAGTGATGCCAGTGGCATTGCCCGCCCTTGTTCTGTTGCGAACCACTGCCAAAGCGGTGCGGTGTGGGCCGGTTTACCCTGACGCAGTATAATTGGCAGGGCATGAAACAGAACTTCGCCGATGGGGTAATGATAATAATCCACGGCCCACAGCAGAATGCGCCACAGGCTGGCAGGGAAAAGTGGTTCGTCATCCAGAACTTCTCGCACGACCTTGAGCTGATCCAACGGCAGTTCGCTGCTGTTGTTCAGTGTGGTAATAATGCCAATCATTTTACGGTTGCCAAAGGGCACGCTGACACGCATACCCGGCACCGGGCACAACCCTTCGGGTAATCGATAATCGAATGTACGTGCCAGCGGCACGGGCAGGGCGACCTGAACGACAGGCATGACAACTCCGTCTGGGTAATAAGCGTTGTTATTCTTCATGCTGTGCGGTTCCTGTTTCAGGATAGGCGCAGCACGCAAGAAATGTTCTGGCAGTAGTGTACATGGTGTGAATGATTCTGTGTCGATGTGATTGCATCAGCTGACTAATTTCTGTATGATTCGCCGCCTTTATACCTCGTGGTATAATGATATTTTACTCAACTTCGTGTGGTGTCTGGCGGAATAGGGCTGGATAGCGACACGGCCTTAAACAGAGGTTTCCCATGAAACAAGGTATTCACCCGAATTATGCTGAAGTTACCGCTACCTGCTCTTGCGGTAATGTTATCAAAGTCCGTTCTACAGCGGGTCATGATCTGAATCTGGACGTATGTGGCGAATGCCATCCGTTCTATACCGGCAAACAACGCGTGGTTGATACCGGTGGTCGTGTTGAGCGTTTCAACAAACGTTTCAGCGTACCGGGCGCCAAAAAATAAGCTTCACCGGTTAGACAACGTTCAGCTGGACGAAAATAAAGGCATCCTTGGATGCCTTTATTGTTGTTGAATCCCACATCAATAGATGATCAGTACTCCCAGGTATCGGGGTTGATCCCCATTTCGCGCATGATTATTTTGGCTGCTTCCGGAATTTCATCACTGCGCTCTTTACGCAGATCTTCATCATTCGGTAAGGGTTGGCCGGTAAAAGCATGCAGAAACGCTTCACAGAGTAACTCGCTGTTAGTCGCGTGACGCAGGTTGTTTACCTGACGACGCGTTCGCTCGTCAGTTAGTATTTTCAATACTTTCAATGGGATAGAAACTGTGATTTTTTTTACTTGCTCACTTTTCTTACCGTGTTCAGCGTATGGGCTTACGTATTCGCCATTCCACTCAGCCATGGGATACCTTAAAAATTGATCGTGGTGAAGACAGATACTGTCGCGTAATACCATAATTCTAGCGATTATTATAGGGATGCTCAATCTATACGCAAAGAAGTTTAGAAGTCTAGATGTATTGACGTCTATAATGTCTGCGTTTACTCTTGATATTCTTCACTCAGTCTTCAGTCAGGAAAAGCACCAATGACGCGTAAACAGGCTACTATCACAGTTCGTAGTGGGTTAAATAATGACGAGCAGTTTGGTTGTGTCGTTCCTCCCATTCACCTTTCCAGCACTTACAATTTTACCGGTTTTAATCAGCCTCGAGCGCATGACTACTCTCGTCGGGGGAACCCAACGCGTGATGTTGTGCAGCGGGCGTTGGCAGAACTGGAAGGGGGGGCCGGTTCTGTGATGACGAACACCGGTATGTCGGCGATTTTTCTGGTCTGTACGGTATTTTTACGCCCCGGCGACCTGCTGGTGGCTCCTCATGATTGTTATGGCGGTAGTTACCGGCTGTTTGAAAGTCTAAGCAAGCGGGGTGTATTCCGCGTGAAATTTGTCGATCAGGGTGATGATTCGGCGCTGAAGTCTGCTTTGGCCGAAAAACCGAAGCTGGTGCTGGTGGAGAGCCCCAGTAATCCACTGCTGCGTGTGGTGGATATTGCGGCCATTTGTCAGTCGGCGCGCAAAGCGGGCGCTGTCAGTGTAGTGGATAACACCTTCCTCAGTCCGGTGTTGCAAAATCCACTGCAATTGGGTGCCGATCTGGTGATTCATTCTTGTACCAAGTATTTGAACGGGCACTCTGACGTTGTTGCTGGAGCGGTGATTGCCAAGGACCCTGAAGTGGCTACCGAACTGGCGTGGTGGGCGAATAATATCGGTGTTACCGGTGCGGCGTTTGATAGTTACCTGCTATTGCGCGGTTTGCGCACGTTGTCGCCGCGTATGGCCGCAGCCCAGAAAAATGCGCAACAAATTGTGGCGTATTTGCAGGATCAACCGCTAGTGAAAAAGCTGTATTATCCCTCTCTGCCGCAACACCCTGGACACGACATCGCCTGCCGTCAACAGTCCGGCTTTGGCGCGATGTTAAGTTTTGAACTGGATGGTGATGAAGACGCTTTGCGTCGTTTCCTCTCATCGTTGGAGTTGTTTACGTTGGCGGAATCGTTGGGGGGTGTTGAAAGCCTGATTTCTCATGCAGCTACCATGACTCACGCGGGCATGTCTCCAGAGGCGCGTGCCGCTGCCGGGATATCAGACACACTGCTGCGCATTTCGGTAGGTATTGAAGACGGTGATGATTTGGTTGCCGATCTGGAACAGGCGTTTCAAGCTGTAACCACGAGGTAAAAATGAGTGCTTTAGGGATAGCGGGGGCCGTCACTGGGCGGCAACTGCATAAATTTGGCGGTAGTAGTCTCGCTGATGTGAAATGTTATCAGCGTGTCGCCGGTATTATGGCGGAGTACAGCCGTCCCGGTGATTTGATGGTGGTTTCCGCTGCGGGTAGCACCACTAATCAGCTGATTAGCTGGTTGAAGTTTAGTCAGGTCGACCGTATTTCCGCCCACCAGATTCAGCAGGTATTACGCCGTTATCAGAGCGATTTGATTACCGGGTTATTACCGGCGGAGAGTGCAGATCTATTGACGGCGGAGTTTATTCACGATCTGGAACGTTTGGCTGCACTGTTGGATGGAAAGATCACCGATGCGGTGTATGCCGAAGTGGTTGGACATGGTGAAATCTGGTCAGCGCGTCTGATGTCAGCTGTACTCAATCAGAAAGAGATGTCTGCTTCCTGGCTGGACGCGCGCCAATTCCTGCGAGCAGAGCGTGCGGCTCAGCCTCAGGTGGATGAAGGTCAATCCTGGCCACTGCTACAGCAGCTATTGGCACAACATGCTGATCAGCGTTTGGTTGTCACTGGTTTTATCTGCCGGAATAAAGCTGAGGAAACGGTACTATTGGGCCGTAATGGCAGTGATTATTCTGCGACCCAGATTGGTGCATTGGCTGGTGTTGAGCGTGTCACTATCTGGAGTGATGTTGCCGGGGTATACAGTGCTGATCCGCGCAAAGTGAAAGATGCCTGCCTGCTGCCGCTACTGCGGCTGGATGAGGCCAGTGAATTGGCGCGACTGGCGGCACCAGTGCTGCATACCCGCACATTACAGCCGGTTTCGGGTAGTGATATTGATCTGCAGTTGCGTTGCAGCTATCAACCGGAGCAAGGGTCTACCCGCATTGAGCGAGTGCTGGCTTCCGGTACAGGTGCCAAAATCGTTACCAGCCATGATGACGTGTGCCTGATTGAAGTGAAAATCCCGGAAGAACACGATTTTCAACGGGTGCAAAAAGACGTGGAGCAATTGCTGAAACGGGCGCAGATAAAACCTCTGGCGACAGGTGTGCATCAGGATCGTAGCTTGCTACAGCTTTGTTATACCTCTGAAGTGGTGGAGAGTGCCTGGCAGACATTGGAGCAGGCCGCATTGCCGGTACAGCTTGGCTTGCGTGAAGGCTTGGCATTGGTGGCGATGGTTGGTGCTGGTGTCGGTAAGAATCCGCTGCACAGCCACCGTTTCTATCAGCAGTTAAAAGATCAACCGATCGAGTTTATCTGGCAGGCTGAGGATGATATCAGTCTGGTCGCCGTGTTGCGTGTCGGTCCGACGGAACATGTGGTGCGTGGCCTGCATCATTCTTTGTTCCGGGCTGAAAAGCGTATCGGGCTAGTGCTGTTTGGTAAGGGGAATATTGGTTCCCGTTGGCTTGAACTGTTTTCCCGCGAGCAAAGCCTCATTTCGGCTCGTACCGGATTTGAATTTATTCTGGCCGGCGTGGTGGACAGTACCCGTAGCCTGCTGAATTATGATGGACTGGATGCCAGTCGTGTGCTGGCTTTTTTTGACGAGGATGCAAAGGAACACGACGGCGAGGATCTGTTCCTGTGGATGCGTGCACACCCGTATGATGACCTGGTAGTGCTGGATGTCACAGCCAGTCCGGCGGTTGCTGATCTCTATCTGGATTTTGCCAGTTATGGTTTCCACGTTATCAGCGCCAACAAACTGGCGGGCGCTTCCGGTGGTGATAATTATCGTCAAATCCGGGATGCGTTTGCCAAAACTGGCCGTTACTGGTTGTATAACGCCACGGTAGGCGCTGGTTTGCCCGTAAACTATGCAGTACGGGATTTACGCGAAAGTGGCGACAGTATCCTGGCTATCAGTGGTATTTTTTCCGGCACCTTATCCTGGTTGTTTTTGCAATTTGATGGCACGGTGCCATTTACCGAACTGGTGGATCAAGCCTGGCAGCAGGGATTAACGGAACCGGATCCCCGGGTTGATCTTTCTGGTCAGGATGTCATGCGTAAGCTGGTGATTCTGGCGCGTGAAGCGGGATACGAAATCGAACCAACACAGGTCCGCGTTGAGTCTCTAGTGCCTGCAGGATGTGAAAACAGCTCGGTCGACCAGTTTTTTGAGGACGGTGAGTCGCTGAATCAACAGATGGAACAGCGACTGGAAGCGGCAAATGAAATGGGACTGGTGCTGCGTTATGTGGCCCGTTTTGACGCCCATGGCAAAGCCCGTGTCGGGGTGGAAGCCGTCAGACCGGATCATCCATTGGCAGCACTGCTGCCGTGTGATAACGTTTTTGCCATTGAAAGCCGCTGGTATCGTGATAATCCGTTGGTCATTCGTGGGCCGGGAGCCGGACGGGATGTTACCGCAGGGGCTATCCAGTCTGATTTAAATCGTTTAGCCCAGTTGTTGTAATACGCTTTTACGATCCCCTTATTATCGATAGCCGCTATATACACTTTGTCATCAAACGCCAAGCCTGAAACTGAATGCTTCAGGCTTTTTTGTTGCCGTCTATACTGACCGTAGTCAGTTGAATATTTTTCAAGATGCATGAATAAACATCAGCTCTCAACGCAATGAAAAGCGTTGACTCTTTATACGGATTCGGTCATTTTCTATATGGACGTCTAAACGTATAGACGTTTGTATAATAGAACAATGACAACGGCTAATTGAGGTAAGGATATGAGTTTTTTCCACGCGAACCAGCGGGAAGCGCTGAATCAGAGTCTGGCAGAGTTGCAGGGACATATTAACGTTTCCTTTGAATTTTTCCCGCCGCGCACCAGCGAGATGGAAGAAACCCTATGGAGCTCTATTGATCGTCTGAGTAGCCTGAAACCCAAATTTGTCTCAGTGACCTACGGTGCCAATTCTGGTGAACGTGACCGTACTCATAGCATCATCAAGGCGATTAAAGAACGTACCGGGCTGGATTCGGCACCACACCTTACCTGTGTTGATGCCACTCATGATGAGTTAAAGGCCATTGCTAGGGATTACTGGCAGAGCGGCATTCGCCATATTGTGGCGTTACGTGGTGATTTACCTCCGGGTAGCGGTAAGCCCGATATGTATGCCGCCGATTTGGTTACATTGTTGAAAGAGGTGGGCGATTTTGATATTTCGGTCGCGGCATATCCAGAAGTTCATCCGGAAGCGAAAAGCGCCCAGGCTGATCTGATCAATCTGAAGCATAAGGTTGATGCTGGTGCCAGCCGGGCCATCACACAGTTCTTCTTTGATGTGGAGAGCTATTTACGCTTTCGTGACCGCTGTGTTTCCACCGGGATTGATGTGGAGATTGTTCCGGGCATACTACCCGTTTCCAACTTTAAACAACTGCAACGCTTTGCAACCATGACAAACGTTCGTGTGCCAAACTGGATGACGGCAATGTTTGAAGGGCTCGATAACGATCCAGAAACCCGCAAAATGGTAGGGGCATCCATCGCTATGGATATGGTAAAAATCCTCAGCCGTGAAGGGGTGAAGGATTTTCACTTCTATACCCTGAATCGTGCTGAACTGAGTTATGCCATTTGCCATACCTTGGGCGTTAGACCGGCTACGGTATGATTTTCAAGCATTAATGGTGGGTTGAACCGGCCATGGTAATTTCCGGCTAGATAGCTGCGATATCAACATGCAGTTCTTTCATTTTTTCTTTCTCCCTGTATCTGATTGCGTCAAAAAAGGCGGGACAAGACCCGCCAAAGCTCGTTGGTTTTTTTATAAGAATAACCAGCTGTCAGAAGCGCTTCGAGATCATCGCTGCCACCGATATGGCGACTACTAATGAAGACCTGGGAAACCGTATTCCGTCCGGATACTGTACGCAGGCTGGCCGTAACGGCATCTTTACCCAGAATAATCTCTTCATACTGGATGCCGTGATCCTGTAGCAGTTGTTTTATTTTGGTACAAAGCGGGCAACACGGTTTGGTAAACAAAGAAACAGATTTATGAACTTTAAAGTCTGGAGCCCGCTACTTCAGCATGGAGTAACCCCAGGAGTGTGGGCCGAATCTCAACTCGGTTTTCTCCACCAGCATGTTCATGACGTTAGTGAACTCGCATTACCGTCTGGAATAAAGCGAATACTCTCTGCGTTCTGGTCTGCTTTCTAGGTATTCATCACGAAAGTATCATTTACGAAAAAGCACAAAATGTTATCTACGCCAAATTGTTTGAACATGATAACTAACTCATTATAGCGTGGCAGATGGCTGGAGGAGCAGGTCGGTATAAAAACCCCCTGGCAATGAAAAAACTATAACGGTTTTATTGTTAAACAATTCATCAGTAGTGACGTCAATCTATTGATCGTCTCTGACGAGTGTGAACAGTAGCCTGTGGGATTTCTTTGCCTTCTTGACTGACAAACATATTTAAGCCTACTTAGTGGTAAAATTATATTTTTCTTAATGAATAAGCAGAGAGATATGTTTCGCTGAGAGACTTTATTCTTTTTTGTGTTGATAGGGATAATCGTTCATTGCTATTCTATCTATCGTTGCTGGCTATCGTGGTTATGGAGAATTAGTGTATGAATATTCGGGACTTAGAGTATCTAGTGGCATTGGCCGAGCATCGTCATTTTCGTCGAGCAGCGGATTCCTGTCACGTTAGCCAACCCACACTGAGTGGGCAAATTCGTAAGCTGGAAGACGAGCTGGGCGTGATGCTGCTGGAAAGGACCAGCCGCAAGGTACTGTTTACTCAGGCGGGGTTACTGCTGGTGGAACAGGCCAGAACGGTGCTGCGTGAGGTTAAGGTACTGAAAGAGATGGCCAGCCAACAAGGGGAGAGTATGTCAGGGCCATTGCATATCGGTTTGATCCCTACGGTTGGACCGTATTTGTTACCGCAAATTATTCCCATGTTGCATCAGCTTTTTCCGAAGTTGGAAATGTACCTACACGAAGCACAGACCCATCAGTTGCTAGCCCAGTTGGACAGCGGCAAGCTGGACTGTGCCATTTTGGCGATGGTGAAAGAAACAGAAGCGTTTATCGAAGTGCCACTGTTTGATGAACCTATGAAGCTGGCCATTTATCAGGATCATGCGTGGGCTAACCGTGAGCGCGTGGCAATGTCCGATTTGGCAGGAGAGAAATTGCTGATGCTGGAAGATGGTCATTGTCTGCGCGACCAGGCGATGGGATTCTGCTTCCAGGCCGGCGCAGATGAAGATACTCATTTTCGGGCCACCAGTCTGGAAACCCTGCGTAACATGGTCGCTGCTGGTAGTGGTATTACACTCCTGCCGTCACTGGCGGTACCCGCAGAACGGATACGCGATGGTGTGTGCTATCTGCCCTGCTACAAGCCAGAACCGAAGCGCACCATCGCGTTGGTTTACCGCCCGGGTTCACCATTGCGTAGCCGGTATGAGCAACTGGCTGATGCCATTCGTGAACATATGCAACAGCATATGGAGCGTTTGTTAAAACAGGCGGTTTAACCCATTCAGAGCCGCTACCCGGAAGGCTTCGGCCATCGTCGGGTAGTTGAAGGTCGTATTGACGAAGTACTCGATAGTATTACCTTCACCTTTCTGTTCCATGATGGCCTGACCGATGTGAATAATCTCGGCAGCCCGTTCACCAAAGCAGTGGATACCCAGAATCTGTTTGGTTTCGCGATGGAACAGAATTTTCAGACTCCCAACATTCATGCCGACAATCTGCGCCCGAGCTAGATGTTTGAATTGCGCCCGGCCCACTTCATAAGGCACTTTCAGTGCCGTCAGCTCTTGCTCGGTTTTACCTACAGAACTGATTTCAGGAATGGTGTAGATCCCGGTGGGGATATCTTCAATCAGATGAGCGCTGGCATCACCTTTGGTAATGGCCTGCGCGGCAATGCGACCTTGATCGTAGGCTGCTGAAGCCAGACTCGGGTAGCCAATGACATCACCTACAGCGTAGATGTGCGCTTGTGCTGTCTGATACATGCTGTTGACTTTAAGCTGCCCACGATTGTCGGTTTCCAGTCCTATATTTTCCAGCCCCAGATTCTCGGTGTTGCCAGTACGACCGTTAGCATACAGCAGACAATCAGCCTTCATTTTCTTACCGGATTTCAGATGGACGATAACACCATCGTCCAAACCTTCAATTCGCTCAAATTCTTCGTTATGACGAATCACTACGCCATTGTTCCAGAAGTGATAGGACAGCGCATCGGACATCTCCTGATCAAGAAATGCCAGCAGGCGATCGCGGGTGTTAATTAAATCCACTTTTACATTCAGACCGCGGAAAATGGAGGCATATTCACAACCAATCACTCCGGCACCATAAATAATGACGTGCTGAGGTTCATAATCCAGTTGCAGGATAGAGTCACTGTCATAAATATGTGGGTGAGTGAAATCGACCTCCGCCGGATGATAAGGCCGGGAGCCAGGGGCGATAATGATATTGTCTGCCGTCAGCGTATCGTGCGTGTCATCCGGATAGTTGACGACGATAGTGTGGGCATCAATGAAACGTGCTTCTCCAGAAAACAAATCACAGTGGTTCCGTTCGTAGAAGCCTTGACGCATACGGGTTTGCTGCCCAATGACACTGTCGGCATGGCGTAGGATGTCGGAAAAAGAGGAACTGATGACACGAGAGTTATCGCTGTAAAGCGGATTTTGGTTGAACTCTATAATACGGCTGACAGCGTGACGTAGGGCTTTGGAGGGAATGGTACCCCAGTGGGTACAACCGCCGCCGACACTATAGTGTTTTTCGATCACGGCGACTTTAGCGCCTTGTTTGGCTAACCCCATCGCGGCCCCTTCACCTCCGGGGCCAGATCCAATCACTATGGCATCGTAATTGTGTTGTTGCTGTTGTATGGACATGGTAGGACACACCTATTTTAATACAAATTACTAACGCGATTGTAACATCCTCTGCAAAATAACCCAATCATCCCTTTAATTCGTAGGGGAACTTATTGTTGCACTTTTAACATAGTCATTTTGGCTCAGTATGTAGTTAATAAAGTTTGCTATAGTGATTCTCTGGACAAGGAGAACAGATAATTTGGGCACGATAATGGGTATCAGAGCGCAGCAAAAAGAACGGACGCGTCGTTCCCTTATAGAGGCAGCGTTTAGCCAACTAAGTGCTGAACGTAGTTTTGCCAGTCTGAGTTTACGTGAAGTTGCTCGTGAAGCCGGGATAGCACCAACTTCTTTTTATCGCCATTTTCGTGACGTAGACGAACTGGGGCTGACCATGGTCGACGAAAGTGGACTTATGTTACGCCAACTGATGCGACAGGCACGTCAGCGGATTGCCAAAGGTGGTAGCGTCATCAAAACGTCCGTTTCCACGTTTATGGAATTTATTGGCAATAATCCTAATGCTTTTAGACTGTTGTTGAGGGAAAGATCAGGAACATCGGCCGCTTTTCGTGCTGCGGTCGCCAGAGAAATTCAACATTTTATTGCTGAACTGGCCGATTATCTCGAAGTCGAAAATCGTATCCCGCGCAGTTTTGCCGAAGCACAGGCAGAAGCGATGGTGATCATTGTTTTCAGCGCGGGTGCAGAGGCGTTGGATGTGAGTACGGAACAACGTCGTCAACTGGAAGAGCGGTTGGTGTTGCAGTTACGTATGATTTCAAAAGGTGCGTGTTACTGGTACAGAAGAGAAGCCGGTAAAGGGTTTGTTTCATCTTGAGGCTTTGTGACTTGGGGGAAAATCATGGCAGAGCAGGTGAGTAAAGAGAACGGTACATTAGTGTTGGCACTGGTTGCAGGTTTGTCAGTAAATGGCGCATTTGCTGCGTTATTTAGTTCGGTAGTGCCTTTTTCCATTTTCCCGCCAATAGCATTGGTTTTGTCTGTTTATTGTTTGCATCAACACTATATGCGTCATGTTATGCCGCAAGGTATTCCATTGCTCGCCGCAGGTTGTTTTTTGCTTGGCTTATTGCTCTACAGTGCGATTCTCCGCGCGGAATATCCACAGATCGGTTCCAATTTTGTACCGTCGATTCTCTGTGTTGTATTGGCATTGTGGTTGGTTGCTAAATTGCGTGCACGTAAGGCTGCCACCAAGGTCAATATGCTTTAGATAATATCTCCGAATACGTGAGCGAAAAACCAGGGGACCAACTCCCTGGTTGCTAGCGGTTTTATTTGCGTTTTTCCAGCAACACACCACATTCCATATGATGTGTATAAGGGAACTGATCAAACAGTGCCAATCGACTTATCTGATGGGTTTGGTTTAGGGTTTCAAGATTGGCACACAGTGTGTCTGGATTGCAGGAGATATAAAGAATACGTGGATACTCCTGTACCAGTCGTACTGTGTCATCATCCAAGCCACTGCGTGGTGGATCAACAAATATCGTTTCACAACGATAGCTGGAAAGATCGATACCCTGCAGACGATTAAACTGGCGGACACCTCGCATTGCCTGGGTAAATTCTTCCGCTGCCATACGGATAATCTGCACATTATCAATCTGGTTGGCGGCAATACTGTATTGAGCCGCGGCCACCGATGGTTTAGCGATTTCCGTTGCCAATACGCGTTCAAAATGACGAGCTAGTGCCAGTGAAAAGTTACCATTGCCGCAGTACAGCTCCAGTAAATCCCCCTTAGATCCTTCCGTGACTGACAGCGCCCATTCCAGCATTTGAATGTTCATCACCGCATTGGGCTGGGTAAAGCTATTTTCCACCTGTCGATAAATCATCTGTTTACCGGCAACTGGCAGGCACTCGTCTATATAATCGCGATCAAGACAGATTTTCGTCTTGGTCGCTCGTCCTATGAGTTGTAAAGCGAAACCTTGCGCACGCAGATAGTCCCGTAAGGCCGAGGCCTGTTGTTGCCACTCGTCATCCAGCACTTTGTGATATAGCAGTGACACCACGATTTCACCACTCAATGTGGAAAGATAATCGACCTGGAACAACTTACGGCGCAGTACCGGTTGCGGACGTAATGCCGCCAGCAACACCGGCATCAGTCGGTTGATCAGTTCACTGGCCGCCGGAAATTGCTCCACCCTGATTCTCTGTTTGGTTTGCTGATCAAACATGATGTGGTAAAGGTCGTCTCCTTCATGCCAGATGCGAAATTCTGCACGCATCCGGTAATGGCTGACCGGCGAGCGGAAAACGACAGGCTCTGGCGCACTGAAAGGTGCCATTATCGCTTTAATTCGCCCAATTTTTTCTTCAAGCTGGGCATCATATTGATCGATTGGCAGGATTTCTGGCGTCATGGTTATCTCGTCTGAAAAACGGTTAGTGCGGTGACATTACTGGCGGCGATTGTAGGGAATCTTGATGGGATGTCCAGCATTGTCATGCGTATTTCCTATTCATTGAATGGAAGTCTAGACTTCCATTCGACCCGATCGTAGCATGAGCGTCCGGCCTTGCTCTATAAGTTAAAAGGGAATCCAGTGTAAATCTGGAGCTGACGCGCAGCGGTAAGGGGAAATTGGGGGCAATAGCATTTTGCAGACACTGTCGTATTACGATGGGAAGTCATTGTCTCTATGTTGGCAACAACAGTACTCAAGTCCGAAGACCTGCCGGTATACGTCGCAATGTTCATGATCATCGCGTGCTATCGATTATGGTAATGCGGCATCCTCCAATACTGTTTGGATGCTTTATAGAATGTTTGATAAAAAATTTACGCTGCTGGCAGGACTTTGCGCCACAGCTTTCTCTGGGTGGGCGCAAGGGAACAATAGTACACAGCAAGACAGTAGCGATACGTTGGTGGTTACCGCAAACCGTTTTTCCCAACCTGTTTCCTCTGTGCTGGCGTCGACAACCATTGTCACTAAAGAAGAGATTGACCGCTGGCAAGCCAAAAGTCTGATTGACGTGATGCGGCGTCTTCCGGGCGTTGATGTAGCCCAAAATGGCGGGTTGGGACAGTCGAGTTCGTTGTTTATTCGTGGGACTGAATCACGCCATGTGTTGGTGCTGATTGATGGTATTCGTCTTAATCAAGCCGGTGTTACCGGTTCTTCCGATATCAGCCAGATTCCTATTTCATTGGTTCAGAAAATTGAATACATCCGTGGGCCGCGTTCGGCTGTCTATGGATCCGATGCTATCGGTGGTGTAGTTAACATTATTACTGTTCGTAAAAAGAAGGGATCAACCCTTTCTGCTGGCATGGGATCCCATGGTTATCAAACTTATGATGCTTCCACACAACAACAACTGGGTGACAGCACGCTGGCAACGCTGGCGGGTAATTATACTTATACCAAAGGGTTTGATGTCGTAGCGAATTTGCCTGATGGTTTTGGTGACCCAGCCCAAACCGATCGTGATGGATTCATGAGTAAATCGCTGTATGGCGCGCTTGAGCATCAGTTTAGCGATATCATCAGTGGTTTTGTTCGTGGTTACGAATTTGATAATCGTACTGATTACGATGGTACATTAAGTTCCACCCGCTTAGGTGCATTGCCAGATACCCGTCAGTTATACAACCAGTCCTGGGATACAGGTCTGCGCTACCATCAAGGTATGTGGTCTTCCCAGTTGATCACCAGTTATAGCCATAGTAAAGATTACAACTACGACCCGCGTTATGGCCGCTATGATATCTCCGCGACGCTGGATGATATTCAGCAATACAACGTTCAATGGGGAAATACGTTACAGGTTGGTCAGGGTAATATCAGTGCAGGGTTGGATTGGCAGAAACAGACAACTGAACCTGGAACCAATTTTTTGACTCAAGGATATGCACTGCGCAATACCGGTATTTACACTACTGCGCAGCAACTGTTTGGGCCGATCACCCTTGAAGGTGCCGTTCGTAGTGATAACAGTTCTCAGTTTGGTCAGCATACGACCTGGCAAAGCAGTGCGGCATGGGAATTCATTTCTGGATATCGACTGCTGGCTTCCTATGGTACGGCTTATAAGGCCCCTAATCTTGGTCAGCTTTACAGTTCATACGGCAACAGCAGTTTGAAACCGGAAGAGAGCGATCAGTGGGAAGGTGGTGTCGAAGGACTTACCGGTCCGGTTAATTGGCGGGTTTCAGCCTACCGAAACGATATAGATAACCTCATTGAGTTCGACAATTCCAGTCTTCGTTACTTCAACGTTGGTGAAGCGCGCATCAAGGGTATCGAAAGTACAGCATCCTTCGAGACTGGATTTTTCAGTCACACAATATCTTATGACTATGTTGATCCGCGAAATGTGCGAACAAATGAAGTACTTTTGAGACGTGCCAAGCAGCAGTTCAAGTATGAACTAGACTGGCAACTGTATAGTTTTGACTGGGCGGTAACTTATCATTACCTGGGGGAACGTTTTGATAATGATTTCAACCTATCTGAAAAAATAAAGATGGGAGGTGTCAGTTTATGGGACATTGCCGTTTCATATCCGATAACCTCTCAGCTTACGGTTCGTGGTAGAATTGCCAATCTGTTTGATAAAAATTATGAGACGGCATATGGCTACCGAACCGCAGGGCGAGAATATTATCTCACCGGAAGCTATACCTTCTGAGTTACCCGCTGCCCGCCCTTCCATTTTGATTTTTGATTCAGGGGTGGGCGGTTTATCCGTTTATGACGAAATCCGAAATTTACTGCCGGATTTACATTATATCTATGCATTTGATAATGAGGCTTTCCCTTATGGTGAAAAGCCGGAACAATTCATTATTGAACGAGTGTTGGCAATTGTTGGAGC
The DNA here is from genome assembly GCF_032395385.1 of Brenneria uluponensis. Taxonomy (NCBI): domain Bacteria; kingdom Pseudomonadati; phylum Pseudomonadota; class Gammaproteobacteria; order Enterobacterales; family Pectobacteriaceae; genus Brenneria; species Brenneria uluponensis. The sequence goes on from NZ_CP135917.1 coordinate 184,510, forward strand.
TGTACAGAGGCATCACTCTTTATCGTTGGTGGTCATCGCCTGTAATACTGCGAGTACTATTTCGCTTCCCGCTCTGAGAACGCGTTTTCCTTTTCCCGTTGTCGGTGTAGTTCCGGCGGTAAAACCTGCAGCAAAACTCACGCGAAATGGTGTTGTAGGATTATTGGCAACACGCGCTACAGTTCAGCGACCTTATACTTATGAACTGATTTCTCGCTTTGCCAATGACTGCAAAATTCTTTTATTGGGGTCAGCAGAATTAGTGGAATGCGGAGAGGCGAAGCTACGGGGTGACGTTATTTCGGCAGAAGTGCTGCAAAAAATTCTCAAGCCGTGGCTCAAGTTACCGGAACCACCTGATACTGTCGTTTTAGGATGTACACATTTTCCTTTATTGACAGATGAACTTCAACGAGCGTTACCGGATGGTACCCGGCTGGTTGATTCTGGCTCTGCCATTGCGAGAAGAACAGCATGGCTGATCGATCATTTGGATACGCCAGTTTTATCAAGAGAAACAAATTTAGCCTATTGTCTCACTATTACTCCCAAAGTGGCTGCTTTATGGCCAGTGCTACGTCGTTATGGCTTTCACTCGTTGGAAAAACTATCACTTTAGTGAATTGGTGGGTAAATATTGAGCGGTTGAATTTATTTTTGTATTTAGTGCTTGTCAGAGGAAAAGAACTCCCTATAATGCGCCTCCACTGACACGGCAACAGCGATGATGTTGTGGTGGTTTCAGTAAGAATTAGAGTTTGTATTACTTGACTTTCTAGCGGAAACGCATAGTATATGCGGCCCGCGACCACGAAAAGGTGGTCCTGCTCTTTAACAATATAATCAGACAATCTGTGTGGGCACTCACAGGACCCTATCGTAATCAATACGAAAAGACTTGAAGAGTGACTGACAGTAAATTCATTACGAATAAACAGTTATAAATTCTTTGAGCATCGCTTCTTCGGAAGCATATCAAACAAATCTTAAATTGAAGAGTTTGATCATGGCTCAGATTGAACGCTGGCGGCAGGCCTAACACATGCAAGTCGAGCGGCAGCGGGGGGAAGCTTGCTTCCCCGCCGGCGAGCGGCGGACGGGTGAGTAATGTCTGGGGATCTGCCTGATGGAGGGGGATAACTACTGGAAACGGTAGCTAATACCGCATGACGTCGCAAGACCAAAGTGGGGGACCTTCGGGCCTCACGCCATTGGATGAACCCAGATGGGATTAGCTGGTAGGTGAGGTAATGGCTCACCTAGGCGACGATCTCTAGCTGGTCTGAGAGGATGACCAGCCACACTGGAACTGAGACACGGTCCAGACTCCTACGGGAGGCAGCAGTGGGGAATATTGCACAATGGGGGAAACCCTGATGCAGCCATGCCGCGTGTATGAAGAAGGCCTTCGGGTTGTAAAGTACTTTCAGCGGGGAGGAAGGGGAGCGCTTTAATAGAGTGTTTCATTGACGTTACCCGCAGAAGAAGCACCGGCTAACTCCGTGCCAGCAGCCGCGGTAATACGGAGGGTGCAAGCGTTAATCGGAATGACTGGGCGTAAAGCGCACGCAGGCGGTCTGTTAAGTTGGATGTGAAATCCCCGGGCTTAACCTGGGAACTGCATTCAAAACTGACAGACTAGAGTCTCGTAGAGGGGGGTAGAATTCCAGGTGTAGCGGTGAAATGCGTAGAGATCTGGAGGAATACCGGTGGCGAAGGCGGCCCCCTGGACGAAGACTGACGCTCAGGTGCGAAAGCGTGGGGAGCAAACAGGATTAGATACCCTGGTAGTCCACGCTGTAAACGATGTCGACTTGAAGGTTGTGGCCTTGAGCCGTGGCTTTCGGAGCTAACGCGTTAAGTCGACCGCCTGGGGAGTACGGCCGCAAGGTTAAAACTCAAATGAATTGACGGGGGCCCGCACAAGCGGTGGAGCATGTGGTTTAATTCGATGCAACGCGAAGAACCTTACCTACTCTTGACATCCTCAGAAGAGACTGGAGACAGACTTGTGCCTTCGGGAACTGAGAGACAGGTGCTGCATGGCTGTCGTCAGCTCGTGTTGTGAAATGTTGGGTTAAGTCCCGCAACGAGCGCAACCCTTATCCTTTGTTGCCAGCGCGTAATGGCGGGAACTCAAGGGAGACTGCCGGTGATAAACCGGAGGAAGGTGGGGATGACGTCAAGTCATCATGGCCCTTACGAGTAGGGCTACACACGTGCTACAATGGCGCATACAAAGAGAAGCGAACTCGCGAGGGCAAGCGGACCTCATAAAGTGCGTCGTAGTCCGGATTGGAGTCTGCAACTCGACTCCATGAAGTCGGAATCGCTAGTAATCGTAGATCAGAATGCTACGGTGAATACGTTCCCGGGCCTTGTACACACCGCCCGTCACACCATGGGAGTGGGTTGCAAAAGAAGTAGGTAGCTTAACCTTCGGGAGGGCGCTTACCACTTTGTGATTCATGACTGGGGTGAAGTCGTAACAAGGTAACCGTAGGGGAACCTGCGGTTGGATCACCTCCTTACCAAAGATAGCCGTTGTGTGAAGTGCTCACACAGATTGTCTGATGAAGTACGAGCAGAAATACCTTTATAGGCTTGTAGCTCAGGTGGTTAGAGCGCACCCCTGATAAGGGTGAGGTCGGTGGTTCAAGTCCACTCAGGCCTACCAATTTCTTTCCATGCTGTGTTGTGTTTTTGCCACGGGCGAGAGTCTGTGTCGAGAATGACGCCTTGCCTGACGGAAATTTGTGTAAAGGTTTTCATGCGATGGGGCTATAGCTCAGCTGGGAGAGCGCCTGCTTTGCACGCAGGAGGTCTGCGGTTCGATCCCGCATAGCTCCACCATACAAAAAAAGACTTCAGAGTATATTGGCAACAGTATGCTGTGAAGTATTTTGCTCTTTAACAATCTGGAACAAGCTGAAAATTGAAACGATACAGCGAAACCTGCCCTGATGGCGGGAGTTGGCTGTATCAGAGTCTCTCAAATAATCGCAGCGCGAGGTGGTCTTGCTCTTTATGAAAAAGACACCTTCGGGTTGTGAGGTTAAGCGACTAAGCGTACACGGTGGATGCCTAGGCAGTCAGAGGCGATGAAGGGCGTGCTAATCTGCGAAAAGCGTCGGCAAGGTGATATGAACCGTTATACCCGACGATACCCGAATGGGGAAACCCAGTGTGTTTCGACACACTATCATGTCATGAATCCATAGTGACATGAGGCGAACCGGGGGAACTGAAACATCTCAGTACCCCGAGGAAAAGAAATCAACCGAGATTCCCCCAGTAGCGGCGAGCGAACGGGGAAGAGCCCAGAACCAGAATCAGTTTGTGTATCAGTGGAAGCGTCTGGAAAGTCGCACGGTACAGGGTGATAGTCCCGTACACAAAGATGCGCTTGCTGTGAGTTCGACGAGTAGGGCGGGACACGAGATATCCTGTCTGAAGATGGGGGGACCATCCTCCAAGGCTAAATACTCCTGACTGACCGATAGTGAACCAGTACCGTGAGGGAAAGGCGAAAAGAACCCCGGCGAGGGGAGTGAAACAGAACCTGAAACCGTGTACGTACAAGCAGTGGGAGCCCCACCACCAAAGCATTCTCTGGTGATGAAGGCACCGCAACAGCAGCATCGCGGTGGCGGCGCGTCTTTTGCGACGCCCAACACACAAGACAAGCGGTGAGTGCTTTGGGGTGGGGTGACTGCGTACCTTTTGTATAATGGGTCAGCGACTTATATTTTGTAGCAAGGTTAACCGAATAGGGGAGCCGCAGGGAAACCGAGTCTTAACTGGGCGTCAAGTTGCAAGGTATAGACCCGAAACCCGGTGATCTAGCCATGGGCAGGTTGAAGGTTGGGTAACACTAACTGGAGGACCGAACCGACTAATGTTGAAAAATTAGCGGATGACTTGTGGCTGGGGGTGAAAGGCCAATCAAACCGGGAGATAGCTGGTTCTCCCCGAAAGCTATTTAGGTAGCGCCTCGTGAAGTCATCTTCGGGGGTAGAGCACTGTTTCGACTAGGGGGCCATCCCGGCTTACCAACTCGATGCAAACTACGAATACCGAAGAATGTTATCACGGGAGACACACGGCGGGTGCTAACGTCCGTCGTGAAGAGGGAAACAACCCAGACCGCCAGCTAAGGTCCCAAAGTCATGGTTAAGTGGGAAACGATGTGGGAAGGCCCAGACAGCCAGGATGTTGGCTTAGAAGCAGCCATCATTTAAAGAAAGCGTAATAGCTCACTGGTCGAGTCGGCCTGCGCGGAAGATGTAACGGGGCTAAACCATGCACCGAAGCTGCGGCAGCGGACATATCACTTAAGACAATTATGCGAAAACCGATTGACGGAGCGCCGCGACGTCAAAGCGTTCATTACGTCGAGTTGACTTAAGGATATGTCCGTTGGGTAGGGGAGCGTTCTGTAAGCCGTTGAAGGTGGTCTGTGAGGATTGCTGGAGGTATCAGAAGTGCGAATGCTGACATAAGTAACGATAATGCGGGTGAAAAACCCGCACGCCGGAAGACCAAGGGTTCCTGTCCAACGTTAATCGGGGCAGGGTGAGTCGACCCCTAAGGCGAGGCCGAAAGGCGTAGTCGATGGGAAACAGGTTAATATTCCTGTACTGGGTGTTACTGCGAAGGGGGGACGGAGAAGGCTATGTTGGCCGGGCGACGGTTGTCCCGGTTTAAGCGTGTAGGTGGGTGCTCCAGGCAAATCCGGAGCGCTGTCAACGCCGAGGCGTGATGACGAGGCACTACGGTGTCGAAGTGACAAATGCCACGCTTCCAGGAAAAGCCCCTAAGCTCCAGGTAACATCGAATCGTACCCCAAACCGACACAGGTGGTCAGGTAGAGAATACTCAGGCGCTTGAGAGAACTCGGGTGAAGGAACTAGGCAAAATGGTGCCGTAACTTCGGGAGAAGGCACGCTGTGCGAGGTGAAGTCCCTTGCGGATGGAGCGTTGCGCAGTCGCAGATACCAGCTGGCTGCAACTGTTTACTAAAAACACAGCACTGTGCAAACACGAAAGTGGACGTATACGGTGTGACGCCTGCCCGGTGCCGGAAGGTTAATTGATGGGGTAAGCCGCAAGGCGAAGCTCTTGATCGAAGCCCCGGTAAACGGCGGCCGTAACTATAACGGTCCTAAGGTAGCGAAATTCCTTGTCGGGTAAGTTCCGACCTGCACGAATGGCGTAATGATGGCCAGGCTGTCTCCACCCGAGACTCAGTGAAATTGAACTCGCTGTGAAGATGCAGTGTACCCGCGGCAAGACGGAAAGACCCCGTGAACCTTTACTATAGCTTGACACTGAACCTTGAGCCTTGATGTGTAGGATAGGTGGGAGGCTTTGAAGCGTGGACGCCAGTCTGCGTGGAGCCAACCTTGAAATACCACCCTTTAATGTTTGATGTTCTAACGTGGGCCCGTGAACCGGGTTGCGGACAGTGTCTGGTGGGTAGTTTGACTGGGGCGGTCTCCTCCCAAAGAGTAACGGAGGAGTACGAAGGTTAGCTAATCCTGGTCGGACATCAGGAGGTTAGTGCAAAGGCATAAGCTAGCTTGACTGCGAGAGTGACGGCTCGAGCAGGTGCGAAAGCAGGTCTTAGTGATCCGGTGGTTCTGAATGGAAGGGCCATCGCTCAACGGATAAAAGGTACTCCGGGGATAACAGGCTGATACCGCCCAAGAGTTCATATCGACGGCGGTGTTTGGCACCTCGATGTCGGCTCATCACATCCTGGGGCTGAAGTAGGTCCCAAGGGTATGGCTGTTCGCCATTTAAAGTGGTACGCGAGCTGGGTTTAGAACGTCGTGAGACAGTTCGGTCCCTATCTGCCGTGGGCGTTGGAAGATTGAGGGGGGTTGCTCCTAGTACGAGAGGACCGGAGTGAACGCACCACTGGTGTACGGGTTGTGATGCCAATTGCATTGCCCGGTAGCTACGTGCGGAAGAGATAACCGCTGAAAGCATCTAAGCGGGAAACTTGCCCCGAGATGAGTCTTCCCTGGGCCTTAAAGGCCCCTGAAGGGACGTTTAAGACGAAGACGTTGATAGGCTGGGTGTGTAAGCGCAGTGATGCGTTGAGCTGACCAGTACTAATGACCCGAGAGGCTTAACCTTACAACACCGAAGGTGTTTTGGAAGAGAGACGATATATTTTCAGTGATGTTCCGAGATTGGTTCTGATGGTTACACGGAAGTGTGACGGTCGGGATGAAACAGAATTTGCCTGGCGGCGATAGCGCGGTGGTCCCACCTGACCCCATGCCGAACTCAGCAGTGAAACGCCGTAGCGCCGATGGTAGTGTGGGGTCTCCCCATGTGAGAGTAGGGAACTGCCAGGCATCAAATACGTGCTAACAGAGATATCTGATAGCCAACAGAATTACGGAAGTAGTTCTGAGCACGGAAAGTGAGCCCTGATAAGGGGTAAGTATCAGGATGATACAACGTAGCAGAATCGGTGGAGCGGTAGTTCAGTTGGTTAGAATACCTGCCTGTCACGCAGGGGGTCGCGGGTTCGAGTCCCGTCCGTTCCGCCACCCTATTTAGGGGCGTAGTTCAATTGGTAGAGCACCGGTCTCCAAAACCGGGTGTTGGGAGTTCGAGTCTCTCCGCCCCTGCCAAGAAATGACCCTTCACATTATTGTGAAGGGTTTTTTTCGTTTATAATTTTATGTCTCAGCTTGCATTGCATCGAATATGATATCAATTTCATAATTGTTGCTCCTCTAATTATTTAATTATCCCTTATAACTGAATATTGTTATAACCAACTGGTTCTGATGATGTTTCTATCTACAGACCTTTTTAGCTGTAATTATGCACAAAATCATCGTAATGTCAGGTTGTGAGCTTGCTCATCCATACTTCTTAATAATTCGACTACAACTATTTTATGCTCGGAACTGGTAACGATCGTTATGATCGTCACAAGGGCTGTGTTTGCTTACTCGAAATATTGTTGATATCAGTAGCGCTGTGGCAATTACGCTATGGCTCTACACTGTACCTGCGATCTTAAGTAGCTGTAAGACTACACAGAAGGAGTGAAATATGTTCAGGCGTTTATTGGTAGCAATGACTGTAAGTACCGTATTATGTGGTGTGGCACAGGCGCAATCTTTAACGGTAGGTTTCTCTCAAATCGGCTCGGAGTCAGGGTGGCGTTCAGCGGAAACGAAAGTCTCTAAACAGGAAGCAGAAAAACGGAATATCACCTTAAAAATTGCTGATGCTCAACAAAAACAGGAAAATCAGATTAAAGCGGTCCGCTCCTTCATTGCTCAGGGAGTTGATGCCATTTTTATTGCACCTGTAGTAGCAACAGGCTGGGCACCTGTATTACAAGAGGCTAAAGAAGCCAAGATCCCTGTATTTTTGTTGGATAGAACGATAGACGTGAATGATCCATCACTTTATACAGCAGCTATTGCCTCTGATAGCGTTTATGAGGGGAAAGTGGCAGGTGACTGGTTAGTAAAAACAATGGCTGGCAAACCTTGTAACGTTGTTGAGTTACAGGGAACTGTTGGGTCAAGTGTTGCAATAAACCGCAAGAAAGGATTTGCAGAAGCTATCGCTGCGGCCCCACAAGTAAAAATTATCCGCTCTCAGTCTGGCGATTTTACCCGTAGTAAAGGTAAAGAAGTTATGGAAAGTTTTATTAAAGCAGAACAGAACGGTAAAAATATTTGTGCGGTATATGCACATAACGACGATATGGCTATCGGTGCAATTCAAGCTATTAAAGAAGCGGGCTTGAAGCCGGGTTCGCAAATTAAGGTTGTTTCTATTGATGGTGTTCCTGATATTTTCAAAGCCATGATGAATGGTGATGCGAATGCGACAGTAGAATTAACGCCTAATATGGCAGGGCCAGCTTTTGATGCATTTTTGGCTTTGAAGAAGGAAGGTAAACAACCCAAGAAATTTATTCAGACGGAATCACGTCTCTTATTACCTGATACAGCAAAACAGGAATACGAATCTAAAAAGAACCTGGGATATTAATTATCAGCAATGGTGGGGTAGCCCACCATTGCTATTATTATCCATCACTTTCTTACCTTATGACGCAGCGAAATAGGCGAGGCAATGGAAACGGCTCGATTATTAGATGTTCGTGGTATCAGTGTTGAGTTTCCTGGTGTGAAAGCATTGGAAAATGTCGATTTCACACTGGACAGAGGCGAGATCGTCGCTCTACTGGGAGAAAATGGTGCTGGGAAATCGACGCTGATCAAGGCGTTGACAGGTGTTTATCATCGTTCGACAGGCGAGGTTTTGCTGGAAGGTGTTGCCATTGACCCGGTGAATACTGCACATGCTCAATCTATGGGTATTGGTACCGTCTATCAGGAAGTTAATTTACTTCCCAATATGTCGGTGGCTGCGAATTTGTTTATCGGTAGAGAGCCAACCAAATATGGCATTGTTGATCAAAAACAGGTTATTCACCTCGCTGAAAATTTATTAAGTATTTATGGTTTAGACATTGATGTCAGTCAGCCACTGGGAAAATATTCTATTGCCATTCAACAAATCGTTTCAATTGCTCGAGCTATCGATCTTTCCGCAAAAGTATTAATTCTTGATGAACCGACAGCAAGTTTGGATGCAAAAGAAGTTGATATGCTGCTGGAAATATTGCGTAAACTTCGTAGCCAAGGTGTTGGAATGATTTTTGTCACCCACTTTCTGGATCAGGTTTATCGCATCAGCGACCGTATTACTGTATTGCGTAACGGTAAATTGGTGGGAACTCGTCTGACTGATGAATTACCTCGTATTGAGTTAGTCCAGATGATGTTGGGACATACTTTTGATGAGTCTACGCTTAAGCGTGGAGAGCATAATTTAGTGACGGGCGAGCCGGTGGCGGAATTTAATAATTATGGTCGCCATGGTGTTATTAATAATTTCGATTTGGCGATATGCCCAGGTGAAATTGTTGGATTAGCCGGGTTGCTCGGTTCTGGACGGACAGAAACTGCACAGCTTATTTTTGGCATTATTACACCAGATAGCGGTCAGGCGAAAATTAATGGGCAACCTGTTCGTATTACGACTCCCCGTAAAGCTGGTCAGTTAGGATTAGGTTATTGTCCGGAGGATCGAAAGACCGATGGCATCATCGGTGCTGCTACGGTACGGGAAAATATCATTCTGGCGCTGCAGGCTCAGCGTGGTTGGTTAAAACCCATATCATTACGTGAACAGACCCGGATTGCGGAAAAATTCATTGAGCTGTTGGGCATTCGTACTCCAGGAACGGAGCAGGAAATTCAATACCTTTCTGGTGGTAATCAGCAAAAGGTGTTGTTGTCTCGCTGGCTAGCGACAGAACCTCGTTTTCTTATCCTTGATGAACCTACTCGTGGGATTGATGTAGGGGCTCATGCTGAAATTATCCGTTTGATAGAAAAATTATGTGAACAGGGGATGGCTCTGCTGGTGATTTCTTCAGAGTTGGAAGAACTGACGGGTTATGCTGATCGCATTGTGGTGCTGCGGGATCGCCAACATGTGGCACATCTTGATCATGAAGATGTTTCTGTTGCCGCCATCATGCAGGCGATAGCGGCACAAGCAGGAGTTGCTGATGGCTGATAATAAAATTATCCCTGCCCAAAAACGTAGGTTGACCTTCTCTAAGGGTGTGCCGCAACTGATGGCATTAGTAGCAATTTTGCTGATTGATAGCCTGGTTGCACCTAATTTCTTTTCACTGCACGTTCAAGACGGACGTCTGTTTGGCAGTCTGATTGACATTCTGAACCGTGGTGCACCTGTAGCGCTTCTGGCGCTTGGTATGGCACTGGTTATTGCTACCGGGGGGATTGACTTGTCTGTTGGTGCTGTAATGGCGATAGCTGGGGCTACGGCTGCCACACTAACGGATGCCGGTCAACCTCTATCCGTTGTATTGATGACGACGTTGATGGTTGGAGCATTATGTGGTCTGTGGAACGGATTTTTAGTCGCTGTATTACAGATTCAGCCCATTGTCGCGACGCTGATGCTTATGGTGGCCGGACGAGGTATTGCCCAGTTAATCACTAAGGGGCAAATCATCACTTTTGACAACCCGGCTTTTGCCTGGCTTGGCAGCGGTGCACTGTTCTATCTGCCGATGCCGGTGATTATTACTGCCCTGATGTTACTGGTGATGTGGTTACTGGCGCGAAAAACAGCACTGGGGCTATTCATTGAAGCGGCTGGTATCAATCTGCGTTCTGCCCGTAATTCTGGGGTAAATACTGGTCTGATACTGATCGTAGTGTATATGATTTGTGGTGTCTGTGCAGCGGCAGCCGGCATTATTGTTACTGCCGATATTCGTGGTGCGGATGCCAATAATGCGGGGCTGTGGCTGGAGCTGGATGCCATTCTGGCAGTAGTTATCGGCGGAGGCTCGTTGTTGGGTGGTCGTTTTAACTTGCTGCTGTCAGTGGTAGGCGCGTTGATTATTCAGAGTATGAATACCGGCATCCTGCTGTCTGGCTATCAACCGGAATTCAATCTGGTATTAAAAGCGTTGGTAGTGTTGGCAGTACTGGTAATGCAGTCGCCCCGTTTCTCATTTCGCCGTCTGTTAAGGAGACAAGGATAATGTTGAAACGAAATCTTCCTTTGTTGATAACGATTGTGGTTTTTATCCTTGGTTACATGTTTTGCCTGAGTCAGTTCCCGGGATTTGCATCGACCAGGGTATTCTGCGATCTGCTCACTGATAATGCCTTTCTTGGCATTGTGGCGGTGGGAATGACGTTTGTCATCCTGTCTGGCGGCATAGATCTTTCGGTGGGCTCGGTGATTGCCTTTACGGGTGTATTACTGGCAAAACTGATTGGCAGTTATGGTTTTGATCCTCTGTTTGCTATTGCCATCGTGTTAGTGATGGGGGCACTGTTTGGGGCCTTCATGGGCTGGATCATTGATACGTTAAAACTGCCGGCATTTATCATCACATTGGCTGGCATGTTCTTTGTCCGTGGCATGAGCTTTATTGTGTCGGAAGAATCGTTACCCATTAATCATCCTATCTACGCTTATCTGGCTAGCCTTGCCTGGCGTGTCCCTGGTGGCGGTCGGTTTACTTTTCTGGCCTTGATTATGTTGATAACAGTAGCATTGGGCATGATATTGGCACACCGTACTCGATTTGGTAACCGGGTCTATGCTATTGGTGGCAATAGTTATTCTGCCGAATTGATGGGGGTTCCGGTCCGTCATACCACTATTCAGATTTATATGTTGTCCAGTACGCTGGCAGTGCTTTCCGGTATCATTTTTTCGCTTTATACCTCTGCCGGTTATGCCTTGGCTGCCAGTGGTGTTGAGCTGGATGCGATTGCCGCTGTCGTCATCGGCGGAACCTTGTTGACTGGCGGAGTGGGGACGGTATTGGGCACGCTGTTTGGTGTTCTGATTCAAGGCTTGATTCAGTCCTATATTACCTTTGATGGTATGCTGAGCTCATGGTGGACCAAGATAGTCATTGGCATTCTGCTGTTTGCATTTATTGGTTTGCAAAAAGTGTTAAGCACGTTTTGGCAAGTCAGGCGTGCTTAATCAGAACCGCCCGTTAGCGCTAGGTAGTGATATCAATGGGGGTTTTTAAGAGCTGGCGTATTAACGCTTGTTGATCGCTGTTCTGTAGCCATACAGCATAAAAAGGGCGAGTGATGGCAGAGGTATCACCCACTGTATGTAACTCTGGATATTCCTGTGACCAGTGACTGGGCAGAAATGAGCACCCACCGATAGTGGATAGTAACTGACGGGTAAGGTGTGCTGATGTGGTTGTGAGGGTGGGGATCTGGTCGCTGAGTAAAAGCCGGCTTTCCTGTTGGTGAAAATCAGCTCCCCATTCCAGCTTGATGTAAGGCAACTCTTCTTTGGTTTCATTCCCTTTGACAGTAAACAACGAGAGCGAAAAATTGCCCAGTATCTGGCTGGCCAATTCCTCCATCTTGGGCGGTTCGGTGGTGATAAGCAGGTCCAGTTGACGTTCATGCAATTGTTTAACTAATGAGTGGCGAAGCGCTATACGTGCCTCCAACTGCAATAGTGGGCGCTGTTGATAGAGTGCTACTAACCATGGTGTTAGATAGGCCTCCCATAATGAGGCAGTCGCGCCGATTGATAATTGACTATGCTGCTGTGAACGGGCCACTTCTTTCTTAGCCAGTTGCCAGGTACCAATCAGGCTTTCGGCATAGGGCAGCAACCTCTCTCCTGCTGGTGTGAGTCGTATATTATTGCGATGGCGAGTGAACAAATTAGCACCAAGTTGGGTTTCAAGTTGGCGGATACGAAAACTGATTGCAGACTGCGTCAGATAGAGTGATTCTGCCGCTCGACCAAAATGTCTTGTCCGGCTAACTTCCAGGAAGGTTTTTAGTAATTCGGTGTCCATGCCTTTCTCCAAAAAAAATTTGTCGTGATGATTTAAATGTTTTGTTTTACAGAAAGTCAAGCCTATCTAATACTCCGCGCCATAAACGGCATGACCATATGAGAATTAGGAGCGTGTAAGATGGCAGAAAGCTTCTCAACAACCAGTCGTTTTTTTGATAACAAGTTTTATCCTCGAGGTTTTTCCCGGCATGGTGACTTTACGATAAAGGAAGCGCAACTGCTGGAGAAGTATGGTCACGCTCTTAACGAGCTTGATCTGGGTAAACGTCAGCCAGCGACGGAAGATGAGGTGAAATTTGTTGCGGTTTGCCGTGATGAACGTCAACCTGAAACTGAAATGGAAAAAATCTGGATGAAATATACGAATCGTATTCGTCGTCCAAAACGTTTCCATACGCTGTCTGGTGGTAAGCCTCAGATGGATGCGGTTGAAGAATATACTGAAAGCGATGATTGATGACCGTGGGGCGTAAGCCCCATTTCCATTTCTTCCCCCATAAGGCCCAGGGTGACATTTGTCATGCCAGACTTTTATGTAGCTGAATTAGTAACCTGTCCATACACCGATAGCTGAGTGCTTCAGCAAGGTGCCTACGCTCTATTTTTTCCGTGTCACTGAGATCGGCAATGGTACGGGCTACTTTCAGTATTCGGTGCCAGGCGCGGACTGAAAGTCCAAGTTTACTCATCACTTCTTCCAGATAAGCGGCGTCAACATCTGTTAAGCGACAGTGTTTTTCGATGTCAACTGGTTTCAGCAACGCATTGATCTTGCCGGTACGCTTTAATTGACGTTGTTGTGCCGACAGTACCCGCTCCTTGACTGTTGCGCTGCTTTCTCCGTTATTGGTTTGCTGGCGCAAAACGCCCGGTGGTAATAACGGCACTTCAATTGAAAGATCAAAACGATCCAAAAACGGGCCGGAGAGCCGGTTTAGATAGCGTAAAATCTGCTGGGCTGGCATGCGGTTATGAATGCCTTGATAATGCCCTGAGGGGCTGGGATTCATGGCGGCGATCAATTGGAACCGTGCCGGATAGCAAACTTTGGCTCGGGTGCGGGAGATGATAATTTCTCCTGATTCCAGCGGTTCACGTAGTGAATCCAGCACCCGGCGTTCAAATTCCGGTAATTCATCCAGAAACAGTACACCATTGTGTGCCAGTGATATTTCTCCCGGTTTAGGGAGTGCTCCCCCACCGACCAACGCCGTTATGGAGGCGGTATGATGAGGCGCTCGAAACGGTCTGGCGCGCCACTGAGACAATGTGGCATTAATATTGAGTAAACTGTTAATCGCAGCGCTTTCCAAAGCTTCGTCATCGGATAATGGTGGCATAAGCCCAGGCAGACGACTGGCGAGCATAGTCTTTCCGGTACCAGGTGGGCCCAGCAGCAACAGGTTATGCCCCCCAGCGGCGGCAATTTCCAGCGCTCGTTTGGCTTGTTCCTGCCCAATAATGTCTTTTAAATCGGCGGCGTGTGTTTCAGTGTGTTCTTCAGGTGGCATATTACCACCGGGGGATAATACATCTTCACCGTGTAGAAAGGCACAAACCTGTAGCAAGTGATTAGCCAGTAACGTCTCTCCTTGCGGGATCAGCGCCATTTCCAGTTTGTTATCTTCTGGGAGCATCAAACATCGACCTGCTTTTTGTGCTTCCAGTGCGGCGGGAATTGCGCCATTGACGCCGCGCAAGGTACCCGACAATCCCAATTCACCCAGAAATTCATATTTAGCCAACTGTTCTCCCGGGATTTGTTCAGAGGCTGCCAGAATAGCCAATGCGATAGGCAGATCGTAGCGGCCTCCTTCTTTCGGCAGGTCAGCGGGTGCAAGATTGACGGTGATACGTTTTGCCGGAAAGGCGAAACCACAATTGAGCAGTGCGCTGCGGACCCGATCCCTAGCCTCTTTTACGGTGGTTTCAGGCAGTCCCACTAATGTCAGGGCTGGTAAACCATTGCTGATGTGTACTTCGATAGAAACCTCGGGGGCCTGCATCCCTAGTGTTGCCCGTGTATATGTCACTGCCAGCGTCATGTTCTGCTCCTTCCTTTGACAGATATGATCATGCCTGTTCGGCCCATCCTCGGCACGGCGAGGTTTGCAGATATGCGAAACCCCTCGATGGAATAATTCCCTTTCTCAGCGGAAATTCAAAGAATTGCGTACTCCATCGCAGCGTTGTTAATACTGATTAACAACTGCAATTAATTTGCAACACATTCGATGGGGGATATCAGTTGCGATATTAAAACTGAAGGTGTATTTAACAATTATTTAAAATAATGTCCGCAATTTAAAAACATTACCTCATCGACTGCGGCGTCCTCCTGCCGTACAGCCTGTTTTCTGCCAACTTCGTACTCTACGATACGATAGGGAAATATCTATGTTTGGTTGGACTCCCCCGCAACGCAATACCGCGATTGCCAGTTTTCTGAGCTGGTCATTGGACGCGTTCGATTTTTTTATCCTGGTTTTCTTGCTTAGCGATATTGCTCACGCCTATCAGGTTGGTATGGAACAGGTGACGCTGGCTATATTGTTGACATTGGCTGTCAGGCCATTGGGGGCGTTGATTATTGGACGTCTGGCGGAGAAGTTTGGTCGTAAGCCGATTCTGATGCTTAACATTGTGCTGTTTTCTGTATTTGAGCTGTTGTCTGCCGTTGCTCCCTCACTGATGATATTCCTGCTGTTACGAGTTCTTTATGGCGTGGCGATGGGCGGGATCTGGGGTGTGGCTTCCTCACTGACAATGGAGACGATTCCTGATAAATCTCGGGGATTAATGTCCGGTATTTTTCAGGCGGGATATCCATTTGGTTATTTGTTGGCGGCGGTCGTCTATGGGACGCTGTTCGATGTGGTTGGTTGGCGTGGTATGTTCGTGATTGGTGCGGTACCTATCTTGTTATTGCCCTTCATTTACTTCTGCGTGGAAGAGTCCCCGGTCTGGCTGGCGGCCAGAGCGCGTAAGGAGAGTACCGCCTTACTGCCGGTATTGAAATCTCACTGGAAACTCTGTTTCTACCTGGTATTGCTGATGGCAGCATTTAATTTTTTCAGTCACGGCACACAGGATCTTTATCCAGCATTTTTGAAAATTCAGCATGGTTTTGATGCTAAAACCATCAGTATTATCGCTATTAGCTACAATATTGCTTCGATCATGGGGGGCGTCTTTTTTGGTACGCTATCGGAGCGTATCGGTCGTAAAAAAGCCATTATAACTGCGTCGCTGCTGGCATTACCGATTATTCCTCTCTGGGCATTTTCTCAGGGAGCCTGGATGTTGGGATTAGGCGCTTTCCTGATGCAGTTTATGGTTCAGGGGGCCTGGGGGGTTATCCCTACTTTCCTCAATGAACTGGTACCGAGCAATACCCGTGCGGTATTGCCCGGTTTTGTGTATCAACTGGGAAATTTGATTGCTTCCGTTAATGCCACGCTGCAGGCAATGATCGCTGAAACGCACAACCATAATTATGCACTGGCTATGGCGGCTATTGCCGGGGTGGTGGCTATCTTGATAGCTGTGCTGACGGCATTTGCCGGGAATGGGTCACTGCAGGAAAAAGGAAAGACCGGTTCAATGAATGTTAGTGTATGAATAGTAATAACTTTTACGTCTAATTATGCAAAACGGACAGAATACCTGCGAAAAAAAATGGTTGTCATACTATGACTTACTGTGGTAACTCTGTAGGTATTCGTTCGACAATAGATCAATGAACAACCTGAAATGAAAGCGTTCTCCCTAGTGATTAGCCTACTCGTGATTAGTGTGGTGGTGATTATTATCCCACCGTGCGGGGCTGCACTTGGACGAAGAATGGCTTAAAAATCAAGGCCGAATTCAAGAAAACCCCCGCACCGAAAGGTCGGGGGTTTTTTTATGCGGTCAGAAACCTAAACAAGGGAGCAGCTATGTTCAGCAGAATAAAGTCCTGTTATTCCCAAAAGACGTCGGGGAAATAACTATGAATGGGGCTCAGTGGGTGGTGCAAGCGTTGCGGGCACAGGGAGTGGATACGGTCTTCGGTTATCCTGGTGGCGCGATTATGCCAGTTTACGATGCACTGTATGATGGCGGCGTAGAACATGTGCTATGTCGCCATGAACAGGGTGCTGCCATGGCTGCGATTGGTTATGCCAGATCCACTGGGAAAGTTGGCGTTTGTATCGCCACATCCGGGCCGGGGGCGACTAACCTGATTACAGGACTGGCTGATGCCCTGCTGGATTCTATTCCTATCGTGGCTATCACCGGTCAGGTTGGTTCGGCATTGATAGGCACTGATGCTTTTCAGGAAATCGATGTTTTAGGGTTGTCGTTGGCCTGTACCAAACACAGTTTTCTGGTGGACTCGGTAGAGTCTTTACCGGAAGTTATGGCAGAGGCTTTTGCGGTAGCTAACAGTGGTCGTCCCGGCCCGGTATTGATTGATATCCCGAAAGACATTCAATTGGCGGAAGGTGAATTTAGCCCGTATTTCATATCGGTTGGCGAGCCGTCATCTTTCCCTGCACAGGCGGTTTCCCAAGCGTTTGACATGCTGACCCAGGCGAAAAAACCGGTGTTGTATGTGGGTGGCGGTGTGGGCATGGCCAGGGCCGTACCCGCGCTACGTGACTTTATTGCCACGACCCAGATGCCATCCGTGGTCACGCTGAAGGGACTGGGTGCGGTAGATCATTCACACCCTTACTATCTGGGTATGATTGGTATGCACGGTACCAAAGCGGCCAATCTGATGGTGCAACAGTGCGATCTGCTGGTAGCGATAGGTGTGCGTTTTGATGACCGTGTGACTGGCAAATTGAGCGCCTTCGCGCCTCATGCCAACGTGATTCATATGGATATCGACCCGGCAGAGCTGAATAAGTTGCGTCAGGCGCATGTTGCGTTGCAGGGGGACCTGAACTGTTTGTTGCCAGCCTTGCAGCAGCCGTTGCAGATTGATGAGTGGCGACAGCAGGCCATGATGATGAAAACGGAATATCCGTGGCGTTATGATCATCCGGGCCAGGCCATCTACGCTCCGGCACTGCTGAAAACCTTGTCTGAACGTATGGCACCGGAAACGGTGATCACGACCGATGTCGGGCAGCACCAGATGTGGTCGGCTCAGCATATGCAATTTACCCGTCCTGAAAATTTCATTACTTCCAGCGGGCTGGGCACGATGGGATTTGGTGTTCCTGCTGCGGTGGGCGCCCAGGTGGCGCGTCCGGATGATATGGTAATCTGCATTTCCGGTGATGGTTCGTTCATGATGAATGTGCAGGAGCTGGGTACCATCAAGCGAAAACGATTACCATTGAAAATCGTCCTGCTGGATAACCAGCGTTTAGGGATGGTTCGACAGTGGCAGCAACTGTTTTTTGATGAACGCTATAGTGAAACCAACCTCTCCGATAATCCTGATTTCCTGACGCTGGCAAGTGCCTTTGATATCCCAGGCCAGCGTATCACCCGCAAAGACCAGATAGATGCCGCGCTTGACGCCTTGTTGAACAGTGATGGACCATACTTGCTGCATGTTTCCATTGATGAGTATGAGAACGTCTGGCCTCTGGTGCCGCCTGGTGCCGGTAATGAAACGATGTTGGATAAAACAAAATCATGTCTGGAGAAAAACCAATGACACACCATCAGCTTTCAATTCAGGCCCGCTTTCGCCCCGAAATTCTGGAGCGTGTACTGCGGATTGCTCGTCATCGCGGCTTCCAGGTTTACGCCATGAATATGACGCAGGCTAACAGTTGCGATCACATTAATATTGAACTGACCGTTGCCAGTCAGAGATCAGTAGATTTATTGTCAACACAATTAAGTAAACTGCTGGATATTGCCTGTGTCGATATTCAGCCGATTTCATCACAACAAATTCGTGCCTGAGGGGCATCAAGAAGGAAAACAAGAATGACTAAAAAAGCTGACTATATCTGGTTCAACGGTGAAATGGTTCCCTGGGCTGAGGCCAAGGTTCATGTGATGTCTCATGCGCTGCATTACGGTACGTCGGTATTTGAAGGTGTCCGCTGCTACGATTCTCATCGTGGCCCGGTGGTGTTCCGTCACCGCGAGCATATGCAACGTCTGCATGATTCGGCCAAAATTTACCGCATGCCGTTGGCGCAAAGTGTGGATGAATTGATGGAAGCCTGTCGCGAAACGTTGCGCAGGAATAATCTGTCCAGTGCTTATATCCGTCCGCTGGTGTTTGTCGGTGATGTGGGGATGGGCGTGAATCCGCCGGAAGGCTATAAGACAGATGTGATTATTGCCGCATTTCCGTGGGGCGCTTATCTGGGTGAAGAAGCGCTTGATCAAGGGATTGACGCGATGGTGTCCTCCTGGAATCGCGCTGCTGCCAATACCATTCCGACGGCCGCTAAAGCTGGAGGCAACTATTTGTCCTCGTTGCTAGTGGGGAGTGAAGCCCGTCGTCATGGCTATCAGGAAGGGATTGCGCTGGATGTTCATGGCTATGTGTCTGAAGGTGCTGGTGAAAACCTGTTTGAAGTGAAAGATAATGTCCTTTTCACACCACCATTTACCTCTTCGGCGCTACCGGGGATTACCCGCGATGCGATTATCAAACTGGCGAAAGGTCTGGGTTTTGAAATCCGCGAACAGGTATTGTCTCGTGAATCGTTATATCTGGCTGATGAAGTGTTCATGTCCGGTACGGCGGCGGAAATTACCCCGGTACGTAGCGTGGATGGCATTCAGGTTGGTATCGGCAAATGCGGTCCGGTGACCAAGAAACTACAGCAGGCATTCTTTGGCCTGTTTACCGGCGAAACCGAAGATAAATGGGGCTGGCTTGATCCAGTAAATCGTTAATTAATCAACTTATTATTTTTCTCTGGTGATGCGTTCCGTCACCGGTTATCTGTTTAAACTGGAGTAACAAGAGTATGCCTAAGTACCGTTCAGCCACTACTACGCATGGTCGCAATATGGCTGGAGCGCGAGCCTTGTGGCGCGCTACAGGGATGACCGACGCTGATTTTGACAAGCCCATTATTGCGGTTGTGAACTCGTTCACTCAATTTGTCCCCGGGCACGTACATTTACGTGATCTGGGAAAGTTGGTCGCTGAGCAGATAGACGCAGCAGGCGGTGTCGCCAAAGAGTTCAACACCATTGCAGTGGATGACGGTATCGCCATGGGGCATGGTGGCATGCTCTATTCTCTGCCTTCTCGCGAGCTGATCGCCGATTCCGTGGAGTATATGGTGAACGCCCACTGCGCTGACGCTATGGTCTGTATCTCCAACTGTGACAAAATCACGCCGGGGATGTTGATGGCAGCACTGCGCCTCAATATTCCGGTCATTTTTGTTTCCGGCGGCCCAATGGAGGCCGGGAAAACCAAACTCTCAGATCAGATCATCAAGCTCGACCTGATTGACGCCATGATTCAGGGTGCCAATCCGAAAGTCAGCGATGAAGACAGTGCGCAGATTGAACGTTCGGCCTGTCCGACCTGCGGCTCCTGCTCCGGTATGTTTACCGCCAATTCTATGAACTGTCTGACGGAAGCTCTGGGCTTGTCACTGCCAGGCAATGGTTCACTACTGGCAACGCATGCGGATCGTAAGCAGCTGTTTATCAATGCGGGCTCACGTATTGTTGGCCTGGCCAAACGCTATTATGAGCAGGATGACGACAGCGTATTGCCGCGCAACATCGCCAACAAAGCCGCCTTTGAAAACGCCATGACGCTGGATATCGCCATGGGGGGTTCTACCAATACCGTTCTGCATCTGCTGGCTGCCGCACAGGAGGGCGAGGTGGATTTCAGCATGTCGGATATCGACCGCCTGTCCCGTCAGGTGCCGCACTTGTGTAAAGTAGCTCCCAGCATCCAGAAATATCATATGGAAGACGTCCATCGCGCGGGTGGCGTGATCGGTATTTTGGGCGAGTTGGATCGTGCAGGTTTGCTCAACCGTAATGTGAAAAATGTACTGGGCCTGACACTGCCGGAAACGCTGGCGAAATATGACGTTATGCTGACCCAGGATGCCGAAGTGAAGAAAATGTTTACTGCCGGTCCAGCGGGTATTCGTACCACCAAGGCGTTCTCGCAGGATTGTCGCTGGGATTCACTGGATACTGACCGTCAAGAAGGATGTATCCGTTCGCGTGAATTCGCCTACAGTCAGGATGGCGGTCTGGCGATACTGTACGGCAACATCGCTGAAGATGGCTGTATTGTGAAAACCGCCGGTGTTGATAAAGGTAATCTGGTGTTCCACGGTCCAGCCAAAGTGTATGAAAGTCAGGATGATGCGGTAGAAGCGATTCTGGGCAATAAAGTGGTTGCCGGTGATGTGGTGGTTATTCGTTATGAAGGGCCGAAAGGGGGGCCGGGTATGCAGGAAATGCTATACCCCACCAGCTTCCTGAAATCCATGGGATTGGGAAAGGCCTGCGCACTGATCACCGATGGCCGTTTTTCTGGCGGTACGTCCGGCTTGTCCATCGGCCATGCCTCTCCGGAGGCCGCGAGTGGCGGCGTCATCGCGCTGGTGCAAGAGGGTGACATGATTGCCATTGATATTCCGAACCGCAGTATTGTGCTGCAAGTATCTGACAGTGAGTTGGCAACACGCCGTGAGGCCGAACTGGCCCGTGGTGATGCCGCCTGGACACCGAAAAGTCGTGACCGTCAGGTATCTTTCGCACTGCGTGCATACGCCAGCCTGGCGACTAGCGCCGATAAAGGTGCTGTCCGCGATAAAAGTAAGCTGGGAGGCTAACTCATGGCTGTCTCACAACCGCTTCCTGCCGAGCCCTGTTGCGCTGAATATTTGCGGGCGATCTTGCGCGCGCCGGTATATGAGGTCGCACAGGTTACGCCGCTGGAGAAAATGGACAAACTCTCTGCCCGGCTGGGAAATATCATTCTGGTGAAACGAGAAGATCGTCAGGCTGTACACAGCTTTAAGCTGCGTGGCGCCTACGCGATGATGGCCGGGCTGAGTGATGAACAGAAATCCCATGGTGTGATCACCGCATCGGCAGGCAATCATGCACAGGGCGTGGCGCTTTCCGCCAATCGTCTGGGTATCAAAGCGCTGATTGTGATGCCGGTTGCTACGGCGGATATCAAAGTGGATGCCGTGCGCGGTTTTGGTGGGGAGGTGTTGTTGCACGGTGATAACTTTGATGAGGCGAAAGCCAGGGCCATTGAGTTGTCACAGCAGCAGAAAATGACTTTTGTGCCGCCATTTGATCATCCGGCAGTAATTGCCGGGCAGGGTACGCTGGCGATGGAACTGCTACAGCAGGACGCGCATCTCGATCGGGTATTTGTTCCGGTTGGTGGTGGTGGTCTGGCTGCTGGGGTTGCTGTGCTGATCAAACAGTTGATGCCGCAGATCAAGGTTATTGGCGTCGAGGCGGAAGATTCCGCCTGCCTGCGCGCAGCGTTGGATGCTGGTCGCCCGGTAGATTTGCCGCGTGTCGGCTTATTTGCCGAAGGTGTGGCGGTAAAACGTGTCGGCGATGAAACGTTCCGGTTGTGCCGTGAGTACCTGGATGATGTCATCACTGTTGACAGTGATGCCATCTGTGCGGCGGTTAAGGACTTGTTCGAGGATGTTCGCGCGGTAGCTGAGCCTTCCGGGGCATTGGCGCTAGCGGGCATGAAAAAATATATCCAGCAGCACCATATTCAGGGTGAACGGCTGGCGCATGTCCTTTCCGGCGCCAACGTGAATTTTCATGGACTGCGTTATGTTTCCGAACGCTGTGAACTGGGTGAGCAGCGTGAAGCACTGATGGCGGTCACCATTCCCGAGCAGAAAGGCAGTTTCCTCAAATTCTGCCAACTGCTGGGAGGGCGCTCTGTCACCGAGTTTAATTATCGCTATGCGGATGCGGATAACGCCTGCATTTTTGTGGGTGTACGTCTGACCCGCGGTAATGTTGAGCGTCAGGAAATCATTGCTGAGCTGTCGGCAGATGGCTACCAGGTAGTGGATCTTTCCGATGATGAAATGGCCAAGTTGCATGTGCGTTATATGGTCGGTGGTCGGCCTTCCAAACCGTTGCGGGAAAGATTGTACAGTTTTGAGTTTCCGGAATCGCCCGGAGCCTTGCTGAAATTCCTCAATACGCTGGGAACGTACTGGAATATTTCGTTGTTCCATTATCGCAGTCACGGTATGGACTTTGGCCGCGTACTGGCTGCCTTTGAGCTGACGGAACGCGATCCGGAGTTTGAGCAACATCTACAGGCACTGGGCTACGAATGTCATGATGAGACGCAGAATCCGGCATTCCGCTTTTTTCTGAAAGGGTGATGATTGCTGTTGCAATGTGCTGCGTCCGGTGGAGTTTATCCGCCGGGCGCGCTATCGTTTAGCGTGTTCTTTTACTCCTCCCGGTTTATGGATGATGACATCATGACGATACGCTTTGGCGGTTTTTCTCCGCAGGGGTTGATCTTTCTGCAACAGGTACGGCAGAAAAACAGCAAGGAATGGTTTGAGGAACATCGTTCGCTCTATGAGGAGACGCTGCTGACGCCGTTCCGTGCGCTGGTGGAATCACTGAGCATTACCATGCTACAGATTGACGATCATTTTGAAACTCGCCCGACGATAGGTAAAACCCTGTCCCGTATTCATCGCGATACCCGTTTTTCTCATGATAAATCCCGTTATCGAGACCGGATGTGGCTGACCTTTAAGCGTACCCAGAAAGACTGGACGGATGCGCCGGTCTATTTCTTTGAGATCACGCCGGACAGTTGGCGCTATGGTTTGGGTTACTACAGCGCCAGCCGTACCACCATGGAGTTGTTTCGCCAGACATTACGGGATAATCCGCAGGGATTTTTGGATATAGCGGCCTGTTTGGGTGATGAGTTTGTGCTGGAAGGGGAAAGCTATAAACGCCCGTTGATTAAAGATCAGCCCGTTGAGCTGGCCTACTGGTATAACCGTAAGTCGTTTGCCGCCATGGTAACACGACAGGATATGGAGCTTCTTTTTGACGGAGATCTGGCATCGGTGCTGGCAAGGGGATTTACCCGGCTGGAGCCGCTGTATCATTATCTGATGAAAATTGAAATCATGAAGAAGGCGGCTGAACCAGCAAATGTCAGCCCCGCCTTTCTGGATGACAAATGGTTCAGTCGTTGAGATTACTTGGTTTTAGCCATCAGATAATTAAATAGATAACTTTCGCCTTAGCTGACGGCCTAAAAATGGCCAACGACAAAAGTAGCATGATAAACGATAGTTCCATTATTTTTTCTGTAAGGTTTCCCAGAAGGCGGCAATAAGTGGTTCGCTCAGCCGTTTTTTCTGTACGCAAACGCCCAGTTCAAACGGTTCCATTGCCTGTCCTGGTAATACCGACACTCGATTACGTACCGGCTCCGGACTATTTTCAAGTACGACATCAGGGATTAGCGCAATACCGCACCCTAATGCGACCATCGACACCATTGCCTCATGGCCTGATACTGTGGCGTAGATTGGTGGGTTGGCAATATGCTGGCGGCGAAACCAGACATCGATCCGTTTTCTCACTGGCCCATGCTCTGGCAGGATAAACGGAATCTGTGACCAGTCTGGTTCAGGTTGGCGCGCCTGTGTCTGTACCGCGCAAGGTAGTGCCGGAATAATCAATACCAGTGGAATCTTGCCGATAGGCATGAATTCTACGCTGGCAGGCAGCGTTTCCGGATGACCGGCAATACCGAGGTCGGCTTCGTTTGACTGTACTTTTTCCACCGCATCGGCAGCATCACCGGTGGTGAGTTTTATTTCCACCAGTGGATGTGCGGCTCGAAAATGGTCAAGAATGGGCGGTAGATGGCTGTAGGCGGCGGTTACTGAACAAAACAGCCGCAGTTCTCCACTCAGTGACTGGCCGCGTTGGCCCAGCACCAACTGTAATTGTTGATACTGTAACAGTGTTTGCTGAGCGAAGGTTTTCAGGTGTTCACCGGCATCGGTGAGCTGAACGGTACGGTTATCCCGCAGAAACAGCGACTGGCCGATGTCCTCTTCCAATCGCTGAATTTGCCGCGATAGTGTCGATGGGCTGATGTGCATCGCCTTGGCGGTACGACCAAAATGGTGACTTTCCACCAGATGCAGAAACAATTTGAGATCTCGTAAGTCCATGCGATGTCAGCCTCATTTTTACGTTGCATATCTTGCAATATCACGTTGTTAATATATCAATTTAAGCAACACGTTTCCTGTCATATGATGGGATACTCTGGGCGCTGTGAAAACGGCTAACCTTACTGAACATTAGCAAATAACACACGATATGGAGCACCACCACATGGCTAATTATTTCAACACATTGAACCTGCGTCAGCAGCTGGCTCAATTGGGTAAATGTCGTTTTATGGGCCGCGACGAATTCGCCGATGAAGCCAGCTATCTGAAAGGTAAAAAAGTGGTGATCGTCGGCTGTGGCGCTCAGGGTCTGAATCAGGGCCTGAACATGCGCGATTCCGGGCTGGATATTGCGTATGCCTTGCGTCGGGAGGCGATTGCCGAGAAGCGCGCATCGTGGCGTAAAGCCACCGAAAACGGTTTTAAAGTCGGTACTTATGAAGAACTGATCCCGCAGGCAGATCTGGTGGTTAACCTGACGCCGGACAAACAGCACACTTCCGTTGTGCAGGCCGTGCAGCCGTTGATGAAGCAAGGTGCTGCATTGGGTTACTCCCATGGTTTCAATATCGTTGAAGTGGGTGAACAAGTGCGCAAAGACATCACTGTGGTGATGGTGGCACCGAAATGCCCGGGTACGGAAGTACGTGAAGAATACAAACGTGGTTTTGGTGTGCCGACCCTGATTGCGGTGCATCCGGAAAACGATCCGAAAGGTGAAGGTATGGCGATTGCCAAAGCCTGGGCCGCAGCAACCGGTGGTCACCGTGCCGGCGTGCTGGAGTCCTCTTTCGTGGCGGAAGTAAAATCCGACCTGATGGGTGAGCAGACTATTCTGTGCGGCATGTTGCAGGCGGGTTCGTTGTTGAGTTTCGACAAGCTGGTGGCTGATGGTGTTAACGCGACTTATGCGGAAAAACTGGTCCAGTTCGGTTGGGAAACCATTACCGAGGCGTTGAAACAAGGCGGGATTACCCTGATGATGGATCGTCTGTCGAATCCGGCCAAGCTGCGAGCCTTCGCGTTGTCTGAGCAACTGAAAACCATCATGGAGCCGTTATTCCAGAAGCATATGGACGATATCATTTCTGGCGCATTTTCCAGTGGTATGATGGCGGACTGGGCAAATGATGATGTTAAATTGCTGACCTGGCGCGAAGAAACCGGTAAAACCGCTTTTGAAAATGCGGCACAGTACGAAGGTAAAATTGCCGAGCAGGAATATTTCGATCATGGCGTATTGATGATTGCAATGGCCAAGGCCGGGGTAGAACTGGCATTTGAAACGATGGTGAGTGCCGGCATTATTGAAGAATCCGCTTATTATGAATCACTGCATGAACTGCCGTTGATTGCCAACACCATTGCCCGTAAGCGTTTGTATGAAATGAACGTAGTGATTTCCGATACGGCAGAATACGGCAACTACCTGTTTGCCAACGCGGCCGTACCATTGCTGAAAGAGAAATTCATGGGCTCTCTGCAACCGGGTGATATCGGTAGATCAGTGGCTGCGACGAATGTAGATAACGCCCAGTTGCGTGATGTGAATGAAGCTATCCGCAATCATCCAATCGAAACCATCGGTAAGAAGCTGCGTGGCTACATGACTGATATGAAACGCGTCGCTGTTGCAGGTTAATTCATTACGTTATTCCGAATAGCATAGCAAAAAGGGCACAACGCAGGTTGTGCCCTTTTTTTATTGGTGCGCCGGGCACGGCGCGTTGCGCGTGAGCGCAACTGGTTTGGCTATGGTGGTCAAACCGGTGACTTGGAGGTGAAAGTCCTCTACACACCCGGCAAGGGGGAAGTGTTAGCCGAACGGCAAGGGTGCTCATCGCGAGGTGGGATCTGAAGGAAGCTGAAGGCAAAATGCTGGCCTGACGAACAGGAAGCAGATTAGGCGGCACAGCGGGGTAAGACGGCCAATATCGTCAAAGCCCAATACTTGCACGGAACGCTGTGACGTAAATCTGACAGGCATAAGCAGGAAGGTCGCGCGAATTACCCCGGGAGATCTGTTGTTCTGCCATCGTGCTACCGATATCGTGAGGTGTTGGGAGGGAACAACAGAAGTCAGCCGAGGCCGTAGTAGTGATGCAAAACCGGCACCATGAAGGGCTGAACATTGATAACCGTGATTAGGACGCCTTATCTCGATGGACGTTGATGATGCACAAGTGCGGGCAACCGCAGCCCGGACAGAAGGAGGCGAGCGGAGCTCGTGCAGGTATGTTGTGGGTGCTGAAACGTACACGGCGAAAGGTGAGCAAACGAAAACGGAAGTGCCGCTGAGTATGGAAGCGGTGATAACCCGAAGCAACTTGATGCTGGCCTACCAGCGAGTCGTGGAGAACAAAGGCGCGGCAGGGGTAGATAACCTGAGCGTTGGTGAACTCAAAGGCTGGCTGAAGCAACATTGGGCAAGCGTCAGAGAGGCTTTATTGCAAGGGAACCATGTCCCGCAGGCGATACGCCAGGTAGAAATCCCCAAGCCAGATGGAGGGGTACGGATACTGGGTATTCCGACGGTAGTGGACAGACTGATCCAGCAAGCTATCCAACAACATCTCACGCCTTATTATGAGCCCGAGTTCTCAGACTCCAGCTACGGCTTCCGACCGGGCCGGAATGCGGGACAGGCAGTGGAACAAGCCCAATCCTATATGCAAGGTGGTCGACGGTGGGTGGTCGATCTGGATCTGGAAAAGTTCTTTGACAGGGTTAACCATGACATCCTGATGGCGCGGTTGAGCTGGAAAATCAAAGACACACGGTTGCTCAAGCTGATCAGGCGGTATCTGGAAGCGGACAGGGCCGCGGGGAGTGAAATAACGAGGCGACGGGAAGGCATGCCGCAAGGTAGCCCGCTCTCGCCGTTGTTATCGAACATTTTACTGACGGACCTTGATCGTGAACTGGAGCGGCGAGGCCACAAGTTTTGCCGGTATGCGGACGACGGTAATATCTATGTATGCAGTCGTCAGGCAGGCGAACACGCGATGAAAGAGATAAGCCACTATCTGGAAAATAAACTCAGGTTAAAGGTAAACGCTCATAAAAGCGCGGTGGACAGGCCGTGGAAAAGGAAGTTCCTGGGGTACAGTGTCACCCAGCACAAAATAACGAAGTTGAAGATCTCGAAGAGCAGTCTCTCGCGGTTGAAGGATAAAATCCGCAGGCTTACGACGGGGAACAGTTCTCAATCGGTAAAGACAGTGCTCAGAGAGCTTAACCCAGTGTTGCGGGGCTGGATGAACTACTTTGGACTAACGGAAGTAAAAGGATGCCTGGAAGAGCTGGATGGCTGGATACGACGGAAACTTCGCTGCCTGATATGGAGAAACAGTAAAAGGTCGTATGCCCGAGCAAGAATGCTAATGAGAAGAGGGTTAACAGAGGAGAAAGCGTGGATATCAGCGAGCAATCAACGGGGTCCGTGGTGGAACTCGGGTGCGAGCCACATGAACCATGCGTTCCCGAAGAAGTGGTTCTCAGAAGCGGGATTATTATCACTGCTGGAACTTCAGCGGCAGTTCCAGCGTTAACAATGAACCGCCGTATACGGAACCGTACGTACGGTGGTGTGAGAGGACGGCGGGAGCAATCCCGCCTCCTACTCGATTTTATTGAGAGTTGATTAGTGGGCTCTGAATTCTGCCTCTGCTGTATGGAATCGTTCGGTAATATCAGTCGATGGAGCCAGCCCCATCAGGCTGACCAGGAAAATAGCCACGGAGCTGAAAAGGAAGCCGGGAATGATTTCATACAGGCCCAGCCAGTCGTACTGTTTCCAGAGGATCACCGTAGCCGCGCCGATCAACATGCCGGCCAGCGCGCCATTGCGGGTCATCCGCGGCCAAATCAGGGAAATCAGAATGACAGGTCCAAATGCCGCACCAAAGCCAGCCCAGGCATAGCTCACCAGTCCCAGCACCCTATTCTCCGGGTTGGTTGCCAGCATAATGGCGACTACCGCAACCAGTAGCACCATCGAACGGCCTACCCATACCAACTCTTTCTGGCTGGCGTTTTTACGCAGAAATGGTTTGTATAAATCTTCCGTAATTGCGCTGGAACATACCAGTAATTGGCAGCTCAGGGTGCTCATCACTGCTGCCAGAATGGCCGCCAGAAGGATGCCAGCTATCCACGGGTTAAACAATAACATAGCCAGATCGATAAATACCCGTTCACTGTTTTGGGAAACGTTACCTGCTTGTCCGGGGTTCTCAGCGAAATAGGCAATACCGAAGAAACCGACGGTGACCGCACCCACCAGACACAGGATCATCCAGGTCATGCTGATACGGCGGGCTTGGTGGATGGTATGGTGTGAGTCAGCGGCCATAAAACGGGCCAGAATGTGGGGTTGACCGAAGTAACCCAAGCCCCAACCCATCAACGAGATGATGGCTACGGTGTTTAATCCTTTGAACATATCTATATTGGATATGCTTTTGGCTTCGATCATCGCCAGCGATGTATCAATACCGCCAACGGACAGAATGACCATCACGGGCGTCAGAATTAGCGCAAAAATCATCAGGCTGGCTTGAATCGTGTCTGTCCAGCTCACGGCCAGATAACCACCAATGAAAGTGTAGGCAATCGTCGCTATCGCACCTAGCCATAGCGCGGTACCGTAACTCATGCCAAAAGTGCTTTCAAACAGGCGGGCGCCCGCCACAATACCAGAGGCGCAGTAAACAGTGAAAAAAATCAGAATTACCAGTGCTGAGATCACTCGCAGTAGTTTGCTTTTGTCTTCAAAACGATGGGTAAAGTAGTCGGGCAATGTCAGCGAGTTATGGTTAATCTCGGTATGTACGCGTAAGCGTCCGGCAACCCACTTCCAGTTCAGGTAGGCACCGATGGTTAGGCCGATGGCGATCCAGCTTTCTGATATGCCGGAAAGAAAAACGGCTCCCGGTAAACCCATCAGCAGCCAGCCACTCATGTCGGAAGCGCCGGCAGACAGCGCTGTCACCAGACTCCCCATACGACGGCCACCCAAAATATAGTCACCGAAGTTGCTGGTTGCCCGGTATGCGATGAATCCAATCAGAACCATCCCGAAGATATACACCAGAAAGGTCACCAGCATCGGTGTGCTTATCGTCATTTATCTCTCCATTGTCATTATTATTTATTCGCACGCCCTATGCGCTTGCGATTGGCTATTCCGTTACTCTGTCCGGAACGGGGGCAGATTCGAAAGGGGATTGGTTGCAATAAGTTGTACCTCCTGTCGGGGCTGAACGATTTTTATCCTAATTGAGATGCATTGACGTTAACAATACATTTAACATATGGATTACATAAATTTCACGCGGCGTCACATTTATCTGTCAGGTTGCACCATAAAATTACAGGAAACATGCCAGGATTATGAAAAAAATCCGACAATCTACGGTGTTACAGCTAATTCCATCATCGGTTATGCATATCAGTGTCAGCAAAAACCAGCCAGATTAACAGGTTGATAAAATGAGCAAGATTGTTTTATTAACAAGGTTGCACAAAGTTGCAACATGTATGATAGTGACAATCTTTCCAACATCTATTTCTTCACCACAGGAGTGGATATGGGTTCTACCACGATGGGCGTGAAACTCGATGAGTCAACGCGTGATCGACTTAAAGCGGCGGCACAGCGTATTGATCGCACGCCGCACTGGCTTATTAAGCAGGCCATTTTTACCTATCTCGAACGCCTCGAAAGCGGCGCTGACATGCCCGAAATCCCGTTACTAGCCCTGTCCAGTCATGCTGAAACGCAAGAGATTATGCCGAAATCTCAGGAAGAAGAAACCCATCCGCCATTTTTGGATTTTGCCGAACAGGTCTTACCTCAATCGGTAGCTCGCGCTGCTATTACTTCCGTGTACCGTCGGCCTGAAGGTGAAATGGTGTCGATGTTACTGGAACAGGCGAGATTAACTGCTGATCTCGCGCAATCTACGTATCAAATGGCGTATCGGATTGCCGAAAAATTACGGACACAAAAACGTACGAACGGGCGTTCTGGTATGATCCAGAGTCTGCTACAGGAATTCTCCCTTTCTTCGCAAGAAGGTGTGGCGTTGATGTGTTTGGCGGAAGCGCTGCTGCGAATTCCCGATAAGCCAACCCGTGACGCTCTGATCCGCGACAAAATCAGTACCGGTAACTGGCAGTCTCATGTGGGGCACAGTTCGTCACTGTTCGTGAATGCAGCTACCTGGGGATTACTGTTCACCGGCAAGCTGGTGGCAACACATAATGAAACCAGATTATCCGGCTCTCTGAATCGGATTATCAGTAAAAGCGGTGAACCACTGGTTCGCAAAGGCGTTGATATGGCCATGCGACTGATGGGTGAGCAGTTCGTGACGGGTGAAACCATCGCCGAAGCGTTGGCGAACGCCAGAAAATTGGAAGCGCAAGGTTTCCGCTATTCTTACGATATGCTCGGTGAAGCCGCTCTGACGGCGGAAGACGCTGAGGCGTATCTGTTGTCCTATCAGCAGGCGATTCATGCGATTGGTAAAGCTTCCAATGGGCGCGGGATTTATGAAGGGCCCGGCATTTCCATCAAACTGTCTGCTCTGCATCCTCGTTACTGCCGGGCGCAGCATGAGCGAGTGATGGAGGAGTTGTATCCTCGACTGCTATCGTTAACGTTGCTGGCTCGTCAGTACGACATCGGCATTAATATTGACGCGGAAGAGGCAGACCGGCTGGAAATATCCCTCGATTTGCTGGAGCGCCTCTGTTTTGAACCTCAACTCGCCGGTTGGAATGGCATCGGTTTTGTGATTCAGGCTTATCAGAAACGCTGTCCGTTGGTGATTGATGCGCTGGTGGATCTGGCGCAACGCAGCCGCCGCCGTCTGATGGTCCGTCTGGTCAAAGGCGCCTACTGGGACAGTGAAATCAAACTCGCCCAGATGGACGGTCTGGAAGGCTATCCGGTTTATACCCGTAAGGTGTATACCGATGTTTCCTATCTGGCTTGCGCCCGTAAACTGCTTGCTGTACCGAATCTGATTTATCCACAGTTTGCGACGCATAATGCGCACACATTGAGTGCCATTTATCATCTGGCGGGTAATAACTACTATCCAGGGCAGTATGAGTTCCAGTGCCTGCATGGCATGGGGGAACCGCTGTATGAGCAGGTGGTAGGTAAGGTTGCCGATGGCAAGCTGAATCGACCATGCAGAATTTACGCGCCAGTAGGGACGCATGAAACCTTGTTGGCGTATCTGGTGCGACGTCTGTTGGAGAATGGCGCTAATACCTCATTTGTGAACCGTATCGCGGACAATACACTGCCGTTGGAAAGATTGGTCGCCGATCCGGTCAGCGAGGTTGACGCGTTGGCGGTGAAGGAAGGTGGCGTCGGCGTTCCACATCCGCGCATTCCGTTGCCCCGCTCGCTTTATGGTGATCAACGTATCAACTCCAGTGGACTGGACCTTTCCAATGAGCATCGTCTTGCATCGCTGTCCAGTGCCTTACTGACCAGCGCTACTCAGTTATGGCATGCCGATCCTGTGATTGACGGTGAAATCGAAACCGGAGAGGCGCAGGCGGTATTGAATCCGGCGGAACCTCGAGACATTGTGGGCTATGTGCGGGAGGCGCAGGATGTGGAAATTGAACGAGCGCTGAGCGCTGCTGTTAATGCCGGGGCTATCTGGTTTGCCACCCCGGCCGTTGAGCGTGCCGCGATTCTGGCGCGTGCCGCTGATATTATGGAGAGTCAGCTCCAGCATTTGTTGGGATTACTGGTACGTGAAGCTGGTAAAACCTTTGCCAATGCGATTGCCGAAGTGCGTGAAGCGGTGGACTTCCTGCGTTATTACGCCGGGCAGGTAAAAACTGACTTTGCTAATGATACCCACCGTCCATTGGGGCCGGTAGTGTGCATCAGCCCATGGAACTTCCCCCTGGCAATCTTTACCGGACAGGTGTCTGCCGCGCTGGCGGCAGGTAACAGTGTGCTGGCAAAACCGGCGGAGCAAACACCGCTGATTGCGGCACAAGCAGTACGAATACTGCTGGAGGCGGGTATCCCGACTGGCGTCCTGCAACTGCTTCCGGGGGCGGGAGAGGCGGTTGGTGCGGCGTTGGTCAACGACAGCCGGGTACGTGGTGTGATGTTTACCGGTTCAACCGAAGTGGCGGCAATCCTACAGCGCAGCCTGGCTGGCCGTCTTGACCCACAGGGAAGGCCAACACCGTTGATTGCTGAAACCGGCGGACTGAATGCGATGATTGTTGACTCTTCCGCGTTGACGGAGCAGGTAGTAACCGATGTCATCGCCTCTGCATTTGATAGTGCCGGGCAACGTTGTTCCGCGCTCAGGATCCTGTGTGTGCAGGAGGATGTGGCGGAACACACGTTACAGATGCTGCGTGGCGCAATGGCGCAATGCCGGATG
Organism: Brenneria uluponensis; assembly: GCF_032395385.1. NCBI lineage: Bacteria > Pseudomonadati > Pseudomonadota > Gammaproteobacteria > Enterobacterales > Pectobacteriaceae > Brenneria > Brenneria uluponensis. Next base: position 217,571 of record NZ_CP135917.1, read on the forward strand.
GGTAACACGGAACGCCTGTCGACTGACATTGGGCCGTTGATTGACGCGGACGCGAAACAGGGTATTGAGCGCCATATTCAGGCGATGCGCGCCAAGGGGCGTAAAGTCTTTCAGGCGGTGTACTCCCACTCCCAGGATGAACATGAATGGGCCCGAGGACATTTTATCCCACCGACGCTGATTGAACTGGACAGTTTTGATGAGCTGAAAAAAGAAGTGTTTGGTCCGGTTTTGCATGTTGTACGTTATCAACGCCAGGATCTGGACCAGCTTATCAACCAGATAAATGCGGCCGGTTACGGCCTGACGTTGGGGTTGCATACCCGTATTGATGAAACTATTGCTCGGGTAACGGCCACAGCAAAAGTCGGTAATCTCTACGTTAACCGCAATATGGTGGGCGCGGTGGTTGGTGTACAACCGTTTGGTGGCGAGGGACTTTCCGGCACGGGACCAAAGGCCGGGGGGCCGCTGTATCTATACCGGCTGCTGTCACAACGCCCTGATGACGCGGTGATGCAAGGACTGATGCGACAGGATAGCGAACAACCGATTGACGCCACTCACCGAGACGCCTTATTAACAGCACATCAGGTGCTGGAAGCCTGGACGATAGCGGAAAATTATCGTCATTTGGCGCAGTGTTGTCAGCGTTATGCCGCATTGGGATTGGGCGGAACCGTGCGGTTGTTGTCCGGGCCGACGGGCGAACGTAATACTTATGCGTTGCAGCCCCGTGAGCGGGTGCTGTGTCTGGCAGATAATGATGACGATGTACTGTTGCAACTGGCCGCCGTACTGGCGGTGGGAAGCCAGGTTCTGTGGCGCGACACACCATCATTGCGCGAACTGTATCGCCGTTTACCCGTGATAGTGCAGGAACGTATTCAACAGAGTGTTGACTGGCAGTCTGGAGATATTGCCTTCGACGCCGTGATCTATCACGGCGATGCGGATCAATTGCGGGTATTGGGCGAACAGATTGCCCAGCGGGAAGGGGCAATTGTTTCGGTGCAGGGGCTGGCCCAGGGTGAAACCAACATTCTGCTGGAACGGCTTGTGTATGAACGCGCCTTGAGTGTGAATACAGCGGCAGCGGGTGGGAATGCCAGCCTGATGACGATTGGATAACACGGGTTTATCGGCTGTCTTCCTGGTAACAGGGGCGACAGCCGGTTATTCCCCTTTAATTCCGATACAACACTTTGATGATGTGATAGCCGAACTGGGTTTTTACCGGGCCGAATGGTTTGAGTAGTTCACCGGAAAATACAGCTTTATCAAATGCCGGAACCATGTCGCCTTGGCGGAATTCGCCCAGATCACCGCCGTTACGTTTGGACGGGCAGGTTGAGAATTTCTGTGCCATCTGCTGAAAATCTGCTCCTTTTTCCAACTGATCCAGAATGTCGTTTGCCTGTTGTTCCGTATCGACCAGAATATGCAACGCTGCTGCTGTATGTGCCATGTTGAGTACCTTTTGATAGAAAAACTGGCGCGCAATGTAACATTGCACGGTCATAAAATGGAAATGCGGAGCGCATTACAACACCAGAATCAGCCGAACAAGACTGCCCTGACTTTTGCTACAATCGCCTTTCGTTTGATCAGTGAGCAAGATGAACCATGCGTTTAAACCCCAGCCAACAACATGCTGTTGAATTCGTTACCGGCCCTTGCTTGGTGCTGGCCGGGGCGGGTTCTGGCAAAACGCGCGTTATTACTCAAAAGATAGCGCATTTGATACGGGTGTGTGGCTATCAAGCGCGACATATCGCTGCCGTGACCTTTACCAACAAAGCGGCTCGGGAAATGAAAGCGCGTGTCGCGCAGACATTGGGACGCAAAGAAGCCCGTGGTCTGATGATTTCCACATTCCATACACTGGGGCTGGAAATCATCAAACGGGAATACAGTGCGCTGGAAATGAAGTCCAATTTTTCGTTATTTGACGATCAGGACCAGATGGCGTTGCTGAAAGAGCTGACGGAAACCTGGCTGGAGAATGATAAAACGCTGTTACAGCAGTTGATTTCCACCATTTCCAACTGGAAAAACGATCTTGTTGACCCTGTTCTGGCGATGGCGCGGGCCAGTTCCGAGCGGGATAAGCTATTTGCCCATTGCTACCGGTTGTATACCGATCATCTGCGCGCCTGCAACGTCCTGGATTTTGACGACCTGATCCTGCTACCTACCTTGTTGTTCAAGCGTAATGAAGACGTCCGTGAGCGTTGGCAGAACCGCCTGCGTTACCTGTTGGTGGATGAGTATCAGGACACCAACACCAGCCAGTATGAGCTGGTGAAATTGCTGGTGGGAAGCCGGGCGCGGTTTACCGTGGTGGGGGATGATGACCAGTCGATTTACTCATGGCGCGGGGCGCGGCCACAGAATCTGGTGTTGTTACAGACGGATTTTCCACAATTACAGGTTATCAAGCTGGAGCAGAATTACCGTTCATCCGGTCGTATTCTGAAAGCGGCAAATATTCTTATCGCCAATAATCCTCATGTGTTTGATAAACGACTGTATTCCGAGCTGGGCTACGGCAGCGAACTGAAAATCATCACGGCCAATAACGAGGATCATGAAGCAGAGCGGGTCGTTGGGGAGTTGATTGCCCATCATTTTATCAACAAAACCCAGTACGGCGATTATGCGGTTTTGTATCGCGGCAACCATCAGTCACGTCTATTCGAGAAGATGCTGATGCAAAACCGCATTCCTTACAAGATTTCCGGTGGAACGTCCTTTTTCTCTCGTCCGGAAATCAAGGATTTGCTGGCCTATCTGCGAGTATTGACCAATCCGGATGATGACAGCGCCTTTTTACGCATTGTAAATACGCCGAAGCGGGAAATAGGGCCGGCGACGCTGCAAAAGTTGGGGGAGTGGGCGAATCAGCGTAATCGCAGTCTGTTCAGCGCCAGCTTTGATTTCGGGTTGAGCCAAGTGTTGACCGGTCGTGGTTTGGAATCGCTACAGCGTTTTACCCAGTGGATGGCGGAGATCGCCCGTTTGGCAGAACAAGAGCCCGTAATGGCAGTGCGTGACCTGATTCATGGCCTGGGTTACGAGAGCTGGTTGCATGAAACGTCTCCTAGCCCGAAAGCCGCTGAAATGCGCATGAAAAACATTAACCAATTATTTAGCTGGATGACGGAAATGCTGAAAGGCGACGATCTGGATGAGCCGATGACGTTAACTCAGGTTGTCACCCGTTTTACGTTACGGGATATGATGGAACGCGCTGAAAATGAGGAAGACTTGGATCAGGTTCAGTTGATGACATTACATGCGTCAAAAGGATTGGAGTTCCCTTATGTGTTTTTGGTCGGTATGGAAGAAGGATTGTTACCACATCAGACCAGTATCGATGAAGACAATGTGGATGAGGAGCGGCGCCTCGCTTATGTCGGTATCACCCGTGCTCAACGGGAACTGACATTTACCTTGTGTCGGGAACGTCGTCAGTACGGCGAGCTGGTTCGTCCGGATCCAAGTCGTTTCCTACTGGAACTTCCACAGGATGATGTTATCTGGGAAACGGAACGCAAAGTGGTAAGCCCGCAGGAGAGGATGCAGAAAGGGCAGAATCATCTGGAAAATTTACGAGCACAGTTGGCGAAAGCCAGGGAAAAAAGCGGATCCTGACGGGCATGTGCATCCATAAATATCCCTCCTGGACGTGAAACCGGGCAGCACTAACTGCCACCCGGGTTTTTTCTTGCGACGAAGCACTATCAGTGTGTAACGATTTTGCCGTCTACGCTGACATTTTTCACCGTTCCGAACTTCCACGGTGTGCTGCCGCTCAACAGGTTGGTGAAGACCAGACGATTGAAGTGGCTGTCTTTAAGATCACTAATGGACGTCGGCATCACTTTGTCCAGTTTCATATCACTGAAATTCAACTGGCTGTGCCAAACGCCGTGTTTACTGTCACCAGCAATTTCAATGGCTGGCTTGTTACCGGTGGAGTTCTGAACCGTCACGTTTTTCACCGTGAAATTGTAGAAATGTGCCGGTGTGGCCGCTGGTTCATAGTCAATGGTGCCATTTGTGTCACTGTAATTCAGCGTCACTATCACAGCCTGTTTGGAGAGGTTTTTCATGGCGTTATTGCGGAATGTCACGTTACGGGCACCGCCGCCGATGGCTGTGGCGCTTTTCGCACGCAAACCAATATCTGTCATATTCATGATATTGTTTTCCGCCAGAATATCTTCAATCCAGGCGCCAGTATGGCTCCCCATCACCACCGCACCATGCCCATGACGGAAGTAGTTGTTGAATATCCAGGCATGTTGGGTCGGTTCTTGATGTTGCGCTTTTGCTCCCATACCCGCCGCGAAGTTGACGCTGTCGTCCCCGGTATCAAACACGCTGTTAAACACCATCATGTTCTGACTATTGCCAAATTCGATACCGTCGCCGTTGTTAATGTTGTATGTCTGGTGTGTGACGCCATTGACCACTACGTTACGATTTTCCATGAACATGATGCCGTGGAACGCCGGGTTGCGGATGGTAATACCTGACAAATAGACGTTTTCTACGCCTCTTAGGGTTATCAGGCTGGAACGATACTGGCTATACGCGATTTTGGCGCTGATACCGCTTTCTATCGCTCTCTTCACTTGATTCATGGCCAGAATACCGTCCTGTTCGACGGTGATGTTGTTGCCTTTCATATACTGCGGCAACATATTCCCTGCTTCATCTTTGATTTCCCCGGGGGTGGCGAATTTCCAGCCATTTCCGTCAATTACGCCCTGACCGACAATTCTGATGTTTTTGAAGGTGCCGGGTTTGGCGCTGTCCTTGTCAATTGCGTTGATCAGTGATGCCGGACGTTTCTGAGATGAATAACTGTAAAGCTGGTAGGCGTCAGGGTAGTCGGATGGGTTATCCGAGCCTAACAGTGTGGCTCCGGCCATCAGATTTAGCGTCATATCGCTTTTCAGCCACAGTGCGCCAGTTTTAAATACCCCAGCGGGAACATCAAGCCGGCAGCCAGGCGGGCAGGCATTAATGGCTTTCTGGATAGCCGTAGTATTGATGGTTTTCCCGTCTGCTTTTGCACCATATTGGGTGATATTAACTATCGGCGGAACAGTGGTCGTCTTGGCGATGACTACGTTACTATCGTTTGATGTAGAGCCATTATTATAGACAGCTCGAACGGTAAACCGGTATTGGGTGTCAGCCTTCAGACCCTCAATCTTTGCGTTTTGTATTACAATTTTATGATGAAAATGGGTTTTATCGTTGGCGTAAAATGCATTGATATAGGGTTTGGCGGGAGAGTGCTTATCGCTATTCTGGCTGGCCAGCCCAATCAATCGGCCATTCTGGTAAATTTGGTAGTCGACAATAGCCGATGTATCTTCGGGTGCATCCCAAACCAGTACGATACTGTGGTCGTCATAAGCTAGAGTGGGTACCTGCAGTTGTTGTGGCGCTTGCGGGGAGGGAACGGCCGCGAATGACGTTGTAGCCATGATGGTTGTCGCTAACAGAAGCGACATGACGGATATCCTGCAAGTTCCAGGAAGGGAGAAAAGATGCTTGTTCATCCTCGTTCGTTCCTTATCATTAATCAGCTAAAGCAGTTTTTTGCATCCGGTTATTTTTATATATCCAATAGATCTTAAATTACGGAAAGATGGCAAGCAGAAACATCTCGATGAGTTGACTCAGGTAAGTGATTCGGGTGAGTAAACGTAGCCAACGCATCTGCAACTTGAAATATGACGGATATAAAACATGATTTCACGTTAATAAGAATAATGTTTTGTAAAATACATCTACTGCTTTTACTCTTACTCGGTGCGGGATCACAAATCGGTGTGTATAAATCAGAAAAGCGGTAATGATTCTTGAGAATGTTGATAAACCAGAATCATGATAATGAGCGGCGATGTGGTGTGACCGCACCAGAAATAGTGCGGTGTGGGCTTATGGGGAAATCTTTATCGGTCCGAATATTATCACCGAGTGTTATCAGCAATCAGCAGAGATCACATATCGCTACCTGTGGTTATCTCAGGCGGGATTTTCTTCCACGATCAACGTCCAGTGGACATAGCTTTGCCATAACCGTTCCTGCTCCAATGTTTCTGCCCGCAACGGGTGTTGGGATAGCCATCCTGCCGGTAGGATAACCCGCAGTGCCTCTCCTTCCACTCGCAGACTGACGTGCGGTAATGTATCGTCACGGCGCCGACTGGCGAAAATAATTGCCAGTCGTAACAGACGGCAAAGCCGTTGTGCCTGCAACACTGGCAATGCATTCTGTTGGGTTAACGGTATGGGATCCAGTGGGTTACTTTGATTATTCAGTAAAGTAGCCAGTAACTTCTTTTGGGCCGGGGTGAAGCCGGGCAAATCACTATGGCTAACCAGATAAGCGGCGTGTTGCGGTGCCTGGCGAAAGTCGATACTAAGTCCAATTTCATGCACCAGGCAGGCGCTTTGCAGTAACTCCCGACATCGATTATCCAACTGCCAGTCAAGAGCCACCTGTTGTGCGAAACTATCTGCCAGCAGACTGACGCGCTTAGCCTGTTCGGCGTCCAGCAAATAACGGCGTTGCAGATTATGCAAGGTCCGGTGGCGAATGTCCTGATCGATGGGGAAATGCAGCATACCGTAGACGAGTCCTTCGCGCAGTGCACCTCCGGCCAGCGTCATGGTGCTGATCTCTAGTTCCTGAAAAATGGCCAACAAGATGGAAAGACCGCTGGGGAAAACCAGGGCGCGTTCCAGCGTCAGCCCTTCAATTTCCAGTTCTTCAAGTTTGTTGCATTGAATAGCGCGTTGTTTCAACTGCTGGAGCTTGTCCAGGGTAATGTACTCATCCATACCCTGGGCCACCATGATTTCCTGTAGCGCCTGAACCGTGCCTGAAGCGCCGACACAGATTTGCCAGCCTTGTTGTCGTAAGACATCTTTTATCGGATGCAGCATCACTCTTGCTGCCTGTTCGGCATGTGCAAAATTATCTGAACCGAGATTACGATCGCCGAAGTAGCGTTCAAGCCAGGTAACGCAACCCATCGGCAGACTGAATAGCTGAGTGGTGCGAGAACCCGTGCCGGTCGCCAGTTCGGTACTACCACCGCCGATATCAACAACCAGCCGCTGTTCCGGCCCGCCAGTCGTATGGGCAACACCTTGATAAATCAGCCTGGCTTCTTCTTCGCCACTGATAACCTGAATAGGTAGTCCCAGGATATGTCGGGCCTGCTGCAAAAACTCGTCAGCGTTGACGGCAAGCCTTAAGGTCGCTGTAGCCACTACCCGCACCTGTTCGGGCGGAATATCCTGCAGGCGTTCTGAGAACAGTTTCAAACATGCCCAGCCACGTTGCATTGCTTCCAGTGATAGGCAGTTTTGTGCGTCCAGTCCTGTTGCCAGCCTAACTTTACGTTTAATGCGAGACATTGTCTGCACACTGCCAGCGACTTCACGCACCACCAACATGTGAAAGCTGTTGGAACCTAAATCAATAGCCGCATAAAGCGAAGAAGAACTTGGCATCGGCGAATCAGCTCGCTCGTTTACGGTTGTTACGTGGTGCTCCGGCTCCGCTACGACGCGGTGAATTGTGCCGACGAGGGCCGCTATTGGAACGCGGACGAGTCAGCCGCTTCGGTGCGGGTAAGTCGGTCAATAATGCATCACTGTCATACTTGCTGACAGGAATATGGTGTCCAATATAGCTTTCAATAGCAGTAAGATTCAGTGCGTATTCTTCGCAAGCCAGGCTTATTGAGTAACCACTGGCACCAGCGCGACCTGTACGACCAATGCGGTGGACATAGTCTTCACAGTCATCCGGCAGATCATAGTTGAATACGTGGGTAACGGCGGGGATATGCAGGCCACGGGCAGCAACATCGGTGGCGACCAGAATATCCAAATTGCCATGGGTGAAATCATCCAGGATACGCAGTCGTTTTTTCTGTGCCACATCTCCGGTTAGCAACCCGACGCGATGCCCGTCGGCAGCGAGGTGACCCCAGATGTCTTCACAACGGTGTTTGGTATTGGAAAAAATAATACAGCGATCAGGCCACTCTTCCTCAATCAGTGTCTGTAACAACCGCATTTTTTCTTCGTTAGAAGGATAAAATAGCTCTTCTGTAATGCGATAACCGGTTTTTTGCTCCGGTTCGATTTCTATGTATTCCGCATTGTTCATCTGCTCAAACGCTAATTCGCGCACGCGATAGGATAGCGTGGCGGAGAACAGCATGTTTAAACGCTGATTTACGGGTGGCATCCGGCGGAACAGCCAGCGGATATCTTTGATGAAGCCCAGATCGTACATACGATCAGCCTCATCCAGTACGATAACCTGAATCGCGCCCAGGCTGATATGGTTCTGCTTGGCATAATCGATCAGGCGGCCCGTAGTGCCGACCAGGATATCTACCCCGTTTTCTAGCACTTTCAGTTGTTTGTCATAACCATCGCCACCATAGGCCAGGCCTAATTTCAATCCGGTAATGCGCGCAAGTGCTTCCGCATCGGAATGGATTTGTACCGCCAGTTCACGTGTGGGGGCCATAATCAAAGCCCGTGGCTGGTTGGTCTGACGTTCAGCTGAGGCGGGGTGAGAAAGCAGATAATGGAAAGTAGACGCTAAAAAAGCCAGCGTCTTGCCCGTACCGGTTTGCGCTTGTCCCGCTACATCACGCCCTGACAAGGTCAATGGCAGAGCCAAAGCCTGGATGGGTGTGCAGTTATGAAACCCTTTACTTTCAAGTGCTTCGATAACCATCGGGTGCAGTGCGAAGTCGGAAAACTTCTGTTCAGTTAAGTATGTTTTGCTCATAGTGTGGTAGAATATCAGTTAACTATTGCTTTACGAAAGCGTATCCAGTGAAATAAAGTCAACCTCATGGTTGGTTAATGCTACACCAACTAGGTAGACATAATCCTGCGGAGTAAAACATGAGTGATAAAATTGTTCACCTGACTGATGGTAGTTTCGATACGGAAGTATTGCAGGCTGAGGGCGTAACACTGGTTGATTTCTGGGCTGAGTGGTGTGGTCCTTGTAAAATGATTGCCCCTATACTGAATGAAATTGCTGAAGAGTACGCGGGTAAATTAACGGTCACTAAACTGAACATTGATGAAAATCCAGCTACTGCGCCGAAATATGGCATTCGTGGTATTCCCACCTTACTGTTGTTCAAGAACGGTGAAGTGGCAGCAACAAAAGTAGGGGCTTTGTCTAAAGGCCAGTTAAAAGAGTTCCTGAACGCTAATTTGTAATTTGTTATATCCGCAATACCCTGGGCGGCAGTGGACAGTAAGAATTTCTCATATTGACCGCTGGACGCCCACCGGGAAGCGTGCTAGATTCATCAATACTGCATATCGTACTTACCTATGTTTGAGCCTCTAGGCTTAAACCTGAGAGTTAAAATCTAAAGCATTATTCTGTGTCAAAATCGGAAAGTCATTGATTAACGAATGTCTGTTTATCCGATTTGGGCAATCTAACAGTTTTAAATTAATTGGTTTTAAGGTGTCTTCGATCTCTTGCCGTGTGTATGTGCAAAGTCCGCGTGACTTCAGCTCGAAAAGATGCTGGCATTCGGCGATTGAAGGCTGTTTATAGAGGCACGGATGATCCTGCCATACCATTCACATTAATAGTTCGAGATTTACCCCGAGTTAAAGAACCCACCATTATGAATCTTACCGAATTAAAGAATACGCCAGTTTCTGAGTTAATTACTCTCGGCGAAAATATGGGGCTGGAAAACCTGGCTCGTATGCGTAAACAGGATATTATTTTCGCCATACTTAAGCAGCATGCCAAAAGTGGTGAAGATATTTTTGGTGACGGTGTGCTGGAAATATTGCAGGATGGTTTCGGTTTCCTCCGCTCTGCTGACAGCTCCTACCTCGCCGGTCCTGATGATATCTATGTTTCTCCCAGTCAAATCCGCCGGTTCAACCTTCGTACTGGTGATACTATCTCTGGTAAAATTCGCCCGCCGAAAGAGGGCGAACGTTATTTTGCCTTGTTGAAAGTTAACGAAGTTAACTATGACAAACCTGAAAATGCGCGCAGTAAGATTCTGTTTGAGAACCTGACTCCGCTGCATGCTAATTCGCGCCTGCGTATGGAACGTGGTAACGGTTCTACTGAAGATTTGACTGCCCGTGTGCTGGATCTGGCTGCGCCGATTGGCCGTGGTCAGCGTGGACTGATTGTGGCTCCGCCGAAAGCCGGGAAGACCATGTTGTTGCAGAATATTGCGCAGAATATTGCGTATAACCATCCTGATTGCGTGCTGATGGTGTTGCTGATTGACGAACGTCCGGAAGAAGTCACAGAGATGCAGCGTTTGGTTAAAGGAGAGGTGATAGCTTCTACCTTTGATGAACCGGCTTCCCGCCATGTGCAAGTTGCAGAGATGGTGATCGAGAAAGCCAAGCGTCTTGTCGAGCACAAAAAAGATGTCATTATTCTGCTGGACTCCATTACTCGTCTGGCGCGCGCCTATAACACCGTCGTACCATCGTCGGGTAAAGTATTAACCGGCGGTGTGGATGCTAACGCTTTACATCGCCCTAAACGTTTCTTTGGCGCTGCACGTAACGTTGAAGAAGGTGGCAGTCTGACGATTATTGCCACGGCGTTAATCGACACCGGCTCCAAAATGGATGAAGTGATCTACGAAGAGTTTAAAGGTACTGGCAACATGGAACTGCATCTCTCTCGTAAGATCGCAGAAAAACGTGTGTTCCCCGCGATTGACTACAACCGTTCCGGTACACGTAAGGAAGAGTTGTTAACCACATCTGAAGAGCTACAGAAAATGTGGATTCTGCGCAAAATCATTCATCCTATGGGTGAAACTGATGCGATGGAGTTCCTGATTAATAAGCTGGCAATGACGAAAACCAATGATGAGTTCTTCGACATGATGAAGCGTTCGTAAAAATGCTCTGGTATGAGAAAACGCCACGCGGGTCGTGGCGTTTTTTATTTCTATTCACCTATAATGGTAGAGAATAGATAAATTCTATAAACTACGTATCTTTATACTACGAGCGCCTACCCGGATGAGTAATGGTGGCAATCCATTGTTGACCCAGTATTATTCATCGAGATGGTAACAAGTTAGGCATAACAAGGCATACAATAGAACAGCCGTAGTCTCATTAACTGCTGTGAACGGTGAATTTACTCATTATGAGTACCGAATTAGTATTTATCTTTTTGTTTTCTTTTGCCTTTCTGTTTTTTTCTCGCAAGGTGGCAAAAAAAATAGGGCTGGTTGATCGTCCGGATTTTCGTAAACGCCATCAGGGGCTGATCCCATTAGTAGGCGGAATCTCAGTTTATGCGGGTATCTGTTTTACATCGGTAGTCACTAATTATCACATCCCGAATTTCCAGTTGTACCTGATTTGTTCAGGTGCGTTGGTGTTTGTTGGCGCACTGGATGATCGCTTTGATATCAGTGCCTGGATTCGTGCCGCTATGCAAGCTGTTGTCGCCATGTTGATGATGGTGCATGCCAATCTATACTTACAGCACTTTGGGCGTATCCTGGGGTCTTGGGATCTTGGCGCCGGGCCATTCGGTCATGTACTGACACTACTTGCGGTTTGGGCCGCTATCAATGCGTTTAATATGGTTGACGGTATTGATGGGTTGCTTGGCGGCCTTTCTTGTGTGTCATTTGGTGCCTTGGGGTTCTTGCTGTACGAAAGTGGCAATACCAGCCTGGCATTGTGGTGTTTTGCCATGATTGCAGCCACCCTTCCTTATATCTTGTTGAACCTCGGTGTACTCGGGAAACGGTATAAAGTTTTTATGGGTGATGCGGGAAGTACCATGATTGGGTTCACTGCAATATGGCTATTGTTGCAGAGTACTCAGGGACCCAATCATGTTATACATCCGGTAACTGCGTTGTGGATTATCGCCATACCGCTGATGGATATGGTTGCCACCATGTACCGTCGGTTACGTAAAGGAATGAGTCCATTTTCACCGGATCGGCAGCATATCCATCATTTGATCATGCGGGCAGGATTTACTTCACGCCAGGCGTTTGTACTGATTACATTGGTGGCGCTAGTGCTAGCCGCCGTGGGTATTTTGGGTGAATATCTGTTGTTCATTCCCGAATGGTTCATGCTGGTATTATTTTTGCTCGCATTCTTCTTGTATGGTTACTGTCTCAAACGAGCCTGGCGTGTTGCACGGTTGATTAAACGTGTAAAACGGCGTATGCGTCGGCCAAGTAGGCAGTCATATTAACCAGAACAGTTTGGGGAAGTAATGAGAACGGATAACATTTCTGTCTTGGATGAGCAGTTAGAGAATACGCTGGATCTCCGTGGTGTATTTTGTGCGCTTTGGTGTGGAAAAGTATGGGTGCTGGGTATCACTGCGCTGTTTGTGCTCTTTGCTGTGATTTATTCTTACCTTGCCCCACAGAAATGGGGTGCCATAGCAGTAACCGATAAACCGACAGTGAATATGCTGAACGGATTCTACTCCCAACAGCAGTTTCTGCGTAATCTTGGCACTAAGGCATTTCCGGTCTCTGGACCTGAGTCACCATCTGTCGCTGCGGATGTTTACGCTGAATTTATCATGCAACTGGCCGCTTACGATACCCAGCGTGATTTTTGGTTACAGTCTGAATACTACCTATCGCGCAAGGAAGGTAATAGGAAAGCAGATGCTATTTTGTTGGATAAGTTGATAAATAATATTCAGCTTACTTCGCATAACGATGTCAAAAAGACTAATGATAGTGTGAAGTTGACGGCAGAGACGGCCACCGATGCGGATATGTTATTACGCCAGTACATCAACTTTTCAAATCAACGGGCTATCACTCACCTCAATGATGAACTGAAGGGGCTTTGGATTGCCAAAACAACCTTTATTCGTTCACAAATCAAGCAGCAGGAAGCTGTCTCCCTGGCCATTTATAACCGTGAATTGCACAATGTCGAACAGGGATTGACGATTGCCAGACAGCAAGGAATCAACCATAACCAAACCAGTAAGCTTCCTGATGCGTTGCCCGTATCGGAAATGTTTTTATTGGGAACACCAGTGCTGATGGCTCGATTGGCTTCACTGAAAGCCAATGGCCCACAATATGACATAGATTATGATCAAAACCGGGCGATATTGACCATCCTTGATGCTGGCCCGGCACTGAATAAAAACATTCAGACTTACCGATATCTGCGTACACCCGAAGAGCCTGTTAAGCGAGATAGTCCCCGTCGCCTTTTTCTGCTGGCAATGTGGGGCGCTATCGGTCTGTTAATCGGGGCAGGCGTTGCATTGGTACGCCATCCCCGTTAACCGGTAATATCCAGGCACATCATTCCTGATGGGCAGAAGGCTACATCTAACCTGATTAAAGAGAGTCATTGTGAAAGTGTTGACTGTTTTTGGTACTCGTCCCGAGGCCATAAAAATGGCTCCGCTGGTTCATGCTCTAGCTCAGGATGAATTCTTTGAATCAAGAATTTGTGTGACCGCGCAGCATCGAGAGATGTTGGATCAGGTGCTGCGTCTGTTTGATATCACGCCAGATCATGACTTGAATGTCATGCAGCCGGGGCAGAACCTTAGTGACATATCCTGCCGGATTCTGGAAGGCTTACAGCCGGTCATGGAAAGCTTCAAACCTGATTTGGTACTGGTTCATGGTGATACCACCACTACGTTGATCACCAGTTTGGCGGCATTCTACCAGCGTATTCCTGTTGGACATGTAGAAGCGGGATTGCGCACGGGTAATCTTTATTCCCCCTGGCCGGAAGAAGCAAACCGTAAGCTAACCGGGCATCTGGCAATGTTCCATTTTGCACCAACACAAAGCGCTCGCCAGAATCTGTTAAAAGAGAATCTTCCTGACTCGCATATTTTCGTTACGGGAAATACGGTCATTGATTCGTTGCTCTGGGTAAAAAAACATATTATCAGCAACGCGGCGTTGTGCCGCAGTCTGGATAAACAGTATCGTTTTCTTGATGAGCACAAAAGAATGTTGCTGGTGACCGGGCATCGGCGTGAAAGCTTCGGTGATGGATTTGAGCGCATATGTAGCGCGCTGGCAGATATCGCCCGTCATCATCCTGATGTCCAGATTGTTTATCCGGTACATCTCAACCCGAATGTCAGCGAGCCGGTTAACCGAATTCTCAACGGTATTGATAATATTTTCTTGATTGGTCCGCAGGATTATTTGCCGTTTGTCTACCTGATGAACCGTGCTTATCTGATCTTGACGGACTCCGGTGGCATCCAGGAAGAAGCGCCTTCACTGGGTAAACCGGTACTGGTGATGCGGGAAGCCACGGAAAGGCCAGAGGCGCTGGTTGCTGGCACGGTCAGGCTGGTTGGCACTGATGCTGCTAAAATTCTGGCTAATGTCTCTGAATTGCTTACGGATGACGACGCTTATCAGACCATGAGTCATGCGCATAATCCCTATGGTGACGGACATGCCAGTCAACGCATTATCGACGTTTTAAAACAACATCAGGTAACGGTATGAGTTTCGAAATAATTTCAGTCATTGGCTTGGGGTATATCGGCCTGCCGACGGCAGCGGCTTTCGCTTCTCGCAGAAAAAAAGTTATTGGCATTGATGTCAATAAGCATGTGGTGGAAACCATCAATCGAGGTGAGATTCATGTCGTTGAACCGGAGTTGGCGGTGCAGGTGAAAGTCATCGTGGAGAATGGTTTCCTGCGGGCGTTCAGCCAGCCGGTTCCGGCCGATGCTTTCCTGATTGCGGTGCCGACACCATTTAAACATGCCCATGAGCCAGATCTTTCAGCTGTGCAGGCTGCGGCTGAATCTATCGCGCCGGTTCTGAAACGGGGTGATTTGGTTATTCTGGAATCGACGTCTCCGGTGGGGACAACCGAATGGCTGGCTGAACACCTGGCGACAATGCGGCCTGATTTAACTTTTCCTCAGCAGGTCGGAGATGCGGCGGATATTAACATCGCCTATTGTCCTGAGCGGGTATTACCCGGGCAGATAATGACGGAACTGATAAAGAATGATCGAGTTATTGGTGGCATGACATCCCGTTGTTCTGAACGTGCCTGCGAGTTATATAACATCTTTCTGGAAGGTGATTGTGTAGTTACGCATTCCCGCACGGCAGAAATGTGCAAGTTGACAGAGAATAGTTTCCGAGACGTTAACATCGCCTTCGCCAATGAATTATCACTGATTTGCGCTGAGCAGAATATCAACGTATGGGAACTTATCCGATTGGCAAACCGTCACCCCCGGGTCAATATTCTTCAGCCGGGACCTGGCGTCGGTGGCCATTGTATCGCGGTGGATCCCTGGTTTATCGTGTCACAGAACCCACAACTGGCCCGGTTGATTCATACGGCCCGGTTGGTAAATGACGATAAGCCACTCTGGGTAGTGGACCGTGTTAAGCGCGCATTGGCAGACTGTGTAACACAAAGTGATAAGCGTGCCAGTGAAGTGAAGATTGCCTGCTTTGGCCTGGCGTTTAAACCCGATATCGATGATCTGCGGGAAAGTCCGGCCATGATGATTACCGAAATGATCGCCCGCTGGCATGCTGGCGAAACATGGGTTGTAGAGCCACATATCGACCAACTTCCGGTGGATTTGAGTGGGCAGGCTACATTAGTAGATATGACCCGTGCATTGCGTGACGCCGATATTATCGTGATGTTAGTCGATCACCGTCAGTTTCGCGCTATCAGCCCGGACCATGTAACCCAATCCTGGGTTATTGATGCGAAAGGCATCTGGCGTTGAAGCCGATTTTCATTAACCGATGACACAGGCTTTACTGGTGCTTAACGAAGTAACAGGAATCATGTATGCCCGTTTATGCCAACATTGAGCCATTACGCTGGGAGAGTGATTTTTTTCAACTTCTCAGTGGTCGGTTGATGTTCGATGCGGTAGCTCCGAAACTGACGGCTACACAACTGGATCATTATGCGGTGACGCATGCGAAGGTAGCCGCTGATCAGTTGGTATTGGCCGATGCGCTGGCGAATCTGGGATTCCGGCTGGTGGAAGGAGAAATCGACTTCAGTCTGAATGTTGCGTCGAATATTCTTATCAAGGCAAGTGGCCTGCGTGTGGCTAATGAGCGTGATATTCCTCTGTTGCGTGAGGTCGCTGCCCATACTTTTGGGTTGAGCCGTTTTCGTCCTCCCTGGTATCAGCCAAATGACAGTGGCCGTTTTTATGCCTGCTGGGTGGAAAATGCGGTGCGCGGTACGTTTGATGATGTTTGTCTGCTGCTTGAAGATAACGCCAGACAACCTCTGGGATGGGTGACACTGCGCAGGTTGCCCGATCATGAGGCCCGTATTGGGTTGTTATCGGTCTGGCCGGGGCGATCTGGCCAAGGAATTGGGTTACAGCTGATTCAGTCGGCTGAAAGATGGTGCCAACAAGCTGGTATCGAGCGTCTATGGATCGCGACACAAATCAGTAATGTGGCGGCGATACGTCTTTATCTGCGCAGCGGTGCCAGCGTAGAAAGCACGGCTTACTGGTTATATAGGTGATGAGATGATTCCTTTTAACGCGCCAGCCATTGTGGGTTCTGAACTGGAGTATATGCAGGCGGCGATGCGCAGTGGAAAACTCTGTGGCGATGGTGGTTTTACCCGCCGTTGTCAGCAATGGCTGGAGCAGTATTCCGGCAGTCAGAAAGCACTGCTGACGCCTTCCTGTACTGCATCGCTGGAGATGGCTGCCATTATGCTAAATATTCAGCCCGGTGATGAAGTGATCATGCCAAGCTACACATTTGTTTCTACTGCCAACGCGTTTGTTCTGCGCGGTGCCAGCATTGTGTTTGTGGATATTCGCCCGGATACGATGAACATCGACGAAAGCAAAATCGAAGCGGCTATCACTGAAAAGACCAGAGTTATTGTTCCGGTGCATTATGCCGGCGTGGGTTGCAACATGGATGTCATTATGGCGCTGGCGGAGAAATATCACCTGCATGTAGTTGAGGATGCGGCGCAGGGGATGATGTCGCGTTATAAAGGTCGTCCGCTGGGATCCATCGGACATGTGGGTTGTTTCAGCTTTCATGAAACCAAGAATTATACTGCGGGTGGTGAAGGCGGGGCGACGCTGATTAATGAGCCGACGCTGATTGAACGGGCGGAAATCATCCGTGAAAAAGGTACCAATCGCAGCCAGTTTTTCCGGGGACAAGTCGATAAATATACCTGGCGGGATATCGGCTCCAGCTATTTGATGGCGGATATACAGGCAGCCTATCTGTGGGGACAACTGGAGGCCGTGAAGCGCATTAATGATCGCCGTCTGCAACTATGGCAAAACTATGAGCAAGCGTTTAAGCCGCTGGCGGCAGCGGGCCGGCTCGAACTGCCTTATATCCCCGCCGACTGTGATCACAATGCGCATATGTTTTATATCAAGCTACGGGATGCGGCAGAACGCACGGCGTTTATCAATCATATGAAGGAAGCGGAAATTCTGACCGTGTTCCACTACATCCCACTGCACAATTGCCCTGCGGGTCAGCGATTCGGACGCTTTGCAGGGGAAGATCGCTATACGACTCGTGAGAGCGATCGTCTGGTGCGGCTACCCCTGTTTTACAATCTGAAAAATATAAATCAGCGTACTGTGATCAACACTGTTTTGAGTTTCTTTTCCTGATATGTCATTAGCCAGAGCATCAATGTGGACGGCGGTTTCGACACTGATAAAAATTGGTGTGGGGCTGGTGGTGATCAAACTGTTGGCAGTGACATTCGGCCCGGAAGGTGTTGGTCAGGCAGGAAATTTCCGTCAGTTGATTACTGTTTTAGGCGTATTGGCGGGTGCCGGTATTTTTAACGGTGTGACCAAATACGTTGCCGAGTATCAGCAACGACCAGAACAGCTAAACGCCTTGCTGGGGACATCAGTGGTAGTGGTCCTGGGTTGTTCTGCGCTGCTGGCGGTGCTGTTTTTGTTGGCTGCGGCCCCTATTTCCCAACTGTTGTTCGGGAGTGAGCATTACCAGTCCGTCATTCGTGCATTGGCATTCATCCAATTGGGGATTGCCTGTGCCAACCTGTTTCTGTCCATCCTGAAGGGGTATCGGGATGTCCGGGGAACGGCACTGACCATTATTGCCGGCAGTCTGATTGGATTGATCGCTTATTACCTCTGTTTTCAATCTGATGGTTATACCGGAGCGCTGGTAGGGTTGGCGCTAGTCCCGGCATTGGTCGTGTTACCTGCTGGCTGGTGGTTGAGGCGCCGAGCGCATATCGGGCTGAGGGCGTTAATGCCGTGCTGGGATAATGTGCAGGCTGGCAATCTCGCCAAGTTTACACTGATGGCCTTGATGACAGCGGTGACCATGCCGGTGGTCTACATTATGATGCGTAACCAACTGGCTGCGCATTACAACTGGGAAGCAGTGGGAGTCTGGCAAGGTGTCAGCACCATTTCGGATGCCTATCTGCAATTTATTACCGCCTCTTTTAGTGTTTACTTGCTGCCAACGTTATCTCGCCTGGTTGATAGACGCGCTATTGCCCAAGAGGTTGTGAAATCTCTCAAATTTGTACTGCCTGCGGTGATGGCGGCCAGCTTTTGCATATGGCTGCTGCGGGATGTGGTCATCTGGCTGCTTTTTTCCCGGCAGTTTATCGCCATGCGGGATCTATTTCCGTGGCAGCTCACTGGAGATGTGTTGAAAGTGGGATCCTATCTCTTCGGTTATGTTGTCATTGCCAGGGCGGCACTGCGTTTTTATTTGCTGACGGAAGTGAGCCAGTTTTTGCTGTTGGCCGGGTTCTCACACTGGCTGATTCCCCTTCATGGGGCCCTGGGCGCGGTTCAAGCGTATATGGTGACGTATCTGATCTATTTTTTGCTGTGTTGCAGTGTATTCATTATCTATTGTAGGCGTGCATGACAACTCTCATTCATGTTTTAGGGGCGGATATTCCACACCATAATCACACTGTGCTGCGTTTTTTTAACGACACGCTGTCGCCGCAATTACCGGCCCGGCAAGTACAGCGTTTTATGGTGGTTGCCCGTGATACGGTGCCGTTGAATGATTTTCCGGCGTTAACCATTGCATTTTATCCTGATAAAAACACGCTGGCAAAGGCCGTTGTTGCGTTGGCTAAAGCCGACAGGGATACGCGTTTCTTTTTCCACGGTCAGTTTAACCCATTGATTTGGCTTGCGTTGATATCTGGGGGAATTAAGCCATCACAGGCTTACTGGCACATATGGGGGGCGGACTTGTATGAAGAGGCTACCAGTTGGAAGTATCGCTTGTTCTATCTGATGCGCCGTATTGCCCAACGACGTGTTGGTCATGTTTTTGCCACTCGTGGTGATTTATTTCATTACCAACAGCGAACAGCCCAGGTTGGTGCCTCACTACTTTATTTCCCGACCCGCATGACTCCGGAATTTGACAATGCGGAGCATGAAAAAGACCCAACCGCACCACTGACTATACTGGTCGGGAATTCTGGCGATCGTACCAATCGACATATCGAAGCCTTACACGCCATTCATGAACAGTTTGGCTGTCGGGTCCGGGTGCTTGTCCCCATGGGCTATCCGGCCAATAATGATGTCTATATTTCACAGGTTCAGCAGGTGGGTAACTCGTTGTTTGGCGTAAAGTATTTCCAACTGCTCCGCCTGCCAATGTCTTTTGATGATTATCTGGCGATGCTGCGTACTTGTGATTTGGGTTATTTTATTTTTAACCGCCAGCAGGGAATCGGGACACTGTGTCTGCTCATTCAGTGTGGCATACCGTTTGTTATCAGCCGAAAAAACCCTTTCTGGCAGGATTTGACGGCACAAAATCTGCCGGTATTGTTTTATGGTGATGTGCTTGATGAGACTGTAGTGCGCAGAGCCCAGCGTGAATTGGCATTGGTGAATAAGCAGCAGATAGCGTTCTTTTACCCTAATTATCTGTATGGCTGGCGACAAGCGCTGGCGCAGGCAGCAGGAGAATCGTCATGACGCAAGCGCAGTTCAGTGGCCTGCTGGCGGTTTATCTGATCTCCGTGGTGTTCATCCTATTCCTGACCTGGCAGGAGTTCCGACGGGTGCGTTTTAATTTTAACGTGCTGTTTTCCCTACTTTACCTCTTAACGTTTTATTTTGGTTTTCCGCTCACCTGTATCCTGGTTTTCAGGTTTGATGTTGAAGTCGCTCCAGCGGAATATTTGCTGCAGGCCATGCTTTCTGCCACGGCTTTTTATGCTATCTACTTCGTCGTCTATAAAACCCGGCTGCGACCCAAAAACCGCGTAACCCGCCCCCCTGTATTTACCATGACCCGGGTGGAAGCTCATATTACCTGGCTACTGCTGGCGTTGGTTGCCGTGTGTACCGCCGGCGTGTTTTTTCTGAATAATGGTTTTCTGTTGTTCAAGCTAGATTCTTATAGCCAGATTTTTTCCAGTGCAGTCTCTGATGTGGCGCTAAAACGCTTCTTCTATTTTTTTATCCCCGCCATGTTGGTGATCTATTTCCTGCATCAGACCCGGGTTGCCTGGTGCTTGTTCCTGCTCGCTACCGTCTCTTTTGGCATCCTGACTTATCTCATCATCGGGGGAACCCGCGCCAACATTATTATTGCATTTGCCCTGTTCCTGTTTATCGGTATCCGACGCGGCTGGATTACATTATGGATGCTGGCGGTAGCCGGTACAGTGGGGGTGGTTGGTATGTTCGGGTTGGCGTTGGCTCGCTATAACCTGGATGTCAGTGGCGCAGAAGCGTTCTATACCTTTCTCTACCTGACGCGCGATACGTTTTCTCCCTGGGAGAATCTGGCATTGTTGTGGCAGCATTACGACCGTATCACGTTTCAGGGGTTGGCTCCGGTGGTGAGGGATTTCTACGTATTTATACCTGGCTGGCTGTGGCCGTCCCGCCCCACGTTGATACTGAACAGTGCCAACTACTTTACCTGGGATGTACTGAATTACCACGCTGGGCTGGCCATTTCCCCAACATTACTAGGGTCATTATTGATCATGGGCGGAGTAGCCTTTATTCCTCTGGGTGCGGTGGTCGTTGGGCTGATCATTAAATGGTTTGACTGGTTGTATGATGCCGGATTACGTGACAGTAATCGTTATAAGGCGGCAATTCTGCAAAGTTTCTGCTTTGGTGCGGTATTCAATATTATCGTTCTGGCGCGTGAAGGTGTAGATGCCTTTGTTTCCCGGATCGTCTTTTTCTGTTTTATTTTCGGCAGTTGCCTATTAATGGCCAAATTATTGTATTGGTTGTTGGACAGTGCAGGGGTTATCCGACAACGACGCTGTTCTCTAGCCTTGACTCATTCAACGTCAACCACACCAACAGACACTATGCGATGAAAAGAGAGATAGAAGAACATGACGTGATTCCCCGCTACACCATCCGGGGGATAACGCTATATGGATTTTGTCATATGGCGCAGTGTGTGGATTATCTTTTCGAGGGGGTGAGGGTAAAAACCGGGGCATTGATTGCCATGAATGCGGAAAAGTTGCTGGCGACAGAGAACGACCCAGTGTTACGTACCCTGATAGACGAGGCAGAGTATAAATACGCCGACGGTATCAGCATCGTGCGGTCTATCAGGCGAAAATATCCACAGGCAGAGGTCGCACGGATTGCTGGCGCTGACTTATGGGAGGCGATAATGCAGCGTGCCGGTCGAGAAGGGACCCCGGTTTTTCTGATTGGGGGTAAACCGGATGTGCTGGCGCAAACGGTAGATAAGCTTCGTGCACAGTGGAAGGTCAATATCGTTGGCAGCCATACAGGTTACTTTGTGCCGGAACAGCGCCAGGCACTCTTTCAGCAGGTGAGCGACAGCGGCGCGCAGATTGTCACGGTAGCGATGGGTACGCCGAGACAGGAAATACTGATGCGAGACTGTCAGCAGTCTTACCCGCATGCACTTTATATGGGTGTGGGTGGAACATATGATGTTTTTACCGGAC
This sequence comes from Brenneria uluponensis, assembly GCF_032395385.1. Lineage (NCBI taxonomy): Bacteria > Pseudomonadati > Pseudomonadota > Gammaproteobacteria > Enterobacterales > Pectobacteriaceae > Brenneria > Brenneria uluponensis. The sequence goes on from NZ_CP135917.1 coordinate 239,624, forward strand.
GGGTAAAACGTGCACCGCTGGCCTGGCAAAATCTGGGACTGGAATGGTTTTATCGGTTACTCACCGAACCCAGCCGAATCAGGCGACAAATTAAGTTGCTGCGTTACCTGGCCTATCATTTCAGCGGTCGTTTGTAACGGTTAACCCTGCGTGGAGATGTGTATAAAAAACAGACCAGTGAGTTGATGTGGAGGGCAATGTGCCAGTAAATGAACAAAGCATAAGCAAACGCATCGTTTCTGAAAAAAAGCACTAGACAGCTACTCATTAAATCCGTACTATCCCCACCCGCAACGGCGCTATGCGCCCGTAGCTCAGCTGGATAGAGCGCTGCCCTCCGGAGGCAGAGGTCTCAGGTTCGAATCCTGTCGGGCGCACCATTATTATGAGTGCGAGAGCTGCGGAGGTATTTTACCCCGTAACAGAAGTACCGAATGCAGGTAGTAATGTAGTGGTATATGGTGGCTATAGCTCAGTTGGTAGAGCCCTGGATTGTGATTCCAGTTGTCGTGGGTTCGAGTCCCATTAGCCACCCCAGATTTTAAAGTTTGTGAATATGCGAAGGTGGCGGAATTGGTAGACGCGCTAGCTTCAGGTGTTAGTGTCTTAACGGACGTGAGGGTTCAAGTCCCTCTCTTCGCACCACACAAATGATGATGTCAGTGGCATCAAAGCAGTAAATTTATCGGCGAGTAGCGCAGCTTGGTAGCGCAACTGGTTTGGGACCAGTGGGTCGGAGGTTCGAATCCTCTCTCGCCGACCATTTTCTCTAAAGGTTTTGTCCATTAATGTTCGGACGAGGCCAGTAAGAAATAAAAAAAACAGTAAGTTATCATGACTTACTGTTTTTTTATTTGTTATGTTTCCCCTCGATATAGTGAAATCCCCCTTTTTTATGCATGCGTTTGGGCAAGAAATAGCGGCACATGTGATGCACTATGCTTAACAGGTATGCGCTCCTTTGAATAAATATATTGATCCGCAAGCACATCAACAGACTAAACCGTTACGGCAGAAATGGACCGGGGAATGACTACAGATGCACGGTTTGTTAAAACTTTTTTTCTGTCTATAGTCATATAGTGAAAATGTCGTGCTATCTGTTTTGGTAACTTTCTATTTACGCTATATTTTGTTCGTTTTTTATCAGTGGGATTGTCTGCGATACCGATACAGTCTTCTCTTCTGTGACACAGATCCAAATTATTTTTATATGGGAAACGTGGAGGAATGATGGGGCGAATCATTATCAAAAACGGCATGGTACTCACGTTGGATGAGGCGGGTACTTATTACGAAAGTGGTACTGTTATTGTCAATGGAGATCGACTCGCCGCTATTCTGCCTGCAAGCCAGTCTTTCGAATGTTTCCCGACAGACGAAGTAATTGATGCCTCGAATAAAATCGTGATGCCGGGATTAATCGATCTGCATTATCACACCGCTATAGGTAAAGGTTTCAATGACCATATGCCTTTGTGGGAATATCTGGATGAGTGTTGGTATCCATTGGTGAGAGCATTGGATCCAGAAGCGGCTTACTGGGCTGCGCTCGCCAGCTATACGGAGTCCATTAAAGCAGGTACAACGACGGTTAACGACATGTACCGTCAGCTCGATTCTCTGGCCATGGCTGCTGAAGAAATTGGCATACGAGCGGTGCTGTGCAACGATGTTGCACTCAAGGAACATCATTTAGACTGTCTCCAGGATAACTACGATGCTTATCAGCGTAATCACGGCAAGGCCAATGGTCGTATCGAGGTACGCGTAGGTATTGAGTGGCTTCCCTTGGCTTCACCTGATTTATTACGCGAGGCGCGAGCCATGGCGGATACATTGGGAAGTGGCATTCATGTGCACCTAAATGAATCGCAAACTGAAGTCGATTTCTGTCTGGAAAAGTTTGGACGCCGGCCAACGGAGCTGGCATATGATATGGGGCTGCTCGGCCCTGACACTATCGCTGCCCACTGTGTTTGGCTCAGTGATGGTGAAATCGCCATGATGGCCGAAACCGGAACCCACATCTCTCATAACCCAAACTCCAATGCAAAACTGGGTAACGGTATTGCGCGTGTCCCCGAGATATTGGCTGCAGGTATTAATGTTGGGCTCGGACATGATGCAGTAGAATGCAATAATAGTGCAGACATGTTTGAAGTTATGAAATACGCTTCTTTATTGCAACGTGCAAGCCGTGTCGATGCCAGCTTGATGCCAGCCAGAGAAGTCCTGCATATGGCTACTCATCATGGAGCAAAAGCATTGGGGCATGAAACTGGTCAACTGGCTGTGGGCAAAAAAGCAGACATCATTCTCGTTGAAACGAATAACGCAATCTTTACACCACTTTTGCGCGATACACCGGTTCATCTAACCAGCCATCTTGTTTTTGCTGCTAATGGCAGTACCGTTGATACGGTAATTATTAATGGTGAAATTGTGATGCGCGGCAGGGTTCTTACGCACGTTGATGAGCAACTGATCATCAGTGAGGCTAATGCGGCTTTCCGTCGCCTTAAGGACAATATAGTGGTGATGAAAGGTAATGATTGAGTTTATCTGTGGTAATTAACCACCAGATGATGAAGGCTCTACATTATGAACCAGCATGTTGCTATGCAAGCTTGCTAATGGCATTGAATTAAGTTAGCCATCATTACAAACAATTAGCTCAATTATTTAAGATATTTCCTTGCCATATGACAAAAGATTGACTCTTGGCGGATAAGGCGGCTCCTCTGTGATGAAATGACTACCCTTATTATATGAACTTTTTAAAAAGGTAGCGTGTAATGGGAAAAACGTCTGGCCCCCATCAGTCCGTATCCTCAGCAGCGGGAAATAGTGGGATTCCGGGAATCCGCGTAGATAACCTTACCTTACGTTTTGGTAACCATACTGTTTTCAATAAGCTGACTTTCGAGATTAAAGGCGGCGAGTTTGCGGTATTACTCGGTGAGAGTGGTGTTGGTAAAAGTAGTTTACTAAAGATTATTGCCGGGCTTTCCAACGCGACATCCGGAAATGTATGCGGTACGGATGGACAACCACTCAATAATCGCATTGCTTATATGGGCCAGCAGGATCTGCTATATCCGTGGCTTAACCTTTTTGAAAATGTAACGCTTGGTGCAAGATTAAGACGAGAAAAGGTTGATAAACGCTGGGCGGAACATCTACTTGAACGCGTAGGGCTGGCAAACCGACGCACTGCATTGCCCGCTGAATTATCAGGAGGAATGCGGCAACGAGCGGCTATTGCCAGAACGCTCTACGAACGGCGTCCCATTGTCCTGATGGATGAACCTTTCTCGGCATTAGATGCTATTACCCGAGTTAAAGTACAAGATCTGGCTGCTGAGTTACTAGAAGGGTGTACCGCGTTGTTCATTACGCATGATCCGATGGAAGCATGTCGACTCGGTCATTGCTTGATGGTGTTATCAGGACTTCCCGCCGGAATTGGGAAGCCTATTACTATCGCGGGTAATCCTCCTCGCTCCCTGGATGATCCTGAATTGCAAAGAAGCCAAGGTGAACTATTGCGTCTTTTTGTGGAGCAAGCGCAATGAATAACAATTTTTTGGCTCGTTATGCCCTTATTAGCCGGGGGATAGTGATTTTTCTCGGCCTAATCGCACTCTGGTGGGGAGGGACTTGGTTATTTAGCTTACCAAGCTACATGTTACCAACGCCGCCTAAAGTTGTAGAGGCGCTGTGGAACGGCAGAAGCTATCTTTGGAAACATACATTGATCACGACGGTTGAAATTTGTCTCGGTCTTTTCTTTGGTCTGTTGTTCGGTGTGCTTTTTGCGTTGGCGATGATGTTTTCACCGATATTACAGCGCTGGTTGATGCCAGTGCTCGTTATTAGTCAAGCTATACCGGTATTTGCACTAGCTCCATTGCTCGTGCTTTGGTTAGGTTTTGGTCTTTGGTCCAAGGTTGTTGCTACCACTTTGGTCATTTTTTTCCCGATAACGGCTTCTTTTTTTGATGGATTACGGCGAACTGAAACAGGCTGGTTAGAACTGGCCCAAACCATGGGGGCCTCTCCTTACTCACAATTACGTCATGTCCGGCTGATAGCGGCGTTACCCGCCTTCGGTTCCGGGTTGAGGGTAGCTGCAGTTATTGCACCGATTGGGGCAATTATCGGTGAATGGGTAGGCGCTGCGGGTGGACTTGGCTATGTTATGTTGAACGCAAATGCCCGAACGCAGACAGCAGTCTGTTTTGCCGCGCTTTTTATTTTGTCGATCATGGCTGTCGTGTTATGGCAACTGGTCGATGTATTTCTAAAGCATGTTCTCTACTGGGTTCCTGATTCAGAACGAAAAAATCAGCTCCCGGAGAGTAACCGTTCATGATGTCAAATAGGGGATAGGAATGCTCAAGAAAACGGTTATCAGCTCGTTATTTGGTCTACTAATGGCAACGTCGGTACATGCGCAGGAAAAAGTTACTGTTCTGTTAGATTGGTTTATTAACGCTGACCATGCTTCTCTCTTTGTCGCTGACCAGATAGGTGCTTTTAAGGCGGAAGGGTTGGACGTCGAATTCGTGCCGCCAGCAGATCCCAGCACGCCTTCCCGTTTGGTGGCGGCAAAACAGGGAGACATAGCCATTAGCTATCAACCACAACTTTATATGTATGCAGATCAAGGACTACCATTGGTTCGGGTCGGTACTATCATCAACACGCCATTGAATACATTGGCCGTTTTATCATCGTCAGGTATTCACTCTATGGCTGACCTGAAGGGAAAAAAGATCGGCTATTCCGTTAGTGGCATTGAGGAAGCCACGTTGAACAGCATGCTTAAACAGGGAAAACTTACATTAAAAGATGTCACCCTGATCAACGTCAACTTCCAATTGGTGAGTGCTTTGATGTCAAAAAATGTCGACGCCGTGCTGGGTGGTTTTCGTAATATTGAGGCACCCGAAATCCGGGAACTTGGCGTCGAACCAATCCTATTCAATGTCGAGGATTATGGTGTGCCTGCATATGATGAATTGATTGTGCTGGTTAACAAAGATAGTGTCGGTGACCCGAAGATCAAAAAGTTTATGATAGCTTTGAAGAAAGGCACAGAATATCTAAGGATGCATCCGCAGGAAACATGGGCAGTCTTTGCTAAGCGTCATCCTGATCTGAACAACAAACTCAATAAGATTGCCTGGATGGCGACTGTACCTTATTTCGCTAAAGATCCCATGAAGTTGGATGTTGAACGCTACCGTAGTTATGGGCATTTCCTGTTCGAAAATAAGCTAATCAATAAGGAACTTCCTGTCGGTGATTATGCTGTTGAATTAAAGTAATAAGATTTGATAGCACAGCATTATGATAGGTTTGTTTTTCCCGGTTAACTGGTAGCAAGTGGATGATTGAGCAACCGAAAATTAATCACATGATGTCTTCAACAAACTCGATCATTTGCAAATTAGACACTTGTTCTCGTGACGGGGCACACATTATGTCATTTGGCTATTCAGCACAAAGTAAATAAAACCAAGATAACGTTAACTTAAGCTGAAGATGAATTACTTGGGGCCTTGTTGGTTAAGGCTAATACCAGCAAGGCTCCGGTCATAGCTAACGCGCCAATTACATTTATAGCAGTAAGTGGCATTGGGAAAAAAGGTAACGCTATCAGTGCGACAATATATGGATTTATAGCACGCAACGTATTGGATTCAAAGAAAGATAAATGGCAAACACTTTTTATATAGAAAAAGAGAGACAGGCTGGCAGAAACTGCACTTGTAAAAGCAAATATAAATGAAAAAGGGATTGTAATGAGTGAGTCCAATAAATCAATTTTTACCTGTACAGCAAGGAATGGTATTAATACTACATTGTAGCAAAATATAATCGTGGCGGGGCTTACTGATATAGATACAAGTTTCAAAATGGCAAAGTTAAGGGCGAAAAGAAAAGCTGAGAATGAGGTAATTAATACCGCATCCCAAGGCCAGGGCGTGTTTGGCGCTGGCCAAGTTGAAATCAGTGAACTAAATATACAAACAATCGCAATTTCTATTCTCGTTGGATTAAATTTTTCATTGAAAATCCAATGCGAGAGTAAAAAACCAAATGCTATTTGGGTTCGAGATAAAAATGCATGGCTCCCAGGATCAAGTCCTTTTAAGCCTTGATAGAACATAAACATTGCCACTAGATTAGTTGCAATGGCAAGTATTCCGTACCAGGAAGTAAAAAAACGATAGAAAGATTTGAATGTGATATAAGGAAAACTAATTAGAGCAGATATAATCGCAAATACCAGTAAAAAGGCAGATGTTGATATTTGTTGTAATGCAACTTTCGCTAGCACAGCGGAGACCGCACTGGCTATAATTGAAATACACTGATAAGCGAGTGGGCGTGCTCTCTGCAAGTGAGTCATGGTAACGTTTCCTTTCTGTGAGCCTGTAAATAATTCTGTGGTGCGACACGAGGCTGTTCCTGCGATTGTTTCAGCCAGTATGTAGTAATCAGTGCGAAGAAACCTGCTGTCTCACCAGCAGTTCCCTACCCGGCTGTGCGTTGAGAGTAATTTCAATGTGCAAAGCGCCGGGGACAACGTAGCCACGGATTATCTGTAAGAGCGGACCGTGAGGTTCAATCTGAAACTGCCAGCCGCAGGCGGTGAAGGCGCCAGGGATAAGGGTATGGTCAGCATAAGCAAACCCCGATAAGCACCGTAATACTTAAGAAGCCAAAGCGGCTGTCAGGCTTCAGCCAAAAAGGCACGCGATCAGGTATGTTCTCTCACAGATGGGACATCGTGAGTGGTGTATCGCCGGTGTTAACGGGGGACCTAACCTCTTGAGTCACAGGAACGGAACGTGGTAATCCCGTACAACTCCGTAAGGTAGCGAACTCGTGAGAGCAAGCCATGGTTGTGCGGGAACGGGACGCTGGAAGAAGCGAATGATCGGTTGTAATGACCGATATACGGTTTTTTTTTTTTAACCGACCCGAAAGGGGGCTGACGTCCAGTGGGTCTTCTCTGGCGAGAAAATCGGGAATATCGACGTTATGAGGGAACGCAAATGACGCAGGCCACAAGCCAATGCGGTGCACCTTCAGCATCGTCCATGTGGTCATCGATCGACTGGCAACAGGTGGAGGATGATGTATTTCGATCACAGATGCGTATCGCCAAGGCAACCAAAGCACAGCGCTGGAATAAAGTGTGTGTGCTCCAACGACTTCTTACCCGGTCTCATCAGGCGAAGTTGTTGGCAGTGAAACGCGTCACATCGAACCGGGGGCGTAATACTCCAGGTATTGATGGCGCATTATGGGTAAATCCGCAGCAAAAATGGCAAGCGGCTCAAGCGCTGACCTGCCGGGGTTATCAGGCTCAGCCTCTAAGACGTATCCATATTCCCAAAAAGAATGGCAAAACAAGGCCGTTAGGGATCCCAACGATGCATGATCGTGCCATGCAGGCACTTTTTCTATTGGCAACAGAACCCGTGGCAGAGACTACAGCTGATCATCACTCGTATGGTTTTCGGCCAAAACGCTCAGCCGCAGATGCAATAGAACGGTGTTTTGTGGTGCTGGCTCAGAGGTCATCAGCGCAATGGATCCTCGAAGGGGATATTAAAGGCTGTTTTGATAACATCAGCCATGACTGGATGATACAACATCTCCGCGTCGAGCGCAGAGTACTCGCGCAGTGGCTGAAGGCAGGGTTTGTGGAGAAAGGGCAGCTTTTCTCAACCGCTGCAGGGACGCCGCAGGGTGGAATAATTTCCCCTTGTCTGGCTAATGGCGTTCTGGACGGCATGGAATCAATGCTGAAAAGCATCACGAGACCCGCTGATAAAGTTCATATGGTCAGGTACGCCGATGATTTTGTGATAACCGGAAGTTCAAAAGAACAGCTGGAAAACATGATCAAACCGGCAGTAACGGTATTCCTGCAGGAAAGAGGGTTAACGTTATCTGAAGAAAAGACTTCGATCGTTTCAATCTCGCAGGGATTTGATTTTCTGGGGTTTAATGTTCGCAAGTATGGAAACAAATTGCTGATTAAACCTGCAAAAAGCAGCATCAAATCTTTCCTTGATATTATTCGAAAAGAGATCAAAGCAGGCATAGCTTTACCCACTGCAACGTTACTAGGCCTTCTCAACCGCAAACTGATGGGTTGGGTAAACTATTATCGACACGTGGTGGCAAAAGCCGTCTTCAGTAAAATTGACGCCGTCATTTTTCGGGCGCTCTATCGGATGATAAGGCGAAAACATAGCAGGAAATCGGCCGGCTGGCTCTGCCGAAAGTATTATGGCAGCAGAGGATTGCGACGCTGGATATTTCACGCGGTCTATCGGGTGAAAAGTGGCGAAATCAGGACCATCAGCCTGAAACAAGCTTCGGCAACGCCAATACGACGTCACAGACAAATCCGTTCAGCCGCCAATCCTTACGATGTGGAATACCTTGATTACTTTAAAGAGCGAATGCGGAAATATCCTTCACAACAGTGGGTTGCTGGGTCAGGTATCTCTGGCCTTATGGAGGGCTTGAGCCGTGTGCAGGAAAACTTGCACGCACGGTTCTGAGGAGAGGGAGTCGCAGAAATGCGGCTCTCTTATCCGACTAACTGCTTACCTATTAACGGTGATCGTTCAGTCACACATGGCTCTCCCTGGTCGTTATCGCTAACAATAGTGACTATCTATATCCCCTTCGCCTTTCAAGATGCAGGTGTGTTGGCTGCATTCCTCCACTCGAGTCACTTATCTGGATTCACTCATTTACCGCTGTCCTGCATCTTGAAGTTTATCGGGTATATGCATTTAACATAAATAGTCTGTCTTTTGTTTTTCCCGTAAATAATGCTGATTTTTAATAAAAAGTTTATGGTTTTATGAAATAAACTATCAACACGATGCCTTAACCGTCTTAAACATAATGAAAGGTTTGGTATCTTGAAGTTCATTGAAATTTTGGCGATCAGGATTGTCAAAATTATTAACGTATTTCAATTCCTTTTCTTCAATAAGTGTCAGTCCAGCCTGAGAGAACGTTTGATGGTATGTTTGTACATCCCAGCTTTTATCAACAAGTTTTAGTGATTGTTGTCCTGGAATATTGAGATAAACGGGGCGATCTTCTCCGTCGTGATAGGTCACACCATATTCACCATTACGGTAAGTGGGATATTGTATCCCTGTAGTCCGCGGATTAGTGTCTAATACATAGTATATACCCCCGGGCTTAAGTAGACGTGCGACTTCTGAGGTTACGCGCGATAGTTCAAGTCGTTCCGGTATGTTGATAAACAGAAAACAACTAATGGCCGCGTCAAAACTACCATCAGAAAAGGGCAGCATTGGGCCGGAAATATGTACATACTGCAATTTATCGCCACCTGCCGCTTTTGCCTTGTCTATCATTGTGGGCGCAATATCCACTCCGGTAACATGATCGATACCCGCGCTTTTTAAGCGTCTCGATACTTTTCCACCACCACATCCATAATCAAGTACATTTATTTCTTTACCACATGAGTTGGTTAAGTCAGCGATCATCGGTTGATAGCCAAAGTGATCTTCAACCCAATCATCATATGCGTCGAAAAGTTCAGATGTCTGTTTTTCAGTCCAGTTTGTATTCATTGAGATTCCTACCTTTATGTTAATAGTCAGTAGTGCTGTCCCAGCGGTTGATAATAAAAGGACGATAGTATTGATTTATTGACTCCATTGCTTTCCTGGGCAGTTGTTCACCCATCTTGATGTGGCGATAGATCCAGAATAGCAACAGTATATCCCGCCAGTATGGGGACAGATGAATATTTAATAAATCATCAAGCGATACTTGACCTTTTCGAATTTGTGCCTCGAAGCTCAGTACAGAACTTATTGTCTCACTCGATGTTCCCAATGGCATCGTTGGAATAGATATGTTTTGTCTAAGGGTTTCTTGATTATTGAGCACTGTCAAGGCGCGTTTCAACGTATCATCGTAGACATGAAGCGATCCAACTTGATGAGTATAATGACCAATTTCACACCCGATTCTTGATGCAATATATTCTTGTAAGAATGTAAATGAAAAAATATCATTTAACAGACCAGTATAGGCATCATTTGCTCGCATGAAACCAACCATATTGAGTTTCCCGTCACGTAATAATAATTGCAAACCTAACGTACACGATACATCTATATTTCGCCTAAAAAGATCTTCTTCGGCGCTAAAAATCTGGAGAACCACGCGCTTGCTGTCTGCATCATCATTCTTCAGAATATCGATTGCTCGTTCAATCTGATCCAAAGCATTCGCACCATAATATCTTAATCTGGCACCATAGCCTGTTCCGGGCAGGGACTTTCCATCAGGGCTATAACGCTTCATTGAGGGTGCATAATAAGCAATGAAGTCTACGTCATTTTTACCAGATAAATACCACAATGCCTCTGCGTAGTTGAAAACAATATTTTGTCTTCGTTCTGTATTAAGACAGAAGCGGGCAGTTGGATTATTTAACCGCACATTATAACCAATTATTTCATATTCTGAATGCCCGCGAGGGGAGTTGTAGTATTCATATTTAAAACAGACTTGACGAAGAGTTGCCTTATACAATTGGGTCAAATCATTAAAACTTTCTGGCATACTTATCCCCTCTTTTCAAGACGTTTGATGGCTTGTTCAATAATCTCTGGATTTATTGAGTTATTTTCATATTCTATATATTCGACTTGGGTGATTTGATTTAATCCTTGTACAAGGTATGCATATGTCTTTTGTGTTTCCAGCAACATGATTATGGGCTTACCTAAGGCGGAAGCCCAGCCAAGTTCTATATGAGTACCGGGTGATACCGGTGAACCCGGAAAAGCGACGAAGCAGTCACAACGAGAAATTTCCTCATAATCCTTTTTTGTACAAGCATCAGGTGTCATGAAATCTTTTCCCCAATTCTCTCTCCGATGAGCGGAGTGAACATTCCACCCAATATTTTCAAAAAAAATAATTATTCTGCTAAATAATGTAATGCTTTCATCTGACATGATACCGCTACGGCTATTAACAAGTGATTTAAAAGGTCCGGCCAGAAACATTCGTCTCATTTTTTTCTCCTTCTTTAACTGAGCAATGTAAATTATAGGCTTTAAAAGCAACCTCTCTCACTTGATCTGCCAATAACCCATCAAAATTAAAAATTCCATCCGATATATGCACCCATTGGCAGTCAGTCGCGTCATCGCCAGGCCTTAGTTCACCATCAATATATTTGCACCGCATCGCAATTAATACATAATGATGATGTTTTCCCGTTAAGTCATAGCCGATAACTTCCACAATATCTACCAGCGCTTCAATTTCAGCAGTGATTCCAGTTTCTTCCATGAGTTCGCGTAAAACCGCGGTATGCAAGCTTTCTCCAGGTTCAACTGAACCTCCCGGATAACCCCAGGTGTCTTTCTGTGGTTCTTTACTGCGCTTAACAAGGATCAATTCATCGTTACGGAAAGTTACAGCAATGACCGCAAGGCGAGGTGCGGATAGTGAAGACGGATGGGGGTATTTTTCTGGCTTATTGGACAACGTTGTTAAGGTTTCTGACTCTCTTGGTGACATAGAACCTCCAGTAATTAATTACAGGAGACCCGAGTACGGAGTGAAAGGGTAAGAGTGAAAAGACACTTGCCTTACTGATGTTTTATGAAGTGACTGATACTTGTCCTATCCCTACGCCGGTATTACCCAGATCAGGTTCAAAGAGTTTGGATGACTCCATCTCAGCCTTTATATAAGGCACCCCTTGGATAATTAATCTTTACATCCTCAACGGCATTAAGTCAACTTGCTCTGTGTATATTCATATAGCGACATAGGGTTAAGTATATATACCGGTTACTCTTCTCATTACAGGTGTGTTGGCTTTCTTCGCTTATCACAATCACTACTTGAGTGAGCTATCAGGGATTTGCTGCATTGCCGTCTTCCTGTAACTCGAATTGTTTAAAGTACATTTAATATTTAATCAGTTACGAATCATATTAATCTTTTTATAACCGCGGAGTTACTCCCAATTGGCGTGCTTACTGAGATTGGTGAAACTTATCATGAATCTACTGTCTCAATAGGTTTAATTGTTACTAGATATGCTTGGGTAGTAGCGATATACCTATTAAATCTCCCACCGGAGTCTCTTTTTCCGAGCTGGATAACGATTTTCTTTACTATATTCATAAATTATTTCGGACCCCTCATATTCTGCGGAAGCGATTTTATTATTTTCCGAGAATGACTATCGGCAGGCAGGTAATGTAGTTATTCAGAACGATATTTCCTGGTTAAAAGAACATTTACAATTGATAAAGGTATAACAATATGGGAAATGTTTTTTCTGGCTTTTTATTTGACATGGATGGCATGCTCGTGGATTCCACCGCTGTGGTTGAGCAAACTTGGAAGACGTTTTCATTGGAGCATGCGCTGAATTATGGCGATGTCATTGCCTTTGCTCATGGCAGACGTACCGAGGAAACAGTAACTCATTTTTTGGGCGCCTCAAGGCTGTCGCAGAAAATCACCCATGAGATCGAATACAGAGAGACGATAATGACGGCAGGCATTACCGCTGTGCCCGGTGCTGTTGATGTTCTACAGTCCATTCAGCCGGCACATTGGGCGGTAGTTACCTCGGCCAGCCGTCAACTGGCTATTAACCGCTTATTGGCCGCGGGCTTGCCGCTACCTCCGCTGCTGATATCAAAATAGGAAAACCGGATCCACAAGGCTATCTTCTGGGCGCGATGAGAATGAAATTGGATATAAAAGATGTTCTTGTTTTTGAGGATGCGCAAGCCGGTATGAAAGCGGCGATAGCCAGTGGCGCTTCATTAGCTATTATTGGCGATGTCGACTGTAAATCGAAACGTGTCTGGGGAACCTTACCTGATTTTAGACAGTTCAGGGGTGAGCTTTGCGGTGAACGTTATCAGGTCGATATACTCAATCATTGATCGTCACGGAGGAAATGTAACGTGAAAAATATTCCTGCTATTGAAGCATGGGGAGAGGCGCGAACTGTTCATTCGAATCCGTGGTTTTCCGTACAGAAGACCAGTCTTACGCAAGAATTGATGACGAAAACTTTTTTTTCTGTACATCATGAGCGGCCAGCTGTTGGTATTCTGGCGGTGAAGAATGAACGGATTTTGCTTATCCATCAATATCGTTATCTGACGGGCAAAGTGGTCTGGGGAATTCCCTCCGGTGGCGTGGATAAAGGGGAAACTGATGTCGACGCCGCCAGACGAGAATTGTTGGAAGAAACGGGTTATTCAGCCTCTTCAGCTGTTCAGTTGATACGTTACTACCCGACATATGGTTGTAGTGATCAGCAATTTGTTATTTTTTTGTGTCGTGACGTGACATTTGTTGGGCTGGATGATGAACAGGATGAAGTGATCGAGGCCCGGTGGTTTTCTGCGGGAGAAATTATGGCGTTAATTACATCAGGTGAGATGATTGATGGGCTGTCGCTGACGCCATTACTGTTCTATTTTGCCACTGAAACGGTATTACTGAAATAAAAAACCCGCAAAGATACCTCCAATGCGGGTTCTTATTTTCGCGCACTTGCTATCAGGCTTGTCGCGGTAAAGTGGCAATATCCTGTGTCAGGTTATACCGTTCGTGACAACGATCTGTGGCCTGTAGGTCGGCAATAAATGATGTGCGCCAGTGCTGAATATCGTTTTGCTCCAGGACAGACATCATCTCGCTGTGACGTGATATTCGCTCCGCCAGCGACATGGTTAATGCCCGGTTCAATGCATCGGCGACCTCATTCTTATCGTAAGGATTAACGATCAATGCTGACGTCAGTTCATTGGCTGCGCCGGCAAATTTCGACAACACCAGTACGCCGGGATTCGCAGGATCCTGGGCGGCTACATACTCTTTCGCTACCAGATTCATCCCATCCCGCAATGGTGTTACCAATCCGACGTCAGTTTGACGGAATGTTTTTATCAGTAGCCGACGGTCAAAATGCTGATTGAGGTAATAAAGTGGTGTCCAGCCCATCGTCCCGTATCGGCCATTAATCCTGCCAGCTTCAGTTTCCAACAGGTGACGAATATCTTGATAAGCCTGCACTTCTCCCCGGGACGTCGGGGCTATCTGGGTGTAGCGGATGTTGCCGTGATGCTGTGGATAATTTTCCAGTAGCGCCTCAAAAGCCAGAAAACGTTCCGGTAGGCCTTTGGAGTAATCTAGTCGTTCTACCGCGATAATGTTTTTCATATGGCGCAGGTCGCGTTTGGCCTCCTCCAATCTGGCAGGAAGTGGACCTTCAGCCATTTTGCGGATACTATCCGTTTCAATACCGATAGGATAAACCCCGGTAGTGAATACTTTGCCAAATGCAGTGTAGGTGTTTGCGCTGAGCGCTTGCACGCGGGTCAGCATCGATAGACATTCAATAAATGCCTGACGGTCATTTTCCGTCTGGAATCCCAGCAGATCGAAATCACAGAGTTTTTCCAACAATTCCTCATGCGGTGGCAACGCGTTAAAAATTTCTGGCGTTGGGAAAGGGATATGCAGGAAAAAACCGATCTGGTTCTTCATACCCAAATCACGGCAAGCTGCACCAAACGGCAACAGGTGATAGTCGTGAATCCACAACATATCATCGTCTTTCACCCAGGTATTCAAATGCTTGGCCATCATATCGTTGACACGGCGATAACCTTCCCATGCGTTACGGTCATAAGAAACCAGATCGAGACGATAGTGAAAAGCGGGCCACAGCACTGCATTTGAGAACTGACAATAATACTGATCATAGTCCTGCTGACTCAGACTAAATGAAGCAAATGTGATGCCTTCTTTTTTCTGCACTTGCGGCGGTTTTTCTTCATCACTGATCTCGCCATTCCATCCGAACCATATACCACCACTACTGCTCAGTGCGTCCAGAATACCGACGGCAAGGCCGCCAGCGCTTTTTTTCTTGCCATCAGGGATAGCAATCCGATTAGATACGATGACTAAACGGCTCATAATCCTTTCTCCTTACCGATATTGCTTGTGCATCGGTGTTGTTGTTGTTTGAGCCACTGGTGTACTGCTGCAACATTATTGAGCCGAAAATGCGCTGCAGTTTCTCCCGGTCCTACTTTGATGGATAGACCGTTCAGCGTGTTGACCTGGTGAAAACCGGCTTCATCTGTCAGATCATCGCCAATAAATACCGGGATACGGCCAGAAAAAGGGTGTTCCTGCATGAAGGCACCAATGGCCGTACCTTTATCTACCCCATGTGGCTTGAGTTCCACCACGCATTTCCCAGGTTGCAACATCAGTTGCGGATAGGCGCGGCAGAGAGATTCCGCCAGTATCAGAATGTCCTGTTGGTATTCAGGAACCTGGCGATAGTGCAATGCAAACGCGATACCTTTGCTTTCCAGCTTACTGCCAGGGAAAACGGACATCGCTATAGTGAGTCGCTCCTTTAGGGCCTGTAGCATTCCTGTTGGTAGGGTAATCCGATGTACCTGGCCCAGACTGTCACGTCGCTCTGCACCGTGCACTCCTGCCAGCGGTAACGTCAGAGGTGCAAGCAGATTATCCAGTTCTGACACAGCGCGGCCTGATACCAGGGCCAGAGCACCATTACTGTATTCAGCGAGGGCATGTAGCGTGTGGAGAACCGAAGAGGGAATGACAACCTGCTCTGGTGTGGGCTTTATCTCCGCCAGGGTACCATCCAAATCAAAGAAAAAAGCGTAATTATCTTGATGTAGTGGGCTAACTGGCATGTCGTCAGTCATGTTCCCGTTCCTCCTTTATAATATTTTTCAATGCGTTAAAACTGGGTGCGCCGAATTGCCGTCAGCCCCATATATTCTTATTTCTCCTGGTGACTAATCATTACTGTGTTAAGTATAGACCTTGAGCCAGGTTATGCGATACGAAGCCGGCCACTGTAACGTCAGGCCAGGGCGCGTGTTGGTGGAGATTCTGACCGTCAGAATAGTAGAAAAATGATACCACAAGCGGTGCGTAAGAACCGCTGGGTGTAGTTTTCTGGCGACAACTTACTGTTCATGCGTCTCAAAAAGGAGACGGATAATTCATTGAAATATAATAAATAATTTATTTTTGAATTAAAGTGTCTTTTATCTGCGACATATCGGGTGATCTCCCGTTCATTCCTAAGGTGGGTAGGTTGAACAGTAAATAGTGAAGTAATAAAAAATTCTTTACTTATCAACCGATAATTCAAGGTTACTCCTTTCGTTCGACTCTTGTTTGATATTTTGGCATAATATGTGCTTAAATTAACGCGTAGATGCTCATTCCACCTTCTATGTTTGCTCCGGCTTCATAAACCTGGGAATGACGCAGAGCCGTTTACGGTGCTTATCGTCCAACACCATATGAAGGATATCTTCATTGGACTTTTCGGACATGACGTTGAGTGAGGCACCACAAATTGTCTTATAGACCTGATTTTATTTAACGCTTGTCGTTTATCGGCAAGCGTTTTTTTTCGTGTCAGGGAAAGCCATTAACCGCGTAGCAGTATTTTGCCCTGGCAGCTCAGCCGCTGTTCACTGGCCGTCGCTTGAACCGTATCAGAAAGATCGAATAGCGTAATATCAGATCAACACTGATGAAGCTTGTACCACGTTATGCGACTTACCGTAGTAAAACGGTAGAACGGGCATTTCACCAAGTTAAATCAGAGGCAATTTATCCCCTTTCGTATTTGTGAACCTCATGTTAAAATACGTTATATATTCTAATATATAACGATAGGAGAAAGGTACGTGTGAGAACTTATATCTTTGATTTAGATGGGACTATAGTTACAAATGGCAAAGTTATACATGATGTTATTGCTAACAAAATTTCATCATTAGCTGATAAGTATACTGTGATATTCGCTTCTGCAAGGCCAATCAGGGATATGTTGCCGCTGATACCAGAAAATCTCCGAAATTGCCTGATGGTTGGATGTAATGGAGGTATGGCATGGGAGAAAAACGCGTTTGTCTTTTCACATACTTTTGCCGATGAAAAAGCAAAGAGAATAGTTAGTTTCCTCAAGGCAAATAAGATCCCTTATGTCTTGGATGGTAACTGGAAATTTTCAGTATCAGACATAAGCCATGACTTCCATTCATATATAAGATCACTATCAGAGAATGAAACGAGTGAGGAATATATTTTTGATAGTGGTATCACTAAAATATTAGTTTTGGATGGATGTTCAAGAGATAAAATAAACACATTCTTCCATAACGAAAATTTTAATTTTAATATTCATCATCATAGGAATGAAAACATTTTTGATATTACACCTCAAGTGGAGAATAAGTACTTATCTTTGTCTAAACTGGGTGTGAGTTTTGAAGAGGCGATTGTTTTTGGGAATGATGAAAATGATTTTGCTATGTTGGATAATGCTCGGCTTTCTGTTTTCGTCGGTGCTATGTCTGACTACCCGAAAGCGACATTTTACTGTCGGACTGAATATATCCCAACAATTTTAAATGAAGTCTCTGATACATTTGAACGAGGAATTAATAAACATTATGTAAATAAGCAACAAATAGCAATTGAAAGTATTGATGATTTAATCCGTTTACAGAAAACCATCAGTAGTTGGGTACCTTGTGAACCTGATATTCTGTTGAAACTACAAATTGCAAAAATATCATCCTGGATTGGATATTCATTGTATGAATTGTATAGTATTGCTTTGGAAAGAAGTGTTTTTCATAAAAAAAGAGGCATTACCTCTCCAAAGGAAGATGGTGGAGGAAAGAAGAGTTCTTCATTATATAAGATGAAGGAATCAATGATTGTTGCACTCAATAAAGAATTGTTGAGAATTAAAAACAATCTTGAGTTTTCTGCTTCCTTACACAATGAGGTTAGATATAAAAGAATCAATGAGCGATTAAATAATTCAGCCTTGATTATAGAAAAAATACTCACCATGACAAACACGCTTCTTTCTGAAATAAATATCCAAAACGATGATTCAACTGAAGTTGTTAATATTTATCATGAATGTTTCATTTCTCCATCTTTACCGGTTCGAGAATATGAAGGTGAGATTTCGCATTCCGTAACGAAAAAAATGCGAATGATGTATTCTAATTATATTAATCTGGAAGTTCCAACCGTAGAGTGTTGTTGTGCGATTCTTAATGACTTTGAATTTGACTGGTCTAATACTCCATTTATTCATGATCTCAGTCGGCAAATAGAAGACGAAGTTTATCATGCAATTATATTACGAGAGGAGTATGAAAAACACGGAGGAGGTGGGCCCGCATTAAATCCTCATTTTAGATTTTGGCAGATGGCGAGAGGGGAAGATCTCCCTACACGTCTTTATATCCACCAGAAAATGGGTGAATGGATAGGTATCGATGCCGCTATTATGCAAGTATTGACTTGCAATGATAGTGATGTAACAGAAATTTATACGTCTATTGTCAGTGATGAAATAAATCATACTCGTTTAGGAACATATTGGATCGATCAATATTGTAATGATTATGAAAAGGTTAAAGAAAAGGCATTAAATAAAAGAAAACAGTTCGATGAAACTGACGAAGGGCCAGTAAAATTTCCGGTTAATGAGTATGTATGCGAGCTATGTGAATTCAAACGTGATGAAATTATTCAGCTTTTAGAACGTGAGTCTACATTCGGACGGTTAAATGGATAAGAATATGCGTATTATATTGGCAACTCAGAATAGTGGGAAGTTGAAGGAGTTCTCATCTATTGCAAAACTCGCTTGTGCAAGTGTTAATTTTGAGATCAAACCTATCGCTAATGATATTGGTGATATTCATGAGACTGGCGATAATTATCTAGACAACGCATTGATAAAAGCTGAAACCGTTTATGCTTTCTACCATAGCCCCGTGCTTTCTGATGATTCGGGTCTTGAACTCATTGATTTTAACAATATCCCGGGTGTTTATTCTGCACGATTCGCTGGTATTTCTGCTAACGATGGGGAAAACAGGAGTAAACTTTGTGAATTTATGACATCTAATTCTGTTTCTTCTACCCCGGCGCGATACCGTTGCTTACTTATTTATAAACCAGATGTAGCATCTTATTTCAAATTTGAAGCAATTTGGGATGGGGTGATCACAACCGATTTAAGAGGACATTCCGGCTTTGGCTATGACCCTATGTTCATCCCAAATGGTTTCAGATGCACAGCAGCAGAATTAGATAATGAAGTTAAAAATAAAGTTTCTCATAGAGCAAAAGCTTTATTTGGGCTTTTCAAATTTTTGGGAGCGTAGATAATGTCGTTTCTTGATGTGTTTGGTTACATAGGGACGGTAGTCGTTGCGCTATCATTTATCTGTAAGAGTATTTTACGGTTAAGGCTACTAAATATGATAGGCGCCACAATAATAACACTATATGCATTAACAATACGAGCATATCCAGTTGCCGTTCTCGATGGCCTTATAGTAATAATTAATGGATATCAACTATATCTGATTTATAAAAGTAAAAAAGGTATCAGGATAAATGCTTTGTAATTAAGTGCTTTTATATCGCGGTAAAATAGATGGCTTTCCAAAATATGGTAAATAATCATGTAATTAAAATTAATTGCATGCCTGTTATATTTCACGTTACATGTGTGTAATCCAGCACGTAGACTCCCATTCCATATTTTCTCTGGTTTTATAAATCTGATTTTATTTAACGCTTGTCGCTTATCGGCAAGTGTTTTTTCGTGTCAGGGAAAGCGATTAACCGCGTAGCAGTATTTTCCCCTGGCGCCCAGGTCGTTCGCTGGCCGTCACCGCCTGAACCGCGTCGGAAAGATCGAATAGCGAGTCTACCGGCAGTATCAGATCACCGCTGGCAGCCAGATGTATCAATTCGCCGATCATCCGCTGCTTATCTTGGGCTGGCACCGTGCTGGCTACTTTACTGGCCCAAAATCCCTTAATGGTCACCTGTTTGAAAATCATGTCACCGGAACTGATTTGCATAGGTTGACCGCTCATGGCACCAAACGAAACCAGCACTCCTCCTTCACTCAGCAGATGTAACAAATCGCCACTGCTTTTACCGCCTACAGAGTCAACTGCACGTACCAGTGGTTTTCCGTCCAACAGGGCAGCAATCTGTTCTTGCCAGTCGGGATGGTCGGTCGAAATCGTATTTCTCAATCCTAGTGCGGCCATCTCTTTGATGGTCCCATGGCGACGAACCAGATTAATGACATGAATTCCCCGTGATTTTGCCAGCATGGCTACGGTTTTCCCAACTGTACCGTTGGCGGCGTTCTGAATCATCCATTGTCCGGGTTTGATATCAAGGTATTCCAGCAGCATCAATGCGCTTACCGGCATAGCAATCAGTTGGCAACCAACCTTGTCATTAATCTCATCCGGTAATGGTACCGCCGCTGTAGCCGTTGCCAGAAAATATTCCGCCCAGGTGCCATGTATGCCAGCGGTTACCACGCGCTGACCGATTTTCAGGTGCTGCACGTTACTACCGAGAGCATCGATTACGCCGGCGGCTTCACTACCACCGATTCCGGGTAACACCGGTTTATGGCCGTACATTCCCCTGATTGTCCAAAGATCGTGGTTATGAATGGGAGAATAGGTCATGCGAACAAGGATTTGTTCAGGACCTGGTTGGGGTTGAGGTACTTCGGTCAGAGTAAGGACTTCGGCCGGATTGCCAAATGAAGCGTGGGTGACACTGCGCATTCTGGTTTCCTTATAGTATTTTCGCCGGAAAAACCGTGCTGCCTTTGTCAGCGTGCACAAGGTTAAGCCATCAGTTTCAGCATTTCAGAGGCAACTGGCGCAGAGCTGGCCGGATTTTGCCCGGTGACCAGCAGTCCATCAGTGACTACATGTGGATGCCAGTCGGCGGTTTTTTCGTAAATACCACCTTGCCGTTTCAGTTCATCTTCTACCAGAAAAGGTACGACATTGGTGAGTTGTACGGCTTCTTCTTCACTATTGGTGAAACCCGTGACTTTGCGGCCTTTAACCAGTGGTGCGCCATCACTGTTTTTCACATGGCGTAATACGCCAGGGGCATGACAAACCGCGCCAACCGGTTTTCCAGCACTGGCAAATGCTTCAATTAAGGCGATGGAATGCGGATCTTGTGCCAGATCCCATAGCGGACCGTGGCCACCGGGATAAAATACCGCGTCGAAATCGGCTTCATGTACGTCCGACAAGCGTTGTGTCGAGGCCAGCATCTGTTGGGCTTCCGGGTCTTGTCTGAAACGTTCCGTATATTCGGTTTGTGCATCGAGCGCATCACTTTTCGGATCAAGCGGTGGGTGCCCCCCTTTTGGTGAAGCTAGTGTCAGTGAAGCTCCGGCATCTTTGAAAACATAATAGGGGGCGGCGAATTCCTCCAGCCAGAACCCGGTTTTTTTCCCAGTGTTACCCAACTGATCGTGTGATGTCAGTATCATCAAAATCTTCATGATTATCAGTCCTATGGTGTAAAAACGTTAAGTGCATAAGTCCATGGGTCGGGTTATCAAAACATAGCGTGTATTTCCGTTTGTCACCCTGACTAATGAGCTTGGCGTAATAGCGTTCGATATGCAGAGAAGGATAGCAGATGCGGAGAGATAAAAGGGTCGAAGCGGAATCGGTAAGTGTCAGGATTGATGTACTCCTGTTATATTCCTGACCATCAGGGCCAGCATTAAACTGATCGTTGCTGAGGGCGCGGCAGTGATGTGATCAACTCCGATAGCGTTTCTCACTGCTTTTTCATAAGCGCGCTTAATACGGCCTTTGATGAGCATACCTGCTGTAATTATTGATCGAATATTTTTTTCATCTCCTTATTTCTTATAAATTTAATTTCATTAAACTTTAATATTAATACTTTCCTGGTATCAGGTGCTTAAGAAATTATCGGTATTTCAAAAATATATGGGTTTTCCTCAATACTGATTAACCTGTCGTGTCTTTTATTTACGCCATAAGAGCGTTTATGTTTTCTCAGTCACGTTATTTGTAACATGGATTTTGTAACAACAGGGTGATGACTTCACGTTATGCGTAACATACGTTACGTAACATGAATTATAGTGACGCACTTCAAATTTTTAAGGGGAATGTTCCTGTTTTATAGCGACATCTCTTAATGAGTAACGAGGTGTAGAATGATCGATGAAACAAAATCCTGCGTTGTGTCAGGAAAAAATAAAGTCAGTGTTATTCAGCAGGAAGTCAATTATCAGGGAATAGGGACATTGGTAAGAATTACTCGTGGTGGGATCTGTGGTTCTGATCTGCATTATTATCATGAGGGTAAGGTCGGGACCTATCAGGTTAAACAACCGATGATACTGGGTCATGAAGTTATCGGGGTTGTCGTTGAGAGTGATAGCGATAAGATTATTAAAAACCAGAAAGTCGCTATTAATCCAAGTAAGCCTTGTGGTCACTGTGAATATTGTAAGTCGCATGAAGAAAATCAATGTGTCAATATGCGATTTTTTGGCAGTGCTATGTATTTCCCCCATGTAGATGGTGGGTTTACGCAATATAAAATAGTAGATACAAGTCAGTGTATTCCTTTTGATGATCAAGCCAGTGAACAGGTTATGGCATTTGCCGAGCCATTGGCTGTCGCAATTCACGCTGTTAATCAGTCTGGTGATATTAAAGGGAAGAAAGTTTTCATATCAGGTGTCGGCCCTATCGGCTGTCTGGTGGTTGCCGCAGCAAAAGCGATGGGGGCAAAAGAGATTGTTTGCACCGATGTAAGTGAGCAGTCACTAACTATGGCGAGTGCCATGGGGGCGACAACCGTACTTAATGCCGTATCGGCTGATTTCTCTTCCTATCTGAAAGACAAGGGTTACTTTGATGTTTCGTTCGAGGTGTCTGGTCATCCGCAATCGATCTCGCGTTGTTTAGCGGTCACCCGGGCGAAAGGAACGATGGTTCAGGTGGGTATGGGTGGCGCGGTGCCCGATTTCCCGATCATGATGCTTATTGCCAAAGAAATAACGTTGACCGGAACATTCAGGTTTAAAGAGGAATTTAATACATCAGTGGAGTGGTTAAATAATAATACTATTAATCCATTGCCATTGTTAAGCGCTGAGTTTTGTTACGACGAATTGGAAAAGGCGCTTTTATTCGCATCAGATAAAACAAAAGCAGCAAAAGTACAGTTAACGTTTTAATTTTAATTGAGGTTGTTATGAAAAATCTGTTTTCATTAGAGAATAAAAAAATACTTATTACTGGCGCGGCACAGGGCATCGGTTTTTTACTCGCCAAAGGGTTGGCTGAGTATGGCGCGGAAATTATTGTAAACGATGTGACCGCCGAGCGTTCAGAGAATGCTGTCTCGGAATTAAAAAAAATGGGTTATACGGCTTATTCGATGCCATTTGATGTGACAAATCATCATAGTGTGAATGAGTCCGTTGATTACATAGAAGACAATATCGGTGAAATTGATGTTTTGATCAATAATGCTGGTATTCAACGGCGTCACCCTTTTACTGAATTCCCTGAGAATGAGTGGAACGATGTTATTGCTGTTAATCAGACAGCCGTATTTTTTGTTTCTCAAGCCGTGGCCCGTAAAATGATGGTTCGCAGGAGCGGGAAGATTATTAATATCTGTTCAATGCAAAGTGAACTGGGTAGAGATACGATTACACCGTATGCCGCATCAAAAGGCGCTGTGAAAATGTTAACACGTGGCATGTGTGTAGAGCTCGCTCGTTATAATATTCAGATAAATGGTATTGCCCCTGGGTATTTTAAAACTGAAATGACGAAAGCGCTGGTTGAAAACGAAGAGTTTACTTCATGGTTGACGAAGCGTACTCCTGCCGCGCGTTGGGGTGATCCGAAAGAGCTTATTGGTTCTGCTGTCTTTTTATCATCACAAGCATCAGATTTTGTTAATGGACACTTATTATTCGTTGATGGTGGAATGTTGGTCGCCGTATAAATCTGATATTGAGACTAAATATATATTGTTTCCATTGGCGGCGGATTATCGCTGCCTTTATTCCAGGAGTATTGTATGCCGTTAATAATAATAGCGATTGGTGTCGTTCTCTTACTTATTCTTATGATTGGCTTCAAAATAAATGGATTTATCGCACTAGTGCTGGTTGCTGCGCTTGTCGGAATTGCCGAAGGAATGGCACCACTTAAAACGATTGCCTCTATTCAGTCTGGTATAGGTAATACCCTTGGCGGGTTAGCACTTATTCTTGGGTTCGGTGCGATGCTTGGCCGATTGATTTCTGATACCGGGGCGGCACAACGCATTGCGTCTACCCTGATTCATCGATTTGGCAGAAATAATATTCAATGGGCCTTGTTAATTACCGGATTGATTGTTGGCTTGGCCATGTTCTATGAAGTGGGTTTTGTATTATTGCTGCCGCTGGTTTTTACTATTGTTGCCTCTGCCGGATTACCGTTGCTTTACGTTGGGGTTCCCATGGTGGCCGCGCTTTCTGTGACCCACTGTTTTCTGCCGCCTCATCCTGGTCCGACAGCGATTGCCACCATTTTTAATGCAAACCTGGGCACAACATTGCTCTATGGCCTTATTATTGCGATTCCTACGGTTATCATCGCTGGTCCTTTATTTTCAAAGTTGCTTAAAAAATACGAAAAAGAACCCCCTAAGGGACTGTTTAATCCCCATGTATTTGCTGAAGAAGAGATGCCGGGTTTTGGCGTCAGCCTGTTATCCGCTATTATCCCGGTTATTTTAATGGCGTCTGCTGCAATTTGTGAAATGTTGTTGCCAAAAGGTAATACGGTACGATTACTTTTTGAATTTATCGGACACCCTGCCGTTGCTCTTTTTATTGCTATCGTATTGGCTATATTTACGTTGGGTCTGCGTAATGGGCGAAATATAGAGTCGGTCATGGCGATTGCGAGTGACTCTATCGGTGCCATAGCCATGATCATGTTTATTATTGCTGGTGGCGGTGCATTTAAACAGGTCCTGGTTGATAGTGGGGTGGGCAATTATATTGCGATGCTCATGAAAGGCTCATCTCTATCTCCATTGCTGATGTGCTGGACAGTAGCCGCCTTGCTGAGAGTTGCCCTGGGATCGGCGACGGTCGCGGCGATTACTACCGCGGGTATTGTATTACCTTTGATTGCGATTACACATGTTGATCCCGCGTTAATGGTGTTGGCCGTGGGGGCTGGCAGTGTGATTGCGTCACATGTGAATGATCCAGGATTCTGGTTGTTTAAAGGGTATTTCAATCTTAGTGTGGTAGAAACATTAAAGGTGTGGACGGTGATGGAAACACTGATATCCATATTGGGACTTATTGGTGTCCTCATGCTTAATAGTGTTATCCACGTGTAGGCGTTCAACCATCAGGGCAGGAAGTGGTTATTGATCTTCCTGCCCTGAAGTAATGGCAGAGAGAGCATGAAAAACCATAGAGTAACGTTGCAGGATATAGCGAATCTAGCGAATGTGACCAAGATGACGGTGAGTCGGTATCTGAGGACACCTAACCAGGTTGCGCCTGAAACAGGGAAAAAAATTGCTCAGATTATGGAGGAGGTTAATTATATCCCCAACCGGGCACCAGAAATGTTGCTTAATACAAAGAGTTACACGATTGGTGTTTTGATCCCTTCGTTCAAAAACCAAATCTTTGCCGATATGCTCGCAGGTATTGAATCGGTTACTTCCGGGAAGCAATATCAAATATTGATTGCTAATTACAATTACAAACAGAAATCGGAAGAAGAACAAATCATAAATTTGCTCGCTTATAATATTGATGGAATTATTTTGTCTGAAAAATCGCACACGGTGCGAGCCGTGAAATATTTACGCTCAGCTAAAATCCCTATTGTGGAAGTTATGGATATTGAAGGACCATGCCTGGATATGGAAGTTGGTTACTCTAACAGTAAAGCCGCATTCGACATGGTTTCAACGATGCTGGAAAACCGTAATAAGAAAAAGATTATTTATCTTGGTTCTCAGGATGATCTGCGTGATGAATTACGGTTTCAAGGGTATTGTGAGGCCATGAGAAAAAAAGGATTACCTACTCACCATATTAACCCTAAATCCATTTCATCCATTCAGCTTGGCACACAATTATTGGCATTGGCATTAAAGGAACATCCGGATCTTGATGGTATTTTCTGTACTAATGATGATATCGCTGTTGGTGCGTTGATTAGCTGTTTTAAAAAAGGGATCAACGTTCCTGATGATATATCGATTGCAGGATTCCACGGGCTTGAAATCGGGAAGGAAATGGTTCCCAGTCTCGCCAGTGTTATCACTCCCCGGTTTATGGTCGGTCAAAAAGCAGCAAGTATTCTGTTAAATAAAATCAACGATACTCATTATTCGACGCATTCAATGGATTTGGGATATCAAATTTATCTCGGAGAAACACTGTGATTTTTTGTATCAAATGGGTGTGCTGACTTGTCTGTGTGAAATTATTTTTAGATAAGGTTTATAAATGAAACGGGAAAAAGGCGGGAAAAGTTTTGTTCTGATGGGCGTGGCAAGTACAGGGAAGTCAACAATAGGTGCAGCATTGGCAAGAGCACTTGGCGCCAAGTTTATTGATGGAGATGATCTGCATCCTCGCCATAATATTTTAAAGATGGCGAGTGGGCATCCCTTAAACGACGATGACCGATTACCCTGGCTTGAACGTATTCGTGATGCAGCATTCAGTATGGAAAAGAAAAATGAAACCGGCATTATTGTTTGCTCGGCGCTGAAAAAGAAGTACCGCGATATGATTCGAGATGGTAATGAGCATGTTGCCTTTATTCATTTATACGGTTCCTTTGAACTGGTATTAGCACGCATGCAGGCCCGTACCGGTCATTTCATGCCGGTTGAACTACTGAAGAGTCAGTTTGAGACGCTGGAAATGCCAGGTGATGATGAACCTGATGTTCTCCATGTGGATATCGACGGTGATTTTGATGATGTCGTGACGCGTTGTGTTAACGCGGTCCGCTGTTACTGTCTTTAAAATATCGTGGAGGTGGGTGTATGAATAACATCATTGAACAGATCAGCCGTAACATCGCCGGGCGGAGCCAGGAAACACGCCGTCGTTATCTGGACAAAATTGATGCACAGGCTGTGAAGTGGAAACGCCGTGCACACTTATCCTGCGGTAATCTGGCCCATACGGTCGCTGCCTGTTCCGCCATGCAGAAAAAATCCATTCTGGATTTTACCCGGGTCAACGTGGGGATTATTACCGCATACAGCGATATGTTAAGTGCTCATCAGCCTTACGCGTTCTACCCTGACCTGATTAAACGGGCACTGGCGCAACTGGGGCACAGCGCCCAGGTTGCCGGCGGCGTACCTGCCATGTGTGACGGTATAACACAGGGACAGGACGGTATGTCATTGTCTCTGTTTTCCCGGGATTTGATTGCGCAGGCGACGGCCGTATCACTGAGCCACAATACATTTGATGCCTCACTGCTGCTGGGCGTGTGCGATAAAATTGCTCCTGGTCAGTTGATTGGTGCGCTTTCTTTCGGTCACTTACCAACCGCGTTTGTACCATCAGGGCCGATGCCAACCGGGATCAGCAATAATTATAAAGTGAAAATACGTCAGCAATATGCGGCGGGTGAGGTTGGTAAAGATGCGTTGCTGCATATGGAATGCGATGCCTACCATGCCCCGGGAACCTGCACTTTTTTCGGCACTGCCAATACTAATCAACTGGTATTTGAAGCAATGGGGCTGATGCTGCCCGGCTCGGCATTTGTTCCCCCTGCCGATCCGCTGCGTGAGGCTCTGACGATAAAAATAGCAGAGCATATTGCTGCTATCAGCCATAACAATGCGCAATACCGCCCTTTGTCCAGCGTGCTGGATGAAAAGTCGTTGGTGAATGGATTGGTTGCGTTACTGGCATCGGGAGGAAGCACTAACCATTCCATTCATATGGTTGCAGTGGCTGCTGCGGCCGGTTATATCCTGAACTGGGATGACATCGATGCCCTGTCGCAAGTCGTCCCCTTACTGGTGAAGATGTATCCGAACGGGCCGGCTGATATCAATGAATTTCAGCGGGCTGGCGGGGTGCCTACTTTGATGAAGGCGTTGGCAGAACGTGATTTGCTGCATCTGGATGCCACTCCGGTCTTTGGCAGCCTGTCCGACTATATGAAAGTGCCCCGGCTGGATGACGGACAGATAACGTATCATCCGGCCACCGACTCTATGAATTCTGATGTCATTGCGCTTCCTGGTGAGCATTTCAGTGCCCACGGCGGACTCAAGGTGGTGGGAGGTAATCTGGGCCGTGGGATCATTAAAGTCAGTGCGGTTGCCCCGGAGTGCCGTTTCATCGAAGCGCCGGCCCGGGTGTTTGAATCACAACATGATGTCGAGAGCGCTTATCATGCCAATGAGTTCACGCAAGATGTCGTGATTGTGGTCCGGCACAATGGTCCCGCGGCCAATGGAATGCCGGAGCTGCATAAATTAATGCCAATACTGGGTAATCTGATGAAGGATGGGTTGAAGGTTTTTCTTGTCACGGACGGACGGTTATCCGGTGCGTCGGGTAAGGTTCCGGCGGTACTTCATCTCTGCCCGGAAGCGAAAAAAGACGGGCCATTATGCCGTCTCATCGATGGCGATATCATTCGGATTGATGCAGACAGCGGGCAAATTGATGTCTTGGCCGATCTATCTGACCGTGCAGCATATCATCCAGATTGGACGGCGGAGCAGGTAGGCTCGGGCCAGGAATTGTTCTCGGTGTTTCGTCAAGCCGTTTCCAATGCGGAACAGGGCGCGACAATTTTCCGTTTTTAGTAAAAGCCGATAGTGATTCACTGGTCGGGTGAATACGGCTATACGGGGAAAGAGAAGCGCGTGTCAGGAATTGTGGCAGAGGCTATCTGAGGACGAGGATACTCAATGGTTGCACTGTTGCGTGTCCTGAAATCTTTATACGTTCAGGCTATTTCCCCTGAACGTATAAAAGGATGGTGGGATTAATGCCGGTTAACCTATTACTGCGGGTTTGATTGCAGTGTCAACAGCAACCCTTCTCGTCGCATACGGGTCGCTTCATCCGGCAAATGCAGGCGATCCAGCGCATCCGCGCACCAGGCGTAATCATAGGCATCCGGTCGTATTTCCAATGCGGCGCGGAAGGCATCTACAGCCTGTTGCCATTCACCGTGCTTCATCAACAACTGCCCCAGCGTACTGTGTAGTAACGGTGTGGAACCGTGTTGTTTAAGCAATTGACGCAGTATTTTTTCCAGTTGATCAGGGTTTCCGGCTTTGATGCGCGGCATGAGTAGTATCAGACGCTCGTCATACTGGCGTTTTAGACCATCCACAATAATCTGTTGGGCGGTATCGGGGTCGTCACATTGGATTAAATGTTCCGCCATCGCTATTTGTAACGTCAGTTCCTGACGCGTTTTCCGACTCTGGTTTTTCCACCACTGCCTGAGTCCCTCGCTACCCCCTTCGGACATGGCCTGATTCATCAGCCCAATGGTTGAGCGTTGCTGGAGATCCTGTAGTTGTTGTTCATCGTGCAACTGAATTTTGCGCATGGCGGGCAGAATATCCAGCAACGCGCTGTAAGCGCCGGTACGCAGGAACGCCTGTTCCGCTAGCCGCAGCACTTCCGGGTGCCGTGGGGCGACTTCCAGCAGATGATCAATACCGTGACGGGCAGCATGATCTTCGTTGCGAGCCAACTGGATACGTACGCGGGTGATATCCACCGGAAGCTGATTGGTATCCGCAATTTCTGCTGCACGCTCCAGATATTGTTTGGTACGAAAGTCATCGCCACGTTGCTGAGCCGCTTCTGCCGCCAACAGGTAATTTACCACCGGTTGATCGGCATGATCGGCATTACGCATCAGTAGTTTTTCTACCTGTAGATAATCGCCTTCGGCCAGTTTAAGTAACGCCGCCTTGGTTTGCTTACGGGCCCGACTGCTTTTGCGTCCGATAAACCAGCCATGAGTACGTGAACCGGTACGAAAAATCCGGCGTAGCAACCATTCGATGATCAGAAAAGCCAGCAAAAACAGAACCAGCATAATCACCAGGCCGGTAACGCTGGTCTCAACGTTATAGTTGTCGGTCTGAATCAATACATAACCCTGATGCCCCGCCATCATTGGGCCAACGACGATACCGGCGATAAGCACGATAAACAGCAACAAGACCTTTAGCATAATCAGCCCTCCTGCGGCGTGGCTGACGGCTGCGCCAGCAGGTTACGGACTCGGGTCTGCATGACTTTTTCCAGCAGCGCCTGGCTTTCCAGTTCGGTGGGGACATCCATCGAAATGGATTGCTTGCTCAGTGCATCCAACTGTTCCAGGAACGCTTTAGTACTGGGATCATTGTCATCAAAATAGGCCCGGACCCAAACAGCAGCGGTTTCCAGCGACTGTTTGTAGATTTCGTTCTGGTGACGGGGAATGGCCTGGGCAGCGATTAACAGGCGCGAGCGAATATTTTCACGCAGGTAAACATCCTGATTCGGCGCCAGCAATGGCTCGGCGGTACTGTCACGACGACGGATAGTAATGAAATCCGAGAGGAAGTTATGCCAGCTTTTGATCAGGTTTTGTCGCCATTCGCTCAAGGAAGCCGATACCGCAGTGTCGTTGTCGTCCATGGGCGCTTCATTGGTATCGTTATCCGCCAGACGCAGATTGTCTACCTGATCGGCCAACTGATTAACTTTAAGAATGATGCCGTCAAAATCAATCTGGTTGACAGCAGCCAGCGTACTGATGTCATGCGTTAACGCGCGGCGCACATCAATCAGGCTTGGATCGTGCATGTCGGCCAGACTAACATCGGCACTTTTCAGCAAAGCGACAGCGGTCGTCACATCTTTATCACTCCAGAGCTTGCGGCCTGCCATTTTCACCAGAAAATCGGCCTGCGCCAATAACCAGGTTTGAGAGTCGCCATTGGAGATTGTCGCCAGTTTTTCCCGCATTTCATCCGACTGGCGAGTTAATGTCGCAATCTGCTGTTCTGCCGCGCTCTGCGCTTTGCCTTGTTGCGCCTGCGTCTGCTGCCATTGCTGCTGTTCCTGCTGATATTGTTTTTGCATGGCGGCGATCTGGGTTTGCAGGAGATCAATATTGGCGGACTGACGTTGTGCCTGTTGATGCATGTAGTAGTAAAGACCGCCGCTTAACCCTAATGCGATAACGATTGCTGTTATACCCAGAAACACACCGTGGCGTTTGGGGGCGGGGGTCAGCGGTTTTTTCTGTTCTTTCTGCGGATGTACGGGTTCAACCCGTCCGACAACCTCTTCCGGAGGGGGCGGGGGGGTAATGTGTTCCGTCATAATGATACCTATGATCAGGGTTATTGTAGTGCGCGCATCAGCGCATCGTTATCCGCATTATCGGCGATCCGGATATCACTCCAGCCAAGCTCTCGGGCCAGATCGGCCAGACGCTCGCTTACGACAATCACTCGGCAACACAGCAGCCAGGATGTCCGATAATAATCAGGTACTAAAGTATATAGCTGTTGCAGCATTTCTCCGCTGGTTATTACCAACGTATTAATGTTTAACGACTGCCAGTGCTGGCTCTGCTCCATACCGTTATAAACGACCGGATTACGCTGGTAGCATTCACAGTAACTGACGTCGGCGCCGCGTTCTTGCAGTGTGTTGCCAAGCAGCTCCCTACCACCGTTACCGCGCAACAGTAACGCCCGTTTACCTGCTACGTGCTGTAATGAAGGCAGTTGCAACAGGGTTTCACTGGTTCCCCGTTCCGATGGATATTGCACGGGCAAGCTGCTAACGGTATGCAGGGATAATCCGGTCGTGCGCCCCACGGCATAGTAGGTTAACGCTTTAGGCCATCCGGTTCCGGTACGGACTAACACCGGATTAGCATGATCCACTACCTGCTGGGAAAGGACAATAACCAGATCACCAGGATGTAATGCAGCAAGCATGATCGGCAACTGGGATAACTCCCGGCCAGGCGAAAAATCAATCAATGGACTGTGATAAGCTGGCAGACCGGCCAGACAGAGGCGGGCTACCAGTTGCTCACCCGCAGGAGAGGGACGGGTAACCAGAATCGTCATGATGGCGTGTCCCCATAAACGGCTTGTAAAATGGTTTTGGCGCCTCGGGCTAACAACTCTTCCGCCAGATTGATGCCAATCTGTTCTGCATACTGCAAGTTGCCTCGGCGTTCACTCCGGATAATGCAACTGCCATCCGGTGCGCCGACCAGCGCCCGTAGCCACAGCGTCTCACCTTCCAGTTCGGCGTAACTGCCAATAGGAACCTGACAGCCTCCTTCCAGTCGCGTATTCATGGCGCGCTCAGCCTGTACCCTTATCGCCGTTTCTGTGTGATTGAGTGGTGCCAGTAGCATGCGGGTATGCTCATCATCCAACCGACATTCAATACCAACGGCACCTTGCCCAACCGCGGGTAACGACTCTTCCGGGCTTAATGCACAACGAATGCGACTTTCCAGCCCCAGACGTTTCAGACCAGCGACGGCCAGAATAATGGCGTCATATTCGCCACTATCAAGCTTCGCCAGCCGTGTGCCGACGTTGCCACGTAAATCACGGATGGTCAGATCGGGGCGCTGCGCCCGCAACTGACATTGCCGGCGCAGGCTAGACGTCCCGACGCAGCTTCCAGCGGGTAAATCCGTCAGACCAGAATAGTGATTGGAAACAAAGGCGTCACGGGGATCTTCGCGTTCACAGATCGTGACCAGACCCAGGCCTTGAGGAAATTCAATAGGAACATCTTTCATGGAGTGTACGGCGATATCTGCGCGTTTTTCCATCAGAGCCAATTCTAACTCTTTGACGAACAAACCTTTACCACCAACTTTTGCCAGCGGTGTATCCAGCAGAACATCACCGCGGGTGATCATTGGCACCAGATCTACGCGTAAACCGGGATGGTATGCCTGTAGCCGATGTTGGACATACTGAGCTTGCCATAGGGCGAGTGGGCTCTGTCGGGTGGCGATTCTGAGAATATTGTCTAACATGCTTGATACCGTTTTTAGCATTTTTAGCCATCGTACCATTGATGGCGCGCTGGTGTCAGTTGCCTGGCATCTGCAATTAAGGATGAAAAGACGGAAATGGGAGGATGCCCCTGCTGGTGATAAGGTAACAAGAAAAGGCGAGAATGTAGTCACAGGCGAAGCAGCAATAAGCGCGTCTAACTTTCTTTACTTTCTTTACGCCCTTTCAGCAAGGTGTTAGATTGATCACGTTTCCAGCAATAATCTGTCAGACATTCTTCCAATACACCTTCAGTGGCAGAAGCGGAATAACGGTATTTTTTGTAGGCACTGGGATAAGCAGGCGAAACGTCTTGTACTTCTACATCGAGACACTGAAGCAGAGACTGGATGCGATTAACCAACTACGTGTTGATCGTGCTCTTGGAGCGATGAAACCCGTTTTTCAGCAGGTTTACAGTCTTCTGCCAGTTTTATTACATCATCATCATCCTCTGATGCCGGGTTATCTTGAAGGTAAGGTTCCGCACGGTATCTGCATGTTCACGCCTGATGAAAAACAACAACACTATCTCGACAGTGTAGAACTGAAATGGGGCGAGTTGTCTTGTCCTGATACTCGGGGCGAGTTGCCTATTACCGGTGTTTATTCCATGGGCAGTACCTCCTCTATTGGCCAAAGCTGTCGTTCGGATCTGGACATTTGGGTATGCCATCAGTCCTGGCTCGACAATGAAGAACGTCAACACTTACAGCAAAAATGTTCACTGCTTGAAAAATGGGCCGCTGCCCAGGGTGTGGATGTCAGCTTTTTTGTGATGGATGAAAACCGTTTCCGCCACAATGAAAGCGGCAATCTCGGTGGTGAAGATTGCGGTTCGACCCAGCATATTCTGTTGTTGGATGAGTTTTATCGTACTGCTGTACGCATGGCTGGCAAACGTATCCTGTGGAATATGGTGCCGGTGGACGAGGAAGCCAATTATGATGAATTCGTGCTCTCCCTTTATGCGCAAGGCGCACTGACACCCAACGAATGGCTGGATTTGGGTGGACTGAGTACGTTATCTGCCGAAGAGTATTTCGGCGCCAGCCTGTGGCAACTATATAAAAGCATCGATTCGCCTTACAAGGCGGTGCTGAAAACCCTGCTACTGGAAGCGTATTCCTGGGAATACCCTAATACCCGGTTGTTATCCTCCGAGATTAAAACTCGTCTGCACAACGGTGAGATTGTCTCTTTCGGGCTTGACCCTTATTGCATGATGCTGGAGCGCGTCACCCAGTATCTGATAGCCATTGATGACCCGGCCCGCCTGGATCTGGTTCGCCGCTGTTTCTATCTCAAAGTGTGTGAAAAACTCTCCATTGAACGCGCCTGCACGGCATGGCGTCGCCAAATCCTGTTGCAATTGGTGCAGGCGTGGGGATGGGGCGAAGAACGCATTCTGATGCTGGACAACCGCGCCAACTGGAAAATCGAACGGGTGCGTGAAGCCCATAATGAACTGCTTGATGCGATGATGCAGAGTTATCGTAACTTGATCCGTTTTGCCCGTCGCAATAACCTGAGTGTGAGTGCCAGCCCGCAGGATATTGGCGTATTAACCCGTAAACTGTATGCCGCTTTTGAGGCATTACCGGGTAAAGTGACATTGGTTAATCCACAAATCTCGCCGGATCTGTCAGAAGTTAATCTGACCTTCATTTTTGTGCCGCCAGGACGTGCCAATCGTTCTGGTTGGTATCTGTACAATCAGGCTCCTTCCATGGATGCCATCGTCAGCCATCAGCCGCTGGAATATAACCGTTACCTGAATAAACTGGTGGCCTGGGCTTACTTTAATGGTCTGCTGACGCCAGCAACGCGCCTGCATATCAAGGGTAGTGAGCTGTGCGGGATTGATAGATTGCAAGAGCTGGTTGCCGATGTCTCCAGCCATTTCCCACTGCGTGTACCCGCACCGACACCTAAAGCGCTATATAGTCCATGTGAAATCCGGCATTTGGCGATTATCGTTAATCTGGAACATGATCCGACGGCGGCGTTCCGTAATCAGGTGGTTCATTTTGATTTCCGCCAGTTGGATGTTTTCAGCTTTGGCCAGCAGCAGCAGTGTCTGGTGGGGAGTATCGACTTATTGTATCGCAACTCCTGGAACGAAGTGCGTACCTTGCATTTCAGCGGTGAGCAATCAGTATTGGATTCACTGAAAACCATTCTCGGCAAGATGCATCAGGATGCGGCGCTGCCGGAATCGCTGGAAGTGTTCTGTTACAGTCAACATCTGCGTGGACTGATTCGGACCCGGGTACAACAATTGGTTTCCGAGTGTATTGAGCTGCGTTTGTCCAGCACCCGTCATGAACCGGGTCGCTTCAAGGCGCTGAAGGTTGCCGGACAAACCTGGGGGCTGTTCTTCGAACGTTTAAGTGTCTCGGTGCAGAAACTGGAGAACGCCGTGGAATTCTATGGCGCCATTTCCAATAATAAATTGCAGGGATTGCCAATCCAGGTGGAAACCAACCATGTCCATCTGCCACCAGTGGTTGATGGCGTCGCCAGTGAAGGTATTATCCAGTTTTTTTTCGAAGATCAGTTAGATAATCAAGGGTTTAATATCTATATTCTCGATGAATCCAATCGGGTGGAAGTCTACCACCACTGTGAAGGCAGTAAGGAAGAACTGGTGCGCGATGTCAGCCGTTTCTACTCGTCGTCGCACGATCGTTTCACCTATGGTTCCAGTTTTATCAATTTTAACCTGCCTCAGTTCTATCAAATTGTTCAATTGGATAACCGTACACAAGTCATTCCGTTTCGTAGCAGTGCATTGACACATCTATGTGTGACACCTTCGTCGGAAGATAACGCGTTGATCATGAATCAGCGATTACAAATGCTCTGAGTTTTTTGTCTGTTATTCAGCTCGAAAAAGGTATCACGATGGATAGTGCGTAGCGGAAAACGCTGACCTTTACCCGTGCTCGGACATATATGCATCAGCGCACGATCAGTTGAAACGAATGGTTTCACCAGCCTGAGTCGAGCAGGCGCTGCTCAGCAGTGACAAAAATTCATCACCATTGCGATTACAAATCCATTTTTGATCGAGATAATCAAAATGGTAGCCGCCGCCTTTGGTGGCCAGCCAGATTTGATGCAGTGGTTCCTGCCGGTTGATCACAATTTTGCTGCCGTTTTCAAAACTCAGTGTCATCACCCCGCCGTTAGTTTCATAATCGATATCGGCATCGCCATCAAATTGGTCCAGTGTTTCCTCCAATTGACGCATCAGTGTGTCGGCTAATTGATGAAACTCGCTATCGTTCATATTCGATTCCTATTGATTTTCATGATCCACCTGCGATTATAGAGAGCATACATCGATGAGTGACAGGTTTTAACGTTATGATAAATCTATTTCGCCATGTGTGCCTGGCATTAACTGTACTGGCACTGGCTGGTTGTGGCCTGAAGGGGCCGCTTTATTTTCCGCCGGAGAAATCGAAAGCTCCTGCGCCTGCGAAGACCACGCAGCAGCAACATATAACAAAAACACCGCAACAATCACCTGTCCAGCAATAATGGTGATATTGCGATTGGTCTACCATCATTTTATAACAGGTCACGATAGTGTGTTTACCGCGTCCGGTTAAGTCAGCGGAGTCAGGATAATGCAGTTCGCCAAAATGCACGGTTTGGGCAATGACTTTATGGTTGTTGATGCCGTTACGCAGAATGTCTATTTTTCACCTGAGTTGATTCGACGTTTGTCGGATCGGCATTGTGGTGTTGGCTTTGATCAACTGCTGGTGGTTGAGCCACCTTACGATCCTGAACTGGATTTTCATTACCGTATTTTCAATGCAGATGGTAGTGAAGTGACTCAGTGTGGTAATGGTGCCCGTTGTTTTGCCCGATTTGTGCGTCTTAAGGGATTAACCAACAAACGAGATATCAGTGTCAGCACCCAGACTGGGCGTATGATTCTGAGCGTTACGGATGATGAACTGGTGCGAGTCAATATGGGTGAACCCAATTTTGAGCCGCAGCAGGTCCCTTTCCGCGCAGTTAAAGCGGAAAAAACGTATATTATGCGAGCAGAAGAACATACCGTACTGTGTGGTGTAGTTTCGATGGGGAATCCCCATTGTGTGATACAGGTGGATGATGTGGATACTGCGAAGGTCGATGTGTTGGGACCGCTGCTGGAGAGCCATGAGCGTTTTCCGGAACGCGCCAACATTGGGTTTATGCAGGTTGTGGATGACCACACTATCCGATTGCGTGTCTATGAACGCGGGGTGGGAGAAACTCAAGCTTGCGGTAGTGGAGCCTGTGGGGCTGTTGCGGTAGGTATTCAGCAAGGGCTGCTGGCCGACAATGTTAAGGTTAAATTGACTGGCGGTGAGCTTGATATTAACTGGGCAGGTCCAGGTAAGCCGTTATTTATGACCGGGCCAGCTACGCACGTTTACGATGGATCCATTCATTTATGAAAAGCGTTGAGGAGCAGGTGGAACACCGGATTTCACTCACTGACGAGATGGTTCTGCAGTTTTTGCACCAAAATCCTGACTTTTTTATCCGTAATTCACGTCAGATCGAACAGATGAGAATTCCTCATCCGGTGCGGGGCAGCGTGTCGCTGGTTGAGTGGCAGTTGGCACGCCAGCGTAACCATATAGATAAACTGGAAGAAGAAATCACCCTTCTGATGGAGCAGGCTACTTCGAATGAGGCGTTGTTTAACCAGTTGCTTCAAGTAAATATGGAACTGTCCGCGGCGGACAGTCTACAGGACTTTCTGGAGCGTTTACGTCGCTGGGCGCGAACGCTGGGTTTGCTGGGAGCATCGGTACGGCTGTTCAGTGATAAATGGCACGTTGGTGCTCCTTCTGATTTTACTCATCTGGCGCTTAATCGCACATTGTTCGAGTCACTGCGTATTCAACGCTTTGGCAACGGGAATCATTATTTAGGTACGTTGAACGGACCAGAACTGCTGCTTCTGTTGCCTGAAGCCAAACAGGTTGGTTCGGTTGCCTTGTCATTAATGGGCCCTAATGGTGATTTGGGCCTGCTGCTTTTCAGTAGTCGTGACAGTCATCATTATCAGAAAGGGATGGGAACCGTGCTGTTACAGCATCTGTCATCAACGCTCCCCGTGCTGCTGCAACGCTGGGTTGAACGTTTATGAATCAAGCCGTATCGCCGTTACTGATACAAACAAATGCTTTTTTGCGTTACCTCAAGGTTGAACGGCAATTGAGTCCGTTGACGCAGAGTAGTTATGCGCATCAGTTACAGGTGATAACGGAGATATTGTCTGCTGTTGGGATAACGGCATGGCAGAACCTCGATGCCGCAGGCGTACGCTCGGTGGTGACGCGCAGTAAACGTGACGGATTACAGTCTTCCAGTCTGGCATTACGCCTTTCCGCGCTGCGCAGTTTTCTTGACTGGCTGGTGAGCCGGGGGGAGCTGGGCGCAAACCCGGCCAAAGGGGTTTCCACCCCAAGGGCCGGGCACCACCTTCCCAAAAATATGGATGTAGACGAAGTGAACCGTCTGCTGGACATTAACCTGAATGATCCACTGGCTGTGCGTGATCGGACAATGCTGGAAGTGATGTATGGCGCCGGGTTGCGTCTGGCCGAATTGGTCGGCATGGATTGCCAGCACGTGGAGCTGGACAGCGGCGAAGTGTGGGTGATGGGTAAGGGCAGTAAAGAGCGTAGATTGCCCATTGGCGCGACGGCCGTCGCCTGGCTGCGTCGCTGGCTGGAACTGCGTGAGATTTATGATCCGCAGGATGATGCGGTGTTTGTTTCCAGCCTTGGGAAACGCATTTCCATGCGTAATGTACAGAAACGTTTTGCGGAGTGGGGGGTGAAGCAGGGAGTCAACAGCCACGTTAATCCACATAAACTGCGCCACTCTTTTGCCACCCATATGCTGGAGTCCAGCGGTGACCTGCGTGCGGTGCAGGAGCTATTGGGGCATGCCAACCTCTCTACCACCCAGATTTATACCCACCTGGATTTCCAGCATTTGGCATCAGTGTATGATGCCGCGCACCCACGCGCCAAACGAGGAAAGGGTTGATGCATTTCTACCGCCCGCTGACTGCAATTTCAGCCATCACCTTTGATCTGGATGACACACTGTATGATAACCATGATGTGATACGACGTACCGAGCAGGAATCCATCCGTTTCCTGCAAGGACACTATCCCGTGTTGAAGTATATGCAGGCTGTTGATTTTCAGCGTTTACGCGCAGAGCTTCGCGCCCAGGAGCCGGAAATTTACCACGATGTCACTCTATGGCGCTGGCGTGCGGTGCAGTTGGCGCTCATCCGTCACGGCGTCAGTGAAGCGGAAGCCTCGGCAGGTGCGAATGTCGCGATGGAGAACTTTGCTTATTGGCGTAGTCGTATTACCGTTCCGCAGTCAACCCATGACACACTTGGCGCACTGGCCGAACACTGTCCATTAGTTGCCATTACCAACGGTAACGCCGATCCGTATGCCTGCGGGCTGGGTGATTACTTTCAGTTTATTTTGCGAGCCGGCCCGAACGGTCGTGCAAAACCTTTCAGCGACATGTACCACCTGGCAGCGGAAAAACTGAACCTCCCTGTAAAACAACTGCTGCATGTCGGCGATGATCTGACGACTGACGTAGCGGGCGCTGTGCGCTGTGGGATGCAAGCTTGCTGGGTTAACTTGCGTGAAGGAAATCTGATGCATATCGATGACACCCGGTTATTGCCACATATTGAAATTTCCCGGTTGGAATCGCTGACAGCATTGCTATAATTCTTTTTATTGTGCTGTATAAATAACCAGTAAAATGTGTATCCTTTGTGATTATACGTTTTTCCGCCAATGGATAACGG
This sequence comes from Brenneria uluponensis, assembly GCF_032395385.1. Taxonomy (NCBI): domain Bacteria; kingdom Pseudomonadati; phylum Pseudomonadota; class Gammaproteobacteria; order Enterobacterales; family Pectobacteriaceae; genus Brenneria; species Brenneria uluponensis. Next base: position 279,651 of record NZ_CP135917.1, read on the forward strand.
TGCTATGGACGTCTCTGACCTGCTTGATAGTTTGAATAATAAACAACGCGATGCGGTAGCTGCTCCGCGCCATAATGTGCTGGTGCTGGCTGGCGCGGGCAGTGGTAAAACACGAGTCCTGGTACACCGTATCGCCTGGCTCCTGACGGTAGAAAACAGCTCACCATACTCCATTCTGGCCGTCACCTTTACCAACAAAGCGGCGGCCGAGATGCGCCACCGTATTGATCAGCTTATCGGCACCAGTCAAGGTGGGATGTGGATCGGCACTTTTCATGGTTTGGCGCATCGCTTGTTACGGGCTCATCATCTGGATGCCAATTTGCCGCAGGACTTTCAGATCCTCGATAGTGAAGATCAACTGCGTTTGCTCAAGCGTTTGATCAAAGCGCTGAACCTGGATGAGAAACAGTGGCCGCCACGGCAGGCCATGTGGTACATCAACGGGAAAAAGGATGAGGGGCTGCGTCCTCAGCACATCGAAAGCTATGGCAACCCGGTAGAGCAAACCTGGCAGCGAATTTACCAGGCTTATCAGGAAGCGTGCGATCGCGCCGGTCTGGTAGATTTCGCCGAACTGTTGTTACGGGCCCACGAACTATGGCTGAACAAGCCACATATTTTGCAGCATTATCGCGAGCGTTTTCACAATATTCTGGTGGATGAGTTTCAGGATACCAATAGTATTCAGTACGCTTGGATCCGTCTGCTGGCGGGCGATAGCGCCAATGTGATGATTGTTGGTGATGATGATCAGTCCATTTATGGCTGGCGAGGCGCTCAGGTCGAAAACATCCAGCATTTCCTGCGCGACTTTCCCAATGTTGAAACTATTCGTCTGGAGCAGAATTACCGCTCTACCAGCAACATCCTCAATGCAGCGAACGCGTTAATCGCCCATAACGGTGATCGTCTGGGGAAAAACTTGTGGACTGACGGTGTCGAGGGGGAACTGATCTCCCTCTATTGCGCGTTTAACGAACTAGATGAAGCCCGGTTTGTGGTTAATCGCATCAAAGTGTGGCAGGAAGCCGGCGGTTCGTTAACCGAGAATGCCATTCTTTACCGTAGTAATGCCCAGTCACGTGTACTGGAAGAGGCGTTGATTCAACAGAATCTGCCTTACCGTATTTATGGTGGTATGCGCTTTTTTGAACGACAGGAAATCAAGGACGCGTTGTCTTATCTGCGTTTGATTGCCAACCGTAATGATGACTCCGCCTTTGAGCGTGTAGTGAATACGCCGACACGTGGCATTGGCGACCGTACGCTGGATGTGGTGCGTCATACGGCGCGTGACCGTCAGATCACAATGTGGCAGGCTAGTCGTGTTCTGTTGCAAGAGAAAGCCTTGGCGGGCCGCGCGGCTTCTGCATTACAGCGTTTTCTGGAGTTGGTGGATGCGCTGGCCTATGAAACAGCCGAATTACCATTGCATGTTCAGACAGACCGGGCCATCAAGGATTCCGGATTGTGGAATATGTATGAGCAGGAAAAAGGTGAGAAGGGTCAGGCGCGGGTAGAAAACCTGGAAGAGCTGGTGACAGCAACGCGCCAATTCAGCTATCAGGAAGAAGATCAGGATTTGATGCCGTTACAGGCATTTCTTTCACATGCGGCACTGGAAGCGGGTGATGGACAAGCTGATGCGCACCAGGATGCAGTGCAGCTTATGACGTTGCATTCCGCCAAAGGTCTGGAGTTTCCGCAGGTATTCATTGTTGGCATGGAAGAGGGTATGTTCCCCAGCCAGATGTCGCTGGATGAAGGTGGACGTCTTGAGGAAGAACGACGCCTGGCATATGTCGGTGTGACTCGTGCCATGCAGAAGTTGACCCTCACTTATGCGGAAACCCGGCGTTTATACGGGAAAGAAGTGTATCACCGCCCATCGCGTTTTGTTGGTGAACTGCCAGCGGAGTGTGTGGAGGAGGTGCGGTTACGAGCCAGTGTGTCGCGCCCGGTCAACCATCAGCGACTGGGAACCCCGGTCAGTCAGAGTGACAGCGGCTTCACATTGGGGCAGCGTGTGCGTCATGCCAAATTCGGTGAAGGGACTATCGTCAATCTGGAAGGAAGCGGCGAACATTGCCGGATTCAGGTGGCGTTTCCAGGGCAAGGCATCAAATGGCTGGTCGCCGCTTATGCTCGTTTGGACGCGATGTAACAGGCCTGTACCCGACATGGAATAGTGTCAGTCAGTTCGGGTAGTGAGAGAGCGGGTAACGGTGGAAGTAAGATCTTCCCGGGGTTTTATCTCTCTCCCTCCGGGCCTGAGTATGGCCGGCAATGGACATTGTGTAGCAACGGTTTTCCCCGGCATTTACTGATCCGCCCAGATGAGTTGGTTCGTGTCTTTCAGCCGTGTGAAATGGTTGCCAACGGTGTTCATGACCGGAGGTGGAGCACCGGCCAAGATATTGTTGCGTTAATAACCTTTCTGCGTGTTGACAGCCTTTTTCATCTCGGCGTAACATGCGCCCATCATTATTTCCGGAGGACCCACGCCTTGGACACACCCAGTCGATGCTGGCTCAATAACCTACTGATTAGGTACAACCACTAAGGCTATCCTCCGCTGTATGCTGATAGCCTTAGTGGTTGTCAGCGATATCATCTGTGTCGCGTCGAGTCAGAACCGTCGAACGGTCTGAAACCTGATGGTGACCTTTCACCCCTGTTTCTGTGTTTCAATCGCGTTTTGTCCATCTCTGTTACGTTTAGGGAGCTGGCCTATGCTGAGCGCATTTAAACTGGAAAACTGCCATTTATCTCGTCTGGAACTGGATGACGCCGACGATCTCACCTTATCACTCTGGGTTGATTTGGTTGAGCCTGAGGATGACGAGCGAGAACAAGTACAAAACCAATTGGGGCAAAGTCTGGCAACCCGGCCAGAACTGGAAGACATCGAGGCATCGGCCCGTTTTTTTGAAGATGAAGATGGCTTGCATATTCACTCCTTCTTCTTCTATGAAGATGCTGACGATCATGCGGGAAACTCTACGGTCGCTTTTACTATTCGTGATGGTCGCTTATTCACGCTGCGTGAGCGCGAGTTGCCTGCGTTTCGTCTCTATCGTATGCGAGCCCGCAGTCAGATATTGGTCGATGGGAATGCTTATGAACTGCTGCTTGATCTGTTTGAAACCAAAATTGAACAGTTGGCGGACGAAATTGAGAACATCTACAGTGATCTGGAGGCACTAAGCCGGGTCATCATGGATGGCCACCAGGGCGACGAGTATGATGATGCGCTTTCTACACTGGCGGAATTGGAAGATATCGGTTGGAAAGTTCGCCTATGTCTGATGGATACTCAACGGGCGCTGAACTTTCTGGTGCGCAAGGCCCGGTTACCTAGTGGTCAGTTGGAACAGGCACGTGAAATCTTGAGGGACATCGAATCACTTTTGCCGCATAACGAATCCCTGTTCCAGAAGGTGAACTTCCTGATGCAGGCGGCGATGGGCTTCATCAATATTGAGCAGAACCGTATTATTAAAATTTTCTCCGTGGTGTCTGTGGTCTTCTTGCCACCGACGTTAGTGGCATCCAGCTATGGGATGAACTTTAAATTTATGCCGGAACTGGAGTGGTCATTTGGTTATCCAGGAGCGCTGGCGCTGATGTTACTGGCGGGTCTGGCTCCCTACCTCTATTTTAAACGTCGCAACTGGTTGTGACTGTGGCGTATACCTTCAGCAGCGTACGTCATTCCTGACTCGTCTGCTTGACTACGGGAATGGCGTTTCTGTCGAAATACTTCATTCCCGTGCCTACCCTGGCGATTTCATTTTTTATCCGTTTTGTACTGCGTTTAAGCTGGATTTTCATGTCCTGGAACAGGCTATCCGTTTAGAATGAAATCACTGTCTTATTTTTGTCATGGGTAATGCGCATGGAGAAAACCCCCGTGCCACTGCAATGGGGCATACTGCTATCGGTATCGCTGATTCTGGGATTCGGTTTACAAATTTATCATGTGCCGGCAGCGTTGTTGCTGGGGCCGATGCTGGTGGGCGTTGTGATGGGATTAAATGGCTCCACCATTCGGATTCCCCGCCCTTTTTTTTACGCCAGTAACGCCGTACTTGGGTGTCTGGTAGCGCAAAGCCTCTCTTTGTCCATTCTGCGTCCATTATTGAATGAGTGGCCGCTGGTACTGTTTACTCTATTGGCGACATTGGTCATCAGCGGCTTGTCCGGATGGTGTCTGATGCGTTATAGCGAACTGCCCGGTACGACGGGAACCTGGGGCGCGTCACCGGGCGGTGCTTCCGCCATGGTTGCCATGGCCGGTGAATTCGGGGCAGATGTACGTCTGGTGGCGTTTATGCAGTATTTGCGCGTACTGATGGTGACGGCGTCGGCGGCATTTGTCGCCCGTTTTAGCCTGGGGGATAGTTCGGCAGGTAACCATGCCATGACGCTCTGGTTCCCGGCCCTTGACTGGCGTTTCCCTGCCACACTGTGTATGGCCTTCAGTTGCGCCTGGGTCGCCCGCCGGCTGCGGATCCCTTCTGGTCAGTTGTTGGGCCCGATGATTGTCGGTTCAATATTGCATTCGACCGGTACGCTGACATTGCAGACACCCGAGTGGCTGTTGGCATTAGCGTATTCGTTTATTGGCTGGAGTGTCGGCCTCTGTTTTACCCGCCCAATCTTCCGGCTGGCATTACGCACTCTGCCGCAAATGATGATCTCGATAGTGATGTTAATGCTGCTGTGTGGGGGGATGGCGTTTATGCTGACTCGTCTATTACCAGTGGATATGCTGACAGCTTATCTGGCAACCAGTCCCGGTGGGCTGGATTCTATCGCGATTATTGCCGCGGGAAGCCGGGTGGATATGGCTTTCGTGATCGCCATGCAAACGCTGCGTCTGTTTTCCACCCTGATTTTCAGTCCGATAATGTCGCGTTATATCTCACGCCACGCGGTCCCGCACGCGACGTAACTTACGCTGGGTATAGAGTGCGTCGAGGATGAAAATGGCCAACGCTGTCCAGATAAAGGCGAAGGTGAGCAACTTGTCGCGAGTCATGGTTTCACCGTAAACCATGACGGCAAGAAGCAGTGTCATGGTCGGGCCGATATATTGGAAAAAACCTAGTGTAGACAGACGCAGACGCATCGCCGCTGCGGTGAAAAATAACAAGGGAACGGTGGTGATGATCCCGGAGAGGGCTAACAACAAATTCAGTGATAGTGGATTTTGCATCAGGTGGCTGCTCGGTGAATCCGCGATCATAAACAGGTAAATGAAGGCAGCGGGCAATAGCCACAGCGTTTCAATCAACATCCCCGTTTGTCCATCAATACCGATCTTCTTACGCAGCAGACCATAAAACCCAAAACTGAAAGCCAGAGCCAGGGCAATTACTGGCAATGATCCGAATTGCCAGAGTTGCACCAGTATTCCACACACCGCCAGTGCGACTGCCAGCCATTGCATGGGGCGGAAACGTTCCCGCAAAAACAGCATTCCCAGCATGATATTCACCAATGGATTGATAAAATAACCCAGACTGGCTTCCAGCATATGATTGTGATTGACCGACCAGATATAAACCAGCCAGTTACTCCCTACCAGCATGGCAGTGACCGCCAGTAACAACAGTTGCCTGGGTTTTTGGCAGGCATGCCGCACCTGACGCCATTTAAGGCTGATACTCAGCAGGATGATCATAAAGAAAAAAGACCAGATGATACGGTGCGCTAGTATCTCCGTTGCCGGAACCTGTATAAGTAATTTGAAGTAGACTGGAGCAATGCCCCAGATAAGATAGGCGCCAAGCGCGAAGAGGATCCCCTGACGGGTTTGTTGTACTTCCATGAATGATGGCTCGGTATAAAAGCGAGTAAACCGTGATTTTACGCAAAAAACGGTCTTTTTCCATCGCAACATACCCAGCGGTATCTTATCCGATGCCATCGCATGTAACGGCGGGATCGCTACTAGCCAACAATATACGTCGCAGTGGCGCTAGCGATATGTAACTGTTGCTCATTGTGGAGTTCAGCGCGTGCAACCGCAATTTTATTGCCTCCACGCAGTAAGTGACTGGTAATGATGAAGCGCTCACCACGACCAGGACGCAGATAATCCACACGCATGTCAATCGTGCCCATGCGCGACAAGCGGTGATGAAATTCCGCTTCATTGATGGTTTCATGGCGCAGCAGGGTATTCCCCACGCATACCAGCCCGGCCGCAACATCCAGCCCGGCAGCAATCACGCCGCCATGCAAGATTTGCTGCAAAACGTTGCCTATCATTTTGTCCTGACGGGCGAAAGTGAGTGTGGCGTGATCCTGGGCAAACTCAAGCAACTCTAGTCCCAGTGCCTGATTGAAAGGCATTTGATAAATAAAGATATCACTGACACGCTGGCGAACAATATCCTGACTTAACAACACATCTGGCATGATGTTTTTCCTGTGGTTTTGTTGGCATGAATAAATAATAGGTTGAGGTCAGAGAATAATGATAACAAAAAGTTAATTATTTGTTTGTTTTGTGGTGCATTTTGTCGCTTTCCGGAAAAAGCTAATAACTGGCAGGATAGTGATTCACCGACGGTTTATCTGTGTACAATATCGCTCTGAATTTACGGGATATCATCATTATCAGTCGGGGGAAAACACCCATGCGTAAACGAATGGGGATTGTGATGGGGCTACTGCTGGCAGCAAATGCCCAGGCGGAGGAAGCAAAAGTACAGAAGATTCATGATGATCCCGCGGTCCGCGGTAGTATTATTGCTGGCCTGCTACAGGAACATGATAGTCCTTTCGTTCTTTATCCTTATGAAAGTAATTACGCGCTTTATACATACACCAGCGATATCAATAAACAGTCTATTCAAAGCTATAAGTGGGCCAATCATGCTCGCAAAGACGAAGTGAACTTCCAGATTAGTCTTGGTTTTCCGTTGTGGCGCGGTATTGCGGGGGATAATTCTCTGCTGGGTGCTTCCTATACACAGCGCTCCTGGTGGCAGATGTCCAATAAAAGCGAGTCGACGCCGTTTCGGGAAACCAATTATGAGCCGCAACTGTTTTTAGGCTGGGCAGTGGATGACACTTTTGCCGGCTGGACACTACGGGATGTGGAATTTGGGGTAAATCATCAGTCTAATGGTCGCGCAGATCCCACCTCACGCAGTTGGAATCGGGTATATGCCCGACTGATGGCTCAACATAATAACTGGCAGGTGGAGGTGAAACCCTGGATCCGTCTTACTGACAGCGATGATGACAACCCGAATATCATTCACTATATGGGACATTATCGTTTGCGAATTGGTTATGTCTGGGGTGATAGCATTTTCAGTGCGGAAGGTCGCTATAACTGGAACAGTGGCTATGGGGGGGGTGACGTGAGTTGGAGTTATCCGCTTACCAAACATGTCCGCTTCTATACCAAGGTATTTAGTGGGTATGGCGAGTCGTTAATTGACTACAATTATCGTCAGACACGTTTCGGTATCGGGATCATACTCAACGACATGCTCTGAGTTATTACCGTTTCCTTTCGCTGAGAGAGAAGAGCCGCGAGCGGCGAGATCAGTACATGCAGACAATCATTGCAGTTTTATCAAACGGCGCTGAAAATAACGCCTGTTTGTCTTTATTAAAGTCGGGGAAGGCGTGTCTACGGCAGAAGTATTGAATAAAGAAGCGCTGGCAGTACAGGTACTGCGCGAGACCTTCGGCTACCAGCAATTCCGTCCGGGTCAACAAGGGATCATCAACGCTGTTATCGGCGGACAGGATTGTCTGGTTATCATGCCCACTGGCGGTGGTAAATCCCTGTGCTATCAAATTCCCGCATTGGTGATGGATGGCTTGACGCTGGTGGTGTCGCCGTTGATTTCTCTGATGAAAGATCAGGTGGATCAACTGCAGGCTTACGGTGTAGCTGCCGCCTGCCTCAATTCTACCCAGACCAGGGAGCAGCAACTGGAGGTGATGACAGGTTGCCGTAATGGTCAGATTAAACTGCTGTACATTGCCCCTGAGCGCCTAACTACCGACAGTTTTCTCGAACATCTCACTTACTGGAATCTCTCATTGATTGCGGTTGATGAAGCACACTGTATTTCTCAGTGGGGACATGATTTCCGGCCGGAATATCGGGCACTGGGCCAGATTAAGCAACGTTTCCCTTCATTACCGATTGTGGCTCTGACCGCTACCGCCGACGAAACCACGCGGCGGGATATCATCCGGCTGCTGGATTTACCGGATCCGCTTATCCATGTTAGTAGTTTTGACCGGCCCAATATCCGCTATACACTGGTTGAGAAATTTAAGCCGCTCGACCAACTATGGCTGTTTGTACAAGGTCAGCGTGGCAAAAGCGGCATTATTTACTGTAACAGCCGTGCCAAAGTGGAAGATATCAGCGCCCGGTTGCAGAATCGGGGTCTGAGTGTCGCGGCGTATCATGCTGGTCTGGATAATAATTGTCGGGCGCAGGTACAGGACGCGTTTCTGCGTGACGACTTGCAGGTGGTAGTGGCGACGGTGGCATTTGGTATGGGCATCAACAAACCTAACGTGCGGTTTGTGGTGCACTTCGATATTCCACGCAATATCGAATCCTATTATCAGGAAACCGGACGGGCTGGGCGGGATGGTCTGCCAGCCGAAGCCGCGTTGTTTTATGATCCGGCTGATATGGCCTGGTTGCGCCGTTGTCTGGAAGAGAAACCGGCGGGGGCGCAACTGGATATTGAGCGGCACAAGCTAAACGCCATGGGCGCATTCGCCGAATCGCAGACTTGTCGCCGTCTGGTATTGCTTAACTACTTTGGTGAAGGTCGCCAGCAGCCTTGTGGCAACTGCGATATTTGCCTCGATCCTCCCAAACGTTATGATGGGTTGGTGGATGCACAAAAGGCGTTATCCTGTGTCTATCGTGTCGGGCAACGCTTCGGGATGGGGTATATCGCAGAAGTTCTGCGTGGTGCTAATAATCAGCGTATCCGTGAGTTTGGGCATGACAAACTGCCGGTGTATGGCATTGGCCGTGATAAGACGCAAGAGCAATGGGTTAGCATTCTGCGACAGCTTATTCATTTGGGATTGCTCAACCAAAATATTACTCAGCATTCGGCATTGCAGTTAACTGAACCGGCGAGGCCTGTCTTGCGGGGCGAAGTATCGTTGCAACTGGCGGTGCCTCGCATGATTAACCTGAAGCCGCGCGCCAGTCAAAAATCTTACGGCGGCAACTATGATCGCAAACTGTTTGCCAAGCTGCGGAAATTGCGAAAATCCATCGCAGATGATGCCAATATTCCGCCGTATGTGGTGTTCAGTGACGCCACGTTGTTGGAAATGGCAGAAATCATGCCAGTAACGGCCAATGAACTGCTGACCATTAATGGCGTTGGGCATCGTAAACTGGAGCGTTTTGGCATGCCATTCATGACATTAATTGGCGATCATCTTGACGACGAGGATAACTAGTCGCAATGAGACACGGATGATCGCTCTCCTTTCAAGGTGTTGGGGTTGAGTCAATAGAGAAGCGTATTATGTGCTCACGACTTGTGAGCGGAAGCAAGCAGCGTTCCTACCAGCATAAACATTGAGCCAAAAATCCGATTCAGACGCTGCATCTGGCGCGGTCCTTTCAGCCATACGGCAATCCGTGTCGCCAGCGAGGCATAGCCAATCATTACCACAATGTCCACAACGACGGTGGTTACACCCAGTACCAGGTATTGCGCCGCCTGAGGTTGATGCGGAATGATAAATTGTGGGAACAGCGCGGCGAGAAACACAATGCTTTTCGGGTTGGTGAGGTTAACCAGTATGGCACGCTTGAACAGTTTACGGCGTGGCATTGTGTTAGCCAGCGTATTCAGGTCAAGCGCTCCGGCACTGCGCCATTGCTGGATGCCGAGCCAAATCAGATAGGCGGCACCTACCCATTTTAAAACATCAAACGCCATCACCGATTGGGACAGCAGCGCGCCGAGGCCAATGCCCACGAGCATAATATGAATAATCAGTCCAACCTGTAGCCCGGCAATGGAAGCTGACGCGCCACGGTAGCCGTGGCTGATGCCGGTACTCATGGTATTGATAGCGCCGGAACCGGGTGAAAGGCTTAGAACCAGTGTCGTGATAAAGTAAGTTAACCACCAGTCGAAGGTCATTGGCGAAGGCTCCCTGATTGCCGCTTTTTGTGCCACAATACGCCAATGCCGATTATTGTGCTATAGCTCCCAAAGTTGCCTTATGACCACGATGGTTAATTGTGAGGGGAATGATGAGCCAGTATCTGGATCGTCTACTGAAAAGGGAAGCGCAGTTTGCCGCATTTGCCACCGGGCCGTTGCTGGACTTCTGGCGGCAGCGTGAAGAGGGTGAATTTATTGGTGTCGACAATGTACCGATCCGCTTTGTGCGTTTTACCTCAGCAGCGCACCAGCATCTGGTCGTGATCTTCTCTGGCCGGACAGAGAGCTACATTAAATATAATGAAGTGGCCTACGACCTGTTTCAGTGCGGTTATGATGTCATGATGATGGATCATCGCGGGCAGGGCCGCTCTGGCCGGTTATTGAAAGACCGTCATCGTGGCCATGTGTTGCGGTTCGGTGATTATGTCGATGACGTGGCGACGTTCTGGCAGCAACAGGTTGCCTCTGGACGCTATGTCCGCCGTTTTGCGCTATCTCATTCCATGGGCGGCACCATTCTGTCACAGTTTCTGGCGCGTCAGCCACAGGCATTTGATGCGGCAGTGCTTTGTGCGCCGATGTGCGGTATTCACCTGCCCGTGCCTCATTGGCTGGCCTGGCGTTTTCTGAACTGGGGGGAACGTCATCCGGCGGTGCGGGACTACTATGCCATCGGCACCCGGCAGTGGCAGGCGCTTCCATTTCTGGTGAATATTTTGACGCACAGCTATGAACGTTATCAGCGTAGTGTACGGTTTTACGCCGATGATCCCGATTTACGGGTCGGAGGGCCAACGTATCACTGGGTGCGAGAGGCGCTAATGGCGGGGGAACAGTTATTGTCACAGGCAGTGGACATCACCACACCATTGCTGTTGTTGCAGGCAGAAGAAGATCGAGTGGTGGATAATCACAGTCAGGATGTTTTCTGCCAGGCGTTAGCTGAGGCCGGACATCCCAGCGCGGGTAGTGTACCTCGGGTAATTAACGGCGCTCGCCATGAAATCCTGTTTGAAAAAGATACGATGCGGGCTGAGGCCTTCAGGTTGATTTTTGAATATTTTGAATATTATCGTTAAATGCTGTTGAGCGGCGGAGCCGCCCTGCACCAGCGGAGGTTAGATTTACCCTTATGTACCCTATTGTCGCTTCCGACCTGGATGGCACTCTGCTATCCCCCGATCACACCCTATCGCCCTATGCCAAAGAAACACTCCAATTATTGACAGAACGGGGCACTTATTTTGTTTTTGCCACTGGGCGTCACCATATGGATGTGGCGCAAATCCGCGATAATCTGGCGATCACTGCGTTTATGATTACGTCAAACGGCGCCCGTGTACATAATTCGGACGGTGAGTTGATCTTCAGTCACAATCTGGACAGTGACATTGCACAGGAGCTGTACGGCATGATATTTCACCGCCCGGATATCATGACCCATATTTATCGTCATGATGACTGGTTTATTAGCCGTCCGCGTCCGGAAGAGGAGCGTTTTTTCCGGGAGTCGGTGTTCAAATACAAAATTTTTGATCCTGATGTGTTGGGAACTGATGGCGTGGGTAAAGTCTTTTTTACCTGCGAGGATCACAATAAGTTACTGCCGCTGGAAGATGCGCTCAACGCGCGCTGGGGTGATCGGGTCAATGTCAGTTTTTCCACATTGAGCTGTCTGGAAGTGATGGCCGGTGGTGTTTCCAAAGGTCATGCGCTGGAACAGGTGGCGAAAACCATCGGTTTTACTATCAAGGATTGCATCGCGTTCGGCGACGGTATGAATGATTATGAAATGCTGTCGATGGCGGGCAAGGGGTGCATAATGGCAAACGCCCATCAGCGGCTGAAAGATTTACTGCCTGATCGAGAAGTGATCGGCACTAATATTGATGATGCAGTGCCCAAATATCTGCGTCGTATGTTCCTGAAGTAAGTGTTGAACGGGCGAATAAGTGCAGGGATGGCAATACTAAGGGCGTTCCCGGTAGGGAACACCCTGAATGACAGAGTTAAGCGAATTTTTCTATTTTTTCTTTATGCTTTCTTTCTTGGATCATGGTCAGTGAAAGCAATAGTATCGCCAGCACACTGCCGCCGATCATCACCATGAATCCTCCGTTCCAGCCGAAGAAATCAACGGTATAACCGACAATAGCGCTGGCCGCGACCGAACCACCCAGATAGCCAAACAGTCCGGTAAACCCGGCAGCGGTACCGGCGGCTTTTTTCGGTGCCAGTTCCAGTGCATGTAGACCTATCAGCATGACCGGTCCATAAATCAGGAAGCCGATGATGATCATGCAAGCCATGTCAATCCCCGGATTGCCGGCTGGGTTCAGCCAATATACAACGGTGGCGATAGTGACCAGCATCATGAAGAACACGCCGGTTGCGCCGCGGTTGCCCTTGAACACGTTGTCCGACATCCAGCCACACAGCAATGTACCGGGAATCCCTGCATATTCGTACATGAAGTAGGCCCAGGACGATTTATCCAGTGCGAAGTGCTTCACTTCTTTCAAATAGGTCGGTGACCAGTCGAGAATGCCGTAGCGCAGCAGATAAACAAATACGTTCGCTATTGCGATGCACCACAACAGCTTGTTGGGGAAAATATACTTCATGAAGATTTCTTTGGCCGTCAGTTCCTGTTCGGTTTTTTCGTCATAATCTGGCGGGTAATCGTCTTTATACTCTTCAATCGGTGGCAGACCACAGGACTGCGGTGTATCCCGCATCATAAAGAAGGCAAACAGCGCTAACAAAATAGCCGCCAGTGCCGGCATATACAGCGCCGCTTTCCAGTCATTGAACCAGAACATCCCCAGCAGAAACAGCAGCGGCGGAAGTCCGCCACCCACGTTATGGGCGCAGTTCCAGACAGAAACCACGCTACCGCGTTCTTTCTGCGACCACCAGTGCACCATGGTCCGTCCGCACGGTGGCCATCCCATGCCCTGGAACCAACCGCACAGAAACAGCAAGACAAACATACTCATAATGCTGGAGGTCGCCCAAGGGACGAAACCCATGAACAGCATTACCGAAGCGGCCAGAATTAACCCGGCTGGCAGGAATACGCGTGGGTTGGAGCGGTCAGATACCGAGCCCATGATGAATTTGGAAAAACCGTAGGCGATGGAAATACCGGATAATGCAAAACCCAGATCGCCACGGGAAAAACCCTGTTCAATCAGATAGGGCATTGCCAGCGTAAAGTTTTTTCTTACCAGATAGTAAGCCGCATAACCAAAAAAGATTCCCAGAAAAATTTGCCAGCGCAGACGACGGTAGTGTGGATCTATCTGATCCTCTGTGACGCGTGGACGGTGCATTGCTGGTTTAAAGATACTCAGCATAAAATCCCCCTGATGAGGTAAAGTGTTAATGTTTGTTCTATAACGCTCATAAAGGGTATCGAATACGCTTGCGTTCCGGTGTGAGTTATCGCGCAATTGTTACACTTTTATGAATATTAGTGATATTTTGTGCTGTATTTAACAAAAGTAAGATGATATTTATTCGTCAATAAGTGACATAAGTCATAAAATTAACCACGTTGGGATTTTTATTTTTCGTTTATTGCTCGATTTTGTTCTTTATCAAACATTATGGGTTGTTTTTATGCCCAAATGAATAATGGAATGATCAAGATGAAGTGAGGCGGTTATGGGAAACAACGGGTCCTATCGTGAAACGGATGTCATTATCATCGGTGGTGGCGCAACGGGGGCAGGAACCGCACGCGACTGTGCTTTACGCGGATTACGTTGTCTTCTGCTGGAGCGTTATGACATTGCGACTGGCGCGACAGGTCGTAACCATGGCCTGCTGCACAGTGGTTCACGCTATGCGGTGACGGACGGAGAATCCTCCCGCGAGTGTATTGAAGAAAATCGTATCCTGCGCCGTATTGCCCGTCATTGTGTCGAGCCTACTGACGGCCTGTTTCTGACGCTACCGGAGGACGATCTGGCGTATCAGTCGCAGTTTATCGCGTGTTGCCAGCAGGCCGGGATCAATGCCCAGGCTATCGACCCGAAAGAGGCTCTGAGACTGGAACCCGCTGCCAATCCATCATTGACGGGCGCGGTACGGGTGCCGGACGGTACTATCGATCCTTTTCGCCTGACGACGGCAAATATGATTGATGCGTGTGAACATGGTGCGGAAGTCCTGACCTACCATGAAGTCATCGGCTTGATTCGGCAGGGGGATCGGATCACCGGTGTGCGCGTTTTCGACCATAAAAAAGGGATTCAGTCAGAAATCCATGCCCGGATGGTGGTAAACGCTGCTGGTATTTGGGGACAGCACATTGCGGAATATGCTGACTTACGGGTACGTATGTTCCCGGCGAAAGGGGCGCTGTTAATCCTTGGTCATCGCATCAACAATATGGTGATCAACCGCTGCCGCAAACCAGCGGATGCCGACATCCTGGTACCCGGTGACACCATTTCCTTGATTGGTACGACATCTACACATATCGATTACGATCAGATAGACAACATGATCGTGACGCCCGCTGAAGTGGAAACGCTGATGCGTGAAGGTAGCAAACTGGCGCCGCAACTGGCGAAAACCCGAATTCTGCGTGCTTATGCTGGCGTTCGTCCGCTGGTGGCCAATGACAACGACCCTACCGGTCGCAGTGTGAGTCGCGGCATCGTTCTGCTCGATCACGCCAGTCGCGACGGGCTGGAAGGTTTTATCACCATCACTGGCGGCAAGCTGATGACGTACCGGCTGATGGCCGAGCGGGTCACGGATAAAGTCTGTGAAAAGTTGAATCACTCCGTGGCCTGTACTACCGCCTCCCGCCCATTGCCGGGTTCCGAAGCGGTGGTATCCGATAAACCGATGGCCGCCTCATCGCTCTCCGCTCCTTTGCGTGGTTCGGCGATTTATCGTCACGGACGGCGCGCTGAACAAGTGGTCAGCGGCGATCGTGTTGATAGCAGTCTGGTCTGTGAGTGCGAAGCGGTAACGGCGGGAGAAGTGCGCTATGCAGTGGAGTCGCTACAGGTCAATAACCTGATCGACTTGCGTCGCCGCACACGGGTGGGGATGGGAACCTGTCAGGGTGAATTGTGTGCCTGCCGCGCCGCGGAGCTGTTGTGCAAACTGGGACAATCCACACCACAGCAATCGGTAGCCCAACTCAGTCAGTTTTTAAATGAGCGTTGGAAAGGCGTTCGTCCGGTTGCCTGGGGTAATACCCTGCGGGAAAGCGAATTTACCAGTTGGGTTTATCAAGGATTATGCGGCTTGACCGCCAGTGATTGTCAGGAGAACAGTGATGCGCTATGACGTGGTAATTATCGGTGGTGGCCTGGCGGGATTAACCTGCGGTATCCGTTTACAGGAGCAGGGGAAACGATGTGCCATCGTCAGTGCCGGACAGAGTGCATTGCATTTCTCCTCTGGTTCTCTGGATCTACTGTCAGCTTTGCCGGACGGTACTGCTGTCATGCAACCCGTCGATGCGTTGGCCGCGTTAGCTGAACAGGCGCCACAGCATCCTTACACGTTGATGGGAAAGTCCTGCGTAACGCAATTGATTCCCGAGGCAGAAGCATTGCTGTCACGCAGCGGTTTATGGTTGCGAGGTGAAGGTTCGGACAACCATCAGCGCATGACACCATTGGGAAAATGGCGCCCATGCTGGTTAAGCCCGGCAGATAGCGTTACGCGTGGTTTGGCGGGGACACCAGAATGGCGTAATCCACTAGTGGCGGGAATTGACGGGTTTCTTGATTTTCAGTCTCGCATGGTTGCTGGCGAGCTACAGGCACAAGGCATCGCCGCTCACAGCGGCGATCTGAAATTACCGGTTCTGGATCGGCTGCGACAAAACCCCAGTGAGTTTCGAGCGGTAAACCTTGCTCGTGTGCTGGACCAGCCAGCAAGTCTGGTGGGGCTAACAGAAGAGTTGATGCGGCTCTCGCATGACAATGATGCCGTTATCCTGCCTGCTTGCGTCGGCCTGGAATCCTCTGCACCGCTGGAGCAACTGCGTAGAGCGTTGGGTAAACCGGTCGGGCTACTGCCAACATTACCTCCATCACTGTTAGGACTGCGTTTATATCATGCGCTGCTGAGCCGTTTTCGCCTGTTGGGGGGGATGTTCATGCCCGGTGACCGAGTATTGGGTTCGGTACAACTGCCGCAGGATGTGGCGATTTATACCCATAATCACGGTGATATTCCACTGCATGCCCGACGGGTCGTACTGGCCAGCGGTAGCTTTTTCAGTAACGGGCTGGTGGCGGAATTTGACCAGGTTTCCGAGCCGGTGTTCGGGCTGGATGTTTATTTCCATGCCCAACGCGAAGACTGGAGCCAGTCGAATGTCTTTGCGGTTCAGCCGTATCTGCAATTTGGTGTCATTACTGACAACCAACTTCATCCCTACATCAAGGGACAGACTCAACCTAACCTGTATGCCATCGGCGCGGTTCTACAGGGATTTGATCCATTACAGCAAGGGTGCGGTGCGGGAGTATCAATACTTAGCGCCTTATATGTCGCCGATGCCGTGCTGATGGAGGATAAGCAATGAGCCTGACGGATAACAGTTTTGAGAATTGCATCAAATGCACCGTTTGCACCACGTATTGTCCGGTCTCACGGGTTAATCCACTTTATCCGGGACCAAAGCAGGCTGGGCCGGATGGCGAACGTTTGCGTCGCAAGGATCCGGCGCTATATGACGAAGCGCTGAAATACTGCACCAACTGTAAGCGTTGCGAAGTTGCTTGCCCGTCGGAAGTGAAAATCGGCGACATTATTCAGCGCGCCAAAGCCAGTTACAGCGAGCATAAGCCAACGCTGCGTGATGCCATCCTGAGCCATACCGACGTGATGGGTAGTCTTGCTACTCCCTTTGCCCCACTGGTAAATACCGCTACTGCGCTGAAACCGGTGCGTCAGTTGCTGGATAAAGTGCTGAAGATCGACCATCGCCGCCAGTTACCGAAGTACTCTTTTGGCACGTTCCGTCGGTGGTATCGTCAACAGGCAGAGACGCAGCGTCAGTACAGTGAGCAGGTCGCCTATTTCCACGGTTGTTACGTTAATTACAACCATCCTCAGTTAGGTAAGGATCTCATCCGCATTTTCAACGCCATGGGGATTGGCGTACAACTGCTGACGAAAGAAAAATGCTGCGGTGTGGCGTTGATTGCCAATGGTTTTCTCGATCAGGCGCGCAAACAAGCCAACATTAATCTGACATCTCTGGATGAAGCCATTAATACCCGCTCAATTCCAGTAGTGGCAACCTCCTCAAGCTGTACTTTTACGCTGCGGGATGAATATCCACATCTGTTAGGTATCGATAATCATCAAGTGCGTGATGGTATTGAACTGGCAACCCGCTATGTTTACCGGTTGCTGGACCAGGGGCGTGAACTACCATTGCGTAGTTTACCGTTGCGAGTGGTCTATCATACGCCATGTCATCTGGAGCGAATGGGCTGGACCGCCTATACGCTGGAGCTGTTACGGCGCATCCCTGATCTTGAACTGATCGTGCTTGATTCCCAGTGCTGCGGCATCGCCGGCACCTATGGTTTCAAGAAGGAAAATTACACCACGGCGCAGGGCATTGGCGCGTCGTTATTTCGCCAGATAGAAGAGAGTGGGGCCGATTTGGTGATTACCGACTGTGAAACCTGTAAATGGCAGATAGAGATGTCGACCAGTAAAGCCTGTGAACATCCGTTTAGTTTGCTGGCGAGGGCGTTGGCACCGGAGTCCGTCGTGTAAATTCAGAGTGAGTAAAAAAAATGCTTTACAGATGCGAATGATAATGATTATTATTAGTGCGCGTTCCGGGAAAGCCTGATGATAATGTCCTTGCGACACATCGCGGTTTTACTGTGAAGGCACGACATTGCTCACATTGCTTCCAGTCTTTTTTAGCCAGCCAAGTGCTGGCTTTTTTTTTTGCTTCTTTATTTTTTGGAATTTACGTTTCCTAAAATTTCCTGTTCGTATTTTTTGAACAGAGCGTTGAGTTTTTTACGCTTTCTTATTCTCTTCCTGCCGCTAGACTAAAACAAACATCGGGAGGAACGGATCATGATTTATTTACGCAAAGCCCATCAACGTGGACATGCCAATCACGGCTGGTTGGATAGCTGGCACACCTTTTCGTTTGCGGATTATTACGACCCTGACTTTATGGGATTTTCCGCACTGAGAGTGATCAATGAAGATCGGATTGATGCCGGACAGGGTTTTGGCACCCATCCTCACCGGGATATGGAAATTCTGACCTATGTGCTGGAAGGAACGGTTGAGCATCAGGATAGCATGGGTAACAAAGAACAGATTCACACTGGCGAATTCCAGATTATGAGCGCCGGTACCGGCATCCGTCATTCGGAATATAACGCCAGTCAGGATACGTTGCTGCATCTGTACCAGATCTGGATTATTCCGGAAAAAACCGGTCTGACACCGCGCTATGAACAGCGGCGTTTTGATGCTCCACAGGGGCGACAGTTAGTGCTGTCGCCAGATGCTCGTGATGGTTCCCTTAAAATTTTCCAGGATATGACGCTGTGGCGTTGGCCACTAAAATCACAGGAACAGTCTGTCTATCAGATTCAGGCGGGACGCCAGATCTGGATTCAGGTGGTACGCGGTACGATTGAAATTAACGGTCATCAGGCGACCACCAGTGATGCGTTGGCCATCAAGGATGAAACCGCACTCTCTATCCACGCTGGCGAAGACAGTGAAATTCTACTGTTTGATCTGCCGCCGGTATAATGCCCATTATCAGGGTAATCTCACATTACCCTGATTTTTTCTGCTTACTTTCTTGTCTAATCGTGAAAATATTCACTGTTTCCTATCATTATTAATGGTCCAATTCATTGCCTGTACCTGCCGGATGTCGGATATATATTCCACTAATTACTTTTTTGTTAGACTCCGGAAAATTTTTCTCTTAATGGATATCAACGGATGATAAAGAAGAAAAGACCGGTACTTCAGGATGTCGCCGACCAAGTTGGTGTCACCAAAATGACGGTTAGCCGTTATCTGCGCCATCCTTCTCAGGTTTCCCCAGCGTTGCAGAAAAAGATCGCCATAGTGCTTGATGAACTGGGCTACATTCCCAATCGTGCGCCACACATTCTGGCCAGTGCCACCAGCCGGGCGATTGGCGTGTTGCTGCCCTCGCTGACCAATCAGGTATTTGCCGAGGTGTTGCGTGGTATTGAGCGGGTAGCGGATGCTCATGGGTATCAAACGATGCTGGCGCATTACGGTTACGATCTTGAGAAGGAGGAACAGCGGCTGATGTCGTTACTGTCTTATAATATTGACGGACTGATTTTGGCCGAGCGTACACATACTGTCCGTACCCGTCAGATGATTGAAGTGGCGGGGATTCCGGTAGTGGAACTGATGGATTCGGTTTCACCTTGTCTCGATTTGGCCGTCGGGTTTGATAATGTGGAGGCCGCCCGGCAGATGACGCACTATATGATTGACCGGGGCTATCGTCATGCTGTGTATCTGGGCGCACGGTTGGATGAACGCACTCTCATGAAACGTGAAGGTTATGAGCAAGCCATGCAGGCGGCTGGTCTGGTCAGCCACTGTGTCATGAGTGAAATTGCGTCGTCATATTCGCTGGGAGGCGAGCTGCTGCGCCAGGCGCAGGCGGAATATCCCCAGGTGGATAGCGTATTCTGCACCAATGATGATCTGGCGGTCGGCGCGATGTTTGAATGTGTACGGCAGGGATTACGTATCCCGCAGGATATGGGCATTGCCGGTTTTCACGGTCACGATATTGGCCAGGCAATGGTGCCCCGGTTGTCCAGCATTCTGACACCGCGTGAGCGCATGGGGGAAATCGGTGCTGAACGTTTGCTGGCGCGTTTGCGTGGAGAGCAGATTACGCCAGCGGTGGAAGATGTTGGTTTTACGCTGTTGGCAGGGGAAAGTTTGTAGCATCAGTCAGACGTGCGCGCAATGCTGTCGCGCAACGTTTCACTACTTGTTCCAGTGTGCCGTCAATATCCACGGTGATGACGTCATGTTCGTCTTGCCCTGGTTCTTCCAGCGCGTCAAACTGGCTTTTCAGCAGTTTGGTTGGCATAAAATGTCCGGCTCTGGCTTGATGCCGTTGCAAAATCATCTCGATGCTCCCTTTCAGATAGAGAAAAATCATTCCCTCCTCATTACCGTTGCGAAGTCGGTCACGATAGCGTTTTTTCAACGCCGAACACACGATGATACCGGTCTCGTTTTTGTGAAACAGGCTGTATGCCGCGTCGTTCAATCGTTCCAGCCATGGTGCCCGGTCGTCGTCGTTGAGAGGATGACCACTGGCCATTTTCTGGATGTTGGCACGGGGATGCAGATCGTCCCCATCAATAAATTTAGCGTTAATTACCTTGGCCAGTGCCGCACCGACAGAAGATTTCCCGCTACCAGACACGCCCATCAAAATAATACATAGACCTGACATAATTTGATCTCCATCCCAAAATGTAAATTAAATGCATCATAGTGGTTTCGGATTTTAACATGTTACCGGTATCATGGCATGGGTAACAAATGGCGTTGTGATAGGTTTCACAAACAATTAGTCATACTAAAATAATGGCTGGAAGGGATAACAAATAATGACAGATATTACCTCTACCTACAGTGCCGGCCCGTTGTTGTTGATTGCCGTTGGTGCCGTTGCTTTACTGCTGCTATTGATCATGCGCTTTAAAGTTCATGCTTTTCTGGCGTTGACGTTGGTCAGTATCATCACTGCGTTGGTCACTAAAGTCCCCTATGATAAAATTGTTTCCACCATGTTAAGCGGCTTTGGCAGTACGCTCGCCTCCGTTGCTTTGTTGGTCGGCTTGGGGGCAATGATTGGTCGTTTGCTGGAGGTCACCGGCGGCGCCAATGTCCTCGCTGATACGTTAATCAGTAAATTTGGCGAAAAGCGCGCCCCGTTTGCGCTGGGTATTGCCTCATTGCTGTTTGGTTTCCCCATTTTTTTCGACGCTGGGCTGGTCGTCATGCTGCCGATTATCTTTAGTGTCGCGAAGCGGTTTGGCGGCTCGACATTAAAGTATGCTTTACCGTCAGCCGGGGCCTTTGCCGTGATGCATGCCTTGCTGCCACCTCACCCCGGCCCGGTTGCCGCCAGCGAACTTCTCGGGGCCAACATTGGACTGATGGTACTGGTCGGGGCCGTTATTGCCCTTCCTACCTGGTATTTCGGCAGTTATCTGTTTGGTCTGGTGGCCGGTAGCAAGTTTGTGTTGCCATTGCCGTCACTCTTTACCGATGATGTCGACGTTGATGAAACCCATACGCCACCCCGGTTTGGTATCGTGCTTAGCGTATTGCTGTTGCCGTTGTTATTGATCTCGCTCGATACTCTGTTAAATACTTTGACGGTAGCCAAAGTGATTAACGGTGGTGACGTATGGGTACAAAGCCTGCGTATGTTGGGTAAAACGCCGGTGGCGTTGTTGATTACGGTCTTTTTTGCTCTGTGGATTTTCAGCCGGGAACGTAGCATGAAGCACCTGCAAAAAGTGTGTGATGGTGCATTAGGCCCGGTTTGTTCAATCATTCTGGTGACCGGCGCTGGCGGGATGTTCGGCGGCGTGTTGCGTGCCAGCGGTATTGGCAACGCTCTGGCGGAGATGCTTTCCGATACCGGACTGCCAGTGATTGTGGCGGCGTTTATTGTTTCGGCGGCATTGCGAGTCGCTCAGGGATCGGCGACCGTCGCGTTGACGACCACCGCCGCATTGATGGCTCCGACGGTAGCGGCGACGGCCGGTCTGAGCCAGTTTGATCTGTGCTTCATTGTGGTTGCGATTGCCGGTGGCGCCACCGTCTTGTCACATGTGAACGATTCCGGTTTCTGGCTGGTTGGCCGTTTTCTGGAAATGGATGAGAAAACCACGCTGAAAACCTGGACCGTGATGGAAACATTGTTGGGTACCATCGCCTTCCTGCTGGCGGGGCTTGGCAGTTTATTTCTGTAAGGCGGAATAGGCGGATAGTTGTGTCGTTGAACGGTGGATTCCCGTGAGGGCAGGATCCACCGTTCAAGTTACAGTTGCATATAGGCGCGCACACCATCCAGGAACATCTGGGTGGATAGCATGACCAGTACCAGTCCCATCAACCTTTCCAACGCGCCGACACCTTTATCCCCCAACAGACGCAGGAATACGTTCGACATCAGCAAAATCACAAAAGAGATACCCCAGGCGATAAACAGCGCCAGCGCCAGGTGCAACAGTTGATACGGGTACTGGTGTGACAGCAGCATCAACGTCGCCAGTATAGACGGGCCGGCAACCAGAGGAATGGCCATCGGTACCAGAAAAGGTTCATCCCCGGCCGGCAACCCGGTGGAATCCCCTTCCTGTGACGGGAAAATCATACGAATAGCGATCAAAAACAGCACAATGCCACCGGATATCGACACGGTTTCAGTGCGCAGATTCAGCACTGCCAGAATTTTTTCTCCGGCAAACAGGAAAACCAGCATAACGCCCAGTGCAATAATCATTTCCCGCATCAACACGATGCGTCGCCGTTTGGGATCCAGATGTTTTAACACCGACATAAAAATCGGCAGATTACCGAGTGGGTCCATAATTAATAGCAACAGCACGGTTGCCGAGATCATTTCGGTCATGTTAGTGGTGGACTCCTTTAATCCCTGAACATCGGGCAGTGACCGTAATATTAGGTCTACTGCTGAAAAACCTTGTGTTATCGAATAAATTCACTTGCGACTTTGTGTACATTTTGTAAGGCTGAATGTCATCACTTTAAACTATGTTTACTGCCGTAACTGGCAGCCAGACTTCTTTTGTCATCCCAAGCAGGACAGTTACCATGAAAAATGTTGGTTTTATTGGCTGGCGCGGCATGGTCGGTTCGGTACTCATGCAGCGCATGGTGGAAGAACGCGATTTTGATGCGATTCGCCCGGTATTTTTTTCCACTTCTCAGCACGGTCAGCCAGCACCGACATTGGGTGGTCAGCAAGGTGTATTGCAGGACGCTTACGATCTGGACACGCTGCGGGCGCTGGATATCGTCATTACCTGTCAAGGCGGCGATTATACCAATGAAGTTTATCCAAAGCTGCGTGAAAGTGGCTGGCAAGGATACTGGATCGACGCCGCATCTTCTCTACGTATGAGTGATGACGCAATTATTATTCTGGATCCCGTTAACCATGGCGTAATTAAGCAAGGTCTGGATAACGGTGTTAAAACCTTTATTGGTGGTAACTGTACTGTCAGTCTGATGTTGATGTCGCTGGGTGGTCTGTTTGCCAACGATTTGGTGGAATGGGTGTCGGTTGCGACTTATCAGGCCGCATCCGGCGGTGGTGCACGTCATATGCGCGAACTGCTGGTGCAGATGGGGCAATTGAACGCTGAAGTGGCTAACGAGCTAAACGATCCGGCGTCCGCGATTCTGGATATCGAACGGAAGGTCACGGCGTTGACGCGTAGTGGATCTCTGCCAGTGGACAATTTCGGTGTACCGCTGGCGGGCAGTCTGATTCCGTGGATTGACAAACAACTGGATAACGGTCAAAGCCGTGAAGAGTGGAAAGGTCAGGCAGAAACCAACAAGATTCTGGGTACTCAGCGTGTGATTCCAGTTGATGGTCTGTGCGTGCGCGTTGGGGCACTGCGTTGCCACAGTCAAGCATTCACCATCAAGCTGAAGAAAGATGTGGCGCTGCCGGAAATCGAACAGATGCTGGCAACGCATAACGACTGGGTGAAAGTGATACCGAATGACCGTGACATCTCCATGCGTGAACTGACACCAGCCGCAGTGACTGGCACGTTGTCTACGCCGGTTGGGCGTCTGCGTAAGCTAAACATGGGGCCACAGTACTTGTCCGCGTTCACCGTGGGTGACCAATTGTTGTGGGGCGCGGCTGAACCACTGCGCCGCATGCTACGTATCCTGCTGTAGTTTCTGTAAAACAGGCGCATTCCCTAGCGAATGCGCCTGTTGCGGCACCCACCCTTACCAATAGGCCGGATTCAGCACTACATTTACCATTTAGCGTTCTGCTTCCGGTTTAAAATTCACACTCTTTTTCCCAGGTAATACGGCCAGACAACCTTTCTTCGATCTGTGAGGCATTATAGGGTGCCACAAATGCGGGTAGAATCTGACTGGCGTTGGTGGTTTTTGCCAGCATCAGTTGATCTTGCAATCGGGGGTGAACGTTCCAGGGTAGCCAGCGCGCTTTTTCCGCTTGCAGCATTGCTAACGCCGGTGTACCACGTGCGATATAACTGCCGAAGATAAAACGGAATGTCTCGGTCTGTTGACTCAGTTCGGCAGAAAGCCCGCTTTTTGCTGTGGCATCACAGCAGATAATCACATCATCCGGCTGGTAAGGCTGTGTGGTTTGCTGGGTCAGCAGTGTGGATAGTCTGTCCTTCACATATCCGGATAATTTCGGCAACTGTAAGGTGATTTCCCGTATGATCTGCGGGCAAAACCGCGGCATGATGCCGGACTCCATTAGATACAGCGCTATTTCTGGCGCACGACCCCAGGCCGGGACTGCAATGACGGCACCTTCCCGTGCCTGTTGTAGCAGAACGGACTTCTGTTCCGGCAACGACTGAGTGCGATCACCATAGGTGGCATCAGTGATCAGTAGCGCTGCCTGCGGAGGCAGATCGAAGGGGAAGACGTTGGATTCGGTACTCCAGTCGCCAGTGTAGGTCATGCCTGTACTTTCATTCAGATGCAGCCAGATACCACCGGGTGAGTGACCACTGCGCCCGGTGATGACGTTCAACGGGCCGATATGTCCGTGCCCGTGTTCCGGCAGGGTATGGCGATCGGTTTCGGCCACTACGGTGGTGGGGATCTGCTGCCAGACCATGGCGGTGGTGTAAACTGGCGGGTTGCCCCACTGGGAACGTAGCACTAGCCCACCACAATGATCTTCATGGGCATGGCTTAGGTAGATGGCATCCGGTGGCGATACATTCTGGATATCGGGCAATATCCCCGATTCTGGACCCATTCCCAGGTCCAGCAGTAAACGAAATCCGTTTACTTCAACCATAAATGCGGCAGGGTGCTTCCCTCCTACGCCACTGATTGCGGTGAGTTTCGGCATTGTGTGTCTCCTTTCACAACAGCATTATACCGGCCAGTACAAATCGCTGGCGGGTAATGTCGGACCCTCAGGGGATTCATCAACACAGTATCTGTGTGGTCAAGAAACGTCAGGTAACCCACCATCACGACAATGCAGACGTTTCCCCCTTAATCTTGAAAGATAATTATCGGCCTGGGGGTTTGAACCTGTGAAGAGACCAACAGAATGGCGATCTGCATCCCGTAGAGTAAACTGAAAAAAGCGATAGTTACACCGGCAATGCATACCGTTGCCAGCAACGAAAGTAAGGTATATCAGGCCTAAATTAGCGGTGTAATATTACAGGATGTTGACATATCGCACCGTATCACTGACGCTGCAACCGAATGGAACATAGAGTATATAATGCGGGCTGGCGGTATTTTTCTTTTCCCTATGAGGATGACAATGCAAAGACTGACGATTTCAATGGACGACCAACTGGCGGAAGACTTTGACGAGCTGATGACACGCAAAGGTTATGCCAATCGTTCGGAAGCGTTTCGGGATATGCTGCGCCGTGAACTGGGGGAAATGACGGTGGCAGCGGATAAAGAAGTACACTGCGTTGCGGTGTTGAGCTACGTTTATGATCATCATGAGCGCCAGCTTTCCAGCCGTCTGGCGGGTATGCAGCATGACCATCATGACCTGACCGTCTCCACCATGCACATCCATCTGAGTCATGATGAATGCGTGGAAACAGTGGTCCTGCGTGGTATGACCTCGCTGGTGGAACAGTTTGCCGAATCGGTGATTGCCCAGACCGGTGTGCGCCATGGCCGTCTTAATCTGATTCCGCTGTAATGCCAGGGCCTGCGATTCCGTTTTTTGCTCTCTGCTGAATATTATCTCTCCGGCTGCATCGTTTTGCGGCCCAAAACACGGTGGTAACGTGCTGCAATATTAAGCCAGATCAAGAAAGTATGATTTTTTATGAAAACTTCATACACTGTAATTAACCCACACCAGACAATCTGTTATAAATCGGCACAGTAGTTTCCCTCTCCCTTTTTGGTATCCCGTCAAGCAGACCGTCATGGGCAGAGGCATTTCCGACCAACATATTACCGATTAAAGGATGATCCGTGTGAGTCAACTTCTCCTTGATAAGGATAACCAGCCGTTGCTGGAGGACGTCCAGCGTTATTGGAGCCATCGTGCTGCCGATTACAGCCAGATTAATGTTGCCGAGCTCGCTAATGCCAAACGAGTCGCCTGGCTGAGTAAAATTACTGAATATGCGCCGAATAAACCGGTGTTGCGGGTGCTGGATATTGGCACCGGGCCGGGTTTTTTCGCGGTTACGCTAGCGCTGGCGGGGCATCAGGTTACGGCGGTGGATATTACGGAAGCGATGCTCGATCAAGCCAGGGACAATGCAGAACATCATGGCGTATCGATCAATTTTGTCCACTCGGATGTGCATAACCTGCCGTTTGACGATGACAGCTTTGATCTGGTGGTTTCTCGTAACGTGACCTGGAATCTGGATGCGCCGCAGTGTGCCTATCAGGAATGGCGGCGGGTGTTGATGCCCGGCGGACGGATGGTGAACTTTGATGCCAACTGGTATCTGCAACTGTTTGATGAGGCCAGCCGTCTGGGGTATCTGGAGGATCGCGCCAATGCCCGTTATCTGGGGCTGGACGATCACTACGTCAACACGGATACCACTGCGATGGAAAACATCGCCCGCCAACTTCCGCTCAGCCGTGAGCGTCGCCCGCAATGGGATACTGCCGCACTGCTGCACTGCGGTTATCACAAAGTGATGCTGGATACCCGCGTTGGCGAAACGCTGTGGGATGAAACGGAGAAAGTGAACTACGCCTCAACGCCACTATTTTTAGTGTGCGCGGAAAAATAAGCCGAAGTGATCACAATGAAACCTGTTCAAAATCTGATCCTGCTGCTGTTTACCGGCTTGATGACGGCGTTTGGTTTGCCTGCGGCGGAATCCCGGCCGGAGAGTACAACCACGCTGCAATACGCCAGTACCAAAGATATTCGTGATATTAACCCGCATCTTTACCGCGGGGAAATGGCTGCGCAGAACATGGTGTTTGAGTCGCTGGTCATTAACACCAACGATGGTGTAAAACCCTGGCTGGCGCAGCGCTGGGACATTTCACCGGATGGTAAGGTTTACACCTTCCATCTGCGCCCGCATGTTATGTTCAGCGACGGTATGCCATTTAATGCGCAAGCGGTGAAACTGAACATTGATGCTGTGCTGGCCAACTACCAGCGGCACGCCTGGCTGGAACTGGTGCAACAGATTGACCATGTGGCGGTTGTGGATGACCTCACGGTGGCGTTATATCTGAAAAATCCCTACTACCCGACGCTGATTGAACTGGGGCTGACACGGCCTTTCCGTTTTATTTCCCCCCGCAGCTTCATCGATGGCCAGACTAAAAAGGGGGTCAGCGGCTATAGTGGTACCGGGCCGTGGCTGTTAACCCAGCATGTGAAAAACCAGTACGCGGTGTTTGCCGTTAACCCGAATTATTGGGGGAGCCGGCCACGCATTTCGCGTGTGGTATGGCGAGTCATTCCCGAACGACAGAGTATGTTGATGGCCCTGAAAAAGGGCGATATTCAGCTTATTTACGGTGCGGATGGCGACATGTTGAACAGTGATAGCTTTATCGCGTTGCAAGCCGCCGGAAAGTTTCATACCGACATCAGTGAACCGGTAGCGTCACGGGCATTAGTGCTCAACAGCAGTCGCCCGATCACGTCGGATCGTCAGGTTCGGATGGCGCTGGAATATGCGGTGAATAAAGAAGCGCTAGCGCAGGGCGTCATGTCGGGCAGTGAAAGCGTAGCGGATACCCTACTGGCGCGTAGTGTGCCATATGCCAATATCCCTGACCTGCCGATCTACCGCTACAATACGGCAAAAGCCAATGCGTTACTGGATACTGCTGGCTGGACATTGCCCCGTGGCGGCAAGGTGCGCCAGAAACAGGGTAAAACGCTGCAACTGCTTTTTTCCTATAACAGCAACAATGCTGGCGAACGGGATATCGCCGAGATGGTGCAGAGTGATTTTCGGCAGGTTGGCGTGGATCTGGTGTTATTGGGTGAGGAAAAACAGGCCTATCTGGACCGCCAGAAATCCGGTGATTTTGATATTCAATACTCGTTATCTTGGGGAAAACCTTACGATCCGCAATCTTACGTCTCTTCTTTTCGCATTCCGGCTCACGCCGATTATCAGGGGCAAAAAGGCTTGCCAGACAAGGCCGACATCGACCGTATGATCGGCGAGGTGCTGATTGCGCATAATGAAGTGACTCGCAAATCACTGTACCGACAGATTTTGACGACACTGGCGAATGAATGTGTGTATATCCCGCTGACCTACTCGCGGACCAAAGCGGTGTTCAGCCCACGTCTGCAAGGGGTTTCATTCAATCCCTCTCAGTACGAAATCCCGTTTGAAAAGATGTTTTTCCGCTGATTACGGGTGGTGGATGACGCGTTATCTGTTAACCCGGTTTTGCATGATGGTGCCACTGATATTGGTGATCTCCCTGATCGCTTTTACACTGATCCGTCTTTCGCCTTCTGACCCCGCCGAGGTTGCTTTGCGGGTGAATGCCATTGTCCCTACCGATGCCGCCATCGCTGCCATGCACCATGAGTTGGGTCTGGACAAACCGTTCTGGCAACAATATCTGTCCTGGCTAAAACAGAGTCTGCATCTCAATTTTGGCACTTCGTTTGTAACCCGCGATGGCGTCTGGCAGGAGCTGATGTTGGCGTTGCCTGCAACATTGCGGCTGGCTGGCGCGGCACTGGGCATGATTCTGGTTGGATCACTGTCGTTGGCGATGTTATGTGTTGTCCGTGTCGGACGCTGGCCGGATAAGGTGTTGCGCACCTTGTTATTCCTGCTGACTGCCATGCCGAATTACTGGACAGGGTTGCTGCTGCTCTGGCTGGTGGCGTTAAAATTGGACTGGCTGCCTGTGGGCGGGATGACTGAGTTCGGCGCGGTGATTCTGCCAGCGTTGACGCTGGCGCTGGGTTATCTCGGCACCTATGTGCGATTACTGCGCAATAACATGCTGAGTCATCTCAACCAACCTTATGTGACATATGCCAAAGCGCGCGGTTTGTCTCAGCGTCGTATCCTGTGGCGGCATGTGTTGGTGAATGCGCTGTATTCGCCGTTGGTGGCGTTGGGAATGAGTATTCCCAAACTGATTGCCGGTACACTGGTGATAGAAAATATTTTTTCCTGGCCCGGACTGGGGCGATTGTGTGTCACCGCCATTTTCAATCGCGACTATCCAGTGATTCAGGCTTACATCCTGTTGATGGCATTGTTGTTTGTGGTCGGTAATTTCCTGATCGATGTGCTGCAATTGTGGCTGGACCCACGGTTACGTCAGGGGGTGACGCGATGATCAGACGGTTGTGGCAGATATTAAAAGCGGATTGTCTGGTGCAATTAAGTCTGTCTCTTCTGCTGTTGGTCTTGCTGACCGGCGTGCTGGCACCCTGGATCGCGCCACATGATCCACTGTTAGTGTCGTGGCGTGATAAATACCAGGGCATCAGCATGAACCATCTGTTGGGGGCCGATCATCTGGGCCGTGATGTGTTGTCGCGTCTGTTGTTCGGTATCCGCAGTACGGTATTTGTGTCGCTGCTGGCAATGAGTGTCACGCTGTTGGTCGGCATGGTCATTGGCGTATTGGCAGGATATTGTCGGGGCCGCGTGGATGCGCTGTTGATGCGTTTGTGTGATGTGATACTGGCTTTCCCAGCGGAAGTGATGATTTTTGCATTGGTAGGGATGATGGGGCCGGGGTTAGGCAATATCCTGCTGGCGGTATTGCTGGTGAAATGGGCGTGGTATGCCCGCATGATTCGCGGCATCGTGCTGCAATACAGCAGCGGCCATTATATTCATTACGCCCGGCTGATTGGTGGCTCACCGCGCTATATCGTACTGCGGCATCTATTGCCAGTAACGGCGGCAGAAATGGCTCTGCTGGCGACCACCGACAGTGGTGCGGTCATTCTGATGCTTTCCGCACTTTCATTTCTTGGCCTGGGTGTTCAGCCCCCGACACCAGAGTGGGGCGCGATGCTGGGTGAGGCCAAAAACGTGATGATGACGCACCCGGAGCAGATGTTGCCCGCCGGGATTGCCATCGTGTTGGTTGTGGCCGCGTTTAACTATCTGGGTGATTTTTTGCGCGATGTACTGGATGTCACCCATGATTCAGGCAAGAGGGAATAACTGAGGGAAAGGCACTCACCCTGAGTATCCGATGTTAAACGTAAGAGATGTCTTCAGCCCTGTTATTTGTCTGACGACGCTTGCCATAGATTCAGTTGTCCGTCTGCTACATGCTTATCGATAATGGCGAGTTCTTCCGCGCTAAAACACAGATTTTCCAGTGTGTTCACGTTTTCTTCCAGTTGCTCTGGGTGGCTCGCGCCAATTAATACCGACGTCACGCGGTTGTCCTTAAGCAGCCAACTCAACGCCATTTGCGCCATACTTTGGCCGCGCTGCTGCGCCATATCGTTAAGCAGACGCAAACTGTTAAGGTTGGCCTCTGAAAGCATCTTTTCCGTCAGGCCACGCGCTTTTTTTCCTTCGACCTGCATACGTGAACCATCGGGAATGCCGTTGAGGTATTTCCCGGTTAATAGACCCTGCGCCAGTGGAGTAAAGGCGATGCAGCCCACACCGTTATCTTCAAGCGTGTCCAGCAAGCCACTCTTATCCACCCAACGGTTAAGCAGATTGTAGGAAGGCTGGTGGATAAGCAGTGGGATTTTCCACTCACGTAGTAACTCCGCCATCTTTTGAGTACGCTCCGGCGAGTAGGAAGAGATGCCAACGTACAGTGCCTTGCCGCATTGCACGGCCTGAGCGAGTGCAGCGGCGGTTTCTTCCAGCGGTGTGTTTTCATCCACGCGATGGGAATAGAAAATATCGACGTACTCAAGTCCCATACGTTTCAGACTTTGATCAAGGCTTGAGAGCAGGTATTTCCGTGAGCCGCCCGAACCATACGGCCCTGGCCACATATCGTATCCCGCTTTGGTGGAAATCAGTAGTTCGTCGCGATAGCCCGCGAAATCCGCTTTTAGCAGACGCCCAAAATTTTCTTCGGCGGACCCTGATGGCGGACCGTAGTTATTAGCGAGATCAAAATGGGTGATGCCCAGATCGAAGGCTTTACGTAGCAGTGCGCGCTGTGACTCAAGGGCGTTGACGTGGCCAAAACTGTGCCATAGGCCTAGGGATAGCGCGGGAATTTTAAGGCCGCTACGCCCACAGTAGCGATATTGCATGGATTCATAGCGTGACGGGTTGGCCTGATACGGCATGTTGCCTCCTTATCCTTATTAGCTAAGTAATTTGAAACGCTGTTTTTATTGCCATGTTGACATTATTAGCTACGGGTGGGGAGCCTGAAAGGTTAATGTGGATCACAGAATGAAAAGAAAGGATGGGGGACGGAAAAACAGGTTTCCCCGCTCTGACAGAAAACTAGTGGTTTGTTTTGCGTAGTTCGATGACCGGGACATCACCGCTCCCCGGTTATCGGTCTCAACGTTATCGATAACCACGATGGCGATTTCAATATTTACATAGGGCATATGAACCATATGGTCAAACAGCAAGGGAATCGTGCTTAGATAAACGAGCGCGAAAAATTGAAGATAACGACATAACCAGCGAGGTGGTGCCCATGAACGTTGCGCCCAAACAGTCATGCCAGAGATGGCGTTCGACGCCGAGCGCAGGTTCGTCAGTAGCCTGATACATAGCTTATGACAGTTATTCCCGGTGCGCTAGGCATAGGCTTTTCTTACCATAATATCAATGACTTGAGTGTCTATTCGCTGCATTGAACCACAGGCTAACGCACACAGGTTGGCAATTGATTTATCCACATCACCAGCCACAATCCCTTCGTTGCCACTCACGCCACTGCGATCCAGCGCCATCAATACCGCCTTATAAGCCGCCGTCGCACTGGTAGACACTTTCATGGCGCAACTGTTGGCGGCACCGTCGCATATGATCCCACTAATATCGCCAATCATGCTGCTAATTGCCATAGCGACCAGCTCGTAGCGTGGCTCCAATAGCCAAGACATCCCGGCTGCCGCACCCATTGATGCTGTAGTAGCAGCACATAATGCTGACAAGGTTGGTAACTGACTATGAATATAAATCGCCATCAAATGTGACAAGGTTAACGCTCTGGCTAATTTTTCTTCGCTTACGCCCAGATATTCCGCCACCACCACCACTGGCATTGTCGCTGCGATACCCTGATTGCCGGAACCTGAATTGCTCATTGCTGGCAATAGCGCGCCGCCCATCCGTGCGTCAGAGGCAGAAGCGGTGCGGATCATGATATCGGACAGCAGGTCTTTAACCAGTAAGCCGCGTTCACGCTGCCGGGATAAAGTGGTGCCAATATGCAAGCCATAATTACGGCTCAGTCCCTCGCTGGACAAGTTCTCGTTCAGTTTGGCCGCTTGTAAAATAAACGCGATCTGCTCAAAGGGGACCTCAGTCGCAAACTGGTAAATCTGTTGCGCTGTGGCCTGTTTCAGACAATAACCCTGTTGGTATGTCTCGGCATTGATAGATGACGCCGTTTCTGTCGTCGCATCAAAAAGCACGTCGTCATTCTTCACGATTCTTATCACACGGGTATGATTCCCGGTAATGGTGACAGCAACCCATTCATCGCCGTGATGAACCCGCGATTCTACAAACAGGATTTCATCCCCGGCCTGCATCCCAATATTTACTCTCCCTTGTGATAGCATCGCTTTGGCTGCCACCACCTGTTCCTGCGTAACCTGTTTAAGCACTTCCAACCCGGCTGTCGGGTTCCCTCCCAATGCACCAACTGCAGCCGCTATTGGTAATCCGACCATTCCAGTACCTGGAACCATTACCCCCATCCCATTCTTCATCAGGTTTGGCGAGACCCGTGCTTCGATGCGTTCTACCGTGCCGGATAAATAGGAGGTAGCTATGGCGGATGCCAGCGCTAATGAGATGGGCTCAGTACAGCCTATCGCAGGTTTAACTTCCTGGATTAGCGCCCGGATAAATTCGTCCCACACTGCTGAATGACTAACATGACTCATAATTAATACCTTTAAACCGTGACAGCAGGTAGTAGCCGATGCCGTTAATTTATGAAAATGTCGGGAATGGAAAAATACAAAGTAATAAGCCGGTAATAAAGATTATCATCAGCGAAGTACCTGGGTATTTATGCTGCGCCAGTACTTTGTAAACCAAACCAGTGAAAATTGAACAATCTATCAAACCAACTATCGGGTCACAGATTGAGGTAAAACATAGAACCGGAGCATTTAGAATAATGGTGCTCCACGTTAAAGCACCACGCAGACCATAATACTGTTTTTAACCCACTTATACCCAATAAACCTCAAGATGCAGATTTCAGTACCTGAAAACGGTCATTAATTCGGGACGTCAGAGAACCCGCCATGTCCGGTAGCGTATCGCTGAAAAATTCAGATATTGCATCCCTGAACTCCCTGCTACTGCTGAAGTAGCGATTATTCCGGGCATGTTCGTTCATTAATTTCCACATTCGTTCTATCGGATTCAGGTTCGGACTGTACGGCGGGAGATAATGAAGTTTTATATTTACCACCTCCGCCCACTCTTTCACTAACTGTGAACGGTGATAACCTGCACCATCCAGAATAACATGAACTTTCTGGCCATAATCAGGATAAACCTTACGTATCTCATTGAAAAAACGAGATACATTGTATTCATTAATCGTTTTATATTCGCAGATTAGCGGGTGTTCCGGGGCCTTCAGATTCAGCGCCCCCATGATGTTCAGCCGTGTACGACTTCCCGTTGTTTTTACCGCTTTTCTCTGGCCTTTGCGTATCCAGCCATAACTGATTTTAGTGGCCTGAGTAGGATGGACAGCATCAATAAAAAGAACCGGTTCATCACCCGCAGTTGCTTTCAGTTCCTCATAATATTCAATGAATTGTTTTTGTTTCTCTTCACTAAATTTATGGGGAACACCTGACGGTTTTTTGTAGGTAAAGCCGTTACGGTGCAGCCACTTATTCATTCCCGGAACGCTGAAAACGATGTTCCATGTCCGGGCGACAAACGCGACAATATCACGGGTCTGATGAAATACGTTATCAGATAACTGGCTGATTAAAGAGGCTGTTTTTTCAGCACTGAGTTTACTGTCTGAACCGCCATTCTCTGGTTTCAGTTTCCCTTTATTCAGAAACTCGCTGATATGATGGTCAACGGTTGTCTGATGCAGCCGCAAAGCCTGAGCGATCATGGCCGAACTCCAGCCTTCGGAAGCCAGAAGAATGGCTTTAATACGATCGCAAACACGTTTATCACGACTGGAATCGTGAAGGCGCTCAAGTTCAGCTTTTTGTTGGTCAGTGATGAATATTTTCATGGTGAACAGCATGATCTTCTGTTGCCTGAAAATCAAGCATCTTCAATGATCAGGGGTATATAACTATGTGCATCATACGACGCGGAATGCGCATTATAATGCCTTGGCCGGCTTTGCTACGCCGGAATAAACCCCAAACATCTGATTAGTCGGTTTCATTGTTATTGACATGTACAGAGTTTGTTATTTGATATTTATGTCTAATAAGACAATCAATTTATTTATTCTTGCTTCTATCAACCGTCCGGTAATTTTATCTTCCCTATAATATTACGCCGTGGCGTAGAGAATATTTTTTTAATATTACCGGCTATTTAGGGGGGGCGTAGAAAATTATTCTATATAAAGCGGTTTATCCTGTATCCGTTTCTAACGATAATTCTAAAACAGGGGATGTTATTCCCACCACGGAGGGTTAGGCGGATTTTTTCTCGCCGTCAAAACTGCACGTTTCGGCTTTATGCGGTAACGTCAATGGCACGTGTACTTCCAGGCAGGGGAATTTCTTCGGCTTACTGACCACGGTGTGCTTAACGTTTTATTCAAAAAAGAGTCCCGTTGCTTTGCATGCATCAGTCGCTAACTCTTGAGCCTCACCATCTCGCCTGTTTGTTGCTGTCAAATAGGCTTGTATGTGCGCTTCAACTTCCTGCCCAAGGGGCAGCATTGAATAAAAATACTTAAAGGGCCTGATATGGCAGCCCTTCTCTGGCTAACACATGACAACCTTAGTAAGATTATTATGAATGACCACTACAAGCTTGAGCCGAAAGATTTTTCCAAAGTATGAATTGGGGACTACATGGGAAACGCTTTACGCGCGAAGGCCTATGTGTGTAACAAGAGCGAGATGGACTACGATCGGAAAAAACGACAACGTATTCTGGGTTACATGAGCAAGATGGTTCCGCATCTGGCTTAATGGTGGGCCCATTTACCTCGGTCTCAGTACCAGAAAATTATTGGTTTTCTGCAATGTGCCCAAAGTACATGAGGGAATGAGATGGTTGAACTATCTACCGGGAAAGATTGGGTTTACAGGGCTCCAGAGTCGGGTAAGCTGGAAAGAATTGAAGCCTATTTTTCAAATCATGGCTACGATCCGCATCGCCATGATACCTTTGCTATCGGCAGAACCTTATCCGGTGTTCAAAGTTTTCATTACCGCGGCGCCATGCAACATAGTCTGCCAGGTAATACAATCGTCCTCTATCCTGATGAGGAGCACGACGGCCAAGCTGGAACGCAGGAAGGCTTCCGCTATCGTATGATTTATGTTGAACCAGCCCTGATACAACAGATCCTCAAAGGTAAGCCACTTCCTTTCATCAAGAATGGGATTACCACCGACCCTCGACTTTTTCAGGCAACCAATACGCTACTGCAACAGATGGATTGCCAAATCAACCCAATGGAAGAGGATGATGCCCTTTACGATCTTGCCATTGCATTAAGCGAGACGGTAGGGCAGTCGATAACAAACAATAAATCATTTGATTATCTCGCGGCAGAACGTGCCAGAGAATATATTAACGTCTCACTGGATAGAAACATCACATTAGATGAACTTGCGGAGCAAGCAGGACGCGACCGCTGGAGTTTATCTCGTGATTTCCGATTGCTTTTTGGGACCAGCCCCCACCGTTATATAACGATGCGCAGACTGGATATTGTGAAGTCCTGTTTAATGCAAGGGGAACCGATTATCGACGCGGCTATGATCGCGGGGTTCTTTGATCAGAGCCATATGTCACGACACTTTACCAAAACATTCGGTTTGACACCGTTTCGCTGGAAATCTATTCATAGCAAAAACACCAAGCGAAGCGGCACAAAAATTTAGCGCCTTTCAGATATTCTGACTGGGTACCAGTATCTAAATTATTATCTGACGTTCAATATCATTTGAAATGTGTGCCACAGGCATAATTTCCCAACCTGAGTACCCAAGAGAATTAGCGGATAACATAATGATCTTCCTTACATTAAATTGACACCAATTAAGAAATCGTATGCCATAAATACACCAGCAGATATCAACATCAGCCCCATCAATCTATTCAGTCTATTAAACCATTTTTCATTAGTGATTCTTTCTCCGAGCACGGATCCGATAAAAGAATAAATACCTGGTGCGCCCGCGCCGCCTACAGAAATTAAAGCCGAAACCGTTAGGATCATACTTCCGGTGATATGAGAAGAAGGATACATCACTGTAGTTATTGGTAACACAACAAGCATTCCCTTGGGATTTAATGCCTGAATAAAAAAACCATTCCAGAAAGTAAGATTATTTCTTCTCGTAGCCTCTTTCGAACCATTTATCCCTACATAAGAGGTCATCATTTTTAACGCCAAATAAAATGTATAGATTGCACCGGCTAAAGCAATATAGGGTAAATAACGATGAGAAATCACTGCTTCTCCAGTGTAACCAAACAGCAGGAAAAGAGTAAACATTGCGAAACCTACGCCAATAAAAAAACCGACTGTTTTTTTGAAATTGCCGGTTAGTCCAGCATTCAAACCCATAAAATTAACGGGACCGGGGCTGTACATTACACTGACAGCATAGAGAAAGATCTCCATCATAACTCCTGTTTGCTCTGTAACACTGATGCCAACAGTGTTTAACACGTTGAGATATTCAACTTCATGAATATTATCTGTAGATTGAATAATGCCTTTTGCCATAAATAAAAATATTTAAATACCGTGACAATGCCTTTTCGCTCCAAGACGCGGAACATTGACTCAGGGGGATACAACGCCGTTCATTCTCTAAGAATAAGCGCAGCTAAAATCCCCAATTTTTCTGTTACAAAACCAAAAGTTGAATAAACTGAGGGCGATATGCAACAACATTAACTGTGGTTTCAACGTATTCAGCTATACCAAATACCACAGAACATTCCCCATCTTAATCAGGGGAATCGATCACCGTCATCAGGTTGAAGAAACGATAATTCAGATGCTATTCATTTTTATTGTACGTTTGTGCAATATCTGGGGGCAGGTTAAGTCTGGGCCTTTTATTTAAACAAAAATAGTTATTTATCATATGATTGGCTATTTCATACGGACGCATTTAATGTTACTTATCACCCAAGTGCTGATAAATAAATATTATTTATATAAAACCAGTAAAAACGACGCTTTAACCTACACTTTTATAACAATTTGATTTATCTGTTGTTACTACGCTGCTGTGCTTTGATAGATTAGTGCATGTGGTTTACAAATCACCATGTAGTGATACCCAGGGTGAATGTATAGATTAAATGATAAACTACTCTATCCACTCGGCAAGAACTGTCTCAAGCTTCGCCAACGCCTGAATATGTTTATCTTTTGGTATCCGACCAATATTTCGTAACTTCCACCTAACCGCTGGTAGATGCTGAATCTGGTCTTCAGGAGCGAGATTCCAGTCCGGCTCACCACGTTTGAAAGACATCAGAAAATCATAATCCCGCTGCGTGAATTGTGCTTTGAGAGCAGTAACCATTAATTTGGGTATCGCATTGAGTTCTTCCAGAGAGATCGCATCGAATGTCATCCCATTAAATTCATTTGCATATGGTAGAGAAATATCTTTCCAGCGGGGATTTAGTACCTCTGATAATGGGCGCGGGTGTCCCAGTAGATAGGTGATGAAACCATTAATAAGGTGAATGCTTATCCATGCGAGATCCCTTTGCTAACAAAACTCTTTGGAACAGTGATCTGATATTTTGGGTCCAGCTTGCCACCAGATACGATCTACCGTTTCCCAGCCCCCAAGTTAATGTTGGCTTTATCTATTCGCTTAACCCATGCATGAGCATAGTGATCGGCCAGAAACAGGTAAAGCCGGTTAGTTTGCACTGCTCGACTGGACTGTAACAACAATTCGACTTTACGCGGACTCAGGTTTACCAGCCCCTGAAACAGCTCCGCAGCGTGCTCAAATGAAAGTGAACCAGGGACTGCATTAGCAATCTCGTAAGCGGCTAATTCCGACACACTCGCTTTCAAACGCCCTCCTTTAATTTCAACCTCTGTCAGATATTTTTCGTCATGCATATTGAGCTTCTGGTTAGAAAGTAAAAACCACTCGACATTGGGAAATTCTTTGAACCACTTTGGCAATGAGGCTTTATCTTCTACGCAAAGCCAAATCGCCTGGCGTGTTAAGTGAAGATAATGAGAGCGTCCCTGATAGGTCAGGCTAGTAAGCCCCGCCAGATGAACAGAAATCCCAAGCTGATTTTGGAGGCATAGGACGGCATCACTCCACTGAGGGTCGCGCCCACTCCGCACGTATACCCCGGCACGTAGCTTTTGTAACCAGTCGCTGTGCATATACTTATTAGCTAAAGAAGGGCTGATGCCATTTTTTGTCAGCCAGGACTGTAATATCAAGGAACCTGGCGCAGTTTTCTGCAAAAGCCAGTTTAACTTTGATGACATAGATTCACCCATGGTTTAACAATATAATAAATAATAAACTACTGAGTTGATAATATGTCAATAGTGGGAGAAGTCAGTCCAACTTGATCTCTTTTTTATGGAGAAGAAGGGCCGAAAACTTTACTTTACGTCGGTACTGAACAACGGGAAGAGATCAATTCATTATCTACCGATGGCCCCAAAACAGGGAGATGTTATTTCCACCACCGATGATTAGGCGGATTTTTTTTCGTTGTCAAAACCACACGTTTCGACTTTATCCGGTAACGTCAATGGCACGCGTACTTCCACACGGGTGAATTGCTCCGGCTCACTGACCACGGTGATGCCATAGTGATGGCCGTAACGCGCTTTGATACGGCGGTCCACCAGATTCATGCCCAATCCATCGCCGCCGCTGCGTGGCTGATAGGTACCGGCATTGTCTTCTACTGTCAATTCCAGCGTGTTGGCGTGTAATCGTCCCCGGATGCAGATATGGCCGCTTTCCAGCATCTGGGAGGTCCCATGTTTGATGGCATTTTCTACGATGGGTTGCAGTGAGAATGCGGGTAGCCGTGCTTCCAGCAGTGATTCCGGCAACGAAATATCTACTGTCAGATGATCGGCGAAGCGCGCTTTTTCAATATCCAGATAGGCGTTGACGTGCTCCATCTCATCACTTAGCGATACCTCATCATTGCTGCGCTTGAGGTTTTTGCGAAAGAAGGTCGACAGCGATAGCACCAGATGGCGGGCATAGTCTGGATTGCGGCGAATGACCGCTGAAAGCGTATTCAGCGCATTGAACAGAAAATGAGGGTTGACCTGTGCATGGAGCAATTTTATTTCGGATTGCACCAGTAACTGTTTTTGTTGTTCAAAGCGGCCAGCCAGAATCTGTGCGGACAGCAGATGTGCAATCCCTTCGCCCAGTGTGCGGTTAATGCTGGAAAACAGCTTGTTCTTCGGCTCGTACAGTTTGATAGTGCCAATCACCCGTTGCTCCTCTCCACGCAACGGGATGACCAGCGTTGAACCCAGCTTACAGTGGGGGGAAATGGAGCAGGTATAGGGCACCGCATTGCCATCGGCGTAGACCACCTGGTTATTATCAATCGCCCGGTGAGTGTGAGGTGAAGTAATGCGCGAACCAACTTTATGGTGATCATCCCCCAGCCCGATAAATGCCAACAGTTTTTCCCGGTCGGTGATAGCCACGGCACCGACGCCCAGCTCTTCATACAGAATGCGGGCCACACGCATACTGTTTTGTTGATTGAATCCCTGTCTCAACGCTCCTTCGGCCCGTGCCGCGATTTGCAAAGCTTTGGCGGAGAATGCGGAGGTATACTTCTCGAAGATCGCTCGTCGATCGAGCAGAATGCGCATAAACATAGCGGCACCGATGCTGTTGGTGATCATCATTGGCAACGCAATGTCCTTGACCAGTTCCAGTGCCTGGTCAAACGGACGAGCCACCAGCAGGATGATGAGCATCTGTAATATTTCGGCGACCAGTGTAGTGAGCGCCACGACCAATGGCTGGAACAGTTGATCGATACGGTTACGCCGGGCCAGGCTGCGATGGAGCAGGCCACCGACCAGACCTTCCACAATAGTAGAAAGCATACAGGCCAATGCAGTCATGCCGCCCATGGAATAGCGGTGCAGCCCACCGGTTAGGCCCACCAGAAACCCTACTGATGGGCCGCCCAGGACGCCACCCAGTACGGCACCGATAGCCCGGGTATTGGCAATGGAGTCATCAATATGCAGACCAAAGTACGTACCCATGATGCAGAACATCGAAAAAGTCAGGTAGCACACCAGCTTGTGTGGCAGACGAATAGTGATCTGCATGAGTGGAATGAACAACGGGGTCTTGCTGAGCAGATAGGCAATAACCAGATAAACACACATTTGCTGTAAGAGGGAAAGAATAAGATCGATTTGGCTAACCATGATGGAACGTACCTCACTAATCGGTGCCTGTCGATTTTACGCTTTTAATGTGGCGCGTGACATTTGCATGATCAATGTTCAGTAAAATGATGATTCATAATTTATTCCTATAATATTTCGATGCAAAAGTTTAGCTATTTCTTAAATATTTTTTGGTTTCTTGACTAAGCTAATTTAAGGCTAACTTGATAAACGTACTTTTTTGTATCAGGTATTGCCGCGATCAGTAATAACCCATCAGGTTAGCCATATTTTTTATAGGGTTAGGTTAATTCTTTTTTGTTACAGGGTTAAGAAATCATTATTCGGACAATAACACCAATATTATCATTTATCCCTTTAACATATTTAATGAATTCAGATGGTTAATTAGAGGATGGATACCATGTCAGGGTTTTCTGATCATCATGTAATTGATCTCCTTTTTTCCGGCCACTATGCCGATCCTTTTGCTGTGTTGGGTATGCACGAAACTGCTAATGGTCTGGAGGTACGGGCTTTGCTTCCTGATGCTAGCGACGTGCATGTCGTGGATGCCCGCAATGGGCACAATGTGGGACATCTGATCTGTCAGGATGAGCGTGGTTTTTTTTCCGCCGTAATCCCTCGCCGGAAAAAACGTTTTAGTTACCGTCTGTCAGTCATCTGGCGGAAGGAAACGTATCTGATTGACGATCCTTACCGTTTTGGTCCGTTGTTGCAGGATTTGGACATCTGGCTGCTGGCGGAAGGCCGTCATCTGCGCCCGTTTGAACGAATGGGCGTACATCCTGAAACACTGGATGGCGTGGAGGGTATGCGTTTTGCCGTGTGGGCACCCAATGCGCAACGGGTTTCGGTAGTAGGGAATTTCAATTTCTGGGATGGACGTCGTCATCCAATGCGCCTGCGTAGTGAGAATGGCATATGGGAACTGTTTCTCCCCGCAGTTCCTTTCGGCGAGCTTTACAAATACGAAATCATCGACTGTTACGGCAATGTATTGCTGAAGTCGGATCCTTATGCCTTTGAAGCGCAAATGCGCCCAGACACCGCTTCTCTGATCAGTCCTCTGCCGGAGAAGGTGGCATCCTCTGTGCAGCGTCAGCAGGCTAACGATCTGCAGGCACCCATCTCCATTTATGAGGTGCATCTGGGATCGTGGCGACGTCATACCGACAATAATTTCTGGCTCAGCTATCAGGAACTGGCCGAGCAACTGGTGCCTTATGTCAAAGAGATGGGGTTTACTCACGTTGAACTGATGCCGATCAATGAGCATCCGTTTGATGGTAGCTGGGGTTATCAGCCGCTGGGGTTATATGCACCAACCCGCCGTTTTGGTACGCCAGAAGCGTTTCAGATGCTGGTAAACACGTTTCATCAGGCGGGTATCAATGTGTTACTGGATTGGGTGCCGGGTCATTTCCCCTCGGATAGTTATGGGTTGTCCTGTTTCGATGGTACTTCACTGTATGAATATGCCGACCCACGGGAAGGTTACCATCAGGACTGGAATACACTGATTTATAACTATGGCCGCTATGAAGTGCGCAATTATCTGGCAGGTAACGCGCTTTACTGGACGGAACGCTACGGTATTGATGGCTTGCGCGTGGAC
The DNA here is from genome assembly GCF_032395385.1 of Brenneria uluponensis. Classification (NCBI taxonomy): domain Bacteria; kingdom Pseudomonadati; phylum Pseudomonadota; class Gammaproteobacteria; order Enterobacterales; family Pectobacteriaceae; genus Brenneria; species Brenneria uluponensis. The sequence continues at coordinate 322,539 of NZ_CP135917.1, forward strand.
GCGGTGGCATCGATGATTTACCGCGATTATAGCCGTCAGGAGGGCGAATGGGTGCCCAACTATTATGGCGGCAAGGAAAACCTGGAGGCGATTGCTTTTCTGCAATACACCAACCAGGTACTGGGTCAGAACTGTCCCGGAGTGATCACCGCTGCTGAGGAGTCGACGGATTATCCCGGCGTCACGTTACCGCCGGAGAATAACGGGTTGGGTTTCCACTACAAATGGAACATGGGCTGGATGCACGACACGCTGTCCTATATGCAGCTTGATCCGGTGCATCGTAAGTACCATCACGATCTACTGACTTTCGGCATGCTTTACGCTTACAGCGAAAATTTTATCCTACCGCTTTCTCACGATGAAGTGGTGCACGGCAAACATTCGTTGTTGGATCGTATGCCAGGTGACGCCTGGCAAAAGTTTGCCAATTTGCGTGCCTATTACGGTTTTATGTGGGCGTATCCCGGCAAGAAATTATTGTTCATGGGGGGGGAATTCGCCCAGGGCAATGAATGGAACTACGACACCAGTCTGGACTGGCATTTGCTGGACGAGCCGGAGGGCTGGCATAGCGGTGTGCAGCATCTGGTGCGAGATCTCAACCACTGTTATCGCCAGCATACGCCACTTTACCAGTGCGACTACCAGCCGCAGGGATTTGAGTGGGTGGTGGTGGATGACTGCGAAAATTCCGTTTTTGCTTTTATCCGGCGCGATGGAGAAGGTAAGGAGATGCTGATTGTCAGCAACTTTACGCCGGTGCCGCGCTATGGCTATCGTATTGGCATCAATCAGCCGGGCCCCTGGCGGGAAGTGCTGAATACGGATTCATGGTATTACCACGGCAGTAATCAGGGTAATGAAGGCGTTGTGCGCAGCGAATCGGTTGGAAGCCACACCCGTGCGCAATCACTGGTACTGACATTGCCGCCATTGGCCACCTTATATCTGGTCAGGGAGGGCGAGTGACGGTACTGCGAGAAGGTCATTCGACGCCGTTAGGATCGCACTTTGATGGTAACGGCGTCAATTTTGCCCTGTTTTCTGCCGGAGCGGAGCGGGTTGAACTGTGTGTGTTTGATGAACACCAGCGAGAACAACGGCTGCCGTTGACAGGGCGTACCGGGGATATCTGGCACGGTTATCTGCCGGGCGCCCTCCCGGGGTTGCGTTATGGTTTCCGGGTTGACGGCCCGTTTGATCCGCTGAATGGATTGCGTTTTAACCCGCACAAGCTGTTGCTCGATCCTCGAGCCAGACTGATGGATGGTCAGGTCGTGGATGATGAGATTCTGCATGGCGGCCATGAACGACGTGATGAACGTGACAGCGCCTGCGTTATGCCCAAATGCGTGGTGATTGACGACGATTATGACTGGCAGGATGACCGTTTTCCGCAAGTTCCCTGGGGGAAAACCGTGATTTACGAGGCCCATGTGCGCGGGTTGACCAAGCGGTATACGCAGATCCCTTCGGCAATTCGTGGCACCTATGCGGCACTGGCGCATCCGCTGATATTGGATTATCTGACCCACCTCGGCATTACCACACTAGAGCTGATGCCCATTCAGCAGCATGCCGATGAACCACGCCTGCAAGAGTTGGGACTACGTAATTACTGGGGTTATAACATGCTGCTGCCGTTCGCGGTGGATAACAGTCTGTCAGCCAGTGATGATCCGCTTAATGAGTTCCGTGAGGCGGTGCGGCTACTACATAACGCGGGTATCGAAGTGATTCTGGATGTGGTTTTCAATCACAGCGCAGAACTGGATATCTACGGCCCGACACTCTCGTTGCGCGGTATCGATAACGCCAGCTATTACTGGCTGAATCAGGACGGGACCTATAAAAACTGGACCGGTTGCGGCAATGTGATGCGCCTGGATCATCCGGCGGTTGTCGATTGGGTGATGGACTGTTTGATTTTCTGGCATGAAGAGTGCCATGTGGATGGTTTTCGTTTTGATCTGGCAACGGTTATGGGACGTATACCGGATTTCAGCACTTCCGCGCCATTATTTACTGTCCTGCAACAACATCATCGACTGCGAGGTTGCAAGTTGATTGCCGAACCGTGGGATATCGGTTGCGGCGGTTATCAGTTAGGAAAATTTCCACTGCTGTTTGCAGAATGGAATGATCGTTACCGCGATGATATGCGCCGTTTTTGGTTACACGGCACTCTGTCTCTGGGTGAGTTTGCCCGTCGTTTTGCCGCCTCCAGCGATGTATTTGAACATCATGGTCGAGAGCCTTGGGCCTCGATCAATATGCTTACCGCCCACGATGGTTTTACTTTGTGCGACCTGGTGAGCTTCAACCATAAACATAACGGAGCCAACGGCGAGCATAACCGGGACGGGGCCAACAGCAATTTCAGTTATAACCACGGGATCGAAGGGCTGGATGCGGATACAGAAACACAGCTCCGGCGGCGAGTCAGTCAGCAGGCATTGCTGACCACACTCTTGTTATCTCAGGGAACGCCGATGCTGTTGGCGGGCGACGAGTTTGGGCACAGCCAGCAAGGCAATAACAATGCCTACTGCCAGGATAATTTGATGACCTGGCTAGAGTGGCTGGATGCAGATAAAACATTGATTGCGTTCACTGCCGGGCTGATCAGTTTACGAAAATCGATCCCGGCATTGCAAAAGGAGTCGTGGTGGCGTGCTGACGAGAATGTCGTGCAGTGGCTGAATACACAGGGAGAGCCATTGACGCCGCACGAATGGGAACAAGGGGAGCACCGGATACAAATACAACTTTCCGAACGTTGGCTATTACTGATTAACGCTTGCCCGCAAGCATGCGACATGATCCTGCCGGAAGGCGAATGGCAGGTGTCCTCGCCGTTTGATGCAACAGAAAATCCGATTGATAACCGGATATGGCACGGAAAAGCGCATGCAGTGTGTGTTCTTGTGAAGAAGTGAAAAGGAGTCCGATATGGTTAGTGCTGAAAAAAATGATCCTATGATGCTTGCCCGACAGCTTCCACTAAAATCTGTAGCACTAATTCTGGCTGGTGGCCGGGGAACGAGACTGAAAGATTTAACTGCTCTGCGTGCCAAACCCGCGGTTCATTTCGGAGGGAAATACCGGATTATTGATTTCGCTCTGTCAAACTGCCTGAATTCTGGTATTCGGCGCATTGGGGTGATTACGCAGTACCAATCTCATACTCTGGTACAGCATATCCAACGTGGCTGGTCGTTCCTCAATGCGGAGATGAACGAGTTTGTCGATTTATTGCCCGCACAGCAACGGCATGATGGGAATGATCAATGGTATCGCGGTACTGCCGATGCCGTCTGCCATAACCTGGATATTATCCGGCGCTATCGGGCCGAATATGTGGTGATTTTGGCCGGCGATCATATCTACAAAATGGATTATTCACGCATGCTGCTTGACCACGTAGAGAAAGGCGCGGAATGCTCGGTGGCCTGCCTGCCAGTGCCGCTGAACGAAGCCAGCGCATTCGGCATTGTGAGTGTGGATAAAGATGACCGTATTGTCAGTTTTGCCGAAAAGCCGAAACAACCGACGCCTATGCCGGGTCATCCAGACAAGGTGCTGGCGAGCATGGGCATTTATGTTTTTAATGCGGAGTTTCTCTATCGGCGCCTTGAAGAGGACGTGTGTCAGTCGGATTCCAGTCATGACTTTGGCAAAGACCTGATCCCGAAAATTGTCGAACAGGGCCTGGCTTGGGCACATCCTTTTTCCCTTTCCTGTGTTACTTCCAATGAGAATGCACCGCCGTACTGGCGGGATGTTGGCACGCTGGAAGCCTATTGGCGTGCGAATCTTGATCTGGCTTCGGTAATGCCGGAGTTGGATATGTATGACCACAACTGGCCGATGCGCTCGGCGATGGATGCCATGCCTCCCGCCAAGTTTGTGCAGGATCGTTCAGGCAGTCACGGATTGACCATGAATTCTCTGGTGTCAGGTGGTTGTATTGTCTCTGGCTCGGTGGTGACGCACTCCGTTTTGTTCCCGCGAGTGCGAGTGAATTCATTTTGTAGCATCGACTCTTCGGTGTTACTGCCAGACGTCACGATAGGACGTTCCTGCCGCTTGCATCGCTGTATTATTGACCGGGCCTGTGAAATTCCGGAAGGCATGATCATTGGTGAAAACGCAGAGGAGGACATCCGGCGTTTTTATCGATCTGATGAGGGCATCGTGCTGGTAACACGAGCGATGTTGGCAAAACTGAAATAGTTTACCGTTAGCGTGGCGGATAAACCCGGATGGTGTGGATAGGTCTGTGATGTGATCCAATACGAACAATAAAGCGGATGCTCAAACGGGAGTAATAATGCGGGTATTACATGTATGTTCTGAATTGTTCCCGTTGTTGAAAACGGGGGGGCTGGCAGATGTCGTTGGCGCGTTGCCTACGGCACAGATTGAGGCTGGTATGGATGTACGGGTACTGTTGCCCGCATTTCCCGATCTGAAAAAAGGCATACCTGACACTCAGGTGGTCCGTGAACTGGATACATTTGCCGGGCATGTGACGGTGCGCTATGGGCATTTTAATGGTGTAGGCATTTATCTTATTGATGTACCACATCTTTATGCCCGTGCCGGCAGCCCTTATCATGATACGTCGCTGTATGCTTATACTGATAACTATCTGCGTTTTGCCTTGCTGGGCTGGATAGGCGCGGAAATGGCTTGTGGCATTGATCCATTCTGGCGACCAGATATTGTTCATGCTCATGATTGGCATGCAGGATTGACCTGCGCTTATCTGGCGGCGCGTGGGCACCCGGCAAAATCGGTGTTTACCGTCCATAACCTGGCGTATCAGGGATTGTTTGAGGCCCGGCATATGTCGGAGCTGAATTTGCCGATGGAGTACTTTCATGTTTATGGTCTGGAGTTTTACGGACAGATTTCGTACCTGAAGGCGGGGCTGTACTATGCCGATCATGTCACTACCGTCAGCCCGACTTACGCCCATGAAATTACCCAGGCAGAATATGGCTACGGGATGGAAGGATTACTGAAAGCCCGGGAAGAGGAAGGCCGCCTTTCCGGTATTCTCAACGGTGTGGACGATATGATATGGAATCCGGCCCACGACCCGTTACTGATCAGTACGTATGACCGCGATGTACTGTCGCGAAAAGCGGAAAACAAGCAACATCTGCAAACGGCTATGGGATTGACGGTCGATGACAAAATACCGGTTTTTGCCATTGTCAGTCGTCTTACCAACCAGAAAGGTCTGGATATTGCATTGGAAACCGTGCCCGAATTGCTGGATCAGGGCGGGCAACTGGTGGTTCTGGGGGCGGGAGATGCCATCTTGCAGGAAAGCTTTCTGGCGGCGGCGGCGGAATATCATGGCCGGGTCGGTGTCCAGATTGGTTATCACGAAGCATTTTCGCACCGCATTATTGGCGGCGCGGATGTCATTATGGTTCCTAGTCGGTTTGAACCCTGTGGTTTAACCCAGCTCTACGGCCTGAAATACGGTACGTTACCGCTGGTGCGCCGCACGGGAGGACTGGCAGATACGGTAGCGGACTGCTCGCTGGAAAATCTGGCCGATGGCCTGGCGAGTGGATTTGTCTTCAGCGATTGCAATGCAGCATCGCTGGCGCGGGCGATTCGTCGGGTTTTTGTATTATGGTCGCGTCCATCGCTGTGGCGATATGTACAACGTCAGGCGATGGCGATGGATTTTAGCTGGCAGGTCTCTGCTCAGGCCTATCGTGCGCTTTATCAACGTCTGTGGTAGTCACGCATCAGTGGGAAAGGAATATTATGAACTCTCCGTTTATTTATAATTCACCAACACTCAGTGTTGAAGCGCTGAAACACTCTATCGCTTACAAACTCATGTTTACCGTCGGTAAAGACCCCAGCATTGCTAATAAGCACGACTGGTTGAATGCGACATTGTTGGCGGTGCGCGATCGGATGGTAGAACGCTGGTTACGTTCCAATCGGGCTCAACTGTCCCAGGATGTCCGGCAGGTTTATTATCTGTCGATGGAGTTTTTGTTAGGGAGAACCCTATCTAACGCACTGCTGGCGATGGGGCAATATGACGACTTGAAAGCCGCCCTGGATGCCATGGGATTGGACCTGGATGAGCTGCTGGAGGAGGAGTATGACCCAGGACTGGGGAACGGTGGTCTCGGGCGTCTGGCTGCCTGTTTTCTGGATTCGATGGCGACCATGGCACTGCCGGGGCGCGGCTATGGTATTCGCTATGAATACGGTATGTTCAAGCAGAATATTGTTAATGGTCGTCAGGCCGAGTCGCCGGATTACTGGCTGGAATACGGTAACGCCTGGGAGTTTGTGCGCCATAGCACGCGTTATAAAGTGCGTTTTGGCGGACGTCTTCAGCAGGAAGGCAGCAAAGTCCGCTGGCTGGAAACGGAAGAAATTGTTGCCTGTGCCTATGACCAGATTATCCCCGGTTATGATACCGATGCCACTAACACCTTGCGGTTGTGGGCCGCGCAGGCCAGTAACGAAATCAACCTGGGTAAATTCAATCAGGGCGACTACTTCGCGGCGGTGGAAGATAAAAATCACTCGGAAAATGTGTCTCGTGTACTTTATCCGGATGATTCCACCTATTCTGGCCGTGAGCTACGTTTACGCCAGGAGTATTTTCTGGTTTCGGCGACAGTGCAGGATATTCTCATCCGTCACTGGATGATGCACAAAACCTATGACAATCTGGCTGAAAAATTTGCCATCCATCTGAATGATACGCACCCGGTGCTGGCTATTCCGGAGTTGATGCGCCTGTTGCTTGATGAGCATAAATTCAAATGGGATGCCGCATGGGAGATAGTGACCAAAGTCTTCTCCTACACCAACCACACCCTGATGAGCGAAGCGCTGGAAACCTGGCCGGTGGATATGCTAGGTAAAATCCTGCCGCGTCATCTGCAACTGATTTTCGAAATTAATGAACAGTTTCTGGATGATGTACAGGCACGTTATCCTGATGATAATGAATTATTGGCTCGCGTCTCCGTCATTGATGAAACGCATGGGCGGCAAGTGCGCATGGCCTGGCTGGCAGTCATCTGTTGTCACAAGGTCAATGGCGTCTCCCAGTTACATTCTGATCTGATGGTGCACTCGCTGTTTGCGGATTTTGCCCGGCTTTTTCCGGACCGTTTCTGCAACAAAACCAATGGTGTCACGCCACGTCGCTGGCTGGCGCTTTCCAATCCGGCTCTGTCCAAAGTGTTGGATGACTCTATTGGACAAACCTGGCGTACTGACCTTAGTCAATTGGACGATTTGAAACAGCATATTGACTATCCGGCTTTTATTCAGAAAGTGCGCAAGGCCAAGCTGGATAACAAGAAGCGGTTGGCGATTTATGTGGCAGAGCATATGAATGTTGTGATTGATCCGAATGCGCTGTTTGATGTGCAGATCAAACGCATTCACGAATACAAACGGCAATTGCTAAATGTATTACACCTGATCACGCTATATAACCGTATCAAAGATGACATGGACACGGAGCGTGTTCCGCGTGTGGCTATTTTTGCCGGTAAAGCGGCGTCGGCATACTACAGTGCTAAACACATTATCAATCTGATCAATGATGTAGCGAAAGTGGTCAATAATGACCCATTGGTGCAGGATAAACTGAAGATCATTTTTATCCCTAACTACGGTGTCAGTCTGGCACAGATTATCATTCCAGCAGCGGATCTTTCGGAGCAGATTTCGCTGGCGGGTACGGAAGCATCCGGTACCAGCAATATGAAATTTGCACTTAACGGCGCACTGACAATTGGTACGTTGGATGGTGCCAACGTGGAGATGCTGGAGCATGTGGGCGAAGATAATATTTTTATTTTCGGTAACACGGCTGAGCAGGTGGAGGAGTTGCGCCGCAATGGCTACAACCCACGGATTTACTATGATCGTGATGCAGAGTTACATCGGACACTGACCCAAATTGCCACCGGCGTTTTCAGCCCTGATGAACCGCATCGCTATGCTGACCTGTTCGATTCACTGGTGAACTTCGGTGATCACTACCAGTTACTGGCGGATTACCGCAGCTATGTGGACACACAGGACAAGGTGGATGAGTTGTATGGCGATGAGGAGGAATGGACGCGTCGTACACTGCATAATATTGCCAATATGGGGTATTTCTCTTCGGATCGCACCATCCAGGAATATGCTGACGAAATCTGGCATATCAAGCCGATTAAGCTGTAGTTTCTTATCATGGAAATTATCCCCCGCGAAAGCGGGGGATAATTTATATTGGTGATCCATTTGTCATATTCCTGATTTTTACGGTTTACCACATCGATAAGTAGCCACTTTCTCTATAGCCTGGTTCTCGATACTTCGTAAAAAAAGGTAAATGGGTAGCGCTGGAGTATAGGGCTATTTACAATCATTACGCTTTCAGTGCTTGGCTCTCAAAAAGGAATTCTTCATGTCAAAACGTATACTGGCAGCGGTCGCAACGGTTCTTTCTTTAACCGCATTCTCGCCCGCGTTTGCTGCAACCCCTACCTCTACTTATGTGCTGCTTACTACGTCAGCCGGGAACATTGAATTGGCGCTGGACGATCAAAAAGCCCCAGTTTCGGTGAAAAACTTCGTGGATTATGTGAATAGCGGATTCTATAACGGCACAACGTTCCACCGTGTTATCCCTGGTTTTATGATTCAAGGCGGGGGATTTGACAGCAATATGAAACCGAAGGCGGTTAATCCGGCGATTAAAAACGAAGCGGATAACGGTTTGCGCAACCTGCGGGGTACGATCGCTATGGCGCGCACTGCTGAGAAAGACAGTGCTACCAGTCAGTTCTTTATCAATGTTGCAGATAACGCTTTTCTGGATCATGGTCAGCGCGATTTCGGTTATGCAGTATTTGGCAAGGTAGTAAAAGGGATGGATGTGGCGGATAAGATTTCTCAGATGCAAACCGAAAATGTCGGTCCTTATCAGAATGTTCCCACCAAGCCGATTGTCATTCAGTCGGCAAAAGTTTTAAAAAATAAGTAACTAGTGACTCTGGCAGGAAGTTCGCTTCCTGCCTGGTCAGGGCGGTGTGGCAATATTTAATTTTTGATCTTCAATCAGCATATGCTGGGCGATGACCTCGTAAACGATATAGTGGAATAGTTCTATGCTACCGATCTGCCCTTGTTGACAGCACGCTATCATCTCGTCAACTTGTGCTAGCAGCTTATTGTGTATAACGGCGTGTGATGCTGCCATCGGATGCTGTTTGTCCCACAGAAACGACTCCTCATCCTGCATGTGTCGTCTAATGTCATCAGCCAGTCTGCTGGCATACTCAACCAATACCTCCGGCGAGGATTTTTGCAAAATCAGTTGCAGGAAATTATTAGCCTTATCAAAAAGTAAACGGTGCTGCATGTCTATTTCCGCGTAACCCGTTTCGTAGGTGCTGCGCCAGGTCAGTGTAACCAGATGAGCGTCTTGCCTGTTTATATCGTTCTCTTCTGCCGTTTCAAGAGTTTCCAGCTCCACTCGGTTACGTCCATTGGCTTTTGCCCGGTAAAGTGCGGCATCAGCCCGCCCAAGCCAATCTGACCAGCTGTCTGTCGATTGACCGATGGCGATGCCAATGCTGGCTGTTATCTGAATCGAGTTGGGGAAGATCTGTGTTTCCAGCGAGGAAAGAATGCGTTCCGCTGTTTCTATGGCGCCAGCCAGTCCGGTGGATGGCAATATTGCCACGAACTCTTCACCTCCCCAGCGCCCCAGTACATCTGTTGTCCGCAACGATTGCCAGGCCGTATTCACAAAGCCGCATAGTATGGTATCTCCAGCCGCATGCCCGAATTTGTCATTGATCTTTTTAAAATTATCCAGGTCGATCATCAACAGGGATACCGGGTGCCCGTAACGCTCCAACCGAGCCATTTCCTGCTGGGCGATTTCCTGAATGCGGATGCGGTTCCAGCATCCGGTCAGATTATCTTGTCTCACCATCAGACTATTCAGATGATCTGACCGATCTTTTGCCATCATCATCATCCCGTTGACCACAAACATCAGCGTAAGGATATTGGAAAAATTAAAAATGAACTGATGAAACGAGTTGTTGAGCAAGCCATATTGTTGATTATTCTGAATGATGGTGGCTACCAACCGCCCGACCAGCGCCAGTAGATTGATACCTAAACCTAACACCATCAGATTTCTTCCCCTTGAAGGCTGCGAGGCGTCCTGAGATAGGAGGTAGTAGATAATAGTTGCGCTTTGTATAAAAGAAACCGCGGCATTAATTAGCAGCCGTAAATATATACTTTCTATAACCAGACTGAATGCTATCAGAATGAAAAGAATAGGTCCCCAGAGCACCCAGGGTGAGACTTTTCGTTTTTGAAAGCGAATGACGGAGAGTAAAAGCAGAGAATAACCCGCTGTTACGATGGTATTGGCGAGCACAATAGAAATAACATCAGGAACGTGGTGTCGAAGCAGCAACAAAGATAAGCCGCAGGCAAAAAAAATCATAGACCAGAAACAAATCTCGAGCCCTTGATCATTCTGGCTGTGAACAAACCAGCGCACGCAGATGGCGAGAATAAGACAGATGGCAATGAGCATCATAAACATAGTTGGGATATCAACTTTCATCCGTCACCTCAAAGTGAAAATCAAAAAATACTGTTATTAACCTGCGCACGTTATGAAATATTGAGATGGTGTGCTCATCGGTAATTATGCTGAATGTCCCGTCACATCAAGGGATGCTGGTTATGCTCTGAAATTCATCGTGATGCTGTTATCGACTGAAGGATCTGGCACCAGAACAGAGACAGCAGATCGTGTCGCCTTTGATCAAACTCGGCAACATAAGTGTGTGGTTGGTATTAGACCCGTTGTTTGTGTCTGTTAAACCATATGATGTGATTCAGGCTAACGTTTTTATCGGCATATATTGGCATGTCTGTACTGTTTGCCAATAGTTTAATGTCAATATCTGGTGTAAAAGATGTAATCTTGCTGAAAATGTATGGCTTTTACAGTAAAAATGCATATCTGGTGCTGGCGTGATATTGGTGGAAAGCTGGCATGATACATCTGATTGATAATATTTTTTAAGCTCCAGATATCTGAGCATAGCGCACCGAAGGGCACTTTCCCTGATAGCTGAACATTGCCAGCCTCAGGGGAAACCATGAATGGTTCCCCTGGTTGTACTCAGGTATGGTGAATAGGCATTATTCCAGTGCTTTTGCCATGGTTTGCAGCCATTCGTCTACATTACTGGATGGTACTGTCAGTGTGCGTTTAGTGGCGGAGGCAGTGGGATAGCCGCCGACATCATCCTGGCTGTCGATAAAAGAACCCGTGCGCTTCTGGAAGTTACTGATAATGCGTTTATCTACCGCATCGCGATCCAGCGGACGAGCCCCCACCTTTTGCGTGACCTGATTGACTACGGAACCGGAACGGATGGCGGTCAGCCCGGTAGGCCAGACCGGCGCGGATTTCAGCAGGCTGATGCCAGTGCCAGAGGTCTGGGCCACAGCGTTCCCCGCAGTATCATAAGCCAGGTTATCGCTCATCCAGACATTACCCCCTGTGGTATTGCTGCCGACCAATGACAGACCGGATTGGGTGTTTTTACCGTGATACATCACGTTACCTACGATGGCGACTTTTGGCTTATCGGGCAGAGTACGTCCTTCCCACTCACTTTGTATCGCCCCCATCCGAATGGCCCATTTGCCGGGATTATAGATCAGGTTATTGACGATAACGCCAGTGGCGTTGCCCTTAAACCAGGGATTGCGTTCGTTATTCTGGGCATAGAGGTTGCCGATAATGGCGGCATTGGTCACGTTATCATGAACCAGTGTTCCCATGGAGTGGATGCCCTTGGAATGGCTGGAGTCATAAAGGCCTTCGGCGATGATATTGTTTGAAAAGGTAACATTATGGGCCGTACCTGACTGACCATCGTAACGGGGGCCGGAAACCGACAGGTTTTCGTCAGTTCCCCAGGCGAAACTGCAATGATCGACCACGACGTTATAGGCGTTGGGGCCATAAAGAGAGACGTCTTTTTCAAAACCGCTCTTCTTGGCGTGACCTGCGTCACCAATGCGGAAGCGGATGTGTTGCATCAGTACATCGTGCGTTGAAATGGACATACCGCCGCGGATCAGCGTGATGCCTGGTGATGGCGCGGTTTGACCAGCAATCGTCACAAAGGGTTCTGTTAGTTTCAGGTCATATTCATCCAGATCAATGATTCCACCGACTTCGAAAACAATAATACGCGCGCCTTTTGTGGCCAGTGCTGTACGCAGTGAGCCCGTACCGGTGGAGGCGAGAGTGGTGACACGGATAATCTTGCCGCCGCTGCCAGCCACAGTATCGGTACCAAATCCTTTTAAGTCAGGCGCTGCGGTTGTTGCAGCGTTAGCCGCCAACACGCAAGTGCCAAATAATACAGCAAATAAAAGATTACATTTCATCGCTGTTTACTCCAATGTAGTGTTTTTTCATAAAAAATGAGCGAGCCGACATCGCTCGCTCAGGTCACATCTGTTCGTTGTCTGCCCAGATAAAAGCATCGTATTCACAGCGTCAGTTGTGTAATGTTCTCTGCCGCCATGAGATCAATTCCGGGCGGGGAACGGTTTAGTTACAGGCTGAGCTGGTCAAGGTTTCCAGGTTCTTACTGACACCGGCATAGTTAGCCAGTTTGTTTTTTACGCACTGGGCGCTGACCGGGCTATAGCTGTAAGGAATGCTGGATGGGTAGGCCTCCGTGGTAGTCCAGTCGTCCGCATTTACATAAGCTTTGGTATCGGCAGTCCAGGTAATGTTGTAGGTAGTGAAGTCGGCAGGTTTGGTAATGTTGTTGTTACGTAGATCCCACTTACCGAAATTGGAGCCATCATAACGGGACGTTACCGGGTTCACTGCATTTTCAAACCAGTTGCTTTCGATTAGCGCATGGCCGTTTTGACGCACGTTCAGACCTGAACTGGTAATACCTGTATACAGGTTGTTGTAGGCATGCACCAGACCGCCACGTTGCAGTGGTAAACGTGCATTCACATCGCTGTAAATATTGTGGTGATAGGTGATGTTACGACCGGTATCGCTGGAACTGGAGCCATCAAGACCGACTTTCTTGATGCCATGAATGTAGTTATAGGAAACGGTGACATAAGTAGACGCTTTCTTGATATCTACCGCGGATTCAAACGTGGTGTCTCCATCAGGCGTGCCGTCACATTCATGGTTTTGAGCGAAAATTTCATTGTGATCAATCCAGACATTGGGTGAGGCATCCACGCGGATCGCATCACCATCACTGGCTCCGCCCGGCATATAGCCCATACGCATGTTCTGTACTACGACATCAGAGGATTTGACGATCCAAATCCCGAAGTTGGCAGAAGAACCATTGGCACCAATGATGGTCAGACCCTTGGTGAAATTCTTGACTTCTACACCGCGGGCATCTTTGCTCCACTGACCGCAGATATTGGCGGCAGCAGCATTGATCAGCGAGTCTTCGTTACCGGTGTAGGTGATGATTAGCGGATAGGCACCGGTTGAGACTTTCTTGCCAGCGGCGTCGTATCGGGCGGCCGCAATGATATCGATAATATCTTGCATGGATGATGCCGTTTTACTGACGGCACCGGTAACGTTACCGCCAGCGGTGGTGGCATAACCACCGGTTGCTGTACTTGCGGCAAAGACGGGTTGGCATAATGCTAACAACAGCCCTGCAGTTATAGGTTTCAGTAATGCTCTCATGAATAGTGTTCCTATTTTTTCCAAAGGTATTTTCGGGCATTTATCGTTCCACATGCCCTTGAGGTAGGTTGTTTCGGCACGAAATAGGTAAGTAGAACCGAAGCATGCTGACCAACCACACTCAGTTTTAGCCTAAAAAAGGAACAATTCAATAATTAAAACGATGTTTTACTATGTGTTTTGATGTTAATTTTCAGAGATTTGATGGGCGTCACTTTTATTGGACGGATGTCTTAAATACCCAAGACGCTAATTGTAAAAATTAAGTTTAATTTAATAGTTACATTTTTGTCTTATCTGTACAGATGGTCATGATTCTGGGTTGGTGTCAGGATGTTTTTACTGAAAAATCTGCGCTGATTCCTTTTTCTTTGGCAAATGAGCGAGCTGACATCGCCCGCTCAGGTCACATCTATTCGTTATCTGCCCGGATAAAAGCGTCGTACTCACAGCATCAGTTGTGTAATGTTCTCTGCCGCCATGAGATCAATTCCGGGCTGGGGACGATTTAGTTACAGGCTGAACTGGTCAAGGTTGCCAGGTTCTTACTGACACCGGCATAGTTAGCCAGTTTGTTTTTCACGCACTGGGCACTGACCGGGCTGTAGCTGTAAGGAATACTGGACGGGTAGGCCTCAGTGGTAGTCCAGTCGTCCGCATTTACATAAGCTTTGGTATCGGCAGTCCAGGTAATGTTGTAGGTAGTGAAGTCGGCAGGTTTGGTAATGTTGTTGTTACGCAATTCCCACTTGCCGAAATTAGAACCATCATAACGGGACGTTACCGGGTTTACCGTGTTTTCAAACCAGTTGCTTTCGATCAGCGCATTACCATTTTGACGCACGTTCAGACCTGAACTGGTGACATCGGTATACAGGTTGTTGTAGGCATGCACCAGACCACCACGTTGTAGTGGCAGTCGGGAGTTGACGTCGTTGTAGATATTGTGGTGATAAGTGATGTTGCGCTCTGCCGTATCTGACGAGCTGAATCCTGACAGACCCACTTTCTTCACACCATGGATGTAGTTGTAAGACACCGTAACGTAGGTTGAGTCTTTTTTGATATCCACTGCCGATTCAAAGGTCGTATCACCATCTTTACTGCCATCACATTCATGGTTGGCCGCAAACAGTTCGTTGTGGTCAATCCACACATTAGGGGATCTATCAATGCGGATCATATCGCCGTCACTGGCCCCGCCTGGCAGATAACCGATACGCATGTTCTGTACCACTACGTCGGAGGATTTTGTAATCCAGATCCCGAAGTTGGCGGAAGAACCATTGGCACCGATGATAGTGATGCCTTTGGTGAACTCCTTGATTTCCACTCCGCGGGCATCTTTTGCTGACTGGGCGCAAATGTTGGCGGCAGCGGCATTGATCAGCGAGTCTTCATTGCCGGTGTAAGTGATGATCAGCGGATAGGCACCAGTTTTGACTTTCTTGCCAGCGGCGTCGTATCGGGCGTCGGCAATGATATCGATAATATCTTGCATGGATGATGCCGTTTTACTGACTGCACCGGTAACGTTACCGCCCGCGGTGGTGGCATAACCACCGGTTGCTGTACTTGCGGCAAAGACAGGTTGGCATAATGCCAACAATAGCCCCGCAGCTATAGGTTTCAGTAATGCTTTCATGAATAGTGTTCCTGTTTTTTCCAAAGGTATTTTCGGGCATTTATCGTTCCACATGCCCTTGAGGTAGGTTGTTTCGACACGAAATAGGTAAGTAGAACCGAAGCATGCTGACCAACCACACTCAGTTTTAGCTTAAAAAAGGAACAATTCAATAATTAAAACAATGTTTCATTATGTGTTTTGGTATTAATTTTCAGAGATTTGATGGGCGTCACTTTTCTTGGTCGGATGTCTACGTACTGAAGCATATTATTTCAATAATTAATTATTTTTTAATAATATGTAGTGACTATTTCATCTGTTGCATATTGTGATGCCGATTGGCTTGCCTGGATGGTTTTACCGGCGAGTGCATGATGATTTCCTCTCTTATCATTTTAAAAATAAACAGTGTGAACGCCCGTGTTTGAAACAGTTGCATGAGCGTGGATCGCTAAAAAGCGCCAGACTGATCGCCATATTATTTACGGCAGATTGAACGTTTTTTCGTTGCCAGCGTCTTTCCCACTATTGGCAGATTATTGATTTTATATGTGAAAGCAGCACATTTGTTTGGCATTATCAGGCGTATTGAAGAATGCGGCGCGGTTTCAGTGGCTTTACTTGTCAGGCAGTTGCTCTGCGAGAGCTACAGACATACACATGCGGGCGAGTTTGGTTATCGAAACCTTCAGATTCGCATGACGGCAACCGCGTTAAATCGTGCGCGAACGTATGGGCTTTAATGGCAAGGACAATATTGGTTTTTCTGCGTATGGCTCCCAGGCCACGGTATCGACGATCTTAAATGAAATGGGTTATCGCCCTGATGTGATTGAACGCCAGCTCGCTGATTCGGAACGTAATAAGGTACGAGCAAGTTATAACTGTGCTGAATAAGGCCTCACCGGGTAATTCGGCGCTTACATTGATTAAGCTGACGGATATTAACTGAAGCTGTTTTCGGCGTAGGGTAATAGCGCGTTGAGCCTGTTGTTGGGCCAGGTCGGCAAGCGGGCCAGTACATCTCGCAACCAGATATACGGGTCGTGGCCGTTGAGTTTGGCGGTTTCCAGCAGACTCAGGATAGCCGCCATCCGTTGCCCAGCACGCAACGAACCGGCAAACATCCAATTCTTGCGCCCAAGAGCCACCGGACGTATCACATTTTCACAGCGGTTGTTATCTATGGGTACTCGCCCGTCATCCAGATAGTGCAGTAAGGCCGGCCAGCGTTTCAGGATGTAGTCCAACGCTTTGCGCAGCGCGGAGTTGGGCGCGGCCTGCGGCTGTTGCAACACCAGCCACTGATGGAAGACCTCCAGTCTAGGTTTCGCATAGCGCTGTCGCCATTGGCGTTTTTTATCCGCCGGACGCTGTTTGATTTTACGCTCAAGTTGGTACAACTCACGGATGCTGTCGAGGGCCAGTTTGGCCACCGGGCTTTTATTGATGGTAAACAGTTCGAAGAACTTGCGCCGGGCGTGCGCCCAACAGCCCGCGTCCAGGGCCTGGCCGCTGTCGAACAGTGCCTGGTAACCAGCATAACCGTCCACCACTAGGGTACCGGACCAGCCCGCCAGCGTACTGCGCGGGATATCAACACCGCTGCGTTGATAGATAACCTGTTGGCGATAGAGCGGCAGATGATCGAGGCATTTGGCGCTGACCACTTGCGCCAGCAACCCTGGGCCGGGCTGGCCTTTTTCTATCAGCTGTGCCGGCAGCGGCGCACTGACCACAGTATCGCAGTGTTCACAGCTGAACTGCGGGCGGATATGGCGATGCACGATAAAACGCGCCGGCACATACTCCAACCTTTCGCTGATTTCATCACGGATAAAGCGCAGGGCATGGCCACAGTCCGGGCAGCTATCGGATGCCGGTGCAAGGTGAATATCCTGGCGTGGTAGTTCCGGCGGCAGCGGTCGACGTTTGGGCACGGCGGGTTTGTCGGCTTCAGGTTCGGGTAATAACGTGGCCAACTGTTGTTCAATATCGGCGGCATCAGCCTCGATATCTTCATCGAACAGTCCGCGCTGTTCACCCTGGAAGGCTTCGCTTTTACGCCCGAAGCGCCACTGGCGGGCATTTTTTAGCGCCTCTTCCAGTTGCTGGATATAGCACGTTTGTGTCTGGTTTCGCTGCGTCTGCTGCTCGAGGTCCGCGAGTAATTTCAACGCCAGAGCGCGCAGTTCATCGGGGTCTTTTGAGGTCAGCAAGGCATCGATATTCATGCGCCCATTTTATCAGCGTGGCACTAGATTGTCATTGATAATCAATGTATTAAATACTATTTTTTGTTATTTCCAGCCGGTTAAATCCAGGCCATCCACCCGCTGCCAGTCAATGCCTTTCATCAACCAGTCTGCCTGCTCTGGTGACAGCAGCCAGGCGACATCACCTTGCCTGGGCCAGATAAAGTGGCCCTGATGAAGACGACGAAGACACAGCCAGACACCGTGCTTGTCCCAGCGCAGGACTTTGATACGCGAGCGTGCCTTGTTGCAGAAGACAAAAGCGGCTTCCCCTTGCCAGGGTTGGTGCAGGTGGTCGGTAATATATTGCGTCAGGGTATCAATCCCCCGACGCATATCGACGGGCTCGCGCGCCAGCCAGATATGCTGCGGCGTTAGCATAGGGACAAGGCCTGCATCACGGCCCGCAACTGAGCGGGAAGGCACCTGACCGAACAGTCGTTGGGGAGGTTGAGCGTCACGGTGTCGGCGTCATTATTCTCAGGCAGAACCCGGCGAGCTGGAATAAAGGCGGAGGGAACGGTCACGGTAGCGTCATTGCGATGATGTTTGAGCCAATAATAAAAGGTGGCAGGGTTCAAATCGTGTTGCTGGCAATAGTGCTGTTTGGTTAATCCACTCTGTTGCCAGGCATCGAGATGCTGTTGCCGCTCACTGTGAGAATACCGTTTTGCCATATTTCACCTCCGATTCGTTGTATTGAATGAGAGAAGCATGTGGCAGCAGAGTTTTGTTAACAATACGAGTTCGCCGGACGCTTACAGCTTATTTATATATATCAATGTTATTTGAAAGATATTTTCCGGAAGATAATTCGTTACTTATGAAATCGGAAAAAGCTCTAACTTTAGGAGATAAGTGCCTATTTGATGGCCAAATTAATGACATCGATCCTAAAGGTGACATGAATTGAGTTAATAGAGGAATAAGTAATTTCTTTTTAAATGCTTCCTCGGCTACATAAACTGGGAGGTGTGCAATCCCTAATCCTTCTATTGCTGCACGTAAACCTGCATGCGTATTGTTGAAGATTAGATCTCTTGGAAGATCTAAGTCTTCGTATGGTTTTATGAAAGACCATGACGCTATACGACCACTTGTCGGATACTTAAAATGAATACAATGATGATTCATTAGTTCCGTGGGCGTGGATGGAGTGCCATTTGATTCAATGTATTTTTTACTTGCACAGACCACAAAGTATTGTTCACCTAACTTTCTACCAACAAGTCGGTTGTCAGCAAGTTCTCCACTTCTAACTGCAATATCAACCCCTTCAGCAATGAGATCTACAACACGATCTTCGAAATCTATATCAAGTTGAACATCTGGGTACTTTCCTAAAAATTTAGGTAGTAATGGCATAAGTAATGTATGGCCAAAAATTTGCGGGACACTCACATGAAGTTTCCCTTTAGGAAAGGTGCGAGTCTCTGCGATCAACGCTTTTGTGTCTCTAATCTCACCTAAGATAAATTTGCATCTTTCGTAAAAAATATTTCCTTCTTCAGTCAATCCTATACTGCGCGTTGTTCTATGAAAAAGTCTAACCCCAAGATCGTCCTCAAGTCTCGCTACGCTCTTGGCGATCGCTGATGGAGAGATACCTAAGACCCTTGCGGCAGCCGCATAACTGCTGAGTTCAGCAGCATGGACGAAAGCATTGATACTTTTGAAGCTATCCATTTCATCACCTTATTGATGAATTTTTTTCCTTAGTGTAAGTACATTCACTTATATTTACAATGGAAAGTACACGTTTTAGTCTTACCGAAAATGTTAATTCGAACAGTTAGCGAAAGCATTTAAGAAAATTGATATCAGATTAGGAGACTAATTAAAAAATCATATCAATATACCTCATGATGTATATTTTATTTCATCATGAAATATCAACAAAGAGGGAAGTTAATCATAGCTCTAATTTCATTTATTGGAATGGGGATGAAGTTTATTATATGGGAAATAACAATGAGTGAAATATTACATACGATCACCAGTTACATCGCTGCAGACAAAACCTTAGTCATTTATTTTGCTGGCTCTATTAGGGCAGGTAGAGACGATGTCTCGACTTACTCAAAGTTAATCAACAAATTGAAAGAATACGGTAAGGTAACTACTGAACATGTAGGTGATTACAATTTATCAATCGGTGGCCAATCATTTCTTACTGATAAGTTTATTCATGATAGAGATCTATACTGGCTGCGAAACTCTCAAGTTGTTGTTGCAGAGGTAACCACTCCAAGTCTTGGTGTTGGCTATGAAATTGCAACTGCAATAAGTTGGCGAATTCCCGTAATTACGCTGTTCAGGAAGGGAGATAAAGTTGTCTCTGCCATGATTTCAGGAAGTGAAGGTTGTCGTCATTACGAATATAACAATGTAGAAGACGCAAATCACATCATCGAAAGTGAAATGGCAAAATTAGGCTATGAGGCAAACTATGAATCGTAATATCACAAATGCTTTAGTCAACACTCTCGACACAATATTAAAAAATGGTGCGAGAGTAGGTTCTCGCGACCAAGAACAAATTGAAATCTTATCTACCTTAACGAAAATAAACTTCCCCACTGAAAGGTTTCTTGTGTTGCCATATCGTAATAACAATGTGTTTGCACAAGTTACCGAAACATTGTGGGTTCTGGCGGGAAGAAATGACTTAGAGTTCCTATCTAATTATCTTCCTCGTGCTGAAGATTTCTCTGATGATAAGATGACTTGGAGAGCGGCTTATGGACCAAGGCTGAGGAATTGGAAGGGAAAAATTGACCAATTAGAAGGGGTTGTTAATCGATTCAAGGAAGACCCATTAACTAAACGCGCAGTTATGAACATTTTTGATCCAGAGAGTGATTACCAGGATACAAAGGATGTACCCTGCAACAATTGGCTGCACTTTATCCAACGAAATGGTTATCTTGACTTACATGTAACAGTGCGTGCTAATGACGCCATTTGGGGTTTTAGTGGCATAAATTTCTTTGAATGGAGCGTATTACACGAGGTTATTGCCAACTCACTGGGATGGAAAGTTGGAAAATTATCATGGTACGTCGGGACATTCCATATTTACAACCGTCATTATTCTACAGCTGAGAAAATCAGTAAAATTTCACATCCCAAAAGTATGTATGAATTTAATGTCAAGCCGACTCCAGTTACTAGTGGGATCGATGAGCTCGACAAAATTTTATCTCTAGTCTTTAAGGCTGAAAATTTTTCTAGAATGGGAGAGTTCAATAAATCCAGCGAAATTGAAAACAAAATCAGTGACCATTTCTTTAGAAATGCGGCAATTCTCTTAAAAATTCATAATGCATTAAATTTGAATGTTGATAGGGATATTATAATTAATTACCTTTGTGATCTGGGCAAAACTGATTTTCACATAGCTGCTATTGAATATTTGAGTCGTAAGTGGAAATCACAAGAAACCCTAAATTTAATTAATGAGATATCTCCTGATTTTCTTAAAGCCTTTAATTTTATGAGAAATACTACAATCAGTAATTTAACTACATAGCTCTATAAGGTCTCCGCGTGAAAAATATATTAAAAGTATCAGTGCCCAACATAAATCATTCCAAACTTTTTGTAGCTTCAACAGTTCTAAATGCCACAGGAAGTGGATTGATAATGGCGTTTATGATGATTTACTTCAACAGGACAACGACGTTAAGTCTATCCGTAATTGGATTAGCTATAGCCGTTGGTCGTGCACTTGCATCATTGGTTCCGATTTTAATTGGTCAATTACTAGATAAACTTGGTCCCAAGAAGTTATCCATTTACGGTGATTTCATAAGCGGCATTGGTTTTATAATGTGTCTTTTTGCCAGAGACCCTTTAACAATAATACTTACCCAGTTTTTGACACAGGCCGGCTCTCATGTTTTTTGGACTAGCAATCGTGGACTTGTAGCATTAGCTTCAGATTGTAAAGGAACCCAAACATGGTTCGGTCTAATCGCTTCTATCAGGAATATTGGGCTTGGATTAGGAACAATTTTTACATCTTTAGCTTTATCAATAAATTCTGATACAAGTTTGCACTATGTAATTATATCTTCATCTTTGTTTTATTTTTTGTCTTGTTTGGCACTCGGAATTTGGCAACCAAGAGTAAGTTTTGATGAGACAAATGATTTAAACGATCAAGAAAAACAAAGTTTGAAATCTGTGTTTTCAGACACTAGCTATTGTCGATTACTTATAGTTAATTTTGGTTTAGTTTTGGCTGCAATGGTCATTCCGTTGGTAATAGTAATTTATGCTACCGAACAACTTGGACTATCACCTTTTTTTTCTGGGGGGTTAGTAATCCTAAACACTATTATCGTGGCCTTATTAAGCACTCATGTAGCATCTTGGACTAAAGGGCACGACCCTGTGCATAATATAAAACTATCATATTTCCTAAATACTTTATCATTCATTCTTTTTTGGTGTGCAAGCATTACAATCGAAAACAAAATAACTACTTGCTTCATATTGTTAATTGCAATGCTCATCTATAGTTTTGCAGAGATGCTGTCAACACCTTCCGTAAATGTACTTAGTATTAACTTAGCACCCAGAAAAAAAAATGGGAGTTATATGGCAGCTTTTCAAATGACTTGGTCTATAGGCATGACGGTATCTCCCGCCATATTTGGGTGGCTTCTTGATATGAATAAAAACTCAACTTGGGCTGTTCTTCTAATACTAACTATTTTGATTTTTGGTATTGGTTTCAGAAACTTAAAAGGAGAAGTTAATGAGCATTTCAACTATTGACAGTAATAAAGTTATTTTAGTGATTGAACCAATTGGAATGGGGGGGGAGTTGCTCCTCAAAGCGACTCGTTCACTCGGATTTCATACAGTCATAGCCACGACAGAAGATGTATATCATTCTATGCTACAGGGCTTCAATGATATGATTGATGATCTAATCTTTGTAGACTTTTCAGCAAGAGAGGCTGCTATTGAAACTTTGATTGAAGAATCAAAAAACAAAGGGGTTTCAGGAGTAGTTGTAGCTTGGGAGTTTTTAACAGACATTGCTGCAGAGGTTGCTCATGGTCTAAATTTCTGTGGACCTGACGCTACTTTGTCAAGAGCAAGAAGAAATAAATATTTCATGTATCGTACCTTAGCAGAAGCAAAATGTCCGCTTCCATCTTTACAGGCAGTGATAACAAATAAAGATGATATCAACCAACTCCCTCTTGAAGAGTTAGCGTTCCCCTTAGTAGTTAAGCCGGCAGAGAACGCAGCGTCTTTCGGTGTTTCAGTAATTAATGAGATAAAAGATCTACCTCAAGCATTTATTGATGCTTCTCAGTGGACTCATGAATACCCACATGGCATCCCATTTAGTAATGAGATCCTTATTCAAGAATATATTCCAGGGCAGGAATTTAGCGTGGAAGGTATTTCATTGTCAGGTAAATATATGCCTTGGGGAGTTACAATGAAATTTACCACCCCGGGCAAAGCACGAGCCGAAACAGGGCACATATTCCCGGCGCCAATACCTGATTTTTTACGAGATGATGTTCTAGATGTGGCGGCCAAAGCAGTAATTGCTTTAGGTATTACCAATGGGATTAGCCATACTGAAATAAAGTTAGATTATGAAGGAAAACCTCGCGTAATTGAGAGCTGCTCAAGACCAGCAGGAGATTATATTCCCCGTCTGGTCGAGCTTTCGACCGATGAAAACCCATTGGCCATTTATGCTAAGCAAGCTGTGGGTATTCTTCCTGCTAACTTTACACCCGCACACCCTAAACGATATTCTGCCATACAATTTATACGTCCAGAATCAGAAGGCACATTCAATTCTATTGAGATGCCATCTTCTCTTGCGCATGCTGAAATTATTGAATCAAGGGTCACAGCACCATTTGGCTCAAATGTGAAACCTGGCTCAACGAACATTGAACGTTTGGGTTGGGCAATATTCATCTCTAATAGTAAAGATTACGTCCTTCAAGCTATGGATGAATTATCACAAAGAGTAAAGGTTGATATTTTATGAAATTATCATCTTCACTTTTCATACGGTCCCTAGATGTAAATCAAGCATCTCCATTTTTAGAGATGGCGTGGGAAAAAATTAAAGCTTTAAGTCCTAATTCGCTTCTTCTTTTGAAGGATCAGCCTAAAAATATTACTCCTTTGATTACGGGTGCTCTGTATGAAAACATAGATCATGAATCAATTTCAAAAAAAGTGATTGAAAGAGTAATATCTTGGTCAGTACCAAATGAAAGAACCATTGAGGATGTTACCTTACTGGAGGATGTGGATGCTGTCCCTGGCCCCATTACTGCAATTTATAAATTATCAGATAAAAGAGCCACTAAATCACTTTTTGAAAAATTTTTTCTTCCAACTCCAAATTGGGTAGTTTTAGATAGAGAATTTACCCATGGAAATTTACTAAAAGAGTCATTTGGGAATAAATTAGAGCTTGAATTAGCAAGCCGTCTAAATTTCCCTATCATATCAAAACCTCTGTGGGATTGCATGGGCCATGGAATAGAAATAATCAGGGATGAAAATGATTTATTTAAAAATTTAAGTTCAAATGCTCAACGGAATGTTTTAATTGAATCTTTTATCGATGGTTATCTAGGCTGTGTTGAAATTATAGGCACACCAAACAATTACTTCTTTCAACCTCCATGCTTTACTGGCAACAGTAGTAGCGGTGTGCGTTCTGATTTTGATACGGTTCGAGTGTCTAGCCCTTACTTTTTCAAAGAACAACTTAATAAAGATATAAAGACTCGTCTATGTAATCTATTAACTTATCTAGATTATTCTGGAGTCTGTTGTGTAGATTTCATTGTGAAAGGCGATGATATCTATTTCCTTGAAATCAATCCTCGCATAAGTGGGATAAGTTGTTTAGGCTCTGCAGCAAGTGGGTTAAATTCTTTTGAGGCTCTTTATCACATTTCGTTAACTCAGTGGAATATAGATTCATTTCGAGAGGAATTTAAAAATAACACAGCGATTCAAATCGGAGGCGGGCTGGCTGATAAATTATCACTATTACTTAATGATGAGGTTGGGAACATAACTGTTTATCGTGACAATGTTATAAATGTCGATGGAAAAGCATCGAGAAATATCATTGCAGGGGGAAATAATGACGCTATTGAAAGGATGTTTAAATCTCTTGATATATCTATAATCGAATTGCTTAACTTCGGTAGCTGTCAACGAAGTTGACACCCTTATTCGTTTTTACGCTGTAGATTTTAGCCCGGTTTCTGGCTTGTCTGGATTCAACATTACTACATCTACCCGCTGCCACTGACGGCATGAGGCTGACCACCGTTCCGGTCGGGCTTTTTTAGCCATGTCATACAAGGCTTTTCGTTTTGCCAGCAGGCTTATATCTTCTCCCTGATGCCGTTGTTCTGGTGTGACATAACCGATCGCGCTATGCCGATGCTCCTTGTTATACCACTGGCTAAAGCCCTCCACCCAACTCCGGGCTTCCGCCAGATCCAGGAAGCCTGATGACGGCCACGACGGAACATATTTTAGCGTTCTGAACAGCGACTCCACATACGGATTATCGTTGCTGACTCGTGGTCGGCTGTGCGAACCCGTGATGCTCAGTTCTTCCAGTTTCGCTTTCAGCGTCTGGGATTTCATCGGCGCACCATTGTCGGCATGTAACACTAACGGATGGCGGTAACACCGTTCACGTAACACGGTGCGGTGCAGCAGCGCGGCCGCTCGCTCGCCGCTTTCCTCTTCGTGGACCTCGTAACCGACGATTTTACGGCTAAAAATATCTTCTATCAGATACAGATAAAAATAGCGGCCGCGAACCCTGGAGGCCAGCCAGGTGACGTCCCACGTCCACACTTGGCATGGCCCAACAGCCTGATAGCTGGTCGGTTTATTCACCTTCAGCGGTGCGCGGCTACGGCCACGGTGATGTACTTGACCCTGCCGCCGCAGTACCCGGTAAAACGTCGATTCACTGGCCAGATAGAGGCCCTTGTCCGCCAGCCGTGGCACGATCTGCGCCGGTGGCAGGCTGGCATATTCCGGCTCATTACATACCGTGACTATCTGATGTTCTTCTTCAACGGTCAGTTTATTGGCCGGTACCGGACGCTCTGCCGTGGGACGACGGTCTTCAGCCTGGTTATTCCAGCGCCGCCAGGTGCTCAGGCTTAACCCTACTTCCCGACAAGCGGGGAGCAGACGTGCGCCGGCTCTCATGGCTTCACGTATCCATCGGATCAGTTGCACGCGTTCGTGAGCGGGGGTCAGTCGTCCTCGTCCTCCTCGCCGTAATACTGATTCAGCTTTTTTCTCAGGACCAGCAGGGCTGCCGCCTCCGCCAGGGCCTTTTCTTTGCGCGCCAATTCACGCTCCAGCCCTTTGATTTTCTTTTCGGCCTGTTTTTGCGACTGCCGGGTATCGACTTGTGGCGTCTGGAGAAAATCCTGTTTCCACTGCGCTATTTGTTCAGGATAAAGCCCTTTGCGACGGCAGTATTCGCTCAGTTCGGTTTCACTGAGTGTGGCGGTTTCAACGATGGCGGCAAAACGGGCTTCTGTCGACCAAAGGTCTGTGGTTTTGTTGGCTCCGGGCACCGGTTTTCCCTCCAATTTGGCTTGGACCCGCCAATTATAAAGGGTAGCTTCCGATATCCCTTCCTGTTGTGCAAGTGCGGTGACGGTCATGTTGTAAGGAGGAAGTAATTTAGCCAATACAGCGGCCTTACGCTCTGGTGAATAACGTTTCATAACAGGCTCCGTTGCCCCCATAGAGATTTTCAGTTTGGGGTGTCAACTATCCTGCCAGAGGGGGACTTCCCCCTTGCATATTCTGGCCGCTCGTGAACACTCATTCTGGCGGAACGTGAACGCTGTTTCTGGTTTTGCGTGAACGCGTATTCCGGCGGAAAATACCACGATTTTGCACCATGACCAGAATCACTGTTCATTTTGCCAGAATCGGTGTTCACCTGACCGGAATTGCTGTTCACGTCGCCAGAATCATTCTTAACGCATTGATTTTTCCTGTTATACCTCTCCCTTTCATTCCTGGGAGAGATGTATGCCAAACAAGAGGATCGCAATGCGTAAAATCCATGAAATTTTAAGGCTGCGTTT
Organism: Brenneria uluponensis; assembly: GCF_032395385.1. Taxonomy (NCBI): domain Bacteria; kingdom Pseudomonadati; phylum Pseudomonadota; class Gammaproteobacteria; order Enterobacterales; family Pectobacteriaceae; genus Brenneria; species Brenneria uluponensis. The sequence continues at coordinate 349,374 of NZ_CP135917.1, forward strand.
TGAGGTCGGCCTGTCCTTCCGTCAGATAAGCCAGTGCGCCGATGTCAGCACGGGTGCCATCCAGAAAATGCTCAAACGCCTTGAGGCCTCTGGGATCACCTGGCCGCTACCAGAGGGGATGTCAGAGCCCCAGCTTGCCAGCATGCTGTATCCGGAGTCTGACAGTCGTCCCGGCGCGCTGGAAGATCCTGACTGGGCTGAAATCCATATGGAGCTGCGTAAGAAAGGCGTCACTCGCCACCTTCTGTGGGAAGAATACTGCCAGCGGATACCCGTCCGGGCGTACAGTTACTCGCAGTTCTGCTGCCGCTACCAGACCTGGTGCCAGTCGCAGAAACGGTAAGCGCCGTTAAATCGACGTACTCCCCCTATCCATACTGCGACACATTTTTTAAAAAGGGGACCAGGTCCGCACATTCCAGGGCAATAACGCGTCGAGTTTTTCTTGCGTATCCGCCTCGCCGATGTGATCCAGCACATACTGGATATACGCCGTCGGCTCTAACTGATTGGCCTTCGCCGTTTCGATCAAGGAATAACACCCGGCACTGGCGCTGGCGCCCTGCGAACTGTCGGCAAATAGCCATGCCTTGCGACCGACCGCAAACGGGCGGATGGCATTTTCCGCCAACGCATTGCTGATGTTCACCTGCCCATGATCGCAATAACCTATCAATTCTGCCCAGTGGTTGAGCGTGTAGTCCATGGCCTGACGGGTCAGCGAGCCCTTCATTATCTTGCCGACATTCTGCTCCAGCCATAGTTTGAATGCATTGAGCAACGGCAGGCTATATTGCTGACGGGCCAGGTATTTGTCCGTTTCACTGCGCCCCTGCAGGCTCCGTTCGATCCCATACAGTTTACTGATGTAGCCCAGCGCCACATCCGCTTTAGTGGGTTTGCCTTTGGCAGATTTGGCATTCCTGGGAACCGCTTTGCCCGCTTCAATATATTTGCGCCGGGCATGATCCCAGCAGCCGATACGCACGAGATTGTTTTCACGGCACACCGCGTCATAACCGGCATAACCATCGGTTTGCAAAATACCCGTGAATCCCGCCAACAGGCGCACGGGAACACTACCGGCGTGGCTCGGATCATACTCAAACAGCACTGAGGGTTTATCGGGGGGGCCACCGCGTATCACCCACATCCATTTGTCCGATTGGGCGGTTTTGCCTGCTTCTTTCAGTACCTGGATGCGGGTTTCATCCATTTGCAGGTAACGGCTGCTGTTTTGTACGTCACGCAGCCGGGCCAGCAGCGGGGTAAATACCTTGTCCAGCCGGATGATCCAGTGGGCCATATTGGTGCGGCTTACCGGGTGGCCACTGCGGGCAAGCATGTTTTCCAAACGGTACAGCGGCAGCCCATCGGCATATTTGGCGACGATGATATACGCCAGCAAGGCGGTGGTGGCAAAACATTTGCCCAGCGGATGGACCGGGCGGCGGGCAGCCACGATAAACTCCTCGCCATCGCGGTCAAACACCGCTTTTTCCTGCCAGTATTCGATGACTTTTAACTGGGCGGGAATAAACGCCAGCTCTTCTTTAACCTTGCTGAAGAAGGTGGTGCGGGCACCGGCTTTTTCTTCGTCGGACAGGCACAACTCCACACGCTCACGCAGCAGACTATCGGAGAAACCGCGTTGGCGTTTTTGGGTGCCTGACGGCGGTGGGGGCGGCGATACGTCATCCGGCAGTTGAGCCAACAAGGACTCCATTGCCACGTCCAGTTCGGCTTCATCGAACAAGGCAATCTGGTCAGTATGCCGCTCACTGCTGGCGGCAAACTGTTGGGCTTTTTTGAGGCGGAGCAGTTCTTCGAGTAGGGCGATATAACATTCGCGATGTTGAAGCTGTTGCTGAAGTTCCTCGACCTGCGCCAGCAATTCAACCGCAGATAAACTGCGGTTGTCTGGGTTTTCGGCTGGCGGGAAAGTGGGCGTTTTCATGGTTAAATTATAACAAAAACAGCCACCTGATGCTTCCTGTTTCGACTAATTAACGCCATCATAATGCAGTTTTTTATGCCCATTGAGTAGACTGATATCGTAACCATCAAGCAGCCAGTTAATCTGCTCCCCGGTCAGGGGTAACAGGTCATCGGCCAGACTGGGCCATTTGAACTTCTCCTCTGCCAGCGCCTTGTAATAAAGGACAAAACCATTGTCTTCCCACATCAGACATTTGATTTTATTGCGCTGGCGGTTAGTAAAAGCATACAGCGCCCCGGTAAAAGGATCGTGTCCCAATTCCTGTTCTATCAGCGCCGCCAGCCCGTTGACCTGCTTGCGGAAATCGATGGGTGCGCGATAAAGAAAAATCTGTGGCATCGCCAGCGCCGGGCGTAAGTCACGGTTACGCATCAGAGTTGCCTGAGAATAGCGCCCAGCAGGGAAACATTGCGGTCATTAAGACCGGTGATCACCAGGCCATTGGGCAATGAGAGTGTCAGCTCGGTTGGGGTGTCGACGTGGGTGATGTCGGCGGTGACTTTGGCAAACCCTGGGGCCCGCGCTTGAGTCGGGTTATCGGTACAATATTTTTGCCGCCAGTAAACAAACTGGTGGTATGTCAGCTGCTGTTGCTGGCAGAAAACCTGGCCAGAAAGACCGGATGCTTGCCAGGTGGTGATCTGTTCGCGCCAATGCTCGGCCCGCTGTTGAGATGTCATGATTGCGCCTCGGTGTTTAGGGTAGACAGCGGCAGTGTGGCGCAGTTAATCACTGAAAAAAAGATGCCGATTTAAGGGCGCTTACAAAAGGAGTTGGTGATGACTGCGACTAATCAATTTGCTGCACATGTTGGTCTGGACTGGGCAGATAAAAAACACAATGTCTGTGCCCATGAGGCGATAAGTCGCGGTATTCTTGCACGCGTACTGGGTGAATCCGCAGTGTGGATGAGTGGTCGCTGAGTTTTTGTTTCCAGTAATAATAGGTGCCGATATTAATCTGGTGGGCTTTACAAAAATTGGTAATGGAGAGGTCACTTTGAGCTTGTTGTACAAAGAGTTGAGACCAGTATTGCTGTTTTTCGTGAGATGTCATGATGTGCTCCTTGTGGTTAGGAGCACTATGCCGCGAGGGTGGTATTATTGGTAGGTGGGGTTAAATTGGCGCTTACATATGTCAGCTGCTGTTGTTGACAGAAAACCTGGCCATCACTCAGCTATCCGGGTTCTGGCGTTTAAATGGATAAGAATCATTTACCGCTGCTGGAAGACTAGAACCCGCTACGACGAAGCGAAATATTTGCTGGCATTGGAAGAGCGACACTCGCACTCGCCTTTACTTAGGCCATAAAAAGCTTGTCGAATGTCTCAGGGCGTGAAGCGGACGTTTACGCTTAGTTCTGTGCTGATAAAAACACCATTAAATAGTATAATTAATCAAAAGATCATGTGATATCTTTCATAAAGATTAATTCTTAACTTGTAGGATTATTATGTCAGATTTAGAAAAATTCCTGCCAACCTTGAAACGCTTATCTAAATTAGATAAGCTCTCTGAGAATGAAATTTCAAATCAATTCAGGAGGAATCATGTCGTAGAACCAGTGATTTCAAAAAGTGAACTTTGTTATGCTTCTTTCGCAGTTAAAATTGATGATTTAAACTTCTTGCTTACCGAAAGGCCAATATCGTACTTAAATAGACACTGGGGACGATGTTCGAATATTCAGTCGCATGCAAATTCACTTGGCATAGCATTACCCCTATATATTGGAGAAGGTACTCTTTCGTCTGCAATCCATGAAATTAAAAGATGTGAAAATCCATTTGAGAATTCAAATAAATGGTTGTTCGAAAATTTCTCATTAGAAATTGCAATTGCTTATTTCAACAAATATTTTATAAAGAGCGAATCACTAAAAAACTATAAAACAATTATTTTTGAAGCTATAGAGGCTTTTTATTTGGGATATGATCATATATCTATAATGTCGCTCTTCCCTGTCTTTGAAGGTGGGTTGAGGAACTTACTTGTAAAATTTTGTGATGGTGACAACACAAATACAAGTGCAGACAGATTTGAAAAGGAAATTAGAAAACTCATTATTACATGGGGAAGACGGCAGCTCCCAAATTTTGACTGGCATCCCGGCAAAGGTTATGACATTGAAACTGAGGTAGATTTTTTCACACATTTAAATCCCCAGTGTGATGTGATTAATTCAACCAGATCTTTTTTTAAAAATGTCATATACAAACCAACTGGAGGTGTTAATGAAGGTAGTTTCAATAGACATTTGACACTACATTTGCTGAATCAGGATTTCAATGAGCCATCTAATTTCGTTAGGATTTTCTTGGCGTTAACACATTTAACCTTTGCGGAAAGTCTGATGAACAATAATGTCCCTTTCTTTTGGGAAGGTGTAGATGACAATGACCGACGCATTGCTTCATTCATTTCTAGAAGTGGTGATGTTATTTTTGGAATGCGTAGAAAAGAAATTAGTAATCTTGGGTTAAATTTATACTGATTCAAGCGTAATCTAAAATACAAATCAAGTATAGGTCGTATCCCTTTTTTCGATTGCCCTAAAGGAAATTTATAACGTCCGCTTTTGGCACGACGCGGATGCATTAACTGAGCGAAGGGGCCACTGTGAGTTAGAAGCGGATGTTAGGAATGGGTATCTGTCCTATAAGCGTAAGAAGTGGTGGGAGACTGTATTGAAATCCTCCCTCTTATGCATTCAATAAAATGGATCTAGTATTATAAAATCGTTACCCCGCTTCATTACATTTTTGGGGCCAACCAAATCGATATGTAGATTGTTATTTCGGGCATATACAAACAGTATGTCTATGTCATTAACTAAACCAAAAGGATCAGTTGCAGGTTTTTTCCCTTGTCTTATTTCATTTAAAGCTGTTAAAGCCCATGTTTGATAATTTCTACTTTCTTGTTGAGACATTGCAGTTAGTAGTTCTGTTTCTGTGATTGAATACTCTCCGTTAATGTTTAAATTATTAACCATTCCTAATGGCTCACTATGAAGAAATATTTTAACTACATTTTTTAGGCCAGAGCTAGCAGATACAATAAGCCTGGCGAAGTGCGGATAACCAGGATCATCTCCAATACGAACAACGGTCGAACCTTTAACTAAAACATCTGTGTATATTCCCGATAAATTATTAGAAATTGCTGTATAACCTTTAGCTTTGTAAGAGTTAATAGATTGTTGTTTTGTCATTTACTTTACCTTACGCCAGAAAGATATCTGCTCAGTACTCTATATTATCCGATATTTGGCTGAGTGGCTTTGACTTTATAAGTAGGTTATCCTGTAAGTATTCCTGCAAAACGAACCATCAATTTTTAGAGAGTCTCTGGCCCCCCAACTTCCGCTCCTGGCACATAGCAGACCGTCAATCTATATTCCAAAATAACCAGTCCAATGAATCAAACCAGCACCTTCAACCCATGCTTCTGCACCACGGTAAGCAGTTTCAGCGATAACCCGCTGGGGCGTTTTACACCACTTTCCCATTTTTGCACCGTTGAAACACTGGTATTCAGGTAACGGGCAAAAACCGGTTGGCTGACGTTCAGCTTCTCACGTAGTGCTTTTATTTCTAGCGGTTGAAGATCATCCACACTATTGATGCAGGCTTTGTCAAAGTTTCGCATCGTTTCCTGTGGGATAGCGTCGACGCTGAATAAGCCAGACGCAGCGCTGTGAATGGCCTCAAATGCCGGGCTTTTGAATTTACTTTTTGCGGTCATGGCAAATCTCCACCAGTTCTTTATGCTTAATCAGTGCCGTAATCTTTTCATCGGCAAGGTTGGCATACTGCTTCGCCAGTTCGCGGAACCCGGCCAGTTCACGATCATCAATGTTCGCCATATCCTGCTTGGCATACAGGAACGTGTAAAACCAATGTTCCTCGCCTTTCGCCAGTATGATGGCGCGATCTCGGTTTTGGTTAAGACGTTTCTTGTAAACGCCGCCGCCGAGATCATCAGCTTTCCCCTGAGTTACCGCCTCAATGGCCTGACATAACTCACTATCCTTGATAGCGTGGGATTTAGCCGCCTTAGTAAACCATTTGGTTTTGAATACACGCATCAGGCCAGCATTCCATACCTTTAACTATAGCACTTAGTGCTATATTACTCCTTTTTGATGAATATTCAAACTACTTGAAGTCTGCAAAATTCCGTCGTATTTTTATCCGAGTAATCCGTTGTCTTAGACAACTGCCAATGTTTCCAGTGTCAGGATGATACGAGTGACCTGAGAGAAACGCCTTCGGGTGGTCACACTGCTAAAGTCATAAGGAATGAAGCGTGGTCTGAGACTGACGCCTTCGGGCGACCACACCGGTACTCTTCCGTAGCCTGAAAGGAAGAGAGCGTGATGAAGAAGCGCGGTAAATCTGCTTACCTTCTGCAAGCAGATGTCGTCAGGGCCGCTATGAGCGTGACGATGAAGGCTACTACTATACCTCAAGCCCAACTATTGCTGTGGGCCTCGCTATACCCAGCCAGAGAGCGGCTTCCATACCGTAGGGGACTGGCCTGTAGCTGCAACGTTATCGTTGTGGTGATTTCACTTCATAGGCGGCTTAAACAGCGCTTACTTCTGTAAGTTCACGCTACCGTGCAACTTTAGCTTTATTTGTCTCAATGATTTGCGTCTGTGCGTGTGAACGTGCTGGCTGCGCGCTGCTATGCCGTAAGGCATCGGCTACGCGCCTGCCTGCATCGTCTGCACCGGCGTCACTTTTTCCGTGCCAACGGATGAAAGTGACGCCGCAGCCTATGAGCACGTCAGCCCCTGAGACAAGCAACTTCAACCACTGCGTCATGAATCTGACACACCTGTTTGTGCCGAACTGATCGCTTTTTTTTTACAGGAGATTGAACCGATACCGAGGCAGGCCCAACGGCCTGAGGGGAAAACCTGCAACCGCAGGCGGTCGCACAGAGTGCATAAACGACACCCCGCAATACCTCAACCGCTGCCCGCTCTGGCGCACAGGTATCGTTCAAGGCAGGTCAATTCCCATTGTGTCTGCCATTTCCCCAAGCGCCAGAGAAAAGCAGCAGGTTGAAATTGTAGGGAGAAGTTGCATGAGTAAATTAAGTCGTGAAATGACCACACTGGCTAAACAGGCCGGTGGGAGCTACAAAACAGTTCATGATCGCATCCGTATTATGGACAGGCTCTGCCGTCACTTGCTGGCGCTGAATATTCAGGTGCGTGACATCAAGTACCTCAAAGCCAGACATATCGAAAGTTATGTCGCTGAGCGCTTGTCAGAATGCATTGCCGTTCGCACGCTTCACAACGAAATGGCAGCGCTGCGCATAGTGCTCAGGCAGGGAGGACGGGAAAAGCTCGTCGCTTCTGAGCGCCTGACGAATAAAACACTGGGACTGGGTGGCGCAAGCCGTGCTGGTACAAAGTTTGCCATCCCGGATGCGCTCTATCAGTCTGTGCTGAACACTGCCCGTCAGGACGATGCCGGTCTGGCCTGTGCACTTCAGCTTGCCCGGTTGCTGGGGTTGCGCTCTCAGGAGACGGTGCAGTGCGCCAGTTCGTTGAAAACATGGGAAAAGCAGCTTGAACTCCATCAACAAACGCTCACCGTGGTATTTGGCACCAAAGGCGGCAGGCCACGTGAAACCCGGATTATCGATCGCGAAGCCATTCAACGAGCAGTGAAAGCGGCGCTAAAGGTGGCTGAGGCGCGTAACGGCAGGTTGATCGATAAACCCGACCTGAAAACCGCCATGAACTTCTGGCGCACACAGACCACCCGATTGGGGCTGACCGGTCACTATTCTCCGCATAGTCTGCGCTACGCATGGGCGCAGGATGCAATCTGTTATTACCTGTCACAAGGATTTTCCCGTAGTGAAGCCAGAGCGTTAACGTCAATGGATCTCGGCCATGGTGATGGCCGGGGCCGCTACGTTGAACGCGTTTACACCCGGAAGGAGGATTGATCATGGCAGATATCACGTTAATTCGCTTATCGGGTGTGATGAAAAAAACCAGCCTTAAAAAATCATGGATTTACCTGCTGATGAAGCAGGGGGAATTTCCTCAGGCGGTCAAAATCGGTTCCCGCTCCGTGGCATGGGTGGAAAGCGAAGTGAATGACTGGATCGCTGCACGCGTCAGCCAGCGCGGGGAGGTTCAGCAATGATGCATTGTTATTTTTTTCTGGCGGGCGATTTACGATATACTGCTGATGCTGCGGCAAAATCCGTAGCCGGAATTGGCGTTCCGACACTTACCACGTTGCCTAAAAGACACGGATTTATTACGTGTCTTTTATTAGGCGATGCCTGCGCATACCTGTCAATGGTGGCTCAGGCGGGGGCTCCGCAAGGAGCGCCGGGCTACGTGGTAACCGGTTACGCCAACCCCGTCTGGGCTACCACCATAGAGGTTGGCGTCTCAGGTGGTAGTGATACCCTGCTTACCACGGAGGCTGCCTTATGGCTACGACCCTTCCCTTTCTATACCCGCAATCTTTCTTTTTTTCTGCGGGGGTACATCATGTATGACCCCATACCGCTTACGCTGGAAGAACTCGTCGATCACTGTCGGGCGCTGGCCTATGCCATCATCGAACTGGAAAACGCCCTCGCTAAAGAACTGTTGATGTTTATCTTGTGGGAGCGTCTGAATCAGTTAAATGACACACTGGAAGCGGAGGTATCTGACGATGAGTAAATTCGTTTCGGATATTACCGCTCAGTCCCGCTACTGCTGGTCGTCCATTCTTGCAGCGCTGGATATTTCGGTGCCTTCCGGTGGGAAACATGGCTCCTGTCCTGCCTGCGGTGGGAAAGATCGTTTTCGTTTTGATGATAAAGAAGGACGGGGGACGTGGTTTTGTAATCAGTGTGGTCATGGTGATGGCCTCGACCTGATAGCACAAGTCAGACACTGCGACCTGCAAGCCGCCGCAAAACAGGTGGCCAGTCTGACATTACCCAGGTCAACAGCGCCAGCCAGGAAAAAGGCCACTGACCGCCCGCCTCTTGTGGATAAAATCAAGACCATGCTGAACCATTCAAGTAATGGTGAAAACGTGTATTTGAAAACGAAAGGGCTCTCCACCACTCTCCCATGCCTGACCGCGCAGCAAAAAACGCGCATTAGCGGTATCACGTTTGATGGGGGAAGCCTTCTGTTAGCGCTGCACCGCGTTTCCGGCGAGCTTACCGGCGCACAGTTGATCAACGACAACGGAGAAAAACGCCTGCTGCCTGGTTCACAGTTGAAAGGCGCCTTCATCGCGGTACATTATCCGAAAGAGCCGGACACTATCGTGATCACCGAAGGGTACGCCACCGGCCTGACCATCAGTCTGATAACCACGGCGGCCGTTGTCGCGGCGGTTTCTGCAACCAACCTGATAAATGTCGCTAAAGCCTTACGCAACGAGTATCCCAAAGCCACCCTTATTTTGGCGGGCGATCATGATGTCCATGCCGACGGCGCGACCAATATCGGCAAAGAACAGGCAGAAAAAGCCGCGCTGGCTGTGGATGGCTGGGTTTCGTTACCACCCACCACAAGGCTCTGTGACTGGGATGATTACCGTCAGCAATATGGGCTTGAGGCCACCAAATCCGCCTTCAACAAGCAACGTTATCAGCCCGATACCATGCATACCCCTTTAGTCCGCATCGGTACTGCTACATCCGCGTTCAACACCTCATTACCCCTACGCAAAGGCTCTGACGGTTTTGATACGCGGCAGGATTATCTGATTAAAGGCTATCTGCCGAGTTCGTCGGTGGCCAGTGCTTACGGTGCCAGCGGCTCGTATAAGTCTTTTCTGGCGGTATCGTGGGGATGTCATATCGCCACCGGCAAACCGTGGGCGGGCAAGCCAGTGACGCAGGGGGCGGTGATTTATGTCGTCGGTGAAGGCGGGATTGGTGTTCCCCGCCGTATCCGGTCATGGGAGCAGACACTTAACAGCGGCAGCCCGATTGACGCACTTTATCGAGTGGATTGCCCGATCTTTCCGGCCAGCCCGGAGAGCGTGCAGCAAGTGATACAAGCCGCACGCGATGTGAAAGTCGCCTCCGGTATGCCGGTTCGTCTGATTATTCTGGATACGCTTGCCCGCTGTTTTGGCGGTTCGGATGAGAATGCGGCTAAAGATATGGGCGCATTCATTCAGGGATGCGATGCTATCAAAGCGGCAACACAGGCCACGGTGCTAATTATTCATCATTCCGGTAAAGATCAGGACAAAGGCGCACGAGGCTCCAGTGCCTTCCGTGCCGCGCTGGACGTGGAATTTAACGTCAGACGTGAAGGTGACGGCGGTGCGTTGATCCTCAGTTGCACCAAGATGAAAGATGCGGAAGAGCCGCCGCGCCGGGCCTATGACCTAAATTCTGTCAATCTGTACGTAGACGATGATGGCGATCAGATCACCTCGCTGGTACTGAACGATGAAGGCCGTGAAGTCAGAGAGGATGATGTTGGCAACGATCCTGATTTAGCCGGTATTTCTAGGCTGACGGAAAACCATGTCGCCTTATGGCAGGCCATTCGTTCACGTACGGGCAACGGCGAAGGCTGCACCCGTTCATTAGTACGAGACGATATGCGGGCAATGGGCTTTGATGTGAACAAGAAGTTCACCCGATGGTTGGACAAGCTGGAAAAAGATGGCCTGATCGCCTTTGACGGGGAACGGATCACGCCGTTATCGCAACGGAATAAGATGGGGGATTAAACGGGGGAAAGTGGGAGCGAACGGATAATGCGTCATCCTATCCGGCATTTTCCCCCACTTCCCACGCATATATAGACGCGAAGTGGGGGAATAACTTAACTCACTAATAAATAATCACTTTTAATCTAGCCATGAAAATCAGGTGGGGGAAGCCGTGCTCCTTGAGCAAGTGGGGGAAAGGTGGGGGATGGTTTTCTGTTCCCGATCTGGTGAGTTATGGAAAAATCACCCACATAAGAAAGATGAGCGCCAGCCCCTCCCAAAAAAGGGGCTGGCGCGATGTGATGGGTTCCGCCGTATGGTCATAGGTATCTTTAGCGTTTTGTTAAAGTAAATTTCTTGTCATCCCTTTCATGCTGGAGACAGGTACAATGGCTTTTACCGCTTTAGCCCACAAGCATGTATCGAAAAAAATTGCGGGTATTCTTGCGGGTATAAAAAGAAAGATCAAATAACATTTTTATTATTTATCAATAAGTTAGGTTTGATATGCTGCTATTAATTGATAACTATGATTCCTTTACCTATAACCTGTATCAGTATTTCTGTGAGTTGGGTGAGAATGTGTTGGTAAAGCGCAATGATGAACTGCAACTAGCAGATATTGAACGGTTAGCACCGCAGAGACTGGTGATATCACCTGGTCCTTGCACACCGGATGATGCTGGCATCTCGCTGGCGGCTATCCGCCATTTTGCCGGTAGACTGCCGATTCTGGGGGTTTGTCTTGGGCATCAGGCGCTGGGGCAGGTGTTTGGCGCACGAGTGATCCGTGCCCGGCAGGTAATGCATGGCAAAACATCATTAATTCAGCATACCAATGTGGGGGTGTTTACCGGGTTGGCTCAGCCGTTGAACGTCACGCGTTATCATTCTCTGGTGATCGACAAGGCTTCTCTGCCTGACTGTTTCGAGATTACCGCCTGGAGTGAGCATCAGCAGGGAATAGATGAAATCATGGGCATTCGTCACCGTTCTCTGCCTCTGGAAGGGGTGCAGTTTCACCCGGAAAGTATCCTGAGCCAGCAGGGGCATCAGTTATTGAAGAATTTTCTTGGTTTATAGTCATATAGTGGATAATTTTCTTTTCCAGCAGATTAATGATTGCCTCGTTATGACTTTTTATGCATATTTATTGACTATATTTTCATTCAAGGTAGTGAGATATTGAGGCGGGGAAGCAGATGGCAACAGATAAAATGGCGGTAACAAGAGACACTCACAATAAAGTAATACTTCCGGTTTATGCACCAGCGCAGTTTGTGCCGGTTAAAGGCAAGGGAAGCCGGGTTTGGGACCAGCAAGGTAAGGAATATATCGATTTTTCCGGCGGGATTGCAGTGACAGCGTTAGGGCATTGCCATCCGGCGTTGGTTGAAGCACTCAAACAGCAGGGGGAAACCCTGTGGCATACCAGCAATGTTTTTACCAATGAACCGGCTTTGCGGTTGGCAAGCAAGCTTATCAATGCGACGTTCGCGGATCGGGTCTTTTTCGTTAATTCCGGTGCGGAAGCTAATGAAGCGGCTTTCAAGCTGGCTCGTCACTATGCCATCAAGCGTTACAGTCCGTACAAAACCAAAATCATCGCGTTCTATCATGCATTCCATGGCCGAACACTATTTACTGTGTCGGTGGGGGGGCAGGCGAAATATGCGGATGGTTTCGGCCCTAAGCCGGCAGATATTATCCATGTACCGTTTAATGATCTGGCCGCTGTCAAAGCCGTTATGGATGACCACACCTGCGCGGTGGTGTTAGAGCCGGTGCAGGGCGAGGGTGGTGTTATTCCTGCAACGCCGGAATTTATAAACGGTGTGCGGGCGTTGTGCGATCAATATCAGGCGCTGATGGTGTTTGATGAAGTTCAGTGTGGGATGGGACGCACCGGTAAACTGTTCTCTTATATGCATTACGATGTTCAGCCGGATATTTTGACTACGGCCAAAGCGTTGGGCGGTGGTTTTCCCATTAGTGCAATGCTGACCACCGAGGAAATTGCTTCGGTGATGACGGTGGGGGTTCACGGTACGACGTATGGCGGTAATCCGTTGGCCTGCGCGGTGGCGGAAGCGGCGTTGGATACGATTAATACGCCGGAGGTGCTGTCAGGTGTGGCCGAGCGTCACGATCGTTTTGTGGCGGCGTTGAATACTATTAATGCGGAGTTCGGCATTTTCGACGAAATTCGTGGTCAAGGACTGTTGCTGGGCGTGGCGCTAAAACCTGAATGGCAGGGTCGGGCACGGGATTTCCTGACTGCTTCTGCTGAGCATGGCCTGATGATTTTGGTGGCAGGGCCGGATGTGATCCGTTTTGTACCTTCATTAGTCATTGAACTGGCCGATATCGATCAAGGCATGGCGCTTTTCGCCAAAGCGGTGGCACAGGTCGTCAACGGTCAGTAAGCCGTCTTTAGACAAAACGAAAAGAGCGTGCTGTGGCACGCTCTTTTGTTATCTGATATGGGTTAGCGGGTGCCATAAACCACGATGGTTTTCCCATGGGCAGATATAAGATTTTGATCTTCCAACATTTTCAGTATACGGCCTACTGTTTCGCGGGAGCACCCCACGATTTGGCCGATTTCCTGGCGGGTGATCTTAATCTGCATGCCATCTGGGTGGGTCATGGCATCAGGTTGTTTGGCCAGATTAAGCAACGTCTGAGCAATACGACCTGTTACGTCCAGGAAGGCAAGATTGCCCACTTTCTCTGACGTTACCTGTAGACGGTTCGCCATCTGAGCAGATAATCGCATCAGAATGTCAGGGTTAACCTGAATCAGTTGACGGAATTTTTTATATGAAATTTCAGCAACTTCGCAGGCAGTTTTGGCTCTCACCCAGGCACTTCGCTCCTGGCCTTCTTCAAACAATCCGAGTTCACCAATAAAATCCCCCTGATTGAGATAGGAGAGAATCATTTCTTTGCCTTCTTCATCTTTGATCAGCACTGCGACAGCACCTTTCACGATGTAGTAAAGCGTTTCTGCTTTTTCACCTTGGTGAATAAGCGTGCTCTTTGATGGATACTTGTGAATATGGCAATGAGAAAGGAACCATTCAAGAGTCGGGTCTGTTTGCGGTTTGCCGAGAACCATTCGCTGTCATCCTCTGTTGTAATTCACTGCGCAAATCACAGGGTTCAGAGTTCCCTGTACGGCGTGATAACATAGTTATAATTCAAATTCCGTGTAGGCGGAATGACGTCAGGGAATATATTAGGTCTCTATCGAGTGACGTCATGATCTGCTTGTTTTTTTGCTTTGGCTCGAAATAAGCAGATTCAGGATTCGTTTGTAACACAGGTTGCACGTAGTGTCTTGTGTTGTCTCGCTTCAGCATGACTAAGCTCTGATTATCAGGCTTTTTTGTACATAAGCGATGTAATATTTCAAAAATAGTTGATTGAGGGTGAATTTATGCAGGCGCGAGTGAAGTGGGTTGAAGGCTTAACGTTTATCGGTGAATCTGCCTCCGGACATCAGGTATTAATGGATGGCAATGCCGGTGATAAAGCGCCAAGCCCGATGGAAATGGTGCTGATGTCTGTCGGTGGGTGTAGTGCTATTGATGTGGTTTCCATTCTGCAAAAAGGCCGTAATGATGTGGTGGACTGTGAAGTCCGGCTGACTTCGGATCGTAAAACCGATGCCCCTCGTTTGTTCACTGCCATCAATCTGCATTTTATCGTTACTGGTAAGGGACTGGCCGATAAGGTCGTGGAGCGAGCGGTTTCCCTTTCAGCTGAAAAATATTGCTCTGTCGCGTTGATGCTGGGTCAGGCGGTGGATATTACCCACAGTCATGAAGTGCGTGACGTGGCGTAGAGCTTTAATGACCGTGAGGTGGGTATATCTCACGGTTGTCAGTGGCACGCGCTGCTGTTCGAGGTGGCGCCGTAGTAAGTGCTGATGCTGATGTAGTGAACACGTAGTATCGAAAATGAGTGGTAGGCACCAAAATAGTGCATGTGATTATGATTCACTCTGGATGCCCAACGCGTCCATAAATAATTTTATGATCGTATTTATTCTTTTCCCTTTTTTGATAATAAAACAGAATCGGGTGAAAATGGTTAATGATTCTGAAGTAATAGGCCGTAGTAAATTTTGTTCAACATATCTTTCTGCATAATGGCAAGGGAGATAGCCAATAAAATGCCCAGTCAGAATGAGCATGGCGACAGATTCAATTTGCACCGCCTGAATATTGCTATTCTTGAAATTAAATACCTTATTTTTATGATGCATGCTGGCGTAACTATGATTAATGACTTTAGCATTTTTCAACATATCAATAGTGATATCCGAGTCATTTAAATGGAAGAATTCATGCTCGTTACTACAATATATTTGTGACTCTTCCTGATAGAGAAAATAATATTCAAACTCGCTTTTTTCTTCATAAACCGGAGCAATAGCGCAGGTTAATCGGCCTTCGTTTAATCCTCTCTCAAGATTGTCGAGCTGTTCCGTTTGAAGCCTGATGTTCAGTTTTGGTGCGACGTAAGCGAGTTGACGCACCGCTTTGGTGATGGGCGACTGACGGTCGGTGATGGTGTTATCAATCACACTGATATTGATTTCACCGAGGATTTCATTACGGCTACTTTGCAGACGATCGCGAAATTGATTGATGGAAGAAAATAGCTCCAACGTGGCCTGATAGACGATGCTGCCATATTCGGTAAGAAAGAAACCATCACGGCCACGGCTGCATAGTGTCATCCCAAGGCGAATTTCCAGATCAGAAACCTGTTTGCTTATTGCTGCCAATCCAATGTTTAATTCATGGCTTGCAGAAGTAAAACCTCCGGCTTCAACAACGCTTTTGAATACGCGTAATAGTTTTAAGTCCACATTATTGATGCTTATCTGTGAGCTTTCATTTTTTTCTGTCAGTAGGTTTCTGAAATCGGAAAGTTTACTTTCCATAATTGGTATTTACCTCCCGATGTTTTTTCAACAAATATGATGTTCGACGGATTTAATATTATTTGTTGAGATTCATCACTATCGGGCAATAAGCTTTTATTATTATAGAGCGATTCCCCAAATATAAAATTTCTTTCTTCATTTCATTCTCAGAAAAGAATAACGCATTCAATATGCCAGCATGAGGGTTGTTATGTCCAACAGTTCTGAGCTTCTTTGGGGAGCCCGTTTTAAAAGTGCGCCTGCGGCAGCACTGACCGCGTTATCCCGTTGTCCCGATAACTATTTTTCACTCACGCCTTACGATATTGCCGGGTGTCGTGCCCATGCTCATGAGTTGCAGCGTGCCGGATTACTTACGGATGATGAAACGATCAGAATGATCGCCGCCCTGGATACGTTGGACGACGAGTTCCGCCAGGGGACGCTCCAGCCTAGTCAGAATGATGAAGATGTTCATACGTTTATCGAACGGGAACTGGTGGTTCGTCTGGGCGAATTGGGTGGAAAACTGCGTGCCGGGCGGTCCCGGAATGATCAGACCGCGAATGATTTACGCCTGTATCTCCGTGATCATGGCCGTAAAATCGTTGCCGACCTGCTGCAATTGCAGTCGGCATTAATCAAACAGTCTGAGGCACATATACAGACTCTGGCGCCTGGGTTTACCCATTTGCAGCAGGCGCAGCCCATCGTTTTTGCTCATCAGTTGATGGCGCATGCCCAGGCTTTCTCCCGTGATATTCAGCGCATGCAGGATTGGGACACGCGTTGTGCATTATCTCCGCTGGGCGCGGCAGCCATGGCAGGCTCGGCTATTGCCATGCACCCTGAACTGTCGGCCCGAGAATTGGGGTATCTGGCACCCTGCGAAAACTCCATTGATGCGGTGGCCAGTCGTGACCATGTGGCCGAGTTTCTGTTTGTCACCGGCATGCTGGGCGTCAATCTTTCCCGTTTAAGTGAGGAAGTGTGTTTATGGGCCTCGCGGCAGTTCCGCTGGGTGGAGATTAATGACAGCTATGCCACTGGTAGCTCAATTATGCCGCAGAAGAAAAATCCCGATATTGCCGAATTGTCGCGAGGCCGCAGCGGTCGCTTGATTGGCAACCTGATGGCCATGCTGGCGACAATGAAAGCCATGCCGCTTTCCTATAACCGGGATTTGGGTGAAGACAAACGCAGCGTCCTTGACTCGGTGGATACGCTGCGTCTGGTCCTGCCCGCCATGTCCGGCATGATTGAAACCATGAGCGTGAATGTCGATCAACTTCTGCATCAGGCTCCAGACGGCTTTACGCTCGCAACCGAAGTGGCCGACTGGCTGGCGAATCGCGGTGTTCCTTTCAAGGAAGCCCATGAAATTACAGGGAAACTCGTTCGCTTATGTGAAATACACGCTTGCCAGTTATGGGAGGTCAGTGATGAACAGCTGGCTGACGTGGATACCCGTTTGACCGCTGATGTCCGTACCTGTCTAACCCTTGATGCCGCGATTGCTGCTCGTGATGGCTATGGCGGTACCGCACCTCTGCGGGTCAATGAGCAGATCGAGCGCCTGAAGTCTGTAATGCAATCACAGTCGGCGTGGGTCAGTGCCTATTGTGGCCTGGTTATTTGATGTTTATCTCTTTTACTTACCCATGACTGGAGCCAGGTATGAGCACCTCGCAACGCTCGCAAGAGCACTCTGAGTATTCGCACCGCGAGAAATATGTCGACCTCAGCCATTATGAGTATGTTCCGCGCCGCTATTACGGCCGGATCATCGCCACGGTCATTATCGTCTTACTGCTGATAGCGTTGGGTCACTCGTTTTCACAGGGAAATATTGAGTGGTCCTATGTTGGGAAGTTCTTTACCGCCAAAGCCATCCTTGATGGGGTGGTTAACACGCTGATCATGTCAGTACTGGCGATGGCGCTGGGTATCGTGTTCGGGGTGATGGCGGCGATTATGCATATGTCGCGCAATCCGGTGCTGCACTATGTCTCTGTCGGCTATACCTGGATTTTTCGCGGTACGCCGCTGATCCTGCAACTGTTGCTATGGTTTAACCTGGCGCTGGTTTTTCCAACCATCGCTATTCCGGGTCTATTCAGTGTTGAGACGGTGAGTGTGATGACGCCGTTCATGGCCGCGTTGCTGGGGTTGAGCATCAATCAGGGCGCTTATACCTCGGAAGTGGTGCGTGCCGGGTTGCTCTCCGTGGACATTGGGCAATACGAAGCAGCCAAATCTATCGGTATGCCACATCTACAGGCATTACGTCGGGTGATTTTACCGCAGGCGATGCGAGTGATTATCCCGCCGGTGGGTAACGAATTCATCAGCATGATCAAGACCACCAGTCTGGCCAGCATGATTCAGTATTCAGAACTGCTCTATAACACTCAAAACATCTATTACGCCAATGCCCGGGTGATGGAACTGCTGTTTGTGGCCGGTATTTGGTATCTGATTATCGTCACCATCCTGTCGTTTGGTCAGAGCTTGCTGGAGCGGTACTACTCCCGCGGCAGTAGCCGTCGTCACTGAATTACGCGATGAAAGAGGATAGCGGAATGAGAAACATTGTAAGAGCTGTCAACGTTAATAAATATTTTGACCACTTTCACGCGCTGAAAGACATCAATCTTGAAGTGAACTACGGCGAAGTGATGTGCATTCTGGGGCCGTCTGGTTCAGGGAAAAGCACATTCCTGCGTTGTATCAATCAGTTGGAAAAAATTGATAACGGCGCTATTTGGGTCGATGAGGAACTGGTGGGGTACCGGGTTGCCGGTAAAAAACTCTACCCCCTTAATGACCGGCAAATTGCTCGTCAGCGATTGCATACTGGCATGGTGTTCCAGCGTTTTAATCTGTTTCCCCATAAGACGGCGTTGGAAAATATTATCGAAGGGCCTTGCCAGGTACTGCTGCGCCCGCGACGGGAAGCTACCGAAGAGGCAATGGCGTTGCTTGACCGTGTCGGACTGGCACATAAAGCGAATGATTACCCGCAAACGCTCTCCGGTGGGCAGCAGCAGCGTGTTGCCATTGCCCGGGCGTTGGCGATGAAACCGAAGTTGATGCTGTTTGACGAGCCAACATCGGCACTGGATCCTGAAATGGTCGGTGAGGTGTTGGCTGTCATGCGCTTGCTGGCCAAGGAAGGCACAACCATGGTTGTGGTCACGCATGAGATGGGATTTGCCCGTGAAGTGGCGAACCAGATCGTGTTTATGGACGAAGGCTGCATTATTGAACGTGGTGCCCCGGAAGATGTGCTGCTTAATCCGCAGAATCCACGTATGCAGAATTTTATTTCTGCCATTCTCCTTTAACTTTCACCAAGGGTAATACTCATGAAAAAGCTCGTGCTCTCTGCTGTTGCCGTGTCGGTTTTATTCAGCTCTGTCACCTGGGCTGCGCCATCGCTGCCCGCTGATATCAAAGCCAAAGGGGAATTGACGGTGGCAATTATGCCGAATTATCCGCCGATGGAGTTCAAGAATCCCGCTGATAACCAGTTAACTGGGGCGGATTACGATCTGGGCAATGCGATTGGTAAAAAGCTCGGGATTAAGATCAATTGGCAGGAAATTGGCTTTGAGCAAATGATCAATGCGGTGGCGACCAAGCGTATCGATATGATCATGTCCGGAATGACCGATACCAAAAAGCGCCAGGATGTCGTGAGTTTTGTCGATTATTTCACCACCGGGCCACAGTTTTATACCCAGGCTTCTCGCAGTGATATCAATACTGCACTTGATTTGTGTGGAAAAAAGGTTGGTTCCAGCCGGCGCACCACCTTCCCGGCGGAGATCGCCGCCTGGAGTAAGGCACATTGTGAAGCCGCGGGTAAACCCGCGATTGTGGTGGTTGGCGCGGAAGGTACCGCCGATGCCCGTTCCCAACTGCGGCAGCATCGTCTGGATGGCGTGGTGCAGGGCAGTGAAACCATTCCCTATATCATGAATCTGGAAAAAAACACCTATAAGCCATTGGATAAGGCATTTTCCTTCCAATACACCGGTATTGGTATCGATAAAGCCAATACCCAGTTGGTCAGTGCCGTTCAGGGTGCGCTTGACGAGATGATTGCCGATGGCAGCTATCTGACGATCCTGAAAAAATGGGGCCTGCAAGACGGCGCCGTCAAGAACGCGACGGTGAATCAGGGTCGCTAATGCACGGGTATTGTCGGAGTCAGTCATGATAAATATACGGGATAACTGCCCACGCTGGCCGGAAGGTAAAAAAGGCTGTATGGCGCTGGCGTTTGATCTTGATGGTCCAACCGGCGATGCCATGCTTGACGGCTCCATCTGGCAAAAACCGGAATACTTTACCTTCGGTGGCTATGGTCCGTTTCGGGCGTTGGGACGCATTCTTGATCTGTTGGAGCAATTCACCATCCCGGCCACATTTTTTGTGCCTGCCTGGGTGGTGGAAAACTGGCCTTCACAGTGTGTCGCCATTGTCGAACGAGGGCATGAAGTCGCCTATCACGGTTATCGACATGAGTCGTTTTATGCCTTGTCAGCCGAAGAACAGCGGCAAGTGATGCAGGTTTCCCGTGATATTTTCTGGCGTTACCTCGGCATTCGTGCCGAGGGTTTTCGCACCCCGTCTGGGGACTGGCATGCGCAAACCACGGCGGTTTTGCTGGATGCGGATGTCATTTATTCCAGCAGTATGCGCGGCGATGATCGCCCCTATCTGATTCCGGTGCCGGGCAAAACGCGGCCACTGGTGGAAATCCCTGGTCGCTGGGAGATGGATGATTACTCCTCGCTGGCTTATACCCGTGCGCCGGATTTCCCCGCTGGACTTGACCGAACCGCCAGTTATGCCCTGACACGGGATAACTGGCAGCGTGAATATGATGGCGCCATGAATGAAGGGCTGTGCCTGACGACGCTGTTCCACCCTAAAATCAGCGGGAAACCAGGACGTATCTTGTTGCTGGAGCAGTTTATCGCTCACATGCGTCAGCGTGATGATGTCTGGTTTGCGCGTTGCCGCGATGTCGCGCACTGGTTTTTACAGGAGCCATGTCATGGTTAATCAATCCTGCTGGCCGGAAGGCCGGAAGTGCGCGGTGGTGATCACCATCGACTATCACGATGTTCATGGCATTCTCACTCAGACACCGGCGGTCGCCGGGCGGGAAAAAACCCTGTCGGTATGGCGTTATGGCACCACCCGAGGTGTCGATCGTTTACTGGCGTTGCTGGCGGCCAAACAGGTGCCGGCAACCTGGTGTCTGCCCGCCATTGTGGCGCAGGAGAATCCCGAAACCTTTAGCCGTATCGTGCAGTCTGGTCATGAAATCGCCTGTTCGGGACTCCGCCATCAGAATTTCGACAATCTGACGTTGGCTGAGCAGGTTGATAGCTTGCGTCAGGGATGCGACGCGCTGGAAACGCTGAGCGGTGTACGCCCGGTCGGCTTTCGACTGCCTGCCGGACAATGGACCGGTGGTTTTACTCAGGCGATGCAGCGGGAAGGCATACGCTGGTCCTCTTCCCTGCGCGGTGATGACTTGCCTTATTTCCACGCCGATGCCCCCGTGGTGGAGCTTCCGCTGCACTACGAACTGGAAGATGAACCCTACTTTGCCTTTAATCTCAGTCCTGCCGTTCCACCGGGTCAATCCCGGATTGCGTCTTACTCCCATACGCTGGAAAACATGAAGATGGATTTCAGCGGGTTCTACCGTTTTGGGTTGTGTTATGTGCTGCGTTTGCATCCGGAAATCATGGGCACTGCCGGTCGCATTGGTGTGCTGGCCGAGTTACTTGATTTCATCACCGGGCATGATGGCGTTTGGCTGGCGACTGCCGGTGAGGTTGCCAATGAATGGCGGCAACAGCCAGCGAATGTTCCCGAGCATCCGGTGATGGTTTATCACCGCCATACGCATGGGGAAGCATGATGAATTCTGCTCAAATGCAGTTAGCGCGGTTTATTCATGATACTTGCTTTAGTGATATTCCCCCCGCATTGGTAGAGCGCTGTAAACGCCATATCCTTGATACCCTGGGTGCCGCACTGGCCGGGGTGGACAGCGATGTCTGGCAAACGACTTTTCATATTGTCGAGGCCGATAGTGCCGCGCCTCGCGCGCAAGTATGGGGCAGTATATGCAGAACCAGTGCGCGTAACGCGGCGCTGCTTAATGGTATCGCGGCGCATATGTATGAGCTGGATGATACTGGCGGCTGTGACCACTCCGGTGCGGTGGTGGTGCCGGCGGCACTGGCGGTATTGCCGTTGTGCCCCCAACCGGTATCCGGTCAGCAACTCATCACGGCGGTGATGCTGGGTTATGACGTCGGTCGTCGAGTGCTGGAAGCCTGCGGCGGGTACTCCGCCCACAATGGCAAAGGGTGGCATTCTACCGCGACCTGTGGGGTATTTGGTGCCGCCGCCGCCGTCGCTTATCTGTTACAACTGACGCCAGCGCAAACCAGTGCGGCACTGGGGATTGCCGGAAGTTTCAGCGGTGGGTTGTGGGCATTTATTCACGATGGTTCTCAAAGCAAGAAGTTACACGCCGGGCGCGCGGCGGAAAGCGGCGTGCTGGCGGCTCAGTTAGCCGCCGGCCAGGTGAGTGGGCCACAGAAACTGTTTGATGATGTCTGGGGCGGTTTTCTCGCTACGTTGGCGGGACAGGATGCGCAGCCGGAAGCGCTGACGGACGGGTTGGGTGATGTCTGGAAATTGGCGCGTTGCTCTATCAAGCCTTACGCTTCTTGTCGTGGAGTCCATTCCGCGATTGACGCCGTTGGGATACTAATGACCAGCATGGACATCAGCATGAACGATGTGGCCAGTATTAATGTCAGCCTCAGCCGGTTCCTGCATGGCATGTGTGGCGGTTGTGACCTGGACAGTTTGGCGGCAGCGCAGATGAGCCTGCCTTATGCGCTGGCGGCGCGGTTGGTTCATGGTCATGCCGGGTTGTCGGCTTACAGCGTGGATAAACGGCACGATCCGGATATTCAACGCTTGTTGTCGCGCATCACCCTGCATATTGACGATCAACAGGATGACGACAGCGAGCCATTATTAACCCTGACGACATACCGCGGCGCACGTCAGCAACACCGGGTCGGGATTCCGCTTGGCGCGCCAACCAACCCGCTGAGTGATGCGGATTTGCTGGCGAAATTCGCCACGCTGGCTACACGGGTGGTATCGGAACAGCAAGCGCAGTCAGTGATTAGCTTCTGTCTGGCGCTGGAACAGGAAACCGATTGCCGTATGTTGACATCATTACTGTCGTGCTGAGTCATCTGGAATGGTTTACCCGACGGGTACATAAATCTGCTTTCACTTAACTGCGGCAGCGCCGCTACTGGCCACCTGTCGTTCGTATAATGAGGTTACTATGGAACACGCTCTTCCCGTTAGCCGTCACGATTTTGATGAAAGAATGATCCCGTTGTATGCGCCTGCCGATTTCATTCCGGTACGCGGAGAAGGCTCACACCTGTGGGATCAACAGGGCAAAGAGTATATCGATTTCGCTGGTGGTATTGCGGTGAATGCGTTGGGCCACGCCCATCCGGCAGTGGTTGCTGCACTGACTGAACAGGCTGGCATGTTGTGGCATGTTGGCAACGGTTATACCAATGAACCGGTATTGCGTCTGGCGAAGCAGTTAATTGACGCCACATTTGCCGAAAAGGTCTTTTTCTGTAATTCAGGTGCGGAAGCCAATGAAGCGGCGCTGAAACTGGCGCGTAAATATGCTCTGGATACCGTCGGTCATGAAAAGAATCAGATCGTGGCGTTTAACAATGCTTTCCACGGTCGCACGTTGTTCACCGTCTCTGCTGGCGGACAGCCGAAATACTCGCAGGATTTTGCGCCATTGCCCGCCGGTATTGTCCATACTGATTTCAATGATCTGGCTGCGGCGGCAAGTGTTATCAACGATAAGACCTGTGCCGTGATTGTCGAGCCGATTCAAGGAGAAGGGGGCGTGGTGCCCGCCGACACGGTGTTCCTGCAAGGGTTGCGTGAATTGTGCGATCGTCATCAGGCGCTGTTGATTTTTGATGAAGTGCAGACCGGCGTCGGCAGAACCGGGGATCTGTATGCCTATATGCAATACGGCGTTATTCCCGATGTGTTGACCACGGCGAAAGCGTTGGGCTGTGGTTTCCCGATTGGCGCCATGATCACGACTAACCGGCTGGCCGCCGCATTTTCCGTCGGTACGCATGGTACTACCTATGGTGGTAATCCGCTGGCTACCGCCGTCGCGGGGACGGTATTCGAACTGATACGATCGCCGGTGCTATTGGCGGGGGTGAAGCAGCGTCATCAATGGTTTATGGATGAGCTGGCGAGTATTAATACACAATATCCGGTGTTCGCCGACATACGGGGCCGTGGATTGCTGATCGGTTGTGAGTTGTTACCGGCATTCGCTGGAAAAGCCAAAGCGATCACTCAACTGGCCAATGAGGAGGGGGTGATTGCCCTGATTGCCGGTCCGGATGTGGTACGCTTCACCCCGTCACTGATTATTCCAGAAGCGGATGTGCGTGAAGGATTAGCGCGCTTTACACGGGCTATCGCGAAGATTTACGGCTGAAACTGAGCCTGAGAGGTGGGTAATTATGATGATAATCCGTCCGGTTGAGCAGAGCGATCTTCCTGATTTACTGGTATTGGCGGGTAAATCCGGCGTCGGTCTGACATCGTTGCCGAAAAATGAACTGACGCTGGCAACACGAATAGCGCGGACAATCTGTACTCGTCAGGGGGAGGTTCCCCCAGGCGAGCAGGGATACTGGTTTGTGCTGGAAGATACCGTTACGGGACGGGTCGTTGGCGTCAGTGCGCTGGAGGTGGCCGTTGGTTTATCTGAACCCTGGTACAGTTTCCGACTGGGAACGCTGGTGCACGCATCCAAAGCGCTCGGGGTGTATAAGTCAATGCAGACTCTCACGCTGGTGCATGACTATACCGGGAGCAGTGAGCTGTGTACCCTGTTTCTCGATCCTGATTATCGTCATGGATCGAATGGTAAGTTACTGTCTAAAGTGCGCTTTTTGTTTATTGCCGCGTTTCGCGAGCATTTCTCACGGAAACTCTTCGCCGAAATGCGAGGCTACTCGGATGAAAACGGCAACTCACCCTTTTGGGACAGTGTTGGTAATCATTTTTTCTCTATTGATTTTGCCAAAGCCGATTACCTGAGCGGAACCGGACAAAAAGCCTTTATTGCCGAACTGATGCCTAAGCATCCACTGTATGTCGATTTGCTGGCACCCGGTGCTCGTGAAGCCATCGGCAGCGTTCACCCACACACCATGCCAGCGCGCACGGTACTGGAGTCAGAAGGGCTGCGCTATAACGGATATGTGGATATTTTTGACGGTGGCCCTACGTTGGATGCCGAGATTGACGATTTGCGTGCAGTACGACACAGCAGATTACTGCCGATTGTGATAATGGATCATCCTTGTGCGGTGCCTCATCTACCGCAGTGTCTGGTGGCTAATGATAATTATCACCACTACCGTGCTCTCCTGGTCCATGCAGATCCTATGAGTGACCAGCTACCGCTTTCTTTAGATGCTGCCCGTGCTTTGGGTGTCGTATCAGGTGATCGGATACGGCTACTTCCTCTCATACCTCAGGAGAAGTTCTAGTGTCTCATCCCGCGCTGTTTATCAAGGGTATCTGGCGGCATGGCCGCGGCCCGGAATTTACCAAAACGGATCCTGTCGATAATCAATTGTTGTGGAAAGCGGCCGCCGCTGACCATGATGATGTCGAAGAGGCCTGTGACGCAGCCCGCGCCGCGTTTCCCGCCTGGGCCCGTACAACACTGAATGAACGTATCGCCGTGATTCGTGGTTTTGCCCAATTGCTGGAACAGCATAAACCGGTATTGGCTTCCATCATCAGCCGTGAAACCAGTAAGCCTCGCTGGGAAACGCTGACTGAAGTGCAGGCGATGATCGGCAAAATCGAGATCTCTATTCAGGCTTATCAGCAACGAACCGGTGAGCACTATACGCCGATGCCGGTAGGAACCTCTTCTTTACGTCATCGGCCCCACGGTGTGCTGGCGGTTTTCGGACCTTATAATTTCCCAGGACATTTGCCGAACGGCCATATCGTTCCGGCACTGTTGGCGGGTAACTGTGTGGTGTTCAAACCGAGTGAATTAACGCCCGCCACGGCGGAAGAGACAGTCAGACTGTGGCAACAGGCTGGATTACCGGACGGTGTTTTGAACCTGGTGACTGGCGGTCGTTCAACGGGGGAAGCGCTGAGCGCACATCCCGGTATTGATGGTCTGCTGTTTACCGGCAGTGCCAATACGGGGTATCACCTGCACCGTCAATTGGCCGGACAGCCGGAGAAAATTCTGGCGCTGGAAATGGGGGGAAATAATGCGCTGATTGTCGATGATGTGACAGAGATTGATGCAGCCGTCAATCTGGTTATTCAGTCGGCGTTTATTTCCGCCGGACAGCGCTGTACCTGTGCCCGTCGTCTGTTGGTGAAGCGCGGCGATGCTGGCGATGTGTTGTTACGGCGTTTGGCGACAGTGGCGCAGGGGTTACGTGTGGGACGCTGGGATGCGGAACCCCAACCCTTTATGGGTGGTGTGATTTCCGCGGCGGCGGCGACAAACCTGCTGGATGCACAGCAGCGTTTGCTGGCATTGGGGGCGACACCGTTGCTGATGATGACACAGCTTGAACCGGGCAGTGCATTGCTCAGCCCCGGCATTCTTGAAATCACCAATGTACAGGCGGCGCCGGATGAAGAGTATTTCGGACCCTTGCTGAGTGTCATCCGTTATGACGATTTTGATGAAGCGCTGCATATCGCCAATCAGACCCGCTATGGTCTGGCGGTGGGATTGATATCATCCCGGCGCGAGCTGTTTGATCGTCTGCTATTGGAGGCCCGTGCGGGTATTGTCAACTGGAATAAACCGCTGACCGGCGCATCCAGCGCGGCGCCGTTTGGCGGTATCGGTGCTTCCGGCAACCATCGAGCCAGCGCATTCTATGCGGCCGATTACTGTGCCTGGCCAATGGCATCGCTGGAAGTCGATACCCTGACGTTACCGGCCGAGTTGTCTCCTGGGGTGTCATTTGATCTGTGATGAATACCGTGCCTGGTGTGGGGAAACATAATGTCTTATGAAGTGAATTTTGACGGTCTGGTGGGGTTGACTCATCACTATGCCGGTTTGTCGTTTGGGAATGAAGCCTCGGCGTTACATCAGAACAGCGTATCCAATCCCCGATTGGCGGCCAAACAAGGGTTGCTGAAAATGAAAGCGCTGGCGGATCTCGGCTTCCGGCAAGCGGTGCTGCCCCCGCAGGAGCGGCCTCATATACCGATGTTGCGTCGGCTGGGATTCAGCGGCAGTGATGCGACGATACTGGCGCAGGCGATGCGCCAGGTTCCTCGTTTATTGTCGGCGTTAAGCTCGGCCTCATCAATGTGGACCGCCAATGCGGCGACGGTGTCACCGTCGTCAGACAGTGCTGATGGCCGGGTTCATTTCACGGCAGCCAATCTGAACAATAAGTTTCATCGGGCGATCGAAGCCGAAACGACATCAGCGGTGTTGCGGGCCATTTTCAGTAATGAGCGCCATTTTGTACATCATGATGCCCTGCCGCAGGTTGCACTGTTTGGTGATGAAGGCGCCGCCAACCATAACCGTCTGGGCGGTGCATATGGGCGACGTAGTGTGCAGGTGTTTGTCTATGGTCAGCATGTCTATGGCAATGTGGCCGGGCCGCAGCGTTACCCGGCGCGGCAGACACGGGAAGCCAGTGAGGCGATAGCCCGTCTACATCAGCTTGATGAAAACCACACGGTATTTATACAACAGAATCCGGCGGTGATTGATAAAGGCGTCTTTCATAACGATGTGATTGCGGTCAGTAACCAACAGGTATTGTTTCACCATCAGCAGGCGTTTTTGAATCAGCCCCAGGCGCTGGACGACATTCGCCGCAAAATGGCCACGCTTGACGAAGAGCTGATCGCCATTGAAGTACCGGAAGCCAGTGTTTCAGTTGAAGATGCGGTGGCAACTTACCTGTTTAACAGCCAGATCCTGACCCGGCAAGATGGCAAGATGACGCTGGTGGTACCGGAAGAGTCCCGCCAGCATGTTGGGGTATGGCGTTATTTGTCTGAACTGGTAAGCCGTGGTGGCCCGATTGATGAAATCAAGGTTTTCGATTTACGCGAGAGCATGCGTAATGGTGGCGGACCGGCCTGTCTTCGCTTGCGGGTGGTATTGAATGAACAGGAACTGCAAGCTGTCAATTCGCAGGTCATCATGAACGATAACCTGTTTAACCGCTTAAATGACTGGGTGGAGCGTTACTACCGTGACCAGTTGACGCAGAATGATCTGGCGGATCCTCTGCTGCTGAGCGAAGGACGTGAAGCGCTGGACGCTTTGACGGTGATCCTGGGGCTGGGATCTATTTATCCTTTTCAGCGTTAGGAGTGATGCACGTGAATTTTCTGTCGTTGACTTTGCAGGGAGAGTCGCCAGTCATCAAACAGGGGGAAACCTCGACACTATGCTGGCAATGGCTGGCGGAAGGCATCCTGGCGCTGTGGCCGAAAGCCGTCTATCGACAGGCGGTGGTATTGTCGGCAGGATTACATGGCAATGAAACGGCACCGGTTGAGATGCTCAATCAATTGGTTACTGAACTGTTGAGCGGGCAACGTCCGCTGGCCGTCCGTCTGCTGGTGATTTTCGGCAATATTCCGGCGTTGCAGGCCGGGAAGCGTTATCTGCACACCGATATCAACCGTATGTTTGGCGGTCGTTATCGCCAGTTTGCCGCCAGCGGCGAAACCGCACGTGCCCGGCAACTGGAGCAACTGGTCACGGCGTTCTTTGCCGCTGATGCGCCTGATTCCGGCGTGGTTCGCTATCATTATGATTTGCATACGGCTATCCGGGACTCGGTTCTGCCGCGCTTTGGTTTATTGCCGTTTCAGTCACACCCTTATGATGCGACGCTGCTTGCCTGGCTGGATGCGGCGGATTTAGACGCGCTGGTGTTCCACCGTGCACCGGGCGGGACGTTCAGTCACTTCAGTAGCGAGTGCTGTCAGGCGGCCAGTTGTACGCTTGAGCTGGGAAAAGCCCGTCCGTTCGGCACCAATGATCTGCGGCATTTTGCCGACATTAACCGTATGTTGCAGGCGTTTATCTCGGGAGATACGCGACCGGTGCGCCGCCAGACCGCCATGCATCTGTTCTGTGTGGTGCATACCATTATCAAACACAACGAGATATTCCGGCTGCACTTGTCTGACGATACGCCCAATTTTACCTGCTTGACCCAAGGGATGTTGTTGGCAGAGCAACCCGGTGAAACCTACCGGGTTCAGCATGAGCAAGAGTGGATTTTATTTCCCAATCCTCAGGTGGCGACGGGCATGCGTGCCGGGTTACTGCTGACAGAAACCACCCCGGAAGCGTTATCGATGGTGTGAGTAACCGCGGCGGCATGTGTGCCGCCCGGTATTATTTGATGGTTTTGCCTTCCAGCAATCGTTGTACCAATGGCCCCATGATCAGTTCCATCGCCAGTCCCATCTTGCCGCCGGGTACCACCAGTGTATTGATGTGGGAAATAAACGACCCTTGCAGCATGGCCAGCAGATAAGGGTAATCAATGTCGTCCATACACTGAAAGTGAATGACCACAAAGCTTTCATCCAGCGACGGGATGGCTTTTGCCGCAAAAGGGTTGGACGTATCCACCGTCGGTACTCGCTGGAAGTTGATATGGGTGCGGGAAAATTGTGGCGTAATGTAGGTGATGTAGTCTTCCATTGAACGCACCACAGAGTCCATCACCGCCTCGCGGGAATGACCACGTTCATTCACATCGCGAACCAGTTTCTGAATCCATTCCAGATTGACAATCGGCACTACACCCACCAGTAAATCGACATGACGGGCCACATTATGCTGTTGCGTGACTATGCCACCATGCAGCCCCTCATAGAACAGCACATCGGTAGGTTCCGGCATCGGTTCCCAGGGGGTAAATGTTCCCGGCACCTGATTGTAAGGAATGGCTTCATCGTAAGTATGTAGATATTTACGGGTTTTTCCGGTGCCGTGCTGCCCATATTCAGCGAACGATTTCTCAAGCAGACAGAAATCGTTGGCCTCCGGGCCAAAGTAGCTGATATGCCGTCCCAAATCTCGCGTTTTACGGATTTCCATGTCCATTTCCGGACGGGTGTAACGGTGGAAGCTGTCCCCTTCAACCTGAGCGGCGCGGATTTTCAACTGCTGGAAAATCTTGCGAAAAGCCAGACTGGTGGTGGTGGTTCCGGCTCCACTGGAGCCGGTTACGGCGATAATCGGGTGTTGGTGCGACATGATGCTGAAACTCCGTTATGGGGGTATGCATCGGTACGGTTACTGAAAACCGTCACTGCGGTTAGATAACCCCATTGTTACCATGTTTATCCGGGGGGTACATCCCTTTTCACGTTTTTTGCTATTGATTCAATATTCGTGAAGATCACTCGCGGTAAGCTGACTGCGGGGCATGACATTGATGGTTTCATGCAGTTCGGACCACACCAGTACCGCTTCGCCATGTTCCAGTTGCCGACGTACATCGGCCACTTTTTGCTCCAGTGTACGCTCATGCTCTCCATAATCAGTACCTTCACGCAGCACAAAAGATTCGATCAGATTTTCCAGTGTTTCCGGGTCCAGTTGTTGCCAGGGAATAATCACATTATTGGTCCAAAAACGGAGTGAGCCAGTCCGGAATGCGCTGTTCCAGCCACATTTCGGGGTTAAGTAACGAGCCACCAACAAAGCCGACATGGCCGCCATGATCTGTTAGCTGATACTCAATATTCGGCGGTAATAATGCCAGGTCGGGGATCACGTCCTGTGTCATGAACGGATCATCTTTGGCCTGAATGATCAGTAACGGTTTACAAATCTGTGGTAACAGCGGCATTGCACTGCACCGTTGATAATAGTCTGCCGCATTCAGAAAGCCATGAATACGGGCGGTGATCAGATCGTCGAACTCGCGTAGCCGTCGTATTTTTTTCAATTGTGGCAGAAGAATGGGCAATGTATCAGGATAAGCGGCGATTTTACGGCTGGCATTCTGTTTTAGCAGGTGTACCAGGTAGTGTTGATAAATTCGTGAAAATCCCTGATCGATACGCTGGCTGCAAGGCGCCAGCATCAGCGGTGCCGAGACAATAACTGCCGCGGCCAGACTGCATTGCGCCCCCTGTTGACCCAGCAGGTAAGCCAGCATGTTTCCCCCTAGCGATACGCCGACGGCGGCCGTTGGCGCCTCGCCCAGAGTTTCTCGCATCCAGCGCAGTAAATAGCTGGCGTCTTCGGTTTCACCTGAATGATAAATGCGCTTCATGCGGTTGGGCTTGCCGCTGCAACCGCGAAAGTGCATCACCATCGCCAACCAGCCGCGCCGTTGACAGGCGGCCAGTAATCCATGAGCATAAGGACTGTGGAAACTGCCTTCCAGACCATGAAACAGTACCACCCGGGGTTTATGTTTTGCTGATAGTGGATCTTCGCTCCAGGCCAGATCGACAAAATCGCCATCCGGCATATCCAGCGTCTGCCAGACGGGTTTTAACCGGAGGTGACGACGGAACAGTTGTGGCAGCAGCGTTTGCAGATGCGGATTGTGCATCCCTGACATGGGATGAAAAGTCTGGCTGGTCAATGGTTCAATATTCATAGTAAAAGACTTGTCTGGGCCATATCACGCTGCTAGGTTGATTATCTTGTCAATTCGTCTGGTATAAGGCATCCCGATTTCATGGCGCATTTTAGCCTTTTCCTTTCCATGCTTGGTTTTCTGTGGGTCGCAGCCATTACCCCAGGCCCTAATAATATGCTACTGACGGCGTCTGCCGCCAATTTTGGTTTTATACGTTCGCTACCACTGATGCTCGGGATCATGATCGGCATGCAGAGCGTATTGTTATTGGCCGCGCTGGGTCTGGGGAGCTTGCTGTTGATTTATCCTCCGTTGCATCTGGCGTTGAAAGTCCTCGGCAGCGCCTATCTGCTGTGGTTGTCATGGAAGATTGCCACCGCAGCCTATGAACAACTGGATACGGATACCGCACCACCTCATCCTATGCCGATGTATCAGGGGGGACTGCTGCAATTTCTGAACCCCAAGGCCTGGCTGATGTCACTGGGGGCGGTGGCCGGATTCAGTCTGGCAGGGGAAGGGTATATCGGCTCTGTGGTCGGCATCAGTATTGCGTTGGTCACGGTTAATGCGGTGGCGGGGGCCATCTGGTTGGTGTTTGGCTCGGTAATCGGCCAGATGTTGCGCAGTCCGCTCGCCTGGAAGATATTCAATCTTGGTATGGGGTTGCTGACCGCCGCCTGTGTGCTGATGATTTGGCATTAAACCGGGATATCTGCCAAGCAGATATCCCGAAATCCCAGCGGATTAACGTTAACTATCAAAAGATGGGGGACTATTAAAAGATTGGGTTAATTGCTCTAATTGTTCCTGCGCGTCCAGCCAGGCCATCTCGGTTGTTTCAAGCTCGTTTTTCACCGCCGTTTGCTTTTGCAGACACTCGGTAAGTTCAGCTTTACGGCTGTTGTCATAAAGCTCGCTGTCGGCAAGACGGGACTCCACTACCGCGAGCGCGCTGTTCAATTTTTCCATCTGCTGTTCAAGCTGAGTGATCTGTTTGCGCAATGGCTGGGTCTGTGTACGCAGTTCGGCCTCCCGCCGTTTTTGCTCTTTACGCGCCTGAGCATTATTGGTGGCGTTCTCTTTCAGACCGTCGTCAGCCGAAGTGTCCTGCTTTTGCATACCCAGCAACCACTGTTGATAATCCTCCAGATCGCCATCAAATGGTTCAACTTTGCGGTCATGTACCAGATAGAGATCGTCAGTAGTGGATCGGATCAGATGGCGATCATGAGAAACCACCACCAGGGCACCTTCAAAATCGATCAAGGCTTCGGTTAATGCTTGACGCATATCCAGGTCCAGGTGGTTGGTCGGTTCGTCGAGCAGCAGCAGATTAGGCCGTTGCCAGACGATTAACGCCAGCACCAGACGCGCTTTTTCTCCACCGGAAAAACGTTCCGTCACTTCCGTCACTTTATCGCCACGGAAGTCAAATCCACCAAGATAATCGCGTAATTGCTGTTCCGTTTCACGCCCGGCCAGACGAGTGAGATGCTGTAGCGGGGATTCATCTGCCCGCAGAAATTCCAATTGATGCTGAGCGAAGTAACCCAGCTTCACACCTTTTGCCAGTCCGATATCTCCGTGAAGCGGTTGCAGTTCGCCTGCCAGCAACTTAATCAGCGTTGATTTACCGGCACCGTTGTGGCCTAGCAGGCCAATACGCGAACCGGGCACCAGATTCAGTTTGATCGATTCAAGAATCAGTTTGTCACCGTAACCCGCACTGACTTTTTCCATGCGCAGCAATGGGTTGGGCAAAGCTTCCGGTGGGCGGAAACTGAAGCGGAAAGGATTATCCACATGAGCCGGGGCAATCAACTCCATACGCTCCAGCATTTTGATACGGCTTTGTGCCTGTTTGGCTTTGGTGGCCTGAGCGCGAAAACGATCAATATAGTGTTGCAGATGAGAGACCTGTTCCTGCTGATGTTCATACATCGACTGCTGTTGTGCCAGTCTTGTCGCCCGCTGCCGCTCGAAAGAGGAGTAGTTGCCGGTGTATTCATACAGAGTTTCCTGCTCAATATGCAGGATTTTGTTAACAACGGGATCGAGAAAGTCCCGATCATGTGAGATCAGCATCAACGTGCCGGGATAATTTTTTAACCACTTTTCCAGCCAGATAACCGCATCCAGATCCAGGTGGTTGGTGGGTTCATCCAGCAGCAGCAGATCGGAGCGACAAATCAGCGCCTGCGCCAGATTCAACCGCATCCGCCAGCCCCCGGAAAACGCACTTACCGGTTGTTGCAACTGATCCTGGGTAAATCCCAGACCGTTTAACAGACTGGCGGTACGGGACTGAATCGACCAGGCTTGGATGGCATCCAGCTTGCCGTGCAAAGTAGCGATGGCGTTGCCGTCGTTCTTTTCATTGGCTTCATTCAGCGCCGCTTCCAACTGGCGGAATTCCCGATCACCGTCCATCACGTACTCAATGGAGGGACGCTCCAATGCTGGTGTTTCCTGATTCACCCAGGCCAGTGCCCAGTTTTGCGGAAAGGTCGCATTACCACCATCGGCGCTGATTTCGCTTTTCAGCAGCGCGAGTAATGTTGATTTACCACAACCATTTTTGCCCACCAGACCCACTTTCTGGCCCGGATTCACGGTAGCGGTTGCATTATCCAGCAGTACCCGCGTACCACGTCTAATTTGTAAGGAGGAGAAAACAATCATAACGCGCCAAATAGTTAGAATATGTTAAATTATGGATCTGGTTCAGGACTGTTGTGTCCTGCTTGTCACCGCTGCGCTGCATGGTAGCGGAAAATACCCACTATGACGACGTTTTGGAGGGGAATGATGTCGCAGCCACCGAAGATTTTGCTGCTGTTTGCCCATCCGGAATCACAGGACTCAGTAGCGAATAAGCTACTATTGGAGTCGGCCCAGTATCTGGGGCATGTCACCGTGCATGATCTTTACGCACACTATCCTGACTTTTTCATTGATATTCACTATGAACAACAGCTGTTACGCGAACATCAGATCATTGTGTTTCAGCATCCACTCTACACTTATAGTTGTCCGGCGTTATTGAAAGAGTGGCAGGATCGCGTGTTGTGCCGCGGTTTTGCCAATGGTATTGGCGGTAATGCGCTGGCCGGAAAATATTGGCGCTCGGTGGTGACCACCGGTGAACCGCTGGAGGCATACCAACCCGGTGGGATCAATCGTTTTTATATGTCTGACGTATTACGGCCGTTCGAAATGACAGCGGCAATGTGTCATATGCGTTGGATGGAACCGATGGTTATTTACTGGGCGCGGCGTTTGCCGCGCCACGTATTGCTCAGTCATGCCCGGTTGTATGAAAAATGGCTGAGTTCACCGCTGACTACCGGAGAGCAGTAGCATGGAAAGTTCCTCCGTATTAAGTGCTAGCGTATTGTTTCTGTTTGTTGCGGTATTGATGGTGCCTATCGCCGCCCGGATGGGGATTGGCGCGGTGCTGGGTTATCTTATCGCCGGTATCGCCATCGGCCCGTGGGGATTGGGTTTTATCCGTGGTGTGGATGCCATTCTGCATTTTTCCGAGCTTGGCGTGGTATTTCTGATGTTTATCATTGGACTGGAACTAAATCCGGCCAAACTCTGGAAGCTGCGTCGTTCTATTTTTGGTATCGGTGCCGCACAAGTGTTGTTCAGCGCGGCCATTCTCGGCGGCGCACTGTATTTAAGCGCATTTCCCTGGAAGTCCGCGCTGATTGGCGGTATTGGTCTGGCGATGTCATCCACGGCAATCGCGTTGCAACTGATGCGAGAAAAAGCCATGAATCGCAATGAAGCCGGGCAACTCGGATTTTCTGTGTTGTTGTTTCAGGATCTGGCGGTGATCCCGGTGTTGGCATTGATTCCGCTCCTGGCGGGAGTGCAGGGCGAGATCGGGAATTGGCATCAGGTCGGGATGAAAGTCGTGGCGTTTGCGGGCATGTTGATCGGTGGCCGCTATTTGATCAGGCCGTTATTCCGCTTTATTGCGGCTTCCGGTGTCAGAGAAGTGTTTACCGCGGCAGCACTGTTGCTGGTGCTAGGCTCTGCGCTGTTTATGGAGGCGCTCGGGCTATCGATGGCGTTGGGGACATTTATCGCCGGCGTGCTACTGGCTGAAAGCGAATACCGACATGAGCTGGAAAGCGCTATTGAACCATTTAAAGGGTTGTTGCTCGGTCTGTTTTTTATTTCAGTGGGGATGTCACTCAATTTGGGGGTGCTCTACGACCATATCATCGACGTATTAATCGGTGTGGTGGTTCTGGTGGCAGTAAAAACGCTGGTGCTCTATCTTCTGGCCCGGATTTATGGGCTGCGATCCTCGGAACGGTTGCAGTTTGCCGGTGTTCTCAGCCAAGGCGGCGAGTTCGCTTTTGTGCTGTTTTCTGCCGCGGCGGCTCACCAGATGTTTAAAGGCAATCAGTTACCGCTGCTATTGGTGACGGTAACACTGTCGATGATGCTGACGCCTTTATTGATGCAGTTGATAGACCGTATTCTGGTGCGTCGTTTTAATGTGCGTGACGAGCCGGATGAAAAACCCTATGTGGACGATGACGAGCCGCAAGTGATTGTCGTGGGATTCGGGCGTTTCGGGCAGGTGATCGGCCGTTTGCTGATGGCCAACAAAATGCGAATTACTGTGCTGGAGCGTGATATCAGTGCAGTGAGTCTGATGAGATCGTTTGGCTATAAAGTGTACTATGGCGATGCTGCCGATCTGGAGCTGCTGCGTGCCGCCGGTGCAGGGAGGGCGCAATCCATCGTGATTACCTGTAACGGGCCGGAAGATACGATGGCAATTGTGAACCTATGTCAGCAGCATTTTCCTGACCTGGAAATACTGGCCCGTGCCCGTGGCCGAGTGGAAGCACATGAATTAATGCAGGCGGGCGTGACACACTTCTCCCGTGAAACATTTTCCAGCGCGCTGGAACTGGGTAGGAAAACGCTTATTACGTTGGGTATGCATCCACATCAGGCTCTTCGGGCGCAGCAGCATTTCCGGCGGCTGGATATGCGAATGTTGCGGGAATTGATGCCACAGCGCCAGGGGGATGTAGCTCAGGCATCTCGTATTAAGGAAGCACGTCGTGAACTGGAGGATATCTTCTACCGTGAAATGCAACGTGAGCGTCGACGCCCCGATGACTGGAACGAGTTTTAATCAAGGTTGGAAATAATCATGGCAACTATGCGTAAACGTTTTATTGCTGGGGCGGTTTGCCCACAATGTCATTCGCAGGATACGCTGGCCGTTGGTCGGGAAGATGAGACCGATGTCGTAAGCTGTGTAAAATGTGGTTATCATCAGCGTCAGTCTGAGGAGCCGTTAAAGGCGATAACGCGCCCCGACGAGAAACAGATCATTGGCATTTTCCACCCTGAATAAAATAGGTTCTCGGCACGTTAATACTGCCCGGTCAGGTGAGCAAATAGTGAAAATACGCGAGCTTGATCGAAAGCGTCGTATATCGGTAGTCGGCCCTGTTTTGGTGCAGAATAACGTGAGAAGTAGCCCTTGAGCGGTAGATTCCACGCTGGTTGCTGTGATTTTTTATCTCAGGCAGTACATGGAGATTTTTTTCAGCTACAATTTGCGCAAAATTGATTTCCAACGGTAGGAGATATCATGAAAGTAGCAAAAGACGTGGTGGTCAGCCTGGCCTATCAGGTACGTACAGAAGACGGTGTATTAGTTGATGAGTCTCCGGTGAGTGCACCGCTGGACTACCTGCATGGCCACGGTTCGCTGATTTCCGGTCTGGAAAAAGCGTTGGAAGGCCGTGATGTGGGTGAGCGATTTGACGTTAACGTAGGGGCTAACGATGCCTACGGTAACTATGACGAAAATCTGATACAGCGCGTTCCTAAAGATGTATTTATGGGTGTGGATGAACTTGAAGTCGGCATGCGTTTTCTGGCAGAAACCGATCAGGGTCCGGTACCGGTAGAAATTACTGAAGTTCAAGATGAGCACGTTGTGGTTGACGGCAATCATATGCTGGCAGGTCAGAACCTGAACTTTAACGTGGAAGTGGTTGCCATCCGCGAAGCTACGGAAGAAGAACTGGCGCACGGCCATGTGCACGGTGAGCATGATCACGAGCACGAAGGCTGCTGTGGCGGTCACGATCATGATCATGAAGGTTGCTGCGGTGGTCACGACCATGAACATGGTAAAGGCGATTGTGGCGGTCATGGTCATGGTCATGAACATGGTAAAGGTGATTGTGGCGGTCATGGCGGTTGCGGTTGCCACTAATCCTGCGATAAAAAAGGCTACTGGATTTGCTATCCCGGCGAGAACGGGGAACTAATCTGATAACCCATTGATAGAAAAGGCCGCATATGCGGCCTTTTCTATTTGACGCTCGGTAACCGGTTATTCTTCTCCCATCAGCAGTACATCTTGCGGTGCGTTGTTTCGCTGGGTTTTGGTCACCAGGAAATAGCTGTAACCCGCCAACATGAAGACAATGAAGATCCCGCCAATCAGCGGATTGAACCACAGCATGGCGATCAGGCAGACCAGCGCCAGCACCAGTGCAATAGCTGGCACGATGGGGTAGCCAGGCGCACGGAAGGTGCGTTCCAGCTCTGGTGCGCTGCGGCGCAGCCGGAACAGACTTAGCATACTCATGATGTACATCACGATGGCACCGAATACTGCCATAGTGATCATCGCCGCCGTCAGGCTCATGCCTTGCAGGTTAATCCAGCCATCGCTGAAGATGGCGGCAATACCGATGATCCCGCCAGTGATGATCGCTCGGTGCGGCGTCTGGAAGCGAGAGAGTTTTGCCAACCCAGTGGGCAGATAACCGGCTCGTGCCAGTGCAAAGAACTGACGGGAATAACCCAGAATGATACCGTGGAAGCTGGCGATCAGTCCGAACAGCCCGATCCAGACTAGCATATGCATCCAGCCTGAGTGCTCACCCACGACAATTTTCATCGCCTGCGGCAGCGGATCGTTGATATTGGACAACGTTCTCCAGTCACCTACGCCACCGGCAAGGAACATCACGCCCAGTGCCAGCACGACCAGCGTTATAATGCCGGTGATATAGGCTTTAGGAATGGTTCTTTTGGGATCTTTGGCTTCTTCGGCGGCCATGGCCGCTCCTTCAATCGCCAGAAAGAACCAGATGGCGAAAGGAATGGCAGCGAAGATTCCGGAAACAGACGACATGCTGAAGTGATCACTACCTGCCCAACCGTTGGCGACGAAGTGACTGACACTAAACCCTGGTGCGACGACCCCCATAAATACCAGTAATTCCGCTACGGCCAGCAATGTCACTAACAACTCGAACATGGCGGCAAGTTTCACCCCCAGAATATTCAGTGTCATAAAGATAAGGTAGGCCCCGGTAGCCGCATAACGCGGATCAAGTTCGGGGTATTGGACATTGAGATAAGCGCCGATCGCCATAGCGATGGCTGGCGGTGCAAACACAAATTCGATCAGTGTGGCCATACCAGCAATCAGTCCACCAGTTTCACCAAATGCCCGACGGCTGTAGGCAAATGGTCCACCAGCATGGGGAATGGCGGTGGTCAGTTCGGTGAAACTAAAAATAAAACAGGTATACATAGCGGCAATAAGCAGTGAGGTGATCAAAAATCCCATCGTGCCTGCCACTCCCCAGCCATAGCTCCAGCCGAAATATTCGCCGGAAATGACCAGTCCGACTGCGATCCCCCATAAATGGAGGGCTCCCAGGGTGGGTTTTAGCTGCGTTGTCATGACTCTCTCCCATCTAACAAATTCAGGATGAAAACAGACGGCGTTTTCACAACGAGTGACTCGATAAAGCGTTGTATTTTTTTCTGCGACGGAACATGCCCGATGAGTCCGCATGTTGTCGATAATGCCGCTGTCAGATGAAGGGATACTTGACACCAAGGCAGTGATTTTTGCGCTTTACAGTCAAGTGGCACAGAGAAATGCCTGCTGTTGTCATGTGTAGTCAACTAATGCCGTTTTTACGTCAAGCATCGAAAAGAGAGTGATTACATCCTGAATACTACTCAGGACACTATCTTTGCGAGAGAAAAATATGGCAAAACAATATGATACGCTTGATGACGTGGCGATGAGCCATTTAGCCGAGGTGGCAATGAAACGCTATGCCCCATCGCTACAGGGGAAGTTGACGTTATTGTGCCGTTCGGAAAATGCGACCTACCGGCTTGATGCTGGAGGAAAACGCTATGCCATGCGCATTCATCGAGAGAATTATCACCAGCGTGATGAAATTGCTTGCGAACTCGCCTGGCTGTCGGCGTTGAGTGCTGAGGGTATCGCCGTGCCGCAGGCACTGGGCGGAGTGGATGGCGATGTGGTACAAACCGTGATACTGGCAGATGGGACACCGCGGCATGTGGTGCTGTTTCACTGGATTGAGGGCGAAATGCCGACCACGGAAGTGGATGCTCGGGCTTTTGAGCAGTTGGGGATGATTACCGCTCGTTTGCATCAACACAGCAGAAACTGGCAACAACCCGCACAATTCAGGCGCATCATCTGGGATCACCAGACGATGGTCGGCTCAGATGGTCATTGGGGACGTTGGCAGGATGCTCCCCGTTTACAGGCTACAGATCATACGGTTATCGAGGAAACGCTGCATCAGGTAGGAGAAGCGTTGGATGCTTATGGCAAAGACAGCCAGCGTTATGGGCTGATTCATGCCGATCTGCGATTAACCAACCTGTTGATGTTTAAAGGGGAAACTCGGGTCATTGATTTTGATGACTGTGGTTTCGGCTGGTATCTGCATGACCTGGCCGCAGCAATCAGTTTTGTCGAGCATCATCCCCGTGCTGACGCCTGGGTAGCAGGCTGGTTGCGTGGCTATCAACGGATCTGCCCTCTCACTGACGCTGATATGGCAGTCATTCC
The DNA here is from genome assembly GCF_032395385.1 of Brenneria uluponensis. NCBI lineage: Bacteria > Pseudomonadati > Pseudomonadota > Gammaproteobacteria > Enterobacterales > Pectobacteriaceae > Brenneria > Brenneria uluponensis. The sequence continues at coordinate 389,728 of NZ_CP135917.1, forward strand.
GGCGTTATTGATCCAGCGGCGTATACAACTGATGGCCTGGGCTGGCTCTCATGCACAGACTGAGCAGGCGAAAAGTTTGGGTGATAACTGGAGTGACCACAGTGTGCGGTTGTGCCGACGTTATCTGGAAAAAGTATCACTGCCGGTCGGGTGTGATTAGTTCATCGTCACACCTGTGGACGTTTTGCACCAGTGACGCGCACTCTTTGTATCGTGGTGGTGCTTTTTTCTACAAAAACCTGTCTGATTGTGCGTTTTCTATCTGGTATGAAAATTGCTGGCTTACCTCTGCTTTAACGGATTACTTACGGGGTAAGGATAATGGAAATGCCACTTTTTCGACTTCCGCCGATCACCGAAACGCAGGTAGGGCACCGGGGGGTATTAGCTGCGGCAGCATCCGGGTTGGGCCAGTTCATCTGTGATAAAGGGGGGGACGCTGATCGTATCCTGGGAATCAGCGGTATCAATCCCGAACATCTGTCTTGCCCGACACTGAGCGTCGGGTTGGTCAATTATTGCCGGGTGCTTGAAGAAGCGGCCCGTTATTCTGACTGTGACAATTTCGGTCTGCATTATGGTCGACAGTTCAAGCCTCAGTCTTTAGGGCTAGTGGGATATGTCGGATTGTGCAGTGCAACACTTGAGCAAGCGTTGCACAATGTAGTGAATGCTTTCCCTTTTCACCAACATGACACGCTGGTGCGGTTGGTTGATAAAGGAGATTGCTGGCGTTTTGACTATCAGGTTCGCCATGGCGCCATCCTGCACTGCCGGCAGGATGCGGAACTGACCCTGGGGATGATCCTGAACCTGATTCGTCATGCTGCGGGTAGAAACTGGGCACCGCGTGAAGTTCATTTTGAGCATCCCCGTCCGGAGCAATGGCATGAACACTGTAAGGTTTTTGATGCACCGGTCTATTTTGACCAGCCGTTCAATTCACTGCTTATACCCAAACGGGATGTGGTTCGTTCGATGCCGGATAGCGATCCGCTACTGTTGCTGGTTGTTCAGGATGCCATCCGTCGTTTAAACAGTGATATACATCCGCAAAGCGTGGTGGATTTGGCTCGTACCCAGGTTCGGCATATGTTGCCACAGGGAGAACCTGTTCTGGATGAGGTGGCGGACAAGATAGGTCTGTCTAGTTGGTCATTGCAGCGGCGTTTAAAAGATGAAGGTATTAATTATACGACGCTGGTTGAAAAAGTCCGTTGTGAGATGGCAACCCACTATTTGCAGCAACGTCAGCTCTCAATTTCTGAGATGGCATTTTTGCTGGGGTATTCGGAAGTCAGTGCATTTTCCCGGGCTTTCCGGCGCTGGTTCGGGATCAGCCCCCGACAATGGCGTAAAGCGTGAGACACCTTACTGCCAATGACACAATAGAATTAAGTGCGGTTAATAATGTGGTGGTGGTGTTTCTTCAGACACGGGAGCAAGCAGCGATGTCTGCTGTGTCCGTAACCGTTCAGTTAATAAGCGCAGTTGCTCACGCAGTTTTACCATCTCTAACTCATGCTGCACTACCGTCTGGTTCAGTTCCTCAATTGTGACTTCCTGAAACGAGATCCGGCTTTCCAATTGTTCAAGTCGTTGTTCAAGCCATTGCGGTGACATTTTCTCTCCTCTCCAAGCGATGTCCGTAGAGTTTGTCAGAAAGCGGAAACTTCTGGTAGTAAAAACAGTCTGATTAAGGCGCAATTACCGGGTAAGTTATTTTTCTTAATGTATTGTTGCGCACATCGTTGTGTTGCCTTCGTGCGCACGGTTATAGTAGTGACCGACTTTTTAACGATCGCTGGGGCATGTCGCTCCAGATTCTGGAGAGATGGATGAAATCACTGTTTAAAGTAACGCTGTTAGCAACCACAATGGCACTGGCTTTGAATGCAGGTGTCATGGCTGCGGATACTGCGAAAGCGACGGATAATAATGCAACAGCAAAATTCAATAATGATGATCAGGCTGCGGCGTATGCATTAGGTGCATCCTTAGGGCGTTACATGGACAACTCCCTGAAAGAACAAGAAAAATTGGGTATAAAGCTGGATAAGGAACAGCTGATTCAAGGTGTTCAGGATGCATTTGCTGATAAGAGCAAACTGTCTGACGAAGAGATCGAAAAAACATTGCAATCGTTTGAAGGCCGGGTAAAAGCAGCTTCTCAGGCGAAAATGAAGCAGGATGCTAAAGAAAACGCTGATAAAGGGACGAAATACCGTGATGCTTTCGCCAAAGAAAAAGGCGTGAAGAAGACCAAGTCTGGTCTGCTTTATAAAGTAGATAAAGAAGGCACCGGTGCTGTACCGAAAGACAGTGATACGGTGGTAGTGAATTATAAAGGTACGTTGGTAGATGGTACTGAGTTCGATAATTCTTACAAGCGCGGCGAACCGCTTTCTTTCCGTCTGGATGGTGTTATCCCCGGTTGGACTGAAGGTCTGAAGCACGTGAAGAAAGGTGGCAAAATCGAGCTGGTTATTCCGCCGGCATTAGCCTACGGTGAAACCGGTGTTCCAGGGATCCCACCCAACTCTACACTGGTGTTTGATGTTGAATTACTGGATGTCAAATCAGACGCGCAAACCAAAGCGGCAGATAGCGCCAAGGCGGGAAAACCGGCCGGTGACGAGGCCAAGAAAAGCGCGAAGTAACAATGTAATTCCACAACAGTATCCAAATATAAACCGCTGGGAAACCAGCGGTTTTTTTATGTCAAAGACAGGCTTGATGCTCACCTGGCTCCATACCACAGGCGAGAATTAACGCATCGGCGATGCTCTCTACCTGCTCCTTTTTCATCATTGATGTGCTGACCCGGATAAACTGCGCACTGCCGCTGCGGCAACGCTCGCCTGGAAGGGCTGCAATGCCGCGGGCTGCTAGTGTTATCATGGCAAATTGCTCAGACACTACAGGAATACAGATACTCAGACCGTCACGATCCGGCAGTATCAGGCCTCGGCGTGCCAGCGCTTCCAGTAACATTCGGCGTCGGCTTGCATAAAGGACGCGTGCTTGTTGCAGGCACGTTTGGGTCGCGTGGTCATTCAGCATCCAGGCAACGGCTTCCTGTAATATTCGACTGGTCCAACTGGCACCGAAGTTACGAAATGATTGGATACGTCGGACCAATACTTCAGGGCCGGAGAGTACGGCAAGACGCAAATCCGGACCATATGCTTTTGAAAAGGACTGAACGTATAAGGTTCTTTCAGGATAGTAACGACTCAGACTCCACACCGGCCAAGCGGATAACTCACCGATGCCATCATCTTCCACCACCAACATTTTGGAATCCGCCAGTACGTGGGCCAGTGCTTTACTGCGGCTTTGGCTGACGGTATGGCCCGTAGCGGAGTGAGTCCGGGGCTGATAGATAAACAGGGTCGGTGATTTTTGCATCAACATGGCCAGCGCCCCAGGAAGTGGCCCGTTTTCATCACAGGACAGTGGCATGATCTCGGCACCAACATTGTCCAGCATATCTAGAAGACGTGTGGCGGTGGGATCTTCTATTACCACTTTATCGCCGGGCGACACCAGCGTTTGCACAATCAGATTCATAGCGTCAAAACCACCATCCGTTGCCAGAAAAGCCTCTGCAGAGGCTGGCCAGTGTGGCTTGAGCGCCAGTAACAAAGGTAGCGCGATAGGTTCGCGCTGATAGCTGTTTAGCTGGGAAGACCGAATGCCTTGCAGCATGGCGTCGCGCAGGTCAGGAAGCAACATCGGATCCGGCACGGCCATGGAAAGATCGGCCTGGATTGCGCTACCATAATTGCCGATTTTCTCAAAACGAACGGGTCTGGGCGTCACTCTGTCTCCGCATACCCAAACACCGCTACGCCCCTTGCCGGCAATCACTTTCTGCCTTTTTAGTTGCCCCCAGGCCGCTGATACCGTCGCCGGGCTGACGCCTAGCTTTTCAGCCAGATTACGTACCGCTGGCAATTGCGTTCCAATCGGGATTTGCCCCTCACGAATCAGGGTGGCTATCGCCTGCATAATGCCTTTTATCGAAACATCGGCAATATGCTCTGCCAGCCAGTTCACATCCAACGTTGAAGTCATAAGAAAATAGTTTGTTCAGTAACAAATAAATTATTGTACACATATTATTATCATTCTAGTATCAAATTCAAGCAATGATTGGTTAATTAATGACCTTATTGCGCATTGGTCGGGGAAAACGAGAGAAATATTATGGTTACCATCAGACTCGCGGTCAGGGATTGGGATTATTTCACGCCGCTGGCGCTTGGCGATATTCAGCCAGAAGGCTTCCGCGTTGAGATCCATCGGGTTGGTACGTTGGTGGATGATCTGGCCACCAGTGCAAACTACGACGCAGGCGAAGTGTCATTCAGCCGCTATGCACAAGGAAGGGCGCAAGGGGATATGTCACTGCTAGCATTACCGCATTTCTTGATGCGAGGTTTTCGCCAGCGCTGCATCATCACGACCACTGATAGCCCCATCACCATGTTGCAACAGCTGAAAGGCAAGAGGATCGGTGTTACTGGTTGGCAGGACTCTGGCAATACCTGGACGAGAACGCTATTGCGTGAAGTTGGGGTCGATATCGGTGATGTCTATTGGTTCGCGGGACGTCTGACGGAAAATCATCCCATTGTTGATCGTCTGGGGCGTTTTGGGTCTCCAGGACGCATTGAGGCGGCACCCGGCGAGCGCCCGTTGATCACATTATTAAAAGCGGGTGAGCTTGATGCGGTATTCACTCCTTTTATGCCGGAAGGTTTCTTCCTGCCGGATTCCGGTTTGCGCCAGGTACAAACTGACTTTCGTCAGGCGGAGCTGGATTATTTTAACCGTGTTGGTTACGTGCCGGGTATTCATCTTCTGGCGCTGAAACCTGCATTGGCGCAGGTTTATCCATGGCTGCCAGAAGCATTGAGTCAGGTGATCAATCACTCCGCTAAGGTGTGGAATCAAAAACGTGAAAAATACGCCGACACCACACCCTGGTTGCTGGACGATCTGCGGCACACCGCACGAGATTTACCTCATAACTGGAATGACAGCGGTTTTGCCGTCAACAGGAAGATGATCGCTGATTTTGCCCGTGAGTTATACCAACAAGGGATCACGACCCTGTTATTAACGCCGGAGGATTTATTTCCGGCCTCAGTCAGCGGGGAGTAATGAATGAAAGTAGCAATGGGGCAGTTCGCGGTCAGCCGAGAATGGCAGGATAACGCTAATACCGGTATCGCGTTGATGACGAAAGCGTATCAGTCCGGGGCCGATCTTTTGGTCATGCCGGAAGGCATTCTGGCACGAGATATCGCTGATCCTGATCTGGTGCTGAAAGCGGCGCAATCGCTTGAAGGACCATTTCTCTGTCAGCTGCTGGCAGCCAGCCGGGACAATGAGATGACGACCATGATGAGCGTCCATGTCCCAACAGGGCATCAGCGGGTACTAAACGTGTTAATCGCCATTCGGCGTGGGGAAATAATCGCGCAGTACGAAAAACTACACCTCTACGATGCTTTCGCTATGCAGGAATCACAACGCGTGACACCCGGTAATGTTGTGCCACCACTGGTGAGTGTCGCTGGGATGAAGGTCGGCCTGATGACCTGCTATGACGTGCGTTTCCCTGAACTGGCTCGCCGGTTGGTACTGGATGGTGCTGATGTGTTGGTACTGCCGGCTGCCTGGGTAAAAGGCCCGCTGAAAGAGATGCATTGGGAGGTACTGGTGACTGCCCGCGCATTGGAAAACACCTGCTATATGGTGGCAGTGGGCGAGTGTGGCCCGCGCAACATCGGTAACAGTCTGGTGGTGGATCCGCTGGGTGTTGCGATAGCCAAAGCGGCCGAGGGCCCGGCATTGGTACTGGTTGATCTCGATCCTGAGCGTATCGCTTATGCACGCAATGTCTTACCGGTTTTGGAAAATCGTCGTTTTGTTCGGCCTGAGTTAAAAACGCATTAACAACACTGGGGAAAACATAAATGAGAAAGAAAATCTATGCACTGGTTCTGGGGATGATGGCGGTATGTTGCGCCCATGCCGCTGATATGATTCCTGTTCAGAAGATGCAGCCAGCGCTACACGATCGTCTGCCGGATGAGGTGAAAAAAACCGGCAAGCTCTTTTCGGTGAACAATGGTTCGTTTCCACCTTATGAAATCGTCCGTGGCCCGAATGCGTTGGAAGGCGCCAGTGCGGATCTGGGAACCGCGCTGGGGCAACTATTGGGCGTAAAAATAGAACACGCAACGGTGAGTGGCTTATCCGGCCTGCTATCCGGCATCAAATCCGGGCGTTATCAGCTGGCAATCGGTCCGATAGGGGACTATCCAGGTCGTCAGAAAGAGAATGATTTTATCGATTTCGTACAGGAATTTGTGGTGTTTGCGGTACAGAAAGGTAACCCACAAAAAATCAATGGACTTGGGGATACCTGTGGTAAACGCATTGCCGTCATGGCTGGCGGTTCCGCTGAGCAAGTGATCAGAAAACAATCACAGGCCTGTACTGACGCCGGTAAACCTGCAGTTACGGTTCAGTCATTCACCGATCAACCTTCTTCGATTCTGGCTGTGCGTTCCAAGCGTTCTGACGCCTTTTTCTCTTCGCAGGCACCGTTGGTGTATTTCGTGGAACAGTCTCATGGGCAATTGGAGCTGGCGGGGATCGGTAAGAAAAATGGTTTCGGCGATATTTTTCAGGGCACGGTGGTACCTAAAGGTTCCAAATTGGGTAATGTCGTCCTGGACGGCTACCGCGAGTTGTTCCACAACGGTACTTATGCTGCCATCATGAAAAAATGGAAACTGGGTGGAAACATGATTGCCGAACCGGGCCGTAATCTGGCAAAAGGGACGGTAAAATGAAACCAGACACCACGGATTCTCGGACCAGTGAGTGGGCCGACGTACAGCAGCGTGATGTGGCTTTTGCTCACAACACGCCAGCATACGGGCGTCTGGTCTCCTGGATTGTGGTACTGGTGATTGCCGCTGACTTTTTCTGGTTAGTCGCGACCAACCCCAATTTTGAATGGCACGTGGTTTTGCAATGGTTTACCGAAAGTTCGGTGATGGACGGGCTGGAGGTGACGCTGGGATTGACGCTGGTCTCAATGGTTATCGGTGTCGTTCTGGGGCTGCTATTGGCCATTGCTCGTCTGTCTGACAATAGGCTGTTAAACGGCCTGTCTGCATTATATATCTGGTTTTTTCGTGGGACGCCGCTGCTGGTCCAGTTGATCTTTTGGTATAACCTGTCCACCTTGTTTCCCACCATTTCGCTGACAATCCCGCTAACGGGTCCAACATTTGTCAGCTGGAATACCAATGATCTGATTACGCCACTGACAGCGGCGATTGCTGGTCTGGCCCTGAATGAAGCCGCCTATATGGCCGAGATTATTCGTGCTGGTCTGCTTTCGGTAGAGGGCGGTCAGGTCGAAACCGCACAAGCGTTTGGTATGAGCCACGCACGAGCGTTGCGTCGCATCATTATTCCACAGGCCATGCGTTCTATTATCCCACCGACAGCTAACCAATTGATCAGCATGATTAAAGCAACATCACTGGTGAGTGTTATCGCTATGGGTGACCTGCTGTACTCGGTACAGTCAATCTATAATCGAACCTTTGAAATCATTCCGATGCTGATGGTGGCGGTAATCTGGTACCTGCTTATTACGTCCATTCTGAGTGTGGGGCAGTCCGCAATTGAGCGCTACTACGCGCGCGGTACGCGTCGCACTGTTGTCGTTGGTAAACGCCGAGCTGTCAGCGAACGCCCGACAACCATGCTGAACCATCCTTTAACGAAGGAGGAAAAGGTATGAATGACAGAAAACCTCTGGTGCGAGCCCGTAATGTCCAGAAGAAATACGGAGATAATGAGGTTCTGAAAGGTATTGATCTGGATGTGTTCCCCGGCGAGGTTGTAGTGATCCTGGGACCTTCAGGTTCAGGTAAATCCACTTTCCTGCGTTGTATCAATCATCTGGAGGACATGAACGCCGGCTCTATCATGGTGGGTGAACAGCAAATTGGTTTTGCGCTGAAAAATGGCAAATTGTGCCGCTTGTCGCCGCGTAAGATTGCGCGTCAACGTCAGGAAATCGGTATGGTATTTCAGCAATTCAATCTCTATCCGCATATGACGGTGTTACAAAATATCATTGAAGCACCTATCGGGGTTCACAAATATCCTCGAGAGGAAGCCATTCGTTTTGCAACTGAGCTGCTGGCAACCGTAGGATTGAATGACAAGGCTGATGCCTGGCCACGCCATCTATCCGGTGGCCAGCAACAACGGGTGGCAATCGCTCGGGCACTGGCGATTAAACCGAGGCTGATGCTGTTTGATGAGCCAACGTCTGCACTCGACCCTGAACTGGTGGGAGAAGTGCTGGCGACGATGCGCACGTTGGCAGAGAAAGGGTTGACTATGATCGTGGTAACCCATGAAATTGGGTTTGCCCGCGAGGCGGCTGACCGGGTGGTATTCATGGATGGCGGTGTGGTCGTGGAGCAGGGGACGCCTGAAGAGGTGTTAACGTACCCACAACACCCACGAACTCAGGCATTTCTCAGCCGTTTTATCTGAGTATGCGTCGCTTCCTGTTCGTGGGTTAGATGATATTTTCCTGATGGTTGAATACCACCCGGGCCTGCACGCCAGAGTGTTGCGAGCAATTCTCCAAAAAGAATTGTCCCTGATGCAATTGGGCAATGCGGGTGACAATACTTAACCCCAGGCCGATACCACCGTAACGAGTATCCATGCGGACGAAGGCTTTGCTCAACTCGCCAGCCTTACTTTCATCAATGCCCAGCCCCTGGTCCTGTACCAGCAATTCCGTTACATCATTCTCCAACGGGTTCAAGACAATCGTGATCGTACTGTTTTCCGGGCTATAACGATGGGCATTTTCCACTAGATTACGCAGCATCAGCTGCAACAGCGTAGGATCCCCTTTAATCACTATATCTTCTTTTGGCAATTGCCATTCCAGAGTTTGGTGGCGTTGTTCGACCATTTCTGTCAGCTCTTCCAGCGTAGGAGAAATGACATCGTCAATCAGCGATACCATCTGGTAATGCCCAGAAGCAAACTCATGTCCGGTACGGGCTAACAGCAGTAAATGCTCAACCGTTTTGGTTAGTTTATCAATGCGGTTAATCAGCGGCTGGCAATTTATCTGATAATGTTGTTCCTGCAACTCAAGATGTAGACGGATGCCGGCCAGTGGCGTTCGTAATTCGTGCGCTACATCGGCAGTGAATTGCCTGTCGCGACGTAGTGTTTCGTTGAGTCGCAAAAAGAGTTGATTCAAGCTATTGGTAACGGCTCTTATTTCGGTGATGTTACTGTCATATTCTAGTGGCTCAAGGTTTTCAGCAGTGCGATTTTGCAAATTCTGCTGCAAGCGTGAGAGTGGGCGGGTAATCCAGTTTACCGCCTGAACACACATCAGCAGTGAAGCGATTACCATAACCAGGCTTGGCACGCTGAGCGAGGCGATGGCTTCGCGAATTTCCTGATCGATATCACGATGGCGTGTTTTGGCGGTTAATGTCTGTTCAACCAGCAGTTCAATCTGCTCTTTGCTTTCGTGCCATAACCATGCCACGCTGATGAACTGACAAATTAATAGAATGCTGCCTAGAGCCAGAATCAGGCGCCATCGCATGCTGGAGGTTTTTTCATCAGCATCATGAATGCTCTGATTCATGGTTGGTTGCTCTTGGTTAATAAATAGCCAAATCCTCGCAGTGTGCGAATACGATTTTTCCCGATTTTTTGTCGGAGATTATGGATATGCACTTCCAGAGAATTAGAGGAAGGATCATCGTTCCAATTATATATATCCTGATGAAGCACTTCTCGATGTACTTGAGAGCCCGCTTTTAAAATCAGACGTGAGAGAATGGCGAACTCTTTGGGGGTGAGCACCACGGGTTTGTCATCCACCGTGACCTGCTGATTATTAAGATCCAGAGTAATATTATCGACCTGTATCTGGCTATCACTGGAACCTTGATGGCGGCGGATTAGCGCCCGGACCCGCGCCTGCAATTCTGTCAATGCAAAGGGCTTGACCAGATAGTCATCAGCCCCGACATCCAAACCACTGACGCGGTCAGATACCGTATCTCTGGCAGTCAATATCAAAACAGGTTGCTGGTAATTAGTTTTACGCCAGCGCGCGAGCAGGGTTAATCCGTCTTCATCCGGTAAGCCTAGATCCAGAATTACCAGGCTGTAGTGAGCGCTGCTGATCAGCGCATGGGCTTCTTTTGCTGTACCGGCACAATCACAGACATAACCTTCACTGCTTAATGCTTGTAATAATCCTTCCTGTAGTAATGTATCATCTTCAACAATCAATAATTTCATGAATTGCCCCGACACGGTTGAAGTATATCTAGTTGAGATTGGTACTCTTTTGTGTCGATGTCAAACATTCCCAATAGGGTATGAAAGAGATTATCCTGCGAGAAAGTACGCTGTTTGGCGTTAGTGCGCAGACAACTGTCTTTAATCGCAAATTGCTGCTGATATCCCTTGGATAACCACATTAGCATCGGTATATGCGTTTGCTGCTCAGGGGCAATAGAATAAGGCATACTGTGTAAATAGATGCCGTTTTCACCTAATGACTCTCCGTGATCGGAAAGATAAACCAATGCGGTATTAAATTTATCCTGGTGCCTTTTTAATTCGTTAATCGCTCTATCAACAATATAATCCACATGCAGAATCGTATTGTCATAGGTATTGGTAAGTTCTTCGCGCGAGCAATTCTGTATTTGGTTGGTATCACAGGCTGGCGTGAATTTGTTGAAGGTCTGAGGGTAACGTTTATAATATGTCGGACCATGACTGCCCATCGTATGTAATACGATAATGCCATCACCTTTCAGGTTATTGATGTAATCTTCAAGACCATTAAACAGTGCTTCGTCATAGCATACACCTCCCGTGCATAGGCCGGGGAGATCCAATGCAGTAATGTCCCTGCTGGGAATTCGGTCACAGACACCTTTGCAGCCACCGTCATTTTCATTCCACAGTACATTGATTTTCGCATGCTGCAAAATATCCAGCACACCTTCCTGATGGCTGGCTAACTGTTCATTATAGCTGGTTCGCGGCATATTGGAGAACATGCATGGCACAGAAACCCCGGTGGACGTGCCACAAGAACTGGTATGATCGAAATAGACAACATTATCATGTGCCAGTAACGGGTTGGTTTCTTTAGCGTACCCACCCAATGAGAAATTCTCAGCTCGTGACGTTTCCCCCACGATCAGAATAACCAGATCCTTTTTCGTCGCAGTTTCTGTCGATGGCTTTTTGTGAGCATCCAGGCCGATTTGGATTAATGGCAGATTGTCCATTGCCTTATGTTTATAATAAGAGTGTATCGCGACAATAATGTTGCTGGGTGTTAGTGATTTCACTAGTTCTTTATTATTCCGCATTAAAGACGCGTAGTCTTTATAAAAGAATGTGGCTATTAGTAAAATAGCAAATAGAGAAAGCACAATACTAAAGAAACGCGTGCCGATGTTAAACCATGTCAGCTTGGTGGGTTTTATTTTAATCCATAATGCTAAAAAAGCGGGTAAAACACCCAGCGACATAAGCCATATTATGTATTGTGGTGTAATTAAAGAAAATGACTCTGCCGCTGTAGTCTCAAAAACATTCTGTATCATCGTGCGATCAATAATGATGCCATAACTCAACATAAAGTATTGAACGGCGGCACCACTCAATAGAAAGAAGGCGATGACGAGTGGGCGCAAGTAAGGTATTGCCAACAATGTGAACAGAATGTTCAGTACGGAAAAAATGACTATCGGCATCGTGAGAACAAACAGAATATCAACCCAGGATGACATCGCGACAAGATGACTAATCTGTCGATAGTAGGCGATGTTTTGTACAGTGGAGATAAAGGCGGCAAACACTATATTGTAAGTGATACTGTTCCATTTTGGTCTCTTGAGTTTAAGCATATTATTAATCACTTACGGTATATCCAAATTATGTATAGGTATATCAGGGTAACAGTAAAGAGGTTGAATTAATTCAACCTTAAGAAAAGCGAAATCGTACAAGAAAAAATAGTTCCCGTCGGTTAAATACGAGGACGACAGAAGGGTTGTTTGCTAGACTGTGTATCCTATGAATAGGATGAATAAATGACGTTGAGGGTGGTGTCTGCCATGTCTAGTTCGCTCGTTACTGGCGAATCCAATGACCTTGATTTGCTGGATGAACGTCCGTTTATGACGACGGATTATGAGATCCTGAAGTCGTATGAAGCTGTGGTTGATGGTCTGGCGATGCTGATCGGTGGACACTGTGAGATCGTGCTGCATTCGTTGGAAGATTTGAAGTGCTCCGCTGTACGTATTGCTAATGGCGAGCATACCGGCAGGAAAATTGGCTCACCGATCACCGACTTGGCATTGCGGATGCTCCACGATATGGCGGGTGAAGATAGTAGCGTATCAAAAGCTTATTTCACCCGTGCTAAAAGCGGAGTACTGATGAAGTCAGTAACTATCGCGATCCGTAACCGCGAACAGCGTGTCATTGGTTTACTGTGCATCAATATGAATCTGGATGTGCCTTTTTCCCAGATTATGCAGACATTTATGCCACCGGAAATCAAAGAAGTGGCTTCTTCTGTTAATTTCGCTTCGTCGGTAGATGACCTGGTGGCACAAACGCTGGAGTTTACCATCGAAGAAGTTAATGCCGACCGTAATGTTTCCAACAACGCCAAAAATCGGCAGATTGTTCTTAACCTTTATGAGAAAGGCATTTTTGATATTAAAGATGCCATTAATCAGGTTGCCGATCGGCTGAATATTTCCAAGCATACTGTTTATCTTTATATCCGCCAGTTTAAGAGCGGTGATTTTACTGGGCACGATCGTTGATGTTGACCTACTGCCTATTGGTCACCGGGCCGGCTTACGGCACACAACAAGCCAGCAGTGCATTGCAGTTTGCGCAGACATTGCTGACGGTTGGGCATCAGTTGGACAGCGTTTTTTTTTATCGTGAAGGTGTATTGAATGCCAATCAGTTCACGTCACCCGCCAGTGATGAATTCGATCTCGTGCGTGCGTGGCAGAGTTTCGGACAGAAACATCAGGTCGCATTAAACGTCTGTGTGGCGGCGGCGCTGCGGCGTGGTGTTACTGATAATCAACAGGCAGAACAACTCAATCTGGCAGGGGCAAATCTGCAACCTGGTTTTAATTTAAGTGGGCTTGGCGAATTAGCTCAGTCGGTTCTGATATGCGATCGGGTTATCCAGTTTTAATAGTTGTTAGGGGCGGGTTATGAAGCGTGTTGCCTTCGTCTTTACTCATGCGCCTCACGGCAATGCATCCGGCAGAGAAGGACTGGACGCGCTACTCGCAATGTCAGCGCTGACTGAAAATATCGGTGTGTTCTTTATCGGTGATGGTGTATTTCAATTGTTGCCTCATCAGCAGCCCGAAAAAGTGCTGATGCGTGATTATATTGCCACCTTTGGTGTGCTCCCTCTATATGATGTCGAGCATTGTTATGTGTGCGAGACATCGTTGCAGCAACGAGGTATTTCGCCAGACATGGGCTGGATTCTGGATGTGGAAATCCTGCCAGCGGACGTACTTCGCACAACCTTATCAACCTATCATTCCGTTCTCACTTTCTAACGGAGATATTGTCATGCTGCACACACTTTCTCATTCGCCTTATCAAACGGATTTTGATTCGTTGCTACGTAACGTTGGTGCAGAAGACGAAATCCTGCTGTTTCAGGATGGTGTTATTGCATCACTGGAAGAAGCTGCTGCATTAGTGCGCTTGTTGGTATTAGCCGTACCAATTTATGTGTTGAAAGAGGATGTAGAGGCCCGAGGATTGACTAACCAAGTTTCAGGCAAAATCACACTCATTAGCTATACTCAATTTGTGCAATTAACAGCTCGGCATTCCCAGCAGCTGGCTTGGTAATACTGTATTTTTGTATATTTCTTGACTCCTTACCCAGCCAGCCCTAAAATTCTGCGTCCTCATATTTTGCCTCTGGCTGGTATGAGGCGATTTATCACGTGTTTACGAAGCAAAAACCAGGAGCTTTTAATGGCAACGATTAACCAGCTGGTTCGCAAACCGCGCGCCTTGAAGGTTGCTAAAAGCAACGTTCCGGCGCTGGAAGCGTGCCCGCAGAAACGTGGTGTATGTACCCGTGTATATACCACCACTCCGAAAAAACCGAACTCTGCACTGCGTAAAGTGTGTCGTGTTCGTTTAACTAATGGTTTTGAAGTCACTTCCTATATTGGTGGTGAAGGTCATAACCTGCAGGAACACTCCGTGATCCTGATTCGTGGCGGTCGTGTAAAAGACCTGCCAGGTGTGCGTTACCACACCGTTCGTGGCGCGCTTGACTGCTCCGGTGTTAAAGACCGTAAGCAAAGTCGCTCCAAATACGGTGTGAAGAAGCCGAAGGCTTAATGGTTCTCCGTTAAGTAAGGCCAAACGTTTTAACTTAAATGTCAAACTAAACTCGTAGAGTTTTGGACAATCCTGAATTAACAACGGAGTATTTCCATGCCACGTCGTCGCGTTATTGGTCAACGTAAAATTTTGCCGGATCCGAAATTCGGATCTGAGTTACTGGCCAAATTTGTAAATATCCTGATGGTAGACGGTAAAAAATCTACCGCAGAATCAATCGTCTATACCGCGCTGGAAACCCTGGCTCAGCGTTCTGGTAAAGATCATCTGGAGTCTTTTGAATCTGCACTGGACAACGTACGTCCGACTGTCGAAGTTAAGTCTCGTCGCGTTGGTGGTTCTACCTATCAGGTTCCAGTTGAAGTCCGTCCGGTTCGTCGTAATGCTCTGGCAATGCGTTGGATCGTTGAAGCTGCTCGTAAACGCGGTGATAAATCCATGGCTCTTCGCCTGGCGAACGAACTTTCTGATGCAGCAGAAAATAAAGGTACTGCTGTGAAGAAACGTGAAGACGTTCACCGTATGGCTGAAGCCAACAAGGCGTTCGCTCACTACCGCTGGTAATTCCTGCGTAGACGTTAATAACCCAGCGGGCGCTTCAAATGCTAACCCGTCTGGGTTTACTAATTCGAACGTCCTAGGATATAGAGGAAACAAATGGCTCGTATAACACCTATTGCACGTTATCGTAATATCGGTATCAGTGCACACATCGACGCCGGTAAGACCACTACAACTGAACGTATCCTGTTCTACACCGGTGTGAATCATAAAATCGGTGAAGTTCATGACGGCGCAGCCACCATGGATTGGATGGCGCAGGAACAGGAGCGTGGTATTACCATTACTTCTGCCGCTACTACCGCTTTCTGGTCTGGTATGGCTAAGCAGTTTGAACCGCACCGTATCAACATCATTGATACCCCAGGACATGTCGACTTCACTATTGAAGTAGAACGTTCTATGCGTGTACTGGATGGCGCAGTAATGGTTTACTGTGCTGTCGGTGGTGTTCAGCCACAGTCTGAAACCGTATGGCGTCAGGCAAACAAATACAAAGTTCCGCGTATTGCGTTCGTTAACAAAATGGACCGTATGGGCGCGAATTTTCTGCGCGTTGTAGAGCAGATCAGAACTCGTCTGGCTGCTACCCCGGTTCCGTTGCAACTGGCGATCGGTGCAGAAGAGAAATTCACGGGTGTTGTTGACCTGGTGAAAATGAAAGCTATCAACTGGAATGACACCGATCAGGGTGTAACCTTCACTTATGAAGAGATTCCGGCTGATATGGTTGAATTGGCCAACGAATGGCACCAGAACCTGGTTGAGTCTGCAGCAGAAGCATCTGAAGAGCTGATGGACAAATATCTGGGTGGTGAAGAGCTGTCCGAAGAAGAAATCAAGAAAGCACTGCGTCAACGCGTGCTGAATAACGAAATCATTCTGGTTACCTGTGGTTCCGCGTTCAAGAACAAGGGCGTACAGGCAATGCTGGATGCAGTTATCGAATACCTGCCATCTCCGACTGATGTGCCTGCGATCAATGGCATCCTGGATGACGGTAAAGATACTCCGGCTGAGCGTCATTCTAATGATGAAGAGCCGTTTTCAGCACTGGCGTTCAAAATCGCCACTGACCCGTTTGTGGGTAACCTGACGTTCTTCCGCGTGTACTCTGGTGTGGTTAAGTCCGGTGATGCTGTACTGAACTCTGTTAAAGCCCAACGTGAACGTTTGGGTCGTATCGTTCAGATGCATGCCAACAAACGTGAAGAGATTAAAGAAGTTCGCGCGGGTGATATCGCGGCTGCTATCGGTCTGAAAGACGTTACCACTGGTGACACACTGTGTGATCCGGATGCACCGATTATTCTGGAACGTATGGAGTTCCCAGAACCAGTTATTTCTGTTGCGGTTGAGCCGAAAACCAAAGCTGACCAGGAAAAAATGGGTATTGCTCTGGGCCGTCTGGCAAAAGAGGATCCCTCTTTCCGTGTGTGGACTGATGAAGAATCTGGTCAGACTATCATTGCCGGTATGGGTGAATTACACCTGGAAATCCTGGTTGATCGCATGCGTCGTGAGTTCAACGTAGACGCAAACGTTGGTAAACCCCAGGTTGCTTACCGTGAAACTATCCGTGAAACTGTTACGGATGTTGAAGGTAAACACGCGAAACAGTCCGGCGGTCGTGGTCAATATGGTCATGTTGTTATTGACATGTCTCCGCTAGAACCAGGTGGTGTGGGTTATGAATTCGTCAACGATATTGTTGGTGGTTCTATCCCTAAAGAGTTCATTCCTGCTGTTGATAAAGGTATCCAGGAACAGCTTAAAGCGGGTCCTTTGGCTGGTTATCCAGTCGTCGATATCAAGGTTCGACTGCATTTCGGTTCTTACCATGACGTCGACTCTTCCGAACTGGCGTTTAAACTGGCTGCTTCCCTGGCGTTTAAATCAGCATTCGGTAAGGCGAAACCAGTTCTGCTGGAGCCGGTCATGAAAGTTGAAGTTGAAACGCCTGAAGACTACATGGGTGATGTTATCGGGGACCTGAACCGTCGTCGTGGTATCATTGAAGGTATGGAAGATATCGCAACTGGCAAGACTGTTCGGGCTCAGGTACCGTTGTCAGAAATGTTTGGTTATGCTACTGATCTGCGTTCGCAGACTCAAGGTCGTGCTTCTTACTCCATGGAGTTCTTGAAGTATAGCGAAGCGCCGAACAACGTTGCTCAAGCCGTTATTGAAGCCCGTGGTAAATAATCCGGGTTTAAATCATTGATCCCGTGCTCTTTCCAGAAGGGGAGAGCATTTGAGTAAGGAATATAGCCGTGTCTAAAGAAAAATTTGAACGTACAAAACCGCACCTTAACGTCGGTACTATCGGCCACGTTGACCATGGTAAAACAACGCTGACCGCTGCTATCACAAGTGTTCTGGCTAAAACCTACGGTGGCCAGGCTCGTGCATTCGACCAAATCGATAACGCGCCGGAAGAAAAAGCACGTGGTATCACCATCAACACTTCTCATGTTGAATATGATACCCCGACTCGTCACTACGCACATGTTGACTGCCCAGGGCATGCTGACTATGTGAAAAACATGATCACCGGTGCTGCCCAGATGGATGGCGCGATCCTGGTGGTTGCCGCGACTGACGGCCCGATGCCTCAGACCCGTGAGCACATCCTGCTGGCTCGTCAGGTTGGTGTTCCGTACATCATCGTGTTCCTGAACAAATGTGACATGGTTGATGACGAAGAACTGCTGGAACTGGTAGAGATGGAAGTGCGTGAGCTGCTGTCTCAGTACGATTTCCCGGGTGATGACACTCCGGTAATTCGCGGTTCTGCGCTGAAAGCGTTGGAAGGCGACGCTGAGTGGGAAGCCAAAATCATTGAGCTGGCGGAAGCCCTGGATACCTATATTCCAGAACCTGAACGTGCGATTGACAGGCCGTTCCTGCTGCCGATTGAAGATGTATTCTCCATCTCTGGTCGCGGTACGGTAGTGACGGGTCGTGTAGAACGCGGCGTCATCAAAGTGGGTGAAGAAGTTGAAATCGTGGGTATCAAAGACACCACGAAAACCACGTGTACCGGTGTTGAAATGTTCCGTAAATTGCTGGACGAAGGCCGTGCGGGTGAGAACGTTGGTGTTCTGCTGCGCGGTACCAAGCGTGATGAAGTGGAACGTGGTCAGGTACTGGCTAAACCGGGTTCAATCAAGCCGCATACGCAGTTTGAATCAGAAGTTTATATTCTGAGCAAGGATGAAGGCGGCCGTCATACGCCGTTCTTCAAAGGCTATCGTCCGCAGTTCTATTTCCGTACGACTGATGTCACGGGGACGATCGAACTGCCGGAAGGCGTAGAGATGGTAATGCCGGGCGACAACATCAAGATGGTAGTAAACCTGATTGCGCCAATCGCAATGGACGACGGTTTGCGTTTTGCTATCCGTGAAGGCGGCCGTACAGTAGGTGCTGGCGTTGTTGCTAAAGTTATCGCTTAATGCTTAATCGCATTTAATGTGGTAATAAGAATGAGGGCACTTCGGTGCCCTTTTTTATTGGCGCTCATCAGAAGATAAATTTGAATAGGAATGATTCCCACCTGTACTTGGGGTCAGTGATCTTTGAACGGTTATCAATTCTTCTGGCTCTGTACGCGACTATGTCAGTCGGGTTAATGATTGACGTTTTGGTAGACGAAGAAGGGTACAGCGATTGGCGTGAAACTGAGTTAGAATCTATTACCTATATGAGAATGCAAAATTATCTACAAACTCAGCTCAAGTGAGAATAATATCTCGTATCACCCGACTAAATTTATATGTTGTCCTTATTCACATAAAGCAGGGTGATATATAGCAAATCATTTTTACCTATGGGTTGCTTCCTGAACAGATTTACGTATAATGCGCGGGCTACCTGAGATGGTGAGCCTGGTTTGATCTGAATCAGATGACTAGTGTTGTTAGTACTAGTCAAACAATATCCCCGATATGGGGGTTATATGAAGAACGATTACACTCCCCCATCAATCGAAATGGGTGTGGGTAGTAATTATTTATGTTTAAAATAATTGGAGCTCTGGTCTCATGCAGAACCAAAGAATCCGTATCCGCCTGAAAGCGTTTGATCATCGTCTGATTGATCAATCAACTGCGGAAATCGTCGAGACTGCTAAGCGCACTGGCGCTCAAGTTCGCGGTCCGATCCCGCTGCCGACCCGCAAAGAGCGCTTTACCATTCTGATTTCTCCGCACGTTAACAAAGATGCGCGCGATCAGTATGAAATTCGCACTCACAAGCGTCTGGTTGACATCGTTGAGCCAACCGAGAAAACCGTTGATGCTCTGATGCGTCTGGATCTGGCTGCCGGTGTAGACGTGCAGATCAGCCTGGGTTAATCAGGTCATTGAGCGATTGAGAGGTTGAAACAATGATTGGTTTAGTCGGTAAAAAAGTGGGTATGACGCGCATCTTCACTGAAGAAGGTGTTTCTATCCCCGTAACCGTAATCGAAATTGAAGCAAACCGCGTGAGCCAGGTTAAGAGCCTGGAAAACGATGGTTACCGTGCTGTCCAGGTCACTACCGGCGCTAAAAAAGCTAACCGTGTAACTAAGCCGGAAGCTGGTCATTTTGCTAAAGCTGGTGTTGAAGCTGGCCGTACGCTGCGTGAATTCCGCCTGTCTGAAGGCGAAGAGTTCACTGCAGGTCAGAGCATTAGCGTTGAAATTTTCGCTGACGTTAAGAAAGTTGATGTTACCGGTACTTCTAAAGGTAAAGGTTTTGCTGGCACGGTTAAGCGCTGGAATTTCCGTACCCAAGACGCTACCCATGGTAACTCCTTGTCTCACCGTGGTCATGGTTCTATTGGTCAGAATCAGACTCCGGGCAAAGTGTTCAAAGGCAAGAAAATGGCAGGCCAACTGGGTAATGAGCGTGTAACCGTTCAGAGCCTGGATGTAGTGCGTGTTGACGCTGAGCGCAACCTGCTGCTGGTCAAGGGCGCCGTTCCGGGAGCAACCGGCAGCGACCTGATCGTTAAACCGGCTGTCAAGGCTTAACGTCGAGGAGATAGGAATGGAATTGGTATTGAAAGACGCGCAAAGCGCGCTGACTGTTTCCGAAACTACCTTCGGGCGTGATTTCAATGAAGCGCTAGTTCACCAGGTTGTTGTTGCTTATGCAGCAGGTGCCCGTCAAGGTACTCGCGCTCAGAAGACCCGCGCTGAAGTAGTTGGTTCCGGTAAGAAACCGTGGCGTCAGAAAGGTACTGGCCGTGCTCGTGCAGGTTCTATCAAGAGCCCAATCTGGCGTTCCGGTGGTGTAACCTTTGCTGCCAAGCCTCAGGACCATAGTCAGAAAGTTAATAAGAAGATGTACCGCGGCGCGCTGAAAAGCATTTTGTCTGAATTGGTACGTCAGGATCGTCTGATCGTTGTCGAACAGTTCTCTGTAGAAGCACCGAAAACCAAACTATTGGCTCAGAAACTGAAAGACATGGCGCTGGAAGATGTGCTGATCATCACTGGTGAACTGGATGAAAATCTGTTCCTGGCCGCACGTAACCTGTACAAGGTTGACGTACGCGATGTAGCAGGTATCGACCCGGTTAGCCTGATCGCCTTCGACAAAGTAGTCATGACTGCTGATGCTGTTAAGCAAGTTGAGGAGATGCTGGCATGATTCGTGAAGAACGTCTGCTGAAAGTATTGCGCGCGCCGCACGTTTCTGAAAAAGCGTCTACTGCGATGGAAAAAAATAACACCATCGTGCTCAAAGTTGCTAAAGACGCGACTAAAGCAGAGATCAAAGCTGCCGTACAGAAACTGTTCGAAGTCGAAGTCAATGATGTCCGTACCTTGATTGTTAAAGGCAAGGTTAAACGTCATGGACAACGTATCGGTCGTCGTAGCGACTGGAAAAAAGCTTACGTCACCCTGAAAGAAGGCCAGAATCTGGACTTCATTGGCGGCGCAGAGTAAGTCGGAGGAGTAAAGAACAATGGCAATTGTTAAGTGTAAACCGACATCTCCGGGTCGTCGCCACGTTGTTAAAGTGGTTAACCCTGAGCTGCACAAGGGCAAACCATATGCCCCATTGCTGGAAAAAAACAGCAAAACCGGTGGCCGTAACAACAATGGCCGCATCACCACCCGTCATATCGGTGGTGGTCACAAGCAGCTGTATCGTATTGTTGACTTTAAACGTAACAAAGACGGTATCCCGGCTGTTGTCGAGCGTCTGGAGTATGATCCGAACCGTTCTGCCAATATCGCGTTGGTTCTGTACAAAGATGGCGAACGTCGTTACATCCTAGCGCCGAAAGGCCTGAAAACGGGTGATCAGATTCAGTCTGGTGTTGATGCTGCAATCAAAACGGGCAACACACTGCCGATGCGTAACATCCCA
The DNA here is from genome assembly GCF_032395385.1 of Brenneria uluponensis. Taxonomy (NCBI): domain Bacteria; kingdom Pseudomonadati; phylum Pseudomonadota; class Gammaproteobacteria; order Enterobacterales; family Pectobacteriaceae; genus Brenneria; species Brenneria uluponensis. The sequence continues at coordinate 411,198 of NZ_CP135917.1, forward strand.
GTGGGTTCAACGGTTCACAACGTAGAAATGAAACCAGGTAAAGGCGGCCAATTGGCTCGTTCTGCTGGTGCTTACGTTCAGATCGTTGCTCGTGAAGGTGCTTACGTTACCTTGCGTCTGCGCTCTGGTGAAATGCGTAAAATTGAGTCTGACTGTCGCGCTACGTTAGGTGAAGTTGGTAACGCTGAGCACATGTTGCGGGTTCTGGGTAAAGCAGGTGCTGCTCGCTGGCGTGGTATTCGTCCTACTGTTCGTGGTACGGCGATGAACCCGGTAGATCACCCACATGGTGGTGGTGAAGGTCGTAACTTTGGTAAGCACCCGGTTACCCCGTGGGGCATTCAGACCAAAGGTAAGAAGACCCGCAGCAATAAGCGTACTGATAAATTCATCGTACGTCGCCGTACTAAATAATTTTAGAGGATAAGCCATGCCACGTTCTCTCAAGAAAGGTCCATTTATTGACCTGCACTTGCTGAAGAAGGTAGAGAAAGCGGTGGAAAGCGGTGACAAGAAGCCTTTGCGCACTTGGTCCCGTCGTTCAACGATCTTTCCAAACATGATCGGTTTGACCATCGCTGTCCATAATGGTCGTCAGCACGTTCCGGTATTCATTTCTGATGAAATGGTCGGTCACAAGCTGGGTGAGTTCGCACCGACCCGTACTTATCGCGGCCATGCGGCCGATAAAAAGGCTAAAAAGCGCTAAGGTAGGAGGAAGAGATGGAAACTATCGCTAAACATCGCCACGCTCGTTCTTCTGCTCAAAAGGTACGCCTGGTGGCTGACCTGATTCGCGGTAAGAAAGTGTCGCAAGCTCTGGATATTCTGGCCTACACCAACAAGAAAGCTGCTGGTTTGGTTAAAAAAATACTGGAGTCTGCCATTGCTAACGCAGAACACAACGATGGCGCTGACATTGATGATCTGAAAGTTGCGAAAATCTTCGTTGACGAAGGCCCTAGCATGAAGCGCATTATGCCGCGTGCCAAAGGTCGTGCGGATCGCATCCTGAAGCGTACCAGCCACATTACTGTGGTTGTGTCCGATCGCTGAGACTCTGGAGACTAGCAATGGGTCAGAAAGTACATCCTAATGGTATTCGCCTGGGTATTGTCAAACCTTGGAACTCTACCTGGTATGCGAATACCAAAGAATTCGCTGACAACCTGGACGGCGACTTTAAAGTTCGTAAATACCTGACGAAGGAACTGGAGAAGGCTTCCGTTTCTCGTATCGTTATCGAACGTCCGGCAAAAAGCATACGTGTAACCATTCATACTGCTCGCCCGGGAATCGTTATCGGTAAAAAAGGTGAAGATGTTGAAAAATTGCGCAAAGTCGTAGCGGATATCGCTGGCGTACCTGCACAAATCAACATCGCTGAAGTTCGTAAACCTGAACTGGACGCAAAACTGGTTGCTGACAGCATCACTTCTCAGCTGGAACGCCGTGTTATGTTCCGTCGAGCTATGAAGCGTGCAGTACAGAACGCTATGCGTCTGGGCGCTAAAGGTATCAAGGTTGAAGTAAGTGGCCGTTTGGGCGGCGCTGAAATTGCGCGTACCGAATGGTACCGCGAAGGTCGTGTTCCGTTGCATACACTGCGTGCGGATATCGATTACAACACTTCCGAAGCGCACACCACTTATGGTGTTATCGGTGTGAAGGTATGGATCTTCAAAGGTGAGATCCTGGGTGGTATGGCTGCCGTTGAACAACCGGAAAAACCGGCTGCTCAACCTAAAAAGCAGCAGCGTAAAGGCCGCAAGTAAGGAGAGTCGCTGATGTTACAACCAAAGCGTACAAAATTCCGTAAGATGCACAAAGGCCGCAACCGCGGTCTGGCTGCTGGTACGGATGTTAGCTTCGGCACTTTCGGTCTGAAAGCTGTTGGCCGCGGTCGCCTGACTGCTCGTCAAATCGAAGCTGCACGTCGTGCTATGACTCGTGCTGTAAAGCGTCAAGGTAAGATCTGGATCCGTGTATTCCCGGACAAACCGATCACCGAAAAGCCGCTGGAAGTGCGTATGGGTAAAGGTAAAGGTAACGTAGAATACTGGGTTGCCTTGATTCAGCCAGGTAAAGTCCTGTACGAGATGGACGGTGTGCCGGAAGAGTTAGCCCGTGAGGCATTCCAACTGGCAGCAGCGAAACTGCCGATCAAAACCACCTTTGTAACTAAGACGGTGATGTAATGAAAGCACAAGAGCTGCGTGAAAAGAGCGTTGAAGAGCTGAACACTGAGTTGCTTGAACTGCTGCGCGAACAATTTAATCTGCGCATGCAGACAGCAAGTGGTCAACTACAACAAACTCACCTGTTGAAACAAGTGCGTCGTAATGTTGCACGTGTTAAGACTTTACTGACTGAGAAGGCGGGTGCGTAATGACCGATAAAATCCGTACTCTGCAAGGTCGTGTTGTTAGCGACAAAATGGAGAAATCCATGGTTGTTGCGATCGAACGTTTCGTGAAACACCCGCTTTACGGTAAATTCATTAGACGTACGACTAAGCTGCACGTACATGACGAGAACAACGAATGTGGTATTGGCGACGTGGTTGAAATCCGCGAATGCCGCCCACTGTCCAAAACAAAATCTTGGACGTTGGTCCGCGTTGTAGAGAAAGCGATTCTGTAATACAGTGAGCGCTCTCAAATAGGATAAACGGCTCAAGTATCTGGGCCGTTTATTTTTTCTACCCATAGTAAGGAAGCAGTGTTATAATGCTGCGCCTTCAATTATGGGGGCTTTTTTAACGACCCATTCTGGGTCCTATAAAGTAGTAGTTGACATTAGCGGAGCACTAACATGATCCAAGAACAGACTATGCTGAATGTGGCCGACAACTCCGGTGCACGTCGCGTAATGTGTATCAAGGTTCTAGGTGGCTCGCACCGTCGCTACGCAGGCGTCGGCGATATCATCAAAATTACCATCAAGGAAGCAATTCCTCGCGGTAAGGTGAAAAAAGGCGATGTGCTGAAGGCGGTTGTGGTGCGCACCAAGAAGGGTGTTCGTCGCCCGGACGGTTCTGTCATTCGCTTCGATGGAAATGCTTGCGTTATTTTAAATAATAACAGTGAACAGCCTATCGGTACGCGTATTTTTGGGCCGGTAACTCGTGAACTCCGTAATGAGAAGTTCATGAAAATTATCTCTCTGGCACCAGAAGTACTTTAAGGAGCGAATCATGGCAGCGAAGATCCGTCGTGATGACGAAGTTATTGTGCTAACCGGTAAAGATAAAGGTAAGCGCGGTAAGGTAAAAAATGTTCTGTCTTCTAGTAAGGTCATTATTGAAGGTATCAATCTGGTTAAGAAACATCAGAAGCCGGTTCCGGCTCTGAATCAACCAGGTGGCATCGTTGAAAAAGAAGCTGCAATTCAGGTTTCTAACGTTGCAATCTTCAATGCGGCTACTGGCAAGGCTGACCGTGTAGGCTTTAGATTCGAAGAGGGCAAAAAAGTCCGTTTCTTTAAATCTAATAGCGAAACTATCAAGTAATTTGGAGTAGTACGATGGCGAAACTGCATGATTACTACAAAGACGAAGTAGTTAAAAAACTGATGACTCAGTTTAGCTACAATTCTGTCATGCAAGTCCCTCGGGTCGAGAAGATCACCCTGAACATGGGTGTGGGTGAAGCGATTGCTGACAAAAAACTGCTGGATAATGCAGCAGCTGACCTGACAGCAATCTCCGGTCAAAAACCGTTTATCACCAAAGCACGCAAATCTGTTGCAGGCTTCAAAATCCGCCAGGGCTATCCGATCGGCTGTAAAGTAACTCTGCGTGGTGAACGCATGTGGGAGTTCCTTGAGCGCCTGATTTCTATTGCTGTACCGCGCATTCGTGACTTCCGTGGCTTGTCTGCCAAGTCATTCGATGGTCGTGGTAACTACAGCATGGGCGTGCGTGAGCAGATCATCTTCCCGGAAATCGATTATGACAAAGTCGATCGCGTTCGTGGTTTGGATATAACCATTACCACCACTGCGAAATCCGATGATGAAGGCCGTGCTCTGCTGGCTGCCTTTAACTTCCCGTTCCGCAAGTAAGGTAGGGTTACTAATGGCTAAGCAATCCATGAAAGCACGCGAAGTCAAACGCGTGAAGTTGGCTGACAAATTCTTCGCAAAGCGCGTTGAACTGAAAGCTATTATCTCTGACGTGAATGCTTCTGACGAAGATCGTTGGGATGCTGTTCTGAAGCTGCAGACTCTGCCGCGTGATTCCAGCCCGTCCCGTCAGCGTAACCGCTGCCGCCAGACTGGTCGTCCGCACGCTTTCCTGCGGAAGTTCGGGTTGAGCCGTATTAAGGTCCGTGAAGCCGCCATGCGCGGTGAAATCCCGGGTCTGAGAAAGGCTAGCTGGTAATTGTCACCAATTGAATCACGGGAGTAAAGACAGATGAGCATGCAAGATCCGATCGCGGATATGCTGACCCGTATCCGTAACGGTCAGGCCGCGAACAAAGTTGCGGTCACCATGCCTTCCTCCAAGCTGAAAGTGGCAATTGCCAACGTGCTGAAGGAAGAAGGCTTTATCGAAAATTTCAAAATTGAAGGCGACACCAAGCCTGTTCTGGAATTGGTACTTAAGTATTTCCAGGGCAAAGCTGTGGTAGAAAGCATTCAGCGTATTAGCCGCCCAGGTCTGCGCATCTACAAACGTAAAGATGAGCTGCCAAAAGTTATGGCTGGCTTGGGTATTGCAGTTGTTTCTACCTCTAAAGGTGTTATGACTGATCGTGCAGCTCGCCAAGCAGGTCTTGGTGGCGAGATTATCTGCTACGTAGCTTAATCGGGAGGAAAGAATGTCTCGTGTTGCAAAAGCACCCGTCGTCATTCCTGTCGGCGTAGAGGTAAAACTCAACGGTCAGGTTATTTCGATCAAGGGTAAAAACGGCGAGCTGACTCGTAAGATCCATGATGCCGTAGATGTTAAACAGGCTGATAACGTACTGACTTTCGCTCCGCGCGAAGGCTTCGTTGACGGTTGGGCCCAGGCTGGGACCACTCGTGCACTGTTAAACGGAATGGTTGTCGGTGTTACCGAAGGCTTCACCAAGAAGCTGCAATTGGTAGGTGTTGGTTACCGTGCTGCTGTTAAAGGCAATGTGGTAAATCTGGCTCTTGGGTTTTCTCATCCAGTTGACCATGCCCTACCAGCAGGTGTGAGTGCCGAATGTCCGTCTCAGACTGAAATTGTGCTGAAAGGCGCAGATAAACAGCTGGTCGGTCAAGTGGCGGCAGACCTGCGTGCTTACCGTCGTCCTGAGCCTTATAAAGGCAAGGGTGTTCGTTACGCCGACGAAGTCGTGCGTACCAAAGAGGCTAAGAAGAAGTAAGGTAACACTATGGATAAGAAATCAGCCCGTATCCGTCGTGCGACCCGCGCACGTCGCAAATTCCAGGAACTGGGTGCGACTCGTCTGGTGGTACATCGTACCCCTCGCCATATTTATGCGCAGGTTATCGCACCGAACGGTTCTGAAGTCCTGGTAGCCGCTTCGACTGTAGAAAAGGCTATCGCTGAACAACTGAAGTCCACTGGTAACAAAGATGCCGCTGCAACTGTAGGTAAAACTATTGCTCAGCGTGCTCTGGAAAAAGGCATCAAAGATGTTGCTTTTGACCGTTCCGGTTTCCAATATCATGGTCGAGTCCAGGCACTGGCAGATGCTGCCCGTGAAGCTGGCCTTCAGTTCTAAGGTAGAGGTGTAAGATGTCTCACATCGAGAAACAAGCTGGCGAACTGCAGGAAAAGCTGATCGCGGTAAATCGCGTATCTAAAACCGTTAAGGGTGGTCGTATTTTTAGCTTCACCGCACTAACTGTAGTCGGGGATGGTAATGGCCGCGTTGGTTTTGGTTACGGTAAAGCACGCGAAGTTCCGGCAGCGATCCAGAAAGCGATGGAAAAAGCTCGTCGCAATATGATGAATGTCGCGCTGAACAACGGCACTCTGCAGCACCCAGTTAAAGGTGCTCATACAGGGTCTCGCGTGTTCATGCAGCCAGCTTCCGAAGGTACCGGTATTATTGCCGGTGGCGCAATGCGCGCCGTACTAGAAGTTGCAGGGGTTCACAACGTATTGGCCAAAGCCTATGGTTCTACTAACCCGATTAACGTGGTTCGTGCAACTATTGCTGCCTTGGAAGATATGAAGTCCCCGGAAATGGTCGCTGCCAAGCGTGGTAAATCCGTTGAAGAAATTCTGGGGTAATTAACCATGGCAAAGACTATTAAAATTACTCAAACCCGTAGTGCAATCGGTCGTCTGCCGAAACATAAGGCGACACTGCTTGGCCTGGGTCTACGTCGTATTGGCCACACCGTTGAGCGTGAAGATACTCCCGCTGTTCGTGGTATGGTCAACGCGGTTTCCTACATGGTTAAAGTGGAGGAGTAACAGATGCGTTTAAATACTCTGTCTCCGGCCGAAGGTGCTAAACATGCACCAAAGCGTTTAGGTCGTGGTATTGGCTCTGGAACGGGCAAAACCGGCGGTCGTGGTCACAAAGGTCAGAAATCTCGTTCTGGCGGTGGTGTACGTCGTGGTTTTGAAGGTGGTCAGATGCCTTTATATCGTCGTTTGCCGAAATTTGGCTTCACTTCTCGCAAAGCAATGATTACGGCAGAAATTCGTTTGTCTGATCTGGCTCGTGTAGAAGGAGATGTTGTTGACCTGAATACGCTAAAAGCCGCTAACGTCATTGGCGTCCAGATTGAATTTGCGAAAGTAATTCTGTCAGGCGAAGTTGCTCGCCCGGTAACGATCCGTGGTCTACGTGTCACTAAAGGTGCTCGTGCTGCTATCGAAACTGCTGGCGGTAAAATTGAGGAATAAGTAGCAGATGGCTAAGCAACCAGGATTAGATTTTCAAAGTGCTAAAGGCGGAGTTGGCGAACTGAAGCGCAGACTATTGTTTGTTATCGGTGCGTTGATTGTTTTCCGCATTGGCTCTTTTATTCCCATTCCTGGTATTGATGCCACTGTGCTTGCCAAATTGCTCGAGCAACAGCGAGGCACCATCATTGAAATGTTTAATATGTTCTCTGGTGGTGCTCTCAGTCGTGCTTCTATCTTTGCTCTGGGGATCATGCCGTATATTTCGGCATCCATTATTATCCAGTTGCTGACAGTTGTGCACCCAGCTCTGGCGGAGATAAAGAAAGAAGGGGAAGCTGGACGTCGTAAGATAAGCCAGTATACCCGTTACGGTACGCTAGTATTGGGTATATTCCAGTCAATCGGTATAGCTACCGGTTTGCCGAATATGCCAGGGATGCAAGGTTTGGTGATTAATCCAGGCCTTGCGTTCTACTTTACCGCTGTTGTGAGTCTGGTTACAGGAACTATGTTCCTTATGTGGCTAGGTGAACAGATTACTGAACGAGGTATCGGAAACGGTATTTCTATCATAATCTTTGCTGGTATTGTTGCGGGTTTACCGCCAGCTATTGGCCATACTATCGAGCAAGCGCGGCAAGGCGATCTGCACTTCCTCCTGTTGCTGTTGGTTGCAGTTTTAGTGTTTGCAGTGACCTTCTTTGTTGTATTTATTGAGCGTGGTCAACGTCGTATTGTCGTTAATTATGCTAAACGTCAACAAGGGCGTCGCGTTTACGCAGCACAGAGTACGCATTTACCTCTGAAAGTGAATATGGCAGGCGTAATACCAGCTATTTTTGCTTCTAGTATTATTCTGTTCCCAGCAACGATTGCATCTTGGTTTGGGGGCGGTACCGGTTGGAACTGGCTGACAACAATTTCTATGTATTTGCAGCCTGGACAACCGCTTTATGTGCTACTCTATGCGTCTGCAATCATCTTCTTCTGTTTCTTTTACACGGCGTTGGTTTTCAACCCACGTGAAACAGCAGATAACCTGAAGAAGTCCGGTGCATTCGTGCCAGGAATTCGTCCGGGAGAGCAAACGGCGAAGTATATCGATAAGGTAATGACTCGTCTGACATTAATCGGTGCGATGTATATTACGTTTATCTGCCTCATCCCGGAGTTCATGCGTGACGCAATGAAGGTACCTTTCTATTTTGGCGGTACTTCATTACTTATTGTTGTTGTTGTCATCATGGACTTTATGGCTCAAGTGCAAACTCTGTTGATGTCAAGTCAGTATGAGTCTGCATTGAAGAAAGCAAACCTGAAAGGCTATAACCGCTAATCAGGGTAAGCTTGAGAAGTTACGGAGAGTAAAAATGAAAGTTCGTGCTTCCGTCAAGAAATTATGTCGTAACTGTAAGATCGTTAAGCGTAACGGTGTCGTTCGTGTCATCTGCAGTGCCGAGCCGAAGCATAAGCAGCGTCAAGGCTGATTATCTCACATATTTTTCTTGCAAAGTTGGGTTGAGCTGGCTAGATTAGCCAGCCGATCTTTTGTATGTAACTGCAATATCATTTGAGTATCCTGAAACGGGCTTTTCAGAGTGGTATTGCTGTATAAAATTGTAGGAGTGCATAGTGGCCCGTATAGCAGGCATTAACATTCCTGATCATAAACATACCGTTATTGCGTTAACCGCTATTTACGGTGTCGGTAGAATCCGTTCTAAGTCTATTTGTGCAGCAACGGGTATTGCCGAAGATGTTAAGATCAGTGAGCTGTCTGAAGAGCAAATCGATAAGCTGCGTGACGAAGTTGCCAAGTTTGTTGTCGAAGGTGATCTGCGTCGTGAAGTTACCCTGAGCATCAAGCGTCTTATGGATCTTGGTACTTATCGTGGTTTGCGTCATCGTCGTGGTCTACCGGTGCGCGGTCAGCGTACCAAGACTAACGCCCGTACCCGTAAGGGTCCGCGCAAACCGATCAAGAAATAATCGGGGTGATTGAATAATGGCAAAGGCACCTATTCGTGCACGTAAGCGTGTAAGAAAGCAAGTCTCTGACGGTGTGGCTCATATCCATGCTTCTTTCAACAACACCATCGTTACCATTACTGATCGTCAGGGTAATGCATTGGGTTGGGCAACTGCCGGTGGTTCCGGTTTCCGTGGTTCTCGAAAATCCACTCCGTTCGCCGCTCAGGTAGCAGCAGAGCGCTGTGCTGAAGCAGTGAAAGAGTACGGTATCAAGAATCTGGAAGTTATGGTTAAAGGACCTGGTCCGGGCCGTGAGTCTACTATCCGCGCGTTGAACGCGGCTGGTTTTCGCATCACTAATATTACTGATGTGACTCCGATCCCTCATAACGGTTGTCGTCCGCCGAAAAAGCGTCGCGTATAACGCTGCTTTTAGGATTGTTGGAGAAAGAAAATGGCAAGATATTTGGGTCCTAAGCTCAAGCTGAGCCGTCGTGAAGGCACCGACCTGTTTCTAAAGTCTGGTGTTCGTGCGATCGATTCCAAGTGTAAAATTGAACAAGCTCCTGGCCAGCATGGCGCACGCAAGCCGCGTCTGTCTGACTATGGTGTGCAGTTGCGTGAAAAGCAAAAAGTCCGTCGTATCTACGGTGTGCTTGAACGCCAGTTCCGTAACTATTACAAAGAAGCAGCTCGTCTGAAAGGCAACACAGGTGCAAACCTGTTGCAATTGCTTGAAGGCCGTCTGGATAACGTCGTTTATCGTATGGGTTTTGGTGCTACTCGTGCGGAAGCACGTCAGTTGGTCAGCCACAAAGCTATCATGGTAAATGGTCGCGTTGTTAACATTGCTTCTTATCAGGTATCTCCGAATGACGTAGTCAGCATCCGTGAGAAAGCTAAAAAGCAGTCTCGTGTTAAGGCTGCTCTGGAGCTGGCTGAGCAGCGTGAAAAGCCAACTTGGCTGGAAGTTGATGCTGCCAAGATGGAAGGTATGTTCAAGCGTAATCCTGAACGTACTGATCTGTCTGCTGACATTAATGAACACCTGATCGTCGAGCTTTACTCTAAGTAAGGCTTAGTACCAAAGAGAGGACACAATGCAGGGTTCTGTGACAGAGTTTCTAAAACCGCGCCTGGTAGATATCGAGCAAGTCAGTTCGACGCACGCCAAGGTGACCCTTGAGCCGTTAGAGCGGGGCTTTGGCCATACTCTTGGCAACGCACTGCGCCGTATTCTGCTTTCATCCATGCCAGGTTGCGCGGTGACCGAGGTTGAGATTGATGGTGTACTACATGAGTACAGCACCAAAGAAGGCGTACAGGAAGATATCCTGGAAATCCTGCTCAACCTGAAAGGGCTGGCGGTGAAAGTTCAAGGAAAAGATGAAGTTATTCTTACCTTGAATAAATCTGGCATTGGCCCTGTGACTGCCGCCGACATTACACATGATGGTGATGTCGAAATCGTCAAGCCACAGCATGTAATTTGCCATCTGACCGATGAAAACGCGAATATTAATATGCGTATTAAAGTTCAGCGTGGTCGTGGTTACGTGCCGGCATCTGCCCGTATTCATACGGAAGAAGATGAGCGCCCAATTGGTCGTTTGTTAGTCGATGCTTGCTACAGCCCTGTTGAGCGTATCGCTTACAATGTTGAAGCAGCTCGAGTAGAACAACGTACCGACTTGGATAAGCTGGTCATCGAAATGGAAACCAACGGTACGATCGATCCTGAAGAATCGATCCGCCGTGCGGCAACCATTCTGGCTGAACAATTGGAAGCTTTTGTTGACTTACGTGATGTACGTCAACCAGAAGTGAAAGAAGAAAAACCAGAATTCGATCCGATCCTGCTGCGCCCTGTTGACGATCTGGAATTGACTGTCCGCTCTGCTAACTGCCTCAAGGCAGAAGCTATCCACTACATCGGTGATCTGGTGCAACGTACCGAGGTTGAGTTGCTGAAAACGCCGAACCTGGGTAAGAAATCTCTTACTGAGATTAAAGACGTGCTGGCTTCCCGTGGCTTATCACTAGGCATGCGCCTGGAGAATTGGCCGCCTGCAAGCATTGCCGATGAGTAACCAGATCACAGGTTAAGGTTTTACTGAGAAGGATAAGGTCATGCGCCATCGTAAGAGTGGTCGTCAACTGAACCGTAACAGCAGCCATCGTCAGGCTATGTTCCGTAACATGGCTGGTTCTTTGGTTCGTCATGAGATTATCAAGACGACCTTGCCGAAAGCAAAAGAGCTGCGTCGTGTTGTTGAACCGCTGATTACTCTTGCCAAGACCGACAGCGTTGCTAATCGTCGTCTGGCATTTGCACGTACTCGTGATAACGAGATCGTGGCTAAACTGTTTAATGAATTGGGCCCGCGTTTTGCGAGCCGTGCTGGTGGTTACACTCGTATTCTTAAGTGTGGCTTCCGTGCAGGCGACAATGCGCCGATGGCATACATCGAGCTCGTTGATCGCGCCGCTTCTCAAACAGAAGAAGTCGCTACTGCAGAGTAAAATCTGTGCTAGCGTAAAAAAGCCGGGGAAACCCGGTTTTTTTACGCCTAAATGTCATGTCTTTTCTTATCTTTGCGAAATTTCTGCGTTATCCTTCTATTACTGTCTTTTGATAATGTCTCGTAGGAGAAGGCCATGTTTCTTATTGATGAATGGGCTGAGAGGCACATTGTCGAAGCCCAATTGAAAGGAGAGTTTGATAATTTATCTGGTTGTGGAAGACCGCTCCAGCTTGATGATAATAGTGCCGTTCCTGAAGAGTTACGATCAGCATTTCATTTACTTAAAAATGCCGGGTACCTTCCGCAGGAACTGTTGGACCGTAAAGAGGCCTTAACACTCATTCAACTGTTGCAGGAAATTAATCCTGAGCATCCTGAACATGACAAACTCAACAAACAGATTCGGCTTTTGGAGTTACGTTTACAACAGGCAGGAATGAGTACTGACTTTTTAAGAACCCGGTATCAATCAGCAATAAGTGATAAGTTGCTTAGCTCTTCTCAAAAGTCTTAGAGCAGATTAAATATACTGTGAGTGTTTAGTTTACGAACAGCAGCGTTCGTAATCTGTATTTACTAATAATGTGTCAGGAGTAATCATGTCTAATTATCGGCATACAAAAGGGCAAATCAATAATAATGCAATTGAAGCACTGCTTCACGATCCTTTATTCCGCCAAAGGGTTGAGAAAAATATGAAGGGGAAAGGAAGTTATCAACGCAAAGGAAAACATAAAAATTTTAATGGCAATAACTGGGAGGCCAGTGGTAAAAATCAGAAAATTTTTACCACTGGCCTTCTGATTGTGTAAATCAGTACGTAGGTGTTTTACTCGGCCTCTGATACTCCATTTTTTATTTCCTTTATTGTCTTCTGAATAATTCTCTTGATATGGGCATTAGAATTTCAAACACGCTAATGTCGTTACGATTAAGACTATTGCTTGGCCTGTTGCTTAAGTAAATCGCGAATTTCTATGAGTAATTTCTCTTCTGCACTGGGTTCAGCGGGCATTTTTGGTTTCTCTTCCTGTTTATGATGCATGCTATTTATCAGTTTGACCAAAGCAAAAATAGCAAAGGCAACAATAATAAAATCAAAGACATTCTGAATAAAAGTACCGTAGTTTATGACAACCTCAGGGGTATTGTTCTGTGCTTGACGCAATATAAAGTGAAAGTGCTTAACGTCGATGCCAGCAATAAGCAATCCCAAAGGGGGCATAATAATGTCAGAGACTAGTGATGAGATGATTTTACCAAACGCTGAGCCAACAATGACCCCTACCGCCAAGTCAATAACATTGCCACGCATGGCAAATTCACGGAATTCTTTAATAAAATTCATTTGGGCTCTCCCGACAATATCTATGTCAATTCTAACAAGGGGTGGTCGATTTGCCAGCAAGATAGATGTATGGCGTTGAGGTAGTCGACAACGGCCTGATCGTGATTACAAGAAGAAAGGGCTGGGTTGGAATAAGCGTTCTACTTCTGGAACATACTTTTTGTCGGTCAAGAACATAATGACATGGTCACCTTGCTCAATGTGTGTATTGTGGTTAGCGATGATGACATCATCACCTCTTACAATTGCACCGATGGTTGTTCCTGGTGGGAGTTTGATATCTTCAATCATGCGTCCAACTACTTTTGATGTTCCTTCATCACCATGAGCGATGGCCTCGATGGCTTCAGCCACACCTCGGCGTAATGATGAGACGCTGATAATATCCGCTTTACGAACATGTCCCAGTAAGGCTGAAATAGTCGCTTGTTGTGGAGATATAGCGACATCAATAACACTTCCTTGTACCAGATCGATATAAGCTCTGCGCTGGATCAAAACCATTACCTTTTTGGCACCCATCCGTTTAGCGAGCATGGCAGACATAATATTCGCTTCATCATCGTTAGTGATAGCGATGAAAACGTCAATTTGTTCAACATGCTCTTGGGTCAGAAGTTCCTGATCGGAAGCATCACCATGAAAGACGATGGTATTTTGTAGCCGTTCTGCGAGCTCTGCCGCCCGTTGTGTATCTTTCTCTATCAGTTTTACACTGTAGTCTCGTTCCAGCTTCATAGCCAAACCAAGACCCACGTTACCACCACCTACGATCATGATTCGTTTGTAGGGTTTTTCCAGCCGCTGTAACTCGCTCATTACTGCGCGAATATGTTGTGATGCGGCAACAAAAAATACTTCATCACCTGCTTCAATGATAGTCGATCCCTGAGGGCGGATAGGACGATCCTGTCGGAAAATAGCTGCAACGCGTGTTTCAATATGTGGCATATGTTCGCGCATAGAGGAAATGGCATTGCCCACTAACGGCCCGCCGTAATAAGCATTAACGGCAGCAATACTTACTTTCCCTTCTGCAAAAGTCACTACCTGCAGCGCACCAGGATATTCGATTAGTTTATAGATATTATCGATCACCAACTGCTCAGGAGAAATCAGATGATCAATGGGAACGGCCTCGGGCGTGAACAGTTGATCCGCCTCGCGTATATAGTCAGCTGAGCGAATGCGGGCGATACGATTAGGGGTATTAAATAGTGAGTAAGCAATTTGGCAGGCTATCATGTTTGTTTCGTCAGAATTGGTGACGGCAACCAGCATGTCTGCATCTTCTGCGCCTGCTTCACGTAATACCCGTGGATGAGATGCATAGCCAGTGACAACACGGAGATCGAATTTATCCTGAAGCTGACGTAAGCGGGCCGTATTGGTATCAACAACAGTAATATCGTTGTTTTCTCCCGATAAATTTTCTGCCAGTGTTCCACCGACCTGACCAGCACCAAGAATAATAATCTTCATAGTTATTTTTGCCGTGTATTTTGAGACTTAGATAATACTGGAACCGATGTCAGCGTTTTACCAGCTTCGCATAAAAGAAACCATCCCCGCCCTCTAAAGAGGGCAGCTTCTGAATTCCTGGATGATCATGATCACCCGTATCTACCAAATCCGCATCGGGGTGACGGCCAAGGAATGCTGAAATTTGCATGTGGTTTTCTTCTGGCAAGATGGAGCAGGTCGCGTAAACAAGCGTGCCGCCAGGTTTTAGTCGTGGCCAGATAGCTTCCAGAATTTCCTGTTGTAAGATGGTCAGCTCGGCAATATCACTATCTCGTCGTAACCACTTAATATCAGGATGACGTCTAATCACACCCGTTGCTGAACAGGGAGCATCTAACAGAATACGATCGAATGTTCTGTCGCCACACCAGACAGCCGGTGTTCTGCCATCTCCTTGTTTCAGTTCTGCATTCAACTGTAAGCGTTGCAGATTTTCTTTGACTCGTGCCAGACGTTGTTCGTCAATATCAACGGCAAGTACATGTGATTTAGGAGCAGCTTCAAGAATATGGGTGGTTTTCCCTCCGGGCGCAGCGCATAAATCAAGGATTGACTCACCATCTTCAGGGGCTAGCCAGTGTATACAACCTTGCGCTGATGCATCTTGTATTGTTACCCACCCTTGATTGAAGCCTGGCAGATTCGTTACCGCACAGGGAACCATTAGCCTTATAGCATCTGGATAATCAGCGCTCTGACTTGCCTCAATGCCGTTTTGCTGTAGCAAAGACAGATATTCATTACGTTGGTGATGTAGACGGTTGACCCTTAGCCACATTGGAGGGTGTTGATTATTCGCTTCAACAATGTTTTTCCAATCAGCCGGATAGACGGTCTTAATGCGGTTCAGCAGCCACTTAGGATGTAAATACCGAGCATCATTGTTTTCCAGCCTTTGCAGTAATTCCTCCTGTTGACGCTGAAATTGCCGTAACACTCCATTAATCAAACCTTTTAACTGTGGACGCTTTAATGCTGTCGCACCGTTGACCGTCTCGGCGAGTGCAGCATGGGGGGGTATACGAGTGTAAAGTAATTGGTAGATACCAATCATAAGTAAATAGTGTAATACCCTTTGTTTGCCGGTAAGTGGTTTTGCCATTAACTGCTGGATACACCACTCTAGTTGTGGCAGGGCTCTCAGCACACCGAAACAAAGTTCCTGCAATAAACTACGGTCCTTTTCTGAGATATCGCGTTGATAAATAGGTAATACATTACTAAGCGATTGCCCCTGGTCCAGAACCTGAGCGATAACTTTTGCTGCGATACTGCGGAGGTTATATGTACTTTTCATTGTTTCAGCGACGGTATGTGAAGTGAGATGTACCGGTGTGTGTACACCGGTACCAATGGGAATCAGGCAAGTACACGGCCTGGAGTAAACCACTCTCGGCGTGAATTCAGCAGATCCTGAACCGGCATGGTTTTTTTGCCAGCGGGTTGTAATACCAGGATATTTAACAGACCATTGGCAGTGGCGATCTGAATGCCTGCTTTATCCGCCTTTATTACAGTGCCAGGTTGTGCATGATGATCCATTTTGAGGGCTTCGGCTTTCCACACTTTTACCGGTTGGCCATCAATCATAAAATAGCTGACTGGCCATGGATTAAAGGCCCTGATGCAGCGTGCCAGTTGCTCTGCTGAAAGTTGCCAATCTAACAACGCTTCTTCTTTATTGAGCTTGTCGGCATAGGTCGCCAGCACATCATTTTGCATTTCGGGTTCGGCCTGAGATGCAGCTAATTGACTCAATGTCGTCAGTAGCCCCTGTGGTCCTAGCTCAGCCAGCTTGTCGTAGAGTGTGGCGCTGGTATCTTCCGGAAGAATGGCACATTC
Source organism: Brenneria uluponensis (assembly GCF_032395385.1). NCBI lineage: Bacteria > Pseudomonadati > Pseudomonadota > Gammaproteobacteria > Enterobacterales > Pectobacteriaceae > Brenneria > Brenneria uluponensis. The sequence goes on from NZ_CP135917.1 coordinate 427,270, forward strand.
AATTTTGTGCAACATGGCTCCAGTATCTAATCCAGCGTCCATTTGCATAATGGTTACGCCCGTCAGTTTATCCCCTGCCCATAATGCACGTTGTATGGGCGCGGCACCACGCCAGCGCGGTAATAATGAGCCGTGAACATTGATACAACCTAAACGAGGCATATCCAGCACTGCCTGTGGCAAGAGCAGCCCATAAGCAACAACAACCATTATGTCGGCATTGAGCGCTGCGACCAGTTGCTGATTCTCGACAGGGCGCAAGGATTTCGGTTGAAAAACCGGGATGCCATGTTGTTCAGCCAGCAATTTTACCGGACTGGCTGTGAGTTTATTTCCACGTCCGGCAGGTCTGTCTGGCTGAGTAAATACGCCAATAACTTCATGCTCAGACAAAAGCAGCGCGTTGAGGTGACGTGCTGCAAAATCGGGAGTACCTGCAAAAATAATACGTAATGACACGTGATTTCCTGCCTGGAAAAGAGTGATTAGGCCCGGCTGTTTTGCTTCGCCAGTTTTTCCAGCTTTTGACGAATCCGCTGGCGTTTTAACGGCGACAGATAATCAACAAACAGCTTTCCAACCAGATGGTCCATTTCATGCTGGATACAGATAGCTAACAAACCGTCGGTTTCCAGTTCAAATGAGTTGCCTTCGCGATCTAACGCCCGGACCTTAACGTGCTCGGCTCGAGGAATGAGTGCTCGGGTCTCGGGAATAGACAAGCAGCCTTCTTCTATACCAGTTTCACCGTTTTTCTCAAGTAGCTCTGGGTTGATGAATACCAGACGTTGATTACGTTCTTCTGAAATATCCATCACGATGATTCGTTGATGAATATCAACCTGAGTAGCCGCTAAGCCAATGCCTTCTTCTTCGTACATGGTATCGAACATATCGTCCACAATACGTTGAATCTCTGCATTCACTTCTTTGACGGGCTCAGCCGTAATGCGGAGCCGCTCATCTTCCGGATAATGTAATACCTGCAAAACTGACATATATATTTAGATCTGTATCCAAGTGGTAAGAAAGTTCCAATCTGTATTCTAGACATTTCTTGTGCTGATTGACAGCATCAACACCCGATAGCAAAGCAGGAAGTGGGAGAGAGTATGACTGATACGGAAGTTTGGTTACGTCTGGCATCGGTGCGTGGTTTGGGGGCGAAACAGACGGCAAAGTTGGCCCGGCAGTTACTGGACACGAAAGATTACTCGCCGGACTTTATGCTCTCCTTTGGATTGAATACGACACAGATCGAACAATTTTTGACGTTTGATCGTGCATGTTTGGAAAACACGTTGTGCTGGTTGGATCAACCCGGACACGATCTTCTCACCTATAGCGATACTAATTATCCCCCTTTGCTGAACAATATCAGCTCTCCGCCTGTACTACTTTTTGTTGCTGGCGATTCCCATTTGCTGGCATTGCCTCAGATCGCGATCGTGGGTAGTCGTGATAACAGTGCTTATGGTGAACAGTGGGGACGGTACTTTGCTCAGGAACTTAGCCTGAATGACTTGATTGTTACCAGCGGACTGGCAATAGGAATTGATGGTATTGCACATCGATCAGCGTTGGAGATGGGAGGGAAAACGATTGCAGTGCTAGGCAGTGGTCTGAAGAGTATTTATCCCCATCGCCATCGGCCTTTGGCAGAACGCATTCTCGAACAAGGTGGTGCGTTGGTGTCTGAATTTGCATTAACCGCTCCTCCAGTGCCTGCCAATTTTCCACGCCGGAATCGAATTATCAGTGGGCTTAGCCTCGGTGTTTTAGTGGTTGAAGCCTCTAGGCGCAGCGGTTCACTAGTAACGGCACGTTATGCGCTGGAACAAAACAGGGAGATTTTTGCCTTACCGGGCCCGATTGGCAACCCTATGATGGAAGGAACCCATTGGCTGATTCAGCAAGGTGCGTATTTGGTAACACATCCGAAAGATATTCTGGAACAATTGAACAGTAGTCTACAGTGGTTTTCTGGTCTGCCCAATGAAAGCACGGGTGAAACTATTTCTATCCGGTATGATGAACTGGAATTGCCATTTGCTGACGTGTTGGCTAACGTAGGAGATGAGGTTACACCTGTTGACGTTGTCGCTGAACGTGCCGGCCAACCTGTGCCAGAAGTAGTCAGTAAACTATTGGATCTGGAGTTAGCAGGATGGATCGCAGCTGTACCCGGCGGCTATGTCCGATTAAGGAGGGCAGGCCATGTTCGACGTACTCATGTACTTGTTTGAAACATATATACACAATGAAACTGAAATGCGTGTCGATCAGGATACGTTAACTGATGACCTCACTCGCGCGGGATTTGATCGTAATGATATTTATAGTGCGCTGGACTGGCTGGAAAAATTAGCTGATCTTCAAGAAGGACAGGCTACTCCGCTGGCGTTAGCCAGTGATCCTTTGGCGTTACGGATCTATACGGCTGAAGAAGAGCAGCGCCTGGAGACGGAATGTCGGGGGTTTTTGCTGTTTCTTGAACAGATTCAGGTATTGAATCTGGAAACACGGGAAATGGTTATTGATCGAGTTATGGCGCTGGAAACTCAGGACTTTGACCTGGAAGATCTGAAATGGGTCATTCTGATGGTGTTGTTTAATGTACCTGGTTGTGAAAATGCCTATCAACAAATGGAAGAGTTACTCTTTGATGAAAACGACGGTTATTTGCAGTAGTAGTAAGGACGGGTAAGTAGATACGCAATGGTTAAAACCACTCTTTTTGATGAGAAAAAGCAACAGACTTGTCCTGAATGTGGGGCTGCGCTGGTTATTCGATCTGGACGGCATGGCCCTTTTCTTGGTTGTTCTTGCTACCCAGCATGTGAATATATCCGGCCGTTAAAAGCGCAGGCTGACGGTCATGTGGTCAAAGTCTTGGAGGGGCAAAGCTGCCCTCTCTGCCAGTCGACATTAATACTGCGGCAAGGCCGTTATGGCATGTTTATCGGTTGTAGTCGCTATCCTGATTGCGACCATATCGAAACGATGGATCGTCCAGATACAACATCGCTGACCTGTCCTCAATGCCATAAAGGTAAGTTACTCCAGCGTAAATCCCGTTATGGGAAGGTTTTCCATGCTTGTGAACGCTATCCAGACTGTCAATTTACACTGAACCATAAACCAATAGCGGGGGAGTGTGAGTATTGCCATTATCCGTTATTGCTTGAGAAAAAAACGGCACATGGACTGAAACGTTTTTGTGCCAGTAAATTGTGCGGAAAACCAGTAATAACAGAAAAGATGGATAGCAATGAATAATTTCCCACAAGATCAATTGGTTCCTCTGTTACAGAAATTGAAGGAAGGAAAAGTCATCGCCTACCCAACCGAGGCTGTATTTGGTTTAGGATGCGATCCTGACAGCGAGACTGCAGTTAAACAGCTGCTAAAGTTGAAGCAACGTCCGTGGGAAAAAGGATTGATTCTGATTGCCGCTGAATTTTCGCAACTGGAACCTTACCTGGATCTTGCCGCATTAAGCGCAGAACAGAAGGCGGCTATTTTCGCTTCCTGGCCAGGACCTGTGACATGGGTGATCCCGGCCAAACCAGCTACACCAAGATGGTTAACGGGAAAGTTCACCTCTCTGGCTGTCCGTGTCAGCGCTCATCCTTTGGTGAAACAGTTGTGTCTGAGTTATGGTAAGCCATTGGTATCAACCAGCGCTAACTTGAGTGGTCAGCTACCATGTCGTTCTGCTGTTGAGGTAGCTCAACAGTTTGGGGATGATTTCCCAGTATTACATGGCAATGTTGGTGGCCGGTTAAATCCGTCTGAAATTCGTGATGCCTTGACGGGAGAGATGTTGCGACAAGGGTAAATGCAATGGGAGATACGATGTCTAATATAAAATTTTTTGCGGTTTTTGGTAATCCCATCGCGCATAGTAAGTCCCCTCGCATTCACGCTCTCTTTTCCGAGCAGACTGGGATTGAGCTTGCATACGAACGTATTCTGGCGCCGGTTGCCGATTTCGAGAAAAGCTTGAGAGATTATTTTGAGGCGGGGGCTTATGGTGCCAACATTACTGCACCTTTTAAAGAGCGGGCTTGCGCCGAAGTTGATGTTCTCAGTGAACGAGCTTCCTTTGCGAAAGCCGTAAATACCATCAAAAAAATGGATAATGGTGAACTGTATGGTGATAACACGGATGGTATTGGTTTACTGAGTGACCTTAAGCATCGTGATTTGATACAACCACAGTCTCGCATTTTGCTGATTGGGGCTGGTGGAGCAACCAGGGGAGTGATTCAACCCTTGCTGAGTCATGGGTGTTCGTTGGTGTTAACAAATCGAACCTTGTCCAAGGCAACGGTGCTGGCTGAACATTTCAGTTCATTGGGCAATATTGCCGCTGTATCAATGCATGAGCTAAATGATTGTGCCTTTGATCTTATTATTAATGCCACATCATCGGGCATTACGGGTGATATACCAGCATTACCCGCATCGCTAATTTCTCAAGATATATGCTGTTATGACATGTTTTATCTGCCGGAGCCAACGCCATTCCTGAAGTGGTGTTTGCAACATGGCGCTCAGCATTGTTCGGATGGATTGGGAATGCTTATCTGGCAAGCAGCACACGCTTTCCAGTTGTGGCACGGTGTCATGCCTAATGTTGTCCCGGTCATTCAGCAAATGAAACAGGAACTTGCCAGTTGAACCAATCAATACAACTTCCTGATCGTGAATTATGAGATGAACAATCAAAAGTAATAAGATTCCTCGTACTGGTTAACGAATTTCAGAGCTAATGTTCTATTAGCTTTGTCACTATCCAGCAGCGATATGGTGGGGAAAATGCGGAACAGTGGCTGCCTTTGTTCCGCGTTTATCGTTGAGATTTAGAAGACGAATTTGAGCGTATGATCAAGGGTGTTTTACTTTCTACTGATTCAGATATTCATCTTTCCACAAAACGTAATTATTTGCCGAGTAAAGTAAGCCTTCAATTTCCTGTGGGCTTAGAGGGCGAATTTTTTTAGCAGGACTACCGAGGTAAAGGTAGCCTTTTTCCAGCACCTTGCCTGGAGATACCAGGCTGCCTGCACCGATCATTACATCATCTTCAATGATGGCACCATCCAGAATGATCGAGCCCATACCAACTAGAACCCTATTTCCTATAGTACAGCCGTGCAGCATGGCCTTATGTCCGACGGTGACATTTTCGCCAATGATCAAAGGATTGCCTTGCAGATTTTTTTCCGAGCAGTGTGTGACATGCAGTACGCTGCCATCCTGAATATTCGTACGGGCTGCAATATGGATTCGATTAACGTCTCCGCGAATGGTGACTAATGGCCAGATGCTGACATCATCTGCAAGAGTGACCTCGCCTATAACCACACTTGATGGGTCGATCATAACCCTTTCGCCAGTTATTGGCATAATTCCTTTAAACGGACGAAGCACGTTAGTCATTCTCAATCACCTCTTTTGGGTAAAATATTCACAACAACTACCTATTTTAGCTTTAGTGTTCTGATTGGATCTCCTTATTTGCCTTTGAAAATAGCGTTGTATGTACAAGATCTCAACGAAAGGGTGGAAAAATGTGCGAACAGAAAGAAAGATCTAAAAAGAGGTTGTGTAACTTTGGCGGATCCCTATAATGCGCCTCCACTGACCCGGTGCTGGTGAACAACACAACACAGAGTCAGGCCGGGAAAAACGAATTATTCGTTGACTCTGCAAGAGGATAGCGTAGTATACGCGACCTCACGGCAGCGCCGCGACGAACGCTCTTTAACAATATAATCAGACAATCTGTGTGGGCACTCACAGGACCCTATCGTAATCAATACGAAAAGACTTGAAGAGTGACTGACAGTAAATTCATTACGAATAAACAGTTATAAATTCTTTGAGCATCGCTTCTTCGGAAGCATATCAAACAAATCTTAAATTGAAGAGTTTGATCATGGCTCAGATTGAACGCTGGCGGCAGGCCTAACACATGCAAGTCGAGCGGCAGCGGGGGGAAGCTTGCTTCCCCGCCGGCGAGCGGCGGACGGGTGAGTAATGTCTGGGGATCTGCCTGATGGAGGGGGATAACTACTGGAAACGGTAGCTAATACCGCATGACGTCGCAAGACCAAAGTGGGGGACCTTCGGGCCTCACGCCATTGGATGAACCCAGATGGGATTAGCTGGTAGGTGAGGTAATGGCTCACCTAGGCGACGATCTCTAGCTGGTCTGAGAGGATGACCAGCCACACTGGAACTGAGACACGGTCCAGACTCCTACGGGAGGCAGCAGTGGGGAATATTGCACAATGGGGGAAACCCTGATGCAGCCATGCCGCGTGTATGAAGAAGGCCTTCGGGTTGTAAAGTACTTTCAGCGGGGAGGAAGGGGAGCGCTTTAATAGAGTGTTTCATTGACGTTACCCGCAGAAGAAGCACCGGCTAACTCCGTGCCAGCAGCCGCGGTAATACGGAGGGTGCAAGCGTTAATCGGAATGACTGGGCGTAAAGCGCACGCAGGCGGTCTGTTAAGTTGGATGTGAAATCCCCGGGCTTAACCTGGGAACTGCATTCAAAACTGACAGACTAGAGTCTCGTAGAGGGGGGTAGAATTCCAGGTGTAGCGGTGAAATGCGTAGAGATCTGGAGGAATACCGGTGGCGAAGGCGGCCCCCTGGACGAAGACTGACGCTCAGGTGCGAAAGCGTGGGGAGCAAACAGGATTAGATACCCTGGTAGTCCACGCTGTAAACGATGTCGACTTGAAGGTTGTGGCCTTGAGCCGTGGCTTTCGGAGCTAACGCGTTAAGTCGACCGCCTGGGGAGTACGGCCGCAAGGTTAAAACTCAAATGAATTGACGGGGGCCCGCACAAGCGGTGGAGCATGTGGTTTAATTCGATGCAACGCGAAGAACCTTACCTACTCTTGACATCCTCAGAAGAGACTGGAGACAGACTTGTGCCTTCGGGAACTGAGAGACAGGTGCTGCATGGCTGTCGTCAGCTCGTGTTGTGAAATGTTGGGTTAAGTCCCGCAACGAGCGCAACCCTTATCCTTTGTTGCCAGCGCGTAATGGCGGGAACTCAAGGGAGACTGCCGGTGATAAACCGGAGGAAGGTGGGGATGACGTCAAGTCATCATGGCCCTTACGAGTAGGGCTACACACGTGCTACAATGGCGCATACAAAGAGAAGCGAACTCGCGAGGGCAAGCGGACCTCATAAAGTGCGTCGTAGTCCGGATTGGAGTCTGCAACTCGACTCCATGAAGTCGGAATCGCTAGTAATCGTAGATCAGAATGCTACGGTGAATACGTTCCCGGGCCTTGTACACACCGCCCGTCACACCATGGGAGTGGGTTGCAAAAGAAGTAGGTAGCTTAACCTTCGGGAGGGCGCTTACCACTTTGTGATTCATGACTGGGGTGAAGTCGTAACAAGGTAACCGTAGGGGAACCTGCGGTTGGATCACCTCCTTACCAAAGATAGCCGTTGTGTGAAGTGCTCACACAGATTGTCTGATGAAGTACGAGCAGAAATACCTTTATAGGCTTGTAGCTCAGGTGGTTAGAGCGCACCCCTGATAAGGGTGAGGTCGGTGGTTCAAGTCCACTCAGGCCTACCAATTTCTTTCCATGCTGTGTTGTGTTTTTGCCACGGGCGAGAGTCTGTGTCGAGAATGACGCCTTGCCTGACGGAAATTTGTGTAAAGGTTTTCATGCGATGGGGCTATAGCTCAGCTGGGAGAGCGCCTGCTTTGCACGCAGGAGGTCTGCGGTTCGATCCCGCATAGCTCCACCATACAAAAAAAGACTTCAGAGTATATTGGCAACAGTATGCTGTGAAGTATTTTGCTCTTTAACAATCTGGAACAAGCTGAAAATTGAAACGATACAGCGAAACCTGCCTTGATGGCGGGAGTTGGCTGTATCAGAGTCTCTCAAATAATCGCATCCCGGATATTCCGAATCGATGAATGAGCGAGCCCGATGAAGACAAGGCGTACCGCACGGAGGAAGCGCAGTGGACGTGATGTCCATGAGCATACCGAGTACGGCACAACGCAGTATTCATGAGGCGCAGCCATTCAGAAAAGAAGAAACACCTTCGGGTTGTGAGGTTAAGCGACTAAGCGTACACGGTGGATGCCTAGGCAGTCAGAGGCGATGAAGGGCGTGCTAATCTGCGAAAAGCGTCGGCAAGGTGATATGAACCGTTATACCCGACGATACCCGAATGGGGAAACCCAGTGTGTTTCGACACACTATCATGTCATGAATCCATAGTGACATGAGGCGAACCGGGGGAACTGAAACATCTCAGTACCCCGAGGAAAAGAAATCAACCGAGATTCCCCCAGTAGCGGCGAGCGAACGGGGAAGAGCCCAGAACCAGAATCAGTTTGTGCATCAGTGGAAGCGTCTGGAAAGTCGCACGGTACAGGGTGATAGTCCCGTACACAAAGATGCGCTTGCTGTGAGTTCGACGAGTAGGGCGGGACACGAGATATCCTGTCTGAAGATGGGGGGACCATCCTCCAAGGCTAAATACTCCTGACTGACCGATAGTGAACCAGTACCGTGAGGGAAAGGCGAAAAGAACCCCGGCGAGGGGAGTGAAACAGAACCTGAAACCGTGTACGTACAAGCAGTGGGAGCCCCACCACCAAAGCATTCTCTGGTGATGAAGGCACCGCAACAGCAGCATCGCGGTGGCGGCGCGTCTTTTGCGACGCCCAACACACAAGACAAGCGGTGAGTGCTTTGGGGTGGGGTGACTGCGTACCTTTTGTATAATGGGTCAGCGACTTATATTTTGTAGCAAGGTTAACCGAATAGGGGAGCCGCAGGGAAACCGAGTCTTAACTGGGCGTCAAGTTGCAAGGTATAGACCCGAAACCCGGTGATCTAGCCATGGGCAGGTTGAAGGTTGGGTAACACTAACTGGAGGACCGAACCGACTAATGTTGAAAAATTAGCGGATGACTTGTGGCTGGGGGTGAAAGGCCAATCAAACCGGGAGATAGCTGGTTCTCCCCGAAAGCTATTTAGGTAGCGCCTCGTGAAGTCATCTTCGGGGGTAGAGCACTGTTTCGACTAGGGGGCCATCCCGGCTTACCAACTCGATGCAAACTACGAATACCGAAGAATGTTATCACGGGAGACACACGGCGGGTGCTAACGTCCGTCGTGAAGAGGGAAACAACCCAGACCGCCAGCTAAGGTCCCAAAGTCATGGTTAAGTGGGAAACGATGTGGGAAGGCCCAGACAGCCAGGATGTTGGCTTAGAAGCAGCCATCATTTAAAGAAAGCGTAATAGCTCACTGGTCGAGTCGGCCTGCGCGGAAGATGTAACGGGGCTAAACCATGCACCGAAGCTGCGGCAGCGGACATATCACTTAAGACAATTATGCGAAAACCGATTGACGGAGCGCCGCGACGTCAAAGCGTTCATTACGTCGAGTTGACTTAAGGATATGTCCGTTGGGTAGGGGAGCGTTCTGTAAGCCGTTGAAGGTGGTCTGTGAGGATTGCTGGAGGTATCAGAAGTGCGAATGCTGACATAAGTAACGATAATGCGGGTGAAAAACCCGCACGCCGGAAGACCAAGGGTTCCTGTCCAACGTTAATCGGGGCAGGGTGAGTCGACCCCTAAGGCGAGGCCGAAAGGCGTAGTCGATGGGAAACAGGTTAATATTCCTGTACTGGGTGTTACTGCGAAGGGGGGACGGAGAAGGCTATGTTGGCCGGGCGACGGTTGTCCCGGTTTAAGCGTGTAGGTGGGTGCTCCAGGCAAATCCGGAGCGCTGTCAACGCCGAGGCGTGATGACGAGGCACTACGGTGTCGAAGTGACAAATGCCACGCTTCCAGGAAAAGCCCCTAAGCTCCAGGTAACATCGAATCGTACCCCAAACCGACACAGGTGGTCAGGTAGAGAATACTCAGGCGCTTGAGAGAACTCGGGTGAAGGAACTAGGCAAAATGGTGCCGTAACTTCGGGAGAAGGCACGCTGTGCGAGGTGAAGTCCCTTGCGGATGGAGCGTTGCGCAGTCGCAGATACCAGCTGGCTGCAACTGTTTACTAAAAACACAGCACTGTGCAAACACGAAAGTGGACGTATACGGTGTGACGCCTGCCCGGTGCCGGAAGGTTAATTGATGGGGTAAGCCGCAAGGCGAAGCTCTTGATCGAAGCCCCGGTAAACGGCGGCCGTAACTATAACGGTCCTAAGGTAGCGAAATTCCTTGTCGGGTAAGTTCCGACCTGCACGAATGGCGTAATGATGGCCAGGCTGTCTCCACCCGAGACTCAGTGAAATTGAACTCGCTGTGAAGATGCAGTGTACCCGCGGCAAGACGGAAAGACCCCGTGAACCTTTACTATAGCTTGACACTGAACCTTGAGCCTTGATGTGTAGGATAGGTGGGAGGCTTTGAAGCGTGGACGCCAGTCTGCGTGGAGCCAACCTTGAAATACCACCCTTTAATGTTTGATGTTCTAACGTGGGCCCGTGAACCGGGTTGCGGACAGTGTCTGGTGGGTAGTTTGACTGGGGCGGTCTCCTCCCAAAGAGTAACGGAGGAGTACGAAGGTTAGCTAATCCTGGTCGGACATCAGGAGGTTAGTGCAAAGGCATAAGCTAGCTTGACTGCGAGAGTGACGGCTCGAGCAGGTGCGAAAGCAGGTCTTAGTGATCCGGTGGTTCTGAATGGAAGGGCCATCGCTCAACGGATAAAAGGTACTCCGGGGATAACAGGCTGATACCGCCCAAGAGTTCATATCGACGGCGGTGTTTGGCACCTCGATGTCGGCTCATCACATCCTGGGGCTGAAGTAGGTCCCAAGGGTATGGCTGTTCGCCATTTAAAGTGGTACGCGAGCTGGGTTTAGAACGTCGTGAGACAGTTCGGTCCCTATCTGCCGTGGGCGTTGGAAGATTGAGGGGGGTTGCTCCTAGTACGAGAGGACCGGAGTGAACGCACCACTGGTGTACGGGTTGTGATGCCAATTGCATTGCCCGGTAGCTACGTGCGGAAGAGATAACCGCTGAAAGCATCTAAGCGGGAAACTTGCCCCGAGATGAGTCTTCCCTGGGCCTTAAAGGCCCCTGAAGGGACGTTTAAGACGAAGACGTTGATAGGCTGGGTGTGTAAGCGCAGTGATGCGTTGAGCTGACCAGTACTAATGACCCGAGAGGCTTAACCTTACAACACCGAAGGTGTTTTGGAAGAGAGACGATATATTTTCAGTGATGTTCCGAGATTGGTTCTGATGGTTACACGGAAGTGTGACGGTCGGGATGAAACAGAATTTGCCTGGCGGCGATAGCGCGGTGGTCCCACCTGACCCCATGCCGAACTCAGCAGTGAAACGCCGTAGCGCCGATGGTAGTGTGGGGTCTCCCCATGTGAGAGTAGGGAACTGCCAGGCATTCAACAAGACGAAGCCCTCTGTGAAAGCAGAGGGCTTTTTCACGTCGGTAGTGTTGATGCCGCCGGCATGCGCGGTGGGATATCTGCCCAGCATGCTGTCGCCGGGTCAGTATCAAATAACGGCAAACCCTCTTTAGAATATTGAAATTATAAATTTAGTTCTATTGATTTTTTAAACAGCTATAAAAGATAACCCATAATGAATTACCCAATGCTTTTTATAAACGGGCATGGGAGTAGATCATCATTCGACCCAAAGATTCGAAGCAGTGTTTTATCTTGAACGATTCGACGTTTTTCTACATGGTCTAACCGTCGTTCATTTTGTGGTCAACGCCGCGTAAAGCTTTTGCCCGCTATGTTCGATTAACTCCAGCACCCGATCCCGCTGACGATAAAATTGTGTTGTCATCATCAGAAAAGCTTCCGGTGTTGTCTGGTCAACGCAACCACGTAGAATCTACAGGCCGGTGTCAACGCCACGATCTTTGACCGTTATTTGCCATTTTCATGCCCGCTAGATGCTTTCTTTACTGATGCTGTCCGCTTTCCGCCATTTCATCGTCACTGATTGGCGTGGCGTTTTTGGCCAACACTCCAGCTTTGCGTTTCTCCTTTAACCGGTAGCTTTCTCCTTTGATATTCAGCGTGGTTGAGTGATGCAGCAGCCGATCCAGGATCGCCGTAGCCAGCACGTTATCTCCGAACATCTCTCCCCAGTCTGCGAAGCCTTTATTTGACGTCAGGATGATGCTCGCTTTTTCATATCGTCTGTTCAGCAACCGGAAGAACAGGCTGGCTTCCTCTCTGGTCATTGGCAGATAGCCTATTTCGTCCAGGATCAGCACCCGGGCATAACTCAGTTGCTGTAACTGACGCTCCAGACGGTTTTCCAGTTTCGCTTTCATCAGCGTCGCGATCAGTCTGTCCAGTGGCATGAACAGTACCCGATGCCCTGCATCCGCCGCTTTCACGCCGAGAGCAACGGCCAAATGGGTTTTCCCGACACCTGGAGGACCCAGCAGGATCACATTCTCGCAGCGCTCCACGAACGCCAGACCGGCCAGCTCCCGGACAACCTTACGATCGATGCCCGGCTGGAAGGTGAAGTCGAACTGCTCCAGCGTTTTGACCCATGGCAGACGCGCCTGCTTCAGTCGGGACTCCATGCCGCGCTGATGTCTGCCGTTCCACTCCTGCTGCAGCGCCATGCACAGGAACTCCCGGTAGTTCAGCTCTTTTTTAGCCGCCTGCTCCAGCAGGCTTTCAACGTGATAGCTCAGGTGCTCCATTTTCAGGCGACTCAGCAGCGCTTCAAGTTCATGCATCACAGCAACTCCTCATAAGCACTCAGTGGGCGATGTTCTACCATGCTGACCTGCTGCCAGAGCGGGGCGTGGTGTTCCGGCACAGTCTGCCAGCCAGACGATGCTGAACAGAGTCGGTGTGACGCCACCTGTTGCTCATTGCTGTAGATCCGCAACTCATCATCCAGTGAGATCCGTATTGAGACCGGCTGTCCACACAAGGTTTCAGGAACACTGTAACGATTGCCGCCAACCTCGATATAACTGTCCCAGGACACATGGCGGATGTCGAAGTAGCTGGTATCGAAGTCTGTATCCGGCAACGGCTGCAGATGCTCCTGTTCCAGCGCGAAGCGCTGTTCCGGTGTTTCTTTGAACTGGCGAAGCTCCCGTTTATCAGCAACATCCGCCATCCACTGCTCCAGTTGCTGGTTAACATGAGCGAAGCTGTCGAACGTGCGGTACCGGACGAAGAAGTTCTCCTTGAGATACTTCACCATCCGCTCTACTTTTCCTTTGGTTCTGGCCCTGCGTGGGCGGCAGGCCCGTGGCAGGAAGTCATAGTGATCGGCCAGCAAGAGGAACCCGGAGTTGAACACCACTTTTCCGTTGTTATTTTTCAGCACCGCTGCCTTCTGGTTATCAACCAGCACAGTTTTCACACTGCCATCGAAGTAGCGGAAGGCGCGAACCAGCGACTCATAGGTGTGTTCAGCATCCTGCTTTGGCGCGGCGAAGACATGGAAGCGTCGGGAGAACCCCAGCGTATTAACCGCGAAGTTAACTTTACACCGTAGCCCGGCAACCTCCAGCTCGACTTCGCCCCAGTCGTGCTGGAGCTGATATCCCGGCTGGGTTTCGAAGCGAACCGTTCTTTTTGATGGGCGCATTTTACGTTTGGGCTGGATGTAGTAACGCAGCATGGAACGCCCGCCGGTATAGCCCATTGCCTTAATTTCCGCGAGGATGACCTCGCTATTCCAGACATTCTCGGCCAGGCGCATGTCGATGTAGTCCATAAACGGTTTCAGCTTAACCATTTTGTGGCGAGTCTTTCTGGCTGGCGGTTCAGGGTATTTGAGGTAGCGTCTGACAGTTCGTTCAGAGCAACCCACCTGAGTCGCAATATCGACAATGTACGCACCCTGCTGGCGCATTTGCTTTATCATGTAAAAGTCCTCTCTGCTCAGCATGTTGATGTCCTTTCTGGTGTGAGAACCTAAAGGAAACAACATGTAGGGTGGAGCGGACAATACTAATGGTGAATTACCGTCTTATATCACTGGCGCTAACACCGGGAAAGGCACCGCCATGATAGCTAAGATCATAATGGAAATCGTCGGTAGATCTGTAGCGCAGGCGGTGCCAAAGCGCTAACACTTCCTTTAGCACCGGTTGCCAGCGAGATGCATCGGCCTGCCATAAGACTGACACGAGAGTATCGACGTTAGGAAAATATCATCTCTTAAGATGAAACATTTTCAACTAACAGTTGAATACTCGACATCATTAGGCAAAGACGATATTGTAGGCATCTGGATGTCTAAACGTTTATACGTATGCTTTGAGGTTCTATCGTTATGCCAATTCGGGTTCCTGATGAGTTACCAGCTGTAAATTTCCTGCGTAATGAAAATGTTTTTGTTATGACGTCTTCACGCGCCCGTACCCAGGAAATCCGTCCGCTCAAGGTGCTGATCCTCAATCTGATGCCGAAAAAAATTGAGACGGAGAATCAGTTCCTGCGGCTGTTATCCAATTCGCCGTTGCAGATTGATATCCAATTGTTACGTATTGACAGTCATGAATCTAAAAACACGCCGGCGGAGCATCTCAATACTTTCTATTGCGATTTTGAAGATATTCAGGACGAAAATTTTGATGGTCTGGTGGTCACCGGCGCACCGCTGGGACTAGTGGACTTCCATGATGTGATGTTCTGGCCACAAATAGATCGAGTTCTGCAATGGGCGAAAGGGCACGTCACCTCGACACTGTTCGTCTGTTGGGCGGTACAGGCGGCGTTGAATATTTTATATGATATTCCCAAGATGACCCGTAAGGAAAAACTGGCTGGTGTGTATCAACACCGCACCTTGGAGCCCCATGCTTTGCTGACCCGTGGGTTCGACGAAACTTTCCTGGCACCACATTCCCGTTATGCCGATTTTCCGACCGAGGCTATTCGTCAGTACACCGACCTGGAAATACTGGCGGAGTCGGAGCAAACCGGTGCCTATTTGTTCGCCAGCCCTGATAAACGACTGGCCTTTGTGACCGGACATCCGGAATATGATGCGTTGACGCTGGCCAGCGAATATCATCGCGATCTGGCGGCCGGCCTTAATCCCGCCATCCCGTTTAACTATTTCCCGGATAACAATCCGGACTTGCCGCCCAGCGCCAGCTGGCGCAGCCATGGTCATCTGTTATTCACCAACTGGTTGAATTATTACGTTTATCAGATTACACCTTATGATTTGCGGCATATGAATCCTACCCTGGAGTAGTATTCTGTATAACGATACAAGGCGTCTAAGAAGACGCCTTGTATTTTATGGCAAAGTGCATATAGCGGCGATAGTGAGGAGATCGTAAGACGCTACAAGTATCTGTATCTCCTTAATCTCAAACCATGCCATCCCTGGCGCGGATGCTTTACTCTTCTTCCTATTATCACTGTCCTGACGCCGTACATAGGTTTGTCAACGGTTAGCAAAGCACCTTCCTTTTTTCTTCTTTATCACTTCACTTTTCCCATCTTCTCTTCTGGTGAAATTCGTTTCCTCATTGGAGCTAACTTTAATTTTTTATATTTCAATATGTTGCTGTGTTTTTTATTTTAAAATGGAAATAGTTTTTGATTTTTAAATTCGATGAGTTAGGCTTAACCCCGTTGACTGAAAAATAGTCGTATGAAATTCACTGGTTTTGCAGCCGACAAGACGAAGAGAATCTAACAAGGAACTATGATAATGACGCAACAGACGATAAGTAAGGAATTGGCGTTCAGTCAGCATTTTGGCGAAGCTGAGCGTCATATACTGACTGATGATGCGGTTGATTTCTTCACTGACCTGGTCAGCCGTTTCACACCACAGCGCAATGAATTACTGGCCGTCCGACAGACCGAGCAACAATTGATTGATGAAGGTCAATTACCGGATTTTATTTCGGAATCAAGTTCCATTACTGATGATGGCTGGAAAATCCGTGGTATTCCTGGAGATTTGCTGGATCGCCGAGTAGAAATTACCGGACCAGTAGAGCGCAAGATGGTAATCAATGCGCTTAATGCCAATGTGAAGGTCTTCATGGCGGATTTTGAAGATTCACTGTCCCCCAGTTGGGAAAAAGTGATTGATGGACAAATCAATTTGCGTGATGCGGTACGGGGAACCATCTCCTACATCAATGAAACTGGGAAAATTTACCAGTTGAAGCCTGATCCGGCCGTGTTGATCTGCCGTGTCCGCGGTTTGCACCTGCCTGAAAAGCATGTCACCTGGCGAGGGGAGGCGATTCCCGGTAGCCTGTTCGATTTTGCACTTTATTTTTTCCACAATTATCAGCAACTACTGGCGAAAGGCAGTGGTCCTTATTTTTATCTTCCTAAAACACAATCCTGGCAAGAAGCCACCTGGTGGAATGATGTATTCAGCTATAGCGAAGATCGTTTTGGTTTACCGCGTGGCACCATTAAGGCTACGGTGCTGATTGAGACTCTGCCAGCGGTTTTCCAGATGGATGAAATTCTTTATGTTATGCGCGATCACATTGTTGGGCTGAACTGTGGCCGCTGGGACTATATTTTCAGCTACATCAAAACGCTGAAAAACCATCCTGACCGAGTGCTGCCGGATCGCCAGTCGGTAACGATGGATAAACCCTTTCTGAATGCCTATTCGCGCTTATTGATTAAAACCTGTCACCGGCGTGGCGCATTTGCTATGGGCGGTATGGCGGCGTTTATTCCCAGTAAAGATGCTAAGCACAACCAATGGGTGCAGGAGAAAGTTCGCCAGGATAAGGAGATGGAGGCGAGAAATGGTCACGATGGCACCTGGATCGCGCATCCGGGCCTGGCAGACACGGTAATGCCGATTTTTGACCGGATTCTGGGGGGACGCAAAAATCAGTTGGACGTGTTGCGCGAGGGGGATGCCCCCATTACGGCCGCCGAGTTGCTGGAACCGTGTCCGGGAGAACGCACGGAAACAGGGATGCGAGCCAATATCCGTGTAGCAGTGCAGTACATTGAAGCCTGGATTTCCGGCAACGGTTGCGTGCCGATTTATGGCTTGATGGAAGATGCCGCTACAGCGGAAATCTCCCGCACCTCCATCTGGCAATGGATTCATCACGGTAAAACTCTGAATGATGGCAGAGCCATTACCAAATCACTGTTCCGGCAGATGCTGTCGGAAGAAATGCAGGTGATCAGAGAAGAAGTAGGTGAAGAACGTTTCGGCAATGGGCGTTTCGATGAAGCTGCCCGTTTGATGGAGCGTATTACGACCCAAGATGAGTTGATTGATTTCCTCACCTTGCCCGGCTACGCATTACTTGATTAATCCAGTTGATAAAAGGAAGAGTCGTTATGAGTACCTCTCGTACCCAACAAATACAGCAAATTGAAGAAGAGTGGAAAAATGAGCGTTGGGAAGGCATCACCCGTCCTTATCGCGCTGAAGATGTCGTTAATCTTCGCGGTTCGGTCAACCCGGAAAGTACGTTGGCTCAATTGGGTGCGGCCAAACTGTGGAAACTCCTGCACGATGGTAAGTCACGCAAAGGCTATGTGAACTGCCTGGGAGCATTGACAGGAGGGCAGGCGTTGCAACAGGCCAAAGCCGGGTTAGAGGCGGTATATCTTTCCGGCTGGCAAGTGGCCGCCGATGCCAATCTGGCATCCAGTATGTATCCCGACCAGTCACTGTATCCGGCCAACTCGGTACCGTCTGTGGTGCAGCGCATTAACAATACGTTCCGGCGCGCTGACCAGATTCAGTGGGCTAACGGTATTGGGCCAGATGATCCGCGTTATACCGATTATTTTCTGCCGATTGTCGCCGATGCTGAAGCGGGTTTTGGCGGTGTGCTGAATGCGTTTGAATTGATGAAATCCATGATTGAGGCCGGGGCGGCGGCAGTCCATTTTGAAGACCAATTGGCCTCGGTGAAGAAGTGTGGTCACATGGGGGGCAAAGTATTGGTGCCGACGCAGGAAGCTATCCAAAAATTGGTGGCAGCCCGTCTGGCGGCGGATGTGTTGGGTGTGCCAACGCTGTTGGTTGCGCGTACCGATGCAGATGCGGCCGATCTGCTGACCTCTGACTGTGATGACTACGATAAGGACTTTGTTACCGGTGAGCGCACGGTGGAAGGTTTCTACCGTACCCGGGCCGGTGTCGAACAGGCCATCAGTCGTGGGCTGGCGTATGCGCCTTATGCCGATTTGGTATGGTGTGAAACCTCGACACCCGATCTGGGGTTGGCACGTCGCTTTGCCGAGGCCATTCATGCAAAATTCCCTGGCAAATTGCTGGCCTATAACTGTTCACCGTCATTCAACTGGAAAAAGAATCTGGATGACCGGACTATTGCCTGCTTCCAGGATGAGTTGTCGGAGATGGGCTATAAGTACCAGTTCATTACGTTGGCAGGGATTCACAGTATGTGGTTCAACATGTTTGATCTGGCCCATGCCTATGCCCAGGGCGAAGGTATGAAGCACTATGTGGAAAAAGTGCAGCAACCTGAGTTTGCCGCGAGTCAGGAGGGTTATACCTTTGTCTCACACCAGCAGGAAGTGGGTACTGGCTACTTTGATAAGGTGACGACGATTATTCAGGGCGGGGCTTCTTCGGTCACCGCGCTGACGGGATCAACGGAAGAGCAGCAGTTTTGATCTTGAACGGCCAGCCTTGCGCTGGCCGTATTCGTATGGAGATCACGATGATTCATGATCGGGAACATTTGGTAGCCCAGACGATATTACAAGGTTTTGATGCGCAGTATGGCCGTTTTCTGGAAGTCACTGCCGGTGCTCAGCAGCGTTTTGAACGTGCCGACTGGTTAGCCGTTCAGCAATCTATGAAGCAGCGGATCCACCTTTACGATCATCATGTTGGACTGGTGGTGGCACAGTTGGGGTGTATCACCGGTTCACAGTGTTATGACGCGGGTTTTGTCGAGCAGGTAAAGCAGATTTACACCTCGTTGCTGCCGGATTATCCACGTTTTGAAATTGCGGAAAGCTTCTTTAATTCCGTTTATTGCCGCCTGTTTAATCATCGCGAGCTGACGCCGGATAAATTGTTCGTGTTCAGTTCGCAACCAGAACAACGTTTCCATGAAATTCCTCGTCCCCTGGCAAAAACCTTTACACCAACCGACGGTTGGCCGGTCATGTTGAAAAAGCTTCTGACGGATTTGCCGTTGCGTTTACCGTGGGAAAATCTGGACCGCGACATTGATTATATTGTGGACGCGCTACAGCAGGATTTTGCGGATGACTCATTATCGCAGGCGTCATTACAGGTAGCCAACGAGTTGTTTTATCGTAATAAAGCTGCCTGGCTGGTGGGAAAACTGTATTTGCCTGATGGTGTATTCCCTTTTTTGTTGCCGATTCACCATAGTGAGCATGGAGCCCTGTTTATTGATACTTGCCTGACGACGCAGGCGGAAGCCAGCATTGTGTTTGGTTTCGCGCGTTCCTACTTCATGGTGTATGCGCCACTGCCGTCTGCGCTGGTGGCTTGGTTGCGCGATATTCTGCCCGGCAAAACTACGGCGGAACTGTATCTGGCGATAGGATGCCAGAAGCACAGCAAAACCGAATATTACCGCGAGTATCTGAATTATATGGCGGATTCGGAGGAGCAATTCATTATTGCGCCGGGTGTGAAAGGTATGGTCATGTTGGTATTCACCTTACCGGCCTTTGACCGCGTGTTCAAAGTGATAAAAGATCATTTCGCCCCGCAGAAAGAGGTAAATGAGGAACGGGTTCGGGCCTGTTATCGCTTGGTGAAGGAGCACGATCGGGTTGGGCGTATGGCGGATACGCAGGAGTACGAAAATTTCGTGATCGAAAAGCGCCGTATCAGCCCGGAACTGCTGGCGGAATTGCAAAGAGAAGTACCGGAGAAACTGGAATATTCAGGCGACAAACTGATCATTCGCCATTTGTATATGGAACGCCGCATGACGCCACTGAATATCTATCTGGAGCAGGCGAACGAACAGCAACTGCGGGATGTGATTGAAGAGTACGGTAATGCTATCAAGCAGTTGGCTGCGGCAAATATCTTCCCTGGTGATATGTTGTTCAAAAACTTTGGTATTACCCGACACGGGCGGGTCGTATTCTACGATTACGACGAGATCTGCTACATGACGGAAGTGAATTTCCGTGATATTCCCCCCCCACGCTATCCTGAAGATGAACTGGCGGCTGAGCCCTGGTACAGCGTGGCGTCAAATGATGTGTTCCCGGAGGAGTTTCGCCTGTTTCTGTGTGGCGATCGCCGCTTGTCGTTGCTATTTGAAGAGATTCATGGCGATCTGTTTCAGGCGGATTACTGGCGGGCGTTACAGCAGCGCATCCGTGAGGGGCATATTGAAGATGTTTATGCCTATCGGCGCAGAAAACGTTTTAGTCAGCGTAATGCTGTACCGATAGGGCCACGAGTCAGTGCTGCCTGATACTGAGTGATATGCCGTTAGCGTATGCCACCATATTCATAAGTGATGTCTTTAGCCGCCTTGATGACCAGCGCACCCAATTCAGTAGTGCGGTCATTTGTGATTCGGGATATCGGGCCGGAGATCGAAATGGCGGCAAAGGCTTCGTGATGTTCATCCAGAATACAGGCGGCCACACAACGTAGCCCCAGCGCGTGTTCTTCATCGTCAAACGAATAACCCTGCTTGCGTATTTGCGCCAGATTTTCCTTTAAATTCTGCGAATTGCAGGTGTGTGGCGTGTAACTGTGTAATCCTTTTTTATGCAGTAGCTGTGAGATCTTGTCATCCGGCAGGCTGGCCAAAAAGGCTTTGCCAGCGCCAGAGGCGTGCATGGGCAACTTACCGCCGATGGGGGCAGACATCCGCATCAGCGCGGTACATTGTACCTGATCGATAATGATGGCCTGATAATCTGAATGGTCGAGCACCGCGAGATTGACGGTTTCCCCTGAGCTTTCCATCAGTTTGCGTAGCGTTGGATGCACCATGGTCAGTAAGTTGCGGCTTTGCAGGAAGCTACTGCCGACCACAAACGCCTGAGCGCCAATGGTCCATAATCCCAGTTCACCCACCTGACGGACAAAGCCTTGTTGCTGCATAGTGCTCAGTAACCGATGAGTAGTGGAATTGGGTAAACCGGCCTGCTGAGCCAAATCAGTCAAGGCGATACTGCCATTTGCCTTGGCAATGTATTCCAACAGGGTCAGACCACGTGTCAGTGATTGTACCTGTCCTGCGGGTTGAGCTGTCACGGTAGTGGCTCTGGGTTTCTTTCCTCGTTTGACTGGCTCTGGTGGCGTCATGATCTCGGTTCCTTTTTCATATAATGGAATTGATTTTCGTTTTTTTTTCAGAGATTGCAACCTTCTTCTGCAACACCTGATAAGTTGGTGTCAATAACTGAGAAACTCTCATCTGGCATGGGGCTGGCAGGTGGTGAACTTGTGCTAGGATAGACCTTCGCAGTGGCGATGGGGATTGACGACTGGAAAAGATGATGGCGACGAATCGGTTAAACGAATTACAACAGCAGTTGGCACAACGTATTATGATTTTGGATGGTGGCATGGGAACCATGATCCAGAGTTATCATTTGCAGGAAGAGGATTATCGCGGCACCCGCTTTGCTGACTGGCCTAGCGATCTGAAAGGCAACAATGACCTGCTGGTGCTGACTAAGCCGGATGTGATTACCGCTATTCATGATGGTTACCTGGAAGCGGGTGCCGATATTCTGGAAACCAATACTTTTAACTCGACCCGCATTGCCATGGCCGATTACGACATGGCGGCGTTGTCGGCTGAGATTAACACCGCTGCCGCCCGATTGGCACGCGCCTGTGCCGATGAATGGAGTACACGGACACCAAATAAACCGCGTTATGTCGCGGGTGTTCTTGGGCCAACCAACCGCACTGCCTCAATATCACCAGATGTGAACGACCCGGCATTCCGCAATGTCAGCTTTGATCAACTCGTTGATGCTTACCGGGAATCCACCCGCGCATTGATCGAGGGTGGTGTCGATTTGATTATGCTCGAAACCATTTTTGACACGCTAAATGCCAAAGCAGCGGTATTTGCGGTAGAAAGCGAATTTGAGGCGTTGGGTATCACGCTGCCGGTGATGATTTCTGGCACGATTACCGACGCCTCCGGCCGTACGCTGTCTGGCCAGACGACGGAAGGATTCTACAATGCACTGCGTCATGCCAGGCCGTTGTCGTTTGGTCTTAACTGTGCGCTGGGGCCGGATGAGTTACGACAGTATGTGGCGGAATTGGCGCGTATTGCCGAATGTTATGTCACCGCGCATCCTAACGCGGGTCTGCCCAATGCGTTTGGCGAGTACGACCTGGATGCACAGGCGATGGCGCAGCAGATTGGTGAATGGGCGCGCGCCGGGTTTTTAAATATTGTGGGTGGGTGCTGTGGTACTACGCCGCAGCATATTGCCGCTATCGCCCGAGTCGTGGAAGGTGTGGCACCGCGGCCGCTGCCAACCATTCCGGTAGCCTGTCGTCTGGCAGGGCTGGAGCCCTTGAACATCGCTGATGACACGCTGTTCGTCAATGTTGGTGAGCGTACCAATGTAACCGGTTCGGCTCGTTTTAAACAATTGATAAAAGAAGAAAAATATAACGAAGCGCTGGCAGTGGCCCGCCAACAGGTGGAAAGCGGTGCACAGATTATCGACATCAACATGGATGAGGGAATGCTGGATGCCAAAGCGGCGATGATGCGTTTTCTCAATTTGATTGCCGGTGAGCCGGATATCGCCCGCGTCCCCATCATGATTGACTCTTCCAAATGGGAGGTGATCGAAGCCGGGCTGAAATGTATTCAGGGCAAAGGTATCGTCAACTCGATTTCCATGAAGGAAGGGGAAGATATTTTTCTCCATCACGCCAAATTGGTACGACGCTATGGCGCGGCCGTTGTCGTGATGGCGTTTGATGAAGTAGGGCAGGCGGATACCCGGGCCCGCAAGATTGATATTTGTCGCCGGGCCTATCGCCTCCTGACAGAAGAGATTGGCTTCCCTCCGGAAGATATTATTTTCGACCCCAATATTTTTGCCGTGGCGACCGGCATTGACGAACATAACAACTATGCCGTTGATTTCATTGAAGCCTGTGCCGACATTAAAGCGCAATTGCCGCACGCGTTGATTTCCGGTGGTGTGTCTAACGTGTCGTTCTCATTCCGTGGCAATAATCCGGTTCGTGAAGCCATACACGCTGTATTCCTGTATTACGCTATCCGTAATGGTATGGATATGGGGATTGTGAATGCAGGTCAGTTGGCGATCTATGATGATTTACCCGCCGAGCTGCGTGATGCGGTGGAGGATGTGATTCTTAACCGTCGCAACGATGCAACGGAACAGATGCTGGGTCTGGCGGAAAAATACCGTGGTAGCAAATCCGAGGGTGACAGCAATAAACCGCAACACGAGTGGCGTAGCTGGCCGGTGAAAAAACGGCTGGAGTATTCTCTGATCAAAGGGATTACCGAATTTATTGAGCAGGATACCGAGGAGGCACGCCAACAGTCAGAACGCCCGATTGAGGTGATTGAAGGGCCGCTGATGGATGGTATGAATGTGGTGGGCGATCTGTTCGGCGCCGGGAAAATGTTTCTGCCTCAAGTCGTGAAGTCCGCTCGAGTGATGAAGCAGGCGGTAGCCTATCTGGAACCTTTTATTGAAGCCAGCAAGGCGAAAGGTTCCACCGCCGGGAAAATCCTGTTGGCAACGGTTAAAGGCGATGTACATGATATCGGCAAGAACATTGTGGGTGTCGTGTTGCAGTGTAATAACTACGAGATTATCGATCTGGGTGTGATGGTTCCCACCGATAAGATTTTGAAAACCGCACGGGAAGAGAACGTCGATATTATCGGGTTGTCGGGGTTGATCACGCCATCCCTGGATGAAATGGTGAATGTGGCAAAAGAAATGGAACGGCAGGGCTTTACGCTGCCGTTGCTGATCGGTGGTGCCACCACATCCAAAGCGCATACCGCGGTGAAGATAGAACAAAACTACAGTGGTCCAACCGTCTACGTACAAAATGCTTCACGTTCCGTCGGGGTCGTATCGGCGTTGCTGTCAGACACGCAACACGACGAATTTGTCGCCCGTATCCGCAAAGAGTATGAAACGGTGCGCATTCAGCATGGTCGTAAAAAACCACGTACACCGCCGGTGTCATTGGAAGCGGCACGGGATAATGCCCAGGCCATCGACTGGAAAAATTACACGCCGCCAGTGGCGCATCGACTTGGTGTACAGCAGGTTTCCGCCGGCATTGAAACCCTGCGTAACTATATTGACTGGACACCGTTCTTCATGACCTGGTCGCTGGCTGGCAAATATCCGCGCATTCTGGAAGATGATGTGGTGGGTGAAGAAGCCAAACGGTTGTTTGCCGACGCGAATGCCATGCTGGATTCATTGGCCGCAGAGGGAGCGCTCAATCCTCGTGGTGTGGTCGGGATATTTCCGGCCAATCGTGTCGGTGATGATATTGAGATTTACACTGATGAGCATCGCAATGAGGTACGTGCGGTAGGCCATCATTTGCGCCAGCAAACCGAAAAAATCGACTTCCCTAACTATTGTCTGGCCGATTTTGTCGCCCCGAAATCCAGTGGAAAGCCAGACTATATCGGAGCATTTGCCGTTACCGGTGGGTTGGAAGAAGATCTGCTGGCGGAACAGTGGGAAGCGCAACACGATGATTACAACAAGATCATGCTCAAAGCGCTGGCGGATCGTTTGGCGGAAGCCTTTGCCGAATATTTGCACGAACGAGTACGTAAGGTTTACTGGGGATACGCGCCGAATGAAAATCTTGGTAGCGATGAGCTGATTCGTGAAAATTATCAGGGTATCCGCCCGGCTCCGGGGTATGCAGCGTGCCCGGAACATACCGAGAAAGCTACCATCTGGCAGCTACTGGATGTGGACAATCAAGCAGGAATGAAGTTGACGGAATCCTATGCCATGTGGCCGGGTGCCTCAGTATCCGGCTGGTATTTCAGCCACCCTGAAAGTAAGTATTTTGCCGTAGCACAGATTCAGCGCGATCAGGTGGAAGACTACGCCCTGCGCAAGCAGATGACGGTAAGTGAAGTTGAACGCTGGTTAGCCCCGAATCTGGGGTATGACGCGGATTAATATTTTACCAGGACGTCGGATGGCAGGCAGATATCAGAGAGAATGCGCTGGCGGTATATGGCATAGAACGGGCACCCTACGGTGCCCGTCTACGTTTTATTTGTCGGGTATTAATACAGGCCGATCACTTTCCACCACAGCAGGCCAGCGGACATGAAAATTGCCTGGTTAACCAGACTGATAGCAAACCCGGTTCTCCACCAGACGACGGTAGGCACATAGCCAGACCCGAACAGAATCGGACCGCGAGCGTGGGTATATTGTGTCAGTGAGCAGTACAGGCTACTGGTGAAAGCCAGCATCATCGCCATCGGTGCTGCCGGGATATGCAGACTGATACCGACACCCAGGAATACTGCGTACAGAGCGGCAATCTGTGCATTACCACTGGCAAAGAAATAATGAGTATAGAAATAGGCGGCATTGAGTAACAACAGTACCAGTACCCAACTGGTGTTCCCCATCATATGGCTGATGTTGCTACCGATGAGATCACCAAACCAGGTTGTAAAACCGAGTCTTTTCAGCTGATTGGCCATCATTAATAGTGCGGCGAACCAAATCAGCGTGTCCCAGGCACCTTTTTCACTCTTGACGTCTTCCCAGTTTAATACCCCGGTTAACAGCAAGATGGACAAGCCGACAAAGGACGCGGTGGTGGCATTCACGCCCAGTACGCTACCAAAAATCCACAATACCAGCAGGATCAATACTGTGGCGGCCATCAGCCATTCTCCCCGGCTCATTCTGCCCATTTTATCCAGTTCGGAAATGGCCAGCTTCGGTGCCTCCGGCGTATGGCGGATTTCCGGTTTGACCAGGATATAAACGCACCATGGGACCAGCAGCAGGGAAATCATGCAAGGCACTACCGCTGCCACGAACCAACTACCCCAGGTGATGGTAATACCGGCGTTAGCCGCCAGTTTTACCGCTAGCAGATTACCGGTGTAACCGGTCATAAACATCGCGGCGGTGACGTCGTTAACGTTACCGATACACGTAATTAAAAAGGTACCAATCTTACTGCGGGATGCATCTTCCGGTTTGGAATCAAAGCTACGGGCCAGTGAGTCAGCAATCGGATAGATTACCCCGCCGCAACGGGCGGTGTTACTCGGCATGGCCGGCGACAACACCAGATCCGCAAATGCCAGACCATAGGCCAGGCCCAGCGTCCGTTTACCGAGCATACGAATCATTTGTAGTGCGATACGGCGTCCCAGACCGGTTTTAATAAATCCTCGGGCAATCATGAATGCGACGACAATCAGCCAGATGAGTGAGCTGTTCAAATCACTCAGCGCCGTTTGGATGGAGGCACTCGCGGTGGTATCGCCTGCGGCATAGGTGAGAGCAAACAAAGTGATACTGATAATACCGATGGCCCCGATGGGTAATACGTTGGCCACAATACAGATAATGGTAGAGACAAAAATGACAGCCGAATGCCAGGCCGCTGGTTTTAGTCCTGTCGGTGGGGTGATATGCCAAAAGATAACGGCAATTATCAGGATAATCACTAAAGGCAGCCAGTTCAGGCCATATGATGTTTTGGTCTTCATCCATTTTCCTTGCTGAGGTCGGAAACGTTTGCTAATACGCTAACGCTTTAAAGTTAGGTATGTGCGCAGAATAGCGCTAACTTAAATCCTAAAAAGCGAAAAATAGCCACTTGTTGATTTGGGCGGGCATTTCGAAAATTTTACCGTTATTTGTGCAAATGAATTTTCACAATAAAGGGTGGTCTGTCAGACTGAGGTGGAATCTCTGGGGCGGATGGTATAGCCAACACGCATCATAATGCCAGTATCTGCGAGGAGATCATTCCTGGTGGTACAGGCTGTTTTTATTGTTATGTTTTTATATTGGATGGGATTATTGCTCTGTGTTAACTCTGTTGCACTTACTTTCTGCTATCGCTTTGTTGGTATGGGGAACGCATATTGTGCGGACCGGCATTATGCGGGTGTATGGTTCCCGTTTGCGCCGGGTAATCAGCGATAGCGTTGATAAAAAACCGCTGGCCTTTATGGCGGGCATGGGCGTCACGGCATTGGTTCAAAGCAGTAATGCCACTGCATTATTGACCACGTCTTTTGTGTCACAAGGGTTGATCGCACTGGCCCCGGCACTGGTGATTATCTTGGGTGCCGATGTTGGGACCGCGCTGATGGTGCGGGTCCTGACGTTTGATTTGTCCTGGCTTTCTCCGCTGTTGATTTTTCTGGGGGTTATTTTTTTCCTGAGCCGTAAACAAACCCATGCGGGTCAGCTTGGGCGAGTTGCTATCGGATTAGGTTTGATTCTGCTGGCGCTTGAGCTCATTGTGCAAGCCGCTACCCCGATTACCCAGACCGCAGGTGTGAAGGTGTTGTTCTCCTCGTTGACCGGGGATGTGATGCTGGATGCATTGGTCGGTGCTGTGTTTGCCGTAATCAGCTACTCCAGTCTGGCTGCGGTGTTGTTAACCGCCACACTTACCGCCAGCCATGTTATTTCGCTGGAAGTCGCGTTGTGTCTGGTGATAGGCGCGAACCTGGGAAGTGGTGTGCTAACGCTGATGAATGCCAGTACACAAAGCCCGGCGGCGCGCCAGGTTGCGTTGGGCAGTATGTTATTTAAGCTGATTGGTTGTCTGCCCGCATTGCCTGCCATCGGTTATCTGGCTGATGGTCTGGCCCGTATTCCACTTGCGAGTGAAGAGCTGGTTATCTATTTTCACCTGTTCTATAACCTGATCCGCTGTGTGTTGTTACTGCCTTTTGCCGGACGAATGGCGCAACTGTGCAGCAATCTGATTACCACTGAACAGGAAATTGATCCCCGTCTTCATCCCCGACATCTGGATATCAGCGCGTTGGACACACCCGTACTGGCGCTGACAAACGCTGCCCGCGAAACGTTGCGGATTGGCGATGTGCTCGAGCAGATGCTCAATATGTATCATGACGTGTTGCAGGGGAACCGTCAGCAGGTACGTGAAATCCGCAAATTGGACGACGACGTGGATGTGCTGTACAACGCCATTAAGCTCTATCTGGCCCAGATTGAGAAAACCGGGTTACATGAGCGGGATTCTCAACGCTGGGCAGAAGTCATTGAAATGGCACTAAATCTGGAGCAGGCTGGCGATATTATCGAACGCATTGTCGGTGATGTCGTCCAAGGGGCAATGGGACGCCAGCGTGCGTTTTCCGCACAAGGGTTGACCGAGTTGAATCATTTGCATGAGCAGTTGGTGACCAACTTGCGTCTTGGACTGTCGGTATTTTTGTCTGGGGATGTGGCTAGCGCCAGACGGTTACGCCGTGCCAAACACCGTTTTCGTATTCTCAACCGCCGTTATGCCCATGCGCATGTGGATCGACTGCACCAGCAAAATGTACAAAGTCTGGAAACCAGTTCATTGCATCTTGGGTTGTTGGGGGATATGAACCGTCTGAACTCGTTGTTTTGTGCGGTCGCTTATAATGTGCTGACGCTGTCACAGGAAGACGATGAAGAGCGTGAAGTGTAAGCCGCGGGGGATGATCCCCCGCGCTTTCCGTTATATGAGATTGGGTTACTCTGCTTTGGGTGCCCAGTGAGTGGGCAAATTAACGGGCAGCTTCATAGACGCGTTGACTGTCTGACAGCGTAATATCATGGTGTTCGCCCAATGCGGTCATGTTGTGTTCTTTCAGTTTTGCGACCAGTGCCGGAATGGAACTGCCGTCGAGCTGATAGGCAGAGAGATGGGTAGGAACCCCCATTTTCTCGAAGAAATCACGGGTGGCGGCGATAGCGCTGTCGATGCGTTGCTCTTCGCTACCGTCGCGCAGATTCCAGACACGTTCGGCATATTGCAGCAGTTTTTGTCGTTTTTGCGCTTTACGCTCGTTCAACATGGCTGGCAGAACGATAGCCAGCGTTTGGGCGTGATCCAATCCATGCATAGCTGTGATTTCATGACCCAGCATATGTGTTGACCAGTCTTGCGGTACGCCCGCGCCGATCAAACCATTCAGTGCCATGGTAGCGCTCCACATCACGTTGGCGCGAATCGCATAGTTTTTGGGATCTTTCAGTGCGCGCGGGCCTTCTTCGATCAGTGTCAACAGCAGCCCTTCAGCAAAGCGATCCTGCACTTTGGCATCAACCGGATAGGTCAGATATTGCTCAACAGTATGCACAAAAGCATCTACCACACCGTTGGCTATTTGCCGTTCTGGCAGCGTATATGTCGTCACTGGATCGAGGATGGCAAATCGCGGGCAAACCAGCGGATTCATGAAAGCCTGTTTGTCGCCGCTGGATTTTCGGGTGATAACTCCGCCACTATTGGATTCGGAGCCGGTCGCCGGTAAGGTCAGCACGACACCGAGTGGAATGGCGCTTTTAATATGAGCGCCACGGGTTTGCAGAATGTGCCACGGATCTTCTGCCGCGGTATAGTTGGCTGCCGCCGCAATAAACTTGGTGCCATCCGCAACGGAGCCACCGCCAACCGCTAACAGGAAACCGATTTTTTCCTTTTTCACCAGTTCAACGGCTTTCATCAACGTTTCATAGGTTGGATTAGGTTCAATGCCGGAAAATTCCAGCACGTTACGACCATGTAACGCAGTATGTACCTGATCCAACACGCCGTTATGTTTAATACTGCCGCCGCCATAGGTAATCAGGATTCGGGCATCAGCGGGAATTTCATTAGCCAGTCCGGCGATTTGGCCTTCACCGAACAGAATTTTTGTTGGGGTATGAAGCGTAAAATTTTGCATAGGTTATTTATCCAGTTTAAAGCCTTGTTG
Source organism: Brenneria uluponensis (assembly GCF_032395385.1). Taxonomy (NCBI): domain Bacteria; kingdom Pseudomonadati; phylum Pseudomonadota; class Gammaproteobacteria; order Enterobacterales; family Pectobacteriaceae; genus Brenneria; species Brenneria uluponensis. Next base: position 457,237 of record NZ_CP135917.1, read on the forward strand.
CAGAATGGCAGGCAGCACATTGATCTTATTTATACATACCTGCTGGTGATGGATATCCGACAATAGCGTTTGGGTATCAATGGTGATGTTGTCAGGTGTCCTATTCTCGGTAACCTGTCATTTTCATACAATGCTCATTCCTGTTCTCTTTTTGCCTATTTCTACAAAAAAAGAGAGAAAATGATGATTCCATGACGGTGATATGTCATTTTACTCCCTTCTGCGGGAAGAGATGAGCATATGAGAAACGATAGTACATATAATCGACTGGTCAAACAGGCCATGCAGTTTGTGGGTAAGGGTGGCGCTTGGGTTACGCCATCTCCGGTTCCGCAGGTAAATATTATCTATTCTGATAGCCATCACGGACGTACGCCTGTGATGTATGACCCTAGCATTGTGGTTATTTTTCAGGGACACAAAGTGGGATATCTGGGGAGTAAAGTTTTTCGTTACGATCCGGAAAACTACCTGTTGATGACGGTTCCGTTGCCTTTTGAGTGTGAAACGTTCGCCAGTTTGGAGCAACCGCTGGTGGGGGTGTCTGTCCGGGTGGATATCCAGATTCTGCAGGATTTACTGATCGACATTGGTGATGATGCTTGTGCGGATAAAACCCGGGCTGAGACTTCGGGCGTCAACAGTGTTCGGTTGACGGATGCCATGCTGTGTGCAACAGAACGGTTACTGGATGTGATGACAAATCCACGGGATGCCAGAGTGTTGGGACCCGGTATTGTCAGGGAAATTATTTATCACGCCCTGTGCGGTGCTTGTGGTGATGTATTACAGGCGCTGGTTAATCGTCACACGCATTTCAGCCAGATTGCTAAAGCGCTGCGGCGGATAGAAAATCACTACGCTGATAACCTGAAGGTAGAACAATTGGCCATGGAAGTTAACATGAGTGTGTCGGCATTTCACCATAACTTCAAAGCAGTAACCAACACGTCGCCGTTGCAATATCTGAAATCGTACCGGCTGCATAAGGCGCGCCTTATGATGTTGCATGATGGGCTGAAAGCGGGAACGGCCGCCATTCGTGTGGGGTATGAAAGTCCCTCGCAATTCAGCCGTGAATTTAAACGTTACTTTGGAACCACGCCCGGCAATGAAGTATCACGTCTGCGGGCTGGCAACTGGGTGGGAGAAGGTAGCTAGGGAACCACTCGCTATTGTAGATCAGGCAACCGTGCGTTTTTTTCGCCACAGTACGATCAACATCCCCACCAGACCGCTCATCAGCAAAATTAGCGGCATGATGAACAACGCTGACATAACCAGCGCTTCATGGCGTTGTACCAGGGGAATATGGCTCATGGAATAGCCCAGAGAGACGATACCAAATACCCAGAGAAAACCACTGAGCCAGTTGAAGAACTGAAAACGCATCGTGTCTAATCCGGAAAGGCCAGCGATGGTGGGCAGTAATGTGCGGATAAAGGCCAGAAAACGGCCGATCAGCAATGCCATCAAACCATGACGGTCAAAAAGATGGTAGGCACGCTGGTGGTAATGCGCGGGTAACTGCCGTAGCCATTTTTGCATCAGCCGTGTATGACCCAACCAGCGGCCTTGCAGATAACTGAACCAGCAACCCAGGCTCGCGGCTATCGTCAGCAGGATCATTGTCGGGATAAAGTGCATTACACCTTTTGCAATCATGGCACCAGTGAGCAATAACAGACTGTCGCCTGGCAGGAAAGCGGCGGGAAGCAAACCATTTTCCAAAAACAGTGTAGTAAAAAGAATACTGTAAATCACCCAGATAACGTGAGGATTGGCCAACGCGTCGAAATCCTGCTGCCACAGAGCCTGAATAATCTCATGAACTACATTCATATTGCTTCCTGTCTGGTTTGCTGTAACCCCTTAAACAGCGACTGAGCGCTTCTGATTACTGGTGAATCGATACCAGGCCAGAATAGGGGAAAAAGATAAGTTTATAATCATCATTATTGCTTCCATGATACACGCATTACCCCCCGTGCCGCAGCTGAATCAAGGCTGAAGGGATAGAGGCGTCACATTTCCTTAATTCTTATGAAACCTGCGGTCAGATCGTCTATCAGATCGTCACAATCCTCCAATCCAATATGTAAGCGGATGAGTGTACCGCTGAAGTCCACTCCACCGGCTGGCCGAATAGCGGCTAGTTCTTCCGGCTGATTAGCCAGAATCAGTGATTCAAACCCGCCCCAGGAATAAGCCATGCTGAAATGGCTGAAATGGTCAAGGTAGTTCGATAGTTGATCCTGGTTGAGTTTTGATTTTAAAACGAATGAAAACAGTCCATTACAGCCACTGAAATCACGCACGAAGTTATCGTGACCTTTACAGCCGGGCAGGGCCGGATGATTGACCTGCGCGACTTCTGGACGTTCAGCGAGCCAGTGGGCGATACGAAGGCTGCTTTCCTGATGCTGTTTCAAGCGCAGGGCCAGTGTCCGCAACCCACGGCTGGCCATATAAGCGGTATCGGCGTCTGCCATTTGTCCCAGCAGGTAAGACTGTTCGCGCAGTTGATCCCAGCAGCGGGCATTGGCTACTGCCGTGCCGAGCATCGCGTCAGAATGGCCCACAATGTATTTCGTGCCGGACTGAATGGAAATATCAATACCAAAATCCAGTGCTTTAAACAGTATGCCCGCCGCCCAGGTGTTATCAATCATGATGATAATTTCCGGGTTTATGCGACGAACCGCCGCGACAATGGCGGGAACATCCTGTACTTCCATCGTGATGGACCCAGGCGATTCCAGAAACACTACTTTGGTGTTGGGTTGAATCAATGATGCGATGTCATCACCGATCATGGGATCAAAAAAGGTAGTGCTGATGTTCATTCTGTTCAGCACCTTATTACAAAAATCTTGCGTTGGTTCATAGGCTGATCCGGTAACCAGCAGATGATCCCCGGCAGAAACAAAAGCCAGTATGGCGTTGGCAATCGCCGCAGCGCCACAGGGATAGAGCGCACAACCGGCGCCGCCTTCCAGCTCTGTCATGGCGTCCTGTAAAGCAAAGTGAGTCAGCGTGCCGCGACGACCATAAAACAGTGCGCCTTTGGTGCGGTTGATGGCGGCGTGTTTTTTCTCCTCGACCGTATCAAAGACTAAAGAAGACGCCCGCTGAATGACGGGGTTGACGGAACCATGCGTAAATTTTTTGCTTCGTCCGGCGGCTATCAACGCCGTAGCGGTTTTTTTGCTTTTCATACCTGTTTTCGCCTGTTGCTGAGTAATCTTTGCCGTCCCTGAATTCAGGAGAACCGTGGCATATCATTATTGACAAGTCCTTACGTTATCACGGCTGGCACAGCCTGTGGGGACGCTTTTCCGTTCACTCGTAAAAACGGACACTCTTGCTGTCAGTGTGGTTTGTTGTAGGGACTTCATGCTGTCTGTCCCGCGCGATAAAAACAAAAAAGCCCGTTTTTATCGAAAACGGGCAAGTTAATGCATGCAGTGAGAAGAGGGTTAACCGGTATGGACACCAAACAGGCGAGGCAACCAGAGTGAAATCTCTGGGATATAGGTTACCAACAGCAGTACCGTGAACAGGCCGATATAGAAAGGCATCATGGCTTTGACGACGTTTTCGATCTTCTGTTTGCTGACGGCGCTGGCAACGAATAACACGGATCCTACTGGTGGCGTAATCAGTCCAATGCCGAGGTTTATCATCATGATCATCCCGAAGTGTACCGGATCGATACCGAGTGAAACGGCAACCGGCAGTAACACTGGCGTGAGTATCAGGATCAACGGCGCCATGTCCATCAGTGTCCCCAATACCAACAACATCAGGTTGATACACATCAGGATGACATATTTATTATCGGAAATGGATGTGAAGAAGTGGGTGATGCGGCTTGGTAACTGCATATAGGTCATAACCGCGCCAAAAGAAGCCGCAAAACCAATCAGAATCATGACGATAGTGACTGTTTTAACGGTTCGATACATCAGTTTGGGCAATTCGAACCATTTATAGTCTTTATAGATAAACATGGTGACGAAGAATGACCATAGACAGGCAATGGCAGCGGACTCGGTGGCGGTAAAAATACCGGAGAGGATACCGCCCATGATGATCACGACGGTCATCAACCCCCATAATGTATCGAGGAAGATTTTCACCGCTTTACGGAACGGAACTACTTCGCCTTTGGGATAGCCACGTTTGTGGGCGAAGCCGATACAGATCAGCATCATGGTTAAACCGAGCAGGATGCCTGGTAATATCCCGGCGATAAACAGCGAGGCAATGGATACCGTACCGCCTGCGGCAAGCGAATAAATAACCGAGTTATGACTGGGGGGAATCAAAATAGCCTGTACCGAACCGCCCGCCGTCACGGCAGCGGCAAAGTCACGGGGATAACCTTTTCTTTCCATTTCCGGGATCATTACCGAACCGATAGAGGCCGTATCGGCGACAGAAGAACCTGAAATGGCACCAAAGAACGTTGAGGCGACAATATTGACCAGAGACAGGCCACCGCGGATAAAACCGACAAATATATAGGCAAAGTTCACCAACCGACGGGCGATACCGCCTTCCGCCATGATGGCGCCTGCCAGAATAAAAAATGGAATTGCCAGCAGGGAAAACTTATTCACACCACTGGCGATTTGAATCATGATCGCTTCCAGCGGCAAGTCGATCCAATACGCGCCAACCAGTGCGCTCAAGCCAACGGCATAGGCCACTGGTACCCCAACTGCCAGCAATACCGCCAGCGTCGCAAGCAAGATAAATGCATCCATGGTGACAGGCTCCGTTAGGCGTTGCCAAGCATGACCACAGGACGCTTATCCTGTGAGCCAAATAAAATACGTTCAATGACGAACAGCATCGTTATAAATGAACCAATGGGCAGCGGTAGATAGGTTTGTCCGGCAGAGATGATGGGGAACTCGGCAATCTGTTGATCCCATAATTCCAGGCAGAGTAGTGAACCGTAATAGATAATGAACAGGCAAATTAGCAGCATCAGTATATCTGACAGGAATTTACAGGCTTTTTTGGCGACATCCGGTAACCGATCAACCAGCATGGAGACAGCAATATGCGAGCAGGCACGATAACTCACTGCTGCACCAACAAAGGTGAACGTTACCATGCAAAGAATAGAAATGGGTTCTGGCCAGGAAATACCGTCATTCATGATATAACGGAAAAAGATACCTACTGGAATAATTAACGTCATAATGAATAATGCTAACCCAGATACCCACATAGCAATCAGGTACAGTACATCCATGGCTGAAATATATATACGGGCCATATTATATTCTCACCTACAGACAGCAAATAATGGGTGGGTAAATTAAAATAACTTACCCACTCGATAGATTATTTCACGTCGGCAACGGCTTTTATCAAACCTTGATATTTGGCACCGAATTGATCGCGTACCGGTTGTGTCGCTTTATAGAATGCGGCAGTATCAATATCGTGGAACTTCACACCACCAGCTTTCATCTTTTCCAGTGATTTTGTATTATAATCTGCCCACAATACCCGTTGTTCTTGCTGTGCTTCTCTGGCCAGTTTCAGAATAAGTTGCTGATCTTCTTTAGACAATTTATCCCATTTTATTTTTGAGTAGAGGAATACTTCTGGAATAATGAAATGACGACTCCAGGTATAATTCTTGGTGACCGGCATATAATTATGGGCAACAAATGTCGGCGGGTTGTTTTCTGTGCCGTCGATAACACCGGTTTGCAGATCACTGAACACTTCGCTGACACCCATCGCAATCGAGTTGGCTCCCATATCCTTCAGGGTCGCCAGTGATACAGGACTGGCCTGGACGCGGATTTTCATCCCTTTCAGATCTTCCGGTTTGGTTACCGGGTCTTTGGTTATCAGGTTACGAGTACCCGCATCCATCCAGCCCAGAAAGACCAGTTTTGATTTAGGACTATTGGTAATTTTATCTCCTACTTCCTGACCTATTTTTCCGTCTAATACCTTATGCATATGATCTTCATCGCGGAAAATATAGGGCAAGGTAAATACTTCAACGTCCGGTAGAATAGCCGCTACTGGCGTCATGGAAACGCGGATAATATCAATGGCACCCAATTGTGCTTGTTCTATCATCTGCCTTTCATCACCCAACACACCACTTGGAAAGGTTTTTATTTCTAATCTTCCGTTAGTTGCTGCTTTAAGTTTTTCTCCCATGTGTTGTACCGCAACCACATTTGGATAACCTTCAGGATGAACATCAGCAGCTTTAATTTGTTGCGCAATAACCGAATGACTCATTAACACCACGGTAGAACTTAAACACAAACTGATTAACGTCTTGGATAACTTCATCAGATTACCTCCAGAGGTGATGGGTAATAGGTATTACTGTAAATAGAATGAGTACGTTTTTATTTTTTATGTCATACAAAGGTCATAAAATACTGACATGAAAAATGAGGCATGCGATGAGATTTGCCAGGTAAGGCTTAATTTATTGCGCTGCATCCTCATTTGTAGATAAGCAAGCTAACCTATTATACAACTTTGAAGAATGACAGGTATCACAAAAGCAAAACATGATAAGAAATGCTGTTTAAAGTGGTGTTAATCTTGATGCTCTATGATGATTTATTAATAATTAATTGATTATTAATGATTTTATTTGTGTGCCATTAATTGTTGCTAATGGATAACTTGTCGAATTTTTATCATAAATGGTGTAATAACTTAATAACGATCACAGAATAAAAATCGTTAGATATACGACGTTGCAGAATACACAAAATCCGCTAACGCATGCTTTCATCAAGCGCTACAGTAAGCCAGCGACTCTGTTCAGGATGTTGAGCCAGGCGTTATGGTGATAGCGGGTTGTCAGAAAAATGCGTAGATAATAATGAGAACTACTATCAATTAATTCAGGCTTTGGTATTATTTTACGCTGATTTATTACATGACTGGCATTGGATGATAGGTGGAGGTACAGCGTGTATACGGCTGGCAACAACATGACTCAACCGTTCGCATCAGCCTGGAAAGGCACAGGTCACGCGTTGAGCGCATTTTCTCGTGGTGTAGTGGTTATCCTGCTGATGGCGGGATTGGGTGGCAGTGCGTTTGCCGCCACTCCTTCCATACCGGTAATCAACAAAGATGCCGTGGTGTCTGCGTTGGAACTGCCATCGGGAGCGGATGCTTCAGGCAATCTGATGCAGATGGATCTCTCGGTCTGGGGTATGTATCAGCACGCCGACCTCGTGGTAAAAGTGGTAATGATTGGTCTGATGCTGGCATCGGTCATTACCTGGGCAATCTTTTTTGGTAAAAGTATCGAGCTGATGAAAGCCAAACGTCGTATTCACGATGAACATCTGGCGTTGAAAGAGGCTAGAACAGTGGATGATGCTGCGGATACCGCCCGTACTTTCGCACCGGACAGTGTCGCTCTGCGATTGCTGTCGGATGCGCAAAACGAATTGGTCTTGTCAGACCTATCTGATGATAACCACGGGATCAAAGAGCGTACGGCATTCCGTCTGGAGCGTTGTGTGGCTGCAACAGGTCGGTATATGGGGCGCGGTACCGGATATCTGGCTACGGTTGGGGCGATTGCGCCATTCATCGGCTTATTTGGTACGGTATGGGGGATCATGAACAGCTTTATTGGCATCGCGCATACCCAGACCACCAATCTGGCAGTTGTGGCACCTGGCATTGCAGAAGCACTGCTGGCAACGGCGCTTGGTCTGGTTGCGGCGATCCCGGCAGTGGTGATCTACAACATATTTGCTCGCTGGATAGCCAGTTATAAGGCGATTGTCGGAGATGTGGCGGCACAAATTCTGCTGTTACAGAGCCGTGACCTGGATATTGCCGATAGCATCGAGAGTAAGATGACGTCATCAGCGCAGAAACGGCGGGCGGGTTAAGCGATGGCCATGCATTTGAACGACGATCAGAATGAAAATGGTGAAATGCATGATATCAACGTGACGCCATTTATTGATGTCATGCTGGTGCTGCTGATCATTTTCATGGTAGCGGCACCGCTGGCTACCGTGGATATTCGTGTCAATTTACCGGCGTCTTCGGCAGCACCACAACCCAGGCCGGCAAAACCAGTTTATTTGACCGTAAAAGCAGATAATCAGCTTTATCTGGGGGATGACCCGGTACCTGAGCAGGCGCTTGCGCAGGTGCTTGATGTTAAAACCCGAGCTGACAAAGACACCACGATTTTTTTCCGGGCGGATAAAAGTGTGGATTATGAAACCATAATGCGAGTTATGAACTCACTGCGCAGCGCGGGTTATCTCAAGATTGGTCTGGTTGGCGTGGAAAAAGCCACCCACTAATGAGGCGTGTTGTCTGAAAGATTTTTGCGCTTGTTATTTAGGCGCTTATCCACGTGAATCAGGATGGCGCCAATGGATATGGGTCGGCACATAAATCCGGCTCTGCTCCAGCGGGCGTTCATCAATCAGTGTGGTAATCATGTCAAAACTGTTGCGGGCCAGCGTTTCACAATCCTGCGCCACGGTATCAATCTTCAACGGCAGGCAATCAAACAGATAGTGGTCGTCAAAGCTGCATAACCGCAGGTCGCTATCCATCAGATTATGTTGGTTCAGATAACGCAAAACCCCTTCCAGTAGACCGCAGGCAGCCGTAAATAGCGCTTTGGGTGGGCGACCCAGACTAGCGCATAGTTGGGCGAACATTTCATAGCCGGAACTGGGATGATAGCTACCGTGAATAATCCACTCAGGCTGGCACGCTATACCGGCGCGTTCCAGACCCAGCTTAAAACCCGCCAGACGATCGTGTGTCGGGGATATCCGTGACGGACCACCGATGAAATAGAATTCATCCTGATGCTGTCTGGCCACTTTCTCCACCAGTTCCGCCGTTGATTCGACAGATTCGGTAACCACCAGGGGCAGATCAGAATCACCAATGACACGGTCAAACTGCACCACCGGCAATTGTTGGTTAATTTTGCGATATTCCACGTCGCTGAACATACTGGATGCGACAATCAAACCATCCACCTGACGTTGGAGCAGGTTGTTGACCGCCATCATTTCCTGACCAGCGTTCTCGTCGGTACAGGCAATCAGCAGTTGTAGCCCAGCTTCACGACATAACATTTCCAGCTCGCGTGAAATGACCGCAAAACCATAGTTGGTCATTTCTGGCACGACCAATCCCAGTGTGTTGCTGCGGTTTGAACGTAGCGAACGAGCATGAATACTTGGTTGATAACGTTGTTGGTGCGCCAGGGCAATAATGCGATCGCGGGTTTCATCCGACACGCGAAATTCTTTACTGCGGCCATTAAGTACCAGACTGGCTGTCGATTTTGAGACGCCCGCCAGTTTGGCAATATCACTGATTGTTACGCGCTTAGTTTGTTTCACCGCAATATCTGTGTTGGAAAAGAAGAAGGCATCATTCTATCACGCATGGCGCTAACAACCAGTGCTGGAGCGTCAACCTACCGGGACCGCTAAATGTAACGGTGGCGTCGCGGGTGGGAAAATAGCGAGCGGACATCACGGCTTCACCGTGGTTGATAAAGATCTCTATGCTGGAGCGATCACAGAGGATCTGTAAATGACTCAGGTTGCCGTGCCAATAACGGTGCTCTGGTTCGCCGCTGCGCAGATTACGGCGGTTGAGGGTCAGTCGTTCTCCGTCCCAACACAGCACCATCAAGTCAGTAAAGTTGAGCTGAAACTCTCCCTGCGAGTCTAGCACCAGCTCGGCACTACTGGCGGGTAGTACCGGTGCGTAATTTGCTACACCTTGCCAGATGTGTTGCTGGTTACGCAGAATTTGCAACTCCCGGGCGGGATGCTGAAACAGCCGCCCTTCATGCAATGTCAGTTCCCGTGGGCAGGTCATGGTATGGATCCAGCCGTGGGAAAGTGTGGGCTGATGGAACTCATTCTGATCGGGGATACCCATCCAACCAAACAGCAGACGACGCCCATCGTGACTGAGCGTGGTCTGGGGCGCGTAAAACTCAAAGCCGTTATCTAGCTCGTGGAACTCTTGATGCGGGAAATCACCGGTTTCATAATCCAGTTTGCCGATGAAATATCCCGACTGAAAGGTATTCAGGTAGCGTTCTTCTTCCGCGACAAGCCCTTGTGGACAGCAAACCAGTACATCGTGTTGATCGATAGCGAAAAGGTCCGGGCATTCCCACATATAACCAAAGTTATCCAGGCCGCCCAGACCGGAACCGGCAATTTCACCCAGAGAGTGCCAGGTATGCAGATCGTCAGAGCGATAAAGCAGCACTTTTCCCTGTAAGTCTTTACTTTGCGCCCCAAGCACCATGTACCAACCGTTATTGTGGCGCCAGACTTTTGGGTCACGGACATGCCCGGTATAGCCTTCCGGCAGTGTTAACACCGGGCCAAGTTTATCAAACTCGCCATCGGTATTTTCCCGCGCCAGACACTGGTAGGCAGTACGTGATCCATCCTCGTATTTGACATTACCGGTGTAGATCAGCACCAGAGCATCGTTCTCCACCACGGCGGAACCGGAGTAACAACCGTGGCTTTCATAGCTTTCCCCTGGCACCAACGCCACGGGTTCGTGACGCCAATGAACCAGGTCAGTAGAACTCCAGTGTCCCCAGCACTTGGCACCATGAGCACAGGCGAAAGGATTCCACTGATAAAATAGATGATAACGCCCTTTGTGCTGTACAAATCCATTTGGATCATTGAGCAATCCGACGCTTGGTGACAAGTGCCAGTGTGGACGGTATGGGTCGTATGTCTGGCGGGATTGGCCTGACATCAGAGCGTGAACCATCTGTTTTAATAAGTGGATTTCCTTCATTATATTATTCGCTATCTGTTTTATATTTCAGCAGTAATGAAACGGTAAACGCTACCCCGAATGCTATCAGCATGCCAATCAGATAGTTCAGAATTGATCCCGCCTGAACTATAGCCAATCCGGGGATGCCGGTTAAGCCGACGGCGGTCATGTTCACATGATTGGCAACCACCCAGGCACCGCCAAGCGCTCCGCCTACCAGGGCCGCCAAAAATGGTTTTACAAAACGCAAGTTGATACCAAAGATTGCTGCTTCTGTAATCCCTAGTATGGCAGAGAAGGCTGACGGTAGTGCAATAGCCTTGATTTTGACATTGCGGGTTTTGAAATAAACGGCCAGGCAGGCACCGCCTTGCGCCACGTTGGACATCGCCCAGATGGGCAGCAAAAAGTTCACGCCGATATTGGGGTTTCCCAGTAATCCCGCCTCAATGGCATGGAAGCTGTGATGAACACCCGTGATGACAATAACGGAGTAAAGGCCACCAAACAACAGACCGGCCAGCCATCCTGCATGGGTGATTAGCGTGCTTAACACCATTGAAATACCGTCGCCCAACATACGGCCCGCCGGACCGATTAGCAGCATGGCGACAAAGCCGGAGATAATCACGGTCAGGAAGGGGGTGACAATGATATCCAGCGTATTGGGAACGACCTTTCGCAGCCGTTTTTCAACCAGACTCATAAACCAGACTGCCAGCAGTACCGGGAACACCGTGCCTTGATAGCCGATCATGGCGATATCCATGCCAAACAGTGACATGGTTTTGAAACCGCCAGCGACACCCCAGGCGTTGGTCAATGCCGGATGGGTCAAAATACCGCCCAGTGTGGCACCGAGGTAGGGATTGCCACCAAATTCCCGCGCAGCGGTAAAGCCGATTAAAATAGGCAGAATGATGAACGCAGCGGAGCTAAACATATCCAACATAATGAAGATAGCACTGTTGGCATCTGCCCAGCCGTAGGTTTTGATCATGCCCAGCAGTCCCATCAGCAGGCCAGAAGCAACAATAGCCGGGATGATCGGTACAAAAATATTGGAAAGCAGACGAGCGAGGCGTTGAAACGGATTAAGTTTCTGTGCCGCCAGTGTTGCCGCTTCTGTAGTAGTGGACTCGTTGACATCCGCCACCTTGATGAATTCGGCATAGACTTTATTCACCAGCCCGGAGCCGAAAATAATCTGTATTTGTCCGGCATTTTGGAAACAGCCTTTAACCCCTTCGACTTTCTCAATGGCGGCTTTGTCTGCCAGATTGTCATCCTTAAGAACCAGACGCAGACGTGTGGCACAGTGTGCGGCGCTGGCAATGTTTTCCTTTCCACCCAGCAGGGGGATAAGGGAAGCCGCAATGGCTTTAATATCCATGGTATTCCTCTTTATCAATCAGGGACGTATTAGTAACGATATTGGTGAGCTGCTGAGCGCCGACCAGCATCCGGTTAATCATCAGAACCAGGTTTCCATCTGGACACCGAAGTTCCATTCACCGCCTGCCGTAAAGCCCGTCGAACCGAAGGCGTCACTGGTGGAGTAATTATCCAGACGTTTATCCCAGTTCATATAGGTTGCGAACAAACGCAATTCCGGCCGACTGAAGAAATTGGCAATATCGCCGACTTTGAACGTTGGTGCGAATGTCAGCTTATAAAATCCACCACTTACATGATTGCGCGATAAATATCCCTGAGGATTAAGATCCATATACTGATAGCTGCCTTCATAAGCCAGCGCGAAGTTTTCTGTGATTCCCTGAATGAAGCGCGCGTTGAAGGTGGCCCATTGATAGTTATCGCCTTTGACATAACGGTCTTTACTGGTTTGCGCCAGAATTGAGGGTGCGAAGCTCCAGGTTTTGTTCAGTGCTGTGGTGCCATAGGTCGCTAGTCGCCAGGTATCTGCATCCTGTGTCAGGTTACCGTCCGAACCGACATTTTTCACTTCTGCCCCCAGCCCGTGTCCATATAGCACGGCAGTTTTGGATGTTCCGTCACGCATCCCATAGAAACTGTCGCCATGCCAGGCCAGCATCGTGTGATAACCCTTGTCACCCGCGTTAACGTTTGTCACCGATGTGCTCAGGTCCACGTCGCTGGTTTCGCGACGGTTATTGTTTTTGGCGCTCAAGCCGCTCAGCATAAACTGGAATGGCCCGATCCTGTTGTTACTGGTTAACACATAGTTATGAATTTCGTTATCCAGTGAGGTGATGTCCCCCAGACTGCGTCCATAAATTGAAACGCTGGTTTTCCAGCCGTCCACGGGCTGTATGTCATAGATACCGCCTCCCGTCCCTGCCAGGAAAACGATATCGGAATCGAGCCAATGGATATCAAAGTTATCACGGTCGAAACGTTTACCGGCCCATAACGTGGTGCCCTTGAACGCGCCAGTAAAGGTCGGCAGGGAACCCAGTTCCACAAACGCTTCGCGTACGTTCAGATCGCTGGAAGACGCGGTCCAGTCGTTATAGCTGCGCTGGCCATCAGCCATCATCACCTTGAAGCGAGTGGTGGCGCCATTGTCCAGCTTGGTTTTGTGCTCCAGCTTCATCTCAAGATAAGTGTCATCTTCATTACCCAAACGGCCGACATAACCACCGGTACTTCCGGCGGGGGTCATGCTGGGTCCTATATCGGCATTGGAGCTGGTGGTTGAGTCGTTAATGGACAACCCGGAACGGGCATAACCATGAAATTCGAATCCGTCGGCAAAATTGCTTTTGCTGGCCAGCGTTTCGGTACGCTGGGTTATCTGTTTGGCGGTCTGCTCTACCTGTTCAGTGCGGGCAGTCAGCGTCTGGGCCTCTTTTTCCGCGGCATCGGCTCTGGCTTCAGCCTGTTGTGCGCGTTGCTCCGCTTGTTGCAGACGTTGTTCCAGTGCGTTCAGTCGGGCTTCAATACTGTCAGCACTGGCGGCTGATACATAAGGGGCAGAGAAGATTAGCCCTAGTGTTATGGCGAGATAGCGTGGCTTCATCATTATGGTGTTCTCTTTTTAATTGGAACTATATTGTTTTGCTAAATTGCTAAACCGGTTATGCAAAACGAAAATAAAGGTTGAGCCAGTGAATTAGCAAGCGAATTTACCAGCCATATCTGTTAACTGTGATCCTGACTGCAAAACAGGTGATAGCCGTTGCTAGTGCTGCAACGGCTGAGTTGATCAGTGAATTAGGGGAGAAGGTTTGGTTAACTGATGAGCAAAGGGTAACGCCGTCATGGCGCCTTTGGCGGTGGTTGCCAATGCACCGCAGTTTTGTGCCTGATCGATAATATTTTGCCAGGATGGCAGGCGGTCGGGTGTTTCATATTCCGCCAAACCGTGCAGTAGACCGGCGACAAAAGCGTCCCCGGCACCCGTCGTGTCGACAGGTATCACTATCGGGGCGTGATAGTGTTGCAAGTGCTGTCTATCCCGCAGCCATACTCCGTATCCGCCTAATGTTACCAGTAGTAATTTCAGCGGATAGCGCGCCATTAATTGCTCGGTTCCTCTGCTGATATCCGTGGTACCGCTGAGTAACTGAAACTCCTCTTGTGACAGTTTCACTACATCCGCTAATGCCAGGGCCTGGTCGAGGCAATCCAGCAGTTCCTGACGGCTGCTCCACATATCTTCTCGGATGTTGGGATCAAAGCTGACCCAGCCGGCTGCGGCTTTGATGCATTTCATCGCCTGAAACGCCGTACTGCGGGACGGCTCCTGAGAGAGCGCGATGGAACATAGGTGTAACCATTCTCCGCGCTGAAAGTCCGGTAAATCTTCCGGCTGTAGGAACAAATCCGCGCTGGGACGCACCATAAAGGTAAATGATCGTTCTCCCTGTTTGTCCAGGCTGACCACTACCGTTGATGTGCGATGCTGGCTGTCCAATATCATGTTTTTGACATCAACTTTCTCTTTAATCAATGTATTACGTAAGAAGTGACCAAAAACATCTTTACCGACTCGGCCGATAAACCCACTTTGTCCACCTAGTCTGGCAACCCCTACGGCTACATTGGCGGGGGCGCCACCCGGACATCTCAGATAGCGGTCTTTATCTTCTGGAATGAGATCAACAACAGCGTCTCCCATTACCCATATTTTATGTGACATAAGAACACTCTTTACAGGAGTAATTAGACTGTTTGCTAACATAGAAGAATCGGTTTAGCTAATCAACACATTCATATCCGGAGTGAGGGTACCTGCCACTACATACCTGCCAGGAATCTGTCAGCAGGTGGTGTGACCGATTCAATAAAAATTGTTTTTGTCCGATAACCTGAAATCAATGCCTGATAAAGTAAGGGCGATGACTTTATTATCTAATAACCGCAGTTAAAGGAGAAAAAGACATGGATGGTTGCCTGCCGCAGTTTACTTTGCCGTTGTCTCCCATTTTGGTCCTGATATCGCGACTACCGCAGGAATGTTGCCGTGCGTAAATATCATTTTTTGTGGGTTATCTGGGTGATGTGGGCCGGTGGCGTTGTTTTCTGGCTGACGGATGCACGTCTTGCGTTATCGGCCATGGCACTGCGCTATGGAACCCTGATCGGTCTGAGTCTGATTTTAATCACCCTGATCGCTGTTTTATTTGGAAGTAAAAGGAGTAACCATATGTTTTCATTTGATAAAAGTAAAAAATCCGCTGAAACGCTGCAAGACACTCAAGCGGTAAATGATGCTGAGAAGTCCGTGCCAGTGCTACCGGAAACGGCGCTGGTCGTCAGCCCGGTACGGGTGAAAAAAGACACCTTTATTTCTCAGGGTATACAGCTTGTCGGTCGGGTTGAAGGGAACTGCAACATCACTATTGAAGGCAATATTGAAGGTGACGTGCAGTGTGAACACGTGATTAAAGTTGAGCTCGGCGGCAGTGTAAAAGGTGAACTGAGAGCGGAGCAGATTATTGTCAATGGTCTGGTCGAAGGTCGGTTGTATGCCAGCGTCATTAATGTTTTGTCTGCCGGTAATGTACGGGGCGAAGTTTATGTTGATGAATTTACTATTGAGAAAGGGGGAGTATTTATTGGTCAGTCTAATTTGTTGACGCAGGATAAGGAAAAATCAGATTTAAAGAAAAAAGTTGTAAACAACGCGCTAAATGATAATGATGAAAATAATGTCACCGTGCTGGCTAAACCAGTGAAATAAATTATTCATATAACGAATAACCTGGATGATCATCAGGAATATAATTAACCTGATAATAAATGTCTGGGCTTTTTTGTTGGCCTTATTAAATATCAATATCGGCTATACCTATGAATAATGCGAGTGGCAGGAAGGCAGTAACGGAGCGGGTCCTCAGGCGCTTACTCAGGTAAGTGCCTGGGCAAGGAGAGCCAACGCATCTGCCACTTAACGGATGGCGATATATATCCGTAAATTATGGCGGTATTCTCTGCTGTTGTAGTTCTATTCTAAAAATAAGCGCTGATGACGGAAAATAATAAAAATGGGTCCGTTCCCCTCTACTACCTTTATTGGGGGAAAGCGAACCGCTCTTCTGGCCATAATACCGATGATGAATATCATCTGCTGCCTTATCACTGCCTGGATGTGGCAGCTTGTGGGTATTGGCTGGTGAAGCAGAATCGCTTTCAGGCGCAGGATATTATGCAGTCACTTGGGTTAACCGGGGACGCGGCCGCGTTGTGGCTGGCCTGGTTTCTGGCTTGGCATGATATCGGTAAATTTGCCAGAGGCTTCCAGCAACTCTATTCCTGTCCTGATTCACCGCTAGTCAAACCTGCCGGTAAGGCTTATCTGGAACGCCATGATTCGCTGGGTTTCTGGTTGTGGAATGAGGTGCTTTATGATCGCTGGCAGACTGATCCCACCTGGTTGCCACATGCCACGGTGCCTGAAAAAATGGAGAGATCAATTGAGATATGGATGCGATTGGTGTGCGGACATCATGGTAAACCGCCGCTGCATAAGGACAGTCTGAGTCCGGCGTTTCATGCTGATGATTATCAAGCCGCGCAGGATTATCTGACTGAGCTGCACAGTGTTTTTCCCTCCTTAACCGAGTTCCCCCCACAGTTTGCCGATAAAAACTGGCGACAACAGTTGATTCAACACAGTTGGTCGCTGGCGGGTATCGTGGTGCTGGCGGACTGGCTGGGTTCTCATCAGGACGATTTCCCCTATCGGGCACAACCGATATCGTTGGTGGAGTATTGGCATCAGCACGCGTTACCTCAGGCCAAAATCGCGGTGGGCCGCTTGCCATCAGCACCAGTTGTGAAACCGTTTCAAGGCATTAGCGGGCTGTTCCCGTTTATCCAGCAGCCCACGCCATTACAACAACAGGCGCTGGCGGTGGATATCACCGCACCTGGCCCGCAGTTGTTTATTCTGGAAGATGTGACCGGCGCGGGCAAAACTGAAGCGGCGATGATTCTGGCTCACCGCCTGATGAGCCAGCAAAAAGGGCAGGGGATTTATGTCGGGTTGCCGACGATGGCCACTGCCAATGCGATGTACCAGCGTTTGTCGCGGGCTTACCGGGCACTGTACGTGGAGGAACATCAACCTTCACTGATGCTGGCACACGGCGCACGTGAGATGGTAACCGCGTTCCGTCAGTCATTATGGTCCGAAGATAACCGCGGACAGGCACAGTATGACCAGGATGAATCCAGCGCCAGTGCAGCCTGCAACAATTGGTTCGCTGACTCGCGTAAAAAGGCGCTGTTGGCGGATGTCGGAGTTGGAACGCTTGATCAGGCGTTGATGGCGGTGATGCCTTACCGGCATCAATCACTCCGCTTGCTGGGGTTGTGCAACAAAATTCTGCTTCTGGATGAAGTTCACGCCTATGACGCCTATATGAGCAAGATTCTGGAAAACCTGCTGGCGTTTCACGCCCGACAGGGCGGCAGTGCGGTTATTCTCACCGCCACGTTATCTTCCTCCCAACGTGAACGGTTGTTGCAGGCTTTTCATCAAGGGATGAACGCGCCAGCGATACCACTTCATCCTGCGGAGGACGCCGGATACCCGTGGTTTACCCACCTGACACAACAACATTTGACCGAGTTGCCGCTGGCGACCCGTCCGGAAGTACAACGCTCGGTACAGGTCCACTGGCTAACACAACGGGAGCAAGGGATCGACATTATTCGTCAGGCGCTGGACGCCGGACAGTGTGTCTGCTGGATCCGCAATACCGTGGATGATGCGATAGCGGTGTATCAGCAATTACGTCAAAGCACGTGGCTGCCGCAAGAAAATTTACTGTTGTTTCATAGTCGTTTCGCATTTTGTGATCGCATGGAGATTGAGCAACAGGCGTTGGCGTGGTTTGGCAAATCCGACCAGTTGCCGCAACGGCGCGGCAAGGTACTGATCGCCACGCAGGTAGTAGAACAGTCGTTGGATATCGACGTGGACGTGATGATAAGCGATCTGGCGCCGGTGGATTTACTGATTCAACGTGCCGGACGGTTACAGCGCCATATCCGTGCGCTAGATGGCCGTTGTAAAACCAACCTGGACGCTGAACCGCTGCACGATGAACGTCCGGCTGCCACCCTGCATATCCTGGCACCGGAATGGCAACCCGAGGCGGAGGCTTCCTGGCTGGGCAGCGAGTTACGCCACAGTGGTTTTGTCTATCCCGACCAGGCGGTGCTGTGGCGGACACAGGCGATGTTACGTGATAGCGGCGCTATTCGTATGCCGGAAGATGCCCGCATGCTGATCGAAAGCGTCTATGAAGAGCAGATCCCTGCGCCTGCTGCATTGCAGGATATCGCCAATCAGGTGCTGGGTAACACCTACAGCCAGCGTTCTGTGGCGAAACAGTCGTCACTCACTATGGCGCAAGGGTATTCCATTACCTCCAGTGATCGCGGGTGGGGAGAAGAGGTCGATATCTTTACCCGGCTGGGTGCGGCTTCCATCGATGTTTATCTGGCCTGGCAGCCAGCCACTGACAATGAACTTCCGCAACCTTATGCCGGAGCCGGTGAATTCGGCTGGGATAAAAGTCGTTTATCGGTGCGGGAAAGCTGGTGGCAGAAGCATGAAAAAGTACTGCCGGTATTGCGGGACGAACGGTTGGAACGGTTTCGCCAATGTTTGCACCGCCCGACGGCGCAGGTATTGCTGCTGACGCCGGGCGAGACACCTGCGTTTTACCGTCAGGAAACGGGGCTGACCGCCCCGGAATAGTGATGAGAAAACGATAAATCAAATGAAGTGTCCTCACGGACGAGGTGTAACTGAGGAGATAGAT
Organism: Brenneria uluponensis; assembly: GCF_032395385.1. Classification (NCBI taxonomy): domain Bacteria; kingdom Pseudomonadati; phylum Pseudomonadota; class Gammaproteobacteria; order Enterobacterales; family Pectobacteriaceae; genus Brenneria; species Brenneria uluponensis. The sequence goes on from NZ_CP135917.1 coordinate 476,334, forward strand.
CCATGTTTTCATTGATTGAAGCGCCGTGGTTACCGGTTATCCGTGCCGATGGGCGTCAGGACCAGATTTCTCCCCGACAGTTAACTGACGATCAGGTGATTGATCTTGACTGTCCGCGTGCGGATTTCCAGGGCGCGGCCTATCAGTTGCTGATTGGCCTGCTGCAAACTGCCTATTCACCGCAAGATGAAGAGGCGTGGCAGGAGGTATGGGATAACGGGCTGGGAGAGGGCTGGCAGGCGGCGTTAACTTCATTGGCGCCCGCCATGCAGTTTGGGCCGCAAAAGCCGGCATTTTTACAGGATTTCTCCTCGCTTGACAGCGATCCAATGCCGATCTCCGGCCTGCTGATTGAGGCTCCCGGTGGTAATACCCTTAAGCTGAATAAAGACCATTTCATCAAGCGTGGCACGGTCAAAGCCATTTGCCCGCATTGCGCCGCGATGGCGCTCTATACCCTACAAACCAATTCTCCTTCCGGCGGCGTGGGGCATCGTACCGGGATGCGTGGTGGTGGGCCGATCACCACGCTGCTGATGCCGACGGATAATCGTCAGCCTCTGTGGCGCAAACTGTGGATGAATGTGATGACACAAACGGTGATCCCCCATTCCGGTTGCTCGTCAGCGGTATTCCCGTGGTTGGCGGCTACCCACACCAGTGAAGGGGATAAAGACAAAGTGACGCCGGAAAACGCCCATGAGCTACAGGCGTACTGGGGAATGCCTCGGCGCATTGAAATCGATTTCAGCCAGTCGCAGGCTGGGAAGTGCGATCTGTGCGGCACGGTGTCAGAGTCGTTACTGACCCACTACCGCACAAAAAATTACGGTGTCCAGTACGACAGTTGGCAGCACCCGTTAACGCCGTATCGCCAATCGCTGAAAGACGGATTGCTGCTGTCCGTGAAGGGTCAGCCGGGAGGATTGGTGTACCGCGACTGGATGGGTGTGGTGCTGGGCGCTGAAGATCGTAATAACGTCACGATCCCGGCCAGAGTGGTGCAGAAAAATCACGGTTACAAATGTTTGCGCAGAAAAGTCGGGCTGTGGTGTTTTGGCTACGATATGGACAACATGAAAGCCCGTTGCTGGTATGAGCACTATGTTCCATTGCTGGAGGGCGCCAGTATGGAAGTTCATGATTATCTGCCATGGGCCATTGAACTGGCGACCGGTACACAGATGCTACTGCGTCAGTCGGTAAAAGAGGCCTGGTTTGATCGCCCGAAAGATGTGGGCGGGGATTTCAGCTTTATTGATGTGGCCTTCTGGCAGGAAACCGAGCAGTTTTTTGTCCGGCTGTATCAGAATCTGGTTAACGGTCAACCGGCAGCGGAAGTTCTCAGGCAGTGGCAGCACGCGCTGTATCTCTATCTGCTCGGCACCTATGACCGTCTTACCTTTGGCAACCCGGATCAACAGGGCGATTTACTGCGGGCAGTAGGCGCACGCAACAAAATGGTGAAATTCTTTTACAGTCAAAAAGTTGCCAAACTGATTAAGCAAATGCAGCCAGAGAACATGGAGGCTCAGAATGGGTAATACCGCAACACTGCTGATGGTGAAAAACCTGATGGCGACCCGTATAAATACGTGGTTCGATAATCTGCAAAACCGCCATAATGAAAGCCACAATGGTCGCGCCGAGCGGGCAGAATTGCGGCGCACACTGCCGCCTTACGGCGCGCTGACCTGTGCTGGTTTCCGCCGTCTGGCCAATATGCTGCCGGACTTACTGGGTGGCAGTGAAACCCGTCTGCTGGCGCTGGCGGTGTTTACTGCCGTGGCCGCCCATGCGGAGGGTAATAACCGTGAGAAAAGTTTTGCCGCTCAGTTAGGGGAAAAAATTAAAGGGACGGATCGTACTTACTTATCAACGCTGCGTTTTGAACGTTTACAGCGTGCCACCTCACCAGAAGAGTTCTGTCGCTTGCTGATCCGTGCAGTGAAAATCCGTGGTGAGAAAGGTGTGAATCTGCCGTCATTGGCGGATGGCATTTTCCTGTGGATGGCAGAGTGGCAGGCGCGACAGCATAACGAAGCCCCCGGCATCGATCCTTTTAAACGCAATGCAGTGCGCTGGGCCTGCGAATACGGCCAGGCAACACAAACTTCCGTAATAGACGAAACGACAGCCGCGATTTCAGATAAGGAATAATCATGACCACTTTTATCCAGCTCCATTTCTTGACCGCTTATGCGCCCGCCAACCTGAACCGTGACGATGCCGGACGCCCCAAGACAGCTATCGTGGGGGGAGTAGAACGCTTACGCGTCTCTTCCCAAAGCCTGAAACGCGCCTGGCGAACGTCTGAAGTGTTTGAATCCGCATTGACCGGACATATTGGCCAACGTACTCGTCGTTTGGGGCAGGAAGTGTATAAAGCGTTGATTGCGGGTGGGATGGCGGAAAAACTGGCCGATAAAGCGGCACTTGGTATGGCAGCCCAGTTTGGTAAAGCTAAAAAAGAGGAGAAAGAGAGTAAAAACCCACTGGAGAAGTATGACATTGAACAGTTGGCCCATGTCAGTGTGCGGGAACGGGCGCTGGTGGATGCGCTGGTGAACACGTTGGTTGCAGAGAACCGCGAGCCTGCCGCTGAAGAACTTAAATTGTTGCGTAAAGATATCGCCAGTGCGGATATCGCTTTATTTGGGCGGATGCTGGCCTCCAGCCCGGCATTCAATATTGAGGCCGCATGTCAGGTGGCGCATGCGCTCGGCGTCAGTGCCGTTACGGTGGAGGATGATTTCTTCACTGCCGTGGATGACCTCAATAATGATGAAGATGCCGGTTCGGGTCATATGGGCGAACAGGGTTTTGCCTCATCGCTGTTCTATCAATACATCTGCATCAATCGTGATCTACTGCTGGCAAATCTCGGCAATGACGACGCGCTGCTACAGCGGACTTTGCGGGCATTGACGGAAACGGCATTGACGGTTTCTCCCACAGGTAAGCAGAACAGCTTTGCCTCCCGTGCCTATGCCTCTTATGCGCTAGCGGAACGAGGTACACAGCAGCCACGGGCGCTATCAGTGGCGTACTTCACGCCGATCCGTAGCCAGAACCAACTGGTCGATGCCATTACGGTACTGGAAAATCAGAAGGCGAAGTTTGATCGCGCCTATGGGGCCGGTAGTCTGGAACAGACGGTGATGAACGTAGAATCCGGCACCGGCAGCCTGGCTGAACTGATGGACTTTATCGCGCAGTAAGGGAGAAACAGATGACTCACTATCTGGTATTTCAACTCTATGCACCACTGGTGTCATGGGGTGAACCGGCGGTGGGGGAAGTGCGACATACTTCACCCATCCCCAGCCGTTCCGCACTGTTGGGGTTGCTGGCCGCCGCATTGGGCATTCGACGTGATGAAGAGGAGCGTCTGGTGCAGTTTAATCAGCATTACCGTTTTGCTGTTCGACCCTTATCCGGTTGTGAAGGTTGGTTACGTGATTATCATACGGTGCAGATGCCGAAGGAAGATCGTAAACGTATCCGCCGAACCCGGCGGGACGAGTTGTTGCCGGACGCCGGGCAATCACTGGAAACGATGCTGACCACCCGCGAGTATCGTTGCGATGCGTATTACCATATCGCGGTCAGTGAAACGCCCGACGCACCCTATTCGCTGCATCAACTGGCTGATGCCCTGCGTGAACCGGTATTTACACTCTATCTGGGGCGTAAAAGTTGCCCTCTGGCATTGCCGCTGGCACCCCATCTCTTTAGCGGAACACTGGCGGATATCTGGCAGCAGGCCAGTAATACCACGTTGCTCAACGATGAAGACCTGCAACGGCTCAATCACCCTACCGGCCTTTGCTATTGGGAACAGGATGATGACAGCGGTATGCCGGTGCTATCTCGTGTTCTGCGTGGCGACCAGCCGCTTAGTCGCAGGCGTTGGCAGTTTACAACTCGCAGGCAGTATAGCGGCACCTGGAAGGGGGAAAAGTGATGTTTTTTTCCCGAGTAACCTTACAACTGGCGGCGTTGCCCGCGGTGATGGCGCAAAAGCGTCAGTATGCGGGTGGTTATGCCAGTCACCAGTGGTTGTGGCAATTGTTCCCGCAGGATGAAACGCGTCATTTCCTGTTTCGGGAAGAAACGCTGGGGTCAGGCAATCAATTTTATCTGCTTTCCCAACAGGCGCCTCGTCAGGATCACAATCTGTTCCGTGTAGAAACCAAACCCTACCAGCCGCAACTACGGGATGAAATGGCGCTGCAATTTTCACTGCGCGCCAACCCGGTGGTGATGCGCCAGCGTCAGCGCAGCGATGTGCTGATGGATGCCAAACAGCGTGCCAGACAGCAGGGTGTCAGTGGTGATGCGCTGTGGCGGCATCAGCAGGATGCGGCGACCCAGTGGCTGCAACAGCAGGGTGAGCAGAGGGGATTTACGGTGGATGTTTGCCGGGTGGATGGTTACCAGCGACATCGGTTGTATAAGCCGGGACAGGAAAATGCTATTCAGTTCAGCAGTGTAGATTTTGACGGCCTGTTGCGCATTACCGATGTCAGCCGCTTTATGGCGGCGGTGCAGTAGGGATTGGGGAAAAGTAAAGCATTGGGTTGTGGTCTGCTATTACTCCGGCGGGCCTGACAAAACAATCACCGGAGGCAGAGATGGTTTACGTTCCGCTAAATCCGATTCCGTTGAAAGATCGGACCTCCATGATCTTTCTGCAATATGGCCAGATAGATGTGATTGATGGTGCCTTTGTGCTGGTGGATAAAACCGGCATCCGTACTCATATTCCAGTGGGGTCGGTGGCCTGCATTATGTTGGAACCCGGCACACGGGTTTCTCATGCCGCGATACGGTTGGCGGCGACAGTGGGGACGCTGTTGGTGTGGGTGGGGGAAGCTGGAGTACGTTTGTATGCTGCCGGGCAACCCGGCGGTGCTCGATCCGACCGATTGCTGTATCAGGCGCGCTTGGCGCTGGATGACGAGTTGCGTCTCAAAGTGGTTCGAAAAATGTTTGAGCTCCGCTTTGGTGAACCGGCACCCAGTCGCCGCTCGGTAGAACAATTACGCGGTATTGAAGGTGCGCGGGTGCGCCAGACCTACACGCTGTTGGCGCAACAGTATGGTGTGAAGTGGAATGGCCGACGTTACGACCCTAAAGACTGGGAACGGGGCGACAAGGTGAACCAATGCATCAGCGCCGCTACGTCCTGCCTGTACGGTATTACGGAAGCGGCGGTGTTGGCGGCGGGTTATGCCCCGGCCATTGGTTTTGTTCACAGTGGCAAACCGCTGTCGTTTGTCTATGACATTGCCGACATCATCAAGTTTGACGGTGTGGTGCCCAAGGCTTTTGAAATTGCGGCGCGTAATCCGCAGGAACCGGATCGGGAGGTGCGCCTTGCCTGCCGGGATATTTTCCGCAGCCAGAATACGCTGGGTAAGCTTATTCCGTTGATTGAAGCGGTGTTGGCGGCCGGAGAAATTGAGCCGCCGCAACCGCCTGCTGACGCACAACCTCCGGCTATTCCCGAGCCTACGCCATTCGGTGATGTCGGTCACCGGGGGAGCGGCGGATGAGTATGCTGGTGGTCGTGACGGAAAATGTGCCGCCGCGTCTGCGTGGTCGGCTGGCGATATGGTTGCTGGAGGTTCGTGCTGGCGTCTATGTGGGAGAAACTTCGCGGCGTATACGGGAAATGATCTGGCAACAGATTGTGGAACTGGCCGAACAAGGGAATGTGGTGATGGCATGGGCAACTAATACGGAATCCGGTTTCGAGTTCCAGACCTGGGGCGAAAACCGCCGTATGCCGGTGGATCTGGATGGACTGCGGTTAGTCTCTTTTCACCCCATTGAAAATCAATAAGTTAGTGTTCTTTAACAAGCAGAAAAAATTGGTGGATTTTTTAAGACTGGAAAATTCCTTATAAAACAGGTATATATTTTTAGAGTGTTCCCCGCACCCGCGGGGATAAACCGCGTCGGCATGTTATTGTCCTTTGCGTGGGCGTGTGTTCCCCGCACCCGCGGGGATAAACCGTTCTCATGGCGCAATGCTCCCTCCTGTAAACGGTGTTCCCCGCACCCGCGGGGATAAACCGCTCATCACCGTTCATTTCCAAAACGTCTTTTAGTGTTCCCCGCACCCGCGGGGATAAACCGCGCAGACCATGCGGCATTCATTATAGCTGGGGGTGTTCCCCGCACCCGCGGGGATAAACCGATTTCACACCTTCTTTTTGTGTTATGGCCGATGTGTTCCCCGCACCCGCGGGGATAAACCGCCAGATGATGCATATAGCGAGACTGTTCGCGGGTGTTCCCCGCACCCGCGGGGATAAACCGGTACTGAAGATGCTAAAAAAGTGGCACGTTACGTGTTCCCCGCACCCGCGGGGATAAACCGTTTATCGAGTTGACTACCCTCTTCACCAGATTGTGTTCCCCGCACCCGCGGGGATAAACCGGCTATTTATCTCTGCGCTGATTGGGCTGATTCGTGTTCCCCGCACCCGCGGGGATAAACCGCATTACTGACGAAGAAAAGAAAAAAATGTTCGGTGTTCCCCGCACCCGCGGGGATAAACCGGTATGGATGTATGAATCCAATCTCAGGCTTCTGTGTTCCCCGCACCCGCGGGGATAAACCGATTTTGGCGGCTATTCAAGAGATTCCGCAGATGTGTTCCCCGCACCCGCGGGGATAAACCGATGATAAGGGGCTTGACAGGGAGGCAAAGAAGGTGTTCCCCGCACCCGCGGGGATAAACCGGTCATACATATCTGATTCGTCAATGTAGCCAAGTGTTCCCCGCACCCGCGGGGATAAACCGGTGAAATCCCGATTGACGTTGCCGCTCAGGTGGTGTTCCCCGCACCCGCGGGGATAAACCGGCTTCCCATTTTTTTTATTTGTCTTTATCCAGGTGTTCCCCGCACCCGCGGGGATAAACCGAACAGGATATAGCGCAATTGTTTCAGAAATAGGTGTTCCCCGCACCCGCGGGGATAAACCGAAAGAGAATTGTTGAGTTCGCCGGTGATGTTCGTGTTCCCCGCACCCGCGGGGATAAACCGAAAAACTTCGGTGACACAATTGATAGTCGTATGTGTTCCCCGCACCCGCGGGGATAAAAGCGTTGAAAGGGTTCTCTGATGGCACCATTAACGTGTGTTCCCCGCACCCGCGGGGATAAACCGGCTGAAACTCTGGATTTAAATTCATATCAGGGGTGTTCCCCGCACCCGCGGGGATAAACCGGTGGGATTGTGATGGAATTTGAAATGCCAAACGTGTTCCCCGCACCCGCGGGGATAAACCGATGGGACGATAGCTGCAATCTGTGGAATCTCTGTGTTCCCCGCACCCGCGGGGATAAACCGGCCTTTATTAATCGTTTCAGTTAGTTTTGACAGTGTTCCCCGCACCCGCGGGGATAAACCGTACAATTAGATGGTTGGTGTGGAACCACGGATGTGTTCCCCGCACCCGCGGGGATAAACCGTTGCGCTGGATGAGGTGATGGTCACTCTGACCGTGTTCCCCGCACCCGCGGGGATAAACCGCGGCAAGGTTATGATATATATGGGTGCAGCAAGTGTTCCCCGCACCCGCGGGGATAAACCGCCCTGTGCTGAAAGGGTGCGCCCCGCTTTTTCGTGTTCCCCGCACCCGCGGGGATAAACCGTACAGCATCACGCAGCACCATGAGATGCCCCAGTGTTCCCCGCACCCGCGGGGATAAACCGATCCCGGGCCATACGATAGATAACGGAAGGCTGTGTTCCCCGCACCAGTGGGGATAAACTGGATCCTCTGTCAGTGTGATGTCGTCTCCTGTACCCCGCAGGGACAATAGCTTTATTTTTGTAATAAATAGTTACCGTATTTTCCATTCTTTATCGGTTATGGAGCACGTTAATTTGCTTTGACGGTCTTTATTTCGTTCAGAAAGTGGCATGATGTGCAGTTCCGATCGCAATACTGATTACCGTAGCACTAACAGTGGACTGATGTTGTTGAGCCGGGGAGGGACCGTGGAAGCAGACAATATTCTGGGAGTGATTTCTCGTTATCTTAAAAAACTGCATGTGTTGACGTTGTGTGTCGGCAGTGGTGATGATTTGTGGTGCGCCAACTGTTTTTATACGTTTGATGAACGTCAGGTGGCGTTTTATCTGATGACGGAAGCGAATACCAGACACGGTGAAATGATGCTGAGGCATCCTCGGGTGGCGGGTACGGTTAATGGCCAACCCAAGAGTGTACTGCTGATTAAAGGTGTGCAATTTTTAGGGGAAATAGCCTTGTTAGAAGGTCAGGAAGGCGCTGATGCACGTAGTCGCTACAATACGCGGTTCCCTATTTCTCGTGGAAGTAATGCACCTGTTTGGAAATTGTCGCTAAACGAAATGAAAATGACTGACAACGCACTGGGCTTTGGGAAAAAGCATCTCTGGCAACGGCGCGAAATGGCCCTGCCACATTAGTTTCTGGTTAATGGAGCTGTATGAGTCGGATTCTGCTGCTTGGCGCAACAGGGCTGGTCGGTGGTGAACTGCTGCGCTTATTGATGATGGATGCGCGTGTCGAGGTGATTTATGCACCGACTCGTCATCCTTTATCGCCTGCCGTAAAGGTGGTGAATCCATGTGCGGTTAATTTGCCGATGGCGCTTTCCCAACTGACGGAGCCGGTGGATATCGCCTTTTGTTGTCTGGGCACTACCCGTAAACAGGCTGGCAGTCGGCAGGCGTTTCGCGCAGTGGATTATTCATTGGTAGTGGAATGCGCCGGTGTTGCGCGGCGATTGGGCGCCAGCCATCTGCTGGCAGTCAGCGCGATGAGTGCTGACCTGTCGTCGCCATTTTTCTATTCGCGGGTAAAAGGTGAAACTGAACAGGCATTGATACAGCAAGATTGGCCGCGTTTAACGTTGGCGCGTCCTTCGATGTTGCTGGGACTACGGCCACAACGGCGCTGGCTGGAGTCACTCTCAGCCCCGCTGTTCAAGTACCTGCCTGGCTGGCGGGCAATTGAAGGAAAAACCGTGGCTCAGGCATTGCTGAATCAGGCCTTTTCGCCGCCAGAGCCCGAAAACGTATCGGTATTGACGTCACAACAGTTGCAGCGATTGGCCCAACCATAATGGCTTAACGCAGATGATGGATCACCTGATTGCTGCTGCCGTGCCAGATAAGTGATGGGTCTTTTAAATCCTGTACAAATTTGCCATCCACCAGCACGTTGATTAAATCGACTACCTGACGCTGTTCCGGCGTCAGTTCTGCCAGTACATAACCGGTCCACACCCAGATATCTTTACCCGGACATTCGGCCCGGATACGCTGTACCAGTTGCAGAATGGCTGGCACGTTCTGTGGATGCAGCGGGTCGCCACCTGAAAGGGAAATGCCTTGACGGGGGATGACGGTATCCTGTAGGTCGGCGATAATGCGGTCTTGTATTTCCTGGGTGAACGGATTCCCGGAGTTCAGCCGCCAGGTGCTTTTATTGTAGCAGCCGGGGCATTGGTGCTCACATCCGGCAACAAACAGCGTACAGCGTGTACCGGGACCATTGACTACATCAACGGGGTAATACTGGTGATAGTTCACGACGTTGTACCGTATAAAGGGCCGCTATATCACGGCCATGAGTGGATGTGTTGTGTCTGTTTTCATGCCAGTGCGAACAGGGATCCATCGGCGTCGGATATGGGGACTTGGCATGGATCCCCGCTTGCGCGGGGATGATATCCGGGGTGTGGTCAGTCGACGGCGCGCCCGACCACTGAGATAATGAATCCCCCGTTAACCCAACTGCCCATTGTTCAGATGTTTCACCCGGCGTTTAACTTCTTCTTGCTTGCCGGCGTTAAACGGCCGGGCATCCGGGCTGCCCAGATAGCCGCATACCCGGCGGATTACCGATACGCGCGCAGGGTCGTGGTTACCACATTTCGGGCAGGTGAAACCCTTGCTGGTACAATCAAACTCGCCGGTGTAACCACACTCGTAGCATTCATCAATTGGCGTGTTGGTGCCGTAATAAGGCACGTGGGTATAACTGTAATCCCACACATCCTCCAGCGCTTTCAGATTGTGTTGCAGGTTAGGATATTCACCGTAACAGATGAAGCCACCATTCGTCAGCGGCGGATAAGGCGCTTCAAAGTCGATTTTTTCATAGGGGTTAACCTTCTTTTCCACATCCAGATGGAAGCTATTGGTGTAGTAGCCTTTGTCGGTAACGCCGGGCACAACGCCAAATTCAGCGGTATCCAGACGGCAGAAGCGGTCGCACAGGTTTTCGCTTGGCGTACTGTACAGACTAAAACCGTAGCCGGTTTCTTCTTTCCAGCTGTCGGTGGCAGCTTTCAGACGGGCAACGATAGCCACGGCTTTTTCTCGCAGCATATCGTTGTCGAACACATGAACTTCATTGCCGAACAGGGCATTGATGGTTTCATGCACCCCGATGTAACCCAGCGAGATGGAGGCTCGGCCATTTTTGAAGATATCGGCGATGTTGTCGTCCGCTTTCAGGCGTACGCCGCAAGCACCTTCCATATACAGGATCGGTGCAACCCGTGCCTTGACATTTTCCAGTCGGGCGATTCGGGTCATCAGGGCTTTTTTCGCCAGCAGCAAACGTTGGTCAAGCAACTGCCAGAAACGGGCTTCATCCCGGTGGGCTTCCAGTGCGATACGCGGCAGATTAAGGCTGATAACACCGAGGTTGTTACGGCCGTCGTGGATTTGCTGGCCATTTTCTTCATACACGCCGAGGAAGCTGCGACAGCCCATCGGGGTTTTGAACGAGCCGGTGACTTCCACAACCTGATCGTAATTCAGAATATCCGGGTACATACGTTTGCTGGCACACTCCAGCGCCAGTTGTTTGACATCATAATTTGGGTCGCCCGGCTTATGATTGAGCCCTTTACGGATGGCAAACACCAGTTTCGGGAACACGGCGGTTTTGCGGTTTTTACCCAGACCGGCGATACGGTTGCGCAGAATGGATTGCTGAATCAACCGGGATTGCCAACTGGTGCCCAGCCCGAAACCGAAGGTAACAAACGGTGTCTGGCCATTGGCGGTATGTAAGGTATTGACCTCGTATTCCAGTGACTGGAATGCGTCGTAGCACTCTTTTTCCGTCCGGTTGCGGGCATACTCTTCGGCGTTGGGAATATTCCACGCTTTGGCAACGTCCTGATGTTTTTTATGGCTGGACGTGACAAATGGCGCCAGTATTTCATCAATACGGTTAATAGTCGTGCCGCCATAGATGTGGCTGGCGACCTGGGCGATGATTTGCGCCGTGACGGCAGTAGCGGTAGAAATCGATTTAGGCGGCTCGATTTCCGCGTTCCCCATTTTGAAGCCTTTGGTCAGCATACCGTTCAGGTCGATCAGCATGCAGTTGAACATTGGGAAGAACGGCGAATAATCCAGATCGTGATAGTGAATTTCACCGCGTTCGTGCGCCAGCACGACGTCACGCGGCAGAATGTGCTGTTTGGCGTAGTGTTTAGCGACAATTCCGGCCAGTAGATCGCGTTGGGTCGGGATCACCTTACTGTCTTTATTGGCGTTTTCGTTGAGCAGTGCGACGTTGCTTTGCTCGACCAAACCACGGATTTCCTGATTTAGTCGCCCCTGTCGTTCACGTGCGACATCACGGTCATGACGGTACTCGATATAGGTACGGGCCAGTTGTTTGTAGTTACCTGACATCAACAGGTTTTCCACTACGTTCTGGATTTCACCAATCTCAACCTTGGCTTTTCCCTGCATTTGTTGAGCGACTGCACAGGCGACGGTTGCACAGTAATCCGCATCATTCACACCGGCGGCGTGGGCTGCACGTTCCACCGCTTCTCTGATACGGTTTTCATCAAAGGGAACCTGGCAACCATCCCGTTTAATCACTACTGGTTTCACGTTTTTTTCCTCTGTTCATGTTATCCACAGGCGAGAACTGCCGCTAGCAAAAGGTATTAAGGGTCTGTGGATGCTTTTGTGGATAAACACTACATATGGGCTCTGTTAATAGGATAGACACTATATATTGAATATGCGTAGTAATGTTCACGCTTTTATTGCTGCTTAATTGATGTAGAGCAAAGAAAAGCAGATGTAGTAGATAATGCAGCCTTGTACAAATAGTAGGCAAAGTGGCGTTTGGCGCTGGATATCCCTGATGGATAAGGGATTACAGCATGTCACATTTTTGGCTATCAAGGCATCTAGACATCCAGATGTATTTTTTGTAAGGTGGCAGGATATCTTTTTCAGGTTCATTTACTAAGGAAAATGACGATGGCAGAAAATGTACTGATTCTGGATGGTGGAATGGGGCGTGAACTGGCCCGTATCGGTGCGCCGTTTCGTCAACCGGAGTGGTCGGCGCTGGCACTGATGGAATCACCACAGCATGTGCGTCAGGTACATGACAGCTTTATCGCCGCCGGAGCACAGGTCATCACTACTAATAGCTATGCCGTCGTGCCTTTTCATATCGGTGACGCGGTTTTTCAGGCCCGCGGTCACGAACTGGCCGCGCTGGCGGGACAACTGGCTCGTCAGGCCGCCGATGCCGCCCCACATCCGGTACGGGTTGCCGGTTCACTGCCGCCGGTACTGGGGTCTTATCGTCCGGATTTGTTTGATGCTGAAGCGGCGACGCCAATTCTGCGGGTATTGATCGACGCACTGACCCCTTATATTGACGTATGGCTGGCTGAAACCCAGAGTTCGCTGGCGGAAGTGGCGCTGGTGCGTGAACTGTTGGGCGATGATCAGCGTGAATTGTGGATTTCTTTCACCTTGCAGGATGACCTTGACGAGCAAGGCCATGCCCGATTGCGTTCTGGTGAAACCGTTACCGCCGCGGCAGAAACCGCCATTAAACTGGGTGCCGCCAATTTACTGTTCAATTGCAGCCGTCCGGAAGTGATGGCTCCGGCAGTCGCTCAGGCCAGTACGGCGTTACGCCAACAGCAATCCACTATCGGTATTGGTGTGTATGCTAATGCGTTTGAACCGGAAGATAATCACCGTGGCGCCAATGAAGGATTAAGCCGCCTGCGTGTCGATACGCACCCGGAAGGCTACCTGCAATGGGCGACCGAGTGGGTTGCCCAGGGTGCGACGTTGGTCGGGGGCTGCTGTGGCATCGGGCCAGAACACATCGCTCGTCTGGCGCAGTCGCTGCCGCGCTGAATGTCATCACCTGACGTATAAATATAATAAACAGACATCCCACCAGGATGAGATAATAAAGGAAACACAACACCATGAATCGTCGTCATTTTATCAAAGGCGCCTGCGCCGTTTCCGTTACTGCTGCGATGGCGGGCTGGCCACTGGGCCATGCGGTTGCTGCACCATCCAATGATAAGCCGAAGAAAGGCGGCCATCTGATCGTCGGCGTAGATAATGCCTCCAGTACTGACCGTCTCGATCCGGCTTTCTGGTTTGAAACCTATATGTATTTTGTCGGTTCCCAGTTGTTTAATAACCTGGTGGAGCTGAATGAGAAAGGCGAACTCACGCCATCGCTGGCCGAGTCCTGGTCCAATGCTGATGGGGGCCGTCGCTGGATCCTCACATTGCGCAAAGGTGTACAGTTCCATGATGGCCGGACACTGACGGCAAAAGACGTTATTTATTCCCTTAACCATCATCGTGGTGAAAAATCCAGTTCGTCCGTGAAAGGCTATCTGACACCGGTAACATCGATGGAAGCCACTGACAGCCACGAAGTCACCATCCTCTTGAATGAACCCAACGTGGAATTTGTCTCTCTGCTGAGTGATGTCCATTTTGCCATTACACCGGAAAACGAATCTTTTGATAAAGGGATCGGGACGGGTGCCTTTATTCTGGAAAGCTTCCAGCCGGGTGTACGCACCCTGGTGAAACGTAACCCGAATTACTGGAACAGCGAACGCGGCCATGTTGATTCGGTGGAAACGCTGGCGATGAACGACTCTACCGCCCGCGTCGCCGCGTTGGTGAGTGGTTCGGCGCATATAGTCAACCGCGTGAATCCACGCATCGTAAGCCGTATTGAGCACATGCCGAACCTGAAACTGTTGCGTTCCCGTGACAGTCAGATTTTCACTTTCCCCGGTTTGGGCAATGTGGCGCCGTTCACTTCGCTGGATGGTCGTCTGGCGCTGAAATATGCCATCGATCGGCAACAGATGATTGATACCGTATTAGGCGGTTATGCCAGCGTCGCCAACGATAACCCGATTTTTCCATCCAACCGTTATTTCGCCAAAGATATTCCGCAGCGCCCATATGACCCGGAAAAAGCCAAATGGCATTGGCAGAAAGCCGGTTTCAGCGGCCCGTTGGTGTTGTCGGTGGCAGATGCCGGTTTCCCCGGCGCGGTGGATGCCGGGCAGTTGTACCAGGCTTCCGCACAGCGCGCGGGTATTCCATTACAGGTGGAACGTGTGCCGGATGATGCGTTCTGGGACAATGTCTGGATGAAGAAACCTTTCGTGTCTTCCAACTGGTCGATGCGCCCGACGGCGGATGCTTTGCTGTCGCTGGTGTTCACTAGCCAGGCACCGTGGAATGAATCGGCCTGGAAGAACGCGGCGTTTGACCAGCTGGTAGCATCCGCGCGTGGTGAACTGAATGAAGATAAGCGTCGCCAGATGTATCACGATATCCAGGTGATGCTGGTGGAAAAAGGCAGCGAAATCATCCCGCTGTATGCGGATGCGCTTGATGCCTGTAGCAATAAAGTGCAAGGACTGACGGCTATTCCGGGCTTCCCGCTGAGCGGCAATCGCGCAGCAGAAAAAGTGTGGCTGGCCTGAGTATAGGTAAGAGCAACGTGACAGTATGTAATCGATTAGGAACCCGTTTCCCGCTGCTGACGATGATTGGCCGTCGTCTGCTGGCGGGGATGGTGATGCTTGTGGTGGTATCGATGCTGATTTTTGCTGGTATTCAACTGTTGCCGGGCAACGCCGCCACCGCCATTTTGGGGCAGACCGCCACGCCGCAAGCCGTGAAAGCGCTGAATCTGCAACTGGGATTGGATCAACCTGCGATCTCGCGTTATCTCTCCTGGTTGGGCGGAGTCGTCAGTGGTGACTTTGGTCACAGTTTTACCAGCCGCCAAAGTATTGCGCCAGTGCTGGCCTATCGTCTGGGGAATACACTGTTTTTGGCCGGTTGTACTGCCGCCATTGCTGTGCCGCTGGCATTGCTGATTGGCTTTCTTTCCGTGCGTTATCAGGACAGTTGGCTGGATCAACTCCTGAGTATGTTCACCCGTACGGCGGTGGCGTTGCCGGAGTTTTTCTCCGGTTATCTGCTGATACTGATTTTTTCCATCATGCTGTCCTGGTTACCGAGCAATAGCAGTATTAGCGACGATATGTCCTTGTCGTCACGGCTGACGGCCATTGCCTTGCCCTGTTTTACGCTGGTACTGGCGGTGCTGGGGCATATGAGTAACATGACCCGTGCGGCGCTGATCAATGCACAAAATGCGGCGTATGTTGATACCGCATTGCTGAAAGGGATCTCGCCTTCCGGTATTCTACTGCGTCACGTGCTGCCCAATGCCTGGGGGCCAATCATTAACGTTATCGTGCTGAACCTGGCTTACCTGATGGTCGGCGTAGTGATTGTCGAAAATGTGTTTGTGTATCCAGGGCTGGGGCAGTATATGGTGGACAGCATCAGTAAGCGCGATGTGCCGGTCATTCAAAGCTGTGCGCTGGTGCTGGCCGCGATTTATATCTTGCTTAATCTGTTGGCGGATGTGGTGGCGTTGATAGCGAACCCGCGTTTACGTCATGCTCGACAGTAAATCTCACCTTGTATCGTGAGCCGTAACACTGCAAACAAGAGTTATATCGACCGTAATGGATAATACCGAATGCCTCCTCTGAAACCTTCCGTGGTGCTCGGCCTCCTGGCGCTGGGCATCTTTATTTGTGTCGCGCTACTGGCCCCCTGGATTGCCCCGTATCCGGCCGATAAGATCATTGGCGGCGCCTGGCTGGGGCCGATGGG
Source organism: Brenneria uluponensis (assembly GCF_032395385.1). Lineage (NCBI taxonomy): Bacteria > Pseudomonadati > Pseudomonadota > Gammaproteobacteria > Enterobacterales > Pectobacteriaceae > Brenneria > Brenneria uluponensis. The sequence continues at coordinate 492,378 of NZ_CP135917.1, forward strand.
GAATGCCTGGATGGGCACGGATAATCTGGGGCGCGATCTGTTCTCCCGCCTTATCTGGGGTACCCGCACCTCGCTGTCCGTGACGGCGCTGGCGGCGGCGCTGGCGTTTCTGCTCGGGACATCGCTGGGTTTTCTGGCCGGCGTTTGTGGCGGCTGGGTTGATCAGTTGATTTCCCGCGTGAATGATGTGCTGATGGCGATTCCCACCTTGATTTTTGCGTTGGTGGTGTTGGCGATGTTACCGAAAAATACCGCTATCATCATTCTGGTACTGGGTGTGCTGGAAGCGACTCGCGTGTTACGGGTGTCGCGTTCTCTGGCGGTGGATATTGCCACGCAGGAGTTTATCGAGGTCGCGCGGATGCGTGGCGAATCAATGCGCTGGATTCTGTGGCGCGAAATTCTGCCTAACGCCTTGACTACGCTGGTGGCGGAGTTTGCTCTGCGTTTTATCTTCATTTTGCTGTTTCTGTCGGCGCTATCGTTTCTGGGCATGGGCATTCAGCCACCGACGGCAGACTGGGGCGGTCTGGCGCGGGATAATAAAGATGGCATCCTGTTTGGCGTGTGGGCGGCACTGGTGCCCGGCGCGGCGATTGCCCTGCTGGCGGTATCACTGAACGTGGTGGCGGACTGGCTATTAAGCCGTGATGGCCGTAATTGGCATGGAGGCAAAAATGGCTGAGTTATTGCGCGTGGAACAGCTTCAAGTGATCGCCGGGGATTGTACGCTGGTGGAAGATATCTCGTTCACGCTGAAGAAGGGTGAAGTGCTGGGATTGATTGGGGAATCGGGTGCGGGCAAGTCCACTATCGGACAGGCGATCCTCGGTCATTGCCGTTATGGAATGCGTATCCGACAGGGGAAAATCTGGTTTCAGGATACCGATCTGGCGACACTTTCCGAACGCCAACTGCGTAAGGTGCGTGGTCAGCGCATCGCCTATGTCGCGCAGTCGGCCAGTGCTGCGTTTAACCCGGCGCGTAAAATTGGCGAACAGGTGATTGAGGCGGCGGTACGTCATGGCGTGATGTCGCGCCAACAGGCGACGGTACAGGCGTTAACACTGTTTAGTCAGTTGTCGCTGCCTGAGCCGGCGGTGTTTTTTCAACGTTATCCGCATCAGGTTTCCGGTGGTCAGCTACAGCGGGCGATGATCGCGATGGCGATGTGTGCCGGACCGGATCTGATTATTTTCGATGAACCGACCACTGCGCTGGATGTTACCACCCAGCTTGGCGTGCTGAAAGCGATTGACGACATCATTCGCCTGACCGGTGTCGCGGCGCTTTATATCAGCCATGATCTGGCTGTTGTGGCGCAGATCAGTCATCGGATTATGGTGCTGCGGCATGGTCGTCAAGTGGAAACCGCGACAACCGCGCAGTTATTGGCACATCCCACCGAAGACTATACCCGCCAATTATTACAAGCTAAAAGTGAGCAGAAAATCCCACTGCCACCGCTGAATGATGTGTTGTTGGATATCCGTGGTATCAGTGCTCATTATCAGCAGCAACCGGTGTTGGAAGCTGTTTCTCTGCAACTGACGCGTGGCCGTACGCTGGCGGTCATTGGTGAGTCCGGGTCGGGTAAATCAACCCTTGGGCGCACGGTATGTGGTTTATTGCCACCGAGTGCCGGGGAGATCCACCTGAAAGAGGAACGCTTGTCACCGAAGTTGGCGCAGCGTACCCGTCAGCAGTTGCGGTCGATACAGATGATTCATCAGCATCCAGACACTGCTTTAAACCCGCGTCTGCCGGTGGGAACACAAATTGAACGGGCGATGGTATGTCTGAGCGACTTTTCCGCGGCACAGCGGGGTGAACGCGTACGGGATTTATTACATCAGGTCGGGCTAACAGCTGAACTGGCGGCACGCTACCCGACGTCGCTGTCCGGTGGACAGAAGCAGCGGGTGTGCATTGCTCGGGCGCTGGCCGCCCAGCCGGAATTGATTATCTGCGATGAGCCAACGTCGGCGCTGGATCCGCTGGTGGCGCGTGACGTGCTGGCACTGTTGCGCCAGATTCAGCAAGAAACCGGCGTATCCTACCTGTTTATCACCCACGATCTGCATGTGGTACGGGAAGTGGCGGACAGCGTGGCGGTGTTGCGTCACGGACGCATTATCCGCCAGGGGCCGGTTGTCGAAACCCTGGCACCACCGTTGGATGACTACACCCGGCAATTGCTGGTGGCGGTGCCGGAAATGCGCTGTGGTTGGCTACAGGACGTGATGACCGCCAGTCAGTAAGACTACGTTGGGCGCGATATCAATTGCGCTGATGCGGAAACGGTGGCAACTGGCGGAAGGTGTCCTGTAATCCTTCCGACCAGGCTTTGCGGATGGAGGCAAAGTAAGGATCATTTTCCGTAATGCGTTGTTGTTCGCCAATGTTAAAGCTGCCGTTCCGGTAAATCATCACGTCTAGCGGCATACCCACCGACAAATTGCTGCGCAGGGTGGAATCAATGGAAATCAGTGCGCAGCACATCGCTTGCTCTAGTGGCGTGTCGACACGCAGCACCCGGTCGATAATCGGTTTGCCATATTTGCTTTCGCCAATCTGAAAATAGGGTGTGTCGTGGGTGGACTCAATAAAGTTGCCTTCCGGATAGATATGGAACAGGCGCGGTTGCTCATCGCCAATCTGCCCGCCCAGTAACAGGTTACAACCGAAATTGGTGGTGCTGCCACTTTGCTGGGACTGGCTATCACGGTGGATTACTTCACGTATGGTTTCCCCCACCAGCATGGCGGCATCATAGAGGGAAGCGACCTGCATCAGGTTCGGCGTATGTTGTGTCTGGATACGAACATGAAGCAAACTGAGGATACTCTGTGTCGTGGCCAGATTGCCTGCGCATTGAATCACCAGCACACGTTCATTTTCATTATGAAAAACATGAAGTTTCTTGAATGTCGCGATGTGATCAACGCCCGCATTAGTGCGAGAATCTGATGCAAATACCAAACCGTCCGACAGATGCATGGCCACACAGTAGGTCATAGAGTACCTTTTCGTTAACGATGACTATTGCTGCTGTACCTGTTGCTGTCGCTCAAACAGCCGGACCTCAGCTTCGGAAAACATCTCTTCATAACCGCCGCCGAGTCGCGTACCGCGTACCGGGCAGGCATCCAGATAATCCATACCAATGGCCAGCCGCAGATGTTGATGGAGCTGGCAGGTGTTATTGGTGATATCAAAGCTGTGCCAGCGTTCATTCAACCACACTTCTGCCCAGGCGTGCATCGCCACGTGCTGAGTATCCTGACTGTATACATAACCGCTCACATAGCGGGCGGGAATATGCAGGCTGCGACAGCAGGCCAGAAAAACATGGGTATGATCCTGACAAACCCCTTTTTGCATGGCAAAGGCGCTTGCCGCGGTGTCATGCACCTGCGTGGCGCCAGGAGTATACGGCATTTTCAACTGTAATTCCGCCATCAGTTGATGCAGGCTTTCTTCCGCTGCCTGTGGGCGATAGTAACGCTGCGCAAACGCACGGATAGTGCCGTTGGCCTCCGTCAGTGGCGTGGTGCGCAGGAATACCAATGGCGAGAGCGAATCCGTTTCTCCGCCAGCGTAGGCATCTTCTCTGCTATCGGCGATTTCCACTACACCTTGAGCATGAATCGTGATGTCATGGTGTGGATGATCGAGTGTCAGTACATGTAGCACGTTGCCATAGGCATCGGTGGTAGCGACAGCGGAGACGGGGAGTGTCAGTTTCCACTCCTTTATCTGCTGATAGGCGGTGTTCTGCGGTGTCAGACGTAGGTACTGGGTGCTGAACTTCACTTCTTCATCATAGCGATAGTGGGTCAGGTGATTGATGGTAAGCTTCATAACGCCTCCAGATAGGTATGACGAATACTGTCCGCCATCTCGTTGATATTACTGAGAAAATTATTCAGATAAGTTTGCAGATCTTCCGCCATGATGTCGTCCAGCGTGCTGAAACGCAGCGCTACGTTCAACTGGTGGGCAAGGCGTTGGGGAACCCGGGCGCGTTCACTGCCGATGGCTTCCAACTGCTGAACCAGATCGCTGACGCAGGCTCGCAATGATCGCGGCACGTCGTTACGCAGTACCAGTAGTTCGGTCACGGTTTCTCGGCTGACCGGCTGGCGATAGATGCTGTTGTAGGCTTCACGAGCGCTCACGGCCCTCAGCAGCGTATCTAACCGGTAATATTCCCGTACCGGATCGGGATCGTTATTCAATTGCTGATCTTTGATGCTGAGCAGTTGCGCGGTGGCATAAGCACGTTCAATCAGTGTACCGAGGCGGATAAAGCACTGCGCGTCGTTACGCAGTAATGTGCCGAACATGGCGCCGCGGAATAGGTGGGCACGCTCTTTCACCCAGTCAAAGAAGGCGTCTATGCCGATTTTATCTACGCCCTGATGACGCAGATGGCGAATATCAATGCGGGTGGTGTTAATGCATTCCCACACTTCAGACGACAGGCTACCGCGCACCGCGTGGGCGTTGTTCCAGGCCATTTCGATGCAACTGTAAATGCTGCTGGGGTTATGGCTGTCGAGAGCAAAAAAGTTCAGCAGATTATCCATGGAAAACCGGGTGTAATGCTGCTGAAACAGCTCATGGGTATGGGTCAGATTCAGCGGTAACGCCAGATCGCGTTGCTGCTGGCTGTGGCGCGGCATCATGGATAGCTTGTAAGTCACATCCAGTACGCGGGCGAAACTCTCGGCTCGTTCCAGATAACGGGCCATCCAATACAGTTCACTGGCTGTACGGCTTAGCATGATTCGTCCTCCTCCATGACCCAGGTATCTTTGGTACCACCACCTTGTGAGGAGTTCACCACCAGCGAGCCTTCCGTCAGTGCGACACGAGTCAACCCTCCGGGGATCAACCGGATCTCCTCGCCGGAGAGCGCGAATGGCCGCAGGTCGATATGGCGTGGAGCCAGTCCTTCATCTACAAAAGTGGGGCAGGTGGAAAGCGCCAACGTTTCCTGGGCAATGTAGTGGTGCGGGTTGGCCAGCAACCGTAGCCGGAAGTCTTCTATTTGCTGATGCGTGGCGCAGGGACCAACCAGCATGCCGTAACCGCCAGCGCCATGGACTTCCTTCACCACCATGCTGGCCAGATTATCGAGGACATAGCGTAAATCTTCAGCGTTGCGGCACTGCCAGGTAGGAATATTGCCCAGAATTGGTTCTTCAGATAGGTAAAAACGGATCATCTCCGGTACATACGGATAGATGGATTTGTCATCAGCCACGCCGGTGCCGATGGCATTGGCCAGCACCACGCCACCGGTGCGATACACCGACAGCAAACCCGGCACGCCGAGCATTGAATCGGTGCGGAATGCCAGCGGGTCGAGGAAGTCATCGTCGATGCGGCGATAGATGACATCCACCTGACAAGGGCCTTCGGTGGTGCGCATATAGACTGCGCCTTCTTTCACGAACAGATCGGCGCTCTCCACCAGCTCAACGCCCATCTGCTGGGCCAGAAAACTGTGCTCAAAATAGGCGCTGTTAAAACGCCCCGGAGTCATCACCACGACGGTTGGATCGTCCACCGGCGTGCTTTCACGCAAGGTTTGCAGCAGATAGCTGGGATAACGCTCTACCGGTGCAATATGTTGCCTGGCAAACAGATCCGGATACAACCGCATCATCATCTTGCGGTTTTCCAGCATGTAAGACACCCCGGACGGCGTGCGTAAATTATCTTCCAGCACGTAATAATGACCGTCGCTGTTGCGCACCATGTCGATACCGGTGATATGGGCATAGATGTTGTTGTGCAAATCCACGCCCTGCATGCAGGGTTGGTACTGATCGTTAGCCAACACTTGCTCGGCAGGAATAATACCCGCCCTGAGAATATGCTGCTGGTGATAGATATCGTACAGAAAGGCATTGAGCGCTTTGACCCGCTGGCGGATGCCACGATCGAGCATGCGCCATTCATGGGCGGGAATAATGCGCGGGACGCTGTCGAAAGGAATCAGGCGCTCGGTCCCGCCCTCTTCGCCATAGACATTGAACGTAATGCCGACCCGATGAAACAGCAGTTCTGCTTGCTCCTTTTTCTGCTTGATGGCCTGTTGGTCGGTTTGTTGCAGCCATTGCCAGTACGCGTCGTATTGCTGGCGTTGTGTGCCTTCTGCGGTGAGCATCTCATCGTAGTAAGGCGTGGTTGGAAGCGTTATTTTTATCATTGTCATCCTCTGGCATCACGCTTGATGAAGATACAACTGAAATGCAGAAAGCATGCCAGCGTGGCAAATGACGTACTTATCGCTGAGGACAGGGTATTTTTGCACCTGATTGGTGCCGGTACGGCGATCACTGCGCCATAGTGGTGTTGTCCGGTGGGAATAGACGGCGCTGATAGTGCGAAGAGGGCAATGAGTGCACCGAATGAGGATGAGCTGATGAGCCTACCCGAATTTAGTGTTATTCGACTGCCGACTTGACTGGGGAACGCGTGACATCGGCATGTAATCGGGGGGGCTGCTGCCTTCCCCTTGTGAAGGGGAAGGGTTGGCCGGGGTCGGAACGCACGAGGCGTGCCGCTGCCCCTGTGATGCGAGACAAATTAGCCACGCACAGCGATGGCTTCTATTTCTATTTTCACGTCTTTTGGCAGACGAGCGACTTCTACACAGGAACGGGCCGGGAACGGCGCATTATGTTCGGTAAAGAAGGCCTCATAGGTGGCGTTAACCGTGGCGAAATCGTTAAGATCTTTTACAAATACGGTAGTTTTAACGATATCAGACACTTTCAGACCGGCAGCTTCCACAATCGCCTTGACGTTTTCCAGTGATTGACGCGCTTGCGCGGATATGTCGTCGGATACCAGACCGGTTTTCGGGTCTACCGGAATCTGACCGGACGTGAATATCATGCTGCCGAGGTCAACACCCTGAACGTAAGGGCCAATCGCTGCTGGAGCCTGTTCCGTACTGATAATGCGTGACATATTTTCTCCTGATTAAGTCTGAATGAACGCGAACGCTTTTTTTCCAAAAAGCCGGGTACCACGCCATTCTACCTCGTGAGCCGTCAGGCAAAGCAATACCTTTCTGATATTTCTGGTATTGCTTGCTCGCTAACTTAATGGCTGTTCAGTACCGCCTGACGTTCGAATTCCTTCTCACAGTATTTGCATTTCAACTGTACATCACCACCGTCACTGTGCTGTTTCACACTGAATGAAGAACTGACCGGTTCGCTGCGACTGATACAGTTGCTGTTGGGGCAGGTCAGTACGCCATCAATATGATCCGGAAGTTGTGGATGTAACTTACGCACCACATCGTAATTATCGATCTGGTTGACGGTCGCTTGCGGCGCATATATTGCCAACTGGTCGGCCTGCTCTTCAGTAAGGAAAATATTCTCGATCTTGATCAGATCTTTGCGTCCCAGCTCGTTGGACGGCAGGTTGAGGCCGATGGTAATACGCTGATCGGTGGCGGTCAGTTTAAACAGTGTCAGCAGTTTGAAGCCGACCTGAGCCGGAATGTGGTCGATCACCGTACCGCGTTTGATGGCTTCTACCTGTAATTTATTATCATGAGTCATTCTTGTGCTCCTCCTTTACAGAACCAGTTCGCTGTTTAAAACCAATGCCAACAGGGCTTGGCGCGCATAGATACCGTTACCGGTCTGCTGGAAATAATGGGCGTAAGGTGTACTGTCAACATCGGTGGTGATTTCGTCAATACGCGGCAGCGGATGCAGTACTTTCAGATTATCGCGGGCATTGGCGAGGTCGGCCGCGCGCAGAATGAACTGTGATTTGATGTTGATATATTCAGACGGATCCAGCCGTTCTTTCTGCACTCGGGTCATGTAAAGAATATCCACCTGTGGCACGACTTCTTCAATGCTGTCATGCAAGCTGTAGGCGATATTTTTTTCTTCCAGCATCTGTAGGATGTAGTCCGGCATCGCCAGTGCTCCAGGGGCGATGAAGTAGAAACGGTTGCCATCAAATTTGGCCAGCGCCTGAGTCAGCGAATGCACGGTGCGCCCGTATTTCAGGTCACCGACCATGGCGATATTGATACTGTTCAGACGGCCCTGGGTTTCCTGAATGGTGAACAGGTCGAGCAGGGTCTGAGACGGGTGCTGATTGGCACCGTCGCCCGCGTTGAGTACCGGTATGCCGTTGGAAAACTGACTTGCCAGTCGCGCGGCGCCTTCTTGTGGATGACGCATCACAATGGCATCCACGTAGTTACTGATGACCGAAATGGTATCCGCCAGCGTTTCCCCTTTTTTGCCTAACGAGGTATTGCTGCTGTCGGCGAAGCCGACCACGGACGCGCCCAAACGGTGCATGGCAGTTTCAAATGACAGGCGGGTGCGGGTTGATGCTTCAAAGAAGCAACTGGCAATCACTTTATGTTTTAACAGCTCCGGTTGCGGGTTGGCTTTCAGGCTGGCGGCCACTTTCAGCGTCAGTTCCAGATCGTCCCGGCTGAGATCATTAATCGAGATGATGTGTCTTTTATAAAGCGGATTGACCATTTGGTTATTCTCCCCACAGTTAGGCATGGTAAACAGAAATTTTTGCCGCCTGCGACAGGCAAAAAAAAAACCCCTTCAACGAGGGGTTTTTTTCAACAATCGGTAAGGCAACGGAAGGAAAAACGCCGGCTGGCTGCCGGATGGCAGTTGCGGTTGATGACCCACAAAAACAGCAGCGTTAAACATGTCCCCTCCCGGCAAATTGTCCGAAATTATACGCGCAGGGAACGCTAATTCAAGCGGAAAACGCGATTTTTCGTGCATGGCAATCGATTGCGATAGGTACGCTCGCCAATGCTGGGCGGCGTGGTTTGTGTCTGAAATTAAAATGGCAGTCTCGTCACTTTTTGGCCGTGGCCGGCTGGCGGCTGAAACGGAGGAGGAGTATAAATGCCGTAAAGTATCGTTTCATTTTATCGAGGAATGACCATGATTACCGGCAATATTCATCATCTTGAACTGGTTCCTTATCTGCCATTGGAATTGCGTGAGGCTATTGAGTATGTGAAACAGCATATCAATGCTGATACGCCGCTTGGCAAACACGACATTGATGGCAACAAGGTGTTTGTCCTGGTTTCGAATGACAGTACCGATGTGCTGGAAAATCGCCGGGCGGAATATCATGGTAAATATCTTGATATCCAGATCATTCTGAATGGTACCGAAGGAATGACCTTCAGCAACCTGCCTGCGGGTAAGCCAGATGTGGACTGGCTAGCGGATAAAGACATCGCGTTTTTGCCAGCCGGTGAACAGGAAAAGCAGTTTGTTATGCAATCCGGTGATTTTGTGGTGTTCTTCCCGGGCGAAGTGCATAAGCCGCTGTGTGCCGTCGGCGTACCCGCCCATGTACGTAAAGCGGTGGTGAAAATCGACGCATCGCTGGTGATGTAATCTTCCTCTAGGGCGCTGCGGCGCCTTTCTTTTTTGTCATTTCCCCGTCTCTGATCTTCTTGTGTTGCAGCGTTTCCTTCAGATATAGCTGGCTATTGACCCGACACCGATCGGTTAAAAACCGGATACCTGACCGGTGTGAATGCTGTGATGCTTTAATACTTTTTCTCTCCGGAAGTCTTTGGATGTGATCTGCGCCAAAGATCGCGTAGCGGATCAATTAAAACCGGTTGCGGAATAGTGATGCTTCAGGCAGCCTGAAACCGGTTTCATTATCATGGCGACAGATCATCAGTAATCAAAAAGGTGACACTATGGCTGGGATTAGAGATTACGCAACATTAGCGAAAAACATCCTCAATGAAGTAGGTGGACAGCAGAACATCGTCAATTTTTCTCGCTGTGCTACTCGCTTGCGTCTGGTACTGGGAGAAACGCCCGCCGGTGCCAAGGCGAGGATCCAGCGTCTGCCGGGTGTGATCGCCGTAGTGGAAAACGGTGGACAGTTTCAGGTGGTGATCGGTACGCATGTGGATGAGGTTTATCGCCATATGGCTGATCTGGTTGGCGATAATCACAGGGCTGCCAGTGAGCCGAAACGTCGTGTACTGGATACCGTGATCGCCACGATGTCGGCTGTGTTTGCTCCCATTGTCTACATTCTTGCCGCCGCCGGGATCCTGCAAGGGATGCTGATTGTGGCGACGCAGTTTTCCGATACTTTCACTACCACCGGTACTTACCGCGTACTGAATTTTATGTCGTGGACGCCGTTCGCGTTTTTGCCGGTATTTATTGCCATTACTGCGTCCCGCCATTTCCGTTGTAATACCTATATCGCCGTGCTGTGCTGTTGTGCGCTGATCAACCCTGAATGGACCACGTTGGCTGGGAAAATCGCCGCCGGTGAACACATAACGCTACTGGGATTGCCGCTGGCGAAAACCGTCTATACCGCCTCGGTGCTGCCACCGTTATTTCTGGTTTGGGTATTGGCATGGGTGGAGCATCGGGTAGTGAAATGGCTACCTGAAGTGGTGAGAGCTCTGTTTACCCCATTGATCTGTTTTGTGATTGTGGTTCCGCTGACGTTGCTGGCCATCGGTCCGGTGACCAGCTGGGCGGCGAGTGGTATTGCGCTTGGTTATAATGCGTTGTTTCACGCTTTTCCGGCGTTGGCAGCCGGCATTATCGGCGGTGTGTGGCAGATCATCGTGATCTTCGGTGTGCACTGGGGGATCACGCCCGTCGTCCTGGCTGATTTCGATATAAATGGTCACGACTCATTTCAAGCATTTCAGACGGTTGCCGTAGTAGGACAGATGGCTGCTGCTTTTGGGTGTTTCCTGAAAACACGTAACCGGGAATTGAAAACCCGCGCCATGTCAGCGGGAGTGACTGCTATCTTCGGCATTACCGAACCGGCTATCTACGGCGTGACGCTACGTTACAAAAAACCATTTATCTGTGGCTGTATCGGCGGGGCGGTAGGCGCGGTGGTCACCAGCCTGTTTGGCTCGCTGTACTACGCCTATGCCGGATTGCCCGGCATCCTGACCATCATTAATGCCATTAGCCCGTCATCCCCCATGTCATTTATCGGGGAACTGGTGGGATGTGGTGTGGCAATTGTGCTGACTATTGGAATGGTGATGGTTGTTGGGTTTGATGATCCGGTGGATGAAATACCGGTGACACTGGTGGCTGAGATGACCACATCTGAAACGACGTTGTCGGCATCGGGTAATCAACCCACTGAGTAAAATAACGCTTTGTTGTGTGTGGTGTATTGCCGTCATTTCCGTATGGCGGCGATTTGGACGAAAAGGTGGAGAAAATGAGCCAATTACCGGAAGGTTTTTTATGGGGTGGCGCAGTGGCGGCTCACCAGTTGGAAGGTGGCTGGGATGAAGGGGGCAAGGGCGTCAGTGTGGCGGATGTGTTGACGGCAGGGGCGCATGGCAAGCTCCGTCGTATCACGGATGGCGTGGTGCCAGGGGAAAATTATCCAAACCATGAAGCGATCGATTTTTATCATCGTTACAAAGATGATATCCGGTTGTTCGCCGAGATGGGATTTAAATGCTTTCGCACCAGCATTGCCTGGACGCGTATTTTCCCTAATGGTGACGACAGCGAGCCTTGCGAAGCCGGGCTGCAGTTTTATGACGATCTGATCGATGAACTGCTGAAATATCAGATTGAGCCAGTGATGACCCTCAGCCATTTCGAGATGCCGTTGCACCTGGTGAACGCGTATGACGGCTGGATGAGTCGCAAAACGCTGGATTGTTTTGTGCGTTTTGCCACCACGGTGATTGAACGTTACAAGCACAAAGTGAAGTACTGGATGACGTTCAATGAGATCAACAACCAGAAGAACGTATCGGCGGAGATCTTTGGCTGGATGTGTTCCGGGGTAACATTCCCGGTGAAGGAAAAGCCTGAGGAAGCCATGTATCAGGCGGTACATCACCAATTTGTCGCCAGCGCGCTAGTGGTGAAAAAAGCCCATGAAATCAATCCTGAGTTGAAAGTAGGCTGCATGTGTTCCTTCGTGCCGTACTACCCATACTCCTGTCATCCCGAAGACGTGATGCTGGCGATGGAATCCATGCATGACCGCTTCTATTTCTCGGATGTACATGCGCGTGGGCACTATCCTGGCTATGCCAAACGAGAATGGGCGCTCAAGGGCTATCATATCCATATGGAACCGGAGGATGAGCAGATCCTGCGTGAGGGTAAGGTGGATTACATCGGCTTCAGCTATTACATGTCCAACGTGGTGAAACATGATGTGCAAAGTGACATCGTCGCCAGCATGGACGGTAGTTCTGAACACTCGGTACCGAATCCCTACCTGCAAGCTAGTGACTGGGGATGGCAAATTGACCCGGTCGGTTTGCGTTATGCGCTGGTGACACTTTATGAACGTTATGAAGTGCCGCTTTTCATTGTGGAAAACGGGCTGGGTGCCGTAGATAAGCCAGACGAGAAAGGTTATTGCCATGATGATTACCGAATTGATTATTTACGGGCCCATATTGAGGAAATGAAAAAAGCGGTCTCCATTGATGGCGTGGAACTGATGGGATATACCCTGTGGGGATGTATCGATCTGGTGTCATTTACAACGGGAGAGATGGCGAAACGCTACGGGTTTATCTATGTTGATAAACATGACGATGGTACCGGGCAGCTAAATCGGGTACCGAAGAAGTCGTTCTATTGGTATCAAAAAGTTATCGCTTCTAATGGTGATACCATGTAAATGGCAAGGCAAAAACAGCAGTGTTAATGCTGTTTTTGCCAATGCACCATCTAAAACTGCTGGCTTAATGTCGCGACCATCACTGCTTTGATGGTATGCATGCGATTTTCCGCCTGATCAAACACAATACTGTGCGCAGATTCAAATACTTCCTCCGTGACTTCCATCCCACCATGCAAGCCATACTGCGCGGCCATCTGTTTGCCGATGGTGGTCTGATCGTCGTGGAACGCCGGTAAACAGTGCAGAAATTTCACCTGCGGATTACCGGTGGCGGCGATCATTGCCATATTGACCTGATAGGGCTTCAACAGGTTGATGCGCTGTTGCCAGACCTCCTTCGGTTCACCCATGGAAACCCATACGTCGGTATAAATAAAATCGACATCCTTCACCCCGGCCGCAACATCTTCTGTCAACGTGATGGATCCACCTGTCTTGGCCGCCGCCGCCTGGCATTCGGCTACTAGTCCAGCTTCTGGCCAGTAGGTTTTTGGCGCAATAAGACGCAGATCCAACCCGGTGAGTGCTGCCGCTTCCAGCATGGTATTCCCCATATTGTTACGGGTATCCCCAACGTAGGCCAGCTTCATGCCAGACAAAGATTTGCCCGGCAAATGTTCCTGCATGGTCAGCAGATCTGCCAGTAACTGGGTCGGATGGAATTCATCAGTCAACCCGTTCCATACCGGTACGCCGGAAAATTCCGCCAATGTTTCCACCAGATGCTGGCCATAGCCACGATACTGAATACCGTCATACATCCGGCCCAGAACCCGTGCAGTATCTTTCATTGACTCTTTATGACCGATTTGGCTGCCGCTTGACCCCAGATAGGTGACCTGTGCTCCCTGGTCGTATGCAGCAACTTCGAAAGAGCAGCGAGTGCGGGTCGAATCTTTTTCGAAGATGAGTGCGATATTTTTACCTTGCAGGTGGCGGACCTCGGTGCCGCTTTTTTTATCGGCTTTGAGTTTCATTGACAAGTTCAGCAGGCTTTCTATTTCTGTCGGTGTGAAATCCATTAATCTCAAAAAATGACGTAAGTAAAACGGGTTCATGATGTTCTTCTCCATGTGGCTCAACATGTGTAGTTGAATTAAAATTCACTTTATATGTGTAATTATTCAATTTCAAGTGGTGGGGTCAAACTTTCTGGTGGAGGCGGGTGCGGGCCTGTGGGACAATAACCCGACATTTTCTCCGATTTAACGAGGACTGAGGCATGGCAAACCGCGAATTGCTGGAAGAACAACGTGAAGAGACGCGCCTGATCATTGAGGAGTTGCTGGAAGATGGCAGCGATCCTGATGCGCTCTACACCATCGAACACCATTTCTCAGCCGAGAAATTTGAAGACCTGGAAAAAGTAGCGGTAGATGTATTCAAATTAGGTTATGAAGTTACCGATGCCGAAGAGCTGGAAGTCGAAGACGGTGTCATGCTGATGTGTTGTGATGCGATCAGTGAACTGGCGTTAAAAGCCGAACTGATCGACGAACAAGTGGAACAGTTACTGGATTTGGCTGAACGTTACCATATTAATTACGATGGCTGGGGCACTTACTTCGAAGGTGAGGATGACGAAGACGAAAGTGATGAAGATGAGGATTTTTACGACGAGGATGATGATGGTAAACGCCATTAATCTTGCTGGTTAGCGTTTTGTCTGGCGCTGCACCATTTTTATTGGTGCAGCGCTGGTCTGCTGGCTGAGTATTATCAGCGAAAATTATATATCAATCATAATTGCTTCAGCATTCTCACTTCACAATCAGTATGCCCGGTGTTCCCCATGGCACAGGGAATATGCCGGAATCCCAGTTTTTCATACAGAGAAATCGCGTTGGTCAGGTGTGAGGTCGTTTCCAGATAACAACGTTGAAAGCCTTGGCGGCGAGCAAAATCCAGCGCCTTCAATGCCAGCTGTTTCGCCATTCCCTTTCCGCGCGCTACCGGCAAAAAATACATTTTCTGCAGTTCGCAGATATCCTTGTCCCCACCGGATAATGGTGCGATACCGCCGCCGCCAACGATTTCATCATCATATACCACCAGCCAGTAAGCACTTTTCGAACGACTGTATACCTGGAACAGAACATCCAGATCAGGATCCGAAATGGTATAGCCCTTATCGGCTGTTAGCCCAAACTCGGCAGAAACGCGACGTATCACACTGGCAATGGCAGCGTTATCGCTTACGGTGATGGGACGCAGTTGAAAAGGGGCGGAAGCTACAGTTGTCATGGTGTTCACTCTTGTTATGTCTATCACTTCTCGTGCCGATATTAAGCGAACTGCAACACCATTACTACCTTGCGCGACGACTGGGGAAAAACGGTTAATATTTGACCGTATCACATCAGAACTGTTTTGATACAAATAGACATGAATACGACATGTTATCTGATGGTGTTCTCTCTGGCGAAACGTAATAATGAGCATTATCTTTTGCAAAGGGAATATGTCAATGTCCCCATTGATTATCACTGTATTCATGTTAACGCTCAGTAATGTGTTTATGACCTTCGCCTGGTACGGGCATTTGCGTTACTTTAGCGGGCGAGCCTGGATCATCGCCGCATTGGTCAGTTGGGGCATTGCACTGTTTGAATATTTGTTACAGGTACCCGCCAATCGTATTGGCTATCAAGTGGCCTCGGCCGGACAGCTTAAAATAGTGCAGGAAGTCATTAGCCTGGCGGTATTTATTCCTTTCTCGATGATTATTTTGAAAGAGCCATTTCGCACTGATTATATTTGGGCAGGATTTTGCTTGCTTGGCGCGGTGTTTTTTATGTTCCGCCATAAAATAATGGGATAATGATCACCCAGCCTATTATTTTATATGCCGAGATTCGGTTTCAGTTAAATAGTGATTAAAATGAAACCATTTTCAATAAAAAATAAGCAGTTCAGAATGATGCTATAGCTATTCTTTTACTAAGTCTCATTAAAATATCACTTACTGCATCGCCTGAATGATTAATCCAGATTAGTTTTTTAACGGTAAAATCGTAGCGTTTCGATTCCATAGAGACTTAATAGATTTCAAAATGCAGGAAGGCGGCAAGAGAGCGTTTCGATGAACTTATTCAGGTAAGCGATTCGGGTGAACGAACACAGGCCAACACCATTGCGACTTGAAAATGACGAGTATGGATTGCCAGCAATTTAAACGGTCTGCGAATGCAGACCGTTGCAGAGAAAAATCACTTACAGCGTTACAAGACCAATTACTGTCACAACCGTCAAAATGGCGGCCAGACCGTAAAATACCCATTTCCCGGCCGGGATGTGGATTTTCAGGTCATGCGTGGCGTGATGGATACGGTGCAGACCACACCACAATGGCAGAACAATCATCAGCAGCAGAAAAATACGGCCGATAATGCTCTGACTGAACATAGCGATGCGTTCATAGCCCAGTGCATCCGGGAATATGCTCAACGGCAACAGGATACCGACCAGCAGGATGATCACCGGTGCGAAGAAGGCGCTCCACATGCCACCGGCACCGAACAAGCCCCAGAAAGGTGGTTCATCGGAGCGTTTTGGTGTTTGGTTAATCACGTTATTCCTCCTGATCAGAACAGTAATGCGATAGCCAGTATGGCCAGCGTTACCACCACAGTGACTGCCCATAGCCCTTTAATGATTGGCTCAGGCCCCATTTTTTCATCTTTAATCACGATAATGCTGGCTTTGGGTGCCAGTTCAAACCAGGTTTTGGTATGGAGAACCGCTGCCAGCAGGGCAATAATATTGATGAGCAAGACCAGTGGGTGTTGCAAAAATCCAACAAAATGCGCCCAGCCTTCCGGACCCGCTTTCAATGAAAATACGCCATACAGCAGTACAATGCTGAACCAGGCAGCGGGAACAGCGGTACCTTCGCGCAACATATAGAAGCGATAAAATCCCAGCTTTTTCCACCAGGTCGGCGTCATGTCACGGACATACGCTTTACGTTTGGTTGTCATTATTTGCCTCCCTCCCTTATTGTGGTTTCAGCATGGCAATCATGAAGTCTTTAGCACTTTCGACCTTGCCTTGTTGGATGGCAGCGGCAGGATCGACATGCTTCGGACACACTTCCGAGCAGTAACCAACAAAGGTACAGGTCCACACCCCGTTATCACCGTTCAACTGCGGCATGCGTTCTTTTTTGCCGTGATCACGGTTATCCAGGTTGTAGCGATGTGCCAGTGTAATAGCGGCCGGACCGATAAATTCGGGATTCAGACCGAACTGCGGGCAGGCGGCATAGCACAATCCACAGTTGATACAGCCGGAGAACTGATGGTATTTGGCCATCTGTGCCGGGGTCTGCTTGTTAGGCCCCTGTTCCGGTTTACGGTCATTACCGATGATGTACGGTTTGATAGCTTCCAGACTCTCAATAAAATGAGTCATATCCACCACCAGGTCGCGTTCAATCGGGAAGTTACCCAGTGCTTCCACTTTCACGCCGTTGGGGTAGTCACGCAGAAAGGTTTTACAGGCCAGTTTTGGCACGTTGTTGACCATCATGCCGCAGGAGCCGCAAATCGCCATCCGGCAGGACCAACGATAAGACAGATCCGGTGCCAGGTTGTCTTTAATGTAGCCCAGCGCATCCAGCAAAGAGGTCTGTTTGTTATAGGGCACTTCATAGATTTCAGCGTGCGGCGCGTTGTCCTGCTCCGGGTTATAGCGCATGACTTCCATTTTTAGCGTTTGCATCTCAGCCATTCGCTTGCTCCTTATCACTTTTTTCCTGAGCGTCAGCCTCGCCCCCGTACACACGTTTTGCCGGCGGTAGTTTGGTGATCTTCACATCACTGTACTCCAGACGAGGCGCGCCTTCCGGGTTGTAGAACGCCAGTGTGTGTTTCAGGAAATTCACATCATCACGTTCGGTGCAGCCTTCATCCAGACGCTGGTGCGCACCACGGGATTCTTTACGGTTGATGGCGGAGTGCGCCATACATTGCGCGACGTCCAGGCTGTGTCCCAGTTCGATGGTGTAAAGCAGGTCGGTATTGAATACGCTGGAATGGTCGGTAATCTTCACGCGTTTGAAGCGTTCTTTCAGCTCAGCCAGCTTATCCAGCGTTTTTTGCATTAACTCGGTAGTACGGTAGATACCGCAACCTTCTTCCATCGATATACCCATTTCGTCGCGGATCTTCGCCCAGCTCTCTGTGCCTTCCTGTTTCATCAGGGTATGCAGACGCTGTTCTACATCGCGAGCCTGTGCATCCAACGCACTGGCGTTGGCCGGGGCCGATTCCAGAGAGCGCTGGGTGGCATGTTCGCCAGCGATACGACCAAATACGACGAGTTCTGCCAGGGAGTTGGAGCCCAGACGGTTGGCGCCATGCAGACCGACAGAGGAGCATTCACCGGCGGCAAACAACCCCTTGATTCGGGTTTCACAATGCTGGTCTGTTTCGATGCCGCCCATGGTGTAGTGTGCGGTCGGACGAATTGGAATGGGCTCTTTCACCGGGTCGACACCGACATAAGCCTGAGCCAATTCACAGATGAACGGCAGACGCTCTTTCAGTTTCTTTTCACCCAGATGACGCAGGTCAAGGTAAACCACATCACCCAGCGGGGTGGAAATGGTGCGACCGGCACGCCATTCATGCCAGAAGGCCTGCGATACTTTGTCACGCGGTCCCAGTTCCATGTATTTATTTTTCGGCTGACCCAGCGGCGTTTCCGGCCCCATACCGTAATCCTGTAGGTAACGGTAGCCATCTTTGTTGACCATGATACCGCCTTCACCACGGCAGCCTTCCGTCATCAGGATGCCGGAGCCTGGCAGACCTGTTGGATGGTACTGGACGAACTCCATATCACGCAGTGGAACGCCGTGACGGAATGCCATGCCCATACCGTCACCGGTGACGATACCGCCGTTGGTGTTATAACGGTAAACACGGCCAGCGCCACCGGTGGCCATAATCACGGCGTTGGCGCGGATCTGAACCAGTGTGCCTTCCATCATATTGATGGCGACAAGCCCGCGAGCCTGTCCGTCATCTACCAGAATATCCAGCACGAAATGTTCGTCAAAGCGCTGAATCTGCGGGTATTTCAGGGACGTCTGGAACAACGTATGTAGCATATGGAAGCCGGTTTTGTCAGCGGCGAACCAGGTACGCTCAATCTTCATTCCCCCAAAACGGCGCACGTTGACAGAACCATCCGGTTTGCGGCTCCAGGGACAGCCCCATTGCTCCAGTTGGGTCATTTCACGTGGACAACTTTGTACGAACTGGTCGACAACATCCTGTTCGCACAACCAGTCACCACCTGCGACGGTATCGTGAAAATGGAAGTCAAAGCTATCGTGATCCTGAGTGACTGCTGCTGATCCCCCTTCGGCAGCCACAGTATGGCTACGCATGGGATAAACTTTAGAGATCAGAGCAATCTTCAGTTGGGGATTAGCTTCGGCGGCAGCAATTGCCGCTCGTAAACCAGCGCCCCCGGCCCCGATAATGGCCAAGTCGGCATTAAAGGTTTGCAATGCACTCCTCCAGTTACTTAAGTTAATTAAATTAAATTAAGAAAATAATATCTATTCAGCATATATCGTTTATTTCTTTTTAATTATTAACACGTTAAAAAAGAAGGAAAAAACATTTATTCGCCTATTAAGAATAGATAACTATCTCTTTTTTGTGTGGAAATGATTATACCGACTTAAAAGTAAATGGAATTTGATGTGATCCAGTATTTTGCTGTTTTTTAACACGCTTTCGGACATAGTTTATAAAACGTGATCGATACGCTTATTTCGGTGGAAATAATATTTTTATACCCAATAAACGTCGAGTAGCAGGAAGGCGGTAACCGTGTGAGTCCCCAGGAGTTTACATCAGTGAGCGGCTGGGGTGAGCAAGAGCAGCGAACATATCTATACCCGTCATACTTCAAGTTGCAGGTGTGTTGGCTGCGTTCGTTCACCCGAATCACTTACCTGAGTAAGCTCCTCGGGATTCACTCTCTTTCCGCCTTCCTGCAACTCGAATTATTTGGGGTATAAAATTTGAAAGATGAAAAGTGTATTTCTTTAATGGTGTCTTTACTGACAATATAAGAAAATCTTTCACGGGATATAATTTGTCTGGTTGACATGATGCGGGTAGACTGCACCACCTGTTTGACCTTTGGAGTAATCACCTTGAGCGAAACGGCAAGTTGGCAACCCAGCGCTTCTATCGCCACACTGTTGAAACGGGCATCGATCATGATGGATATCCGACGTTTCTTCGCTGATCGCGGCGTACTGGAAGTTGAAACGCCAGCCATGAGTCAGGCGACGGTAACAGATGTTCACCTTTCCCCGTTCCAGACCCACTTTGTCGGCCCTGGTGCGGCTGAAGGATTAACACTATATCTAATGACCAGCCCGGAATATCACATGAAGCGTCTGCTAGCCGCAGGTAGTGGACCGATATTTCAGTTGTGCCGCAGTTTTCGTAATGAAGAATCTGGTCGCCATCACAATCCCGAGTTTACCATGCTGGAGTGGTATCGCCTGCACTATGATATGTATCGCCTGATGAACGAGGTGGACGATCTGTTGCAGCAGGTGCTGGAATGCGACAATGCCGAAAGGCTTACTTATCAGCAGGCTTTTCAACGTCACCTTGAGATTGACCCGTTGTCCGCAGACAAAGCGCAATTACGTGACGTGGCGGAAAAACTGGGTGTTGGGGATGTCGCAGCTAATGAAAACGACCGCGATACCTTACTGCAACTGCTGTTTACGGTGGGTGTGGAAACCAATATCGGACGTGACAAACCGGCTTTTGTTTACCATTTTCCGGCTACCCAGGCATCACTGGCGGAAATCAGTACCGAAGATCATCGTGTGGCCGAGCGGTTTGAAGTCTATTTTAAAGGCATCGAACTGGCGAATGGTTTTCGTGAATTAACCGACAGTCATGAACAACGCCAACGCTTTGAACAGGATAACCGCAAACGTACCGCCCGCGGTCTGCCAGTACAGCCGATCGATGAAAATCTGCTGGCCGCGCTGGAAGCCGGTATGCCGGAGTGTGCCGGTGTGGCGCTGGGTGTGGATCGTCTGATTATGTTGGCATTGAACGCTGAAACATTGAGCGATGTGATCGCATTTTCTGTTGATAGAGCGTAATAGCAAGGGTTCTTGCGAGTGGGGCCACCGCCCGGATGGCACCAGCGATTAAACGCCACCGGTAGTGGATGTGCGTCCAGACATCTGCACCGAATCCATCTGTACCTGAAAGGGTGGGAACGGTATGACCAGATTGTGTTGGCGGTAACTTTCCAGAATCAATTGATGTAGCTGATGACGTAACGGCATCCGGTGTCCCATTTCAGCGGCAAAAATGCGTAGCTCGAAAATCTGGATACCCTGTGTCAGATCCACCAGAAACACTTCCGGCGGCGGATTATCCAGAACCAGATCACTCTGTTTTGCCACCTCCAGCAATAGTTCCGTCACTTCCTGGCTATTGGCCTGCGCCGGGGCCGGAACACTTACCACCACGCGGGTCACGGAATCGGACAGCGACCAGTTGATAAACTGTTCGGTAATAAACGCTTTGTTGGGAACAATGATCTCTTTACGGTCCCAGTCTGAAATGGTCGTGGCCCGGGTGTTAATCCGCATGACACAGCCAGTGAGATCGTGGATCGTGACGGTATCGCCAATACGAATCGGCTTTTCGAACAGAATAATCAGGCCAGAAATAAAGTTGGCGAAAATCTCCTGCAAGCCAAAGCCCAATCCCACGCCCAACGCAGCGACCAACCACTGTAGTTTCGCCCACTCAATGCCAATCATCGAGAACCCGATCAAACCACCTATTAGCATCAGCAGGTATTTACTGACTGTGGTGATGGCATAACCGGTGCCGGGTGCGAGCTCGATATGCTGTAACAGCGCCAGTTCCAGCAAGGCGGGTAAGTTTCGCATCAACTGTACGGTGATGAAAAAAATCAGCATGGCAATCAGCACTGCACCAAGGGTAATTGGTTGCACGCTTTCCACCCCTTTCACGGTACTGGTGACATCCCATAGACTGATATTTCCCAGAAACGCAAAGGCGGAATGGATTTCTGACCACAACGCAATCACCGAAACCAGCGCGATAAGTGTCAGGATTGAACGCACCAGTTTTAGTGATTTGGCGCTGATGGCATCCAAATCTACTACCGGTTCTTCCAATGTGTCGCCACCGTCATAGCCGCTGGACGATAGCGATTCTTCTTCCCCCCGCGCTCGCTGGGCCAGGATTTCGGCACGACGTTGTCTGGCACGATCAAAGGCAATGCGACGGCGCTGAATCAGCATCCAGCGACGAATGATGTGGTAAACCACGAGCAGGAAAAACCAGATGGCCACGGACGTTTCCAGCCGAGCCAACAGCGCCTGGGATGTCGTCAGATAACCCAGACTGGCGGCCAGCGCAGCCACCAGCGGCATGAAAATCAGGATGTTCCACATGCCACGGTTGGCTGGATTTTCCCCGGAACCGGCTTTATCCAGATAGAGTGGAATGCCGGCCCGCTTGAGGCTGGTGGTCACCAGGGTGAGGGCCATACACAACAAGATAAAACACAGGCGCCCCAGCGTACTGGAAAATTCACGGTCATTAAGATTGTCAAACGTGATAAGCGCCATGATCAAGGGGACGATAAAACCGATAGATAGCTGGTAATAACGCATAGCCCGAGCTACCCGTATCGGGGACCAGCCAAAGTGCACGATGAACAGCCCCTGCCGATGGGCAAACGCTGCGCTGATCATCACTACCCACATCAGTGGTACGGTAGCAGTAACACTGTCGCCGATAGCCACGGCCACCGGATAAGGCCAGGCATTCTGCAAGCCATATCCCAGCGCGGCCCACAATACCGGGAGTGGAATAGCCACCATAACCGACCAGAATACCGTGCGTAGAGTCAGCATAAAATGGTCTAGGGTGACTTTACCCACCCGATCGCTGGCGCGCTGCATAAAGGCATGGTAATGACGACGAGAGCCAACACTGAACCCTACCAGCAGCAATGCGCCCAGCAGCGGTAACAGCGTATCGCGGCTGGTGACCATCATGATCATGGCCCTGCCGAGTTGGGTCAGCGTGTCCAGCGACAGCAGCAATGATAAATCTTTCAGCAGTGTGATTGGGTAGGCGAAGGTTATCGGTTCGACGTCCGCCACCCAGAACAGGTAACGGTGTGCGGCCTCACGAATTTCTAACAACGCGTCTTCCAACTGATTATTGGCGACTTTCAGCTTGGTCAATTCAAGGACCAGTGTGTCGCAACCAGATATCAGAGAGGTCAGTAATTCACGTTGCGTGCGTAGCTGATCGTCAAGGATTTTTTGCTGCGCGGTGGTCAGTGGTGAGCCATTATCCTGTCTGGCCAGCTCGGTTTTTGGTAGTTGACTGAGCAAATCGTCATAATGCAGCCGCTGCACACGCAATTGGGCCATGTCTCTGTCCAGTAACTGGGGCTTTGGCATGTCGGGCAGGCGGGCGACCTGGGCGCGCAGCGTCTCCCCCAATGCGGTGGAAGAGCCCAGCCATTGCGCCTGTTCGCGCAATGTACTCAATGCCTGATGTACCTGAAGCGTCTGTGCCGCAGCCTGACGTTGCTGTGAGGAAATCAGGTCCATACGCTGTGCCTGCTGATTCAGTGCTAACGACAATTCGCGATTAATCTGTAACGGTTTGGCAATGATGGTGGGTAAATCACCACTCTGCTCTGCCAGTAGCTCTGTGCGCTCCAGTGCTTGTTCCGCTTCCTGCTGTCGCAAGGTGTTTATTGTGTTGCGCTGGGTTTGCAGCTGATTATCCAGTCGATCACGCTGTTTCTGGTAAAGCTCGCCACGCAGGCGCGACAGTTCCTGTCGGTTGTTGGCGGAAAGCTGAGCCAGCGCCAACTCATCGACACGACTTTTACGCAGCGCCGATTCCGCCTGCAGGGCGGCGAGTTGGGCTTGTCCGAGCGGGGTATTCGGCACACCCAGCGCCTGAATTCGTCGCTCAATATCGCTTAGTGCACGGTTGGCTTCGGTTTGTTGCTGTGGCAGTTGGGACAGTGAATCGATGATTTCCCGTAGCCAATCCTGCTCTTGCTGTAGTAGGCGGCTCCGCTCCAGCAACTGGCTGCTGGTTTGTACAATCTGCTGTTCAAGATCGTTAATCGAAAGGTTATGCGTGGCAGGAGGCGATTTGTTGTCCTCGGCAGTCAGTTGCTGACTTAGTTGCCGGGTCAGTTTCGGGAAATCATCAATCACGTTCTGGTACTGCGCGGCCCGTTGTTGTGCTTCCTTGCTTTCATTGAGCATACGCAGGGCGGATTGTAGTTCTTTAATTATGTCTGCCTGATTAGGCAGGCTTTTATTACTTTCCGCCTGTTGCAAATCCTGACGCAGTTGCGCGTCGGTGGGGATTTTGGCGGCTAGCGATGCGGTTGATAACAGGCATCCCAGTAAGAAAATCAGTATCAGACGCACGGCTAGCCTCCCTTAATCATTGTAGTGTGGTGTTTATGGGGTGCAGTCTGCTCCATCCGGCGTGTCAGCGTCGGTTTCTACCGTGTGCGGTTCTTCGGCGAAAGGTTCACCCACACGGGTGACACTGTGGCTGGCAAGAGTAGACATCAGTTGTACACTGCCGGCGGCAAACAGGTTGATCACTGTCGAGCCCAGCTTGAAGCGCCCCATTTCCTGACCTTTTTCCAGCACAATTGCGCCTTCACCTTCGGCGGGATAGGTCCAGCGTTTGATGATGCCTTCACGTGGCGGCGTTACTGTGCCTGCCCATACGGTTTCGATACTGCCAACAATGGTCGCTCCCACCAGGATCTGCGCCATCGGGCCGAACGGTGTGTCAAACAGGCAGATAACCCGTTCGTTACGGGCAAACAGATTGGGGACATTTTGGGCAGTCAACGGGTTAACGGAAAACAGATCACCCGGGACATAAATCATCTCGCGCAGCACACCATCACAAGGCATATGTACGCGATGATAATCTTTCGGTGACAGATAGATGGTGGCAAACAGACCATCACGGAACAGGTCGGCCATGATGTAGTTGCCTGCCAGCAGCGCTTCCAGCGTGTAGTCGTGGTTCTTGGCCTGGAGGATTTTGCCGTCAGTAATGCTTCCCAATTGAGAAATAGCACCATCAGCAGGCTGTACCAGCCGGTGGGCGTGCGGATCAATCGGACGGATACCCAGACGCAGAGGACGGACAAAGAATTCGTTGAAAGTGCGGTACGCAGCGGTATCTGATTGCTGCGCTTCCTGCATGTTAACCCGGTAGCAGCGCACGAACAGGTCGATAACCAGTTTGGTCAGGATACCTGCCTGTCGCTCCGCGCCCCAGCCAGCCAGACGTGTCAGCCATATTTTCGGCAACAAATATTGTAGAGCTATCTTGATACTATCCAACACAGTGAACCTCTTGGATTAATGATGCGCCAGGGTGGAAAAGGGCGCATTGTAGCGATGGATGCGACAAATGTCAGTTATCTGAATCGGAAAAGGATTTACGCGTTTTTACCTGTGCCATGCTGTCCAGGATACTGTGGTAATTTTCAAACCGCTCCGCCGCAATCTCACCCCGTTCCAGTGCCGCACGGATGGCACAGCCTGGGTCGTTATTATGTTTGCAGTCGCGGAATTTACAATTGCCGAGGTAATTCCTGAATTCGATAAAACCCTGAGTCACCTGTTCCGGATTCAGATGCCAGAGACCGAATTCCCGCACGCCGGGAGAATCGATAACATCACCGCCACTCGGAAAATGGTACAGACGGGACGCTGTTGTGGTGTGTTGACCTAATCCAGAATTGCCGGACACATCGTTGACCACGATGCGTGCAGCCCCTGAATAGAGCAGCGAGTTGAGCAGACTGGATTTTCCTACCCCGGACTGACCGGCAAAGATACTGATCCGTCCGGTCAACGCGGCTTCCAGTTCCGGAATACCCTGCTGGGTGTGGCTGGAAACCATCAACACCCGATAGTGCAGTGCACGGTAAATATCCATCAGTTTTTCCACGAATTTCAGGGACTCGTCGTCCAGCAGATCGATCTTGTTCAGCACCAGCATCGGCTCGACTTCCAGTGTTTCGCAAGCCACCAGATAGCGGTCGATCATATTTAAAGACAGTTCGGGGAGGATAGAGGACACGATCACGATCTGATCAATATTGGCGGCAATCGGTTTAATGCCGTCATAATAATCGGGACGAGTCAGTACCGACTGGCGTGGGTGTACGGCTTCCACGATACCGCTGATGCCGGACAGCGCCTCATTGCCGGCACGCCAGACTACGCGGTCTCCGGTGACCAATGACGAAATGGTGCGGCGAAGATTACAGCGATGTAGCGTGCCGTCGACGGCTTCCACGTCGGCATGCATGCCAAAACGACTGATGATGATGCCTTCCTGAGCTTCACTCAGTTGGTTATCATCCCATTCTATCTTGTTATCCGCGTGCTTCAGGCGGCGCTGATGATTGGCGCTGACCCTACGCTGCTGACCTTTCGACAGTTTCTTTTTGCTCACTAAGCCTCACTTGATACTGCAATTATCGCCCGTGGCGATTGAAGCGACTATAATACACGCTATTTTGTTTTAATTAACCGATGCCGGATGTTTGTCCACACCTTATGGCCTTCATGGCAGAAACCGGCACACAAAATCACAATAGGACCTTCCCAATGGTAGATGAAAACAGACTGATCTGGATCGATCTTGAAATGACGGGACTGGATCCCGAGCGTGACCACATCATTGAAATCGCCACGCTGGTGACCGATGCCAATCTGAATGTGCTGGCGGAAGGGCCAACACTGGCGGTACATCAACCAGATAGCCAACTGGCGTTGATGGATGACTGGAACGTTCGTACTCATACTGGCAGCGGACTGGTTGAGC
The DNA here is from genome assembly GCF_032395385.1 of Brenneria uluponensis. Lineage (NCBI taxonomy): Bacteria > Pseudomonadati > Pseudomonadota > Gammaproteobacteria > Enterobacterales > Pectobacteriaceae > Brenneria > Brenneria uluponensis. Next base: position 519,044 of record NZ_CP135917.1, read on the forward strand.
GAGTGAAGGCCAGCCAGTTTAGTGAACGCGCCGCTGAGCTGGAAACGTTGAAATTTCTGCAACAGTGGGTGCCGGCAGGAAAATCACCAATTTGTGGCAACAGCGTCGGACAGGATCGTCGTTTTTTATTCCGCTATATGCCTGAGCTGGAAGCCTATTTTCACTATCGGTATCTGGATGTCAGCACGCTGAAAGAGTTGGCGATCCGCTGGAAGCCGGAAATTTTAACCGGATTCACGAAGCGTAATACGCATCAGGCGCTGGATGATATTCGTGAGTCGGTGGCTGAGCTGGCCTACTATCGTGAGCACTTTATCCAGCTCTGATCTCTGTTCGACCACAGCGGAAACGTGCTGGAAATAGTGCCAGGAAAAAAAGTGTTTCCGGGACAAGGTGTTACCTGGCGAGTTGTTGCTTTTATCTGCAATCAGGCACAAATTCTGCTCCAAGGACTTGCAGAGCAACGCTTTTCTCGTATAATTCGCACCCCGTACCGGCAATGAAATGCAGGTACGGCGCAACACTCCCGAGCGGGAATAGCTCAGTTGGTAGAGCACGACCTTGCCAAGGTCGGGGTCGCGAGTTCGAGTCTCGTTTCCCGCTCCAATTCTTCTTCATTTCTTCCTAATAGACATCCATTCAAATCTGTCATTGGTCCATTCAGAAAGTGCGTGTTTTTTGACTCGTCCGACGCTATCCGACCATATTCACTGTTAAACCCCCACATTATCTGTAGCGCCTCCATCAGAAGATGACCAGTTTGAGCTCACAAGGAGGTGCTTGCAGCGCCTGTATGATCTGCCCATTATCACCGTTATGTACACCTTGCCATCAAACTCAGCCCACTGCGCGGTTTCTGGTTATTGCTGGTGCAGGTTCCAGCCATTATCCGTGAAGATTTCATCATTATTCTTGTGTGCTGGGATCGCTGATCGGTTGATGTACCAGGACGACGTAAGCCAGCGCGCCCAGTACCGTAATACCGGCACAGATCGTCAGTGCCAGATGAAATGAATGAGTGGTGTCTACAACCCAGCCGGTAACGATGGGCGCGAACGACGCAAAGATAAAGCTGGCGAAGTTCTGGATGCTGCCTACCGAAGCGGTCATCCGTGAGGCGACCGCGACGTGGATGAGTCCCCAGCAGGAGGTTCCAGCGAAGTGAATGCAAAACAGCGCCATACCGATCAGCAAAACGGCGCTTATGGTGGTCGTCGCCTGGGGAACGACAAAGGTAAATGCAGCAGACAATAGCATACCAATGACGATGCTGAGTTTGCGGCTCTTGATGGGGGCCATACCCCGCTTAACCAGGAAATCAGTCACATAGCCATTGGAGAGCATTCCTGCTGCGCCAAACAGGAAAGGGATAGCCGCCATTATCCCGGTACTTTTCAAGTCCAGGTTATAAGTACTTTGCAGATAGCCCGGCAACCATGCCAGATATAGCCAGGCAGTGTAGTTAATGCCGCTGAAGCCCAGCATCATGCCCCACATTGTGCGGTGACGGAATAAACCACGCCATTCGCGAAAACTCATGGGGTCACGGCGGTTATTCACACTGCCAGCATTAAGATAGGTCTGCTCTGCATCGGTCAACGCAATCTGCTCGCGATTGCGATAGAGCATATACCAGCCAATAGAGAGAAAAACCCCCATAATCCCGATAGTGACAAACATCCCCCGCCAGCCGATAGTGATTAGCATCGCCGCCAGAATGGGCGGACTTATTGCCAGACCGATGGTGGATGCCGCATTAAAGAACCCCATCGGGCGTCCGCGTTCTTTGATGTTAAACCAATCATTAATGACCTTTACACCGCAAGGATTCATCGGCGCCTCACCAATCCCCAGACCGATGCGGATCAGTACAAACTGAGTGAAATTGTGTACCAACCCGGACAACGCCTGGAACAGTGACCAGAAGAACATTCCCAGTCCCAGCATAATGCGTGGTCCTTTACGATCCAACAACGGACCACAGGGCAGTTGGGCGATGCCATATGCCAGTGAGAACACCGATAACAACACGCCAATTTCCGTGGCGCTTAAGCCCAGTTCCGTACGAATCGTCATATTGGCTACTGACAGAGAACTACGGTCGAGATAATTAATGACTGCGGCAAAAAATAACAAAATTATTGCCGTAGTCTGAATGCGTTTAATACGAGTGCTGGGTTGAAGAATTCCATTTTGTGGCATGGAATTACCAGCACTGCCTGTTTTATTAAAATCATTCTGCCCATCAATTGTAATATGTGTATTATCCACACTTTACTCCTGGATATTTATTATTTCTTTTTCGCTAAAATTCTGGCGTCAAAGAGAGGGAAATGCGGTTTTTAATTTATGCGCATGAGACTATTAAATTTAACCGCTAACTCACTAACAACCGGGTAATTAAGTCGACTTTGGATGAGCGTAGAATGCATTGAATTTATTTTCGCTGGTATTTTTACAATTTCGTGCTGTTGATAATAATTTCCTGTTTTTAATCGGTACTTAATGATTGAGCGGTTCAATATTGATTGATGGAACGAATCATCGATTGTTTCGCGGTTTCCAGATGATTACGCAATGCCAGCGTGGCATCCAGGTCGTTACGGCAGATCAAGGCGCTGAGGATGGTCATGTGTTCATCAACAGCAATAATGTTGCGTTGTTTTAAATCACTCTCATCCCACTGATAATGAAAATGGAAAATAACAGATATGATCTCAAGGGATTGATTGAAAAACGTATTTTTAGCAGCGGAAAGGATCAGAGCGTGAAAATCACGGTCAAGCTGGGAGAACATGCGGTAATTGTCGCCAATGCTGTCACGTAACAATCGGTGGCGTTCAAGCAGGGCTTTGGCCTCCAGCCATAATGGATCATGTTCTGGCCGGTTCAGAAAGTGTTGTAATGAATGGATTTCCAGCATTTCACGTAATTCAAAGAGTTGTTCAGCATACGACTGATCAAACTGTTTCATGCTCCACTGACCGCGACGTTCACTGACGATCAGATTGTAGCGGCAAAATTTCAGCAGATATTCGCGTACCACGACCGGGCTAACGCCAGCGGCTCTGGCCAGTTGCAGTTCAGAGAATGTTTCACCACTTTTTAGCTGGCGCTGATTGATCATATTGAAAAAAGCCTGCTCAAAAATCCGGTTTTGTTCGTCCAGCGGCGCGGAAATGCACTCAAAACCGTCATGGTGTCCAGGTGTTCGTATGATGCTGTAGTCCCTGCCTACTTGCGCCAAGACGCCTTGTTCCGTGAGGTGGTTTAAAATATGGCGGACGGTGGTGCGGCTGATATTGTACATTTCGGCCAATGCCGACTGGGAAGGTAGCGGTGAAGGGATATGGCCGCGGATCATCCCGTCAATAATCTGGTTAATCACGTTGTGGCGGAGATTTTGTGAGCGGCTCATTTTCAGGTTCCTGTTTTTTTTGTTATTAAAACCATATTTAAAACATTTTTTTTCGTGATGAATCACAAATTATGTTTGTGGTTTAAACCTATTTAATTTTTTCATTAATAACTGTCGTAATACAGAAAGGGAGATTTAAAAAATGGTTATGATGAAATCATTGGTGTGTTTAGAACCAGAAAATATGCTTTTTCAGCAGCGTAATAAGCCCATTCCGGCAGATAATGAGGTGTTGATAAAAATAAAGACAGTGGGAATTTGTGGTACGGATATTCATGCCTGGGCGGGGAAACAACCTTTTTTCAGTTATCCACGGGTGTTAGGCCATGAAATATGTGGGGAGGTGGTCGGTCTTGGCAATAATATTCATGATATACGAACCGGAAAACAGGTCGTAGTTATCCCCTATGTGGCCTGTAAAAAATGCCCGGCTTGCTTGAGTGGGCGTACTAATTGCTGCGAAAATATTTCAGTGATTGGTGTACATCAGGATGGTGGATTTAGTGAATATCTGAGTGTACCGGTGACTAATATTTTATTGGCGGAGGGGATTGATCCTGAATCTGCGGCATTGATTGAGCCATTTGCTATCAGTGCTCATGCTGTTCGTCGGGCGGAGATCAAACCCGAAGAGCCGGTGCTGGTGGTGGGGGCCGGGCCTATCGGGTTGGGTGTGGCGGCGATAGCCAAGGCGGACGGCGCTCATGTGTTGGTTGCAGATACCAGTGCGGAACGACGTACTCATGTACAACGGTATCTACAGCTTGAAGCATTGGATCCTGCGCAGGCAGATTTTGATGCGCAGTTGCGTGAGAAATTCAGTGGCTCGCTGGCGCAGAAGGTGATCGACGCCACCGGCAATCCGCTGGCGATGAATAACACCGTTAATTTGATTCGTCACGGCGGCAGCATCATTTTCGTCGGACTGTTTAAAGGGGAATTGCAGTTTTCTGATCCTGAATTCCATAAGAAAGAGACCACCATAATGGGAAGCCGTAATGCAACCCTGGACGACTTTGCCAAAGTGGGGCGCTTAATGGTTGAGGGCAAGCTCAGGGCCGAGATGATGTTGACCCACCGTTACCGTTTTGATGTGCTGGCCGATGTTTATGAAAAGGATGTGATTAATAACCGCGATCTGATCAAAGGCGTCATTCATTTCTGAATCTGTTCAATCGGTGTCCCGCTGTGATGTTGAACGTTCTGTGGATAGTGATGTTAACCGTGAAATGTTGCTGTCGCGCCTTATCGCGCGACGCACGCTTACCGATTTTAGCGCGGTGACGGTTCCCCGGTTGCCAGGAAGGGCACTCTTGCATGTCGTTTTACATGTATAGATACAAAAAGACATCATTTTATATAAAAAAGTCTTTTTAGACTCACTCAGTTTCAAATGCTCATACACTGCGCCTTCTCTATTGATAAGACAAATGATATCAATAATCATTACTATTTAATCGAGAATCCTATTTCCAGGGGCGAGTTCATTGTTAGCTACATTCGTTATCGGGCTGCGTGAGGGGTTGGAAGCGGCGCTTATCGTTGGCATTATTGCGGCTTTTTTACGTAAAAATGGCAAAAGTCTCACGGCCATGTGGGCGGGGGTTTTTCTGGCCGTTCTCCTTTCTGTGATTGTCGGTGTCGTGCTTGAAATGACTGAACACGCGTTACCTCAGGCAAGCCAGGAAGGGATGGAGGCGATTATCGGTGCTGTCGCCGTCTTCTTTGTCACCGGCATGATTATGTGGATGAATACGCATGCCCATAATATGAAGAAAGCGCTGGAAAACGAAGCCGCACAGGCCATCAGCCAATCCAGTGCCTGGGCGCTGGCCAGTATGGCGTTTCTGGCCGTTCTCAAAGAGGGCTTCGAGACGAGCGTTTTTTTGCTGGCTACTTTCTCAGTGGCACAATCTGCCGCGTGGGCTGCCGTCGGCGCTGTTATCGGTCTGATCATGGCAGTCATTATTGGCTGCGGTATCTATTTCGGCGGCGTTCGTATCAATCTGTCTCGATTTTTCCGTTTTACCGGTCTTTTCCTGATCCTGGTCGCGGGGGGGTTGATTATTACCTCTCTGCGCAGTGCCCATGAAGCCGGTTGGCTTAATATCGGCCAGGAGCGGATTGCCAACCTCTCCTGGTTGGTGCCACCGGGTTCGATACAGTCTGCATTGATCACCGGTGTGCTTGGTATTCCGGCAGACCCGTGTTTGATAGAAGTGCTAGGGTGGTTTTTCTATATTGCTATCGTTGTCCTGTTTATCTACTGGCCCTCAGACCGTCGTCCTTCGACAAAAGTAGCCGTACGTTGGCTGTTGAGTAGTGCTCTGGTACTGGCTTTGTCTGCCTTGTCATTGTTCCTGTATTACCCCAAGCCCACGTTGCAAATACCGAATACTGCACCCTTGGTCAGTAACGAGACACAAAACCCAGCCGGTCAACTGACACTCCTGAAAAAAGCGGACAATGGTTATCAGCTAAACGTCATATCAACCGGCAGTAAACCCAGAATATTGAATTTATCCACTGATGCGCAGGTGAAGGGTAACCATGATGGGGTTGTGGTCGAGATGTGGTCGATCAGACGGTCACTGACACCCGAGGACGCGCCTAAGGTACTGACCCTGGATCAAGTCGTTGAGCTCTATGGTAACCGTATTCCTATTGGCCTGAATCCCTCACAGCATCCTGGCCCCTATCAGGCGGAATGGACAGTTCACTGCGCCATTGATGTCTCTATTGCTCAAGGGGTGTTACTGAACGCCAGCGGGCATTCCGATGATGTTGTCACGCTCTCGGGAAGCGGTCTTCAATCACCAAGAACTGTCACCGCCCGTAATGATAAGCCTATGTCTGCATGTAACTGGCAGGTGGCCCGCGCCTATCGACAAAACGTTGAGGCGGCGTTGCAACGGATGCAGACGCTTCAGGATTCTTCCCGTTTCTGGGCCGTAATACTGCCCCTCTTTTTAACTGTACTCGCGCTTATTTTTGTCTTTTGTGCATTACGGATGTCATGGACACACCATAAGCAACGACAGCCGATATCTGCCAAAAACAGTCTGTTATTTAGCCCCGCAAAACCGACGACATTACCTGAAAATAAACAAAGGAAATAAACTCATGTCTAAAAAAATATTTAAGCGAAAAGAACCGCTGATGACCGTTGCTGGCCTGACGACACTGTTAATGTTTTCGATGGGGGCTTCGGCAAATAATGCCATGTCTGCTCCGGTAAAAAACGGTGTTTCACAAGTGAATATCACTATGACGGGGGCAGACGGCGGCACCTGTATGATTGACAACAATTCAGCGAAAGCAGGTCCGATTACGTTTAATGTAATCAATAAGACCGCAACCGCCATTACCGAAGTCGAGTTGCAGAGCAATAATCGCATACTTGGTGAGAAAGAAAACCTTGCCCCTGGTCTGCCGGCCGTGAAATTTACGCTGACCCTTGATGGTGGCAAATATCAAATTTATTGCCCGGGCGCCAAACAGGAAATGATCAATTTTACCGTTACCGGTAAAAGCGCAATTCGGCCTGGTGGCAGTACCGCGACGCTGCTGGCGCAAGGTACGAAAGACTACGCTATCTATGTAAATGGTGTGGTTGATGCCATGGTCGTTGCTGTTAATCGCCTAGCCGCAGATATTAATGCCGGCGATTTAAGCAAAGCGAAAGCTGATTATGCTAAAGCGCGCCCTTTCTATGAACGTATTGAATCCAATGTGGATGGCTTTGTGCTGCCTGGCTTCAAAGCCACCAATAATGCCGGTAATCTTGACTATCTCATTGATATGCGAGCGTCTAATCTCGACCCTAAAGTCGGCTGGCACGGATTTCATGCGATTGAACGTGACTTGTTTGGTCGTGGTGAAATTACTCCGGATACCAAAAAATTGTCCAGTGAACTACAACAGAATGTCGCCAAGCTGGACACGCTGGTTAAAGGGCTAACCTACAAACCAGAAGATTTGGCTAATGGTGCAGCGGACCTGTTGGAAGAGGTTCAGAACACCAAAATTAACGGGGAAGAAGAAGCATTCAGTCACATTGACCTGGTTGACTTCGCTGGCAATGTGGAAGGTGCCGAACAAGCCTTTTTTGACCTGCGGCCTGGCCTTGAAAAGATTGACCCGGATTTGACCAAGCAGATTTCTGCGCAATTTGCAGTCGTACATAATCAGTTGGAAACGTATCGCGATCCTAAGGTTGCCGGTGGCTATAAATATTACACTGCCGAGCTGAAAGCTGCCGATGCCGCGAAACTGAGCCGCACTATTCAGGCGTTACAAGAGCCGTTGTCGAAAATCGGCGAGAAAGTAGCGGCTAATAAAGGAGCTTGATCCATGAGCCATAAACACTATTCGGACAAGACCGGCACGTTTTCACGCCGTGATTTACTGAAAGGTGCAGTTGCCAGCGCTCTGGTCATTCCGGTAGCCAGTTCTGCGCACAGCCAGGCGGTTGCGGCGAGCGATCCCGACGACATGATTGATTTGTCACACCAGCATGCTTTTTATGGTGTGGGTGGTCAGCCGGGGATAAGTACACCACCTCAGCGCTATATCATGTTCATGACGTTTGATTTGACGACCTCGAGTCGGCGGGATTTGCAGGTATTACTGGCACGTTGGTCATCGGCTATTGCGCAGTTGATGAAGGGGGGAACTATCGGACAGGTAGAACCCCTCAGAGAGAGTGGCGTAGGAATGGATACGGGTGAAGCACTGGATTTGGGCCCTGCCTCGTTGACCGTGACGGTCGGTCTCGGTCCACGCGTGTTTATGGATACTTTCGGTCTTGCCCAACAGAAACCCGCCCTGATGCGTGAATTGATTTCATTGCCTAGTGATAACCTGCAAGCGGAATTGAGCGGGGGAGACCTTTCACTGCAAGCCTGCGCCGATGATCCGCAAGTTGCTTATCACGCCATTCGCGATCTGGCGCGTATTGCTAAAAGCACCGGTGCGGCAGCGACGCGCTGGACACTGATGGGATTTGGTCGTGCTTCTGCGGGAAAAGGGCAGTCGACGCCACGTAATCTTTTTGGTTTTAAGGACGGCACCCGTAATATCACCGAGAAAGCCGATTTCGATAAATACGTCTGGATCAAAGACGGTGGTCCAGCGTGGCAACAGCAGGGCTGTTATCAGGTGGTGCGTAAAATCAAAATGCACATTGAGAACTGGGATACCGATCGCGTAAGCGATCAGAACAACATTTTTGGACGACACAAAGTGTCTGGCGCACCGCTCAGCGGGAAAAAAGAGTTTGATACCCCTGACTTTGATAAGACAGATTCCGAAGGAAACTTGATTATTCCCGCCACATCTCACATTAGTCTGGCCGCGCATGAGAATAATCAAGGCACAAAAATTCTGCGTCGTTCCTATAACTATACTGACGGACTGAATAATATGGCCCAGCTGGATGCTGGCCTGTTATTTATCAGTTATCAGAAAGACCCTGCGCAATTTGAAAAACTTCAAACTAAATTAGGGGCATCTGACGCGATGAATGAATATATTTCGCATATTGGTTCGGGGATTTTTTTTGTTCCTCCCGCGCCAAAGGAAGGTTCTTATATTGGTGCCGAAATGTTTGATGTTTAAATAAGTTTTATCTCTTTTTGCCTGGCGAGTTTGCAATCAGACCGATTCTATTGGTAATGAGAGGGGAATATTGGCAGTTTGCCTGATATTCCCCTCTCAGCACGCTTGCCGATTTTAGCGCAGTGACGGCTTTTTAATTGGAAATGAGACAAACGGTTTGATCTCTTTGAGTACAAACATGCTTTGCATCTCTTTGATGCCGGGTAAACGCCTAATCACCGACATGGCGAACTCGGCATAGGAGTCCAGATCCGGCGAGACGACCTGCAATAAAAAGTCGGCATCGCCGCCAATACTGTAGCAGGACACCACGTTTTCCAAATCAGTCACTTCTTGTTCAAACTTGCGCGCTTCCGCTTGACTGTGGCTATCGATACTGACCCGGACAAAAACCATCACCCCGAGGCCAATTTTGCGCCTGTCCAGCACTGCCCGATAACCCTGAATAATGTGGTCTTCTTCCAGCTTACGCACCTTGCGCCAGCAAGGTGAAGATGACATTCCTATTTTGTCGGCCAATGTCTGGTTGGTAATGCGGGCATCTTTTTGCAGTAAGGTCAGAATCTTAATATCTGTCAGGTTTAATGTTGATTCGGTCATATTATTTCTTAAATGGCGACTGAATAGGTAAATATTACCTTTATTAGCGGAAGGTTCAACAGTTAAAGGCAACCCTTTTCTTTTTTCAGCAGGCATAATATCGGCATTCAATGATGTTATTTATGTGCTGGTAATAATTATTATATAAATCAATGCATTGAAATTAAAATGGAGCCTGTTTCCACAAGAATGGCAGCAATAAAAGAGAAGGATAAATGATGTTGGAACCTACACAAATTCTGGCTTATATCTCGGCATTGGGGTTGGCTGCGGCCATTCCGGGGCCAGGGATGACCGCGTTGGTTGCCCGTAGTGTGAGCGGCGGGGCGATAGCCGGTTTTTCCATGCTGTTTGGTTTAATCATTGGTGACCTGACTTACCTCTCTTTTGCGGTATTCGGTCTGGCGGTGGTGGCACACAGTTACAGCGCGTTGTTTACGTTAATCCGTTGGGGCGCGGCGGCTTATCTCGCCTGGCTGGCCTGGCAATTCTGGGCGCATAACCCACAAACCATCAATATCGATCAGAAAACCCGTCGCGGGGAGCTGACTTCAGCCTGGCTATCGGGGTTGACCATTACGTTGGGCAATCCGAAGACCATCGCTTTTTATCTCGCGTTATTGCCGCTGGTTATCTCGCTGAATACGGTTTCGCTACGAAGTTGGGGATTGGTGCTGGTGCCGTTGACTATTAGCGTGTTGCTGGCGGTCGGTGCGATGTTTATCCTTGGCGCGCTCAAAATCAGACATTTTCTGGCCAGCACTCATGCCCAACGGCTGTTATTCAGGACGGCCGCGTTTATTATGGCCGCCGCTGCGTTGGGGATGATGCTGAAAACCCACTAGTCGGACCGGTGGCTAATACGCTTCCCCTTCACCAAATGCGCCTTCGGCCAGGCAGATTTTTGCGGCAAATTCGGCACCAGCAGAAAGCGCTTGCGTCGGGTCACGGTGAGCGTGGAGCGACAATAGAAACGCGGTAATAAAGGCGTCACCAGCACCCAGCGTATCGACAGGCGTAACCCGTAGCGGGGATTGATGCAGCCACCGTGTGCCATCGTATAACATCGCGCCTTCAGCGCCTCGGGTGGCGACCGCGTATCGACTGCCGGCGAGGTTTGCCGCCTGTAACAACGATGTCGTCTCCTCCAGTGAATATTGCGCGCAGGAGAAAAAGGCAAAGTCGAGATAAGGGCACAATGCCAGTGCGGCGTCGCACTCAAAGTCGTCGGAAAAGTCGTAAGACAGCCATCCTGACAGGTGGGCCAATGCCGGCAGGAACGGATCAATATAACTGTAACTGCTGGTGTGGATAATATCGAAATCGGCAAGCCAGTCCCGGTGTTCCAGAATAAACGACAGGGATTCGGTTTGCCTCACGCCTCCTCGATTAGAGCCGAGAAAAATGCGCTCTCCTTCCTGCAAGGTCAGGCTGGCGTAACCATTTTCGCCCGCTACCTGACGACAGTGCGTAATATCAATCTCTCGGCTGGCGAGTACGCGAAGCAGGTGATCGGCGGCGGCGTCGTTGCCAAAAATCCCCAGATAGGCTGATGTGACGCCCAGCATATCGGCATACACGCTAAAATTGAGCGCATTTCCGCCGGGATAACGTATTCGTCGGTGTTCATACTGGTCGACAACATTATCGCCAATGCCGATCACTTTCATGTGCAGACCTCTTTGATTAATAGTCAACTTTACCCATATAACGGCGGGTTTCTAACGGATGTTGCCGGACAGCGGCCAGTGCGGCGCGGTAGTCGCACATAATGCTGTAGAACAACACCGGATTAAAGTAATCCACTATCGAGGTCGGAAGGGTATTCAATCCTAATTCGTTGGCGTCAATCACTTCCGTTTTTTCAGCATAACGATTAAGAAAGGACAGGGCTCGCTCATCCAGCGGGCGGGTTCGTCCCGCGTTCATCATCAGAATAAACGGTACATTACGATCGGTGACTTCAAAAGGACCGTGAAAGAACTCGCCACTATGAATGGCGGCGGCGTTAAGGCGCTGCATTTCCATCAGCGAACAGATGGCGAATCCATAGGCGTGTCCGTATGACGCCCCGCTGGAAAGAATATAGAACAATGATTCATGTTGATAACGTTCGGCGAAGTGGCGGCAACGCTCCGCCACCTGCGGACGGGCCTGTTGAATAATCGCGTCAATCTGGTCAAATCCCTGCTGAAAGTCATGCCAGCCAGCATAGTTCTCAGTTTGCCGCAAAACATCAACGCACAGGCTTAATATCAACGCCATCGGATTATCAATCACCGGGCTCTGTTCACCCCAGGTATAGAGCTGGCTATGGTCGGCCCAGTGAATTAACTGTGCGTCGGGATTATGGGTGAGGGTAATGGTGGTGGCGCCGCGGGCTTTCGCCAGCTCTGCCGCCGCAACGGATTCCGGCGTGTTACCACCGTGCGAGCAGATAATCACCAATGATGTCTCGCCAAGTACCCGGGGCGTTGCATACACGAACTCATTTGCGGTCATCATCCCGTTACGTAACCGCAGGCTTTCCTCATTCAGGAAATAGTGAGCGGGATACATATCAACCAGCGACCCACCGCAGGCGACCAGAAAAATATGTTGCAGCTCGCGATGCTGAAAATGTTGGGCGATAAGTGACTTAATCACTGGCATGGTATGCATGGTGTCTCCGTGGTGTTATTCGCCATAGACGTTGAAATTAAAGTATTTTTTTGCTAACTGGTCATAGGTGCCGTTAGCACGTATTGCCGCAATGGCGCTATTTAGCCGGGCTTGTAATTGGGTGTCCGCTTTTCTCAGACCAATGCCGGTGCCGGGGCCGAAGATCGCCGGATCTTTCACCTGCGGTTCAGCTAACATGAAATTTTTCCCCTGGGGTTTGTTCAACAACGCCGCGGTGACTACGGTCGCGTCATCCAGCGTTGCGTCCAGGCGTCCGAGTGTAAGATCGGCATAAACAGATTCCGCATCCGGATAGGTGACTATCTCAACACCCGCATTGCGCCAGTGTTTATTGGCGTAGGCTTCAAACACGGAACCCTGCTGTACGCCAAGCCGTTTGCCTTTTAGCGACTCGATTGTGGGTTTCAGCCCGCTGTTTTTACCGATGACCAGATAAGCCGGAGTGTTAAACAACTTGTCACTGAAGGCGATGGCCTTTTGGCGTTCTGCAGTAATGGAAAGTGAGGAGAGGATGGCGTCAAATTTCTTGGCTTGTAGCGCAGGAATCAACCCGTCAAAACTGTTTTCTACCCAGACACATTTCACTTTCAGCTCGCTACACAGCGCATTACCCAAATCAATATCGAAACCGGCCAGTTCGCCCTGGGGCGTTTTATATTCGAAAGGAGGAAATGTCGGGTCGGTACCAAAACGGATTTGTTGTGGTATGGCGGCACCAATGGCACTGGCGGATTGTATTAATGCCAATGATGTCAGCAACCCGGTGAAAACAGTTCTTATCGTCATATTGGATCCCCTGGTGTTTAAACTGTACCAAAAAACATACCATAGGAGTGGATATACGATGAATCAGATTGACTGCGCAACCTTTTTTGTTGATAAATAGACCAAAAATAAGTGATGGTCTGTTATTTGAATATGTTATATTCATCACGGTTGTGTAATTTACTATTGTATATCAGTTAAATATGTATTTATTTCCATTGAAATATCATTATGTCTCACGGTACAAAATAGACCATGAATTTATCTGAAAAGCAGACCAGACGTCCCAGAAAAGCCTATCTTGATGCAAAGAAACGGCTGCTGGAGATGCTTCATTCACCGGAGTTTAATAGCGGTGATCAGATCCCTGCCGAACGGGAATTGAGCCATCAATTTTCCATCAGCCGTATGACGGTGCGGAAAATCATCGCTGAACTGGTGGAAGACGGCGTGCTTGAACGACGCGGCAATCAGGGAACCTGGCTGATGAAAACCGCTATTGAACGGCCATTGTTGCCGGTGCCGGAATTGGGGATCAGTAAAATCATTGAGCTTAATGGCGCCGTTCCCAGTAGCCAGCTCATCTATTTCCGTTATTCTCAGGCCAGCGCCCGTATCGCGCAAAGATTGCACATTCAGGAAAACGACCCGTTACTGATGATAAAACGCCTGCGGCTGGCTGACGGGCAACCTTTCTGTATTGAAACCAGTTATTTACCGCAAGAGCGGGTACCCGGCCTCACTGAGGAGATGCTGGAAACCACCGGATCGTTGTACAAGATTTTGGCGGATCAATACCAGATTTATGGCGTGATTGATGAAGGCACTATCCGGGCCGACACCATGAATGAGGAGGAGCAGTTATTATTATGCGCTAAACCTGAATGCCCGGCGCTGGTTTATCGCGGTGTGATTTATGATGGCGCCCGGCAGCCAGTGGAGTATCTGGTCTCGGTTAACCATCCGCAACGGGTGGCGTTTAAAATCAGTGGCAGCCTGGCGGGGGAACCGTAATCCCGCTGTCGTGCCATGGGCCGAATCCAGACATGACATGGTTTATCTTCGGTGTGAATCTGTGAGTGAATGAGTCAGTTTCCCTCGCGCAGGAAGTGACGTCCCTGTCATGCTTCCCTTATTTCACATCACGGCAACTTAACCGTCCGCCAGCCGCTGATAGCGAGCCAGTCGTTCTTTGGCATCCTGCTCGGTTTTGTTAAATAACTGGTCGGCGATGTCAGGATATTGCCGTTTTAGCGAGGAGTAGCGCACTTCCCCTTGCAGGAATTCCTGAAAGTCCTCTTCTGGTTCTTCCGAGTCCAGCATAAAGGGATTTTTGCCCGCGGACTGACGCAGCGGATTAAAGCGGTACAAATTCCAGTAGCCAGCGTCAACCGCGCGTTTGGTTTCTCTCTGGCTGCATCCCATACCCGCCCGCAAGCCGTGATTGATACAGGCCGCGTAAGCAATGATCAACGATGGGCCGGGATAGGCTTCGGCTTCGGCGATGGCTCGCAGTGTTTGGTCTTTGTCTGCGCCCATCGCAATTTGCGCCACGTAAACGTAGTCGTAGCTCATGGCCATCATGCCCAGATCTTTCTTACGGGTTCTTTTCCCCTCCGCCGCGAATTTTGCCATGGCGGCGGCGGGCGTGGATTTGGACGATTGACCGCCGGTATTGGAATAGACTTCGGTATCAAACACCAGCACATTGATATCTTCACCGGAAGCCAGCACATGGTCCAGTCCGCCGTAGCCGATGTCATAAGCCCAACCGTCGCCGCCAAAAATCCATTGTGAGCGTTTGGTCAGGTAATCGCGGTTCTGATAGATTTTATTGAGCAGCGGATCGTCGCCTTTCTCTTTTTCCAGCAGTGTGGACAGCTGTTCAGTACGCTCCTGCGTGCCTTCACTACGGTCTTTCAGTTCCAACCACAAATGAAGGGACTGTCTGAGCGCTTCGCTGAGTGGCAGGTTTAGGGCGGCGGTGACATCACTGGCAACCTGTTGTCGGATAGCGTTACTGCCGAGCAGCATGCCTAACCCGAATTCCGCGTTATCTTCAAACAGCGAGTTTGCCCAGGCTGGGCCTTGTCCCTTGTGGTTGGTGGTATAGGGAATGGACGGGGCGCTCGCTCCCCAGATAGACGAACATCCGGTGGCGTTGGCAATCAGCATTCTGTCGCCGAATAATTGGGTGATCAGGCGGGCATAGGGTGTTTCGCCACATCCGGCACAGGCACCGGAAAACTCCAGCAGGGGTTGTTCAAACTGACTGCCTTTTACCGTCGTCTTTTTGAATGGGTTGGCTTTGGGTGACAATGTGAGCGCGTGTTCCCACAGTGCAATCTGATGCTGTTGCGACGCCAGCGGTTGCATAGTCAACGCTTTACCTTTCGACGGGCAGATATCCACACAGTTGCCACAGCCAGAGCAGTCCAGTGGTGAAATGGCGAGATGATAATGCAGGGTTTTGGCACCAGTCGCTGGTTTCGTGGTGAGTCCGACGGGGGCCGTTTGCCACTCCTCCTCACTCAATAATGCCGGGCGGATAGCAGCATGCGGGCAGATAAACGCACATTGGTTACACTGGGTACAACCATCGGACTGCCATTGCGGTACATTGATGGCAATGCCTCGTTTCTCAAATGCGGATGTCCCGACCGGGAAGGTGCCGTCTTCCATATTGCTAAAAGCACTGACCGGCAGCAGATCGCCCTCCTGACGGTTCATTGGTTCCAGAATCTGTTGAATAAAATCAGGTACGGCGCGTTTTGCCACGGTTTCTTCGCCCAGGGTTTTCCAGTGATCGGGAACATTGAACTGTACGGGTGCCAGCATTCCCTGGTCGATGGCGGCGTTATTCATTTCCACCACTTTCTGACCTTTATTGCCGTAGGATTTGGCCACTGCGCCTTTCAGGTAATCTGCCGCCGTCGCCGCCGGAATAATACCAGCCAGTTTAAAGAAAGCGGCTTGCATGATCATATTAAAGCGGCCTCCCAACCCCAGCTGTCGGGCAATCTGTACCGCGTTGACCAGGTAAAATCGAATGGCGTTATTGGCGAGGTAACGTTTCATGGCCACCGGCAATTTTTCTTCCAGCTCCGCCGGTTCCAGCGTGCAGTTCAGCAAAAAGGTGCCACCCGGTTTTAATCCCGCCAACAGATCATATTTGTTGACGTAGGATTGCTGCGAACAGGAAATAAAATCTGCTTTCTGAATCAGATAGGGTGAGGTGATCGGCTGCTGACCGAAACGCAGATGTGAAACGGTAATGCCGCCTGATTTCTTGGAATCGTAGGAGAAATAGGCTTGCGCATACATGGTGGTTTGATCGCCGATGATTTTTATCGCGCTTTTATTGGCCCCGACCGTACCGTCGGATCCCAGTCCCCAGAATTTACAGGCGGTGGTACCCGGCAGCGCGGTATCAATATCCTCGGCAGGATAAGGCAGGGACGTATAGGTAACGTCGTCTATGATACCGACAGTGAAACCATCTTTGGGCTCGACCCGTTTGAGGTTGTCGAAAACCGAAACGATCTGTGATGGGAAAATATCTTTCCCGCCCAGTGCGTAGCGTCCACCAACGATCAATGGCCGTTGCTCACGGTTATAGAACGCGTTCTTCACATCCAGATACAACGGCTCGGCCAGGGCGCCGGGCTCTTTGGTGCGATCCAGCACGGCGATGCGGGTGACGGTAGCGGGAATGTATTTAAAAAAATGCACGAGGGAAAAGGGGCGGTAGAGATGGACTGTCAGCAAGCCGACTTTTTCACCGCGCTGATTGAGGTAATCGACGGTTTCCTGAATGGTTTCACACACCGATCCCATCGCGACAATTAAACGGTCGGCATCGGGTGCGCCGTAATAATTGAACAGATGATACTCTCTGCCGGTCAGCCGGGTGATTTCGGCCATATAGTGTTCCACCACTTCTGGTAGGGCGTCGTAAAACCGGTTGCTAGATTCCCGTTCCTGAAAATAGATATCCGGGTTTTGTGCCGTTCCTCTGACCACCGGATGATCCGGATGTAGAGCGTTTCTTCTGAACTGATCAACCGCCTGCCAATCAAGCAATTTCCCCAGCTCGTCATACTCCAGTAGCTCAATCTTCTGGATTTCATGGGACGTTCTGAAACCATCGAAGAAATTGATAAACGGGATGCGCCCTTTGATGGCGGCCAGATGCGCTACCGCTGCCAGATCCATCACCTGCTGTACGCTACTTTCCGCCAGCATGGCGCAGCCGGTTTGTCGTACCGCCATCACATCCTGCTGGTCGCCAAAAATATTCAGCGAGTTGGTAGCCAGCGCGCGGGCGCTGACGTGAAATACCGCCGGCAGTAATTCCCCGGCGATTTTGTAGATGTTGGGTATCATCAACAACAACCCTTGTGACGCGGTATAGGTAGTGGTGAGCGCGCCGGCTTGTAAAGCACCGTGTACTGCCCCAGCAGCACCGGCTTCCGACTGCATTTCCACCATTTTTACCGGTTGGCCGAACAGATTTTGTTTCCCTTGCGCGGCCCATTCATCCACATTTTCAGCCATTGGGGTGGACGGCGTGATGGGATAGATGGCGGCGACCTCGGTAAAGGCATAGGACACATAGGCTGCCGCGGCGTTGCCATCCATCGTTTTCATTTTTCTTGCCATTAACAGTTCCTCTTTACGGTGTACTGAACCCGCTATTGGTGTCGTCACCTTACGGATACACAGCCCTGAGTTCTGATTAAGCACACCCTGTGCCATTTATAAGGCGAGAGAATAATGTCTTGTTTTCTATCTGATTATTCTGACTATCTCGGCAGGGATAGCGGTATGGCTGTGGTCGCGATTGGATGATTCAAGACACTGGGCGCGACATCCTGTCGGGCAGTTAACAATCGTGTCGGGGTTTAACATGACCATTATTCCGATGCTCCTGTCGTTATTTCTTCGTTCTCTCCACCACTCTTGTGTTCTTACCGTCATTCCCGTGTCAACGGGAATTCATGCCGGGGGGACTTCGGCCGATGGATTCCCCCATTTTTGCCAGTTTGAGACGGTGGCGTGTTGTCTCGCGGATTGTTCCCTTTCCAACAATTGGTCTGTCGATTGTCTTGTGTCCGTCTTGTTCATGGTGATGGTTTTTTAATTAATTTCTTATAAATCAACAAACTATTATTTTTGGCCCGTCTGGTACGTTCCCTGCACTTCTTTAGGGTGCAACAAGCATTCAACCCGAACAGGAGAAACAATTATGGCAATGCGTCAATGTGCCATTTATGGCAAAGGTGGTATCGGTAAATCCACCACTACTCAGAATCTGGTCGCCGCTCTGGCGGAAATGGAGAAGAAAGTCATGATTGTCGGCTGTGACCCCAAAGCTGACTCCACCCGATTGATCCTCCACGCCAAGGCTCAGAACACCATTATGGAAATGGCGGCGGAAGTCGGTTCGGTAGAAGATCTGGAACTGGAAGATGTACTACAGATCGGCTACGGCGGTGTTCGTTGTGCTGAATCCGGTGGTCCGGAGCCTGGTGTCGGTTGCGCTGGTCGCGGCGTTATCACCGCGATCAACTTTCTGGAAGAGGAAGGCGCCTACGGCGGGGAACTCGATTTTGTGTTCTACGACGTACTGGGCGACGTGGTATGTGGTGGGTTCGCCATGCCGATTCGTGAAAACAAGGCGCAGGAAATCTATATCGTCTGCTCTGGTGAAATGATGGCGATGTACGCCGCCAATAACATTTCCAAAGGTATCGTGAAATATGCCAAATCCGGCAAGGTACGGTTGGGTGGGCTGATCTGTAATTCTCGTCAGACTGACCGGGAAGATGAATTGATCATCGCGCTGGCGGAAAAACTGGGTACGCAGATGATCCATTTTGTGCCCCGCGACAACATCGTACAGCGTGCTGAAATTCGCCGGATGACGGTTATCGAGTATGACCCGACCTGTAGCCAGGCCAATGAATACCGCACGCTGGCGAACAAAATCGTCAATAACACCAACATGGTGGTGCCGACGCCAGTAACGATGGATGAGCTGGAAGCGCTGTTAATGGAGTTCGGCATTATGGAAGAAGAAGATACCGAGATCATTGGCAAAACTGCCGCGGAAGAAAAAGCCGCCTGATTAAGCACGACGACGTACCGGCACATCGGCGTGTGTGCTGGTGTGTGCTTTTCTGACGAGGAAGGAATGTGTAATGACAAACGCAACGAGTGAACAAAATCAGGCGATTATTCAGGAAGTGTTAGAAATCTTCCCTGAAAAGGCGCGTAAAGATCGTAAAAAGCACACGATGGTCACTGAACCGGGTATGGAAAGCGTGGGGAACTGTATCGTTTCCAACCGCAAATCCCAACCGGGGGTGATGACGGTTCGCGGTTGCGCTTATGCCGGCTCCAAAGGCGTGGTGTTCGGCCCGATCAAAGACATCGCGCATATTTCCCACGGGCCGGTTGGCTGTGGTCAATATTCACGTGCCGGACGGCGTAATTACTATACCGGCACCAGTGGAGTTGACACGTTCGGAACCATCAATTTTACCTCTGATTTTCAGGAGCGCGACATCGTGTTTGGTGGCGACAAGAAGCTCGCCAAACTGATTGAGGAACTGGAACTGTTGTTCCCGCTGACCAAAGGCATTTCTATTCAGTCGGAATGTCCGGTCGGCCTGATTGGTGATGATATTGAAGCGGTCGCCAAGGCCAGTCGACAGGCACTGGGAAAACCGGTTATCCCGGTGCGTTGTGAAGGCTTTCGCGGGGTATCGCAGTCACTGGGGCACCATATTGCCAATGATGCGATTCGAGATTGGGTGTTGGATAACCGTGAAGGTAAACCCTTTGAATCCACACCGTATGACGTGGCCATTATTGGTGACTACAACATTGGCGGTGACGCCTGGGCATCGCGCATTTTGATCGAGGAAATGGGGCTGCGGGTGGTTGCGCAGTGGGCGGGTGACGGTACGTTGGTGGAAATGGAAAACACGCCGAAGGTGAAGATGAACCTGGTGCACTGCTACCGCTCGATGAATTACATCTCCCGTCATATGGAAGAGAAGCACGGTATTCCGTGGATGGAATACAACTTCTTCGGGCCGACTAAAATCGCCGAATCGTTGCGTAAGATCGCCGCGCATTTCGATGACACCATTCGTCAGAATGCCGAGGCGGTGATTGCCCGCCATCAGGCTCGGGCGGATGCGATCATTCAGAAATATCGTCCGCGGCTGGAAGGTCGCAAAGTGTTGTTGTATCTCGGCGGTCTGCGTCCCAGACATGTCATTGGCGCCTATGAAGATCTCGGCATGGAAATCATCGGCACCGGCTACGAGTTCGGCCATAGCGATGATTACGACCGTACCCTGCCGGAACTGAAGGAAGGCACGTTGCTGTTTGATGACGCCAGCAGTTATGAGCTGGAAGCGTTTGTCAAAGCATTGAAGCCTGACCTGGTTGGCTCCGGCATCAAAGAGAAATATATCTTTCAGAAAATGGGGGTGCCGTTCCGCCAGATGCACTCCTGGGATTACTCCGGCCCGTATCACGGCTATGACGGTTTTGCCGTTTTCGCTCGTGATATGGATATGACGCTCAACAATCCGAGTTGGAGTGAGCTGACTGCGCCGTGGCTGAAATCTGCCTGATTAACATCCTGATACCCCGTTAGTTCACCGATTAGTGGCGCGGGAGGAGAAGAACATGAGTCAAACCGTTGAGAATCCCCAACCCTGCTATCCGTTATTTGAGCAGGAAGAGTACCAGGCGCTGTTTCGTAATAAACGCCATCTGGAAGAGGGCCATGATGAGCAGCGTGTCCGCGAGGTATTTGAGTGGACCACCACTGAAGAGTACAAGGAACTGAATTTCAAGCGCGAAGCGCTAACCATCGACCCGGCCAAGGCGTGTCAGCCGTTAGGTGCGGTGCTGTGTTCGCTGGGGTTTGCCAATACGTTACCGTATGTGCATGGTTCGCAAGGCTGTGTGGCGTACTTTCGTACTTACTTTAACCGGCATTTTAAAGAACCGGTGGCCTGCGTTTCCGATTCCATGACTGAAGATGCGGCAGTATTTGGTGGCAACAAGAACATGAATACCGGGCTGGAAAACGCCAGTGCGTTATACAAACCGGAAGTGATCGCCGTTTCCACCACCTGCATGGCGGAGGTCATTGGTGATGATTTACAGGCGTTTATCGCCAATGCGAAAAAGGATGGTTTTGTTGATGCCGACATGCCGATTCCCTATGCACACACACCGAGTTTCATTGGTAGTCACGTTACCGGTTGGGACAACATGTTTGAAGGTTTTGCCCGTACCTTCACCGGTGGTGAAGGAAAACAATATCAGCCGGGCAGTCAGCAACGGCTGAATGTGGTCACCGGGTTTGAAACCTACCTCGGCAATTATCGGGTGATTAAACGCATGATGGCGCAAATGGAGGTGCCGTGCAGCCTATTGTCAGATCCGTCTGACGTACTGGATACCCCGGCGGATGGACACTATCGCATGTATGCCGGCGGCACGACTCAACAGGAGATGCGCGAGGCCCCCAACGCTATCGATACTCTGTTGTTACAACCGTGGCAACTGGCCAAAACCAAGAAAGTGGTGCAGGAAAACTGGCAGCAGCCGGCGACTGAGGTAGCGGTGCCGATCGGTCTGGCGGCGACGGATAAGCTGTTGATGACGATCAGCGAACTGACCGGCAAGCCGATTGCAGACGAACTGACGCTGGAACGCGGACGGCTGGTGGACATGATGCTGGATTCCCACACCTGGCTGCATGGCAAGCGCTTCGGATTGTATGGCGATCCAGATTTTGTCATGGGACTGACGCGGTTTTTGCTGGAATTAGGGTGTGAACCAACCGTTATCCTGTGCCATAACGGCAACAAACGCTGGCAGAAGGCGATGAAGAAAATGCTGGCGGACTCCCCTTACGGCCAGGGCAGTGAAGTGTATGTCGGCTGCGATCTATGGCATTTCCGCTCGCTGATGTTTACCAATAAACCGGATTTCATGATCGGCAATTCCTACGGTAAGTTTATCCAGCGCGATACGTTGGCGAAGGGCGAGCAGTTTGAAGTGCCGTTGATCCGTCTCGGTTTCCCGCTGTTTGATCGTCACCATCTGCACCGTCAGACTACCTGGGGCTATGAAGGTGCAATGTCGATCCTGACGACATTGGTGAACGCGGTACTGGAGAAGCTGGATCGGGAAACCATGAAATTGGGTAAAACTGATTACAACTTTGACCTTATCCGTTGATAACCCCTTCACAACTCCCCTGGAGAGGAGAAGAGCCTTCATAGAGCGCTGGAGGTTTTTTCCCTCCCCTGGTGAAGAGGAGCGTCAGGGAGAAGCGTCAGGCACTACTGCTTGATAATTATCTGAAATCCAAAACCCGGCGGCGCCCGGGTCATTGTCTGCTGCAAAGGAGGACCCAATGCCAATAGTGATTTTGCGTGAGTGTAATGAGCACCTCTATTGCTACATCGCCAAGCTGGATCTGGAAGCCAAAGTGACAGGTATGGAGTTTGATCGGCACGATTATTGGGGGGGCCGTGTCGAGCTGGAAGGTGGAAAGGCCTATTACATCAGCCCGCAAGCGGGTAAACCGGCATTTCCGGTCAGCCTGCGGGCGACCCGATCCGAACCCTGACAGGAGAAGAGGATGATATCTAAAGACGATATACTGTTCTGGCGGTTGTTTGCGTTAATCCAGTACATGCCGGAGTTGACCCCAGCGCAGTTGTTGAACTGGCTTTGTCAGGAAAGCGATGCCGGGTTGGATCTGGAGCAATTACAGTCGCTGTCTCTGGGAGAGCTTGAAGCGCGTTTCCCCGGCGATGTATCCATCATGACCCTTAATCGCTGGCAACAGGTGATGAATTGTCTGAACGGTGAATTACCGGAACACTTGTCGGTAGAACCCCGTCATCTGATGTCGAACCATTTGCTGGTGGCTTTTGCCTCGCAGGATGGCCTGACCATTAATGGTCATTTCGGCCAGTGCCGGTTATTTTTTATTTACGCGTTTGAGGGGGAATATTCCTGGCTGTACGCGTTGCGCCGTTATCCTGGCGAGTCACCGGATCAGGAAGGCAACGACGTTCGCGCTGACTTGCTGAAGGATTGCCATCTGCTGTTCTGCGAAGCGATTGGTGGCCCGGCCGCCGCCCGGATCATCCGCCACAATATTCACCCGGTGAAGGTCACGCCCGGCACCAGCATCTCGTCTCAGCGCGAGATGTTGCAAACCATGCTGGCTGGCGATTTACCACCCTGGTTGGCCAAACGGTTGGGGAAAGACAACCCGTTGGACAATCGGGTGTTTTGATCGCGACCTGACGCTTTGTCATGCCCGTGCCGGCGGGCATTCATCGGCTTATGCCAATGATAAGGCATCGATCTCAGCATGTTCTGTATTCTGTCCCTTTCCCCGCGTTCGATTTTCTCCCGATGTTTCCCCGTTGCCTGATGGCGTGAATAGGCGTCGTTACGCCAATTGTCCGCTTTGTCAGAAAACCGACATCCTTATTCTCTTAAAAATCAACCAATAACATCTGGCCTGCGATTTGCAGTGTCCTGGTAGTGGCAACTTACAGGATGAGGCTGAGATGAAGGGGAATGAAATACTGGCGTTACTCGACGAACCGGCTTGTGAACATAACCATAAGCAAAAGTCGGGATGCAGTGCGCCAAAACCTGGAGCGACGGCGGGAGGCTGCGCCTTTGACGGTGCGCAAATTACGCTGTTGCCATTGTCGGATGTCGCCCATCTGGTGCATGGCCCTATCGGCTGTACCGGCAGTTCCTGGGATAACCGTGGTAGTCGGAGTTCCGGCCCGACGCTTAATCGGCTGGGATTCACCACCGATCTTAACGAGCAGGATGTGATCATGGGGCGCGGTGAGCGGCGGTTGTTTCATGCTGTGCGACATATTGTCAGCCACTATAAGCCAGCGGCGGTGTTTATCTATAACACCTGTGTACCGGCGATGGAAGGGGATGATATTGAAGCGGTATGTCGTGCGGCCGAGGTCGCGGTGGGGGTGCCGGTCATCGCTATTGACGCGGCGGGTTTTTATGGCAGTAAAAACCTCGGCAACCGTATTGCCGGGGAAGTGATGGTCAAGAAGGTCATTGGGCAGCGCGACCCGGCGCCCTGGCCGGAAGATTATCCGCTGGCGGTGGAGCATCGACACAATATCGGTTTAATTGGTGAATTCAATATTGCCGGTGAGTTCTGGAACGTATTACCGCTGCTGGATGAATTGGGTATCCGCGTGCTGGGCAATTTGTCTGGCGATGGGCGTTTTGCCGAGATCCAGACCATGCATCATGCCGAGGTGAATATGGTGGTGTGTTCGCGGGCGTTGATTAATGTCGCCAGAATGCTGGAACAGCGTTACCACATCCCGTGGTTCGAAGGCAGTTTTTATGGGGTGCGGGCCATGTCAGAGGCGCTGCGTGCGCTGGTGACGCTGATCGGGGACGAGGATTTGATACAGCGCACGGAGGCGATGATCGCCCGCGAGGAAGCGGTCGCCGAACAGGCGCTGGCACCGTACCGTGAGCGTTTGCGCGGTCGGAAAGTGCTGTTGTATACCGGCGGTGTGAAATCCTGGTCGGTGGTTTCCGCATTGCAGGATTTAGGCATGACCGTGGTGGCAACCGGAACGCGTAAATCTACTGAAGAAGACAAGCAGCGCATTCGCGAATTGATGGGGGAGGATGCACTGATGCTGGACGAGGGCAATGCCCGAACCTTGTTGGATGTGGTGTATCGCTATGGTGCCGACATCATGATTGCCGGTGGCCGTAACATGTACACCGCGTACAAGGCACGGCTGCCGTTCCTCGATATCAATCAGGAGCGTGAGCATGCGTTTGCGGGTTACCGGGGCATCGTTACGTTGGCAGAGCAACTCTGTCTGACGCTGGAAAGTCCGGTTTGGCAGCAGTCTCATCAGAGTGCCCCCTGGCATTAAGGAGAACAGTATGGCGCAGATTATTCGCAATAAAAAACCCTTAGCCACCAGCCCGATCAAAAGCGGACAGCCGCTGGGGGCGATCCTGGCCAGCCTGGGGATTGAACAGAGTATCCCCCTGGTTCATGGCGCACAGGGTTGTAGTGCGTTCGCCAAAGTGTTTTTTATTCAGCATTTTCACGAACCGGTTCCGTTGCAATCCACAGCGATGGACCCGACTACCACCATCATGGGTGCCGATGGCAACATTTTCACCGCGCTTTCCACGTTGTGCCAGCGTAATGCACCGAAGGCGATTGTGATTGTGAGCACGGGTCTGTCTGAAGCGCAGGGCAGCGATCTGTCCCGGGCGGTGCGTCAGTTTCGTGATGATTTTCCCCGTTTTAAGGCGGTGGCGATCCTGACGGTCAACACGCCGGATTTCTATGGTTCGCTGGAAAATGGCTTCAGTGCGGTGGTGGAAAGCGTGATCCAACAATGGGTGCCGGAAAAGCCGCCGGTGGGGATGCGTAACAAGCGGGTCAATCTGCTGCTCAGCCATTTGATCACGCCTGGTGATGTGGAGCTGATTCGTAGCTATGTGGAAGCCTT
This sequence comes from Brenneria uluponensis, assembly GCF_032395385.1. Taxonomy (NCBI): domain Bacteria; kingdom Pseudomonadati; phylum Pseudomonadota; class Gammaproteobacteria; order Enterobacterales; family Pectobacteriaceae; genus Brenneria; species Brenneria uluponensis. The sequence continues at coordinate 544,721 of NZ_CP135917.1, forward strand.
TGGTCTACAGCCGGTGATACTGCCGGATTTGTCGTTATCATTAGATGGTCATCTGGCGGGTGGTGACTTTCATGCTGTGACTCAAGGGGGAACATCGCTGCGCAACATCGAACAGATGGGACAAAGCCAGAGCACCATTACCCTCGGTGGGTCGCTGCATCGTGCGTCTAATCTGATGGCGATGCGCAGTCGTGGATTGTCGCTGAATCTGCCGCACCTGATGACGATGGAGAATGTGGATCGGTTTATTCATCATCTGCAACAGCTGTCCGGGCGTGATGTGCCAGGCTGGATTGAACGTCAGCGCGGGCAATTGCAGGATGCGATGATTGACTGCCACATGTGGTTACAGGGACGACGGCTGGCACTGGCGACGGAAGGCGATTTACTGATGTCGTGGTGTGACTTTGCTATCAGTCAGGGAATGATACCGACACATCTGCTGGCACCGGTTAATCAGCAGAGCCTGGCGACGCTACCGGTGGAGCAGGTGGTGATTGGCGATCTGGAGGATTTGCAGGCCATGTTGCGCCTGACGCCGACGGATATGCTGGTGGCGAACTCTCACGCGGTAGATGTAGCGGAGCAGTTTGGTATTCCACTGATTCGTGCCGGCTTTCCGATTTTTGATCGCCTGGGAGAATTTCGCCGTCAGCGTCAAGGGTATGCCGGTATGCGCGATACCCTGTTCGAGCTGGCGAATTCGATGCAGGAACGTCATCACCATCAGCCGGTTTATCACTCGCCGCTGAAGCAGCATTTTCCTCCGATGCAGATGCGGGAGGCGCATCATGCATCATGTTAATCGTCATCTCAGTACCATCAGCGCCGCCGTGTGGTCGATGAAGGTCGCTTTCGCCAGTTCTGATTATCACCATGTGGATCAGCATTTTGGCGCCACGCCACGGCTGGTGATTTATGGCGTCAAGGAAGATCAGGTCACACTGCTGAAAGTGGTGGATTTCAACGTGCAGTACGGTCATCAGGAAGACAAGTTGACCTGTCGAATTGATGCGCTGGAAGATTGTGTGACGCTGTACTGTGTGGCGATTGGCGATACGGTGTTCCGCCAGTTATTGCAGGTTGGTGTGCGTGCGGTACGGGTGCCGGCGGATACGTCGATTGCGATGCTGTTGCAGCAAATTCAGCAATGCTGGAAGCCGATGGAGCAAATGACAACACGACGACAGCGCGATCCCGATCGTTTCGAGCAATTGATGGCGGAAAGGGAATGGCACGAGGAGGATGATGCGGGTTAATCCTGGCTTGTATGGGATAACACACTCTGCTTGCGTCGATGTGGCCTGACAGAATGTCATTTCTGTGACAAAGCTTACATAAACCACGACATTTTCGTGGTTTTTTTTCGGGCTGCATTTCCCTATCTCATTGATATACCTTCTTTTGTGTGACTGGCATCACATTTGCTCTGTTTTTACTATCCAGACCATAAGACAAGCGCCGTTGAGAATGAGCGATAGCAACCCTCTTTCGCGTCTCAACCAATTCAGTAGGGAGCAGAGAATGTGGAACTATTCTGAGAAAGTGAAAGATCATTTTTTTAATCCACGCAACGCCAAAGTGGTACCGGAAGCCAATGCCGTGGGTGATGTGGGTTCCCTGAGCTGTGGGGATGCGCTGCGCTTGATGCTGCGAGTGGATCCTGACAGTGAAACCATTCTGGATGCCGGTTTTCAAACCTTCGGTTGTGGCAGCGCCATCGCCTCCTCTTCCGCGCTGACTGAACTGATTATCGGTCGTACGCTGCATCAGGCCGAGCAAGTGACCAATCAGCAAATTGCCGACTACCTCGATGGATTACCGCCGGAAAAAATGCACTGCTCGGTCATGGGGCAGGAGGCGTTACGTGCGGCCATTGCCAGCTATCGCGGTGAATCCCTGGAGGATGACCACGAAGAGGGGGCGCTGATCTGCAAATGCTTTGCCGTCGATGAAGGGCAGATTCGGCGTGCAGTGGTGACCAACGGCCTGACCACGTTGGAAGAGATTATCAATTACACCAAGGCGGGCGGCGGTTGTACGTCCTGTCATGAAAAAATTGAGCTGGCGCTGGCGCAGATTCTGCGTGAACAGCCGGTGGCGGCGGTAACGGCACCTTGTCCCGAAAATGAAAACTGGCAATCCGTGGCTGAGGTAGTGGCTGAACTGCGTCCTCACATTCAGGCGGATGGCGGTGATATGTCGCTGGTCAATGTCAGTGAGCAACAGGTAACGGTGGCGCTTTCCGGTAGTTGCAGTGGCTGCATGATGACCGACATGACGCTGGCCTGGTTACAGCAAAAACTGGTTGAACGCGTTGGGCGCTACATGGAAGTGGTGGTGGCGTAACTTTTTCTGTGATGAGGAGCAGGTAATGAAAAACGTGTATCTGGATAACAATGCCACCACCCGTATCGACCCGATGGTGCTGGAGGCGATGCTACCGTTCCTGAGTGATTACTATGGCAATCCCTCGTCCATTCATGATTTTGGTGTGCCCAGTCGCGGAGGAATGGAGCGGGCACGTCAGCAAGTTGCCAGCCTGTTGGGTGCGCAACATGACAGCGAAATCATTTTTACGTCCGGTGCGACCGAAGCCACATCGACTGCTATTTATTCCGCGGTCACGCTGGCGCCGGAAAAACGCGAAATCATCGTTACCGCCGTGGAACATCCGGCCACTCTGGAGGTATGTGAAAACCTGGAGCGACAGGGTTATACCATTCATCGGTTAGCGGTTTCTCCTGAAGGCGCGTTGGATCTGGCGGCATATCGCCAGTTGCTCAGTGAGCGCGTCGCGCTGGTCAGCGTGATGTGGGCCAACAATGAAACCGGGGTGGTCTTCCCGGTGAGAGAGATGGCCGCGTTGGCCCATGAGCACGGTGTGCTGTTTCACTGCGATGCAGTGCAGGCGGTGGGCAAAATCCCCATTGCGCTGTCAGCGACGGAAATAGACATGCTCTCCTGTTCCGCCCATAAAATTCATGGCCCGAAAGGGGTTGGTTGTCTTTATTTGCGTCGTAATACCCGCTTTCGTCCATTGCTGCGCGGCGGTCATCAGGAGCGGGGACGCCGGGCCGGGACAGAAAATATTGCCGGTATCGTCGGTATGGGCAGCGCCTGTGAACTGGCGGAAGTGCATCAACCCATGATGGATGCCTCCATTGCTCAACTGCGGGATAAGCTGCAACACGGGCTGGAACAGGCCGTTTCCCATGTCATGGTGATGGGCGGCGATCAACCCAGAACGCCTAATACGCTGAATATTGCGTTTGAATTTATCGAAGGGGAAGCAATTTTATTGCTGCTGAATCATTGCGGTATTGCCGCGTCCAGTGGCAGCGCCTGTACGTCTGGGTCGCTGGAACCGTCGCATGTGATGCGGGCGATGAGCATTCCGTATACCGCCGCGCATGGCAGTATCCGTTTTTCGCTTTCACGTTATACCCGTGAAAAAGAGATCGATTATGTGATTGAGCAGGTACCACCGATTGTGGCTCGACTGCGAACGTTATCACCCTACTGGCAACAAGGTAAGCCAGCTGCATCTCACAGCACCGACTTTGCACCGACTTATGGCTGAACAGGAGAAAAGCATGGCCCAGGTGATCATCAACGACACCACCCTGCGGGACGGTGAGCAAAGTCCCGGTGTGGCATTCCGGGCCAGTGAAAAACTGGCTATCGCTCAGGCGCTGGTGGATGCAGGTGTGCCGGAGCTGGAGGTGGGAACGCCGGCAATGGGGGCGGAAGAGCGTGCGTCGATGGCGGCAGTACGGCGACAGTTGCCGGATACTGTCATGATGGCCTGGTGCCGGATGAATGCAGAGGAAATCCGCCAGGCTGTCGATCTCGGTATGGACTGGGTGGATATTTCTGTTCCTGCCTCGGATTTACTGCGGGAACAAAAGCTGCATCAGCCGTGGTCGTGGGTGGAAACGCAACTGGCTTCGTTGAGCGACCTGGCCCGGCGTCAGGGATGTCGGGTGAGCATCGGTTGTGAAGATGCTTCTCGTGCCAGCGATGCCGTACTGTATATGTTAGCTGGTCTCGGCAGTGTCGTGGGGGCGGAGCGGCTACGTTTTGCTGATACGCTGGGGATCCTCGATCCCTTTACCACTTTTGCGCGCATTACCGGGTTGCGTCAGCATTGGGATGGCGAGATAGAAATGCATGCGCATAACGATTTAGGGTTGGCCACCGCCAATACGCTGGCTGCAGTCAAGGCCGGTGCGACGCACGTGAATACCACCGTACTGGGGCTGGGAGAACGAGCGGGCAATGCGGCGCTGGAAACGGTCGCGTTGTCGTTGCAAACCTGTCTGGGGCGGGATTGCGGGATTGATTTCGCACGGCTTCCGGCGTTATGCCGTCAGGTTGCAGATGCAGCGCAACGCCGCATTGATGTACAGCAACCGCTGGTAGGCGAACAGGTATTTACTCATGAGTCGGGTGTACATGTGGCGGCACTGTTACGCCATAAGGATAGTTATCAGGGTATCAATCCTGCATTGATGGGGCGCGAATATCGGCTGGTGCTGGGAAAACACTCGGGACGCCAGGCGGTGGACGGTATTTTTGCCCGTCTGGGTTACCGGCTCGACAGCCGGCAAATCCAGGATATTTTGCAAGTAGTCCGTACCTTTGCGGAAAACTGGAAGCGCAATCCTCGTGAGAGTGAACTGGTGCAAATCTATCAGGATCTGTACGGGGTAGATAACGAACGGCACTGTCAGGAAGGATAAAATGATGGAGTGGTTTAATCGATTACCGGGGGTTGCAGAGCTGGAGTCGGCAGAGTCGTTTTTTGCGTTCTTTGACCTACCTTATGATGCGTCCTGGTTAAGTAAATGTCATTTACCGGTTCTGCGTGAATTTCACCGCCGTTTGGCGGCGGCGGTGCCGTTGCGTAATAACCTGGAAGATAGCACAACCGCCGACTGGCAACTGGCGCGACGCTTGCTGGCAGAAAGTTATCAGCAGATACAGCCGGGAGAATCGCAATGACATCCGTATTTGCATTTGGTGAGCAGGTGAGGGTGATTCGCCCGCTGCGCAATGATGGCACCTTTGCCGGAAAAGCCCGCGGTGAGTTGTTGATACGCCGTGGCAGTCTGGGATATGTGCGTGAATGGGGGCATTTTTTACAGGATCAGATCATCTACCAGGTGCATTTTATTAGTGAAGATTGCATCGTCGGCTGTCGTCAGCAGGAACTGATTTCGGCTACGCTCCCCTGGGATAGCGACAGCTTTCAGTATGGTGATCGGGTTAGTGCTGCGCAGCCCCTATCAATACAGGGTGAAATTGTTATCGCTCAGGGCGTGGTGGGGCACATTATCGGGACAGATGAAGGGTCACAACGTGACTGTTATGCGGTGATATTTGGTGAACGGTTGTTTCAGGTGCCGTCGTCCGCGCTGATTAATCTGGAGATTGACGGCTGATGCAGGTTCCCTGGCAACGTTACAGCCGTATTAAGCTGGCGCAGCAGCGTTGGCACTGTGAACCGGAACAGCTTCCCGCTGACGCACTACCCCAGTTTATTCAATATGTTGAGCGACAGATAGCGCTGGAAACTGCTGTTGTGGCCGCCGCGCAGCAACGTCTGTCAGCGGTGGATGAGCAAATATTACACCGCGTACAGCAATCATTGGTGCAAGAGTTGACGATCGCCGGTTTTCCCGATGCGGAGCAACAGTCGATTATCCGACATCACGCATTAATGGATCAGCAACTGGCATGGGTTGCGGCGCAGACGCCGCTACCGGATGCTGAAGCGGTGGTGCAGTGGTATCGACGGCATGTCGAACGTTTTTATCGTCCCGAACAGCGTAAGGCGCGTCATCTGCTATTGACCATCGATGAAAATCGTCCGCAAATCTGCCAGCAAATGGCGATGCTGCATCGGCGTTTGTGTGAAGATCCTGACCAGTTCGACACACTAGCGCGCCGTTATTCTCATTGTCCGACCGCGATGGAAGGTGGACAAATGGGATGGGTGAGTAAAGGGTTACTGTATCCACAACTGGAAAAAGCGTTGTTTGCCTTATCGGCGGAGGCATTGAGCGCACCGGTGGAAACGGAACTGGGTCTGCATTTACTGCTGTGCGAGGCGATTCGCCCGGCAGGATTACTTTCAGAAGCAGAAGCTCTGCCCGGCGCGGCAAAACAGTTATTCCTGCTGCGGCAAAAGCAGTTTCAGCGACAGTGGCTCCAGCAGTTGCTGACATAGTCATTGCTGCCGTCGTGCCCGTGCAGGAGTGTATTGATGAATAACCATCGAAGGTGTCAGAGGGATAGATCCCCGCATTGGCGGGGATGATTGGAATAGCGATTGGACGCACCGGTATTACATAATGGCGGGTTTGATCTGCGCCAGCCAGTTGTCAACTCGCTCTTCGGTCAGGTCGTATTGATTATCCTGATCGATGACCAGCCCGACAAATTTATCCTCAACCAATGCGGCAGATGCGTTGAACTCATAACCGTCATTGGGCCACTCTCCCACCACACTGGCTCCACAGCCGGTAACGATGTCGTACAGCGCTTTCAGACCACTGGCAAAGTTATCCGGGTATCCTTGTTGATCCCCCAACCCGAATAGCGCTATGGTTTTGCCCTGAAGATTGGCGCTTGCCAGCATATCGGCGAATTCCAGCCAGGATTCACTTTCGCAACCGGCATCGCAGCCTGGTAGTTGCCCGTCACCCAGTGTCGGGGTTCCCAGCAACAGCACTGGATAGGAGAGAAAATCCTCCAGTGTGGCGCGATTGATATTGACCGGTGCATCCGCCATGTCGCTCAGTTTCTTGTGGATCATTTTGGCAATTTTACGGGTTTTCCCGGTATCGGTGCCAAAGAATATGCCAATGTTAGCCATGAATACGCTCCTGACAGAAAGGTGAATAAAGGAAAGCAACCATCCCCTTGATGGCCGTCTCACTCCCTCATAATGCGAATGCTATGCCAGCTTTATCATGCACATCTGTGGAGCAAATCTGCACAATCATTGCTCTATTTATGAGCAATTGAATAATAAGAAAGAGATGACCAATCCTTGTGTTACAAGGCTTCTTATCCTTTGTTACGTAAAACCCGAATCAAGATCAATGTTTAGTTGTGTTAATCAATAAAAGGCATGAGGTTTGCAGGGTTATTGCCTACTGACAATCAACTGACTGTGATGTCGGGTGAGGTCACAAATTGTCGTAAACAAGACATCACAAACGGTACCGTATGGGAGTGTTCTATGACGATCAACCTGACGGCTGAATCATTTCCTTTAGGAGAGATAGCCAGTCATTTATCCCGACAGCATCCATCGCTATTTTCAACAGTCGTGGAGCAATCGTCGGTGGCTATCTCCCTTACCAATCCCGATGCGCACATCGTGTATACCAACCCGGCGTTTTGTCACTTGACCGGGTATAACCTTCAGCAGTTAGTGGGGCAGAATCACCGTATTTTGGCCAGCCAGCAGACACCGCGCGAGGTCTATCACGACATGTGGCAGTGTTTGTTGCAGGGGTGTGCCTGGCGCGGGCAACTGATCAACCGTCGCCGGGATGGCACTCTTTATCTGGCGGAAATTGATATTACGCCGATTTTCAATATCGCCGGTGAAGTGGAACATTATCTGGCGATGCACAAAGACATCAGCGAACGCTACGCGCTGGAACAGCGGCTGCGTAACCATATGACGATGATCACCGCCGTTCTGAATAATATTCCTGCTGCTGTGGTAGTGGTGGATGAGCATGATCAGGTGGTGATGGATAATCTGGCGTATAAAACGCTGCGTGCTGATTGCGGTGGGCGGGAGTTGCTCACGGTGCTGGGTTATCCGTTAAATAAACACGCATTGCAGGAAGGCGAGCGGGTGTCGGTAACCATTCGTGGCACGGTACGCTGGTTGTCTCTGGGGTACTGGGCATTGCCCGGCGTCAACGAAGAAGCCAGTCGTTATTTTACCGATACCGCCTTGCCCCGCACCCTGATTGTGATTACCGATTGTACTGAACAGCAGCAACAGCAACAGCAGGGCCAACTGGATCGTTTGAAACAACAGTTAACCAATGGCAAGTTGCTGGCGGCAATTCGTGAATCGTTGGATGCGGCGCTGATTCAGCTTAACTGCCCGATTAATATGCTGGCCGCCGCCCGGCAATTGAACGGTGAGAACGGCAGTAATGTCGCGCTGGAATCTGCCTGGCGAGAAGGTGAAGACGCAGTGGTGCGCCTGCAAGCTTGCCGTCCATCACTGGACTTTGAACCGGCGGAAATGTGGTCACTCAAGGCACTGCTGGATGATTTGTCCGCGCTTTACCATACCCGTTTTAGCAATGGCGATTGTCTGCGCTATGCGCTGGAAGTGCCAGAGTTGTGTGCTTTCGTTCAACGAACCCAGCTCCTCGCCATGCTCAGCCTGTGGCTGGACCGAACACTGTCACTGGCCGCGGAAATCCAGCCTTTTACGTTGGATCTGCATATTTTTGCCCGTCAGGATAACCACTGGCTGGTGCTGTATATCGACGACAATGTCCCACTGGAACAGGTGCGTTACTCCCGTTCACAAGCGGCGTTATCCACGCCGGGTAAAGGGATGGAGTTGCGGCTGATACAAACGTTGGTGGCGCATCATCAGGGCGCGATCGATCTCACGCTCCGCCCTGCCGGAGGAACCTGCTTAACCCTGCGTTTACCCCAAACCTCGTCACTGACAGGAGGTACAAAATGACACATCTCCCTGATACGGGCAAAGTGGTATGGCGTTTTGACTTGTCTCAGCAGTTTACTGCTGTGCAACGTATCAGTGTGGCATTGAGCCGCACCACGGAAGTTGGTAAAGCACTACAGGCGGTACTGCGGATACTGCATGATGATGCATTTATGCAACATGGCATGATTTGTCTGTTTGACAAACAGCGTGGTGCGCTGGTGATCGAAGCATTACATCGCGCGGATGAGCATGTGGTCGCCAGCAGCAGCCAGATACGCTATCGCCCGGGAGAAGGGCTGGTGGGAACCGTGATGAGTCAGCGGCAGCCACTGGTACTAAAGCGCGTGGCAGACGATCAGCGTTTTCTCGATCGTTTGAGTATCTATGATTATGACTTGCCTTTTATCTGTGTCCCGATCCCTGGACTGGATCAGGAACCTATCGGCGTACTGGCGGCGCAGCCGATGGCACTGTATGAGGATCGCTTACCAGCCAGTACCCGTTTTCTGGAAACGGTGGCGAATCTGACGTCTCAGACGGTACGGTTGATGCAGCCGGTGCGTCGGGATAATGACGGCCCGGTGGTATCATCGCCGTCGCCCGCCTGTAAAGTGTCTCGGCCGTTTGGCTTTGAAAATATGGTGGGGAAAAGCCCGGCCATGCGCCAGACGATAGACATTATTCGCCAGGTGTCCAAATGGGATACCACGGTGTTGGTGCGGGGAGAGAGTGGTACCGGTAAAGAACTGATCGCCAATGCTATTCACTATAATTCCCCGCGTGCCTCCGCACCGTTTGTAAAATTCAATTGTGCGGCACTGCCGGATAACTTGCTGGAAAGCGAGCTGTTCGGCCATGAAAAAGGGGCGTTTACCGGCGCAGTGCGTCAGCGTAAAGGGCGTTTTGAACTGGCGGATGGTGGCACGCTGTTTCTGGATGAAATTGGCGAAAGCAGTGCGTCATTTCAGGCCAAACTGCTGCGTATTTTGCAGGAAGGTGAAATGGAGCGGGTCGGGGGCGATGAAACCATCAAGGTGGATGTGCGGATCATCGCCGCTACCAACCGCAAACTGGAAGAGGAAGTCCGGGCCGGTAATTTTCGTGAAGACCTCTATTACCGGTTGAATGTCATGCCGGTGTCGCTACCGCCGCTGCGTGAACGCCAGGAGGATATCATTGAGCTGGCCCATTTCCTGGTGCGGAAAATCGCCACTCATCAGGGGCGGCAATTGCGTATCAGCGACGGCGCTATCCGTCTGCTGATGAGCTACAGTTGGCCGGGCAACGTGCGGGAACTGGAAAATTGTCTGGAAAGGGCGGCGGTGATGACGGAGACCGGGCTGATTGACCGGGATGTGATTCTGTTCAATCACCATGACTCTGCGCCGTTACTCCCAAAATCCTCGGCCCCCATCCCGACGGATGAAAGCTGGCTGGATCAAAGTCTGGATGAACGTCAGCGATTGATTGCCGCGCTGGAAAAAACTGGTTGGGTACAGGCTAAAGCCGCTCGTTTACTGGGGATGACGCCGCGTCAGGTGGCCTACCGCATTCAGATCATGGATATCAACATGCATCGTCTGTAAGCATTTGCGGCGTTGTGGCATTTGTCACAATGTCAGCCTCAATGCCGCAATGATGACAAATCTATCAGTGTGTTTTTTTATTTTATCTCATTGTTTATTATTGTATTTTTTTAAGATAGTCGAACGGTATGGGTTTTGCACCAGCAAAAGTATGATTCCGTAACCGCAGACGATAACCATGACATCTTGTTCTTCTTCATCAGGGTCGCTCCGTTGTCATACCGACAATGCCGAGACATTCACGCCACTCCAGGCCAGTAAGGTTGCTCATCACCCTTGTTATTCGGTCAGTGGTCATCATCAGTATGCCCGTATGCATCTGGCGGTTGCGCCAGCCTGCAATCTGCAATGCAACTACTGTAATCGTAAATATGATTGCAGCAATGAGTCGCGCCCGGGGGTTGTGTCTGAATTGCTAACGCCGCAACAGGCGGTTGCCAAAGCCCAACAGGTTGCAGCCGCCATTCCTCAGCTTTCGGTTGTCGGTATCGCCGGGCCAGGCGATCCGCTGGCCAATATCGGACACACGTTTAAAACACTTGAACTGCTGCGTACCCGATTGCCTGACCTTAAATTGTGCTTGTCCACCAATGGGTTAATGTTGCCAGGCGCGGTAGACCGGCTGGTGGATGTAGGTGTTGATCACGTTACAGTGACAGTGAATACCCTGGATGCGGATATCGCCGCGCAAATCTATGCCTGGTTATGGTTGGATGGGGAGCGCTATAACGGACGTGAAGCCGGTGAAATTCTGCTGGCGCGGCAGGAGGAGGGGATCCGTCGGCTGACGGAAAAAGGTGTACTGGTGAAGGTGAATTCGGTCCTGATTCCCGGCATTAACGATGTGCATATGTTCGAAGTCAGTCAGCAGGTGCGGGCGTGGGGGGCTTTTTTGCATAACATCATGCCGCTGATTGCCAAACCGGAACATGGCACGGTATTTGGTCTTAATGGACAGCCGGAGCCGGATGCTGCCTGCCTGGCGGACGTGCGGGCGCGTTGTGGCACGGTGATGTCGCAAATGGCGCACTGCCAGCAGTGCCGGGCTGATGCCATCGGTATGCTGGGTGAAGATCGTAGTCAGATGTTTCCGTTGTCGGCGTTACCCGCACAGCCGCCGTCTTATTTGCCACTGCTGCATCAGCGTGCGCAGCTTCATGCCAGCATCGCTTCTCGCGGTGAATCGGAAGAGCCGGATGCTTGCCTGGTGGCGGTGGCGTCTTCTCAGGGAGAGATTATCGATTGTCATTTCGGGCATGCGGAACGCTTCCAGATCTACAGCTTGTCAGCGGCGGGCGTGATTCTGGTGAATGAGCGTTTTACGCCGAAATATTGTTATGGCGCGGCTGACTGTGACCCCGCCGATAGCGATGACAAAATGGACGCGGTGTTGGCGCTGCTGGCGGATGTTCAAGCCGTGTTCTGCGCCAGAATTGGTTATGCCCCGTGGCAGAAACTGGAAAACAGCGGCATTGAACCCTGTGTCGAGGGCGCATGGCAGAATGTGACGGACGTACTAACGACCTGGTGGCGGCAGCGGCAGCTCACCGTGTGTGCCTCAGGCGATGAAAAAGGAGTGGCCTGATGCAACCGCAGGAAAAATGGTTACGGCGATTGCTGTCACTGCATGATGCCGGCACCGCCTGTTTTCCCAGCCAGATGGGGTTGAACAGTGAAGCGTGGCGCGGGTTACTGTGGCGTTTGGCCTGGCGTGTGCCAGCGCCTGATCCTCAGCGGGACCAACGCCAGGCGTTGATGACCGAGCTGCAACACGCCCGTCTTGAGGAAAGTGCGCAACTGGCCGCGTGGTTGGGGTTACATATGGCGGAGGACGCGTCTCCCATGCATCAGTTGATCGCCTGCGCGTCTATGGGATTTAATCACCTCTGGCAGGATTTGGGGCTGGATTCCCGCGCCGAATTGCGTGAACTGATGATTGACTGTTTCCCTACGTTGGTTGTCATGAATCACCAGAATATGCGCTGGAAAAAATTCTTTTATCGTCAACGCTGTCTGCAAATGGACGGGGATCTGGTGTGCCGCTCGCCCAGTTGCGATGACTGTTGCGAATGGGCGTTGTGTTTTGCTCCGGAAACCTGACGTTGTCGTGAATATCATCGGAGACAGAAAAAACCACCTGGATGCTCAGCGGCAATATTGGCGAAAGAGCCGGGCTAACTGCACACTCATCGGCGATAGCATGGTGTCTTTGCGCTGTATCAGATAAAACGTGGCTTTCGGCAAGGGTTGTTCCAGCTCCAGTACCACCAGCCGTTCACCCAGTATTGGGGCTTGCGCCACATCCCGCGACAGAACACTGAGAAAATCACTTTTGGTGACCATACTGACACTGGACATCAGGGTTTCGCAGATCATGCTGATGTGCGGCGGCGTTTCCAGACTGTTGAACATATCGAACAATTGCTTGTAATAGCTTCCTCTGGGGGTTGGCATGGTCCATTCGCAGTCTCGCAATGCATCCAATGTGCGGGCGTGCTGCATCGGATGCCCGCGACGGGCCACCACGCAATATTCCTTTTCCATCAGTTTTTCGTATAACAATTCGTTATCAAAAGGGGCTTCGGAATAGGTGTTGATCGTGAAATCAATTTCACCCTGACGAAGCTCATGCAGCATAGACACCAGATGTCCTTCCATCACACGAATCTTTACCAGCGGATAAAGCCGGTGAAAACGGGTGATAATCTCTGGCATTACGGTATGAGCAATACTGGCACCCACCCCAATACTTACCCGGCCACTGGCTTGCCCCAACCGTTGTTGAATATCCTCATGAGCGACCCGCAACTCTTCCATAATCAGGCTGGCGTGGCGGAAATAGGCTTCCCCGCAGTCAGTTAGCGACATACCCTGACGGTGGCGCAGGAACAATCTTGCCCTGAGACACTCTTCCAATTCCTGAATCGACTTGGTCAGCGCCGGTTGTGAAATACCCAGTAACCGCGATGCCGCCCGAATACTGCCGTGTCGAGCCACCTCAACAAAGGTACGTAGCTGATTCAGTTTGACCTGCGACGCCATGATATTTCCTGATAACTAAAATCTATCACTAAAAAGATATTCGTATCTTATATGTACCGGTTGGTTTGTGTACATTGAAAAAAACACAGGAGCCGGATAGTGATTTATCCCGATCGTCAGCAGACGGCAGGCTCCCGGACAGGACAATCCTGATCCCTTTTTGAAACGGCAACGATCGACGCGTCATGAACGTTATTTCCTCCTGCTGCTGGTGTAAGACACCTGCACATGGAATGTAATAATTTTCTGCCAGCCAAGGCTTTATTCCGCTGGTGGCCGGGTTTGTTTCTGTTTCAAAGAGAGAATTTATGTTTTTTATCTATCGTCAGTTTCTGCATTTATTTTCTTTCTCCTTGACCGGATATCCAGGATTTCAGTATCCACGCCTCATGCCGCCATTTTTTAACGTTCGGCCATTCCCAATACTTATTTCCTGCTACTTCACATGGGTAGCCAGATGAAAACTGAGAGAACCGCTATGTATTCAGAGTTATCACAACGCGTTAATGAATTAGTCCCTTATTTAACACGGCAACGTCGTGATCTGCATAAATATGCAGAATCTGGTTGGCTGGAGTTTCGAACCGCCACGTTGGTGGCGGAAGAACTGCATCGACTCGGTTATACCCTGAAACTTGGCCGCGACGTGATTAAGGCTGAAGCCCGTATGGGGCTGCCTTCAGAGCAAGTATTGAAGGAGCAGGAACAACGAGCGATAGAACAAGGCGCATTACCACAATGGATAGCGCATTTCTCCGGTGGCTTCACCGGCATCATGGCCGTGTTGGAAACTGGTCGGCCAGGGCCAGTGATGGGGTTCCGCGTAGATATGGATGCGCTGGATCTGAATGAGCAACTGGATGGCGAGCACCGTCCGTTCCGTGAGGGGTTCGCCTCTTGCAACATCGGTATGATGCACGCCTGCGGCCATGATGGACATACCACCATCGGGCTAGGGCTGGCACAGGTGTTGATGGCCATGCGTGACCAGCTATGTGGCACCATCAAACTGTTATTTCAGCCAGCGGAAGAGGGAACTCGCGGCGGCAAATCAATGGCCGAGTCGGGCATTGTGGATGATGTCGACTATTTTACGGCTATCCATATCGGCATCGGCGTGCCCGTCGGACACCTTGTGTGTGGCAATGACACATTCATGGCCACTACCAAAATGGATGTCACCTACCGTGGTGTGGCTTCTCATGCTGGCGGTAAGCCTGAAGAGGGGCGTAATGCCTTGCTGGCGGCGGCGCAGGCCACCTTGGGACTACACGCTATTCCCCGTCACAGTGGCGGCATCTCCCGCGTTAACGTTGGGGTGTTGCAGGCGGGAACCGGGCGTAATGTCATCGCTTCCCACGCCATAATGAAAGTGGAAACCCGCGGTGCCACCAATCAGGTGAATGAATTTATCTATCAGCAGGCGTTGCAGGTTATTCATGGCGCGGCTGCCATGCATGGCGTGGAAGTCGATGTGGCACTGATGGGGGCGGCACAATCCAGTAAACCCAGTCAGGAATGGGTGACCTATATCCACCGTCAGGCCGAGGGGATTGCGGAACTTACACATATTGTCGATCGCCAGGATGGTGCTGCCGGTTCCGAGGATGCCACTTATCTGATGGAGCGGGTGAAGGCGCACGGCGGTTTGGCGTCCTACGCTATTTTCGGCACCGAACTGAGCGCGGGTCATCACAATGAAAAATTCGATTTTGACGAAAGCGTTATTCCGGTCGCGGTGAAAACCCTGGCAGCATTAGCGCTGAATATCAAAACGTTCAAGGCATAGCATGAAACAAACACTGGTTGATTTTATCAATGACACGATAGGTCTGCGACAATCACAGTTGGTCGCTATCGCCGATGATATTTGGGATCACCCTGAGACCCGGTTTGTAGAGAATTATTCAGCGGGGTTGTTGGCGGGGGTGCTCGAAGCTGAAGGTTTTCAGGTTGAACGCGGTATTGCAGGGATTGACACGGCATTTGTCGCCAGCGTTGGCAATGGAAAACCGGTAGTAGCCTTGCTGGGGGAGTTTGACGCACTGGCGGGGTTAAGCCAGCAGGCGGGTTGCACGTTCCAGTCGGCGGTGGAAGACGGCGCCAATGGTCATGGCTGCGGCCACAATCTGCTGGGAACCGCGGCGTTAGGCGGCGTGTTGGCGATAAAAGCCTGGCTGGAACAGCATCCGCAATCTGGCACGATACGCTTTTACGGCTGTCCCGGAGAGGAGGGCGGTTCAGGTAAGACCTTCATGGCCCGTGATGGTGTTTTTGATGATGTGGATGCGGCGCTGACATGGCATCCCGAAACGTTCAGCGGCATGTTCTGCAATCAGACGCTGGCCAATATTCAGGTCGCATTCAGTTTCAAAGGTATTGCCGCCCATGCCGCCAGCGCGCCACATCTGGGACGCAGTGCACTGGATGCGGTAACGCTGATGAATACCGGTGCCAATTTTCTGCGCGAACATATCATTCCAGAAGCCCGTTTACATTATGCGGTGACCAACGCGGGGGGCTCATCGCCCAACGTTGTGCAGGCCGATGCCGAGGTGTTGTATCTGATTCGCGCTCCGCAGATGGATGACGCGCAAGCCATTTACGAACGGGTGGTGAAAATTGCTCAGGGCGCGGCGCTGATGACGGAAACCACATTGACGGTCCGTTTCGGCAAAGCCTGTTCCAACTATGTGCCTAATCGCACTCTGGAGCAGGCGATGTACGGTTTTGTGCAGGCGTTTGGTGTGCCGGAATATGACGCTCAGGAGCGTATTTTCGCACAGGAAATGTATCGCACGTTCAGTCGTGAAGATATCGCCAGCAATATGGCGAATATGGCACGTACCGGCGGGGAAGCAGGCACGGCATTCTGTCGATCACTGTCCGGGAAAGTGCTGACCGACTGCGTAGCGCCCTATGCACCCAGTCGTGAATTGCTTTCCGGTTCTACCGATGTGGGCGACGTGAGCTGGCTGGTGCCGACGGCGCAATGTTTCAGCCCCTGTTTTGTGGTGGGAACACCGCTGCATACCTGGCAGACAGTGTCACAAGGGCGGACCTCTATTGCCCATAAAGGCATGTTTCTGGCCGCCAAAATAATGTCCGCCACCGCGCTGACATTATTTACCGACAGTGAGTTATTACGGCAATGCCAGCAGGAATTGCAGCAACAGCGGCAGGATATTCCTTATCGTTGCCCTATCCCGGCAGAAATAACGCCGTCTGCGTTAAAAGGTTGAAAATATTATTTATTGGTAAGGATTAAAGAATAAGAAATATACCCGCTATTTTTCATGTTGCAGGTACGTCGGCTGCCCTCGTTCACCCCAGCCATTTATGGGCGTGAGCGCCAGAGGATTTACCCGGTTGCCGCTTTCCCGCACCTCGAAATCTATCGGGTATAAGCGAGTTCGCTCTCTGATGCTGTTCACTTAAGCCTGTTTTCAGGGGAGTACCACGGCTGGTTCCAGGAAGGACGCCGAACGTGGTGGTTTCTCGTGTAGCTCGGTTTATTAATTGGCAAGCATTACGCTCGTTCTCGCGTTTATTTCTCTCAGGGAAAACATAATAAAAATAGGTGCCGACACTAACAAGACACTTTATTCCATAAATATAACTTATCGCATTTCGAGGTAAATACTGAATGAGCATTGAAGCAGAAAACAATCAGTCTCAGCCGGGGGGATTTCTTCAGTGGGTTGAGCGGGTGGGAAATAAAATTCCCAATCCGTTCCTGCTGTTTGTTTATTTAATCGTGATATTAATGTTCGCCAGCGCCATTTTTTCCTGGCTGGGAATTACCGCTACCAATCCGGCCAATGGGGAAACCGTTCAGGTAAAAAATCTGCTTAGTGTGCAAGGACTGCAATGGATTTTACCGAACGTTATTAAAAACTTCAGTGGTTTTACCCCGCTGGGTGCGATTCTGGCATTGGTGTTAGGGGCGGGGCTGGCGGAGCGAGTCGGTCTGCTGCAAGCGCTGATGTATAAAATGGCATCACGAGTGAGTGCCCGCTATGCCAGCTATATGGTGTTGTTTATCGCTTTTTTCAGCCATATATCCTCTGATGCGGCGTTAGTGGTCATGCCACCGTTAGGTGCGTTGATTTTTCTGGCGGTGGGACGAAACCCGATTGCCGGATTACTGGCGGCCATTGCTGGCGTCGGTTCCGGCTTTACAGCCAATCTGCTGATTGTGACAACCGATGTCCTGCTCTCCGGGCTTAGTACCGAGGCGGCTAAAGCCATTAATCCAGCAGTCCATGTCAGTGTTATCGATAACTGGTTTTTTATGGCTGCTTCGGTTGTGGTGCTGACCGTGGTGGGTGCATTGATAACGGATAAGTTTGTCGAGCCTCGTTTGCCGCCGTATCAGGGAGAACGTAACGAAAGTCTGCACCAACTGACGCCAGAACAGCACCGGGGATTAAAAGCCAGTGGTATTGCCGCACTGATTTTTCTGATTATTGTCGCCTTGTTGGTGGTGCCGCAATGGGGGCCGTTGCGTGACCCGGTGCACCATACGGTGATGCCATCCCCTTTTATCAAAGGTATTGTGCCACTGATTATTCTGTTCTTCTTTGCGGTTTCCATTCCGTATGGTGTTGTTACCGGGCAGATCAAATCCCAGAATGACTTGCCGCAACTAATGATTGATCCAATGAAAGGCATGGCTGGATTTATTGTGATGGTGTTCCCGCTGTCACAGTTTGTCGCCTTCTTCAACTGGAGCAATATGGGCAAATTTATGGCGATTGGCCTGACGGATTTGCTGGAAGCATTGGGGATGACCGGAATCCCGGCGTTTGTCGGCCTGATTTTCCTATCGGCACTATTGTGTATGTTTATCGCCAGCGGTTCGGCTATCTGGTCGATTTTGGCACCGATATTCGTGCCAATGTTTATGTTGCTAGGTTTTCACCCGGCATTTGCCCAGATTGTGTTTCGTGTCGCCGATTCCTCAGTCATTCCGTTAGCACCGGTATCACCGTTTGTGCCACTATTTTTGGGTTTCTTGCAACGTTACAACAAGAATGCCAAACTGGGGACCTACTATGCCTTGATACTTCCCTTTCCGATTGTATTTTTCCTGGTCTGGCTGTTACTGTTGGTGGTGTGGTATCTGCTGGGACTACCGATTGGTCCGGGTATTTATCCGCATTTGCAATAAGTTGCGTTACCTTTTTCTGATGGCGGGGGCCTCGTGTTCCCGCTGTGGTGTTTCGGAATAAAAAAAATCATATTAAATCGTTTGCTATTTAATTTTAAGCGATGTAAATTTGCGACATGAACAGAAAAGATAGCGATACCTTACAACACCCCATGAACGACAGTACTTACCGACTGGATGGTCAACTGTGTTTTGCGTTGTATTCAGCTAACTTGGCGATGAACAAAATCTATCGCCGTCTGTTGTCCGCGCTGAATCTGACCTATCCACAATATCTGGTGATGCTAGTGCTGTGGGAACGTGATGGTATAACGGTCTCTGAGCTGGGCGAACGTCTGTATTTGGATTCAGCCACATTGACGCCGTTACTTAAACGCCTGCAAAGCGCCGGGCTAGTCGTTCGTAATCGTGGTACTGAGGATGAGCGCCAGGTGCTGATTAACCTGACAGTGGCGGGGCGGGAATTACAACAAAAAGCCTACGCTGTGCCTGAAGGGGTATTTTGTGCCGCAGAGTGTGATATTGAGCAGTTACAGTCCATCAAAAAAGATTTGGAAGTGTTACGTACCAACCTGATCAAGCATATCTGACAGGAGGGCAAGAAGGTTTTTTTTCGTTAATTGCATAGTACACGATTTAATATTTCACTATTTAAAAAGCAGCGCATGGTTTAACCTAAATATCTGGAGTCTATTATGTCTATTGAAAAAGTATTGTACGTTGCTCATGCCCAGGCGACTGGTGGTCGTGATGGTCGCGCAGTTTCTTCTGATAACCAGCTTGATGTGAAGCTGACCACCCCGCGTGAGCTGGGCGGAGCCGGCGGTGAAGGGACAAACCCTGAACAGCTGTTTGCGGCAGGTTATTCCGCTTGCTTCCTGGGGGCATTGAAGTTTGTATCCGCTCGTGAAAAAGTCGCGTTGCCAGCGGAAACCGCTATCAGTGGGAATGTCGGTATTGGCGCCATTCCCACCGGGTTTGGTATTGAAGTGGAACTGAAGATTTCACTGCCGGGGCTGGATCGGGCTGTAGCGGAAGATCTGGTGCAGAAGGCACATATTGTCTGCCCATACTCCAACGCGACCCGTGGCAACATCGATGTGGCGCTTAGTATCATTTAATGTGATGTGTACCAGTGCGGGTAAATGACATTATTACCCGCTATAACGCTGGTAGCATTAGTCTGGTCCCTGTCCGGTTATCGACTGGGTGACAAAAGGTATTTCTTACTCAACAAGGTCAACGTCGTTGGCGAGTTTGCCTTCCATGGTTGCAATCATCATTTCAAGCAGGCTGGGGAAATTAAACAGGCTTTCTCTGGAGAAGTCAGAAGAGCCCTGGTTAATTCTGGTTTGTAGCTCCGCTTCATAACCTACCGGATATTGCACCTGTTCAATGGTCGGAAGTGAATGGTAGTTATCAAGCAGGGCTTGCAAAAAATGGGTCTGTTTGCCGGTGTTGTTATATTCTTGACGGGCTTGGGTTACTATCGTTTTCCGCCATGCCTGCTCTTGATCATAAGCTTCACTCCAGGCGGCACGGCGTTCATTCATGGTAAAGGTGCCACTGTTATCATAAGTGATTAAAGAAAGTTGGGTGTAAGAGAGTCCTTTAAACGGATTACTGTCTTTCCCATTAATGAAATCAGTCGCCTGTTTAGCGCGGCTCAGTAAGTCTGGGTCTGTCGTATTGGGTGTTTCCGCATCATATTTTTTCTGATTGTAGTAGTACAACATACCGGTTATCTGATTGAGCGATTTATTGGCTTCTTGCTTCAATCCGTTGTGGCTCAGGCCAGCATCTCTGGCATCCGCACGCACTGATGCCTCATTTAACTGATGGATTAATATGGGTGAGAGATGAAAGCCATTAATAGAGATACTCGCCCCAGAAGATATTGATGGTTCGGTAGTCGATATCGAAGGTGTCTGACCTACATTTTTTATTTCATTGATAGAGGCTGTGTCTATAATAAGTAGATTGACATTTTTTGTACTGAACATAATGGCCCTTATATACCCGTCATCTTTCAAGTTGCAAGTACGTTGTCTACCTTCAATTCCTTAGGCCGCTTACTAAAGTAAGCTCCTGGACGGCACTCAATTGCCGCTTCTCTACAGCTCGAGACCTATTGGGTATAAATTTGGTTAACTTTTATTTTTCCAATATACAGATAACATTTATAGAAAATAATAAGACAGATGAATAAATAAACCGGGCGATTTAAATAGAATAGCCTCAGGAATGACAGTGGCTTATAAAATACTTTATGTATGATTATTCTTGCTTTCAGGATCTTTCATTAATTTCACCATAAAATTAATATAATTACTATGAGTCACTAATAGTAATAAAACATGCGTCCAAGACGCTATAACGACGAAGTATACCAGCTATTTAATGCTTATTAACGAAATTATGGTGTTTGTTACAATTTTTTTTGAACTAGAGCAAATATAAGCAAAAGTGATTATGTTGCTTGGTAATACTAAGCATGAAAATTAATATGATGGGTATCCCATTAAATTGATTTTTATATTCAGCGGGATAGCCTGGCCAATAACATTGATGCCATGAAAGCTGAACATGCCAGATGAAGGTTCATCGAGTAAGCCGAAGATATTGAACAAGGTACTTTTACCTGAGTCTGGCGTTCCTACTATGGCGTGGCGCAACTTTCGCCTTGAAGAATGGTTAGGGCCTGTTGATCTTTGCTGATTAAATTTCATGCATTTCACATCGGCAACCACATCATGTAACAGGCCAGTGCCAATGTGCTGGCATAGTTTCGTGCTAATTTGTCATATCGCGTTGCGATGGCGCGATACTGTTTCAGTCAAGCAAACGCATTCTCGACTCAATGCCGATATTGATATATACACCAATCGATATCGGCATTACCGATCTTTGAATTCGATTTTCTGGGGATCACCGGTTTACCGTTCTTTTTCCTGACCAACTCCCGGATGGGTTCACTGTCGTAACCTTTATCCGCCACAACAACATCGGCATCAGGTAAACGCGCTATCAATTCTGGTGCCGCTCTGCTGTCGTGAACCTCACCGCCGGTGAGCAGAAAATCAATAGGTAAATCATAACTGTCCACGACTAAATGGATTTTTGTTGTATTTCCACCACGGCTTTTACCAATCGATTCACTCTCATCTGTGAATGCCCCAGTGGCGTGCTGATGAGCGCTGACAATGCTGCCGTCAATAAATGCCCGTTCAAAATCAGGTGATTGCTTCAATGCCGTGAATAATTGAAGAAGAACACCTTTTTTCGACCAAAGATTAAAACGACGGTAAATCGTGTTCCAGTCGCCAAAAGCGCGGGGGATATCGCGCCACGGACAACCGACACGCATTCTGTACAAAATGCCTTCAAGTTGTCATACGGTGTTCCGGTTTGTTATAGACACGTCCGGTTTCAAGCAGGAGTCTGGATAGCTTTAACCCGTATTCATCTGTTAGCATTATTCGAGGCATGGTGATTTGGTGTGGATTGTTTTTTGGCGAAAGTGATTATATCAATTCGCCATGCCGCTCAATAATTCGCCTCGAAAGATCAACAGGCCCTAGATAAAGCATTATTACTTTAATGAGTGCTCTTCTTTTGAGCAATCGTAGGTTTCGCAGGACGATGGTAAAAAATGGCTTGCCATATATATTAAATCAGTCCATAATTGCGCCCATTCCAAACGCCTTAAAGTGTTAAAGCCTTTTTAATCAAAGAGTTAAATGCTTGTAAGTCGTTTGAGAACACAATTAGTCATGCGGGAATAGCTCAGTTGGTAGAGCACGACCTTGCCAAGGTCGGGGTCGCGAGTTCGAGTCTCGTTTCCCGCTCCAATTCAGGTTTCGCAGAGTTCCACTGAAGTCTGCAACCTATTGAAAAAAGGGCCGAAAGGCCCTTTTCCGTTCCGACGACTTCCCCTGAAAACCGCCAACATCCGGGACTTTTAAGTCCATTTTTAAGTCCATGAATACGGGTAAGGCGCTTTCCGGATTGTTGCTGACAACGAGGCAGCATCTGGTCCTGACTCATGGTTCAGACGCTGGATTATGGCACTCTCAGATATGGCCGCCTGGAATGCCAAGGTAACCAGCAAGGCTTACACCATCGGCGACATTGACGGCCTTTTCCTTGAGGTCTCCCCGACCGAGGGTAAAACATAGCACTATCGTTATTACTGGGCTGGTAAACAAAAGCGTATGTCGCTGGGAACTTACCCGGAGGCTGGTCTTCGCGATGCGGCCCGGGCATTGCTGGCCAAAGGCATCAACCCCCCGAGCATACAGATCCCGATAAGGCTTGCGCTACCCGTTCATCACACTGCTGGTGGAACCGTTGTCGAGATGAAATTTTTTGTCGGTGTTTCAGCTACGCATACCCGCCGCTACAGCACCCGGGCCAGGCTTTTCACCGGAAAATTCGCCTGATACTATTGCATAAACCCGTACTTCATTTCAGGCGTTTCGCGAAGCAGGTAGCCGCCTTCTAGAGGATAGCCAGATTCTCATCCCGTTCCGCGAGCTGGTGTTTGAGGCGGGGAATTTCCGTGGCCTATTGTTGTTCACGTTTGGAAACCGTACTTTTCTGGCATTGTTTACCGCGCCAGGCGCAGAGCTGATAGTCGTGCTGGCCGAGATCACGGGCGGCTTTGCCACGCCGATACTGTCGGCGAGTATCAGAGCCTGCTGGCGAAACTCCGGGTATATTGATTACGGGATGTCTTCTTCACAGATTTTGCTTGCGTCATGGTTCACCTTGATAACAATTTTACTCGCTTAACAGTGTGTCCACTATTCGTAGGTAGGATCATTACTGGCGAAGCCGTGCCTCATAAAATGATTTATTCAACAACGTCTCACGGTAGCGAAATCTGCCATGGTCTTTAGGGTCCTGACTATGGCGATAGATCTGAGCAGACTGATAATGGGGACAATGAACGTTAACGCCGACTATGTGAGGATCTCAAAAGAAGGCATTATACATTAAATTTATCTATTTAATTTAGGATATACGGTCAAAGGAAATAGTGCTGGGCAATTCATCTTTTATTCTACACTAATTACTATTAAACTAATTAATATCAAGGTAATTAAAATATAAAACTCAATAAAATAAATATCATATGAATATCTTATGTTACATTTAATTACATTTGTAACTTTGACTTACTTTTTATGTGGGTGTATTCATAATGAAAATTTACAAATAAAATGAATTTTAAAATGAAATATAATTTCTTTTGACCGCCATATTTTTCTTTCGTTAATTTCCCAAAACTTCCTAACAGGAAGTGTGTCTTCTGTTGTTTATTACAAAGAAATACATCAAATATTACTTGTTGGGGTAAACAGAACATGCCTTTATTTTCAAATGATATACAAAATTATTGTGTGACTGTCAGTTCTGGTGAAAAAGTAAAATATATTAATCTTGATAATGCAGCGACAACGCCTCCATTTCGTTCAGTTCAGGAAAAAGTAAATCGTTATTTAAATATTTATGGTTCGGTACATCGAGGTGCTGGAGAAAAGTCAAAAATATCTACAGATCAATACGAAATAAGCCGTGATGTCATCAAGAAATTTGTTAATGCCAGTTCAGATTATTATGTGCTTTATACGGGTAACACTACCGGTGCAATGAATGCCGCCGCTTACTTTTTTTCCTTTTTGCAGGGTAAGGTTGCAGTTTCCGGCATTGAACATAGCTCTTCATGGTTGCCGTGGGTCAAGGCTGAGGGAATTAAAAAGCTCGGTGCCAGACAGGTTGTTTTAAGTGAACTTAAATCGTGCAATGATGAGATCCAAAAACTGGGAAGAGAGCAAGTACTCCAATACGAAGTGAATGATTTTTTCGAATTTGATTTAAGTTCAGTAAAAAAAGTTTTTGCTAATAATAATATAAAAGTTTTTATTCTTACCGCCTCTTCCAATGCCACTGGGTATTGTCCGGACATCAAGGCTATCGGTGAAATTGTTCATCAGCATGGCGCATTCTTTGTCGTTGACGCGTGTCAATTTATTCAACACCATAAAATTGACATGCAGGATATGGGTATTGATTTTCTGGCTGCGAGTGGTCATAAATTTTACGCCCCTTACGGCGGTGGTTTTCTGGTCGGGCCAAAATCCTTTTTCGATCAGTTTATTTCCTATGAAATCGGCGGAGGAAATTTACCCTATATCACCGCTGATGGCGAGTTTTTGCGTTACCAGAATCAAATGGCCCATGATCCAGGAACGCCGAATGCCGTTGGTGCGATAGCAATGGCAAGTGCCATTGAGAAAATACAAGAGTTAGGTCTTGATTATATTGAACAATACGAGAAAAAACTGGCGCTAATGGCATTCAATGCATTGAAGGAAATGGCTAATGTCGAAGTGTATGTGAGTGAAAAACACCTCAGTACGGTAATTCCATTCAACATTAAAGGTATAAAAGAATTAGATGTTGCAAACCGGCTTAACGATGAATTCGGTATTGGCGTTCGGGCTGGCAGTTTTTGTGTTTATAACGTCGTAAGAAAATTGTTATGCATCCATGATGAGTCGGAAATTATTTCTAATGTCAAGGCAGGTATTGAAAATTCAGTACCTGGATTTATCAGGGCGTCAATTTCTTTGTGTAATGATCAGCGAGATATCGAGCGGTTTATTGAAGCGATTGAAAAAATATCCAATTCTGTTAATTCGAGTAATCCAGGATTTTTAGCTGAACTGTATGAAGTTTAAAAATATCAGTGCTTGACTGAGGTGTACAGAGATATTATGACTAATTAGGATTTCTTCTATGTTGCAAAAAACAATAGATTTTATTAATAACGTCAGGGATGTTTATATTAATTATAATGTTAATTTATCACCCTGGATAAAAATGAATGAGCTCAGAGGTGAATATATCGATATCGATACTATTTTGCCCATGGCAGAAATGGCTTTGTATATAAAATATACGTGTGACTTAGAAAAAAACAGGCAACAGCAATCTGTTGAACAAACTTTGGATTTTACTGCTCATCATGACTTCTCCGTATCCAATGATCAAAAGAGATACGGAAAGCATCGTGTGGTTGAGGAAATTCAGCAAGAAATCGCACGGCGAAAAGTCAACCAGAGTTCGGTATCTATTGCTTCGATTGGCATTGGTGATGGACAAACGGCTGCGCGATATTGCGCTAGTTTAAACCTCACGGGAAGCGATGTGTTGATTGGCTTGGATTTGCATGAAAGTTATATGGCATCAGCCAAAGAAAGATTACCTGGTATTAAAACACGCGTGGTTGATTTGAATCTGCTATCGTCAACGACAACATTACCTATTGATGATAATGTTATCGATATTGTCGAGTGTACGATGGTTGGACACCATGTCGAGAATATCGAGCTTTTATTTAAAGAAATTTCGCGGATTTTAAAACCTCAGGGCATGTTTTATTACGCAGATCTAATTGATAAAACTCAGACAGTGCCAATGATGGTTTTCGAAGAGGATCACTGCTATCCACCTTTTCATGGAATTGAATTCTATCGCCAACATAATGAACTGTTTGAGACTCTGAAAAAATATCTGAATGTAACCTTATCACGAAGGTTAGGGCCGGGATACATAATCTTAGCTAGCGAAAAGTAGGGAGGGGATATCTCATGGATTTAAGTGTTGGTAACGAAATAAAGAAATCGAATGCTAACTGGAATTTCGGTGGAGATGTTCCGAAACACTTCGTTGAACATATCAGAAGTTCAGTCCCGTTGTATGATGATGGACATGAGTTGATATGTTTACTCAGTGATTTCTTTTGTAAGAATGATAGTACATGTTATGAAATAGGGTCATCTACCGGGCAATTGATCAAAAAACTCGCTCAATATAACAATGCGAAACCTAATATCAAATGGGTTGGTATTGATATGGAAGAGTCGATGATTAAAGAAGCCAGACAGTATTGCCAGGATGTGAATAATATTGAATTGCATCTTGCCGATGTCGCTAACTATGAGTTCGAAAAATCTGACTTCATTATATCATATTATACCATTCAGTTTTTACCTGAAAAATTGCGCCAGCAACTAATTACTAAGCTGTACGACAGCCTGAACTGGGGCGGCGCTTTGTTGATGTTTGAGAAAGTTCGCGCGCCAGATGCCCGATTCCAAGATATCTGCGCGACTCTTTATACTGACTTTAAGATAAAAAATGGATTTTCCAGTGCCGAAATTATTGGAAAAATGCAAAGCCTGAAAGGTGTTTTAAATCCATTTTCTACGGAGGGTAATCTAGGGTTACTGAAGAGAGCCGGGTTTACCGATATCATTTCAATAATGAAATATATCTGTTTTGAAGGTTTTATGGCTATCAAATAGATAAACCGCAGTCGGGTTTACTGATACCATTGTTATAAAGTTAATCTATACGTATGTTATTAAAATTAATTATCCAATTATTGAAATCAGGAAGGGTGGTATGCAAGTTTTTCCATTTTCACTTTTATTGTCTCTTTTCATATTTTCATTTTCTACGTCAATGACGCCAGGCCCAAATAATATCATGCTGATGTCATCAGGCCTTACATTCGGTTATAGAAAAACGCTTCCGCATATTTTGGGTGTGGTATTAGGTTTCCCCCTTATGACTGTTTTTGTCGGTTTAGGACTCGGAGAGCTCTTTCAGAATATCCCGCATCTTTTCAAGATATTAAAAGTCGCCGGAACGTTTTATTTGCTGTGGTTGGCGTGGCATATCGCTAAATCAAAACCAAAATTGAAAGAAAACGATCCGAATTCCAAACCATTAGGCTTTTATAAGATCGTTTTTTTTCAATGGGTTAATGTTAAGAATTGGATCAAGATAATAACGGCAACATCCGTTTATGTCACCTCATCTTCGAATTCTTCTATGCAAGTTATTATTATTTCGTTGATCTTTTTCTCAACGGTAGTGATTTCTGCAAACTCATGGGCAATAGCCGGTTCGGTGCTACAGAAGTTAGTCAAAAGTGATAAAGGCATTACACGTTTTAATACCACTATGGCGGTGCTACTCGTGGCCTCAATCGTCCCTACATTCATTAAATGACGGTGTTTAATCTCAATAACACATTAATAAAGATTGCAGACAGAATGAAAGCTCCGCCTAAAATCATCTTTTGAGTGTCATTGAAATAGCAACGGTGTAGATGAAATTATATTTTTAAACTAAATGGGGCCGAGCATGATACCGATAAAAAAAACATATTCTTATTATCCATCCGAGGTGTTGAAAACTATCATTCAGCCGCTGATAGTCGAGGGTAAAGAAGCCGTTTCATCTACGGGTGACCCCTTACCCGTGACCGCTTTTTCCCGTTATTACTATTTTTTTACCGATTATTTTAAGCAAAGAATCCCACAAGTTACTGCTAACCCTATTGATCATTTGCGTGAAGGCATATTGCTGGATATGACGACGAATTTGCGTTACATAGCATCCGCTTTCCCGGTTATGTCCACCCCGGTGTTGACACGATCGGTGTTTTCACATTTTGAAAAAGTAACCGATAAGGACAGCGCCGCTTTATTGACTAAGCACTACTTATGCGCTTTTAACCATAGTCTACGCGATGATTTGTTATCACTGGTTGCAGTCATCCTCGCTGATGTCCTCGATAGACATACCCGCGTAATTATACTGGATGAAGCCGACGATATTTCCCGCACCATCCCGATGATCATGCTGGTCGGTTGTCTGACAAACCAGTTAATGCAACATAACGTATATGACAAAGTTTGCATTATCTGCGCAACCCGTGAAGTTTTTGATGCGCATTCGGCAGCATGCCTGATTGGTTTTGGCGCGACATTAATTTATCCTCATGGTTTGTATGAGCTTATTGAACAACGATTTACTGGCCCGGACTTCGATCCGGCTAAGATAGAAAGTAATGCAATAAAATCACTCAACAGTGGTCTGCTGAAAATCATTGCCAAATCGGCCATGACCTCATTGTCTGATTATCGAAATTCACGGTTTTTCGATTTGCTTGGCCCTGATGATGAGCTCTTTGCTGACTGTTTTACCGGGGCCATCCAGCTACTGCAATATGTGGGATATCGCGATGTCGAATTGGCTTTAAGCACCAGAGAAGCATTTATCAGTGATGAGGTTTTTTCACGTGATCAAAATTATCCGCGCAAAGTCATACAGGCTATACATCGGTTATCTAAATCTGCCGCGCTCAGTGATTATGACGATTTTAGCCAGGGTATAGCTGGAAATAGTAAACTCTATCTACGTGATTTTTTCACCTTTATCAATGGCGCACATGCCTTGCCGCTTGAAGAGGTGGAGTCGCAAGCGGCGATTCTGAGCCGCTTCTCTAGCGCAGGGATGTCATTAGGCGCAATTTCTCTGGAGGCGCATCAGTGCCTAGCTATTGCAATGAATGAATTGGGTTGTAAAAGTAATTCAGGCGAAGGTGGCGAGGATAAGAGAAGATACTACCGCAATGATAACTCCAAAATTAAGCAAGTCGCCGCTGGCCGATTTGGTGTGACCCCGGAGTATTTAGTTTCCGCTCAGGAGCTACAGATAAAAATATCTCAGGGCGCAAAACCTGGTGAAGGCGCGCAATTGCCAGGTGTCAAAGTTACCGACATTATTGCCCAATTACGTTATACCAAGACGGGCGTAACATTAATCTCTCCTCCCTCTCACCATGACATTGCCACTCATCAGGATCTAAAGGACTTTATTGCCAATTTACGGTGCATTAATCCTGGTGCGCTGATCTCGGTAAAAATCGCATCAACATCTGGGATCGGCAAAATCGCTCTTGCCATCGTGCAGGCAGGGGCTGATAAAATAGTCCTCTCAGGAGGAGATGGCGGAACAGGCGCCGCGCCCGCTGGGTCGATACGTTTTGCCGGTCTGCCTTTTGAGTTTAGTCTTGCAGAAGTGCACCGCGAACTGGTGTTAGCCGGAGTAAGAAATAAAACCATCCTTGAGGTTGATGGCGGTTTGAAAAATGGCACCGATGTTGTTAAAGCCGCAATGATGGGAGCGGATGCGTTTTCTTTTGGCACTATGGCGCTCATTGCGATGGGATGTAAGATGTGCCGGACATGCAATAAAAATTCCTGTAGCGTGGGAATTGCGACCCAGAACGAAAAATCCCGTCTGAATTTTTCCGGCACCCCTGAGGGTGTTAAAAATTATTTTTTAGCGTTAGCTCAGGATGTCCGCAAAATACTTTCGCAACTTGGTCACCATGCCATCTCTGATGTTATTGGGAAAACCGAATTGCTCCTTCCGGCAGATAAAAAGGTCACACACCAGTTTGTATCGTGTCATGAGCCTGGGGTTGCCGGGCCACAAATCACTGAGCCAGCACTGGTTGATTTTTCTACGGAAATTGAGGCTCATCCAGAGGTGTTCCGGGCAATAGCAGGGGAAATAACCACGGCGAACGTTGTATTGTCTGCTGATGAAGTTAATTCCGGATTTATCACCTTCCTGTGCGGAGATATCGCCCGACGCTATGGCGATCGGGGGCTTACGAATTCGTCCATTACCTTTAATATTTCTATGGCAAATAATAAGTATCTTGCATCGTTTCTTCTGCCTGGGCTGACCGTGATGAATCGCGGCGGCTTAGGTCATTATGTCGGCGTAGGGATGAGTGGAGGAAAAATTATCGTTTCGGCGCAGGGGTCTCAATCCAGTAACGCCAGAGAAACAGAGGGCAACTCTTGTCTTTATGGCGCAACGGGTGGCATGTTGTTTACCAACAGCCCGGTTGGCAACCGTTTTTCAGTGCGTAATTCCGGCGCTGATGCCGTCGTGGAAAATGTTGGCGATCACGCGTGTGAATATATGACGGGCGGAAATGTTGTTATTTTGGGGGGAACTGGCGTTAATTTTGGGGCGGGTATGACCGGTGGCGTTGCTTTTGTTTACGATAAGACCTCCGTTTTCCCGGAGAAGATTAACACCGATTTCGTCACTGCATTCCGGTTGACCGAAGGTAATGAGTACACGGAAAAGCTGCAATTGCTTATCGCAGCCTTTGCGCAACACATCTCGTCTGCGTTAGCCGCATCGATACTGGCCGATTTTGATGCTCACCGAGCTGATTTCTGGGTGGTAGTTCCTCATCTTCGTCACTGACCGACCGTAAGCGCCTTGAGAAGGGTGTAGGGTAAAATTTAGTTTACGGACAGGGTGACATTCCAGAGAAGTAGCCCTTTCACTCGGTTTACTGGTCAGGATGGCTGAAGCCCAACCGTAAGGAAACGTACTATAAGGGCTTCCCCGGCATGTCAACGCTGTAAAATATTTCTTCACTGCTGTGGCTAAAGTTAAAGGGTAAGACGGCGGTATTATAAACGGTTATTGTGGCATCGTTTTTTCCAGCCATGTGATAGGGTGAAACAAATTTCGGTGCCATCAGCTGGACATCATGACCATACTGCCTGAATAATCTTGCCCAGTAGTGGGGACCCGAGCATGTTTCCATCCCGATTACACAGGGAGGTAAACTGGCGATAAGCTCGGGAAGTGCTGCGCACGATACCCTGGTTTTACCAGAACAGTTTTACTATTCTGGTCAACGCCGTGAACAGCAAATACATTAGACATCGTTTTTGAGAAGCTACTGTGAGAATGAGGGCTGCGCCAGAACTAGCTTTGTTCGCCTCATTCTCGAAAACCGCCCTCGTAACGAGCCGTCGAGACTGCCGAGTTTCGAGAACAGTCAGAACGCCGCTTCCATCAGCAAACACCTCTCATAAAGCCGCGTTGTTGTTTGATCGCATTCCTTAGTGCACTTATTTTTCCGAATTCTGAATCAACCCCAAATTGAACGTATAACTGCCTTGGACGGCTCATGGTTCGTTAGCGCCTTTGAGGCGTTTCCCCTAAAACCTCCGCCTCTGCCGTAGGATACTTACTTTTCTTTAAGAAAAGAAATCGCTACTTTCAATAAGATAATCAAGCAGTAGTGTAAGTTTTTTGAGATTCTCAGCCTCAGCCGGCCGTCCGGAGCATGTAGCAACAGCGTGTTCAGTTGATGATGCTGGTCGTTGGACAGAATGATGCCAAGGTGCTCGATCGCTGTGCAAGAGGCCAATTGAGAGATGTCGCGCTCGTTGAACGCCAGCAGCTCATAGATTCCGCCAGGCGCGCGGTTCGCCAGATCGTAGTACGACGAGAGAATCGGCTGCATGTCGAGATCGAGCAGCAGCACCCGCAATCCGGCGTCGGCGATTGTCGTTTTCCACACACCGCCTTTCGTCGAAATGATGGAGATCACCTGCATGACTTGCCCCTCTTGGTAAAAGCTATGGGAGCAGGTCAGATGCGCTCTTTAAGGCGGTCGGTGATCCATTGGTCGATCTCGGCCGAATCCCAGCTCACGGCGCGAACGCCAAGTTTCATGGTTTTGGCTTCTTTCATAAGGCTGTAGATGTGGGCGCGCTTGAAGCCCATTTTTGCCGATTTGCTGTGTTCCGCTTGGTTTTGTAAAGGGCCGGCTCTGCTTATATTAGCGTAGCGTGAGCCGTCCGTTTTAGGTAATCTCACAGTGTCTAGCTTGAGGGGGGCGAGCGAGACACCAGATGTTGATAGACGTCAGCAGCCTAGTGTGGAAAAAATTGGCACAATGCTTGCCATCTCGAAAAAATAAGTCCATAGCCATGTCTGTCCCTGTTGCGGCGAAAAATAAAACTCTTTTATGACCAAATGGTTATGGGCAAGGTTCGAGTCTCGTTTCCCGCTCCAAATCTTCTTTTATAGATGTCTAATGGTTCCTATAATTCGTTGATTCAACAGCGTTATGGATTTGTTGAGCATCCACCAACTCTGTTGAAAACCACCATCGACCACGACTTTTAATCCTGTTAATCCCCAACGTTTTTCGAACACTTGGTATCGGCACGTTAGTGTCGTCGGTGATGAAAACATCACCAACAACCTGGTCAAAACGGCAAGACCCAAGAGCAAATCCGGCAGACTACCAACTTGATACTGTAGGGTCTGCGTTATCGCGGAATCTCTGGTTGGCCGGCGACACCTTTACCGACTACCGACAAGTGTGAAACCGTTCTAACGGGGAAACTTATCCTACATTTTGGAACCACTGTAGCTGGATGAATGAATCATTGTAGTCATAATCCGTGGCGTCCTCGCTGGCGAAGATATATTTGCCAAAGTAGACCGAGGAACCGCTGGTAATCACATCCTGCGACCACAAGATCTGAGAATAGGACTTTCCTCCGTTCGTCCCGATCCAAATCGAATAACTCCCCGATGTATCAGCCTGAAAAAAACCTGAACCAATTTGTGTTGGTATACCGCCGCTTGAACTCGCACCCTGGACCGTAAAGACGATGTTCGCGTTGCTGTCCTTTAATTGAATGAACTGGTTAGCTGAACTTTGTACCAACGCAGACCAGAACACTATTTTGTTGGCTGGGATACTGATGGCAATACCATTGCCACTTACAGGCCCTATCGTCATTATCTGTTCCTCAACCGATGCTGTTAAACCACGTTAACGTTAGACAAGAGTCATTAAAGTCCTGATCTGCGCCGTCTTCGGTAATGAAGTTAAAGCAACTAGAAAATATTTGGCTACCGATAATTAGCGTCATTTCATCCCACATAACTTGTGACCAGGATTGCCCGTTGTTATAGCCGAGGAAAATGGTATAAACGCCAGTCCCCGCCGTAACAAATGAACCTTGACCGATCTGTGTGGGTGAATGCCCTCCGGTAGAAGCGCCGCTCGACTGTATCACCACCGTGTTTGTGGAATCCCACACCTGGATAAATTGCGAATAAGAGGCCTGAACATCCGCTGTCCAGAATACGGTTTTCCCTACTGGTAAGGTGATGGGTATTCCATTTCCTGAAACGGGTCCGACACTCATAATCCTCTCCTGCTTTGAGCTGGTTTTTGGGGTGATGATAGCCTTGAATGTGATGGTGCCAGCAAGGTGGTATCGGTGCCGCTGTCACAGACGAACATAGGTTGTTGTTGTTTTAAAGCAGTGCAGATTTGAGTGGCCATTTCAGTTTGTACCTGCTCTGTAAAGTTGTTGGGAAATGCCTGTGCAGTTGCAAATATGGGTTGAAGCTGCTGGTAATAAGCATTATCGGCAATCAGAGGTTGTTGCCAGAATTGTTGATTGGCAACCAATAGTGTGCGCCACGGGCTACCAGCCGGCAGATCTTTGGATTGTACAATGTAGTTTTTCATCGCTACGCTGGTCATCAGTGTGGTAAACGCCTGAGCATCGGCGGCGCAATTGCTGCCTGGTGAGCAAGTTGCTGCACTGGAAACGAAACTATCTTGAAACAGGAGCGGCTGAGGCTTTTCTCCCCAAGGCGTGGGAGTAACATAAAGCGGATCATGTGTTGACTGATAGAGCCGTATAAAGAAGGACTGTTCTGAGAATCCCATATCGGTACTGGCTTGCCCGGTAGCGAAAACCTGCTCGGTAGTCCCATTTGGGGCATGGTGATAAGTATTATTCGTGCATTTGTTGATACCGTTATGTTCACAGGTATCAGACAGGGTGACTAATTGCTTTACAACGGCCTCATCTGGGGGCATTTGCATCGATTGCTGTAGCGCCTCGAAGCCATAGGTTTGCACATAGGCGTTAATGTAGTCTGAGGGAATACTCCAACTGCCATTATAGCTGCCTACAAGTTCTGGGATGTCAGGTGAACGAGTGCCCAGATAGGTTATCAACTGCGTCAGGCTTTTCTGTGTTGTGATCTCATGATTGTAATCGTAGATAAAATCCATGCATAACCAGCTTGGTATCCCCCACAACTGATCTTTATAGGTTGAACCGGCGAGAGCAACTGGCCATGGTGCATCACCGGTAATCTGTACGGGGTTAATCAGATGGTTGTCAGCCAGAAACCCAAGGTACAAAACATCAAGTTCTATAACATCAAAACCCTCGTGACCCAGCAATGTAGGCAGTGCGTCAAAGCTATAGATGTCCACCGCCTGGTTGAGTACGGCATTGAGTAAGACTTGTGGATGCTGTGCCTGGTACGTCTGTACAATATAGGCGACCAGATTTTCAAAATCATCGGTCGGCAAGGTTGGCAAGTAGGGGTAAAGCGATACATTGAGAACCCGTGTTTGCTGCCCGTTAAGCACCAGTGTCTGATTAGGACCCGATGGCGTCACAGTCATTGAGCGTGTTTGCAGGTTATTGCAGTTTGCCCAGTTGATAATAGGGGAATTGGGTCGGCTGGTATTCTGACCTACGTAAAAGGACTGGCCCGGTTGTACTTTAATATACCAATCGAAGCTGCTACCTGATGAGATAGTCCAGCCGTCAACAGTGTCAACGCCACGATCTTTGACCGTTATTTGCCATTTTCATGCCCGCTAGATGCTTTCTTTACTGATGCTGTCCGCTTTCCGCCATTTCATCGTCACTGATTGGCGTGGCGTTTTTGGTCAGCACTCCAGCTTTACGTTTTTCCTTCAACCTATAGCTTTCTCCTTTGATATTCAGCGTGGTTGAGTGATGCAGCAGCCGATCCAGGATCGCCGTAGCCAGCACGTTATCTCCAAACATCTCTCCCCAGTCTGCGAAGCCTTTATTTGACGTCAGGATGATGCTCGCTTTTTCATATCGACGGTTCAGTAGCCGGAAGAACAGGCCGGCTTCCTCTCTGGTCATTGGCAGATAGCCTATTTCATCCAGGATCAGCACCCGGACATAACTCAGTTGCTGTAACTGGCGCTCCAGCCGGTTTTCCAGTTTCGCTTTCATCAGCGTCGCGATCAGTCTGTCCAGTGGCATGAACAGTACCCGATGCCCTGCATCCGCCGCTTTCACGCCGAGAGCAACGGCCAGATGGGTTTTCCCGACACCTGGAGGACCCAGCAGGATTACATTCTCGCAGCGCTCCACGAACGCCAGACCGGCCAGCTCCCGGACAACCTTACGATCGATGCCCGGCTGGAAGGTGAAGTCGAACTGCTCCAGCGTTTTGACCCATGGCAGACGCGCCTGCTTCAGTCGGGACTCCATGCCGCGCTGATGTCTGCCGTTCCACTCCTGCTGCAGCGCCATGCACAGGAACTCCCGGTAGTTCAGCTCTTTTTTAGCCGCCTGCTCCAGCAGGCTTTCAACGTGATAGCTCAGGTGCTCCATTTTCAGGCGACTCAGCAGCGCTTCAGTTCATGCATCACAGCAACTCCTCATAAGCACTCAGTGGGCGATGTTCTACCATGCTGACCTGCTGCCAGAGCGGGGCGTGGTGTTCCGGCACAGTCTGCCAGCCAGACGATGCTGAACAGAGTCGGTGTGACGCCACCTGTTGCTCATTGCTGTAGATCCGCAACTCATCATCCAGTGAGATCCGTATTGAGACCGGCTGTCCACACAAGGTTTCAGGAACACTGTAACGATTGCCGCCAACCTCGATATAACTGTCCCAGGACACATGGCGGATGTCGAAGTAGCTGGTATCGAAGTCTGTATCCGGCAACGGCTGCAGATGCTCTGTTCCAGCGCGCGCGCTGTTCCGGTGTTTCTTTGAACTGGCGAAGCTCCCGTTTATCAGCAACATCCGCCATCCACTGCTCCAGTTGCTGGTTAACATGAGCGAAGCTGTCGAACGTGCGGTACCGGACGAAGAAGTTCTCCTTGAGATACTTCACCATCCGCTCTACTTTTCCTTTGGTTCTGGCCCTGCGTGGGCGGCAGGCCCGTGGCAGGAAGTCATAGTGATCGGCCAGCAAGAGGAACCCGGAGTTGAACACCACTTTTCCGTTGTTATTTTTCAGCACCGCTGCCTTCTGGTTATCAACCAGCACAGTTTTCACACTGCCATCGAAGTAGCGGAAGGCGCGAACCAGCGACTCATAGGTGTGTTCAGCATCCTGCTTTGGCGCGGCGAAGACATGGAAGCGTCGGGAGAACCCCAGCGTATTAACCGCGAAGTTAACTTTACACCGTAGCCCGGCAACCTCCAGCTCGACTTCGCCCCAGTCGTGCTGGAGCTGATATCCCGGCTGGGTTTCGAAGCGAACCGTTCTTTTGATGGGCGCATTTTACGTTTGGGCTGGATGTAGTAACGCAGCATGGAACGCCCGCCGGTATAGCCCATTGCCTTAATTTCCGCGAGGATGACCTCGCTATTCCAGACATTCTCGGCCAGGCGCATGTCAATGTAGTCCATAAACGGTTTCAGCTTAACCATTTTGTGGCGAGTCTTTCTGGCTGGCGGTTCAGGGTATTTGAGGTAGCGTCTGACAGTTCGTTCAGAGCAACCCACCTGAGTCGCAATATCGACAATGTACGCACCCTGCTGGCGCATTTGCTTTATCATGTAAAAGTCCTCTCTGCTCAGCATGTTGATGTCCTTTCTGGTGTGAGAACCTAAAGGAAACAACATGTAGGGTGGAGCGGACAATACTAATGGTGAATTACCGTCTTATATCACTGGCGCTAACAACAGTGCAAGTAATAGGGTTTGAGGACATATTTTTTAGTATTAACTGTCCGGCAAAAGCGACTGCATTACCGAATGCTAGTATGCCAATGACGACGGTGTGCACCACTATCCGAGATAGAAAACCCATAGAAATCTCCTCTATGACTGTGGGAAAAAAACGCTATCCAGGCTATCTACCCGAATAAGGATTTTGCATGTTATTATCGTGTTTTATACCTGCCGCCTTTTAAGTCGAAGGCGTGTTAGCATCGTTCACTCACTCGAATCACTTACTGATGTAATCTCATCGGAATTCATTTTCTCGCCCGCCTTCCTGCGTCCTGGAATCTATCGGTGGCAATTAATTACCGCATTTTTCTTGTTACACATTGTGGATACATTATTGAAGTCTGGCGGGTATAGACAGGTAACCCTGACTTCAGCAACTTATCTACTGAAAATGTCTTATGGGTTCAATTAATCCGAGGTGGTTTTTGTGGGGCTGAGTCAATTACACAGTTAGTTGTTATGATTTTATTTTTGGGTGTCATCATATTCTACGTTCGAATGAATTCACTGTTTTATTCAAGATAGCATTATCCGTGCATTCTGCAATCGCATCTGTCTCAGATGATATCAGAATGCTGACATTCCAGTTTTTAACTGATGATAAATTAGGCTTTATTTTTTACTAAATGAAAAGTTAATTTCTGTTTATTGTTGAATTATTTTATTTTGAATAATTTCATTTTAATGATAATTAGTGCCTGATGTTATCGGGTGACTATCTGAATTTATTAAAAATAATAAAACAGTATATTTTTACTCATATTTGAATATCACCTCTGTGGTGGTGGTCAGCAAGATGCTGGCTAAGCCAGTAATGTTGTTTATGGTTTCAGAAAACATCGCATGGGCTTTGGCGTTGTCAATATCATAGTGTATAGACACCCGAGCAGTGATTTTGTCTTCAGAAAATCCATGCGGGCAGGGAGTGGCTGGTTGAGGATAACCAGTATCTTTGAGTGGTATGTGAAATAAACGCTCTTCGAGTCTGAACTTAGCATCCTTTCTATAAGAGATCTTTTATTTCAGCAAGTTGCTATTCCTGTATCGGATCTTATTTTTACCTGTCCGTTATTTCCATTATTATCATCGTTTTGTTTTTGACTGATTGGTAGCTGATATGACTGCGATTCTCCTGCTTGATTCCCGCGCTGATGAAATTTGTTCTGTACTGCATGCTGCTGATCCTCATCTGGCTCTGGTGGAAAGTACTGGCGATCCGCAGCAAGCCGCTCAGTGCCCTATCTGGGTGGGAGAGCCGGACAAAGCTGCTCATATGCTGAGACTAGGAGTGAAGCCTCAGTGGTTGCAATCGACCTGGGCAGGATATAAACCGTTGTTGGAGGCCAGATTACCGCAGGATTATCGTCTGAGTCGTGCAGTAGGGGTGTTTGGTCAGCCGATCGCCGAATACATCATCGCCTATCTGTTGCAGCATGAGTTGCGAATGAATATGCGTCAACAAAGTCAGCAACGATGTGAGTGGGATAAGTCACTACCGGGTTCATTGTATGGTCGTCAGGTATTAATTGTGGGCGCTGGCGATATTGGCCGGGAAGTCGCGGCCTTTTTACAGCCATTCGGTGTCACTTTACACGGTATTGTTAACGTGCCACGCCCTCTGCCGGGATTTGAACGGGTGGCTGGCATAACTGAATTGCCTCAGGCGGTACAGCACGCTGATTATGTTATCAATATTCTGCCTGATACCCCGGCAACAACAGGTATCTACAATGCGGCGTTGTTTGCTGCGATGAAACATTCTTCACTGTTTATCAACGTAGGGCGGGGTAGCGCTGTGGTGGATGACGATTTGCTGGCGGCACTGGCACATCAGCACATTGCGGGAGCGGTGCTGGATGTGTTCAGGCAAGAACCTCTGCCACAAGGGCATCCATTCTGGCGGGTGCCTAATCTTACAGTAACCGCACATATCGCCGGGCCATTGATCCCGCAACGGTTAGGACATCTGTTTTTGGAGAACTTACCCCGATTTATGCATGGATTACCGTTGATAGGAGAAGTCGATTTTTCTGGCGTTTATTAAGAAGAACCCGAGGATTCATCCGTTGATGAAAATTGCTTGCCAACATTATGTGATTGGTTCATAATTCCGCCCTCTTGAGATTTCATAGAAAATAACCAAATATTTCAGTATGTTATTTCTTGTTTTCTTCTGAGGGTCATCCAAGTCAATGTGTTATTTTGTCACAGGGTAGAGGGTGATCAGGCAGTATCCGTGCGGGAATAGCTCAGTTGGTAGAGCACGACCTTGCCAAGGTCGGGGTCGCGAGTTCGAGTCTCGTTTCCCGCTCCAATTCTTCATCTATAGACATCCGCCAAGGTCTATAGTTTCTTGATTCAAAAGGGTTCTATCCCTGGAGAATGTCTGGCAGAAACTGCTCAATGCCACTGTCAATCTGCCCGAACGGTACATGAAATCCGGGTAGTCGCTGGTTTGCTGAGTCACTGCCCCTGAGTGCAATACACCTCTTATCAACTCGAAGTCGGTGTACCTATGGTATTAACTGATGCCGTAGTCCGGCAAGCCAAGGCCACCGGCAAAGACTACACCATCATGATGCAGATGGACTTCGTCACGAAAAACGGATAAAGGGGAGCTGCTATAACCGCAGGGAATGTGAATTTTTTAAGCATTCCGTGGCTGTTTTTTCTGTATTTTTCGTTCGCAAGTTGATCAGTTGGCAGGTACCAGAACATAGCCGGATTGCAGCCCTTGCACCTCAATGCCTTGAGCGATAGCCCGGCCCGGCGTGACTCGTATTTTTGACGGTGCTGCGTCAAGCGTAGCGCGATACCGTACATAGGTAGAGCCATCATCGTCCGTGCCCAGTGCCTGTGGCGGCACCGCAATACCCTGCTCGTTGCGGTAGATGATGATGGCCAGTCGGGCGCTCATGCCCAGTCTGACCTGCTGCGCGGCCTCGGCATGAGGTCTATCGACTGAAATCACGATGTCATAATGGGCGGTTGCACCAGGCGCGTCTGCTGCGTTGCCTTGTACCGCGATGGTGGCAATACGGCCCGTTAGTGTTTGTCCGGCAAAACCATCCCCAGTGATTTGTACCGGCATACCTTCGCGCAGTTGGTGCAGATCAGCTTCTTCCACTCGAGTGAGTACCTGAATGCGATCCAGCCCTATTACGAGCAGCAGAGGCGCTCCTTGCATGACCTGTACCCCGGCTTGAGCGATGACGGCTTTGCCGCCCTCAGGCATCGACGGACGTAAAATCACTCCTGAAAACGGCGCTTTGAGAACCTGGCGTTCGCTTTGTGCTGCTACAGCCTGATGACGCGCTTGTGCGTTGACTAGTTCCATTTCAGCAATCTTGCGCTCTTCACCCTGGCCGCGCGCTTCGACGGTGAGCAGCTCATCCTGCGCGGAGAGTAAGTCTTGCTGCTGCATGCGCACTTGTTGCGCAAGCGTATCAACTTCCATGCGGGCGACGATACCGCGCTCAAACAGAGCCCGTGTATCGCGCAGGTTTGCTTGCGTGACTCCCAGGATCGAGCGGGCTGTCTGCACGGCGCGTCGGGCACGGGAAACTTCGGGGCTACTGTCCCAGTTGCGTAGTTGATGGACTTCACGCTGTGCTTTGAGTAGTTCCGCCTGCGCCTGGCGTAGCTGAATTTCAATTTGCCCTGGGTCAAGTCGCAGGAGTGTCTGGCCCGCTTCAACAGTCTGCCCTTCCTGTACCAACACTTCACGGATAACGGCTTCAAACGGCGCTGACAGGGTTTCTTGCCGGGCAGCCTGAATGCGGCCCATCAGCCCTAACTGCTGTTCGATCAATTGGGGTTGCACCCGCAACCACTGTACTTGCGTGTTCTGCGCCAGGCTGGCGTCGTCGGGTTCCCAGGGTTTCCAGAAAATGGCGACAGTCACTACCATCAGCAACGCCAATAGCACCGACAAGATCGGGCGGCGACGGATGAGCGTGATCAGTTGGTTCGCCAGGCGGTATCTAGTCATTAAGCGCTATATCCCAGCTTTGTAGTGTGGTGCCCAGCGTCTGATCCAGTTCGGCCTGGGCGTTCAGGTAGCTGATCAACGCGTTGAGGCGTGCATTCTCGGCATTACGCAGGTCGTTCTCGAAACTCAGCACCTGGAAGTTGCTGGATCGGCCCACTGTGAGTTTTTCCCGCTCAATTTCGAGCTTGCGGCGGGTGAGGTCACGCGCGCGCTGAGCGATTTCGTACTGCCGCCAGCGGGTGCCAATATTGCGTACTGCATTCGTTACATCGCGCTTCAGTTGTTGGCGGGCTTCCGCCAACTGAATCTCCTGGTTGCGCGCATTGACCTGGGCCTGTACTTCGGCCTGGCGTGTGCTGAGGTCGCCAATGGGAATTTCGACCTGTATCCCGACATAGTTTTCCCAGGTGCGTGCGGCGTCGCCCAGAGTATTGCGGTCACGTATCTGGCTGGCACCGCCCACAATCGAAACATCCCAAAGGCGGTCGTTACGCGCCACCGCGAGATTGATGGCCTCCTGCTCGCTATATATGACCTGGGAGAGCCAGGCTGGCTGTGACGCTTCGGCTTGGTGTAGTGCCTGGGCTGCATTGACATCCACACGTCGGGCCTGTAGCGCCTCGGTTGCAACAATAGGTGTGTTCAGATTCAGGGCTAGTAGCTGCAACAGGGCAAGCCGTGCCGTGTCCACCTGATTGCGGGCCTCTTCGTAGGCCAGTTCTTGTGAGGCGACCTCGGCTTCCGTCTGCACAATCTCGAACTCTGCCATGCGC
Source organism: Brenneria uluponensis (assembly GCF_032395385.1). NCBI lineage: Bacteria > Pseudomonadati > Pseudomonadota > Gammaproteobacteria > Enterobacterales > Pectobacteriaceae > Brenneria > Brenneria uluponensis. The sequence continues at coordinate 586,539 of NZ_CP135917.1, forward strand.
CCGGCTGCGATCATGGCTCGGTTGACCTCGAGCAGCTGGCGAGCGCGCCCCAGCGAGTCCCGAGAAATCTTCAATTGTTCCTGTACCTGCAATAGCGTGCGATAGGACTCGATCACCTGTGTGATGGTCTGCGAGACAGTGGATTTCAGGTTGAGTCGGTTGGTCTGCTCGGTTAGCCGTGCAAGGCGTACCGGCGCTGTCGCAATCTCCTTGCCCGCACCGCGTAACAACGGTTGGATCAGCGATATATTGGCACCGTCATTGAGTGATAGTCCGGCCTGGTCAGCCTGTGTATGACGATACGTCCATCCCAGGCTCACGCGGGTGCCATACGGCGTCAGCAAGGTGGTTGTAGGCGTTACGGAACCCTGCCGATAACGGTCATCCTGATTCCGATTGGAAAGGTAGCTGCCACTGAGCATCAGCTTCGGTGTGAAGCGGTCTTCGGCCACGCGCAGATCGAACTTCTGGGCTATGCGATCCAGATAGGCGCTACGGATAGAACGGTTGTCGCGCAGCCCTAGATAGATCGCATCGCTCAGTGTCAGCTCGATGGTCTGGGCATTGAGTGAAATACTGGCAGCCGAGGGTGACGGCTGGCCTTGGCGGGTTGCCTGGGACGGGCGCAATGACCTATCAGTTCCCGCTTGGGCAACAACAGGGGCCATCAGGGTGAGAGCAATGAGGATAGGCACATTACGCATCGCGCAACGCCTGTTCGGGAGTAAGCCGTGCTGCCGCCATGGCTGGCGACAAGCCAAAAAACAGGCCGGTTACAATGGCACTGCCGATACCGAGGGGCAACGCTGCCGCCGATAATGAGAAGGACGACCAGCCGGAGTAGTGAACGAAGGCCCAAGCCATGACTAAGCCGACTGCCGCACCGGCCAGCGCGCCCGTAGCGGCCAGTATGATCGCTTCCAACAGAAAGAGCCTGGCAATGTCTTGGGGCCGAGCGCCGAGCGCCATTCGCACACCGATCTCGCGGCGTCGCTCAGCGACATTCATCACCATGACGTTCATGACGCCGATGCCACCGACCAGTAGGGCGATACCCCCCAAGCCAGCCAGCAGCCAGGAGAACAGGCGTGATTGCTGGGCCATGCCGTCAAGCAGCAGCCGGGGAATTTGCACGTTGACCTCATACCCAGGCATTTTATCTCCCAGCCACTGCTGCAAACGGGGAGACGTCTGTGCCAACGTAGTGCCGTTAGGGTTGCGGGCCAGTACGCTGGTTATCTGTGGGTTAGGAATGATGCGCCGCATACCCTCTAGAGGCAGCAGAATAGCGTCATCCAAGGAGACGGGAAGCAGAGTGTTCTGACCTTTGGGCTGTAGGATGCCGATGATCTGAAACAGGTAGCCGCCAATTTGTACATGGTCGCCGGGCAGGGTATGGATACCCGCGCTTTTCCATTCGGCCGCTACATTTGCACCTAACACTGCATAGGTGCTGTGCGCATCGAACCTGCTCAAGAAGCGCCCTTGCGTCAGTCGGAGATCCAGCACTTTGGGGAAATCTGCATTACTACCCAGCGTGGTTGTACTCAGCGTGTGGCCTTTAAGCCGGGCATCCGTACTCGTAAGGATTAAGGGGGCTGCCGCTGTAATGTCGGGGACGGCCTTACGAAGCGCGTCGGTATCCAGTGTGGCAATGTTGGGGAGCGCCTCGCTGCGACCGCCGGTGGGAATTTGCACGTTCGCCACGAGCAGGTCACTGCCCATCCCTTTGAAAACGCTCATGGCTTCCCGTTCGGCGTTGTGCCCGATGTTCAGTAGCGCTACTACGGCCATGCAGCCCACTGCGATCCCCAAGAGTGCCAAGACGGCTCGGCGGCCAAGCTGGCGCAGATTCTCTACCGGTTCGCGCAACTGTTGCAGCCATGAGGGGCCGTAGCCATGCGATAAGCCTGAAGCGCTTGCGGTATGACGGGGTTGTCTAGGCATGTCCAGCTTCCTCTAATCGGCCATCGTGGACTTGAATACAGCGCGCCATGCAATCAGCAATCCCGGTATCGTGAGTCACCACTACCAATGTCGTGCCATATTCGCGGTTCAGGGACAGCAGCCGTTCGATGATGTCCTGCGCGGTCTGGCTATCGAGATTGCCAGTAGGTTCATCGGCCAGCAGTAGCGATGGTTCGCCGACAAGGGCGCGAGCTATTGCAACGCGCTGGCGCTGCCCGCCTGACATATCGGCTGGGCGATGGTGACGGTGATTGGTCAGGCCAACTCGCTCCAGTTGCATCAGAGCGGCTTGTCGGGCTTGTGGCTGGGGGATGCCGCGATACAGCAGAGGTAGTGTTACGTTGTCCAGCGCATCGAGCCGTGGTAGCAGGTTGAAACTCTGGAATACGAAGCCGATAATCCGGTTACGCGCTATAGCGCGTGATTCAGCATCGGCGCTGGTCATGTCTTTACCTGCGAGCAGTACACGGCCCGAAGTGGGTTCGTCCAGTAACCCGATGAGGTTGAGCAGCGTGCTTTTGCCAGATCCAGATGCTCCGACAATGGCGCAGCTTTGGCCCGCAGGGACGGAGAACGACACATCATGCAGAACCGCCTGATTGGATGCGCCCGTAGTGTAAGCGTGCGTAATATTTTCCAGGCGAATCAAATCGGTATCGTGAGCTCTCTGCATCCTTTCTCCAGAATGTTTGTCGTCCTCTTGACAGTGTTGTTGCCGCAGGCTGCTTTTAACTACTCGCCTTATGCTTGCTTGTTATCGCCCAATCGTTGGGTCAGCAGCTCCAGCAAAGATTCCAGTTCATTTTTGTGTTGGGCTGATTCAGCGCCATTTGCCTGTTGCATCCTGGCCTGCAATTGGGTGTCGTAACCCTTTGGCAGTTGGGCTTCCTCGATGGCTGGGAGTGACTGATAGTAGTCCAATATTTCTTGATAGGTTTTTGAGGAAACCTCGCCGTTTCGGTTGTATTCGTCCATTATTTTTTGAGAAACGGTTCGGCTCCATGCCTCATGTTGGTCATAGGCTTCCAGCCATGCGGCCCGGCGTTCATTGATGGTAAATGCGCCACTGTCATCGTAAGTAATCAATGCTAGTTGATCGCGTGACATCCCTTTGAAGGGATTTACTCCCTTGCCATTGGTAAAGTCGGTTGCTTGTCGGGCTTGGGCAAGACGCTGTGGGTCGTCAGAGGCTGGCACTTCCGCATCATGAACAGCCTTGTTGCTCCGATAGCTCTCTCCCAGCAGCTTATTGACGGTAGACTGTGCAATAGCGGCCAACTCGTCGCGGCTGGTGTTGGCATCGCGTGCGGTCGCACGGTTCGCCGCATCACTAAGCAGGTGGGAAAGCGGCGAAACCTGCGTTTTGGCACTGGCCTGTATGTCGATTGTGCCGTTAGTCTTCTCAGATGTTGTAGCGCTGGTCTTGTTGATAGTGCCTTGTGCGCTAACCTGTGTTTGTTGCGCCATAGAGGTGCCAAACTGATTGATACCGTTCATACTGGGATTCCGCAATTTCCATATCTACAGAAGAAGTGCGGCCAAACTATTGGCCTGAGCCGCACTTTGCCAATTACTTCATCGTGAATTCAACGGTCCATGAATAGTTCGACAGATTCTGCGACTTAATGGTGGCGTTGCAGACTGCGCCATTACTGGCGGTTGCGGTTTTGTTCCATTTCGGAACTTTGGTGGGACCACCAGGAAGCAGAACGCCGCCAATGATCTGGTTCACGAAGGTCGTGCCGAAGACACAGGTCTTTCTACCCATGGTGTAGCGCACAATTGCTGCGTTGGCATCAGGGCTGATCGGGTTCTGTACTGTGTAAGTATTGGTTCCTTGAGGCGCAACAGTCGTTGCAGGCTTGGGACTGGCATTTACGTTGGTACTGACCTCGTTATTGGTCACAATCTTGTAGGTCGCCTCTTGGGTACCCAGATTCTTGAATGTGATCTATACTGGTGGGCCCGCAAATGCCGCGCCAGCAGCGCACATCGTAGCAGCGGCAAGAGTAGCCAACAGCATGGTTTGTTTGATTTTCATACATGATCTCCTTCAATGGTATTGAACAATGTAACCGTGCAGGGCTTGTTTTTGCCCGTCCGGTATTGCAGCACTTCGCTGTGCGATCTCATGCGGCAATTCTGCTTTGTCCAACCGACATTGAAGCAAGTCCATGTGGATTATTCTGTTCAATGCAAGTCGGCAAAATTTGCGTATAAATTCCTCTATGGGATAACGACTCGAAACAAGAAAACTTTAGTGGTGTTTGACATATGTTTTGTGCCGTCCTGGTTCTTGCTGAATAAGCGGTGCAGAAGGATGTCCCGCGTGGCAAGCGTCATCGTTCATGGCCGTGCTAGCGAAGGTTCATACGCCGCACAAGGCTGACAGTCGCATCGTTTAGCGCCGTCCCTCTGCGACTTTGCCTGGTTCACGTTTCAGAATGTTGTCGTTGCCCAAAGAGGTGCGCTGGTTGCGGTCATGGTCGCGTCATGCTGATGCAGAGTGCATAACGTTCGTGACGTGACAGAACTACCCCATGGCAGCACCTTGTCCAGGAGCAACAGACCGAGGAAGGAGCGCGTTTCGGAGGATTGAGTCCTATTGATCAAAAAAACACTTGAAGGGGTGTCGTGGAAAATTGCTTGCTAAGATCTTCCGGGTAAGACAGAATACGGTCCCTCAAACAGAAGGGTGTACCAAAAACTTTTGTTGAATCAATGAAACAGGTGGGAATCCGTTGTCTCGTTTCCCGTTCCAAATTTTCAGCATTTTCTCCATTTCTTTCAGAAATTTCCCCCTCTTTTTTTGAAAAAAATAATTCTTTTGAACAGACTTATCCACAGATGATGTGCTTTAGTTTATATCTGTCAGTTTGTCATCTAAAAAATTTTTTTTATTTATATATCTGAAATAAAAAGATAAATTTATAATAAAAAACGTTATCAAGATCACTTGTACTTTTTGTTACGATTGATTGACAACGATTTTTTATAATTATCCACAGATGATATAAAGCTTCAATGACAAATTTTTTTCACCAAATATCATGTCAGCCGTCTCTGGGTAATCCTTTCTCAATAGCTCGAATAAGCCGTTTTTTCTGGGCTGGCAAGATGTCAAGTGCTGACTGTTCCCGGCGGGACAGTTGCTGAGCAATGGCCCATTGGATATGTTCATCCAGCACGTTGTTTTCCCCAAGTCGGGATCGCAAGGCCAGTACGATATGATCTTCATAAGGTGCATTACCCAGGGCGACTGCAATATTGCGTAACCAGCGTAAATGGCCAATGCGGCGAATAGATGAACCTTCGGTGATCCGTAGAAATTTGTCTTCATCCCAGCCAAATAGATCTAACAGCTCTGGCGCGTGTAAAGCGGCACGTGGACTGAAATCCACTTCATCCGTCAGTTGCGAGAAACGGTTCCACGGGCAAATTAACTGACAGTCATCACATCCATAGATACGGTTACCTATCAAGGGCCGTAGGGCTTCCGGGATAACGCCTTCCAGTTCGATAGTCAGGTAGGATATGCAGCGTCGCGCATCAACGGTATAAGGCTCGACAATCGCCCCTGTTGGGCAGATTGTCATGCAGGCGACGCACTTTCCACACGCTTCCTTAACCGGATTATCCAATGGAAGGGGTAAATCAATGAGCAGCTCCCCCAGAAAAAACCAAGATCCCGCAGAACGATTAAGTATCAGTGAGTGTTTGCCAACCCAGCCTAGTCCGGCTTTGGCGGCTAACGGCCTTTCCATAATCGGCGCAGAATCAACGAAGGGGCGGAACTGCAACTTTCCACAGTAGGCCTGAATCATGTCTCCCAGCTTTTTCAAACGCTGGCGCAGCAATTTGTGATAATCGCGGCCCAATGCGTAACGACTGACATAACCCAGGTGAGGATTTTTTAGGGTATTAGCAAAAGCAGCCTTAGCAGGAAGATAATTCATGCGTACACTTATAACGCGCAATGTCCCGGGCAACAGTTCGTGTGGGCGGGTTCGCAACATACCATGTCGGGCCATCCATGCCATTTCGCCGTGATATTGCTTATCCAGCCATGCCTGCAACCGGGGTTCTTCGTGAGAAAGGTCGGTATCACAAATTCCCACCTGCTGGAAACCCAGCGATTGACCCCATTGCTTGATAAGTTGTGCTAATTCATTGAGATCGTAGGGGTATGTCATGATGGGCCATAGAAAGAATCAAGTCTCTTCCACTTTACCATATTCTGTATTCAGGGCCGACTGGATCCGTGATGAGGAAGCTGAAGCAGCAGAGATGTCGGGGGTTTCGTTGTATACCCTGATGCAACGTGCCGGTGATGCGGCCTTCAATCTCATCCGACGGTATTACCCAAACGCTCGCCACTGGCTGGTGCTGGCAGGACATGGCAATAATGGTGGTGATGGTTATATTGTCGCCAGTCTGGCTCGACAGGCTGGAATGCAGGTCTCGGTTATTGCCATCCCAGGAACCCGGCCTTTACCCGCAGAAGCGACACAAGCCCGGCAGGCCTGGCTGGAACAGGGGGGTACGGAGCTGGATACTGAAGCACTGTGGCCGGAGCATATTGATATTATTGTTGATGGTTTGTTAGGTACGGGGCTTTTATCGGCACCCAAAATGCCTTATGACGAGCTGATTGAGCGAGTAAACCATTGCCCGGCGCCTGTAATGGCATTAGATATTCCTTCAGGATTAAACGCTGAAACCGGTCATCATGAAGGAGCAGTGATTCAGGCTGACCACACGGTGACTTTTATTGTCCTGAAACCGGGATTACTTACCGGGGCAGCCCGTGACTGCGTTGGTCATCTTCATCTTGATGATCTAGGGCTTTCCGAATGGGTAACGCGGCAAGTGGCCCCAATTCAGCGTCTTACTGCGGCATCGCTGATGCGCTGGTTAAAACCACGTCGACCTGTAGCCCATAAGGGCGAGCACGGTAGGTTGCTGATTGTTGGCGGTGACGAGGGAACTGGCGGCGCTGTTTTTATGGCTGGCGAGGCCGCATTACGCAGTGGTGCCGGATTGGTGCGAGTGCTTACTAACAAGCAGTATGTTGCAGCGTTGGTGGCCTTTCGTCCCGAGTTGATGGTACAAGAGCTTACTGCGGTAACTCTGCGTCAGGGAATGGAGTGGGCGGATGTTGTTGTGATCGGCCCGGGGTTGGGGCAGCGGGATTGGGGAAAAAATGCACTGCGAATAGCGGAAAATTGTAACAAATCCATGTTATGGGATGCTGATGCTCTCAACCTGCTGGCAATCAATCCGCATAAACGTCAGAATCGCATTCTGACCCCTCATCCTGGTGAGGCGGCCCGGTTATTAAACTGTCGCGTATCAGATATTGAGAGTGACCGCTTACTAGCTGCCCGGAAACTGGTGAAACGTTATGGCGGTGTTGTCGTGCTGAAAGGTGCCGGGACAGTGATCGCTAATGAGCAAGAGGGGTTGGCGATAGCCGATGTCGGTAATCCTGGTATGGCAAGTGGCGGTATGGGTGATGTGCTTTCCGGTATTATCGGGGCGTTTCTGGCACAAAAACTGGCATTGTATGATGCTGCCTGCGCGGGATGTGTTGTTCATGGTGCAGCAGCAGATAAGTTGGCGAAGCAACGGGGCACGCGGGGGATGTTGGCAACCGATTTGATGCCAGTGTTGTCGCAATATGTAAATCCTGAGTGGATATCCTTAGAAAAGACAGAATGAAGAAACTCTTGTTACCTCTGCCGAACGAGGCAGCAACCATCGCACTAGGTGCCGCACTGGCCAAGGCGTTTGACTGTGCTGGTATTATTTATCTTTTGGGTGACCTGGGGGCGGGGAAAACCACGTTGAGTCGTGGTTTCCTACAGGCGCTTGGTCATAAGGGAAACGTAAAAAGTCCAACTTATACGTTGGTTGAGCCTTATGAATTGTCACCTCGTCCGGTTTATCACTTTGATCTTTATCGGTTAGCCGACCCTGAAGAACTGGAGTTTATGGGAATCCGTGATTATCTGTCACAAGATGCTATCTGTCTGATTGAATGGCCGCAGCAGGGCGTCGGGATATTACCGCCGGCCGATATTGAACTGCATTTGCATTATCAGGGTACGGGACGGCAGGCAGAGGTTATCGCGCTGTCGTCAGTGGGAGAAAAATTACTGGTATGTCTGGCCGGATTATTGAGGTTGAAAACGTCATGATAAACCGGTTGATTAAAGTCTTATTCTGCGTGTCATTGATGTTTGCCAACCCGTTATGGGCGGCTAACCTTTCGGATATCAAGGTCAATAATGCCTCTGGGCAGGCAACGGTGAGCCTCAGGTTCAGTGGGCAGCCTATTTATGCTTTTTTCTCGTTGCACAATCCGGACCGGGTAGTGATTGATGTACGCCAGTCTGGCCTTATTCAAGGGTTGCCGCTGAAATTCAGTGGCCAGAACATGATTTCCCGTATTCGTAGTAGCAAGGCGAAGGATGCGCAAAGTCTCCGGCTGGTGCTTGAATTGACTGGTCGGGCTAAAACGCGAGCGGTTACGCAAAAAAACGGTTCAGACTATACCGTGGTTTTCACCGTGACTGGAGAGAGAAAAGCGGTTGTCAATAATCCAATAACCTCGATATCGCGTAGTGAACCCCAAACTGATCGCAGACGTGTTCCATTCAATGCTAAACCGACGACGACGGCGGACAGGAACACGACGTCGGCCCGGGTTCCTGCCCGTCGTGTGGGCGATGAAAAAATTGTGGTTGCGATTGATGCCGGGCATGGTGGTCAGGATCCAGGTGCGACGGGGCCCGACGGCTTGCATGAAAAAAACGTCACCATAGCGATTGCCCGAAAACTAAAGGCTATCATGGAGAAGGACCCGATGTTTAAACCGGTACTGACTCGTGATGGCGACTACTTTATTTCTGTGATGGGGCGTTCCGAAGTAGCCCGTAAGCAAGGGGCCAACTTGTTGGTGTCTATCCATGCGGATGCGGCGCCAAACCATAATGCTACCGGTGCCTCGGTCTGGGTATTGTCAAACCGACGAGCTAACAGCGAGATGGCCAACTGGCTCGAACAGCATGAAAAACAGTCTGAGCTATTGGGCGGTGCCGGCGATCTATTGGCAAACAGTAGAGCCGATCCCTATCTGAGTCAGGCAGTACTGGATTTGCAGTTTGGTCATTCACAGCGTGTTGGTTATGACGTTGCCGTCAAGGTATTGCGTGAATTGCACCGCATTGGCCGTTTGCATAAACAACGTCCGGAATACGCGAGTCTCGGTGTATTACGATCGCCGGATATCCCTTCACTTCTGGTGGAAACCGGTTTTATTTCCAATGCGGCTGAAGAACGATTATTGGGTAGCGATGCCTATCAGGAAAAAATCGCTAATGCCATCTACCGGGGGCTGCGCAGTTATTTCCTGGCACATCCATTACAATCGGCTCCAAAGCCGGAAAAACGACCATCCATACTGCCGACAGTGAAGTCTTCCGTTTCTGCGACGTCCGGCAGATACCCCAGCCGTAATACAGTGCGTCATACGGTGTCACGGGGGGAAACGTTATCCGGAATTGCTGTTCGTTATGGTGTCAGTATGGCGGCGATACGTGATACCAATCACCTGAAGAAAGATGTGGTCTGGGTTGGGCAGCGATTAACAATCCCGGTGGCTGACAACCGTGTCGCCAATGTGAAGTCTGCCACCAAAAAAGTGGCAACTGTGGTAAAACACAAAGTAGAAAGAGGGGATAGCCTGAGTTCTATCGCCACCCGTTATGGTGTCAGCATGAAAGAAATTCAGCAGGCTAATGATATGGCATCAAACCGGGTATTACTGGGCCAGACGCTAATTATTCCTTCCGTCTGACGTAAACGAAAAGAGGTAAGTTCATGCCGATTCAGGTTCTACCACCACAACTGGCCAATCAGATCGCTGCCGGAGAGGTAGTGGAGCGACCTGCGTCTGTGGTGAAAGAACTGGTCGAGAATAGTCTGGATGCGGGTGCCACACGCATTGATATTGACATTGAACGGGGAGGATCCAAGTTGATCCGTATCCGAGATAACGGTTCGGGTATCAGCAAAGAGGACCTGACATTGGCACTGGCTCGCCATGCGACCAGTAAAATTGCGACTCTTGACGATCTGGAAGCGATTATCAGTTTGGGATTTCGCGGCGAGGCTTTGGCCAGTATCAGCTCAGTGTCGCGTTTGACGCTGACCTCACGCACCGTGCAGCAGAGTGAAGCATGGCAGGCCTATGCGGAAGGCCGCGATATGGATGTTACGGTAAAACCGGCTGCCCATCCGGTAGGGACGACACTGGAAGTCCTGGATCTGTTTTATAATACACCTGCCCGTCGTAAGTTTATGCGCGCAGAAAAAACCGAATTTACTCATATTGATGAGGTAGTTCGGCGTATTGCGTTAGCCCGGTTCGATATTGCGATCAATCTGAATCATAATGGTAAACTGATCCGCCAATATCGGGCTGTCAGTGATGCCTCGCAGTATGAGCGTCGACTAGGTAATATCTGTGGTGCGGCTTTTCTGCAACATGCACTGGCGGTTTCCTGGCAACATGGCGACCTGAAAATTCATGGTTGGGTGGCGGATCCTGCCGGCGCGCGACAACTGCCGGAAATGCAATACTGCTATGTCAATCAGCGTATGATGCGCGATCGTCTGATTAATCATGCAATCCGTCAGGCATATCAGGATCAGCTCAAAGATGAGCAGCAACCCGCTTATGTTCTTTATCTGGAAGTGGATCCCCATCAGGTGGATGTCAATGTGCATCCTGCCAAACATGAAGTCCGTTTTCATCAGGCTCGGCTGGTACATGATTTTATTTATCAGGCGGTGATGACGGTATTGCAGCAGTCGGCGGCACCGATATTGCCCATCACTGAGCCAGGCGTTGAACCTACGCCGGTATGGCAGCAGGAAAACCGTACTGCATCGGGAGGAAATCATTTTGCCCGGACGATTTCTTCAGCGGTGGAAAAAGCGGTTTCCGAACCTGCCAACACAACGGCTCGTGAACGTCAGCCTGCGCCTTATCTTAGCGGCTCGGGTTATCAGAAAAAACAAGGAGAGCTGTACCAGAAATTGCTACAGCCGAAACAGCCATTATCAGGTACGCCCGGCTCTTCACCAGTAGAAACGGTGCTGAAGCCTCCGTCACCGGCGGTATCTCAGGTGATGAGTACGGCTCCATTGGCAAGCAACGACCAGGGATTAGGACGGGTATTAACCGTTTATCCGCCATGCTATGCGTTGGTGGAGTACCAGCAAGGGCTAGCGATATTGTCACTCACTGTTGCAGAGCGCCATCTGAAACAGGCTCAGCTTACTCCCACAACAGAAGGGTTGCGTCCGCAGCCACTGCTGATCCCACAGCGCTTGACGCTGGATAAAAAGGAGTTGAGTGTGCTGTCGCAGCATCAGGCACTACTGACGCAATTTGGTATTGATGTCGCGATTGAACAACAGCGAGCTACACTGCGAGCAGTACCTTTACCATTGAGACAACAAAATTTACAAAACTTGATTTCTTACCTGTTAGGTTATCTGGCCGATTATCCCATGGCAGAGTCTGAACAGATCGCTGTGTGGATGGCACATCAGTTGATCAGTGAGCATGAAAACTGGACACATGCCCAGGCAATACAGTTGTTAACGGAAGTGGAGCGTCTGTGCCCACAGTGGGTGAGAAATCCGCCACCTGAATTTTTATGTGTGATGGATATTGACGCTGCCATCAAGGCCTTGAAGCATGACTGAATTTGAAAAGGAACCGTATCCGCCGGCCATTTTTATCATGGGGCCGACAGCGTCCGGAAAAACAGCGCTGGCGATGGCGTTATATCAGCATCTTCCGGTTGAGTTGATCAGCGTCGATTCTGCTCTGGTGTATCGTGGCATGGATATCGGTACAGCAAAGCCCGGTGCGGACGAGCTATCCCAAGTACCGCATCGCCTGATCGATATCCGTGACCCGGCTGAATCCTATTCTGCCGCTGATTTTCGCCGTGATGCGCTACAGGCGATGGCAGAAATCAGTGCCGCTGGTCGTATTCCTCTGCTGGTGGGAGGAACTATGCTGTATTTTAAGGCGTTGCTCGAAGGACTCTCTCCTTTACCATCGGCCGATCCACTGGTGCGTCGGCAAATAGAAGAAAGGGCACAAAAAGAGGGATGGGAAGCGCTGCATCGCCAGTTATGTGAGATAGATCCAGTTGCGGCAGCTCGGATTCATCCAAATGATCCACAGAGACTGTCTCGGGCACTGGAAGTTTTTTTCGTTTCAGGTAACACTTTAACCGAGCTGACAAAAATATCTGGTGAAGCGTTGCCTTATCGTGTGTATCAGTTTGCTATTGCTCCTGCTACGCGCGAATTGCTTCATCAGCGGATTGCGCTACGTTTTCAGCAGATGTTACAGATGGGTTTTGAAACGGAGGCCAGGGCATTATTTGACCGAACTGATCTGCACACCGATTTGCCTTCTATCCGCTGTGTCGGTTATCGCCAGATGTGGTCATATTTATCCGGCGAAATTGGTTACGATGAAATGGTTTATCGCGGTATTTGTGCTACCCGGCAATTGGCCAAGCGCCAGATGACCTGGTTACGTGGTTGGGACGACGTTTGCTGGTTAGACAGCGACAAGCCTCGGGAAGCGATAGATAAGGTAATACAGGTTGTTAGTGCATAGGTTGGGTGATTGTGTACAATTGGCTGATTCTCAGCACAAAAATTTTATACCGTTATTTTAGGGCCATAGGGTTCTTTGTTACAAACAACAAGCAAATAAGGAAAATATAGAATGGCTAAGGGGCAATCTTTACAAGATCCGTTCTTGAACGCATTGCGTCGCGAACGTGTTCCGGTTTCGATCTATTTGGTGAATGGTATCAAGTTGCAAGGTCAGATTGAGTCTTTTGACCAGTTTGTCATTTTGTTGAAAAATACGGTTAGCCAGATGGTGTATAAGCACGCCATTTCCACGGTGGTCCCATCCCGTCCGGTGTCGCACCATAGTAATACCCCAGGTACTAGTAGTAATCCTGGTACTAACAACTATCATGGTAGTAATCCTGCTGGTCAGCAACAGCCGCAACAGGATAGCGATGACGCTGAATAAGGCTCATTACCGGTTTACCATGGCAGAGGAATGGATGATGTTATCCGTTTTCCCTGCCATGACCGTGTTCGTTTGTTTGAGAGGTTGCTCGGTTGTTTGACCGTTATGAAGCCGGTGAACAGGCGATATTAGTTCATATTTACTTTTCACAAGAGAAAGATACGGAAGATTTACTGGAGTTCGAATCTCTGGTTTCTTCTGCTGGTATTGAGTCGTTGCAGGTTATTACCGGCAGTCGTAAAGCACCGCATCCCAAATATTTTGTGGGTGAGGGTAAAGCGGAAGAAATTGCCCAGGCTGTTAAAGCTACTAATGCTTTTGTTGTGTTGTTTGATCACGCCTTAACACCAGCTCAAGAACGCAACCTGGAACGTTTATGTGAATGTCGGGTGGTTGACCGAATCGGGTTGATTCTTGATATTTTTGCTCAACGAGCGCGCACCCATGAGGGGAAATTGCAGGTTGAGTTGGCGCAGTTACGCCATCTTGCCACCCGTCTGGTACGTGGTTGGACTCATCTTGAGCGTCAGAAAGGCGGTATTGGGCTGCGAGGCCCCGGTGAGACTCAACTTGAGACTGACCGACGTTTACTTCGTAATCGTATCAGTCTGATTTTATCCCGTTTGACTCGGGTAGAGAAACAGCGTGAACAGGGACGTCGGGCGCGCGTCCGTGCAGATGTCCCCACGGTTTCTCTGGTGGGCTATACCAATGCCGGAAAATCGACCTTATTTAACCAGATGACATCGGCTGGGGTATACGCGGCCGATCAGTTGTTTGCCACACTGGATCCTACACTGCGCCGCATAGAGGTGGAGGACGTAGGTGATACTGTGCTGGCAGATACCGTGGGTTTTATCCGGCAGTTACCGCATGATCTGGTTGCTGCATTTAAAGCAACATTGCAGGAAACACGTCAGGCTTCGTTATTGTTACACGTAGTGGACGCCGCTGATCCTCGCATGGACGAGAATATTGAAGCGGTAGAAATCGTGCTGGCAGAGATTGAAGCGGATGACATTCCTATGCTACAGGTTATGAACAAAATCGATATGCTGGAAGGCTTTGAGCCGCGTATTGATCGTAATGAAGATAACGTGCCAGTCAGAGTTTGGCTTTCTGCCCAGACTGGCGTTGGCATCTCATTATTGTTTCGGGCATTAACTGAGCGGCTTTCTGGGGAGATTGTCCATTACTCATTACATCTTCCCCCTCAGGCTGGACGCTTGAGAAGCCGTTTTTATCAGCTTCAGGCAATAGAAAAAGAATGGATTGAAGAGGACGGAAGCGTGGGCTTGACAGTTCGTATGCCTATCGTTGACTGGCGGCGCCTCTGTAAGCAAGAGCAGGAATTGAAAGATTATATTGTCTGAATTGTGAATATAATCTGATGGACTTCTGGGACAATTAACCCCTAAGAATACCTATCATAATTAATGGAGCTAAAACATGGCGTGGAATCAGCCCGGTAATAACGGACAGGACCGCGACCCGTGGGGGAGCAGCAATAATAATAGCGGCAACTCTGGCGGAGATAATAAAGGTGGTCGAGATCAGGGACCACCCGATCTTGATGATATCTTCCGTAAATTAAGCAAAAAGCTTAGTGAATTGGGAGGCAAAAAAAACTCGGGTTCAGGAAACACTGGGAATAGTGGCGGTTCATCATTATTGGGCGGACGTGTTGTCGGTCTGATTGTGGTCGCTGCGGTGGTGGTCTGGGCTGTCAGTGGTTTTTACACCATCAAAGAGGCGGAGCGTGGTGTTGTTACCCGATTCGGTAAATTCAGCCATATAGTCGGTCCGGGGTTGAATTGGAAGCCGACGTTCATTGACGCCGTACGGGCGGTTAACGTGGAGTCTGTCCGTGAACTGGCTACTTCTGGCATCATGCTGACCTCGGATGAAAACGTTGTCCGTGTGGAAATGAACGTACAGTACCGGGTTACTCAGCCTGAACGGTATCTTTTTAGTGTGACGAATGCTGATGATAGCCTGCGTCAGGCAACTGACAGCGCACTGCGTGGTGTTATCGGTAAATACACCATGGACAAGATCCTCACTGAAGGACGTACCATTGTGCGTACGGATACCCAGCGAGTGATAGAAGAAACTATTCGTCCTTATGATATGGGGATTACGTTGCTCGACGTTAACTTCCAGACGGCGCGTCCGCCAGAAGAGGTTAAGGCGGCTTTTGACGATGCTATCGCTGCCCGTGAGAACGAACAGCAATATATTCGTGAAGCAGAGGCTTATGCCAACGAAGTGCAACCGCGGGCTAATGGTCAGGCTCAGCGTATTCTGGAAGAGTCTCGTGCTTATAAAACCCGAGTAGTACTGGAAGCTCAAGGGGAAGTCTCCCGCTTTGCAAGCCTGTTACCGGAATATAAAGCCGCCCCGAAGATTACTCGTGAACGCCTTTATATTGAAACTATGGAGCGAGTGTTGAGCCATAATCGCAAGGTACTGATTGATGATAAAGGCAATAACCTGATGGTACTGCCGCTGGATCGTCTATTGGGTGATCAGAACAGTGGTAATACGACCTCTGATAGTATTACTGGCAGTAAGGTTGCTCCACTGAAGGTATCCAGTTCAGGAGTGAATCACAGTACATCGGATTCCAGTGGTAGCAGTAGCAGCATCATGGATCAACGCAAAGCGGATGCTCAGCGTAATGATATCACTCGTGTAGGGAGAGAATAATATGCGTAAGCCTGTACTATTTATTCTGCTCCTTGTGCTGGTGGTGGTCTATTCTTCGCTGTTTATCGTCCAGGAAGGTCAGCGCGGTATAGTGATGCGCTTTGGCAAGGTTCTTCGTGATGATGAAAATAAACCGCTTGTTTATATGCCAGGCCTGCACGTAAAGATCCCATTCCTTGAATCAGTGAAAATGCTGGATGCCCGTATTCAGACGATGGAAAACCAGGCTGATCGCTTTATTACCAAGGAACAAAAGGATTTGATTATTGATTCCTACATCAAATGGCGAATCAGCGACTTCAGCCGGTATTACCTGGCAACGGGTGGCGGTGATACATCCCAGGCAGAAGTGCTGTTGAAACGTAAATTCAGCGACCGTCTGCGTTCTGAAATCGGTCGTCTTGATGTTAGCGGGATCGTAACGGATTCCCGTGGTCAACTGATGTCCGATGTGCGTAACGCATTGAATACCGGTACCGGAGAAACCACTGAAGCGGATAATGCCATTGCTTCCGCCGCGGCACGTGTCGCCCGTGAAACGACGGGTGTGCCGCACGTCAACCCGAACAGTATGGCAGCGCTGGGTATTAAAGTTATTGATGTGCGGATTAAGCAGATCAATCTGCCGACAGAAGTTTCTGATGCCATTTATAAACGTATGCGTGCAGAGCGTGAAGCCGTCGCCCGTCGATATCGTTCACAAGGGAAAGAACAGGCAGAGAAACTAAAAGCAGCTGCGGATTATCAAGTTACCCGCACATTGGCAGAAGCGGAACGCCAAGGACGCATCCTTCGCGGTGAAGGGGATGCTGAAACAGCCAGGTTATTCGCTGCGGCATTCAGTAAAGATCCTGATTTTTATGCGTTCATTCGTAGCCTGAGAGCTTATGAACATAGTTTTGACAATAATAGTCAGAATGTGTTGGTGTTGAGTCCAGACAGTGATTTCTTCCGCTACATGAAATCACCAGAGAAAACGGTCTCTGCCCATTAATACTGTTTTTTAGTTCAAAAAAGCCCGTATTTACGGGCTTTTTTCTGTCTGGAGTTTTTTTATGAATGCCACTATCTGGTTGGCGCTGAGCCTGGTCCTGGTTGTTGAAGGGCTTGGACCGTTGTTGTTTCCGCGTATTTGGCGTCGGATGATTCTGTCTATGGTGCAGTTGCCGGACAATATTTTACGCCGTTTTGGTGGAGGTATAGTGGTTGCCGGTTGTGTGATCTACTATATGTTGAGTAGCCGTTTGGGTGGCTAAAACTGTTGCTAAAAAATGTGCGCAAACGTGTGCTAAAAGTACTGAAAGCAGAAAGATGAGATGTTAGAATCCTTTTTTAAGCAACCTGGTGATTTTTGAGATGGGTAAGAACGTCGTCGTACTGGGCACCCAATGGGGTGACGAAGGTAAAGGCAAGGTCGTGGACCTGCTGACTGAACGGGCTAAATATGTTGTGCGCTATCAAGGTGGTCACAATGCTGGCCATACTCTGGTTCTCAACGGTGAAAAAACCGTTCTTCATTTAATTCCCTCGGGTATTCTTCGTGAAAATGTCATCAGCATCATCGGTAACGGTGTGGTGTTGGCGCCTGATGCATTCATGAAGGAAATGACGGAACTTGAAGCGCGTGGCATACCGGTACGAGAACGTCTGCTGCTTTCTGAAGCCTGTCCGTTAATTCTCCCGTATCATGTCGCGCTGGATAACGCACGCGAAAAAGCACGTGGGGACAAAGCCATTGGCACCACCGGGCGTGGTATTGGGCCTGCCTATGAAGATAAAGTTGCCCGTCGCGGTCTGCGCGTAGGTGATTTGTTTAATAAGCAGAGCTTTGCAGCCAAGCTGAAAGAAATCATTGAATATCATAACTTCCAGTTGGTTAACTACTATAAAGTTGAGCCGGTGGATTATCAGAAAACACTGGATGAAGTATTGGCGATCGCCGATATCCTGACTTCTCTGGTGGTCGATGTTTCTGACTTATTGGATAAAGCCCGTCGACGTGGCGATTTGATTATGTTCGAAGGGGCGCAAGGAACATTGCTGGATATCGATCACGGTACCTATCCATATGTAACCTCCTCTAATACCACCGCGGGTGGCGTGGCCACTGGTTCTGGCTTGGGGCCGCGTTATGTGGACTACGTACTGGGAATTGTTAAAGCATACTCCACACGTGTTGGGGCGGGCCCTTTCCCGACGGAACTGTTTGACGATGTTGGTGAATATCTTTCTCAGAAAGGTAACGAATTCGGTGCCACAACAGGACGCCGTCGTCGTACCGGTTGGCTGGATGCGGTAGCAGTTCGCCGTGCTGTACAGATTAACTCATTGTCCGGTTTCTGCATGACCAAGTTGGATGTACTTGATGGCCTTAAAGAAGTGAAGATCTGTGTAGGCTATCGGATGCCTGATGGCCGTGAAGTGGATGTAACTCCGCTGGCTGCTGAAGGCTGGGATGGTATTGAGCCAATCTATGAGACTATGCCGGGCTGGTCTGAAAGTACTTTTGGTATGACAGATCATAGCAAACTGCCACAGGCGGCACTGAACTACATCAAGCGGGTCGAAGAAGTCACCGGTGTTCCGGTAGATATTATCTCTACGGGACCTGAACGTGAAGAAACCATGATCCTGCGCGATCCGTTTGACGCGTAATGGTTGTCAAATGTTAAAAAAGGACGGACTATCCGTCCTTTTTTATTGCCGATAGAAGACCCCCAGCTAGGCTGGGGGTTCCGTGCGATATACATGCCGGAAGCAATTTGATCTCAGGCATCAGTGGATGAGGTTTGTTTTTTCTCTTTAAGGGCATTCAGCAGTTTATTGTGAATATTACTGAAACCGCCATTACTCATCACCAGAATATGATCACCCGGTTGAGCCGTTTTAACAATCATCTCTACCAGTGTGTCAATATCCGCACTCCAGTGCGCCGGTTGCACACATGCTTCAGCTACTTCAGCAACCTGCCATGGAATATGCTGTGGCTGAAATATAAAAACTTCATCTGCGCGGCCGAGAGAAGGAGCTAACTCGTTTTTGCACAACCCCATTTTCATGGTGTTGGAACGCGGTTCGAGCACTGCCAGAATACGAGCAGTACCGCCAACTTTGCCACGCAACGCTGCCAGTGTCGCCAGAATAGCCGTTGGGTGATGGGCAAAATCATCGTAAACCGAGACATTATGCTCAGTGCCACGTAACTCCAGACGACGTCGAGCATTAATAAACCCATTTAATGCCCGACAGGCCTCTGCGGGAGGAACACCAACATGACGAGCGGCAGCAATGGCCATTAGGCCATTATGCATATTATGTTCACCCACCAGATTCCAATGCACTTCTCCGACCACTTCTCCGTTCAGGTATACCTGAAATATGCTGGCGTCAACGGCCACTTTTTTAGCGTTCCAAGTACCATCTTCACCCACCAGTTCTTGTTCGCTCCAACATCCCATCGTCATAACCTGTTTGAGATGTAAATCGCCGGAAGGCAGGATAATACGACCTTTGCCCGGAACCAGACGTACCAGATGATGGAATTGTTTCTGGATAGCTTTCAGATCGTCGAAAATGTCTGCGTGATCGAATTCCAGATTATTCAAAACCAGTGTGCGGGGACTGTAGTGAACAAATTTGGAACGTTTATCGAAAAAGGCGCAGTCATATTCGTCGGCTTCCACGACGATGAATGGGCTATCTCCCAGTCGGGCAGAGACAGTGAAGTTACCTGGTACACCGCCGATGACAAAACCTGGTTTATAACCGCAATTTTCCAGAATCCAGGTCACCATCCCTGCGGTGGTGGTTTTACCATGTGTTCCTGCGACTGCAATAACCCAGCGGTTACGTAGTACATGGTCGTGCAGCCACTGTGGGCCGGACACATAAGGGATACTTTGTTCCAGTACGGCCTCAACACAAGGATTGCCGCGTGTCATGGCGTTACCAATGATCACCAGATCCGGAGCAGGATCGAGTTGTGCCGGATCATATCCTTGAATGACGTTAATCCCTTGATCTGAAAGCAAGGTACTCATTGGTGGATAGACGTTAGCATCTGAACCCGTCACCTGATGTCCCAACGAGCGAGCCAACAGCGCCAACCCACCCATAAAGGTGCCACAGATACCTAAAATATGAATACGCATACATTTTCCATCTATATACAGTGAGTCTGCTGTTCTATTCTAACGCCATGAATCCATCATAAGAAATGGATTTGACTAGGTAGTCACTTTCTCTTTGGGCTACACTTGCAAACGCAAACGTTGGCGGTACAAAATTAGAACCGCTTTTCATCCGTAGATTCTGGAATAGTGTTATGAAAACGTTAGGCGAATTCATCGTCGAAAAACAGCACGATTTCTCTCATGCCACCGGTGAACTCACCGCGCTGCTGTCAGCCATCAAACTGGGTGCGAAAATCATCCACCGTGATATCAATAAAGCCGGCTTGGTCGATATTCTCGGTACCAGTGGGGTTTCCAATGTTCAGGGCGAAGTACAGATGAAACTTGATCTGTTTGCCAATGAAAAGTTGAAAGCCGCGTTGAAAGCACGTGGTGAAGTGGCAGGTATTGCTTCTGAGGAAGAGGATGAAATTGTAATCTTCGAAGGAGAGCGGGCTGAAAAAGCTAAATATGTGGTATTGATGGATCCACTGGATGGGTCATCCAACATCGATGTTAACGTCTCCGTAGGAACTATTTTTTCTATCTACCGTCGTATCACGCCGTTGGGTCAGTCGGTCACGGAAGATGACTTTCTGCAACCCGGTCATAAGCAGGTTGCAGCAGGCTATATCGTTTATGGATCGTCTACCATGCTGGTGTATACCACTGGCCATGGTGTCCATGCCTTTACCTATGATCCTTCGCTCGGAGTATTTTGCCTCTCTCATGAAAAAGTGCGTTTCCCTGAGAAAGGAAATATGTACTCTATCAACGAAGGGAACTACATCAAATTCCCACAGGGTGTTAAGAAATACATCAAGTACTGTCAGGAGCAGGATGAATCGACACAACGTCCCTATACCTCGCGTTATATCGGTTCTCTGGTGGCGGATTTTCACCGTAACCTTCTGAAAGGGGGGATTTATCTTTATCCCAGTACGGCCAGTTATCCTCAAGGCAAACTGCGTTTGCTATATGAATGTAATCCGATGGCTTTCCTGGCTGAACAAGCGGGTGGTAAGGCGAGCGATGGCAAGAACCGTATTTTGGATATCATTCCGAATAAATTGCACCAGCGTGCCCCTTTCTTTGTGGGTACAGAGTCCATGGTGAATGATGTTGAACGCTTCCTGCTAGATTTTCCGGATGAGTAAGCCGTCGTGATATCGGCGGGTAATTCTTAACGAATTATCATGTAGCAAGGCCGCTCGTTTTCTCAACCGAGCGGCCTTGGCGCTTAATCTGGTTCCCCGCAGGAACTGCCACTGGCAACATCTTTCAAAAAAGATTTGATGAAGAGGTCATGCCAGACGACAACGTCCTGTGCCATGAACCGCCAGAAGCAACTGACGGCAGTGAAAAATCGGGCTTACTTCACGCGGGAGACATACTCACCAGAACGGGTATCAACCCTGATGACTTCGCCGATCTGCACGAACAGTGGAACTTTAACTACCGCACCAGTAGTTAAGGTGGCTGGTTTGCCTCCTGTACCCGCAGTATCGCCTTTCAGGCCTGGATCTGTTTCCGTGATTTCCAGTTCAACAAAATTTGGTGGTGTTACTGCGATCGGCTGGCCGTTCCACAGTGTCAGCACACACTCAGCCTGTTCAACCAGCCACTTGTAGCTATCACCTACGGCTTTGGCATCCGCAGCCAACTGCTCGAATGTTTCATTGTTCATGAAGTGCCAGAACTCACCGTCGTTATACAGGTAAGTCAGATTCATATCCATAACGTCTGCCGCTTCCACGGAATCGCCGGATTTGAAGGTTTTTTCCAGCACTTTGCCGGAAATAAGCTTACGGATTTTTACGCGGTTGAATGCCTGGCCTTTGCCCGGTTTAACAAATTCGTTCTCAATGATCGCACACGGCTCACCGTCCTGCATGATTTTAAGACCGGAACGGAATTCATTGGTACTATAAGACGCCATGTTGGTCCTCTTAATACTGGTAATTTAGCCAAAAAATGGCACACATTATAACCCGAAATACCTTATCTGGAGAAGATTGGTTGCAACAACTCGCCGACGTTATCACCGATCCGGACGAATTATTGCACCTTCTGGCGCTCAGTCATCACTCAGAACTGCTCAAAGGGCGTGATGCACGCAAACTTTTTCCATTACGGGTGCCGAGGTCGTTCGTTGCCCGGATGCAACCGGGCGATCCACTGGATCCATTGTTATTGCAGGTGATGACCGCGCAGGAAGAGTTTGCTGCCGCGCCCGGTTTCAGTCTCGATCCGCTCGATGAACAGCATAGCGTTGTCCCTGGGGTGTTGCACAAATATCGCAACCGCGCTTTGTTGTTGGTCAAAGGCGGTTGTGCGGTAAATTGTCGCTACTGTTTCCGTCGCCATTTCCCGTATCAGGATAACCAAGGCAACAAAGCCAACTGGCGACAAGCGATCAGCTATATCCAACAACATCCGGAGCTGGATGAAATCATCTTTTCCGGCGGTGATCCGCTAATGGCCAAAGACCATGAGCTGGACTGGCTGATGACCGAGCTGGAAACCATTCCGCACCTGAAACGCTTGCGTATCCACAGTCGCCTGCCTGTGGTGATTCCGTCCCGCATTACGGAAACGTTATGTCAGCGTTTCTCTTTGTCACCTTTGCAGATTGTGCTAGTGACGCATATTAACCATGCCAATGAGATCAATACTGATTTAGCACAAAGTATGGCTCGGTTGCGCCAGGCTGGCGTCACGTTGCTGAACCAAAGCGTATTGCTGCGTGGCGTCAATGATTCGGTTGCAACGCTGACGATGTTAAGTAATGCGCTGTTTGATGTTGGTATCCTGCCTTACTACCTGCATGTCCTGGACAAAGTGCAAGGGGCGGCACATTTTCTGGTGCCTGATGATGAAGCGCGAACGTTGGTTCGAGGTTTGATGAAACAGGTTTCTGGTTATCTGGTACCGCGTCTGGCACGGGAAATCGGCGGAGAGGCGAGCAAAACGCCACTGGATTTGGGGATGCGGCAATGTCAGGGTGACATTGTTGCAGAATAAGACAAACCGGCGAGCATTTGCCGGTTTGTCTTCAGCATGTTAACGGCACTTGTAAACCTGTCCCTGCATTTTGCTGTCCAACGGGGCAAAACTGGACAGGAAGTTCTGGCTTGGTGTGGAAATGCCATAAATCACGTTCCCCCCCATTGCCGCCGCTTTGTTACGCAAATCGTTGGCTGCTCCACGCATGGAACTGCCTTCATTACCGCCGGAAAACCAGTTTGACTGTGTACCGGTCACGCTGCCCAGCAACTGACACTCATTACCCGGTTTGGTCTGAGTAAACTGCACTGCCTGGCCTGCTGCACTGAGCTCATTGGTGGTGCTACAGCCTGCTAGCAGAGTAGCGGCAGCCAAACCAATCAGTATACGAGTCCGCATGCTTCCCTCCATGATGAACAATAAATCGGTCATTCGCGGGATAAGAATACTCCCATGAACGTTGATAATAGCCTGTTTCAGCGACAAAAAAAGGTAGGTTGCGCTAATTTATGCCAGATAAGAAACACGGGATGTCCGTGGCAACCATGAAGATGAGGCGCCCATTGAGGACGCCCCTCACTTTGTTTATTTTGACTACGGGTTCACTCGATCCACATTATGGAGTGCTTCATCTTGTGGTCTGATTTATTTTCCACGCCACTGTTTGAAGCGGTTAATCAATCCATTGGTGGAGCTGTCGTGGCTACCGACGCTGCTGCCATCCTGTAATTCCGGCAAAATGCGATTGGCGAGTTGCTTCCCTAACTCCACACCCCACTGGTCGAAAGTGAAGATATTCAGGATCACACCCTGTGTGAAGATCTTGTGTTCATACAGCGCAATCAGCGCACCCAGGCTATACGGTGTCATTTCCCGTAATAGAATGGAGTTGGTCGGGCGGTTTCCTTCAAACACTTTGAATGGTGCCACATGTTCAACCTCCTTCGGCGATTTCCCAGCTGCGGCGAATTCTGCTTCCACCACGTCACGGGATTTACCAAACGCCAGTGCCTCGGTTTGGGCAAAGAAGTTCGACAACAGTTTGTTGTGGTGATCACTTAACGGATTGTGGCTGATGGCTGGCGCGATAAAGTCACAGGGAACCAGTTTAGTGCCTTGATGAATCAGCTGATAGAACGCATGCTGACCGTTGGTGCCGGGCTCGCCCCAGATTATTGGGCCAGTCTGGTAAGTTACCGGGTTGCCATTGCGGTCAACATATTTACCGTTGGATTCCATGTTGCCCTGCTGGAAGTAGGCAGCAAAGCGATGCATGTACTGATCGTACGGTAGAATTGCTTCAGTTTCCGCACCAAAAAAATTGTTGTACCAGATGCCGATCAACGCTAGCAGTACCGGCAGGTTTTTCTCTGCGGGCGTGGTGGAAAAATGCTTATCCATGGCATGGGCGCCACTGAGCAATTTTTCGAAGTTGTCAAAACCCAATGACAGTACGATGGATAAACCAATCGCCGACCACAGAGAGTAGCGGCCACCTACCCAGTCCCAGAATTCGAACATATTGTCGGTATCAATACCGAACTCACCTACTGCTTTGGCGTTGGTGGACAGTGCCACAAAATGCTTCGCCACATGTTTTTCATCTGATGCTGTTTTCAGGAACCAGTCACGGGCGCTATGGGCGTTGGTCATGGTTTCCTGTGTGGTGAAGGTTTTAGATGCGACCAGGAACAGTGTTGTTTCCGGGTTTAGTGGTTTCAGCGCTTCAGCAATATGTGTTCCGTCCACGTTGGAAACAAAATGCATATTCAGGTGGTTTTTATAGGGTCTTAGCGCTTCTGTCACCATGTAAGGCCCGAGATCGGAGCCGCCGATACCAATATTCACCACGTCGGTAATGGTCTTGCCGGTGTAGCCTTTCCAGTCACCGCCAATTACTCGCTCGCTGAACAACTTCATTTTTTGCAGTACAGCATTTACCTCCGGCATCACATCTTTACCATCCACCACAATTGGCGTGTTGCTACGATTGCGCAATGCGACATGCAGTACAGCACGGTCTTCAGTTCGGTTAATCTTTTCACCGGAAAACATGGAGTTAATGGCGCCAGCCAGATCGGTTTCACGCGCCAGGGCCTGAAGTTTTTCCAGCGTTTCTTCCGTAATGCGATTTTTGGCGTAATCCACCAACATCAGGTCGTCAAATGTAGCGGAAAAGCGGGAGAAGCGGGTATCATCCTGGGCAAAAAGATCACTGATCTTGACATCCTTCATCACGGTGAAATGCTGCTGTAATGCTTGCCAGGCGGCGGTTTGAGTGGGATTGATATTTTTCATAACAACGCTCTTATCTCTGAGAATGAATCGATAATAATTTCTCGATTGTATCCCGTAAAGCCGCACTTTAGATCCCTTTTCTTGCTAAATGAAATTCCCTCACTCATTGTTGATTGACAGTGGCCGTATTACCCGTTATTTCTAAAAGCCTACTTGTGCATTGTTGTGCAAGCCAGAAGAGGAGCATCGCCCAGGTAAGGTATCGGAGGAGCCGTAATCCGCTGAAGATACTTAAGGGGGAGCGATGCCGAGACGAAATACAGTGCGGCTGTATTTTGCCGACCGCAGGGGCTGAATCCTCTGGGTTGTCACCAGCATCGTTCTGCAAGGGCAGAGCGTTTAGCAAGGTGGAGCGCTTCTGGGTGTATCGTAGCTTTTTCCTCTACGTCTGCTCCCTGTTTATCGCTCTTTCCCTGTGCCAAGGCTGATTTATGAACTGTTATTGTCAATGATGACCATAACGCCCCTGACACGAGGTTTTTTGAATGCCCTCAACAATTGATAGTTCTCTTGTTATTGCCAAATTTGGTGGTACCAGCGTCGCAGATTTCAATGCCATGAATCGCAGTGCGGATATCGTGATTTCCAACCCACAGGTGAGAGTGGTGGTCTTGTCGGCGTCAGCTGGCATCACCAATCTGCTCGTGGCGCTGGCGGAAGGCCAATCCCAGGAAGAGCGCGAGTCTTATATCGAGAAGATTCGTCAAATACAGTATGCCATTATTGACCGACTGAATAATCCGGCAGTGATTCGTGAAGAAATCGATCGCATGCTGGATAATATCACTAGACTGTCTGAAGCTGCGGCATTGGCTACATCCAATGCGCTGACGGATGAATTGGTCAGCCATGGCGAGTTGATGTCTACCTTACTGTTCGTCGAAGTTCTGCGTGAACGTAATGTGGTTTCTGAATGGTTTGATGTGCGTAAAATCATGCGTACTGATGATCATTTTGGTCGTGCCGAACCTGATTGCACGGCACTGGTGACGTTGACCCGTAGTCAGTTGATGCCGCGTCTGTCAAATGGGTTGATCATTACTCAAGGCTTTATTGGCAGTGAGGCCAAAGGACGTACCACGACGCTAGGCCGTGGTGGCAGTGACTATACCGCTGCGCTGCTGGGTGAAGCACTGAATGCCAACCGTATTGATATCTGGACCGATGTTCCCGGTATTTATACCACCGACCCACGGGTAGTTCCGGCTGCGCGTCGTATTGATAAAATTACTTTTGAGGAAGCGGCGGAAATGGCAACCTTCGGCGCCAAAGTGCTGCACCCTGCTACTCTGTTGCCGGCGGTACGCAGTGACATTCCGGTTTTTGTCGGTTCTAGCAAGGATCCGATCGCCGGGGGTACGCTGGTCTGTAATCGAACCGACGCGCCACCATTATTTCGCGCACTGGCCTTGCGCCGCAAACAAACTCTGCTGACATTGCACAGTTTGAATATGCTACATGCACACGGCTTTCTGGCAGAAGTATTCAGTATTCTAGCCCGTCACAGCATCTCCGTGGATCTGATCACTACCTCGGAAGTCAATGTCGCTCTGACACTAGATACCACTGGCTCAACGTCAACCGGTGATAGTTTGCTGTCCAGTGCGTTACTGACTGAACTATCTTCACTGTGTCGGGTTGAAGTGGAAGAGAATCTGTCATTGGTGGCGCTGATCGGTAACAAGCTTTCACAAGCCTGTGGTGTGGGCAAAGAGGTGTTCGGTGTGTTGGAACCATTTAATATCCGGCTGATTTGCTATGGCGCCAGTACACATAATCTATGCTTCCTGGTGCCTACCGGGGATGCGGAGCAAGTGGTACAAACGCTGCATCACAATTTGTTTGAATAACAGAGGTATTCACTATCGGCTAGCTGGCAGAAATCACCTTGCCTGTGGGTGGACAAGTGGTTTCTGTCATCAGGCATGCGGAGAGACATCCGGCCTGGGCGAAAAAATAGGGTGTAGGATAGTGATCCTGGCGTCCAGGTGCTTGTTACGCTTGCTGTCCAAACCAGCTTTCGAGAATGATGACAGCAGAAGCCGCATCTACACTGCCTTTATCCAGCGCTCGGAATCCACCTTGTTCAAACAGGCTGGATCGGGCTTCTACCGTACTCAAACGTTCATCTTGTAAGGCGATTTGCACGCCAAAGCGGCCATGCAGGCGTTGAGCAAATTTGCGTGCCCTGGCGGTCAGTGGTTGCTCGGTGCCATCCATATTCAATGGCAGGCCCACTACCAGCAGGTCAGGTTGCCATTCTTGCAGAAGCTTTTCCACTTGCTGCCAGTCAGGCGTGCCATCCTGTGCCTTGAAGGCAGTAAGAGGGCGAGCTGTACGGGTAATATCCTGACCAATAGCAACACCAATGCTGCGAGTGCCAAAATCAAACGCCATGATAGTGCGGTTGACCATCAGGAATGCCCTGCTTCAGCGACGATATTATGAATATCCACCCCAAGTTTTTTGGCTGCTGCTCGCCAGCGTTCTGCTATTGGTGTATGGAACAGAATTTCTTTATCCGCCGGCGTGGTCAGCCAGGCATTATCCAGTAATTCGTTTTCCAACTGCCCGCCTTCCCATGCGGTATATCCGAGGGCAACCAGTGTTTCTTCTGGCTGAACGGGTGTCCCCAGTGTTTCCAGCACATCTTTTGACGTCGTGATCATCGTGTCTTCGGAAATGCCAATACTGGAAGAGAAGCCAGGACGTGGTGTATGGAGAATAAAACCGCGATCGTCAGCCAGTGGCCCGCCAGAGAACACGGGTTTGTCCAGACGAATGGACGGATCACGTGGCGTTGGTTCAATGCTCAGCTTTTTCAGCACGCTTTCCACTGTAAATTGTTCCATAGGTTTATTAATGATTAACCCCATGGCTCCATCTTCATTGTGCTCGCAAATATAAACCACCGAACGTCTAAACGTCGGGTCTTGCAGCGCAGGCATGGCAATAAGAAAATGATGCTGTAAATTCATCGTATGTACTTATCGTTTTTTGTCAGGGTTGATGTGGGTTCGCCAGCATAAAAACGGGCGAACCGAGCGGTTATGCATCATCGACTGAGAACCGGATTAGCCATGACGTTGGCTTAGCCGGCGCGCAATGGCATCCATCAGCATGCCAGTAATGGAGACATCTGGATAGGCTGTTTCGATCTCACGGGCACACGTCGGGCTGGTAACGTTAATTTCAGTCAGACGATCGCCAATAATATCCAGACCGACAAATATCAATCCTTTCTGTTTCAGTACCGGGGCGACCTTTCGTGCTATCTGCCAATCACTTTCGCTCAACGGACGTGCTTCACCACGGCCACCGGCAGCCAGATTACCGCGAGTTTCACCGCTTTTCGGAATACGGGCCAGGCAGTAAGGCACTGGCTCGCCATCCACGACCAGCACACGCTTGTCGCCATCTTTAATGGCAGGTAGATAGGTTTGAGCCATGCAATAACGGCTACCATATTCAGTCAGGGTTTCAATGATGACCGAAATGTTAGCATCGTCTGGTTTTAAACGAAAAATAGATGTTCCACCCATCCCGTCTAGCGGTTTAAGAATGATATCGCTGTGATGTTGATGAAATTGGCGCAACTTGTCTGCACTACGGGTTACCAGTGTATCCGGTGTCAGTTCCGGGAACCAGGCGGTGAACAGCTTTTCATTACAATCACGCAGGCTCTTGGGTTTGTTGACAATCAGCGTGCCTTTCTCTTCCGCACGTTCAAGAATATAGGTAGCGTAGATAAATTCGGTATCAAACGGTGGGTCTTTACGCATTAATACCACATCCAGTTCATGCAGGGCGATATCCTGCGTGGCACCGAAATCATACCAACCATTATAGTCGTACTGGACGCTCAGAATTCGGGTGGTTGCCCGTGCTTCGCCGACGTGCAGATAGAGATCGCCCATCTCCATGTAATGCAGTTCCCAGCCACGGCGCTGCGCTTCCAGCAGCATGGCAAAGCTGGTGTCTTTCTTGATATTGATGGCTGCAATCGGATCCATCACGATTCCGAGTTTGATCATTATTTTCTCCTTTACCCCAGATCGCCGAATCGTACCTGTAAGGCTGTGATTGCGGTGAGAGCTGTAGTTTCTGTACGCAGAATGCGTGGCCCCAGTAGGATATCGGTAAATCCATATTCTGCGGTCATCGCAATTTCATCGGAAGAGAGCCCACCTTCCGGACCAATCAGCAACCGAACACGTTTCACGGGCAGTGGTAGTGTATTAATACTTTGCGTCGCGCGCGGATGAAGATTCAGTTTTAACGTATTGTCCTGTTCCGCGCACCAGCTTTCCAGTGGCATGGCAGGGCGAATTTCCGGAATGCGGTTTCGACCGCACTGCTCGCAGGCAGCAATAATAATTTTTTTCCACTGGGCGATCTTTTTATCCAGGCGGTCACTATCCAGTTTGACGCCACAGCGTTCGGAAAACAGTGGAGTAATAACATTGACGCCCAGCTCAATGGATTTCTGGATGGTGAACTCCATTTTCTCACCCCGGGACATCACCTGACCTAAATGCAGGTACAGTGGTGATTCACAGTCTTCCAGCCGACCTTCGGTATAGCGCACACGCACATTTTTTTTACCAGCCAGCACAATCTCAGCATCGAAAATAAAATTACTGCCATCCAGCAGTTGTAGTGACTGACCAGGCAGCATGCGCAGAACGCGGCCAATATGGTTGGCGGCATCGTCGCTCAGTTCGGTTTCACCCCCGGTTGGTGAGAGTGTCTCCGGGTGAAAAATGCGCGGTATTCGCATTGATATCTGACCTTAATAGCGTTATTTATCTGAATGGGCAGCCGCCCCATACGCAACAAACCACCGCCAGAGTAACGGTGGTTCAGAGGACTGATAGCTATAGTAGGTAGACGGGCTATTACTGGCAAGCTTGTTGCACGTATGGGTTATGATTCCCTTGCACCTGCGCGATGCGTTTATCACGGGTACATTCCCACCGGGTTACCGGATGAAGCGTGTTCCAGGCTTCAAACAACTGGGTTTGCTGGCGGGCCAGATTCAGATTATAGCGATCGCGCATATAGAAATAGGTACGGGCAATCGCTCCACGTGCACGTTCTGGTGGTTCGGCCAGATGATTTTTAAAATCCGCCTTCATTTCGCACTGACCATACTGTTTTTCCCCTCCGTTCCACTGACCGTACATAAAGTTACCACGGTCGCCATTCACTTCACCAATCGCCGGTTGCAGGTTGTGCAAATCGGTTTCTATCTGCCGGTAGACTGGGTCTTTATTGCAATTTTTGCGGCCGCCATTTTGCCAGCATTGGCGTAGATGGCCAAACTGCCAGGCGGGGACGACGTGTTCCCATTCAATGCGGTTGGCGCGATTGGCATTTTTTCGGACCTGATAACCGCAGGACGCCAAATCTGGAATTCCTTTTTTACCCTGCCAGGTAATTTTACAACCACAATAAAAGGTGCCGGGCGCATCCTGATTTATTTTCACTGCGGCAGCTTTTGCCTGAGTAAAGCTATTGATTCCCCGGCTTAGGGTGGCTGTGGAGATCAAACTTAAACCTAACAATGCGATAACAAGAATTTTGCGAAGCATGTTCCAACATAACCTTCAGACGTGAAAGTTGGCAGCGTACCGGAAGTGTTCCATGCAAGCAAATGCTAAAAAAATAGCATTAAAACCCGTAAATTTTATTTTAAAAAGAATTTGTTACGAGAGGACGTAATGTTTCACCACAATAGCGGCAGCGGTATTCAGTCTCTCCTCGTACGACCCGATTATGGCGGCGCAGCGTTAAATCGTGTTGACGGCAGGCACACTGATAAGGGAAGGTTTTCCCTTGTACGGAGGTGATCTCAAAGCGATGGGTGCGTCGGGCCGGGACGTTTAGCACCTCTTCCATCATCCAGCGCCACTCTTTACCGTGTGGCGATGTTCTGCCAAAACGGGAAAACACCAGTAAATGCGCTAGTTCGTGTGGTATTACCTCGTCAATAAAGGTTTGTTGGTTCTCCTTGAGCAGGATTGGGTTTAAGCGGATTTCCCAGGTTTTCAGCCAGGCACTACCTGCGGTTAACCCCCGTTGGTAATAATTGACGGTGGGTTCAGGATAGTGACTACCAAGTACGGCGTTGGCGTGTCGCAGTTTCTCTCGCAGACAGCGTATTACCGCTTGCTGTAAGGCAATGGGAATTCGTGGTGTGTGCATGCGGGTAGCTTAACGTTGGCAATGACAATGCTCAAGTGTATGCCGCCCTGAATAAGGGGGAAATAAAAAACGGCGAAGGTTATTCGCCGTTTGAAAATCATGGCAATCGCAAGGTTTTTATTGCAGCCCAGCGGAATAGCGCAGTTTTTCTGCCAGATCGGTTTTTTCCCACGGGAAGTGCTCGCGACCGAAGTGACCGTAGGCTGCTGTTTCCTGATAGATCGGGTGCAGCAGATCCAGCATCTGAATCAGACCATATGGACGCAGATCGAAGAACTGGCGTACCAATTGAGCCAGGCGGTCGGCCGAGATTTTCTCAGTACCAAAGGTTTCAATCATGATAGAGGTCGGTTCGGCTATGCCGATAGCATAGGAAATCTGGATTTCGCAACGATCAGCCAGACCGGCTGCAACGATATTCTTCGCCACATAACGGGCCGCATAGGCTGCTGAACGGTCAACCTTTGACGGATCTTTACCAGAGAACGCGCCACCACCGTGGCGAGCCGCGCCACCGTAAGTATCCACGATGATCTTACGGCCTGTCAGACCACAGTCACCCATTGGACCACCAATCACGAAACGTCCCGTCGGGTTAATGAAATATTTGGTATCGGCGGACAGCCATTCGGCTGGCAGAACGGGTTTGATGATCTCTTCCATCACTGCTTCATGCAGGTCTCTTTGGTGGATATCTTCAGAGTGTTGGGTGGAAAGTACCACTGCATCAATACCGGCGATTTTTCCGTCGTCATACAGGAAGGTTACCTGGCTTTTTGCATCCGGACGTAACCACGGCAGTGTGCCGTTTTTACGTACTTCAGACTGACGTTGAACCAGACGGTGAGCATAGGTAATTGGGGCGGGCATTAGTACGTCGGTTTCATTGGTGGCATAACCGAACATCAGCCCCTGATCACCCGCACCTTGTTCCAGTGGATTACTGCGGTCAACACCCTGATTAATATCCGGAGACTGTTTGCCAATGGCGCTCAACACCGCGCAAGAATTGGCATCAAAGCCCATTTCAGAATTAACGTAGCCGATTTCGCGTATTGTCCGACGGGTGATCTCTTCGATATCGACCCAGGCGCTGGTCGTGATTTCACCCCCGACTAGTACCATACCGGTTTTTACGTAAGTCTCACAGGCAACGCGCGCTTTCGGATCCTGCTCCAAAATAGCGTCAAGGACGGCGTCAGAAATCTGGTCGGCGATTTTATCAGGATGCCCTTCAGAGACAGACTCGGACGTAAAAAGGTGTTTAGCCATGAATTCTTTACCTTTCAAGCAAAGCCGTTAAGCAATTTATCGGTTAATCAGTATAGATGGATTAACATCTGGATGGCTATTCTAGGCCAGCTTTTGGCCCCATTACCAGCAATTTTTTGGTACGACCAGACCATTGGATTACGTCATCGACGTTTTTACGGGGAAAAGAAGAAGATATTTACCATTTTCATTTTGCTTTTCCGGTATCAGATCGGTATAAACGCGCGTGCGGTTTGTTGTCCGTGGTATGATACTTTTAACGATTTCCGTGATGGCCTGACCGCATACCTGTGCGGCGCGCGTGGAGGTGATAGGATTAATGATCCGTTGTTTGCTGAGTGAGTTGCGTTCGCAGCGCTTTCCTTTTGACGCCATGGCGTCACTGACTCAACCCTTTCTGTTATTTTCCCGAAGTTGCCTTTCCCGAAGCGCGACGCAGGACTCCCGAGCGGGCTAACCTGCATTTTCCCCGAGCAGATGAACGATAAACGTTCTTCTGGTGATAGTTTCCCTTTGGTTTTCACCGATCCGTATCTCGGAGTTCGACATCGTGTTTTACACTCATAAAGGTCATAAAACGACGGCATACTACAGCCTGTCAGGTTTCCCACTGTTAACGCAGTATGCAGTGGATGTATTGCCACTTATTTTTGCGGGCACAGAGGCGATGGTTGATAAAAAAGTAAACGAAGGTGGGTGCCATGTCTGACGATATGATTCATCCGCACTTATCGACGACGGCTAAACATGAAACTTTACGCTCTATGCAGGAGGTGGCCATGAACGATCGCGATGCCAGCGAAATGCTCCGTACCTATAATATTGCCTGGTGGGGTAATAATTACTACGACGTTAATGAGCTGGGGCATATCAGTGTTTGCCCGGATCCTGATGTTCCTGAAGCTCGCGTTGATTTGGCCGAATTGGTCAAGGAACGACAAAAAGATAACCAGCGTCTGCCAGCCTTGTTCTGTTTTCCACAGATTTTACAGCACCGGCTGCGTTCGATTAACGCAGCGTTTAAACGCGCTCGTGAATCTTTTGGTTACGAAGGTGGCTATTTTCTGGTGTATCCCATCAAGGTTAATCAGCATCGCCGAGTGATCGAGTCACTGGTGAATTCTGGCGAGCCACTGGGACTGGAGGCGGGTTCCAAAGCGGAATTAATGGCTGTATTGGGCCATGCCGGTATGACCCGCACCGTTATCGTCTGTAATGGTTACAAAGATCGCGAATATATTCGTTTGGCGCTGATCGGTGAAAAACTGGGTCATAAGATCTACCTGGTTATCGAAAAGATGTCGGAAATCAAGCTGGTGCTGGAAGAAGCCGAGCGTCTGAATGTCGTGCCACGTCTTGGTGTGCGTGCCCGTCTGGCTTCCCAGGGCTCTGGCAAATGGCAGTCCAGTGGTGGCGAGAAATCCAAGTTCGGCCTGGCGGCGATGCAGGTATTGCAACTGGTTGAAATGCTCCGGGAAGCGAACCGCCTGGATAGCCTACAACTGTTGCATTTCCATCTTGGTTCTCAGTTGTCCAACATTCGTGATATTGCCACTGGTGTCCGTGAGTCAGCGCGTTTTTATGTTGAATTGCATAAACTGGGTGTGAATATCCAGTGTTTTGATGTTGGTGGTGGTCTGGGGGTGGACTATGAAGGTACCCGTTCCCAGTCTGATTGTTCGGTGAATTATGGCTTGAATGAGTATGCCAACAATGTCATCTGGGGTATCGGCGATGCCTGTAACGAATATGGTTTGCCACACCCGATGGTGATTACCGAATCCGGACGAGCGGTAACTGCACACCATACCGTCTTGGTTTCCAACATCATTGGGGTTGAACGCAACGAATTCAGTGAGCCGGAAGCGCCAGATGAAGATGCACCACGTGCGCTGGAAAGTCTGTGGTCAACCTGGAAAGAAATTACCCAGCCAGGTAATCGGCGCTCCCTGCGTGAATGGCTGCACGACAGCCAGATGGATTTGCATGACGTGCACACACAATACACGCATGGCATGTTGGATCTGACGCAGCGTGCCAAGGCAGAACAGCTTTATCTCGGTATCTGCCAACAGATCCAGCAACGGTTGGATCCAAGTAACCGCGCACACCGTCCGGTAATCGATGAACTGCAAGAACGCATGGCCGATAAGTTGTATGTGAACTTTTCGCTGTTCCAGTCTATGCCTGATGCCTGGGGGATCGACCAGTTGTTCCCTGTCATGCCATTGGAGGGGTTGGACAAGCCGCCACAGCGTCGTGCGGTCCTGTTGGATATCACCTGTGATTCTGACGGTACCATTGATCATTATGTGGACGGTGATGGGATCGCAACCACCATGCCGATGCCACCTTATGATCCGGAAAACCCACCGCTTCTGGGCTTTTTTATGGTCGGTGCTTATCAGGAAATTTTGGGCAATATGCACAACTTGTTCGGTGATACTTCAACCGTTGACGTGTATGTATTCCCGGATGGTTCGGTTGAAGTGGAAGAGTCTGATGAAGGCAATACCGTGGCGGATATGCTGGAGTATGTGCAGCTCGACCCGAAAGTGCTGATGTCTCGCTTCCGTGATCAGGTGAAGGAAACCGATCTGGACCCGGATCTTCAGGCGCAGTTCCTTGCCGAGTTTGAATCCGGATTGTACGGCTATACGTATCTGGAAGATGAGTAAATTTTCGGGCAGATAAAAAAGGATGCTATTTGCATCCTTTTTTTTGTTCTCCAAAGGGTTATTGGTTCACGACTATTTATTCCCGATGTTTTGTGTCGAAAGAGTCCAGGTACAGTATCCATCTTGATCATATTTCAGTTATTAATGCGTAAGGGACTAAGGATAAGTAGTGCCTGCCCGGCGTTGAAAGATGCCACTTGCCACAAAACTGAAATGTCAGCAGGCGAATCCTTCTTTTCTGCTCACTGTTCCATGTGCAATCAATTATGTTTTCATGTACATTTGTAGCTATCTTTTCTTTGTCTTTCCTGGCTAACACGTTGATTAATCTATCGTATGTCTGGCAAGACATTCGTTCAATCCGATCTGGAGTAAAGCATGTCCTCTCGTAAAGAACTTGCCAATGCTATCCGTGCACTGAGCATGGATGGCGTGCAAAAGGCCAAATCCGGTCATCCTGGCGCCCCAATGGGCATGGCGGATATCGCCGAAGTCCTGTGGCGTGATTACCTGAGCCACAACCCTTCCAATCCGCATTGGGCTAACCGCGACCGCTTTGTGCTGTCTAACGGTCATGCTTCCATGCTGATTTACAGCCTGTTGCACCTCACTGGCTATGACCTGCCAATTGAAGAGTTGAAAAATTTCCGTCAGCTGCACTCCAAAACACCGGGTCACCCGGAAGTGGGCCACACCGTAGGCGTGGAAACCACTACCGGCCCGTTGGGGCAGGGGATTGCCAACGCGGTAGGGATGGCGATCGCCGAGCGCACCATGGCGGCGCAGTTCAACCGCCCTGGTCATGAGATTGTCGACCACCACACCTATGTGTTCATGGGTGATGGCTGCATGATGGAAGGGATCTCCCACGAAGTCTGTTCGCTGGCGGGTACGCTGAAGCTGGGTAAGCTGGTGGCATTCTATGATGACAATGGCATTTCTATTGACGGCCACGTTGATGGCTGGTTCACCGACGATACGGCAGCCCGTTTTGAAGCCTACGACTGGCACGTGATCCGTGGTATTGATGGTCACGATGCCGATGCCATCAAGCGCGCTATCGTTGAAGCACAACAGGTTTCTGATAAACCGTCGCTGCTGATGTGTAAAACCGTGATTGGTTTCGGTTCGCCAAACAAGGCCGGTACGCATGATTCACACGGTGCGCCGCTGGGTGATGCTGAAGTGGCCGCGACCCGCGAACAACTGGGCTGGAAATACGGGCCGTTTGAAATTCCGGCAGAAATGTATGCCGAGTGGGATGCGCGTGAAGCGGGTCAGCGTAAAGAGTCTGCCTGGAATAAGGCGTTTGACGCTTATGCCCGTGCTTATCCTGATCTGGCAGTCGAATTTACCCGCCGAATGAACGGTGAACTGCCGGCAAACTGGCAGGAAGAATCAGCGAAAGTGGTTGAACAGTGGCAGGCGAATCCTGCCAAGATTGCCAGCCGTAAAGCCTCACAGAATGCACTGGAAGCGTATGGAAAACTGTTGCCGGAATTCCTGGGCGGCTCTGCCGATCTGGCCCCGAGCAACCTGACCATCTGGTCTGGTTCGAAAGCGTTGAATGAAGATGCGGCCGGTAACTACATCCACTATGGCGTGCGCGAATTTGGTATGACCGCGATTGCTAACGGTATCTCATTGCACGGTGGTTTTGTGCCGTATACCGCGACGTTCCTGATGTTTGTGGAATACGCCCGTAATGCGGTGCGTATGGCGGCGCTGATGAAAATACGCAGCATCTATGTGTATACCCATGATTCGATTGGTCTGGGTGAAGACGGACCGACGCATCAGCCGGTAGAGCAACTGGCCAGCTTGCGGGTGACGCCGAACATGAGTACCTGGCGGCCGGCAGACCAGGTAGAAACTGCGGTAGCCTGGAAATACGCGATTGAACGTAAAGATGGCCCTACAGCCTTGATTCTGTCACGTCAGAATCTTGCACAGCAGGAACGCTCGGCACAGCAGTTGGCCGATGTGGCGAAAGGGGCTTACGTGCTGAAAGACAGTAATGGTCAGCCGGACGTCATCCTGATAGCCACCGGTTCAGAAGTCGACCTGGCGGTCAGCGCGTATAGGAAACTGACGGAAGAGGGCATCAAGGCCCGCGTGGTATCGATGCCCTCGACAGATGCGTTTGACAAGCAGGATGCGGCCTACCGTGAAGCGGTGCTGCCGAAAGGGGTGCCGGCGCGAGTGGCGATTGAAGCGGGGATTGCGGATTACTGGTACAAGTATGTGGGTCTGAACGGCGCGATAGTGGGAATGACGAGCTTCGGTGAATCAGCCCCGGCCGAACTGCTGTTTGAAGAGTTTGGTTTCACCACTGAGAACGTGGTTGCCAAAGCGAAGGCGCTGTTGAAGTAATTCCGATGTGTTGTTCCTGCCATGCTTGCTTATGCGGGCATGACAGGTGAGTGTTTGCAGTATGTTTATCTGTTATCTGAGACCGGAGTGCTCCGGTCTTTTTTCATTCTGTCTGATCGCATTATTTTTCAGTTTGCAGCGCTCTGTGGCAAAGTGTGCGATTATTTTTTGACATGTGTCACTCTTCTGGAACAGTTAGGTTGGGAATATTCCCTTTGCCTATTAATTCGTTTATGCTAGCTGAAGCGTTTCAGTTATCGATTTTACGGCCATCACAGTAAGATTGATCCCTAGGATCAAATGACGGTCAGTGGAGATCAACGCATAACGTAATCAACGGTTTATTCCTGATGGCGTACTGATTATTCTATAAGAATGGCAGGTTTATCATTATTCAGGAAATTCCATGACAATCCGTATTGCGATAAACGGTTTTGGCCGGATTGGCCGCAGTGTATTACGGGCGTTGTATGAATCAGGACGCCGGGCCGAAATCACCGTAGTGGCGATAAATGAACTGGCGGATGCGGCGGGGATTGCCCATTTACTCAAATATGATACCAGTCATGGTCGTTTTGCGTGGGATGTCCGTCAGGAGTGTGACCAGTTGTATGTCGGGGACGATACTATCCGATTACTGCATCAGCCCGATATTCAAGACTTGCCCTGGAAAGAATTAGGAGTAGACATCGTTTTGGATTGCAGCGGTGTGTATGGTAGTCGGGCGGATGGCGAAGCCCATCTGGCCGCCGGTGCCAGGAAAGTCCTGTTTTCACATCCGGGCGCTGCGGATTTGGATGCGACGATTGTGTTTGGCGTCAATCATCGGGAACTAAAGACAGAACACCGTCTGGTTTCCAATGCGTCCTGTACCACTAACTGCATCATCCCCATAATTAAACTGCTGGATGATGCTTTTGGCATTGAAAGCGGCACTGTGACAACGATCCACTCTTCGATGAATGACCAGCCAGTGATTGATGCTTATCATCGTGATTTGCGTCGTACACGGGCTGCCAGTCAGTCAATCATCCCAGTGGATACTAAACTGGCGATAGGCATTACGCGTTTTTTTCCGAAATTTATGGATCGCTTTGAAGCGATTTCAGTGCGAGTGCCGACGATCAACGTTACCGCGATCGATTTAAGTGTTAGCGTGAAACGTGTAGTAAAAGTTAATGAAATCAATGCTATTTTGCAAAAATCAGCGCGTAGTACATTTCGTGGTATAGTTGACTATACAGAATTGCCGCTGGTTTCTGCTGATTTTAACCACGATCCGCACAGCGCAATTGTTGACGGTACACAGACCCGGGTTAGTGGGCAGCATCTGATTAAAACACTGGTCTGGTGCGATAACGAATGGGGTTTTGCCAACCGAATGTTGGATACAACACGGGCGATGGCAACCTGCGGTTTCTAGTACGTGATATCGGGAAATCTGGTATCTCGCTCAAGCAACTTTAAAGAGAATCAACAAGAGGATTCACCATGGCTGTAATTAAGATGACCGATCTGGATCTGGCCGGTAAGCGTGTATTTATCCGTTCGGATCTGAATGTGCCGGTAAAAGATGGCAAAGTGACGTCTGATGCGCGTATCCGCGCTTCTCTGCCGACCATAGAAATTGCCCTGAAACAGGGTGCGCGCGTAATGGTAACCTCTCACCTGGGACGTCCCACTGAAGGCGAATACACCGAAGAGTTTTCCCTGCTGCCCGTAGTTAACTACCTGAAGGATAATCTGTCCTTCCCGGTACGTCTGGCAAAAGAGTACCTGGACGGCGTCGATGTAGCTGAAGGCGAGTTGGTTGTGCTGGAAAACGTCCGTTTTAACAAAGGTGAAAAGAAAGACGATGAAGTGTTGTCCAAAAAATATGCCGCACTGTGCGACGTATTTGTTATGGACGCATTCGGCACTGCACATCGTGCTCAGGCATCTACTCACGGTGTTGGCAGGTTTGCGCCAATCGCTTGTGCTGGCCCGTTACTGTCCAACGAACTGGAAGCACTGGGTAAAGCATTAGGTAACCCGGCTCGCCCGATGGTGGCTATCGTTGGCGGCTCCAAGGTATCTACCAAACTGACTGTACTGGGGGCCTTGTCAAAAATCGCTGATCAGCTGATTGTTGGTGGCGGTATTGCCAACACCTTCATTGCTGCTCAGGGTCATAACGTAGGTAAATCCCTGTACGAAGCGGATCTGATTCCTGAAGCGAAGAAATTGCTGGAAACCTGCGATATTCCGGTACCGAGTGATGTACGCGTAGCCACTGAGTTTTCTGAAACTGCCACCGCTACCTTGAAGTCAGTCGCGGCCATTAAAGACGATGAGCAGATTCTGGATCTGGGTGACGTTTCGGCTGAGCGCCTGGCTGAAATTCTGAAAAATGCCAAAACTATTCTGTGGAATGGTCCGGTTGGTGTTTTTGAATTCCCTAACTTCCGTAAAGGAACTGAAGTGGTCGCCCGTGCTATCGCTGACAGTGATGCATTTTCCATCGCTGGCGGCGGCGATACGCTGGCTGCCATTGATCTGTTCGGCATTGCGGACAAAATTTCCTATATTTCTACTGGTGGTGGCGCCTTCCTGGAGTTCGTTGAAGGTAAAAAACTGCCAGCAGTAGTGATGCTGGAAGAACGCGGCAAACAGTAATTTTTGAACAGGAGAAACTCTCCTGTCTGCGGTTGCCCCGGTGTGATGCCGGGGTGACTATCGATGTAACAGTCGATATCTCTAACCCTCCACGGCCAACGAAACAGGACACGTAATATGTCTAAAATTTTTGACTTCGTAAAACCGGGTGTCATCACGGGTGATGACGTTCAGAAAGTTTTCGCAGTAGCAAAAGAAAACAAATTTGCTCTACCAGCGGTTAACTGTGTTGGTACTGACTCGGTTAATGCTGTGCTGGAAGCCGCCGCTAAAGTGCGCTCTCCAGTAATCGTTCAGTTTTCTAATGGCGGTGCGGCATTTATTGCTGGCAAAGGCCTGAAAGCTGAAGGTCAACAAGCGGCGATTTTGGGCGCGATTTCTGGTGCGCATCATGTTCATCAGATGGCTGAGCACTACGGTGTTCCGGTTATCCTGCACACTGACCACTGTGCCAAGAAATTGCTACCGTGGCTGGACGGACTGCTGGATGCAGGCGAGAAATACTTCGCTGCTACTGGTAAGCCGCTGTTCTCTTCCCATATGATCGACTTGTCTGAAGAGTCCCTGGAAGAAAATATCGAGATTTGCAGCAAATACCTGACTCGTATGGCGAAGATGGACATGACGCTGGAGATCGAACTGGGTTGCACTGGCGGTGAAGAAGATGGTGTAGATAACAGCCATCTGGATAATTCTGCGCTGTACACCCAGCCGGAAGACGTGGCATATGCGTATGAAAAACTAAATGCAATTAGCCCACGGATTACCATCGCGGCTTCTTTTGGTAACGTACACGGTGTTTACAAACCGGGTAATGTACAGTTGACGCCGAAAATCCTGCGCAATTCTCAGGATTATGTGTCCAAGAAATTCAATTTGCCACACAACAGCCTGGACTTTGTATTCCACGGTGGTTCTGGTTCTTCTGCCGAAGAGATCAAAGAAGCGGTTAGCTACGGTGTGATTAAAATGAACATCGATACAGATACCCAATGGGCAACCTGGGAAGGTATTCTGGGCTATTACAAGAAGAATGAAGGCTATCTGCAAAGTCAGTTGGGTAACCCGGAAGGGGCTGACAAGCCAAACAAGAAACACTATGATCCGCGTGCCTGGCTACGTGCGGCTCAGGTCACAATGGTAACTCGTCTGGAAAAAGCGTTTAAAGAGCTGAATGCAATCGACGTATTGTAATTTGGTTTTCGTTTATTCACGTTACTATTAATATCAAGGCTCCTGCGGGAGCCTTAATTATGTTGATCATTTGCCGAAGTGGGTTGCGGTATCAGTCAACGGCAGTGTTCGGAATAAGTGAAATGGGAGTGAGCGATGGAAAATCTTGATGTTTCTGACACTATGGGTCACTTGGAGTCCTGGTTGGTGAATAATCAGCATATTTTACTGGAATATGCGGTAAATATTGCGGCAGCGTTGGTCATATTATTTGTCGGACTGCTCATCGCCCGTTTGGTATCAAAAGCCTTAAACCGACTGATGATCATCCGCATGGTTGACACTACAGTTGCTGACTTCCTATCGGCATTAGTGCGCTATGGTATTATTGCGTTTACGTTGACTGCGGCACTGAGTCGGATTGGCGTACAAACCGCCTCCATTATCGCTGTGATGGGTGCTGCTGGTTTGGCAGTCGGTTTGGCATTACAGGGTTCGCTATCAAACCTTGCCGCCGGTGTTCTGCTGGTGATGTTTCGTCCCTTTCGTAGTGGCGAGTGGGTTGACCTGGGGGGAGTCGCTGGGACGGTGGTACAGGTACAGATATTCTCCACGACACTGCGTACTGCGGATGGCAAGATCATCGTCATACCTAACGGTAAAATCATTTCGGGAAACATTATCAATAGTACCCGTGAACCCAACCGTCGCACCGAGATTATTGTGGGTGTGGCGTATGACGCCGATATTGATGTGGTCAAGAATTTACTGGGGGAGATTGTCAGTGCAGATGACCGTATTCAGCATGGCAGCGGTGTTACTATCCGCCTGAATGAAATGGGTGCATCATCACTGAATTTTGTGGTTCGGGTATGGACCAGTAACGGCGATGCTTTCGAGGTTTACTGGGATTTACTGGAAAACTTTAAGCGCGCACTGGATAAACACCAGATTGGCATACCGTATCCACAAATGGATGTTCATCTGTATCAGCAAACGCCTGCGTCGTCGCCTGTTTCAAAGGGTATTCCGACCATTTGATGGCTTACCCCCCGTTATTCAGGGGGATAAGTCTGACGCACTACGATAGACGGTAACGGTAGAGAGACGTGGTGGCGGTAATGTACAATTCGTTGCCGTCCACCCCACCTATCATACAATTTGAAACCAACTCCGGGACCGGAATTTTTCCCACGGTTTCGCCTTGTGGTGAAAACACCAGCACACCATCTTTACAACTACAGAAAATAGCCCCTTCGGCGTTGACACAGAAGCCATCCGGGAAGCCGGGAGTAACGTCCGTTAATCGCTGTCCACCTAGTAGCTCCTTGCCTGAAACTTGGTAAACACGCAATTGATGCCGCCCCTGTACTGGAAAATCGACGATGGACATATCGGCTACATACATCAGGCTTTCATCTGGGGAAAACGCCAGCCCATTTGGCCGTTGTAAGTCACTGCTGGCAAGTGTCACAGAATCATCTTCAGGGTCAAAACAGTAGACATAGCAGCCAACAATCTGACTTTCTGACTTATAGCCTTCGTTATCGTTGATGATGCCGTATGGCGGATCGGTAAACCAGATAGTACCGTCTGAACGGATAGCCAGATCATTGGGAGAGTTAAACCGTTTCCCCTCAAACTTATCTACCAGCAGTGTAACTTCACCATTGTGTTCAGTACGACTGATACCACGTCTGCCATGCTCACAGCTGACGATGCGTCCTTGTTTATCCAGCGCGTTACCGTTGGCATAGTGTGAACTGTGGCGAAACAGACTCACGCCATCCTGTTCCGACCAGCGGAACAGGCGATTTCCTTTCACATCGCTGAATACCACTGCATTCTGTTCTGGTAGCCAGACTGGTCCTTCGGCCCAGACCGCTGGTGAGCATAACCGCTCCAGCGTGCCGTTCCATAGTGATGAATCTAGAACGGATGTGTTATTAACGGAGAATATAGAACTCATCATGATAGGCCCCTCTTATTTCACGCCCCACAGAGTCTTATAATGTTGCTGATAACCATTTTGTGGATCGAACTGGTTTTCTGGCCCGCCATCATGATCGATGTTGTCTTTGGTCACCAGATGTACCGGTGTGACGTAGCCTGATGGTGGCTGCTTGGCGAAGGCGCGGTTAAATTCATCCACCAGTTGCCAACCATGCAGTTTCAAAGGCTCAGGTACCGTCGCGTCCTGACTGTTACCGGTGCGGATACGTTGATAGGCGGAAATAGATCCATCGCCAGCGGAGATGTTATGGGGTGGGTTGCTGCCACCTTTACCGGCAGTTTTCAGTGCTGGGGCCATAAAGTCGAAATAGAGATCGTTAATTGCCAACGCATACTGGAATTTGTCACCATATTTTTGTAGCAGACTGAAAGTCATTGGCGGCATGCGACTGGATGTATCCGACAATGGGGTATCAATCATCTCCAGTACCTGGCAACCGCTGCATTTTTCTATGGTTTTTTTGATCACATTGGCTTTATCCAGCGCGATCTGATACAGCGAATCGGTAAAAATCACTACCTTCGCCGTACCTTCTGATTTTGCCACCGCATACAGCGCGGCTACGCGTGCCACTTCATTGGAATCTGAGGTGATATTGTCGTAGATGTTGTATTTTGGAACTGGACCCGGTTCTGGCACAGCATGCCAGCCCAGCAGTACAATGCCTTGCTTAACGGCTTTTTTCAGCGGGATACGAGCCACATTTGGATTCCAGCCACCAATCACAATCCCATCCGGTTTCTGGGCGATAGCCTGGTTTAGTGCGGATAACTGATCTTTTACCGAGCCCGCGCCGTCCAGTGTTTCCAGCTTCCAGCCTACGGTTTTGGTCGCTTCAACCATGCCTTGCTGTACCCCTTGAACGCCACCGTTCTTCATGTCAGAAGCGATAAAAATGATGTGCTTGTTAGTCTGTAGTTTGGGTCCGCTGGTAGGGCCGTCCCATTTGGTGACTGGTGCCGTGGCCTTGGCAATGACCGCCTTGGCCTGGTCCAGATAGCTGTCAGCCTGTGCAGATAAGGTAAAGAGTAGGGTACTGCTTAGCATCAGGCTCGGTAACAATGAATACTTTTTCATCGTGTTCTCCTTGGTGTGATTAAGGGTTAACAGCCTTTTTTTCTTTGTCCGGGGTGGATTGATGGCGTTGAACCGCTTTTTGATTCAATAGCCGGCGGCGCTGTGCGTAGCCCGCCAGCGTAATGGATAGTAATAAGGTGGCACCGTTAAACAGGGGTTCTACCCAGAATGCGCCACCAAATTGCTGGATCCCGGCGATACCGATTGCCAGGATAGAGATACC
This sequence comes from Brenneria uluponensis, assembly GCF_032395385.1. Classification (NCBI taxonomy): domain Bacteria; kingdom Pseudomonadati; phylum Pseudomonadota; class Gammaproteobacteria; order Enterobacterales; family Pectobacteriaceae; genus Brenneria; species Brenneria uluponensis. The sequence continues at coordinate 631,507 of NZ_CP135917.1, forward strand.
GACCACGGTTCCCCATACGTTGACTCGTCCAGGGCGAATGGTGGTACTGCCAAGAAAAGCGCCCACCAGTGCCGGCAGCAGGTAATCCATGCCGACGCTGGCTTGACCTACACCTTGATCAGCGGCAATTAGTATCCCAGTAAATCCGGTCAGCACACTGGACGTGATGAAAGCGCCGATGGTAAATCGGGTTACTGAGATACCGTTCAGTTTGGCAGCGGCAGGGTTGCCGCCGACAGCGTACATGCAACGGCCCAATGGAGTATGTTCGGTAATGAGCCATAAAATCACGGCGATGATCAATACGTAGAAAGCCGCGATCGGAATGCCCATGATCTCTGTGTGGTACAGCGCGATAAAGCTATCTGGTAGATCGCCAACGATCTGTCGACCACCAGAATGCCAGAGTGCGATGGCATACAGCACCGTCCCTGATCCGAGCGTAGCAACGAAGCTGTCAATATCGGCTAGCGCGACCAGAATGCCATTCAGTAATCCGTATATTGCTGAGATAATCAGTACGATGAACACAGCAGCCTGCCACGAAAAGCCGTATCGCACCTGTAGCGTAATGGCCAGGATATGCCATAGCACGATACCAAAACCAACATTCAGGTCGATTTTCCCGACAATCATTGGAATGGTTGCAGCCAGGGCCAGTAGAGCAATTTTGGATTTACTGGAAAGAATTGCCTGTAGTGTCAGCAATGAAGCAAAAGAAGGGGTGATGGCAGAAAATATCAATACCAGCGCGATACAGAGCAGTAGCAAACCATAGCGGGTAAAAACCTGCATCGACCAGGCTCCCATACCGTGCTGTTTCAGGCTAATACGTTGTTCTAGAGCTGTCGATTTGACCGATGTTTTAGACATAGCATTCTCCGAATACGAGAAAGACAAAAATTGTCCGCTGTTGGCGTTAAACCGCGTAATTGTTATCAGGCACGTAAAGGTGTGTGCCGGGGTTTTTCATGATCGATACTTTGATTTTCACTACCTGATGCCAATGCCAACAGATTGGCAAATGTCACCTGCCGGTCACGAAGCTCTCCCACCACCTGTCCGCGATTAAAGACCAATGCTCGGTTGCAGATATGCGCGATCTCCTCGAAATCGGCGGAGATCACCAAGATTGCCGCGCCTTCACTTAGTGATTTATTTAATAAATGATAAATTTCGGCCCTGGCTCCCACATCCACGCCAGCCGTGGGATCTTCCAGAATCAGCAACGGTGTATTCAAATGCATCCAGCGCGCCATCACTACTTTTTGCTGATTGCCGCCGGACAAGGCGCTGATGTCGATGTTGACGTCTTTCGGACGGATATCGAATAGTTGTACTTTCCACCAACTGTTGCCGATTTCTTCGCGTGTGGAGTACCGGGAAAACAATTTGTGACCACTGGCGCAAGGATTGATGAACAGGTTTTCACGCACCGACATCGACATCACCAGGCTTTCCCCGGTACGGTCACCGGTGACCAGCGATACACCAGCCTGCATAGCCTGTTGCGGGGTGGTTGCGTGCCAGCGTTGATTGCAAAGCGTGATGGTGCCCTTATTACATTGACGCAGACCGAACAGCAGACGACTGATTTCTTCCTGACCCGCACCACGCAGGCCAGCCAGTGCCATCATTTCTCCCGGTTGTAGTGTGAAAGAAACCGGTCCGGTATCGCCGACCACGACGTTGTCGAGTGTCAGTACGGGAGGCTGGTCTTGGGGTAATGGCATACGCTGATGCTCTTTTATCGCTTCACCAACAATCATCTGTACCAGATCTCGTACCGAATAGCCTTCGGTAGCGCCGCCAGCGACATAGCGGCCATCGCGCATGACACAGATGCGGTCGGCGATTTCTATCACTTCATCCAACCGGTGGGTGACGTAAATCATGCCGACTTTTTTGCTACGCAGATGATTCAATACCGTGAACAAATGGCGGACATCGCTGGCAGGTAGCGACGCTGTCGGTTCATCCAGCACCAACACTTCCGCATTAACAGCGACAGCTCTGGCTATCGCCAGCAGGGATTTTTCGGTGCGGGACAAATCAAATACGCGGGTTTGCGGATCGAGATCGATACCCACATCCTGCAATGCCTGGCGGGCGCGGGTATACATAGCCGTCCAGTTGATCATGCCCCACCGCCGAGGGAATCCCATAACCAACGCCATATTTTCCGCAACGGTCATCCATTCGATCAACCCCAGATCCTGATGGATAAAAGCGATGGGTTGGCGGATGTCGCTACGTAGCTCAGATGCTGATCGAATACTGTTACCGTGAAAAAGGATGTCACCGCCATCACGGTCATACACGCCAGCCAGGATTTTTATCAGAGTCGATTTTCCAGCGCCGTTTTCTCCCAGCAAAGCCAGAATCTCTCCCGGCATAACATCAAGACTGACCTTATTTACCGCAATATTACCGCCAAATTTTTTGACGATATGTTGCATGGATAAGAGTGGCTGACTATGTTGATTTCTGTCCATCACTGTTTGCCTTTTCAGTGGAGGTCTGGGAGAGACGCAACTCGTGACGTCTTTCTTGCTATTATCTGTTTATTAATTAATCCATGTATTCCGTAATGCGAAATTGAATTTCAAAAATAATAAGCTGAACCCAATGGTAAAGCAAAGAAAGTGTGCTTTTAAATTTATATATTAATCAACTAATTAATAATGATTTGCTGAAATTGTGACTCGCCACGCACTTCTGGTAGGACGTCACAGCGTGGTGTGTTAATACAGTGGATAGAGTGAAACATCGTTCCATGACTTCACGCCTGGGTTGTGCTTGCAGTACCATCTGGATGTAGCAATAGGGAGAATGGGGTTTATGCGCGAAAAAGCCATTGATGAAGATGATAAAACAGAAAAACCGTTGGGTAGCCAGAGTTTATTCAGAGGATTGCAGTTGATTGAAATCTTAAGCGACTACCCGAATGGCTGTCCGCTGGCGCAGATTGCGGCGCAATCGGGCATGAATAAAAGCACCGTGCATCGTTTGTTACAGGGTTTGGCTGGCTGTGGTTATGTGGTGCCGGCACGGTTGCCAGGCTGCTATCGTTTAACGACCAAGTTTATTTCTATCGGGCAGAAAGCATTGTCATCATTGAATGTTCTGCACATCGCGGCTCCGCATCTGGAGAAACTGAATCTGGATGTGGGAGAAACCATCAACTTTTCCAGCCGCGAAGATGATCATGTCATCCTGATTTATAAACTGGAACCTACCACCGGAATGATGCGTACCCGGGCCTATATTGGTCAGCACATGCCGTTGTATTGTTCGGCCATGGGAAAGGTTTTTATGGCCTATGGTCGGACGGACTATCCGGTGGAATATTGGCGCAGCCATAAGAATGAGATACGGCAGTTGACGCCGAATACCATCACTAGTCTGACGCAGATGCGAAAAGAACTGACAGATATTCGTCAGCAAGGGTTGGCTATGGATCGGGAAGAGAATGAGCTGGGCGTTTCCTGTATTTCCGCACCGGTTTTTGATATTCATCGCCGGGTACCCTATGCCGTGTCTATTTCATTATCAACGGCCAGGTTACAACAAATGAGCATTGCCGCGCTGGCCAAACCGATACTGTGTACCGCCCAGTGCATTTCACAGGAGTTGGGTTATTTGTCACCAGACGCCTAATGCTTTATGTCATTAGTTATATTAATGATGGATTAGAATTTTCCATTTCAATTAATGATGGTGAGTTCTTACACTGCCAGGCATAGCGATAGACCAAATACTGAGGACGTTATGCTGGCTATTTATTTTCAAGGCTTTTTGCTGGGTGCCGCTATGATTTTGCCGCTAGGACCCCAGAATGCATTTGTCATGAATCAAGGTGTACATCGTCAATATCACCTGATGATTGCGTCGCTGTGTTCATTGAGTGATATGGTATTGATTTGTGCTGGTGTTTTCGGTGGCAGTGCCTTCTTAAGCCAATCATCATGGTTGATGGCGCTGGTGACCTGGGGCGGGGTCGCATTCTTGTTGTGGTATGGTTGGGGCGCATTTAAAACGGCACTTAGCCAGGATATTGTTATTACGCAGGCGGATGCGATGAAACAAAGTCGCTGGCGTATTATGGCAACCTTGCTGGCAGTAACCTGGCTGAACCCGCATGTGTATCTTGACACCTTCGTGGTTCTGGGGAGTCTCGGTGGACAATTTGCGGTTAATGAGCGTGGCTGGTTCGCCTTTGGCTCAATTACGGCTTCTTTTTTGTGGTTCTTTTCACTGGCACTCCTGGCAGCCTGGTTGTCACCATGGCTGAGTAGCACCCGGAGTCAGCGCATCATTAACCTGTTAGTCGGTGGTGTCATGTGGATGATTGCTCTGCAACTGGCGAATCATGGTTGGCAGTTGCTGTAAAAAACCGGGCATGACAGCCTGCAATATTCAGAGATTCCCTTATATTGGATTAAGGTCACTTCGCGTTATGGTGTACAGGTCATCATTACAATGAACGAATCTGTACGTAAATAGCATGGATGAAGAAGAGAAGGGGATGTCGTGAAACAGACTATATGGCTACTTGCTGCTGTGCTTGGTTTGGGGAGTGTCGCCGTTAGCGTACCCGCTGCTGAATTACCGAGTGGACCTCACCTTGTAACGTCTGGCAGAGCAACTGTGGATGCAACACCGGACCTTGCCCGGTTATCGATTGAGGTGAGTGTTTCATCGAAAGAAGCAGCCAGTGCGAAAAAACAGGTTGATCGCCGTGTGGCGCAGTATTTCGATTTTCTGGCTAAAAATGGCATTGAAAAGAAAGATATCAACGCCGCCAATCTGCGTACTCAGCCTGAGTATGACTATCTAAAAACAGGTGGCTCAGTACTGAAGGGATATCGTGCAGTACGGCAGGTTGACGTGACGTTGCGCCAACTGGATAAGTTGAATGAGTTGCTTGAAGGCGCATTGAAATCCGGGCTGAACGAGATTCAAACTGTCGAACTGGGCGTATCTAACCCAGACACCTACCGTAAATTGGCCCGCAAGAAAGCGATTGAACAAGCCATCAGCCAGGCACAATCGCTGGCCTCGGGTTTCCATACGACATTGGGGCCAGTTTACAGTATTCGCTACCATGTGGCGAATTATCAGCCAGTACCGATGACCCGCTTGTTTAAAACCGCTGATGTCGCGGTGCAATCGACAGCTTCTCAGACTTATGAGCAGCAGACCATCCACTTTGATGATCAGGTGGATGTGGTATTCGAACTGCAACGTAATCCTTGACACGTCACCACGGACGTCAGCATTGCCGCAGTACCTGCCGTCCGTGCTCTAACAGCGCATCGGTGACTTTTCTCATCATCCGGCTTTCTGGCGCAAACCGATGCCAGTAAAGCATCCGGCGTTGAAACAGGCCAGGCGTGAGGTCAAGCAATTCTTCGTTGGCCAGTTCCCTTTCAATCTGCAAGTGTGGAATCATGCAGCAGGTTGTGCCCTGACGGGCGAGCTGCACAAACGCTTCTGAGGAATTCACAATATGGCAGGGAACGCTGCCGGGTGATAAATCAAAATTCTGTTGCAGGAATGCCTGATGCATGTCGTCCAGATGATCGAATGCTACAGCGGGAGCGCGTAACAGGGCTGAACGAGTAACCCCGTTTGGGAAATAGCGCTCGGCAAAACCGGGAGAAGCGACAAACAGATAATCAAGCGCACCGAGTTGATCCACCAGACAACTGGGCAACGGTTGTGGCTGGATACTGACTGCCCCCACAACTTCTCCCCGCCGGAGTCTCTCCTGGGTGCGTGTTTCATCTTCGACCTGTAAATTGAGGCGTATCGGTGAGTCCGTCAGTACGGGTTTCAGCGCCGGCAGTAGCCAGGTTGCCAGACTATCGGCGTTTACCGCCAGCGATAGTAATAGTGGTGTTTCGTTCGAATTTTCATTGCCCAGCCACTCTTCTTCGAGTAGTTCTACCTGATGCAGTAACGCCAGCAGTTTCTGCCCTTGTTCTGTGGGACGGGGAGGGATCGTTCTGACCAGCAACGGTTGGCCAAACAGGTTTTCCAATTGCTTGATGCGCTGCGAAACGGCCGATTGCGTGATGCAGAGTTTTTGCGCGGCGCGTTCAAAACCACGTTCACGGATCACGGCGTCCAGCGCCTGAAGGGTGCGATAGTCTGGGCGTTTCATGAAAGTGATAATTCCTCTGAATGGAAACAATTTCGGCACTATGCCACACTTTGTCGCGTTATCGCCCTCAAAATCTGCGACTTTCTGACACCAGAGGTTAAATCGGCCACAGCGTGAAATGGCAAAGCGTGTTGAATTACTCGAGTCCAGAGAGACGACGACTCCGCGCCTATTGCGGGACATCGCCTGATGTCATGCTCTATAATGTATATTACGTCTCCGTAGTAACTAACAGGCATAAGCAGACCATGACACAGGATGAACTGAAAAAGGCCGTTGGCTGGGCCGCGCTTGATTATGTCCGCCCCGGCACCATCGTTGGTGTTGGAACGGGCTCGACCGCCGCACACTTTATTGATGCGCTTGGCTCCATCAAAAATCAGATAGAAGGGGCGGTATCCAGTTCGGATGCTTCTACCGCCAAGTTAAAAAGTTTGGGAATTCAGGTTTTTGACTGTAATGATGTCGATTTGCTGGATGTTTACGTTGATGGCGCGGATGAAATCAACCCGTACATGCAGATGATCAAAGGCGGTGGAGCGGCGTTAACCCGCGAAAAAATCATTGCGGCTATTGCTCGTCAGTTTGTGTGTATTGTCGATGCCTCCAAACAGGTCGACATTCTAGGGAAGTTTCCTCTGCCGGTAGAAGTAATCCCGATGGCGCGTGCTTATGTGGCCCGTGAGTTGGCTAAGATGGGGGCGCAGCCTGAGTATCGCCAGGGCGTATTGACCGATAACGGCAATATCATTCTGGATGTGCATAATCTGGATATTTCCAACGCCATTGCGGTAGAAAATCACATTAATGGTATCGCTGGCGTAGTGACTGTTGGTCTGTTTGCTAACCGTTGTGCCGATGTGGCGCTGGTTGGTTCACCGGAAGGGGTTAAAACGGTCAAACTGAAATAGACTCAGTTAGTCTGCGTTATTTTGTAAAGCAGTCCGGACATGCGTCGCCATGCCCGGATTTTTTTATACAAAAAAAATCGCTTCGCGTTAAAGGCTCATTTTTGGTACTTAATATCATCTTTTCTTATTTTGTATCACGTCAATCTGGTTTGCTCTATATTTTGCAGCATTTTTTGCCACAAATTCATTGTCAAGCTGCTGGACGGGTAGGTGATTGGGCAATCGTTTGTATTGCCGCCTGCGTAATTTTTGTTATGTTTGCAAAACGTCACATCTGAAGTCTGAAAATAAGGTCGGGAAATGGCAAAGGTATCACTGGAAAAAGACAAGATTAAATTTCTGTTAGTGGAAGGCGTACACCAGAGTGCCCTGGAAAACCTGCGTGCGGCTGGCTACACCAATATTGAATACCACAAAGGGGCGCTTGACCCTGAAGCACTGAAGGCGTCTATCCGCGATGCGCATTTTGTGGGTATTCGTTCGCGCACCCATCTGACAGAAGAAATATTTGCCGCAGCTGAAAAGCTGGTGGCTGTGGGATGTTTCTGCATCGGTACCAACCAGGTTGAGTTATCGTCAGCGACCAAACGTGGTATTCCGGTATTCAATGCACCTTTTTCCAACACGCGATCGGTCGCCGAAATGGTGATCGGTGAATTGCTGCTGTTAATGCGTAATATTCCGTTTGCCAATGCGAAGGCTCATCATGGTATATGGCATAAACAGGCCGTAGGGTCGTATGAGGCCCGAGGTAAGAAGATAGGTATCATTGGTTACGGTCATATCGGTATGCAGTTGGGCATCCTGGCGGAAAGCCTGGGGATGCATGTCTACTTCTATGATATCGAAAGCAAGCTGCCGTTGGGTAATGCGCAGCAGGTACGTCATCTTTCTGAATTGCTGAATATGAGCGATGTGGTCAGCCTGCATGTCCCGGAAAACAATAGTACGCAAAATATGATCAGCGATAATGAGCTGGCGTTGATGAAACCCGGTTCAATCCTGATCAATGCTTCACGTGGTACAGTCGTAGATATTCCTGCGTTGTGTAATGCTTTGAGCAACAAGCACCTGTCTGGTGCCGCTATTGATGTATTCCCGAAAGAACCTGCAACCAACAGCGATCCTTTCCTGTCACCGTTGTGTGAATTTGATAACGTATTGCTGACACCGCATATTGGTGGATCTACTCAGGAAGCACAGGAAAACATCGGCGATGAAGTCGCCGGGAAATTGGCGAAATACTCTGATAACGGTTCCACGTTGTCAGCGGTGAATTTTCCGGAAGTCTCTCTGCCGGTTCATGGTGAGCGTGCCAGTCGTCTACTGCATATCCATGAAAACCGTCCGGGCGTGTTGACTCAACTCAACCATATCTTCGCCGAACAGGGTATCAATATTGCTGCACAGTATCTGCAAACTACCGCTGAGATTGGTTATGTGGTTATTGATGTGGAAACCGACGGCGCTGATACGGCATTGCAACTGATGAAGTCCATTCCCGGTACTATCCGCGCCAGACTGCTGTACTAATTACCCATACCCTTACATCACCAGCCTTGCCCGAGGCTGGTGTTATTTTTTTGGGGGGGGGGGGTTGGTTGCGATTACTCGAAGCGCATTATGTTATTTAATGTTAAATCGGGAACCGAATTATTTCCCGCGACCACTTATCATTAGAGAGTAATGTTGGCATAATAAGTTTTTCTTATTTTTAGAAACGGGGTATTGAATTAATTAAAATGTGATTCCTGTCACAAGAAAACAGTAAATGCTTTACTGTGATTGCCGATAAGTAATTTTGGTTTGTAGTAATTACTCTCGTAATAAAACCTTCTAATGGTCGTTGTACCATACGTGCTTCCTGTCTGCGCTACGCGCAAAGTGAAGTAGTCAGCAGATCTGTTGTGAAATTGAGAGCTCGGAATGCCAGAACAAAAAGGGAAACCTTCCTCCATCAGTAATATTCGCCTTGTTACTCTGTTTATTACGTTGCTTACTATTATTTTGATTCTGTTTGCACTTTCTATTGGTACTGCCAGTTATTTTCTGAAACAGAGTAATGATTCGCTAGCTACCGCTAACCGTATGTCTGATATTCGTGCAGGTATCAGTAGCAGTATGGATCAGCTTCGTGTCGCTCGTCAGTTGTTTATACAGGCGGCAGCTGCGACTCGAATTGGTGATAAAGACACATATAATAAGACCTTTAGTGAAGGTAGTGCGAGTGTCAAGAGTTCCCAGAAACGGTTTGATGAGTATATGGCCCGCACGGATAAGTCCGAGCAGGAAAAAGCGCTGGACAAAACGCTTAACGAAACCTACGCCGCGTATCGGGATAGAGGCGTATTACCGATGCAGGAATCTGCACGTAATGGGGAATTCGAAGGTTTGATTGAATTGGAAACGACCGCAGTGCGCCAACTGGATGATAATTATACCGTGCCTGTGCGCAAGGAAATCAGTTATCTGACAAGTTATGCCGCGCAAATTAATGATATTGCTTCTAGAAACGCCCGACTGGGTTATATCTTTATGGCGTCTGCTTTTGCGGCGGCGATCTTGTTGGCAATACTTATCTATTTTGTTATCCGCCGGGTTATTCTGGCACCGATCAATACGCTGGTCACTCGCATTCAGAAAATTGCAGAAGGTGATCTGACGCTACCGCCAGTCACATTTGGTCGTAATGAGATTGGTACGTTGGGTGTGAGCTTACAAGATATGCAGAGCTCCTTGACCAATACTGTCACCGTGGTGCGTGAAGGCGCAGATTCAATTTATCAGGGTGCATCGGAAATCAGTGCCGGTAACGTTGATCTTTCTTCTCGTACTGAACAGCAGGCTGCGGCGCTGGAAGAAACGGCCTCCAGTATGGAGCAGTTGACTGCTACGGTGAAACAGAACTCTGAAAATGCCAATCATGCCAGTCAGTTGGCAAGAAACGCTTCCACCAAGGCAGAACAAGGGGGGCATATCGTGCAGAATGTGGTTGATACCATGAATGAGATTTCCTCCAGTTCGAAGAAAATTTCTGAAATTACCACAGTGATTAACAGTATTGCTTTTCAGACTAATATTTTGGCGTTGAATGCCGCAGTGGAGGCGGCCAGAGCGGGTGAACAAGGTCGTGGTTTCGCGGTGGTTGCTGGTGAGGTTCGCAATCTTGCACAACGTAGTGCGCAGGCGGCAAAAGAGATTGAATCGCTGATTGGAGAGTCAGGTCGATTGGTCGGCACTGGTTCAGAACTGGTCGCTAAAGCAGGTAATACCATGGATGAAATCGTGAAGGCTGTGATCAGCGTGACAGATATCATGGGCGAAATTGCTTCAGCATCTGATGAGCAAAGTCGCGGTATCGGGCAAGTAAATCAGGCAGTATCTGAAATGGAAGGCACCACTCAACAGAACGCCTCATTGGTACAAGAGGCTTCAGCAGCAGCCTCCTCGCTGGAGTCGCAGGCCGAGCATTTGACGCAGGCAGTAGCGGTATTCAAGCTTAGCCATCATCTGACAGACAATACTCAGTCCCGGAGGTCATTACCACCTCGCGTGACACCATCGACGTCTGCCACAATAGCTATTGGTAACAGTAGAAAGAGTAGCAGCGATCAGAATTGGGAAACCTTTTAATTCCATTCCCATATAAATAAAAGCCCGCTTTTTAGCGGGCTTCGGTGAAATGGCGTAACGTTACGCCATTTTTTTATACTTGATGCGATGGGGTTCCAGGGCTTCTGCGCCTAGTGTCCGCTTCTTGTATTCTTCGTATTCTGTGAAGTTACCTTCAAAGAAATCCACCTTGCCTTCATCCTGGTAGTCGATGATATGGGTAGCAATACGATCCAGAAACCACCGGTCATGGGAGATCACCATGGCACAACCGGGGAACTCCAACAGCGCGTTCTCCAGTGCCCGCAAAGTTTCGATATCCAGGTCATTGGTCGGTTCGTCGAGTAACAGCATATTGCCGCCAACCTGTAATAACTTCGCCAAATGCACGCGTCCGCGTTCTCCTCCAGAGAGTTCGCCGATACGTTTGCCTTGATCCACGCCTTTGAAATTGAATCGACCAACATAGGCACGGCTTGGAATTTCAAAGTTGCCAATACGCATGATGTCCTGACCGCCAGAGACTTCTTCCCATACGGTTTTGCTATTATCCATACTGTCGCGGAACTGATCCACGGAAGCCAGTTGCACTGTATCACCCAGTGTAACGGTACCGGAATCTTGAGGCTCCTTGCCGGAGAGTATGCGGAACAGCGTGGATTTACCTGCACCATTAGGACCAATGATCCCGACAATCGCCCCTTTCGGCAGAGAAAAAGAAAGGTTATCAATTAATACGCGGTCACCATAGGATTTAGTAAGGTTCTGTACTTCCAGTACTTTATCGCCCAGACGAGGACCCGGTGGAATAAACAGTTCGCTGGTTTCGTTACGTTTCTGATATTCCGTATTATTGAGTTCTTCAAACCGGGCCAGACGAGCCTTGCCTTTAGCCTGACGGCCTTTCGGATTCTGTCGTACCCACTCTAGTTCTTTCTCAATAGATTTACGACGGGCAGCTTCAGATGAGGCTTCCTGTGCCAGCCGTTGATCTTTCTGCTCCAGCCAGGAGGAATAATTACCTTCCCACGGAATTCCCTCGCCACGGTCCAGCTCTAAAATCCAGCCGGCGACGTTATCCAGGAAGTAACGGTCGTGAGTGATGGCGACAACAGTACCTTCATAGTCGTGCAGGAAGCGTTCCAACCAGGCAACTGATTCTGCATCCAGGTGGTTGGTTGGTTCATCCAACAGCAGCATATCCGGTTTTTCCAGCAACAAACGGCAGATGGCAACCCGGCGGCGTTCCCCCCCGGAGAGCTGTTTGATTCGAGCATCCCATGGTGGCAGGCGCAGCGCATCTGCCGCACGTTCTAGTTGATTGTCCAGATGGTGCCCGTCATGCGCCTGAATAATGGCCTCCAGTTCACCCTGTTCTTTGGCCAGCTTGTCAAAGTCGGCATCCGGGTCGGCATAAGCCGCATACACTTCATCCAGACGGGTCAGCGCATGTTTTACGTCACTGACGGCCCCCTCTATAACTTCACGCACGGTTTGTTCAGGATTGAGCTGCGGTTCCTGGGGAAGGTAGCCTATTTTAATTCCCTGCTGTGGATGAGCTTCGCCTTCGATATCTTTGTCTATTCCAGCCATGATACGCAGCAGGGTCGATTTACCCGCTCCGTTCAAACCCAGAACGCCAATCTTGGCACCTGGGAAAAAGCTGAGGGAGATGTTTTTCAGAATATGGCGTTTCGGCGGAACCACTTTGCCGACGCGGTGCATGGTGTAAACATATTGAGCCACGTTGCTCTGAGCCTCTCTCTGTCAGTTTTAGCGATGCGCTACGGGATTCGGAGCACATATTTGGTGGTAGCACTGGATGGGATGTATCACATCCGGCAAATGAGTCAGAACTTATCTCAATAAGCCTTTGGTCTGTTGACGGAGTTTAGCTGGTTTCATCGTTCGATCCCAGCTATCCGGCGATTTGCTGCTTCAGTATGCGATGTCTATTCCCACCATTTTGTCCCGTACTTGTAAAGCGGGAGGGAAAGGTTTCCTCCAATTGGTTTGTTACAACATGTTGTAGAATTTCACACTGCTCTGATATCAGTATGACGTATCGTACTTGGATAGGATGTGCCACACTTAACCAGCATAAATAGGGTGTTGTGGTTACGAGTGTGGATGTCGTGAGCGTTTATGCTGATGTTCAGCCGTTATATCGATTACGGAAGTGATAACGAATGAGGTCAAGGTAAGCATGTTTAATGCAGTTTTTTGGCGATATGTCCTGGCGGTATTGTGGTTGGCGGGTATTTCATATTATGTGCAGGCCGACACGCTTGATGCGCAGCGTCAGCGGTATCAACAGGTGAAGCTAGCATTGGATAATAACCGACTGGATACCGTGGCGCAATTAATGCCAACCCTGCAAACCTACCCACTTTATCCTTATCTGGAATACCGGTTGTTAACGCAGGATATGTCGCAACTGAGTGCAGACCAGGTCAGGCAGTTTATCGCCAAATATCCAACGTTACCTATGGTCCGTAATCTGAAAACCAGTTTTGTTAATGAGCTGGCGCGCCGCCAGGATTGGTCTGGGTTGCTGGCCTTCAGCCCGGAATCGCCAAAACCGGTTACTGCACGTTGCAATTACCTGTATGCACAGTGGGTGACCGGTCAGGGAAAGACGGTATGGGAACAAACCCGGGATATCTGGCTGACAGGACATTCACTGCCATCCGCTTGTGACAAACTATTTACTGCCTGGCAGCAATCTGGTGGTATGACGCCATTGACGATTCTGGAACGGATACGGCTGTCGATATCGACGGGCAACACTGGATTGGTGAGCCATCTATTGCAGCAACTCCCGGCAGATTATAAGACCATGAGTGATGCGCTGATGAAACTTCTGAACAATCCGACTACGGTTGAGCAGTTTGCCCGTTCGGTTGGGCCGACGGATTTTACCCGTAAAGTGACATTGTCAGCATTCCATCGTATGGCCCGACAAGACCCAGATAAGGCACGATCGGTGTTGTCGTCCATCGTTCGTCTGCAAAAGATGAGCGATGAAGAGCGGCAGGGAATGGAAGAGGATATTGCCTGGAACCTGATGGGCAGTGATGTGACGCCTGAACAGGCGAGTTGGCGTGATGCGGTGATTCAGCGCAGTACTTCCATTTCGTTATTGGAACGTCGGGTCCGTCTGGCGCTAGGGGAGGGAGACAGAAAAGGATTAGCGCTCTGGCTATCTTATCTGCCAAATTCGGTCCTGCAGAAAGATGAGTGGCGTTACTGGCAGGCAGTACTGTTATTGGATCAGGGACACCGTTCGGAAGGTGAAGCACAACTACGCGAATTGATGAAAAAGCGTGGATTCTACCCTATGGTGGCCGCGCAGAAGCTGAATGTGAATTATCCTCTAACGGTTATGGTAGCGGCCAAACCTGACCCATCGATTAGCCAACAGCCTGAAATTGCCCGTATCCGTGAATTGATGTTTTGGCAGATGGATAATCTGGCCCGCGCTGAATGGACTTCGCTGGTTGCCAGTAGCGATCGTCTGCAGCAGGAAGAATTGGCCCGTTTTGCATTTGAACAGCACTGGCCTGATTTGAGCGTTCAGGCGACGATCGTTGCGAAGTTGTGGAATTATCTTGAAGAGCGTTTCCCGTTAGCCTGGAATGATGAATTCCGTCAGGCCACACAAGGTAAAGGCATCACGCAGAGTTATGCGATGGCGATTGCCCGCCAGGAAAGTGCCTGGAATCCACAGGCCCGCTCCGCAGCCGGGGCTTCAGGTTTGATGCAACTGATGCCGGCGACTGCTCAACACACGGCTAAAATGTATAACATCATCAGCTACAACAATAGCAGTCAGTTATTGGATCCAAAAATCAATATTCTGTTAGGAACCAATTATCTGGAATATGTTTATCAATCCTTTGGTCAGAACCGCATCCTGGCTTCGGCTGCTTATAATGCGGGTCCGTCACGGGTGAAAAACTGGCTGAAAAATAGCGATGGACGGATTGATGCGGTGGCGTTTGTCGAGAGTATTCCGTTTTCAGAAACGCGTGGTTATGTGAAAAATGTGCTGGCCTATGATGCCTTCTACCGTAATTTTCTTCACCGTCCGACTCAGTTGCTGGTAAACAGCGAGTGGCAGCGTCGTTACTAATCATGCTATCCATTAACAGAGAAAGCAGCCGTTAGCGCTGCTTTCTCTCCGGTGTTGTGCATTATGCGGTCTTCTGTTGTTTTTTGATTAGTGTGGTATGCTGATGTACTAGTCAAATAGTATGGCAGGTTGTTATGACACCGTTATTTCCCAACGATCCTGCTCTTTCTGAGCAAGATAGCAAAAATTGGTTACGTTTCATTGCATTATTGCAGCAGTCCGTGGCTGAAAATCTTGAACAGCCCTTGTTGCAGTTGCTTTTGACTCCGGATGAGCGGGCTGCTCTGGGGACACGAGTACGTATTGTACAGGAGCTGATGCACGGCAAAATGAGCCAACGGGAGTTGAAAAACGAGTTGGGGGCGGGCATCGCTACCATTACCCGTGGTTCAAACAGTCTGAAAGCGGCACCTCCAGAGTTGAAAAACTGGCTGGAAGTGCAGTTATTGTCTGAGGATGAAGCATAAAGACAAACGCCGTCAGATTGATGATGTCGCAGCGGGTTGTTGATAGAGTTCGTTATGGAAAGGTACCAGTGCCAGCAGCAGTGCCTGATGGTAAACACTGGCGCGAGACAGTTTCCCTGCGGTAAAAAAGCCAATGGCGCCGCCTTGATGTTTGATATCCTGTATGCCGGTCAGCCGTGCCATTTCATCACCCAGTTCACGGCCTTCCCGGATGCCTTGCAGAATACTTTCTGGTAATACCAGGCTGGCTGACCGGGATTCACCGCGAATATGAGCGTTTTCTATCACCATCCAGGCGAAGGTCATACTTTCTTCAATACCAGCTTCTACGCCGATCCAAAAATCAGCTTCTGGGCGGACTTGGCGAGCCATCATTACCCGATTTCTGGCTCCAGTACGAGTTTCTACTGAGCCAAGTGGTTGATAGGGAACACCACTGTCGACATCAACACCTTCAATGCGGCAATTATCTGCGCCAAAAACATCAGCAAATGCTAAAGTTATGGCGTTGATTTTTGACGGATTAGTCGTAGCCGCTACAACGTAATACATAATGATTCCCTACACTTGTAGTTAATTTTATGCAGTATAACGGAAAACAATCATGTTACAGGTATATCTTGTTCGCCACGGAGAAACAGAATGGAACGTGGCACGACGTATTCAGGGGCAGTCTGACAGTATCTTGACATCAGCAGGCGAGCATCAGGCTTGTCTGGTCGCGGATCGTGTAAAAAGTTTGGGGATTACCCATATTTTTACCAGTGACTTGGGGCGCACTCGTCGCACCACTGACATTATCGCTCAAGCCTGTGGATGCAGTCAGATCCTGATGGAGCCGGGTTTACGTGAGTTGGACATGGGGATCCTGGAGGGGCGCTTGATCGACTCGCTGAGCAGTGAAGAGGAAAGCTGGCGTAAACAACTGGTGAATGGTACACCGGATGGCCGCATTCCGCAGGGTGAGTCAATGGCTGAGCTGGCACTTCGTGTACATCGGGTACTGGATAAATGTCTGTCATTGCCGGATGGAAGCCGTCCATTGTTTGTGAGTCACGGTATTGCGCTAGGATGCCTGATCAGTACTTTGCTGGGGCTTCCCGCCTGGGCAGAGCGCCGCCTGCGTCTGCGTAACTGTTCGTTGTCCCGTATTGACTACCAGCGGAGTCTGTGGCTGGCATCAGGTTGGGTTGTGGAAACTGCCGGAGACGTTTCTCATCTTGACGCCCCGGCTCTGGATGAATTGCAACGTTAACTCCGTATTGGAATTAAATATTCACAACGAATGGTTTTAGTGATTTCAGGTGAATGTTCATCCTGATTTTCCTGAGGATGGAATCGCTCAACGTCAAATCCCTGGCGACGTATCAGCTTATAGGTCGGCAAGCAGGTGTCATACAGGGTAACAATAAAGTCCTGCAAATCGTCTTTCGGCCCTTCATAGACGAACAGTGAATAGTCTCCGCCTGGCAGTAGAATTGGAGTTCCAGGATGAATCCCTTCAGGCACGTGCTGTGGCTCCAGTGCCGTAGTATAAAGCACTTCATGTTCATCATCTTTATCTTTACTTGGTTGAGAGTGATGTAATCCATACAGTATTGGTGGAATGGGTTTTATATCACCAAGATACTGACGCCAGAAATGAACGCGGGTTTCAGTACGGAAGTTACACATCTGTTCCAAACTACAGTTACAATTTTGCGTTACCCCTACCAAGTGGGTTTCAGGCATAGTGATAAACTGTGGCTGCGGCATGGTAAACGGACCTAACCGAAGCGGTGGGTGGATACCAAAAGTATCCCAGTCATCAGCGTGCCGATAAGATGCTGGCGTTTGTGCAAACTGTTTTTTGAAGGCTCGGGTAAAAGTCTGTTGCGAATCGAAACGATATTGCAGTGCGATATCCAAAATTGGGCGACTGGTCAGACACAGAGCAACTGCTGCTTTGGTGAGCCGACGAGCACGGATATATGAACCTATAGCATGGCCCGTTACATCCTTGAACATCCTCTGCAAATGCCATTTTGAGTAGCCTGCTTTTGCCGCTACATTATCCAGTGATAAAGGCTGGTCCAAATGACCTTCCAGCCAGTTAAGCAGGTCACGTATGATACTGGCTTGATCCATAGATCATCCTCATAGAACACTGAGTGCTAAACATATAAGACTTTGCATGATAGCAATTTTTTTCTTCAGGCACTGCCACAAGTTTTTTGTGGGTATCGAGTAGATTATTTGACTAACGCGCAATATTACAGAAATTTATCTAACATGATGCTTTTTAACCAGTAAAGGCAAATAATTTTTTGTTACTAAATAGAGAAACAGGATGATGAATAAAACACAGTTTTTTAGTCTCGGGTTGCTGATGATAAGCGCTACATCAGTTTATGCTGAACAAATTGGTTCGGTAGATACGGCTTTTAAGCTGTTGGGCCCAGATCATAAGATCATCGTCGAGGCGTTTGATGATCCTGGCGTCGATAACGTAACCTGCTATCTCAGCCGGGCCAAAACCGGCGGTATTAAAGGCGGGTTAGGGTTGGCGGAAGATACTTCTGACGCAGCTATTTCCTGCCAACAGGTGGGACCGATTACGTTGAGCGATAAGATTATTAACAGTAAAGGTAGTGTGGTATTTCAGCAACGTACTTCGCTAATTTTTAAAAAACTGCAAGTGGTACGGTTTTACGATCAGAAGCGTAACGCATTAGTCTATTTGACCTACTCTGATCGTCTGGTAGACGGTTCGCCGAAAAACGCGTTGAGTGCAGTGCCGATTGTGGCGTGGGGTAAAACACAATAGTGGGCAGCGTAAGATAATACGGGCCGGAGATAAGACTCCGGCCCATAGTATTAATCTTCCAGATCACCGCAGAAACGGTAACCCTCACCATGAATAGTCGCGATGATTTCTGGTGTATCGGCGGTAGATTCAAAGTGTTTGCGGATACGCCGGATGGTGACATCGACTGTACGGTCATGTGGTTTTAACTCACGTCCCGTCATCTTTTTCAGCAGTTCGGCTCGAGACTGAATTTTGCCCGGATTTTCACAAAAGTGAAGCATGGCTCGAAATTCACTGCGTGGCAGTTTGTACTGTTCACCCGCCGGGCTGACCAGAGAACGACTGTTGATATCCAGTTCCCAGCCATTGAAGCGGTAGCTTTCCACCAAACGACGTTCTTCTGCTCCTCCACCCAAATTCATGGTGCGAGATAACAGATTGCGTGCGCGGATAGTCAATTCACGTGGGTTGAATGGTTTGGTGATGTAATCGTCAGCGCCGATTTCCAAGCCCAGGATCTTGTCAACTTCATTGTCCCGGCCTGTGAGGAACATCAAGGCCACACTGGCCTGTTCACGCAATTCACGCGCCAGCAATAAGCCATTCTTACCCGGCAGATTGATATCCATGATCACCAGGTTTATGTCGTTTTCAGACAGAATATGGTGCATTTCAGCGCCGTCAGTGGCTTCGTGAACAATGTATCCTTCGGCCTCAAAAATACTTTTGAGGGTATTACGAGTTACCAACTCGTCTTCGACAATAAGAATGTGCGGGGTCTGCATGTTTGCTACCTAAAATTGCCAACTAAATATAGAGATTCGGGAGTACAGAAGTCTTTGTTTTATCGAGTGATTCAGGAACAATATTCACTGCATCACTTGCCATTTGACTCAAGTACGTAAATACGTTTCGATGTACTTTTTCATCTGCAAGGTTATCGGCATGACAGATGAAGATGAGACTGTGCAACAGAACCTAAGGCGGCGCTCAGTTTAACCTTATTAACAGCAACATAACAGTGAGCGCTTATTTCGTCTGCTGGCAAATCTACGGTTCTGTTGACATATATCAAATTTGATTGTAGCACGTTAACTATTTTGTGAAAAATACTTACAAGATTGTCAGCCTAAGTCACAATTTAGCGTTTTTCTACACGATTCAGCATAGTAAATACTAATAGTAGTATTAGTGGTATGAGAAAATAACAGTTTGAGTTTACTGTTTTGATAAAAAAGGATTTATTCTTGTTTCTTGAAATATTTGCCTCCTTTGGCATTTTTACGATGAAAGTCAATTTCATTTTTGTCCGTTGTTTTATTTGAACTTGTTGTTTCCTTGTTAATTATTACCCGGTTTATGCTTGCAGTTTTATCGAATAATCGGTATGACGGCGATCTTGGCATTGGAGATGGGAGGTTGTGTGCGGTTTTATATCATTTTGGTAGCGCCAGCCCGGGCAGAAAACGTGGGAGCGGCTGCAAGAGCGATGAAAACAATGGGATTCAGTCGTTTGCGTATAGTCGATAGTACCGTTCATCTGGAACCTGCAGCCCGTTGGGTAGCTCATGGGTCAGGCGATATTCTGGATGGTGTCGAAACGTTTACTACCTTGTCTGAGGCGTTGACCGATATTGATTTCAGCATAGCGACCACAGCCCGTAGCCGAGCGCGTTTCCATTATTACTGCACACCGACGGAATTGCTGGACATTGTGGATGAAAAGCAGCACTGGGTTCATTCTGCCGCATTGGTTTTTGGACGTGAAGATTCGGGATTGACCAATGATGAACTGGCGTTGGTAGATCTGTTAACTGGTGTACCTATGCAGGCGGATTACCCATCATTAAATCTTGGTCAGGCGGTCATGGTCTACTGTTATCAACTTGCTTCATTGATGCAGGTTTGCTCTGAAAGCGCTGCTCCTGCTCAGCCGGGGCAATTACTGGCGTTGCGGCAACGTATTGACGGATTACTGATGGTCGTTGACGCAGTGCAGGATGAGAAGCTGCGTGACTGGCTATATCAGCGTCTGGGGTTACTGGCACAGCGTGACACAGCAATGCTCCATACCTTGTTGCATGATGTAGAAAAAGCATTATCAAAATAAGATAAAGCTAACTGAATATTTGATAAGTTAATATTCTTTTATATTCTGGTTTTAACAGTTTTAATTTTATTTTTTTTATTTTATTGGGGTATTATTCCGCTCGTGTCTGTATGGGTTTGGGATGGAACAGAAGAAATCCATTGACTTAGTAGTGTGATTGCCCTAACTAATAGGGCAGACAGAGTTTTTAACTGACGAGAAATTTACGCAATGCGTTATATCAGCCTGAGCACGATTATTATTACCACCACCGGTACGATTAGTAACGGTGCGGGCTGACGCGTAGAAAAGAATCAAAAAAAGCCCGCACCTTACAGTGCGGGCTTTTTTTTAGGCTGAAATTCAGGAGAACTGATAAAAATGCGAGTGTTGAAATTTGGCGGGACATCGGTGGCAAATGCGGAGCGTTTCATGCGTGTTGCCGACATTATTGAAAGCAATGCACGTCAAGGACAGGTTGCTACCGTACTGTCAGCACCGGCCAAAATAACCAATCATTTGGTTGCCATGATTGATAAAACCGTTGCCAGACAGGATATATTGCCGAATATCAGCGATGCAGAGTCTATTTTTTCCTCATTACTGCAAGGGCTGTCCCAGGCTCAACCGGGATTTCCGCATGACCGCCTGAAAGCCGCGGTGAATCAGGAGTTTGCTCAGCTCAAACAGATATTGCACGGTATCTCATTGCTGGGGCAGTGTCCGGATAGCGTGAATGCCTCGATTATCTGCCGCGGTGAGAAATTGTCGATTGCTATCATGGAGGGGGTGTTTCAGGCGCGCGGGTATCCGGTGTCAGTGATTAATCCTGTTGAGCAACTGCTGGCGCAAGGACACTATCTGGAATCCACCGTAGATATTGTTGAGTCCACCCGTCGTATCCAGGAGCAGGCGATCCCCCAGGATCATATTATTCTGATGGCAGGCTTCACGGCTGGTAATGACAAAGGTGAGCTGGTGGTGCTGGGTCGCAATGGCTCCGACTACTCAGCCGCAGTGTTGGCAGCTTGTTTGCGTGCCGATTGCTGTGAGATCTGGACGGATGTGGACGGCGTATATACCTGTGACCCGCGTCAGGTGCCAGATGCGCGGTTGCTGAAGTCAATGTCCTACCAGGAAGCGATGGAGCTCTCCTATTTCGGTGCCAAAGTCCTTCATCCCCGAACTATCATTCCTATTGCCCAGTTCCAGATTCCTTGTCTTATTAAAAATACAGAGAATCCTCAGGCACCAGGTACGTTGATTGGGATGGAAAGCACTGACACACAGTACCCAGTTAAAGGCATCACCAATCTGAATAATATGGCCATGATCAACGTTTCCGGCCCGGGTATGAAAGGAATGGTGGGAATGGCAGCCCGTGTTTTTGCTGCAATGTCTCGGGCGGGTATCTCCGTCGTGCTGATTACCCAGTCTTCATCAGAATACAGTATCAGCTTCTGTGTTTCGCAAAACGAGCTATCTCGGGCGTGTAAAACGCTGGAAGATGAATTCTATCTGGAATTAAAAGAGGGCGTGCTGGAGCCGTTAGGTGTGGTACAGCGGCTGGCGATCATTTCTGTAGTGGGTGATGGTATGCGTACACTGCGGGGGTTGTCTGCTCGTCTGTTCACTGCACTGGCTAGCGCCAATATCAATATTATTGCCATCGCTCAGGGCTCTTCAGAACGTTCCATTTCTGTGGTGGTGAATAATGATGTCGCAACCACAGGTGTGCGTGTGGCGCATCAGATGTTGTTCAATACTGATCAAATGATCGACGTATTTGTCATCGGGGTAGGCGGTGTAGGCGGCGCGCTGTTGGAGCAGATCCACCGTCAGCAGTCGTGGCTGAAACAGAAACACATCGATCTGCGTGTTTGTGGTATTGCCAATTCCAAAGCGTTGCTGACTGATGTCAATGGTATTTCCATGGATTCCTGGCGTGATGATTTGGACAAAGCCCGTGAGCCTTTCAATCTGGGGACGTTGATTCGACTGGTGAAGGAGTACCATCTGTTGAATCCGGTGATTGTTGACTGCACATCCAGTCAGGCAGTTGCTGACCAGTATGCTGACTTCCTTGCCGATGGTTTTCACGTCGTGACGCCAAACAAGAAAGCCAACACCGGTTCTTTGCATTATTACCATAAACTGCGTAGTGCGGCCGCCCAGTCTCGCCGTAAATTCCTTTATGATACTAATGTCGGTGCGGGTTTACCGGTCATTGAAAACCTACAAAATCTGTTAAATGCGGGGGATGAACTGACCCGGTTTAACGGCATTCTTTCTGGGTCCCTGTCCTTTATTTTCGGTAAGCTGGATGAAGGCATGTCATTATCTGCAGCAACACGGCAAGCGAAAGAGAAAGGGTATACCGAACCGGATCCTCGTGATGATCTCTCCGGTATGGATGTCGCTCGTAAACTGCTGATTCTGGCTCGTGAAGCTGGTTATGAACTGGAACTGAGCGATATTGAGGTTGAATCGGTGCTGCCTGACAGTTTTGACGCTTCAGGCGATGTGGCAAGTTTTCTGGCTCGTCTGCCTGAAGTGGATAGCGCGTTTGCCCACCGTGTTGAACAGGCTCGCGCAGAAGAAAAAGTGTTACGTTATGTCGGTATGATTGAAGACGGGAAATGTAAGGTAAAAATCAGTGCTGTTGGTGGCAATGATCCGTTGTTCAAGGTGAAAGACGGTGAGAATGCGCTGGCATTCTACAGTCGTTATTATCAGCCGCTGCCTTTGGTTTTGCGCGGATACGGAGCAGGAAATGATGTGACTGCGGCCGGGGTCTTTGCTGACCTGTTGCGTACGCTGTCATGGAAGGTGGGAGTTTAATTATGGTTAGGGTTTATGCCCCGGCATCCATTGGTAATGTGAGTGTTGGATTTGATGTGCTCGGTGCGGCGGTTTCTCCAGTTGACGGCGCGCTACTGGGTGATTGTGTATCGGTAAAGGCGGCTGACCAGTTCAGCCTGCAGAATGAGGGCCGATTTGTCAGTAAATTGCCTGACGACCCGAAACAGAACATTGTCTATCAGTGTTGGGAACGTTTCTGCCAGGAGATTGGTGAGACGATCCCGGTAGCCATGCGGTTGGAGAAAAACATGCCGATTGGCTCCGGGCTTGGCTCCAGCGCTTGTTCTGTCGTGGCTGGTTTGATGGCAATGAATGAATTCTGTGATAAGCCGTTGGATGATACCCGGCTGCTGACGTTGATGGGGGAGCTGGAAGGTCGTATTTCCGGTAGCGTCCATTATGACAATGTCGCTCCCTGTTTTTTGGGAGGCATCCAACTGATGATTGGAGAAAACGACATCATCAGCCAGCCGGTACCGGGATTTGACGATTGGTTATGGGTGATGGCCTATCCGGGGATTAAAGTTTCTACCGCAGAGGCGCGAGCCATTCTACCGGCACAATACCGTCGCCAGGACTGCATCAGCCACGGCCGTTATCTGGCAGGATTTATCCATGCCTGCCATACCGGTCAGGCTGCATTGGCGGCTAAACTGATGAAAGATGTCATTGCGGAACCTTATCGCACGCAGCTGTTGCCCGGCTTTGCCGAGGCTCGTCATGCCGCACAGGATATCGGTGCACTGGCTTGTGGTATTTCAGGTTCGGGGCCGACGCTGTTCTCGGTGTGCAATGATATGAGCGTGGCCCAGCGTCTGGCTGATTGGCTGCGGATTAATTATCTGCAAAATGAAGAAGGTTTTGTTCATATTTGCCGTCTGGATACGACAGGCGCGCGACAATTGGGATAACGCATGAAACTGTACAATCTGAAAGATCACAATGAACAGGTAGATTTTGCTCAGGCGATCAAGCAAGGGCTGGGTAGTCAGCAAGGGCTATTTTTTCCACTGGAACTACCGGAATTTAACCTGACAGAGATTGATAATCTGCTGTCTCAGGACTTTGTTACTCGCAGCAGTCGTATCCTGTCCGCTTTCATTGGCGATGAAATGCCTGATGAAACCATTTACCAACGGGTTAAAGCCGCATTCTGTTTTCCTGCGCCCGTGGTTTCGGTGAGTGAAGATATTGCGGCGTTGGAGCTGTTCCATGGTCCGACGCTGGCGTTTAAGGATTTTGGTGGTCGCTTTATGGCGCAAATGCTGACAGAAGTCGCAGGTGATCAGCAAATTACCATTCTGACAGCCACATCCGGCGATACCGGCGCGGCGGTAGCCCATGCGTTTTACGGACTGAAAAATGTGCGTGTGGTGATCCTCTATCCGCGCGGCAAAATCAGCCCGTTGCAGGAAAAACTATTCTGCACGTTAGGGGGAAACATTCACACCATCGCCGTCGATAGTGATTTTGATGCCTGTCAGGCATTGGTGAAGCAAGCATTTGATGATGAAGAGCTGAAACAAACTGTCGGGCTGAATTCTGCAAATTCTATCAATATCAGTCGATTGTTAGCACAAATCTGTTACTACTTTGAGGCGGTGGCACAACTGCCACAGGCATTACGTAATCAACTGGTTATCTCAGTCCCCAGTGGAAACTTTGGTGATTTGACGGCAGGATTGCTGGCGAAATCTCTTGGGTTACCAGTGAAGCGCTTTATTGCTGCTACCAATGTCAACGATACCGTGCCGCGTTTCCTGGAAAACGGCGCATGGCAACCGAATCAGACGGTAGCGACCTTATCCAATGCCATGGATGTCAGTCAGCCTAACAACTGGTCGCGTGTGGAAGAATTGTTCCGCCGTAAAGCCTGGAAACTCAACGAACTGGGTTTCGGTGCCGTGAGTGACGAAACCACCAAAGCGACCATGCTTGAGCTGGAAGCATTGGGTTATACCTCTGAGCCACATGCGGCGATTGCTTACCGTTTGCTGCGCGATCAGCTTCAGCCCGGCGAGTTTGGTCTGTTCCTGGGAACGGCGCATCCGGCGAAATTCAAGGAAAGCGTAGAAGCGATTCTGGGGAAAACGCTGGAATTGCCGCAGGCACTGGCCGAAAGAGCCGAACTGCCGCTGCTCTCTCATCATTTTGCGCCTGAGTTTGCTGCGTTGCGTAAATTCTTGATGGAACTGCCACGTTAAGTAAAGGATGAGTTCAAAAAGGGTGACGTCATGTCACCTTTTTTGTCCGATGTTATTGGTTGTTATCCGTTGTCACTCAGTGTTCGTGCCGTTTAAAAACCAACTCATCGGCAGAGGATGCACTGGCTTCAAAGTAATAACCCTCCAGGTTGAAATCTTTCAACTGTTCTGGTTGAGACAGCTGATTCTGGATAATAAAACGGCTCATCAGGCCACGGGCTTTCTTGGCATAGAAACTGATGACTTTAAATTTGCCATTCTTTTCATCCAGAAAGACAGGTTTGATTAAGCGCGCGTTTAGTTTGTGCGGTTTTACCGACTTGAAATACTCATCAGAAGCCAGATTGATCAGGATATTGTCTCCCTGTTCGCTCAGCGCCTGATTCAGCTTTTCGGTGATGATATCCCCCCAAAACTGATAGAGATTGTTTCCAGCGCGGTTAGTGAGTTTTATTCCCATCTCCAGCCGGTAAGGCTGCATTAAATCCAGTGGGCGCAAAACACCATACAGCCCGGACAATATCCGTAAATGTTGTTGGGCAAAATCGAAATCCGTATCGCTAAAACTTTCCGCATTCATCCCGGTATATACATCGCCTTTAAATGCCAACAGTGCCTGTCGGGCATTTTCCGGCGTAAAGTCTGGATGCCAGTCATTAAAGCGCCCGGCATTTAGTCCGGCCAGTTTATCGCTAATCCCCATCAAGGAAGCAATGTCCGCTGGGGTAAGCTGTCTGCAATATTCAATTAGTTGCCGCGAATAATCGAGCAATGCTGGCTGGGTATAACGCTCGGTTGGCAGAGCGCTGGTGTAGTCCAGTGTTTTTGCAGGGGAAATAGTAATTAGCATTGGCGTATCCCATTCAGTTCTAATGGCTCTACTGTAGCAAAAACCCGGAAAGAAAGGGGCAATGGTTCTGAGAGGGTAAGGTAATCAGCGATAACACTGCCGATATTCAGCGCACCAGTCCCTGTACAGCCTGACTCGATTATTGCAATATCTGTTATAGTGTAATTATCTTTATGATTTATAAGTATAAATAACCAGTTAAAATGCAGGTATGATTTTAAAGGGGCAACTTGCACCGGTTTTCGCGCGTGTTATTATCAGGCTCTGGCAGTAGCACTTTGCCACCAGTTCATGCACTAACAATGAGAAAGGCCAACATGACGGATAAACTGACTTCCCTACGCCAACTAACAACGGTCGTGGCTGATACTGGCGATATCGCGGCAATGAAGCTGTACCAGCCGCAGGATGCCACTACCAACCCTTCCCTGATTCTGAATGCCGCACAAATCCCTGAATATCGCAAATTGATTGATAATGCTATTGACTGGGCGCGAGTACAAAGTAGCAAACGCGAGCAGCAACTTACTGATGCCACTGACAAGCTGGCGGTTAATATCGGTCTGGAAATTTTGAAGCTGATTCCAGGACGAATTTCCACCGAGGTGGATGCTCGTCTGTCTTATGACACCGAAGCCAGCGTCGCCAAGGCGAAGCATCTGATCAAACTGTATAACGATGCAGGTATCAGCAATGATCGCATCCTGATCAAGCTGGCCGCTACCTGGCAGGGCATTCGTGCTGCCGAACAACTAGAGAAGGAAGGAATCAACTGTAACCTGACTCTACTGTTCTCTTTCGCTCAGGCTCGTGCTTGTGCCGAAGCCGGCGTATTCCTGATTTCCCCGTTTGTTGGACGTATTCTGGATTGGTACAAGGCCAATGGTGATAAAAAAGAATTTGCGCCACATGAAGATCCCGGTGTGGTTTCCGTCAGCGAAATTTATCAGTATTACAAATCACATGGTTATGAGACCGTGGTGATGGGCGCTAGCTTCCGTAATATTGGTGAAATTACCGAGCTGGCTGGTTGTGATCGTCTGACCATCGCGCCTGCGTTACTGAAGGAACTGGCGGAAAGCCAGGGCGAAGTTGCTCGTAAACTATCCTATACAGGGGAAGTGAAAGCCCGCCCCGCCAGAATGAGCGAGTCTGCGTTTTACTGGCAGCATAATCAGGATCCTATGGCCGTTGATAAATTGGCCGAAGGTATTCGCAAATTTGCGATAGACCAGGAAAAACTGGAAAAAATGATCACAGATCTATTGTAAAAATAGGCGTGTCAACAAACAGCCGGCCCGGCCTGGGTCGGTTGTATTTTCAATACCATTCTGCATCATCAAGTATCTTAATAACCTTTCCAACAACAGTTCGACTTAACTGATATCTGCCGCCATGACAATTGATGACCAGCCTTTCCGTCCTGAAAGTGGTTATTTCTTGCAGTTAACGCATAATCCTGCTGATAAAATGAGGTTTTTGCTCAAGAGGAGATGTTTATGGATATGCTGCGTGTTGGTTTGGTGTCGGTTTCTGACAGAGCATCCACTGGTGTCTATCAAGATAAAGGGATACCTGCTTTACAGGAATGGCTGACGGACGCCCTGACAACCGCGTTTGAAGTGGAAACCCGTTTGGTTCCGGACGAGCAATCGCTGATTGAACAAGTCTTATGTGAATTGGTGGATGAGTGTGGGTGCCATCTGGTGCTGACCACCGGAGGAACCGGGCCTGCCCGACGTGATGTGACTCCCGATGCCACATTGGCTGTTGCCGATCGTGAAATGCCTGGGTTTGGTGAGCAAATGCGTCAAATAAGCTTGCGGTTTGTACCGACAGCCATCTTGTCCCGTCAGGTGGGGGTAATCCGTAAACAGGCATTAATACTGAATTTGCCGGGACAGCCGAAATCGATTCGTGAAACCCTGACCGGCCTGAAAGATGAAACCGGTCGCGTGGTTGTCGCAGGAATTTTTGCCAGTATTCCCTACTGCATACAATTATTGGAAGGTCCATATATCGACACTGATCCCAATGTCGTAGCAGCTTTCCGTCCTAAAAATGCTATTCGTGAAATAAAAAACTGAAGTTAGAGAATTTCAAACATAAGATTCAGCTTTGCTGGTGTATCAAATTTTTGCCGGTATAGTAATTTCTTGTTTACACTTGTGTCTGTTTTTTATCTCTGACTCTCTGGTATCGCGCGGTAATTTATGCACTACGAACAGCATCGTCGGTTAAACCGGCAGGACTACAAAACCCTTTCTCTGGCTGCATTAGGCGGAGCCCTGGAGTTTTACGATTTCATCATTTTCGTCTTTTTTGCTGCCGTGATTGGTGACCTCTTTTTCCCGGCAGATATACCTGACTGGCTGCGTCAGGTTCAAACCTTTGGTATTTTTGCAGCAGGTTATCTGGCCAGACCGTTGGGTGGGATCATCATGGCGCACTTTGGCGATTTGGTCGGTCGTAAGAAGATGTTCAGTCTAAGTATCCTCCTGATGGCTCTGCCAACTCTGGGTATGGGGATGTTGCCGACTTATGTGTCAGCGGGGATTGCCGCGCCATTGCTATTGCTGCTAATGCGAGTATTGCAAGGGGCGGCGATTGGCGGCGAAGTGCCAGGGGCATGGGTATTTGTTTCCGAGCATGTTCCCCGTTCGCGTATCGGTATTGCCTGCGGCATACTGACTGCGGGACTGACGCTTGGCATCTTGCTAGGGTCGTTGATTGCGACAGTACTGAACACCGTGATGTCACCGACACAAATCATCATGGGGGGTTGGCGCATTCCTTTCTTCATTGGTGGGATCTTTGGTCTGGTGGCAATGTATTTACGCCGTTGGCTACAAGAAACGCCCATTTTCATGGAAATGCAGGCACACAAACAGCTAGCTGACGAATTGCCGTTAAAATCCGTAGTGGTCAATCACAGGAAGGCAGTCGTAGTTTCCATGCTGTTAACTTGGATGTTATCTGCGGGAATCGTTGTGGTGATTCTGATGTCCCCTACCTATCTGCAGAAGTTGCATGGCATAGCTCCCGCGCTGGCGTTGCAGGCAAATAGCCTAGCAACCATCGCTCTGGCATTAGGGTGTATTACGGCCGGATTGACTATTGATCGTCTCGGTGCCAGTAGGACATTTATTATCGGTAGCCTGTTACTGGCGGTCTGTAGCTGGTTTTTTTACACGAGTGCGGCCAAAGACCATACCCTGTTATTTGTCAGTTATGCGCTGGCTGGATTCAGCGTTGGTATTGTTGGTGCGGTTCCCTATGTGATGGTCAAAGCATTCCCGGCGGAGGTGCGTTTCTCCGGGATTTCGTTCTCCTATAACGTGGCTTACGCTATTTTTGGTGGATTAACCCCTATTTTCGTAACCTTGATTATGAAATTGACGCCGCTGGCTCCTGCATTCTATGTACTGGCATTGTCGGGCGTAGGAGTATTGCTGGGCATTTATTTGCGACATGATATCCGCAGTGAGGATGAGAGTATTGTCGAGAGCCTGGATAACGTAAGTTCGCCTGCCAGTATTTGACCTGTATATGTAAAAAAACAGGCCCGGTAACCGGACCTGTTTTTTTCTTTGTCAGAATATCTGTCAGTGTGTACCGGAAGCGGGGGCACCAATAGGCAGAATAGTCCGTCCCATTTGTTCGTTCACCACTTCAGCCATTGCGAGATAAATTGCACTGGCCCCACAGATAATCCCTTCGTAACCAGCAAAAATTATCAATCCATGGTTACCAGTAAAATTACCGATAGCCAACAGTGCGAATAGTAATGTCAGGCTGGCAAATACAAATTGTAATGCGCGATTGGCACACAGCGTGCCAAAAAACATAAACAGTGTGAAAACACCCCATAGACCAAGGAATACACCCAGGAATTTGGCATCACTGGTTTCTGCCAGACCCATTTTTGGCAGCATGATGATGGCAACCAGTGTTAGCCAAAATGCACCATAAGAAGTAAATGCAGTTACACCGAAAGTATTGCCTTTTTTATACTCCAACATACCAGCCAGGATCTGGGCGATACCGCCATAGAAGATTCCTGTGCTTAAAATAATGGCAGATAGCGAGAAAAAGCCTGCGTTATGCAGGTTTAATAAAACCGTGGTCATCCCAAAACCCATCAGTCCTAACGGACCAGGATTTGCCAGTGTATTTGTATGCATAAATCCTCTTCAATAACAGATTGTCAAAGATGTTTTAACAGATTGTCAAAGGTGTTTTCCGAGGCGTTACCTTTCATTAACATATCTGGTTTGTTCTCTTTTTTTTGTGAGCGCGGCATCATAACGGGAGGGGTGAAGTCGTACAACATCACGAATTGAGAATAATTTGATAGAAAGAAGGAAAAGACCACTTTTTTTTCATCGTTGACCCTTGATGCGTGATTTGTTGTCCCCATCTTAACTTCATCCAAAACGGTTTGACCGATTAAGAAGACTATACCGGGTGGTTGAAAAACAGAATTTCGCCCGCATAGTTAGGTTGAACTACCACACCGAATATGACTTTTTAGTGGAGATGTTTAGATGGGTAAGATAATTGGTATCGACTTGGGTACAACCAACTCTTGTGTAGCGATTATGGATGGTACGCAGGTTAAAGTACTGGAAAACAGCGAAGGTGATCGTACTACCCCTTCAATCATTGCTTATACGCAAGACGGTGAAACTCTGGTTGGCCAACCGGCTAAACGTCAGGCGGTGACTAACCCGAAAAATACGCTGTTTGCGATTAAGCGTCTGATTGGTCGTCGTTTTAAAGATGAAGAAGTTCAGCGTGACACCAATATCATGCCGTACAAAATTATTGCGTCAGATAACGGTGACGCCTGGCTGGAAGTGAAAGACCAGAAAATGGCTCCGCCGCAGATTTCAGCTGAAGTGCTGAAGAAAATGAAAAAAACGGCAGAAGACTACCTGGGGGAAGCTGTCACCGAAGCGGTAATTACCGTTCCGGCATACTTTAACGATGCTCAGCGTCAGGCAACCAAAGATGCTGGTCGTATCGCTGGTCTGGAAGTAAAACGTATCATCAATGAACCAACGGCGGCAGCACTGGCTTATGGCCTGGATAAAGAGGTTGGTAACCGTACTATCGCGGTTTACGATCTAGGCGGTGGTACCTTCGATATTTCCATCATTGAAATCGATGATGTCGACGGTGAAAAAACGTTTGAAGTGTTGGCGACCAATGGTGATACCCATCTGGGTGGTGAAGACTTCGATAGCCTTATGATTAATTATCTGGTCGATGAGTTCAAAAAAGATCAGGGCTTTGACCTGCGTAATGATCCACTGGCCATGCAGCGTCTGAAAGAAGCAGCAGAAAAAGCGAAAATTGAGCTGTCTTCTGCTCAGCAGACCGATGTTAATCTGCCGTACATTACGGCGGATGCCTCTGGTCCTAAACATCTGAATATTAAAGTAACCCGCGCCAAGTTGGAATCACTGGTCGAGAATTTGGTTACCCGAACCCTGGAACCATTGAAAGTGGCATTGCAGGATGCTGGATTGTCAGTTTCTGACATTCAGGATGTGATCCTGGTTGGTGGCCAAACCCGTATGCCGATGGTTCAGAAGAAAGTGGCTGATTTCTTCGGTAAAGAACCGCGTAAAGATGTTAACCCTGACGAAGCGGTAGCGATTGGTGCTGCGGTTCAGGGCGGCGTTCTGGCTGGTGATGTGAAAGACGTGTTGCTGCTGGATGTTTCGCCATTGTCTCTGGGGATCGAAACAATGGGTGGTGTGATGACGGCGCTGATTGCGAAGAACACGACTATCCCGACCAAACACAGTCAAGTGTTCTCAACGGCAGAAGACAATCAGTCCGCAGTGACTATCCATGTGCTGCAAGGGGAACGTAAGCGCGCTCAGGATAACAAGTCGCTGGGCCAATTTAATCTGGATGGTATTCAGCCATCTCCGCGTGGTATACCGCAGATTGAAGTCACTTTTGACATTGATGCTGATGGTATCCTGCACGTTTCGGCAAAAGACAAGAACAGCGGTCGTGAGCAGAAGATCACGATTAAAGCCTCTTCTGGCTTGAACGAAGAAGAGATCCAGAGCATGGTACGCGATGCAGAAGCCAATGCTGAATCAGATCGCAAGTTCGAAGAATTGGTACAGGCGCGCAATCAGGGTGACCATCTGCTGCACAGTACCCGTAAACAGCTGGAAGAGTCTGGTGATAAACTGGCTGATAGTGATAAGACGGCGATTGATGACGCTCTGAAGGCATTGGAAGGTGCCTTGAAATCTGAAGACAAGGCTGATATTGAAGCGAAGATTCAATCACTGGCTGAGGCGTCCACCAAACTGTTGGAAGCGGCGCAGCAACAGCAGGCACAAGCTGGTGCTGACGCAAGTGCAAGTGCTGGTGACAATGCGGCTCATCAGGATGACGATGTTGTCGACGCTGAATTCGAAGAAGTAAAAGACAAGAAATAATCGCCCTTAAGCGGGCACGGTAGCGGTAACTCATACTGTTGCTGGCAACCAAGCACGGGCGTCGGGGAAACTCTACGCCCGTGCACGCATGTTGAGGGCAGGGCAAAAGAATGGCGAAGCAAGATTACTACGAGACGTTAGGTGTTTCCAACAGTGCCGATGAGCGTGAAATCAAGAAGGCTTATAAGCGTTTAGCGATGAAATATCATCCAGATCGCAATCCTGGTGATAAAGGCTCTGAAGCCAAGTTTAAAGAAGTCAAAGAAGCTTATGAAATTTTAACCGATGCGCAGAAACGCGCAGCTTATGACCAGTATGGCCATGCCGCGTTTGAGCAAGGTGGTATGGGCGGTGGCGGTTTCGGTGGTGGTAATGGCGCCGATTTCGGTGATATTTTTGGCGACGTTTTTGGCGATATCTTTGGTGGCAATCGTCGTCAGCGTGCAAGTCGTGGTGCCGATTTACGTTATAACATGGAATTGACGCTAGAAGAGGCTGTTCGTGGCGTCACCAAAGAAATCCGTATCCCCGCGTTGGAAGAGTGTGATGTTTGCCATGGCAGCGGTGCCAAACCCGGCAGTTCGCCAGTAACCTGTCCTACTTGTCATGGCAATGGTCAGGTTCAGATGCGTCAGGGCTTTTTCACGGTTCAGCAGACTTGTCCGCATTGTCATGGTCGTGGAAAAATCATTAAAGATCCCTGCGTGAAATGTCATGGTCACGGGCGTGTAGAGAAAAGCAAAACACTATCGGTTAAAATTCCGGCTGGGGTGGATACTGGTGACCGGATCCGACTTTCTGGTGAGGGTGAAGCAGGGGAGTTCGGCGCTCCAGCCGGAGATTTGTATGTTCAGGTACAGGTCCGGCAACACCCCATCTTCCAGCGTGAAGATAATAACCTATACTGTGAAGTGCCAATAAATTTTGCCATGGCGGCGTTGGGGGGCGAGATTGAAGTCCCTACACTGGATGGGCGTGTAAAACTAAAAGTGCCAGAAGAAACACAGACTGGCAAATTGTTCAGAATGCGTGGTAAAGGCGTTAAATCAGTACGTGGCGGAGCTCAGGGTGATTTATTGTGCCGTGTTGTGGTAGAAACCCCGGTTAAGCTGAATGAGCGTCAGAGACAACTGTTACAGGAATTGGACGAAAGTTTTGGTGGTCCATCTGGTGAACGGAACAGTCCGCGCTCCAAAAACTTTTTTGAGGGTGTGAAAAAGTTCTTTGATGATTTGACCCGTTAAATCGGTGTTGAATGAAACATAAAACCGGTTGGTGTAAGCCAGCCGGTTTTTTTATCTCTTCGTAAACGTTTTCCGGCATTCTATTTTCTGGAAAGAAGCATTGGTTTTCCCGAGTAATAGTTCAATTTAAAACTGCTTTTATCGATAGATGAAGTTACGTAACCTTGTACCTTCATACCAGACGCGATTATCCCTGTTTCTGCCGACCAAGAGAGAAGAATGACATGATTAATATACTTCGGCGTTTTACCAGCCTGGATGCCGCAGCAGGAGTGACTTTAATTGCGGCGACTTTACTGGCGTTGGTAATGGCCAATACGTCTTTCACTGTCGCCGCATATCAATATTTCCTTGAACTGCCGGTGGTTTTCAAACTGGGGGCGTTGGAGATTAATAAGTCACTATTGCTGTGGATCAATGATGGTCTGATGGCCATCTTTTTTCTGATGATAGGACTTGAGGTAAAGCGTGAATTGATCAGCGGGACACTGGCAAGTCGTAGTCAGGCGTTATTACCTGTAGCAGCGGCTATCGGTGGTATGGTGTTCCCTGCATTGATATTTCTACTGTTTAACGCCTATGACGACCAGACTCGCGCCGGATGGGCAATCCCAGCCGCGACAGACATTGCGTTTGCCGTGGGTATTCTGGTGCTATTGGGAAAGCGCGTACCACCTGGTTTAAAGGTATTTTTGCTGGCGCTGGCGATTATTGATGATCTGGGGGCAATCATCGTTATTGCTATTTTCTATACTCACCAGATCTATTGGCCCGCATTGGCGGGGGCGTTGCTAGCCGTGTTGGTATTGACATATATGAACCAGCAGAACGTACTGAAAACCTCGGCTTATCTGTTGGTCGGTATTGTACTTTGGGTCTGCATTCTGAAATCTGGCATACATGCTACGTTGGCTGGCGTTATTGTGGGTTTTTTCATTCCATTGCAGGCGTCTGATGGCAAACCATCACCAGCGACCTCCCTGGAGCATGGATTGGAGGTTTGGGTTTCTTTTCTGATTATTCCGTTGTTTGCTTTTGCCAATGCTGGTATCGGGCTGAAGGGTATTGAACTGGAGAATCTTTTTTCGCCACTGGTTGTAGGTATCTGTGCGGGATTATTACTTGGGAAACCGATTGGCATTTCCCTATGTAGCTGGCTAGTGATAAAGCTGGGATTCGCAAAGTTACCCGTAGGCGTCAATTTCCGCCAGGTCATGGCCGTTTCCATGCTGTGTGGTATCGGATTCACAATGTCGATTTTTATTACGTTGTTGGCATTTAGTGGCGGTGACTCAGCATTTATTCTGTACGCTAAGCTAGGTATTTTGCTGGCTTCATTAGTGGCCGCTGTACTGGGGTACATGACCTTGAGAAGCGCATTGTCGTCAGTTGATGATTGCAAAACAGAAGAAGAGTGATTGTTAGCATGACTCATATCAATTTTAACCATCTCTATTATTTTTGGCATGTTTGTAAAGCGGGCTCGGTGGCCGGTGCGGCCGGGGCACTGTTTTTAACACCGCAGACGATTACCGGACAGATTAAAACATTGGAGGCGCGTTTACAGGGCCGGTTGTTCAAGCGTAAAGGGCGCGGTCTTGAGCCTACCGAACTAGGGCAATTGGTGTTCCGCTATGCCGACAAGATGTTTGCGCTGAGTCAGGAAATGTTGGATATCGTTAACTATCGCAAGGAATCAAATCTGCTGTTTGATGTCGGCGTCGCTGACGCATTGTCGAAACGACTGGTCAGTCAGGTGTTGGAAACGGTGGTGACTGAACAGGATCATATTCATCTGCGTTGTTTTGAATCCACCCATGAAATGTTACTGGAACAGTTGAGTCAGCATAAACTGGACATGATTCTGTCGGATTGTCCCATTGATTCCAGTCAGCAGGAAGGGTTGTTTTCCCTCAAGCTGGGGGAGTGTGGTGTCAGCTTTTATTGTCGTCAGCCAAAACCAGAACTGCCATTTCCGGCCTGTCTGGAACAACGTCGGTTGTTGATCCCAGGACGGCGAACTATGCTGGGTCGTAAATTATTGAATTGGTTTAATGAAAATAATATTCGAACGGAAATTCTGGGGGAATTTGATGATGCGGCACTGATGACCGCATTTGGCGTACATCATGACGCTATTTTTGTTGCGCCTTCCCTGTATGCCCATGAGATTTATTTGCAGGCAGATATCGTCGAAATAGGCCGTATGGATAATGTGCAGGATGAATACTATGTCATTTTTGCGGAGCGTATGATTCAGCATCCCGCGGTGCAGCGTGTCTGTAACAAAGATTTTTCCGCATTATTTCAGGGGTGAACTTATACCGACCAAAAAATGTGCTCACAAAAAAACCGGCCTGAGCCGGTTTTCTTAGCAAGAATCACGAAAGTGTAATTATTGCATCGCGCCGATTTGAGCGGCCAGATTAGATTTATGACGTGCGGCTTTATTTTTGTGAATCAGTCCTTTGCTTGCCTGACGATCCACAATCGGTTGCATATCATTAAACGCTTTCTGTGCTGCTTCTTTATCGCCAGTAGCGATCGCCGCATATACTTTCTTGATGAAAGTACGCATCATGGAGCGACGGCTTGCGTTATGCTTGCGGCGCTTTTCAGACTGTACGGCGCGTTTCTTAGCTGATTTGATATTAGCCAAGGTCCAACTCCCAAATATATTCTATCGAGGACAATTCAAAGGCCGGGGAATATGCCCTTTTAGCCTTCTTTTGTCAATGGATTTGTGCAAATAAGCGCCGTTTGTACGTCAGCGCTTGTTACGTTGTGATGGCGCAGGATTTTAACAGCTTCACGGCAGGGAATACAGTCTTTCACATGATAAATTCGCTATGACAGATGGAATTCACGTTAACACGCTGATCTTTACTAAAAGCCTTTATTGCCGATGGTGTATTTCAGGTGTCATTGTAGCCCAATGTGGAACATGCTCAGGTTATCATCACATGAAATAAAGTGCGCAGATAACAAAAGGCGCGAATCGCGGGTTAACCTTACTCTCTGTACAAGGTATAATCCGCCGATTTCCACATTTTTGAGCCAGTTATGCAGCTAATCCGCGGTATACACAATCTCCAGGCACGCCATTATGGCTGTGTGCTTACTATTGGCAATTTTGATGGTGTCCACCGCGGGCACCAGATCCTGCTCGAACACCTTAAACAGGAAGGGCGGGCCCGTGGTTTACCGGTGATGGTGATGATCTTTGAACCTCAACCGCTGGAGCTGTTTGCGGGAGAAAAAGCCCCGGCCCGTCTAACACGCCTGCGGGACAAGGTCAATTATCTGGCTCAGGCCGGCATTGATTATCTGTTATGTGTGAAGTTTGATTCCCATTTCGCTGCCAATCATGCCCAAACTTTCATCTCCCGCCTGTTGGTTGAAAAACTGGGTGTGAAATTTCTGGTCGTAGGGGATGACTTCCGTTTCGGGGCTGGTCGCGAAGGCGATTTCCTGTTATTACAGAAAGCTGGCCTTGAACTGGGTTTTGACGTTATCAGCACCGCCACTTTTTGCCAGGGTGGCAGAAGAGTCAGTAGTACTGCCGTGCGTGAAGCACTTAGCCAGGACGATCTGGCCCTGGCAGAAGATCTACTGGGGCATCCTTACCGTATTTCCGGGCGCGTAGTACATGGCAATGAGCTGGGAAGAACTATTGGTTTTCCTACCGCTAATTTACCGTTAAAACGACAGGTATCGCCAATAAGCGGTGTCTATGCGGTGAGCGTTTATGGCCTGGGAGAAACGCCGCTACCCGGGGTTGCCAATATTGGCACGCGTCCCACGGTAACGGGAGACAAGCATCAGCAGTTGGAGGTACATCTGCTGGATGTTACGCTGGATCTGTATGGTCGACATATAGATGTAGTAATGCGTAAGAAATTGCGTAATGAACAGCGTTTTGCTTCGATTGATATTCTTAAGCAGCAAATCGCTAATGACGTGGTGGCGGCCCGTGAATTCTTCGGGCTAAAGACACCGGTTTAATTTTTCTAGCCGAAAACGAAATCGAGAATCTAATGAGTGACTATAAGACTACCCTGAATTTGCCGGAAACAGGGTTCCCGATGCGTGGCGATCTGGCCAAGCGCGAACCTGACATGCTGAAACGTTGGTATGAGCAGGATTTGTACGGGATTATTCGCAGCGCCAAAAAGGGTAAGAAAACCTTTATTCTTCACGATGGCCCTCCGTATGCGAATGGCAATATTCATATTGGTCACTCAGTTAACAAGATTCTGAAAGACATTATTGTTAAGTCCAAAGGACTCTCCGGTTATGACTCGCCTTATGTTCCGGGCTGGGACTGTCATGGATTGCCGATTGAGCTGAAAGTTGAACAACTGGTGGGTAAACCGGGAGAAAAAGTCAGTGCAGCGCAATTCCGTCAGGAATGCCGGAAATATGCAGCAGAACAAGTTGCCGGGCAGAAGAAGGATTTCATCCGTCTTGGGGTTCTGGGTGATTGGGATCATCCGTACCTGACCATGGATTTTAAAACTGAAGCCAATATTATCCGTGCACTCGGCAAAATCATTGATAACGGTCATTTGCATAAAGGCGCGAAACCGGTGCACTGGTGTGCCGATTGTGGTTCTGCACTGGCTGAAGCGGAAGTGGAATATTACGACAAAACGTCACCTTCTATTGATGTGGCTTTCCAGGCTATTGATGCAGCGGCCGTGGCGGCAAAATTTGGTGTTAGTCAAGTAGATGGTCCGCTGTCATTGGTGATCTGGACGACAACGCCTTGGACGCTGCCCGCTAACCGTGCGATTGCGCTGAATGCGGAGTTCAGTTACCAACTGGTCCAGGTTGAAGGCAAGGCATTAATTCTGGCGGCTGATCTGGTTGAGAATGTGATGGCCCGTGTGGGTATTACTCACTGGGTCGTTTTGGGGGATTGTACTGGTAGCGATCTTGAACTGTTACGCTTCCAGCATCCATTCATGGGCTTTGATGTCCCGGTTATTCTTGGTGACCATGTGACGCTGGAGGCGGGTACCGGTGCGGTACACACTGCGGGGGGCCACGGTCCGGACGACTATGTGATCAGCCAGAAATACAATCTGGAAATCGCCAACCCGGTTGGGCCGAACGGCTGTTACCTGAGTGGAACTTACCCCGAACTGGATGGCAAGTTTGTCTTTAAAGCGAACGATCTGATAGTTGAGATCCTGCGTGATAAAGGCGCATTGCTGCATGTAGAAAAACTACTACACAGCTATCCATGCTGCTGGCGTCATAAAACCCCCATTATTTTCCGCGCCACGCCGCAGTGGTTTGTCAGCATGGATCAGAAAGGACTGCGTCAACAATCTCTGGCTGAGATCAAAGGGGTGCAGTGGATCCCGGATTGGGGACAGGCGCGGATTGAAGCGATGGTCGCCAACCGTCCTGACTGGTGTATTTCCCGTCAGCGTACCTGGGGCGTACCAATGTCACTGTTTGTCCACAAGGATACAGAAGTATTGCATCCGCGTACCAGCGAGCTGATTGAGGCGGTTGCCAAACGTGTTGAGCAGGATGGTATTCAAGCCTGGTGGGATCTTGACGCGGCCGAGTTGCTGGGTTCGGAAGCCGCTGATTATGTGAAAGTCCCTGACACGCTTGACGTGTGGTTTGACTCCGGTTCCACACATGCTTCGGTAGTGGATGTGCGCCCTGAGTTTGCCGGTCACGCTGCCGATATGTATCTGGAAGGTTCTGACCAGCACCGCGGCTGGTTTATGTCTTCACTGATGATTTCCACGGCGATTAAAGGCAAAGCGCCTTATCGGCAGGTATTGACTCATGGTTTCACCGTGGATGGTCAGGGACGCAAGATGTCGAAATCCATCGGCAATACGGTGAGCCCACAGGCGGTGATGGACAAACTGGGTGCGGATATTCTTCGACTGTGGATCGGGTCTACTGATTACTCGGGTGAGATCGCCGTTTCTGATGAAATTCTGAAACGTTCAGCTGATGCCTATCGCCGTATCCGCAACACGGCCCGCTTCCTGCTGGCCAATCTAAATGGTTTCGATCCCGTACAGCACATGGTGCAGCCGCAGGATATGGTGGTTCTGGACCGTTGGGCCGTGGGATGCGCGCAAGCTGCACAAAAGGAAATTGTCGAAGCGTATGAAAGTTATGATTTCCATCGGGTAGTACAACGTCTGATGCAGTTCTGCTCGATTGAGATGGGTTCTTTCTATCTTGATATCATCAAGGATCGCCAGTACACCGCGCAGAGTGACAGCGTGGCACGCCGTAGTTGTCAGACCGCGCTGTATCATATTGCTGAAGCGTTGGTACGTTGGATGGCTCCGATCATGTCCTTTACGGCTGATGAAATCTGGGGTTATCTGCCAGGCAAACGTGCGCAGTATGTCTTTACCGAAGAGTGGTATGACGGCCTGTTTGGATTGGACAGTGCCGAAACCATGAATGACGCTTTCTGGGATGAAATATTGAAAGTGCGTTCGGAAGTGAACAAAGTGATTGAGCAAGCGCGTAACGATAAACGTATTGGTGGTTCGCTGGAAGCGTCTGTCACGTTGTATGCCGATGCTGAATTAGCTGACAAACTGAACCGTTTGCAGAGAGAGCTGCATTTTGCCCTGCTGACATCCAAAGCGGTGGTGGCACTTTACGAAGATGCACCTGCACAGGCACAACAGAGTGAATTATCGGGCCTGAAAATTGTCCTCAGTAAAGCTGAAGGGGATAAGTGCCCGCGTTGTTGGCATTATGAGTTGGATATCGGTACTCATGCCGAATATCCTGAAATTTGTGGTCGCTGCGCGACCAATATTGGCGGCAATGGCGAAGAGCGTAAATTTGTCTGATGAGTAAATCAATTGGAGCAAGCGGGCTGCGTTGGCTATGGCTGACGCTGGTGGTTCTTGTGGTCGATCTCGGCAGTAAGCAGTGGGTAATGACCCATTTCCAACTGGGTGAGTCGTTATCACTGGTGCCGTTTTTCAACCTGACTTATGCCCATAATCTGGGGGCGGCGTTCAGTTTTCTGGCCGATAAAGGTGGCTGGCAACGTTGGCTTTTTGCCGTAATCGCATTGGCAATCACGGTAACGTTATTGGTCTTTATGTACCGTTCAGACGGGCGTCATAAGCTGAATAATATTGCCTATGCACTGATCATTGGCGGTGCAATCGGCAATCTCTCTGATCGTCTGGTGCACGGTTATGTTATCGATTTTATTGATTTTCATGTCAATAATTGGCATTACCCGATCTTCAATCTGGCAGATACGTCTATTTGTATCGGTGCTCTGCTGATTGTGCTGGAAGGCTTTTTTATTTCGCCAGAGAAGAAGGGTGCAAAGGATAAATAGCGCATGGTACAACAAGTGCAAGCTAACAGTGCAGTGCTGGTCCATTTCACTCTGACGCTGGAAGAGGGTTCAGTGGCTGAGGATACCCGTGCAAGCGGTAAACCAGCGCTGTTCCGGCTGGGAGACGACAGTCTGTCGACTGAATTGGAGCAGCAACTGCTGGGTCTACAGGCAGGGGATACGCGTCAGTTCAGCTTGTCACCGGAGTCTGCTTTCGGCCCTTCGAATCCTGATTTGGTTCAGTTCTTCCTACGTCGTGATTTTGCGCAGACCGGTGTACCTGAAGTCGGTACGATCATGTTGTTCAGCGGCGTAGGTGGCGATGATATGCCGGGTATTATCCGTGAGGTGGCAGAAGAATCCATTACTGTGGATTTCAACCACCCGCTGGCCGGGCATACTGTTACTTTTGATGTGGAAGTTCTGGCTGTTGATCCGCCCGCACAGCAGGAGGTGGGTCATGAAAATATTGTTAGCTAACCCGCGTGGTTTCTGTGCGGGCGTCGATCGTGCTATCAGCATTGTTGAGCGGGCACTGGAAGTGTATGGCGCACCGATTTATGTTCGTCATGAAGTTGTGCATAACCGCTATGTAGTGGATGGATTGCGGGAACGTGGTGCAATTTTTATTGAGCAGATTGAGGACGTGCCTGATGGGGCGATTTTGATCTTTTCTGCACATGGCGTTTCTCAATCAGTACGTACCGAGGCGAAAAACCGTGATCTCACCGTTTTTGATGCCACGTGTCCACTGGTGACCAAAGTGCATATGGAGGTAGCTCGCTCCAGTCGGAAAGGGACGGAAGCCATTCTGATCGGTCACGCGGGTCACCCTGAAGTGGAAGGCACCATGGGGCAATACAATAACCCTGATGGTGGAATGTATCTGGTTGAAGGGCCGGAAGATGTCTGGAAATTGCAGGTGAAGGATGAAACCAACCTGTGCTTTATGACGCAAACCACGTTATCGGTAGATGATACGTCTGCGGTGATTGATGCATTGCGTGAACGTTTCCCGTTGATTATCGGCCCACGTAAAGATGACATATGCTATGCGACGACTAATCGTCAGGAAGCGGTCAGGAGTCTGGCTTCGCAAGCCGACGTGGTGCTAGTGGTGGGGTCGAAAAACTCTTCCAATTCCAATCGTCTGGCGGAGTTGGCGCAGCGAGTGGGTAAGCCTTCTTACCTGATTGATTTTGCTGAGGATATCAAGGAAGAATGGCTCAAGGGTGTGGTTTGTGTCGGGGTGACCGCGGGCGCTTCGGCACCGGATATTCTGGTTCAGCAGGTTGTGAAACGCTTACAATCACTGGGTGGGCAGGTTGCGGTTGAAATGCAAGGCTGTGAAGAAAACATTGTTTTTGAAGTGCCTAAAGAACTGCGTATATCGGTGAAGCGAGTCGACTGATTACAAGAGCAGGCGGAGTCTGTCTGCTCTTGGTGGTTTATTTATATGTGTCGCTTTGTCCGGTATATACGTTCTGGCCGTCCTACTCTACCGTATATGATTTCCGCCTCCAGTAAGTTTTCTTTGACGCCATATTCCAGATAACGTCGTGCCGTTGTCCGACTACTTCCCAAAATTTTTGCCAGCGTCTCGGTCGTGTGTTCCTGATCGCGTCTTTCAAATAATTCCCGTACTTTTTGCAATGTGCATATATCTAATCCTTTAGGAAGCATGTCGCCAGATTCCATCATCTCTTTAGATTGTATTTTGAATAAAGCATCTACATGTTGTTGATTTGCCTGATCCTGTGAACGTAATGCCCCCAGATAACGCTTATAACGCTCTAGTGTCTGTTGCAGCCTTTGGTGATGAATCGGTTTGATCAGATAGTCAAATACGCCCAGGCGTATAGCTTCACTGATTGTTTTCATGTCATTATCAGAAGTGATAAATATTACTCTGGCATGACTTTTTTCTGTAATGAGGTATTTGATGAGCTCTAATCCCTGACCGTCGGGTAGAAAATTATCCAGTAATATGAGGTTGGGTTTATAAATACGCAGCATTTTCTTTGCTTCTGATAATGAACTGGCTATTCCAGAAACACAGAATCTGGCATTTTCTTTAATAAAATCTGAAAATATTTCTGCT
Organism: Brenneria uluponensis; assembly: GCF_032395385.1. Taxonomy (NCBI): domain Bacteria; kingdom Pseudomonadati; phylum Pseudomonadota; class Gammaproteobacteria; order Enterobacterales; family Pectobacteriaceae; genus Brenneria; species Brenneria uluponensis. Next base: position 674,766 of record NZ_CP135917.1, read on the forward strand.
AGTTCAGCTTCATCTTCTACTATCATTATATTAATAGACTTCATCTTTTTACCCTTTAATCTGTTGGAATGAATAATGAAAATATTGTCCCGTAAGGGGTATTTTCTTCAATGGTTATATTCCCTTTTGCTTTTCTAATATATTTGTCGACCAGATAGAGTCCGATGCCGTGTTCCGTGCTTTTTTTTGTAGTTACACCTCTATCAAATATTTTTTCTCGAATATCATCCGAGATACCACAGCCATAATCAGCGACTTCAATAACCAGTTCACTATTGTTTTTCGACATATAAACTTCAATGGCAGGTTCTATATTATCAAATTTTAATGTTTCTTTATTTATCATCATGGCATGAATTGCATTATCCAGTAAGTTTCCTATTATGCATATCCATTCTTGATGACTTAGTGATGGTGGTAAGCTGTCTATATCGCAGGCTGGATCAAACTTCACTTTTATACCTAGCTTCTCTGCATCATTATATTTTCCAATTAATAATCCTACTAAATGATTTTCTTTAAATGTTTGGTTTATATAATCAACTGTTTTTTGATGATGAGCCGATTCTCCCATAATCATATCTAATGCATTATCATATTGCTTCATTTGAAGTAAACCAGCCAGAGTCGCCATTTTATTTACTTGCTCATGGCGCATGGTCCTTAGATTTTCACTGTGTAATTGTGCTTGATTTAGTGCTAAATTAAGTAAGCTGATGTCATCTTTTCTCCGAAAGCTAATTACCCATCCATAAAGTTCATGGTTAATATTAACGCAAGTTTTACTGGCAATTACTTCGATACTATTGAAAGATATTATCTGGTCTTTTTTATTTTCGTTATCATTTCTGAAGAAGTTGTCATCATCGAATATAACTTCACTGATTTTCTCACCAAGGAGTGAGTTTAGCGGTTGAACCAATGAAATGATATTCTCCGCTGCCTGGTTTATGGCTGTGATTCTGCCCTCATAATCAATGGCTATGATACCTTCAAAAACAGAGTCGAAGATGGCCTCTTTCTGCATGAACAAATTTGCGATCTCTAATGGCTCCATGTTTAACATCTGTTTTTTTATGTGCGATGAGAAAAGCCAGGCACAGATGGCAAGCAATAAAAATGTAATGGTAAGCGATAATAATAATGTGTTTTTTTGTACATTAAACCATATAGTTAGTTGCGATAAGGTATATCCAACAGAAACAATTCCAATGATTTTATTATGTGTATTATAGATGGGGGATTTTCCCCGTAATGAAAATCCTAATGAGCCACGCTTTATGGAAATGTAACTCTTCCCCTCATTAAACGCCTCCCAGTTATCACCGCCTTTCATTGGTTTGCCAATTTTGTCATCATCAACATGGTAAAGTCTTTTTCCATCGGCATCACCGATTGTAATGAATGTGGCATCGGAGTTTTTATACAATGTCGAGCAAATTTCTTTAAGTCTATTGATATCTTTTGATTCAACAGCTTCAATAATAGAAGGAATTTCTGATATTTGTTTTGCTTGAACAAGCGCCCGTTGTCCTACTTGTTGATGTAGGTAACTACGGGTTTGATCGATGATAAATCTGCCGGTTGTTACAATGGTGATGGTCGATGTAAATAAAATGAGAATAAATATCTTACTTTTAAAGCTAAGATGATTGATGTTATGTTTCATTTTCTCTAAATTACATTTTTTGTTATTATTTACTTTGTTAAATAAATGTGTTGTCTTCATGGTTGGTCTAACTCTATTTGTTAGATGTGTTTGTATGTATTTTATTTTTTTATTTTGTTTTATGTGCTTAATTTTTCGTAAAATGTGATGGGGTTAATTTGTTAAATTCACTAATGCAATCGTTATGTATAAAGGAAGTGACGGCAGAGTGTCTGCCGCCATGTAGGTTACATTGAAAGGATATACTTAATCATCACGCCTGCGGCTATCGCTGAGCCAATTACGCCAGCAACGTTAGGACCCATTGCATGCATTAATAAAAAGTTTTGTGAATTGGCTTCTAACCCCACTTTGTTGGCTACACGTGCAGCCATGGGGACGGCGGATACGCCGGCGGCACCAATTAGCGGATTGATTTCGGTGTTAGTAAAGCGATTGAGTAACTTTGCCATCAATACGCCACTTGCCGTACCAATACCAAATGCAATGATACCTAACAGTAAAATGCCCAGCGTTTGTGGTTGTAGAAATTTATCTGCACTGAGTTTAGAACCCACCGACAAACCCAGGAATATCGTTACGATATTGATCAGTCCGTTCTGCGCAGTATCGCTCAGCCGTTCCACAACACCACATTCACGCATCAGATTGCCAAAACAAAACATACCGAGTAAAGGCGCGGCATCCGGTAAAATTAACGCGACCAGTAATAGCAGCATCACCGGGAGCAGAATTTTTTCCCGTTTACTGACTACTCGTAACTGAATCATCTCAATTTTACGTTCGGACGGTGATGTCAGAGCCCGCATGATGGGGGGTTGAATTAAGGGAACCAGTGCCATATACGAGTAGGCCGCCACGGCGATTGCGCCCAGTAACTCTGGCGCCAGGATACTGGAAAGATAGATGGCGGTGGGGCCGTCTGCTCCGCCAATAATCCCGATCGCCGCTGCCTGTGGTAGCGTAAAATTAATCACGCCGAGTAAATTTAACCCTAATGCCCCCAACACTGTGGCGAAAATACCAAATTGTGCCGCTGCACCAAGCAGTAATGTTTTGGGATTCGCCAGCAATGGTCCGAAATCTGTCATTGCGCCGACCCCCATAAAAATCACCAGCGGCGCGACACCTGATGCGATGGCGGTACGATAGAAAATATAGAGCACCCCATCGCTATAGCCAGAAAGCGAGGCGAATTGCGTGATGTCGTGTATCTGTTGTGGTGAAGCGATGCTGAGCTGCGCCTTGATTGCCGCGACATCTGGCAAACACCCCAGTTTGGCCGAGAATGAGCTGATGATAACGGGATCTGCCTTATAAAGCGCCATCTCCAGCGCCGACATGGCCAGACCGGCATCAGGAATATTCGCCAGTAATCCACCGAAACCAATAGGTAGCAATAACAGCGGCTCAAACTTTTTGGCAATAGCCAGCCAAATCAGCAGCAGACTGATGATGATCATAACCGCCTGGCCGGCTGAGAGGGACATCAACCCCATGCCCTGAAGCAGGGCACTAATCCGTTCCATAACGTATCGCCTTATAGTGTCAGTGCCAGCATGCAGTCACCGACCGCAACAGCATCACCTTCTTTAACTTGTACTGAACTGACCGTGCCTGACTGTGCAGCACGGATTTCAGTTTCCATTTTCATCGCTTCAAGAATAACGACCACATCCCCTTTCTGAATGAGAAGCCCTGGTTTGACGAGGACCTTCCATATATTGCCAGCCAGTGGTGCCTTCACCGGAACCTCGGCATCCGCTTTGACGGGAGTGGTGTCAATCGTTGGCGTAGTTGGCTGAACCTGTTGAATAACACCACCTTCACTGACTTGTACGACATAATCCTTACCATCCACCCTCAGAGTGTAAGTGGCGGGTGTTTTGTCGTTGGTGACCTGCGCAACAGGTGTCTTGGCAACCGTCGGTTGGGATATCTTGTCTACGGATTGCGGCTTGGGTTCAAAGGCCGCCGGATTGTGCCGGTTTTCCAGAAACTTCCAAGCGATTTGCGGGAACAATGCGATAGTCAGTACGTCATCAATTGGATTCTCTGCCAAGGTGATGTTTTTTTCCTGTGCGGTCGTGAGGGCGGTTTTTTCCAGTGTGCTCATCTCTGGCGGCAGCAAATCTGCCGGGCGACAGGTGATGGGCGACTGGCCGTCCAGTATCCGCTGCTGTAGTTCGGTGTTAACGGGGGCAGGTGTTGAGCCGTACTCACCTTTTAAAATGCTGGCGGTCTCTTTGGCGATATTCTTATAACGTTCCCCCATTAACACGTTTAGCACCGCTTGGGTGCCGACAATCTGTGATGTCGGTGTAACTAATGGGATATAGCCGAGATCCGCACGTACTTTGGGTATTTCCGCTAATACATCATCAAGTTTGTCCGCGGCGTTCTGCTGTTTCAGCTGACTTTCCAGATTGGTGAGCATACCACCGGGGACTTGAGCTACCAGAATGCGGCTGTCACTGCCTTTTAACTGACCTTCGAAGGCATGGTATTTCTTGCGAATTTCGCGGAAATAAGCCGAAATTTTCTCTAGCAAAGCTAGGTCAAGCCCCGTGTCATAAGGCGTGTCATTGAGTGCGGCAACCATAGCCTCGGTTGAGGGATGACCATAAGTGGAACTCATTGATGAGATAGCGGTATCAATGTGGTCAACTCCCGCTTCAATCGCTTTGAGCAATGTCATTTCTGACATGCCGGTTGTCGCGTGGCAATGCAGGTGAATATCCACATCCACCCGTTGTTTGAGTTGTTTTACCAGGCTGTAGGCGGTGGATGGGGTGAGAATACCAGACATATCTTTGATGACGATTGAATCGACTCCGACTTCAACCAATTGTTCTGCCAGAGATAGCCAGGTTTTTTCATTATGTACCGGACTAGTGGTATAGCTTAATGCGCCTTGTGCGTGTGCTCCTTGTTTGTGTACTGCCTGTAAGGCGCAACGCATATTGCGAACATCATTCATGGCGTCAAAAACACGAAAAACATCCATGCCATTTGCAACGGACCGCTCGACAAAACGTTCCACTACGTCGTCGGAATAATGGCGGTATCCAAGAATATTCTGCCCTCTTAACAGCATTTGTTGCCGGGTATTCGGCATCGCCTGTTTTATTTCCCGCAAGCGCTGCCAGGGATCTTCGCCAAGGAAACGGATACAGGAATCAAACGTTGCCCCTCCCCAACTTTCCACAGACCAATAGCCCACACGATCCAGCAAGTTGGCGATAGGGAGCATATCGTCCAAACGTAAACGTGTGGCAAATAACGACTGGTGTGCATCGCGCAATACGACGTCAGTAATCGCGACCGGGCGCGCAGATAATGTCATGACCTTCTCCATAATTTAAATCAGCGTTCAGTGATAGGGTGAGTTTGGCGGTAGTGATGTATGGCGGCGGCCATCACCACATTTAGGGAGTTATGCGATACTGTCGGTTGTTTTTCCGCTATGCCGCGGCCCGGTACGATGGGTTCAGCAGGGGGGAAACGCATAATAATTTTTGACATAAGCCCGAGTGCAAAAACCAGTATGATGAGAAAACTGATGACGAATCCCATACCGGATATCATGAGGTACACACCTTCGAGCATTAGCTCACCATTTGTCATTTTTATCGTCCTGTTAATAAAAATACGCATGCCGACAAGACATGCGTATTAGGTAGTTACATCAGTGAGCCAAACACGATGCTGGCAATCACCAGCACAATACCGCCACCGAGTCGGGATGAGATTTGGGCGTAAGAGACCAGTGACAGGCGATTGCAGGCGGACAGTACCTCCAGGTCACCGGAGCCACCGCGGTTGGCCATACACAGGCCCGCAGTGATCGACGCTTCTACCGGATAGAAACCAATAACCCAACCACATAACGCTGAACCTATGATGGCGCCGATGACGATGAAGGCGGCAATAATGACGTTAGTCAGGGTGATGGCATTAATGATCTCACCCAGATCGGTATAACAGACACCAACCCCGACCATGAGTACCCACAGCATTTGTTTGGAAAAGAAATTAGAGAGACGTCTTGCCCCTTCTTTGATTTCCAGTGAGCAAAAATTGGCGGCATTCAGGATGGCGACAATCAGGACCATATAGGCAAAGGTATGAATTTTAATGGAGCCGAAACCTGGGAGAAGGGATTTTGACAATACGTACGATAACAGGTAGCAACAGGTTGCCAGTACCAACCCGATCACGATTTCTTGATGTGTTACCTCGCCGACTTTTTCATCTTTGTCGATCTGGAAGCTGGATTTGCGCACCAGTTCGCCGTTACCGGTGATGGCGGGGTATTTTTTACCTAAAATATCAAGTACTGCAGCCGCTACAATGGCGAAAATATTGGCAATAGTCAGAATGGCAATAGCGATAGAGTAGTATTCTTCACGCGAATTGCCTGTCACCTCATGATAGATTTCTGATAAAGGTACCGCACCTGCGCCATTTCCTCCCCCCATAATAGGCAGTACATACAACATGAGGATACGATCCATGGAAATACCAAACATGGCACCAATGACGATACCAAAGATGGCTGCGCCTAATACACCGGCAAGAATGGTGGGGATATACCCAATCAGTGATTTAAGTAATAATTTACGATTCACGGATAGAATAGAACCGGTAATGAGTACTGAGATGAATAAGTTCAGAAAGTTGCTTTTCTCCATCACATTACTGATTGCAGCTATTTCATTTTTGGTGAAAATATTGGCATAAACCATCCATGCGGCAACTAAAAATATCATGACGGGTGCGCCGCCAATATATTTGTTGAATAAGGGGAGCCGCTTTCCTATTTCACCAAATATGGCACCAATAACGAACATGATGGCAAAGCCACCAACCAGGTCTTTAGGCAAGGTATTCGTAAAATGAGACAAACCTAAAGTGATAAGTGTTAATGCATAGAGTGGCAATGGCATGCCGAATATTTTAAAAGACCATATGGCCCGAGCACCACTGATCTCCTTTTCTGGAAAATTAACCGTGTTTGTCATTATCAATTCTACCTTATCTGTCTATTAAGAGTGGTATATTTTCTGGAGAGCATAGATGCTAATTAAAGTTCCGGGGTTGTTAGTGTGATGCTGTTCAATAATTGTTGCTTTTTTTATTTCCTTAATTATTTTTATTTCCTTTTTTACTGCGTTTTAAATTAAGTTAATAAAGAGCATAAAGATATTTAAGTTAGTGATCATTTGTGATCTGAATCTTAAAAAGTGTTTTTTTTATCCGGTTAAATGCTCGCCATTGTTTGAAATTAAACGTCTGGTATTTAGATACTATGAATGAATATATCAACGTGTCATTTTCATGTGTTGATAGTGGCGACAAGAAAAATGTAGAAAAAATAGGTGTATTTCTACGCCGCTTTGAATTGGGGCTCGATGAACAGGTTGACACCTTTGTTGTCGTGCATGAGGACGAAAAACTTATCGCGTGTGGCGGAATAGCGAAAAATATATTGAAATGTATAGCTGTCGATCCGCTTTGCCGTGGGGAGGGAATCAGCGCCAAATTATTGACTGAGCTAACACTACTGGCGTATGAGCGACAACAAAATGCACTCTTTCTTTTCACTCGTCCGGAAAATGTTCCATTGTTTAAAGAGAGTGGTTTTTATCCTTTGATTGAGATAGCGGACGAAGTTGCGGTAATGGAAAACAGTCCTAACCGATTAATGCGCTATTGCTGCCAGTTGGGGTTGCATCGTCATGGGGGAAAGCGGATTGGCAGTATCGTGATGAATGCCAATCCTTTTACTCTTGGGCATCGCTATCTTATTGAGCAAGCCGCCTCACGCTGTGACTGGTTACATGTTTTTCTGGTAAAAGAAGATGCCTCTTACTTTTCTTATGATGAACGCTGGCGATTACTAAATGAAGGAGTAAAAGGCATATCTAATGTCACACTGCATCCAGGCTCTGATTATATTATTTCTCGTATGACATTCCCCAGCTATTTTATAAAAGACAAAAAGAAGGTGAATTATTGCCATAGTCAAATCGATCTTTGTTTATTTCGCCGTTATTTAGCACCAGCTCTCGGGATTACCCACCGTTTTATTGGTACGGAACCCTTTTGCTCGCTGACACAAGATTATAATCGTGAGATGAAAAGAATATTACAGGAGCCTATCGATAATGTGGCTCCGCTGAAAGTTATTGAATTAGCACGCCTGAAGGTAAAAGGACAGCCTGTTTCTGCCTCAAAAGTCAGGAGTTTATTGTTTATTGGTGAAGTCGGGAAATTATCCACACTTGTTCCAGCCAGTACGTTCCAGTTCTTGATGAATAAAATTAACCGACAGGAAATAACCTCAGCATAAACAGGTGAAGCAGAACGTTTTTATTAAAAATAACGGGGGTTAATAACCGTGGTGCAAATAGTGAAAGATGCGTCGGCTGGCACATTAGAGTCAAGCGACGTTCTGGTTCATATCACACCTATTCCCGAACGGGAACTGAGGCTCTCGATTGATAGTGTGGTCATGCCGCAGTTTGGTGGAGAGATTGAACGTGTTGTCAGAGAAACCCTGGGGCGAATGGGGGTCCTTCAGGGCGCTGTCACTGTTAATGATAAGGGTGCGCTGGAGTGCATTTTAAGGGCTCGGGTTGAAACAGCCGTGATGCGTGCTGCCGAGATGGAACAACCACAATGGAGCCTGATGGAATGAAGCTACGTCGCAGCATGTTATTTATACCGGGTTCGAATGCCGCCATGTTAAGTACTTCGTTTGTGTATGGTGCGGATGCGGTGATGTTTGACCTGGAAGATGCAGTTGCCCTGCGTGAGAAAGATAGCGCCCGGCTGTTGGTCTTTCATGCACTGCAACATCCGATGTATCAGGATATCGAAACGGTGGTGAGGATTAATTCCCTCGACACTCCGTTTGGTTTAACCGATTTGGAAACCGTAGTACGAGCTGGCGTGGATATGGTGCGTTTGCCTAAAACCAATGGTATTGAGGATATTCAGGCACTTGAAGGGCATCTGGAACGTATTGAGGCCGAGTGTGACCGAGCCCATGGCAGCACCAAAATAATGGCCGCGATCGAGTCGGCTGAAGGGGTGGTCAATGCGTTGGCTATCGCCCGGTCATCTCCCAGGATGTTGGCGATTGCACTCGCCGCTTTTGACTACGTGATGGATATGCAGACCGAACGTGGCGATGGCTCGGAGCTCTTCTATGCCCGATGTGCGGTGTTACATGCCGCCCGTGCAGCAGGTATCGCCGCTTATGACGTGGTGTATTCCGACGTCAATAACGAAGAGGGATTCCTGCAGGAAGTCGAGCAGATCAAACGGCTGGGTTTTGATGGCAAATCATTGATTAACCCCCGGCAGATTGAGCTACTTCATCAAGCATATGCCCCCACTTACGACGAAGTGTGTCGAGCCAATGACATTGTGTCTGCCGCCGAAGAGGCGGAACAGCGAGGGTTAGGTGTGATTTCCCTGAAAGGGAAAATGGTTGACGGCCCCATTATTGCTCACGCCCGTCGCGTATTAGCCAAAGCTGAGTCCGGTATTCGTGAATAAAAGCAGGGTATAAGAATGAGAGAATTAAAAGATCAGATTGCCTGTCAGTATCCTATGTTGGCACAGCTTGATATGTATCAGGGTGTTCGCAATGGCGGTTCGAAGCTAATGAACCAGACACACAAGCGACAGCATAAGCTGTGTGGCTCGTTAGAGCAGGCTGTCATACGATCGGGTTTACGGGATGGAATGACCCTCTCTTTTCATCATGCGTTTCGTGGTGGGGATAAGGTCGTCAATCTGGTGGTTGATACCCTCGCCAGTATGGGATTTAAAAATCTGACACTAGCATCAAGTTCGTTAATCGATGATCACTGGCCGCTTATTGAGCATATAAAAAAGGGTGTGATCACCCGTATTTATACATCGGGCTTACGTGGGAAATTGGGAGAGGCCATCTCGGCAGGAGTAATGGAAAATCCAGTGCATCTTCATTCTCACGGTGGCCGGGTTCATTTGATTCGCAGCGGTGAGTTGGCTATCGACGTGGCATTTCTGGGGGTTCCCTGCTGTGACGAATTTGGTAATGCCAATGGTTATAGTGGTAAGTCACGCTGTGGATCATTGGGTTACGCCCGGGTTGACGCCGAATGTGCTCGTAACGTGGTGTTATTGACGGAGGCGTTGGTTCCCTATCCGAATAATCCGGCCAGCATCGCACAGGATCAGGTGGATTTCATCGTCCAGGTCGATGAAGTGGGGGATGCCAGTAAAATCATGGCGGGAGCAATCCGTATGTCCAGCAACCCGCGTGAACTATTGATTGCCCGTTCTGCGGCGCGGGTGATAGAGCATTCCGGCTATTTCAATCAGGGCTTCTCCTTGCAAACCGGCACTGGAGGCGCTTCGCTGGCGGTGAGCCGTTTTCTTGAAGAAAAAATGCGCCGTAAAAACATTACTGCCAGTTTTGCCCTGGGCGGCATTACCGGCACGATGGTCGATTTGCATGAAAAAGGACTGGTTGAAAAGCTGATCGATACCCAGTCTTTTGATGCTGCCGCCGCTTTGTCGTTAAGCAAAAATCCCAATCATATCGAGATCAGCGCCAATCAGTATGCCAATCCTTGTTCGAAAGGGGCGAGTTGTGATCGGCTTAATATCGTGATGCTGAGTGCACTGGAAATTGACATCAACTTTAACGTCAATGTTCTGACGGGGTCGAATGGGGTTCTGCGAGGTGCCTCGGGTGGTCACTGCGATACGGCGGAAGGAGCCGATCTGACCATTATTACGGCACCGTTGGTGCGCGGTCGCATTCCTACCGTGGTCGAGAAGGTTATTACGACGGTAACGCCCGGTGAAAATATCGATGTGTTGGTTACTGATCACGGTATTGCCGTCAATCCATCACGTGTCGACCTTATTGACCGATTATCTCAGGCTGGCATCCCGTTGTTAACCATCGACCAACTGCACCAAAAGGCACTGTCCCTGACCGGGAAACCACAACCAATTGAATTTAATAAGAGAATTGTTGGATTGGTTCGTTATCGCAATGGGACGGTGATTGATGTGATACGGCAAGTGAAATCGCAATGAACCAGTGGCGTGGTAACCAAAGGCACGCAGTTACCGGAGGCACGGCTCCCCATATTCAGACAGCTCATACGCGGGAGCGTCGTGCCGAACAGCAACGTCAGATACAGAAACGGTTTGGCACTCCATTGGTTTCCATCACCTTAGTCACTCCGGGTGAGATAAAGGACAGTGCGATTTACCGGCAGATTGCGGTGGTGGCGCGTGTGGAGCTGGAGTGGTTATGTCAGCAGCAACAGTGGACGATATTGTGGCATGAAACCCACTTCCGCCCTTCAGGGCCTGAAATTTTAATGGTGGTTTATGCAGCGGGGCGGAAAGTTAAAGCAGAATTGGTGAAATTGGAAGAGCGGCATGCATTAGGGCGGTTATGGAATCTGGATGTAATTGATGTTAACGGCGATTTTATTTCCAGAACACAATTGGGACTGCCCGGACGCCGATGTTTCATCTGTGACAATAGGGCGCATGAATGCAGTCGTTCGAAACGCCATTCTTTGTCGGAATTAAAAGAATCCATCAGACGCAGGATTGAGGATTATGAACGAAACCAGAACAGCAATGAAAGAATGCATTCCATCGTCGGACAGCCTGGTGTGGAATAAGCGTCCTGATTTTTTGCGGGATACCGTCGTATGTTGCGTTTCTCAGGCATTACTGAATGAAGTCATTCTGACCCCCAAGCCGGGTCTGGTGGATAAACGTAACTGTGGTGCACATGATGATATGGATCTGGCACTCTTTGTCAGGAGCACTGAGGCGATTATTGGCTGGATGCCTAATTTTTACGACATGGGGTGGTTTAGTGCGGATATTGATGTAGAACGAATCTTACAGATGTTAAGGCCAATAGGCTTTGCCTGTGAAGAGGCCATGTTTTCGGCGACGAAAGGCGTGAATACCCACAAAGGCGCCATTTTCGCCTTTGGTTTATTATGTGCGGCGGCAGGGCGGTTGCATGCACTACGGCAACCGGTGGATCAAAACAGTTTATGCGGCGTGGTGGCGAGATTCTGCTGTAATCTGGTGCAGCGGGAATTGGTCAACAATACAGAGCCGCGTAGCAAAGGTGAACGGTTGTTTAAACAGTATGGATTGTCAGGAGCCAGAGGTGAGGCTGAATCCGGTTTTCTGACCGTAAGAACGCATGCATTGCCGACTTACCTGCGGTTGCTGAAAGAAAATGTACCATCGGACGTTGCGCTATTACAGACCTTACTGCATTTGTACGCCCGGAATGATGATACCAATCTGGTGGGGCGTGGGGGGATGAATGGCCTGGGGTTTGTCCAACAATATGCCCAATATCTGCTGTGGGGCGGCGGGGCGGTGTCGGTGCCCGGACGTCAGGCATTGTATGCTTTCGATGATGAACTTATCCGTCGCCATCTTAGCCCTGGCGGGAGTGCGGACTTGCTGGCTGTGACACTTTTTTTATCGCAGTTTCCGTCGGGAAACCCGTCTGCTGATGTTATCTAGAAAATGAATGATTATGCGTTATCGGGTATAGGCTGACGTTATTTTCACCAGGTTTGATAAAACCGGACTCTGGGCTCGGCAGCCAAACCCTTCCTGCTTTCCCTATCGTTTTTTCTGATTCCTCTGCATTTCTGACATAATTTCCTTATTGGTGATAAATCTGCTGGTGATAGTTCGTGGGGCTCGGTTACCCTGATGTTATGTCACGCTGAATTTTATTAAGGAGAGAGAAAATATGAAGGGTGCATCAATTCGTATTGCGGTTGCTGGTGCTGGCGGCCGTATGGGCCGCCAACTGATTCAGGCAGTTGAACAAATGAAGGGTGCTGTGTTAGGTGCCGCATTGGAGCGCCCGGGATCGTCTCTGATTGGCGTGGATGCCGGAGAACTGGCGGGATTGGGAAAGCTGAATGTTGCGGTTTCCGGCAGTCTTGATGCCATAAAGGATGATTTCGATGTTCTGATCGATTTTACTCGTCCTGAAGGTACGCTTACTCATTTGGTGTTTTGCCGCCAGCATGCCAAATCCATGATTATTGGTACTACGGGTTTTGATGAACAGGGCAAAGACGCTATCCGGCAAGCAGCGGCGGATATTGGTATCGTTTTTGCCGCTAATTTCAGTGTCGGCGTTAATGTCATGCTCAAGCTACTGGAGAAAACGGCGAAAGTAATGGGTGATTACACCGATATTGAAATTATTGAGGCGCATCACCGACATAAAGTAGATGCTCCGTCTGGTACTGCACTGGCAATGGGTGAGGCAATCGCTGGTGCATTGGGGCGTTCTCTAAAGGATTGTGCGGTTTATACACGTGAAGGGTATACCGGTGAGCGCGACCCAAAAAGCATTGGTTTCGCCACCGTGCGTGCCGGGGACATCGTGGGAGAACACACGGCAATGTTTGCTGATATTGGTGAGCGTATAGAGATAACCCATAAGGCTTCCAGTCGCATGACATTTGCAAATGGCGCTATTAGGGCAGCATTGTGGTTAAGTTCTCATAATTATGGTCTTTTTGATATGAAAGATGTGCTTGGTTTGGATGATTTGTGATATTTATCATTCTTCATTAACTTATATCATTTTGATTTAGATGATGAATATTTAATATTCGTCATCTGATCTGTTTTTTTATTCATTTCTTTATGAATAAACTTAAATGGTATTGTTTATTCGACTTTAGTGGGTTTTTGGGACGGTTTTTTTTCTTAATTCTCTCTTTCTGGTCGAGTGTGGTAGTTTATTATTCAGATTCTGACTTATCCTCTCTGGCAACCGTTTACTTATGCTACTTGATCTGTGTTTTTATCGATGTGAAAGCATATTCTTGACCGAAGCTGTAAAAATAATACAGAAAAAGTCGGTTTGAGTGGACAAGCTATCACACCATCATTAAAATGCGCCCAATTTGCCGAAAATTTGCCTTACAGGTGGTTTTTGCATTGATTTAGGTCGTTAAATCTGAATTAATATGCAAGTAACATGATTTTTTATTCCTTGGAGGGTGTTTTGATTAAGTCAGCGCTATTGGTTCTGGAAGACGGAACCCAATTCCACGGTCGGGCCATAGGGGCAGAAGGAACGGCAGTGGGGGAAGTGGTCTTCAATACGTCGATGACCGGTTATCAAGAAATCCTTACTGATCCCTCCTATTCCCGCCAGATTGTTACTCTCACTTATCCACATATTGGTAATGTTGGTACTAATGCCAGCGATGAAGAGTCTTCTTCTATTCATGCCCAGGGGTTAGTGATCCGGGATTTACCGCTAATTGCCAGTAACTACCGCAGTGAAGAAAACCTTTCTGAGTATCTTAAACGCCATAACATTGTCGCTATTGCGGATATTGACACCCGTAAACTGACGCGATTGCTGCGTGAAAAAGGTGCTCAGAACGGTTGTATTATTGCGGGTGATGCGCCGGATGCGGCGCTGGCACTGGAAAAGGCCAATGCGTTTCCTGGCCTGAAAGGGATGGATCTGGCAAAAGAAGTCACTACTCGGGAACATTATTCCTGGTCGCAGGGCAGTTGGACATTGGAAGGCGAATTGCCTGCGGCAAAAGACAATAGCGATCTGCCCTATCATGTGGTGGCGTATGACTATGGCGTGAAGCGCAATATTCTGCGTATCCTGGTAGACCGTGGCTGCCGTCTGACGGTGGTTCCTGCACAAACCTCCGCTGAGGATGTGCTGAAACTGAATCCTGATGGGGTTTTCCTGTCTAACGGTCCTGGGGATCCGGAGCCCTGTGACTATGCTATCAGGGCGATTAAAACCCTCCTGGAAACTGATATCCCGGTGTTTGGTATCTGCCTGGGCCATCAGTTGCTGGCACTGGCAAGTGGTGCCAAAACGATCAAGATGAAATTCGGGCACCACGGTGGCAACCATCCGGTGAAAGACCTTGATGCCGATCGTGTTATGATCACGGCACAAAACCACGGTTTTGCCGTTGATGAAACGTCTTTGCCTACCACCTTGCGCACAACGCACAAATCTTTGTTCGACGGCTCTCTGCAAGGGATTCACCGTACCGATAAACCAGCGTTCAGTTTTCAGGGGCATCCAGAAGCCAGTCCCGGCCCACATGATGCTGCGCCGTTGTTCGACCACTTTATCGAATTGATTCAGACTTACCGTTCTTCAGCTAAATAATCAGGAGCGAGAAAATGCCAAAACGTACAGATATTAAAAGCATCCTGATTCTTGGCGCCGGCCCGATTGTTATCGGTCAGGCGTGTGAATTTGACTACTCTGGCGCACAAGCATGCAAGGCGCTGCGCGAAGAAGGGTATCGCGTTATTCTGGTCAACTCCAATCCCGCGACTATCATGACCGACCCGGAAATGGCTGATGCGACATACATTGAGCCGATTCACTGGGAAGTGGTGCGTAAAATCATTGAAAAAGAGCGCCCGGATGCCGTATTACCAACCATGGGGGGACAGACGGCACTGAACTGCGCGCTGGAACTGGAACGTCGTGGTGTGCTGGAAGAATTTAGTGTCACCATGATCGGTGCTACCGCCGATGCCATCGACAAGGCGGAAGATCGTCGCCGTTTCGATATCGCCATGAAGTCGATTGGTCTGGAAACCGCTCGTTCCGGTATCGCGCACAATATGGATGAAGCATTGGCTGTGGCGGCAGATGTGGGTTTCCCCTGTATTATTCGCCCCTCTTTTACTATGGGGGGAAGCGGCGGCGGTATTGCCTACAACCGTGAAGAGTTTGAGGAAATCTGTACCCGTGGCCTGGATTTATCACCAACCAGTGAGTTGTTGATCGATGAATCTCTCATCGGTTGGAAAGAGTATGAAATGGAAGTGGTGCGGGATAAAAACGACAACTGTATCATTGTCTGTTCGATTGAAAACCTGGATCCCATGGGGATTCATACCGGTGACTCCATCACGGTTGCACCCGCGCAAACACTGACGGATAAAGAGTATCAGATCATGCGTAACGCCTCGATGGCGGTACTGCGTGAAATCGGCGTGGAAACCGGCGGTTCTAACGTGCAATTCGCGGTGAATCCAAAAACGGGTCGTCTGATCATCATCGAGATGAATCCACGCGTTTCCCGTTCTTCTGCGCTGGCGTCAAAAGCGACTGGCTTTCCGATTGCCAAAATCGCCGCCAAACTGGCGGTAGGTTACACGCTGGATGAATTGATGAATGACATTACCGGTGGTCGTACACCGGCGTCATTTGAACCCTCAATTGACTACGTGGTGACTAAAATCCCACGGTTTAATTTCGAAAAATTTGCTGGCGCTAATGACCGCCTCACCACACAGATGAAATCGGTTGGTGAAGTCATGGCGATTGGGCGTACGCAGCAGGAATCACTACAGAAAGCATTGCGCGGGCTGGAAGTCGGCGTATCGGGTTTTGACCCGAAAGTGGATCTGGACGATCCTGAAGCACTCACTAAAATCCGCCGTGAGCTGAAGGATGCCGGAGCGGAGCGTATCTGGTATCTGGCAGATGCATTCCGCGCAGGGATGTCCGTGGATGGTGTCTTCAACCTGACCAATATTGACCGTTGGTTCCTGGTGCAGATTGAAGAACTGGTACGTCTGGAAGAACAGGTCGCGGAGCAGGGCGCTAATGGGCTGACGCCGGAATTCCTGCGTCTGCTGAAACGCAAAGGCTTCGCCGACATACGTCTGGCCAAACTGGCGGGTGTGGCAGAGGGTGAAATTCGCAAGTTACGTAATAAGTACAATCTGCACCCGGTTTATAAACGAGTGGATACCTGTGCGGCCGAATTTGCGACTGATACGGCTTATCTGTACTCCACTTATGATGATGAGTGTGAAGCCAATCCCAACCAGGACCGCGAAAAAATCATGGTACTGGGTGGCGGCCCGAACCGTATCGGCCAAGGCATCGAATTTGACTACTGCTGCGTGCATGCTTCACTGGCACTGCGTGAAGATGGTTATGAAACCATCATGGTCAACTGTAACCCGGAAACGGTTTCTACTGACTATGACACCTCTGATCGTCTGTATTTTGAACCGGTAACGCTGGAAGATGTGCTGGAAATCGTGCGCATCGAGAAACCGAAAGGCGTTATTGTGCAGTACGGTGGGCAGACCCCGCTGAAGTTGGCGAGAGCGCTGGAAGCCGCGGGTGTACCGATTATCGGTACCAGCCCGGACGCCATCGACCGTGCGGAAGACCGTGAGCGTTTCCAGCAGGCTGTGAACCGTCTTGGTCTTAAGCAGCCGGCTAATGCCACGGTAGCAACCATTGAACAGGCGGTGGAAAAAGCGACCGGTATTGGTTATCCGTTGGTCGTTCGCCCTTCTTATGTGCTGGGTGGTCGTGCAATGGAAATTGTTTACGACGAAATCGACTTGCGTCGTTATTTCCAGAATGCAGTCAACGTATCCAATGATGCACCGGTACTGCTGGATCATTTCCTGGATGATGCGATAGAAGTGGATGTGGATGCTATCTGCGACGGTGAGCGCGTATTGATCGGCGGCATCATGGAGCACATTGAACAGGCTGGTGTGCATTCTGGTGACTCGGCATGTTCATTGCCTGCCTATACGCTAAGCAAGGAAATTCAGGATGTGATGCGTCAGCAGGTGGAAAAACTGGCGTTTGAACTGTCGGTGCGTGGGCTGATGAATGCCCAGTTCGCCGTGAAGAACAACGAAGTGTATCTGATTGAAGTAAACCCGCGCGCCGCACGTACTGTCCCGTTTGTCTCGAAAGCGACTGGCGTTCCGCTGGCGAAAATCGCGGCCCGGGTGATGGTCGGCCAAACACTGGTGGATCAGGGAATAACCAAAGAGGTGATTCCACCGTACTACTCAGTGAAAGAAGTGGTGCTGCCGTTCAATAAATTCCCGGGTGTTGACCCGATTCTGGGGCCGGAAATGCGCTCTACCGGTGAAGTGATGGGTGTCGGTCGTACTTTCGCCGAAGCCTTTGCCAAAGCCATGCTGGGCAGTAATTCGCCGATGAAGAAAACCGGGCGGGCACTGTTATCTGTGCGCGAAGGTGATAAGGAGCGCGTGGTAGATTTGGCTGCCAAGCTACTCAAGAACGGTTTTGAGCTGGATGCGACTCACGGTACGGCGATTGTGCTGGGTGAAGCGGGTATCAATCCGCGTCTGGTAAATAAGGTGCACGAAGGTCGTCCACATATTCAGGATCGCATCAAAAACGGTGAATATACTTACATTGTGAATACGACCGCTGGCCGTCAGGCTATCGAGGATTCCAAGCTGATTCGCCGTAGCGCTTTGCAATACAAAGTACACTACGATACGACCATGAACGGTGGCTTTGCTACGGCGATGTCACTCAATGCTGATCCGACGGAGCAGGTTATTTCCGTACAGGAAATGCATGCCAAGATTAAAGGTTAATGTCAGTTCATTGTCTGTCGCTGATTTATCCCGGCATCAGCCGGGATTCAGATAATCAATGTGTTGAGTAAGCAATAGGTCCCTGCTTTCTCAGTATGCAACCGATTTAAGTAATGAAACTCGGTAGTTGACGACAAGGTAGTCACCCAAAAAACCAGTCAAGGAAGCCTGACTGGTTTTTTCTGTTAGCTTAGAGCGACTTTGATACCCAAGGTAATCAGAATCCCTCCTAGCACTTTATCAACCACTTTCTGTGCTTTAGCCAGCCCGTAGCGAACCGGTTCACTCTGAATCAGGATGACCAGCAGAGGCCACCAGATAACCGCCAGTATCCAGATAATAGCGGCATACCACAGTTTTTCACCCATGCTAGAGTTTAGGCTGAGTACTTGGGTAAAGACAGAAAGAAAAAACAGAGTGGCTTTTGGATTCAACAGGTTGCAGAGATATCCCTGCAAAAAGGCTTTTTTCAGGCTGACGCGTTGTGGTGTTAACTGGGTGAGATCCATTTTGCTGCCACCATGGGAGATCAGCGCCTGAATGCCAATCCAAATCAGGTAAATGGCACCGGCGTATTTCAGCAAATCAAATAGCCAGGGGGTTGTGGTGATAACGACCGCCAGCCCGGCGACACAATAGGCCATGTGGGTCGCTACGCCGCAAATAACGCCGAGTGCGGTGACTATCGCTGCCAATCGGGGATAACGTGCCGCATTTTTAATGACCAGAAAGAAATCCGGGCCGGGAGACAGCATTCCCAGCGTGGCAATGGTTGCAACAAACAGCGACATTTCAAGCATGATGTATCCTGTAATGCGAGAGAAAGCGGGTAAATTGCAAGAATAATACCTCCGAGGGTATTTATTCGCATCATCATTATTGGCTATTTGCCCGCAATATGGTAACAAGAAGCCTTGTTTTATTTATGGTTATAATGTGGCTGTTTCAGTGAATCAGGGTCGGGAAAATGACATGGTAAGTGAAACCACACGACAGCGGGAAGTTACCCGGTTGTGTATTCAATGTGCACTGTTGTTGTTACAGCATGGTGCGGAAAGTATGCTCGTGGAGCAATTATCCTCACGGTTAGGCGTTGCGCTGGGTGTGGATAGTGTAGAAAGTTCGATCTCAGCGAATGCTGTTGTGCTCACAACCATTATGGACGGACATTGTTTGACCTCCACACGTAAAAACGTGGATCGTGGTATCAATATGCATGTGGTTACCGAAGTGCAACATGTGGTTATCATGGCGGAACATAAACTGCTGGATGTGGGGAGTGTGCATAAGCGTTTCAATAACATTAAACCGCTGCGTTACCCACGTTGGCTGATGGTAACCATCGTGGGGCTCTCCTGTGGCTGTTTCAGTCGTTTAAATGGTGGTGGCTGGGATGCGGTTCTGGTGACCTTGATTGCCAGTGGTCTTGCTATGTATGTTCGCCAGATATTGACCAGCCGACATCTGAATCCGCTGATTAACTTCTGTGTTACCGCGTTTGTGGCAACGTCAGCCTCGGGGTTATTGATGCGGTTGCCTGGATTACAGCACTCATCAGCGGTGGCGATGGCTGCCAGCGTATTGTTGCTGGTTCCGGGTTTTCCGCTGATTAACGCCGTGGCGGATATGTTTAAAGGGCATATAAATACTGGTCTGGCACGCTGGGCGATGGCCAGTTTACTGACACTGGCAACTTGTATCGGTGTGGTGATGGCGATGTCGGTGTGGGGGTTTCACGGATGGTCCTGAATCTGTTGTGGGCGTTATTGCAGGATATGATTCTGGCAGCGGTTCCGGCGCTGGGTTTTGCCATGGTATTTAATGTACCGGTAAAAGCGTTGCGCTACTGTGCATTACTTGGAGCACTAGGACACGGCGCCCGTTTCCTGATGATCCATTTTGGGGCACCGATTGAGTGGGCTTCGTTTTTGGCGTCAATCATGATCGGTATCATCGGGATTCACTGGTCGCGCTGGTTACTGGCGCATCCTAAAGTGTTCACCGTCGCTGCGGTCATTCCCATGTTCCCGGGAATTCCGGCCTATACTGCGATGATTTCGGTAGTCGAACTGTCTCATCTGGGCTACAGCGAAGTGCTGATGCAAACACTGATGACCAATTTTCTGAAGGCCAGCTTTATTGTCGGTGCGCTGTCTATCGGGTTATCACTGCCGGGTCTCTGGCTGTATCGCAAGCGTCCGGGAGTGTGATTCGTTCAGAGCACTCTTATATTCTCTCTGGGTCCAGCAACCATCTCGACGCATGAACAGGCTTTCCGTATAGTGGCTTCAATTTTGTAGCCTATAGGGTTGGTTTTACCATGGTAATTAGTTTGATTGCTGCGTTGGCAGTGGACCGTGTTATCGGTATGGAAAACGCCATGCCGTGGCACCTACCTGCTGATCTGGCGTGGTTTAAGCGCAATACATTGAATAAGCCCATCATTATGGGACGCAATACTTTCCGCTCTATTGGTCAGCCGTTACCGGGAAGATGCAATATCGTGGTCAGTAACCATCCGGTGGATGATGCCCGTGTGACTTGGGTGACATCCGTTGATGCCGCGTTGGCTGCGGCAGGTAATGTAGACGAAGTGATGGTGATCGGCGGTGGTAATATTTATCGTCAGATGCTGCCTCAAGCGGATCGATTGTACCTGACGCATATCGATGCAGAGGTGGAAGGAGACACTCATTTCCCTGATTATGAGCCTGATGAGTGGATCTCCACTTTCAGTGAATTCCATGATGCTGATGAGCATAATTCTCACAGTTACTGTTTTGAAATTCTCGAACGTCGCTAAGTATTGCAGACATTTTCTTGCTAAACCCGCTCACTGAAGTGGGTGAGTTTAGTTTGATGGCAAAGTCTATATAGCGGCGATAATGAGACGATCGTAAAGGCGCTGCAAGTACCTCCCTGTAAGCTCAAACCGCGCCATCCCTGGCGCGGATGCTTTACTCCTCTTCCTTATTATCACCGTTCTGACGCTATACATAGGTTTGTCAACGGTCTGACCCGCTCACTGAAGCGGGTTTTTCTTTTGTTGTCTAAATCTTTCTAAATGTAACATTTAGGTCACAATTAGCCCTTATTGTTAATACCATTCTGTACCACACCCATATTTGATGATGAGCATTGCGCCATTGCCTGAAAAAGAAGAGGACGCTAGAGAGATGACAAGCAAGATTAATGTCCTGAATACTGATCGCTTGGTCGATCCTTCCCGCCGCAAGTTACTGTTAGGGAGCGCTGGTACGGTAGGACTGGCCGGATTTTTGGGCGGAGGTGTCTGGTCAATACCCCGGCTCGCCTTTGCCGATACACCAGCAGAAGGGAGCAAGCTGCTTGGTTTTAAAGGTATTGTGGCTTCCAGTGAAGACAGTATTGCTATTGCGCCTGGCTATCGTGCAGATGTCTTGATCTCTTGGGGGGAACCGCTGGTTAGCGGTGCAGCAAACTTTGATCCAGCAGGTAACAACACCGCTGCCGATCAGGAAAAGCAGTTTGGTGACAACAACGATGGCATGAGCTTTTTCCCTATTGATGATCATCATGCCGTGATGGCGATTAACAACGAATATGTGAATGAGCAATATCTGTTTGCCCATGGTGGTACCCAAGCCGTCAGCCTGGAGGATGTACGAAAATCCCAGGCGGCGCATGGTGTTTCCATTGTGGCGGTAAAACGCATCGGAGATTCACCGCGTTGGGTGGTCGAGCGGCCGTCGCGCTATAACCGCCGTATTACCGCAAATACAGAAATACACTTTAGCGGCCCGGCAGCGGGACATGACCTGTTGAAGACGGATGCCGATCCGACAGGAATGACGGTGTTGGGAACATTTGGTAATTGTGCCAATGGTAAAACGCCATGGGGCACTTACCTGACTTGTGAAGAGAACTTTGATACTTATTTTGGTACTCACCAGGCGGATTATAAGACCACGCCAGAGCAGAAACGCTATTCATTGAAGGTCAAGGATCCGGAACGTAACTGGTCAGATTTTGACGATCGCTTCGATGTGGCAAAAAATCCCAATGAGTTCAATCGTTATGGCTGGGTTGTTGAGATTGATCCGATGGATCCGAATTCGACACCCATCAAACGGACTGCGCTTGGGCGCTTCAAACATGAAAATGCAGCGGTGACGGTGGCCAAAAATGGTCACTTAGTGGTGTACATGGGAGATGATGAACGTGGTGAGTTCATTTACAAATATGTTTCTACTGACAAAGTCGATAGCGCTAATCCTGCTAATAATCGTACCCTACTGGATAATGGCACACTGTATGTCGCGCAGTTTGATCGAGATGCGGCAGGTACGCCGTTGAAAGGGACCGGCCGCTGGATTGCGCTGACGTTTGGTGACAACGGATTGACAGCGGAAAATGGTTTTCACAGTCAGGCCGAGGTCGTTATTTTTGCCCGTAAAGCGGCCTCGCATGTCGGGGCTACCCGGATGGACCGCCCGGAATGGATTGCGGTCAACCCGCATGACGGAAGAGCCTATTGCACGCTGACTAATAACAGTCGGCGTGGTGATGAAGGGATGCCGGTAAATGCTGCCAACCCGCGTCCGCATAATATCTACGGTCAGATAATCCGCTGGGATGAAAAAGACGATGCCACCGCCCAGGTGTTTGATTGGGATATGTATGCGCTGTGTGGTAATCCGATTGCTCACCCAGAAGGTATCAATCGTGGTTCGCCGAATATTACTGCGGATAATACCTTTAACAGCCCTGATGGCTTGGGATTTGACCAGGATGGTCGTCTGTGGATTCTGACCGATGGTAACTACAGTAATAAAGATGACTTTGCAGGCCAGGGTAACAACCAGATGCTAGTAGGGGATCCACACAGTGGCGAAATCCGCCGTTTTATGGTCGGACCGAAATCCTGTGAGTTAACTGGTATTGCTTTTACCCCAGATTATAAAACCCTGTTTGTCAACATTCAGCATCCTGGAGAAAAAAAGAATTCACACTTTCCCAATAACAGCCCGCGTCCCCGTTCATCGGTAATAATGATTACCCGCGAAGATGGCGGTGTGATTGGGGCGTAAATAATAACGTGCATATCATCAGGCTGACAGGCTTGTTCTTCGTTTGGTGAAAGCGTGTTTATCAGAGAGGTGATAGGACGTCACCTCTCTGTGCCTTCAGGATGCTTCGAGTGCTTCGTCGCTGGTTCCCGGAGTTATAGTCGACAGTTGGGTAAAATAGCGCTGATCTTCCCAGCGTAGCAGAGTTAAGGTTTCTCCCCAACAACAGCCAGTATCCAACGCATAAATACCGTCTGGCGTCCATTTCCCTTTCAGCGAAGCCCAGTGGCCGAATGCGATAGAATATTCACTGGAAACCGGTCCTGGCATATCAAACCAGGGTTTCAGCAAGGAAGGCGCTTGAGTGGGAGGTTCTTTGTATAGCATATCCAACTGCCCGCCAGAAAAGCAGTAACGCATCCGGGTGAAAACGTTGATACTGAATCGCAACCGCGAAAGTCCGCTCAATTCGGGGCTCCAGTGGTTGGGCATATCACCGTACATCGCATCAAGGAATAGCGGATAGCTGTCACTGCTCAGGATAGACTCCACTTCCCGTGCACACATCAGGGTGGTTGCCAAATCCCACTGTGGAGTGATGCCAGCATGCGTCATGATCAGCTTACGTTCTTCGTCAATCTGTAATACTGGCTGACGGCGTAGCCAGTTAATCAGTTCATCGACGTCAGGCGCAGATAACAAGGCGGTGAGACGATCCTTGGGTTTATTACGGCTAATCCCGGCATAAACCGCCAGCAGGTGAAGATCGTGGTTACCAAGCACCATCCGTGCTGCGGAACCGAGAGAACGGACATACCGTAATACGTCCAGCGAATCAGGCCCACGGGCGACCAGATCGCCAGTCAGCCACAAGGTGTCCTGTGTAGGATCAAACGAAACTTGCGCCAATAGCGCCTTGAGTTCAACGTAACAACCGTGAACGTCGCCAACAAGATAAGTAGCCATAATTAATGTATCAGTGAAGGTATTGCCAAACGGAACACCTGAATTGGAACCTGAAAATTATCACCTTGGTGATCAATCATTTGATAATGACCTTCCATTGTGCCCAGTGGGGTTTCCAACACGGCGCCGCTAGTATACTGGAACTCGCCGCCGGGCTGAATGACGGGCTGTAAACCAATCACGCCTTCGCCTTGTACTTCTGTCTGGCGGCCATTGGAATTAGTGATTAACCAATGCCGACCCAGGAGTTTGACTTCATGACGTCCCAAATTACGGATCGTAATGGTATAGGCAAATACGAAACGTTCTTCATCAGGCTCTGATTGCGCTTCTATGTAGAAGCTTTGAACCTGTATACAAACTCGGGGCGCGTTTATCATGACGACACAACTCCAGTTTATTCCTGCACTGTGGGATGTTCGGCCAACCAGCCAGCTAACCGGCAATATTGCTCGACGCTCACGTTTTCAGCCCGAACAGTAGGATCGACGCCAAGTTCGGTCAGTCGCTCTGGTGTAAACAGGTTTCCCAGACTGTTACGCAACGTTTTACGTCGTTGGTTAAAGGCTTCAGTCGTGATCCGTCCTAATACCCGGGTATCCACTATCGGATACGGTGATGTGGTATGTGGTACCAGACGAATTACGGCTGAATCTACCTTTGGTGCCGGTTTAAAGGCGGTCGGCGGTACTTCAAGTACCGGGATGACCTGACAATAATACTGCGCCATTACGCTCAGTCGTCCATAAGCTTTACTGTTTGGCCCGGCAACCAGACGGTTAACGACCTCTTTTTGCAACATAAAATGCATGTCGAGGATAGACTGAGTATAGCCGAACAGATGGAACATCAATGGTGTTGAAATATTATACGGTAGGTTACCAAAAACCCGCAGCGGTTGTCCCGCTTGTTGTGCCAGTTCAGAAAAATCTACCGTCATGGCATCTTGCTGAATGATGGTGAGCTTATCTTTCAGTGTTGGATGTGTTTCCAGTCGGGCCGCCAAATCACGGTCCAGCTCAATCACGGTGAAATGTTCCAAACGTTCGCCCATCGGCGCAGTCAACGCACCGAGCCCAGGGCCAATTTCCACAATGGCTTGTCCTGGCAGGGGGTGAATAGCGGAAACAATGCTATCAATAATAAACTGATCACTTAAAAAGTTTTGCCCGAAACGTTTACGGGCGAAGTGGCCTTGATGGACTCGATTATTCATTACGGTTATTGATCATTTTAATGGCAAGGTTTAATGCAGTATGAAAGCTGCCTGGATCTGCTTCACCGGTGGCCGCCAGTTCAAGGGCTGTACCGTGATCGACAGAAGTACGGATGAACGGGAGTCCTAGTGTAATATTCACTGCCCGGCCAAAACCCTGATATTTCAGAACGGGTAACCCCTGATCATGATACATCGATAGTACGGCATCGGCATGTTGCAGGTATTTAGGCTGGAATAGTGTATCCGCGGGCAGAGGGCCAATCAGTGTCATGCCAGCGCTGCGTAGTTCTTCCAGCGCCGGGATAATTATCTCCAGTTCTTCTCGTCCCATATGTCCGCCTTCACCCGCGTGTGGATTCAGGCCACACACGTAGATCGACGGTTGTGCGATACCAAATTTGGTATGCAGGTCGTGATGCAGGATAGTTATCACTTCATGCAAACTGTCTCGGGTGATCGCAGCCGAGACATCTTTTAGCGGCAGGTGCGTCGTCGCCAACGCGACGCGCAGTTCATCAGTTGCCAGCATCATGACTACTCGCTGGCACTGACTACGATCAGCAAAAAATTCGGTATGCCCGGTAAACGGAATACCGGCATCATTGATGATGCCTTTATGCACCGGCCCGGTGATCAGCGCAGCAAATTCGCCATTGAGGCAACCATCACAAGCGCGACGTAGTGTGTCGACGACATAAACACTGTTTTGTACATTCAACTGACCTGCCACGACAGTCGCCGAGGTCGGCGAGGCCAGTATTGTCAAGGTCCCCGCCAGTTGTGGTTGCGCAGGTTGATCTGGCTGATAATAACGCAGCGTCAAAGGCAGGTGTAACTGTAGTGCACGGCTCAGCAGCAGATCAGGATCCGCACACACTACCAGCTCAACCGGCCATGACTGCTGGGCCAGTGTAACGATGAGATCAGGACCAATCCCGGCGGGTTCACCGGGTGTAATTACGATGCGTTCTGTCCTGTTTTCGGTAGACATCAATTCTGTCCGTCGATAATTTTCACATAAGCAGACGCGCGTTTTTCCTGCATCCAGGTTTGTGCTTCTTCGGCAAATTTCCGGTTGAATAGCATACGATAAGCGCGCTCTTTCAGCGTCTCGTCAGTCTTGTCCACTTGACGGGTATCGAGCAATTGGATCAAATGCCAGCCAAACGAGGTGTGCACCGGTTTGCTGATTTCGCCTTTTTTCAGATTCATCAACGCATCGCGGAATGCCGGGTCGTACATGTCTGGAGATGACCAACCCAGATCACCACCCTGATTAGCGGATCCAGGATCCTGAGAAAGTAATTTGGCCTGAGCGGCAAAAGTGGTGTGGCCACTTTTGATTTGTCGAGCCACCTCTTCAAGTTTTGCCTGAGCCTGTGCATCTGTCATGACAACCGACGTTTTGAGCAGAATATGGCGGGCGTGTACTTCAGTGACGGATACATTTTTGCTTTCACCACGGATATCATTGACCCGCAGGATATGGAAACCGACACCAGAACGGATAGGGCCGATAATCTGACCTTTCTGCGCTTGTATCAGGCTTTCGGCAAACAAGGTCGGCAACTCCTGTAATTTTCCCCATCCCATTTGGCCGCCTTGTAGTGCATGCTGTCCAGCCGAGTAGGTAATAGCCAGCTTGCCAAAATTCGCACCTTGTTTGATTTCTTTAATCAGTTTGTTTGCTAACGCTTCGGCTTTGTCTACCTGTGCCTGGGTTGGGTTTTCCGATAGCGGAATCAGGATGTGGCTGAGGTTTACCTCGGTATTACCACCGTTTTGACTGGCAAGCTGTTTTGCCAGTGAATCGACTTCCTGTGGCAGAATAGTGATGCGACGACGCACTTCATTGTTACGTACTTCCGCAATGGTCATATCTTTGCGGATCTTGCTGCGATAGATATCGTAGTTTATTCCTTCCTCGGCCAGACGGCTGCGCAATTGGTCAACCGACATATGGTTTTGTGTAGCGATATTGGCGATGGTACGGTCTAACTGCTCGTCTGTTATTGTGACACCCATTCTTTGCGCCATTTGCAACACGATGTTATCCATAATCAGACGTTCAAGTACCTGGTGACGTAGCGTGCTGTCATCCGGTAGCTGCTGACCTGCATCCTGTGCATTCAGTTTGACTGACTGCAGCAGCGTATTGACATCGCTTTCCAACACGACACTGTTATCCACCACAGCAACAACTTTATCGATGACTTGTGGTGCCGCAAACGCAATGTTCGTGCTCAGAGCTAGTCCGAGAACAAGCACTTTCCAGTTCTTCATACCTTTCCCATTCATTTCATCCGCGCGGGCGGGTTAAAAGTTTAATGTCCACTGGCGTTAGACGCTTACCGTGGCCAGAGTTCCCAGCTTTATAACATTAGAAAGCACGCTGGTAAGGTAAAATTCCGGTGCCCAGCATTTTTTGCGAGCCCAGACTGTAGTCACTACTTAAGCCGCGTAATTCAACGTTAAACGATATTTTGTTATCATAAACACTACTATTTTTTGAACTGTTCCATTGCGTTATTTTACGTTCATAGCCGACATTGACCGCCCAGCAACAGGTACTGTACTGTAACCCTAGCAATTGGTCAGCTGGTTGGCTGGCTTTGGTATCGTAATAATACGCGCCAACAATTGACCAACGTCCGGCAATCGGCCAACTGGCGGTTACCCCGACCTGAGAAATCTCTTGCTGGAAACTCGAACTGGAAGTCGTAGACAGCATGGCCTGAATATATTCCGGGCTGGCGTAGCGGTAATTCAATTGAAACATCCGTTCGCTGTCGCTGCGGTATTCGAGTACTGCATCACCTACTGTGAAGCTATCCAATCGGGCGTCGTATTGTAACCCTCCGCGAACTCCCCAGTTGTCAGCGAATTTCCAGTAACTGTCACCGGCCCATACCAGGCTGCCAGTATCGGTATTACTATCAAGTGACGAGTTGTGATCGCCAGTACGGGAAGGGGTAAAGTAATAGATTTCTCCAATGGACGCATTAAAGCGTTCGACTAGTGCACTATCATACAGGCGGGTTGTCACACCGGTAGTTATCTGATTTGCTGAGGCGATACGATCCAGACCGCTATAGGTACGATCACGGAACAAGCCAGCGTAATCGTCTTGCAGCAACGTAGAGTCATAGGCGCGGATATCATCCTGATTGCGGTAAGGAATGTACAGGTACTGTGCCCGGGGTTCCAGTGTCTGGGTATAACCTTTCGCCCAATCCATATCCCGCTCAAACACCATTTTGCCATCTACCTTGAACTGGGGCAGTACACGGTTGACGTTACTTTTCAACTGATTATCAGGGTTATCCTGGTTATAACTATCCAGATTATCCTGCTGATAATGTGTCGCCATCAACTTGGTTTCGGTATCCAGGCTACCCCATCGGTTGGAAAGCGGTAGATCAAGAGTTGGCTCAAAATGTAAACGTATAGCATCTGGAAGGCTGGGATTCACGTTGGTGAATTTCACCGCCTGCCCATAAAGATGCATATCGAAAGGCCCAATATCATTCTGGTAATAATTGATATCAAGCTGTGGTTCGGCACGGTAGACGTCGTTATTCGCGGTACTGCTGAAGATCTGGTATTGCCGGGTTGATAGGGTGGCATTCCAGTTACGGTCAGCATAACCCAGGCTGAATTTCTGTGTGGCATAGCCATCGGTGGTGGAGCCGTACAGCGAATCCAGATCGGTGAAATAGTACAGATCACTGACCTTGGTATAGTCGACGTTGAAACGCCAGACTTGATCCATTACACCAGCGTGCCGCCAATAGAACAGCCAGCGGGTGTCATTGCCGTCTTTGGCATATTTACCAGATTGAGTATCATTCTTGTACTGTTTGTCGTCCGGTAGCCAATCGAATTCGACCAGGCCAGTACCGGGTGTGGTCAGATAACGAAACTCAGTCTGCCACTGCGTCCCGCGGTTGGTCTGCAGATGTGGTGTGATCGTGGCGTCGTAGTTAGGTGCAATATTCCAGTAATAAGGCGTAATCAGCTCAAAGCCGTTGCTACTGCCGTATTTTGCATTGGGGACCAGGAAACCCGAACGGCGTTTATCACCTATTGGAAGCTGTAAATAAGGGCTGTAGAACACCGGAACACCCGCAATGCGAAAACGGGCATTCCAGATTTCGGCAACTTGTTCTTGGCGGTCATGGATCACTTCCGAGCCGGCGACACTCCAGCTATCATCACCCGGCAGACATGAGGTAAAGGTGCCATTTTCCAAAATGGTATAGCGATTATTATCACGCAATTTCATTTCGTCAGCATCGCCGCGTCCCTGACGGCCTACCATTTGATAGTTACCATCATATACGTTGGTGTCTTTGGTATTGAGGTTAGACCAGGCTCGGGGGCCTTTCAGAATGACCTGATTATCATCGTAACGCACGTTGCCTGTTGCCGTCACAGTACGTATCGGTTCGGTTTTACCGGCTCCTTGCGTTTGATTCAACTCCACCTGTTGGGCGTTGAGAACACTGTTCCCTTGCTCAACATTGACATCGCCATTGAAAATAGCATTGTTGGGGTAGTTCGCTTGCGCTTGATCCGCTTGAATATGCACCGGCAGTTGGTTGGTATCGCCGGACACGAGCGGGCGATTATAAACAGGTACGCCCAGCATGCACTGTGAGGCGAGATCAGCCAGAGCGTTCTGACTATAAAGCGCCGACCAGATTAATGAGGCCAGCAAGGTTGGGAGACTTTTTTTCATACGCGGTATCAGGTGTTCCGTCATCAAAGGCGTCATGCCGGCAAACGGTCAGAGACTATATCACTCATTGGCGTAGTGCCAGTGTTAAATCCCCACCGTTTTCTATGAGCTGCCGTTAGGAGCAAAGATAAATGACAGGTATGATAAAGCAATTTTTAACCGACGGCATGGGGATTTGAGGAGTATATGCGGTATTGGGGAAAGTTGCTGGGGCTGACACTGGGTATGGTATCGAGTGGCGGCATCGGTGGAGTGATTATGGGGCTGCTGCTGGGTCATTTATTTGACAGAGTCCGTTCATCCCGTCGACGCGACTTTTTTTCTGCACAATCCAGCCGCCAGGCACTGTTTTATCTGACGACTTTTCAGGTAATGGGCCATCTTACCAAGTCAAAAGGTCGGGTTACCGAGGCGGATATCCAGATTGCCACCCAAATGATGGACCGCCTGGCGTTATATGGTGAAGATAGAGCCTCGGCCCAGCGAGCGTTTCGTGAAGGCAAGGCGAGCCAGTTTCCACTGCGAACCCGACTGCGTAAACTGCGTGATGTGTGTATCGGCCGCTTTGATCTGGTACGGATGTTTTTGGAAATTCAGTTGCAGGTGGCTTTTGTTGATGGTGCGCTGCACCCGAGTGAGCGGCGGTTGTTATATGTGTTTGCCGATGAACTGGGTGTCACCCGGGAACAATTTGAGTTGTTCATGCGTTCGATTGAGCGGGGGACTCATCAGTCCAGGCAGAATGACAATGCCTATCAGTCCCGGTCAAATGGGAAATCTTATCAGCATCGTGGTCAGTCCTATGGACAGCGTCCTCCCATCACATCACCTGGGGTCAGTATTGAAAGCGCCTGTCGCATGCTGGGGGTACGCAGTAGTGACGATGCCACTACGGTAAAACGGGCTTATCGAAAACTGATGAGTGAGCACCATCCTGACAAGATGATGGGAAAAGGGTTGTCGCCACGAATGATAGAAATTGCCAAGCGCAAAGCACAAGATATTCAAGCCGCCTACGAATTTCTCAAAACGAATAAATTTTCCTAACCAGTGATGTTTCCTCAATAGTAGGTTTCCTGCGGTGTTTCTTTTTTCTCTCCCTGATTTATGTCGTGCTATGGCTTTATGTTTGCAGTAACCCCGAAATATGCTTTTATCACCGTGTTTCCCATGACAAAAAAAGTTAAAAATCGGCTTCACAACGAAAGTGCATCGGAGTGAGAAATGCCGGATGAGTGATGCACAATTCCTGGGCGTGCAGTAACAGGCGTGGTGCCAACGCTTTGGCCGCTGGATGGGCATAAAAGCCATCCCCCAGAATAGGGTGTCCCAAGGCCAGCATATGAACCCGTAATTGGTGAGAACGCCCGGTGATAGGCATCAGTTTAACCCGTGTGGTGCCATCGTCGTCGCGCGCCAGTACCTGATATTCAGTTTGTGCTGCCTTGCCTTGTTCAAAACAGACTTTTTGCTTCGGGCGGTTCGGCCAGTCGCAAATCAACGGGAGGTCCACCATGCCTTCATCCTGTTCCAGGGTTCCCCAAACACGGGCGAGGTAGGATTTCTTTGGCTCACGCTCGCGAAACTGGCGTTTTAGTTCCCGCTCTGCCGCTTTGTTCAGGGCAACCACCATCACACCACTGGTCGCCATATCCAGACGATGCACCGATTCGGCTTGCGGAAAATCAGCCTGAATACGGTTCATGATACTGTCTTTGTGCTCCGGCGCACGGCCAGGGACGGATAGCAGTCCGCTAGGTTTGTTGACCACCATAATGTGCTGATCCTGATACAGGATGTGCAGCCAGGGATCTGCGGGGGGATTATAAGGTTCCATCAAGGCTCCAGACAGCTACAACGTTTTATAATAGAACACACGGGGATGAGTTCATCCCCGTGGTAGGCCCGGGTATCCGACGGCAACCGGTGGATCATCAGCCGCGGTAAAGGCATTATCGTTTTAGCGCGCTGATAATACATTTACTGGTGAGAAACCACCACCAGACGGATTGCATCCAGACGCCAGTTGGCCTGCTGTAGGTTGCTTAATACTTGTTCTCGCTGGGTTTCCAGCGCCTGCAACTCATCATCACGGATGTTGGGATTAACCGCTTTCAGCGCTTCCAGACGTTCCAGTTCACGGCGTAACTGTTGATCGGCATGGTGCTGAGCATCGGTAATGAGCTGGCGTGCGTGTACTTCTACCAATGGCTCCGCTTTTTGCAGCATGTCGTGGACTTCCGCCTGTACCGCATTTACCAATTTGCTGGATGTATGACGATTCACGGCATTCAACTGACGGTTGAAACTTTCGAACTCCACCTGCGCAGCCAGATTCGTCCCTTTACGATCCATCAGCAGACGTACTGGGGTCGGTGGCAGAAAGCGAGTTAACTGGAGTTTTTTCGGTGCCTGGGCTTCTACCACATAGACCAGTTCCGTCAGCAGTGTGCCTACCGGTAACGCCTTGTTCTTCAACAGGGAAACGGCACAACTTCCGGTTTCCCCGGACAGGATCAGATCCAGCCCGTTGCGGATCAGCGGATGCTCCCAACTGATGAACTGAGCGTCTTCACGGGATAACGCCTGTTCCCGGTCGAAAGTGATAGTGCAGCCATCCTGCGGGAGTCCGGGAAAATCCGGCACCAGCATATGATCGGACGGCGTTAGTATGATCATATTGTCACTGCGGTCTTCCTGATGAATCCCGATAATATCGAACAGATTGAGTGCGAAGTTTACCAGATTGACGTCGTTGTCCTGCTCGGCGATCGCCTGGCACAGTTCCTGCGCCTGTTCACCACCGTTGGAGTGCATTTCCAACAGTCGATCACGGCCTTGTTCCAGTTGCTGCTTAAGCGCTTCATGCTGCTGGCGGCAGGCGCTGATAAACTCTTCCAGCCCTTCCGGTTCACCCGGTGTCGTCAGCCGGGTTATCAGCTGTTCATAGTGGCTGTCATAAATGGTGCGTCCGGTAGGGCAGGTATGCTCAAAGGCATCCAGACCTTCGTGATACCAGCGTACCAGCAACGCTTGTGCGGTATTTTCCAGATAAGGCACCAGAATCTGGATTTCTTGCGTCTGACCGATACGGTCCAGACGCCCGATACGCTGTTCCAGCAGATCCGGGTTGAAGGGGAGATCAAACATGACAAGATGGCTGGCAAACTGGAAGTTGCGACCTTCTGAGCCGATTTCCGAACAGATCAGCACCTGCGCGCCTTCCTCTTCAGAAGCAAAATAGGCGGCGGCCCGGTCACGTTCCAGAATAGACAATCCTTCGTGGAAGACGGCGGCCCGGATAGCTTCACGGGTACGTAATACCTGTTCCAGTTGTAACGCAGTGGCGGCCTGAGCGCAAATCACCAGCACTTTTTTGTCCCGGTGAGTGGTCAGATAGTTGAGCAGCCATTCCACGCGCGGATCGAAGCTCCACCAGGTTGCATTTTCATCTTCAAACTGCTGGTAGATCTGTTCCGGATAGAGCATATCCCGGGCGCGGGGTTCTGGGGTTTTCCCCGCGTTCATGATATCGGACACTTTGATGGCGGTTTGATATTGCGCCGGCAGCGGAAGTTTAATCTGATGCAGTACCCGCTGTGGGAAGCCCTTTACTCCCTGACGAGTGTTGCGGAACAGTACGCGGCTGGTGCCGTGGCGATCCATCAGCATCGTGATCAGTTCGTGGCGGGCCTGTTCCCGATCTTCGCTATCGCTGTTGATGGATTTCAGTAAGGGTTCAATGTCTTGCTCGCCCAGTAACTCACTCAAGGCGTTCAGTTCGGCGGAACTGGCTTTGTTACCGGCCAATAGCAGAGTGACGGCATCGGCCACCGGGCGATATTGCTGTTGCTCGGCGATAAATTCGTGATAGTCGTGAAACCGGTTTGGATCCAGCAGTCGCAGACGGGCAAAGTGGCTCTCCTGACCTAGCTGTTCCGGTGTCGCCGTTAGCAATAATACCGCCGGAGTAGCGCTGGCCAGATGCTCAATCGCTTGATATTCCGGGCTGGGTGCCGCTTCACTCCAGACCAGATGGTGGGCTTCATCCACAACCAGCAAGTCCCAGTGGGCATGCAGTAGTTGCCCAAACCGTGTGGCATTGCGCTGTACAAAACCCAGCGAACAAATAATCAATTGCTCTGTTTCAAAGGGGTTGTCGCTATCCAACCTGGCTTCGGCATAGCGTTCATCGTCAAACAGTGAAAACAGTAGATTGAAGCGGCGGAGCATTTCTACCAGCCACTGATGTTGCAGCGTTTCCGGTACCACGATAAGTACGCGTTCAGCCCGGCCTGCTAACAGTTGTTGGTGAATGATCATACCGGCTTCGATAGTTTTCCCCAGACCAACTTCGTCCGCCAGTAGTACGCGTGGAGCATGTCGCTGTCCTACTTCACGGGCAATATGTAACTGATGAGGAATCAGGCTGGCACGCATCCCGCGCAGACCACCCCAGGGTTGCAGCGCCTGCTCATGCTGATGATTGCGGGCGCGGTAACGCAATGCAAAGCGATCCATACGATCGATCTGTCCGGCGAACAGGCGATCCTGTGGTTTGTTGAATGTGAGTTTGCTATCAAGAAAAACTTCCCGCAGCTCGACCGGGCTATCGTCATCCAGTCGACGACCCACATAGGTACGCAGACCATTTTCATCGCGGATATCGTCTATCCGCAGTTGCCAGCCCTCATGGCCGGTGATGGTATCACCAGGGTTGAACATCACTCGGGTGATCGGGGCATCACTTCTGGAATAGAGGCGGTTCTCACCGCTGGCAGGGAAGATCAGGGTAACCATCCGGGCATCTACTGCCACTACGGTTCCCAATCCCAGTTCGCTTTCTGTATCGCTGATCCAGCGTTGACCAAGTGTAAAAGGCATAAATTCTAAGCTCGATACTCATCGTTGTCGGAGAATGTAAGGTGATTCTTACTTTTTGTTGCCTGCCTGGAGGGCGTATCTCGGGCAATACACTACCCGTCATGCGCGACAGACGTCCCGTCAGGCACGACCCTTCTCGCAGTGCGTGGGTTTTCTTTCAGAAAGGGCGCTATGGTAATGGATGGTGACACGTTCGTCACCTGCCAAACGTCTTTCGGGCCATTAAAATAGTCCCAGTTGTCCGGTAATCAATGTGGAAAACTCATCGTGCAAGAACGGTAGGATGGCATCAGCTATCGGCTGTAACTGCTTTTCCATATAGTGCTGATAATCCAGTGGGGAATGCCGTGTTTCCAGTGGCTCCGGACCATTTACTGTCATAACGTAGCTGATCCAACCTCCCGTCTGGTATTGCAATGGACGCCCTAATCGGCGGTTATAATCATCGGCCATTTTCGCGGCTCGCGCATGAGGCGGCACATTGCGTTGATAGTCGTTTAGATTACGACGTAACCGTTTACGGTAAACCAGCAGTTCATCATAGTCTCCGTTCAGGGTTTTGCTGACATATTCCCGTATCCATTCCTGATAAGATTGGCGCTGAAAAATGCGCCAATAGAGCTGTTGTTGGAACTGTTGCGCCAGTGGTGTCCAGTCGGATCGGACGGTTTCCAGTCCTTTAAACACGATTTGCTCACCCTGCGCCGTGTGCGTCAGGCCGGCATAACGTTTTTTGCTGCCTTGCTCCGCTCCCCGGATGGTGGGCATCAGAAAACGGCAGAAGTGTGTTTCATACTCCAGTTCCAGCGCGCTGGTCAACCCATGTGTCTGGTTCAGATGCTGTTGCCACCATTGATTAACGTATTGTACCAGTGTCTTGCCAATAGCATCGGCTTCTTCTTCACTGTGGGCCCGATTAAGCCACACAAAGGTAGAATCGGTATCGCCATAAATCACCTGATAACCCCTGGACTCAACCAGTATGCGTGTTTGCTGCATAATTTCATGACCACGCAAGGTAATGGATGAAGCTAGTCGCGGATCGAAAAAGCGGCAGCCGCTGGCGCCTAGCACACCATAAAAGGCATTCATGATAATTTTCAGCGCCTGGGATAAGGGGGCATTCCCGGTACGTTTGGCCACATCCCGCCCTTGCCAGATCTGATCGACAATCGCGGGCAGACAATGCTGATCCCGTGAAAACCAGGCTCCCCGGAAACCGGCGACTGCGTGTTGTTCATCCGGTTGCTGCATACCGACCACCAGTCCCACTGGATCGATGAGAAAAGTGCGGATAATCGAGGGATAAAGGCTTTTATAATCCAGCACCAGTACCGAATCATACAGGCCGGGGCGGGAGTCCATCACGTAACCGCCGGGGCTGGCCTCGGGGGCGATTTCTCCCAGATTGGGCGCGACAAAACCGGCGCGGTGCATCCGTGGCAGGTAAAGGTGCGTGAACGCCGCCACTGAGCCACCATTACGATCTGCCGCCAGACCGGTGACGCTGGCCCGCTCCAGCAGAAACGGTAACAAACGGGTCTTTTCAAAAATACGGGTAACCAGTTCACAGTCTTTCAGATTGTAGTATGCCAGCGCGGGTTTGTTCTCGGCGAAGCGCTGGTCGATTTCATCCATGCGTTGATAGGGGTTGTTGATGGCTTTCCCTTCCCTCAATAAGGATTGTGCTACAAATTCCAGACTGAACGAGGCGAAGTTCCAGGTGGCGGATTTTAATGCTTCGATGCCATCGACGATCAACCGTCCTGGCGCGCTGGCAAAAAAATGTCCCTGTTTATAGCCATGTTCCCGCCACTCCAGTTCGCGGTTTCCCCGACCCAG
This sequence comes from Brenneria uluponensis, assembly GCF_032395385.1. NCBI lineage: Bacteria > Pseudomonadati > Pseudomonadota > Gammaproteobacteria > Enterobacterales > Pectobacteriaceae > Brenneria > Brenneria uluponensis. Next base: position 711,620 of record NZ_CP135917.1, read on the forward strand.
CCGTAGCGGAATACGGTAGCGTTCAGCGTGTTTTTGCAAGACCCGCAGATCAAACTGCACCAGACTCCAGCCGATGATCATGTCCGGGTCATAGTGTTGTATCCATTGATTGAGTTTTTCCAGCAATTGCGGTCGGCTGGCGACATACTCCAGCGTAACGTCTTTTGCGTCATCCGGATTGCCATTCGGTGGCCCCAGCATAAATACCTGACGCTGCCCACACCCTTCCAGACCAATGCAATAAAGTTCGCCATTTCGGTTGGTCTCAATATCCAAAGATACCAGGGTGAGTTGGGGACGATAGGTGGGATCCGGCTTCATTTTCACCTGATCGATAAGCCCGGATGCGGTAGTTTCGCCGCTGAACCAGACCGGCGCGGTGATGAACCGCTCCATCAGAAAACGCTCCGGTGGGCGGATGTCGGCTTCATATACGGTAATACCGGCTTCCTGTAGCTGTTTTCCCAGTCGCAGCAGTTGTCGGTATTGGCAACAATACAGCCCCAGCAGGGGTTCATGGTGGAAACTTTTCAGTTCCAGTGGCCGGAGTTGCCAGTGTTTTTCGCCGGCCAGCAACGCGGTGGCCTGTGCCTGATGTTGTGCCGGAATAAAAGCTACTGCCTGTTGCAATGGCAGACGTACTTGCTGTGGTCCGGATTCGGTAGCCAGCCAGAATTCGACTTGAATACCGGCGGAGGTATCCTGCCAATGACGGGTAAGCACAAAGCCCTGACAAGCCTGAGACACCGTTATCGCCCTTTGTCGGAGGAAAAGAAGAGTATATCTGAAAGTATGGTTATTTATACAGTGTCAGTCCAGGTTTTTATTTTCTCAATATGAATCAGGTAAACCGTGAATGTTATTTATCTGTTATTAATGTTTTTTTATTTAACCTTTATTACCCCAATAGAATAAAAAATTGAGAAAAAACATAATTTAGAAATAATCACTAAAAAAATAAACTCTGTAAATTATAAGCAGACAATTATAAAAATTTTCCCGCTGAAATAAATAATCAGACCTGGGTCTGCGCTATTTGTTGATTTTTTTATAGAAAGGGATATTCCCCACGCACTATAAGAAAGCAATTGGGAAACCCGTTGGTGCAGAGGGCTGGTTGATCAATGAATAAAGAAGAAAATAGCACAGGTATTTTTTATTACTTATTGATTATTAAATGATTAATTATTTTTTAATTCCTGGCATATTTATTGCTGAATGTAAAATGGTGCACAGCATATAACGCTGTCACACAACTCTCTCTTTTATCACCCTGTATACAGCGTCATTTCACAATTGGAATGTAATCTTTATTTTGAAGAGGCGAATATGAATAACAATATTTTCAGATTCACTGTAGCGGCGGTAGTTATCTCTTCTTCACTGGCAGTGACCAGTGCTCTGGCAGCAGATGTCCAAATCGGGGTGGTGTTGCCCCTGAGTGGTGCGTTAAGTGGTTATGGTCAGCCTTCCCTGAAGGGCGCTGAACTGATTAATGGCATGGAACCTAAACTGAAGAATGGTGACACCATCAAGCTGGTAGTCATCGATGACAAGAGTGACAAAATAGAAGCGGCCAACGCCATGCAGCGTCTGGTGTCCAGCGATAAGGTGGATGCGGTAATTGGCGAAGTGACCTCCACCAACACGATGGCAATGACTAAAATGGCGGAGGATACCAAAACGCCGATGGTTTCTCCCACTGCCACCAACGATCGCGTCACGCGTGGTAAAAAATACGTCAGTCGCGTTTGTTTTTCAGACAGTTTTCAGGGCGTAGTGGGGGCGAACCTGGCCAGTCGTGACCTGAAAGCCAAAACAGCGGCCATCATGTTTGACAACAGCAATGATTACTCGGTGGGGTTGGCAAAGGCATTCCGTACCCAGTTCCTGAAAAATGGTGGCACTATCCCGATTGAGGTGCAGGCACCCGGTGGCAGTAAGGATTTCAAGGCTCAGCTTTCCACCATTAAATCGCATCATGTCGATGTGATCTATATGCCCATTTACTATACCGAAGGTGCATTGATTGCATTGCAGTCTAAACAATTGGGGCTGAAAGTTCCGGTGATCGGTGGGGATGGCCTGGCCGCAGACCCCGTGTTCTTCAAAATGGGAAAGGATGCGGTGAATGGCTGGATGACCACCGACTACTACTCACCAAACGCGAAAGAGCAGACGCCGGATGGAAAGCAATTCATCAAGGCATGGACCGATAAATATCATGAACCGACCCACACCTGGGGGGCGATGACAGCGGACGCCTATAAGATGATCATCGCGGCGATGAACAAATGTAGCGACCCGCACGACCGTGTCTGTGTGAACAAGAATATCCGCGCGACCAGTAACTTCACCGGTATTACCGGCACACTGACGTTGAAAAATGGCGATGCCATCCGCGATGCGGTAATCAATGAAGTAAAAGACGGACAGCTGGCTTACAAAACGGTTGTGCATCCCTAACCCTCAGGCATAAAGGATTGCATGATGGATTTTGCCGTTTTTTTGCAGCAGGTGGTCAATGGCATGAGTTTGGGCAGTATGTATGCGTTGATCGCCATCGGTTATACCATGGTGTATGGCGTACTGCGGCTGATTAACTTTGCCCATGCCGACATTATGATGGTTGGGGCCTACATGACCCTGTTCGCTTTCACTTCCTTCGGGCTGCCCTTTGGGGCAGCTGTTATTTTTGCCATTCTGATCTCGGCTCTACTGGGGATTGTCATCGATCAGATTGCGTATCGTCCGCTTCGGCAGGCATCAAAGATTTCGATGTTGATCACCGCCATCGGCGTCAGTTTCTTCCTGGAAAATTTGTTCAACGTGGTGTTTGGTGGCAGTCCGCGTTTTTTTGATGCGCCGCCTTTCTTTGGCCAGACGGTCAAACTGGGCCGTATCGTCGTGACCAATGTGGCCTGGATTGTACCGTTGGTCACGTTGCTGCTACTGGCGATCATTCTGTTCATTCTCTATCGCACCCGTCAGGGTATGGCGATCCGTGCAGTGGCGTTTGATGTAAACACAGTGCGGCTGATGGGCATTGATGCTAACCAGATTATTGCGTTCGTGTTTGCTCTGGGCAGTGGGCTGGCGGCACTGGGTGGGGTGTTTTATGCCATCAGTTACCCGACCATCGATCCGCTAATGGGGGTGTTGATCGGGCTGAAAGCCTTCGCCGCCGCGGTACTGGGTGGGATAGGCAGTGTTACCGGCGCGGTGATTGGGGGGTTTATCCTTGGTTTTACGGAAGTGGTGGCCGTGGCTGTTTTTCCGGAGCTAGGGGGGTACAAGGACGCCTTTGCATTTATGTTTTTGATTCTGGTGCTGCTGTTCAGGCCAGTAGGCATTATGGGTGATGAACGACTGGAAAGGAGCCGTTTCTGATGAGAATGCCACAGAATTCCTCCGCGCTATTATTGGGGTATATTGTCGTATTTGCGCTGACCTTTCTGGCGCTCTCTCTGCTACAGACGGTGTTTGGTGACTACATCGTCCGTATTTTCTGTAATATCTTTATTTTCATGATACTGGCGGTCAGCTATAACCTGATCAACGGCGTCACCGGGCAGTTGTCGCTGGAGCCAAATGGGTTTGTGGCAATAGGCGCTTATATCACCGCATTGCTGCTACTGAGTCCGAATGCCAAAACAGATATGTTTGAAATGGCAGCGCCGAGCCCGTTCATTCTGGCGTTGCACGCGTCGTTTTTACCTGCGCTGATTATCAGTGGTATCTGTTCTTCGGTGGTAGGAATCTGTCTCTCTTTTCCGGTATTCCGGGTGCGGGGCGACTATCTGGCTATCGTCACGTTGGGATTCGGTTTCATTATCAAAATTTTTGCCATCAATAATCCTCAGATTACCAATGGTGCAATAGGGCTGAACGAGATCCCCCAGGTGAGCCATATCCTTTACTGGTGCGGTTTTATCGCACTGGTGGCGGTATTGTTTATTCTGCAACTGGTGTATTCCAAGTATGGCCGGGCGATGAAAGCGGTACGTGACGATGAGGATGCGGCCATCGCCATGGGTATTAATACGTTTAAAATCAAAACCTGCGCTTTTGCCACCAGCGCTTTTTTCGAGGGTATCGGCGGCGGGTTGCTGGCTTCGTTACTGACGATTATCTCCCCCGATCTGTTTGACTTCATGCTGACGTTCCAACTGCTGATCATCATTGTGCTTGGTGGGTTGGGTAGCACCACTGGCGCGATTCTGGGCACTATCATTGTGGTGGGCAGTGGTGAGTGGTTACGTTTTCTTGACCAGCCGCTCACACTCTTCGGGCAGGATTTTGGGTCGCACCCAGGACTGCGGATGGTGGTGTTCTCACTGGTGTTGCTGGTGATTATGCTGTTTGCCCGCGAGGGTTTGCTGGGTAAACAGGAAATCTGGGAAATTCGCAGGAGGCGCCAGAATGGAAAATAATCCACTACTCCGTGTTGATAATGTCACCATGCAGTTCGGTGGACTGCGTGCCATCGATGACGTGAGTTTCAGTATCAATTCGGCGGAAATCTTTGGTCTTATCGGTCCTAACGGCGCAGGTAAAACTACGTTATTCAACGTGATTACCGCCAACTATAAACCCACCCTCGGCACCGTCATGCTGGGACAACAAAGGCTCGCCGGACTGAAGCCCAATCAGGTAGTGAATCGGGGGATAGCTCGTACTTTCCAGAATATCCGGCTGTTTCCCTCCATGACTGTGGTGGAAAACGTGCTGATCGGTCTTGACCGATTTATTCATTACTCTTTTCTGGAAGCGGTATTGCGGTTGGGGCGGTTTTTTCATGCCGAACGACAGGCGCGGGAAAAAGTAATGGCACTGCTGGATTATATTGGTATTGCTGAATATGCCGATTCGCTGTCCACCAATTTGAGTTACGGTAATCAGCGTAAAGTGGAGATCGCCCGTGCGTTGGCGACATCGCCCAAACTGTTGTTACTGGATGAACCTGCGGCGGGCATGAACCCCAGAGAGACGGCGGAGTTGGCGCAGTTGATTTTCAGGATGCGTGCGGACTATGGGTTGACGGTGTTGTTGATCGAACACGATATGTCGTTCGTCAATACACTGTGTGAGCGAGTAATGGTGCTGGATTATGGCAAAGCGCTGTTCAATGGTACGCCGCAGGAAGCGGTGAATAATCCGGAGGTGATCGCCGCCTATCTGGGAGACATTGATTATGCTTAAAGCCAACGATCTTCAGGTGTTCTATGGTTTGATCCAGGGACTCAAAGGCATCAATATTGAGGTTAACAACAGCGAAATTGTCACGTTGATTGGCAGTAACGGGGCCGGTAAAACCTCTACGCTTAATGGCATCATCAATTTGGTGAAATCGACGGGGGTGGTGACTTTTCTCAACGATGATATCTCCCACAGCCCGACACACCAGATTGTGCGCAAAGGACTGGCGCTGGTGCCGGAAGGACGCAAGGTTTTTACCAATCTGACGATTGAGGAAAATCTGCGTATGGGAGCATATAACAACCCAGTCAATTTTAGTTATCTGCGGGACAAGATGTACGCGATGTTTCCACGATTGAAAGAGCGTAGTAGCCAGATGGCGGGCACCATGAGCGGTGGTGAGCAGCAGATGCTGGCGATAGCTCGTGCGCTGATGAGTGAGCCGGTACTGCTGATGCTGGATGAGCCGAGTCTCGGTCTGGCGCCCAAGGTGGTGGGAGAACTGTTCTCCACCATCAAGCAATTGCAGAGCGAAGGAATTACTGTTTTGCTGGTAGAGCAGAATGCTACTGCGGCGCTGAAAATTGCCGACCGGGCTTATGTGCTGGAGAACGGTCATATTGTGCTGCACGGACAAGCCCAGGAGATACTCGCCAATCCGGAAGTGAAACGAATGTATCTGGGAGGATAACTGTCCCCATTTTTCTATCTCTCTTTCCCCATCTGCGGGTCCGCTATACCCACTGATGGGGAAATTCTATTATCTGCCATTTCCATATCGTCCTCTGCTATTATCCTACTATCTTTGTTTATAAAAGTGCGGATATATAGCGATTTATGGAAGTTTGGCTGGAACATCTGATTACACAGTCGTTGGCGTATTCGTTAATGGCTGTCTTGCTGGTCGCTTTTCTGGAATCTTTGGCGCTGGTGGGTCTGTTGCTTCCTGGCACGCTGATGATGGCGTCGCTGGGCGCGCTGATTGGCAGCGGTAAAATGGCGCTCTACCCCGCATGGGGAATGGGGATTATTGGTTGCCTGTTGGGGGATTGGATCTCCTATTTTATCGGCTGGCATTTCAGGGAACGGTTGCATCGCTGGTCTTTCCTGCAAAAACATCAGGCTTATCTCTATCGCACAGAAAAGACCTTGCATCAGCACCATATTGCTACTGTGCTGATAGGGCGTTTTATTGGGCCAACGCGGCCACTGATCCCGATGATCGCCGGCATGCTGGAGCTGGCGCCCCAGCGTTTTGCGTTACCCAATATTATTGGTTGTCTCACCTGGCCGCCGGTTTACCTGATGCCGGGGATCTTGGCAGGGGTCGCGATTGATATTCCACACGAAGCAAACAGTAGTAGTTTCAAATGGCTACTGCTGATTACTGCTATTCTGGTGTGGGGTGCAGGTTGGTTGTTGTGGCAGTGGTGGCGCGCCAGTTGCGTCGACTACAGCAATAACGTCTTTACGCTGCAACGTCTGCGCTGGTTTACGCCACTGACAACGGCAGTTGCCGTTGTCAGTCTGGTAAAGTTGTGGATGCATCCGCTGATGCCGGTTTACCGCCACCTATTGTGGCAAATCCTGACGAGTTGATTAGCGGTAAAACTCTGCCACCTGATCGAAAATCCCGCATTCGTTACCGTGGCGGCGTACCTGCAATACGTCTTCGAGTTTTTCCACTTGGCTTATCATCTGTGACAATCGTTGGTCTTCTTGCACCAATAACCAGATGCGGCTCTGTTTGCCACCTGGTAGTGGCATACACATAATCCCTTCCACATTATAGGCGCGACGGGCAAATAGCCCGCAGACGTGGGACATCACACCTGGATGGTTGTGTACCGCAACTTCCAGGGTAACCTGGGTTGAAGTTGATGGCGTTTGCATGGTTTTAATCTCCAATCATCTCAATATTGGCGGCACCCGGCGGTACCATCGGATAGACTTTTTCATTGACATCAATGAAGGCGTGGATCAGCGCCGGTCCCGGACGCTGTAACGCTTCCCGCAGCGCGGTTTGTGGGTCGGCGGCACTATTCAGATCACAGACAGCAAAACCGAACCCAGCGGCAATGGCCAGAAAGTTGGTTTGATAGCGATAATCGGAGGCGAAAATGCGTTTCTGATAGAACATATCCTGTTGTTGATGCACCAGTCCCAGCGATTGGTTGTTCATTAGTACAATTTTTACGTTCAGATTTTCTTCCGCGGTGGTCGCCATTTCCTGAATATTCATCATCAAACTGCCGTCACCAGAGAAACACACCACTGTACGCTGCGGCTCCGCCAATGCCGCGCCGATAGCGGCAGGCAGGCCAAATCCCATCGTTCCCAGCCCCCCGGAGGTCAGCCACTGGCGCGGGCGGCGTAATGGATAGGATTGCGCTACCCACATCTGATGCTGACCCACATCGGTGGAGATAATGGCATTGTCGTCCAGTTCCTGTGCGACGGCGCGGATTAAACCGTAGTGACTCAGCGGGTCATCACTGTTGGGCATACTGAACGGAAACTCTCGTTGCAGTGCCTGCACCGCACCACGCCAGACTTCACGTGGCTGAGATTCGATCAGCGGTAGTAACTGGTCCAACGCTTGGGCGACATCCGCGTTCAGTGCGACATGCGGCTGGCGGATTTTGCCCAGTTCAGCCGGATCGATATCAATGTGGATGATACTGGCATCCGGGCAGAATTGTTCGGCTTTACCGATGGCGCGATCGTCAAACCGAGCTCCCAGCACAATTAACAAATCTGCCTGCTGTAGAATCAGATTGGTTGATCGGGCTGCATGCATGCCCAGCATACCCAATGATAGCGGATGGTCTACCGGTATGGCCCCCAGCGCCATCAAGGTCATGGTGGTGGGTAGATTGGAACGTTCGGCCAGTTGACGCGCTTGTCGGTGTGCTGCGGCGCTGATAATGCCGCCTCCCAGATAAAGCACCGGACGTTGCGCGGCGTTAATCATCGCTGCTGCCTGACGGATAGACTGAGGATTGACGTCCGGCGGTGTATCGTTGGCACGAATGGCGGGCAATTCTGCCAACTCAATACTGGCAGTCTGCACATCTTTGGGAATATCTACCCACACCGGGCCTGGTCGTCCTGATTGCGCAATGCGAAAGGCATCTTCAATGACGCGAGGCAACTCGTTGATATCCCGCACCAGATAGTTGTGCTTGGTTACCGGAATGGAGATGCCATAGGTATCTACTTCCTGAAACGCGTCCGTACCAATCATGCTGGAAGAGACCTGACCTGTAATGCATACCAGCGGAATGGAATCGAGTTTGGCATCGGCAATGGCGGTCAGCAGGTTGGTGGCACCTGGGCCGCTGGAAGCCATACAAACCGCAGCTTTACCACTGGCGCGAGCCATGCCTTGAGCAATAAATCCGGCCCCTTGTTCATGGCGGGCCAGTACGTGACGGATAATGTTACTTTGCCCCAACGCATCGTATAACGGCAATGCGGCACCACCGGGAATGCCGGTTACTGTGGTGATGCCTCGCTGTTCCAGCAGACGGATGATCAGCTCAGCTCCTGTATAACGCATAGTCATATCCTTTATCAGAGCCGGTGCAGGGAAAGAGCGGGGAGGGTGGATATAAGAAACCCCGCTCGGCTTGCGCCGGCGGGGTTTGGGAATCTTTTCTGGATTCGGAACCCGTTACGGCGCGCTGCCGACCACGACCACCACGCGCACGACGACGACCGCGTCATACGCGGTGCTTAGTAGAGCGAAAGTGGAGGAAGTGTGTTTCACGGAGAACCTTATGGTTAATTACTAATGAACGGATTTATATAAACATAGCCGGTGAAAAATAAACACTACCCCGATGAGGGAAATACACAAAAACCGGTTGTGGATCACATTTATTTATTTTCACGAAGGGAAATACCCAGAATTCGTGCCGCTTCCGTTGTGCCCTGCTGCAAATCACGCGTTGGGCCGTCATAGTAAATATGTCCATCCACCACCAGCGCTGTGCGTGAGGCGATGCGGGCCGCGTCTTCCAGATTATGAGAAACCATCAGCAGAGTGAGTTGCCGTTCACTACACACGGTATCCAGTAGTTCCAGCATTTCATAGCGTAATGCCGGGTCCAGTGCGGAAAAGGGTTCATCCAACAGCAAGATCGGTTGCCGGCGGATCAGGCAACGGGCCAGCGCGGCACGTTGCCGCTGACCACCGGAAACCTGCGATGGAAGTCGGTCCAGCATCGGTGTCAGTCCAACCTGTTGTACGATATGGCGCAGGATTTCCTGTTGTTGTGCATTCAGTTTCAGACCGGGATTGAGGCCCAGCGCGATGTTTTGTTTCAGTGAGAGGTGGGGGAACAGATTATTTTCCTGAAACAGAATCGAGACCGGCCGTTTAGCCGGTGGCGTGGTGCGGTGATCCTGGCCGTTCAATCGTAGCTGGCCGCTGTCTGCCATCAGAAAACCGGCAATCAGACTTAGCAGGGTGCTTTTGCCTGCCCCACTGGGGCCCAGGATAGCTATCCGTTCCCCCGGTTGTACCCGGAGATCAAAGCGCATTGGCAGGTGTTGGTAGAGGTAGACAAGTTTATCGAGAATGATCATGTTGGCCCGCCAGTTTTTCAATCAGGGTGAACAGGGTAAAGCATAATAACAACAGGAGCAGGGCGGTTACCGCGCCGTCGGCACTGCGATAAGCGCCAATCTGCTGGTAAAGATAAAACGGCAAGGTGCGGAACTGTTCGTTGCCAAATAAGGCGATGACGCCAAAATCACCAATTGAGAGCACACAGGCAAAGGCCAGCGCCTGTGTGATGGGGAACTTTAATGCCCGCAGTTCGACCACTTTCAATCGTTGCCAGCCACGGATATCCAGCGATAAACACAGCTGATTAAACCGTTCTGCCACGTCATACATCGGGTTTTCCAGCACTTTCAACGCATAAGGGATTGCCATCAAGGCATTGGTCATGACGACCAGGGCGTAAGGCGACTCCGGTAATCCAAACGTATTGTTGAGCAGCAGAAAAAAGCCGGTCGCCAGCACGATACCGGGCATCGCCAGAATCAACATTCCGCTCAGATCCATCAATTGCCCGAGAAAGAGGCGCTGGCGCAACTTAAGCTCACGGCTGCTCCACAGTAACATCATGGTCAGTATGACGCATACGACTCCCGCTGCCAGCGCGATACGCAGTGAGGTGAATAGCGTTTGCCACAGTACGGGTTGCCGCAGAACCTCGAGCAGTGAAGCATTGAGTCCATCGGCGATAACGGCCAACAGCGGCGGCAACAGTAGCAGTAACGCTGCCGCAATCAACAGCGTGTCAACGCTTCGACTCAGTAAGCTATCCTGTGGATCGCGCCAGTGTTGCTGCTGGCTGTACCCCACCGGCAGCAATTTACCCAAACGCTGACTGAGCAGTACCAGGCCAAGGCAACAGACTATCTGAATGAGCGCCAGCAAGGCGGCCCGTGCTGGATCGTAGTCAAAACTCAGTGCCTGATAGATAGCCAGTTCGATGGTGGTCGCCTCTGGCCCACCGCCTAATGACAGGACAGTGGCGAAACTGGCGAAACAGAGCATAAAAATCAGCGCAGCGGCGGGCAGAATCTGGCGGCGCAACCACGGCCATTCCACCAGGTGAAAGTAATTCCAGCCACGCATGCCCAATTGGGTAGCCAATTGTCGCTGTTCGGTGGCAATACCTTCCAGTGCCTGTAACAGCAGGCGGGTCGCCAATGGCAGATTGAAAAACACGTGCGCCAGCAGAATGCCTCGCAGACCGTAGGGAGAAAAACGGTATTCAACGCCCACCAATGCCAGTAAATGCGCTAGCCATCCCTGGCGACCGTAGACGCTGAGAATGCCGAATACAGCCACCAGCACCGGCAATACTAGTGTCATGGCACACAGACGCAGTAGCCAACGATGGCCGGGAAAGCGGCGGCGATATAGCGCTCGCGCCAGGAAGATCGCCGGTACCGTCGAAAACAGGGCGGACAACAGCGCTTGCCAGAACGTGAAGCGGATGACGTGCCATAGGTAATCATCCTGCCACAGTGCGAGCCACTGGTTTGTCGGGGCCTGCTGCCACAATGCTCCAAATGCCAGTGCGGCTGCTGTAACCAGTAATGCCGTGGCCAGCAAGCCGGGCCATAGCCAACTGGGTACTAGTGGCTGACGGCGCGTAACCATGCCTGAATCCAGTTATTGCGCTGCTGTGCTACTTGCTGTGGTGTAAATTCCAGCGTGTGGGCCGGGATTGTCAGTGCGTTGTAACCTGCGGGTAATTCGGTCTTGATCACCGGGTACATCCAGTTGGTGGTGGGGATGATCTGCTGGAATGCTGGCGTCAACATAAACTGCATGAAACGTGTCGCCAACTGAGGATGTTTACTGGAAGCCAACTGACCGGCTACCTCTACTTGCAGATAATGTCCTTCACTGAAATTGGCAGCGGCGTAATTTGTTTTTTTCTCCTCGATGATGTGATACGCCGGAGATGTGGTGTAGCTCAGTACCAGATCGGCTTCGCCTTTCAGGAACAGACCATAGGCCTCACTCCAGCCTTTGGTGACGGTAACGGTTTTCGCGGCCAGTTTTTTCCATGCCTGTGGTGCCTGATCGCCGTAGACTTTCTGCATCCACAGCAGCAGACCTAAGCCTGGCGTGCTGGTCCGCGGATCTTGATAGATAACTTTCCATGGTCGAGGACTGTCGATAAGTTCATGCAGACTTTTCGGCGGGTTTTTCAGCGTATCTTTGTTGTAAACAAAGGCGAAATAGCCGTAATCGTAGGGAATGAAGGTGGTATTTTTCCAGCCGCCGGGGACGGTTAGCGCATGGGTATCAATATCCGACTGGCGGAACAATCCGGTCTGCGCGGCGGCTTGCACCAGATTATTGTCCAGCCCCAGCACGATATCAGCCTTGGTGTGTTTGCCTTCCATCCGCAGACGGTTTAACAGTGAGACGCCATCTTCCAATACCACGAATTTCAGCTCGCAGTCGCACTTCTTTTCAAATGCTTTTTTGACTGCCGGGCCGGGGCCCCATTCCGAGGCAAAGGAGTCATAGGTGTACACCGTTAGCGTTGGTTTTGCGAAAACGGGGGCGGAAATCAATAACAGACAGGACAATAATTTTTTCAACACTTTGCACTCCTGAAGTTTAGGGTGGCAAAGGTCTTTGAGTCAGCAGGAAGCACTCTCAAATCCCTCCGCCGGTGTTAACCGGATCAGGTTCGACGGGTATTTTCTCAGCGATAGAAACGACATGGCGGCAGACGGAATTTCCCCGTTTGGGCGGGAATGACAACCTGGTTGCCAGGTTCGTCAATGGCTGTCTGCCATCGGGTTTTTATCGCACCCCGTTGAGAACGGACGTATTGTAAAGACTTCGTAACATAAGGAAAAGTGCCGTGTCAGTTTTCTGGCGGCACAAACCAGGCGGATTTGAAATCAAACCATCCCAGCGTATTCATACGAATACCACGCATACTGCGTTTCCCTTGTAACTGTAGCCAGTGGTGGAACAGCGGATGAATCTGGTGGTTTATCACCCGCTTCTGGCTCCACTCCGTGGGTGACAGAGAACCTTCCCGCCAGCGTTTTGCATCCTGCGTCAAATCCTCATCCAGGCAGTGTTGTAATAAGGGGAGTTCATACAGCATGGCGAACAGGGAAAACTCCAGTGGCAGATAGAAATTGGCGCTGCCGAGCCAGATATCACTGGTACCCTTGCCTTGATACCAATCGTCATAATCGATGATTTGGACGTTTAACGTGACACCATGTTGTGCCAGCAGTTTCTGCATAATGGCACTGAGATCCTGATATTCCAGATGTTCACGGTAGAACGTTACCGTCAGTTCTCTCAGTCCCTGAGGCTTGTCCTGTAACAGGCTCAGTTGACTATGGTGCCAGCGTGGCAACAGCCCGTAAGCGGGTGACCAATTACTCTGATAAAGACTATTGGCTTGATTGAGTATGGCTACCGGGCTGAGTACCTGACATAGCCAGCGGCGCATTTCCAGTGATGACGTCAGGGAAGAGCGATGGTCGAACAGCAGAAAGTAGCACCCTTCTTCCAGCCGATTTTCCAGTTTGTCGTTCGGAGAGTCGTCGTTTTGTAACTGGACTGCACAGGAAATCACCTCAGGTGTATCCGGCAATACCCAGATACTGACTTCATCAATTAGGGCGCGGTAGCCAAAATAGTCGTCAAAGGCGGTGATTTTCAACTGACTATGACTATTGCGCACCACGGCATAGGGGCCGGTACCAATAGGCTGATGAGCAAAATCCGGCAGTGTTCGCCACTCCTGCGGCACAATCATGGCTGAAGCGCTACCCAGTAGCCACGGCAGCCAGACATCAGCGCTATGCAGTCGAACATCGATCACAAAAGGCGTGGGAGATGTGATGTTGTCGATGTGAGTAAACAAGGGCAGTGAGGTTAACCGGCTCAAAGACGTCACGATATCGTCCATGGTCATCTCGCGACCGTGGTGGAAACGGACCGCCGGGCGTAAATAAAAACGCCAGTGCAACGGCGAAATTTGCTGCCAGTGGTGGGCCAGATCCGGTTGTAGTTCCCCATTTTCCTCATTTATGTTGGTCAGTCCGCTGAAAATCTGACGGGCTATGTGCATTTCTGAACGCCGCAAGGCAGTACCAGGTAGCAGATTACGCATCGGGCGGTAATAAGCGATACGTAGTAAATGCTTGCCTTGACGGAAGCTGCGACCCAGATGTGACAACAGCATTTGTCGTAAGGTTTCCTTATCGCCCACCAGTTGCACCAACTGATCGATACGATCCTGCTCCAGCAGGTCTTCCGCCCGTTGCTGTTGCAGCGCCAGGCCAGTATAGAGGAACGTGAGTTTTGACCGTTTCCCCCGACCGACTTCAGCGTGCCAGATTAACCAACCCTGTTTTTGCATGGCACCCAGCAGGGATCGAATGTGGCGGCGTGAGCAGCTCAAAACCCCGGTTAACTCCTGCAGGGTAGTTTCAGTAGTTTGTCCCTGAAAGCATTGCCATAACCTGATGAACTGTTGTTGCAGGCGAGTGGACGACATAAAAGGGGAACTCCGCGACTGAAAGTCATCAATATATCTTTCCCTATATTACGTCGATACTTTGACTTAGTGAAAGGCTAAAAGGTATTTAGTGAAAAATCAGGAGATGGATTATGGACTCATTCCGATTGTACAGCTTCTATCAACATTACTTTTCAACCTGCAAGGCGAAATGGTGTGGTTGGTTATCTGTTCAGCAGCGGATGGATCTATTACAACAGGCCACGCAATGGAAGATTGAAACCCTTTCTGAAGAAGAGTATCGCCGCTGGTTGTGAGCCAGAGGTGTGAATGGAAATAATCTGTGTATTCTGAGTAATGGTGCATGTCACCAGCCAGCGAATTCCTTCGCTGGCTTTTTTTTATTGCTCTTTTCGGGTTATTCCACCGGTTTCAGCCGGGCGACAAAGTGACGCAATACCGGGGGTTCGTAGGTAAAGGTCAGCCCCCTGATGCTGGTGGCCCGCTCTTTCAGTGCAATCAGTGAATCGGCGATATAGTCCATGTGGTCGTTAGTATAAACCCGGCGTGGAATGGTCAAGCGTAGCAGTTCCAGCGGCGAGGGTTTCTGTTTGCCAGTATCTGGATCGCGTCCCAGCAGCAGTGACCCGATCTCAACGCTGCGAATCCCCGCTTCCAGATAAAGTTCGTTATTCAATGCCTGTGCCGGGAATTGTTCTGCCGGGATGTGCGGCAGCATTTTTCTGGCATCGACAAATACTGCATGACCACCAACCGGGTACTGAATTGGAATGCCGCCCGCTTTCAACCGTTCACCAAGGTATGTCACCTGGCCGATACGGTAAGTCAGATGGTCTTCATTCATACCTTCTTCCAGACCGATGGCCAGGGCTTCCATATCGCGTCCGGCCAATCCACCGTAGGTCACGAAACCTTCCATTGGCACGCAGCGGATACGGACATCATTAAACAAGTCCTCATCACTACGGAAACAACATAATCCGCCAATATTCACCATCGAATCTTTTTTCGCCGACATGGTCAGCATATCGCCGTACTGATACATCTCGAGGACGATCTCTTTGATGGAGCGGTTTTCATAACCCGCTTCCCGCTGTTTGATAAACCAGGCGTTTTCACAGAAACGGGCGGAGTCGATCACAACCGGAATCTGGTGCTGTTGGGCAATGCGGTATACCTCACGCATGTTTTTCATCGAAACCGGCTGGCCGCCGGAACTGTTGCAGGTGATGGTAGTGATAATCGCCACCACATTCTCCGGGCCGTGTTGTTCAATGGTGGTTTGCAGCAGATCGAGGTCAAAATCCCCTTTCCAGTCATAGTAGGTAGTGGTGTCAAAAGCTTTGGGCGTGACCACATTAATGGCTCGAGCACCGTTCAGCTCCACATGGGCGGCTGTGGTATCGAAATGGAAATTGGAAATAAAGATGGGCTTTTTGCCACCGCCCTCCCGCTGTTTTTTGGCGATAAGACAAGGAAACAGGATTTGCTCTGCGCCACGTCCCTGGTGGGTTGGGATAGTAAAGGGGTAGCCAAGTAGCGTTTTTACCTGATCGCACAAATGGTAGTAGTTGCGCGAGCCCGCATAGGCTTCATCACCCATCATCAGCCCTGCCCACTGACGGTCACTCATGGCACCGGTGCCGGAGTCGGTCAGCAGATCGATATACACATCCTCACTGCGCAACAGGAACGGGTTATAACCGGCTTCCTGCAAGGCGTTTTCACGCTCGATGCGCGTAGTCATACGGATGTTTTCTACCATTTTGATGCGAAAAGGTTCGGGAATACGTTTCATGTAATTTTTCCAGACAAATAAAAATCAGGACAACGGCATGGCAAAAATGCCAGGCATTGTTGAAAAAAATAAAAGCAGAAAGATCAGCGCGAGGCTGAATCAGGCATGAAACGGACGGGGAAAGTCGTTGGTCAGACGATAATCGATATTAAACCAGGGACGGGAATCGCCGGAGATGCTCAGGCGGTAACACCGGATGATGCGTGTCATGAGTCCTCCTTATCTCGGTGTGCAATAAGCTTACAATCTACAGCATAGGCCAGAAATAAGGTAGAAAACCGTGATCGTGATGGCAACCTGAATCTGACAGGAAACCTGCTTTTATGGGCTAATCGGTGACATTTATGGCGTACTGGAGCCAAGGTCCGCATCGAGAGTGATAAAAAAGCCCACCTTTGGTGGGCTGGGTTTGATGACAACATGCATATTGCAATGATAATGGCGAGATCGTAAAGACGCTGCGAGTACATTCTTGTCAGCGCAAAGTGCGCCATCACTGACGCGGATGCTTTACTCTCTTCTCCCGTTATCAACGCAAAAATGCAGGTTGATGCTGTTCATAATGGCTGATATCGGTTTCGTGTTGCAGCGTCAGGCCGATACTGTCCAACCCGTTAATCATGCAGTGACGGCGGAAACTATCAATCTCGAACGGGTAGTTTTTGCCGCCGGCCTGCACGGTTTGCGCTTCCAAATCCACAGTGAAGGTGATGCCTTCCTGACTTTTCACCAGTGTGAACAGATCGTCAATATCGGATTCATTCAGCGTAACCGGTAGCAGTTGGTTGTTAAATGCGTTGCCGTAAAAAATATCGGCGAAACTCGGTGCGATCACCACCTTGAAACCGTAATCGGTCAGTGCCCACGGAGCATGCTCACGAGATGAGCCACAGCCGAAGTTTTCTCGGGTCAGCAAAATACTGGCACCTTTGTAACGCGGTTTGTTCAGCACAAAATCCGGGTTAGCTTCTTTGCCTGCATCATCCAGGAAACGCCAGTCGTTAAACAGATGCTGTCCAAAACCGGTACGAGTTACTTTCTGTAAAAACTGCTTTGGAATGATGGCATCCGTGTCGACGTTGGCGGCGTCCAGCGGAACCACCAAACCAATATGTTGGGTAAATTTAGCCATGTGGCAGTCCTCTTCAGTTCAGTTCACGGATGTCGGCAAAATGACCGGCTACGGCAGCGGCAGCGGCCATGGCTGGGCTGACCAGATGAGTACGACCGCCGCGTCCCTGGCGACCTTCAAAGTTACGGTTACTGGTAGACGCACAGCGCTCGCCCGGATTCAGGCGGTCATTATTCATGGCCAGACACATGGAGCAGCCGGGCAGACGCCATTCGAAACCGGCGTCGATAAAGATCTTGTCCAGGCCTTCCTCTTCCGCCTGTGCTTTCACCGGACCGGAGCCGGGCACCACAATCGCCTGTACGCCACTAGCCACTCTACGACCTTTAGCAATCGCTGCGGCTGCACGTAAATCCTCAATGCGGGAGTTGGTGCAGGAGCCAATAAAGACCTTGTCGATAGCAACTTCTGTCAGTTTTACACCGGATTGCAGGCCCATGTAGGCCAGCGCTTTTTCTGCTGAGGCGCGTTCTACCGGATCGGTAAAGGATTCCGGTGCCGGAATAATCTGGTTCACGGCAATCACCTGACCAGGATTGGTGCCCCAGGTGACCTGTGGTGCGATATCGGCGGCGTTTAGCGTCACAACACGATCAAAGTGTGCATCGGCATCCGATTTCAGGGTACGCCAGTAAGCCACTGCGGCATCCCAGTCGCTGCCTTTCGGTGCGAACTGACGGCCTTTCAGATAGGCGAAAGTGGTTTCATCCGGTGCAACCAGACCTGCTTTGGCACCCATTTCAATCGCCATGTTACACAGTGTCATGCGGCCTTCCATGCTCAGCGCTTCGATCGCTTCACCACAGAATTCCACCACGTGGCCGGTACCACCGGCACTACCGGTTGTACCGATGATTGCCAGTACGATGTCTTTGGCGGTGATGCCCGGTGCAGCTTTACCGGTGACTTCAATCTTCATGGTTTTGGCGCGGCCCTGCTTCAGGGTTTGCGTTGCCAGTACATGCTCAACCTCAGAGGTACCGATACCAAATGCCAGTGAGCCGAACGCGCCGTGGGTGGCGGTATGCGAGTCACCGCAGACGATAGTCATACCTGGCAGCGTCATGCCCTGTTCTGGCCCGATAACATGCACGATACCTTGATAAGGGTGGTTCAGGTCATACAGCTGCACACCGAATTCGGCGCAGTTTTTAATCAGTTCCTGCATCTGAATACGAGCCATGTCACCACTGGCGTTGATATCACGCGTCTGGGTGGAGACATTGTGGTCCATGGTGGCGAAAGTCTTGCCTGGCTGGCGTACCTGACGTTTCATGGCTCGTAAACCATCAAACGCCTGGGGTGACGTCACTTCATGTACCAGATGACGGTCGATATACAGCAGCGGTGTTTCATTCGGCGCTTCGTGAACGATATGAGCATCGAACAGTTTCTGATATAAGGTTTTAGCCATGATTAAACTCCCTCGGCGACAAATCTGGCGATGGCATCGCCCATTTCATCAGTAGTTACGGCTTTACCATCACTGGCCAGATCGCCAGTGCGATAACCTTCTGCCAACGCCCGGTTCACGGCCTGATCAATGGCATCCGCAGCGTCATCTGCGTTCAGGCTGTAGCGTAACAACAAGGCGGCAGAGAGGATTTGTGCAATAGGATTGGCGATATTTTTGCCCGCAATATCCGGCGCGGAACCGCCAGCAGGTTCATACAGACCAAACCCGTTCTCGTTCAGGCTGGCCGACGGCAGCATTCCCATGGAACCGGTGATCATGGCGCACTCATCCGACAGAATGTCGCCGAACAGGTTGGAACACAACAATACATCAAACTGCGATGGATCCTTAATCAACTGCATGGTGGCGTTATCGATATACAGATGAGACAAACGTACATCCGGATAATCACGAGCGATTTCGCTAACGATTTCACGCCACAGAATGGAGCTTTGCAGCACATTGGCCTTGTCAATAGACGTTACGATACTGCGGCGTTTGCGTGCCGACTCAAACGCGATGCGAGCAATGCGCTCAATTTCAAAACGGTGATAAACCTCGGTATCGAAGGCCCGTTCATGCATCCCGCTGCCTTCGCGGCCTTTGGGCTGACCGAAATAGATACCGCCCGTCAGTTCGCGCACGCACAGAATGTCGAAGCCTTTGGCGGCGATGTCGCTACGCAGTGGGCAGAACGCTTCCAGTCCTTGATACAGTCGTGCCGGGCGCAAGTTGCTGAACAGGCGAAAGTGTTTGCGCAATGGCAGTAGTGCGCCGCGTTCAGGTTGTTCTGCTGGTGGCAGATGTTCCCATTTTGGCCCACCTACGGAACCGAACAAGATAGCGTCGGCTTGTTCACAACCGGCGATGGTGCTCTGGGGTAATGGCGTATTCTGGCGGTCAATGGCAATACCACCAACGTCGTATTCGTTGGTGGTGATGCGTAGGCCAAAACGCTGACGCACCGCATCCAGCACCTTATAGGCTTGCGCCATGACTTCCGGGCCGATGCCATCACCTGGCAAGACGGCGATATGGTAATTCTTGGTCATCACACTGTTTCCTGACTGTTGTTGTGTTGCTGTAAACGTTGAACTTCTTTTTCGACCAGTTGTGCACGCTTAATGTTGTTTAATACGTTAACCATGGCATTAGCCGAGGACTCAACGATATCCGTTGCCAGACCAACGCCATGGAAACGGCGACCCTGATATTCCACGACGATATCTACCTGCCCCAGCGCATCCTTCCCTTGTCCCTTGGCGGACAATTGATATTTGACCAGCGTAATCGAATAACCGGTGATGCGGTAAATTGCCTGATAGACGGCATCTACCGGGCCGTTACCGGTAGCGGCTTCGGATTTGATGTCATCACCACACGCCAATTTAACCGAGGCGGTTGCCATCACGCTGGAGCCAGATTGCACGCTGAAATAATCCAGATGATAAAATTCGGAGGTTTCCTGCTGGCTGTTAATAAAGGCCAGTGCCTCCAGGTCATAGTCGAACACCTGGCCTTTTTTGTCGGCCAGTTTCAGGAATGCGGTGTACAGTTTGTCCATATCGTAGTCACCGTCTTTGTAACCCATCTCTTCCATGCGGTGTTTCACGGCAGCTCGACCGGAACGCGAGGTCAGATTCAACTGGACTTCTTTCAGACCAATCGACTCCGGCGTCATGATTTCGTAGTTTTCACGATTCTTCAACACACCATCCTGATGAATGCCGGAAGAGTGTGCGAATGCATTGGCACCCACCACCGCTTTGTTAGCCGGAATGGGCATGTTACAAATCTGGCTGACTATCTGACTGGTACGATAAATTTCTTGATGATTGATATTGGTGTGGACTTTCAGGATGTCCGGGCGGGTTTTAATCGCCATGATGACTTCTTCCAGTGCACAGTTACCCGCACGTTCGCCAATACCGTTCAGCGTGCCTTCAACCTGACGTGCGCCGGCCTGTACTGCGGCAATAGAGTTACCGACAGCCATACCCAGGTCGTCGTGACAATGTACGGAGATAATTGCTTTGTCTATGTTGGGAACGCGGTTGTACAGGGTAGAGATGATGCCGCCGAATTGAATTGGGGTGGTATAACCGACGGTGTCTGGAATATTGATGGTACTAGCACCTGCATTAATGGCGGCTTCTACGATACGGCACAGGTTGTCGATTGGCGTACGTCCCGCATCTTCACAGGAAAATTCGACATCATCAGTATAATTACGCGCTCGTTTCACCGAGTGAATGGCTTTTTCTACCACCTGTTCAAAAGACATGCGCAGTTTGGATTCGATATGCAGCGTAGAGGTTGCCAGGAATATGTGGATACGGAATGCTTCTGCGACGCGCAGCGCTTCAGCGGCGACATCAATGTCTTTGTCTACACAGCGAGCTAATGCGCAGACACGGCTGTTTTTGATTTGACGGGCAATGGTCTGTACAGATTCAAAATCACCCGGAGAGGATACCGGGAAACCCACTTCCATGACGTCAATTCTCATCCTTTCCAGCGCCATCGCTATCTGGATTTTTTCCTTCACACTCAGGCTGGCCTGCAGTGCCTGTTCACCGTCACGCAACGTCGTATCAAAAATAATGACTTGCTGGCTCATCGGTCTGGTTCCTTTTGTTTCGTTTGTTTAGAGCGCCGGCGAGTAAAAAAAAAACCCGCGCATTGGCGCGGGTTTTTCAGGTGTAAGTGAAATCAGTTCTGCATTTCGCCCACCGGCATACCGCGCATAGATGCGTGTAGTAGTAGGCCTAGTAGTTGAGCGAAGTTATACATACTGATTTGTCATCCGAGTAAATTAATAAATCTCAATGTTGCCTTATTGGTACTTGATTCCCCAGATTATGTCAACCTCTGATTCTTCCCACCAGTTAAACAACGCGCGGCTTGCTGTCTCTCACCTGGTGTGTCGGCAGTGAAAAGATCTTTGAACCGTATAAGTTGCACGATAGACTGCGGATAAATCACGTAACCTGTCTGTTGTGTTTTCAGGTGCACGCATCCATGAATAACTGCCATTTACAGCCATATCATCTTGTTCACCGTATCCAACATCAAATTTCGCATCGTTCCGACCATATTGTTTTTCGTGAATGGGCTGCTGAACATGAACAACAACTGACCTGGCAGCAAGTCGGACAACATATCCAGCGGATTGCCAGTGGATTATTGGCGTTGGACATCAACGTACAGGAACGGGTAGCGATCTTTGCCCATAATTCCATCAATTGGTCGTTGGTGGATTTGGCTCTGCTGCATTTACGAGCCGTCAGTGTACCCATTTATGCCACCAACACGGCGGCACAGGCAGCATTCATCATCAATGATGCCGATATCCGCACGATTTTTGTCGGTAGTCAGGCGCAGTTCGATACGTTGCTGGGGTTGTTTGGTGACTGCCCCCAACTGCGTCATATCATTGTGATGGACAAACAGGTTAGCCTGCGTGGCTGCCAAATGGCTGTTCATCTGCATAAGTTTGAATTACAAGCGGATGAATTTGCATGGCAAACAGCGTTACAGCAACGTATTGATAGCCGTGATCTCAGCGATCTGTTTTCGTTGATCTACACTTCTGGCACAACCGGTGAACCTAAAGGCGTGATGCTGGATTATGTGAATCTGGCGACGCAGTTACGGTCACATGAGCAGCGGTTGACGGTCACCCAGGACGATGTTTCTTTGTGTTTTCTGCCGTTATCCCATGTATTTGAGCGTGTCTGGAGTTTCATCATCATGCATAGCAGCGCGCAGAATGTGTATCTCAGCGATACCAATCAAGTACGCCGGGCAATGAATGATGTGAAACCCACTGTCATGTGTGCGGTGCCGCGTTTCTATGAAAAGGTTTACAGCGGGATTCATGAACAGGTAGCGCAAGCTCCTTGGTATCGTCGAGTTTTATTTCTCTGGGCGATGGTTCAAGGCCGGCAGGTATTTTTACGGCAGCAGCGTGGAAAACGGCCCGGTATCTGGCGTAATCTGATGTATCGTTGTGCTGACCGACTGGTGTTGGGCAAACTGCGTTCACTGTTGGGCGGACAAGTCCGTTTCCTTCCGGCTGCGGGTGCTCGGTTGGACGATAATATCATCGTTTTTTTCCAGTCGATGGGTATCCGTATTGTCTATGGTTATGGCCTGACAGAAACCTGCGCCACGGTTTCCTGTTGGGAAGCCGATAATTTCTGTCTGGGTTCTGTTGGTACGCCGCTACCGGGGGTGGAAATCCGTATCGCGGAAGAAGAAAATGAAATTCAGGTGCGTGGCGCTCTTGTGATGCGTGGCTATTTCCATCGGCCAGAGGATACCGCAGCAGTGTTCACTGCGGATGGCTGGTTCAAAACCGGCGACGTCGGCCAGATTGATGAACAGGGATATCTGTTTATCACTGAGCGTCTGAAAGACATGATGAAAACCGCAGGCGGCAAGTATATCGCTCCGCAATACATTGAATGCATACTGGGTAAGGACCGGTTCATCGAACAGATCGCGGTGATTGCCGATACGCGTAAATACGTTTCTGCGTTAATTGTTCCCTGTTTTGACGTGCTTGAAGAGTACGCTCACGCTATCAATCTGAAATATCAGGATCGACTGGAGTTGCTGCGCCACACTCATATTCTGGACATGTTTGATCAGCGGCTGCAGGAGATACAGAAAGAGTTTGCTCATTTTGAGCAGGTAAAAAAATTCACGCTTCTTTCGGCACCGTTTTCCATGGAACAAGGAGAGTTGACACCTACGCTAAAACTCCGCCGCAAAGTGATACAACAGCGATATTAACTGGAAATTGATGCAATGTACACCTAGGTTCAGTGAGATCGGCGGCAATAACATCGATTGGTTATTGTTTTTCTATCAAAATTTCGCGCTGTAATTAGTGGCCATTGCAGGATATTTTTAGATTCGATGGGTACTCCCTAGCGTTTTATCTCAATGGATAATCTTTTAACAGTTTATTTACCAGAATATCTCTATCTACAGGTGTCACTTGCGGTTTGCCTGCACCATAATCTGGCGTTATGTTAACGAGTTATATCTAAAAAAATAACGTGAACGTGGGGAAATTTCCCTGCCATACGGAAGCGATTCGCTATTTGAACAAAAGAGGCAAACCCATGGAGATGTTGTCAGGCGCCGAGATGGTGGTCCGATCGTTGATCGATCAGGGCGTAAAACATGTGTTTGGCTATCCGGGCGGAGCAGTGCTGGATATCTACGACGCTTTGCATACGGTTGGTGGAATCGAGCATATTCTGGTGCGCCATGAGCAAGGCGCGGTACATATGGCTGATGGTTATGCTCGAGCTACCGGAAAAGTAGGGGTAGTGCTGGTGACATCAGGGCCGGGAGCAACCAATGCGATTACCGGTATTGCCACGGCCTACATGGATTCTATCCCTTTGGTGGTGATTTCGGGTCAGGTGGCGACGTCGCTGATTGGTTATGATGCCTTTCAGGAATGCGACATGGTAGGCATTTCTCGCCCGGTGGTGAAGCATAGTTATCTGGTCAAGCGGGCGGAGGATATTCCCACCACGCTGAAAAAGGCGTTTTATCTGGCGTCCAGTGGACGTCCAGGTCCGGTGGTGGTGGATTTGCCGAAAGACATCATGAATCTGGCGAATAAATTGCCTTATGCCTATCCGGACCATGTCAGCATGCGTTCCTATAATCCCACAGTGCAGGGGCATAAAGGCCAGATCAAGCGGGCCCTGAATACGCTGCTGGCGGCGAAAAGACCGGTGGTTTATAGCGGTGGTGGGGTGATTAACTCGGGTTGTCATCAGGAACTGCGTGAACTGGCCGAGAAGCTGAACCTGCCTGTAGCACAGTCTTTGATGGGATTGGGCGGTTTCCCGGGAACACATCGCCAGAGTTTGGGGATGTTAGGGATGCACGGTACCTATGAAGCAAACATGGCGATGCATAACGCCGATGTAATTTTTGCTGTCGGTGTGCGTTTTGACGACCGTACCACCAATAATCTGTCCAAATATTGTCCGAATGCCACCATATTGCATATTGATATCGACCCGGCTTCTATTTCAAAAACAGTCAACGCTGACATTCCTATTGTGGGTGATGCCAAGCAGGTGCTGAGTCTGATGTTGACGTTACTGGGACAGGATGGTGCTGCACAGCAAGGGTTTGATGCTCTGCGCGACTGGTGGCAGAGCATTGAGCAGTGGCGTGCCCGTCACTGCCTGAAGTACATCGAGAGTAGCGATACCATTAAACCTCAGGCGGTGATCGAAACGGTGTATCGCCTGACTGAAGGTAAGGCTTATGTGGCGTCCGACGTAGGGCAGCATCAGATGTTCGCCGCATTGTATTATCCGTTTGATTTGCCGCGCCACTGGGTCAATTCGGGTGGGCTGGGTACCATGGGGTTTGGTTTGCCTGCCGCACTGGGGATTAAGCTGGCGTTGCCGGAAGAAACTGTTATCTGTATCACTGGCGACGGCAGCATCCAGATGAACATTCAGGAGCTTTCCACCGCGCTGCAATATGATCTACCGGTGGTGGTGGTTAATCTGAACAACCGTTTCCTGGGTATGGTGAAGCAGTGGCAGGATATGATTTATTCTGGACGTCATTCCAGCTCTTACATGGAGTCTCTGCCTGATTTCGTCAAGTTGGCGGAAGCCTACGGGCATGTTGGTGTCGCCATTGATACGATTGAGGAGCTGGAACCTAAGCTGAAAGAGGCGTTGGCACATAAGAACCGGCTGGTATTTGTTGATGTCAGAGTGGATAGCAATGAGCATGTCTATCCCATGCAGATCCGTGGCGGCGGAATGGACGAAATGTGGTTAAGCAAAACGGAGAGAACCTGATGATGCGTCGGATTTTATCAGTATTACTGGAAAATGAATCGGGTGCTTTGTCGCGCGTTATCGGACTGTTTTCCCAGCGTGGCTACAATATTGAAAGCTTGACGGTGGCGCCTACTGACGATCCCACACTATCCCGCATGACTATTCAGACCGTGGGGGATGAGAAAGTGCTGGAACAGATTGAAAAGCAGCTGCATAAGCTGGTGGATGTCTTGCGCGTCAGTGAATTAGGACAAGGGGCTCATGTTGAACGTGAACTCATGCTGGTGAAACTCCAGGCGACTGGTTACGGTCGTGAGGAAGTGAAACGCAGTACGGAAATTTTCCGTGGCCAAATTGTGGATGTAACTTCCTCTCTTTATACTGTGCAACTGGCAGGTACCAGCGATAAGCTGGACGCTTTCCTGCATGCGGTGCGTGAAGTCGCAGAGATTGTCGAGGTGGCGCGCTCTGGTGTTGTTGGCGTGTCGCGTGGTGATAAGATCATGCGTTAATACGCCAGATCATATACTGATAGGTAGCAAGGGCCCGATAATAATATCGGGCCTATTAATATCATTTCTCTTCGTCTTATAGATGATAAAAACGGTTGCCCGCCAGTAGATTCTGCGGTTAGATCGGCACGATAACCTTGGTTAATCTATGGTTATCACTCTATTTTTATTTTTTATCCGACTTAATTAAGGGGTTACCGTGAAACTGGATGAAATCGCGCGTCTTGCGGGTGTTTCACGCACTACCGCCAGTTATGTGATCAACGGTAAAGCAAAACAGTATCGCGTTAGCGATAAGACCGTAGAAAAAGTCATGGCGGTGGTAAGAGAACACAATTATCATCCTAACGCTGTCGCCGCTGGTCTGCGTGCCGGGCGTACCCGTTCAATTGGATTGGTGATTCCCGATCTGGAAAATACCAGTTATACGAAGATTGCCAATTATCTGGAGCGTCAGGCTCGTCAGCGTGGTTACCAGCTGTTGATTGCCTGTTCTGAAGATCAGCCTGATAATGAAATGCGTTGTATTGAACATCTGTTACAGCGTCAGGTTGATGCCATTATCGTTTCTACGGCATTACCGCCGGAACATCCTTTCTATCAACGTTGGGCAAACAATAGCTTGCCTATTATTGCGCTGGATCGCGCTCTGGATAGAGAGCATTTCACCAGTGTGGTCGGTGCGGATATGGAAGACTCGGAAATGTTGGCTCAAGAGCTGCGCAAGATTCCGGCTAATAGCGTCATGTATTTGGGCGCGTTGCCGGAACTGTCCGTCAGTTTCCTGCGTGAACAAGGATTCCGTCAGGCTTGGGCTGATGATCCGCGTCAGGTGGACTATCTCTATGCCAACAGTTATGAGCGAAGTGCCGCCGCCGCTGTGTTTGCACAGTATTTACAGGTTCATCCTATGCCGGAGGCCCTGTTCACGACCTCTTTCCCATTGTTGCAGGGCGTGATGGATGTGACGTTGAAGAAGAGCGGTCGGCTGCCAACTAATCTGGCGATCGCTACCTTTGGTGACAATGAGTTACTGGATTTTCTTGAATGCCCGGTACTGGCTGTGGCTCAGCGACACCGTGAGGTTGCCGAACGTGTACTGGAACTGGTTCTTGCCAGCCTGGATGAACCACATAAGCCAAAACCGGGGTTGAACAGGATTCGCCGTAATCTCTATCGCCGTGGTTCTCTGAGTCGGCGTTAATATTTTCTATCAACATCAGGTGCCATAATTATTTTCACTATGGCACCTGTTAAGAAAGTTCTCATTTTCTCAATGTCATCTTTTATTCCAGTGAGTGGTTACCACGAAATAATCAATGGCTGACAATCTGCCTTTGATTGGCGCCCTTTACCCGGAAAAGATGTCTGCAATATTCCAAAAAATAACCATATGCGACTCCCATAACCATAGATATCAGCGCATTACTGGCTACGGCTGTCATTATTTGAGCAGGATCTGCACCTATCGACCATAGAACGGCAATATAAACGGGAGATTGAAAACTCACATAGGCAAACAGGTCGGCCAGATTCTGCATCCATCGATGATGAGGGCCGAATTTCATCACCAAAAGCAAAATTCGATCGCGGTATATGCCATATGGCCAGGCAACGAAAATATTCACTGGAATGGAAAGTAACCGGGAAGAAAGAGATTGCTGGAATGTCATACCTGAAAGCAGGATTTCAATGGCCATGCCGGTGATAAAGCAATAAACCACCATTGCAAAGGTATCCGCAAGTGCATTGCGCCATCGTGAAGTAGGGGAAAGCATACGGATAAAGCTCCAGTGTTGATATAGAGATATAACCAGAATTGTGCTTGTTATTTGGTTTTTTATTTTGCAATATTGCCTTTTGTGCAGTTTACATCACTGCTTATAAATAAATAAGTAGCTATAAATTTTTATTTATATCTGTTTTTCCTATATTCTCGTTACTTTATTAGCTCAAATTTGAATTTTCATTTGATTATCGCTTGGAAAGCATAAAAATATAGATAAAACATTGGGTTGTGTTTTTATGGGGTAGAATTGGTTTATGTTGAGAGTTTGTAAATGATGGTGGTGTGGAAGTAATAGCGAAAATAATTCACTGGCAGAAGAATGAGCACTGTAAATATAAACAGTTATTCAGCGTATTTTTGCAAAAAAAACAAATTTTTGTTTTTTTGAGAATCCATAACGCCAATTAAAGTGAAAAATTACGTTAACCACGTCAAAAAAATGGGATGTAGTCAAAAATAAATGTTAATAGGATGTTAATTTCAGCCTGAACAAGAAACCATCAATGCAAAAATGCTGAAAAATCAGTCATGAATTACTATTCGGGTTATTCCGATAATATAAACATTACGTATCTATATGTGACAATGAAAATAATATTTTGTGGAATAAAAAACGCTATATTTTTACGTCGAATTTTTTGAGTCATTAATTTTCCTTAAATTATCACAGTCTTAATCTCCATTAATCCATTTTGATGTTTTTTAAACGGTCGTTTCCCTTCCGAATTGCGCCGGAAATAATTACCGGACGCGTCGTCACTTGCTTGACAAGCTTTTAATACCCTCCGTAAACTCTAATTAGTGGGATTTTGTGGGGCAAAGTGGTAAAAATGACCATTAAGGATTAAACACAGTCATGTTTCGTGGGGCGACGCTGGTTAATCTCGACAGTAAAGGGCGGCTTGCCGTACCAACCCGTTACCGGGAAGTACTGAACGAGGAAGCTCAAGGTCAAATGGTTTGTACCATTGATCTTCATCAGCCCTGCCTGCTGCTTTACCTGTTACCTGAATGGGAAATTATTGAACAAAAGCTTTCTCGTTTATCGAGTATGAATCCCGCCGAACGTCGTGTTCAGCGTTTGTTGCTGGGGCATGCCAGTGAGTGTCAGATGGATAATGCCGGACGTTTATTGTTAGCGTCCACGTTGCGGCAACATGCGGGACTTACAAAAGAAGTGATGCTGGTTGGCCAGTTCAATAAGTTTGAACTGTGGGATGAACAGACCTGGTATCAACAAGTCAAGGAAGATATAGACGCTGAACAAACAACTCAGGAACCGTTATCTGAGCGGTTACAGGACTTATCACTATAGTCATGGTAGAAAATTATAAGCATACCACCGTCCTGTTAGATGAGGCCGTTAATGGCCTGAAGATCCGTAGTAACGGCATTTATATTGACGGTACCTTTGGTCGCGGTGGTCATTCCCGCCTTATTCTGTCCCATCTTGGGCCAGACGGTCGTCTGCTGGCGATCGATCGTGACCCACAGGCGATTGTGGCTGCCAGCGCGATTGATGATGCGCGTTTTTCTATTATCCACGGGCCTTTTTCTGAATTGGCTGATTACGTGCAGGAACGTGAGCTGACGGGGAAAATCGACGGAATATTGCTCGATTTAGGTGTCTCATCGCCACAGCTTGACGATCCAGAGCGTGGTTTTTCGTTTATGCGTGATGGACCGCTGGATATGCGCATGGATCCCACTCGTGGTATCTCCGCCGCCGAATGGCTGATGAAGGCTGAAGCCGAAGACATTGTCTGGGTATTAAAAACGTTTGGTGAGGAGCGCTTTGCCAAGCGCATTGCACGAGCCATTGTAGAGCGCAACAAGATCTCTCCACTGACGCGAACCAAAGAATTGGCTGAACTGATCGCTGCGGCCAGCCCGGTTCGTGAGAAGCATAAACATCCAGCTACGCGTTCGTTTCAGGCTATCCGTATTTATATCAATAGTGAGTTGGAAGAGATTGAGCAGGCGTTGGCCGGTGCACTGACGGTATTGGCTCCTCATGGTCGGCTTTCCGTTATCAGTTTTCATTCCCTGGAAGATCGTATTGTTAAACGTTTTATCCGTCAGCATAGTCGGGGACCACAAGTTCCGGCCGGTTTGCCGTTGACGGAGGATCAGCTACGTAGCCAGGGCGGGCGGACGCTCAAGGTAGCCGGAAAGATGATGCCTTCTGACGCCGAAATCGCGGAAAACCCGCGAGCGCGGAGTTCAGTACTGCGTTTTGCGGAGAGACTGGCATCATGATGGGCAATGAGCGCCATGGTTTAGTTGGCGCCATCGGTGAAGATTTGCTGCGTAATGGCAAGCTTCCCTTGTTGTTATTAATTGCAGTTCTGGTTTCCGCACTGCTGGTGGTAACGACGACTCACCGTACTCGCTTACTGACGGCGCAGCGTGAACAGTTATTGTTGGAGCGTGATGCATTAGATATTGAGTGGCGCAATCTGATTCTGGAAGAGAATGTACTGGGTGACCATAGCCGTATTGAGCAGATTGCAACAGAAAAATTACACATGGAGCATGTTGATCCTTCACAGGAAAATATTGTGGTTAAACAATGAACTGATAGGCATCGCTAAATAATGAGAGTAACACGCACAAGAAGGTTAAAACGCCAGGAAGAACATGCCAGCTTTGTTAGCTGGCGTTTTGCATTGCTCTGCGCTGGCATTCTTTTGTGCATGGTTGGTCTGATGCTGAGAATCGCCTACCTTCAGGTGATTAACCCCGATCAGTTGGTGCGTGAAGGCGACATGCGTTCCCTGCGTGTACAGGAAATTCCCACTTCTCGCGGTATGATCAGTGATCGGTCCGGGCGTCCGTTGGCGGTGAGTGTGCCTGTCAATGCGGTGTGGGCAGACCCAAAAGATCTTAATGACCACGGTGGGATCACGCAGGATACCCGTTGGAAAGCACTGTCGGATGCGTTGGACATTCCCCTTGACCAGTTAGCGGCGAAAGTGAATGCCAACCCGAATAGTCGTTTTGTTTATCTGGCTCGCCAGGTTAATCCGACAATTGGCGAATATATCCATAAGTTGAAGCTTCCTGGTATTAATCTGCGTCAGGAGTCGCGTCGTTACTATCCTTCCGGACAAGTGACGGCTCATTTGATTGGATTTACCAATATTGATGGTAAAGGCATCGAAGGTGTCGAAAAAAGCTTCGACCGTTGGTTAACTGGCCGGCCGGGAGAACGCACGGTGCGGAAAGACCGTTTTGGCCGGGTTATTGAAGATGTCTCTTCTGTTGACGGCCAGGCAGCGCACAATCTGATATTGAGCATTGATGAGCGTTTGCAGGCGCTGGTTTACCGGGAATTGAACAATGCAGTGGCGTTTAACAAAGCTGAATCCGGTACGGCGGTATTGGTTGATATCAATACGGGGGAAGTGCTGGCAATGGCAAATAGTCCTTCCTATAACCCAAACAATCTGGCGGGTACACCAAGCAGTGCGATACGTAACCGAGCCATCACCGATATCTTCGAACCGGGTTCAACGGTTAAACCAATGGTCGTGATGACGGCTTTACAACGTAATATCGTCAATGTCGATTCGGTACTAAATACGCTACCTTATTATATTAAAGGCCATGAAATCAGAGACGTAGGCCATTACAAAGAATTATCGTTAACCGGGGTGCTGCAAAAATCCAGCAACGTCGGGGTGTCGCGATTGGCACTGGCCATGCCTGCGTCGGCGTTAGTTGATACTTATTCTCGTTTTGGCATAGGCAAACCGACAAATCTGGGATTGGTGGGGGAAAGCAGCGGGCTTCTCCCAAATAGGCAACGCTGGTCTGACCTTGAACGCGCAACTTTTGCTTTCGGCTATGGACTGATGGTGACACCACTCCAACTGGCACGTGTCTACGCTACCATCGGTAGTTTTGGTATTTACCGCCCTTTATCGATCACCAAAGTCGATCCCCCGGTTCCTGGTGAACGTATTTTCCCTGAGCAAATTGTCCGGACTGTGGTGCACATGATGGAAAGTGTGGCGTTACCCGGTGGCGGAGGAGTCAAGGCGGCGGTGAAAGGCTATCGCATTGCAATTAAAACCGGTACGGCGAAAAAAGTCGGGCCGGATGGGAAATACATCGACAAATATATTGCCTATACCGCCGGTGTTGCGCCTGCCAGTAATCCCCGTTTTGCTCTGGTGGTGGTGATTAACGATCCTCATGCTGGGAAATATTATGGTGGTGCGGTGTCTGCGCCGGTGTTCGGCGCCATCATGGGCGGCGTCCTGCGTACCATGAATATTGAGCCGGATGCCTTGCCTGTGGGTGATAAAAACGAATTTGTAATTAACAGAAAAGAGGGTTCAGGTGGCCGATCGTAATTTGCGCGATTTACTGGCTCCGTGGGTGCAGAATGCCCCGGAGCGTGCGCTGCGGGAAATGACATTAGACAGCCGTATTGCGGCTGCCGGGGATCTGTTTGTTGCCATCGTCGGGCATAAAACGGATGGGCGGCACTATATTCCGCAGGCCATTGCGCAAGGGGTATCAGCGATAATCGCTGAGGCCGATGCTAATTCTCCTGATGGTACCTGGCGTGAAATTCACGGCGTACCAGTGATTTATCTGAGTAGCCTTAATCAGCGTTTATCTGCACTGGCGGGACGTTTTTATCAGCAACCTGCTGAAAAATTAAAGTTGATTGGGGTAACCGGGACTAACGGTAAAACCACCACGACACAGTTACTGGCGCAATGGAGCCAGACATTGGGTGAACACAGTGCAGTGATGGGGACGGTGGGAAACGGGCTATTGGGGCATGTCGTCCCGACGGAAAATACCACTGGGTCTGCGGTAGATGTTCAACAGGTATTAAGTCAGCTGGTGGAACAAGGCGCGACGCTAGCGGCGATGGAAGTGTCATCTCACGGTTTGGTGCAATACCGTGTGGCAGCGTTGCCTTTCGCCGCTGCCGTCTTTACCAATTTAAGTCGTGATCATCTGGATTACCACGGTGATATGGCGCATTACGAAGCAGCGAAATGGTCGTTGTTTGCCGACCATCAGGTAGGTCAGGCGATTATCAACGCGGATGATGAAGTCGGACGCCGCTGGCTGAGCCAACTGCCGGATGCGGTCGCTGTTACGATGGAAAACAATCTGGTGCCGGGTTGCCGTGGGCGCTGGTTAAAAGCGACGCGGGTTGATTACCACGACAGTGGTTTCACCGTGCATATTGACTCCAGTTGGGGACAAGGTGCGATCAATAGCCGACTGATGGGCGCGTTTAATGTCAGCAATCTGATACTCGCGCTGGCTACTCTGTTATCGCTGGGGTATCCGTTAGACAAACTGATCAAGACCGGCTCTACGCTACAACCGGTGTGCGGCAGAATGGAAGTTTTTCATATTGACGGCAAACCGACGGTTGTTGTCGATTATGCACATACACCGGACGCCCTGGAAAAGGCGCTTGAGGCCGCACGGTTACACTGCAAAGGGAAACTATGGTGCGTATTTGGTTGTGGTGGTGATCGGGACAAAGGTAAGCGCCCACTTATGGGGGGGATCGCCGAGCAACTGGCTGATCGGGTTATCGTGACGGACGACAATCCCCGTAGCGAAGAACCACAGGAAATTGTGCTGGAGATTCTCAGCGGATTGATGGATGCCGGCCGTGTTCAGGTGATTGCCGGTCGGGCCGAGGCGGTGACCAGTGCAGTGATGCAGGCGTCGGAAAACGATGTGGTGCTGGTGGCGGGTAAAGGACATGAAGATTATCAGCTAGTAGGAAATCAGCGACTGGATTATTCGGATCGCATTACAGTCGCCCGTCTATTGGGGGTCATCGTATGATCAGCGTCTCGTTGCGGCAACTGGCCACGGTGCTAGGCGCCGAGCTGGTTGGTGAAGATCTGATGATCGACGATGTTTCTACTGACACCCGCAAACTGGCAGCTGGCAGCCTGTTCGTCGCGTTGCGGGGTGAAAAATTTGATGCTCATGATTATGCCGATGATGCCGTTAATAATGGCGCGGCAGCATTATTGGTCAGTAAGCGCTTACATATTTCTGTGCCACAACTGATTGTCAACGATACTCGCCTGGCATTAGGCGTGTTGGCGGCCTGGGTTCGTCAGCAGTCTCGTGCCCGTGTCGTGGCATTAACCGGTTCATCGGGGAAAACCTCGGTGAAAGAGATGACCGCCGGGATTCTGCGCCAGTGTGGCAATGTGCTGTATACCGCCGGTAATTTTAACAACGATATTGGCGTGCCACTGACATTGTTACGCCTGACGCCGCAGCATGATTTTGCGGTGATTGAGCTGGGGGCCAACCATATCGGCGAGATTGCCTATACCACGAAGATGGTCCGTCCGGAAAGTGTACTGGTGAATAACATCGCAGCGGCGCATCTGGAAGGTTTTGGTTCTTTGGCTGGAGTGGCGCAGGCGAAAGGTGAGATTTTCAATGGTCTGTCCGAACACGGGATCGCCATTATTAATGCGGACAGTAATGATTGGCCGCACTGGCAAGCGCTGTTAACGGATAAAACTGTGTGGAGCTTTTCGCCGCAGGCTGATGGCGATATCGATTTTTTTGCCAGCGATATTGTGGTTAGCGGTCAGTGCACATCGTTCACGTTGCATAGTCCGCATGGACAGATCGCCATAACGTTGCCCTTACCAGGCCAGCACAATATCGCCAATGCATTGGCGGCCGCGGCATTGGCTATGTCGGTGGGTGCCTCGCCGGAAGCGGTTAAGGCCGGTTTGGCCCAATTGCAGGCGGTACCAGGAAGATTATTTCCAATTGAGCTGGCGGACGGGAAATTACTGCTGGATGACAGCTATAACGCCAATGTTGGATCGATGATTGCTGCCGTGCAGACGCTGGCTGAAATGCCGGGATATCGTGTCATGGTGGTCGGCGATATGGCGGAATTAGGCGCGGATGCTCCGGCGTGTCATCGTCAGGTCGGAGAAGCCGCCTGTCTTGCCGGGATTGATAACGTACTGAGTGTAGGAACACTGAGTGAACTGATCAGCCAGTCCAGCGGACAAGGTGAACATTTTCATGACAAACCGGCACTGATTGTCCGGTTGCTGGCTTTAGTTACAGAACATAAAACGATTACCATTTTGGTTAAAGGTTCACGCAGTGCTGCAATGGAGCAAGTAGTGCGCGCATTAAAGGAGAATGCAACATGTTAGTCTGGCTGGCCGAGCATTTGGTCAAATTCTATTCCGGCTTTAACGTCTTTTCCTATCTGACGTTTCGAGCCATTGTCAGCCTGCTGACTGCATTAATCATTTCGCTCTGGATGGGGCCGCACCTGATTGCCTGGCTGCAACGTTTACAGATTGGTCAGGTTGTACGTAATGAAGGACCAGAGTCCCATTTCAGCAAACGTGGAACACCGACGATGGGGGGCGTGATGATTCTGGCTTCCATCATTATTTCGGTATTGATGTGGGTCAATCTGTCCAATCCTTATGTCTGGTGCGTACTGCTGGTTTTGGTGGGTTATGGCATCGTCGGTTTTGTGGATGACTATCGTAAAGTTGTGCGTAAAGACTCCAAGGGGTTGATTGCCCGCTGGAAATACTTCTGGCAGTCGCTGCTGGCGCTGGCGGTGGCGTTTTCCATGTATGCCATTGGCAAAGGCACGCCAGCTACCCAACTGGTGGTGCCATTTTTTAAAGACATCATGCCGCAACTGGGGTTGATGTATATCGTGTTGGCCTATTTTGTGATTGTCGGCACCAGCAATGCGGTCAACCTGACCGATGGCCTGGATGGCCTGGCGATTATGCCAACGGTGTTTGTGGCAGGGGGGTTCGCGTTGGTGGCATGGGCAACTGGGAACATGAATTTCGCCAGTTACCTGCATATTCCCTATATTCGCCATGCCAGCGAATTGGTGGTTGTGTGTACCGCTATTGTCGGTGCTGGATTGGGTTTTCTATGGTTCAACACCTATCCGGCACAGGTTTTCATGGGCGATGTCGGATCTCTGGCTCTGGGGGGCGCGCTGGGCACGATTGCTGTGTTACTGCGTCAGGAATTTTTGCTGCTCATCATGGGCGGTGTCTTTGTGGTTGAGACGCTGTCGGTCATTTTGCAGGTGGGATCGTTTAAGCTTCGCGGTCAGCGTATTTTCCGTATGGCGCCGATTCATCACCATTACGAGCTTAAAGGATGGCCGGAGCCGCGGGTTATTGTCCGGTTCTGGATTATTTCGCTGATGCTGGTGCTTATAGGCCTGGCAACGCTTAAGGTACGGTAAAACATGGACTATCAGGGTAAAAAAGTTGTCATTATCGGGTTGGGCCTGACCGGGCTTTCCTGTGTTGATTTCTTCCTTACGCGCGGGGTGGTACCCCGCGTGGTGGATACCCGTATCAGTCCGCCAGGCCTGGACAAACTGCCGGAACATGTTGAGCGTTATCTGGGAGGTTTGCATGACGATTGGTTAATGAGCGCCGATCTGATTGTCGCCAGCCCCGGTATTGCATTATCTACACCCGTGCTTGGTTCTGCCGCAGAGGCAGGCATTGAAATTGTGGGTGATATCGAACTGTTCTGCCGCGAGGCGCAAGCGCCTATCGTGGCTATCACCGGTTCCAATGGTAAAAGTACTGTTACCACGCTGGTTGGGGATATGGCTCGTACGGCAGGTTGGGCTGTGGGTGTGGGGGGAAATATCGGTGTACCGGCGTTGCAATTGCTGAAGCAGGAATGTCAATTGTATGTGCTGGAGTTATCGAGCTTCCAACTGGAAACCACCAGTAGCCTGCATGCGGCGGCAGCGACCATTCTGAACGTGACGGAAGATCATACCAACCGCTATCCGTTGGGGTTGCAGCAGTATCGTGCGGCCAAACTCCGTATTTATGAGAATGCCAAGGTCTGTATCGTGAACGCGGATGACGCACTCACGATGCCAATCCGTGGCGCTGATGAGCGATGCCTCAGTTTTGGTGTGGATGTGGGTGATTATCATCTTAACCGTCAGCAGGGGGAAACCTGGTTGCGGGTTAAAGGTGAGCGTGTCATCAACACGCGTGAAATCAAACTGGTCGGACAGCATAACTACACCAATGTCTTGGCCGCACTGGCATTGGCAGATGCAGTCGGCATTCCACGCTCATCAGCCTTGACAGCGCTGACCACTTTTACTGGTCTGGCGCACCGTTTTCAACTGGTGCTGGAACGCCGGGGGATTCGCTGGATTAACGATTCGAAAGCGACCAACGTCGGCAGTACGGAAGCCGCATTAAGTGGACTGGTTGTCGATGGCACGCTGCATCTGTTGTTAGGCGGGGATGGTAAGTCCGCGGATTTCTCACCACTACTGACATATATCCAGGGTGACAATATCCGTCTTTATTGCTTTGGTCGTGATGGTGGATTGCTGGCGGCACTGCGGCCTGAAATAGCTGAGCAGACAGAAACGATGGCGCAGGCAATGCATTTGATTGCCGATCGGGCAAAAGCCGGGGATGTTGTGTTGCTGTCACCTGCCTGCGCCAGTCTTGACCAATTCCGAAGTTTTGAACAGCGCGGCGATGAGTTCGCTCGTCTGGCAGAGGAGCTGGGATAATGAGTATCGTTCGGTTGGCCATATTGGGGCGGCTGAAAAGTTGGGTAATGGGGACGCGTGAAAGCGACAACCTCAGTACCGTGCTGTATGACCGGACGTTGGTATGGTTGACGCTGGGGCTGGCGGTGTTGGGGCTTGTCATGGTGACTTCCGCGTCCATGCCGATAGGTCAGCGTCTGGCGAATGATCCATTTTTGTTCGCCAAACGTGATGCACTGTACCTGGGGTTGGCTTTTGCTCTATCGCTGATCACTATGCGTATTCCAATGGCGGTGTGGCAACGTTACAGCGCCGTGTTTTTACTGATTTCTCTGGCATTGTTGCTGGTGGTTCTGGTGGTCGGCGGGTCGGTGAATGGCGCATCACGCTGGATTTCGTTCGGGCCTTTACGTATCCAGCCGGCCGAACTGTCGAAACTGGCGCTGTTTTGCTATCTCTCCAGTTACATGGTGCGCAAGGTTGATGAAGTTCGTAATAACTTCTGGGGCTTTTGTAAACCGATGGGCGTGATGGTGATTCTTTCGGTGTTATTGCTGGCCCAGCCCGACTTGGGAACGGTGGTAGTGCTGTTTATCACAACATTGGCCATGCTGTTTCTGGCAGGGGCGAAATTGTGGCAGTTTCTGTCCATCATCGGCTGCGGAATATTTGCTGTTTGCGTGCTGATCGCCGCTGAGCCATATCGTATTCGACGGGTCACTTCGTTCTGGGATCCATGGAATGATCCGTTTGGTAGCGGTTATCAGTTGACACAATCGTTGATGGCGTTTGGCCGAGGCGAATTGTGGGGGCAAGGACTGGGAAATTCTATACAGAAACTGGAGTATTTGCCGGAAGCCCATACCGACTTTATTTTCTCGATTTTAGGCGAAGAACTTGGCTATGTTGGTGTGGTATTAGCGTTGTTAATGATATTCTTCGTCGCTTTTCGTGCGATGTCGATTGGCCGACGGGCGCTGGAGATTGATCAACGTTTTTCCGGATTCCTGGCCTGTTCAATCGGTATTTGGTTTAGCTTTCAGGTTCTGGTTAATGTTGGCGCCGCTGCGGGCATGTTGCCGACCAAAGGGTTGACATTGCCGCTGATCAGTTACGGTGGTTCGAGTCTGTTAATCATGTCGACCGCCATCGTACTGTTGCTGCGCATTGATTTTGAAACGCGGCTGACGAAAGCGCAGGCGTTTACGAGGAGTGCCCGATGAGTGGCAAAGGCAAGCGTTTGATGGTGATGGCCGGAGGAACCGGGGGGCATGTTTTCCCTGGATTGGCTGTAGCACATCATTTGATGGCGCAGGGCTGGCAGGTACGTTGGTTAGGAACGGCTGATCGTATGGAAGCGGATTTAGTGCCAAAGCATGGTATCGAAATTGATTTCATCCGTATTTCCGGCCTGCGGGGAAAAGGGCTTAAAGCTCAGTTGTGTGCTCCGCTGCGTATCTTCCGTGCGGTACGCCAGGCTCAGGCGATTATGCGTCGCTACCAGCCAGATGTGGTGCTGGGAATGGGCGGGTATGTGTCTGGTCCCGGTGGTTTGGCCGCTTGGTTGTGCGGCATTCCGGTGGTACTGCATGAACAGAATGGTATTGCAGGGTTAACCAACCGTTGGCTTTCCCGTATTGCCAAAAAAGTGCTTCAGGCTTTTCCTGGTGCGTTTCCCGGAGCTGATGTGGTGGGCAATCCGGTTCGTACCGACGTGTTGGCTTTGCCTTTGCCTGCTGAACGCTTATCCGAACGCCGCGGTCCGATCCGGATTCTGGTGATAGGTGGCAGTCAGGGAGCAAGAGTGCTTAACCAAACGATGCCCGGTGTCGCGGCCAGACTGGGTGAGCAGTTCACCATCTGGCATCAGGTAGGTAAAGGTGCGTTGGCAGATGTGCAGGCCGCTTACCTTCAGGCCGGGCAAGAACAGCACAAGATTAGCGAATTTATTGATGATATGGCAGCAGCCTATGCCTGGGCGGATGTTGTCGTTTGCCGCGCAGGCGCGCTGACGGTCAGTGAAATCGCAGTGGCAGGATTACCCGCGCTGTTTGTGCCATTTCAGCACAAAGACCGCCAGCAATATTGGAATGCGTTACCGCTTGAGAAAGCCGGAGCGGCCAAAATTATAGAACAGGCACAGTTCAGCGTTGAGACGGTAACTGAAACACTGATGGGATGGGATCGCGTCACTCTGCAAGCCATGGCGCAAAAGGCCAGAGCCGTGGCCATTCCCGATGCTACTGAACGGGTTGCGGCGGAAGTGGTTAAGGCGGCAGGCCATCGGGTTGCGGATGCGGCTCATTGTTAATGATAAAAATAGCCGGATAACTGTCCGGTGCTTAATGTAGGTTGCGATAGGAAAAAGTGAATACACAACAACTGGCGAAACTGCGTTCAATCGTGCCCGAGATGCATCGTGTCCGGCACATCCACTTTGTTGGCATCGGTGGTGCCGGCATGGGTGGTATCGCCGAAGTATTGGCTAATGAAGGGTACCAAATTAGTGGTTCTGATCTGGCACCGAATGCCGTTACTCAACAGTTGAGTGAGTTGGGCGCTCAAATTTATTTCCATCATCGTCCGGAAAATGTGAGCGATGCGAGTGTGGTAGTGGTGTCCAGTGCTATTTCGGCGGACAACCCGGAAATTATCGCAGCTCATGAAGCTCGTATTCCGGTGATTCGTCGGGCTGAAATGCTGGCGGAGTTGATGCGCTTTCGCCACGGTATTGCCATCGCGGGGACGCATGGTAAAACCACCACCACCGCGTTGGTTACCAGTATTTATGCAGAAGCAGGGCTGGATCCTACGTTTGTCAACGGTGGATTGGTGAAAGCGGCGGGTGCTCATGCGCGCCTGGGATCCAGTCGTTACTTGATTGCTGAAGCTGATGAGAGTGATGCCTCATTTTTACACTTGCAGCCAATGGCCGCCATTGTGACGAATATTGAAGCAGACCACATGGACACTTATCAGGGTAATTTTGAGACGCTTAAACAGACGTTTATCAATTTCCTGCATAACCTGCCTTTCTATGGGCATGCTGTGATGTGTTTGGACGACCCGGTTATCCGTGAACTGTTACCGCGGGTGGGGCGCTACATTACTACTTATGGTTTCAGTGATGATGCCGATGTGCGTATCGCCAGTTATCGTCAGGTTGGTGCGCAGGGACATTTTACGCTAACCCGTCAGGGTAAGCCGTTGCTGGATGTGACGCTGAATGCGCCAGGACGTCACAATGCGCTGAATG
This sequence comes from Brenneria uluponensis, assembly GCF_032395385.1. Taxonomy (NCBI): domain Bacteria; kingdom Pseudomonadati; phylum Pseudomonadota; class Gammaproteobacteria; order Enterobacterales; family Pectobacteriaceae; genus Brenneria; species Brenneria uluponensis. The sequence goes on from NZ_CP135917.1 coordinate 752,222, forward strand.
CGGCGGCAGCGGTGGCGGTGGCCTCTGAAGAGGGTATCGATGATGACGCGATCTTGCGGGCGCTGGCTCGCTTTCAGGGAACGGGGCGCCGGTTCGATTTTCTTGGCGAATTCCCGTTGGCGTTGGTCAACGGTAAAAGTGGTTCGGCCATGTTGGTCGATGATTACGGCCATCACCCAACGGAAGTGGATGCCACGATTAAAGCTGCGCGCGCGGGTTGGCCGGACAAACGGTTGGTGATGATTTTTCAACCACATCGCTACACGCGTACCCGTGATTTGTACGATGATTTTGCCCATGTGCTTTCTCAGGTCGATGTTTTGTTGATGTTGGATGTTTACCCCGCAGGTGAGTCACCGATCCCGGGGGCCGATAGTCGTTCGCTATGCCGTACGATTCGTGGTCGAGGCAGGATTGATCCTATTTTGGTTCCTGATGTGGATGTATTGCCAGAATTATTGTCACATGCGCTGCAGGGTGAGGATTTGGTCTTGGTTCAGGGGGCCGGAAATATCGGCAAGCTGGCACGTAAGCTGGCTGAATCTCAATTACGACCACAAATTAATGAGTGAGGACATCATGACGGAGAAAGTTGCTGTACTGCTTGGTGGAATCTCCGCTGAACGCGAAGTCTCTTTGCTGTCCGGGCAGGCAGTTCTGTCCGGTCTGAAAGAGGCTGGTATTGATGCCTATGCTGTGGATATCCGTGATTTCCCAGTCATTCATTTAAAGGACGAGGGATTTACCAAAGCCTTTATCGCGCTCCATGGGCGCGGTGGTGAAGACGGTACTTTGCAAGGTGTACTGGAATTTTTACAACTGCCCTACACTGGCAGTGGTGTTATGGCCTCGGCACTTACGATGGATAAGCGCCGTACCAAACTGGTTTGGCAGGCATCAGGTTTGCCTGTTTCACCTTATGTGGTCTTGAACCGTCAGCAGTTCCTGCAAATGGATTCGAGCCGTTTGATACAACAGGTGGCACATCTGGGTATGCCGTTGATCGTGAAGCCCAGCCGTGAAGGTTCCAGCGTTGGTATGAGTAAGGTTGAACAGGCTGATGCGTTGCACTCAGCACTGGAAGAGGCCTTTCACCATGATGATGAGGTACTGGTCGAGAGATGTCTTAGCGGACCGGAATTCACGGTTGGCATTCTGGGCGATGAGGTACTGCCTTCTATACGGATTCAGGCAACAGGTACTTTCTATGACTACGAGGCAAAGTACCTGTCGGATGAGACACAGTATTTCTGCCCGAGTGGCCTGTCTGACGAACAAGAGCACTACCTGGCCTCTCTGGCGATGGATGCATACCAGGCTCTTGGTTGCAGTGGCTGGGGACGAGTGGATGTGATGATGGACAGCGATGGCGCGTTTTATTTACTGGAAGTGAATACGTCGCCGGGAATGACCAGCCATAGTCTGGTGCCTATGGCGGCCAAACAGCGTGGCTTCACGTTCTCTCAATTGGTTGCCAGAATTTTGGAATTGGCTGGTTGATATGTCGCAGGCGGCGCTGAACACGCGTGGACATGAGCCAGAATTAAACGGTGCGCGCCGTAGTAATGGTAGTCAACTGGCTGGAATTATTTTCCTGTTGATGGTGGTGGGTACGATTATCTGGGGCAGTTGGATGGTATTGAGCTGGATGAAGGATGCCAGCCATCTGCCATTATCCAGACTGGTGGTGACCGGTGAACGACATTACACCACCAATGATGATATTCGGCAGGCGATTTTATCATTGGGACCGCCAGGCACATTCATGACTCAGGATGTGAATGTTATTCAGCAGCAGATTGAACGTTTGCCCTGGATTAAACAGGTCAGTGTTCGTAAGCAGTGGCCCGATGAATTGAAGATTCATGTGGTTGAATATGTGCCTTTCGCGCGTTGGAATGACCTGCTTATGATTGATAGTGAAGGAAATTCTTTCAGCGTGCCAGCAGAACGTATCGGCAACAAAAAAATGCCGATGCTGTATGGACCGGAAGGCAGTCAGAAAGATGTACTTGAAGGATATCGAGCCGTGAACCAGATATTGGCGGCCGGAAAATTTACGTTGAAAACCGTGACGATGAGTGCACGGCATTCATGGAAAGTGGAACTGGATGATGATGTCCGTCTGGAGTTAGGGCGAGATGATAGAACCCGTCGTCTACAACGCTTTATGGAGCTTTATCCGCTGTTACAACGGCAGGCACAGAGTGAAAATAAGCGTATAGATTATGTGGATTTGCGTTATGACTCTGGTGCAGCAGTAGGTTGGGGTCAGGCGTTTATTGATCAGAAACAAGACATTGATCAGCACAAGAACGGTAATCAGCAACCAAATCAAGCACAGGCTAAAGAGCAATGATCAAGTCGACGGACAGAAAACTGGTAGTTGGGCTGGAAATCGGTACAGCTAAGGTGGCTGCACTGGTGGGAGAGGTTCTGCCTGATGGAATGGTCAATATTATCGGGGTGGGGAGTTGCCCATCACGGGGCATGGATAAAGGTGGCGTCAACGATCTTGAATCGGTGGTTAAGTGCGTACAGCGTGCCATCGATCAGGCGGAGTTGATGGCGGATTGCCAGATTTCATCGGTCTATCTGGCATTATCCGGCAAGCATATCAGCTGTCAGAATGAAATCGGCATGGTGCCGATTTCAGAAGAAGAAGTGACGCCGGAAGACGTGGAAAGTGTCGTACATACCGCCAAATCGGTACGTGTACGTGATGAACACCGCATTTTGCATGTTATCCCACAGGAATATGCCATTGATTATCAGGAAGGGATAAAAAATCCAGTGGGATTATCTGGCGTGCGTATGCAGGCGAAAGTGCACTTGATTACCTGCCACAACGATATGGCAAAGAACATTGTCAAAGCCGTGGAGCGTTGTGGTCTTAAGGTCGATCAGCTTATTTTTGCCGGTCTGGCATCCAGTTATGCGGTGTTGACGGAAGATGAACGTGAGCTCGGTGTCTGTGTGGTGGATATTGGTGGTGGCACCATGGATATGGCGGTCTACACCGGTGGGGCATTACGTCACACCAAGGTAATTCCTTATGCGGGTAACGTAGTGACCAGTGACATTGCCTATGCGTTTGGGACACCGCCAACAGATGCTGAAGCAATTAAAGTGCGCTATGGCTGCGCTCTCGGTGCTGTTGTCAGTAAAGATGAGAGTGTAGAAGTGCCCAGTGTGGGGGGACGCCCGCCGCGGAGTTTGCAGCGTCAGACACTGGCCGAGGTGATTGAGCCGCGTTACACCGAGTTATTGAATCTGGTAAACGATGAACTTTTACAGTTGCAGGAGCAGTTACGTCAGCAAGGCGTAAAACATCATCTGGCCGCCGGAATCGTGCTGACAGGTGGTGCGGCGCAGATTGACGGTCTGGCAGCATGTGCTCAGCGTGTTTTTCATACGCAAGTGCGCATTGGGCAGCCTTTGAATATTACAGGTTTAACGGATTATGCGCAGGAGCCTTACTACTCTACAGCCGTGGGGTTACTGCATTATGGCAAAGAATCTCATCTTAATGGTGAGCATGAAGTTGAAAAACGCGCCTCAGTGAGCAACTGGTTTAAACGCCTGAACAGCTGGCTGAGAAAAGAATTTTAATGGTTATCAAAAGAGATCTTTTGGCACAACTTTTTTGATCTCGAAGTAACACAGGCACAAAACGGAGAGAAATTATGTTTGAACCTATGGAATTAACCAATGACGCGGTGATTAAAGTCATCGGCGTTGGTGGCGGTGGCGGTAACGCTGTCGAACACATGGTGCGTGAACGCATTGAAGGTGTTGAATTCTTTGCGGTAAACACCGATGCACAGGCACTGCGCAAAACCGCGGTAGGTCAGACCATTCAGATCGGTAGTGGTATTACCAAAGGTCTGGGGGCTGGCGCAAACCCGGAAGTGGGACGCAATTCAGCAGAAGAAGATCGTGAAGCACTGCGCACTGCGCTGGAAGGTGCGGATATGGTATTCATCGCTGCTGGCATGGGGGGGGGGACGGGTACTGGTGCCGCTCCTGTCGTGGCCGAAGTGGCAAAAGATTTGGGCATTCTTACGGTTGCGGTGGTTACCAAACCGTTTAATTTTGAAGGTAAAAAGCGGATGGCTTTTGCCGAGCAAGGGATTGCAGAGTTGTCCAAACATGTGGACTCTTTGATTACGATTCCAAATGACAAATTGTTGAAAGTGCTGGGGCGTGGTATTTCGCTGCTGGACGCTTTTGGTGCGGCAAACGACGTATTGAAAGGCGCGGTACAGGGGATCGCTGAGCTGATTACTCGTCCGGGTTTGATGAATGTGGACTTTGCAGACGTGCGTACCGTGATGTCTGAAATGGGTTATGCCATGATGGGGTCAGGTGTCGCTCGTGGTGAAGATCGTGCTGAAGAAGCGGCTGAGATGGCAATTTCCAGTCCGTTGCTGGAGGATATTGATCTGTCTGGCGCGCGTGGTGTGCTGGTTAACATCACTGCCGGTTTCGATCTGCGTCTGGATGAATTTGAAACTGTTGGTAATACCATTCGCGCATTTGCATCTGACAATGCAACTGTGGTTATCGGTACATCGTTGGATCCAGATATGAACGATGAACTGCGTGTAACGGTTGTTGCTACCGGTATCGGTATGGATAAGCGTCCAGAAATTACGTTGGTTACGAATAAACAAAGCAGTCAACCTGTCATGGATCACCGTTACCAGCAACATGGTATGACACCGTTGACGCAGGAGAAACCAGCCGCGAAAGTGGTGAATGATCCGAATACTCAGACTAATAAAGAGCCTGATTATCTGGATATTCCCGCCTTCTTGCGTAAGCAGGCTGATTAATCTGACCGTAAGGTTGGCATCTCCGCTCTTTGTGCTAAACTGTGCCGTCGGCCTTTGTATAAACTAAGGCCGTAGGTTCAGATAATTGCGAGATAAAACGATGATCAAACAACGAACTTTAAAGCGTATTGTACAGGCGACAGGGGTCGGTTTGCATACCGGCAAGAAAGTCACCTTGACTATGCGCCCTGCACCGGCTAATACCGGGGTCATCTATCGCCGTACTGACTTGAATCCACCGGTTGATTTTCCGGCTGACGCAAAATCAGTGCGTGATACCATGCTTTGTACTTGCTTGGTTAATGAGCATGATGTTCGTATTTCTACAGTAGAACATCTGAATGCCGCGCTCGCTGGCTTGGGCATTGATAACATTGTTATTGATGTTGATGCACCTGAAATTCCAATCATGGATGGCAGCGCCAGTCCATTTGTTTATTTACTGTTGGATGCGGGTATTGAAGAGCTGAACTGTGCTAAAAAGTTCGTTCGCATCAAACAGCCTGTGCGTGTTGAAGACGGTGATAAATGGGCTGAGTTGACACCATTTAATGGTTTTAGCTTGGATTTTACCATCGATTTTAATCACCCAGCGATTGATGCCGGTTCTCAGCGTTATTGTCTGGATTTTTCCGCTGATGCTTTTGTTCGTCAGATCAGCAGGGCACGCACGTTTGGCTTTATGCGTGATATTGAATATCTGCAGTCTCGAGGGTTGTGCCTGGGCGGCAGTTTCGATTGCGCTATCGTCGTTGATGATTATCGTGTCTTAAATGAAGACGGTTTGCGTTTTGATGATGAATTTGTCCGTCACAAAATGTTAGACGCGATTGGTGATTTGTTTATGTGTGGTCATAACATCATCGGTGCATTCACGGCATTTAAGTCAGGTCACGCGCTTAACAACAAGCTGTTGCAAGCTGTGCTGGCGAAACAGGAAGCATGGGAATATGTCACCTTTGAAAACGAGGCTGAAATGCCTTTGGCTTTCAAAGCACCTTCTACTGTGTTGGCCTGATAGCCAAAGATTCTGATTACTGCTACGACTGGTTTTTGCTGGTACTCTCTCCGGCCAGCGATGCCAGTCGTTCTAACACTCGTTTTAATCCCTCTGGACTTTGATTTGCCAATCCCTTCAACATATCAGCACTTTGTGGACTCAGTTTTCTTAATGCCGTCGTAGATGATCCCTCTGTGTGTGGTGATGCTTCTTTTCTCTCGTTTTCATACGCTTTTGCGGCCATCTCTGGATTAATCCTGATGTCGATCGCAGCTAATGATGGTAGTATTTGTGCACGTAGTGCAGAGAGTAGCGTTGGCTGTTCATAACGTAACCGCATCATCCAACTGGCATTAGCGGTTTCAAGCACTAACAGATTGTGTCGGTAATTGGCGACCCGGCACCAGGGGTGCAGTTGTGTCGGTAATAGTGCGCTAACGGCCCGATTAAGTTTTAATAATGCGATAGCGCGTTGCTGGATATCCCGTAGTGGACTATTTTTCGCATCCGATGCGCTATCGAAAAGATATTCCAATGAATGTGGGCGGCTATCACGCATAACGCAGGCTCCGACGGACAGTAAACTTGTGATTGGTATTCTAAATCGTTGGCGACAATTTGGTAGGCGTTATTTCTGGCCGCATCTTCTGTTGGGGATGGTCGCGGCGAGTCTTGGTTTGCCTAACAGTCTGGGAGAATCGCAGAATCCGTCGTCACTATCAAATTCCTCTTCGGCAATAAGCCGCCAGAATTCGGTTTCTTTTGATTTTACTGACCTTGTGGCGTTGAAGGATTCACACCGCCGTTCATCGTTTAGCGTTGATTACTGGCATCGACATGCCATACGCACGGTGATTCGCCATTTGTCTTTTGCACTGACTATTCCCCAGTCAAGTAATTTTGTGCCGTCTGAATCTCCGTCTACTGTACACCATCAGGTATTACTTGAGACACTGAATGCACTGTTGACGCATGAAGTCAAACCGCTAACGTTGTCTGTTGCGGCGGAATATCATTTCCCTCTCCCTTCTGTTATTCATCAGCCCGGACTCTGGTTGGCTCAGACTCAGGGTATTCGAGCGGGTCCTTGTGCGTAACGCCGATAACGTTAACGCTATAGCGACGAGTTATAGTTTCCTGAAATTTTCTGATGTTATGCCATTACTGAAAGAATGGCATTGTTGAGATTAAAATTACTATGTTAATGAAATTTTTAACCAAAGTTTTTGGTAGTCGTAACGATCGTACTTTGCGCCGTATGCGTAAAGTGGTGGATGTGATTAATCGTCTCGAGCCCGATATGGAAGCGCTTTCTGATGAGGCACTGAAAGCGAAAACCCAGGAATTCCGCGAACGTCTTAAAAATGGTGAGAAGTTAGAAGCATTGTTACCTGAATCTTTTGCGGTGGTGCGTGAAGCCAGTAAGCGTGTTTTTGGCATGCGTCATTTCGATGTGCAGTTAATGGGCGGGATAGTACTTAATGAGCGCTGCATTGCAGAAATGCGTACTGGTGAGGGTAAAACGCTAACTGCAACGCTACCGGCTTATCTGAATGCTTTGACCGGACGCGGTGTGCATGTTGTGACGGTGAATGATTATCTGGCGCAGCGTGATGCTGAGAATAACCGCCCGCTGTTTGAATTTCTTGGCTTGACGGTGGGAATTAACCTGCCTGGCATGCCTGCTCCTGCGAAACGCGAAGCGTATGGTGCTGATATTACCTATGGTACCAATAATGAATACGGCTTTGACTACCTGCGTGACAATATGGCTTTCAGCCCGGAAGAACGCGTACAGCGCCAGCTTTATTATGCGTTGGTGGATGAAGTTGACTCCATTCTGATCGATGAAGCCCGTACCCCGCTTATTATTTCCGGTCCGGCAGAAGACAGTTCCGAACTTTATATCCGCGTTAACAAAATCATTCCTTATTTGATTCGTCAAGAAAAGGAGGATTCAGACACTTTCCAGGGAGAAGGTCACTTCTCTGTAGATGAAAAAGCGCGTCAGGTTAACCTGACTGAGCGCGGTCTGGTGGTGATTGAAGAGTTGTTGGTGAAAGAAGGCATTATGGATGAGGGTGAGTCATTGTATTCACCGACCAATATTATGCTGATGCATCACATCACTGCTGCGTTGCGTGCACATGTACTATTCACCAAAGATGTTGATTATATTGTTAAAGATGATGAAGTAATCATCGTAGATGAGCATACGGGTCGTACAATGCAGGGGCGTCGTTGGTCTGATGGCTTACACCAGGCAGTGGAAGCGAAAGAGAATGTAACGATTCAGAATGAAAACCAGACACTGGCATCAATTACTTTCCAGAACTATTTCCGCCTGTATGAAAAACTGGCCGGGATGACGGGGACGGCGGATACCGAAGCGTTTGAATTCAGTTCTATTTATAAGTTGGACACTATTGTTGTCCCGACCAACCGTCCGATGATCCGTAAAGATCTACCTGATTTAGTGTACATGTCCGAACAGGAAAAAATTAACGCGATTATTGAAGATATCAAAGATCGTGCCGCCAATGGGCAGCCGATTTTGGTCGGCACTATTTCGATCGAAAAATCAGAAGTCGTATCACATGCACTGACGGCTGCGGGCATCAAGCACAGTGTATTGAACGCCAAGTTCCATGCAATGGAAGCGGATATTGTTGCTCAGGCGGGGCAGCCTGGTGCCGTAACGATTGCTACTAATATGGCTGGGCGCGGTACAGACATTGTGTTGGGGGGGAGCTGGCAGGCGGAAATCGCACATCTGGAAGCCCCGGATGAAGAGCAGATCGCGGTCATTAAAGCTGCCTGGCAGAAAAGGCATGATGCGGTGCTGGCGTCAGGTGGTCTGCATATCATTGGTACCGAACGCCATGAGTCCCGTCGAATTGACAACCAACTGCGTGGCCGTTCTGGTCGCCAGGGCGATGCTGGTTCCTCTCGCTTCTATCTGTCGATGGAAGATGCACTAATGCGTATCTTTGCCTCTGATCGTGTTTCCAACATGATGCGTAAGCTGGGTATGAAAGAAGGCGAGTCCATTGAGCACCCATGGGTGACCAAAGCGATTGCCAATGCACAACGTAAAGTCGAAAGTCGTAACTTTGATATTCGTAAGCAGTTGCTGGAGTACGATGATGTGGCCAACGATCAGCGCCGGGCCATCTACAGTCAACGCAATGAATTACTTGATGTTTCTGATATCAGTGAGACGATTAACAGTATTCGTGAGGATGTATTCAAGGCCACGCTTGATAGCTATATTCCGCCACAGTCGCTGGAGGAAATGTGGGATATCGCCGGGCTGCAACGACGCCTGATCGCTGATTTTGATCTGGACCTGCCGATTAGCGAGTGGCTGGATAAAGAGCCTGAGCTGCATGAAGAGACGCTTCGCGAGCGTATTTATGAACAGGCGGTGGAAGTTTATCATCAGAAAGAAGAGGTCGTGGGCAGTGAGGTGATACATAACTTTGAGAAAGGTGTGATGTTACAAACGCTGGACTCATTGTGGAAAGAGCATTTGGCGGCGATGGACTATCTGCGTCAGGGAATTCATCTCCGTGGTTACGCCCAGAAAGATCCTAAACAGGAATATAAACGCGAGTCGTTTTCCATGTTTGCGGCTATGCTGGAATCGCTGAAATATGAAGTGATAAGCACCTTGAGTAAAGTTCAGGTGAGAATGCCAGAAGAGATAGAAGCGCTGGAACAGCAACGCCGTGAAGAGGCTGAACGCCTGGCTCGTCAGCAGCAATTAAGTCATCAGGATGATGTCACTGCGGGTATTCCTATTCATGTCGATCGTAAAATTGGCCGCAATGATCCGTGCCCGTGCGGCTCTGGCAAAAAATATAAGCAATGCCACGGTCGTATTCAGAAATAAGACTGGTTTGTTCGGTATAAGATGAAAGGCGGTCAATAACCCGAGCCTGAACACTCGGACATGTTATTTCGGTGAGCATGAGGATGGCGTGCCTGAGGGGACGCTTCTCCTCGTGTCAGACTAGAATATTCAGGTGTCTTGGTTGACAGGCATGATGAGTTAATGACCGTGTTTACGTGATGGAAGATATGATGACGCAAAAACCTTTATCCGTTGCGGTGGGGATTATTCGCAATACCCAACGGCAGTTTTTTATCGCTTGTCGGCCCGCCGGTGTTCATATGGCGGGTATGTGGGAATTTCCGGGAGGAAAGGTCGAGCTGGGGGAAACACCGGATCAGGCATTAATCCGGGAACTGTGTGAAGAAACCGGAATTGAAGCTATTGACCCACAACCACTGGACAGCAAAACATTTTCTATTGGTGATCGCCTGATTACATTGCATTTTTTCCTGGTGGAGAACTGGCAGGGTGAGCCTTATGGTCGGGAAGGTCAGCCGTCACGTTGGTTGTCTGCAGAGGAACTAAGAGAAGATGAATTTCCACCAGCAAATGCAGAGATGATCCGCTGGTTGAAAACGCACTAAGTCGCTGAGATTCCCACCACCAGATTAGTCTTTCTGTTCGCTCCAGTTTTCATTCTCAGAAATGTCTTCATTACTGGGAATGTATTTCTCTTCATCTGCCCATTCTCCAAGATCGATAAGTTGGCAGCGTTTGCTGCAGAAAGGGCGATAAGGGCTTTGTTTGCCCCAGACTACCAGTTTGGCGCAGGTCGGGCATTTTACTGTGGTGATATTGTCATCCATTGTTTTCTCCTAACAGCAGGCCAGTTCAAACAGCAAACGTGGCGGAATTTGTCCATGTTCGCTATCCAATGGTAAGAAGCGAATGGCATAACGAGTTTTGTGACCAGAAATTTGTGGGTAGAGTTGGCTCTTCAGCTCTATACGTAAACGCAGCAAATCGGTATCGGCGGCGTTGCCCTGATAAAAACCGTTCAGACTGGTTTGCGGACGAAATATTCCAGAGTAGCGGATCAGTTCCAGAATCATATCCAGTGAGTGTTTCAACGGAGAAAGTGAACTCATCCAGTCAGATATCTGGCTAGTCTTCTGCTCTTGCAACTGATGCAGCCAGATATGCAGAGTAGGTAAATCGAAGCTGCAACAACCACCGGGAATACTGAGCCGCTGACGCACCATGCCGATGAGACGGTCTTCCCGTAAGCCTTGTCCCATCCGAGGGGCTGATACCAGGTTGGTGGACTGTTGTTTCAGGTTTTGTCGTAGAGTATTAATGCGCTCCATATCGACACCAGGTACTTCACTCCACTGCAATAGCTTATGTTGTTGGCGTTCTAGCTCTTTCAGTAATTCAGGCCGAGGATCGCCACGCTCAAGAATATCCAGCATATCCGCGATGGCACGGAAGAATGTCAGTGCAGTTCCGATATCGTTCAGTGCATGATTGTCACACATCTGCTGTAGTAAAAACTCAATGCGTAACCAGGTGCGCATTTTCTCGTTTAGTGGATATTCAAATAAAATCGTTGATGAAACATCACTCATTATTAGTAATCCTGTCTGTTGCTGCCAACTCAAGATAACGTTGATGTAAAGCAGCAATGCGCGGAGCGAGATCGCTCGGGCTACCGTTATTGTCAATGATATCATTGGCACAAGCCAGGCGCTGTTCCCGTGTCGCCTGGGATGACAGTATATTTTTCGCTTGCTGGCGACTGATTCCATCGCGGGCAAGAGTGCGTTCCAACTGGATTTCCGGGGAGACATCCACGACCAGAATGCGTTGTGCTCGCTGCTGTAAATTATTCTCGATTAAAAGAGGGACAACCCATAAGACGTAGGGACCAGGCGCAATCTGTAGCTGGCGTTGTGTTTCTGCGCTGATCAGTGGGTGGAGCAAGTTGTTCAGCCACTGTTTGTCTTCTGGAGCCGAGAAAATACGTTCACGCAGTGCGGCGCGGTTGAGAGTACCATCAGTGTTAAGTATGGCAGTACCATATTTTTGTACAATTTTTTTCAGTGCCGGTTTACCCGGCTCAACAATCTGGCGGGCAATAATGTCCGCATCAATGGTGGTTATCCCCAATTTGGAGAAGCCCTCCGCTACTGTACTTTTACCGCTACCAATACCGCCAGTTAAGGCTACGATGTATGTCATTGTGTCAATCTGAAAAAAACGAAGTGAATTTACCGGATTCTAGCCCAAATAAAGGTAAATTCGCAGTCTTGCCGCAGGATTATTCATGCGTATGATAACGTCACTGGATATGGCACTTAATCACGACGATTATTTTCTTTGCAAATTTTCGCCGCTAACCAGGATGTATCTCATGCGTATTGAAGAAGATTTAAAGTTAGGTTTTAAAGACGTTCTTATTCGTCCGAAACGTTCTACCTTAAAAAGCCGCGCTGAAGTGGAGCTGGCACGTCAATTTACTTTTCTCCACGCAGGATGCGACTGGTCCGGTGTACCGGTTATTGCCGCCAATATGGACACCGTAGGTACATTTCGCATGGCTCAGGTATTGGCGACATTTGATGTCTTAACTGCCGTGCATAAGCATTATTCCCTGGAGCAATGGCAACAGTTTGTCAAAGACTCTTCTGCTTCCGTGTTGCGTCATGTAATGGTTTCCACTGGTACATCCGATAATGATTTTTCCAAAATGAAACAGATTTTGGCGTTGTCACCAGAACTGAAATTTATCTGCATTGATGTAGCCAATGGTTATTCCGAGCATTTCGTTACGTTCCTGCAAAAGGCGCGTGAAGCTTGTCCGGATAAAGTGATTTGTGCGGGCAATGTCGTGACCGGGGAGATGGTGGAAGAGCTTATCCTGTCTGGCGCGGATATTGTTAAAGTTGGTATCGGGCCTGGTTCCGTGTGTACGACACGCCTGAAAACTGGCGTGGGATACCCGCAGCTTTCTGCTGTTATTGAATGCGCGGATGCAGCACACGGATTGGGTGGGCAAATTGTCAGTGATGGGGGATGTGCTTCTCCTGGGGATGTAGCCAAAGCCTTTGGCGGCGGAGCAGATTTCGTGATGTTGGGAGGCATGCTGGCTGCACATGATGAATGTGAGGGGACGGTGGTGGAAGAGAATGGTGAGAAGCAAATGCTGTTTTACGGCATGAGTTCAACATCGGCCATGCAACGTCATGTCGGTGGTGTAGCGGAATATCGTGCAGCAGAGGGAAAAACCGTGAAGCTACCGCTGCGTGGGCCGGTAGAAAATACTGTACGTGATATCCTCGGTGGATTACGTTCAGCTTGTACCTATGTTGGCGCCTCTCGTCTGAAAGAGCTGACCAAACGCACGACCTTTATCCGGGTAGTAGAACAAGAGAACCGTATTTTTAATCAGTAGTTACTGATGCTGGCTGGCTCAGGCTCCAGCCAGCACATTGCCCAGATGGAATATCGGCAGGTACATGGCGACAACCAGTGTGCCAACCATTCCACCTACAATGACGAGTAATATGGGTTCCAGTGTTTGCGTTAGCGTTTCGGCAAACTGTTGGGTATGACGTTCGTACCATTTGGCCAATTGGGCAAACAGATTATCCAGTGCCCCGGTTTCTTCACCCACACGGATTAATTGCTGACAGGGGGCCGGGAACAGAAAAGAATCGTCGATTGCTTCACCCAGTGGTATTCCCTGCTGTATTTGCGACTGAATGTGCTGCAATGCATGTCGGTATATCCGATTGTTGAGACCGGAAGCCGCGGCCAATCCGGAAGGGAGCGAAACACCAGCATATTGTGTCATAGCCAGTGTATGAAAAATCTGACTTAGGCAGTTTCCTCGTATGATTTTTGAAACAACTGGCAGTTTCAACCACAGCCGTTGCTCCCGAGTTTTCCAGACACTATTCCGTTGACGCAGATGGATATAGATCGAGGAAACAAGAAACAGGATGAGGATACCGGAAACACTATAGTGTGTTATCAGATCAGACAATGTCAGCAGTGTCCGGGTAAACCAGGGCAAGGGCGCATCAAAAGAGGCATAAAGCTGGGCGAACTCAGGCAATACCTGCGTCATCATTAACAAACTGACTGCTATACCCACGGCAATAACAAAGCAAGGATAACGCAGTGCTTTGGCGACTTTTTGTCCTAGTTCCTGTTGTGTTTCCTGATATTGCGCCAGTTGCAGACAGCATTCATCCAATTTCCCTGTTAGTTCTCCAACTGTAATTAATGAGTAGCAAATAACGGGAAATATCATGGGGTAACTACGCAATGTTTCAGAGAGTGTCTTACCCTGAGAAATCTGTACGCCAATATCTTGTAACAGGCAACGCCATCCTGGACGTTCGTGCTGTTCGGCAATCAGTGTCAGTGCATTCAATAGCGGTAATCCTGCCTGTAGCAGAGTCGCTAACTGGCGGATAATGGCGGTTAGCTCAGTAGTGCGCCAGTAGTGTCTGGTCAGGTATTGGCCGATTTTCACCCGTAAAGGTTGATACCCCAGTTCAATCAGATAGTCATAAATCTGCTGTTGCTGAAAACCAATACGTTCACCATAACAAAGTTCTCCATCTGTAGTGATTGCCTGCCAATAGTACAGTTTTTGTAACCTCATGTTTTCCCCTTAATTTGTAATATCACCTATGACCCGATAGACTTCTTCTTGAGAGGTAACACCTTCATTAACCAGAGATAATCCGGCAGATAGTAACGAAGGGAATACAGTTGAAGAGGCGTGGGCGGCTTGTTGGACCGGGATGTCTTCTGCTAATGCCTGCTGCATGTCAGGTGTGATAACCAACAATTCGTAAATGGCTGCACGGCCGTAATAACCGGAGAAACAGTGGTTGCATCCTTGGGCTGTCCAGCGGTGTAACGAGCCTTGCCAGAGATGTGGTGGTAAAGATAGTTCTGGTGTTGTGGACGTGCGGCAGTAAGGACACAACCGACGAACCAGACGCTGAGAGATGATCAGTCTTAGCGCTGCGGCTAATAAATAGCCGGGAATGCCCAATTGTCTTAGCCGAGTAAGTGTTTCAGCGGCTGAGTTAGTGTGCAAGGTGGATAGCACTAAGTGCCCGGTTTGTGCCGCATTCACTGCTATTTCGGCTGTTTCGGCATCACGGATTTCACCGACCATAATCACATCTGGATCTTGTCGCAACAGCGCCCGCAATACTCGCCCAAAGCTCAGGTTATTCTTGGTGTTTATCGCTGTTTGATTAATGCCCGTAAGTGGTATTTCCACGGGGTCTTCCACACTGCATATATTACGACTGGTGTCGTTGAGCCAGCGAATGGCGCTGTAGAGTGTAAAGGTTTTCCCACTGCCAGTGGGGCCAGTCACTAAAATCATGCCCTGAGGCAACTGAAGTGTTTTCATAAATTGTTGTAATGCCACCGGAGAGAGCCCCAGCGTTTCCAGTGTAAGTGCGTGCTGATGGGTCTGTAGTACCCGGAGCACCACTTTTTCGCCTTCCTGCACCGGCAACGTGGCGATACGAAATGAGTAGGATTGTTGATCCAGTGACAGACTGAATTGCCCATCCTGAGGCAGTCGTCGTTCTGCAATATTCAGTTTCCCCATAATCTTGAGCCTTGCAGTGATACGCGGGGACAGTTCAGCAGCAACTGATGGAACTTCTTGCAATACACCATCGATGCGCAACCGAACACGATAGCCAGACGTCAGTGGTTCAAAATGGATATCGGATGCGCGTCGCTGTATTGCCAACTTCAGGGTTTGGTTGATGAATTGCACTACTGGTGCATCTTCACCGTCGTCTATTGTGTTTGGCGCTGCCTGATGCTGTTGTACATTTTCTGTCTCCTGATGAGGGTTCAGATGTTGCTCTAATCTGGCTACAGGCCACTGCTCAATCAATACATGTCGGTTGCTGGCAAAACGCAGAGCAGAAATTAACTCTTTCGATTCAGTACCGTTGATGGCGATGGATAAGGTCTGATCATCCATGTCCAGCAATAGCGCATGGTAGCGGTGGCATAGGGATGATAGTTCTTTGGACAGGTCATTATTCATCATGGTCAGCCTGCCGTATTATCAAAGCGGAACACATCCTGACAGGCTTGGCGCAAGCTCTCCGCGTCGGCATCAGTCTGGCAGTCCCTTGTCCAATGTGATGCACCAGTTTGCACATCCAGACTGGGCGTCATTACAACGCGTAATCCTTGCAGTGTTGACTGCCCCGTCAGGGAAATCGTCCCTTGACTGACGGTAGATGCACTGACGTAGCGGGAGGTTGTCGCTGTCGGTATCCCCTGACTGCCAGCGTTACAAGTAGCAAAGCTAGCGTTGCTCAGACCACAGAGATCGATGGTGGTTTTGTAGGAAACCATGGTCTGGAGCATGTCTGTCATGGCGGCTTTTTGCAGATAGCCCTGATAAGCGGGAATGCCCAGAGAACTGAGTATGGCGATGATCACAATGACCACCATCAGCTCGATTAGCGTAAATCCATGCTGTTTCACGATATCAATCCTTGCTGTGACGGGTGGCGGCAGGATAGCGTTGCTGGTGTAACTTCGTCGATGTGGTGAAATCAGATCAGGAACTGTGCTCGGGGAAATTTTTGAGGATTACGTTGAATAACGATTTTTTTGCGTAGTCGGTTACAGTTTTGTCTGGTGTGGCAGTAGGAAAAACCCGGCAATGCCGGGCTCGATTCAGTTTAAACGCATAGAGAGATCCAGTGCATGGACATGTTTAGTTAACGCACCAACCGAGATGTAATCGACACCGGTTTCGGCATAGTCCCGTAACGTTTTCAAGGTGACATTACCGGAAACTTCCAGCAGAACCCGCCCTTGAGCAAGCCGTACTGCCTCACGGATTTTTTCCAGACTGAAGTTATCCAGCATCACGATATCCGCACCTGCATCCAGTGCTTGTTGTAGTTCATCGAGGGTTTCCACTTCCACTTCAACCGGGACATCGCTGCGTAGCTGGAACGCCTGCTCTACCGCCTGCCTGATAGATCCGGCGGCAATAATATGGTTTTCCTTGATCAGGAAGGCATCAGATAATCCCAGGCGATGATTGCTGCCGCCGCCGCATAAAACCGCATATTTCAATGCTGTTCGTAATCCGGGCAGCGTTTTGCGGGTATCCAGCAACTGAGCGTGAGTTCCTGCCAGCAACTTCACATATCGGCTGACTTCTGTGGCGATGCCGGACAGTGTCTGCAGAAAATTAAGTGCGGTACGTTCTCCAGTTAAAAGTTGACGCGACGGCCCTTGCAAGCGGCACAGTGGCTGATTTTCCGTCAGCAGTGAGCCATCTTTCACATACCATTCCACACTGACCTGATCGCCAAGCTGGTGGAAGACTTCTTCCAACCAGTGTTGCCCGCAGAAGATACCGGCTTCACGAGTGATAATGACGGCGGTTGCTGATTTGTCATCTGGCAGTAGTAGGGCAGTGATATCTTGTTGTACATCAACCTCACCACCCAAATCTTCGCATAACGCCAGACGAACGCAGACCGGAATATCATTCTCAATGCGTTTTAACAACATTGCCTGGCGTTGTTCCTGACTATAACGACGAGTAGTCATCGTATAAAAACTCCGAGAGGGATCCGGAGGCTTATGCTACCTTGTTTATGCAATGACATCCAATTTGAATGTTTTTATAATTCAAAATGTTACTTGTTATTCTGGGCGGTTCACGCAGATATCGCCAGTATGAAGGATAATGCGAAGCGCGGGTTGTCAGCCATCAAACATGACCTCATCCGTTTGCTGGAGCCGTTAAGGATAGGGCATCACAATCGAATTTAATGATAGGATAATCAATAATAGCTTTATATCCAGCCGGTTAGTCTGGTTTCTGGAAACGTGCTACTCTTTTTGCCGAGATCGTGCGGCAGTGTAATAGACCGAGATCGATCTTCTCGTGGTGCATTGATGTAAGGGTTCTGCTGATGAGATTGGAGAATGGCTGGTTATCAGGGGTCACGCGTGTTCCGTCTCCCTATCATGATGATCGGCCGGAGAATGAACTACCTTCCTTGCTGGTGGTACATAATATTAGTCTTCCGCCTGGTGAGTTTGGCGGCCCTTATATTGATCAATTATTTACCGGCACGCTGGATGCAGCTGCACATCCCTATTTTGCGGATATTTGTCATCTGCACGTCTCTGCCCATTGTTTGATTCGCCGCGATGGTAGCATTGTTCAGTATGTGTCGTTTGATAAACGGGCTTGGCACGCGGGTGTTTCACACTTTGAAGGGCGTGAGCGTTGTAATGATTTTTCCATCGGTATTGAGCTGGAAGGAACCGATACGCTACCTTTTACCACCGAACAGTATTCTCAATTGGCGACAATGACTCGCCTGTTGTGCCGCGCTTATCCGATTACGCCATCACGCATTACCGGGCACAGTGATATTGCTCCCGGACGCAAAACCGATCCTGGCCCGGCCTTTGACTGGGATTTTTTCCAGCATTTGTGGCAGGCTCACCTGGATTAAGAAGGGAGTAACAACAGATGACGCTGTTTACATTATTATTGGGGTTAGGGTGGGAGCGCTTGTTTAAACAAGGTGAACACTGGCAGTTGGATCATCATTTGGAAGTGTTGTTCCGCCACCTTTCACCTCCCACATTGTTTCAGACAATTACGCTGACCTGTTTCAGTATGGGTGCAGTGGCGTTGGTATTGTGGTTTTTCAGCGGACTCTTGTTTGGTGTGATTTTGCTTCTGTTATGGATTGCGATTTGTCTGCTTTGCATTGGCGCCGGTGAAGTAAGGCAGCATTATCATCGTTACCTGCAGGCTGCGGATCGCGGTGAAGCCGATGCTTGCCGGGAGATGGAGGCGGAATTGTCATTAATACATGGCTTGCCGGTGGAAAGTGGTGAGCATGAACGGCTGAAGGAGTTACAAAACGCGCTGCTGTGGATTAATTTTCGCTTTTATCTGGCACCAATATTCTGGTTTATCGTGGCGGGCCCATATGGACCGGTAGCGCTGGTGGGATACTCTTTTTTGCGAGCCAGACAAGCTTGCCTGGCTCGGCACCATACGCCACTGGACCGTGCCCGTTCAGGCGTGGATTCGCTGCTTCACTGGCTCGATTGGATCCCGGTCCGATTGGCTGGCGTGGCTTATGCATTGCTCGGACATGGTGAAAAAGCATTACCCGCATGGTTTGCTGCGCTAGGGGATTTCCATAGCTCGCAATATTGGGTATTAACCCAGTTGGCCCAGTTCTCACTGGCCCGAGAACCTCATGTTGATCAAGTCGAAGCACCAAAAGCGGCGGTTACTCTGGCGAAGAAAGTGACGCTGGCGATTGTGGTTGTCGTGTCGTTGCTGACTATTTACGGTGCGTTGGTGTAATCATTGTTCCGCCGGCGGTATGCCGAAATCTGGCATACCATCGGCACTCCAGTTGAAGGTTTTGATACGCGTATGTCGGTTCGGATCCCACAAGGGGTCGCCCTCAATTTCCGTATAGTTACGTGCATGATAAACCAGCACGTCCTCACCATTTTCTGCCGTGGTAAAGCTGTTATGCCCCGGACCATACTGCTGATGTAGCCAGTGTGTGGTAAATACCGGATGCGCCGATTTTGACCAGTTGGTTGGGCGCATGGGATCCGCGTCGGCGTCAATCCACAATAATCCCATGCAGTAGTTTTCATCAGTCGCGCTGGCGGAATAGCTGACAAACAGTTTGTCGCCGTGGCGGATCACTGCCGGACCTTCGTTAACGCTGAACCCGACGCACTCCCACGGGTACTGTGGGTGGCTGAGCATTACCGGTGGGGTTTTTAGTGTCCAGGGATTTTCCAGTTCCGCTAAATAGAGATTGGAGTTACCGGGAATCAGCGGATCTTTCTGCGCCCATAAGTACCAGTTTTTACCCTGATGCTGAAAAACGGTGGCATCAAGGGCAAAGCTATCGATAGGGGTACGGATCTGCCCACGCTCATACCAACAGCCGCTTAGCGGATCACTGTCATAACACTCAAGTGCAAACATGCGGTGCTGAAATAGCCCGTTTTTAATTGCTTTACTCGGTGCCGCGGCGAAATAGATTATCCAGCTACCATCGATAATATGCAGCTCCGGTGCCCAAATCAGTTCGCTCATCGGGCCGCTGTCCGGTTTGCGCCAGACCACTACCGGGGTAGCATTGCGCAGTCCGATCAGGGTGCTGGCGCGGCGAATTTCCAGCCGATCGTATTCGGGTACCGAGGCGGTAAAGTAGTAGTTATCGTTGTGGCGCAGAATAAAAGGATCAGCGCGCTGTTCAATTAGTGGATTAGGCCAGCTCTGGTTACTCATCACGCCACTCCTTTCGTTTTTACATCAAGATGTTTACCATCATGGTAGTCGCTTGGCTCCCGATGGTTCTCGCGTCGTTTGGCAAGATCGAGCTGAATGGTCTGCATCGTCTGGCGATCCACTTTCAGTAAACGAACCACTCCGGCGGTTATCAGGTAGCCGACGCCTGGGATCACGGTAAACAGCAGCACAATACCGTTAATCGCTGAGGCACTTTGCTGCTTTGCCCCGGCATCGTAGCCGTACCACGACAGCAGAAAACCTACCATGGCGCCGGCCACTGCCAGTCCCACCTTCAGGAAGAACAGATTGCCGGAGAAGCTGATGCCGGTAATACGCTTGCCGGTTTTCCATTCGCCATAGTCATCAACGTCAGCCATTAGCGACCAGTGCAGTGGCGACGGAATTTGGTGGAAGATATTTAGCAGGAAATACATCACCATAATTAATATCGTGGCGTGCGGGTCGAGAAAGTAGAAGCCGGTGGAGAAAGCTGCCAGCACGATATTGATCCAGAAAAATACTTTCAGTTTACACCAGTGGTCGGTAAGTGTTTTCGCCAGCGTACTGCCGATCATCATGCCCACTACGCCAAGACTGATAAACAGAGTGGCAAAGCTGGTCGATTGCTGCATAACCCAGATGACGTAATACATGGTGGCCGCCATGCGAATAAAGCCGGGGCAGACGTTGCAGAAGGTCAGCAGCAGGATACGTACCCACTGATCGTTTTTCCATGCGCCTTTTAAGTCGGCCTTTATATCATCATTACCCGGTACTGCCGGTGTAATACGTTCGCGTACCGTGGCAAAACTAAACAGAAACATAAACAGACCAATAGTGGCCAGCACGCCCATCGCCATCTGATAGCCGCGCGCTTTATTGTCACCGCCAAACCATTCTGCCAGCGGCAACAGCAATAGCGACAGAATCAGTGTGGCAATGCCGACCATCACAAAACGATAAGACTGACAGGAAACGCGCTCGCCGGGATCGTTGGTGATAACGCCGCCCAGTGAACAGTAAGGAATGTTAATCGCAGTATAGGCAAGCGACATCAGAAAGTAGGTGACAAAGGCATAGACCACTTTACTTTCATATCCCCAGTCCGGCGTGGTAAACATCAGCACGCTGAATATGACGTAAGGGACTGAAACCCATAATAACCATGGTCTAAAACGTCCCCAACGGCTACGCGTACGGTCGGCAATCGCGCCCATAATCGGATCGGTGATGGCATCTACTACCCGTACCGACAGTAGCAGGATGCCGACCATTGCCGGCGCCAGCCCGAAAATATCAGTGTAAAAGTAACTCAGGAATAACATGACGGCGCCGTTGATCATATTGCAACCCGCATCGCCCATGCCGTAGCCAATCTTCTCTTTAACTGAAAGTGCTGTAGTGCTCATCGTCTGTTCCCACCCCTGGATGATAATCCTGTGTAGTGGAAAACATTATTGATGCTTATGTCTTCATCTGCGCAGCAGGAAACCGCCACACAGATAGATAAAATGGCTGAAGATGGGGAGGTGTGATGGAGTTAACAATACGTACATTGAAAATCATCAATACGGGTGGTATTCGAAATATCGTAGGGGGAGCCATTAATGGTCCCCCTTATCATTACGCTTTCTGCACTTTGCCCTTAATAAAATAGCCAATGCCCAGTATCAATATCCAGACCGGAATCAGTAGTACGGATATCCGAATACCCGGTGTCAGGTACATAATCACCAGAATAGCGGCCAGAAATAGCAGGCACAGATAGTTGCCAAATGGATATAACAGCGCTTTGAATTTAGTTTCTGTTCCTTCGCGCTCTTTTTGCGCACGGAATTTCAGATGTGCCAGACTGATCATCGCCCAGTTGATCACCAGTGCGGAGACCACCAGCGCCATCAACAGCTCAAACGCTTTACCGGGCACCAGATAGTTAATCAGTACACACGCTGCCGTCGCCAGAGCTGAAAGAGCAATCGCGACAACGGGGACACCACGGCTATCCATTTTCAGCAATACTTGTGGGCCGTTACCTTGTTTCGCCAAGCCATACAGCATACGGCTATTACAATATACACAGCTGTTGTAGACCGACAGCGCTGCGGTTAATACCACAATGTTTAAGACCGTTGCGACTATATTACTGTTCAATGCATGGAAAATCAGAACGAAAGGGCTACCACCTTCCACCACCTTTTCCCAAGGGTACAGTGATAACAATACCGTCAGGGAGCCAATGTAGAAAATCAGGATACGGTAGATAACCTGGTTGGTGGCGCGCGGAATGCTTTTTTCCGGGTCATCCGCTTCTGCAGCGGTAATACCGACCAGTTCGAGGCCACCAAAAGAGAACATGATGACGGCCATCGCCATGACCAACCCGTTAATACCATTCGGGAAAAATCCTCCCTGAGCCCATAGATTGGTAATAGTCGCTTCAGGTCCACCATGGCCGCTTATCAATAACCAACTGCCAAAGGCAATCATCCCGACAATGGCTGCAACCTTGATGATGGCAAACCAGAATTCCAGTTCGCCATAAACTTTTACATTGGCCAGGTTGATGGCATTGATAAACAAAAAGAAGACGGTGGCAGAAACCCAGGTCGGAATATCTGGCCACCAGTATTGTACGTAAATGCCAACTGCAGTCAGTTCCGCCATGGCGACCAGTACATACAACACCCAATAATTCCAACCAGAAGCAAACCCGGCAAAATTACCCCAGTATTTATAGGCAAAATGGCTGAAAGATCCTGCTACAGGTTCCTCTACTACCATTTCTCCCAGTTGGCGCATGATGAAAAAAGCGATAATACCGCCAATGGCATATCCCAGCAGGACAGACGGCCCCGCCATTTTTATTGTCTGTGCGATGCCGAGAAACAGACCCGTACCTACTGCACCACCCAGGGCAATCAACTGTATATGACGGTTTTTTAAGCCACGCTGTAGCGTTCCGTCTTGTTGACCTTCCATTGTTTTAACCCTCTGCCGATGTAAGCCAAGGCAAGGAAATACCGCCAGCATGATAGCGCGGTGTTTTTGCCTTTTTACGTTTATGTAATTTTATGTTTACGGGAGCCTATCGGATGAAAATGCCGAGCTATCTACCGTTCGTCAGAGAATAGTGATAAGCAATTAAGATTGCACTGATTTCTTGCTGATATTGAGAGGGAAATGCAGTGCAATGATACAAAGCTACCCCTTTGATGTTTTTTATCCTTTCTCGCTACCAGTAGATTTCCGATTTCACGTTGATCCGACACATTACACATGTATTTAAAGCGCCTTGCACAAGGCCAGAACAGCCTTCCACGGCAAATATGAATTTAAATTCTATTTTAGTAAATTAATATTCAAAAATTGGTCATTTAAACGGTTCAGCTTTGCCTGAAATTGGTTTCAAAAAAGTTAAAATAGTTGGATGGGAGCAATGGTAATACCACTGACCTCTTAGGCCTTTGCAGCATATATTTCAGGCATTTGTTAAAATTTAAGAGGATTGGTAATTTAGCGCAACGACTGTATGGACAGAAGGTGAATACTTTGTTACTTTAGCGTCACGTTTTTTGGAATTGGTATTACCAATTTACTCTGCGCTTTCCGCTGAGAAGAATTCACCATGGCATACAGCAAAATCCGTCAACCCAAATTGTCAGATGTGATTGAGCAACAGCTGGAGTTTCTGATCCTTGAAGGAACCCTACGTCCCGGCGAGAAACTTCCCCCGGAGCGTGAGCTGGCTAAGCAGTTCGATGTCTCCCGTCCTTCTTTGAGAGAAGCTATACAGCGTCTGGAAGCCAAAGGACTGCTTTTACGCCGTCAAGGCGGTGGCACTTTCGTGCAGACCAATCTCTGGCAGAGTGTTAGCGATCCGCTGGCAGAATTACTGAGCAATCACCCCGAATCACAATTCGATCTCCTCGAAACTCGTCATGCGCTTGAAGGCATTGCTGCTTACTATGCTGCATTGCGTGGCACAGAGTCGGATTTACAGCGTATCCGAGATTGTCATGCCTTGATTGAAAAGTCTCGGGAAGCCGGTGATTTGGAGGCGGAATCAGAAGCCGTTATGCACTATCAGATCGCCGTCACCGAAGCCACTCACAACGTGGTACTGCTGCATCTGCTGCGCTGTATGGGGCCGATGCTGGAACAAAATGTGCGGCAGAATTTTGAATTGCTTTATCTGAGCCGGGAAGTTTTGGCGAAGGTAAGCAGCCATCGCGCCAGAATTTATGAGGCGATTGTTGCCCGTGAGCCAGAACAGGCGCGCGAAGCATCACACCGTCACCTGGCGTTTATTGAGGAAATATTGCTGGATCTTAACCGGGAACATAGTCGGCGCGAACGATCACTGCGTCGGCTCCAGCAACGCAAGGATTAAGTGCCCTATTTGGGGTTCTGTATGCGATAACCAAGACGAAGGGCCTGTCTTCCTGCGCTTTTTTCCATCGTAGGTTCAGAGTGTAAGAAGACAGGCTCCAGATAACTCAACTGATTAGAAACAGATAAGGAATAAACCATGTCAGAACGTTTGAATAATGACGTGGATCCGATCGAAACACGCGACTGGCTACAGGCGATCGAATCGGTTATCCGTGAAGAGGGTGTTGAACGCGCTCAGTTCCTGATTGATCAGGTACTTTCCGAAGCGCGTAAAGGTGGCGTCAAAATGGCTGCCGGTAGTGCAGTAAGCCAATATGTGAACACCATCAGCGTGGACGATGAGCCGGAGTATCCTGGCAACCTTGAGCTGGAGCGTCGTATTCGTTCTGCTATCCGCTGGAATGCGATCATGACGGTACTGCATGCTTCGAAGAAAGATTTGGAGCTCGGTGGTCACATGGCGTCATTCCAGTCTTCCGCCACGTTCTACGAAGTGTGCTTTAACCACTTCTTCCGCGCCCACAATGCGCAGGACGGTGGCGATCTGGTGTATTTCCAGGGTCATATTTCTCCAGGTATCTATGCCCGTGCCTTCCTGGAAGGACGTCTGACAGAAGATCAGATGAATAACTTCCGTCAGGAAGTCCATGGTAATGGCCTGTCTTCTTACCCACATCCAAAATTGATGCCGAATTTCTGGCAGTTCCCGACCGTATCCATGGGATTGGGGCCTATCGCGGCTATTTACCAGGCTAAGTTCCTGAAATATCTGGAACATCGTGGCCTGAAAGATACATCTAAACAAACCGTTTATGCGTTTCTGGGCGATGGTGAAATGGATGAGCCGGAATCCAAAGGCGCCATCACCATCGCTACCCGTGAAAAACTGGATAATTTGGTGTTCTTCATCAACTGTAACTTGCAGCGTCTGGACGGACCGGTTACGGGTAATGGCAAGATCATTAATGAACTGGAAGGTATCTTCGGTGGCGCCGGCTGGGAAGTTATCAAGGTTATCTGGGGTGGCCGTTGGGATGAACTGTTGCGTAGAGATACCAGCGGTAAGCTGATCCAACTGATGAATGAAACCGTTGATGGTGATTACCAGACCTTTAAATCCAAGAATGGCGCTTATGTGCGGGAGCACTTCTTCGGTAAATATCCGGAAACCGCCGAACTGGTGAAAGACTGGACTGATGATCAGATTTGGGCGCTGAACCGTGGTGGTCACGATCCGAAGAAAGTCTATGCCGCTCTGAAGAAAGCGCAGGAAACCAAAGATAAACCGGTCGTTATTCTGGCACATACCATTAAAGGCTACGGTATGGGTGATGCGGCTGAAGGCAAGAATATTGCCCACCAGGTTAAAAAGATTAACATGGACGGCGTGCGCTATTTCCGTGACCGCTTCAATGTGCCGGTCAGTGATGAAAACATCGAAAAGCTGCCGTTCCTGACCTTCGAGAAAGATTCCGCAGAGTACAACTATCTGCACGAACGCCGCCAGGCTCTGGAAGGTTATTTACCGACTCGTCACACTAAGTTTACCGAAAAACTGGAATTGCCGACGATGGAGGATTTCAGTTCTCTGCTGGAAGAGCAGACCAAAGAAATCTCTACCACTATCGCTTTTGTTCGTGCTCTGAACGTGATGCTGAAGAACAAATCGATCAAAGATCGTCTGGTTCCGATTATCGCTGATGAAGCCCGTACTTTCGGTATGGAAGGTCTGTTCCGTCAAATCGGTATCTACAGCCCGAATGGTCAGCAGTATACTCCGCAGGACCGCGAGCAGGTCGCCTACTACAAAGAAGACCAGAAAGGTCAGATTTTGCAGGAAGGCATCAATGAACTGGGTGCTGGCGCATCCTGGCTGTCGGCGGCAACGTCTTACAGCACCAACAACCTACCGATGATTCCGTTCTACATCTACTATTCCATGTTCGGATTCCAGCGTATCGGTGATCTGTGCTGGGCCGCCGGCGACCAACAGGCTCGTGGCTTCCTGATCGGCGGTACTTCTGGCCGTACGACGCTGAATGGTGAAGGTCTGCAGCATGAAGATGGTCACAGCCACATTCAGGCGCTGACCATTCCAAACTGTATCTCCTATGATCCGTCTTATGCCTATGAAGTCGCGGTGATCATGCATGATGGTCTGGTTCGCATGTACGGTGAAGCGCAGGAAAATATCTATTACTACATCACCACACTGAACGAAAACTACCACATGCCAGCCATGCCGCAAGGTGTGGAAGAGGGTATCCGCAAGGGTATTTATAAACTGGAAACGGTTGAAGGCAGCAAAGGTAAAGTTCAGTTGCTGGGTTCAGGTTCTATTCTGCGTCATGTGCGTGATGCCGCTCAGATTCTGGCGAGCGACTTCGGTATCGGCTCTGATGTTTATAGTGTTACGTCCTTTACTGAACTGGCCCGTGATGGCCAAGATTGTGAACGCTGGAACATGTTGCATCCGACGGAAACCCCACGCGTACCGTTCATTGCCCAGGTCATGAACGATGCACCCGCTGTCGCTTCCACCGACTATATGAAACTGTTTGCAGAACAGGTACGTACCTACATCCCGGCCAGCGATTATCGCGTACTGGGTACTGACGGTTTTGGTCGTTCCGACAGCCGTGAGAACCTGCGCCACCACTTCGAAGTAGACGCTTCCTACGTGGTAGTTGCAGCATTGGGTGAACTGGCTAAACGCGGTGAAGTTGACGCTTCTGTAGTGGCTGAAGCCATCAAGAAATTCAGCATTGATCCTGAAAAAGTTAACCCGCGTCTGGCATAAGAGGTAAAGATTACATGGCTATCGAAATCAACGTACCGGATATCGGTGCAGATGAAGTTGAAGTCACCGAAGTGATGGTGAAAGTCGGCGACAAAGTTGAAGCAGAACAGTCGCTGATCACGGTAGAAGGTGATAAGGCTTCTATGGAAGTTCCTTCACCTCAGTCGGGCGTGGTTAAAGAGATCAAAGTGGCGGTGGGTGACAAGGTTGCTACCGGTAAATTGATTATGATTTTTGATTCTGCTGACAGTGCCGTTGCGGCTGCACCCGCCAAAGTCGAAGAGAATAAAGCAGCGGCTACACCGGTTGCTGCGACTGCCAGTGTCGCCAAAGAGGTTGAAGTACCAGATATCGGTTCGGATGAAGTTGAAGTTACCGATGTGATGGTGAAGGTGGGTGACAAGGTTGAAGCGGAACAGTCTCTGATCACCGTAGAAGGCGACAAAGCTTCTATGGAAGTCCCGGCGCCGTTTGCCGGTATCGTGAAAGAAATCAAGATAAGCACTGGCGACAAAGTGAAAACCGGCTCGCTGATTATGGTTTTCGAAGTGGGTAGCACGGCGCCCGTCGCTGCTGAGACTGCTCCGGCGGTGGTCAGTAGTGTTCCCGCGGCAAAAGATGTGAATGTGCCTGATATCGGCGGTGATGAAGTTGAAGTTACCGAAGTGATGGTGAAAGTGGGCGACAAAGTGGCCGCTGAACAGTCACTGATTACGGTGGAAGGTGACAAAGCCTCTATGGAAGTCCCGGCGCCGTTTGCCGGTATCGTGAAAGAGATCAAGGTCAGTACTGGCGATAAGGTGAAAACCGGTTCGCTGATTATGATCTTTGAAGTTGAAGGTGCAGCTCCTGCTGCGTCGGCGGCGAAGAAAGAAGATAAGGCACCGGCGGCTAAAGCAGAGAAAGTTGCTGCCCCCGCCGTTGCCAAAGCGGACAGCAAGAGTGAGTTTGCCGAAAACGACGCTTATATTCATGCCACTCCGGTTATCCGTCGTTTGGCGCGCGAATTTGGCGTCAATCTGGCGAAAGTGAAGGGGACCGGCCGTAAAGGTCGTATCCTGCGCGAAGACGTTCAGGCGTATGTGAAAGACGCGGTGAAACGCGCTGAATCCGCTCCTGCCGCTGGTGCTACCGGTGGCGGTCTGCCCGGTATGCTGCCGTGGCCGAAAGTGGACTTCAGCAAGTTTGGTGAGATTGAGGAAGTTGAACTGGGTCGTATCCAGAAAATATCTGGTGCCAACCTGAGCCGTAACTGGGTAATGATCCCGCATGTTACGCAGTTCGATGAAGCTGATATCACTGAAGTGGAAGTATTCCGTAAACAGCAGAACCTGGAAGCCGAGAAGAAGAGACTGGACGTGAAAATCACGCCGCTGGTCTTCCTGATGAAAGCCGCTGCTAAAGCGTTGGAGGAATTCCCACGCTTCAACAGCTCTATTTCCGAAGATGGTCAGAAGCTGACACTGAAGAAATATATCAATATCGGCGTGGCGGTTGATACACCGAATGGTCTGGTGGTTCCGGTATTCCGTGATGTTAACAACAAAGGCATCATTGAATTGTCCCGCGAACTGGCGGTTATCTCCAAGAAAGCTCGCGATGGTAAGCTGACCGCATCTGATATGCAGGGTGGCTGCTTTACTATTTCCAGCCTTGGCGGCATCGGCGGAACGGCGTTTACGCCGATCGTCAATGCACCGGAAGTGGCTATTCTGGGCGTGTCAAAATCGTCCATGAAGCCGGTCTGGAACGGCAAAGAGTTTGCTCCGCGTCTGATGTTGCCGCTGTCACTGTCTTTTGACCATCGTGTCATTGATGGTGCCGCAGGTGCACGTTTCGCCGCATATATCAGTATGATAATGGCAGACATTCGTCGTCTGGTGATGTAACGGTAAAGGCTGGCTCTGTGGCCAGCCTTTTTGTTAACGTCAATGCCGCAGGTCGGAACATGCTCTCCTGCGGCGGTTGAGACACTGTTCACCCGAACATGCTTTGCAGATTATTAACAATTCTGTAAACTGCTGGCGGTGGAAGCGTCCCGGTGGATGAAGGGCGTGCTTGAATTAACTCGCCATAAAAATGACGTCTGACCCGCCGGACAAACAAAACAAGAGGTCATGATGAGTACTGAAATTAAAGCTCAGGTGGTGGTGCTTGGCGCGGGTCCTGCAGGATATTCTGCAGCATTCCGTTGCGCAGATTTAGGTCTGGACACCGTACTGGTAGAACGTTATGCCACCCTGGGTGGTGTGTGTCTGAATGTAGGTTGTATCCCCTCGAAAGCATTACTGCACGTAGCTAAAGTCATTGAAGAAGCCAAAGCGCTGGCGGAACACGGCATTGTGTTTGGTGAACCGCAGACTGACATTGACAAAATTCGTACCTGGAAAGAAAAAGTCATCAACCAGCTGACGGGTGGTCTGGCTGGTATGGCGAAAGGCCGTAAAGTTAAAGTGATTAACGGTCTGGGTAAATTTACCGGCCCGAATACGCTGGTTGTCGATGGTGAAAACGGCAAAACTACCGTTAATTTCGATAACGCCATTATCGCGGCAGGTTCCCGTCCGATTCAGTTGCCATTCATTCCACATGAAGACCCACGCATATGGGATTCTACTGATGCGCTGGAGCTGAAAACCGTGCCAGGGCGCATGCTGCTCATGGGCGGCGGTATCATCGGTCTGGAAATGGGTACTGTTTATCACGCGCTTGGTTCACAGATCGACGTAGTTGAAATGTTGGATCAAGTCATTCCGGCAGCGGATAAAGATGTCGTTAAAGTGTTTACCAAACGCATCAGCAAGAAATTCACCCTGATGTTGGAAACCAAAGTGACCGCTGTCGAAGCCAAAGAAGATGGTATCTATGTCACAATGGAAGGCAAAAAAGCGCCTGCCGAACCACAGCGTTATGACGCAGTGCTGGTCGCGATTGGCCGTGTACCAAATGGTAAACTGCTGGATGCAGGTCAGGCTGGCGTGGAAGTCGACGATCGTGGTTTCATTCATGTCGACAAACAAATGCGTACCAACGTACCTCACATCTATGCTATTGGCGACATCGTAGGTCAGCCTATGCTGGCGCATAAAGGTGTACATGAGGGACATGTGGCAGCTGAAGTTATCGCTGGCAAGAAACACTATTTCGACCCGAAAGTCATCCCGTCCATTGCTTACACTGAACCAGAAGTGGCGTGGGTGGGCTTGACCGAGAAAGAAGCCAAAGAGAAAGGCATCAGCTACGAAACCGCAACTTTCCCATGGGCTGCCTCTGGGCGTGCCATTGCCTCTGACTGCGCAGATGGTATGACCAAACTGATTTTCGACAAGGAAACCCATCGTGTTATTGGTGGCGCGATTGTCGGTACTAACGGTGGTGAGCTGTTGGGTGAAATCGGTCTGGCGATTGAGATGGGTTGCGATGCGGAAGATATCGCACTGACTATTCATGCGCATCCGACGTTGCATGAATCTGTTGGTCTGGCGGCCGAGATTTTCGAAGGCAGCATTACTGACCTGCCGAATCCGAAAGCAAAAAAGAAATAAATTTTTCCATCCCTGATGCCGGTCACTTAGGCTGAATTTCAGGGAGAAGCCCATGGGGGAGGTTCCAAAAGGGATACCTCATCCTGTGGGCTACCCCCGAATACCTGGGCATTTAAACGATCGACATTCCCCGTATCTTTAGTCACCTGCTGTCTGAAGGCTGGGACGCTCCATTAAGCATTTCATATTCTATCCGGCACATGTTGCCGGATTTTTTCTACCTATATCGCAGAATTTCACTTCTCTTCCGCCGTTCTTATTTCTGTCAATTACAATCAACTCTCTATAAAAGAAACGTTGTTTTATTTTTATGGTGAGAATAATAATGAAACTGAACCGATTACGTAACACCCTCTGTTTGCTGACAATGTGTCTGGTAAGTGCTTCATTGATGGCTAACGACAAGGATTACCAAACATCCGCGGTTACTGAAGACGCGTTGCCAACGTTCTATCCACAACTCAAGCAGCAGATGACTTATTCAGACTCTTGGCTGTCTGGGCACGATAAGAATTTCAGTCAGTGGAAAGTACAGTCACGAAATAAGGTTCGTGCATTGTTACTGACGCCGGATTCCAGTAAAGCGTTTGATCCGCAAATGGTGGATCAACAGGATCGCGGCAGTTATAAAGCTGAAAAAGTGGCATTTAATCTGACAGACGAGAGCCGAGTGCTCGGACTGCTACTCATCCCAAAAACACCTGGCCCTCATCCGGCAGTGATTTTGCTGCATGACCATGGCGCGAAGTTTGATATCGGCAAAGAGAAAATGATTAAGCCATGGGGGGATGAAGCACAATTGACGTCGGCGCAGGCATGGGCAGATAAATATTTTACTGGCCGATTTGTGGGTGACGAACTGGCCAAGCGTGGTTATGTGGTGTTGGCAGTGGATGCCATTGGCTGGGGTGATCGTGGGCCGTTGAAATATGAGCAGCAGCAGGCGTTGGCCAGTAATTTCTTCAATCTGGGACGTTCACTGGCGGGAACGATGGCGTATGAAGATATGCGAACGCTTGATTTCCTTGCCTCGCTGAAACAGGTCGACCCGCAACGTATTGGCATCGTAGGTTTTTCGATGGGCGCGTATCGTGCCTGGCAATTGGCGGCGTTGTCTAACAAAGCCGCCGCAACAGTAGCGGTTTCCTGGATGGGAACCTACGAAGGGTTGATGACACCAGGCAACAACGTATTGCGTGGTCAGTCGTCGTTTTACATGCTACATCCAGGACTGTCATCCTATTTCGATTTCCCTGATGTGGCCAGTATTGCCGCTCCCAAACCGATGTTAGTCTTCAACGGCGGCAAGGATAAACTCTTCCCTGTCAGCGCGGTAGAAGCCGCTTATGACAAAATGCACCGAGTCTGGCGTTCACAACATGCCGACGACAAGCTGGAAACACGTATCTGGCCGGAATTAGGGCATGTGTTTTATCAGGAGCAGCAGGATGTGGCTTTCCAATGGTTGGATCGTTGGCTGATGCCGGAGAAAAAGTAGTCACTTCTCTGGAGCGAAATTCTCTGTATATCGGCGTAGTTTGACACTGCATTTTCAGTCAGTCCTCAGAATGATGAGGGCTGACATTGGCGGCAATACCAGGTGGTGCCATATTGCGGACATAGTAGAACTATCCCTTTCTTAACTCATTGTTATTTTGAGTTTCTTTTGCTTTTTAGCGAAACACTTCTTTTGTCTTTTATATGCTAGAGCGGCCTGCAAATTACGTGCTATTCTGGCAATACAGACAGTAACAATAGGGTCATATTGGGACGTGAATCGATTAAGTAACAAAACAATGTTGCTATTATGTGAATGAATTAACAATCAATTCAAATCCTGATATGCTCAACAGGCTGGACCGGACACTCTGACCCTACATCCACACGCTTACATTCAGGCATGGACATCATAACCGGAAGCAGAGCGCCGGGTTAATTAAGACAATGAGAGCGAGGAGAAAGTCGTGCTAGAAGAATATCGTAAGCACGTAGCCGAGCGGGCTGCACAAGGGATCGTTCCTAAACCATTAGACGCCGCACAGATGGCGGCATTGGTGGAATTGCTGAAGAATCCTCCCGCTGGTGAAGAAGCATTTTTAGTCGATCTGTTAGTCAATCGCGTTCCGCCGGGTGTTGATGAGGCGGCCTACGTCAAAGCGGGTTTCCTGGCCGCCATCACCAAGGGGGAGGCTGCATCTCCCCTTATTACGCCGGAAAAAGCCACCGAACTGTTGGGTACCATGCAGGGTGGATACAATATTCATCCACTGATTGACGCGCTGGAAAACCCCACGCTGGCGCCCATCGCCGTCACGGCGTTGTCTCACACCCTGTTGATGTTTGACAACTTCTATGATGTGGAAGAGAAAGCCAAGGCCGGTAATGCCTATGCCAAACAGGTGATCCAATCCTGGGCGGAGGCCGAATGGTTCCTGTCCCGCCCGGCGCTGGCAGAAAAAATTACCGTGACCGTTTTCAAGGTGACGGGAGAAACCAACACTGATGACCTGTCTCCGGCACCGGATGCCTGGTCCCGTCCCGACATTCCGCTGCATGCACTGGCGATGCTGAAAAATGCCCGTGACGGCATTGAGCCGGATCAACCCGGTGTGGTGGGGCCCATCAAACAGTTGCAGGCGCTGGATCAGAAAGGGTTCCCGTTGGCCTATGTGGGCGATGTGGTGGGAACCGGCTCGTCCCGTAAATCAGCTACCAACTCGGTGCTGTGGTTTATGGGAGACGATATTCCCAACGTCCCGAACAAACGCGCCGGTGGCGTGGTGTTGGGGGGTAAAATCGCGCCGATTTTCTTCAACACGATGGAAGATGCGGGCGCATTACCGATTGAAGTCGATGTTGCCAAACTGAATATGGGCGACGTGATTGACATTTACCCCTACAAAGGGGAAGTGCGTCATCATGATACCGACGCGCTGTTGGCGACCTTTGAGTTGAAAACCGACGTGTTACTCGACGAAGTGCGTGCCGGTGGACGTATTCCGTTGATTATTGGCCGTGGGTTGACCACCAAAGCCCGCGAATCGCTCGGGTTGCCATTTAGCGATGTCTTCCGTATCGCCAAAGCGGTCGCCGCCAGCAGTAAAGGCTTCTCGCTGGCGCAGAAAATGGTGGGGCGCGCCTGTGGCGTGGCCGGTGTTCGTCCGAACGAATATTGTGAGCCGAAGATGACGTCGGTGGGGTCGCAGGACACCACCGGTCCGATGACCCGTGACGAGCTGAAAGATTTGGCCTGCCTCGGTTTCTCGGCGGATCTGGTGATGCAGTCCTTCTGTCATACCGCCGCCTACCCGAAGCCGGTTGATGTCACCACACACCATACGCTGCCCGATTTCATCATGAACCGTGGCGGTGTGTCGCTGCGTCCCGGTGACGGTATCATCCACTCCTGGCTGAACCGGATGCTGCTGCCGGATACGGTCGGTACCGGGGCGGATTCGCATACCCGTTTCCCGATAGGCATTTCCTTCCCGGCGGGGTCGGGGCTGGTGGCGTTTGCGGCGGCGACAGGCGTGATGCCGCTGGATATGCCGGAATCGGTACTGGTGCGTTTCAAAGGCAAAATGCAACCGGGTATCACGCTGCGGGATCTGGTGCACGCGATCCCTTATTACGCCATTCAGCAGGGGTTGCTGACTGTCGAGAAGAAAGGCAAGAAAAACATC
Organism: Brenneria uluponensis; assembly: GCF_032395385.1. Classification (NCBI taxonomy): domain Bacteria; kingdom Pseudomonadati; phylum Pseudomonadota; class Gammaproteobacteria; order Enterobacterales; family Pectobacteriaceae; genus Brenneria; species Brenneria uluponensis. The sequence goes on from NZ_CP135917.1 coordinate 786,699, forward strand.
TTCTCCGGCCGCATTCTGGAAATTGAAGGGTTGCCGGATCTCAAGGTCGAGCAGGCGTTTGAACTGGCGGATGCGTCTGCCGAGCGTTCGGCGGCGGGTTGCACCATCAAACTGGACAAGGCGCCGATCATCGAATATCTCCACTCCAACATCGTCTTGCTGAAGTGGATGATTGCCGAAGGTTATGGCGACCGTCGCACGCTGGAGCGTCGTATTCAGGGGATGGAAAAATGGCTGTCGGAGCCGACGTTGCTGGAAGCGGATGCGGATGCGGAATACGCCGCGGTGATCGAGATCGATTTGGCGCAAGTCAAAGAGCCGATTCTGTGCGCGCCGAACGATCCGGATGACGCCCGCCTGTTATCTGATGTGGCGAACAGCAAGATTGATGAAGTGTTCATCGGCTCCTGCATGACCAACATCGGTCATTTCCGGGCGGCGGGGAAATTGCTGGATCAGCATAAAGGTCAGTTGCCGACCCGGCTGTGGGTGGCGCCACCGACACGGATGGATGCCGCGCAGTTAACGGAAGAAGGCTACTACAGCGTGTTTGGCAAGAGCGGCGCGCGGATTGAAATCCCCGGTTGTTCGCTGTGCATGGGGAATCAGGCACGGGTGGCGGAAGGGGCGACGGTGGTGTCCACGTCAACGCGTAACTTCCCGAACCGTTTGGGTAATGATGCGAATGTCTATCTGGCGTCAGCGGAGCTGGCGGCGGTTTCCGCGCTGTTGGGCCGTTTGCCGATGCCGGAAGAGTACCAGACCTACATGGCACAGGTGGACAAGACCGCGAACGATACCTATCGTTACCTGAATTTTGACCACTTACAGCAGTATACGGAAAAAGCGGATGCAGTGATCTTCCAGACCGCCGTTTAAATCGTTATAGTTATGTCCGCATAAAAGGGAGGCCGTTTGGCCTCCCTTTTTTACTGCCAATTTGCGGGCTGTCACTACGGCATCTCCGTCTGGTAGCTACACTGACTATAGCGTACTCACAGGAGAATCATCATGGACTATGAATTTTTACGCGATCTGACTGGTCAGGTAATTGTCAAAATGTCGATGGGGCATGAGGCAGTTGGGCACTGGTTTAATGAGGAAGTAAAAAGTCAGTTGGCACTCCTGGACGAGATTGAAAATGCGGCGCGTGATGTCGCTGGAAGTGAACGCCAGTGGCAGCATATTGGGCATGAGTACACCTTGTTGTTAGACAGTGAAGAAGTCTTGATTCGTGCAAATCAGCTTGAACTTGATGGTGATGAGATAGAAGAAGGGATGAGTTATTACGACGAGGAAAGTCTGTCGCTGTGCGGGCTGGATGATTTTCTCGATCTGGTTGTGAAATACCGGGCGTTTGTGCAAAAGAGTTGAAATATCTGATAGTAATACAGTGCGAAGTGGAACTTCACTAGCAAGGTTGGGCAGTCGGGAAATGGCAAGAGTCTCTGGCACCCAGAGCAGAGTGTAGTAGGCTGTTGTCGGTGTTGAAGCGTTGCAGGTCGTGGGTCACAAACCACACTTATTGTCGCACGATCGGTATAGTTAATGACAATACTGAAAGAGAGTACGGTCAAAGCCACAAACCGTACTCTCTGATTATTTGTGTGCTTACCATTGCTGATGGGTCAAACTCTTCCCATCGATAACTGATGTGTTGAAGGCGCATCAGGATCCTCGATTGGCTCAACTTTTCCCATGAGGAGTAGGTAGTTCAGGATGCCGATGGCGACTAACACGGAGGAGAAGACTAACGCCCAGGTAAAGGATCCTGTGGCGGAGACAATGGCTCCGGTTACAATCGGTCCGATCGCACCGCCCATGTTGGAAACGCTGTTTTGCAGACCAGCGACCACAGAAACGCTGTTTCTGGGAGCTACGTCACCTGGCAAAGCCCAGACCTGAGAAGCGGCGACTGTAGTGCCTGACTTAGCCACGCACAACAGGAAGACGGTCATGGATACTGAGTCGGTGAAGGGTGCAAAGCCAATGCAAAGCGCCATCAGTAGTCCGATAGTCAAAAACAGCTTGCGGGTAGCAGTCAGTGATAACATTTCTTTATGCACTATTCTGTCGGATGACCAGCCAGCGATGACTTCGATAATCATGCCGCACAACAGAGGCAGGGCGGCGATTATCCCCATTTTGATGAAGTCCATCCCTTTATCTTTTACCAGGTAAGTCGGCAACCAAGTGATAAAGAAGTAGGAGGTGTAATTGATGGTAAAGAAGCCGATGCACATAGCCCAGATATTGCGGTAGCGCAGCAATTTGTACCACTTCATCGGACGAACGTTTCTATCACCATGCTTACGGGTTTGGCCATCGCGGATCAACCTTACTTCTTGTTGACTGATTTTCTTATGTTCTTCCGGGTTTTCCGAGTAGATAAAGTACCAGGCAATCACCCATAGCAGCCCGACAGCACCGATGATCAAAAAAGTCAGTCTCCAGTCGAACATGTAAATCATCCAGACGATCAGTGGCATAGCCACGGCACCACCAAATTTCGACGCACTGTCGAATAGACCGGAGACGGTGGCCCGTTCTTTATCCGGGAACCAGCGAGCGGTGATCCCGGCGTTACTGGGATAAGCTGCTGCTTCACCCACGCCTAGTGCCAGACGTAGTGCCAGCAGGGATTTAAAACCGGTTGCCAGCCCCATCATTGAGGTGGCAATAGACCACCAGGTGACGGCTAACCCCAATCCTTTTTTCTGACCAAAGCGATCGGCAAACCAGCCAGCGGGAATTTGCAGTAACGCATAGGACCAGAAAAACGCAGCCATAATAAAGCCCATTGTTTCGGGGCTCAGATTCAGTTCATCAATAAGATGCGGCGCAGCGGCAGATAGCACAGTACGGTCAATATAGTTAATGGCAATTGCCAACCACATCAGGCCTGCAATCCACCACCGGATACGGGTGTTACCTGTATGAGAAGTCATAGTTGTAGCCCTATACATAGATTATCGTTGGTTGAATCAATGTTCAGCTTTTTGTCGGGGGAGGAGGAGGTGCCCCGGCTTATTTACAGATTGTTCATCACATTGACGGGAGGCTGCTTCTGCTTCACGCATTGAATAATTTGCTGCACACAACGGGCGCTGATGGCGCTGATGGCCCCGTCGGTATATCCCGCGATATGTGAGGTGGGAATGAAATTAGTCAGGGAAAAGAGCGGATGCTCAGTCAGCGGTTCATGCTCAAAAACGTCGGCGGCGGCACCTGCGATGGTGTTGTCAACCAACGCCTGATAAAGGTCGCTTTCGCTGATCACACCACCTCGTGACACGTTGACCAAAAAAGCGGATTTTTTCATCTGGCGCAGACGCGCGGTATTAAACAGATTGTGCGTCTCCTTGGTCAGCGGCGTATGCAGGGTGATAAAATCGCTCTGCTCTGTCAGCTCATCCAGTGAGACAAACTGAATGTTATATTCAGCGGCAAACTGCTGGTCGGGATAAAAATCGAAAGCCAGCACTCGCATGTTAAAACCGTTGGCTCGCAGGGCGACCTGTTTGCCAATATTCCCCAAGCCGATAATGCCCAGCGTTTTTCCATAAACATCGGCGGCAAAAATATGCGGCCAGTGGCCGGCGCGGGTTTCCACCGTTGCCGTTATTACTTGGCGTGCCATATTGAGGATTAATGCAAAAGTAAAGTCGGCAACTGCATGTTTATTGGCATCCGGGACGTTAGTCACATAAATGCCTCTGGCCTGAGTGGCCTGTAAATCTATATTGTCGACGCCTACGCCATGCTTGCAGATAATTTTTAACTGTGGAGCAAGATCCAGCAGATCATTATTGACATCGGTAAACGCCACAATCATTGCCACAGTATCAGCCAGGTGTGGTTCCAGCGTGCTTAACTGCACATCTGCAGGCAAGGTGATCAGTTCAAAACCCTGTTCCTGTAACACAGTGATCGGCTGTGGATCATATTTGGCAAAAGAAGGGGAGGTACAGATCACTTTCATTATATTTTCCCTGGTGTTAACACGGGCAGCGGCAGTGCGCTGCCGCTAATTTATCGAGTGTACTGATTGACAAGCTGGCGAATACGCTGCTCTTCTTCGGCGCTGAAACACACGGGATAGCGGCTCACGCCAACATCCTGACCCATCAACGCCAGCGCCTTTTTCACCACTGCCGGGGAGAAGGCGATGGCATAGAGCGCTTTGCGTAATTCGCTGACCTGTTCCTGGGCGAGTTGCGAGCCTTCAATGTTGCCGGCATGAAAACGCTGCCAGATTTGGCTGATAGCTTCGGGAGCAACGTTGGCCAGCCCAGAAATGCAGGCCGAACAGCCGTCGATAAATCCTTGATGGATCAAGGAATCCGGGCCGTTTAGTACATTAAAGCCTGGTATATCTTTGACGGCATTGAGGAAACCACTCAGGCTTTCATAGCTGCCGGCACTGTCTTTGATGCCGATGATATTGGGATGGTTCGCTAGAATGCGGGCGGTTTCAGGGTGGATCGTATTGCCGGTACGGGCTGGAATGTTGTAGAGAAATATCGGTACGGTTAATGCGTCCGCGACAGCGCGGTAATGGGCGATTAACTCTTCTTGTTTGAGTGGTACAAAGTAAGGGGTGATCACGGAGACGGCATCGACGCCCAGCGCGGCGATTCGGTTACCCAGCTTGATGGTTTCCCGGGTTGAGATTTCGCCGATATGCGCTACCACAGGTACGTTACCGGCCACTTCATCGACACAGGTTGCGGTGACCGCCACTTTTTCATCGGTGTGCAATACAAAAAACTCACCATTGGTGCCATTACAGAAAATTCCGTTGCCGTATCTCATTTGGCGTCGTACCTGATGACGCATGGCTGAAGGACTGAATTCACCTTGCTCGTCAAATGGCGTGACAATCGCTGTCAGTACGCCGGTAATACATTTATTCATTATTTCCCCTCGTCGTTCTTATCATCCGGAGATGAAGGCTTAAAACAGTGTTAAATAGATATCGCGAACGTCGTCAGCGCTGACAGTGGTCGGTACGTTCTTCATTAAACGCTGTACCTGTAAGGCTGACTCCACCAGATAGGGCAGGTGCTCTTTGTCGATGCCCAGTTGTTGCAGTGAAGCCGGCAAATTCAGACGTTTCACCAGTGCGGTAAAGTAGGCGACCAACTCTTGGGCTTTCTGTGAAGTACTAAGGGACAGATCTGCGTCCGGCAGCAGGTCGTAAGCCTGCGCAAATTTTTCCTGAGCCGCGGTCTGGACGAAACGCATACAGGGCGCCAGCAGAATGGCGTTAGCCACGCCATGTGGTATGTGATATTTGCCGCCAAGGGGATAAGACATCGCGTGTACCAGGTGAGTGCCGGAATGCGCGATGGCTGCACCGCCGTAATACGAGGCCCATAGCATGTTGAGCCTGGCTTCCAGATTTTCCGGTTCGTGTACCGCCGTTTCGATGTTGGCGAACAGTTTCTTTAATCCTATCAAGGCATAGTTGTCTCCCACCGGATTGGCGACAGTGGCGGTGAAGCATTCAATCAGGTGGCACAGCGCATCAATACCGGTTGATGCGGCAATGTGCGGCGGCATGCTGGTGGTCAACTCTGGTACCAAAGCAACATAATCCGGCAACATAACGGGAGTGATGATCCCGACTTTGGTTTCTTGTTCCGGGATAGCCAGAATGGCATTCGGGGTGGCTTCGGAACCGGTTCCTGCTGTGGTGGGAATAAGCAGGGAAACAGTACGTCGGGTGGGTTTTATGCCGGCTAGCAAGGTTTTCAGCGTAATGGTGGTATCACCGGCACACAGCAAAGAAAGCAGCTTGGCGACATCCAGTACACTGCCTCCGCCAACACCAATCACGGCATCAACGTCGGTGGCGGTAAGCTGATTCAGGATTGCTTCCACATCATGCTGGCTGGGTTCAGTCGGTACATTATCAATCAAAGATAGTTGCGGTACGTTGTCCTTTATCTGCGCGATTAGCGTTTGAACACCGGGCAATCCCACAATGTTTTTGTCGGTAACCAGTAGTACGTGCCGTTTGTCATTCAAGAGGTAGCGAATGTCCTGTAGTGACTGATGGCCACTGATGATGGTGCTGTTGATATTCATGCTATTACCTTGCCTGTTTTTACTGTTACATCAGCATAATGCTGATGATTTTTATCAGTCATTATGACTTTTTATAATCAATGCAGGTCGTTAATTGTCACATTGTGGGGATGATTTATAGATTAAATTCATTTTTAATAATTTGATGTTGATCACATATAATCAATTGTGATTTAATATAATCAAATTTAGATAATCACAAGGCAGGGATTGGGTATGCCGAAAGGGCAGGATGTAACCCAGGTAGAAGTAACCCAGGTATTGGTCGTTGCGGATGATTTCACTGGCGCCAATGATGCGGGCGTTGGGCTGTCACGCTATGGCACCCAGACCAATGTGCTATTTGATGTCAACAAACTGCATGGCGATTTGCTGAGCGATGTGACTGTCATTAATACTGACAGCCGCGCGCACTCGGCATCATCGGCGTCAGCGCTTACCGCACAGGCAGTGAGTGCCTGGTTGAAGGCGGGTGGTCGGGGCTGGATCGTGAAAAAAATAGATTCGACCCTGCGTGGCAATCCAGGTGCGGAAATCGAAGCGGTTCTGCAGGTAGCGGATATTCCACTGGCACTGGTCGTCCCTGCGTCGCCGTCTCTTGGCCGTGTTACCCGCAACGGACAGGTGTGGGTCAATGAGCGTCTGTTAACCGACACGGAATTTGCCAGCGACCCGAAAACACCGGTGTGTTCTGCGTCAGTAGGCGCTCGCCTGGCTGAGCAGAGTCGTTTACGTCAGGCCGAGATCCATTTGAGTGAATTACGTCATATTGACCTCGCCGCACATTTGCGGACGTTGGCACAGTGTGGTGTTCGGTTGGTGATTATAGATGCAGAAAATCAGAATGACCTTGATAACGTCATTCATGCCGCCAACCAGTTATGTTTTAAGCCTTTGTTGGTCGGTTCTGCCGGGCTGAGTGAAGCACTGGCGAAACGGATCCGTTTCTCTTCGTCGGTCAATCAATCCGTACTGGCCGTTGTCGGTTCAATGAGCGAAATTGCTCAAAAACAGCTGATTGTTGCCAGTCAACAGCAGAATGTGGTGCTGATTGATATCGATATCAATCTATTTTTCGGAGATTCTCTGGCTGAAAACGCCGAACGTTGGGTGCATGACGCGGTGTCTGCGCTTCGGCACGGGCAACACTGCCTTCTTCGTACCTGTTATCACGACCATCAACGTTTTGATATTGACCGTGTCTGTCAGCAACAGCATTTAAGTCGTCAACAACTGGGGGAAAACATCAGCCAATTTCTGGGCGAACTGACACGTAATATTGTCAGGCAGCACTTGCCGGGCGGGCTCTATTTATCAGGTGGCGATATAGCGATTGCTGTTGCAATGGCGTTGGGCGCCAGCGGTTTTCAGATTAAAGGGCAAATAGACTCCTGTGTTCCGTGGGGGCGGTTTTTGGACAGTGTTGTCGGTGATATCCCCGTAATGACTAAAGCGGGAGGGTTTGGGAATGAAACCACCTTGCTGCACGTTTTACGTTTTATTGAGGAGAGAGTGAGTGAGTAAAATTATTGCAGTAACGATGGGAGATCCTGCCGGTATTGGTCCTGAAATCATCATAAAATCGTTAGTCGCAGGAGCGTTGTCTGGCGCACCGGCGGTGGTGGTTGGCTGTGTACAAACGTTACGCCGTATCCAGGTGCTGAATGTGGTTCCTCATGTGGAGTTGAATGTTATCGATCGACCGGCTGATGCGCGGTTCGCGCCTGGCATTATTAATGTGATTGATGAGCCGCTGGACAATCCACAGGCACTGCAACCGGGAAAAGTTCAGGCACAGTCGGGTGATCTGGCTTTTCGTTGCGTGAAACGGGCAACGGAACTGGCAATGGCTGGTGAGGTTTATGCGATTGCTACCGCGCCGTTGAATAAGGAGGCGTTGCATTCCGCAGGGCATTTGTATCCGGGGCACACCGAATTGCTGGCAAAGCTGACCAACAGTCGGGATTACGCTATGGTGCTATATACCGACAAACTGAAAGTGATCCATGTTTCCACTCATATTGCGCTGCGGAAATTCCTCGACACGCTGAGTCGGGAACGTGTTGAAACCGTGATTGCGATGGCTGATACTTTCCTCAAACGTGTTGGTTTCACTCATCCGCGTATCGCGGTGGCCGGGGTAAATCCACATGCGGGTGAAAACGGCTTGTTTGGTGACGAAGAAATCAATATCGTCATGCCTTCGGTTGAGGCGATGAGAGCGAAAGGCATTGATGTCTATGGCCCTTGTCCACCGGATACGGTGTATTTGCAGGCTTATGAAGGTCAATATGACATGGTGGTGGCGATGTATCACGATCAGGGCCATATTCCGCTCAAGCTGTTGGGTTTCTATGACGGGGTGAATATTACCGCAGGTCTGCCGTTTATCCGCACCTCAGCGGACCACGGCACGGCGTTTGATATTGCCTGGACAGGAAAAGCGAAGTCTGAGAGCATGACCATCTCAATCAAACTGGCTATGCAACTGGCTTGATTCATCAGGATAACTGAGTAAACGGATATCGTCGTGGGGCAAACATTGAGTGATGCTTCCCGTGTGAGCGGGGATAGGGTTAAAGGGCAAAGTCGTCAGGACCAGATTATGGATTATTTGAAAAGCCATAATCTGGTGACGGTAGATGAACTGGTTGCTGTCATTGATGCTTCCCCGGCGACCATTCGTCGTGATCTGATAAAGTTGGATGAGCAAGGTGTGATCAGCCGTAGTCACGGCGGCGTGACGCTCAACCGCTTTGTTCCTTCCCAGCCCACCACTAATGAAAAACTACAGCGCAATCTGGCGGAAAAACAGGCGATTGCCCGTTATGCCGCCACGCTGGTACAGCCGGGCAGCGCTGTGGTGCTGGATGCCGGCACCACCATGCTGGAATTGGCACGTAACCTGACGCATCTGCCGTTGCGGGTGATCACCGCTGATTTGCAAATCGCATTGTTTTTGTCAGAATTCAAGCAGATTGAGGTTACGATCATCGGTGGTCGTATCGACGATAGCAGTCAGTCCTGTATTGGCGAGCATGGTCGGCGTCTGTTGCGCAGCGTATATCCAGATATTGCGTTTATCAGCTGTAATTCGTGGAGTCTGGAAAAAGGCATTACCACGCCGACGGAAGAAAAAGCAGGGATCAAACAAGATCTGGGGCTTAATGCCAGTCGACGAGTATTGCTGGCGGACAGCAGTAAGTACGGCGCCTATTCCCTTTTTTGCGTGTCGCCGCTGACTACACTGTCAGACATCGTTACTGATAGTGGATTGCCGTCAGATATTCAACGCCAATTGCAGGCGCAGCCGTTTAATCTGCAACTGGTGGATGTTAATTTCCGTTGAGCGACTGGCATATAAGACGATAGTAGATGGTCACCGGTTGCTCAGCCCGGATAGATAAGGCCGTCGGATAACCCATTTGGTTGATGGCATTCTCCTTCAGACTGCCAGGGCCGAGATCCCAGGCGGAACAAATCGGCTCAATACCCAGACAATAATTCTTTCCATCCCACGGGGACATACTCCGTCCGCCATTGCTGATCCATAACAGGCAATGAGGCAGTATCTCACTATCCCACTGTAATGATACACAGAACTGGCGGCGCGGATAACGCAGTGTCACGCCAGAGACTGGCTGATTTATCTGAACAATCTCTTCGGTGGCAAATGGTAACGGTAATTGACTGATATCCAGTGTATGGCCCTGTAATGAGGGAATGGCGGTGAGATCGTCAAACAGCGCCAGTGGCCTGAGCTGACTGATTCCGGCTTCCGTGGCCTGCGGATAGACAATCCCTTGAGCCATATTGTCAATCTCCAGTTCCACCTCTCCGGCATTGCCCCCCACGGGAAAAATAGGATGCAACCCGACCGGCAGCCGACAGTCCCGTCGGGCGATCAGTGTCAGACTAAAATCTACGCAACCGTTTTCCGCCAGCATGATGGTGCGTTGCAGCTCTGCCAGCGGATAATCCTGTGGAAAATGGAAGTTGAGTTGTGCCCGGTTATTTTCAATCGCAGTGATTTCCCACTCGCCGTTTACCGGCAGTCCATGTGGGGCATGGTGATAATAGCCATGATCATCCTGTTCGGTGTGCCCGAAGGGAACGCCGACCCATTCTCCCGCCAGCCGATGCATCAGCGGGGGCTGACCCGCACACACTTGCGGATTATCCAGCCAGTGAGCGCGATAGAGTACCGATATGGCCTGCGGCGTACCCGGCCGGAAGGTTAACGCATTCAGCATACCACCAGCACTGCCGACTTCGGCGCAAAGCAGACCATCATGGCTGTTCAGGATAACGGAACGAGTGGTTTTCATGGCGGCTCCTGATGATAGGAAACGGATAAATCAGTGTGTCTGGTTGCCGTGTTGGTCTTCGCCGGCACTTTTTCTGGCGATCAGCGTAACGGCCAACTGTCGTTGTTCCTCGGGGGGGGCGGCATTCAGCAATAGTTGCAATCCCTGTCGCCCCAGCTCAGCTTTATCAATGGCGATGGTCGTCAATGGTGGATGTGACACCCGGGCCGTTTCAATATCGTCAAAACCGACAACCGCGACATCTTCCGGCACGCTCAGACCATGTCGCTGGCAGACTCGCATCGCAATCAGCGCCGCTGAATCATTATAGGCAAAGATGGCGTCTGGCCGCTGTGGAAGCGCCAGCAATTCTTCCACCGCGTTGATCAGTGATGTTTCGGTATCCAGCAACGGCGGAGCTATCACCTCATATTCCGGCGGGGTCAACAGTTTTGCCTCATATAGCGCCTGTCGGTAGCCTTTTTCACGCAAGCGAATACTGTAATGGGCCAGACTGCTAGCCAGAAAGGCGATACGTGTACGACCCTGTTCAATCAGGTGCCGGGTGGCCAGATAACCGCCCTGCACATTATCGGGGTTAACGCTGGGTAGATTGGGGGACCACAGATCGATCAGTGCCAGCGGTAATTGCATGCTTTGCAGCACGGCGAGTAGCTCCGGTTCAAAAAAACCGGCACAGAGTAAGGCATCTGGATCATGGCGGCGCACCTGTTCTTCGATCGCATCAGTCGGGCCGAGGGCCAGAAAACTGAGCGCTATCCCTTCTTCACGACAGGCATTCTCCACTCCGAGCAGTAACGGTGAGTAGAAAGACAGCGCGCTGGAGATATTGTGTTGACGATGCAGCAGGAACAATACGCGGCGGATTTTATCACTGCGTAAGCGGGTAAAGTCGTAGCCTTGTTGCTGAGCGATAGTAAGAATACGTTGACGGGTTTCATCTTTCAGACCCGGTTGTCCTTTCAGCGCACGGGATACCGCACCTGCTGACACACCTGCTTGCGTGGCAATGTCTCTTATTCTTATCCGCTTGGTCATGCGTTTCCTTAGTGTCCGGCTTATCGATAGTAGTGGCCTGTTTGGGTCGGATAAGACCGTTCACGGTCAGATTAATAATCAATGATTGGGAAAATGTATCATAAAGCGATACACGCGGCTGCATGTGTCTGACCCAGCCAGGCTGCGCCGCGCACGCCACTACTGTCGCCGTGTTGTGCGGCGACAATCGGTGTCACGAAGGTATTGCTGAAGATATGACGGGCCACTTGCTGTTCCAGACCATGATAGAGCGGTCGGCAGTTGGAAAGCCCGCCACCTATCACAAACACATCAGGGTCGAGCAGGTTTACTACACTGGCCAGCGAACGGGCCAACTGATCCTGAAATAGCGCAAAATGGGCACAAGCATCGGTGTTCCCCGCTTCCACGGCAGCCATGATTTCCACGGCGCTCAGCGCGGTGTTATGCTGCAAGTTGTAGCGTTGCGCCAGACCTGTGCCGGAAATAAATGACTCGGTACAATTAACTTTACCGCAGTAGCAGGTGACTGGCGGGCCATCCTGATCCGGCGTGTAACGCGGCAACGCGTTGTGCCCCCATTCGCCAGCATTGCGATTGCGCCCATCGATAATCTGTTGATTGACCGCAATACCACCGCCACAGCCGGTGCCGAGAATAACCCCGAACACGGTGGAGTAGCCTTTGCCAGCACCGTCAATCGCCTCCGATAGCGTAAAACAGTTAGCGTCATTGCTGATGGCGACCGGTTGTTTGACATAGGCTTCCAGCATGGCTGGCAGTGGTTGCTGGTTGATGACCAGGATATTGGAGTTCTTGATTTTTCCGTTACTGACTTCCACCGTGCCGGGTAGACCGATGCCAATGCTGAAAGGTGCGCCAAGTGCCTGGCGCGTCTCATCAATGACCGTGCACAAATGCTGAAAGAAAACGTGATAGCTGTGTTTTTCCGTTGCATGGCGCTGTCGGTAAACCACCTCGCCGTGTGAATCCAGCACCACGGCTTCTATTTTTGAACCACCGATATCAATACCCAGACTTAACATGTTCTTTAGCTCCTGCTCGGGACGGTGTACTGGCTGAGGTGCCGCATAGGACGCAGAAAAGTTTACTGCCAAATGTTTACTAAACACAATTTAATTTATACGTATCTCACATTAACTCACATTACATTAATATGTTTATTTTCATGAAGATATATATTTTCATAGAAATGTGCCGTGAAAATAACATTGCGAGTGTGAACCATCTCACGGAAATAACATTATTAAAAACACAAAGTTTACTAAACATTACGGGGGTGCTATTAAATGAACACCTGCTGTTAATGCAGGCTGCGATGTTTATGATTATCCATGATACTTAAATGGAGTAATCAATGCTCCCAGGCCAGTGAGCGCAGCGTCAGGCGCCGTCGTCAGAGTGAGAATGTGATGTTTTTTACCGAAGAGAAGCTAAGTCAGCGTTTGGACGAAGTGGCCCAGTACCGGCTGCGTGAGCATTATCAGGTTGAACAGGCTGAAATCTGCTTTGACCGGGAAGGTGTTAATGGCGCACAACCTCCGGCTGACGATGCCGACTGGCAGTCTTGCGTGCGCGGCTTTCAATGGCGGGAACGAGATATCTACGTATGGTTGAAGCTGCGACATACTTTCCCGACAGACTGGGCGGGGCAGATGATTGTCGGCGAGTTCGATTTCAGTCTGGGTGCACAGCGCCAGGATTTTGAGGCCTTGCTGTACCTTAACGGGCAGCCATTTCAGGGCATCGATCAAAATCATACTCAAGTCGTTATTCCGGACTCGCTGGCTGGGCAAACCGTCGAATTCTGTTTTCGTATCTGGTCCGGCATTCTGGAAGGCAAAGTGCGTAAGCATTTTCAGGCATTCCATGTTGGCAGTGCCTTTGAGCGCATCAGCTTTGCATTATGTGATCAACCAACTCGTACACTGTATTACACCACGCTGGGGATTCTGCAAACGCTGGCGATCCTGCCGGATAACGATCCGCACCGGGTTCGGTTGCTGACCTGTACCGACCTGGCCTACAACCTGATTGACTGGCGCGATCCCGGCAGTGACGGTTTCTATACATCGATTGCCGCTGCCGCTGAACAACTGGAGCGTGAGTACCCGCAGGCAAATAAACAGCATCCGGTCACGGTACATTGTGTCGGGCACACTCATATCGATGTGGCGTTTCTCTGGCAGTTAAAACACACCCGTGAAAAATGCGCCCGGTCTTTTTCCACGGTGTTGCGGTTGATGGAGCGTTACCCGGAATATACTTTTTTCCAGTCACAGCCACAGTTGTATGACTACATCAAGCAGGATTATCCGGCACTCTATCACCAGATTAAACAGCGGGTGCAAGAAGGGCGCTGGGAAGTGGATGGTGCTATGTGGGTGGAAGCGGACTGCAATCTGCCGTCCGGCGAATCGTTTGTTCGCCAGATTCTGCTGGGTAGTCGTTTTATGCAGGAAGAATTTGGCGTGACACCGCAATGCCTGTGGTTACCGGATGTGTTTGGTTACTCCTGGGCATTGCCGCAGATTCTGAAAAAAAGTGGTATCCGCTATTTCATGACCACCAAGATCAGTTGGAATGAATTCAATCAGATGCCACACGATACTTTTACCTGGCGCGGTATTGACGGCAGTGAGGTACTGGCGCATTTCATCACTACCCCTGAGGAGGGACATCCGCGTTATACTTATAACGGCATGGTGGATGCCAAATCCGTACAGGGGTTATGGGATAACTACAAAGATAAACCGCTAAACCAGGAACTGATGCTGGCTTACGGTTTTGGCGACGGCGGCGGCGGACCGACGGAAGTGATGCTGGAACTGCTGCGTCGTTTTGACAAAATGCCAGCGTTACCCAACATCCAGCATGGCCGGGTGGATGATTTCTTCGAGCGGCTGGAAAACCGGCTACAGCAAAGTGAATGTTATCAACATACTTGGGATGGCGAGCTTTACTTCGAGAGTCACCGGGGAACGTACACCAGTCAGGCACAGGTGAAGAAAGCCAACCGCCAGGCTGAGTTACAGTATCGCCGTATTGAATGGCTACAGGCATTGACGGCAATGATGCGCGGTGACTGGGCAGAGTATCCGCAGGCGGCGCTAACCGAAGGCTGGAAAATCCTGCTGCGTAATCAATTTCACGACATCATCCCCGGTTCGTCGATTGCTGAAGTTTACCGCGATGCCGAGCGGGAGTATCAACAGGCCACCCATATTGCCGAGACGGTTCTGACTGACTGTCAGCATGAATTATTACAAGTAAACCGGGCGGCGGTGACGGTGTTGAACAGCGCCGCCTGGACACGCGACGATATGGCCTTTATTCCGGGTAATGGCGTAGGAAGTTGGAAAACCTCTGATGGTAATGACGTACCGGTACAGCGTACCCCGGATGGCTGGCTGGTGGCGTTACATAATCTCGCGCCACTCAATGGTGTCACGCTGTATCACGACAGCACACCGGTGGATGCCGTGGCGGCGAAGGCATTCAATCTGAGTGAAGGGCAAGTAGAAACCCCGTTTTACCTGATTAACTGGAACGAACAAGGCCATCTGACACGCATTTTTGACCGTCAGCATCAACGCGAGGTGTTGGCGGACTACGGTAATGTTCTCACCGTTTATGAAGATAAACCGCTGAAATACGACGCCTGGGATATCGAAATTTTCTACTGCCAGAAGCAACGATCCGTCACTGAACTGGAATCAGTCACCGTGCTGGAGCAAGGTGAACTGCGTTGTGTGATTGAATTTATCTGGACTTATCATCGTAGCCGCATCGTGCAGCAGATCCAGTTGTACAGCCAACTACGGCGCATTGATTTCCACACCCATGTGGACTGGCAGGACTACAACCAGCTACTAAAGGTCACGTTCCCGGTGGCGGTGCGCGCCACCGAGGCTACCTATGATATCCAGTTTGGTAATGTAAAACGGCCAACCACCTGGAACACCAGTTGGGATTATGCCCGTTTCGAAAGCGTGGCTCACCAGTGGGCGGATTTATCTGAGTATGGTTACGGCGTCAGCCTGTTGAATAACTGTAAATACGGTCATGCCATCAGGGACAACGTGATGCAGTTAACGCTGATTAAATCTGCCGTCAGTCCGGATGCCCATGCCGATCGTGGCGAGCACATCTTTACCTATTCGCTGTTGCCGCATGCCGGTGACTGGCGTGACGCAGGTACGGCCCAACAAGCATTTTACCTGAATGAACCACTGAGCGTGATGTCGGGAGAGTGGCGAGCACCCGCCATGCCACTGGTACAGGTCGAGCATCCTTTTATCCAGTTGGATGCACTGAAAAAAGCCGAACAGGGTGACTGGCTGATTATCCGGTTACATGAATTTGCCGGTGGTCGCCAGCACGTCACGCTGAAAACGGCTTTTCCCGTGTTGTGGTGGGCGGAGTGCGATCTGCTGGAAGTGATGGAAGACCAAAACACGCGGGCAGAACAGGGCATCACCCTGCATTTCACACCGTATGAAATTAAAACACTGGCGCTGTGCTTGGGAGAAAAAAACAAGTAATGGTAGATGGAAGCGCAGTGATAAACCGTCTGGGCACCAGAAGGTGCTGCCATTTTCATCGATCTTCATCACAGAATAGACCGAGATTGATTTACTGTTAATTGGCTTTGTTTACTATAAATTTATTGTTTAGTAATCATTTTGAAGTTTCAGTGTTCTCTAGAAAATAACGTTATGTCATACCAACACTAGGGCCAGACGGGAAACGAGGAAGAATCAAAAAATGAAGATATTAACCAAAGCTGTGATTACCGCGTTATTGGCCAGCAGTACCCTGACCGCTCATGCTGCCGATACATTACAAGTGTGGATTCGTGCCAACGATAATGCCCGGACTATTTATGAGCAGGAAGCGACGGCATTTGAGAAAACGACTGGCATCAAAATCAACTACTTCAGTGCCAGTACCGATTTCGAACAGCGTCTGGCACGGGCAGCGATAGGTAATACACTGCCGGATCTGATCATTAATGACGCCGCTTATATGGGGCAGCTTATCAAGTTGGGTATTGTCGATCCTATCGATCCAGCCAGTCTTGCCAATGGCAAGGATCTTCAACCCACAGCGCTTAACAGCCTGAAATACGACGATGGAAAATACTACGGTATCCCGACGTCTGTACAGGCCTCTGCATTGTATATCCGCAAGGACTGGCGCGAAAAACTGGGATTGCCTCAGCCGAAAACCTGGGCCGATCTGAAGGCGTTGGCGAAAGCCTTCACACTGAAAGATCCCGATGGCAATGGTAAGAACGATACCTATGGTTTTGGTTTGCCAGGGTCTTCCACCCGCGGTTACACCAGTTGGGTTCTCTCCTCTTTCATCTGGCAGGCTGGTGGTGAATTTGTTCGTCCGGTAAATGGCGGCTTCAAAGCTACTATGGACGGGAAAGGCGTCGTGGATGCGCTGACCTTCATGCGCGGTATGGTCTGTGAAAAGCTGGTTCAGCCGGGCGCTATCAACGCGGTTACCTCTAATGTTTCCAATGCGTTCCGGTCTGGTCAGATCGGGATGGTGTTGTCTGGTCCTTACAGTCTACCGGTATTTTCCGAGGAGCCTGGTTCGGACAAGTTTGAAGTGGTGAAACCGCCGCGTGGCCCGGCCAGCCAAGCCAGTATTGCGGAAGGTGAAGCCATCTATCTGGTGAAAAGCGGAAAGCAGAAAGCGCTGGCGACCAAATTCATCGACTTCATGATTTCACCACAAGGGCAGAAGATCGGCATGGCTGTCGGTATGCCAAACGAACCCATTGTTCGTCTGCCGGTGAATAAAACCATTGATGCCAACGCGGTCTACCACGATGCGCGCTGGAAAGTCTTTGCAGAGCAGTATGCCACTGATGGGCGTTATGTTCCGGCTGTACCCAACTGGACACCGATTCGCCAATTAACCGCCGACGGGTTTAACCGGATATTGTCTGATTGCAGCTCCAATATTCCGGCCGCGCTTGGAAAACTGAATGTCAAGGTGAATGCTGAACTGAGCAAACAGAAAGTTTTGGCAAAATAAGCGTTTCTCTCCGGTGCCACAGCCACCATGTGGCACCGCGTCGTTTCCATTCAGGGCGGTATGTATGAGTATCATTAACCCAAAAATAAAACGATTATTGACGCCGTGGATATTTCTGGCGCCGGCATTAATTGTTTTTACGTGGTTTAAATTCATTCCCATGGTACAGGGAAT
The DNA here is from genome assembly GCF_032395385.1 of Brenneria uluponensis. NCBI lineage: Bacteria > Pseudomonadati > Pseudomonadota > Gammaproteobacteria > Enterobacterales > Pectobacteriaceae > Brenneria > Brenneria uluponensis. The sequence continues at coordinate 804,386 of NZ_CP135917.1, forward strand.
GATAATGAGTTTTTATAAGGTGAACTTCGGCCAGCCGGATGAATGGGTGGGCGTAAGTAATTTCACGCGTTTATTGTCGGACGGTGATTTATACCATGCGACGATAAATACTCTACTTAACGTGGTGGTCACGGCGCTGGTATCAGCCTTTATTGCTTTCTTTCTGGCGATTGTGCTGGAAGGTCCGGCTCGACATTTACGTTTTATTCGCACGGCTATTTTCCTGCCGGCGATTACCAGTGCGGCAATTGTCGCGGAAATGTGGAAAATTCTGTTTAACCCTACGCCAGATGGTGTCATGAACCATATTCTTTCCTGGCTTCATATTGCTCCGCAGGGATTTCTGACCGATCCCCATCAGGCGTTACTGACAGTAATGCTGTTGCAAATCTGGAAAGCCGTTCCCTATAACATGGTTATTTTTATTGCCGGACTGGCGGGGATTAACCGTGAATTGTATGACGCCGCCAATGTGGATGGCGCCAGCCGCTGGCAGCGTCTGCGCTATGTCACATTGCCTGGTCTGATCCCGGCGATTTCCGTCATCATCATGCTCTCTTTCATTCGTGGCTTCCGGGTGTTTGCCGAAGTTTATGCCACTACCGGCGGCGGACCTGCTGATTCGACAGAAGTGATCATGACGCAAATTTATAAAGCAGGTTTTATCCAGTTCGATTATGGCTATGCCTCGGCAGTGTCTTTCGTGCTGTTTATTTTCACGGTATTGCTCACCATGCTTCATTTCCTGATCAAGAAGCGCTACGTGAAGTATTAATGACCGACATCGCCAGTCTGAGTAAATAGGGTAATGCTTATGAAAATGAAAATGCGGGATCGCGTCGGTTGCGGCATTATTTACGCGGCGGTACTGATGATATTCGTTGGCCCTTTTTGGGGAATTATTATGACCGCGTTCAGCGGTGTCACCGTGAAGCCGGGGGAACTGCTACTGTGGCCGGCACATTTCACACTGGATAACTTCCGACAGGCATGGATGAGTGTCGGGGTGTGGAAATATCTGCTTAATTCGCTGGTGGTTGTGGCGTTTGGTTTGATACTGCAAGTCTCTGTCAGCTCGCTGGCTGCGTATTCGCTATCGCGCAAAAAATTCCGCGGCGCGGCGATTGTCGGCCTGATCATTCTTTCCACCATGATGCTGCCGGAAGAGGTCATTGCCATTCCGCTGTATGTGATCATCAACTGGAAACTGCCCGTTTTTGACGCCTCTATTTCCAACAGTTATCTGGGCATGGTTTTGCCGATTGTTGGGTGGGCGTTTTCCATTTTCGTGCTGAGCGAATTCATGTCCGCTGTTCCCAAAGATTTGGAAGATGCCGCCCGGGTGGATGGCGCTTCCGAGTGGCAGATTTTCTTCCACGTTATTCTGCCGCTGGTTCGTCCGGCGCTGGGGACAGTGGTGATTTTCGGCTTCATCATGATCTGGGATCAATACTTGTTGCCGTTGATCGTGGTCAACGATGAAAGCATGTACACCATTCAGGTGATGCTGCGGGTACTTAGCTCGGATGAAAACAGTTCACAGAACGTGTTTATCGCCATCACGCTGCTGGCGATGTTGCCGAGTGCCATCGTGTATCTCGGATTACAGAAATATTTTAACCGCGGCATTATGTCCGGTGCGGTTAAAGGTTGATATTCCAGGGGAATGCCGTTCCTGAACGGGGCTGCACACAGCGTTAAAGCGGTGCATCATGCCGCATAAAGAATACTGAGGATAGTTATGGGTTCTGTCATTCTGAAAAACGTCAGTAAGTCTTTTGACGACACAAAAATCATCCGTGATGTGTCGCTGGAGATTCCGGAAGGAAAATTCTGTGTGCTGGTGGGGCCCAGTGGTTGCGGAAAGTCCACACTGCTGCGGCTGATTGCCGGCCTGGAGGACGTCACTGGTGGGCAGGTGTATATCAACGGTCAGGATGTGACGGAGCAGGAGCCCAAGTTGCGGGATATCGCCATGGTATTCCAGAGTTACGCTCTTTATCCGCAAATGACGGTACGGGAAAATATGGGGTTTGCCCTGAAGTTGTCGAAGATGCCAAAGAAAACGATCAACCAGAAAGTGGATGATGTTGCGGCACTGCTAGGGCTGGAGAAATTGCTCGACCGCTTGCCGAAGGAGCTTTCAGGCGGTCAGCGGCAACGTGTGGCGATGGGGCGTGCCATTGTGCGTAATCCTCAGGTGTTCCTGTTTGATGAACCGTTGTCTAACCTGGATGCCAAACTGCGTACTCAGGTGCGGGCAGAAATCCGTGAATTGCATCAGCGTCTGCATACGACCTCCGTCTATGTGACGCACGATCAGATTGAAGCCATGACCATGGGTGAAATGATTGTGGTGCTGCGGGATGGGGTGATCGAGCAGTCGGGTACGCCACTGGAGTTGTATGACCGACCAGCCAACCGCTTTGTGGCCAGTTTCATCGGCTCACCGGAGATCAACCAGATTTCCGCCTGGGCGATTGAACGTGACGGCAGGTTGATGCTGCAACTGGATGAACATACGGTTTTGCCGGTGCCAGAGGAGGTCAGTGTGGTGTCTGGTCAGCAGATTGTTTATGCCGTGCGTCCAGAGCAGTTTGATTTTGTGGAAGACCCGCAAGGCGCCATCGCTGCGCAGGTGGATGTCATTGAAAACACCGGCAGCGATGTGCATATTTTCTGTCTGCTTAGTGATCGCAGACGTATCACCATCAGCCAAAAACAGCGTCTGGCGCTGAAACAAGGTGATCAGGTTTATCTGCGTCCGAAAGAAAATGCTGTTCATATTTTCGATCAGGCCAGTGGGCAACGTCTGAATAAGTAATTCATCCACTTTTCGCCTGACCAGTAATGTCTGCTTCATCGTATCGGTATGATGAAGCAGCAGGCATCGTTCATACCATTGAGTCCCCACAATATAACGCCGTATTGATATGGCGTTTTTCCATACATAATCTATGTATATCAATATATTAAAAAAATACGATAACGTTTGTTAGTTATTGTGCTCGTATTTTATTTTGTGATCTGCAAGCCATTTCCAGGACTTATCATCAGCATGGTTATTTACTCACCACAAATTGCAGTGTTAGTATCATTTCGTTAATGTAGAACTGAGTTCTATAATATAAAACAAAATATCAATGAAGATCGACTGACACATATCGATTGTTGTGATCAGGCGATGCCTTCCCTTCTCTAAGTTTGATGATGTAAGGAGCGGTTAAATGAGTTCTGCCACAAAATTCGCCGGGATTATTCCCCCGGTATCCTCGATCTTTTCTACGGATGGATCACTGGATGAGGCGGGCATGCAGCGGGTGATCGACAATCTGATTGCGGCTGGCGTCAATGGCTTGTTTTTTCTCGGCACCGGTGGCGAATTTTCACAGATGTCGGCGGCTGAACGTATGCAACTGGCGGAGGTGGCTGTCCGTATCGTGAATAAGCGCGTACCGGTGCTGATTGGTGTAGGCAGTACCAATACCCGTGAAGCCGTGGCGCTGAGCCAGCATGCGCAATTGGCAGGTGCCGATGCCATCGTGGCTATCAATCCGTATTACTGGCAAATCACGGAAGAAAATGTATTTGGCTATTACGGTGCGATTGCCCAGGCGGTAACGTTGCCGATCATTCTGTATAACTTTCCGAATCTCACCGGACAGGATCTTTATCCTGATTTGGTAAAACGCCTCGTCGATGCGTATGCCAATATTGTCGGCATTAAAGACACCATCGATTCGGTTGCCCATCTGCGCGACATGATCACTATCGTTAAGGCGGCACACCCAAATTTCAGCGTATTCTGCGGATTTGACGACCACTTGCTCAATACATTGCTATTGGGAGGCGATGGCGCTATTTCCGCCAGCAGCAACTTTGCTCCGCAACTGTCGGTTGCGCTTTATCAGGCGGTCTGTGTCGGTGATGCGGTTCAGGCGATGGAAAAACATAAAATTATTCTACAATTGCCGCGGCTTTATCAGATAGACAGCCCATTTGTTAACGTAGTGAAAGAGGCGATGTGCCTGTGTGGTCTGGATATTTCCACCACCTGTTTGCCTCCTACTCAACCGCTGAATGCGGCACGAAAAGCGCAGGTTAAGCAAACGTTGATTGATGCAGGTGTTTTGCCAGGGGAATGACATATGCCCGTTGTCTTTCAAATTGCAGGTGTGTTGGCTGCGTTTATGTCCCCGAATCACTTACTTGAGTAAGTTCATCGGGACTCTCTCTTGCCGCCTTCCTGTATCTTGAAATCTATTGGGTATAACGCTGCGGATGGGCGTCGTTACCATCGTTACCCATGAAAATGATAATGATCATTCAATACTGATAAGTGAATAAGCCATGTCTATTTCGACTATTTTTAATCACGATAATGCACAGATCTACGATATTCATACGCACGCTGCCGGGCCGCAAGGGGCTTTGCCGCTGACGCCGGAAATGCTCATCGACTCGCCAAGCGGCAATATCTTTGGTCTGACACTCAATGCCGGTATGGGGTGGGACCCGAACAAGATGCTGGGCAGCGAAGTGCTGATCCTGGGCACGCAGGGCGGGATCCGTAACACCGACGGTTCACCAGTTGCGTTGGGATACCACACCGGTCACTGGGAAATCGGTATGCAAATGCGTGCCGCCGCCGAAGAAGTGACCCGTCATCACGGTGTACCGTTTGCGGGTTATATCAGCGATCCCTGTGATGGCCGTTCGCAGGGAACCACCGGAATGTTCGATTCTCTGCCGTACCGTAATGATGCGGCGATCGTGTTCCGTCGTCTGATTCGCTCACTGCCCACCCGCAAAGCGGTGATCGGCGTCGCTACCTGCGATAAGGGCTTGCCGGCAATGATGATTGCTCTGGCGTCTATGCACCGGTTGCCGACGATTATTGTACCGGGCGGCGCAACATTGCCACCAACTCATGGGGACGACGCCGGTAAAGTGCAGACAATAGGTGCGCGTTTCTCCCACCATGAATTGACTCTGCAAGAGGCGTCGGAACTCGGCTGTCGTGCTTGTGCGTCACCGGGAGGCGGATGCCAATTTCTTGGCACGGCTGGCACATCGCAGGTCGTGGCGGAAGGATTGGGCATGGCGTTACCCCATTCGGCGCTGGCTCCTTCGGGGCAAGAAGTGTGGCTGGAGATTGCACGTCAGTCTGCGCGTGCGGCACTCATACTGGAACGTAAAGGATTGACGACCCGAGATATCCTGACCGATAAAGCCATCGAAAATGCGATGACTGTCCATGCGGCCTTCGGTGGCTCGACGAATTTACTGTTGCATATTCCGGCCATTGCTCACGCGGCAGGATGCCGTATACCTACAGTGGAGCAGTGGACCGCCGTCAACAGCCGGGTTCCGCGTCTGGTCAGTGTGCTGCCTAATGGCCCGGTCTATCATCCGACGGTGCGGGCGTTTCTTGCCGGTGGCGTACCGGAAGTGATGCTCCATCTGCGCCAACTGGGATTGCTGCATGAAGATGTGCTGACGGTTACCGGTGAAACACTGGGCGCCAATCTGGATTGGTGGGAAAAATCGGAACGACGGGCGATATTCCGCCAGCGTTTGCAGGAGCTGGATGGTATTCATCCTGACGAGGTGATCATGAGTCCGCAGCAGGCGCATGATAAAGGACTGACCTCGACTATTACGTTCCCGGTGGGAAACATCGCACCGGAAGGTGCCGTCATCAAATCCACGGCTATCGATGCCTCAGTCGTGGGGGTGGATGGTGTCTACCGCCATACCGGCAAAGCCAATGTCTTTACTTCTGAAGCACAGGCGATCAAGGCGATCAAACAGGATAACGTCCATGCTGGCGATATTATGGTGATCATGGGCGGTGGGCCATCCGGCACCGGTATGGAAGAGACTTATCAGGTGACTTCCGCGCTGAAGCATCTACCTTATGGTAAACATGTTTCGCTGATTACCGACGCCCGTTTTTCTGGTGTTTCCACCGGCGCCTGTATTGGTCATGTCGGGCCTGAAGCGTTGGTCGGTGGCCCGATTGGAAAACTACGTGATGGTGATCTGATTGAAATTATTATTGATCGTGATCGGCTGGTGGGGTCGGTTAATTTTATCGGCAGTGAACAACAACCGCTAACGCCGGAAGAGGGTGCGGCTGTGCTGGCCCAGCGCCATTCTCATCCTGATTTGATGCCTCATCCTGAATTGCCCGATGATACCCGCTTATGGTCGGCACTACAGGCCGTCAGCGGCGGGACCTGGAAAGGGTGCATTTATGATACCGATGAAATTATCCGTGTGTTACAGGCGGGGATGGCTGTGTTGAATAAATAATTCCATCACAGATAAAAATAAATCAGTCTGACTGAAGATCAATATGGCGCGATAACGACCTTCTCTCTTTAGAGATAATAGGCGGTTATCCGTCATAGCCCATTACGCTGTTTTTTTATCTTTGTTTTATTGCTTTTATCTCTAATGATTTTAAAGATGAAAAAAAGATGTGCCAATTCGACTGCAATTTTAAAGATGAATAATGCATCCATTACATGATCAATTAATTATGGAGGGGAATACTGCTTATCACCAGGGAAATATAAATAACGATGATAAATCTTACCTTTAATACTATAAAAATCTGGAGTTAATAATATGCCACTGCTTATTGTTTGCATCGGTATCGTTGTTCTGCTTATTTTAATTATGAAGTTAAAATTAAATACTTTTGTTTCATTGCTTATTGTGGCCTTTGGGGTTGCACTGGCTCTGGGGATCCCTTTTAACGGTGTCATTAAATCAATCGAAACCGGGTTGGGGGGAACTCTGGGCCATATTGCACTTATTTTCGGCGTCGGGGCCATGTTGGGAAAACTGATTGCTGACGCAGGGGGCGCGCACCGTATTGCGGTAACCTTGATCCATAAATTTGGTGAACGTCATATTCAGTGGGCCGTGGTTATTTCCTCCTTTATTGTCGGCATCGCGCTATTTTTCGAAGTCGGCCTGGTACTGTTGATTCCCATATTATTTACCATTTCCCGGCAACTGAATGTTTCTATTCTTCATTTGGGAATACCTATGGCGGCGGCGCTATTAGTGACTCACGGCTTTCTGCCGCCGCATCCCGGCCCGACCATGATTGCCGGTGAATATGGCGCGGATATTGGTACGGTGCTGCTTTACGGTATTCTTGTCGGCGCCCCGGTTGTCGTGTTGGCCGGCCCGGTATTCAACCGAGTGGCGAAAGTCATTGTGCCAGAAGGCTTCAAGAAAACCGGAAATATTGATTCACTGGGAACACTCAAAAATTTCCAGTTGGAGGATACGCCGGGATTTAAGATCAGTATTTTTACCGCCATGTTGCCGGTAATATTAATGTCGATAGCGACCATCGTTTCCATGATTCAACAGGAAACCGGGTTGGTGGATAATTCTGCGCTGGCATTAATTAAACTGCTGGGGAATGCTTCTGTCGCGATGGTGATTTCGTTGCTGTTCGCCATCTATTCCATGGGCTTGTCCCGGGGAATAGCGATGAAAGATCTGATGGCGTCGTGCGGTGTGGCGGCGGCTAATATCGGTATCATGCTGTTGATTATTGGCGGCGGTGGCGCGTTTAAGCAGGTACTGATTGATGGCGGTGTCGGGAAATATGTGGCTGAGCTATTTTCCGGCTCTTCGGCGTCCCCGATTCTGCTTGCCTGGAGTGTTGCGGCGATTCTGCGTATTTCTCTGGGATCTGCCACCGTGGCGGCTATCTCCACCGCCGGGCTGGTCATTCCGACCCTGGCGCAGAGTCATGCCAATCTGGCGCTGGTCACGTTGGCTACCGGGGCAGGCAGTGCGATAGCCTCTCACGTTAACGATGCGGGCTTTTGGATGATAAAAGAGTATTTCGGTCTGACTATGAAGGAGACGTTCGCTACCTGGACACTGCTGTCGACCATTGTTTCGGTTGCCGGACTGGCTCTGATTTTGCTGCTTGATATGGTGGTCTGATTAAATGCCTGCCTAATCGATGGCTTGTCTGACTAACGACTCTGGTGCGTTATCCACCAGAGTCACTGCTAGTAGCGGGTGATAAGCTCAAGAGACGCCGAATGAGGCGAAACAACCGGGTTCAACCGTTAGCGTCATTGTAGCCGAGGTGCTGTGAAAGCGCTTTGGCCGCTGCTTTCAGCAACACAATATAGTCGTTGATTTCTGCATCGGTCACACGATTGGTCAGCGTGGACATACTGATGGCGGCGATAATCTGACGTGAATGATTCCATATCGGTACTGAAATACATCTAACGCCTTGTTCATTCTCCTGATTATCCAGCGCATAACCATTCTGGCGGACAAGTTCCAGCTCTTTCAGATAAGCATCACGATCAATAATGGTATTGGGTGTCTGGCGGGTAAAAACATAATCTTTCAGCAGAGCATTAATGTCTTGTTCGGAATTAAACGCCAACAATGCTTTACCTATTGCCGTGGCGTGAATAGGCAGGCGTCGGCCAATACGGGAAAACGTAATTACTGCTAATTTGCCTTCTACCTTATCGATATAAACACCTTCTTTACCATCAAGGATGGCAAGGTGTGTGGTCTGGCCGGTTTGTGAGGATAAATCCAATAAGTAGCTGCGCGCTTTTTCACGAATATCAATGGAGTTAATCAGCAAATTGCCACGTTCGACCAACTTCATTCCCAACCGATATTTGCCATTTTCGCTGTTCTGATCGATATAACCCATCATTTGCATCGTTTTCAGCAAGGAGTGCAACGTGCTCTTGTGTAAGCCCATTTTGGTGCTGATATCTGTAATCTTGAGTTCAATATCGTATTCATTAAAAAGATCCAGAATACGTAAAGCGCGCTCTACCGATTGAATGATTGGCATAGAAGAACCAACTACTTATAGAATAAGGAAAATTATCGAAATGGTACTACTTCGGCAGGGGTAAATCAATTTGCCGGTGCGCTGATGGCCGGCAGGAACATGATGGTTCTACCTGCCAGCCGGATGTAACCACGCATCAGTCTGGGAATGGCGTGATACCCGTCATCTTTCGCGTCGCAGCGGCGTTGGCTGTGTTCGCTTGTCGCCTTTTGGGTATATTGATCCGCTTATTTCTGCCATTTAGCCTGTGGTGGCATATAGGTCATTGCTTTTTCCAGAATATCCTGTGGATCCTCTGAAATAATAAGCATATCGAGATAGTCTTTTTTCATAAAACCGTCACCGACCACTTTTTGCAGGAAATCGATAAACGCGGTGAAATAACCATTGACGTTATATAAAATGCAGGGCTTATTATGAATGCCTAACTGAGACCAGGTCCACTGTTCAATAATCTCATCCAAGGTTCCGGCGCCACCCGGTAATGCAATGAAAGCATCCGCTAATTCGGCCATTTTTGATTTACGCTGATGCATATCATCAGTAACGATAAGTTTAGTGAGCTGGGTGTGCGCAATTTCCTTATCTACCAGATGTTTTGGCATGACACCGGTAATAATCCCATTGTTTTTTATCGTTGTATCGGCCACCAAGCCCATTAATCCTACTTTCCCGCCGCCATAGACGATATTGCACTCTTTCCCGACTAAATAATTAATTAAGTGCTCTGTTTTTTGATGATAAATAGCATTATTACCGATGGATGAACCACAAAATACGCCGAAGTTCAACATTCTTTCCCCTTTATATAGGCCAGAAATAAATATACTCGTCATACTTCAAGTTGCATGTGTGCTGGCCGCGCTTAATTACGCTGTCCCTGGGTATCGCCCTTTTGGGGCCGCTGCAAGCCACCTTCCTGCAACCTGAATCATTTGTAGTATATAAATATTGTACGGAATAAATAACCTTATTTTAGCTTGGCTGATCGAAGGGCGGTATGCAGATTAAAAGCCTATTGGATTACCCCACCCGGATTTTCCAGGCAGGGCAAGGTGGCGGGGCGTTATTTCATGCTGGCGGCAATGGTGTCCACATTGTGTTTAAACGCGGCGGTATAGGTGGGTGCCGGTCCATTGCTATCGGTCAGGGCTTCCGGGAACAATTCGCCACCCGGCTTCGCACCACTGGCATTGGCAATCTGTTTCACCAGCCGCGGATCGGTCTGATTTTCAATAAAGTAACTTTTCACGTGCTCTTGCTTAATTTGAGTAATCAGCTTGGCGACTGTCTGGCTACTGGCTTCCGACTCGGTGGAATAACCAATTGGCGCCAGGAACGTCACACCATAAGCGGCGGAAAAATAGCCGAAAGCATCGTGGCTGGTCAGTACCTTGCGTTTTTCTTTAGGAATGCTGGCGAAGGTTTTCTTGGCATAATCATCTAGTTTTTGTAATTGCTGAACATAACTTTCCCCGTGTTGGCGATAATAATCCGCGTTTTGCGGATCAGCCTTCACTAGTGCATCAATGATATTGTGAGCATAGACAATCCCATTGCCCATGCTGTTCCAGGCGTGTGGATCCGTCACGGTTTTGCCATCTTCATCCATTTTCAGACGATGGATGCCAGTGGATGCGGTAACAATCGGGCCTTTATAGCCGGAAGCTTTGATCAGGCGATTCATCCATCCTTCCAGACCCAGTCCGCTGACGAAGACGACGTTGGCGCTGGCCAGCGTTTTGCTGTCTTTGGGGGTGGGTTCAAATTCATGCGGATCACCATTCGGCTGCACTAAATCGGTAACGGTGACGTGCTCGCCGCCAATCTGGCTGACCATATCGCCCAATACAGAAAAACTCGCCACAACATCCAGATTTTTTGCCATCGCCAATGGGCTGAGCAGTAAACCGGATAGCGCTATAACCAGAGCAGAACGTTTCATTTTTTCCCTCTCATGAGTGGTGATAATTAATAGCGGGTACGTAACATGCCGCCATTGGAACCAAAAAATACCGAAATACAAAAGAATAAGGTGGCGGTGAGTATCACTGCTGGTCCGGCAGGTAAATTGGCATAGTAAGACCAGAACAGGCCGATCACACTGGCGATACTGCCCAGTGTAACGGCCAGCGCCAGCATCGTGGCCAGCCGTTGCGTCCAGAAACGGGCACAGGCGGCAGGCAACATCATCATGCCGACCGCCATCAGGGTGCCGAGCAGTTGGAATCCGGCGACCAGGTTGAGTACCACCAGCGATAAGAACAGCGCGTGGATCACGGCGCGAGTGTGGATAGAGGAAATTCGCAGGAATGTAACATCGAAGGATTCTATCACCAGCGCCCGATAAATGATGGTCAGTACCAGCACTGAACATGTGGTAATGCCGCCGATGACCAACAAGGCCTGCTGGTCAATCGCCAGAATGGAGCCAAACAGCACATGGAGTAGATCGACGCTTGAACCGCGTAAGGAAACCAGCGTCACACCCAGCGCCAGTGAACCAAGATAAAATCCGGCGAAGCTGGCATCTTCCTTCAATTCGGTATGGCGACTGACCAGCCCAGACATCATGGCAACCGCCAGCCCGGCAATAAACCCGCCAATCCCCATCGCTACCAGAGACATACCGGAAATGAGATACCCGATAGCCACACCGGGCAGTACCGCATGGGACAGAGCATCACCCACCAGGCTCATGCGACGTAACAACAAAAAGCAACCCAATGGAGCGGCACTGAAAGTTAATGCCACACAACCAACCAACGCCCGGCGCATAAAACCGAAGTCGTTGAACGGCTCGGTTAGCAGATGGAATAACGTCATTGCACCACCCTTAATGATGGCACGCCCGGTAGCGGGGAAGAGGGAGCGCTCAGCAATTCATGGCAATCTCCCCAGCGAGGGTCTTCCGCATTTAGCATCAACACGCGGGGAAAGTGGTTTTCCACCAGATCCAGATCGTGCAATACCGCCAGAATCGTACGGCCTTCTTTGTGTAATTGTTGAATAACCCGCAGTAGTGCTGTGGTGGTTTGGGTATCGATCCCGGTGAACGGTTCGTCCAGCAGAATAAGCGGCGATTGCATCACCAGCAGGCGAGCAAACAGAATGCGTTGTAGCTGACCGCCGGATAACGTGCCGATGCGATGATGGGAAAAGGGTAACATGCCAACGGCGTCGAGAGCCTGTGTGGCCTGCTGCCGCCAGTGTTTGGAAATGCGGCCAAACATACCGCAGTGCGGTATGCAGCCCATCAGCACTAAGTCACTGACACTAATGGGAAACTGGCGATCAAACTCCGACAGCTGCGGTAAATAACTAATGTGCTTTCTGGCTTCCGGGGCCAGACAAAAATGCCCGGCCAGTGGCGGTAGCAAGCCGGTCAGTGTCTTCAGCAGCGTAGATTTTCCGCAACCATTGGCACCGACGATAGCGGTCAGCGAACCGCGGTCAAAACAGCCGTTGAGCGTTCCCAAAGCGGGCAGACCGCGATAGCCAAATGAAAGTGAATGTAATGCGATCATGCCAATGACACCGCCCACCAGATTAAGCACCACAAGACGACCAGCAACGGGCAGACGATGCCTAGCCGGCTGAGTGTGGAAAAGGAATACAAGCTGCTCATGCGATCCCCTTGAATTTAATGTTATAATATAACATATCATATTTGTAACGCAATGGCATGCCTTCAGGATATTGGTGTTGGGTTTTTATGCTGATGTTTAAACGTATAACCGCAACCCTGTTGCTAGCGAGTTGTGCCGCCGGTGCTGCGACATTGACAATCAGGCTCCTCGTTCCATTCAACTGGCGATGGTACTCGTTTGGAGCAGTTTTACACACAGCAGGCGCTACCCGGGAATGTAAACTGGCAAACGGCTTTGATTACTCAGGTTTCCATCGGTTTCCGTGATATCGCGGGTAACGGGCTGTTTGACAGTGAATATGTGGTGGGCAGTAAGCGCTTCGGGGCTTTTGATTTCACTATGGGCATCGGCTGGGGAAACATGGCCCAGAGCGAAATATCTCCAATCCGTTCTGTTCAGTGTCCAACCGTTTTTGTTCTCGGGACGATAGTTTCAGCTCATTGCCTCGTGTACGCACCTGGATACGTGAATATGTCACTTCATCAGATGTGTTGTTGACCAATCTACAGTTGAACCGCCGTGACCAGTTGGCTCAAGGGGATATAGCCAGATATACCCAATAAACCTCAAGATGCAGATTTCAGTACCTGAAAACGGTCATTAATTCGGGACGTCAGAGAACCCGCCATGTCCGGTAGCGTATCGCTGAAAAATTCAGATATTGCATCCCTGAACTCCCTGCTACTGCTGAAGTAGCGATTATTCCGGGCATGTTCGTTCATTAATTTCCACATTCGTTCTATCGGATTCAGGTTCGGACTGTACGGCGGGAGATAATGAAGTTTTATATTTACCACCTCCGCCCACTCTTTCACTAACTGTGAACGGTGATAACCTGCACCATCCAGAATAACATGAACTTTCTGGCCATAATCAGGATAAACCTTACGTATCTCATTGAAAAAACGAGATACATTGTATTCATTAATCGTTTTATATTCGCAGATTAGCGGGTGTTCCGGGGCCTTCAGATTCAGCGCCCCCATGATGTTCAGCCGTGTACGACTTCCCGTTGTTTTTACCGCTTTTCTCTGGCCTTTGCGTATCCAGCCATAACTGATTTTAGTGGCCTGAGTAGGATGGACAGCATCAATAAAAAGAACCGGTTCATCACCCGCAGTTGCTTTCAGTTCCTCATAATATTCAATGAATTGTTTTTGTTTCTCTTCACTAAATTTATGGGGAACACCTGACGGTTTTTTGTAGGTAAAGCCGTTACGGTGCAGCCACTTATTCATTCCCGGAACGCTGAAAACGATGTTCCATGTCCGGGCGACAAACGCGACAATATCACGGGTCTGATGAAATACGTTATCAGATAACTGGCTGATTAAAGAGGCTGTTTTTTCAGCACTGAGTTTACTGTCTGAACCGCCATTCTCTGGTTTCAGTTTCCCTTTATTCAGAAACTCGCTGATATGATGGTCAACGGTGGTCTGATGCAGCCGCAAAGCCTGAGCGATCATGGCCGAACTCCAGCCTTCGGAAGCCAGAAGAATGGCTTTAATACGATCGCAAACACGTTTATCACGACTGGAATCGTGAAGGCGCTCAAGTTCAGCTTTTTGTTGGTCAGTGATGAATATTTTCATGGTGAACAGCATGATCTTCTGTTGCCTGAAAATCAAGCATCTTCAATGATCAGGGGTATATATGGTGGCTATCTGGAGATGATGTATGCCGGCGTTGGTGGTGAAGTATACCGTGACCAGATCCGTGGCGAGTAACCCTGAACCTTTATGCCATTTTGCATGGACATATAGCGCTATTAATATTTTTTAGCATGGTTATTTATTGGTTGCGGCCATCTTCATGAATTGCAAAATATTAGTATTGTGAATATGGATGATACTAAAACATAAGATAATGATAATATGTTGATATTAAATTATTTTTTATCTGTTTAAGGTTTAATTATCGGTAATGCACGGAATCATGGAGAGATGCTTTACGAGCCATTTTTAAATTAAAGTTTCATTAAATTCAGTGTTCATTTATCGTCAGTTTTTATTAAATGAGATAGTGGTTTATTTTTTGATCCGTTATTTCGGTGGTTTGCGTTGTAGTTTTTTCTCATTCGTAAGTAACCTATACGATGTATAAGCGCCTTTTAAATGTAGATGTTTATTGATTAATGAATGCTATCGTTAATACAATAGCCGCTAGTCTGACAGAAACGGTTCCATATACAGGGAGTATCGCAATACATCAATGCCCGTAGTGAGTGACATTGCAAGAGATAGGTTATTTTTCAGATTCTTTTTAATGTTTCTTTCATATGTGTCATTTTTACGCATTTATTTTTGCTTAGAGGGTGTTATTTTTCTTGGTACTGACTGATATCTGGCATTGTTTTTCATCATTAAATTAAATAACATGATGATATTAAATTATTTTTACAGGAATGGACCATTTCGTAATGGACAGTGAATTGGTAGCTGAAAGCCAAGGGCGGTAGCGTGGCTGGGCTACCTACAAAGGTAGGTCGTGATAGTGATAATCGCTATTCTTTGAGTGTTTGCCTGCGTGTTTGTGATGCTTTTTGTCGTGCGTAAAGTTGCAAAGAAAATAGGGTTAGTTGACAAACCGAATAGTCGGGAAAAGCCTCAAGGACACGTCCCCCGGGAGGAAGGAATCTCGATCTCTACCTATCGCTATGGGTGATTTTCGTTTTTCATGCTAACTCACCCCTTTCCTTTGACATCTACATGCCATGTGGCAGCGGATTGCTGATAATCGGTATCCTTGATGATCGCTTCGATCTCCCAGTCCTTTCTCATGTTGGATTGCAATCGTTGATAGCAGTAGCATTGATGCTGTATGCCATCTGATGGTGCTATTTTTGATGAAAAACAGGTGAAGTAAACACGAAGTATAGTGATTAGTGACGTAATGAGCACTCTATTTGGTTATACTAATGCTGTATTATGTCTCAATGTATTCAATGATAAAATGCTTACTAATATTATATTTTTTATGGAACGTTATTGTTTTTATTTTTATATGCGACTGAGAAAATAAAATAATGAAGATAGGAATTGTTGTTGTATGGTATAAGCCTACACTAGAACAAATCAATAATATGAAGAATATTGTAGGCAACAACCAATTTAAAATATGTATTGTTGATAATACACCAGATGTGGATAATGTTTTTTATTTTAATGAGTTGTTAGCGAACGGAAATAATTATTATATATATAATGGAAACAAAGGCGGTATTGCTGGAGGATTTAATCGTGGGGCGGAAAAGTTATTTGAAGATAGCGATGTAGATTATTTCTTCACTATGGATCAGGATTCCTCTCTAATTTCTGACTTTTTCCTGGGAATGTATTCATTCTGTAAAGAGAAAAAATCAGAGATATCCTGCCCTAATTTTTATGATAGAAATGCTAAGGTCTATGGCAGTTTTGTTTTATTGACTCCCTATTTTTATAAAATATCTACAGATGGCACTACGAACTTCTGTATCTCCTCTGGGATGTGTATTTCTCGTCGTGCATGGGAGCTGGTAGGTCCATTTGATGAGTCATTAATAATAGATCATGTTGATACAGCATTTGCTCTAAAGGCATTAGTATTTGGGTTTATTATAAAGGTTAATTATGATGAATGTCTTAACCATGCCATTGGGGAAAGAGAGGTTCATAAGTTATTTGGCATTACAGTTAAACCTAATCATCATAATTACATAAGAAAATATTACATAGTGAGAAATGGTTTTTATTTGTCTTTTAAGTATTTTAAAGAGACTAAAGGCTATTTTAATTTAAATGTATTAAGGGTAATGCATGAGTTTGTTTCTGTTATTTTCTATGAAAAAGATAAAATAAGAAAAATTAAATATATGCTTAAAGGTTTGCTCGATGCTGTAAGGGGGAAACTAGGTGATATTAAATAAAATTCCATTCCTCATCTTAAGTATAAGTAGTTTACTCGCATCTCTTTTTTTGCAATTTTATTTCGCTAATCTTTTTTCTAGCCAATTGATTAACTTATTTTATATGGGAGTAACTGTATGTGGTGTTGTGATATCTATGTCTACAAGTGGAATAAGCAGCTACTTGATTTCTGAGTTTTCTTCGATAAAGGATAATAAGTTAGATATAAAAAATGCAGCAACATCATTTCTTATTTTTTTTTCTATCCTGGGTATATTAGTTTTCTTGTTTATTTATATCGTTGGGTGCTATGTTTTAAATATTAATGAGTGGGCAGTGCTGTTTTTTTCTTTTGCATTTTTTATTTACTTCCTATCACTGGCTATCGGTATAGTCTTTCAATCTTACGCATATTGTCATTCCAGAACTAAAGGCGTTTTGTCTTATGAAGTGTTGAACTTTTTTTCATTTCTTATTGTTATTTGTATTTTTTATACCATGAAGTCTAATGAGATGTTATTTTATTTCATTTTTTGTATCAGAAGTCTAATTCAAATAGCAATTTACCTAGTTCTCATTAGACATGATTTGTCAGCGAGTAAGTTTTCTTTTAAAAATTTTTTATATTTCGTTAAAAGTGTCAGAGTGATTATTGGCGGTAGTGCATACTATAAATCAGAGCCTGTCATAGATAGGTTTTTTATTATTAGTAATAATACAGGAATTGCTGTATATCATCTGGTTTCTCAAATATATACTGCCGCTCTTGGTGTATGGTTTAAAGTGTATGTGTCGCCTCTAATTAAAGAACTTACTATCAATAATAACAATAAAAAAATATTCAATGAGATTTATTTCCATGGATTGAAAAAACAGATTTATTTTGCATTGCTCTGTGGTTTTTTAGTCTTCTTTACACCGATGATCGATTACATTTCAAGAATAAAAATATTTAAAATTCTGTCTGATGGTAACGATATAATTACAATCCTATTTTTCTTCTTTGTGTCCGGGCTATTAGGGCAAGTGATATCGAATGTTTTTTACTGTGTGAATAAACATTCTATCCCAGTTGTTGTATCTTGTATAACTTTCACAATATTTTTACCTCTTAAGTATGTCGTTACACATAAATGGGGAGTAGAGGGATTATGTGTTTTGGTAGCCTTATATCATTTTGTCAATGTTACTATTCTATTTTTGATAAGTTTAAGGTTTAGACACTGAAATATGAAGAAAATATTAGCTATTACTTCAGGAAAAAACACACCGTCGAGTAGATTTAGAATAAGACAGCATATTGACGGGCTTAATAAGAAAGGATTCTATGTTACTGAGTCATGTCCACCTATAGATAAAAATAAATCTGTTCCTTTTTTAGGAAAGTATAATCCTAGATTCTATCTTCCAATATATTTTGTATGGCAGATAATTAAAATTTTACAACGTATTCCGATTATTTTCAGAAGAAAAAAATACGACTATGTATGGCTGAATAGGGAACTACTCACTGGGTATTACACCCTGGAAGGGTTTTTGGGAGAAAAGGTTATATTGGATGTCGATGATGCAATATGGAAAAATCCACCTTTTGGCTCTTTTGCTGCAAAAAAAATAGCCCAACGATCGTATGCTATAATTTGTGGGAATGATTATCTTGCCGAGTGGTTTAGGCAATATAATAGTAATGTATATGTTATACCTACATCTGTGAATGTTGATAAATACAAACCAAGAGCTGTAGAATATAAATCTGATATTATTACTTTAGGTTGGATTGGTACCCATGGAAACCTGAAATATGTCAAATTAATTAGCTCTGTGTTGGAAAATATCTTATCTAAATATTCATTTGTGAAAATTAAAATTGTATGTGATAAGAAATTTGATTTTATTAATAATAATGAGTCTGTTGAGTACGTAGAGTGGTCTGAGATTGATGAAATAAAAAATTTCCAATCAATTGATATCGGATTAATGCCCCTTGATGAGGATGAATGGACGAAAGGAAAGTGTAGTTTCAAATTGTTACAGCATTTATCTTGTGGGAGTATGGTAGTCGGAAGTCCTGTTGGAATGAATAAGAATATTCTTCTGGGTAATGTCAATGGTGCTTATCCTGCAACATCAAATGATGAATGGTTTGATATACTATCGTGTCTTATAGATAACTATGAAGAATATCGAGATATTTATAGGTATAAAACTCGTGACTTTATTCTGGATAATTATGCGTCAGAGAAAATTTTAAGCGAATTGATACGGGTGTTCAATGACTAACGTAATTATGGTATTACCTCGCTATTTCCCTATATTAGGCGGTGCGGAGGTTCAGTGCAGTAGATTAATAAAGGCATTTTCTGCTGACCCGAATGTTAACATTGTTGAAGTTGTTACAAGGCGACTAACTCCTTTGTTGAAAAAAAATGAAACAATTGATGGAGTAAGAATAAGACGGCTGCCTCCATTTGGCACTGGCGTACTTGCTGAGTACTTTTTTTGCATTATTTTATTTTTTTATTTACTCTATAAATCAAGAAAATATGATGTGATTCATTGCCATGCAACGTCTATTTTTGGGCTTGTTGTTTCTATCGTTGGCCTTCTTCTGAAGAAAAAAGTAATAGTTAAAGTATCAACAAACGGCGAAGTCAGTGCAATGAATAGTAGTAAAATAAAGAGCCTGATTGTATCAATATGCTCAAAAAGAACTATTTATGTTGCATTAAATAATGAAGGATATCAGGAAACAATAAAATTCCTTCCTGAAAAAAATGTTGTACTGATCCCTAATGGCATAGAACCTTATCGTTTTGATAATAACGACTGTGCGCAGCATTTTAGAAAAAAATTAGAAGATGAGTATGGTAATGATCTCTGTGTATGTCTATTTATTGGTAGATTTGTGATTCGAAAAGGTATTGTTGATATCTTGAGTGTTGCGGAGCGATTGGAGTCAAAAAGTAATTTTGTTTTTGTCTTTATTGGCGATTCTTCATTGCAACGAGACGCTGAAAGTTTTGAGAAATTTTCAAATTTGAAAAATGTACAGTTTTTAGGCCGAAAAGATAATGTATTTCCATATTTAGTGGCTGCTGATTTTTTTATATCTCCTTCATATAATGAAGGACTTCCGAATACGGTTCTTGAAGCTTTGTCTTGTGGGGTACATTGTATTTTATCTGATATATCGCCACATGAAGAGCTTAGCGTTGAACATCCTGAATATATCTCTCTATTTAAAAAAGGAGAGGTAAGTGATTTGGAAAATGTCTTAGTGAATAATTATAATGTGTTAACTCAAAAGAGCTCATTTGATGATAAAAAACCGGGTGTTTTGAACGAAAAGTACTTAATGAACAATGTGGCTGAAAGTTATTCTAATTTATATAGAAGCTAAGATCTAAAAATCAGCCATGTCTGCGGCAGCAGTAAAATCTTTACGCTGCTCATCATTCTTTTTAAACATCTGAAAGCCAGTTATCGTTGGGCTAAGGCCACACACGATTAATCGTAAGCGCCCTTAAATCGGCATCTTTTTTTCAGTGATTAACTGCGCCACACTGCCGCTGTCTACCATAAATGCAGGGCGCAATCATGACATCTCAACAGCGGGCCGACTATTGGCGCGAACAGATCACCACCTGGCAAGCATCCGGTCTTTCTGGCCAGGTTTTCTGCCAGCAACAGCAGCTGACATACCACCAGTTTGTTTACTGGCGGCAAAAATATTGTACCGATAACCCGACTCAAGCGCGGGCCCCAGGGTTTGCCAAAGTCACCGCCGACATCACCCACGTCGACACCCCAACCGAGCTGACACTCTCATTGCCCAATGGCCTGGTGATCACCGGTCTTAATGACCGCAATGTCTCCCTGCTGGGCGCTATTCTCAGGCAACTCTGATGCGTAACCGTGACTTACGCCCGGCGCTGGCGATGCCACAGATTTTTCTTTATCGCGCACCCATCGATTTCCGCAAGCAGGTCAACGGGCTGGCGGCGCTGATAGAACAGGAATTGGGACACGATCCTTTTACCGGGGCGCTGTATGCTTTTACTAACCGCCAGCGCAATAAAATCAAATGTCTGATGTGGGAAGACAATGGTTTTGTCCTTTATTACAAGGCGCTGGCAGAGGAGAAGTTCAAATGGCCCAGTCTGGCCGATGACCTGTTACCCCTGACCGGGGAGCAGATTAACTGGCTGCTTGATGGTTACGATATCAGTCTACTCAATGGGCATAAAAAACTGCATTATGATGGCGTTAATTAGTCGAAACAGGAAGCATCAGGTGGCTGTTTTTGTTATAATTTAACCATGAAAACGCCCACTTTCCCGCCAGCCGAAAACCCAGACAACCGCAGTTTATCTGCGGTTGAATTGCTGGCGCAGGTCGAGGAACTTCAGCAACAGCTTCAACATCGCGAATGTTATATCGCCCTACTCGAAGAACTGCTCCGCCTCAAAAAAGCCCAACAGTTTGCCGCCAGCAGTGAGCGGCATACTGACCAGATTGCCTTGTTCGATGAAGCCGAACTGGACGTGGCAATGGAGTCCTTGTTGGCTCAACTGCCGGATGACGTATCGCCGCCCCCACCGCCGTCTGGCACCCAAAAACGCCAACGCGGTTTCTCCGCCAACCTGCTGCGTGAACGTGTGGAGTTGTGCCTGTCCGACGAAGAAAAAGCCGGCGCCCGCGCCACCTTCTTCAGCAAGGTTAAAGAAGAGCTGGCGTTTATTCCCGCCCAATTAAAAGTCATCGAATACTGGCAGGAAAAAGCGGTGTTTGACCGCGATGGCGAGGAGTTTATTGTGGCTGCCCGCCGCCCGGTCCATCCGCTGGGCAAATGTTTTGCCACCACCGCCTTGCTGGCGTATATCATCGTCGCCAAATATGCCGATGGGCTGCCGCTGTACCGCCTGGAAAACATGCTTGCCCGCAGTGGCCACCCGGTAGGCCGCACCAATATGGCCCACTGGATCATCCGGTTAGCCAAGGTATTTGCCCCGCTGCTGGCCAGGTTGCGTGACGTGCAAAACAGTGGCCGTTACCTGCAAATGGATGAGTCCCGCATCCAGGTGCTGAAAGAAGAAGGCAAAACCGCCCAATCGGACAAATGGATGTGGGTGATACGCGGTGGCCCCCCCGATAAACCCTCAGTGCTGTTCGAGTATGACCCGAGCCGCGCGGGTAGTGTTCCCGTGCGCCTGTTGGCGGGATTCACCGGTATTTTGCAAACCGATGGTTATGCCGGTTATGACGCGGTGTGCCGTGAAAACAATCTCGTGCGTATCGGCTGCTGGGATCATGCCCGGCGCAAATATATTGAAGCGGGCAAAGCGGTCCCCAAGGGCGCAAAATCTGCCAAAGGCAAACCCACTAAAGCGGATGTGGCGCTGGGCTACATCGGTAAACTGTATGGCATTGAACGGAGCCTGCAGGGGCGCAGTGAAGCGGACAAATACCTGGCCCGTCAGCAATATAGCCTGCCGTTGCTCAAGGCATTCAAACTATGGCTGGAGCAGAATGTCGGCAAGATAATGAAGGGATCGCTGACCCGTCAGGCCATGGACTACACGCTCAACCACTGGGCAGAATTGATAGGCTATTGCGATCATGGGCAGGTGAACATCAGCAATGCGTTGGCGGAAAATGCCATCCGCCCGTTTGCGGTCGGTCGCAAGGCATGGCTATTTGCCGACAGTTCGCAGGGCGCCAGCGCCAGTGCCGGGTGTTATTCCTTGATCGAAACGGCGAAGGCCAATCAGTTAGAGCCGACGGCGTATATCCAGTATGTGCTGGATCACATCGGCGAGGCGGATACGCAAGAAAAACTCGACGCGTTATTGCCCTGGAATGTGGACCTGGTCCCCTTTTTAAAAAATGTGTCGCAGTATGGATAGGGGGAGTACGTCGATTTAACGGCGCTTACGATTAATCAAACCTGGCGTATTTCTTCTCAAGCCTGGAAGACAGCCAGCTTCCTGGATAAATCACCAGGAAATAGATCACTGCTACGCAGGTAAATATTTCGAACGGCTTGTAGAATGCGGCGCTTAGCAGGCGTCCTTGGTACATAATCTCATGGACCGCAATGACCGAACAAAGCGAAGTCATTTTTGCTAGTTCTATCCCTCGGTTAGTGAATGCCGGAAGCATCCGCTTGAATACCTGAGGAAAGATAATACGTTTCAAGATTTGACTACGGCGCATCCCCACAGCCTTGGCACCTTCCCATTGGCCACGGCTAATGGAATGAATTCCACTTCGGTATATCTCCGTACAGTAAGCGGATGTATTCAGGGTAAGACCCAGGACCGCAGCCTCAAAAGCGGTCATTTGATAGCCTGTGAGTACTGGCAATGCGTAATAAAACCAAATCAACTGGATGAGAACCGGCGTATTGCGAAACACCTCGACATAGGCAATGGCGGAGATGTTCAGCAGTTTGTTAGATGACGTCCTGGCGAGCCCAAGCAACCCGCCTACGGCCATACCAATAGGGAAGGCTACCAACCATAACTGAATTGTCATGTACACTCCCTTGAGGAGTACGGGTAAGCTCTCTAGTGTAACCGCCATATCCCATGAAAAGTGCATCGGTTATCTCCTCAGTACCGAACCAGGCGGTGCTCCGCAATTCTAAATAGCGTGCTCAGCATCAACAGTGAAACGAAGTAAATAAGTGCAACAGTGGTGTAAACCTCAAGAGGTCTGAAAGTCATACTGTTGACTCGCATAGCTTGGTACAGGATATCGGAGTAGGCCAGTGTGGATGCAAGAGAGGTTGTTTTCGTCAATTCGAACGTTCGCTCGATAAAAGGCCCGGCCATTCTCCGCGCTGCCTGGGGTACGATCACCCGGAACATGGTGCGAAAATGCGACATTCCTATAGCTTTCGCCCCTTCCCATTGCCCCTTCTCGACTGATTTGATTCCTCCTCGAAAGACTTCTGCATAAAAGGCGCCTGATTGGGTAGCCAAAGCGATAGTCGCTGCCCAGTAAGGCGAAAGATTTATTCCGGCTACCATTGGTAGCGCATAAAAAAACCAGAAGAAATGTACAAGTGGCGGCGTATTCCGATAAAACTCGACGAAAACCGTAGCCGGTGCGTTTAAGTATTTTTTATGTGAAAGACGCATCACTGCAACAATGCACCCAACGACAATTCCGATTCCCACTGAGAGCGCGGCTAACTGTGCGGTGCCTATGATGCCGGTCAAGAACATCTCTCGATGTTGCCAAACCGAACCGAAGTTCCATTGGTAATTCATGCGACACCTATAAACACGAGAGTTACAGTCAGCAGTACTGAGCCCACATAAGCGGCTCCAGCACTATGTTTTAATTACTTTTTAATGCTGGGAATCTTATTGGGATCCAAGCCCTTCGAGGCCATGTAGTCACTGAATACCTTCTGGACGAAACCTTCGTTATTCAGCTTTTGGAATTCGGCGTTTATGTAGTGAACCCATACCTGATCACCTTCTTTGCGTACGCCAGCGCTGGTCGGCATTTCGACTACTGGTTCAGGGATTACCAGATTACCGGTACGGATATGTGATTGAGCAATCGCCAATGCGGGATGGTAGAAAGCAAACACATCAATTCGGTTCGCCATGAATGCTGCTACGGTTTCATCGGTATTGGAGAATCGCTCAATGTTCGCGTTAGGCAGGCGCTTAGTTAAATCCCGGTCGGTTGCGGTGCCTAATACAACACCAATACGTACCCCGGGCTTATTGAGATCTTCCCATTTGCCTGCTTTCACACCCGTGCGAGCAAGGACGCCTTGCTTGTACCAGAGCAGCGGCTGCTGGGGGAAATCCAGCGCTTTCTTGCGCTCTTCAGTGGCGTCTAGCACCAACATGATATCGATCTGATTTGCCTGAAGCGCCGCGGCGGCATTTCCGTATGTAGTCTCGACAGGCATTAGCTTCACACCAAGGTCTTTCGCTATTCTCTCGCCGATTTTGTACCCTACGCCTGTCCAGTTACCGCTGATCGGATCTTTGTAGTACCAGGGATCGCCTGAAGCCACGCCAATCCTCAGTACGTTGGCGCTTTTGACGTTTTCCAACGTATTATCAGCCGCTGACGCAATGAGCGGCATGGCGGCTACGCAACACATGAGAAACACTCGCGCAGATTTTTGAAAAACGTTACCAATATGATTCATCGTGTTCCCATCCTAGATAAGCGATTAATTAGTTGTTGATGTAGCTCTCGTAAAGCTCACTCAGCTTGGCCGTCATCGGGCCAGGTTTACCTGCACCAATCCCTTTCCCATCGACCATTGTCACAGGTGTAATTCCTCCAAGAGTGCCGGTCAGAAAAGCCTCATCGGCAGTATAAATTTCAGCGAGGGTGTAATCGCCGACGAATAGCTTGATGCCATTTTCTTCAGCGAGGCGCTTAATGGTCTTATGAGTGATTCCGTTGAAATTGTATTTACCTGTGGATGTCCACAGCTCATCACCGCGCACGATAAAGAAATTGGTAGAGTTACAGCTGGCAACGAAACCATGTGGGTCAAGCATCAGTGCTTCATCAGCACCCGCATTGATAGCTTGAATTAATGCTTGAATGAGATTCAGACGACTATGTGAATTCAGTCGTAAATCGAATACATCAGGTGCACTGCATCGGAATGTTGACGTGTAGAGTTTGATACCCGTCTTCTTCGATTTATCGATGACTTTGTATTCTGCGACAATGACAATGGTCGCCTGGCCTAACGCGAAACGAGGGTCTTGATTTGGCGTGTGTTTCTTGCCACGGCTGATCATTAAGCGAACGTGAGCGCCATCAGTCATGTTGTTGACTTCTAACGTCTTCAAAATAAGACCTTTGAGTTCTTCCTTTGTGACGCCAATATCTAACTCGATGGATTTGGCGCCGTCGAAGATACGGTTGATATGCAAATCAAACGATACGATTTTTCCCTTAACCAGCCTCACACCTTCCCAGACGCCATCACCCAGTACAAAACCGCTATCGAAAACTGAAACTGTCGCTTGGTTTTTAGGAACAAACTCACCGTTGATATAAACCAAGACATCATCATTGCGTGGGTCCGGCAAGTACGCCTGGGAACTGGTAGTAGAACGAGTGGTGCTCATATTGGATCCTTGAATCTGACTCAGAAATGGAAAGCGGTGAAGCGCTTGATAAATTCTTGGGTTTTCTCTTTCTGGGGGGACTTCAAAACCTCTTGAGGAGTGCCTGCCTCATGAAATTCTCCATCAGCGAAAAAGATAACCCTGTTAGCAAAATGATAGGCAAAACCCAGTTCATGCGTTACCAGGAGCATTGTTCGTCCCTCATCCGCCAACCCATTAATGACGTTCAGCACTTCACCCACCAATTCAGGATCAAGGGACGAAGTCGGTTCATCAAAGAGTAAAATCTCAGGTTCCATTGCCAAAGCCCGTGCAATTGCAACCCGTTGTTGCTGACCACCTGAAAGCCGGGTCGGATATGCATCGTTTTTTGAATTCAAGCCCACATTGCCAAGCTCTCGGAGCGCGATTTCGCGCGCCTCGGCTTTGCTTTTTTTCTTCACCTGTATAAGTCCTTCCATGACATTTTCTAACACCGTCATATGGGGAAACAGGTTGAATTGTTGGAACACCATCCCGACTTTTTTGCGTACCTCGCAGAGATCGCGCTCAGGATAGGACATGAATACTTCTCCATCGCTGCCGCGACCGGTCTCTTTTCCAATAACCTTCCCATCAAGCTTGATCATGCCAGTAGTGGGCGTTTCCATGAAGTTCAGACAGCGCAGCATGGTGCTTTTACCTGATCCGCTCCCTCCGATGATGGCAATCCTGTCGCCTTTTTTAACGTCGAGATCTACGCCTTTTAAGACATGCAAATCGCCAAATTTTTTGTGAAGACAAGAAATGCTCATCAATGTTTCAGACATGATCTTTACCTGTTTAATTCGCTTGCTAAGGTTGATTCACGCTATCTGTGTGGGCTTCCAAAGAGGTAACTACTTTTTCTAATCCTCTCTGGACGTGTTCGGAAATCTCGGAACGCATCAGCTCAAAATCATCACCGCAAGCCAACGCTACATACTCTTCATGAGCATCCAGTTTGGCCCCGGCGCGACCGTGACTCTCTTGATGCATGGACCAATAGAGCTGAAGCTGTCCCGACAAACCGCGCCATACGTTAAGCAGCAGAGCATTGCCGCAACGTTCAAAGACCGCTCCGTGCAGGCTCAACTCAGCTTTTATCGCTTTGGCTTTATCGCCCGAGCGGATGCAGGTTTTCAACGCTTCGTTGCGCCGCAACAAGTCATCACAAAACATCTGCGTGCGCTTATGCCAAATGGTTTCGAATGCAAACGTTTCCAGCACTCTCCGCATACCGTACAAATCCCGCAAGCTTTGTTCGCTAAGGGTTTGTATGTAATAGCCACCAAAAGGCTCATTGATAATCAACCCTTCTTCTACCAATGCCGAGATAGCTTCACGCAGAGGTGCCCGGCTGATACCGAAATCTTTTGCAATTTGCGATTCGACAAGCTTGACCCCAGGTTTTAGAAAGCCGCTCAGAATTGCTTCGCGCAAACGCTCGCCGACTTCGCTTCGCTTGGTGGGACGTTGTGCAATTGGAGAAATCATACTCATAGCTTGAATCCTTTTGTCGTCGACTGGCGTCTGTCGACAATTTAATCAAAGCACTTCTCGTGCCATTTTTATCTAGGCTTGATATTCACAAGCTCATGTTCAGCCTTGATAGCGGATAATATTCTGGAAAATATGGTTTTTTTAAATAAAAGCTATTGAGCTTGAATAGCGTTGAACGCTTCTTCTTCGCGCAAGAAAACCCCTCTACCCAAATCATTTGCACTACTTTGACGCTCCATGCGCCTGTTTAAAGCAGCATTATTTCCTCATCTGTTTCGATAGGTGGTGACACTGGTGGTATCACCATTTGGCTCAAGGGAGTCGTGTATTGAATGTCACCATCTGAACCTGGGACAGCATCTGGCAAGGCTAAAAAGGAAGTGTCGGTCTTTATCAACGTCTATGGAAATGCATGACAACGTATAGATATCACCGGAATATAGGTTAATATATAACGCTCAATGTTGGCATGACGGTTGTGTATTCTGACATGACTGTTGCGACTGTTCGAAAGATTGGACGGATCAACCCGATCTTTTCTGGAACCTATCATGAAAAAAATATTTTTTGTCTTTCTTCTGTGCTGGATGAGCACACTACATGCCGAACCTTTTTTGTTGGCAGCGGGAGCGGGTTACAAGCGACCGGTAACCGACTTGACCCGGGCTTATGAAGCATCTACGGGGAATCGGATCGACGTGTTCTTCGGAAATATGGCCCAGGTTTCTGCCCAGATAAAGCAGAGCGGTAAGGTCGCCATGATTCTGGCCGATCAGGACTTTCTGCAGAAATTCCGGGGTATCGACATAGCGAAAACGATTGCGCTGGGTGATGGAAAGTTGGTGCTGGCTTACGCCAAAGGTAAAACCCTGAAGCAGGCTCAGGAGCTGAGTGATCCGGCCTGGCGTCGAATCGCAATGCCAGAGCCTGCTAATGCTACTTACGGCAAGGCCGCTCAGGCGTTTTTGGTCAAGAGTGGGCTCGAACGTCAGATTCGAGACAAATTAATGAAGGTCTCGACAGTGCCTCAGGTTTCGGCTTATCTGATTAGCGGAGATGTTGATGCCGGTTTTATCAATCTCACCGATGCGCTGGGTATTCGTGAACAAATTGGTGGTTATATTGAGATTGACCCAGCAAGTTATAGTCGGATCCACATTACAGCTGCAATCCTAAACGGTTGGGAGGGTAACGCAGGAGTGCAAGCTTTTGCGACCTATCTGCAATCACCCTCTGCGCACGCGATTTTGGCCATGCATGGTTTGCAATGAGTTTTCTGCAAACGTTTTGGGATACCTTGTTGCTGCCTGACGTACAATTTTCACTCGGTCTGACCTTGCGGGTTTTGGCGATAACGCTGGTTTTGCATCTGTTTGCCGGGCTGGGCTTGGGTTATTTGCTCAGCCGTCGATCCTGGCCCGGACAGGGATTGCTTGATGTGGTGGTGACTTTGCCGTTGGTCTTTCCGCCGATTGCCACGGGGTTCGCACTGCTTTTGCTGCTTGGGCGACATGGTTGGGTTGGACAATGGCTGGAGAGTATGGGGCAAAACGTCGTTTTTGCTCTGCCGGGAGTGGTGATCGCCTCATTTCTGGCTGGGCTGCCGCTGGTGGTCAAGCCGGTCGAGGTGGCCATGCGGGAATTGAGTACCCGGCATGGAGAAGTGGCGAGGACGCTGGGCAAGGGCGAGATTGAAATCTTTCTACTGGTGCTGCTACCCAATTTGCGAATACCCCTTGCCACCGGGCTGATTCTTGGCCTGGGACGCGCTTTGGGTGAGGTCGGTGTCACGCTTATGCTGGGTGGCAATATCGTCGGCAAAACCAATACGTTGTCGCTCGAAATCTACAACGCCGTCTTCAGTGGGGACTTTAGCCGTGCCAGCGTACTGTCGAGTTTGTTGGGTGTGGTGTCTTTACTGGTTTTTATGGTACTTCGGAAACTGTCTTTCAGTAGGAGTCTGTGATGCTGCCGGACAGCGGTTCTTTTGACATTCCGGTAATTTCGGTTCGCGTGTGTGTTATTCGACCCGGCTTTACACTTGATGTTGACTTGCAGTTACCTGGGCATGGAATTACCGCATTTTTTGGGCCTTCAGGTTCGGGCAAGACGACACTTTTGCGTTGTCTGGCTGGGCTGGAACGGGCCAGTGTGGCCGAGATTACGGTCAATGGTGTGTGTTGGCAGGATGAGTTTCACTTTATGCCGACGCGTGAGCGGGCGCTGGGTTATGTTTTCCAGGAAGCGAGTCTCTTGCCGCATTGGTCGGTGCGCGGCAATCTGGCTTTCGCCCAGTCACGGGCGTTTCCCTCTGATACACGCCGACAGGCACTAGAAGAAATGGCTGAGCGTTTTGGCATTGACCATCTATTGGAACGGGATCCGTCCACACTCTCCGGCGGGGAGCGTCAGCGCGTCGCTATTGCTCGTGCTCTGCTCGCTCAGCCTCGAGTGTTGCTGATGGATGAGCCACTGGCTGCGCTGGATCAGCAGCGCAAGAACGAAATTCTTCCTTATCTCGAGCGATTGCATCGGGAACTCAGTATCCCCGTGATCTATGTTAGCCATTCACTCGACGAAGTACTGCGACTCGCCGATCACCTGGTATTGCTTAGTGAAGGTCGAGTGCAGGCAAGTGGAGCATTACAGGCGACATTGGCGAATCTGGCGTGGTCGAGTCGGCCGGATATGCCGGTGCAAACTGTGATAGAAGGGCGCATCGTGGCGCACGAGTCCGCAGACGGATTGAGTCGTATCGGTTTTGCTGGTGGCGAGTTGTGGGTGATGCAGCGGGATCTGCCGATTGGGCAGACGGTGCGTTGTGGTATCAATGCGAATGATGTGAGCCTGTGCTGTGAACTCCCGGGTGCAAGCAGTATTCTTAATCGCTTGAAAGTACAGGTCGTCGATATGACGGAGAGTCACCATCCCGCTCAAATGCTTGTTCGGCTCAAGGTTGGCGAGACGCCCTTGCTGGCGAATATCACCCGGCGGTCATGTCGCTTGCTGGAATTATGTCCCGGGCAGTTTGTCTGGGCGCAGATTAAAACAGTGGCAGTGTTGGATTGACAATAACGTGGTGCCAGCAGGCGATATTCGCCTCGGTAGCCGTACTGGCTGCGGTGGTTGATGTATTACAGTGCGGTTTTCTGGTGCAAAAAATTCGACAGTCTAATAACCGAGCTGAAAGTTTTATGCTGATGCTCAACGTTTGTATATCAGCAAGGTAGGCCACTTCTTTTGGCGATGCATTATATTTTTTACGTCCATAAAAATGAAATACCCTGTAAATACAGGGCATTATAGTGACTTCTTTATAGAGGTGCTCTCAGGTAGGCGGTTGGGTAGGGTACGTGCGTCCTGACGGATTAGCCGTTACCCCCCCACCGAACCGGACTTGCACATTTCTATGCATCCGGCTCTCCATTGGATCAAACAAAGCTTCTTCGGTCTGGCAGTGTTCCTCTGTGAAGGTTGACGTGACAGATCCGGCAGATCACTAATGTTTTCCTGTTACGGGCAATCATCAGCTTCTTCCAGTTATCTGTACCCGACTTGATATCCTTAAGTTTCCTCACATGGTGGACTTCAAAAGGGCCGGTTCTGGTACCGCAATATTCACATTGGCATGCAGCCATCCTGTCCAGCAATTCAGTTCTACCAGAATATTTATGCGTATTCGGCAATATATCCGGTGAACTGTGTTTGGGCGCACTCCTGTTTTTGAGTCTAAATACCTCCAACTCATATACCTTTCCATTACGATTTTCCCGATAAACATACCTGCCATCCGCTTGCCTTAACCGCCGCGCGATTTTGGTGCGAGATATCCGATGTTTACCTGCCAGTGTCTTATAAAGACTATTTTCCCATATCCAATGCAACTTATTGAGATAGAGAACGGGGGCAAGATTGTAGTAATTCGCGTAGCCGCGCATTTCAGCGTTGTACTGACCAATGATTTCATAGTCAGACATGTGCATCATTGCTGGCCGAGCCGCACTATTACCATATCCGC
This sequence comes from Brenneria uluponensis, assembly GCF_032395385.1. Classification (NCBI taxonomy): domain Bacteria; kingdom Pseudomonadati; phylum Pseudomonadota; class Gammaproteobacteria; order Enterobacterales; family Pectobacteriaceae; genus Brenneria; species Brenneria uluponensis. The sequence goes on from NZ_CP135917.1 coordinate 835,456, forward strand.
CATCGTAATTCCCATAGCCACGTAGAGAGCAGAATTTCAGGATTCTTTCCCTCGGTACACCCAGATGGACGTGTTCCGTTATCGTACGTTTTACCGCATGAGTTTTACTTCCATCTGTATTAAGCCCTACAACACATTTGACCTGTTTTCTTTCACGGCGTGTTTTTATTTCATAACCGAGAAAAGTGAATCCTTTCTTCGGGTCAATAATTCCGGATTTTTCCTTTGATATTTCCAAATGAAGTTCGGATTCAACAAAATCGACAACCTCTTCCATTATCTTTTTTGCCTCACCTTTACTTCCTATCACTCCAATCAGAAAATCATCAGCATATCGAACATACCGCATTCTTTTGAATTCAGTATCATCCATAATAACACTGGGTAGTGTGCGCAATTGTTTCTCCAGTTCATCCGCTTCCTGTTTCCACTTTTGGATTTTCTGCTCATCAGCAGGCATTCCTGAAGCGCCGAAACCTTGCCTGATCCATTTAATACGATTTGTCCGGTTTTGTAGTGCTCTTCTGTATATGGGATTGGGTTTCCTCCGTCCTCCTTTGCCGAACTCGGTGATTCTATTTTTCATAAATTCATCAAGCTCGTGGAGAAATACATTGGCAAGAATAGGGGAGATAATGCCACCTTGTGGTGTTCCGCTATGAGTGCCAAAGTAACGCCAGTTGTCCAGATAGCCAGCTTTCAGGAACTTCTTGAGAAGCGCCAGAAATTTGTTATCAGCGATCCGCTTGCTCAGGAATTTCAGCAGCAGATCGTGGTCAATGTTGTCGAAGTAACCTTTGATATCAACATCACATACCCATTTTGTTCCTTTCCAACCGTTTCTGATTTCTTTTAATGCAGAATGACAGGAACGCTCAGGCCTGAATCCATAGCTCCAGTCGCTAAAAACCGGTTCATAGATCTCTTCCAATAACATTCTCATTACTTCCTGTATTAATTTATCGTCTCCGGTTGGAATACCTAATGGACGTTTCTTTCCATTCGGTTTTCGGGCATCTTTGGGTATGTGCGTGCGCTTACAAGGTTTGGGTATGTACGAACCGGACTCTATGAGGTGAATAAGACTGATAATCCTGTCCACACTCATTCCATCCATCGTATTGTTATTTATTCCTCTCGTCATGGCTCCCTGATTAGAATAAATATTAGCATAGGCCTGTGCCCAAAGATCTTTATTACTGCACATGATTTTATGCAGTTTCTTGATCTTATAACCTTGTATACTGGCTTTGTTTATACCATTTAGAGCATTGAGTGTTCTCTGTGATAGCACTGACTATCGAACCCCCGCTTCTATTAGTATAGATCCAACTGACTCCCTTCCCCCTTACGAATATAGTTTCATTGATAATTACTTATCAATTTATATATATTTTTCAGATTGGTTAGCCAATTGCGACTCCATTACAGAGCTACGTTGGGTACTACGGAGTCTCCGTTACCATATTGGTTAATTACTTAACCAACTTAGGTAATCCCGTATTTCTTTGTAGTCAAGGTGCATCCCACTTAGGTTTCACTTACGTTCAATTACCACTCTCACCGAGCAGGTGCCAACATTGTTGGATATAGTAACCTTCTAAAAATAATTACTATAAATATTGGTATGACTCCTAAATAACCGTGAGCCATCGATATCCCGAAACCCACTATGAACTATGATTCAACCAATCAGGCTTAACCATATGGGATTTGCAATGGCTGGCGCAAAGTAGGTTATTTCCCCGCAACCAGCCTTTTCCTGACATGCTACACTCCCCTCCCTCTTTCGAGGTTCAAACCCATTACTAAGTAAGGATAAGTCAGGCTTGCAATAGGCACTCCAACAGCCTATGATTAATTCAATAACTCGAATTAACCACTTGATTTACAAAGCAAAACGGCGCACCTAGAACGGAATATCGTCGTCAAAATCCATCGGCGGTTCGTTGCTGCTGGGTGCTGGCGTGTTTTGCGGGCGTGGTGCCGCTGCCTGTGCGCCACCGCTGAACTGGTTGGCGGCAGGTGGTTGCTGTGGTTGTCCCCAGCCACCTTGTTGTGGATTCCCGCCACCTGCTGGCGCCGCACCACCTGGCGCTGCCGCACCGCCGCCTGCACGGCCACCGATCATCTGCATGGTGCCGCCAACGTTGACCACCACTTCGGTGGTGTAACGATCCTGCCCACTTTGATCTGTCCATTTGCGGGTCTGAAGCTGGCCTTCAATATAAACCTGAGACCCTTTGCGGAGATATTCACCCGCGACTTCTGCCAGTTTGCCAAACAGTACTACGCGGTGCCATTCTGTCTTTTCTTTCTGCTCGCCGGTCTGCTTGTCGCGCCAGGCTTCGGAAGTGGCCAGGGTAATATTGGCTACCGCGCCACCATTCGGCATGTAACGGACTTCGGGGTCTTGTCCCAGATGCCCGAGAAGTATCACTTTATTAACGCCTCTGCTGGCCATGTTGGTGTCTCCTGATATATCGACTTTTAAAGTGTAAACGATAGATTCTAGCACGCCACTATAGTAGATAGTACCCGCGAGCTGTTATCCGAAAATTTTCCATTTATTGCACTTGTTGCAGTCTAATACTGGATATTCATTCAGCTTTTTTTGTGCCATAATCAGCCGTTTCATATTGGCTTGCTTTCGTCCAGAGAAGATGGAAACAGCGTTTATCGCGGGAAGAGTGTGAATGGATAATATCGAAGTTCGTGGTGCCCGTACCCATAATCTCAAGAATATCAACCTGATAATTCCACGCGATAAACTGATCGTCGTGACCGGTCTTTCCGGTTCAGGCAAGTCATCGCTGGCTTTTGATACCTTGTACGCCGAAGGCCAGCGCCGCTACGTGGAGTCGCTTTCAGCTTATGCCCGCCAGTTTTTATCCTTGATGGAAAAACCGGACGTTGATCATATCGAAGGGTTGTCACCCGCGATTTCTATTGAACAGAAATCCACTTCACATAACCCGCGTTCCACCGTCGGGACGATTACCGAAATTCATGACTATCTGCGTCTACTGTTTGCCCGTGTGGGCGAGCCGCGTTGCCCTGAACATGATATTCCGCTGGATGCCCAGACCGTCAGCCAGATGGTGGATAACGTGCTGGCGCAGCCGGAAGGCAAACGTCTGATGCTGTTAGCGCCCATTGTGAAAGATCGTAAAGGGGAACATACCAAAACCCTGGAAAATCTGGCAACACAAGGCTATATCCGTGCCCGTATTGATGGTGAAGTCTGTGACCTTTCTGACCCGCCGAAGCTGGAACTTCAGAAAAAACACACCATTGAAATAGTGGTGGACCGTTTCAAAGTACGTGATGACCTGGCCCAGCGGCTGGCTGAATCGTTTGAAACCGCACTGGATCTGTCCGGCGGCACCGCTATTGTTGCGGATATGGACGACGACACTCAATCTGAATTGCTGTTCTCCGCCAATTTTGCCTGTCCGGTCTGTGGTTACAGTATGAATGAACTGGAACCACGTATGTTCTCCTTCAATAATCCCGCCGGAGCCTGCCCGAGTTGTGATGGCTTGGGGGTACAACAGTTCTTCGATCCGGCACGCGTAATACAGAATGCGGAACTGTCATTGGCGGGAGGGGCAATACGCGGCTGGGACCGGCGTAATTTTTACTATTTCCAGATGCTTCGCTCGCTGGCGGAGCATTATAAATTTGATGTCGATGCACCGTTTGAGAATCTCGGCGCAGAGGTTCAGAACGTCATTCTTTACGGCTCCGGCAAGCAGTCCATTGAATTTAAATATATCAATGACCGTGGTGATACTTCCGTGCGTCGTCATCCGTTTGAGGGTGTGCTGCATAACATGGAGCGTCGCTATAAGGAAACGGAATCCACGGCGGTACGTGAGGAACTGGCAAAATTTATCAGCAGCCGTCCTTGCACCAGCTGCCACGGTACCCGCCTGCGTGAAGAGGCGCGTCATGTCTTTGTAGAACAGACCACGTTGCCACAAATTTCCGACATGAGCATCGGTCATGCAATGACCTTCTTTCGGAACATGAAACTGAGTGGTCAGCGGGCACAAATCGCCGAAAAAATACTCAAAGAGATTGGTGACCGACTTAAATTCCTGGTGAATGTCGGGTTGAACTATCTGTCACTGTCCCGTTCGGCAGAAACCCTATCGGGGGGAGAAGCCCAGCGTATCCGTCTTGCCAGCCAGATTGGTGCCGGGTTGGTGGGCGTGATGTACGTGCTGGACGAGCCATCTATCGGTCTGCATCAACGCGACAATGAGCGTCTGCTGGATACCTTGATTCATCTGCGTAATCTGGGCAATACCGTTATTGTGGTCGAGCATGATGAAGAGGCGATCCGTGCGGCTGATCATGTCATTGATATTGGCCCTGGTGCTGGTGTTCACGGCGGACAAGTGATCGCGGAAGGTACGGTCGAGCAGATCATGGCGGTGCCGGAATCACTTACCGGTCAGTTCCTCAGTGGTGCGCGGAAAATCGATGTGCCGGAAACGCGTGTCCCGGCCGATCCCACCAAAGTGCTGAAGCTGGTAGGTGCCAAAGGTAATAACCTGAAAGAGGTAACTCTGACGTTACCGGTCGGGTTGTTCACCTGTATTACCGGGGTTTCCGGTTCAGGCAAGTCTACATTGATCAACGATACTCTGTTCCCGATCGCGCAGCGACAATTGAATGGTGCGACGCTGGGTGAACCAGCGCCGTATCGGGAAATTCATGGGTTGGAATATTTCGACAAGGTGATTGATATTGACCAAAGCCCGATTGGTCGTACTCCACGTTCCAACCCGGCAACCTATACCGGTATTTTTACGCCGATTCGTGAACTGTTTGCTGGCGTGCCGGAATCTCGCAGCCGGGGATATAATCCGGGTCGTTTCAGTTTTAACGTGCGGGGTGGGCGTTGCGAGGCTTGTCAGGGTGATGGTGTTATCAAAGTGGAAATGCATTTCCTGCCCGATATTTATGTGCCGTGTGATCAGTGTAAAGGCAAGCGCTATAACCGCGAGACGTTGGAGATTAAATACAAGGGCAAAAGTATTCACGAAGTGCTGGATATGACGATTGAAGAAGCCCGTGAATTCTTTGATGCTATTCCGGCACTGGCTCGCAAGCTGCAAACGCTGATGGATGTCGGGCTGTCCTATATCCGTTTGGGGCAGTCGGCCACCACGCTTTCAGGGGGTGAGGCACAACGTGTCAAACTGGCGCGTGAACTGTCGAAGCGTGGCACCGGGCAAACACTGTATATTCTGGATGAGCCTACCACTGGCCTGCATTTTGCCGATATCCAGCAATTGCTGGCGGTACTGCACCAGTTACGAGACCAGGGCAATACCATCGTAGTGATCGAGCATAATCTTGACGTGATCAAAACAGCCGACTGGATTGTCGATCTCGGTCCGGAAGGTGGTAGTGGCGGCGGTGAGATTCTGGTAGCGGGCACGCCGGAAACGGTGGCGCAGTGTGAGAAATCGTATACTGCACGTTTTCTGAAGCCGATGCTGGAACGTCCGTGAATTGATTGTCGGCAGGGGTGTGATATGTGGATACAACACGAAATTCGTCTCAAGCTAAAAGCCAGAGGGTTTCATCTGATTACCGATGAAGTGTTAGCGCAAGTCGGTGAAATCAGGCAAATCAATATCGGCCTGATGCATGTGTTTATCAAGCATACCTCTGCATCATTAACCCTCAATGAAAATGCCGACCCTACCGTGCGAGCGGATTTCGAACGTTTTTTCAATCATCTGGTGCCGGAAGATGCGCCCTATTATCGTCACACCTATGAGGGTAGTGATGACATGCCCGCACATCTTAAGGGTAGCCTGCTGGGTAACAGTCTGAGTCTTCCCATCCGCAATGGACAATTAAATATTGGTACCTGGCAAGGGATTTACCTGTGTGAACATCGTAATCACGGCGGTAATCGTACGCTGGTGGTGACGTTGCAGGGCGAGTAACCAGGCATTGACGTGAAAAACGATAGTGGTCGTTAAAAAATTACCCAATAAATTTCAATATGCATTAATGCGAGATGCTGTGCGGTCGGTGGCAAGATCAAGAATATGCTGGTGAGACATCATCAGAAATATACCGAACGACGACTCTATTCCTGCCGTCTTTTTTTGCTTGATACAGGGCGGTGTCCGCGGTTTTAATGGCAATATCGAATGTGGATTTGTCAGGATTGAACGTCGTAACGCCAACAGAGATAGTAATATGCTGACATCCCGGAAATTGATGATTTTCCACATTGCTTCGTAGCCGCTCGGCAATTAGCGCTGCAATGTGAATGTTTGTTCCTGGCAGCAACATTAAAAATTCCTCACCGCCGGTACGACACATAAGGTCTACCTTTCTCGCGCTGGAGCGAATGAGTCGGGCTAACAGCCGGATAACTTCATCACCGGTACTATGCCCGAAAGTATCATTCACATGCTTGAAATGATCGATATCAATAACGATAGCGGAGACGGTTTCATTTTCTAATAAAATCATATCAATACTATCATGCAGCCCACGACGGTTTAATAAACCGGTCAATGGATCGGTGTGTGCTTCGGAGCTGAGGCGTCCGATACGTTTATGTAGCAAAACCGTTCCTAACAGAATAACACGCTTCAATTGTTCGACTTCTAAATACCAGGAGGGGACGGATTTGATTTTGTCGATAACGCCAGGTTCATCCATTTTGCTGGCGGACATGGCAAGATGACGCAACGGGCGGACAATATAGAATGCAAGAATAGTAAGAATCAATAATGTGAGAATGACGACAGGTGACCCCACTTTTAATATATTGAACATCACATCATTAAGTGGAGCAATGACTGACTGAGATGATTGTAAAGTGATAATGGTCCAATCGGAGCTTTTTACTCTGGCGAATCCTGCAAGCGCGGGTGGCTCCCCTTGAACGCTCGGCATAAGAAATGTGCCTTTATCATGCCAGAAAATAGTGTTTCTGACCCGCTCGTCAGTAATCGTTTTTCCAATGTTCTGTTTGTTGTGGTTATAGATAATAACTCCATTTTTATCAACTACATAGATATTATGCATGTCATTAGAAAATTGGGTGTTCATAAACTCGTTGAGAATTCTGCGATTGTTAAGATAGATGGTCCCACCGATATATCCAACCTGATTACCTTGCTTATCTTTAATTGGCACTGATATAAAAATGATATAGTTACCTGTCGTGGAGGTATATGGTTGGCTGATAAAGAATTTTTTTTCTTTAAGGGCAAGTTGACTTGTATTTGATGTAAGTGTTACTCCAACCAGATTTAATTCTTTCGGGGATGCCGCTATGACGTAATTTCTACTGTTAACAACCACGACCGAATTGAAATTATGACTCAGTTGACGGATGCACTCGACTTCAGATTGTAAATTTTTTTCATCTTTATAATTTTTCTCGATTAATTGTGCGCCATAGGTCAATTGCTCTCTAGAGGTAGAGAAAAAACTTTCGACTGTTGCCGATAACTTGGATGAGTAATTCAAGTTGAAATTAAATATTTGATCTGAAAGTAATTTTTTCTGTACTTTATAAATTGAAAAATAACTATTCAATAATGTGATGACTATGCTGGCTATAGAGATAGCTAATATCAGCCACAACAAGTTTATCTGAAAAATCTTTCTTATTCTCATTTATCGTCAACCGACTTATTATAAATAATAGATGTGCAGCCAATGATAACGGCATAGCTGATTAGCGTGCTAAGTATTGCTGTGACTAAATAAATAAAGTATTAGTCAATGTTTTACTTAGTGTCAATATGAGTGACGATAAATTTGTATAAATTGCGAGGGATTAACACATAGGTTTAAGAATCCTGTCCATTCTATTTGGGGATTGCTGATAATTGTTAAATCGTAGGCGGTATTTTATTGTCAATTATTATTGTGTGACAAGCGTTAGATGCGTGTTGAATTGGGTTGTATGCTGAACTGAATTGTGAACAATACGCCATTTTAAAAATGGTTAGTTCATATTGATATCTGCCTAAATTATAACCAGAACCATTGATCTGTTTTTTCCTTATAAAATCAGATGGCTGTTATGGGATATACGTAATGAATTTCTATTCACCGACTATGTCTGAGGATGGGTAATCAGAGGCAGAGAATAAGAAGTCGTATACAGATACGGGTGTGTTAAACAGAGGGACACATTTTGTGGAGGTATGATGCCAGGTGTAATGACATTCCTTGTAAATAGGCCCCATATGGTTGCCATAATTTTTTATAACACAGTGTCTTGTGATTCTTGATCCTTCTGCCGATCGATCTGCTGTTTTTAATAGCCAAATCCTATTGTTTCGTATTTTTTAAATGATTATAACGATCAAAAGATAAAGCTACCCTACATCTTGCCGATAGAGGGAATAGGCAACGGAATGGATGTTGACTGTAGACGTGTGGCGAGGGCATTTCTATAAGAAATAGTGATTATCTATTCAGTGTTATTTTTATATATTTTGTGGCGTTATTTTTTATAAGTCACGGACTGTGAAAAAGAAATAATTTTTTATGCTGAAAATAGCGGCGAGAATTATTTCGGGATAATGCTGCGTTGGTAAAGTCACCAATGAGCTACCTTTAAGCTTTTATTGGTACTGTCCGTGAATGGTGTCCCCTCCAATGTTAAAGCCAAAAGTTCCACTGTGGTTGTCTTAACAAGATTTTCTTAACGAATTTATTTCCATGGAATTAATATAGGAGTGGGTTATGCATTTATCTAACTGGCGAATAGGTTATCGTTTAAGTGCCGGGTTCACTTTTTTGGTGATGATGCTTTTTATCGTAAGTATGATTTCTATTAAAAAATTATCTGACTTTCATGACAGTGCGCTTGACATTGTTACCGTGTTATATCCTCAGACAGTGGATTCTAATGAACTTATTAGTGATGTGAATTCGGGAGTCCAGGTTTTCCAGCAGCTAATGTTACTCTCCGAACAGGAAAAAATAAAAAGCACTGTCGATTCTATTGCGGATATCTCCAAAAATATAAGTCAACTGATGGATAAGCTCGAAAACAGTGCCAATAATTCTCATGACACTCAATCGCTTCAGATGCTTAAGAATATCCGGCGTATTCGTGCCGATTTTTTAACCTCAGGACAAACGATCAGCAGTCAAATATTGGCGGGCAATCGGGAGGCGGCGCTCAATGAGTTCAATTCACATCTTTATCCTGTGCAATCAGAATATCGTAAGGCGGTGCATCAGTTAGTGGACCATCAGGATGACATGATGAGTGCGACAGTTGATGTGATGACCAAAACCTATAGTGAGACCCGATGGGTTTTATTGGGTATTTTTGCCATTTGTGCCGCGTTAGGTGCCTGGATAGCCTGGTCGATGACGCATAGCGTAACACGACCGATACATCAGGCATTAGAGGTGGCGGATAAAGTGTCACAGGGCGATCTGACATCAACGATCGTAGCCGTTCACAAAGATGAAACCGGTATGTTGCTCCAGTCGTTGGATCACATGAATGCCAGTTTGCGCCAGATTGTCGGTCAAGTACGTGATGGCGCGGAAACCATTTCGACAGCAGCCTCACAGATAGCAGCGGGAAATCAGGACCTTTCTGCCCGGACAGAGGAACAGGCAAGTTCGTTGGAGCAAACCGCCTCGTCAATGGAAGAGTTGACATCGACGATTAAAAATACGGCGGACAATACGCATCAGGCGACCGAAATTTCAAATAAAGCATCGAGCGCAGCGCAGCGCAGTAGTGAAGTAATGCATTCTGTCACGCAGAAGATGCGCGGCATTCGGGACTCTTCGCAACGGATGGCTGAAATCATCGGTGTTATTGATGGCATTGCATTTCAGACTAATATTCTGGCGCTAAATGCGGCGGTGGAAGCGGCCCGTGCTGGCGAGCAGGGGCGCGGGTTTGCCGTGGTTGCCGGAGAGGTTCGATCTTTGGCGCAGCGCAGTGCTACCGCGGCGAAAGAGATCAAGGAGTTGATTGATGACTCTGTTGACAATATTCAGGATGGCATGCAATTGGTGGATACTGCCGAGGAAACAATGAATGGGCTGGCGGCTCATGTGCAGGATGTAAACCATATTATCAGTGAAATATCGCAAGCCAGCCGGGAGCAGAGCGATGGCATTAACCAAATCAACATCGCTGTGGGGCAAATTGATACGACGACCCAACAGAATGCGGCATTGGTTGAAGAGTCGGCCTCCGCGGCGTTGTCTCTGCAATCACAGGCGGCAATGCTGGCAGAAGCTGTGAGTGCGTTTAAACTGCACATCAGCCAATCGGAATCTGAACGGTTTCAGTATGCCTCTCAGCAGAGTCCTATGTTAACTCCGGCGTTGCCTGCTGGCAGAATATCTACGATGAGCAAAGGGAAGGACACTGCCGCTTCATCTGCTGGCGAATGGACATCATTCTAACATATCCTGATTATGTGATTTCTTTTGGGTACGCCTGCATAAGCAGGCGTTCTTCTTGCTGAGATGTGTTTGACAAGAGGCCCACTTTCGCGGGCATGATCAGGTTGAAACGGGCTTACTGTACCGCGGCGAAGGCTTCCGCTACTCGTTGTACGTTATCGTGGTTGAGGCCAGCCATACAAACGCGACCGCTGGCGATCAGGTATACGCCGAACTCTTCCCGCAGGCGATCAACCTGTTCCGGGCTGAAGCCGGTATAGCTGAACATGCCACGCTGGGTCAGCAGATAATCAAAGTTCCGTGTTGGTAGCGCTTTTTTCAGGGTATCGACCAGTGTCTGACGCATAGCAATAATACGGATGCGCATCGCTTCCACTTCCGCTTTCCACTCCGCATTCAACGTGGCGTCATTCAGCACACGGGAAACCACCTGCGCACCGAAGCTCGGCGGGCTGGAGTAGTTGCGACGAACTGTAGCTTTCAATTGACCCAGTACACGCACTGCGGCTTCCTGATCTTCACAAACCACGGAAAGCCCACCAACGCGTTCACCGTACAGCGAGAAGATTTTGGAGAACGAATTGCTGATCAGTGCCGGTAGTCCGGTACCTGCGATAGCGCGGATGGCGTAGGCATCGTCGTCAATGCCGTCGCCAAAGCCTTGATAGGCGATATCCAGAAACGGGATCAGTTCACGGCTGATCAGGACTTCAATGACCTGATCCCATTGTGAATTGGTCAGGTCGGAACCGGTCGGGTTATGGCAGCATGGGTGCAATAGCACAATGCTGCGCGGCGGTAACTGTTTCAGTGTGTCGAGCATGGCATCGATGTTGACACCCAGACTGTCGGCATCAAAATAGGGGTAAGTATGCACCTTGAAACCAGCACCGGAGAAAATGGCTACATGGTTTTCCCAGGTTGGATCGCTTACCCATACTTCTGACTCCGGGAAATAGCGCTTGAGGAAGTCCGCCCCGATTTTCAGTGCGCCGGAGCCGCCCAGTGTCTGGATGGTCGCGATACGCTGAGCGGTCAGTGCCGGATGGCGTTCTCCAAATAGCAGTTTCTGAATCGCATTGCGGTAAGGCTGCAAGCCTTCCATCGGCAGATAAACCGAGGCCTGTGCCGGCAGAGCTTGAAGCTGTTGCTCAGCGATGCTGACAGCCTGGAGCTGGGGAATCGTTCCTTGTTCGTCATAATACAGCCCAATACTGAGGTTAACCTTGTCAGTTCTGGGGTCCTGTTTGAACTTCTCCATCAGTGACAGGATGGGATCGCCAGCATAGGCGTCAACATGTTGGAACACGGTCTTATTCTCCTGATAATAAAAGTATCGGGTTGTGCGGTGGCTAACGGTGTGCTGCGCCAGTTTTACACTGTATAACGACCCGGACGGTGGTTCATCGCGATAATCAGATTCAGAATAGTGGCACCCAGCACGGATGTTATCAGCATAGGTATGCTTACCACGAACAGCGAAGCCAGCACAATGGTTACATCTACCGCCATCTGGAATTTCCCCGCCCGAATAGCATATTTATCCTGTAAATAGAGCGCCAGAATATTTACCCCGCCCAGACTGGCTTTATGACGGAACAGTACAATAAACCCCAATCCCATGATGATATTGCCAAACAGCGTGGCGTAGAACGGGTTCAGATGGTCGATATGGATAAACAATGTGTGCAGATCGGAAAACAGTGACACCAGTGCTACGGCGCAGAAGGTTTTGAGGGTGAAGTTCCATCCCATGCGGTGAATAGACAGATAATAAAATGGCAGATTGAGCAGGAAGAAGGCGATCCCGAAAGAGACGTGTGTCAGATAGTGAAGCAGGAAAGCCATTCCGGCTGTGCCGCCAGTTAATGCTCCAGACTGGCGTAATAAAATAATCCCGAAAGAGACCATCAGCGTGCCGATCAGGATCGCCAGAACATCTTCCAGAAGTGTGTGTGATAGTTTTGCAGTGGTAATAACGTTATCCATGTAAAGGCGCTCAATTCAAAAGAACACCTTTACTTTCAAGCAAAAAGCGCACCACCGCTGCTGTCGGCGATACCGGATTACGCTAATACTGAGCAGCAATAATGTTAACTTATTGAAACTATTACATCAAAATTTGCACAAATAATGCATTTATTGGTCTTATTTCCGTTGAATATCGCGATTATTGTGCCAGTAATGCACTAACTATACATGGCTGTGCACTATCGCGAAGCATACTGCCCTGAATTAGGGCAGTGTTGTGGCCACCGGTGTTGTCAATCCATTCTCTTTCAAGCGGTTGAGTACTACAGAGGTTTTTAGATGTGCCACGCTTTTATTCTGCGACAAAATCTGGCTGATCAGGTCGCTCAGGCCATGCAGGTCCGACACGGCGACTTTTAGCAGGTAATCTGCGTCACCCGTGGTTTTATAGGCATCGATAATGGCGTCGACATCACCGAGCATAGTATGAAAACTGTTAACACAGTCCGGCGTATGGTTGATGAGCCGGACCTCAATCAGCCCCAGCATTTCCAGCCCTACGGCATCTGGTGCCAGTCGAGCGTGATAACCAAGAATCATCTGCGCTTGTTCCAGTGCAATACGGCGGCGGGAGCATTGAGAAGCGGAAAGCCCTACCAGATCGCTTAACTCCTGATTGGTCAGACGTCCGTTTGCCTGCAATAACCGCAGAATTTTTAGATCAAAATCATCAACGTTGTACATGCCAATAACCTGCCAAAGATGTTGTGGGACTACAGACTAGCAGCTTTCCCCATTACCGAAAGCAGAGGTTTTACCTCACTCAAGGCTGGGGAGGATTTTTACGGGAGACGTTGCATCATCGTGCTTCATTACTGTGCATTTATAATGGTTAATCATACTTTTACACGCATAAAACATCTCACTTGTGCACCAAATAAAGAATGTATACCCAAAATAATTCGAGTTGCAGGAAGGCGGCAAGTGAGCGAATCCCGATGAGCTTACTCAGGTAAGTGATTCGGGTGAGCGAACGCAGCCAACACACCTGCAACTTGAAGTATGACAGGTATACCCATCTATATACATGAGGTGTGAATTTATCCTGCGGTTTGAATTTTTAATTTACTCAAAATGTTAATTGTTATGGCTATGACCCTGGGGATCCGTATTTCTGTGTGGATGATCCCGCTCTGGCTACTGGCAATAGCGATAGGCTATTCAATCAAAAAGAAAAAAAGTACAGTGTCTGCTTTGGTAGTCAATTCGGGTAATAGTTAATCAAGGGGAAGAAATGAAAAAATGGTTGCCGCTCGTCCTGCTGACTGTCGCAGGCGGTGCCAGTGCCGCCTCGCATCTGGATCAGATCCAGATGCAGAGTGTGTTGAAAGTATGCACTACGGGAGATTACAAGCCCTACACCTCGTTGCGCGGCGACGGAAGCTATGAAGGGATTGATATCTCAATGGCGGAATCGCTGGCGAAAAGCCTGGGAGTAAAAGTTGAGTGGGTGAAAACCAGCTGGAAAACGTTAATGCCTGATTTTCAGTCCGGTAAATGTGATATTGCCATGGGCGGGATTTCAGTCACGCTGGCGCGGCAGAAGCAGGTGTTTTTCACCAATATGCTGGATGTGGACGGTAAAATTCCGTTCGTTCGCTGTGAAGACAAGAATAAATATCAAACCATTGAGCAGCTTAATCGACCTGCTGTTCGCCTGGTGGAACCCGCGGGTGGTACTAATGAGGCGTTTGTACATGCGTATTTACCGAAAGCCACTCTGGCTTTGCACGATAATGTAACCATTTTTCAGCAATTGGTGGATAAGAAAGCGGACGTCATGATTACCGATGCCTCTGAAGCATTATTCCAGCAGAAACACTATCCGCAGTTGTGTACGGTAAACCCTGACAAACCGTTGCAGTATGGTGAAAAAGCCTACATGTTGCCGCGTGATGATATGAGCTGGAAACTGTATGTCGACCAGTGGCTGCATCTCGCTAAAATGACGGGACAGTATCAGAAAATCCTCGGTCAGTGGTTGGCCAGCTCGAAATAATCCCTCTTTGCCCTGTCACAACCTCACCCGGAACGCTGCCGTATTCAGGGCGCTTTCCGGGTCCAAAACCTACAATTTTAATGTACTGATATGCGTGAGTAGTGTGATGTTTCTTACTCTTAAAATATTCAGTTATTTTGAATGACAATGGCAAATTAACCCGTTTTTAATGACCAGATAGCAGGATTATGATGCTCCACATCGAAGGCAATATCAGCCTTTATAACCAAAAAAATTGTGAGAATCTTATCATGAAAGCTATCAGAAATTTTGTTGCAGTTATCGCATTGTCTACCATTTCTTTCGGCACCTTCGCTGCTACAGAAGTGCAGCGCTCACAAGGCCAGAGTATGGGTACCGTATCCGCCACTGGTTTTAGTCTGGATGATCTACAGTCGCAGTTGGCAGAGAAAGCCAATGCCGCTGGCGCGAAGTCTTTCCGTATTATCTCGACCAATGGTGGGAACCAACTACGTGGTGTAGCGGAGCTGTATAACTGATGCCATTTTTGGCATGGAAAGGTACTTGTAGAAAGATACGCGTTCCTGAGCCGGGAACGCGTCATGCAGTTTTACTGTTGCTTTTCCATGGACAGCTGGCGCGATATGGCAGAAATCCGCATGGTGTTCATGGTGTTCATGGTGTTCATGGTGTTATGCGGTTTCTGCTTTGTTTTTCAGCTTATTCGTCAACGTATTCCAGTTGAATACGGGAGGTCAGGCGAGTAATCAGTTCATAGGCGCTGATGCCGTTAAAGGCAGCAACTTTTTCCACCGGTAGATTTTTCCCCCACAGAATCACCTCATCACCAACGTTGTCCTGCGCCTCCGGTCCCAGGTCGACCGAAATCATGTCCATCGAAACCCGGCCTACTAACGGCACCTCACGACCATTGACCCACACCGGCGTCCCACTTTTAGCACCACGCGGATAGCCGTCACCATAGCCCATGGCCACCACACCCAGTTTTGTATTGCGTGGGCTACTCCAGGTACTGCCGTAACCGACAGGTTCTCCTGCCTGGTGGTCGCGTACCGCAATAAGATGTGAAGTCAGTGTCATGGCGGGCTGCAAATTCCATCGGCTGGCATCACCCGTGTCCAAAGGGGAAACACCATACAGAATAATGCCAGGGCGGACCTGATCACGGTGAGCTTGCGGCCACAACAAAATGCCGCCAGACGCCGCAATGGATTGTGCTCCCGGTTTGTCTTTGGTGAATGCATCAAAACAGCTGAGTTGGCGCGCTGTGGTATCCAGTTCTGGTTCATCAGCCCGGCAAAAATGGCTCATGATATTCACCGGTTGTACCACATTGTGGCAATGGGCGAGCCGCTGGTAGAACGCTTCTGCCTGTTCCGGTAGCACACCGAGACGATGCATGCCGGTATCCAGTTTCATCCATACTTTTAATGGGCGCGAGAGCGAAGCTTGTTCCAATGCTGCCAGTTGTTCCACGCTGTGGATAGCGGTTTCCAACTGGTGCTCGGCCAGCAGCGGCACATCGCCGGCGGAGAAAAAGCCTTCCAGCAGTAGGATCGGTTTAGTGATTCCCCCGGCACGTAATACCAGTGCTTCACTGAGACGGGAGACGCCATAACCGTCAGCGTCGTTGAGAATGTGGGCGGCTTCCAGTGCGCCGTGCCCATAGGCATTGGCTTTTACAACGGCAATCAGACGGCTTTGTGGCGCCATCTGGCGAATTAATTGCAGGTTGTGTTGCAAAGCGCGGCGATTAATGACGGCGGTTGCCGTTTTCATTCTGCATCCTTAGCGAATTAGTCATCATATTGTGGGCCAGCGTAATTATCGAAACGCGACCACTGCCCGTTAAAGGTCAAGCGCACAGTACCGATAGGGCCGTTACGCTGTTTCCCTAAAATAATTTCGGCGATACCTTTCATATCACTGCTTTCATGATAAACCTCGTCACGGTAGATAAACATAATCAGGTCGGCGTCTTGCTCGATGGAGCCGGATTCACGCAGGTCTGAGTTTATCGGACGTTTATCGGCGCGTTGTTCCAGCCCGCGATTGAGCTGTGACAGCGCCACTACCGGGACTTGCAATTCTTTTGCCAACGCTTTGAGTGAACGGGAAATTTCTGCAATTTCCAGTGTGCGGTTATCTGACAGCGCTGGCACCCGCATCAATTGCAGGTAGTCGATCATAATCAGACTCAGGCCGTCGTGTTCGCGGAATACCCGACGGGCGCGGGAGCGAACTTCAGTTGGCGTCAGGCCGGAGGAATCATCAATGTACATATTGCGTTTTTCCAGCAGCAACCCCATGGTGCTGGAAATTCGCGCCCAGTCTTCATCATCCAACTGACCGGTGCGGATGCGGGTTTGATCGACGCGGGACAGCGAGGCCAGCATACGCATCATGATCTGCTCGCCGGGCATTTCCAGACTGAAGATCAGCACGGGTTTATCCTGCGTCATGGCGGCATTTTCACACAGGTTCATGGCAAAGGTGGTTTTCCCCATTGAAGGGCGGGCGGCAATGATGATCAGATCGGATTTTTGCAGACCGGCGGTTTTTTTATCCAGATCCTGATAGCCGCTGGATACTCCGGTAACACCATCATGTGGGCGTTGATATAACTGTTCGATACGCGAGACGGTGTTTTCCAGAATACGATCAATACTTTTTGGTCCGTCATCTTTACTGGCCCGATTTTCAGCGATCTGAAACACGCGGGATTCGGCCAAATCCAGTAAATCCTCACTGCTGCGGCCTTGTGGATCGTAACCGGCATCGGCAATTTCATTGGCCACGGCGATCATCTCCCGCACCACTGCACGTTCACGCACGATATCGGCATATGCGCCGATATTCGCCGCGCTGGGCGTGTTTTTCGCCAGCTCAGCCAGATAAGCAAAACTACCTGCCGATTCCAGTTCACCTTTCTGTTCCAGGGATTCGGAAAGGGTAATCAGGTCAATGGGCTTGTTCATCTCCAGCAGACGCTGCATTTCGCTGAAAATCAGGCGGTGAGCCCGGTTGAAAAAGTCATTGGTGGATACGCGTTCGGATACGTTGTCCCAGCGCTCGTTATCGAGCATCAAGCCCCCCAATACCGACTGCTCCGCTTCCAGCGAATGAGGGGGGAGTTTTAACCCTTCTACCTGACGATCGCGGGGTCCTGTCGATTTATTGGTCGGTCTTTTTTCTGCCATTGAGCGCATTCTTTACTGGTTGATTTACCCTAAGAGAGAAGCGCATTGTATATCCGAAAAGCAGGAATGGCACGTTCTGGCTGTCATGGTAAATAAGCGAAAGCAGATATAACGAGGAGAAGACATGACCAAGCGTATTCAATTCAGTACTCATGGTGGGCCAGAGGTGCTGGAATATGTAGATTTCATTCCCCATGATCCTACGCTGAATGAGGTTCAGGTGGAGAACCGGGCTATCGGGATCAATTTTATTGATACCTATTTCAGGTCCGGTCTGTATTCACCGCCGTCGCTGCCTTCTGGACTCGGGACAGAAGCCGCAGGGGTCGTCATCAAAGTGGGAGCCAATGTCAGAAATGTTAAGGTTGGTGACCGGGTTGTCTATGCGCAGTCTATGCTCGGTGCTTATAGTGAAATACATAATGTACCGGAAGATAAGATCGCCATTCTGCCAGATGCCATCAGCTTTGAGCAGGCTGCGGCCTCTTTCCTCAAAGGGCTGACAGTTTATTATCTGTTGCGCCAGACTTATGAAATCAAATCCGGTGAGCTGTTTCTGTTCCATGCTGCCGCAGGCGGTGTCGGCCTGATAGCTTGTCAGTGGGCGAAAGCCCTTGGCGCGAAGTTGATTGGTACGGTGAGTTCTGAACAGAAAGCCGCGTTGGCGCAGCAGGCTGGCGCCTGGGCCACCATCAATTACCGTACGGAAGATATTGTTCATCGGGTGCTGGAACTGACAGATGAACAGAAAGTCAGTGTGGTTTATGACTCGGTGGGAAAAGACACCTGGGAAACATCACTGGATTGTCTGAAGCGCCGTGGTCTGATGGTGAGTTTTGGCAATACTTCCGGGCCGGTAACCGGCGTTAATCTGGGGATTCTGAACCAGAAAGGGTCGTTGTATGTCACCCGACCTTCGTTGTTTAGCTATATCACTAACCGTACCGAACTGGCGCAGGCCAGTAGTGAATTGTTTTCCATGGTGGCCAGTGGCGCGATTAAGGTTGATGTGGCAGATAAGCAAAAGTTTGCGCTGGAGGATGCACAAGCGGCTCACCGGGCGCTGGAAGGCAGTCAAACCTCGGGTTCCAGTTTGTTGATTCCAGCGCTATAACCGGATTATCAGAAATAAAAGCGCCTCCATAAAAGGAGGCGTTTTTCTACAGCGGTAATTCCATCGAACCGTATTGTAGGATACAGCGGAATGGTGTCATGGACGATGTCACTGAGTGACTATTATTGATTTCCTGACACCGATGAAATCGGTATTAGTGCGCATATAACCGCAACGCAACACTCACCAGCAGCTGATGTGCTGCACATCCTAACAACAGTGATAAACGAAAAATATCTGTTGGCGCACAATTTTGCATGAAAATAGTGTACATCAGCGCTTAACACGCCGTTTTTACTCTGATTTACGCTGTTGTCAGCGGTAATAGCGTGTCGGTTTCTTTTGATAATAACGCCATATCCACACTACCAGTACAGCCAATAACAGCCAGGGAAGCAGTTTGATTGCCATAATAAACAGTCCGCCCAGTAGCATAAAAAACGTAGCAACCACCAGCGCGGCGATGACACCCAATAGCGACACACCCGTCACCATCAGCATAATAAAGAAACCAATAACGAAGAAAATATCAAACATGGCCTGCTCCTGTGGTAACGATTCTGGATTTGATTGACCATCAATTATCTCAGTGGCCGCTATATAGGAATAACAAGATCTGTGCCAAGAATATAGCGTAGATAACCTCTTGATTTAGCGGTGTTAGAAAACATTTCAGGTTTGATGATGTGGTCTAATACGCTAACTATTAGTATTTTACACCTGGTTATGCTCTACCAGTGACAGTGCTTTTTCAACTACGGCGACGCCAGCACCCGGTTTATGGACCTGTTCACTCAAATAACGACGCCAGCGACGAGCACCGGGTATCCCCTGAAACAACCCCAGCATATGTCGGGTGATATGACCCAGACTGGTTCCCTGTGTCAGCTCTCGTTCGATATAGGGATACATGGTTTCGACCACGGCAAAGGGACTCGGCGTGTGATCGAGACCAAACAGCTGCTGATCAACCTGTGCCAGCATACCTGGATTTTGATATGCCTCGCGTCCGATCATCACGCCATCCACATGTTGCAGATGGATTTTGGCCTCTTCCAGCGTTTTGATACCGCCGTTAATCGCGATGGTCAGCGCTGGAAAATCCCGCTTCAGTTGATAAACTCGGGAGTAGTCCAGCGGTGGTATTTCCCGGTTTTCTTTCGGGCTGAGACCGGAAAGCCAGGCTTTGCGGGCATGTACGATAAACGAATTGCAACCACCGCGTTCTGCCACTGTATGAATAAAATCACACAGGAAAGCGTAGCTATCCTGATCGTCAATACCGATACGGGTTTTGACGGTGACAGGAATGTTGACCTGCTCGCGCATTGCCTGCACACCATCCGCTACCAACGCTGCTTCCGCCATCAGGCAGGCGCCAAAACGGCCGTTCTGTACTCTATCAGACGGGCAACCGACGTTCAGGTTGATCTCATCGTAGCCGCGCTGTTCCGCCAACGCGGCACATTGCGCCAGTGCGGCCGGATCGCTCCCCCCGAGTTGCAGAGCCAGTGGATGTTCTTCTTCGCTGTAAGTCAGATAGTCGCCTTTGCCGTAGATAATGGCGCCGGTGGTTACCATCTCGGTATATAACAGCGCTTGGTGGCTCAATAGGCGGTGAAAATAGCGGCAGTGGCGATCTGTCCAATCCAGCATCGGTGCGACGCTGAAGCGGCCGCGCCAGAATGACGGCGACACAACGGTGGATTCCGAGGTCTGCTGGGGCGCTGATGCGGTTGATGGCTTACTCATAAACGATGCTGACTCACTGCCGGAGAGAGAGAAATAAGGGACGTAATATAACGTGATTTAATGATTTTTGGGATTGATATATCAATACAGTGACCGATAGCTGCTCTGTCTGGTTTACCGCGTTTTATCGGGCTGATTTCGGCATCATGCACCATACGGTTGATCGTCGGGGTTATCCCTGATCATCTCGTGGACTGCCCCCACATCAGTAGACAGATCCTGTCCTCACGATGAGGCCCGTTCAAAAGCCTCGGGACTGACCCCGCCAAGGAGGCTGTGTCCGCTCGGTAAGACGCTCAGATAAAAACATTGCATCAACTAAGCTAAGCAAGCCTACAAAGCAGTCCGCGAATTTCGCGGGCTTTTAAGTTATCAATAAACCACTTAATACATGTAATAACTGTCTACTTAATAGGTTGAACATCTACAAGTGGACACTTATACTATGAGTAAGTGTATTTCACGCACAGATAGAAACTATGCAACAGACCACAGCAATCCAGCGTTTAAGTGAGCTAGACCAGCAAGGGCGCTATGTATTTAGCCAGCGCGATCTGGAGAAAATCTTTTCTGAAGATAGCAAACGAACCTTGCATGCCGGGCTTGAGCGTTTGGTACGACAGAACATTCTGGAAAGGGCTGCCCGTGGCGTCTACCTCTTCGCTTTGTCACATCATAAAAAAGGTCCAGACACTCTGGAACTGATTGCTAAAACCCTACGGCGTGGTGAATACAATTACGTGAGCTTGGAATCTGCGCTCTCCAGTTATGGCGTGATTTCGCAAATCCCGATGGACAGGCTGACCGTGATGACCACAGGGCGCAAAGGTGAATACAAAACTCACTATGGCACCATTGAATTCACGCATACCAAGCGGCCGGTCAGTGAAATTATTCAGAGTTTCATCTCCATCAACCGGCCACTGCGGATGGCCACAAAGCAAGCGGCCTGGCGCGACCAAAAACGGGTTGGCCGGAATACTCATCTGGTCCAAAAGGAAATGCTGAATGAAGATTGACCCGGCTGATTTTAATGCACTGGTGGCAAAGGCAATGCAGCAGGCTGAAGTTGCCGCCATGCGACCCGTGATTGAAAAAGAGTTACTGCACTACGATATTTTGTATTGCCTTGACCAGGCAGGTTTGCTGAATGAGTTGGTGTTTCAAGGCGGAACCTCGTTACGGCTTTGTCATGGCGGCAACCGCTTCAGCGAAGATCTGGATTTTGCCGGTGGTGTCGATTTTTCTTCTGCCAGGCTGGCAGAGATGAAAACCTGTATCGAAGACTACATTGGCAAGCGTTATGGCCTGGAAGTCACGGTGAAAGAGCCTGCATCGCTGAAAGAAGAAAAAGAGTACGCCGAACTTCGGATTGATAAATGGCGAATTAATATCACCACCGCTCCCGGCCAGAAGGATATGCCGAGGCAAAAAATTAAGCTTGAAGTGGCGAATGTGCCCGCTTACACCAGAGAAGCTTTGCCCCTTCGGAACAACTATGACTTTTTACCTGATGGTTACGAAGACACTCTGGTGTTTACCGAAACACTGGACGAAGTGATGGCGGATAAGCTGATTTCACTGCCTGCGACTCAACGTTACATTCGGCATCGTGATTTATGGGATTTGGTCTGGCTGCAGCAGCAGAACGCCAAGCTTAAGCCTGAGCTCATCCGTTTGAAACTGGCTGACTACAAAATTCCTGACTACCAACAACTGCTGGAAAGCCGGATTGCTTCGCTGGATAAAATTGTGGCAAGTGCAGCATTTCATAATGAGATGAAACGTTTTCTACCAACCAATGTGTATGACCGGACTTTGGGACAGGACAAATTTAAGTCCTTTATGCTGGGCACTTTGAAAAAAATGCTGACGGAGTTACATACACAGCTTTTCAACAGTTCAACCCCAGAACCTGAATTCAAACTTTAAGCTGCAGTGAATAGATAAAAACAGAACAAAAAACAGACAAAAACGACAAAAATTTAAGACACCTGCCCCATATCTGCCCCATGACAAGCTCAACCCTTGCCAAATAAGGGCTGCAGCCAAGATCTCACCAATCCAGCATCGGCGCGACGCTGAAGCAGCCTCGCCAAAATGACGGCGACACAACGGTGGATTCCGAGGTCTGCTGGGGCGCTGATGTGGTTGATGGCTTACTCATAAACGATGCTGACTCACTGCCGGAGAGAGAGAAATAAGGGACGTAATATAACGTGATTTGATGATTTTTGGGATTGATATATCAATACTGTGACCGATAGCTGCTCGGTCTGGTTTACCGCGTTTTATCGGGCTGATTTTGGCATCACGCGCCATACGGTTGGTCGTCGGGATTATTCCTGATTATCTCGTTCGGCTTCAACATCAATATACAACGCATCGTAGCGCCAGTATTCGCAGTCACAATCAATGATTCTGTCGTATTGATCGCGGTTGATACGGGTAATAAACAAGGACGGGCTGCCGGGGGCCATTTTCAGTATCGGCGCGGCGATGGTGGGTAGTGGTGTGGGGAGCATGATAAAACGTACCCGACCATAGCGAATGCCGTAGTGAGACCAGTAATAATTGGTTAGGGATTGTGTCAGATCGGCTTGTAGTAAATCGGGGAAATAGGCCGGATTGAGGTAGTGTTCCACGTATAACACGGCACGTCCGTTGATACGCCGCAATCGTCTGATGCGGTAGATTTCCGTCCCTTCCTGTATCTCCAGATGCTGGCTGATTGACGCGCTGGCGGCGACAAGATTGGCATCCAGCACTTCCGTTTCTGCGACCCGCCCTTGTTTTTCCGCCATCTCATGGAAATGACTTTTGTGCAGCGGGTTATAGCTCAGGCGTGGTGGTGAGAGAAACCAGCCACGCCGGAGTTCACGGTAGACGATGCCCTGTGATTCCATCATGGTCAGCGCCTCACGCAATGTAATTCGCGTGGTGGAAAATTGTTCACTCAATGTACGTTCCGAGGGCAGTCGGGCCGTAGTAAATTCTCCCTGGCGAATACGTTCAGTCAGAGCATCACAAATCTGAGTGACAGCAGTGGATTGCATTTTCATCGCGGTAAAGCCTTAACGTAGTGCGACCTGCACCATAGCAGGGATTATCGGGAAATCAAATCTACCGAATCTTTAATGTTCATCGTGATGAAATATAACCGTCGCACAACTGTCATGTAATTTTCACACTATTGTGGTGAATTGGCGTGGTTATTGCTGGACTAGACCAGAGTACGTCAACCCTCCCATTATCTGGAGCATCATGATGAGAAAATTATTGTCTTCCGTACTAATCAGTACGGCGTTGCTTTCCTCGTATTCTGCCATGGCGGCGGATAATTTGTCTGCGCTGGAAAAAGCGGCCCGAGCGGAAGGACAGGTTAACAGCGTCGGTATGCCGGACAGCTGGGCCAATTGGAAAGAGACTTGGAATGATTTATCGACCAAATACGGGTTGAAACACAGTGATACCGATATGTCTTCCGCAGAAGAGATCGCCAAGTTTATCGCGGAGAAAAACAATGCCAGTGCAGACATCGGCGACGTTGGCGTAGCGTTTGGGCCGATAGCGGTACAGAAGGGCATCACTCAACCGTATAAACCCAGCACCTGGAGTCAGATACCGGCCTGGGCCAAGGATAAAGACGGAAACTGGGCCGTGGCCTACACCGGTTCTATCGCTTTCATCATCGACAAACAGCAGGTGAAGAATATTCCACACAGCTGGGCCGATCTGTTGAAAGGCAAATACACGGTCAACATTGGTGATGTAGGGGCAGCTTCCCAAGCGGCGAACGGCGTTCTGGCGGCCAATTATGCGCTGGGTGGTAATGAATCCAACCTCAAGCCAGCACTGGCTTTCTTTGCCAAACTGGCCAAAGAAGGACGTCTGGGTTTAGCCAATCCGGGGCTTGCCAATATCGAAAAAGGGGAAGTGCAGGTTGGCGTGATATGGGACTTTAATGCGCTGAACTACCGCGACAAGATTGATAAAAGCCGTTTTGAAGTGCTGATCCCGTCTGATGGTTCGGTTATTTCCGGTTATACCACGATTATCAACAAATATGCCAAACACCCGAATGCCGCCAAACTGACCCGTGAATATATCTTCTCTGATGCTGGTCAAATCAATCTGGCCCGTGGTTATGCTCGCCCGATTCGTGCCAAGTACATAACGTTGCCTGAAGATGTGAAAGCCAAATTGTTGCCGGATGCGGAATACAAGAATGTACATCCAGTGATGAATGCTGCCGCATGGGAGAAGAGCGTCAAAGCGTTGCCGCGTCAGTGGCAGGAAAATGTCATCATCAATATGAAACAGTAAGTCCGTAAATAGCGTAGTAAGTCGTAAAACGGAGCAAGTGGATGAGAACGATTCTGGTGGTGCTGGACGGACTGGCTTTTCAAGTGGCACGCGACGCCATGGGGTATATGCAGGCCGAGTGTGCGGCGGGGCGCGGTCAGTTGTATCAGCTTGAATGTGAGCTACCGTCGCTGTCCCGTCCGTTGTATGAATGCATCATGACGGGCAGGACGCCCGTCGAGAGCGGCATTGTACACAACGGGATTTCCCGGTTAACCCACGGGCGCAGTATTTTCCATTATGCCCGGGATGCCGGATTAACCACGGCGGCGGCGGCCTATCATTGGGTCAGCGAACTGTATAATCGCGCGCCGTTTGACGCTGTGCGCGACCGTCATACAGAAGATCTATCGCTGCCGATACAGTACGGCCACTTTTACCATGACGACAGCTATCCAGATTCGCATCTGTTTGAGGATGCAGAAAGTCTACTGCGCCGTTATCAGCCGGATTTTCTGCTGATCCATCCGATGAATATTGACGATGCCGGTCATCGGCATGGGTTGTCATCGCCGCAGTACCGTAACAAGGCACGAATGGCCGATGGTTATCTATCGCACTGGATGCCACGTTGGTTGGCGGAAGGGTATCAGGTACTGGTGACGTCGGATCATGGTATGAATGACGATCACAGCCATGGTGGTAGGTTGCCACAGGAGTGTGAAGTGCCGTTGTATGTGTTCGGCAGTGGATTTTCGTTGCGAGCCGATGCCGCGCCACAACAGACTGAATTATGCGGCGTAGTGTGCCAACTGCTGGGTGTGCCGCATGACAAACCCTGGTGCCGGGAGCTTCTCAGCATCAGTACGGAGAGGGTGATGGTGTGAAAAAAAGCTGGCTGAGTGGGTTGATCCTGTTGCCTTTTTTTGTCGTATTTGCCGCCTTTCAGATAGCGCCGCTGGTATGGATCACTATTAACAGTTTTTACAGCGACGTGAATGAAGCCTGGGGGCTGGCAAATTACGTTGATATTTTAACGTCGCCGTTTTATCTACAGGCGATCCGTTTTTCGCTCGAAATTTCCTTTTGGTCGAGTGTCTATGGTCTGATCATCGCGCTGATTGGCGGTTACTCGTTGCGCCAGCTCGGTGCTGGTAGATTGCACCGGTTTGTAATGTCATTTGCCAATATGACCAGTAACTTTTCCGGTGTTCCGCTGGCGTTTGCCTTTGTGATTATGCTGGGGCTGAACGGTTTTCTGTCACTGTTGTTGAAACAATATGGTTTGCTGGGTGGGTTCAACCTTTATTCGCGCAGTGGCCTGATTATGATTTACACCTACTTTCAGATCCCGCTTGGTGTATTGCTGTTGTATCCGGCGTTTGATGGCCTGAAAAGCGAGTGGCAGGAATCCGCAGCGCTGTTAGGGGCCAGCAGAGGGCGTTACTGGCTGCATATCGGTATACCGGTGCTGACGCCGGCCTTACTTGGTACTTTTGTGATTCTGTTTGCTAACGCCTTAGGCGCCTATGCCACCATTTATGCGCTGACCAGCGGCAACTTTAACGTGGTGCCGATCCGTATTGCCGCGCTGGTATCCGGCGACATCTCACTCGATCCTAATATGGGCAGTGCACTTTCCATATTACTGGTGGCACTGATGACCCTTATTACTGTGATTCACCAATGGCTGCTGCGACGGAGTTATACCCATGTCGCCAAGTAATGGTTTTTCCGGAGGCAACCATGTTCTGTTCTGAAAAACGTTATCACCAGCTGATGGTGTGGCTGCTACTGTTAATACTGATGTTACCGCTGCTGGCAACGTTGAGTTATGCATTGGCGACCGAGTGGGGGGCGAGTATTTTGCCGCAGGGCCTGACCCTGAAATGGTTCATTGCGCTGTGGAGTGATCCGCGTTTTCTGGCGGCACTCGGTCATTCATTACTGATTTGCTTCGGTTCGCTGCTGTTTTCGCTGGTGTTGGTGCTGCCAACGATGTTCGTCATTGCTTATGCCTTTCCGCAGTTGAATGCTTTGATGAATGTGTTAATTCTGTTGCCATTTGCCGTGCCCCCGGTGGTTTCCTCTGTCGGGTTATTGCAACTGTACGCCACCGAACCGTTGGCAATCACCGGTACGCCATGGATCCTTATCGGTTGTTATTTCACTATTGCCCTGCCGTTTATCTACCGGACCATTGCCAATAATATGCAGGCGATTAACCTACAAGAGTTACTGGATGCCGCGCATTTACTCGGTGCCAGTACCTGGCAGGCGGCGCTGTTGGTGGTATTGCCCAATCTGCGTAAAGGCGTGGTGATTGCCGTGCTGCTGTCTTTCTCATTTCTGATCGGAGAGTTTGTTCTCGCCAATATGCTGGTGGGAACCAACTATGAGACGTTGCAGGTCTATCTCTACAATAAGCGTGACGATAACGCGCACTTTACCAGCGCGTTGGTGATCTCCTATTTTCTGGTGGTGCTACTGATCACCTGGTTGGCCAATTATCTGAACAAAGAGAAAAGCTGAAGATGGCATACCTTGATGTAAAAAATCTTAATAAACACTATGGTCAGGTACAAGTTTTCCATGAGATCAACTTTTCTGCCGATGAGGGGGAATTTGTCACTCTGCTGGGACCGAGTGGATGTGGCAAATCGACTTTATTGCGCTGTCTGGCGGGGTTGACCCCGGTGGATAGCGGACAGATTCTGTTGCAGGGGCAGGATATTGTGCCGCTGACTCCGCAGCGGCGGGGGATCGGCATGGTCTTTCAAAACTATGCGCTATTTCCGAATATGACGGTGGCCGGCAATGTGGCTTTCGGCCTGAAAATGCAAAAGCTCGCGGCGGAAGAGATCCGCGAGCGCGTAGCGGAAGTTTTGGCGCTGGTGGAACTCAGTGATTACGCTACTCGTTATCCGCATCAATTGTCGGGCGGACAATCGCAGCGTGTGGCGCTGGCCCGTTCACTGGTGACGCGTCCGCGTCTGCTGCTGCTGGATGAGCCTTTATCGGCGCTGGATGCCCGTATCCGTCGCCATCTGCGTGAACAGATTCGTCGCATTCAACAAGAGCTGAATCTGACCGCCATCTTCGTCACTCACGATCAGGAAGAAGCGCTGACCATGTCAGACCGTATCGTGTTGATCAATAAAGGTGAAATTGTGCAGCATGGTAATGCCGAAACCCTGTACACCCAGCCGGCCAACCTGTTTGCCGCCGGTTTTATCGGTAGCTACAACCTGCTGAGTGCCGAACAGGCAATGACGCTGACCGGGCAAACCTTCAGCCATCAGGTGGCGTTGCGCCCGGAATCCATTTATCCCTGCCCCCCCGGGCAGGGGCTGGCCGGGGATATCATTGGTCATAGCCTGTTGGGTAATGTGATCCGCTATCGTGTGCGGGTAAAAGGGATTGAACTGCTGGTGGATGTGCTGAATCGCTCGGTTGACGATCTGTATCCGGATGGCAGCCGAATCGGTTTACAGATCGATACCGCGGTACTGCGGGAAGTTGCCTAGCTTTTATTGGCACATAGCGTCGACGCGCTATGCGCCGATAACCTGTTGCAAGCGTGCCGGGAACGCCTGTGCCACATCGTGTAACTGGGTAATAAAACGATCCACCAGTGCCGACGCCGGACGATGGTTCGGGCGTATCAGGCTCACGGTAAATGGGACATCAATGCTGAATGGTCGTACGACGACATCGGCTGATGCGGTGGCGTAATCCACCGCGGTTAGCGGATTGACGATCGACACACCAATGCCCGCCCGCACCATCGAACAGACAGATGCCGCGCTGTGGGTTTCCAGCACCAGCCTGCGTGCGATGCCTGCCTCCTGAAACAGTTTATCCAGCAACTGACGATAGCTATCGGTGCTGGATAGACTGATAAACGGTTGGTTATTGAAATCATCCGGTGTCAGTACGGTTTTCCCTGCCAGCGGATGGCGCGCCGGCAGTACGCAGACTTCATTCAACTGCATCAGCGTTTGCCGCTCGGTTCCGGCGGGAGTAACTGTATTTTCCGTCAACCCCAGGTCATGTCGCTGGGCTGAAAGCCACTCCTCCAGCAACGGGGACTCCTGTGGAATGATGTGCAGATTCAGCATCGGGTA
This sequence comes from Brenneria uluponensis, assembly GCF_032395385.1. Classification (NCBI taxonomy): domain Bacteria; kingdom Pseudomonadati; phylum Pseudomonadota; class Gammaproteobacteria; order Enterobacterales; family Pectobacteriaceae; genus Brenneria; species Brenneria uluponensis. Next base: position 864,412 of record NZ_CP135917.1, read on the forward strand.
GCAGGCGAGTAATGGCTGACAAACGTCGGGTAACAGTGATTGTGAAAACACCGGCAGACAGGCCACCGATAAGTGCGCCTGTTGAAAGCGGCGGATATCCTGTGCGGCACTGACGATACGCTCCAGCCCGTAATAGGATCGCTGTACTTCTTCAAATAACTGCAATCCCTGTGCGGTAGGGTGCAGGCGACCGCGTACCCGCTCAAACAGTTGCATCTGTATCAGTCGCTCAAAACGTGCCAGTTCCCGGCTGACCGTCGGTTGCGAGGTATTCAGCAACGTGGCGGCTTCTGTCAGGTTGCCGGTGGTCATTACCGCATGAAAAATTTCGATATGCCGCAGGGAAATGTCAGCCATAAACCCGTCTCGATGGATAGCGTCAACCTATATCATAGATGAATAGATTCTGCGTAAAAGGATATTTGTTTACCTTCCGGGGACTCTTCACAATATTCCGCATTCCATCGTTTATTTTTTAGGTAACAGAAATCATGCCACACGATCTCAACGACACTACCCAGGCGCTGAATGCGCAAAGCCTGCGTACATTACCGGCCCGCTTTGGCTGCCCGGTCTGGGCCTATGATGCGCAAACCATCATCGACCGTATCGGACAATTACGTCAGTTCGATACTATCCGTTTCGCACAGAAAGCCTGTTCCAACACCCATATTCTGCGTCTGATGCGTCAACAGGGCGTTAAAGTGGATTCTGTTTCACTGGGGGAAATCGAGCGTGCGCTGGTGGCAGGGTTTATGCCGGGCACCGACGCCCATGAAATCGTGTTTACCGCCGACCTGCTGGATAGCCCGACGTTACAGCGCGTCGCCGAACTGAACATTCCAGTCAATGCCGGATCAGTGGATATGCTGAGCCAGCTTGGCCGCGTGTCGCCGGGGCATCCGGTATGGCTGCGGGTCAATCCCGGCTTTGGTCACGGGCACAGCCAGAAAACCAATACGGGTGGTGAAAACAGCAAGCATGGTATCTGGCATGCCGATTTACCGCTGGCGCTGGCGGAAATTGAACGTTACTCGCTCCGGCTGGTTGGTATTCATATGCATATCGGTTCCGGTGTGGATTATGGGCATCTGGAGCAGGTCTGTGATGCCATGGTGCGTCAGGTGATCGATTTTGGGCAAGATCTTGATGCCATTTCCGCCGGCGGCGGTTTGTCTATCCCGTATCGTTACGGTGAAGAGGCCATTGATACCCGGCATTATTTTGGGTTGTGGCATCAGGCGCGGGAGAAGATTGCCACGCATCTGGGGCACCCGGTTACGCTGGAAATCGAACCGGGTCGTTTTCTGGTGGCGGAGTCTGGTGTGCTGGTTGCTGAAGTCCGGGCGGTAAAATCGATGGGGAGCCGCCATTTTGTGTTGGTAGATGCCGGCTTTAATGACCTGATGCGCCCGTCGATGTACGGTAGCTATCACCATATTACGTTGTTGCCCGGGGATGGACGTGATATCAGCGATAGCACGACATGGCGGGATAGCGTGGTCGCCGGCCCGTTGTGTGAGTCCGGCGACGTGTTTACCCAACAAGCGGGCGGTGGTGTGGAAACTATTGCTTTACCGGCGGCGCAGGTGGGCGATTATCTGGTCTTCCATGATACCGGTGCCTACGGTGCGTCAATGTCCTCCAATTACAACAGCCGTCCACTGTTGCCGGAAGTGTTGTTTGAAAACGGTGAGCCACGGCTGATCCGTCGTCGCCAGACGTTGGAGGAACTCCTGGCGCTGGAGCAACTTTAGGTAAGTGATTTGAATGCTGTTTGCAGCGGCCCCATAGGGATGAGGCTCAGAAACAGGCTTCAGCCAACGCCGCTGCATCTTGAAAGATGCAGCGTATCCCGGTGCTATGCACTCTTTCTGTCTGCGCGGTGTCACATTATGGGCGTGGCTGCTCCTCCGGTAACAGCGAGTCTCGCATTTCCCAGCCACGCAGTTTGCCAGGATTGAGTAACCCATCAGGATCAAAAGCCTTTTTAATCGCGACAACCTCCGGTCGAATAATGCCTTGCTTGCCGTCTTCAACCTGTAATACGTGCGGGTTATTAATTTTTACCCCGTGGTCGCGGAATATCTGCATTATCTCATTCAGGCGAATTTCGCTGGAATAACGGATTAACGGCAGGCCGCTACAGGTGATGTTACCGTCGTTGTCACGCAGGAATTCGATATGCGATATAACTTCATCGCCAAATAAATGCGCCATCTCGACAATTTGCTGCATATAACCCGCGGGTGCAAAGGCGGTTTGTAAATAGGTGAAGGTAGGGTCGACTTTCAGCGCGTGCAGTGTGGTGTGGTTCCAACAGTACTCCATCAGCGACGAGTGGGTCGCACGCGCGTTATCTGCCGACTGACGCACGGCATTCTGCCCGGCATACTGCGCTAACAACCCATCACACAGCGGTTCACTCTCCTGCGCCATGATACTGATTACCGCATGCTGCCCAGCCTGGTAATGGCGGCGTAAATGGGTAAAGCAGGCGGGGATCGGTGCGGCAAACAGCGCCAGCTCGCGTTTGACCAATCCCGGCGAGCGAGCCAGTGCATCGGCGTAATTCAGCGCCGCGGTGAAGTCGTCGAACATGTCCAACCGTTCAATCCAGTTGTGGATGGGCGCCAGCGCTAGCTCAATCTCAAGAATAATGCCGTTAGTGCCATAGGTGTGGTGCAACAGCAGTGCCTGCGGTGCCGGGATCGTCAGTACGCGTGGTTCAGCTTCCATGGTCATGACCTTTATGCTCAGCACATTGCCAGGCGCGGCCAGCGGGCCGTAATTAATGGAGCCGATACCGCCAAAGCCGCCGCAGTAAAGCCCGCCGAGGCTGGCCAGCCGATAGGTGGATGGCATACAGCGTAGTTCCCAGCCCGCGGGGCGGCTCAAGGCTTCGATATCCGCCAAACGAATGCCGGCCTGGGCGCGCACCACGCCGTCACCAAATGAGCACACCTGATTAAATAAGGTCATGTCCACCATAATGCCGCCTTCTAACGGCACCAACTGACCATAGTTACCGGTACCGCCGCCACGCAGCATCAACGGCAGTTGCTGCTGCACACAAGCAGCAACCAGCAGGCGCAGTTCTTCTTCATTACGCGGGCGTACCACGGCATCCGCTTGTTTGTCTTCCAGTTGTTGTTTTAGCACTGGACTGAACCAGTGGAAATCGCGCGACAAGCGTTTGACCTTTGCTGTCGCCCGTGTCCACTCCAGCGTGGGTAACGCCTGGTGGATCAGGGTGACGGCGATCTGGCGTTGTTCATAATCCATATCATCAGTACCTATAATAAGTCGGTTGGTCACTCAGACGGCTAATTGGACTGCACCACTTCGCTTTCATGCCAGGCGCTGAGTGCGCGACGTGATATCCAGGACATCACCCCAAACAGCATGATGCCCGCCAGCGAGATCAACAGTAAGGCCGCGAACATCAGCGGAATATTCAACTGATAGCCAGCCTGCAAGATTTGATAGGCCAGACCGGTGTCGCTGCCGCCGGTACCGGCGACGAATTCCGCCACCACTGCGCCGATTAGCGACAGGCCGCTGGAAATACGCAGCGCGCCGAAGAAGTAGGGGAGTGCCGAGGGGATACGTAGACGCAGTAGGATCTGTAATCGGCTGGCATGATTTAGTTTGAAATAGCTCAATAGACCGGGCGAGACGCTGCGCAGTCCCTGAGTGGTGTTGGAAATGATGGGAAACACCGCCATCAGCGTAGAGCACACCACCAACGATAGCGTGGTGTCTTTCACCCAAATAATAATCAATGGCGCGATGGCGACGATCGGCGTCACCTGTAGGAACACAATGTAAGGGAATAGCGCGGTTTCAATAAAGCGGCTTTGCACCAGCAGAAATGCCACGCTGGCACCAATCAGAATCGACAATGCGAACGAAATCAGGGTGATTTTCAGGGTGAACAGCAGTGACAGCATCAGTGATGCCAGATTGTTCCACAGACTTTGCACCATCACCAGTGGCGACGGCACCAGAAACGTCGGGATGTTGAACCAACTGACCCAACCTTGCCACAGAAAAACCACCAGTATGGCGACCAGTAGCGGGTAAAGCACCTGGCGGAAACGTTGATTGTTCATCAGCGGAGAAAATTTTCGCGTTTTCATGTTATTACTCCATACCAGATTGGCTGGCCTGCAACAGACTGTCCTGCAACTGTTGCGCATAGTGTGAAAACTGCGGGCTGACACGAAAGCGGTCAGTGCGTGGGAAAGGCTCATTGATGGCGATGTTTTCCACTACCCGGCCTGGGCGGGCCGCCATCATGATCACGCGCTGGGAAAGAAACACCGCTTCGTGGATAGAATGGGTGACAAACACCACTGTTAGATTCTGTTCTCGCCACAGGTGCAGTAAATCACTGTCCAATTTGTTACGGGTGATTTCATCCAGTGCGCCGAAGGGTTCGTCCATCAGCAGTAGCTTGGGTCGGGTGACCAGTCCGCGGGCAATAGACACTCGCATCTGCATGCCGCCGGAAAGCTCACGCGGCAGAACGTGGGCAAATCGGCCCAATCCCACCAGTTCCAGCGCTTCACTGACGCGGGTGTTGGCTTCAGCGCGCGGAACGCCAGCCAGATCCAATGACAACCGCACATTGTTATGTACATTGCTCCACGGCATCAGTGTGGCTTCCTGAAACACGAACGAAAGCGGTAGCCGCATTTTTTCTCGGCTGTCACGCCGCCACAGCACCAGCTTGCCATCACTCGGTTCCACCAGTCCGGCAATCATCTTCAGGAGTGTGCTTTTGCCACAGCCGGAAGGCCCTAACAGGGTGACAAACTCACCCTGATTGATGGTGAGATTTACGGGTAGCAGCGCCCTGGTGCCGTTGCTGTAGATTTTTTCCGCTGACAGAATCTCGATAGCTGGCTCGGTAGTGCGGCGGATATCTCTCATTACGGTCAGTTTGGCTGTCTGGTTCATGGCATAACCCGTGCGTTTTTGATTAGGGCGAGGGTGTAACTCTGAGCAAAGGGGACTTTGTTCGCGTCGATCAGTTTGTTTTTCACCAACATGTCCCAGGTCTTTTTCAAACGCGGCTCGGTAATGGTTCCAATGCCGCCGGTCTGGGCGTCGCCGCCGGTCACCAACTGGTATTTCTTCATTTGTGACAGACTGAATGCCAACTGGGCGGCGCTGATACTTGGGTTATTTTTATGGATCAGCACATTTCCTGCGGTTGGGTCTTGCAGATACGATTTCCAGCCCTGCATCGAGGCTTTCACGAACGCCGCCAGCACCGCCGGGCGTTTTTGCACGGTGCTCGCCATGCAGATGATCGAGTTGCCGTATGGCGGGTAGCCCCAGTCGCTCAGCGGATAAACGTGGAATGGCTTGCCGCCTTTGGCCACCGCAAAGGGTTCAGAGGTGATGTAGCCCTGTTGCACCAGATTGTTGTCCGCCAGAAACGGCTGCACGCTGAAGGTGTAAGGGCGGATACGGGCGTTGGCCAGCCCCAGCTCGCTCTTGGCCCACGGCCAGAAAGAGGTGTATGCCTCGGTGGCCAGCAGAAAGGTTTTGTCTTTTAGCTCCTGTGGATTTTTCACTGCGTCATGGGTAATAAACACCGTTGGCGAATGCTGAAACACGGTGGCGATGGTCATGGCATGTACACCCGCTTGCCAGGACTCCAGCGCCTGACCATTGTCGCCAAGGACACAGTCGGCCTGACCGGCAGCCATCAGTTGCATCACGTTGACCTGCGGTCCTCCCATTTTGATGGTGACATCAAGCCCGGCGGCTTTGTAGCGACCGTTGGCCTGGGCATCGTAAAAGCCACCGTGTTCTGCCTGCGCGTACCAGTTAGTGAGAAAGGTCAGTTTTTCCGCCGCCATGCTGGAAGAAGCGACGGTGAACAGCAACAGGCTTAGCAGCTTGCCATAAGGCGAAAATCTCGTTTTCATCGTAAGTATTCCTGTTATTCAGTGGCAAAAGGAGACGATGGTGGCGTCACGCGCGATTGCACAAAACCGTGCCAGTGATGTTTACCCCAGCTTGGTTCGTTGCGTACTACCCATTCCATCTGATGGACTTCGGTTATGGCTTGCGCCCAACTGTCGGCCAGTGAGTCAAGAATCGCCTGGCCTTGTTCAGCGGTAGCGTCGGTTGGGTCACCAATCACTCCGCTGGGGCTGAAGTCGTATGATGCCCAGGCAGCGGCCGGACGGCCGCTGGACAGTGTTGGGCAGGGAAATACGGGCGGATAACTGGCCACTGCCTGTTCCATATGTACGTATTCTGGTGCCAGTGCCAGCATCAGGGCGGTTTCGCCATGACCGGCGTGCATCGCCAACTGTTGTTCTCTGACGCTCAGGAATTGGTCGGCCGCATTCGGTACCCGGAACACGTCATGGGCTATCAGCACCATGTCGCCGTGCCGTAGTCGCAGTTCGCGCCCGGCCATTTGCAACACCTGCGGCTGGCCGCCGTGACCGTTGATCATCAGCAATTTGCGAAAGCCAGCACGGTAAAGGGATTCACCGATCTCGAGCACGGTTTGCAGCAAGGTATCGCCGCTCAGGGTTAGGGTGCCGGGAAAGTGCAGGTGTTCGTCGGATTTACCGTAAGTGATAGGCGGGATACCAAACGCCGGTATATTTTCTGGTAAACGAGCCAGCGCATGACCCGCCACGCCGGAGGCGATCACGCTGTCCACCGCACAAGGCAGGTGCGGGCCGTGCTGCTCAATGGCGCCGGTCGGTAAAATGATAACGGTGTTGGCCTTGTCCGGTAGCGCAGCAATTGCGGGCCAGCTCAGAAAAGGAAGGAAACGTGATGCGGGAATATAACCGTTTATCATAATTTGCCTCATCGTCAGGGATTATTGTGGTAGCCAGGCAGTGGCTTCGACTTCAATCAGCACCTCGTCGCCGGGCAGCATTTCACTGACCTGTACCACCGTAGAAACCGGTGGTTGCTGCGGATAGAACAGCTTTCTTACCCGGTTGTAATACGGGAAGTGATCCAGATTGCGGAAATATTGCACCAGTTTGAACACGTCGCTCATTTGCCCACCGGCGGACTCAATGGTCAGACGGATGCTCTCCAGCACATACCAGCTCTGCGCCAGAATTGGCCCCTCTTTGGCATCAGTGGAAAATTCACCGGTTTCACCCAACAGGCGACGCGCCTCTGGCGGAATATCCTGATAGCCGCGTACGATAAGCGAGCGCTGAGGATTGACCGGGATAATGCCGGAAAGAAAGATAAAATCGCCGGCGCGATGCCAGGCGGCATAGTGGGCGAGCGGTTTGCCCGCGCCAGCGTCAAGCATCATGAGCGAGTTCCTTGTTCCACGTCCGTTGGTGAGTGATGGCGCCACGGCGTATTACTACGCGGGCGGCACTGTTCAATGGCCAGGTGCCAATATCACTGCCGGGGAAGATAACCATATCGGCCGGGTTGCCTGCCGCCAGCGGTGAGCCAGTCGGGCCAGCACCAGTCAGTGAATGACGATCGCAGATCAGCCGTGATTGCTGGTCGAAAATCTGGTCAAGCTGGGCGGCGAATAGACTGCATATCAGCGTATCCACCGGGTCATAGCTGCCCGTTGGGCAGAAGGCATCCTGCACGTTGTCACAGCCGAGCAATACCGGTACACCAGCGTCCTGGGCTTCTTTCAACAGTGTGATGCCGCGCTGGCGCGGCGTGCGGCCGGTAACGGCATCCTGCAATAGCAGATTGGTCATTGGCAGGGCGATCAATGTGACGCGCGATGCCGCTAATGCGGCAAGTACCCATTGCGCCTGTTCTTCGCCGCCAGCCGCCAGGGCGCAGCCGTGGCTACAGCAGATGTGTCCGGGGAAATTGTGCTCAGTCAGGTAGTGAGCCAGCCATACCAGGCCGTTTGCTGTCGGCGACAGTTCTTCATCAATGTGCAAGTCCAGGTTTAATCGCCAGCGCGCCGCGCAGCGCATCAGATTAGTCATCGCCGCTTCATCCCAGTTAGATGAGTGGATGAACGCGCCGAGCAGCCCCTGTTCATTGCTGTCTGCGACTTGACGGGCTATTGTTTCAGCCACTGCGATATCGGCAAATAGCGGCAGCGGCACCAGCGCTACGCGCTCCAGCGTGCAATCGTGTTGATCCAGCGTAGCGATTTCCAGCCAGGCGGTGGGTGGTGTGGCAGTAAACCAGTCGATATGGGTGCGCAGATGGCTGACACCGCTGGCCACCGCCCGCGCCAGGCCTTGTGCGGCGCGCTGGTGGATATCTTGCGGACTCCAGTGGCGACGGTCTTGATGCATGGCGTCGATGGCGGCCAACAACCCCGGTCCTGCCGGGCGGCTGCGTTGCCGGGTAAACGTTTTGTCCAGGTGTGCATGGGGTTCAATCATACCGGGTAACACCAATGCGCCGCCGAGATCCCACAAGCCATCCGTAGGCTGATGACCTGGAATCAGTGCAGCAATGTGGCCGGCGCTGAACAGGATGTTGCCGTTAAGCGGTTCCCCGGTTTGTTGTGGCCAGCTGGCGGGTAATGCCCAAGCCGGTAGCCGCGCATTACAGAGGCCGTTCAGCGGTACAGGTGGGCGTGACATAGGCATGGCGAGACTCCGTGTTGACATTAAAGGTCCAGAACCAGAACCGGGCTTTTGCCCGGGAATAACACCGTGCGAATTGCTTAAACAGGATTATCAACACGCTGGACTCGTCTTGAAACGAAAGTTCCCGTTGTCATGGAAGCTACGTTATTGTTATATGATTGTTGCGTCCATTGCTTTGATTCGCACGTCTTGTTGCAAAAAAGAGAGCACCCAACCCATGTTTGCCTTCTCCCGGTTTTTGTTATATTTCACTGAAGTGGCCCGTCAGGGCTCGTTTCGTAAGGCATCGGAAACGTTGCATGTCGCGGCGTCGTCCATTGACAGACAGATACTGCGCGTGGAGGAGGAGCTGGAAATGCCATTGTTTGAACGGCATCCAGCTGGCCTGCGTCTGACCGCCGCCGGTGAACTGCTGCTCAACGCCGCCAATAACTGGAAAAAGGATTTTAGTCGGGTGCGGGATCAACTCGATGATTTGCGCGGATTACGGCGCGGACACGTGCGCATCGCGACCATTGATGCCATCAACCGGGGGTTTTTCTCGTCGATGCTGAAGAAAATCCACCTGGAATACCCGAATGTCTCATTCACCCTCACCACCATGAACAATATTGATATCCAGCAGGCGTTGATTTCTGGCGATGTGGACTTCGGTATCATGCTCAATCCGCAAAGCTCGAAAGCGTTGCAGGTGCAGTCATTCGCTGAAATCAATTTAGGGATCGTGGTGCCACAAGGCCACCCACTAGCGGGACGTGACCGTATTCGTTTCAATCAGTGCCTGGACTATCCGTTCATCATTCCCTCCGCACCGTTGATGCTGGCCGAACCCGTGCAGGCATTGTTGAATATTAACGGTGGCAGCGTTAACGAAGTGGGTATTTCCAACAATATCCACATGATTCGCTCGTTGATCAAAGAACAGATTGGCATCGGTATTCTGTGTTGGTTGGACATTATGGACGAGGTACAGCGTGGAGAACTGATGTTCATTCCGCTTAGCGATCCGCAGTTAAAGCCGTTTACTTTGTCACTGTGTGTGGCACCGGCGCGGCAGTTATCGATCGCCGCGTCGATGATGCTCAAGCGACTGGAAATGTTGTTCAGCCAGTTGCAGACCGAGAGCCGGTAAACGGAATAATTTGCACTGGTTTGGTGCGGCTTGCGCTGTATTGAATCAATCGTTGCAGCTGGCGCAGCGGAAACCATCGAAAAAGACGGGGCGGCAGAGTCTGTCACAGATTGGCATCATTTTTGTATCATCCAGTGTGAGTAGAAGCGGTCAGCACAGATATCGGTGCGGGACATTGCTCAGCAATCATTTTCCGGTTCATGACATGAGCTGATTTGAGAGGCTGAGCTATCCTTACCCGGCCTCTCCGACAGCAACAAGGAGAGGCGCAATGAAGGTCATATCACGTATTACTCTGTCATGCTATATGCTGAGCGCGCTTGCGCTTGGCGCTGTTTCCCCGGCCGTTCAGGCCAATGAAAAACTGGTACTGCTGACGTCCTGGTATGCCCAGGCCGAGCAGGGCGGTTACTATCAGGCACTGGCTACCGGGATTTACCGACGCTACGGTCTGGATGTCAGCATCCAGTCGGGCGGGCCACAGGTCAATGGCATGCAACTGCTGCTGGCAAAACGCGCCGATGTGATCATTGGCTATGATTTACAACTGTTGCAAACCGTTGAACGCGGATTCCAGGCTGTAGCGATTGCCGCCCCATTCCAGTTCGACCCCCAAGGCTTGCTGACCCACGCCGGGGTAACCTCCCTGGGAGATCTCAAAGGTAAAACCATTCTGGTGTCCAGTTCAGGCCAGTCGACCTGGTGGCCGTGGCTGAAAGCACGTTACTCGTTGAGTGATGCACAGACCCGTCCCTACACCTTCAACATTCAGCCATTTGTGGCCGACGAGAATATTGCCCAGCAGGCTTATGCCAGCTCAGAGGTTTTCCAGGCACACAAAGCCGGAGTAAAAGCCAACTTCTTCCTGTTTGCCAAGTATGGTTATCCACCTTACGGCGGGATTCTGATCACCCGGCCAGATGTGATTGCTCGTAACCGCGACGCGATGGCCAAATTCGTGCGCGCCTCCATGGAGGGCTGGGTGAGCTACCTGAAGGATCCGACGCCGGGAAATATGTTGATCAAAAAAGAGAATCCAAACATGGGGGATGATCTGCTGGCGTGGGGGGTGGCGCAAATCAAAAAGTACCACTTGATTGACGGTGGCGACGCGGCTACCCAAGGCTGGGGGACGATGACCGAGGCGCGTTGGCAGAAAACGCGTGATTTCATGGTCAATGCCAAATTGCTGAAAGCCGACACCCATTGGCGACAGGCTTACACCACCCAGTTTATTCAGGATCTGCATGTTAAGCCCTGAGAGCCATGTTGCAAGAGGAGTCTGCTGCCGTGTCACTTTTGATTAAAAATGCCCACGCCATTCTCACCGGTTTGCCGGGGGAGGCGGGACGTCACACTGGGCCGGATATTCGTGTCGTTGATGGTGTGATCGACGCTATTGGCGTATTGACGCCATTGCCGGAGGAGCCGCTGATTGATGCCCGTGATTGTGTTGTGTACCCGGCATGGGTCAACACTCACCATCACCTGTTTCAGTCGTTGCTGAAGGGAGAACCACAAGGATTGAACCAGAGCCTGACCGCCTGGTTGAGCGCCACGCCGTACCGCTTTCGTGCCGCTTTCGATGAACAGACGTTCCGTCTGGCGGTACGCATTGGCCTGATTGAGCTATTGCGCTCGGGCTGTGCCACGGTTGCCGACCACAACTATCTGTATTGGCCGGATATGCCGTTCGATACGTCAGAGATCGTGTTTAGTGAAGGGGCGGCGCTGGGGATGCGCATTGTGTTGTGTCGGGGGGGCGCCACTCAGACACGGGCGTTGGAGCAAGATTTGCCGATCGCGCTGCGCCCGGAGCGTATCGACAACTATATAGCGGATATTGAACGGCTGGTGAAACGTTACCACGATCCGCGGCCAGAGGCGCTGCGCAAGGTAGTAATGGCACCGACCACCGTGTTGCACTCGGCACCGCCGTCGCAATTGCGCGAGATGGCGCGGGTGGCGCGTCGGTTGGGTATCCGCTTACACAGCCATCTATCGGAAACCGTGGATTATCTGGATGCGGCGCGGGACAGGTTTGCCATGACGCCAGTGCAGTTCTGCGCTGAACACGAGTGGCTGGGGGATGATGTGTGGTTCGCCCATCTGGTGAAATTGTTGCCGGAAGAGATCGCTTTGCTGGGGAAAACCCGAACCGGCATCGCCCATTGTCCGCAGAGCAATGGGCGTCTGGGCAGCGGCATTGCCGATCTGGTAGCGCTGGAACAGGCGGGCGTGTCGATTTCACTCGGGGTCGATGGCGCAGCGTCCAATGAAGCGGCAGACATGCAGAGCGAAGCGCATGCCGCATGGTTGTTGCAGCGCGCACGAAAAGGCATGCAGGCGCAGCCACGTTACGCCGGTGGCACCTTCGAGGGGGGTGCTGACGCCGTCACCATCGAGGATGTGGTGCGTTGGGGTAGTGCAGGCGGTGCACAAATCCTTGGGCTGACGCGTAGCGGCACTCTTCAGCCTGGCATGTTGGCCGACATTGCCATCTACCGTCTGGACGATCCGCGTTACTTTGGTCTGCACGATATGGCGATTGGTCCGGTGGCCTGTGGTGGTCGTGCAGCGCTCAAGGCGTTAATGATCAATGGCCGGCTTATCGTTGAAGATGACACCGTGCCTGACATCGATCTGGGTGCTATGCGTCAAGAGGCGTTGTCGGCTGTCCACACACTGAAACGGCGTGTGGGCGTGTAACCTGAGAGAAAAAGAAAAGGATAATCATGATGACCCAATCCAATAACGCTCAACGCTATACGTTGCAGGAACTGGAAAACGAAGCGCTGATGGGGGCCGTTGGCCAGGAAACCTCTGCCCGTGAAGTGCGCTGCATTGATTTATCGGATTTTGATCGGCGGAAAAGCGAAATCGCCGACCAGCTATGGCGGGCCGCTGTAGAGATCGGCTTCTTCCAGGTGAGTAATCACGGCATTGATTTGATAGACATCCACCACGCTTTTGATATGACGGAACGGTTCTTCGCGTTGCCCGAAACCGTCAAGGCACAGTATCCGCTGGCCCACAATGCTGGCTGGGAAAGTCGAGCGCAAGTACGCCCTTCTACCCGTACCCCGGATCAAAAAGAGTCTTATCAGATAACGCGTCCACTGATGGATGGCTTGTGGCCGAGTGAGCAGGTGTTGCCGCAGTTCCAACACACCATGTTGGCATTTGAATCACGCTGCTGGCAGTTGGGTATGAAACTGCTTTCCTGTTTTGCCCTCAAACTGGGCTTCCCTGAACATTTTTTCCAGCAGGCTCACAACCCGAACCATGCCGACTACCAGAGCACCTTGCGCATGCTGCACTATTATGCGACTGACCCGCAGCAGGTTACTTCGGCGGGGCAATGGCGTGCCGGGGCGCATACCGATTTTGACTGCCTGACGCTGTTGTTTCAACGTCCGGGGCAGGGTGGCTTGCAGGTTTGTCCGGGTAAAGACAGAGAAAGCCAGCAGTGGACCAGCATCGAGCCGAGTGAAGAGGTGATCACCTGCAATATTGGCGATATGTTGATGCGCTGGAGTGATGATCAACTGCCGTCGAATTTCCATCGGGTGAGGAACCCGACGCCGGACGAGTATCAAGGATCACGTTACAGCCTGGCGTTTTTCTGTCAGGCCAATAAAACAGTGGAAATTGTTGGGCCGGGCGGGAAATATCCGGCGATCCGCGCCGATGCATATCTTCAGCAACGTATTCAGGCCAACTTCGCTACAGGATAGCGACAGAGGTTCCCTTACCACGTTTTTATGACGCTCTGGCGCATCGGCTACCAGATCTATCGGTCACGAGTAAGGTATTGCTTATTGATTCGATACAGACAACGGATTAGTGACGGGCATCACATCATTGTATTTTAGTTCCCATGCCAAACACATGCGACAAATGAGGAAATACTGATGTCCGTTATTAATACCCAGGTTAAACCGTTTAAAAATCAAGCATTCAAAGCAGGTCAGTTTATTGAAGTCACTGAAAAAGATATTGAAGGCAAATGGAGTGTGTTCTTCTTCTATCCGGCTGACTTTACGTTTGTCTGCCCGACTGAATTGGGTGACGTAGCGGATTATTACGACGAATTCCAGAAGATCGGGGTTGATATCTATTCTGTATCCACCGATACCCACTTTACCCATAAAGCGTGGCACAGCAGCTCTGATACCATCGCCAAAATCAAATACGCCATGATCGGTGACCCGACAGGTCAACTGACGCGCAACTTTGAAAACCTGCGTGAAGCAGAAGGTTTAGCTGACCGTGGTACTTTCATCGTTGACCCGCAGGGCATTATCCAGGCAGTGGAAATCACCGCGGAAGGCATTGGCCGTGACGCTTCTGATCTGTTGCGCAAAATAAAAGCGGCTCAGTATGTCGCCGCTCATCCTGGTGAAGTGTGCCCGGCAAAATGGCAGGAAGGTGATGCCACATTGGCGCCGTCTTTGGATCTGGTTGGCAAAATCTGAATAAGCCAGCACTGTTGAGAGACTGATTTTACTATCGGGTGCCCAGCACCCGATTTTTTCCGCCAATGCCAGGGACCCTCTATGCTCGACAATAACATGCAGATCCAGCTGAAAGCCTATCTGGAAAAATTAACCAAACCGGTTGAGCTAGTGGCGACGCTAGATGATTCGGTTAAATCTTCTGAAGTCCGGCAACTGCTGATCGAAATTGCCGAACTATCTGAAAAAGTCAGCTTTTTTGAAAACAATGAACTGCCGGTACGCAAGCCTTCATTTCTGATCACCAATCCGGGATTGGCGACCGGGCCTCGCTTTGCCGGTGCCCCGCTGGGGCATGAGTTCACTTCACTGGTGTTGGCGCTGTTGCAGACGGGGGGCCATCCGTCAAAAGAGACCCAAGAACTGCTCGACCAGATTCGCTATCTGGACGGTAAATTCCATTTCGAAACCTATTACTCGCTGACCTGTCACAACTGTCCTGATGTGGTGCAGGCACTGAATTTAATGTCCATCCTGAATCCAAATATTACCCACACCGCAATTGATGGCGGTGTGTTCCAGGATGAGATCAAAGAACGCCATATTATGGGCGTGCCCACGGTATTTCTGAACGGCGAGCACTTCGGTCAGGGACGCATGAGCTTGGGGGAAATTGTCGGCAAGATTGATACCGGCGCCAGCGATAAACTGGTTGAAAAGCTCAACAATCGCCCGATTTATGATGTGTTGGTTGTCGGTAGCGGCCCGGCGGGGGCAGCGGCGGCGGTGTATGCCGCCCGTAAGGGGATCCGTACCGGACTGATGGGGGAACGTTTTGGTGGGCAGATTCTCGATACCGTAGATATTGAAAATTATATCTCGGTGCCGAAAACTGAAGGTGCCAAATTGGCCACTGCGCTGAAAAGTCATGTCGATGACTATGACGTGGATATCATTGATCTACAAAGCGCGCAGAAACTGGTGCCAGCCAGTGAACCCGGCATGCCGCATCAGATTGAAACCGTATCTGGCGCGGTACTGCGATCCCGCAGCATTATCATCGCGACCGGCGCCCGCTGGCGGAATATGAATGTGCCCGGTGAAGATCAGTATCGTACTCGTGGGGTAACCTACTGTCCGCACTGTGATGGCCCTTTGTTCAAGGGTAAACACGTGGCCGTGATCGGCGGCGGTAACTCCGGCGTTGAAGCCGCTATCGATCTGGCGGGGGTGGTGAAACACGTGACGCTACTGGAGTTTGCGCCGGAACTGAAAGCGGATTCTGTGCTACAGGATAAATTACGCAGCTTGCCAAATGTGGATGTCATCATGAATGCGCAGACGACTGAAGTGCTGGGGGATGGACAAAAGGTCATCGGACTGGCGTATCAGGATCGCGTCAGCAGCAGTATTCATAAGCTGGCGCTGGAAGGGATCTTCGTGCAGATCGGCCTGTTACCCAACACCAACTGGCTGGACGGTACCGTGGCGCGTAACCGCATCGGTGAAATCGAGATTGATGTCAAATGCGAAACCAGTGTGAAAGGGATCTTCGCTGCCGGTGACTGTACTACCGTGCCGTACAAACAGATTATTATCGCCACGGGTGAGGGGGCCAAAGCCTCGCTGAGTGCCTTTGACCATTTAATCAGAACCTAATACTGCTCGGTATCCGCAATGTGTGGTCGAACCGACCGGCGTTGGATTATTCCTCTCATTGTGGTGACCCGACGCCGTTGGCATGCTGACGGCGTTTTTTTATGTCCATCTCGCTTCCGCCAGGGTGTTTAGCATATGCTTTTCTCTCGGTATCAGCTACCGCGATAGGTGGACCAGGAAAAAGGTGAAATCAGGAACGGCAGATGATAATGGCCGGCACCAGTCAGCTGAAAGTCGATTTGTGCCGTCACGTACAACGCCTCTCGACCTGCCGCGGCAAACCACTGGCCGATGTCTGCCGTCATACGGTAGCGACCGGGTAATAGCGGATCAGCGGTGAAGGCCGCAATGCGGCCGTCATCATTGGTCTGATCTTGCGCCACGCTATGCCATTCATCATTTTTCCACCGTTCCAACAGGATATTCACTCCCGCTGCGGGTTTTCCCTGGGTGGTATCCAGAATATGGGTGCTGAGTGTGCTCATGCGCGAATGATTCCTTCCAGTCTGAGTAACGTGATTTGGCGCAATTGCTCCAGTGTTTCTTCTATTTCCTGCTGTTCACTGTTCTGTAGCCGACGCTGTAGTATCTGTAGGATCTCTTCTCCACTGCGATCGTTGGCACGGATCAGAAATATCCGGCCAAAGGTGTCTTCATAACGGGAATTACCTATCCGTAATGCTGCCGCCAGCGAGAGGTTTTCGGTGCTGATGGCTGCCTGTTCCTGCCGGGAAAAATCAGCGTGCCGACGGGTACCACCAGCCTGTTCACCGATACGGGGATGAGCGCGTAGTGCCAGTGTCAGCTCCTCCTCCTGCCAGCCGGTCATTGCCTGCTGTCCGGTGGCCAGTAGGGCGGCACGGTTGCCATAAGGTCGCCTGGCGGTCACTTGTCTGGCCCAATCGGGAATGGCAACACAAGATTCTAGTAGTGCCACTGCTTCACTGATATTGAGCTGGTTAAAGGCTTCCAGTGTAATCATTGTTTCTCTCCTTGCCGGCTGGCAACAATAGATTCTTTGGTATGACTTTTCGTAATAAGAGATCTGCAACTAGCATGCCATTTATATCGAGATGGATGACGGGTACCTGAAAAGCCGCTTTTTTCCGAATTGAGCGTCAGATAGTTGTACCCGGACAGATTGTCACCCAAACCGGATTTTTTCGGACGAATACCTGGCATTGTTGTGTTCCTTGAGACAAGAATGTGATCGTGTGAGATAGCGGGGTGCCTTTATGGTGCGTCCTTTCCCATCTCTGAATGCATATCATCGATGGCTTGCGTAAAGTGTTTGATCACTAACTGAGCCGCCCGCGATAACTGGCGTTTGGGCGCTACACACAGCGCCAGCGTCAGGGGTCTAACGGCTCGATGGCTGAAGGGGACGAATGTTAATGTGCCACTTCTGACTTCACTATAGACATCCAGCAGACTCAGGATGCCTACCCCGACATTCTGATATACCAGTGATTTCATCACTTTCAGGTCATTACACACCATATTTTGTACCGGGATGAGATGGTGACGGTGGTACAACCCTTCCATGCGCTCATGCACCATGAGTGGCGCGGCAGGCAGTAACTGGCGGTAGCTGACAAGTTGGCTGAGGGTGACATCCGTCTGGCTGGCCAGCGGATGTTCCGGCCGCATCACCACGCCAATGGGGATTTCGGTAAACGCCCGTACCTCGATACCTTGCCCTTCCAGCGGATCGAGCAGAATACCGATATCCACCTCAGACTCGGCCACCAGACTGTTGATGGCATAGCTTTCGTCGGTATGGAGGTTAAACGTCAGATGAGGATATTGACGGCTAATCTCCGCCAGTGCCTGGATCAGCACCCCTTCGCTCAGGGCGGCAACCATTGCCACGGAGACATGGCCGCGCTTGAGTCCCTGTAATTCGTCAAAACGCTGGCGCGTGAGGGCGTACTCTTTTTTCCAGCGATGCAGATCACTGTAGAGTAGCTCGCCTGCGGAAGTGAGTCTCAATCCACTGGGCAGCCTTTCAAACAGCGGGGTTTCCATCTTCTCTTCTGCCATCAGAATCTGCCGGTTGATGGCGGAGCTGGAGACATGCAGCACCTCGGCAGCTTTACGCAAACTGCCCGTAGTGGCCACCGCCATGAAGTAATGGGAAAAACGGGACAAGGGATCCATAGATTTACCTGTACGAATTTTTGCAGCGAATATGTTAAAAAACTATTATGGACTGCAACACTTCTTGTTATCCACAATAACATTACCCATTTATTGTTCTGGCTGATGGCGGGTTGATATCAGCCTGATCCGTCTCTGTGTGAAAGGTGATGTTTATGAAGGTAACGCTGAATCTCCCCGCCAATTGCTCCTTTGCGTCTGATGACTGGTATCGTCTGGCCCGTTACTGGCATCCGGTGGCGCTGGCGGCAGAGGTTGGTCCAGCGCCTATGTCGGTCACGCTGCTGGATGAGCCATTAGTGGTGTACCGTGCCGGGGACGATATTGTGGCGGCACGGGATATCTGTCCGCATCGCGGGGTGCCGCTCAGTATGGGGTCGTCTGACGGGCAGGGGATTGTCTGTCCTTACCATGGGTTGCGATTTGGAGAGGGCGGACGTTGTAATCGGGTGCCAGCCAGCCCGGACCTGCCGATTCCGCCCAAATTGAATCTGCTGACCTTCGCAGCACGAGAACAGTATGGCCTGGTGTGGGTGTGTATGGATCCGCCGGATGGCATTCTGCCGGCCCTACCGCTGATGCCGCACTGGGATGATGACGGCTTTCAACAGATTGTCTGTCCCTCTTTTCATATCGCCGGTTTTGCCGGACGCCAGATTGAAGGTTTTCTGGATGTGGCGCACTTCGCCTGGGTGCACACTGACACTTTCGCTGATCCGAATAATCAACAGGTGCCGGATTACCAAACGCTGGAAACCCCCTACGGATTCAATGCCGATTATGTGAGTTCGATGTCCAACTTTGCTCATGGTTCGGGATGTCAGACGCCTGAGGGGTTTACCTGGTTGCGCCATTTCGAGATGCACCTGCCGTTTACCGCCACACTGACCATTCATTTTCCGGATGAAGGGCGTCTGGTGATCATGAATGCCGCCTCACCGGTATCCGCGCGCAAAACGTGTCTGTTTGTGCCGATAGCCCGCAATTTTGATCTGCATATTCCGGTAGAGGAGGTTCATGCCTTTAACCGACGGGTGTTTGAGGAGGACCGAACGATGGTGGAAAGCCAGCGGCCGGAGCATCTTCCGCTCGACCTGACACTGGAAGCGCATATTCCGGCGGATCGCAGCTCAATTGCCTACCGACGTGGTCTAAAACGACTGGGTTTCGGTGCGTTTTTTCTGGTGTAAGAGGGGAGTATGCCAATGTTGAATGTGGTGGTTGATGCTCTTTTCCGCCAGGGGGAAGGCAATTTGGCGCTGCGGCTGGTATCGGCGGACGAACAGCCGCTGCCCGCATTTGAAGCGGGTGCCCATATTGATGTTCACCTGGCTGATGGTATCCAGCGACCATACTCGCTGGCCGGTGATCCGGCGGATCGCGACCATTATCTGCTCTGCATCCGGTACGAAGCGGCTTCTCGTGGCGCCTCCCGCTATGTGCATGAGTCATTACGCGTGGGGCAGCACCTGAGCGTGTCCTACCCGCGTAACCAGTTTGCCCTGGTGCCAGCTAAACGTTATCTGTTGCTGGCGGGGGGAATCGGCATTACTCCGCTGTTATCCATGGCGGAGTCGCTGGATCAGGCCGCTACGCCGTTCGAATTGCACTATTTTGTTAAACATCGGCGTGCCATTGCTTTTCGTGATCGTCTACAGCGAGGTTTTCGTCATGGTGAATGCCAGATTTGGTGCGGAAACGAAGGGCACAGTCCACGCCAGACACTACCGAAAAGCCTGTATGCGGGGGCGAGTCATCGGCGTTTATATGTGTGTGGCCCGTCAGGATTTATGGCGCAGGTGATCCAGCAGGCACAAGCTCACGACTGGCCACAGGATAGGATCCATCATGAGGCGTTTTGTCCGCCGGTTGTGGCGGACAGCGCAACAGCGACGGACAGCGAATTCACCGTTGAGCTGGCATCCTCCGGTCGTTCATTCCGAGTGCCGTCAGATAAAACCATTGCCGCCGTGTTGTTGGAAAATGATGTAGCGGTGCCGCTTTCCTGCGAAATGGGGATTTGTGGCGCCTGCCTGACCGCCGTAAGGGAAGGTACTCCGGATCACCGTGATACCGTGCAATCTGACGCAGAAAAATCCGGCTCGGCTCAACACATTGCGCTGTGCTGCTCTCGTAGTCATTCGTCGCGATTAGTCATTGATTTATAAGCATCAGCCAGTGCGCTGATGGATCAGTTAACTTAGTGGCGGGTGCGTCAGGGTAAAGGATTGGCACACAAATTGCTGTACTTGAAACGGCAACAAATGGGGGATAAATGAAAGCTCTGGTGATTGGTGCCGGTATCGGCGGATTGTGTGCGGCGGTAGCGCTGAAAAAAGTTGGGATCGCTTGTGATGTCTTTGAGGCCGTGGCGGAAATTAAACCGGTGGGTGCAGCCATTTCCATCTGGCCTAATGGTGTGAAGTGCATGAACCATTTAGGCATGGGCGACATCATGGACCGTTGTGGCGGTCCGATGCACTACATCGCGTATCAGGATTACCAACAAGGACGGATCATGACTCGCTTCAGTCTGAAGCCACTGGTGAATCGGGTGGGAGAACGTCCTTGTCCAGTGGCCCGGGCGGAATTACAGGGGCAGATGTTGGATTTCTGGGGACGCAAATCGGTGCAGTTTGGTAAACGCGTCAACCGTATTGAGGAAAACGCTGGCGGCGTCAGCGCTTATTTCAGCGACGGTAGTGTCGCGCATGGTGATTTTCTGATTGCGGCTGACGGCACTCACTCCGTCATTCGACCTTATGTGCTGGGGTACACGCCGGAGCGCCGTTACGCCGGGTATGTTAACTGGAACGGACTGGTGCCGATTGATGAAACCATTGCTCCCGCCGACCAGTGGACCACGTTTGTGGGGGAGGGTAAGCGCGTGTCGCTGATGCCGGTAGCCGATGGCCGCTTTTACTTCTTTTTTGATGTGCCGTTACCAAAAGGGTTAGCGGAAGATCGCCAGAGTGTACGTCAGGATCTGCAACGTTATTTCTCTGGATGGTGCCTGCCGGTACAGCAGTTGATTGAGCGGATTGACCAGCAAACTACCAATCGGATTGAAATTCACGATATCGACCCTTTCAATCAATTGGTTCGTGGCCGGGTTGCGCTGCTGGGGGATGCCGGCCACAGTACCACGCCGGATATCGGGCAAGGTGGGTGTGCGGCGATGGAAGACGCCGTCGTCCTGGGGCAGGTACTGGCGTCTCATGACCGCATCGAATCAGCCCTGCTGAATTATCAACAACAGCGATGTGAACGTGTACGGGATTTGGTGCTCAAAGCCCGTAAACGCTGTGATATCACCCACGGCAAAGAGATGCCACAGACTCAGGCATGGTATGAAGAACTGCGGCAGGAAACCGGCGAACATATTATTGACGGGTTGTGTGGCACGGTTTTGGGTGGGCCGCTGGCCTGAGATATCGCTGAGTCAGGCCTTTCCCTGATGGCGGGCCGCACTCTTTTTTACGTTAATAAAGAGAAGGATATGACGGCACTCATCCGTCCTCGCCCTGGCCTACCCACGGAATCACCTGAGAAGTCAGGATTTGTTCAGAATGAAGATATTCATGAGAGAACTATTTTATATTTTAAAATAAAAAAACATGAAAGATACAATTCATTAATGATATTCTTAATGGTAACCATTATCATTAGCATTTAAATCATTATGCCAGCACTGTATTTACTCTCAGATCGGTTGCAACAACAGCATCCTCTTTTCGGTATTTTGAATTCGGTCTCCCATCCCACTTTGGTTGAAATGATTGCCTGCGCCGGGTATGACTTTGTCATTCTGGATATGGAACATCTCCCTCATAACGAAACGTTGCTTTCACACTGTATTCAAATAGCGCAACTCAATGGCTGTGCGCCATTGGTTCGGTTAACGGTAAACGATCTGGATAAAGTTGGGCGAGTGTTGGATATGGGGGCTCACGGGATTGTTCTCTCCCGCACGGAAACAGGGCAACAGGTTCGGGCCTTACGTGATGCCATCTGTTTCCCACCTCGGGGAAGGCGCGGTATTACCGGCGGGACGGTCACTGGTTTCGGCACACGGTCGCTCCCCGATTACATCCAGCAAGCCAATGAACAGGTGTTGCTCATTCCGATGATTGAATCCCGCGCTGGCGTGGAATCGATAGATGACATTCTTGCTATTGAAGGCGTGAGCATGGTCATGGAAGGGGCCCTTGATCTTGCGCTCGATCTTGGCCTGGGGCCCACTCCTCATCACCCAGACGTAGAGGTGAGCATTCGCCAGATAGCCACGCGCTGCAAACATGCCGACATCCCGTTTTGTGCCAATCCGCGCACGCCTGAACAGCAGCATTTTTGGCAGCAAGCTGGTATTCAACTCTGGCTGTGTGGTGAGGATCGGGGATTCTTGTTCCGTACTCTGCGACAGCGTTTGCAGGATATTAAAGCGTCTTCCTGACTTCCATTAACCCTTTCTGCAATCAAACAGGTATCAACATGCTGTGTAAATCTCCTTATTTGATAGTCAGCCACGTCGTCAATGCCGCCGTGATCGAAGGTTTTATCCCCGCCGTGCAACAACTGGGATATCCGGTCGTCCTGGTGACCGATCAGTATCGAGCGCATAACCAGATACTGGAAGGTCAGGTGCAGATCCTGGAATGTGATGTTTTTAATCCGTTGGCCATCCTTGATGCGTTGACGGAAGAGGGGATGACGCCGGCGGCGGTGTTTTCCAATAGCGATCACCTTCAGACGTCCACGGCAATTGTGGCCAGCGCGCTTGGCCTGCCGGCTAAAAACTGGCCGATCTGTTATGCCGCAAAAGATAAGTGGCGCATGCGTCAGCGTCTGGCTTCACTGTCACTGCCCTCCGCCTGGTCAGCACAGCTATTACCGACTGACACTCCTGATCCCACCTGGCCTTGGCCATTAGTCATAAAACCCAGCCAGGGTGTCGCCTCCATGGATGTCTCGCTAATCCGGGATTGTGACATGCTTAATCAGCATCTTGCAGTGTTGCCGTTGCGTCAGACTTGGTTGCTTGAACAATTCCTGCAAGGCCCGCTGTTTACTCTGGAAACGTTTGGCGATGGTCATGAACTGGTGGCACTCGGTGGTTTCGATGTCGAACTTTCCGCTCCGCCGCATTTTGTGGAAATGCAGGCACGTTGGGAAGGAGAACACACTGTCCGCTGGCGTGATCAGGCTCTGGATCAATTACGCCAGTTTGGCGTTGGATTCGGCGTGTGTCATAGCGAATTTATCGCGACGGAAAACGGCCCGGTGTTGGTTGAAATTAACTATCGCAGCATCGGCGACGGGCGGGAGTTCTTGTTGGATCGTATCCTGCCCGGCGGTTGGTTTACCCCTATTCTGCAACTTCACCTTGGTCAACCGATCCCGACCATAAAACCTGCGCAATTACAGGCACTGATCCACTATCTGGTGGCCGAGCGCAGCGGTCTATTATCTGCGGCCCCTCAGCCGGCGAAGTTACCGGGACTGCACTACCGTCGTTTGAAAGCGCAGGGCGAGCCTATCGCGCTGAGCCACTCCAACAAGGACTATCTGGGCGTGCTGTATCTGGAAGCGCCTGACGTTGACCAGTTGCAGAGGCTTACCCAAAAGGCGCTGGCTAGCCTGCACTGGGAGATCGCGTGATGAATCAACGTGATTACATCACACTACGTATCATCAATGCATGCCTGCGGGAGAACGTCTCCGGCGTGTTGAGTCGTGGTGAAGTGCGTCTTGAAAATGGGGAACACTGGCTATATAACGCTCACCTGAACGCGCCGCTGCGCCTTCTGGTCCGGGAAAGTGATTATATGCAACCCTGGGTAGCCGTCGCGCCTGACTGGCAAATTCTCAACAAGGACGATTGGCAATCGCAACAGGGTTATGGTGCCTGGTTGGCTTTGCTGATGCCGGATAATCAGGATGAAACTCGGCAACTGTATGCCAGCTATCAGGAAGAGGCGGATGCCGCCTGCGAGCAGGGGGAATTATGCCGCGAGGCGTTTCAGACGCTTCATGATGCCCTGGCTCGCAAACCCCATGACATGACCTGGGGAGAGCGTTTGTTGCATGCCGATCAACTGGCAAGTTACCTCGATCATCCCTATTACCCCACGGCACGGGCGAAATTCGGTTTCGATGTTGAACAGTTACGTCAGTATGCGCCGGAGTTTTGTCGGCCTTTCCGCTTACACTGGCTGGCCGTGCCCTGCGCCAGTCTGACCTTGACGCGACCGGAACGTCGTCCGCCGTGGTGGCCTGATTTCACCCAGGTTGGGCTGTCAGATAATTTACGCCACAGTCATGAGTTGATGCCGGTTCATCCCTTGACCTGGCAACAACGCCCCACACTACCTAACGGCGTGGTAGCGGCCCCATTTTCCTGGCTGACTGTCTATCCCACGTTGTCTGTGCGGACGGTTCAACTGGCCGATTATCCGGATACGCACATCAAAATCCCGCTGGCGATGCGCACGCTGGGACAAAAGAATATCCGTCTGATTAAGCCTTCCACACTCTATGACGGACAGTGGTTCGCCGAAATTCTACCGCAGCTTGCGCAACAAGATCCTCGCTTACAGGGGCGTTTTCGCCATGTTGATGAGTCGTTTTGCGGCCATCTTGGCGACGAAAAATGGTTTGCCTTTCTGGTCAGGCGCTACCCCCGACCGTTAAGCAAAGAGACCCTGGCGCCGGTTGCCGCACTGGGAAGCACGCTGCCTGATGGTCGGTCATATCTTGAATTGATGCTGAGCCAGTCAGGTATGCCGACCGTGACACAGTGGTGGCAGGCGTATTGTCAGTTAATGGCGGATGTCCATCTGACACTGTGGCTGCGCTATGGTATCGCGCTGGAATCAAACCAGCAAAATGCCATTCTCAGCTTCAGACCCGGAGAACCGCTGTCACTGGTGATGAAGGATAACGACGCGGCGCGCCTATGGCCTGAACGCTTCACCGCCGCACGAGCCGATCTGGCACCCGCTCTTGCCGCACTGCATGACGAGCGCATCTGTGTGGATAACGAAATGGCGCTGGCGCAAATGTTTATCACTATCACATTGCAACTCGATCTTGCCGCTGTTCTGGAGAGTCTGGCCGCCAAAGGCGTTCTGGTGCGGGAGCAGGGATACCGGACCCTGGAGGATACGTTATGGAAAACGCTGGACTGTCTGGCCGCGGACGGGTGCGATACGCGTCTGGCTCGCGAGGTGTTGTTTGCGTCGCGTTATCAGCCAGTGAAATATCTGTTGTTGAGTGGCAGCCTATTGAGCAAGCAAACATCCGGGGCCGCGGATATCAATAAATATTATGGGCTGAGTGGGCCTAACTTCCTGCGCAGGGAGCGGGCGTGATGCAAACCACGCTAGGTGTGGTGCTGGTCTGCCATTTTCTGGCGGCTTTCACGGTGCTGGGGGTTCCTCTGTTCCTTCCCCGGTTGTTGCATGCGTTTGGTATTGGCGAAAACAGTCAGTGGATCGGAGGACTATTTAGCCTGCCCACGATTATGACTGCGTTAACTGCCCCCTGGTGGGGGCGATTCGCCGACAAATACGGCCGCCGACTGTCACTACAACGCGCACTGCTGGGCTTAACGTGCGCGTTTGTCATGGCTGGCATGGCACCGTCATTACCCTGGTTAATCTTCGCGCTGTTGCTGCAAGGTATTGCCGGAGGGACGCTGGCCGCCGCTAATGGATATTTATCTGTCAGTCTGCGCGGTGAGTCATTGGCAAAGGCGCTGAACTGGACACAATTCTCCGCGCGTTTGGCTCTGCTTAGTGCGCCACCGCTACTGGGTTGGATACTGGGGGAGTGGCCTGATTTATCACTGCGTTTGTGGTTATGGCTGGCGCTATTGCCGCTCAGTGGATTTGTTCTCTCACTGTTTCTGCCTGCAGAGGGTGAAACAGTACCCGTATCACGGTCGGTAACCGAGAGTGAAGCATCGTACGCCGCGCTTCCCCTTGCTCCTCTGCTTGGTCTGCAATTTCTGTTTAATTTCACCATGGTGGTGACCTTTCCCTACTTTTTACCTTACGCAAAAATGTGGCTGGGCGAAGGGCTGTGGATCGGCGTCTTTTACAGCTGGCCACATCTGCTTTATCTGGTGTTGCTCCCGTTGTTGCAGCGTTTTCCCAGCTCGTCACGGCATTTCCTGTATGGCAATGCGCTGATTGTGGTATCGGCGATCTGGCATAACGTCCTGGACAGCGCGCCCGCGTTGCTGGCGGCCCGTACGCTTTTGGGGATCGGCATCCTGTTGGGATACAGCGGCATGAATCAACTTATCAGCCAGGCAACACAATGCTCAGATGCCGGACACTGGTTTGGTCGTCTGGATGCACTGGGCAAATGGGCTGGCGTGATGGCTGGGTTGTGTGCAGGTTGGCTCTGTACTCACTGGTCTTTTGCTACTCCGTATATCGCATCTGCCGTCGCTGCAAGCCTGGCACTGATGCTTTTCCTCCTTTCCCCGTTTAAGGAACCTCAGTATGTCAACATTACTCGCCGTTCGTGAAAAAGGGGCGCAGGCGCTGGTTTCATCGTCTCCGGCCCGGGATGCCGCGCAGTACGCTGGTCTTACTGCGCTACTCAACTGTTACATTCGTGAATTTGCTCAACCACAAGGGGAGGTGTGTCTGGCCTCTCACGGCAATATTCCCCAGGCGTTGAGCAGTAAAATGCTGCGAGGGGATATCGTTCTGATCATGTTGCATGCCAGCCAGAAATTGCTGGCAATAAAAGCCGAACGCTGGAGTTTGCTGGGGCGTGGGCATTACGGTAGCGCGCCTTTTATCAAGCAGTTTGGCAAACCATGGCGAGTGATGACCTGCCGCGAGGCGATTTCGTTACTGTTAACTGAAATGGCCGCCGTGGTGCAGCAACCGGTAAATCAGGAACTGATGGAACAGATAGAGAACAGCATCGCGGTAACACAGGCATTTCTGGAGTGTAAACCTGCCAGACCGGCGATGATGGGGTATATCCGCAGTGAGCAGAGTCTGTTGTGGGGACATCCCATGCATCCGAGCCCGAAGAGTCGCAGTGGCGTGGAGCATCAAGCGTTACTGGCGTGTTCTCCTGAAGTGGGGGCGCGGTTTGCGCTTTACTGGTTCAAGGTCGATCCGGCTTTCTGGCAACTTGGCGGCAACGCTGAGGTTGTCGATATGCTCACGTCGTTGGCGGGTGAGGCGCATTGTTACCCTTGCCATCCCTGGGAAGTGACCCATATCGTCAATTCTCCTCTGTATCAGCGCGCACTTAGTCAGGGCGCGATTACCCCGCTGGGGGAGAGGGGCGTGGAATTCCTGCCGACGTCATCGGTACGAACACTGTATAGCGAAGGACTGCGCTGGTATCTCAAATGTTCCATTCATGTCCGCCTGACTAACTGCGTGCGTAAAAACGCCTGGTATGAACTGGAAAGCGCCGTTGCGCTCAGTAAGCGGTTAGCCACTCATTTCGATAAACTTGAAGTACAAACACCGGGTTTTCACATCATGCGCGAACCGGCGGCCAGCAGCCTGGATTTCAGTGCGCTGGCAAAACCCGGAGAGCAGCAAGAGATACGCTATCTTCAGGAGTGCTTTGGGATTCTTTATCGTGAAAATCTGTCGCCAGCAACGCTTGAACGCTACCAGCCGGAGATGGCCGCAGCGCTGTTTGCGTTTGACAGGACTGGTGAGAACCATACCCGGAGGTTGATTGGCCAACTGGCGTCTCAACACCAGTTGCCTTATCACGATGCTTGTCTGCGCTGGCTGACGCACTATCTGGATCGGTTAGTACCGGGAGTTTTGCACGCCTTCTTTGCTGAGGGCATTATTTTTGAGCCTCATCTGCAAAATGTGTTGGTTGGATTTGAAAACCATCTGCCAACCCAGATTTGGGTTCGTGATCTGGAAGGCACCAAACTGGTGAGTGAATGCTGGCCGGAGAGCCAACTGGCCGATATGTCTGCGCGTGCGCGTCAGTCGGTCTGGTATCCCCGGGAAAAAGGCTGGAACCGCGTCGCCTATTGCCTGTTCATTAATCATCTTTCCGAGGCCATTTTTCATCTGTCAGACGGCGATCGTGTGCTTGAACAACAGCTCTGGGATTTGCTCAGTGCGCAACTGGAAACATGGCAACAGGAACCAGAAGTTGCCGCTATGCTGGCGGGCGCGCCTATCCCTTCGAAAAATAATCTGCGTACCCGGCTATTACAGCGGGCTGATAAGTTAGCTGATTATACCTTGATGGACCATCCGATAAGGAGCCGGCAATGACGCCTCGTGTTTATCAGAAGCTGCGTGAATTACAGCAAAGCCGTACCGTTCCCTTTTGCGGCTATGTGTATGATTTGGGCTCACTACGATCACATATTCAAGCTATGCGCTCTGCCCTGCCGGAAGGTTGTGAGCTGTTTTACGCGGCGAAAGCCAATCCTGACGAGCACATCCTGAATACGCTGGATAGGTGGGTGGATGGATTTGAGGCAGCCTCCGGCGGTGAGTTAGCCTGGTTAAAGCAGCATGTTCCGGGTCGGCCGTTGATTTTTGGTGGGCCGGGAAAACTGACTTCAGAGCTGGAGCTGGCTGTCCGCCATGAGATTGATGCCATTCATGTCGAAAGTCTTACTGAGCTAAACCGGCTGGAGGCGTTGGCGCAACAAACGCAGCAGATGGTAAGTATTTTACTCCGAATGAACATTCCGTTGCCGGGCATTGAGGGGACGCGCTTGATGATGGGCGGCAAGCCCACGCCTTTCGGGCTGGATGTGGACGAACTTCCCCAGGCTTTACGTATCGTGAAGGCTTCCTCCTGGTTACAGCTCAAGGGGTTCCATTTCCATTTAATGTCCCATCAGCTGGATGTTGAGCGCCATCTTGCATTAATGCAGTGCTATCTGCGTCAGGTAAAGGCGTGGTGTCGCGAGTTTGCGCTTGAGGTGCAACTGGTTAATGTCGGCGGTGGGATCGGCATCAATTACCAGGATCCGACGCGTCATTTTGACTGGTCTGCTTTTTGTGCGCGTTTACCGCACACTATTGCTGCCTGCGATGCACAACATCTGACACTGCGTTTTGAGTGTGGCCGCTATATTAGCGCAGGGTGTGGTTATTACGTGATGGAAGTGCTGGATGTGAAGAAAAATCTAGGCGAATGGTTTGCCATTGGCCATGGTGGTACACATCATTTTCGCACGCCCGCCGCGCAGGGGCATGATCATCCTGTCACCGTGTTAAGACGAGAACACCGGCCTGCGGTGATCGAAAACCAGCGGGTGACGATGGTGGGGCAACTGTGTACGCCGAAGGATGTGCTGGCTCGCCAGCAACCTGTTGCGGCACTTGCACCGGGTGACTGGCTGGTATTCAGTCTTGCTGGCGCCTATGCCTGGAATATTTCTCATCAGAATTTCCTGATGCACAGCCCTCCAGAGATGATATGGATTGACTGACAATAGCACGATGGGTCGGCCAGCTTGATTCCCCCGCCTGTGGTGGCGTATTTTCTGTTTTTTTCTTCCTGTGCCTAGTAGATTTCAGGATGCGGGACGGTGGCGAGAGAATGAATGTTGCCGAGCTTACGTCAGTAAGTGATTCTGGGCGTGAACGCGGCCAAAACGCACCGGCAACGTGAAGGATGACAGATATATAGTGCTGATATTCACTTTTTTAACATGAGATAACGATGAACAGAGCAATCTGGTTTTTGATTTCATTGGTGATGTTGTTGTCACCGGCGCTAAGTACCGCATCACCGCTCACGGTAGTGGATATGGCGGGGCGAAAAGTAACACTTAATGTGCCGGTATCACGGGTAATACTCGGCGATAGCCGTATGTTGTTGGCGATGAACATTATTCACCCGGACGCACCTCTGAGCGACATTGTTGCCTGGGACGACTCACTTATTCGCCGGGCGCCGGATATGGCACGCCATTATCAGCAGCGTTATCCACAACTGAGCAAAATTACCGTTTTTGATAATCCTTATCGCAGTGGCTTCAGCGTCGAACGTGCGCTTCTTTTACGGCCTGATCTGATTGTTTTTGACACTGGCCTGCTGCCCAGACTGCGCGATAGCGGAACACTTTCACTGCTGGAAAAAAGTGGTATTGCGGTGATATTTATTGATTTCAGGCATCAGCCGCTGACGAACACCTTGGCCAGTATTCGTCTGCTTGGCCAGGTTTTTGCGCAGCCACAAAATGCGCAACGCTTTATCACGCGCTACCAGCAGTTGCTTGAGCGTGTGCAGCGTCGTATTGCTCAGATCCCTCAGACGCAGTGGCCAGGTGTTATATTTGAGAACCATGCCGGTATGACGGGCGACATGTGCTGCGCCGTTTTTGGGCGCAACAGTTTTGGACAATTTATCACGGCGGCAGGCGGACGTAATCTTGTCGAAAATAAGGTTCCCGAGCAAGGGGCGGATATTAACGTCGAGCAATTGATTACGGACAATCCGGACTATTATCTGCTGAGCGGGGCAGACTGGAGCCAGCGCGGCAGTAAATCGCTCGCGGTTCCTTTGGGTTATGAGGCATCACGAGAAACTGCGTTACCGAAACTTCAGCACCTGATGACTCGCACTGGGTTCTCGGTTCTCAAAGCGGTGCGAGATAAGAAGGTGATGGCGATTTATCATCAATTCTACGATAGCCCTTTTAACGTGATTGCGCTTGAAGCGATGGCGAAGTTTTTCCACCCACAGCACTTTGCGGATGTTGATCCGCACAATGATCTGGTGGCCTTTTATCGAGAGTTTACCGGCGTGGATTACTCAGGCTTATTCTTTCTAACGCTCCAGTAATAAGGCCAGCCCGTAGCGGGCTGGCTGTATTAAGACCTCGGTCAGAACTTATAACTCAGTCCAACGGTCACCGAACGGCCTGGCGCAGGTTGTTGTCCCCATGGGCTGGTGTCAATGCCTCTAAACCAGTAGTCTTCATCAAACAGGTTGTTCACACTGACATAACCACTGAGCAGGTTTCGTCCGGATTTCCACAGGTCGCGACTAATCTGTGCATTCCATACCCAGTAGGATGGCATTTCACCCGCCGAGCCGTTGGCATTTTCATTAACCGTGTTAGCCGTATCCGAGAAGGATTTACTGAAGTAGTAACCAGCTAGTGTAAACGTGGTTTCACGCCATTCATAGCTACCATCAAGT
This sequence comes from Brenneria uluponensis, assembly GCF_032395385.1. Classification (NCBI taxonomy): domain Bacteria; kingdom Pseudomonadati; phylum Pseudomonadota; class Gammaproteobacteria; order Enterobacterales; family Pectobacteriaceae; genus Brenneria; species Brenneria uluponensis. Next base: position 895,587 of record NZ_CP135917.1, read on the forward strand.
GTAATCTGGTGGCGCGAAGCGTAAGGCACTTCGTTGTTTTTGTACTGTCCGTTCATCTGTTCTGCATCAAGATAAGCATAACCGGCGTGCAGCTTCAGGCCCTGAACAACTTGCGGCTGCCAATAACCTTCCAGCTCAATCCCCTGATGGCGTGTTTTGCCGATATTTTCATACGTATCATTGGTGCTGTTATAGGAAACCTGATCGTTGTAATCGATACGATACAGACCGGCATTCAGGCTGATATTCGGCGCTGGGGTGTAACGGACGCCACTTTCATAGTTCCAGGAAAGTTCAGACGTTACGTCGCCGCCTTTAACTATCTGAGTGGCCTGTGCCGGGCGCAGGCTTTTCTGTGCATTGGCGTACAGAAACCACGCTGGCGTCATCTGGTAGCCGAGGGTTAGACCAGGCAACCACTGTTCATCAGGTGCGGACGTATTTAAGCCGGAAACACTATCCCGGTACTTTTCACTAATGTGCTCATAGCGCATACCTGGGGTAATGGTCAGACTATCGTCAAAGAGTTTTACCGCGTTACTGATGTAACCGGCCCAGGCTTTGTCATCAAAATGCCAGTCACGGGTGGTGGTGGTGGTGCCGGTTGCCAGCGTGCGTTGGTTCACCTGATAGTCTATTTTTTCCTGGATGAAACGGGTGCCGAGGATCCATTGCTGGTTCACATTGTCACCATCAATATTCAGGCTCAGACGGGGTTCCGTACCCCAGACTTTAAAATTACGCGGCGAGTTTTGCACAACATCGGCTGGCAAAGACGGATTCCAGGTCTGGCCGGAGACGCGACTCATGCCCACATGAAAGTCGCGGTCAGACTCATGTCCGAAAAACATCCAGTTCAACTCGGCGGAGTCGATAAAGCCCAGCGAACCGAGTTGCTGATTATAGACCGCGCTGTAGCGCTTGGTGTGCCCATCATAATCATCCCAGGGGCGGGTGCTTTGGCGGCGATTGGCATTGTAGTCTGCGGTAGTCAGTGCGCCAGCCAGATCGGCATGTGCATCGTAATATTGATAAGAAAGGTCAAGAGTGGTGTCTTCGTTGATGTTCCACAGGCCGCGCAGGTGGTAGTTTTGGACTTTACTGGCGCTATGGTCGCGGAAGGAGTTCCCCTTGACCTGGTTTAGTTCCACCTGCAAACCAAAATCGTCATTGACCATTCCACCGGTACGCAGGTAGGTATCCCAGAGATTTTTCCCGTGTCCGTAAAAAGTCGCCCGTTCAGTAATCTCATTTTCCCACGCCACCGGGATCGGTTTGCTGATGAGGTTAATCACACCGCCAACGTTGTTAGGGCCGTATTGGACGGCGGCACCGCCACGCACCACATCAATACGATCGATAGTGGAGAAACTAACCGGGAACAGTGACATTCCCTCTTGGCCGTAAGGCGCTAGCGCCAAGGGGATGCCATCTTGCAGAATCTGGGTGCGACCGCTACGGCTGTCATAGAGACCGCGAACCGAAATCTGGGGTAAAATCCCGGTTCCGGTTTCATCCTGAATTTTTACCCCTGGCACGCGCTGCAAGGCATCATCCAGTGTCCGGTTTGCGTCTTTGTGCAGTTGCTCCTGTGTAATCACCGTACGGTTTCCGGGCCAGGTTTTTACTTCGTCGGCCCCGGAGTCACCCAGTATGTTGCCATTAACGGTGATGGTTTCTTCTTTTGCCAGTGCGGTGTTACTGCATAGAATTAAAGCAATAACGCTGGCAATACGACTATATTGCATTAGCACAATCCTTTTATGTTAATGATAATGATTCGCATAATAATATTTCGAATCATTACCAAATAAAAAGGATTATTTTACATTTATGCACCTTTCCTTACGCTGACGATATTCCAGACTCAACTTGTGGGATTTTAACGCGCGTATTTACAGTCTGTTCATATCCTTCATGCTGATAACCCCACACTTGATCCAACAAACTCAGATAGGAAAAAACCTTGCTGAGCATGGGGAACGGCTTCTCCAGATAGTCATCGTCGCTCCGTTCCGGATTTAATAACCGGTGTATTGCTCTGGAACGTGCGCCAATAATGATAATTGGCGTGTAGTGTGTCTGCCAACAAATTTCCAGCCTGTCACCGCCAGGTAGCATACGCTCCCCTAACCACTCAAAAAGATCGTTATTGCCTGCTTGCATCACGCTAATGACGTGCGAATATGATGATCTTCTCACTCTCATCTATTTTTTCGCTGAACAGGAAAATCACAATGGCAGATAACAATTATCAACCACCAAAGGTCTGGACATGGGATAGTGAAAGCAGCGGTAGCTGGGCGAACATTAATCGCCCTACGGCAGGTGCTACGCATGAGGCCACCTTGCCCATTGGCAAACATCCGTTGCAGCTTTACTCATTGGGCACGCCCAATGGTCAGAAGGTCACTATACTGCTTGAAGAATTGTTGGCGCTGGGGGAGCAAGGGGCGGAATATGATGCTCACCTGATTGCGATTAGTGAGGGGGCGCAGTTCTCAAGTGGCTTTGTCGCTGTGAATCCCAATTCTAAAATACCGGCGCTGATGGATCGTTCAGCAACGCCGCCCATACGGGTTTTTGAGTCAGGCTCCATCCTGCTTTATCTCGCCGAGAAGTTCGGCCATTTTCTGCCGCAATCCCTTGCCGCCCGTACCGAAGCACTGAACTGGTTGTTCTGGCTACAAGGCGCAGCACCCTATCTGGGGGGCGGGTTTGGTCACTTCTATCACTATGCTCCTGTCAAAATTGAATATGCTATTAACCGTTTCACCATGGAGGTCAAGCGTCAGCTCGATCTACTCAACAGGCAACTGCAAGATCATCGCTATATCGCAGGCGATGAGTATTCGATTGCCGACATGGCCATTTGGCCGTGGTACGGTAATTTGGTTCAAGGGCTGCAATATGAGGCTGGCGAATTTCTGGATGTGAAATCTTATCCACATCTGCTGCGCTGGGCGCTGGAAATTGCTGAACGTCCTGCGGTTAAGCGTGGGAGTATCGTCAATAAAACCAGGGGAGAACCTGGCAAGCAGCTTGCTGAACGCCATGATGCCTCGGATTTTGACGGTCTATCCATCGGATAACTATCCATCGGATAACAACACCGGGAAAATCCGCCGCGAGACGTCAGTTAACCCGCACTTTTTGTCAGTTAGATGCTGTTATGATTCAAGGAAAACAAAATGTTAAAATTTTACTTTCATCCCACGCCGAATCCAATGAAAGTGGCTCTTTTTCTGGAAGAAAGTGGTCTACCTTACGAGCTCATCCCGGTCGATACCCTCAAAGGCGAACAGCATTTGCCCGCTTTTCGCCAAATCAATCCGAATGGAAAATTACCCGCCATTGACGACAATGGCACTGTCGTTTTCGATTCTAATGCAATTCTGCTGTATCTTGCCGAAAAGACGACGAGTTTCCTTGGCCAGCCTGAGGATCGGGGCGCGTTGTTATCCTGGCTGATGTTTATTGCCACTGGATTAGGCCCTTTTTCGGGGCAATCTGTACATTTCCAGCGCATGGCACCAGAACCGATTCCTTATGCGATTAATCGCTACCGCCGTGAAGCAGAACGTCATTACGCGATCCTCGATGCGCATCTGAAAAATCGCGAGTTCATGGTAGGCAACAGCTATACCATTGTCGATATGGCGGCATGGGGTTGGATAGATCGCGTTGCAATGGTTCTTGACGACAAAGCGCTGCAACGGTTTCCTAATCTGGCCCGCTGGTTTAAACATATTGATAGCCGCCCTGCTGTTGGGCGCGCCCGCGCAGTGGGTAAAGATGTGCAATTCAAGAGTGAACGCGATGAGGTCGCTCTGCGTGCTCTGTTCCCGCAGAACTTCACCCATTAACGACGGATATTCATCACCACCGATCGCCATTCTTTATTTCAAGACAACATAGCTGCTGTCCACTCTGTATGGTATGCCGGTTATTTCTCTGCCACTGGTTTTGGCCGACATTGAACGTTACTCGTTCCGGCTGGTGGATATTCATCTGCACATCGTTCTGGTGTGGATTAGGGGCAAATAGTGAAGAGCGTCTCGGGCTAATGAACAGGTATAGCGATGATTTGTCGCTATACCTGAATGCGGGTTAAAGCCGATGGTGGTTTGTCATTGATTGTCGGGGGTCTGAAGCGTAGGGACCCGGTAGCACCGATTCCCTGATTTTCAGTTCCCCGGTGAATGGGGAAAGTGGTTTGACGTCCTCTTCGGCAATCAGCTTCAGCGCTTGTGTGATGGCCGCGCTGATCATCTCCTCTATCGGCAGATAAACGGTAGACAAGGAGGGATGCAGGTAAGCCGCGTTAGGTTCATCATCAAATCCAAACAGAGACAGATCCTGCGGCAGCTGTTTGCCCGCTTCGATAAAGGCCTTCATCGCGCCGACAATCATGTCGTCATTGCTGGCAAACAGTGCAGTAAAGTTGATATTGCGGGCCAGTAGTTCTTGGGCGGCGCGATAGCCGCTGGATACGGTACTGTCGCCATTGGCGATCCACTGCGGATTGAACTTGATCTGGTGGAATGCCAGCGCCTGTCGATAGCCCGCCAGGCGCGTCTGTGCCGTAGGGGTTTGCATCGGCCCGGTGATACAGGCAATTTCCCGATGACCCTGTTTTACCAGGTAATCCACCACCTGAAATACCGCCTGTTGCTGTTCAAAGGATACACAGCGTTCGCGCATCAGCGGGAGGTCACGGTTGATCACCACCAGTGGTACGGTAGCGTTCTTCAGTAACGTCATCAATTCTTCGTCAGACATATGACGCGTGTAGAGAATAATGGCGTCACAGCGGCGATCGGTCAGTAGTTGAATCGCCTGTAATTCATCGTCCGGTGTGTCATGCCCATCGGTGACGATCAAATGCTTGCCACTGGCTTCTGTCAATTCTGCGGCACGGCGCAATAGGCGGCCAAAGTAAGGACCATCGAAATTGGATACTACCAGACCAATACTGTTGGAACGGCGATTTGCCAGCGAACGGGCCAGAAAGTTGGGGCGATAACCCAACTCTTTCATTGATTTGAACACGATATCCCGCGTGCTTTGCCTGACCTGCCCAGTGCCGTTGAGCACCCGTGAGACCGTGGCTTTGGAAACCCCCGCGTGATTGGCCACATCAAGCATGGTAATCATGGAAATTCACCTGTTTAGGTTTATCGCTAAGATCCCTCATTCTAACACAAGGGGCGTCGGATAGCCGTGACCATCCCCAGATTTGCTGTCGTACTGGTAAGTTAAACCGCCGGAATTCGCCGCGCTATCCGTGTGGCTGGAAATGGTATCCCAGGTTTTCCTTAATGGTTGGCTTCCAGCAGATCGTCGGCTTGTTGCCATTATTTACTCTCTTGGTATGCCAAAATTAACGTAACTCATGGTATTGGAATTCCAATATTGGCTTGTGAGAACAATGTCACAGAAAAATTATTCATTTGTTTTATTTTTGGTATGCCAAACGCAAAGGCGCGAACCTGTAGTCCACTCTCTGCGCGTAACGGCCATCTGTGGGGCAATCAAACCCGCGATATAACAATATGATGATCAAGAGGTGGTGTTATGTCATTTAAGGACCAACTGATCGATTCTTTAGGATCCTTTGCCAATCAGTTCAATAGCCTGCGATATATCATGGCCATTAAGGCGTCGTTTATTACTTTAATGCCGGTGATCATTGTTGGTGCTTTTTCGGTGTTGATCTCCAACATGGTGCTCGACCCCAGAAACGGATTGGCCAGCTTTGCTATGTTTTCGTTTTTGGCGCCGTTAAAGCCGATTATGAGTGGGATCAATTACGCGACACTGAGTTTTCTCACCATTGGTGCGGCGTTCCTGATCGGTATCGAACTGGGGCGCATCAATGGTTCCCGGAGTCTGTTCCCCGGACTGCTGGCAGTGATCTGCCTTGTCTCTATCACGCCGACCACTATTGACATGGTGGTCAATGGTCAGACGATAGCGGTGAAAGATGTGCTGGCCAAGCAGTTCTCTGATACAAAAAGCCTCTTTCTCGGGATGTTTATTGCCATTCTTTCCGTGGAAATCTATTCAAAGCTGGAGAAAGTGGACTGGCTGAAGATTAAAATGCCGGACAGTGTTCCACCTAATGTTTCTGCCTCTTTTTCCGCCTTGTTCCCGGCCATTATCACCGTGACAGTGATCGCCACATTTGGTTTTGTGTTCCATGCTGTTACGGGGATGTACCTGTATGACGCCATTTATAAGGTGGTACAGCAACCGTTGGAAGCCGTAGTACAAAGCTTGCCAGGTCTGCTGATTCTGATGTTTGTGGCGCAGATGTTCTGGGTTATCGGTATTCATGGTAACCAGATGATCAAACCGATTCGTGAACCGCTGTTGTTGGGGGCCATTGCGGTCAACATGACCGCATTCGAACAAGGGAAGGAAATTCCCAATATCATTACCATGCCATTCTGGGATGTGTATATGAGTATCGGTGGCTCCGGGTTGACCATCGGCCTGCTGCTGGCGGTCATGATGGCTTCTAAACGCAGAGAGATGAAAGAGATCGCCAAGATTTCGTTCGGGCCCTGTGTGTTCAATATTAACGAGCCGGTGATATTTGGTATGCCGATCATGCTTAACCCGATTCTGGCTATTCCTTTTATTATTACACCGTTAGTGACCGGCACTATTGGTTACTTTGCCACTAGTATGGGGTTTGCCGGTAAGGCGGTGGTAATGGTGCCCTGGACCACGCCACCGATCATCAATGCCTGGTTGTCTACCGCCGGTTCAATGGGAGCGGTTGCCACTCAGATGGTCTGTATCGTGGTTGCCACGCTGATCTATCTACCGTTTGTCAAAGTGGCCTCACGGCGTGCGGAATTGGCACAGATAGAGGCTGAAGCCGCAGAGATGAATCCGGCAAAAAATTAAACAAGAGAGGGTGTAATGAGTAAGGTATCTGTCACCATTCCGTCTGATTTTATTCTGGGTGCTGCCGCATCTGCTTGGCAAACTGAAGGCTGGGGCGGCAAGACGGACGGCCAGGATTCTTATCTGGACTTATGGTACAAGCAGGATCGTCAGGTATGGCATGACGGTTATGGCCCGGCGCAAGCCACAGATTTCTACCATCGTTATCGTGAAGATGTGGCTTTAATGAAGCAGGTGGGGTTGACGCATTACCGTACTTCCATCAACTGGTCACGCTTCATGCTGGATTATGAAAACGGCATTGTTGACGAAGAGTACGCCACTTATATCGATAACCTGCTGGATGAGATGCTTCAGCAGGGCATCGAGCCAATGTTGTGCCTGGAGCACTATGAACTTCCCGCCTATCTATTTGAAAAATATCAGGGTTGGTCGTCTAAACACGTGGTGGAGCGGTACGTTCTTTATGCGCAAGCCGTGTTTGCCCGCTATGCCGGTAAAGTCAAACGCTGGTTTACTTTTAACGAACCGATCGTCGTCCAGACCCGCATCTATCTGGATGCGCTGCGTTACCCCTATGAGCAAAACACCCACACCTGGATGCAGTGGAATCACCATAAAAACCTGGCAACGGCTAAAGTAGTGCAGTTGTTCCGCCAGAAGGGCTATCACCAACAAGGCGGCAGTATTGGCGTAATTCTTAATCCGGAAGTGACTTATCCGCGCTCCAGTGCGGCACATGATGTGGAGGCTGCGCGTCTCTACGATTTGTTTTACAACCGGGTGTTTCTGGACCCGGCTCTGAAGGGGGAATATTCGCCGGAGCTGATGGATCTGCTGGAAAAACATCAAATTCAGTGGGATTACACCACCGAAGAGTTGTCGATTATTCGTGACAACACTGTGGATGAAGTGGGCATTAATCTGTATTACCCGCACCGGGTGAAAGCCCCCAGCCGGGAGTGGAATAAAAATACGCCATTCCACCCGGCTTACTACTATGAGCCTTTTGAACTACCGGGCCGTCGTATGAATAAATCACGCGGTTGGGAAATCAATCCCAGAATTATTTATGACATGGCGATGCGGCTGAAGAGCGAGTACGGCAATATCCCCTGGTTCGTGGCGGAAAATGGTATGGGTATTGAAAATGAAGGGCAGTTCAAAGACAGCTCTGGTGTGGTACAGGATGATTACCGCATCGCCTTTATTGCTGAACATCTATATTGGGCACTTAAGGCGCGGGAAGCAGGGGCAGATTGTCGCGGCTACATGTTGTGGGCCTTTACTGATAATGTATCGCCAATGAATGCGTTCAAAAACCGGTATGGGTTGATAGAGATCGATCTGGATCAAGATCGGCAGCGGAGACCCAAAAAATCGGCTGGCTGGTTCAGGCAAGTGCGTGACTCGCGGGTGTTGGAGGTAACGTTGGATGATGAAGACAAATAGTGGGGAACAATTATGAAACGTATTGTGCTGGCCTGTTCCGCGGGGATGTCGACGTCGCTGGTGGTGACCAAGATGGAGAAAGAGGTGGTCGCCCGTGGACTGGAATATAAAATTTACGCTATTCCTGAACAAAATCTGCGGGATGAATTGCAAGAATACAGCAATGATATTGTGGTGGTATTACTGGGGCCGCAAGTGCGCTTTAAGCTCAATGAGAACAAAAAACTGACCGATGAGTATCATATTCCCATCGCGGTGATTGACTCGGTTGCTTATGGCACCTTAAACGGTGCAAAAGTGCTCGATCAGGCGCTGAGTTTGGTAAACTGACCCGATTGTTGCTGTAAGACGCAGACCGGTGGTGAATATCCTGGTCCGCGTTTGTGTATCTGGCCTTGCATTGCCGGGGCAACAGCGGTGTTTAATTCTCTGCCGTTTAGGGTGAAAGCGTGACAAAGGTCGTAGTTCTGCAAGAAAGAAAGCAGTACCAGGAAATCGGTGGTGATCTGAGAGAGAAGATCCGGCAGGGAAAATACCCCATTGGGTCACGTCTTCCTCCTGAGCGAAATATCGCGGAAACCTATGGCGTCAGTCGTACCATTGTGCGTGAAGCGCTGCTGATGCTGGAACTGGAAGGCACCGTGGATATCCGCCAGGGGTCTGGCGTCTATGTGCTGTGTATTCCATCTGACGAAGACGCGTCCTCTGGTGTGCAGAACCGTATTGGGGCGTTTGAAATGCTGCAAGCGCGTCAGCTACTGGAAAGTAATATTGCGGCATTTGCCGCTCGTATGGCGACCCGGGCGGATATCGAAAACCTGCGGCATACGCTGGAGCAGGAGCAGGCGGCCGTCGCCAAAAACGATTACTGTAGCGATTTTGATAAAATGTTCCATTTGCAAATCGCCGGGGCCACCCAAAATCAGATGTTGCTGGAAACAGTGAGCAATATTTGGTCGTGCCGTGATGAGAGTCCTATCTGGCAGCAACTGTATATTCATGTTGGCACACAGGGATATCGTCTGAAATGGCTGGCGGATCATCAACTCATTCTTGCGGCGTTGCGTCGCCGTGACGTGACCGGCGCTTATCAGACCATGTGGCAGCACCTGGAAAATGTCAAAAAAACCTTAATGGAGATTTCAGACGCTGATGCCCCAGAATTTGATGGCTATTTGTTTGATTCTGTTCCTATTTTTCAAGGTAAATTAGTGTAGGGCATGGCGCAGATTGTTTCTTCGCGGATGATCCAAATAGATCAGTACGGTTTACACCATCAGGCTATGACTTCATTAGGGGTTTGATATTTTTTTAGCCACTGTCAGGTTGTTTACCGAATGACGGCGGATAAGCGTAGGGTGGAACAGGTTGATCACGTTGGGTAACGGCGTGTTATTGGCCAACGCTAATGCCATTTGGGCCGCCTGCGTCGCCATGGTGGTAATCGGGTAACGGATGGTGGTAAGCCGGGGACGTAAATAACGCGACAGCAGGACATCATCAAAGCCTATCAGCGAAATATCCTGGGGTACGTCGATGCTGTTATCGCTCAGCACTGATAGTGCGCCAGCCGCCATCGGGTCGTTATAGCAGGTCACGGCAGTGATGGGTTTACCACGTACCAGCAGTTCCGTCATCGTCTGTTCACCACCGGTTTCATCAGGTTCTCCGTAGGCAACCAACTGCTCATCGAATGGAATACTGTTTTCTGCCAGCGCGTCTTTATACCCCAGCAAACGGTCAGCCGCGTCGGAAATCGGGTGATTGGAACAAAGCAGGCCAATCTGGCGGTGTCCTTGCTGAATCAGATGGCGGGTAGCGAGCCAGGCACCGTAGCGGTCATCCAGCGCCACGCAACGGGATTCAAATCTGGGCAGAATGCGGTTAATCAACACCATTCCGGGAATTTGCTGCATCAATTGCACCAGTTCTTCATCCGGCAGCATTTTGGCATGGACCACCAACGCCGCACAGCGGTGACGAATCAGTTGCTCAATGGCTTGACGCTCCTTCTGGGCAATATGATAACCGTTACCAATCAGCAGAAAGTTTCCAGTACGGTAGGCCTCCTGTTCTACGGCTTTCACCATGCTGCCGAAGAAGGGGTCGGAAACGTCAGACACGACCAGCCCTAGTGTTTCCGTGGATTGCTGGGCCAGCGCACGGGCGTTGGCATTCGGATGGTATTGTAACTGCTGCATGGCATCGAATACCGCGCTACGAGCCTGCTCACTGGCTTTCGGCGAGTGATTGATGACACGCGACACCGTAGCTACTGATACGCCTGCCAGTTTGGCAACATCCTTAATCGTAGCCATTATGTCTTCCCGGGTTATTTCTGTGTTGAGGGTTGAACGAACCTGAATAAAGCGTTTATGACGTTGTGCCGCTCTGTGCAGTGTCACGAAAAAAATCCGTTACTGCAAGGGGTTGGGATCGCAACTTCAGTAAGTATCCTGTCAATGTCATGGTAAATCAGGCCGTAGATTATCCGGCGTTACAGGTTGGTTATTACATGATTCAGTATAATTTTACAGTTGGTTGCACTTCGAGCAGTTATCTTTCGATTATGCGCTAGTGAATTACGATGACTCTCTCTAGAGTACTAAGTCCCAGAGGTATTGATGGGTGACAAATCGATGTGTTCATCACATTGGACCATTCAAATTGCACCAACCTACGCAGATGCGTAGGTTTTTTTTTGTCGGTACTTATTTACATGATAACGGCAAGCAAGCGTAGGCCATCAATACTGGCAGATAGACGCGCCAAAGTCAGGACAAGCGCAAAGTTGGTTGCGCCGGGTTGGGCGCGTTATTCAGCGCCTTTTCTCTGTTTATTATGGTGACTATCAAGTAGCTGTAGTATTTTGAGCCGTTCGTTATTTGCCTAATCCATTTTGAACCATCACGTATACGGCAACTCCAATTCAGGTCATGTCGTTTATTACATAAGGAGGTGGGATGATTTTTACCTTTTTACGTTGGTTATTACGGCATCTGTACCGTATTCGTATTACCGGTGACGAGGTTTTTTCCCAACACTCGAGGTTATTAATTACCCCGAACCATGTTTCGTTTCTCGATGGCGTATTGTTGGTGCTGTTCCTGCCAGTAAACGTCAAACCGGTATTTGCCATCTATTCCCACATTTCTGAGCGCTGGTTTATGCGCTGGCTTCAGCACTATATTGACTTTGTGCCGCTGGACCCCACCAAGCCGTTGGCGCTCAAACGACTAATCCGTATTGTGGAACAGGGGCGTCCGGTGGTGGTGTTTCCGGAAGGGCGCATTACTGTCACCGGTTCATTGATGAAAATATACAGTGGTGCCGCGTTTGTGGCAGCACGCGCCGGTGCCGTGGTGGTTCCGGTACGACTGGAAGGGCCGGAGTTTACCCCGTTGAGCCGCTTGGCTGGCGTGGTCAAATACCGGATGTTTCCGCCGATCTCCATTCATTTCCTGCCTCCAGTACCATTACCGATGCCGACAGCAGAGACCGCCAGAGCCCGCCGTGAGCTGGCCGGACAGCATCTGCACCGGATTATGATGGATGCCCGAATGGCGATCCGTCCGCCGCATACGTTGTATCAGGCGTTTCTTGCCGCCTGCTCCCGCTATGGCTACAGTTCGGCCAGTATCGAGGATATTGCATTCAAAGAAGACAGCTATCAGTCGCTGCTGAAAAAATCGCTGGGCGTATCGCGTATTCTGCGGCGTTTTACCACCGAAAAAGAACATATCGGTTTGCTATTGCCGAATACTACCATCACGGCGGCGGTGATCCTGGGCGCGTCGCTGAGTGGTCGCGTGCCGGCGATGCTGAATTACACTACCGGTGCCAACGGGTTGCGAAGTGCGGTAACTGCGGCTTCTATCAAAACCATTGTTACGTCCCGCCAGTTTCTGGAAAAGGGTAAGCTGACCAACTTGCCATCGCAGGTTTCTGAAGCCAATTGGGTGTATCTGGAGGATTTGAAAGGGGCCGTCACGCTGAGCGACAAACTGTGGATCCTGTTTCATCTGTTGTTCCCGGTGCGAGCCATGAGCTTCCAGCAACCGGACGATGTGGCGATGATCCTGTTTACCTCCGGTTCGGAAGGCAACCCGAAAGGTGTGGTGCATTCTCATGATAGTCTGCTGGCTAATGTTGAGCAGATTCGTACCATTGCCGACTTTACGCCCCACGATCGCTTTATGTCGGCATTACCGTTGTTTCATGCTTTCGGGTTAACTGTCGGACTTTTGACCCCGCTGATGACCGGTGCACGGGTATTTCTCTACCCCAGTCCTCTGCATTATCGTGTAGTTCCAGAGCTGGTTTATGATCGCAATTGTACCGTCCTGTTCGGCACATCCACCTTTCTGGGGCATTATGCCCGCTTTGCGCATCCGTATGATTTTGCCCGCTTGCGCTATGTGGTGGCGGGAGCGGAGAAATTGTCAGAAAGCACACGCAACCTTTGGCAGGATAAGTTTGGTATTCGCATTCTGGAAGGCTACGGGGTAACAGAGTGTGCGCCCGTGGTGGCGATTAATGTCCCGATGGCGGCGAAAATTCATACTGTTGGTCGCTTGTTGCCGGGGATGGAAGCGCGTCTGATTGATGTGGACGGCATCGCTCATGGCGGCCGTTTGCAACTGCGCGGCCCGAATATGATGAAGGGTTATCTGCGGGTCGAACATCCTGGCGAACTGGAAATACCCATGGCTGAAAATGCCGCGGGTCATCAGGCGGAAGGCTGGTATGACACGGGTGATATTGCCAACCTGGACGATCACGGCTTCTGTAGCATCGTCGGCCGGATTAAACGTTTCGCTAAACTGGCGGGGGAAATGGTGTCGTTGGAAAGTGTAGAACTTCTGGCTTTGCAGATCTCACCCGATGGGCAACATGCCGCCAGCGCCAAAAATGACAGCAGCAAAGGAGAAGTTGTGGTGTTGTTTACGACTGATGCCGAACTGACGCGTGAACGCTTATTGGCGCAGGCACGTTATAGCGGCATACCAGAGCTGGTTGTGCCGCGAGATATCCGGCATATGAAGGCGTTGCCGCTGTTGGGTAGCGGTAAGCCGGATTTCGTGACGCTGCGGCAAATGGCAGAGCAATCGGAGCAGAAGCGATGAGTAGCGTTCCAGAGAACGCCACATCGCTATTTTCCCGTAGTATGAAGGCGGTTATGGTAGCGCAGTTTTTCTCCGCTTTTGGCGACAATGCCTTGTTGTTCGCCACGTTGGCGTTGGTGAAATTCCTACATTATCCCAGCTGGAGCCAGCCTTTTCTGCAAATGGGGTTTGTGGCGGCTTACATCATTCTGGCTCCGTTTGTTGGCCAGTTTGCCGACAGTATTGCCAAAGGTCGGGTCATGATGTTGTCGAACGGACTGAAACTGGCGGGCGCGTTAGTGATCTGTTTCGGGGGGAGTCCTTTTTTGGGCTATACGTTAGTGGGGTTGGGGGCGGCGGGCTATTCTCCAGCGAAGTACGGTATCTTGGGAGAAATCACCTGTGGCGACCAACTGGTCAAAGCCAATGGACTGATGGAAGCATCAACCATCGCTGCTATTTTGACAGGCTCAGTGGCCGGCGGTGTACTGTCTGACTGGAATGTTTATGGCGCACTGGCGCTCTGTGTGCTGGTGTATGGCATTGCGCTGGTGGCTAACCTGCTGATTCCCCGTTTGCCCGCGGCACGCCCCGGTGCATCGTGGCATCCGTGGCGGATGACACTGGCGTTTTTTTCTGCCAGTAGGGTGTTATGGCGCAATGGTGAGACGCGTTTTACGCTGGTCGGGACCAGTATGTTTTGGGGGGCGGGTGTTACACTACGTTTTTTACTGGTGCTGTGGGTGCCGCTGGCGCTCGGTATCAGTGATAACTCGACACCGACGCTGCTGAACGCGATAGTCGCCGTCGGGATTGTGTTCGGCGCCGCCGCTGCCGGGCGTCTGGTGACGCTGAATACGGTTTGGCGTTGTCTGCCAGCGGGTTTGTTGATTGGCGTGATGGTGGTGATTTTTACCCTGCAACACAGTCTGCTGAATGCTTATGTTTGTCTGATTATTCTGGGGGCGCTGGGAGGATTTTTCATCGTGCCGCTCAACGCACTACTGCAAGAGCGGGGTCAGGCGAGTGTTGGTGCGGGGCACGCTATTGCGGTGCAGAATCTGGGGGAAAACAGCGCCATGTTACTGATGCTGGCACTGTATTCACTCGTGGTTAAATTAGGCGTATCTATTATCGTTATCGGAATCGGTTTCGGTATATTGTTTGCGCTGGCGATGGTTGCACTTTGGGCCTGGTTAATCGTGACCAAACGGCGTAGTAATTAACAACAACGGGGCAAATCACATCGTGCTGAATATATTACCGGATGAGTTGATATGAATCTTATATGGCATGACTGGGGTATTGATGATCTCAACCTCTATTCGTTACATGACATTCTGTTGCTGCGTAATCAGGTGTTTGTGGTCGAGCAACACTGTCCATATCAGGATATCGACGGCAGAGATTTAACGGTCGGTAACCGTCATGTAACGGCCTACCAAAACGGTAAATTGGTGGCCTATGCCCGCATACTGGCTCCTCATTCAGACCATGATGCAGTGAAAATCGGCAGAGTAATTGTCGCATCACCGGCAAGAGGGGAACATGTTGGACATCAATTGATGGAGCACGTTTTGATAGTCAGCGCCCGTCACTGGCCAAAGAAGCCGCTGTTTCTCTCCGCACAGGTCCATTTACAGCGCTTTTACAGTCAGTTCGGTTTTATGACCACTGGCGACGTCTATGATGAAGACGGTATTCCCCATATTGATATGCGGACGACGCTTTAACGATCTGTCTGGTCTCTTTGATGTGATGTTATTACCGCATCTTAGCGAAAAAATAACCCCCGGCGTGTGGGTGCCGAGGGTTAATAGCGGGATATCAGCAATGACGCAATTAGCTGGCTGAATGGGAAATCTTACTGCCCAGTTTCTCCACATCCTGACCAAAACCGCGTGTGGTATTACAGCCGCTTAACGTTGTGGTCATCAACAGCGCTACCGCCAGTAATTTCATTATTTTCATAATTGTTACCTGTTATCTCGGTTTGAATTCTGTGCCCACTTTGTCATATTTCAGCAAGGAAATTCAATATGGTGTGGTGAGCTACTCAAGGTACTCGTGTGTTTCAGCTATTTCCGATAAACCAAGGATACCGCCTGATATCACTGAGGTTATCGTCATTCATCGTCCAGAAACAGTTCCAGCAATGAATTAAGAAACAGTTTTCCATGTTCGGTAATCTGCCAGTGGCTGTCTGTTTCGATCACATATCCCTGTGTGATCGCCGCCTCGATCTGTGGCCGGATGGCATTTTCAGTTAACCCGGTATAGGCAATGAAATCCGCACGTGGCGCAGGTTCCAGCAGACGAAAACGGTTCATGAAAAACTCAAACGGGCGCTCTTTGGCAGCAACGTCATTCGTCTGGTGCAGGTAATTCCCTTGCATATAGCCGCGTGGATGCCGGGTTTTAACGGTACGCATAATCCGCCCATCCCTAAATGTTAGTTTGCCATGCGCGCCGCAGCCAATACCCAAATAATCGCCGAAACGCCAGTAGTTGAGGTTATGTTGGCACTGGTAGCCCGGTTTGGCATAGGCGGAGGTTTCGTACTGTTGATAGCCTGCATGACTCAGTAACTGGTGACCACGTTCGAAAATCTCCCACAAGGCGTCATCGTCCGGCAAGGCGGGAGGGCGTGAGCCAAACAGCGTATTGGGTTCGATTGTGAGCTGATACCACGACAGATGCGGTGGATTAAGTGCTATCGCCTGGTGTAGATCGTCCAGTGCATCTTCCAGCGATTGATCCGGCAAGCCGTGCATCAGATCAAGATTGAAACTGCGTAAACCAAGCCCTGATGCTAATTGTGCCGCACGTTTGGCCTCTTGTGGGCCGTGAATGCGCCCTAGCCGGGCCAGTTTCTCCGCACTGAAACTCTGCACACCGATGGAAATGCGATTAATGCCCGCACGCTGGTAGCCACTGAAGCGTTCGGCTTCCACTGTTCCGGGATTGGCCTCCATGGTGACTTCGGCGTTTTCCTCCAGTGGTAAGCGCGCCCGTACTCCGTCCAGCAAATGTTGCATGGCGTCGGCGCTGAGTAGACTGGGGGTGCCGCCGCCAATAAAAATGGAATGCAGAGACCGACCGCCGGTAAGCGGTAAATCGGCATCCAGATCCGCAAGCAGATGTTTCACATATTCCTGATGTGGTACATCACCTTTCAACGCGTGAGAATTGAAGTCGCAGTACGGGCACTTCTGTACACACCAGGGAATATGAATGTACAAGCTGAGTGGCGGTAGCTTAAGCATGGTGCAAGGCGTCCAGCAGCAGGCGTAATGCCTGTCCACGGTGCGAATGGAGGTTCTTTTCGGCGCGGCTCAGTTCGGCGGAAGTTTTTCCCAATTCAGGGATATAAAAGATCGGATCGTAGCCGAATCCGCCTTCTCCAGCAGCAGCATGAGTGATGATGCCGGGCCAGCGTCCATGACACACCAGTGGTGTTGGATCTTCCGCGTGACGTAAATAGACCAGTACACAGTGAAAACTGGCAGATCGCTGTTCATCTGGCACGTCTTTCAACGCGATTAACAGTTTCTCCAGATTTTGCCGGTCACTGGCTGCATCTCCGGCATAGCGGGCAGAGTAGATACCCGGTGCGCCACCCAATGCGTCAACTGCCAGACCAGAGTCATCGGCAATGGCGGGTAAACCAGTGATTTTTGCGGCATGGCGTGCCTTCAGAATCGCGTTCTCAATGAAGGTCAGGCCGGTTTCTTCGGCAGAATCGACACCCAGTTCGGTTTGTGCCACGATATCCAGACCAAAATCTGTCAGTAGACTGGCGAGTTCACGCACCTTACCGGCATTACCCGTAGCCAAAACCACTTTTTGCATGTGTTATTCCTGCGATGTTATTGAATGAGTTCCGCGACAGTCGCCGGGATAGTTTGCGGATTAACGATTTTAATCTGCTTATGACGCCCAAGTTCACCTTTTTCGATCGTTACCAACCCTTTAGCGACGCGAAACTGCTTGGCGAGAAATTTGATCAGATGCGCATTGGCCTGGCCGTCAACCGGCGGGGCGGTAATGGCGACTTTCAGTTCGTCGCCATGTAAACCGACAATGAGGTCGCGGCTGGCTTTCGGCTGGATGTACAGTTGAATTACCAGCCCATTGTCGCAGCGAGTAACGGCACTCACAGCAGGAACCACAGCCCCGGGAACAGATCCATGCCCAGATAATTCAGCATGTACAGGATCAGGATAACCACCATGGCTGAGAAATCGAGCCCACCCATCACCGGCAGAATACGGCGGATCGGCGACATCATCGGTTCCGTCAGTTGATACAGCAGATAGTCCACCGGGCTACGGCCCTGACTTACCCAGCTCATCAGTGAACGAATGATGATCATCCAGAACACCAAATATCCCGCTGATTTCAGCAGTGACAGCAGACCAACCAGCAGATTCACCGGGCTCAACGAAAATGCACCTACCTGAATCAGTAACAGTAGCGGATATTTTAAGGTCGTCAGCAGGAAAGCCACCAGCAGCGATGAACTGTCAATCGGGCCCAGTGACGGAATAACACGGCGTAGTGGTCCCACTATCGGCTGGGTCAGCTTCACCACGAGCTGAGAGAGCGGGTTGTAAAAATCGCTGCGAGACCACTGCATCCAGATACGTAGCAGCAGTACCATTACATAGAGGTCAACCAATGTTTTGACCAGAAAAGTCAAGGTAAGCATAGAGGCAATAATTCCTTAATTAACAGGGATAATTCCGATGAAATTACCGTCATTAAAACAGCTTTTCCATTTCTTTTGCACGAATTACCGCTGCCTGCATGGCATCGGCAACCGTTTGTGTTAACTGCCGTTCATTAAATACCCGTAAGGCCTCAGCCGTCGTGCCGCCTTTGGAGGTGATATTCTCACGCAGGGTAGCCAGGGACGTTCCAGGGTTGGCTTCGACCAGCGCCGCTGCGCCGCAAGCTGACTGCTGCACGAGCAGACGCGCGGTATCCGGATCGAACCCTTGACGTATCGCCTCTTCCTGCATGGCTTCCATCAACAGGAAAAAATAGGCTGGGGCACTGCCCGCCGCTGCAATAATACCGTTAATCTGGGTTTCTTCCTCCACCCAACACACTTTACCAACACTGCTCATCAGGCTGGTGGTAAACGTCCGATCGGCATCGCTGACCGTTGTCGGGGCGTAAAGGCCGCTCATGCCTTTCCCCACCAATGATGGCGTATTGGGCATAATCCGCACGATATTCAATTTTTCATCCAGTATGGACTGAAAACGGGCGACACTGATGCCTGCCGCAATCGACAATACCAGCTTGTGACTGAAATCCACCTGTTGTGATAGTGGTTTGCATACGGTTGCCATCAGTTGCGGTTTTACCGCCAGCACGACGACCTCGGCCTGCTGTGCGCAACTGATATTATCATCGCTGCTGATGACGCCATAGCGTGCCGCCAGCGCATCGCGGTGTATGGTCGAAGGCGCGCATACGCTGATATATTGCGCGGGATACCCGCTATCAACCAAACCGGCAATAATGGCCTGTGCCATATTCCCCGCCCCAATGAACGTTATTTTACGGTACTCCATACAGATTCTCTTTTTTTAAAATGGTTAAACGGCTGGTGACGAATAATCACGCGCGCCAAAAATAGCGGTGCCGATCCGAACCAGCGTACTGCCTGCTTCAATTGCCGCAGCCATATCATCTGTCATTCCCATGGATAGCGTGTCGATATGGGGATAGTTGGTCTTGAGCTGTTGAAAAAGTACCGACATCTGCTGGAATACGGCCAACTGGTGCTGGTAATCGGTTTCCGGTGCCGGAATAGCCATCAAACCACGCAGACACATATGGGGCAAAACCGCAACTTTAGCGGCCAGTTCAGGCAGTTCGTCGACCATAATGCCGGATTTGCTCTGTTCATGGCTGATATTAATCTGTAACAGAACATTGAGCGGCGGCAGTGAAGCCGGGCGCTGTTCGCTCAACCGTTGGGCGATACGCAGGCGGTCAATGGTGTGGCACCAGTCAAAGTTCTCCGCGACCAGACGACTTTTATTCGACTGCAACGGACCGATAAAGTGCCATTCCAGTTGTGTCTGTGGCTGGTGTTCCCGGAAGTAATGGATTTTATTCACCCCTTCCTGAACGTAGTTTTCACCAAACGCACGTTGCCCGGCAAGGATGGCTTCTGCGATGGCCGTCACAGGTTTGGTTTTGCTGACGGCAAGCAACGTCACTTCTTCTGGTACCCGCGCGCAATGTTCAACTGCCGCTGAGATTCGCAGCCTGACGTCCTGTAGATTCTGCTGGATAGTGCTCATAGTGAGGTTCGTACTCATAGTGATTCAGGAGGCTTATCTATGGATGTGCATGAATGGGTGAGGTGTAGTGTAAAACAGAATGCCTCTGATCTGCACCTGTGTAGCGGACATCCGCCGGTACAGCGTATTGATGGTGTGCTGAGAATGGACAATAGCGTACCGAACTTGAGATCAGATCAACTGGAATGCTGGTGTGAACGCTGGCTGGAACCCGTTTATCAGCAGCAGTTACAACAGTGCGGGCAGGTTGATTGCGCACTCACCTTGCCGGAGGGGCAGCGTTTGCGGGTGAATCTGTTTATGCAACGGCACGGCCTTTCCATCGCACTGCGGTTGATCCCTGCCTCCCATCCTTCGCTTTCCGCGCTGAAAGCGCCACCGATTGTCGCGGAGTTGGCTGAGCGTCCAGATGGACTGGTTCTGGTGACCGGCGCCACCGGCAGTGGCAAGTCCACCACATTGGCGGCGATGATCGATGCGCTGAACCAGCGGTGCTCACGGCATATCATCACACTGGAAGATCCCATCGAGTTTCTTCATACCAGCCAGCGATGTCTGATTCAGCAGCGTGAAATAGGCCGGCACAGTGAGTCATTTAACGCGGCATTGCGGGCAGCACTGCGAGAAGACCCAGATGTGCTGTTACTGGGGGAATTACGGGATGCCGAGACTATCCGGCTGGCATTGACGGCCGCAGAGACCGGACATCTGGTGCTGGCCACGCTACATACCCGTAGCGCTGTGCAGGCGGTAGAACGATTGGTGGATGTGTTTCCCGCCGATGAAAAAGCGTTTGTGCGCACTCAACTGGCAGCGAGTTTACAAGCGGTGGTAGCACAAAAACTGATGCCGGGAGTCGGAGGCGGGCGCATTGCGCTGTTTGAAATACTGATGGTAACGCCTGCCGTTAGTAATCTGATCCGGGAAGGAAAAACCCATCAACTCCCCAGTTTGTTGCAAACCGGTGGGCAATTGGGCATGCAAACCTTTGAGCAAAGCTATCAGCAGCGTTGCCGGGAAGGCGAATTATAAATAACGATGATGAGTGTCAATTCAACACACGCTATGGCTATTTGTGCCTATCTTGTATCTTCCTTATTCACTATTGGAAACAGGTGTCGTCCCATCGTATTGTCCGCTGCTTGCGGACATCTGATGATGACGCTACGGTAATATAAACATCATGCCTGCGATGTCAGAAGATGTTATTGACCATAACCGATTTGCTCCGGAATGCGCCGCATAATCACTTTACCGTGGCGGATGGAGAGCCGTGCTTTGGCTTGACGTCGTACCGCTTCGTAATCATTTTCCGCATCAAGAATCAGCAGATTTGCCGGACGTCCAACGACAATGCCATAACGTTCGCCCAGATGCATGGCAACGGCGCTGTTATCGGTTACGAAGTCCAGACAACGTTGTAAATCCTGATATCCCATCATATGGCAAATGTGCAACCCGGCATCCAGTATGCGCAGGATGTTTCCGTTGCCCAGCGGATACCAGGGATCTTTGATGGAGTCCTGCCCGAAACACACGTTCAGGCCCGCGCGGTCGAGTTCTGCCACTCGGGTGACGCCGCGTCGTTTGGGGAAGGTATCGAAACGTCCTTGCAGATGAATGCTTTCCGTCGGGCAAGAGATAAAGTTGATGTCTGATAAACGCAGTAGCCGAAACAGTTTGGAGCAGTAAGCATTGTCATAGGAACCCATCGCAACGGTATGGCTGGCGGTAACTCGTTGTCCCATACCGCGAACCCGGGCCTCCTCCGCCAATACTTCAAGAAAGCGGGATTGGGGGTCGTCGGTTTCGTCGCAGTGAACGTCAACCAGACAACCAGTGCGTTCGGCCAGATCCATCAGAAATTTTACCGAACTGACACCCTGTTCACGGGTATTTTCAAAATGTGGAATACCACCGACGACATCGGCGCCCATTTCAATCGCCTGCTCCATTAAGCGGCGACCATTGGCAAACGACTCAATGCCCTCTTGCGGAAACGCCACGATTTGCAGATCGATCAGGCCGCGGGCTTCTTCCTTTACCTCCAGCATGGCCCGCAAGGCGGCCAACGACGGATCAGTAACGTCCACGTGGGTACGTACATGCTGAATGCCGTGATCCCGCAGCATGCCGATCGTGGTATGCGCCCGCTGTTTGATATCATTGTGGGTCATGGTCGCCTTACGTTGGCTCCAACGCTCTATACCTTCAAACAGCGTACCGCTCATGTTCCATTCCGGTTCCCCGGCAGTTAATGTGGCGTCCAGGTGAATATGTGGCTCCACCAGTGGTGGAATGACCAACTGGCCGTTAGCATCAATGGCGTCGCTTTCCGGCGCTAGTCGTCCGGTTTGCGGTTCGATGGCAACAATCAGCCCGTTCTGTAACCGGAGGGTATGGAAACCCTGTTGATGTCGTAGGCTGGCGTTAATCAATTTCATAATAACTCCTGCTGTTGCGCATTGGACATGCGCCAGACCAGTAAGGCTACTGACGCATTTAAACGAAATTGTGGGTCATTGAGTGATTGCCCGGATCGCTGTTCGATACGCTGTAATCGCTGATGCAGCGTATTACGGTGGATAGCCAGCCGTTCCGCCGCTTTGATCAGATTACCGTTTTCCTGCAGAACGGCATCCAGTGTTTCAATTAGCAGCTCGGGATGTTTGCGGTTGCTTTCGAATAGCATGCCGAGCGTCTCTTTCACAAACTGAGTGACCAGCGCTGGTTCACTTACCGCCGTCAGTAGTTTGAGTACGCCAAGTTCATTGTAATCACACCAGCCTTTTTCCGGCCGCATGCTTTCAGCGACGTCGAGCGCCTGGCGTGCCTCCGTTAATCCCCGTCGATATTGATGAGACGAAGCCACTACTGATGAAAGACCGCCTAACAGCATCAATGGCTGAATATCGGTGCCGAGAGTTTGCTGCACCTGCTGTAACCACGGTTTGTCTGGCTGAAACAGTACACTGTTACTGGGTAACAGCAGAATGTATAAATCTCCCAGCACAATTAACGGCAAAGCGTCCTCAACATCGGCCAGGTACTCTTCCAACCGCTGTTGTACTCGCTGGCGTATCAGTTGAAGTCTGCTTTCGGCAATAGCGGGTGTTTGGGTAGCAAACAGGGTCTGAATGCCGGAAAGCCGTAGTGAGATGACACGATGCGGGCGATCAAGCATCAGTTGCAAGTTATTAGCCCGCAGACTGGCTATATCAATACTGGGGTAGTCGCCGGTGAGCAACTGGACCAGAATATCGCGCTGTGAACGCAACAAGGTTTCCCGCTGTACCAAGGCAGTACCAATAAGTTGCGTCACGATCACCATCTTGAGCAGGTAAGGTTGCTCAATCAATGGAATGCCGAACTGATTTGCCAACATAATCACCGAATCGGGAATAGCGTGAATGAAGGGTTCGCCAGTGAGGATCACCATCCCGGCAATACCGCACTGGTATCCTTCACGCACCAACTGTTGCAGGTTCGCCTCGTCACGAGGATGGTTTATACCGGTCACGAATACCAGTTCCCCGCCCATAACCCACTCAGCAATTCCTTCGTTTTCTGCCACATAATACCAACGTACCGGTCGGTGAATTTTGCTTTGGCCGGCACGCAGCGTTAATTCCCCAAGTCCTGGTAGTACCATAATCTCACTGACGGACAAACTCATGCACTATTCTCCCTGCGTCGCCACAGAAGGTGTGGCGCGCCTGATGATCATCGTAAGGAGCAGATAGCTGGTTGCGGAGGCGGCAATGCCCACCAACGGCGCAATCCACGGTGAGAAATAAGCCAGCAGTGCGCCGATGGCGTAGGCACTCAACCCGGTTGCATTAAAGCGTGGCAAGACTGTTTGCCGAATGGCGGGGTACTGTCCACGATAACGAAACCAGTAGTCAGCCATGATGACACCGCCGATCGGGGGAATGATTGACCCCAGTAGTACCAGGAAAGGGATCAGCATTTCATACATACCGCCAAGTGCCAGCAGAATGCCGACTCCCGCGCTGGCCAGCGTCAGTGTGCGGCGACGTTCGGTGCGTAGCAGATGGCAGGCCGCCGCGGAAACGTTGTAAATGGTCGGGCCCTGAATAGTCCACAGGTTCAGACACAGCATGATGACAGCAGCGATAGAAAGCCCTTGTAACATCATGACTGCCACGATATCCGCCTGTTGATAGACAATCGCGCAGTAGGCGCCAGAAATAATCATCAGGCCGTTGCCGCCGAGAAAACTGATGATACTGGCGGTAACGGCAACCTTGCCACTGCGTGCCAGTCGGGTCCAGTTGGTGGCCTGCGTGGCACCGCTGGCAAATGTGCCGAATACCATGGTAATGGCCACCGACCAGGTCATGGTTTTCGCCGGCATTTTACCTGTCAAACCTTGCCAGCCACCGGCGTCTCCCGTGGCGATCCACATCGATACCACCAGCATGATGAACATCAGTGGTACAGAGATGCGCGACAATATATCCAATCCTTTATAACCCACCAATGCCGTAATGGAAAAACCGAGTCCGAACAGCACCATCAGTGGTTGTGTGAATTCGGCTGGCAACGCCAGCAGTCTGACCAGCGTGATGGCGACTGTCGCGGTGCCCCAGGCATACCAACCCAATTCGGCAAAGCCCAGCAGAAAATCGGAAAGCTTGCTGCCTATTTCGCCAAAGCAGAATCGTCCCATCAGGACAGAGTTCAGCCCGCTGCGTGCGGCAATCAGTGCCAGTGACGCGGCATATAAAGCCAGCAGCAGGTTGCCGATGATGGCGATCCACAACATATCGACAAGCGGGAAAGCGACGCCCAGCTTCCCCCCAGCAAACATGGTACCGGTAAAAAAGGTGAAGCTGAACAACACCATGGAAATGGATAATAGCCCTCTGCGGCCCTCTTTCGGGGCTTCGCTTAAGGGAAATTCGGTCTGTTCAGACATGATTTTTCCTCTGGTTCACTCTCTCTGACAGGGATGAAAGCAATAACAATCAGAGGGAATAGAGCAATAAGCGTGCCTATTTTTGTATGTACAGGAAGAGGGCAATCAGCACAATGATTATTGTGCAAAACGCATTGTTTAATGGTTTTTTTTGCTAATTATTGCCCATTTTCTGTGCATTATGCTGAGCAATGCACTGAAAGTGGGCCGCAAAAAAAGAGAGACCGGTTGATATTTGTCTATATCCCTCATCTTGAAGAACGATGAGGATAATCACTCCAATTCAATAATAGTCCTGATTTACATTTCCATACCGCCCTTTTACATAGGGCGGTTTCGTCATGAGTGGTAGTGATGTGTGTTGATCAATTGGCCTGACTCAGCAACGGTGTGTTCTCTTCAATGTGAAACATCCCCATTGCCTGTATCAGCTGACGTGATTGTTCTTCCAGTAACTGTGTCGTGGTGGCGGAGGCTTTTACCAACGAGGCGTTCTGTTGCGCGACCTTGTCGATTTGCGTAAACGCCACATTCACCTGTTCAATGCCGAGATGCTGTTCCTGCGAAGCATACGAAATTTCCTTCATCAGACTGGTAACTCGGCTAATTTCCTGAGCGACATTATCCATGGTTTCACCCGCAGTTGATGCCAGATCCAACCCTTCCGACACACGTGACTGGGAATCCATGATCAGCGTTCGAATCTCTTTGGCCGCTTGGGCACTGTGTTGCGCCAGATTACGCACTTCGCCTGCTACCACCGCAAAGCCTTTACCCTGTTCGCCAGCACGGGCCGCTTCTACCGCCGCATTTAGCGCCAGAATATTGGTCTGGAACGCGATACCATCAATGACGCCCAGAATGTCACTGATACGTTTGGCGCTATTGGATATTTCCTGCATTTTTTCGATCACATAACAGACCGATTCATTGCCGCGATCGGTCGTGTCAGAGGCTTTATTGGTTAACTGATGCGCCAGCTCGGCATTGTCGGCATTGCGCTTCACAGTGGCACTCAGCTCTTCCAGGCTGGCTGCCGTTTGTTCCAGTGCGGCCACGGATTCCTCCGTGCGTTCAGCCAGATGGCTATTCCCGGCGAACAGCTCCCGGCTGCCATTATCGATCTGGACGCTGGCATCGCGCACTTGGCTGACCGAATCCAGCAGCGCCATTTGCATACGATCAATCGCATCACTGAGCCGTCCCAGCTCATTGGTTCCTCCTTGTGAGATCCGGTGTGTCAGATCACCGGCAGCGACCAGCTCCAATTGTTCAATGGCGCGATCCAATGGTTTTAACAGCATGTGGCGCAGTGCGATCCAGGCAAGCAACACCATCACCACAGAGAGTGCGCAGGCAATGCCAATCAATAACAGCATGAGCTTTTCGTCATGTGCGGCTTCCTGAATTCGGGCATCGGAGAGCTGTTGGGCATAAGTGCGGAAATCCTGAATGGATTGTTCAAACGTATCACTCAGCGGCGTGAGGCTATTTTCCAGCAGGGTGTAATATTCATCGGTATACTGCTTTTTCAGCGCCTCGTACATGGGTTTCAGCCCTTGTGCAAGATAGGCCTGATAGCTTTTCAGCACTTTTTGTGCAAGCAATTGTTCCTGTTTGTTTTCGCTTTTTGCTTCGCTAAATTGCGTGATGACTTTCTCGGATTGCTGGATATAGTTCCCCAGTCGTTCGGTTTCTCTGGCGCCGACGTCCAGCAGGCCTATCTCGATTTTACGTACAGCCAGCGTGGCTGAAGCTCTGGATCGCAATGTCAGGTTATAGCCATCCATCAACCCGCCTAATTGCGTGCCTTGAATCTGGTTTAATGAGGTGAGAGATTCCCGGCTTTTGTTGATGGACTGGATGCCCATGCCGCTGACAATCAGCAGAAGAAGCGTGATGAGTAACAGTAATACCAATAAGCTGGCACGGATGGAGATATTTCTCAGACGCATGATGTCCCTTTCCTAAGGTGTACAGGTAATGAAGATAAAGAATAATTGACAGAACGTGGCAAGGTATCGCTGGGTGCTATGTTCTGTAGGAATAATACGTTCAGAACATAACAAAATAATTATCGTGTATGGAAAAACATTTCACTTATCTTTTACGACATTGCCGGCCTCGTTAACGTGAATTCTGTTTTAAAAAGCAGAAGATGTTTCTAATTTGCATTAAATGATTAGCCCTGATGTTTACGGCTGGTTTATTATCTACCGATAAAAAATGAGCATGTGTTTCGAGAGTGTGTTTATGTGCGCCATTGCGTAATATCTGGTTCTTGTTAAGAGGTTATGGTGAAAATCACCATGTACCCTCGACATACCAGCGATTGATACCCTGAGGTTCCAGAGGTTTATGTGCAGTTAACAAGCTTTACGGATTATGGTTTACGGGCGCTGATTTACATGGCGTCACTGCCAGAAGGGCGGATGACCAGCATTTCGGAAGTCACTGAAGTGTATGGCGTCTCACGTAACCATATGGTCAAAATCATCAATCAGTTAAGCCGAGCCGGATTGGTAACCGCGATACGAGGTAAAAACGGAGGCATACGGCTGGGCAAAGATCCTGCCACTATCCGCATCGGTGATGTGGTTCGTGAACTGGAGCCTTTGGCACTGGTTAACTGTAGCCATGAATTCTGCCATATCACTTCAGCCTGCCGGTTAAAGCAGGTGCTTCAACAGGCGGTGCAAAACTTTTTGGTGGAACTGGATAAATATACCCTCGCCGATATGGTTAAAGAGAACCCACCGCTCTACAAATTGCTTTTGGTTGAATAAATTTGTTCAGCCTCCTGCTGATGACAACGGAGGAACCGCTATGTCAAAAGATCCATTTTTGGAACGAGAAGCAGAGAAATACGAATCCCCAATTCCCAGTCGTGAATATATTCTGGCGCACATTGCCAAGCGGGATACGCCAATCAGCCGTGAGGAGTTGGCAACTGATCTGACATTAACTACCGACGAACAGCTTGAAGCGTTACGCCGCCGTTTGCGGGCCATGGAACGTGATGGGCAGTTGGTCTTTACCCGTCGTCAGTGCTATGCATTGCCGGAAAAACTGGATCTGCTGCGCGGTAAGGTTATTGGTCACCGCGATGGTTATGGTTTTCTGCGGGTGGAAGGTCGCAAGGACGATCTCTACTTATCGGCAGAGCAAATGAAAATTGCCATTCATGGCGATGTCGTATTAGCCCAGCCGTTGGGTGAAGATCGTAAGGGGCGCCGAGAAGGGCGTATTGTCCGTATTCTTGAACCTCGTACCGGGCAGATTGTTGGCCGCTATTTTGTTGACGCCGGTACTGGTTTTGTCGTGCCGGACGACAGTCGCCTGTGTTTCGATATCCTGATCCCGCCGGAATCTATTGGTGGTGCGCGGATGGGGTTCGTGGTGGTGGTAGAGCTGACTCAGCGTGCTACGCGTCGTACCAAGGCGGTAGGGAAAATCGTTGAGATCCTCGGAGACAACATGGGCACCGGGCTGGCGGTAGATATTGCCCTGCGCACCAACGAAATACCGCATACCTGGCCACCTAAAGTGGAAGAGCAAGTACGTGATCTTGCTGAAGAGGTGCCGGAAAATGCCAAGAAAGGTCGGGTGGATCTCCGTGAACTACCACTGGTAACGATTGATGGTGAAGATGCCCGTGATTTTGATGACGCCGTTTTCTGCGAGAAAAAACGTGGCGGCGGTTGGCGTCTGTGGGTCGCTATTGCTGATGTCAGTTATTATGTCCGGCCCAATACCCCGTTGGATAACGAGGCTCACGCCCGCGGCACGTCGGTTTACTTTCCTTCCCAAGTTGTTCCCATGCTGCCGGAAGTGCTCTCCAATGGACTGTGCTCGCTGAATCCACAGGTAGATCGTCTGTGTATGGTGTGCGAAATGACGGTCTCAGAGCAAGGTAAACTCACTTCTTACAAATTCTACGAAGCGGTGATGAGTTCCCACGCCCGTCTCACCTATACCAAGGTGTGGCATATTTTGCAGGGCGATGAAGAGTTGCGCACCCAGTATCATTCACTGGTGACGCCGCTGGAAGAACTGCACCGTTTATATAAGGTGTTAGAACATGCCCGGGATGTCCGCGGCGGTATTGCGTTCGAAACGGAAGAAGCCAAGTTTATTTTTAACGCCGAACGCCGGATTGAGCGGGTCGAGGCCGTGGTGCGTAACGATGCGCATAAACTGATTGAAGAGTGCATGATTCTGGCGAATATCTCGGCAGCCAGATTTGTGGAGAAAAACGAAGAGCCGGCATTGTTTCGTGTGCATGACCAGCCGAGTGAAGATCATGTCCTGGCGTTGCGCAGTGTGCTGGGAGAGCTGGGGCTGACATTAAAAGGTGGCATGAAACCGCAGCCGAAAGATTACGCCGAGTTGATGAACGAGGTCGCCGAACGTCCCGATCATGAAATGTTGCAAACCATGCTGCTGCGCTCAATGAAGCAGGCAGTGTACGATCCGGAAAACCGTGGACACTTTGGTCTGGCGTTGACGTCGTATGCGCATTTCACTTCGCCGATTCGTCGTTATCCTGATCTTTCACTGCATCGTGCAATTAAATATCTGCTTGGTGCACGTAAGGAACGTTGGACGCCAACCGGAGGCTGGCACAGTGACTTCCAGGAAATGCTACAACTGGGCCAACACTGTTCGATGACTGAACGCCGTGCGGATGAAGCCACCCGTTATGTATCGGGCTGGCTGAAATGTGATTTCATGCAGGATCATGTAGGTAGCGTCTTTACCGGTATTATTGCCAGCGTGACGGGTTTTGGTTTCTTTGTTCGCCTGAACGATCTTTTCATCGACGGCCTGGTGCATGTCTCCACGCTGGATAACGATTACTATCGTTATGATAACGTCGGTCAGCGTTTGATCGGTGAATCCCGTGGCCAGGTTTATCGGCTGGGCGATGAAGTAGAAATCCGTGTGGAAGCGGTACATATGGATGAACGCAATATCGATTTTGCACTGGTTTCCAGTACCCGGAAAGTGCGGGGAGAAGGGAAAACCGCCCGTGAGCGCACCAGGAAAAGCAATGATCGGGAAGAAAAACCTACCCGTCGTCGTCGGGTAAGCCCGCGTACCAATTTTGAGCCGGATAAGGCGTTCCGTAATGAAGGGGAACGTAAGGGCAAAACTGCGGCCAAGTCGACAGACAGGCCGAAAAAGAAAACGGACAAAGCCAAAAAGAACGTGGAAAAAACACGTAAAATTGCGGCCGCGACCAAAGCAAAGCGGGCAAACAAAAAAACCGCAGAGTGATCTCTGTGGTATCGGTGATATGCCGATGATTGATTGAAATGATAGCGGGCGGTTGCCGCCCGTTTACCACTGTTGAAGAGCATCAATGAGCGAAATTATTTACGGTATCCATGCGGTTAAAGCCCTGTTGGAGCGCGATCCTCAGCGCTTTCTGGAAGTATTCATCCTAAAAGGACGCGAGGATCGTCGTTTGCAGCCGCTGATTGCGGAACTGGAATCCAGCGGTATCGCGATACAGGTTGCCAACCGTCAGTGGCTGGATACCAAAGTTGAGGGCGCTGTACATCAGGGGATTGTCGCCAGAGTAAAGGAGGGTCGGCAATATCAGGAAAATGATCTGCCCGACTTATTGTCGTCACTGGATACACCGTTTCTACTGGTGTTGGATGGTGTGACGGATCCGTACAATCTCGGTGCCTGCTTGCGTAGCGCCGATGCTGCTGGCATCCATGCGGTTATTGTCCCCCGAGATCGTTCTGCCCAATTAAACGCTACAGTGAAGAAAGTCGCTTGTGGTGCAGCGGAAAATGTACCGCTGATCCGCGTCACTAATCTGGCGCGTACACTGCGTTTTCTGCAGGAGCAGAATATCTGGATTGTGGGCACGGCAGGGGAAGCTGACCATACGTTGTACCAAAGTAAACTGAATGGCCCGTTGGCGCTGGTTATGGGTGCCGAGGGTGAGGGCATGCGCCGGTTGACCAGAGAGCATTGCGACGAGTTGATCAGCATCCCGATGGCGGGTAGCGTTTCTTCCTTGAACGTCTCTGTGGCGACGGGGATTTGTCTGTTTGAGGTGGTGCGTCAGCGTAGCTGAAGCGGATTTTTTCTGTGGCGGGCAATTAATCACTGGTGTGTTTTATTGCCCGTTTTTCTGGTTGCCTCCATGGGGTGAATCGCCGTAATTTACCTTTATTGAGCAGCGAGTTTCTTCTGTACCATGATGCACCACAGTACCGAGTTCTTGGTCGGCCATGTCTCTTTTTTCGATGTTGATCTCAGTTGTTGCTCCACCTGCTGTTGCCAGCTTATCGAGCCAATCTCTTTATTCTGCGTTTTAACCTGGGATTCAACCCAGTCATTCCATGCTGTACTGCGGCATGGCGCTGACGAAGTTGATGCCGCGCTGGCATAGCCGGCCACAATGACTGACAGAACAAAAATGGTAATCGCTTTTTTCATTATTCACTCTCACTCTCTGTTAAAACGACGATGTGGAAGAGGGTTTCACGGATGAACTCGACGCGGAGTGGTACAGCACGGCATAGGCATGCCAAAGCTCCGACATTATGCCATCACCATCGGTTTTCATGACGATCAGATAGTAATCCGCACCGCGGGCATCGGCCTGACGCTGAATTTCCCGATCAGCATCATCCGGGCCGCCACGTACAGTAACGGAAACGGTTCCGAATTTTTTCAGCGAGTAAGTCTGTGCCCGGCTAACTTCAATGGCGTGCTTGCCTGGCGGTGGCGGTGGAACGGGTTTTCCCTCAAACACGCTACATCCGGCCAATAACATAATCAACAGGATAGGCATAGCAAGTGTGTGCACCTTCATCATAGATTCCTATTTTTTCGAGGGTGATTCACAGTGTATCTGTTCTGACGGACGGTCGATACCATCGCGGAGCAGGGTTCAAGAATATCATCAGGAAAATTACCTCCATTGACTGATTAATCTGTAATGTTCCTTGTGTTCCCTATCGCTGGCACCTATAATTACGCGTCATTTTTTCAGCCGATCATATAACACGTTCCTTGCTTCCATGGGCCGCGGCTGACCCTGACAGGAGGCTGAATAATCCGTAAGGAGCAATTTGATGCGTCATTACGAAATCGTTTTTATGGTTCATCCTGACCAAAGCGAACAGGTTCCAGGCATGATCGAACGTTACACTGGTGCTATCACCAATGTACAAGGTCAGATTCACCGTCTGGAAGACTGGGGCCGCCGTCAACTGGCTTATCCGATCAACAAACTGCACAAGGCTCATTATGTTCTGATGAACGTTGAGGCTCCGCAGGAAGTGATCGACGAGCTGGAAACTAACTTCCGCTTCAACGACGCCGTTATCCGTAGCATGATTATGCGCGTTAAACACGCGGTAACCGAAGCATCTCCAATGGTGAAAGCGAAAGACGAACGCCGTGAGCGTCGTGATGATTTCGCTGAAGCTGGCGAAGGTGCCGAAGCTGGGGATTCTGAAGAGTAATTGTTGTGGTGACGACTAATCGTCTGGTGCTGTCAGGCACGGTGTGCAAGACACCTATTCGAAAAGTCAGTCCTTCGGGTATTCCTCACTGTCAGTTTGTGCTTGAGCACCGCTCGACGCAGAAGGAAGCCGGATTCAACCGACAAGCATGGTGTCGTATGCCCGTGATTGTCAGTGGACGCGAGTCACAAGCATTTACCCACAGTATAACGGTCGGCATGCAACTTACTGTCTCCGGTTTCATTAGTTGCCACCAAGGGCGTAATGGGCTGAGTAAAGTTGTGTTACATGCCGAGCAGATTGAATTGATAGATTCTGGAGACTAGCCAAATGGCACGTTATTTCCGTCGTCGCAAGTTCTGCCGTTTCACCGCGGAAGGCGTTGTAGAGATCGACTATAAAGACATCGCTACGCTGAAAAACTACATCACTGAAAGTGGTAAAATTGTACCAAGCCGTATTACCGGTACCCGTGCAAAATACCAGCGTCAACTGGCTCGTGCGATCAAGCGCGCGCGCTACCTGTCTTTGTTGCCGTACACTGATCGTCATCAGTAATCGGCCACTGTCCATTAACGAGACTTTGAGAGGATAAGGTAATGCAAGTTATTCTGCTTGATAAAGTAGCAAACCTGGGCAGCCTGGGTGACCAGGTAAATGTTAAATCGGGTTATGCTCGTAACTTTCTGGTTCCGCAGGGTAAAGCTGTGCCGGCAACCAAGAAAAACGTAGAGTTTTTTGAAACTCGCCGCGCTGAACTGGAAGCCAAGCTGACAGAAGTTCTGACAGCTGCCGAAGCACGCGCTGCTAAAATCACCGCGCTGGGCACCGTTACCATCGCGTCTAAAGCAGGCGATGAAGGTAAATTGTTTGGTTCTATCGGTACCCGTGATATCGCTGATGCGGTAACTGCGGCGGGTGTTGACATTGCCAAGAGCGAAGTTCGTTTACCGAACGGCGTTCTGCGTACTCTGGGCGATCACGAAGTGAGCTTCCAGGTACACAGCGATGTATTTGCTACGCTGAATGTTGTTGTCGTTGCTGAAGTGTAATTAGCGCTGAAGATAACGAGTGAAACGCTGGCTTAGGCCAGCGTTTTGCATTTTGGGATACATACCCACACCATTAATGGCCTCGCACTATTGCCATCACCATTAACGGGTACGGATGAATGAGCCATCCTGCTGCCGGACAAACTGGATAACCTGATTTTCCGGTGTTTCAATTTCCAACTCACTTACCATGCCTTGTGCGTTAAGTTGCAGCTTTATCTTCTGCCCAGCGTGGAGATTGTTGAGTGGTTTATTGCGCCCTTCTACCTGTGCCATGGCAAACACATCATTTACCGGCAGATTATTATCCCGAAATAATTGCGCCAGCGTTTGCCCGGCAACAATCTGGTAGTTCTTCCACTGATTGTTTGTGGTTGATGCCTCAGGTGCAGGCATGTTATCGACCAGTTTTGCCTGCATTGGTATGTTTCCCATCGTCAGTGGTATGGATCCGGACTCCTGATGTGATTGTAGCGGTGATTGTGGGGATGAATAAGGCCATAGCAGAACCAACAGCAGAAAGCCGGTGGCGATTAAAATCCAGCGACGATGGAAGTGGGGCAGTGGATCCATCCAATGGTAACCATCAGAAAGATGCCAGATGTGATTCAGTGACATTTTTATTTGCCGAATAATGAGAGGTGCAGCAGAAGCGGTATCCGTTTCTTTATGCTCACCTGTCCTGCCCGTTTGTATCCGTCTCTGCCGGAAAAAACACAGGCGAGATTGCCACGAGATGTGGCGATTCCGGGTAGCTTTTTCTCTCCTGGGCGCGATTCTGCCCATGGTGACCTCTCTTAAAACCGTATAAAAGTAATAACAGATTAAGTATATCGGTAATTGATGAATGATGACCAGTTAACCATTTGATGCACAGCATAAGCTGTACTTTGGTTAGTCTATTCTTTGATAGCTGTCGGATGCCAGTATCATTCTGGTTTGTGAAATAAACTATAACCGTTTGCACAGAGGATTTTACCCCTAAACGCCGCGCTGTTATGCTTCGCTCTCAGTATTTTACAGATTAAAGGAACATCAATGACAACCCCTTCTTATGAAAGTGTAGAAGCGCAGGCAAGTTACGGTATAGGTTTACAGGTTGGTCAACAGTTGCAGGAATCAGGTTTGGAGGGATTAATTCCCGAAGCACTGGTTGCCGGCTTGCGTGACGCGATAGAAGGAAAGGTGCCCGCAGTGCCTGTAGACGTAGTACATCGTGCGCTGCGTGAGGTTCATGAACGTGCAGATGCCGTGCGACGTGACCGTCAGCAGGCGTTGGCTGTTGAAGGACAACATTTTCTGGAGGCAAACGCACAGCAGGAAGGCGTAAGCAGTACAGAGTCTGGTCTACAGTTCCGGGTCCTGAGCCAGGGCGAAGGTGAGATTCCGTCGCGTCAGGATCGTGTACGGGTACATTATACTGGGCGTTTGATTGACGGAACGGTATTTGACAGTTCGGTAGAGCGCGGTCAGCCTGCCGAGTTTCCGGTAAATGGTGTGATCCCCGGCTGGATTGAAGCGCTGACCCTGATGCCCGCCGGCTCCAAATGGGAACTCTATATCCCGCATAATCTGGCGTATGGCGAGCGTGGCGCGGGTGCCTCTATTCCGCCATTCAGTGCGTTGATTTTTGAAGTCGAATTGTTGGAAATTCTGTAAATAGCCATGCCGGACATTCAGACTGATGTCCGGCTGCTGGTCATCTGGTCAGCATGGGACGATAGTGATGAACCCGTCGCATGGCCACCAGATCCTTGCGTCTGACCACATTGGTGGGATAAACGCTTCCGGCCAGTGACGTGGTGTCCACCTGTAGTGTTGTCGTCACGCCTTCCTCCTGCCATAACACTTGTTCATCTCTGGGATAATGAAAGGTTTCCGGTCCGAATAGACCACTGTAGCCGCCGATTCCTGACTTGGGTTCTACTCGGTTTGCCAGAGCCAGATAGAGGTTGTTTTCTCCAGCCCGTGTACGGAATAAGTGCCAGTGAAGCGGGTCAGCCCCTGTGGGGATCGGGTAGTTTTGTGCCACCCGGCTGCCGGTATGCTTATCGGTAAATCCGCCGTCCAACGCGGCTGAGCAGGCTACGATATCGCATCCCATCAAGGCCAGAATGCGGGCCGATTCGGGAAATAGCGCATCATGTCCCAGTAGTAGCCCAATACGACCGACAGCGGTATCGAAAACACCCCATTGTTCACCTGCACTGGCCCACTGTTGGTAAGTCGTGGGAATGTGCAGTTGGCGATAACAACCGACCACGCCTTCCGGGCCGAGCAACACCTGAGCGTTATAGCGATTTCCACCGATCTTTTCGGCCATGCCGAATACCAGCCAGACACGCTGGGTCATGGCCAGATGCAACAAGGGCTGGAGATACGGCGACTCTAGCGTAATGGCCCGATTTTCCGGGTTGTCATAACCGGTGAGCGCCAGTTCGGGAAAGACGATCAGGTCACTGTGCTGCTGTTCGATGGCTTGTCGAGCCAGCGTTACCATACGTTTACTGTTGTGTTCAATGTCGTTCTCCGGAGAGAACTGAACCACCGAGAGGTGGCTTTGTTTGCCGGGTGGTAGCGGACGGTGATCGTAGAGTTTGAAGAAGTCAGTTGGATTCCATAAGAAACTATCACTCAGCAACTGATGATAGAGCGCGGGGCGGCGTTGCTGAAAAACAGCTTCCCCCAGCACCTGTCGTGGGCGGTTGATAATATCCAGCATGGCGTAGGCGATGCCATTGCCCTGATCTACCACATCCAGAATATGGCCGTCCGGCGCAATGATGCAACTTCCACCGCTGAACTGCACGCCTCGTTCCCGTCCCCAGCGATTACTTTCCAGCAGGTAACAGCTGTTTTCCATGGCCCGGCTGATCCAATATGGCGCAGGAGTTCGTTCTGCTAACCAGTTGCTGATATGGCAGATAATATCTGCCCCGGCCAATGTCAGCAGTCGTGCAGTTTCCACATAATGAATATCCATGCAGATCAGCATACCAATGCGGCCCAAGGGGGTATCAAACACCCGGTGTTCCTCGCCTGCGGCGGCCCATTTGGGTTCGGAAATATAGGGATGACTTTTGCGGTGGCAACCCATGACGCCATCAGGGCCAATTAATACAGCGCTGTTGTAGTAAAGTCCTGTTGCCGCTTCAAGCTCTGGCATACCCAGCACGATGTAACATTGATAGTGTTTCGCCAGTTCAGTAAACCGTTCCGTCGTGTGTCCGGGCACGGTTTCCACTTGATCGGCAATTTCCTCCCGGTCGTACCAACAGTAACCGGTGGTGGCCATTTCTGGGGTAGTGATGAGTCTGGCGCCTTGTTGCGCGGCTTGTTCCACCAGTGAAAACAGACTGTCAATATTAGCTTCCTTGTCGAATAAGCTGGGTTCGAACTGCACGGCGGCGGCAAGAAAAGAGGGAGTAGGCATTATGTTTCCTCTCAAAATAGGATTCAGGGATGCGGTTTGCTGTCAGCCTTTTTTGGTAGCAAGCGCATTAGGGGTCGTCATGGAAAACACATCGTTGGCTTGCATCAGTGCGCAAGCCATCTCTTCCACAGTGATGCGTTTGTCCATGGCCTGATGGCGTAAAATTTCATAAGCACGTACCTCACTGATGCCATGCATACGCATCAGAATCGCTTTGGCTTCGCTGACGTAGCGAATCCCTTGCATTTTCTTTTCCAGCCTTTCGAAACGTTCCGCCATGCATCGGTGCCGCTGGGTATGATGTAGTGCCATCACCATGGAGGAGAGCAGACCTGATGCGCGGATAGGCGTGGTGATGATGGCACCGGCTCCCATGTTCAACGCTTGATCTATAAACGTCGGGTTTTCATAGGTAATCACCGAAATCAGTGCATGACGGCAGTGATCCATCCAGGGGGTGTCCCGTTCAGGTTGATCCGATTGTGGCGTGAAAAAAATGACGTCAGTGTCCGTTGGTAATCGTTCCGGAATCGGCCAGAAGGCCCGAACCTTGAACCCCATGCGGCGCAGATGTTTGGTTAGCGTTTCACCGTCCTCGTCATTGGGATGAAGAACGACACAACGGACTTCCCGGCTGAGCAATAGGGTGGTGGTATTGTTATTAAGTGGGTTATGGCGCATGGGGATACTCCACTTTTGACAGTTTGGTGACCCAGTCTCCCTGTACCTGATTGGTCATGTAAGGATCGGGAGGGACAATCCGTCGTGATTCCCGCAAGATGGTGAACTGGCCGGTTGGGTTGGCTTTTCCGATACGTGGATACAATCCGGTATGGTGGTTAAGCGGGTCGATGCATATCCGTCCCTGGGGGGCGTTAAATTCACTACCGCACAGTGCAGGCAGCAATTTCGGCAGGGCATCACTGCCGCAAGCGCCCATAGCGTTGGCGAACAGATGTACCTGGCTGTAAGTGGCTTCCCAGTTCATGTCCGTGGTCAGTGTCGAGCCGAACATTTGCCGAAATGTGGTCAATGCCATTTGGTTGGCTGGTGTGGCAATGCTTTGAAAATACGGGGACGAGGTGATATGCCCCGCCGCCATGTCCGCTCCCATCACGGCAATTTCCGTCTCGGACGTGTTCAGACTACCGATAGGCATTTTCTCCGGATCGAGCCCTGCCTCATAGTAAGCCCGGTATAGATAGGGAACGGTTTGGCCGATGACCGTACTGAAAATAAAGTCTGGTTGTTTCTTGCGCACTTCTTCCATGATGGGTAGAAACGCGTCATAAGAGGCATTCAGGTCCAAATAGCGTTCACCTATCACAGCGCCATCATCTCGTTGTAACAGCAACTCTTGCATATTCCGGTTGCATTCATAGGGATAGATGTAACGTGAGCCGATCATGAATACCCGGGCGCCAAAATGGCTGGAAAGGTAATCTTCCAGTTGCAGGCAATTCTGGTTTGGTGCCGCACCGCCATAGAAAATGTTTTCCGAAAATTCAAAACCTTCATATAACTGAGAATAGAACAGCAGGCGCTGATATTTTTCCACCACAGGTGACATGGCTTTGCGGCTGCTAGACGTGTAGCCGCCGAAAATGACATTCACCTGATGTTCCACAATCAGCTGTTCTGCCAACGCCCGAAAGCGGGCGTTGTCTGATAATGGATCAAGGTGAATTGCTTGCAGGGGACGTCCGTGGATCCCCCCAGCCTGATTGATCTCGTCAATGGCTTGCAGTGCTCCCCGTAGCTGAGACTGTTCCAGCAGCGCGGTTACACCACTGGACGAGTACAGCAAGCCGATGTTGATTGGTGTTGAAAGCCCCATAATGACTCGCTTTAGGTTGGTAAAAGGGTAACGAGACGCCGAACGTCATTTATTTCGTAACATTACCGGGCCAGCAGATGTTTGTTCAGCATGGCTCCAACGGTATATTTAGGATCTACCATATTGCCCAGCCGGACCTTACCGCACTGGCTTAGCAGCATGTAGGCATCCCACTGTTCAAAGCCAAAATCTTCCACCAGCCAGTAAATCAAGTCACGGTAGGCAATACGGGTGGCATCTTCCAGCGGACGGGCGCTGCCAATGCTCATAATGGTTTCTTCGTTTTCCATCCGCGGCCAGGAGAGTGTCCAATGTTTGATTAGATCGACTTTAATGGTGGTAATGGACGGGTATTCCACCGCTGTACCGCAGATTTCACCATCCCCCTGACAAGCGTGCGCATCGCCGATGAACAACCTGCCGCCGGGAGAACGTACCGGCAAATAGGTAATGCTGCCTGGGCCGATGTCAGGAACATCCATATTGCCGCCGTGATTATCTGGCGTCAGTGAGTTGATAGAGTCGATCTCCGGCGACACGCTCAGTGTGCCGATATGGGGCTTATAAGGCAGAGTATGGCGTTTGCTCCAGTAGACTTTTTCGCTGTCCAGCTTGATGATCCTGACCTTTTCCGGCAGTGGATCGTTAAGCATGGCGGTCAGATCGGTGCCGGTCAGCCCGCCAAAATGCGGGATCATGGCGCAGATGCCATAGGGATTTTCCCCACGTGGCAGCATGGATTCAATATGTACCGCCAGCACATCACCTTTTTCCGCGCCACTGACCATAATCGGACCATTTTGCGGATTGAGAAAAGGCATCTTCAGCAACTGGCTGGGGATATCCTGCTCGGACTGAATAGCACCTTCAAACGCATCCCGTGTATCGACAATGACACGATCACCCGGATCGATGGTGAGCACTGGCGTGGAGTAAGGACCGATAGTGTAGTGGAATGCTTTCTGCATCTCTTCGGTCAAATGGTGAGTAATGGATTCTCGCTGTGCGCCTACTCCACGTTTGAACATGATCGATTCTTTCAGCCAGTCATTTTTCATTGTTCATTTCTCCGTAAATGGGTTACCAACTGCAGGTATTGGTATCGGGTCACCAACGTGAACGTGTGCTGATGACGCCAGTAATTATTGGCATGACGGTTACAACATCAGATGTCGGCGTATGCCGTCGTCATCTGAGAGCTGCCGCTGATCCAGCGTGTCGATGACCCGGCCTTTATCCATTACACAGCATCGGTGAGCAGCCCGTTGAATCATGGAGATATCCTGTTCTACCAAGATCACGGCGACTCGCAGCTCTTGGGCGATGCGCACCAGCGTATCGGCGATGATGGTGACGATAGAGGGCTGAACGCCTTCGGAGGGTTCATCTAGCAACAATACTTTGGGGGAACCGACCAGTGCGCGGGCGATGGCCAGTTGTTGTTGTTCACCACCACTCATGGTGCCGGCTTTTTGTTTCAGCCGCTGGCGTAGAATCGGAAAATAGTTGAGCACCCGCTCCAGCAGATCCTGTGCCAGTTCCCGGAGTTCCCGGACAAACTGCATGCCAACCTGTAGGTTTTCCGCGACGGTCAATCCGGAGAAGATCTCCCGTCCTTGTGGCACATAGCCGATGCCCAGCCGAGCACGTCGTTGGGGGGAGGTATGGGTGATTTCGGTTTCGCCCAGCAGTATCTTGCCTTGTCGTATAGGTATGGTGCCGATCAGGGAACGCATCAGTGTGGTTTTACCCACACCATTTCGGCCAATCAATCCCAGGATTTCCGCCGTATTGAGTTGCAATGAGGTGCCATTGAGCACCAGTCCGCCGTCGTAGCCACTGGTGACATTATCGATTTGCAGTAGTATGTCTTTCATCCGTTTTTCCCCAGGTAGATATCTGCCACGTCATCCCGCATCAGTACATCTTGTGCATTACCGTCGGCAAACACATGACCACCGTGCAATACGGTGACCTGAGAGGCGATCTGTCGAACGAATGTCATGTCGTGTTCCACCACCATCAGCGTCAGGCCATCGCGCTGCATTTGTTTGATAAGTTCACCGGTTAAATAGGTCTCTTCCACCGAGAGCCCTGCTACAGGCTCATCCAACATCAGCAGAGAGGGTTGAAGCGACACCGCCATAGCCATTTCAAGCCACTGTTTTTTACCATGAGAGAGGTTGCCCGCCCGTTGATGGTATTCGCTGGTGAGATTGAAACGCTGCAACAGGTCATCAACGTTATCGGACTGGCGGCGCTTTGCTCGCCGATGACTCAACGACAGTTGCAGATGCTGCGCTACGCTGAGATCCGCAAAGATGCCGGGGATCTGAAATTTGATGCTCATGCCCCGACGAATGCGCTGAAAAGGGGGTAAGGCATTGAGGCGTTCTCCCTGAAAACGGATCTCGCCGCTACTGGGGGCGTATTCACCGGTCAACAACTTGAAGAAGGTGCTTTTGCCCGCGCCGTTCGGCCCGATCACACAGCGCACTTCTCCCTGGCGGATACGAATGTCTACCTGATGGATCACCTGAATGCCGCCGAAACGTTTACCCAGCCCCTGCGTCTCTAATACCGGTGTGTTATTCATAATGAAGTCCCCTTGTGACGAGAGGCGGCAAATAGTCGTCGTATACGATGCATCAACCAGGCCAAAATACCTTCAGGTGCGATAAGAATGACGAACAGCAGGATTACGCCGAGCAGAATCATGGCGTATTCACTGCCATAAACCGCCAGCCACTGCGACAGCCACACCAGTAGTGCGGTTATGATGACAGTGCTGAGGAGGCTTTTTCGTCCAGCGGTAGCTACCCAGATCACTGGCATGGCCGCCGCAGATAATCCCATTGAAGACGGGGTGATGTAGGAGCCCCATAGGGTGTACAGCACACCGGACAGGCCGGACAGCACCCCGCCGATAGTGAATATCAGCAATTGATAGCGACGAATATCAATACCCAACATTTCGGCTCGACGCGGATTTTCCCGGATAGCGGCGAGCGTCAGGCCGGTATCGCTGCGCAACAGGCGCTGCATGCCGAAGTAAACCACTGTCAGCAGCAACACAATCAGGTAATAGAAGGCGTTGTCCTCCAGCGTAATCCCTCCCGGCAGCTCCAGCGGCGGCATGCCAGACATACCATTGAAGCCGTTCAGGCGTGCGCTGCCGATAGCCCATTGTGGCCCGGCGGTTTGCGACATAAACATTTCCAGCACCAGTGTGAACGACAGCGTGACAATCCCTACGAAGATGCCAGTCACACCACCATAGAACATCATGTAACCGAGGGCGGCAGCGACTGCGCCAGCCATCACTAATGCCAGTACAAAGCCAGACCAGGTAGAAAAAACGCCATCACCGAAGTTCAGTGTTAAAACACCATAGGTATATCCGGCCAGCCCGAAAAAGGCTGTCTGGCCAAACGAGAGAATCCCGGCCTGCCCCCACATGGCGGCTAATCCTATAGCGCAGAAAGCCCAGAGCAGAAAGTAGGCCAGATTGTTAATGAACCCGCTGTCTAGAATCAGCGGCAACAGCACTGCCGATACCAGAAATATCAGACCATTCCATGGTATACGCGAGTGTTTCTGTCGTTCTGTCATGGTGAGGTTGAGAGAGTTTATGGTCACAGGCAGCTCCTAACGATTGCGGGTAAACAGGCTGCCGACACCGTTTGGCAACAGGCGGATAACCAACATGGCCGTAATCAGCAGGCCGATTTGACCGGCCAGTTGTCCATACCAGGCATTCAGACCGGTCTGGATAGTGCTAAGCGTCATGGCAGCAGGAATGGTGCCAATCAGCACATTGGCACCGCCTACGACGACTGAAACGAAAGCTTGTATGATGAACGCATTGCCCATCGTGGGAACAGCCGTCATCGTCGGGGCATAAATAGCCCCCGCCAACCCGGCCATCCCGGCACCCAGTGCGAATGTCTGGGTATAGATACGGTCGGTTTCCAGTCCAAGACAAGAGGCCATGCGGGCATTTTGTATCGTGGCTCTGGCGCAGACGCCGTAATTGGTATGAAAAAACAGCCAGTACAGCAGCAGGAGCACCGCGATGGCGAACAGCGGCAGCAAGGCCCGGTAGGTGGAAAACGAGTAGTCATCTAGTGTGAATGAACCAAACGGCGTGGAAAGTCCTTCCAGTGAGGGCCCCGCCAACAGCAACATGCTTTGCTGCACAATCAGGCTAATCGCCCAGGTGGCTACCACAGAGTCATATAGGCGATCGTACAGATGACGAACCACTAGCCGTTCGATGACACCACCGGCAAAAGCCGACACCAGGGCGCCGACCAGCATGGCGAGCGGGAGTGGTAGCCCGGATTTGTTCAGCGTGATGGTCACGTAAGCTCCGCACATGATGAATTCACCATGAGCCAGATTAATAACGCCCATCATGCCGAAGATCACCGCCAGCCCAAGAGCTGACAGAACCAGAAAGGCAAAGTTATCGCCAAACTGGTAGATCGCTGAATAAACAAAGGACAGCAATAACATGACAGTACAATCCTTGGTGTCCCGACTGACACCGGTTGAGATAGATAACTCAGGGAAGCGCATGTAGGACAACGACTTCCCTGATGGTCATTTCAGACTCAGGCTTTGGGCGGATTGGACGGCGTATACTGGCTGGTGTCTGGTTTGACCGGGAGGTTGCAACCTGCCTGATCCAGCCAGTAAGGTTGGATATCCGGCCATACCTTGGGTATTTCGACAGAATGGTCGGCCTTGACGTGCGCCAGATAAATGGTGTGGCTCAGATGGTGGTTTTTGGGATCGATACAGACCTTGCCGGAAGGGCCATCGGTACAGATACCACCACTTTCCAATGCCTTGCGTACAGCAACTTGATTGGTGCTATTGGCTTTTTCCACTGCCAGTTTGTAGAGGTAAACCGCATCATAGGCGTTGGCCGCCTCCTGATTGATATACGGCTCATCAGGAAATTTGGCGTGGAAACGTTTTTTGAAGTCATTGCTGGCAGGTGTGTCCACCTCTTCCATATAGTTGGCGGTGATGTACATGTCTTTCAGTGCTGGTGGCTTAA
This sequence comes from Brenneria uluponensis, assembly GCF_032395385.1. Classification (NCBI taxonomy): domain Bacteria; kingdom Pseudomonadati; phylum Pseudomonadota; class Gammaproteobacteria; order Enterobacterales; family Pectobacteriaceae; genus Brenneria; species Brenneria uluponensis. The sequence continues at coordinate 939,213 of NZ_CP135917.1, forward strand.
AGCGTTTGTGTTCATAAGCTTGTGCCACGCTAACTGAGCTTGCCATGGGTAGATTCAGTCTGGCGGCAGCTTGCTGCTCATAGTAGGAAGACTGGTTGGTGCCGACCAGAAGTGTCATGACAAAGTCTGGTTTGGCTTTCTGAATATTCTGAATGGTTTGGCTAAACTGAGAAACACTCAGCGGGATAAACTCTTCCCCAACCATGGTGCCACCGTTTTCTGCGACAATTTTTCGCACCCATTCCGCCGAGATCTGACCAAAGTTGTAATCGGCAGCAATGGTATAAACCCGTTTGCCATATTTCTTCATCATCCAGGGAATCAGTGTGGAAAACTGCTGTTCAGGTACGGCACCGGTGACAAATACATTGGTGTCGCAGACACCGCCCTCATACTGGTTGTTATACCAGTAAAGCTGTTTTGCTTTATCCATAATAGGGCGAATGGCCTCACGGGAAGCACTAGAGAAAGCGCCGAAAATAACATCCACTTTATCGTTTTTAATTAAACGACGAGCCATTTGCTGAAAACGGGTATTATCGGATTGGGTATCATATTTAATTAGTTCAATCGGACGACCAAGAATACCGCCTTTCGCATTGATTTCGTCAACAGCTAATTCTGTAGCGTGGATCTTGGGAATAACGGGCAAGGCAAAATTACCGGATGCGTCTTCCAATAAACCTATTTTAATGGGTTTGTCGGCGGCAACAGCCATGTGTGCAGTGCCTACTACTAATACGGATGCCAGCGCAAGTGTCAACGTGGCGTAATGACATTGTATTCTGGACATAATTACCCCTGGTGTTGGTATTAAAAAAAAGCAAAAAAAAAGCCCCGTAAAGTCAGATGACTTTCTCAGGGGCTCTGATGCCTTCACCACAAGCCGACAGCGTTGGCGGTCTTGCGGGGGAGTGGGTATCACTATAAGAAGCGAGTTAATGGATTGTCAACGGTTAACTTGTATTATAAGTATTCTCTATTTCAGTATTAATGATTGCACTTAAATAGCACTGTGATGCACAAAAATATCACAAGATGAAGAGAAGATAGATAAGAAATAAACAACATTTTTACGATAAAAAACAAATGATGAACTTGGCGTAAAACAATATAGAACACAAGCGGAGCGAATTCCGTTAATTATTTGCACCAGAATAAAGCGAGAGTTTATTTTAATCCTTCCATTTTATGAAAGGTTATATGAAAATTCATTCCCGGGCGGCCTAAATATAGTTATTCCGTTCCTATGAAAGTCATTCATTATATACTCAAAATAATTCGAGTTGCAGGAAGGCGGCAAGTGAGCGAATCCCGATGAGCTTACTCAGGTAAGTGATTCGGGTGAGCGAACGCAGCCAACACACCTGCAACTTGAAGTATGACGGGTATATATCTAATAGACGGCAATATGCAGCGGTAAGCATACCTGAGTAAGTGATTCAGGTGAGTGATACTTCTGCCTGAAGTCAATCTGCACGCTACTTGCAATGGCTCAGAAGCGGCCGAATACCATGGTGAATCATCAGGTTGGCGAACAGAATGAGTGGCGGTATTTATCGTGCTTTACGGATAAACATGGGGGGATGACTTATCGAAAATTAGCCCTTTTCTGATGGTGACAAGGCTTGATTTGCCGTATATCTGTGCTATCCGCCGCATCGCGGTGACGTAGGGGTTGTTTTATGATTAAGCCGCTTTTATTCGGTGTCATGATGACTGGAATGCTGTCGTTCGCTGTGCCTACGGTACAGGCCGATAGTCTGAGCATTGCGCTGCCGGGGGTTTATTTCCATATTGGCGATCGTGACCAGCGTGGCTATTATTGGGATGGCAATCGGTGGTGTGCTCCGCATGAGTGGCGGCGTGAACACAGATACCACAGGCCACGACCCGTTTATTACTATGAAGCACCACCACCGAGATATTATGAAGCGCCACCACCACGGGTTGTTGTAGTACAACCGCCTCGGCCAGTGTTTATTGCGCCGCCGCCAGGGCCTGGTTGGGGTCACCACTATAGAGGTGACCCTCGTTGGTAAACAGGCACTAGCGAAACCGCGCCATCCCTGGCGCGGATGCTTTACTTTTCTTCCTCACTATCATCGTGTTGGCTTCGTTTCATTTCAACACCGATGTAGGTTCTCATGATCGCCTGATTTTCATCTGGTGATGCAACGGCATTATATTTCTCGCTGTAAACACGGTAGTAATTGACGGTAATCGTAATCAGTGCGACGCGCAAACTTGGCGTCGGCATGTGCTTTATTACATTGTTTTCTCGACGTGTTAATGAGGCCGGTATCTCATGTAATGCTAAATACAGCGTTAATTATCACGGCAAAACACGGAAGGTGGCATAGAATAACCACAACAAACATAAAGAATGCCGCGGTTATCAGTCACAAAGACAAATCGGAACGGGCGGATGATGCGCCCTGACAACCGGTAGAGAGGTGAAAAATGTTAGAACACATTTGCCAACTGGCGCGTGAGGCAGGCGATGCCATTATGCAGGTTTATGAGGGACATCAGCCGGTTGAGGTCGCGCACAAGAAAGATGATTCCCCAGTAACCGCTGCCGACATGGCGGCGCATCGTGTCATCAAACGAGGGTTGGCGGCACAGTACCCCGATATCCCGTTACTGTCTGAAGAAGATCCTCCACTGTGGTCGGAGCGCCAGCACTGGCAGCGTTACTGGTTGGTGGACCCGCTGGACGGTACGAAAGAGTTCCTGAACCGCAACGGTGAATTCACGGTAAATATTGCGTTGATTGAGAATGATCTACCGGTACTGGGCGTGATCTATGTTCCGGTGACTGGTGTGATGTATGCGGCGGCAAACGGCAAAGCCTGGAAAGAAGAGGGGGGACACCGACAACAGATACAGGTGAATGATGCCCGGCCTCCACTGGTGGTGGTAAGCCGCTCACACTCAGATAAAGAGCTACAGGATTACCTTGGTCAGTTGGGTGAGCATGAGACTGTTGCTATTGGGTCATCGTTAAAGTTTTGTCTGGTGGCGGAAGGGAAAGCCCAGCTTTATCCCCGTTTTGGACCTACCTGTATTTGGGATACTGGTGCCGGGCATGCAATCGCGTTAGCGGCGGGAGCACAGATACATGATTGGCAGGGAAAACCGTTATCTTATGCCCCACGGGAATCGTTTATTAATCCCGGATTTCGTGTTTCACTGTTTTGATGACAGGCAGCGTGCCTGTGTCATGATGAGATTCCTCCTGGTGTAATAGAGTATGCAGCAGGCTGACGACCTGCTGTATTTCTTGTCGGTTCAAGGCGCCATCCTTTACAAAACGAACTTTTCCCTGTGCATCCAGCACGACGATAGCCGAGCTTTTAGGCGTCAATTCCCATGCTCGACATGCATCACCATTACTGTCGATAACAAACTGTGACCAGGGATTTGCCTGCTTACTGTCCTTGACGCGCCCACGTACAAACATGCCCGTGCCTATCACGGCATCGTCGACATTGACGATTGTCGTTGTTTGGTAATATTCACGCGGTAGATTAGCCTCCCTGAGCGTGGTGATCAGCGGATTATTCATGTTCCGGGCAGATATACGCCCGGCGACATGCAGGATGACACGGACTTTCCCATTGAGCTGGGCACTACTCCAGTTCTGGTAGCTGAATTTTTCATTCTGATAATTCAGCTCCCCCTTTTCTACCACACCAACGGATGGCACAGGCTGGTTAAGGGCAAAGGAGTGTGCGGATGTCAGGAACGGAATAAAAACCAGGGCAACAAACAGACAGGTCATTCTGGTCATTGATATTTCCCTCTTGTATCAAGCTTGTGGCGAGTCGTGTATTACTCATAAGCGTAGATACTGAGTGTTAGTCTGTCCTGAGCGGTTTATCGCTGAGTTTGTGTCAGTTCGCACAATTTACAGCGACTTGAAGGTTTACACTGATTTGTGAAGGATAACGTTAATCTACTCCGTAAAATTATGTAAATTCAGTAAGGAATGCTGAGATGTGAGGAACTATTGAGGGAATCACAGCACTAAATATTGTGTATGTCATTGACGCTCCATCAGCTCTGTTACTTTTTTGAAACGGACGGCGTGTCAGAAGAAAAAGCGGGAGGAGAATAAAACATGAGGATCTTCGAACGTTACAACCCGATGAAGGTCGCAAAGTACGTGAAAACGTTGTTTCGCGGACGGTTGTATATTAAAGGAGTCGGTGCTTTTGAGTTTGATTACGGCAAGATTTTATTGCCGAAAAAACAGGATAAACAACACTTGGTGGTGATGTCAGAAGTTAACCGCCAAGTGTTGAAATTGCAGGCCGAAATGGGATGACGGCGCGTGCGTACAAGCAGTGCTGAAAAATAAACGGCCCACATACGGGCCGTTGTGGTTTAAGTCGATAATGGTTTATGACTCGGAGGTATTGGCAGCGGGTGATGCTACTGTTGGTTTGTCTTCCAATCGGGTGACCAGTAACTGATCAATTTTGTAACTGTCGATATCCACCACTTCAAATTTATAACCGTAAAAGCGTACAAAATCAGTGCGTTTTGGTATTTTACGCAGCGTATACATCATAAACCCCCCGATGGTTTCGTAGTTACCGGAATGCGGGAATTCATCAATATTCAGCGCTCGCATCACGTCGTCGATAGGTGTCCCGCCTTCAATCAGCCACGAGTTTTCATCACGGGCGACAATCTGCTCTTCCAGGCCTTGTCCCACCAGATCGCCCATTAGGGTGGTCATCACATCATTGAGCGTAATAATCCCCACGACCAGTGCATATTCATTGAGGATAACGGCAAAATCTTCTCCGGCAGCTTTAAAACTTTCCAGTGCTTCTGACAGGGTAAGGGTATCTGGCACAATCAGCGCCGGACGAATCTGCACGCCGCTGTTCAGCTCCAGACTTTGATTCCCCAGTACGCGATTCAGTAAATCTTTCGAGTCGACATAACCGACGATCTGGTCAATGTGGGCATTACAAACCAGAAACTTGGAGTGCGGCTGCTGGGCAATCTTCTCTTTAATCTGCTCTTCGTCCTCATGCAGGTCAAAGTACACCACGCTTTCCCGGGATGTCATGGACGAGGGAACGGTACGGGACTCCAGTTCAAACACATTCTCAATCAGTTCATGTTCTTGCTTGCGCAACACACCAGCCAGTGCGCCGGCTTCCACCACCGCATAGATATCATCGGAAGTGATATCGTCCTTGCGCACCATGGGTAATTTCAGCAACCGGAAAATTACGTTAGCCAGACCGTTAAAAAACCAGACCAGTGGCCGGAATATGAACAGGCAAAAGCGCATAGGATTGATAATCTGGACAGCCACTGTCTCCGGGGCAATCATGCCAATACGTTTGGGGGTCAAATCACCGAACAAGATAAACAGACTGGTGACAAGAACAAAAGAGCAGATAAAGCTGACTTTTCCCGCTAACTCCGGAGACATGACGTTTTCAAACAACATATTGAGATAGGGGGAAAAGGCTGCGTCACCAATAATACCGGCCAGAATGGCGACGGCATTAACACCAATTTGAATCACAGTAAAAAAGATACCTGGTGTCTCCTGAAGTTTTAACACCAGGTCAGCATTCAGGTTGCCCTCATCGGCCATCTGCTTCAGTTTGATTTTACGTGAAGCGGCAAGGGATATTTCAGAAAGAGAAAAAAACGCGCTGATGGCAATAAGAAGTATTATTAGTAATAAGCTGTTTAACATAGTTTTTTCGCTTTGTCTCAGCAGACATAGGCGATCCTCGGGAAGGAAAAATCATTATAAGGCAGCGGATGTGGTACCCGCTGGCAAGGGCTGGTTTCCAGCCCTGTATTTCTTGAATCTATCCGGTCAGGAACCTATCACCGTGGGTGGCCCTGACGCGGTGCGCATTATAACAGGTGTGACGAAATAACCGCCATATTTAGCGTTGCGGCGGCAAGCAGACACCAATGCCACCTAATCCGCAGTAACCATCCGGGTTTTTGTACAGATATTGCTGGTGCTCGTCTTCAGCATAGTAGAACGGCCCGGCAGGTTTGATTTCCGTACTGATGGTTCGATCATCTCCGCTGTCTTTCATCGCCTGTTGGAAACCGTGTGCGCTTTCCTTGGCGGCCGACTCCTGTTCAGGTGTGACGGGGTAAATAGCGGAACGATACTGAGTGCCAATATCGCCGCCCTGACGCATGCCTTGCGCTGGGTCATGATTTTCCCAGAACAACTGTAACAGTTGTTTGTAGCTGATGACCGTTGGGTCAAAAACAACCCGTACTACTTCAGCATGGCCGGTTTTACCGGTACAGATTTCCCGGTAGGTAGGGTTGGGCGTATAGCCGCCACAGTAGCCTGCTGCTGTACTGTATATTCCCGGCTGTTGCCAGAACAAACGTTCCGCCCCCCAGAAACAACCCATGGCAAAGATGGCCACCTGCATATTTTCTGGCACGTATGTCATGGAATGTTGGCTAACCGCATGAAGTCGGGCGACGGGCATTGGCGTTATCCGACCGGAAAGTGCGTCAGATTGACTGATGCATTGGGTTTTATCGAAACTATCGATCACTTTTGGCTCCCGATATTGTAGTAATATCATTGTGTTTTCAGAGCATAACCGAGAAGCATTCGCCTGTCTTTACGGTATTATGGTTAAAAATGGCAGTAATGAATCAGTTAAGAAACCAATATTCACGGGGAAAACCGCTTAAGTAAGCAGTATGACAGTAATTACCCTACGCCATTTTTAGATTTACAAATTTAACTCTATATTTAGAAAGAAAAACCAGTTTATCTGATTGATATTACCAAGGGGTAACGTGGTAATTTTTACAGGAAAAAAGAAGCCATTCTTTCACCACAATATGCAACGCGGCTGTGATTTGAAAATATGTGTATTGTGCATATTGTTGGCGTTGCCTTCAGCCAGGGCAGCGTCCAATGTCCGGTTGCAACTTGTCGGGCTTAAGGGTGAATTACAAAAAAATGTCCGGGCGCGGTTATCGACAATTACACCAGACGAAGTTAGTGCCGACGGCCGTTTCCAGGCCCGTGTTGATGAGGCGATCCGACAAGGGTTGCGGGCATTGGGGTATTACGATCCTGAAATTCTGTTCAAATTCGAACCAGCGGTGAACGGTGGTCGCCCGGTACTCTTGGTTAACATCACGCCGGGAAAACCAGTCAGGATCGCCGGTGTGAATATCATTATTACTGGTCAGGCGCGAAACGATAAAGATTTTCAGCAACTGATTCAGACGAGTAAACCGCCCCTGGGAAGCATTCTGAACCATGGCGATTATGATGGCTTTAAACGCGCACTTAGCGACCTTTCCGTCAATAAGGGCTATTTCGATGCCCATTTCACTAAAAGCCAATTGGGAGTGATACAAAGCACGCGTCAAGCGTACTGGAATATTGATTACGCTAGTGGTGAGCGTTACCGCTTTGGCAAAGTTCACTTCCAGGGGTCGCAGATCCGTGAAGATTATCTGCAAAATCTGTTGCCGTTCCATGAAGGCGATGAATACACCACACAAGCATTAGGTGAATTTAACCGCCGCTTATCGGCGACAGGCTGGTTCAACGCCGCTGTGGTGTCGCCGGATTTCAGTCAGGCCACACAGAGTAAAAAACTGCCGTTGGATGCGGTGCTGACGCCACGCAGCCGCAACACGGTAGAAGTCGGGGGCGGGTATGCCACGGATGTGGGCCCCCGACTGAAAACCACCTGGAAAAAGCCATGGATTAATTCGCGTGGACACAGTCTGGAAAGCAGCCTCAGCCTGTCGGCACCGGAACAGATGCTGGATTTCAGCTATAAAATACCGCTGCTCAAGAATCCGCTGGAGCAATATTACTTGTTACAAAGTGGATTTAAACGGGAAGACCTGAATGATACCCGTTCGGATGCCACTACGCTGAATGTGGCGCGTTATTGGAATTATCCCAGTGGTTGGCAGCGGGCGGTCAACCTGCGCTGGAGTCTGGACCACTTTACGCAAGGCAGTATAACCGATACCACCATGCTGATTTATCCTGGTGTCAGCATCAATCGTACGCGCCAACGCGGTGGTCTGATGCCGTTCTGGGGAGATACCCAACGTTACTCGATAGATGTTTCCAATACGACGTGGGGTTCGGATATCGATTTTGCTATTTTCCAGGCGCAGAACGTGTGGATTCGTACGTTGGCGGATAAACATCGCTTTGTGGCCCGCGGCAATCTGGGGTGGATAGAAACCAGTGACTTTTCCCGCGTGCCGCCATCCCTGCGTTTCTTTGCCGGGGGAGACCGCAGTATCCGTGGTTATAAATACAAATCAATCTCGCCCCGTGATGATGACGATAAGCTGACCGGGGCCTCAAAGTTAGCTACTGGATCGATCGAATATCAATACAACGTCACTGGCAAGTGGTGGGGGGCGGTGTTTATCGACAGTGGTGAAGCGGTTAACGATATCAGAAAGAGTAATTTCAAAACCGGTGCCGGGATTGGTGTGCGCTGGGAATCACCAGTGGGACCAATCAAGTTTGATCTGGCCAGACCGATTGGTGATGCTGAAAAACATGGATTGCAGTTTTATATCGGTCTGGGGCCTGAATTATGAGTTGGCTAAAAAAAACCATAATTGGTTTCACCGCGTTTTTGTTGATGCTTATCCTCACTGTCGCCTTGCTGATCGGTACGACCCCGGGCCTGCATCTGGTGTTGAACAGCGCTTCGCGCTGGGTGCCGGGATTGAATATTGGCAGTGCCAGTGGTGGCTGGCGAGATTTAACACTAAAAGATCTGCATTACCATATGCCCGGCGTTTCGGCTAATGTGAGTGCATTACACTTATCGCTGTCGCTATCGCCCGCTTGCCTGTGGCGGGGGCAATTGTGTATCGATGCACTATCCGTCCAGGGTCTGGACGTCGTAGTGAAAACACAACAGATGCCAGTATCTGAGACGCAAGCCGCACCCACGGCGCCGTCAACAGAAATCACCATACCTTTTACTCTCGATCTCCAGCATTTCAGTCTGTCTAACAGCCTGGTCACCGTCGATGACATGACATTGTCATTGGCGGAATTCCGCTCCGGGCTGCATTGGCAGGGTCGAAAGTTAACACTGTTGCCAACATATATTGGATCGTTACTGGTAGCGCTACCCAAAACGCCCTCGACGAATCCTGAAACACCGCCCTCCGTGGTGAACAGTAAGCTGTCATCCCCTGGATTATCTGCGCTGTCAGAGCAACCTTTGGGGGAACGTTTGCAATCGCTGTTTGCCAAACCGCTGTTGTCAAAGATTCCTGACATTACTCTGCCGATGGATGTCACGATCACTGAAATACAAGGTAAGCAGCTACGGATTACCGGCAGTCAGGACCTGATGATCACCCGGTTTTTTTTACAGGCCAGCAATCAACGACAGAAGTTGACTCTGCAACGGTTGGACTTCCAATCGCCACAAGGCGCGTTGTTTGCTCATGGAGAGGCGACACTCGGTGGACAGTGGCCGCTAGTGATAAATGCCAACGGTGTGCTGAATATCGATCCGTTGAAGGGTGAACGCCTCAAACTGACGGTAAACGGTGCTCTGCATGAGCAATTGAACGTCGCGCTGAATCTGTCCGGGCCACAACGCGCGCAACTGACATTGCAGACAAAACCGGCGGTAGCGGGACTACCACTGTCACTTAGCCTGCAAAGTCCGCAGGTCCGCTGGCCTATTACCGGAGATGCGCGCTACCAATTGAATGATATCCATTTGAATATTAACGGTAAGGCTACAGACTATGCACTCTCACTGCATAGCGCTCTGCAGGGCAGCGAGTTACCTCCTGGTTCACTGTTACTGGAAGGTAAGGGAAATGTACGACAATTCTCTCTGACCCGCCTGCGTCTGGATGCGTTGCAGGGGAATGTGGAAATGACAGGGCAGATGGACTGGAACAACGCTATCAGTTGGAACAGTGAACTCACGCTGAGCGGTATCAATACCGAGCAGCAATGGCCGCAATGGCCCGCCCGCCTGAACGGTACACTCGTTACCCAAGGGCGCATTGAAGGACGCGACTGGCAACTGAAGATTCCACAATTACAGTTGGAGGGCAATGTCCGTCAGAATCGGCTGACAGCACAAGGTAAACTGAGCGGCAATGCCGCCGGGCAATGGAGTATCTCTGATCTTGCCCTGACGCTGGGCCGTAATCGGTTGATGGTGAAGGGAACGTTGGGGGATCAATGGAATATCACGGGTGATATTAATGCACCGGCATTGGACGGCACACTGCCCGGTCTGGCTGGGAGGATCGTGGGCAATCTCAAACTGGATGGCAACCGCGATGCGCCGCATCTGAAAACCGATCTGGCGGTGTCGGAATTACGCTGGCAAAACATGACTATCAAGCAGCTTGATATCGCGGCTGACGTGCAATCCGACAAGCAGATCCACGGGGCGATAACGGTACATTTGCAGCAGCTACACCGGGATAGCCTACGCATGAATACCCTGGCACTGCGGGTGGAGGGCAATGAAACTGAGCACCAGATGCACCTGACCATGAATGGGGAGCCGGTGTCGGGTCAACTGTCGCTGGCCGGCAGTTTTGATCGGGCACAGCAACGCTGGCGCGGTGAAATAACGAGTACTCATTTTGACACCCCGGTTGGCGAGTGGCGGTTGATGCAGGCGATGTCACTGGATTATCAGGTGGCTCAGCAGAAAATGACGATTGGTCATCACTGTTGGCATAACCCTGATGCTGAGCTGTGTGTGCCGCGTCCGATTGAAGTCGGGCCATCGGGTCAGGCAAGTCTGGTCCTGAAACGGTTTGATTTGGTAATGCTGAAGCCACTGATGGGAAATGGCACTGAACTGGGCGGTAATGTCACTGGCAATGCAGATGTCAGCTGGCAAACCGGAGCAGGGTTACCTCAGGCGAAAATTACGCTAACTGGACACGGCGTTACTGTGCAGCAACAAGTGCAGGGGAAAATGCTGCCGATTGCTGTTGAAACCCTGACACTGAATGCGGGGATCACTCATGATCAGGCGCAACTTGCCTGGGAGGTAGCGTTGCGCGGAAATGGGCGTTTTGCGGGTGATGTGCAGATTGCCGATCCGCAAAACCGACGTGACCTGAGTGGAAATGTGTCCATCAGCCATTTCTCATTGGATATGCTGAATCCGGTGTTGCGGGAAGGCGAAAAAGCAGCGGGATTGTTGAATGCCAGTCTGCGGCTGGGTGGTAATGTGCAGCGTCCTGAACTGTTTGGGCAAATGGTGCTGGAGCAGTTGGATATCGATGGTAACTGGATGCCGGTGGATCTGACTAATGGCCGCCTGGCTGTCTATTTCAACGGGGTTAATTCGACGTTACAGGGTTTCCTGAAAACCACCAATGGTCAGGTCAATCTGGCAGGGAATGCCGACTGGTCACAAGTAAATGACTGGCGAGCACATATTGCCGTCAAAGGGGAGCGTGTGCGGATTACTCTGCCGCCGATGGCCCGTCTGGATATTTCCCCCGATATCACCTTTGATGCATCGCCGCGGATACTCGCGTTAAATGGTATGGTTACTATTCCCTGGGCGAGGATTGTCGTCCATGATATGCCACCGAGTGCGGTGGATGTGTCCAAAGATGAAGTCATGCTGAATGAGAAACATCAGCCAATTACGAAGGCATCAAGTGGGATACTGATTAACAGCAACCTGATCGTGCGGATCGGGGATGATGTTTGGCTGGATGCCTATGGCCTGCATGCTCAGTTGAAAGGTGATTTGAAAGTAGCGCAGAATGAGCGTGGACTGGGGCTGAACGGCCACATCAATATACCTTCCGGCCGTTTTAAAGCCTATGGGCAGGATTTGCAGATACGTAAAGGGCAACTTCTGTTCTCCGGGCCACCGGCACAGCCGATGCTGGACATTGAGGCTATCCGTAATCCGGACAATACTGAAGATGATGTGACTGTCGGTGTCCGTATCACGGGGTTGGCGACGTCACCTCGGCTGACAATATTTTCCGAGCCGACGCTGTCGCAACAGGAAGCGCTCTCTTACCTTCTGCGTGGTCAGGGATTGGGGAGCAGTGGCACCGACAGTGCAATGATGACATCCGCACTGATTGGTTTAGGGGTTGCACAAAGTGGTCAAGTTGTGGGTAAAATCGGCGAGGCTTTTGGCGTAAGCAATTTAGCCCTGGATACACAGGGCGCTGGCGACAGTTCACAGGTGGTGGTCAGCGGTTATGTCCTGCCGGGCCTGCAGGTCAAATATGGTGTTGGTATATTTGATTCACTGGCAACGTTAACATTACGTTACCGTTTAATGCCGAAACTATACTTGGAGGCGGTGTCTGGTATCAATCAGGCATTAGATGTGCTCTATCAGTTTGAGTTTTAGCGATGCGAATTATTGTCTACGGCAGTTTACGACGCAAACAGGGAAACAGTCATTGGATGACCAATGCGCAATGGTTAGGTGACCATCGGCTTGAAGGGTATGAGCTGTATGACTTAGGTCACTATCCGGCCGCAGTGGCAGGCGAAGGGGAGATTTATTGCGAAGTCTACCGGGTTAGTTCGTCCATTTTATCAGAGTTGGATGAATTGAAACGGGGAGGGGGAGAGTATAAGCGTGCGTTAATCTCAACACCTTACGGTAGTGCCTGGATTTATCTCTATCAACGTCCTGTTACGGGGTTGCGTAGAATTACCAGTGGTGATTGGTTGAAGCGAGATACAGCAAAATAGAGTGAGAAATAAAAACACCGCGTACTGCACGGTAATACTTGTTCAGTTAAGAAGCCGAATACACGGGACTTAAGTGAATTGTATTACGCATTACGCGGTGTTTTTGACTATTGGCTGAAACGGCTCCCGCTATTTCTGTTGGGATCGGTGCGGCCTTGATTATTTTTTTGCGCGGTTGAAAGAAGCCAGAATCTCTGCTTTGGCAGCGTCAACGTCAGCCCAACCTTCAACTTTCACCCACTTGCCTTTTTCCAGATCTTTATAGTGCTCGAAGAAATGACTAATCTGCGCACGAAGCTGTTCCGGCAGGTCGGTCACGTCTTTAACATGATCGTAGTCTTTGCTGAGTTTGCTGTGGGGAACAGCAACCACTTTGGCATCTTCACCAGACTCATCGGTCATTTTCAGTACACCAACCGGACGGCAACGGATCACTGAACCCGGCTGTAACGGATACGGGGTTGGCACCAACACGTCAACCGGATCGCCATCCAGTGACAACGTGTGGTTGATGTAACCATAGTTACACGGATAGAACATGGCGGTAGACATAAAGCGGTCTACAAACAGCTCACCGGTTTCCTTATCAACTTCATATTTGATGGGATCGGCATTCGCAGGGATTTCAATAACCACGTAAATATCTTCCGGAAGATCTTTACCCGCCGGGACTGTATTCAAACTCATGTCGGTTTCCTTCTCTTCAAACCAGAAATAGAGTGGCGGCCATTATAGCCAACTCGTCAGAAAAGTTCGCGATTTTTAGGGCCTACAATCGGGAGGGAATCGGTGTGAAACGATGGGTGTACCGATAGGACTGGCTGGCCCCCATCATTTCCGTCCACCCGAAGATCATGGAAAACAGCCGCCGCTTATTTTTTCTGCGCGGGCTTGTTTTTTCGCCGCTTTTTCCAGATTTTATGTTCCTGACCACGCCACAAGCGTTGGATATTATCGTGATGGCGCATCAGAATCAGGCAGGAAAGCATCGCGACCGGGAAAGTAAGCTGTGGTTTGAACCACCAGACATAGAACGGGGCGATTAACGCACTGACAATAGCACCTAACGAGGAGTAGCCGCTCAGCAGCACGGTCAGTAACCAGGTGCCGATCATCAGGCCGGTAAGATCCCAACCGATCGGCGCGATGGCACCTAACGCCGTGGCGACACCTTTGCCACCGTGAAAGCGAAAAAAGGCCGGATAAATATGCCCAAGGCAGGCGGCAATGGCCGTCAGCCCGAGATAAAGAGGGGGGATGCCCAGCGCATAGGCTCCCCACACGGGCAACATTCCTTTCAGAATATCGAAGATCAAGACAGTGGCAGCGGCGGCTTTTCCTCCGATACGCAGTACGTTGGTAGCACCAGGATTGCCTGATCCATGCTCGCGTGGGTCCGGCAGACCGGCGATCCTGCAGACCAGAATTGCACTGGAGATCGAGCCGCACAAATACGCGAGGATAATCATGCCAAGCGCGATAGCACTCATAATACGGTTCCGTTTAATAAAGGTCGTTTTAATCTCAGCATCAATGGATAATACGCATATTCTGTCGGAAGTGGTATCCGGCAACAGTAAAAACAGAGTGTGACGTGATGGATATCGTATTTATTGAAGAACTTAGTGTGATCACCACTATTGGTGTTTATGACTGGGAACAGACTATTCAACAGAAGCTGGTGTTCGATATCGAAATGGGATGGGATAACCGTCATGCGGCGGCCAGTGATGATGTGAACGATTGTCTGAGTTATGCCGACGTCAGCGACGCAGTCATCTCGCTGGTGGCCGGGCAACGTTTTGCGCTAGTGGAAAGAGTGGCGGAAGAGGTGGCGCAATTACTGATGCAACGGTTTGGTATTCCCTGGTTGCGAATTAAGGTTAGCAAACCCGGTGCAGTGGCCCAGGCACGCAGCGTAGGGGTAATAATTGAGCGTGGTGTGCGATAACGCTGATTTATTGGAAACTGGGATTAACTTTGGTCTATCAAAAACCGGGATTAATTCTGATTTATTGGAAACAGGGATATTAAGGTAACCTAAAGGTAACCTGTATAACGTAATATGTGTTTTTTTAGTAGCGGCTCGCTGGTAGCGATGCCGCTTTTTTACGGGTTACGGAAAAGGTAAGCGTGTGATGGCGGATATGCATTCGTTACTGGTGGCATTCATTCTTGGTATAGTCGAAGGGCTTACCGAATTTTTGCCGGTATCATCTACCGGACATCTGATCATTGTGGGCCAGTGGTTGGGTTTTGAGGGCGCAACAGCTAAAACATTCGAGATTATCATTCAACTGGGATCCATTCTGGCGGTGGTAGCGGTGTTCTGGCGCCGGATGTTTGGTCTGATTGGGATTCATTTTGGCGAGGTTCCCCACGAGGGGCAGCATAATGGTCATTTAACGCTGGGGCATATCCTGCTGGCGATGATACCTGCTGTGATACTGGGTCTGGTGTTCCATGATTTCATCAAATCGCTGTTTAATCCGCGTACGGTTGCATATGCACTGGTTGTCGGTGGTTTTTTACTGTTGGCCGCCGAGTGGTTAAAGCCAAAACATCCACGTTCCGTAGGACTGGATGATATCACTTACCGCCAGGCATTTATGATTGGCTGTTTCCAGTGTCTGGCGTTGTGGCCGGGTTTCTCTCGTTCTGGAGCAACCATTTCAGGTGGGATGTTGACGGGTGTTAGCCGTTATGCAGCGTCTGAATTTTCGTTCATTCTGGCGGTGCCGATGATGCTTGGTGCCAGTGCGCTGGATCTGTACGAAAGCTGGCACTTTCTGACAAAGGCTGATTTACCGCTCTTTATCGTGGGATTCCTGACGGCGTTTGTCGTGGCGATGATTGCGATTAAAACTTTCCTGCAACTGATTAAACGGATGTCGTTTATCCCGTTTGCCATCTATCGATTCATTATCGCGGCAGTGGTGTATCTGGTCTTTATGTAAATCAGTAACCCGCCGGCCGGATCCCTCCGTTCGATCGCTATAATGTGATATCTGTAAGGTTCCCGGGGATAAAATTTCAGAAAATTCTTATCCCCGACCTGCACATGAAAGCATGACGCGGTAATGACGCAATATTGCCTTCGGATATGGTTTTTATTGCGGCCAGATTATGAGCGGTCGGAAACACCAGACTGCTGTGCTTTCCAGCTTTCCAATGCACTAAGGCGCCGACGCTGTAATTCTTCTCCGATTTCGGCATTCTGAAATCCTGCGGCAATCACTTCTGCATTGGTAACTTGGCTGGCGACCTGAAAAGCCTGCCGCAGGTAGTCACCTTGGGGATATGCCGCGTGTTCAAAACCGGTGCGGCCCTGGGCGTCCGCTTCTCCGGTAATAATCAACTGTTCCAGCCGTTGTGGTTTGCGCCAGACGTCAATCGCACTAAGCAGTTTCAGTAACGTCTTGGGTTTCAGGATCTGTACGTTATGCATCAGGTCGTGATATTTGGCTACAATTCTGGCCAGATCTCTTAGTGCATTGGGAATACGCAAGCGATGACACAATGCATCCACCAGCTTGGCGCCTGCCGGCCCATGGCCATGATGAAGTGGCCACTGTTCGGGCGGGGTCAACCCTTTACCCAGATCGTGGCACAATGTGGCGAAGCGCACATCAAGGCTCGGGCTCAGGCGGGCGGCCATCTCCAGTGCCATCATCGTGTGGATACCCGTATCGATTTCCGGATGCCATTTGGCCGGTGCCGGAACACCATACAGGCGGTCAATTTCGGGGAACAACACTGCCAGCGCGCCGCAATCACGCAAAACCTGAAAATAGATTTGCGGATCCTGCGTTCCCAGTGCTTTTTCCGTTTCTTTCCAGACTCGTTCTGGTGTCAGATATGCCAACTCATCTTCTCGGGTCATCCGTTGCATTAATGCCATGGTTTCTTCAGCAATATGAAACCCCAGATGAGCATAGCGAGCGGCAAAACGGGCGACACGCAAAACCCGTAACGGATCCTCACCAAAGGCGTCGGAAACATGGCGTAAAATACGGTTTTGCAGATCGCGCCGACCTTCATAAGGATCAATAAGATTGCCGTTTTCATCCTGAGCGATGGCATTAATGGTTAAATCCCGACGTTGTAAATCTTCTTCCAGCGTGACATTCGGTGCGGCATCGCAGATAAAACCCGTATAGCCTTTACCGGCTTTTCGCTCAGTTCGTGCCAGTGCGTACTCTTCCCGGCTGACAGGGTGCAGGAAGACCGGGAAATCCTTTCCCACCTGCTGATAACCCAACGCCAGCAAATGTTCTGGTGTCGTGCCAACCACAACCCAGTCACGTTCCGTCACCGGTCTGTTTAACAAGCCGTCACGTACTGCACCGCCAACAAGATAAATCTTCAAGCCCGGCTCCCTTCCATCCGATATTACGGTTTATGTTTTTACCGCATACTATAGACTCCCCGTCATCTTTCAAGTCGCGGGTGCGTTGCCCGCCCCAGTCACTTATTGGCATAAGTTCCAGGGAATTCATTCGGTTATCGCTTTTCTACACGTTGAAATCTATTGGGTATCGCCGTTATTTTTATTCTCATTGGGGTCGTCACTATCAGATGTTGATGATGTGCCTATCCCATCCAGCGATCGTTCTTCTTGCGGCGCGGGATGAGATGTGGCAGCAGTAAACCAAGCAACAATCCGGCACCGGCTACGCCGCCACCGTACATAAACCACTGTAAAATGAGCGTGCGCTTTTTGTCATCTAACTGCACGCTGGCCGCGCTGACCTTTTGTTGCGCCGATCGCAGTTGTGCTTTCAAATCCTGATTATTCTTTTGTAGCCCGCTGATGATGCTGTCGCTGGCATCCACCTTCTGTTGCATGGCGGTGGTGCGCTGTTTCCAAGTCTGATCGATATTATTCAGCTTGTCCGTCAATACCTTGACTTGATTTTCCAGTTCGGGCACTCGGGTACTCAAACTGGGTGTCTGACTCAGTTGATCGAGAGGAATCCAACTGGTGTGATTTTTGTCATCGCGGATCTGAGCATAACCCGCGTTGTCATTCACGCTTAGTAGCGTGACTTCTGCGCCAGCTTTCAGCGCGCCAACGATACGGTATTGATTACCCGGGCCGCTATGGGTGTAGGTGATTAATTCATCGGAGATATAGCGCTTTTCTTCTGCATGGATAGAAAAACTGCAAACGAGAGCGATAAGGCAGATAAAAATAGAACGTGATTTATGCATAAGATCATTATGTTATGTGAGTAGTTAGCGAAGAGTCGGAGAATAAGTCTGACTATGCAGGCGGAAAACCTGAATGAGAACTGTCTTACTCTGGTAAAGGTGCATTCCTGAATTATAACCTGTGATTCGTCTCGCAGAAGAATAACAGCAATGCAGCGAACCTCGGTATCCGATACGCCTAAAAGTAGCAAGGTGACGTAAAATGTTATTTACTGGCGTCATTATTACTGAACCCGGTGTTGTAGATTATGAGTGAAGAGATCGAGCTAAAGTTTATTGTCCATCCAGATACCGCTAGTTCTTTACGGCAGCAACTGAATGACTGGCAGAGTGAATACAGTCATAGCGAGCATCTTCAGGCGCAGCAGTTAGCAAATACTTACTATGAAACCAAAGATGGCTACCTGCGACAGCATGGTATCGGCTTGCGTGTGCGTGGCGAAAATGGTCATTATGAAATGACCGTCAAAACAGCGGGTAAGGTTGTTGGCAGTTTGCACCAACACCCGGAATATAATGTCGATTTGACCAGCCCGCAGTTGGATATCAGTCTATTGCCGGAAGATATCTGGCCGGAAGGGTGTGATATGGCTGTACTGGCGCAAGCGCTTCAGCCGTTGTTCAGTACGGATTTTCGTCGTGAAAAGTGGGTAGTGACTTACGCGCAAAGCGTGATTGAAATGGCACTCGATAGCGGTGAAATTGTTGCAGGTCATCACCGTGAGCCTATTTGCGAATTGGAACTTGAACTGAAGGTTGGCAGAATCGAAGATCTACTGTCATTTGCCAATGAGCTGTCCGATGTCGGGGGACTGCGTCAAGGCAGTTTAAGCAAGGCCGCTCGCGGGTATCATCTGGCAAAAGGCAATCCACATCGTGAACGGCGGCCGCTGGCGTTCATGCCGGTAGAACCCAAGATGACTCTCGATCAGGCTATTCGTGCCGGATTGGAATATGCATTAAGCCACTGGCAATATCATGAAGAATTGTGGGTTCGAGGTAATGCGGCCGCTCGTGAAGCATTGCCAGAGGCAGGCACCATGCTTCGGGAAATGCTGGTGCTGGTAGGCGGCGTGGTGCCACGTAAAGTCACGGCGTTATTTCGGGCGGCATTAAGTCAACTGGAAGCACTGGTTGACGCGAATCAGGATGCTGAAGCCGTCTGTTATACCAAGGATTACCTGAAAAGTAAGCTGGTACTTACTTCCTGGTTGGTGGAAGCTGGTTGGCGCCAATACATGGATAACAAGGAGCGTATGCGATTGCAAAGCTCCTACAAACGCTTTGCAGATATTATGCTGAGCCGAACGTTATCCGAGCTCAAGCAGGTATTCAGCCACTCGCTGGACACCCTGCAATATTCACAACAGTTGCCGCGCCTGAGGCGTGGAGTTTGTGCATTTCTGCTGCTTTCCGGTTTTTATCCTGTTCATGAAGCGACAAGTTATCTGCGTTTCTGGCGAGACATGGAAGATATTATTGCCCATCTTTCACCAGGAGATAACCTTCCGCATCAATTGGAGCTCAGCCGTAAGCAGGCCATATCGCAACCCCCATTCTGGCTGAGTAGCGCCAATAATTGATAACTGAAGCCGCCTGCATGCTGTCAGGCGGCCGTGCAAGGATATTGCCATGCCCAGTAGTCCTACGCAGGTTTTCCCCTTATCCGAACCGCTGGTTGCTCAGGCCCAATGCATCATGGCGCGACTACGAGAGCAGGACGTCTCCACCATATTCTCTGAGCAGGAACAGGCCGTACTGGCGCTCAGTGATTTTGTCAGTGATGCACTGACGCTCCACGCTGACTGGTGGCAAGAAATGCATCAGCAGCCGCCACAGCCAGACGAGTGGAGGAATTATGCTCAATGGCTGGCCGCAGCGGTGGGTGAGGCGACAGATGATAACGGGTTGATGAGGATACTGCGGTTGTTCCGGCGCCATATGCTGGTGTGTATTGCGTGGTCACAAATCCTGCAAACCAGCACCACGGAACAAACGTTGCTTCAGCTCAGTACCTTGGCGGAGTTGCTGATTATGGCGGCGCGCAACTGGCTGTATGAAGCATGTTGTCGCGAATGGGGAACGCCGTGCAATGTGGCGGGCGATGCACAACCGCTACTGATCCTCGGCATGGGAAAACTGGGCGGCGGAGAGTTGAACTTTTCGTCGGATATCGACCTGATTTTTGCCTACCCGGAAAATGGTCAAACCCGCGGCGGACGTCGTGAGTTGGATAATGCCTCGTTTTTTACCCGTCTGGGGCAACGGCTGATCAAGGTACTGGATCAGCCGACTGTTGATGGTTTTGTCTACCGTGTCGATATGCGATTGCGGCCGTTTGGCGATAGCGGCCCACTGGTGCTGAGTTTTGCGGCGCTGGAGGATTATTATCAAGAACAGGGACGAGACTGGGAACGGTATGCGATGGTGAAAGCGCGTCTGATGGGTGGAACGGAGGACCGCTACAGTCAGGAACTGATGAGCATGCTGCGGCCTTTTGTGTATCGTCGTTACATTGATTTCAGCGTGATTCAATCATTACGTAATATGAAGAGCATGATCGCGCGGGAGGTTCGCCGTCGTGATTTACGTAATAATATTAAGCTGGGCGCTGGCGGTATTCGCGAAATTGAATTTATCACTCAGGTATTTCAGTTAATTCGTGGTGGCCGGGAACCGGTGCTGCAATCGCGCTCGTTATTGCCCACGTTAGATCAAATAGGGACGCTGGGATTGCTGGCTCCGCCGCTGGTTTCCCAACTGCGTACCGCTTACTTGTTCCTGCGCCGGCTGGAAAATCTGTTGCAGTCGATTGCTGATGAACAGACACAGACGCTACCGGCTGATGAGCTCAATCAGCAGCGCCTGGCCTGGGGAATGGGAGTAGAGAGCTGGGCACAGCTGTGCGAAGCGTTACAGCAGCATATGCAGGCGGTACGCGCGGTATTTAATGATCTGATTGGGGATGACGCACCGGACGGCAGCGAAACGCCAGAATATACGCGCTATGGCAGTTTGTGGCAGGATCTGCTGGATGAAGCGGATTTGGCGTCATTGATGCCGCAATTGACAGAAGGCGTCCGCGAGACGCTGTTACGTAACATCATGGATTTCCGGAGCGATCTGGCAAAGCGGACTATTGGCCCGCGGGGCCGGGATGTGCTCGACCAACTGATGCCGACGCTGTTGGCGCAGGTATGTCAGCATGAACAGGCTGATAACATTCTGGCGCGTATTACGCCGTTGTTACTGGGTATTGTCACCCGCACCACATATCTGGAATTGCTGCTGGAATCCCGTGCAGCGTTAATCCATCTGATTCGGTTATGTGCGGCGTCACCGATGATTGCCAACCAATTAGCCCGCTATCCGCTACTGCTGGATGAATTGCTTGACCCTGCCACCTTATATCAACCCACCGCGCCACATGCTTATGCCGATGAACTGCGGCAATACATGATGCGTGTGCCGGAAGAGGATGAAGAACAGCAACTGGAAGCATTGCGTCAGTTTAAGCAGACCCAACAACTGCGTATCGCTGCCGGGGATATTGCCGGGGCATTGCCGGTAATGAAGGTCAGCGATCACTTAACCTATCTGGCGGAAGCGATTATCGCTGCCGTTATTCAGCAGGCATGGAGCCAGATGGTGGCCCGGTTCGGACAACCATCGCATCTGCATCAGCGCGAGGGACGTGGTTTTGCCGTTATCGGCTATGGCAAACTGGGTGGCTGGGAACTGGGCTACAGTTCCGATCTCGATCTGGTGTTTCTGATCGACTGTCCGTCTGATGTCATGACCGAGGGTGAACATAGCATTGATGGCCGTCAGTTTTACTTGCGGCTGGCCCAGCGGGTAATGCATCTGTTCAGCACCCGTACCTCGTCTGGCATTTTATATGAAGTGGATGCGCGCCTGCGCCCGTCCGGCGCGGCAGGCATGTTGGTCAGTACCGTGGAGGCCTTTGACGACTATCAGCGTACTGAAGCCTGGACTTGGGAACATCAGGCGCTGGTACGTGCACGCATGGTCTATGGGGAAAAACAGATCCAGCAGCAGTTTGAATCTATTCGCCAGGCTATTCTTTGCCGTCCCCGTGATGGTGACCGACTGCGTATTGATGTCCGGGAAATGCGGGAAAAAATGCGCCTCCATCATGCCAGCAAATCTCAGGATTGGTTTGATCTGAAAGCGGATGCCGGCGGCATTACCGATATCGAATTTATCGTCCAATATTTAGTGCTGTGCTATTCCGCTCAAGAGCCACGATTGACACGCTGGTCCGATAATGTGCGCATTCTGGAGCTGATGGCCCAGTATGACATTATGGAAGAACGTGAAGCCACGGCCCTGAAGCTGGCTTACATCACACTGCGTGATGAGATGCACCATCTGGCGTTGCAAGAACAGTCTGGTCGGGTCCGGGCCGACCGGTTTATGGCCGAACGTCAACAGGTACAGCAGAGCTGGGCAACATGGCTGGGTTGAGAGTGTGTTCGCATAATAGTCAATGTGGCGGTGGATTGTCATTGTTCTGTCAGTGCCTGTGATAGTATAGCGCGCGTCAAATTGAACCCATTTTTGGAGCCAGGGAATGAAAGTTACGCTGCCTGATTTTCGTCATGCCAGAGTATTGGTTGTGGGAGACGTTATGCTGGATCGCTACTGGTACGGCCCAACCAGCCGTATTTCACCGGAAGCACCGGTGCCGGTAGTGAAGGTTGATACGATTGAAGAGCGTCCAGGGGGCGCGGCAAACGTAGCAATGAATATTGCCTCACTAGGGGGCGGTTCACGTCTGGTTGGTCTCACCGGTATTGACGATGCAGCCCACGCCCTGAGCGCCAGATTGAATGAAGTTAACGTCAAATGCGATTTCGTTTCTGTCCCTACACATCCGACAATCACCAAGCTGCGCGTACTGTCCCGCAATCAGCAACTTATCCGCCTGGACTTTGAAGAGGGGTTCGATAACGTTGATCCGCAGCCAATGATTGAGCGTATCCAGCAGGCATTGCCACAGATTGGCGCCCTGGTTCTATCTGATTATGCCAAAGGGGCGCTGGTACACGTACAACAAATGATCCAGACGGCAAAAGCCGCCGGTGTTCCGGTGCTAATCGACCCGAAAGGTGCTGATTTTTCCCGCTACCGTGGCGCGACGCTTCTGACGCCTAACCTGTCTGAATTTGAAGCGGTTGCCGGTCGCTGTAAAGATGAAGACGATCTGGTGGTGCGGGGTATGAAGCTGATGGCTGATTATCATCTGTCGGCGTTATTGGTGACCCGTTCCGAACAAGGCATGACGCTGCTGCAACCGGGTAAGGCACCACTGCATTTACCGACGCAGGCACAGGAAGTTTACGACGTGACCGGTGCCGGTGATACGGTGATCGGCGTACTGGCCGCTGCGCTGGCCGCCGGGAAACCGCTGGAAGAGGCGTGCTTCCTGGCCAATGCCGCCGCCGGTGTGGTTGTCGGCAAACTTGGGACGTCAACAGTCACACCCATTGAGTTGGAAAATGCCATCCGTGGGCGTGCTGACACCGGTTTTGGCATCATGACGGAAGAGCAACTCAAAGCGGAGATGGCGATGGCTCGCCAGCGTGGTGAAAAGATCGTCATGACCAATGGTTGCTTTGACATTCTGCATGCCGGACATGTTTCCTATCTGGCAAATGCCCGTAAGCTGGGGGATCGTCTGATTGTGGCGGTAAACAGCGATGATTCAACCAAACGCCTGAAAGGACCAACCCGACCGGTAAATCCGCTGATGCAACGGATGATTGTGTTGGGGGCTCTGGGGGCAGTGGATTGGGTTGTACCGTTTGATGAGGATACGCCACAGCGACTGATCGCCGAGATCCTGCCGGATGTATTGGTGAAAGGCGGAGACTATAAGCCAGAAGATATCGCCGGAAGTGAGGAAGTCTGGGCCAACGGTGGTGAGGTCAAGGTGTTGAATTTTGAAGATGGCTGCTCAACCACGAACATTATCAATATCATCAAGGCCGGTAAATAACGGGCCGCATCATGTTAGATAAAAGGTATGAACCTATTGAATTCACAGTCTGTTGAGTCTCGTATTAACGCATTACGCTCCCTGCTGCGTCATCACGAATACTTGTATCACGTCGAAGATGCGCCGGAAATTCCCGATGCGGAATACGATCGGCTGATGCAGGAGTTGAAAGACCTGGAATTGATGCATCCTGAACTGGTGACGTCGGATTCGCCTACTCAGCGGGTGGGTGCTGCGCCACTGGCGGCATTTGAGCAAGTACGCCATGAAGTACCCATGCTGTCGCTGGATAATGTATTTGATGAGCAAAGCTATCTGGCCTTCAACAAACGTATCGGCGATCGTCTGAAAAGTGACGATGAGCTGACATTTTGCTGCGAACTGAAACTTGATGGTCTGGCCGTCAGCCTGCTGTATGAAGAGGGTGTGCTGGTCGGTGCCGCTACTCGTGGTGACGGTACCACGGGTGAGAATATTACTACCAATATTCGTACTATTGGTGCAATTCCGCTGCGACTAACGGGAGATAATATTCCTCGCCGACTGGAAGTGCGTGGTGAAGTGTTTATGAAACACAAAGGGTTCGAGGCGCTGAATGAGGAAGCGCGTCGTACCAGCGGCAAAGTGTTTGCCAATCCACGTAATGCGGCGGCAGGTTCTCTGCGTCAACTGGACCCACGTATTACGGCCAAACGGCCATTGAGCTTTTTTTGTTACGGCGTTGGGCTGGTGGAAGGGGGCACGTTACCCGATAGTCATTGGCAGCGTCTGATGCAGTTTAAAGCCTGGGGGCTGCCAGTCAGTGGGCATGTCACGCTATGCACTGGCAGTGACGCGGTACTGGCGTTTTATCACCGGGTTGAGCAGGAACGGGGTTCGCTGGGTTTTGACATCGATGGTGTGGTGATCAAGATTGACGATCTGGTTTTGCAGGCGCGGTTGGGGTTTGTCGCCCGAGCCCCACGCTGGGCGGTCGCGTACAAGTTCCCGGCGCAGGAACAGCTTACCTGGCTGCGTGATGTGGAGTTTCAGGTCGGTAGAACCGGGGCGATTACACCGGTGGCTCGTCTGGAGCCGGTGGCTGTAGCCGGCGTGATGGTCAGTAATGCCACGTTACATAATGCGGATGAAATTGAACGCCTTGGTATACAAATTGGCGATCGGGTGATTGTGCGCCGAGCGGGCGATGTGATACCACAGATTGTGGGTGTCGTCATGGCGGAACGGCCGCAGGATAGCTATCCGGTCGTGTTCCCGACACATTGCCCTGTCTGTGGCTCCGATGTGGAACGCGTCGAAGGGGAAGCAGTCACCCGTTGCACGGCAGGGTTGGTGTGTGGTGCACAGCGGAAAGAATCACTGAAGCATTTTGTTTCCCGCCGGGCACTGGATGTAGATGGTATGGGCGATAAGATCATTGATCAACTGGTAGAAAAAGAATACGTGAAAACGCCGGCTGATCTATTCCGGCTTGGTGCGGGTATGCTTACCGGGCTGGACCGTATGGGGCCAAAATCAGCACAGAATCTGGTAAATGCGCTGGAAAAAGCCAAGTCCACCACGTTGGCCCGTTTTCTGTATGCGTTGGGTATCCGGGATGTTGGTGAAACGACGGCCGCCAGTCTGGCTTCACATTTCGGTTCGCTAGAGACATTATTCAACGCCGATATTGAAATGTTACAGCAAGTTCAGGACGTGGGAATTGTCGTTGCCACACATGTGCGCCATTTCCTGGATGAGGCACATAATCAGCAGGTTATCCGCGAACTGATCGGTTCTGAGATTGGGATTCACTGGCCCGCTCCCGTGGTAATTGATGCTAATGAACTAGACAATCCGTTCGCGGGTAAAACTATCGTGTTAACTGGTTCACTCAGTATTCTGTCCCGTGATGAGGCTAAAGATCGGTTAACGGCGTTAGGGGCGAAAGTCAGCGGCAGTGTCTCGAAAAAAACGGATTTGGTGATAGCTGGAGAGGCGGCAGGTTCCAAGCTGACTAAAGCGCAGGCGCTGGCTATTCCGGTGATTGATGAAGCAGAAATGATGCGGTTATTAGGGTGACTACGATATGGAAAAAGACGATCTGGTCGCTATTGCCAATACGGTAATGCCATTTGGTAAATATCAAGGCCGAGTGTTGATCGATCTGCCTGAAGAGTATTTGCTGTGGTTTGCCCGTAAAGATCAATTTCCCAAAGGGCGATTGGGTGAATTAATGCAAATAACGTTGACCATCAAAATAGAAGGTCTGCAACATCTGATTACGCCTTTAAAACGATAGAAATGATATGCGGCATGACGATAAGATAGTGTTATGCCGCGTATTTGCCGTACATTTAAATGTACACATTGACTAGGTTGTCTTCAGTTGGCCGATTAATGCCATCAGCCCGAATCGTGCTACTACTGGTACTGCTTGAGGCAGAACTACTGTTATCCGAGCTTGAAGAAGACAGCTCTTGCACGTCCTGCACTTCTTGTTGTGAGTTTACACTTTGTAACTCTTGCTGCTGCGATTGCTGAGATTGCAATTGAGCTATCTGGGCTTCTAGCGCTTGAATCTGTGCTTCCAGCATTTGGGTTTGGGTTTGCGTAGTTTCAGCATCGTCAGATGAAGAAGAGACTTCGCTGAGTTGTTGTGTCAGTTTCTCCAGTTGTTGTTGCAGACGAGTGATCTTCTGCGTGTAATCCTGAGTGCTGGATGTAGAACTACTACTATAAGAAACCGAAGACACCGCACTTATACTTGACATATCTCGCTCCTCCATCAGTGAGCATAAATCATCCACTCCAATTATATCCTACTATTGATTTTTTCAGTTTGGCGCTTTGGTGGATAAGAGGAAGTGTTTCGTCATTTTACCCTTAATAAATGTAACTAAATATTTCAATTTTTTGTTAGGTGTTAGTTCTGTCGATCTGAGTGTTTAAACAAGGGTATCTGTAGTTTGCTGCAGCTGGCATTGTCTTTGGTAAGAAAGCGTTGAAGAGTTCAGACGAGTCTGAGATTACAATTAGAGTGGGAAGGTGAAAT
Source organism: Brenneria uluponensis (assembly GCF_032395385.1). Taxonomy (NCBI): domain Bacteria; kingdom Pseudomonadati; phylum Pseudomonadota; class Gammaproteobacteria; order Enterobacterales; family Pectobacteriaceae; genus Brenneria; species Brenneria uluponensis. The sequence goes on from NZ_CP135917.1 coordinate 966,240, forward strand.
ACTGGGAAAAAACAGAAGAAGATGAATAAACCAGTTAATTGAAATAAGGCATGATTTTCATCATGCCTTATTGTGCTTTTAGCATTAGAGATAAATATTTATCTGGTCGTTTTCGGTGGGCGGATTAACTCCTTTTCGTTTTAGGCGTAGAAGTACTGTTATCTGAGTTGTCTTCTTAATCGAGTTGCTGAATATTTTTCTGCTGGACTTTCGATGTTTGCTCTTGCGCTTGTTTGTTTTTGAACTGCCATCGGGATGCCGTCCGATATTATGCAGTTGGCCGACAAGTTCATTTTCTGCGAAACCGCAGACCCGAATTACTTACCTGGGTAAACACATCGAATTTATTCTTTTGCACCTTACCATGTCTTGAAATCTATTCGATTTATTAGTAACTATTTATTGGCTTTTATTATGGTATTGCTCTTATCTGAACAATAGATTAATTTTTTAGAAAAATCCTTTGCTAAAGCCTTTTTATTCCTCTAGCAGGAGAATTATGATGAGTGAGTATGTTTGTCAATGAAATAATTACTTTATTCTCAACAATGATTTTGGTGTAATAATTACTTGAACGCAGAATTACAAATGATAATTATTATTTAATAATCATGTAATGGGGTAAGAAAAGTAACTTATTGTTATTCATGATCGATATATTTGATTAAGTGAAAGATAGATATGTTATTTCACATGACGGCGGTGTTAATTTTATGTGTTTGTTACCCTCTGCCCAGCATCTGACCAGAGGGTGTCATTGAGGGATGTTCAGGTCACTGGCGCCGGGTTGAAAACCGCTAAAGCATTATGCAGTCCCCATTGATCGGACCACGTTTTCTTTCTACCACTGGCGATATCCAGGATAAAGTGGAACAACTGCCAGCCGACGTCTTCAATAGTGGCTTCGCCAGTGGCAATAGTACCGGCATCAATATCCATGAGATCATGCCAGCGGTTGGCCAGTGCTGTACGGGTCGCCATTTTGATTACCGGAACCGCAAGCAGTCCATAAGGCGTACCGCGACCGGTAGTAAATACCTGCACGGTAATTCCGGATGCGAGTTGCTGTGTACCACAGACGAAATCGCTGGCAGGTGTCGCGGCGTAAATCAGGCCTCGTTTCGTGGGGCGCTGACCCGGTGACAGCACTTCCATAATCGGGCTGGTGCCTGATTTGGCAATCGAACCGAGCGCTTTTTCCACCACATTTGCCAGCCCCCCTTTTTTATTACCAGGCGACGGGTTGGCACTGCGATCTGTCTGCCCGTTATCCAGATAATTGTCGTACCAGGCCATCTCTTCCAGCAGACGTTTGCCAACGTCCACATTAATAGCGCGTGGCGTCAGCAAATGGATGGCATCACGTACTTCGGTGACTTCGGAGAACATCACAGTGGCACCACAACGGACCAGCAAATCAGACGCAAATCCTACCGCTGGGTTGGCGGTTACTCCGGAGAAGGCATCGCTGCCGCCGCACTGCGTGCCAACCACCAGTTCGGAAGCCGGTACAGTTTCCCGACGGCGCTGATTGAGGCGTTGTAAATGTTTATCCGCCATGGTCAGGATGTCATCCACCATAGATCTGAATCCTACGTGAGATTCATCCTGCAAGCGCACTATACTGGTATCATCTGGTGAAATGGGCTGCACATCCGGCGTTCCTTCCAGCAGACGCTCAGGTTGCAGTTTTTCACAACCCAGTCCGATAATCATGACTTCACCGCCGAAATTGGGGTTAAGTGCCAGATTGTGGATGGTACGGATCGGTACAATCGCTGCTGGAGCATTGATAGCCACACCACAGCCATATAGATGATTCAGTGCGACTACACCCTCTACGTTTGGATATTTGGGTAATAGATCGCGTTCAATAATCTTCACCACATAATCCACGACGCCAGCCACACAATGTACGCTAGTGGTGATACCTAACAAATTTTTGGTACCGACACTGCCATCAGGATTACGGTAACCTTCAAAGGTATACCCTTCTAGCGGCGGCAATGGAGGGGGAACTTTAGTTGCCAGCGGTAGCGTTTCCAACGCCGGAGCCTTTGGCAATGCGACCAATGACTCATCGATCCAACTTCCCTGAAGTATATCCCGCAATGCATAGCCAATAATTTCACCGTAACGGATAATCGGATCTGATGCGGCAATATCTACCAGCGCGACTTTATGTCCCTGTGGAATATGTTCAATCAATTCCAATCCGTTATTAAAACGGGTACCGATGCGTAAGCCATTATTATTAACCACAATGGCAACATTATCAGACTCATGAACTTTTATATAAAGTGGCTGCTCTTGAGCTGCGTTTTCTCTGGTGTGATCTGACATGATGTAACCTTTTTATTATCTTATGATAATGCGTAAACCCTATTCCACTATGCCTGTTTCACCTGCTACGTCGAAGCCATTACGTTGAAACGGGAATCATGCCTGAAATCCTCGTATACTACGTGTGCTTTGCTGTTTCCGTCATCCGTCGCTGTCAATTATCACTTTGCTCAGGAAGTAGTATAGGTGAATGGGATGGACCAAACATTATGCAATTGACTGACATTATGTTTGATTACTTTTAATTTCTTTGGCAAAGAACTCATTATCAGTGAGGCCAATCACATTATTGGGCGTTTATCTCTTTTCTTTATGATATGGCCTATACCGATCGGTGTGCTTTTCTCTTCGCTTCTCTTCTCAATACCCACTTCCGTGAAATAACTCCCATTAAGTCGTACTTTTGCACCAACATAAGTTTTTTAAAACGCATAATGTTGTGCATACCTACAATGAGTCGCTATTGATAACCTTTTATAATCTCTCCCCGAAGCCATAAGACGTCATTCGTGTTTATTGTTGCTGTCATGCTATTTGCTCTGCTCAAAATTAAAAAATCATTACCTGACACTCGACTTCATTCTGATAACCCTACACCGTTTTGTTATCCAGGATGAATGAGCTAACCGCGATTTAAGTAGGAGTTCATTATGAATACAGCAAGCTCAGCGGTAGGCGCGATACCAAAGAGAACTAACGCCCGCTACTGGATTGTCGTGATGTTGTTTATTGTCACGTCATTTAACTATGGCGACCGCGCCACGATTTCCATTGCGGGTTCCGCAATGTCTAAAGATATAGGACTGGATGCTGTTGGCCTGGGGTATATCTTTTCCGCATTTTCATGGGCCTATGTGATCGGGCAAATACCAGGAGGCTGGTTGCTTGACCGCTTTGGTTCGAAGCGGGTGTATTTCTTCAGTATTTTTACCTGGTCGGTGTTCACCTTCTTACAGGGATTCGTCGATCTTTTCCACGGTTCTGCCATTGTCGTTTCGCTGTTTATGTTGCGCTTTATGGTCGGGCTGTGTGAAGCGCCATCGTTCCCCGGTAACAGCCGTATCGTCGCGGCCTGGTTCCCGTCACAAGAACGTGGTACGGCTGTGGCTATTTTCAACTCGGCCCAGTATTTCGCTACCGTGATTTTTGCTCCCATCATGGGTTGGTTGACACATGCTGTGGGGTGGTCGCATGTATTCTGGTTCATGGGCGGTCTGGGCATCATCATCAGTTTTATATGGTTGAAAGTGATTCATGATCCGAAAGATCATCCAGGTGTCAACAGTGCCGAACTTGAGTACATCGAAGCGGGTGGTGCGTTGATCAACATGGATGCGGCCAAGGCCAGGAAAGCAACGGTCAAGGGTGAGAAGTGGCACCAGATTAAGCAATTGCTGACGTCTCGCATGATGCTTGGTGTGTATCTCGGCCAATACTGTATCAATGCGTTAACCTACTTCTTTATTACCTGGTTCCCGGTTTATCTGGTACAGGCCCGTGGAATGTCGATTTTGAAAGCCGGGTTCGTTGCTTCTGTGCCTGCTATTTGCGGTTTTGCTGGTGGGGTCTTAGGCGGAGTGATTTCTGACTTTTTGATGCGTCGTACCCAGTCACTGAATATTGCACGCAAAACCCCAATTGTACTGGGCATGCTGCTTTCCATGTCGATGGTGATTTGTAATTACGTGTCAACCGAGTGGGTGGTTATCGCCGTAATGGCCATGGCCTTCTTCGGTAAAGGCATCGGTGCGCTGGGCTGGGCGGTGATGGCTGATACCGCGCCGAAAGAAATCAGCGGGTTAAGTGGTGGACTGTTCAATATGTTCGGTAATATTTCCGGCATTGTTACCCCGATAGCGATTGGTTATATCGTCGGCGAAACGGGGTCATTTAGCGGCGGTCTGGTTTACGTCGGTATCCATGCGTTAGTGGCGATTCTTAGCTTCCTGTTCATCGTTCAGGATATCAAACGTATCGAACTGGAACCTTACCGAGCAAATTGATGCCTATTTTCACTAAAGGAATACGTTATGCGTAGTACACAAGATACGCCTGTCATTACTGACATGAAGGTCATTCCTGTCGCGGGTCATGACAGCATGTTGTTAAACATCGGGGGGGCTCACGGGGCTTATTTCACCCGTAACATCGTGATTCTTACCGATAGCGCCGGTCATACTGGTGTAGGGGAAGCCCCCGGCGGTGAAGTGATTTACAAAACGCTGATTGATGCTATCCCTCAGGTTGTCGGTGCACAGGTAGCGCGGATGAACCGGCTGGTTCATGACGTGCATGTGGGGAATCAGTCATCTGATTTTGATTCCTTTGGTAACGGTGCCTGGACATTTGAGCTGCGGGTCAACGCGGTAGCGGCACTGGAAGCCGCTTTGTTGGATCTGATGGGGCAGTTTCTTGGTGTTCCGGTGGTTGAACTGCTGGGGCCGGGCCAACAGCGTGATGAGGTCACGGTACTGGGTTACCTATTCTATATTGGCGATCGCACCAAAACCGACTTGCCTTATCAGCCGGGGGAAACGGGCAAACATGAGTGGTATCACCTGCGTCACCAACAGGCTATGAATAGCGACGCGGTGGTTCGGTTGGCTGAAGCAACTGCGGATCGCTATGGATTCAAGGATTTCAAACTCAAGGGGGGTGTTCTGCCGGGCGAACAGGAAATTGATACGGTTAACGCATTGAAAAAACGCTTCCCCAATGCCCGTATCACGGTCGATCCCAACGGTGCCTGGCTGTTGGATGAAGCCATTCGTCTGTGCAAAGACATGCAAGAAGTATTGACCTACGCGGAAGATCCCTGTGGTGCAGAGCAGGGTTTCTCCGGTCGTGAAGTCATGGCGGAATTTCGCCGCGCTACCGGATTGCCGGTCGCCACCAATATGATTGCCACCAACTGGCGTGAAATGAACCACGCAGTGATGTTACAGGCAGTGGATATCCCGTTAGCGGACCCGCATTTCTGGACCATGCACGGTGCGGTGCGCGTTGCCCAGTTGTGTGATGAGTGGGGGCTGACCTGGGGTTGTCATTCCAACAATCATTTCGATATTTCACTGGCGATGTTCACTCACGTCGGGGCGGCGGCACCGGGTAATCCTACCGCGATTGATACCCATTGGATCTGGCAGGAAGGACAGCATCTGACCAAAGAGCCGCTACAGATTGTGAACGGGAAAATCAAGGTGCCGGAACGACCGGGGTTAGGCATTGAGCTGGATATGACGCAGGTAATGAAAGCGCATGAACTGCACAAAAAATTGCCCAGTGGCGCACGCAATGACGCGATGGCGATGCAATACCTGGTTCCCGGCTGGAAATTTGACCGTAAGCGCCCGGTATTTGGTCGCTAGTTTTCACTGAATTTCGACATTAAGCAGAAGGAAAGAATCATGACTTCGCAAAGTACGACACCGGTGATAGCCAGTATGCAGGTTATCCCGGTAGCGGGGCACGATAGCATGTTGCTCAATTTGAGTGGCGCGCACGCCCCTTATTTCACCCGTAACATTGTCATTCTGAAAGATAACGCTGGCCATACCGGTGTGGGAGAAGTGCCCGGTGGTGAGAAGATTCGTCAGACGCTGGATGATGCCAGCGCGCTGGTGATCGGTAAAACGCTGGGTGAATACAAGAACGTAATGACAGCGGTTCGTCATCAGTTTGCAGATCGTGATGCTTCTGGTCGTGGTACGCAAACTTTCGACTTGCGAACCACCATTCATGTGGTTACCGGTATTGAAGCCGCGATGCTGGATTTACTGGGGCAGTTTCTCAACGTATCGGTAGCTTCACTGCTAGGGGATGGTCAGCAGCGTGATGCGGTAGAAATGCTAGGTTACCTGTTCTATATCGGCGACCGTAACAAAACTGACTTGCCGTATCAGAGCCAGCCAAATGAGACATGCGATTGGTATCGTCTTCGTCATGAAGAGGCGCTGACGCCGGAAACCGTGGTGCGTCTGGCTGAGGCGGCTTACGAAAAATATGGCTTCAACGACTTCAAACTGAAAGGCGGTGTACTGGCTGGTAGTGAAGAAGCGGAGGCGGTAACCGCGCTGTCAAAACGTTTCCCGCAGGCGCGAATCACACTGGATCCGAATGGTGCCTGGTCATTGAATGAGGCTATCTACCTGGGCAAGCAATTACGTGGCGTGCTGGCGTATGCGGAAGACCCGTGTGGGGCGGAGCAGGGCTTCTCCGGTCGAGAAGTGATGGCGGAGTTCCGGCGTGCTACCGGGTTGCCGACGGCTACCAATATGATCGCCACTGACTGGCGTCAGATGGGGCACGCCATTTCTCTGCAATCCGTGGATATCCCACTGGCGGATCCTCACTTCTGGACTATGCAGGGATCTGTCCGTGTCGCACAGATGTGTCATGAATGGGGTCTGACCTGGGGTTCTCATTCCAATAATCATTTTGATATTTCGTTGGCGATGTTTACCCACGTTGCGGCGGCAGCACCGGGCAAAATCACCGCTATTGATACTCACTGGATCTGGCAGGAAGGTAACCAGCGCCTGACCAAGGAACCGTTGCAGATTATGGGTGGGATGGTTGAAGTACCGAAGAAACCGGGTTTGGGAATCGAGCTGGATATGGCTCAGGTTATGAAAGCCCATGAATTGTATAAAAACATGGGGTTGGGTGCCCGCAACGATGCCGTCGGTATGCAGTATTTAATTCCTGACTGGACGTTTGATAACAAGCGTCCTTGTCTGGTTCGCTAATGATAAACCGTGCCGCTTCGGCTGAGGTGGCGCGGTAATGAGTAAGGACAAAACATGAAAACTCCACTATTACCTAACCGTTTTCGTCAAGACTTACAGCAAGGAACAACACAGATTGGTTGCTGGTGTGCACTTGGCAACCCCATTTCCACCGAAGTACTTGGGTTGGCGGGATTTGACTGGCTGGTACTGGATGGGGAACACGCACCGAACGATATCAACACGTTTATTCCGCAATTGATGGCGCTGAAGGGCAGCCATAGTGCGCCGGTGGTTCGTCCACCTTGCAATGAGCCGGTGATTATCAAACGTTTGCTGGATATCGGGTTTAACAATTTTTTGATCCCGTTTGTAGAAACTGAAGAAGAAGCTGTGCGTGCCGTTGCATCAACACGCTATCCGCCTGCCGGGATCCGCGGGGTTTCTGTCGCCCATCGTAGTAACGCCTATGGCACAGAACCTGATTACTTCGCCACGATTAACGACAACATCACGGTGTTGGTTCAGATCGAAAGCCAGGATGGGGTGGATAACCTGGATGCGATTGCGGCGGTAGAAGGTGTCGACGGTATTTTTGTCGGCCCGGGAGATCTTTCCGCGGCGCTGGGCTATTTGGGGCAGCCAAATCATCCAGCCGTGCAAAAAGTTATCCGCCATATTTTTGACCGTGCGGCGGCTCATGGTAAACCCAGCGGCATTCTGGCTCCACAGGAAGCGGATGCCCGTCGTTATCTGGAATGGGGGGCCACCTTTGTCGCGGTCGGCAGTGATCTAGGCGCTTTCCGTGCCGCTACACAGGCACTGTGTGACAAATTCAAACAGTAACCAAACGACAGGTTCCCTGAATAATCCGATGGCGTCATTTTTGCGTGAAAAGCGAAAATTAATCTATCTATCAGGTTGTTGGCGCCGTGAATGAGCGGGAGAGGGAATCGCAAGGCATGCTGTCCGGATTAAGACAGCACAAGGTATCTAAACGCATCTGACAATGGGGTTATAGCGATGAAAATTGGTTTTATTGGACTGGGCATCATGGGGAAACCGATGAGTAAAAACCTGATCAAAGCGGGTTACTCATTAGTCGTGCTGGATAGAAATAGCGATGCTGTCGCCGAAATCGTAGCGGCGGGCGCTGTAGCGGCGGAAACCCCTAAATCTGTTGCAGAACAGAGTGATATCGTCATCACCATGTTACCGAATTCACCGAATGTGAAAGAGGTGGTATTGGGTGAAAATGGTGTAATCGAAGGTGCGCGTAGTGGTAGCGTGGTCATCGATATGAGCTCTATTGCACCACTGGTTAGTCGTGAAGTCGCCTCCGCGCTGGCGGAGAAAGGGGTGGATATGCTGGATGCCCCGGTGAGCGGGGGTGAGCCCAAAGCAATTGATGGCACGCTTTCCGTAATGGTTGGCGGAGATAAAGCAATCTTTGCGCGCTGCTATGACATCATGAAATCAATGGCCGGATCCGTGGTACATACGGGGGATGTGGGCGCGGGTAACGTGACCAAACTGGCAAATCAGGTGATTGTGGCACTGAACATCGCGGCGATGTCGGAAGCTTTGGTGCTGGCCACCAAAGCAGGCGTGAATCCGGATTTGGTGTTTCAGGCTATTCGTGGCGGACTTGCGGGCAGTACCGTACTGGATGCCAAGGCTCCGATGGTGATGGATCGTAACTTCAAACCCGGTTTCCGTATTGATCTGCATATTAAGGATCTGACAAACGCGCTGGATACTTCTCACAGTATCGGGGCGCAACTGCCGTTGACCGCGGCGGTTATGGAGATGATGCAGGCACTGAAAGCAGACGGTTTGGGTACGTCAGATCACAGTGCGTTGGCTTGCTACTATGAGAAACTGGCTAAAATTGAAGTCACTCGGTAGTTGGCAGGGCTGGTGCCCTGCGTCTATGGGAGCCAGCCCGGTTAACGGGTAATCATTCCGGCAAGCGTCTAGTCAATAACGCGCGGAGTATTTATGAAATCGGACTGTTTATGAAAATAGTTATCGCACCGGATTCTTATAAAGAGAGCCTATCCGCACAAGAGGTTGCCGCACAGATTGAAGCCGGGTTCCGGGAGGTGTTTCCTGATGCCTGCTATATCAAGTTGCCGGTCGCGGATGGTGGTGAGGGTACCGTGGAAGCCATGGTGGCGGCGACCAATGGTAAAATTGTGCATGTGAATGTAACTGGTCCGTTAGGCGATAATATTGACGCTTTTTTTGGATTGTCTGGTGATGAACAAACAGCATTCATTGAAATGGCGGCGGCTAGTGGTCTGGAACGGGTGCCATCTCAATTGCGGAACCCATTGTTAACCACCAGTTACGGTACTGGTGAATTGATCCGCAGTGCACTGGATCATGGTGTGAAACATTGCATTATCGGTATTGGTGGTAGTGCGACCAACGACGGTGGTGCCGGGATGGTTCAGGCGTTGGGCGCAAAATTGCTGGATGCGCAGGGAGCCTCTATTGGTTTTGGCGGTGGTGAACTGGAGACGTTGGCTCAGATTGATATCAGTGAACTGGATAAGCGGATTAAGTTCTGTCGTTTTGAGGTGGCGTGCGATGTCACCAATCCGTTGACGGGTGAAAATGGTGCCTCGGCTGTTTTTGGTCCACAAAAAGGGGCGACGCAAGCGATGATCTTACAGTTGGATAGCGCGCTGAAACATTATGCTGCAGTTATCCGTCACGATCTGGATATCGATGTCGAACAAGTGTCGGGTGCGGGCGCCGCCGGTGGCATGGGTGCTGCATTGCAGGCGTTTTGCGGTGCGGAACTGCGCCAGGGGATTGAAATTGTTACTGAAGCCTTGGGGCTGGAGGCGTTGGTCCGTGATGCGTCACTGGTGATTACCGGTGAAGGCCGTATCGACAGCCAGACCATTCACGGTAAAGTGCCAATAGGCGTGGCGCGGGTAGCCAAACGTTATAACAAACCGGTCATTGGTATTGCAGGAAGTCTGACCGAGGATGTCGGTGTTGTGCATGATCATGGTCTGGATGCGGTATTTAGCATACTGCACAATATCTGTTCATTGGAGGAAGCGTTGGATAACGCCGCCGCTAATGTACGTATGACGGCGCGTAATATCGCGGCGACGATTAAACTGGCCCAGAAACTCGTTTGACTTGTCTCAACATTGCAGGCGTTGCTGCTGCTACGCCTGCCTACTGGTTTCAGTTGATTTTTGTCAGATGCCGCCTGGCCGCTATATCCACATTGGTTATTTCATCCAGCAGTTCCAGCCATTCCGGTTCCAATTCCAAGATATCAGCACCTTCACGTAGTTGCTGTTCCAGGCAATGGCAGATCTGCTTCAGCCGGGGAACGCCGCTATAACTGCAACTGCCATGCAGCTTGTGGACCAGATCCACAATATGATCCACCTTATGTCCATTGAGCATGGTTTCTACCTGTTGGCGAACCTGGGGTAAAAAATCCAGCAACATGATGAGTAGATCCCGTGCCAATTCAGGTTTATTGGCCGCTTGTCTTTTCGCCAGTTCCCAGTCAAGGGAACTGGTAATAAGGTGTTTTTCGGTAGCGGGTGGCACGGTATTTTCATGATTATGTACATGACGTAACAAGACATTCTGCAACATCTGTTCGTCTATCGGTTTGGCCAGATAATCGTCTATCCCGGCCTGAAGCAGTGATTCGCGTTCTCCACTGATGGCATGAGCCGTAACAGCGATAATCGGCGTATGGTGATGGTAAGGTAATTGTCGGATTAATTCGCTGGCGTGGATGCCGTCCATACCTGGCATCTGGATATCCATCAAAATAACATTGAGTGTATTTTCCCGGGCTTTGGCCACGGCTTCGGTACCGCTTCCACACAGAATGATGTTTTCCACTTGCTCATCCAGTAATGCACCAATCAGTTTTAAATTAGCAGGATTATCGTCTACGGCCATGACACTTAATGGCAGTCGTGATAGCGGCATTTTTTTAATCTGAGGTGTGGAGACTACCGGTAATGTCTGTTGAAGCAGCGAACTATCCTGTAACAATGATCGCAGGCGGGGAACGGTAATCGGTTTGCTCAGGAGGGTATGAATGCCAAAAGATTTCAATTGCTCTTCATCAATTTGCGCCAAGCTGGGCAGTGCCAGAATAGCCACTGGCGCCAGACGGCAGATATCCCGAATCGTAGGCGTAAAATCAAGCAAGGCTTGGTGACTGTTAACAGGAACACCAATCAGCAGAATATCAAAAGTGTGATTGGGGAGCTGTTCCAGTGTCGGGCTGTAACTCACTATCAATGGGGTATCGGCCAGAATATCCAGCGTGGACTGAGCTGCCGCCGGGTTGGCTTCTACATAGGCCAGGTGCCGGCCTTCCAGCATATCAAAGTTATTATTAATCGAAATGGTATGTGGATTAAGCAGCAGGTTGATGGTGAACCAAAAGGTAGATCCTTGATTTAATTTGCTGTGGAAACTGATATCGCCACCCATTTCACGCACCAGTCGTTGAGTAATAACCAGACCCAGGCCGGTACCGCCATGACGGCGGGAAATGCTGGTATCCGCCTGACGAAACGCCTGAAAAAGCTGAGCTTGCTGGATTTCAGCGATGCCGATACCGGTATCTTTAAGCTGGATTTCCAGTTGTACCTGCTGATGTTCCTGCCTACGTTTTTCGACCCGAATATCAATGTTGCCCTGTTCAGTAAACTTGATGGCATTACCAAGCAGATTAGTGATGATTTGCTGCAACCTCAGCGGATCGCCGATGAACTGTTCCGGGACATCGTTCTGAATATTTAGCGTCAGCTCCAGACCCTTTTCATGCGCGGTATGTGCTAGCAGCATCACCACTTCATCCAGCGTGTTATGCAAGGAGAAGGGAATGTTCTCCAGTACCAGCTTGCCAGCTTCCAGCTTGGAGAAATCCAGCACGTCATTGATGATGTTTAACAGGTTATTGGCAGAACGTTCAATGGTTTGCAGATAATCTTTTTGCGTAGCGGTAAGCTGGGTTTTCAGTGTTTGGCGGGTAAATCCGATCACGCCATTAAGTGGTGTGCGCAGTTCATGTGACATGTTGGCCAGAAATTCTGATTTAATCCGGGCGGCTTCCTGAGCGCGTTTTTTGGCCAAATCCAGCTCTACGTTCTGTATTTCCATCTGCTCCAGCGTTTCACGCAGATCGTAAGTTGCCTGATCGATATTTTGCTGCATCTCTTCGTGATAAGCCGTTAGCGACATCGCCATAGAGTTGATGCCGTTTTTCAACATATCCAGTTCGCCGAGCATTTTCCCTTCTACCCGGCTGTCCAACTGACCGCGCCGGATGCGATCAACCGTTTCCACCATATTACTGATAGGCGCGGTGACGTCACGCATTAGCCGGTAGGCGAACAATACGGCAATACCCATGCACAGCAGCAGTAACAGTGCCGCCATGGACATCTCCCGGTATTGCTGCAATTCAATCGTGTTTAAACTCAGCTCGATAGCGACATACCCGGAGGGGATAGGGCTTGGCATCGCCTGGGAAGCGGTCGGCGTAAATTCACCATCCGTGAAGATCGGCGTGCGTAAAATCAGGCGATCATCATGGCGTTCCATATAGAGTGAGCCAGGGATAGGCTCGCCTTTTGACAATTGAAGTATCGTTGAGTCGTCACGAACGCTGGAGGTGATAATCAGTTGATTTTGTGCGTCGAAAATACTGATAGCACGGATGATGTCGGAATGTTGGCGGTGCAACATATTAACCAATCGGCGTAATGAGTCTGGCTGGTGCATTGCAATGGCGTAAGCGCTGTTTGCTGCCAGTGGTTCAATGATACTGGTACCGGTATCTGCCAACTGGTTCTGCAATTGGTTGTAGCGGTGGATGACAAAAAAGGTACTGAGCAGTAATCCGATCATCAGCGTCGGAGCCAGAATCAGTATCATCATGCGCGCACGCAGACTGTATTTGGTCATGTGGTTCCAATGTGGGAGAATTAAAGCCGAATATTCCGTTAAAACAATGACAGCAAATTATGGCGCAATTCTACTCTCCAAACCGGCGTGTGACGACCCGGCAAATCATAACTGTGACGGTAAATGATCTCGATCCTTTTGGCCAGGGTGTTGCCCGCCATCAAGGTAAAACGGTTTTTATTGCCGGTGTATTGCCGGGAGAGCAGGCCGAGATACAAATTACTGACGAAAAACGTCAGTTTGCGCATGCCCGACTCAAACGGTTGCTCAGTCGCAGCGAAGAACGTGTCGAGCCGTGCTGTCCACACTTTATGGTGTGCGGAGGCTGTCAGCAGCAGCACGCTAGTCAGCCGCTTCAGCATCGCAGTAAAACGGCGGCTTTGACGCGAATGATGGCCCGGGAAACCGGTGCCCCGATACCGGAGGCGACGTTGATCGCCGGATCGGCCTATGGGTACCGGCGGCGTGCCCGACTTGCATTATACTATCTGGCGAAACAGCAGCGTTTGCTGATGGGATATCGGCAGGCTGGCTCACACGATCTGGTAGATATTCAAGTCTGCCCGATATTGTGCCATGAACTGGAGACATTGTTGGTGCCGCTGCGTGATTGCCTGAGCAGTTTACAAGCGGTGAAACGGCTGGGGCATGTGGAACTGGTACTGGCAGAACAGGGACCGCTGGTTGTTCTGCGTCATCTCGATATGCTCAGTCAGACTGACCGGCAGGTATTGTCTGGATTTGCCCGGCAACAGGCTGTCTCTTTGTTTCTGGCCTCTGATGCCGACACGTTGGAATGCCTGCACGGTTCTGAGCCGCATTATCAGGTTGATTCACTATCTCTGGCATTCAGTCCGCGTGATTTTATTCAGGTTAATGATGATATTAACCAGAAAATGGTCGCGCAGGCGCTGGATTGGCTGGATGTCCAGCCGCAAGATCGGGTGCTGGATCTGTTTTGCGGCATGGGGAATTTTACGCTACCGCTGGCACAGCGTGCGGCAGCGGTCGTCGGCGTGGAAGGTGTGGCTGCCCTCGTGGTAAAGGGCAAGGAGAATGCCTACAGTAATGGTTTATCCAATGTTACATTTTTTCACCAAAATCTTGAAGATGATGTGACCCGGCAGCCGTGGGCGTCCCAAGGATTTGATAAAGTGTTACTTGATCCGGCACGTGCGGGTGCTCCCGGCGTGATGCCACAGATTGTGAAACTGAGCCCCAAACATGTAGTTTATATATCCTGTAATCCGACCACGCTGGCACGGGACAGTAAAGTCCTGCTGACGGCGGGTTACCAGCTGGCGCGTATCGCGATGCTGGATATGTTTCCACATACCGGGCATCTTGAATCAATGGCACTTTTTTTGCTTGGTTCCGGTGGCTCGGTAAAGTAGGGAGAAATTATGGTTGCGGTAAGAAGTGCGCATTTGAATACAGCGGGCGAATTTGTACCGGATGCATGGATTGCGTCGTTAGGGATTGCCAGCAAGCAATCGTGTGACCGTTTAGCCGAAACCTGGCGTTATTGCGAACAACGAACTCAGAATCATCCGGATGCTATGCTGCTGCTGTGGCGTGGTATCGAGATGGTCGAAATTCTGTCTACATTGAGTATGGATAATGACAGTATGCGCGCCGCCATGCTGTTTCCGTTGGCCAATGCCAACGTGGTGGATGAAGACGTACTCAGAGAAGAATTCGGTGCGAATATTGTCAATCTGGTGCATGGCGTGCGTGATATGGATGCTATCCGCCAACTGAAAGCCACGCAGAATGATTCGATGGCCTCAGAGCAGGTGGATAATATCCGCCGTATGTTGCTGGCCATGGTGGAGGATTTCCGTTGCGTCGTGATCAAGCTGGCAGAGCGGATCGCACATCTGCGTGAAGTGAAAGATGCGCCAGAAGAAGAGAGAGTACTGGCCGCCAAAGAGTGTACCAATATCTATGCGCCACTCGCGAACCGGCTGGGTATTGGTCAACTTAAATGGGAATTGGAAGATTTCTGTTTCCGTTACCTGCATCCGGATGAATACAAACGGATTGCCAAGCTGTTACATGAGCGGCGTATTGACCGTGAACAGTACATTGATGATTTCGTTAAAACATTGCGTGCAGAAATGGCGAAGGAAGATGTGAAGGCTGACATATATGGCCGTCCCAAACATATCTACAGTATCTGGCGCAAGATGCAAAAGAAATCGCTGTCGTTCGATGAGCTGTTTGATGTCCGCGCCGTGCGTATCGTGGTTGAGCGTTTGCAGGATTGTTACGCGGCGTTGGGGATTGTTCACACTCACTATCGCCACCTGCCGGATGAATTTGATGACTATGTAGCCAACCCGAAACCGAATGGTTATCAATCTATTCATACTGTGGTGTTGGGGCCTGGCGGTAAAACGCTGGAAATACAGATTCGTACCCGGCAAATGCACGAAGATGCCGAACTGGGCGTGGCGGCGCACTGGAAGTATAAAGAAGGTGCTTCGGTCGTCGGTCGTGCCGGCTATGAAGGCCGTATTGCCTGGTTACGCAAACTGCTGGCCTGGCAGGAAGAAATGGCTGATTCGGATGAAATGCTGGACGAAGTTCGTAGTCAGGTGTTTGACGATCGGGTTTATGTGTTTACCCCGAAAGGGGACGTAATGGATCTGCCTATCGGCTCAACCCCGCTGGATTTTGCCTACCATATTCACAGCGACATTGGTCACCGTTGCATTGGCGCCAAGGTCGGCGGACGTATTGTGCCGTTTACCTACCAGTTACAGATGGGTGACCAGATCGAAGTCATTACCCAAAAACAGCCTAATCCCAGCCGTGACTGGCTGAATCCTAATCTGGGTTATGTCACCACCAGTCGTGGTCGTTCCAAAATTCATAACTGGTTCCGTAAACAGGATCGCGATAAGAATATTCTGGCGGGCAAACAAATCCTGGATGACGAGCTGGGTAATCTGAACATCAGTCTGAAGATGGCGGAGAAGCTGTTGCTGCCCCGCTATAACATTAATTCCATGGATGAGTTGCTGGCGGGCATTGGCGGTGGGGATATCCGTCTCAACCAGATGGTAAATTTCCTGCAATCCAAGGTGAATCAGCCCAGTGCGGAAGAGCAGGATCGCGAGGCGTTGCGTCAGTTGACACAAAAGCCACAGCCATCCATCCAGCGCAATAACAAAGATAATGGACGAGTGGTGGTGGAAGGGGTTGGTAACCTGATGCACCATATTGCTCGTTGCTGCCAGCCGATACCCGGCGATGATATTGTGGGGTTCATTACCCGCGGGCGGGGGATTTCCATTCATCGGGCGGATTGTGAGCAACTGGATGATCTGCGTGTCCATGCGCCGGAACGAATTGTGGAAGCCGTGTGGGGAGAAAGTTATTCCAGCGGTTATTCATTAGTGGTACGCGTTACTGCTAATGATCGTAGCGGATTACTGCGTGATATCACCACTATCCTGGCCAACGAAAAGGTTAATGTGCTTGGGGTTTCCAGTCGTAGTGATGTGAAGCAGCAGGTCGCCACTATTGATATGGAGATAGAAATCTACAACCTTCAGGTGCTGGGGCGCGTATTGGCGAAGCTGAATCAGCTACCAGACGTTATTGACGCCCGTCGTCAGCAAGGCGCCTGAGGTGAATCCAGCCACGAATGTTTGTCGGACTTTGTGCATGACACCTTCCCGTCTTTTTCTTTTCAGGAGAGGGTATTTTTGCCTTCTCTCTCCTGAAAAGGGGGACTGGTCGGGGTTAAGCATGTCGATTTGCCATCATACTCTCGACGCTTATCAACTCTGCTTTCCTTCTCATCGGAAAAACTCATCGGAAAAATCAGGACAGAACAATGCCTTCATCCACAGAACGTCTGCTTGACATCATGAAAAAACTGCGCGATCCCGCAAAGGGTTGCCCCTGGGATCGTGAGCAGACGTTTGACACCATTGCACCTTATACGCTGGAAGAAACGTACGAAGTTTTGGATGCCATCAACCGTAAAGATTTTGATGATTTGCGCAGTGAACTGGGCGACCTGTTATTTCAGGTCGTGTTTTACGCGCAGATGGCACAAGAGAAAGGGTTGTTTGATTTTTCTGACGTGTGTGATGCCATTAGCGATAAGCTGGAACGCCGTCACCCGCATATTTTTGCTGATGCTTGTTTGCCAGACAGTAAGGCCGTGCTGGCCAATTGGGAACAGACCAAGTCACAGGAACGTGCCGAAAAAGATCGTCATTCGCAGTTGGATGACATCCCTGAATCGTTTCCGGCACTGATGAGAGCGCAAAAGATACAGCAGCGCTGTGCCGCTGTCGGTTTTGACTGGACCAGCCTGGGACCCGTACTTGATAAGCTCTATGAAGAAATAGACGAAGTCATGTTTGAGGTCAAGCAGGGGGTGATTGATGAAGATAAACTGGAAGAAGAAATTGGCGATATGCTGTTTGCTGCCGTGAATTTTTCCCGTCATCTCGGACATAAAGCGGAAATTGCGCTGCAAAAGGCGAATCATAAATTCAGCCGACGCTTCCGTCAGGTAGAACAAATCATTAGTACTAAAGGAAAAACGCTCTCTGATGCGAGTCTGGACGAAATGGAAGTAGCCTGGCAGCAAGTGAAAGAGACTGAAAAAAACAGGTAAGTCCTTTCCCTTTGAGATAATGCCTGTTTAAGGACCTTTTTTCCGCTATCCACATGATTATTAAATAACTTGTTATGGTTGCTTTTTGGAGTTAGCGCCCGTTCACCAAGAAGATGGCTACGTCACAATTGGCAAAACGAACATTTGTGACGTTCATCAGGTTCGGGTATACTACTTTCCCGTCTTGGTCTTTCTATCGTCCTTAAACCTAAACTCTCAGGTTCAGCATGACAACTAATTATATTTTTGTGACCGGCGGGGTTGTTTCCTCTCTGGGTAAAGGCATTGCCGCAGCCTCTCTCGCGGCTATTCTCGAAGCCCGTGGCCTCAACGTTACCATCATGAAACTGGACCCGTATATCAATGTGGATCCGGGTACGATGAGTCCAACGCAGCATGGTGAAGTGTTTGTTACCGAAGATGGCGCAGAAACCGATCTTGATCTGGGTCATTATGAGCGCTTTATCCGCACTAAAATGACGCGCCGTAACAACTTCACCACCGGACGTATCTATTCCGATGTTTTGCGTAAAGAGCGTCGAGGCGACTATCTGGGGGCGACCATTCAGGTTATTCCTCACATCACTAACGCGATTAAAGAGCGCATCATTGAAGGCGGTGAAGGCCATGATGTTGTGCTGGTGGAAATCGGCGGTACGGTGGGTGACATCGAATCCCTGCCATTCCTGGAAGCTATTCGCCAGATGGCAGCGGAAGTAGGGCGTGAGCACACGCTGTTTATGCACCTGACGCTAGTGCCTTATCTGGCGGCGGCTGGTGAAGTGAAAACCAAACCTACCCAACATTCCGTTAAAGAGCTGCTGTCTATCGGTATTCAGCCCGATGTGCTGATTTGCCGTTCTGATCGTACCGTGCCGGCTAATGAGCGCGCAAAAATTGCGTTGTTCTGCAACGTACCGGAAAAAGCGGTTATCTCTCTGAAGGATCTTGATTCCATTTATAAAATCCCGGCGCTATTGAAATCACAGGGCCTGGACGATTATATTTGTAAACGATTCAGCTTGGACTGTGAGGAAGCTGATCTGTCAGAATGGGAACAGGTCATTTATGCAGAAGCGAATCCTGGCGGCGAAGTGACGATTGGTATGGTCGGTAAGTATGTTGAATTACCGGATGCCTATAAGTCAGTAATTGAAGCATTGAAACATGGTGGTTTGAAGAACCGCCTGACGGTGAATATCAAGCTTATTGATTCACAGGACGTTGAAACCCGTGGTGTCGGCGTGCTGAAAGGTTTAGATGCGATTCTGATTCCGGGTGGCTTTGGCTATCGTGGTATCGAAGGCAAAATCATGGCGGCAGGTTATGCCCGTGAAAATCAGATTCCCTATTTAGGCATTTGCCTGGGGTTGCAGGTCGCATTAATTGAATTTGCCCGTAATGTTGCCGGTATGGATGGGGCAAACTCAACAGAGTTTGTACCAGACTGCAAGTATCCGGTTGTCGCGTTGATTACCGAGTGGCGTGACGAAGATGGTAACATCGAAGTCCGCAGCGAGAAGAGCGATCTGGGCGGTACTATGCGTGTAGGCGGACAGCAATGCCATCTGGCTGAAGGAAGCCTGGTACGCCAGCTTTATGGTGAGCCGACGATCATTGAACGCCATCGTCACCGTTATGAAGTGAACAATATGTTGTTGAAACCGCTTGAAGCGGCGGGATTGCGTGTTGCCGGTCTTTCCTCCGATCGCAAGCTGGTGGAAATTATTGAAATTCCTGATCATCCGTGGTTTGTCGCGTGTCAGTTCCATCCGGAATTTACGTCAACTCCCCGTGATGGACACCCCTTGTTTGCTGGCTTTGTAAAAGCCGCAGGGGCGTATCAGAAGCGTTTGGTGAAATGAATTTTGTCAGCAATGCGCGAGTCTGTGATCGCGCGTTGTCTGTCTGAGGTTTTAGTTTAACTTGTACTGAGGAAAATCTAATGTCCAAAATTGTTAAAGTCATTGGCCGTGAAATCATCGACTCACGCGGAAATCCGACTGTTGAGGCTGAAGTTCACCTGGAAGGTGGTTTCGTTGGTCTGGCTGCGGCGCCGTCAGGTGCTTCTACCGGTTCCCGCGAAGCGCTGGAACTGCGTGATGGCGATAAATCCCGTTTCCTGGGCAAAGGTGTTACCAAAGCGGTTGCTGCTGTTAATGGTCCGCTTGCTCAAGCTGTCCTGGGAAAAGATGCCAAAGACCAGGCTAACATCGATAAGATCATGATCGATCTGGATGGCACTGAAAACAAATCCAACTTTGGTGCCAATGCCATTCTGGCGGTTTCTCTGGCCAGCGCTAAAGCGGCGGCGGCTTCCAAAGGTATGCCGCTGTATGAACATATTGCCGAACTGAACGGTACCCCAGGCAAATTTTCTATGCCATTGCCGATGATGAACATCATCAACGGTGGCGAACACGCGGATAATAACGTTGATATCCAGGAGTTCATGATTCAGCCGGTTGGCGCGAAAACCGTGAAAGAAGCGATCCGTATCGGTTCTGAAGTATTCCATAACCTGGCAAAAGTCCTGAAAGCTAAAGGTATGAATACCGCTGTGGGTGATGAAGGTGGTTATGCGCCAAACCTGGAATCCAACTCGGCTGCATTGGCTGCTATCAAAGAAGCGGTAGAAAAAGCCGGTTATGTGCTGGGTAAAGACATCACGCTGGCCATGGACTGCGCGGCTTCCGAATTCTACAACAAAGAAACGGGTAACTACGAGCTGAAAGGCGAAGGTAAAACCTTTACTTCTCAGGAATTCACTCACTATCTGGAAGGCCTGACCAACGAATACCCGATCGTGTCTATTGAAGATGGTCTGGATGAGTCCGACTGGGATGGTTTTGCTTACCAGACCAAAGTGCTGGGTGACAAAATCCAGCTGGTGGGTGACGATCTGTTCGTGACCAATACCAAGATCCTGAAGGAAGGCATCGAAAAAGGTATCGTCAACTCCATCCTGATTAAATTCAATCAGATTGGTTCTCTGACCGAAACCATGGCGGCTATCAAAATGGCGAAAGATGCTGGCTACACCGCTATCATTTCTCACCGTTCTGGCG
Organism: Brenneria uluponensis; assembly: GCF_032395385.1. Taxonomy (NCBI): domain Bacteria; kingdom Pseudomonadati; phylum Pseudomonadota; class Gammaproteobacteria; order Enterobacterales; family Pectobacteriaceae; genus Brenneria; species Brenneria uluponensis. The sequence continues at coordinate 986,993 of NZ_CP135917.1, forward strand.
AAACTGAAGATGCTACCATCGCCGACTTGGCGGTAGGTACGGCGGCTGGCCAGATCAAGACCGGTTCCATGAGCCGTTCTGACCGTGTTGCCAAATACAACCAGCTGATTCGTATCGAAGAAGCACTGGGTGCTCGCGCACCGTTTAATGGCCTGAAAGAAGTGAAAGGCCAGGCGTAATTATTGCGTCTTCCGCGGAGCGGTGTTGCTGGTAGTATGCGGTAAAAACGTTCTGCGTTACGTAACAGAAAAACCAGAGGTGCAAAGCACCTCTGGTTTTTTTTGTCATCACTTCGCTGTTTTCCAGACCACGATATCTCCTAAGCCACAATGTTTCTCGGTGCGCTGACTACACTGACGAGCAACTCTTTTCCTCCCCTGCGTTATGACCTTGATGCCACAAGTGCTTCTCGTGGTGGCGTGGCAATAACCCCCTCATTTCCTGTGATCGTGATAAACGAACTATGGGTTTTATTTTGTTAAAATTCCTTTTTATAAAAACTTTGAACCCGATCGAGATGTTCTTCTTCAGGTTGCCAGTGCATAGCCCGACATGGCAAAAGCACAAAGGTCTTCAGTATGGTTGGGTGCTACGTTAGGGCAATGACAGTGAAATATTGGTCTGTCGTGAAACCGTCATAAAAAACGATTGGAGAAGAATGGCGATGAAGATATGTAAAATTAATACCTCGATGAAGTTGGTTGCTGCGGCCTTACTCTTCTCACTCAGTCACGGTGCTTACGCAGCAACCGTACTCAAGCTGGCCTATGCGGAAAATAGCGAGCCAGTAAAACAAGCGCTGCAATACATCGGTCAGAGTGTTGAACAAAAAACTCATGGTGAGGTGCAAATTCAGTATTTCCCCGACAGCCAGCTCGGTGGTGAGCGTGAACTGGTTGAAATGACGCAGGTCGGCGCGATTGACCTGACCAAGGTTTCATCGGGTTTATTGGAAAGTTTCTCTCCGCTTTATGGGGTGTTCTCTTTACCCTATCTATTTAAGAGTCAAGAAGAATTTTACAAGGTGATGGACGATCCCGACATCATGGAGCCGGTTTATCAGTCTACCGAAACGCAGGGTTTCATTGGCATGGGATGGTATGACTCTGGTGCGCGCAGTTTCTATATGAGCAAAGGACCGGTCAAAAGTATTGATGATCTGAAAGGGAAAAAGATTCGGGTCATGCAGAGTGAAACGTCCATCAACACAATGAAATTGCTCGGTGCTTCCCCTATCGCCATGAGTCAGGCAGAAGTCTATACCTCATTGCAGCAAGGTATCATTGATGGTGCGGAGAATAATGAATTTGCCCTCACTATCGCCCGCCACGGAGAAGTGGCCAAGTATTACACCTACGACATGCATACCCGCATTCCTGACATTGTGATCATGAGTAGTTTGACCAAAACCAAGTTGACACCGGATCAGATGAAAGCGTTACAGGAAGCGATTCACGAATCGGTCGAGGTTGAGAAGAAAGCGTGGAAGGAAGAGATGGATAAAACCCGCGAGCTGGCCAAATCCCAGTTTGGTGTGCAGTTCTTCAACATCGACTATGTCCCGTTTAAAAAGGCGGTCCAGCCGATCTATGAAAGACTGAAAAGCAAGCCACAGGTTTATGCGCTGTACCAAAAAATTAGCCAAGTGAGTCAATAGGTTTTGTTGTGGGGAAAGGGGGTCCTTTCTCCCATTTGGCATGATGTTGAGGGTTTTATGAGCATAATTAGAAAATGGCTGGACAGAGTCATAGAAGTCTTCTGTTGCAGTTTGCTGATCGTGATGGTTTTGGTCGCCTGCTGGCAGGTTATCAGCCGCTATATATTCAATGCACCCAGCATTTTCTCAGAAGAATTTCTCCGCTTCTCCCTGGTTTGGCTGTCCGTCATTGGTTTAGCCTATGTTGCAGGTAAACGTGAACACATTAGTTTAACGCTGTTTCTGGATAAGTGTCCTCCACGCCTGACCGCTTACTGGAACATGGTTATTCAGGTGGTGTTTATCCTATTTTCGATTTACATCCTGATCATTGGTGGCTGGCATGTTTCGCTGAACGCCATGATGCAGATTTCTCCAGTCTTGCAGATTTCGATGGGTAAAGTGTATTACTCCCTCCCGCTTTCAGGTGTCCTCACCATTGTTTACTGCGTGCTGAATATTGTCGATATGAGCAGGGAGGCGCGGAACCACAATAAGAAATCGAACCCGAAGCAAGGTCATACATTAGCGGGAGGTCATCATGATTGATCCTGTTATCGCCGCCAGCATGTTGGTGGGTATTTTTATCTTGTTACTGGCTTTGGGCGCCCCCATTGGTTTGTGTATCGTGATTGCTTCCGGCGCGACTATCATGTTGGTGCTGCCATTTAATATCGCGATGTTCACCACGGCGCAAAAAATGTTTTCCAGCTTGGACAGTTTTGCACTGCTGGCAGTCCCGTTTTTCATTCTGTCCGGGGTCATCATGAATAATGGTGGTATAGCCTCCCGTTTGGTGAATTTTGCAAAACTCTTTACTGGCCGCATTCCCGGTTCACTCTCTTACACTAATATCGCCGGGAATATGATGTTTGGTGCGGTCTCCGGCTCGGCGATTGCGGCATCAACCTCCATTGGCGGTGTACTGGTGCCGATGAGTGCTAAAGAGGGATACAGCCGTAGTTTTGCTTCCGCAGTCAATATTGCTTCAGCACCGACGGGCATGCTGATTCCGCCCACTACCGCCTTCATCCTGTATGCACTGGCCAGTGGTGGAACCTCTATCGCTGCACTGTTTGCGGGGGGGCTGGTGGCAGGGGTTTTATGGGGAATCAGTTGTATGGTAGTGGCTTATATCGTTGCCAAGCGTAACAACTATACTAACTTCTTTGCTCTGCAAAAGGGGATGGCCTGGAAAGTTACACGTGATGCGCTCCCGAGTATGCTGCTGGTGGTCATTATTGTCGGTGGTATCGTCCAGGGCATCTTCACTGCCATCGAAGCCTCTGCGGTAGCCGTAATCTATACCGCCTATCTGACACTGTTCTTGTATAAAACGCTGTCCTGGAAGGATATCCCAAGGATCCTCATCCAGACCTTTATTATGACGGGCGTCATCATGTTCTTGTTGGCAACGTCTTCCGCGATGTCGTTTGCCATGTCGATGACTGGCATTCCAGGTGCCCTTAGCAAACTGATCCTGGGTATCTCACAAAGCCCGAAAATAATCTTGCTGGTAGTGACACTCTTCCTGCTGGTTGTGGGTGCGTTTATGGATATTGGCCCGGCAATTTTGATTTTCACTCCCATTCTGCTGCCAATAATGGTGAGAATCGGCGTCGATCCGGTGCATTTTGGGATTCTGATGGTTTACAACCTGGCGATTGGCACTATCACACCGCCTGTCGGTAGTGGACTGTATGTTGGGGCCAGTGTCGGACAAGTCAAAGTGGAAGATCTGATTAAGCCATTAATCCCTTTCTACATTGCCATCATCGCTGTGCTGATGCTTATCACCTATTTACCTGAATTAACGCTATTTTTGCCAAAAATGCTTGGTGTGATGTAATCGAATTCGAGGAACGCTATGAACGTCTTTCCTGTAAAACACAGTCCGCTACTGTGCCAGCCTGCATACTTTATTTCACGTGATGGTCTGAAAGCGCTGATTTGTCGTATTACCAATAATCTGATCAATATCGAGGACAAAACCGGGGAGTTTTTGCTGCGACTGGATGATGGGCGTGTCATTGATACCAAAGGCTGGGCTGGCTGGGAATGGACGCATGGCATCGGGTTGTATGGTATTTATCAATATTACCGCCAGACTGGTGATGAACAGATGCGGACCATCATTGATGACTGGTTTACCGCTCGTTTGGAGGAAGGCACGCCGACCAAGAACGTCAATACCGTTTGTCCGTTTCTGACGTTGGCCTATCGCTATGAAGAAACGGGTGACAGCCGTTGGCTACCTTACCTTGAGCGTTGGGCTGAGTGGGTGATGTACGACATGCCGCGCACCCATAAAAACGGCCTGCAACATATCGTGTATAACAGTGAAAATACCGATCAACTGTGGGACGATACGCTGATGATGAGTGTGTTGCCGCTGGCCAAAATCGGTAAATTGCTCAACCGCCCTGAATTCGTTGAGGAAGCGACTTATCAGTTCCTATTGCATGTGCAGTATTTGGTGGATCGCCAGAGCGGGTTATGGTTCCACGGCTGGACATTCGCGGATAGTCACAATTTTGCCGAGGCGCGCTGGGCACGTGGTAACAGTTGGCTGACTATTGTCATCCCGGAATTTATCGAGCTGCTTGATCTGCCAGCACACAATGCAACCCGTCGTTTTCTGATTCAGGTACTGGAAAACCAGGTTGAGGCGCTGGAGAAATATCAGGATGACAGCGGCCTGTGGCACACCTTGCTGGATGACCCGAATGCCTATCTGGAGAGCTCCGCTACCGCCGGGTTTGCCTACGGTATTCTGAAAGCGGTACGTAAGCGTTACATTGATAAACGCTACGCTGTCGTGGCTGAAAAGGCGATTCGTGGTGTGGTGAACAATATAAATAGTGACGGTGAGCTGCTACAGGTGTCTTTCGGCACCGCGATGGGCAAGGACCTGGACTATTACCGCCAGATTCCGCTGACTTCCATGCCATATGGCCAGGCGATGGCGATTTTGTGTCTGTCTGAATATTTGCGTGTGTATTTATAATTGGGCTCATGGCTTATCCTGTACGGGCTTTCGTGGTTGGAAGCCCCTTTTTTTTATGATTGTTACCCGCTATCGGTGATAATGCGGATTTAGCCAGAAGGAATGATGAAACACGATGCTGTACCCGATTAACGAAATGTTCCAGACCCTGCAGGGTGAAGGTTACTTTACTGGCGTGCCGGCGGTGTTCATCCGCCTACAGGGCTGCCCGGTGGGGTGCAGTTGGTGTGATACCAAACATACCTGGGATATGTTGGCGGTTCGACAGATTCCGCTGGACGAAGTATTGGTAAAAACCCAGGAGAGTGACGCCTGGGGCGAAGCCAGCGTGGATGATATCCTGCTACAGATCAGTAAACTGGGCTATACCGCTAGGCATGTGGTGATTACCGGCGGAGAACCCTGTATCCACGATCTGACACCGCTGACACAAGCGTTGGAGCGGCAGGGATTCAGCACACAGATTGAAACCAGCGGCACACATGAAGTGCGCTGTTCGCCGAAATGTTGGGTCACCGTCTCGCCGAAAGTGAATATGCGCGGTGGTATGGTGGTTATCGATCAGGCGTTGCTGCGTGCCGATGAAATCAAACACCCAGTAGCGCGGGAGCGGGATATCGCCGCACTGGATATACTGCTGGCCCGCCTGACTGACGATAAATCCCGTATTGTCGCCTTGCAGCCCATTAGTCAGAAAGAGGATGCTACCCGGCTGTGCATTGAAACCTGTATTGCCCGCAACTGGCGGTTATCGATGCAGACCCACAAATATCTCGATATTGCCTGATGCCCGGATTCAGGCGTTATTGATGCCTTCACCCCGATAGATACAGCCCGCAGTGCAGGTTTCTTTAACCATGACTGCACTCAGTTCCGGCAGTGATGGTTTTATCTGCTGCCAGATCCACTGAGCCAATACTTCACTGGTCGGGTTTTCCAGACCGGGAATCTCATTCAGATAGTGGTGATCCAACTGTTCCCAGACTGGTTTAAACGCTGCTTTCAGTTCGGCGAAATCCATTACCCAGCCGGTATACGCGCCGACTTCGCCAGTAATTTCCAGTCGGACTATAAATGAGTGTCCATGCAGGCGGCCGCATTTGTGTCCGGCAGGAACATGGGGAAGACGATGTGCAGCTTCAAACTGAAAATCTTTGAACAGTGTGGTTGGCATGGCGGTAAATCTCTTATGGCCTGAAAAACCGACGCATACTACCGGAAAGTTGTCTGTTGTGCTATTTCTCACCAGTAAGTAAGCGTGAATAGTGATTTTCACTGCTTAATTGTGAACATAGAGGCATATTTTCTGTAGCTAAAGTATGAATGAGATCTTTTGCTATGAATGCGCCATACCACTTTTGATGGTAGTTTCTATCAAAAAAACCATTTAGTCGTTTTGGTTATTTGATATGTCCATCATTTCTTTAATTGTTACCATGCGGATGGTTACCTTATACCCTATTCGATTTTTATCGCGCTCAATCTGCATGAGTGCCGGCCGACCAGAACAAGGATACAGATATCACGATGACAACTTCGGTTTCCCCGACTTCGTTGCTCCCGTTGAGTACGGAGCAACTTTCGCGCTTGCAGGCGGCAACTGGTGATTTATCACCGATGCAACTGTCCTGGTTGTCCGGTTATTTTTGGGGGATAGCGCAGCAGCAATCCGGAGTGACAACAACGGATATCACGAACAGTGCGACTGTTGCTTCCGCACCACCACAGATAATCACGCTGATTTCAGCTTCTCAGACGGGTAATGCCCGACGCGTGGCCGAGCAGGTGCGCGATGATTTATTGGCCGCCAACCTGCCGGTGACGCTGGTCAATGCTGGTGATTACAAATTCAAACAGATTGCGCAGGAAACGCTGCTGCTGCTGGTAACGTCTACCCAGGGTGAAGGCGAACCGCCGGAAGAGGCGGTAGGGTTGTATAAATTTTTGTTTTCGAAAAAGGCTCCCCAACTTACCGGTACGGCGTTTGCAGTATTCGGTCTGGGCGATACGTCTTATGAATTTTTCAGCAAGGCTGGCAAAGATTTCGACCGCCGTTTGGCGGAACTGGGTGCCGAGCGTTTGTTGGAGCGTGTTGATGCGGATATGGAATATCAGCCGCAGGCGGAGCAGTGGCGTCGCCAGTTGGTGGACACGATTCAGCCTCGATTGTCGGCTCAGAGCAGGGCAACCGCGCCGACGGCAGTCAGTTCAACGGATAACACTATTGTCAGCAGCCCATATACCAAGGAGGCACCGCTGGCGGCCTCTTTGTCGGTGAATCAAGTCATTACTGGGCGCGCTTCTGAAAAGGATATCCGCCATATCGAAATCGATTTGGGGGAATCCGGGTTGCGTTATCAGCCTGGTGATGCCCTCGGTGTCTGGTATGAAAATGATCCGGCGCTGGTGCAGGAATTATTGGATTTACTGTGGTTGAAGGGTGACGAACCCGTGGTAGTGTCGGGGGAAACCGTGCCGTTATCGCAAGCGTTGCGTTGTCATTTTGAATTGACCCAGAACACGGCACCGATTGTGGAAAAATATGCCGCCTGGTCACGCAGTGAAAAACTGCTGGGGCTGGTGGCGGAAAAGGCCGTGCTACAACAGTACGCACAGCAGACGCCGCTGGTTGATATGGTACGCGAAGCCCCGACAGAACTAACGGCAGAGCAGTTAATAGCGTTACTGCGTCCATTAACGCCACGCCTGTACTCCATCGCTTCTTCACAGGAAGAGGTCGGCAATGAAGCACATATCACCGTTGGGGTAGTTCGTTATGATTATGAAGGGCGTAACCGCATCGGTGGCGCTTCTGGTTATCTGGCAGATCGGCTTGGTGAAGATGACGAAATACGTGTTTTCATTGAACGCAATGACAATTTCCGTCTGCCAACCAATCCGGAGGCACCCGTTATCATGATCGGCCCCGGAACCGGAATTGCACCGTTTCGTGCCTTTATGCAACAACGGGAAGCCACTGGTGCCAAGGGTAAAAACTGGCTGTTTTTTGGTAACCCGCACTTTACCGAAGATTTTCTGTATCAGGTGGAGTGGCAACGTTATGTGAAAGATGGCTTGCTGACCGATGTCGATCTAGCCTGGTCACGTGATCAGCCGCACAAGATTTATGTGCAGGACCGGATCCGCGAAAAAGGCGCTGAAGTGTGGCGCTGGATTCAGGATGGTGCACATATTTACGTTTGTGGCGATGCTAATCATATGGCGAAAGATGTCGAAAGGGCATTATTGGATGTGGTGGCGGCACACGGTGGCATGGATACCGAGCTGGCAGATGAATTTTTAAGTGAACTGCGCCTTGAGCGGCGTTATCAGCGAGATGTGTACTAATGAGTGATAAACATCCTGGCCCTCTGGTGGTAGAAGGTAAACTGGCTGATGCCGAACGTCTGAAGCTGGAAAGTAATTTTCTGCGCGGCACCATAGCTGAAGATTTAAACGACGGCCTGACTGGCGGTTTCAACAGCGATAATTTTTTGCTGATCCGTTTTCATGGTATGTATCAGCAGGATGACCGTGATATCCGCGCCGAGCGGGCTGAACAGAAACTGGAACCACGGCATGCCATGATGCTGCGTTGCCGTCTACCCGGTGGGGTAATGACGCCTGATCAGTGGCTGGGCATTGATAAATTTGCTGCGGAAGAGACGCTGTACGGCAGTATTCGTATCACTAACCGGCAGACGTTTCAGTTTCACGGTATTCTGAAATCGAAGTTGAAATCGGCTCACCAGGTATTACACGATGTGGGGCTGGATTCACTGGCTACCGCCAATGATGTTAACCGTAACGTATTGTGTACCTCTAACCCGGTAGAGTCTGAACTGCACCAGCAGGCTTATGAATGGGCGAAAAAGATCTCAGAGCATCTATTACCACGTACTCGCGCCTATGCTGAAATTTGGCTCGATCAGGAAAAAGTAGCCACTACGGACGAAGAACCGATTCTCGGTCCGGCTTATTTGCCGCGTAAATTTAAAACCACGGTAGTCATTCCACCACAGAATGATGTGGATCTGCATGCTAACGACCTGAACTTCGTTGCTATTGCCGACAATGGTCGCCTGGTGGGCTTTAACGTACTGGTGGGCGGGGGATTATCCATCGCTCACGGTGATAAAGCGACCTATCCGCGTGCCGCCAGCGAACTGGGTTACATCCCAGTGGAGCAGACGTTGGCGGTGGCTGAAGCTGTGGTAACCACTCAACGTGACTGGGGCAATCGCACCAATCGTAAAAACGCCAAAACCAAATACACTCTGGAGCGGGTTGGCGTAGATATTTTCAAACAAGAAGTAGAGCGTCGGTCGGGTGTAACGTTCGGAACGGTACGTCCGTATGAATTCACCGGGCGTGGTGATCGTATCGGCTGGGCAAAAGGTATTGACAATAAATGGCATTTAACACTGTTTATTGAGAATGGCCGCATCCTGGATTATCCGGGACGTCCGCTGAAAACCGGTATCGCCGAGATTGCCAAAATTCATAAGGGAGATTTTCGTCTGACAGCCAATCAAAATCTGATTGTGGCCGGTGTATTGTCACGGGATAAGGCCAGCATTGAAACATTAGCCCGGCAATATGGGCTGATGGATGATGCGATCAGTGAGCAGCGTAAGAATTCAATGGCGTGCGTGTCGCTGCCAACCTGTCCGCTGGCGATGGCAGAAGCTGAACGTTTTCTTCCCGAGTTTGTCACTAAAGTGGAAGCGGTGATGCAGCAACACGGTGTGGCTGATGAACATATCGTTTTGCGGGTAACTGGCTGCCCCAATGGCTGTGGTCGTTCCTTACTGGCGGAAATCGGGCTGGTGGGTAAAGCGATTGGCCGTTATAACCTGCATATTGGTGGGAATCGGGAAGGTACGCGAATTCCACGTATGTATCGGGAGAATATTACCGAAGCGGAAATCCTCAGTGATATTGATCAATTGGTTGGCCGTTGGGCCAAAGAGCGTCATGACGGGGAAGGCTTCGGCGATTTCACGATCCGCGCCAACATTATTAAACCGGTGCTGGACCCAGCCCGTGATTTTTATGACTGACAGGAGAGCCTGATGTCTACGTTTGATCTGGCGGCGCTTAACGTTTTGCCACATTCAGAACAGTCTGCCGCGCTGGTGGTGATAAACGGCCAACTTGAATTACTATCAGCACATGAGCGGGTAGCCTGGGCACTGGAAAATCTGCCAGGTAATTTTGTGCTCTCCTCCAGTTTTGGCATTCAGGCGGCAGTGTGTCTGCATCTGGTGACTCAGCAGCGTCCCGATATCCCGGTTATCCTGACGGATACCGGGTACCTGTTTCCGGAAACCTATCAGTTTATCGATAACCTGACGGAGCGGCTTAATCTGAATCTGCATGTCTACCGTGCGGAATTCTCTCCAGCCTGGCAGGAAGCTCGCTATGGCAAGCTGTGGGAGCAGGGTGTGAAAGGTATTGAGCAGTATAATCACATCAACAAGGTTGAACCGATGAATCGTGCCCTTAAGGAACTACAGGCGCAGAGCTGGTTTGCCGGGTTGCGTCGTGAGCAGTCTGGCAGTCGTGGTCATTTACCGGTATTGGCGGTGCAGCGTGGTGTGTTCAAGCTCTTGCCGATTATTGACTGGGATAATCGGCAAGTTTATCAGTATCTGAAAGAAAACGACCTGAGCTATCATCCGCTGTGGGATCAAGGCTATTTGTCGGTAGGCGATACACATACCACTCGTAAATGGGAGCCTGGTATGAGTGAAGAGGAAACCCGTTTCTTCGGCCTTAAGCGAGAGTGCGGGCTGCACGAAGGCTGAAGGCTATCTCGGCTTTACTACTGTTGTCAGCAAATGTGCTTTTGACGGTTAATCTTTTTGTTGTAGTAATCACTTTTACGTGGTGATGCTTGCTGTTTCTGTGATCTCCGTGAAAGCGGAGATCTATTTTGATGTAAATAAACGCACACCGTTTTTGATGTAAGCGTGAAAAATGTTGAATCAGAAAAATGCTATACTGTTCAACAATAAATGCAGTGTAATTCAGGGTTAATATAAACAGTTATTAAGCTTTTTGTCCTGTTTTTAATAACTCGTTATTCCATTACGGAACTTATCATTCTAATTCGGCATTTCATAACCCTTCCCCATACACTTTATAGTCACTTTATGATTTTTTTAGCTTAGTAAAGGCCTCTGTGAACTATCTCCCTTTATTCGCTGATCTCCGGCATCGCCCCGTACTTGTCGTCGGTGGCGGCGAAGTGGCAACGCGTAAAATTGAACTGCTTCACCGTGCTGGCGCTGAAGTGAAAGTGGTGGCTAAGGCATTGTGTGAGCCACTCAGTATGCAGCAGCAGACGGGAAAGATCGCTTGGATTGCCCAGGAGTTTACGCCATTGCAGTTAGACGGTGTTTTTCTGGTCATCGCGGCGACTGATGATACTGAATTGAACGCGGTAGTATTTGATGCCGCCAATCGGCATCAGTTGTTGGTTAACGTGGTGGATGATCAGCCAAAATGCTCGTTTATTTTCCCTTCGTTGGTCGACCGTTCTCCTTTGCTGGTAGCGATCTCTTCTGGTGGACAAGCACCGGTGCTGGCACGGATGTTGCGCGAAAAATTGGAAGCGTTATTACCCTCCAGCTTGGGGCAAATGGCTCAATTGGCGGGTAGTTGGCGTGCCCGAATCAAACAACGTTTGCAATCGATAACAGAACGCCGGCGTTTCTGGGAGCGTATTTTCAACGGACGCTTTGCCAGTTTAATCGCCACCGGACAATTAGCGCAGGCAGAGCAGGAGCTACAGCAGCAGCTCGAACAACCTCAGTCAGTGCAGGGCGAAGTGGCGCTGGTTGGTGCCGGCCCGGGGGATGCGGGGTTACTCACACTCCGCGGTTTACAGTTGATCCAGCAGGCTGATGCCGTGCTGTATGACCATCTGGTCAGTTCGGATGTATTGGAATTGATACGCCGGGATGCGGAACGCATCTGTGTCGGTAAGCGTGCTAGTGCGCATCTGCTACCTCAGGAAGAGATTAATCAACTGCTCGTCACGTTGGCGCAGCAGGGGAAACGCGTCGTGCGTCTGAAAGGCGGCGATCCGTTCATGTTTGGCCGTGGTGGCGAAGAGTTGCAACATGTTGCACAGGCAGGAATTCCATTTCAGGTGGTGCCGGGAATTACGGCGGCAGCGGGAGCAACAGCGTATGCCGGTATTCCGCTGACGCATCGGGATTATGCCCAGAGCGTCGTGTTTATCACCGGTCATTGTCGTCCTGATGGTGATGTTTTGGACTGGTCTGCACTAGCTGGTGGGCGTCAGACTTTGGCGATCTATATGGGAACGGTCAAGGCGGCGGAGATCAGCCATCAGTTGATTACTCACGGACGTGAGGCGACAACGCCCGTGGCGGTGATTAGTCGTGGTACACGACGTGATCAGCAGGTCCTGATCGGCACATTGCAAACATTGGAACAACTGGCGCAGCAAGCCCCGACGCCAGCTTTGCTGGTGATCGGCGAAGTGGTCAATTTACACCAGCATATCGCCTGGTTTGGTGAACATACACAAACGCAGATGGCTACGGTTGAACACCGTCCGGTCGTCGTGAATTTGTCTTAAGGTACGATTATGGACGAAAAAAGACTCACGCATTTACGGCAGTTAGAAGCAGAAAGCATTCACATCATCCGTGAAGTGGCGGCTGAATTTGGTAACCCGGTAATGCTCTATTCGATCGGCAAGGATTCATCAGTCATGCTCCATCTGGCGCGTAAGGCATTTTATCCGGGAACACTGCCGTTTCCATTACTGCACGTGGATACTGGTTGGAAATTCCGCGCCATGTACGAATTCCGTGATCGCACGGCCAAAGCCTATGGCTGTGAATTGCTGATACACCGCAATCCGCAGGGCGTTGCTATGGGAATTAACCCCTTTGTACACGGCAGTGCCAAACACACCGATATTATGAAAACCGAAGGGTTAAAGCAGGCACTGGATAAATACGGTTTTGATGCCGCCTTTGGTGGCGCACGTCGGGATGAAGAGAAATCGCGTGCCAAGGAACGTATTTATTCGTTTCGTGATCGTTTTCACCGCTGGGATCCTAAAAACCAGCGTCCGGAGCTGTGGCACAACTACAACGGACAGATCAATAAAGGTGAAAGTATCCGTGTGTTTCCGCTGTCTAACTGGACTGAGCTAGATATCTGGCAATACATCTATCTGGAAAATATCGATATTGTCCCGCTCTATCTGGCGGCTCCACGTCCAATTGTGTCGCGTGATGGCATGTTACTGATGGTGGATGACGATCGTATCAATCTGCAACCGGGTGAGGTGATTACACAACGTATGGTGCGTTTCCGTACTCTGGGATGTTGGCCGCTGACGGGGGCGGTGGAGTCGCAGGCACAAACATTGCCGGAAATCATTGAAGAGATGTTGGTCTCTACTACCAGTGAGCGTCAGGGACGGGTGATCGACCGCGATCAGGCCGGGTCAATGGAGCTGAAAAAGCGTCAAGGGTATTTCTGAGGAATCGGTCGCATGAATCATGTAATAGCAAAACAGATCGCTGAACAGGGCGGTGTCGAGGCTTACCTCCAAGCACAGCAGAATAAAAGTTTGCTGCGTTTTCTGACCTGCGGCAGCGTCGACGATGGCAAAAGTACGCTTATCGGGCGTTTGTTGCACGATACCCGTCAGATTTATGAAGATCAGCTCTCCACACTGCATAGTGACAGCAAGCGGCTTGGCACCCAGGGTGAGAAGCTGGATCTGGCATTACTGGTGGATGGTCTGCAGGCAGAACGTGAGCAGGGTATTACCATTGATGTGGCTTATCGCTATTTCTCTACCGAGAAGCGTAAATTTATTATTGCTGATACGCCGGGCCATGAGCAGTACACGCGTAATATGGCGACAGGAGCTTCTACTTGTGAGCTGGCCATTCTGTTGATTGATGCCCGTAAAGGTGTGTTGGATCAGACTCGGCGGCATAGCTTTATTGCCACCTTGCTGGGCATTCGCCATCTGGTGGTCGCGGTGAATAAAATGGATTTGGTGGATTACCAGCAAGCCGTTTTTGAACAATTCAAACAGGATTATCTGGATTTTGCCCAGCAACTGCCTACCGATCTGAATATTACTTTTGTGCCCATTTCTGCACTGGATGGTGACAATGTAGCTTCGCCCAGTGAGACGATGAATTGGTACACTGGACCGACCTTGCTGGATGTACTGGAAACGGTCAACGTGATTCCACGTAGTCTGGAACAACCGATGCGTTTTCCTGTGCAGTATGTCAACCGCCCTAATCTGGATTTTCGTGGTTACTCGGGAACCGTGGCTTCGGGAGTCGTCCGCGTCGGTAATCGTATCAAGGTGTTACCTTCTGGCGTTGAGTCCACCATCAGCCGAATTGTCACCTTTGATGGTGACTTGCAGATGGCGCAAGTGGGAGAAGCCATAACATTGGTACTGGAAAACGAAATTGATATCAGTCGGGGAGACCTGCTGGTGGACAGTGCTGAAAACCTGAATACGGTACAAAGTGCGCAGGTGGATGTGGTCTGGATGGCGGAACAACCGTTAGTGCCGGGCCAAAGTTACAATATCAAGATTGCGGGTAAGAACACTCGCGCCCGGGTGGAAAATATCCAGTATCAGGTTGAAATCAATACGCTGACGCAGCGTGTGACGGATGCTTTGCCATTGAATGGTATTGGGCTGGTTGAACTGACTTTTGATGAACCGCTGGTATTGGATAATTACCAACAGAATCCTGTTACCGGCGGCATGATTTTTATTGATCGTTTAACCAATGTCACGGTGGGTGCGGGCCTGGTACGTGAAGTGATTGAACAGCCGTATCAGGATCCTGATGCGCATAGTGCGTTTGAGCTGGAGTTGAATGCGTTAGTCCGCCGTCATTTTCCTCATTGGGGTGCGCGTGATCTGTTGGGAGGGAAATAGCGTGTCTGAATATTCTCCCCGAGTGATGGCGTCTGCTGACGAGAATATTGTCTGGCATCCTCATGCGGTTACACGAACTGATCGAGAACACCGGCATGGACACCGTGGTGCCGTGGTGTGGTTTACCGGACTTTCCGGTTCTGGTAAATCTACGTTGGCTGGCGCGCTGGAGCAGGCGCTGCATGCAAAAGGCGTCAGTACCTATCTGTTGGACGGCGATAATGTCCGGCATGGTCTATGTCGTGATTTAGGCTTCAGTGATGATGACCGGCGGGAGAATATCCGCCGAGTAGGCGAAGTATCTAAATTAATGGTCGACGCGGGTCTGGTTGTGTTAACGGCGTTTATATCACCGCACCGCGCTGAGCGGGAAATGGTGCGTGATTTGCTGGATGGTCAGCCATTTATTGAAGTTTTTGTGGATACGCCACTGGCGATCTGTGAAACACGCGATCCCAAAGGGTTGTACAAGAAAGCCCGTGCGGGTGAGTTGCGTAATTTTACTGGCATTGACGCTGTTTATGAGGCCCCTGAGCTGCCAGAATTGCATTTAGATGGAGAACAATTGGTAACACATTTGATCTCTCAATTGTTAGATATGTTGCAGGGTCGAGCTATTATCAACCCTTGATCTCCTTGTGAAAATATCATCAGGCGTTTGATGATAGGGAGACCGTGGGAAAGATAAAGATTATGCAGAATGTCACACCATTACTGGGTAGTGAAGCCAGCCATCGGCGGGATGAGGATACTCAAGTATCCTATCCGTTTATGGGGGCTATCGCTGGTTTCTCTTTCTATTGGCTGGCGTTTGTCCTTCCTTTTTTGGTCTACGGCCTGAATGTCACTTTGTTTCTGATGCTATACACTTGGCCTTTTTTCCTGGCGCTGATGCCGTTATCGGTGTTGATTGGCGTGGCTTACAGTATATTGTGGCAGGAAAATACCACGATGATGATTTTGTGCAGCGGGATCACGACGGTATCGCTGTTCTGGCTGGTATTTGCATTAATTACCGGCTGGTGGTGATCATTCAGAGGCTGTGTTAGTCGTTTTATCAGCGATTATTCCCCCCGATTCTCCTCCGTTCCACTTCTTTGTTGAATTGTGTTGTCTTGTAAAAAATTCACCTTTCCTCTCTTTCTTCGCTATTTAGCGGCTTTTTTCTCTCTCATGTATTCAGCAATTGTTGATGCACTGTGGAGTCTGGATAAAAGTTATGGGATGATTAGATGGCTTTTCAGGGGGC
Source organism: Brenneria uluponensis (assembly GCF_032395385.1). Classification (NCBI taxonomy): domain Bacteria; kingdom Pseudomonadati; phylum Pseudomonadota; class Gammaproteobacteria; order Enterobacterales; family Pectobacteriaceae; genus Brenneria; species Brenneria uluponensis. Next base: position 1,002,918 of record NZ_CP135917.1, read on the forward strand.
GGAATGGGAAAACTTACGCTGTTATTGTTAATAATACTTGGCTGGTTACAGTATTCACTGTGGCTGGGCAAAAATGGTATCCATGATTACGTGCGGGTGAAAGATAGTGTGTCTGTTCAACAGGAGAATAACGCCAAACTAAAATCCCGTAACGAGCAGTTGTTTGCTGAAATCGATGATCTTAATGGTGGACAGGAAGCCATCGAAGAGCGTGCACGTAATGAGCTGGGAATGATTAAACCTGGTGAAAGTTTCTATCGTCTGGTCCCTGATCAATCTGGCCGTCACACGGCCACTACCGCGCTACCTGCGCCATCCTCCAGCCCAACATTACGCTAGGTATGTCTACTCTGATTGCTCCCCCGCATGAGGTCGTTGCTATCTTGCCGGCTGCTGGCAATGGTAGCCGGATGAAAAGTGACCGTCCGAAACAGTATTTGACTATCGGTTCCAAAACCATCCTCGAACATACTATTGACGCGTTGCTACAGCATCCTCGTATTCGGCAGGTGATCGTAGTCATCAGTGCCGATGATGGCTATTTTTATTCTCTTCCTTTGGCAAATAATCCGCAGATCGCAGTGGTGACCGGTGGCAAACAGCGTGCGGATTCCGTCTTGGCGGGTTTGCTGCATGTGACTCAGACCGAATGGGTACTGGTACATGATGCGGCTCGTCCATGTCTGCATCGAGATGATCTGGATCATCTGTTGGCGCTGACAGAACAGAGTGAGATAGGTGGCATTCTGGCTGCTCCTGTTCGTGATACGATGAAGCGCAGTTCAGACGGGTTGATTGAGCATACAGTAGAGCGAGATGATCTCTGGCATGCCTTAACTCCGCAGCTTTTTCCTCTGGATTTGCTCAGAACCTGCCTTCAGCGGGCACTGAATGATGGCGTATCCATCACTGATGAAGCATCAGCGTTGGAGTACTGCGGTTATCATCCACAGATTGTCAGTGGCAGATCGGATAATATCAAGATAACACGTCTGGAGGATTTGGCTTTAGCTGAGTTTTATCTGACCAATAGTTTTAAAAATCAAAAAATTACCTAAAAGGAGAATGCGCGATGCGTATCGGTCACGGTTTCGATGTCCATAAATTTGGTGGCGAAGGTCCACTGGTGATCGGTGGTGTTCGTATCCCCTATGCTCAGGGATTGTTGGCCCATTCTGATGGTGATGTCGTGTTGCATGCCATCACCGACGCGTTGTTGGGTGCGGCTGCTCTGGGCGATATCGGTAAACTCTTTCCCGACACCGACCTTGCTTATAAAAATATAGACAGTCGAGAACTGCTACGTGATGCATGGCAACGTATCAGAGATAAAGGTTACTGTCTGGGAAATCTGGATGTCACCATCATTGCCCAGGCCCCTAAAATGGCTCCGCATATTCCACAAATGCGTGTCAATCTGGCGGAAGATCTGCAATGCCACATGGATGATGTGAATGTCAAAGCGACCACGACTGAACAACTAGGATTTACTGGTCGTGGCGAGGGCATTGCCTGTGAAGCAGTCGTATTGTTGTTAAAAGATGATTCTGCCGGGGTCGTGGCATGGTAACGATGAACACTGCCGATGAGCTTACCTGGTTGCATGGAAAACCACAGTCAACAGGGATGATGAAATCCACTGCTGACGATTTTATTGTGGTCGAGGATCTCGGTTTCCAACCAGATGGCGAAGGCGAACATCTGTTGGTACGAATACGCAAACGGGGATGTAATACTGTATTTGTGGCCGAAGCGCTGGCAAAGTTTGCTCATATTCCTGCGCGTGCTGTCAGTTATGCTGGTCTTAAAGATCGTCATGCGATTACTGAACAATGGTTTTGTCTCCATTTACCAGGAAAAGAAACTCCGGATCTGCAGGCATTTGAACTGGAAGGATGTGAGCTTCTTGAGGCTGCTCGACACCGTCGTAAACTGCGTATAGGCGCGCTGCAAGGCAATACCTTTACGCTGGTATTGCGTCACATCAGCGATCGACAATCGGTAGAAGATCGTTTGCAACGTATTACTACTGCTGGCGTGCCTAATTATTTCGGTAGTCAGCGGTTTGGCCGCGAGGGCAATAACCTTGATCAGGCCCGGCGTTGGGCGAGTAATGACATCCTGGTGAAAGAACGTAGTAAACGCAGCTTTTATCTTTCTGCCAGCCGTAGTGAACTCTTTAACTGTGTTACCAGCGCCCGCTTGGCGCAGCAACAGGAGAAAGTGGTTTTTTGCGGTGATGCTTTACAATTGACGGGTCGAGGCAGTTGGTTTGTGGCGCAGAAGGATGAGCTAACTGCTCTACAGCAGCGTGTCGAACAGGGCACATTACAGATTACGGCGCCATTGCCTGGCGATGGTGCGTTAGGTACGCAAGATGCGGCTCTAGACTTTGAGCAACAGTGTCTGCAGACACAACCATTGCTGCTGTCATTACTACAGCGTGAGCGGGTAGAGCCCGCTCGTCGTGCCGTTTTACTTTATCCTCGGGAATTGCAGTGGGAATGGCAGGATAAGATGACGGTTCAATTACGCTTTTGGCTTCCAGCGGGAAGTTTTGCCACCAGCGTAGTAAGGGAAATTGTGCTACAGGCACAGTAGGCGGCAGACATTACTGCCTCATTCAACACGAGTTTACCTTTTTCAGTTTTAGAATATCTGAATATTTTCTTGATGTTACAGAGATATATTCCCTTTCTTTAGAGGATAGATACGTTGATAAGGTTAGCTAGCGCTGAGGTTTGCGGGGAATGGTAAACAAGCGTATGCAAACGTTGCTGGCGCAGTTGCATCAGCAGGGGATTCAGGATGAGCGTCTGTTACAGGCGGTAGCTGCCGTACCTCGGGAGCGCTTTGTTGATGAGGCTTTTGAACATAAAGCCTATGAAAATACAGCGCTACCAATAGGTTTTGGCCAAACGATCTCTCAGCCTTATATGGTTGCCAGAATGACCGAACTCTTACGGTTAACACCCGTTTCAAGAGTATTGGAAATAGGCACGGGTTCCGGTTATCAAACTGCAATTCTGGCTCACCTGGTTCAACATGTATGTTCAGTCGAACGTATTAAAGGACTACAGTGGCAGGCCAAACGTCGCCTTAAACAGCTCGATCTGCATAATGTATCTACACGTCATGGTGATGGATGGCAAGGCTGGGCATCAAAAGGCCCTTTTGATGCCATAATCGTCACGGCTGCGCCACCTGAAATTCCTACCGCGTTGATGGAGCAGCTCGATGAAGGTGGCATTATGGTATTACCGGTGGGTGAACAGCAGCAAATGTTGCAGGTGGTAGAACACCATAACGGTGAATATATCGTTCAGACCGTTGAAGCTGTTAGGTTTGTTCCGCTGGTCAAAGGTGAGCTTGCCTGATACCGTGGCAAATCATCATTTAAATGTTCTCAGCCTTTAAGATTTCAACACACGTGTTTATTGTACTAATTTGTTGATATCGCTAGCATCACAGAATTGCATTATTTTTTAGATTGGCTTGTATGCCTTGATGAAAAAGTACATTTTCTCATTCTGAATACAGAATAAATTACCAGAGTTCAGCGACTTTTCTACGGATGAGGGATATCACTGGCTGGATAGAATAGTAAATTTTATGGTTATAGGGGAGTTCGGCGCATGGGAGGCCAAATAATGAATTGGCAACAGATCGCTGCATGTATGGTTATTGTTGCAGGATTAGCTAGTTGTTCTAACAGTAACAATCGATCGGCACCGATCAGCAGTGTGAATGGTGGCACTGGAAGTCGGGGAGGCATGATGTCTTCTCCGACTCCGCGCATTACTTCACCAAGCTCTTCCAATATTACCACTCATGAAGGCAAGATAGTTTATAACCGCAGCTACAGTAATATTCCGAAAGGCAGTTATACCGGTACTAACTATATCGTCAAGCGCGGCGATACCCTGTTTTATATTGCCTGGATCAGCGGTAATGATTACCGGGAGCTGGCTCAGCGCAATGGCATTTCAGAACCTTATAGTCTGAATGTCGGCCAGACACTGACGCTGGGCAACAATATGAACGCTAATGGTTCACAGGTAATGGCCAGTAATAGTGGTCACATGTTACCTGTGAATGCAACCAGAAACGGGCAGATGCAAACTTCTCAGGTTGATTCTCAATCGACTAATGCGTATTCTGGAAATTCGGGTAAAAAGAATGTGGGTAAGATGTTACCCAAGGCAGGGGCGTCGGCTCCTGTTGCCGAACCGAGGCCAGTACCCAGCAGCAGTAATGTTGCTATCACTGGTTGGCGTTGGCCTACAGAAGGGAAAGTCATAGATAATTTCTCAGCCGCTGAGGGGGGAAATAAAGGGATTGATATCGCTGGCTCACGTGGGCAACCTGTAGTCGCTACCGCTGGCGGGCGTGTAGTGTATGCGGGCAACGCGTTGCGCGGTTACGGTAATCTGATAATCATCAAACATAATGATGACTACCTGAGCGCCTATGCCCATAACGAAACCATGCTGGTCCGGGAACAACAAGAGGTAAAGGCGGGGCAAAAAATCGCTACTATGGGTAGCACCGGAACCAGTTCAGTACGCTTACATTTTGAAATTCGTTACAAGGGGAAATCCGTAAACCCGCTGCGTTTTCTTTCGCAGCGATAAATCGGGCAGGGTATTTCGGTATTCTGCCATGGGATCACGGGTAGGAGCCACTTATGAGCCAAAGTACGCTGAAAGTTAACGAGTTACATGAAGATACTGATTTCGACGAGAATGGAATTGATGTATTTGATGACAAAGCGCTGACAGAAGAAGAGACTAATGATAATGACTCGCAAGAAGATGAGTTGCTATCACAAAGTGTTGTCCAGCGAGTTTTAGATGCAACGCAACTCTATTTAGGAGAGATTGGCTATTCACCTCTTTTAACCGCTGAAGAAGAGGTTTATTTTGCCCGGCGCGCGTTGCGTGGTGATGTATCATCACGCCGCCGTATGATCGAAAGCAACCTGCGGTTGGTGGTGAAAATTGCCCGCCGTTACAACAACCGCGGACTGGCACTGCTTGACCTGATAGAAGAGGGAAATCTCGGTCTGATTCGGGCAGTTGAAAAATTTGATCCGGAAAGAGGATTCCGCTTTTCAACCTACGCTACTTGGTGGATTCGGCAGACCATAGAGCGAGCAATTATGAATCAGACTCGCACTATTCGTTTGCCTATTCACATCGTTAAAGAACTTAATGTTTACCTTCGTACCGCGCGTGAATTATCTCATAAACTGGATCATGAGCCGAGTGCGGAAGAAATTGCCGAACAGCTCGATAGACCGGTTGATGACGTTAACCGCATGCTACGCTTGAATGAGCGCATTACTTCCGTTGATACTCCATTGGGTGGGGATTCGGAAAAAGCGTTACTGGATATTCTGGCAGACGAAAAAGATAACGGACCTGAAAATACAACTCAGGATAACGATATGAAGCAAAATATCGTTAAATGGTTGTTTGAGCTGAACGCCAAGCAGCGTGAAGTTCTGGCTCGTCGTTTTGGCTTGCTGGGGTATGAAGCCGCTACGCTGGAAGATGTTGGTCGTGAAATCGGATTAACACGCGAGCGTGTTCGCCAGATTCAGGTTGAGGGATTGCGGCGCCTGCGTGAAATATTGCAGGTACAAGGATTGGATATTGAAGAGCTGTTTCGTGAATAATATTCACTGGCTGTTCTGAAAAATAAAAAATGGTGGGGTTACCCACCATTTTTTATACTACGCTTAGCGACTATTCAGTGATAAACAGTGGATTAATGGAAAATCCGCGCCAGCAGAAAATCCACAATTTCACTGGTTTTAAGCATCTGTTTCTCGCCGTTACGGCGATTCTTGTATTCAACCTCTTCGTTATCAAGGTTACGGTCACCGATAACGATGGTATGTGGGATCCCGATCAGCTCCATATCGGCAAACATCACCCCAGGACGTTCTTTACGGTCATCCAACAAAACATCAACTCCTTTAGCCCGTAACTGCTGATAAATACTTTCCGTCATTTCCTGCACACGGAAGGATTTATGCATATTCATTGGCAGGATAGCCACATGGAACGGCGCAATCGCTTCTGGCCAGATAATACCGCGGTCATCATGATTTTGCTCAATAGCAGCGGCGATAACGCGGCTAACGCCAATACCGTAGCACCCCATTGTCAGGATCTGATTACGTCCATCTTCACCTTGCACTGTGGCTTTCAGCGCTTCGGAGTATTTTGTACCAAGTTGGAATATATGGCCTACTTCAATACCGCGTTTGATCAACAGCGTGCCTTTACCATCCGGGCTTCTGTCTCCTTCAACAACATTGCGGATATCGGCAACTTGTGGCAATGCCATATCGCGTTCCCAGTTGATACCAAAATAGTGCTTACCATCGATATTGGCACCAGCGCTAAAGTCACTCATCGCCGCCACCGTGCGGTCAATAATCACCGGAACCGGTAAGTTAACCGGGCCTAGAGAACCTGGACCAGCGCCTATGGTGGCACGGATCTCTTCTTCAGTGGCGAATGTCAACGGGTTGGCAATCGGCTCAAATTTTTCGGCTTTCACTTCATTGAGTTCGTGATCGCCACGAACTAGCAGTGCCACCAGTTTATGTCCACTTTCTTCGGTGGCTTTGACTAGCAGAGTTTTGACCGTTTTTTCTATTGGTACGTTGAATTGTTCAACCAGTTCCGCGATGGTTTTCGCGTTCGGTGTATCGATCAGTCGCAGTTCTTCCGTTGCTGCTGCGGGTGTTGCCATGGGGGCAACTGCTTCTGCCAGTTCAATGTTAGCGGCATATGCGGACTCCGTGGAAAAGACGATATCGTCTTCTCCACTGCCAGCCAGAACCTGGAATTCGTGGGATGCGTTGCCTCCAATAGAGCCGGTATCAGCCTGTACTGCACGGAAATCCAGATCCATACGGCTGAAAATCTTACTATATGCGGCATACATGGCATCGTAAGTCACCTGTAACGACTCCTGTGATGTATGAAAGGAATAGGCATCTTTCATCAAAAATTCACGGGCGCGCATTACACCAAAACGTGGGCGGACTTCATCACGGAATTTAGTCTGAATTTGGTAAAAATTCAGTGGCAACTGTTTGTACGAGCTGATTTCATTGCGGATCAGATCGGTAATCACTTCTTCATGTGTTGGTCCCAGGACAAACGGGCGATCTCCGCGATCGACAAAACGAAGTAGTTCTGGGCCGTATTGTTCCCAACGGCCACTTTCCTGCCATAAATCTGCAGGTTGGACGACAGGCATGGATATCTCGATAGCACCGGCGTTATCCATTTCTTCTCGCACAATGTTTTCGACTTTTTTCAGAACCCGTAATCCGGTCGGCAACCACGTGTAAAGCCCTGAGGCCAGTTTACGAATCATCCCGGCACGCAGCATTAGCTGATGGCTGATGACTTCTGCATCGGCGGGAGTCTCCTTCAATGTGGAGAGCAAATATTGACTTGTACGCATGATGTTTTAGTTCCGTCAGAACGATAGATATCATTGGCTGCAATTCAGCCAAAGACATAAAAAGTGGCCTAGTTTACCAGTGTGAACGGTTACTCAAAAGAGAAGACCGGGGTTTTTAGCTCGGGTCCAAGCATATTACTTCTGTTTGCTCGTCAGTTATCCGCCATCGGACGTTAAATTCTAACAGTAATGCGGCATATTCTCTCGAGTCTGCCACATTTTTGCGATAAGCGGGACGAGGATCCTGTGCCAGCACTTGAGTTATAAAACGGCGTAAATAGGGATATTTGTGCTGACAGGCCGCAAGTTGTTGTTCTGCTAAAGGCGTAAAAGTTACTGACATGTCTGTCGCTGGTGCCAATTGGGCAAAGCCTGCTTTTGCCTGTGGTTTACTTTCTGCAAAGGGAATATAAGGCTTGATGTCAATAACGGGCGTTCCATCAATCAGATCAAGGCTGCCTAACTCAAGGGCAACAACATCTTTTTCAATACGAATGGATTTTAATTTAACCAGTGACATACCAATAGGATTGGGGCGGAATGTTGACCGAGAGGAGAATACACCAACACGAGTATTCCCGCCGAGCCGTGGGGGGCGCACTGTAGGATGCCAACCGGCATTCAATGTTTGGTGAAAAATAAAGAGCAACCATATATAGCTAAAGTCACCAAGTCCACGCACTGTTTCCGGGTGGTTGTAAGGCGGAGTAAGGTACAACTCGCCACTACCATCTTCAATAAGACCGGGTTGTCGTGGAACGGCGAATTTCTCTTTATAAGGTGAGCGGATCACACCGATCTGATTGAAGATGAATTGGCTCATTATTCAGAAACTTTCAGTGCTGTACCTTGGCAAATTGCCTGACGATAACAACCTGCAATACTGCTGACGATCTGACAGTCATGCAACAAAACCGCGTTTGCCTTCATAGCCGCAGCACGACTTTGCATTCTTTTCTGTGCACTGGCTATGTTGGGTGGTGTGTCCCGAGCGCTTACCTGACAAGATGATCCTGAAACTTCCCCCATATCACGGAATGGTTTACCGACTAGCTCTTCGGCATTTTTATACAGAACAGCGTGTACTGGGCGGTAAACCGGTTTGGTTTTGGGAGAGTGTTCAGTGGCTGTATGAACTGGCTGTTTGGGCGCTGGGTGCATCGATTTATTTAGCAGAGAACATCCGGTCAGCGAAAAGGCTAACATCAGAAAGAGTATAGAACGCATAGGTTTCCCTCTGGTTTTTTAGGTGAGGCTATTGAAGCAAGCTATTAAATAAATAACAAGACGGGCTAAAGCCCGTCTTGTTATTTATTTACATGACGTAAGTGTGAGTTTACCAGCCTTTAACTGCACCACCGTTAAAGATTTTATTTGCTGCCTGGTTCACTTCTTCAGATTGATAAGCTTGCACGAATTTTTTTACATTTTCGGCATCTTTGTTATCTTCACGAGCGACGAGTAGATTGACATATGGAGAGTCTTTGTCTTCCACGAACAAACCATCTTTGGCAGGTGTCAGGTTAATCTGGCTAGCATAGGTAGTATTAATCACTGCTAGCGCAATTTGGTTGTCATCCAGTGATCGCGGCAATTGTGGCGCTTCCAGTTCAACCAACTTCAGATTTTTCGGGTTTTCTGTCACATCTAGTGCTGTTGGCATCAGTCCGACGTTATCTTTCAGTTTAATTAACCCCACTTTTTGCAGCAGTAATAGTGAGCGTCCTAGATTGGTTGGATCATTTGGCAGCGCAATTTGTGCACCGTTTTGCAGTTCGTCCAGAGATTTGATCTTTTTAGAGTAACCGGCAATGGGATAGACAAAGGTGTTACCAACCGGAACCAGTTTATAACCACGATCCTTGATTTGCTGATCGAGGTAAGGTTTATGCTGGAATGCATTGAGATCAATATCTCCTTTGCTTAGCGCCTCGTTAGGTAAAACGTAGTCGTTGAAGGTAACCAGTTCAACGTCCAGCCCATATTTCTCTTTAGCAACTTTTTGTGCAACTTCAGCGACTTGTTGCTCGGCACCAACGATAACGCCCACTTTTATGTGGTTGGGATCTTTTTGTTTCTGATCACAACCGGCTAATGCCAATACACCAATCAAGGCGCCAACAGTAGCGATAGATTTCAATTTAATTGCCATTTCCTTACCTCAGCTTCAGAGTCTTTCCATCACGCACTTGATGAGTGCATGGCTATTGAACAATTACTTGTGTGTGACTGCCCGTACTGCCTTATCACCACAGAATTGAATTAGATAAACCAAAATAACTAACAAGACTAATACGATATTCATTATTGTGGCGTTATACCCGACATAGCCGTACTGGTAACCAATCTGACCTAATCCGCCAGCACCGACCGCGCCTCCCATAGCAGAATAGCCCACCAGCGTTATCAATGTGATGGTGGCAGCATTGAACAACCCTGGTAGCGCTTCGGGTAACAATATTTTTTTGATTATTTGCATCGGTGTGGCTCCCATCGCCCGGGCCGCCTCAATTAAACCAGTCGGAATTTCCAACAGCGCATTTTCTACCATGCGGGCAATAAACGGCGCTGCACCGACAGTTAATGGAACCATTGCCGCTTGTAGCCCGATAGCTGTACCGACAATTATACGGGTAAATGGAATCATCCAAACGAGTAAAATGATGAATGGAATCGAGCGGAAAATATTTACCAGCGCGGAGATGCTACGGTAGATTTTAGGGTTGGCGATAATTTGCCCTGGACGGGTGATATAAAGAAGAACACCAACAGGTAATCCAAGTACAAAGCCAAAAAAACCGGAAACAAGCGTCATGATTACGGTTTCCCAGACACCGCGGGCAAGTAACCAGATCATTGCTTCAGACATAACCCAATACCTCGATATTTACATGGTGATCTTTCAGGAACTGAATTGCGGCAGTAGTATCTGCTACTTCGCCGTGCATTTCTGCCAGCATGATGCCGAATTTCACGCCACCGGCGTAGTCCATCTGAGCACTGATAATGTTGTTGTTGATATTAAAGCGTCGGGCTATTTCAGACAGCAAAGGTGCATCAACCGATTGGCCGGTAAACTCCATACGCAACAATGGTAAACTTCCCAGCTTGGGTGTTGGCATCATCCGTTCCAGATAGTCATCAGGAATATCCAGATGTAGCGTTGACTGAATAAACGTTTGTGCCAAGGGTGTCTTGGGATGAGAGAAAACCTCACTTACCGTGTCCTGCTCAATCAGACGACCATCACTAATAATGGCGACCTGGTCACAAATGCGTTTCACGACATCCATTTCATGGGTGATCAGTAAAATTGTTAATCCCAGACGACGGTTAATGTCTTTCAGCAGTTCAAGAATAGATCGTGTGGTTGCCGGATCCAGTGCGCTGGTGGCTTCATCGCATAACAGCACTTTAGGCGCGCTAGCCAGCGCCCTGGCAATGGCTACTCGTTGTTTTTGTCCGCCAGAAAGATTTGTTGGATAGACATCGTGTTTATCCGACAGACCGACCAACTCCAGTAAATTATGTATGCGCTGTTTGATTTCTGCTTTAGGCATATTATCCAGTTCAAGTGGTAATGCCACATTGCCAAAAACAGTTCGTGAGGAAAGCAGATTGAAGTGTTGGAAAATCATGCCAATCTGGCGACGAGCTCGCGTTAGCTGGCTTTCTGACAATTGAGTCAGATCCTGCCCATCAACCAATACCTTTCCCTGAGTCGGACGCTCCAGCAAATTTACACAGCGAATCAATGTGCTTTTACCCGCTCCGGAAGCACCAATTACACCATATATTTGTCCTGCAGGAACGCGAAGACTCACGTCGTCGAGTGCGGTAATCGTTCGTCCGTTCTGCTGGAACGTCTTGGTAATATTAGAAATTTCTATCATAAATTTTATCGATAATAACGGTGGCCGGATAAATATCATTATATACAGGCCAGAATGTGGACGGGATGTTAAGGCGTCTAGACGTCTAAGTCAATGGAGATTGTCATGGCCGTCATTCTCTCTGAAGATGAAAACATGCGATACTACGCGGTAATTTACGTTATCAGGAGCAAATTTAAGTGGCACAAAGCGTTCCAGCAATCTTTCTTGACCGTGACGGTACCATAAATGTTGATCATGGGTATGTGCATGAAATCGACCAATTCCAGTTTATTGATGGTGTCATTGATGCCATGTCTGAATTAAAGCGGATGGGGTTTGCTTTGGTTCTGGTGACGAATCAATCTGGTATTGCACGAGGTAAATTCACTGAAGATCAGTTTATGCGGTTGACCGAGTGGATGGATTGGTCTTTGGTTGATCGTGGTGTTGATTTGGATGGCATCTATTTTTGTCCTCATCATCCTGATGTTGGCAGTGATGAGTATCGCCAGCAATGTGATTGTCGTAAACCTAAGCCAGGAATGTTGGAAGCGGCACAGCATCATTTAGATATCGATATGGCGGCTTCCTATATGGTGGGGGATAAAGCAGAAGATATGCAGGCGGCAATTTCTGCGGGTGTAGGCACCAAAGTTTTGGTTCGCACCGGAAAACCGATTACGGAAGAGAGTGAAAAACTGGCTGACTGGATAATTGATAGTCTTGCCGACCTGCCAAACGCGATAAAACAGCGCAGTAAATAAACGATGGGGTGAAAAAAAACGCACTTGTGATTTTTTTTGCAATTACCCCTTGTCAGGCCAGGAGAAGTGCCTATAATGCGCCTCCACTGACCCGGTGCTGGTGAACAACACAACACAGAGTCAGGCCGGGAAAAACGAATTACTCGTTGACTCTGCAAGAGGATGGCGTAGTATACGCGACCTCACGTCAGCGGCAGTGCCGCGGCGAACGCTCTTTAACAATATAATCAGACAATCTGTGTGGGCACTCACAGGACCCTATCGTAATCAATACGAAAAGACTTGAAGAGTGACTGACAGTAAATTCATTACGAATAAACAGTTATAAATTCTTTGAGCATCGCTTCTTCGGAAGCATATCAAACAAATCTTAAATTGAAGAGTTTGATCATGGCTCAGATTGAACGCTGGCGGCAGGCCTAACACATGCAAGTCGAGCGGCAGCGGGGGGAAGCTTGCTTCCCCGCCGGCGAGCGGCGGACGGGTGAGTAATGTCTGGGGATCTGCCTGATGGAGGGGGATAACTACTGGAAACGGTAGCTAATACCGCATGACGTCGCAAGACCAAAGTGGGGGACCTTCGGGCCTCACGCCATTGGATGAACCCAGATGGGATTAGCTGGTAGGTGAGGTAATGGCTCACCTAGGCGACGATCTCTAGCTGGTCTGAGAGGATGACCAGCCACACTGGAACTGAGACACGGTCCAGACTCCTACGGGAGGCAGCAGTGGGGAATATTGCACAATGGGGGAAACCCTGATGCAGCCATGCCGCGTGTATGAAGAAGGCCTTCGGGTTGTAAAGTACTTTCAGCGGGGAGGAAGGGGAGCGCTTTAATAGAGTGTTTCATTGACGTTACCCGCAGAAGAAGCACCGGCTAACTCCGTGCCAGCAGCCGCGGTAATACGGAGGGTGCAAGCGTTAATCGGAATGACTGGGCGTAAAGCGCACGCAGGCGGTCTGTTAAGTTGGATGTGAAATCCCCGGGCTTAACCTGGGAACTGCATTCAAAACTGACAGACTAGAGTCTCGTAGAGGGGGGTAGAATTCCAGGTGTAGCGGTGAAATGCGTAGAGATCTGGAGGAATACCGGTGGCGAAGGCGGCCCCCTGGACGAAGACTGACGCTCAGGTGCGAAAGCGTGGGGAGCAAACAGGATTAGATACCCTGGTAGTCCACGCTGTAAACGATGTCGACTTGAAGGTTGTGGCCTTGAGCCGTGGCTTTCGGAGCTAACGCGTTAAGTCGACCGCCTGGGGAGTACGGCCGCAAGGTTAAAACTCAAATGAATTGACGGGGGCCCGCACAAGCGGTGGAGCATGTGGTTTAATTCGATGCAACGCGAAGAACCTTACCTACTCTTGACATCCTCAGAAGAGACTGGAGACAGACTTGTGCCTTCGGGAACTGAGAGACAGGTGCTGCATGGCTGTCGTCAGCTCGTGTTGTGAAATGTTGGGTTAAGTCCCGCAACGAGCGCAACCCTTATCCTTTGTTGCCAGCGCGTAATGGCGGGAACTCAAGGGAGACTGCCGGTGATAAACCGGAGGAAGGTGGGGATGACGTCAAGTCATCATGGCCCTTACGAGTAGGGCTACACACGTGCTACAATGGCGCATACAAAGAGAAGCGAACTCGCGAGGGCAAGCGGACCTCATAAAGTGCGTCGTAGTCCGGATTGGAGTCTGCAACTCGACTCCATGAAGTCGGAATCGCTAGTAATCGTAGATCAGAATGCTACGGTGAATACGTTCCCGGGCCTTGTACACACCGCCCGTCACACCATGGGAGTGGGTTGCAAAAGAAGTAGGTAGCTTAACCTTCGGGAGGGCGCTTACCACTTTGTGATTCATGACTGGGGTGAAGTCGTAACAAGGTAACCGTAGGGGAACCTGCGGTTGGATCACCTCCTTACCAAAGATAGCCGTTGTGTGAAGTGCTCACACAGATTGTCTGATGAAAACAGAGCGCGCGTCAGCGAAGCCGACATGATGTGTCCCCTTCGTCTAGAGGCCTAGGACACCGCCCTTTCACGGCGGTAACAGGGGTTCGAATCCCCTAGGGGACGCCAAAAATGACAGTGGGTGAAAGGCACGGTCGACGATAACCTAAAGCTGATTAGCGATAGTCAGGTTTATGTTATTTGCTCTTTAACAATCTGGAACAAGCTGAAAATTGAAACGATACAGCGAAACCTGCCTTGATGGCGGGAGTTGGCTGTATCAGAGTCTCTCAAATAATCGCATCCCGGATATTCCGAATCGATGAATGAGCGAGCCCGATGAAGACAAGGCGTACCGCACGGAGGAAGCGCAGTGGACGTGATGTCCATGAGCATACCGAGTACGGCACAACGCAGTATTCATGAGGCGCAGCCATTCAGAAAAGAAGAAACACCTTCGGGTTGTGAGGTTAAGCGACTAAGCGTACACGGTGGATGCCTAGGCAGTCAGAGGCGATGAAGGGCGTGCTAATCTGCGAAAAGCGTCGGCAAGGTGATATGAACCGTTATACCCGACGATACCCGAATGGGGAAACCCAGTGTGTTTCGACACACTATCATGTCATGAATCCATAGTGACATGAGGCGAACCGGGGGAACTGAAACATCTCAGTACCCCGAGGAAAAGAAATCAACCGAGATTCCCCCAGTAGCGGCGAGCGAACGGGGAAGAGCCCAGAACCAGAATCAGTTTGTGCATCAGTGGAAGCGTCTGGAAAGTCGCACGGTACAGGGTGATAGTCCCGTACACAAAGATGCGCTTGCTGTGAGTTCGACGAGTAGGGCGGGACACGAGATATCCTGTCTGAAGATGGGGGGACCATCCTCCAAGGCTAAATACTCCTGACTGACCGATAGTGAACCAGTACCGTGAGGGAAAGGCGAAAAGAACCCCGGCGAGGGGAGTGAAACAGAACCTGAAACCGTGTACGTACAAGCAGTGGGAGCCCCACCACCAAAGCATTCTCTGGTGATGAAGGCACCGCAACAGCAGCATCGCGGTGGCGGCGCGTCTTTTGCGACGCCCAACACACAAGACAAGCGGTGAGTGCTTTGGGGTGGGGTGACTGCGTACCTTTTGTATAATGGGTCAGCGACTTATATTTTGTAGCAAGGTTAACCGAATAGGGGAGCCGCAGGGAAACCGAGTCTTAACTGGGCGTCAAGTTGCAAGGTATAGACCCGAAACCCGGTGATCTAGCCATGGGCAGGTTGAAGGTTGGGTAACACTAACTGGAGGACCGAACCGACTAATGTTGAAAAATTAGCGGATGACTTGTGGCTGGGGGTGAAAGGCCAATCAAACCGGGAGATAGCTGGTTCTCCCCGAAAGCTATTTAGGTAGCGCCTCGTGAAGTCATCTTCGGGGGTAGAGCACTGTTTCGACTAGGGGGCCATCCCGGCTTACCAACTCGATGCAAACTACGAATACCGAAGAATGTTATCACGGGAGACACACGGCGGGTGCTAACGTCCGTCGTGAAGAGGGAAACAACCCAGACCGCCAGCTAAGGTCCCAAAGTCATGGTTAAGTGGGAAACGATGTGGGAAGGCCCAGACAGCCAGGATGTTGGCTTAGAAGCAGCCATCATTTAAAGAAAGCGTAATAGCTCACTGGTCGAGTCGGCCTGCGCGGAAGATGTAACGGGGCTAAACCATGCACCGAAGCTGCGGCAGCGGACATATCACTTAAGACAATTATGCGAAAACCGATTGACGGAGCGCCGCGACGTCAAAGCGTTCATTACGTCGAGTTGACTTAAGGATATGTCCGTTGGGTAGGGGAGCGTTCTGTAAGCCGTTGAAGGTGGTCTGTGAGGATTGCTGGAGGTATCAGAAGTGCGAATGCTGACATAAGTAACGATAATGCGGGTGAAAAACCCGCACGCCGGAAGACCAAGGGTTCCTGTCCAACGTTAATCGGGGCAGGGTGAGTCGACCCCTAAGGCGAGGCCGAAAGGCGTAGTCGATGGGAAACAGGTTAATATTCCTGTACTGGGTGTTACTGCGAAGGGGGGACGGAGAAGGCTATGTTGGCCGGGCGACGGTTGTCCCGGTTTAAGCGTGTAGGTGGGTGCTCCAGGCAAATCCGGAGCGCTGTCAACGCCGAGGCGTGATGACGAGGCACTACGGTGTCGAAGTGACAAATGCCACGCTTCCAGGAAAAGCCCCTAAGCTCCAGGTAACATCGAATCGTACCCCAAACCGACACAGGTGGTCAGGTAGAGAATACTCAGGCGCTTGAGAGAACTCGGGTGAAGGAACTAGGCAAAATGGTGCCGTAACTTCGGGAGAAGGCACGCTGTGCGAGGTGAAGTCCCTTGCGGATGGAGCGTTGCGCAGTCGCAGATACCAGCTGGCTGCAACTGTTTACTAAAAACACAGCACTGTGCAAACACGAAAGTGGACGTATACGGTGTGACGCCTGCCCGGTGCCGGAAGGTTAATTGATGGGGTAAGCCGCAAGGCGAAGCTCTTGATCGAAGCCCCGGTAAACGGCGGCCGTAACTATAACGGTCCTAAGGTAGCGAAATTCCTTGTCGGGTAAGTTCCGACCTGCACGAATGGCGTAATGATGGCCAGGCTGTCTCCACCCGAGACTCAGTGAAATTGAACTCGCTGTGAAGATGCAGTGTACCCGCGGCAAGACGGAAAGACCCCGTGAACCTTTACTATAGCTTGACACTGAACCTTGAGCCTTGATGTGTAGGATAGGTGGGAGGCTTTGAAGCGTGGACGCCAGTCTGCGTGGAGCCAACCTTGAAATACCACCCTTTAATGTTTGATGTTCTAACGTGGGCCCGTGAACCGGGTTGCGGACAGTGTCTGGTGGGTAGTTTGACTGGGGCGGTCTCCTCCCAAAGAGTAACGGAGGAGTACGAAGGTTAGCTAATCCTGGTCGGACATCAGGAGGTTAGTGCAAAGGCATAAGCTAGCTTGACTGCGAGAGTGACGGCTCGAGCAGGTGCGAAAGCAGGTCTTAGTGATCCGGTGGTTCTGAATGGAAGGGCCATCGCTCAACGGATAAAAGGTACTCCGGGGATAACAGGCTGATACCGCCCAAGAGTTCATATCGACGGCGGTGTTTGGCACCTCGATGTCGGCTCATCACATCCTGGGGCTGAAGTAGGTCCCAAGGGTATGGCTGTTCGCCATTTAAAGTGGTACGCGAGCTGGGTTTAGAACGTCGTGAGACAGTTCGGTCCCTATCTGCCGTGGGCGTTGGAAGATTGAGGGGGGTTGCTCCTAGTACGAGAGGACCGGAGTGAACGCACCACTGGTGTACGGGTTGTGATGCCAATTGCATTGCCCGGTAGCTACGTGCGGAAGAGATAACCGCTGAAAGCATCTAAGCGGGAAACTTGCCCCGAGATGAGTCTTCCCTGGGCCTTAAAGGCCCCTGAAGGGACGTTTAAGACGAAGACGTTGATAGGCTGGGTGTGTAAGCGCAGTGATGCGTTGAGCTGACCAGTACTAATGACCCGAGAGGCTTAACCTTACAACACCGAAGGTGTTTTGGAAGAGAGACGATATATTTTCAGTGATGTTCCGAGATTGGTTCTGATGGTTACACGGAAGTGTGACGGTCGGGATGAAACAGAATTTGCCTGGCGGCGATAGCGCGGTGGTCCCACCTGACCCCATGCCGAACTCAGCAGTGAAACGCCGTAGCGCCGATGGTAGTGTGGGGTCTCCCCATGTGAGAGTAGGGAACTGCCAGGCATTCAACAAGACGAAGCCCTCTGTGAAAGCAGAGGGCTTTTTCACGTTGGTAGTGTTGATGCAGCCGGCATGCGCGGTGGGATATCTGCCCAGCATGCTGTCGCCGGGTCAGTATCAAATAACGGCAAACCTTCAGTGGATATTGTGGGTTTTTGCTTCCAAATTTAGTATCTAGTCTACAGACGGCAAACAGTCAGAGATAAAAAATTAAAACCATTAGCGTAATTTGGGATTTTTTCTCATGATATTTTAATATTTGCGAGACCTATAAATTAGATGCTATCTGGATTTATCCAAAATATAAAAGTGACACGGCAAAAATACGGGGAAGTTTGATTTCGTTTCTTTGTATATAAATAAACCCCGTAGATACGAGGTTTATTTATGGGCTAAAGGAGACGGCTAATCAGCTTGTCTATACGAACCCGGCGCAATCGCCGAATTAGTTTACGTACTTTAACCGGATATTGTGCAATGCCTTCGAGTTCTTGATAATGACGAACAATAGTCGAGTGAGAGCGAATACATTCCAGTTCCTGCATTCGTTGTTCTGACAGTAATTGGCAGGGATCATGAATAAGGATGGCATTCTCGAGATCAAGATGCCAGGCTCGGGGATTAAGGTTATTACCCGTCAGTAGTTGCCATTCATCATCGACCCACATACCTTTCAAGTGAAAACTGTTGTCCGCGTCTGTCCACAGGCGAACGACCAACTGCGAGCTATCAATATATTTCTGAAGGCGGCTGAGGAAACGTCGCAAGTTGATTTCATACAGATATGGCAAGGCACCGATAATTTTAAAGGGTTGGTCTTCTGGAATAAAAAAATCGTTTGCGGTTTTGTCACCGATGATGATTTCTACCTTCTTACCATCACGCAGCAGCCGAATGATGTTTCTGACTAGCAGCGTTGGCAGATTAAAGTAAGGCGTACACATCATCAGATGCTGTTCACAACAGTACATCAAATGATGAATTGTTTTATTTAATGGACTGTTTTTCCCCAATCCTACCAGTGGTGTGACCGTTAGCGTATCGCCAGTATCGTTATAGGCTGGAATCCGATAAAACGCGGTGCGTAATGATTGACGGAATTGGCGGATTTCATTTTTGATTTCAATCGTTTTAGGACGAGTTTCGTAATCAAGCCGCTGTATTGCCGGTGCCATTAGTAAATCGTTTACATAGTGGCTCATAGTGTCAGCAAGCGCAGGATTACAGATAAGCTGATAGCGGTCATAACGATATTTATCATGACTGTTCAGATAAACGTCGTTCAGACTAGCTCCGCTATAAAGTACGGTGTCGTCAATGATGAAACCTTTAAGATGGAGCACACCTAACGCTTCTCGAGTGTTCACCGGAACGCCATAAACCGGGAAGCTGGCATCAGTATTTTGCTGTGCCATCTCACAGTACCAATCGGCGTTGGTGTTAACTGCTTTGGCACCAATGCGCCCGCGTTGTGCGCGGTGCCAGTCAACCAGCACTCGAATATCCAGTTCAGGACATTGCCGCTTTGCCTGATAGAGTGCAGAAAGAATTGCTTTACCACCATCATCATGTTCCAGATAGAGCGCCACTAAATAAACACGTTTCTTGGCGGCAAGAATCGTGTTTATGAGCGTGGTGCGAAAAAGTGCTGGACTATGAAGCGTCTGTACATTGTCAGCTGACTGGGGGATTTTAGGCAGTTGTGCAAGGTGTTGTTGGTATTGATTACGCTTTAATTTTGACAACATCACAGTGCGGTTCTTCTCTCATCGTGTTATGACCATGCCTGGTCATGGTGAACATTAACGTATCGTTGAATCGGGCGATAATACCATTACTTTCCGGCTGTTGTGAGCAAGTTTTACCATTGATAGCATATCGTTTGCTATACAAGGGGCTATATCACATTTGATGTGGTGTATTTAACAGCAATTCTAAAGAAACGATCCCTTCTTCCAGCTGGACATCGAGAGAAAAACCCAGTTTCTTTGCCAGTGTCAACATGCCCTGATTATGGGGCATGGTAATGCCGGTAAGTTTCTCCAGCCCATGAACATCAGCATAGTGAATTAGCTTTTCCATCAGGTGTCTGCCTAATCCCAGTCCTTTTAAATCAGAACGAACCAAAACCGCAAACTCTGCGTCAGTATTATCGGGATCGGAAATGGCGCGGCTAACACCGATAATTTCTGGCCCTGCATCAGTTGGCCGGAGAGCGACAAATGCCATTTCTCGATCGTAGTCAATTTGGGTCATATTGGCTAGGTCTTCATGGCTAAACTCATTGATTTCACTGAAATACCGGTAGTAAAGATCCTCTTTGGTCACTTTGCTGATAAAATTTTTCAGCAGCGGTTCATCTTCAGGCAGAATAGGGCGGAACAGGCAGGTCGTCTCATTTTTTAATGTGACGATTTCCTCTAGTTGCTGCGGATAAGGTCTGATTGATAGTCTTGATTGTGGATCGCCGCTAAAGGGCGAGATGTGTAGTGTCACGTCCAGTAACGTGAATTCGTCCCCTGAGGCCAACAAGGGATGGATATCAAGACGGGAAATTTCCGGACAGTCAAGAATAAGGTTGGATACCTGTACCAGCAGGCGACTCAATGAGGGAATATCTAACGGTTTGAGGGCGCTGTGCCCGCGTATTTTACCATTTTTCAGTGCCTGCATGATCAGGTAGCGGGCCAGTGTCATGTTTAATGGGGGCAATGCCACTGCAGCCTGTGTCTCATTGTGCCATTCCACACCACCTTCACCCAGCATGATCAGAGGGCCGAAAACGGCGTCTTGTACTACCGCGACCCTCAATTCCTGCGCACCGGCACGATTTGCCATTCTCTGCACTAGCAGACCGTATATTCGGGCCTGTGGATAGGTACGCTTAACCCGTTCCAACATTGCATCGGCAGCCTGCTGTACCTCGCGGGCAGTGCCTAAATAGAGCATGACTCCCTGTACTTCTGATTTATGCGCAATGTCTGGGGATCTCAGTTTGATTGCGACCGGATAACCAATTTTTTCCGCGATGTAGACGGCTTCAGTACTGTCGCCAGCGATCCAGGTAGGCAGTGTATTCAGTCCATAGGATTTCAGTATAGGCTGTACTTCATGCGTATCGAGCTGTGTGGCTCCCTCTTTCAGAGCTTGACAGATAAGCTTATGGGCTTCACCAGTATTGGCCGTGAGATCTTGTGGCAATACCGGTGTTTCCATCAGTTGTTTCTGGTTCCGCCGGTATTCGACAATATGCATAAATGCTGTCACTGCACCTTCGGGTGTCCGATAAGTAGGAATACCTGCCCTATTGAATAAACGACGTGCTTCCTGCGAGGAGAACTCGCCACACCAGTTGGTTAAAATTGTAATCCGTTTGCCGCGTGGATGCTGCTGGAGCAAATGAATCATTTTTTCTGCGCTTTCGGTACCTGGCGCGGCAGCACTTGGGGCATGAATGATCAGTAAGGCATCATAGTCATCATTATCCAACAGGATCGTCAATGCGGCCAGATAGCGTTCGGCAGTAGCATCATCACGTAGATCAAGCGGATTACCGACAGACACGGAATCAGGCAGCGCTTCTTGCAATGCCTGTTGTGTGGCTTCGTTTATCAGCGCCAGTTTTCCCTGTCGGCTGAGAAGTTGGTCAAGTGCTTGAGCCGCCGGAGAGGCTCCATTACTGATCAGTAGTAAACGCTCACCTCGTAGTGGTCGCAAGTGACTGAGGGTTTCTACTGCGGAAAACAGCTCATGTGTATCCCTGACGCGTAGTAACCCTGCACGTTGAATGGCTGCATCATAGGCAGCATCCAATCCTTGACGGGTACCGTGGAGAAGTTGTTGTGCCTGCTGACTACGCCCGCTTTTGATCACCAGAATGGGCTTGTTGCGTGAGGCGCTGCGGGCAGCAGAAAGAAAACGCCGCGCATCGCTGATCTGTTCCAGATGTAGCAAAATAGCGCTGGTTTTGCTGTCACGGGCTAGAAAATCCAGCAAGTCATCTACGTCGATGTCGATGCTGTCACCTAGCGCGATGAAGTAAGAGAAGCCGATACCCCTCTGTTGTGCCCAGTCAAGAATGGTATTGGATACTGCCGCTGATTGCGAAATAAATGCCAGCTTTCCTTTTATTATCGGAACGGGTGAAAAACTGGCGTTAAGTCCCTGCCAGGGGGCCAGTAGCCCGAGACTGTTGGGGCCCAACAGTCGCATATGATACAGGGTGGCGCAGGCCTTGAGTTCACTGAATTGTACCGGAGGTGCCGACAGTATGATGACAGTTTTACAACCGTGTTTTCCCAAATCTTCCAACAAGAGCAGATTACGGTCGGCACGGGTACAAATGACAGCGAGATCCGGTGTCATGGGAAGACTGGCAACATCAGGATAAGCCAGTACGCCACAGACAGCGCGATATTTTGGTGTAACCGGTAACACCGGTCCGCTGAAATTACCATCCAGCAAATTGCGCATCATAAGAAACCCTGCCCGCCCCGGTTTTTCTGATGCGCCAAGAACGGCTATTGATTTGGGACGTAATAGTGCTTCTAACCCGCGCTGGCTCATAAATCGCTCCTGTCAGGATAAAGACCGGGCAGTGTTTCACGATGGGCGAGTGATCTGGTGAGTTGTACATTCATTGTGATCACGTACTGCCTAATTAATAGATATTAAACGCTTTCTGTCGGTATTGCTGTGACAACTGGTGGAATTTCCTGTGGGGCATGATTGGCTTTACCGGCCAGATAATGTTTTCTGAAACGATCAAAATGTTCTGCCAACGCACTGGATGCCAGTGTATCGTCAGCTTGCTGCAACAATGCGATCGCGATTTCGGCGGTACAGTGCTGTCCGGCGCTGCTGGCCTCCCGTAGTTGATAGCGTGAGATTGCATCAACGTCCAATGACAATATCGGTAACGGATCCAGATAAGGGCTTTTACGAAACATCTTGCGCGCTTCTGGCCAGGTGGCATCCAATAGGATAAATAACGGTGGTTTACCTTGCGCCGGTAATTGATGAAACACCTGTCTCCCTGTTTCATTTTTATCGGCCAGAAACACCAGATAAGGCTGATAGTCGGGGTTCTTGATTGCGTTTAGCAGAAGGGGATCCGGATCGGTTCGCGACCAGAGAAAAGCCTGGGTATCTGGCAGAATATCGGCAATCAGGCGGCCGGTATTACTGGGTTTCAGCGGTTCGGTATCAAACATGACCAGACAAAAGCGGCTGCGGGATGATTGAGAATGAATGGTATGGCACAAACAGTTGGCTACGGGTAACAGACAGCGCTGACAGCGTATTACCCGACAACCACGCGCGCGGAAAGGGCGCGTGGCTTGCTCAAGACGTTGCTGGCGTAAACGAAGAACGGCATTCTCGGTCATAGTATCCCGCTTAAAGGCGTCATTCTAAACCACTGGCGAATGGACCAAAAGGCCCGGCATACCGAATGCACCGGGTTTACGGGAGAATCAGAGCGATTCACTCAGCCATTTTTCAAAAGGGGCTTTAGGCATAGCGCCATTCACCATGTCCACCAGCTTGCCTTGCTTGAAGAGCATGATTGTGGGAATACTGCGAATACGAAAACGGGCACCGAGTGCTGGCTCGGCTTCGGTATTTATCTTGACGAAGCGAACTTTGCTGCCATTTTCCTGGGCTACGCTTGTAAATACGGGCGCAAAGCTGACACAAGGACCGCACCAGGGAGCCCAGAAATCTACGACTATCGGTAGGTCGTCCTGCAATAATTTATCCAGTGTTTTTTCGGTTGCATTGATCACTTCGCCGCTGAACAACGGCATACCACATCGACCACATTTGGCATGATCGTCAATACGTTCTTCAGGTAGCCGGTTTGTTGTGTGACAAGATGCACATACCGTATTCATAACAAGGCCTCAAATGATAAAGGGCTGATTAAGCGAGCTGTTGATGAAAGTATGCGGTGGAGCAATAGAAGATCAACAACAGGTAACTTGGAGTAGGATAAGTATGGATAGTGGTCGCGGTATGAACAAGGTGGTTTATTCAATGGCTACAATAGTTGTTGGCTTTTATGACAAGCAGGTAGCTAAGCCGGTGTACATAAGGTAATCTTCGCGCCCAGCGCGTAGGTGGAGAAAGACATGAGTGATTCATTCAGTGGGAAAAACGGCAAAGTCCGTGTGATGTACGTCCGTAGCGATGATGGGGACGAAAAAAACAATAAAAACAAACGTCCGACAGACAACCGTCGTAATGATAGCGGATCGCGGGATAAAAATCCGCGTTCGTCGCGTGACAATGGACCGCGTGGTGCAAGTCAGGATAAAGGGCGTGAAAAGTGGCCTAGCGAGAAGAGCAGTGATCGCGAACGTCCGGCGCGTCGTGATGACAATACGGGTTATGATTCACCGTGGAAGACCGTCTCCCGTGCACCAGATGAAACACCGGATCATGGCGGTATTGGTGGCAAAAGCCAGATTGACCATGAGCAGATTCGTCGTCAACGGGCGGAAGAAACCCGCGTATATGGTGAAAATGCTTGTCAGGCGTTATTTAAAAGTCGCCCAGAAGCGATTATCCGGGCCTGGTTCCTGCAGGAAGTCACACCGCGCTTCCGTGATGCGCTGCGTTGGATGGCGGCGAATCGTAAAGCTTATCATGTAGTTGAAGAAGACGAGCTAACTAAAGCATCAGGTACTGAACATCACGGTGGCGTGTGTTTCCTGATCAAGAAACGTAATGGTATGGATGTAAGTGAATACTTGCACAGTGTGAGTGAGACCGATTGCGTACTGGCATTGGAAGATGTAGGTAATCCACATAATCTGGGTGGTATCATACGTAGTTGTGCGCACTTTGGTGTGAACGGTGTACTGGTTCAGGATGCGGCGCAGCTGGAGTCCGGTGCGGCGGTACGTACTGCGGAAGGTGGTGCGGAACATGTGAAAGCCATCAATGCCGATGATTTTATTGATGTGCTGTCTCAGTTTCGTCAAGCTGGCTATACCATTGTAACGACATCTAGCCATAAAGGGACGGCATTATCCCAAACAACGCTGCCGGCCAAAATGGTCATCGTGTTAGGGCAGGAAGGTGATGGTCTTTCTGACAGCGCCTGGCAGCAAGGAGACATGAAGGTCTCTATCGACGGTACCGGAAAAGTGGAAAGCCTGAATATTTCTGTCGCAACGGGTATTCTGCTGGCGGAATGGTGGCGTCAGAACCACCATTAGTTTGCTGGCAAAGCAGATAATAGCCTGGACACTGGAGTTGGCATCATTCACCTACCGCAGTAGATGACGCATGAGGATAGGCTCCCCCGAAGGAATGCCTTTCCTCATGCCAGATACTCGGAGTGCAACCTTGACTGATATCAAAGGAAGATATCGCTGTCAGTGCGCGCCTCCACCAGCTCCGACTCCACTGCTAAAGGGAGGACGGGAAAACCATACCAATACCGTTAAGGCCAGGAATACACCAGCAGCGGCCCAGAAAACTTCATTGGCGGCAATAATCAATCCTTGTCCTGTAATCTGATTGGCAATGTAGGCTGAAACCTGCTCCTTGGTTAATCCCATTGCTTCCAATTGCCGATAGGTTTCCTGTGCGATTGGATTGTAAGAGGTTATTGACTCGGTCAACTGAACGTGATGTAGCGACTCACGTCGTGCCCACAGAGTGGTCGTCACCGAAGTGCCAATGGAACCAGCCAGCGTCCTGCTGAAGTTAAAAAGACTGGAGGCGGACGCCATCCGTTCCGGCGGCAAACCTGACAAGGTAATGGTTGTCAACGGCATAAAAAAGCACGCGACAGCAAACCCCTGGAAGAATTGTGGCCAGGCGGAAGCGCCAAAATCCATGCCGGGCTCAAACGTATAGGCTCGCCAGTAAAAACAGACGGCATACATGATGAAGCTGAAAGTGACCAGCTTGCGCATGTCCAACTGCGACGAGAACCGGCCAATCAGCGGCGCTAGCAACACCGGCATTAGTCCTACTGGTGCGGATGCCAGCCCAGCCCAGGTGGCGGTATAGCCATACACTTCCTGCAATAGCAGCGGTAACAAAACAATTGCACCGAAGTAGAACATGAAGGCCAGACTGGTACATAGACAACCGATGGTAAAGTTACGTGATTTGAACAGTGACAAATCGACCACCGGGTTGTCATCTGTCAGTTCCCACACAATCAGGAACAGCAGCGCTATCACCGCGATTATTGCCAGTATGATAATTTCGGTGGAGTTAAACCAGTCTAGCTCTTTCCCTCTGTCCATCATCATCTGTAGGCTACCAACGCCTAACGCCAGCAGTACCAGTCCAATGGTATCAATAGGGCGGATCTCCGTTTTGGTTTCCCGACCACGTAGTACCTGCAATGTAATCAGTACGACGACAACGCCCAAAGGAACGTTGATGAAAAATATCCAGCCCCAATGGTAGTTATCACTGATCCAGCCGCCAAGGATCGGGCCAAAAATTGGTGCAACCACCACCGTCATAGCCCACAGCGACAGTGCTATGCCACGTTTAGCTGGGGGATAATTATTGAGCAGCAGACTCTGGGACAGCGGAATAATAGGGCCGGCGACCAACCCTTGTAATATGCGGGCGAAGATCAGCATCTCCAAGCTGGTAGAAACTCCGCACATCCATGACATTAGTGCGAATAGTCCCGTCGACCAGACAAACAGCCTGACTTCTCCCAGGCGTTTAGCCAGCCAGCCGGTGAGTGGAATAGAAATGGCGTTTGCTACCCCGAATGAGGTAATAACCCACGTTCCTTGTGAGTCAGAGGCACCAAGATTACCCGAGATAGTTGGGATGGCTACATTGGCAATTGTGGAGTCCAGCACTTGCATGAAGGTCGCCATGGCTAGCGCGAACGTCATGAAGGCCAGACTTATGCCTTCAAGCGGTTTTTTCTGCACACTCATCTCCTTATGCTTAACTGGCATTGTCCCTGATAATGTCATCGATCAGCTTGTTGACGGGGGCGAGGTTCAACTCCAATGCGTCACTTTGATAGGCTGGTTTACTGCGTCGCGTGTCAGACAACATTTTCCCTTCATCATTGGCCGTGTCCACAGTCACTTGTGTGGATAACCCAATCCGTAAAGGATGCTCGGCGATCTGCTTAGGATCCAGTTCGATACGCACTGGAAGGCGCTGTACCACTTTGATCCAGTTGCCGGTGGCATTTTGAGCCGGTAATAATGAGAAGGCGCTACCTGTTCCCATATCCAGGCCAACAACTTTGCCTTTATAGATAACATCATCACCGTAGATGTCACTGGTGACAGACGCAGGCTGACCAATACGCATATTGGCGAGTTGAGTTTCCTTGAAGTTGGCATCGATCCATAGATGATCGGCTGGGACGACTGCCATCAGCGAGGAAGTGGTTGAAATGCGGGCACCTACCTGCACATTGCGGCGGGAAACGTAACCGTCGACTGGGCTGACAATGTGTGTACGTTTCAGCGCCAACCAGGCATCACGCAAATCAAGCGCCGCCTGCTGTACCGCCGGCTGTTTTTCCAGTGAGGTATCCAGGATCATGGCCTGGTTGGCTGCATATTGTTGCTTGGCAACTTCCAGTGAGTCTTTCGCGCTGGAAACAGCATCACGGGCGTGCTGTACATCTTCTTTCCCAATGGCATTTACTTTACCGAGCGCTTCCCGGCGGTTTAAATCGCTGGTGGCCTGATCCAGTGCGGTTTGTTTCAATGATATATTGGCCTGGTATTGCCTGCTATTGATAATGAGCTGGTGGGTTTGACGTACATTGGTGGCAAGCACGGCTTGTGCTCGTTCAAAAGCTTGTTGGGCATCCGTGGCATCCAACTCCACCAGTACATCACCTTTCTTCACTAAATCGGTGTTATCAACATTGACTTGCGTTACGCTGCCGGTAACTTGCGCCATGATTTGGACTTGATTGCCTGCTACATAGGCATCATCAGTTTCTTGGTGATGTCTCAATACCAGATACCAATAAGCAAACCATACACAACCTAGAAAGATAAAGATGATGCTGAGCAGTGTTAAGATCCGTCTACGCTGCCTTTTTTTGTTTTTATGTGTTGATTGTGGAGCTTGATTTTCCACGTTGGTACTCATGATATTCTCCCTTTGATTATCTTTATTTTCCATGTGTCGGCTAACCTGGTTGGTGATAACTATCTCGGTAACACATTCCGCGATAAGTATGGCGATTGTATCTACCGGTTTTCTTGGCCGGTTTGGCAGTACATCCGTTGCTGATAATCAATCAACCCTGATTGACAACGGAAAGTGAGAGCAATGGGTATGACTCTTCTGGGACATGAGCATACCTACAGACACGATGAGGTCCGCATGATTGAGATGACGATGGCCGTTGCTATGGAGTGATGCCGTGAATTAATGCGTTCCCTGATCCATTTCATCAAGGCGTAGCAATAATTTACGCATCAGGACTTCTAATTGCTTTTGCTCATCGTTTTCGAGTATCGAACAGAGGAAATGCAGGCTTCTGTATTGTGGTGGTAACAGCTCATTCAGAAAGGCTTTCCCTTTTTCCGTCATGAACAGATGCAGGCAGCGTCGGTCGCTATCACTTTCCTTCCGTTCAATCCAGCCACGTTTCTCCAGTTCGTCAGCAATGCGAGTCGCATTGGTTCGTGAAGACCCCAGAGCGGCACTGAGTTCTGACGGTTGAATACTGTAGTTCTCCTGGGCTTCCAAGGTAATCAACGCCATAAATAGCGTTTCGTTAATATCCTGTTCTTTCAGAATCCGATTTCGGTGTTCGAGAATTTTCGCTTGCACATGCATAAACAGCCTGAGGATCAGAACTTCCTGAAAAGGGAAATCCGGCCGACGATCTGCCCGCATGTGTAGCATCTCTTCGATTGGAGCAAATGAACTATCCATTAATGTCAACCTCATTAATCACGGCCAGTATAATAACCAATGTTACTAATTAGGTAAATGATAGAAAGCCATATGATTACGTTTATTCTGTGACAGAAAGTAAGTAAGTTTCTGTGCCGGGTTCGGCGTGGTTTCGATAATTAAAACCGATTATTCAGCGCAGCTTACACCGTATCAAATCATAGTGATAAAAAATTTAAAGGCAATTCCATAACATAACGCACCTGCCAGTGTAGCAACGATAATACTGCGGGTGGTATAGAAGCACAGCGTTAGTATGGTAAACCCGGCTAACGCTGGCAGAAATTTTTCGCTCTGTTTAAGCATATCTGGGACGCTGGAAACCACCAGTAAGGCACAGATGGATGCAATGCCTATACTATCCAGCAGAAGTCCCGTTTTGCCATGTTGAAGGCTACTGGAAACGCGTGAAGCACCTAGCCGTAAAGGCAGATATCGAAAAAGAAAATTCACCGTTCCAACAATCAAACCAATAAAAAAAATTGATGTATTCATGCTTTCTCCTCGGTTTGGATGTTGGATTGAAGCAGTGTCGCCAGGCAACCGGCACTGATGCCGATAAGTATCGCCGCAGGAATTGACGATGCCAGTAGTCCGAGTAATGCTCCACTTAACGCAGCGGCTACCACCAGACTTTGACGGCGTTTGAACGAGGCTAACAGGAAACTCAAAAATAGTGCCGGTAGCATGAAAGTGAGAGCAGCTTCAACGGCTGGATAGGCGACCAACGGGCCATTACCAAAAACAGCGCCTATCACGGTGCCTGCTATCCACGATAACCAGGAGCACATCGCTACCCCTAGCATCCATTGTTCTGACCAGCGCCGATTGTCCCGTGCCAATCGGGTGGTTGCTGCGGCAAAGACTTCATCGGTCAATCCGAATGCCCACAGTGCTGTTTTACCGGTTGGCAACCGTTGCAAAATACGGTGGCGCAGGGCTGGTCCGTATAAAATGTGCCGAACGTCCATCGCCATCACGGTAAAGGCGGCCACCCAGATGGATGCACCGGCGCTGAGCAGGGCGGTTATGACAAACTGGCTGGCGCCAGCGTAGATGATGCTGGACAGAAAGATGGCCTCTAGTGGGGTAAAACCAAGCTTGACAGCATTCATACCAAAGGCAAATGCTACCGGTAGGTAGCCGATAACAATTGGCAGGCTATCGAACAAACCTTCACTGAACGAGGCACTGGCTAGTGTTGCAATATTATCCGGCGTTAAGCGATCGGCATTGTCCATGGATATCACCGCTCATTGTGCTGTATTGTCAGAAAGAAGCATTATCGTTATCGATCCCATAGCGCAGTATGGAATGCCACCCATCAGTGATAGATGGGTAACACAAAAAATATCAACACGACGGGGCCGAAGAGTGAATATGTTCATGGTTGTGTCCCTGCCACCATACCAGCAGGTTTATGAGGCTCAGTGATACACCGGCTGCGGATACGCCAAGCCAGCCAAAATGCTGATAAGCAGATGCCGAGATAAGCGAGCCAAGCGCACCACCGATAAAGTAGCAAGTCATATAGCCAGAGGTAAGACGGTTACGCGCTTCGGGCATCATGCGATACAACACAGTTTGATTGGTAACGTGTACCCCTTGAACGGCTAAATCCAGCAGAATAATACCCAGTAGCAACGCCACGATGGAATGTATACCGAAAGCGATAGGAATCCATGACACGGTCAATAACAGCAGCCCTGCTGTGGTGGTGGTGGCCGCCTTGCCGCGATCTGCCCTGCGTCCGGCACTGTTGGCGGCAACTGCACCGGCAGCGCCGACCAGACCAAACAACCCGATGATACCTTCTGAATACCGATAGGGTGATGCGGACAGCAGGAACGCCATTGAGGTCCATAAAATGCTGAAATTGGCAAAAGTCAGCCCACCCAGCAGAGCACGAGTTCTCAGTGAAGGTGACACACTGAACAGTGTGAAAATCGATACCAGCAAGTGCGGATAATTGAGGCTACTGGGTTGATGGTAACGTGGCAATGCTCGCCACAGTATCAGCGCCATGACGGCCATTAATGCGCTGGCGAACCAGTAAACGGTACGCCAGTCTCCCAGCGAAGCCAATGCCCCCGCGACTGTACGGGCCAGCAGGATACCCAGCAACAGTCCGCTCATAATGGTACCCACTACTTTGCCGCGGGTTTCCAGTGTTGCCAGCGTGGCTGCTAGCGGAACCAGCAATTGTGCTACCACCGAAAACAGGCCGGTGAGCGCCGTTCCGACAATCATCAGCCACAGTGTAGGGGACGAGGCGGTAATCAGCATGCCTCCGGCGGCCAGTAATGTCATGATGACAATCAGGCTGCGGCGTTCCAACATATCACCGAGCGGCACCAGGAAGAGTAAACCGAAAGCGTAGCCCAATTGCGCCGCGGTAACGATAAACCCGGCTTGATTAACCGAGAGATTGAATGCGTTGGCTATGGCATCCAGCAATGGCTGGGCATAGTAATTACTGGCGACCGCAAGGCCGGTAGCGGCGGACATTACCAGGGTGAGCATCGGGCTTAACGCTGTATGCTGTTGTGTAGGCATAGTGGGGATAGTTAATATCGTGTTAAGAAAATAATGCTCAGTATCGAACAGCTTCGATAAAGATACCAGCAGATAATCGCAGGGCTTGCCATATATCCTGCTGTTTTACGACATATTATTATGCTTATAGATAGTTGCATTGATCGGGAAGGGATGTGTGGATAAGCGAAGATTGAGCTGGTAAGGGAACCTGCCTGTCCGTGGCTGATGCAAAAGGTTTTGCGTCAGCCACGGACAGGCAGGGACTTTAAAAGGGCGTTATTTTGCTGCGCTGAGAGCGGTGCTGACCCAACCGTCAAACAGTTTCTGATGCACGTGGATCCAGCCCTCTGTTTGGCGTTCAATATCCTGTTGAGACGCTTCCCCGTTGTGCATCCGCAGGTTTTGCGCATTCACATCGGCGATTGGTAATTTCATAATGGCGAAAAGTTTAGCCGCCGCCGGATTTTTTTCCGCCCATTTTTTGTTAGCGACAATACGCATGGTATTTACCGGGAAACCGTAATCCATACCATTAGGCAGTTTGGTGCTGACACCTTTCATTTCACCTGGCTGAGAAGAGAACGGTACCTGTAACCAGACGACATCACGTCCTGGAACCAAAACATCGCTCACCCAGTAAGGCGTCCAGGTGTAGTAGAGAATAGGCTTGCCTTCGTGATAACGAGCGATGGTATCGGCGATCAGGGCCGCATAGTTACCCTGATTATGTTCAACGGTCTGGTTAAGATGATATGCCTTTAGTTGATGATTGATCATGGCTTCACATCCCCAGCCAGGATTACAGCCTGTCAGGTCGGCTTTGCCGTCACCGTTGGAGTCAAATAATTTGGCTATTTTGGGATCTTTCAGTTGGGCGATGTTGGTTATCTTGTATTTATCCGCGGTTTTTTTATCGATCAGATACCCCTGGGCAGCGCCCGAGATATAGGCACCCTGGCGGTAAAATTTGGCGTCACCACCGGCGGCCTTGTATTGGTCGGCGTGCAGCGGGTCCCAGTTAACAGCCATGAAAGTGGCATCTCCGGCCGCTATGGCTGTGTAAGCGACGTTGTAATCCACTTCACGGATAGGCAGCACGTCGTATCCCAGTTTATCCAGAGCCTTGTTAACCAGCAGAGTTTGGAACGTTTCTTCAGCCAGGCTGCTTTGCAGGGGCTGAACCTTAATACCGTTGCCCGGCAGTTCTGCGGCCATTGATGAAGTACTGAGTACGGCACTCAGGGCAAGAATAACCATGCTTGTTTTGCGCATAATGCTTCCTCGTGGTGATGTGATGGGGCGCTGCGTGCGCCCTTGAACAGAGAGTATTGCGATTCACGTATGGCTGACGGTACGGCCATGGCTAACCAATCAGGATTTGATGAAAGGACGGAGCAATAGACCTAGCGGGCCTTTGACATACCAGCGCTGATTCCCTCGACTGCGTTGGTCTCGTCCCAGTGACTGAGTCAAACGGTCAAGAATAATAGCCAGAATGACAATGCCCACACCGCCGATGGCGGCCAGTCCCATATCAAGGCGACCAATGCCGCGCAGCACCATTTGTCCCAACCCGCCAACCGCAATCATGGATGCGATCACCACCATTGACAGTGCCAGCATCAGCGTTTGGTTGACACCGGCCATAATGGTCGGCATGGCTAGCGGCAACTGGACTTTAAACAGCATCTGGCTCGGACTGGCGCCGAAAGACTCGGCGGCTTCCACCAGGTCAGCCGGAACCTGACGAATACCCAGGATGGTCAGACGGATAATTGGGGGTAAGGCAAAAATAATGGTGACCACGACGCCTGGCACATTACCGATACCAAATAGCATGACGATCGGAACCAGATAGACGAAGGCTGGTGTCGTCTGCATAGCGTCCAGCAATGGACGAATAATTTTCGCGGCCCTCTCACTGCGGGCCAGCCAAATACCCATCGGCAAGCCGATAAGTATGCAAAAGAACAGCGCGGTAAGTACTAATGCCAACGTCACCATTGCCTGGGACCAGGCACCAATGGCGCCGATCACAATCAGTGATATAAAAGTGGCTAATCCCATACCGAAGCTTGATATTTGCCAGGCTATCAGGGAAAACAGAATGATAGCCACTGGCGCAGGCATGCCCAGCAATAAATGCTGAAATCCACTTAAAATGAAGTCTACAGGTACTCGGATACCCTGAAACAGGGGGCGAAAATGCAGCACCAGCCAGTCAATCCCTGTCGTTACCCAGTGATCCAGTGGAATCAGGGTATGTTTGAAGGGATGAAGCAGGCTGAAATGCTCCGTTGGCGCATGAGGCACACTGTCAAGCCAGTTGGTGCTGCCGTCAGCCGTACCTGCGGGTGGTGTAGTGTTCCAGGCATTAGCGGCATGCGGTGTCGACACGCTTTGCGTGGTTGCCCAGGGGTCCGTTTGTGGTGGTGTAGTGACTTGAGAGGACACGTCCAGACCAGTGGTGGTGTCTCCCCAGGGATTGGTTGTTGAATCAGTCATTCAGAGCAGTCTCCTTATCCAGTGCCTGTAGCAACATCCCTTTGGATATGATGCCGATGTACTCATTATTTTCGCCAATGACTGGCACGGCACAGGGAGATTGAGCGACCTGTGAGATTAAATCGTTGAGTGACATATCAGCGGCAACGGGAGCGGGAACAGATAGCAGCGCCTGTTCCAGTGGCTGTTGCTCTTTGAGCGCTTTTTTCAGTGACTCAATAGAGACGATACCGATGAATTTCTGACCCCGTTCCAGCACGTAGCCATAGTCGCGATCCTCTTCTTGCAGAATTTGTAGTGCTGAACGCGGCCCGACACCGGGGGTTTTGCGGATAATAGCCACTGGTCGGCGGCGGGCAATATCTTTGGCGCTGAACACGTGACTGATATCCACACCACGAAAAAAACTACGTACGTAGTTGTTGGCCGGATTGTTGAGGATTTCATCCGGGGTGCCGACCTGAATGACTTCACCGCTGTGCATGATGGCAATACGATCACCAATACGCATGGCTTCATCCAGGTCGTGTGAAATAAACACAATGGTTCGTTGCTGACGAGATTGCAGTTTAATCAGTTCATCCTGCATTTCGGTACGAATCAACGGGTCAAGTGCGGAGAAGGCTTCATCCATTAGCAGAATATCTGGATCATTAGCTAACGCACGGGCCAGACCAACGCGCTGGCGCATACCGCCAGACAGCTCATCCGGATAGGAAGCGGCATTGGCCTCCAATCCTACCTGTTGTAACGCGCTGATCGCTTTTTGCTCTCGCTCTGGCCTGGGTATCCCTGCCAGTTCCATACCAAATGCGGTGTTATTCAGGATATCCAGATGTGGCATCAGTGCAAATGACTGAAACACCATACTGATTTTTTTACGGCGGACTTCGCGTAAGGCGGTATCCGATATTTTGGCAATATCTTCACCGTCAATTAATACCTGGCCGCGAGTCGGTTCTATCAGACGATTGAGAAGGCGTACCAGAGTGGATTTTCCGGAGCCGGATAAGCCCATGATGACAAATATCTCGCCTTCTTCAATGGCCAGATTAGCATTTTTGACGCCGACCGTCAGGCCTGTTTTTTCAAAAATCTGATCTTTATCTAAATCCTGATCAATTAGCTTGAATGCACGTTCAGTATGAACGCCAAATATTTTGTAGAGATTTTTTACTTCGAGTTTAATTGCCATGTAATTGGTTCTTTCCTATAGTGATTTATTGTCCTATAGCGTTGTCCTGATAATAATTTAAAGCGCCCTATACCCTACCATAATATGAGTCTGAGGCAACCTTTGTCTGCCCCGCGCTACTGACAGGCGAAAAAATTCCATACTATTAGTATAGGGTAAATTCGCGAAAGCCACTTGAAATTATTTTGCCCCGACACTGCCGATTTTCTATATTTAATATGTTTATTTTTCATGTAGTTAATCTTTAGTCATTGCGACGGATCAATAGCGATTATCCGGGGAGCATTTGTGTGGTGGAATAGGGTGTTTAAAACACGTATTTTGGCAGTGAAAAGAATTGTTAATAAACTTGCTGATTGATGGTTTTTCGGGGGAATAATCTGCATGTCAGGAAGGGTAATTAAATTATTATGGACGGGTATATTACAGTGCCATGAAATGATCTTCTCCGAAATATAGCAGGGCAATCGGTGATGATACAGCGCGGATATTGCCTGATTTGCCGGGAGATATCGGTGGGAATAAAGCGGTTTGATACCGCTCTTTGTTGCAAAGATAAATGATTATAAATCCGAGAAATAAGTCACATAATTCAGCAGAAATATTTACCCGTTTCACCGGTTTTGAATGCTAAAGATAAACCCTATTCCATACTCCATATCATGCCATTGAACACATTGGATATGAGTGTCATCACTTTTTCCGGTACTCATTTTATCAATGGTTATCAATGTCACATTATTGAGTGGTATTACTGAAATGGTCATGGTGTCAGAATAAGGAATGCGTTATCCCAATATTGGTGGTACCCGCAGTTTTGGCGTTCTGACTGAATCCAATCTCGATCGGTCGTGTAGAGCAAATACCTTGATTAAACGACGTGGCAGGTGCTCCCCTCAATGCGCAATGACAATATAAATGAACACAATGTGGCTAGCGGGTTAATCCGCGTATCCGTTCGGTGTTGTGGGCGGCGTCTGGCGTCTTGCCTGTTGTAAAAGGTGCAGCGTGATATTGCGAACTTCAGCCTTGCTGCTGGCAATATGTTCGCTGAGGATGCGTTGAGCGTCGACGGTGTGCTGCTGAAAAATGGCCAGCAGGATAGCAGAGTGTTCCTGATAGGTGGTGGCAATACGAGCCTGCTTGGTGAAGTCCAGACGACGGATAATACGGATTTTCTCTGTCACATCCCGGTGTACCCGCGCCATTTCGTGGTTCCCGGTGGTAGCGACCAACACCATGTGAAACTCTTCATCATGGCGGGAAACGGTATCGCCATCATTAAGTGGCGGCTCGTCGATCCAGAACTGCTTCAGGAACCGGAGCTTTTCAGCGCCGAGACCAGAGGGCAGCTCACACAGGCGGCGTATCGCTTCCCGTTCCAGCACGGTGCGCAAGTCGTACAAATCTTCAAAATAGGCAAAATCAAACGGACGAACCTGCCAGCCACTGCGAAAATAGACATCCACGTAGCCTTCGGTTTCCAGTCGGAACAACGCCTGACGTACCGGTGTGCGGCTAACGGACATTCGCTGCGCCAGCTCGCTTTCTGTGAAGCGATCGCCAGGTAACAGTCGAAAATCAAAAATATCCTGCTTCAGTTGCTGGTAGATTTGCTCCGCCAGCACTGCTGGTCTGCTTTTCTGGCGGGTTTTATCCGTGTCGAAAGGGGAAAATTGCATCACCTGGTTTCCTTTATTTATTATCTGGCAGGTATTTTGCCGCAGTTGACAATGGGTCTGGTGGCAAACCTTGGTAAAAGACGCCTTATGATTGGGCCAGACTGGTGAGATAAGCGCGCCAGCCACCAAACTCGGTAATGTCCCGTGCACCGTTCAACGCGGCGGGTTCACAGATAAACCCTTTTACCTGCCGACCATCCGCCAGTGTCAGCGTGCCAATACCGAGTGGCGCCGGGATCTCGGCCACAAACTCGCCAAAACGCGCCAACGGGATGTCCCACAGTTCAACCACAATCGGGCGACCAGCGATGGTTTTTACCAATCCGGGTTTCGGTGGCTGGGTATTCGCCAATGCATATAAGCGGTAATCGTCGCTGGTGGTAGTCTGTTCCACCAACACGGCTTGGCGGGTCAGTAACTGGAAATTCAGCGGCATACCGGTGAGATGCGCACCCACTACGGCGATGCGGACATGGCGGGCTGATGGGGTGGCGACGGGTGCGTAGGGACTGAATGGTATTCCGGTAGCGCCTAATGACAGCGGGTTTGTGGCCTGCCAGCGCTGACCGAAAGTGGCCAGCGCCGCATCGTGCCAGGCCGGGGCAATCAGCGTGATTCCGGCGGGCAATCCATCGGCCCGGAAAGCGGCAGGCAGCGCCAGCGCGCACAAATCCGCCAGATTAGTGAAGTTGGTGTAAAGACCAAACTGGGCGTTATAACGCACGGGTTCCTGCGCCATTTCTTCAATAGTGCGGATGGTAGGGGTGGTCGGAACCACCAGTGCGTCGAACGGTGCCAAAACATCGTTGATCTGGCGTGCCAGTTCCGCCCGCAGATACTCCGCATTGAAGACATCACAGGCGCTGTAATCCACGCCATTTTCGATAATACCGCGGACCACCGGATCCAGCGCTTGTGGGTTATCCGTGAGCAGTGATCCCACGGCAACCGTCCGCTCCGCCACCCATGGCCCTTCATACAGTTGACGAGCCAATTGATTAAAAATAGAGAAATCGATGGGCTCCAGTGTTGCCCCCATGGCGCGCAGTTGGGTTAGCGTATGTCGGAATGCCTGTTCTGCCAGCGTGTCGCCACAAAACTCCAACACTTTCGGTATGGCAAAATGCAACTGGGGTGAAAAGGCGGCCGGGGTGGTGTTTGGGTGGGGGCGGGAGTAGGCATCCTGCGCATCATAGCCAGCGGCCAGCTCTGCCACCATTTTGGCATCGGCCACCGTCAATGCGAATACCGACACGCAGTCGTTGAGGCGGCAGGCTGGCACGACGCCGCGGGTGGATAGCCAGCCTTTGGTGGGTTTCAGGCCAACGATATTGTTAAATCCGGCAGGAACCCGGCCTGAACCTGCGGTATCGGTGCCCAGTGAAAACGGGACGATACCACGGGCCACGACTGACGCGGAACCGGAGCTGGAACCCCCGCTGACATACTTCGGGTTGATGCTGTTGTGCACAGCACCGTGCGGAGAGCGGGTTCCTACCAATCCGGTAGCGAACTGGTCCAGATTGGTTTTACCCATCACGATAGCGCCGGCCGCTTTTAGGCGGGCGACAACGGTAGCATCCTGTTTGGCGCTATAGCTAAAAGCCGGGCAGGCAGCGGTTGTCGGCCAGCCTGCGACATCAATATTGTCTTTTACCGCAAACGGGATGCCATACAGTGGTAATGCAGAAGCATTTTGCTGCTGTGTCAACTGATCAATCTGTTCCTGTAATTGGGCTTCACTGGCGAGATAGATCCAGGCGTTGTCTTCCAGTGATAGATCATGTCGTAGTTGCAACAGGGTATCGGCTACTGACAGTGGCTGTTGTTGATAATGCTGTTGCCACTGACATAGGGTAAAACCGGTAACGCTACTCCTTAAAGTCATAAGATAAATTCCATCTAGTACACAAGATTGAGTCCATTCATACAAACACCGTGCCATATTTTTAATTTATTGTTTTATATGGTTTATTGGTGATTTATAAAGTAAGAACATAGTTCTTATGCACTGGGGTAGCGCAGAATCAGAACCAAAATGAAGCAAATGGATAACGCTACCAGCGGGGCTGACAGCGTTAGAAGGGGGAGACGAATATCAATGGGATCGAGCGATGCTCGTCAGGTCAGGCTTTTGTTGCAATGATAAGCGCTGTGTCTACGGTGAAACTCCCGTCACTGACAATATCAAAGTATTCAGTGACCTCGGCTCCCGCATGTTGCTGTAATGAACGGATGGCGACAATATGGTCAGTGGGGGTCTTCATGCGTTCCACCCAGGATGAAAACTCCAGGCGCAGACGAAAAGTTTTTACCTCGCGTACCGCTAATCCCGCTGCCGCCAATAATTGCTGCCATTCCTGTAGAGAAGCGTTGCGTACATGTGAAGGATCACGCAGCAATTCGATACTTTGCAACCAGGTATCCAGTAACGAATCGCCGGGGGAGACGACATCCATAAACATACCCATGCCACCGGGTTTCAGGGTGCGCGCCATTTGCTCGATGCCGAGCGCAATATGCCGCCAGTGGTGAGCGCTGTAGCGGGTAGCGACCACATCAAAGGATTCCGACGGGCAGGATAATGATTCGGCGGCACCCTGTTTGGTCACAATATTGAGCAGATTACGTTTGACGGCTTCCTGTGCAACGGTATCCAACATGGATTGAGCGAGATCACAAGCGACGACGCGATGTACCAGTGGTGCCAGTCGGAACGAAACATGTCCGCCGCCGCATCCCAGATCCAGGATGGTGGCATCGGGACGCTGGCCGATTCGTTGTGCCATCAAATCCAGATCATCTCCCTGAGCATGTACCGTACTGTTTAAATACGCCGTGGCTTGTGTGGCGTACTGGCGGGTAATAATGGCATTATGGCTTTCAGTTTTCATCGTTGATGTCCTGAAGAGTTAGAGAAGCCCTGATTCTCAGTTGAATGATTAACGACAACAAGGCAAGCACTTATCCTGGTATAAATTGCACTATGACTGTTTCTGATACGCGGCGTATTCTGGGCGCATTTATTCGTGCCCACCGTGAACGACTTTCACCACCAGACAAGGCTGGGCGTCGTCGCACGCCGGGATGGCGGCGGGAAGAGCTTGCCGATGCCGCAGGGCTGGGCGTGACATGGATTACCTGGCTGGAACAAGGTCGGCATGTCGATGCTTCGGTTCCGGCGCTTTCCCGGTTGGCTGATGCTTTGCAATTGAATGCGGCCGAACGTGCTTCGTTGTTTGATCTGGCAGGCAAGCGTGACCGGCAATCTGAACCGGAAACCGCAGAGGCGCTATCGGACGCATTACTCCATTTACCCTCCATGTTATCCGCCCCCGCTTATCTGCTCGACCATGTCTGGACTGCTCGGGCCTGGAATCCTGCTGCTGCCGAGCTATTTATCGGTTGGCTGGATGAAACGGCGGAGACGCGTAACCTGTTGCGCTATGTGTTTCTTGTCCCAACTGCACAATCGCTGATTGTCGACTGGCAGGAACGGACGCGGCGACTGGTCGCTGAGTTTCGTGCCGATTTTAATCGTCGTCCTGGTGATACCCAAATGCAGGCATTGGTGGATGATCTGTTGGGGCAAAGCCAGCGGTTTGCCGAGCATTGGCAAAATCAGGATGTTCTGTATCGTGAAGGTGGGGAACGCAGCTTCTGCCACCCCGAACAGGGGATCCTGCATTTTCAGCAAACAACATTACTGGTTGCTGCTCAGCAAACCATCAAGTTGGTATGTTTGGCACAAGTCTGAATCAGCCCGGTCCACTCTCAACCTGAAAAGTAGTGTCGTAATGTTCCATTTAATTCTGCGGTAAGGTGATTACCCTATCGGGTTTCCGGAAGGAGGCGAACGGCGGGTATCCTGGCTTCCTGATGGGCAAGTATTGCGGGGGAGTCGCCGTTTTTTACGGAACGCCCCCGTGGTTTTTATCCGTGCCGCTGAATATCAGTCCTTGCGCAATAACAACCCACGCATTGCAGTGGCGCTGGTTTTTACCGCGTGTTCATGACGCGCCAGATAACGATAGCAACTGGCACCCAGAAATGTGCCGATGAACCAACTGAAATTAGCTACTGCATGCCAGGCCGGGATGAAGCTGATGATCAAACCGATAGCGACCGCCGGGATCAGCGCCAGAACCGCATTGGGATTAAAGCCGTTGCGATACCAATAACGACCGGTCGGCGTAGCGTCGAACAGATCATCCACATGGATCTTGGCGCCTTTAATCAGGTAAAAGTCCGCCAGCAGAATGCCAAACAGTGGGCCGATAAAGGCACCGAGTACATCCAGCGTGTAGTGAATCAGTTCCGGTGACTGAAACAGGTTCCACGGTGTCAGCAGGACGGAACCTACGGCGGCGATCATGCCGCCGGTACGGAAGCTGATGCGTTGCGGTGAACAGTTGGAAAAATCAAACGCCGGGGAAACAAAGTTTGCCACGATATTGATGCCGATGGTCGCCACGATCATGGTCAGCAGACCGAGCGCTACCGCTACGCTATTGCCTACACGACTAACCGTTTCAATCGGGTCGGTAATCATCTGTCCGAACAGTGACTGGGTGCCAGAGACAATCACCACGGTAACGATGGAAAACAGCAAGAAGTTAAACGGTAAACCCCAGCGGTTACCGCGTCGGATTTCCTGCATGTTTTTGCCATAACGGGCAAAATCGCCGAAGTTCAGCAACGGGCCGGAGAAGTAAGAGACGACCAGCGCGGTCGCGGTGATCATTTGCCACGTCTGTTCTCCGGTTGTGAGGGTTTTGCTGGCGAGAGTAAAAGAGATATTTTCCAGACCGGTTTTGTAGATAATCCAACCGGCCAGCGATAGCATCACTATGTAGACCGCCGGACCGGCGACATCAATAAAGCGCTTGATAGCGCTCATGCCGTGCCAGAACACCATTGCTTGCAGGAACCACATGATGCCAAAACAGATCCAGCCCAGTGCCGACAAGCCAAGCCAGTGATTCTGCGTTAGCGGCGTGAGGGTCGGATAGAACTTCAGTAGCACCAGCATCAAGGCGTTGGCAGCCAGATAGGTCTGAATGCCATACCAGGCGAAGGCGATCAGGCCACGAATAACCGCCGGGATGTTGGCGCCAAACACGCCAAAAGCCTGACGACAAACTACCGCATAAGGTACGCCGCTCATCTGGCTGGGTTTGGCTACCAGATTGGCGCACAGTTGTACGATACAAATACCTATCAGCAGGCATAACAGAACCTGCCAACTGGCCAGACCTAACGTGAAGAAGCTGGCGGCTACTACATAACCTCCCATGCTGTGTACATCCGACATCCAGAACGAAAAAATGTTGTACCAGGACCAGTTTTGGACGCGCGTCGGGGCCAGATCCGTATTACACAGTCTGGGGCTGTAATGTGCCTGGGTGTCATTGGCTAACGTATTATTTTCTGGCATGGAATCTGCTCCTCTTGACTGCGATCGTGAAATAGATGACCTCGGTGTATGTAATGAGATATTGCAGGAATTGGGCCAGAGAGAGATTTTTTGTATACAATTTATTGTTTTTATGTATACGATTTAGCGATGACGTGGCGACGGGACAAACCTATGAATCAGACTTATGGACTTGAAAGAGATACGTTTTTTCAACAAAAAGATGACGTTATTTATCACGCGTTATTGAATGCCATTGTTGAGCATCAGTTATTGCCGGGAACGAAATTGCCGGAGGAGGCGCTGGCCGACGTTTTTGACGTTAGCCGTACCGGGATTCGAAAAGTATTACAGCGTCTTGCGACAGTGCAAATGATCACGTTAACGCCCAAACGTGGTGCACAGGTAGCCACGCCTACAGTAGACGACGCGCGAGAGATCTTTCAGACCCGTAGTTTGCTGGAGTGTTCCAACCTGCCACAGGTGGTGGCGCACTGCCAACCCACGCATCGGGTGGCGCTGGAAAAGCTGGTGCAGTCCGAACAACAGGCTCATCAGGCGCAGAATGGACCGGAAGCCATACGACTCTCCGCCGCATTTCACATTCAACTGCAAGCGGTCTCGGGCAATACTGTGCTGACGGGTTTGGTGTCGCAACTTACCCTCCGTTCGTCACTGGTGATTGCCGCCTATGGCGCACCCTGGCAGCAGGGCTGCCGCTGTCATGATCACCACACTTTGCTGGATCTGTTGCAGCAAGGGGATGTTCCGGCGTTGTCGGCAGAGATGCAGCAGCATTTCAGCGATATCGTTGCCAGCTTACGTTTTGATCAAAATAGTGAAAATGTGCCGGATTTTGCCCGTCTGTTTGGCAAAGTCGGGGAGAAAAAGGCATGAATGGGCGTGTCATTCAAGTGATCAACCCCAATACCAGCTTGGCAATGACTGAAACCATCGGCACGGCGGCACGGCGAGTGGCCGCAATAGGTACTGAAATTATCGCCGTCTGTCCTTCGCAGGGGGCACCTTCCATTGAGGGCCACTTTGATGAAGCCATTGCCGCCATCGGTGTGCTGGAGCAAATCAAACAGGGGAAAACCCAGGGCGTTGATGGTCATGTTATTGCCTGTTTTGGTGATCCGGGATTGCTAGCTGCGCGGGAACTGGCCAGTGCCCCGGTGATAGGTATTGCAGAAGCGGCTATGCATATGGCAACGCTGGTGGCGACGCGTTTTTCCATCGTCACTACGCTGCCGCGCACGTTGATTATTGCCCGCCATTTATTACAGCGTTACGGTTTTGAGCACCATTGCGCGGCACTGCATGCCATCGATCTGCCAGTGCTGGCGCTGGAAGATGGCCAGGGCCTGGCGCAACAGAAGGTCCGGGAGCTTTGTATACAATCTATGCATAAAGATGGATCCGGAGCCATCGTGCTGGGCTGTGGCGGTATGGCGGATCTGGCCATGGAGTTGACGCAGGAACTGGGGATTCCGGTGATCGATGGCGTCAGTGCCGCCATCAAGTTGCTTGAGTCACTTGCGGCGCTGGGACTGACCACCAGCAAACGGGGTGATCTTGATTATCCGCTCGCTAAACCGCTGACGGGCATATTCAGCCAGTTACAGTAACGCAGCAAATAGAGGAATAGCGTAATGAAGACATCACCAACGTGGATGACTGAGGGATTTGATGACCATTATCCACGGGATTTAATCGGTTATGCCGGTAAGCCGCCCCATGCCAACTGGCCGGGACAGGCGCGGATTGCGGTGCAGTTCGTGCTGAACTACGAGGAAGGTGC
The DNA here is from genome assembly GCF_032395385.1 of Brenneria uluponensis. Classification (NCBI taxonomy): domain Bacteria; kingdom Pseudomonadati; phylum Pseudomonadota; class Gammaproteobacteria; order Enterobacterales; family Pectobacteriaceae; genus Brenneria; species Brenneria uluponensis. The sequence continues at coordinate 1,046,840 of NZ_CP135917.1, forward strand.
GGAAAATAATGTGTTGCATGGTGATGCTGGGTCTGAACAGTTTCTTTCCGATATCATTGGCGCGGCCAGTTATCCGGCGCGGCATATGTCGATGGACTCGTTATATGAATATGGCCCCAGAGCCGGTTTCTGGCGCATTCATCAGGAGTTTCAGCGCCGTGGACTGCCACTCACCATTTTTGGCGTGGCAATGGCGCTGGTGCGTAATCCGGCAGTGGTCGAGGCGATCACATCTGCCGGTTACGATGTGGTAAGCCACGGTTGGCGCTGGATCCACTATCAGGGTATGGATATTGACATCGAACGTCAGCATATGCGGCAGGCGGTGGAAGTGCTGACCGCGCTATTTGGCCATCCGCCGCTAGGCTGGTACACCGGGCGCGACAGTCCCAATACCCGCCAACTGGTGGTCGAGCAAGGTGGTTTTCTGTATGACAGTGATTACTATGGCGATGATCTGCCGTTCTGGATGCCGGTGGCGCGCGCCGATGGCGAGACTCAACCGCACTTGATAGTGCCTTATACACTGGAAACCAACGATATGCGTTTTGCCTCGCCACAGGGCTTCAACAGTGGCGACCAGTTCTTTACCTATCTGAAAGACAGCTTTGATGTGTTGTACGCCGAAGGTGAAGACGCGCCCAAAATGCTATCGATTGGCATGCACTGTCGTCTGTTAGGACGACCGGGCCGCTTCCGGGCGTTGCAGCGTTTCCTCGATTACATCCAGCAGCATGATCGGGTGTGGATCTGTCGCCGTCAGGATATTGCCGAGCACTGGCGTGATCAGCATCCGTATCAGGGCTGATTGCAGGATGTGTTGTGGGTGGATGCAAAAGGTGAGGTGTTGTGACGTGAGCCTCGCCCTGTGTATTTTCCCGCTTATCCTTCTGTCACGCCATCACACTCACATGTGCCGCTACAATGCGCCAGCCTTGTTCGGTTCTGATCCAGGTCTGCATCTGACGGCCAATCTTCTCTGTTCCTGCCCGGCGGAACTCCGTGCTGGCGACGGCCATATCCTGACCATAGGTGGTGATTACCGTATTTTGTAATTGTCGGTCCAGCCCTGCTGATGGGCGTGTGGCGCGAAAATCGCGAATCTGTTCAATACCGTACAGATTCTCGGACGCGCCGTAACGTACGGTGCGAGCATCGTGCCAGAATAATTCATCCAGCACCTCAATATCATTGCCGGTGAGGGCTTTTTCATAGCGATAAAAGGCAGTGGTGACGTCCATCAGTACGTCGGGGAGATTGATGTCATTCAACTTCATGGTGATATTCCGTGTTTATGATAATTGAGCCGCTGGGGGCAATACTCGTGCAATACCTTGTTGTTCCAACTGCCATGCCGCCCGTAGTGCTATATCTTCCCGCCAGGGGGCGGCAATTAGCTGTACGCCGATGGGCAGACCGCACGTGGTCGCCAGCGGTACGGTGACAACAGGCAGACCGAGAAAGGATATCGGTTGTGTGAGCATGCCCATGCTGGCGCGGATAGGTAAATCCTCGTTGTTGATATGCATGGTTTCCTGACCGATTCGTGTCGCCGGACAGGGTGTGGCCGGGGCAATCAGTACATCGGTATGCTCAAACAGCGGCAGTACCTGCTGGCGGAAGTGATCGCGAAAACGCTGCGCTTGTACATACCAGACCGCCGGGATCATCGCGCCGGCCAGTAGACGTTCCCGTGACAGCGGTTCAAACAGGTCTGGTGTGGTGCGCAACGCTGGGAGGTACTGATTACCGCCCTCGCTGGCGGAGAGGATAAACGCGGCGGTACGTGCCAGAGCGGCTTGCGCCAACGTCACTTCATCTGCGGCATTGAGCGCATTCGCCACCTGTTGTACCGCGGTTTTAGCGTGATCGTCACACCAGTCGGCAAAATAACCGTCCAGCACCTTGCAACGCAGCGGTTGTTCTGCGGACAATTGTCCGTAGGTGTTCAGCGAGGATTGTGATGCCTGAAAACGATCCGCGGCATCCGCGCCTTGTAGTACATCAAACACCTGAGCCAGGTCTTCGGTACTGCGGGCCAGCGGACCAATGTGGTCCAGGCTGGCGACAAACGGTTGTGTACCGCTGCGGGAAAGCCGGCCGAACGTGGGCTTGAGGCCAAAGATACCGCACAGTGACGCCGGGACGCGGATGGAGCCATTGGTGTCGCTGCCGAGGGAAAAATTGACCAGCCCGGCTGCCACTGCTGCTGCCGAGCCGCCGGATGATCCTCCCGCGATGCGCGTCACATCATGCGGATTGTGGGTTGCACCGTAGTGGCTGTTTTCGGTGGTAAAACCGTAGGCGTAGGCATCCATATTGAGCAAGCCGGAAAGTAGCGCGCCCTGTCCGGCAAGTTGGCGCACGGCAAACGCATCTTGTGCGGCGGGCGGGCGTCGGCTGAACAATTTGGCACCCGCCAGTGTGGTTTCACCCGCGACATCAAACAGGTTTTTCACTGCATAGGGCACGCCGGCCAACGGTGGCAATGGATCCCCCTGACGCCGTTGCTGGTCGAGACGATCGGCTTCGTCCAGTATGCGCTGGTAGGTAATGTGGGTGTAGGCGTTAAGCGTTGGGTTATCGTATTCAATGTTCGCCAGCGTCTGTCGGGCAATTTCCTGAGCCGACAGCTCACCGCGGACCAGCAGTTCACGCAACTGGCGAATGGATAACTGACCGGGATGATTCATGGCTGATACACTCCGGCGACTTCCTGCCGACCATCAAGAGGGTAGTCCATCAATGGCTGCGCCATCGCCGCGATACGGCTGAACTGGCGTTGTAATTCCTGGCGACGGGCGTCATCCAGCGTCAACGTCAGCAGTGTTTCCATCTGTTCCAGATAAGTACAAAGTGCCGCGTTATCAATATGTTGATTACTCATGATTCGGTTAGCCTCCTGAGGATGATGCGATTAAAAGCCGGCGGCACTGCCGTTGCTCCGGGGATCAAATGCGCCTTCCAGCATGCCATTAACGTGACGCACAATGGCGCCAGCGTGACCAACGGTTTCACTGAAACCGGGGAGTAGTTCCACGTCATGTCCCAGTGTGCGTAGTGCGTCTACTGTCGCGGGAGTAAAGCGGTCTTCCAGCTTGAGGGTATCGGTGGATTGACCCCAGGTGCGGCCGAGCAGCCAGCGCGGGGCGGTAATTGCCTGTTGCAGTGGTAAACCCTGCACGACATGACGGATAAACAGCGCGGCCTGCGTTTGTGGCTGACCGTCGCCACCCATTGAACCGTAAACCATCGTACGGCCGTCTGACAGACGGGCGGCGGCGGGATTCAGGGTATGGAACGGTTGCTTGCCCGGTTCCAGCGCCAGCAGATGATGAGGATCAAGGCTGAAAGACGCGCCGCGGTTCTGCCATAACACGCCTGTTCCTGGCAGCACTATGCCACTGCCAAATTCGTGATAAATGCTCTGGATAAAAGACACCGCCAGTCCGTTACGATCGCAAACCCCCATCCATACCGTGTCGCCAGGACCTTTCCCCTCGCCCCATGGTGCGGCGGCACGGGTATTGACTCGCTGGCTCAGCGTATTGAGATGGTGGCTTTCCAGCAGGCTTTGAACATCCTGAGTGATGTAGCGTGGATCGGTGATAAAACGGTCACGCAGACCGAATGCCAGCTTGGTGGCTTCTACAATACGGTGCACGGTCTGGCTGTCGCTTTGATCTGCTATTTCCAGACGGTCGGTAATACCGAGGATCGCCAGGGAAACCAGTCCTTGCGTCGGGGGGGCGAGGTTGAAAATTTCTCCCCGGCTGTGTGCTAACCGTAATGGCGTGGTACGGCGAGCGTGATAGCCGGCCAGATCATCAGCAGTGATAGGCATGCCCAGTTGTGCCATTTGCTGTGCCATACGGCGCGCCAGAGCACCATGGTAAAAACTGTCCAGCCCGTCTTCGGCCAGCTGGGTCAGGGTGTGAGCCAGATCGGACTGAATGAAGCGGCTACCGGTGCGAGGGATCGTTCCCTCGGGTAGAAACATCTGACAAAACGCCGGGAAATCGTTGAGTTCATGATAACGACTGGTCAATGCGTCTTCCTGCGACTGGGTGACAGGAATTCCCTCACGGGCATAGCGAATAGCATCGGCCAGCAAGCGCGACAACGGCAGCGGCTTGCCGCCCATTTCAGCTGAACAGGCCAATGCTTCCTGCCAACCGCCAATCGTCCCCGCCACGGTCAGTGCTGCTTTCGGGCCTCGGTGCGGAATATGTGTTTCACCGGCATACAGTGCCCGGTTAGCCAGTGAACCGGCGCTTCCGCTGGCATCAATGGCGATAGGCTCGCCTTCTGGTGGCACAATCAACCAGAAGCCGTCGCCACCCAGACTGTTCATATGTGGATATACCACCGCGATAGCCGCAGCGGCGGCCACCATTGCTTCAATGGCGTTACCACCTTCCCGCAGAATGGTTTGCGCGGTGGTGCTCGCCAGGTGATGTGGTGTTACCGCCATCCCCGATGGGGCAATATTACTTTGCATCATTTTTTCTAATCTCACGGAGCGTTGTGGTTGTAGGGTGTCCGGGGTAAAGCAAAACCCGTTCCATCTTTTTCCACTTGCCGTATACGCAACGCTTTATGATATGGTGCAACAAGATGATACGGCTGAAACGAAAGTTACAGAGGCAGGCATGAAGCAGATTGATGAGCGGTTGCGCAGTCAGTACAGTGAACTCTCCCCGCAGGAACAACGGGTGGCCGCGTTTATTTTTGATCATTTCGATGACCTTATTAGCTATAACAGCGCGGAGCTGGCGCGGTTGAGCGGTGTGTCGAAAGCGACCGTCAGCCGGTTATTCCGCCGTCTGGGGTATCCCAGCTACCGGGAGATGCGCGATGAACTGCGTACTTTGCGCCAGAGCGGTATGCCGTTAACGGATAACCGTGATGCGGTACAGGGCAATACATTGCTGGCACGCCATTACAAGCAGGAGATGGCGAACCTGACGCAATGGGTGAACCAGATTGATCCAGTGCCGTTTGGCACCGTGATTGCCGCATTACAGCAGGCACAGCGCGTTTGTATTATCGGGTTGCGTAACAGCTATCCGGTGGCGCTGCATCTACGCCAGCAACTGTTACAAATCCGCCCGCAGGTACTGTTACTTACCCAACCGGGACAAACGCTCTCTGAAGAGTTGGTGGACCTGAATGCGCAGGATGTGGTGATTGTTGTCGCGTTTCGGCGGCGTCCACGCTTAATTCAGCCATTACTCAAGCAGTTGCAGGATAACCGGGTGCCGGTATTACTGTTGTGCGAGCCCCAGGCTCATACGTTGCAGCCCTTTGCCAACTGGACGTTGTGTGCACCGCTGGACAGTGTGTCAGCCTTTGACAGCTATGCCTCCGCCATGAGTCTGGCGAATTTGATCAGCAATGCATTATTGCACGACATGTTGCGTGATGGTCGCCAGCATATTCACCAGATAGCGGATCTTTACCAGCGACTGGATGAACTGGAACAGCGATAAGATCGCAGCAATGATGATCCATTTTGGTGCGGTTGTTTCATTGTAGTGCAATTGTTTCCCCGTTTTGTGCTCTGTTATTGTGCGTGTCTTATCCGGTTTATCTCCCGCTGGTATCAGCGATATCGCCTGAAGATAGGTTATGTTAGGCGGTTGATACACTGAGTCTCTACATATGTCCATGTCCGTTAAAACATGATGTTATATCAATTTTTACTACTATTTCATGGCTATTCCACGTTTTGGCGGAGCACACTGACGTTATACGCTTTCCCTCTGTTTTATATCTGGCACACATATTGCTTTTCATTGTAACGATAGTTTCAGTTGTTTATTTTTGAGAACCTTTTGTTTCATACTAACGTAACCAGGGGCAAACGCGATGAGCATCAAAAAACGTTTTTTAGCAATAGTAGGCGCAGCACTGTTGATGGCCCAGGCAGGCAGCGTAATGGCTGACCAGTTAAAGGATATTGAACAACATGGCGTACTGCGTGTAGCAATACCGCAGGATTTCCCGCCGTTTGGCTCTGTGGGAACCGATTTGCAACCACAAGGCTACGATATTGATGTTGCCCGTTATCTGGCCAAAGAAATGAAACTAAAGTTGCAGCTGGTGCCGGTAAGCAGTGCTAATCGTATCCCGTATCTGCAAACCAATAAGGTAGATCTGGTGATCTCCAGTCTGGGTAAAAATGCCGAACGGGAAAAAGTCATTGATTTTAGCCGGGCTTATGCGCCGTTCTTCCTGGGTGTCTTCGGCCCGAAAACCGGCGATGTCAGTTCACCAGCCACTTTGCAGGGCAAGAGTATCGGTGTTACCCGCGGCGCAGTGGAAGACATGGTATTGAGTAATATCGCGCCCAAGACGGCGACGATTAAACGTTATGAAGACAATAACACCACATTGTCGGCCTATCTGTCCGGGCAGGTGGAATATGTGGCAACCGGTAATCTGGTTATCGCTGCGATTGCCGAGAAAAACCCCACCAAGGCTCCGGTAGCGAAATTCATGCTGAAAGACTCGCCTTGCTTTATTGGTATGAGAAAAGGGGAACCGGCATTGAAAGCCAAAGTTAACAGCTTGATTGAGAAAGCGATAAAAGATAACACCCTGAACAGCCTGTCAGAAAAGTGGATGAAGGCACCGCTACCAGCCAATCTGGGCGCGTAAGGAGGAGCCATGACCTATCAGCTTAATTTTGCTGCGCTGTGGCCATACTGGCCGGAATTGCTGGCTGGATTGTGGGTCACGATTGAGCTGACGGCCATGGCAACCGTAGGTGGGATCGCCATCGGTATCTGTGGTGCGGCGTTACGCAGTGGCAAACCCAATATTGCCAGCCGTCTGTGGGGCGTTTACGTCGAAGTGATCCGTAATACGCCGTTTGTGGTGCAACTGTTTTTTATCGTGTTCGGGCTGCCAGGATTGGGGCTTAAGCTCAATGCCGGACAGGCCGCGCTGTTGGCGATGTTAATTAATCTGGGTGCTTACAGTACGGAAATCATCCGCGCAGGTATCCAGGTCACGCCGAAAGGTCAGTGGGAAGCGGCGCGGGTATTGGGCCTGAGCCGCACCCAGACTTTTCTGCGGGTGATTCTGCCGCCCGCTCTGCAACGTATTTATCCGGCGCTGGTCAGTCAGTGCATCATCGTAATGCTGGGTTCCTCGGTGGTGTCTCAGGTGTCTTACGAAGAGCTGACCTTCGCCGCCAGTTTGATTCAGTCTCGAACCTTTCTCAGTTTTGAGGTGTATTCGGTGACCACGCTTATCTATTTAGCGCTGTCAATACTGATGCGTCAGTTGCTGTTGCTGGTCGGGAGACGTTTTTTGAGGAGTCCGGCTTGATGGCGACATTTACTGACTGGGACATCGTGCGCAATCTGCTGCTGGCCGCACGCTGGACATTACTGTTATCGCTGACCGCTTTTTTTGGCGGTGTGCTGGTGACACTCCCACTGTTGTTGTTGCGTTTGACTAAACGTGTATGGCCGTTGCGTCTGATTCGACTGTATACCGAGCTGTTCCAGGGAACGCCGTTGCTGATGCAACTGTTTCTGGCTTTTTTCGGCCTGGGATTGTTTGGCATTAACGTTAGCCCGTGGGTGGCCGCGGCACTGGCGCTGACGCTGTTCACCAGCGCGTTTCTGGTGGATATCTGGTATGCCAGCGTGCAGGCGCTGCCGAAAGGGCAGTGGGAAGCTTCTCGCTGCCTGGGGCTGACCTTTTGGCAGACGCTGAGCCGGGTTGTGGCACCACAGGCCATGCGTATCGCCATTGCGCCGACGGTTGGCTTTTCGGTACAGGTCATCAAAGGAACAGCGCTGGCATCGATCATCGGTTTTGTCGAATTGACCAAAGCCGGCACTATGCTGAATAACGTGACTTATCAACCGTTTGAAGTATTTGGTCTGGTGGCGTTGGGATACTTCCTGATGTGTTACCCCTTGTCTTATTACAGCCATTATCTGGAGAGGAAATTCAATGCCGCTCATCACCATTAATCAGGTTCATAAATATTATGGTCAGAACCACGTGTTAAAAGGTGTGGATCTGGATATCGACATAGGGGAGGTCGTTTTCATCATCGGTCGCAGCGGCTCAGGAAAAAGCACATTACTGCGTTGCATCAACGGGTTGGAAGGCTATCAGGAAGGCAGCATCAAACTGGGTGGAATGACCATCACGGATCGGGAGTCCCAGGCGCGAGACATCAGCCGTTCGGTTGGCATGATCTTCCAGAATTTTAATCTGTTCCCACATATGAGCGCGTTGGAAAACGTCATGCTGGCACCGCGTCTGGTGTTGGGTAAAAACGCGGCAGAATGCCGCGAGCTGGGCGCACAGATGTTGAATAAAGTTGGTCTGGGCGACCGGATGGATTATTACCCCGGCAACCTCTCCGGCGGTCAGCAGCAGCGGGTGGCGATTGCCCGGGCGTTGGCAATGAATCCGAAAGTGTTGTTGTGCGATGAGATTACCTCGGCGCTGGACCCGGAACTGGTGGGAGAAGTGCTGAAAGTGCTGGAGCAACTGGCTGCCGAAGGCATGACGCTGATTCTGGTCACGCATGAAATGAACTTTGCTCGTGAAATAGGCGACCGGGTGGTGTTTATGCATCAGGGCACAGTGTGGGAACAGGGTAAAGGACATGAATTGTTTGCCCGCCCACAAACTGCCGAGCTTAAACAGTTTATCGCTTCCGTTCGGGGACTGAAGGAGGCCTGACACCATCGTCATTCCCGAAAGGCGAAGAACTAACCGCAAGTTGAGTACCGTGTTTGGGATGGATACCTGCCTCACGCAGGAGTGACGGAAATAGGTCATCCGACATGGCTGTTTCAATGAATTAAACGACATCAGGAGTTAATCACAATGAGTAATGACCTGTTTGCGCAGATCAATCCGCCACACCGTTTGCTGATGGGGCCGGGGCCAATCAATGCCGATCCGCGTGTGTTGCGGGCGATGGCCAGTCAGTTGGTGGGGCAGTACGATCCGGCGATGACGGAATACATGAATCAGGTCATGGTGCTGTATCGCCAACTGTTCCGTACCGAAAACCGTTGGACCATGCTGGTGGACGGGACTTCTCGTTCGGGGATTGAAGCGGTTCTGATTTCAGCCATCCGACCGGGTGACCGGGTGCTGGTACCGGTCTTTGGCCGATTTGGTCATCTGCTGTGTGAGATTGCTCGTCGTTGCCGCGCCGAGGTGCATACCATTGAGGCGGCGTGGGGTGACGTGTTTACGCCGGATCAGATTGAAGATGCGATTAAACGGGTGAAACCACGCCTGCTGCTGACGGTTCAGGGTGATACCTCCACGACGATGCTGCAACCGCTGATGGAATTGGGTGCGATCTGCCGTCGCCACAATGTTCTGTTCTATACCGATGCCACGGCGTCGTTCGGCGGTAACCCGCTGGAAACCGACGCCTGGGGATTGGATGCCGTTTCCGCCGGATTGCAGAAGTGTCTGGGCGGACCGTCCGGCAGTGCGCCTGTCACCCTTAGTTCGCGGATGGAAGCAGTGATCCGCCAGCGTAAATGCGTCGAACAGGGGATCCGTACCGCATCGCATCAGGATGGTGACGATGAGATGATCTATTCCAACTATTTTGACCTCGGCATGATCATGGATTATTGGGGGCCGGAGCGTCTCAATCATCATACTGAAGCCACCAGCATGCTGTTCGCGGCCCGTGAATGCGCCCGCGTTATTCTGGAAGAGGGCTTGCAGGCGTGTATCGATCGCCATGAATTACAGGGTAATGCGCTGCTGGCGGGTATTCAGGGCATGGGGTTGGCACCTTATGGCGATATTCGCCACAAAATGAGTAACGTACTCGGCGTGGTGATCCCCGCTGGCATTCATGGTGAGCAGGTACGCAAGCTGCTGCTAGAGGATTTCGCCATTGAGATCGGCACGTCATTTGGGCCGTTACAGGGTAAGATTTGGCGCATCGGTACTATGGGTTACAACGCCCGCAAGGATTGTGTGATGCAGACGTTGACCGCGCTGGAAGCGGTATTGAACCGGCTGGGTTTCAGCACGGTTCAGGGCGCGGCATTGCAGGCCGCCTGGGATGTCTACGCCAGCCACGAGGACCGCGCATGAGTGCGGTACTGATGACGGTTACCGACGCTCAGGTTGCCGTGCAGCAGGTGATGTCCCGCTGTGATTCGCTGGCGGAAATCAGCGAAACCGCCGGGCAACTGACCCGGGTCTACCTGTCGCCGGAGCATCTGCGCGCTAATCAGCAAGTGGGCGAGTGGATGCGTGATGCAGGTATGCGGGTCTGGCAGGACAGCGTAGGCAATATCTGCGGCCGTTATGAAGGCGTCGTGCCCGATGCCCCTGCATTGTTGCTGGGATCACATCTGGATACGGTGCGCAATGCTGGACGCTACGACGGTATGCTCGGTGTGTTGACGGCCATTGAAACCGTGCGCTATTTGCACCAACGCGAGATCCGGTTGCCGGTGGCGCTGGAAATTGTCGGGTTTGGTGATGAAGAAGGTACCCGTTTCGGTATCACACTGCTCGGCAGTCGGGGGTTGACCGGAACCTGGCCGGATGGCTGGCTGTCGCGTGCGGACGCGGAAGGTATTACGGTGGCGCAGGCACTACAGTCATCGGGGTTGGATGCTGACGCTATCGCGCAGGCGGCGCGTCCGGCGAGAGACATCATTGCCTATCTGGAGTTGCATATTGAACAGGGCCCATGTCTGGAACAGGCCGGGCTGGCATTGGGCGTCGTGACCGCGATTAATGGTGCCCGACGGTTAAACTGTACGTTTATCGGACAAGCAGGGCATGCGGGAACGGTGCCGATGTCACAGCGTCAGGACGCTCTGGCCGCCGCCGCCGTCTGGATGGCAGAGGCTGAGCAGATCACCAAAGCCAGTGATCCTTATCTGGTGGCGACCTTTGGTACGCTGCAATGTCTGCCGGGAGCGGCCAATGTGATCCCTGGTGAAGTGCGGCTGACACTGGATATTCGTGGCCCGGAAGATAACGCGCTGGATGCGCTGTTACAGCGGTTGTTGATACTGGCCCATGATATCGCCCATCTGCGCGGCTGTGATTTTACCTCAGACGAGTATTACCGCATCGCGGCCACAGGTTGTGACGCACAATTACAACGGCGTTTATCTGCGGCGGTGGAGCAAGTGCAGGGTACGACTCTGCTGTTGCCGAGTGGCGCCGGGCATGATGCCATTGCGATTGCCGAACGTTGGCCGGTGGGGATGCTGTTTGTGCGCTGTCGGGGTGGGATCAGCCATCATCCAGATGAATCCGTCATGATGGAGGATGTGGCGCTGGCGCTACAGGCGCTGCTGCAAACGGTACTCAGTTATCGATAAATGAATATTGTGGTTGATGCGATGAAAAGCGCGCTTTTCATCGCTATTTTTACGATGCGCTCTGGTGTATTCACAGACTGAACTTGTCGGCATCGCGCCAGGCTGGGAAGGCTTCGCGGTAGCTTTGAAGTGCCTCCAGCGACAGTTCGGCGTCAATACGGGCGGGCTGATTTTCCGGTGCGGAAGCCAGTATATTGCCTAATGCATCGATGACCAGACTATCGCCCTGATAATTGTGACCATTTTCATCGCTGCCGACACGATTACAACCAGCAATATAAGCCTGATTCTCAATTGCCCGCGCTGCCAGCAGCGTTTTCCAATGGGATGCGCGTGGCGCTGGCCAGTTGGCCACATACAGCGCCAGATCATAATCCTGATGGTTGCGCGACCAAACCGGAAAGCGCAGGTCATAGCAAATCAGCGGCATGATGCGCCAGCCGCGCCATTCAATAATTTCCCGATCCCGACCGGCATGATAATACTGATCTTCGTTCGCCATACGGAACAGATGGCGTTTATCGTACTGATAGACCTTGCCATTCGGGTCAGCCAGCAAAAAACGGTTCACCGCACCCTTTATCGTATTCACCGCCACACTGCCGCCGATCATGGCGTTATTGTGTTGTGCCCACTGTAGTAGCCAGCTTTCTACCGCTGTCTGTTCCAGACTGCTTTCCGCCGCTTCCATCGCGAAACCGGTGGTAAACATCTCCGGGAGAATGATCAGATCGCGTCCGGTAATCTCTCCTAGCAGCGTGTCAAAATGGTGCAGGTTGGCGGCACCGTCCATCCAGGCCAGGGGCTGTTGTAATAGTGTAATTTTTAAAGTTGACATAAGCGCTCCGCGGCAATATCCAATGTCATTTCCTGTTTAGCAAAGCATAGCCTAATCAACGTGTGAGGGAACGATTCGGCACAGAATACCGACAGTGGAATGGCGGCTACGCCAACATGCTCGGTTAGCCAACGGCAGAAGCTGACATCGTCCTGATAGGAAATAGCGCGATAGTCTGCCAGCAGGAAATAGGTGCCTTCACAAGGCAAAACGTCAAAACGACTAGCCGCAAGCGCGTTGATAAAATGGTCGCGACGATCACGGTAGAAATCCGACAGACTGCGCCAGTGCTGAGGTTGTTGTTGCAGCATGTCGGCAATCGCCAACTGTGCCGGCGTATTGACGGAGAACGTCAGGTACTGGTGAACTTTGCGCACTTCGGCGCTCAGCGCCGCAGGCGCGACACAATAACCGACTTTCCAGCCTGTCATGTGAAAGGTTTTACCGAATGAGGAAACCGCAATCGCCCGCTGACGCAGCTGTGGGTGTGCCAGTACGCTGGCGTGTCCTTCGCGGGCAAAACAGATGTGTTCATAGACTTCATCACTCAATACGTAGATTTCCCGTGCGGCAATGGCCTGCCACAGTTGCTGGAAATCATCCCGCTGCCACACCGTGGCGGAGGGATTATGCGGCGTATTGAGGATGACCATTCGGGTACGATCACTTAACAACTGTGTAAACTGCGTCCAGTCCACCTTGAACGTGGGGGGCTGCAAAGCCAGACGTTTTAGCACGCCGCCAGCCAGTGTTACGGCTGGCGCATAACTGTCGTAGCTGGGATCAAAGCCACCCGGACGTACCAGCGCACTAATAGCCGCAAACAGCGCTTCTGTCGCGCCTGCCGTCACCGTGACTTCGTGGTCGGCATCCGGCTGCCAGCCATACAGTGCGGCGGTTTTTTCCGCAATGGCCTGGCGTAATGGGGCAACACCGGTCATTGGCGCGTACTGATTGGCTCCCTGACTGACATGGTGGGCCAGACGCTGTTTCAGGTAATCCGGACCATCAAAATCCGGGAATCCCTGTGACAGGTTAATCGCCTGATGTTGCTGCGCCAGGGCGCTCATCTGGGTAAAAATCGTCGTGCCAAGGGAGGGTAGTTTACTTTCGGGAATTAATGCGGCGCTCATGGCTGAAAAGGACTCCTGCAAACCGGATGCTTGTCACTCAAGTTTGTTATCGTTGTCACTATAGCACGATGCCGGCATTTGGCAATCAAGACGTTTGGACGTTTAAATGGCTAGATTCCATGATCAACCAAGCCATAACCAAAGACGCTAAACAGACCAGGGATCTGCGGATAAGGCATTGGCAAACCCAGCGACACAAGATCCGTTATGAACGTTAATCAGCAGCTTATTGAATGGGCGGCAGCTTGTCACTGGATCGGACAGAAAGGCGAATGCAGTCAGTCTGATTCGGCGAGACTGGCGCGGGCGCGCCAGAGCGAGTCGTCATCTATTTCTTGCCTTTATCCAGCATGGCTTTCAGATCGGCGAACGGGTTATGGGTAGCGACGCCAATGTCTTTCTGAGGATCATCACCAGCAATAACCGTCGAACCATACAGGTGCGCATCAGTATATTTGGAATGTTCATTATCGTGGCAATACAGACAGAGTAACTCCCAGTTACTGCCATCTTCCGGGTTATTGCTGTGATCGTGATCGATATGGTGCACGGTTAATTCACGCAGATTGGAGTAAACAAACTCACGTGAGCAGCGCCCGCATACCCACGGGAACAGCTTCAGCGCTTTTTCACGGTAGCCGCTTTCCAGCTTTGTATAATTCTTGGGGATATAGGCCATAAGAGTATCGTCATAAAAAACCAGAATAGCGCTATCTTAGCGCTTTTTCTGTGGATGAAAAATGGAAATACCATTCATCGCAGGTGAAGCAAGGCAAAGAGGGATTGCTCCCTCACTGGCGACGGTGATAAACGCATCAGAATACAACGGTTATTCTGATCATGTGTCGATTCAGGCCATTTCTGCTCTGGACGGATCATGCCGGGTTGATGCCGGTTTCTGGCTGGCCAGCGCGTCCGGAGCAAAATCATCGACGTTGATGGAACGCAGACGGCTGATTTCCGCACGGTTGAGAATCTCGGCTTCTTCCTCTGAGAGTGTACCTTCAACCAGCCCTTGTTCTGCCAGCTTATCCAGCCGCATAAAGGGCAGACTATGGCCTGCCGCCTGGGACAGGCGCTGATGAATTGGCTCTGCGGCCAGAATATCCTGCAATGCTGATTCCAGCTGCCCGGCCGGATTGTGCTCGCTGGGCGTCAGGTACTGGCCCCGTCCCAGACGGGAGCGTGTTGCTGACGGTGTTTGCAGGATTTTGGCCAACTGATGATCCAGACGATCTGACGGTGCCGGGCAGGTATGGCCGAGCGGGAAAATCAACACCCGCAACACACCCGCCACCAGGCGATTTGGAAAGTTACGCAGCAGCTCGTTCATGGCGTGTTCCGCCTGATGAAGGCAATCCTGTACCCCCCAGTGCACCAGTGGAAGGTCAGCGGGCTGGCGCCCCTCTTCGTCATAGCGTTTCAGTGTGGCCGAAGCCAGATAAAGCTGGCTGAGAATATCGCCCAATCGTGCTGATATGCGTTCGCGACGTTTCAGACTACCACCCAATACGGCCATGGAAACGTCCGCCAGCAGCGCCATATTGGCACTGAGCCGGTTCAGTTTCTGGTAGTAGCGGCGAGTGACATCGTTGACGGGGGCGCGACTGGCACGTCCATCGGTCAGGCCCAGCCACAGACTGCGGATTTTATTGCTGCCCACATGACCGAGATGACCAAACAGCGCCCGATCGAAGTTCTTCAGGTCGTTATCCTGTGCCGCCGTCATCTCTTGCAACACAAAAGGATGGCAGCGGATGGCGCCTTGACCAAAGATGATCATACTGCGGGTCAGGATGTTGGCGCCCTCTACCGTAATGGCAATCGGTGACCCTTGATAATGGCGGGCCACAAAGTTGGATGGACCCAGACAGATGCCTTTACCTCCGGTGATGTCCATCGCGTCTATCACTGAACGCTGAGCACGGTGGGTACAATGATATTTCACAATCGCGGATAGCACGGCGGGTTTGGCACCCTGCATAATGCCGCTGGTGATCAACGTGGCGGCGGCATCTAACATATAGGCATTACCGGCGATGCGCGCCAGCGGCTCTTCAATTCCTTCCATCTTACCGATTGGCACTTTGAACTGGCGCCGGATATGGGCATAAGCGCCTACCGCCAGTGCAACGGTCTTCAGCGTACCGGTTGCGTTGGAAGGCAATGTGATACCGCGCCCGACAGACAGACACTCCATTAACATACGCCAGCCTTGACCCGCCATCGGTGGGCCGCCGATGATGTAATCCAGCGGTACAAAAACATTGTCGCCCTGGGTCGGGCCATTCTGGAACGGAATGTTCATCGGAAAATGACGACGGCCAATATTTACTCCTGGCGTGTTGGTGGGAATCAGGGCACAGGTAATCCCTACGTCATCCACATCCCCCAGCAAATGATCCGGGTCGTACAGTTTAAACGCCAGACCCAATACCGAGGCTACTGGTGCCAACGTGATATAGCGCTTGTTCCAGGTTAGGCGCATGCCCAGAATCTGTTCGCCTTGCCATTGACCATAACAGACCACGCCGACATCCGGGATAGCACTGGCGTCGGAACCCGCTTCCGGGCTGGTAAGGGCAAAACAGGGGATCTCCTCGCCACGTGCCAGACGGGGCAGGTAATAATCCTGCTGCTTATCGGTACCGTAATGCTGTAGTAGTTCTCCTGGACCTAGTGAGTTAGGTACCCCGACAATGATAGCCAGGATACCGGAAATACCGGACAGCTTTTGCAGCACCTGGGCTTGTGCATAAGCGGAAAACTCCAGTCCGCCATACTTTTTTTTGATGATCATGGCGAAGAAACGGTGCTGTTTTAGATATGCCCACAATTCTGGCGGCAGATCGGCCCGTTCATGAGTAATTTCAAAGTCATTGGCCATACGGCAAGCTTCTTCTACCGGGCCATTCAGGAATGCCTGTTCTTCCGGTGTGAGCTCAGGACGTGGGTAAGCATGCAGTTTTTTCCAGTCAGGTGAGCCTTGAAACAGATCGCCTTCCCACCAGGTTGTTCCGGCATCAATGGCTTCTTTTTCGGTTTTCGACATGGGGGGCATGGCCTGTTTAAACCAGCGCAGCGTGGGAGCTGAAAACAGTTTTCGACGCAGTGGAGGCAGCGTGAACGGTAACATCAGAATCACCACTGGGATCAGAGACCAGACAGACCATATGTTCAGCGCTGCCATGCTGGCAAAATAGGCTAATATCAGTGTGCAGCCCAGCCATAGTGCTAACCGGTGGTAAAACAGCACGCTGATAAGAATAAGTAGAAGTAGAATACTGACGGCGATCATAGCGGCGTCTCCAGATGGTGTCGTTGATCAGAAGATCAAGAGGTCTGACCTGCCCTAGTCTCCTTTTGGTTTTAGTTTATTTTGTTATTTTTATCAATCTGTTTACATCGCAATTACAATGTGACTCACAAACAACTTACCGGCGTTCCACACCTGATGTGGAATGCCAGCAATTGGCAATTGTCTGCTTCTCGCTGTTTAGGGGATCCGCTACACTGCTTGACGGACGATCATGATGTCACTGAATGAGAGGATTCCATGTATCAGGACTTAATCCGTAATGAGCTGAAAGAAGCAGCGGAAACGCTGGATACGTTTTTGAATGATGACGCCAACATCCAGGCGATTCAAAATGCGGCTATCTTATTGGCTGATGCTTTTAAAGCCGGTGGGAAGGTATTTTCCTGTGGGAATGGGGGATCGCATTGCGATGCCATGCACTTTGCGGAAGAGCTGACGGGGCGCTATCGTGAAAACCGTCCAGGCTATCCGGCCATTGCCATTTCTGATCCCAGTCATATTTCCTGTGTAAGTAATGATTTTGGTTATGATTTTGTATTTTCCCGTTATATCGAATCATTAGGTCGTGAAGGCGATGTTTTGCTGGGGATCTCCACTTCCGGTAACTCCGGTAATATTATCAAGGCAATCAGTGCCGCCCGTGCCAAACGTATGAAAGTTATTACCCTGACGGGGAAAGATGGCGGCAAAATGGCCGGTACTGCCGATGTGGAAATTCGTGTGCCGCATTTGAGCTATGCAGATCGCATTCAGGAGATTCATATCAAGGCTATCCATATTCTGATTCAACTGATCGAAAAGGAAATGGTTGGGAACTGATTGTTGGCTATTGCGTGGATGAGGTAAGGAATCAAACATGTGTGAGTTGCTTGGGATGAGCGCCAATGTCCCAACTGATATCTGTTTCAGCTTCACCGGTCTGATGCAGCGGGGTGGTCGGACGGGACCGCACCGTGATGGATGGGGAATTACGTTCTATGAAGGGAACGGTTGTCGCACCTTTAAGGACCCTTTGCCCAGCTTTACTTCACCCATCGCACAACTGGTGCAGAACTATCCCATCAAATCCTGTGCGGTGGTTTCCCATATTCGGCAAGCCAACCGAGGTAATGTGGCGCTGGAAAATACCCATCCGTTTACTCGTGAGCTGTGGGGGCGGAACTGGACATTCGCCCATAACGGGCAGTTGAAGGGGTACCGTAGTCTGAAAGCCGGTCAATTTCGTCCGATAGGGCAAACGGACAGCGAATACGCCTTTTGCTGGTTGTTGCATCAATTGTCGCAGCGTTATCCGCGAACTCCCGGTAACTGGTCGGCGGTATTTCGCTATATTGCCCGTCTGTCGGGGCAACTACGAGAAAAGGGTGTGTTCAATATGCTGTTGTCGGACGGGCATTTTGTGATGGGATACTGTTCCACTCGTCTGTACTGGATTACCCGCCGAGCGCCTTTTGGTAAAGCGACATTGCTGGATGACGATGTGGAAATTGACTTCCAGCAGCAAACGTCACCCAATGATGTCGTTACCGTACTGGCGACCCAGCCACTTACCGGTAACGAAACCTGGCATCAAATCATGCCAGGTGAGTTTGTCTTATTTCGTTTTGGTGAACGCATAATTTGACACTGGCTGGCTGGCTTGAATCGGTTGGTTAATGACATAGTGTCCGTTGAATACCGTGACAGCCGGTGGTTGATGATGCTGATTGAAATAGGCGTAACCCGGCTGCAATTGACGCCAAAAACTGATGTAAGCCGAGTCGCGATGACGTCGCATGTTCTGTTCCGTCATCCGAAATGGATAAATGTTCAAATCGACTTTTTCCTGACCATTACGCAATGCCTGCTCGACATAAGTGTAAATCTCATCGATATATTTGTTGGTCATGGCATAACAGCCAATGGAAACACACTCACCGTGGATCATCAGGTAACGGCCGGAATATCCTTGTGCGCGATCGTATTCGTTAGGGAAACCGACATTAATGGCGCGATAGTAATGGCTGTCAGGATTTAGCTGATGCAAATCTATTTGATAAAAACCTTCCGGGCTTTTTAAGTCACCTTCGATCCGTTTCGGACCAAGTCCACCAGAATATTTACAAATTGGGTAGCTTTGTATCAAGTGATATTCATTACCCTCTTTAGCGTAAAGTTCTAACACTCTTTCTTCTTTAAAAATCTGGATATAAACCGGGGAGCCTAGCAACTGTTGTTTTAATTCTTTTGTTACCGGTATGGCTTCACTGGCTGTGCTGGTGACGGCAATAGATGGCAAAAAAAACAATATCGCAAATGACAGCGCGATCTTTAACATTGTAAATCCTGATTATTGTAGCAGTATTACATACGGTACCTATTAATGGTTCCGTATTCCCTTGTCTATAGCGCAATCACATTATCATTGCTTTCATTTTATTCAAGAGGGAAATAGTGATAAAAAAGGCCGCTAATTTAGAAATAGACAAGAAGGGATTTATTCCTTGTCGAAGCAAATCTGCTGGTATGATGTCGCGATTAATTTTACAGCACTGTGCAGAGCAAGAAGCAGATAGTGAGGGGAGTACGGTAAAAGTGCGAATAACGCTCAAAAACTGGCTGGGATTAGCAGCCATTGTCTGGATATTAACCGGGTGTGGCGGCCTTCAGCAGGAAAATCTGGAAGGCAAAACGATGGGGACATCTTACTCCGTCAAATATATCAGTAAGGATGATCAGCCATCTCCTGAAACTATTAAGGCTGAAATTGATAGTCGTCTGAAGACGGTTAATAACCAGATGTCAACTTATCTTCCCCAGTCCGAACTCAGTCGTTTTAATCAGAGCCGGGCCGTTAACCAGCCTTTTCCGGTGTCTCCTGCCACGGCAGAGGTAGTACGGGAAGCGATTCGGATTAATCATCAGATCGGCGGTGGACTGGATATTACCGTGGGGCCATTGGTCAACCTGTGGGGCTTCGGGCCGGAAGGCCGACCAGATAAGGTGCCGAGTGAGGCCGAATTAGAACAACGGCGTGCCCTGGTCGGGCTGAATAAGCTGGGTGTTAATGGTAATGCGTTAATCAAGCATATTCCGGGGTTGTACGTTGACCTGTCCTCCATTGCCAAAGGATATGGTGTAGATGTGGTGGCTGAATACCTACAATCACTGCATATTGATAATTATATGGTAGAGATCGGCGGTGAAGTCCGCACCCGGGGTAATAACGGCGAGAATAAGCCTTGGCATATTGCGATTGAAAAACCTCACTATGGATCCGGACAAAGCGTGCAGGAAATTATCGAACCGGGAGAGATGGCAGTTGCTACTTCGGGTGATTATCGAAATTACTTCGAAGCTAATGGTGTTCGTTATTCTCATACTATTGACCCTAATACCGGGCGACCTATCACTCACCGGCTGGTCTCTATTACGGTATTGGCCAATCGTTGTATGACGGCTGACGGATTGGCTACCGGCTTGGATGTCTTTGGCCCGGACCTCGGTTTGGAAGTTGCCAATCGGTTGAATATCCCGGTGTTTATGATTGTGAAAACGGACACTGGTTTTGAAGAGCGTTATTCGGAAGCATTCAAGCCTTATATGAAGAAGTAATCGCGCGTGGGAAGCGGTGCGGGTTAAGCGGTTGTCCGCTTGCTAACACTACAATGATACTGTATTTTTATACAGCGTCATTGTAGAGGCCTGTATGCGCAAAATCATTCATGTGGATATGGATTGCTTTTATGCCGCGATAGAAATGCGCGATAACCCGCGCTTACGCGACATTCCCCTGGCGATTGGTGGCCGTGCCGATCGGCGCGGTGTCATCTGTACCGCCAATTATCCGGCTCGCCGCTATGGTGTTCACAGCGCGATGGCGACGGCTACCGCATTACGACTTTGTCCGCATCTGGTGTTGTTGCCTGGTCGGATGGAGGTGTACAAATCCACCTCCCGGCAGATTCGGCAGATTTTTTCCCGCTATACCTCATTGATCGAACCTTTGTCTCTGGATGAAGCCTACCTGGATGTAACCTATAGCCCATACTGCAACGGATCTGCCACCCTGATGGCGCAGGAGATCCGACAGATAATTTATGACGAATTACAGCTCACGGCATCGGCAGGTGTGGCACCGATTAAGTTTTTGGCGAAAGTCGCTTCGGAGCAGAATAAACCCAATGGCCAGTTTGTGATCGTTCCAGATCGGGTAGAGACATTTCTGCTGGCATTGCCGTTGGAGAAAATTCCCGGTGTAGGGAAAGTGACCGCCAGACGGCTTGAAGAGCGGGGGTTACATACCTGTGCGGATGTGCGTCGTTATGCCTTGCCTGAGCTACTGAAGGCGTTTGGCAAGTTTGGCCACATACTATGGGAACGGTGCCACGGTATTGATGAACGCCAGGTTTCCCCCGATCGTTTACGTAAATCTGTTGGGGTAGAAAAAACGCTGGCGGAAGATATTTATGACTGGGGTGATTGTGAAACGCTGATTGAAACACTTTATCAGGAGCTGGAGGGGCGTTTAAGTCGGGTAAAACCGGATCTGCATATCGCTCGGCAAGGTGTGAAGCTTAAATTTAATGATTTCTGTCAGACCACCCAGGAACATGTATGGCCGGTATTGAATAAACAGGATCTGGTAAAACTGGCACGACAAACGTGGGAACAACGGCGGGAAGCACGCGGGGTTCGGTTGGTGGGATTACACGTGACGTTGATGGATCCGCAACTCGAACGACAATTGGTATTTGACTGGGAATAAGCGGGTAAACGGGATGGAAACAGGATCAAATCAATGTCTGGACGCTCGACGCTGCGGTTGGCGTTTCCGCGGTGTCGACGGTACGTTCAGGCAATGTTGCCTGAACGTACTAAAACATCATGGGTTACTGCTTCTCAGGAATGGCTTTCAGCAGTTCGGTTAACAATGTCCAGTACTGGCCTACGCTGGCAATGTGTACTTGTTCATCTGGTGAATGGGGGCCGGTAATCGTCGGCCCGATGGAGACCATATCCATATTCGGATACGGCTTTTTGAACAAACCACACTCCAGACCAGCATGGATCACCATGATGTTTGGCAGTCGGTTGAATTGTTTCTGGTAGGTTTCGCGCACCAGATGCATTACTGGTGAATGGGCGTCAGGTTTCCAGCCGGGGTAACTGCCTTTGGCTACGGTTTGAGCACCAGCCAACTGGCCCAGTGATGTCATCATGTCCACCACGTAATCTTTACCGCTATCTACCAGCGAGCGAATCAGACAACGCATTTCTGCATGTGTGTCGGTCATGCCCACCACGCCCACGTTCAATGAAGTTTCAACCACGCCCTTGATTTCATCACTCATGCGAATGACGCCATTAGGCATCACGTTCAACAATGCGATGAAACGGTCACGACTCTCAGCCGTTAATGCCAGCGATGTGTTTTCAACGGGTTCCAGCAGGATGGTGAGATTTTTTTCTACCGCTGACAGCTCATTTTTCAGTACGACCAGATAATGCTGTACTGCTATTTTCAAGGCCTCTGCATTGGTTGCCGACACGGCCAGAGCGGCGAAACCTTCGCGGGGTATCGCATTGCGCAGGGTGCCGCCATTCAGGTCGATAAGTCGCAGATCCAGCGCACTGGCCTGCGCAGACAGAAAACGGGCCAGCAGCTTGTTGGCGTTGCCTAATCCGTGATGGATATCACAGCCGGAATGGCCGCCTTTCAGCCCTTTAATCGTCAGTTTCAGGGTTTGATAGCCAGCCGGAACGGCTTCTCGCTGGAGTGGTAAGCGGGTGAGAAAATCAATACCGCCGGCGCAACCCATATAGATTTCACCCTCTTCTTCTGAGTCGGTATTAATCAGAATTTCCCCCTGTAACCAGTTCGGTTGCAGACCAAAAGCACCGTCCATGCCGGCTTCTTCCGTCATGGTCAGCAAAACTTCCAGCGGCCCGTGTGCCACATTACTATCCGTCAGCACTGCCAATGTCGAGGCCAAACCGATGCCATTATCGGCACCGAGTGTGGTACCACGGGCTTTAACCCATTCGCCATCAACATACGGCTGGATAGGATCGGTGGCAAAGTTATGCACGGTGTCGCTGTTCTTCTGTGGCACCATATCCAGATGCGCCTGGAGAACGACAGGTTTACGTTTTTCCATCCCGGCAGTAGCCGCCTTACGCAGCAGAATATTTCCGATCTGATCCCGTTCGGTATGAATTCCGCGTTCCTGTGCCCACGATATAATATGCGCGGCAAGCGCCTCTTCATGATAGGAAGGGTGTGGAATAGAACAAATCTTGGCGAAAATGTCCCACAGCGGCTGTGGGGAAAGCTGAGACAATTCAGACACTATTTAACGTCTCCTTTTCAGCAGGCTGCTCTTCGCGGTTGGTGCGAGAGGCGCTACAGGATGAAAGTGATGGTTTGTTGCCCGAATAATCAGGCTCAATGAGATAGAGTATCACTTTCCCGCCGCAAGGGAGAATGTCTGTATTCGAGGAGAAGATTCTGGCGGGGATAAGGAAATGAGGAAATAGGGATAAATACTGGTTTTTATACGGTAGGATATTTATAATCTCGCGCAACCTTTTTCCCCCCTCAGACTCGAATTGAGCCAATTAACCGTTGGCCGGGATATATTTTATGAGCGAAAAGTACGTCGTAACCTGGGATATGCTACAAATCCATGCCCGTAAACTGGCGCAGCGTTTACTGCCAGCCGAACAATGGAAAGGCATTATTGCCGTTAGCCGTGGTGGTTTGGTACCGGGATCCTTGCTGGCCCGTGAAATGAGCATTCGCTACGTTGATACTGTTTGCATCTCTAGCTATGACCATGATAGCCAGCGTGAAATGAAAGTGCTGAAACGTGCAGAGGGTGATGGTGAAGGTTTTATCATTGTCGATGACCTGGTGGACACCGGCGGTACGGCGCAAGCCATTCGTGATATGTACCCCAAAGCATACTTCGTGACCATTTTTGCCAAACCTGCCGGTAAACCGCTGGTTGACGACTATGTCGTTGATATTCCGCAAGATACCTGGATTGAGCAGCCATGGGATATGGGCGTGGTCTTTATGCCGCCTTTATCTGGCAACTAAGCCTCCTGCGTTGTTGATAAAAACGCCCGGTAATGCCGGGCGTTGTCGTCTGTTTTTGTTTTATTGATATCACCGTTTGTCTTCTCCCTTCGGTGTTGGTTACACTCTCTGATGCGTCTGTATGCGCTAATGTTGCTTACACCCATGGAGGCTGTTGTGGTTCAAGCCAACCTGTCTGAAACGTTGTTCAAGCCCTCTTTTAAACATCAGGAAACGTCCACGCTGATTCGGCGCACTCACCATATTGATACGGATACGATGCCGGATACGCAGTCCACGCTGGAAGGACGAAATAACCATAGCTGGTATCGCACGATTAATCGCCTGATGTGGATTTGGCGTGGTGTTCATCCGTGGGAGATAGAAGAAGTCCTGTCGCGTATTTCTGCCAGTCAGGCAGTACGGAGTAATGAGCTTTTGTTGGATACCGTGGTGGGATACCGCAGTGGTAACTGGATTTATGAGTGGACAGCACAGGGAATGCATTGGCAGCAGCGAGCAGTAGAGAGCGCGTCGGGGAAGGATGCGGGGAAGTGCTGGCTTAACGCCGCCAACCTTTACAGTATCGCTGCCTATCCATATCTGAAAGGGGATGATTTGGCGGAGCAGGCCCAGACACTGGCTAATCGGGCGTATGAAGAGGCAGCGAACCATCTTTCCTACGAATTGAAAACGCTGAACTTTCCAGTGGCTGGCGGTGGAACATTAACCACTTTTTTGCATCTGCCTACACGGGGTAAGGCACCGTTTCCGACCATATTGTTATGTGGCAGTCTGGATATGTTACAGAATGATTATCATCGCCTGTTTCAGGATTATCTGGCACCCGCAGGGATGGCGATGCTGACGGTTGACATGCCATCGGTAGGGTTTTCATCCCGCTGGAAGCTGAGTCAAGACTCGAGCTTTTTACATCAACAGGTATTGAGCGCGCTGCCGGATGTTCCCTGGATAGATCACACCCGTGTCGGGGCATTTGGCTTTCGTTTCGGCGCCAATGTCGCGGTGCGGCTGGCTTATCTGGAAGCAAATCGGTTGCGGGGAGTTGCCTGTCTGGGGCCGGTGGTACACCATTTATTGTCCGATACCGAACGCCAGAACCAGGTGCCGGATATGTTTATGGACGTGCTGGCCAGTCGCCTGGGTATGCCGTTCTCTGCTGATATGGCCTTGAAAACCGAATTGGGGCGCTATTCTCTCAAGACGCAAGGATTGCTGGGACACCGCTGTTCGACACCGATGTTGGCTGGTTACTGGAAAGGCGATCTGATTTGCCCAAAAGAAGAAGCGAGTCTGATTGTGAATTCATCACAGCAGGGAAAGCTTATGTCGCTGGATTTTTCACCGGTTTACCAGAATTTTCATCTGGCGTTACAGCAAATTAGTCACTGGTTGCAGAATAAATTGGATTAATATGTTGATAAATCTCTAATATCTGTTAATAAATTAGGCAGTGTCCTGCACGCGGCACTTATTGATACCATGGTGGGTCACGGCCTAGTGTTCAACCCAAGGAGATTGCTGAATGACATTGTCTAGTGGACTTTCAAGAAACCGGCTGATAAAAAAATTTGCTTCATTAGGGCCGTATTTGCGTGAAAGCCAATGTGAAGACTTCCATTTTTTCTTTGATTGCCTTGCTGTGTGTGTGAATGTAAATCCGGATCCAGAAAAGCGGGAATTCTGGGGCTGGTGGCTTGAGTTGGATGCAGAAGAACAAAAGCTGATTTATTCGTATCGCTTCGGTTTATTTGATGAAAGTGGTAACTGGTGTGAGAAAGAGTTCAAAAATACTGAGGTAGATGAGAAAGTTCACACTACCCGGCAGGATTTTCATAACCGCCTGGAAATCCTGGCACAAAAACTTGAGCCGCCTTATATCTTAACAGAACGACCGTGATTCACTTCTGTTGACTCGTCTTATTGGCGGGTTTTTCGCGTTGCGCCTGTTGGCATAACGCGTCTCTCCTGTTACAACGTTTTTTCATGGTAATTTTTTATATTCTAACGGCAGAAATATGATGAGTGGCAGCCAGACTTTGGTTGTAAAACTGGGCACCAGCGTACTGACCGGCGGATCGCGCCGTCTCAATCGTGCCCATATTGTTGAGCTGGTGCGTCAATGTGCGCAGCAACATGCCGCAGGGCATCGCATTGTCATTGTCACGTCAGGGGCGATCGCCGCCGGACGTGAGCATTTGGGGTATCCGGAATTGCCCGCTACCATCGCCACTAAACAGTTGTTGGCGGCAGTCGGGCAAAGCCGATTGATTCAGTTATGGGAACAGCTGTTCTCCATTTATGGCATCCATATTGGCCAGATGCTGCTGACTCGCGCCGATCTGGAAGATCGGGAACGCTTTCTTAATGCCCGCGATACCATGCGTGCGCTGCTCGATAACCACATTGTGCCGGTAATCAATGAGAACGACGCAGTGGCGACGACAGAAATCAAAGTTGGCGATAATGATAATCTCTCGGCGCTGGCGGCAATACTGGCTGACGCCGATAAACTGCTGCTGCTGACCGATCAGGCCGGGTTATTTACCGCTGATCCGCGAACCAACCCCGACGCTGAATTGATCCGCGAAGTGAATGGCATCAACGATGCGCTGCGCAGTATTGCTGGTGACAGTGTCTCCGGGCTGGGTACTGGTGGTATGTCCACCAAACTACAGGCTGCGGACGTTGCCTGCCGCGCGGGTATTGATGTCATTATTGCCGCAGGCAGCAAGCCGGGCGTGGTTGGCGATGTCATCGACGATATCTCGGTGGGAACCCGCTTCCATGCAATGGAAGCCCCGTTGGAAAGCCGCAAACGCTGGATCTTCGGTGCACCGCCTGCCGGGGAAATTACCGTAGACGATGGTGCGCTGGCGGCGATTATGGATCGCGGCAGTTCTTTACTGCCCAAAGGTATCCGCGACGTAATGGGCAATTTCTCCCGGGGAGAAGTGATCCGTATCCGTAGCCTGTCAGGGCGAGATCTGGCTCATGCGGTGACGCGTTATAACAGCGATGCGTTAAGAATGATAGCCGGGCATCATTCCCAACAGATTGCTGAAATCCTCGGTTACGAATATGGCCCGGTGGCAGTCCATCGGGATGACATGATTATTAATTAAGGAGTACGCGATGCTTGAGCAAATGGGCAAAGCGGCAAGACAAGCCTCGTATCAATTAGCCTCGTTGAGTACTTCGCAGAAGAATCAGGCGCTGTTGGCCATCGCCGATTTACTGGAAACTGAGCGTGCCACTATCCTGGCTGCCAATGAACAGGATCTGGCGCAGGCCAAAGACAATGGCATGAGCGAAGCACTGTTGGATCGTCTGCAACTGACGCCGGCACGTCTGACGGCTGTTGCCAATGACGTGCGTCAGATTTGCCGTCTGAACGATCCTGTGGGTGAAGTGATAGACGGTCGCATTCTGGACAATGGCCTGAAACTGGAACGGCGGCGCGTACCGCTGGGTGTGGTCGGCGTGATTTATGAAGCGCGCCCGAACGTCACGGTGGATGTAGCCAGCTTATGCCTGAAAACCGGGAATGCGGTGATTCTGCGTGGTGGTAAAGAAACCTATCGAACCAATGCCGCGACGGTAAAAGTGATCCAACAAGCACTGATCCAATGTGGTTTACCCTCAGCCGCGATCCAGGCGATTGAAAGTCCGGATCGTGAACTGGTCAATCAGTTACTGAAACTGGATCGCTATGTCGATATGCTGATTCCGCGCGGCGGCGCGGGTTTGCACAAACTATGCCGTGAGAACTCCACCATTCCGGTGATTACCGGTGGGATTGGCGTCTGCCATATCTACATGGATGAGTCGATGGAATTTAAGCCAGCGCTGGATATCATAACCAACGCCAAAACCCAGCGTCCCAGCACCTGTAATACGGTGGAAACACTGCTGGTGCACCAGGGGATTGCCGCCGAGTTTCTGTCGGTGCTCAGTGCAGACATGCACAAAGCCGGCGTAACGTTGCACGCTTGCCCGCAGTCACTCTCTTTGTTGACCGGCGGTCCGGCGCAAGTCGTGGCGGCAGAGGCGGCCGACTACGATGACGAATGGCTCTCATTGGACCTGAACGTGAAGCTGGTGGCTGATATTACGCAGGCAGTGCAACATATCCGTGAGCATGGCACGCAGCATTCTGACGCGATACTGACCCGTTCCCTGAGTCGTGCTGAACAGTTTGTGAGGGAAGTGGATTCCTCGGCGGTCTATGTAAACGCCAGTACTCGCTTCACCGATGGCGGGCAGTTCGGATTAGGCGCGGAAGTGGCTGTCAGCACGCAAAAACTGCATGCCCGTGGCCCGATGGGACTTGACGCATTGACCACCTACAAATGGATTGGTTACGGCGACGATCTTATCCGCGCTTAAACCAGATGGTTATAGGATTCCCGGTTATTATATGGAAACAGATATCAGGGAATCCTTATCGTCAACCGACCGATTATAAAACCGGCATACAGTCGCTAGATACTTGACTTGCCGGACAGATTTCACTAGTTTGTCACCCCGTAGTTCATCGTCTGGCACTCGCCGCAGGACGATCCTCTTGACGCCGATATAGCTCAGTTGGTAGAGCAGCGCATTCGTAATGCGAAGGTCGTAGGTTCGACTCCTATTATCGGCACCATAAAAATCAATGTGTTACCGCGATTTTCTGAATCGATTTTTACGCTGGGGTTACACCGGGGTTACGTTTCGCTGTGTGTTGATCTGGGGTTCCCGGCGTTGTGAACAGGCTCGAAGCGCTATCGTGCCGGGCGGGTTGTTTGTGTTTATCCACCAACGATATGCAGGGTTAACTCATCGGCTTGAGCCTGAAAGGGATGCTGTTAAGCACCTGGGCGGCGTCTGGCCCAGTGGGAAACAAACACCCCCACGTTCGTGGGGAAGACTTCCTGTCCCTGTTTTGTGGTCTTCCAGACTGAGAAACACCCCCACGTTCGTGGGGAAGACCACCGCGATATCCTGGAATAGTCTCGGCAAGTGGAAACACCCCCACGTTCGTGGTGTTAGCGCCAGTGATATAAGACGGTAATTCACCATTAGTATTGTCCGCTCCACCCAACATGTTGTTTCCTTTAGGTTCTCACACCAGAAAGGACATCAACATGCTGAGCAGAGA
The DNA here is from genome assembly GCF_032395385.1 of Brenneria uluponensis. NCBI lineage: Bacteria > Pseudomonadati > Pseudomonadota > Gammaproteobacteria > Enterobacterales > Pectobacteriaceae > Brenneria > Brenneria uluponensis. The sequence continues at coordinate 1,075,717 of NZ_CP135917.1, forward strand.
GGACTTTTACATGATAAAGCAAATGCGCCAGCAGGGTGCGTACATTGTCGATATTGCGACTCAGGTGGGTTGCTCTGAACGAACTGTCAGACGCTACCTCAAATACCCTGAACCGCCAGCCAGAAAGACTCGCCACAAAATGGTTAAGCTGAAACCGTTTATGGACTACATCGACATGCGCCTGGCCGAGAATGTCTGGAATAGCGAGGTCATCCTCGCGGAAATTAAGGCAATGGGCTATACCGGCGGGCGTTCCATGCTGCGTTACTACATCCAGCCCAAACGTAAAATGCGCCCATCAAAAAGAACGGTTCGCTTCGAAACCCAGCCGGGATATCAGCTCCAGCACGACTGGGGCGAAGTCGAGCTGGAGGTTGCCGGGCTACGGTGTAAAGTTAACTTCGCGGTTAATACGCTGGGGTTCTCCCGACGCTTCCATGTCTTCGCCGCGCCAAAGCAGGATGCTGAACACACCTATGAGTCGCTGGTTCGCGCCTTCCGCTACTTCGATGGCAGTGTGAAAACTGTGCTGGTTGATAACCAGAAGGCAGCGGTGCTGAAAAATAACAACGGAAAAGTGGTGTTCAACTCCGGGTTCCTCTTGCTGGCCGATCACTATGACTTCCTGCCACGGGCCTGCCGCCCACGCAGGGCCAGAACCAAAGGAAAAGTAGAGCGGATGGTGAAGTATCTCAAGGAGAACTTCTTCGTCCGGTACCGCACGTTCGACAGCTTCGCTCATGTTAACCAGCAACTGGAGCAGTGGATGGCGGATGTTGCTGATAAACGGGAGCTTCGCCAGTTCAAAGAAACACCGGAACAGCGCTTCGCGCTGGAACAGGAGCATCTGCAGCCGTTGCCGGATACAGACTTCGATACCAGCTACTTCGACATCCGCCATGTGTCCTGGGACAGTTATATCGAGGTTGGCGGCAATCGTTACAGTGTTCCTGAAACCTTGTGTGGACAGCCGGTCTCAATACGGATCTCACTGGATGATGAGTTGCGGATCTACAGCAATGAGCAACAGGTGGCGTCACACCGACTCTGTTCAGCATCGTCTGGCTGGCAGACTGTGCCGGAACACCACGCCCCGCTCTGGCAGCAGGTCAGCATGGTAGAACATCGCCCACTGAGTGCTTATGAGGAGTTGCTGTGATGCATGAACTTGAAGCGCTGCTGAGTCGCCTGAAAATGGAGCACCTGAGCTATCACGTTGAAAGCCTGCTGGAGCAGGCGGCTAAAAAAGAGCTGAACTACCGGGAGTTCCTGTGCATGGCGCTGCAGCAGGAGTGGAACGGCAGACATCAGCGCGGCATGGAGTCCCGACTGAAGCAGGCGCGTCTGCCATGGGTCAAAACGCTGGAGCAGTTCGACTTCACCTTCCAGCCGGGCATCGATCGTAAGGTTGTCCGGGAGCTGGCCGGTCTGGCGTTCGTGGAGCGCTGCGAGAATGTGATCCTGCTGGGTCCTCCAGGTGTCGGGAAAACCCATCTGGCCGTTGCTCTCGGCGTGAAAGCGGCGGATGCAGGGCATCGGGTACTGTTCATGCCACTGGACAGACTGATCGCGACGCTGATGAAAGCGAAACTGGAAAACCGGCTGGAGCGCCAGTTACAGCAACTGAGTTATGTCCGGGTGCTGATCCTGGATGAAATAGGCTATCTGCCAATGACCAGAGAAGAAGCCGGCCTGTTCTTCCGGCTACTGAACCGTCGATATGAAAAAGCGAGCATCATCCTGACGTCAAATAAAGGCTTCGCAGACTGGGGAGAGATGTTCGGAGATAACGTGTTGGCAACGGCGATCCTGGATCGGCTGCTGCATCACTCAACCACGCTGAATATCAAAGGAGAAAGCTACCGGTTAAAGGAGAAACGCAAAGCTGGAGTGTTGGCCAAAAACACCACGCCAATCAGTGACGATGAAATAGCGGAAAGCGGACAGCATCAGTAAAGAAAGCATCTAGCGGGCATGAAAATGGCAAATAACGGTCAAAGATCGTGGCGTTGACAGTGGGGAAGACCATATGAATATTTCCGCCAATATCCAGTACTAGAGAAACACCCCCACGTTCGTGGGGAAGACTTCCGTTTAGTGGTTTGAAAGCTATCCTTCCAGGAAACACCCCCACGTTCGTGGGGAAGACGCCTCCCTGGCGTGGCGAGATCTGTAAAAGATGGAAACACCCCCACGTTCGTGGGGAAGACTGGGAAATAAATCACCATCTGACCAAAACCGTAGAAACACCCCCACGTTCGTGGGGAAGACCATCACCCTGGCTTGCTGTGCGTATCGAAGCGAGAAACACCCCCACGTTCGTGGGGAAGACGATACTGCGTGGGTGTCTGGCGATGCACGGGTGGAAACACCCCCACGTTCGTGGGGAAGACCTGCTTCACGTAAAAAATGGCCGTGTTTATAAAGAAACACCCCCACGTTCGTGGGGAAGACGATTTCATCATTTCATTGATTGAAATTTGACTAGAAACACCCCCACGTTCGTGGGGAAGACGGAAAAATTACAGATGCAGTTACACAAAAGGTAGAAACACCCCCACGTTCGTGGGGAAGACAGCATATGTCGACGGATTGAAAGAAGAGGCTGAGAAACACCCCCACGTTCGTGGGGAAGACAATATTAATATCCCACCATTCTAATCCATTGTAGAAACACCCCCACGTTCGTGGGGAAGACGAGATTTGCCTGATCGGGGTGAAAGGGAATCCAGAAACACCCCCACGTTCGTGGGGAAGACTGCCAATGTTGGATAGGTAGTTGTATTGAACGAGAAACACCCCCACGTTCGTGGGGAAGACGATCATAAAGAGCGTGACGGAAATATTTACACAGAAACACCCCCACGTTCGTGGGGAAGACCGTTTTAATGCCGAGGCTTTTTGCATAATACCGGAAACACCCCCACGTTCGTGGGGAAGACCCCTCGGCAGCCGCTCTTATGCGTTGTACCCAAGAAACACCCCCACGTTCGTGGGGAAGACGATACTGATCACACGCAATTCATTTTCAATACAGAAACACCCCCACGTTCGTGGGGAAGACGCAGTAAATGTGATTGTTACGGTTCCTGCCACGGAAACACCCCCACGTTCGTGGGGAAGACGAGCGGCGTGTTGCAATCGATCAGGGACATAAAGAAACACCCCCACGTTCGTGGGGAAGACTCATCATCATCACGAGCGAGGCCGGTTTTTCTAGAAACACCCCCACGTTCGTGGGGAAGACGATACGCGCAAACTGTCACTTCAAGCGAAACGAGAAACACCCCCACGTTCGTGGGGAAGACTGAGTGTATGGGAATAACGCGGGGACTAACATAGAAACACCCCCACGTTCGTGGGGAAGACCTTCTTGTGCGCGAACGATAGTTATAGTATCGGGAAACACCCCCACGTTCGTGGGGAAGACCTGCTACTAATCTCGAATGCCGCGCCCGGCAAAGAAACACCCCCACGTTCGTGGGGAAGACGGATTAAGGCAATTACGCATTGGAATACCATCAGAAACACCCCCACGTTCGTGGGGAAGACTGGTAAATTTAAACTAGTCAGATAATCCAGATAGAAACACCCCCACGTTCGTGGGGAAGACGTGAATTGAACGTCAAGAAACGCTTCCCATGCAGAAACACCCCCACGTTCGTGGGGAAGACCTGATGTACATAGCCGGATACTGAAATGGCGCGGAAACACCCCCACGTTCGTGGGGAAGACCCGATGTATAGGACACTGCCACAAAGTTGTAGGGGAAACACCCCCACGTTCGTGGGGAAGACTGGTATTGGATGCCGAATCAATGTCCGAATATGGAAACACCCCCACGTTCGTGGGGAAGACCCCTCAGCCCTAGCGTCTTCCTCACTGATATCGGAAACACCCCCACGTTCGTGGGGAAGACAATATGTTTCTGACCGCTATGCAACGGCAGTAAGAAACACCCCCACGTTCGTGGGGAAGACAAACGTTCTGAAACAGTGAACGTTTCCCAATTAGAAACACCCCCACGTTCGTGGGGAAGACTAACGAACCCTCGTCGATAATAACCAGGTGATAGAAACACCCCCACGTTCGTGGGGAAGACGGATATAACGCATCAAGTACATCATGATTGGCAGAAACACCCCCACGTTCGTGGGGAAGACCTCGTAGTAATCATCGTCATTAATCAGTCCTTGGAAACACCCCCACGTTCGTGGGGAAGACACATTGAATATCCGTGGAGTAATGAGTCATATAGAAACACCCCCACGTTCGTGGGGAAGACTCATGAGGTTGCTCCTTCGAACGCAATGATAAAGAAACACCCCCACGTTCGTGGGGAAGACAATGTAACTATCCAATCAGCATGTGCAATATCGGAAACACCCCCACGTTCGTGGGGAAGACGACGCCGATAAAATTCGAAAAGATATGGCTGAAGAAACACCCCCACGTTCGTGGGGAAGACCGTTTCAATCACAATCTCGTCGTGTCGCGATGAGAAACACCCCCACGTTCGTGGGGAAGACTATGCATAAACTGACATATGTGTCAGTTTTAGAGAAACACCCCCACGTTCGTGGGGAAGACCGTTTGTAGGCTTATTTTTTGCGCCATACACAAGAAACACCCCCACGTTCGTGGGGAAGACACCAATATATTGTGAAAGAGCGATAATTGAAACACTATATCTGTGGGTTACAGGGATTTCAGGGTTTCTATAATCAGTTGCAATCCACTGATATGAGTAATTGGCTTTCTTACCTCGCCTTTGTAACGAATTTCGTAACCTGGCGGTTGTGGAATACTTCGAAACAGCATAAGACCAGACTCCGCTGGTGAATACTGCATCAAGTAATCAACCACGGTTTGTGCCACGGAGTCTTTCACACCTGAGACAAACACATTCGGGCGAGGCTCCACGAACCAGAGTTTCATACGCCCACGAACCGCAGGTGGTAGGTCATTTGCGAGTACGACGAGCATGTTTAACCCCCATCAACTCATTAACATCTGCGGTGATTTGATTAAGCAAATCAATGGCAATAACTCGCTTCCTGAATGCGTCAGATACTTTGTGTTTATCATAATGGCCAGCCATTTCTCGTGAGAGAGAAAATGCCAGATCAATGCACAACGGTTCCTTGTAAAGATCGGCTAAATCGTACACAAACGGTAATGGGCTACCGGAATGAATAAATCCAATATGGGGAGAATATCCCATGGAATGGACAGCCGAACATAATATGCCGTAAAGTGCCGCATTGGTGGCGGTTAACACTTGGTTGGTAAGATCGCTCAGTTGAAACTTGCCCGGTGTAAACTGGCGTCCTTTCCAGCCTACGCCATACTCTTGCGCTTTTTGCTGATATAACGCCCGAACCCGATTGCCTTCCATTCCCATCATGCTATTTAAGCTTTTGCCCTCCAGTTCAGCATCGGGAAAACGTTTCTCAAACATCGCTCTGGCAATCTTAAGAGAAGACTCTTTGTCACTGGCAAGGGCCATCTGTAATTTCAGATTGCGTGTGTCGGCGGTAGGAAGAAAACCAGCGGCATAAAAAAGCAGGCTATCTTCTCCTACCCAACAGACAGCGCAGTTGGCGGCAGTCGCCGTTTTAACGGCTTCATGCGTTACTGTGGTGCCAGGGCCGAGTAGTAATGTGTTGATGGTTGCAACGGGAATGGGCACGACATTGGCATCTGAGTCAACCCATTTCACACTGCTGTCATCTATCTCTAAGCGCCCACGCTCCAGATATAAAAAAGGGTATTTATCCTTTACCTGGGGCAGTGATTCACGGGTTACTTTGACAAACAGCCGCTCTCCCTTAGCCATTCATGCTATCTCCACCAGCGTCACACGCCTGTCCCGATAGCGCTTGTGCTGACCAAACTGCACCGGAACATCATTCAAGGTAATAATATCACCTTCACCTTCACCCTCACCCTCAATGACGGCATAGCTGGGTAAGCGTTGCTTGTTCTCTGCCAATGTTTGGGCCTGTTGCCAGGCATCCTCTGCATTCGCAAATAAACCCTGATAAATCAGTTCGGTTGGTACACAATTTTTTCGCCCCAGATACAGGTCCCACACCGGATTTTGCAACGCGTCAGACAACAATTCTGCTTGTGTCTGCGGCACCTCCAATACCACCGCGAAGACGGCATCTTGCAGGTAGTAGCGGTAGGTCATTTTAGTGCCGCCACCAACTGCTTTTTTTCCATCGGACGTTTTAGGTATCAGCAGACTTTGCCAAGGGTCACTGTCATCGTAGCCACTACCGACCATCTGGAAGTCACACAAGGTGGGTTCACGTAGATATGGCTGGCCTTTATCATCAGCACGGGCGTAAGCCCGTACTTCCATACTCATATTATTCATTTGCGCCAGCCATTCGATTTCAGGGCCGCCAGCCCCTCTGGCGCAACAAAGCAGACCAAGAATGCCTGAGCGAGTTGGGAAGTTCAGTGTGTCACGCACCCCAAACTTTGAGTCGTGCCCCCAGGCTTGCAACGGCCCTTCTAGCCACAGGAGCATATATTGGGTAGATTGGCTCATCTCTATCCCTCTTACAGGTGGGACTGCAGATCAGCGATCAGGTGATCAATGCTGTAATCAAGATTCTCGCCCCATTCATAATCCCCTTGTTTGCCAAACAGTGAACCTGAGAGCTTTTCTTTTTTGTCGAGCCAGGATTTAAGTTCGTCTTTGCTTGGGAGCAGGAAGCCTTCACCTTTACTTTTAACGGGTTGTTCAAAAGAGGCTTGCAGTCGTTGTCCCTTGCGTATCAGTACGCGGGCGTATTCCCATGGGCACGCACCTGATTGTGTTGTTTGACGGGCGTCTGGCACCGCGACATACAGCGCCTTTACAAAGGCTTCTACAGCAGAGTTAAGATCAGCGTCCTCTCCTAACGTTTGTTCCAGTTGTCCCAGGTCAAGGCTCACATAACGGTAGTAGGTGGCGGAGTTGTACTCCAGGCTGCCCATGTGAGCAGAACCGCTTTCGTCCTCTGTCTTACAATCATCCACTGCCGTGAAAAACTCCACTTCGTTAGTCACCTTGTGGGTTGAGATAGCATGTGCGAATGACGCCGCTGCTTCGATATTCATATCCGGTGCTTTGGCGACCATCCGTCCAAACAGCGCAATATCCAGAGCATCAAGCGTTTTGTTCACGACCTTTTTGGACACTTTTACCAGTTCTTTGTCTTTCAGCTTCGATGCTTCAAAACCGAGTTCCTGTGCATAAGTGGCAAACGCTTTGGTTTCAGCATCACTCAGAAATAACAACGTGTCGTCGGAAAAAAATGCGGCCATAGCCTCGCCACAACTGTTCGCTTGCGCTTCGCTGGCACCCAGTGCCAGACACTCATTAGTCAGCATGGCCGCTATCTTTTTGCTGCGAACCCCCAGTTGAATACCAAAGTCGGGCATAGCAAGGCGAACTTGACGTTTCCAGCATTGTGACGACACGCGAGCACGTGGAACACCGCCGATCATGGCTGATTTTGGGGCACCGACATCATCACGGTTAAGACAGGTCACCGGGAAAGATTGCAGGATATGGAATTCAATGCGGGTATTTTTGAAGTGGTTAGTCATGGAATTGTCCTTGAAAAATAGGCAGTAAAAGTCAGGCAAATGGGTTGTCAATAATCGGCACGATTTGCAACAGGCCGCAGCCAAATGCGCGCCCTTTGCCAATACCATTCTTGAAACTGTTGCGAAATTGCAGCGGGTCGGTCACGGTGAATTGCCCTTGTATATGGGCTTTGCCAAGCGTGACCTGACGTCCAGCCTTGTCTTGGAATTGCAGTACCTCAATAGCGTCTACCTGTAGGGTTTGAGGGTCTACCTCGAATCCCCAACTGTTGGCGGCTCGTTGTAAAAACCATTCGGCGATATGACCCCGGCCTTTGACTGCAACGCGTTTACCACTCTGTTTATCCTTGCGTACGGGATTGACCTGTACTTTGAAGCGATAGCGGGAGTGAGACAAAAATGCATCAGAAATTGGGGTAATGAGCACATTTCCATATTGACCCTCGACGTGTGTTGTCGGTCTTCGGTCGGAAACAATAAGCACTTTGCGGTGCTGAAAATCACCGCCCTGATCGGCATAAACAATACCGCTCTGGATATGGCTGAGTTTTTCGGTTTCTGTGCGTTCATCAGAAAACAGACTGTACACGACCCGGTGCAACGAATAGGCATCGGTCATTTTCAGTGCTTTAACGGCAGCACGATCAAGGTGTAAGGCACTGGCGAATAGCTCAGTCATGCGAGCACTCCGTAGTGGTTTCATCCACCTCTTCGGTGTGGTGATAGAACGCCTGTGCCCAACGGGCTCGAATTCGTTCCTGTCTGTTACCTGAGTACCCCAGTAGCTGGTCCAGCAATTGAGCGAAATCGGGTGTGACACCACGACTTGCCATCAGCGTCAGCAATGGCCGCAAAATGCGACAAGATTCTGTCGTACTGGTACAGGCCAACAGGCGACGCAGGCGGGCTTTGGCCTGATCAGACTGATTTTTCTCGGCAAAACAGGCAGCAATCGCGGCCCCCAAAGGGAGCCTGCCATTGGCGGTGGGTTTGGCTTTTGCCAGTGCGGCACCCACGGTGCAATAGGGCTGGCGCTCCCACTCTTTTTCGAGGTCAACACCAAAGTTTGCCAGTAATTCCCAGCTTTGGTATTCGGTTGCCGGGTTATCTGCCCGTTTGAGCCGGGCAGCAAAGCCATTGTCCTTATTGATACGATCAATCACGTAGCTGACGAATCGCTCGGCTCGGGATACTTTTTCACTGGCTGGGGTGGTCGTGTCTGTAGGATGCTGAACCATACAGATTCTCTCCTTAATCGGCTTTTAGATATTTGGAAAAATTGGGACGCGACTGAGCCCAGGCGTCCATCTGGCGGGCACTATCGTTTTGGCACATCTGGTCAAATACCTGGATAGCGTAAGCTGTGAAGGTTTTGTGAAGTTGAATACGCTGTCGTTTGGCTTCGTCGGTTGAGTCACAGGCGTTGATCAAAACCTGAGCTCGGCGTTCGCAGAGTTGCCAGAAGGTGCTTGTTGCTTTTTCTGCCTGATTCGAAACAAAGGGTTGCGCTTTGCCGGTACCGGACTTGTCGATATCCGATAACTGGCGGAAATAACGAACAACGGCTCCCCAAAGCTGTTTCTGGATAGCTTCGAGTTGACTCATTTCATGCTTTAGATATTCCAGAAACACGCTACCAAGCAGATGGGATGATAACCATATTTCAGACTGCACGTAGTCGTCAGTACCCGATGCATATTGTTCCCCGGCATTACTGCTGACGCGCAAGCCGCCTGACCAGAGAGCAAATTGTTCAGCACTGCGGGATACACGTTTCAATGTCCGTTTTAGTTGTGGTGTGTCAAAACCACCCACTTTGCCTTGCTCGATAAACTGCAATAGAGAGGTTAATTCTCGCCAGGGGCGCTTGCTTGGGTTTACCCATAAAGCTTTTGGCTTTTTCTGTGCGAAATCCACTGAGGCTGTCGGGTCTGCCTTCCCTTCCAGATAACCCGCATGGACAATACCATCGGAGTAGTGAATGCCATTATCGGCCAGAAGGCAAAATTTACCCATCGGGATCAGTCGGCCAATAAGTGATGTTTTTAACGCTTGGGCAATGTCATCATCTTCACCCGCAGGCATTTGTTCCCAGGGTGCAACGCCCAGTGTTGGATACATCACTAATTCAGCAATATCTTCCGTGGTGAATAGGTTTAACCAAACACTATGAACAATAGAGTCACCCAGCCAGAAGGAATGCAATAGTCCCATGTGTCCAACTGCAATACCGGCCTTACCGCTGGCTGGTTTCCCTTTGTCATTTTGTTTACCCTGATAACCTGCAGTTAATACGACTGAGTTGTCGGTTTTCTTCCCACTAAGTCCAAACCCCATTTGAACGATAACAGTAATGGCTTTATCGGCATCATAGGAACTCTGCTCTTGCTGGGTTTCGGTTAATACAGTTGTATTGCCGGTGCTGATCTCTGGCGACAATACGCCCAGCGACTTGACTTCAGCAGCCTGAATAGCAGGCATCTGCAAAAAAGGCTTCTCGCCATACAGATAAAACCGATCATGCCACTTTTCAAGATAACTCAGGCAGTTCTCCGCCATACCTTGCCAGCCGGTTTGTCTCCAATCGTTATCATCACACGGGGTAGAAGCCGACTGTGCGATAGCTAAGAGCAATTTCGTGAGCGCAATTTTTTGTACGGGATTACCACCCAAAGCGCGTAATTGCGGATTGCTGAAAATCTCTTTCAGACTGACTTGACCGATATCCGCGACGGATATCCAGGGTTCATCAATCAAGTTAAAGCGGTTTTCCATCGTTTATTCCTTATTGGAAATGGCCCGCAAGCCAAGGTCTTCGCGGTATTCAAGAATATATTTATCACCAGCCGGGTGCCCGTCCAGCGTCAGTAATTCCCCAACATGGCTGACGATAGCAACACGCAGTAGTGCTTCGTCGTCTTCTGGTCGGCCAAGATAAAACACCTCGTTAAGATGAAGTTTTTCCAGTTCGTGTTTAGCGGTTTTAGGCGGGCAATAGGCTGGGTTGACTCGCACCAGTTGCTGGTTAAGCGCGACAGCTAGCTTGCGCCACTCCGCTTTGGTCAGGCGATGGCGGCTATGAGGTAGGGTTAATTCAGTGCCATCCAGTAAACGGATAGTGGTCGTGCCATCCTGTGAGCGCAGGCTGCGCAACAGCAGCAGATCGTGAGTATCTTGATCGCTATAGCGGGTTTCCGCTTTGTGCTCAGGCAAGGTTTTGCCACCTTTAGACAACGTCAGTTTGGCCAGGGCTTGTTGGGCTTGCTCGCCGGTACGGAATCGGCTGCCATTCTTCAGCTCGTGCAACAGACCGGCCCACTGCCCGGTTTCACTCCGTTCGGCATAGGTTTGGTCGATTAAAGGACGAATGCCTGATGGTAGCCGGATTGAGTTTATGTCTTTCCAGACTTCAAGGCTGCGGCACAACACATAGGGCGAGTACACCATGGCGCTTTTGCCAAAGGCAGCGTGGGGGAGTGCCAAAGCGTGCTCAAGTGCTGGGGCTAATAACCAGCATTCCGGTCTGGCGCTCGCATGGCGTGGCGTGTCTGTATGTCGCCAGAGGCGACCAAGACGCTGTAGCAACATATCGGTGGGGGCAAAGCGGGTGACAAGAAAATCAGCGTCAATGTCGAGCGACTGTTCCAAAACCTGTGTGCCCACCAGAATGCGCCCGCAGTTTGCACGTTGCGGCCACCCAGCTCGACCATAGAGCGTTACCCAACGATCTTCGTTGATAGTTCGGTGTTGGGGGGTAAAACGCGAATGTAACAGGCCGGTTTCACATCCAGCTTCTGTCGCACGGCTGGCGATATCAAGATACCGTTGTTGGGCTTCAGCAACGGTGTTTTCTATCCATAAGACCTGCTGGCCCTGAGCTGCCCGCCGAAGTGCTTCTTCCAATGCTGGTTCACTCTCATGGCATAATTGAAGTGTAACAGGGTCACTATCTACAGTGGGTACACCCACTTCAAGCGGCGCATTTTTTTCCATTGTGGCCGGTACTGCCGTAATCAGTGGGTAGGCTGTACTGGTTGCTGTCTGCTGTAACAGTGCTGCACGCCGGGCTTGGCTCAGTGTCGCGCTGAGAATAATCACGGTGCAATCTATCTGACGCAGAAACGCCACGAGTTCGTTAAGAATTGTGCCGGTATAGAGATCGTAGCTGTGTACTTCATCCAGAATAACGACCTTGCCTGCCAGACCAAAAGCTCGGACAAAACCGTGTTTGACGTTCATGACGGCCATTAACGCCTGATCAATAGTACCGACGGCAAATGGAGCCAATAATCCGCGTTTGCTCTGATTGAACCATGAGCCTCCGGGACAGCCTTCTTCACCCATTTCAGTATCATTTAACCATGCCCTGGAATGGAGCAACAAACCGCGTTTAGGTGTTTGGGCGCTAACGATTTGCTCCAGAAAAGTATTGAAGCGGTCATAAATCTTGTTGGAAGTCAGTTGTGTGGGCAGCGCAAAATAAATGCCTGTCGCTTTTTCCTGTACCAGCAACTGATAAGCCGCATATAACGCTGCCTCGGTTTTCCCCATCCCCATCTGGGCTTCGAGAATATAGACTCCTGGCCCTGATACCTGTTCAATAAACAAAGACTGTGGTTTACGCAGTTGCATCGCATGATGGAGGGGATCAAATACCTCAGTAAAAGATAACCCTTTGCGAATAACTGGTGTAATAAAACCCGCATTATTCAAGGCATTGATGATGTTTGGTCGCCAGTCTTCGTTGGGGTTTTCAAAAAATTCGCCTGAACCAATCCAGTCGGCGACTGATGTTAAGCCTGCAACGATGCGGGCCTGAGCCGCTGAATCAAATGTCGGCCAGTCAGTTTGCAAACATTTTTTCAGCGCAGCTACCAGCTTTTTACGTTCGTCAAACCAGCGAAATCCGCCAAAGGCATCCGCATTACCGGGTTTATCGTCAACCATCGGGTTAAAACCATGGTGTTGACCAAGGATTTCGGCGACGTATTTCGGGACACCAATCTCTTCTGCGGTGGCTTGGCTGACACCAGCATGGCCGCCCCACTGTTTCTCAAGCTCAGGATTGACCCCGGCCAACTCTGGTATTGTCTTGTAGTCGATACCACAGGCAGACAGGATTTTTGCCACGAATGTCGGGCTGACCTTACCAATATCATGGCTGCCTGCTGCCATTTCACTCCCAGGCGGGAACAAATGATTTCGCATTGATTCAGGGAAGCGAGATATCAGATAGCGAGCTATTTCCCCGACTATCTGGCAGTGGTTTAGTACGGAATGGCCTTGAACTACAGTTCCATCATTCTGTTTCCACGATTTAGCCGGACAATTCTCGAAGTGAATAGCTTGGGCTGTATTATCAGTTTGCAGAGGTATTTTCGTTAGGCGTATCACTATAAATTATCCTTGTTCAAAGCCGTTTACCAACTGACGTTAAATAGATTCCATAGGGCACAGCCAAATAAAACCCGTCTCTGGGGGGAGAGATTGCGACTAATAAAAATGCCTCACAATACTGTATGAATTTTCAGGTTAACTGGGATTACCCACTCAGTATTTACGCACTCACCAACTGTTAAAAAGCCATTGTTTTATGTCATCTCTGTTTACCAGCACCAGTTGTTGTGCCTCTGGCTTTCCGTCGAGATATTTGGTGTTGACCTGCATTTCCTTCAGTAGGTAATCAGCAAGCGCTGCACGGGTTTTGATGCGGAGCTGGTTATTTTCCATCTGGTAATCATTAGCCAGAACGTCTCGCTGGGCTGGGCTTAACCGTGAATCGGGCGATAAAACTAACGTAACATAGGTCTGCCAGGCTTCATCCTGAACGATGGAGTGGGGCGATACGCCTTCGATTTCTGCATTATCTCGGAATCGACTTAAAACAAAGTCTCGGAACCCTTGCGATTTCTCACAATACCCACGGACATGGAAGCGACTCCCCGCTTTGACGATGCTGTGTGGACTAAAGATTCGCCCTTCATTTTCCGGGTTAGACAGCGAGACATAGTTCACTTCTATCCGCAATTGTTGACGAATAGCTTTTACTAATGTGGCGATTATCTGGCGAGATATTCTGCGTTCAGGTAATTTCAGTCGGGTTGCGCAGGCATTGGGTAAAGGGTGAGCCAGTACAAAATAGCCGGTTTCAAGCCAGACAAGAAAATCATCTAACCCACCATGGAAATATTGTGGCTGTTTTCCATCAGCAAAAACGTAACATGCCTTATCTAACTTGATGAGATAATTAGGGTGCAAATCTTGATACTGAACAAAGTCTTTATACGCCTGTTGCCGGGTTATGTTGAACTGGTTTTCAAGGTCTTTATTCCGGACTTCCCCCATCCAAAAAGCCAGCATTTCAAGAAATGCCAATCGTTCATGAGGTGGTTTTTGGGTACTACTCATTAGCCCTCCATGGAGTATTGGTGCTTTATACTGAACCATCTGCAACAGAATTGATTATCACTCTAAATATATATTAATAATATTGATGTGAGAATCGTCATAGGTAGCGAATGCTACGTATTTGGAAATGGCAAACTTGCCTCATTTAATTCAACTCATAACACGTTCGGCTACGGGCAATAGTGTGGCTATAGGTAATCGATGCCATCGAATAACGTGCTGAATCACTTGACCAAACTTGACTACTTCACGGTTATCAGTCGTTTGACTATCAATGGATTATCTCGACATTCCCCTCAGAATTATGTCAATCGCAGTGTGTGAAGCTGAATGCTGCCCCGTTTATCCGGTGATGAAGGTGTGGTTTTTTGATGTATCTGCGGTTGAAGAACTTAGCCAAACTCAACATCTTCTATGACTGTGATGCCCGATAGATACACTATCACGACTTACTGAAAGAGCAGGGTAGTTATGGCTGGTGCTGGCAAGGCGAACGGATATAGCTGCTTTCGACAGGCAAGCGTAGTTGGGCTACATAGGCACTGGCGGCGTATGGCTGTCTACACTGCAGACGTTATTGACAGACTGGGGCGACCAGATGGAGTACAAACGCAAGGAACAACGGAACTGTTGACCTATGTCAATCGATTTATGTCTGATTGGTCATGGGATAAGGCTGACTATCAGGTGTTATTAAATAATGGCATCGTTGTCCAATATGGTGCGGTCAATATCTACCGCGATACCGGAGCGGCGGCAAGAATGATGGCAGCAGGGCAAATCATGCAACAGAATAAGCCTGTACAAACTCGTTGCAACCAATTTGGCACCTCAGTGTATTGTTCGAGTTATTGATTACAGAAAAGATGCATAAGTCTATTTGGCTTATGCATTCATTGTATTCTGGACATGATTGGTACATCGGTAGTTCTGTTATTCTTTTCGCCGGTTTGATAATCCTGTTGATTTTTTATTGGTATAGCTAGTGAGTCTGGCATATTTTCTTCTTTGCCTGCGTCAGTTTTTCTACAGTTATTGACATTATTACAAGATAGTGAGGATGGTTGCAGGAGTGTGGTTTTTAATAACCGAACGGCTTGTTGCAGAAAACAAGTAGTCCGGGTTTTTACGATATGTTCTGGCGCTGATTTTGGGCATTTAAGTCCGATAGTTATCATTCTTATTTCGCCCCACAGATTTTCATCTGGGGACAGTGCTCTTGCGATAACCAATGACTGTCAAAGATGCCCCGATTTTAGCTTACCAGCTTCCCAGTGTCCGGCGCAGGTCGTGTATTCGATCAGTTATATCATATGCAGAGGGGGAGGTGCTTACTGGCTGCGTGCTCCATCAGTTTGGCCGTGGTGGTATCTGGGGAAAGTGCAAGCTGCTGCCGTAGTGAGAATCGTTCTGTAGCCGGGATGATATTTTTCTCTGCCAGAAAATCAATCAGCCTGCGCATACTGGCTTTTTTCAGAATGTTTGCCCATCCCTTTTTAGGTTCAACCAGATGCACGGTTTTTCCCGTTCCAGGGAAGATTATCCACTCTCAGGTATCCATCAATTTGCAATTTGGAGTAAAACCAGAAATTTTGATTAAAACTGTGTCCACTACCGCGAGGCAAGGCAACTGAGGGACACAGCCCAGTTAATTAATAGAGAGCTATAGTAGGCTTCATTTAAATGCGAACGAACAGATACTCAGGATGGGCTGAAATATGCCATTAAGATTGTAGCTGTCGATGGATGTGAATCAATTCTTCTATCAGTTCACGTGCTAACATAGCTGTCATAATATGATCTTGTGCATGTACCATAATTAAAGTGATCGGTACCTTGCCGACACCTTCGTCCATACCAATAAACTCGGTTTGAACTTTGTGTGCTCGCTTAGCAGCTTCGCTAGATTGCTCTAAAAGTTTTTCTATATTATCCCATTCCCCTTTTTTTGCACAAGCTAATGCCTGCATGGCTAAGTTTTTTGACTCTCCAGCATTAATGATTAATTCCATGATAGTTGACTCTAGATTTGTACTTACATCATTAAGATCCATATATACCTCCCAAAATTAGATTGAATTTAAAAGCAGCGCTATCATATGATTAAAATCTTTCACACAATGGTACTCAATTAAATTATCAGCACTTGCAACGAGAACGTTTTTTGCCAGGCGTTTTGGCTAGTGCTAATTGTCCATCTTTAACTGATAATTTAAAGCCCATTGTGACCCAGAAGCATTTAACCGCCGCCTTAGTTATTAATAATTTATTAAAATATCTCGAGCAAGCTACAATGCGTGTTGTAACTCTCTCGAGTAAAAATGTGTCCTATTGGACCTTAATAATTTTGCACTTATCCATAGTTTCTTTCGTAATCTCCATACCTATCCCAGGACCATCTGGTACAGTGATATAACCATCAATAGGCTGAATGTCATAAGTACCAAGGTCCCTGGTAAAACGGCTTAAGTTACCTACATGATGCTCATGAATACAGAAATTAGGAATTACGGCTTCTATTTGTAAAGCGGCAGCAGCAGAAATAGGACCTCCACATACATGTGGTTGGACTAAAACATCATATATTCTAGCCATGTCACATATTTTTTTACCTTCGGATATTCCGCCACAAGTTGCTATATCAGGTTGGATTATATCTAACGCACGAGTTTCTAAAAATGGTTTAAAACCATATCTTGTAAAAATACGTTCGCCAGCAGCTAAAGGAATATTGACTTGATCTCTTAAATTTTTAACTAATTGAGGATTTAACGAACCACAAGCCTCTTCCATATAATAGATGTTTAAATCACCTACTAGCTTACTGATCTGAAGGGCCGAATTAATATCAGTTTTAGCATGAAGCTCCAAAATAATATCAACATCATCCCCAACTGCTTCTCTAATGGCGAATAATCTATCACGGCATAATTTTAATTTCTTATGTGTCAATAAACCATCATTTCTACGATTTTTATCTCCATTTTCATCACGTTGTAATGGATCTACTTTAATAGAGGTATAGCCTTCGTTAACTGCCTTTTTCGCGGCTTCTGCAATTTTATCTACTCCACCTAATGGTGTTTCTTTTGCATCCCAACCGAATTGAATCTGACTAGCATATGCTCTAACCTTATCGCGTGTTTTTCCGCCTAATAGTTCATAAACTGGCGTATTTAGAGCTTTCCCCTTGATATCCCATAGTGCTATATCTATTGCACTTATAGCTGAAAAAATTACTGTTCCGCCACCTTGTCCCCAAAATGTATCTCTATAGAGGCGATCCCAGATTTTTTCTATGCAGAAGGGGTTTTCTCCTAAGATTAATTTTGAAAAATCCTGAAGTTGCCCAATTGCACCCAGTTTAGCATTCCCATAGGCAACTCCAGCTTCACCAAAACCGCTGATTCCTTCATCTGTATTAATTTTAATGAAAATAGGCTGATTAGGTGACGATGTATCAAAGTCGGCGCAAAATATCTCTATGTCTGTAATCTTCATTAACTTATCCTATTCAGTTTTGTTCCATTAATTTAATACTGAAATCTAGTACTTTCTTACCATTCATCGAGCCATAGTCAATCATGTTTATTACGTCGCAGGGGATATTTTCCTTATCGCATATTTCTTTAACTTCTGGTAGCTTATATTTAATCTGAGGGCCTAATAAAACCACGTTAGTGCCTTCTAAATTTGATCTCAGCTGTTCAATTGATACCGCTGATATTTCACATTCTAAGTTAGTGTCTTCTGCTACTTTTTTCATTTTTGAAACTAGTAAACTGGTTGACATCCCAGCTACACAGCAAAGTAATATTTTTTTCATTTCATTTCCTCGATGGCAGGCATGATCATTTGTTTTTAACCTATGCTAATCACAAGTCATTTTCATTAAATACTCTCTATCTTAGCTCATCTCTTCTTTATATTTCTGCTCGTCAAATATTTTGAAGAATGGGTAATAAATAGCACCAATGATTATTAAATTTACAGCTGTCAATATAACTGCTGAAAAACTACCATTGGTTGCTAAAAAACCATATATACCAATGGGTGTGGTCCAAGGTAATGTTACTCCTGTTAGCTTAGGAACTATATCAGTTGCCATTGCAAAATAAGAAGTTGTTGTCGCTACAAGTGGACCTATAATGAAAGGTACTAATAATATAGGATTTAATACAATTGGAACACCAAAAATAACAGGTTCGTTTATATTGAAAATACCAGGAACAATTGATAATTTACCGATCTCTTTTAGGTGCCTTGATTTAGCTAAAAATGCCATGAAGAATACTAACATCAGGGTTGAACCAGCCCCTCCCATTTTTGCGGAAAAATAGAAGAAATCAAATGTAACAACGTTTGGTAATTCCTTTCCAGCTTCAAACGCAATTCTATTTTGGTCCATAAGTGTTAGCCAAATAGGCATCATTACGGCTTGAACAATAGTTGAACCATGTAAACCAACTGCCCAAAGCAATGTGATAAACAACGTTGTTAGCATTGCCCCCCAATAAGAACCGCCAGCATGTATTAAAGGTTTAGAAACCAAAGTCTGAATTAAATTATGAATATCCCCATAGCTTGTATTTTCAATTAACATCCTTAAAACTAGAGAAATGATCATTATAAATAAGGCAGGGATTAGTGCTGAAAAAGACTTTGCAACGGCAGGTGGTACACTGTCAGGCATTTTTATAACGATTCCCTTCCTAACAAAAAACCTCATTACTTCTACCGTAATAATAGCCATTATGATAGAAACAAACATGCCTTTTGCGCCCACATAGTTCAGGTTTATCCCCGTAACATCGATGGTTTTATCTAATCCTTTTATGAAAACAGGTATGTTGTAGGGAGATACTATCATGAATGATGTTACAGAAACGATTGCTGCTGTTATCGCATCGAGTGAATATTTTTCGGCTAATCTGTAGGCAACTCCGATACTGACAAAAAGTGCTATCAAACCGAAACTTGCTTGCACCGGATAAGATAAAGCCGCTTTCCATTTATCACCAAATATTCCGGCCATGAAATCTGCATAGCCTGGGACTGGCAGACTGCTAATAATTATAAATAAAGAGCCAATAATAATCAGTGGCATCGTCATTATTAATCCATCTCTAATAGATTGTAAATGCCTTTGATTTCCGACTTTTGCAGCATATGGAACAAAATACTTGTCCAAAAATGCTGTCAGTTTTCCCATGCTATCACTCATGTTCTTAATTCCTTAATGCTTCAAAATAGTTAATTTCTATAAGATTATATTAATCACAGGTTGTATTTTTCTTCACTCTAATCCGTTAGATTAATAATGTCTGTTTGCCAAAAAAATTCCATGATCTACTTCTAAATTTTATTATAACAACTGTTATTTATAATAACTGTTCTTTATTTTTAAATAAGTAAATTCACCCTTCAATATTTTGTTTTTTGATTGAAGAGTGAAAGCAGTGATAGCCATTTATTATTAATGTTGCCGATGCTGATCACACATTAATAATAAAACTGTGCTGGGTTTTATATGGTATAAATATAAGTTTTATTCAAGATATAAATACACCTCACTTACTCATATTGTTCACTATATATAAAAATTCTCATGATACTTGGCGTCCCTTCTATTCGGAAATCCAATGAAATTGGGGCATGAAATCTAGGTTTGACATAATTGTTTCATCCAGGGCTTCATCAAGCACGCTGCCGGTAATAACGATTGGATTTAGAATTAATGCTCTTTTAGCATCATTCAGGTTTCCATTCACTGCTGCGCTAACCGTGAGTGATTCGAATTCTTTCATCAATTGAATTAAACGTAATGTGTCAGAAGGAAATGGTTCAACGTTCAGTGGTAGTGGACCACTTTGGGTTATAACTGAACTGACTTCTACAACACAATCGTCCGGTAATCCTTGGATTGTGCCTTTGTTTCGCGTATTTACGTGCATGATGGTCCGTTTATCGTTGTAGATAGAAGCCATCAGTTCGCAAGCGGCTTCGGAATAATATTGGCCACCACGTTTTTCGAGCTCTTTGGGCTTGTCTGCTAGTTCTGGATTTTTATAGATATCGAACAACCGTTTTTCCACCTCTTTAACTACTTCACCACGCGTTCCTTCATTATTGGCTTCACGCTTTTCCTGCTGCAGGATATCCTGACTCATGTAGTAGTAACGCAAGTATGCACATGGGATCATTCCCATATTCTCAATTAACTTCCGTGGCCACTCGAATTTTGGAATATTGCTGGGAACTAGATAGTCTTTGCCATTAAGTATTTCTTGTGCAATAAAGTCGATTTTATTTTTCCCTTTGTATAAAATCTTCCGAGCCCAAATCAAATGGTTAAGGCCTGCAACTTGCATAATAAAATCTTCTTCGTTTGCATTCAGAAGTTTTGCAATTCCCTTTTGCATAATAACTGGCACGTTGCACAGACCAATAGCTTTTATTTTCGTGTGTTTAAGTATGGCTTCGGTCACGATGCCTGACGGGTTTGTGAAATTTAAAAGCCAGGCATCAGGGCATAGCTCTTCCATATCTTTACATATGTCTAATGCAATCGGAATAGTGCGACATGCGTTTGCAAAACCACCTAGCCCATTAGTTTCTTGGCCAATCATTCCATACTTTAGTGAGATACGTTCATCTCTTATCCGTCCTTCAAGGCAACCAGCTCGAAATTGTGAACAAACAAAATCAGCATTTTCCAATGCAGGGCGGCGATCAAGTGTTACCTTGACGTCTATATCTCCCCCAGCTTTTTTAATCATACGACGAGCGAGTTCCGCAATAATATTAACTTTCTCACGGCCTTCCTCAATATCTACTAACCATAACTCTTTGATTGGCAATTCATTCATACGCTTTAATAGCCCTTCAATTAACTCAGGCGTATAGCTAGAACCACCACCGATAACGACTATTTTTAATTGTTTTGCCATGTATAGTTCCTCAGGTTCGTAGATGTGGAATTTGGGTATTTCATGGCAGCTAAAGTTATTTAACAAACCAAATATACGTCGTTATCTATTAGTTCAACTAATGCGTATCTTCTTTAGTGCCAAGGTAGTTGACACTGCACGAGAACGCCCTTGGCTGGGGCTGTTTTTCATCCATCCCCCTATGAACCGTGATGAATAATTTTCTTCTCTCCTGACCATTCGCCAGGGCATCAGTCAGCGGCTGAGTCGAGAAGCTGAAAAGATAGGGTTATGGTCGGTTACAGAAGCGGAAGTGTTTCATCCGCCGTCTGCGATAGCTGTGCACGGAACTGCTGAGTTGTCAGCAACACTGATATAAGACACGTAAATCAACTGGAGTAATCAACTATCTTGACACCTACCGAAAAGCGCAGGCACAGTGATCATCGTTGCGTGGCCCTGGAGCAGTTGGCCTTGTGGGGAAGGCACGGTGTTATTCAATCGACGGGGTGCATGAGACCGCGAAGCGCATTATTCAGAACGTTAGCCAGGGGACGCGTAAATCAACTGAAGTAGCCACTATCTTGATTCTTACTCTAGGGCAGACATCAACAATGGAACATAAGCAACATTTACTTGCAAACTTGTACACATTTAGTGTCGTCGCAAAGTTTTTAAGCTTTACATTAGCCGCAGAAGAACTGTGTCTAACGCAAGGTGCTGTGAGCCAGAGAATCAAAAAAATAGAACAAGATTTGGGGTTTAAATTATTTGTACGTTTGACCCGGAAACTGGAGTTAACTGAAGAAGGTCGGCGTGTTTGGGTGACATTAACCCATTCGCTTGAGAATATTTTTTCTGAAATAGACGATATTCGCTTCAACGAGCTCAGCGGCGAGTTATATATTGGCGTCGCTCCAACATTTGCACACTTATGGCTAGTCCCTCGACTACCTATTTTTCAACAACTTTACCCCCAACTCGATGTCAAAATCCGAGTGAAAGCAAGTAAGTTGGATTTTCAAAACCAGCCCGTGGATTTGGCTATTTATTATGGAAATGCCAGGCATGCTGATTTTTATCATCGCAGGCTATTTGATGAATATTTAACACCCGTTTGTACATCTGAATATGCAGAGAAACTAGCGTTTTTCAAAGACGATTCCAGGTTGCATGAAGCTTGTTTTTTACATTGCACCGAATCGTTAGAATTTCTTTCTCCACTTGCTGAGTGGCAACATTGGTTAAAAAAAACCGATCGTGATGTTAATATTCTCAAAAAAAAATATGTTTTCAATCATGAAGAGTTAACTATGGTTGCAACAAAAAAATCAATGGGTATTGCAATGGGGCGTTATTGTCTTATTAAGCCCTATTTAGATAGTGGTGAGTTGATCGCCCCCTTTGAGCGTGTACCGTCAGGACTTGGTTATGATCTTATTTGTCCTAAAGGTCATGAAAAAAGATCAAGATTCCAAGCTTTCTCAACGTGGATTGAGGAATATTTATAGGTAGGCAAGCGCGTTAATGCGTCACGCAGCCAGATATAAGGATCGTGGGCGTTCAGTTCGGTGGTTTCCAGCGGGTTCAGATAGAGGCGTGAACACGCGGCGAATCGGCACCGGCAGGCTGAGTGGCGTTGCTCAGGCGTCGTGGTTGCGGTACGCCATTGACCACGTCAAGGGCTGGGTTGCCGACGAACCGTGTACGCGACCTGTAACCCTTGAAAGGTAATTTTTACTTCTGCTCAATCCGCCCATCCATAGGCATTGTATTCTCTCCGAGAATTCACTCAAATAAAGGATGATGCCAAGCTGCTGTGAGTAGGCTTCGTTAACGCGATGTTTCACCGCGCCGGCGCACCACTACATCCACCGTAATGGCCGCTAACAATACCACTGCGGTTGCCATCAGTTGAACGGCGGCTGGCAGACCCAGCAGCGCCATCCCGTTGACAATGGCTGCAATCACAACGCCACCTAATACTGCATGCAGTGGATGGCCGCGTCCTCCAAACAAGCTTGTACCGCCGATGACGGCAGTGGCCACCACATATAAGACGATCGTACCACCATCAAAGCTGGTTGAGATTGAGCGCAAGCGTGAGGCGTAAATAATGCCGCCAATACCGGCAGTGACTGCGGCCAAAGTGAATGCCAGCAGTCTGATTTTCGCCAGATTAATTCCCGCTCTGCGCGCGGCTTCAGCATTACCACCAATGGCATATAAATAGCGGCCAAAGCGTAGTTTTCCCAGTAGCACTGCCCAAGCACATAACACCACAAATACGATGGGAATGACCCAAGGCATACCATTGATAGGGAAACGAGGAATGCCGCGATTGGCGTTAGAAATCAGCATTAAAACCAGTCCAGCCAAGATGGCCGCGGCGATTTTGAGCCACGACAGCCCAACAGGTGGCGCAACTAAGCCACTGGCACGGCGCAGGCCATCACGACGCAGGGTGAATACGCTAAAAGTGAGGATGATCGCAATGGTCACCACCCAACCTACCAGTGGGGTGAGGGTGCCGTTGGCAAAGTTATTGATCACCTCACTGTTGATGGGAATCGTCCCGCCGGTGCCGAGGAGCTGGATCATCAGCCCTTGAAAGCCCAGTAATCCGGAGAGCGTGACCACAAAAGAGGGCAACCTTAAGCGCGTGATCAACAGCCCTTGCAACGCCCCTAAAGCGCCGCTGACACACAATGCAGCGATAACCGCCGCCGGCCAATTCCAGCCAATCGAGGGTTGTACTAATACTGTGGCGACCGTGGCGCCAATCCCTGCGACAAACCCAAGTGATAAGTCAATCTCTCCTAAAATCAAGATGAACACTTCGCCCATCCCAATCAGCATAAACACCGCACCTTGGACCAATAAATTCACTAAATTGCCAGAGGAGAGGAACTTATCATTTTGAGTTTGAAAGATAGCAGCGATGAGGATCATCCCCAGCAGTACGGGTAATACGCCGCTTTGACCTGCAAGAACTTTCGCCCACACCGCTTTGAGATAGCTACCTAATGTGTCCGCTTCGGTATTACCAATAACAGCAGCGGCATGTGCTTGGCTTGCCTGGCGTTTGGCGTTTTCTACCGCAATTGATGGCGCGGCAGATGATTTTGCATTTGCAGTGACAAGGTGATCGCTTTGTCCGGTGGTCATCAGTTCCACCACCCGCTGCGTGTCAAAGCTTTTAGCGGGGCCTTCGCCCACCATCTGCCCTAAACGCAGCACTGCAATGCGATCGGCCACCGCGAACACATCATTAAGATTATGCGAAATCATCAGTACCGCCAGCCCTTGGTCGGCCAAGCGGCGCACAAGTTCAAGGACTTGACCGGTCTGCGCCACCCCCAGCGCTGCGGTGGGTTCATCTAAAATCACCAGCTTAGAGTTCCACATCACGGCTTTGGCGACCGCTATCGATTGGCGCTGCCCGCCAGAAAGCGATGCAACCGGTTGGCGAATCGAGCGCAGCGTGGTCACGCGCAGGCTCGATAAGGTTTCGGCTGCTTCACGCTCCATGACATCTTCATTGAGCAGTCGACCATATAATCGCTCGCGGCCAAGGAACATGTTTTGTACCACGTCTAAATTGTCGCACAATGCCAGATCTTGATAGACTACCTCAATGCCTAATTGGGCTGAATCGCGTGGTGAGCGGATTCTCACCACTTCACCTTGCCAGCGGATCTCGCCGCCATCGGCCTCATGGATCCCGGCAATGGATTTAACCAATACCGATTTACCCGCCCCGTTGTCACCGACCAGGGCAGTGACCTGCCCCAGTGGTACATCTAAATCAACGCCGATTAACGCTTGCACCGCGCCAAAGCGCTTTTCTAACCCTCGGATCTGTAATAATGGGGGGGCGCTTAGGTGTTGTGTTGTGTTTTGCATAAGGCCCCTATGGGTTGATTTGTGCATTTTGGCAAGCTTTCGCCATTCCTTCTCCCTGGCACAGTTTGGCCGCTTTGACAAAGCCATCTTTTATTACTGTGCTTTTGACGTTGCTTGGTGTGACCCAAATCGGTGAGGCTAAAACCGACGGCACGGACTTGCCGGTTTTCGAGTCAAGCGTTTTACCATTGACTAAACTTTTGGGTGGCTGCATCCCCGCACGCAGATAGATCGCCAACGCCGCCGCCGCTTGCGCTTCCAGGTAGATAGGTTTGTAGACGGTGCCACATTGATAACCGGTAATAATGTTTTTGATTCCCGTTAAGGTCGCATCTTGGCCTGTAGTAGGGAAGGCATGTGGCGGCACTTTTAGGGTTTTCAGATAGGCGATTACCGCGTTGGCATTGCCATCATTGGGGGTGACCACCGCATTCATCTCCGGGTGCGCAGTAAACTGCTGCTGGAAGGTGGTTTGAGCAACCGCTGGGTCCCAGCTGCCAGCGGGCTCGCCGACATTCACATAAGCACCTGATTTAAATTTGGGTTGCAAGACGCTCATATAACCATTGTGGAACAAGGTGGCATTGTTATCCGTTGGCGCACCGCTCATCACCAAAACGTGCGGTTTTTTGATCTGCCAATCCGTAATGCACTGTTCGAGACCTTTACCAATGAGTTTTCCGACCTCCACATTGTTAAAGCTCACATAGTAGGCGCGATTGCCGCCGAGCGTGATGCGGTCGTAGTCAATTACCGGCACGCCATGGGCTTTGGCATATTGCTCGATAGCAGCGCCACCGCCTGATGATATGGGGTCAATTAACAACACGCTGGCACCTTGCGCGATATCTGATTGCGCTTGGGTAAGCTGGGTGGCTTCACTGCCTTGGGCGTTACTGATCATATATTGATCCGGGGTTAACCCCGCCGTTTTAAATGCCTGTTCCAGGTAAGGCTGGTCAAACGAGGTATAACGAGCCGACGTGGTGGTCTCAGGGAGGATCACGCCAATTTTCCCCGAGCCTTTTTTGACAATGGTGTGCAACTGGCTCATTGCGCTAAAGTCGGGGGTAAAATCGGCTGCTGAAATGGCCGCCTGAGCACAACCGGCGACACCAAGACCCAGCAGAGCAATATAGGTGCTGATGAAGTGGACTCGTCGATTCGGGCGGCGTTCACGACTTATTACAACGCATTTCAGGTTTTCTTTTAATTGAGATGATGTCGATGTCATATTTCTCTCCGTTGGATTTTATTAAGTAAGTCCAAGTCAGTTGAGTGGCTTGTCATTGCCCTGCTATGTACATCAAAATAACCAAAAGCGTGAAGACGGCGATCGCAGAGATTCGCAGTCTGATGGCATGCAGTATGGATAGCCGTACCAAGAGAAAAGGTGAATTATGTGGCTGATGTTAAAATTAGGTTATTGCTTGATAATAAAGAGTGCGATATGTCACGTTTGTGCTAGCAAATATGTTTGCATGTATACAAAATAGGTTAGTAAATGTTAATGAAGTTGTTGCCTTTAGTTAATTTATGCGGCCTGTTTTTCCTGATCAGTACGGCAGTGCGCTTGTGGTACTTGTGGTAATGTATTAACGCTACCTCACAAGTGCAAAGCTGTTGCCTCGATGCGCCAGCAGACAGGTAATAAAAGATGTGGTGTTTGGTTATATTGAAATTGACGAAACCGTTACCGTCGGCACAGTGCCAATGGTTGGTTAAACTCGAAACAATATGAAATAAAGAACCTTACTTAGAACTGTGTCCGTTATTGTTGGGCAGGGTCATCTATGTAAGGTTGCTAAAAAATCAGCTAACAAGTACCACTTTTTATGATCTTATATGCCTTTTCTGGACTCACCAGCATCCATACTGCAATACAGACAATTAATGAGCCGATGATAAAACCTTCTGTAATGGTTTCGCCTAATGCAAGATAACCCCACAATATTGCGAACGGTGGAATCAGAAATGTCACCGTTAAAGAACGTAGAGGGCCAATGTCCGCTATCAGTCTGAAATAGAGAATATAAGCCAGTGCAGTACAGATAAAACCGAGCGCAAGCACACTTGCCCACACGTATCCCTGAAACCAGTTGATTGCCGGTCCCATGCCAACTGACCAGCAAAAGAACGGCAGCAGAAATAGAGTGGCGCCAATCTGGCTGCCAAAGGCGACTATTTTAGGATCAAGTCCGCCTCTGTTTGAGATCCAGCGACGAGTCAAAAATCCAGCCAAGCCGTAACACCCAGTTGCGACCAAACACGCAATAATGCCTGCAGCTACACTACTGGTGGAGTTGACTTCCCCTACAGTGGTAATCACTATTATCCCTATTAGCCCCAACAATACCCCCATCCATTTTTTTGCCGTCAACCGCTCACCAAAAAAGGCGAATCCGATCATTACTCCCATTAATGGTGTCGTGGCATTAAGTATTGCTGAATATCCCGCCGGTAGCCATCTGGCTGCCAAGCAGTACATAAAGAATGGCACTCCTGAATTAATAACTCCAAGTATTAATGAAAACTTAAATTTACCGTCAAAATGGAATGAAGATTTAAGTAATAAAAGAATTACAGTGAGACCCGTTAAGCCAAAAAAAACTCTTAAGAAAGCCGTGTTTACTGCACCAAACGCTGGTGCAGCAACTCTCATAAATAGAAAACTTGCTCCCCATATTGCAGCCAGAAAAAGTAATCGAATATAATCTGAAGTTCTCATGCTTCACCTTCATTAAAAATGTTGTTTTGCCTATCGCTTCGGGTAATTCGACATGAAAAACAGCCTTGTTTAGCATTGTGAGCAAGAATGTATTTTATCTGAGTATTTTCAAAATATGTTAATATGTTTTCTTCAATCTCATCATTAGACGCGATTTCTGCATCAATCATCATGTCATTATTATCGAATGCACGTAATGACATAATTCTTGAATTCATAACTTCGGGTATGCAATCGATTAAAATAGCCGCTTCACTTGTTCCTTCCCAGATAAATATTGCATGTGAACCTCTATATGGCGTCGGACTATACAGGTAAGTGTGATTGAGTAATATGGCATATTCTCCAACAGGAATATATCTCAATGAAATTCGGTCAGGATAGGCTTGGGACTTATCAACTTTAATCCTGATGGCGCCATGCTCTTTCAGTTTACGGTCTGATAAACCGTAAAGATGTTCGAAATCACTTCCGTTCAACCCCTTAATTAGATAAGACATATTTTATTCCAGTACAGGATGATATCGTTAATACATTTATTAATATCATATGTTCAATGTAAGCGGTAAGTCCGATTCTTGCTTTTCATTCTAAAATTCATTAATTTTTAGGTTTGATATATTTGAGAATGTTTACAAACATGTTATTTGTCATGTTATTGGACCATGGTACAGCAAACGGGTGAGATTTGATGCGCAGGTAGCCGGGATGGTTTCACCACTTTTTTTGCATCGCCTCTTGGATGATTTCGATCGGCGTACTCCGCTGGCCAGTAACCTGCACGGGTTCGCGACGGGATCAGTGCCTTGATTTTCTTACGAGTTAGTTCGTCGTGGCACCGCTATGTGTCATAAGCGCCATCAGCTGAAGCCCCCTGATTTTCTGGAGGGTCTGGCGGACAGGTCCCGGGAATGCCTCTGCATCGGTCACATCTGTCACTCTATCGCCTTCTGGCTCATTTTCAAAAGAGGCGACAACTATGCTGATATTGATGGATCTGTGTGTCAGCTTATCTACAGTATTCTACTTTGCCACCAGTTCTATGCGGTTACCATCCGGATCAGCGATGACAGCCTCGTAGTAACCGTCACCCGTCAGACGGGGAGGACTAAGCAGTGTGCCGCACTGACGTGCATTCTCCGCTAAACGATCTACATCCTCAGGGGTACCCACGGCCACTGCGATGTGCGCCCATCCGACGAACTCCGGATATTTAGGTGCTGGAGGAAGTGCTGGCAGTGTCATCAGTTCGACAGTTGGCCCTTGCGTCAGGGTGATGAAGTGTGATTCAAACCCCGGCCGGTTCTGACTAATATACCGCGCGTTGCTTTTCCCGCCGAAAACCTGCTGCCAGAACAAGACCTGGGCATCCAGGTTACGGGTCCAAAGTGCTACATGTGTAATTTCCATAATTAACTCCGTTACTGTTTTTGCGTCCCAGATCAATCGTCAGGGACACTCTTGCAATGATGCGCATCAAGGACAGCACCGCCGAACGCGATAGGTAGGCGACTGCCCCGGCGATATTCTTGTCCTGCAAGATGCCGGCTAGCAGCATGGCCGTCAGGGCATTTATGCCTTGACAGAGCAGCACGGTATCCAGGGTGTGCATCATTTATCCTCTTAGTTTGTAGCGTTCAGGATCTGTAGCACCTCGGCATGCAGAGTGGGGGAGCCACAGGTAACAATGGCTCCGCCTTTTTCCGGTCTGCCTCCATCAATTGTGGTGACGATACCTCCGGCCGTTTCAATAATCGGGATCAGCGGTACAATATCGTATGGCTGCATGGAATACTCCACGCAGATATCGATGTATCCTGCTGCTAGCATGGCCATGGCATAACACTCGCCGCCAAAGCGGGTCATCAGTACTTGACTGCTCAGGTCTTCGAAGTGATTGTTCGGATACAAGGCTATGGATTCCGGGGAAGTGGAGTGCAGTATGGCTTGATGCAGGCGAATATTTTTTCGGGTCTGAATGCGAAACTGACCGATTGGCCCGCAGGTCCATGAATGCTCGCCATCTGACCAGAATCGCTCGCGGGTAAAAGGCTGGCTCATCATGCCCATTACGGCATGCTCCTCATGAATCAGACCAATCAGAGTGCCCCAGACTGGCAGGCCACAGAGAAAGGGACGGGTGCCGTCGATGGGATCGATGACCCACTGATATTCACCAGATCCGGTACGACCATACTCTTCGCCCAGGATGGCATGATTCGGGAAGGTCAACGTGATGTATTCCCGGAGGCGCTTTTCGGTCGCCCGGTCTGCGTCGGTAACGGGGTCGAAGCTGAAACCTTCTTTAAGTTTGCTTGTCACGCCCAGATTAATGTGTTGGCGATAGCTCTTCATCGTGATGTCTTCAGACAGCGCGGCCAGTTGGTGCAGGAAACAGATATCGGGTAGTGATGACATAGTGAGATCCTCTCGTCAGGTCAACATCAGTTGACAGATTCACCATCAATTCGTGATCATGGCTATTCATGCTCGATTGTGGGATTAATAAGGAGATTTTATGCTCGATTATGCAGCTTTTCCAGAGCAACGACAAGCCCTCATTCGCCAGATCCTTCAGGAGAACGGAAGGGTGATCTGTGCGAAGCTCGCTGCTCAAATGAACGTGTCTGAGCATACAATTCGTCGGGATTTACAGGAGCTTAGTAAGGAAGGTATATGTAAAAAAGTCTACGGCGGAGCTGTTCTGCAATTGCCTGATGCTGGTAGCTTTGTCAGTCGAAAAGGGCAAGAGTTTGCAGAAAAAAGCATAATCGCGCAAAAGTGTGTGGAGTTTGTTAAGCAGGGCTCCTGTGTTTTTATCGATTCAGGTACCACAAATCTTGCTATTGCCCGAGCCCTCTCAGAAGATCTCCGGGTCACGGTGGTCACCAACTCTCCGGAGATCGCCGTTGAACTGTTGAAACGTCCTCAGTGTGAAGTGATCATGCTTGGCGGACGTGTCAATAGAACTCCGGGGGGATGTGTGGGTAGCACTGCCGTAGGCCAACTCCAGGGGATGATCTTTGACCAGGCATTCATTGGCGCCTGTGCGATGGATCCGGATGCCGGGCTGACGGGCTTTGATTTTGAGGACTGTGAGTTCAAGAAAGCGGTTGTTCGCCAGAGCAATCAGGTCATCATAGCGCTGACGGCAGATAAAATTCCTGGTCTGGCGCGTTATGTTGTAGCTGATGCCAGTGAAATTGATGTGATGGTGGTGGAAGAGAACCTCAATAAGGAGTTTCTTAGCGCCTTTGATGCACAGTCTATTCATATCGTTACCGTCTGAGTAGGTAATCGTGGGGGGCGCTATCGTCTTGGTATCCAAGGAGATATTAACCCTGGCGATGGGTATCATCTTAATCTGCTGTTTCGGATGCGGCGTGGCGTTGCTGCTCTGGATTTGACGTTTTTCGCTATTTTAAAACTGCCCGTAAGCACGGGTAGCGCTCGTTAAAATCTGGGTGAATACCAAGGTTTTACTGTAATTATGGGAATGGATTTTTACGCGGTAAAAATAGAGCGTCGTTTAGTTATGATGATGTTAGGTTGTAGCGGCGGAGTTATTGACTTCGCCGCTACGTCGTTTTAGTCCTCCCGCGCTATCCGGCAATAGCTCTCCATACGCCAGTTTTGTGGCAGCACATGTGTTGTGCCGCGGGTCATAACGACGCCCTTGGCGCGAATATCGGCGCTGGAAGCCCCGATCTGAACCTCGAATTCGCCAGGTTCTACGATTCTGCGACCCTGAATATCGGTAAAATTCAGCATATCGGTGGGGATATGGAACTCCAGCACGGCGCTTTTTCCTGCTGCCAGCCAGATGCGCTGGAAGGCTTTTAATTCTTGTATCGGGCGTACCAGCGACGCCAGCACATCCCTGACATAGAGCTGTATCACGTCGCATCCCGCCACGGGTCCGCTGTTGGTCACGCGTATGCTAGCCACCAGTTCGCCATTGTCGATCGCCACCGGTTCCCCGATCAGTTGAAAATCCTGATAGGTAAACCGGGTCCAACTAAGGCCATAGCCAAAGGGGTAGCGGGTGCCGAAGGAGAAAGCGATGGGCGTACCGCCGCTTTTCAGCTTATGGTTGTAATAATAGGGTGCGGCTCCGGCGCTAGTCGGTGCCGAGATCGTCAGTCGACCGGCCGGTGCCTGGGCGCCACTTATGATGTCGGCGATGGCCCGACCGCCTTCCTGACCTGGTGCGAATGCCATCAGGTAACCTGCCAGCCGGTCTTCCATGCCGTTAAGGTGGTAAGGCCGTCCGCCAGTCATGATCACGACGGTAGGTGTGCCAGTGGCTACTACCTGTTCTAATAGTTGCTGTTGTACGCCGGGCAACTGCAAGCTGTCCGTATCGGACCCTTCACCCACCGTCCCACTCTGGAACAATCCAGCCAGATCACCGACAAATACCAGTGCCACATCACAACGGCGCGCCAGCGCCACTGCTTGCGGGATCAGGCTTTCATCTTGAGAAACTGGTGACGCCTGCAACGGTCGGCCACTATCACCGGGGAATACTGGTGTACCCGCTTGACGTGTCTCAAGGATATGGCAACCCTTGGCATAGTGAATATTATCGTCGCCGTAAGCGGCGCGCAGCCCCTGTAACGGTGTCGTTACCTGATTGGTCTGGGCGACAAGATCGCTGATAATCAGATGAACCGGGAAACTATAACCGCTCAGTAGCGCCAGCGGATCATCGGCGGTGGGGCCTATCACCGCGATGCTGTTGCCGCTCGTCGGTACCAGCGGCAGCAGACCGTTGTTTTCCAGCACGGTAATGGACTGTACCGCCACCCGCCAGGCCAGTTCACGGGTTGATGCCGACTGTAGGTTGATCTGTCGCTCATCGACGTAGGGGTGTTCGAACAACCCCAATCGGAATTTTTCCTGCAACACGCGCGCGACGATATCGTCTATTTTGTCCATGGTTATCAGACCTTGCGCGACGGCTTGCGCCAGATGTTGAGCGCAATCTTCCTTTGGCAACTCGATATCCAGTCCGGCGTTAAACGCCAGCGCCGCAGAGTTCGCCGCGTCGGGACTGACACCATGATGTTGGTGCAACAGGCTGATGCCACCATAATCCGCCACGATCAGCCCGTCGAAACCCCAGCGGGTGCGCAGCACGTCGGTCAGCAAGAAATGGTCACTGTGGCAGGGTTGGTTATCAATATCATGGTAAGCCGGCATTACCGATCCTGCGTTGGCCAGCTTCACCGCCATTTCAAATGGCAGCAAGAATGTATCATTCAGTTCGCGAAAGCCGAGATGCACCGGCGCATGGTTGCGTCCCCCTTCGCTGAAGGAGTGTCCGGCGTAGTGTTTCAGTGTTGCAAGCAGATCTCGTCGCGGTCCCTGTAATCCCCGGACATAGGCGCACGCCATGATGCCCACCAGGTAGGGATCTTCGCCAAAGGTCTCCTCGGTACGGCCCCAGCGTACATCACGCGAGACATCCAGTACCGGCGCTAATCCTTGATGACAGCCAACGCTTTTGGCCTCCAGTCGGATCGCGGCGGCTACCTGTTCGATGAGCGCCGGATCCCAGGTTGCGCCATAATTAAGCGGTGAGGGGAATAGGGTGGCGTCTTTACAGAGTAATCCCACCAGGCACTCTTCATGGAACATCGCCGGAATACCCAACCGCGTCTCTTCCATCATGGTCTTTTGCAGACGATTTAATGCCCGAACGCCTTCCACTGGCTCCACCACGTGGGATCCCAGCGGGCGGGTAATTTGTCCAATGCCAAGCCTGAGTTGGGCCTCCAGCGCCAGAGATGCCGACGCGCCGCTGAAATCATCGCTCAGATCGCTACGCACCCGGTGATGACCGTCACTGGCGAGGATCAGCCACAGCCCGTGCAGTTGCGCAAATTTTTCCTCGTCGCTCATGCGGCCGAGTAGATCCGTCACGCGCACGGACAGGGGCTGCGAAGCGTCCTGATATGGATAGGCCATAGTGATTCTCCTTATTCAGACGTTGGGATGTTCAGATGTTTGCATGATTCACCGTCGGTTCCGTTGTGTCTGGTGTGGATCGGTTTTTCAGCGCCAGCTGGCTGGCAATGTCTCGCACATAGCTGCTGTTAAGTTTGTAGGTAAACAGCAGGATTCCCATCAGGGTAAAGAGCAGCGAAGGGACGAGGGTGAATAGCGCGTTGATGGTGGTTAACACCGTTGGTAGCTGCAACGCGGTGTTGGGCAAGTAGTCGACAAAGCCCAGCACCCAGCCGACTACCGCACCACCGATTGCCAATCCGAACTTGATGGCGAACAGCGCGGTAGAAAAGACCAGACCGTCCAGACGACGGCCGGTGCGGTGTTCTTCATAATCCACCACATCGGAAAACATGGTCCACTGCAACGGGGTAGTGAGATTCTGGATAAAACTGAAAATAATATTGAGGGAAAATATCAGCCACACGGCGTGTGGGGAAATAAAGAATATCACCGAGCCGCAGATGACAAAGGTCAGGATCATATATTGATAGGATTTTACCCGGTCAAATTTACCGAGCAGCGTTTCGGAAAGCAGCGCGCCAAATAGCGCCGCTACCATACCGCTGACAATAAAAGGAAATATCAGCTGTGGTTGCAATAGAACATATTTTACATAGTAAATGGTGGCTGATCCGCGGGTGACCACTGCCACCAGCAGCAATATATTGAAGATAAAAACGATACGCCACTGGTGATTACGCCACAGTAGCTTCAGGTCGTTGAATATTGAATTTTTACCGCTGTTTCCTGGGTGATAGCGTTCTTTGGTCATAAAAAAACAGCAGAAAAACAGAATCACACCCAACAATCCCATCAGGCTCATGGCGTAAAAATATCCGTTGCGGGCATTGCCTTGCCCTAACCAATCCACCAATGGTAAGGCGATTACCGTGACCACCAACCCGCCGATAAACGACAAGGCAAAGCGCCATGACTGGATTGAATGACGCTCACGCGGATCCTGGGTCAGTGCTCCGGGCATCGCGCAGTAGGGTACGTTAATTGCCGAGTAAACCAGGCAGAGAAGACAGTAAGTTACGCTGGCGTAAATAATTTTTCCTGTCAGCGAAATATCGGGTACATAAAAGGTAATCAGGCAGCAGATGCCGAAAGGCACAGCAAACCATAATAACCAGGGTCGAAACTTGCCATATCGGGTATGGGTACGATCGACCAGAGAGCCAATATAGGGGTCGATAAAAGCATCCACTGCGCGTACCGCCAGGAACATGGTGCCCATTACCGCGGCGGGCAGGCCGAAAACATCGGTATAAAAATACGCTAGGAACAGGGTGGCGGTTTGCCAGACCAGCGCGCTTGCCATATCGCCGAGACCGTAACCTATTTTATCTTTTACGGAGAGTACCGGGTTATTTATCATTATGAACTTCCTTCTTTTTGTCAGGAAGATAATGGCCTTTAGGCCACTGAATTGTTTTTAATAGACACACGCTTCCCGATGTATTAAATGGCACGAGTGTTAATTCAGAGAGATAACGAATTAGCGCGGGGCAGGTGTGTCAGTGTCCATGGAGTATAAGGAGGTAGTTTTCGGGTAACCAATTGAGAAAATTAACTATAAAATTACGTTTTTTTATTTTTTGCCCTATCTGTGACGGCGAGCATGTTTTAACGCGACGATGAATAAAAGGTAATTAATTGCATACGAAATAATCCATTAGTGCTACTAATCGCCGTTTCGGACAGACGCATACTCGTAATTATTTTCTGCCTAATAGTTTCGGCGATCTTTTCATCGAGCATTTTTTGCAGGTATGGCTTTCTTCATGAAATTCCATATTCGGTGGGGGCAATAATTTATGGTTCAACGATTTCAACGATCCTGTGGTATCTGAATGACAAGTAAAAAGAAAAAAACAACAATGGATCATATTTTGCTTAATAAAACCTTTGGATGACTATTCCATTGGAAGACAAATTGTATGACGGCACAAGAAACACAGAATAAAGCGTTTGTTCGTAGTCGACGCTCTTCATTGATCGCGGCCATTTTTCTGATGGCCACCTCTGCCATTGGCCCTGGCTTTATTACGCAAACCGCTACTTTTACGGCCACGATGGGGGCCGCGTTTTCCTTCGGTATTTTGGCGTCTATCGTCATCGACTTTGTGGTGCAGCAGAACATCTGGCGCATTGTCACCTTGACCCGGATGCGTGCGGCGGATGTTGCAAATATCGCCTTGCCAGGTAGTGGGTATTTGTTGGCGGTGCTGGTTATTTTCGGCGGGTTGGTGTTTAACATCGGTAATATTGCCGGGGCCGGACTCGGATTAAATGCGATGTTCGGCCTTGATCCCAAATGGGGAGGGCTGCTAAGCGCATTTATCACGATTTATATTTTTTCGTCACGTCGAGCCAGTACGGTCATTGACCGCATGATTGTTGTTTTGGGATTGATGATGATCGTTTTGACGTTGTACGTCGCATTCATGTCCTCCCCGCCGATAGGTGAGGCACTACGCCAGAGTGTGTTTCCGGACAAGGTTAACTTTGCTTCCATCACCACTATCGTCGGGGGCACGGTGGGGGGCTACATCAGTTATGCCGGCGCCCACCGCCTGTTGGATAAAGGCATGGGCGGTGTTGAGAACATCAAGGCAGTTTCCTCTGCGGCCACCAAAGGCATTCTTGTGGTGGGGTTAATGCGCTATGTGCTGTTCCTTGCCGTATTGGGGGTGGTGGCTAGCGGGGTAACGCTTGATATATCCAGCCAGGTAGCGAATCCGGCTTCTCAAGCTTTCCAGCATGCGACTGGGGCTCTCGGGGGGCGCATCTTTGGCCTTATTTTTTGGGCATCCGCGCTGACCAGCGTTATCGGGGCCGCATATACGTCCGTCTCCTTTATTACGGTATTTAAAAAATCCATTACCGAGCGCCAGCGCAATATTGCCACGATCATCTTTATTGCCGTGTCGCTGGCGGTTTATCTTCTGTTGGGGACCGCTCCTGCCGCATTACTGGTTTTTGCCGGCGGGTTTAATGGACTTATCCTGCCAATTGGTCTGAGCCTATTTCTCTACGTAGGCTGGAAATGCGCGGATCTGATGGAGGGTTACCACTATCCGCGTTGGTTGTTGTGGCTGGGCCTGGCGATCTGCGGCTTGACCTGGTATATGGGGCTGATGTCGGTGAGTGCCATTTTCCACTTTCTGAAAATGGCTTGAGAGTGCGTTGTGTTTAGCGTGATTGATTTTAATGATTATTTTTAAACTTTAGCGCAGTGGCAGATGATTGGCACAAGGCATTCATCCTTTGGCCGACTGGCAGGACGACGGAAGCACGTCAGGGCTGGAATTAGCCAATGTCTGGTGATTCTGAATCCTCAGTGGTATCGCTATTAGCGCCGGTCAGTATCACTGCGATATGGCTTTCCGGCGCTATTTTCGCTGCATACGCCAGCAACCCGGCAATCCCCGCGGCGCCGGAGGGTTCAAGTATTTGATGAAGGCGGTTTTCTGCATAATGCATGGCTTCTGATATCTGTGTTTCATTAACCATCACCATCTGATCGACCAGGTTTTGCATATCACATACTGATGTAAGTTCACGGGTTTTTTCTCTCATTACCGTACAGGTGACTTTCTGTTATCACCGTACATTTCGTTATGGCAGTAATAGCAAATGACGCGGTAACTGGCTCAGTCGCTGTCCACCTTGGGGCGTTACTACCACGCTTTCACTAAACGCCAGCGAACGAGCGGAGACATACATGTGAAATACCATGTTTTCCTCCAACGGCCAGTGAGCCGTCGGTGTAAAGCAGCGCGAGAAATCACTGGGCCGGGGAGTCCGTGTATAGAGCCCCAGTGCGTAACCGGTGACGTTGCCGTACTGTTCTCTCAAACCCGCATCCAGCACCGCCTGCCGTAATAGTGCATCCACATCGCTGGCATTTACACCAGGTTTCATGGCGGCGATTTGTGCATTCTGAAACTGTATCAGCTGTTCCGCGCACTGGCGGTGTTCTGATGTCGGAGGGCCGATGAGAAAGGGGCGCATCAGGCGCGCACTATAATGGCGGACTTTGGGGATCAACTCGACATGCAGGATGTCGCCCGCAGTCAGATGGTGATCATGCCCACTGGCATGCAGGAAGCCGTTATCCCCGCCAGCGCAGACGATTGGGCCGGTTTCACCACTATCGGCGCCATTATGCAGGAAGATCTGCGCGGCCAGCGCGCTGACATCACGCACCCGCCAGCCGGAAGCCGACTGGGCGGCAATGGCACGCATTGCGTCGTCGGCTATATGCGCCGCCTGGCGTAACGCTTCCAGTTCATCGGTAAATTTTACGCTACGTAGCCGATCGCTTATTCCTGTCATATCCTGCCAGTGAACGCCGGGCAGGCGCTGGCATAATTGTTGCCAGTTATGGACAGTCATGCCGTAGGAGTTGAAATCCGTGCCAATACAGGCATGGCCGTAGCCCCGCTGCGACAGGCTGTCCGCGACTGCCTGATAGGGATCCTGGTGATCATCATAGGTGACAATATCGTTCAGGTTGCTCAACGCACGGCAGGGCGCCTCATCCAGCTGGCGTAATACCATCCAGGGTTCGCCTTCCAGCGGTACCAGACAAGCGCGATAACACGTTTCCGATACTGTGTAGCCGGTTAACCATGCCAGTAATTCTCCGTGGTCGATTAACAACAGCGTGACGTCCGCCAACTGCATGGCGGCTCGGGTTCGTGCCAGGGCAAGCGCATAGTGTGATGTCATGAAAGTGCGCTTTCTGGCTGGCAGATATCCAGGATGGCCAGCAGATAAATGCGGATGGCATCGAGGAAATCGCTGATGTGGACTCGTTCATCCGGCATGGTGTTGAATTTTCCACCAGGGCCGCAAACCACACCTTCCATACCGGCACGCTGGTAGAAATGAGCAGCGTCAGTGCCGTAGAACGCGGGTGGTGTAATCGCACCCGTGGGTTGTGGTGTACCGCGCACGGTCGTATAGGCACGGTTGACCGCCGCCACAATCGCCGATTCACGGGGGACTTCAAAAGGTAGCATGGTGGGTTTGTCCCGTTGACCATCGTCGAACAGTTCTGCTCTGAGACCGGGATGGCGAGCACAGAGATTGTCCAGCAACGCCTGCATATCTGCCAGTACGCCTTTGACCGTCTGACCAGGTGCAAAGCGTGCCGACCCCTTGATGCGGGCGAAATCTGCCACTTGAGGAGGGCGCCATTCCTGCAAATCATGCCCCAGTGCACCGTGGACTATCCCGACGTGGCAACGGTTGATGCTGAGGTGTTCTTTCGTGAGTGCGCCACTGAAGGTCATGGCATTTAACTGCGGAATCAGTTCTACGGCGGCGGCGATGGCATCCACCGCCTGTTCACGCTTGGATAGATGGCGAGTGTCACCGGTTAGTTCAATGGTGAACATCAGCGATCCGGCATGCATGGTCAGCGCCTGGATGTCGGTTGGTTCCGCGTTGATGAAGTAATCGGCCTTGATACCCTGTTCAATAGCGGCGATGGAGCCGATACCACCCTGAAGTTCCCCAACCACGTAGGTCAGGATCACGTCGCCTTTCAGTTTGATACCGGCATCGATCAGCGTTTTCAGCGCACAGAAGTAAGCCGCGTCACCCGCTTTCATATTGGACACGCCGATACCATAGATAAATTCGTCATCAATCTTGCCGTCCCACGGGCCGACGGTCCAGCCTTCGGTCACTGGGTTAGTATCCAGATGGCCGTTAAACAGCAGGCTGTTGCCGCCACCGGTGCCATGCAGGGTGCCAATGGCGTTAAACCGTCCGCCGGGGACCGGTGTGAGAATGGTCTCCAGGCCGAGTTCGCGCATCTGTGCGGCCATGAATTCCGCCAGTTGCCGTTCGTCATCGGTGGCGCTGTAGCTTTTGTGTCGCACCATGGTGGCCAGGAAACGCAGGCAAAAATCGGTGTCGATGCGATGGAGTAACTGTTCTTTGGTCATGATGGATTCATTCTATGTTTAGTTAAATTCAGGTGAACGTGTCTCGGGGGCCGGGATGGCCGACAGTAACGCCCGGGTATAGGGGTGCTGCGCTTGTGCCGCCATCGCATCGCCCGGCAATACTTCCAGCAGATCACCACGGTACATCACCGCAATGCGGTGCGCGATTTGCTGGATTAGATTGAGATCGTGGGTGATAAACAGGTAAGCGGTGCCGTAGCGTCGCCGCAGCTCAAGCAATAATTCAATTACGGTGGCCTGCACTGAGACATCCAGTGCGGCGGTGATCTCATCACAGATCACCAGTTCTGGCGGATGGGCAAAAGCGCGGGCAATCGCCACCCGTTGTTTCTGGCCACCGGAAAGTTCATGGGGATAGCGTGACGCCATTGATGCCGGAAGGCGTACTTCCTCCAGCAGTCGGGTGATGGCCTGCGCTTCAGTTTCACCATCGGGCAGGCCATACAGCCGTAGCGGGCGCGCAAGAATGTCACCGATGCGCATTCGTGGGTTCAGTGAGGCATCTGGATGCTGAAAAATCATCTGTACCCGGCGGCGGTAATCTTTGTCCATCTCGGCATGACCAAACAGCATGTAACCGCGGAAATCCAGCGAGCCCTCAAAGGGCACCAGACCGGTGATGGCTTTCGCCAGTGTTGATTTGCCGGAGCCGGATTCACCTACAATCCCCAGGATTTCCCCCTCATGAAGGGTCAGTGACACCGCGTTGGCAGCTTTGGTGTGGTTGGGGCGGCGTTTCAATAGTTTGTCCAGCAACCGGTGATGACCATACTGAATGGTGATCTCATTCAGGGTGAGCAGTGGTTGCGATGACGGTATGGCGTTTTCCAGCAGGCGTTTCGTGGGATCAGGTATTGCGGCGATCAGTCGCCGGGTGTAGTCATGTTGTGGCATTTGAAATAGGGAGGCTGCATCAGCCTGTTCCACAATACGGCCTTTTTCCAGCACACAGACACGATCGGCGATGTGAGACACCAGTGCGAGATCGTGTGAAATATATAAAGCGGCTACGCCAGTCTCTTCTCGTAGTCGTTCAAACAGTGCCAGAATTTGTGCCGTACTGATGACATCCAGCGCCGTGGTCGGCTCATCAAAAATCAGGCAGTCAGGCTGACAGGCGAATGCGGTAGCGATCAGGATGCGCTGCTTTTCACCGCCGGAAACCTGATGCGGGTAACGTTTCATCATTAGCGCCGGTTCTTTCAGGTCGACATCTCGTAACAGGGTTTCTGCATAGTCACGGGTTTCTTTGGCACTCAAACGACGGTGACGACGTAAGACTTCGGTAACCTGTTCGCCCAGCGTCAGGGTCGGGTTGAGTGAGGCACTGGGATCTTGAAAAATCATCCCCAGTTGTCCACCCCGAAGCTGGTGCAGTTTGTCCGTCGGCAAGGTGCGCAGATTCAGATCGCCAAGATAAATGTCTCCCTGACCCTCTCTGGCATTACTGGCCAGCCAGCGCATGATCGCCCAACCGAGTGTGGTTTTGCCGGAGCCGGATTCACCCACCAGGCCGACCACTTCCCCTCGATTTACGTGCAGGTTGATATCCTGAAGCACTGGCAGGTGTGATCCGTTCGGTAACGTATATACCAGGTTGTAATGATTGACAGCCAGTACCGGTTTTATTGCATCAGGTGCGCACATCAGTGACTCCTCGGATTCAGGACATCACGTAACCCATCACCGAGCAGGTTAAAACCGATCGCCACGATCGCGATGGCCAGTCCGGGGATCAGCATCATCCAGGGGGCGTTGAAGAAATAGGCGCGGGCCTCGGAAACCATCAACCCCCATTCCGGTTGTGGTGGTTGAGCGCCAAGCCCGAGAAAACTGAGGGTGGCGAACAGCATGATGGCAAAAGATACCCGAATGGTGGATTCCACGATGATGGGGGCCACGATGTTAGGCAACATCTCCCGTAGGATGATGTAAAGCGAGGATTCTCCCCGGGCAATGGCGGCATTGACGTAATCCTGCTGGCGCGCTGCCAGCGCGACACTGCGGGCAATGCGCACCATACCGGGGACAAAGGCAATGGTGATCGCCAGCACTGCGTTCAGGCTGTTTTGTCCCAGGGTACTGACAATCAGCAGAGCGAACAGCAAACTGGGGATCGACATGATGGCATCCATAGTACGCATGATGGCTTCATCTATCCTGCCGCCCAGATAGGCACTGGCGGTGCCGATGACCGAACCGATGATCATCGCCAGTACGGTGGCCAGCAGCGAGTCGATAATTGTGGTACGGGCACCGAACAGCACCCGGCTGAAAATATCACGTCCTAGTTGGTCGGTGCCGAACCAGTGCTCAGCACTCGGTGCCTGGTAACGTGCCAGAATGGATATTGCTTCTGGATCGGCGGGTGCCAGATGACTGCCAGCACACACGATCAACAGCGCCACCAGTAGAATACTGACCCCGGCAATTCCTTGCGGGGTACGCAACAGTCTTTTGACTACATCAAACATATTGGATCCGCTTATCAAGCATGGCGTAGGCCAGGTCAGCCAAAAAGTTAACCACCGCATAGGTAGTGGCGAGGATCATGACGCCGCCCTGAATGGTGGGCAGATCGCGTGCTTGTACTGCAACGATCAATTCACGGCCGATACCCGGGATGGCGAAAATTTCTTCCACTACCACGATACCCCCCAACAGATACCCCACATCCAGCGCCACGATAGTAATCGCCGGCAACAGAGCGTTACGCAACGCGTGACGCCACAGGATCCGTCGTCGTGACAGTCCCTTCAGCCAGGCGGCGCGGATGTAGTCGGTATGGAGGACATCTACCATTTCCGAACGCACCATGCGTGATACATGTGCCACCAGGATCATCGCCACCGTCACCGATGGTAAAATCAGGTGGCGCACGCCATCCACAAGGTTCTCGCTGAGCGGTACGTAACCGGTGGCCGGGAGCAGTTGCCAGACATCGGCAAACAGCAGCAGCATCAGGGTGGCGGTCACGAACTCGGGAAATGAAATACCGATATAGGACAGCACGCTGACCAGTACATCCGCCATCTTTCCTTTTCGCACTGCCGCCCAGATACCCAGTGGCAGTGCAATGAACAGCATCAGCGACAGGGCGCACGCCGCCAGCAACAGTGAGCGGGAGAGGGCTGTGAGCAGCGCTGGCGCCACCGGAAGATTGGTGCGCATGGACACTCCGAAGTCTCCATGCAGCATTGCCGTAAGCCAGTGCCAGTACTGTAACCAGGCGGGAGCATCCAGACCGAGGCGGGCTCTGACGGCAGCCAGCGCTTCAGGCGTGGCGTTCTGTCCAAGAAGTGTGACTGCTGCATCGGCGGGTAACAACTGGGTAATGCCAAAGACCAGCACCGAAACGACCAGCAGAGTATAAATGACCAATAACAGGCGTTTTAGTAGATAACTTGCGCTCACAACCACTCCCTGTTTAGTTCCGACGTACCGGTGCTTGAGGCGTCAGCCAGACATGATCAAGACGGAACACCGCACCGCGCGGATGCAGTACGTAGCCGCGCACATAATGCTGGCTGGCGGAGAGTAGATTGAAGAATGCCGGAATCACTGAAGGAATCTGATCGTGCATCAGCAGTTGTGCTTTGCCATAAGACGCCCGGCGTTTGCTGTCAT
The DNA here is from genome assembly GCF_032395385.1 of Brenneria uluponensis. NCBI lineage: Bacteria > Pseudomonadati > Pseudomonadota > Gammaproteobacteria > Enterobacterales > Pectobacteriaceae > Brenneria > Brenneria uluponensis. Next base: position 1,118,925 of record NZ_CP135917.1, read on the forward strand.
CCGTCGTGCTTCTGGCTGCGGCGATGGCGGCATCGAAATCGGCATTGTTCCAGCGGGTTTCATTCCAGGCGGCATCCGAGGTGTAGAGCAGGGAAAATATTGCGTCCGGTGTGGGTTGCATGTTGTAGAAACCGACATAGAAGTTGCCTTTTTTCCAGACTTGATCCAGATAAGTGCTATTAGCCATGGTTTGGACATTGATACGGAATCCGGCCGGTTTGGCCATTTCCCGTACTGCGATCCCCAATTGGGTGCGGGATGCCGGTTTGTCCGAGGCGATCAGCGTCAGATCCAGCCCGTCCGGGTAGCCTGCGTCGGCCAGTAATGTCTTGGCTTTGGCGTAATCGACTTGTCGTAGTGGAATATTTCTGTACCACGGATAAGAGGCGCTGATGGGCGTGTCATTGCCGGGGGTACCGTAACTGTCGGCTACAAAATCGATCATCGCCTTGCGGTCAATACACAGCGCCAGCGCCTGCCGTACCCGCATGTCATCAAACGGTTTTTGATCGCACCGCATGTTGACATTCAGGAACTGGCCGGATGGCACCCGCAGTGGCTGAATACCACTGGCGGAGGACAGGCGTTTGAATTCGCTGGGCTGGGCTGCCAGCATCAGATCGGTATCCCCGGCGATCAATGCAGAACTTTCGGCGATTGCGTCAGGATAGACAACTATTTCCACCCCATCGAGATACGGGCGTTTCGGGTCGTAATAGTTCGGATTGCGTTTCACCACGATCTTGCGATCAGGCTCATACGATACCAGTATGAACGGGCCTGCCCCTAGCGCTTCTTTTGACAAGCGATCCAACTGATTCTGTGCAATAGCAGCAGGCACAATCTTGGCATCAGGATATGTCAGCATGACAGGCAGGTCGGCATAGGGAGCCTGGGTATTGATCACGACCTTGTCATTGCCATCGGCATGCAGATCTTTGATCGGGCCGATATTGTGCCGCCCCGGCGACGCGTTTTTGACGTCCAGGATAGCATTGAGGCTGGCGACGACATCATTGGCGGTCAACGGTGAACCATCGCTGAATTTCAGGTTGGGGCGCAGCGTGAATGTCCACTGCGTGAGGTCTGCGTTGGCGTGCCAGGCGCTGGCCAGATCGGGTTCGGCCTTCATATCCTGTGTCAGCCTGGTCAGGCCGCTGTAGAGCAGTTCAGCCAGTAGATATTCAGGGTTAACGCGTGCCTGCTGCGGATTTAGCATGTTGACTGCCTGATCGACACTGATGCGCAGAATGCCTCCATTGCGCGGGGTGCCTCCTGGTGTCATTGCACTTGCTTCTGTCGCCTGCGCATGAAATGACAATGGCAGCATGGCCGTGCCGGTTACCAGTGTTGCGTGGGTAATAAACTGCCGTCGGTTTATTCCTTTCATTGCACACATCGCGGTTTCCTCTACTGTCTATTGTTTATAATGAAATACCCTGGGTTGGCGAAAAATCATCGGCCAGATAGGCCAAAATGGACTGCGATAAAGCGACAAGATCCTGCATGGTGGTGTATTCATCGGCAGCATGAATATGGTTATCCGGCCGTGCTAGCCCACCTAACAGAATTTCCTGAATGCCTGCCTGCTGAACCCATCCCATGTCGGAGCTGGTGGATGATCCCCAGGCGGCAAAATCGTCTGTATGAAAACCGAAGCCCAGACTCAGCGCGTGTTGCCAGCGCGGCCAGTGCGGCCCGGTCGGGTCACTGACCGGCGCCAGATGACCGATCAGATAGTGCTCGGTACTCAGTGCGGCGGAAGACGACATCGATTGCGTAATACAGTCGGTCAATTCTTGCCAGACATCGTCAAAATGCTCTTCAGGTGCGTAGCGGCGGTTAACCAGTAGGTCGAAGCAGGCTGGCAGCGTGGAACCTTTACTGCCGCCTTGGGCCATCGCGAGTGTCAAACGGGATGTCAACGGTTTACCCGCAAAGTGCGGTGGCGATGGCATGGCAGAAGTACGCTTCTCGACTCGTTGTTTCAGCGCCATCAGCGCCTGCATCAATGGCAGACTCTCTTCAATGGCGTTGATACCGTCAACGGGATCGCCAGAGTGCGCGGCCCGGCCTGTCACACGGATCTTCACATCCAGACTACCAAAGCAGCCAGCCCAGATACGGGGAACCGCTCCACCATTGAAACTCAGCATATGTCCCTGAAATAGCTGCTGTTCGGCCAGATAGCGAATACCGGGATATAGTCCGCCCTCTTCATCGGTACACAGTAACAATACCGGGTTGAAGCGTAGCTTGAGCTTATACCGCTGTGCGGCACGAAGCGCCGCCAACGCGGCGACGATCGTCCCTTTCATGTCAGCGCTGCCACGGCCAATCAAACGCTCGCCAGTCTGACTGAGTACCAGTGGCGGGTAATGCCAGCCATCACCTGGTGGTACGGTATCGACGTGAAAATAGAGATTACAGTTTTCCGCGGCATCAGCGGGCAGCGTTGCCAGAAGATTGATCCGTTCTCCCACTGCGCTGCCATCTGGTGAATGCCATAAAGACTCGGGTACTGAAACGCGTTGAAAGGTAAATCCCATCGGTGTCAGCAGAGACTCCATCAGATTGGCAAACGCACCGTAACCATTGCCAGGCGGAAAGCTGGTATCAACGGCGAGCATCTGACGCAAATCTTGTAGAATGGCGGTTGAATCACCAGATATTGCCGCCAAAGCCTGCTTAAAATGAGATTTTACGTGCATGTCATGTTCACTGAGTTGTATTTCTATATAGTTTATAGATAATGCAGATAAGCGAGATGGTCAACAGGTAATCATTCATGATAATGAAAAGATCTGACGGACAGGATGCAGTGGTTTTTAGTCGTCTTGAGGAGTTTGAAGGTGCCCCGCGCTATGAAGTGGTGAAGCGCTATATCAGTGAATCAATACTGGTGGGGGAGCTGGCTGCCGGTACGGTACTGCCCAGTGAAAATGCTCTGGCGGTCGATTTTGGGGTTTCTGTGGGGACGATTCGCAAAGCGCTGGCCGCCTTGACCACCGAAGGGATGCTGATGCGCCGCCGTAAAACGGGCACGGTGGTCACAGGATGGGCACCGTTGCACAATTTGAGTCACTTCTTTCGCTATTTCCGCCTTCATGGCAAAGATGGTCGTTTGCTCAATTCACAAACGATCCTGCTGGATTACCACCAAGCACTCGCCAGTGAACAAGAAGTGGAAAAACTGAAGCTGCAACCAGGTGACACGGTTATCTACCTAAAAAGGCTGAGAAAAATAGATGGTGTACCCGCCATGCATGAAACTATTGTGCTGCCTGAAGCGCGCCTGCCCGATTTTCCGCATGAAGATCAAGTGCCGTCATTGCTCTACCGGTTTTTGATGGATCAGTACGATATTCGAGTGGCGGCGGTGCGTGAGCAGATCACCGCTGAACTGGCCAGTGAAGAAGATTGTCGATTGCTGGAGTTGCAATCGCCTCAGGCGATACTGGCCATTGATGAAATCTCTTTTGATCAGAGCGCACTGCCAGTGATTCTGGCCCATCACCGTTTCATTACCAGGAACGTCATGTATGTCAATGAGATCCGTTAACAGAGCCTGAATTTATCCTCGCATTTCAGTTCACCCGATATGCTTATTCTGAATTTGTAGCAAAATCTGTTGGTTGTGCGAGGGCCTTGTCAAGTCGCGTACAACTCTGCTCCCGGCAACGTTGCCACCCGAATCACTAACTTGAGTAAGCTCATCGGGATCCCTTCGTTTGCCGGGTTCCTGCAACTGAATTATTTAGCGTGTAAAACAGCCATACTCGTCTCATTTCCTGCACAATATCGGGGGCAGGAACTGATTTATTTATTACTGTCGTAAGATATCCCTGATGAAGGCGAAAAAGATCCTGTATCGCGCCTGTAACTGATCTGCAACTGACACAATAGTGAGCCAGATAAATTTATATATAAATCATGTGCCTGTGATGAATATGGCTGCTTGTATTTATGACAGACTTTCCGCTAAAGGCAAATCACTTGTACCGATCGATGATAGCTACAATATAGTTGAAAACTATCAATAAAAGATTATTGATCTGTATAAACGATCGATACTATATTAGAAAATTTTAATTTATTCTATAGTTTGTGTTTTCTTTGACCACTAAAGGTGGATTTTGATGATGTCATCGCCTCTTTCATCAAAGAAAATACGGTGCTTTTACTTCTTTCTATCAGCGTTTTTTCACACCATCGTATGCAATAACGTAAACGCAGTAATTGTAACGTCCCCCTTCTGGATAGCGTTTTCCGCCTGTGCCGATAATTTTAATAAACTCGCTCAAGCACTACGACAGAGGTTAAGGCCCTTCTCATTGCCCCGGTTCGTTCGGTTATGCTCAAAACGCGAGCAGTTATGGTGCAAAGAATCGCCACCCTGCACCACATTGAGCCAGTCTGCTACCCATGACGATGAAACGAAGCCCCTGCCTATGGTGGTGTAAAGCGCGAAGTATGTATGTTGAGAGATTGGCATTTATATTGCATATACTTGTATATACATAGACAGACAATGACTTAATAGACAGACGACAACTTGAAACTTGCTTAACTTCACCAGAAGGAAATCGATATGCTTTCTTTGCGTACCATAAAATTTTCACTCGCTGCTGCTTGCTGTCTTGGCGTACTAGCGTCCACCACTTCCCTGGCGGCGCCAGCGCCAGAATCTGGTGAGTTGAAATTAGGTGTGGAGCCCTGGCTGGGTTATGGCCAGTGGCATGTTGCCGCCGCTCAGAACCTGTATAAGAAAAACGGTCTGGAAAAAGTCGATATCATCAACTTTGCTGAAGACAAGGATATTAACGCGGCGCTAGCCAGCGGCCAGATCGATGCCGCCAGTATTGCGACCCATACCGCGATGGGCATGATTTCCGCCGGTTTGCCCGTGAAAATTGTCCTGTTGCTAGATCAGAGCCAGACTGCCGATGCCATGCTGGTGTCCAAGGACGTGAAAACCCTGAAGGATTTGAAAGGTAAGCGGGTGGCTTATGAAGAAGGCACCACCAGCGATATTTTGCTGCGTAGCGCCCTGTCCTCAGTCGGGATGTCGCTCCGTGACATCAAGCCAGTGCCGATGCCAGCCGCGTCTGCCGGTAGCTCGCTGATTGCCAAACGTGTACCGGTAGCGGTGACCTACGAACCTTATCTGTCGGTAGCAATGAAAGCTGACCCGAGCGTGAAAATGCTCTACAGCGGGAAAAACGATCCGGGTCTGATCAGCGACGTATTGGTCGTGCGTGATGATATGATCAAGAACCGACCCGGTCAGATTGCGGCTCTGATTAAGACCTGGGGCGAGGCAGTGACGCATTATCAGGCTAATACTACTGCCGATCGTGCGGTGATTGCCAAGGCGGTCGGCTCCACGCCGGAAGACCTTCGTACCGCTTTTAACGGTATCAAATATTACACCCTGGCCGAGAACAAGCAGCAATTGAGCCACGAGTTCTCGAACAAAACCTTCCCCCATGTACTTAAAGCGGCTACCGATGCGGGTATCGTAACCCGAGCTATTACGCCGAAAGAGGCGATTAACGCCAGTTTTGTTAACGCTGAGTGATCGTTACTGTTTCCACGTTCTCTTTCCTCTGCGGGGAGAGTTGGCGGGGACGTCGCCATGAACGTTCCTCGTCCTGATGTCCTCCGCCGGGAGGCGTAATAACCGGCTGTGTTCGGAGGCAGTATGAGTTCGTTAAAGCTGGAGAGCGTCAGCATGCCAGACAAACCGCGCCGTCGTCGTTGGAGCCTGATGACCATCGGTAAGGAACCTACACGCACGCAATTTCTGACTATCGCCGTGGCAGTGTTTGTACTGCTGTTGCTGAGCTGGTGGCTGGCCACCCGTAACGGTGCGATCCCAGCCATTTTTCTACCTGGTCTGGATCGCGTCTGGTGGCGTATTGCCGGCCTCGCGGCTGATGGGACACTGTGGGGGGATGTGAAAAGTAGCCTGTACCGCATTGTGATCGCCTTTGCCATTTCGTCGGTGATGTCTATCGTCATCGGTGTGTTAGCGGGTTGCTACGGTCTGTTCAAGGCTATCGTCGAACCGCTGGTGGACTTTATCCGATATATGCCGGTGGTAGCCTTTGTGCCGCTGACGATTCTGTGGACCGGCACCGATGATATCCAAAAGTTCCTGGTGATCTGGATTGGTACCTTCTTCCAGCAGGTGCTGATGATGATTGATGCAGTCAAACGGGTGCCCATCGACTTTATTGGTCTGGGCCGCACGCTGGGCATGCCGGATCGCAAGATCTTGTATCGTATTGTGTTGCCGGCTGCATTACCCGGTATTTGGGATGCCCTGCGTATCAGTCTGGGTTGGGCCTGGACCTGGTTGGTGCTGGCCGAGCTGGTGGCTTCAACTTCCGGACTGGGCTACCGCATTGTGGTGTCGCAGCGCTATTTCCAGACCGACACGATCATCGGCTATATCCTGTTGCTCGGTTTCCTCGGGCTTATTACCGACCAACTGATGCGCGCCGCTGAGCGCGTGCTGTTCCGCTATAACCGGAGGCGTTCCTGATGGCTACCTTAACCCTGCAAACGCTGGAAAAAAGTTTTCCGTTGGGCAAAATGCGCCGCCGCGTGCTGCACGGTATCGACCTGACCCTGCATGATAACGAGTTCGTGTCGATTGTCGGTGCCTCGGGTTGCGGCAAAAGCACGTTGCTGTCCATCGCCGCCGGGCTGGAAGAGTTCGACAGCGGCGACGTGCTGGTGGATGGGCAGTCGATTACTGGTCCCGGTATTGATCGTGGTGTGGTGTTCCAGTCCTACACCTTGCTGCCCTGGCTGACCGCGCGTCAGAATATTGAATTCGCCCTCAAGGCGGCTGGCATCCCCGCCAGTCAGTGCCGTGATATCGCTCAGCAGCACCTGGAACTGGTGAAACTCGACAACGCCGGCGACCGTTGGCCCGGCGAGCTGTCCGGTGGCATGAAGCAGCGCGTGGCGATTGCGCGTGCGCTGTCTTATCGTCCGAAGATCCTGCTGATGGACGAGCCGTTCGGTGCGCTGGACGCCATGACGCGTCACCAGATGCAGCAACTGTTGATTGAAATCTGGGAAAAGCACCGTCTGACAGTGATGTTCGTCACCCACGATATTGAGGAGGCTGTGTGGTTGTCTGATCGTATAGTGGTGATGGGACAAGGCGTTATAGAGACGACTTTCGATGTCGGCTTGCCGCGCCCACGCGTAGAGGCATTAAGCCGAGAGGCTGAATTTATTGACCTACAGCATCGTGTTCTGGATCGCATACGCCATCCGGCACTGGCTAATGAATAAAGGAAATGAAGATGGCTGTAACTTTTCATGATCTGTCGGCGTCAGATACGCTGCCCGCCGAACTGTTCAAACGTACTGAATCCGATCTGTCATTCTTCACCGAACGCGTAGTGCCGATTATTGCCGCGGTACAGCAGGAAGGTGATGCGGCGCTGATCCGTTTCGCCCGTGAATTCGATGGCGTGCAGCCGGAACATTTCGCTATCCGTGCTGAAGAAAGCGAGTTCGACGACGCTTTCGCGCGCATGGACCCGGAAGTGATCGAATCGATCCGCTTTGCGGTGGAAAACGTGCGTGCTTTTCACGAGGCTCAGAAACCGGAAGAGATGTGGCTCAAGGAAATGCAGCCAGGAGCCTTTGCTGGCGATCGCCATGTGCCGATCGACGCAGTGGCCTGTTATGTGCCGCGCGGCAAAGGCTCATTCCCTAGCGTGTTGGTAATGACGGCGGTGCCGGCCGTGGTGGCCGGTGTTCCGCGCGCTATTGTTATTACCCCGCCGGGACCGGACGGTAAGGTCGATGACGCGACTCTGGTGGCAGCGCGTCTGGTGGGTATCACGGAAATTTACAAATGTGGTGGCGCTCAGGGCGTGGCGGCAGTGGCTTACGGCACCCAGAGCGTACCAAAGTGTCTGAAAATCGTCGGTCCAGGCAGCCCATGGGTCGTGGCAGCCAAGCGTCAACTGACCCACCTGCTGGATCCGGGTGTGCCAGCCGGCCCAAGCGAAAGTCTGATTCTGGCGGACGACAGCGTAGATGGCGCATTGGCGGCACTCGATTTACTGATTGAATCGGAACACGGTCCTGACTCATCCGCTTATCTGGTGACCTCCAGCCGCCGCGTGGCGGAGCAGGCCATCGCCGCTTTGCCCGGTTACTGGGCGCAGCAGACCGAAAAACGCGCCGAGTTCTCGCAGAAGGTCCTGGGCGGCGATCACGGCGGCGTGGTGCTGACCCGTGATTTTGCCACCGCAGTGGAGTTCGTTAACCAGTATGCCCCAGAGCATTTGGAAATCCTGGCCGCCGAGCCAATGGCGGTGATGACGAAGATTCGCAATGCCGGTGAGATCTTGTTGGGCAATTATACTCCGATCACCTTAGGTAACTTTGTGTTGGGCCCTAACGCGGTACTGCCCACCAACGGCGCGGCTAAAACGGCCGGGCCGCTGTCAGTGTTTGATTACATGAAACGCATCTCCATCGGTTATGTCACCGCCGCGGGCTATGACCCACTGGCCGTCAAGGCCAAGCGTTTCGCCGAATACGAAGGCTTCCCGGGACATGCGCTGGCAGTTTCCGATGTACGCAAGCGACTACTGGAAGGAAAAAACAATGCCTGAGGCCTGCCGAGAACCACTGGCCGCGCAAGCCCGGACACTGGCGCGTGCTGGAAAATGGCAACCGGCGAGTGACAAGCTGTGTCAGTTGATTGGGGAAGTCGTCGGCATACCTGCTCGTCATCTGGAGATTAACCGCGACCAGTACAGTTTGAATTCACTGAACGGCCGTGTCACGCTGGCGGATGATCGCACACTGTTCTTCAAATACCACCATGAAGAGGGTGAAGACCATACCATTGAGGAGTATTACCGTGCTGGGTTGCTGCGTGATCACGGTTTCCGGGTGGATGTACCGCTGTATGCCTGTGGTGAGCCGGGACGGCAAATTTTATTGTATCAGTTACGCAACGATCGTCGGTTGGCGGACGTGTGCCGTGATATCGAGCTGAGCGGCGACTGGGATGGTATGGGCGCTGTGGTGGGTGCACAACAGCGTGCCGACGCCGAAATCCTGGCCCTTACCCTGCCAACCTTGCGACCTGGACAGGCCGCCGACGTGGTGACGGAACCGATTCATCAATTGTTCTATCATCGGTTGATGTCCCCTGGCGATACGCCGGGACTCGGTGGTCGTGTCAAACAGTTCTATGTGGATCAAACCTTTAAACTGGGCGACGAATCGCTCAGTTGGCAAACGTTGAGCAATTTGCAATGGGAAATCAACGGTGTGCGTTATGGTCATACGTTACGCCAACTGTTTTTGGAGGCAGCGGTGGTGCTGGCGCCGGGAAGTCTGGCCAACCACGGCGTGGTGGTGGCGCACGGTGATGCCCATAATGCGAATGTGTGGTTCGATACCCATGCTGATCAGCCACAATTGGTGAGTTTCGACCCGGCGTTTGCTGGCAGCCATATTCCAGCGCTGTTGGCGGAGGTTAAGGCCACTTTCCACAATATTTTTGCCCATCCGCACTGGCTATACGAACCCGCGCAGGCGACGGATTGTTATCAGCTCAGTGTTAAACGGCGCGGCGATACCCTTGAGGTGCGGCACGACTGGCAACTGACGCCACTGCGCGCCGCTTTCCTCAATAGTAAGGGCGAGCGTTACTGGCGTCCTCTGCTGCGCGAGCTGAAGGCGCGTGGTTGGTTACCCCGGCACTGGCAGCGCATCGTGCGGCTGGCGTTATTCTGCTGTCCGATGCTGGTGTTGGATTTGCGAGCCGACGGAGGCAGTGGGCATACGTCGGTCAGCTCGCCGCTAGGTCTGTCTCTGGCTGTGATGCTCGGCAGCGAGGGCGATGACGCGTTCAATCAGTGGTTGCAGCAACTGATTTAAGGAGCGAAGTATGAAGGCGGTACGATTATACGGCATTGGCGATCTACGCGTGGAGTCGGTTGCCGAGCCGGCCATCGCGGCAGGGCAGGTGCGGCTGTGGGGATTGGTGGCGCCGTCAATCTCGCTGGACGCGGTGCCTCAGACTTATGACCACCTTATCAAGGGCAAGAGTCCCTATCTTAAACCGGTGATCCGGCCATGAATGCGCGGATGCAGACTTTTTCGTTACAGGGCCGGCATGCGCTGGTGACCGGCGGCACGCGTGGTATTGGCCATGCGCTAGCACTAGGACTGGCTGAGGCGGGTGCTATGGTGACCATCACCGGACGCGATCAAGACAGCCTGTCAGCGGCGCTGTCGCACCTGCGTCAGGTGGATGCCGGTGCGCAGGGCGTATTGCTGGATGTGGCAAACACCGCGCAGATTTCGTCGGTGTTTGCCGCACTGGACGTTGCCCCGGATATTCTGATTAACAATGCGGGCACCGAGCAGGTATGTCCGTCACTGGATCTGGATGAGGCGTTATGGCAGCGCATTGTTGACACCAACCTGAAGGGCGCTTTTTTTACGGCTCAGGCTGCCGCCCGGTTTATGATGAAAAATAGCGGCGGTTCGATCATCAATCTGTGTTCGCTGACCAGTCAGGTGGGTGTGCCGGGCGCAGCGGCTTACGGCGCGTCGAAGTCGGGACTGGTGGGGCTGACCCACACCCTGAGCACTGAGTGGGCGCGTGACGGTATCCGGGTTAATGGTATCGGACCTGGTTATTTCAGCACCGATCTAACCGCAGTGTTCTATCAGGATACCCAGTGGTGCGAGGCGATGCTGCAAAAGATTCCGCAAGGACGTTTCGGTGAGCTGGACGATCTGGTTGGTGCGGTAATTTTTCTGTGCTCCGATGCGGCGCGCTATATAACCGGTCAGGTACTGTATATCGATGGGGGATATCTGGCGGCGATCTGAACCGGCCATATACGACCGGTTTGGTATGGCAGTGAGGGACCCACGCCGCTTCAGCGTAGTGTCGGGAGGTTTTCCCGTAGCAGATGCGGGCCCAGCTCATTGATGCAACTGCAACCTAGCTGCGCCAGCGTGCGATCGATTTCAGCGTACAGGATGGATAACGCCTGATGCGCACCGGCTTCACCGGCAGCAGCCACCGCATACAGCAAAGGGCGTCCCAGCAGTACGGCGTTGGCACCCAACGCCAGCGCCTTGACGACATCGGTACCGCGGCGGAAACCACTGTCAATGAGAATTATCGCCTGCTCACCCAGCGCGTGGCGGATGTCCGACAGTACCAGCATCGGGCTGATGCTCCCGTCCAACTGACGGCCACCGTGGTTGGATAACACGACGCCATCCGCCCCCAGCGTCATCGCCTGACGCGCATCCCCCACTGTCATGATCCCTTTGATCAATAGATCTCCCTGCCATTGCTGACGCAGCCAACCTAGTGTTTCCCAGTTGAGGGTCGTGTCCATCTGCTCGGCAAAATAGGCTGCTCCGCCGACACCACGTTGGTATTGTGGTGGCAGGTAGGGTTTTAGGTTGCCGAAGCCCGGCATACCCTGTGGTTTTAAGGTACGCCAGACCCAGCCTGGCCGACGCGCCACGTCGAGCAAGCTGCGCAACGACAGTTTCATCGGCCGCCGGTAGTGGCGTTTGTCTCGTTCCCGATTGCCGAAATGTACCGCGTCCACCGATACCACCAGAGTGGTGCAACCGGCGGCGCGAGCGCGGGTGAGCAGATCGACGGTTACGCGGCGATCTTTGAGGACATATAGTTGAAACCAATGATGGCCCTGACCGTCGGCCGCTACCTCTTCCAGCGAGGCGGTGGAGACGGTGCTTTGGATCAGGCTGATGCCAGCACGGCGTGCGGCACGTGCCAGCATCAGATCAGCCTGATGACGTAGCATGCCGTTATAGCCAGTAGGGGCGATGAGCAAGGGGGCGCGCAACGTTTCCCGGCCCAGAATTATGCTCAGATCCCGCTGGCTACAGTCCTTGAGCACTGGTGGCACGAATTGCCAGCGTTCGAACACGGTTCGGTTATGCGCCAGCGTGCGTTCATCATCCGCCCCGCCATCCACATAACTGAACGCGAATCCAGGCAGTGCCCGCCGGGCCTGCGTCCGAAAGTCGTCGAGATTTAAGATCATAGTACCTGCCTGAGTGCACTGATGAAACGTTGATTGTCGGCCGCGCTGCCCACCGAGACGCGGATCCAATGGGTGTAACCCGGCTCCAGCCAGGGTTTGACAATCACGCCAAATGGCAGTAACCGCTGTGCCAGCGCGGCGCTATCTCCCTCCGTACGGAAGAACAGGAAGTTGGCGCTTGACGGCACCACCTGCAACCGGAGTTGGGTCAATTGATCTGCCAACCAGGTACGCTGAGCGTTGACGTGGGCTACGCTGCGTGCGGTGTGGTCGTTGTCGTGCAGGGCGACGATAGCCGCTGCCTGGGCGGCACGGTTGATATTGAATGGCGTGCGCACCCGATTGAGAATATCGACCAGCGCGGGATCGCTGGCCAGCCCATAGCCAACACGTAGCCCCGCCAGACCATAAGCTTTGGAAAAAGTACGCAGTACGATCCATGGCCGTGCTTGGTGTTGCAGCACTGTCAGGCTATCGGGATAGTCATCCAACTGTGCGCAATATTCGTAATAGGCCTCATCGATTACCAGCAGACAATCTTGTGGCGCACTGTCAATCAGGCGCTGGAAGCCGTCGCGGTCCAGCATGCAGCCGACCGGGTTGGATGGGTTGCTGAACATGACCATTTTAGCCGGAGTCTGCAATGCTTGTTGCCAGGCCGCGACATCAAATGCCATCTGGGCATTGACCGGTACACCAGTGACATTGGCTCCCATCATCTGTGGGTAAATCAGATGCAGGCCGAACGACGGTAGCAGTGTCACTACCCGGTCACCAGGGTTAACGAAGGCCAGACACAGGAGCTTGAGCAGGTCTTCCGATCCGTTGCCGATAATCACCCGGTTGGCGTCTACGTCATTGGTCTGCGCCAATGCCTCGCGTAGCTGCTGGCTGCTGGGGTCCGGGTAAATGGCGCTGAGGCGGGCACTCTCCTGCAACGCGTTTATCACCTGTGGACTGGCTCCCAGCGGGTTTTCATTACTGGCCAGACGCGCAATGGTATCCACGTTGTAGCGGGCACGAACTGCTTCATCGGACAGCCCGGCGTTGTAGGCACCCAACTGTCGTGCTTCCTTACGAACCAACGTATTAATCAACTGCTCGGACATAATGGTCTCCAGATTGAATCGCGTGGAGGGGCAGCGATAATTTCAGACGCGTTTGATGACAACGTCTATATAGCGGCGATAATGAGAAGATCGTAAAGGCGCTGCAAGTCTCTCCCTGTAAGCTCAAACCGTGTCATTCCTGGCGCGGATGCTTTACGCCTCTTTCTCATTATCACCGTTCCGACGCTATACGTAAGTTTGTCAACGGTCTGTCAGGTATTACTTCACCATCGGCAGATTCAGGTCGTGCGCATGGGCGCAGGCTACGGCGCTGTCATAGCCTGCATCGGCGTGGCGCATTACGCCAGTAGCGGGGTCGTTCCACAGCACGCGACCCAGACGGGTGTCAGCCTGTTCGGTGCCATCACAGACGATCACCAGACCGGCATGCTGTGAGAAGCCCATGCCCACGCCGCCGCCATGATGCAGGCTAACCCAGGTGGCGCCACCGGCAGTGCTGAGCAGCGCGTTGAGTAGCGGCCAGTCGGATACGGCGTCAGATCCGTCTTTCATCGACTCGGTTTCGCGGTTGGGCGAGGCCACCGAGCCGCAGTCCAGGTGGTCGCGGCCGATAACGATCGGTGCTTTCAGTTCGCCATTACGTACCATTTCATTGAATGCCAGCCCAGCCAGATGACGTTCGCCAAGACCCAGCCAGCAGATACGGGCTGGCAACCCCTGGAAGGCGATGCGTTCGCGCGCCATATCTAACCAGCGGTGCAGATTCTTGTTGTCCGGGAACAGCTCTTTGAGTTTGGCATCCGTCTTGTAAATATCTTCCGGATCGCCGGACAGGGCGACCCAGCGGAACGGCCCCTTACCTTCACAGAACAACGGACGGATATAAGCGGGCACGAAGCCGGGAAAATCGAAGGCATCGCTGATGCCTTCGTCCAGCGCCACCTGCCGAATGTTGTTACCGTAGTCGACGGTTGGAATGCCCATATGGCAAAAGTCGAGCATCGCCTGAACATGTACCGCCATGGAGGCGCGTGCGGCTTTATTCACTGCCTGTGGATCCTCGGTACGCAACCGGGCCCACTGATCCAGCGTCCAGCCGATCGGCAGATAGCCGTTGATCGGGTCATGCGCAGAGGTTTGATCGGTGACAATATCGGGTTTCATACCGCCAGCTTTGGCGCGCTTGACCAGCTCCGGCAGCACTTCAGCCGCATTGCCCAGTAAGCCGACCGAAATAGCGCGCTGTGCCTGGTTAGCTTCAGCGATCATTTGCAGAGCGTCGTCGAGAGCGTAGGCTTTGTAATCCAGATAACGGGTTCGCAGACGGAAATCGATGCGCGATTCCTGGCATTCCACCGCCAGTACCGAAGCGCCAGCCAGTACACCAGCCAGCGGCTGAGCACCGCCCATGCCGCCCAGACCGGCAGTCAGGATCCATTTGCCACGCAGGTCGTCGTGGTAATGCTGACGGCCGGCTTCGACAAACGTTTCATAGGTTCCCTGCACAATGCCTTGCGCGCCGATGTAGATCCACGAACCGGCGGTCATCTGGCCGTACATCATCAGACCGGCCTTATCCAGCTCATGAAAGTGGTCCCAGTTGGCCCAGTGGGGCACCAGGTTCGAGTTAGCGATCAGCACCCGCGGAGCGTCGGCATGGGTGCGGAACACCCCGACCGGCTTGCCGGACTGCACCAGCAACGTCTCTTCTGGCTGGAGCGCCTTGAGCGAGCGCAGAATTTGTTCGAAACATTCCCAGTTGCGTGCCGCCTTGCCAATCCCACCATAGACCACCAGATCTTCTGGACGCTCAGCTACGTCTGGGTCGAGGTTGTTTTGGATCATGCGGTAAGCGGCTTCAATCAGCCAGTTGGCACAGTGCAATTCGCTGCCGTGAGGGGCGCGCACCACGCGAGCGACGGCTTTGCTTACAGTCTCAGTCATTTCTTATTCCTTATCCAAAATAGGGTTATCCCTGATCAGGCGTAGCTGGGCAGCATGGTGGTGATGGCATCAGGCCAGACAGTATTGACAGCCCATAGTCGCATCTGCTCGATATCGGGTGCCATCAGGCGGTCTTTATCCAGGAACGCTACGCGCTCACGCAAGCGTGCCAGCTCCTGTTCCAGGGCGGCGGAGCTTTTCAGCGGGCGGTGAAAATCGATACCTTGTGCCGCGGCCATAGCTTCGATACCGACCACCGCGGCGGTGTTGAAGCACATCTCGCCCAGACGCCGCGCCGCATAGGTGGCCATCGAAACATGATCTTCCTGGTTGGCGGAGGTAGGCAGGCTGTCCACACTGCCTGGATGGGCGAGGGATTTGTTTTCCGATGCCAGCGCGGCGGCGGTGACCTGGGCAATCATAAAGCCAGAGTTGACGCCGCCATCGTTGACCAGAAACGGCGGCAGACCGGACAGACCGCTATCCAGCAGTAATGCCAGACGACGCTCGGAGATGGCGCCGATTTCTGCCACCGCCAGCGCGATGATATCGGCGGCGAAGGCCACTGGTTCGGCATGGAAGTTACCGCCAGAAATGACGTCGCCGGTATCGGTAAATACCAGTGGGTTGTCGGAAGCCGCGTTGGCTTCTATCTGTAGCACGCGCGCGGCGTGTTGCAGGTTATCCAGGCAGGCACCCATGACTTGCGGTACACAACGGATAGAGTAGGGATCCTGCACGCGTCCACAGTTGACGTGAGAGGAGAGGATTTCACTGCCTTCCAGCAGTGTGGAGACGGCGGCGGCTACTGCTATCTGGCCTTGCTGGCCGCGGGCCTGATGAATCCGGGCGTCGAATGGTTTGACTGAACCTTTGATGGCTTCCAGTGAGAGCATGCCGGATATCAGGCCGGCGGCGAACACTTTTTCGGCCTCGAACAGGCCGCGCAGTGCCAGCGAGGTGGATACCTGGGTACCGTTTAGTAGCGCCAGTCCCTCTTTCGGGCCGAGGACGAACGGTTCCAGACCGGCTTTTTTCAACCCTTCTACGGCGGGGATGCGTTTACCCGCTACTCGCACCTCGCCTTCACCCAGCAGTGTCAGCGACATATGCGCCAGCGGAGCCAGATCGCCAGAAGCACCAACCGAGCCCTTTTCAGGAATACACGGCATCACACCGGCGTTGAACAAGGCGATCAGTGCGTCCAGTAGTTCGATGCGGATGCCGGAATGGCCACGCGCCAGACTGATGATTTTGGTTGCCATGATCAGGCGTACCACATTATCTGGCAGCAGTTCGCCGAGACCGACACTGTGGGATAACACCAGATTACGCTGTAATTCGGCCAGGCGGGCTGCGGGAATAGTAGTTTGAGCCAGCTTGCCGAAGCCGGTGTTGATACCGTACACCACGTTACCGGCACTGACGATGGCATCAACGGTATTACGGGCGGCAATCACCCCGGCGCGTGCGTGTTCATCCAACGCCAGGCTGACATCGCCGTGGTAGATGGCTTTGAGCGTTGTCAAATCCACCTCACCGGGCGTCAGGTGACATGCTTGTGTACCGAGCAACATAGTATACTCCTGTCTATACAAGTTCTGCGAAAAGGAAACCCGATCAAACGGGCAAAGTGTCAGGTCGCCGTCACTGGCATCACGTAGTCAGATCATCACGATGCTGAGTGAAGCCTAAGGCGTATAGTATTGTATATACAACTTGTTGCAATGCTTATGCCAGATTGCTTATATCATTCCGAGGGACCTAATACCGTGATCGCCGCAGAATAGCAGCCAGTATGGTAATTATGATGCACTGAACTGAGGCTTTTTATGCACTATTTTGGTGCTAGTGCGCCAATTAAGATGTATATACATTTGCTTTATCAACCAGTAAACTGAGGTTGTCATTTTTCTTAAGGATATGGATATGGTTGAGCAGAGCGCTATTTCGCAACTTGCCGCCGCCATGAGCGATCAGCCAGCGCCCATTTATCTGCGCGTGAAGCAGGCGATCATCAGCCAGATCACCGAAGGCGTGTGGAAAGCGAATCAACGCGTGCCGTCCGAGAGTGAGCTGGTCAATGAGCTCGGTGTCAGCCGCATGACGATCAATCGCGCTCTGCGCGAGTTGACCAGTGAAGGTTATTTGATTCGTATGCAGGGCGTGGGTACCTTTGTTGTCGAGATGAAGGGCTATACCGCCATGCTGGAAGTGCATAACATCGCTGAGGAAATTGCCCAGCGAGGCCATCGTCATACCAGTAAAATTCTGTCGTTGGCAGAAGTGAAGGCCGATCCGGAGCAGGCAGCGGTACTGGGTCTGGCCACCGGTCATTCGATTTTTCATTCAGTGATTGTGCATTACGAGAACGATTTGCCGGTGCAGTTGGAAGACCGGTTGGTAAACCCGCTGATGGCGCCGGATTACCTTAGGCAGGACTACGACAGCCAGACGCCGTACACTTACCTGATGCGGGTGGCTCCGTTGACCGCAGGAGAGCATATTGTGGAAGCGGTGGTGCCAGATGCACGCCAGCGCAAGGAACTGCTATTGGATGAGCACGAACCCTGTTTATTGATTCACCGCCAAACCTGGAGCGATGCTAAAATCGTCACCTATGCCAAGCTGCTGTATCCCGGTTCGCGCTACAAGTTGTTGGGGCGTTTCAAAGGGCACGGTTGATTTCTGGCGGCATATCGGTGCCAGATAATTACGGCAAACCGAGTAAGTTCCCAATCACTGACTGTGCCCTGCTCCTGGAGACTTACCCGGCTGCCTTCTTCCTGCAACTCGAATTATGCAGGATATATACCCAATAAACCTCAAGATGCAGATTTCAGTACCTGAAAACGGTCATTAATTCGGGACGTCAGAGAACCCGCCATGTCCGGTAGCGTATCGCTGAAAAATTCAGATATTGCATCCCTGAACTCCCTGCTACTGCTGAAGTAGCGATTATTCCGGGCATGTTCGTTCATTAATTTCCACATTCGTTCTATCGGATTCAGGTTCGGACTGTACGGCGGGAGATAATGAAGTTTTATATTTACCACCTCCGCCCACTCTTTCACTAACTGTGAACGGTGATAGCCTGCACCATCCAGAATAACATGAACTTTCTGGCCATAATCAGGATAAACCTTACGTATCTCATTGAAAAAACGAGATACATTGTATTCATTAATCGTTTTATATTCGCAGATTAGCGGGTGTTCCGGGGCCTTCAGATTCAGCGCCCCCATGATGTTCAGCCGTGTACGACTTCCCGTTGTTTTTACCGCTTTTCTCTGGCCTTTGCGTATCCAGCCATAACTGATTTTAGTGGCCTGAGTAGGATGGACAGCATCAATAAAAAGAACCGGTTCATCACCCGCAGTTGCTTTCAGTTCCTCATAATATTCAATGAATTGTTTTTGTTTCTCTTCACTAAATTTATGGGGAACACCTGACGGTTTTTTGTAGGTAAAGCCGTTACGGTGCAGCCACTTATTCATTCCCGGAACGCTGAAAACGATGTTCCATGTCCGGGCGACAAACGCGACAATATCACGGGTCTGATGAAATACGTTATCAGATAACTGGCTGATTAAAGAGGCTGTTTTTTCAGCACTGAGTTTACTGTCTGAACCGCCATTCTCTGGTTTCAGTTTCCCTTTATTCAGAAACTCGCTGATATGATGGTCAACGGTGGTCTGATGCAGCCGCAAAGCCTGAGCGATCATGGCCGAACTCCAGCCTTCGGAAGCCAGAAGAATGGCTTTAATACGATCGCAAACACGTTTATCACGACTGGAATCGTGAAGGCGCTCAAGTTCAGCTTTTTGTTGGTCAGTGATGAATATTTTCATGGTGAACAGCATGATCTTCTGTTGCCTGAAAATCAAGCATCTTCAATGATCAGGGGTATATACAGTAAATAATTTAACCAATTAACTGATACTGCTTTAAATGATCCAATACATTTGGCGCTATGTTAATTGGTCTGACAACCACAATTCCCTATATTATTAATTGTATCACCACGTGTACTGGCCTGATGTGCTGCAGCAAATATTGATTTTGTTTTCTCTACATCAATATTATTGAAAACTATTCTGCCATCAGGCTGCACGGTGATGTTGTCTATGGATATTTTTCCAAAAGAGGTATTGATTTGTGGTGAAGTGTTGGTAATAAGATATTGCTCCAGTTCACTATTTTTTTTGAAAATTAATTGTTTTTTACCTTCATCAATTGAACAGTCTTTTTGGGGGATGTCGACGTGGTCCATAATATATACCTCACTGTTTATATAATGTTTGTAACAGGGATTATTGATTTGTCAGCCCACCGTCTGTGCGCGGATGCTGATGGGCACTCTAGATCTCCTTTATTCCCAGTAAATAATGGGATAGACCATACTCGTATTTTATCCATGTCTAATGTCATAAAACCATCTTTGTTTAAATGTCCAATGTTATTGACATCACTGTTAAGTGCGACAGTACATTTTAAAATATCTCCATTAGGACGTATCACAAAACTATTTAACTTTGCGGCATAACAAATGTGGTCACTGTTAATGGATTGAGCGATTAGTTCAGGTTGTATTAACCTTAATAATTCGGACAAATAAGCCATTTTTTCTTTTTTATCATTAAAAATGGTAATATTATTGTCATTATCTCCACCCAGTTTTTCAATAGAATGGAAAAGGACGGTGAACCTTCGATCATTAGAAAATTCTTTGTTTATTATTTCTATTAATTTAATAGTTTGATAAATACTATCAGGTGAATAATGTACCCTTAGTATCATATTAAAATTTAACGTCGACTTTCTGGCTTCTATAAGATTATGCCATATCGTCTGAAACGATCCCGTTCCATTGGATTTTTTCCTCAAATTATCATGGTCTTCTGCATATCCATCGAGCGTTATTTGATAATTCGTTATATTCAGATTTACTAAGGTGGTTAAATTTTCAAGTGTCAAATAATAGCCATTTGTCGTCATGCCGCTGGTATACTCAATATTGTTTTGCTTTGCACCACATTTTATATGCTTGCTAATTTTTGTGATCTGGCGTAATGCTAAAAGTGGCTCTCCTCCGAACCATAATATACTCAGTCTTTTTAGTCTTGGTAATGTGTTGTCAACGAACTTATTAATTGAATCAACAACTTCGTTTCTCATATTGCCAATTGTAAAATCCTCATAACAATATACACATCTAAAATTACACTGTTCGGTAGGCATTATAGTCAGTTCAAGGTATCGGTCATCTAATGAGAATAAGATATGATCGTTCATTTATGATGTTCTCAGTTTATCAGACATACCCGCCATACATTGCAGGTGAATTGATTTTATTCTTCTTCTTTGTTAACTATAGTCGATGTGAATTTTATTTCCACCAATGATCTATTGGATATTGGATTGCTTATATCGAACAGAATGTAGGAAAGTGGCAAGTAAGCGAGTCACGATGGGCTTACTTGAGTAAGCAATTCAGATGAATAAAAGTAGTACATCAACAGCGTGAAGGATAAAGTGGAGATAGCCTGGAGTTTATAATCAAATAGAAGTTATTTCTCTCAATATATATAAGGCTATTAAATTTAATGGTTATTATTTTGGGCGATTTTTACTGGGATGGGATAATCGATTCAAACCTTGCCGGATATGGATCGGGTCGGCCATGTCAGTTGACCCGAAAAATATGGGGCAGCCAGTGTTGCAAGCCAAGAAATCCACTCTTTGCGTGATGGGAAGGCATACTAAATAGCATGAATCAGGACACACCATACCCAGGGCAAGATCACGAATACTTTTTAATCGCCATTTGACGATCAATTAAGCGCACGCTGCCTGTAAACTGTACAATCTAACTCTCTCAGAAAGATAATCAGTTTGGTTAACGGTCAACCTGAGTGAATAATAAGCACTCATGCTCTCACCCTGACACCATACCGGGCTAGTCTAACGCCAGCTTGGTGAATGGTGTGACCGAAGACAGCGCTTCCCTGGGGGGCGTTCACTGTCGACCTGTTATCGCCGGTCAGCCGCGGGTTCCTTGTGGTGTTACCGGCATATCATAAGTCACTGGACCGTTTCGATAATTGGTGATACTTAGCCAGTCGGCCGAGTAGCCAATAGGAATGGCTGGCGGATTTTGCGGCGGAGTGGGCGGCGGATTAATGTAGCCATCGGAGTATTTGGCAATCAGCATATCGGCCAGTTCCCACCAGCGTGTCAGAATGTCGTGAGCGTTTTTTTCGCATAGTGAGGTGAGCAGAGCGGCATCATTTTCCCTGGCCATGATGTCGTCCCACTCACACAATCGTTGTACCGCTATGGTTTCCAGTATTTGTTGCAAGGGGCGGATATCCACGTTGTACATCCGTTGGTAGTTGAGTCTGGCCCAGTTCGCCACGAAATCAAAGGCCCACCAGGCAGCGATACGGTCAAACTTCTGGGGATCGCCAATCTGGTAGGAGAGTGGCAGGTTGGTTACCCGGGATGGGAATGGCGAAAAGCAAGTCGTACTGGCAACGTCAGGCCCGAACCAGACGATCCCTTTGGTAAGTTCAGGCGCGGTCGGTCGTGTTTGGGCAACATAGACATACCCTTGATAAAAAATCGATATAGCGCGTTCCCATGCACCACTCAGCGGTCGCGTGGTAGTGGAAACGTTATTTTGATCGCCATCGTAGGGACCGATATAGCGATTAGGATCACCATACGAGCCAGCGGCTACACCTTTGGTCAGGTCAAACGGCGTGCCTTCATAGTGGTCACGGTAGAGAGCAAAGACATCCTGGGTGCTAAGTGGGCTTTTGGGGGATACCGAGAAGGGATAGTCAGTGGTGTAGCTACCGCCGTTTACCCATGGGCTGAGTCCCAGGTCGGGATTGACTCGATCAAAGATCCGCCAGACTCGACGCAGCGAGTAATAAGGGTGGTTGTATTCGCCCCAACTGACGGAGGTAAGCCAGTCGACCGGGCCGGTTTCCGGTGCCGCACAACCGACTTTTTTCAGCCCGGACAACAGGTGTCTGGAGAAAAATTGATCCGGGTTGCCTTCTTTTATTTCCCGGATGCGAAACTCGTTGGCCGCGACAAACACCGTGCCATCCGGTACACGCTGGGCAATCCAGGCGGAGTGGTAAACCTCATCGGGCAGAGTGCACATTTCGAACACCCACCCTTCATGTTCGTCGGCCACCAACAGGGTTTCCCCCGTCGAGAAGTAACCGTAGGTGTCAATGAGTGAGCCCATCAGCTCCACGGCTTTCCGTGCGGTTTTGCATCGTTCCAGCGCAATCCTTGACAGCTCCGCGCTGTAAAACAGCCGGCAGTGGGTGTCGTTGTTCGCCGCCTCTTCTACGGTAACCGGATCAGGCTCGTATTTCGCGCCATTGGTACATTCGCCGAACATCAGATTGTGTTCGTTCATGATGCCGTAGTTGCCGTCGAAATAGGCATAGGTGTGTTCAACCTGCGGTATTGCGCCGATGATCGGCGTTTCCGGCCAACTGGGCGTATTATAACCTGGACCCCGATCCTGGCTGACAATACGGGGGTAGGCGGCATTGGTACTGTTCACGATCCTTCGGAGACTGCCTGGCGCATGATGTTTCGCGGGGACGTAGATGAATCGTTGGTCCGATAGTTCATCGTCATCAGAGTGGGTGACCATCATGGAGCCATCGGCGGAAGCCCCTTTTGTCACTATCATTGTGGTACACATGTTTTACCTGACCTTGATTTACGCTGTGGGGTAATCCCCCGGCGTGACCGAGGGAACCAACGCTATTGACTGGACAAGCCATGCGCTTTCCGGTGATTATTTGCGGTTACCGGCGGTGGCTGTAGCGATAATGCTACCCATTTTTGTGGGATTGGGGTCCTCGCGGTGTTTGACGGCGTTACGTGCCCAGGCTTCGAGTTTCACCCTATCTTTCTGGAAGATCATCATGTGTGTCGAACCACCGAATTCGAAACGGCCTATCTCGGTGCCGCGAGTAATACTGACCGGTGCGGCACCCTCCTCGACGATAAAAGTGCTGGGATCGATGATGCAGCTGGAGACCTCCACCATTCCGATGCAGATGAGCGCAATATAGCCACATGATTTGTGTTTGAAGATAAAGATGGCACGGGTGGCGACGTGACCCAGATAGGGTTGTGATTCGGTTCCTTCCCAGGTGCCTTGGTCTTCCCCCTGTCCGGGGCGCTGGGCGAAATAGGTTCCCGGTTCTACCCACGACCGTACCAGAAAGCCATCAAGCGGTGCATTCCAGCGGTGATAGTGTGTGGCAGACAAGAACCCCTGATAGATCTGACCGCCTTCAAAGAGTTTTGCCCATTGCCGCTGGCCTCCGAACAGATCGAGCAAGGAGTAGTTCATGTCCTTGGCCCAGAATTGACTTTCCAGCTTAATCTTGTTGGCGTATTTCCAGGGGGTAGTTTCACAACCGATGTCGATCTGGGTTTTCGGATCGCCATGGAATGGTCGTGCACCTTTCACAAACTGACGGAGAAAGAAGGCATTCCATGAATCAAAGCCATATCCCGGTTTACTGGGGTCGTGTTCCATCTCTTTCCATACACCTACTTTATGAGCCGCCTTGGATATCCATGACCCCGGTTTTTCCGGGTGTTGAATGTCGAGCTTGTCGAGAGAGTCGCTGCTCTTGAGGAACGTATTCCACGTGTTAAGCACCGGTTTGAATTGCTGATTGAAGGCGGCGTCGTGGAACAAGGCAACACCGGCTTCGGTTCCCATCGCGACGGAGAGGAACGCATTCATCGGTGTACCTACCTGTGCGGTGGTATTGAAGGACGATGACGTAGTGATGATTTCATTGAGGATCTCGAAGAAGCTGTCATATCCCTCAATCCAGATGGCATCACCGTCTTTTTTGATCTCGGCTCTGGTCTCTTTAGGCAGAGAGGCGATAAATGCATTGGACTGTTCGATCATCGATGTCAGCCACATGCGGTATACACTGTGAGACGTAACCCAGTTTTTGAATTCCTGCATGACGGGTTGTAATGGAGCGAGCGTATTGGCCTTTTTCTTGGCGGCAATATGATGACGAAGCGGAATAAGGAATTTAGCGGTTGCCCATACGCGGTTGGGAACCCAAAAACCCATCTGAATCGGGCCTGCGTTATCCAGAGTGAGTAGGCCGGATTGGCTTCCTTCGTGATGGGCGTCAGTGGATGAAGAATGTGTGTGTGAAGCCTGATTTTTAGTGCGAGCCATAATATTTCCTCTTGATTCTGGTACGCTACCGCCCTTGACTGAATACGCCAATAGCCGGACGGTTTATTAGTTCAAACGACCTCTTCATATTAAAAATAGGTGGATTCCAGGTAATGGCAAGCGCGACAGCGTGAACGTATTTTCTTGGTGCAGCGTAATTTTCATTCCTACCAGTAGCACACTGACGAGTGTTGTCAGATACCGCTCATCGCCGTTAATAATTCAATGCTGGGGTTGTAAATAACAAAGGAACCTTTCATCAGAATCTGTGCACTCCGTAATGTGCTGGCATAAACAATACGCTCAGCGGTTTTAGTGATTTCAAATAGAGAGATGCAGGAAAGAAACTAATGATAAACCGTAATAAAAAGTGATTTTTGTTCTAAAAATATGCAATTTAATCTGAGGTTTTAGTGTAATAAATTAATTTTATTGAATTTTATAATTGTAATTTAATTTCGTAACGTTACTTTTAATTAAGTTTTTTCGTGAAAAGCGTAGTGAAGTGGCGTGTTGTACCGCATGTAAGCTTTACGACGTTACCAATGAACGACAGGCATGTCGCCGCATCGTGTTGAGTGCATTGGAAGAGAGGAATAAGTTCCAGTGTATTTACAGGAGTAATACATGAACAAAATCGGTGAGAATATTTGGGTTTTCAACGGTGAAACGGTTTCTTTTTTTACGCTACCTTATTCGACCCGGATGACGGTGGTACGTTTATCTGATGGCACGCTTTGGGTGCATAGTCCAATCCGGTTGGAGGCGCATCTACAGAAACAAGTCGATGAACTGGGGATTGTCAGTTATTTGGTGGCGCCCAATCAGCTTCATCATCTGTTCCTCAAAGACTGGCAGCAGCATTATCCAGATGCACAGGTATTCGGTACTCATGAGGTTCAACAGAAACGTCAGGACATTATTTTTGATAGTATTTTTACGCCTTCATTTAATGCGCCGTGGTCGGAGGATATAGACCAGCTGTTATTTACCGGCTCGCCAGCCATGGAAGAGTGTGTATTTTTCCATAAACCATCGAAAGCCCTTATCGTGACTGATTTAATCGAAAATTTTGCGCCAGAATCGTTTAGTCCACTGAAGCGTTTATTGGCAAAGGAAGCCGGTATATTGGCGCCTGATGGACAAATGCCGTTGGACTGGCGTTTAAGTTTTATGCTTAACAAATCGGAAGCCAGGCAGCATATGGAAAAGATCCTGAATTGGCATCCGCAGACGATAATCATGGCGCATGGGATCATCATCGATCATGACGCAGAACCGTTTTTACGGCGTTCATTTCACTGGTTAAGTCTGGAACAATAATCTTGTTCCTCCGCCGATACACCATTACATCGCGTTTATTGCGCTGAGGACGCCAGTTTTATGCCGAGTAAGACAAAGGCAAAGGCAAAACTTCGGCGCATCCAGATCAGTATGGATGGGCGTGAGATGACATGATGTCGTATGGATACAGCGAAAAATCCGTATCCCATGAAGACGATAAAGGTCATGGCGATGAAAATCAGACCGAGCTCAATCATATCTGATGTGGCATGCCTTCCCGGTGTGATGAACTGGGGCAGAAAGGCGAAGAAGAACAGGGTGAGTTTTGGGTTCAGCAGATTAAGTAATATCCCCGAAGTGACGACCCGCCAGGCTGGCACTGCCTCGGCATTATCGTTAACCTGTAAGGTTGCGCCTTCTTTCAGTGTGCCCCATGCCATATAGAGCAAATAGATAACGCCGAAATATTTCAGGATGTGGAATGCAACATCATGGGTATATAACAGTATCGCAAGGCCAGAAATGGCGGCTATCAGATGTGGAATCGCTCCCAGCGTACATCCCACGGTGGCGATGACACTGGCGCGTGCGCCCTGCGACAATCCCGACGCCATGGTATAGAGAACGCCAGTGCCTGGCGAGATGACGACCAGCAGTGAGGTGAGCAAAAAATCGAGTGTCATCAGCACCTCCCTCTGATGAGGGTGGGATGAGATGTGGCGTTATTAAGCACGCTCTGTAAAGTATCCAGCAGGCGGGGGATATCATTTTGCGCTGTTGAGTGCATGGCCTCAGCCACTATCAATATCGTGGTACTTCCATGATCGATGGCCGAGTAGCCGCTCTGGCGATTTGTCCAGCGTCTGGCATGCGCCCGGTCGGCATCGTCGGAAAAAATCACTTCCCCCTTATCTGGATGTTCAATGTCGCCCGAAAAGGATTGATAAACCTCGTTGCCTCTGGCGTGGCGGACCATCAGGTCACCGGATACGCAATCAAGGTCAAATACGGCGACAGGAATGCCAAAAGCAAGAGAAATGGCATTACACAGGTCAATCAATGGATTGATCTGCGGTAGTTCGCCTTCTTTACGAAACCGGCGCAACAGGGCTTCAGCGGCACAACGATACTGTGTCGGTTTCAGCTTCATTTTGGTAAACGCCTTGCGCCAGGCCTGAATTTCTGGCCATTCTCCTTCGTGCGCCAGGCATAGTCGGTTTGTGGCGATGCTATAGAATTGATTGATTGGCGGTGTGAAATCGCCTCCATTGATGAAACCTGCCAACTGAATCGTGCCGGTTATACGCTCAGGAAAACGTTGTTTCATCTCATCTGTGTAACTCAGTTTCATATGCCCACCTGCCGATTGACCGAATGCGTATTTTTATCCTCGGTCCATCATCGCCATCGCTGAAGTGCGCGTCTTGAATAAAATTGCAGGTTGAACAGATTAGGTTTGTGACATTTTAAAACGACCTGGCGGAACTCCGATTTGCCGTGTAAAAGCCCGTGTCATATGGCTTTGATCAGCAAAACCCGCATCCAGGGCGGCTTCGCTGAGACTTTTACCGGACAGCAATAACCGTCGGGCGAGTTGCACCCGACGTTGTATCAGATAAGCATGTGGTGTAATTCCCAGCTCACGGGTAAACGCCCGCAGTAATTGGAAGCGGCTGATACCGATGGTTTCGGCGAGTTCCGCCAAAGAGGTGAGTTGCTCCGGGGCGTCATCGAGGCGCTGGCGTACTTTGTCAATATCTGGCGTGGTGTGTTCCGTTTTGGTGTGTTGGGTACTATGTGCATTCAGAACGTGATTGAGTAGCAGTAAGCCGTGTTCCTCCACCATGAGCGGCTCAGCGAGGGTATCGGTTACGCTGACGAAAAATTGAGAGAAAAGCCGCGAGAGGATGGGGTCGTACACGGCGGGTCGCGTGAGTTCGATATCTCCGCTGATGTCATGAGGCAGGTAGTGCTCCAACAACGAAGGGGTGAAGTAGAGCATCCGCCATGTTCGTAGCTGTTTGCCAATGGGCGAACCGTCATGGATTTCACCGGGATTAACCATAATGGCGTTACCGGGGCCGGCCTCAATCAATCCTTTGCCACTCCATGAGCGATGCCCGCCGCGGGCAATAACGCCAATGCCAAATTGTTCATGGGCATGGCGAGGAAAGCTGATATCAGAAGCCAAATACATCGCTTCCAAACCGGGCATCAGCGTACGGTAAGGGTGTGATTGGTTGATTCTGCTCATGCCCAGTCCTCTGACAGAATAATGTTTATATAAATAGCATAATTCAGCCGCAGCGATAGCGTATCTGTAATGAGTGTGGCAGGCGGGGAAGGCGGCTTTGAGGTCGGCACCATTATAACGAAAAGCACCACAACAACTGTTGCGGTGCCGAAGAATGAAAAAATAATATTAATTAAATACCATACCACCATCAATCAGCAGTGCTTGTCCGGTCATATAATCTGAATCCGGGCCAGCCAGATAAGCCACGCAGGCCGCGACGTCCTCCGGTTCTGACAATCGTCCCAGCGTGATGCGTTTGGCAAATTCCTCGGTGCCATAACCCAGTGGTTTTCCGGCTGCCTCGGAGATCTGCCGGTCAATGTTTTCCCACATTGGCGTTTTGACAATGCCTGGGCAGTATGCGTTAACGGTAATACCCAGTGGCGCCAGATCTCGTGCGGCGGTTTGCGTCAGACCGCGTACCGCAAATTTACTGGAGCTGTATACCGCCAGTTCGGGGTTGCCGACATGCCCGGCTTGTGAGCTGGCGTTGATGATCTTCCCGCCGTGTCCCAGGGTTTTAAAAGCGTGTACGGCAGCTTGAATACCCCAGATCACGCCTTTGACGTTGATGTTGTACACTTTGTCCACGATTTCTGGCGTGATGTCCTCAATGGGCGTAGTGGGGGCGATACCCGCATTATTGACGATCACATCGAACCCGCCTAGTTGTTGCCTGGCGTTATCGACGGCAGAGAAGACCTGATCGCGCTCGGAGACATCCGCTGTTAAGGCAATAGCTTTACTGCCCATTGCTACTATTTGTTGTGCGACTTGTTTTGCTGTTTCCGCGTTGTAATCAACCACGGCAACGGAAAAACCATCTTTGGCAAGACGCAATGCGATGGCTTTACCAATCCCCTGACCCGCGCCAGTGACTAATGCAACTTTATTTCCCATTTTTGTTCCCTATTTTCCGGACAAGACAGCGGTAACGCTAACTCCGGTGTTTCAAAATAGAAACTTATAGTCAGTATGGCTGATTATTAATTTATGAAATTACCTGTCTGGAAAAGGAAATGCACGAATGGGAATTTTTTATCGGTTTTTTCTTGACGAGCGTATTTCTCCACCCAATATCTGAAAATGAACAGATGGATATGAACGCGCTGGCCAGTAACTTTTAAATCAAAATAGTGCCATGTGGGGAACATCTCTTAGGGAAGCACGAGAAAAATGTCGATGACAAGACATTGATTCTCGTGCTGATGTGACTCAGGTATTTTACCGCATTAATTGGGTCTTACCGGATAAACCCCTTCTATGGCAATACACATTTTTAGTCCCAGACTGGGTGACTGTGTTGAAACAGGAAGCAAGCCAGTTGAGTTAGGGCCTACGGTAACCGCTCCACCGGTGACGGTTTTTATCGTGATATCCGTGGCTGCGGTACTTGCATTACCTGTAGTACTTACCTTAGCCGGTAACATGGCCGGATCCGCTGTACTAGGGTTGATAGTGGTATAGGGGCCGTTGAACACGACACTTAATGAGCCTGATCTGCCGCTGAGTCCACTCAGATAACCGGTTTGCCCGGTACTCAACGTCGGTGTAGTACCTGTGCTAGTACTTACCGGCAAGTAGGCACTCACGTTTAAATCTCCTGTCGTGCCTGGGATATTCACTGTCTGAGGTCCACTTACTGGCGCAAATACTGCTGGGTGAGTATGTCCAGGAAGCTGGTTGGCAACTAATGTTGTCGTCGAACTCCCATACCGTTGTCCCCATTCTGTGTTCAATTGTGCGCCATATGAGCCAGGGTAACCTGCACCTATGGCTGAACGGCCACGTAAATCAGGTAAGGCGAAGTTGTTGCCCGAACCGCCATAGGTATAACCAAATAGTGAAAAAAGTGCCTGATAAGAATTGACGAGAAGTTGCCGGCCATCAGCCGGGAGGTAACCATCTGGACAATAATTGAAAGCGAAAGTACATACCTCACCAATAAACGGTTCGGTACCACAGGCTGATGCGAAAGCTGGCGTGATACCTATACCTGCAACCAGCACGATAGCCGGAGAAACAGGTAGCAATTGTGTCATTTTTTTTAACATTTTCGGTTCTCCAGAGTGTGTCTATTCATGACATAAAATGCTTAAAAATTAATGTATCCGATAACATTAATCAGTGTAGATGATGAAAAATCATATTGTTTATTCAACTCAAGTGTTTTTCCAGAGTGTGATTTTCATTGTAATTCTTTAGAAAAGGTAAATTTTTTTTAAAAAATATTTCCATTTGTGCAGGATAAATATTAAAAAAATACCATTATATAAAACAAGAGAGTCACGCTTTTCTATAGCCTGCTTACCATTTGGCAGTGAGAACGCATGATAGGTATGAAAGCATCAGACATAGCGTTTGGAATAAAGGAGTAATGTGCAATGTTATGGCGTAATTGGTTTGTTACTCATCCAAAGTCTGACCGTTTGGCTCCTGTAAATAATATGGCACCGATTTCTCAGCCGCTGGCTTATATGCTTGAGCCGCGGATGTTATTTGATGGGGCAGTCGCCGCCACTGTTGCCGATACTGCGGCAACAACATCGGATGCGGCGGCGGCAACGTCGGATACTACGGCAACAGCGTTGGATACTGCGACAACAACGTCGGATACCGATAGCTCTGGCACCGATACGCATTCAACAGAAAACACCACACAAGATAGCAGTGATCAATCAACTACCAGTGTGGCGACCAGCGTTAGTGCAGTGGCGACAGAGAGCGCCACCACTGGACATAAAGAAGTGGCCTTTGTGGATACTTCCGTTGAGGACTATGAAACTCTGGTGGCGGGCATCGATTCGAGTGTAGAAGTGGTGTTGATTGACGGTAGTGAAGATGGCTTGCAGCAGATTGCCGCCTGGGCGTCGACACATAGCGGCTATGATGCCATTCATATTTTCTCGCATGGCTCTGAGGGAACGCTAAATCTCGGGAGTACGTTGTTAACCAGCGCGTCGCTGGAGTCGTCTGAGGTTCAGGCGGAACTTGCCACGATTGGCAGTGCGTTGACCGCTGACGGCGATTTGCTGCTTTATGGTTGTGATGTGGCGGAAGGGAGTGAAGGTCAGGCCTTTATCACCTCGCTTTCTATTGCTACTGGCGCAGATGTGGCAGCATCAACTGATGCAACGGGGCCGCTGTCTGAAGGCGGGAACTGGAGTCTGGAAAGTCAAACCGGGAGTATTGAAACCAGCAGTATTGCCGTTGAAAACTATGACTATTTTTTGGCTACATCAGCAACTTTCGGTTTTGAAGCGGATACCACTGGCGTGGGAACGACAACCGTAACTCAAACGGTGAGCGGCGAAACGCTGACCATTACCTCGACGGTAACATCGATCGTTGATAGCAGTACGACATCCGGACAGGATATTAGTGGTACTGTTACTTTATCAACGGATTACGGTACGGCTCTTGAAACGCAACTCGTCTTCTCTGTGTCGGGAAAGGTTTTTGATTTCTCCTCCATTACGATTTTTAACGTCAATACCAACGATACATTCACATTTACGGCGTCCAACGGGGCGACATACTCGGTGCTTATTAGCGCTGGGGAAACCAAAACGGTTGATCTTAGCGCAAATACTGATTTTCAGGGCGTATCCAGTGTCACGCTGACCGCAACTGATCCCTATGCGATAGACTTTGATGATGTGGCGTTAAGCAATATCCAGTCACCAGGGCCGACCATCACTTCCGCTACTTATGACGCCAGTACCAATGTGTTGACGGTGACCGGCGCAGATATGGTCACGGGCGATAGCATTGATCCCACTAAACTGACACTGACCGGTGAAGGCGGTAATACCTATACGCTGACCAGCAGCACGGTGACCGCCACCAGCGCGACCAGTTTCTCGATTACCTTGAATGCTACTGACCAATTAAATGTGGAAGGGTTGCTGAATAAAGATGGAACATCGTCTGCTGACAGTACCACACTTAATCTGGCTGCCGCAGCCAGTTGGGATACCAGCCAGACCACATCAGCGGATTTGACGGGCAACGGTATTACTGTCAGTAACGTACAGACACCAACCATTACTTCATCAACCTATGATGAAACAACCGGCGTACTGACGGTCACTGGCACCAACATGGTCAAACAAGTCGGCGCTAACAATGATGTCGATATTACGAAGCTGACTTTCACCGGAGAGGGCGGTGCCACTTATACGCTCACCAGTGATACCAGCAGTGTGGAAATTACCAGTGCTACATCGTTTACCGTGACGTTGGGGGCGACGGATAAAGCCAGTGTTGACGCCTTGCTGGACCAGAACGGAACCTCTTCTAGCAGTAGCACCACCTATAACCTGGCGGCGGCGGATGACTGGAACGGGACGATCACCGGCGGCAGCATTGCGGATCTCACCGGCAATGGCATTACCGTCAGTGGCGTCAATGCCGCACCGGTGGTCAGTAATCTTAACGGCGACAGTGTAAGCTTCACTGAAGGCGGCAGCACGGTATTGCTCGATTCAGGCAGCGATAGCACGGTGACCGATGCGGATTCTACAGATTTCAACGGTGGCAACGTCACGGTCTCTATCACAGCCAATGGCGTGAGTGGCGAAGATGTGCTGGGGATTGTGGATCAGGGCACTGGAGCCGGACAAATTGGTTTGTCTGGAAGTAGTGTGTTGTATGGTGGCGTTGTCATTGGGACTTACGCCGGTGGCAGCAGTGGCAGCGATTTGGTGGTGACGCTTAATAGCAGCGCCACCCCCACAGCGGTGCAGGCATTATTGCGCACCTTGAATTATCAGAATACCAACACCACTGATCCCTCAACGTCTACCCGTACCGTCAGTATCACGGTGAATGATGGCGATGGAGGGACCAGTAACAGCTCCAGTGTTTCGGTGGGCGTGGTGGGCGTCAATGATGCGCCTACTGTCGCGGCGACCGGTAATGATCCTTCATATAACGAAAATGGCAGCGCAGTAGATCTGTTCAGTTCAGTGACGGTCAGTACCGTGGAAGCCGGGCAAACTATTACACAATTGATACTTACCGTGAGCAACCTGAGCGATGGCAGCAGTGAAGTCCTGGTGGCGGACGGTAGCAGCATCGCTCTCACTAACGGCAACAGCGGCACCACGACTACCAACAGCATGAGCTATAGCGTCAGTGTTTCGGGCAGCACGGCAACCGTGACATTCAGTAGTGTGGCTGGGATCAGCAGTGCAGCGGCCACTACGTTGGTGGATGGTCTCGGCTACCGAAATGATAGTGAGAATCCTACCAGCGACAGTCGGGTGGTGACATTAACCAGCGTGACTGATAATGGAGGTACCAGTAATAGCGGCGTGGATACCACGTCATTGTCACTGGCGTCAACCGTGACTGTTACGGCGATTAATGATGCTCCTACGCTTTCGGCTCCCGCATCAATCAGCGTTGACGAAGATGTTAGTACCGCCATTACCGGGATCAGTTTCGCGGATGTCGATGCTGGCAGCGCTACTGTCACCGCGACGTTTGCTGTCGGATCCGGAGCGCTGACTGCCACCAGCGGCAGCGGCGTCACCGTATCCGGCAGTGGTACTGCGACGCTCACGATGAACGGGTCGATTGCCAATATCAATGCGTTTATCGCGGCCAGTAATGTCACCTTTATCACCGATAGCAACGCCAACAGTAATGTTACACTGACAGTGACAATTGATGATGGCGGTAACACGGGGACCGATCCGGGATTGAGCGGCACCGGCAGCACTGAAGCCGCCTCGACAACAGTAACCCTGGCCGTTACAGCGATAAATGATGCGCCGGTAAACACGGTGCCTGCATCTCAGAGCACTCAGGAAGATACAAATCTGGTGTTCAATTCGGCCAACAGTAACCTTATCAGCATTAGTGATGTCGATGCTGGCAGTAGCGATATGCAGGTAACTTTGACTGCGACGCATGGCGTGCTGACATTGAGCAGTGTGAGCGGCTTGACGTTCAGTACCGGTTCTGGCACCAGTGATGCCACGATGACGTTCACCGGAACATTGACGTCCATTAATAATGCGCTTAATGGCATGGTATTTACGCCGGGCAGCGCTTATACCGGCAGCGCGTCTGTGCAAATAGTGACCAGCGATCAGGGCGCTTCCGGCAGCGGGGGCACACTGACTGATACGGATACCGTTACTATCGCGGTTAATCCGAACAGTGCCGCGATTTCCAATGTCAGTTCCAGCTCGGCCGACGGCAGCTACAAAATCGGGGATACGATAATCCTCACGGTCACGTTCGATGACACAGTGACGGTGGATACCAGTGGCGGTACGCCGACATTATTACTGGAAACCGGTAGCACTGATCGTCAGGCGACCTACCTTTCCGGGTCTGGCAGTAATACGCTAACGTTCAGTTATACCGTCCAGAGTGGTGATCTAAGTGCCGATCTGGATTATGTCAGTACCTCAGCGCTATCGTTGAATGGCGGCACCATCATTGATAGTAATAGCCTTGATGCAACCCTGACACTGCCGACGGTTGGCGGCGCCAGTGGTATTTCCGCGCAAAAGGCCATCCAGGTGGACGGTGTGCGGCCTACCGCCACGATAGACATGGCCGACACGGCGTTGAAGATAGGTGACACCTCGCTGGTGACCATTACTTTCTCCGAGGCGGTGAGCGGTTTTACCAATGCGGATCTGACGGTGGCCAACGGGACGTTAAGTAGCGTTGGCTCATCTGATGGCGGTATTACCTGGACGGCGACCTTTACCCCGACCGCCAGTATCGATGATGCCACTAATGTGATCACGCTGGATAACACCGGCGTGCAGGATGCGGCGGGCAATAGCGGCAGCGGCACCACCGATTCGGCGAACTACGCTATTGATACTCAGCGTCCTACCGCGACGATTACGTTGGCGGATTCGGCACTGAAGATAGGTGACACCTCGCTGGTGACCATTACCTTCTCCGAGGCGGTGACCGGCTTTACCAATGCGGATCTGACGGTGGCCAACGGGACGCTAAGTAGCGTCAGTTCATCTGATGGCGGTATTACCTGGACGGCGACCTTTACGCCGACTGCCAGTATCACCGACGCCACCAATGTGATCACGCTGGATAACACCGGCGTGCAGGATGCGGTCGGTAACAGCGGCAGCGGCACCACCGATTCGGCGAACTACAGCATTGATATGGTACGACCTACCGCCGCCATCGCCATGGCGGATACGGCGCTGAAAGCGAATGAAACGTCGCTGGTGACCATTACCTTCTCTGAAGCGGTGACTGGCTTTACCAACGCGGATTTGACGGTGGCTAATGGGACGCTGAGCAATGTCGCGTCATCCGATGGCGGTATTACCTGGACGGCGACCTTTACGCCCACCGACGGCATTACCGATGCCACCAATGTGATTACGCTGGATAACACCGGTATTCAGGATACAGCCGGTAACACCGGCAGCGGCACCACCGATTCGGCGAACTACAGCATTGAAACAGTACGACCCACCGCCGCCATTGCCATGGCGGATACGGCGCTGAAGATAGGTGATACCTCGCTGGTGACTATTACCTTCTCCGAGGCGGTGACCGGTTTTACCAATGCGGATTTGACGGTGGCCAACGGGACGCTGAGCAGTGTTAGCTCGTCCGATGGCGGTATAACCTGGACGGCGACCTTTACGCCGACCGTCAGTATCGATGATGCCACCAATGTGATCACACTGGATAACAGTGGACTCCAGAACGCCGCCGGTAACAGTGGTGCCGGCACCACTGATTCGTCAAATTACAGCGTTGATACTCTGCGTCCTACCGCTGCCATCACCATGGCGGATACGGCGCTGAAGATAGGTGATACCTCGCTGGTGACCATTACCTTCTCCGAGGCGGTGACCGGCTTTACCAATGCGGATCTGACGGTGGCCAATGGGACGCTGGGTAATGTCGCGTCATCCGATGGCGGTATTACCTGGACGGCGACCTTTACGCCGACTGCCAGTATCGATGATGCCAGCAACGTGATCACGCTGGATAACACCGGTGTGCAGGATGCGGCCGGTAACAGCGGCAGCGGCACCACTGATTCGGCGAACTACAGTATTGAAACAGTACGACCCACCGCCACCATTGCCATGGCGGATACGGCGCTGAAGATAGGTGATACCTCGCTGGTGACCATTACCTTCTCCGAGGCGGTGACCGGTTTTACCAATGCGGATTTGACGGTGGCCAATGGGACGCTAAGTAGCGTCAGTTCATCTGATGGCGGTATTACCTGGACGGCGACCTTTACGCCGACTGCCAGTATCACCGACGCCACCAATGTGATCACGCTGGATAACACCGGTATTCAGGATGCGGCCGGTAACAGCGGCAGCGGCACCACTGATTCGGCGAACTACAGTATTGAAACAGTACGACCCACCGCCGCCATTGCCATGGCGGATACGGCGCTGAAGATAGGTGATACCTCGCTGGTGACCATTACCTTCTCCGAGGCGGTGACCGGTTTTACCAATGCGGATTTGACGGTGGCCAATGGGACGCTGAGCAGTGTTAGCTCGTCCGATGGCGGTATAATCTGGACGGCGACCTTTACGCCCACCGACGGCATTACCGATGCCACCAATGTGATTACGCTGGATAACACCGGTATTCAGGATACAGCCGGTAACACCGGCAGCGGCACCACCGATTCGGCGAACTACAGTATTGAAACAGTACGACCCACCGCCACCATCACCATGGCGGATACCGCGTTGACAACGGGCGAAACGTCATTGGTGACCATTACCTTCTCCGAAGCGGTGACCGGTTTTACCAACGCGGATTTGACGGTGGCCAATGGGACGCTAAGTAGCGTCAGTTCATCTGATGGTGGTATTACCTGGACGGCGACCTTTACGCCCACTGCCAGTATCGATGATGCCAGCAACGTGATCACGCTGGATAACACCGGTATTCAGGATGCGGCCGGTAACAGCGGCAGCGGCACCACTGATTCGCCGAACTATAGCGTTAATACCCTTAGTGTTGATTTGACGGGCGATCCGGAATTCAAGTCTTCAGGGGGCAAGGGAGAATCGCTGACGGATATCAGTGGGTTTGGTTCGCAGTCACAGTTGGTGTTGATTAACTCACCTACCGAGATAGGTGGCGCCCTGGACGCTACCATGCCGTTCCTTACGACGTCTTCGTTGAGTGGGACGACGGCGGGCACTACCAGTGCATTCGCTCCTGCGTCTCAAGGTGGCGGTGCAACTCAACCAGGCAACATTGCCACCATATTTGCCGGTGATGGCGTGGCGACTCATGAGTCGGGCGTGGTATCGACCCGTATTCCATCATTGAATCAATCAATGGGTGGCCGTTCTACCTTGTCGGGGTTATTCACCGAACTTCCCCTACCGGATATGACACCGCTGTCCACTTTTTCCCAAGGTAGTTGGCAGGGTGTATTTGGTTCACACGTTACCTCTGGAGTTGCGCCGGTCTCTGTGTTCGGGACACCGGTGTTTAGCCAGCAGTTAAAAACCCTGGATGAGTATGACTATCAGCGACTGGCATCTCTTGCCGGGGCACTACAGCAAGTTAATCCATCGGTTTAAATGAACTCAGTAAAAATAAAAAATGGTGAGGGTAAGGAATTTTAAT
This sequence comes from Brenneria uluponensis, assembly GCF_032395385.1. Taxonomy (NCBI): domain Bacteria; kingdom Pseudomonadati; phylum Pseudomonadota; class Gammaproteobacteria; order Enterobacterales; family Pectobacteriaceae; genus Brenneria; species Brenneria uluponensis. Next base: position 1,156,497 of record NZ_CP135917.1, read on the forward strand.
ATGAATAAATACCCGAAAATTCTCAGTATCAGTGTTGTGGCGCTCGTTATCAGTGGTTGTACCGTGTCCACGAAGCCGATTAATAAAACGGAAAGCCTGCGGCGAGCAAACGCTGACCTCAGCATAATGTTTAGCCATCAGGAGCCGGTAACCGGGCCGATTACGCTACATGATGCGATGGCCAGAGCGCTTAAATATAATCTTGAAGCCAGGGTTAAGGTGATGGAGCATGCGTTGTCTCAAAATCAGCTCGATTTGGCGAGTTTTGATATGTTACCCAGACTGGCAGCAGAGGCTGGATATGTGACGCGCAGTAACATCAGTGCTTCCAGTAGTCGTAGTGTTGAAACCGGAAGCCAGTCTCTGGAACCTTCCACATCTCAGGATAAAACCCGTCGTGTCGCCGATTTGACCATGGTCTGGAATGTCCTCGACTTTGGCGTCAGTTATGTCACGGCGCAACAACACTCAGATCAGCGCTGGATTGCCGATGAACGCCGACGCAAAGTAGTACACACCATTGTACAGGACGTGCAATCTGCCTACTGGCGCGCTGTAGCTGCGGAGCGGTTGCTCAGTCGGATTGACGCACTAATCGATCGTGTAAACATGGCGCGGGAAAATAGCCAGAAAATGACCACTCAGAAAGTCGGTGATCTGGTGGAAGCCTATACTTATCAGCGTGCATTGCTGGATGCTACCCGGCAGTTGGAAGAACAGCGCCGGGCGTTGTCACTGGCCAAGACCGAGCTGGCGACCTTGATGAATTTACCATTAGGCACCCAGTATGTGCTGGCGTTACCGGATGAAAATCAGATGCCGGAACCGGCACTGCATGTTGACTTCAACCGGTTGGAAAAAGCCGCACTGGTTAACCGTCCGGAACTGCGCGAGCAGGATTATCAAGTGCGGATCAGCGCGGCGGAAACGCGTAAAACACTGTTACGCATGCTGCCGGGACTGGAAATGTCCGTCGGTGGAAATTACGACAGCAACTCGTTTTTGGTCAATCAAAGTTGGGCGGATGCCGGGATAAAAGTCACCTGGAATCTGTTTAATCTGTTTTCCGGCCCGACGGCGCATCGGGTAGCGAAAGCTGGGGAAGCCGTAGCAGAGGCTCGTCGTCAGGCGATGTCGATGGCGGTGATGGCGCAATTGTATGTAGCCCGTGCCAACTTTAGCGAAGCACAGCGGCAATACCGTACTGGGCGGGAACTACAAAAACTGGATTCGAAAATTCTGGAACAACTGCGTAATCGTTATAAGGCAGGCAGCATTGGTGAATTGCAGTTAATTCAGGGTGAACTGAATGCGGTGAATACTTCCTTGCGAAACGATCTGGCTTACGCGGAATTACGTAATGCTTATAGCCAGATTTTTGTGACGGTAGGACTCGATCCTCTGGCTGATAGCAAAGGGTTAAATGATATCGCGTCCGTAAGTCGGTCTCTGGATAAAACAGAGAAGAACTGGGCAGCAGGCAATATTGCCATGTAATACGACAGTATCAGCATGGCATCGCTAATGACTATCTATGATGATTTTTCGCGAGGCTAGTGGGTTTAGCAGTTAGTCAGGGATGACAATCAACACAGTGAAATAATCACTCTGATTTATCCCACCTTGCGTTTTGTATTAGGCTGGTAATGTGGACATTAGACTGACATCTTGGGTAAACACACTGTATTCGCTGGTGTTTGCCGGTTTTTTTACTATCTCATTCAATCTTTCCGCCGCTCAAACGGACGACGTTTTACTTCAGGAGCCTTCTGTACCCGCTGTTTCCGCTTCCACGCTCAGAGAAGCCAGAGGAGTGTTGCGCGCTATCGATCAGGCAACACTTTCCAGTGAACTGAATGCCAAAGTAGTGGAAATGCCATTCCGCGATGGCGAGTCGTTTCATAAAGGTGACTTGCTGGTGCGTTTTGATTGCTCGGCATATCAGGCCCAACTGGCAGCAGCGAAGGCGGCGGCACGTGCCGCTCAGCAGGAGCTGAGTCAAAACCGGCAACTGGCGGAAATGAAATCGGTGGGACGGAATGCTGTCGCGTTATCGGAAGCCCATCTGGCGCAGGCGGTTGCAGAAAGCCAAGTTTATCAGATTCAGACCAGCCGTTGTCTCATCACCGCGCCTTTTGATGGACAGATTGTCTCCCGCAAGGTTCAGGTATCCGAGTATGTTGGGCAGGGGACGCCATTGCTGGAGATTGTGGACAACCGTCATCTGGAAATACATTTGCTGGTGCCATCACGCTGGTTGATATCACTTAAGCCGAAACAGACCTTTACGTTTACCCCGGATGAAACCGGTGATCCGCTAGCGGCTGAAATCGTACGTATAGGCGCTCGTATCGATGAAAGCAGTCAGACTCTGAATTTGATCGGTCGGGTGATAAAACCGGATAGTCGTTTACTGGCTGGAATGAGTGGCAGCGCCCGCTTTACGGAGTCACAGTGAGTGAACCGCATTGCTCTCGTTCTGAACAGGTGTTTGCCAGGTTTATTCATCTTGAACATTTGGCCCGAGCCGCCAAAACCCCTGAAACATTGGCTTATACGATGGTCAATGATAGCCAGGGGCTATTTGGCTTTCGTCATGTCGCGTTGGTTATCGGTGGCCGGGTTCGCGCAGTAACCGGGGTTTCGGTACCTGACCCTCACGCGCCATTCATTGCATTTATCGAGCGGGCTTGCAGACAATTGGTCGTGAGACAGAAGGCCGCGCAGGCCACCACGATCGATGCCGCTTGGCTGGATCAACAGTCGCAGCATGACTGGCAAACATTATCTGCTCAAGAGGCGTTATGGGTGCCCTTAACGGATGGTCGTGGCCAACTGATAGGTGGGTTGTGGTATGCACGGGACCAGCCATGGCAGGAAGCTGAGCGTTTGTTGGCGGAACAACTGGCAGGCGCATACAGTCATGCCTGGTTAGCGTTGGAACCTCGTAAAGTCTGGCGGCCTGGCCTACCACGGGTAAAAGTTCTAGCCGGAGTCGTGGTATTGGCCCTGGTGATGATGATACCTGTACGACAATCGGTGTTGGCACCCGCGGAAGTTGTACCTTTAGAAGGGCAGGTTATCGCGGCGCCGCTGGATGGCGTCATTGCCGCGTTTATGGTGAAACCGAATCAGTCAGTAAAACAGAATGATGTGTTGGTACGCTTTGATAATACCACGCTGAAAGCGCAGGCGGATGTGGCTGCGAGAGCGTTGGGTGTGGCAGAAGCCGAGTTACGTACCCATTCTCAGCGTGCCTTTCAGGATATTGAATCCAAATCCAAACTTGACTTGCTTTCCGCTCAGGTGGAGCAGAAGCGTGCTGAGTTGGCGTATGCGAAGGATCTTTTACAACGCAGTGAGATCCACGCGGAACGCGATGGCATTGCCGTTTTTGCCGACGCTGATCGTTGGGCGGGTAAACCAGTCAGAACCGGTGAGCGACTGATGGAGTTGGCCAATCCCCAACAGGCAGAATTGAAGATAGAGTTGGATGTCGGGGATGCGATCCATTTCCCTCCATCGGCGGAGGTGGCTCTTTTTCTAAGCAGTGATCCGTTACAACGCCATGCCGCTAGCCTGGAACGCATAGCCTATGAAGCGGCACCAACGGATTATGGCACACTGGCATATCGTCTGGATGCCCGTTTTATCGGTGCGCCGCCCCGTATTGGTTTGCGTGGAACGGCAAAAGTATATGGTGAGCATGTGCCGTTGGGGGTGTATCTGTTTCGCCGGCCATTAGCGGCAGTACGTAAAACGTTGGGAATATGATGGCAGTTTTACCGGCGTTACGTGAAGATTTACAGCTCTCTGTCGCCGCTCCGGCATTGGACGGTTCACCTCAGTGGACGCTGGCGGATACGCTGGCCGGTCACTATTTCAAGTTGAACGCGACGGCGATCCGTCTACTACGCTATTGGTCATTGCAAGAGCCGGAGAGAGTGCTGGCGGCGGCCAACCAGGAACCCGGTATACCGGTTACTGATGCGGAATTGCAAAACTTGCTGCGATTCCTGCGCGCCTATGATCTGGTGTCTGCCTGTGATAACGAGCAGCGGGCCAGTTACGCCCTTAAAGCGGCGATGCGGCGTCAGAGCCTGCTAAAACAGGTATTACATCAATATTTGTTTTTCCGTGTTCCCTTATGGCGTCCAGAACCCTTTCTTAACCGCACATGGCCCTGGTTACAACGGAATGGTTATATCTGGCTGCGCTTTGTTTTACCGCTGATATTGCTGAGCGGGTTATTCCTGGTGGGTCGGGATTGGGCGCGTTATCGCAGCTCGTTTCCTCACTTGTTTAGTATATCGGGGATGATGGCGTTCGGCGGGGCATTGGTTTTTGCCAAATTCATTCATGAACTGGGTCACGCCTATATGGCGAAAAAAGCGGGTTGTCGGGTACAAAGTATGGGGGCGGCATTTATTGTCATGTTTCCGATGTTTTATACCGATGTCAGCGATGCCTGGCGTTTGAGCGACAATCGTTCACGTTTATTGATTGGCGCAGGCGGTATCCTGGCGGAACTGATGCTGGCTTCTGTCGCGTTGCTGGCTTGGTCTTTTCTTCCGGAAGGGCCGCTGCACACGGCGGCGTTTCTGCTTTCCAGCGCAACCTGGATTACTACGTTGATCGTGAATCTCAATCCCCTGATGCGTTTTGACGGCTATTTCATACTCAGCGATTTTTGGCAGGTTGATAACTTGCAGGGGCGCGCTTATGCGCTTTGTCGTTGGCATTTGCGGGAAATCCTGTTTGGGTATGGTGACGCTCCACCGGAACGTTGGTCACCCCGAATGAATTTTCGTCTGTTGTTGTGGGGATATGCCTCCTGGGTTTGGCGTTTCTTTTTGTTTTTCGGTATTGCGTTGACGGTATATCACTACTTTTTCAAGGTGTTAGGTATCTGCCTGATGTTGGTAGAGATGGGATGGTTCATCGGTTTGCCGGTGATGAGAGAAATGGTGCAGTGGTGGCAACAGCGCCATCGCAGTAATCCGCGTCGGGCAGTGGGGGCTGGTTTAGGTGCGGTGTTGCTACTACTTGTCCTGTTTGTCCCCTGGCGCAGCAGTGTGGAAATACCCGCAATACTGGAATCGGCACGCGTCAGTACATTGTATGCGCCTGCGCCGGCACAGATAATTCGTCTGCATGTCGTCAATGGTGAGATAGTGAAAGCGGGGCAGGTGCTGGCAGAGTTAGCATCACCTGATCTGAATTCCCGGTTGACCATCGTACGCCAGCGTATTGCTATTTTACAGTTACAGATGCGCCGTCAGGCGGCACGACGCGATACAGTGGGTGAAACATGGATACTGGAGCAAGAACTGGCGGAATCTCTGGCGCAATATCGTGGGCTGGCTGCGCAGTTGGCCCGCTTGCAAATCCGCGCCCCACAATCCGGGCAGGTGAGAGATATTGCAACCGATCTGACCCCTGGCCGTTGGGTTCCTTCTGAATTACCTTTACTGCGAGTCATGGACCCGAAGGCAAGTCGGGTACGAGGCTATCTGCGCGAAGATAACCTGCATCGTATTGTGAATGGTGAAACCGGACAATTCATTGCGGACGATCCTGCCTGGCCAGCAGTATCGGTGCAACTGACGTCGATTGATCCGACTGGCGTCCCTTTTTTGCAACTGGAGCCATTGACCTCTGATCATGGCGGTCCGATAGCCGTACGTCGGGACTATCAGAAAAAACCCATACCGATACAGGCCTGGTATGGCGTGGATATTAATGTCACATCCCCAATGGTTTTACCCGCTCAGCCGTTACGGGGAGTGGTGGTGCTCAGTGGCAAATCGGAGTCGCTGTTTTCCGGTATCTGGCGACGACTGGCGGCATTAGGTGTGAGAGAAAGCGGGTTTTAAACGATAACTTGGATTTTAGTTGAGAATATAGTTGGTCTGACGATCAGCATGTTTACTGACAGTCGAAAATAATATTTAGTCTTATGTGTTATTGCCATTCTGTAATAGAGGATGTTTTTTTACTGAAAAATACACTCCTCCTCTATTTTCTCCCTATTTTTTTCACTATGTAGTTAGGTATTGATTCATTTTACATCACACCAATTAACATTACTCTCAGATGACAGTTCTATACACTCAAGCTGTTAGTATTTTTCCAATCCTTGTTGATGTTATGTGTATACCCTGTCAGAGAGAGTAGTTTTTTCCCGCCTTGTGCGGGATTTTTTTTGCCAGAATAACCGGTCTGTAATGTGAAAAAACTAATATTACCTTAAGCTTGTAAGGATAAACTTGTTGCATCCTTATTATCCTATAGAGAAGGAATTCCATGAAAGAGAAATACCATTCTTCACAAATCGCATTACATTGGCTAGTTTTGTTGTTGGTGATTGCGACCTATGCATCGATGGAGTTACGAGACTTTGCTCCCCGGGGCGGTAGTGCGCGTGCATTGATGAGTTCCATACATTACAGCTGTGGTGTATCGGTTTGGGTTTTGATGATCGGGCGAATGTTATTGCGTTTCATTCATCCTACGCCCGAAATTACACCGAAGCCGGAACGTATTATCTCCATCGCTTCTCATGCAGTACACGGTCTTTTATATCTGATATTCCTTGCTCTACCCGTCTTTGGTGTTATGACGATGTATTTCCGTGGCATCGACTGGACAATCTTTGGTGTCTCAATGCCAATCGCGGCAGTACCTAACTATGATTTGAAAGAAACGATGGAAGGCATTCATGAAGTGATTGCCAATGCGGGCTATTTTGTGATTGGCCTCCATGCGGCAGCGTCACTGTATCATCACTATATAGTCCGTGATAATACGTTGCTGCGCATGATGCCTGGTAAAAAATAGTCCACTGATTCCAAATTATGATGGTTTAAACAGCTACCGGATCAAATCTCCGGTAGCTGTTTTATTGATGGTCGGTGTCTGGGGAGGGAAGTATTTCTCCCGTTTCCGCCAGAGTTTTAAATCGTTGCAACGTATTGCTCAGCATCTCTTTGGGCAGGAGTTGAAACACCTGGCTGATTTTCCTGCCTAAAAAACCTCCCGGTGGATCAAATCGGATCATTAATGTTACCGCTGTTCCATTCACTTGCGGCGCGGGACCGAATGATAACCGCCCTTCATTGGGTATGCGAGCGCCTTGCAGTGAGCGCCAGTAGATAAATTCTCCCGGTTGTTCGTCAACGATGCGCGCCTGCCACTCAATGTATTGCCCGAATGGCGCTTTCATTCGCCAGCGAGAGTCTGTTGCATTCAGAATATCGATTTGAGCAACATGACTCATTAATATCGGTAGTGTTTCCGGCTTCCTCCACAGGTCGAACAGGATGTCTGCCGGGCGTTCGATGACAATTGAGCTGCTGATGTGATCAGTATCGTGCTCGATTGTTCTCATGTGGCGTAAGAATAGTGATGGCACGTAAGATTCTCCCTTAACGAATGCTCAGTCCGACGATGAGCATTATCTAGCTGAATAGCATAGTAACAATGAAGTATGTCAATACATTGCCTGCCCCACTCATCATTATCCAGTATCATACTAAGGGTTGTAAGCATTTTGTGTACCCGACACATAATGGTTCAGCGAATTAGCTTGGTACGTCATATCATGGAGTATGGAATAACTTCGGAAAGTGTCGATGTAAATCAATTGGATGCTATGCTCATCATCGTTCAGATTGCAGGTACGTTATCTCTTGCAATACCCGATTAGCTCATTAACCTTAGACTCCGGTGTTATTGAGTAAAAATGCGGTTTTTCTGAAGATAGACTCATTTTCTCATAGCATAGAGAGGTTTTTTATAAGTATTTCTCTGTGTAATTTATTATTACCCGAGTGATTGTTTTTAATGATATTACTTCTGGTTTAAAAGGTACAATAAATATTGTTATTTTTGTCTCTTTTATATCTGTTTTTGTTTATTACTAAGGCTATCTTAAGGTTGGTGGCGTATATTTTTTTACAGGCAGAAGATAAATGCCTCGCCAGTGACACCAGGGAATTATTTCCTATAATAAGAAACATGGCCCACCAATAGGCGGGCTTTTTTATTGCTCTTCTTTAGTGGATTTATTCTGGCGGTGATAATCACATTGGTCATTATTTTTATTAATTTTGATATTACTAATGAAAAGTGAGTTTTTTATCAAGTAGCGGAACATTACCTGCCAATACCAACTGATTGCCGTTTCGATAAAATAAGAGATCGGTCGGGTTTCGTGATATGTTTTGAAATTTATGGGGTGTACATAGATGTATGTTTTTGATGAATAATTAACAGTGTTACTATTGTGAAATATTTCTCGCTGAAGTTAATATGGTTTTAAATAAGTCCAAAAAATAAAGTATAAAAACAGCAAAAGATAGTCAGTATCGCACCATCAGTGAGTTTTATATAATAAACTCTAACTTGTCTACCGGGGAGGGGGAACACTTTCCATTCAACCAATAATATCATTTATTCATGCTGTTGAAATAACTACCATAAACAATTTATTAATGTAATTCAGTATGATAACAGAAATTTATTGCCCATGATCTGACCCCATCCCTGATTTTCACTTCATATATATTATGTATACATGACGTATATTTTTCTTTTTCCCGTACACTAAACACAGCCTTTCACCCCAGTTTGCAAAGCTCATCGCATACCTTGCAGCAAGGCGTCTTTTCAGATGAAAAGTGCTACCCTGACTGGCGGGCTGTTAATTACTATGGTGTGGTTATGACAGAGAAAGAGGTGCTGCAGTTAAGTCGGCTGGTTGGGATCCGACTTAAGGATAATGGGGCTAAGGTGACTTGCGTCGAATCCTGTACGGGTGGATGGCTAGCCAAAGCTATCACCGATGTTGCAGGGAGTTCTGCCTGGTTCGATTACGGTTTCGTCACCTACAGCAATCAGGCTAAGCACGAGATGGTGGGTGTAAATGAAGAAACATTAGCGCGGTTTGGTGCAGTCAGCCAGGAAGTCGTACAGGAAATGGCCATTGGCGCTTTGCTTAGATCCAATGCCCACTATGCCGTTTCCATTAGTGGTATCGCTGGGCCTGACGGGGGAACGGAAGAAAAGCCAGTAGGAACAGTCTGGTTTGGATTTACCGATAATCAGGGGAAAACCCTTGCCCGAAAAGTTCTGTTTGAGGGCGACAGAGGTGACGTTCGACTTCAATCTGTCTATTACGCCTTGCAAATCTTGCTGGAAGAGTTTCTGCAAAAATAACCTTGATGCTGTATGGGTATACAGTATAATATCAACCATCAGTTCGGTGAATCATGATTAAGCAACAGTGTAAAAGCAGCCTTACGCTGCATGACAGGAGTAGAAATGGCTATTGATGAGAACAAACAAAAGGCATTGGCTGCGGCAATGAGCCAAATCGAAAAACAATTCGGTAAAGGTTCTATCATGCGATTGGGTGAAGATCGCTCAATGGATGTTGAAACCATCTCTACGGGCTCTCTGTCTCTGGATATCGCACTGGGTGCCGGTGGTTTGCCTATGGGTCGTATCGTGGAAATCTATGGGCCAGAGTCTTCCGGTAAAACCACGTTGACACTTCAGGTTATTGCCTCTGCTCAACGTGAAGGTAAAACCTGTGCATTTATCGATGCAGAGCATGCACTGGATCCGATCTATGCGAAAAAATTGGGTGTGGACATTGATAACCTACTATGTTCTCAGCCTGATACCGGGGAGCAAGCGCTGGAAATCTGTGATGCCTTGACCCGCTCTGGTGCCGTTGACGTTATCATCGTTGACTCCGTTGCTGCATTGACGCCAAAAGCTGAAATTGAAGGTGAAATCGGTGATTCCCATATGGGGTTGGCCGCCAGAATGATGAGTCAGGCAATGCGTAAGTTGGCTGGTAACCTTAAACAAGCCAATACGTTACTGATTTTCATCAATCAGATCCGTATGAAAATTGGTGTGATGTTTGGTAACCCAGAAACCACTACCGGGGGGAATGCCCTCAAATTCTACGCTTCCGTGCGCCTTGACATTCGCCGTATCGGTTCCATCAAGGACGGTGAAGAGGTTGTCGGTAGTGAAACTCGAGTAAAAGTGGTTAAAAACAAGGTGGCAGCACCGTTTAAACAAGCTGAATTCCAGATTCTCTACGGAGAAGGAATTAACATTTACGGTGAACTTGTCGATCTGGGTGTGAAGCATAAACTGATTGAGAAAGCGGGTGCCTGGTATAGTTACAATGGCGATAAGATCGGTCAGGGTAAAGCAAATGCCGGCAATTTCCTGAAGGAAAACCCGGCCATCGCATCTGAGCTGGATAAAAAACTGCGTGATATGTTGTTACATAAAAGTAGTGACTTAACGTCATCTGAATCCGCTGGTGATGTTGAGCTTGACAAAGTGATCGCTGGCGAAACTAGTGAAGATTTTTAATGTTGACGATGTCAGTAACGCGCTATCGAACAGTACTAGGATGACGGGATGTGCAGGCTATTACGTTATGCGATGAATGTGCTCTCGGTGCGTGACCATAGCGAAGCAGAAATACGCCGCAAACTAGCGGCGTATTTCTGTTCAGTAACTATTGAAGAAAGTCAGTCTTCCAGTAAAGAGCAGGAGATAGAGCAGGTTATCACCTACTGCAAGGAGCATGATTGGTTAGATGATACCCGTTTCGCTCGACGTTATATTGCCAGTCGCAGTCGTAAAGGTTATGGCTCACAACGTATCCGCAGTGAACTCAGTCAAAAAGGCATTGATAGATATACACAAGCTTTGGTATTTCAGGATTGTGATATCAATTGGTGTCAATTAGCTCAGGATATCGCCAGACGCAAATTTGGATCTCTCTTGTCAACGGAATGGAAAGAAAAAGCTAAAATCCAGCGTTATTTGCTCTATCGGGGCTTCTCGCATGAAGAAATTCAATCTATTTACATGAATTTTTCCGATTGAACGCACACGGTATTTTACTTCCCTCTTAAGAAAATTTATCTTATTCCCACTTTTCCTGTTCGTGTTTGGCATTGTTGCGTCGTTATGTCGCATTCATTTTGCCCACGACTGTTTTTTTTAGCTTGATTTCAGGATAATTATGAGCAAGAACACCGCTGAGATCCGTCAGGCGTTTCTCGACTTTTTTCATAGCAAAGGACACCAGGTTGTTTCCAGTAGCTCTCTGGTGCCGAGTAACGATCCGACATTGTTATTCACCAATGCGGGGATGAACCAGTTCAAGGACGTATTCTTGGGACTGGATAAGCGTAGCTATTCACGTGCCACTACCTCTCAGCGTTGTGTTCGTGCCGGTGGAAAGCACAACGATCTTGAAAATGTAGGTTATACCGCCCGTCATCATACTTTCTTTGAAATGCTGGGTAATTTTAGCTTCGGTGATTATTTTAAGCACGATGCTATCAGTTATGCCTGGGAACTACTGACCAGTGAGCAGTGGTTCAATTTGCCTAAAGAAAAACTGTGGGTAACGGTATACGCAACTGACGATGAGGCCTATGACATATGGGCCAATGAAGTGGGCATTCCCAGTGAACGTATTATCCGTATCGGTGATAATAAAGGGGCTCCATATGCCTCAGATAATTTCTGGCAAATGGGAGATACGGGGCCTTGTGGTCCCTGCACTGAAATTTTTTATGATCATGGTGACCATATTTGGGGTGGGCCTCCGGGAAGTCCGGAAGAGGATGGTGATCGCTATATTGAAATCTGGAACCTGGTTTTCATGCAGTTCAACCGCCAGGCTGACGGCACGTTATTACCGTTGCCAAAACCGTCAGTTGATACAGGTATGGGATTAGAACGTATTTCCGCTGTGTTACAGCATGTTAACTCCAACTATGACATTGACCTGTTCAAAACGCTGATCGATGCCGTTGCGAAGGTCATTGGCACTCAAGATTTGACTAACAAATCATTGCGCGTAATTGCTGATCATATCCGTTCCTGCGCATTTCTGATCGCAGATGGCGTGATGCCGTCTAATGAAAATCGTGGCTATGTACTGCGTCGCATCATCCGGCGCGCTGTCCGTCATGGTAACATGCTGGGTGCTGAAGAAACGTTCTTCTATAAATTGGTAGCGCCGCTGATTGATGTTATGGGGCCAGCGGCGGAAGCGTTGAAGTGTCAGCAAAACGTGGTTGAGCAGGCGTTGAAAAGTGAAGAAGAACAGTTTGCTCGCACACTGGAACGCGGTTTGTCACTGTTGGATGAGGAAATTAAAAACCTGCGAAGTGATACGTTGGACGGGGAGACTGCATTCCGCTTGTACGATACCTACGGATTTCCGCTGGATCTGACAGCCGATGTATGCCGTGAGCGTAATCTGAAGGTAGATGAGGCCGGTTTTGAACGAGCTATGGAAGCCCAGCGTCAGCGTGCTCGTGAGGCAAGTGGTTTTGACGTCGATTATAACACCCTGGTTCGTGTGGATACGGTTACACCGTTCTGTGGTTATCAACATACCGAGCTGCAATCCAACATTATTGCGTTGTATCGTGAAGGTGAATCCGTCGACGTGATTCATGCTGGTGATGACGCCGTCGTCATCTTGAATGAAACGCCTTTCTATGGCGAGTCGGGTGGGCAAGTGGGCGATCAGGGAGAGCTACAAACCCAAACAGCCCGTTTCATGGTGCAGGATACCCAGAAATATGGTCAGGCGATTGGTCATATTGGTAAGTTGACTATGGGTTCGCTACAGGTAAGTGATAGTGTTGATGCGTTGGTAGATAGTGCTCGTCGTAGTCGCATTCGTCTGAACCATTCGGCAACACATTTACTGCATGCCGCGTTGCGTCAAGTTCTGGGGGATCATGTTGCGCAGAAAGGATCCTTGGTGAATGACAGCTACCTGCGCTTTGATTTCTCTCATCAGGAAGCGATGAAACCTGAACAAGTGCGTCAGGTCGAGGATATCGTTAATGCTCAGATTCGCCGTAATCTCCCGGTTGAAACTGAAGTGATGGCATTGTCGGCGGCGAGAGAAAAAGGGGCAATGGCGCTCTTTGGCGAAAAATATGAAGATCATGTTCGCGTTTTAACCATGGGTGATTTTTCTATTGAGCTCTGCGGTGGTATACATGCCAGCCGTACTGGTGACATTGGTCTATTCCTGATTGAATCTGAATCCGGTACTGCCGCAGGTATCCGCCGTATCGAGGCTGTAACGGGAGACAATGCGATAGCTGCATTGCATCGTCAGAACGATCTTGTGGAAGATGTGACTCATCTTGTGAAGGGTGACAGCAATAATCTGGTTGAAAAAGTACGTTCTGTCCTTGAGCGCACTCGTATGCTGGAAAAAGAGTTACAACAGCTGAAAGCACAACAGGCGGCTCAGGAAAGTTCTTCTCTTTCCGGTAAAGCGAAAGATATCAATGGAGTAAAACTGTTAGTAGCCCAGTTGGACAATGTTGAGCCACAAATGCTTCGCACGATGGTTGATGATCTGAAAAACCAGTTGGGATCGGCGGTGATAGTGCTGGCAACGGCTTCGGATGGTAAGGTAAGTCTTATCTCTGGGGTAACCAAAACGTTGACTGACAGAGTCAAGGCTGGCGAACTCATCGGATTCGTGGCGAACCAGATTGGTGGCAAAGGTGGTGGTCGTCCTGATATGGCTCAGGCGGGCGGCAGTGATGTCAAGGCATTACCATCTGCGCTAGCCAGCGTTGAAGGCTGGGTGGCTAATAAGTTATAAGTATTATTATACCAAGCGCTATCCTGGCAAAACGCCATGACTCTTAATGGTTTTGGCGTTTTTGGCCTGCGGTAAAGGATGACCGTAAACAAGACGAATCGTGTGTCTCTTTCAGAATGTTGAATGCAGAATATGCCTTGGTCTGGTTGTGATAACAAAAAACGCAAGCTGTCTTATATCGGCTAAACTTAACATTAGTAACAAGCTATGAGTGGGATGATGAGGCAATTATTATCATCTAGGTTTACGTTTCCTCGGCACATGATGGATAATGGCGAGAGAACGAAGAGACCTGACTCTTTATAATCTTTCAAGGAGCAAAGAATGCTTATTTTAACTCGTCGAGTTGGCGAAACCCTCATGATTGGCGATGAGGTAACGGTTACCGTACTAGGAGTAAAGGGCAATCAGGTTCGTATTGGTGTGAATGCGCCTAAAGAAGTTTCTGTGCACCGCGAAGAGATTTACCAACGTATTCAGGCAGAGAAGTCTCAGCCAACATCTTATTGATTCACAATGCGTCTCGCTCTCACGAGGCGCTATTGTTGTTCTGGTTTTTTATTCGAATTTTCAGCTCCCTTCATTTTTATTTTTTGCATTCACATCTTGCCTGATACAGGATAATCAGTTGTTTTCCTGTTGATAATATATTCATTTTGTTGCCAATCCATCCGTGTTGGGTGCGAATTGTGCAAACAAACATGAGAAGGGAAAAATTGTTTGACTTATAAGTCCTGGAAAGTAATATGTGCGCCACGCAGTACCGGTGAGCACTGAACGAGAAATCAAAAAGTAATCATTGGTAGTGTAAGGTGAGGTGGCCGAGAGGCTGAAGGCGCTCCCCTGCTAAGGGAGTATGCGGTCAAAAGCTGCATCGAGGGTTCGAATCCCTCCCTCACCGCCATTAATATGCATCCGTAGCTCAGCTGGATAGAGTACTCGGCTACGAACCGAGCGGTCGGAGGTTCGAATCCTCCCGGATGCACCATTTAGTGGGTGTGTTTTGTCGGGTTTATCTAATGAATCCGAATAAAAAAGAGAATTTTCAGTAAGATTTAATGCATCCGTAGCTCAGCTGGATAGAGTACTCGGCTACGAACCGAGCGGTCGGAGGTTCGAATCCTCCCGGATGCACCATTAGCCTGTTGTTCTCTTCCTCTCATATCGAAACACAAACGATCCTGTTATCTCAGTATGCATCCGTAGCTCAGCTGGATAGAGTACTCGGCTACGAACCGAGCGGTCGGAGGTTCGAATCCTCCCGGATGCACCATATTGATTTGTTTCATCCATGTAGATTTTCCCTTCGTCAGCCGTTTTCTGAAATTTATCTTATAGTTCTGCTTTCATAGCCTGACGTTTGCCCAATTTTTTATGTAATTGTATGGTTTTATTGTGGTTATTGAGTCAGAGACAATGTTTTTACTTTACGTTAAAGTAGAAACTCTTTTTTAGTGACTGGAGTCGTGATGTACGATCGCTATCAAGGTTTGATCTTTGATATGGATGGCACCATCCTCGATACTGAACCAACACACCGTAGAGCATGGCAACAGGTGTTAGCAACGTATGGGATGCATTATGACCGTGTCGCCATGACAGCATTGAATGGATCTCCAACCTGGCGTATTGCGCAATCTATTATTGCCAGCCATCAGGTCAAACTTGATCCTTATATGCTTGCTGCTGAAAAAACGGCTATTGCAGAATCAATGTTGCTGGATGCGGTAAAACCTCTTCCATTGATAGACGTCGTCAAAAAGTATTATGGTCTCCGCCCAATGGCTGTCGGTACCGGTAGTTCACGAGCCCTGGCAGAACGTCTGTTGCGGCATCTTGGGTTACGTGATTATTTTGGTGCTGTTGTCGGTGCGGATGATGTGCAAAATCATAAGCCTTTCCCTGATACTTTCCTGCGCTGCGCCGAACTTATCGCAGTGGCGCCTGAACATTGTGTTGTTTTTGAAGATGCCGATTATGGTATTCAGGCGGCAGAACGGGCTCATATGGCTGTTGTTGATGTAAGAACATTTTGAGCGGAACCTGAGGGGATCTCCCTGTTCTGGCGCCGTTTTCTAAGTGTCTCCTTACGCCCCGCCAGATTTCGAAGCATTGCTGATCACTTTTAGTGATGAATAGCACAGGACTTATGCTATTGATATCTATCGTAACCATTGGGGAATGTGCTGAAAGATTAAGCAGTGTTGTTACTGGTCATTTTTTACCTGAACTGGAACGGTTGTCTCGTGTTGAAATGGCAATGCGCCAGTTACGCCATCATAGTCCAACTGCACTATTATTTAGCTGGGTTCCGGTAATAGGCGATTTATTATGTGTGTCGGCTGGTTGCGTACGCCCTGGTAAGGGTGACTCTTTATCTCTTTGTTGATAATGTCTTGCGCTATATCGTTTTTGACAAGGATCACTCTTCAAGGCATGGATGGTGATCCTGAACAGTTGTAATCATATCTGGTGAGCTCCATGTAGCCTTTACTATGCTTACCATCATTAAAATCAATAGCGGGAGGTCGATTTGATCCCGGACGTATCACAGGCGCTTTCCTGGCTGGAAAAA
This sequence comes from Brenneria uluponensis, assembly GCF_032395385.1. Lineage (NCBI taxonomy): Bacteria > Pseudomonadati > Pseudomonadota > Gammaproteobacteria > Enterobacterales > Pectobacteriaceae > Brenneria > Brenneria uluponensis. The sequence goes on from NZ_CP135917.1 coordinate 1,172,762, forward strand.
AATCCTCAGGCTATAAAGGGGATCCAACGAGGAATTGAGCGCGAAACATTGCGTATTATGGCAAACGGACATCTGGCTAATACGGGACACCCGGAACAACTAGGGGCAGCGTTGACGCACCCTTGGATTACAACGGATTTCGCTGAAACTCTATTAGAGTTTATTACTCCGGTGGATAGAGACGTTGATCATCTTCTTACCTTCTTGCGTGATATCCACCGTTATGTCGCCCGCAATCTTGGTGAAGAGCGGATGTGGCCACTGAGTATGCCGTGCTTTATTGCTGCAGAACAGGATATTGAGCTGGCGCAGTATGGCTCCTCTAATATTGGACGATTTAAAACATTGTACCGGGAAGGATTGAAAAATCGGTATGGTGCGCTGATGCAAACCATTTCAGGAGTACATTATAATTTTTCTCTGCCAATGTCCTTCTGGCGTGCCCGGGCCGGTGTTGAGGATGAGATTAGCGGCAAATCCGACATTTCTACCGGTTATTTCCAATTGATACGAAATTATTATCGTTTCGGTTGGATTATTCCGTATTTATTCGGTGCCTCACCGGCTATCTGTCAATCATTCCTGCAAGGCAGGGAAACCTCAATACCTTTTGAACGTACAGAAAACGGGATGTGTTACCTTCCTTATGCAACGTCGTTGCGCCTTAGTGATTTGGGTTATACCAACAAATCGCAAAGCAATCTTGGGATTACTTTCAATAACCTTGAGACTTATGTTTCGGCACTGAAGCGGGCGATAAAAACACCATCAGGGGAGTATGCTCGGATTGGGGTGAAAAAAGAGGGGCACTATCTGCAGTTGAACACAAATGTGTTACAAATAGAAAATGAATTGTATGCTCCGATTAGACCTAAGCGTGTTACACGTACAGATGAGTCTCCTTCTGATGCGTTATTACGTGGTGGTGTCGAATATATTGAAGTACGGTCATTGGATATCAATCCGTTCTCACCGACAGGTGTCAGTGCTGAGCAGGTACGTTTCCTCGATCTGTTCTTAATCTGGTGTACATTGGCGGATGCTCCGGAGATGAGTGCGGATGAGCTGCTTTGTACACGTAAGAACTGGAACCGGGTTATTCTGGAAGGGCGTAAGCCTGGTCAAACCATTGGTATGGGGTGCGAGTCTAAACAGCAGCTCTTGGCTGATGTGGGACGTAGATTATTTACCGATTTACGACGTGTTGCGGAATTGTTAGATCATGAGAATGACAAACCTTATTATCAGCAAGTCTGTGATCAGCTAGTCGGTGGTTTTGACGACCCAGAGAGTACTTTCTCTGGACGATTATTATCTATGATGTTGGAAAGCAGCAGTGGCAGTGTCGGGCTGAGATTGTCTGGACAGTACCGGGAAATCTTGTTGCAGGAGCCGTTGGAGATATTGTCAGAGTCTCGATTGGCGGCGGAAAGTGCACGTTCCTGGCAACATCAGCGTCAGTTGGAAGCAAGCGATACAGTGAGTTTCGATGAGTATTTGGCCGCTCATTAGTATCAAAAAGAAAAAGGCCACATGAGTAATGTGGCCAAAAGAAATATCTGATAATGATAATTAGGGATGATGATAATAAATGCGCGTCTTTCATATACTATGACTCGTACTGATCAGAAAAGTTTCCTGTAAACGAGAAAAATAATTTTTTCGATGAGGAGGTGGCAAGATGCCATTACTAGATAGTTTTACCGTAGACCATACCCGAATGGACGCTCCTGCAGTTCGTGTCGCAAAAATCATGAAAACCCCTCATGGTGACACGATTACTGTTTTTGACTTGCGTTTTTGTCGCCCAAATTCTGAAATCATGCCAGAGCGGGGTATTCATACGCTGGAGCATTTGTTTGCGGGGTTTATGCGCGATCATCTGAATGGAGATGGCGTGGAAGTTGTTGATATTTCCCCTATGGGTTGTCGTACGGGTTTTTATATGAGTCTGATTGGTACGCCAGCAGAACAACGCGTTGCTGAGGCTTGGAAAGCAGCAATGGCGGATGTACTGAAAGTCACTGATCAGCGTAAAATCCCGGAGCTCAATGTGTATCAGTGCGGAAGTTATACAATGCATTCTTTGGAGGAAGCGCAGGATATTGCTCGTCATATCCTGGAAAAGGATGTGTTAGTAAATAGAAATGACGATTTGGCATTGCCGAAGGATAAATTGGCCGAGTTGCATATTTAGTGGGCTAACTTTCCATATGCAGTGAAAAAAGAGAGCTCAGTGTTTAGGGGCTCTCTTTTTTTAATTTAGTGAGCAATAATGTTTTGAATAACCCTGCTGCCAAAATAGGCTAGCGTCAGTAATAATGCACCAATCAGGTTAAACCATACTACCCGACGACCTCGCCATCCTTCATGATAATGTCCCCATAACAGCAGGATATAAACAAACCAGGCTAGTAGGGAAAAAAGGGCTTTGTGAAAATTTTCTCTGTTGTTCAGCAGGTCATTCATATAAACAAGACCGGTACACAATGTAAGTGTGAGTAGAACAACACCGACCTGTGTAATATGGAACATTTTGCGTTCTATGCTTAGTAATGGTGGCATATCCGTTGCGAAACCCAGCTTTTTGGTTTTCAGCAGATAATCTAGAAAGGCCAGTTGCAGCGCGTAAAGTGCGGCGATCATCAGCGTGGCGTAGGAAAATAACGCCAGGCCAATATGCACCATAAGACCCGGTCTTGCTTCCAGATGCGTGATAAATTCTCCAGGCATGAAGCTGGCAAAAACCAGATTAAGCAACGCAAAAGTATAGACAATAGGCAATAGAAACCAGCCACGATTGCGTGATGCCACAATGGTCATTATCGTACAGATCATCAAGCTGATTAATGACCCAATATTCAACAGACTCAGGTTCTGTCCGACCTGAACATCAAAGATTCGTTGATATAGCGCCACTGCATGGCAGACAAGGGCGAGTGTGGCGGATACCACAGCCAGACGGCGATAGGCACTGTCTTTTCGCACCAGACTGGGGATAATCAGTCCGAGGCTGAGTGAATAGGCCGCTAAAGCCACAATAGCGAAAACAGACATAAACAATAGGTTATTAAATATCAACTGGGTAAAATAGAGAGTCAGTATAGCCTTAGTCAGTAAAGGCACCAACTTGTTATCCACGAGTAGCGCAGAGATTGGCAAGGCTTTCGTGTTATAATTCCCCTATTCGCGTCGCGGTAGCGGCCAGTTTTACGTTGAGCATGAGATATGTTTGAAAATTTAACCGATCGACTATCGCGCACATTGCGCACTATTAGCGGCCGTGGCCGGCTGACTGAAGAGAATATTAAAGAAACATTGCGTGAAGTGCGCATGGCTCTGCTTGAGGCTGATGTGGCTTTGCCGGTAGTTCGTGATTTTATCAACCGGGTCAAAGAGCAATCGGTAGGACAAGAAGTCAATAAGAGTCTGACGCCAGGGCAAGAGTTTGTCAAAATTGTTAAAAATGAACTGACTGCTGCGATGGGGGAGGTTAATGCCGAACTAAATCTGGCCGCACAGCCCCCTGCCGTGGTGTTGATGGCTGGCCTGCAAGGGGCCGGTAAAACAACCAGCGTGGGAAAGCTGGGCAAATTTCTGCGTGAGAAGCAAAAGAAAAAAGTGCTGGTGGTTTCTGCCGACGTTTACCGTCCTGCAGCCATTAAACAGTTGGAGACCTTGGCTCAATCTGTCGGTGTAGATTTCTTTGCGTCAGATGCGCAGGAAAAACCGATTGATATTGTTAACCGTGCGCTACAGCATGCCAAACTGAAATTCTACGATGTTCTGTTGGTGGATACCGCTGGCCGTTTGCATGTCGACGACGCCATGATGGATGAGATCAAGCAGATCCATGCAGCGATTAAGCCGATAGAAACCCTGTTTGTCGTCGATGCCATGACGGGGCAGGATGCGGCAAATACCGCGAAAGCGTTCAGTGAAGCACTACCGTTGACTGGGGTGATTCTAACCAAGGTTGATGGTGATGCACGTGGCGGTGCTGCGCTTTCTATCCGTCACATCACTGGTAAGCCGATTAAGTTCCTGGGGGTAGGTGAGAAAACGGAAGCCCTTGAACCTTTCTATCCTGAGCGTATTGCTTCCCGCATTCTCGGCATGGGGGATGTACTTTCTCTGATTGAGGATCTTGAAAGCAAAGTTGATCGTACTCAGGCTGAAAAACTGGCCAAGAAACTCAAAAAGGGTGATGGATTCGATCTTACTGATTTTCTGGATCAGCTAAAACAGATGCGCAATATGGGCGGCATGGCCAGCATGATGAGTAAATTGCCGGGGATGGGACAATTACCGGACAATGTGAAGTCTCAAATGGATGATAAAGTTCTGGTGCGCATGGAAGCGATTATCAACTCTATGACTCGGCAGGAACGTGCCAAACCTGACATCATCAAAGGTTCCCGTAAACGTCGTATTGCAATGGGGTCTGGGATGCAAGTGCAGGACGTAAATCGTTTGTTGAAGCAGTTTGATGATATGCAACGCATGATGAAGAAGATGAAAAATGGCGGTCTGGCCAAAATGATGCGCGGTATGAAAGGTATGATGCCACCGGGATTTTCGGGGCGTTAATACCGTCAATTTTAATCTGGCTCGTATAAAGTCTTACTTGATAAAGACGCTTTAGATTGCTTTTTGCGCCAAAATGAGTAAACTTTTCGGGCTTTTTATATGACACTGGGCCCCGTTCCTCGATGGGGCCTGGCTGTTTTATTCACTAAAGAGGATGTTATGGTAACAATTCGTTTGGCTCGTGGCGGCGCTAAAAAACGCCCGTTCTATCAAGTCGTCGTGACCGATAGCCGCAATGCGCGCGATGGTCGTTTTATTGAACGTGTAGGCTTCTTCAACCCGATCGCAACTGGTCAGGCTGAAGTCTTACGTTTGGATCTTGACCGTATTGAGCATTGGGTTGGTCAGGGTGCTACCGTTTCTGATCGCGTTTCTGCGTTGATCAAAGACGTTAAGAAAGCAGCATAATCTGTTGCGGTGGTGACAATGAGCAATCAACTTAGCTCGCATGCTCCCGTTAGCCCGGTTGTGATGGGTAAAATGGGGTCAACGTATGGTATCAGGGGTTGGCTCAGAGTGTTTTCATCCACCGAAGACGCCGAAAGTATTTTTGACTATCAACCCTGGTTTATCCAGAACAAAGGTCGTTGGCAGCTTATCGAAATTGAGAGCTGGAAGCACCATAATCAGGATCTGGTCATCAAAATTAAAGATGTTGATGATCGGGAAGCTGCGAATTTACTGACGAATTGTGAAATTATCGTTGATTCAGCGCAGTTGCCTGAACTGGGAGAGGGTGATTATTACTGGAAGGATCTTATTGGCTGTGAGGTTGTGACCACTGCTGGTTACGAGCTGGGGAAAGTCACTGATATGATGGAAACCGGTTCAAATGACGTCATAGTAGTAAGAGCTACTCTGAAAGATGCTTACGGAGTCAAGGAGCGGTTGATCCCGTTCCTGACTGAACAGGTTGTCAAGCATGTTGACCTCTCTACTCATCGTATCGAAGTAGATTGGGATCCTGGTTTTTGAACTCTGTACTGAATAGTAATATCGGGTGGAACAAAACTATGTGGATTGGGGTTATCAGCCTGTTTCCAGAGATGTTCCGCGCCATTACTGATTACGGAGTTACAGGCCGGGCAGTTAAAAATGGCCTGCTGAGCGTACAGTATTGGAGTCCGCGAGATTTCGCTTACGATCGGCATCGTACCGTAGACGATCGCCCCTATGGTGGTGGCCCCGGTATGCTGATGATGGTGCAACCTTTGCGGGATGCGATTCATGCAGCAAAAACAGCGGCAGGCGAAGGTGCGAAGGTGATTTATCTGTCACCGCAGGGCCGCAAATTAGATCAGCAAGGTGTACGTCAACTTGCCACTAATCAGAAGATGATTCTGGTTTGTGGTCGATACGAGGGAATTGATGAGCGCGTAATCAAGACTGAGATTGATGAAGAATGGTCAATCGGTGATTACGTTCTCAGTGGTGGTGAATTGCCAGCAATGACATTGATTGATTCCGTGTCCCGGTTTATTCCGGGGGTTCTGGGTCATGAAGCTTCAGCAGAAGAGGACTCTTTTGCGGATGGATTGTTGGATTGCCCCCATTTCACTCGTCCTGAAGTGTTGACCGGTATGGAAGTTCCGGCAGTTCTGCTGTCAGGCAACCATGCTGAAATACGTCGCTGGCGTTTGAAGCAGTCGCTGGGCCGAACCTGGCTTAGAAGACCTGAACTTCTGAAAAGCCTAGCTCTGACTGACGAGCAAGCAAGGTTGTTGACTGAATTTCAAAATGAATATCAGTCTGGACAACACAAGTATTAGTGGGTCGTTACGGGAGTGCCGAGCGAACCCAAATATCAGTTTACCTAGGGTAAGAGACATATTATGAGCAACATTATCAAGCAACTTGAACAAGAGCAGATGAAGCAAGATATACCTGCATTTCGTCCGGGTGATACCGTGGAAGTGAAGGTATGGGTCGTTGAAGGTTCCAAAAGACGTCTGCAGGCATTCGAGGGCGTGGTTATCGCTATTCGTAACCGCGGTCTGCACTCTGCATTCACTGTTCGTAAGATTTCTAATGGCGAAGGCGTAGAGCGCGTATTTCAGACTCACTCTCCAGTAGTGGATAGTATTACTGTTAAACGTCGCGGTGCTGTGCGTAAAGCCAAACTGTATTACCTGCGTGAACGTGCTGGTAAGTCTGCTCGTATTAAAGAGCGTCTTAACTAAGAGCGCGCTTTCGCAACATCCGAAAAGCGGTTATAGAAAAGGGACGTGCCACACTGGCATGCCCTTTTTTTTTACTATTAATTCCAGATAATACCCATGACAGATGGTGAGCAACACATCTTAATTTGACTTGCGTGCTATGACGGTTGGGAACATATGTATGCGATCATTGATAAATTCAACGTCGCTAAATCCTGCGTTTCCTAATTGAATCTGTGTTTGCTCGGGATGTCCATTTGGCTTCAATAATTCCGTGAGAAAAGCTGATGTTGAAACGACATTAATTTAGTATCAATTTCTTCAATTAAAACATCAACAAATGCAGCAACGTTCTAATCAGAATACCAAACAGGGCACCCAGCGCAGCGTAGCGGAATAAGCGGGTGAAACGTGAGCCCACGCCTAGAAAAATGCCAATTCCCGGTAAATCAAAGGTTTGTACCAGCAAACCGGTGGAGGCGTTGATCTGGCTGGCGGTCATTTTCCCTTGATGAATTAGGTCTGACACTACGCCAAAGTAAGCGGTGCCACCCGCCAGACATTTCACCAGTGTTGGCATCACGAAAACAGGAGAAATATTGACCGAAGCAAGTAGCGGCGAGAAAAAGTGTTCAAGTGCAGTTACCGCGCCAGCCGATTCCAGAATGCCGACAATCGTCATTGATAAAATTAGCATCGGCACCGATCCGAGCGCCAACCTGATGGCGTCTGCCCCCGCGCTATTGATGATACCGATAATCCCTTTCCGGCCAGGCTCCTCGGCAGAAACCTCATCGGAGCGGCTGCTTTCCGCCGCGGACAGTCTACGTCCAAGAACATGATAGGTGATAGCTGCGGCAGCCAGGCCACCAGTGATTGAAATCACGATGGCCGCAGCCCAGTTCAGGCCAAACGGAATAAGAGGGTAAAACACGTTGCCCTGTCCCATAGCGAATACCATGGCCAGTGTTGCTGCCATATGGCGATCGGATATGCCTCGTTTTTCCATAATTGATAAGGTCGCCAGTGGTGCGGCAAAGCTGACAAAGTTGAGCTGAATCAGTGCAAAGGTGCTCATGCCGGCTAGTCCAAAGGGTTTGAGGATGGGGGCCATCCACCTGACGAGTGCATCCACTATCCCTTTTGATTCCAGAAACTGCATGATGACTAGCATTACGACCATGATCGGCAGCAGCGTATAAAGCGCGACATCAACGGAGGATTTCCCCGACGACATGATGATTCCAATGACATCCATCTAAATATCTCTGAGCGGGTAGAACTATTCGGTTTTTTGTTGACCGACGAGGCTGACCCGAAATTTCTGTCCCGCTATTTTCGTGATAAATGTCACAATATTCCAGTAAGTTTTTGCCAGCGTTGGCGATAACTTTGGTGGTCAAAGGTTATTACTGATCTTGGTGAAAACCATTAACCTTTTTGTCAGATGCGTATGCTAGGGGCGAGTTCTTCATTAAAAACAACATTCAGGTGATACCCAGTTTTTCTTTCAATAATTTTAAATATCGTCGACTCACTGGTATCTGCTTACCGGTGTTGGTAATGACCTCCGCAGAGCCGTTATCCAGTAACTGTATTTCCTTCAATAACTCAGTATTGACCATATATTGCCGATGGCAGCGAATAAACGGTGTCTTTTCTTCCAGCGTTTTCAATGACAGTTGGGTATAACCTGATTGTGTCACGCCTACGACATGTACACCGCTGAGTTCTGAGCTTAAATATTCCACCTCTTCAATTTTCAATAAAAAAATACGGTTGTGCCCATAACAAGGAATATGGCGTAAATAGGGTTCGGCAATTAATTGTACATTTTTATTTACACTTACACCTCGCCGTAATCTATTTAGCGTCTTTGATAACCGTTGAGCATCAAGAGGCTTGAGTAGATAGTCGAAGGCATGTTCTTCGAAAGCGCGTATGGCATATTCATCATATGCTGTGACAAAAACCACATATGGCATAGTGTCTGGATCAAGCATGGCCACCATTTCCAATCCGTTGATTTTTGGCATTTGGATATCGAGAAATATCACATCCGGTTGAAGACGATTTATCGTCGGTATGGCTTCCAGCGCATTGTTGCATTCGGCGATAATAGTGATATCCGATTCGTTCGCCAGGAGTAGCCCCAGCTCTTCGCGGGCTGGTTTCTCATCATCAATAATTATTACTTTTAACATTATTTCCCCCTTATGTATTGATTCTATCATTTCCCAACAAAGGGATAGAGCGGTGTTGGCTGGAAGTGAGGGTTGATGCAAATTTAGTGATCTTTATCTGGTTTTACAGGCAGTAATTTTTTCTTTACGGATGTGGATTGAAAAATTTACGCGGTATGTTATGGTGTCATTCATAACGCGATATGGGCGCTAGTGTCCCTCATAGACAGGAATCAACAGGATCATGAATATGCAAAAAGATTCGCTCAATAATATCAATATCAGTGATGAACAGGTGTTAATCACGCCTGATGAATTGAAAGCCAAATTCCCACTGAATGATCGAGAACAGCAAGCTATTGCGCAGTCACGTAGCACCATTGCGAATATTATTCATGGCCGTGATGATCGACAGTTGATCGTTTGTGGCCCTTGTTCAATCCATGATACGGATGCTGCTCTGGATTATGCGCGTCGTTTAAAAACGCTTTCAACTGAATTGAGTGATCGGCTGTATATCGTTATGCGTGTCTATTTTGAAAAACCGCGTACCACTGTTGGTTGGAAAGGATTAATCAATGATCCTTACATGGATGGGTCGTTTGATGTAGAAGCTGGATTGCATATTGCCCGTGGTCTGTTACTTGAATTGGTCCACATGGGATTGCCGTTGGCGACTGAAGCTCTGGACCCGAACAGCCCACAATATTTGGGGGATCTCTTTAGTTGGTCTGCAATCGGCGCGAGGACCACTGAGTCCCAGACGCATCGGGAAATGGCTTCTGGCCTCTCAATGCCGGTCGGCTTTAAAAATGGTACGGATGGTAGTCTTGGTACTGCTATTAATGCAATGAAAGCAGCCTCAATGCCACATCGTTTTGTTGGTATTAACCAGGGCGGTCAGGTATGTCTACTGCAGACACAAGGCAACGCTGATGGACATGTTATTTTACGCGGCGGAAAAAGACCTAATTACAGTGCACAGGATGTCGCTGAGTGTGAAAAACAGATGCGGGACGCAGGGCTGAAGCCGGCGCTGATGATAGATTGTAGCCACGGTAATTCCAATAAGGACTATCGTCGGCAGCCGTTGGTGGTGGAATCGATTATTGAGCAGATTAAGGCAGGTAACCGTTCTATCATAGGATTGATGCTAGAGAGCAATATTAACGAAGGCAATCAGTCATCCGAGCAGCCACGTTCGCAGATGCATTATGGTGTATCCGTGACTGATGCCTGTATCAGTTGGGAAAGTACGGAAACATTGTTACGTTCGTTACATCAGGAACTTGATGCGGTAGGCACAAATCGGTTAGGAGAATAATAAATGGTCGCTGAACTGACCGCTTTACGTGATCAGATTGATGAGGTAGATAAAGCGCTACTGACGCTGTTATCACGCCGATTACAACTGGTAGCGGATGTTGGCGAAGTGAAAAGTCGCTATGGGTTACCGATTTACGCTCCGGAACGAGAAGCTGCGATGCTGAGTTCACGCCGAAAAGAAGCGGAGATGTTAGGTGTTCCTCCTGATCTGATTGAGGATGTTTTGCGTCGTGTCATACGGGAATCATATTCTAGTGAGAACGATAAAGGGTTTAAAACGCTATGTCCTCAACTCCGCTCCGTGGTGATTATTGGTGGTCATGGGCAGATGGGGCGGTTGTTTGACAAAATGCTGACGTTGTCTGGTTACCAGGTCAAGATTTTGGAACAGGATGACTGGCCGCAGGCTGACGCGTTATTATCCGATGCAGGTATGGTTATTGTCAGTGTTCCTATTCATGTAACGGAACAGGTCATTGCCCTGCTTCCCAAACTACCTGATGACTGCATCTTGGTAGATCTGGCATCGGTAAAAAATGGTCCATTGCAGGCGATGTTAGCGGCTCATTCGGGTCCTGTATTGGGATTGCATCCGATGTTCGGACCAGACAGTGGTAGCCTGGCCAAACAGGTGGTGGTGTATTGTGACGGTCGTCAACCTGAAGCCTATCAGTGGTTGCTGGAGCAAATTCAGGTATGGGGAGCGAGATTACATCGTATCAGTGCCGTTGAACACGATCAGAATATGGCCTTTATTCAGGCTCTACGCCATTTCGCTACTTTTGCTTATGGGGTGCATTTGGCAGAAGAAAATGTGCAATTGGAACAATTACTGGCTTTATCTTCACCGATTTATCGCCTGGAACTGGCAATGGTAGGCCGTCTGTTTGCTCAGGATCCGCAGTTGTATGCAGATATCATCATGTCTTCAGAAAATAATCTGGCATTGATCAAACGCTATTATCTGCGATTTGGTGAGGCTATCGCGTTGCTGGAGCAAGGAGATAAAGCTGCTTTTATCAGTAGCTTCAGAAAAGTTGAACACTGGTTTGGTGATTATGCACGCCGTTTCCAATCAGAGAGCCAAGTGTTATTGCGCCAGGCTAACGATATTCGGCAGTAGAAAATTAGTCTTTAATGATATTACCGCCATTCCCCTTTAGTCGGGTATGGCGTTTTTTGTTATCAATCAGTCTCTACTGGTACAATGTTTTCACTGGGATAGCAGCCAAGCACTTTTAATGAACGGGTTATCATCGCCAGATCTTTGAGCGCATTTTGCATTTCTTTACTGCGCAGATTGGCCTGAACATCAATATAAAACATCTCTTCCCATGGATTACCGTGAATGGGTCGGGACTCCAGTTTTGTCATTACGATACCGTGTTCACGCAGTACAAGTAATGCCTCCACCAAAGCGCCGGATTGCTGACCTGTTGCCATGATAAGCGTTGTTTTGGCTGGTACCTGCTCGGTAACTTCGATAGGTTTTCGGGCCAATATAATAAAGCGGGTAATATTTTGTGACTGGTTCGCCAGGTTATGTTCCAGTACTTGTAACTGGTAAAGCGTACCTCCTGCCTCGCTACCTAACGCGGCAACCTTGGGTGATTTCAGTTCTGATACTTTGGCCATTGCCGCAGCCGTACTTTCGCAGTATTTGATTTTCCAGTGTGGGAAGCGATTAATAAAATTGCTGCATTGTTGAAAGGGTTGGGGATGGCTGTAAACCGTTTCTATTTGATCAAGGTGGGTATCAACAGCGACCAGAACACAGTGATCAATCGGATTGGTTAGTTCACCAACAATAGATAATCCTGTGTGTTGCAGTAGGTCATAGACATCATTGATAGAACCTGAACTGGTATTTTCAATCGGTAATACAGCGTAATCAGCCTGACCGATTTCCACTATGTTGATAATATCGTGAAACTTTTGGCATCCGCACTCAATAATATTGTCGAAATGGCGAGCTGCATACTGGCGGGCTGCCAAATGAGAATAAGAACCTTTCGGACCTAAAAAAGCAATACGTGCTGAATGTGACGTGGTTTGATTCAAATGTTGTTGCAGTAAGGCTTGCTGAGTAAGAACAGAGTCTTCGATAATAAGCTGGAACAGCCGAGTAATATAGTGGCCATCAAGATGATGTTTTTTCCCTTCGTCAATCAAGGCTGAAAGCAAGTCGCGTTCACGTTCCTTATCGCGGATGGGGCGGTGAGTATGTTGTTTAGTTTTTGCTACCTCCAGTGCCAGCTCCCGTCTTTGAGCTAACAATTCAAGCAGTTGCATATCTAGAGCGCTGATGCGGTCGCGTAATATCAGTAACGGATTGTCGGTCATAAGGCATTTACCTGTTTGCTGTCCATATAAAAAAGCCCCCTAAGTTCAGGAGGCTTTTTTGTTCGTCTTCGTATTCTCACTCACACGACAATTGCCCCCAGCCGGGTAGAATGAAAAAAAATACGAAGTAGAACAACTTTTGATGCATGATTAAAATCCTTGCTGTTGATGTTAGTAAGGTAACTGCTGCCTTTTCATCCTGTCAATAAAAAACGCGCCTGACGGCGCGTTAGTGGAAATAAAATACATAACCTGCTTTTATTCCTCCGGAGAAACCTGCAGATTGACATCTTTTATACAAGACTCGGCACGACGCGCTTCGCTTTTATGCTGTACTTTATTCAGCTGGCGTTCGAGTTTGGCAATGAGCTCATTGATGGCAGTATACATATCTTCGTGTTTGGCACTGGCGACCAGGGGACCATTGGGGGTATTGATCGTGGCATCGGCAACAAAGCCTTGTGGCTCTTTGGATAGGATAATATGTGGGTTAATTAACTGTGTTTGCCATTTATCCAGTTTCGTGAGACGGTCTTCGACATGTTGACGTATTGCGGGGGTAATATCCATTTGCTTACTGGTAATATTGATAGTCATAAAAACTTACCTCTCTGCCTTGTCCGTCTTGGATAGTTTCAGCATACCTCTAGATGGAACAAAATGGGTGATTCCGATCACTTTTTTTTGTCACTTTTCGTCAATAAACCTTGATTTGTGAACTGTCTTTGGGAATAACCATACTGGTCTTGTGGCTGTGTAAAGGCTATGGCATTATCGGTAAGATTTATTGTTGACGCCGGGTGTTTGATTTCCCGGCGTTTCATTTTCAAACAAGAAATACGGTATAAAAAACGGCAGCCTAAGCTGCCGTGGTGATAGGCTTTGTAATCGTTAAACAGGGTTGACGGCGATAATTTTTGCTACTTTGTCTGCCTCTGCAGTTAACTGCAATTTACGGTAAGCATTTTCCATTAATGGCAGCGCTTTTCTTGTCGCCTGCGTATCCGGATAATCTTTCATCATTTGCTCAACACGGTTAACAACCGCTACATAAGCGCCGCGTTTCGTGTAATATTGCGCGACTGAAAGTTGATATTTGGCCAGGCGTTCTTTCAGGAATTCCAGACGTTTGCTGGCATCAGTAGCGTAGAGACTTCTCGGGTAACCTTGCACTAGCTGGCGAAAGGCTTGGAAAGCTGCACGGGCGTACTGAGGATCGCGGTCTGAACGATCAACACCAAAGAATCCTTGTAATGCACTATCATCTAACGCCATGTTGGTCAGGCCACGCATATAGAGCACATAGTCTATGTTAGGATGCGTAGGGTTCAGACGGATAAAACGATCAATGGATGCCTGAGCTAACGGTAGTTCGGCAGATTTATAGTAGGCATAAATGAGATCCAACTGAACCTGTTGTGAATAAGGACCAAATGGATAACGGTTATCCAACGCTTCCAACTGCGTAATGGCGGCCTTAAAGTTGCCATCCTGCAGTTTTTCCTGAGCAGTGGCATAAATTTCTGAAGGTGGGCGATCAGGAACTGCATCTTTGGAGTTGCTGGAGCAACCAACCAGCGCCAGGCTCAACGTGGCTGCAGCCACCAGGTATTTCATACGCGTCATGACGTTTTGATTATCCTCAGTGTTTTTTCGGGAAACTGTCCGTTAAGCTCCCGATTAAGACCAGCTACAATAGTACATTATTTTAAACGGCGTCGCCGTTAAAACCCAACGTTAATAAAGAAGCTGCATACTATGGCACAACAAGTACAACTCACGGCAATAGTGGCCGAATCTCAACTCGGACAACGTTTAGATCAGGCTTTAGCCGAATTGTTCCCTGATTATTCCCGTTCACGCATAAAAGAGTGGATTTTGGAACAGCGGGTACAGATTAACGGCAATATTATGAATAAGCCAAAAGAGAAGGTGCTTGGTGGCGAATTAGTGGCCATTGATGCATTGATCGAAGAGGATGCGCGTTGGGAAGCACAAGCAATTGCACTGGATATTGTTTATGAAGACCAGGATATTCTGGTGATCAATAAACCCCGAGATCTGGTTGTACATCCTGGCGCGGGAAATCCTGACGGTACGGTATTAAATGCATTGCTCCATCATTATCCAGAAATTGTGGATGTTCCTCGTGCTGGGATTGTTCATCGACTGGATAAAGATACCACTGGATTGATGGTTGTGGCGAAGACCGTACCGGCCCAAACCCGGCTGGTGGAGTCGTTGCAGGCCCGTGAAATTACCCGTGAATATGAAGCGGTGGCGGTTGGTACGATGACGGCGGGAGGGTCGGTTGATGAGCCGATAGCCCGTCATGCTACAAAACGTACTCACATGGCTGTTCATCCGATGGGAAAACCTGCTGTTACGCATTACCGGATTATGGAACATTTCCGCGCTCATACCCGTTTGCGGTTACGTTTGGAAACCGGCCGTACTCATCAGATTCGCGTACATATGGCACATATAAATCATCCTTTGGTGGGTGATCCTTTATATGGTGGGCGTCCACGCTCTCCGAAAGGAGCGTCAGACGAATTTATCGCGGTTCTCCGTGGTTTTGATCGCCAGGCTCTACATGCCACCATGTTGCGTTTGTATCACCCTATCAGTGGAATTCAGATGGAGTGGCATGCTCCCCTGCCACAGGATATGGTGAGATTGATAGACGCATTAAAAGCTGACACAGAAGCGTTTAAAGAACAACTGGGCTGGTGACTACATGCTTATACAACCCAATTGGCCAGCACCACATAATATTCGTGCTTACAGCACTACCCGCATTGGGGGCGTCAGTATGCCGCCCTATGATTCCTTTAATTTAGGAAATCATGTCGGTGATGATGCACTACACGTGTATGAAAATCGAAATAAGCTGGTGGAAGTCGCATCTTTACCATCAATGCCATACTGGTTGGAACAGGTTCATGGTGCACAGGTTGTGGAATTAGATAATGACACGCCGGTTTCACTGAAAGGGGATGCTGTATATACCAGGTGCAAAGAGCGAGTTTGTGCGGTGATGACGGCCGACTGTCTGCCTGTGTTGTTTTGTACTGAAGCTGGTGATGAAGTCGCCGCCGCTCATGCTGGTTGGCGAGGATTGCAGGCTGGGGTGCTGGAACAATCGGTATTGCGATTCCGCTCCTCTCCATCGAATATCATGGCATGGTTAGGTCCGGCTATTGGTCCGCGACAGTTTGAGGTGGGTGCTGAAGTAAAAGCTGCCTTTACTCAGGATGATCCCCAATCGGCAATGGCTTTTGTCTCTCAAGGTGAAAAATTTCTGGCGGATATTTACCAACTTGCACGTTTACGTTTGCAGGCTGCGGGTGTGACGAAAATTTTTGGCGGAGAGGCCTGTACCGTTAGTGAACCGCAAAAATTTTTCTCATATCGACGCGATGGCGTAACTGGTCGTATGGCAACTTTAGTCTGGGTGATATAACCTATTGAATTAAGGCGGTCCGGGACAGTTAACGTTTTTCCTCCTATTATTACTGGCAAAGTCATCTTGAAATTTTGAAAGATGGCCTTATTTAATCTCCGGTAGCAATTTTGACCAGTATGTATGGGAGGAGTTATGCGTCTGGATCGTCTTACCAATAAATTCCAGCTTGCCCTCGCCGATGCTCAATCTCTCGCACTTGGGCGGGATCATCAATTTATTGAACCACTTCATCTGATGAGTGCTCTCCTGAACCAGGAAGGTGGCACGGTTAGCCCTTTGTTAACGGCGGCGGGCGCAAATGTTGTCAATCTTAAAAGTGCCATTGAACAGGCATTAGGTCGCTTACCACAGGTAGAAGGGACTGGTGGCGATGTTCAGCCATCCAATGAACTGGTAAAAACTTTAAATATCTGCGACAAGCTGGCCCAAAAACGGGGCGATACATTTATTTCTTCAGAACTGTTTGTCTTGGCTGTTTTAGAGTCCCGAAGCACATTCAGTGATGTGCTAAAGAACGCTGGCGCTACCGAGGAAAACGTGACTAAAGCGATCGAACAGATTCGGGGAGGAGAACAGGTGAATGAGCAGGGAGCAGAAGATCAGCGGCAGGCTTTAAAAAAATACACTATTGATTTAACCGAGCGTGCCGAGCAAGGCAAGTTGGACCCCGTTATTGGCCGGGATGAAGAAATTCGCCGTACTATCCAGGTATTACAGCGCAGAACAAAAAACAACCCGGTACTCATTGGTGAGCCTGGCGTAGGTAAAACCGCAATTGTGGAAGGGCTTGCACAGCGTATTGTCAATGGGGAAATTCCTGAAGGATTAAAGAATAAACGCGTTTTATCGTTAGATATGGGCGCGCTGATTGCAGGAGCCAAATACCGTGGTGAGTTTGAAGAGCGCCTGAAAGGTGTACTAACCGACCTCTCGAAGCAGGAAGGCAATGTCATCTTGTTCATTGATGAACTACATACCATGGTCGGTGCTGGCAAGGCTGATGGTGCGATGGATGCAGGTAATATGCTGAAACCTGCGCTTGCTCGCGGTGAATTGCATTGTGTCGGCGCAACCACGCTGGATGAATACCGTCAGTATATCGAAAAAGATGCCGCACTTGAGAGACGTTTCCAAAAGGTGTTTGTCGCTGAGCCAAGCGTGGAAGATACCATCGCGATTCTACGTGGTCTGAAAGAACGTTATGAGTTACATCACCATGTACAGATTACCGATCCGGCGATAGTCGCTGCTGCTATGTTATCTCATCGTTATATTGCCGATCGTAAATTACCAGATAAGGCTATCGATCTGATCGATGAAGCGGCATCAAGCATTCGTATGCAAATCGACTCTAAACCAGAACCGCTGGATAGATTGGATCGCCGTATTATCCAGTTGAAGCTGGAACAGCAGGCGTTGAAGAAAGAGTCTGATGAAGCCAGCCTGAAACGCCTGGAGCTGTTAAGTACTGAACTGGAGCAAAAAGAGCGTGAATACTCGAAGTTAGAGGAAGAATGGAAGGCGGAAAAAGCTTCTCTGACGGGGACTCAGAATATTAAAGCTGCGTTGGAACAAGCGAAAATCACTTTGGAACAAGCGCGTCGTCAGGGTGATCTGGGACGTATGTCAGAACTGCAATACGGCAAGATCCCCGAATTGGAAAAACAGCTTGCTGCAGCGACCCTGGTAGAAGGCAAGACAATGCATCTACTGCGTAACCGGGTTACAGATGTGGAAATCGCCGAAGTACTGGCGCGGTCGACCGGTATTCCTGTCTCCAGAATGCTGGAGGGCGAACGTGAAAAACTGTTACGCATGGAGCATGCGTTACATCAGCGTGTGATTGGTCAGGATGAAGCGGTTGAGGCAGTCGCCAACTCTATTCGGCGTAGCCGTGCCGGACTCTCTGATCCAAATCGTCCCATTGGGTCATTTCTATTCCTGGGACCAACTGGTGTCGGTAAGACTGAACTTTGCAAGTCACTGGCTTCATTCCTGTTTGACAGTGACGATGCCATGGTTCGTATTGATATGTCTGAATTTATGGAGAAACATTCTGTATCGCGTCTGGTTGGCGCCCCTCCGGGATATGTTGGGTATGAAGAGGGGGGTTATCTGACGGAAGCCGTGCGCCGTCGTCCTTACTCGGTGATTTTGCTGGATGAGGTGGAAAAAGCACATCCGGATGTATTCAATATTTTGTTGCAGGTATTGGATGATGGGCGTCTTACTGATGGTCAGGGGCGGACAGTCGATTTTCGTAATACGGTTGTTATCATGACGTCTAATCTGGGGTCAGATTTAATTCAGGAACGCTTCGGCGACATGAATTACACCCAGATGCGTGACATGGTGCTAGAGGTTGTTAGTCATCACTTCCGTCCTGAATTTATCAACCGAATTGATGAAGTTGTGGTATTCCATCCCTTGGGGCGTGCACATATTGCTTCTATTGCCCAGATTCAACTTCAACGTTTGTACCAGCGTTTGGAAGAGCGAGGTTACAGCGTGACGATTACCGAACCTGCGTTGGCGCTACTTGGAGAGTTGGGGTTTGATCCGGTTTATGGGGCCCGACCGCTTAAACGAGCTATCCAACAGTTAATTGAGAACCAACTGGCCCAGCAGATTCTGTCCGGCAAGTTAATTCCCGGTAAACTCGTGACGTTAGATGTTGAGGGAGATACGATCGTCGCGCATCAATAGTTATGTTGACATGTGTTACAAGCAAAAGACCTGAATTTAGTTATTCAGGTCTTTTGCTTGTAAAAGTAGCGATTAATGCTCAATAAAGTTCCATGCAAAAGCGCATTGATTCAAAAGTGAGCAAACGAATTTTTTTTTGCAATTACCCCTTGTCAGGCCAGGAGAAGTGCCTATAATGCGCCTCCACTGACCCGGCGCTGGTGAACAACACAACGCAGAGTCAGGCCGGGAAAAACGAATTATTCGTTGACTCTGCAAGAGGATGGCGTAGTATACGCGACCTCACGTCAGCGGCAGTGCCGCGGCGAACGCTCTTTAACAATATAATCAGACAATCTGTGTGGGCACTCACAGGACCCTATCGTAATCAATACGAAAAGACTTGAAGAGTGACTGACAGTAAATTCATTACGAATAAACAGTTATAAATTCTTTGAGCATCGCTTCTTCGGAAGCATATCAAACAAATCTTAAATTGAAGAGTTTGATCATGGCTCAGATTGAACGCTGGCGGCAGGCCTAACACATGCAAGTCGAGCGGCAGCGGGGGGAAGCTTGCTTCCCCGCCGGCGAGCGGCGGACGGGTGAGTAATGTCTGGGGATCTGCCTGATGGAGGGGGATAACTACTGGAAACGGTAGCTAATACCGCATGACGTCGCAAGACCAAAGTGGGGGACCTTCGGGCCTCACGCCATTGGATGAACCCAGATGGGATTAGCTGGTAGGTGAGGTAATGGCTCACCTAGGCGACGATCTCTAGCTGGTCTGAGAGGATGACCAGCCACACTGGAACTGAGACACGGTCCAGACTCCTACGGGAGGCAGCAGTGGGGAATATTGCACAATGGGGGAAACCCTGATGCAGCCATGCCGCGTGTATGAAGAAGGCCTTCGGGTTGTAAAGTACTTTCAGCGGGGAGGAAGGGGAGCGCTTTAATAGAGTGTTTCATTGACGTTACCCGCAGAAGAAGCACCGGCTAACTCCGTGCCAGCAGCCGCGGTAATACGGAGGGTGCAAGCGTTAATCGGAATGACTGGGCGTAAAGCGCACGCAGGCGGTCTGTTAAGTTGGATGTGAAATCCCCGGGCTTAACCTGGGAACTGCATTCAAAACTGACAGACTAGAGTCTCGTAGAGGGGGGTAGAATTCCAGGTGTAGCGGTGAAATGCGTAGAGATCTGGAGGAATACCGGTGGCGAAGGCGGCCCCCTGGACGAAGACTGACGCTCAGGTGCGAAAGCGTGGGGAGCAAACAGGATTAGATACCCTGGTAGTCCACGCTGTAAACGATGTCGACTTGAAGGTTGTGGCCTTGAGCCGTGGCTTTCGGAGCTAACGCGTTAAGTCGACCGCCTGGGGAGTACGGCCGCAAGGTTAAAACTCAAATGAATTGACGGGGGCCCGCACAAGCGGTGGAGCATGTGGTTTAATTCGATGCAACGCGAAGAACCTTACCTACTCTTGACATCCTCAGAAGAGACTGGAGACAGACTTGTGCCTTCGGGAACTGAGAGACAGGTGCTGCATGGCTGTCGTCAGCTCGTGTTGTGAAATGTTGGGTTAAGTCCCGCAACGAGCGCAACCCTTATCCTTTGTTGCCAGCGCGTAATGGCGGGAACTCAAGGGAGACTGCCGGTGATAAACCGGAGGAAGGTGGGGATGACGTCAAGTCATCATGGCCCTTACGAGTAGGGCTACACACGTGCTACAATGGCGCATACAAAGAGAAGCGAACTCGCGAGGGCAAGCGGACCTCATAAAGTGCGTCGTAGTCCGGATTGGAGTCTGCAACTCGACTCCATGAAGTCGGAATCGCTAGTAATCGTAGATCAGAATGCTACGGTGAATACGTTCCCGGGCCTTGTACACACCGCCCGTCACACCATGGGAGTGGGTTGCAAAAGAAGTAGGTAGCTTAACCTTCGGGAGGGCGCTTACCACTTTGTGATTCATGACTGGGGTGAAGTCGTAACAAGGTAACCGTAGGGGAACCTGCGGTTGGATCACCTCCTTACCAAAGATAGCCGTTGTGTGAAGTGCTCACACAGATTGTCTGATGAAAACAGAGCGCGCGTCAGCGAAGCCGACATGATGTGTCCCCTTCGTCTAGAGGCCTAGGACACCGCCCTTTCACGGCGGTAACAGGGGTTCGAATCCCCTAGGGGACGCCAAAAATGACAGTGGGTGAAAGGCACGGTCGACGATAACCTAAAGCTGATTAGCGATAGTCAGGTTTATGTTATTTGCTCTTTAACAATCTGGAACAAGCTGAAAATTGAAACGATACAGCGAAACCTGCCTTGATGGCGGGAGTTGGCTGTATCAGAGTCTCTCAAATAATCGCATCCCGGATATTCCGAATCGATGAATGAGCGAGCCCGATGAAGACAAGGCGTACCGCACGGAGGAAGCGCAGTGGACGTGATGTCCATGAGCATACCGAGTACGGCACAACGCAGTATTCATGAGGCGCAGCCATTCAGAAAAGAAGAAACACCTTCGGGTTGTGAGGTTAAGCGACTAAGCGTACACGGTGGATGCCTAGGCAGTCAGAGGCGATGAAGGGCGTGCTAATCTGCGAAAAGCGTCGGCAAGGTGATATGAACCGTTATACCCGACGATACCCGAATGGGGAAACCCAGTGTGTTTCGACACACTATCATGTCATGAATCCATAGTGACATGAGGCGAACCGGGGGAACTGAAACATCTCAGTACCCCGAGGAAAAGAAATCAACCGAGATTCCCCCAGTAGCGGCGAGCGAACGGGGAAGAGCCCAGAACCAGAATCAGTTTGTGCATCAGTGGAAGCGTCTGGAAAGTCGCACGGTACAGGGTGATAGTCCCGTACACAAAGATGCGCTTGCTGTGAGTTCGACGAGTAGGGCGGGACACGAGATATCCTGTCTGAAGATGGGGGGACCATCCTCCAAGGCTAAATACTCCTGACTGACCGATAGTGAACCAGTACCGTGAGGGAAAGGCGAAAAGAACCCCGGCGAGGGGAGTGAAACAGAACCTGAAACCGTGTACGTACAAGCAGTGGGAGCCCCACCACCAAAGCATTCTCTGGTGATGAAGGCACCGCAACAGCAGCATCGCGGTGGCGGCGCGTCTTTTGCGACGCCCAACACACAAGACAAGCGGTGAGTGCTTTGGGGTGGGGTGACTGCGTACCTTTTGTATAATGGGTCAGCGACTTATATTTTGTAGCAAGGTTAACCGAATAGGGGAGCCGCAGGGAAACCGAGTCTTAACTGGGCGTCAAGTTGCAAGGTATAGACCCGAAACCCGGTGATCTAGCCATGGGCAGGTTGAAGGTTGGGTAACACTAACTGGAGGACCGAACCGACTAATGTTGAAAAATTAGCGGATGACTTGTGGCTGGGGGTGAAAGGCCAATCAAACCGGGAGATAGCTGGTTCTCCCCGAAAGCTATTTAGGTAGCGCCTCGTGAAGTCATCTTCGGGGGTAGAGCACTGTTTCGACTAGGGGGCCATCCCGGCTTACCAACTCGATGCAAACTACGAATACCGAAGAATGTTATCACGGGAGACACACGGCGGGTGCTAACGTCCGTCGTGAAGAGGGAAACAACCCAGACCGCCAGCTAAGGTCCCAAAGTCATGGTTAAGTGGGAAACGATGTGGGAAGGCCCAGACAGCCAGGATGTTGGCTTAGAAGCAGCCATCATTTAAAGAAAGCGTAATAGCTCACTGGTCGAGTCGGCCTGCGCGGAAGATGTAACGGGGCTAAACCATGCACCGAAGCTGCGGCAGCGGACATATCACTTAAGACAATTATGCGAAAACCGATTGACGGAGCGCCGCGACGTCAAAGCGTTCATTACGTCGAGTTGACTTAAGGATATGTCCGTTGGGTAGGGGAGCGTTCTGTAAGCCGTTGAAGGTGGTCTGTGAGGATTGCTGGAGGTATCAGAAGTGCGAATGCTGACATAAGTAACGATAATGCGGGTGAAAAACCCGCACGCCGGAAGACCAAGGGTTCCTGTCCAACGTTAATCGGGGCAGGGTGAGTCGACCCCTAAGGCGAGGCCGAAAGGCGTAGTCGATGGGAAACAGGTTAATATTCCTGTACTGGGTGTTACTGCGAAGGGGGGACGGAGAAGGCTATGTTGGCCGGGCGACGGTTGTCCCGGTTTAAGCGTGTAGGTGGGTGCTCCAGGCAAATCCGGAGCGCTGTCAACGCCGAGGCGTGATGACGAGGCACTACGGTGTCGAAGTGACAAATGCCACGCTTCCAGGAAAAGCCCCTAAGCTCCAGGTAACATCGAATCGTACCCCAAACCGACACAGGTGGTCAGGTAGAGAATACTCAGGCGCTTGAGAGAACTCGGGTGAAGGAACTAGGCAAAATGGTGCCGTAACTTCGGGAGAAGGCACGCTGTGCGAGGTGAAGTCCCTTGCGGATGGAGCGTTGCGCAGTCGCAGATACCAGCTGGCTGCAACTGTTTACTAAAAACACAGCACTGTGCAAACACGAAAGTGGACGTATACGGTGTGACGCCTGCCCGGTGCCGGAAGGTTAATTGATGGGGTAAGCCGCAAGGCGAAGCTCTTGATCGAAGCCCCGGTAAACGGCGGCCGTAACTATAACGGTCCTAAGGTAGCGAAATTCCTTGTCGGGTAAGTTCCGACCTGCACGAATGGCGTAATGATGGCCAGGCTGTCTCCACCCGAGACTCAGTGAAATTGAACTCGCTGTGAAGATGCAGTGTACCCGCGGCAAGACGGAAAGACCCCGTGAACCTTTACTATAGCTTGACACTGAACCTTGAGCCTTGATGTGTAGGATAGGTGGGAGGCTTTGAAGCGTGGACGCCAGTCTGCGTGGAGCCAACCTTGAAATACCACCCTTTAATGTTTGATGTTCTAACGTGGGCCCGTGAACCGGGTTGCGGACAGTGTCTGGTGGGTAGTTTGACTGGGGCGGTCTCCTCCCAAAGAGTAACGGAGGAGTACGAAGGTTAGCTAATCCTGGTCGGACATCAGGAGGTTAGTGCAAAGGCATAAGCTAGCTTGACTGCGAGAGTGACGGCTCGAGCAGGTGCGAAAGCAGGTCTTAGTGATCCGGTGGTTCTGAATGGAAGGGCCATCGCTCAACGGATAAAAGGTACTCCGGGGATAACAGGCTGATACCGCCCAAGAGTTCATATCGACGGCGGTGTTTGGCACCTCGATGTCGGCTCATCACATCCTGGGGCTGAAGTAGGTCCCAAGGGTATGGCTGTTCGCCATTTAAAGTGGTACGCGAGCTGGGTTTAGAACGTCGTGAGACAGTTCGGTCCCTATCTGCCGTGGGCGTTGGAAGATTGAGGGGGGTTGCTCCTAGTACGAGAGGACCGGAGTGAACGCACCACTGGTGTACGGGTTGTGATGCCAATTGCATTGCCCGGTAGCTACGTGCGGAAGAGATAACCGCTGAAAGCATCTAAGCGGGAAACTTGCCCCGAGATGAGTCTTCCCTGGGCCTTAAAGGCCCCTGAAGGGACGTTTAAGACGAAGACGTTGATAGGCTGGGTGTGTAAGCGCAGTGATGCGTTGAGCTGACCAGTACTAATGACCCGAGAGGCTTAACCTTACAACACCGAAGGTGTTTTGGAAGAGAGACGATATATTTTCAGTGATGTTCCGAGATTGGTTCTGATGGTTACACGGAAGTGTGACGGTCGGGATGAAACAGAATTTGCCTGGCGGCGATAGCGCGGTGGTCCCACCTGACCCCATGCCGAACTCAGCAGTGAAACGCCGTAGCGCCGATGGTAGTGTGGGGTCTCCCCATGTGAGAGTAGGGAACTGCCAGGCATCAAACACGTGCTAGCAGAGATATCTGATAGCCAACAGAATTACGGAAGTAGTTCTGAGCATGGAAAGTGAGCCCTGATGAGGGGTAAGTATCAGGATGATACATCGTAGCAGAATCGGTGGAGCGGTAGTTCAGTTGGTTAGAATACCTGCCTGTCACGCAGGGGGTCGCGGGTTCGAGTCCCGTCCGTTCCGCCACTTATCTATTCCGAGATGTATTTATACTTCTCAGAATGAAAGAACCGTATAGCCGTCATAGGTATACGGTTTTTTTTCGTTTCTATAATACCCTCAGCACATATTGAGGTGTCAGGTGCAAAATGACCCCAGTGACCTATGTACTGGAAAGATAAATTGCATAGGCCATTTTCTGTTTTATAGCTGATAAAAGGTTGCGGGTACAGAATATTACACCACTCCTGTCGTTTGGTTTTTTTACGATAATCAAGGGGTGAATGATGAGCGGAACACACAACCTGCTTTCTGCCGTCGCAGTACAAAAAGCAAGACCCGCCGATAAGGATTACGATCTGACTGATGGTCATGGACTGACACTTTCCATCAGGACTACTGGTAAGAAAATCTGGTATTTTCGTTACCAGCGCCCCAATTCCGCAACGCGTACCAACATTACACTGGGCATTATATCCTGCCATGACGCTGGCTGCTGCCGTGCGTGCCCTTCACGATGAATGTATCGCGCTGTTGATTAAAGGTATCGATCCCAAAAAACAGGAGCAGGACGAGGCTGAGCAGGAAAAAAGAGCCAAAGACAGCCTGTTCGTTAATGTAGCAACGAGGTGGTTCGCCATTAAAAAAACCAGTGGTATTTCCGAAGTTCATACCGGTGATATCTGGCATTCACTGGAGCGGGATGTTTTTCCGGTTATAGGACAGATAGCTGTGGCAGACCTGAAAGTGCCGGGCTTGAACCGGTATCCGTGGCTACGGGTACCGTCCTCCCCACTCTCGGCAGGGGAAGCAGCGCAGCCCACTCCTGTTGCAGCCGCTGTTCTGGCGGAACACCGGTCGTGCCATGATTGCGGGCGTTAGCCACGGTAATAAGCCATGGCCCAATGCGGCTGTTGGCTGAGTCGACATCAAGCAGCAGACCGGCCTGTTTAAACGTGGTGGCCAGCGGAACGACAAAACTATGCTTCAGATAGCGGTTGAATCGTTCAACTTTGCCCTTGGTCTTTGCGCGATAAGGCCTGCACACCCGGGGAGTAAAACCGTACTTTTCGGCGAGAGCCAGTAATGGCGGGTTCCACCGGTGACGGCCATCGCCATAAACGTCACGTTCAAGAATAATGGTCTTGGCATTATCAAACAGGAGATGTCTCGGTGTTCCGCCAAAGGCCAAAAGCGCCTGTTCAATACCGTCACACCATGCCGCCGTATCCTGGCGGGGATAAAAACGTACAAAGGTTGCCCGACTCCACACCATGTGTGATGACTACCTTGGTCAGGTGATGGACAAGCTGAAAGCGCTGGGTCTGTGGGAAAACACAATGTTTATCGTCTGTACCGACCACGGTTTCCTACTCGGTGAGCATCAGTGGTGGGGCAAGAACATCATGCCGGTGTACAACGAAATCGCTAACACGCCGTTCTTTATCCGCGATCCACGTTGTAAATCCGAAGGCGTTCGCCGCAGCGCGCTGGCACAGACTGTCGATATTCCGGCGACTCTGCTGGAGTATTTCGATGTTCCACGTCCGCCATCCATGACCGGTAAACCGCTGCGTCCGGCGGTGGAAAATGACACCCCGGTACGTGATTATGCGATGTTTGGCTACTTTGGCGACCACATCAATATCACCGACGGCGACTATGCCTATATGCGTTGTCCGCGGGAGGAAATGAAGGGGAATCTGTATGAATACACCCTGATGCCGACCCGGATCGACAGTATGTTCAAAGCGAGTGAACTGCAGAACATCAGCATCCATCCCGGCTTTGATTTCACACAGGGCGCGCAGGTCATGCAAATCCCTGCAACCTTCGGGTATCTGAATCCGTGGCGGTTCGGAGATAAACTCTTCGACCTCAAAGCCGATCCGCAGCAGATGCGTCCTCTTCACGACAGCGAACGTGTGTTTCAGTATGCACAGGCGATGACCAGGATGATGCGGTTGCATGATGCACCACCGGAACTCTACGCCCGTTTCGAACTGGACACCCTGTCACCAGAGCGGGAGCAGGCCTTTGCTGAGCGCTGGGCCAGACACACCCTTTGGACAGAGAAAGAGTATCGCTGTGAGCATCATGGCGTGGAAGAGGCGTTACGCTTTGTCATCAGTGCAGCCAGGGAACAGGGCTTATCTCAGGAAGAGCTTCTGAAGCATTTCCCGGTCGGACATTTACTGGTAGAAATGGACATCTTCACCCTGATTGACGCCTGTTTTACCGGAGACCGGCATAAGGCGCTGGTTTATCAGACCCGATTGTTACTGAGGACAGAGTGACCATGAGCGTCTGGCAGCTTGAAAACGATCGCTATCTGGTCGCAGTGAACGCGACAGGCGCTGAACTATCCAGTATCCGCGATAAATTTGCTGGCCGTGAATGGCTGTAGCAACCGCAGCCAGGCGTCTGGAATAACTCGGCCACCCAGCTGTTTCCGGTGGTCGGGGCGCTTGTCCATGAAGGAGTCCGTGTTGACGGACAGTTCCTGCCGCTACCAGCACACGGCTTTTTGCGAGGTCAGACGTTTACCTGCATTGAGCAGAGTGTTAAGCACCTGGTGCTGGAAGCCCGGTCCACACCTGAAACTCTGGGCCTATGGCCATGGTGCTGGCGGGTTCAGTTACAACTCGCGCTGCATGAAAACGGGTTCAGTGTGACACAACATGTCTTTAATGATGACCGCCAGCCGTTCTGGTATTCCATTGGCTGGCACCCAGGGTTCGCACTGCCAGTGGCCAGCGAAACGGGCTGGCATGTGACGTTTGATGAAAAGGCTGTCAGGGGGCCCTTTACGACCCGTAACAGAACGCTGATAACGGAAGGTCAGACTCAGACAATTACGTCCTTTCCGCTGACAGGGGCATCATTCCGTGATGGTGCCATTTACTTCGGAGACTGCCAGCAGCAACAGATCAGGGTCTGCTCACCTGACGGAACAGCCGTTATGACGCTTGAAACGGCTGAACACGACTGGATGGCACTCTGGGGCGTTCCCGGTGCTGACCTGCTCTGTATCGAGCCGCTCGCCGGGACGACCGATGCGCCTGATTTTGACGGAAATGCAGAGAATAAGCGCGGAATACGACAGCTTGCGCCGGGTCAGAGCCAGGCATTCAACGTAAGACTGCGCTTTGCGGTGGACGCATGCGCAGGGGATTGACAGAATACCCGTTATTTTTCATGTAAAAGGGTCAGGTGCTGCAATGAGCGTGAACCGCGAAAATGTGCGAGTGTATATTAGTAATGTACTGGGCGGACTCGGTGAAACGGACCAACATATTGCCGGGTTTATTCTGGAGCAGCCTGCGGCAGTGGCGCAGATGCCGGTGCGTAAACTGGCCGAAGCCATGTCGGTCAGCGAAGCGACTATCGTGCGCTTTTGCAAAAAAATTGGTTATACCGGACTGCTTGAGCTGAAAGCGGCCCTCAAACGCGAGTTGCTGGACGATCGCGAACAACTGCTGCCATCTTCCCCGGATATCTTCCTGGATGATACTCGCAACGATGTGGCGCAGAAGATTGCCATGACGGTGGAAACCACCCTGAATGAGACTATCGGCCTGCTGGACATGACAGTGGTCAAGCCGGTGGTCAAAAGGTTTCTGACAGCCAACCGTGTTCTGTTCGTAGGTTTTGGAGCCTCAGGTCTTTCTGCAATGGAGGCTCTGTCAACGCCACGATCTTTGACCGTTATTTGCCATTTTCATGCCCGCTAGATGCTTTCTTTACTGATGCTGTCCGCTTTCCGCCATTTCATCGTCACTGATTGGCGTGGCGTTTTTGGTCAGCACTCCAGCTTTACGTTTTTCCTTCAACCTATAGCTTTCTCCTTTGATATTCAGCGTGGTTGAGTGATGCAGCAGCCGATCCAGGATCGCCGTAGCCAGCACGTTATCTCCAAACATCTCTCCCCAGTCTGCGAAGCCTTTATTTGACGTCAGGATGATGCTCGCTTTTTCATATCGACGGTTCAGTAGCCGGAAGAACAGGCCGGCTTCCTCTCTGGTCATTGGCAGATAGCCTATTTCATCCAGGATCAGCACCCGGACATAACTCAGTTGCTGTAACTGGCGCTCCAGCCGGTTTTCCAGTTTCGCTTTCATCAGCGTCGCGATCAGTCTGTCCAGTGGCATGAACAGTACCCGATGCCCTGCATCCGCCGCTTTCACGCCGAGAGCAACGGCCAGATGGGTTTTCCCGACACCTGGAGGACCCAGCAGGATTACATTCTCGCAGCGCTCCACGAACGCCAGACCGGCCAGCTCCCGGACAACCTTACGATCGATGCCCGGCTGGAAGGTGAAGTCGAACTGCTCCAGCGTTTTGACCCATGGCAGACGCGCCTGCTTCAGTCGGGACTCCATGCCGCGCTGATGTCTGCCGTTCCACTCCTGCTGCAGCGCCATGCACAGGAACTCCCGGTAGTTCAGCTCTTTTTTAGCCGCCTGCTCCAGCAGGCTTTCAACGTGATAGCTCAGGTGCTCCATTTTCAGGCGACTCAGCAGCGCTTCAAGTTCATGCATCACAGCAACTCCTCATAAGCACTCAGTGGGCGATGTTCTACCATGCTGACCTGCTGCCAGAGCGGGGCGTGGTGTTCCGGCACAGTCTGCCAGCCAGACGATGCTGAACAGAGTCGGTGTGACGCCACCTGTTGCTCATTGCTGTAGATCCGCAACTCATCATCCAGTGAGATCCGTATTGAGACCGGCTGTCCACACAAGGTTTCAGGAACACTGTAACGATTGCCGCCAACCTCGATATAACTGTCCCAGGACACATGGCGGATGTCGAAGTAGCTGGTATCGAAGTCTGTATCCGGCAACGGCTGCAGATGCTCCTGTTCCAGCGCGAAGCGCTGTTCCGGTGTTTCTTTGAACTGGCGAAGCTCCCGTTTATCAGCAACATCCGCCATCCACTGCTCCAGTTGCTGGTTAACATGAGCGAAGCTGTCGAACGTGCGGTACCGGACGAAGAAGTTCTCCTTGAGATACTTCACCATCCGCTCTACTTTTCCTTTGGTTCTGGCCCTGCGTGGGCGGCAGGCCCGTGGCAGGAAGTCATAGTGATCGGCCAGCAAGAGGAACCCGGAGTTGAACACCACTTTTCCGTTGTTATTTTTCAGCACCGCTGCCTTCTGGTTATCAACCAGCACAGTTTTCACACTGCCATCGAAGTAGCGGAAGGCGCGAACCAGCGACTCATAGGTGTGTTCAGCATCCTGCTTTGGCGCGGCGAAGACATGGAAGCGTCGGGAGAACCCCAGCGTATTAACCGCGAAGTTAACTTTACACCGTAGCCCGGCAACCTCCAGCTCGACTTCGCCCCAGTCGTGCTGGAGCTGATATCCCGGCTGGGTTTCGAAGCGAACCGTTCTTTTTGATGGGCGCATTTTACGTTTGGGCTGGATGTAGTAACGCAGCATGGAACGCCCGCCGGTATAGCCCATTGCCTTAATTTCCGCGAGGATGACCTCGCTATTCCAGACATTCTCGGCCAGGCGCATGTCAATGTAGTCCATAAACGGTTTCAGCTTAACCATTTTGTGGCGAGTCTTTCTGGCTGGCGGTTCAGGGTATTTGAGGTAGCGTCTGACAGTTCGTTCAGAGCAACCCACCTGAGTCGCAATATCGACAATGTACGCACCCTGCTGGCGCATTTGCTTTATCATGTAAAAGTCCTCTCTGCTCAGCATGTTGATGTCCTTTCTGGTGTGAGAACCTAAAGGAAACAACATGTAGGGTGGAGCGGACAATACTAATGGTGAATTACCGTCTTATATCACTGGCGCTAACAGCTCGCGACAAAATGAACCGTCAGGGCATCGATTCGGAAGCCTACACCGACCGTTTTACCATGACGCTGAAACTCACTAACCTCAAATCCGAAGACCTGGTGGTCGCGTTTTCTCACTCTGGCGAAACACCGGAAGTGGTGAATGCTTTCCGGCTGGCCAAAAAAGCGGGGGCGCAGTGTCTGGCCATAACGCACAGCCCGCAGTCACCGCTGACTGAGCTGGCGGACACCTGGTTGCTGACCAGCGGCAGCGCTGGCCCCTACCAGGGCGACTCGATTGCCACCCGTATGTCACAGCTGTTCATGATTGAGTTTTTGTGCACAGAAATCACCCGCCACAACCTGCGCGACAGCGCATCGACCGGACTGTCCATTAAAGAATTACTGATAAAAGAAAGGATTAAACGTGAGTCTACAGGATAACAGTCAGTCAACACGCCCAAAGGGTAAGTGGTGGCTTGCCGGCAAAACCCCCGATTACCGTTTTACGCTCGCCAATGAACGTACATTTTTTGCCTGGATCCGTACTGCTCTGGCGCTGATGGCGGGCGCTGTCGGCATAGAGCAGTTCTCTCCCCAATTATCTTCTGCTGAACTGCGTATCGGCATCTCAACGCTACTCCTGGTAGCTGCATCAGCCATGGGATTTATGGCATGGCGACGCTGGCGCCGGAATGAATATGCCATGCGTCTTGAAAACAATTTACCCTACACCCGCACGCTTGTCATTCTGGCGGCGCTTATGATTTTTCTCGCAATATTACTGGGAGTGTTACTGTGGCAGGGAAGACCATAATGAAAAGAGATCCGGGCCTGCAACCGGAGCGTACGCACCTGTCCTGGCGCAGAACTGGCTGGTCGATGCTTGTGCCGGTTTGCTGTGCCTGCGGGGCTGGAGTTATACCGGAATGCGTTATACTCGCTTGTTGGGATGTTGTTGCTGAGTGGCTCCATTGCGATGTTTTGTGGTATTGCTAAACAACGGCATAACTTTGTATCACTGATTATTGTGGTTACTCCGCCATGACGCTGGCTGCCGTGCGTACCCTTCACGATGAATATAAGAGAGCACCCACGCGTTACAAGCCTCACGGGAATGCATGTATTTTATGTTTTTATATAGAAGCTATTTTTGTTATGAAGAGATAGTAGTGACTGAAATGCCAGTGATGATGGAGTGAAAACCGAGCGATTAAACACAAGCAAGTAGATTCCTGTTTGCAGAACAATTTCAAAATGGTTTATAACGCTGCCAGAAGCGATAACAGATGGTGATTAATTTTATTATTTATCAAATAGATGATGGTTCTGGTTTCCATCCGTTTCGCCAAATTTACCAAAACACTGGGTATTAAGGGAGTGTTAGAAATTCCGTGTCATTCCAGTAATATATCATCAAAAAGGAATGACAAATGTCCCAACCCTTTGATTTCGACAAAGCCCTGAAAGCGCTACAGTCCGGTCAGTCACTGACCGGCAAAGATGGCATCTTAACCCCGTTAATCAAACAGTTAACTGAAGCAGCCCTGTCTGCGGAACTTGACTCCCATTTGGCTTCAGATGTGGAAGCCAACCGTAAAAACGGCTCTGGTAAAAAAACCATTAAAGCCCCG
Organism: Brenneria uluponensis; assembly: GCF_032395385.1. Classification (NCBI taxonomy): domain Bacteria; kingdom Pseudomonadati; phylum Pseudomonadota; class Gammaproteobacteria; order Enterobacterales; family Pectobacteriaceae; genus Brenneria; species Brenneria uluponensis. The sequence goes on from NZ_CP135917.1 coordinate 1,204,962, forward strand.
ACCGGCAGCTTCGAACTGACGACTCCGCGCGATCGTAATGGCACTTTTGAGCCTCAACTGGTGAAAAAGCATCAGACCACACTGTCCGATGAGATCGAGCGCAAAATCATTCGTCTGTTTGCGCTGGGGATGAGTTACCAGGATATCAGCCGGGAGATTGAAGATTTATACGCATTCAGCGTGTCTACCGCCACCATCAGTGCCGTCACCGATAAAGTCATTCCTGAGTTAAAACAGTGGCAACAGCGCCCGCTGGAGAAAGTTTATCCTTTCGTCTGGCTGGACGCCATTCACTATAAAATCCGCGAGGATGGCCGTTACCAGAGCAAAGCCGTTTACACTGTGCTGGCGCTGAATCTGGAAGGCAAAAAAGAAGTTCTGGGTCTGTATCTGTCGGAAAGCGAAGGGGCAAACTTCTGGCTATCTGTATTAAGCGATCTGCAAAACCGTGGCGTTGAAGACATCCTGATAGCCTGCGTGGACGGGCTGACTGGGTTCCCGGAGGCGATAAACAGCATTTATCCGCAGACAGAGGTGCAGTTGTGCGTTATTCACCAGATACGCAACTCGATTAAATACGTGGCCTCAAAGCACCATAAAGCCTTCATGGCCGACCTGAAGCCGGTGTATCGTGCGGTGTCAAAAGAAGCCGCAGAAACGGCACTGGATGAGCTGGAGGCCAAATGGGGTCAGCAATATCCGGTGGTGCTCCAGTCATGGCGGCGCAAGTGGGAAAACCTGTCAGCGTACTTCCGCTACCCGGCTAACATACGCAAAGTGATCTACACAACCAACGCGATAGAATCGGTGCACCGTCAGTTCAGGAAACTGACCAAAACCAAAGGCGCTTTTCCGAATGAAAACAGCCTGTTGAAACTGCTTTATCTGGGACTGATGAATGCACAGGAGAAATGGACAATGCCGATCCAGAGCTGGAATTTGACATTGTCGCAGTTAGCCATTTATTTTGAAGGGCGACTGAATAGTGTGATAACGCTATAGAGTTTTTAACGTGACACAGAATTCTGAACGCTCTCGGTATTAACGCAGGTTTTTTTTGTATATACCCAATAAACCTCAAGATGCAGATTTCAGTACCTGAAAACGGTCATTAATTCGGGACGTCAGAGAACCCGCCATGTCCGGTAGCGTATCGCTGAAAAATTCAGATATTGCATCCCTGAACTCCCTGCTACTGCTGAAGTAGCGATTATTCCGGGCATGTTCGTTCATTAATTTCCACATTCGTTCTATCGGATTCAGGTTCGGACTGTACGGCGGGAGATAATGAAGTTTTATATTTACCACCTCCGCCCACTCTTTCACTAACTGTGAACGGTGATAACCTGCACCATCCAGAATAACATGAACTTTCTGGCCATAATCAGGATAAACCTTACGTATCTCATTGAAAAAACGAGATACATTGTATTCATTAATCGTTTTATATTCGCAGATTAGCGGGTGTTCCGGGGCCTTCAGATTCAGCGCCCCCATGATGTTCAGCCGTGTACGACTTCCCGTTGTTTTTACCGCTTTTCTCTGGCCTTTGCGTATCCAGCCATAACTGATTTTAGTGGCCTGAGTAGGATGGACAGCATCAATAAAAAGAACCGGTTCATCACCCGCAGTTGCTTTCAGTTCCTCATAATATTCAATGAATTGTTTTTGTTTCTCTTCACTAAATTTATGGGGAACACCTGACGGTTTTTTGTAGGTAAAGCCGTTACGGTGCAGCCACTTATTCATTCCCGGAACGCTGAAAACGATGTTCCATGTCCGGGCGACAAACGCGACAATATCACGGGTCTGATGAAATACGTTATCAGATAACTGGCTGATTAAAGAGGCTGTTTTTTCAGCACTGAGTTTACTGTCTGAACCGCCATTCTCTGGTTTCAGTTTCCCTTTATTCAGAAACTCGCTGATATGATGGTCAACGGTGGTCTGATGCAGCCGCAAAGCCTGAGCGATCATGGCCGAACTCCAGCCTTCGGAAGCCAGAAGAATGGCTTTAATACGATCGCAAACACGTTTATCACGACTGGAATCGTGAAGGCGCTCAAGTTCAGCTTTTTGTTGGTCAGTGATGAATATTTTCATGGTGAACAGCATGATCTTCTGTTGCCTGAAAATCAAGCATCTTCAATGATCAGGGGTATATAATGACTACAATGTTTTCCTTTTCCCCTTGGTCTCGGTTTATTCACCAGATCTTTTCTCTTCTTCTGATTGTCTACCGTAACCATTTATCCTACATTTTTCATTCTATTGATTTGGCGCGTTGAAAGTCAGCCATAAAGTCCCTATAACTGAGTTGTACCTTATTCAATAAAGAAAATATGAAAGCAGGCAATACGTGCGAAAAAAAACTTATGCGATGAGATACGTTGCGGGGCAGCCAGCAGAGCGGATTTTCCAGCCAGTGGCTATGCAGTCTATGAAACAATCTTCATCCTCTGGTTTATTGCTGCCAGAAAAAGATATCCTGCGCGTTATGGTATGGAATATTTTTAAACAGCAACGTATGGATTGGCTATCAGTGCTGCAGGGTTTTGGTAGTAATACGCAGCTTATGTTGTTACAGGAAGCTCAAAGTACACCAGAGCTTATCCGTTTTGCGACCACCAATTATCTGTCTGCTGATCAAGTCCCTGCGTTTGCACTTCCTCAATATCCATCCGGTGTTATGACATTGTCGGCTGTTCAGCCAATGTACTGTTGTCCATTGCGTGAACGTGAACCATTGCTTCGCTTATCTAAATCGGCGTTAGTAACGGTTTACTCACTACATGGTGGGTATAAATTGATGGTGGTGAATATCCATGCGATAAATTTTAGTTTTGGGGTGGAAATCTATAGCAAACAATTAGAGGCGATTGGTGACCAACTGGGTTGTCACAACGGACCTGTAATTATGGCTGGCGATTTTAATACCTGGAGTCAGCCAAGGATGAATGCATTGTACCGATTCGCTACGCGGATGGGATTGATGGAAGTGTGTTTTTCTGATGACTATCGACGCCGGTCATTTGGGCGTCCTTTGGACTTTGTTTTCTTCCGTGATTTGGATGTGGCTGCTTCATCGGTATTGGTGACTAAAGCTTCGGATCACAATCCTTTGTTGGTTGAGTTTGTATTGGTTTGAATTGTGGTGATGAAAAAAGACCACCAAAGGTGGTAATGCCAGTCAGTTAATCAACTGACTGGCTGTTTTTATTAACTTTGTGATATTTCCAGAGCCTTTTCTTTACCACCCTTGGGAAGGCCGCATCGTTGTCCGGCGTACGCCAGACAACACCATCGACAACCAGCAGGGTCAAGACCGTACCAGTGGGGATGTGCTGTGGCACCGAGCCACAATTGCGCGGTTTGTGTGAACACACGGCGAACGGCCTCGTTCCCCAGTCGCTGACGGACCTGAATAACGGCACTGGGCAGGCGAAGGGACGGTTGCCCGGCAGCATGTGATATCCAGCCGGTTAACGATTTGATAGAGGGGGTCTTTGCGTTCCAGCACCATGCCGACGATGCACCAGACCATTATCTCCAACGGCAGACGACGCTTGCACCGGATTCAGTGAGACAACGGGCAATCAATTCCGGATCAAGAAAATCACCGAGAAAGGTCAGAGGGGACGGGTAGCGTCGTAGCAGGAAACAAGGTCGAGAGCCTGAGCAATGCGCATAAAAAAATCCGAAAACAAGGAACGTTTCCGGATTCTCACACAGCCATTGGATCGTTCAACTTATCCTTAATTGATCGTCGTTACACCAAAGATGGTCTTTTGTGGCAACCAAGTATCAGGAGTCTGGTGATGATTTGTTGCTGACATAAAGTGTCAGTCGATCACCGGGTTGAAGATTGGTGTTTTTATTAATGACTGTGTTCCAGCGCATAACATCTGCAATATCTACGCCATGGCGTTTAGCAATACTGGTAAGCGAGTCACCTTTGCGAACACGATAGACGATAGAACGATTTTTACTTGCCTCAGAAACTTTGGCAATCTGCAACGTTTGGCCTGCCTTTAGCATACTTCCGCGTAAATCATTCCAGTTTCGCAGATCTTTCGTACTGACATTCAATCTTTTAGCGATGGTGGATAAGGTATCGCCTGAGCGAACTTTATACTCTACATCGCGGATTGCCTGAGCGACCTGTGCCGGTTGCATTGCCGAAATATCATTTTCAGCCAGTGAGTCTTTCAACTGCTCGGCATGAGACTTTGGTACCATAATGTAATGCGGACCGTTAGGTGCAGTGACATTTTTCCTGTACCCCGCATTATAAGTTTTCAGCTTGCTTACGGACAGCCCTGCCAATTCGGCAGCTTGTGTCAGTTCCATCTGTTGGCCCAAATCCACCCGTGCTAATGCTCGGTTTTCATTGGCTTTAGGCAGAGTAACACCATACTTTTTACTGTGTTTAAATATGTCGCTCAAGGCCAACATCTTTGGAATATATATGGACGTTTCACGAGGTAACGCTAACGCCCAGTAGTCTGTTGGAAGACCTTTCGCTTTATTTCTCTTTATCGCCTGCATAACACGGCCTTCGCCACTGTTATAAGCGGCGATGGTTAACAACCAATCACCGTCAAACATGCGGTTCAGGCGCTGCATCATGTCTAAGGCAGCGGTTGTGGATGCGACAACATCACGACGTCCGTCATACCACTGGTTTTGTTTCAAACCATAATTACGTCCCGTGCCAGGAATAATCTGCCATAGTCCTACAGCATTGGCAGAAGATCTGGCATTTGGGTTAAAAGCGCTCTCCACTATGGGTAGTAGTACCAGTTCCATCGGCATATTACGTTCTTTAATCTGCCCGACTATCCAGTACATGTACGGCTCTGCCCGTAATGTTACATCGTGGAGATAGCTCTTATTCTTTAAGTAACGCCTTTTTTGCTCGCGGATCCGGGCATTATCCGGAACCTTCATCTTCAGCTCGGTACTAATGAAGTTCCACAAATCTTTTTGCGCCAAGGTGTTATCATCCAACCATAGCGCTTGGGTCTCTCGACCATCTGTGTATTGTCCTGCTTCATCTTGACTTGCTGAAGACAAACTCTGTCCATGCTGTTTGGGTTGCGATGTGTCATAAGACGTACCCTGGCAACCCGCCAACAAGACTGAGGCGATGATTATCGCTTTAGCCTTCATATGTGTGTCAATAGTTGTCTAAAAGATAGGCGATCATACTTTGATTGGTCGTCCAGCACAATAAAAACCTTCAATAGTGGTCTTTCAAGTCACGTAATTGCGCAAAAATCTGCCAATCCTCGGTGATATCTGTATTAATTGACAATTTTCTTTGTAAATCAATGTCATGATAACGTAAAAAAAGATTAATTGTGCGTTCTAACTTTAATGTAGTGGGGACAGTTGAGTGTCCTTTTCCCCTTGCTTGCCTGACTTTAACGAGATAATCCTTAATAGCGATGTCTTCAGGCCATAGCTGATGAGCAAACTCTAGATTTGACAAGGTATATTCATGAGCACAACAAATCAGAGTGTCATCGGGTAAAAGCATTATTTTATTAATAGATTCAAACATCTGCTTAGGCGTACCTTCAAATATACGTCCACATCCCGCTGAAAATAACGTATCACCACAGAACAGATATGGATGGGTGTAATACGCAACATGGCCCAATGTGTGACCTGGGACGGAAAAAACAGAAAAATTCGAACCTAACGCTGAAATTGTGTCGCCTGACTGAATTGTATGTGTTATCCCGCACTGCTCAGTTTCCTGAGGTCCATAAATAATTATTTCAGGATATCGCTTCGCCAACTGTTTTACCCCGCCTACATGGTCATTATGGTGGTGGGTCAATAGAATGGCTTTAGGAGATAACTGATATTTTGCAAGTGCCTCAATAACAGGGGAAGCTTCTCCTGGATCAACAATGGCGCACTGCTTTTCTTTGTTGCTTAATAACCAAATGTAGTTGTCCCTAAATGCAGGAACACTGATAAGATTCATGGCACATCCTCTTTTGCTGTTAGCCTGAGGAAGATACTAGAATATGAAGCCAGCACAAACATCTCATGCAATTATAGCTCCGGACTCATGGGACGCTATCCCATGGGGAGATTACTATCGTGAAGCGCTGGATATGGCGCTAGTGCCATGGTGGCCAAGGCTGTTCGGTTTTCATTTGCTGAAGATAGGTCAGCTTAGTACGGCGATAGAAAGCAACGACTGTACTATTCCTCATCAGGTCAATGTGACGATGAATAATACGTCGGCACATGTTATTGCCACGCCGAGTCAACTCCCGTTTGTCGAAAAGTCGGTAGATGCCTGTTTATTGGCGCATATCCTTGAATACTCTTCAGATCCGCACAGTGTTCTGCGAGAAGTCGATCGTATATTGATTAATGACGGTTGGATCATTATCAGCGGGTTTAATCCGGTGAGCTTGGTGGGATTGGGTAAAGTCGTGCCCGGGCTCCGTAAGCGGCAACCCTATTGCAGCAGAATGTTTAGCCAGATGCGTATTATGGACTGGCTGAGTCTATTGAATTATGAAATTGTCTATCGTGCCAGTCTGCATGTATTGCCATGGCGACAACAGGGGAAAGGACGATGGGATAATAACCTGCCGCTGCTGGGGTGTATTAACCTGATTGTGGCACGTAAGCGGACTATCCCGCTAACGCTGATGCCGACACGGACGCCTTTAAGAAAATCATCACTGAGCCGCCCGCTGGGGGTTACAAAAAGTTACCGCAGATAACCACAAATCAATCAGGTTGATAGCCAACATCATCTAGTGTCGGCATGTTGGCTGCCTGACGTGCAAGTTCATCACAACGTTCATTTTCAGGATGGCCTGCATGCCCTTTTACCCACTCCCATTGTAGTTTATGGTGTTGGATGGCCTCATCCAGCCGTTGCCAGAGATCGATGTTTTTCACCGGTTTTTTATCGGCGGTTTTCCATCCTCGTTTTTTCCAGTTGTGGATCCAGTTGGTAATGCCTTGTCTTACATATTGACTATCGGTGCTCAAAGTAACTTCACAAGGCGACGTTAGTGTTTCCAGCGCGGCAATGGCCGCCATCAATTCCATACGGTTGTTGGTGGTCATGCGGTATCCTGCACTTAGCGTTTTTTCATGGTGTTTATAACGCAGTAATGTGCCATAGCCGCCTGGGCCTGGATTTCCCAGGCAGGAACCATCTGTGAAAATTTCTACCTGTTTAAGCATCTCTTTTCTCTGGTAGACTCTTGTCCATGAACAAAAACATGAGTCTGACATAAACGAAAACAATGAGCACTGTAATTACGCGACAAATCGTTCTGGATACTGAAACCACGGGTATGAACAAACTGGGGGTTCACTATGAAGGACATCGTATTATCGAGATCGGGGCGGTAGAGGTGATTAACCGGCGTCTTACCGGGCGTCACTTTCATGTCTACACCCGGCCTGATCGTTTGGTCGATCCGGAAGCCTATAACATTCATGGCATTAGTGATGAGTTCCTGGCAAATAAACCCAGTTATGCCGATGTCACTGATGATTTTCTGGCGTTTATCCGCGGAGCTGAGCTGGTCATTCATAATGCGATGTTTGATATCGGTTTTATGGATTATGAATTCCGCATGTTGAACCGCAATATTCCCAAAACAGAAACGTTTTGTAAGATTACTGATAGCCTGTTGATGGCGCGCAAGCTATTCCCCGGCAAGCGCAATAATCTGGATGCCTTATGTGACCGTTATCTGATAGATAACAGTAAACGAACGCTGCATGGCGCATTACTCGATGCCGAAATTCTGGCTGAAGTTTATCTGGCCATGACGGGTGGACAAACGTCGTTGTCGTTTTCAATGGAAGGAGAAAGTCAACGACAAGGGGATGCAAGCGAAGCCATCCAGAGAATCGCAAGACCTACGTCGTCGTTAAGCGTGGTTTATGCCAATGCGGAAGAGCTACAGGCGCATGAAAAACGATTGGATTTGATTGTGAAAAAAGGTGGCAGCTGTTTGTGGCGGAATTAACAGCCAGCTCTGGAATAAAATCGTCACTCTGCTGGAATTCCAAGCAAATAGAACAGGTTGGTTATAAAAACCATTGACGTAATAGTATCATCATCATTAATATTCCACCCGCTCTGAGAGCATAGCGCGGTGCGGTAGTTCAGTCGGTTAGAATACCGGCCTGTCACGCCGGGGGTCGCGGGTTCGAATCCCGTCCGCACCGCCATTTCCGTCCCAAGCTGGGCATGCAGATTTCCGCTGAAAACGGCGAAAAGTGTGCGAAGCAGTCCCACCTTCAATTCCGTGATGTGAACTTCGGTTTCTGTGACCTCGACTCGCTGAGCGAAGACACATAGATGATCCTGCCGATAGCCGTCACCGCGGAGCCTGATGTGCTAGCGTACCACGTCGGTTAACAACTTATGATGTTTGTCCGCGATCATGTCCGGTTTGAACGTACGAAAGCGACACTGGACCATAAGATTGACCAGCAAACCGATTGCCGCGACGATACTGACCATTGTTCCCTGTATCGTCTGCGGTGCGTAGAAGCGCCGCCATGCTTCATAACCAATGCCGATGACTACGACCAGCATAGTGATCGCATTGATCAAGGCCGCCAGTATTCAACTCGTCCCACCCATACGAATGGCGGTGGCTAGGGGGACGCGCGGCGAGCCACGCAGAGAACGCGGCCAGACTCAATGCGGCACCGTCCGTCACCATGTGGCCGGCATCGGCCAGCAATGCCAAAGATCCTGATTACCAGCCGGCGAGAATCTCTACAACAGAGAATCCGAGCGTGAGAGCAAGTGCCCAATATAGATTTGCGCCGGTTGCGTTGCCATGATTGTGACCATCTTGTACATGTCCTGACATTACTTGTTTTCCATTCGTTCTACAAAAGTCCCCAGATAATTTTGATTGCCGTCCCTAACAAAACGATTCCAATGATGAATTTGAGCTGTTGCCCCTTGAGCTTTTCGCTCATTAGCCACGCACCGAGCGCTGCACCTCCCGCAGAGGCAATTCCGGTGACGCCAACCAGCGAATAGTCCATCCCAGAAAGTGTGGTGTGGGCAAAAAAACCTGTCAGAGAAGCGAACACGACCACAAAAGATGCGGTTGCTGACGCATGTTTGGGGTCAAGCCCGGACCCGACCAATGCAGGGACGATAATGCTGCCGCCACCCACGCCGAGTAGGCCACCAACAAAGCCTGCGACACCGCCGAGGGTCAAACCACTTAATATCTTGCTTCGGGGGCTGCGCTGAATTCCAGAAGGTTTTGGTGCATACAACAACATCATCAGACTGGCGAAAATCAGAAATCCGGAGAACAGCCACAGCAGGAGATGGCGATCGAGCCCCTGGCTCACGTGAACCCCAACGGGAGAGAGTACGACAGCCACAATCAGAATAGGAAAAGCCAGCCGCCATTCTACCAGATGCTTACGAATGAATGTTGCGGTCGATACACTTGTCGATATCGCATTCAGAAGCAAGGCTGTTGCCATCGCCGCGTGGATTTCAACCCCCAACGCAAGGAAGATCGGCACCAGGATAAAAGCGGCTCCGACACCAGCCATAGCCATAATGGTGGTAAGGAAGAACGTTGCTATGGCAGCGATGACGAGCATTGTACCTCCTTAACAACATGAATATGCGGAATGACCAGCCTGCTTTTCTTGGCAAGGAATACAAATTCGCCCGGATTCAGCGTCAATCAGTTTGTCGACAAAAACGCGTTCCCCGCACTGAGCACACAGGTCCGTGTCGAAACATCCCTTGCCGCGTGGAAATTCACAAGTTACCTTCGGCCCGATTTCCAGAAACATTTCTTCAGGCATCATCAGTACTTTATCAACCAAGGGGTCGGTAACTTCGGCCGGAATGTCTTGCGGCGCAATTCCCTGTTTGCGTTGGGTAACGAAAAGCGAGTTGAGCATGTTGCCGAAGAACTTATCCTTCAGTCGTACACGTACTGAACACCCAGCTTTCACGTCGATCAAAGTGAAAGCCATTTTGTTGTAATAACGCTTTTCGATGTTTGATTTGCCGTAGGTGCAACCCGTCGCTGACATCACACCATCCAGAAAACATCCTGCGGCATGTCCCTTGCCCGTTTCCGAGATAACGTGCAACTCCTTGTCTTTTGCTCGTTCTGCGCCAAGCGCTTGCATTGCTGCTTTCGCAGCACGAAAACCAAGCGGCATGGCGGGACATTTGTGACCATGAAAGGCCAAAGCCATTTCGAATTCTTCAACTGTCATTGCGTCTTCTCCTTTGCGTATCGAGGGGCTTCCCGATGAAGCCACTACTTGGGTAGACGAATGAGGTTGAAAAAGGATGCTAAGAACTGTAGAGAAATCGAACTTACGCACCGTCACGATGCAGAGAGTGACAGCACACGCGGCCACTGTCGTCAAAGTGCACCCGGCAATTGTGTATCAGTGCCTCGCGCAATCGCTGCCTGGCTCTCCGAAGCCGTGATTTCACGGCGGTCAGGCTTAATCCATTTTCTTTTTTTTCACCTGAGCCGGCGCATAACCTAAATCGAGCATCAGAATAGCGGCCATCATGCCTGTCCGGCCAGACCCACCGTGACAATGGATCACCATCGTCACGCCTGACTTGACTAAATCCAACAGACTCGTTTTCTGTCGGACAAATGCCTGTTCAAATGGCTCTTCAGGTGCACAGCTGTCTTCAACGGGCAGGTGAAATCAGTCCATACGGAGTTCAGCACAAAGGGACGGGAGTGCATCGGCTTGATTTTCAGTAAGTTTTCAGCCAGCGTCATCATGGTAGATAACTACCTGTGCACCGGCTTTTTTTAATGGTTTTAAGGCGTCAGCAAGGGGAACCCCTTTGGTTCCGGGACAAGGGGTAAAAATCAGCTTAGCGCCATTGTCCAAGGTAAGAATATCAAACGGATGAAACATCAATAAAGACTCCATGCTTATTTTTATTAACCTGGTTAACGTTACGTATTTAAATCACCCATGCGGTCTGTATCGACAGGGATAATAGCCTTACACCATCGTGAGCGCTTGTAATGAGTAGTGGTTGGACAGATCCCATTTTTCCGCCTCTGATAGCACGAGTTACGGCAAAAAAACGTAAATGCAGCAACCAGACCGCCGGTCGGTACCTGATTAATGATCGTCAGATCCAGCATTTCCCATTGCCTGCAACTGATTCTGTAATGAAAGTTGGTCGATTTTATCCAGGGGAAGGCTTAAAAAAAGCCGGATGCGTGTGGCTATCTGTTTTTCAACATCCACGAAGGCGTGGTATTTATCTCCATCACCTCCTTCTGCTAAAGCCGGATCCCGAAAGCCCCAGTGGGCCGTTATGGGGCCGCCAGAGAACACCGGACATCCTTCTCCTGCCATCCTGTCACACAGCGTAAATATGAAATCCATTCGCGGGGCATCAGGATGCTGAAAAGTTTGCAGGTGTTTACTTTTCAGCGTTTCAGTGCTGAATCCCTGATCTTTAAGCACGCTGAGCGTCAGCGGGTGAGGCGAACTGGCAGGTTGCGTACCGGCGCTGAATGCCCGGAATTTTCCGCCACCAAGCTGGTTCATCAGCACTTCTGCAAAGAGGCTTCGTGCCGAGTTCCCTGTACACAGGAACAGGACATTGTATGTTTTACTCATCATCGCGGCTTTCCATCTATCATGGACAGGCAGGTATGATCGGGCTGTTCAGGTGTTCACAGCCCGATCGCTGAGATTACTTCACGACACGCTGACCCTGTGCATCAATAACCTGTTCGCCGTCCTCTTTACTGAACGCTCCCTTTTGTGCGTCCGGCAGAATATCCAGCACAACTTCAGACGGGCGGCACAACCGGGAGCCCAGAGGCGTTACCACGATGGGGCGATTGATAAGGATTGGATGCTGCAGCATAAAATAAATCAGCTCTTCGTCACTCCATTTTTCCTCAGCCAGCCCCAGTTGCTCATAAGGCTCCACATTTTTACGCAGCAGCGCACGCACGCTGATACCCATATCAGAGATGAGTCTGACCAGTTCAGCACGGGCCGGCGGTGTTTCAAGGTATAAAATGACCGTTGGTTCCACGCCACTGTTGCGGATCAATTCGAGGGTATTGCGGGAAGTACCGCAGGCAGGGTTATGATAAATCGTAATCGCGCTCATAAATCACTCTCTTCAGGGGTGACAGGCCCTGGCCCGTTACGGCCAGAACCGGGTTAATCAGAATGAAACGGATAAACGTAATGCCAGGGTAACCAGCGTCACAAACAGCACTGGCAGGGTCATGACGATACCGACCCGGAAGTAATATCCCCAGGAAATTCGGATATTTTTCTGTGCCAGAACATGTAACCACAGCAGTGTGGCCAGACTGCCGATAGGGGTGATTTTTGGCCCCAGGTCACTGCCAATGACATTGGCATAGATCATTGCCTCTTTAATCACACCGGTCGCGGTACTGCCATCAATAGACAGCGCCCCGACCAGGACGGTTGGCATGTTGTTCATGATGGAGGAGAGGAAGGCTGTCAGGAAGCCCGTCCCCAGCGTGGCCACCCACAGCCCCTGTCCGGCGAACTGATTAAGAACAGAAGACAGATAGTCAGTCAGTCCGGCATTACGCAATCCGTAGACCACCAGGTACATGCCCAGTGAGAAAATCACAATCTGCCAGGGGGCCCCGCGAAGTACCTTTCCGGTATTAATCGCATGTCCTTTTTTGGCAACCAGAAACAGGATCAGTGCACCGGCGGCGGCAACCGCGCTGACGGGGATCCCCAGGGGTTCAAGACCAAAGAACCCTATCAGCAACAGAGCCAGTACGCCCCAGCCTGTCCGGAAGGTATTCAGATCGCGGATAGCATCTTCTGGCGCTTTCAGACGGGAGATTTCATAGGTTGCCGGAATATCCTTGCGGAAATACAGATGCAGCATCACCAGTGTGGCGATGATGGCAGCGATATCAACCGGCACCATAACTGACGCATATTCATTGAATCCAAGCTTAAAGAAATCCGCCGAGACGATGTTCACCAGGTTCGAGACGATGAGCGGCAGGCTGGCAGAGTCCGCGATAAACCCTGCAGCCATGACGAACGCCAGCGTTGTGCCTTTACTGAATCCCAGTGCGAGTAGCATGGCGATCACGATAGGTGTCAGGATCAGCGCCGCACCGTCGTTGGCAAACAGCGCCGCTACCGCAGCACCCAGTAAAATAATCCAGGTAAACAGCCAGCGCCCGCGCCCGTTTCCCCAGCGTGCGACGTGCAGAGCTGCCCATTCAAAGAAACCCGATTCGTCGAGTAACAGACTGATGATGATGACCGCAATGAACGTTGCCGTCGCATTCCAGACAATATGCCAGACGGTCGGAATATCACCGACGTGAACCACACCTGTAATCAGTGCGAGTAAGGCCCCGAGCATCGCACTCCAGCCTATTCCCAGTCCACGGGGTTGCCAGATGACTAGTATAATGGTCAGAATAAAAATAGCTGCAGCCAGCCACATAAAACCTCCTGTCGGACAGAACGATACCTGCCTTTATTTATTATTTTCCCGCCTGACGGGTGAGACGTTTCAGTTGCTCAATACCCGTTGGCTCTTCCTGCTGCAGAGGGATCAGCGCCATACGTGAGGCAAGCTCAGTCCTGACCTTATGGATCTGAGCAGCTTCGTGTGCAGCCCTTGTTAATAACAGCGGTGAAGTTGTTTCTGTTGCGACCAGACTGTTATTGATGAGCCATGCCCAGGGTTCAATACCGGCCCGGCGTAAATCCTCCTGTAAACCGGCTGCTTCCAGAACAGGGGTGGTTTCAGGCAGGGTAACGAGCATGATTTTGGTTCGCTCAGGATCCTGCAACTGCATCATTGGCGTCAGATAATGCCCCTTTTCTCCCATCCGTTTTGCCACTTCACGATGGTAGGCACCCGTCGCATCAAGCAGCAGCAGGGTGTGGCCCGTCGGGGCGGTATCCATGACCACAAAACGCGTCCCTGCTTCCCTGATCACACGGGAAAATGCCTGGAACACGGCGATTTCTTCCGTACAGGGAGAGCGTAAATCTTCTTCAAGCAGCGCCCGTCCCTGTGGATCCAGATCCTTTCCTTTGGTGGCAAGAACATGTTCCCGGTAGCGCTCTGTCTCGGTATGTGGATCGATACGGCTGACCTGGAGATTATGGCGTTGTCCGTTAAGTGTGCTTTCAAGGTGTGCTGCGGGATCAGAGGTGGTGAGGTGGACATCAAACCCTTTGTCAGCGAGCGCCACGGCGACAGCGGCGGCAAGCGTTGTCTTTCCCACTCCGCCTTTGCCCATCAACATCACCAGACCATGTCTGTCCCTGGCGATATCATCAACCAGCATTTCCAGGGTCGGTGCGGAGATGACCTCTGACCGTGGTATCACAGCGGGTAATGAATATGGGATGTTATCTCCGTCCAGCAGACGGCGAAGCGCCTTCACTCCAACCAGATTTTCCTGCTGCAGGCTTAACCTGTCAGTCGGAAGCGTGGTAAGTACCGGCGGCATTCCGGAAAGAATGCGTTGTTCACGCTGGTACAATGCACTGGCAAGGCTGTCCTGTGACGCTTCTTCGGCAGGCATCATCCCGTTTATCACCAGGTACTGGTGCTTCAGACCGACATGCAACAGTTCATCATGCGTGCGGGCGACTTCAGCCAGCGTTGACTGCTGAGCGCGGGCAACCAGGATTAACCGTGTTTTTTCCCCGTCTGCCAGCACCGATAAGGCATGCGAGTAACGTTCCCGCTGTTTTTCCAGCCCTGCCAGCGGCCCAAGGCAGGATGCACCGTCAGGATTCGTCTCGATAAAACTGCTCCAGGCACCTGGCAGCTGTAGCAGACGAATGGTATGCCCTGTCGGGGCGGTATCAAAAATCACATGGTCAAAATCATTCAGTAACGCGTCGTCGGTCAGCAGGCCGGTGAACTCATCAAAGGCTGCAATTTCTGTTGTGCAGGCACCGGATAACTGTTCTTCAATGCTGCGAACGACATCTT
This sequence comes from Brenneria uluponensis, assembly GCF_032395385.1. Taxonomy (NCBI): domain Bacteria; kingdom Pseudomonadati; phylum Pseudomonadota; class Gammaproteobacteria; order Enterobacterales; family Pectobacteriaceae; genus Brenneria; species Brenneria uluponensis. The sequence goes on from NZ_CP135917.1 coordinate 1,219,993, forward strand.
CGGGCAAAACCCCTTTAACCGGATCAACGATGCGGGCACGATATTGTTGCGCTGCCGCCTGTGGATCGATTTCCAGTGCGGTGAGTCCGGGTACGGCAGAGATGACCGTCAGGGTGTTACCAATTTGCTGCCCGAAAACCTGGCCTACATTTGACGCGGGGTCGGTACTGACCAGCAGGATACGTTTGCCATCATCAGCAAGATGAATAGCCGTTGCGCAGGAGAGCGAGGTTTTACCGACTCCCCCTTTCCCCGTAAAAAAGAGAAACTTCGGGATACTGTTAAGATAGTTCATCATGGGCTCCTGTCCGATTGGGTTCAGCAACATGAAGTTTTGCCACCACAGCAGCTTTTCTCCGGAGCCATACCAACTTTCTCCTGATTTATCCCAAACCAGCGAGCCAGATCCTGCCGCGTCGGATAGCGACCGGACAGGACGAAATCGCCATCCAGCAGAATTAATGGCAGGCTTTCAGCGCCCGAGCGCTCAAGAAAGGTTTTAACTGACGGGTTCTCAGCAAATGCCATAGGCTGCTGTGACAGATTAAAGCGTTCCACCGACACACCCTGCTGTTTCAGCCACGTTACGTCTGCGGAAAATGACACTAAAGCCTGATCAACTTCAGTACCGCACACGCCAGAACTGCAGCAAAGTGCTGGGTCATACACTGACAGTGTTTTCATTATTTATTCCTTCAGGTTTTAATTAAAAAATGGTTTCACCGATCCGGTTCAGCTCAGCCTGAAGGCGCTCTTCAGGGCCGGACAGGACTGATGGCGGGAGTGACAGGAAGGCTTCACTCCGGTGGTGAAGAATTTGCCAGGCCTTTTCGAAAGCGGCATCGATTTCCTGTTCACTCCCGGTAGCCTTATCAGGATCCTCCACTCCCCAGTGTGCCCTGACTGCCGGAGCCAGATAGGCAAGGCAGGTTTCATCAGCCGCATTTCCGCACACGGTGATCACTACATCCGGTGTCACAGGGAGGTTGTCCCACGATTTGCTGTAGTACCCTTCCATGGGTATCCCTTCTTTCCTGAGAAGAGCAAGAGAGTGGGGATAGACTTCACCTTTTGGCTGGCTGCCTGCGCTGAATGCATGATGCTCTTCCGGTGAAAGCGCGTTAAATGTCGCTTCGGCCAGAATGGAACGGCAGGAATTACCGGTACACAGGAAAAGAATATTCATAACATCACCGTATAAATTCGTTAAAACGCATATGTGTATCTAAAATTTTATAGTCAGTTAGAGACAAACCGCTCTGCCACCGGTTGTGGCACTGTTGCGGGCAATCCGTCCAGTCAGAAGCAAAATTTCTTCTTTCTGACTGAGATAAGCCTGTTCAATAACCGCTGCCGCCCAGGCGGGCATATGCGCTGAAAGGCGATAGTGGATCCATTTACCCTCACGGCGGTCAATAAGCAGCCCGCTTTCCCGTAGCATGGAAAGATGGCGGGATATCTTGGGCTGAGATTCCTCCAGCGTTCCGCAAAGCTCGCAAACACAGAGTTCTCCTGAAGCTCTCAGCAACAGCATGATTTTCAGGCGAGTTTCATCTGAGAGATTTTTGAAAAGCTGAAGAGCGGTAATCGGGTGCATAAATACTCCGTGGTTTCGTTCGACTTCATCTTAGTCTTCGCAGTATTTATGTCAATAATATATTCGATTAATCGAATATGACAGACTATAATCATGAGAATGAGTAAAGGAGGTAATAATGCGTATCGAAAAAGTCATTGGCTGGCTTATCAAGCAGATTCCGGACCGCTTTTTTGACGCTTTATCCGGGACCGAATGCGCGGAAATTGATGGTATTGCGCATGACTGTTTGCTGAATGATACTGAACAGAAGACCGCATGCCCTGTTGCAGGACAAGAGCCCCGAAAGAGGAATAACTAATCGGATGCTATCAGTCCATCACATCATAGCTGTCAACGCCAAGATTTATGACCAAATCGCGTTTATTACGGGCGAGAGAGAGGTTGCATCAGAAACTCTCCAGGGATTGTCAGGTTAGTCTGGATGAGTCTGTCGGCACTCACGCGGTTGCCGACATGCTGTCAGTGTGAGCTCAGATGGGAAAGTTTGGCTGTACCTCATTTAGTCGTTCACCGGCGACGCTAACTTCCCATCAAGAGCATTCGCTTCTCTGTGCCATTTATCGCTACAGAAGGAAGAGTCCTTGGGCTGGTGGCTGCTAAACGATTGGCAGATTCCTGCCGTAATAAATGTCCTGCATCTCTCGATACAGTAAATCGGTAATTCTTTTTCGCTCTGTGGATGTTAACGCATCTGGGCTGGCGTTAAACAAATAGTGTTTCAGATCGAAATCCTTTAGCAGCATCTTGGTATGAAAAATGTTTTCCTGATAAACATTAACATCCATCAAGTGATACAGCGATTTCATGTTTTCGGACATAAAATTCTGTATTGAATTAATTTTATGGTCAATGAAATGTTTAACGCCGTTGATGTCACGAGTGAATCCACGCACACGATAATCAATAGTGACAATATCGGATTCCAGTTGATGGATTAGATAGTTGAGCGCTTTGAGTGGAGAAATTATGCCACAGGTGGAAACTTCAATATCGGCACGGAAAGTACACAACCCACCTTCCGGATGGCTTTCTGGATAGGTGTGCACGCAGATATGACTCTTATCCAGATGAGCGACCACTGAATTGGGCAATGGACCTGGATGTTCGGAGGTATCTACATCCCGAGGGTCCATCGGTTCTTCGCTAACGAGAATGGTTACGCTAGCTCCCTGCGGTTCGTAGTCTTGTCGGGCGATATTCAGAATATTCGCGCCGATAATTGAACAGGTTTCGGTCAAGATTTCTGTCAGACGGTTTGCATTATATTGCTCATCAATGTAGGCAATATATCCATCACGGTCATCTGGCGTTTTGGCATAACAGATATCATAGATACAAAAACTCAGGCTTTTGGTCAGATTGTTAAAGCCGTGCAGTTTCAGCTTTTGCAATTTAAGTCACCCCCTTATGGATGCAGGACATCAGCGGGAAGCTGATAATGCATTCAGTAAATACTGTGGCAGAGCAAAACTGCCGATATGGATTGCCGGATTGTAATAACGGCATGCAATTTCTGCGCTAGCAAAACGATGCTGTAGTTTATCCAAGCTGATTTGTCGTAAGTCTGGATCATTACAGGCCCAGGCGAACGTCATGATTCCCCCGTAATAGGTTGGAACCGCGGCCTGATAAAAGCTGACATCACTGAAATAGTGACTCAGTTTTTTATGACTGTTTACTGCTTCTTCCTGTTGCAGGAAACAGACCCCATTCTGTGCTACAAAAATGCCGCCTTCATTCAGACAACGGGCGCAGCCCTGATAAAAATCCGAGGTAAACAGGCTTTCACCGGGACCAATCGGGTCGGTGCAGTCGGATATAATCACATCAAATTTTTCGTGACACTGTTTCACGAAATTCACGCCATCATCAATGATTAGCCGAAAACGGGGGTCATTGTACGCGCCAGCACTGTGTTGTGGCAGATACTGACGACAAAATGCTACAACGCTCGCATCAATTTCTACCATAGTGATCTGCTCGACGTTGCGATGACGGCATATTTCACGCAACATAGCGCCATCTCCTCCGCCAATAATCAGAACTCGTTTGGCGTTGCCGTGTGCAAGTAACGGGACATGGGTGAGCATTTCATGATAGATAAACTCATCACGCTCTGTGGTTTGTACCACGCCATCTAGTGCCATCATTCGGCCCAGCGCGGCATTTTCAAAGATGATCAAATCCTGATGGTCGGTTTTTTCATGATAAAGCACATGGTCGATAGAAAAATACTGACCGAAGTTGGCATGTAGTGTTTCATACCAAATTTCTTTCTGGGACATGTTAGGGCTTCCTCCGCGATAACAGCCATGAAAATTGGCGCGCTATAATAGCCAACTATCACGGTGCTTGCACGGTCGAATTTCATGCAATGTAAAGGCGGAGGCTCAATTACTGCGTACTGACGAGTAAACTGAGCGAATTTTGAGCAAGTGCCTGGCATTTTTGGGGCGTAGGAATAGCGATGCCACTGAGGTCGCGATAGCTCGCTTCTCCCAGTTCGATCATGTTGTACGTATTATAATTATCGAGATTCCAGCGATTTTGCTGGGCAAAAACCACCAGTGCCCGACGGATCTGATCGTTGGGTAAGTTATGATAACCACAGTTATTTTTCAGATATACAAAGATAGCCGTAAGATCAGCCAGATCCTCCGCTTCAAATTCGTTGAGTGCCTTACTGGCGGATGAAAAGCTAAAAAGACCGATCAGAAGTAGCACCAGTGCCGAATTTTTCATGTTTCAACCTGTTTCAGATACCGTCAGATGACGTTATCACAGTTATTCCGCATGGTTTCAAACTTATTCTGATATATAGCCGATAAAAAGCGGGTGAACATAGCAGTGAAGTATGGCAAATATCGAAACGACATATTTCGGCTGCTATGATGGAGATTAGAGCCCTGCTGGTTTGGGAACTTCGATATATTCACCATTAATGGTGCGTTTGTAGTAAGAACCATCTTTGACATAAAAACGTTCGCCATTGATGTCCAGTACCGTCAGACCACGGTGTGAAAGGGCATTGGCAGCGGGTGGTGGTGTTACGATTATATAGCGTCCATGCTCTTGCTGATAAAAAATGCCATTCAGAACATAATAAGTTAACCCGGCAATCAATACAGTTTCCACTCCTGGGGGCAAATGGTCAACATAAACACCCGGTTCATGACGGTGTGGCGGTATTGGTGCCTGGCCTGGTCCGCCAGGCCCAGGTGCCGCAATCACTACTGCGGGTGGTAACAGATTGAGCATGAATATGACGAGTAGTGCTGCTGACGTTTTCATAACAAGCATTCCATTTAACCGCGGCCAAGTTCAATTATCTTAGACCCTGAATTATTTTCCTGCTTTTTCTTCCTTAGGTTTCTGTGGTAACGGCGGAATTTCCCTTACGCTGATATTGACTTCATAGGTTTTCCCCTGGACCTGGGGAACATTTGTCATCAGTTTGTTCAATGCCTGTACGGGATCATTGGTTTGCAGTGAAGCTTGATATAGTGCTGGCATTGGTGGTTGAAATGGGGGAAAAGGTGGGTGTCCTTCACCGTTTTCAGTAGCAAATGGTGGCTGATGTTCCGGATGGGCCGCCGCCCCGGGTATTGCGGCAATCAGGGAAAAGCAGGTGATGAATATAGCCGTACCACAAATTTTGGATAATGTTTTCATAATGCACCTCTCATGTTGTATAGGCATATGAAAAACGTTGTACCGCCATGGTGCAATGTGCTTTACGCACTTTTATTCGGTGATAACGATATCCTGATTATCTTGTAAAAACGCTGTTATTTTCACCATTGTGCTTGCGTTATCCCTACATGGGTTATTAATTATCTCATTCCATGAATTGGTTTGCCGAGCTGACCCAGGCACTGGTATGTTTTTCAAAACCAATTTTGGGATAGTAACCGACGGCCTGTGGGGCGGCCAGCAGTACGATTTTGCACTGTGGACTTAATTGTCGGGCCGTTTCCTTGATCAGCCGTTTACCAATACCATGATGCTGAATGTTTTCATCGACGGCCAAATCGGAAAGGTAACAGCAGTAACAAAAGTCTGTCACGCTGCGAGCTATTCCAACCAGCTCATCGTTATGCCAAGCTGAAATCAATAAGTCTGCTTGAGCCAGCATTCCTTCCAGAACCGTTCGATTTGTCAGTGGCCGGCGTGGACCTAACGTTGTTTTCGCCAGAAGTGCAGTGAATTGGTCAATGGTGAGTGGTACATTGATTTTATAGGTAATTTCAATATGTGATTGGTTCATGAAAACGTCCTTGAGAGAATAGGGTGGTTTTAGCCTTTCTGTTATACTCCACGTCCAGACTTTTATGGTCCGCACTGGTTGCGTATCAACCTTGGCGTATCGCCCGGTGGGTGATGCTGAATATTTTTGACTCAATGAGTTGTTAGTATGATGAAACATACGGTGGAAGTCATGATTTCCGAACAGGAAATCAAAGCACGGGTTGCCGAGCTGGGCCGCCAAATTAGCGAGCACTACTGGAATAGCGGTAGTGCAATGGTTTTGGTCGGGTTACTGCGTGGTTCTTTCATTTTTATGGCGGATTTATGCCGGTCAATTGAGGTCTCTCATGAGGTGGATTTCATGACGGCATCCAGTTACGGTAATAGTATGAATTCCTCTCGCGATGTGAAAATCCTTAAAGATCTGGATGAGGATATTCGTGGTAAAGATGTATTGATCGTTGAAGATATTATCGATTCTGGCAATACTCTCAGCCGGGTTCGTGAAATTCTGCAATTACGTGAGCCTAAATCACTGGCGATTTGTACCCTGTTGGATAAACCTGAGCGCAGGGAAGTAAATGTACCGGTTGAGTGGGTGGGCTTCTCCATTCCTGATGAGTTCGTGGTTGGGTATGGTATTGATTTTGCTCAGCATTATCGTCATCTGCCTTTCATCGGTAAGATTGTGCCGTAATAGTCAGGTACAGATGACCTGGTGGAATATCCGGCACAAGTGATCAGGCGGCGTAAATAACGCCCATCAACAAAATGATGGGTGTGTTGTATTATACCAAGGAGGAAATTGCGCGACGATAACGCTGTTCCAGCGTTTCCCGGCTAGTGGCTGTTACTTCCAAATCGCGTAATCTGCCATCCTGAATGCCGTAAACCCAGCCATGAATCATGACTTTTTGGCTTCGTTTCCAGGCGGACTGCATAATAGTGGAGTGTCCGAGGTTATAAACTTGCTCAATCACATTGATTTCACACAATTTATCGAAGCGTTGCTCGGGAGGAAGTTCACCCAACAGTGAGCTATGCTTATACCATAGATCCCGAATATGCAGTAGCCAGTTATCGATTAAGCCCAACTCAGGGTTTTCTACCGCTGCTTCTACGCCTCCGCAACCGTAGTGACCACAAATGATGATGTGCTCGACTTCCAGTACTTCTACGGCATATTGCACGACGGAAAGACAGTTCAAGTCAGTATGAATAACCAGATTGGCTACATTGCGGTGAACAAACAGTTCTCCCGGTTCAAGCCTGGTCAGGCTTTCTGCCGGAACGCGACTGTCTGAACAACCAATCCATAAAAAGCGTGGACGTTGTGTTAACGCCAATCGTTCAAAGTAGCCAGGATCCTCTTCCACTATTTTTTCGGACCAGTGCTGGTTGTTGGCGATAATCGTTTCAATCGTTTTCATGAAAGTAAATGACCTGTAACAACAAAGGACTGAGCAAGGTAATATAGAGCAACCAATACTGTTTTAACATCGAAAATTGAAGCACTCACTGATAATAAGGTACGTTTTTTCTTATGACATATGCACTGGAATTGTCGGCGTTAACCAAGACCTATTCAGGTGGAGTCAAGGCACTGAGAGGGATTGATTTGTGCGTAGAAGCTGGGGATTTCTACGCCTTGCTGGGGCCGAATGGGGCCGGGAAATCTACTATCATCGGTATCATCAGTTCGTTGGTCAATAAAACCTCCGGCAAAGTTAAGGTATTTGGTTATGACCTTAATCAGGATATTGTGAATGCCAAACGGCAGTTGGGGCTGGTGCCGCAGGAATTTAACTTCAACCCGTTTGAAACGGTATTACAGATCGTCATTAATCAAGCCGGATACTATGGTGTCCCGCGCAAGACGGCTATGGAACGGTCAGAGAAATATCTCAACCAGCTTGACCTGTGGGGAAAGCGTAATGAGCGCGCTCGGATGCTCTCCGGTGGGATGAAACGCCGTCTGATGATTGCCCGTGCGCTGATGCATGAACCCAAGCTATTGATTCTGGATGAGCCCACCGCCGGGGTAGATATTGAGCTACGTCGCTCCATGTGGGGTTTTTTGAAAGAACTGAACGGGCAGGGCACTACCATCATTCTTACTACTCATTATCTGGAAGAAGCCGAAATGCTATGCCGTAATATCGGCATTATTCAGAATGGGCAATTGATCGAGAACACGTCAATGAAGCAATTGCTGGCGCAACTGAAGTCTGAAACCTTCATCTTTGATCTGGCAGCGAAAAGCGCGTTACCCCGGCTGGAAGGATATAAACATCAGTTGGTGGATACCTCCACACTTGAGGTGGATGTGATGCGTGAGCAAGGACTGAATGGTATTTTCAGTCAGCTTAGCGCACAGGGCATCCAGATTCTAAGTATGCGTAATAAAGCTAATCGGCTAGAAGAACTGTTTGTCGCCCTGGTAAATGATAACGGAGATCAAGCATGAATGGTTTGTATTGGGTGGCGTTGCAGAGTATCTGGATAAAAGAAGTGACTCGTTTTGCCCGTATTTGGGTACAAACGCTGGTACCGCCGGTTATCACCATGACGCTCTATTTCATTATTTTCGGTAATTTGATTGGTTCCCGTATCGGTGATATGGGTGGCTTTGGCTATATGCAATTTATTGTTCCCGGATTAATCATGATGTCGGTGATTACCAATGCTTACGCCAACGTTGCGTCTTCTTTTTTTAGCGCTAAATTTCAGCGCAATATTGAAGAGTTGCTGGTTGCACCGGTACCAACGCATATCATTATCATCGGTTACATTGGTGGTGGCATTGCCCGTGGTGTCTGTGTCGGGATGCTGGTAACCGTAGTTTCGCTGTTTTTTGTACCACTTCAGGTTCATGCCTGGTGGATGATTGTGGTCACCTTATTATTAACCGCTATGCTGTTTTCACTGGCTGGGTTGTTAAATGCGGTCTTCGCTAAAACCTTTGATGACATCAGCCTTATTCCAACGTTTGTGCTGACACCGCTGACTTACCTCGGTGGGGTGTTCTACTCACTGACATTATTATCTCCATTTTGGCAGGCTGTCTCAAAACTGAATCCGATTGTTTATATGATCAGCGGTTTCCGATATGGCTTTTTGGGTATTAATGATGTGCCACTGGTGCTGACCATGACAGTATTGGTCGCTTTTATTGCGATTTTTTATTTGTTGGTATGGTGGTTGATTGACCGCGGACGTGGTCTTCGCACCTGAAGAATCAATAGTCTCGAGAAGGCGGTGTTGCACCGCCTTTTTTACATATCAGGCGACTTGTACCGGAATGGATTTCGCTTTGCGTTGTAGCTCATTATTACCAGCGAAGTAGGCTACTTTCGGATGGTGTTCATGAGCTTGTTCATCGGGTATCTGAACGTAGGAGCAAATAATCAGCTTATCGCCAACGCAGGCGCAACGGGCGGCTGCCCCGTTCACAGAAATGATGTGTGATCCGCGTTCGGCAGCAATCGCATAGGTGGAGAAACGCTGACCGTTATCCACATTGTAAATATCAATCGCTTCATATTCGAGAATGCCCGCAGCATCCATAAAGTCCTGATCAATGGCACAGGAGCCTTCGTAGTGTAAATCTGCCTGAGTGACTTTCACCCGGTGCAGTTTGCCTTGCAGCATGGTACGTATCATCGGTTTATCATCCTGGTATATAAATTCATGCGGTTAAATCAACCTGCTGGTTATCAATCAGGCGCGCTTTACCGAGCCAGGCGGCCATTAGTACCACCGCTCGGGTGCTGTCGCTCGTTAACGGTTGCAACGTGTCAGCATCACGAACAAACAGCTCATCAGGTGTAAACCCTGCATCGCGCAGTGATGCCCCCGCCTGGGTGAGCATGTCGTCTATCCCCCGGTCGCCATTTGATAGTTGCTCCACAATGGAGAGCATGATCTGGTGGATTCTGGGGGCAACCTGGCGATCTTCTGCATTGAGATAACCATTACGTGAACTCAATGCCAGCCCGTCTTTGGCTCGAACTATAGGAACGCCGACGATGTTAATGTCGTAACCCATGTCTTCCACCATCCGACGGATAAGCGCTAACTGTTGATAATCTTTTTCCCCAAAGCAGGCAATATCGGGTTGAACCAGATTAAATAGCTTGCTGACCACGGTTGCCACGCCACGAAAATGCCCTGGCCGGCTGGCACCTTCAAGTATATGGGAAAGTGTTGGAACCTCAACAAAGGTTTGCTGTTCCAGCCCGTTGGGATAGATGATGTCTGGAGAGGGGGCAAAAACCAGGTCAACCCCGCGCTGAGTCAGCTTTTCGCAATCCTCTTGCAAGGTTCGCGGGTAATGGGATAAATCGTCAGGCCGTTCAAACTGTAGCGGGTTGACAAAAATGCTGGTCACAACGATGTCGGCTCGCGCTTTGGCTTCATCCACCAGTGCCATGTGACCATCATGCAGATTGCCCATGGTTGGCACCAGGGCAATACGTTTACCTTCTTGCCGCCAGCGACGAATTTCGCGGTGCAGCATGAGAGGTGTTTCAATAATCAGCACTCCAATTCTCCTGCGTTAATGGAAGGTATGTTGATCTTCGGGATAGATCCCTTGCTCAACTTCCTGCACATAAAGGCGTACGGCGGCGCGGATATCCCCACTCTGGGCGAGAAAGTTTTTGGCAAATTTGGGCGTTTGTTCACCCGTGATGCCAAGTGCATCGTGCATCACCAGAATCTGTCCGTCGGTAACGTTACCTGCTCCAATACCAATCACCGGGATAGACAACGCTTCGGTAACGCATTTTGCCAGTGATACTGGCACGCATTCGAGTACCAGCAGTTGTGCCCCAGCCTGTTCCAGATTCAGTGCATCTTCCAGCAGGCGATTTGCTGTCACCTCTTCGCGACCTTGAACCTTGTAGCCGCCAAAAACGTTTACTGACTGAGGCGTCAGGCCCAAATGTCCACAAACCGGTACAGCACGCTCAGTCAGCATACGCACTGTGGGCACCAGCCAACTACCGCCTTCCAGCTTGACCATATTGGCACCAGCGCGCATCAGTTCGGCGGCTTGCAGACAGGCCTGTTCCTGGGTGGCGCAGCTCATGAACGGCATATCGGATAATAGCAGGCAGTGTGGTGCTCCACGGCGTACACAGCGGGTATGGTAGACGATATCCTCTATTGTTACGGGGAGTGTAGAGTCGTGCCCCTGCAAGGTCATACCAAGAGAATCGCCAACCAACATAACCTGTACACCTTGTTCAAAGAAAAGCCGGGAAAAACTAGCGTCATAGGCTGTAATTGAAGCAAATTTTTTTTGTTCCAGCTTCCACTGGCGTAAATGGGATAGGGTAGTCGTTTTCATGACAACTTTCCTGAGTCAATGTAGATAACACTTAAAGGAGAAACATTCTAATGGAAGCTGACAATGAGCGGTAGCGTTGCGGTTTTACTTTGAAAACGAGAGTAATCAAGGCGTATTGGGGATGGGCCACAACATTAAACCATTGCGGGGAACTTGTTTTAGCTGTTCCGCCAGCGAGCTTCCATCCGGGAAAACAAGTTCTGGCGCGATTTCCGCTAGAGGATAGAGCATGAACTCACGGTTTTTCATATCGTAGTGCGGCACGGTCAGGCGTTCGGTATTGATGATTGCATCACCAAATAGCAGGATGTCGAGATCCAGTGTCCGTGGTCCCCAGCGTTGGGCCTTACGCACCCTCCCTTGTTCCTGTTCGATACGCTGGGTGTGATCCAACAGGCATTCAGCCGTAAGATGAGTGTCCAGTTCAGCCACCGCATTGAGGTAATCAGGCTGATCTTGTGGCCCCAGTGGACGAGAGCGATAAAAAGAAGAACAGCATACCAGTCTGGTTTGCGGAACGGCATCCAATGCCGCCAGCGCGGCACTGACTTGCTGCAAAGGGTGAGTCAGATTGCTGCCCAGCGCCAGGTAAACTCGTGGCATCAGGATTTTCCAGGAGCAGCGGGTCGTTTGCGTGGGCGGCGCGAACGACGGTGCGGCGTCGGGCCATCATCCAGTGAATTGAGCATCACTTGCTGACGCGGAGGTGGTGCTACCTGAAATTCTCCCCACCACTGCGTTAGACGTTGTAATTCCGGGTGATGCTCAATGTCAGCACGAAGAGCGAGCAGATCATAGGCAGCACGGAATTTGGGGTGCTCCATCAACTTGTAAGCCCGTTTCCCCTGACGACGCGACAGTCGTAACTGTAATTGCCAGATATCGCGGATTAACGACGTGATCCGTTTCGGGATTGACAATGAACGACACTGTTCATCCAGCACATCGTTCATTGCCAGTGCGAAAGCCTCAAAATAAGCCAAGCCACTTTCTTGTGTCAGTTTCTGCGCATGTTCAATCAACGGATACCACAACATGGCGGAAAACAGGAACGCAGGATTGACGCGCATATCGTTCTGAATGCGTTGGTCGGTATTTTTCAGTACCTGAACGATCATCCGTTCCAGATTAGTTTGACCTTCCTCGGTGAAATGGCTGCTGATGAGGGGAAATAGAGGCTGGAACAGTTGGTACTGACACAACATCACGTAAGTGGGGTAACCATAGCCAGCTTGCAATAGTTTCAGTGACTCTTCAAACATCCGTGCTGAGGGAATGTCATGCAGTAATGCTGCCAGCCGTGGAATCGGTTCTGCGGTTTCCGGGCTGAGCTTCATGTTCAGTTTGGCGGCAAAACGCACAGCACGTAGCATTCGCACTGGATCTTCACGGTAACGGGTTTCCGGTTCACCAATCATACGGATAATCCCCTGACGTAAATCACTCAGGCCATTGGTGTAGTCGCGTACCGTAAAATCAGAAATGCTGTAGTAGAGGCTATTGATGGAGAAATCACGCCGTTGAGCGTCTTCTTCAATGGTGCCGAAAATATTGTCACGCAGCAGCATTCCATTCTGGTCTCGCTGCGCGGCATTTTTTATCTGCGGTTCCCCGTTTTGTTCATGATGGCCGCGAAACGTAGCGACTTCAATCACTTCAGATCCAAACATCACATGAGCGAGACGAAAACGGCGGCCAACCAGCCGACAATTACGGAATAGTTTACGTACCTGTTCTGGTGTGGCATTGGTGGTGATATCAAAGTCTTTGGGTTTTTTACCCAGAAGCAGGTCACGTACACCACCACCGACCAGATAAGCCTCATAGCCCGCTTTGTTCAAGCGATAAAGTACCTTCAGTGCATTTTCACTAATGTCACGGCGTGAAATAGTGTGCTGGTCACGCGGGATTACCGTCAGCGGTTGGGGCTCTGTGCCTGACTCAGCCATTTCGTTTTCACGATTCAGTACTTTACGGCAAAAATTAGCTACTCGGGTAAAAATAATACACCTCGATAGTGATGAAGAATTAACAGTACAATAAAAATAGCGGCTAATCATAGCTCACCCTCAGCCCTTTGAGAATGCTGATGTGATTTTCGGCGCAGGAATGATCGCTTTTGAGGGTACTGAAGATAACGACCAGTGCGCAATAGCCCATGTTAGCAGCATGGTTAGACTGAGATCCCGCCAGCATTCAGGCAACGGCTGGCATAGAAATGCCAGCGCTTGTATCAAAATTTGACGGGGATCGCCGTCCGGGAGTGGAGGAGCGTGGTTCTGTTTGGATAATTTATCGCCAAATGTATTCAATACCAGTGGTAAATGCACATACGATGGCGGTGTATAACCGAATTGCCGATAGAGCGTTAGCTGGTGTACTGTCGGCTCAATCAAATCTGCACCACGTACAATCTCGGTGATACCCTGTTGGTGATCATCCACGACAACCGCTAGATTATAGGCAAACAGACCATCTCGCCGATGAATGATAAAGTCTTCACTGGCCAGTGCCGGGTCGGTATGGATTTCACCGCGCAACTGGTCGTAAAAACTGAATATAGGTGACGTTTGCCGTAGCCTCAGCGCGGCATTATCGGCGCCCCGGTTAAGTGTGCGGCAATAGCCATCGTAGTGACCGCCAATCTGTTGAATACGTTGACGGGGGCAGATGCAGTAATAACACAGACCTTGTTGCTTTAGTTGATGCAAGGCAGAAAGGTAAAGGTCATGACGTTGGGATTGGTAAACGACTGGACCATCCCACAGCAGACCATAATGCTCTAGTTGCTTAAGAATACGGTTGGCTGAGCCAGGTACTTCACGTGGGGGATCGATATCTTCAATTCGCACCAACCACTGGCCGTGGTTTGCACGCGCTTGTAGATAGCTGCCCAGAGCGGCAACCAAAGAGCCGAAATGTAAATCGCCAGACGGGGATGGAGCAAAACGTCCGATATAATACTGCCTTTCGGACATACTTATGTTGCATTGAGACATGTGTTGAAATGAAGCGGGAAAGCATTTGCTTTCCCGCTTGGCGAATTACCCTGCCATCTGTTTTTCGCGTATTTCTGCCAATGTTTTGCAGTCAATACACAGGTCGGCAGTAGGACGGGCCTCAAGACGGCGAATACCAATCTCTACACCACAGGACTCACAATAACCAAAGTCCTCGTCTTCAATTTTCTGCAATGTCTTAGCGATTTTTTTGATCAGTTTACGTTCACGATCACGGTTGCGCAGTTCAAGGCTGAATTCTTCTTCCTGAGCGGCACGATCCACCGGATCGGGAAAGTTGGCGGCCTCATCTTGCATGTGCGATACGGTTCGATCCACTTCATCCCTGAGTTGGTTGCGCCATGCTTCAAGAATACGCCTGAAATGAGACAGCTGAGCGTCGTTCATGTATTCTTCGCCCGGCTTCTCCTGGTACGGCTCCACTCCGGCAATTGCGAGAATGCTCAGAGAGGATGTCTTACGGTTTTGCCCTTCTTGCATGTTGCTTCTCCTACATAACACGACACGCACTATCGCTCCCCATGAGGGGAAAAAACAGGCCGCTATAAATAACAGATGGATGCTAGGTTGGCAATGATTCCTGACACTGGCCTGATAAAGTGTGAGGAATGACGTATTCTCGCTAGATGATACATAACGTACAACAGGGCGTCAGCTTGTGGTTGTCACGTTATTGAACAACGGTAGCCGATGTCCCCAGATAATGCCATTGGGAGATATATATGCACCGTAACACAAAATTTCAACCCCCTGACGCTGTGCCTGAACGAATAATTCGGCATATCGCTGGTCGATATGTCGAGCTGGGGAAACCTGAGTGATTGCTGAGTGCAGCACAGCAAAAAACAGAACTGCCCGTTGGCCGTTGGCCACTACGTATTGCAGTTCGCGCAGATGCTTTTGCCCACGCAGTGTTACCGTATCGGGAAAGTAACCACATCCTTGTTGCAATAACGTGACAGATTTAACTTCAATATAGCAGTTAATTTTTGCGGGTGCTTTTAATAACAGGTCGATCCGGCTGTTTTCCGAGCCATAACGAACTTCTCTTTTCATCGTGCTGTAACCACTAAGTTCGGGTATCTGATTAGCCAATAACGCCTCATGTACTAGCGTATTGGCACGTAATGTATTGATGCAGATCCAGTCTCCCTGTTGTGTTTCTGTCAATTCCCAGGTGTGGGGATATTTGCGCTTGTGATTATTGGAAGTGGAATACCAAACGGTATCACCAGGTGTGGCGCATCCGGTCATGGCGCCTGTATTGGGGCAATGCAGCGTCAATTCCTCACCATCGGCGGTGATCACATCGGCAAGAAAGCGTTTGTAACGTTTAATCAGTCTTGCTGGTTGCAGGCGGGGCGAGTAGTCCATTTATAGTGTGTTCTCAGGAGGTAAGTGACCAGCTTGATAATGACTGGTAGCGGGTATGCCCATTCTCATACAGCGATTCATAAAGAGAAAAGTGAGTCATCGGGATTGTCCAGGAAAAGGTCTCTGCTGGCAATGCCACTGGGCGTGTGGCACCTCGTAGCAGTGTAATATGCGGATGAAACGGTTGTCTGCTTTGATGGCAACCGCTGTGAGCCGCCTGTGAGCGCAATAACTCGGCTAACTGCAACAGTCCACGTGGTGCCTGACGACAGCCCAACCAGACGATACCCGAACGCGGCCACTGTCCAGTATCGTTGATTGTCACTGTAAATGCTGGCTGGCGGATACGACTGGCCAGGTCGCGTAGCGTCTGGCATTTTCGTTCACTGATTTCACCCAGAAACGCCAGTGTCAGGTGCAGGCTCGCAGCGGCGACGGGTCGTCCGGCCTCTGGCAAAAAATGCTCAGCACGCCAGCGGATCATCTGCTGACGGATGTCATCCGGTATGGATAGGGCAAAAAACAGACGGGAAGTAGGGTTCATGTCAAGCTCTCTGTTCTGGTTCTTTCCGATGCTACAATGTCAGCCGCTTAAAGTTAATTATTACGGAGTCCCTGTGAGTTTACCGCCTGTCAGTGCCGTGCTGGAGGATGTCATCAATGCGCTGCACACCTCGCCCCAGGTCATGTTGCATGCCCCCACGGGTGCAGGGAAATCTACCTGGTTGCCGTTGCAACTATTGCAACAGGGCGGTTTTTCCGGCCGAATCATCATGCTGGAGCCACGGCGTCTGGCAGCCAGAAGTGTGGCCTGGCGTCTGGCCGAAAGCCTGGGGGAAGAACCGGGACAAACGGTGGGATATCGCATGCGCTCGGAAACCTGTATCAGTAAGTTCACCCGGCTGGAAGTGGTGACCGAAGGTATTCTGACCCGGATGTTGCAGCAGGATGCCGAACTTCAGGGTGTTGCGCTGGTGATTCTGGATGAGTTTCATGAACGTAGCTTACAGGCCGATCTGGCGCTTGCCCTGTTGCTGGATATTCAGCGGGGGTTACGGGACGATCTTCGACTGCTGATTATGTCCGCTACACTGGATAATCAACGTCTTTCTCTTTTATTGCCGCAATCTGGCAATGTGATATCCGAAGGCCGCGCTTATCCGGTTGTTAGACATTATCGGCCGTTGGCGGCGCAAGAGCGGCTGGAAGAGGGAATGTCTCGCCTGATTTACCGTTTGTTGCAGGACGAAACCGGATCGTTACTGGTATTTTTACCCGGTGTAGCGGAAATTAGACGGGTTCATGCCATGTTGGTTGACAGGGTTGCGATGGATACTGATCTCTGCCCACTGTATGGTGCGTTAACCCTCGGCGATCAGCAAAAAGCGATTCGGGTCCCGGCGGAGGGGCGGCGTAAAGTGGTGCTGGCTACCAATATTGCAGAAACCAGTCTGACGATTGACGGTATCCGTGTCGTGGTAGACAGTGGTTTGGAACGAGTCGCTCAGTTTGACGTGAAAAGTGGGTTGACGTGCCTGGTGACCCAGCGTATCAGCCAGGCCTCCATGACTCAGCGTGCGGGTCGGGCGGGGCGTTTGTCTCCTGGCGTCTGCTGGCACCTGTTTTCCAAAGAGCAGGCTGAACGGGCTACCAGCCAAAGTGAAGCGGAAATTCTTAACAGTGATTTATCCGGTCTGTGGCTGGATTTGTTGCAATGGGGTTGCCATGATGTGAATCAGCTTGACTGGTTGGATACGCCGCCGGTACCCGCGCTGAATGCGGCCAGGCAACTGTTGCATCAGTTATCCATTACTGACCAACAAGGGAAACTGACCTTTACTGGACGTCAGATTGCGTCGCTAGGTTGTGATCCCCGCCTCGCCACCATGTTGTATACGGCTGCGGGGCAGAATAATGATGCGCTGGCAACCGCGGCGATGCTGGTGGCTATTATCGAAGAGCCGCCACGCAGTGGATCACTGAATCTGTCAGATTGGTTGCACCGGCCTGCCAGTCATTGGCAACACCGAGCCCGGCAGCTTATCCGACGTGTTAATGGTGGGCATGGTCATATTAATGAGGCGTTGGCTGCGGCATTGTTGGCGATTGGTTTCCCTGATCGTATTGCCCGGCGACGGGGTCAGGATGGGCGTTATTTGCTGGCTAATGGTATCGGTGCCCAGATACCGGCCGATGATGCCCTCTCGGCAACTGAGTGGTTGATCATCCCGTCACTCATGCAAAATCATAATAGCGCCGACGCGCGGGGTCTCTTGGCGCTACCGCTTGCGATAAATGCACTGACGCAGCAGTTACCGAGCTTGTTAAACGAACTCAATGTTGTGCACTGGGATGAAGAAAAGGGTACTCTGCGCGCTAGTCGACGCAGTCAGGTTGGGTGCCTGACGTTACGCACGCAGCCACTGGCTAAACCCTCTGATGACGAGTTCCGGCGGGCTATGCTGAACTGGCTGCGAGAGCAGGGATTATCAGTTCTGAACTGGGATGCTGCATCATTACAGTTGCGGGCGAGGATCCAGTGCGCCCGGCAGTGGTTACCGGAAGTGGCGTGGCCAGCAGTGGATGACGAAACGTTGTTGCTGACGCTGGAGCAGTGGTTGTTACCTTCACTGTCTGGTGTGCGCGATCTGCGAGCGCTTCGTCAAATTGATCTGAGCGACGCTTTGCTGCGGTTGCTTAACTGGTCGCAGCGGCAACGGCTGGATAACGCATTGCCTAGCTATTACACTGTGCCGGGTGGGAGCCGACTGCCTATTTGTTATTACGAGGACAAACTTCCCACTCTGGCTGTTCGGTTACAGGAAATGTTTGGTGAACAGCAAAGTCCGCAATTGGCGGACGGGCGGGTGTCACTGGTGTTGGAGCTGTTGTCTCCGGCGCAGCGACCATTGCAGATTACTCGTGATCTGGCTGCATTTTGGCAGGGGGCGTATCGGGAAGTGCAAAAAGAGATGAAAGGGCGCTATCCCAAACATGTCTGGCCCGATGATCCGGCCAATGCCGTACCGACCAGACGGACCAAAAAATATCAAAATCATTAATTTCAGATGTTTCCCCCTTTCTTGTGTGGTGGTGGGGATACAGAGTAGACGGCCAGGTTATAACACCCGTGGCTGTTAGTAATCGGATGGAGAAGTTACTGTAATGTCTCGGGATGATCGCGAACCTATCGGACGCAAAGGAAATACGTCACGACGAAAACCTACACGTAAGCAGACGGTACGACGTCACAGGGATGACGACTATGACGACTATGATGATGATTACGACGAGTACGATGATGATTACGATAATGACGACGATGGTGATGGTGATGATAACGGGAAAAACATGACACGCAAACCTCGTAAGAAGCGGCGTTGGCTGGGGCTTATGATCAAACTGTCTCTGATCTTTGCTGTAGTGATAGCCGTCTACGGTATTTATCTGGATAGCGAAATCCGCAGTCGTATTGATGGCAAAGTTTGGCAGTTGCCTGCCGCTGTTTATGGTCGCATGGTCAACCTTGAACCCGGTATGGCCTACAGCAAAAAAGAGATGGTCAATCTGCTGGAGGGTATGCAGTATCGAGATGTCAACCGGATTACTCGTCCTGGTGAGTTTACTGTTCAGGCAAACAGCATCGAGATGTTGCGTCGTCCTTTTGATTTCCCCGATGGCAAAGAAGGACAGATCCACGCCAAGCTGATATTCAGCAATGATCAGTTGTCGCAAATCCAGAATATGGATAATCAGCGTAATTTCGGGTTCTTCCGTCTCGATCCGAAGTTGATCACCATGTTGCAGTCGCCAAATGGGGAGCAACGCCTATTTGTGCCGCGAGCTGGTTTCCCTGATCTATTGGTGGATACGCTGATTGCCACCGAAGACCGGCATTTTTATGAGCATGATGGTATCAGCTTGTATTCCATCGGACGTGCGTTGGTGGCCAACCTAATCGCCGGCCATACAGTGCAGGGGGGAAGCACCCTGACCCAGCAGTTGGTGAAAAACCTGTTTCTGACCAACAAGCGTTCGCTGTGGCGTAAGGCAAATGAAGCCTATATGGCGTTGATTATGGATCACCGCTACAGCAAAGATCGTATTCTGGAGTTGTATCTTAACGAAGTTTATCTGGGACAAAGCGGTAACGATCAGATTCGAGGGTTCCCGCTGGCGAGCCTGTATTACTTTGGCCGTCCGGTGGATGAACTAAGCCTTGACCAGCAGGCCATGCTGGTGGGCATGGTGAAAGGGGCGTCATTGTATAACCCCTGGCGCAACCCAAAATTGACGCTTGAACGTCGTAATCTGGTACTACGTCTGTTGCAGGATCAGAAGATTATTGATGAGGAGCTCTACAATCTGCTGAGTGCTCGTCCGCTGGGTGTCCAGCCGAAAGGCGGCGTCATCAGCCCGCAACCGGCTTTTATGCAGTTGGTCCGCCAGGAGCTACAGCAGCGACTCGGGGATCGCGCTAATGATCTTTCTGGCGTGAAAATTTTTACTACGCTTGATCCCGTCGCTCAGGATGCGGCAGAGAAAGCGGTGGAAACGGGCATTCCGGCGCTGAGAGCGGCCCGTAATGTGAAAGATCTAGAAACGGCAATGGTGATTGTCGACCGCTTCAGCGGTGAGATTCGGGCGATGGTTGGGGGCGCTGACACCCAGTATGCCGGGTTTAACCGTGCCTTGCAGGCTAGGCGTCCGGTGGGGTCGTTGGCGAAACCGCCGACCTATCTGACGGCATTAAGCATGCCGGATAAATACCGACTCAATACTATTCTGGATGATGAACCGCTATCCATTAAGCTTTCGAATGGCACGGTATGGGAACCAAGAAATTACGATCGGGATTACGGTGGTCAGGTGATGTTGGTTGATGCTCTGGCACGCTCGCTCAATATACCGACGGTAAATCTTGGTATGGCGGTTGGTCTGGATAAGATAAGCGCTACCTTACAGCTTCTGGGGATTCCAAAAAGTGTGATTCAGCCTGTTCCGGCGATGTTACTGGGCTCTATCAGCCTGACACCAATGGAAGTTGCTCAGGAATATCAGACGATTGCCAGCGGTGGTAATCGTGCGCCATTGTCATCGTTGCGTTCAGTGATCGCAGAAGATGGTACCGTGCTTTATCAGAGCTTTCCACAGGCGGAAAGAGTGGTACCGGCACAAGCTGCATATCTGACGTTGTATGGTATGCAACAGGTTGTGGAACGCGGCACGGCTCGCTCGTTGATGGCGAAGTTCAGTAAATACCATCTGGCAGCCAAAACAGGGACAACTAATGATTTGCGTGACAGCTGGTTTGCCGGCATCGATGGTAAAGAGGTGGCAATTACCTGGGTTGGACGTGATAACAACGGTCCGGCCAAGTTGACGGGGGCTAACGGTGCGTTGACTATCTATCGCCGTTATCTGGAAAATGAGACGCCGTTGCCGCTGATGCTGACTCCGCCTGAAGGTATTAGCAGCATGACAGTGGACAGCAGCGGTAACTTCATTTGTAACGGCAGCAGTGCCGGGCAGGTAATACCGGTGTGGACGAGCAATCCGCAGGCGTTATGTCAGTCCAGCCAAACAACACACCCAGCACCCGTCAGTGCGCAACCAGACCAAGGCAGTGACAGTGTTCCTGGCTGGATAAAACAGATGTTTGGGAAGTAAAGCTTCAGGTGCAGTGGTAGGTAATTATCGCAGTCAGTAGCAGCCAGGCTCACTGGCTGTTACGTCATCAGTCTCATTGAACACAGACAAACAGGGCGCGTGGGCGCCCTGTAATCGTCTTACAATGTGGCAAAGCAGCGCTGTGCTGCCTGAAGGGTGTGTTCAATATCCTGTTGGCTGTGGGCCAGTGACATAAAGCCAGCCTCATAGGCTGAAGGTGCCAGATAAATGCCTTCATCCAGCATTAAATGGAAGAAACGCTTAAAGCGTTCAACATCACATTTCACCACGTCCTGATAACATGTGACCTGCTCTGCGTTGGTGAAGAATAATCCAAACATCCCTCCGACGTGATTTACCACCAGCGGAATACCTTCTTCTCTGGCGGCGACAAGTAATCCTTCGGCCAACTGGTTGGTCAGTGCGGTGAGTTTTTGATGCACACCTGGTTTGGCAACTTCAGTCAGGCAGGCAAAACCAGCCGCCATTGCGATAGGATTCCCCGACAGTGTACCGGCCTGATATACCGGACCGGTCGGCGCCAGCGCTTGCATAACGTCTCGGCGGCCGCCAAACGCGCCCACTGGCATCCCGCCACCGATGATTTTCCCCAGGCAGGTCAGATCAGGACGAACGCCATAGTGGGCTTGTGCCCCTGCCAGTGCAACGCGAAAGCCCGTCATCACTTCATCAATAATCAACAAGGCGCCAAATTCATCACACAACGCACGCAATCCAGGCAGGAATTCTGGCAACGGAGGCACACAATTCATGTTCCCGGCCACTGGTTCGACGATGATGGTGGCAATCTCAGTCGGATATTGTTCGAATGCCGCACGAACAGAGGCCAAATCATTATAGGTACAAGTGAGGGTGTGGCGAGCAAAATCGGCGGGGACTCCGGGTGAATTGGGCTGACCTAGCGTCAAAGCGCCAGAACCGGCTTTCACTAACAGGCAATCTGCATGGCCATGATAGCAACCTTCGAATTTGATGATCTTATCGCGCCCGGTAAAACCTCTAGCCAGGCGAATAGCGCTCATAGTGGCTTCAGTACCGGAGTTCACCATGCGTACCATATCCATACTGGTGACCAGCGAGGTGACCAGCCGGGCCATATTGACTTCCATTTCCGTAGGCGCTCCGAAACTCAATCCTCGTTCGGCAGCACTGATCACCGCCTGACGGATCGCCGGATGATTATGACCCAGAATCATGGGTCCCCAGGAACCGACATAATCGATATAGGCTTTTCCATCCGCATCATACAGATAGGCGCCATCCGCCCGCTCGATAAACAGCGGCACACCGCCGACACCGTTAAATGCGCGCACCGGGGAGTTTACGCCACCTGGAATTAGCTCCTGGGCTGCGGCATACAGACTTTCAGATTTATTCATTGCAGGTTCCTGACTTGATTTTTTGTCCATCGAGAATAGTGTCATTCTAATCAACACATTGCCATAGTGAAATTTTTGTCCAACCTTGACGTACATCTATGAAAGTGGAAGTGTTGAAAATCGGCGCTGGGCAGAAGGCGTCATTAGCAATTAGAATGGTCGACTTGTCTATCGTTGTGTATCAAGCCGAGTTTATTGCGTGTCTAAAGTCACTTCACCTTTATTATCTGCAGCTGCCCGTAATGCTGCGATCCGTCAGATTCTGCGACGTGATAAAACGCCGGTTATCATTCTGGTTCTGGCTGCGTTTGTAGGTACATTGGTAGGAATCGTCGGCGTTGTGTTTGATATGGCGGTTAACTGGGTACAACATCACCGAATGTCCGTATTAACACAACTGACAGATTCATGGTTGGTGTGGCCAGTAGCTTTTTTGTTTTCGGCGTTATTGGCGATGTTGGGGTACTACCTGGTGCGCACCTTTGCGCCGGAAGCCGGGGGCTCGGGTATTCCGGAAATTGAAGGCGCGCTGGAAGAACTGCGCCCGGTACGTTGGTGGCGAGTGTTGCCCGTGAAATTTTTTGGCGGTCTGTGCTCGCTGGGCGCGGGTATGGTTCTTGGTCGCGAAGGGCCGACAGTTCAATTGGGGGGGAATATCGGTGGGATGTTTGCTGAGTTGTTACCACTTCGACGGGCTGATGTAAGGCATTCTTTACTGGCGACAGGGGCTGCGGCAGGTCTGGCGGCAGCCTTTAATGCGCCATTGGCCGGGATTCTGTTTATCATCGAAGAGATGCGCCCGCAGTTTCGCTATAATCTTATCTCCATCAAAGCGGTATTTATTGGCGTCATCATGTCCAGTGTTGTTTTTCGCATGTTCAATGGTGAGGTAGCTGTCATTAATATCGGTCGCCTTTCCTCCGCCCCCGTTAATACCCTATGGCTTTATTTGTTGCTTGGCATTATTTTTGGTGCCGTCGGTGTTCTATTTAATGCCCTGGTGTTATGGTCGCAGGACCGTTTTATCCGGTTTCACGGTCGCAGCCTCAAACGATTCATGGTCGTTGGTTTACTGGTTGGCGGTCTATGCGGGATATTCTCGCTATTCTTTAGTGAGGTGACCGGTGGCGGTTTTGAATTGATCCCGATTGCGGCAGCGGAACATTATGGTGTGGGTATGCTGCTGGTGATATTTCTGGTTCGGGTCGTGATGACGTTGCTTTGCTTCTGTTCCGGTGCGCCGGGCGGGATTTTTGCCCCGATGTTATCACTAGGAACATTATTGGGTGCCGCGTTTGGCATGACTTGCGGTTTGCTGTTTCCCGCTTATGGTTTGGGGGCTGGGACGTTTGCCATTGCAGGAATGGGGGCATTGTTTGCCGCGTCAGTGCGCGCGCCATTAACTGGCATTGTACTGGTACTGGAAATGACGGATAACTATCAGCTCATTCTGCCAATGATTATTACCTGCCTGGGGGCCACGTTGATTGCCCAGTTTCTTGGCGGTAAACCGCTCTATTCTTCTATTCTTGCCCATACTATTCAACGTCAGGTTCAGACAGAAGCCAGCATGAAAGAAGATGCTTCTGCCATGAGCGAGATCAAATCTTGAACGTTTCGGGGGGCTATTAGATAATGAATCCAATTGGGTTTGGTATAAGCCACCTGATATTTGGTTGGGAGTAAGAAAAATGAGTGATGATGTAGCGGTAGCACTACCACTGCAATTTACTGATGCAGCGGCCAGGAAGGTGAAGCTTCTGGTTGCTGATGAAGAAAATCCAGATTTAAAACTTCGGGTTTACATTACCGGTGGTGGTTGTAGTGGTTTCCAGTACGGTTTCACTTTCGATGATAAGGTAAACGAAGGTGATATGACTATTGAGAAACAGGGCGTTGCGCTGGTTATTGATCCAATGAGCTTGCAATATCTTATCGGTGGGTCGGTAGATTATACCGAAGGGTTGGAAGGTTCCCGTTTTGTGGTGACGAACCCTAATGCCAAAACGACCTGTGGTTGTGGATCGTCTTTCAGCATTTAATCGCGTTGTATGCCGCAGTAAAACCCGTGTTACCTCGACAGGTGCACGGGTTTTTTATTGGTGCGCCGGGCACGGCGCGTTGCGCGTGAGCGCAACTGGTTTGGCTATGGTGGTCAAACCGGTGACTTGGAGGTGAAAGTCCTCTACATACCCGGCAAGGGGAAGTGTTAGCCGAACGGCAAGGGTGCTCATCGTGAGGTGGGATCTGAAGGAAGCTGAAGGCAAAATGCTGGCCTGACGAACAGGAAGCAGATTAGGCGGCACAGCGGGGTAAGACGGCCAATATCGTCAAAGCCCAATACTTGCACGGAACGCTGTGACGTAAATCTGACAGGCATAAGCAGGAAGGTCGCGCGAATTACCCCGGGAGATCTGTTGTTCTGCCATCGTGCTACCGATATCGTGAGGTGTTGGGAGGGAACAACAGAAGTCAGCCGAGGCCGTAGTAGTGATGCAAAACCGGCACCATGAAGGGCTGAACATTGATAACCGTGATTAGGACGCCTTATCTCGATGGACGTTGATGATGCACAAGTGCGGGCAACCGCAGCCCGGACAGAAGGAGGCGAGCGGAGCTCGTGCAGGTATGTTGTGGGTGCTGAAACGTACACGGCGAAAGGTGAGCAAACGAAAACGGAAGTGCCGCTGAGTATGGAAGCGGTGATAACCCGAAGCAACTTGATGCTGGCCTACCAGCGAGTCGTGGAGAACAAAGGCGCGGCAGGGGTAGATAACCTGAGCGTTGGTGAACTCAAAGGCTGGCTGAAGCAACATTGGGCAAGCGTCAGAGAGGCTTTATTGCAAGGGAACCATGTCCCGCAGGCGATACGCCAGGTAGAAATCCCCAAGCCAGATGGAGGGGTACGGATACTGGGTATTCCGACGGTAGTGGACAGACTGATCCAGCAAGCTATCCAACAACATCTCACGCCTTATTATGAGCCCGAGTTCTCAGACTCCAGCTACGGCTTCCGACCGGGCCGGAATGCGGGACAGGCAGTGGAACAAGCCCAATCCTATATGCAAGGTGGTCGACGGTGGGTGGTCGATCTGGATCTGGAAAAGTTCTTTGACAGGGTTAACCATGACATCCTGATGGCGCGGTTGAGCTGGAAAATCAAAGACACACGGTTGCTCAAGCTGATCAGGCGGTATCTGGAAGCGGACAGGGCCGCGGGGAGTGAAATAACGAGGCGACGGGAAGGCATGCCGCAAGGTAGCCCGCTCTCGCCGTTGTTATCGAACATTTTACTGACGGACCTTGATCGTGAACTGGAGCGGCGAGGCCACAAGTTTTGCCGGTATGCGGACGACGGTAATATCTATGTATGCAGTCGTCAGGCAGGCGAACACGCGATGAAAGAGATAAGCCACTATCTGGAAAATAAACTCAGGTTAAAGGTAAACGCTCATAAAAGCGCGGTGGACAGGCCGTGGAAAAGGAAGTTCCTGGGGTACAGTGTCACCCAGCACAAAATAACGAAGTTGAAGATCTCGAAGAGCAGTCTCTCGCGGTTGAAGGATAAAATCCGCAGGCTTACGACGGGGAACAGTTCTCAATCGGTAAAGACAGTGCTCAGAGAGCTTAACCCAGTGTTGCGGGGCTGGATGAACTACTTTGGACTAACGGAAGTAAAAGGATGCCTGGAAGAGCTGGATGGCTGGATACGACGGAAACTTCGCTGCCTGATATGGAGAAACAGTAAAAGGTCGTATGCCCGAGCAAGAATGCTAATGAGAAGAGGGTTAACAGAGGAGAAAGCGTGGATATCAGCGAGCAATCAACGGGGTCCGTGGTGGAACTCGGGTGCGAGCCACATGAACCATGCGTTCCCGAAGAAGTGGTTCTCAGAAGCGGGATTATTATCACTGCTGGAACTTCAGCGGCAGTTCCAGCGTTAACAATGAACCGCCGTATACGGAACCGTACGTACGGTGGTGTGAGAGGACGGCGGGAGCAATCCCGCCTCCTACTCGATTCTGGCGGATGGTGATGTTAGCTCGGATAGCTGTTCGCACAATTGACGGGCCGCGAGTAGCAAGCGTGGGCCACTGCGATTAAACCAATCTTCATTGACGGCAATGACGGGGATATTGAGTTGAGGTCGCCAGAATGTAACGGTACTGGCTACGGCAGACGGTGGTGCACTGATCACAATCGCCTGTGGTTGACGCATTATCACCTGTTCTCGGCTCACCTGCGGCCAGGGAATAGCGCTATCGGCAAATACGTTGTGTGCTCCACATAATGAGATAACCTGGCTCTGTAGCGTTTTCTTCGATGCGGTAAACAGTGGTTGACGGCCAAACTGCAGGAATACCCGAATAGGTGTGCGATGCGCATAGCGCCGCTGTATATCCGCTAGTTGCTGGCGGAAAGCCCGTGCCGATTGCCGTGCGATGTCAGGATGTTGGCTGTACGATGCAAGTTGTTCCAACTGACGGGGAATATCTTCCAGCGTAGCGGGGTCGAGATAGACAATCCTGATGCCAAAGGAAGCCAATTGGTCTAATGGTCGTTGTGGATTTCCTTCACGCCATGCCAGTATCACATCAGGTTTCAGGGACAGGATACGTTCGATGTTGATTCCCTGCCAACTGGCAACCTGCTCGTGCTTTCTTGCTTCTGGTGGGTAATCTGACCAAGCGCTGACGCCCACCAATTGTTCCCCCATCCCGGCAGCGTAGGCCATTTCCGTTGCATGCGGAGCCAGCGTAATCACTCGCAAGGCAGCAGCTTGCGCCAGAGAGAACCAGAAGACACTGATCAATAGCATCGTGGTTTTCAGGAAGGGAAAATTCAAACGAGTAAATCGCACTATTGCATTTCCATTACTGGTTGGCAGCCGCTATGTCCTGAGTTCGCCGTGGCTTGGCTCAGGGCATAGCCGGCTTGGGGTTACTGGCGTTGTGCCAGCATCTGCAACATGGTTTCCACCATGCGAGTAGACTGTTTGGCGGCTATGGACAGGAATTCATCGAAGCTGAGATGAGATTCCTGATCTGCTACGTCTGAAATGGCTCGGACGACGACAAAAGGTACGTCAAACTGGTGACAAACATGACCGATGGCGGTTGCTTCCATTTCAACGGCAATGGCCTGTGGAAAGAGATGACGGATGCGCGCCAGCGGTTCGGCACCATTAATGAAAGCATCGCCGCTAACCACCAGACCCCGTACGGCATTCAGCCGCAGTGTGGCAATTGCGTCCTGTGCCACTGCGATAAGCGATGTATCGGCCACAAACGCCGCCGGACAGCCTGCCATCTGGCCAGCTTCATAACCGAAAGCTGTCACATCGGCATCGTGATAGCGCACCTCGTCAGAGATTACAATGTCGCCTACGTTGAGCGCGGCAGCCAGCCCACCAGCAGAACCGGTGTTAATTACAACATCAGGCTGGCAGTGTTCCAGCAACAGAGTGGTGCCTAATGCGGCTGAGACTTTACCGATACCCGATTTCAGTAAGGCAACCTCGGTACCGTGTAATTGACCGCTATAAATTTCACAGCCAGCGCGTTGGAAAGTCTGACGATTCTGGATTTGGTCCCTTAACAGGGTAACTTCTTGTTCCATTGCGCCAATAATGCCCACTTTCATAGGATTCCCCACAGATTTGGTAGAAATAACAGGAGTGTCATAGTGCTTAGTTTATCATGGCTGAAGCGAATAGAGCGCACGTGATGCGGTTGTATCGTCCGGTCTGACGTGTTATCACCCTGACAGGGGTTTTACATGGAGAACAGCATGTCTGATATCGATTTCTCGCAAAAGATCAATTTTCAGCGGCCTTTTAGTAAACCAGTTGTGGCTGAGGATGATTATGCCATTATTCGTCAGTTTGAAAGTGATCGTGGACGGATTATCAACTCTGCTGCTATCCGGCGCTTACAGCAGAAAACACAAGTCTTTCCGTTGGAACGTAATGCGGCGGTTCGTTCCCGTTTGACGCATTCAATGGAAGTTCAGCAGGTCGGGCGTTACATCGCCAAAGAGATTGTGGAGAGAATGCGGCGGGGAAATCTGTTGGAATTAACCGGATTGGCTGCGTTGCAAACGCCATTTGAAAGCATTGTGGAAATGGCCTGCCTGATGCATGACATCGGTAATCCTCCGTTTGGGCATTTTGGTGAAGCTGCAATCAATGCGTGGTTTGGCAAACGACTGGATGTCGCCTATTTAGGCGCCGACAATCCTCGTGACGATCAATGTAGCGTTCATGGCCTGTTGCTTCAGCATGATGATTATGATCAGTTGCGTAGCCATATTCGCCAGGATTTGAGTAATTTTGAGGGGAATGCCCAGGCTATACGGTTGGTACATACCTTGCTGAGGCTGAATCTGACTTATGGGCAGGTAGGTGGCATCTTAAAATATACCCGCCCGGCATATTGGCTGGGCGAGATCCCGACAGAATACGACTACCTCATGAAAAAACCGGGCTATTATCTGGCGGAAGAGCCTTTCATCGTTGAGATGCGCCGAGAACTCTCTCTGGGCGAATATCACCGATTCCCTATGACTTATATTATGGAAGCCGCCGATGATATCTCTTACTGTGTGGCGGATCTGGAAGATGCTATAGAGAAAAACATTCTCACTGTTGAGCAGCTTTATACCTATTTGCGTGAAAGCTGGGGGGAAAGTCGGCCCGGAGATTTGTTTAGCGTTACAGTAGAACGAGCTTATAAAGAGAGAAAACGGCGAATTAACGATCAGTTCTTCATGTATCTGCGTGTTTATACCGTTGGAAAGATGGTGCCGCACGCCGCGATGCGTTTTATTGATAATATTTCCGATGTTTTTATTGGAAAATTCAATCACGCACTGCTGGAAGATGAGGGTCCGAATGCCCGTTTATTAAAGATGTTTAAAGATGTCGCTAGAAAGTTCGTTTTTAATAATCATGAAGTCGAGCAACTTGAGTTGCAAGGCTATCGCGTTATTCGTGGATTATTGGATATTTATAGTCCATTGCTTGATCTGTCTTACCGTGATTTTTGTCAGTTGGCAAAAGAGAATCGCCACTCATGTTTCCCCATTGAAACCCGGCTTTATCACAAACTTTCCCGTAAACATTGTCTGGCTTACCTGGATGCATTGAAGGGCCTGCAACGGCTGCCAGCGAAAGAGCGAGAAATGCGCGAGTACTATTATCGTGCCCGTTTGATTCAGGATTATATCAGTGGCATGACCGATTTATATGCCTATGATGAATATAGACGCCTGATGGCAGCCGATTGAAACGGAGTATTATCACGAAGATAAGTTTTGTAAATATGGACAATATTTCCTTACTCTTCACTATATTGCGTGAATGGACTTTGGTTGTGCATAGTTACCTCACATACAGTATGACCGCTGCAGAAGGCCATAGATCCCCTATATTGATTGACTATGAGATATATCCCTATGAAAAAAAAATCATTGATTCTGAGTGCATTAACCTTAAGTCTGGCGATGGCGATGGGAACCGTTCCTGCTCTGGCTGCGGGCTCAACTGCCTCTGCCAGTGAACAGCTCCCCAGTTTGGCACCCATGCTGGCAAAAGTGATGCCGTCTGTCGTCAATATTTATGTAAGTGGGCATACCAATGTCAGCCAAGGTAGCGTAACGCAGCAATTACAGCCGTTCTTTGGCGAAAACTCACCCTTCTGTCAGGATGGTTCGCCGTTTCAGTCGTCACCCATGTGTCAGGGGGGCGATGGGAATGGCAACTCTGCCGCACCTGAGCGGCAGGCTTTTGAAGCCCTGGGTGCAGGTGTGATTATCAACGCAGCGAAAGGCTATGTGGTGACCAACAACCACGTGGTGCAAAATGCTGACAAGATTCAGGTCCGTCTCAATGATGGCCGTAAGTTTGACGCTAAAGTTATCGGTAAAGATCCCCAGTCAGATGTCGCGTTAATTCAGCTTGAAGGTTTTAGTGACCTGACGGCTATCAAGATAGCGGATTCTGATAAATTACGTGTCGGGGATTATGCCGTAGCGATTGGTAATCCGTATGGCCTGGGTGAAACCGCGACTTCTGGGATTATTTCTGCGTTGGGGCGCAGCGGGTTGAATATTGAGAATTATGAAGATTTTATTCAGACCGATGCGGCAATCAATCGGGGAAATTCCGGCGGTGCGCTGGTCAATCTTAATGGTGAATTGATTGGTTTGAATACGGCTATTCTGGCTCCCAGTGGTGGTAATATTGGTATCGGTTTTGCCATTCCCAGCAACATAGTGAAAAACCTGACCAATCAGATGGTGGAGTTTGGTGAGGTGAAACGCGGTGAATTGGGTATCCTCGGTACCGAACTTAACTCTGATCTGGCCAAAGCGATGAAAGTCAATGCCCAGCGTGGGGCGTTTGTCAGCCAGGTGCAACCGAAATCAGCTGCCGCCAAAGCCGGAATTAAAGCCGGTGATGTGATTGTCTCCCTGAACGGTAAAACTATCAGTAGTTTCGCCGCGCTGCGGGCTCAGATTGGTTCTCTGCCGGTAGGGACTAAACTGACGCTGGGATTGATCCGCGACGGGAAAACACTTTCCGTGGATGCGACCCTACAGCAGAGTAGTCAGACGAAGGTGGCATCCGGGAACTTGAATTCTGCCATTGAAGGCGCGGAATTAAGTAATACCCAGGTAGATGGACACAAAGGCGTGAAGGTAGACAAGGTTAAACCTGGTTCTGCTGCCGCGCGTATCGGTCTACAAAAAGGTGATGTTATTTTGGGTGTCAACCAGCAGCCTGTCGGCAATATTGGTGAATTGCGCAAGATACTCGATAGTAAACCATCGGTCCTGGCGTTAAACATCCGCCGTGGTGACAGTGATCTCTATTTGTTAATTCAGTAATCAACCCTCCTGATTTCCGGGCACATCTGTGCCCGGTTCTTCATTGAACATATTTGTGATGTCTGTTGCAAATCTTACCTGATGTGACACTTTCTGTGTAATTGCACAATGTATGAGGCTATTGCTGTCATTATGATGGTGCAATTGTCAATCCCCTTCTGAGGTTGAAATGGCGACCTATCATCTTAATGCCAGTCTGGCACAGGATATCGTTGCACGTACTATGCAAATTATTGATAGTAATATCAATGTGATGGATGCGCGGGGTCGAATCATTGGCAGTGGTGACCAGGAGCGTGTCGGTGAGTTACATGAAGGCGCATTGTTGGTGCTTTCTCAAGGGCGGGTCGTCGACATTGATGAAGCAGTTGCCCGTCACCTGCATGGTGTACGGCCGGGCATCAATCTGCCACTGAGGATAGACGGAGAAATCGTGGGCGTTATCGGTCTGACCGGTAATCCCGGGCAGTTGCGCCAGTATGGCGAGCTGGTGTGCATGGCTGCCGAGATGATGCTGGAGCAGGCGCGTTTGCTGCATATCCTGGCACAGGATAGTCGTTTGCGCGAAGAGCTGGTCTTGAACCTGATCCGGACTGACGAGTTGTCACCGGCACTGATGGAGTGGGCGCAACGATTGGGGATCGATCTTAATCAGCCACGTGTTGTAGCGGTAGTGGAAGTCGATAGTGGACAATTGGGTGTGGATAGCGCCATGGATGAGCTTCAGCAGTTACAAACTCTACTGACGACGCCGGAGCGCAACAACCTGATTGCTATTGTTTCACTGACAGAAATGGTGGTGTTGAAACCTGCACTTAACAGTTATGGCCGTTGGGATGCGGAGGAACATCGTCGGCGCATTGATAATTTGCTTTCCCGCATGGCAGATGGCAGTCGCTTACGGGTCCGGTTGGCGCTAGGGAATTATTTTTCCGGTCCTGGCAGTATCGCGCGTTCTTACCGCACCGCACGGACTACGATGAGTGTTGGCAAGCAGCGTATGCCGGCTCAACGCAGTTACTTTTATCAGGATCTGATATTGCCCGTGTTGCTGGATAGTTTGCGTGGTGGCTGGCAGGCTAATGAGCTGGTTCGCCCGTTGACCAAGCTCAAAGCAATGGATGGAAATGGCCTATTACGCCGGACATTACATGCCTGGTTTCGTAATAATGTGCAGCCCGGAGTGACAGCCAAGGCGCTGTTTATTCATCGTAATACACTGGAATACCGTTTGAATCGTATCTCGGAACTGACTGGGCTGGATTTGACCAACTTTGATGATCGGCTGCTGTTATATATAGCGCTTCAATTGGATGAAGATGAATAGACCACTCAGAGTGGATGCTAATTATCTTAGACTCAAAACTATTAATATATGGCAAATAATATAACCCAATAGTATAAATTATCGCTAAACAGTATTTTTGCCACCTTCCTATATCCTCTATTGTCCCTTCCACACACCTATATAACCAACATACTGAAAAGAGTGCTGATGTAATTCTGTATAGATGTTGGACTAATTTTATCTAGGATCTACTCAGGAAAAACCAGTCATGCTCATGGCAATGGCCGATTAACCTGGATTTTCTACAGGTGGATAAAATACGTGTTTTTTGAGGAGCGATAGGCATGTCAATGCGCCGTCTGGTGTTTTCATTGGCCACAGCCACACTGTTGTTTTCCAGTGTGGTCTCTGCGGCAACAGAATTGTTGAACGTCTCTTATGATCCAACCCGTGAGCTTTATCAGCAATATAATGCTGCCTTTATCCGGCATTGGAAAGAAACCACCGGTGAGAGCATCACAATTAGAGACTCGCATGGCGGTTCGGGTAAACAGGCTCGAGCGGTTATTGATGGGTTGCAGGCGGATGTCGTGACGTTAGCGCTGGCGGGCGACATTGATGCATTGAATCTTAATCGGCCATTGATCGATCCTCAATGGCAATCGCGCTTACCGGATAACAGTACCCCTTATACCTCAACCATTGTGTTTTTGGTACGCAAAGGGAATCCCAAGCATATTAAAGACTGGAACGATTTGATTAAACCAGGCGTTGAGGTCATTACGCCGAATCCGAAAACCTCTGGTGGCGCACGGTGGAATTTTCTAGCCGCCTGGGCTTATGCCAAACATCTTCCTGGCGGAAATGACGAGAGCGCGCTGAAGTTTGTCACAGAATTGTACCGCCATGCACCGGTGCTGGATACCGGTGCCCGTGGGGCGACGGTCAGCTTCGTCCAGCGTCAGTTGGGCGACGTACTGATTGCCTGGGAAAATGAAGCGCATCTCGCTCTGAAAGAGCAGGGTGGAGATCAGTTGGAAATCATTACACCATCACTCTCTATTCTGGCAGAACCGCCAGTCGCGGTGGTGGATAAGGTTGTTGAACGTAAAGGTACCCAAAAGCTGGCGGAAGCGTATCTCCGCTATCTTTATAGTGATGAAGGGCAACGCATTATCGCCGAAAACTATTATCGACCGCGTAACGCCCAGATTGCTGAGGAGTTCAAAAACCAGTTTGCTCCAGTACAACTGGTTACCATTGATAAGGAATTCGGTGGCTGGAAAAAAGCACAGTCTCGGTTTTTTAACGATGGTGGTGTGTTCGATAGCATTTTCAAACAAATCAACAAATAAGTTGTTCAATGCATAAAACTGCTGCTGTTATGGACAGTTTTGTTATGCGGGTTATGGCTGAGATATCCTCCTGCGCATGATAATCAAAGGTTTTTTATGTCGAGACGCGCTTTACCGGTGATCCCCGGTTTTGGACTAACGTTAGGTTTTAGCATCAGCTATCTGGGACTGTTGGTTCTCATTCCATTGGCGACGATGTTTCTGTATGCCAGCCAACTGACATTGATTCAGTTCTGGGAATTAATCACCAGCCGTCAGGTGCTTTTTTCGTTACGGCTTTCGTTCGGCACGGCGCTGATGGCCGCCTTTATCAATGGCATTTTGGGCACGTTGCTGGCATGGGTATTAGTACGTTATACCTTCCCGGGGCGGAAGATCATTGATGCCATGGTCGATATGCCATTTGCCCTGCCGACAGCCGTCGCCGGAATTGCCTTAACCTCGCTGTATGCACCCACGGGACTGGTGGGGGCACTGTTTCCATTCAAGATCGCCTATACCAGCCTTGGTATTACGTTGGCGTTGATTTTTGTTACGTTACCTTTCGTCGTCCGGACCTTACAGCCCGTGCTGGCTGATATTCCCAAGGAAGTGGAAGAAGCCGCCTCTTGCCTGGGGGCGGGGCCGTTGCAAACCTTTCGTCATGTATTGATCCCTGCCATTTTACCGGCCTGGCTGACCGGCTTTGCGCTGGCGTTTGCCCGAGGCATAGGGGAGTACGGCTCGGTGGTGTTTATCGCGGGGAATATCCCTTTTAAAACAGAAATACTGCCATTGCTGATTGTATCCAAACTCGATCAGTACGATTACAAAGGTGCGACGGGGATCGGGGTTTTCATGCTGATGATTTCTTTCATTATGTTGTTGCTGATTAATATTTTGCAACGTCATATTCAACCCAAGTTGTAGGGATTTCATCGTGGATCAGATTATATCGACATCTGCCAGCGTGCAGATTTCCCCCAGACGCCCGGCGACGTTTTATGTTTTGATTGTGCTGGCCTGGATAGTTTTTTTCATGGTGCTGGTATTGCCGCTGTTGATGGTCGTCACCGAGGGATTGCATAACGGGCTGGGGGCCTTTTGGGATGCGATTTCCGAGCCGGATGCCGTTTCGGCACTGAAATTGACACTGCTGGCAACGGCTATTGCCGTTCCTCTCAATATGATTTTCGGGTTATGCCTTGCATGGTGTGTGACTAAATTTGAGTTCTGGGGAAAAACGCTGTTGCTGGCACTGATTGACCTGCCTTTTTCCGTGTCACCGGTGGTCACCGGGTTGATGTATGTACTGTTATTTGGTGCGCAAAGCAAACTCTATCCCTTTCTGGTTGAACATAATCTGGAAATTGTCTATGCCGTCCCGGGCATTGTGCTGGCCACCCTGTTTGTCACGCTGCCTTATATAGCACGGGAATTGATTCCGCTGATGGAACAGCAGGGCTCACAGGAAGAAGAAGCCGCACGTCTGTTGGGGGCCAATGGGTGGCGAATGTTCTGGCATATTACGCTACCCAATGTTAAGTGGGCGTTGATTTATGGCGTAGTGCTGTGTACAGCCCGCGCTATGGGGGAGTTCGGCGCGGTTTCGGTGGTTTCCGGACATATTCGCGGGTTAACTAACACATTACCGCTACATATCGAAATTCTTTATAACGAATACAACATCGTTGCTGCCTTCAGCGTCGCTATCCTGCTGCTGTTGATGTCATTGGTGGTACTGCTGCTGCGTCAGTGGAGTGAAAGTCGTTTAATCAAACAGGTAGAGCAACAACAGGAGCTGGCCAAAAATGAGCATTGAGGTTAACAATATTAATAAACAGTTTGGTCAGTTCCAGGTATTGAATCACATCAACCTGTCGATTGAGAGCGGTGAGCTGGTCGCATTACTGGGGCCGTCCGGCTGTGGTAAAACCACATTGTTGCGCATTATCGCCGGGCTGGAAAAACCAGATAGCGGCAGCATCCGGTTTCATGGTGAAGATGTCTCTGTGCATGATGTACGCGATCGTAATGTCGGCTTCGTTTTTCAGCATTATGCGTTGTTCCGGCATATGACGGTATTCGATAACATCGCGTTCGGCTTGCGTATGAAACCTAAACATATTCGGCCAACAAAGCGTGAAATAGACAAGAAAGTGCATGAACTGCTCAATATGATTCAACTGGATTGGCTGGCTGAACGTTATCCGGAACAGCTTTCCGGTGGACAGCGTCAGCGCGTTGCATTAGCCCGGGCATTAATTGTTGAACCCCGGATCTTGTTACTGGATGAGCCGTTTGGCGCACTGGATGCCAAAGTGCGTAAAGAGCTGCGTCGCTGGTTATCCCGGCTGCATGAAGAGATCAATTTAACCTCGGTTTTTGTGACGCATGATCAGGAAGAGGCGATGGAAGTGGCTGATCGTATCGTGCTGATGAACAAAGGAGTAATTGAGCAAATCGGTTCACCCGATGCGGTTTATAATCACCCGGCCAGTGAATTTGTCTATCACTTCCTGGGAGATAGCAACCGGCTAACATTGCGTGAGTCCGATAAATCTATCCTGTTTCGTCCGCATGAAGTTGTGTTGGCAAGACAACCGCATGTAGATTATCAACCCGTGGTAGTGAAGGATATTCGTCCATTGGGCGCATTGACCCGTCTGACCTTGAAAATTGACGACAATAGTGAGTTGATAGAAGCAGAGGTCGCTCATGATGACGCTACACTGAATGGATTACATCGGGGGGATATCATTCAGTTTAAACCCAAGCGCTATAATGACGACTGGGAAATTTAAGCAAAGAAAAACGCCCCTATGAATCCTTTAGGCTTTCACAATAATGAAGGCCTGATTGCCATCAACCCAGGTTGGTTCATTTTTTATTCTATCCCCCGCTATACTCCGAACCGCAAGTGTGTTGGCTTTCCTCACGTGATCACTTTCCTACCGTGGCATAAATGAGGCATACAGCCTGGATCAGAAGGCTTTAACCATCGTTAGGTTTGCATTTGACTGGCCGTTTTTCAGCAATGCCTGAAAAGACGTATCGACAGTTTTCAACTGTTGCAGAAATTCTTCTGGTGACAAGTCATGACGTTTTCCGCTCATATAAGCCAGCGCCAGCTCTTTGGATTGGTAACGTTGAAAGTTATACATGATGCTCTCCTGAATGATAATGATAACGTGATGGCTAACCGCGAGCTGACTACTTATTACTACTCTTTGTTGTGCGTCGCGTTCTTAATAGAGAGCATTCTACGGTAACCACAATGAAGAGATAGCCGATTTTATAGATGTATTTGATAGGTAATAGCGATGAATTTGGAGTATCACCTTTTTCTTTGTCAATCATGCAACTAATAAAAATAGAGAGTAATATTTCTATGTAGTGGCTACATCTTCGATCAGGATTTGTGCATCACCTCTCTTCTCAACATAACCGGCAAATAGTCCCTCTTATCTGTCTGGTGGTGCAAAAAATAATTACGCTTCATCGTTCTTCCATTAACCAATATCAAGGTGAACATCATGAGTAAATTTATCTTCTCTTCACCAAGAAAATACGTTCAGGGCAGTGGCGTCATTGATGAGCTTGGGAAATACCTCCAGACATTGGGGACAAACGCCTTACTGATTGCTGATGACATCGTATGGGGAATTATTGGCGATCGCGTTAAATTGTCACTTGATGTATCCAAGCTTCAATTTCACTATGAACGATTTAATGGTGAGGCCTCCAGCAACGAAATCACGCGCCTTGCCGCTATTGGTAGTAAGCAGGGAACCAATCTGGTGGTAGGGTTTGGTGGTGGTAAAACGTTGGATACCGCCAAGGCTATCGCAGATGAGTTAAAGCAAAGTGTTGCCATTGTTCCCACTGTTGCTTCAACGGATGCGCCTTGCAGTGCGTTGTCGGTTATTTACACCGATGCCGGGGTATTCGACAGTTATCGTTTCTATGATAAAAATCCTGATCTGGTTCTGGTCGATACGCATATTTGTGCACAAGCACCGGTCAGGTTATTTGCTTCGGGGATTGCTGATGGCCTGGCAACGTATGTTGAGGCATTGGCTGTTCAGCGTTCACACGCATTGTCTATGGTTGGTGGTGATCCTTCTATTGCTGGTATGGCTATCGCGAGAGCCTGTGAGGAGACGTTATTGACCTATGGCCTCAGTGCTTACAATGCCGTTGAGCAGCAGTTGGTGACACCGGCAGTGGAAGCTGTTGTGGAAGCGAATACTTTGCTGTCCGGTTTGGGTTTTGAGAATGCAGGTCTGGCAGGAGCACATGCTATCCATAATGGATTTACGGCAATTGATGGTGATATTCATCACCTGACACACGGTGAGAAAGTGGCTTACGGTACTCTGACACAAATGGTGCTTGAGCAGCGTCCGGATGAAAAAATTGCCCGCTATATTCGTTTCTATCGTGCTATCAAGATGCCAACGACGCTAAAAGAGATGCACCTTGAAAATGAGTCTTTCGAAAATCTGGTGAAAGTGGGGGCATTGGCGGGGGGCAAGGGTGACACCCTGGGTAACCTTAATCCGAAACTCTCTGCTGAAGACGTTGCCAATGCGATTCTGGCTGTGGATGCATTCAGTAAAATCGTTAAGTAAATTTGTCATTTCGTCTACCGCAGCCTGTTGGACTGCGGTTTTCTGTCAGGCGGGTGTGAAAAAACCGCATATCCATGGCTTATGAGAAATAGAGATGAACGACCCTCGGTAATTGGGAGAGTAGATAGAGACCCAGGCCTATGGTCGCGCCGACAATGGTCCCGTTGATGCGGATAAACTGTAGGTCTTTACCAATATTTAATTCAACTTGGTGCGACATCTCTTTTGCATCCCAACCCTTTACGGTATTACTGATGTGTAGCGTCAGGAACTCAGCAAAATCCGGTGCCATTTTGTTTGCCGCCTGTTCCAGGTGGTGATTCAATGAGGCGCGTAACGCCTCATCCTGAGACAGTGTTTTGCCCAACCAAAGAGCTGATTCATTCAACCGTTCACGCAGCAGAGAGTTGCCACCCGCTATGTCTTGTTTGAGCCAGTCGCGCAGGTCTGTCCATAGTTGCGCAATGTAGTTGTTCAGCGTCGGATCGCTCATCAGGTAATGTTTGATTTCCTCAGCTTTGGAGGCTGTCGCGGTATCGCTTTTGAGTCGAACGATAAATGTCTCAACCGCGCGGTCGAAACTTTTACGAAAAGCATGATCACGGTCTTCGCCAATATCATCCAGCACAGCGGCAACGGCATTCGATACCATCTCTGCGCCATTTTCACCTAACCATTCAGTCGGCAGAACTCGGGATTTAACCGGATGTTCTTTCCTTAACCAAATCACGATCTGTCGTGAGATAACGTCACGGGTGGCAGGTTGCTTCAATAATTTCATCAATTGCAAAACTGCCGCATCAAGCAATTCCTGATGGCGGCCATCTTTGGTCATATTCTCCAGCATGGCGGACATGGTTTTCGACAGATCCAGCTTATCCAGTAGGGTAGAAACTGCCTGCCGGATAAATGACTGAATACGCACATCATCGGTGATGTTGAGGAATGCACCCATCATACGCAGTAAATAGCGGCTGAGCCGTTTTGCATTCTTTGGCGAAAGCCAGTCGGCTATGACTTGTGCGGGATTATGCTGACGGATAAGTTCGGTAAGGGAGGCGGGGTCAAGGAATTTTTCCCGCACGAATGCGGCTAGATTATCAGCAATACGATCTTTATTTCTGGGAATAATCGCGGTATGTCTGCCAATAAAAGGCAGAGGAACACGACGAAAAAGGGCCACGACAGCAAACCAGTCAGCTAGTGCGCCGACCATAGCTGCCTCTGCAATGGCTTTCAATCCCAGAATCCAGACATCAGGCTGGAGAAACAATGTCGTAATGAATAGTGCCGCAGCGGTCAGTAAAAACAGCAGCGCGTTACGTTTGCTTTTGAGGAGATCTTTTTCTTTATCCATGAGAGCAGTTTAGCGATCACTAACGTGTTATGTCAGGTTTTTTAGCTTTCAGTCAAATGGTTAAGACAATTTTGCTCAACCCAACAACATGATGAAAATGATGCTTGAAATGCGTTATCGCTGTTGGCGGCATCATGGTAGTGGTGTTTGTTGAGTTTGCTCCCCTGGTCTGCCACTCCGTCCTATTTCACCGCACCTTCCGTTACACCACTGATAAACTTACGCTGAAAAACAAGGAAGATGGCGACGATGGGCAGAATCGCGATCATTGCACCCGCCATCAGTTCCGGAATGTTTAAGGTATTTTTGTTCTGGAAAAACATCATACCGATGGGCAACGTTCGTAATTCTTCTTCGTTAACCAGAATCAGTGGGATCAAGAATTCATTCCATGTCCAGATAAAGAGCAGCAGAGAAAGAGTGGAAAGCGTCGGCCAAATGGCGGGGACCAGAATCCCCCACAATATTTTTTGTCGTTTGGCGCCATCCATCACCGCCGCCTCAATCAGTTCTTTAGGTACTTGCTGAAAGGCGGTTGCTACCATCAATGTGCTGAAAGGAATAGACAGCGCCACCTGTGGCAGGATTAACGCCAGATAAGTGTTGGTTAGTCCCATCCAGTGCAGTTCATGGTAGAGCGGAATAATAAAGGCTTCAGTGGGCAGTACCATGCCAAGTGATAGCAGGAACCCTAGCAATTTTTTACCCGGCAGACGTAAGAATGCAAAAGCAAAACCTGACAAGATGCCTGCCAGCACGCTGATGATAATCACGGGGAAGACCACCAGAACCGAGTTAAGGAAATACACTTCAAAATGGCCCTCACGCCAGGCGGAGAGATAATTGGCAATGTGAAAACTGCCTGGCAGCGTAAATACACCCTGAAACAGCTCGCTTTGGGTTTTGAATGAGGTAATCAAGGCCAGCAAAAACGGCAGGATGGTCATTATCGCAACAATCCAAATCACTACACGTGAAAAACGTGATGTCTTATGCATCAGTGACGCTCCCTGAGAACCAAATGAATCAATCCATTAAGAATAAACACCATCACCATACCGATGATGGCCACAGCGGAAGCGTAACCAAAATGATGCAGGTCGAAGCCTTGCTGATACATGTATATATTGGTCACCAGCGTTGATGTGCCCGGGCCGCCATGGGTCATTACATACACCAGATCAAAGGCTTTGATTCCTGCAATCACCGTAAGAAGAGTAGCGACACGAATTTCTGGACGAAGCGCTGGCAACGTGATGCGCATGAACTTCTGGCGTCTGCTGGAACCATCCAACTCAGCCGCTTCCAGCAAAGAAGGATCCATGCGTTGCAGACCAGCCATAAAGAGCACCAAACAAAAGCCGAAGAAATACCAGGTGGCAACCAGTCCTACCGCAGGGAGTGCCCAGTCAAAATCACCTAACCAGGATAAGGCCAGCCAGGATTGACCCATGGCCCGCAAGATCTGATCGATAGGGCCGAAGGCGGGATTATAGAGCCAACGCCACACGACACCGAGCACGGCCATGGGCATGATGTATGGCAGGAAGAAAAGAATACGTAGCAGACTGCGTTCCACGCCACTACGCGTATCGTTGAGAAAACTACAGAGTATCAGACCAACGATGATCGGAAACAAAGTGTAAAACAGGAGCAACAGGGCGTTATTGCTGATGGATATCCAGAAGGTAGCGTCTGCAAACATATGCGCAAAATTCTGTAGCCCGACAAATATTGGCCATGAGGTTCCATCCCATGCTGTAAAGCTTGCCCATAACGAGAAAACCAGCGGCAGTAAAAGAAACACGGTATAGAGCGTCATTGAGGGCAAAATGAACAGCAGATTTCGCATCCTGGACTTATTAAGCATTAAAAAAACCGCCTCATTTCAGCATTCACTCTGAGTGCGCACGATGGCGCACTATTTCAATGAAAAAGGTGAAATCTATTCGGTGCAGCAGGTTATCTGGCACGTTATTAATGTTTGACTGACTTGAGATACTGCTGGTAATTACTGTCAAGTTTTTCGGTCAGCTGTTTCGGTGTCAGGCGATTGGCCAGCAAGAGCTGCACATCAGCCTTGAGCGCATCACCCATTGTTGGTGTAGCCCAGTCGACGTAATGGCCTAAACCATTATTGGCATTGACGTTGACCCACACGTGATAGACATCTGCCAATAGCGGATTATTGGTAGGTATTTTTGCATCCTTGTTTGTCGATGCAGGAAGGAACCCGGCTTTTAACCAGGCGTTGGCGACCGTATCTGACACAATATAGTTAATGTATTTTGCGGCGATATCTCTCTGCGCCTTGGTTTTTGCAGTGACGGTAATGGAAAATGGGAGATCCGTTCCGCCTACCATCAACGGTGCTTTCACCCCATCGAAAGGCGGTAACGCCGCGAAGTGAATATCTTTATTGGTTTTAAATTGCCCCATATACCAGGTGCCACTGATGAAAAATGCCGCCTGGTTGTTACGAAACAACGATGCAGCATCATCGCTCGCTATACCCTCATAGCCGGGAAAGAAATAACCTTTTTTGTTCCAGTCCTGCATCATCTGTGCAGCTCTTTCGAGTTTTGCATCTTTAAATGTGCCGCCTACGTCATAGATCAAATTGTCCAGTGTCTTACGATCCGAGCTCTCAATCTGGTCTTCCCAGAGCGTAGACAGCAATTGTGGACCCACTGATCCAGCCAGTAGACCAAGCATCATGGGAACCGTGCCTTGTGCCTTGAGTTTGGCCATGGCAGCTTCCAGCTCTGTCATATCTTTGGGCACCGGTATGCCGGCTTTGTCCAGCAGCGCTTTGTTATAATAAAGACCGACCATTTCTCCCAGACTGGCGACGCCATAAAGTTTACCGCTGCCAAAATCCTGTGTGTCAGACCAGCGGTTGCGTTTGAGAATGGCACTTGGGAAGCGTGTGTCCCACCCATACTGTTTGGCATATCCATCCATTGGGAACAGCAATTTTTCTTTGACCAGCGCACCCATATCGCCGCCGCCCTGGTTGACCTGTGCGACCTGAGGGCCATCTCCTGAGGAGAGCGCCAGTTTCAATGGAATGCGTGTATCTTCAAAAGCATGCACAGATCGGGTGATTTTCGCTCCGGGGTTTTGTGCCTCAAAGTTTTTAATGGCTTGATCAATAACCGCCGTTTGTGCCGGATAGTTGTAGATGTCCCAAACGGCGATGTTTTCTGCTTGTGCGCTGCCGATAGTGATTGCACTGGATAAGCTGACAGCCAGTAACGAGAAAACCAGGTGTAGCAGATGTTTGTTCCGTGGCGGGCGTGACATGTTCAAAACGAGCGTGGTTGTAGACATGGTGTATCTTTCCTCCAACACAGGGTTAGTATCCCTTTTTCTGATGGCAAAAGCGTATCCTTTGCTTTGCAAAGAGGTGAATGTTTGAACACTACCCATCCACCATTCAATACTTACTTTATATACAAAATAAAGTCAAATAGCTTATTTGCTATACTGATAATGTTAATTTTTGCATCGAATCGCTGTTTTTAACTTAATTCTCAGTGTTAAATACCAGTTTGGTGAGCTATGTCATCAGGATGTGGTCTATCGGCCCTTGTAACCAGATAACTATTCTCTTTAATAACCTTATTTTAATCAACTGTATGTTTTTAAATATGAAAATCTTATTCCTGAAAAGGATGTTAAATCTGACGCATCAATGGTTCAAGGAGGGGATAACGGGCCTGGCACGGTTTTTCTCATAAAGAGTGAGGAAAA
This sequence comes from Brenneria uluponensis, assembly GCF_032395385.1. Classification (NCBI taxonomy): domain Bacteria; kingdom Pseudomonadati; phylum Pseudomonadota; class Gammaproteobacteria; order Enterobacterales; family Pectobacteriaceae; genus Brenneria; species Brenneria uluponensis. The sequence goes on from NZ_CP135917.1 coordinate 1,263,916, forward strand.
ATAATTCGTTTTTATTTTGTTCAGGAGTGTGATCTGATACCAAGTTAAAAAAATGTGAATTGTTGGAGTTATTATATATTGCAAACTAAGTCATCATTCTTTAGTTTAGAAATTCGTATTTTTTGCTCATATTGGACGGGAGTTTACGATGGTCTCATCTTCTCTAGTGATACGGCACGCCAAGGAAAATGATTGGGATGCACTCTATGACATTTGTCTCAAAACAGCAGATGCCGGACAGGATGCCACTGCGTTTTACAGTGATCCCCAATATCCAGGATTACGTTTCTCAGTGCCTTATGCCGTTTTTGAGCCTGAACTGGCTTTTGTACTCTGTGAGGATGCTCAACCGTTGGGCTATGTGGTCGCGGCGCGCCATACCGTTCATTTTGAGCAACGGCTTGAGGCCGAATGGTGGCCTCTGTTGCAGGAGAAATACCGTGACCGCCCGGCGACGAAACCTTTGGATGAAAATATTCTGGCGTTTATCCGCCAACCTGAACGCGCTTCGCCGCAACTCACTGACGCCTACCCCGCACATTTACACATCAATATCTTACCCTCTGCACAGAAAAGCGGGCAGGGGCGAAAAATGGTAGAAACTGAACTTGATGCATTGCGAGCCCAAGGGGTGACCGGTGTACATCTGGGCGTAAGCCTAAGAAATGAAAAGGTTAGTGCTTTTTACGAGAAGATGGGCTTTCGGATGCTGTTTCGCAGCAATGCCCTTTATATGGGACTCACCTTGTAAGCGGAAAGATTATGGCGAATGTAGCGCTCAACTCTATCAAAAAATCTTATGATAACGTCCATGTTATCCATGGTATCGATCTTGAAATTCAAAGTGGTGAGTTCATCGTTTTCGTCGGGCCTTCTGGCTGCGGCAAGTCCACTTTGTTACGTATGATTGCCGGTCTTGAAGAGATAACCGCCGGTAAACTCAGCGTTGATGGTGTCGATATGACCCATCAACCAGCAACGGAACGCGGCATCGCGATGGTATTCCAGTCTTACGCCTTGTACCCGAATATGACGGTGCGCGGTAACTTGAGCTATCCGCTGGAAGTCGCCGGTCGGCCCAAATCCGAGGTGAGACAACAAGTAGAAGCCACGGCGGAAAAATTGCATTTGACAGAGTTACTGGACAGGCTGCCAAGAGCCTTATCTGGCGGGCAACGCCAGCGAGTGGCCATTGGCAGGGCGATTATTCGTCAGCCGCGCATTTTTTTATTCGACGAACCTTTGTCGAATCTTGATGCTGAACTGCGTTTACAGATGCGTATTGAGATTGCCAAACTCCATGAGTCGTTGGGTAATACCATGATTTATGTTACGCACGATCAGTTGGAAGCGATGACGCTGGCTGACAGGATTGTGGTGTTGCGACTAGGAAAAATAGAGCAGGTAGGCTCACCGTTAACGCTCTATCACGATCCGGATAATATGTTTGTGGCGGGATTCATTGGCTCGCCAAAAATCAATTTCATCAAAGCGATTGTCGCCTCGAATCATGAGAGCCATGTCGGATTACGGTTACCGGAGTTGAACATTGATAATCTGCTATTACCACTCAGCCATACTCTGCAAGAAGGACAGCATGTGTGGTTGGGTGTCCGGCCTGAACATTTTGTCGAGCCGATGGGCGCCGATTGTCAGTTTACGGCATCGCTGACATTTGCTGAGCGATTGGGTCATACCAACTATCTGTATCTGGATATTGGTGTGGAGAACACGCTGGTTATTGAGCAACGAGAAGCCAAACGCTATGAAACCGGCGACAGCGTATCACTGGGGATCAACGCCAGCCAGTGCCTGCTTTTTGCCGACAGCGGTGAGCGTGTTCGCTAAATATGATGCTGATTTTTCCCCTTTCAATCGGTCGAGAGGGGGAACCGTTTATTCTCCATCGGCATTTGCCGCCAGAATATCAATGAGTTTGTTAACCGCAAAACCAGCGGCACCCAATGCCCACATACGGTTTGACTCGGTCAGGAACATCAAGGGCGTCAATTGTGGCGTGAGCTTCAGGCGGTACGCCTGGAAACTCATCGTGACGCGTTCCAGTAATATCCGTGATGCCATTTGTGGCTCCATCGCTAGATAAACCACATCCGGATCCAGGGCTATCGACAGATTCGCCAATGATACACCAATGTGATGCCCGGCATTAGCCAGGACATCCAGCATGTGGGGGGATGGTCGTTGATCGACTTCGAGTAAGTTCTTCGGCGGTGTTTCGCCTGTGGGTGTCTGTTGTGCAATGGCATTCAAGATCGCGCGCGACGAGGCAATGTCTTCAAGATTTCCTGCCGTCCCGTCACCAATCAGCGCCATGCCTATTTCCCCCGCGTTACCGTGACGTCCGCGATACAACTGGCGCTCCAGGATAATACCTGCACCAATACCTTTACCGTAGGTGGCGATAATTGCTGATTGCGCACTGCCCAACTGACCAAATACGAGGGTCGCCAGTGCCATAGCATTCGCATCATTCTCGATATAGACCGGAATGTTAAAGCGCTCTTCCAGCATGTTGGCAATAGGTACATTGGTCCAGTCTAGTGCTTTAGAACGTACACAGTAGCCGTTTGCTGGGTCAACGATACCTGAGAGTGCTACACCGATAGCGCTGACTTTTGCGGCATCCACAGTCTTGAGGAACTTGGTCAGCGCATCACTTAACTGTTTGGGGGTTAATGCGCCGGTTGGGATCAGCTGTTCACCAATCAGTTTGCCATTCAGATCCGTCATAACGATCAGATTGCGTTCCGCATTAAGCTGAATACCAACGACAGTGGCATGATCGGGATTCAGACCCAACAGGATTTTGGGTCTGCCCATAGATTCCCGTCGAAGCCCGAGTTCATGAATAATTCCTTTGCTTAATAGTCTGTTCGCCGCCTGAGAAATGGTGGACATGCTCAGGCCGCTGCGTACTTTCAAGTCCGACTGGCTGATCGGAGAATTTTCAATAATAAGGCGCAGAATACGCGCTGAAACATTCGGAACAATCATAGGGTTTTGAATCATCTTATGGTTTCATGACAGAGAAATTGCTGCAATTATTGTCGATTATTGTGTCGCCAGACGCAACGCGCCTTGTAAAGCATCCGCTTTGGCGCTAACCAGACGTTCACGCGTCACTGTGGGCAAATAGGGCAATATCGGTTTAGCGATACCACCCATTAATGCCACGTCACCCTGACACGCCTTGAGTAACCAATTCAGCATTAAATCAATATCTTCGGCTAATTGACTAACCAGAGTGAGCCCCTGTGGGTCTGATGCCTGTGCGGCCTGGAAAATCTCAGGAGCAAAATGCCCCCAGTCTGCCGGCTTGGCGGACTGTGACCAGTTGAGTAGTGTTTCTGGTGAGTTAGAAAAGTGCGCCATCAGCGAACGCGTGAGTGGGGTATGTGTGAGAATATTGTCGTGCGCCAGTAGTGCTGAACGCAATGCACTGCGACCAAGAATGGCCCCAGAACCCTGATCACCAAGGTTAAATCCCCAACCACCGATAGCATGAAAGTGATGCCCGTCGAACGCGGCCCCCTGACTTCCTGTCCCGACAATGAGTACGGCACCCGGAGAACCAGAATGTGCACCAAGACAGGCAATCTCAACATCCGATGCTACGTGAACTGCTGCAAAAGGCAGTACTGACTGTGTGACGCGATGGCGAAGTTCAGTGATATTCGCCCCGGCAAAGCCAAAACCGGCCACGGTATCAGATAATGCGGAAAGTGGCAGTCCGGCATGATAGAACGTCTGTTCAACGGCAGACATCGCCGTAGACAGCGCACCGTTAAAATCTGAAAATAGATTAGCGGCGCCAAGGCACGCTTCAGCCAGAATGGTGCCTTTCTTGTCGGTCAGTCGCGCACGGCATCGTGTACCACCGCCATCCACACCCACGAAGTAATCTGGTTGCAACCTTGCCTCCTTCTGGCTCTGAACCACCGGCTTTTAACGCCATCAAGTAACAGCCTAAACCTGTAGCTTTTCACTCCAATGAATGGCGTGACCGGTATAGAGCAAAAAAGATAGGGTAAAAAAACATAAATCGCAATGATAAAAAAATTAAGAAAAAATAAATTCATAAAAAATCATTAAAAACATAATGATAACAAATTATTTCATTTTCACTTAAGCTTCATTTATTGACATTAGTTTTGCTGTCGTAATAAGTTCTTGATGGTTGTCAGAGCAATGTAAGCCTGGTCAGGGCCATGCATCATTACACCATTTCGCAAAGCATCTCTTTCAGAGACGGGCAGGGGACATAACATGAAAGTAGGCATTGTCGGACTCGGTTTTCGCATGTCAAATGTGGTTAACGAGTTCAGTAAAGTTGATCCGGATTTCAGCATTACCGGATATTTTGATCCCGCACCGGCAGGGTTACCGAATCTGAAAGCGTTCAATATCGATGCCGGTTACGCCTTCGACTCTTTTGATGCACTCTTGCGGGCTGGTGGCTTTGATTTGCTGATGGTCGGCTCGCCAAATTATATGCATCTTGAGCATATCCGGGCGGGGCTGGCTACAGGTGTGCGCGTCTTTACCGAAAAACCGGTAGTCATCGACGAAGCACAAAGCATGGCGTTGGCTGAACTGGTTAAAGAGTATGGATCTGACAACATCATCGTCGGGTTGGTATTACGTTATTCGCCCTTGTATATCGATTTGCTCAAAGCGAAACAAGGCAACCAACTGGGTGAAATCACTTCCATTGAGGCCACCGAGCATATCAAGCCTTATCACGGTGCTTTCTTCATGCGCGACTGGCGTCGCTATGAGAAATATGCCGGCCCTTACATTCTGGAAAAATGCTGTCACGATATCGATCTTTATCAGGGCTTGGTCGGTGAGCGAGCTGTTCGGGTTGCCAGCTTTGGCGGTCGGAAATCCTTTACCCCGCAGCATGAACCACAGGGAAAAATCACCACTGATTCCGAGGTGTATCACATCAAACCCAGTGGCTGGTCCAGCACCGATGCGGTATTTAACAGTGATGCGGATATTGTGGATTATCAGACAGCCATTATCGAATATGCAGGTGGTGCCACGTTAGCCTTCCATGCCAATCTGAACGTGCCGGATGAATTTCGTCGTTTCTGCGTAATAGGATCCAATGGTATGGCGGAGGGCGATTTTGTCCGTAACTATTTTCGTGTACATGATGCCCGTACGGGGGACAAGCTGGTTTCGACCGAATATGAAGGTAATGCGTATGATGGTCATTATGGTGCAGATGCATTAATGGTCGAGGAGATCGTCAAGCATCTGAAAACCGGCAGTCCACTGAAAGTGTCCGTCGTTGATGCGCTGGAAGCCGGGTTAACGGCGATTAAAATTGATGAGGCGAGAAAACAGCGTACCGTTATCGATCTAACTGAATGTTGGCAACGTTTTGATCGGGCATTAGGTCGTGAGCTCTGTTAAGCGTTCATTGCTTACCGGCGTTAATCGGCCATAAGTGACAATGTTAGATGTTAAAGGCGCCCCTCTCGGTACTACGGTATGACTGGGTATCAAGGGATTAAACGCAATCTGGGATTAAATTTAAGGGAGCGTATATCCGCTCCCTTGTCATCAATAATACCAATACGGTTATTACAGACTTTCTGTGAAAGTACGAGTAATAACGTCGCGCTGTTGTTCTGGTGTCAGTGAATTAAAACGTACAGCATAGCCAGATACACGGATGGTTAGCTGTGGATATTTTTCCGGATGTTTGACCGCATCTTCCAGCGTTTCACGGCGCAGAACATTCACATTCAGATGCTGACCGCCTTCAACGCGAACTGATGGTTTGATATCTAACGGAATTTCGCGATATTCAAACTGGCCCAGCTCACTGACTGTCACGATTTGGTCTTCGCTATAGCCGGATTTTGCACATACACAGCGAGCCTGAGACTTCTCTTCATCCAACAGCCAGAAAGAATTAACCAGGGTATTGTCGTTTGCTTTGGTGATTTGAATACCAGTAACCATAATTGCCTCCGTAAAGCGGCGTTATATTATCTAAAATAAAAATGCGGGCAGTCAGTAACAAACCAACGGTTTGTATTTAACGATAAAGTAAAATTGACTGAATCTGTCTTCCTGTATACCAGCCAATTTACTGTGCCACTTTGATATAAATCAATTTTCAAGGAGCAATGTGCTCGTCTTGAGGAGTAATTATTTGTTTTATATCAATTTTCGTCTATATTAATAAATGCAAAAAAATTTTGTAAATTTTCAATTATTTTTCAAATGCGTGGTCGATAGCCACCAATATGTCGGTTATGGTTTTACCTGACAGTGATTGACCGGTAAGCTAGATAATCAGGATTCACTGATTGGATAACGGATGCATGATGGAAAGCTCCTTTACCTGGCACGATGTGCTGGCCCAAGAGAAACAACAACCTTATTTCATTAATACGCTCAAATTCGTTAGTCAGGAACGCGCTGCTGGCAAGGTGATTTATCCGCCGCAAAAAGATGTTTTCAACGCATTTCGTTTTACCGAATTTAGTCAGGTCAAGGTCGTTATCCTGGGCCAAGATCCCTATCATGGACCTCATCAGGCGCATGGACTGTCATTCTCGGTCCGTCCCGGAGTGCCTGCGCCACCTTCACTGATGAACATCTATAAAGAACTGGCGAATGACATGCCCGGATTTAAAATACCGACGCATGGGTTTCTGCAAAGCTGGGCACAACAGGGTGTGTTGCTCCTTAATACTGTTTTAACGGTTGAAGCGGGTAAAGCGCACTCCCATGCCAATCTGGGATGGGAAACATTTACCGATAAGGTGATTGAAGTATTAAATGCCCATCGGGAAGGGGTGGTGTTTTTGCTATGGGGATCTCATGCGCAAAAGAAGGGCAATATGATTGACTGCCAGCGCCATCATGTTTTGAAAGCGCCTCACCCGTCACCACTTTCTGCTCATCGTGGTTTCCTGGGGTGTCGACATTTCTCGCAAGCCAATCAATTTCTCGAGCAACAAGGCATTACGCCCATAGACTGGATGCCGAGTTTGTCTGAAAATCAGGAATGATCGATACTGCCTTCGGGTAACGAGGGCATTTTGACAGAAGTGTTGTGGTGATAGACAGAGAGTTCAATGAATAATAGAGATAAAACAAGGAATTGGTGGAGCTAAGCGGGATCGAACCGCTGACCTCTTGCATGCCATGCAAGCGCTCTCCCAGCTGAGCTATAGCCCCACATATCATATGTGGATGGTATTTCAGGAAATCCAGACCGCGTGATGTGGTGGAGCTAAGCGGGATCGAACCGCTGACCTCTTGCATGCCATGCAAGCGCTCTCCCAGCTGAGCTATAGCCCCATTCCTGACACAATATCCGTGTGAACGGGCCGCATGATATGCAACCGCATGTATAGTGTCAACGGCTAAATCCATTTCTGCAACTGACCGCTGAAAAAGACGTCAACGTTTTGTTTGCAGACAATTTCATCCTTTGGTTTGAACTCACATAAAGGAAACACGAGGACAGTGCTCTTGAAAGACACCATTCCTCGTGCCAGGCACAACTCTATATAACGGCTTCTGATCAAGCATGATGGCGCAGCCAAACGAGTTGTTTAATGCGTCTTTATGACTGCGCTTCGCGTGCGGTGATAAAGTCCAATGCGCGGTCGATTCTCGCCAGAGTGCGCTGTTGTCCCACAGCATGAACCGTCACGTCTACGCCGGGAGATTGGCCTGCGCCCGTTACGGCCACACGCAGTGGCATGCCCACCTTTCCCATCCCCTGCTGCAATTCATCTGCTGTTCCCTGGATGGCATGATGAATGTGCTCCGGTGTCCATTCGCTGATCGCCGCCAGTTTGGCGCGTACCCGCTCTAATGGTTGACGTGCGACTGGGCGCAGATGTTTCTTGGCCGCGTCGGCATCAAACTCGTCGAATTCCTCATAGAAGTAACGGCATGAAGCTGCCATTTCTTTTAGTGTTTTGCAACGTTCGCCCAACAAGACCACCAGTTGGCTGAGTTGTGGACCGCTACGGGTATCAATCCCAGCTTGTTCGATATGCCAGGACAAATGTGTTGCGACATACTCTGGCGGTAGATGATTAATATAATGATGATTCAGCCACTGTAATTTCTCAGTATTAAATGCACTGGCGGATTTGCTTACCGCATCTAGCGAGAACAGTTGCTTCATTTCCTCAATGGAAAAAATTTCCTGATCGCCAGAAGACCAACCCAGGCGAACCAGATAGTTCAGCAGAGCTTCCGGTAAATAGCCATCATCACGGTATTGCATTACCCCAACCGCACCATGACGTTTGGATAACTTTTTGCCGTCGTCACCAAGAATCATGGAAACATGTGCATATTCCGGTACCGGTGCACCTAACGCTTTCAGAATATTAATCTGTCGAGGCGTATTATTGATATGGTCTTCACCACGGATAACATGGGTGATTTCCATATCCCAGTCATCAATCACCACGCAGAAGTTATAGGTTGGCGATCCATCGGTTCGACGAATGATCAGATCGTCCAGTTCCTGATTACTAAACTCAATTGGCCCGCGAATGCGGTCATTAAAAATAACCGAGCCTTCCTGCGGATTGCGGAAACGAACAACGTGTGGCTCATGTTCATCATGATGTTGGTGAGAATCACGACAGCAACCGTCATAGCGCGGTTTTTCACCATTCGCCATTTGCTGTTCGCGTAATGCTTCAAGACGGTCTTTAGAGCAATAGCATTTATATGCGGTTCCATTTTCCAGCATCTGATCGATGACAGCATTGTAGCGGTCAAAGCGTCGAGTCTGATAGTACGGCCCTTCATCCCAGTCCAGGTTCAGCCAGTTCATGCCATCCATAATGGCATTAATTGCTTCCTGGGTAGAACGCTCCAGATCGGTATCCTCAATACGTAATACAAATTCGCCATTATGATGACGGGCAAAAAGCCAGGAATAAAGAGCGGTACGAGCACCGCCGACATGAAGATAACCAGTAGGACTGGGCGCGAAACGGGTTTTTATTTTCATTGGAATTACGGCCTTATTACGCGATGGCTGTTAGTGAATTGACACAAGTTCATGATTAAAAGTGAGCAATATTCTACCACTCTACCTTAATTCCTCAACGCTATAACACGCCTGGGTGACGTCTATATTTGACAAAATAGGCGAGAATTCTACGGCAATGTCCAGAAATACGACATCTTGTTTAATTTTACAACGAACAGCTATTTTCGTTTTAAAAAGCGTTGACTCACTTTGAACTATCCCTATAATGCGACTCCACACAGCGAGGGTGATTAGCTCAGCTGGGAGAGCACCTCCCTTACAAGGAGGGGGTCGGCGGTTCGATCCCGTCATCACCCACCACACTTTTATAAAGTGTTCCCCTGTGTAAGAGATTAAAAATATTGAGAAGTGGGTGATTAGCTCAGCTGGGAGAGCACCTCCCTTACAAGGAGGGGGTCGGCGGTTCGATCCCGTCATCACCCACCACTTCTCAACCAGCTCAAATCTCTGAATGTGTTATCAGAAGTGGGTGATTAGCTCAGCTGGGAGAGCACCTCCCTTACAAGGAGGGGGTCGGCGGTTCGATCCCGTCATCACCCACCACTTCTGCGGGTCGTTAGCTCAGTTGGTAGAGCAGTTGACTTTTAATCAATTGGTCGCAGGTTCGAATCCTGCACGACCCACCAATTCCATATGTGATCCCTTTTGTTATCAATTCGCTGTTATTCCATAGTGCACGTGTCGTGTGGGTGAGAACCTGCGCTCAGGTTCGAGCCGAGCGAATGCGAGACAACAACGCGTCAGCGTTGGCCCGCAGGGTGAGGCCAGAGGCCGAATTATCCTGCACGACCCACCAATTCCATATGTGATCCCTTTTGTTATCAATTCGCTGTTATTCCATAGTGCACGTGTCGTGCAGGTGAGAACCTGCGCTCAGGTTCGAGTCGAGCGAATGCGAGACAACAACGCGTCAGCGTTGGCCCGTAGGGTGAGGCCAGAGGCCGAATTATCCTGCACGACCCACCAATTCCATATGTGATCCCTTTTGTTATCAATTCGCTGCCACCATTCTTAATGTTCTGTTTCCTGTCATTCTTTGTGTTTTTTCTCAGCGGCTATTTTTCAACTATTATTCTCTATGACACAGTTTTTTTGACTAGCTATATCAAATATATTGGTTTTTTATCTGAACAGGAAATGACGACACTAATGCTGTTTATACAAACCCATTTCCCTCATAAAGGATATAAAAATGATTTCTCAAGCCAACAAGTGGTTCTCTCAGTTAACCGATTATCCTGATGCGGGGAAATTATTGCTGCGTTTAACTATTGGCATACTGTTGCTTTTCCACGGGGTTGCCAAGATTGAACACGGTGTGAGTTGGATTGTGGGAATGTTGCAGGAGAATGGTCTACCCGGTTTTATTGCCTATGGTGTTTATATCGGAGAAGTTGTTGTTCCGGTACTCATTATTCTTGGTTTGTTTACCCGTGTTGCGGGTGCTATTTCCGCTATAAATTTGTTAGTGGCCACGTTGTTGGTGGGGATGGGAAGATTTTTCACCATAACTCAGGTTGGTGCTTGGGGATTGGAAGTTGAAGCACTTTACTTCCTGGCCAGCCTGGTCATTATGCTGATGGGTAGTGGGCGTTACTCAATCACGTCAAACGAAGATTATCGATAGGCTGGATGAGGGAAACGCTCGTTTAGGACGGTTTCTAATTACTGACAAATGCGTAAGCGGATTATAAAACGTAGCAAGTACATCCTTGTAAGCTTAAGCCGCGCCATCCCTCTGGCGCGGATACTTTACTTCTATCACTCATTATCACCGTTCTGATTCGGCACATAGATTGATCAACGGTCTGAAGGGAGCATCGGCTCCCTTTTATTTTTATGGCTATAATGATCAACTTTCAGTCGGTTTTTCCATCTTGTCAGCGGGCTGACGACGTTTACCAACATTTTTACTATCGCGGTGGCGAATTTTCACCTTTACTTTCTGTTTATCTTTCTCTTTCTGTTCTTTGCGTTTGGTCAACACTTTCTTGGATGGCTTTCCGGTCACGTTGTCGTTTGGTGCCCGTGTGCTGGGACGTAGTTCATCCACCACGCGAGGCTTTAACGGTTCATTCAGATAACGACTAATTTTCCCCAGCAGCAGGTGATCGTGGGCTTCAACCAGCGATATTGCACATCCTTTGCGACCTGCGCGACCAGTTCGGCCAATACGGTGTAGATAGGTATCTGCGGTGCGTGGTAAATCGAAGTTAAATACATGGCTGATATCGTTAATATCGATGCCTCGAGCAGCAATGTCAGTTGCAACCAGTACATTTACCCGCCCCTCGCTTAAGCGCTTGATAGCCTCGTTTCTTTTGGCCTGGACCATCTCGCCTTCCAGATAACAGGACTGAATGCCGGCTGCATGCAACCATCCAACCAGCTCATGGACACGTTCACGTTTGCGCACAAACACAATAGAACGAGTGACATCCGGTTGTTTCAATAAGTGGCATAACAGGGCGGTTTTGTGTTCAAGATCATCGGCACGGTAGTACCATTGCAGAATCTTTTTACGTTCCCGGCGTGAAGGATCGGACTCTATTTCTATCGGATCATTCAGCAGGCGTTCGGCAAAATCCTGAATGGCGTCGCCTTCCAGTGTGGCCGAGAACAGCAGTGTTTGCTTGCGCCAGCGTGTTTCACCGGCGATGTGCTCAATATCCTGTGCAAAGCCCAGTTCCAGCATGCGATCAGCTTCATCCAGGATCAGCGTTTCGACTGCCCGGCAGTCAAAATTTTCTTCTTTAATGTATTGCAACAATCGCCCGGTGGTCGCAACCACGAGATCCTGATTTTCACTAAACACTTCAGCGTGGTTCATATAGGCGACGCCACCAGTGATAGTGGCTATATCCAGATGCGTGTGCGCAGCCAGCAGGCGAGCCTGGTCAGCAACCTGCATCGCCAGCTCACGGGTTGGCGTCAGAATTAGAACCCGAGGCGGTCCTGATTTTTTCCGTGGAAAATCGAGTAGATGCTGTAGAACCGGCAACAGATAGGCAGCGGTCTTCCCTGTACCTGTTGGTGCGGAGCCCAGTACATCTCGCCCTTCCATCGCTGGGGGAATAGCGGCAGCCTGAATTGCTGTCGGGCGCTGAAAGCCTATGTCACGCAAGGCATCAAGCAGGCTTTCGTCAAGATCAAACTCGGAAAAATTGGTTGCAGTCATTGTCTACCTCTGTTCGGGGCGGTGATTATAGACGCATTGGCCTGGTTGTTCATCTGTTTAAGCTGCGATGACTACTTTTCCTCGACTTGAGATTCTCTTATGCTACCCCGGTTTGGTACGGAATGACGAATAATGAAGCATCAAGACAGTAAATCAGGATTGCGGTCCGGTGGTTTTACCTTTAAGCAATTTTTTGTTGCGCACGATCGTTGCGCGATGAAAGTCGGAACCGATGGCATAGTCCTGGGCGCGTGGGCACCGTTGCGATCTGTGGGCAGGATATTGGATATTGGCTGTGGTTCTGGTGTGATTGCCTTAATGCTGGCTCAGCGTAGTGGGGGAGCCGTCCCTGTTGATGCAGTTGAACTGGATGCAGTGGCCAGTCAGCAGGCAATGGACAATGTATCTACATCACCGTGGTCTGACACGATTAATATTTATCATGCTGATATTACTCGGTTTATACCAGCTACCACTGCGCCATACTCGCTGATTGTCAGTAATCCGCCGTATTTTTCCCCAGGGGTGTCCTGTCGAACGGAACAGCGTGCGCAGGCGCGTTATACCACAACGTTGACACATTCAGACTTATTGAACTGTGCTCATCGACTCTTGGCTGATGACGGATTGTTTTGTGTCGTATTGCCCCACCAGGTTGTAGAGGAATTTCTGAATAATGCCCGTGATGGCGGCTGGCATCTCAGACAGCGCACAGATGTGGCGGAATATGCATTTCGGGCTGCTCATCGAGTGTTGCTGGCGCTGTCTCACCAGCCGGGTGCCGTGATAGAAACATCACTGGTCATCCGCGATGACCACCAATGTTATTCCGTCGCTTTCCGAACGCTGACCCAGGATTTTTATTTGTTTATGTAGGTTGAGAACAGCGAGGCTCAAGGCCCCGCCTTTCTCTCTCCAAGGGGATTATGGATGCAAAATCGTAGGCTGTGGTGTGTCTGAGCGCTCAGGGTAATCGAGCGTATAATGCAATCCGCGGCTTTCTTTTCTTTCCAGCGCACAACGGACGATCAACTCGGCAACCTGAACCAGGTTACGCAATTCCAGCAGGTTGTTGGAAATACGGAAATGTGCATAGTATTCATTAATTTCATGCTGTAACAGATTGATGCGGTGTAATGCCCGTTCCAGTCGCTTGGTGGTTCGAACAATACCGACGTAGTCCCACATGAAAAGCCGCAGCTCATGCCAGTTATGCTGGATAATGACCTGCTCATCAGAGTTGTCCACCTGGCTTTCATCCCACGATGGCAGATGATCGACCAGCTGCTTGCTTGGCAGACGCTTAAGAATGTCTTCAGCCGCTGACCAGCCATAAACCAGACACTCCAGCAGTGAGTTGGAGGCCATCCGGTTGGCGCCATGCAATCCGGTGTAGCTGACTTCACCAATGGCATAAAGTCCGTTCAAATCGGTTCTGCCTTGCTGATCCACCACTACACCACCACAGGTATAGTGTGCGGCGGGAACTATCGGGACTGGTTCTTTGGTCAGATCGATACCCAGTGACAGTAATTTTTCATAAATGGTCGGAAAATGATGAGTAATGAATTCCGCAGGTTTATGGCTGATATCCAGGTACATACAGTCAGCCCCCAGACGCTTCATTTCGTGATCGATGGCACGAGCGACAATATCTCGGGGGGCCAGCTCGGCACGTGAATCAAAGTCGGGCATAAAGCGGCTGCCATCAGGGCGTTTCAGGTAAGCACCTTCACCACGTAGGGCTTCTGTAAGCAAAAAATTCCTGGCTTGCGGATGAAACAGGCAGGTGGGATGAAACTGGTTGAATTCAAGATTGGCGACCCTACATCCTGCACGCCATGCCATGGCGATACCGTCACCGGAAGAAACATCTGGATTGGTAGTGTACTGATACACCTTGGCGGCACCACCACTGGCCAGTACCACTGTTTTAGCCCGGCAGGACTCGACGACTTCCTTTTCCCGGTTCCAAATGTAAGCGCCTACCACCCGTTTATGGCCTGCTAGCCCCAGCTTGCTGGACGTGATCAGGTCAACCGCATTACAGCGCTCCATCAGCGTGATATTGGGATGTGCGAGAGCTTTACCAACCAATGTCGTTTCGACTTCTTTACCCGTGGCATCGGCAGCGTGCAGAATGCGTCGATGACTGTGACCCCCTTCCCGGGTTAAATGGTAACGAGCTTCGCCATGAGGGGAGTTTTCAGTATCAAACAATACACCCTGGTCAATCAGCCATTGAACACAGTGTTTGGCGTTATTGGCAATAAAGGATACTGCCTCGCGTTCACACAGACCATCACCAGCAATCAATGTATCTTCAATGTGGGAGTCGATACTATCTGTTTCATCAAAAACAGCGGCGATCCCGCCCTGGGCATAAAAGGTGGCGCCTTCGTTCAATGGCCCTTTGCTGAGAACCATCACTCTGGAATGCGGGGCGAGGCGAAGTGCTAGCGAGAGTCCTGCTGCTCCGCTGCCGATGATGAGGACATCGCAGTCGTGTTCAGTGGTTGAATTCATGATGAGTGTTGTTTAGTTTATAAAACAGTAAAACGAATCCTAGCACTAGATAGGTTATTTATGCAGCCTTTTTGTTCATTTTGTTAAACATACTCTGAATGTGATGCTAACCCTCTATCGCAGCGTGACTTATGGTGCCAGAACTGTGGTTTTGGCGTATGATTCGCTCTGAAATGGGGTGCAAATGAGAAAAGATAGTGTGAACTATTGTGTATCCCAGAAAATTCAATGAAGTAGTCATTAAAATAAACGTCATAGCGCGGAACTTTATTATTCAAATACACTCCAAGCGTGAGCTTGCTCTGATTTCAGTGAATAGCTGGCAGTACTTAACATAGGCGTGGAGACGGGTTTGGGGAGATATTACCTCGGATGAGCGAGCAGTTAGCGGATCAGGTTCTGGTTGAGCGGGTCCAGAAAGGAGATCAGAATTCGTTCAATTTACTGGTTATTCGTTACCAGCATAAAGTGGCGAGTCTGGTATCCCGTTATGTTCCTCCGGGAGACGTGCCGGACGTAGTGCAGGAATCCTTTATCAAAGCCTATCGTGCGCTGGAGTCTTTTCGTGGCGATAGTGCTTTTTACACTTGGTTGTACCGTATCGCGGTGAATACGGCAAAAAATTACCTGGTAGCGCAGGGTCGGCGACCTCCCTCTAGCGATGTGGACGCCAACGATGCTGAAAATTATGAAAATGCCAGTGCATTGAAAGAAATATCGAACCCTGAGAATTTAATGTTGTCAGATGAGTTGCGAAGAATTGTTTTCCGTACCATAGAGTCACTGCCTGAGGATTTACGTTTGGCAATTACTCTGCGTGAACTGGATGGACTAAGCTATGAAGAGATAGCGTCCATAATGGATTGCCCAGTCGGTACTGTTCGGTCGAGGATTTTCCGCGCTCGGGAAGCGATTGATAATAAAGTACAACCACTTATTCAGCGTTAGCTTGTTCTTGACGCTAACAATGGCGGGTTTGACAAGGTAAGGGTGTCAGTATGCAGAAAGAGAAACTTTCCGCTCTAATGGATGGCGAAGTAGTTGATAATGAACTGCTGAGTGCTTTGTCGAAGGATGACAAGTTACAGCAAAGTTGGCAGAGTTATCATTTGATCCGCGATACATTACGTGGTGATGTCTGTGATAACGTAGTGAATATTGACATTGCCGAACGGGTAGCCGCTGTGCTGAAAAAAGAGCCGCTACGTCTCATTTCTCACACCGTAGCTGATGTTCAACCACATCCACAAACCTGGCATCGATTGCCGTTCTGGCACAAGATTCGTCCGTTTGCCAGTCAACTGACTCAAATTGGTGTTGCCGCCTGTGTTTCACTGGCAGTGATTGCTGGTGTGCAACACTATCAGCAAGGTAATGTGACGCCAGAAAGCGCTGGAGGAACACCGGTGCTGAGTACGACACTGCCCATGTTAGGTGCCGCATCACCGGTAAGCCTAAGTGTCCCGGCTGAAAACGGTGTCGCACATGGCGGACAGCGCCAGATGCAGGCGCAGCATGAGCGTATTAATGCGCTGTTGCAGGATTACGAATTGCAGCGTCGGGTCTATTCCGATCAGCTTCAGCTTCAGCAACCTGACGTTCAGCAGGCCGCCGTGCAAGTACCTGGGACTCAATCATTAGGAATGCAACCGCAGTAATGAAGCGCTTTTGGTTTGTCGCATGCATTTTTTTTGGCAGTCTGTCTTATTCTTCTATCGCTCTGGCGCAGAATGACTCCAGAGCGATATTGCAGCAGATGAGCAGTGCCAGTCAGTCATTAAATTATGAAATGTATTTCATCAATGTTTCCCACTTGGGAATTGATTCCTTGCGTTATCGCCATATTATTCAAGACAAGGATACACTGGCACAATTGATCCACCTCGACGGCCCTCGTCGGGAGATTCTGCAACGTGGCAATAGTATTATCTATCACGAAGCTGATATGGAACCTTTCACGTTGTCGGGTGAACATATTGTGGATTCTCTACCCGCCTTGATGTTCGCTGATTTCCAGCATTTGTCCGGATACTATGATTTCATTCCCACTGGGCGTATACGGCTTGCTGACCGTCAAGGGGACGTTATTCGTATTGTATCCCGTGATGGTACGCGTTTTAGCTATGTAGTCTGCCTGGATTCTGAGACCAAATTACCTCTGCGTGTCGATTTGCTTGACCAGAATGGTGAGATGCTGGAGCAGTTCCGGGCCATTTCCATTGTCGTGGGTGACAATATTCAAAAACTCATGGCACCATTGAAAAATCTTAAGCAGCCACCATTACTCAGTCTATCGACTAAAACGTCGGCAAATTTTAACTGGGTGGCTGAATGGTTACCGATGGGAGTAGAAGAGATTTCTCGTAATCAACATCTGTTGTCAGGTGTTAATGTTCCTGTGGAGTCGCGGTTTTACAGTGATGGTTTGTTCAGTTTTTCTGTGAATATCAGTCCGGCTAGTGAAACAGCTCGCTCTGAGCGAAATGCATTCGTTGGCCGTCGGACAGTGCATACAGAAATCCGTGATAACCATGAAATTACCGTCATTGGTGAGCTACCGTTGGCTACGGCTAAACGTATCGCAGATAACATTATTTTTAAGGCACAGTAGTAATGATTAAAGAATGGGCGACTGTGGTTTCATGGCAAAGTGGTATGGCGCTTGTGCGTTGCGAACCGCGTTCTGGCTGCGGTAGCTGTCAGTCGCGCACGGGGTGTGAATCGGGGGCGTTGAAGGCACTGGAGAGTCCAGAGCACCAATTACTCATCCCTTATCGACAGCCGCTTCAGTCGGGACAACGCGTGGAAATTGGTGTTGCAGAGAGTAGTTTGCTTCGTTCCGCCGTATTGATGTACCTGTTTCCCTTGCTGGGATTAATGGTCGGTGCGGGTGTGATGCAAGCATTGTATGGCAATGACATACTGTCTATCACCGGAGCATTGGCAGGTGTGATGATGAGTTTTTGGGCAGTACGGCTCTGGGCTGACAAAATAGGTGAAAACAGCGATTATCAGCCGGTGATCCTGCAAGTCTCCTTGCCGGAATCTTTATTGCGGGTTGAATCTTTTCCCACCCTTTGAATACAAGAGATGAAATGCTTGTATGCCATGCATCTTCGGTATTAATTTCAACAGCCGCTCAGTTTTTTACAGCTTCTTTCATCTTATAACTCGGGTATCTTCGATAAAGCAGTCATAATCGTGGGTAATACTCAGTCCATGACTAGGTTTTCTACCATCCGACATGTAGAATGCTGCGGTTCAGGTATAGGACAACGGCTATGGTTGTCACCTAATGCACGTGCCATCGGCAAGAATTTCAGGAATACCAAGGTAGAAAAACTTTTATAATGAAGCATATACGAAATTTCTCCATTATTGCTCACATCGACCACGGTAAGTCGACGCTATCTGACCGCATTATTCAAATTTGCGGTGGCTTGTCCGAACGAGAAATGGCGGCACAAGTACTGGATTCTATGGATCTGGAACGTGAACGTGGTATTACCATCAAAGCCCAGAGTGTGACGTTGGATTACAAAGCATCCGATGGTCAAATTTATCAGCTTAATTTCATCGATACGCCTGGACACGTTGATTTTTCTTATGAAGTTTCCCGCTCATTGGCAGCCTGTGAGGGAGCCTTGTTGGTGGTAGATGCCGGACAAGGGGTAGAGGCACAGACTCTGGCCAATTGTTACACGGCAATGGAAATGGATCTGGAAGTGGTTCCGGTCTTGAATAAAATCGATTTGCCTGCCGCCGATCCTGATCGTGTTAGTGAGGAAATTGAAGATATCGTGGGCATTGATGCTACCGATGCGATTCGTTGTTCTGCCAAAACCGGTGTGGGCGTACCTGAAGTGCTGGAACGTCTGGTGCGGGATATTCCCCCGCCAGAAGGTGATCCGGAAGCAGCGCTGCAAGCGCTGATTATCGACTCCTGGTTTGATAACTACCTGGGGGTAGTTTCACTTATACGCATCAAGAACGGTATGTTGCGTAAAGGTGACAAGGTCAAAGTGATGAGCACCGGTCAGGTTTATAACGCTGAACGGCTAGGGATCTTCACACCGAAGCGGGTTGACCGGGAAGTATTGAACTGCGGTGAAGTTGGCTGGCTGGTTTGTGCTATCAAAGATATTCTCGGCGCACCGGTCGGAGATACCCTGACTCTGGCCCGTAAACCGGCAGAAAAGGCACTGCCGGGTTTTAAAAAAGTAAAACCACAGGTTTATGCCGGACTTTTCCCAATCAGTTCCGATGATTATGAGGCTTTCCGTGATGCACTGGGCAAACTCAGTCTGAATGATGCGTCATTGTTCTATGAGCCGGAAAGTTCCACTGCACTGGGCTTTGGTTTCCGATGCGGTTTCCTCGGCCTTCTGCATATGGAAATCATTCAGGAACGTCTGGAGCGTGAATACGATCTGGAGTTAATTACTACGGCTCCGACCGTTGTTTATGAAGTCGAAACCACTGGCAATGAGGTTATTCACGTTGATAGCCCTTCCAAGTTACCGCCGGTGAACAATATCCAGGAATTACGCGAACCTATCGCCGAGTGTCACATGCTGCTGCCACAGGAATATCTGGGCAATGTGATCACATTGTGTATCGAGAAACGTGGTGTACAAACCAACATGGTGTACCACGGCACTCAGGTAGCTTTAACTTATGACATCCCTATGGCAGAAGTGGTGCTGGATTTCTTTGACCGTCTGAAATCAACCTCGCGCGGATATGCCTCTCTGGATTATAGCTTCAAGCGTTTCCAGGCCTCTGATATGGTGCGGGTGGATGTGCTAATTAACAATGAACGTGTGGATGCGCTGGCGTTGATTACCCATCGTGATAATTCTCAGTATCGGGGTCGCGAACTGGTGGAAAAAATGAAAGAACTCATTCCCCGCCAGCAATTTGATATTGCTATTCAGGCTGCAATCGGTAACCACATTATTGCGCGTTCTACGGTTAAACAGTTGCGTAAAAACGTGCTGGCCAAATGCTATGGTGGTGACGTAAGTCGTAAGAAAAAACTGCTACAGAAGCAGAAAGAAGGTAAAAAACGCATGAAGCAGGTCGGTAACGTTGAACTGCCGCAGGAAGCGTTTTTAGCCATTTTACATGTTGGTAAAGAAAGTAAATAAATTCTGAGGAGTTGGCATGGCCAATATGTTTGCCTTGATTTTGGCATTGGCGACACTGGTTACCGGTGTTATCTGGTGTTTTGAACGCTTTAGATGGGCGCCGGCGCGGCGTGCAAAAGTGGCGGCATTGAGCCATTCGTCCGATGGTACAATCGATCAGAAAACGTTATCAAACAACTTGAAACAGCCAGGTTGGATTGAAACTTGCGTGTCGGTCTTTCCTGTACTGGCATTGGTATTTATTGTTCGTTCATTTATTTTAGAACCGTTTCAGATCCCGTCAGGTTCGATGATGCCGACGCTGTTAATCGGCGATTTCATTCTGGTCGAAAAATTCGCTTACGGAATTAAAGATCCCATTACGCAGACGACATTAATTGAAACGGGTCATCCTAAGCGTGGTGATATTGCGGTTTTTAAATATCCCAGAGATCCTCGACTGGATTATATCAAACGCGTGATTGGTTTACCGGGTGACCGGGTCAGTTACGATCCGATTGCCAAGCAGGTAACAGTACAGCCAGCCTGCTCTGGACAGCAACATTGTGACAAGGCGTTGGCAATTACATACAGCGATGTTCAGCCGAGCAATTTCGTTCAGACATTCAACAGTACCGGTCACGAAGTAAGTAGCGGTTTCTATCAGATTCCCGTCGGTGAAAGTAGTGACGGTATTCGTATGAATACCCGTGAAGAAACGTTGGGTAAGGTAACGCACCATATCCTGACGCTGCCAGGTGCTCAGGATCAACTTGGCCTTTATTATCAGCAGCCACATCAGCCTTTAGGAACCTGGGTTGTTCCTGCCGGACATTATTTCATGATGGGCGATAACCGTGATGACAGTGCTGATAGCCGTTATTGGGGATTTGTGCCTGAGAAAAATCTGGTTGGCAAAGCAACGGCTATCTGGATGAGTTTTGAAAAACAAGAAGGCGAATGGCCAACAGGTGTTCGTTTAAGCCGTATTGGCGGTATTCATTAATTCAACGAGATAAACACACAGCATATTTGTGTGTTCCGTTGTAGAATATTCCGAATAAATAAACGCAGGCTCCCGGTCGGGGGCCAATGCAAACGAAACAGTTTTGATTATATATTCTCAGTAAAGCAGGATTGTTCCGTATGCTGTTGTTTTAAAAGTATTATTGAGCTATTGGTAACACATGAACCCCATCCTCATAAATCGTTTACAAAAAAAACTAGGCTATACTTTCCAACAATATGACTTGTTATTGCAGGCGTTGACTCACCGTAGCGCCAGTAGCAAACATAATGAACGGCTGGAATTCCTTGGGGATTCTATCCTGAGTTTTGTTATTGCCAATGCGCTTTATCATCGTTTCCCTCGTATAGATGAAGGGGATATGAGTCGGATGCGGGCAACATTGGTACGTGGTAATACACTGGCGGAGATTGCCCGGGAATTTGAATTGGGCGAATGCCTGCGTTTAGGCCCTGGAGAATTAAAAAGCGGTGGTTTCCGGCGTGAATCCATTCTTGCCGATACGGTTGAGGCACTGATCGGAGGTATATTCCTGGACAGCAGTATTCAGATGGTAGAACAATTGATTCTTCAATGGTATCAGACCCGTTTGGATGAAATCAGTCCAGGTGATAAACAGAAAGATCCCAAGACCCGGCTACAAGAGTTTTTGCAGGGACGGCATTTGCCACTACCGACCTATCTGGTCGTGCAGGTACGTGGTGAAGCACATGATCAGGAATTCACCATTCATTGTCAGGTGAGTGGGTTTAGCGAGCCGGTGGTTGGCACCGGTTCAAGCCGCCGAAAAGCTGAACAGGCTGCGGCAGAGCAAGCGTTGAAAAAGCTGGAGATTGAATGAGTGAAGAACAGACATACTGCGGCTTTGTCGCTATTGTTGGACGACCCAATGTAGGTAAATCAACCTTGCTGAATCAATTATTGGGTCAGAAGGTGTCCATTACCTCGCGTAAGCCACAGACTACCCGCCACCGTATCATGGGCATTCACACCGAAGGCCCTTATCAGGCGATTTATGTCGATACTCCTGGGCTTCATATTGAAGAGAAACGGGCCATCAACCGTTTAATGAATCGTGCTGCCAGCAGTTCAATCGGTGATGTTGAGTTGATCATTTTCGTAGTGGAAGGTACTCACTGGACAGACGATGATGAAATGGTCATTAATAAGCTGCGTGATCAAAAAAACCCGGTAGTGCTTGCCATTAATAAAGTGGATAACGTGACGGATAAAACCAAACTGTTACCTCATATTCAAATGCTGAGCCAGAAAATGGATTTCCTTGATGTAGTACCGATTTCTGCGGAAAAAGGGACTAATGTTCAAAATATTGCCAGCGTTGTTCGTAAACACCTGCCAGTTGCTGAACACCATTTCCCTGAGGACTATATTACTGACCGCTCTCAGCGTTTTATGGCATCAGAGATTATTCGTGAAAAACTGATGCGTTTTCTCGGCGAGGAGTTGCCTTATTCAGTCACGGTAGAAATTGAGCGTTTTGTGACGAATGAGCGAGGCGGCTATGACATCAATGGCCTGATTCTGGTAGAGCGTGAAGGTCAGAAGAAGATGGTGATTGGCAGCAAAGGTACCAAGATAAAAACGATTGGTATTGAGGCTCGACAGGACATGGAACAGATGTTTGAAGCCAAAGTTCATCTGGAACTGTGGGTCAAAGTGAAGTCGGGCTGGGCGGATGATGAACGTGCGCTGCGCAGCTTGGGCTATACTGACGACCTATAAGGGCCTTGCCTATGGAGGGCTGGCAGCGCGCATTTGTCTTGCATGGGCGACCTTACAGTGAAACCAGTTTGTTGCTGGATCTGTTTGCTGAAAATGATGGTCGAGTCCGGGTGTTGGCCAAAGGCGCTCGCGCTCGACGTTCAAATCTGAAAGGCTGTCTTCAGCCTTTCACTCCTTTATTGGCCCGTTGGAGTGGGAAGGGGGAAGTGAAAACGCTGCAAAGCGCCGAACCCGTTTCGCTGGGATTACCCTTGACTGGCAGCATGTTGTACAGCGGGTTATATGTTAATGAATTACTATCCCGTGTTTTAGAGCATGAAACTAATTATTCATCGCTTTTCTTCGATTACCTTCACTGCCTGCAACAATTGGCCTCATTAGCAGGGTCTCCCGAACCTGCACTTCGTCGTTTTGAATTAGCGCTATTAGAAAGTCTGGGATATGGTGTCGATTTCCTGCATTGTGCAGGAAGTGGCGAGTTTGTGGCAGAATCAATGACCTATCGTTATCGCGAGGAAAAAGGGTTTATTGCCAGCCTGATCATCGATAACGCTAGCTTTACCGGCAGGGAATTACAGGCACTGGCTGCAAGGGAATTTCCTGATATAGCGACGTTGCGTGCGGCAAAGCGTTTTACTCGTATGGCGCTAAAACCCTATTTAGGTGCTAAGCCGCTAAAAAGTCGGGAACTGTTCCGCCAGTTTATTCCCAAGCCTTCTACACCTCCTGTACATGGCGGTGAAGACGAGTAAAAGTGAACAGGTATTCTTGGTGTGCAACATAGGTGTAAACTCTGCTTTCTGTTATGTACTATTTTTTAAGGATAAATCATGGCTGAGTTGTTGTTGGGCGTAAATATCGATCATATTGCCACGTTACGTAATGCCCGGGGAACGTCTTACCCCGATCCGGTTCAAGCCGCTTTTATGGCAGAGCAGGCTGGTGCTGATGGTATTACTGTTCACCTGCGGGAGGATCGTCGTCATATATTGGATCGTGATGTTCATATTTTGCGGCAGACTATCCAGACCCGGATGAATCTTGAAATGGCTGTTACAGAAGAAATGCTGACTATTGCTTGTGAGCTGAAGCCTCATTTTTGTTGCCTGGTGCCGGAAAAACGTCAGGAAGTGACGACGGAAGGTGGTTTAGATGTAGCTGGGCAGCAGGAAAAAATGGTTGATGCGGTAGCCAGACTGAGCTCCGCTGGTATCTTGGTTTCTTTGTTTATCGATGCTGATCATATGCAGATCGATGCAGCAGTTGCCTGTGGTGCACCTTACATTGAAATTCACACTGGTGCCTATGCGGATGCCGAAGAGGACACAATACGTCAGCGTGAATTTGCAAGGATCCGCGAAGCGGCTACTTACGCTGCCAGTAAAGGATTAAAAGTGAATGCTGGCCATGGTCTGACTTACCATAATGTGCAGCCCATCGCCGCACTGCCCGAAATACATGAGCTGAATATTGGTCATTCAATTATTGGTCGTGCAGTGATGAATGGTTTGTCCGCTGCTGTGATGGAAATGAAAACCCTGATGCGGGAAGCCCGTCGTTAATGGCTATTCTGGGGTTGGGGACGGATATTGTTGAAATTTCGCGCATAGAGGCGGTAATTGCCCGTTCAGGTGACCGCCTTGCCCTGCGTATTCTTAGCGCGGAAGAGTTGAATAATTATCAGACACATCATCATCCAGCCAGATTTCTGGCTAAACGCTTTGCTGTAAAAGAAGCAGCGGCGAAAGCATTCGGTACAGGAATTCGTAATGGGTTGGCATTCGCCCAGTTTGAAGTTTTTAATGATTCATTAGGGAAACCTGGGTTGCGCTTTCGTGATCGGGCCGCAGGCCTGGCGATACAAATGGGGATTAAGCGGGTTCACGTTTCATTGGCGGATGAGCGCCACTATGCATGCGCTACCGTAATTATTGAAGACTGACTGACGGATTGCCATTCTATATTTTATCTGCGTGATGTAACTGTACAAATTTTTCCCAGAGTTGCTCGTTACTTTCCTGATTAGCCGGATCTTTAAGGATGGTATTATCGATGGGGCATACTGTTTGACAGGTCGGTGTTTCATAGTGGCCAATGCATTCCGTACAGCGTTCAGCTGCGATTTCATAAATATCTACCCCCATCGAAATAGCTTGATTAGGGCACTCTGGTTCACACATATCACAATTGATACATTTCTTGGTAATCAGTAAAGCCATATTTTTTCCCTTTCTTCGATCTGGGCGCAGATTATACTCTGCCTGAACCGGACTGCACACGTTGAACTTTTTTTACGGAATGAGTAGTGGTCGGTCAGCGGAGGAAAGTAGTCATTATTTGCGTAACTAATATATGCATTATTCTGAATTGTTACTATGATTCGATGTATAACACATGCTTGTGTATAGCCTTTTGATATGGTTAACTAATTGTTTTACATGCAATGTGTCCGTCATGTTATCAATGTAATGTAAATCACATTATGGCTGTATCCTGAATCAAGTTTTTCAGAATAGGGTCGATAACCTTATATATTTATATAGTCTCTTTTTATAGTTAAAAACGTATGTCTAATGGCGGAGTACATAGTGCGGCAAAAAAGTCATGTTGAGCAGGTAGGCTTATCTTTCTCTACTGTGGGGGAGGAAAATTTGGTCGATACTGATTGTTGGCGTTGCTGTGAAAGACAGTATACTTTTCAACCTATTTACCGAACTTCTGGAAAGTTGATGGGGATTGAATTACTTACCGCCGTTTTTTATCCGTCTACGCCACAACAGGTTATTTCTCCCGAAGCTTATTTTAAGACTCTTGATGTTGAAAAACGGTTGCAGGTTGTCATTGAACAGTTACAACTATTAAATCAATGGAATCAGCGGTTTATACAGGATGATCTGTTGGCTTCTGTTAATATTGATGGCTTGACATTATTGGCTTTGCAGAAAAGTCGAAAGGCAAAAAAACTGATTACATCAATGCCATGGTTACGCCTTGAATTAGTTGAAAGTCTGGAAGGCCTTTCTAAAGATACATTGGCCAATTTGCCAGAAGCTCGAAGATTATGGCTTGATGATTTTGGCTGTGGTGTTGCTAATTTTTCATCTCTGGTGCTGACGAAATACGATTGCATCAAGATAGCCCGTGAACTGTTTGTCATACTGTTACAAACGGAAGAGGGCAGACAGCTTTTTCCTCTGCTTGTTACCTTGATAAGTCGTTACTGCAATTATGTCGTGATCGAAGGTGTAGAGACTAAAGATGAATGGACAGTAGTAAAACAATCCAATGCAACTGCAGCTCAGGGGTATTATCTTGCCCGCCCTCAATCGTTTGATCATTTCGATAGCCTGCAACTGGAGCTGTAGACATCCTTCTCAAACTTCCTGTATCCCTGTAATTTCTCTCTCTCTATTTCGCATCTGGTATGCTTTTATGCCTGCTCGTGCTTATGTTACAAGGTCAAAAGTACAAAACTTCATTTGGATAACAATCAGATGATAATCTAGTAAGTACGATAAATTAGCGTAATATCGATTTTTTTAGATTTAAGTATTGTTTGTTACATGTAAACAGTGTTTTATACCGAAAATAATGATATTTGCAAATTAAGATATATTTTGACATCTTATCAGAAAAATATCTCAATATTAAGCGATTAACTGTAATTAGTTGTTTATAATTAACTGATTATAAAAGACAAAAAAGAAAATCATTTGATTACAACGATCAAAAATCACTTAGTGATAGATTTTTTTGATTAAAACGGTACTGCTTATTGGTATAATTGATTTGCTTACGAAAATTTGGTGGTCAAAATACAACACACACAAAGTACGTAAAGCATTGTTTAAAATAGTAGACAGACTTATAACCAAACTAACTACTCATATAGTAAATAAGCTAACCCTATTGATTTTATTATCTTATTCTCACACAACGATATATGGAGGCGTTATGCTGGTGTTTCTATGTTTCTGAACTATCCTGCAGACCGGATAGGTTTTTCTTTCATTCAATCTACTCTCCGGAAATGCACCAGCCCTGAAAACTCAAGCAAGGGGATGTTATTACCGAGATTTTTCGTTTTCAGTGATGTGATTTGTACGATCAGGACCACATGGGCCTGAGGAGAGTATTATTGTGTATGAAATTATAATAACTCTGTTAGTCGTTCTTTTAGGGGTTTCTTCCGCTAGGAACAGGAAATATCAGCAGAAAGTCAGTATAGAGCAAAAAAAACAAGACTTTCTCAATATGGTTTTTTTCGCTACGGAATATAGTCCTGCATCAATTATGATTGCAGATGAGAATTGTGAAATTATCTATGTGAATCGACAGTTTATTACCATGTCAGGATATGACGCCGAGGAAGTGCTTGGCAATAATCCGAGAATGCTGAGTTCCGGCATGACGAACGCCAGTGTTTATGAAGATCTCTGGGCTACTATGAGTCGGGGGAATATATGGAATGGCGAATTTATTAACCGTAAAAAAAATGGGCAGTTATATTGGGAAAAAGCCAGCATAGTTAAGATATATAATAAGGCTAGCAACTCTATTCAGTATGTTAGTGTGAAAATGGATATTACGGAAAGGAAAACACAAGAGCATCATGACAATTCTTATAATCGCGCGTTGGAACTATTATCCAGTGGCGCACCGCTGAAAGACATTCTCGATGCCATTGTATTTAGTATTGAAGAGAAAAATCCAGGCCGAATTGTTTGCTCTATTTTACTGGTTGATAAGGAAAAGAAATGTTTGACGCTAGGTTCTGCACCTAGCCTACCGGGTTTTTATAAAAATGCTATTCATAATGTGAAGATAGCGGATGGTGCTGCATCATTTGGTACGGCAGCTTATGCTGGTAATCGAGTAATTGCAGATGATATCTCTACACATCCACATTGGTCTCTTTATAAAGGTCTGGCATTGTATGCGGGTTTGCGTTCATGCTGGTCAGAGCCTATTTTTGGGCAAAACAAGGAAATATTAGGTGTCCTTAGTATTTATCACCGTAAAGTATATTCTCCGACCGAAGATGAAATTACTTCTATCGAAAAATCAGCTCAATTGGTGTCGGTAGCGATCGAGCGATATCGGGCAATTGATATGCTGCGTCGTAGCGAAGAGCATTACCGTCAATTGGCTCATTATGATTCCCTGACATCTTTGGCAAATGGCCTGACATTTGCCGAGCAGATGGAACAGGCTATTCAATTATCCAAGCAAACAGGCAGAAAGATAGCTTTGATGTTTCTTGATCTGGATAAATTTAAACAAATCAATGATACCTTCGGCCATGCTGTCGGTGATTTACTCTTAAAAGAAGCCGCTTCCCGTATGCGTGCGGCCGTCCGGGATACAGATACGGTATATCGTCGCAGTGGTGACGAATTCATTATTTTACTGGAAGGAATTAAGGAAATCGCCAATACACTTTATGTTGCTGATAAAATTCACAACGCGCTGAATGAAACTTTTGAGATTGGGGGGAAAAAGCTCGATATATCCTGCAGCATCGGCATTGCGCTTTATCCGGAACACGGTACCGATTCATTAACACTGGCAATTAATGCCGATGCGGCCATGTATCAAGCCAAAGCATTGGGCCGCAGCCAAACGCAGATTTATCACGATTTAAACACCCATCAATAAATAAGGGTGTTTTTATCTTTCATGTTGTAACGCTATTGATTATTTCAACTGTTATCTTTCTCGTAATGCCTCTGCTCTGGCTCGCAGAATGGGTTTTAAAAGGTAGCTGAGTATCGTTTTCTTCCCTGTCATTATATCTACTGTAGCAACCATGCCTGGAATAATTAACAAGGGCTTTTTTGCTGTGCCCAAATAATTTTTATCAGTTCGCAACCGAATGATATAAAAGCTGTTTCCATCTTTATCCGTTACGGTGTCCGGGCTTATCTGCTCCAGATGTCCTTTGAGTCCGCCGTAAATCGTATAGTCATAAGCCGTAAATTTAACGACTGCATTCTGGCCCGGGTGCAAAAAAGCGATATCCCGAGGACGGATTCGAGCTTCAATCAGCAGCTTGTCATCCAAAGGAACAATTTCGACCAGATCGCTGCCAGGTTGAATAACACCACCAATCGTATTAACTAATATCTGCTGCACAATACCTTTCACTGGTGAAACCACCAGTGTGCGATTAACCCGATCTTCAAGCGCCTTACCGGTAGCTGTAATCTTGTTGAGATTAGTCTGCGCTTCATTTAGTTGTGATAACGCATCACTTATATAGCGACCTTGGGCTTCCTCGATTTTATTGTTCACCTCGTTGAAGGCGGCTTCTGCCCGCGGAATGGAAAGTGTTACAGAGTTAAGTTGACCGAGGGTTTCTACTTCTGAACGGCGCAAGCGTAACACTTCTACTTTTGAAATCGCGCCTTCGGCAATCAGGGGTTCCGACATCTTGATTTCCTGTTGCAGTAGCTTGAGGCTGTTGCGGAACTGTTCCTGCTTGGCGATAAAATCGCGCAGTTCTTGCTGGCGTTGAATCTGTTGCTCTTTCAGTCCGGATATTTCATTGTGGAACTGTTTACGTCGGCTGTTATAGAGATTTTGTTCACCTCTGGCAACTTCAGGGGCATCTTGGATAACATCCTTTGGCAGGTTAAGCTCTTTATTATTAATTTCCGCATTTAAACGTGCAATTCGGGCCACAAGAGTCAGTCTGTCGGCTTCGGTTTCACCTACGTTGGAAGCAAAACGGGTCGCGTCAAGTTGTAGCAGCGGTTCTCCCTTGCTGACGATTTGCCCCTCATGAATAAACATCTTGCTGACAATACCACCTTCCAGGTTCTGTATTTTCTGCAATCGGGAAGAAGGGACCGCTTTACCTTCTCCCCGAGTGACTTCATCAATATTGGCCAACGCTGCCCAAAGAAAGAAAAAGATAAAGAAGGCCAGAATAGCCCATAGTGATAAGCGGATAATCCGAGGTGCGTCTTCTATCATGGCCCGACTAACTTCCGGCATGATTTGCTCTTCTTCTTCATTATGCGCAAAAAAATAGGCTAAAAGGCGTTTGGCGTTTTTAACGAGGTGCATTGATTTGCCCTTTTTTTAGTGCATCCATCACAATAGCCTTTGGACCGTCGGCAATGATGCGTCCTTTGTCGATGATCACCAGTCGATCAACCAAACCCAGCATTGATACGCGGTGAGTGACCAGTAACAACGTTTTATTCGATAGTACGGGGATTAATGCATGTTTGAGCCGATCTTCACTGCTGTTATCCATTGAGCTGGTGGGTTCATCCAGAACCAGGATAGGTGGATCCAACAATAGGGATCGGGCGATGGCTACGGCTTGACGTTGACCACCAGATAACTGCAGCCCTCTTTCACCCACTTGCAGGTTGTAACCGTCGGGATGAAGGCGGGCAAATTCATTTACGCCAGCAATTTCGGCGGCGCGCAGCATTGCTTCATCCTCAACATATCGGGCACCGGAGAGTAGATTATCACGCAGAGAACCGCTGAGCAGTTGGACATCCTGCGGGACATAGCCAATGTTGTGACGCAAATCGCTTACGTCGAGCTGGCGGATATCAACACCATCAATTAGTAAATTGCCGGATGTGGGCTGGTAAAGATTGACGATCAGCTTTTCCAGGGAGCTTTTACCAGAACCGCTGCGCCCGATAATACCGACCTTTTCACCCGGTGTGATGGAGAGATTAATCTCCTGAAGGGAATGGTTTTTTTGCTCAGGATAATGGAACGTTACATTGCGAAATTCAATGCCGCCAGAAATGCTTTCACGCTTGAGTGGGCGCTCTTTATCGCTGCGCTCCTGCGGTAATTGCATCATCTGTTCGGTCGTCGCCATGGTGAGTTTGGCTTGCTGATAACGGGTTACCAGCCCGGATAATTGTCCCAACGGCATGAGAGCCCGACTATTCAGCATATAGCTGGCAATCAGCGCCCCCATGCTGAGTTTTCCATTAATCAGGAGATAAACACCAAAAACGATCAGCACCACGCCGGAAAATTGCTGGAACCATTGTGTCAGGTTTACGGCCAATGAAGAGAGCGCTTTGGCCCGCATTTCCAGCCGGGTAAGGGTACCAATGGTTTGTTCCCAGTGGTATTGCTGTTCACTCTCTGCATTATTGACTTTAATGGCATCCAGTCCCCCCAGTGTTTCTATTAAGGTCGCCTGACGTTCGCTGGCGAGCTGCATTGTTTTTTCAATCGTTTC
Source organism: Brenneria uluponensis (assembly GCF_032395385.1). NCBI lineage: Bacteria > Pseudomonadati > Pseudomonadota > Gammaproteobacteria > Enterobacterales > Pectobacteriaceae > Brenneria > Brenneria uluponensis. The sequence continues at coordinate 1,294,822 of NZ_CP135917.1, forward strand.
CGATAACGGTTTTTGTAGCGCCCAACTGAACAACAGTGCAACAGGGAAAGCCAGTAAAGGTACCCAGACCAGTGGGCCACCGATGATGCCAATCACGAGCAGCAATAATAAAGTGAACGGAAAATCAATCAAGGTGGTTAAGGTGAGAGAAGAAAGAAAGTCCCGCAGAAACTGAAATTCATGAATATTCTGCGCGAAATTTCCCACTCTGGCTGGCCGGGCTTTCATGGCCATGCCGGTAATACGCTCAAACAAGGTGGCTGAAATAATCAGATCGGTTTTTTTACCCGCCATGTCTAAACATAAGCCGCGCAGGGTACGTAAAATCAAATCAAATATGAAAGCACCCGTCACTCCTATCGCCAGCACCCATAAAGTTGATGTTGCCTGATTAGGCACCACCCGATCATAGACGTTCATGACAAACAGCGGGGTGGCTAGTGCAATAATATTGATTAAGAAACTGGCGATAACGGCATCCAGATACAGGAACCTGGAAAGCTTCAGGGTATCTTTAAACCAGGCATTGGTGCGTGGAATTAGCGAGTGTTGTTGTAATTCAAATCGATGACGCGGATGGGCAAACATCACCAGTCCCAGGTAATTCTGCTGTAATGTGTTGTGATCGATAGAAATCTCACCACCTTCTGTTTCACTGGGCATGATTTGTGCGCTGCCATCCTCGTTCCAACTGAGCAGTATTGCCGCTCTTCCTTCCCGCAGTAGCAGCATTGCGGGGAGCGACATCGCTGGAATACTGGACAGCGAACGTTTGAGTATTCGCGCCTGTAACCCTGCACGGGCCGCCGCTCTGGGGAGCAGCTTGATGGACATACGTTGTTCAACAAGAGGGAGGCCTGCCGTCAGGGTAGAACGACTGGCTGATTTTCCCTGTAATGAACACAATATTAATAGACTATCCAGCAGCGGATCATCATGACGGCTGCGTGGATCGTTGTGCAATGGTACAGTGGTGCTTTCCTCGTTACTGGTTGGTTGTTCGCTATGTGAATTCATATAACCGAACTTTTCCTTACTTAAGATGGTTTCCGGCCTGCATACGACAAGCAATTAACCGGTTAGTTTAAACTAGGCAGTTCGACTTGGGTTTTAACCTCACTCAGGCTTTGGCTGGCTGCAGGTGCAGGAATGGACAGGCTTGCTAATAAATTTCCCATACGGGCTTTTAAACGGTATTCGCTGAACATTTCAGTAAACCGAATTTCAACCATGCGTCGTTGTGCGGTAAAAAGCTCATTTTCACTGTCCAGTACGTCCAGCAGAGTGCGTTCCCCCAGACTGAACTGTTTTTGATAGGCATTACGTACCTGTTGACTACGTTCGGCGTACTCTTCCGCTATGGGCAACTGTTGTCGTGCATTATTTACTGCGGACCAAGCCAGTCGAAGCTCTTCATTCAGTAAACGAAGGGTATTATTACGCACATCCTGAGCTTCTTTTACCTGATAAGCTTTTGATTCCATAGTGGCTTCAGTGCTTCCGCCTTCATACAGGTTGTATCGCATTCTCAGCATAGCCTGCCATTCATTATCTGTCCCACGAGCACCATCAATGTTGTCACCCATCGAGCGAGATAATTCAACGTTAACGTGGGGGTAAAACCCGGCTTTGGACGCCTGATACTGTTTTTCTGTGGCAATAATATCTGCTTCTGCTGATTTCAGAATTGGACTATTAGTCAGCATGATTTTACGTGCTTTATCCAAAGAGTCAGGTAGTTGCAACGCACTCTGGGTTGGTATCTGTAGATTTTCCGGCTCTTTACCAATGGTACTGTAATAGGTTGTCTGGGAATCGGTCAGGTTGGTCTTTTCTGTCAAAGCATTATTACGTGCCTGTGCCAACCTGGCTTGAGCCTGTTCCAAATCCGCCAGCCTTCCAACACCTTGTTCTGTCCGCAACTTGATTTGATCGTAGATACGTTCGTGGCTGAGCAGATTTGCCTCCGCCAGGCGGACATACTCCTGACGTTGCAAAACATCCAGATATGCCTGGATAGCGTCCAACGCCCGGTTTTCACTGGTATTCAATACTTTATAAGCTCGGGAATTGACGGTAGCTTTTTGCCGACCGACTTCACTGGACGTTGCAAAACCATCAAAAACCATCTGGCTTAGACTAATGCTGGATTCACGTCGGTTGAGTTTATCTGAGTCAGTCCCTAGCGCCCGGGTAGAAGCACTGTCTGTGTTCTCTTTACCTATTCCAGCGTTGACAGAAATGTTGGGTAGATAACCACTTTCGGCTGAACGCATATCCTGCTCAGCAGATAGCCGGTTATTAATGGCAGCACTGACTTCGGGATGTGTATGAAGCGTATCCTCAACGGCTTCTCGTAGCGTGTCAGCGAAAGACATGGATGAGGCTATTAGTAACGGTAGCAGAACAAACGAGTATTTATGTGGCATTAAACCTTTTTCCTCTACGTATACTTAGGTTAAAAATATCCTTACACTTTCAATAAATAGTTACAGAAAGTTATTCCTTAATTAAAAAATAAAATGCATTAATATCAATGCATTGAGAGTTTATTGGAAATAATTGTTGCGAATATCGCGCGTTAGTTGTTTTAAAAAAGTAAATTTTAGTAAGAATGTTCCGAATTTTTTATTATATTAGGCAGAGAGTCAAGAGGTTGACGTTGAGAGAATAGCATTACACATATTGAATTAATTAGTTTTTCTTATCAATGTGATAATGTGACTTCTTGGTCAAATCGAATTGTTCAAAAAATAATTGGATATATCAAGAGGATACTATGGCTAGTAGCGTTATCGGTACCATTAGATTTGTTATTGGTCAGGTATTCGTTGTCGCTTCAGATGGTACACAGCGCCAGCTAGTCGCAGGCGATCGTATTTACAATGGAGAAGAAGTCGTTACCGGAAATGCCGGTGCTGTTTCCATTTTGTTACCTGATGGCCATACGCTTGATTTGGGACGTGACAGCCGATGGGGAGATGGAACCGATATTACGTCACAACAGCCAGATCCCACTGCGGACGTAGCGGCGTTACAGGAAGCTATTGCTCAGGGCGCGGACCCTACACAGGTGTTGGAAGCCACAGCTGCTGGTGCCGGTAATGGGGATATCGGCGAGGCTGGTGATGGTGGCGGTGGACATTCAACAGCTGACATCATGCTGAACCTGACAGGTAAAATTGTCGATCCTACGGCTGGTTTTGATACGACAGGTATTACCAATTCTGTAACGGATATTCCCAGTCTGACTGATCCTAATTTGCTGGCTGCACAAATTCAGGAAACATCAATTCCCAGTGATACAACATCTCCTTCTATTGTCATTACGTTTAATCGCGATGGTTCCCTCAATTTTCAATTTACTGAAGCACCGGTCGGTTTTGACCTGAGTGATATTACCGTTAATAACGGTATTGTCTCTGATTTATTGCAGGATCCCAATGACCCAACGCACTGGACGGCAGTATTGACGCCGAGTTCCAATTTTGAAGGGTTGGTGACGGTAAGCGTTGCAGATGGTAGTTATACCGACCAAGCGGGAAATGTGGGAAGTGGCGGACAGGTAACCACTCAGGTAGATACATTACCGCCGGAGGCCAGCATCAGTATTGATGCGGTGACCGCCGACAACACGATTAATGCCGCCGAAGCCGGACAGGATCAGACCGTCAGCGGCACCGTCGGCAACGATGTGCAGGTCGGCGACACCGTCACGGTGACCATCGGCAGCCAGAGCTACCAGACCCAGGTGACCAGCGCCAGTGACGGCAGCCGGGTGTGGAGTGTCAGCGTACCGGGCAGTGTACTGGCCGGACAGAGTGCCATTCAGGCGACGGTCACCACCAGCGATGCGGCGGGTAACCCGGCCACTGCCACGGCTGATCACGCCTATCAGGTCGATACCACGGCGCCGGACGCCAGCATTACCATCGATCCAGTGACGGCGGATAATGTTCTGAATCAGGCGGAAGCCGGACAGGATCAGACGGTGAGCGGCACAGTGGGTAACGATGTACAGGTGGGCGACACCGTCACCGTCACTATCGGTTCGGCGACCTACCAGACCCAGGTGACTAGCGCCGGCGACGGCAGCCGGGTATGGAGTGTCAGCGTGCCCGGCAGCGTACTGGCAACGAACGCCACTATTCAGGCCACCGTCACGACGACCGACGCCGCCGGTAACCCGGCCACCGCCACCGCTGATCACAGTTATCAGGTGGATACCACGGCGCCGGAGGCCAGCATCAGTATTGATGCGGTGACCGCCGACAACACGATTAATGCCGCCGAAGCCGGACAGAACCAGACCGTCAGCGGCACGGTGGGCAACGATGTGCAGGTGGGCGACACCGTCACGGTGACCATCGGCAGCCAGAGCTACCAGACCCAGGTGATCAGTGCCGGCGACGGCAGCCGGGTATGGAGTGTCAGCGTGCCGGGCAGTGTACTGGCGACGAACGCCGCGATTCAGGCGACGGTCACCACCAGCGATGCGGCCGGTAACCCCGCCACCGCCACGGCTGACCACAATTATCAGGTCGATACCACGGCGCCGGAGGCCAGCATCAGTATTGATGCGGTGACCGCCGACAACACGATTAATGCCGCGGAAGCGATGTTGCAGGTGGGCGACACCGTCACCATCACCATCGGCGGCCAGAGATTACCAGACCCAGGTGACGGCAGCCGGGTATGGAGCGTCAGCGTGCCGGGCAGCGTACTGGCCGGGCAGAGTACCGTTCAGGCCACCGTCACCACCAGCGACGCCGCCGGTAACCCGGCCAGCGCCAGCGCCGATCATAGTTATCAGGTGGATACCAGCGCGCCGGAGGCCAGCATCAGTATTGATGCGGTGACCGCCGACAACACGATTAATGCCGCCGAAGCCGGACAGGATCAGACGGTGAGCGGCACAGTGGGTAACGATGTACAGGTGGGCGACACCGTCACCGTCACTATCGGTTCGGCGACCTACCAGACCCAGGTGACAGATGCGCCGGCGACGGCAGCCGGGTGTGGAGTGTCAGCGTGCCCGGCAGCGTACTGGCAACGAACGCCACTATTCGGCGACCGTCACGACGACCGACGCCGCCGGTAACCCGGCCACCGCCACCGCTGATCACCACAGTTATCAGGTGGATACCACGGCGCCGGAGGCCATGACATCAGTATTGATGCGGTGACCGCCGACAACACGATTAATGCCGCCGAAGCCGGACAGAACCAGACGGTGAGCGGCACGAAGGTCGGCGACACCGTCACGGTGACCATCGGCAGCCAGAGCGCTACCAGACGGACTGGCGACGAACGCCGCGATTCAGAACCAGACCGCCGAAGGTGAGCGGCAGCGGTGTGCCGGGCAACGATGTGCAGGTGCGGCGACACCGTCACCGTGACCATCGGCAGCCAGAGCTACCAGACCCAGGTCATCAGTGCCGGCGACGGCAGCCGGGTATGGAGTGTCAGCGTGCCGGGAACGCCACTATTCAGGCGTACTGGCGACGAACGCCGCGATTCAGGCGACGGTCACCACCAGCGATGCGGCCGGTAACCGGCGGATAACCGCGAAACCAGACCGTCAGCGGTACGGCAACGATGTGCAGGTGGGCGACACCGTCACCATCACCATCGGCTGACCAGACGGTGACCAGTGCCGGCGACGGCAGCCGGGTCAGTGTGCCGGGCAGTGGGCCACGAACGCCCGCGATCGGTCACCACCAGCGATACCACGCCAGCGCCGATCGCCGGTCGATACCAGCCAGCGGTGACCGCCGATAACACGATTAATGCCGCCGAAGCCGGACAGGATCAGACCGTCAGCGGCACGGTGGGTAATGATGTGCAGGTGGGCGACACGGTCACGGTGACCATCGGCAGCCAGACTTACCAGACCCAGGTGACCAGTGCCGGTGACGGCAGCCGGGTGTGGAGCGTCAGCGTGCCGGGCAGTGTGCTGGCAACGAACGCCACTATTCAGGCGACGGTCACCACCAGCGATGCGGCCGGTAACCCGGCCAGCGCCACCGCCGATCACGCCTATCAGGTGGATACCAGCGCGCCGGAGGCCAGCATCAGTATTGATGCGGTGACGGCGGATAACACGATTAATGCCGCCGAAGCCGGACAGAACCAGACCGTCAGCGGTACCGTCGGCAACGATGTGCAGGTGGGCGACACCGTCACCATCACCATCGGCTCGGCGACCTACCAGACCCAGGTGACCAGTGCCGGCGACGGCAGCCGGGTGTGGAGCGTCAGTGTGCCGGGCAGTGTACTGGCCACGAACGCCGCGATTCAGGCCACGGTCACCACCAGCGACGCCGCCGGTAACCCGGCCAGCGCCAGCGCCGATCATGCCTATCAGGTGGATACCAGCGCACCGGAGGCCAGCATCAGTATTGATGCGGTGACGGCGGATAACACGATTAATGCCGCCGAAGCCGGACAGAACCAGACCGTCAGCGGCACCGTCGGCAACGATGTGCAGGTGGGCGACACGGTCACGGTGACCATTGGCTCGGCGACTTACCAGACCCAGGTGACCAGCGCCGGTGACGGCAGCCGGGTGTGGAGTGTCAGCGTGCCCGGCAGTGTGCTGGCAACGAACGCCGCGATCCAGGGGACGGTCACCACCAGCGACGCCGCCGGTAACACCGCCACCGATCACGCAGGTCGATACCAGCGCGCCGGAGGCTGGCATCAGTATTGATGCGGTGACCGCCGACAACACGATTAATGCCGCCGAAGCCGGACAGAACCAGACGGTGAGCGACGGCACGGTGGATGTACAGGTGGGCACACCGTCACCACGTCACCATCGGCAGAGCACCAGACCCAGGTGATCAGCGCCAGTGACGGCAGCCGGGTATGGAGTGTCAGCGTACCGGGCAGTGTACTGGCCACGAACGCCGCGATTGAGGCGACGGTCACCACCAGCGACGCCGTCGGTAACCCGGCCAGCGCCACGGCTGACCATAGTTATCAGGTGGATACCACGGCGCCGGACGCCAGCATTACCATCGATCCAGTGACGGCGGATAATGTTCTGAATCAGGCCGAAGCCGGACAGGATCAGACCGTCAGCGGCACCGTCGGTAACGATGTGCAAGTGGGCGACACGGTCACGGTGACCATCGGCAGCCAGACTTACCAGACCCAGGTGACCAGTGCCGGTGACGGCAGCCGGGTGTGGAGCGTCAGCGTGCCCGGCAGTGTACTGGCGACGAACGCCGCGATTCAGGCCACCGTCACCACCAGCGACGCCGCCGGTAATCCCGCCACCGCCACCGCTGATCACAGTTATCAGGTGGATACCAGCGCGCCGGAGGCCAGCATCAGTATTGATGCGGTGACGGCGGATAACACGATTAATGCCGCGGAAGCCGGACAGGATCAGACCGTCAGCGGCACCGTCGGCAACGATGTGCAGGTGGGCGACACGGTCACGGTGACCATCGGCAGCCAGAGCTACCAGACCCAGGTCACCAGCGCCGGCGACGGCAGCCGGGTGTGGAGTGTCAGCGTGCCGGGCAGTGTGCTGGCAACGAACGCCGCGATTCAGGCGACGGTCACCACCAGCGATGCGGCCGGTAACCCGGCCAGCGCCACCGCCGATCACGCCTATCAGGTCGATACCAGCGTGCCGGAGGCCAGCATCAGTATTGATGCGGTGACGGCGGATAACACGATTAATGCCGCCGAAGCCGGACAGGACCAGACCGTCAGCGGCACCGTCGGCAACGATGTGCAGGTGGGCGACACGGTCACGGTGACCATTGGCTCGGCGACTTACCAGACCCAGGTGACCAGCGCCGGTGACGGCAGCCGGGTGTGGAGTGTCAGCGTGCCCGGCAGTGTGCTGGCAACGAACGCCGCGATCCAGGGGACGGTCACCACCAGCGACGCCGCCGGTAACCCGGCCACCGCCACCGCCGATCACAGTTATCAGGTCGATACCAGCGCGCCGGAGGCCAGCATCAGTATTGATGCGGTGACGGCGGATAACACGATTAATGCCGCCGAAGCCGGACAGAACCAGACGGTGAGCGGCACAGTGGGCAACGATGTACAGGTGGGCGACACCGTCACCGTCACCATCGGCAGCCAGAGCTACCAGACCCAGGTGATCAGCGCCAGTGACGGCAGCCGGGTATGGAGTGTCAGCGTACCGGGCAGTGTACTGGCCACGAACGCCGCGATTGAGGCGACGGTCACCACCAGCGACGCCGTCGGTAACCCGGCCAGCGCCACGGCTGACCATAGTTATCAGGTGGATACCACGGCGCCGGACGCCAGCATTACCATCGATCCAGTGACGGCGGATAATGTTCTGAATCAGGCCGAAGCCGGACAGGATCAGACCGTCAGCGGCACCGTCGGTAACGATGTGCAAGTGGGCGACACCGTCACCGTCACTATCGGTAGCCAGAGTTACCAGACCCAGGTCACTACGGCCAGCGATGGCAGCCGGGTGTGGAGCGTCAGCGTGCCCGGCAGTGTACTGGCGACGAACGCCGCGATTCAGGCCACCGTCACCACCAGCGACGCCGCCGGTAATCCCGCCACCGCCACCGCTGATCACAGTTATCAGGTGGATACCAGCGCGCCGGAGGCCAGCATCAGTATTGATGCGGTGACGGCGGATAACACGATTAATGCCGCGGAAGCCGGACAGGATCAGACCGTCAGCGGCACCGTCGGCAACGATGTGCAGGTGGGCGACACGGTCACGGTGACCATCGGCAGCCAGAGCTACCAGACCCAGGTCACCAGCGCCGGCGACGGCAGCCGGGTGTGGAGTGTCAGCGTGCCGGGCAGTGTGCTGGCAACGAACGCCGCGATTCAGGCGACGGTCACCACCAGCGATGCGGCCGGTAACCCGGCCAGCGCCACCGCCGATCACGCCTATCAGGTCGATACCAGCGCGCCGGAGGCCAGCATCAGTATTGATGCGGTGACGGCGGATAATGTTCTGAATCAGGCCGAAGCCGGACAGGATCAGACCGTCAGCGGCACCGTCGGTAACGATGTGCAGGTGGGCGACACCGTCACCGTCACTATCGGTAGCCAGAGTTACCAGACCCAGGTCACTACGGCCGGCGATGGCAGCCGGGTGTGGAGCGTCAGCGTACCCGGCAGCGTACTGGCCGGGCAGAGTGTCATTCAGGCCACCGTCACCACCAGCGACGCCGCCGGTAACCCAGCCAGCGCCACCGCCGATCACGCCTATCAGGTCGATACCACCGCGCCGGAGGCCAGCATCAGTATTGATGCGGTGACGGCGGATAACACGATTAATGCCGCCGAAGCCGGACAGGATCAGACCGTCAGCGGCACCGTCGGCAACGATGTGCAGGTGGGCGACACCGTCACCATCACCATCGGCAGCCAGACTTACCAGACCCAAGTGATCAGCGCCAGTGACGGCAGCCGGGTATGGAGTGTCAGCGTGCCGGGCAGTGTGCTGGCAACGAACGCGGCCATTCAGTCCACCGTGACCACCAGCGATGCGGCGGGCAATCCCGCCACCGCGAGCGCCGATCACGCCTATCAGGTCGATACCAGCGCGCCGGAGGCCAGCATCAGTATTGATGCGGTGACCGCCGATAACACGATTAATGCCGCCGAAGCCGGACAGGATCAGACGGTGAGCGGCACGGTGGGTAACGATGTACAGGTGGGCGACACGGTCACGGTGACCATCGGCTCGGCGACTTACCAGACCCAGGTGATCAGCGCCAGTGACGGCAGCCGGGTGTGGAGTGTCAGCGTGCCGGGCAGCGTACTGGCCGGGCAGAGTGCCATTCAGGCGACGGTCACCACCAGCGACGCCGCCGGTAACCCGGCCAGCGCCACGGCTGACCACAATTATCAGGTCGATACCACGGCGCCGGAGGCCAGCATCAGTATTGATGCGGTGACCGCCGACAACACGATTAATGCCGCCGAAGCCGGACAGGATCAGACGGTGAGCGGCACGGTGGGCAATGATGTGCAGGTGGGCGACACGGTCACCGTCACCATCGGCAGCCAGAGCTACCAGACCCAGGTCACCAGTGCCGGCGACGGCAGCCGGGTATGGAGCGTCAGCGTACCCGGCAGCGTACTGGCAACGAACGCGGCCATTCAGGCGACGGTCACCACCAGCGATGCGGCCGGTAACCCCGCCACCGCCACGGCTGACCACAATTATCAGGTGGATACCAGCGCGCCGGACGCCAGCATTACCATCGATCCAGTGACGGCGGATAATGTTCTGAATCAGGCGGAAGCCGGGCAGAACCAGACCGTCAGCGGTACCGTCGGCAACGATGTGCAGGTGGGCGACACCGTCACCGTCACCATCGGCAGCCAGAGCTACCAGACCCAGGTCACCAGTGCCGGCGACGGCAGCCGGGTGTGGAGCGTCAGCGTACCCGGCAGCGTACTGGCCGGGCAGAGTGCCATTCAGGCGACGGTCACCACCAGCGATGCGGCCGGTAACCCGGCCAGCGCCACCGCTGATCACAGTTATCAGGTGGATACCAGCGCGCCGGAGGCCAGCATCAGTATTGATGCGGTGACGGCGGATAACACGATTAATGCCGCCGAAGCCGGACAGAACCAGACGGTGAGCGGCACAGTGGGTAACGATGTGCAGGTGGGCGACACCGTCACCATCACCATCGGTAGCCAGAGCTACCAGACCCAGGTGACCAGTGCCGGTGACGGCAGCCGGGTATGGAGCGTCAGCGTGCCGGGCAGTGTACTGGCCACGAACGCCGCGATTCAGGCGACGGTCACCACCAGCGACGCGGCGGGTAACCCGGCCAGCGCCACGGCTGATCACAGTTATCAGGTCGATACCACGGCGCCGGAGGCCAGCATCAGTATTGATGCGGTGACCGCCGACAACACGATTAATGCCGCCGAAGCCGGACAGAACCAGACCGTCAGCGGCACGGTGGGCAACGATGTGCAGGTGGGCGACACGGTCACCATCACCATCGGTAGCCAGAGCTACCAGACCCAGGTGACCAGTGCCGGCGACGGCAGCCGGGTATGGAGCGTCAGCGTACCCGGCAGCGTACTGGCCACGAACGCCACTATTCAGGCCACCGTCACCACCAGCGACGCCGCCGGTAACCCGGCCACCGCGAGCGCTGATCACAGTTATCAGGTCGATACCACGGCGCCGGAGGCCAGCATCAGTATTGATGCGGTGACGGCGGATAACACGATTAATGCCGCGGAAGCCGGACAGGATCAGACCGTCAGCGGCACCGTCGGCAACGATGTGCAGGTGGGCGACACCGTCACGGTGACCATCGGCAGCCAGAGCTACCAGACCCAGGTCACTACCGCCGGCGACGGCAGCCGGGTGTGGAGTGTCAGCGTGCCCGGTAGCGTACTGGCCACGAACGCCGCGATTCAGGCGACGGTCACCACCAGCGATGCGGCCGGTAACCCGGCCAGCGCCACCGCCGATCACGCCTATCAGGTCGATACCACGGCCCCGGACGCCAGCATTACCATCGATCCAGTGACGGCGGATAACACGATTAATGCCGCCGAAGCCGGACAGGACCAGACCGTCAGCGGCACCGTCGGCAACGATGTGCAGGTGGGCGACACGGTCACGGTGACCATTGGCTCGGCGACTTACCAGACCCAGGTGACCAGCGCCGGTGACGGCAGCCGGGTGTGGAGTGTCAGCGTGCCCGGCAGTGTGCTGGCAACGAACGCCGCGATCCAGGGGACGGTCACCACCAGCGACGCCGCCGGTAACCCGGCCACCGCCACCGCCGATCACAGTTATCAGGTCGATACCAGCGCGCCGGAGGCCAGCATCAGTATTGATGCGGTGACCGCCGACAACACGATTAATGCCGCCGAAGCCGGACAGAACCAGACGGTGAGCGGCACAGTGGGCAACGATGTACAGGTGGGCGACACCGTCACCGTCACCATCGGCAGCCAGAGCTACCAGACCCAGGTGATCAGCGCCAGTGACGGCAGCCGGGTATGGAGTGTCAGCGTACCGGGCAGTGTACTGGCGACGAACGCCGCGATTCAGGCGACGGTCACCACCAGCGACGCCGCCGGTAATCCCGCCACTTCCACGGCCGATCATAGTTATCAGGTGGATACCAGCGCGCCGGAGGCCAGCATCAGTATTGATGCGGTGACCGCCGACAACACGATTAATGCCGCCGAAGCCGGACAGGATCAGACGGTGAGCGGCACGGTGGGTAACGATGTACAGGTGGGCGACACCGTCACCGTCACTATCGGTTCGGCGACCTACCAGACCCAGGTGACTAGCGCCGGCGACGGCAGCCGGGTATGGAGTGTCAGCGTGCCCGGCAGCGTACTGGCAACGAACGCCACTATTCAGGCCACCGTCACGACGACCGACGCCGCCGGTAACCCGGCCACCGCCACCGCTGATCACAGTTATCAGGTGGATACCACGGCGCCGGAGGCCAGCATCAGTATTGATGCGGTGACCGCCGACAACACGATTAATGCCGCCGAAGCCGGACAGAACCAGACGGTGAGCGGCACGGTGGGTAACGATGTGCAGGTCGGCGACACCGTCACGGTGACCATCGGCAGCCAGAGCTACCAGACCCAGGTGATCAGTGCCGGCGACGGCAGCCGGGTATGGAGTGTCAGCGTGCCGGGCAGTGTACTGGCGACGAACGCCGCGATTCAGGCGACGGTCACCACCAGCGATGCGGCCGGTAACCCCGCCACCGCCACGGCTGACCACAATTATCAGGTCGATACCACGGCGCCGGAGGCCAGCATCAGTATTGATGCGGTGACGGCGGATAACACGATTAATGCCGCCGAAGCCGGACAGGATCAGACGGTGAGCGGCACGGTGGGTAACGATGTACAGGTGGGCGACACGGTCACGGTGACCATCGGCTCGGCGACTTACCAGACCCAGGTGATCAGCGCCAGTGACGGCAGCCGGGTGTGGAGTGTCAGCGTGCCGGGCAGCGTACCCAGGCAGACGTACAGGCGTACCACCAGCGATGCGGCGGGTAACCCGGCCAGCGCTACGCCACTATCAGGTCATACCAGGCCGGACATCAGTCACCACACGATTAATGCCGCCGAAGCCGGACGCCAGACCGTCAGCGGCACCGTAACCAGGTGGGCGGCCACCGCGGCTCGCGCCCAGGTGACCAGCGCCAGTGACGGCAGCCGGGTGTGGAGTGTCAGCGTACCGGGCAGCGTACTGGCAACGAACGCCACTATTCAGGCCACCGTCACCACCAGCGACGCCGCCGGTAACCCGGCCACCGCGAGCGCTGATCACAGTTATCAGGTGGATACCACCGCGCCGGACGCCAGCATTACCATCGATCCAGTGACGGCGGACAATACGCTGAACGAGGCAGAAAGCGAGCAGACTCAAACCATCAGTGGTTCAGTAGGAAAAGATGTACAGGCGGGGGATACGGTTATTGTCACCGTTGGTGACCGGACTTACGCCACTATCGTGAATGCCGATGGTATCAGTTGGAGTGTTAGCATACTTGGCAGTGTGCTGGCAATGCATAGTCAGATTAGTGCCGCGGTAACCACACAGGATGAAGCGGGTAACACTATGACCGCCACTGCCGATCGATCTTATACGGTCGATACTGCTGAACCGGATGTCGCTATTACTGAATTTGCTGGTAATGACGGTTATATCAGTCAGGGTGAATTGGCTAATACCGCAGTGGGTGGTACCAGTAGTGAGAGCGTCGTCGATCTGGTGTTTACTGATGCAAATGGTAAATCAGTGACGGTAAATAATGTACAGGTCGTAGAAGGGCAATGGAGTCTTCATGCTGATCTCAGCACACTGGCTGAGGGTCAGGTTACCGTGGTGGCGACAGCCACCAGCCCGTCAGGTAATCACGCTAGTGATACGGACAGTGCCACCCTGGATATTACCGGACCAGTGGGACATGACCAGATAGTAACGGGTACGGAAGATACCCCGGTCTCCATCAGTTGGAGTGACCTTGGTACGTCCGGTGATACCAGCAGCATTGTGATTTCTTCTCTTCCTGATACCAGTACAGGAACGTTGTATTTTAACGATCATGGGCAATGGAAAGCGGTTTCTATCGGGCAGACTTTTACGTCGGCAGATTTTGAACTGCGATTTGTCCCTGCCGCCAATGTTTCTGGTGCTGATCTGACGGGCATGGCATATCAGCCAGTGGATGATGCGGGAAATCATGGGGATACGGCCACACTCTCCGTTAATATCACGCCGGTGGCTGATGCGCCGGATGTCTCTTTGACGATTACCAGTGGTGATACCGTTGCAGAAACGCCGACTTACATCAAGGTCAATGGCGGCAGCGAACAGCCCGGTGGTTTTGATGTACAGGATGGTGTGATTGTCAGAATCGGTGATGGGGTGCGTGTCTGGCTTTCTCCTGGTGATCCGGTGCCGGAAATCGTGGGTAATGGTGAAGTGGTTTACTACAACCAGGGGAATGTCAGCGGCAGTCGAGACTATACCGACATCTTTGTGGTGCATGAGGGCAGTGGGTATGTGCAGGATGGCAATTATCTCACCTTAAATGCGGTGACAGGGAATTCCGGGAGTGAGTCGTCAGGGGTCAAGTCGGACTATATTTTCATCCAAGGCACACAAGCTGACGGTTATAACGACACTGTCGGGACAAATAATAATGCTGATACATCGGTGAACACTTTTGATTCCGTCAATGTGACTTATCACGATGTAGCGCTGATCGGTGGCGCTAATAAACTTGACGGTATTATTTATGGTGACGGTACTATCAAGAGCGCCGATGCTTCCTCGACTTCTGAGGAAACGGTAACGGGTCAGGCCGGCTATCAGGAACATACCATCACGGTCTCTGCGGCGTTGACGGATACGGATGGCAGTGAAAGCTTGTCGGGAATCACATTGACAGGTATACCCGAAGGTACAGTGCTAATTGATCATATCAATAACGTCACGGTAACGATTGGCGCTGATGGCGCCTATCTGATCCCCAACTCATTGCACGTCGATTCGCTTGCTGGCCAGATAACGCTACAGGTGCCGGTAGATGCGGGGCAATTTGATGTTGTTGCCCAGGCAACGGCTACTGAGCAGGCGAATTATGATTCCGCCACCGGCTATTCGTCTCAATCGGTAGAGCAATATGCTGTCACCGTAGGTACTTCCGGTAGTGATACTATAACTGGTACACACAGTAACGATATCGTTGTGGGTGATGTGTCCGGACTGCAAATCGTTGATGGTCAGAATTACAATATTGCGTTTCTGGTGGATTCCTCTGGCAGCATGTCGACAGAGAATGTGGCTAAAGCTATCACATCATTAACCGATGTATTTAACAGCCTGATTCATAGTGCCAGCGGTAGTTCTGCGGGAACTGTCAATGTCTTTTTGGCTGATTTTGATTCTCAGGTCGGGCAAACGGTATCAGTAAACCTGGCTGATCCTAATGCATTGTCCAGTCTTACGGCTGTGTTAGGTTCGATGATCTCAGGCGGCGGGACCAATTATGAGGATGTGTTTAAAACCGCAGCCAATTGGTTCCTGAGTGATACGGTGACCCATAATCAAGGCACCAATCTGACCTATTTTATTACCGATGGTGAGCCAACATTCTATCAGAATGGTGAAACGGATTCTGCTGTTGTCAGTAATAGCTGGTGGCAAACACAGACACTGAACATCGACAATATTGATTACCAGCAAGGGCAGTCCTATTACATGAATATCATGGGGGCGGCCCGAGAAGTGATTGGCACTAACGGTGATGTTTATTCGTACTCTCAGGAATGGAATCATCAGGTCTCTCGCTCGATTATTGGCCATGTCAATGCAGAAGGGGATGGTACTTATGAAATATCTTATCTGGATGGCACTGGAAACAGCACGACGCATTCAACAATAACCAACTCTCAGGACGCGTTTGCACTGTTGCAGAATGTCTCTACGGTAGAAGCGATCGGTATCGGGGATTCGCTGAATGCGGCTAGCTTGGTGAATTATGATTCGGATGGCGTAGTGCAGGATCACATTGATCCCACTCAGTTAAATGACGCGATCCTCGGTAGCAATCAGCCTGCAATGTCGGGCGATGATACGTTATCTGGTGGCAGCGGCAACGATATACTGTTTGGTGATTCGGTTACCTTTGATGGGATTGAAGGAAATGGGCTGACGGCGTTGCAGCATTACATTGCTGGTAAGCTCAATACCTCCACGGAAGCGTCATTGACGGTTCAGGAAATGCATAACTACATTTCCGGACATAGCGCAGAGTTCGATCTTTCGTCATCACATGATGGTAATGACATTCTGAATGGTGGTGTGGGAAACGATATCCTGTTTGGTCAGGGTGGTAATGATGTGCTTAATGGTGGTATGGGTAATGATATCCTTTACGGCGGTTCTGGGGATGATATCCTGATTGGCGGCTCCGGTAATAATATTCTGACCGGTGGTGCTGGCGCAGATACCTTTACCTGGCAATCTGGTGATACCGGCCATGATGTGATTAAAGATTTTAATCCTGGTGAGGGTGATCGGATTGATCTAAGTGATCTGGTAGGGGAATTGAAATCAGGAACTGATATTAGCCACTATATTCGTATTACAGAGAGTGATGGTTCACCTACCATTGAGGTGAGCACGCAAGGGCAGTTTAATGGAGCAAGTGGTGGTACGCCGGATGTCTCTATCACGTTGGATCACTATCATGGCGTACTGCCTTCAGTAGAGAGTTTGATTAGCAAACCAGAACCCAGTGCGGCTTGATTGTGCATTGGATACAGAGAGCATCGTACGGTATGTGCGGCGCTCTTCTCTGAAAATAAAAAAGGGTTGTCTATGTTCTATATTTTGCGAGACAGCAATAGCAATTTAATCAGGGTTGAAGAGTCACCGTTTCCTGAAATGAATGGCGAACTAGCGGAAGATTCTGTGGAAGCAATCGCATGGCTGAACAATCAGGAAGTCATTTTGTCCAGTCTACAGAAGTTGCGCAACAGCGATCTGGAAATGGTTCGTGTATTGGAAGATTTAATTCAGGTCTTGATCAATAAGGGTCAAGTGAATATCACGGATTTTCCTGTCGCAGCACAGCTAAAATTGATTAATCGAGCGCAGGCTCGTGAAGTGCTGGGTGGGTTGGATGCATTGATCCGTGAAGATGAAGATAAAATGTTTTGACGATATATGGCCCGTATATTGAGAACGGCTTGCCGGGGAAACCGACAGGCCGTTTTTTTATGTTGCTCTATTCTGCGGCAACCGGGCTACCCAAAAGGCGTCCCATCGCACCCTGAATACCCATTTCCTGCAATACCTGCAATTCGCCCTCTGTTTCGACACGTTCGGCAATGAGTGGGAGATCGATACTGTTGGTCGCACGATACAGCGCTTCAATAAATATTTTTTTGTCTTCTTCTTGATCAATATCGCGGATGTAACTTCCATCAATTTTCAGATAGGCAAGTCCCCATTGAGATAGGTTGCCGATCATCATAAAGCGCCCGCCAAAGTGTTGCAGACCTAACTTGCACTTGTACTCGTTCAGCAGTTTTACCAACGACTCCAGATGGGCGGGGTCTGGCAGTTGATTTTCATCGAGTTCCAGAATCAGACGTTTGGCCAGTGCAGGTTTAGACTGTAACGGTTTTAGCAACTGTTCCATCAGTTGCAGGTCCAGTACGGTACTACCGGATAAACTCAAAGCCAGAGTACCTTCATGTTTTTCCAGGTAGGCAAGTGTATGCTTCACCATGATTTGATCCAGCCGGGTACTCCAGCCAAAACGTTGTATCCACGACAGAAATTTTCCGGCGTTAATCTTATTGCCCCGTTTATCAGTAATGCGAGCCAGCACTTTTTTGTGCATCACCTGTTCAGGGTGCAGGCAGTTAACGACGGGTTGCAGGAAAAGCTGAATCTGTTCCTGGTCAAGCAGCGGTTTCAGCAAACTAAACCAATAGTGTTGATCCTCGACCCATTGCGGGGACTCCTGATTGTTATCCTCCGATCTGATATCGACATTATGCTCAGCACGGGTGAGTAATTGATCTCCCTGGATAAACAAGGATTGAACGGTATCTCCGGTGTGGAATGGAACCAATACCACATGTGCAACCGGTGATACATCGGTTTCGTCGGCTAAAAACAGGGCTTCAATGCCTCGGGATAACGTGTCGGCCAGTATAGCGGCCTCTTTTTTTATCAGACCGGGACAAAACAAAGCGAATTCACCACCACGGATGCGGGCGGTCACGCTATCGGGGCCAATAGTGTGTATTTTGCATTGATGGATAATATTCGCTACTGAAATCAGTAATTCATCGGTTCTGGCACCACCAAGACGCTGGTTCATCTTGCCCAGGTCCTGTAACCGAATCATGAGGAGATAACCGGGAGCCGTATCCTCAGCACTAAGTTTTGTTTTTAGTTGGGTATCGAATGCGCGGCGATTGGCCAGACCGGTCTGTGGATCCTGATAGGCTTCCTGCCGTAATTGTTCACTGCGCTGAGCTTCTTCCTCGAACAATGTTTTAAGCTTGGTGACCATTAAATTCATGGCCTCAACCACCCGACGTAGCTCCGGCGTTTTCGGCAGATCAGATAAGCTTAAAAATTCGTGACGACTGATGGCCATTGATTGTTCCACCATGTAGTCCAGGGGACGTAACTGACGGCGCAGAAAGAGGGCCCCGAGAGTCAGACCAATGGCTCCGCAGGCTAGCAACCAGATAAATGTGGCGACTGTACTTTGCCAGAGACGGGCGACAGCAAACATCGGATGACTGATGACTTTAACCCGAGCTGCCTGTTCCCAGCCACGCATGATGGTAGCTTCTCCGATACCCGGCCGCAAATTCACCAAATGAACAAACCAACTGGGAACATCCGGAATTTCAGGTGATGCGGTACGTTCCAGTATCACTTTATGGGTTGCTATATTCAGGACACGAATGCTGGAAAAATAGCCACTGTCAAAGATAGAACTGACCATGAGTTCTACCATGACAGGATCGTCAATATTGGGTGTGAGTGCTAACCCCAACGCTGTTGCCGAATCTTGTGCATGTGAGTTCAACTGATTGTTATATTGCTCACGGGAGCTTTCCAGGTTGGCAATGAAACCGCCACTGAACAGCACCAGCATAAACAAGCAGATGGCTATCAATAATTGTTTAAATAGCGACATAGCCTCGTCCTACTCTTCAATTGAAAATCCTTCAGCGCGCATCTTGATGAGTAAATCCTGCCAGCGCGAAAGGCGTTTACTGTCTCCGGCGCGTTTGTTACCGCTTGCGCCAGGCAGCCATAATCCATCACCATTGAATGAATAAACTGGAAATAAATCAGTGCGTTGTGTGGCTGGCTGAATCTTATTGATTAAGCTATCCAGCACCAATGGAATAGCATTCGGAGTAGGGTAGTAACTCAGCACCATATGCGCACGGTTTAAACGCAGCGCCTTAACATAAGTGATACGTAATTTTTCTCGATCAACACCCAGATGGCGCAGTGTTATATATTTGGCGATGGCATAGTCTTCACAGTCACCTTCGCCTTTACGCAATGCTTCAATCGGTGTAGCCCAGTAATCCACCTGGTGCCAGACATCAATATCTTCCTGATAAATAATTTTGTCATTGAAGAATCGGTTAACGGCGTCCAGCTTCTGGTTTTCGGTTGTATTTCGCTGGTTCAGCAACAGGGACTGCCACTCTTTTATTCGTTTGCGTGCATCAGGTGTGGCGGGGCCGTAAAGCTGGTCGGTGCGCTGTTCAATAGTAGCGAAATTCCAATTGGCATACAGAGAATCGGCCAGCAGCAGGAATACGCCAGTAAATAAATACAGCAATACTCTAAGGCATGATTGACAACGCCACTGGTATTTCAATCTGGCTTCTCTGCTTACCCAAAGGAATATCATCTAGCATTATTGCCTTGATGAATCTGACATTATAGACCGTCGCAGAATATCTTACTTTTAACATGCTAAAAAGAGCGTGTGTGGCAAAAGGGACGAAGGAGATAAAAAGGGATTACTATGTCGCCAACGACGATACCATCATGGTTAAAAAGTGGGAAGAATATGGAATTAGGGTCATTGGTTTCAGAAACTCGCAACCCGGCGACGATGAATTTAGATCTGTTGTCAACGTTGGATATGATGACGGTATTTAACCAGGAAGATCAAAAAGTACCCGAGGCGATCAGTCAGGTGCTGCCAGCGATTGCCCAGGTCGTTGAGGTTACTGCTGCCTGTCTGAAATCTGGAGGACGGTTGATCTATCTTGGTGCGGGAACTAGCGGAAGACTGGGTGTGCTGGATGCATCAGAATGTCCACCTACCTTTGGCGTGCCTCATGGGTTGGTTATCGGTCTGATTGCTGGCGGACCAGGTGCCTTGCTGAAGGCGGTGGAGGGCGCGGAGGACGATCCAGCGCTGGGTGAAGCCGATCTGATTAACCTGTCCTTGAAACCGGTAGATATGGTCATCGGCCTTGCGGCCTCGGGTCGCACACCGTATGTGCTTGGTGCATTACGTTATGCGCATCAGCTGGGATGCCATACCGCCGCGATTTCCTGTAACCCCCAGTCCCCCATTGCTCGGGAAGCGGAGATCGCGATTTCACCACTGGTAGGTCCCGAGGCGTTGACAGGATCAACCCGGTTGAAGTCAGGTACGGCACAAAAGCTGATTTTGAATATGATTTCTACCGGTGTGATGGTGAAGCTGGGCAAGGTTTATCAGAATCTGATGGTGGATGTGAAGGCTACCAACATCAAGTTGATGGATCGCGCCTGCCGCATTGTCATGGAGACAACCGGCGTAAATAGGGCAGAGGCGCAGTCGGTGCTGGAACAGACCGACTACAATGTTAAACCGGCTATTGTGATGATTCTGGTCGGTTGTGACGCTGAAGAAGCACAATGGAGGTTGAGCCATCATAATGGTTATCTGCGCGCAGCGATCAGCGATTGATCGGTGTGAGAGCTGTCGCCGGTTACTGCTGAAATATTTCCCTCCGGGATGGCGTGTGTATAATGCCGCCCTCGGTACGGCTGTAAACGGTATCAAGAGGAATTATGAACCGCATAGTAGACGATGAATACTGGATGCGTCATGCCCTGACACTGGCACAGAGAGCCCAGAATGAAGGGGAAGTCCCGGTTGGTGCGGTTCTGGTGTGCAATGACCAGGTGATTGGTGAGGGTTGGAACAGACCGATAGGCAAGCATGATCCTACCGCCCATGCCGAAATGATGGCGTTGCGTCAGGGCGGACAGGTGTTACAGAATTACCGGCTGTTAAATACGACACTATATGTCACTTTGGAACCGTGTGTAATGTGTGCGGGTGCGATGATCCATAGTCGTATTGGGCGATTGGTTTATGGCGCGACAGATGAAAAAACCGGTGCCGCAGGATCGTTGGTGGATATTCTGCATCATCCAGGGATGAATCATCAGATACAGATCACCCGCGGTGTTCTGGCGGAGGAGTGCGCTGCTATGTTGAGCGCCTTTTTTCGTATGCGGCGGGAACAGCATAAAGCGCGCCGGGTTGCGGGAAAAGGAACACTTCCTGAGTAACGGCGATGAGAAACGTATCTACCGTGGAAGTTTTTCTGGCGGTACAACCGGATAAGCCTGCCCGGCCAGCTTCTGCTGCTGCAATTTACTTTCTTTTTCTGACAGATACCCGACCAGGCTAACCATATAACGCCGGATATTCTCGACATAATTATAGGCTTCGTGACCGCGGGCATACCCGTTGGCCGTCTGGGTATAGTAGCGTCTCTGGCTTAGCATCGGTAGCCGCATTTTTACATCAGTCCAACTGTCCGGATTCCCTTTCTGTTTTTCTGTCAATTTACGAGCATCCATCAGGTGGGCATACCCCATATTGTAGGCTGCCAGCGCAAACCAGATTTTTTCATCTTCGGGAATGGTATCTGGCATTCTTTGCATCATGTTCGACAAATATTGTGCACCACCGCGGATGCTTTCTTCTGGATCGAGTCGATCAGATACGTTCAGACTCTCTGCGGTATTGCGCGTCAGCATCATTAAGCCACGAACGCCTGTGGGTGAGGTGGCCAGCGGATTCCAGTGCGATTCCTGATAGGAAATCGCCGCCAGGAGTTTCCAGTCGATATTCGTTGCGTATTTTTCAAACAGTGCACGCAAGGCCGGTAGCGTGTCATCAATGGCGGCGAGGAACGTCGTGGTATCCACATAATCGAATTCTCCCACATGACCCAGATATTTCTCTTGCAGACGAGCAAGGGTACCGTCTTCCTCTATCTGGCTGAAAAAATCGAGGAGTGCCGCTGACAGACTGTCGTCGTGAGTACGTCGCATATACCAGGTTACGGGTTCTTCATCACTGATATCGGCTGCTACTGCCAGTTGGGGATGAATCCGCTGCATTAAACCAATAGTGACCGAGTCTGCCAATGTGTAATCAAGCTTACCATCGGCCACTTGTTTGAGCAGGTCTTGTGTGGAGATATTCGAGGTGACTTCCCATTTCAATTGTGGGTATTTATGAGCCTTCAGATCGCGGAGGGTTGCTGCATGGGCGGAGCCGGACAGGACAACCAGCCGGCCCTGAAGTTTATCCAGTGACGTCGGACGAGGCGTTCCCAGCCGATACACGAGCTGTTGAGACACAGAATAGTAGGTCGGTCCGGCTTTGAAACGCTTCAGACGTTCATGATTGTAGATCAGACCAGCGGCCAGCAAATCGGCATTACCGTTATCAAGATCGTTGAACAGACCGTCAATGTTCTGGCGTGTCGAAACCACCAGCTGAACACCGAGGTAATCGGCGAACCGTTTTGCCAGTTCATAATCCAGTCCTGCGGGGGAACCGTGATTAAGGTAGTACGTCAAGGGGGAGTTGATAGTACTGACTCGCAACTCACCACGTGAAAGAATCTGCCTGAGCTGGACGTCCTGGCTGCTACGCCAGGGAATATTTGGCCATAGTGCCAACATCAACAGCAGAGCGATTACCCCGATGAAAAAATAATTTATCGTTAGACGCTTCAAATAGTTGTCTCTCGGTGACCTGATGGTCGGTCTGTCTGTAGCGGCAGTTTTTTATACGAAAAACCCGAGTCGGGGCATTTTGCGTAACAAATCGTCACTGTGCAACTTTTATTGACTTGGTTACAAATTGAGCTTGTCCGGTCGTGGATGTTGAACAATAGCGACGCAAACGGTTTCGTCGCGCGTCAGGATTCACTATAATAACGCGCGTTTCCCCCCTGTAGCGCCCATGACGCACTGCGGTCAGTGCATCGAAGATGAGAGAATTTTAGATTATGGAAATACTGCGTGGTTCACCTGCTTTATCGGCTTTTCGTATCAATAAACTGTTGGCGCGTTGCAATGAAAACTATCTGCCTGTCAGTGACATTTATGCTGAATATGTTCATTTCGCCGATGTGAGTGCCCCGTTAAGTAGCGATGAACAATCACGACTGACCCTCCTGCTGAAATATGGCCCTTCTCTCACGGAACATGAACCTACGGGGCATCTGATTCTGGTTACGCCTCGCCCAGGCACTATTTCTCCCTGGTCTTCCAAAGCAACAGATATCGCCCATAATTGTGGTTTGCAGAAAGTCCTGCGGCTGGAGCGCGGTCTGGCATTCTATATTCATGCCCCGACACTCAGCGAAGCACAGTGGCAGGAATTGGGTGCTCTGTTACACGACCGGATGATGGAAAGCGTGTTCGATGATTTGCAACAGGCGACACAACTGTTCACCCACCATCAACCTGCACCGCTAAAACGGGTGGAAATTCTGCTACAGGGACGTCAGGCACTGGAGGCGGCTAATGTTCGTCTTGGCCTGGCATTGGCTGAAGATGAAATTGATTACCTGATGGATGCGTTTATCAAACTGGGACGTAATCCGACCGATATTGAGTTGTACATGTTTGCTCAGGCGAATTCAGAGCACTGTCGCCACAAGATTTTTAATGCCGATTGGGTTATTGATGGGGTTAAGCAGCCAAAATCGCTGTTTAAGATGATCAAAAATACCTATGAGCACACCCCGGATCACGTGCTATCAGCTTACAAAGATAATGCGGCGGTCATGGAAGGTTCAGCGGTCGGTCGCTTTTTCACCGATACGAAAAATGTGTATGACTACCATCAGGAAGAAGCCCATATCCTGATGAAGGTCGAAACGCATAACCACCCCACCGCTATTTCACCGTGGCCGGGTGCCGCTACCGGTTCTGGTGGCGAAATCCGTGATGAGGGTGCGACCGGACGCGGTGCCAAGCCGAAAGCTGGTCTGGTGGGCTTTTCGGTTTCCAACCTGCGTATCCCTGGATTCGTCCAACCGTGGGAACATGATTTTGGCAAGCCCGATCGTATTGTCAACGCGTTGAATATCATGGTAGAAGGCCCGCTGGGCGGAGCAGCGTTTAACAACGAATTTGGCCGTCCGGCATTGACTGGCTATTTCCGGACTTATGAAGAGTCTGTTGATAGCCATAACGGGGTTGAAGTCCGGGGTTATCACAAGCCAATTATGCTGGCGGGTGGTATTGGTAATATCCGTGCTGATCATGTGAAAAAAGGTGAAGTCAGTATTGGCGCCAAACTGATTGTTCTGGGTGGCCCGGCGATGAACATCGGGTTGGGTGGTGGTGCCGCTTCTTCCATGACTTCCGGCCAGTCTGATGCTGATCTCGACTTTGCTTCTGTACAACGGGATAACCCGGAAATGGAGCGTCGTTGTCAGGAAGTGATTGACCGCTGTTGGCAGTTGGGTGAAGAAAATCCGATTTTGTTTATTCATGATGTGGGCGCGGGTGGTCTTTCCAACGCGATGCCGGAACTGGTAAGTGATGGTGGTCGTGGCGGTCGTTTTGAATTGCGCGACATTCTCAACGATGAGCCGGGAATGAGTCCGTTGGAAGTGTGGTGTAACGAATCGCAGGAACGTTATGTCCTGGCGGTGGCACCGGAGCAACTGGCGCTGTTTGATGAAATCTGCCGTCGCGAGCGGGCACCTTACGCGGTTATTGGCGAGGCTACCGAAGAACAGCATCTGACCATGAATGACCGTTATTTCAACAATAGACCAATTGATTTACCGCTTGAAGTGCTGTTGGGTAAAGTGCCTAAAATGCAGCGTGACGTTGTGCATCAATCGGTGGAAGGCACACCGCTTGATCGCACGGGAATCTATCTGGCGGAAGCGGTGGAACGTGTGTTGCACCTGCCTGTGGTGGCGGAGAAAACGTTCCTGATCACCATCGGTGACCGCAGTGTGACTGGCATGGTTGCGCGGGATCAAATGGTGGGACCGTGGCAGGTACCGGTAGCGGATTGTGCTGTTACCACGGCCAGTCTGGATAGCTATTACGGTGAGGCCATGTCCATTGGTGAACGGGCCCCGGTGGCGCTGCGCAACTTCGCCGCCTCAGCCCGTCTGGCAGTGGGTGAAGCGTTGACCAACATTGCTGGTACGCAGATAGGTAACCTGAAGCGCGTCAAACTGTCAGCCAACTGGATGGCTGCGGCGGGACATCCGGGTGAAGATGCCGGCTTGTATGATGCAGTCAAGGCGATTGGCGAGGAGTTATGTCCGGCTCTGGGGTTGACTATCCCGGTGGGTAAAGATTCCATGTCGATGAAAACCCGTTGGCAGGAAGGGGGTGAAGAGCATGCGGTAACGTCCCCGATGTCGCTGGTGATTTCTGCCTTTGCTCGGGTTGAGGATGTTCGTAATACCGTTACGCCGCAACTGCGTTCCGGTCAGGACAACGCGCTGCTGCTGATTGATTTGGGGGCCGGAAATCATGCGTTGGCTGCCACGGCACTAGCCCAGGTTTATCGTCAGTTGGGGTGCAAGACAGCGGATGTGCGTAATGCTGATCAACTCGCCGGTTTCTTTAATGCCATGCAGAAGCTGGTAGCGGATGAAGCGTTGCTGGCGTATCACGACCGATCAGATGGCGGCTTGCTGGTAACACTGGCAGAAATGGCCTTTGCCGGTCACTGTGGTGTGACGGTTGACATCAGCTCGATGGGTGAGGACGCACTGGCTGTCCTGTTTAATGAAGAGCTGGGGGCTGTTATCCAGATTGAGTCGTCACGCCGTGCTGAGGTTGAGCGAGTGCTGGCTGACTTTGGGCTGGTGGATTGCACCCACTATCTGGGTACGGCAGAACCGGGCGATCACTTCGTTATCGCTCAGGGGAGTGAGATCGTTTACCACGAGAAGCGCACCACGATGCGTAACTGGTGGGCAGAGACTACGTGGCAGATGCAGCGTCTGCGCGACAACCCGCAGTGTGCTGACCAGGAGCACAATGCCAAGGCTGATGATAACGATCCCGGCCTGAATGTAGTACTGACCTTTGAACCGCAGGAAGATATTGCTGCCCCATTCATCAGCAACCAGTGCCGGCCTAAAGTGGCGGTATTGCGTGAGCAAGGGGTTAACTCTCATATAGAAATGGCCGCCGCATTTCATCGTGTCGGTTTTGAAGCCATCGATGTGCATATGAGTGATTTACTGGCTGGTCGGTGTGATCTGCAAGATTTTCAGGCTTTGGTGGCCTGCGGTGGTTTCTCTTACGGTGATGTGCTGGGTGCCGGTGAAGGGTGGGCGAAATCGATTCTGTTCAACAACCGGGTGCGTGATGAGTTCTCTGCGTTCTTCCTGCGTCCACAAACCTTGGCGTTGGGGGTCTGTAATGGTTGTCAGATGATGTCCAACCTACGTGAACTGATTCCGGGAGCTGAACATTGGCCTCGTTTTGTTCGCAATAAATCTGATCGTTTCGAAGCTCGCTTCAGCCTGGTTGAAGTTACTAATAGTCCGTCGCTATTTATGCAGGATATGGTGGGTTCCCGCATGCCGATTGCGGTTTCTCATGGCGAAGGACTGGTAGAAGTGCGTGACGATGCCCATTTGGACGCTCTGGAACAGAGCCGGCTTATTGCGCTGCGTTATGTCAATAATTACGGTCAGGTAACAGAAGATTATCCCGCTAATCCGAACGGATCACCCAATGGCATTACTGCGGTGACCAGCCTTAGTGGCCGAGCAACAGTGATGATGCCGCATCCAGAACGAGTATTTCGTACCGTGAGCAACTCCTGGCATCCGGAAGAGTGGGGGGAAGACAGCCCCTGGATGCGCATGTTCCGTAACGCTCGCAGACAATTGGGGTGATACCGGAAATCTGCTTTACAGGTCGAAATCAAGAGGCTTCGGACTCTTGATTTCTGATCTGTCTCAAATTGGCGACATTGAGTACTTCGGTTGTCTCAAAAAAGAGACTATTAACTTGTTGATTTATAATAATTAATTTAATAACGCTCAAGAGTGTCTCCTTCTGGAGACAGAACAACAGGTTATCGTCAGCAGATACTGAAGATTGTCAGTGTTATTTCATATTTGCTCGTGGCGTATTTTTATTTATTGTTATTATTCAACTAATTATGTTTAACATTTTGTATTTGGCATGATTAATGCATTTAATCATTAGCTGCTCATTCAACTGGTTATGACTGCATTGCCAACTGGCATATTTTCGCTCATAACATCCAGAATGACGCCAAAAGAAAAGGTGCCTATCGTCCACCTCAGCGATAACTGTACGTGCAAGCGAACTTTATCAAACATCGGGCGACACGTTGAGTGAGGCACCACCTATTTCCAACCCGGTCAAGCAATTATGCTGGACCGGGTTTTCTTTTTTATCATCATGTGAATGCTGTTCTGTTACATGAACATCCCATTTCCGATGGTATTTCTCTGATAATCACATCGTTATTGCGAGCCGTTACGCACAGCGATGGCGAAAACATTGAACTTTTATCTGAGTCAGTTAGCATCTGAACGGATTGAAAGGTAACGAGATGATTTCCTTGAAACGATGGCGTTTATTCCCGCGTTCTCTGCGGCAACTGGTTATTATGGCTTTTCTGCTGGTGCTTTTGCCGCTGCTGGTATTGGCGTATCAGGCTTATAACAGTCTTGATACGCTCAGTGAGCAGGCGGCGGGAATGAACCGTACCATGCTGGCTGATATCCGCCGCAGTGAAGCGATGTCTAGAGTAGCCTTGGCAATGGAGCGTAGCTACCGTCAATATTGTGTTCTTGATGATCAAACCCTGGCTGATTTGTATCAAAACCAGCGTAAGCACTATGCCCAGATGCTTGATGTTCACGCGTCTATTCTGCCTGACCCCAGCTATTACCAGAATTTACGTCAGTATCTAACGCAACTTGCAGACATTCGTTGCCAAAACGGCGGCCCAGAGTCGACCGCATCGGCTTTGCTGGAAACATTTTCCCACACCAATGCACAAATGGTTCAGGCCACCAGAGACGTCGTCTTTTCCCGTGGTCAGCAGTTACAGCAGGCGATTGCGGAACGTGGCCGATTTTTTGGCTGGCAGTCGCTGTTGCTGTTCCTGGTCAGTCTGCTGCTGGTGATGTTGTTTACCCGTATGATCATTGGGCCAGTAAAAGGTGTTGAACGGATGATTAACCGGCTGGGCGAAGGGCGTTCACTTGGGAATACCAGTACCTTTAAAGGGCCGCGGGAAATTCGCTCATTGGCGCAGCGGATTATCTGGCTGAGTGAACGACTGTCATGGTTAGAAGCTCAACGACACGAATTTTTGCGCCATATTTCCCATGAGTTAAAAACCCCGCTGGCCAGTTTGCGTGAAGGGACAGAATTGCTGGCAGACGAAGTCGTGGGACCATTGACGGACGATCAAAAAGAAGTCGTGACCATTCTGGACAGCAGCAGTCGGCATTTGCTCGAGCTAATTGAACAATTGTTGGACTATAACCGTAAACTGGCTGATGCTCCGATGGAGTTTGAGTTAGTCGATGTAGACGACATCGTCGACATGGTTGTGTCCGCTCACAGTTTGCCAGCTCGGGCCAAAATGATGCAAACGCAGGTTGCATTGGATGTCACGCATTGCCGAGCTGAAACGACATTACTGATGCGGGTGATTGATAATCTCTATTCCAATGCGGTGCACTATGGGCAGGAATCCGGTAACATTTGGGTTTATAGCCGTCAGGTGGGACAACGTATCCAAATTGATATTGCCAATAGCGGTACGCCGATTCCCTGTGCAGAGCAAAACATGATTTTCGAACCTTTTTATCAGGGCGTCCATCAACGTAAAGGTGCGGTAAAAGGTAGTGGTCTGGGCTTAAGCATTGCTCAGGATTGTATCCGCCGTATGCATGGTGAACTGAATTTGGTCCCGGTTGACTACGCTGACGTCTGTTTCCGTATTGAGTTACCATTAACCGCTGAGAGTTAGCTATGAATGCACGGTCTGTTTATTTTGTGTCCCAACTGCGTCCTGCTGTTTTGTTGTCAGCATCGCCGGGCCATGTATTTAAGCGTCCGATGCTGCTTCTCCTTTTGTTGCTGGTGGGCTGCACCGATAACGTTATTCACCGCACTGACACTCATTATGTGATAGATACTCCCCCTAAAGAGCAGGTAGCAGATTATCACAATGTCCTGTGTGTCCATCTTTGGCGAGTTGACAGCCAGGATGCGATGAATAATGCCTTGTACTGGCTGCGTATGATGGACTGTGCCGGGCAATTAACGCCGGTTCAGGCCCGGGAAGCGTCACTATTGTTGACGGGACAAGACTGGGCCGTGACGTTCAAACAGGGCATTCTGCTGGATAACGCCGACGCTTCTCTAGCGGAACAGCGTCAAATTCTCGAACATATTAATAGTAACCGACAGTACGTGCCGCCAGCAGTACTTCCTTTGCTGCAAATCTGGAGTGATAAACAGAACCTGAGGATTTCGTTGGCGGATGAGCAGTTGCGTGCTCAGCGGATACAGGATGTCAGTGACAAACAGATCAGTGAATTACATGAACAGCAGGCTCAGTTGCAATATCAACTTGAAACAACGACCCGGAAACTGGAAAGCCTGACTGACATTGAGCGCCAGCTTTCGTCACGTAAGCAGACATCTAGTACGCTCTCGGATGGCGATGAACATCAAGTGATTTCCCCTGTGCCGTCAGGAACAGAAAAGGCAGTTAAAAAAGGGGCCGGAGACGAATGACGACACGGAAAGCGGCTAATCTACTGCTGGTAGACGATGATCCCAGTTTATTGAAATTACTTGGCATGCGTCTGACCAGCGAAGGATTTAGTGTAATTACGGCCACCAGTGGGCAGGAAGCACTGAGGTTGTTGGTGCGTGAAAAAATCGATCTGGTTATCAGCGATTTATTGATGGATGAAATGGATGGGCTGGCATTGTTTGCAGAGATCCAGAAAAATCAGCCCAGTATGCCGGTAATCATCTTGACGGCACATGGTTCCATTCCTGATGCCGTTGCTGCAACGCAGCAGGGCGTCTTCAGCTTTTTGACCAAACCCGTTGACCGGGATGCATTATATAAGGCTATTGATGAAGCGCTGGCCTTGTCAGCACCAGTAGGTGATGACAGCTGGCGGAAAACGGTAGTAACGCGCAGTCCATTGATGTTGCGTTTGCTTGAACAAGCCAAAATGGTCGCCCAATCTGATGTCAGTGTGCTGATTAACGGACAGAGCGGGACCGGGAAAGAAGTATTGGCACGAGCCATTCATGCTGCCAGTCCCCGGGCTAAAAAAGCATTTGTTGCTATTAACTGCGGTGCGTTACCTGAGGCTTTACTGGAGTCGGAATTATTTGGTCATGCCAAAGGTGCATTTACCGGTGCGGTGAGTCAGCGCGAAGGGCTTTTTCGCGCGGCGGAAGGTGGTACGTTGTTTCTGGATGAAATTGGCGATATGCCGTTGTCATTACAGGTTAAACTGTTACGCGTTTTGCAGGAGCGTAAGGTTCGTCCGTTGGGCAGTAATCACGACCTGGATATCGATGTACGAATTATTTCGGCTACGCACCGTGATTTACCAAAAGAGATGGAAAAAGGGGAGTTTCGTGAGGATCTCTACTATCGTCTGAATGTGGTGAATATGAAAATCCCGACGCTGAATGAGCGTGCCGAAGATATCCCTTTACTGGCCAATCAGTTATTAAGGGAAACGGCAACCCGGCATAAACCGTTTGTACGCAGTTTTTCTACTGATGCGATGAAACGCCTGATGACGGCTAGTTGGCCGGGTAATGTGCGGCAACTGGTAAACGTGATAGAACAGTGCGTTGCATTGACCAGCGCTCCGGTTATCAGTGAAGTGCTGGTGCAGCAGGCGCTTGAAGGTGAAAATACCGCACTGCCGACGTTTGTAGAGGCCCGCCATCAGTTTGAGCTGAATTACTTGCGTAAACTGCTGCAAATTGCCAAAGGAAATGTTACGCAGGCTGCCAGGATGGCTGGGCGTAACCGGACCGAGTTCTATAAGCTGCTGGCGCGTCATGAGCTGGACGCCAGTGATTTTAAAGAATAATGTTAATTGACTGTAAACTGTTTTAATCGCGTGTGTCGCAGTCTGTCTATTCACTACTGCCTGGCGCTAGCCGCTGTAAAGTTACTATTAAGTAAGGTTTCATCATGAAAAAAATTGACGCAATTATCAAACCATTCAAGCTGGACGATGTACGTGAGGCACTGGCTGAAGTAGGCATTACTGGCATGACGGTAACAGAAATCAAAGGGTTCGGTCGTCAGAAAGGCCATACCGAACTTTATCGTGGGGCTGAATACATGGTTGATTTTTTACCAAAAGTAAAAATAGAGATTGTGGTGGCCGACGATATTGTGGATACCTGCGTGGAAACCATTATGCAGACGGCACAAACCGGCAAGATTGGGGATGGTAAAATTTTTGTCTTTGATGTTGCACGTGTCGTGCGTATTCGCACCGGAGAAGAGGACGAGGAAGCGATCTGAACGCCTGTAGTTCCCCACGTTTGTAAAAGCCAGTCTTCGTGGCTGGCTTTCTGTTTTGAAATGATATGACACTGCGGTTACGGCAGCGTAGGCACCCAACCATCAAGCACTTTCAATTGTGTATATTCAGCCGCTTCCGCATTACTCAGTTGGCGACGCTGATCGCTCTTTTCTGCCCCGGCTCCATAGGATTTATATTCGAAGAAGCGTGAATCCTCCGGATAAAACCAAATGGTATTGCCATTTATGTCTTTACCGGACATTTTATCCCAGCCATAAATATGGTCATCCATGCTGGTGTTAATAAACACGGTTTGCCCGATCGCATTAGGATCAGCGTAGCGACCATCAGAAAACGTAGTCGTGGGGTGCCACGGGCGACCTAGGCCGTAGCTTTGGGTCGGAATGGCATCGCTTTCTTTTATAACCCGGCTATTTGTGAAAATCAGTCCGTATTTCTTGTTAATGTTGGTACTGGGGGCGGTCAGATAACCATAGACATTGCCGCTTTTGACATCCAGACG
Organism: Brenneria uluponensis; assembly: GCF_032395385.1. Taxonomy (NCBI): domain Bacteria; kingdom Pseudomonadati; phylum Pseudomonadota; class Gammaproteobacteria; order Enterobacterales; family Pectobacteriaceae; genus Brenneria; species Brenneria uluponensis. Next base: position 1,327,271 of record NZ_CP135917.1, read on the forward strand.
GTTGCGAGCAACCAGGTCGCAATTATCAAACAAGGCAGTCCCACTGCCAAAAATGAAATCCACCGTACCGCTGATTCGACAATCGGAGAAGAAGCTACGTACACCAGATACGTATAGCGTATCCTGATAGCTTATCAGGCTGACATCTTTGAAATAGGCCCGATCACTATTAGCCGTGACATACAGCGCTACGGCCTGAGTGCTGGTGATTTTCGTGCTATCGCTGTCACTTTTGGCCTGGTTGGCCGGGAAATCAAAATCGTTGCGAATAGTCAGTGATTGCGCGCTGAAATCGTTGGCATTGACTTTCACGGTGCTGCTGCCGGATGTCCCCGATTTAGTCCCATCTGATTTCAGCGTCCCTGCGGCGGTTGTGGCGGCGATAATGGTTCCGTCCCGACTTTGACCTTTTAGATGCAGGTTGGCGCGAGTGATCGTCAGGCGTTCGTGGTAAAGGCCATTTTTAATATAAATCACAAATGAGGTGTTATCTGCCGGGGCGCTGGCAATGGCATCCGCGATGGTCGTAAACGTTTTGCTGTCTCCCGGTGCAGTAGACACTACTGCATTATACGATTGAGCAGCCTCTACAGTGTGCCAGGGGGCTGCAATCAGGAGCGCTAGTGCTAACGTACCATAGGTTGTTTTCAGCATAAAAAATTCCTTATGAGTTAGTGTTTTCAGAATTCAACTGTTCTTCCCCCCGCAGGAAACAACGGGCAGAAACCGCATCATTAACGAACGTTTTGAACAAGCTTTTCTGCCAGTGTGTGCAGTTTCGGCGTATGACGTATGGCATCAGCCACAATGGTGGATACCGCTATCGCACCCTTCTGTTGGAAGTGGGTTGTGTCGGGTTTGCTTAGACTACCGCTTTGATCCTGATAATAGGGGTAGATAACCGGATCAACGGCCAGCCAGTATTGCTGCCACTGCGTACCATCATGCTGATTGGCTAACGCAATGGTTGCTGTTTCTATATCTAATAGCGGGATTTGAGTATCTTTGGCGGTATCTTTGATCGTTTGGCTGTAATCCCCAACGAAGGCATATCCGTCAGCGGCGTTTTGACGAGTAAAATGGCTGTGAACGACTGGCGTACCACTTTTGCCTGCCGCATTTTTTACTCGTGTCGTCGGTGTCAGTAGAACTGGCGTCATGTGATGTTGCTGTGCATAGCGGATATAGCGCTTTAGTGACATCTGGAACGACATATCGGGTTTCCCTGCGGGGTATTGCAGTTTGCCGGCCGCGTTATTGGGATAAGTGCACAAGTTCTCGACATCAGCTATGCCACGAACTGCTTTGCTGCCGTTACAGTTTTGATCGTTATGTCCCATATTGATGAACATGTAATCGCCGCGCCGCATGAACGGTTCCATCTGCCGGAACCAGCCTTCATTATAAAAATCACGAGAGCTACGGCCTGAACGGGCACCATTGACAACCTTAACGTTGCTGGCGGGACGAAATTGTTGTTCAAATACCTGTCCCCATCCCATACGTGGAAAGCGCGCCTTCTCATAAGTGGCCGCAGTGGAGTCACCGACAATAAAGATTCGCACGCTGGCTTTTTTGAGTGCATTGAGCCGCTGGTATGCGAAAGTATAATCCAGTGGTTCATAGCTACCCTGCGCGTTGAGGTCAACAATCGGGCGGAAGGCAATATCGGTTAATACGGTATGTCCGGCTTGTCCGGTATTGTTGTGGTAGTTACGGGCATGATTAATCACTTGCAGAACTCGTTTTACTGCCTGGCGTTGATCTGCTGTGTATTTCAGCGGGTCAAACTGTTCTGGTGCGGTAATACCTGCCTGTTTTAGTGCGTTATCAAATCCGTTATGAAACGCTAAATAGGCACTTTCCCACGCGCTGGTTTTGAGTGCTGGCAAGATGGCATCATCAATAAGTTGCTGTGGCCCGATATACCCCGTAGCGGTAGCGACATCTGAAGCAATGCGATCAGTCAGTGGATTGATATTAATGATATTTTCCTGACCTTCAATGGGAATGGGCACCAGTGCGCTCAGACAGATTGCTCGTGGTTTGTTACTCAGTAAACAATTTTCCCCTCCCGTTTCAATGGCTGACAGTCGTAATGGCGCCAGCATATCAGAAACGTCTGCATGGTAACGCCCGTGGTTATTTGTCCTCACCTGGCGGATTTTTCCTTGCTGATCTTTGATAGTGACGGTAGCCGGATAAATCATGTCGCGATGTGCAACCATTCCACTGAGACGGGTATGCGGCTTTAGCGTTGTCGTAGGGAAAACGGCTTCGGAAGATAACGGGTTCTGCTGACTGGCTGATACTGGAATTGCTGTAGACGAGAGTATGTCTGCCTGAACGTAATGGCTACAGGCCAGGATAAGCAAAAGGAATATTTGTTCACCTGAAACGTATTTCAACATGATTATTGTTTTTCTCTTATGTTGTTCAGGATAAAAACGGCCACTGATGAAAGTGGCCGTCTGTTGTACATGCTTATAATTTACCGTATCCGGCATTATTGTTGATGGTCGTCATCAAACTGGTGGTCATCGTTTTCGCCGTATAGCTGTAAGGGATTGTTGATGAATAGGCAGTGAATCCACAGCTGGACAGATCGACTGAGCTGCCGTTAAAGATAGAACCTTTATCTGAGAAAATGGTGCCATTAAAGTTTTTTACAATCTTGCATTTATCAGTGAGGTTACTGATATTAAATCCATTTTTTTCAGAAAGCAGACTGCCACTGGTACCGATACCGAAGCTATAGAGATAAGGGTAGACGGCGTGTTTTTTGTCCCCTAAATAGACGTTGTTGAATGCATGGATATTCCCGAAGCGAACGCGTGGGGTACGCTCAGTCACACGGTCAAACACGTTGTTAAAGAAGGTAACGTGCAGTTTTCCCTTATCCTGTGAGGAGTTGCTATCGCTGTGGCCAATCAGAATGGTTTTATCGTGTAATTCAAAGCGGCTATTGGATACGGTGATGTAGTCGGCCCCTTTTTTGATATCCAGTGAACCATCGTGCTGCACATAGGTTTCGCCGTTTTTCGTCGTATATTGATCATCTGTAAAGCTGCCATCAGTAATAGTGACATGGTCAACCCATACATGATCGGAGTTATCAATGTTCATGGCATCCCATTCAGCATTCCAGCCATCACCATCTTCATATTTCGGCGCGATATCGATCGGCGTTTGGATGTAGATGTTACGTACGATAACGTTACTGACGCCTTTGATAATTAACGAACCATTGGTGAATTTGCCTTTGCTGCCAATACCGATGATAGTGGTATTGGAGGGGATGCTGAGTTGACTGCGGGATTTCTGATCTGATGAGCTGGTGTAGGCTGTGCCCCCACTGATATCAATTGGGCTGGTAATCTGGATGATTTTGGCCGTACTGCCTTTTGCCAGTGCGGTTTTGAATTCAGAGATATTTTTGGCGGTATAGATATTGGATGAACTGGCTTTGGCACCTCCGGTGGTAGAACCACTCTGAGATGCCCAACCAGCGGAAGGCGCTGTAGTAAGGGCTTCGCTGGTAAGAACGCTGGCTGCGTTTGCGCTTGATACCATTACGGCGGCTGTGATCATGGTAGCCAGCAAATGTTTTGACGTGGTAAGCACGCCACAGGAAAAAGAGGAACATCCTGTAGCTTTCATTTTAGAAACGGAAGTCATACTCGTGTTGTTCATGGTAATTTCCTTATATAGCCACATAATTAAAATTATCTTTTACATAAAATGAAATGATATTTTATTAGTGGAAATAAATTTTTTTGTGATCGAACCCTGTTTTATTGTTTGGCTTATGTTCAGCGTTACTAAACTGTGACTGATACCGGTAACGAGAAGTAACAATGGATGTAATAACATTTTCTTTTTATGAACAATAAAAAAGCCGCATAGCGGCTTATCAAAGGAAGATTCTGATGTGGGTGAAGTTGTTGTTACTTAAAATTACTTTATGTGGCTTAACGCATTCGTGATGGATAAGTGTAACGAGAACATCCATTGCATTAGCCGATGATAAAAGCACGCGGTGGGTGGTTATCTAGCCGGGTGATGCCTCGTTATTGTTACCTCTTTTAACGTATTTTAAATGCGCTTTAATAAACTCGTGCAGCGCGGTAAATGTTCACTGATAAGGTGACCTTATTTCATAAAAGGGGTGACAATATGAAAAAATCACAGGTTGAAAATGAGGAAAACTCGGTTTGAAAGTGAAGCGGGAAAACAGTCGCAAGCCTTGTGCTGTCTGTAGCTAATCGTTTGCGTAAAAACCTCTGTCAAGACCTATCTTCACCAGTCTAAAACGGTTTACACTATAGACCAGTGCCCAAAAGGGTGATTTCGTATAGCAAGTTAGCTGAGTCAGGAGATGCGGATGTTAAAGCGTGAAATGAACATTGCCGATTATGATGCCGAATTGTGGCAAGCAATGCAGCAAGAAGTGGTGCGTCAGGAAGAGCATATTGAACTGATTGCTTCAGAAAACTATACCAGCCCCCGCGTCATGCAGGCTCAAGGGTCTCAGCTGACCAATAAATATGCGGAAGGTTATCCGGGGAAGCGTTATTACGGCGGTTGCGAGTATGTTGATGTAGTAGAACAACTGGCGATTGATCGTGCAAAAGCGTTGTTCGGTGCAGATTATGCTAATGTTCAGCCGCACTCCGGTTCTCAAGCCAACTTCGCTGTTTATACCGCGTTACTACAACCGGGCGATACGATTCTGGGGATGAATCTGGCACATGGCGGTCATCTGACCCATGGTTCGCCGGTCAATCTGTCTGGTAAGTTGTATAACGTGATTCCTTATGGTATCGACGACAATGGCAAAATTGACTACGACGAAATGGCTGAGCTGGCGCGTACTCATCAGCCGAAAATGATCATCGGTGGTTTCTCTGCCTATTCTGGTATTGTTGACTGGGCGAAAATGCGTGAAATCGCTGACAGCATCGGTGCTTATCTGTTTGTTGATATGGCTCATGTGGCTGGTTTGGTGGCAGCTGGCGTTTACCCGAGCCCGGTTCCGCATGCACACATTGTTACCACTACAACGCACAAAACCCTGGCGGGTCCGCGTGGTGGCCTGATTTTGGCTTACGGCGGTAGTGAAGATCTGTATAAAAAGCTGAATTCTGCTGTATTCCCGGGCGGACAAGGTGGCCCGCTGATGCATGTTATCGCTGGTAAAGCGGTAGCACTGAAAGAAGCGATGGAGCCTGAGTTCAAAGTTTATCAGCAGCAGGTGGCCAAGAATGCCAAGGCGATGGTGGAAGTTGTGCTGTCCCGTGGTTATAACGTGGTCTCCGGTGGTACAGATAATCACCTGTTCCTACTGGACCTGGTGAGTAAAAATATCACCGGTAAAGAGGCTGACGCCGCACTAGGTCGCGCTAATATCACCGTGAACAAGAATAGCGTACCTAACGATCCGAAGAGCCCATTTGTGACATCCGGTGTTCGTATCGGTACGCCGGCCGCGACCCGTCGTGGTTTCAAAGAAGCCGAAGTTCGCGAACTGGCTGGCTGGATCTGTGATGTACTGGATAACATCAATGACGAAGCCGTTATTGAACGTACTAAACAGAAAGTTCTGGATATCTGCGCTCGTTTCCCAGTTTACGCATAATATTCTGATACCGGGGGTTTGCCCGGTCGCTATCTGAAAAACGCCAGCTGCGATGCTGGCGTTTTTCGTTCTCTCCTTCGCTTATGTATCACCATTGCACGATAGGGGGCACTCTGCCAGAGTAATCAGCCAAAATGGGAGGAGACATGATTCTGCAATCAACGCGTTGGCTGGCATTAAGTTATTTCACCTACTTTTTTTGTTATGGCATTTTCTTGCCATTCTGGGGAGGCTGGCTGAAAGGCGAAGGATGGTCGGCAGAAACCATTGGCATGCTGTTAGGGGCCGGACTGGTTGCCCGCTTCCTCGGTAGTCTCTTCATTACTCCCAGCGTAAAGGATCCATCACGGTTGGTTAGCGTGTTACGGCGACTCGCATTGCTGACGGGCCTATGTGTCACCGGGTTTTGGCTGGGTAATGACTGGTTGTGGCTGATGTTGGTGATGGTTGGATTTAATCTGTTTTTTGCACCATTAGTACCATTAACGGATGCACTGGCCGCAACCTGGCAAAAACAGATGACGATGGATTATGGTCGGGTTCGTCTTTGGGGTTCGCTTGCGTTTGTCATTGGTTCGGCCGTTACCGGTCAATTGGTCTCCGTATGGGGACATCAAGCCATATTGGTTGTGTTGTGCGCCGGATTGCTGGCAATGCTGTTGGGTATGATGCTACGCCCCAGCATTATGCCGATGGCATCCGTGAAATCGACAATCACGGACACGGTGACGCCCTGGAAAATACTGTTGACCGAACCGCCAGTCTGGCGGTTGCTGATTTGTGTAGCACTGCTGCAAGGGGCTCATGCCGCTTACTATGGATTTAGCGTTATTTACTGGCAAGACGCAGGATATTCAGCTTCGGTTATCGGTTATTTATGGGCATTGGGCGTTGTGGCGGAAATCGTTATTTTTGCTCTGAATAATCAGCTGTTCCGACGTTGGTCATCCCGTCAGCTTCTGTTGCTGTCTGCCATCTGCGGGGTCATTCGCTGGGGGTTGATGGGGGCTACTGTGGCGTTGCCATGGTTGATTGTGATACAAATTTTACATTGTGGTACGTTTACGGTTTGCCATTTGGCGGCAATGCGGTTTATATCTGCTCGTAACGGGGGCGATGTGCTGCGTTTGCAGGCAGTCTATTCAGCGTTGGCGATGGGCGGTGGTATTGCCATCATGACCATGGTTTCTGGTTTTTTGTTTGAACATCTGCACGGCAAAACCTTCTGGGTGATGGCGTTGCTGGCGATTCCACCACTCTTTCTGCGTCCTTCGGTTAGCCAACAAGAGGCATAACGTGGAGGGGAAAATTGATATTGGGCCGTTGTCAGGATAAAGATGTCCTATTGTAATGTGTTTAATTTTACATCTCGCGGGATGACATATGCGCTTATGGCCGTGTTGATGCTGTTGTCCCGGCAGGCTTTGGCACATCCGCACAGCTTTATTGATATGCAAACCACGGTAGAAGGCCAGGATGGGTACATCACAGGATTGCGCATGAACTGGACGATGGATGCCATTACTTCGGCTGATCTGTTGTACGATGCGGGAAATGCCACCAAGGATTCAGTCGTCTGGAAAAAGTTGGCAGCCCAAGTGATGGCGAATGTACTGGGGCAACACTATTTCACCGACGTGTATCGCAATGGTAAACGAGTGAAATATGTTGCGGTGCCGACGGAATACCGTCTTTCCCGCAAAGGCAATCAGGCGGTGCTGGAGTTTGTGTTACCGCTTGCCCATCCGCAGCCGCTAGCCGGTAAACCGTTGCAAATATCAACCTACGATCCTACTTACTTCGTTGATATGTCATATAAAGATGGAAAAGCTATTACTGTGTCGCCATTACTGGCATCACATTGTAAAACCACGTTGTGGACACCCAAACCCAATCTCTCGCTACAAGCCTATGCACTGTCACTGGATAAACGTAGTAAACCGGTGGCTGATGTTTCGCTCGGCAAACAGTTTGCCCAACAGGTAACGCTGCAATGTCAATGAACATGACCGGAACAATTCGTCCAATCTCCCGTTTTAGATGGCTTCTCAATTTATGGCCGCTGGTGCTGTTTTTGTTATTGTTAACGGTAGGATTACGCGAAGCTTTTGTTTATTGGCCCGAGGTCTTGATGAGAAGCGTTGTGTGGCAAAAATCACTGCATCAGCAGATGTCCCAACTGATGGAGCTGGTGAAGGCACAACCACACCGTGCGGGACTGAGCCTGATGGTATTCAGCTTGGTGTATGGTGTGCTGCATGCCGTAGGGCCAGGTCATGGCAAAGTTGTGATTGCAACCTATCTGGCAACGCATCCGTCTAAACTGAAAAACAGCCTGCAACTGACTTTTGCTGCCGCGATGCTGCAAGGCATGGTTGCAATTGTATTAGTGACGCTGGTGCTCACGGTGTTACAGCTTTCCAGTCATGCGTTACATATCAGTACATTCTGGATGGAAAAAGGCAGTTTTATTCTGGTGATCGGATTAGGGTGCGTGCTTTGCCTGCGTGCGGGCAAAAGTCTCATCGGCGTTTTGGTTTCCGCTTATCGGAATCGGCCGGTCTTTCGTATCCAACGCGTGACGTCAATCATGACGGAGCGTACTCCCAAGAATATTCTCCGCCAGCCAGTATCCCCGGTGCATCATCATGATGCACATTGTGGTTGTGGACATCGTCATATGCCTACCCCCGAAGAGCTGGAACGTGATAGCGGTTTGCGTACCCGTTTACTGGTTATTCTGTCCATGGGACTACGTCCCTGTTCCGGGGCAATTATGGTGTTGCTGTTTGCCAAAGTGATCGGGGTGTTCGGCTGGGGGGTTGCCTCTGCGCTGACGATGGCGTTGGGCACCGCATTAACCGTCTCTGTGTTGGCGGTATTGGTATTTTATTGCCGACGGTGGGTTGAAAAGTTGAGTCGTCATAACACACCAGTCATTTGGCAACATATTGTCTGGTATACGCTGTCTCTGGCTGGCGGTGTAGTATTGGTTGGCTCTGGGGTGTTGCTTTATCTTATTACCCAGCCAGCGTTGATGGGCGGGATCCGTCCATTTGCTGGTTAGTTCTCCCCGCCAACAAAAGGTGAAACTGACGGGGTTAACACGGTTTTTAAATCGTGGGGGCTGAAACCAGACCGTCAATCATAACCTGTGGAATGCCTTGTGAGCAGCGTTCAATTCTTCCCCGCACACCATACACTGTGGCCAGACTCTCAGTATTAATGACCTCGTAAGGTTCCCCACTGGCCACCAGTTTACCGTTTTTCAGCATCAGAGCATGGTCGCCATGACGCAATGCGATATTAATGTCATGCACCACGACCACGGTAATGATGTTGCGTCTACGGGTTTCACGACGCACCAGATCCATCACGTGAAATTGATAGTTAAGGTCCAACGCGCTGAGTGGCTCATCCAATAATAGCAGCGACGGCTGGCGGACCAGTGATTGCGCCAGGCCCACCAGTTGTTTCTGCCCACCGGATAGCTGGTCGAGATAACTCAGTGCCAGATGTTCAATACCGAGCTGTTTAAGTAAGGTCATGACTTCATCGTGATTTGAGGGATGATGCAGACCACCGGAAGCTCGCTGTGCAACAATAATCGATTCCAGCACATGCAGGTGAACCCCCGCAGGCAGCGATTGTGGTAGATAGACGACCTTTTCCGCACGTTGGGAAAAAGGCAATTGCATCAGGTCAACATCGTCCAGCCGTAGTTCACCGCTAGCCGGGTTAAGTCCCGCCATTGAGCGCAGTAATGTCGATTTACCACTGCCGTTCGGTCCCAGTAATACAGTGATTTTTCCTCGCGGTAGTAACGGAACTGACAGATCGGTGATAACCGGACGTTTCGGATAACCTGCATGGAAATGTGAAATGGCTAACCCAGTATGTGGCTGACTCATACATTCCCCCGGTGGCGCAGGATAATACTCAGAAAGAAGGGAACCCCTACCAGTGATGTGACGATACCGACGGGGATGATGGCCCCGGGGAACAGATTCTTGGACGCAATAGAAGCAAGGGAGAGCACTAACGCACCGATCAGTGCACTGGCTGGCAAATAAAAACGGTGATCTTCACCGAAAACCATGCGGGCGATATGGGGAGCAACCAACCCAATAAAGCCAATAGGGCCAACAAATGCGACTGACAGTGCTGACAGAAAACTGATACGCAACAGCGCGGAAAGGCGCAGACGTCGGACGTTAATACCAAAACTGATCGCCCGGTCTTCTCCCAGTCGTAATGCGGTCAGTTTCCATGAACTCATCATGGAAAGCGGCATGATAATGGCCAATGCCAGTAGCAAAATACCCAGTTTTTGCCAGGATGATCGGGCCAGACTGCCCATAGTCCAGAACACCAGACCTTGCAGGGTATCTTCGTTGGCGACGAATTGCAGCATGGAAACCAGTGCATTAAAGGTAAACACCAGGGCGATACCGAATAATATTACGCCGGATGTGGCTACCTGTGTCCAGCGAGTAACACCGTCAAGCAGTAGGGCAGCCAACAAGGCAAACAGAAACGCATTCGCGGAGATAAACCATTGCGCCGGAATACCGGGAATACCAATACCTAGCACAATTGCCAGTGCCGCACCAAATGCTGCGGCAGAAGAGACGCCGAGAGTAAATGGACTGGCCAGCGGGTTGTTCAGAATAGTTTGCATTTCCGCACCAGCCAATCCCAGCGCCAAACCAACGGTAACGGCCATTAGTGCATATGGCAGACGGATATCCCAGACAATCACCCGAGTGCTGGCATCAGCGTTAGCCGGATGAGTCAGCGTTTGCCACAGTACGTCAAGCGAGAGCCCTGATGGCCCCATTACAAAATCCAGCAATAGTGATCCGATAATCGCTGCCAGTAGAATCGTCAGCAATATCAGTCGGTGACGGATAATGTGTCGATAGCTATTTATCACGCTGTTGCCAGTATGAATACCGCTGATATTGGGTTCGATAGTTACACTCATGACAAGTTACTCAGCCAGTTTCCATGTAAAGATAAAGTTGCTGTCAGGCAAGTGGGTAAAATGACGCACGATATAGTGGTAGGTATCATCTGGATTCAGTGAAGAAAATTGTTTGGGATAAACATCTTTTGCCAGATATTCCATACCGACAATATTGTATGGATTGTTATAAAACTGATGATAAATACCATAAACGTGTTTGGCCTGAACGGCCGGGATTTGACGAATACCGGTACGGTTTAACAGCATATCGGCCTGAGTTGTAATACTTGCTTGGGTCGCGCCATAACCAAATGGCAGTATTCTGCTGGTACCGTTACCGCGTTTGGAGCCAGTCATGATGTAAGTGTCGGGTTTTTCACTGATCACTTTTTCCAATGAAACGAAGCCGGCTGCACCCGGGAGTATATCGGAACCAATATTGTCGGCACCGATAGCTTCAAGCAATCCGCCCCAGCCATTATGTGCATGGGTAAAACAGCAGGCATCACTGTTACCGGCAATCGGTTCGATAAACACTTTTGGTTTAGGATGAATTGTTGCCGTTTCCCGTTGAATATCAGACAACTGTTGACGGTAGTAGTCGGTATAGGCTTTGGCGTTGGCTTCTTTGTTCAGCACTTTACCTAACAGGTCAATGCTGGGCGCCGTGTTTTGGGCTGGGTTAATTTCGTAGTCAACAAAAACAATTGGGATATGCAGTGAGTGGAGTTTGTTGAGTACGCCATTTTCCATCAGTGCCGGTTTGGCCCGCAGTTGAGCAATCATCAAATCTGGCCGTTTGGACAGAATACTTTCCAGCTCAACGTTACCTTTATCACTAAATCCCATATCCAGGATGGCACTGGATTGCGGCCATTTTCCTTTCAACAATTCCCAGGTGGCTGTGTCCTGTTTTTTTGGCAGGTTATTCCAGGCAACTACGCGGGTAAAGGGGTTATTCCTGTCCAGCAGAGCCAGCGCCATGATATCGCGGCCATCCTGAAGCACAATGCGTTTGGGTTCTTGTTTGATAGTGACTTTTTGTCCGGCAATGTCGGAAATAGTGAGGGGGTATTGTGTGGCGTAACTGGCAAAAGAAGCGGTGAGTGCAGCGACCAACAAGGCATGGCGCAATGATTTTTTTAGCATGGTTATTTCCAACGTCCTACTCTCATAAATGGAATGATTATAATAATTATTATCATATAAAAACAGGCATTCATTCAATAGCGATGAGATGTAAGGAGAAATAACGGGGATACATCATGCCAGCCGTGGCTGGCATGAGAGAGAGGAGATTAGCGCTTTAATGCGTCACTGAGGCTATCACGAATGGTCGACAGTAGTGATTTAACCACTCGTGGATTGCCGGCGACAAGATTGCCGGAAGAGAGATAGTTATGGCCGCCAACAAAATCGGTCACGACACCGCCAGCTTCACGCACCAGCAGTTCACCGCCGGAGAAGTCCCAGGGTTTTAATCCAATTTCAAAGAAACCATCAACACGACCAGCCGCGACATAAGCCAGATCTAGCGCGGCAGAGCCGGTACGGCGGAAATCAGCACATTGACTGAACAGCGTTTCAAGAATACGAAAATAGCTGGCGCTATGCTGTTTGAGTTTAAATGGGAAACCGGTCGCCAGAATAGTGCCGTCCAGATCCCTGGCATTGCTGCTGCGTAAACGGTAGCCGTTCAATTGCGCACCCTGACCACGAGCAGCAGTAAAAAGTTCGTTGCGCATAGGATCATAAACCACAGCGACTTCAGTGCGGCCTTTAATGCGGACAGCGATGGAAACCGCAAAATGCGGCAGACGTTTGATGAAATTGGTGGTGCCATCCAGGGGATCGATAACCCATTGTACATCCTGATCCTCACCGGCCAGTTCCCCACACTCTTCACTAATGATGGTGTGCTGGGGATAGGATTTCTGGATGACGTCGATGATCAGTTTCTCTGCATCGCGATCAACGTTGGTGACAAAATCATTATTGCCTTTCTGACTGGCCTCGATGGCATCGGGTGTTTCGTAATTCTTAGCTATCAGGTTACCGCCTTTACGCGCAGCGCGCACGGCGATGTTAAGCATCGGATGCATGGTATCGTCCACAAGAATGTTAAAGAACAGGAAGCGGCGCGCAGTATAGCAGAGGAAAGGAAGAATATCTAAGTTTGTGTTAATCTAATCCGATTTTCCGTTTTGCACTACTATAGAGTCCGTATGCTACAAAATATTCGTGTTGTTTTGGTTGAAACCTCTCACACTGGCAATATGGGGTCGGCCGCCAGGGCAATGAAAACAATGGGGTTAAGTAACCTCTATCTTGTTAATCCGCTAGTGAAACCAGATTCACAGGCTATAGCACTTTCAGCGGGTGCCAGCGATGTGATTGGTAAGGCGACCCTTGTCGATACACTGGATCAGGCTATAGAAGGCTGTAGTCTGGTGGTGGGAACCAGTGCCCGTTCCCGAACATTGCCCTGGCCAATGCTGGAACCCCGTGAGTGTGGTGTTCGCAGCGTCGCTGAAGCGAAACATGCACCAGTTGCTATTGTCTTTGGTCGGGAGCGCGTTGGTTTAACCAATGACGAGCTGCAAAAATGCCATTACCATGTCGCTATCCCTGCGAACCCTGAATACAGCTCACTGAATCTGGCGATGGCGGTTCAGATTCTGGCGTATGAAATCCGCGTGGCTTATCTGGATAGTCTTCTGGTTGAAGAACCGGTTCATGAAGATAGCCCATATCCGCTAGCGGATGATCTGGAGCGTTTTTATCAGCATCTGGAACAGACGTTGCGTCAAACCGGATTTATCCGGCAGGCGCACCAGGGACAGGTGATGAATAAATTACGCCGTCTGTTTACCCGAGCCAGGCCGGAAAGTCAGGAACTGAATATTCTGCGTGGGATCTTGAGTTCGATTAACAAAACGCGTCCTGAAGAGTAGTTGAGTGGTTTACCCGGACAAATAGTTGACTAAAACACTCGGGAATGTCAAACTCGCGTTATGTTTTGACCATACATGTTTCTATAATACATGTTCATCTACGGGTACCACAAACATGAGACTGACATCCAAAGGCCGTTATGCCGTTACCGCCATGCTCGATGTGACGCTGCACTCAAAAGACGGCCCGGTTCCACTAGCTGATATTTCTGAGCGTCAGGGAATCTCGCTTTCTTACCTGGAGCAGCTGTTTTCCCGTCTGCGTAAGCATGGTCTGGTGGCCAGTGTCCGTGGACCGGGTGGTGGTTATCTGTTGGGTAAAAGCGCCAGCGACATTGCGGTGGGGTCGGTGATTTCTGCCGTGGATGAATCGGTGGATGCCACTCGCTGCCAAGGACGTGAAGGTTGTCAGGGGGGAGATCGCTGTCTGACGCATACCTTGTGGCGTGACTTGAGTGATCGCATTACCGATTTCCTTAACAGCATTACGTTGGATGAGCTGGTCAATAACCAAGATATTCTGGACGTTGCGGATCGTCAGGATGCAGATACGCGTCGTACCTCCAACGGACGCGTACAAGACACCATTAACGTTAATTTGCGCGCCTGAAATAAAACAAGATGCTTTGCACGTTTTGAAGTGATGTACGGAGTTTAAGAGCAATGAAGTTACCTATTTATCTGGACTACTCAGCGACAACGCCAGCCGATCCGCGTGTAGCTGAAAAAATGATGCAGTTTTTGACCCTGGACGGAACTTTTGGCAACCCGGCTTCCCGTTCCCACCGTTTCGGTTGGCAGGCAGAAGAGGCGGTCGATATTGCCCGTAACCAGATTGCCGAGCTGGTTGGCGCGGATCCGCGTGAAATCGTATTTACTTCCGGTGCGACAGAATCCGATAATCTGGCTATCAAAGGTGCTGCCAATTTCTACCAGAAAAAAGGCAAGCATATCATTACTAGCAAAACTGAACATAAAGCGGTGCTGGATACCTGCCGCCAGTTAGAGCGCGAAGGTTTTGATGTGACTTATCTGGCCCCTCAGCGTAACGGAATTATTGACCTGAACGTGCTTGAAGCGGCCATGCGTGATGACACCATTCTGGTTTCCATTATGCATGTTAATAACGAAATCGGCGTGGTACAGGATATTGCGACTATCGGTGAAATGTGCCGTAGCCGTGGTATCGTTTTCCATGTGGATGCTACTCAAAGTGTCGGCAAACTGCCTATCGATCTGAGTCAGTTGAAAGTTGATCTGATGTCTTTTTCCGGTCACAAAATTTATGGCCCGAAAGGGATCGGCGCACTGTATGTTCGTCGTAAACCGCGTATTCGCATTGAAGCGCAGATGCATGGTGGCGGCCACGAGCGCGGCATGCGTTCCGGCACGTTGCCAGTACATCAGATCGTTGGTATGGGTGAAGCTTACCGTATTGCCAAAGAAGAAATGTCGACGGAATCTGCTCGTCTGCGAGCGCTACGCGATCGCCTATGGAATGGCATCAAAGATATGGAAGAAGTTTATCTGAATGGCTCCCTGGAGCAGGGAACACCGAATATCTTGAATGTCAGCTTTAACTATGTGGAAGGTGAGTCCTTGATTATGGCGCTCAAGGATCTGGCGGTTTCTTCCGGTTCCGCCTGTACCTCAGCCAGCCTGGAACCGTCTTATGTATTACGTGCGCTGGGGTTGAGTGATGAACTGGCGCATAGTTCGATCCGCTTCTCGCTGGGTCGTTTCACTACTGAAGAAGAAATCGACTACACCATTAAGCTGGTTCGTAAATCTATTGGTCGTCTGCGCGATCTTTCTCCATTGTGGGAAATGTTCAAGCAGGGTGTAGATATTAGCAGCATCGAATGGGCCGCACATTAATTCGCAGGAATCAGGACTAAATTATGGCTTACAGCGAAAAAGTAATCGATCACTACGAAAACCCGCGCAATGTCGGATCTTTTGACAACGCCGATCCGAACATCGGCAGTGGCATGGTCGGAGCACCAGCTTGTGGTGATGTGATGAAGTTGCAGATTAAAGTCAACAATGACGGTATCATTGAAGACGCCCGCTTTAAAACCTATGGTTGTGGCTCGGCTATTGCTTCCAGTTCGTTAGTAACCGAATGGGTCAAAGGCAAAAGTCTTAGTGAAGCAGAAGCGATTAAAAATACCCAGATCGCTGAAGAACTGGAATTACCACCAGTAAAAATTCACTGCTCTATCCTGGCTGAAGATGCTATTAAAGCGGCTATTGCAGACTATAAAAGCAAACATGACGCTAACTAATTGTAATATAAGTTAAAATTTAGAGGTTGTTGTATGTCGATTACCCTGAGCGACAGTGCTGCGCAGCGTGTTAATGCCTTTATGGTAAACCGGGGCAAGGGTCTGGGCCTGCGTCTGGGTGTGAGAACATCCGGCTGTTCTGGTATGGCGTATGTACTGGAATTTGTTGATGAACTGGACGCTGACGATGTGGTGTTCGAAGACAAAGGCGTTAAGGTCATTATCGATGGCAAAAGTCTGGTCTATCTTGATGGTACCGAACTGGATTTCGTCAAGGAAGGGCTGAACGAAGGCTTTAAATTCAATAATCCCAACGTTTCAAGCGAGTGCGGTTGCGGAGAAAGCTTTAACGTTTAACCGTCATGCGGGTTATTGGTCGATCTCTGGTGGCTTCTCTGCTCTGTGGAGTAGCCACCCAAGCGTTAGTATCTCCAACTCTCAGAGTACGCTATGGATTACTTTACTTTATTCGGGCTGCCGATTCGCTATAACGTGGATGGCAGCCTGCTTGTTTCCCGGTATCAGGAACTGCAGCGTCAGTTCCATCCTGACCGTTTTGCCGCCAGTCCCGAACGGGAACGCATGATGTCGTTACAACAGGCGGCAACGATCAATGATGCCTACCAGACGCTGAAACATCCGCTGAAACGTGCAGAGTATATGTTATCTTTGCACGGTTTCGATTTAATGAATGAACAGCATACGCTCCAGGATACCGAGTTTTTGATGGAACAACTGGAATTACGCGAAGAACTGGATGCTATCGAGCATCAATCAGATATAGACATCGCGTTGTCGGCGTTCTCCGATCGCCTGAATGGTATGATCCATCAACGTAGCGAACAGATGCAACGCGAACTGGATGACGAGTCCTGGGCCGTGGCAGCGGACACCGTACGTAAACTACGGTTCTTTGACAAGCTTCAGCAGACGGTTGAACAACTCGAAGAACATTTGCTGGAGCGATAAGTGTTAATCCCGGTGGGCAATCAATAGGCGACATAAGTTTATCGATCTTCCCACCAGCCAATTGATGGAAGCTCAATATGGCCTTATTACAAATTAGTGAGCCAGGACTCAGTACGGCGCCACATCAGCGTCGTTTGGCTGTTGGTATCGATTTAGGCACTACACATTCTCTGGTTGCGACAGTACGCAGCGGTGAGGCACAAACGTTACCTGATCCTGAAGGTCGGGAACTGCTGCCCTCGGTTGTGTATTACCATACACAAGGACATCAGGTCGGCTGGGATGCTCGTAATCAGGCGGGCAATGATCCGGTTAACACCATCAGTTCGGTCAAACGATTGATGGGGCGTTCACTGGCGGATATTCAGCAACGTTATCCTCATCTTCCTTATCGTTTTATCGCCAGTGATAACGGGTTGCCCGTGATTCAGACGGCGTCGGGCAACCGAAATCCTGTTCAGATATCGGCAGATATTTTATCCGCGCTGGCGCAGCGGGCGGAAGTCGCGCTGGATGGCACGCCAGATGGCGTGGTGATCACCGTGCCGGCTTATTTTGATGACGCGCAGCGTCAGGGCACCAAAGATGCGGCTCGTCTGGCAGGATTGCATGTGCTGCGTCTGCTTAATGAACCTACTGCTGCTGCCATTGCGTATGGTCTGGACTCAGGACAGGAAGGTGTTATCGCGGTTTATGACCTTGGCGGTGGCACGTTTGATATCTCTATTCTGCGCTTAAGCCGCGGTGTGTTCGAAGTCCTGGCGACTGGTGGTGATTCTGCACTAGGCGGTGATGATTTTGACCATTTGCTGGTGGAGTGGCTGCGGGAACAGGCTGGTATAACCAACCGTGACGATCACCATCTGCAGCAATCGCTGATCAATGCGGCGATTAACGCCAAAATTGCGCTTAGCGAGAAGGACGCTGTTCCGGTATCTATTGCTGGCTGGCAGGGTGAAATTACGCGCAAACAGTTTAATCTGCTGATTGCGCCGTGGGTTAAGCGCACGCTGTTGTCTTGCCGCCGTACGCTGAGAGACGCGGGGATCAGCCTTGATGAGGTGCAGGAAGTGGTGATGGTCGGGGGATCGACCCGTGTACCACTGGTACGTGAACAAGTGGGTGAGTTCTTTGGTCGAACACCGCTTACCTCTATCGATCCGGATAAAGTCGTGGCCATCGGCGCAGCTATTCAGGCTGATATCCTGGTGGGTAACAAGCCTGACAGCGAAATGCTGCTGCTGGATGTCATCCCATTATCCCTCGGTCTGGAAACGATGGGGGGGCTGGTGGAAAAAATTATTCCGCGTAACACCACGATCCCCGTTGCTCGTGCTCAGGAATTTACCACGTTTAAGGATGGTCAGAACGCCATGATGATTCACGTTCTGCAAGGTGAACGTGAGTTAGTGCAGGATTGCCGGTCGCTGGGGCGCTTTACGCTGCGGGGGATCCCATCATTGCCCGCGGGGGGCGCCCATATTCGTGTTACATTTCAGGTTGATGCCGACGGGTTGTTGAGTGTAACGGCGATGGAAAAATCAACAGGTGTGGAAGCCTCTATTCAAGTGAAACCATCTTATGGATTGAGTGATGATGAAATCGCCGACATGATTAAAGACTCCATGATGAACGCACAAGACGATATTAGTGCTCGTATGCTGGCAGAGCAAAAAGTAGAGGCAACACGTGTATTGGAAAGCCTGAACAGTGCGTTGGCATCAGATGCCGATTTGCTCACTGAAGATGAAAAAACAGCAATTGATGCCGCAACCCAGCACCTGCAACAGGTTGTAGAGGGAATAGATGCGGCAGCAATTGAGACCGCCATTAAAATATTAGATCAACAAACCCAGGAATTTGCCGCCCGCAGGATGGATATTTCCATTCGTCGTGCGCTGGCCGGGCATTCCGTGGATGAGGTATAAGTATGCCTAAGATTGTTTTTCTGCCACATCAGGACTTATGTCCAGACGGGGCGGTTTTGGAAGCAGAATGTGGTGAAACCATTCTCGACGTTGCATTACGCAATGGTATTGAAATTGAACATGCCTGCGAAAAGTCCTGTGCCTGTACCACTTGTCACTGCATTGTCCGTGAAGGATTTGATTCGTTGCCGGAAAGTACCGAGGATGAAGACGATATGCTGGATAAAGCCTGGGGGCTGGAACCAGAAAGTCGTTTAGGTTGTCAGGCGCGGGTCACCGATGAAGATCTGGTGGTGGAAATTCCACGGTACACGATTAACCACGCACGCGAACATTAACAGGAGAAAAGTATGGGGCTGAAATGGGCGGATAGCCGCGCTATTGGTGAGGCGCTCTATGATTGTTATCCTGATGTTGATCCGAAAACGGTGCGTTTCACCGATATGCACCAATGGATTTGTGAATTAGATGATTTTGATGATCAGCCCGAGTCTTCTAGTGAAAAAATTCTGGAAGCGATTTTGCTGGTCTGGCTGGATGAAGCTGAATAACCCGTATGGCGGGCTGCTATCTGGCGGCCCGTTTTTTTTCTTTTTCATTTTGGCAAAACTGGCCTGATAAAAGAAGAGCCTAATTGGGAGCATTATTATGACAACCGAAACTATGCTGATAACCCTTTCCCACCAACCTGCTGATGCGCGCTGGGGCGAAAAAGCCACGTTAACTGCCAACGAACAGGGCTTTACCATTCATCTGTCAGGTGATGCTCCACTGAATACTGTTCAGCGCGCGGCACGAAAAATTGACGGGCAGGGTATTAAACACGTCAAGCTGGCAGGTGAAGGCTGGGATCTGGAAAGTAGCTGGGCGTTTTGGCAAGGTTACCGCGGGCCGAAAGGGAAATGTATTGTCGATTGGGCCCCGCTGGATGAAACCGCGCAACTGGAACTGGATCGTCGCCTGAAAATTATCGACTGGGTGCGCGATACTATTAACCTGCCGGCAGAGAATCTTGGACCGGAACAATTAGCGACGCGAGCCATCGATCTACTGTGCGCCGTGGACTGTGATTCGGTGTCCTACCGCATTACCAAAGGTGACGATTTGCGCGAGCAAAACTATGCCGGCCTGCACACGGTCGGCCGTGGTTCTGATCGTTCACCAGTATTGCTGGCGTTGGATTACAACCCAACGGGTAACCCGGATGCGCCAGTGTTGGCCTGTCTGGTAGGGAAAGGAATTACTTTTGATTCCGGTGGCTATAGTCTGAAGGGCAGCAGCTTTATGGACTCCATGAAGTCTGATATGGGTGGGGCGGCGTTGGCGACCGGCGCGCTGGCGCTGGCGGCTTCCCGTGGCTTGAAACAACGGGTGAAATTATTCCTGTGCTGTGCGGATAACATGGTCAGCGGTAATGCTTTCAAACTGGGTGATATTATCAGCTATCGTAACGGTAAAACGGTGGAAGTGATGAATACCGATGCGGAAGGTCGTCTGGTACTGGCCGACGGTCTGATTGATGCTTCTGAACAGAATCCACAGTGGATTATCGACTGTGCGACGTTGACTGGTGCAGCAAAAACCGCATTGGGTAATGATTATCACGCGCTATTCAGTTTTGATGATGCGCTGGTAGACTCGCTGATGAGCAGTGCACGTGAAGAGAATGAACCGTTTTGGCGTCTGCCGCTGGCAGAGTTTCACCGTCAGCATTTGCCTTCCAGCTTTGCCGAGCTGAACAACGTGGCTGGGTCGGCACATACTGCTGGTGCCAGCACGGCTGCCGCTTTCCTCTCTTATTTTGTGAAAAACTATCAGCAAGGCTGGCTGCACATCGATTGCTCCGCCACTTATCGTAAAAGTGCCGTAGAACAGTGGTCAGCGGGAGCAACCGGTTTAGGGGTACGCACACTGGCCAACTTCCTGTTGAGTAAAGCGGATTAAATAAAATAGTGCCAGCTATGTGTGGCTGACCTTGATCTTGTTGGCAGAATGACGTCGGAGAACCGTAGTATCATCACAGGTTATCTGGCGTTATTTTTTTATTGAGAAACAGCCTGGTTGCCAACCGATGTTCGACTCGGTGGATAAGGTTGTTATTGTGAGGATTGTTATGGATTTTTCACCGCAGAATAAACTGGAAGAAGTCTTAACGTTGGCAGCAACGGAGCCTGCGCATCGGCCTGAATTTTTCAGTGAGCTTATGGACGCAACGGTTTATGTTCTGGGCAGTAGCGATGAGAATGAGGTATTCGGAGAAAAAGCATCGCAGTCGGACAGTAACATCCAACTTCAGCATTGGGAAAAACCTGATGGTAGCTCAGTGATTCCTTTTTTCTCTTCACTGGAAGCGTTGCAATTGGCTGTGAGTGAAGAACAGGCATTTTTGGCGTTGCCAACCCGTACCCTGTTTGAACTTACGCAGGGAGTGGCCCTATTCTTGAATCCTAAATTACCCTATGGGAAAGAGTTCCTGCCGCAGGAGATTGAGCATCTGCTTTCTGGTGAAGGCAACAGTCTGATTCAGCAGAGCGTGATTGAAGACGACGCTGGAATACTGATTGGTCAACCAGCTGAAATGCCAGTACAGATGATTGACTCGCTGACCCAACTGTTTACCAAATATCCGCAGGTGCATCGGGCGTTTCTGGTACAGATTCAGGAGCCAGATGAGGAACAGCCGCACCTGTTGATTGGTATTGATGCAGATAACGATGTCGAAGACATTATTCATGCGGCGGGTACGGTGGCCAGTGATACGTTACCGGATGATGGTTCGATCGATCTTTGCCTGGTACGGAACAATGAACCCGGTATCAGCCATTATATGACACAGCACACTACACCGTTTTATGAACGCAAATGGGGTAGTTTCCTGCGGGATTTCAAAAAGACGGTTCAGGCCTGAGACGTTGGGCCGACTGAGAATCGCTCGTTTTTGAGTATCTGTCGAACGATAAGGGATCCGTGCTCATGCAGAACACGGATCCTGGACGTTACGTCCGGGTGGTAACCGGCAGATCGTCTCTGGCACCCCATTCGCTCCAGGAACCATCGTAAAGTGATACCTGTCTGGCATTCAGTGCTGTAAGCGCGAGAACGACCACCGCGGCAGTAACACCAGAACCACAGCTGGCGATGACTGGACGCTGAATATCTACGCCATGCTGGTGGAAAATGGCTGTCAATTCTTCTGCCGGCTTTAATGCGCCGTCGGCAACCAGCTCTGTCCAGGGGACGTTAAGGCTACCGGGAATGTGGCCGCAGCGCAGCCCCGCTCGTGGTTCATTCGCTTCGCCGTTAAAGCGGGATGCCGACCGAGCGTCAACAATTTGTTCCGAATGATCGCGGCTGATAGCCAGCACCTCGTCACACTGGCGAATTTTTGTCGCATTAAGATGGGCATGGAACGTCGTTGCCGGACGGTTTATGTCCCCTGTCTCCAGCGGAAACTGACGTTGCTTCCACCCAGCCAGGCCACCGCTAAGAATAGACACCCGGTTTACACCAAATGTACGCAACATCCACCAAGCGCGTGGTGCAGAGAAAAGATTGCCTTCATCATAGACAACAAAATGTTGTTGCTCGCTGAGTCCCAGTTTTCCCATCTCCAGAGAGAATACGTTGGTATCCGGCATCATATGTGGGAAAGGACTTTGATGATCAGAAAACGCTTCAATATCGAAAAAAACGGCGCCAGGCAGATGACCTGCGTTGTATTCATTATGCATATCGCCGGTCGTACTGCCTGCTGTCAGCATGCGGGCGTCAATCAGTGCTATATCAGGATCGTTCAGATGTGTGCTAAGCCAGGATGATGAAATAAAAATATCGGAACAGGATGTAGACATAAAACCTCCCACACTGGGGCTGATCTCGTTGCCCCTGAGTGACACAAGAGGTTAATTATCAGTGATTTTCCCGGGACCGGCAAGTCATGCTGTTATCGCTGGATCAACTCTTGTGTTCATCGTCCGAGATTGTTGTGTCAGTTATTCTTGTGCATTGCTGCGAAATACGGAAAATTTGAGAGGAAGAGGATAATATTTTTTTAAAAAAATGTTATTACGCTGGTAGGCAAGCAGCGCTGGTGCCCCTATAATCGGCGCCACTTTCACTGGCCGGTATTATAACTTTTTCAACCGGCTGTTTCCGTTAGTTATTGAACGAGGTCACTATGACGGTAGAACGTACCTTTTCCATCATAAAGCCCAATGCTGTGGCAAAGAACGCTATCGGCGCGATTTATGCCCGTTTCGAAAGCGCTGGTTTTAAAATTATTGCAGCTAAAATGCTGCATCTGACCCGTGAGCAGGCAGAAGGTTTTTATGCCGAGCATAAAGGTAAACCCTTCTTCGATGGCTTGGTGGATTTCATGACCTCTGGCCCGATTATGGTGCAGGTACTGGAAGGTGAGAATGCTGTCCAGCGTAACCGCGACATTATGGGGGCGACTAATCCGGCTAACGCACTGGCAGGTACGCTGCGTGCAGACTATGCCGATAGTTTCACTGAAAATGCCGTTCACGGTTCCGATGCAGTCGCTTCTGCCGAGCGCGAAATTGCTTATTTCTTCAGTGCTGATGAAATTTGCCCGCGTTCTTGTTAATGGTGGCGGGTCTGGCGTGACGCCTTAATAAAAAGTCGGCCACGGTAGCATCGTTGTTTTAAAGTTTGTACAATGTCACGCCCTGGATGAGCACGAGCTTACTGGGGCGTTTCTTTTGTATATCACACCTTTTCGCGCCATAACGTGTAATAACGAGGCCATGAGTCATTATGTCTGAACAAACTGCATCCCCAATTTCTGTTGTATCTGACGCTATTGTCAAAAAAGACGCTGAAAAAATTAACCTGCTGGATTTTAACCGCCAGCAGATGAGAACTTTCTTTGCCGAGTTGGGGGAAAAACCCTTTCGGGCCGACCAGGTCATGAAGTGGATGTATCATTACTGTTGTGACGATTTCACCCAGATGACCGACATCAATAAGGTCTTACGCGGCAAATTGCAGGAAATTGCAGAAATTCGTGCGCCGGAAGTGGTAGACGAACAGCGCTCTTCCGATGGCACTATCAAGTGGGCGATTCTGGTTGGCGGCCAGCGTGTGGAAACGGTGTATATTCCGGAAGAAGATCGCGCAACATTGTGTGTTTCGTCTCAGGTGGGCTGTGCGCTGGAGTGTAAATTTTGCTCTACCGGGCAGCAAGGGTTCAACCGTAACCTGCGAGTATCGGAAATTATCGGACAGGTATGGCGCGCAGCAAAAATAATCGGTACGGCCAAAGTGACCGGGCAACGTCCTATCACCAATGTGGTAATGATGGGGATGGGGGAGCCATTGTTGAATTTGAACAATGTTGTACCTGCAATGGAAATCATGCTGGATGATTTCGGATTCGGGTTATCCAAACGTCGCGTCACGCTCTCGACATCGGGCGTGGTACCTGCACTGGATAAACTTGGCGACATGATTGATGTGGCACTGGCCATCTCCCTGCATGCGCCAAATGACGAAATTCGTAACGAAATTATGCCGATTAATAAAAAGTATAATATCGAAACGTTCCTGGGGGCAGTACACCGCTATCTGGAGAAGTCCAATGCCAACCAGGGGCGCGTTACGGTGGAGTATGTGTTGTTGGATCACATCAATGATGATACCGAGCATGCCCATCAGCTGGCGGCATGTCTGAAAGATACGCCATGCAAGATCAACCTGATTCCATGGAATCCGTTCCCTGGCGCACCTTATGGACGTAGTTCCAACAGTCGTGTTGACCGTTTTTCCAAAGTATTGATGGAGTATGGCTTCACCACGATCGTACGTAAAACCCGTGGTGATGATATTGATGCCGCCTGCGGACAGTTGGCTGGGGAGGTTGTCGACCGGACTAAACGTACTTTGAAGAAAGCAATGGCTGGGGAACCTATCACCGTCAAAACGGTCTGATTGCTGACAATCTTTATCAGGTATGAAGGTGATAAATACTTTTTTGCGGCTTATCATACTATGCTGTCACTTGTGACAGATTCAGGTAACATACGACATACTGTTGGCCAGGATGGCACAAGGATAGTCAGGGATGAATCAGCAGTGTTGGCAGAGAAGCGCATGGTTACTAGTCTCCATCCTCGTAGCAGGATGTAGTGATTTGTCACATAAGACAAATCCGCGGTTGGCACAAACGCGTTTACAATTGGGATTGGCGTATTTGGCACGTAATAACCTGGATGCCGCCCGCGATAATTTGGAAAAAGCGGTACTGGCTTCACCGGGTGATTATCGTACTCAACTGGGAATGGCGCTTTACGAGCAACGTATCGGCGAAAATGGTGCAGCTGAGCAGCGCTATCGCCAGTTGTTACGGCAGGTACCCGGTAATAGTGACGTGATGAATAATTACGGTGCGTTTCTTTGTGGTTTAGGGCAGTATGTAGCGGCTCAGCAACAGTTTCGTGCGGCTATACAACTCTCTGATTACAGTCAGGTTGCTGATGCTCTGGAAAATGCGGGGTACTGCTTTTTCAAAGCTGGGCAGGATGAAGACGCACGTCAATTGATTAGCCGGGCGCTGAAGTACGACCCCGACAAAGGGGGGCGGTTGTTGTTGGAAGCGGACCATCAGTTCGTGACAGGACATTATGAACAGGCGCAATTGCTCCTGGATATTTATCAGCCGATTCTTCCGGCCAGTGCTGAAAGTTTATGGCTACAGATTCGTTTCGCCGCGCTGGCGGGGCATACTGACGAAGTCAATCGTTATGGTTTGTTGCTGGCGCAAGGTTTTCCACAATCTAAACGGTACCAGCAGTTTTTAGCTAATGAATACTGAAGCCACTCAAGATAACACTGCATCAACGATAGCTACACCGGGCGAACGCCTGCGTCAGGCACGTGAGCGTTTGGAATTTACGCAACAAGTCGTTGCCGAACGCTTATGTCTGAAAGTGTCGACTATTCGTGAGATCGAAGAAGACAATACACCCGCCAGCCTCTCTCCTACTTTTCTGCGTGGCTATATCCGTTCCTATGCCAAATTAGTCCATCTGCCTGAAGATGAGCTGCTGCCGATGCTGGAAAAGCATGTGGTTCCCAGCCGAACCTCCAATGTGGCACTGATGCAGACTTTTTCGTTAGGAAAGAGCCGTAAAAAGCGAGACGGCTGGCTGATGATGCTCACTTGGTTAATTCTGCTGGTCGTTTTAGGATTGACCGTCGCCTGGTGGTGGCAGAACCATCAGGCACAGCAGCAGGAAATCAATTCTATGGTGGATCACACCAGCGCAGCGCAGACGAGTGGTGGGGAGCAGTCTGTTGCTCTCGGCCATAGTGAGCCGGCGCCGGTAGATCCTGATGAAAGTGCCGCTGCCGGAAGCGAAACCACTAATACAGCGACACCTGCCGATAATACCGCCACTGATACAAAAAATCCTCCTGTCGCCGAGGTACAGCCATCGGTTCCGCCAGTAACGGTTCCACCAGTAAGGGTTCCGTCGGCAACGGTTCCATCACAGTCGCCAGCGGTTGTTTCACCCAGTCAGGCACCGGTTCAGTCATTGCTGGGCCAGAGTGCTACTGCTGCTGCCAGCACTTCGCCTGGTAGTGTGACAACAGCGGCGAATACCATTGTTATGCATTTTACAGCGGACTGCTGGCTGGAAGTGGTGGATGCTTCTGGTAAGAAATTATTCAGCGGTGTTCAGCGAAGTGGTGGCTCACTTAACCTAAGTGGTCAAGCGCCTTATCGACTGAAAATTGGTGCACCTGCGGCGGTACAGATTGAATATCAAGGTAAACCAGTTGATTTGAGCCGGTTTGTAAGAAGCCATCAAGTTGCGCGCTTAACGCTTGCCGCACAGTAATACTCTGCAGTCAGCAGTAGTGATTTTGGAGAAGAAGTAATGCATAACGCAGCACCCATTACCCGTCGAAAATCAACCCGGATTTACGTTGGTAAGGTGCCTGTGGGTGATGGGGCACCGATTGCTGTGCAATCGATGACCAATACCCGGACTACCGATGTCGATGCGACAGTTAAACAAATCGCTTCACTGGTGCGTGTCGGGGTTGATATCGTCCGTGTTTCCGTGCCAACGATGGATGCTGCCGAAGCATTCAAGTTGATTAAACAGCAAGTGGATATCCCTCTGGTGGCCGATATACATTTCGACTACCGTATTGCGTTGAAAGTTGCCGAATATGGTGTCGATTGCCTGCGTATTAACCCTGGCAATATCGGTAATGAAGCACGTATCCGTTCCGTAGTGGATTGTGCACGTGACAAAAATATTCCTATCCGTATTGGTGTTAATGCTGGCTCGTTGGAAAAAGATATACAGGAAAGGTATGGCGAGCCGACACCGGAAGCATTGGTGGAATCAGCCATGCGGCACGTGGATATTCTGGATCGCCTTAACTTTGATCAGTTCAAAGTTAGTGTGAAAGCCTCTGATGTTTTCCTGGCGGTGCAATCTTACCGTTTGCTGGCATCCCGTATTGATCAGCCACTGCATTTGGGTATCACGGAAGCAGGTGGTGCCCGTAGTGGTTCGGTCAAGTCGGCGATCGGGCTGGGTATGCTGTTGTCGGAAGGTATCGGCGATACACTTCGTATTTCACTGGCGGCAGATCCCGTAGAAGAGGTCAAGGTCGGTTTTGACATCCTGAAATCCCTGCGCATTCGCTCTCGCGGTATTAATTTTATTGCTTGTCCCACCTGTTCACGTCAGGAGTTTGACGTGATTGGTACGGTGAATGCGTTGGAACAGCGTCTGGAAGATATCATCACCCCAATGGATGTTTCCATTATCGGTTGTGTGGTAAATGGTCCGGGTGAAGCACTGCTTTCAACACTGGGTGTTACCGGCGGTAATAAGAAAAGCGGTTTTTATGAGGATGGCACTCGTCAGAAAGAGCGTTTTGATAATGACCAGATGATCGATCTGCTGGAAGCGAAAATCCGTGCCAAAGCCACAATGCTGGATGAAAAACAGCGTATTGCGATCAACATGGTTGATAAATAATCTTTGCGGCATGATTGGATGCAATTGTGCCTAAATCCTGAATTAATAGACCTGATGATGCCAGCACTACATTGAAGAAGTGGCGCTGTTCCTCCTATAATCGGACCTATTTTTTGAAAAACGCATAGAGAACTGACGTGGCGAAAAATATTCAAGCCATTCGCGGCATGAACGACTACCTGCCAGCCGAAACGGCATTGTGGCAGCGTATTGAGGACAGTCTGAAACAGGTACTCGGCAGTTACGGTTATGGTGAAATCCGTACACCTATTGTTGAGCAGACATCTCTGTTCAAACGAGCTATTGGTGAAGTGACTGATGTCGTAGAAAAAGAGATGTATACCTTTGAGGATCGTAATGGCGATAGCCTGACATTGCGTCCTGAAAATACCGCGGGTTGTGTCCGTGCCGGTATTGAGCACGGTATTCTGTACAATCAGGAACAGCGGCTGTGGTACGTTGGCCCAATGTTTCGCCATGAACGTCCACAGAAAGGCCGTTATCGTCAGTTTCACCAGCTTGGTTGCGAAGTCTTTGGGCTGAAAGGACCCGATATTGATGTCGAACTGATGCTGATGACCGCTCGCTGGTGGCGAGTGTTGGGGATTGCGGAGCACGTAACACTGGAACTGAATTCCATTGGTTCATTGGACGCCCGTGCCCGTTATCGCGAAGCGTTGATCGCGTTTCTTGAACAGCATAAAGATCAGCTGGATGAAGATTGTCTGCGGCGTATGTACACCAACCCGCTGCGAGTCCTTGATTCAAAAAATCCTCAGGTGCAGGCGTTATTGGATGACGCGCCGATACTTACCGCTTATCTGGATGATGAATCCCGCGCGCATTTCAATGAATTGTGTGAACTTTTAACGCAGTCGGGTATCCCATATAAGATTAATCCGCGTCTGGTTCGTGGTCTGGATTATTACAACCGTACCGTTTTTGAATGGGTAACCAACAGTTTGGGCTCCCAGGGAACGGTATGTGCCGGTGGTCGTTATGATGGCATGGTAGAGCAATTGGGGGGACCGGCCAATACACCAGCGGTTGGTTTTGCCATGGGACTTGAGCGTCTGATTCTACTGGTTCAGGCGATTAATCCTGAATTCGCCGCGTTACCCAGTGTTGATGTTTACCTGATTTCTTCCGGTGTAGGCACGCAGAGTGCGGCGATGCAACTGGCCGAAAGACTGCGTGATGATATGCCGCAGCTGAAAGTGATGACTAATTACGGCGGTGGTAATTTTAAAAAGCAATTTACCCGTGCGGATAAAAGTGGCGCACGTGTTGCGCTGGTGTTAGGTGAAAATGAAGTAGCTGCCGGTGAGGTTGTGGTAAAAAACCTGACCAGTGGTGAACAGGAAACACTGATGCAGGCCGACGTTGCCGCACGATTGGCAACGCTACTGGGTTGAGGAGAACGACACCGTGGAAGTCTATACCACAGAGAATGAACAGGTTGAGGTTGTTCGCCGTTTCTTTGCAGAAAACGGCAAGGCGCTTGTTGTCGGTATTGTGCTTGGTATTGGTGCACTGGCTGGCTGGCGTTTCTGGCAAAGCCATCAGGATGGTAATGCGATGGCGACATCAGCTGCTTACCAACATGTCAGCGACATGCTTACTGCTGGCAAATCTGATGCTGTTGCCGCGGTAGAGAAATTTTCTGCTGATAACAGTAATAATTATGGTGCACTGGCATCGCTTGAGCTAGCACACTACTTCGTGGAACAAAAAGATTTTGCTAAAGCTGATCAGCAGTTAAAACAGGCGCAGGGACAGACGAAAGATGATGATCTGAAAGCGTTGGTCAATCTGCGTTTGGCTCGTATTCAGTTGCAGGAAAATAAAGCGGATGAAGCGCTGAAAACACTTGATATGATCAAGCAGACCGGTTGGGAAGCGCTGGCTGCTGACGTTCGCGGTGATGCACTGGCTAGCAAAGGGGATAATAAAGGGGCGCGTGATGCTTACAACAAAGGCATGGCGGCAAATCCTCCCCAGGCATTGCAGTCTTTATTACGCTTGAAATTGAACAATCTGCCCAGCTAAGAGGAATTCCATGCAATTGCATAAAACACTTTTTGTAGGATTGATTTCTGTTGCCCTACTGAGCGGATGTTCCTTGTTCGATCACGAAGAAGATGTTGTCACTATGTCTCCGTTACCCCAGGTTGAGAATCAGTTCACACCAACCAAGGTTTGGAGCCGTTCTGTTGGCGATGGTACTGGCGAGTTTTACTCTAATCTGGGGCCAACCTGGCAGAATAATCAGGTTTATGCCGCTGACCGTCATGGTGTGGTAAAAGCGTTAGACTTAACTAATGGCGAAGAAAAGTGGCGTGTCGATCTGTCAGAAAAGACGGGTCTGTTTTCCCGTAACCGTTCAGCCCTGTTATCTGGTGGGGTTTCTGTATCCGGTAATCGCGTGTACATCGGCAGTGAAAGAGCGATAGTCTTTGCCCTGAATGCAGATGATGGTGCCAAGGTATGGCAAACCAAAGCGGCGGGTGAAGTGCTTTCTCGTCCGGTCATCAGTGATGGTATGGTACTGATACATACCAGCAACGGTATGCTGCAAGCATTAAATGAATCTGATGGTTCCATTAAATGGACGGTTAGCCTGGATATGCCAACGCTGTCGTTGCGTGGTGAATCTGCGCCAACCACAGCATTTGGTGCCGCAATTGTTGGCGGTGATAATGGCCGTGTTAGCGCCGTGATGATGAATCAGGGGCAGTTAATCTGGCAACAGCGTATTTCTCAACCAAGTGGCGCGACAGAAATTGATCGCCTGAACGATGTGGATACGACACCAGTAGTTGTGGGCGATGTTGTGTATGCACTCGGCTATAATGGTAATATGACGGCATTGGATCTGCGCTCTGGTCAAATCGTGTGGAAACGTGATCTGGGGTCGGTAAACGATTTCATTGTTGATGGTGATCGTATCTATCTGGTAGATCAGAATGATCGGATTGTAGCGCTGAGTACCAGTGGCGGCGTTAATATCTGGCGCCAGAGTGATTTGCTGCACCGTAATCTGACGGCACCCGTTTTGTTCGATGGTTATCTGGTCGTGGGGGATGCGGAAGGTTATCTCCACTGGGTTAATACTGCCGATGGCCGTTTTGTTTCCCAACAGAAAGTGGATGGTTCTGGCTTTTTGAGCAAACCGGTGGTGGCCAGCGACAAATTACTGGTACAGTCTAAAGACGGTGAGGTTTACGCTTTCACCCGCTGATACACCAACAGTATGCCGGATCAGAATGTTCATCATCACATGATCCTTTTAACGGCTCCTGACACTATCAGGGGCCGTTTCGTCTTTTATCATCAGTGAGTGATACTTGCTGTAACAAATTGAAATATAAGCAATGAGGTTGTAACAATGATACCTGTCGTCGCGCTGGTCGGGCGCCCGAATGTGGGTAAATCCACGCTGTTTAACCGCTTGACGCGTACCCGTGATGCATTGGTGGCGGATTTCCCAGGGCTGACGCGTGACCGCAAGTATGGTCGTGCTGAGGTAGAAGGGACTGAATTTATTGTCATTGATACCGGAGGCATCGATGGTAGTGAGGAAGGGGTGGAAACACGTATGGCAGGCCAATCACTGCAAGCTATTGAAGAGGCCGATATCGTCCTGTTCATGGTGGATGCCCGTGATGGTTTAATGCCGGCAGATCGCGGCATCGCCCAGCATCTGCGCAGTCGTGAAAAGCCCACCTTCCTGGTTGCCAACAAAATTGACGGGATTGACGCGGATACTGGTATTGCCGATTTTTACTCGTTGGGATTAGGCGAAGTGTACCCTATCGCAGCATCTCATGGTCGAGGTGTCACTTCATTGCTGGAAAAAGCTCTACTGCCTTTTATTGGCGAGGCGCCTGAACCGAAAGAACTGACGGAAGAAGAGGCTAATGCGGCCTATTGGGCGGAGCAATTGGCTGAGCAGCAGTCCGATAGCGAAAATAGCGAACCAAAGGATGATTTCGATCCCGAATCGTTACCAATTAAACTGGCTATTGTCGGGCGGCCCAATGTTGGTAAGTCCACGCTTACCAATCGGATTTTGGGTGAAGATCGTGTGGTGGTTTACGATATGCCGGGAACCACCCGGGACAGTATCTATATTCCAATGGAACGTGATGGCCGTGAATATGTCCTGATCGATACTGCCGGAGTCCGTAAGCGTGGGAAAATAACCGAGACGGTAGAGAAGTTTTCGGTTATTAAAACCCTACAGGCGATTGAAGATGCGAATGTAGTCCTGTTGGTGATTGATGCCCGGGAAGGTATTTCTGATCAGGATCTCTCGCTGCTGGGCTTTATTCTCAATGCTGGCCGTTCGCTGGTGATTGTGGTCAATAAATGGGATGGGCTGTCACAGGAAGTAAAAGATCAGGTGAAAGAAACATTGGATATGCGCCTGGGCTTTATTGATTTTGCCCGTATCCATTTCATTTCTGCGTTGCATGGCAGTGGTGTCGGGAATTTGTTTGAGTCAGTCACTGAAGCTTACACATGCTCTACTCGTCGGGTGGGAACTTCCATGCTGACCCGTATCATGCAGATGGCGGCAGATGACCATCAGCCACCGTTGGTGCGTGGTCGCCGAGTAAAACTGAAATATGCACATGCCGGTGGCTATAATCCACCGATTGTAGTTATTCACGGCAATCAGGTAAAAGATCTGCCGGATTCCTATAAACGCTACCTGATGAATTATTACCGTCGTTCACTGGATGTTATGGGAACGCCAATCCGCATTCAGTTCAAAGAAGGTGAGAATCCCTTTGCGGATAAGCGCAACACATTGACTCCAAATCAGCTTCGTAAGCGCAAACGTTTGATACAGCACATCAAGAAAGGTAAGTAATCACATACGGGGCAGAGCATATCTGCCCCGTTGTTTTATGCCATTACCGTAGACCAGGTATCGTTTGACATTAACGTGGAGAGAAATAATGGAAGCCGTTTGTCCTCAGTGTCAACATGAAATGCAATGGCGAAACGACGAACATTTTTACTGTGCCATCTGTCAGCAGGGATATCTCCGCCAGATATTCTGTCCTGAGTGCCACCAGGCGTTACACGTGCTGAAAGCTTGCGGTGCAGTTGATTACTTCTGCCAACATGGTCACGGGCTGATCTCGAAAAAGCAGGTTGAATGCCATTACCAACCGGAATGAGCGGCGATTATCCCGAAGGGCCGTTACGCCAGAGCGCCTCCAACTCCACTGGTGCATCGCATTCTGGAATGAGTAGCACAATATCCTGAAGTGAGGCATTGTGCTGATTGCTGTAGCTGATATGAATGCGGTAATAAAACTGATCGCCACGACCCGGTGGGCTCTGTCGATCAGGTTCTCGTACCGCAGAGAAGATGTTGCGCAGTATTGCACACGTTTTTTCCCGCGCCGGAGACGGGATATCGGCCAGCGCAAAACGTCGATGCCCCGCGAGTTTGGGTATCCAGGCAAAACCACCTTCACGTGCCAGTTCAATCACTGCATCATCAGTCAAAGCGGGCTGAATGTTCATTGGTTATTCCCGTTTCCACACCGACCTGATACCAGGCCTGAATGACAATATCGGCAACGACGGCATTAAAACGTTTTTCAGCATGTTCGGCAGTGAGTTTGGCAAAAACGGAAAAATCGGCATTCTGGGGTAGTGATTTATCACATAGTGTGTCGTACCAGATCTGCCCGGCTTTTTCCCAGGAATAGCCCCCCAACCCCATTGCCGTCAGATAAAATGCCCGGTTGGGAATGCCGGAATTAAGATGAACTCCGCCATTATCTTCACGTGTATTGATATAGTCACGCATATGTGCTGGCTGTGGGTCGGTTCCCAGCAATAAATCATCATAAGCTGTGCCGGGTCTGGCCATAGAGCGTAGGCCTTTACCATCAATATTCTCTGCCAGCAGACCTTCGCCGATGATCCAGTCCGCTTGTTGTGCCGTTTGTTTATGGTAGAACTGTTTTACCATGGAGCCAAATACGTCGGACATCGACTCATTGAGCGCCCCAGACTGACGGAAGTAGATGAAATTTGCTTCACTTTCAGTGATGCCATGCGTCAGTTCATGGCCGACCACGTCAATCGCGGTAGTAAAACGGTTGAAAATCTTGCCGTCGCCATCACCAAAAACCATCTGCTGCCCATTCCAGAAGGCGTTCTGATAATCTTTGCCATAATGCACGGTCCCAGAAAGCGGTAACCCTTGGTTATCTAATGAATTACGGCCGAATATCTGCCAGAAAAAATCATAGGTGGCGCCCAGATAGTTGTACGCTTCATCGACAGCGATATCACCATTACTGGCTTGACCCTCGGTACGCACCTGGATTCCCGGCAGTTGCTGTTGATGTTCTGCATTATAGATTTTCCGATCAACCTGACCGCCAGTGTATATCTCATGCGGCACGGGTTTGGATAACATCTCTACCATCAGCGATTGGACATGCATTAATGTCTGTTGGGCACAACGACGCTCTTCATCAGAACCATTGTTGATAATACGATGCAGGATATAGGGGGGGATTATGCTACGTATTAGCCTCATGCCTCATCTCCTTATGATAGGTGAACATCATGTATGCTGATGCTCATCCCTACTCATAGATAACCAGTAATGAAGCGATAAGTATAGTGTAGAGATCAGATCTTCTGTTTATAACGTTTTTTCACGACAGTTGCGGATTCTGAGCGAATTTCGGTTATCTGGCTTGCTACCCATCCATCCTGAAGGCAGGTTTTCAAGGTATCGCCGATGGACGCCTGAATAGTTCTTTTCATTACCTGACCATCAGATGTCGATGTCACACTATAGCCGCGTGCCAGCGTTGCTAGCGGACTGACCGCTTCCAGGTGGGAACAGGTTTCACCAAAGCGCTGTTTATGCTGGTTTAGCTGCCGTTCCACTGTCTGTTGCAATTGATAACGCAGTTGTTGCAAATGCTGCTGAGCACGGTGAATCCGCGGTTGCGGTTGCTGCTGCATCAGACGTTGCAACTGTCGCTCATGCTGACGCGCAGCATGACGAAGCCGGATTTGTATTACATCGTCTAATCGCTGACGCAGCCGGATCAGCTGATTTTGCTGCCTTGCCAGCCGTAGCTGTGGGTGCTGTTGCTGCAGGCGATGATAAAAGCGACTAAAGGTTTGTGCACGCTGAGCCAGATAGTAATCCATGCTCATTTCCAGCCGCTGACGCAAGGATTGGATCTGTCGTAGTAGTTCTGGATGATTACGACTGACCAGTTCGGCGGCGGCTGAAGGTGTCGGAGCACGCAGGTCAGCGACAAAATCGGCAATGGTGACATCCGTTTCATGTCCTACGGCACTGACCACAGGAATGGCGCTGGCAAAAATGGCCCGTGCCACTCGTTCATCATTAAAACTCCATAAATCTTCCAGTGAACCGCCGCCGCGCCCAACAATCAGAACATCACATTCCTGACGCTGATTTGCCAGTTCAATGGCGCGGACAATTTGTAATGGCGCTTCATTACCCTGAACGGCTGTGGGGTAAATGACCACGGGCAACGATGGGTCACGGCGTTGTAAAACTTGCAGGATATCGTGTAGTGCCGCACCGCTGGCAGAGGTGATAACGCCTACTTGTCTGGCGGGTTTAGGCAGGAGTTGCTTATATTGCTGTTCAAACAAGCCCTCCGCGGACAGACGCTGTTTCAGTTGTTCAAACTGTTGTTGCAGCAGACCATCACCGGCGGGCTGCATGCTTTCTGCCAGCAACTGGTAATCCCCGCGAGGCTCATACAGAGTAATGATCGCACGGATAAGCACCTGTTGGCCATTCTGTGGGCGGAAGATTACCCGGCGATTGCTATTACGGAACATGGCGCAACGCACCTGTGCACGCTCGTCTTTCAGCGTAAAATACCAGTGGCCGGATGCAGGTTGCGAGAAGTTGGATATTTCACCGGAAAGCCAGATCTGACCCATTTCGCCTTCCAGCAGTTGTTTAACCGTCTGATTAAGGCGACTTACGGTGAAAATTGCAGAAGAAGGAAGTTGAGACATTGTGAGCCAGATCAAATTTTAAAACAGTGACTTAATTGATCGATACTACCTGCCTGTAAAAGGTAATCAAGCATTTTAGTAAAAAAATGCTGGAGGCAACCGATTACGCTCTGTATAATGCCTCGGCAATATTTTATCTAATCTTCCACCCACCCTTGGTGAGATATTGCCCATGCTACGTATCGCTAAAGAAGCACTAACGTTTGATGACGTTCTCCTTGTTCCCGCACATTCTACTGTCCTGCCTAATACGGCTGATTTAACCACTCGACTCACGAAAACGATCAGTCTGAACATTCCTATGCTGTCCGCAGCGATGGATACTGTCACCGAATCTGGTCTGGCGATTGCGCTGGCTCAGGAAGGCGGATTAGGTTTTGTTCACAAAAACATGTCTATTGAGCGTCAGGCAGAAGAAGTCAGCCGCGTAAAAAAACATGAAAGCGGTGTGGTTGTTGATCCACAAACCGTAACACCAACCACAACGTTGCATCAGGTAAAAGAACTGACCAAGCGTAATGGTTTCGCCGGTTACCCAGTGGTTACCGAAGGCAATGAGTTGGTAGGGATTATCACTGGCCGTGATGTTCGCTTTGTAACTGATCTTAACCGGCCGGTCAGCGATTTCATGACAACGAAAGAGCGTCTGGTGACGGTAAAAGAAGGCGAAGCACGCGAAGTCGTATTGCAAAAAATGCATGAACGGCGCATTGAGAAGGCGCTGGTCGTGGATGATCAGTTCCATCTGGTTGGGATGATCACCGTTAAAGATTTCCAGAAAGCAGAGCGTAAACCGAATGCCTGTAAAGATGAGCATGGACGTCTGCGTGTTGGTGCGGCAGTTGGTGCTGGCGCGGGTAATGAAGAGCGTATCGATGCACTGGTCGCAGCGGGTGTTGATGTATTGCTGATTGACTCGTCTCACGGTCACTCTGAAGGCGTGCTACAACGTATTCGTGAAACCCGTAACAAATATCCCGAGCTGCAAATTATCGGCGGCAACGTAGCGACTGGCGCAGGTGCGCTGGCGCTGGTTGAGGCGGGTGTCAGTGCGGTGAAAGTGGGTATCGGTCCTGGTTCTATTTGTACCACTCGTATCGTAACGGGTGTGGGTGTACCGCAGATTACCGCTATTTCAGATGCCGTGGAGGCACTGGAAGGTACGGGCGTTCCGGTTATCGCTGATGGCGGCATCCGTTTCTCCGGCGATATCGCCAAAGCCATCGCCGCGGGCGCAGCCTGTGTCATGGTGGGGTCCATGCTGGCGGGTACGGAAGAGTCTCCTGGAGAAATTGAGCTCTATCAAGGGCGTTCTTTCAAATCTTATCGCGGTATGGGGTCGCTGGGTGCGATGTCCAAAGGGTCTTCCGATCGCTATTTCCAGTCTGACAATGCCGCAGACAAATTGGTGCCGGAAGGTATCGAAGGTCGTGTCGCGTACAAAGGGCGTTTGAAAGAGATCGTTCATCAACAGATGGGCGGCCTGCGTTCCTGTATGGGATTGACCGGATGCGGAACCATTGATGAGCTGCGAACTAAAGCGGAATTTGTCCGTATTAGCGGTGCGGGTATTCAGGAAAGCCATGTCCACGATGTAACCATCACCAAGGAATCGCCGAATTACCGTATGGGTTCATAAGGTGGTTTGCAGGCGGATTTAACCCGTTAAACCCGGTAATCTTCACCGGGTTTAATCACTTTTAGCTTTTTGTATTTGGAATATATTTCCCATGACAGAAAACATTCATCAACACCGCATTCTTATTCTGGATTTCGGTTCTCAATATACGCAACTGGTTGCACGGCGGGTTCGTGAACTGGGCGTTTACTGTGAGCTTTGGGCATGGGATGTCACTGAAGCGCAAATTCGTGAATTCAATCCAAATGGGATTATTCTTTCCGGCGGACCGGAAAGTACCACCGAGTTCAATAGCCCACGTGCCCCGGAATATGTCTTCCAGGCGGGTGTGCCTGTTCTGGGTGTGTGTTATGGCATGCAGACCATGGCGATGCAACTGGGTGGGACGGTAGAAGGTTCCAATGAGCGTGAATTTGGTTACGCGCAGGTTGAAGTCAAGGTGGACTGCACGCTAGTTCGGGACATTCAGGATTCTATCAGCGGTTTTGGTGTTCCGGTGTTGGATGTGTGGATGAGCCACGGCGATAAAGTGACGGCGATTCCTCAGGATTTCGTGACCATTGCCAGCACGGATACTTGCCCGTTTGCCATTATGGCAAATGAAGAGAAACGTTTTTACGGCGTTCAGTTCCATCCAGAAGTGACGCACACCCGTCAGGGGCAGCGCATATTAGAACGCTTTGTGCGTGATATCTGTCAGTGTGAAGCGTTGTGGACACCCGCCAAGATTATTGATGATGCTGTAGCCCGCCTCCGTGAACAAATCGGCAATGATAACGTGATTCTCGGCCTGTCTGGTGGTGTGGATTCTTCCGTGACCGCCATGCTACTACATCGTGCCATTGGTGAGCGTCTCACCTGCGTGTTCGTGGATAACGGATTGCTGCGTCTGAATGAAGCTGAGCAGGTGCTGGATATGTTTGGCGACCATTTTGGTTTGAACATTGTGCATGTCCCGGCAGAAGAGCGCTTCCTGAGTGGGTTGGCGGGTGTGGATGAGCCGGAAGCGAAACGTAAAATTATTGGTCGCGTGTTTGTTGAAGTCTTCGACGAAGAAGCCAGCAAGCAGTCTGATGTGAAATGGCTGGCGCAGGGCACTATTTACCCGGATGTTATTGAATCTGCTGCTTCTGCAACGGGCAAGGCGCATGTCATTAAATCTCACCATAATGTCGGCGGTTTGCCGAAAGAGATGAAGCTGGGTCTGGTTGAGCCGTTGAAAGAGCTGTTCAAGGATGAAGTACGCAAGATCGGTCTGGAACTGGGTCTGCCGTATGACATGTTGTACCGCCATCCGTTCCCGGGGCCAGGTCTGGGCGTGCGTGTACTGGGCGAAGTGAAGAAAGCGTATTGCGACCTGTTGCGTCGTGCGGATGCGATCTTCATCGAAGAGCTGCATAAAGCCGACTTGTACAACAAAGTCAGCCAGGCATTCACTGTCTTCCTGCCAGTGCGTTCGGTGGGCGTGATGGGCGATGGGCGTAAATACGATTGGGTGGTTTCACTGCGTGCAGTAGAAACCATCGATTTCATGACCGCACGCTGGGCGCACCTACCGTATGATTTCCTCGGTCGCTGCTCCAACCGCATCATCAATGAAGTCGACGGCATCTCCCGCGTGGTTTATGACATCTCCGGAAAACCACCCGCGACGATTGAGTGGGAATGATTTCGCATCTGGCAATAGCCTGCATGTAAAAGCAATAAACACCTCCAAGCCCGCGTAATTGCGGGCTTTTTGCGTTTTCAGCCTAGCACTGTCTGGCAAATTTTCGCATCGCCAAGCATTCCGTTTCTATGTTTCGGTTAGTTGGCATTTTATTGGCAGATTCAAAAGAGAAAAATCTAACAAGCAAAGGCAGTCGGACGCGTAAACGTGTCGCTGCTTTGGGCGTTATTGACCGCTTTTGGTCGCTTGCAGCCAGTGACGATGGCAGCTACCGGCCAAAAAGCAGACCATGGACATACCGCTAATGACACTGTAGTGTACTTGAAAAAACCATGTTGTTTACCTGCATCCTTCATGCCGTGGTTGTGGCGCGACACTTAGACCGAATACTAGGCTACGCATTGCCGTCATAATGGGTACCCAAAGAAAAACGCTAAGAGGTGCAGGTTTTGGCGGGACGGATTTTCAATTTTTGCCGAGCAGGATAATACGGCGCTGAGCACAGTATTAGGGAAGAAAATGGAACGGCTTCATACCGAAAATGATCTTGAGAAATTCTTACTTAAACAATGCAGACGAA
The DNA here is from genome assembly GCF_032395385.1 of Brenneria uluponensis. NCBI lineage: Bacteria > Pseudomonadati > Pseudomonadota > Gammaproteobacteria > Enterobacterales > Pectobacteriaceae > Brenneria > Brenneria uluponensis. The sequence goes on from NZ_CP135917.1 coordinate 1,366,986, forward strand.
GCATCACAATCGTCTCCGCATTTGCCTCCGGCACCGTCAGACTCCTGAAATCTATCGCCGCTGAGAATGACGTCGAAGTGATTGTGGGTACGATCAACGCGTTTACCTCTCCGACATTTATTGACGATGCTCGAACGCTGCTCCGCCGGCGGCTTTGGGTGGATTTTCGGGGCAACACTAGCATCCACTGGAAGCTCTATCTCGTCTCGCCTGATATCGTGGTCATCGGAAGTGCAAACTTCACTAACCAGGGCATTGGGATGGGGCGAGACACTTGTGTGGTGATTCAGGACGGTCATCTTTTTGAGGAATATCAGCAACAACTGAAAATCCTAAAAAGGGAGAGTGAAGTAATGGATGGGGGATCTTTCGGCTTTGATGACGCCCTTGAGCGTCACCGCAAGCAGCACAACCGCAACCAAGCAGCCTTACAAATAGCTCAGCAAGGATCACAGTCCAGAAGCCGAACTCGCAAAGTGCCCACCTTTGATGAATGGGCAAAGCAGGGTTTCCTCACGATCCCGTTGTTTGTCTGGGATGAGACCCATACCCTGACAATAAAGGCTGAGGCAGCCCGAATCATGTACGACCAAGATGGTGTAACCGAGCATTTCGCTGGAAATACAAGCAAACCTGTCGATCCCGAGGTACGGCTTTATCGAGACTTCCTTACTGAGGCGATCGATGGCTCAAAACCTCCATTTGATCCGAATACGGTAGTACTCGCCACAAAAGCGAATGGTGCGTACATGCGCTTTATGCAGCTTGACGTTATTGTCCGAAAGGTTGACCTCGGGCTTGACTTCATGATAGAACGCCGCAAGGGTCGGTACGCACATCCTTTCGAGATTACTCCAGCAATCAAGGCAGCCATCGTGCGTCTCATCGAAAAGGGAATGTGTAACCACTACGCAATTCCAGTCGAGGCGCTTCAGGAGGAGTTGCTCTTACCCTGAGCAGAGCCTACGAGCGAAGGCTTTCAAAGCAAAGCGGTCGCTCACCAAGGGCTGAAAACGACCCTCAGCAGGTGGTTAGCTAGCAAACAAGCTAAGCCGCCTGCCAAATGCTGGTAGGCTTAAGTAACGGATTAGGATCGATTATTTTCGAAGTATATAGCTGCCTTAATAAAATTGTTCTTATTGGTTTCATCTATTGATGATTAATGCACCCTTGATGTGTTGAGTATAAAAATTCCATTTATTTCTATTGTATTTCTTTATGGAATTTAAAAAAATATTCCGTCATATGGAACAAATCCAACGTATTCTTCGGGGTGAATTTTTTTAGCTCTTCGTAATAGTGATGATAATCATCTAAGATTATTGACTTTGAAAACTCAACAAGCTCGGGCAGACTTTCGATTTGCCTCTCTTCATAAATATTTGATGGATTGTTGACCTGAATAATTGTTTTCTTTTTTATTTCCTCAAACCATTTTTTATGATTATATTCGAGCAGCCCTTTCTTTACGCCAGGATCAAGATATTCCAATCTGAACGATAGCATCAATCGATTCAAATTTTCCTTAGCAACTTTTAGCTCATCCCCAAAATAGTTTCCTTTTAGGAGTTTACTGACTCTTTTTTCTCTTTCGCTCTGAGAAATATCTCCATCATCTATAGCCAAAATCGAGAATTGCGGTACATTGGTGCACTCCAATTGTTTAGAGTACATCAAGAAGCCGAATAGACAAGCAGCTTGATTGCCCTCAGTGTCAGGGTAGTTGTCACCCCTTCTGAAAAAACACCTGAGGGCGCGGGAGTGACAAATGAAACGTATTTCACCGGAGCGTAAGGCTGCAACACTGGCGAAATTACTTCCCCCTTACAACATGACCGTGGCCGCTGTTGCACAGATGGAAGGAATATCCGAAGCTACCCTGTATAACTGACGTAATCAGGCTAAAGCAGAGGGGAAACCGGTGCCCGGAGCCAACAAAACCACAGACCTTTGGTCGACAGAAGCCCGTTTTGCCGTCATCGTTGAAACCGCCACACTCAGTGAAACCGAACTGAGCGAATACTGCCGTCGCAAAGGGCTTTATCCTGAACAAATAGCGCAGTGGAAACAGGATTTTCTCCAGACGCCACAAGTCGATACCCGGCAGTCGCAAAAACAGGCCCAAAAGAAAATCAAAGGGCTGGAGCGTGAATTGGCGCGCAAAGAAAAGGCCCTGGCGGAGGCGGCAGCCCTGCTGGTCCTGAGAAAAAAGCTGAATCAGTATTACGGCGAGGAGGACGAGGACGACTGACCCCCGCTCACGAACGCGTGCAACTGATCCGATGGATACGTGAAGCCATGAGCGCCGGCGCACGTCTGCTCCCCGCTTGTCGGGAAGTAGGGTTAAGCCTGAGCACCTGGCGGCGCTGGAATAACCAGGCTGAAGACCGTCGTCCCACGGCAGAGCGTCCGGTACCGGCCAATAAACTGACCGCCGAAGAAGAGCATCAGATAGTCACGGTATGTAATGAGCCGGAATATGCCAGCCTGCCGCCGGCGCAGATCGTGCCACGGCTGGCGGACAAGGGCCTCTATCTGGCCAGTGAATCGACGTTTTACCGGGTACTGCGGCGGCAGGGTCAAGTACATCACCGTGGCCGTAGCCGCGCACCGCTGAAGGTGAATAAACCGACCAGCTATCAGGCTGTCGGGCCATGCCAAGTGTGGACGTGGGACGTCACCTGGCTGGCCTCCAGGGTTCGCGGCCGCTATTTTTATCTGTATCTGATAGAAGATATTTTTAGCCGTAAAATCGTCGGTTACGAGGTTCACGAAGAGGAAAGCGGCGAGCGAGCGGCCGCGCTGCTGCACCGCACCGTGTTACGTGAACGGTGTTACCGCCATCCGTTAGTGTTACATGCCGACAAGGGTGCGCCGATGAAATCCCAGACGCTGAAAGTGAAACTGGAAGAACTGAGCATCACGGGTTCGCACAGCCGACCACGAGTCAGTAACGATAATCCGTATGTGGAGTCGCTGTTCAGAACGCTAAAATATGTTCCGTCGTGGCCGTCATCAGGCTTCCTGGATCTGGCGGAAGCCCGGCGTTGGGTGGAGGGCTTTAGCCAGTGGTATAACAAGGAGCATCGGCATAGCGCGATCGGTTATGTCACACCAGAACAACGTAAGCGCCCTTAAATCGGCATCTTTTTTTCAGTGATTAACTGCGCCACACTGCCGCTGTCTACCATAAATGCAGGGCGCAATCATGACATCTCAACAGCGGGCCGACTATTGGCGCGAACAGATCACCACCTGGCAAGCATCCGGTCTTTCTGGCCAGGTTTTCTGCCAGCAACAGCAGCTGACATACCACCAGTTTGTTTACTGGCGGCAAAAATATTGTACCGATAACCCGACTCAAGCGCGGGCCCCAGGGTTTGCCAAAGTCACCGCCGACATCACCCACGTCGACACCCCAACCGAGCTGACACTCTCATTGCCCAATGGCCTGGTGATCACCGGTCTTAATGACCGCAATGTCTCCCTGCTGGGCGCTATTCTCAGGCAACTCTGATGCGTAACCGTGACTTACGCCCGGCGCTGGCGATGCCACAGATTTTTCTTTATCGCGCACCCATCGATTTCCGCAAGCAGGTCAACGGGCTGGCGGCGCTGATAGAACAGGAATTGGGACACGATCCTTTTACCGGGGCGCTGTATGCTTTTACTAACCGCCAGCGCAATAAAATCAAATGTCTGATGTGGGAAGACAATGGTTTTGTCCTTTATTACAAGGCGCTGGCAGAGGAGAAGTTCAAATGGCCCAGTCTGGCCGATGACCTGTTACCCCTGACCGGGGAGCAGATTAACTGGCTGCTTGATGGTTACGATATCAGTCTACTCAATGGGCATAAAAAACTGCATTATGATGGCGTTAATTAGTCGAAACAGGAAGCATCAGGTGGCTGTTTTTGTTATAATTTAACCATGAAAACGCCCACTTTCCCGCCAGCCGAAAACCCAGACAACCGCAGTTTATCTGCGGTTGAATTGCTGGCGCAGGTCGAGGAACTTCAGCAACAGCTTCAACATCGCGAATGTTATATCGCCCTACTCGAAGAACTGCTCCGCCTCAAAAAAGCCCAACAGTTTGCCGCCAGCAGTGAGCGGCATACTGACCAGATTGCCTTGTTCGATGAAGCCGAACTGGACGTGGCAATGGAGTCCTTGTTGGCTCAACTGCCGGATGACGTATCGCCGCCCCCACCGCCGTCTGGCACCCAAAAACGCCAACGCGGTTTCTCCGCCAACCTGCTGCGTGAACGTGTGGAGTTGTGCCTGTCCGACGAAGAAAAAGCCGGCGCCCGCGCCACCTTCTTCAGCAAGGTTAAAGAAGAGCTGGCGTTTATTCCCGCCCAATTAAAAGTCATCGAATACTGGCAGGAAAAAGCGGTGTTTGACCGCGATGGCGAGGAGTTTATTGTGGCTGCCCGCCGCCCGGTCCATCCGCTGGGCAAATGTTTTGCCACCACCGCCTTGCTGGCGTATATCATCGTCGCCAAATATGCCGATGGGCTGCCGCTGTACCGCCTGGAAAACATGCTTGCCCGCAGTGGCCACCCGGTAGGCCGCACCAATATGGCCCACTGGATCATCCGGTTAGCCAAGGTATTTGCCCCGCTGCTGGCCCGGTTGCGTGACGTGCAAAACAGTAGCCGTTACCTGCAAATGGATGAGTCCCGCATCCAGGTACTGAAAGAAGAAGGCAAAACCGCCCAATCGGACAAATGGATGTGGGTGATACGCGGTGGCCCCCCCCGATAAACCTTCAGTGCTGTTCGAGTATGACCCGAGCCGCGCCGGTAGTGTTCCCGTGCGCCTGTTGGCGGGATTCACCGGTATTTTGCAAACCGATGGCTATGCCGGTTATGACGCGGTGTGCCGTGAAAACAAGCTTGTGCGTATCGGCTGCTGGGATCATGCCCGGCGCAAATATATTGAAGCGGGCAAAGCGGTCCCCAAGGGCGCAAAATCTGCCAAAGGCAAACCCACTAAAGCGGATGTGGCGCTGGGCTACATCGGTAAACTGTATGGCATTGAACGGAGCCTGCAGGGGCGCAGTGAAGCGGACAAATACCTGGCCCGTCAGCAATATAGCCTGCCGTTGCTCAAGGCATTCAAACTATGGCTGGAGCAGAATGTCGGCAAGATAATGAAGGGATCGCTGACCCGTCAGGCCATGGACTACACGCTCAACCACTGGGCAGAATTGATAGGCTATTGCGATCATGGGCAGGTGAACATCAGCAATGCGTTGGCGGAAAATGCCATCCGCCCGTTTGCGGTCGGTCGCAAGGCATGGCTATTTGCCGACAGTTCGCAGGGCGCCAGCGCCAGTGCCGGGTGTTATTCCTTGATCGAAACGGCGAAGGCCAATCAGTTAGAGCCGACGGCGTATATCCGTAAGCGCCGAGTTACCCGGTGAAGCCTTATTCAGCTTCGCTGATCACCACATTCCACGGCAGTAAATCATTCAGATCATCGTTCGATGTCCGTTTAGGCAGTTCGCGGAACAGATGCATGAAGTAGTAATACGGATTGAGATCGTTGGCGCGGCAGGTCATCACCAGGCTGTACAGATTCGCGCTCGCGATGGCACCGCCCACCGATTGGGAGAACATCCAGTTTTTGCGGCCCGTGGTGAACGGGCGGACATCTCGCTCGGTCACGTTATTATCAATGCTCAGTCGCCCATCTTCAAGGTAGGTTTGCAGTTTCATCCACTGGTTCAGCGTGTAGTTAACGGCTTTGCCTAGCGTACTTTTCGGCACCACACCAGGCTGCGTTTCAACGAGCCATTGATAAAATTCATTCAGTACCGGCACCGCTTTTTTCTGGCGCAGCGCCTGTCGCTCGTCCGGACTGAGGGCTTTAGCTTCTCGCTCCACTCCATATAATTTGCCGAGGTAATTGAGCGCTTTTTCTACTCGCCCGGCTTTCTTTTTCGGCTGCGACTTTTGCGCATCAACGAAGTAACGCCGGGCATGAGCCCAGCATCCTGCTTGAGTGACGGTTTTCAATGTGTCGTATCCAGCGTAACCGTCGGTGAGTAAATACCCGGCGTAGTCACCTAAAAAGTGTTGGACACACAGACCCGCACGACTCGGTTGATAATCGTAAATCACCACCGGATCCGCTTCGAACTCACCGCTGCGATAAACCCACATGTACGATTGGCTCTGGGCTTTTCTATCCGGTTCATTGAGCACTTGCACGGTGGTTTCATCGGCGCAGATGAGAGGCTCAGCCAGCAAGTGACCTTTCATTGCTTCAATGATGACCCCAACTTTACTGCCCAGTTGCACGCACCAGTTGGCCAATGTTGTGCGGCTCAGTTCAATGTCACTGCGTTTTAATATCTCTTCCTGGCGATAGAGCGGCAACGCATCAACATATTTAGCGGTGACCACGGCGGCAAAGGTTTCTGGACAGCCGATGCTTTTGGGGATCATGCTCGGTGGCTTGGGCGCGGTGACGATTTTGCTGCGCATTTCGGTGGACTCACAGTGGCGGCATGCGTATTTGGTACGTTCGTGACGAATGACGCTGACGTGTTGTGGGATGATTTTTAACTGCTCAGACGTTTCGACGCCACAGGGATGCAGCTCATGACCACAACATTCGCAGTGCGGCGCATTCAGCGTGTGAGTGTGGACGTCACGCTCAAGCGCTTTGGGTAGCGGTTTACGACCTTTTTTGTGGTGTGCTGGCGCAGGTTTGCTGATGGCATGTTGTTGCTCGGCTTCGTTGAAGGTGCCTTTAGGCACGTGCTCACTTTGGGCCGAGAAGCGTCTGGATGTGCTTAGGTTGAGTTGCTCAATAAGCAGTTGAAGCCGATTTTCAAGTTCAACCACCGCTTCTGCTTGCGTATGAAGTGCCTCTTTGAGCGAGCCATTTTCGGCCTGAAGTTGCAGCAACATGGCTTTCAGTTGGTCAACATCATCGGGCAAGTCAGTCATGGTCAAGGCTCATCGTAATAAGATGAGTCAAGTGTGACAGCCTAAAAGGATCGTTCAAGTGACAAATGACGATCAGTTTTACCGGTCACACGTTTAAGTGATGCAGCGGCTTATGCGCTTGAGCATGCTCGATAGTGAGCCCCGACAAGAGCCAATGGAGCTGAGCCTGGCTGATGTGTATCGCATTATCGGGTTTGGGTGCTGGCCATTTGAAGCGGCCTTTTTCCAGGCGTCGATAATAGAGCCAGAAGCCGTTGGTATCCCAGAAGAGGATTTTGATTTTATCGCGCGCGCGATTGCAGAAGATGAACCAGGCTTGGCTCAGTGGATCCATCTCCAGCACATCGGCGACGATCAGAGACAATCCATCAATTGATTTGCGCATGTCGGTAGAACCGGAGACGAGGTAAATACCCGAATGGGGGACTAACATAGCAGCGCGTTAACCCAGCTCTGGATGTGGTGAGCGGGTAAGTCGGCGGGCAGTTCGACCGACAGTCCGGAAGGCAGTGAGAGTATCACCACCCCATGAGGCGATAAGTCGCGGTATTCTTGTACGCGTACTGGGTGAATCCGCAGTGTGGATGAGTGGTCGCTGAGTTTTTGTTTCCAGTAATAATAGGTGCCGATATTAATCTGGTGGGCTTTACAAAAATTGGTAATGGAGAGGTCACTTTGAGCTTGTTGTACAAAGAGTTGAGACCAGTATTGCTGTTTTTCGTGAGATGTCATAATGTGCTCCTTGTGGTTAGGAGCACTATGCCGCGAGGGTGGTATTATTGGTAGGTGGGGTTAAATTGGCGCTTACGTATATCCAGTATGTGCTGGATCACATCGGCGAGGCGGATACGCAAGAAAAACTCGACGCGTTATTGCCCTGGAATGTGGACCTGGTCCCCTTTTTAAAAAATGTGTCGCAGTATGGATAGGGGGAGTACGTCGATTTAACGGCGCTTACAGAACAACGGCATCAGGGAGAAGATATAAGCCTGCTGGCAAAACGAAAAGCCTTGTATGACATGGCTAAAAAAGCCCGACCGGAACGGTGGTCAGCCTCATGCCGTCAGTGGCAGCGGGTAGATGTAGTAATGTTGAATCCAGACAAGCCAGAAACCGGGCTAAAATCTGCAGCGTAAAAACGAATAAGGGTGTCAACTTCGTTGACAGCTACCGATGAGAAAATAGTAGTATAAAGGCGGCGCGGGGCCGCCTTTAATTATTCTGCCAACCAAGTGGATTGATTGAAAATGAACTTTCCCTATTCAGTTCGACTTTATATTTTTTAGTTTAAGACATCATTTTGTTGTAATGTCCTTCAAAATTTGTCCGTAGGAAAACTTCTCTGAATTTATTGATAAAGCGTTCTGAATCTATTTCGCCAAGATCGTTTATGTTTACTGAGTCGGAATGAGATTCTCTGTTAATAAATCTGAAAAAAGAAGAAAATTCAGCGTCATCTTCTTCTAATTCATCAAGAGCTTTTTTTAATTCATCGGTTTTGTGAACGAAAGAAAAGTAATATTCGAGAATGTTTCTCATGATGTTAGGGAGTACGATGTTATTAGTGTTCCCTTCTTGTGCATCTTTTATTATCTGCCAATAGGACTGGTAGTCATTTTTTATATCGCCTCTCTTCATTGGCGATATGTTGCTATGAGTATTTTTTGTGACTCTGAATACATTGCACTTTTTATCGAAGTCCTCTTGTTTCTTAGGGAGGTATTTTATCATTTCGTGTAGGAAATATAGGCTATGAGTCAGCAGGATAACTTGCGAATACTCATATCCCTTGATGATTTTCTTATGAGTAAGAGAGCCTATCTCATATATGTAATTATGAGATAGACTGGAAATTGGATCGTCAACAACAATTATTTTCTTGTTCTTAGGGGTTGGCGAGTCGAAGCGTATGCTTCCCTGGCACAATTCCAAAAAATAAAGATAAGTGATAAGAGTTTTCTCACCTTCACTCAGAGATTTGTACACGTGATTTCCGCTGTTGTGCGTGCCTCGGCAAAGGTAATAGTGGTTGTCTTCACCTGGCTTTCGTTTGATTTCAAAGCCTTCTAAGCCGATGCTTATGATCTGACTGTTAATGTTGGTTATTGACGTATCTATGTTTGTTATCTTTGCTCTGTTCTCAGAGATTATTTCATTCTGTTCTTCGATTGACCTGGTCAACGCTGCTATTTCGTCTTCGTATTTCAAAATTTCAGAATTGATTTCCTCTATTAATTTGTCGTGTTCCTTTATTTCAGAATCAAACTTAATGCGAACCAATGACCAGAATTTACTCTTGATTTCGTCTAGGGAATCTTTCTTCTTTTCTAGTTTCGAGTTAAAGGTTCTTCTCGAAGAGTTTTCGTCTTCTACTATTTGGTTTATTGATTGTAAAAAATCGTCTGTTTCTTTCAGTGATACTCTTATGCTAGGGTCGTTTAGCTTTTTATCTATTTTTTCTAGGTTTGCTTCTAAAGAGTTTATAAGCCTTTCTTTCTGTAAATCAAGGTCTCTATTGTTTAGTGATTTGAAATGATTTTCGGAAAGCTGTGTTTTTAGCTCGTTGGTTTTATTGAAGTAATTGTCTCTTAAACCCTGTATTTCTTTTTTCTTTTGTTCATATGATGAGTCGAATAGTGAGTTGATTTGCTTTGCCAATTCATCCCCTAAAGCCTGCTGACAGAATGGACATTTCCCTTCGGCATCATTTATGTAAATTCTACCTTGATCTATCCATGAGGAATTCTTTAATTTTTCTACTAGATTGGATAGGTAGCTTTCTCTTGATGCAATAATCACTTCGTTAAAAATGCTGTTTGTCTCTATGGCAGACAAATTGGAGGATAGTGTTGGTAATAGACTTCTTTTCTCAGCAGTTTTTCTGTTTAGTTCGCTTGACTCCCTTGCAAGATCGTTAAAATCATATCCAGGTGAATTTAGTAGAGGAGTTCTTAAAAGCGCTTCATAAAACTTGTCAGCAGAATTTTTAAAGCCCACTAAACAGTGGTCTAGATCCTTTCTGTCATGCTCTTTCTTGATTTCATATACTTTGTTTTTTATGTGTCGTATCTTAGTCTCCTTTCTGGTTCCACACTCCGATTTAGCTTGCTGTTTTGATGCCTCTGGCCTTCTAGGCTGGTTATTTCCTGTTCTGCAACAGTTATTGCTTGTTCGGCTGCCACATTTTCTTCACCGAGGGTGAATACTCCCTCAAAACTATCTTGCGAAAAGTTTTTTTCCACAAAATCAGTGTTGTAAACTAATAGTTGATAGTCTTGCGAGTTTGGTAGAGTAAAATTACACCTATTATAGTTGCTGTCTGATGTGTTCTGTAAGTATCTTGCTAGAGTTGATTTTCCTGTACCGTTATGACCATAAATGACTACTAATTTTTTGTTTGTGTTTATCGTAACTGGAGTAAGTTCACTAAAGCTTGCTACTCCTTGCATTGTTATAGACTCGATCATTTTCCCTCCGTATATTATTTGTGAAGTTTTCTTTATATGCTTGCTGCTCATCCCATTGTAGGAGAAAAAGGAGGGGCTATATTGATGTAGCCCAGAAAAATACTTATGAAACATGCTACTTTGGTATTATGTGCTTAGGCTTTGCTTCATTAGAGGTCGAGGAGTGGGGAGGTCACGGTTGAGGGGGGAGACATGAGCAAGCGTCAGCATCCTGGGGGATCGGGTACAGCAGACGTGCCGCAGCTCACTGCTATAGAGGAGCACAAAGGGCGCTTGGCTATTATGGTCCGCAGGCTTCATCCTGTTGAGCTGGAACAACTGCGTAAGGACATGGCAGAATCGTCAGCTTGGGCCAAAGCTGAACTAAAACGTCGACGAGCTGCAAAAAATCAAAAAAATTCTGAGCATGGTATAGATGATGGTATCGAGAAAGGTTGTCCTGCTAACTAGCTGTTATTTCGATGTATTTTCTGCTCATTGATATTCGAGTGGGAATGATTTCGCATCTGGCAATAGCCTGCATGTAAAAGCAATAAACACCTCCAAGCCCGCGTAATTGCGGGCTTTTTGCGTTTTCAGCCTAGCACTGTCTGGCAAATTTTCGCATCGCCAAGCATTCCGTTTCTATGTTTCGGTTAGTTTATCTAACTAAAAGGTGTCTAGGGAATCTGTGCGATTCATTCCCTTATTTTAATACCCTATATGTATGTTACTGTTTATTGTTAAGGTGGTTGCTATATTCTAGTGGTAACCAACGATATCCTTTTCCCTCTTTAATCACATGGCCAAATCCGGGAAATGAAATATGAGCAGCAGCAACCAGATCGCCTTCTTTTGCCACTGTATTTAAAATTCTCTCTCGTGTTTCAATTGCTTTTTTTGGGTTAATATCAAAGCGAATCGCAACCGAAGGTGAGTGCATCTGTATCGCTCTGGCGTGGATAATGTCTCCCCAAAGAATCAAATTTTTTCCATCACTTGAAACTTTGTAAATAACGCTGCCTGGGGTGTGTCCTGGTGCTGGTATTACTTCGATTCCCGGAAATAATTTCACTGGTGCTTGAAAAGTTATTAGCTGCCCGGCTTTTATCACAGTACCGACCGTTTTTTCTGATTCGGCAAATGTATGACGTTGGTCTGGATTAACATTCTTGATGTTTTTACGATCAAGCCAAAAACTAACGTCACGTTGATCGACATAGACTTTCGCATTCGGAAAAACTAACTTGTCACCTTTGCTGATGCCACCTGAATGATCTGCATGTATATGTGTCAGCAATACTGCATCGATGCTGTCCGCCGGATATCCGGCAGCAGCGAGGTTTTCTGTAATATGCCCGCCAATATTACCGAATAATTCTCCCGCGCCTGCATCCACCAAAATTTGTTGTTTACCGTCATCAATCACATAGGCATTGATCGAGGTTTCTGTTTCTGGCTTTAGATAGGACGATTTGAGCTCTTTGATGATTAATTCTGGGGATTCATTCGTCAGCAATTTGTCTAATGGGATATCAACTGTCCCATCAGACACTGCAGTAACCAGTAGTTCTCCGACTTTAATCCGGTAATAACCAGGTGATTGCTTAGCGCTGATATAGGTGGATGCACTCGCAAAATGAGTGACTACGATTAAGGGCACTAACCAAATACTCTTCATACTATTTTCTCTATTGATTCATTGAATTTTTTGAGTATATTTACCCCGCAGAAATTACTAAAATTGATTATTATGATAAACCATATCATTACAAATGATTTTCGCAGGATGGACTTGAATTTACTCCTTGTACTGCTTGTTCTTTATCGTGAGGAAAGTGTGACAAGGGCTGCAGATAGCCTGCATGTAGGACAACCCGCTATCAGCGGGGCTCTGAAGTGCCTCAGAGAGCTAATGGATGATCCACTCTTTGTTCGAAAAGGCAGTGGTATGATCCCAACACCTCGGGCTGAAAAGTTGGTCCATGAAATTACACCATTAATGACATCACTACACAGTCACTTGTTTGATGTGCCTCTTTTTTCTCCTAAAACTAGTGTGAAAACATTTCGAGTTGGCATGAGTGAATGGGTTGAGCAGTGGCTAATGCCAAAGCTTTTAGAGCGGATATATAAGGAGGCGCCAGGAGTTTATTTAAAAATTGTGAATGTCGATCCCTATACGGCTCGTGATTCTGTAGAAGAAGGCATTGTCGATGTCGCAGTCTCTATTGATACAGTTTCGACTATGGAAACTGAGAGTATCCTTGTTAGGAATATGGGCTATAAAACGGTTTGGTCAGAAGACCAAATATCTATCAAAGATCCAATCACCTTAGACGAGTTTCTTAGTAAAGAACATCTTTTAGTTTCTTATCGCAATGCGACAAGTAGCTCACTTGACAAATCTTTAGCACAACAAGGAAAGTCGCGCCATATTCGCTATATTTCCCCTAATTTTTCCTCTTATCCACTTATCTTAAATCAGCAACCTCTCTTAGCGACAGTTCCGCATGGGCTCGCTTTGATTTGGCAGCAATATTACAAGCTGACTATAAGTGAAGCTCCAGTTGACTATGAGGAAATTAAACTATGTTTGTTGTGGCATAAAAGGCAGAGTCAAGATGCTGCCCTTAATTGGCTTTTAGAGCATTTAAAGCAAGTAATGATATGACTTATCTGAAGTGGCATAATAAATTTGCCTACCTGAATAGAAGTAATATCATTACCTCATAGCCAAAATAGGTGATACCATAACCAAAAGTAACAGACGCCACAAAATGGGAGTGACCATCTCATTAAACCCCTGATATTTGGAAATAGTGATTGACGAAAACATCACTCGGAAACCACCTAAAAAACAAAACGTTAGTAAAACCATTTATGAGTTAATTAACTATATCCGGTTGCTTAATAATAAATTAATTTCTCTTGCGGTAAATATAATTCCAGGCTGAGTTAAGTCTTAAAAAATACCGCTGACTTGATTTGTTTTAGAAATCTGTCTTGTGTAATATCAACTAGATTGGATAATTGTTGAGAGGAGTTTTCCTTAAGATAAGCAATTCCATAAGAAATAAAATCAGGAATATTTAGTGGGATGCTTATTAATTCTTTGTCCATGGGGCAAATAAAATGTGGCATTATGGCAATCCCAATCTTGCTTTTTATCATAACATATGTAATAGCGGCAGAGTCGCTGTAGTACACTATAGCGTTAGGTTGAAGATTTTGTATCTTACTTTGAATTCTGAGCATTTCCACAGGACATTTTATCGGGTTAAGTAAAATCAATGGTCTCTCCTTAATATCGGAAAGATCAATTGTTTTTTTTCTTGAAAGTTTGTCATTTATCGCCATGACGCAATATAGTCGGTTTTGATATAGTTCTTTGTATATTACTTCATTGCATGCTTCCATATTGTCTTTTACTGTGAAAATTATATCTGTTTTTCTGGTTAATAATTCATTCTTTCTTTCTATATAGTCAGATGTTTTAAGATGAATATGAACATTTTTTTCAATTTTTTGATATTCTTCTAGTATCATTGGTAATAAGTTATTTTCGAGTGGTGAATTATCATAACCGATTGATAAATTAGATGAGAATTCCTTGTCATAATTTGTTGCTTTAGCAATGGCGATATTTAGGCGTATTAACACATCTTTAACGTCTGTATAAAAAGATACTGCGGCAGAGCTAAGTTCAACATTATGTTTGTCGCGAATGAATAATTTAATACCAAGTTCATCTTCAAGCTTTTTTATTTGATGAGTAACTGCGGGTTGAGTGATATGTAATAATTCACCTGTTTGAGAAAAACTACGCGTTTCATATAACTGGATAAAACATTTCAGTTGTTTGATATTCATACCATTTCTCTTTGTTATAAATAAAACTAATTAAGCATAAATGTTATTCATTTTCAAATCAATAGTTATGCTGATATTATATATTGATATTTATCAAGTTCATATAAGCGAGCGTACTATGAAATACATTATTACGGGTGTGGATGGGAAGTTAGGCGGCCGTGTAGCAGAAAATATGCTACACGAAGTTAACGCGAAAGATTTAATCCTGACTTGTCCGGATTTGCAACGGATGAATAAAAATACACTGCTAAAATGGCGAGAACGGGGCGTATCTGTACACGAAGCTAATTATGATGATCCTCAGGGTATGGAGAAAAGCTTCAAAAACGGTGACAGAATTTATATAGTGTCTGGTGTTTTAATCGGCGATAAACGCGTACAGCAACATAAAAATGTAATTGATTCTGCCATAAAGGCCGGTGTCAGCCATATTACTTATACTTCTTTTCTTGGTGCGACAAATCCTGCTTACGCACATGTATATGTGACGCCGGATCATACGGAGACAGAGAAATATTTAAGTCAATGTAGTGTAGCATACAATGCCATGCGTAACAATCTTTATATGGAGAACTATTTAACCACATCGGTTATGTTGGCACTGATGTCCAATAATAAATGGTATACCACTGCCGGGGAAGGAAAGGGTACATTCATTGCTAAAGATGACAGTGCCAGAGTTGCCACAGCATTATTACTTGGTAAGGGTAAGGATAACGAAGCTTATAATATAACTGGCGGTGAATCAATATCGCAACGTGACCTTTGCCAACTGATTAGTGAGCTTTCAGGAATAAACATTGAATACTGTCCTGTTGATAAAAAAGTTTTTTTTGACTATCTGGATTCTATGAATATTCCCCGTGATACCGATCAGGATTTTTCTAAATCACCGGTGCCTTGGTGTGGTAATGATATGGTGACCAATGAAGCAAGTATAGCTGAAGGCTTAATGGATGTGCATTCGAATGCGGTTGAATTACTGACCGGCAGAAAACCACTTACCGCTCGTGAGCTGGCGAAAAATTATAGTTATATTTGGGAGAATAACGTCACTCATTGGAAAGACATTCGATAATTTAGTGGCTGTTTCTTCATTCAATATAAAATTATGCATTTCCCCTTCATATAAAACACTGATGCTGCTGAACCACCTCATATGAGGTGGTGACTGTATTTGTGCCAGGGGGGTGAATAAGTTGGTTATATTGTAGTGCCTTCAATATTTAGTCTTGATGAGGAGCCGTACCATCTGACAAATACTCTGACAGAAACGCTCCAGTTACTGACGGGTTGTCTTTCACCATTCCTAAGGGACTTCCTTGATAGACGATCTTCCCCCCATATTTTCCTGCACCAGGACCCATCTCAATCACATGGTCAGCCGCGGCAATTATATCGAGATTGTGTTCGACAACGATGAGGGTCATCCCTTGATCCGCCAGCGAACCGAATAACGGTATCAGGCGTTCCACGTCTGCCATGTGAAGACCGGATGTAGGTTCATCGAACAGATATATCTTTCCGGTTCGGCCAAGTTCTGCCGCCAGTTTTAGCCTCTGTCTTTCGCCACCCGACAACGTGGAAAGCCGCTGGCCGATCTGCACATATCCGAGCCCTACCTGTTCCATGCGCGCAAGTGCATCTGAGATTGTCGTTTCGTCCTCGAACAGATGTCGTACTTCTGGTGCGCACATGTTCATTACCTCGTCTATGGAGTGGCCCACAACTCGGGTCGAGCGCGCTTCCGCGCTATAGCCGGAACCGTCGCAGACTTCACAAACCGCCTCAACTGCATCGAGGAACGCGAGGTCGGTACGGACGACACCGCGTCCTTTGCAGATAGGGCAAGCTCCGGCCGAATTCGTGCTGAACAGTCCAACATGCTTACCACTCCGCCGCGCGAAATAGTGGCGAATGTCGTCGAGAATACCAAGATAACTGGCCGGTGTTGAACGAAAAGATCCGCGAAGCTCGGTCTGATCAATAACGACGACATCAGAACGAAGTCGGGGCAATATCCGGTTAACCAGCGTCGATTTTCCGGACCCCGCAACACCCGCGACCACCGTCATTACCCCAAGCGGGATTTCGACGGACACGTTATGTACATTGAACATCGATTGATTATGGATGCTGATCCACCCGGACGGGGTGCGAGGCTTTTCGTTGAAGTGCCGTAGCTTGCGAAAGCTTCGACCAGTCTCAGTATCCGCTAACTTCAGGTTCGCCACCGATCCCTGATAGACGACCTCTCCACCGCTTTTCCCTGCCCGGGGCCCCATATCGATTACATGATCGGCGATGGTGATGATATCGGGGTCGTGTTCGACCAGAAGAATGCTGTTCCCTTTGTCCCTCAAGCGGATAAGCAACTCACCGAGATGGCGAACATCGCGGGCGTGCAAACCAACACTCGGCTCATCGAATATATAGGCAATATCCGCAAGACTGCTGCCAAGATGACGGATCATTTTGATCCGTTGAGACTCGCCGCCGGACAGACCGGATGTTCCCCGATTCAAACTGAGATAGTCGAGCCCTATATCGATCATGCTTTCGAGTTTTTCTACCATGGATGATACGACTGGGAGCATCTCCTTCTCTTTTATTCCACGAACAAAATCGAGCAGTTCGCTTGCCTCCATCTCAGCACATTCTGCAATGTTATGGTCAGCGATCCGGCAGGAAAGCACTTGAGGATTGAGACGGCCGCCTTCGCAAGCCGGACATGACCCGCTCGTCGTCACACGTGCCAGTGCTTCCAGTTCAAGGGGGGTAAGATCCGCCTCTTCGCGTTCCAGAAACGAGCGGCGCAGTCGAGGCAAAACACCTTCATAGACCGTGCTTTTCGGCCAGCCTGGCCTGGGGTTAGTTACGGGCGTACCTTCCTCGATGGTCAGACGTCGCCACTCTGTCTCACTATACGTACCAAGAGGCTTTGCTGTATCGAAGAAGCCCGACAAAGTGTAGCGTTTCCAACGCCACGAAGACGGCTCGAATCCTGGGAAACGGATAGCTCCTTCGTCAAGTGAACGCTCCCGGTCGAACAGCGCTTCCTCGTCGATCATCCTGATCGTTCCTAACCCCTGACACTCCGAACACATACCATTGGGATTATTGAATGAGAAGAGGCTGGATTCTCCGATATGAGGCTTGCCAATGCGCGAGAAAAGCAGGCGCAGGAGAGTGTAAATCTCCGTCACGGTTCCGACGGTGGAGCGAGCGTTGCCACCTAACCGACGCTGATCAACGACAATCGATGCCGGTAGATTTTCGAGACGGTCAGCTTCCGGGTGTCCCTGAGGCTTTAGCCGGTTGCGGACGAAGGTCGAATAAGTTTCGGCTAATTGGTGTTGCGACTCAGCGGCTATGGTATCGAACAGAAGCGACGACTTTCCACAGCCGGAAACCCCGGTGAAAACCACAATCTTATGCTTTGGGATTTCGAGTGTTACATTCTTCAGATTGTTCGTTCGCGCGCGGATAATTCGCATCGGCAAATCAGGCATTTTTAGATGCCTCTGCTTGTAATCCTTTAACGGCTTTGCAGCAGAGTTCGGCGAATATCGCTTGTTCTCACGCCGTCATGACCAACGCCACCAGCCGCGCTGCATCGCATCGTTGGAGAGCCGCTCTTTCCATAAAGGCTTCGCCCTTGGCGCTAAGTCTGGTTTCCTGCGCACGGCGGTCGGTATCGTCGGACGATTGCTCGATTAATTCGAGATCTTTGAGCACACGCAGTGCCTTTGAAAGCTGGGTGCGGGAGACCCCCAAGCGCTCGCTAATGATCGATGGCCGCAAAGCACCGCCGACGCGCAGGACTTCCAGTACATCATATTGTGGCCATGTTATCGCCTCTGGCGTGAAACGGTTGCGACGGGCGACCAGTTCACATTGCAGAAGAGATAGTGAGTTTTCAAAATTTATAGTTTCCATTAGGAAACTATAAATCTTGTTAGATTGCCATTCAATCAGATTTTGTAGATTTATTGATAACCTTTTGGGTATCAATTGTTGACTGGACTAGATTTCTTCTCATCCGAACATTCGCGCCTTGGGGGTGTGCTGCGCCGGCGGGGAGTGGATAAAAGGGCGGTTAAACACCGCCCTGACAATCAATGCTGTTTAATATAGATATTGCGGGTCAGATAAAATCCGAGAGGTGAAACGGTGAATCCGCCAATAAAGGGTTTCACCAATTGGTTCTGAACATAGTAATAAATAGGAATAGCGGGAACATCATTGCTCAGAATATCGCTGGCTGTTTGGTATTCCTGCTTGATTTTTCCGGCATCGGTTGTTTCACTGGCTTCCTGAATAGCGGCATCAAAATGACTATTGCTGTATTTAGTGGTGTTCTGCGTATCCCCGGTGCGGAAGGTATTAAAGAATGTAGAGGGTTCGTTGTAGTCGGCAAGCCAGGTATAACGGACCAGATCAAAATTCCCCTGGCGCATGGTTTCAAGCATGGTTTTCCATTCCTGATTTTTCATAGTGACATCGGCCCCCAGATTCTTTTTCCACATGGATGTCGCCGCGATAGCAATGCGTTGATGATCCTGGGAGGTGTTATAAAGCAGATTCAGTTTCAAGGGATGCGCCGGAGTGAAACCGGCCTCAGCCAGTAATTTTTTCGCCTCTGCGTTACGTTTACTCTGAGACCAGGCGGCATATGCCGGTGGGGTGAATGTCATTCCACCAATTTTTAATGGCATCAGTGTGTCAGCCGGTTTTTGCCCTTGCCCCACCACTTTATCGGTGATAATGCTTTTATTCAGGGCGAGATTAAGCGCCTGCCGGACACGAACATCGTTGAACGGGGCTTTAACCGTATTGAACTTGTAATAATAGATGCCGAGTAAATCGGTATTATGAACCTGTCCGCCGAGTTCGGTTTTGAGCTGCCGGTACTGAATTGTTGGAATAGTATCGGTAATATCGATTTCGCCAGCCCGGTAGCGGTTAACCATGGCCGCCTGGTCTGCAATGGGCAGGTAAGTGACTTTGTTGATCACGGTTGCTTTATTATCCCAGTATTTAGGATTGCGCTGGGCCACAACTTTTTCGTTTACCACCCACTGAACGGGGGTATACGCACCGCTGGTGACGATATTGCCTGGCTGTGTCCATTTGTCGCCGAATTTCTCGACAACAGCTTTGCTGACCGGGAACAACGACATATGGCCCACGAACTGGAGAAAATAAGAAACGGGTTGGGAAAGTGTTACCTGAACGGTATGGTCGTCCAGGGCTTTTACACCAAGCTGACTGACGGGCATTTTGCCATTGGCAATGGCCTGCGCATTTTCAATATGGGCATTCGAGGCAAAAGAAGCATAAGGCGACGCGGTTTTGGGATCCACCAGGCGCTGCCAACTAAACACCACATCCTGGGCCGTGATGGGTTTCCCATTGGACCAGACGATGCCAGGGCGTAAATGAAATGTCCAGACTGTGTTATTCTGGTTTTCCCATTTTGCAGCAAGATCCGGGTGGATTTTGCCAGCCGCGTCAATACTGACCAGTCCGCTGAAACAATCCAGAATGATATTGAAGGATTCGTTACTTTCGGCGAGCTGTGGATCCAGCGTCGCAGGTTCGGCGCCGTTGCTGCGCACCAGTTCCTGTTTACTGGCTAGTGTGACCCCGCTGGGCACAATAGCTGCTTGTACCAGCGGAACTTGCAAGCCCATAAGCGCAAGCGCTGAAAGTATGATTATTTTCCTGTTGTTTATTTTCATAAGTATTTCCTCTTTATTATTTCCCATGCTGAATATTCAGCCGTGACGAGTTGTGTGTTTGCATTTATTTTTTGGTAAAACAGATATATTCCGTTCGGTTTCTATACTATGGAGGTGAAATGTAGATATGTGCTACAAATAATGAAAAGGTATTTATTTCGTTGTGTGTCACTTTAGATATAAGAAAAAACAATCAGTACTTTGATCTTTATTGAATATATAGGGAAAAATGGCCAGAGGAATACACTGTGAAGGTGTTCGAAAAGAAGAAATAGCGAAGAACCACATTTTGTATCACTATTTCCTATATGTGTTTAATCAGTAGGTTTGCCATTCATTCATTGTAAGGTCGCGGTTTCCAATCTGAATCAGGCAAATGAAAAAACGGGTCAAAATGTGTGGCTTTCCCGCTGTTTGATGGCGCAATGATACCTATCTGTTACCTGGATTTGAGCGTTTCATTACGATGCCGTTTATAAATATACCTTCTGGTTAATAACATGTGAATGACCGGAGGTGACAATTTAAAAAGGAGGGAATTTTGTCAGCTATTTCTATTGAAAAGAAATCCCGGCGGTTTCAACTTATGGCATACCTCAATCTGATATTAATCAGTTGAAATCAACACAGAGGGTCGGCCTGAAAGCTATCCTGTCTTGTAATATTATGTGGCCTTGCGTTGAGGTGTGACATTCGGTCAGATGACAACCTTGGTGAACGCCAGGGATGCACCCAGCACGATCAGTACGATGCCGATGCTCTTGTCGACCACACCTTGCTGCTTGAGTAGCCGCCGACGCATGGTGGGCGCGGCAAAGAACAGCGCAACGATGCTGAACCAGACCCAGTGAGCTGCCGACATAAACAGGCCGTAGGCGAAGTTATGACTCAAAGGACTACCTGGCTGGACGACCTGGCTATAGGTGGCCACCACGAAAAGCATGGTTTTCGGGTTGAGCGCATTGGTGAGAAAGCCCATACGAAAGGCTGCAAACGGTGATGGAACACTGCCAGCGGCCTCCTCAAGTGTCAGTACGGTCTTGTTGGTTAGCGACTTATATCCCAGATAGATAAGGTACGACGTGCCCAGGACTTTCATGGTCATGAAAAGGAGGGGGGAGCCAGCTATCAGCACGGCAATACCAAACACGGTGTACATCACATGGACCTGCACACCGCAGGCAATGCCCAGGGCTGAGAGCAGTCCGGTGCGCGAGCCGAAGGCATAGCTGTTGCGGGTAACCATCGCAAAATCTGGGCCGGGGCTGATGACGGCCAGAATGGTGATGGTGGCGACGGCGATCAATTCATTCATCAATCAAACTCCAGTGAACAAGGCAGGTAGACAGCCCGCCAGCGCTTTCAGCGCTTGTTGAAAGTGATAAAGCGAACGTCCCGATACCCCAGCCGGGTAGGGTCGTCTGCCAGCAAACATGGGTGTTACGCCATGTAGGGTTCCCTCATCGTTGGTGATGGCTACCTTATTGGGGGGAACGGGTGGGCTCTTGTGATTCCTGGTTGTCGAGGGTGGTTTCGCTGTTCTGCGGGTAGAATCGCGAAATCCTCTTTAACGATGATTTCGCACAGATTGATGGCATCGTTATGAACAGTTGGATACATGACTAACTGCTTTGATAACGTTATCAGCGATAATATATTCTCCATAATGTTTCCTTAGCTATATGTTTTTATGTTACTTATCTTGTCGAGATGATCCGATTATTGAATGCTTGCGCGCTTCAAAAAAGCGATTTATCGTGAAGCAAATCTGATAAATTTCATCGTGTATATGAAACTCCCATCTCTTGCTTCATTTCGCTTCTTTGAAGCGGCAGCCCAAACCGGCAGTTTCGTCAAAGCTGCCGAGTCTTTGCATGTGACGCACGGTGCTGTCAGCCGGCAGGTCCGACTGTTGGAAGAGGCCTTAGGGATAGAACTGTTTGAGAGACGCAACCGGGCGATCTTTCTGAACACGGCTGGTCGTTCTCTGCATGCGGTCACTCAGTCGGTTTTCGAGCAACTCGACGGTGTAGTGTATCGACTACAGCAAACAGCACCGGATGAGGTGCTGACACTGTCTTGCGAGCCCACGATTGCCATGAAGTGGTTGATCCCTCGGCTACCCGCATTTCACCTGGCTCATCCTGATATCAATCTTCATCTGGTTGCGGCGGGCGGTCCGATTGACTTCTCGCGCAGTGGGGTGGACCTTGCATTACGGCGCGACGATTTTCATTGGGATCAGGAAATTCATGCCGTAAAGGTTTGCGATGAATGGGTAGGACCGGTGAGTCGAGACAGGCGAAGCCGCATGGACACTCTGGAGGACGTACGCTTACTGCATTCTGGCTCGCGGCCGAAAGCCTGGTCGACATGGCAACGCTTGGCGAAGGTTTCAACCAAAGGCAGTATTCGGATGGACTATGAGCACTTCTATCTGTGCATTCAGGCTGCCGTCTCAGGCTTGGGCATGGCTATGGCGTCCTTTCTGATGGTGCAGGACGAACTCGAGAACGAACAATTGCACGCGCCGTATGGGTTCGTACGGGACGGTTCAGCTTACTATCTGTTATCGCCAGAACCGCTTGAGCAGGATGAAAAAGGCACACGTTTCCAAACCTGGCTGGTGCAAGAAGCGGCGGGTTGTCTTCCCGTGATCAAGGGCCACGATAGCGAAAAATAGTGTTGCGTTATGGTGGAAGAGGCCTGCGCTATCTCGATCGCTAAAGTACAGAGGGCAGGGCGACCGGGATACATAATAAGCATCGACAGTCAACACGAGCGCACAGTCTTGCGCCATACCGGCGGTGCCTGAAACAGGCGCTTGCCCGGCACGCCGGGAGACGGTGGGGAAAGTAATAACTCTATGATGGCGTTCGCCATATCGGTCAGAGGTTGGGCAAAGGTTGTCAGCTGATAGCCGACCCAGCCAGCCTGTTCGATGTTATCAAAACCGATAACACAGATGTCCTCGGGAATACGCAAGCCAAACTCGTGGCGCGCCACGTCGATAAAGCCGCAGGCAACCAGATCAGTGACACAAAATACCCCATCCGGACGATGGCGACCCGCCAGCAGTTCCCGTGCCGCAGTCGCGCCGGTTTCATAACTGGCCGGCCCCGAACGGACTAACTGGCACGCTCCTCCGGCATGGCTGGCGGCTTCGAGAAACTTGGTTTCCCGGATCACCATACTGGGTGATCGGACGGAAGAAGAAATCATCGTGATATGCTGACAACCGGCTCGTGAGAGCATGTGATAAGCATCGGTCATGGTCGAGGTGTAATCGATTTCGATGTTGTCGGCACCGGCGAATTGCCCCATGCGGTTAATCAGTATCACCTGCTGACCGCTTTGCAGGCAGGTTTCAACCAGTGAAGCCTGTGGCGTGCCTGACAGTACGATGGTGGCGGCGGCGCGGTAATTGAGCGTCTGGCGCAATGCGGTATTGGCGCTCTCTTCACCGCCGTCAGTGTTGATTACCATGACCGCACGCTGTGCCTGATGCAGACGGCGGGTGATCTGATCGAGCAGACTTGCCTGGTAGGGGGCGCTGAGATTGCCCCCGAGAATACATACTGGACGACAGGCCTCTTTGGACAAGCTGCGCGCCAGATGATTAACGTGGTAGTTAAGCGCTTCGGCGGCGGCCAGAACTTTACGGCGTGTTTCGGCTGACACGCTGCTGCCGGAGGTAAACGTGCGCGAAACCGCCGAACGAGAAACCCCTGCCAGACGTGCCACTTCCGCTGCACTGGCCATACTTTTACCTGACAAAGCAGACATTTATTTATCTTACCTCTTCACTACTGGTTACTTAACGTCTGGTTGCCCAATGCCCAAACCCGCTGCCTTTAATACCTGTTCTATCTCAATAGCTCGCTGCGCCAGAGAAATTAGTATCGGTTTCGGCGTTTCGTGCCACTCATCCGGATGCAACTGGCGTTTATCCCGGATATGGGCGATAGCCGATGCTAACGTCGGATAGCGTTCCGGACATTCCAGATGCATAAATAAGGCGACGAGTGCGACAGAGCGACTGCGACCGCCACGGCAGTTGACCAGAATATTGCCCGGTTCCCGGTTACGGTAAGACGGCTTGTCGGGGATTTGCTGTAGCAGAGCGGAACGCATCAGGTGATAGCCGGCATGCAACATGGACGCTGCATTGCCGGAACCGTCGACGAGGCCGAGTTTATAGTAGCGAATGGGGCCTGAACCGTGGTTGATCAAGTGGGCGGACATATTCGGTTCTGGAGAGGAAACCCAGTCGATATCGAGGTTGACCGCGCAGTTGATGATGGTTCTGATGTTGTGCTGTTCCAGCAGCGCCAGATCGGTCGCTCCGGCGGAACCACCGATGTAAATGTCCATGCCCCAGCCGGGAAAGTCGGATTCTATCAAGCTGATAGCGGGTCTGGCGTAGCGCGGTGTTTTTATTTCGTCATCGGCCGGCTCCTCGGTGCGAGGCGTCTCTGTCGTGGCGACAGGGATCCCTGTCGCGCGGGCCAACGCATTGGCTACACCGGGTGCGGCGGCTAAAACCGGCTGGCCGTTAAATATCTCAGCGGTGCTGATGGGGGAATATCCGGTACTGCCGCCAGCTTCCCGTACCAGCAATAAACCCGCCAGACAATCCCATGCGTTCATATGTAATTCGGCGTAACCATCAGTGCGGCCTTCTGCGACCCAGGCCAGCGCCAGCGCACCAGATGCCCCGCGACGTACATTTGCTCCCTGACTCAGTATCGCCGCCATGACATCCAGATAACGTCGCTGGGTGGACCGCGGAGACCAACCAAGTTCGAATGTGGCGTTGCGTACGTCATCTGTTTTGGCGGTATGCAACGCCTGACCGTTTTTCTGCGCGTAGTGGCCGCGACGCGCCATATACAGTTCCTGAGTCGCCGGGTTGTAAATCGCCCCCAGTTCAGTGACGCCTTGAGCAATGAAGGCGATAGCGACGCAAAAGTGCTCGATGCCGCGCGCGAAATTGGCGGTGCCGTCAATAGGATCGACCACCCACAGGCTGGATGCGTCATTGGCGCTGCTGCCGGTTTCCTCGCCCAGCAGAGCATCTTCAGGAAACTCCTCGGCAATGGCTTGTCGGATCTGTTGTTCTACCAGTGTATCGGCTTCGGTCAGGAAGTCCTGATGGCCTTTAAGCGAGAACTCCCCCGGTTGACGAGAACGAAAGTGCCGGAGTGCGGTATTGCCAGCGTCGAGAATAATACGTTTTAAAGCAGCTTCACGCCGCTCCAGGTTAATCAGAGTCAAAGGTTTGCTCCCAGTACGAAAACAATGGAGAGCGCAGCAGCAGGCGCTCTCCCGTTGATAGTTCTATTTCTGGTAATTCAGATTCCAAAGGTCTTGCCAATCCTGGCGGCTCTGCCAATCTATTTTCGCTGTTGAGGTTTTGTATACCATCAATTCATCGCGATATTTTTCGATACCGGAGGCTTCATCTGCCGGCAGTTTTACCGTCTGGTTGGTAGACATCTTGCCGTCAACGCCTTGCGGTGCGATGCCTTTGGCGGTCATCAGGTAATGCATAAACAGTTTCGCGGCGTTCGGGCTGTGGCTACCGGTAGTAATGACGCCCAGACTGGGGTAATTCCAACCGATAAATGGTTTCATGCCGTGGCAGAGACCCAGTTTCATACCTTGTTTGTTTTCACGGAATTTCGCGGTAGAAACCAGACCGACGAAATCGTCTTTGCCATCTGGCGCACCAATGGCTTCTGCCGCATCGGTGTCGGAGTGGGTCAGCAGTGGGCCGTTCGCCGCCAGTGCTTTCACAAATGCCGCCATTGCCGATTTCTCTTTCGTTTTTAGCGGCTTGCCAAACTCTTGTCGATACGCATCGCGTACCGTTTGATCGTAATTGGTGGCCATCTGACTGAACCAGTCGGTGTAGGCCGGCTTACCGGTTGGATCCTGCATCGCTACTTTGCCACGCCACTTTGGTTCGGTCAGTTGCCAGATGTTAGTGATCGGGCAACTGCTGTGATGCACCGTATTATAGGCAAAAACATTCGGTGCCAGTACCACCGTCAGCGGATCTTGATAGTGCGCTGGAATAACGGTTTTCATGTCACCTGGTACCCAACTTTTGACATAACCTTTGTCCAGAAGCTGCTCTATGCCAGCGGGAGCGTCTTCTATGATTGCGACATCAGATTTGACATTGTGCGCCAGCGCTTCGCGGCTGAGAATTTCGATAATTTGTGGTGCATTAGCCTTGATACCAACCGCCTTAACACCGTATTGCTGGCTAAATTCCTTCGCCTGTTGAACGATCTTGCCGGTTGAGGCGTAGACGGTGATCGGCGCTTCTTTTTTCGCTGCGGCGATCAATGATTGCAGATCGAAAGACTCCGCTGCATGAGCACTGGCGGTAGCAGTAGCGCACGTCGCGAGTATGACCAGGCTCGTTATCAATTTGCGGTTCATGACATTTCCTTTGGTTGCGAGTTTTTGTGGTCTTGAATGGATAGTTTTTTTCGGTTTTCAATAGGTCGTTTTTGCTGGCCTGCTGTTAGCTTACAAAGTGTTCCTGACGTTGCCCCTGCTGGTTGAAAAAGTGTAGCGAGGCGGCAGGCAACTGACAGTGCACTTGCTGATTCGCCTGCCAACGTGGGCGCAGTTGTGTGGAGTGGAACAGGTGATCGCCGCCCCTTACCAGTTCAATCACCCAACTGCCGCCGGTTGGCATGATGTTGTCGATGATCATTGGCACGCTATCGGTCTGTGGCTGTTCGGATAGCATGATCTCTTCGGGACGAATGCCGCAGACATGCATTTCGTTCGGTAGGGAAAAACGCTGCTGAATGTGGCTCGCCAGCGTACTGGATGGCTGATTGAGCGAGATCATGTTCAGTTTGGGCGTGCCGATAAACTCGGCGACAAATCGGTTCGCGGGTTTGGCGTAAATCTCGTCTGGCGTCCCGACCTGCTGTAAATGTCCGGCACTCATGACCGCGATGGTGGTGGCGAGGGTCATCGCTTCCCATTGATCGTGGCTGACAAAGACGATGGTCGTGGCAAAGGTTTCGTGCAGGCGTCGTAACTCGGCACGCATCTCCAGACGCAGGGTGGCATCGAGATTGGATAACGGTTCGTCGAGCAGCAGTACTCCGGGATTAACCGCCAACATGCGGGCCAGCGCGACACGCTGTTGCTGACCGCCGGAAAGCTGAGTCGGGTAGCGGCTGGCGTATTCGGCGATGCGCAGCTTTTCCATAACATCCTGGCAGCGGGCGATGCGTTTTGTGGTCGGGACGTTCTGTAAGCGCAGTCCAAAATCAACGTTTTGCGCAACTGTCATATGCGGCCACAGAGCGTAACTCTGAAAGACCAGGCCGACGCGGCGCTGCTCCGGTGGAACAAACGTCGCCCGGGCAACGGAATCCATCACCTTATCGCCAATCGCAATTTCGCCGCCGCTGGCGGATTCAATGCCAGCAATCATACGCAGAATGGTCGTTTTACCGCAGCCGGATGGTCCAAGCAGACACATGAACTCGCCGTCTTTGACCGTCAGGCTGAGGCTGTCCACCGCCGGTTTCTGACCACCAGGGTAGATTTTTATCAGGTTGGTTAAGGTAATCGCAGGCATATCAATTCTCCAGACCTTCAGCCAGACCGGTACCAGAAATCTTCTGGATCAATATTGTGCCGGTCCATGAAATCAGCGCGATCATCAACACTACCGCGTTGGCCGCTTGCTGGTAGTTGTAATCAATCAAACGCAGGGAATAAGTGGTGAGGACGTCAGTGGCGGGTATCGCCAGAATGATGAACAGGCTGACGCCCTTGATACCAGAAATAAACGGCAGCAGAATGCCGGTTGTTAGCGGTGCCGCCTGGATAGGGATCACAATCCGTCCGATACGGGTAAACCAACCGGCGCCGGCGACGCGAGCCGCTTCTTCCGGCTCTCTGCCCAGTTGTGTCATCGCCGCGATACCCGAACGGCTGGCATATGGCATTTTCTCCGCAATGAGCGCAATGACCAGCAGCATGGGCGTACCGTACAAGGCGGGTATCGGCCCGTGAGCAACCGCAAACAGAGACAGGAAGGCCGCGGCAAACGCAATGCCGGGAACCAGATAGGGCAGGAAAGTAATCTGACGTAAAAATCCCCCGACCCAGCGGATGGAGCAGCGCATCACCGCATAGCCGACCAACAGGCCCAATACGCCGGCGGCAAGTGATGCGGAACCGACAATAATGATGGTATTCCATACCGCGTGCCAGAAATCAGGCGTGAGCAGAATTCCGTTATGCAGGGCGACCGTATCCAGGTTATGGCCAATCCAGAAATCAAAAGTGAAGTTATCGGCGGTAAAGCGTCCGGGTAATTTCATGATGGTGGAAAAAAACAGGGTGAGGAGCGGAATGGCAACACCCAATAGCACAAATGTGAGGGCTATGCCGAAAGCGGCGAAACCCCACCGGCCGAGATGGCGACGGCGATCCATTCCACTTTTGCCTCCCACCGTCACAAAACGTCTGGCTTCACGCAACATCCGCATATCCAGCAGCAAAGTGATCATGCCCATCAGCATAATGACCGCGGCGATCACCGCGGCAACACCATTCTGGCGCGATCCCAGCGCCCGGTACAAACCGGTGGACAGCGTCTCAAAATGTACCGGTAAACCGAGAATATAGGGAATGGCGAACTCGCCAATACAGTCGGCAAAGATCAGCAGCGCAGCTGACAACAGGGCCGGACGAACCAAGGGGGCAATAATGCGCAACGCGATGACCTTGCGCGACGCGCCGAGGACTCGCGCGCAATCTTCTAACTGAACGTCCATTCGCTTTAGCGCGTTACCCACAATCAGGATAACCAGCGGCGAATAGTGGATCATCATAATCACTACAATCGGGAAATAGCCATAAGCCAGCCAGTTCGGCGTATGAATGCCGATCACTTCCAGCCAGCCAGGCTGACCGCCCACCGTGTGGTTTTTAAAGATCGTGGTCCAGGCCAGGGCAAAGGTCCAGGATGGCAACATGAATGGCACAATCAGCGCGGTGGCGAACCACTTCCGCCCGGCCATATCGGTACGGTTGACCAGCCAGGCTAAGGTTACGCCGATGATCAGCGCACCTGATACGCTACTTATCGCCACCGAGAGGGTATTGATCAGCGGTGTCCAGAGTAGCAGGTCAGACATCCGCGACGCCAGGGTGCGCAGCAGATAGTAATAGGTAAAAGCGCCTTCGGTAGCATGTACACGTACGCTATCACCGTTTTGTACCACGACAGCGTCGAACAGAATGGACAATACCGGCGCCAGAATAATCCAGGCGAACAGCAATATCAGCCCGACACCAATTAAATTAGCCGGCTCGTGGCGAGCGATTGCAAGCATGTGCCGTAACTTGCACCACCATGAAGGTTCTACATGGTTAACCGCTTCAGGTATCACTTGGCTTATCCCTTTTCTGGTTTCAGACAGAAAGGACTATATAGAGGCTTTATGACGATTCAGTGACTGCTTTGCACCTATGTGCATTATTTTTGCAGCCTAAAACGAGCTATTTTAGGTAAGGAGAGCTCTGCCGAATGTGGTCGATTTTTCCACCATTCCGCCAGAAATCCAGGGTTGGATATTATTGACTGACACTGGTTGATGCCCGCCATAATGGAGCGTACATAGCGCGTCACTATAGCGGTGCCATCGTTACTCTCTATGTGCCAAAAAGCCAGATTGACCCGGCGCAATCTCTGTTTTTAGCGTGAGTTCCGGAATAGTGTACTCCCCTGCATTTTGTGCTCGGAAAGGGATGGGGACTTCACTCTCCAGGTTATCCAGACGCACACTGAGTTCATTACAGGTCTGTGAAAACCGATCGGCGTCCATACGGCTGGTACGGTAGACCAGAAAAGGGGGAAGAACGTCAAAGCCAGGGTAGTACAATATTCCATGCTGGAGGGGAAACAAAAGATCTTCCATCGGACCATTGATGCCCCGTTGGCTGTAATGGGATTCCCACCCACCAGTGGTCACAACCAACATGGCCCGTTTCCCTGTCATTACACCTTCTCCATAACGATTGCCCCAACGGGTATCTGAATGTTCTCCAACACCATAGGCAAAGCCATATGCGTAGACACGGTCTACCCATCCTTTGAGAATCGCTGGCATGGAGAACCACCACAAGGGAAATTGCAGAATAACCATATCCGCCCAACGTAATTTCTCTTGCTCGCGTGCGATGTCCTGGCTCTGCGTTCCTTGTTCGAATGCGTGCTTGGAATCGAGTGAAGGATTAAAAGGGGCGTCTTCTTGTCTGTCAGTGCGATCGTCGGCATCAAGCACCGCTTTCCATTTCATGGCATACAAATCCGATATCTGGACAGTATGTCCAGCATCTTCGAGATGTTTGACCGTAAAGTCTTTTAGCGAGCCATTTAAAGAGTGAGATTCAGGATGGGCATAAACAATAAAAATATTCATAATAGTATCTCCATGGTGTGATGCGCGTAGAGTAGACCGCCATCAGGTATCATAGAAATGAATTTAAAACATACCAGGTATTGCCATGACTAATCTCAGACGGCTGGATCTCAACCTGTTACTGACTCTTGATGCATTGCTTGAGGAACATAATGTGACCCGGGCGGCGTTGCGTTTGAATCTCTCCCAGCCATCGGTCAGTGTTCAACTTGCCAAATTGAGAGATATCTTTGGGGATCCCTTGTTGTTACCGGGTCCACGGGGGATGAAGCCAACCGCCAGAGCGGATGAATTACGCCAACCCCTGCGGCAAGCGCTGGAGTCCCTTGAGCACGCCATATTACCGTCCGCGCCCTTTGATCCCGCAATGGCCACACAGACATGGTGTGTGGCCGCTTCTGATTACAGCGAATCGACAATTCTACAGCCTGCATTGAGCGGATTACGTTCAGCGGCACCTGGCACCCGGTTGGCCATTGTTGAAACGGTACCGTCACGTATTGCCAGGCAAGCAGAGCAGGGAGAGATCGCGCTGGCCTTTCACTCCAGTGGGGGCGCCCCCTCCGGTTTGCGCCGTCGTGTGCTGTTTGCGGAACGTTATGTGTTGGCCAGCCGAGCTAACCATCCGCGTCTGAAAAAACGGCCTTCGCTTGAGCAATTCTGTGCGCTTGACCATGTGATCGTATCGCCGGATGGAGGCGGATTTCAGGGTATTACAGATAATATGCTCTCGACGATGGGTCTGACGCGCCGGGTTGTGCTCTCTGTACCTCACTTCCTGTTTGTTCTGTCAGTGTTGGCGAATACTGATCTTGTGGCGATGTTACCCTCACGTCTGGTGAGGAATAACTCGCTGCTACAGGTTGTTGAACCGCCGCTTGAGGTACCCGGTTTCGAGATGTTTATGCTTTGGCATGAACGTTTACATCGCGATCCCGCGCATCAATGGTTGCGGGAGTTCATTGCTGCTTCGGTGTGATATTCGGACGATCATTCTGCCTGAATGTGATTATGCAACCTCATGATATCTCCGCCTGGATGCGGTATCCCACCTTGAGCCAGACGGTATCTCTTAATTGGGTAATCGTCTGATAAGTAGCCGAATATAACCCAGTATCACCATCGCCAGACAGTTCCTCGCGTTCTCTTACTACTGTCGTCTGCGTTGGTGGGGCACAGTTAATAAAAAGTCACTTTTACTGAATAACTAAGCGTTATCTTATAGATCTGGATCATATTTTCCCGTTGGGAACGCGGCTATGTTGGTTATTCCGCTCAACCTGCCATTATTTGTAGTGAGTGAGGGAAAATCATTGGATTGCGTCGTCAGGGGGGAAGCATGCTGGATCATTTGAGTATTCCGGTATCGGATCTGAGCCGTAGTCGGCGGTTTTATGGACAGGCGCTGCGGCCATTAGGGTATGAGCTGGTCAAGAATATGAAATTTGCCGTCAGCTTCGGTGTGCTGACGGGGTACGGTTGTTCATCTGATCCTGGTGGTGAATTCTGGATTTTCCACGGTGAGGTTCTCACTCGCCCACGAGTGCATTTCGCCTTCAGCGTTGCGTCCCAGGAACATGTAGATGCCTTTTTTGCCGCGGCGATAGCGGCGGGTGGCGTCGACAATGGCCAGCCCGGTCTGCGTACCCAGTATCATCCCAACTATTACGCCGCGTTTGTCCGTGATCCGGACGGGTACAACGTAGAAGCGGTATACCATCGGACCGACGATGGCCGACGGGTATGCCGTCCGTTTGATGATTTCCCGGCACAATGCCAGATTTAACGCTATAACATCTAGCACCATTGGCAATGATAAAAAATAATTATGATTGTTATTTTTTGATTTATAAGGATTTTGGTGTTATAGCCGGTGGTGTAGACAGCTATTGACCTTTATCTTTTCACTTTCAATAATACGTTGCTGACTCGGGGTGCCTTTGCATTAATTGCGGTGGCTGAGAATTTACCCGTATAACCTGATCTGGATAATGCCAGCGTAGGGAAGTCACGGTATCTCATCGGTTACCGCCTTCTTGATATGCTGGTTGGGAGATTTATGAACGCTCGACCTGTGCTGTTGTCTGCCGCTGTTGCCGCAGATTCCCTGACTCAATTCCGCCATCTGGCGCCGTTAGTCCACTGCCTGACCAATGATGTAGTACAAAGTTTTACAGCCAACGTCTTATTGGCGCTGGGCGCCTCGCCCGCGATGGTGGTTGATCCCGGCGAAGCGGCGCAATTCAGCGCGGTGGCCGATGCGTTGCTCATCAATGTAGGTACACTGGAGCGCGATCGCGCGGATGCTATGCTGGCCGCGGTGAACAGTGCCAATCAGGCTGGAACACCGTGGGTGTTCGATCCGGTGGCGGTTGGCGGGCTGACTTTTCGTACTGAATTTGCCCGTGAACTACTGCAACTCAAACCGGCCGCCATTCGGGGAAACGCTTCCGAAATCATGGCGTTATCCGGGCTAAACATTCAGGGGCGCGGTGTGGACAGCGCCAACGATTCGTTAACGGCATTGCCTGCCGCGCGTGAATTGGCGCGTCGTATTGCTACCGTTGTCGCGGTGACGGGCGAAGTGGATTACGTGACGGATGGTGATCGTGACTGGGCTATTCCCGGCGGGGATAAAATAATGACACGGGTTGTAGGAACCGGTTGTGCGCTATCTGCGGTGGTTGCGGCCTTTTGTGCGCTGGCCGGTGACCGTTTGCCGCATGTGGCGACGGCGTGTCATGTGATGGCACTGGCTGGAGGACGAGCATCAGTACAGGTACAAGGGCCGGGAAGTTTTATCCCGGCGTTTCTTGACCACTTATATCACCTGCGTGCGGAGGATCTGGTATGAGACGCATCAACGCACTGACCATCGCCGGTACGGATCCCAGCGGTGGTGCCGGTATTCAGGCCGATTTGAAAACGTTCTCCGCACTGGAAGCTTACGGCACCAGTGTGATCACCGCACTGGTGGCACAGAATACGTGTGGTGTGCAGTCGGTTTACCGGATTGAGCCTGATTTTGTCGCAGCTCAGCTGGATTCTGTATTGAGCGATGTACGCATTGATAGCGCCAAAATAGGTATGCTGGCTCAGACTGATATTGTCGAGGTGGTGGCCGAGCGTTTGCGGCGCTATGTCGTGCCGTATGTGGTGCTGGATACGGTAATGCTGGCGAAAAGCGGTGATCCATTACTGGCGGCTGACGCGGTCGACGCCATTCGGCAGATGTTATTACCCCAGGTTTCACTGATCACTCCCAATTTACCGGAAGCGGCGGCCTTGCTGGCGTGTTCTCCCGCAGCCAATGAGCAGGAGATGCGTCAGCAAGGGGAAGCACTGTTAGCGATGGGGTGTCAGGCGGTGCTGATGAAGGGGGGGCACCTGAGTGATGAGGAGAGTCCGGACTGGTTATTCTCGGTACAAAGCGAGCCGGTACGTTTCACCGCGCCCCGTATCCATACCCGTCATACTCACGGTACTGGCTGTACTTTGTCGGCAGCACTGGCGGCGCTACGCCCGCGTTATAACGACTGGCCTGCCACCGTCATGGCAGCCAAAGCCTATCTGCAAGGAGCGCTGGAGCAGGCGGATTCACTGGAGGTCGGGAAGGGAATTGGTCCGGTACACCATTTCCACCGCTGGTGGTAGCCTATGGTATGTAAGGCATAATAAAATCAGATAGATAATAAAAAAAAGATCTAGACGGTGTTGATGGCCCCCAATATTTTTGTGATCTGTGTCAAATTATCGTTACACTGATGTGCCAACAATTTAAGCTGCGGTAGGCAGACAATAATCGTCCATATTATTTGGCGCAGTTTGGGTAAGGAGTAGATGAATGGTGGGTTCAACACGCGTGGTGATGATTGCACGAGGATTGCAGGTGATACTCAGCGTGGGATTGTTGCTATTGGCTGTTATTCTGGTGGTGTTCCTTGGTAAGGAAACTCTCCATTTGGCGACAGCGTTAATGATCAGCAATGAGAAAGACTCTTCCTACATGCTGATTGACAGTTTGGTGGTCTATTTCCTGTATTTTGAATTTATTGCGTTGATCGTGAAGTATTTTCAGTCGGGATACCATTTCCCGCTACGTTATTTTCTTTATATCGGTATCACCGCTATCGTGCGCTTGATTATTGTCGATCATGACAATCCCTCCTATACCCTGGTTTATGCCGCGTCGATTCTGATATTGGTGGTAGCCCTTTATCTGGCTAACAGCCAACGTTTGAAGCGTGAGTAGTTGAAGAATGGGCTTTCGATTTCTATCGATGAAAATCCGGTAGGCCGGTGTGGTCGGATGCGGTTGTCATGGTTAGCGCTGAAACGTAGATGTAGCGATAAGTCGAAAAAGAAAAGCCAGCTCAAGGGAGATTGAGCTGGCCAAGGAGGTGGTTCCTAGTAGTATTTACTACGCTTATTTTTCGTTCTGTATTTTCTCAGCGCCGCAATAGTAACCAGTCGTCAGGCCAATTGATGTGATCTGATTCTAATAAATGTTAAAAGTCATGCTGTTTACACTTAATGTTTGTTATTTCGCATGCGGGTTGCGGGTGGTTGTTCCCGGCAGATTGCGCAGCAACAGAGCATATTCCAGCGAGATATCTTCCGGTACAGGCAGATAAACGATATGACCATTACCGGGTGCGACATCAATAGCCTGACCTTTGGCATTCTGCATCGCTTCCACGGTAAATTGTATATTGCCGCCCGGCGTCATCATTTCCACACTGTCACCGCAGGTAAACTTATTTTTCACCGCCACTTCAGCCAGCCCGTTACGGCGTTCACTCGTGAATTCACCAACGAACTGCTGTTGGTCCGAGACCGAGTAACCATAGTCGTAGTTCTGATAATCCTCATGGACATGGCGACGAAGGAAACCTTCGGTGTAACCGCGGTGCGCCAGCCCTTCCAAGGTTTGCAGAAGGGTGGGATCAAAGGGTTTTCCGGCAACAGCGTCATCAATGGCGCGGCGGTAGACTTGTGCGGTGCGAGCGCAGTAGTAGAAGGATTTGGTTCGCCCTTCGATTTTCAGGGAGTGAACCTGCATCTGGGTTAAGCGCTCCACATGCTGAATCGCACGTAAATCGCGGGAATTCATGATGTAAGTACCATGTTCGTCTTCAAAAGCGCTCATGTATTCACCAGGGCGTTGGCTCTCTTCCAACATGAAGACTTTATCGGTTGGTGCACCAATGCCCAACGTCGGCTCCACATTGGTTACAGCGATCGGTTGGTGGATATGCACGATATTACCGGCATCGTCCTCTTTGCCTTCCTGTACTTTGTATTCCCAACGGCAGGCATTGGTACAGGTTCCCTGATTCGGATCGCGTTTGTTGATATAACCGGAAAGCAGGCAACGTCCGGAATAAGCCATGCAAAGCGCGCCATGGACGAAAATTTCCAGCTCCATGTCTGGAACCTGGGTACGTATTTCAGCAATTTCTTCCAGCGATAGTTCACGAGACAAAATCACGCGGCTAAGTCCCATCTGCTGCCAGAATTTCACCGTCGCCCAGTTTACCGCATTGGCCTGTACGGAAAGATGAATCGGCATGTGTGGGAAGTTTTCCCGTACCATCATGATAAGTCCCGGATCAGACATGATCAGCGCATCCGGGTTCATTTCAATTACTGGCTGCAAATCCCGCAGAAAGGTTTTGATCTTGGCGTTGTGAGGGGCGATGTTCACCACTACATAGAATTTTTTACCCAGCAGGTGGGCTTCATTGATCGCCTCGGCCAACGTCTGATGATTGAATTCGTTATTACGAACACGCAGGCTGTAACGGGGTTGACCGGCATAAATAGCATCTGCGCCGTAAGCAAAGGCGTAACGCATGTTTTTCAGCGTACCGGCCGGAGAAAGTAATTCCGGTTTAAACATGATGTCTCTCAAGTCTGATCACAAGTCAGGCTGCCCCCGGACGGGAGCAGTAAAGGCGGCGATTCTAACGCTTATGCGGTAAAAAATCAGCAGATGGCACACAGAAAGTCTGCTGACAAGCGGATAAATCCACGCCGTGCAGGGGGGATCGTGGAAACGGCAGCTTAACGACCCACCCCGGCACGGTTGTGGGGGCGTTCAAGATCAATGTGTGGCCCCTGTGGCACTATCCCGGTGGGATTAAGCCACAGAATGCTGTAATACCCAATTTTGATATGCTCAAGATTGACGGTGTCGCTGACACCCGGCCACTGATACAGTTCGCGCAGATAGTTTGACAAATGCGGGTAGTCTTCAAGCCGGCGAATGTTACATTTGAACGCGCCATGGTAGGCGGTATCAAACCGTACCAACGTCACGAATAATCGCCAATCAGCTTCGGTCAGTGTATCACCAGTAATATAGCGATGCGTCGCCAACTGGGTTTCCACCTTATTCAACGTGTCAAACAGCGCCACCACGGCTTGATCGTAGTGGTGCTGTGTTTTGGCAAAGCCGGTTTTATAGACGCCGTTATTGATGTTGTCGTAAATCAGCGCATTCCAGGCATCAATGTCTTCTCGCAACGCCGGAGGATAAAAATCCAGTGTGTTGCCGGTCAATCCATCAAAGGCGCTGTTCAGGATACGAATAATGTCGGCTGATTCATTATTGACGATGCGTCCTTCCTGACGATCCCATAATACAGGCACGGAAACCTTGCCGGTGTAATGCGCATCACTGGCGGTATACAGTTGATGCAGATAATGGATGGGGGCTATCCGCTCTCCGACATCTTGTGGCGTATTGAATTCCCAGCCTTGCTCACCAATACGGGGTTCGGCGATGGAGAGGCTAATCACTGATTCCAGCGCTTTCAGCTTACGAAAAATCAGGGTGCGGGATGCCCACGGGCAAAGATAGGAAACAAACAATTGATAGCGTCCTGCTTGTGGGGTGATGTCAGTTTCCCGAAACGTCGTTGTCTGGCGATGGAACGCGCCATTTTTGATCTCTTCTGCCGCGATCTCACCATTAACCCACTGACCATTGACTAAACCTGACATGATTTTCCCCATTCCGATTGTTATTGCCGGTGTGGCAATGCTAACCGCTGTGGAGAAAGATAAAATCGTAAATTTTTAAATGAATTGGGCAATTTATTTGACAGCATAAAGGGAAACTGGCGCATGTCGCTGATATTACGTTTCCTGGCCGATGGCGGCTTCCCAGCGATAACCGATGCCGTATACCGTGCGAATGAAAGAGGTTTCCTGATCGAGTTGTTCCAGCTTACGCCGTAGATTCTTGATGTGGCTGTCAATGGTCCGGTCAGTTACCACCCGGTAGTCATCATAAAGGTTATCCAGCAACTGTTCGCGGGAGAACACTTTACCCGGTTCGGCAGAGAGCGTCTCCAGCAGACGGAACTCCGCCGGGGTGAGATCCAGATGGCGCCCGAGATAACTGGCCTGATGGCGGCGCTTATCAATCAGTAAGTGAGGCTTCTCTCCTTCTGGAAGCGGTTCGTTTTGCCAGCGGCAACGGCGCAGCAGTGTTTTGACCCGCACGACCACTTCTCGTGGGCTGAACGGTTTGCAGATGTAGTCATCTGCGCCGATCTCCAGTCCCAGCAGGCGGTCTATCTCCTCCGTTCGGGCGGTGACCATAATAATCGGGATATTGGAAAATTGCCGAATGTCGCGGCAAATGCTCAAACCGTCACAGCCGGGCAGCATCAGATCAAGCAGTATCAGCGAGGCAGGATGCTGTTTTACCCAGGGTTGTACGTCATTACCATTGATGAGCCAGTGTGTTTGGTAACCCGCGGCCTGAAGGTAATCGACCAGCAATTGTCCCAGCTTGGGCTCGTCTTCAACGATCAAGACAGGCAGCGTTTCGGTACTTGAAAACTCGGTGGTTGTCATAGTGTTTCTACATGGCTGCGTGTAAAGGAAGCTTAATAGTCATTAGCAGGCCTCCCAGTGGCGAATGTTCAGCATACAGGTGTCCGCCATGGGCCTCAACGATATTGGAGCAGATAGCCAAGCCAAGGCCTGAACCACCACTGGCACGGTTACGGGAACTGTCGGCTCGGTAAAATCGTTCAAAAATGAGTGATAGCTGTTCATCGGTGACGCCAGGGCTGCTGTCTTGCCAACGAATCAGCAACTGCTCCCGTGTGATTTCCGCGTCTACGTGGAGTTGGCCGCCATTATCGGTGTAGCGCAGACTATTTTCCAATAAGTTATTAAATAGCTGACTCAGCCGATGTGGGTCACCAAATATCCAGGCTTCAGCCGGGAAATGTGTCACCAGCGTTATCTGTTTATGCTGTAGCCGATCGGCAAAGGACGCGACTGATACCTGAAGTAATTTCACCATATCGATCGGTTTTTTACGGTAGGACAACGTCCCCAGATCGGAGAGTGACAACTGGTGTACATCATCCACCAGTTTGGTCAGTACTGCGACTTCTGCCTGTAATGAACGGAATGAATCAGCGCTGGGTTGACGGATGCCATCTTGCAACGCTTCCAGTTCACCTTGCAGGATGGCTAGCGGCGTTCGCAATTCATGGGACACATCGGCCATAAAGTCCCGGCGTGACTGCTCGTTTTTTTCCAGCGCGACGGCGAGATGGTTGAAGTCCTGCGCCAGCATGCCAAGTTCATCACGACTGGTGACCATGACACGGGCGCTGAAATTACCCGCAGCCAACCGATGAATACCATTGACCAGGCGTTTCACTGGGGCCAGTAAACCCCGAGACATCAACCAGGTGACGATGATTGCCAATAAGGTGGATAAGCCGACGATAAGCCAGCTGGTACGCTGTTGTTGATGATCAAAACTGATATCGGCGTTACGTGTCAGCCTCTCCAGCGGTGCTGCCACAATCCAGCCAATGGTTTGATTTTTAATAGTGAGTGGTTGCCATTGGCTGTCTTCAGGCGGTGTCACCGGTGAACCAATCAGTTTGTTTTTCTGCTGGTCAAACACCCATAATCGGGTATGCCAGCTTTGCAGGCTTTCCTCCCCGTTTTGCACCATGGGCCGTCTCATTCTGAACATTCCCCGGTCTCTGTTACGCAAGAAATCCCAATTGCCATATTGCTGATATTGGTCTTCCAGCGTTTCCCGCAGCTGTAATACTCGTTGTTCGTTTTCATTTTTAATGTAGTCGATGAACCCGTGCTCGAAGCTGAGACGTATACCCAAGTGCATAGTGATCACCACCAGCATGCAGGTGGCGAAAATGGCCAGAAAGAGTTTTACGGTGATACCGAATTTCATGATGACCTCACTAACGGCGCGGCAATGTAGCCTGCTTGATGTTGTCGCCCGGCGCCTGGCTGAAAATCAACGTCGGAAGAACCATGACGGCCATCATGCTCAGATAGGTATAAAGAAAAACAATATGGTTTTCCGGCGCTCCCGGTACCAGATGCTGATGAGCAAAGACGCCCAGCAACAGGCCAGCTATGCTGACGCCTATACTGGTGGATAGTTGCATTGACATTGAAAGCAAACTATTACCGCTGCTGGCTAGTTCATCCGGCAAGTCTTTCAGTGTCAGGGTATTCATGGTGGAGAAACGAATACCGTTGGTCATCCCCACGATAAACAGCACCAGAGGCATTAGCCAACGCCAGTTCATCAAGGCGACCAGGGCGAACAGAAAAGTGGCCAGTGCCAGTGACAGTGTAGATGAGATCAGTATGGTGCGATAACCAAAACGATTGACGATGTTCACCACCAGCCGTTTTATGCCCATATTACCGAGCACCATCGGAATCATCATCAATCCTGCATGGAACGGAGAGTATCCCAGCCCCAGTTGTAAAAACACTGGCGTCATGAAAGGCAACATACCACTACCGATACGAGCTACCCAACCGCCCAGTAGACCGATGGTAAAGCTGTTGGTCTGAAATAGTTGCAGTGTGAACAAGGCATGCTTATTGTTCCGTGCGTGCAGCCAATAACCAAATAGAGACAAACTGCCGGTGATCACCAGACCGATCAGCAGTAAGGATGACATATCCAGGCTTTTCTGTCCGTCCAGTGCCAGCGTCAGTGTGGCCATCCCAATGACAAGGCAGAGAAAACCGTGTATGTCGAAACGTCGGGTCTGCATAGTGTAATTGGGCATCAGCATCAGCGTGGCAATAGCGCCGATAATGCCTATTGGTAGATTGATCAGAAAAATCCAGTGCCAACTGGCGTATTCCACCAGTATGCCGCCTAATGTCGGCCCCATCAGCGGACCGATTTGCCCCGGCAATGTCACGAACGTCATGGCTGCCATGTATTGATCGCGCGGCACTATTTTCATGACGGTTAGGCGTCCGATGGGAACCATCATGGCGCCGCCAATCCCTTGAACCATCCGTGACAGCAGCAACTCATTGAGGGTTTCCGAACGGGCGCATAACAACGAACCGCAGGTAAAAAGGATGATGGCTGAAAAGAAAATATTGCGTACGCCAATACGATCGGCCAGCCAACCACTGGCCGGTAAGACAATTGCGACAGTCAGTACATAGGCCACAATCACCGAGTGCATATGCAATGGGCTTTCATTCA
Source organism: Brenneria uluponensis (assembly GCF_032395385.1). NCBI lineage: Bacteria > Pseudomonadati > Pseudomonadota > Gammaproteobacteria > Enterobacterales > Pectobacteriaceae > Brenneria > Brenneria uluponensis. The sequence continues at coordinate 1,408,020 of NZ_CP135917.1, forward strand.
GGCTGATGGCCATAGAAGGCAGCGCGGTGTTAACGATGGTGGTATCCAGCGTTTGCATAAAAAAACCGAAAGCCACAATCCATAGTTGCCAGCGGACGGACGCGGGCTGATTCATCATCTTTCGGGGTACTCCTTGAGATTATCCAGTTACAACATGTTTTCGATCACGAGGATACTGTGCTGATTACCGGTGCTTTCCGTCGACGCAGATGCAATCGGTCAAAAAACAGGTACACCACCGGTGTGGTATAAAGCGTTAGCAATTGGCTCATTACCAGACCGCCTGCGATAGTTATCCCCAGCGGCTGGCGTAATTCCGAACCATCGCCACTGCTGAGTACCAGCGGCAGCGCACCAAACAGGGCCGCCATTGTGGTCATCATGATGGGGCGAAAACGGAGCATACAAGCCTGAAAGATGGCATCTTTGGCGCTGAGATTACCCGATCGTTGCGCCACCAGGGCGAAGTCCACCATCATGATGGCATTTTTCTTCACAATACCAATCAGCAGCATGATGCCTATCAAGGCAATCAGGCTGAAGGGCTTGTTGAATGCTTCCAGGGCCAGCAGTGCCCCAACCCCGGCTGAAGGTAGGGTTGAGAGGATGGTCAGTGGATGTACATAATTTTCGTACAAAATCCCCAGCACAATATACACCGTGACAATTGCTGCGATGATCAACACAACCTGTGAATGTTGGGATTGCTGGAAGGCCAGCGCTGTGCCGGCAAACTGCCCGCGTATGCTGGAAGGGACGCCTAGCGATACCATCGTATGTTCAATGGCGGTAGTGGCTTCGGATAGCGTAGCGCCTTCCGGCAAGTTAAAGGCGATGGTTGCTGCGGCAGACAGTCCCTGATGATTGACCGCCAGCGGTGTATTGGCCGGTTGCCAGTGCGCGAAGTAGGACAATGGGATAGGTTTGCCTGCATCGTTGATGATAAACATTTTTTTCAGTGTGCTGACATCCTGTGTATAGGCAGGATCAACGGTCAGTACCACCTTGTACTGATTCATCGGCTGATAAATGGTTGATATCTGACGCTGGCCAAACGCATTGTTCAGTAGCGCGTTAGCACTGGAAACACTGATGCCCAGACGCGCCATGGTGTCCCGGTCATAAACCAGCGCCATTTCTGCGCCTTTATCCTGCTGATCAGAACTGACGTCCGCGAGTTGTGGCAGTTTACTGAATGCGGCGCGAATTTTAGGTTCCCAGGTTCGCAATGCGTTTAAGTTGTCGGAGAGCAGTGAATACTGATAGCTGGCATTGGCCTCACGGCCACCGATACGCACATCCTGTACAGCGGACAGGAACAGGCTCGCACCCGGTTCTTTGGCGAGTTTTACCCGCAATCTGGCAATGACCTGCTGGGCACTGGCATTACGCTGGGACAAGGGTTTCAGGCTGATAAACATAGAACCACCGTTGGTTCGCGTTCCACCGGTAAAGCCGGTAACGTTATCCACGGCCGGATCGGACCTGATAATGGCCATGAAATCCTGTAATTTGGTTTTCATGGCCTGAAACGAAATGCTTTGATCAGCCTGCACGAATCCCATTATCCGGCCAGTATCCTGCTCGGGGAAAAAGGTTTTCGGAATACTGATATACAGCCAGACGCTGAGACTAATGGTCGCCAACAATAGCAGCATGATCCAGCGAGTATGGCGCAGTACCCACATCAGCGATCGGCCATAGCCTTGTTGCAGCGCCAGTAGTAATCGGCCGAATCCTTGTTTGCGTGGCTGACTGTGGCGACGATGAGAATGTAACCAGTGAGCACACATCATTGGTGTCAGCGTCACAGAAACCAGTAACGAAATGAGGATAGCCACGGAAAGCGTGACGGCAAACTCCCGGAATAGCCGACCTGGCAATCCATCCATCAGTAAAAGGGGAATGAACACGGCAATCAGAGAGCAACTCATGGACACCACGGTGAAACCGACTTCACGTACCCCTTGCAGCGAGGCCTCCAGAGGCTTCATTCCCGCTTCAATATGGCGGGAAATATTTTCCAGCACCACAATCGCGTCATCCACCACAAACCCGGTGGCGATGGTCAACGCCATCAGCGAAAGGTTATTCAGGCTGAAACCACACAGATACATGGCCGCAAACGTTCCTATCAACGATACCGGCACGGCGATCGCCGGGATCAGCGTCGCGCGACCGGAGCGCAGGAACAGGTAGACCACCAGAATCACCAGTAAAACCGCAATCACCAATGAACGCTCGACTTCCGACAGAGACGCACGGATGGTCGGGGAACGATCCTGCGCAATCTTGAGCGAAATTGCCGCCGGCAGGCTGGCCTGAAATTCCGGCAATGCTGCGCGGATGCTGTCGACGGTGGCAATGATATTGGCGGCAGGCGACCGGCGGATGATCACCAGAATAGCGGGTTTCCCGTTGGTCATCCCGGCATTCAGGGTGTTTTGGACCGAGTCCTTAACCGTGGCGACATCGCTGAGTCGAACGGGGGAACCGTTGTGATAATCAATAATCAATGGCCGGTATGCTGCCGCTGTTTTCAGCTCATCATTGGTTTGGATCTGCCAGTTCTGCACGGCGTTATCAACATTCCCCAACGGTCGGCGTACATTCGCCTGACTAATGGCCAGCCTGACGTCATCCAGCGAGATGCCCTGGTTAAACAGCGCCAGCGGATTGAGCGCGACCCGCACGGCAGGCAGTGAGCTACCGCCGATAGTCACATCGCCAACCCCGTCCAACTGAGAAATACGCTGCGCCAACTGTGTCGAGGCAAAGTCATAGAGCTGACCCAGACCATAGGTTTCCGATGTTAACGTCAGGATCATGATCGGCGCGTCCGAGGGGTTAACCTTACGGTACGTCGGACGGCTGGGAAGACTGCTGGGAAGCAGGCTCTGCGCCGCATTAATAGCGGCTTGCACATCGCGTGCCGCGCCATTGATATCGCGGTTCAGATTAAATTGCAAAATAATGCGCGTGTTACCCAGAGAACTCATGGATGTCATTTCATTGAGACCAGAAATGGCGCCCAGTGCGTGTTCCAGTGGCGTCGCTACCGAGGAAGCCATGGTTTCTGGCGATGCTCCCGGCAGGGATGCAGAGACTGAAATCACCGGAAAATCAACCTGCGGCAAGGGAGAAACCGGCAGCAGCCGGAAGCCCATGATGCCGCAGAGTGTAATAGCCAATGCCAGCAGGGTTGTCGCTACGGGACGGTGGATGAACAGCGCAAAAAACTTCACTGTGCTTCCCCCTCCTGAAGCTGAGACCGGCGGAAGCGGTGAGCCAAACGGTCAAACAGCAGATAGATTACCGGGGTGGTAAATAGTGTTAGCACTTGACTCATAAGCAGCCCACCCACCATGCAAATGCCGAGTGGACGCCGCAGCTCGGCACCGACACCGGTACTCATCATTAACGGTAGCGCACTCAGCAGTGCCGCCATTGTCGTCATCAGAATAGGACGGAAACGTAGCAGACAGGCCTGATAAATGGCCTGATAAGGCGACATCCCTTGTTCACGTTCGGCCGCCAGTGCGAAGTCGATCATCATGATCGCGTTTTTCTTCACAATCCCAATGAGCAGAATAATACCGATGATGGCGATGATATCCAGATCGCTGCCAGACATCATCAGTGCCAACAGCGCACCGACACCGGCTGTTGGCAAGGTGGACAGAATGGTCACCGGGTGGATGAAACTTTCATACAACACACCGAGCACAATATACATCGCCACCACTGCCGCGACGATCAGCCACACGGTGCTGGTCAAGGCAGATTGAAATGCCAGTGTGCTGCCCTGAAAACGGGTGGTGATGGTACTGGGCAAATGCATCTGCTGTTGTGTCTGCGTGATGGCTTTCACCGCATCACCCAAGGCATAGCCATTAGCTAAATTGAAGGAAATGGTAGTGGACGGAAATTGGTCGATGTGATTAATCGCCAACGGTCCCTGACGTTCTTCAATGCTGGCAAATGTATCCAGAGGGATGCTGTCGCCGTCAGTGCTGATAAACCGGATATCGTGCAAGGCATTCAGTCCGGTATTGGCGGTCTTGTTCTCCAAAACGACCCGGTACTGATTGGATTGCGTGTAGATAGTGGAAATCAGGCGTTGGCCGAATGCATCATACAAGGCGTTATCAATCTGTGACATGGTGATACCCAGACGGCTGGCACTGTCACGATTGACATTGACATAGGCGACAGCAGCATGGTCTTGCCAGTCGCTGCTCACATCTTTCAATTGCGGCAGCTTCTGTAGCTCACCCATTAAGGCCGGAACCCAGGTACTCAGTTCTTCCTGAGACATGGCTTGCAACGTGAACTGATATTGTGTCCGACTGATCTGGGTATCGATAGTCAGATCTTGCACCGGCTGTAGGTACAACTGTACGCCGGGAAGCTGTGCTGTTTGCTGTTGTAGTCGGGCGATAATGGCCGGAATACGGTCATGACGTTCACTGAGTGGTTTCAGGTTGATTTGCAGCCGTCCGCTGTTCAGCGTCGGGTTAGTACCGTCAACACCAACAAAGGAAGAAATGCTCTGTACAGCCGGATCCTTCATGATGATGGCGGTCACTTGTTGTTGCTTCTGAGCCATGTTGCTGAAAGAAATGGACTGAGCGGCTTGCACGGTGCCTTGAATAATGCCGTTGTCCTGTATCGGGAAGAAACCTTTGGGAATGATTAGGTAGAGCCCGATGGTTAACCCCAGCGTACTCAGTGCCACACTTAGCATCAGCCAGGGATGATTGAGCACTTTGGTCAATGCGCGGCCATAAGCCGCGATAATACGGTTAAAAAAGCGCTCGCTGGCCTGAGTAAGCCAGTTCTGATGGTGCAATGACTGAGGGGTGAGCATTCGCGCGCACATCATGGGCGTCAATGTCAGCGAAACAATAGCGGAGATGAGGATCGATACGGCCAGCGTAACGGCAAACTCGCGGAACAGCCGCCCGATGATATCACCCATAAATAACAATGGAATGAGGACGGCAATCAGTGAGAAGGTGAGTGAAATAATGGTAAAACCAATCTCACCAGCACCTTTCAGGGCGGCATTAAGCGGGGTTTCTCCTTTTTCGATATAGCGTGAGATGTTTTCAATCACCACAATCGCATCGTCTACCACGAAACCAGTGGCAATGGTGAGCGCCATCAGTGTCAGATTATTGATGGAAAAACCTAGGAAATACATGACGGCAAACGTGCCAACCAATGACAAGGGAACCGCAATACTGGGGATCAGCGTAGCGACAGCGTTGCGCAAGAACAGATAAATAACCATCACTACCAACGCGATAGCCAGCAATAGCTCAAACTGCACATCGTCGACAGAAGCCCGAATATTGGTGGTGCGATCAGTCAATAGCGTGATATTCACTGACTTGGGCAGGCTGGCTTTCAACGCCGGCAATAAATTGCGGATGTGATCAGCTGCGGCGATGACGTTGGCGCCGGGCTGACGTTGAACATTGAGAATAATGGCCTGCTGCTGGTTTGCCCACGCCGCAAGATGGGTGTTTTCAGCGGCCCGTTCCACGGTGGCGACATCCTGTAAACGAACTGGCGCCCCATTTTTAAAGGACACGATCAGTTGTCGATAGTCCTCAATCGAGTGCATTTGATCGTTGGCGGAAAGTGTTACCGCCCGGGCGGGACCATCAAAACTCCCCTTGGGAGAATTAACGTTGGCTGCCGTGATGGCGGTACGTATTGACTCGCCGGTCAGCCCATAGGCTGTCAATGCGCCGGGATTCAGTTTTATCCGCACGGAGGGGCGCTGACCGCCTGCCAGTGAAACCAGACCGACGCCTTCAACCTGAGAGATTTTCTGGGCGAGACGGGTTTCAACCATATCCTGCACCTGCGTCATCGGCATGGCGCTGGATGTGACGGCTAATGTCATGATCGGCGGATCGGCCGGATTCACCTTGCTGTAGATGGGTGGATAGGGCAGATCAGACGGCAGTAGATTGCTGGCGGCGTTGATGGCAGCCTGGACATCTTGCTCGGCGACATCCAGCGAGAGTGCCAACTGGAACTGGAGTGTGATGACTGAGGCGCCGCCGGAGCTTTGGCTGGACATCTGTTTCAGCCCGGACATGGTGCCGAACTGGTGTTCCAGTGGCGCAGTGACCGATGAGGTCATTACGTCCGGGCTGGCGCCTGGATAGAGTGTGACAACCTGTATGGTGGGATAGTCCACTTCCGGCAAGGCGGATACCGGCAAGGCCCGGTAGCCAATAATTCCTGCCAGTAAAATAGAAATCATCAATAGCGTGGTAGCAACTGGCCGCAGAATAAATAACCGTGATGGGCCACCACCCTTTATTGGTGTGGTGTCTTGCATCAAGATTTCTCCGCGCTTTTAGCCGGATGTTTGTCGTCAGAAGCAGCGGTGGTATTTTGTTTGACGTCAGAAGACGACAGCACTTCAACATGTACGCCTTCTGTCAGGCGGTCGATACCATCGGTAACCACCCGAACACCAGCATTCAGGCCGGTTTTCACTACAGTTTGCTGACCATACTGTATGCCTGTGGTGATCAGATGTTTGCTGGCTTGGTTTTTATCATTTAACACCCATACAAAACTGCCTTCATTGCCCATCTGGATGGCTGCCGATGGCGCAATAACCACGTTTTGCAAGGTATCCACTTTCATCCGGATGTTGACAAACTGGTTGGGAAACAGCGCGTCATCGTTGTTCGCAAAACGCGCTTTCAACTTAATCGTGCCGGTAGTGCTATCAATCTGGTTATCCATGCTGAGCAAATACCCTTGCGATAGTTTCTGCTGATTAGTGCGATTCCAGGCTTCTACCAGTACCGGTCCGGACTTCTGTGCGGTCTGTATGGTGGGGATATCCCCTTCCGGCAGAGTAAATACCACATCAATTGGTTGCGTTTGCGTTAATACGACAATGCCATTGGTATCACTGCTGGTGACATAGTTTCCGACATCGATCTGTTTTAAACCAACCCGACCGCTGATAGGCGCGGTAGTACGGCTATAGTCCAACTGTAACTGGGAACTTGCGACCGATCCCAGATCGGATTTGACCGTTGCCTCATACTGCCTGACCTCCGCTTCTTGCGTATCGAGCTGTTGACGGGAGATCAGATTGGTTTTCACCAACTGCTGATAACGTGCCAAATCCCGCCGTGCATTGGCTGCAATAGACTGATCTTTGGCTAACTGCCCCTGAGCTTGAATCAGCTCTACCTGAAAAGGCCTGGGATCAACTTCAGCCAGCAGATCGCCGGCTTTTACTTGTTGCCCTTCCTTAAAATTCAGTGCTATTAGCTGCCCGCTAACCCGGCTGCGCACGGTCACGGTATTGGCGGCAGTAACCGTGCCCAATCCAGAAAGATAGTAGGGTACGGAATCTTTCTGGGAGAGCGCGACCTGAACCGGTGGTAGCGGCATTTGTCGGCGCCGTCCGCCACCACTCTTACCGCTGGATGATGAAGGCGTTGCGTTTATTCCATTTGTCGCGGCGGTCGGCGGCGCTGTTGTAGTTTGTGGTTGATGGAAATAACGCCAGATAAAAAAAGCAGCAGTAACGACAACAAGCAGAGTCAATAAGCGAAAGGCACGTTTGGCGTTCATATAAGAGTTGAGATCCCCATAAAACACGAACTGGCGTAACTACATAGAAGCATGCGCATAGGGTACTAGTTTAAACAGTTATCAGAGGATAAAAATGAAGGAAATATGGAAGATATGTCAGAGATTGTAGAGAAAGAAAATCTCTGATTATTCACATACAATCAGAGATTCTCCACAAAGGTCCCACTGAGATTAACGACGAGTCATAAAACCAGGCCGGCAATGGAAGCAGAAAGCAAACTGACCAGTGTCGAACCATAAACCAGCTTCAAACCAAAACGGGAAACGACATTTCCCTGCTCTTCATTCAGGCCTTTAATCGCCCCCGCCACAATACCAATAGAAGAAAAATTGGCAAAAGACACCAGAAAAACAGAGAGAATGCCTACGCTGCGTGGGGATAACTGGCTGGAAACCTTTTGCAGTTCCATCATGGCGACAAATTCATTGGAAACCAGTTTGGTTGCCATGATGCCGCCAACCTGTAACGCTTCTGCTTTGGGAATACCCATTATCCAGGCAAACGGATAGAAGAAATACCCCAGAATCTCTTGAAAACTCAGTCCAAAAATCGCGCTGAACAGGGCGTTTATTGCGGTAATCAAGGCAATAAAACCAATCAGCATCGCTGCAACAATGATCGCCACTTTGAAACCGGCCAGAATGTATTCCCCCAGCATTTCGAAGAAACTCTGCCCTTCATGCAGATTGCCGAGATGAAGCTCTGGTTCTTCACCGACGCGATAGGGATTGATCAATGACAGTACGATGAAGGTACTGAACATGTTCAACACCAGTGCGGTGACCACATACTTGGCATCCAGCATGGACATATAGGCACCAACAATCGACATGGAAACCGTCGACATCGCGGTGGCTGCCATGGTGTACATGCGTTTTTCCGACATCTTGCCCAGAATATCCTTATAGGCAATGAAGTTCTCTGACTGCCCCAGAATCAGGGAACTGACGGCGTTAAACGACTCCAGTTTTCCCATGCCATTAATCTTGGAAAGCACGGTACCAATCAGACGAATGATCAATGGTAATAGCTTGATATATTGAAGAATACCAATTAAGGCGGAGATAAAGACGATTGGGCAGAGCACTTTCAGGAAGAAGAAGGCCAGACCTTTATCACTCATATTGCCAAAGACAAAATTGGTGCCTTGGGCTGCATAACTAAGCAGTTTATCAAACAGCTCTGCAAAGCCTTTTACAAATCCCAACCCTACATTGGAGTAGAGGAAAAAATAGGCTAACAATATTTCAATTATCAGTAATTGAATAATAAATCTGATGCGAATGCTTTTGCGGTCGCGGCAAACCAGCAGTGATAAGCCAGCAATAACAATTAATGCTAAAACGAATTGCGCAATGTGAGACATTTTTGCTCCAAGTATGATGCAGACCGATTTCGGTTGTCATTTTATGTAACGCATGCGCTAAAAATAAGATTAAACGCGCAGAATGCGAATTATATATTCGAAAAGAACCTAAACTGAAGCCCGGGTCTCATAGCATTTACGTCTTTGTAGATCACTCTCACGGAGAGTACGGTTCGATTGATATGCAAGAGGCAAATGACGCATGCTATGGATTCTTCCGTGTAGTGCGAGAAGTGGTGTGGTTTTTTAATAAAAGGAGATGATTTATGCCGGCGTCAGAATCATTACGTGAGCTTGGACAGTCAGGAATTCGGGTTCCGTTATTAACATTTGGTGGCAATGTTTTTGGGTGGACTATCGATCAATCCGTGTCGTTCAGCATACTTGATGCTTTGTTGGATCAAAAACTTAATTTTATTGACACTGCTGACGTTTATTCGATCTGGGCTCCGGGTAATAAGGGGGGAGAGTCAGAAACCATTATAGGTAACTGGCTCAAAAAGACCGGTAAACGAGATCAGGTGATTATTGCCACCAAAGTGGGCAAAGATATGGGCGAAGGTAAAAAAGGGTTATCAGCGCACTATATTCGCCAGGCGGTTGAGGATTCATTACATCGATTACAGACAGATTATATCGATCTCTATCAGTCTCATGACGATGACAACGAAACGCCTCTTGAGGAAACACTGTCCACCTTTGATGCTCTGATTAAGGAAGGAAAGGTACGAGCTATCGGGGCTTCAAACTATGAAGCAAACAGATTACAGCAGGCGCTTCGTGTCAGTAAGGAAAATCATCTGGCGTGTTATGAAACCCTGCAACCGGAATATAATCTCTATGATCGCCAACATTATGAAACCACGCTGGAGCCACTGGTAAAAGAGCATGGACTGGGTGTTATTGGCTATTATTCGTTGGCTAGTGGATTTTTGTCTGGCAAGTATCGTTCACCGGAAGATGTGGTAAAAAGTAAGCGTGGGCAGAGCGTTGTCGAGCATTATCTTAATGACCGGGGCATGGGGATTCTGTCCAAACTGGATGCTATCGCTGATGCTCATCAAACTACACCAACTCAGGTTGCGTTGGCCTGGTTGATTGCCCGACCAGGGATAACTGCTCCCATTGTCAGTGCGACATCGGTGCAGCAAGTACAAGAATTGGCCGATGCCACCAGACTAAAACTGATAGCAGAAGACATTGATGCTTTGAATAAAGCTAGCGCTTACTGTTGATTATCGACTCTGATGTGAAATTCTGCTTTTTGCCTTCTGACCTGAACGGTATTTCAAGTCATGGGAAGGTCGTCACTGTGTTGGATCTCAACCATAAAAAAACAGCCCCGGAACGAACCGGGACTGTTTTCTATGACTCAATACGTCATACGCAAAGGTTTATCAATGTGCATGCGCTGAGTTATGTTGTGCAACTTAAGCCTGAGGCTGAGTTACAACGTCTTTAATACCTTTAACTACGATTTCTACGCGACGATCCGGCGCCAGGCAGTTAATCAGCGCGGCACGTCCTTTCACGTTATTACAGGTAGAACCGGTAACCGGGTCGGATTCACCAAGACCGCGGGCAGAAATCTTGTTAGACGGGATCCCTTTGGAAACCAGATAGTCAACAACACTCTGTGCACGTTTGGTAGACAAGGCCTGATTATACTTTTCAGAACCCAGACGGTCAGTGAAGCCCAGAACAGCAACAGAACCGTCTTTAGGATCCATTGAACTCAGTTGAGAGTACAATTGATCAAGAGAACGCTGGCCTTCCGGTTTCAGCACTGCTTTGTCGAAGGTGAACAGAACATCGGATTTCAGTGTGAAATGTTTGGTGTTAACAACGGGTGCCGGAGCTGGCTCAACAGCGGGGGCTGGAGCTGGAGCTGGAGCGGCAGTGTCCTGACCAAAGCGATAAGAAACACCGACACTTAACATACCGTTATCAGGACGTCCGCCAACAGTGGACGCGTCGCCGATGTTGTTAATCCATTGGTAATCCAGGCGGGTTGCCCAGTTTGGGGTTATTGCGTACTCAACGCCGATAGCCGCTAATGGGGAAACACCGGTATCATGACCGCTGTTGCCAGTCACGTCATCGCTGCTATCAGCACGCCATACAAAACCCCCAAGACGAGTATAGACGTCCAGATCGCTCATTATTGGATAGCTCAACTTCGCTGCCAACTGAACGCCTTGAGCTTTGAAATTGCCACGGTTTGCACCGACATATTTCATACGACCCAACCAGTCGTAACCCATTTCAAAACCTAAATAAGGGTTAGCCTGATAACCTGCAAAAACACCCGTGCCCAGTTGATCTTTCTGCGCATCGTTAGTCGTTTGATAACCGTTGCCATTCATGCCAGCATCGTGATACTGGGACCAGCCCAGTTTACCACCTACATACCATGTATTATCGTTAGGTGCGGCTTGTGCTACTGTAGCAAAGCCGGCCAGTGCCACTGCAATAGCGATAGCTGTTTTTTTCATTTTACGCCTCATTATCATCCAAATCGGTTACTAGCGCTAAAGGCTAATAACCTTTGGTTAGAATCCCTCGTTGGAGCCATTGCCCTTATGTTTTCTATTCACAACCAATTAAGTGATTTTTTATCCCATTAAGTGGTGTTATCAGAAGAGCAACTCCAGCGAAGTAAAGTCTACAACGTGATGTGAAAGTTACAAGTATGATGTGATGCAGCTCATAAAAATACCAGCTGTCTATACATACTTATTAACAAATAATAGCTGATTGTAGCTGTTTATATGGCGAAGTCATTATATTTAAAACTGACCAATCAGTTCTTAACATCAAGCATAGCGCGGGGATTCGCGTTATGTAGTGTTTTTCCTGGTGAGAAAATTCTGAATTTGCTTAATGATATAATCTTGAGTGAATCTTTAGCGTAGAAAATAGTCTATCAATAGTTTTATCCTCTGAACGCATGATAAATCCATAGGTGTTTCCACTCTGTGCAGCATGCTGCAGTCGTATCTTTTCCTCATTACTCAATTCTTCTGACAACCAGCATAGTACGGCGCTGTAATTCCCAGTAAGCAGTGCTTTTTCCATGGCATCAACGGTGTTCACTGGGCTGAGGTGATGCAACTGGATTGTTTTATTCAGAGGTAACCCGGCCTGTTGTAACCAGTGACGACTGATTTTTTTCTGCGGAGAAAGCCATAGTAACCAGCGGGATTGCATTCCCAATTGCCGTAAGAGAGGAATCAGAAGATGTTCAAGCACTGGTTGATCCGGAGTGTAGACAATTTCACTGATAATACCGCCATTTGATGCGCTGGACGGTGCTTCATGTCCTGGCAATGAGGAATGACAGAAGTTGCGAGAATTAACGGATTGAGTGCGCATAATGTGTTCTACCCACAGCGTTACTGTATGGGTGTACAGTATCTTTTGTGCGAACAAAGATCAACCCGAATTTTTTGAAAGCGCCTCGCATAATTCATATGCAATTTCAGTCAACTCTATTTTGTATTTGAAGCTACCGCCCTGCATGTGTTTAATTAATGATTCCTGTTACATAGTCGTTAAATCAAACAGGGAAGATCTTTCACTACTAAGGGTAAAGTAATGAAACAACTATGCGAAAAAAGGATTTTACAGTCGAAATGTGTTTTTGCTCCTTTGGGACACATAAGCTCTCGTTCTCAGTTTGGTGGCTACAGTATTGCCGCTGATCAGATTATTTTTGCGTTGGTCTCGGGGGGAGAGCTTTATCTTAGAGCGACGAAACACCTTGAAAACTATTTTCTGGCACTCAATGTGCCCAATCTTATTTATACCAAACGAGGCATGCCTGTCCCGCTAAGTTATTATCTGGTAGACGATAGACTTTGGGGTAATCATGAGAAATTGCTTGGGTTGGCGCGGAGATCGCTACAGGGTGCCAGACAGGATAAAACAGCCAGGAGTCAGTGCTGTCGTTTAAAAGATTTGCCTAATCTCAATCATGATCTTGAACGGCTATTATGGAAAGCGGGTATCAAGAATATTGCGGATTTACAGGAACTTGGTGCTAAATTGAGTTACCTTAAACTCCGGACAGTGAGCCAACATCTCAGCGTCAATATCTTGCTGGCTCTGGCTGGGGCTATCTGTGGAATTCATTTAGCCGCGTTGCCTCACGGTATGCGTAATGAGTTGATAGAGTGGTTTGAACATAACACTCCAAGTATTAGCCAACCGCATAAACATTAAAGGTTTATCAAGATAATTCAGCAAGATAAATACTGCTTGCTCATCTTGGGCAAGCAGTATCCTGCATTCAATGGCTCGCAAATCATCAACATCAATAGCTCTGTTAATCGTTCACATAGCTGCATTTGCCGCACCGCGAGCTGTTCTCCCATCTTTGCTCATCAGATTATCTGGTCAATGTACAATTATGCCATCGACTCAGGCAGTGGGACGGTTATTGATGCTTGATTCAAACATCTGATTCTTCAATTGCGTTAATTCGGGTAACAAGCCAATAAGCAAGCCTATCTGTTGGAGAACCAAGGGCTCTTTGCTATCTGGGTCGGGTGACAGGGCTTGAATACGAGATCCCAACACATTGAGTTCCTGTGTAACGCGCGGCTGATCGCTTGCATTGTGATGGAGAGCATCATCGACATAACAAACCGCATCATCCAGAAGCTGCAATATCTCTGGCGCTGCTATTTTTTCTCGGTGTGCGCCCAGCGTAGAGATATAACTTAACAGCGTATGATTAAGGCACATCAGACGAAATACGCCTTCCATTGTTTCGCGGGTGGCATGGGGTTCTGCTGACATATTGGATATGACTGAAGCCAGTTCCGCATCGCAGTTATGCGCATCACGGCGCGCAATACGGTAGATAAGACCATTATCTTTACCCTGATGGTATTGCACCATAATGGCATCCAGATAACGGCAGTTTGCATCCAGCGTTTTATTAATCACTGCTGGTAATCCCCGGAAACGCCAGTCAGGCCAGATAAAATTCACCGCCATCCAGGCGACCGCACATCCCAGTAATGTATCCACTACACGTGGTACAGCGACTTCAAATCCTTCACCCAAAAGATTAAAACAGAGCAACACCAGCAGAGTGATAAACATGGTGGCATGAGCATACTGCACATTACGAAAAGCGAAGAATAATACGCCGCTGATGACGATCAACACCAGCTGCCCTTCAATCGAGGGGACGAAGTAAAGGATCGGGAGCCCGAGCAGAATTCCGCTAAGCGTGCCAATAATGCGCAGTGCAAGACGGCGACGGGTCGCATTGTAATTGGGCTGACACACGAACAGGCTGGTCAGCAATATCCAGTAACCGTGCTGTAACCCGGTTGTCTGAATAAAGATATAACCGGCGCAAAGCAGTACAGACATGCGCACGGCATGGCGAAACAGGGCTGATTTTGGCGTCAGGTGGCGGCTGATGCGTAAGCGAACATCACTCCAGCCGGTTATTTTATCATCAGACAGACTGTTTTCCTGATGATTGTTCAGTTCAATAGTCTGTTCGGATTCGATGGTGGATAACTGGGCGTCAATAGCGCGCAGATTGTTAAGAAGATAACGCAGCGCCTTGATCTGACCTGCATCGACGCCTTGCTGAGCCACCTTGTCAAGGGTTGATCCAAGATGCACGAATGCTTTTTCAATGCGGGTATCATGCTGGTACTTCTGATGCAACAAAATAGATTGAGCCAGTTGCTGACAGGCTCGGGCCTGCATGGAAAGCAGCCGTTGGAACCGGAACAACACATCACTGTAGCGCAGCGTTTCACGCAATTGTTCATATTGCACATGTGAAGAGCTGGCTCGTTCGTGAATGTCCTGCGCCACAAAATAGTAATGCAATGTGCGGCGAGTGCCTCGTTGACCACGATCTCCCCGTAGCCGGGTAAGTAGTGACGACTTTGCCTGATTTAACGTTGAAACCAACTGACTGTTGGCCAGAGCAACGTCGATCAGTGGTTGGTTAGTATCTTCACTATCAGGATCGAACAGATTGGCTTTTGCTTCCAGATAGTAAGCCAATTGTTGATAACAACGCGCCAGATTGTCCTGCAATGGTCGGATAGGGAAAATAAGATGACCAAGCAGTGTAAGCAAGTTGTACCACAGTGCGCCAACGAGCAGCATCAGTGGTTGTTGATACCAATTATCATAAAGGGAAATGCCCAGCATGGTGTAAATGGCAATGAGCAGCGCGCCAAAGGCGATGGTGGCATAACGCTGCCCCAAGGCACCTAGCAGAATAAAAGCGCAGGTAGAGAGAGAGAGTCCGATACCGAACAACCATGGATAAGGGAAGAGCAGTTCAATTGAGACGGAAGCGATCAGAAAGCAGCTTAACGTGATCAGCAAATTCACAAGACGACCAGAAAGACGGTCATCAAGGTCTGTTAGTGCAGCGGCGACAACCCCCAATGTTACTGGAATAGTCGTGGTTGACTGCCCCAGCCACCAAGGTATGGCAGCCGCACCTGCCAGCGCCAGAAAAATACGGATATTGTATAACCAACTGCTATTGTAGATATGGCGGCGCATGCCGGGTGAAATGGTGAGCAGCACGATATTCTCCTGCCCCAGGGCTATTGGTAACGTCTACGGGCGTTGGCTTCTCTGGCAGCCTGAGCTTCTTCAACTGAAACTACGCGCCGTCCAATCGGCCAGAGTGCAATAGCTGCAATCTTGAAGTTGGCAATACCTACCGGAATACCAATGATAGTCAGGCATTGCACAATGCCGCTGATGATGTGCGACAGACATAACCACCAGCCAAAAAAGATAAACCAGAAGAGGTTCAGTAGTGTCCCGCCAGCAGTGAGAAGAGGATTTTTCCTTTCAGGATATAATTCATCGATATGGATAGCTTCATTGCCGTAAGGTAGCAGGGAGAGTTTAGTGATTTCCCAGCATGACCGGGTTAGCGGTAAGGTGAAAATAAGCACGATACTGATGCCGGTTGCCAGCAACCAGGCAAGGGTGGTGAAGAATCCACCCAGCACAAAATTCAGGATATTAAGCACAGCGCGCATAGTTTCTCCATGATTCCTGTTTAACCAAACTCTATGATGAAGAACGAATTATCACATTAACAGTCAGGATATCCTAACCTGTTTTTATGGCTATAGCGTGAAGTGATATACCGGTTAAACTACAGCCATGAACGATACAATGTCTCACAAGGTATAGCGCAGAGGTTATGGAACTTAAATCAACTTCTTTAGGTAAGCATCTGGCGCAGCATCCCTATAATCGGGTGAGATTGCTTAATGCGGGTGTGAAAGTCAGCGGTGATAAGCATGAATACCTTATTCCGTTTAATCAGTTATTGGCAATTCGATGCAAAAAGGGTGTGATCTGGGGAGAGCTGGAATTTGAAGTGCCTGATCATCAGGTTGTGCGCCTTCATGGTACTGAATGGCAGGAAACCCAGCGGTTTTATCGCTACGTTTTGCAGGCCTGGCAGTGCTGGAGTGACGATATGAGTCAGGTCAGCGCCGGCGTGTTGCAACAACAGGTCGATGCTATTCAAACATTGGAAACGCGTGACCGGTGGTTGACTCGTAAGGCGCTGGTGCAGTTACAGAACACAATCCGCCAGGCATTTTCTTCTTTACCTATCCCGTTGGAGCGACTGAGTGAATTTGATTCGTGTCGGGAAAACTACCTGTACTGTCAACAATGGCTGGAGAAAGGGTCGCAACAACGAGAGAGAGCCAACCAGCGTTGGGTACAACGTATGCTGGAACAGCAGAAATCCTTTTTTGACACGGTTGAAACATCGCCGTTGAATATTATGCAGTGCCAGGCTGTTGTAAATGGCGAGGAGGCGGTACTGGTGCTGGCGGGAGCCGGTAGCGGAAAAACATCGGTATTGGTAGCCCGTGCAGCTTGGTTGATGCACCGTGGCGAGGCATTACCGGAACAGATATTGTTGCTCGCATTTGGTCGACAGGCGGCGCAAGAGATGAATGAACGTATTCAAACGCGTTTGCATACTGAGGATATTCAGGCCAAAACGTTTCATGGGTTGGCATTGCATATTATCCGACAGTGCAGCCGTAATGTACCGACGATCAGTGAATTGGAGACGAACGGTGTACGTCGCCGAGAGTTTTTGATTCAGCACTGGCAGCAACAATGTGCCGAGAAAAAAGCGCAGGCTAAAGGATGGCGTCAATGGCTGACAGAAGAACTGGATTGGGAAATACCGGAAGGTGATTTCTGGCACGATCGCGTGCTGGCTGAGAGGTTGGCGGGGCGTCTGGAACGTTGGCTGGGATTAATCCGTATGCATGGCGGCAGACAAAGTGACATGGTTGCACAGGCCAATGAGGAAATCAGACCTGTGTTCCAGCAGCGAATACGTTTGATGGCGCCTTTACTTAAGGCCTGGAAAAAAGCGCTGAAAGAGCAAGGTGCGGTAGATTTTTCCGGATTAATTCATCAAGCGGTAAATTTTCTGGATAAAGGCCGTTTTATCAGTCCCTGGAAGCATATTCTGGTCGATGAATTTCAGGATATTTCGCCTCAGCGGGCTCAACTGTTGTCGGCATTCCGGCGCCAGAACAGCGAAACCTGCCTGTTTGCTGTAGGGGATGATTGGCAGGCTATTTACCGTTTCAGTGGCGCTGAACTGGCATTAACCACCGCATTTGAAACGCATTTTGGTATTGGAGCACAGTGTGCCCTGGATACAACTTACCGTTTCAATAGCCGAATTGGTGAAATGGCCAACCAGTTTATTCAGCAAAATCCCGGTCAGATTAAAAAATCGCTTAACAGCCTGAGAGACGGCAACAAGAAGGCTATGACGCTGTTACCTGATGGGCAGTTTGAGGCATTGTTGGACAAAATGAGCGGTTACGTGAAAAGTGACGAACGTATTCTTGTACTGGCTCGTTACCATCACTTACGTCCTGCTGTATTGTCAAAAGCAACGACGCGTTGGCCTAATCTGTCGATAGATTTTATGACCATGCATGCCAGCAAAGGACAACAGGCTGACTACGTTATCATCGTTGGGCTGCATGAAGGTAAAGACGGGTTTCCGGCGCCAGATCGTGAGTCGGTGCTGGAAGAAGTTCTGTTGCCCAAACTCGAAAGTTTTCCACATGCGGAAGAACGACGGTTACTGTATGTAGCACTGACACGCGCCAGGCATAAGGTATGGTTGCTATATGATCGCGATAATCCGTCGTTATTCGTCGAACAGCTCCATCAGTTGGGCGTACCTTTGCAACGAAAAGCTAGTTAACGAACAGATGGGCGGCAAACAACAGATGTCGCCCATTTGCTTCAGGCCGTTATTTCAAGCGTTCTTGCAAGTAGCGTTGGTAATCGGGAATAGCTATCGTTACTTGTTTCTTGAATAGATCTGAGTTGATTAAAAAATCCGCTGTAGAACGGTTGTTGGCTACCGGAATGTTCCACACTGTCGCCAAACGAAGCAGTGCTTTGACGTCTGGATCGTGCGGAACCGCGTTGAGAGGATCCCAGAAGAAAATCATCATGTCGATTTTACCCTCAGAGATCAATGCACCTACTTGTTGATCTCCACCCATCGGCCCGCTCATCATGCTTTTTACCGGCAGGCCAGTATGCAGTTGAACCAAGTGACCAGTGGTGCCAGTAGCATACAGCTGGTGTTCAGCCAGTTGGGTTTTATTGGTGCTGACCCAATCCAGCAATGCTTGTTTACAGTGATCGTGCGCAACCAGCGCAATGTGCTTATGCGCTTCGATTGTGCGGGTAGTGAACTCCATGGTGACATCCTTAAAGCAGTATAGTTTGCACAGATTACGGAAACAGGGTTTCAGTTCAAAGAGGTAAACAAAAAAAATGAGAACATCTTTCCAAAAACAGTAATTTTTACCTGTAAAATCAGCAAGCTTATTGATTATCTTTTTTCTTTATTCATATCAGGAGACGCCGTCGGGTATTTATAGGTCACCGGTCGAGATCTCAACATCTTAAATCTGAATCCATGAGTAATTTCAGGATGGTTTTTCAACCCAATGCATTATTGTTATCAACACTTGGCATCCGCTAATCCGCGCCCTGGATCCGGGGTTGTAAGATACACTTAATATCTGTTGACGCTATAGCACGGAGTAAACATGAAAGATCACGATATTGAATTGGTACTCAAAACAGTTAAAACCATCGCTCTGGTCGGCGCCAGTCATAAAACAACGCGTCCAAGTTATGGTGTTATGGCTTACTTGCTTGGTCAGGGGTATCAGGTTATTCCGGTAAATCCCATACTGTCTGGTCAAGAATTGCTGGGACAACCTGTTTACGCCAGTTTGGATGAGATACCCCAGCCCGTTGATATGGTGGATGTCTTTCGTCAGTCAGAGGCAGCCTATGAGATAGCCAAAGAAGCGATTGCTATCCGTGCTAACGTGTTATGGTTGCAGATCGGGGTAATCAATGAACAAGCGGCGATCTTGGCGCAAGATGCAGGGATGACGGTAATTATGGATCGTTGCCCTAAAATCGAAATTCCGCGTCTGGGGTTAGAAAAATAACTGACAGTATTTGATGGCTGACAGGACAGTGATCAATAAGACGGTCAGATTATCAATGCAATAAATGTGGCGCCTGGCGTTTTATGGTTTCGGCCAACTCATCCAGAGAGGGATGTTCTTCCTGTTCGGGCCCCTCGCTAATCAACTGAGCCTCCGCCAGATAGGTGTGAATAGGCCGACCAAACTCATCTTCCATCACGACATGATACCAGGGCGCCGTGCGCAATATGTCATTGGCAGCAATTTCTTCCCACGCTGGTTTTTTCAGCGAGTATTCGGGATCGATATCGATCACTACGCCGGGATATCCCAGTAGCCTATGACGAATCTGCTGTCCGATGGTAAATTTACAGTTAATCATATAACCTCCTGAGGAACGTATTACCTACCTTAAGTGGGGGATGATACGTATTTTTCAAGTCATCAGGTGTTGGGTTCTTTTCTCTACCAGGACAGCTTTTGCCAATGAACCCATTCTATTTAATAGTATGACTCATGACGTTATAAATGCGTAAACAGTGCGTTATTTTCCGATGATGTGGGGGGGGCAATATGTCAACAGTAGCCGTTATCGCTTATGTTTATGGCATGGTGCAGGGGGTTGGGTTTCGTTATCACACTCAGATGCAGGCTCAGCATCTAGGTATAGCGGGTTACGCCAGGAATTGTGATGATGGCAGTGTGGAAGTTGTCGCCTGCGGTGAGCAAAAAGCGGTGGAAGAATTCATCGAATGGCTCCAGCAGGGAGGGCCCCGCCACGCACGCGTTGATAAAGTGTTAACTGAACCGCATGGCAAAGTGGATTACTCAGGTTTTAAAATTCGTTATTAAGATCAGATACATTTGACTGGTTTCGGCAATCCGGCAATTTTTGTGGCTTGCTTGGCTGGACCTTTGGGAAACAGTCGATAGAGGTAACGGCTGTTGCCTTTTTCTTCACCATATTTTTGTGCCATTGCCTTAACCAGCATACGGATGGCGGGCGAGGTATTGAACTCCTCATAGAAGGTGCGAACAAAACGCACCACTTCCCAGTGTGCATCAGTAAGCGCAATACCCTCTTGTTCTGCCAGTATTGGCGCTAACGCTTCCTCCCAGTCACCACTGTTCTTCAGATAACCTTGAGCATCAGTTTCAATCACACGGTTTTCAAACGCTAGCATACGACCTCTGCATGACATTAAGACGCGGTTAGTCTAGCAAACTTTTATTCACCTCAACATGATTGATGGAGACAAACGAAAAGCCCCACCGAAGTGGGGCCGGATATCATTTGATAATTGAGTTAGTTGCTTCGTGACATTCCCAGCAGACTCAGCAGGCTGACAAAGATGTTATAAATGGACACATACAAGCTGACTGTGGCGCGGATATAGTTTGTTTCACCACCATGAATAATGTTACTTGTTTCCCAGAGGATAGCCCCTGCGGAGAACAGAATAAACATCACGCTGATAGCCAGATGCAATGCCGGAATATGCAGGAACAGATTGGCGATAACAGCAACCAGCAGCACGACGAAACCGGTCATCATCATCCCTGACAGGAATGACATATCTTTCCGGGTTGTCAGTACATAGGCGGAGCAACAGAAGAACACCAGTGCGGTTCCTCCCAATGCCAGCATGATAATGTCGCTGGCACCTGCCGCAATCAGCGTACTGAGCAATGGGCCTAAGGTGTATCCCATGAAACCGGTCAAGGCGAAGGTGGACAAAATTCCTGCTGGGCTGTTAGCTAGTCTGTAGGTTAAAAATATCAGTCCGTAAAAACCGACCAGCATTAATAGAAAACCCGGTGCGGGGAGGTTGAAAACGGTACTGAGTGTTGCGGTGATCGCAGAAAAACCCAGTGTCAGCGACAGAAGAAAATAGGTGTTACGCAACACCGTGTGAGTGCTGAGCAGTGAGCGTTCACGTTTTGAAGATACAATAATACGTTCCATAGTAGCGGCTCTCTTGCAGGGTGTTATTGTTCAATTCTGAAAGAGTAGATAGTTGCTCTGAGTTATCAAAGCCGTTTTACCCTTCTTTACGCTGTATTCCGCTATAAATATGACCACTGTGGTGATTTTACACTCGGTTAATGCTTGATAGGCTATTTTTCAGACAATTAAAGCGGTTGTGACTTTACAATATCCGGCACTCTGTTTATAGTTCGCCTCGTTGCGGAGGAGTGGCCGAGTGGTTGAAGGCACCGGTCTTGAAAACCGGCGACGCGAAAGCGTTCTAGAGTTCGAATCTCTACTCCTCCGCCAAAAAAATTCAACGGGTTAGCTTAGGCTAGCCCGTTTTCGTTTTGGGTTTTTGAGTGGGTTTGGAGTACATGCCTGAAGTGATTCAGAACCTGTAGCAGCCAGTCACCGCGGATGCGTTTTTGGTCCCGGGGCGGATTTCTTCAATGCTATTGGTGATAACCACCACTTGGGATTTTGGCGATTGGCTTACATGAGATGTAGTATCTGGTTGTCTCTGGTTTTTTGTTCCTTTTGGGTTATTCCAGACAATTGACGTGTAAAAAGAGGCTAACGAATCCCCAGGCACTGAGATAACTCAGCAAATGGGGATTGTCTATCATTACTTGATCAGCACGGTTTTAGGGTAAAGAGCTGTCAAAGCTCGTCATATATCGCTTTGGCAACCACGGGATCCATCAGATATTCCCGGATTCCGTGGCGATTATTACTGGTATTACGAACGCCATTATAGTTGGTGACGATAGGTGATCCATGGTACCTGGCGGCTGGGATCTCATAAAGTGCCACTACATCGCGCTCATCTCGTGCATTGAACCAGTAGGGAACGCCCGCTGGTGCTTTGCGAGGCGGGCTGTCAGAGGGAAGACGTTGTAAGACCGCTTCAATTCCAAGTGGGGAGCCGACTGTAATGAGCTTGCGTATATTGCTTCTGTCATGGCGATCCATCAATACATTGTAGGCAACGATGGTGCCAAGTGAATGAGCCACGATAATACAGGGTTCGGTCTTGGGAATGGCATCATCCACGATGCTATTCACCGTTCTACGGGCACCGACGTTGGTCAAGTAGCACCAGACATCACGGGTAATTAGTTCGATTGAAGCCGATGCAATGCTGGGGACATGATCGAGTAGTCGTAATGCAGCCAATACCGACCGCCAGTTCTGAATCCCTTTATCAACCAGCTCTCCAGTGGTTTCTTCCGCAATTTGTTGGTGTGAGATGCCTTGTCGTGCGGCAATCTCAAATACTAGTTCACGAATGAATTGCTCTTCTTCGCTGCCAGGCAGTGGCGCATTGTCGCCTTTATCCAACAATTCATGGAATCTTTTCTGGGTAATCCCTTCAGTGTCTTTGAACAATTGCTCACCATAATAAGGGAATAGGATATCGGACGATTGCGGAGACTTGGGGCCGATTTTTTTCAGGCCAGTCAGCATAGCCTTAGTCCAGTCTTTTTTGAGTTTGTCCGGGTCCTTATGGTGCTGACTTTGATCTTGTGAACGACCGTGTATGAAGACAATTTTCATGATAATTCTCCTCCGATGAACGCTTCGATAAGAGATGTTGAGTCCTTTATCAGGAATGTTGACCATTCTGCATTTAGCCGATGTCTCCCGGCGTCAAGAACTACGGCTGGAAGTGGTGAGTTGTCTGTGTCGGTATCAAACAAGGACCAGCCCAGGCTCATCATGGGGCAGAAAGGTGCATAGTGACTTGATGGAGATGATGTCGCTCCAAACGCCCCGCCCAATAACCCACAATCGAAAGGGATAGGGGACGATGGGGTAAAGTTCATCTGGTATCGCTGGAAAGACCGCAAAATGGATTTTGCATTTGCGTCATGTCCCGCCAGTACATAAGCGTAGGACGCGTAGATACCCAGCGTGGGGTCAAGATGTTTGTCAACACGGGACACTCGAGCCATATTCTGTGCGCTGCTTTTGCCGAGAAGTCGAAGTTTTCCGCTGCTGGCGAGCGCGGCTACGATAGCCTGTCTTTGTTCAATAAGCGGTTGGTACCCCCGCCGTAAGGATTCGTAGAGAGGATTTAGCCTGGATATTCTGAATGTCAGGGTATTAATCAGTCCATCAGTTACGCCGATAGTTCCTATATACCCAGACATGATAGGTAGTACTGCCATCGTTCCGGTACGAAACATGATGATAACGGAATAAGGGGCTCTGACAGTTGCTTCTTCCAGATTAATCACACTATGTAAGGCATGGTCAATGGTCTGAATTGAGAGGGAACGTCCACTACAATCCAGTACCTGAGTCACTTCTGCGCCAGTAATATAATAGCCAGTCATAAATTGGAGCGAGTGTGATGCGCGGGATGTTTTCAGATTCCGTTGTACTTCTTCATTGATTCCCGCCTCATCGAGTAGGTTATCAGGAATGACACGGTTTTTATTCAGAGAACTCGTCAGTTTCACGAATGCTTCGCTACGCCTGCGTGCAGGGGAAGGTTTGAGATTTTTCAGGCCAATGATTTTGCGATATTCACCTGTATTGGCGAGATTGGCCCTTTTTGTGGGGAACTCATTATCATGAAGCCGGTTCTGTTTCTCTGAATGAAGAAACATGTCGACATCCTCACCTTGCTTGAGAAAATCAGCATTAAATTGATCCGGGATACCGACTGATACTGGAGAGTCCGCCTGTTTTGGCATTGGATAACCCAGGAAAAGAGGTTGTCTGGACGAGGTATCAATTTGGGGAAATTGATCAAAACTTGGCATATGCTGATGCGCACGGGTCGGTACCAGCTCATAGAGATAATCTTCCAGCCGCCAGGTAGGTATGACGGGCGTGGAAAATCCTGGCCACTGCTCACATACATCTGGGGGGCTTTCAATTAGCGCCTCAAGCAGGACCTGGGTAAAAAATCCGTTACCTTTGTACTCTTTCGCGGTTTGGGAGGGCTCTGTTGCATAAAATACATCTACTTTTGGTCTTCTCACCCCTTTGAACGACGTTGATAAAATGGCCGTTTTGCCAGAGACTTGTCCAAGCGGACCAAATGGATCAACCGCATTACGGCATGCATCACTGATAATGACAATATGGGGAATGCGGAGCTTTTGCGCCTGTTTGATAGTCGCGGTGATGTCAATGGCTTCATCAGGATACTGACTGACTTCGGATAACAGAACCTGTTCACTATCACCATTTTTTACGATGCCATGCCCTGAGAAATAGAGGATCATCAGATCGAGCCCACCGTCGTTGATCATCTCCTGGACGGCATTCTGAATATTGCGCGATGTCACTGGCCCTTCGTCGTCAGTGATTACCTTTATTATCGGTTCGACACCAAATAAAGTCTGTTGCCTCAGCCAGTCAGCAAATTCATGGGCTCCTGCAGCTGCACCTTTAAGCTCTTCAAGCGTAAGGACGCCTGTTCGATTGACACCCACAGCAACTAATCCGACGCGACGATCTCCGGGCATATTGCTCCCTTATCATTACCCATTCTTATGTTTTTAATTATGGCACAAGGAGAGGATTTAATTGTCAGACCTAACATACTGTAATTTGGGTATAAATGAGGAAATGCAGAATGGGTGGTATTTTAACAAGTTGAGTACCATTCAAGGGGGCTTTCGTTCGCCCAGTGATGCTGACTGGATTGGCCACAGACAATCCAGCCTTTTCGGTACTGTGTCGTTGATCTTCAAGGCCAAAGACGAGGGAAAGGCCATCGCCAACGACTCACTGCTTGGCTGCGATGGTTCAGTGTCCACCCAGGACATCGCGCGCGGTGACGTGGACAGGAAAATCTCCACTGGCATGGTCTACATTACCCTCGACCCCATGCTGCCTGCTCTTCACTCAGCAGCCGCGCTAACAGCATGAAGCATGCAGTTTATGTATACATGCTGGTGATATGTCACATCAATCGTTTCTGCTGGATGATATTCCTCTCAGATCGCATGCCATATCCGGAGTACCAGGTGCCTGGAGTATAAATCCACTTGACGGCCCGACTTCGATTTCGCATATTCCCAGTCCAAGCTGAAGGCCATCATTTGGAGCGGCTGGGGTAATCGTTTTGGTGCAATCAAAAAGACCAATGGAACATGGATTATTCTCGCGGATGTGCAACGAAAGTATTTATACTCGTCATACTTCACGTTGTATGCGTGTTGGCTGTACTCAATTATTCGATCCGTGCTTGGGCCTCGCCCCTAGGGCCGTTGCCAGCAGCATTCAAATCTGCTCCCGGCAGATTTGTTACCTGAATCACTTACACCTGAGTAAGCTCATCGGGATGCCTTCGCTTGCCGCCTTCCTGCAACTCGAATTATTTAGTGTATATTTCATTATTTAGGGGGAAAAATGCAGGTATTGCTTGTGATTGATATGCAAAATGCGGTGTTCTCCACGCCTCGTTATCATCAGACCATCGTTGTCGGCCGAATAAATCAGCTTATTGATGCGGCTGAACAAACCATTTTTGTTCAGCATACGGAAGACGGTATGTTGCCTGGTAGCCATGAATGGAAACTCTTGCCTGAAATTCGCCAGCCGGAAAACGCAATTTATGTCACTAAAACTGCCTGTGATGCGTTTTATCGCACTACACTGAGTGATGAACTGGCTCAACGTGGTATCACTCATCTGACAGTGTGTGGCTGCGCTACAGATTACTGTGTAGATGCCACAATTAAAAATGCGGCCAGTCGTGGTTATGCAATGACGGTTGCTGGTGATGCGCATACTACTGCCGACCGACGGGTTGTTAGTGCAGAGCAATTAATTGCTCAACATAACGATGTCTGGTGCGATTTTATTATTCCTGGGAATACTCTGTTGGTAAAAGATACCTGGCAGATTCTGGCGGAGTGGGCGACGAAAGCACAGTAAGTTATTTTCGGTCAATTGAGCCGTGCTGAAGGTCGTTTTCAATCCATTGCAGAATGACAGAGACTATGTAGCGCTGTTCTTCGTCGCTTAAAGGATGATGTTGACTAATATTGTGCCATTTGCACAGGCATCCTCGACAGCAGGTTGCCGTGGCATGTTGGGCAATAAAAACCGGATGTCCGCGCATTGGAGTTTGTTTGCCGTCGTTGTCGGGTTCAGCCGGTGCCAAGCGTTTGGCAATGAAATCTGCCGCATGTTCGGCTATAACGCTTTTACCCTTAGCGTAGCAATAAGTCGTCTCTTTAGTACCAAGATGAAAACGCTGGCGAAATGTAGAACGAGACAGGCGAAGAAAAAGGTCGTCAGTATTTTTGGGCATATGAAGTGGCTCGGTTAATGTCATCCGCATGGTTACAGGAATTTTATTCCTGGGTAAGCCTAAATCTCTTTTTGCCGCTTATCAAATAATATCATCATAACTATTTGTTTTTTATTTATTATTGATTTTATTCTGAATGTCGAGCCGCTTCACAAATGCATGACGAAGTGGTTTTGCCGCAGCAAAAGTGGGGATAATCTGTCTCTGTAAGTGTTAACAACGAAGGGGGCTGTTATGTATAAGACCATTTTAGTGCCCATAGATCTTGAAGAAGAAGAACTGACCCAAAAAGCGCTTTCCCATGCGGTTATGCTGGCGAAAATCGCTGGTGCAACACTGCATCTTTTCCACGCGCTTCCCGATGCTTCCGCTTTTATGTCCGCTTACTCCTTTGGTATCAAGGAGTTTGAGAATGAAGCGGTAGTCAAAGCTGATGAAAAGTTACATGCCATTATTAAGACAATAGATCTGCCACCTGAACGTCTGTCTCATAGCCTCAGTTTCGGTACGCCCAGAGATGAAGTGCTGGAATTGGCCGATGAGATAGAAGCAGATCTTATTGTGGTTGGTTCACGACGTCCCAATGTAAAAACCTATCTATTGGGTTCCAATGCGGCGGCTATCGTCCGTCATGCAAAAACTACCGTGCTGGTGGTGCGCTAATGGGGTAAATAGATGTTCAAGACGCTGTTTCGTAAAGAGATAGCGTTTTGGGCGAACTATCTCAGTTGGCTGTTTTTGCTGCCGCGCCGGTTATAGCCGCTGTTCAAACGCTGCTTTTTATCAATCAGTGCCTGGCAGTCAATACAATATCGGACGCCAGGTAGTGCCTTACGGCGTGCTTCAGGGATCGGTTGACCACATTCGTCACAGTGCTGTGCACTTTCCCCGTGGTGAAGCTGATTGCGAGCATGAGCAATAGCATAATCAACGGTAGCATCAATTTGCTCCTGAACCGCACCATCATTAGACCAGCCGCTAGCCATGCTATTTACCTCTATCTTGAGATGATTAATTTATAGCAGGTGCGGAGTGGGTGATCCAACGGTGATGATTCAGAACAGTCCGTTTGATCCGGCCTGGTCGGTATCAATACGTTTCCGGACTGGGAAAAGTTGGACAGGTATTCATTGCGGGAAGAGAAGAACTATCACGCAGCACAAAACCATGGGCCGATGCACAGGCAACACCGCAGTTGGCGTCAGCATTGAAAAACGATCGGTACTTATTCTCGTTTGGGGGGAGTCGCGTTGTCAGCAGTAATAAGAGATTGTTCAACGAACTCTTGCTGCTTGTCCTGATGGAGGAAAAATGCGCCAATGGCAGAATAGGTGACGCGGCCTAGAAGAATGATAAAACTTATCATGAGTACTGTACGAGCAACACTGCTACTCCTTCGTCGATGACGGATTGATATTCGTCGTCTATGGGTAATCGTGGACATTAACCTTTTATTCTCCAGATGAAAGCGAACATTCGCTGTTATTAATTTAGGCACAAGCTTGAGGTGTGGTCAATGTATGTTGAGTAAAAGCGAGGTAGTTATGGGGAAACAGCACCGATAGATCGCACTTTGTGAACAAAATCCCGATGAAATGAGAATCACGAGGCCCGGAGATGGGCCAAGTAACTGAAGATGTCATCACCTCTGCAACGTGAAAGACGAAGGAGATATGGACTTCCTGCTGGCTGGCGTCGGGTTACCTGGTTACTGCACCGTCAGCCAGGCAGTTTGGTCAGGCTTGTTCTTCTTCGATCTGTAGTCTCCAACCATTCACGCCTTGCCAGTATTCCTGTTCCCGTTCCAGATCAAGCTGTACCAGCGTGTTCTGTGTAAAAAATCCACTGGGGAAAAACAGTTTCCAGATATTGTCACTGACTATAAGGCGCAGTGTTTTCGGCGTGGTAGTGGCTTGTCGTTGATTGTTTAACAAGGTAGCTAAACGAAGCAGCTGCACCATCGGCAGGTACTGTTTCTTTTTGAAAAGGTTGAAGCGGGGCAACTCTTCCAGTTTGATGGCTTTGCGATGCAAACGTACAATCAGCGATAGCAACAGTTGTTGTTCCTGATTAAATCCTGGCAAGTTTGTATTTTGCAGAATATAGGCTGAATGGCGATGCATGCCGTTATGATTAATACCCAGACCAACTTCGTGCAGCATGGCGGCCCATTTTAGAATGGCTTCCAACTGTGGGTTGGCCAGCGTTGTACTTTGTCTGGCCCACTGGGCATATAGCAGATCGGTAGTTTCCCGTACTCGTCGAGCCTGCTCACGGTCGATATTGTAATGGCTGGCAAGGCTTTGAGCAGTACGGATCCGGATATCCTGATGCCGGAAACGACCTTCCATTTCATACAGGACGCCTTCGCGCAGAGCACCGTCGGAAAGACGAAGTTCCTTAATAGCGAGCGCATCAAAAATCCCGCATAGAATAGCCAAGCCGGGCACCAGTACAGTCTGACGATCTTCCATAAGTCCGGGCAAACTGAGGGATTTGAAATTTTTAAACTGCAGGATCTGAGTGCGTAACATTTCCAGCCGATCCGGCGTGATCAATCCGTCTTTTTCTCCCATAGCGACCAGAATTTCATGCGTTGCCTTGATGGTGCCAGAGGCTCCCAGCGCGTAATCCCAACCGTAAATACGGTATTCCCAGGATAATGTTTCCAGCTTTTGCGCCGCGGACAAACGGGCACGTTTAAAATTGTTTTCGCTTATCTCGCCATTCGGAAAGAATTGCCTGGCAAAACTGACACAACCCATTCGCCGGCTTTCCACCAGTATTGGCTCGAAATCTTCACCGATCACCAGCTCTGTCGAACCACCACCAATATCGAGTACCAGCTTACGACCTTTTTCCGGCTGGGTATGCTCCACGCCCATAAAAATCAGACGGGCCTCTTCATGACCAGAAATGATTTCAATGGGATAAGGGATTATTTTAGCTGCACGATGCAGAAATTCTTGTGAGTTGGCTGCTTGACGCAGGGCGTGAGTGCCGACAATTGACACATTGGGTGCTGGAAAGCCTTGTAACCGTTCGGCAAACAAGGCCAGCGTGCTGAGACCGCGCTCGATAGACTCTTCACTCAACATGTTATTACTGTCCAGTCCGCCGACCAGATGCACGCGCTGTTTTAAACGGCTTAGTACCTGTAGCGCTCCGTTGACAACGCGGGCCACTACCATATGGAAACTATTGGAGCCGAGATCGATGGCAGCGAATTCCTGAGGTTGCTCGGTATTACTATTCATTAACGGCATGGGTCAGGCTTACTCTCCGGATTGCTCAAGCGCTTTGATATAATCATAGATGGCACTTTGGGCGCGTACTTTGCGCCGGTTACCGCGGGTAACATATTGATTGCTCATTTCTTTATCGATCACGCGGGCTTTGACCGTATCGCTGAACAGCAGCTCTAGAATCTTCAGCACGCGTTCCTTGAGTGTCTGATCAAGGATTTCTACCGCGACTTCGATACGGTAATCAATATTACGTGTCATCCAGTCAGCAGAAGAGAGAAATACCTTCTTATCGCCGCCATTGTGGAAAACATAGACGCGATCATGCTCCAAATAGCGGTCCACAATACTGATAACGCGGATATTATCGCTGATTCCGGGGAGTTCTGGAATCAAAGAACACATTCCGCGTATCAATAAATTGATTTTGACACCCGCGCTGGAAGCTGCATATAGACGGTCTACCAGTCCTTTATCCACCAGATTGTTGATTTTCAGAGTGATGCCGGACTCAATACCTGATGCCGCATTGGCTATTTCATGATCGATTAATTGATATAGCCGGGCGCGAGAATTCTGAGGTGAAACCAATAGATGGTCAAAACTGACTGGGCGATAAGGGTTTTCGATGAAGTTAAATACCCGGCGCACCTCGTTGGTGATACGCTCGTCGGCGGTCAGCAACGAATAATCGGTGTATAAGCGGGCCGTTTTTTCATTAAAATTACCGGTACCAATATGGGCATAGCGCACAATATTTTCCCCTTCCCGACGGGAAATCAGAAATAACTTGGCGTGAATTTTGAGCCCCGGTACGGAGAAAATGACGTGCACACCGGCTTCAGTCAGACGCTTGGCCCAGTGGATGTTGGCTTCTTCATCGAAACGTGCCTGCAATTCTACGACCACCGTGACCTTTTTGCCGTTGTGTGCGGCATGAATCATCGAATTAATAATACGGGAGTTCTTTGCCACCCGGTAAATATTGATTTTTATGGATAACACGTTGGGGTCGAATGACGCCTGACGCAGCATTTCCAGCACATGTTCAAAGGTGTGATAAGGGTAATAAAGCAGTATGTCTTGCTCACGAATGGCATCAAATCCGTTGCGGAACTTGCTGAACCAGACATGACGCAACCGTGGTAGTGGTTTGTTAACCAGATTGGCCCGGCCAACATTTGGAAACCCGATGAAATCCTTGAAGTTATGGTAACGTCCGCCCGGGATTACCGAATCATAAGAGGATATACCCAGCTTGCCCAGCAGGCATTCCACCATCGCGTCCGGCATGTCACGCTGATAGACAAAACGTACTGGTTTGGCTGTAAGTCGCTGTTTCAAACTGGAAGACATCAGTTCCAACAGGCTGGATTCCATCTCCGTGACCAAATCGTATTCGGCGTCACGCGTCATTTTCATGGAGTAGGCGTTGAGTGTGTCGTAATCGAAAAAGCCCTTGAAGATATCATTCAGACAGTAACGCAGAATGTTATCAATCAGGATCATGGTTTTTCGGCGCCGGGGAGCTTCCGGCGGCAAATCGACAAAACGAGGGACTTTATCCGATGGGATCTCCAGCAACGCATAATTGGTATGTTCGCCACGAATGATTTCAATCGCCAGATAGGTGTAATCATCTTTCAGAAACTGTACCAGATTGGTTTCGGGCAAGATCAGAATCGGCGTAATGTGCGGACGTAGATGTTGCCTGAAATAATCCCGTAGCCACTCTTGCTGAGTGGTCGACACCTGACGTTCATTCACCAGGAAAATTTGATTGCGGGCCATCTCCAGCAGGAGCTCATTGTAAAGATTGTCAAATAGCTGGTCGGTTTTTAGTACGCGAGCCTGAATTTTCCCTAACAGGTGGCGCATTCCACTGGCTGAGCCGGTTTCTTCGCTAATCAGAATCTGGCGTTTAAGATCGGCAAAGCGAACTTTATAAAATTCATCCAGATTGTTGGAGTAAATACCAAGAAAACGCATGCGCTCAATCAAAGGATTGGTTTTATCCGCAGCTTCCTGAAGTACACGTTCATTGAAAGATAACCAACTCAACTCTTTATCTAGGCAGAGTTTGTCCTGACTCATTATTACCCCGTTAAACTATTTTTACTGATATGGTTCTACTATCTATTTGTATTGTGGCGGATTTATGACGATAAGCACGAAAGTGTAAACAGACTTACCATTGTCATATTATGGGTGTAAAGGCAGCATATGTTACCCGATTTTATCCTGGGATCAGGATAACTCACCCACAATGACGAAAATAGAGATGACAGAGATAAACAACAAATTACTGAATCGGCGTCGGGCGTGAATTGATCACCTGATACATCGTATTGTGATAGGAAGCGGTTGGCGGAAAGTCGTGGCGTTCATTCCTTCATTCCTTGTGGTATTACATCACCGGACGTTTCGGGTAGCCTTCATACGTTTTTCTTATGAATACTTGATGTACATCCAATATCTGTCAGGTTGTTGGGTAATTGTCAGTACCCTTTGAGGCGTTGATGATAAAATGTGCGTGTTTTCAACCTTGGCTACAAATGGCGGGCAGCATGAGATTTAACACAATGAATGAAAGCGAAATTATTACCGAGCTTTGCCGGAGGATAAAAGATGCCCGCATCCAGCAACGTCTGTCTCAGGTCGATTTGGCTGAACGGGCCGGCCTGGGCATTGCCACGATCAAGCGCGCTGAAATGGGTGAATCCATTACGCTGAGTAGTTTGTTATGTATTTTGCGTGGATTGAATCGTCTGCATCAGTTGGACGGTGTTTTGTTTGATGCCGAGGTGGAGTCATTCAATGCGCAACTGAGTGGTGGGAAACAACGCGCCCCACTGCGTATCCGCAAGAAAGCTCCGGTTTTTCCGGCCAAAATCATTAAAAGTGAACCGATTGTACCGCCTTCCAGTAACACAGTGGATTGGTATGTTTCTGCGGCTGAAAATAATATCATCTGGTCCAGACCGGATAGCGAAAAGAAGTAACGCCCCGTTTACGGTCATAAAAAATGGCTAATGCTTTTAAACATTAGCCATTTTTTATTTAGACCGCTGACAAACCTATGTACAGCGTCAGAACGGTGATAATGAGTAGAAAGGGTAAAACACCCGCGCCAGATATAGCGAGGCTAGAGCTTATA
Source organism: Brenneria uluponensis (assembly GCF_032395385.1). Classification (NCBI taxonomy): domain Bacteria; kingdom Pseudomonadati; phylum Pseudomonadota; class Gammaproteobacteria; order Enterobacterales; family Pectobacteriaceae; genus Brenneria; species Brenneria uluponensis. The sequence continues at coordinate 1,441,209 of NZ_CP135917.1, forward strand.
GGGAAGCGCTTACCGCGTTTTTGCGATCTCTCCATTATCGCCGTGATATGTGCTTTGTCGTCAAACTCATTTTATGGTTGCTAAAATCGGGCCAACAGTAGAACGCACGGTCTTGTAAAGAGCAGATAATATCCTCCTTGCCAGTCTGAATTGCGCCATCCCTGGCGCGGGTACTTTCCATACTTTCCTGCGATTACACAACTTCCCTGGTGTTATTCACACAACACGACTTTGATCGCCAGTCCACCGCGTGATGTTTCGCGGTATTTGGCGTTCATGTCTTTCCCGGTTTCGTACATGGTTTCAATCACTTTATCGAGAGAAACGCGTGGTTCGCTGGTACGACGCATCGCCATCCGGGCGGCATTGATCGCTTTTACTGCGGCAATCGCGTTACGCTCAATGCAAGGCACCTGTACCTGGCCGGCTACCGGGTCACAGGTCAGCCCCAGATTGTGTTCCATACCGATTTCTGCGGCGACGCAGACCTGTTCCGGATTGGCTCCCAGCAGCTCAGCCAGACCTGCCGCTGCCATGGAGCAGGCCACACCAACTTCGCCCTGGCAACCGACTTCTGCACCGGAAATAGAGGCATTCATTTTATACAGTAGGCCGATGGCGCCTGCCGCCAGGAAATAGCGCAGATACGCCTCGGGTGTGACGGGTTGAATAAAGTGATCGTAATAGGCCAGCACGGCGGGAACGATTCCACAGGCGCCGTTGGTCGGTGCGGTGACTACCCGGCCACCGGCGGCGTTCTCTTCCGCAACAGCCATGGCAAACATATTGACCCAGTCCATTCCGTCCATCGGATCGTTGGAGAACCGATCATTGATGAACAGTAAGCGATGCAGGGCGGAAGCCCGGCGGGGAACCCGCAGCGGGCCAGGCAGTACACCTTCGGTATTCATGCCGCGATGAATGCCGTTCTGCATGGTTTGCCAGACCTCGGCAAAATAGTGCTCGATGGTTTCACGTCCATGCAGGGCAATTTCATTTTTCATCACGATAGCGGAGAGTGACAGGCAGTTATCATGACAATGACGCAACAGTTTTTGTGCGGAGTAGAACGGGTAAGGGACGCTCTCCTCCGTAGTGACGACTTTACCAAAATTTTCCTGGTCGACCACAAAACCACCGCCAATGGAGTAATAGGTTTTGCTGTATAGCAGTTTCTGCTGGGCGTTAAAGGCACTGACGGTCATGCCATTTTCATGTAATGGCAGATTTTCCGCCTGGAATCGCAGGGCAGTTTCCAATGGGAAGCTGACGTCGTACTGACCATTGAGTAATGGCAGTCGACGGGTTTGCTGTACTTGCTGAATAAACGCCGGGATAGCATCAATATCGACACTGTCGGGCAAGTTTCCCGCCAGCCCCATAATGATGGCAATATCGGTGTGGTGGCCTTTGCCGGTTAGTGACAACGAACCATAAACGTCAACCACAATGCTGGAAACCGATGAAATAAGTGATTTACTGACCAGATCATCCGTGAACATGTTGCCAGCTTTCATCGGGCCAACGGTATGCGAACTGGAAGGGCCGATACCAATTTTGAAAATATCAAATACGCTGACCATAGGGTATTCCTTTGAGAAACGCCGGTCTGATTACCGGCGTTGTGGTGCATACATCAATAACGGTGGGAAATGGTCTTTCCGGTTAGCCGAACAGGGTATAAACGATAGCGGTGATAGCAATCAGCCCCATGATGGTGACGAACACGTTGCTTATTTTTCCGCTGTATTTTTTCATGGCGGGGACTTTCTGAATGGCGTACATCGGCATCAGGAACAGCAAGCAGGCAATAACCGGGCCGCCCAGTGTTTCGATCATACCCAGAATGCTGGGGTTCAATGTTGCCACCAACCAGGTTGTGGCCAGCATGAACAGTGTTGTTAACCGGTTCAGTTTTACTGAAGAGATGATTTTGTTTCTGCTGCGCAGTGATTTCACAACCATGCCGTTAAAGCCTTCACTGGCACCGAGGTAGTGACCGAGAAACGATTTAGAGATGGCAATGGTCGCGATAACCGGCGCCAGATAGCCCATTACCGGGTTGTTAAAATGGTTTGCCAGGTAGGACAAAATGGAGATGTTCTGTATTTTGGCTTCCATCAGTTCGGCCGGAGACAGTGTCAGTACGCAACTGAACACGAAGAACATGACTGTCAGTACCATCATGATGTGGCTGTAAGAGAGAATGCGTGAGCATTTCTTTTCAGCGCCTTCGCCGTACTCCTTGCGTTTGGCTACCGCAAAGGAAGAAATAATCGGTGAGTGGTTAAAGGAGAACACCATAACCGGAATAGCCAGCCACAGGGTTGCCAGTAAACCATTGCCCGTGGTGTTATTGGTTAAGGAAATATTTTCAAAAACAGAAGTATTCCAGTGCGGAACTAAATATACCGCCAGCCACATCAGAATAACAACAAATGGATAAACCAGCACGCTCATTGCTTTAACAATCATCGCTTCGCCCAAACGAACAATGAACATTAATGCCAGAATTAATACTAACGATAAAATAGCTCGCGGCGGTGAAGATAAATGCATCTGGTGCGTAATAAAACTGTCTACCGTATTGGTAATAGCGACACTATAAACCAGTAGTATCGGGTAGATAGCGAAAAAATAAAGCAGAGTGATTAATTTACCAGCGCCGACGCCGAAATGTTCTTCAACGACTTCCGTAATATCTTCACCTCCTTTTTTTCCGGATAAGACAAAACGGCATAAAGCGCGGTGAGAAAAATAGGTCATTGGGAAAGCAATAATAGCCATGATAATGAGTGGAATTAAGCCGCCAATACCCGCATTGATGGGCAGAAATAACACACCTGCACCAATGGCCGTACCATAGAGGCCAAGCATCCAGACAGTATCGCTCTTGCGCCAGCTGGAAGCCTGCTCAAGCACCTGGCTGCTTTCTTGAATCGTGCTCATGTTTGTTTCTCCTAGGTGAACACAGACTATAAAAAGTACAGTATCGGCCTATCGCCAATACAGGGATAAGTTATGAACAAAAGATAAAAATCATGTTGATTGAGTGAATCTGTTGTGTGGCGGCATTCTATATCGTGGCGGTCAGTAAATAATATTGTGGTGATCACATAAATGAATTGAAAAGAATTATTTTAATTAAACCATATTAAAAATAAAACATCAACAATGATACTTTAAAATATTTATTTCTAACGTCTCTTTGTTGATGCGTTAATTAAGTGTTTTAGGTGAGAAGTAACTAACTAAATAAATAATCAATTCGTTTTAAGTAAGATTATGTTTTTAATAAATCAATTATTAAGCGGATAAATAATAGACCCAAACTTCATGATGTCACGTTAAAAAAACAATGTTAATCACATCTGGTGGTTTAACACACAACCGTAAGCTGCGTTTTCCGATACGGGCTGATCCTTTCGGTGGTACCGAGCGCCACAAAAGCGGGTACCGTTCGTACCCGCCTTTTTATGCTATGGGATTACGTTGACAACGATTGCTGCGCCCACTGTAATCCGGGTTGGTACTCTTCTGATAGTAAAGGTGCCAGTAACTGTAAGGTCTGACACAATTGGGCACTGTCAGGATGGTTGAGATTCAGGTGACCGACTTTACGCCCCGGACGGACCTCTTTCTCATACCAATGTAAATGTACCAACGGTAAGGCCAGCCAATCGGTATTTACTGCCGTGCCAATCAGATTGACCATCACGGAAGGTGCAGTGATTACCGGTAACGGAAGTGGCAGATCCAGAATGGCGCGCAGATGCAGCTCAAACTGACTGATAGAAGCCCCGTTTTGTGTCCAGTGTCCGCTATTGTGCACCCGTGGCGCCAGTTCATTAATTAACAGCCGTTCTCCGACGATAAAGCACTCCATTGCCATCACGCCAACATAACCAAGCCGGTTCATAATGGCCGAAAGCATCAGTTCCGCTTGTTGTTGCAGATGCGGTTGTGGTGTGGGTAATACGACGCTGGCACGCAGAATACCGTCCTGATGCAGGTTGTGGGTCAGAGGATAGAATACACATTGACCTTGTGTGTTACGGGCACCAACCAGTGACACTTCACCTGAAAAATGAATACCCTGTTCAACGATGCACTCTCCATAGCAGTCGGCCGGCAGAGCAGTTTCTTCACCGGGGTGCAGGCGCCACTGACCCCGGCCATCGTAGCCGCCCACACGGCGTTTGACGATGGCCAGTTCACCGAGAGCTGAATAAATGGATGACCATTCATCACTACTGGCAAGTAATTGCCAGGGAGCGGTGGCGAGTTTCAGTTCGTCCAGCAATCTTTTCTGGGTATAACGGTCGGCCAACAAAGGGAAAATATCCCGATTGACGAAAGCAGTGTGTCGGGCTAATTCTCTGGTCAATGCCGTTTCCGGCCAGCGCTCTATTTCCGCGGTAATGACACTGTGTTGAAACGGTACTGATTCTGGTTCGGCATCCAGGCCAACCGGATAGACGGCGATACCCAACGGCTCTCCAGCCTGACGTAACATGCGGCCCAACTGGCCGTTGCCAAGAACGCAAACAGGCTTCATGCATCCTCCCGTGGATCGGGATGGTTGAGGACGTCATCGGTCTGGCTCTGACGCCAGCCGGCCAGCCGGGATGCCAGAGCACTGTCGTGCAGAGCCAGAATCTGGGCGGCCAGCAGTGCTGCATTAGCGGCGCCTGCTTTACCGATCGCCAGCGTTCCGACTGGAATACCTCGCGGCATCTGCACGATAGAGTAAAGACTATCCACGCCATTCAACGCAGCACTTTGTACCGGTACACCGAGTACGGGAAGTAGTGTTTTGGCTGCCAGCATACCCGGTAAATGAGCTGCACCACCCGCGCCAGCGATAATGACATCAATGCCGTTTCCCGCGGCCTGTTCTGCAAAACGGAACAGTTTATCGGGTGTACGGTGTGCAGAGACGATTTCAATGTGATAGGGAAGATGCAGTGTAGTGAGGATTTCCGCAGCAAACTGCATGGTGGCCCAGTCACTCTTTGAACCCATAACGATGGCGATTTTGGCCGGGGCGGCGTTGGATGACATGCCTGTAATGCTCCTGTGATTGTGCATGGCGCCTATAGATTGCGCATGGTGATGTGCAGCATCGCCAGCCAGCCATATGGGCTCTGCCAGCGAGGGCGTAGAGCATACCATGAGCCCATAGCAAGGAAAACGGTTGCGTAACGATGAAAAAGGGAGTTTCAGTGAAAACGACGCTAAAACGTCAGCTTAGAAAGGAAAAGAAATCAGTTCGATATCCTGCGGGGTAACTTTGATCATTGAACCCTGATGATGCCAGGCACCGAGCACGGCCCGCTGCGCGGTGATGCCTTCCGCTCTGATGACGTGAATCTCCGGGCGATGAGTATGGCCATGAATCATGCCGTCAACCTGATAGTGCCGTAGGCGCGCTATTACCTGCTGTGGATTGACATCCATAATCTGCATAGACTTGGTTTGGTTGGCTCGTTGGCTGGCTGCCCGCATATTGGCGGCAATACGCAGACGTATACGTAGTGGTAGCAGCAGAAACAGACGTTGTATTAATGGGTTGTGTACCCGGCGGCGAAAGCGTTGATAATCCTGATCGTCGGTACATAATGTATCGCCATGCAACACGAGAAAACGGCGACCATACAGTTCTATCATGTTTTCTTCCGGCAACAATGTGATACCGCTCTGGCCGGCGAAAACCTTGCCCAGCAGGAAATCCCGGTTGCCATGAATGAAATAGCAGGGAACGCCTTGTTGGTGTAATGACTGCAAAGCCTGTGCAACAACCAGGTGCAGAGGTTGTGGGTCGTCATCACCGATCCAGGCGTCAAATAAATCGCCAAGAATATAAAGTGCATCCGCCTGAGAAGCATCCTCACGTATAAAACGCAGAAAACCGGCAGTAACCGCCGGTTCATGAATGCTTAAATGCAGATCGCCAATAAATAACGTTGCCATGCAGCAGGAATTACTCGCTAATAGTCACGTGAGTAATCACAACGTCTTCTTTTGGCACATCCTGATGCATACCGCTACGACCTGTTGCTACGGTTTTGATCTTTTCAACGACGTCCATACCGTCGACCACTTCAGCAAATACGCAGTAACCCCAGCCATCGGCCTGCTCTGAACGGAAGTTCAGGAAATCGTTATCCACGACGTTGATGAAAAACTGTGCGGTAGCGGAATGCGGATCATTCGTCCGTGCCATCGCCAGTGTACCACTGGTGTTTTTCAAGCCGTTGTTGGCTTCGTTTTTGATAGGGTCGTTGGTCTTTTTTTGCTCCATGCCCGACGTAAAACCACCACCTTGAATCATGAAACCATTAATTACACGATGAAAAATGGTGTTGTCATAAAAACCGCTACGGCAGTAATTCAGGAAATTTTCTACGGTAATCGGTGCTTTATCAGCGAAAGTGTTGATGACGATATCGCCGTGGTTAGTATGAAACGTGATCATAGTAATAAATCCTACTTGGTCATAGGTAGATAGATATGGAAAGATGTTCTCATCATGGTGGTGAGCCATCAAGAGCGCTCTTATAACATAACTGAATGGTTGCGTCAGCAGCAGAGGGAGAGATAACGCCGGGAATGGCGTCAGAGTAATCCATTAATGAATATTGATTCAAATTATTTGCAGTAAAATTGTTAATTAAAATAGTTAAATTGAATAAGATTTTAGTTATACCATATTAAAATTTAACTAAGCACGACTATTCTTTACATTTTTGAAACCGTAACCTATATGCTACTGAAATTGACTCCCGTTAACATTAACTGACTAGGATGAATGAACTATGATTGACCGGATTAATAGCCTATTAAATCGACCGGATTGCGGAAAACTGATTCTTCGTTTGTCATTCAGTATCCTGATGCTGTTCCATGGCACGCATAAATTGTTGGAGGGAATCAGCGGTATTCAGGGCATGTTGACTGCGCATGGTTTTCCAGCCTTTATCGGCTATGGCGTCTATCTGGGAGAGGTTGTTGCCCCTCTGTTCATGATTTTGGGAATACTGACCCGTTTGTCTGCGTTGGGGTTCTGTTTCACGATGGTGGTGGCACTGTTGCTGGCTGAACCAGAGTCTCTCTTCATGCTGGAGAAAACCGGTGCCTGGGGTGCTGAAAATGTGGCGGTTTATTTCTTTGCCGGGATTGTTATCGCATTACTTGGCAGCGGTAAATATTCTGTGATGTCGAATCCTCGCTGGCGTTAATTTTCTGTCTGGAACAGAAAGTATTTATATCAGGCCTGATCATGTGATCAGGCTTTTTTTATCTCTGTGATGATCAGTTTTGCTGAAGATTAAGTATGTTACGCTCAATAGGAAATAGCGCGCCGACAAGGTATCGGTCTTGCACTTGTACGCTTGCAATAGAGCAGGGTTCAGGTTTCAATACACTGTTGGGTAATACACCCAGAAAGCGTTTATTTTTTTCTCACTGAGAACCAACAGTGATTTTCATATCCTGCGAATATCATGGAATACCCCGATGCTAAAGATTTTTAATACCCTGAGTCGCCAAAAAGAGGAATTCAAACCCATCCACGCTGGTAACGTCGGCATGTATGTGTGCGGGATAACGGTTTATGACCTGTGCCATATCGGTCATGGACGTACCTTTGTCGCGTTTGACGTTGTGGCTCGTTATCTGCGGTATCTGGGGTATTCGCTGAAGTATGTCCGAAATATCACGGACATTGATGACAAAATCATCAAGCGCGCCGCAGAAAATGGCGAATCTTATGAGCAGTTGACCAACCGAATGATCGCCGAAATGCATGCGGATTTTGACGCACTTAATATTCTGCGCCCTGATGAAGAACCCAGGGCCACACGCCATATTGCCGAAATTATTGCGCTGGTCGAGAAATTGATTGCTCGCCGACACGCTTATGTTGCGTTAAATGGCGATGTCATGTTTTCTGTGGATACCGCACCGGGCTATGGTGTTTTGTCCCGTCAGGATCTGGAACAGTTGAAAGCGGGAGCACGGGTCGAAATCGCTGAAGTTAAACGTAATCCGATGGATTTTGTGTTGTGGAAGATGTCCAAGCCGGGTGAACCAAGCTGGTCTTCCCCGTGGGGAGACGGTCGTCCAGGTTGGCATATTGAGTGTTCCGCCATGAACTGCAAACAGTTGGGCGAGCATTTTGATATTCATGGCGGTGGCTCAGACCTGATGTTCCCACATCATGAAAACGAAATTGCCCAGTCCACCTGTGCACATGGTGGCGAGTATGTGAATTACTGGATGCATTCCGGCATGGTGATGGTTGATCGGGAAAAGATGTCCAAATCCCTGAATAATTTTTTCACTGTGCGTGATGTGCTGGCGTATTACGATGCGGAAACCATCCGTTATTTTCTGATGTCCGGTCACTATCGCAGTCAACTGAATTACAGCGAAGAAAATTTAAAGCAGGCCCGTGCCGCGCTGGATCGTCTGTACACCGCATTGCGTGGCACGAATGCTGATGCAGAAGCGAAAGGCGGCGATGTCTTTGAAGCCCGCTTTCGTGATGCGATGAATGATGACTTTAATACGCCGGAAGCGTATTCGGTGTTGTTTGACATGGCACGCGAGGTTAACCGACTGAAAGCGGAAGATCCGCAGGCCGTTGATGCGATGGCGGCTGAGTTGCGTAAACTGGCTAAAGTTCTTGGGCTGCTGGAACAGGATCCGGAACTTTTCCTGCAAAATGGCGCTGGGGCTGACACGAATGAAGTCAGTGAAATTGAAGCATTGATCAAGCAGCGTAATGATGCACGTCAGGCTAAAAAATGGGCACTGGCTGATGAAGCCCGTGATCGGCTTAACGACATGGGGATTGTGCTGGAAGATGGGGCACAGGGAACCATTTGGCGACGTAAGTAGCTGATGTTGCTGATATTAATGGTTCGTATCGTACTCGTTCATTGCCGCGCAATGAACATTATCCTTGATATGTGAATTTATTCAGGATGTTTCGGAAATAACGGTATATACCCCAAATAATTCGAGTTGCAGGAAGGCGGCAAGAGAGTGAATCCCGATGAGCTTACTCAGATAAGTGATTTGGGTGAACGAACGCAGCCAACACACCTGAAACTTGAAGTATGACGGGTATAGAACGATAAAAGGTTTGTCATCCAGATCTGGAGCCCGGTTTATTGACCGGGCTTCTTTTTTACGCGTTGACTTCTACCGTCGCGTCATTGAAACAGACGGTTTGTCCGGCCACGATTTTGCAGCGTTTACGTGTTTCTGTGTGTCCATCGACACTGACTTCACCTGCTGCAATGGCCAGTTTTGCAGCAGCGCCGCTTTCACTCCAGCCCAGTAATTTCAGCAAATCGCACAGTTCGACATGCGGGTGATTTTCCAGATGAAAAATTTCCATACTTTCCTGCTTAAGGTTTTAGGTTAACGCGTTGTGTTATCGTGAAATTCTTCACAGGCCTGCAAGGTATTTTGAATCAAGGTCGCTACCGTCATCGGGCCAACACCTCCTGGTACGGGAGTAATGTAGGAAGCACGTGACTGCGCCTGTTCAAAATCGACGTCGCCGACGACTTTCCCATTTTCCAGACGATTAATCCCAACATCAACGACGATCGCGCCGGGTTTAATCCAGTCGCCGGGAATAAATCCGGGTTTACCCACCGCGACGACCAGCAAGTCGGCGTGTTCGATATGGTGGCGTAAATCTTTGGTAAACCGATGGGTTACGGTAGTGGTACATCCTGCCAGCAGCAATTCCATACTCATGGGACGGCCAACGATATTGGATGCACCGACGACGACGGCGTTTAGCCCGAAGGTATCAATATTATAACGTTCCAGCATGGTCACGATACCGCGTGGGGTGCAAGGGCGCAGTAATGGTGCACGCTGACACAGGCGGCCCACGTTGTAAGGATGAAAGCCATCCACATCTTTGTCGGGAGCGATGCGCTCAATCACTTTGGTATTGTCAATGCCTGCCGGCAGAGGTAACTGAACCAGAATACCGTCAATGGTTTTATCGGCGTTTAATTGGTCAATCAACCCCAGCAGTTCAGGCTCGGTGGTTGTGGCAGGTAAATCATAAGAGCGGGAAACGAAGCCCACTTCCTCACAAACCTTACGTTTGCTGGCGACATAAATCTGTGAGGCAGGATTCTCTCCCACCAGCACGACTGCCAAGCCCGGAGCGCGTTTTCCTTCAGCCAGTCGCTGTTTTACCTGCACAGCGACTTCGTCTTTGACCTGCTGCGCAATCGTTTTACCATCAATAATCGTTGCTACCATCAGAAAGAAAATCCATCATTTTTAAAACGGGAGAGAATGTCGGCTATTTTGTCAGAACCTGCACGTGCTGTCAGGCATTGTGTCAACATAATTGCTTTTGATGGTCGCTGCTGAACCATTTTTCCCTACCGGTGAAAAGGCGTGATGCTGCGAGAAAGACGTGATCGAACGCTTTATTGTGATTTTATCGTTCGGATTCAGTCATTCCGCGGCGATGATAAGCCCGCGGAATGACAAACGTGATCAATGGTAAAGGCGTTCAGCTGTTGTCATGAATGTCGTGATTATTTTTTTCAGCATGGTCTGTAAGGCACTGGCTTTTTCTTCCTGCCAGTCGAACGGCAACGTTTCATGCATATAATTACATTGGGCCAGTTCCAGTTGTAGCGCATGTTGGTGCTGTGCCGGCCGGCCGTAAGCGCGAGTGATGTAGCCGCCGGTGAAACGTCCGTTAAGCACCCAACGCCACTGCTCCTGTGCTTCACAAACCGTTATCAACGCCTGCTCAATATTCGCGTCACAACTGGCGCTGTTATTGGTGCCCAGATTTAAATCCGGCAAGGTGCCGTCGAACAGTCGGGGGATGCATGAAGCGATAGAGTGGGCGTCAAACAGCAGCGCATAGCCATGCCGTTGTTTAATTTGGGCCAGTTCCTGCTGAATTTTTTGGTGGTAAGGGTGCCAGATGGTATCGAGATACGCTTTGCGTTGTGCTGGCCGGGGTTCTTTCCCCGGTTGAAAGGCTGGCGTGCCGTCAAACAGGACGTCTGGATATAAACCGGTGGTTGCGGTGGTATACAGTGGCTGATCATCTGCTGGTCGATTAAGATCGATAACAAACCGCGAATAGGTGGCGGCCAGCATGCTGGCACCGAGCGAGTGAGCAAAGGCATACAGCTGTGGAATATGCCAGTCGGTATCTGGCAAGGGACGCGCGGCGTCACTCAGCCCGTCGGCAACCTCGGGAGTGAGTGCGATCCCGGCGTGAGGAATACTGATCAGCAGCGGGCTATCGCCAGCAGTAAAAGAAAAAGGTTCCATCATCGTATTACTCCTCTGAAAACTGTCGTACAGGCGAGCTGCCCGCCCAACCAGTACACCAATTCTGCCGGACGCGACAGTGGCCAGTGCACAAAATCCGCCACTTTACCGCTTTCAAGAGAGCCGTGGCTGTGTTGCAGTCCCAGCGCCTTTGCTGCATGCAAAGTGACGCCCGCCAGCGCTTCTTCCGGTGTCAGACGAAACAGAGTGCAGGCCATATTTAGCATCAGCCGCAGAGACAGCGCAGGTGAGGTGCCGGGATTGCAATCGCTGGCAATAGCCATAGGCACACCGTAGCGGCGAAACAAATCGACTGGCGGTGTTTGCGTTTCCCGTAACAGGTAATAGGCGCCCGGCAGCAGAACGGCGACTGTACCGGCTGCCGCCATCGCGGCGACATCGTCTGGTGTGGCGTATTCAAGGTGATCGGCAGACAGCGCGGTGAATCGGGCCGCCAGTTGACTGCCATGTAATGATGAAAGCTGTTCTGCATGCAACTTGACCGGTAGTCCGTGTGCTTTCGCCGCCTCAAAAAGACGCGCCACCTGTGGTGGACTGAACGCCAGATGTTCACAGAACGCATCCACGGCGTCGGCCAGATTTTCACGGGCCACGGCGGGCAGTAGTTGATTACAGGCGATATCAATCCAGGTATCGGCCTGTCCCTTCAGTTCGGGGGGGATAGCGTGTGCCGCCAGACAGGTAGCGAGAATCTGTGCTGGTATTTCCTTACCCAACGCCCGGATAACGCGCAGCATTTTCAGCTCGCTGTCGAGATCCAGGCCATAGCCGGATTTTATTTCTATCGTGGTCACGCCTTCTGCCAACAAGGGTTGCAGACGAGAGCGAGCCGAGCGTACCAGACTTTCACTATTGGCGGCACGAGTGGCGGTGACGGTAGCGAGAATGCCGCCGCCCTGGGCCGCGATATCCGCATAGCTGACGCCGTTCAGACGCTGTTCGAACTCACCGCTGCGATCACCACCAAAAACCAGATGAGTATGACAGTCAATCAAGCCAGGAGTGATGATGCCACCGCCAAAATCGGTAGCGTGTGTGGGAGAAAAGGATGACATATCGCGGCGTTCGCCCAGCCAGACGATACGCCCATCCGTTACGGCCAGCGCACCATCTTTGATGATGTGATACTGGCCATCACGCAGAGTAACCAGATCAGCCCCGAACCACAGGCTGTCGCAGTGCTGCGTCATAGCGTGCTCCATTAGTGTTATAGTCTTGTATAGACAAGTTATACGCCAGCGGTTTGTTTCGGCAAGCCACACAGCAATAGGAATTTCTTATTTTCGTTGCAGGTCACACGGTAGAGGTAGTTAAGCCATAAAAAAGCATTATGTTATTTACCGTGGGCTTTGGTGTATGTATATGTATATACAATGGCACTGACAGGATATGTGACATGCCCGCTTATTTTGCTTCCCGTGCGCTGTTGCCTGATGGTATGGCGCGTAATGTACGTTTTGATGTTGATGAACAGGGTTGGTTTTCGACCGTGACGCGGGATGCTTCTGCCGACGAAACCACCCACCTCCTGTCAGGGATCGTGGTACCGGCCATGACAAACCTGCATTCACATGCTTTTCAGCGGGCGATGGCCGGAATGGCTGAAGTGGCGGGGGATCCACAGGACAGTTTCTGGACCTGGCGCGATCTGATGTATCGTATGGTGGCACGTTTGACGCCAGAGCAGGTCAGGGTGATTGCTACGCGGCTTTATATCGATATGCTCAAAGGCGGATATAGTCAGGTAGCTGAATTTCACTATCTGCATCATGACCCGAAAGGCAAAGCGTACCCAGGCGATGCCATGCTGTGCCATCTGCTGGCGGCGGCGGAACAGTCCGGTATCGGCCAGACCATGCTACCTGTGCTTTACAGCTATAGCGGTTTTGGTGCGCAGCCCCCATTGGCCGGGCAAAAACGGTTTATTCAGGATGTCGACCACTATCTACGACAACAACAACATCTGGCTGCACAGGTACGCCACCATCCGCGGCTTAGTCATGGTCTCTGTTTTCACTCACTGCGTGCGGTTACCCAGAATCAGATGGAAGATGTTCTGGAAGCTACCGGTAGCGATTTGCCAATTCATATTCATATTGCCGAACAGCAAAAAGAAGTGGATGACTGTCTGGCCTGGAGTGGTGAACGTCCGGTGAGCTGGCTATTCAACCGTTTTGCTGTTGATGCGCGCTGGTGTCTGGTGCATGCGACACATCTTGATGATCATGAAATTAAACAACTGGCACATAGCCAGGCGGTGGCGGGCTTATGTCCGACCACCGAAGCCAACCTTGGCGACGGCATTTTCCCTCTGGATCGTTATGTTGATCTTGGTGGGCGCTGGGGAATCGGTTCTGACAGCCATGTTTCTCTGAATGTGGTGGAAGAACTTCGTTGGCTGGAGTATGCCCAGCGTCTGCGGGACCGACGTCGAAACCGGGTAGTAACCGCTCAGCAACCGTGTGTCGGAACGGTGCTGTATCAGCAGGCATTGAGTGGGGGCGCGCAGGCGTGCCGTGTGCCTGTCGGTGCATTGGCGACGGGATGGCGGGCGGATTGGCTGGTGCTGACTGAAGATGCGATGCTCAGCGCCATCAGTGATGAAGCACTGCTTAACCGCTGGTTATTTGCTGGCGGACAGCAGCAGATCCGTGACGTCTGGGTGGCGGGAAAACAGGTTATTGATCATGGACATCATGCGTTGGACGAGGAGTTTGACCGGTTGTTTATCGACGTAATGAAAGCGTGGCAGGTGGCGTAATGCACTTTTTCTCTTTGCCGGATTTACCGGTCAGCTCCTGGAAAAACGGCGGCGGAGAAACCCGTGAGATTTGCCGCATTCCGCCTGCGCCGGGGGATTTTTTCTGGCGGGCCAGTATCGCCACCATTGCCCGTGATGGTGACTTTTCCTGTTTCCCCGGCGTGGATCGTATTATTACCTTGTTATCTGGCGACGGTGTTGAGTTGAGCGGTAAGGATTTTCACCATCGGCTCAGTCTTCACTCCCCTTTTCATTTTGCTGGCGAGCAAACCCTGGTTGCCCATCTGTGTGGTGGCGTCAGTATGGATTTCAACATCATGACGCGGCGTGACAGCCATCGGGCCACGGTCGCGGTGGTGGCAAAAACGCAGGTTCCTGCTGCGGTTACTGATGGTGTGGTGTACGTTCTGCGCGGTCGATGGCAGACAGCCAATCGGATGCTCTCCGTGGGTGAAGGCATGTGGTGGCAGTCTCAGGCACCGGCGATCATTCCCCAGAGTGATGATGCATTGTTGCTCTATGCGGCCATTATTGTGCGGTGATGCCCAACTGGGTAGACCGATCTCTTATGTATATTACAACCACTGCCGATGAGAAGTATCGGTGAACGAAACGGGTTAAATTACCATATAAAACCGTTGCTTACTTATGGTGCGCGACGCACTGTTTTTGCGCAGTGTGGGCCCCGATAACTGACTGTGTCGAGTATGCCGAGAGCGATTGCGCCAGCTAAAGAAAGCTGGCACAACCATTGCTTGTATAGACAAGACTATACACTTGAGTTTTCGAGCCACTCTTTATCGACAGGAGCAGGAAAATGAGTACACCACTACACCGCGCCAGTTGGAAAACATCCCTGATGATAGCCTGCCTTTCGGTTGCATTTGTTACCCGTGCCGCAGAGATACCGGTCGCCATTGGCATCTCTGGCTGGACGGGCTTCGCGCCGCTGACGCTGGCTGATAAAGCCGGGATCTTTAAAAAACATAGTCTGGATGTGGATATGAAAATGATTCCGCAGAGAGATCGCCATCTGGCGGTGGCGTCAGGCGCTATTCAGTGTGCGGCGACTACGGTGGAAACCTATGTTTCCTGGGCGGCCAGCGGTGTGGTACTCAAACAAATCGTTCAACTGGATAAATCTTATGGTGCGGATGGTCTGGCGGTACGCAATGACATCAAGCGTATTCAGGATTTGAAAGGCAAAACCATTGGTGTGGACGCGCCGGGCACCTCGCCATATTTTGCGCTGGCCTGGATGCTGGATAAAAATGGCATGAGTATGAAAGATGTGAAGATGGCCACACTGTCACCGCAGGCGTCGGCGCAAGCATTCATCGCGGGCCAGAATGATGCAGCGATGAGCTACGAACCGTACCTTTCCACTATTCGTCAGCATCCTCAAGCGGGCAAAATTCTGGCCACCACGCTGGATTATCCGATGGTGATGGACACGCTGGGTTGTACACCGGCGTTTTTGCAGCAGAATCCACAGGCCGGGAAAGCGCTGGTGGAAAGCTATTTCGATGCGCTGGCGATGATCAAATCACAGCCGGAGAAATCCTATGAAATCATGGGCGCGGCAGTGAAATCGACCGGCAAGGCATTTGCTCAGTCCGCCAGTTATCTGCGTTGGCAGGATCGTGAGCAGAACCGCCGCTTTTTCAACGGCGAAATTCAACAGTTCAGCAATGAAGCCGCCAAACTACTGCTGGAAGCGAAAGTTATTCGCAAAAAACCAGATATTTCCACCCTGTATGACGCCAGTTATGTGAAATGACCATGGAGGAGTCTGATGTGAATAGTTTCACCAGTGCGGTCAATGCTGCGCCCCAAACGCCAACTGCTCTGCCGGACGCCGCGTCGCGCGTACATAATCCGCTGATGGTGCCGCTGAGGCCGGTCTCTTCCCGTCTACGCTGGACGCTGGGGGTCGCTTTCTTTGTGCTGTTTGTCGCTATCTGGTCACTGGTGACATTCGGTGGCGCCGTATCACCCACATTTCTGGCCGATCCGCTGACCATGCTGCATGAAGGCGTACTGCTGTTTACGGAGTACAACTTCTCGCTGGATATCGGCATGACGGTAATGCGCGTCCTGGCTGGATTTCTATTGGCGGCCATTATTGGCGTCCCGCTGGGGATTCTGATGGGCGCTTATAAGCTGGTGGAAGCGTTTTTTGAGCCGTTTGTCTCGTTCTGCCGTTATCTGCCGGCATCAGCCTTCATCCCTTTGCTGATCCTATGGGCGGGGATCGGCGAAATGCAGAAAATACTGGTGATTTTCATCGGTTCCTTTTTCCAGATTGTCTTGATGGTGGCCGTCACCGTCGGCACTGCACGTCGTGATCTGGTGGAAGCGGCCTATACACTGGGGTGTTCCAGTCGCAGTATTGTGCGACGAGTATTGATTCCCGGCGCTGCGCCGGATATCGCCGAACTGTTGCGGTTAGTGCTGGGATGGGCCTGGACCTATGTCATTGTAGCGGAGCTGATAGGCTCTTCCAGCGGTATTGGCCATATGATTGTCGATAGTCAGGCACTACTCAATACCGGACAAATCATCTTCGGCATTATTGTGATCGGCTGTATTGGCTTGCTGTCTGATTTTCTGTTTAAAGCCGCTAACCGCCGGTTATTTGCCTGGAGTGCGTTGCGATGAAATACAGTAAATTATCCGTACGCCAGGTTGAGCGGGTTTTCACCGGGCCGAAAGGCGAAACTATCCAGGCACTGAAACCGATTGAATATCAGGTGAATGAGAATGACTTTATCACTATTCTCGGTCCTTCCGGTTGCGGTAAATCGACGCTGCTGCGGATCATCGCCGGGTTGGATGAACCGACCCGTGGTGAAGTGTGGCTGGATGGCCGCCTGGTCGATGGGCCGGGTGCTGATCGCGGCATGGTGTTCCAGAGTTACACGCTGTTTCCGTGGCTGACGGTGCAGGAAAATATCTGCTTTGGTTTACAGGAGCGCGGTGTCAGTAAAGCACAACAAAAAGAGCGCAGTCATTATTATATTCATCAGGTGGGGTTACGTGGTTTTGAACATCACTACCCACGCCAACTGTCCGGTGGGATGCAGCAGCGTACTGCCATTGCCCGCGCATTGGCTAACGATCCAAAAGTGTTGCTGATGGACGAACCGTTTGGTGCGCTGGATAACCAGACCCGGGTGATGATGCAGGAGCTCTTGTTGTCAGTTTGGGAGTCATCACGCAAGACGGTGCTGTTTGTCACTCATGACATTGATGAAGCCATTTTCATGGCGAACAAAGTAGCGATTTTTAGCGCCCGGCCGGGACAGATTAAACATGAAGTGGCGGTGGATTTCCCCTGGCCTCGTGACTATACCCTGAAAACGTCGCCGGCGTTCATGGCGTTGAAAGCGCAGGTTACCGAAGAGATTCGCAGTGAAACCCGACAAGCTCTGACGCACTGATGGATACCGCCGCTAGCGCCGAGCAGTTTGCATCACGCTGGTTGGTATGCGGGATATGATGCCGCAAAGCCTGTACGGTGGAGTATCAGTTGAATTTGCCGATGTTAAAATAAGCAGTGAACCGAGGTTGTGTCGATACTGTTACCGTATCCAGTGATACTTGCTGTACCCGTAGGGTGTGAATATGGCATAAAGTTTGTCTGATTAAGGTTTTGTTTCGAAACGTGCATTTATAAGGCAGATCACAGGAAGGATTATGATACAACAGGTTTTTTTCCCTGCTACCGTACTGCGTGGGGCCGGTGTAAGCCAGCAACTGGGAACATTGTGCGCCCGATTGGGTACACGGGTGTTAGTGGTTGGGGGCAAAAAGGCATTGGCCGCCACGGAAGCGCTGATTCGCGGGCAGTTGCAGCAGGCAGATGTAGAGCTGGCAGCGGAGGAGTGGTCTGGCGGGCATTGCAGTATCAGCCAGATTGAGCGGTTGTGTGAGCGGGTGCGTGCAACCGGCAGTGATGTGTTGTTGGCCGTGGGCGGTGGCAAAGCGCTGGATACTGGCAAGGCGGTGGCATTCCAGTGCGCCATCCCGGTGGTGACCTTGCCGACTATCGCGGCCACCTGTGCCGCTGTTACACCGTTGTCGGTTCGTTACCACGATGACGGCCATTTCCACGATCTGTACCATTTGTCTGTTGCCCCGGCCGCCGTGGTGATCGACAGTGGCTTGCTGGCACGAGCACCATTACGCTGGTTGGCCGCCGGGCTGGGCGATACTCTGGCCAAATGGTACGAATTCAGAGCGATTGATACCGGTCGTAACGACAGCGGGTTTGCGGCCTCTTCCCGGGCCAACAGCGAAATCTGTTTTCAACTGATTAACCGCTATGGTGCCGAAGCCTGTCAGGCGGTGAATGCCGGAAAAAGCAGCGATGCGTTGGACCAGGTGCTGGATGCCATCTTCCTGTTTGCCGGATTGACGTCGTTGATGGCCAGTGGCGCTCACGCGGCGGCATCTCATGCGTTGTATGAAGGGTTTACGGCGTGTGACAAGACCCGTGAGTTTGGCCATGGTTTGCTGGTGGGGTTCGGTAATCTGTGCTTGCTGGCACTGGAACAACGCGGCGATGACGAGTTGCTGGAGGCTATCCGGCTGGCGCGTGTCTGTGCGGTGCCGTTAGCGCTGGCTGACATCTGTCCAGACCTGACGGAGGATGAATTGAAGACCATTGTCCGGGCATCGGTAGTGGCACCGGATATGGCCAACCTGCCATTTAGTGTCACTGAGGATATGATTCATCAGGCAATTCATCGCGTTGAAGCATTGGCTGAACGCGCAATCGCGGGCTGAAGTTGATCAGAACAACCGGTGTTATCGAAAGGGCAACTGCCGGATGATATACACCGGCAGATAAGAGGCGGGCTAGCCTAGTGTCTTTTCTATACAGCGCTTGAAAATTCGTACGCCCACCTCCAGTGACTTCAGATCGAAGTGCATGTCAGGGTGATGTAAGCCGGGTTCAAGGTTGGTTCCCAACCCCCAGAATCCGGCTTTTACATTTGGACGCAGACGTGGATAGAAGAAGAAATCTTCCCCTCCAACCGTACTTTTGGGCGGGGTTAATCCAGCGCTCCCCAGCACATCGACAATCGCTTCACTAATCAGCGTTGTGGCGTCCTGATGAATTTCCGCCGCCGGGATGAATTTCATCAGTTTGACATCGGCAATAGCGCCAAAGGCTGCGGCACTGTGTTCGATAGCACAGGTCACTTTCTCTTTCAGCATATCCATCGTGTCATTGTGTGCGGCACGTAGATCCCAGCAGACGATGGCTTTATCCGGAATGGAATTGGTGACGCCCGCGTCGCATAGAAAACGAGTGGCTTTGGCGCTCCAGGTGAGATGCGGCGGCAAGGGGACAGCTTTTACCGCCATGACGGCATAGGCGGCAGCTTCCAGTGCATTAATACCCAGATGGGGGCGTGCACCGTGGGCAGGTTTACCGTGAAAAGTCACTTCCAGTGTACTGCTGGCAGAGTAATGCATGGCCGGAATGGCCTCGCCCAATACACACTCTTCAACCGGACGCAGGTGAAAGCCGAGAAGTATCTCCACATCATCAATAGCACCGCCTTCCACCATGGCGATAGCGCCAGTGGCCAGTTCTTCTGCGGGTTGAAACAGGATCTTCAGTCGGCCTTTTTTCACGCTGCCTTCGCGTATGACCTCCTGTGCTACGGTCAGCACCACCGATGCGTGCGCATCATGACCACAGGTATGACGGGCGCAGTGTTCACCATTGATAATATGGCCGAGTGCATCCATGTCGGCACGCAGCGCCAGCACTGGACCGGGAATAGCGCTGTCCAGCTCGGCGACGATACCGGTGGTGCCGTTAACGCCACGGGTGACGTTATAGCCCGCCGCTTCTAACTGGCTGGCGATATAATCGGCGGTCTGAAACTCCTGAAAGCCCAGCTCCGGAATCGTATGAAGGTAGCGGTAATGTTCTAAAACAATGGACATGTATTGGTTCTCTGTTATCGATCGCAGAAGCTGAATAAAGCAACTCTCGGGCCAACCATCAGCGTTATGGTGATCGTACCCGCCATGGTACTCAGCAGATTACCGGTTAAACAGCGCCTATCCATCAAGGTCAGTCAGGCGAGGTTGCAATGTATCAGCGGCTCCATCCATCATTGCATCGGAAGAATGTTGTCAGATCAATAGCCGATCAGCTATCGCAGCTCGCAAATGAAATCTATGCAGAAAATTCATCCTTTTGGTTGATATCTTTCAGTCCTTTCACCGTGTTTACATCATTACTCCTGTGTGCACTTTTTTTGATTGCACATCTTTCCCTGTCCCTGCTGTATAACAAGAATAAAAGGAGTGTCACATGAGTGATGTTACGCTACTTCCTCAAGTGATGGCTTTCCTCAGCCGTTCACATGGTAATTTCATTAATGGTGATGTTGTACCCGGTAGCGGTGAGCCGTTTGACGTCATCAATCCCGCCACGGGTAAACCACTGTTGCAGGTTTTCAGCGCCGATGCATTACAAGCCGATGTCGCGATGCAGGTTGCGCGTGAGGCATTTTCCTCCTGGCGTGAGATGCCCACCTTACAGCGCGGTACGCTGTTGTTAAAGCTGGCAGACAAGCTGGAACAGCACCGTGAAGAGCTGGCACAGCTGGAAAGCCTCTGTTCAGGCAAAACCATTACGCTGTCGCGTATGCTGGAGCTTGATCAGTCAGTAGCGTTTTTACGGTATTTTGCCGGCTGGGCAGGGAAAATCAGTGGCGAAACGCTTGATGTTTCCCTGCCTTCCTTCGCCGGGGAGAAATATACCGCATTTACCCGTCGCCAGCCGGTAGGTGTGGTGGTCGGCATCGTTCCCTGGAATTTCTCTATTATGATTGCTGTTTGGAAACTGGCAGCGGCGCTGGTCTGTGGTTGTACCGTGGTGCTGAAACCCAGCGAGTACACGCCGTTGACGTTGCTGAGGGTAGCCGAACTGGCGATGGAAAGCGGTTTTCCGGCCGGCGTGCTGAATGTGATCAACGGTCCGGGAGCCACATTGGGTCCACAACTGATTTCTCATCCCGCTTGTGCCAAGGTCAGCTTTACCGGCTCAGTGGCGACTGGCCATGCCGTTAACCGGATGGCAACCGAGGGGAGCAAACGCGTCACGCTGGAACTGGGTGGTAAAAATGCCGCGCTATTTTTTGACGATATGTCGCTAGAGGAGATGGTCAATGGCATCATCGAAGCGGGATATCTCAATCAAGGGCAAATTTGTGCTGCTGCCGAGCGTTTCTACCTTCCCGAAGAGAAGATTGATGCGGTTTTGTCAATGCTGAAAACACGGCTGGCAGCGATGAAGTTGGGATCGCCGCTGGATGAAACCACGGAAATGGGCCCGCTGGCTAACCGGGTGCAGTTTGACAAAGTGCTTAGCCTGATTGATACCGCGCGGCGTGAGGGCAACGACATTATTTGCGGCGGCCACGCCCTGGAGAGAGACGGCTTTTTCGTCCAACCCACGGCCATTCGTGTCTCTCAACCGGATGACACATTGATGCGGGAAGAAACCTTCGGTCCGGTGTGCGGTTTTATCGCCTATCGTGACGAGCAACAGGCATTGGATCTCATCAACAGTTCAGCATTCGGCTTGGCAGCCAGCGTCTGGTCGCACAATATCAGCAAGGCACTGCGCTACAGTGAAAGCATTGCGGCTGGCATGGTCTGGGTGAATATGCATACCTTCCTCGATCCTGCCGTGCCCTTTGGCGGCATGAAAGGCTCTGGTGTTGGGCGCGAATTTGGCAGTGCGTTTATTGAGGATTACACCGAGCTAAAGTCAGTTATGGTGCGTTACTAAAAAAGTTAACGGGGCAGGACGATGACGATACTGCCCTAGCTGATCCGCTTTTCATACCATGTTGCATTGACATTACGCAGCAGTTCGGTGCGATTGCTGGCGTGTGTCTTGATGAAGATATTGCGCAGGTGGGTTTTTACTGTCGAAAGAGCAATATTAAGGTGACTGGCAATATGTTTATTGCAGGCTCCTTCGCGAATCATCTCCACCACTTCCTGCTCTTTGCGTGTCAGCCGTTGTGGTGCTTCCGAAGGTAATAACTCCGCGGTTGCTACTTCTATTAACGGCAAGGTGGCACGCAAGCGCATACTCTCTTGTGATGTAAAGGGTTTATCCCGCATCAGCGAAAGGGCGGCGACAATCTTTTTCTGCTTACGCACAAAGATTTCGTTCATATCGCCTATCGCATACGGTTTCATAAACTGGTGGTAATACGGGGTTTTGCGAAAGGTATCATCCAGCCCGGCGAAGGTCACTGGCTGATGGTTGAAACGTTTTGGGTGCAGCGGATCCAACGCTAAAAATTCACGCATATAGCTTTGATGCATTTCTTCGGAAATGCCGGACAAAATATGCTGCTGAGGCATCAGTTGCTCATCCACCAGATAGAAAGCGCCGAACGAGCCGGGAATCAGCCGGGTAATATTTTCCAGACAGCTATAGATGAACGCATCAGATTGTATTGTTAAAGTTACTTTCGGCATTCTGGATTCCTCCCAATTTCTTATTTGTTTCTATAAATACACCAGTTATCCATCCGTAATCGCAGTAAAACCTGACATTGTAATTGGTTATACTCGATGTGTTATTGGTAGGAGGTTGATAATAAGTGATAAAGCCGCGAAAGAGTGAGGAAGTGTGACGGGTGTCGTAATCTGTTGATATTTTCCTAAACGTTACCATAAAGAAACGTCTGGTTACCCCGTAAGATCCTGTGGCAGTGCGGCAATATCTTGTGTCTCACCCTGCATGCCAGAGGCGCACAGAGCGTTAAATTCATACAGCAACGCTTTTAGCTGCTTCATTTTTTGCGGACCAAACTGCTCCTCTATTTGCTGATAGCCAGCTTCAATCTCGCTGCATGCCTGCTGGTAAAGCGTGACACCTTGAGGTGTCAGGGAAGCAAACAATTTGCGTTGATCGTTAAGCGGCTTGAGACGAAAAACCAGCCCATCTCTCTCCAGCCGCGTCAGGATGCCGGTGAGGCTTGGCCGCAAAATACAGGCTTCTCTTGCCAGTGAGTGAAAGTCCAGTGAACGGCGTTCCGCCAAAATACGAATAATACGCCACTGCTGTTCGGTAAGATTGTGGCGGTTCAGTATAGGCCTGAAAAAACGCATTGCCGTTTCACGCGCTTGAAGTAACGCAATTGTCAGGGATTCATGCATAAGCATTCCGGTTTCATCAAAGAGTGATTTGAAGCATTGCTGATTCCCAGTATATTTTCTGACTCTCCAACTGCCTAGCAAATAAAGCACATCAATAAAAACAAATCCTAAAACATTAACAAGTTAATAAAGTGATCTTTATCACGAAATTAAATAACAAAAAATTAACAATAACGAAAATTTTATATTTTATATATATAAATTATATGCTTACATTATAATTGTTTAAGTGATAACTGGATCGCAATTTCATAACATTCGATTGATTTGTTCTTCACATCCGATCTAATAATTATATTATTAACATATTAACAATAGCGTGCGGGACATATTCTCGTGTGAGGAAAGGCAATAATGAAGAGGTCTGTATTTGCTGTCGCGTTAAACCACTCATCTCAGATCGCGGCCTGGGATGAGGATTTCCATCTGGCGCCATATAAGACGCCACCCAAAACGCCGGTTTGGTTTATCAAACCGCGTAATACCCATTGCTGCGACCAGGATATGATCTCTTTGCCGTCAGGGCGGCAGGTTTTCAGCGGCGGCACACTGGCGGTGGTGATGGGTAAAAAAGCACGCAAAGTGGCCTCGACGGATGCCCCGCAATATATCGCCGGTTATGTGCTGGTGAATGAGCTGAGTCTGGCGGAAAAGAGCTTCTACCGGCCAGCTATCAAAGCGAAATGTCGTGATGGCTTTTGCCCGATTGGTGAAATGAGCGGGATTCAGGATGTCAGTTCGCTGGACATTGTCACCGAAGTCAACGGCGTGGTGAAGCAGCGCTGGTCGACGTCAGAACTGCATCGTGACGCAGCAACGTTGATCGCTGCATTGAGTGATTTCGCTACGCTTCAGCCAGGCGATCTCATTCTACTAGGCACACCGCAGCAACGTGTGCCGGTCATGGCGGGAGACACGGTGGTCATCAAAGCTGATGGCTTGCCATCCCTGACTAACCATTTCACGAACCAAACCATTGAGATGGAACAGCCTGATGCCTATCCAACGCTGTTTGCGTTGGGGCTGAACTATGCCGACCATGCCACGGAACTGGACTTCAAAGCACCGGAAGAACCGTTGGTTTTCATCAAGGCACCCAATACGTTGACCGGTGACAACGCCGTCAGCGTGCGCCCGGATCATCTGGAATACATGCATTACGAGGCGGAGTTAGTGGTGGTGATCGGTAAAACCGCGCGCAACGTCAGTCGTGAACAGGCGCTTGAATATGTGCAGGGGTACACCGTGTGTAATGACTATGCGGTGCGCGATTATCTGGAAAACTATTATCGCCCCAATCTGCGGGTGAAAAGTCGCGATACGCTCACGCCGCTGCTACACACCATTGTACCGCGCGAGTTGATTCCCGACGCACAAAACTTGCAATTGAAAACCTTTGTGAATGGCGAGTTACGTCAGTCTGGCAATACCTGTGACATGGTATTTGATGTGTCTTTTCTGGTTGCCTGGCTGAGTGAATTCATAACGTTGCAGCCTGGCGACATGATTGCCACCGGCACACCAAAAGGCTTGGACGATGTGAAACCCGGCGATGAGGTGGTGGTGGAAGTGGAGGGCGTTGGTCGCTTAACCAACCGGATCGTCAGTGAACAACAGTTTGAGGATAGCCTGGAATGAAAAAAATAAATCATTGGATTAATGGCAAAAACGTCGGCAGCGATGACTACTTTACCAGCACCAACCCGGCAACCGGAGCAGTGCTGGCGGAAGTCGCTTCCGGTGGGGAAAAAGAGATCCATCAGGCGGTGGCAGCGGCGAAAAATGCATTCCCGAAATGGGCCGATACCCCGATGAAAGAGCGCGCACGTCTGATGCGCCGTTTGGGTGAATTGATCGACCAGAACGTATCGGCGATTGCCGAACTGGAAACCGCCGATACCGGCCTGCCGATTCATCAGACCAAAAATGTGCTGATCCCGCGGGCGTCACACAACTTCGACTTCTTTGCAGAAACATGTCAGCAGATGAATGGGCGGACCTATCCGGTGGATAGCACGATGCTTAACTATACATTGCTGCAACCGGTGGGTGTTTGTGCGTTGGTCTCGCCGTGGAATGTCCCGTTTATGACGGCAACCTGGAAAACAGCACCCTGTCTGGCGCTGGGAAATACCGCAGTGCTGAAGATGTCCGAACTGTCGCCACTTAGCGCCGATCGTCTGGGCGAGTTGGCGTTGGAGGCGGGGATTCCGCCGGGTGTGCTGAATGTGGTGCAGGGTTATGGTGCCACGGCGGGGGATGCGCTGGTGCGTCATCATGATGTACGCGCGATCTCCTTCACGGGAGGAACCGCTACCGGCCGTCAGATCATGAAGAACGCCGGGCTGAAAAAATTTTCCATGGAGCTGGGCGGCAAGTCGCCAGTGCTGGTGTTTGAAGATGCGGATATCGAGCGTGCGCTGGATGCGGCGTTGTTCACCATCTTCTCGCTTAATGGCGAACGCTGTACTGCAGGCTCACGCATCTTTATCCAGCAAAGTATCTATCCTGAATTTGTTAAACGTTTTGCCGAACGCGCCAATCGCTTGCGCGTCGGTGATCCCACCGATCCCAACACTCAGGTGGGCGCGCTGATCAGTCAGCAACACTGGGAAAAAGTTTCCAGCTACATTCGTCTCGGCATTGAAGAAGGTGCCACGCTGCTGGCGGGTGGCCCGGATAAACCGGTGGGGCTGAGTCAGGGGCATTTCCTTCGTCCGACGGTACTGGCCGATGTCGACAACCGGATGCGTGTGGCACAGGAGGAGATCTTCGGTCCGGTGGCCTGCCTGTTGCCATTCAAAGATGAAGCGGAAGGTTTACGTCTGGCCAACGATGTGGAATACGGTTTGGCTTCCTATCTCTGGACGCAGGATGTTAGCAAGGTATTGCGCCTGTCGCGCGGCATTGAAGCTGGCATGGTGTTTGTCAACACACAGAACGTGCGCGATCTGCGGCAGCCATTTGGCGGCATCAAAGCTTCCGGTACTGGTCGTGAAGGCGGCGAATACAGCCTTGACGTGTTTGCAGAACTGAAAAACGTTTGTATCTCTTTTGGCGATCATCACATCCCTAAATGGGGTGAGTAGGAGTCACCGATGGGCAAGTTAGCGTTAGCAGCAAAAATTACCCACGTTCCTTCGATGTACCTGTCGGAATTACCGGGTCAGTACCACGGTTGTCGTCAGGCCGCCATCGATGGACACCGGGAAATCAGCCGACGCTGCCGTGAGCTGGGCGTCGATACGGTCGTGGTGTTTGACACGCACTGGCTGGTGAACAGTGCGTACCACATTAACTGTAATCGTCACTATAAAGGTGTCTACACCAGCCACGAACTACCACACTTTATTCGAGACATGGAGTACGAATATGACGGTAATCCGGAACTGGGTTATCTGATTGCCGAGGAAGCTTCGGCCCATGGTGTGCGGGCCAAGGCTCATGCCATCGAAACCCTGAGTCTTGAATATGGCACGCTGGTGCCGATGCGATACATGAACAGCGATCGTTACTTCAACGTGGTTTCTCTCTCTGCCTTCTGCACCGTGCATGACTTTGCCGACAGCCGTCGTATGGGGGAAGCGGTGCGCCGCGCCATCGAAAAATATGATGGTACGGTAGCCGTACTGGCCAGTGGATCGCTTTCTCACCGTTTCATCGACGATCAACGTGCTGAACAGGGCATGAACGCCTGGACACGCGAGTTCGATAAGCAGATGGATAAACGCGTCGTGAAGCTATGGCGTGAGGGTTTGTTCGCCGAATTCTGCCGCATGTTGCCGGAATATGCCGACTACTGCTATGGCGAAGGAAACATGCATGACACCGTCATGTTGATGGGGCTTATGGGCTGGGATACTTATCGTGGTTACGTGGAGTTTGTGACTGAACTGTTCCCCAGTTCCGGCACTGGGCAAGTCAACGCCGTTTTCCCGCTGACCGTCTGAGATCATCGTTAACACAGAAATTGGCATGCCCTTATTGCCGACAGGGACGCCTTTTGTCGTCCCTGAATACTGAATGCAGGAGTTTGTTATGCCCCATTTTGTGACGGAATGTACCGAAAATATTCGTCAGCAGGCACGTCTGCCAGCGCTGTTTGCCCAGGTCAACACGTTACTGGCGGACAGCGGCATTTTTCCACTCGGCGGGATTCGCAGCCGGGCGCACTGGATTGATACCTGGCAGATGGCTGATGGTAAACAGGATTACGCTTTTGTCCATATGACACTGAAAATCGGTCACGGTCGGGGTCTGGCGGCGCTACAACCGGTGATGACATCCCTGTTCGCCTGTATTCAGGCGCATTTTGCCGAACTGATGGCCGAGCGTTATCTGGCGTTGTCATTGGTGGTGGAGGAGTTACATCCAGTCCTCAATTTCAAACAGAACAACGTTCATGCACTGTTTCGCTGAAGGAAAAATCATGAGAAATGAACTGCGGTTGTTACGCCATCAGGCTTACATCGACGGTGAGTGGGTCGATGCCTTGAATGGCAAACAGTTCAACGTAACCGATCCAGCCAGCGGCGACGTGATTGCCAGTGTGGCGGATGTGGGAGAAACCGAAACCCGGCAGGCGATTGCTGCTGCAGAGCAGGCGCAAAAAAGTTGGCGCAAAACCAGTGCGCATGAACGCAGCGCCATTCTTAAGCGCTGGCACAAACTGATCATGCAGTATCAGACGCCACTGGCGCAGTTGTTAAGCCAGGAGCAGGGAAAACCGCTCAATGAATCCATGGGTGAAATTGCCTACGGCGCCAGTTTTATCGAATGGTTCGCGGAAGAGGGGAAACGTACTTATGGTGAAACCATTCCTTCTCCGACGGTCAGCCGCCGGCTGGTCACCATCAGACAGCCGATCGGCGTGGTGGCGGCCATCACCCCCTGGAACTTTCCCAATGCGATGATTACCCGCAAAGTCGGGCCGGCACTGGCGGCGGGCTGCACCGTGGTATTGAAACCGGCCGCTGAAACCCCGTTGTCGGCACTGGCACTGGCGGTGTTGGCCGAGGAAGCCGGTTTGCCGAAAGGGGTTCTGAATATCGTGACATCGTCTGATGCGGCGACTATTGGCGCGACGCTGACCGCCAGCGATGTGGTGCGCAAGCTGTCATTCACTGGCTCAACGCGTGTCGGCAAGCTGTTGATGGCACAGAGCGCCGACACGGTAAAAAAACTGTCGCTGGAGTTGGGTGGCAATGCCCCGCTGATCGTTTTTGACGATGCTGACCTAGACAGCGCGGTCGCCGGGGCTCTGGCTGCCAAATTCCGCAACAGCGGCCAGACCTGTGTGTGTGCCAACCGTATTCTGGTGCAGGACGGTATCTATGACGCTTTTGCCGGTCGATTTGCGAAAGCCGTTGCCGAGCTGAAGGTAGCGCCAGCCAGTGACAGCAAGGCGCAACAAGGCCCGCTAATCACGTCCGCAGCCTGTCGCAAGGTGGAAGAACATATCGCCGATGCGCTGTCGTTGGGAGCGACGCTGCTGACCGGCGGCAAACTGCATGCGCTGGGTGGGCAGTTTTTCCAGCCTACGGTGCTGTCAAATGTCACGACGAAGATGCGTATCGCTCATGAAGAAACTTTCGGCCCGGTTGCACCGCTGTTCCGTTTTCATGGCGAACAGGAGGCCATTGACCTGGCCAACGCCACGGAAACTGGCCTAGCGGCTTATTTTTGGTCGCAAAATGTGCAGCGGGTCTGGCATGTCGCCGAAGCGCTGGAGAGCGGTATGGTCGGCATCAATGAAGGCCTGATTTCCAACGAGGTGGCGCCGTTTGGCGGGGTTAAACAATCCGGTCTGGGGCGCGAAGGTTCCCGCTACGGCATTGATGAATATCTGGAAGTGAAATATCTCTGCTTTGGCGGAATGGGCGAAACAGGAGTGTCACCATGCTGAATACGGAAACCATTAACAGCCTGGCTGGTGAGCTGCATCAGGCCGAGAAAAATTGCGAACAGATTCGCCAGCTTTCGTTGCGTCACCCGGAGATAACCATTGATGACGCCTATGCGATTCAGCGCCAGTGGGTGTCAACCAAAATCGCCGAAGGTCGCGTACTGAAAGGGCACAAGATTGGGCTGACCTCGAAAGCGATGCAGGCCAGTTCGCAAATTGACGAACCTGATTATGGTGCATTGCTGGACGACATGTTCTTTAACGATGGCAGTGATATTCCCATTGATCGCTTCATTGTGCCGCGTGTTGAGGTCGAACTGGCCTTTGTGCTGGCGAAACCGCTGCGTGGCCCGAATTGCTCGCTGTTCGACGTGTATAACGCCACCGACTACATCATCCCGGCGCTGGAAATCATTGATGCGCGTTGCCACGGCATCGACCCGGTGGAGCAAAGCCCGCGCAAGGTGTTCGACACCATTTCAGACAATGCGGCCAATGCGGGGGTTGTGATGGGTGGCCGCCCGATTAAACCCGATGCACTGGATCTGCGTTGGATCGCCGCGTTGATGTATCGCAACGGCGTCATTGAGGAGTCTGGTGTGGCGGCGGCGGTACTTAACCATCCGGCCAACGGTGTGGCTTGGCTGGCGAATAAACTGGCGCCCTATGACGTTCAGCTGGAAGCGGGCCAAATCATCCTCGGAGGATCGTTCACCCGGCCGGTGCCGGCGCGTAAAGGCGATACCTTCCATGTGGATTACGGCGTGATGGGTGCCATCAGTTGCCGTTTCGTTTAAGGAGTAAGCATGTTCATTAATGTGTTTAAACAGGCGCTGCGGGAGAAACAACCACAGATTGGTTTGTGGCTCGGGCTGGCCAACAGCTATAGCGCCGAACTATTGGCAGGAGCTGGTTTTCACTGGCTGCTGATTGATGGTGAGCACGCGCCCAACGACGTGCGTTCCGTGTTGGGACAGTTGCAAGCCATCGCGCCCTATAACAGTCATCCGGTGGTGCGTCCGCCGTGGAATGACCCGGTGATCATTAAACAACTGCTGGATACCGGTGCCCAGACGCTGCTGATCCCGATGGTACAAACCGCAGCAGACGCCGAGTTGGCGGTAAAAGCCAGTCGTTACCCACCCTATGGGATACGGGGGGTGGGCAGTGCGTTGGCACGCGCTTCGCGCTGGAATCGTATCACCGATTACCTGGTGCGGGCTGATGAGCAGATCTGCGTACTGGTACAGATTGAGACGCGTCAGGGTGTGGAGAATCTGGACGCTATTCTGGCGGTTGAGGGCGTAGATGGCGTGTTTATCGGACCGGCGGATTTGAGTGCGGATATGGGGTTTCCCGGTAATCCCACGCACCCGGACGTTCAGGCGGTGATTGAACAAGCCCTTGACAGGATCCTGGCGGCCGACAAGGCACCGGGCATCCTGATGGCCAATGAAAAACGGGCACAGCACTACCTGGAACGTGGAGCGTTGTTTGTTGCGGTCGGCGTCGATACCACGTTACTGGCCCGCTCGGCAGAAGCGCTGGCAGCCCGTTTTACCACCCTGCCGACCCCGGTTATTCACAGCGGTAAGTCGGTTTATTAAGCTTGAGGGAGAAAACCATGACAACGTTAATGCAACATGAAAACAGAGAAGAGTTGTCCGGCATTGAACAACGGGTCATTAAAAAGTTATTCAGACGTTTAATTGTCTTTTTGTTCGTGCTGTTTGTTTTCTCCTTTCTTGATCGCATCAACATTGGTTTTGCCGGTCTGACCATGGGCAAGGAACTGGGGTTGACCTCCACCATGTTTGGCCTGGCGACCACACTGTTTTATGTGACCTATGTGCTGTGCGGTATTCCCAGCAATGTGATGCTGGGAATTGTCGGTGCACGCCGCTGGATTGCGACCATCATGGTGCTGTGGGGGATCGCCTCCACCTGCACAATGTTCGCCTCCAGTCCGCATACACTCTACGCGCTGCGTATGCTGGTGGGGATCACCGAAGCGGGCTTTTTACCCGGTATTCTGGTCTATCTGACCTGGTGGTTTCCCGCTTACTATCGTGCTCGTGCCAATGCGTTATTTATGATTGCCATGCCGGTTACCATGATGGTGGGATCGATATTATCTGGATATATCCTCGCGCTGGACGGCGTAATGAACCTGAAAGGCTGGCAATGGTTATTCATGCTGGAAGGCGGCCCGTCGCTGATCCTCGGTGTGGTTACCTGGTTCTTTCTGGACGATAAACCGGCCCAGGCCAAGTGGCTGGACAAAGAGGAAAAACAGGCACTACAGAACATGATCGACCAGGAACGGGAGACGGTAGCGCCGACGCCACATGTATCGCGCCGTATGTGGCGGGATGTGTTGACCCCGACGGTATTAATGTACACGCTGGCTTATTTTTGCCTGACCAATACCCTAAGCGCCATTAACATCTGGACGCCGCAGATCCTGCAAAGTTTTAATCGAGGGAGTAGCAATATTGTCATTGGCCTGCTCGCGGCCATTCCGCAATTCTGCACTATTCTCGGTATGGTCTGGTGGAGCCGACGTTCCGATCGCTTGAAAGAGCGCAAACGCCACACCATCGTGCCATATCTGTTTGCCGCCGCCGGTTGGCTGCTGGCTTCCGCCACTTCGCACAATATGGTGCAGTTGCTGGGCATTATCATGGCTTCGGCAGGATCGTTCACCGCTATGGCTATCTTCTGGACCACGCCGGACCAGGTGATTAGTTTCAAAGCACGCGCGGTAGCGCTGGCGGTGATTAATGCTGTCGGTAATGTCGGGTCTGCACTCAGTCCTTTGCTGATCGGTATCCTGCGTGATGCCACCGGCAGCTTCAATTCCGGGCTATGGTTTGTCGCCGGGTTGCTCGTTGTCGGGGCGTTGGTGGTATCACGCATTCCGATGTCCGCAGGAAGGCCGCAAACGCAGACGGTGATGTTGTCTACACGCAATGTGGGAGGTAGCGATAATGCCGACAACAATGCCGCAACACTTTGAAAATATCGATATCAGCAAAGAGTACGATGCCCGTTACGGTAATGATGATGTCCATTATGAAACCTTTGCCCGTCTGGCAGCGTTTTTTGGGCGCGATATGCGCCCACACTGGCATGATCGTTATTTTCAACTGCATTTTCTGGCAACGGGGGAAATTACCCTGCAACTGGAGGATCATTTTTATGCAGTAAAAGCACCGTTGTTTGTGTTGACTCCCCCCTCGGTGCCCCATGCGTTTTTCACCGAGCCGAATAGTGATGGTCATGTTTTAACAGTGTGGCAGGAGCTGATCTGGCCGTTGATAGAGACATTATGGCCGGGTAGTGGTAGTGCCATTAATATGCGAGGCATTTGTCTGTCGTTGGAGTCATCGCCACAAACTTTGGAGGCGTTGAATCATTATTGGCCGCTGATAGCCCATGAGTTTCAACATCAACAGCCAGGGCGGGACACATTACTATCCTCACTGGCGCTGGCGATATTTACGTTGTTGCTGCGGGAGGCTCCTCCCAATGATCATTCCGTTTGTAGTGTGCGTGGGGAAATGAAGCTGTTCCAGCGTTTCAACCGTCTGGTTGACGATCATTTCCATGACCACTTAACGGTGTCCGATTATTCGCAGCATTTGGGCATCAGTGAGTCACGCTTGACGGAGCTGTGTAAGCGCTTTGCCAATCAGCCTCCTAAACGTCTGATTTTTGAACGTGTACTGCGCGATGCAAAGCGTCTATTGCTGTATAGCTCGCAAAGCGTTCATCAAATTGCTTTCACGTTGGGTTATAAAGATCCGGCCTATTTCGCGCGATTTTTTAATCGAATGGAAGGTTGTGCGCCAAGTAAATATCGCCATCGCTGAGTCTTGAACCGAGCGGTTCTGATTGGTTAAACCGCTCTTCTTTTCTATTACTTTTGATCCCGATCGCAAATTACATATCTATCGTCTAATCCTGGTGAAAAGTACCGGTAATCGCCTGAAACGTCTCTTCCTCCTGGTCTTGTACAGCGGTTAAATCAGTTAACAGAAAGCAAACATCAAATTAATAAATTGGCCGTTGTTTGTTCCTTTTTACTGAGAAGACATGAGGTAGATATGAAGCCTGAAGCACATCGCGCTGACACCAATCGACCGTTTACCGGTGACGAGTATTTAAAGAGCCTACAGGATGGGCGTGAAATTTATATTTACGGCGAGCGGGTGAAAGATGTTACCACGCACCCGGCGTTCCGTAATGCCGCAGGTTCTGTCGCTGCCTTATATGACGCGCTGCACGCACCGGAAACACATGACAACCTGTGCTGGCAAACGGATACGGGTAACGGCGGTTACACTCACCGTACGTTCCGTTTTGCCCGTTCGGCAGAAGAGATTCGTCAACAGCGCGATGCCATTGCGGATTGGTCACGCCTTAGCTACGGCTGGATGGGGCGCACGCCTGACTACAAAGCGGCTTTTGGTTGCTCACTGGGCGCCAACCCGGAATTTTATGGTGAATATGCGGACAACGCGCGTACCTGGTACAAACGCATTCAGGAAGCCGGTCTTTATTTTAACCACGCTATCGTCAACCCACCCATCGATCGCCATAAACCGGCGGATGAAGTGAAAGATGTGTATGTGCAGGTGGAGAAAGAGACCGATGCAGGCATCATCGTTAGTGGCGCCAAGGTTGTCGCCACCAATTCGGCGTTGACCCACTATAACTTCATCGGCTTTGGTTCCGCGCAGGTGATGGGGGACGATCCTGGTTTTGCCCTGATGTTTATTGCTCCGATGGATGCTGATGGTGTGAAGCTGATTTCCCGCGCATCCTATGAACTGGTCGCTGGCGTTACCGGTACACCGTTTGACTACCCACTCTCTAGCCGCTTTGATGAAAACGACGCGATTCTGGTGCTGGATAAGGTGTTGATCCCGTGGGAGAACGTACTGATCTATCGCGATTTTGATCGTTGTCGCCGCTGGAGTGTGGAAGCGGGATTTGCCCGTCTCTATCCGATGCAGGCGTGTGTGCGTCTGGCGGTGAAACTCGATTTTATCACCGCGTTGTTTCAGAAAAGTCTGGAGTGTACCGGTGTGTTGGAGTTCCGAGGCGTACAGGCTGCCTTGGGGGAAGTCGTGGCGTGGCGCAATCTGTTCTGGTCATTGAGTGATGCCATGTGGGCTGAAGCCAAGGACTGGAAAAATGGTGCCTGGTTACCGGATATGCAGGCAATGCAGACCTATCGGGTGCTGGCGCCGATGGCTTACAGCAAAATCAAAAATATCATTGAGAGTAATGTCACCAGTGGCCTGATCTATCTGCCATCCAGTGTACGTGACCTGAACAACCCAGAAATCGACCGC
The DNA here is from genome assembly GCF_032395385.1 of Brenneria uluponensis. NCBI lineage: Bacteria > Pseudomonadati > Pseudomonadota > Gammaproteobacteria > Enterobacterales > Pectobacteriaceae > Brenneria > Brenneria uluponensis. The sequence continues at coordinate 1,475,812 of NZ_CP135917.1, forward strand.
TATCTGGCTCAGTATGTGCGCGGCTCCAATGGGATGGATCACGAGCAGCGGATCAAGATCCTCAAATTGATGTGGGATGCCATGGGCAGCGAATTTGGTGGTCGCCATGAACTCTATGAAATCAACTATGCAGGCAGTCAGGATGAAGTCCGTCTGCAATGCCTGCGTCACGCACAAGGTTCCGGCAACATGAAGGGCATGATGGATATGGTAGAGCGCTGTCTGGCGGATTATGACCGCGACGGCTGGACCGTACCGCATCTTCACAACAATACCGATATCAACCAGCTTGATCGATTGCTGAAATAACGGGAGGTTCCCATGTCTCATGAAGAACAACAGCGTTTACGTTTCCGTGACGCGATGGCCAGCTTGCCAGCGGCTGTTAATATTGTCACCACTCAAGGGGGGGCAGGGCGCTGCGGTATTACCGCTACAGCAGTCTGTTCGGTGACAGATACGCCGCCGACACTGTTGGTTTGTGTCAATCGTAAAAGCGCCATGAACCCGGTGTTCGAGCAAAATGGCAGGATGTGTGTCAACGTGCTGAATCATGAGCAGGAGGAGATGGCACGCCATTTTGCCGGGATGACGAACGTCGCCATGGAACAGCGTTTCTTGCTGGAAGGTTGGCACGATGGTGAACTGGGTCAGCCAGTGTTGCACCAGTCTCTGGCTAGCCTGGAGGGAAACATTCAGCAAATTCAGTCCATTGGGACGCATCAGGTCTATTTGTTGGAAATCAGGCACATCACGCTAGCGGAAGAGGGACACGGTCTGATTTACTTTAAACGTCAGTTTCACACCATCCATCATGAGGACGCGCTGGTAACCGCATGACGCAGATACTCCCGAGATGAAAAGTAGCGGGGAAAGCACAAGGCAGTAGCCTCCCCACTATCATCGCTATATGGCGTTGTCACCAAACTCAAGCCTGACGATAATCGTCAGGTTTACTGCGTTTTGAGATATTGCGGGACTGCCAACTATGGTAACCGGCTACGGCATTAGCCGTGCTACGGGTTGTAGACATTATTCCAGCGTTTGACGCTGTGTCAGCACCGGGAAACCTTTCATCCACAGCGTCACCACCAACAGGGTGCCGATGCCGCCCAGCACGATGGCAGGCACGACGCCCAGCCAGGCCGCAGTGACGCCGGATTCAAACTCGCCAAGCTGGTTGGACGTGCCGATGAAAATGGAGTTGGCCGCGCTGACTCTGCCTCGCATTTCATCCGGCGTTTCCAGTTGAACCAATGTTGAACGGATCACCACGCTAATCATGTCGGAAGCGCCCAGCGCCAGCGCACGGGACAGCAGACCAGGCTCAATCAGGTTAGGCAGCAACGCCTGCGTTGCCGGCATCTCAAAAGCCCGTGTCGCACCCAGTATGGCTGAACAGGCATAAATCATTGTCGCATTGATGGTCTGTGTGAAACATCCCACTGCCAGCACCAGCACAGTGGCAGCCATCACCAGCCGGGCAAACAGAATAATCCGCCGCCGGTTGTACTGGTCCACCGCGTGGCCGGCAAACAGGGTCAGAGCCAACTGCGGCAAGAATTGGGCCAGCCCCACCAGCCCGAGATTTAATGCGCTGTTAGTGAGAGCATACATTTGCCAACCAATCCCCACGACTAACATTTGAAAGGCCAGAGAAGACGCAATCTGACCAGCCCAGAAACACAGAAATGTCGGGGATTTGAACAGTGAGGTTTCCACGGGTGGTGATCCTGAAAGAGTAATAGTAGGGCCGATGAAGCTACCAGTTTACATGAGTGACACTTTCATTAGCCAGGTTGGTTTACAGCAGAGAATGATCGCATTCTGATCGGGTTTCCTGAGCTTTAATCTGATGGACCGGTATATTCAGTAGTGGCAAAGTAGTGAACATATCACACACACCTATTTTTTTTCACATTACTGACGGGGTGTTTGTCCTCAGTAATTCGGTTATCGCCTGCCTTTTGAAAGTCATTGGGTATAGATAGATTTATATTTTTTCACTATTATTATTAATAACGGATCATAGTGACTTGCCAGTGTGAAATTTATGGTTATTAACCACCGTAATCATGGTTGAATTATAGGGCTATATATCTTTAAAATAATCTGAAGTAATAATGGTTTTAATTCACTCATTTTTTTGCTGATTTTGTGTGATATATCAACAGTAGACTTGATGAATGACAACTCAACAACTAGGCTTTATTTAGCTTTAAATATCTTTGACAGGATATACCCGTCATACTTCAAGTTGCAGGTGTGTTGGCTGCGTTCGCTCACCCGAATCACTTACCTGAGTAAGCTCATCGGGATTCGCTCACTTGCCGCCTTCCTGCACCTAGAATTATTTTGGGTATATAAGGCTATTCAAATGAATTATATCCGTTATTTTTGCACCTTGCAGGTATGTTGGCGTGATTGCCCGGCCTTGCATAGGCCGCTATGATCAGCATTCAAACCGGCTCAAGGCAGATTTGCCGCTTACCGCCGAGCCTTACTCAGGTAAGTGCTCGGGGTTTGTCTACTTGCTATCTTCCTGCATCTTGAAATCTAGTGGATATATACAGTAGAGCAAGGTGAATATTATGTCAGATCAAATGGTTGGTGAGTGGACTGGTTTTCATAAACTTGATGCGGTTGATATGGCTTTATTCGATTCAGTTGTCGTACATTTATTGGGCGTAAAATATACGCCACTGCTTGTTGCTACCCAAGTTGTTTCAGGGAGAAATTATTGTTTTCTCTCTGAGGCTGTTGGGCTTTATCCTAAAGCAAAAACCGATGTTGTAATAATCTATATTTATAAGCCCCTGGACGGGGATGCACATATCACCCATATTGATAAAGTCTTACCATAGAAAAGCGTAGAGAGGCTGACCATGGTTGGCCTCTCTACTATCCGCGGGAATCAGTATCCATAACGAATGGCATCTTTACTTTTCTGCATTAGCATATCAATCCTGGTTGAGTAATCTTCCAATCCTTTTGCATCACCTGCTTCTGAACATTGACGGCGTTTCGCGTTATAGGCTTTCATTAACTGCGCCTGTGCAAAACCGGGTTTCCCATAACAGGCTATACTCTGTTCCCAGCATGCGATCGCCTCATCCATCTCTTGTTGTTCATGAAAATGCTTTCCCAGTTCATTGAGGGCATTAGCGCGATCCAGTGGCGCAAGATCTTGCGCCATAATGGCCTCTATTGGTGTAACCATACATCCTCCAGATTTATGATTAATGGAATAGGTTAAGAATATGGCCGAATATCAGGCCGACGCTGATGACATCGGAGTCACTGAACGTCACATTGGATAGCCCAAACTTGCCAAGCAGTGGCAGAAGCAGGGCGGGCAATAGCGTAATAAACAGCCCGTGGAAGATACCGCCGATAATCGCCCCCCGGCGCCCACCCACGGCATTGGCAAATATCCCTGCGGTGCCGCCCGCAAAGAAGTTGGTCAACATGCCCGGTAAAATCATGGCCAGGCCGATAACCGGGAAGAAGAACATACCGATAATTGATCCAATAGTGGTGGAGATAAAGCCGATGATCACGGCGTTAGGGGCATAGGGGAATAATACCGGGCAATCGAGTGCCGGAATCGCGTTAGGCACGATTCGAAGGGCGATGCCGCGAAACGCGGGTACTATTTCAGCCAGCAATAACCTGACACCCGACAGCAGGACATAAACACCGACCACAAACTGCACGGATTGCAGGAAAGAATAGACCAGATAATTGACGTTATTAGCGAAAGGCGCAACCACGACCGGACCTGCGGCGATGGCCGGGATGATATAGATCGGGATCATCACCACCATCATCGAAAGATAGGTATCCTGCAAGAAGGAAAATGCCTGGGGAAGTTCAAAATCTTCCGTACTCTTTTCAGCATTCCCGGTCAGTTTGGCGACCCCGGCCTGAATGATATAGCCGATAGTACAGAAATGACCAAGCGCAAAATCATCCGACCCGGTTATTTTCCGCACGATAGGTTGCGCCAGTACGGGCATACCGACGGCCATTGTGCCAGCAATTACACCGCCGATAATAATAAGCTCTGTGCCGCGTAATCCCCCCATATAGCCAATCACGGAGCAGACGGTTGCCATCCAAAGCGAAGCCTGACCGGTCAGAAATATATATTTAAATCTTGTGAATCTGGCGATTAATATATTTACTATGAAAGCCAAAACCATAATCAATGCGGTTTCACGCCCGAGAGTTTGTTGTGCAATACCGGCAATAGACCCGACATCGGTAACAACGCCGCGCATGTTGAATCCCTTCTGGAATATTTCACCCAGAAAATTAAGCGCATTAACAATGATATTGGCACCAGCAAGTATAATTAAAAAACCCAGCAGGGTTTTTAGTGTCCCTGTTATGACTTGCCCCGGGCTTTTTTTAAGGGCAATAAGCCCAATCATGGCAATGAGAGATATTAATATTGACGCTTGGCCAAGCACATCATTTACAATAAAATGGAGGAAAGACATAATAAGTCCCCTGTATGGATTCACAATAATCGGAGTGTTAATTAAAAATTATTTAGCCAAATATCCCATGGCTTGAAGCACGGGGATTAGCTTTGTTTTTATTTCATTTTTATCCACCAAACGTTTCAGATATATAATTGTCGCGTTGATGGTGTAATGCTGAAACTGAGATTTGAAGTTCTCACCGGTCATAATAATATCCGCGCGCGTTGAGGTAGCGCTGGAAATATCACAGTGAGCGAGAGTGGCTTCGATCCCCAAATCTTTCAGCGCCGCCTCAATACTCATTTCGCAGGCAAAGCTGCTACCCAGACCGGCGCCGCATACTGCCAGGATTGATAACTTTTCCATAAATATTCCTTAGGTGTTCGTTAGTCGATTTTGCGCTGCTGCCTATATAACCCGACATCTCTCAAGGTACAGATACGCTGTCTTTATTACTCGGCCTTTCCATCGCCATCAGCCCTTTGGGCCGCGGCGAGCAGCGTTCAGATCGGCTCCAGGCAGATTTGTCACTTATCTGGATTATTAACTTAGAATTGCTGAACTACTTCCAGTATCGTGTCTTTATCTTTCGCTATTTTTAATTTCTTTACGGTTTCCTCATCGCAGAATATTTTTGCCAGACTGGCAATCATATCAATATGTGAGTGGCTATCTACGGCGGCCAGACCAAATATAATATAAACTGGATCATTATCTTCACTGCCAAACTCGACACCTTCAGAGATAATAACCAGAGAAAGTGCGGTTCTTATTACCCCGTCTTCTGGTCTGGCATGTGGCATAGCAATGCCTTCGCCGAGAACATAATAGGGGCCGATTTCTTCATGCATCGTATAAATAGCCTGAAGATAGCGTTCTTCAATCGCTGCTTGAGCGATTAATGGTTGCATGGCTAAGGCCACTGCGCTTCGCCAGTCTTCTGTTTTATTAATGATGCTAATGTTACTTTCATTAATCCAGTCAGTTAACATAATATCCCTTCTTGATGAATTGGAATTTATTGCAGTATGATGTTTCCTGAAAGTAAAAACTGTGATCTATCTTTTCCTATCTGTTATTTTCAAAAAAATAAAAATAGTCAGTAAAGAATGAAAAATAATGTCTTATAGAAATAGTGGTTATTTATTCTTTTATCATGACGAAATCCTTATCAGGAAAGATAATATTATTTAATAATGTTAATTTTCACCGTGCCATTATTAATGGGATTTAAATTTTCATACATTCGTCATCCTGAAATCTATTGGCATCGGTTCTGAAAGCGACTTGACTACCCAGTCATTGATGCTATCCATGTCTATCGGTTGATCTTGATCCACCGAATAGACCGGGCCAAAACGCATCGGCGTCGCTTTTTCGGCAAGCGCGATCAATTCTGGTATGTATTCAGCACCAGGATGCCCGGGCAAACGTTGATCGAGCCGTGCCGCATAGCGTTGTTCCGCCAGATTGCCAGAAATATGACACCAGATTTCCACCATGTTGGTGATATCCGCCTGCACCAGGTATGTTTTCAGTACGTCTTTCGGTTGAAAACCAAACCAGGCATCGATGATAAAAGTGCTGCCATTGGGTGCTCCGGCCACAATAGACCAGATGACTTGATAGCTCGCCTGACCCAGTAGGCGATTAAACCGGCGATCCACACCTTCAATGCGCTGAAGAAAAGGGTTTTTAATGCCATCCAGCGAGAGCTGAAGCCAGCCTGTTCGTTCAGAAAGTGCCACGGCAAGACAGCTTTTTCCCGATGCGGGAATACCGTTGACCAGGATAACCCGCTTACCCGCGACACGGTTAGTCGACTCAGGTTGTGATACCTGCGTATCAGAATGGTAGTGAGCCTGGGATTCAACGTCAGACACTGCGCTTTTCTCCGTCATTTTTCACCTGTCCGGCCTTATTTAGCGGCGTGGTAATATTGTTGAATAACTGCCTGAATCTCGTTCAGACGCGGAATGGCCAAGGTTTCCAGTTTTTCCCTGGTAGATGTTCTGTCCAGCGAAATACAGTCTTTCCACAGTGAGCGACCGGCAATCACACCGGAAGCCCCTTTGCTCATGGCATCGGCGACCTGTGTAAGGAACGTTGCGTGATCGACGCCTGCCGACAGTACCGCCCAAGGCACATCGCCGACGAGTGTAGTGATTTCTTCGCACGCGTGTCGTGATCCCGGGTAGGGTAGTTTGAGCACTTTGGCACCACAATCAAGACAAATTTTGGTTCCTTCATAGATCAACGATGGCACTTTTTCTTTATAGGTTTCTTCGGTTTCACTCTCGAGTTTATAGGTCAGAAATTCAACGACCAGCAATAGATCTTCGCGGGCAAAATCCTCAATGCAATGGTGCAGAATCGCTATATTATGCTGATTGGCTGCTGGGTGATCGGCGCGTAGATAAACCATGATTTTACCTCCGGTTGCGCCTAGCTCACGCACTCGACGGGCAGTAATTCCCGGCACCAGTCTGGAGAGGCGATAGCCTTCCGCGGATACATCCCATCCTGACGCATCCAGACCAATCAGCAGCGCGGTATCTCGGGCGATAATGCCGTCGTCGACCAATTGTGGTACGGCGCATACGGCATCGACCAGAACACAGGACGCTTTGCTGGCCAGATACCGGGTGATGTCCGCTTTAATTACCCCCAACTCATGTTCAGAGATCCTGGCCTGTTGCTGAGGATCGCTCGACAACAGGCTGCGCATGGCACCGCGCTGATCACAGGCGATGACCATCATCGCGCCATCGTTACCGCAGATTTGCTGATAACTGCGTAATTCTGAAGTGGACATTTTTGACATATGTTTCTCCTTTGTGTGAAATTTATTGCATGTAAAAAATCTCTCTGACTGACGTGTAGTGATCTCCATTTTCTCTGGTTCCAGCAGGATTAAAACCGCTCAATGCGCCGGTATATAAGGGTTTTTTCGCCCTAAGCGCATTGCATTCTCTTGGACGCTGCGCAATAATTACCCTATCAACGAAATGAGTGTAATACATTGCTGAAAGGAATTTCAAGCTGAAAGAGCCAATTTTGCAAGAAGTTGCAGCTACGCGCGCTATGATGCATATGGTGGCGAAGCTGCATTACGAGTCAGACATGTCTCAAAAGGAGATTGCCCAGAAATTGGACGTCTCTACCGCAACGATTTCTCGGTTGCTTAACAAAGCGCGTGCGGCGGGCATTGTTCGCATTGAAGTCATTGAGTTGTCTTCACCGGAAAATATGACCGCCGATCTGATTCAACGATTGGGGCTGAAGCAGGCATTTGTAGTGGATGCTCCGCCTAACAATGTGCTGGGTTCACTGAGCACTCCCCTGGCTTCGATTCTACAGCAGGCTGGACTGGGTGCTGGCTCGGTGTTGGGGATTGGCTGGGGGCGGGCAATCAGAGAAGTGACACTGGCCGGACTACCAAGATTACCGGGAGTGCTGACCGTTGCATTGAACGGTGGTATGCAGCAGGCGGCACCACATTTTCAGATAACCGAATTTGTCCGGCGCGCCGCTGAGCAGATGGAAGGCACGCCGTATTTTCTGCACGCGCCTTATATTTCTTCTGCTGAACTTCGTGATGCTTTTCTCAGTGATGCCAGTGTGCAGGAGATTATTTCACTGTGGGATCGCCTTGATGTCGCCATTGTTGGTGTGGGGTTAACCCATGCGCCGAAGCCGAGTGAATCCACGACTGCGACACCTGGCGAGCAGGCGTTGAGTCAGGCCGCTGGCGATGTGTTGCGCCACTATGTGACCGAGTCTGGTGAGATTCTGCATTGGGAAGGCGAGGAGAGAATGATTGCGGCATCGCCTGAACAGTTACGCCGTACACCGCTGACTATCGGTGTGGCGGCGACACCAGAAAAAGCCGCCGGGATTATCGGTGCGGTGCGTTCGGGGATGATTAACTCGCTGGTAACGGATGTCAATACCGCCCAGGCGATCCTGGAGAGACTGCCGGTGAATGGACTGTAGAACGCACGTCCCGGTAGTAAAACACGTCAGCCGGTACTACTCCTGGGCGGGTTTATGGTGGCACAGTGATGGTGAGCGATTCGTCTATTCCTACTGTTGCTCCATTTATTTTTTATTCCGGGAAAGCGTTTGTCGCTTTAGTGTCCACCGAACATATCCTGTGATAATAACGCAAAGTGGTTGTTACCCGGCGTAAACGGAGTAACAGCCACTTTCCGTGCTGGGCGTATTCAGGCGTGTGAAACGCTGTCTGTACTACGACGGGACATATAGTCACGCGGCCCTTCTCCCACATACAACTGACGTGGACGATAAATATTCAGTGGCTCGCTGTGCATCTCGTTCCAGTGCGTCACCCAACCTAACGTCCGTCCGACAGCAGTGACCACGGTAAACATGGTTGAAGGTAATCCCATTGCCTTTAGAATAACCGCCGTATAGAAATCGACACTGGGGTACAGGCCATTGTCAATGAAGAATGGGTTGCTCATCGCCACATTTTCCAGCGCCATTGCTACCTGTAGCAAGCTGTCCTCCATACCCAGTTCTTTCAGAACCCGATGACAGGTATCCCTCAGGATAGCTGCGCGGGGATCGAAATGTTGATACAATGAGTTACCAAAACCCAGGCGGCGGAACACGTCAGGATGCAACATGGCCCGGTTCAAAAAATCAGGGATCTGATCCTCGGTTTGGATCTCTTCCAGCATCTGCATGCAAGCCTCACTCGCACCACCGTGTGATGATCCCCACATTGACGCCAGACCTGCCGCAATACAGGCGAAAGGGTTAGCCCCTGAGGAGCCGGCAGCTCGTACCGTCATGGTGGAAGGGCACTGACCATGATCGGCATGCAGGATTAGAATCTGATCCATTGCATGCTCCAGTACGGGATGGATCTCGTATGGTTCAGCCTGCACTGCGAGCAACATATGCAGAAAGTTGCCAGCGTAAGACAAGTTGTTGCGCGGGTAGTTAGCCGGTTGTTCGATGGCATATTTGTAGCTCATGGCTGCCAGTGTCGGCATTTTTGACAGCAGCCTGACTTCTGCCAGTTTTCGGTGATCCGGATCATCCACGTCCAGCACATCATGATAGAACGCCGCCAGCGCGCCCACCAACGCGCACATTAATGCCATGGGATGAGAATCGCGACGAAAGCCGCTACACATCCGTGCCATCTGTTCGTTCACCAGCGTATGGCGCGTGATGGTTTGTCTGAAATCCTGATACTCCGCTTCAGTAGGCGGTTCGCCATATAAAAGGATGTAACTCATTTCCAGAAAGTCACATTGACTCGCCAGTTGAGCCACCGGGAATCCCCGATGTAGCAGAATACTGTTATCGGTGTCGATATAACTGATGGCGGACTTACAACCTGCGGTATTGTTAAACCCTGGATCGAAGCTACATAACCCTTGTTTTTCCAGAGGCCGGATATCTACTCCAGCGCGTCCCAGCGTCCCGGAAAGCAAATCCAGTGAAATATCATCATGTTCGTCCAGCGAAAGTGTTACTTGTTGTTGCGTCATAAATATGATCTTCCTGACTGCAAGATGAGAAAATGGCGATGAGACGCGTCGCTCTGTCCGACAGGTCTGCGTCGATGCCGCCTGGTGGTGTTTCTCCAGGCAGGCTTTCCACAATAGCGACCTACTAGCGGTGATTCTTTGATGTAAATGAAGAAAAAGGAGGTAAACGCGATATGTACCCATCTGACGGAATATGTCAGTCCCATTCCTTGTTTATCGTCTTTTCTTTCAGATCAAAGCAGCGACAGCAAGCGGCGATATCAGCAAGGCTTCGCTGGCAGGAACAGAAAGCCTGATTCAGGCGGCAGAATGTAAGAATGTAAAACTCAATCCGCTGTTTGGGAATCAGCTCAGTAAGGATATACCTTTTCTGGTCATGGTAAAAACATCAGGAAGAATGTTGAAAGATGATGACGATGCATTCGATACATTTAATTCAGTATTAGCCAATACAAAACAGATCGTGCCGCCGACGTTATTCACCTGAATATCAATACGTTAGAAATGCCGGTGCGCGTGATTGATGGCAGCCTCGGTATCTTCCCTGTTCTCCATATCGGCGTTGATCGCCAACACCTCGATTCCTTGTTCGCGCAGTGTGACCGCCAGATCATTGAGGTAGGGCGCGCTCAATCAGTACCAGTTTTGCGCCTTCGGCAGAGGCCTGTCCTGCGACTGCTTTACCGATTCCCTGCGCGGCCTCCTGATCAGACAGCGCCGCTTCAAGATAATTCTCACCCAGGCTGTATTCCCCTTGTTCACAGCGGCATTTACAAGTACCACATACGCCATCGGAACAGTCCATCGGCAGGTTGATTTTTTGCCGATAGGCAGCATCCAGAACCTTTTCGTTTGGATTACACTGGATAAAACGACTAACGCCATCTTCAAAATTGAGTGCAACAGTAAAGGGCATCATTACCTCGAATTAAACATGCTAAATATCAATGACCTGTTGATGTAGTCATTGTTTATCTGGATGGTTTTACTCAGGATCTGCGGCTGTTCCGTGCTCAGGTCAATATGACAACGCGTCATGCCGAAGAACAGATCGGTCTTGTGGTAGCGGTGGCTGAACGTCACCCAGTTGTAACGCGTTTCTACATATTCACTGGCCGTTTCCAGCAGTTCGATGTTGCTTATCTGGTGAGTGGTCCGGGGTTCCGGCATGCTGGCTGCCGAGCGTTCGGTCTTGATGCGATACACCCGATCTTCTAATCCATCGCGGTTCGGGTAATAGATCAACGAAATTTCACTCCGCGGATCGCGGGTCAGTTGATCATCATCAGCCCAGGCTGGCATCCAGTAGGTAACTTTCGGGCTATAGCAGACCAGCCACTCCTCCCACTGACGGTCATCAAGCAGATGCGCTTCACGATACAGGAACTGTTCAACATGCTGTTGCAAGCGGTTCATTTGGCCACCTCATACTGATTCAGACTGTGTAACAGAGCTTGTTGCCAGTGATGGTGATAACTGATGTACAGCGCTTCGTCCTCGGAACGGGGTCCACTCAGCAGAGGCGTAATCGACATCGCTTTCGCGTTGTCATCAGCGCCCTCCTGCCAGCGAGTGGGCACCGCGACTCAAGTCGCTCCACGGCAGATTACCGGCGTTATAGCCTTGCTGACAGGCGCGGAACTCCTCCAGATCGTCAGGCGTTCCCATACCGCTGACGTTGAAAAAGTCTTTATACTGGCGGATGCGTAGCGCACGATCTTTGGCACTCTCACCTTTCGGTGCGAAACAGAAGATGGTGACTTCGCTCTTGTCGACGGCGATCGGACGTACGACGCGGATCTGGGTAGAAAATTGATCCATCAGGTAAACGTTGGGGTACAGGCACAGATTGCGCGTCTCGTTAACCATCAGGTTGGCGCGGTTGCTGCCAAAACGGTCGTTGAGGCGGGAAAACTACTTATAAATCGGACGCACTTCCGGGTTCAGGGCGCGGGTCCATAGCAGCATGTGACCATTTTCAAAACCATAAACCTCACCGGTCTTTTCGTCTTTGGCTTGCAGCAGATTGCCGCTGTCGTTGAAGGTCCAGCCGTGGAACGGGCAGGTGAACGAGGTTTTATCACCAGATTTGCGGCTGGCCAACATCGCACCACGGTGCGAGCAACTGTTGATCATTGCGTGCAACTGCATCTCTTTATCGCGGGTAATAATCACCGGCTGGCGGCCAATGGTCAGCGTGTAATAGTCGCCAGGGGCGGCAATCTGACTTTCATGGGCCAGATATACCCAGTTGCCTTCGAAAATGACTTTTATTTCCAGTTCGAAAAGAGATTCGTCGGTGAATATCGCGCGATTACATTGATAAAGGCCTTTTCTTTATCGATCACCACGGCGTTATTTATTTTTTCTTTTAGCGTGGAAAATATCGTATTGGTTGAGTTCATGTTAATGACCTCACATAAATAGGGTTGCAGGATACGGGTAATAACCAGCCATTACCCGAGGCGGTATGTTTATCGGCGGACTGAATTACTCCTCAATAGTAGCGCGTAAGCGATTGACTTTTATCTCTTCTTTACTTTTGGTCGCCGGGTGTAAGATAAAGTCAAAGCTGACTTCGGTGTGGTCTCCTGGTATATCGCGCTGGGCTGCCAGCGACGGATCGGTTATTTTGATTGGATCGGCAATCAGTTCCTCTCGGGTGGCAAAGGCAAAGTCATCCCACAGATATTGGTCGCCGTTGAGGTTAATTTGGGTAGTTAAATGTTTATATCCCGGCGCAGAGACAAAGAAATGGATATGCGCCGGGCGATGTCCATGGCGACCAAGCTGGTTCAGTAGTGCCTGAGTCGGGCCATCCGGTGGGCAGCCATATCCGGATGGCAGTATGCTGCGCACCGCATAGCCGCCATTGGCATCGGTTTTTACTCGACGGCGCAGGTTAAATTTGCTCTGCGATTTGTCAAAGAATGAGTAGTTGCCCAGAGCATTGGCGTGCCAGATATCGACTATGGCTCCCGCCACCACCTGACCATCAGCATCTTTTATCTGTCCGTGCAACCACATGGTCTCGCCAGCTTCCTTGCCATCATCCATACGGGCAAAGCCGTCGCTGAGTGGAGCATTAGCCACATATAGCGGCCCTTCAATGGTACGTGGTGTACCGCCTTCCAGTCCCATCGCCTGTTCGCGTGCATCGTCACGCATGTCGAGATAGTGTTCCAGACCCAGCCCTGCTGCCAGTAGTGCCGCTTCTTGACGCCCACCCAGTTCGTGCAGGTAATTAACCGCCTGCCAGAACTCCTCCGCGGTAATATCGAATTTGTCGATGAGATTGCAAATATCTTCCAGCATCTGATGCATGATCGGCTTGAAGCGCGGATTACCTGCTTCGTTGGTTAAACCACTGCTGATTTCAAGCAGTTTGATGACGTCTTCACGTTGGTTAAAAGAAGCTGACATGGCGAACTCCTCATTGATGATATGTAGGGTTTGTTTATTTAGGATTGAATGCTAATTTTGTTGCAGTTGTTTTCTCCTTGGCTTATTTATCGTCATCGCGAATGGATGACGGGTGTCGGCACAGCGCATCAACACGAATATCCATATAGGGGTAAAGCGGTAAAGCAGTAAGGATTTCATGCAGTTCGTTATTACTGTCGACATCAAAAATACTGACATTGGCGTAGCTGCCTGCAATGCGCCATATATGGCGCCATTTCCCCTGGGTTTGCAGGTCCTGGGAATAACGCTTTTCACGCAGCTTGATCTCGTCGGCCGTGTTTTTCGGCATATCGACCGGCAGTTTCACAACCATTTCCACTTTGAATAACATCGGTGCCTCCTTATTTACGTTGGTAATGGCACAGCTTGTCTTCATCAATAATGACACCGAGACCTGGACCATCCGGCAGGGTGACCTGACCATTGGAGAAGACCAATGGGGTAGCCACAATGTCGTCTTTTAGTAGCAGGGGACCGAACATCTCGGTACCCCATTCCAGCTTCAGTGTGCTCCAGGCATGTAGCGAGGCCAGAGTGCCGAGCGTACCTTCCAGCATGGTGCCGCCATACAGTGCCACGCCAGCGGCGTTGGCCACGTGGGCCAGCTTCAGTACCTGCATCGGGCCGCCAGCCTTAGCGATTTTCAGCGCATAGGCACCAGTGAAGCCATTGGCCGCCAGTGTATAGCCGTCATGTGCATCGGCCACCGCTTCATCAGCCAGGATCGGCAGGATAAAGCGCTGGCTGAGCTGAATAAGCGTGGCCCGGTCCCAAAGCGCCACCGGCTGCTCTACCAGATCGATACCAATCTCTTGTAGCGCCGCCATGCCCCGCACTGCGGTGCACACATCCCATGCTTGATTGACATCGACGCGAATGCTGACTTCCGGCCCCAACGCCTGTTTAATCGCCGCAGTGTGGTGCAAATCTTCCACCAGGGAGCGGGCGCCAATTTTGAGTTTGAAGGTGTTATGACGGCCCTCTGCCAGCAGACGCTGTCCCTCCTCGATATCTTTGGCCGTATCGCCACTGGCCAGCGTCCACAGTACCGGCAGCGTCTGGGTTTGTGCCCCGCCTAACAGGCTGCTGACCGGCAGGTCAAGACGTTTGCCCTGCGCGTCGAGAAAGGCTGTCTCCAATGCGGATTTGGCGAACGTGTTTCCTTTAACGTGGGTGTTCATCAGGTTGACGAAGGTCATCAGACCGTTAAAGCTTTTGCCGCTTAATAACGGTGCCAGATAGCTATCGATGGCCGATTTAATGCCTTCCGGACTTTCCGGACCGTAGCTCAGGCCGCCAATGGTCGTCGCTTCACCCCAGCCGATCGTGCCGTCAGCACAGGTGAGCCGCACGATGGTCAGTGTCTGGCAACCCATGGTGAGCATCGACAGTTTGTGCGGTCGGATAGTGGGGATATCCACCAGCCAGCTTTCGATGCGTTCAATACGTAATTCCATGCTTCACACCTTCTCAGAAAGAAAAGCAGTCACCAGGCGGTTGAACTGTCCCGGGCAAGCGAGATTGGAAATATGCGCTGCCGGCAGAAGCGCCAGCCTGGCCTGCGGGGCGGTGGCCGACAGCAAACGACCATCTTCTACTTTGGTGATTGCATCTTCCTCGCCGGCAATGACCAGCATCGGGCAGGTCATCAACGGAATCTCGGCACGCAGATCAGCCTGAGCCAGCGCATCACAACAGGCCGCATACCCTTCGGCGCTACTGCGCGCCAACTGCTCGACCAACGACGCAACACGTTGTGGTTCACGACGTTGGAAATCATCGCTGAACCAACGATCCGGCGACGTGCTGGCAATAGATGCCAACCCTTGCAAACGTACCTGTTGTGCACGTTGTTGCCAGCTCTCGGCATTGCCGATACGGGCGGCGGTGTTCGCCACCACCAGTCGCCGTAGACGCTGTGGGGCAAAACGGCTGAGCCATAATCCGGTTAACCCACCCATCGAAATACCGCAAAAATGCGCGCATTCTATATTCTGTGCATCGAGTAGATCGATGACATCACATCCCAGCCGTTCCAGTGTCAGCGGGGCCGAAATCAGCGGCGTCTTTCCATGTCCACGTTGGTTGTAGCGCAGTACGCGGAAATAACGGGTCAGCGCCTCCATCTGCGGTTGCCACAGATCAAACGTAGTGCCAAGAGAGTTCGACAGCACCAACAGCGGCGCGTTGACCAGGCCATCAAGGCGATATTCGATCTCCATACTCATACCCTCTCGATAATTAGCGCAATACCCTGGCCCACACCAATGCACATGGCGCACAGGCCGTAACAGCCACCGGTATTGTGTAACTGCCATACCGCATTCATGACTAATCGTCCTCCGGAAGCGCCAAGCGGATGGCCCAACGCGATAGCGCCACCGTTGGGATTGACGTGCTGAGCGTCATCCGGCAGCCCAAGCTCGCGGGTGACCGCCAATGCCTGGGCGGCAAAAGCTTCATTGAGCTCAATGACATCCATCTGGTCGAGCGTTAAACCGGCGTTAGCCAATACTTTATGCACTGCCTGTGCCGGGCCGAAGCCCATGATGGCTGGCTCAATGCCGGTAACAGCACTGGCGACAATGCGTGCCAGGGGGCGGAGTCCATGACGTTCAGCACCACGTTCTCCCGCCAGCAGCAGCGCGCAGGCACCATCATTCAGTCCGGAAGCATTACCGGCCGTCACTGAGCCTTGTGGATGTACCACCGGTTTCAGTTTTTCCAACGCTTCACGGGAGGTGGCTCGAGGATGTTCGTCCCGGTTGAACCACCGTGGCTCGGCCTTTTTCTGCGCAATGTTCACCGCCACTATCTGTGGGGTATAAAAACCGCTCTCCTGCGCAGCGGCGGTACGTTGCTGACTACGCAGGGCAAAAGCATCCTGATCCTGGCGGCTGATACCGAAACGTTGTGCGACGTTTTCTGCGGTCTGCGGCATAGAATCGATACCGTAAAGCGTCTTCATCTGCGGGTTGACAAAGCGCCAACCCATGGTGGTGTCTTGTAGCTTCATATCGCGGCTGAAAGCGTGTTCTGCCTTCCCCATCACTAACGGGGCCCGTGACATACTTTCCACGCCACCGGCAATGATCAGTTCGCTTTCACCGGTTCTGATGGCTCGTGCTGCCATGGCGATCGCATCCAGGCTGGATCCGCACAGGCGATTGATGGTACAGCCCGGCACCGATACCGGCAGGCCAGCCAGCAGTAGCGCCATACGCGCCACATTACGGTTATCTTCTCCTGCCTGGTTGGCGCAACCGAGCAGTACGTCATCCACCGCACTCCAGTCGAGTTGCGGGTGACGTTGCTGTAGTTCTTTCAACGGCAGTGCGGCCAGATTATCGGCACGCACTGTCGCCAGACTGCCATTGAGTTTGCCAAACGGCGTACGCACGGCATCACACAGATAAGCGGGATTCATGCTGTGTTTCTCCAGGTCGCATTGTCTTCATTCTGAAGGGCGAAAGTCAGTTCGACCGGGGTAATCTCTTGCAACTGCTGTGGTGTCAGACCCCCAAAAATTTCGCGTACCACCAGCCCTTGGGAGCAAACATCTATCACCGCCAAATCGCTGTAAATACGGTCGATACAACCGATGCCGGTAAGCGGATAAGTGCAGGTCTTGACTATCTTGCAGATGCCTTTTTTGGTCAGGTGCTCCATCATCACAAAAACCTGCCGCGCACCAATAGCCAGATCCATCGCTCCTCCGACTGCCGGGATGGCGTCGGGAGCGCCGGTACTCCAGTTAGCCAGATCTCCTTGTTCCGAAACCTGATAGGCTCCCAGAACACAAATATCCAGGTGACCGCCGCGCATCATGGCGAATGAATCGCCGTGATGGAAAAAACAACCTCCCGGTAGCAGGGTTACGGCCTGCTTACCGGCGTTAATCAATTCAGGATCTTCTTCGCCGAGGGCCGG
The DNA here is from genome assembly GCF_032395385.1 of Brenneria uluponensis. Taxonomy (NCBI): domain Bacteria; kingdom Pseudomonadati; phylum Pseudomonadota; class Gammaproteobacteria; order Enterobacterales; family Pectobacteriaceae; genus Brenneria; species Brenneria uluponensis. The sequence goes on from NZ_CP135917.1 coordinate 1,493,225, forward strand.
GGCAGGACCCATGCCCATGATGCCGTTTTCGCTGTGCAGAAAAATTTCCTTGTCGGCGGGAAGGCAGTTAGCGATCTGGGTTGGAATACCGATCCCCAGATTGACGTAGACACCTTCCGGAATATCCCGCGCGATACGTTCGGCCAATTGCTGGTGGGTAAGTTTTGACATATTCACCTCTTAAGCCGAAAGTTGCTGGGGTGGCGCGGGGTGGACCACCACTCGCTGTACAAAAATTCCCGGCGTGATTATTGCTTCCGGATCCAATTCCCCCAATGGCACCACTTGATTGACCTCCGCAATGGTGCAGGTTGCCGCCATCGCCATGACGGGACCGAAATTACGTCCGGTCTTCGCATACACCAGATTGCCCCAGCGATCGCCACGATTGGCCCTGATCAAGGCAAAATCTGCCTTCATTGGTAGCTCGAATACATATTGACGGCCATTAATCTTGCGCTGCTCCTTGTTTGCGGTCAGCAGGGTGCCATAGCCGGTGGGGGTGTAAATACCGCCGAGCCCGGCTCCTCCGGCCTGGATACGGGCGACCAGGTTGCCCTGTGGGATTAGCTCCAGTTCCACTTTGCCGCGTCGGTATAGATCGTCGAAAACCCAGGAATCCGCCTGACGGGGAAAAGAGCACACAATCTTACGCACACAACCGGCTTTCAGCAGCGCCGCCAGGCCAATATCGCCGTTACCGGCATTGTTACTGATAAGCGTCAGATCGCGTGGACTGAGTCGCAGCAGTGCATCAAGTAGGTGATAAGGCTGGCCTGCAGGGCCAAAACCTCCGACCATAATGGTGGCGCCATCCGGGATATCAGCAACGGCGGCGTCGCTGGAATACTCGCTTTTGTTGATCATTTTCTTTCCTCATTACACCGATATTTCTGGCGCCAGGACTATTGAACTAAATTCAACTTAGAGGATGAAAAAATCATCTACAAGTGCGAATATAATATCTTTGTGCGATTATCGGATTATTTGTTATTTTTATGTTGCTTTTGTGATGCAGGTAAAGAATCCGATAATAGTTAAGCAGGACGTAGCGTTTAGGCGAAAAAATAAAATAATCAATTGATTTATAAAGATAGATGGAGAATGGGATGAGTGAGATACCGAAATTTGGCATCGAGGAGCTGCAACATTTGCAGGAAATCAGCGATTTAACCAACAACAAATACAAAGGCGATCCAAACTTTATGGCTTCTCTGGCGCGTGGACTGGAGGTGCTACAGGCGTTTAAACCGCAGTATTCACAGATGTCGGTATCGGAAATCAGTAAGATCACCGATATTCCCCGCGCCGCAGTACGCCGTTGCCTGTATACCCTGAAGGCACTGGGTTTTGTCCACTGCCCGGATGGCCGTCACTATCGTTTACTACCGCGAGTCTTGACCATTGGTCATGCTTATCTTTCCTCTTCCGAACTGGCAAAAGCGGCACAGAACTCACTGGATTACCTCAGTAAGCTCCTTAGTGAGTCCTGCTCGGTGGCAACATTAGACGGCGACAACATTCTGTATATCGCCCGCGCCTCGGTGAAGCGCATTATGACTATCGATTTGGGGTATGGCAGCCGCCTGCCGGCCTATGCCACCTCCATGGGGTTGGTGCTACTCAGCGCGTTGGATGAGCAGCAACTGGAACAATATCTGGCCCGCGTCACTCTTGAACCATTGACCGAATTCACCGTCACCAGCGCGCAGGCACTACGCGCGGAGCTGGACAAGGTACGAAGACAGGGTTACGCCATTAATGACCAGCAGTTGGAAATTGGTCTGCGCTCAATTGCGGTGCCGATGCATTCACGCAGTGGCAGTGTGGTCGCCGCCATGAACGTCGGGGTTAATGCCTCACAGATCCCCGCATCGCAATTACGTGAACGGGTGTTACCACAGCTTCAGCGCGCAGCAATGGAACTGGCACTTCTACTGTAGCGTCTGTGAGACTAACATTCTGGCTTCTTACGTACGGCATCAGCTAGTGGAAGTCATAAATGCGATTATAGTGGTTCGCGGCAGCGGAAATGCGCAACACCGTGAGGCAACAGCGATTTGTCAGAAGGAACTGTCGCCGTATACCGTAGAGCTATCTGACTTGGCATAGTAAAGCGCTAAGTCCGATAATACTGGGCTACGTATCATTCTAACCTCTTGTCAGGAAAGCGTGTTGTAATGACATCTGTCGTTGTATATACCCAATAAGCCGCAAAATACAGGTTTCTATACCTGAGCATGGTTGTTAACTACGGACATCCTCAGTTCGGTTTTTTAATATAAGTCGCGGAGTTTTGTTCATCACTTTTTGTGATGAAATATTGATGTGTTATTTATTAAGATTAATAAGTCATTCTACTTAATGTTACACATTTCTCTGGAATATTTTGGCGCTGCACGATCCTAAAACTACATGTCATGACACCTAATAGTGGATGAGCTGTTCGCTGAAAGATTTATTTTGGCTAAGCTAATACATTAAATAGTGGAATTAATTTCTAATGTTATTACATGGCGTCATATCAGTTTTGAGCGGCTACGACATCATGCAATAAGTATTTTGACATGAGGAGTACGGTTCAACGTGTAAAAGAGCATTTTTTGCGTAGATGTTAGTAGCTGTCGGGTCAAATTTGTTGCAAGTAAAAATTATAAAGATTATCAACTATAATTTTTTTTTACTTAATCTGGCATTAATTGCTAAATAATTAAATTAAACAGAATTATATTCTGCATATGTAGGCGTATTTTTCTATACGACACGGAATAAGAAATATCTTACATATGTATGAAAAGGTTAATTAGTTATTAAGAAAATCGTAAAGGACAGGGCTTCCCGTAAATTCTAATAAGATAATTCTTGGCAAAAAAAATATAAAACCGATCAATAAATGGTTATTTATAGCTTAGATCTATTGATCTGGTATTTACGATCGGCAAAAACGATTGGAATCATTTTCTCAAGGTAATATTCTTTCCCTGAGAATTATTAGAGTTATTAGTTTCCCGGGGGTGTTTAAAGTTATAAGAAAAGTAACTATTCTTTAAAAAATTTATTCTGTTACTTTGAAAGTGATGTTCTTTATCCTGATTTTAATAGGTCAATAATAGATGTGAAGAGGTGCTCGATGCCAAGAGTAGTAATATGGAGTGAATGCCACTACACAGAGCAGGGATTAAAACTGTTGCTATTAAGACGGATGGCATTTATTAGAGAGGTTGCCTCTATTCAATTCAATCCAAAGATTGAGTTGAATACTAAAGACTATCTCATCATTAATTTAACAGGTAGTAACTTCACTAGATGCCTGGATTTTCTTAAGGAAAATGAAGAGGCTATAGATTGGGGAAGAGTCATAATTTTGTCATCTGAAATAGATGCCTTTATCATTGAGCTGGTTTTGATCAAGAAATTTAAATTCATATGTGTGTCTAAAAATATCTCTGAGATAGAAGAATTGTGCGAACAGTTCATTCTTAATAAGAGTGTTGAAACAGCTGAGTATAAATTAAATGTTACAAATATGGAAAGGAAGGTCTTGATTATGCTGATGTCAGGGCTCTCAACTATTCAGATTTCTTATATGTTAAAGCTCAGCTTTAAAACAGTCAGTCATCATAAATGTAACTTCCTTAAAAAGATCGGTGTAGAGAAAACATCAGCTCTTAATTTTTGGTATCATCACCGAATATGTAATAAAAAAAAACAATGCAAAAAAGTCATTGAATATGCTTGATAGGGTATTCAATCCAAGCTTATACAATTTAACTATACGCTGGATTTCTAAGAGAGGGTTGGATATTGAAGCTTGATAGCCGAATAGACTTCTATTATACCTATGAACCCATAGTTGATTCTTATGGAAGAATATTTTGCTTTGAAATGTTAACCAGATTAAAGATGACAAATTCTGGCAGGAATCAGTGTATTTTCTCTGAACTGTCTCCTGAACTAAAAATAAAGATTTTTATTAATCAGGTTAGCATCATCATCGGCAATGCAAGGTTATATATTGAAAATAACATATTGGTGTCGATTAATATTGATCACGATATTGCAAAATTCATTCATGATGATGATGAAGTGTGTGAAATTTTAAAAAATGCACATTACATTAGACTGGAAATAAACGAATTTTTCCCTGAATTCAGACATGATTCAGATGGTTTTTTATTGTCGCACTTGTCCTCATTATGCCCGCTCTGGTTGGATGATTTTGGTGCTGGCCTGACTAGTTTGAACACTGTTATGACCAAAAATTTCGAATATATAAAAATAGATAAGGATTATTTTTGGAAGCATAGAGGAACTGATTCATTTCTCAGAATGCTTAGTCATATTCGTCCTTATACGCAGGGTATTATCATTGAAGGTATTGAAAAAGACGCTGACATGGCCTGTTTTGAAGGGATAAACAATTTGGCGATGCAAGGTTACAAATGGCCTTCCTTTTCTCAGGCCAGGTTTATTCGGTGGGCGTTAAAAAAAATACATTAATGTTTATTGTAAACGTTTTATAAATTGGTTTTTTAGACTAAAAAACCAAGAGCGGTAGCATGGAATAAATATATTATAAATATTGAAATATATACGGGTATTGCTTGTCTTTGAATAAAGATGTGATGGCGTAGTCATAAATGGCTTCTGTTTTATCAGGGGTGATTTATTAAATTAGCATTTAAAATGCATATTTATATTTGCTATGAAAATAAGTTGGGTTCATTGGTGACCAAAAAACCAAGGGCGGTAGCGTTGAAAAATATGATAATTGTAGATTGTCGTTTTTTGAAGATATTTATATCTCATAATGACTTAACGGATGAGAGCTTTTTCTGACCTTTGATTTTTAGGCTTGTTAATGTGATGACGTTTAAATAGTCCTTTAAATAGTCATTTTTAATTGAATGCGCAAAAAATAGTGATAGTAATTAAATGACGAAAATAAAGTTGCTAGCATTTGTTTTATCAGCCTCGTTGCTTAGTGGGTGTACCGTTATTCCTGGATCCTACTTGCCGGTAAGTAATAAGACAGAGATAAAACAAGCAGATAATGACTATGATATTAATCAGTTAGTTACGCTTTATCCGATGACTCCAAGCCTGATTGAGAAAATGCGGTTAAGGCCTGCGGTGGCTCGTCAGAACCCCATTTTAAATAATGAACTGAAAAACTATCAATACCATATTGGTCCCGGTGATGTTCTAAATATCACAGTCTGGGAACATCCTGAACTGACGACCCCTGCTGGACAGTTCAGAAGCTCTAGTGAATCAGGAAGTTGGGTACATAGTGATGGAACTATCTTTTATCCTTATATCGGAAAAGTAATGGTAGAGGGTAAGACGGTCAGTGACGTCCGCCAGGAGATTACCCGCCGACTGGCGCAATATATTAAAAGCCCTCAGGTCGATGTCAATGTTGCTGCGTTTCGCTCGCAAAAAGTCTACATCACCGGCGAAGTAGTGAAGTCTGGTCCGCAGGCGATCTCCAATATTCCGCTGACTGTCCTTGATGCGGTAAACCGTGCGGGCGGTATGACCGAATTTGCCGACTGGCGAAACGTCATACTTACCCATCATGGTCAGGATCTGCATATCTCACTGCAAGCTCTGATGCAAAATGGTGATTTGATGCAGAACCATTTACTGGACCCCGGCGATATTCTCTACATTCCCCGTAATGACGACCTGAAGGTTTTCGTGATGGGTGAAGTCAATAAACAGTCAACATTAAAAATGGATCGTTCGGGCATGACACTGACCGAAGCGTTGAGTAGCAGCCAGGGATTGAATCAGGCGGTCGCCAATGCAACAGGAATTTTCGTGATCCGCCCGTTGCGTAAGGCTCATGGAAGTAAAATTGCCAATATTTATCAGCTAAACGCGACAGATGCCAGTGCGCTGGTCATGGGGACTGAATTTCAGCTACATCCCTACGATATTGTGTATGTCACTGCGGCCCCGGTTGCTCGCTGGAACCGTGTTATCAGCCAACTGGTGCCTACGATTGCCGGGATATATGACATCACTCAATCTGGTAAAGACATTCAAAGCTGGAACTAACTATGTTTAGTTCAATATTGGTGGTTTGCATGGGTAATATCTGTCGTTCTCCATTGGGTAAGGCGCTGCTGGAAGAGCAATTGCCTGACATTAATATCGACTCGGCAGGTCTTGGTGCGTTGGTTGATTGTCCGGCAGATCCCAAGGCGCAAGAGATTGCGCTCAGGCATGGGTTAAACCTGGAGCATCACCGGGCCAAAATCCTCACTGTCGAAATGTGCTATCGGTTTGATCTGATCTTGGTTATGGAAAAATGTCACATTGAAATGGTTGAAGATATTGCCGCCGAAGTCCGTGGGAAAACATTCCTTTTCGGGCATTGGGGGGGGAGGCAGGACATTAGTGATCCCTACCGCAAGGATATTCTCTATTTCGAGTCAACATACCAGTTGCTTAACTTATATTCAAAAAAATGGGCTAAGGCGCTAAAGGGCTAATCAAGGAATATAATGCTAGATAATAAATCACCCACTCAGCAGTTAAATAGGGATTTTAACGAATTAAGTTTGGGGCAACTGTTTGGAATATTGATAGATAATAAATGGCTGATCACATTGATTGTGACGTCATGTATTATCCTGGCCTTCCTTTATTTGTTAATAGCAACGCCAGTCTACCGGGCAGATGCTATGGTGCAGGTAGAGCAGACTGAAGGGAGTTCAATAATATCCAGCCTTTCAACGGTATTGCCTTCTACACCACCTGCTTCAGAAACAGAAATAGAGCTTATCAAGTCCCGGTTGGTGATAGGGAAAACGGTCAACGACCTGGAACTGACAACGGAGGTCAGCCCAGATTATTTCCCGGTATTTGGCCGTCTGTACCATCAGATGACCAGCAAGAGCGCTTGTCCATGTATTTCCTTGTCCGGCCTGAAGGTGTCGGATGCACTGATGGAACAACCGCTGGAGTTAACGGTAACCGGGCAAAATTCATTTAGCCTGACCTATGACGGGGACGTTATTGCGACAGGGAGGGTCAATCAGCCAGTGGTAACTGGCGCGGTCAGCCTGCGTGTAACGCGACTCGATGCCCCCATTGGCACAGTATTTCAGGTCAAGAAAAGAGAAGTGCTAAATGTCATTAATGAGATTTTGAGCCATCTGTCTGTTACTGAAAAAGATAAAAACACCGGTATTATTGCCCTCAGCCTGCTGGGTAATGATCGGGTGATGATCCGCAAAATTCTCAACAGCATCACTCAAAACTATCTACAGCAAAATATTGAGAGTAAATCTGCTGAGGCGGCCAGAAGCCTGGAGTTTGTACAACATAAAATTCCTGAGATCAAAAGTGCTCTGATATTGGCTGAAGACCGGTTAAGTCGCTACCGTCAGCAAAACGACTCGGTTGACCTGTCTCTGGAAGCGAAATCCATGCTTGACGGCTCATTGCAGCTTGATAATGAGCTGAACCAGCTTGCGCTGAAAGAAGCCGATATATCCAGGTTGTATACCAAAGAACATCCGGTTTATAAGGCGTTGTTGGATCAAAAAAGGGTTATTGAGCAAGAAAAGCAAAAAATTAACAACCAGATTAGTCAGTTACCTAAAACACAACAGGAGATCCTGGGTCTTACGCGTGATATGGATGTCACTCAGGATATCTATGTACTATTGCTTAATAAGCAACAAGAACTCAGCATCACTAAGGCGAGTAATTTAGGCAACGTCAGGATTGTCGACCCAGCAATAACGCAACTCAAACCTGCTGAACCTAAAAAAGCCGCCATTCTTTTACTGTCAGTGTTTATCGGGATTATTGTCTCAATAGGATATCTGATGATGCGGACGGTTATGAACCAAGGGGTCAAGAATCCGCTGCAACTTGAGAACAACGGCATTAATGTCATCGCCACCATTCCGTTTTCTGAGGATCACTGGCATCGCAGTCGTATAAAAAATAGCGCTTACCCACTGGTCGATACACTTGGTGATGCGGTGGCCCTTGAAGCTGTCAAAGGTTTGCGTACCAGTCTGCACTTTATCGCACTGGAAAAGGGCAACAATATCCTGATGATTACCAGCTCAGCGCCAAAGCTGGGGAAAACCTTTATCAGCGCCAATCTTTCGGTGGTTATGGCGCAGGCCAATAAAAAAGTGTTGCTGATTGATTGCGATATGCGGCGAGGAAAGCTACATGAGATCTTTGGTATCAATAAAAATCTGGGATTATCTTCAGTCTTGTCGGGGCAGGTATCTGCTCAAAGCGTAGTATTTCAAACCAGTGTGCCGAATATGGATATCATCCCTCGGGGTAAAGTACCGGATAACCCTTCTGAATTGTTGATGTCACCAAAACTCGATGAGTTATTCAGCTGGGCCAGTAAAGAATATGACATTGTCATCATTGACAGCACGCCATTATTGGCGGTAACAGATGCTATCATTGTTGGTCGATATGCTGGAATTTCATTGCTGGTTGTTGGGTTCGAAAATACCTCGATGCGTGAAATTAAAACGGTGATTCAGCGTTTCGAACGTAGTGGTGTGAACATTGATGGTACGGTACTTAACTCATTTATGAAAAGAGCCTTCAATTATTACGCCTACGGTGGTGATTATATTTACTCTTATGAAAAAAAATCTGAAAACCGGTGATGTATTCTGTTTAAGCCGATTCATGTACGGTATTCATAAATGAAGTTATCATGACAATATTGAACGTTGGAGTCTGGATTGAAAATAAATCCAGGTTATTAAAAGTTGCGTCTAATTTATCCTTAAGACTGTTATCAGCTTTCATTGGCGTATCAGCCCAATTTGTCATGGGTTATATGGTATCTCCAGCACAATACGGGCAATACCTGATTGTGGTGACAGTCTGTAACCTTATGCTTATTTTTTCAAAATGGGGACTGGATACGCTAATTATCAAAGAAATTTCGAAAGAATTCATCAGCCATAAGGTCAGTTTGTTACAACATAAAACCTCAGTGATCTATTTTAGTCTGCTGATTGTTTTCTGTTCTTCCGTACTATTTATGCTTGTTCTCTATTTGGTGAAAGATAGCGGATTGTTCAGTTTTTATTGGTTATCTGGTATCAATGAAAAAATATTTTTATTGATCTCGTGTTTTTTGGGACTCTCAGCAATGGGGTTGTCGCTGCTGAGAGGGCAAAGTAAACCGGTAACCGCCGATCTGATAGAGAATATCATCAGACCTGTTTTTTTTATTGCTGTAGCTTTTGCTTTTTATTGCTGGTCAGGAATTAATGCACAAAATCTGGCGGTGATTTATATGCTGTCGTTTATGGTGATTTTCTTATGCTGTATTACACTCTCGACCCCTTTACTTCATCCGGTGAATATCTCTTTCGCGTACATAGGTTCTCAAAAAGGGCATTGGTTAAACCAGGCGCTGTTTATCAATATTACCGCTATCATCAGTTTTGCCTATTTCCAACTGGATACCTTGCTGGTTGCCAAATTTCTCGGTAATGAGAGTGCCGGTGTTTACGGCATGGTGTGTAATTTTACCCGCTTTGTCACCATGCTGGCGACGATACTTTCCCTGCAATTTCAGCCTATCTTTGTCAGGCTCAGTGAAAGGGCGAACCATGGTGAATTATTTAGTGTTCTTAAGAAATGTCTGTTGGTTTCATACCTGTTTTCATTGGCCGCTTTTATAGCATTGGTCATTGCTGGACGCTTTGTTCTTCATCTGATCAATCCTGCTTATGTTATTGGCTATCCAGCGTTGGTCATGGTGTCTTTTGCTCACACTTTCAATGCGCTGGCCATTGTTCTTATTGCTTTTGGTAATGTGGTTAACCTTCACAAAAAAGTCATGGTGTATTACGTCCTTGGCGCGCTGGTGACTACCGGTCTTGATCTGATTCTTATCCAAAAAATGAATCTGATTGGAGCTGGATTGTCATTAGCCTTGGGATTGCTGTTTTTTAATGTCTTTATCTCTATAGCGATATTTAAAAAAATGAAGAGCGAACGACATAATGAAATCAAATAAAATAATCTGTTATCCAAAGGTATCTCGATATGAGTTCGGTAATTATGGAATAGGAGGTCCAGGTCTGGGTAATATGTTATTTCCCTGGAGCAGAGCGTGCGTTTTTGCTAAAGATAATCACGGTATTTTGCTTAGTCCTGCCTGGGCTCAAATCAAGCCGGCGCGTTTATTGCGTGGTGATATGGATCGGCGGAATTACTCAGGTTATTTTAAGCACAATAATGAGTATTGGTCCGGGTTGAAAAAGATAATGGCAATTTTAACCACCCGAATCATTGATGAAAGCCAACGGCATAAAGCAGTATTGCAAAATAGTGTCATCGTTAAATTTGAAGGGATGGCGACGCTTTTCGAGGAGATCAAATCTGAGTCTACTTTTATTCGTCAGGAACTACTCGATATCACTCGTGAAGAGCATAAAAAAGCCCTATGTGAGGATTTTTCGCGTACGCTCTGCGTTCATATACGACTGGGTGATTTCCAGGCGCCAACGCCACAAGCGCTAAGCAATGGTCAGACTAATACTCGTATTCCTCTATCCTGGTACATAAAGTGTGTGGAAAAAATCAGAGCGCAATACCCAGTGCCGCTGAAAGTTTGTGTATTTTCTGATGGAAGCAATGAAGAGCTCGGTGAAATGCTTTCAATGAAAGATACTTACCGGGCTGATTATGGCAGTGCCGTGGCAGACTTATTAGCGCTGAGCTGTGGCAAGATACTTGTCGCCTCAGGTTCCACCTTTAGCATGTGGGCCAGCTATCTGGGGCGTATGGATGTCATTTGGTATAAAGGGCAGTTAAAGCAAAAACTTTACCATGCTGGTGAAGCATTGGAAGTTGAATGGGACGGCGAGGACAATAGCCTGGATAATATGTTCAAGAATAGGCATTAACATGTTTATTGTTAATGCTATTTTAGCGATACTTACCATTTTATTGGTGTTGTTATCTGTAGTTAACTCTGCTCGCAATGGATTTTACGACATTATTCCAGGGTTGATAGCGGGAGTGTTGGTTTTTATTGCCATGCCGTTGGTTATGGTGTTTGCTTTCGGTGAAATACCGCCCAGCTTTCTGTCAATTGATACATTAACGTTGCACGAAGATAATGGTATTTATTTCTTCATATTCCTTTTTGTTTCGTTGATATTGTTGGTTAACGTGTTGACGAAAAAGGTTAACTTTACGTTGAAACCCATTATTGACAAAAGTATCAACGATAAGTGCACAGATATTTTTGCGTTTTTAGTCATTGGATTGTATTTTTTTCTTACTGTTATTATTGTTTTGTCAACGAATAAAATATCGGGGGGGCACTGGAATGAAGCCTCACAAGATATGTATGAAAATAGCCTTGTATCCGTTGTGTTAGGTAACTTTTCCAACGTCTATCGTGTTATTTACCCGATGATATTAGCTTTGTTAAGAGTGGATTGTAAAATCAGCAAAAAAACTTATTCTATTCTGCTACTTCTGTATCTGGTCATTGAATTGGTTTTTGTGAATAATCGAATAGTGGTGATGTTTGCTGTAATGTCCTTAGCTTATGTTAATAAAAAAAGATTGGTCAGATTCTCCTTGGCTTGTATGATTATTTCTCCTTTTGTCGCATTTATTAATTATGCATACCCGATTGCACGGGGACTGATGTGGGTCAATGGGTTTTCAATCCAGGGAATAAGTGATGCATTTAGCCTGGCGATTGCTTACCGAATGAACGAACGATCCAATGGCGAAGGCTCCTTTTTTGCAGAGATATTCAATAACCTGTTTGAAGCATTCAATATGAACGTGTTTAAATATGTCTACAACACGTTTGGGCATATCCATGATTTCTATTATGGGAAGACAGTTTTGCTCAGAAGTTTTTCTTTCTTTATTCCGTCTTCGATTTGGCCCGGGAAGCCGGCGGGTATTGGTGTTAATTTGGGGAACATGATTACAGGTGAAAATATACTGACCCTCAACTCAACACCATTGGGGGAGTTTTATGGTAATTTCGGTTGGTATTCACTTATCTTCGCGCCAGCTTTATTTTTTATCATTTGGTTGATATCAAGGCCGTTGTTGGGAGTTAAGTCCATGAGCTTTTGTTTATTCATGATCAGTTTTGCAGCTCTGCGGTTTGATTTTTCTTTTATCATGATTTCTATTTTTACTCTTTATGTTACTACACTCATGACCCTTGCGATTTATTTGTTCAGATATCCTTCGTTGCGTTGAAGATAAACATGCTTATTCTGACATATCGTGTGTCAGTATTTTAATTTCAGGGTGTTATTGAAAAATGCACGATGGTTGTCAATAATATTGCGCCAGAGGAACTGATGAAATTATTCTTTTTTCAGCCGTACATGACTACTTATCGTGAACCATTTTTTGAAGATATTTATTGTAAAACCAATGGTGAATTTGAAGTTATTTGCAGTGTAACTCCACAGGATTTTCACAGTTCTGGTAAAGTCCATTTTAAGATGACGTCGTTGGCGATAAAAAAAATAAACCGACTGTTTTTTTTTCGTAACATACCCTGGAAGAGGATCCGTCAAACACCATCTTGTGTTATTCATTTTGCTGATTTTAAATATATTAGTCTCTATCAAAGTGTCTTATTAAAATGTATATCATTCACCAGAGTCTATTTACATGGGCAGGGTGGATATAAATCACATGGTACGATAGCGAAATTGTTTTATTTTTTCTCTGTTTTATTAACTGATGGTTATATTTGTTATAACGAGTTCTGTGCAATAGAGCTTAAAAAGAAATTGCCCTATTTTTTGCATAAAAAAGTATTCCATATCGATAATTGCCTGTATCTCAACCCTGTCGAGAAAATCAATGCCGATGCAGGAAAAAGTATTGCTTTCATCGGGCGCATCAGACCCCGCTGTGGCCTGGAGGAATTACTCGATGCATTGGAACTGGCCAGGCAGAAGGACACCAGCTTAACCATCGAAATTGTTGGTAACGGTGATCCCGATTTCATTGTCGGTCTGTCACGGCGCTACAGCTTCGCCCATTTTCATGGTGCCGTTTATGACGAGGAGCATATTAAACGCCTTCTCTCATCTTGCCTGGCGGGCGCGTATGGCGGCGATGCCGGACTATCAGTCGTTCACTACATGGCACTGGGCTTGCCGGTCATTGTTCACAATGATTTGCGCCAGCACATGGGCCCTGAGCCGGCTTATGTCAGGGATGCTAAAAATGGTTTGCTGTTTGAAAAAGGCAATATCAACAGTCTTAGCAAAAAGCTACTGCAACTCGCTGGTGATCGTGAATTGAGAAACCGTCTGGCGGGCGCTGCGCTTGATACGTTCCACACATTGCAGTCTCCCTCTATGGCTGACAAGTTATTGAACATTATTAAGGAATAGATCGTGTTATTTTTAGTGGATATGCCACCGCCGGTACATGGGATGTCAAATATTAATTTGGCGATGTACAACCGTGTATTAAATGAAAATATTGCTGTTGTTGTTATTGATACTACGCCACACTGGTGCAATCTGAAGACGCATACCCGGCGCTGGAAACTGGTTAAAATATTCCATGCATTATGGGTAATGATAAGAATCTTAAAGTATTGTGTGTTCAGTACAGACAAGAAAGTCTATCGGCCGATTAACGGAGATCGTGGGCAGGTTTTCGATTATCTGTATCTTGGATTATTGAGTTGGTTCAAATGTTCTATTATTATTCATCATCACTCTTTTAACTATATTCATACGCAAAAAAAACTGTTCAAGAAATTGGTGAAAGTGCTACAAGGAAATGTCCGACATATTGTTCTTAGCGATAATATGGGGGCGTCGCTTTCAAGACTTTATGGTATACCTATGAAAAATTTTATCACGATTTCCAATGCCTCTTTTTTTAATGATGCGGAATGCTGTACACAACAGCGGCGACATGACTCAACGCTTACTCTGGGGCATTTATCGAATCTGTGCCTTGATAAAGGGATTGGAATTATATCCAAGACGATTAAATCATTAAATAAAACCACCATTCCTTTTACGTTTATTCTGGCTGGGCCGTTCGCAGATGAAGTATCCAAAAGAATTGTTACTGAGTTGTGTGAAAATAATCATAATGTAAAATATATTGGTCCTGTGTATGGCGAACTCAAGAAAGCGTTTTTTAGTAATATTGATATCTTTTTATTTCCTTCCGTTTATAAAAATGAAGCAGAACCATTGGTGTTATATGAAGCTGCGCAGCAAGGCGCATTGCTGATTGGCAGCGAAACTGGCTGTATGAAAGAGATGATTTCTTCTCTGGATGGAATCAGCGTAGGACTGCCGCTAGAGAGAGAATGTCCTGACTTATTCATTGATGCAGTGGTGTCATATATCACAGCGACGCCAATGAGCGACGTACAACGCGCGAAAAATCATCGTAAGAATCAGTTTCAAATTCTGGTGGCAAAGAATCGGTTGAAATTACAGCAACTCATGAAGGATTTTACCGATGTATGAACTTGATAAATTTAGCCTTCCTCCAGGCTTTAGAGGACGTTCATCATTAATTGTCATTATCTGGTGGGCGGTTCAGGCAACACTTTTTTCTTGGTCACCGCAATTTTGTTATCGCTGGAGAGTTTTTCTGCTCAGAGTATTTGGTGCCAAAATTGGTAAAAATGTTCTGATAAGGCAGTCGGCAAAAATAACTTATCCTTGGAAACTTACCATCGGAGATTATTCATGGATTGGTGATGATGTGGTGTTATATACCTTGGGCAAAATTCGTATCGGCCATCATTCCATAATATCTCAACGTTGTTATTTATGTACGGGCAGTCATGATTACCTCTCATCCAGTTTCGATATTATAGAGAAACCTATTTATATTGGAGATTCTTGCTGGTTAGCCACTGATGTCTTTGTTTCACCTGGTGTGAGTATCGAGAATGAATGTGTAGTTGGGGCACGCAGTTCAGTATTTAATAATTTGCAAAATAACGCTATTTATCGGGGGACTCCAGCAGTAAAAATTCGGGATAAAGTCTGACATTACTTATTTTTTATTAATGGGGTTAATATGACCAAAGTTGCATTAATTACAGGTATTACTGGGCAGGATGGGTCTTATCTGGCAGAACTTCTGCTTGAGAAAGGCTATGAGGTTCATGGTATTAAACGACGTGCTTCATTATTCAATACAGAACGTGTTGATCATATCTACCAGGATCCTCACGAAACTAACCCGAAATTCTCTCTTCACTATGGGGATCTCTCTGATACCTCGAATCTAACCCGGCTTCTGGCTGAAATCCGCCCTGATGAAGTTTATAACCTGGGCGCAATGAGCCATGTGGCGGTGTCCTTCGAGTCACCCGAGTACACTGCGGATGTCGATGGTATTGGTACCTTGCGTTTGCTTGATGCCATCCGTTTTTTAGGCATGGAAAAGAAAACACGCTTCTACCAGGCTTCAACCTCAGAATTGTATGGTCTGGTTCAGGAGATCCCGCAAAAAGAGACTACGCCTTTTTATCCACGTTCGCCCTATGCAGTGGCAAAACTTTACGCTTACTGGATAACCGTCAACTACCGCGAAGCTTATGGCATGTATGCCTGTAACGGCATTTTGTTTAACCATGAGTCTCCGCGCCGTGGAGAGACCTTTGTTACCCGGAAAATCACTCGGGCATTGTCCAACATTTCGCAAGGCCTGGAAACGTGTCTATATCTTGGCAACATGGATTCATTGCGTGACTGGGGTCATGCAAAAGATTACGTCAAAATGCAGTGGTTGATGCTTCAGCAAGACAAACCACAGGACTTTGTTATTGCCACCGGGAGTCAGTATTCAGTGCGGCAATTTGTTGAACTGGCCGCCAGAGAACTGGGAATTACGTTGCGTTTTGAAGGGCAGGGCGTTGATGAAAAAGGCATTGTCGCGGCAGTAAGCGGCGATGACAACGTTAATGTGCAGGTGGGTGATGTGATTGTTGCGGTCGATCCCCGCTATTTTCGACCGGCTGAGGTGGAAACGCTACTCGGGGATCCTACTTTGGCAAAAGAAAAACTGGGCTGGGTACCCGAAACAACCCTACAGGAATTGGTAGCTGAAATGGTGCAGAGTGATCTCGAATCAGCGAAAAAATTCAGACTACTTAAATCACACGGTTATGGCATATCAATTTCCATGGAGTGAGTCGCTGATGAACAAACAACGCGTCTATGTGGCAGGTCATAAGGGTATGGTAGGTTCCGCTATTGTACGCCTGTTGGCAAAAAGAGATGATATTGAACTGGTATTGCGCGACAGAGCCGAGTTAGATCTGATTGACGCCAAAGCAGTGGATCGTTTTTTTTCCCAGGAGAAGATTGATCAGGTTTATCTGGCGGCAGCTAAAGTCGGTGGTATTGTCGCGAATAACACCTATCCAGCTGATTTTATTTATCAAAATATGATGATTGAAAGCAATATCATTCATGCCGCACATTGCCATGATGTCAACCGACTGCTGTTCCTGGGATCATCCTGCATATACCCTAAAATGGCGGTGCAGCCAATACAGGAAAGCCAGCTGCTGACCGGTGCTCTGGAAGAAACCAATGCACCTTATGCAACGGCGAAAATTGCTGGGATCAAGTTGTGCGAATCTTATAATCGCCAGTATCACCGAGATTATCGTTCGGTTATGCCCACCAACCTTTATGGGCCAGGTGATAACTTTCATCCAACTCAATCCCATGTTATTCCCGCGCTGATACGCCGTTTCCACGACGCAACACTGAACAATACGCCCGAAATCTGGGTATGGGGCAGTGGTAATCCAATGCGTGAATTTTTGCATGTAGACGATATGACCGCCGCCAGCGTGTATGTTATGGAGCTGGATGTTGCGATCTATCAGGCTAACACCCAGCCGATGCTGTCTCATATTAATGTGGGAACCGGGGTTGATTGCACCATCAGAGAATTGGCGGAAACCATAGCCCGTGTGGTGGGATATAGTGGCAATATCCTGTTTGATGCGACGAAACCGGATGGCACACCGCGTAAACTGTTGGATGTCACGCGGCTTAAAAACCTTGGTTGGCACGCTACGATTTCACTGGAGGACGGGTTAAAACAGACTTATCAATGGTTCCTTAATAATCAATCGGCTTTTCGAACATGAGCAGCTCTTCCCAGCGTTTTATTCCTGTCTGAATTCACATCACATCACATCACATCATGGCGTGATGTGTTGCTTTCTGATTGTTTTGTCAATTACGCAATAGACGGTGATGTTATTCCGTGGGGGGAAGCTTGGCCGATGAAAATAGTGATTTACGGAATTAATTACAAGCCTGAATTAACCGGAATAGGGCGATACACGAGTGAAATGGCGGAGTGGATGGCAGCACAAGGTCATGACGTTCACGTTATCACCACGCCGCCTTATTACCCTGAATGGCAGGTTCACCGAGGTTACAGTGCGTGGCGTTATCGAAAGGAGGTAAACGGTAACCTCACTGTGTACCGTACCCCTATTTATATCCCCACCAAGCCCAGTACGCTGAATCGTCTGATTCATTTGAGTAGTTTTGCGTTGAGTTCACTGTTTCCCTTACTGGCGCAAGGAAAGTGGAAGCCAGACAGGATCATTGCTATTGCGCCTACTCTGATTGCCGTACCAGGTATGTTGATGTTATCCCGATTAACGCGGGCGAAAACCGTGTTGCATATTCAGGATTTTGAAGTGGATGCCATGTTGGGTCTGGGCATGGCCAGTGAGGGCCGTTTTGCCCGGTTGGCCAGAGCGTTTGAAAAAAAATGTTTGTGCTCAGTTGATTACGTTTCTCTTATTTCACATTCAATGGTCAGTCAGGCCATTAAAAAAGGCGTGTGTGCCGCTAACACACTGTTTTTCCCTAACTGGACGGAAATAGAACGTTTCCTCAACGTCGATGAGATGAGTGTCGATATCTTACGCCACCAGTTGGGGTTAGCCACCGATAAAAAGATTGTGCTTTATTCCGGAAATATTGGCGAAAAACAGGGACTAGAAACGGTTATTTCCGTTGCAGAGCAGTTGCAGGATCAAGACATTATTTTTCTCATCATCGGGGAAGGTGCAGGTAAAGCCAGACTTGAAAAAAGCGTGACTGAAAAGCAGCTAACACGCGTTGTGTTTAAACCATTACAGCCTTATGAGCAACTGCCCGCATTACTAAAAATGGCCGATTGTCATCTGGTTATTCAACGTAAAGGCGCGGCAGATGCCGTTTTACCGTCCAAACTGACCAATATTCTTGCTGTCGGAGGAAATGCCGTGATAACCGCGGAGAAAGATACCGAATTAGGGCGTTTATGTCTCATGCATAAGGGTATAGCGACCTGCGTGGAACCGGAATCTTTTGAATGTTTGCTTTCCGGGATCACTTACGCTTTAACCCTGCCTAAATACAATGCGATTGCTCAGGAATATGCTCGGCGGTCACTTGATAAAGAAAACATTTTGAGCCAGTTCATTGCCGACATCAGGGGTTGATAATGAAAAGTTCTCCGTTGTATCCCGTTATTATGGCCGGCGGTAATGGTAGTCGACTGTGGCCTCTTTCCCGCACTTTGTATCCCAAACAATTTTTGTGCCTCGACGGTCTGAGCTCCATGTTGCAAACCACTATTAAGCGCCTTAATGGTATTGCTTGTGAAGACCCGATTGTTATCTGCAATGAAGCACACCGCTTTGTTGTTGCGGAACAATTGGAGCAGATGGGTAAGCTGACCAAAAATATCATTCTCGAACCCGAAGGACGAAATACGGCACCAGCCATTGCGCTGGCGTCATTATTTGTGACTAAAAGATTATCATCGTTAAATAGCGTTGTTGACAGTGGCGGCGGGGATGATGACCCGTTGCTATTAATCCTCTCTGCCGATCATGTTATTCGTGACGAGGAAATATTCCGGCAAACGGTACTTAGTGCTATTCCCCTGGCTGCAGCCGGTAATCTGGTGACTTTTGGTATTGTGCCTGATGCGCCCGAAATCGGTTATGGTTACATTAAGCGCGGTAACCCATACTCTCCACAGACTGCAACGGACATTGCTTACCATGTCGCTCAATTTGTCGAAAAACCCGATGCTGACACCGCCCGGCAGTATCTCGAAAGTGGAGAGTATTACTGGAATAGCGGGATGTTCATGTTTCGCGCCAGCCGCTATCTGGAGGAGATTGAGCGCTGCCGTCCCGATATTCTGGCCGCATGTCAGGCCGCCGTGGGTCTGGCCATCCCTGATCTGGATTTTTTGCGAGTGGATAGAGCGGCTTTCATGGACTGCCCGGACGAATCTATCGATTACGCCGTCATGGAGCAAACCGATGAGGCAGTCGTTGTGCCGATAAGTGCGGGATGGAGTGACGTAGGTTCTTGGTCATCATTGTGGGAAATAAGTGATAAGGATGGTCACGGCAATGTTCATCATGGCGATGTGCTGAACTACCACTCCGTCGATAACTATGTCCATGCTGAGTCTGGGTTGGTGACTACTGTAGGGGTAGAAAACCTGATTATTGTTCAGACCAAGGACGCGTTGTTGGTGGCCAGCCGTGAACGAGTGCAGGACGTTAAGAAAATAGTCGAGTTACTTAAGTTACAAGGGCGCTCTGAACATTATATCCATCGGGAGGTTTATCGTCCCTGGGGGAGGTATGACTCCATTGATACTGGGGAACGCTATCAGGTTAAACGCATTACAGTAAAACCCGGAGAAGGATTGTCTTTGCACATGCATTATCACCGGGCAGAACACTGGATTGTTGTTGGAGGAACGGCAAAAGTCACCAAAGGTACGACTACGCAATTAATCAGTGAAAATGAGTCTATTTATATTCCTCTGGGCGAACAACATTGCCTAGAGAATCCTGGCATGATCCCCCTGGAATTAATTGAGGTGCGTACCGGTTCTTATATTTCTGAAGATGATATTGTCCGATTAAAAGATCGCTATGGTCGTATCTAAATAATAAAGACAGTTTCGTTTTCTATAACCGAATAGATGAGCTTACTTTAATATATCTAAGGACTATGGCATGACTTTGCCTCTAACATGTTTTAAAGCCTACGATATTCGTGGGCGCTTAGGCAGCGAATTAAATGAAGATATTGCCTATCGTATTGGCCGCGCTTATGGTGAGTTTTTCAAACCTAAAAATGTGGTGGTTGGCGGAGATGTCAGATTAACCAGTGAGGCCTTGAAAAGAGCGCTAACGGAGGGGTTAAGGGATGCGGGAACTGATGTTATCGATATAGGGTTGAGTGGGACAGAAGAGATCTATTTTGCCACTTTCTATTTAGGGATTGATGGTGGTATTGAAGTAACTGCCAGCCATAACCCAATCGATTATAATGGTATGAAACTGGTGCGCACCGGAGCCAGACCAGTGAGCGGCGATACCGGTTTGCGGGATATACAGCGTCTGGCGGAGATTAATCAATTTTCCCCGGTCATTGAACAGCAACGGGGTAGTTATCAGGCACTTTCGTTGCTTAGCGAATATGTCGATCATCTGATGGGTTATATCAACCCTGAAAATTTTACTCCGATGAAATTGATATTCAATATTGGAAACGGTGCCGCTGGACACGTCATTGATGCTGTGGAAAAACGTTTTCAGCAACAGGCTATTCCTCTGACATTTGTCAAAGTGCATAACACGCCCGATGGCCATTTTCCCAATGGCATCCCAAATCCTTTATTACCAGAGTGTCGGGCAGAGACTGCACAGGCGGTATTACAGCATAAGGCAGATTGTGGCATCGCTTTCGATGGCGATTTTGATCGCTGTTTCTTTTTCGATAATCAGGGGGAATTCATCGAAGGTTATTATATTGTCGGGTTGTTAGCTGCGGCTTTTTTAGATAAGCAGCCGGGCAGTGTAATTATTCACGATCCCCGACTGAGCTGGAATACCATTGACGTCGTAAAAAAAGCGGGAGGGAAACCGGTGATGTCGAAGACTGGCCATGCTTTTATTAAAGAAAGGATGCGTAAAGAAGATGCCGTCTATGGCGGTGAAATGAGTGCACATCACTATTTCCGTGATTTCGCCTATTGCGACAGCGGAATGATCCCCTGGTTGCTGGTTGCAGAACTGATGTGTACCAAACAGACTACGTTGAGTGAACTGGTCCGTGACAGAATACGTGCCTACCCCTCATCTGGTGAGATTAACAGTGTACTGTCGTCGCCGGATACGGCTATCGCCAGAGTCTATGATCACTTCTCATCTCAAGCATTATCGGTAGATAAAACCGACGGTATGACTCTGGAGTTTATCGATTGGCGATTTAACTTACGCAGTTCAAATACCGAGCCGGTTGTCAGACTAAATGTTGAATCGAGAAATAATCCCGATCTGATGAAGCAAAAAACACAAGATATATTATCTCTGTTGCGATTGTAAAAATCGGTTCTGTTATTTCGATATTTCCATTTAGTAAAAAGCTCAGTATCACAGTGAGATATTTTGCTACATGATGGGTGTATTATGACAAATTTTAAAAGTGCTCAAATCAGAGCAAGCACATCAGTTATTCTAATGGTGCAGCGTTTTGCTGATGTGACAATTATTCTTCTTTCAGTCTATTTTTTTTATTTAGTGAAGAATGATATTTTTTTTTACGAAAAGATGGTATTGGTTCTTATCTCTCTGACCGTTTTTATGATGATTGGCGAAATAGAGAACGTATATCACTCCTGGCGAGGAGTGAAGTTTACGACGGAAATAATCATTTTGCTACAGAGCTGGTCACTAAGCATTATCGTTACCTATTTTATCACTATGCTATTCGGTATTGATTCCGATTTTATTCGTATTAGTTTATTTTTGCAGTGGTATTTCTGGGTTTCTGTGGGTTTATTCCTCAGTCGTTTGAGTATCAGGGTGATGACTCGATTAATCCTGCAAATGAGAAAATTTTCTCGCAATGTCGCAATTGCAGGCGCGCTACCCGTGGGGATCAATCTGGCCAGGAGCTTTAATGATGCCCGGTGGATGGGATTTAACGTCGTAGGTATTTATGACGATAGTGCCCAGAAGCAACAGATGGATTTTCCTTATGCCGGTGACTTTCAGACGCTGGTCCAGGAAGCCAGAAACGGTAATATCGACAGAGTTTATATTGCCATGCCGATGTCTGAAGAGAGGAAGATAAAAAGTCTGGTTTGGGAGTTACTCAATACCACTTGCTCGGTCATGCTTATTCCCGACATCGCTTCACTGAGCATTCTGCAAATCGGTAGCGAAGAGGTGAACGGCGTATCAATTGTGTCGCTTGTCGACACGCCAATGAACGGTATTAACCAGTTACTCAAAAGGTTGGAAGATATTATTCTGTCCTCAAGCATTCTTTTGATTATTTTTCCGCTGATGCTGTTGATTGCCGCGGTAATTAAATTAACCTCGCCTGGTCCGGTAATTTTCCGTCAGACTCGTTATGGTATGGATGGTAAGCCGATTGAGGTGTGGAAATTTCGCTCGATGCGTGTCACGGAAAATGGGGGCAACATTATTCAGGCAGTCAAAGGCGATAAACGTGTTACCCCGGTGGGGCATTTCCTGAGACGCACTTCACTGGATGAGTTGCCGCAGTTCATCAATGTACTTAAAGGCGATATGTCTATCGTTGGACCACGTCCACATGCAACTGCCCACAATGAACAGTATCGCATTCTTATTCGTGGGTATATGTTGCGTCACAAAGTGAAACCGGGAATTACCGGGCTGGCGCAGATTAATGGCTGGCGAGGGGAAACCGATACTTTGGATAAGATGTCTGCCAGGGTGGAGTATGATCTTGAATATATCCGTAACTGGAGTCTTTGGTTGGATATAAAGATATTTTTCATAACGTTCTATAAAGGTTTCATCAGTGATAAGTCTTATTAACATTTTATACTCGTCATACTCCAAGTTGCATGCGTGTTGGCTGTACTCCATTACTCGACTTACCCTTGGGCTTTGCCCCTTTAGAACCGCTGCAAGCAGTGTTCTAATCTGCTCCCGACAGATTTGTCACCCGAGTCACTTACCTAAGTAAGCTCATCGGGATTCTCTCGCTTGCCACCTTCCTGCAACTCGAATTATTTAGCGTATAGGTTGCCATTATCACACGCGATGTTCTGTAGTACGTGTTCTGTATTATCTCTGATGTTGGGTTATATAGTGGGAGTTTGTTATGGCAGCAAGAAACAGACCTTTATTGAAGTCGATTAACCGTTCCAGAAGGATATTAGGCATTAAAGCATTATGGTGTTTGCTGCCGTTGTCATTTCTGACCACAGGTAAAGCCTGGTCGTCAATGAAATCACCGGCAACGTTACCCATCCCGCCGGAAAGTTCCTCTTCAACGGCACCTCGGTATACCGATACCATCAGTATTCTGGATTTCAATGCTGAAACGTCGGCTGCCGATAATTATGCCGCTATTCAGGCAGCTCTGGATTCGGGCAAACACGTTTATATCCCTGACGGGGAATATAGCGTGTCCAAAACACTGCTAATCAGACATTCGGGGCAAAAAGTATTTGGATCAGGCTCTATCGTGATGTCAAAAGGAGAGGTTGAAAATGTCTTCATAGCGGAAGGCATAAATAATATCACCTTTGATGGCGTTACCGTTATTGCCGGCGGTGGTATCGGATCTATTTATCACACCTGCTGTATTAAATTGGTGCAATGCAATTACCCGACGGTGAACGGCTGTACTTTATCCGGGCATATTGGTGGTGCAGTGCAGTTGGTTAATTCCCATTATGCGGTAATTAACAGTAACCAAATTGGTGCGGCCGGGGATGCCGGGCAGGAGGATGCATTCTCTATTGATATCGCCGTCTATTTTAGCGGTGATGGTCATCATATTCGTGGTAATCGGTGTTTGGGGCAGGGTGGCTATGGCATAGTGGTACAGACGTTGAATGATTCTCCGGCGGATTTTGATCGTATTGATAACACGCTTATCAGCGAAAATATGATTGGCAAACACAGCTGTTACGGGATACTGATGTACCGCGGCAAGCAACGTTCCCAGGTAGTAGGTAGTGTAGTCAGCACCAATATTATTGATGGTATCACCGGGTCGAGAAAGAATCCGGCCAAAGGGGATAATAGCTTTGGTGCCGGGATTTATCTGCAAGGCGCAGAGGGGATATCGGTGACTGCAAACAATATACGAAATTGCAACCAACAAACCACCAGTGAATTATTGGCGCCAGCCGGAATTGGAATATCTAACTCCAAACGTGTGACGGTGGTGGGTAATATCATTGAAGACTGCCATTATCATGGTATTAATGTGAATGACTCGAATCATGATGGCTCGGTTATCGGCGGGATCAGCATTAGCGGTAATATGTTGCGTAATATCCAAAAAACCGGTGTTCGTATTGTCACTGCGTCAAATATCTTGATAAGCAATAATACGCTGGATACGTGTGAGCATGGTATTTATGTCTCCTCGCAGAAAAGCAAAACGCCCTGCGAAGATGTGGTCATCGCGTCGAATATCGTTAAAAATACGCGGGTAAATGGACTCTATGCCATGTTTTCCCTGGGCTGCATTATTTCACTTAACAGGGTCGATAATTGTGGCGGCTCAGGCATTGTACTGTTCAGTTCCGGCAATACCAAAATTGCGGAAAACATACTGAGCTTCGCCGCTGTTAGGGGCGTTGATATTGATGCCACCTGTTTCGGTTTGAATGTGGTCAGCGGCAATATGGTGACGGATAGTCATACGGCTTTTCATTTTGCGGCCAAAACACAGAGCGTCAATAACCTGAGTAGCAACAGCAAACTCGAATATAGCGGAGCTTTTGCGTAAGCGCCGTTAAATCGACGTACTCCCCCTATCCATACTGCGACACATTTTTTAAAAAGGGGACCAGGTCCACATTCCAGGGCAATAACGCGTCGAGTTTTTCTTGCGTATCCGCCTCGCCGATGTGATCCAGCACATACTGGATATACGCCGTCGGCTCTAACTGATTGGCCTTCGCCGTTTCGATCAAGGAATAACACCCGGCACTGGCGCTGGCGCCCTGCGAACTGTCGGCAAATAGCCATGCCTTGCGACCGACCGCAAACGGGCGGATGGCATTTTCCGCCAACGCATTGCTGATGTTCACCTGCCCATGATCGCAATAGCCTATCAATTCTGCCCAGTGGTTGAGCGTGTAGTCCATGGCCTGACGGGTCAGCGATCCCTTCATTATCTTGCCGACATTCTGCTCCAGCCATAGTTTGAATGCCTTGAGCAACGGCAGGCTATATTGCTGACGGGCCAGGTATTTGTCCGCTTCACTGCGCCCCTGCAGGCTCCGTTCAATGCCATACAGTTTACCGATGTAGCCCAGCGCCACATCCGCTTTAGTGGGTTTGCCTTTGGCAGATTTTGCGCCC
The DNA here is from genome assembly GCF_032395385.1 of Brenneria uluponensis. Lineage (NCBI taxonomy): Bacteria > Pseudomonadati > Pseudomonadota > Gammaproteobacteria > Enterobacterales > Pectobacteriaceae > Brenneria > Brenneria uluponensis. The sequence goes on from NZ_CP135917.1 coordinate 1,518,669, forward strand.
TTGGGGACCGCTTTGCCCGCTTCAATATATTTGCGCCGGGCATGATCCCAGCAGCCGATACGCACGAGATTGTTTTCACGGCACACCGCGTCATAACCGGCATAACCATCGGTTTGCAAAATACCGGTGAATCCCGCCAACAGGCGCACGGGAACACTACCCGCGCGGCTCGGGTCATACTCGAACAGCACTGAGGGTTTATCGGGGGGGCCACCGCGTATCACCCACATCCATTTGTCCGATTGGGCGGTTTTGCCTTCTTCTTTCAGCACCTGGATGCGGGACTCATCCATTTGCAGGTAACGGCCACTGTTTTGCACGTCACGCAACCTGGCCAGCAGCGGGGCAAATACCTTGGCTAACCGGATGATCCAGTGGGCCATATTGGTGCGGCCTACCGGGTGGCCACTGCGGGCAAGCATGTTTTCCAGGCGGTACAGCGGCAGCCCATCGGCATATTTGGCGACGATGATATACGCCAGCAAGGCGGTGGTGGCAAAACATTTGCCCAGCGGATGGACCGGGCGGCGGGCAGCCACAATAAACTCCTCGCCATCGCGGTCAAACACCGCTTTTTCCTGCCAGTATTCGATGACTTTTAATTGGGCGGGAATAAACGCCAGCTCTTCTTTAACCTTGCTGAAGAAGGTGGCGCGGGCGCCGGCTTTTTCTTCGTCGGACAGGCACAACTCCACACGTTCACGCAGCAGGTTGGCGGAGAAACCGCGTTGGCGTTTTTGGGTGCCAGACGGCGGTGGGGGCGGCGATACGTCATCCGGCAGTTGAGCCAACAAGGACTCCATTGCCACGTCCAGTTCGGCTTCATCGAACAAGGCAATCTGGTCAGTATGCCGCTCACTGCTGGCGGCAAACTGTTGGGCTTTTTTGAGGCGGAGCAGTTCTTCGAGTAGGGCGATATAACATTCGCGATGTTGAAGCTGTTGCTGAAGTTCCTCGACCTGCGCCAGCAATTCAACCGCAGATAAACTGCGGTTGTCTGGGTTTTCGGCTGGCGGGAAAGTGGGCGTTTTCATGGTTAAATTATAACAAAAACAGCCACCTGATGCTTCCTGTTTCGACTAATTAACGCCATCATAATGCAGTTTTTTATGCCCATTGAGTAGACTGATATCGTAACCATCAAGCAGCCAGTTAATCTGCTCCCCGGTCAGGGGTAACAGGTCATCGGCCAGACTGGGCCATTTGAACTTCTCCTCTGCCAGCGCCTTGTAATAAAGGACAAAACCATTGTCTTCCCACATCAGACATTTGATTTTATTGCGCTGGCGGTTAGTAAAAGCATACAGCGCCCCGGTAAAAGGATCGTGTCCCAATTCCTGTTCTATCAGCGCCGCCAGCCCGTTGACCTGCTTGCGGAAATCGATGGGTGCGCGATAAAGAAAAATCTGTGGCATCGCCAGCGCCGGGCGTAAGTCACGGTTACGCATCAGAGTTGCCTGAGAATAGCGCCCAGCAGGGAAACATTGCGGTCATTAAGACCGGTGATCACCAGGCCATTGGGCAATGAGAGTGTCAGCTCGGTTGGGGTGTCGACGTGGGTGATGTCGGCGGTGACTTTGGCAAACCCTGGGGCCCGCGCTTGAGTCGGGTTATCGGTACAATATTTTTGCCGCCAGTAAACAAACTGGTGGTATGTCAGCTGCTGTTGCTGGCAGAAAACCTGGTCAGAAAGACCGGATGCTTGCCAGGTGGTGATCTGTTCGCGCCAATGCTCGGCCCGCTGTTGAGATGTCATGATTGCGCCCTGCATTTATGGTAGACAGCGGCAGTGTGGCGCAGTTAATCACTGAAAAAAAGATGCCGATTTAAGGGCGCTTACGCTTTTGCCACTGGAAACCCGCCGGGTTGATAACGATGATTACCCTAGCACTTGTTTTTCGGTCAGAAAATCAATAAACACCCGCACCTTTGGCAGCATATGGCGGCTGCTTGGCCACACCACCGAGAACTTTCCACCTTCTTTTAGATAAGACGATAATACTGACTCCAACTGTCTCGAAGCCAGATAACCACGCACGATAAACTCCGGCAAATAGGCAACGCCTAGCCCTTGCAATGTCGCCTGCAATATAGACTCCAGGTTGTTGCTGCTCAGCGCTAGCGGCAATTCCAGTGGTGTCGGGGTATTAATTCCCCACGTCTCCCACAGGCCGTTCCCCGGGAAACGGTAGCGTAGACAAGCGTGATGCTGTAGGTCTTCTGGCGTCTGCGGCGCCGGATGTTGTTTGAAGTATTCCGGGCTCCCGACAATCGAAAAACGAAATGGCCCCAGGCGGCGCGACATCATTTGTGAGCTACTCAGTTCGCCACTGCGGATCGCAATATCAAACCCTTCATCAATCACTGCCACTATCCGATCGCTGAAATCGAAATCCAGTTCTACCTCGGGATAACGCTGACGAAACTCAGACAAATGCGGTAACAGCATGCGGTAGCCGATGGCTGGGGCGGTAATGCGTAGTTTCCCGCGTGGTACGGCGGAAATCCGCACCAGTTCCTGCTCGGCTTCTTCCAGTTGCGCCACGATATTTTGGCAGCGTTCAAAGAACATCTGACCTTCATCAGTCAGGCTGATGCGACGTGTACTGCGGTTAAACAGGCGCACGTTGAGTTTCTCTTCCAGCCGCACCACACTTTTTCCGACCGCAGAAGCGGAGATGTTCATTCGCTCTGCCGCCGCGGCAAAACTCTGGCTTTGCGCTGCGCGAACAAAGGCCAGTAATCCGTTGAGATTATCCATTTCATCCTCTCACTCATTAGAGCGTTTTAGTCCGTAATAATCGGAAATAAAGCCTGTTTCGATAAGATTGCCGACATTTTATCATTATTAGCATGTTTTCTTTCTGTTGGGGATACTCATGAATTCATCATCCACCCATCCGGCAGGTAGCCTTCGGGTTCTGGTCACGGTGTGTCTGGCGGCGGTGATCCTGCCGCTCAATTTTGTCAGTGGCGCGGTGGCGACACCGGCTATCTCCCATGAACTCGGCGGCAGTGCACAGGCGCTAAGCTGGATAACTAATGCTTTCATGCTCAGCTTCGGTTGCTTCCTGATGGCAGCTGGCGCACTGGCCGATGAAATTGGTCGCAAGAAAGTGTTTATCAGCGGCGTCTCACTATTTGCCCTGCTGTCATTGTTACAGGCATTCAGTAACAGTTTGTTGTGGATTGATTTGCTGCGCGCTGCACAGGGGATCGCCGCAGCAGGGGCCCTGGCCGGTAGCGCCGCGGCACTGGCGCAGGAGTTCGACGGTGCCGCTCGCACCCGGGCTTTCAGCCTGATGGGCAGCAGTTTCGGCGTCGGGCTGGCGTTTGGGCCGTTTCTGGCCGGTGTGCTTATTGCGCATTTTGGCTGGCGCTCGGTATTTTTTTCCGCCACGGTAATTGCGGGTCTCTCACTGATCATCGGCGCATCGAAAATGCGCGAAACGCGTAATCCTCAAGCGTCAGGCATCGACTGGCCGGGCACCGTGTTGTTTACCGCCATGCTGGCGTTGCTAACCTGGGCGTTAATGACCATTCCACAGTTCGGTCTGCAAAGCCCGATGGTACTGATACTGCTGGTTGGTGCCGCACTGTTGCTGGCGGTGTTTGTGGTGATTGAGCTGCGTGTGAAACATCCGATGCTGGATTTGTCGCTGTTCCGCTATGTCCGTTTTATTGGCGTACAGGCGCTGCCGTTGGCGACGGGTTTTTGTTTTGTTGTCTTGCTGGTAATACTGCCGATGCTGTTCATCGCCGTCGCCGGGCTGAGTGAGGAGTGCGCTGGTCTGATTATGATGGCGCTATCAGTACCGATGTTAATTGTACCGCTGCTGGCCGCCTGGCTGACGCGCTGGATTTCAGCGGGTGTGCTATGTACCTCCGGTCTGGTAATTGCCGCAGGCGGTCTCGGCTGGCTGAGCCAGGCCGTTCTGGCACAGAATATTACAGGGATGATTGCGCCGATGTTAGTGATCGGTGTTGGCACCGGTCTACCGTGGGGGTTGATGGACGGGTTATCGGTTAGCGTGGTTCCCAAAGAACGTGCAGGGATGGCGACCGGTATTTTCAGCACTACACGTGTTGCCGGTGAAGGTGTTTCGTTGGCAATAGTTGGCGCCATTCTCGCTGCACAGCTTCATGATGCGTTGGCTTCGCATTTCGCCTCCGGCGATATCAGCCAGGCAGCGCAAAGACTGGCAACGGGCAATCTTTCGCTGGCGAAACAGCTGATTCCGCAGGCCAGTACGGCGCAACTTCAGCAACTGTACGCTGCGTCTTTGCATCCTTTGTTGTTATGCCTGATGGCGATCACGCTGTTTTCCGCGCTGGTGGTGTTGCTGGCATTGCGCGGAAATGCGCAACCTCGTGAGGTGATGGCGATTTGTCAGAAGGATCTGTCGCCATAATTCACTTCCAGTACCGGGCGTAGCCGTGCGTAGATTGTTTCAATCTCCGACGGTATATCCACCTCAGCGATAAAGTCGGCACCTCGCGGGCCGTATCCTCCTGGTGCATTGCGCAGACGGGGGATCTCCCCCAGCAGCAACGAAGCAAAACGGGGTAGTGACCACAGACTCTGGTTATCCCTTCCGGCAAAACGCAGGCTTTCGCCATCGCGCTCAAGCTGTGGCACAAATGTCGGCCAGTTAAGGAAACTGATTTCAGGACGATCACGCCAGACGTGGCGGAAACTGGCGTCGGTACGTAATTGCATCAGCGGATCCTGGGTCAGGGTGATTTGCGTATGCGTATCACCGGCGGCTTCCAGCACACGGCGTGCCTGTAATGCATTATCGCCGCAGTTGGTCGACGCAGTTTCTAATAGCAACTGCTCTGGCGACAGCGCAAAGCACTGCACGCCGATGTCATATAACACTTCCGCTTCGCTGCGCCCATCCGTGGCAATGTGCTGATAACGCGGATGTTGCTGCACCGCTTGGTATAGCAACGTTGTGGAATGACCGATGCCTCCGGCAATCAGCAATCTTGAAACAGAACCCTGAATCAGTGCCTGAAATGCCGCCTCGGCAGTAGGTAAAATCGCGTTGCCCAGCAGGATCAATAGCGAAGGCTTGCCAACCGGCCCGTGTCCGGTCGTCTGATCATAAGCGAGAAAACGTGCCAGTTGATTCATATCGGCAATAACAGCATCAGAAAACATCACCATCTCCATTCAATAAGTTCTGACATCAATAATTGCTTAACCTGACGCAAAAAGGTAAAAATTTCATCACTAACTCAGTAATCAATAAGATTAAATGCAAGTCTATAGAACAAAAATTATTGTTAAGACGCGGTTTGCTTCAACGTTAACGCCACTGGATTTCTCTCCTGAATGAAAATAATACTCATTTTTATCTGAGATAGTTTACTGCTTACTTAACGCCAGTTTCACAGCAAACAGGATATACCCGTCATACTTCAAGTTGCAGGTGTGTTGGCTGCGTTCGTTCACCCGAATCACTTATCTGAGTAAGCTCATCGGGATTCACTCTCTTGTCGCCTTCCTGCAACTCGAATTATTTTGGGTATAAACAATCCGCCAGTAAAACGATCCATCCACTTGACTACCAACGCCTTATTAAGGCGGTGAGATATACGACGGGTCATTACTATCAATGGTAATGACCAGAGTGTACCAATCATAATGGTGTTATTAATTTATTTAATGAGCATCTGGCTATTATATTGACTTAACGATCCAATCATTTCATGTGCAGGCATTATTGTTAGTAACATAATATTTTATTTATGAGAAAACGATGAGCAATTAATTTTAAATTTAGTGGCTTTGTAATCCCTCCAACTTTAGTACCTCGGTTATCGAGACGCCTTCGGATAGTTGTGGCCGTGCTGATCGTCTTCTCAAGCGTTGGAAGGTGAGACGGACGGGAACGATGGAACACTCATTGTGGGTCTATTTGTGAATTTAGTTAAGAGTGATGAAGAATAGTGTTGCTTGCGTAAACAGTGTGACACATCGTACGATGCCAGACAGTGGAAAAAATTAATATAGGATCAACGGGACGTTTACCTCGCCAGATGCTCGAGAGTGCGGGAAGTACTCGACCTCCGTGTAAAAAAGATCATCCTGACTGATCACCCAATATTCCGTATGGGTCCCGGTCAATGAGGCCTGCGAGCGGATAGTGCGCGCCGATGTGCTACCGTTCGTGATCGACATGGCTTCATGGTCCGCCATGCGTGTTTAAGTCCACAAGTAACTATAGAGGATAATCAATATGGCATACGCTAGCACCAATCCCTACACGGGAAAAACCCTGAAGACGTTCCCTGACGCTACCGACATGGAAGTGTCGCAGGCATTGGAACAGGGTCAAGCAGCGTTCCTTAAGTGGAAGGATGTCACTATCGCTGAGCGTGTTGCAGTGCTACAGAAGGCGGCTGATTTGCTGCGCAAGAAATGCACTGAGTACGCCGGGGTACTGACTCTGGAAATGGGAAAGTTGCTAAGCGAAGCGAAAGCGGAGGTCGAATTGTCCGCGGCGATTTTTGAGTATTACGTCGAGAACGCTGAAAAGCTTCTGGCACCGCAGACGCTGCCATCCAAGGATCCGGCAGTGACTGAGGCGATGATAGTGCACGAACCGCTGGGGATTATTCTGGCGATTGAACCCTGGAACTTCCCGTATTATCAAATCGCCCGCATCATCGCCCCACAGTTGGCCGCTGGCAACGTGGTCGTGCTTAAGCATGCCTCTAACGTACCCCAGTGCGCTGACGTCTTTGAGAAGTTGATGCTTGAGGCTGGTTTGCCGGTCGGCGGCTTCAAGAATCTCTACGCCACCCGCAGCCAGATCGAGATGATGATTAACGACCCACGCGTGCACGGCGTAGCGCTGACGGGCTCGGAAGACGCTGGTGCCATTGTTGCTGCCCAGGCGGGCCAGGCGCTGAAGAAATCCACGATGGAACTCGGTGGTGCTGACGCCTTTGTGGTATTGGCCGACGCCGACCTGGATAAAGCGGTGAAGTGGGCGGTGTTCGGGCGCCACTGGAATGCGGGCCAGGTATGTTGCTCGTCCAAGCGCCTTATCGTGGTCGAGGCCATCTACGATGAGTTCGTCAAACGCTATGCTGCGGGTGTGGCCGCGCTCAAGGCCGGCGACCCGATGGATCCATCTACCACCCTGGCGCCACTATCTTCTCAAGGTGCAGCCGATGATGTCATAAAACAGGTCGAAAAAGCGGTTGCTCAGGGTGCTACTGCTACCGTGATTGGCGCCGAAGTACCATCCAACGGTGCTTTCGTCCGACCCGTGATGTTGACCGAATTGACTGTGGATAATCCCGCTTATTATTGGGAGTTCTTCGGTCCGGTGTCGCTAATCTTCAAGGCCAAAGACGAGACAGAAGCCATCGCTATCGCCAACGATTCACCGTTTGGCCTCGGTGGTTCGGTATTTACCCAGGACATTGCGCACGGTGTTGACGTAGCCAAAAAGATCTCTACTGGTATGGTCTACATTAACCACCCGACCGCGGTGAAGGCTGACCTGCCTTTCGGTGGTGTACGTCGCTCTGGTTATGGTCGTGAGCTGATTGATCTGGGCTTGAAGGAGTTTGTTAACCACAAGTTGATCGGTGTGACGGATATTGATGGTGCGTTTTGACGTGTTGTTAGCGCGGCCTTTTAGGTCATGAAAGTTCCCATCATGATGACTTCATGCCAGCCGATTCATCGGTAGCAACGAAGGCCAAATGCATGAAGGGTGACTTGTCTGCCGGGTATTCCTGTTTCATTGGGAACGCCCGGCAGGCGGACTGGGACGGTCTGGATCAGTGACAGTAATTTGCCCAGCGCAGCCGATTTACGTTCTGGTGAATTACGCTTCTCGCCTCATTTAGCATTTTTGATAAGGGTGACAACGACATTACGTGAGTGCAGCCAATGTTTACTATTTCGGAAGTAAAAAAGGACTCTCTTGAGCTGAAAGCGCTTATCTCTGAGCTGGATGCTTTTCAATTGCCACGCTATCCCCTGGAAAGCGCTCACTGTATTGATTTAAGTACACAAGATGATGATGCGATTTGTTGTTTATTAGTTCGAAATTCAGATGGGGCAGCTATAGGTTGTGGTGCATTATTATTTCAGGATGGAAATGCGGCTGAAATAAAAAGGGTTTTCATTAAGCCATCCTGCCGAGGTGTAAAGTTAGGGTATAAAATCATTTCCCATCTCGAAAAAGTCGCTATTGTGAATGGTTGTAAAATAGTGAGACTCGAAACAGGTATTTATCAACAATCTGCGATAAATCTGTATCAAAATTGTGGCTATCAATTTTGTGATCCTTTCATTCCATACACTCAAGACCCACTGAGTGTTTATATGTATAAATGTTTAGATAAATCTCATCGTTAACAGAAATGGCGACATACTGATGGAGTGAATATATTAAAATAGTCAATTATGAAATTTATATTACCATGTCAGCCTCTCCTTTTTCGTTGCAACACTGCCTATATTACCAACAGAGTGTTAACAAAAACATTGCAAAATAAATAATAAATTCATTAATTGTTATTGGTGATAATCATTTTATCCTCAGCATACTTTACGTTGTCAATGTGTTTGTGCTGGTCGCTTTTACTCACTCCAGTTACTTACTTATACCAGTGCCTGGGGATTGACTCGACTGCCGTCTCCCTGTGATTCGATGTGTTTAGTTAATATGGATATAAAATGTTGACGAATTGTTTATGCATTGATATGGTTGGCAACCATTAGAGTCATGGTGTTTATATATCAATAATAATGACTGGGATTGTTTTATCAGGGAAAATATCGGTAATTCTTGTTTTTTTACTAGTATTTTCTGGGAATATTGTTGATGAATAAAGAAATCAGTTATTTTATAGAAAGAAAGCTAAAGTCCTATGGGAATGTTTTATTCGTTTACTTTATGATGGATAAATCTTCTTTATCAAATCCTGTTTTTATTTCTAACTATCCCCAAAAATGTATTGATACCTATATTGATAATAAACTTTTTATCAATGATCCTGTTATACATTTATCTTTGAAAAGAGTAACTCCATTTTCATGGGATGATAACGATCTCGCTGTTTTACGATCTGAAAATGAAGATGTTGCTATGTATCTAAGGGAGCATGACATCACCGTAGGTTACACGTTCGTTCTTCACGACCATGATAACAATCTGGCGATCCTGACTATTGCTAACAATGATGAAAAAAATGATTTTGAGGATTTTATAAAGAGCAGAGAGAATGATTTACAAATGTTGTTAGTGACTACTCACGAAAAAGCAATGAAATATAAACACTTCGTTAAAGGTAAAACGGCGCCCTTGGATTGCTTGCAAAGTGCATTGATTACACCACGTGAAACGGAAGTGCTTTTCTTGGTCAGTAGAGGAAACACTTATAAAGATGTGTCCAGAACACTGGGTATCAGTGAAGCAACAGTGAAATTCCATATCAATAACTCTGTCAGAAAACTTAATGTCATTAATTCTCGCCATGCCATAAGCAAAGCACTCGAGCTCAATCTGTTTCGAGCCTTCACGGAATCTCTCATGACCAGAAAATTGGTTGCAATATAGTATATTTTAATACCTATATTTCGTTATATGGCTGACCAACCTTTAGATGATGCTGTACATCTATTACCTATATAAAAGAATAGTATCACCTATACCAATAATATTTTCAGACTATTCTTTTACGAAGGTTGTTTTTTCATCTGATTAGTTATAATTAACGCAGAATTAAAAATCGATCTCTTCGTCATATAAGGTATATTATTGTGAGCAATGGTTTTTGTATCATTTATAAAGGAACAGATGCCGATATAAATAAACTTCAACAATCCTTTAGTGGCAAAGGTGAAGTATTACATAGCGGGTATCTTTATATAGGTCAAAATACACCCTACCATAAATTCCCTTTTGAAAAAGGGACTGCTTATCTTATTGGCACACTCTACAATCCAGATTTTCTGAAAACAGTAGCCGGAGTGTGGGATGGGGAAGCCTATACCGCAAATAATGCCGCTTTACTGGCTCTGCTGTATATGCGTCTTGGTGAAGGGGCGCTTGCGATGGCAGAAGGAGAATTCTGCTTCTTGATTGAAGATCCTCAAGGTGAATTGACCTTGGTGACCGATTCACGGGGTTTCTCACCCGTTCATGTTGTAGAAGCGGGAAAAAATTGGGTTACTAATTGTCTAAAATTTGTGACTACGGTTGAAGATGAGAACGCATTATATTTTGAAAGTGAAGACCGGGTTTGTCAGCGTTCTCTGCGGGCTGATGATTATACACCCATAAAAAATGCTCAGCGTCTGAAACCGGGTTCAATCAATGTCATTACCTATGATAGTGAAGGTTATTTATTTAATAACTGCAAAGCACTGGTTAGCCCATCCAGTAATCACACCTTGTACCTGCACCGCAAAATCCTTCTTGGTCTGATCGAACGTTACCTTACCGCCCCTCTCGACGAATTATCCCAATGTTATGACACGGTAGGAATTCCCCTTTCGGGTGGCCTCGATTCTAGTCTCGTCACCGCCATGGCCAGCCGTCGTTTTAAACAGCTCAATACGTATTCGATTGGGACAGAACTCAGCAACGAGTTTACGTTCTCTCAACAGGTAGCTGATGCTTTGGGAACTCACCATCAGGTGAAGATTCTTTCCGAAGCCGAGGTTATCAACGGCATTATCGAGTCTATTTACCACAACGAAATTTTTGATGGTTTATCTGCTGAAATTCAGTCGGGTTTATTTAATGTCTATCGGCAAGCACAGGGGCAGGTGAAATGCATGCTGACGGGTTATGGCTCTGACTTACTGTTTGGCGGCATTCTTAAACCCGGCATGCAATACGATAATCCTAACCAACTCCTATCCGAGCAAGTTTATCGCACCCGTTGGACTGGGGAGTTTTCAACACATGGCGCTAGCCATTATGGAATTGATGTTCGTCACCCCTTCTGGACGAATCATCTGATTGCCCTCTGCCATACGCTGGAGCCCGATTACAAAATTTATGACAATGAAGTCAAAAATATCCTGCGTGACTATGCCGATACGCTTCAACTGCTACCGAAAGAAATCGTTTGGAGAAAGAAAATAGGTATCCATGAAGGATCATCGGTTAATCAGGCGTTTGCCAATGTCCTTGGATCCCATGTCGATAATTATCAGGTCAAGAGCCGTTTTACCTACCGTGTTTATAAAGCATTTCTACAGCGGAGACTGACCATCGATGAAGTCACTCCATCACAACTTAGCGCTTTGATTAATTAGGAATAATTATGGTATTAGAAGAAAACCGAGGAGCGGTTAGGTTAATTACGCTGAACCATCCTAATGAGCATAATCCTTTCAGCCGTTCACTTGAAAATTGTGTCAAGGAAGCACTTGCCCGAGCCAATGATGACGATGCTGTGCGAGCCGTGGTGGTATATGGCGGAATTGGCCGTTCTTTTTCTGCCGGCGGTGATTTCAATGAGGTTAAACAACTGTCCCATAGCCACGATATTGAAGCCTGGATTGATAGAGTTATCGATCTGTATGAAGCCGTATTGAACGTAAATAAACCAACGTTGGCCGCCATTGATGGCTATGCCATCGGTATGGGATTCCAGTTTGCCCTGATGTTTGACCAAAGATTAATGTCAAAAACGGCGAATTTTGTCATGCCAGAATTAAAACATGGCATCGGTTGTTCCGTCGGTGCGGCAATTCTGGGATTTACCCATGGCTTTAGCACGATGCAAGAGATCATTTATGAGTGTCAATCGCTTGATGCGACACGCTGTATTGACTACCGGCTGGTTAATCAAATCGTGGACAGCGAGGTGCTGCTGGATATCGCCATTAAGCGAGCGGAAAGCATGGCAAATTATCCAGTTGCTGCGTATCGCAATACAAAGAAAACAGTAAATCAACCGTTTATCAGTCTACTTGAAGAAACGCGCGAAGCGTCGAAATTGGTTCACAAAGCGGCTTTTCAGGCGAGAGATGCTCAACATCATTTTAAAGAAGTGCTAGGCGAAAAATATTAAAAGGAGAGGGTAATGGATAACAATGTGAAATTTAATCCGATCATGGCATCTGGTTTTGGTGCTTATATCGACCATAAAGATTTTCTGGAAGCAAAAACTGAAACCATAAAAAAACTGCTGATGCGGCAGGGATTTGTGGTGGTTAAAAACCTGGATATTGATGCCGATACCTTTCGCGATATTTATTCTGCCTATGGCACTATCGTAGAGTATGCGGACGAGAAAATCGGTGTGGGGTTTGGTTATCGGGACACACTAAAGCTGGAAGGGGAGAAAGGTAAAATTGTCACAGGACGTGGTCAATTACCTTTTCATGCCGATGGTGGCCTACTGCTTTCTCAAGTTGATCAGGTATTCCTGTATGCCGCAGAGATCAAAAACGTGAAATTCCGAGGCGCGACTACGGTATGTGATCATGTCCTTGCTTGCCAAGAAATGCCCGCTCACTTATTACGCGTACTTGAGGAAGAGACCTTTGAAGTTCGCGTTTTAGAACGAGGATATTATGTTGATGTATCACCTGCGGGGTGGTTTAAGGTACCCGTTTTCACTGATCTCGGCTGGGTGAGAAAGATGCTTGTTTATTTCCCATTTGATGAAGGGCAGCCAGCTAGTTGGGAACCGCGTATCGTCGGTTTCAGCGACCAGGAAACCCGAACTTTCTTTAAGGAATTAGAAACGTTCTTCAAGCAACCCCGCTATTTCTACAAACATTTCTGGGAAGATGGTGATTTACTCATCATGGATAACCGCCGCGTGATTCACGAGCGTGAAGAATTTAACGACGATAATATTTTGCGTCGACTCTATCGCGGACAAACAGCTGATCTTTGATCCACCTCTTTCCGGTGTATTTATGCGCCGGAAGGTTATTCTCTGGGAATAAAAATGAACAAAGATCTCGCCATAATCTATAAACGTTACTCTTCAAGTGAACTACTTTTTAAATATTTATCAACAAAAACGCTTACTCATAAATTGACACGTAAATTCTCACTTCTTTTCCTGAAAAAATATCTATCTCGTCCTAAAGGGAAACTGTTTTCATTAATTAATGACATCTATTTTGGTGGTCAGACGTTAGATGAAGTAAAACAGACCGCTGTTAATCTGGCGCAAGCGGGTATCTCAAGTATCCTCGATTATGCAGTCGAAGGTGAAAACGATGAAGCACAGTTTGATTACGCTGTGGAGAATACCCTGCGTTTAATCGACATGTCACAAAAAATGGAAAGTATTCCATTTGTGGTCATCAAGCCCTCTTCACTAGGGCGCTCGGCAATATATGCCAGACAGAGTAGGGCATCTGTGCTGAATGCCTCGTCAGATGAAGAATGGGCTGGAATTGAGGCTCGATACCGCCGTATTTTCGAATATGCCGAGGCTCACAACGTCCGGGTAATGGTTGATGCCGAGCAAACAGCCATTCAGCCGGCAGTGGATCGGTTGGTGTTGAATATGATGCGCGTGTTTAATGTCAGAACCGCCACCATTACGCTAACGTTGCAATTTTATCTGAAAGATCAATTGCGCCTTCTTGATGAATATTACCAGGAGGCCTGTTTATATGATTTCGTATTAGGCGTGAAGGTTGTGCGTGGTGCCTATCTGGAAGAAGAAAAAAAAGTTAATGGTGGCGCGTGCTGCTTTTCCACCAAGCAAGAAACGGATCGCAATTATAACGCAGCCATTGACTATATTTCACCACGCCTTGACAGGATTTCACCCTTCTTCGCTACACATAATGAAGACAGTCTGTCTCGTATTATGAAAAGTGAAGTGCTACATGCTCACCAGGTCTGGGTGGGGCAACTGTACGGCCTGGGAGACCACATCACTTATTCCTTATCGTGCCTGGAATTTCGTGTGTGTAAGTACCTACCTTATGGTCCTCTTGATAAGTCGTTACCCTATTTATTGCGGCGAATCGAAGAAAATGCGATTGCCACGGCAACGTTTAAAAAAGAAAATAAACTCCTGCAGAAGGAGTTACTGCGACGTTTGGCCGGAGGAGTATAAATGGCTGATTATCAATGTAAGGTAATTAATTCCAATACTACGTTTTTACTGTCATCAGATGAAACTATTCTGAGTGCAGCCCATGAGGCTGGCGTTAAGCTTCCCTACCGATGTGCCGCTGGTCATTGCGGCGTATGTAAAGTGCGTCTCACGGCCGGTGAAGTCAAAATGGATCACTCAGGCGGTATATCGCGCAACGACATTGCTAGCGGGTATATCTTGCCGTGCTGTTCCATACCACTCACTCACCTCGAAATTGAACCTGGGTCGTCATGTTGAAAAATCGTATTGCTTTTTTTTTGCTACTTTTCACTTTCCAAAATGTGGGTAGCGCCCACGGAGAAATACTGCCGATAGAGGAAGTAAATGTAGACGGGGGGGATTTCTATGTCGGCCTCGTTTTTGGTAAAGAGGATTATGCCGCCCATGCCAACACGCATCTGACACCGTTTTCTATCATGAGAACGGAGGTTACATATCACCAATATCAGGCATTGCAAGCATGGGCGGAGACGCAAGGCTATCAAATAAGTGGTGGTTGTAACGGCGCTACGTTTGAAGACTGCTGGCCACCAGAAAAAGACGGCGGTCGGCATCCTGTCACTAATGTTTCCTGGTGGGACGCGGTTATTTTTGCCAATGCATTAAGTGCCCAGCACAACTTACAACCCTATTATGTTACCGCCGACGGCCAGGCACTGAAAATTCCGCCAGAAGAGGGTACCGACAGCGGTATACGAGAAAATCCTCAGGCATCGGGCTATCGCTTGCCTACACTAGCAGAGTGGCAGGTAGCGGCCAGAGGAGGAAATAAAGGATTGAGCGATGGGACCTATGGCAGTCGCTATGCAGGTAAAGACCAACCAGAGAGTGTTGCAAACCTCCCGGTATCAGGAACCCAGACATTCAGCACGCTACCCGTGGCCTCTAAGCAACCAAATTCGCTGGGTCTGTATGATATGAGCGGTAATGTTTCTGAGTGGTTGAATGAGGATTACGCAGTAAAGGGCGGTAAAAAGATGTACTACTTTTGCGGTGGAAGCTATATGGATCGGGTTGGTTCATTAGCGAGTTGCGATGTACATACTCCCGGTTTTGCCATGTCTGATATTGGTTTTCGTTTGGTGAGGCCGATCGATGATAAATAAACGCTTCTGCTTATTTGCCCTGCTTATTAGCTGCGCAAACGCCTATGCTTTGACACCGGTAACGCTGAAAAATGGCGTCAATCAATTGGATATAAACCAGGATGGGTTAAAGGATTACGTCGTTCTGGCGCAGTTTGATAACAATACGTCGCATCCCAATCTTGGGCTCACTTTTTTTATCCATCGTCCGGATGGTGGATACAGCATCATGCCGGTAACAAATAGTTCCGAATTCACCTGGTTTGATTATCGATTGTCTGCCAGCGCTGATTTTCTTGTTCAGGATAATCGACTGTTCAAGATAAAAAAACGCTATTATCTAGTAGCAGCAAGGAAGACAGAGGAAGATTTATTTGATGTTGGCAAAGTTTCACTAACGATTTATCGTTTCAAGGTTTCGCGAGATGATCCCGGCGTACCACTCTATGAATGGTCGATGAGTAAGACCGTAACAGCCCAACGCTCCTATCAGTCGGCCGATGAAGCTTATCAGGAAGTCGATGAGGCAATGTTAACAAGATGAAAATCTACTCTCTGATGCTCTTGATGTGGCTATTTTCTGTTGATGCGTTGGCAAAAAATGACAGTAATACCTACCGGCAACTACTTCAGGATTTTTTTGGTGCAGAGCCGCCACTGTGTCTGGGAGAAAGAGCGTGGCCGGTGGACAGTCATACTAATGATTCGCCTTGGGTCAGCGGTCGCCTGAATGCGCTGGTGGATGCTCGGCTGGCACGAAAGACTCAGGAGGGCAAAAAAATAATTTATAATTTGACTCCTCTCGGGGAGAAAAACTGGCGGAAATATGGTGACTTATGTTACGGCCGAATGCATGTCACACGTATTGAAAAAGTCGATCACATTAATCGCGAGTTGACGGTGGTCTATTTCTACTACCGCCTGGAGCCGCTAGAACGTTGGGCTCGAAATCGTTCGCTACGTTTTGCTTTTAGTGAGCTGGATAATCTGGTGAACGGAATGGATAAGATACGTTACATCGCGACCATCCGCGAAACCCTGGGTGGCGCGGCCAAACTACAAGATTACCCTACACCGGTTGAGTTGGATTATTGATTACTAACGAGCAGATAAGATGTCCGCTTGACACTTATTATCGCATCTCTCTTTGTTCATCCCATTGGCTGCGATGGACAACCTGTTAGGCCGCTTTTGTCATTGGCACGCCATGAACACACCCGTTGGTTTATGTCCACCGATAGTCGTTGTCCCGGCTACTGGACCGAAGATCTGGAGTATCTACCATGACTGATACCGTAACTGTGCTGCGTGGCAACCGTCACCGTTGGAAAGTGCTGGGCATTGGCGTAATAGCGAATGTCTGCTTTTCGATGATAGTGGGCGGCCTGCCGGCTACGGCGGTGTTTGTGCGCTCCGGTTACCACATTACCAATGCTGAACTGGGATTTGTGTTGGGGATGTTAGGGCTTGGAATTGCGCTCAGTGAGCTGCCATGGGGACTGCTCACCGATCGCTGGGGAGATAGGCCAGTATTGTTGACGGGATTGTTCAGCACTGCGGTGATGTTGCTATTAATGGCGGCGTTTGCTGCGCCATATACTGATTTTATTCCCGCTTATGGTCTGTTGATTGCATGCGCTTTGGCGATTGGATTACTGGGCAGTAGTGTCAATGGTTCCAGTGGGCGGGCAATCATGGCTTGGTTTCAAGAAGGCGAGCGCGGTTTGGCAATGAGTATCCGCCAAACTGCCGTGCCAATGGGCTATGGTCTTGGTGCTCTGCTGCTGCCTTTTCTGGCGGCAAATTACGGGTTTGTGGTGATGTATATCGTGGCGGCGATATTGTGTGTGGTTGCCGGCTATTATGCCTGGTTATGGTTGCATGAACCGGATCCCCAGCATCATGCCAGCATGGCAGCGGGGATTCAGTTTCAGGTAAGTAAGGGGCCGCTGCATGATATTGCTGTCTGGAAAATTGTGTTGGCCATCGGCTTTTTGTGCGTCCCACAGTTGGCTTTACTGACCTTCGGCTCAGTATTTCTGCATGATTTTGCCCATCTGGACATGATGTTGGTATCGGTTAGTCTGGCCGTGATCCAGGCTGGAGCTATAGTTTTCCGTATCTGGAGTGGTCGTTGGACCGACAAAAACAAGAACCGTAAAAATTATCTGAGAACCTGTACCGCAATGAGTATTGTGGCATTTGCTGCGCTTGGTTTACTGGTCCATTACTGGCCGGGTATGCAGAATGGATCCCTGTCTACCGGGTTGCTGGTGGCTCTGTTTGTGTTCTCGGGCGTAGTGGTTTCCGCCTGGCACGGTGTGGCCTATACCGAGCTGGCATCAATGGCTGGCGTTAAACGTGCCGGTACGGCGTTGGCGATGGGAAATACCAGCGCGTTTATCGTTATGTTTATCACCCCGATAGCCATTCCCTGGTTGCTGGTTTTTGCCACCTGGAGTTCAGTCTGGTTGGTTTCGGCATTGTGTGCCGTAGGCGCGCTGATCTTCTTCCCGAGAGTCGGAAAGTAACGGTAGCTGGAGTTATGGATCGTACTCGCTCAAGAGTGATGAAGCGTCGTGTTCTGGTGTGAAGCCTCTGGTTCAGCATCGTCCAGGGTGGATCGGTGTTGCGGCAGTTGGGGCCCCCGGGAGCGATAATCCTGTGAATCGGATAACCCGGTTTCCCTTTCTTCCCGGTCACTGTCATCTCAAGATTCGACAACAAATTTTGGTTCACAGAAAACCGGAAAATTTACCGAACGGGCGATAAAGCATACTTTATGAATTCGATCATGAATGGATTTTGCCAGCTCTTCATTCGAACGACTCCTCAGCGTGACTTTGGGTTTAAGCGTGACAGAAACAAAGCGACCGGCTCCACTTGCCTCTACTTCACCAATACCGACAGGATTATCTTCGTATTGCGTCACTACGATTTTTTCATCTGATGCATAGTGGAGATACCAGAGCATATGACAAGCCGATAATGATGAAATCAGCAAATCCTCCGGGTTCATCTTTGTCGCGTCACCGCCGAGAAAGGGATCGTTCGAGCATTGTATAACCGCCTTGCCCGGCACAGCGATGTCCCAGGTGCGATCATAGCCTCGATAGTGGACTGTTCCTTCACCCCGATTCCCTGTCCAGACGATGTGAGAAATATAATTGTGATGCATATCAGTCTCCCTGCTGTTGCTATTCAATAGAACCTTATAGTGGGGCCACCCAGGTAGGTGGCGAGGATTGGCAATTTCATTTAACTCTGTATGTTTTCGCTGGACGAAATCGACGACGTGGTCTCTTGGTTGTGGTTTGTGGCCAGAGCCTGTTTCAGCATATAGAGATGGGCCTCCAGAAATTGCGCCGGTGCAATCGGATTTAAACGATCGAAGATCATATGCCAGATGATTGCCATAACCATAGGACCAATAAGTACTTCCGGTGTGGTGCTCAAGGGAGATGGCACTAACTCGCCGCGTGAGATGCCGCGCTCGATGATCTGATGGAGAATGTCTTGTCCCTTACTCACCAGAAGTCGATAGTAGAGTTCCGAAACCGCCGGAAAACGCCTTCCTTCGCAGATGATAATCCGTGCCAGGAGTTCGACCTCTGTGGTGAACAAGGTCTTATAAAGACGCTGAATCAACAGGGTCAGAAGATCCAAGGTCGAACCCTCATATGTTTTGATGAGTTGAGGTAATGTCTCGAAAACTGGCGCAATGCCCGACGATAGTGCCGCCTCGAAGAGCATTTCCTTGCTTTCAAAATAGCGATAAATCGTGCCTTTGACGATGCCGGCTCGGGTCGCAACGTCTTCCAGTCGTGTCGCCTCGAAACCATGCTCAGCAAATTCGGCCAATCCCGCAGCAATGATTTCCTGAGGTCGAGCTTCCTTACGCCTCCTTCGCTGCCTACCTGTTGGCTCGGATGTATGCTTTTCCATCGATCAATGCCTCCACCTTGGTTGTACTGCACCGATGCTTTTTCGGCGCATTGTGACTGACCGTTTGTAACACATAATGACTTTCAGGTCACTAATTGATTGACAAGAAATTTACCCCGCTCAATAATGACTCTACAGTCATTAAATAAACACTTGCTGCGAGGTACACACAATGTCTGTTCATGGAACCTACAAAATCACGGTCAAAACGCCGCTTGGACCACAGGAAGCGAAATTAACGCTCTGTACCGAGGGCACAACGCTTTCCGGCTTCATAGAGAATATCAAGGGGCGGACCGATTTCTCTGGTGGTGTCATCAACGAGAACGAACTCCGGTTTTCCGCCCGTATCAGTACGCCTATCGGTCGTGTCCACGCCGATATAGCAGGGCGAGTTGAGGGCGATCGATTTATCGCCACGGCTAAGTTGCCGCTTGGAAAAGCGGAAATCGAAGGTGTTCGTCTCTAACAATCAAGAAAGGAAAAATGCCATGTCTACTATCGTCCCGACCTATTCGCTTGCCGAGCGTGATCGGCGCTGGTCCATCGCCAACCAAATGATGGAAGACCTCGGTCTTGACGCATTGCTCGTCTACGGTGACCGCGAGGGTGTGTTTCCCGCCTTTTATGCTCCTGATACATGGTTCACCAACGAACGCCCAGGGTCGATCGTCATCGTTCCGAAGGGTGAAGAGCCAATCACCATCGTATTCCTGACTACTGCCATAGAAGATCATATCCAGGCCGCTTCGATAGGCTATAGAAGCTGGATTAAGCCTGAGAATATTTATGCCGGAAAGATGGGAACAAACGTCGTTGAGATCATAGAGGATCATGGTCTGGATAAATGTAGTATCGGCGTAATCGGCCTGGAACCTTACCCGCCTTACTATTTTGACGGCGTCATTCCCTATAATACGTGGAAGACAATTGTTGATGATCTGCCAAAGGCAAGTTTCAAGCCGGTCGGTAACGACTTTTTCGCCCGTACAGCCGCCAAAAGCGTTGAAGAGATTGCTGTTCTGAAATGGTCAGCGGATGTCGGTGAAAAAATGTGTTCTGCAATGCATTCTGCTGCCCGTCCAGGCGTGAGGGAGAATGAAATCTATGCGGCCGCTCTCGAAACGGCAGCTCGCAATATCGGGTATTGCGGTCAGATTCTGCTCGGATCCGGCCCGGAATTCGTCGGATGGGGTCAGCCAGTATGGCTCTATCGACCGGAGATGCCGCGCACCATCAGGGAAGGCGATATCATTCTGTCTGAGGTTTTTTCATCGTTCGGCATGCTCGAAACCCAACACCAGCCGGCGATCGCCGTAGGTAATATTCATTCTGACTTTTATGATGCCGCCGCGTTGGCGAGGGCTTCCTATGAGGCGGGCGTAAAGGCACTCAAGGCTGGTACTGTCTTCTCCGAGGTCGTCGAAGCGATGCGTTCGCCGATGCGCGATCTGACTTGTTGGCAAGTTCATCCCCTCATTCATTCGCTGACACCATATAACATGATCGGCGCGGGCGAGCGTATCGCTGATCAGCCTGAAATGGCCCGTTATGGAAAAGTGCTGCCGTTCCCGTCGATGGGCACCGACCGGGTACTCGAAGCCGGAATGGTATTCTCCCTTGAGCCCAACTGCGGCATCGGTCGGCGAGTGATCAATCTCGGCGGGACCGTTATCGTCGGCGAGAACGGCGGGATTGAGCTCAACAGCAACTCGACACGATTGATGCATGCTTAGCGTTTATCCGAGGAAAACGGACACCGGTTTTTAGAAATAAGATGTTTTAAAATAATGAATTATCGCATCTATGCACTCTTGCTCCAGGTAGGACGGTTGCTTCTTTATAGTCAAGCCGCCGTCCTTTCTCACGGCATTCCTTCGTCGACTGAAGGAGAACGGTTTCGTGAAGCCGAAGGTCTAATGCAACCGACAAACATAAGATGCGCGGAAGCCTCACGGAATTTGGGCGTACAACACTGGAAGGTTACTACTCCTGCCGGGAGTGGTAGCTTGCGGATATTATTTGCCAACATCTTTCGGAAAATGAGCGCGCTATCCTTCTCAATGCGAGAGACATCATTGAGCGATTGGTCGCCATTGTCGAAAGTGGCTTAACACAAAGAGAATCCCATGAACACGATAATCATCGCCCTTGACTACATTGTGGATATTATGCACCCAGACGGGAAGATTGCTCGTTCTGCCCGGCATGCGTTTGAACGAAACGTCGTGGAGAAAGCAAACAGCGCTTTGGAAATAGCACGCTCGAAGAGATGGCCCGTCGTCCTGGTTAAGGTCGGGTTTTCACCGAGCTACATTGAACAGCCCAAACATTCACCCATGTTCGGTCGTGTCCATGAATTCGGTGCTCTCAATCTTGACGGTCCGGGTACGGCGTTCCACCCGGACCTTCATGTCGAACCAAGTGATTTGGTTCTCATCAAGCCACGCGTGAGCGCATTTTACGGCACCGTCCTGGAAGCTGTCTTACGCTCGAAAGCCATTGACCGGATTGTTCTGGCAGGTGTCAGCAGCACATGGGCTGTCCAATCGACTGCGCGCGATGCACATGACCGCGATTACTCGGTCGTCGTCGTCGAGGATGCTTGCGCAGCCAATTCCGAAGAAGAGCACCAGGAGTCCATGAAAGTTCTGGCGACGATTGCCGAGATCGTTTCAGTAGCGGATTTGAAAGACCTATGATGAAGCGGGCGCGATGGCTGGAAGGCATGCTGGATGAGATCGCCTGGCGACCGTTGATGTGGGCGCTTCTGGTTGTCTCGCCTTCCGTTATTTTGTTCTTTATATTTGGCAACACTCATTGGCTGGCGACGACGGCGCTTGTCAGTATGTGCACGATGATTGTCGAAGAAAGGTTGGTTCTCACGCCATTCGGCGTCTTATTACACGGTGTTGCGATCACTGCCGGATTTGTCATACTCGTCACGGCATCCTCGTCGTCTACTTTTTTTGTCGCCTTGTGCGCTGTCATGACGGTCGCGTCGATCTGGCTCACGATAAAAGGCCATGCCCTGCGGTCGTTGGGGAATTTCACATTTATTCCAACCCTTTATCTTGCCAGTGAATCTCTTGAAGCGTCCACAGCGCAACAGTTGATTGTGCATGCCGCACATGAACTTCCCTATATCTTAATCGGCCTGGTTCCGGTCATCATTTTAGCGGTTTTAAGACATTCCGCGCAGGAACGTTCCTCCTCATTTGTCATCTATGGACAGCGTACTTTCTTTCTTTTGTCGCACAGGACGGATTTCGGAGAGCGACGGCAGGTTGTCGAGGCCTGTCTGACTATCGCCTGTGCTGTCGGTCTGGCGGCGACTCTCGTCGAATGGCAGTCGCTCAATCACGGACAATGGGTGATCTGGTCGGCGGCCAGCGTGGTGACAGGTGAGTCGGGTACTGAACACCGGAAACTGTTTGACCGTGCGTTCGGTGCGCTCATCGGTGTTCCCGTCGGCATCGTTGCTGGATGGGAATTGCCACATACGGCCTCGGCCTATGGAATGAGCGTTATTGCGGCTTTACTCACATTGATTGCATTCCGGCGCTATATACTTGGCTTTGGATCACGTTGTGCTTTTATCGCTCTCGCTTTGACGGTCGGAGGGCAGGCGGTTTCCGTCGCGGGCGAGCGCATTATTAATGTGATTCTCGGTGGGCTCATCGGTATTACATGTGTACTCGTTGTCCGTTGGTTGTCGAGTGCGTTCGGAAACAGGCCACACTCTCAATCCCATTAGAGTGGTTCTCAAGAAACGGATAACCATGTATGACGAGGGCCTCACCGCCCTTGAGTTGAAGAATTAGCGAACTAACCGCAGAATATAATGGTTTATACCCTATTTTTAATTAGTGAGTTATCGGGTTAAGAATAATGCGCGTTTCCTGCTATTTTGAGAGAGCGACATTTTTTAGAACGCCATGACGGAATTTGGCTCATTGATTTACCCACTCTTCCACCTGTAGTCCTGACACGCGCTAAAACGCATGGGCATTATTCGTTACCAGTATCAATCCTACTGAACGGGCATGTCCAGCCAGCATGGCATCATACGGACCGTGGGTGCTCTTTTTCTTGTCAGCATTGCGCGAATTTGGCCGGTGTGGACAGCAGATGCAAAACCATAAATTTGTACTTCCAGACGGGCGGAAAAGTTCTCGATCACCGTGAGTTTTTTCCATGGTAATCACCGTGGATAAATTTTACGTTATCGTTGGCATAGCATGTTATTGGGATTACGAGGGCGTTATGTCATGGCATCGTCTCGATGCTACTTGGTTCCCGTTGTGCTGGGTGGACTCAGCGACAAACAATCCGTGTGATATCAACAAATATAACGGGTTTTGTCGAATGGGGTAGAACCTGGAATGGTACGCCCTACTGGATTCGAACCAGTGACCTACGGCTTAGAAGTCCGCTAACTTACTATTTACATTAGTTTTTCGTGATTTCATTAAGTTTCAACTATTTGATATTTAATGATTTTAATGTGTTGTCTGATATTGCCATGTATCATAGTATTTCACCACTAAGACACCCGTTAAGGCACCTGTAATGGCTGGAATGCTACTTACCGACAGCAAGATAAAAGGTATCAAACCCAAAGAGTCGGCGTACTACGTTTGGCAGGCTGCGGCGACTCGCGGCACTGGCAGGCTGGGGATAAAAGTATACCCGTCTGGCCGTAAAGTGTTTGTCTACAAGTACCACAAAAACGGTGCCAGAAAGTTTTTGTCCCTAGGTGATTATCCCCATCTTTCACTGGCAGATGCAACAGCTAAAGCACTTGAGGCTGCGGCTAATGTTTCAGCGCCAGAGCCGGTGGTTTTTGAACATGCAACGGTCCAACAGTTATTCGATGACTACATTGCAGATCAGAAGAGGCTGGAGCGCCGCTCTTACGATAAAACAGAAAATAGGCTCAAGCAGGTGCTGGCTACAGGGTACATTTCTCCAGACATGTCGGCGAAAGATGTAACACCAGACCATATAAAGAGAGTGCTGGCGGATTTTATTAAGCGAGGGGTGTTGGCAGGGGCTAACAAGGTTCGAACAAGTCTCCACGCAGTTTTCAATTTTGGTCTGTTTGCTGATAACGATCCTGCCAACATAAACGGTAAGGTTAAGTATGGCCTTGATCGCAATCCCGTGTCTGTAGTCCCCGCTCAGAAGGGGGCGGATAAAGCGCTGGATAGGTTCTTAACGTGGGATGAGTTAACGCAATTATTACAACTGTTGGATGTGTCAGATATAGTCTGCCCGATCAATCCTGACTTTGCCAGATTGGCACTTTTGTGTTTGTACACTGGTGGTCAGCGTCCGTGGGAATTAATGACAAACACGCGCGATAATTGGGACAAAAAAGGGAAAACACTTACTGTACCGCCGCATATTTCTAAAAATGGTGATTATCACGTTGTTGCGCTTTGTCCATGCGCGATCTGCATTCTTGAAACGCAGGAACGGTTATATCCTGGCTCACCATTTCTATTTCCGGCAGAGACAAAAGAAGGGCATTTACTGTCTGCTGAATTCAGTAAACAGCTTCGTAAATTATGTCTTAAAACAGAAATTGCGGCATTTACACCAAGGGATATCAGAAGGACGTTTAAAACGCTGGCAGGGGAAATGGGCATTAGTTCAGAACTGCGTGATATCGTCCAGAATCACAAACGTCCGGGCGTATCACGCAAGCATTATGACAGGTATGACTATCTGAAGGAAAAGCGCGAAGTGATCGCGTTGTGGGAAGGGAAATTAAAGTCGCTGGTTTGAAAAGTCCGCCGTGTTCTGGCGGTCGGCTTTATCAATTCTGTGATTGTTGCTGAACCCAAGCTTCATATACGTGTTCGGGCCAGCCAAGGAATGTACCGCTGGCGCTTTTTTGCGGTGCTGGAAACTCTTTCTTTTTTGCATACATTCGCCAAAGCGTTGGATAGCTTTTACCTGTCAATTGGCTCATCTCTTTTCGTCCAATATAGCGTGTTGCCATCTTGTGTTACCTCTTATTGTTGGTGGGGCGCTAATAAGCGCTGCCAGATAGCAGATACATACTTAGCCTGGTGTTCAGCGTCGGCCAGCGCATTGTGGCGCTCCCCGTTAAACGGCATATCCCTTTTCGGGTCAAATCCAATTTCTCGTCCCAATTCGACAATGGTTCTGACGTCACGGTCATTGAACCATTGCCAGATATCACCGAAGCATTCTCGCTTAATCGACTCACGTAAAATGACGTTATCAAACCCCGCGCCATTACCCCAAACTTGTAGATATCCTGGGTCGCTATTTTCATTCACGAACAATTTCAGGTTATGCAGTACCAGTAAGAGAGGGGGAGTTTTAACGCAGATAGCAGCGCGAGCTTCTTCGCTTTGTTGCAGCCACCAAATGATGGTGTCTGCATCAGGAACACCGCCGCCATGTATCGTACTTTTCAGTGTTACAGGGCTATAAAACTCTGGCCCCAATTCGCCAGTTTTCGGTTCAAAAAAAACAGCCCCGATTGCGACAATTGGGGCCTGTGGGTTTTGACCCATTGTTTCGAGGTCAATCATTAAGTGGTTCATGGATTCTCCAGATTGATGCAATAAAAAAACCGCCTAATGAATTACGGGCGGCTGTCTGTGAATAATTTGGTGTAATGACCCTAACCTGTTATTCACTCACAAACCCCGGCATAAACGCTGCTGCATACGGTTTTGTCGTTTAGTCCGGCAAACAGATCAAATTGACTTCCCCCCCGCGTCGTTAGCGCCCAATCACGATACGTTTCAATACCGTGAGATTCGACGGTAATACACGCGATACGCCTTTCTGCTTTTCGTGGATCTTGTGTGGAAGGGAAAAAGGTACTATTCCCATGACGCGAACAGGTGGCAACCAGCCTTTCCCATGCAGCTACACGGGCTATCTCTTCCGGCCATCGAGTGAAAATTTCTGCCAGTTCAGATTTGCGGGCATGGATGCAGGGCATGCAACCAACCCGACTGCATCCCTGTTGATACAACGGATTTGGTTTAATACCGTGACGCTTTGCCAATGCGAATACGTCGGCATGAGTCCACGTTAGGATCGGGCGATAAACATTTAACCCCGCGGTGTTATCTGCATCGGTTTCCCACTCCGGCAGTAACGCCCGCGATGGAGACTCCTCAGCACGAACCCCTTGCCAACTAATCACCTCGTCATAATCAGCCAGAAGCGGCATGACAAGTCGATCACGAATAGGGGCATGTTTTAGCTCAAAAGTACAAAATCTGGCTTTAGTGGAGGGGAAGCGGCCTTTCCACATACAGAGGTCAAGAAAGGGAACACCTGTAGGTTTTAGAACATCAAGCGCACGTACAATGGTTGCGGTGGCCAGCGCTTCGGTCATGTAGCATTCAGTAACCAGAGTGATAGGCCAATGTTCCGCAATAAACTTGCGCTTACCCTCTATGCGATCATCGAACGACGCTTTAACCCTGCACACTTTCCCCAGCTTAGATTCCAGATAATCCAAATAATCCATTGTCTGCGGGTGTTCGTGTCCGGTGTCAGCAAATGCTGGAATGTGTTCAACATCGGATTCTATGGCTAATAGCCATTGTGCGAGAGAGTCCTTACCACCTGATACGCTAATGATGTTGAGGGTATTCGGTGTTGCACATCGGGCGTCAAGAGTGAACTTCACGCTAGCACCCCGCACATCTTTTGCAGAGAACGATGATGATTCATCACTGTAGCAACGTATGATGCATCACGATTTGTCACTTCAACGGAATAGGTTTTATTGGCTACGCGAACGCGATAGGTTTCGCTATTTTTTCTACGCGCATAATTTCCGTAGCGCTGCTGGTGGTTTTGAAGTGCTGCTTCTGCGGCCTTTCTTTCGGGTGGGGTAGGATTACCCCTTATGATATGACGCATAGTAGTAAACCTCTGGTAATAAAAAGCCCCGCTGGTGGTGAGGCTCGTTATTTATCGATTTGGTTGTTGTAATCATTGTGGGTGAGTAATTCCCAGTTGGTGCCGTCGCGGGATAGCAGACGCCAACGCTTATTTTATTTTGGCTGAGGTTCATTCTGTCCCTCGCTGTAGTCTCTAAACTCTGTAAGAATTTTCATCACTTCGTTTTTCACGCCATCGGGCAGCATCAGGTAATCGCGTAGCCCATCCTGACTAACGATCGGCGTGGACTTATAAATCAACTCAATCAGGCGTTTCGTTTTTGCTGTTGTGAATTGTGGCTTGGCAATAGCCTTGGTTATTTTCTTCTTGCCTGCGGATTCGGCCTTTTCCATTAATTTGGAAATGACTTTATCTGCATAAACGCCGTGTTCTCGGTTTATTTCGATAGCAAGGGCATAATTCAGAGAGCCAGAACGAACCAGGCTTTTGACATACGGTGAGCACTCTTGATGTAACTGCAAATGCTGAAGAATATCGGACTCAGAGCGTTTAACTTTCTGTGCAATCTGCGCGTTACTCCATCCTTGATTGACCAGCCGATAATATGCCGCCCCGCGCTCCAGCGGTGTTAGCGCTAGTCCCTGAGAACTGGTGACCATGAATGCTATTTTGTCGGCATTAGTACCAATAAAATCCTTGCATTCAATACGCAGAATTTCACATCCTGATTCATTTGCCGCCAATGCACCGAAATAGCGGTGGTGACCATCGATGACCTTAACGCCTCGCTCTGTCACTTCCACTGCCAGCGGGGGAATATATTCCCCAGCCATAAACGCGTCTTTAAACTCGTCGACGTGGGTCTGATTTAACTCGCGAATGTTATAGCCATCTTCAGTGTAAATTTCTTCAAGCGGGACAAGATGTGTTTTTCTAACCGTGATTCCGGTTTCTTTGCTGGCATAGCGTTGATTCAAAGTAGCCATATTTAATTTCCTGTCGGGTAAATGCTTCACTATGCGAACCGCGCGGCTCGCATAAGGCAGCACTTAGATGGAACCTTCATAAACCGGGATGGTTCCGAAAGCGTTTTGCAGTTCGGTAACAATTTCACTGAATGCGTGTTCGACGATTTTTTCCGGGTCGATCAGTTCGTACCAGAGAAATAGCTGACCCTCTTTGATGCGGTAACGAAAGCGGGCGTCAACCTGATATGGGTTACCGTTGTGGAACGGGGCAATGGCCAGGCTGATTTTTTCCGGTAGTTTGGTGTTACCGCTGCCAGACTTTTCATCGCTGTAACTCATTTGGAATGTGCCGTCATTCAGGCGTTTTACTGACTTGAATTCAGATTTACGCGTTTCCGAGAATGCGAGAACCATTTCCAGTAGTTCCACACCGGATGGCCCTGCATAGGTTTCGCTAATTGCTGCAATATCACCGATGCGTTTTTCGATAAACTCACCGAATTCCACCTGGCGCATAGCGCTACCATCTTTTGACGCCCATTCCTGCCACTCTTTGGAAAATGGGCAGTCGTAGATAGCCTGATGGTTACCCCAGTTCGGGAGCTCTGCATTTTCGTGATAGTCGAGAACAGCGATAATCTTTGTTTTCGTATTATCGGCAAAGATGGCTGTGCGGGGGTCTTCGTATTTTTTAACGTAAGCTATCAGTGACGAAACCGAAATCAGGTTAACTCGCTGGCGGATTCGTGTCGGCTGATGCTGGAATTGTTCCAGCGAGGTAACATCATGCCCGTCCGGTATAACTGCCACCGGGATGTCCGTATCCGGCGTATGAGCGGTAATAGCCAGATTACGAATTTCAGACACGGCAGAGCCGTCAACAATCTGTGACATAAATATTTCCTTGATTGTTTATTTTATGAGGGGTGTTAATTCTCAGGGTGAAAATTAACTGTTGGATTGCAACTTGATAGGTGCCGCGTTGTTTTTGGTATTGATGACCTGCAGATCAATTTGAATCTGGTCAGGGTCATCACGTAGTAAATCGCCGTCTGATGTAGAAAACATGATGGTATCGGCCAGCTCAAGTTTAGGTTTGTTGAACTTAATATCTGGCGTGATTTTCAGCGTGTCCTCTGTGCGACTGTTCAGCATTTCACAATTAATGGTTAGTGTGACCGAGCCTTTTTTTCGAGTCTCACGAACAGCTTTAATAATCATTGCAAGTGTTTCAGTTAATTCATCGTCCAGAGTTCCTTTATTGATATAAGAAATCTGTTGGCTGAATGGTGTGCATTTACTTTCAGCATTTTCAGACATAGATACTTCTCCTCTTCACACACAGAAGCGGATGATCGCTTCTCTCTGTAAAAAGAGCGGCCAGCTGTCGAACATTATCTTCATCCTCCGTTAGTTGGTTGAAAATTTCATGTTGTGTGCCGGTTACGAATCCGGCGACGCAATACGCGCCCGGTTATGCCCCCTGGTGAAGGCGGAATTATTGGGGGGAGAGTTCGTTAAAGCGGTTTAGAAATTCGCGCTCTGCATCTACTGCGCTCATCGGAACAATGATTCTGTTAGACGGCTCAATACCGTCTAAAATTGGCCAGTTGCCTGAGTTGGGATGCAATAGAGCGCACTTCTCAGTCGCTAGCATGACCAGATCGGCATGTTTAACCACAGGGCTCATCTGGAATGGTAAGTCAAACTTGATGCGAACCATTGCCTCAACATCCATTTCGATCTGCTTGTAGTCAGGCAGTAGATGTTTGAGTGGCGACATTATGTCGTTGACGTATGCCTCGTGAGCGTCATGCATTAATGCCTCAAATGCAAATTCAGGCGGCACAATATAGCTAGCACCAACTGAGTGTTGTGCTACCGAGTACGGCCAATGTGTATGGCCACAGAATCGGTTGATTTGGGAAAGTGCGTGGGCGATATCATCGATGCAGATATCATCTGGACGGGACTGGTTGTAATTAAAACACCGCCCGGTGTATGTTGAAATCCAACTCATTGCCGTTATGCCTCACTGTGATAATTCTGCGAGAATGCGCCGCCCTGTGTGCATAGCCAGACGGAATGTAATTGCTGGTGGAATACCTGCACGTTCCAGGCAATTGCTGTATGACCGCATACGTTGAACTAGCCGCAAATGTTGTGCTGAGGAGAGGCGGCTCTTGTTGGTGTCAGGTTTCATAATGACCTCAACTGCTGGTGGGAGTTGTTTCATTCATGCGTCCGTGGTGCCAGAGGTGGCAGGGTGGAATCGCTTGATGCTCCGGGGTATTTACCCACGCCCGGCCGTGCTATCCTCTTGGCCCCAACAGCAAGGAGGATTAAAATGTCAGAAAAATTAATTCGTCATTTTGCTTCTGTTTTCTCAGATAGCGACATTGAAGGGCTTAAAGTTTTCAATAATTTCGTCTATCCGGTTGGTAAGGATGGGAAATTTATTGAAGGGGTAGAGCAGGAGCATATTCGCTGGTTGATCTCAAAAAACGAGATGGAAAACCTTTACAATTTACTCAAAAAAGAGCTGGGTAAGGACTAGTTAATCTGGCCTAATTCCCTGCGTGTTTTTTGAGTCATTTCGCAGTCAGCAACAAACGCATTAATTTTCTTACCATCACGAATTGCGGCGTTGTGTTCTTCAACCAGAGCCGCATTTTTCGTGTCTTTTTCAGCATTACCCGTTGGCTTGCTTAACGGGTGATTCAGCACAGCCAAATCACGTAATGTTTTTTCGTCTGGTACAAATTTTTCGTTGTTCATTCACTTCCCCTTGTTCAGTAGTTCCATTGAATAATGGATTTAGAGAGAATTTTGTTTTTCCAACTCAATAATCCGTTTAGCTGCGAAATAAAGAACACTTTCCATTGTGTCAATAAAGTCCTCTCCATCTTCCTTGTTTCCTGCTGCAACCATTAAAATAGCGTCTTTGAAATCACTACTTCCATCTGTAACGGCAATTGCGAAGTCATCTTTTCCGCGTGCCATAACAATTACTTTTGGATTATTTATCATGATGTATCCCTTATTGTGAGTGGTCTTAATGAAGCGCCACAGATGACGCTTTATAAGTCCGCTAAATCCTTTGCTATGGTCACGACGTAGCTCTCACTACCCCTGCACCCCTCGCACTCGCCCCAGTTTTGCAATGCTGGAGGTCTAAGCGGTCATCAGAGACGATTGGCTGTCTCGATGACATTATATTAGGCATAGCCTAAGTATAAAACAATAGGTGACGCCTAATTTTATTGATGTGACAATACATATTTAAGTAATACATTGATTAATATTGGTATTTATTTTGAACAATGAGTGATGGATTAGCTGACAGGCTGGGTAGGCTGGAGTTAACCAAGCGATAGGCACAAAAAATCCCGCCGTAGCGGGATGGGGTGTATAAAAATTATTTAGAATATGAATCTTGCGACAGCAAGAGATATGGCGGCTGTAGCGATGATTGTCGCAGCCAGCCACTTGGTTTGTTTGCCGATTTCTTCATGTAAATCAGCTTTCGTCGCGTAATTAGATTTGATTACTGCGATGTCTGTACGCAGGTCTGACATAGTATTTTCGAGTTTTTCAACGCGCTTCTCTAGCATGTCATCACCTCCACCGCCGCCTGTAGGAATATCGCTGTTGAATGGCACCACATTATCAGGCGTTGGCATTTTTTTCACCTATGGCGTTTGCCGCATTTTCCTTAATCCACGTCACTATGGGCTCGGCATCTATATTTATAGTGTGGCTACATTTTTTGCAAACGATAGAAAGATAGTATTGGTTAGCATTAGGCGCGTATATACTTTCTTTTTTAAATACATTTACATAGGACCCAAGTCTCATACCCACGTGCATTCCCACATTTGCACTTACCTGCGGTACAGATAGATCAGATGAACCACATAAAGTACAGTGAAGTACAATTCCTTTGCGGGTAAAGTATAAAATTAAATTGTCCAGATTGATTAATTCGAAATCATGTCCGCTTGCCATTAAATCAACCTCATTACACATACCTGCTTATGCCATGGCTGTAGATAACGCGCCCAATGATCTTAAGATGCTGCTCATTCATTTCGGTGATTAACCAGTCTGCATACTTAGAGTTATCCGAGCGAACTAGCAGCCCATCAGCGGTGAACTGTAAACGCTTAACCAGTAGCGCCCCTTTGAACGAAAAGACGTAAATTCCATCACCATCGAAGTAGTCTTTTGCGACATCAACGAAAATGTAATCTCCTGTCTCAATGGTTCCAGACATACTATCGCCAGTGACCGTAATCACTTTGATTGTATCGGCTGGGCGGTGACCGAATATTTCTAGAGCTTTGCTGGATTCATAACTGATACTGTTAATCGTTTCGGCTATATCACTGGACTGAAATCGCCCATTTCCCGCACTAACTTCTACGCCCAAAACTTCCACCCTGTAAAAGTTGTCATTTTCTTCTTTGTTTGATTCTTGTGCGAGTGCGCCTAAATTAGGGTAGCTACCTAATCCCCAATGTTCTGGGCCAACCACATCCGAGAAGTAACTCCAAAGCTCTGGCAACTTATCCTTTGATATCGATCCTTTCTTAATCCAGTCGTGGATCGACGGCGCTTGTATTTTGAAATGACGAGCGATATCCGCCTTTGTTTTGACGGCACCGGAGGAAATTTTTCTATCTATGGCCTGCTCAATCGCTCGGCCCAAATCTTTTCCGCTAAGCATTGCCTAATAATCCATGCAATAAACGGGTTAGGCAATTCCTATTGACTGGTGATTAGGCATGGCCTAATATCATTCCAAACGAATAGCCTACATGTGTAAACCATGAATAAAACTGAACCCAGTACAGCAATTTTGAATGCTTGCCACATTGTTGGTGGGCAGGCTTCGCTGGCTCGTTCTCTGGGCCTATCGTCTCCCACAATCAACCAGTGGGTGATGGGGGTTCGTCCTATCCCTGCTGACCGTTGTCCTGCGATTGAAAAAATCACAGCAGGTGCAGTGACGTGTGAAGAATTGCGACCAGATGTGGATTGGGCGTATCTGCGTGGGACCCAAACCAAAGATAATTCCTCAATCAATCTGCGTTAGTTGATAGACGAATGATGGCAAACAAATCGTTAAACGGTAACCACAGCCAGGAGAACCCAACTGTGACACAGGATAAACCAGCAGATTGGCAGGCAGAGAAACAACCCGAATGGGTGATCGCCGTAGCCAGAAAAATCATTACGGGATTACCGGGTGGATATGCCGAGGCCGCTCAATGGCTAGGTGTTACTGAGAATGCGCTGTTTAACCGGCTGCGCTCTGATAGCAATCAAATATTCCCGATCGGCTGGCTGATGGTGTTACAGAAAGCTGGTGGCACAACCTTGTTTGCCGATGCGGTATCACGCCAGTCGAACAGCGTTAACGTGCGCCTTCCGAGCATTGAAGAGATCGAGAATGGCGATGTGAATTTACGCCTGATGGAAGCCATAGAGTACATCGGCAAGCACTCCGAGTTAATCCGGCATGCTACAGAGGATGGCGTGATAGACGCAGAAGAACGGCGAGCTATCGACGAGAACAGCTATCAGGTTATCGCTAAGTTTCAAGAAAGCATCATGTTGCTCTACAGCGTTTTCTGCCCGCTGTCTGAACAACTACCAAATACACAAATCATTCCACATCAGCGCGAATAACGCTGGTGGCCATCTGCCGTAATCACACAACCGTTTAATTATTTCGGAGGTGCCAGATGGACACATTCAACTATGTGAAACCTGTTATGCCCACGGTTTTTTGTCGTGAGGATGGCCCGTGGATTCAAAAACTGATTAGTGATTTACCTCGTGGGCAACAGGAAAAAATTGCGGTTGCCTACGCCGAGGCTTACCAGGAGGCGTTCGACGCTGAGCCGGTTTCATACCGGCAGGAGAACGCTGGCCGCAAATCGGCAAACAAACGCCTGCGCCTGTACGTCGCCCGGTATTCCCGCGCAGGCAATGGATTCACCTCACCGCCACCGCTGGTGGGCCAGCTATCGGAGAGGCCAGCATGATTTTTTGTTTGGATGTTTTTTTATACGGGGAGCGGGGAAGGGTAAGAGGGGGAAAGGGGGTGATCGGGTTGGGGTGAGGGGGAGGAGCAGCACTACCAAAGAGAGACTTATTTAAAGAGATCGATCAGTGAATTACCGGGTAATGGAAATTTATACAGTGGTGGAGTGAAAAAACGAACATGCTGAACATAACACCAAATTTAGCGCAGGGACGGGCATTGAACGCACTACGCCAGAACTGGAAAACGACTGCCAGTTTCATGATTTACAGCCCTGTTGGCAGTGGCAAGACTGGCCTGGCGGCGTTTATCACTGATGGGCTTGTTAGTCGCAACATGCGCGTAATGTTTGTGGCTCCGTATACCGTATTGCTTGACCAGACTGCAACTCGTTTTGTTGAGTACGGTTTACCCGATGACGAAATTGGTTATGTTTGGCGTGACCATCCAGCATACGACCCGCAGCGCCTGATTCAGATCGCCTCTGCCGACACACTGATCCGTCGTGAGTTTCCCGATAACATCGATCTGCTGTTTATCGATGAGGCTCATCTGAAACGCAAAAAGATTTTGGAAACCATCGATCACCTGACGCAGAACACTGCGACGAAAGTGATCGGTCTGTCCGGCACACCGTTTGCCAAATTCCTGGGTAATTACTACCAACGCCTGATTAAACCCACGACCATGAAAGAGCTGATCGAAATTGGCGCATTAAGTAAATACGAATTTTACGCCCCATCAACCCCAGACCTGAGCAATGTTAATACCGTCAGTAACAGCGACTACGGCAGCGATTACAACGAGGGGCAACTCGGTGCGGTCATGAGTGATGCCAAATTGGTATCTGACATCGTTCAGAACTGGCTGGAGAACGGGCAAAACCGACCTACAGTCTGTTTTTGTGTCAACGTGGCACATGCAAATTTTGTCGTAGTGGAATTTAACCGGATGGGTGTTTCAGCGGAAGTTATGACGGCTAAAACACCTCATGACGAACGCCAGCTGATTATCCGCCGCTATGAGCAGGGCATCACAAAAATTATCGTCAATGTCGGGGTTCTGGTTGCTGGGTTTGATAGTGACGTGCGTTGCCTCATCATCGGCAGACCTACTAAATCGCCGATTCGGTGGGTACAGACATTAGGCCGTGGACTGCGTACTGCGCCGGGTAAAGACCTGTGCCTGATATTCGATCATTCCGGCACTGTCCATAAATTGGGTTATCCCGACGATATCGAATACGACGGGTTGCTATCCAGTTCTGACGGCATGGAAGATACCCCTGTCAATACATCAAAACCTGATCAGACCGAACGCCTGCCGAAAGAATGCCCCTCATGTCATTACGTGAAGCCTGCCGGTATCTACATTTGCCCCAAATGCGGGTTCAAGCCGTTAGCTGGTGAAGATGTAGATACCGACAGGAGTCGCCGCCTGACGAAAGTCTCAAAAACAAAAGAGAAAATCACATCAGAAATGAAACAGTCGTGGTGGTCACAAATCCTGTTCTATCAGCGCATTCGCAGTACCCAGGGTAAGCCCGTCAGTGATGGTTGGTGCTCCCACACATATCGCAAGAAATTCGGTGCATGGCCCAAAGGGTTACATCGCACTCCGCAGGAAATGTCACCGGAAGTCATGAATTACATCAAGTCTCTGCGCATCGCCTACGCGAAAGGGCAGCAGAAAGCAGAACAACAACAAGGGAACGCCGCCGCATGAATACACAAATTGCTGCAATAGGCCGCTGGCCAGAAATATTCGAATATTACGGTTTGCCACCGGTAACCGGGAAAAATCATTTCAAAGGGGAGTGTCCGCTATGCGGTCGTCGTGGAAAGTTACGCATTGACGACAAAGAGGGAACCGGCTCTTACATATGCGTGTGTGGTTCTGGCGATGGCTGGGCAATGCTGACAAAAGCCACCGGGAAAAATTTTGCGACGCTGGCGCCAGAAGTCGATAGCCTCATCGGGAATGTTTATATTCGTGACGAGCAGGCACGACTACCAAAAACGACAGCCACCGCTCATCGTGAGAAAGTGATCCGTAAGTTCCCAACGCTGTTACCTCTGCTTGGAACCGGCGCAGATAGCTATCTGAAAAATCGCGGTATCACCAGTCTTCCGGTTGAGTCTGTTCGTTATTGCGACAGCCAACGCGCCAACGGGGGTATATTCCAGGCTATTTACTCGCTAGCTACAGACGACAAAGGCACGTTGTGCTATCTGCACCGAACCCTGTTGGACGGTGACAAAAAAGCCAATATCGCAGCACAGAAGAAATTGACCAAGCTACAGGAGGATTCCTATCTGGAGCACGCCGGGTCAGTGGCCATACGCATGTTTCCAGTTTCATCCACGCTGGGCATAGCGGAGGGCATCGAAACCGCGCTGTCCTGTCATCAGATAACCCACTGCAATACCTGGGCAACCCTCAACACAACGTTCATGAAAAAATTTCGCGCCCCGCGTGGAGTAACCCATCTGATTATTTTCGCCGACATGGACAACAACGCATCTGGCCATGCTGCGGCGTTTGAATGCGCCCGCGCCAATATGCTGGCAAAAAACGACATTCGGCAGGTTTCTGTTCGCTGGCCTCAACGTGGTGATTTCAACGATTTACTGACAGAAGGCCGTGACGTTTATGAACAGATATTTTACAGGGACGGTGTTCAATGAAGGTACTGCTTAATGCCTCTGTGGTTGCTGATTTGGGATTGGTCATATTGCGCCCCGGACGCGATTTATTGTCACTGTTTCGTCAACGTATTGTCGTTACACCTGCGTCGTCAGACCTTAAAGACAAACCCTCCGGTGTTCTGAAGGTTGAACAGCCTCTAATAAACGATAACTGGATGCCGTTTCTGACACATGAGCGAGTTCTTATCGCTGCTGGTGGACAGCCCGGTCTGATTTCATGGTTGAAACAGGGGGTGGGGTGCCAATGGCACGGAGAGTATCATCATGAACAGCTGACAATCCTGGAATATGAAAATGGTGCTATTCGGTTATGCTGGCATCATGATAATGAGTTGCGTGAAAATCCTGACGTTGTGCGAACTCGTGTAGCACAAAATATCGCGGAGTATGTCGTTATGACTGCGCGCCGTTGGTTCTATTTCCCCGAAGGCCATCAACTTACCGAGCCGGAAATCAGCTGGTGGTCTGTCTTGAAGGGGGTTTCTGATTTACTCCCTGAGCACGCCATACGGATCAGTCTGCATCTGCCTGCTGCCACTGTCCCTCACGGCACACTACGGGAGTGTGACATTACCTGGGAACGCCCTGCAAATGAAATTCTGGACGAAAAGTTAGAGCGGGTTAAACCCATTCTGAAACTGGCTATTGATGATGAGCCCGCCGCTGGTTTTATGCTGCTCCCAAAGCTGTCCCGTTGGGAATGCGAAAAATATACCCGTTGGGTAAAAACACAGAAGTGTTGCGCGTGCGGTGCTCCATCAGATGATCCTCATCACATCATTGGTCATGGCATGGGTGGAATGGGAACAAAATCACATGATCTGTTCACAATCCCACTCTGCCGGTTTTGCCATGACGCATTACACAGAGATATCAACGCATGGGAAGCCGAATACGGTAGCCAGGTGGAATTACTGTTTCGTTTTCTGGATTGGGCGTTGGGAATTGGCGCGATAGTTATTTATCGGAAGGGGGATAAGAATGCGTAATATTCAGCAGGTATTAGAGCTATGGGGTGCATGGGTGGCAGATAATCCCTGTGAGGTTTATTACTCATCAATTGCTGCCGGGTTTAAAGGGCTAATCCCCAGTAAAATAAAATCACGCCAACAGTGCAGTGATGATGACGGCTTAATCATTTCCAGTTGCATGGCGGTACTGAACAAAAAAAATCAGGCCGATCATGACCTTTTGTTTGATTACTACGTCTTTGGCAAAACGTTTATGCAACTGGCGTCAAAGCTCCATTGCTCTGATACCTACGTTGGCAAGCGGTTGCAAAAGGCTGAAGGAACAATCGACGGTATGTTGATGGCGCTGGATATCTCGCTGGAAATGGATCGTGTCCGGCAGCGTGAGGTTTTGCCCACGCAGATATGTTAACTAACATAGTCAGAAACGGCTTTTGACGTAAAGAAAGGCTGTGGTTCAATGCCAAAATAGCGAAGCCCCAAGTGCGTCAACACTCAGGACTTCTAAGGGTATGTTAATTCAACTATGCGAGAAAAATTAACATGAACAGTATATCAACTGTTTGAAATTGTTACTATGAAGCCAATCACTGAAATCACCTGTATACGTAAATATTTTCTTTACGATCGTAAAAGAATGGTTATTCTGATAAGAGTGGTTATGTAGTCGCAAAGCTTAAAAAATAATCAAAAGTCTTGCTCCCACAAGTTTTTTTTGTTTCTGGTATAATAAGTCACCAGCAAAAGACAGGAATGGTGCCTTATGATTGAGATATTTAATTCTTTCGAATTATGGGTACAAAGTTATTATTCAAGCTTGTCTTGGCTTCAACTAACAGACATTGCTGTTCACCTATTTATTCTTCCACTTTTGATATTAAAAGGTTTTTATATCAGGCTATACGAGTGGAGATCTTTTAATCGTTATGTTGCTTCAGGTATTTCAAGCGATTCAGCAAAAAGACGGGCCAGAAATGCGTTTCGAAGTGGGGAAAAGAGAACTTTAGGAGCAAGATTATTCGATAGGCTCTTCCTATATTTAATGAAACGAACGACTAACTAAAAGACAAGCCGCTTATGCGGCTTTTTTTATGTCCTCAATTTAGTTGTGAGGACACTAACACTGAAACTGCGAAAATGCGGTATCGAATAAAGAAAATCCCTGGCATATGCCGGGGCTTGATTGTTTGTGAAATGGGCGGTGTACATGATGCTGATAACATCATGCACACCATTCACCCGTTAGAAGGTCACGAGCGAACCGAGGCCCATTGCTGATGTGCACACAGCAAATGAAGCCTATCAAAAAGGGCGACTCTGATCCATGGGAAATACTGTAAATTTAAACAGCATTAATATTGTTAATGCTGATTCTTTCGAATTCATCAAAACGCTCCCTGATAACTGTATCGATCTGATAGCTACCGATCCACCGTATTACCGAGTTAAAGCGTGTGCATGGGATCGACAGTGGGAAAGCATTGAAAACTATCTTGCGTGGCTGGATGACATGCTGGCAGAGTTCTGGCGCGTCCTGAAGCCGGCCGGCAGCCTTTATTTGTTTTGTGGATCGCGCCTAGCGGCAGATACCGAATTGCTGGTGCGCCAGCGTTTTGATGTATTGAACCACATTATCTGGGCGAAACCGTCGGGTCCCTGGCGCCGGATGCGTAAAGAGGACTTGCGGGCATATTTCCCCGCGACTGAGCGGATCGTTTTTGCTGGTCATTACGGTTCTGAGGGATTTGCAAAAGGACAGGTAGGCTATGCCACCAAGTGCCAGGAGCTGAAAGCTCAGGTATTTCGACCACTGATTGATTATTTTCGCAATGCCCGCTCTGGGTTAAAAATTACCGCTGCGGAGATCAATACAGTAACTGGTACCCAGATGTGCTCACATTGGTTTTCAGAGAGTCAATGGCAGTTGCCGAACTCGGTGCAGTACGCAGCATTACAAAATTTGTTCGCTGAGAAAGCGGCTATTTCCGGCATGGACAGCCCGCTGGTGGATCCCCACCCTGATTTACTTGAACATTACGATGCCCTGAGTAAAACCTATGCCGGGCTGGTAGTGGAATATGACGAGTTGCGCCAGCAATACCGAGATTTGCGACGGCCGTTCGCTGTAACATCCGCAGTTCCTTATACCGACGTTTGGGCATTCCCGGCTGTTCAGTATTATCCAGGAAAACATCCGTGCGAGAAACCGGCAGATATGATGCGTCATATAATCCAGACCAGCAGTCGGCCCGGCCAAGTGGTTGCAGACTTTTTTATGGGGTCAGGCTCGACAATCAAGGCCGCTATCGCACTGGGGCGTCATGCTCTTGGTGTCGAGATGGAGGAGGAACGATATCGGCAAACACTCCAGGAGATAGAAAAGCCTTCTACTTAATCTGCAAGCGATAGAATTTTAGAAATTCGCCATCAGTGCGTTTTTTCATTTGTAAATTTCCTTCATTTGAGTAATCAAAAATGTTGATATGGTAAGCATAAATGATTACTATAATGACATGTTCAACAAAATGGAGGAGTGGTGAAGCAAAGCGAGTTCAGGCGGTGGCTTGAATCTCAGGGAGTCGAAGTTTCGAATGGTACAAATCATTGGAAGCTTCGATACAACGGGAAGCGAAGTGTAATGCCCCGTCATCCCGGTTCTGAGTTAGACGAACGACTCAGAAAAGCGATTCTCAAGCAACTTGGCCTTAAATAAAACCAGCCCTCCGGGGCTGGTACTTGCAGAGATTCATCATGACGATATGCGATATCCAGTAAAGCTAGATCATGAAAATGGCGTTTTTGTAGTCTCATTCCCCGATATACCCGAGGCGTTAACACAGGGAGAATCGCAGGAAGAGGCGTTACAAATGGCGCTGGATGCCCTGGTAACTTCTTTTGAGTTTTACTTTGAGGATAGTGAAAAGGTTCCAGCGCCGAGCGCGATCACTGACGACTATGTTGATGTTCCGGCAAGCATTGCGGGCAAGGTTATTATGCTTAATGCCTTTATAGACTCAGGCTTAACTCAGGTTGAGCTGGCGTCGCGTATGGGCATTAAAAAGCAGGAAGTAACACGGCTGTTCGATCTGCATCACTCAACGAAAATAGACACTATTCAAAAAGCAATTTCAGCGCTGGGTAAACGCCTGGAACTAGTCGCCGCTTAATGCGTTAACCTAAATCACTATGCGTTAAGTTAGCTCCAAGGCTCACTTCGGTGGGCCTTTCCTTTTTCTTCCCCTGCCAAATCTGACGATCAATTCTAAATTACGAAGCGCCTACGGCAACGGGCAGACCCCTATTACTACATCACTACCCTCGGGAACATCGAGGAGGCCGGAGCATGATTAAAATGCCTGAGAAAATAACGACGGTCGGGGCGTATTCGTCATCCGGCCTGCTAATCGCGTTAGGAAAGTTTTTCGATTGGTTTCACCACATCGACTGGAGCCAGGCGGCGGTCATTATCGGGATCGTAGTGGCTATCGCGACGTATTTCACGAATGTTTATTTTCAACGCAGACAAACCCGAGCAATAGAGGCCGCGGCCTCGTTAGGGAAGACGATTATTCGCGGAGATTAATCATGGCCAACTTTAAGAAAGCGGGTGGTGCCGTTGGTGTGGTGTGTTCCGTAATGACAATAATTGCCATCGTGGTTTCTAACGGACAGGTTCGTACAAATGAACGTGGGTTAGAGTTGATCGGCAATGCTGAATCTTGTCGTCGTGATCCGTATGTGTGTCCAGCAGGCATTTTGACAGATGGCATTGGCAACACTCACGGCGTGGTAAATGGAACCAGAAAGACCGATCAGCAAATCGCGGCAGACTGGCAGAAAAACATTCTCGACGCTGAACGTTGCGTCGACAGGTACGCAAACGGAAAAAAGTTGCCAGATGGTGCGTTCAGCGCTGCCTCAAGCATTGCTTTTAATGCCGGTTGCCCGACGATGCAAAAATCAACGATGTTCCAGTTATTCCGGGCCGGAAATATTCATGCAGCGTGTGAGCAGTTTCCGCGTTGGGTATACGGTGGCGGTAAAAAATTGCCGGGGCTGGTGGTTCGTCGGGATAAGGAGCGTGCGTTATGTCTATCCTTCCAGGCTGGAAAGTAACGATAGTTGCATTGATGGTCGGTATAGCTATCGGTTGGTACGTTCAGGGTTTGCGATGGGATGCTGACATTGCCGAACGCATCAAACAACAATCTGATGATATCAGCGCGAGCCAGCAGGTGATTATTGCAGGTCAGGCGTTAGAGTTTCAGCGCTATAACGAAATTGCACGGCAGGCCAATCATTACGCCATCAACATCAAGGCTCAATCAGATGAGAAACAGATTGTATACCGCACGATCATCAAACGCGATCCGGCTAGCCGTCAGTGTGTGCCTGATGATGTGGCTCAGCGGTTGCTCGACTACACGCACCGTTTACGTGCCAGCGCAATGCACTCCACTGCCAGCGGAACTGACACAGCCAGTGCTGATTCCGCTGCCACCGCCTGCCGATTGACGTATGGGCAAGCCGTCTACTGGATTGACCCGTTGCTGACTATTATCGACAAGGTCAATAATGACCGCGCAAGCATACGGCAGATTGAAACTAAGAGGCATAAATGACCTTTCTCTCCGAATTCAAATTATGGCTAAAAGCTATCTTGCCGCTGATACACATTGCTTTCATCAGGCCGTCTTTGGGCGGTTTTTTTATTGCCCCAAGTGTATTAGCGCGGTAAGTAGTGCATCCCAGTTATTCTTATAGCTATCTTCTGTGGCTGGAGTAATTTTGAATAATGGGGCTTTGTGGTGCCATGTCGCAGTTTCAAATACGTCAGCGCTTGGTACAATGAAAATTTCAGGGGAAATGCGTTCTTTGAATTCGCCTGGCATATTGCAAAATATGTAAAACAGATCTGGCGACACACTGGGCTTGTGTGTCCCAATCATCCATTGGCGAGGCTGGCTTCTTGCCCATGAGCCCTT
Organism: Brenneria uluponensis; assembly: GCF_032395385.1. Taxonomy (NCBI): domain Bacteria; kingdom Pseudomonadati; phylum Pseudomonadota; class Gammaproteobacteria; order Enterobacterales; family Pectobacteriaceae; genus Brenneria; species Brenneria uluponensis. Next base: position 1,561,415 of record NZ_CP135917.1, read on the forward strand.
AACTTGGATACTAATGCTTTTTGAACCATCAATTGTGGCGACGATATCAACAGCACTTGTTCCACTAGTTGTCAGGGCTGCACTTATTCCAAGCCTTGAAAGCATGTATGCCACGTAAAACTCAGCGGCGTCACCAGCATTTTTGGCACTTAATTTTTTCTCGTTTGTCATGTCGTTTGTCCAGAAATGCAACTTTGCATAATTTCTGAATATTAAACAAAATTTATCCCCATTCCCATCCCTATTCACTGAGTGCCTGTGATAATGCTAAATTACTCTCATGAACAAAAAAAGGCGTGGGTATGAAAATAGATCATGAATACTTAAAGGGTCTTCTTGAGGCTTTTGAAGCCTCTGGAGAACCGCAAACAGACATAAACAAATTAAAGCAAGCTGGATATGATTACGGGACAAATGAGTTCTTATTCCATATGCGCTTGCTAGATGATCGTAATTTGATTGCCAGGACTGATGGACAATTTGGCATGGGTTTTTCTGAAACTACCGACGATGGCGGATCATGGAATGAATTCTCTTTACGTCTAACTGCTAGTGGTCATGATTTCCTTGAGGCGATTAGAAATAAAGAGGTTTGGAATACAGTTAAGACGGGCTTCAAAGATGCGAGCATTGGAACAATTGTTAACGTGTCGAAGTGCTTATTTGAAGGGTACATTCAGAAAAAAATAGACAATATTCTTGGGGCTTAAGCACCTATCTCGAATATTGTGATTCTTTCAACTCAGCCTCGCAATAGCGGGGCTTTTTACGCTATCACATTGTTCATTTTCGAATGGGTTAGATAATGCCGAAGTTGTTAAGAGCTTGGATTAGCTCATAGCAAAGAACAATAAATTTCATTAACTCTGACCTTGCCAGTAATCGGATAGTAAATTTAAGAGGCGACATATAAAAACTCCTTTGGTTTGTGAATATCTATTGTGTCGGTTAATTCAAAATGACCGAGATTGAGGAGTAACTGAGCTACAAAAGGAAAACCATATGCCACCAAGAACACCGAAAGCATGCCGTGTTCGCGGTTGTCGAAACACAACTACCGACCCAAGCGGCTATTGTGAACAACACAAAGGCGAAGGGTGGAAATCATACAAACCTGGGCAAAATCGACATCAGCGCGGCTATGGTACTCAGTGGGAGGCGATACGTTTGCGAGTGCTGCAACGCGATAGCTATCTGTGTCAGGACTGTCTGGCTGATGGAGTAGTGCGTGAAGCACGGACAGTTGATCATATCGTACCCAAGGCACATGGAGGAGTGGATGCAGACAGTAACCTTCGCTCACTGTGCTGGCCTCATCATCGTGCGAAGACTGCACGAGAACGCATCAAATGACAATTATTATCATTTTCAGTGTTAATGCACTGTATTGGTGCTAAAAATTCACATGTCAGGTGGGGAGGGGCGGGGTAAATCTCTGTGACGCTTACCCTTCCGTACTGCCCGCCCCGTCAGATTTTTATACCCGCGAAAAATAAAATTTAACTGGCGAGGGTGAAAATAGCTTTATTTATTATTTTTTAACAAAAAGTGCTTTATGGGGGATCGAATGGCAGGTGTAGCGGGTCGTTCAGGTCGTCCACCTAAACCGACTAATCGCAAGGTGTTAGCTGGTAATCCGGGCAAGCGCCGCTTGAATAAAACCGAACCTTCGTTCACCCCGATCAGTGGCGTTGAGCCTCCATCCTGGTTTGACGATATTGCAAAAACAATGTGGTCGATGGTTTCTAGAGAGTTATGTGCACAACAAATATTGTGCACTACTGACTTACACAATCTGGAAATGTTTTGCTTGGCATATTCAAATGCCAGGGCGGCACAGTTGCACATTGAAAAGAACGGTATTGTCATGGTTGGTTCAATGGGTGGACCTATAAAAAACCCGTCACTGACAGTTCTCAATGAAGCTATGCGCCAGATGGCAACATTTGGCGGTATTCTCGGGCTGGACCCAGCCAGCAGACAACGATTAATCGGTCCATCCAAGGGTAAATCAGACAATCCATTCGCCAATCTATGACCAGACGATCATATGTCAACGTTAACGCAGCCAATGCGTACGCGCGTGATGTTGTGCGCAGAAAAATACCAGTCTGCCGGTATGTTATAGATGTCTGTCAGCGTCACCTGGACGATCTGGCACAGGAAAAGAGTAAAAAGTTTCGTTTCCGCTTTGATCGGGATAAAGCGGAAAAAGTTGCAAAATTTATCCAGTTGCTGCCCCATACAAAAGGCGAGTGGGCATTCAAGCGAATGCTGATCACGCTGGAACCGTGGCAGTTATTCATCATCTGTAGTGCATTCGGGTGGGTACACAAAGGGAGTGGATTACGCCGATTTCGTGAAGTGTACATCGAAGTTCCACGTAAAAATGGCAAATCGGTTTTTGGTTCTGGTATCGGCCTGTTCTGTTTTGCGTGTGATGATGAATTCGGTGCAGAAGTCTATTCTGGCGCGACAACAGAAAAACAGGCGTGGGAGGTTTTTCGACCAGCCAGGCTGATGTGTAAACGGACTCCAGCACTGACCGAGCATTACGGTATTGAGGTAAACGCGCAGAACATGAATATTCCGGCAGATGGGGCCAGATTTGAGCCGCTGATCGGAAACCCTGGCGACGGTGCATCGCCACACTGTGCGATCGCCGACGAGTATCACGAGCATGATACTGATAACTTATACACAACAATGCTCACCGGGATGGGGGCCAGACGTCAGCCATTGATGCTGGCCATTACGACAGCTGGTTACAACATTGAAGGGCCATGCTACGACAAACGGCGTGAGGTCATCGAAATGTTGAACGGCACAGTTCCTAATGATGAGCTGTTTGGCATTATCTACACGATCGATAAGGGTGATGAATGGACTGACCCTGCTGTTTTGCGCAAAGCAAACCCCAATATGGGGGTATCAGTTTACAGTGAGTTTCTGATCTCTCAGCAAAACAGAGCAAGAAACAATGCCAGACAAGCCAACATATTCAAAACCAAACATCTGAATATTTGGGTTTCTGCCCGAGCTGCTTTTTTTAACTTGGTTAGTTGGCGGAACTGTGAAGATGAGACGCTATCCATTGAGCAGTTTGAGGGGCAATCTTGTTATTTGGCGTTTGACCTGGCCAGAAAGCTGGATATGAACAGCATGCCGAGACTGTTTACGCGAGAAATTGACGGACGGCGTCATTATTACTGTATTGCTCCCCGGTTTTTCGTTCCATATGACACCGTGTTCAGTGCTGATGTTGAGGATCAGCGCACCGCAGAACGGTTTCAAAAATGGGTCAATATGGGTTTTTTGACCGTTACTGACGGTGCGGAAATTGACTATCGCGTCATTTTGGAAGCCGCCAAAGAAGCCAACAGGCTGAATCCTGTCGAGGAATCACCGATTGATCCGCACGGAGCAACAAACCTTAGCCATCAGTTGGCTGATGAACAGTTGAGTCCGATTACTATCATCCAGAATTACACCAACATGTCCGACCCCATGAAAGAACTTGAGGCTGCGATCGAGTCAGGCCGATTCCATCATGACGGCAACCCGATCATGACCTGGTGTATTAGTAATGTGGTCGGAAAGAACATGCCGGGTAACGATGATATCGTGCGTCCCATCAAGGAGCGCAGTGAAAACAAAATAGATGGTGCGGTGGCGCTGATCATGGCTATCGGGCGTGCAATGCTGCATGAGCCTGCCGACTTCCTTTCATCATTGGACCCTGACGAAGACGTTTTAATTCTATGAACTCATTGATTGCTGATGTCATTGGGCTAACCGGATGTGGTTTGCTCACTGCGGGGTTTTATCTGCAGTTCGGGTTAGCCCCGGCGCTGATGTTCTCCGGATGCCTGTTGCTGGTGGGTGCGCTGGCGATCGCCAGAAGGGGGAAACGTGCTGTTTGATGCATTTTTTAGAAACGAGTCCCTTGAAAGCCCAGCTACGCCGATAACGGGCGATTCTGTTGATATTGATGGATTGTTTCGCTCTGATGTTTATGTAAACCCTGAAACAGCAATGAAACTCGCGGCGGTGTACGCCTGTATTTATGTGCTGTCATCAAACCTGGCTCAAATGCCGCTTCATGTTATGCGAAAGCACAATGGCAAAGTGGAGCCAGCACGCGACCACCCGGCATTTTACCTGATCCATGACGAGCCGAACACGTGGCAAACCAGCTACAAATGGCGCGAGCTGAAACAGCGCCACATCCTCGGCTGGGGCAATGGTTATTCATGGGTAAAACGGAACCGGCGTGGTGAAGTTGTTGGCCTAGAAAGCTGCATGCCGTGGGAAACAACCCTGTTGAAAACCGGCGGGCGCTATACATATGGCCTTTACAATGAAGAGGGCGCTTTCGCTATAAGTCCGGATGACATGATCCATATCCGGGCGCTGGGAAATAACCAGAAAATGGGGCTCAGCCCGATTATGCAGCATGCTGAAACCATCGGTATGGGGATGAGCGGGCAGAAGTACACGGAAAGCTTTTTTAGCGGTAACGCCAGACCGGCAGGTATTGTTTCTGTCAAAACACCGCTTCAAAAAGAGAGCTGGAGCTGGTTGAAAGACGCCTGGCAAAAAGCAGCGCAGGCGCTACGCAGCCAGGAAAATAAAACCATGCTTCTGCCTGCTGATCTCGATTATAAGGCGCTGACAGTTTCACCGGTCGATGCCCAGATCATCGATATGACCAAACTTAACAGGTCCATGATCGCCGGCATTTTCAACGTACCGGCGCACATGATTAACGACCTGGAAAAGGCGACTTTCTCAAACATCACACAGCAGGCTATTCAGTTTGTCCGCTACACCATGATGCCATGGGTTACCAACTGGGAGCAGGAGCTCAACCGGCGACTTTTCACCAGGGCTGAGCTAGCCGCAGGTTTCTACACGCGATTTAACCTCACTGGCCTGTTGCGCGGCACTCCGCAAGAGCGCGCTCAATTCTATCATTTTGCCATCACTGACGGCTGGATGAGTCGTAACGAAGCGCGTGCGTTTGAAGACATGAACCCGGTAGATGGACTGGACGAAATGCTAGTCAGTGTTAATGCCGCAAACCCCGTTAAAGACTTTACTACCGACCCAAAAAGCGAGGAACAAAACAATGGATGATCGCGAAGTCCGCTGTTACAGCGGCGAGGTTCGGGCGGAGCAACACAGCGAACAACCGACGCACATCATCGGTTACGGCTCTGTGTTTAACAGCCGTTCGGAGCCGCTATGGGGATTCCGTGAAATCATTAAGCCAGGCGCGTTTGATGATGTGCTGAATGATGATGTGCGCGGACTATTTAACCATGACCCGAATTTTATTCTCGGTCGTAGCGCCGCCGGAACACTTTCACTGTCTGTCGATGAGAAGGGGCTCCGGTATGACATCGCCGCGCCTGATACACAGACAATTAGCGATCTCGTCATTGCGCCGATGATGCGTGGCGATATCAGCCAATCATCTTTCGCGTTCCGCGTGGCGCGCGACGGCGAGCACTGGTACGAGGACGACGAAGGTATTGTTATCCGTGAAATTACCCGTTTTTCCCGGCTGTTTGATGTGAGCCCGGTGACGTATCCGGCCTATCAGGAAGCAGATTCCGGTGTTCGCTCTATGAAAGCTTGGCAGGAAGCGCGCGACAGCGGCGCGCTGGTGCAAGCCATTAATCAACGAATGGCGCGTGAGCGCCTGCTGACCCTTCTTAACGCGTAAGGAAAAAACAGACATGAAACTGCACGAATTGAAGCAAAAACGTAACACCATCGCTACTGATATGCGCGCATTACACGAAAAGATTGGTGATGCTACGTGGACTGACGAACAGCGCAATCAGTGGAACACCGCTAAATCCGAGTTGGATAGTCTTGATGTGCAAATTGCGCGTGAAGACGAGTTGCGCCGACAGGATCAAACGTATGTTGACGAATCTGAGCCGGAACAACGTCAGCAACAGAAAAATAACGGCGATTCGGCATCACTGGCACAGGAAAAGCGCGCTGCAGCATTCGATCGATTCTTGCGTAACGGCTTTGCTGAACTCACCAGTGAAGAGCGTCAGGCGCTGAAAGAATTGCGCGCACAGGGCACATCTCCCGACGCAAAGGGCGGCTACACCGTACCGACGCAGATGCTGAATAAAATCGTTGATTCGATGAAAGCCTACGGCGGTATTGCCAGCGTTGCACAGATTCTCAATACGTCGAATGGACAGGATATCACCTGGTCAACGTCTGACGGCACAGCCGAAGAAGGCGAACTGCTGGGTGAGAATACTGAAGCATCTGAAGAAGATGTAACGTTTGGCACCGCGATTCTTGGTGCTAAAAAGTTATCATCTAAAATCATCCGTGTATCTAACGAACTACTGCAGGACAGCGGTGTGGACATTGAAGCGTATCTGGCTGCTCGTATTGGTCAGCGTATTGGCCGCGGTGAAGCGAAATATCTGGTACAAGGCACTGGAGCGGGTACGCCAGTCCAGCCAAAAGGGCTGGTTGCATCAGTCACTGGTACGGTAAATACCGCCGCGGCTACGACATTCACATGGCAGGAAATGAATAAGCTGAAACATGTAATCGACCCGGCTTATCGTGGTGGACCTAAATTCCGCTGGGCATTCAACGACGCTACATTGCAAGTGGTTGAAGAAATGGTTGACGGGCAAAATCGCCCGCTCTGGCTGCCCGATGTCGCTGGTGGTACCCCGGCCACGATCCTGAACATTCCTTATGTTATCGATCAGGCAATCGACAGCGCCGCTGCAGGTAAAAAATTTGCCTTCCTCGGTGACTTTGACCGCTTCATCGTGCGCCGTATTACCTATATGACGCTGAAGCGTTTGGTTGAGCGTTACGCCGAATATGATCAGACCGCATTCCTGGCTTTCCATCGGTTTGACTGTGTACTGGAAGATACAGCAGCGATCAAGGCACTGGTGGGTAAACCGGCGTAGCTGAAAAGCTGAGTTAACCACAGCCGCGTAAGCGGTTTTTTTATGCCCGCTATCTGGCGGGCATGGAGTTCTTCATGCTGTTGACACTGGATCAAATCAAGCGCCAATTGCGTCTGGAGTCTGATTATACGGATGAGGACGAATTACTCACGCTGCTGGGAACCGCAGTGCAGCGGACTACCGAAACGTATGTGAACCGAAATTTGTACCCCAGCGCACAGGATATACCGGACACAGACCCTGATGGGTTGGCGCTGTCTGACGATATCCGGCTGGCAATGCTGTTGCTGTTGACGCATTGGTACGAAAACCGCTCATCCGTATCTGATTTTGAGAAAGCAGAAGTGCCACAGGGTTATGCGTGGATAGTTGGCCCGTACAGGTACATACCGCTATGAAAATCACACCGACCCAAACCGAAGCGCATTACAGGATGCCTGAACCCGGAGAACTGGATCGTCGTGTGCTGATTCGTCAGCGTATTGACGTTCCTGCAGCGGATTTCGGCACGGAAAAAACGTTTCAGGGAGAACAGCCAGTCTGGGCAAAAATACGTCAGGTTGGATCAGCAACATACCGTGATTCTGTGCAAACGGGCGATATCATCACTCATTATGTTTTTATCCGTTACCGCAGCGGTATCACTTCTGATTTTGAGGTTGTTCACGGCGATATCGTTTACCGTATCAGCCGAATCCGTGACCTGAATTCGGCGCATCGCTATCTGATGTTCGAATGCTGCGATTTGGGTAAAAACACCTACACGGAAAATCTCTATGGCTAATCAACCACTGGCTACGCTGCACATTGATTTTGATCAGCCTGAAGACATGGTATTTAACCGCGCCAAAATGCGTCGCGCTTTTGTCCAGATCGGTCAAGTTCACATGCGTGACGCACGGCGTTTGGTTATGCACCGCGCGGCATCAAGGGCCGGAGAAAACCCAGGATTCAGAACCGGTAAGCTGGCACGGTCGATAGGGTACTACGTTCCCCGAGCATCAAAGCGGCGCTCAGGGTTGATGGTGCGCATTGCTCCCAACCAGAAGCGGGGTGAAGGAAACCGTCAGATTGTCGGTGATTTTTATCCTGCGTTTCTGTTTTACGGTGTTCGCCGTGGCGCTGTCCGAAGGAGAAAACATCATCAAGGTGCATCTGGCGGAACACCGTGGCGGATTGCTCCCCGTAATAATTTTATGGCACAGGTACTGAATACTCGATCACCATGGACGAAATATATCCTGTCCAGAGCGTTACGTCAGTCTCTGCGGCCACCACGTAAAAAGAGGTCATCATGAGATTATCCCCCATCGTGGCGACCCTGCGTTTGAAATGCCCGAAATTTTACGGTCGCGTTGCTGGTGCAGCCCAGATGAAGAGCCTGCCTGAAACAGCAAAAATGCTATTGCCAGCGGCATATGTGGTCCCGTCTAACGATGATGCGAGCGAAAACAAATCACAGACTGATTATTGGCAGGATGTAACAGAAGGATTCGCTGTAATCGTTGTACTCAACAGCAGTCCGGACGAACGTGGGCAGGCAGCAGCATTCGATGCCGTTCATGATGTGCGAGCGGAACTTTGGTCTGCGTTGCTGGGATTGAACCCTGAGCCAGATAATGGCGATGTGATTGAATATGCTGGTGGCCAGGTGGTGGCAATGGATGCTGCCCGTTTGTATTACCAGTTTGATTTCACGAGGAAACGCGAAATATCCGAATCCGAAACACGCCAAAACACCGATCTGGAGGAGTTGCCTGAACTGGATATCATTTCAATTGATGTTGATTTTATTGATCCGGGCAACGGCCCAGACGGAAACATTGAACATCACACCGAGTTAACCATACCCAGCGAGTAAATATTATGTTTGTGAAACCTAAAGACGGACGGTCAGTCCCTGACCCGGCCCGCAGCGATCTGCTGCCCGCAGATGGCAGAAACGTTATTCAATCCGGCTATTGGCAGCGGCGCATTGAGGCCGGTGATGTTGAGGTAGTCGATCGTACAGCAACTAACACCAAAAAATCAGAGGTGAAAAATGACGGTTAGTTACAACGAAATTCCGTCTGATATTCATGTGCCGCTGTTCTGGGCTGAAATTGATAACTCAAAGGCGAACACAACATCAGACGGTACTGCGCCCGCACTGTTGCTGGGGTACGCAAATTCTGACGCGGCGATCATCCGCAATGGGTTAACTATCATGCCATCTGCAGGGTTGGCGGGTAGCATGGCGGGACGGGGAAGCCAGTTGGCGCGTATGGTTAACCGCTATCGCAATGTCGATCCAACCGGGGAACTGTGGGTCATAGCACTAGATGAGCCGTTGGCAGGAGTAGCGGCGACGGGAACGATTACTGTTGTCGGCTCCGCCCAGGAATCCGGCACAGTTTATCTGTATATCGGTGCAGAACAGGTTCAGGCAGGCGTAACTGCTGATGATACAGCCAGCGATGTTGCGACAACTATTGCGGCTGCAATCAACGCAAATACTGATTTGCCGGTAACCGCGACCATTGCTGCAGGCGTGGTGACGCTAACGGCTCGTCATAAGGGGTTGTGTGGTAATGACATCCCCGTAACCATCAACTATTGCGGCATTGTCGGCGGCGAAACTACACCGAATGGACTCACGATCACTATTGTGGCTATGTCTGGCGGTACTGGTGCGCCAACGCTAACCAATGCTATTGCGGCAATGGGTGATGATCCGTTTGATTTTATCGGTACACCGTTCAATGACATGGCCAGTGTGAACACTATTCACACTGAAATCGCCAGCCGTTGGGGGTATTCGCGCCAGCTGTATGGTCACGCCTATTCAGCGAAAATCGACGCACTGTCGACGCTGGTTGCGTATGGTGATTCGTTAAATCTGCCACATGTCACTATGCCGGGTTATGAACCAGCAACACAGACTGCTGCCGATGAACTGGTCGCGATGCGTACTGCACGCAATGCCATTTTCATCCGCAATGACCCGGCTCGTCCGACGCAGACCGGCGTACTGACCGGTGCACTGCCAGCGCCAAAGGGAAGCCGATTCATGTTCACGGAACAACAATCGTTGCTGAGTCATGGTATTGCAACGGCTTATGTTGAAAGCGGCTCGCTGTTGATTCAGCGTGATATCACGATGTACCAGACGAACAGTTATGGCGTGTCTGATAACTCGTTCTATGACAGTGAAACGCTGCATACCAGCGCATATGTTATGCGTCAGTTGAAATCGGTCATTACCAGTAAATATCCGCGTCACAAATTGGCAAATGACGGTACCCGGTTCGGTGCTGGTCAGGCCATTGTCACCCCGGCTGTTATTAAGGGGGAACTGCTGGCCGTTTATCGTCGTCTGGAGAGGGCTGGGATCGTAGAAAACTACGATTTGTTCAAGAAATACCTGGTGGTAGAGCGCAGCGCCGACGACCCGGATCGTCTCGATGTGCTATTCCCGCCTGATTACATTAACCAGTTACGTGTCTTTGCAGTGGTTAATCAATTCCGCCTGCAGTATGACGATAGTGAGGCTTAATCATGGGAAGAATTGCAGGTACCTGTTACATCAAGGCGGATGGGCTCCAGTTGTCCGCCAGTGGCGGCGTCGAGGTGCCAATGAATACATCACAAAAAGATGACGTGATCGGTTCTGATGGCTCTATTGATTACAAAGAAACCTACCGTGCGCCATATATCAAGGCGACGCTGAAAGTCACCGGTGATTTCCCGGTGGATAAACTCACTTCGTCGGATTCCATGACTATCACTGCCGAGCTGGCAAATGGAATGGTTTACGTACTCAGCAGTGCGTGGGTACATGGCGAACTTAATCACAATGCGGAAGAAGGCACTGTCGATGCTGAATTTCACGGCGAAGAAGGCGGGTATCAATGAAAGAGCTGAAACTCAGTAAACCGATCATGGCACATGGAGAGCGCTTGCACGTTCTGGAACTGCGCGAACCCACGTATGACGAAGTACAGAAATACGGTTTGCCGTTCTCTTATGGCAGCGATGGCAGCGTAAAAATTGATACTAGCTCTGCCCTGAACTACATTCCGGGGCTGGCAGGTATCCCGCCATCATCAGCAAAACAACTGGCACTGAATGACATCACCACTATCAGTCTGATAATCGTCGGTTTTTTTATGGCGTCGGAGAGTCAGGAAGCCTCAGAAAACGACTCTATAACGTCGCCCATTTCTGGGGAGTGAACCCTCTGGAATTAAAAAAAATTGGCCTCGGTGAGTTTTTTGAGTTGGAAGCCGAAGCTGTGCGAATCAATGAGGAAATGAACCGTGGCCGATAGTTTCCAGCTTAAAGCGATTATTACTGCTGTTGATAAACTGACTTCGCCACTCAACCGGATGAGTGGCAGGGTAAAATCATTCCAGCAGGAATTTTCCAATACAATGGCAAAGGCTGCAGGGCTTGGTGTTGCCTTGGGTACTGGATTTATTTATCCAATAAACCAGGCCATCGAGTTTGAATCCAGCATGGCTGATGTCAAGAAAGTGGTTAATTTCGATACGCCAGATCAGTTCAAACAGATGGGTGAGGACATCATGAAACTGTCTGAGCGCCTGCCAATGGCTGCGAATGATATGGCAAAAATCGCCTCTGCAGGTGGCCAGGCGGGCATTGCCAGTAAAGACCTGATGCAGTTCGCTGAATCCGCTGTGAAAATGGGGGTAGCCTTCGATCAGACAGCAGAGGAATCTGGCCAGATGATGGCGCAGTGGCGCACTGCGTTTAAAATGACGCAGAAAGAAGTCGTCACGTTGGCAGATAAAATCAATTACCTCAGCAACAACGGCCCAGCCAATGCGCAAAAAATATCAGAAATCGTTACCAGAATTGGCCCATTGGGTGGTGTGGCCGGTGTGGCATCCGGTGAAATTGCCGCGATGGGGGCAACGATTGCGGGAATGGGTGTTGAGTCAGAGATTGCGGCGACGGGTATCAAAAATTTCATGCTGGCTGTAACAAAAGGAGGGAGAGCAACTGCATCACAAAAAGAGGCTCTTAGCTTACTGAAAATAAATCCTAAGCAATTGGCTGCAAGTATGCAGAAAGATGCAAAAGGAACCATCGTCAAACTACTTGAATCTATATCAAAACTGCCGAAAGTAAAACAGACGCCAGTGCTTAGCGCGTTGTTCGGAGCGGAGTCTATTAGCGCGATCGCTCCACTACTAACTAATCTCGATCTGTTAAAAACTAATTTTAAGCGTGTGGCAGATGCTCAGCAATATGCCGGATCAATGCAAAAGGAGTATGAAAGCCGCGCTGCAACGACAGAAAATAGCCTGAAACAACTAAGAAATACATTTAATGTTACTGGCATTACAATCGGATCGGTATTTCTCCCTGCCATTTCTGAGGGGGCTAAAAAATTACTGCCATTCATTGATAAGTTCCGTACCTGGGCAAAGGAAAATCCAGAAACCATCAAAGGCATTATGAAATTTGCGGGGGCTCTTGTCGTGGTCGGTGGTGGCGCAATGATTGTGACTAGGGCATTTCGTCTTATGGAGTCAGTCATGAAAATGTCTACTGCTGGGAAATTGGTCACTCTGCTTGTGGCTGGTGGTTGGATGATTGCCGAAAATTGGGAAACGGTTGGTCCTGTAGTAAAAAAGGTGTGGGATAGAATTAATGGTGTTACTGATGCCATCGGTGGGGTGGAAAATATTTTGACTAGCGTTGCAGTATTTACTGCTGGGAAATGGTTAGTGGACATGATTGCAGGGATAGGTGGTGCCGGTGCTGCTGCGAGAGGGCTGGCTGGCAGTTTAAAAAGCATAGCCGCTATGGGGGTGATAACAGTAACGATTGCTGTGCTGTTTGATATTATGAAGCAGTTAGACAAACTACATAAAGACGCTGAAAAACAGAATACAGATATTGGGTCAATGCTGGTAAATCAGGTAGATAAAAAAGATGCGGCTCGGGGTTATAATGGATTTTTACCCAGACTCAAAGAGCTGCTTGGGTTAAATAACGATAATACTGAACATGCTAAAATGCTAACAGTATTGGGCAACAAACAGAATGGCGAGTTGAAAATAACTTTTGAGAACGCTCCTGCAGGAATGCAGGTTGTTCCCGCTGGTGGACAATCATTACCGTGGTTGCAGACTGATGTCGGATATAGTCGATACTCTGGTGTTAACAATATTTTATACAAATGACATGTTACCAGCGGGGAAAAAGAGAAATCGAATTCATCATGCAGAGTTGTTAATTAATTAGGTTCTGTTAAAAGTAATCAGCCTCGGCCTTAGCCGGGGCTTTTTTATGCACGGAGCTTTTCATGAGCTGGAAAGATTATCTGCAGGATGCCTCGCTACGTGGCGTCCCGTTCAAAGTTTCGTCTGATGAGGCCCGATTTGGTCGCCGGGTCCAGGTGCATGAATACCCGAACCGCGATAAGCCGTATTCTGAAGACCTAGGGCGTGCAACTCGTCGCTTCTCTGTTGAGGCGTATGTTATCGGCGATGATTTCATGATCCAGCGTAACAAGCTGATCAACGAAATCGAAAAGGCTGGCGCGGCAAAACTGGTGCATCCGTACTACGGCGAAATGAGCATCACGATTGACGAGCTGGCACGGGTTACACATACGGATAATGAAGGGCGGATGTGCCGCATTTCATTTTCATTTGTCGAAGCTGGTGAACTGTCATTTCCGACGGCGGGACTTGCTACAAACAATAAACTGAGCGCGTCAACGTCCTGGCTGGAAGATTTTCTGACAGACCTATACGGGGATTTCTCTCTTGGTGGTCTGAGTGATTTTATCAGTGATGGTGTTATATCTGATGCAGAAGACATGATCGACGAGATAACGAACACGTTTAATTACATCGATCGGGGTGTAACGGCTGCATCAAGACTGCTCAAGGGGGACATGAGCGTTATTCTGAGCGGTAGCGGCAGCAATTTATTCAGCAGACTGCAAACAATGTGGCGATCAGCAAATCGTTTGAATAGCAATGCTAAATCGCTGGTGTCGCTGATAAAAAACCTGACCGGTGTTACTGCAGGGCATGATTTCGCGCCGCGCGGCGTCTGGAAAACTAACAGCAAAACAACGCAAACACGTGTCACGAACAGCAACACTGTAGCGCAAGCGATCAGGAGTAGCGCTCTGGTTGAATCTGCGTATGCCGTTACATCACTGCCGAAATCAAAATCCAGCGTTAAAGCACAGCTGGCGGCATCCAGCGGCGCTGGCGGCACGGCAACATCAAAAAACATAACGGTATCTCACCCGGCGGTAACTGATATTGATGCATCTGATTCAGTGACAAATGCAGGCTCTACCAGTTCTACAGCCACTGATGAAATACCGTCGTGGGAAGACCTGCATGACATCAGACACGCACTGAATACAGCGATAGATAACGAGCTGTCTCGTACGACAGATGATCAGTTATTTCAGGCGTTGGTTCGTGTGCGAGCGGATGTTAACAACGATATCTCGGCGCGGCTGACGCAAATAGCGCAGCTGACTCAGCGCACTACTAATGAAGTGCTGCCCGCGTTGGTGCTTGCTGCTGACTGGTATGATGATGCTAACCGCGCTGACGAAATCATTTCTCGCAACAATATCACTCACCCAGGCTTTGTGCCGGTAACAACTCTGACGGTGCCTGCAAAATGAATGAAAGCAATTTGGTTATCCTACGCGTGAACGGGCGGGAGTGGGGCGGCTGGACACAATGCCGGATATCGGCCGGCATTGAGCGCATTGCCCGTGATTTCAATGTGCAGATAACACGAGATTGGCCAGGGAGTACCGACCAGAAAAACATCCAGACGCGCATTAAAAAAGGTGATTTGGTTGAAGTGCTGATTGGTGATGATCTGGTGATTACCGGATACGTTGAGGCACTACCAGTTCGGTATGGCGCTAAATCTCGCATACTCGGCATCGTTGGGCGCAGCAAAACCTGCGATTTGATTGATTGCTCTGCTGAACCAAAACAATACGGTCAGCGAACGTTGGCACAGGTGGCCGCGGACCTCGCAAAACCTTTTGGTATTACTGTTATTGACTCGACGGATAACGAAACGCTACAGAGCGTCCAAGCCGATCAGGGTGAAACGGTTGTTGATGTGCTGAGTAAGATGCTTGGCCTGCAGCCAACACTGATTTACGACAATGAGAAAGGGAACCTCGTAATTGGTGATATTGGTGTGGAACGGGCCGTGACCGCTTTGGTACTAGGTGAAAACATTCTCACATGTGACACGGAACAGAGTATCCGTGACAGATTCAGCGTTTACACCGTTTCCGGCCAGCGTAAATCAGATGATATCGATTTCGGTGAAACAACCACATCGGCTATTCGTGCAAAAACGGTTGATGGTGGCATTAGTCGTTACCGTCCACTGATTATCAAGCAGACCGGTAATGCCACAACGTCATCATGCGGTGACCGTAGTGATTTTGAAGCGAAGCGCCGCGCGGCCAAAACTGATGAAGTCACATACACGGTGCAGGGCTGGCGTCAGGGTAATGGTGAATTATGGCGTCCGAATATGACCGTAATTGTTTATGACCCGGTGCTGGACTTCGATAATCGGGAAATGGTGATTTCAGAAGTCACATACAATCAGGACGAAAACGGCACGATTTGCGAGTTGCGTGTCGGGCCGTCAGAAGCGTACTTGCACAAACCCACAAAGACTAAAAAGGCCAAAAAGAAAAAAGAGGCCGATTTCTGATGAGCAATCCACTTTCCGTACTGCAGCGCTCTTTGTCTAACCTGCTGGCGCGTGCGGTAGTGACGGGACTCAGCACTGCGACAAAATGCCAGATGCTGCAAATTAAAATGGCTGCTGATGAGTTGAAGGCCGACATTGAGCATATTGAGCCTTACGGATTCACTTCTGCTCCGCATGTTGGCGCTGAGGCTGTGGCGGTTTATATGGACGGAGATCGGTCTCATGGTGTTGTGTTGGTCGTCGGCGACCGTCGCTATCGCGTCACTGGCTTACAGGCTGGTGAGGTGGCAATTTACACCGATGAGGGTGACAGCATCATTCTGAAGCGTGGGCGGGTCATCGACGTAACGACTAAAACGTTTATCGTCAATGCTACTGAAAAAATGACGGTGAACACGCCGCTACTTGAGGTTCCTGTTGGCGATATCAGCGACAAAAAATCTACCCTGCAGAGTGTAAGGGATACCTTCAACGGACATAACCACCCCGGCGATAGTGGTGGAACAACAGGAACACCGGATCAGACAATGGAGTAATTATGCAACTGAAACTGATGGTTAACGGCGTCAGCCGGGCGGTTTCACACATCACTGATCCGCTGACTCGTGCGGTGGCTATATCACTGTTTACGTGGCGCCGAGCCGGGCCAGATGACGATGTTAATAGCGTCATGGGGTGGTGGGGAGATTCCTACCCAACCCGGCAAAACGATCGCATCGGTTCTCGTCTTTATCAGTTACGCCGCGAAAAACTAACGAACAAAACCCCGATGAAAGCTCGAGAGTACATTATCGAAGCGCTTCAATGGCTGGTGGATGACGAGGTTATTGCTCATGTGGATGTCTCAACCGAGCGAACTGATGTTAACAGCATGTACGCCGCTGTGACGCTGTATAAACAGGATGGCACCGCGATAGCATTAGCATTTGATGATCTCTGGAGGGAATTAGATGGCTGATAGCGGATTCTCGCGGCAGACATTGCCACAATTAATTACAACAATTCGTAGCGACGTACTCAGCCGTCTGTCTGCTGATTCGACACTCGCAGAACTGCGCCGCAATGATGCAGAGGTGTATTCCCGTGTGCAGGCGGCAGCGGTTCATATTGTGTATGGCTACATAGATTATCTCGCACGAAACCTATTGCCTGATCTCGCTGACCTGGACTGGCTAATACGGCACGGCAACATGAAGCGGGTAACGCGCAAGTCAGCCACCGTAGCAGCGGGATATGTTCGTTGGGACGGCGTAGAAAACGACATTACGATCAATGAGGGTGTCACTATTCAGCGTGATGATCTGGTTACATATACAACAACTGCCTCGGTAACATCATCAGGCGGTGTTCTGCGTGTGCCTATCATATGTGATGAAACGGGAATAACCGGTAACACTGATGATGGCATTACCATGCGCCTGGTTAGCCCTATCAGTGGACTATCCTCTGCAACTTTAGCGGACACAATTGAGGGTGGAACAGATATTGAGGGCATAGAAGATTTTCGTGCCCGCATTATTGAACGCTGGTATTACCCGCCACAGGGTGGCGCAAATACAGATTATATAACCTGGTCAAAGGAAGTTGCCGGGGTTACACGTGCCTGGTGTTATCGCCACTGGATGGGAACGGGGACGGTTGGTGTCATGATTGCGAATAGCGACCTGATAAACCCTATCCCGGATGCAGCTGTGGCGGCGGCGGTGCAAGAGTATATCGAACCACTGGCTCCGGTGGCGGGGGCTGATTTGTATGTGTTTGTTCCGAGCGCTCACACCATCAACTTTGAGATAAACTTGAATCCTGATACCGCTGCTGTGCGTGCTGTCGTTGAGGCTGAACTCCGATCAATGGTGTTGCGCGATGGCATACCAGAAGGTGTTATCAAACCGTCTCGCGTTAGTGAGGCGATCAGTATTGCCACTGGTGAATATAGTCATGTACTGATTAGTCCTATTACTGACATTAGCATTGAACGGGGTGAGGTAGGTGTCATGGGGACAATTACATGGGATTGACGGATAAATACGAATACCTTTTGTCGAGTCTGCTGCCGCACGGCCCGGCATGGGACTCTGATGACCCGTTGTTGTTGGGCTTGGCATCATCGTTGGCTAAAGCCCATCAGCGTTCTGATGATTTGATGGCGGAGGCTGACCCGCGCACAGTCACCGAACTGCTCGACAGGTATGAAGCTATATCTGGATTACCTGATTCCTGTGCACCGGATGGTGTTCAAACACTGGCTCAGCGCCGACAACGTCTGGACGCAAAAATCAATCTGGCTGGCGGCATTAACGAGGCATTTTATCTAAAGCAACTAAAAGCGCTCGGATATGAAGATGTGACGATATCACGCTATAACAAAAGTGTTTTTCGCTGTACATCAACGTGTCTGGGTGGTGCATTTAGTGATTCGTGGAAATATTATTGGCAGGTGAATTTCACCGAGACGACAAAAATCACAAATATGGCGTGTACCGGCAGATGCACGGATAGCGTCAGAACCTGGGGTGACGCCGTTGCTGAATGTGTAATGGAAAAACTTGCCCCCAGTCATACCTACGTCATTTTTAAATACCCATCTGAATAATTCATTCCGAAATCGGAGTAATCATGCATCGTATTGATACAAATTCGGCCCAGGCTGACAAATTTGGTGTGGGCAAAAACGGCTTTACAGAGGGAAACCCGCAAACGGGTGAAGCGGTCACAGCGCTTTCTGGTGCGTTTTTTGATGCCGTACAGGAAGAGATCTCTGGGGTGATTGAGGGGGCAGGTTTAACCCTCAACAAAGGCAGTAATTATCAATTATGGGCAGCACTGCAGTCGGTGTTTGCAAAATTAGCCAGCCCAGCATTGACCGGAGTGCCGACGGCACCGACTCCAGCACAAGCGACAAACAGTACGCAGATTGCCACTACTGAGTTTGTTCAGTCCGAACTCAATAGCTCGTTGGTAGGCATCCCGCTGCCCTGGCCGCAGGCCACCGCGCCAACTGGCTGGCTAAAATGCAACGGTCAGGCATTCAACACAACGTTATATCCAAAGTTGGCCACGATATATCCGTCTGGCACTTTGCCCGACCTGCGTGGTGAGTTTATTCGTGGCTGGGATGATGGGCGTGGGGTTGATAGTGGACGCACGATATTATCTCAACAATCCCATGCGATGCAGCAAATGACAGGCTGTCAACGCCACGATCTTTGACCGTTATTTGCCATTTTCATGCCCGCTAGATGCTTTCTTTACTGATGCTGTCCGCTTTCCGCCATTTCATCGTCACTGATTGGCGTGGCGTTTTTGGTCAGCACTCCAGCTTTACGTTTTTCCTTCAACCTATAGCTTTCTCCTTTGATATTCAGCGTGGTTGAGTGATGCAGCAGCCGATCCAGGATCGCCGTAGCCAGCACGTTATCTCCAAACATCTCTCCCCAGTCTGCGAAGCCTTTATTTGACGTCAGGATGATGCTCGCTTTTTCATATCGACGGTTCAGTAGCCGGAAGAACAGGCCGGCTTCCTCTCTGGTCATTGGCAGATAGCCTATTTCATCCAGGATCAGCACCCGGACATAACTCAGTTGCTGTAACTGGCGCTCCAGCCGGTTTTCCAGTTTCGCTTTCATCAGCGTCGCGATCAGTCTGTCCAGTGGCATGAACAGTACCCGATGCCCTGCATCCGCCGCTTTCACGCCGAGAGCAACGGCCAGATGGGTTTTCCCGACACCTGGAGGACCCAGCAGGATTACATTCTCGCAGCGCTCCACGAACGCCAGACCGGCCAGCTCCCGGACAACCTTACGATCGATGCCCGGCTGGAAGGTGAAGTCGAACTGCTCCAGCGTTTTGACCCATGGCAGACGCGCCTGCTTCAGTCGGGACTCCATGCCGCGCTGATGTCTGCCGTTCCACTCCTGCTGCAGCGCCATGCACAGGAACTCCCGGTAGTTCAGCTCTTTTTTAGCCGCCTGCTCCAGCAGGCTTTCAACGTGATAGCTCAGGTGCTCCATTTTCAGGCGACTCAGCAGCGCTTCAAGTTCATGCATCACAGCAACTCCTCATAAGCACTCAGTGGGCGATGTTCTACCATGCTGACCTGCTGCCAGAGCGGGGCGTGGTGTTCCGGCACAGTCTGCCAGCCAGACGATGCTGAACAGAGTCGGTGTGACGCCACCTGTTGCTCATTGCTGTAGATCCGCAACTCATCATCCAGTGAGATCCGTATTGAGACCGGCTGTCCACACAAGGTTTCAGGAACACTGTAACGATTGCCGCCAACCTCGATATAACTGTCCCAGGACACATGGCGGATGTCGAAGTAGCTGGTATCGAAGTCTGTATCCGGCAACGGCTGCAGATGCTCCTGTTCCAGCGCGAAGCGCTGTTCCGGTGTTTCTTTGAACTGGCGAAGCTCCCGTTTATCAGCAACATCCGCCATCCACTGCTCCAGTTGCTGGTTAACATGAGCGAAGCTGTCGAACGTGCGGTACCGGACGAAGAAGTTCTCCTTGAGATACTTCACCATCCGCTCTACTTTTCCTTTGGTTCTGGCCCTGCGTGGGCGGCAGGCCCGTGGCAGGAAGTCATAGTGATCGGCCAGCAAGAGGAACCCGGAGTTGAACACCACTTTTCCGTTGTTATTTTTCAGCACCGCTGCCTTCTGGTTATCAACCAGCACAGTTTTCACACTGCCATCGAAGTAGCGGAAGGCGCGAACCAGCGACTCATAGGTGTGTTCAGCATCCTGCTTTGGCGCGGCGAAGACATGGAAGCGTCGGGAGAACCCCAGCGTATTAACCGCGAAGTTAACTTTACACCGTAGCCCGGCAACCTCCAGCTCGACTTCGCCCCAGTCGTGCTGGAGCTGATATCCCGGCTGGGTTTCGAAGCGAACCGTTCTTTTTGATGGGCGCATTTTACGTTTGGGCTGGATGTAGTAACGCAGCATGGAACGCCCGCCGGTATAGCCCATTGCCTTAATTTCCGCGAGGATGACCTCGCTATTCCAGACATTCTCGGCCAGGCGCATGTCAATGTAGTCCATAAACGGTTTCAGCTTAACCATTTTGTGGCGAGTCTTTCTGGCTGGCGGTTCAGGGTATTTGAGGTAGCGTCTGACAGTTCGTTCAGAGCAACCCACCTGAGTCGCAATATCGACAATGTACGCACCCTGCTGGCGCATTTGCTTTATCATGTAAAAGTCCTCTCTGCTCAGCATGTTGATGTCCTTTCTGGTGTGAGAACCTAAAGGAAACAACATGTAGGGTGGAGCGGACAATACTAATGGTGAATTACCGTCTTATATCACTGGCGCTAACAAGGCAGTGTACCCGGGGTGCATGCGCAAACGATAGGGGCTCAATTCGGCGGCCTCGGTGTGTTGGGAATGAATCATGTTGACAGCACAATACCTCCAGCAGAGGGAGGCGCGGATTATGGAGGATTCGTCATGACGTTTGATAACAACATTTCGGGCATCAATACATCAACAGAAAATAGACCACGCAACGTCGCTTTTAACTACATAGTGAGGGCTGCATAATGAGTGATTCAATTCAGGCACAAACACACCTCGATAATACCGGGTTGGCCGTAAACGCGGGCTGGATAACTGTTTACCATGCTGACCCACAGACCCGCGAATACAGCATGGCCAGTGATGAATACCTGATGCAGGGTGTGGGTATTCCCGCCGACAGTTACGCCGATGAACCCACACCACCTGAAGCTGGTCAGGCATTACGCCGTACGGCAGACGGTAGCGCATGGGAACAGGTACCGGATTATCGCGGACAGACGGTATACAGCACGCAAACTGGCCAGGCGCAAACGGTCACCGCTCTCGGTAATTTACCGGATGATGTGACGCTACTGACGCCTGTAACGGCGTTTGATGTGTGGAATGGCAGTGCGTGGGTAACCGACACCGACGCTCAACACGCCGCCGCTGTCACTGTCGCACAACAGGAACGGGCGACACGCCGCGCAACCGCTAACGCCCGTATCGCAGAGCTCACCTACGCGGTGGATCTGGCATTGGCAACAGACAAGGAAAAAGCGGCCTTGACTGACTGGAAAACCTATATTGTGCTGCTGAGCCGCATTGACACGTCTACAGCACCGGATATCGACTGGCCGACGGTGCCGGTGAATTGATGATTTTACGACAGCGTTATTCCCCCATAATTCCACAAAGGCATAAAAAAACCAGCCTTAATAGGCTGGTTTTCTTGGGGAAATTTGGTCCACGAGAGGATTTGACCCTCTAAATAGAAGTTTCACTAAAGCACCCGTTAAAGCACCTGTGAATATATATAAAATACGGAAATTAAAGTTAACTTATTGAACTATATGGTACGCCCTACTGGATTCGAACCAGTGACCTACGGCTTAGAAGGCCGTTGCTCTATCCAACTGAGCTAAGGGCGCTTTACGCGGATACTGTTGAATATACGATTGTTAAATAGATAACAGTGGGCTGGATTATACCCACCCGTCCCGGTGAGTCAATGTATTGGCGTGTGATTCAGACCATACGGCCAATCCCTGAACAAATACGTCATCGGCGAAGGGGATAATGACTGATAAGGCGTCGCCATCTTTGTACTACAGATGGCGGTTAAGCAGCGTTACTTCACTTGCTTGAGCACCATCTCAATATAAATTTCTCGTAACCGACGGGTTATTGGTCCAGGTTTTCCATCACCAATGATTTTGTCGTCCAGGCTGACAACCGGCAGCACAAATGTGGTCGCGGAACTAATGAAAATTTCACTGGCATGGTAAGCCTCTTCTGGCGTGAAACACCGTTCCTCCAGACTAAGGTGGTCCTGCTCGACCAGTTTCAACAGTGACTGGCGGGTAATGCCATGCAGAATATCGTTACTGAGCGGGCGGGTGACGATGGTTTTATCGGCCAGAACGATGTAGCAGTTGCAAGAGCTGCCTTCGGTAATGAAACCATTCTCAACCATGAAGGCGTCATCCGCATGCCGGGAGTGGGCATACTCTTTTGCCAGGCAGGCCGCCAGCAGGCTCACCGTTTTTATATCACGGCGATGCCAGCGAATATCAGGACTGGTCACCACATGCAGGCCACTTTCGGCCTTGGGATTGTCGAATATGGCGCGGGCCTGGGTAAACAGCACCAGCGTAGGTCTCACATCGGCAGGCGGGAAGTGAAAATCACGATCGCCCGCATTACCCCGACTGAGTTGCAAATAGATACCACCTTCTTGCAACTGATTTTTTTCGATCAAGGTTTGGTGGATATTTCTCAACTCGTCAACCGACATCGGTAAAGGTAGTGACAGCTCATGGCAGGAGCGCTGCAAACGCGCCATGTGGCCGTCGAACTCCGCCAGTTTTCCATGAATTACCGAGGTTACCTCGTAGACGGCATCAGCGAAGAGAAAGCCGCGGTCAAAGATGGATACCGTGGCATTCTGTTCTTCGACAAACTTCCCATCAACATAAACAATACGTTGCATCACAACACTCCTGATCATTATTCAATGCACGACGATGTGCGTTATCCCCATAAGGCAGCTTGCGGCGGCAACATGGTGCTGCCGTTATATTGCAGACCTGCGTCACGATCGCGTTGTAGTAACAACGGGCCGTCGAGATCAACCACACTCGCTCCTTGTGCCACCATAAATGCCGGGGCTATGGAAAGTGACGTGCTGACCATACAGCCAACCATGATCTGCATCCCTTTATTCAGGGCAAGTGCGCGTAAGCGAAGCGCTTCAGTTAGACCACCGGTTTTATCCAACTTGATGTTTATCATGTCATAACAATCCAGCAGCTTGTCCAATGACTGACTGTCATGGCACGATTCATCGGCACAGATAGGTATCGGATGAGGCAATGTCGCCAGAATGGCATCTTTTCCAGCGGGAAGCGGTTGTTCGATCATTGTGACGCCGAGCTGTGCCAATTCAGGAACCAGTAAGGTATACAATGTGGCGTCCCAGCCTTCATTCGCGTCGACGATCAGTCGGGCGAGGGGGGCGCCTTTACGTACGGCGGCGACGCGCGCCAGATCGTCTTTATCAGCCAGTTTCAGTTTCAGTAATGGACGATGGGCATGCTGTTGCGCAGCCCGATACATATGCTCCGGTGTATCCAACGACAAAGTATAAGCCGTTTCCAACGTGGTGAGATTAGGATAGTTCAATCGTTGCCAGATCCGCTGTTGGTGCTGTTTACATTCCATATCCCAGAACGCACAGTCGAGAGCGTTGCGGGCTGCACCCGCCGGAAGCCGGGTTTGTAATGTTTCCCTGTCCATATCATTGCGCAAATCGCTGGTGAGCGAGGAGAGTTGTTCCATTACACTCTCTATTGATTCACCATATCGAGCATAAGGAACGCACTCACCATATCCGGTCAGGTCGCCGGAATGCAGGGCTACCGTCACGACATCAGCCTGCTTTTTACTGCCACGCGAAATGGTAAAAACATGACTCAGTGGCCAGATCTCATGAAAGAATTCTATTGATTTCATATTGTTGCCAATTGGTCCACAATGCGCCCAACGCCTTGACGGAAAGGATCCACCGTGGGAAGTCCCAGTTTGTTTTCGATATTGGTCATTAACAGTATGGCTTCCTCGTCGCTAAGTGCCGCCGTATTGACCGAGATACCGACAAATCGGCAATCAGGGTTGGTTAATCGGGCCATGGCAAGGTTCAATGCCATACAGTCAGCCAAATCGGGGATCGGGTAATCGACGCCGCGCATGGTTTTGCGGGTCGGTTCATGACAAAGTACCAGCGCATCAGGTTGAGCCCCATGAATGATACCGGTGGTAACGCCCGCAAAAGAAGGGTGGAACAGAGAACCTTGCCCTTCGATAACATCCCAGTGGTCGGCATCATTTGCCGGTGTAAGGGTTTCTACTGCACCGGCGATAAAATCGGAAACCACCGCGTCAATGCTGATACCCGCACCGCTGATAAGAATACCGGTTTGCCCTGTTGCTCTGAATGTGGCTTTGCCACCACGGGCGAGAATCTCTTTTTCGATGGCCAGCGCGGTATACATTTTTCCACAGGAGCAGTCGGTACCAACCGGTAATAATCGCTTCCCTGAACGTTTACGTCCGTTGGCTACAGGATAGGACTCGGTGGGATGGCGGACATCAGACAGTGAACGACCGAGTTTGGTCGCCAGTTCACTTAATGCCGGTACATCGGCCAACTTATTGTGCAATCCGGCCGCCAAATCCATTCCGGCTTCCAATGCTTCACTCAGTACGGTAATCCATTGTTCCGAAATAATGCCACCCCGGTTAGCCACACCAATGACCAGCGTTTGTGCCCCGGCCGCCCGTGCTGCGTGAATATCGACGTCCGGCAATCCACAATCGGCATGGCAACCTGGCATACGATATTGTCCGACACAATATTCCGGATGCCATTGTTTAATACCGATAGCCACTTTTGCGGCTAATTGATCGTGGGCATCACCAAGAAATAACAAGTAGGGCTTTTTAATATCCATTCTTTTTCCTCATAAACGTTATAGGGCGAATAAGTGAAACATGGTCAGATGGTGATTTTATTGGGGTATAAAAAGATTGTGTAATTGATAATATATGTAGTTGTTTATGTCAATACATCTTGCTTATCTAATTCATAAAATCAGATTATAGTATTTTTATGGATTTTTAATCCAATAAGTTAAAACTAACAAGATTATTATTCTGTATAAATTAATTTTATCTGTTTTTTTTGCGGTTTTTTATAAAAAAGAGGATTCATGATGAAATGTGTTTCTGATTATATGTTTGATTTTAAGTATTTTTATATTTTCCGTTTTATGATCAAATGCATCATTTTGGTGCGTTGATTTATTATTGGGCCCTAAAATAAAGCATGCCTGATATTGTTTTAAGTTTGTTAATTGATATCAGCGAGACGGTGATTGTCTGAGATCGAGGAAACTCGGGTCTATTCAAGGATGCAGATAAGATAAGTAATGATATAAAGGTAATGTAATAACCACATTACACCCTCTCAATGCGCCTTTCTCTTTATCCGTACTTTACCTGTCCTACTTGTTGAGGCAGCAATAGGATTATATCGAAAATAACAGAATGAGGTGTGTTTATTACCATAATCATTATAGAATTTACTGAATTAACTTTAATTTTAACAATTTTATAAAATAAAACCATTTGACATATGACCAGACGAAGTCGGTGCTTTTTTTATACATACGATTCATGGTTAATTCAGCCAAGCGATAATCTGTTGCTGAGTTAAATCTTTCTTCCTTGTCGTCACTCGTTAGGCGTATTTCCCCAGTTATTCGATCTGATGCGTCTATTTTTTGCCAATGAATTTAATGATAATAATCAATTATCCCTTATGGTTTATTCTTACATAAAATGTAAAATCAGTTTTTTCAGATTGAAGAGCCCACTACCCATAGGTTCTTCATCTTATAAAAAACTGAACTGCCCACGCTGGGTAATCGCAATCCGGTGCTTAACCTGTTCGCTCAGGATTAACCATTATAGAAAATGATTAACGTTCTCCTGTCGGAGGCATAAACTTAGCCAGACTTTGTTTTTGCTTACCCATTTCGTCCATGTTAGCCGGGTTTAGCCAAAGTTGCATAGCCTGACGGATCCCTGGCCACTCGTCATCAATGATCGAATACCAGCGGACGTCACGACTATGCCCCTTGGAGACCTGCGTCTGTCTGAGGGTACCTTCATATTTAAATCCCAGACGTTCTGCTGCATTAATCGCATTCTGATGCAGACTGTCACATTTCCACCCGCATCGCCGGTATTGCAACGTTTCCAGCGTATAAGACAGCAAAAGATATATTGCCTCGGTACTACATAAGGTTCGTTTCATCAAAGGTGACCAGTTTATCCACCCTATTTCTATAGCGCCATTATTTGGATCGATGTGTTGCAAAGCGACAAAACCCACAGCTTTACCTGTGGAAGCGCTAATTACTGCATAAAAAAGAGGATCCTTGCTTTGAGCAAGAGAAGCAATGTAGTGATCGCATTGCTTAATAGTGATGGGTCTTCTGATGTGAAAGTAGGTCCAGTCGCGCTCGTCATCAATGCAGTACCAAGCGGCAAATAAATCCTGGCTATGCTTGATGTCAATCGGCTCAAGAAGACAATAGTCTCCTCTGAGGATAATTTTTTGAGGGAGAGGTCGAGCCTGCCAGTCGGGTAATGATTTGCCCAATTCTTGACCATAAATATTTATTTCTGTCATTATCAAGCCCACCTGTGTTGTCGAATTTATAAAAAATGTAGACAAAGCATCCAGAAAATATTTTCACGCCTATTCGGCTGGATCTATCTCAATTCAATACCTTTCCCAGCGGCAAACAGGCAAGCTTTGCCACTTGGTCTATCCAGTTGATCATAGAATAACCCCATCAAATTGCTATATTACCGGGAACACTTACCTTATATATCGCACACAATCCGAATGACTATACACACGTTGGATAATATCCACGTTGTTCATGGTGTTGAATATGATACAGGGCAAGGGATGGCTCAATATTCTGCAACGCACTGCATTACCCTGATAGTTTGACTCAACCAATCGCTTATATGGGGCAACTGTCCTATTAACCATTTTGTAAAATGGATATACAACACATTATTCTTTGTATCGTTACCAAAGGTTATTTTGCAGAATAAAGTTTCGCCAAGACTGAGATTTAGGTAAAAATTTGTCGGTAGTGATATCGACAGATTGCGTAATCTGAGATAGTTTGAGTGGCAGCCCTGAATGGGCTACAGCGTCGCTCGGACGGTCCGGGCGCTCACGTTACTTCGAGGATCTTATGGCTGATTTCAATTCTCCGCGTCGTTTTACTCGTATCGATCGTCTTCCCCCTTACGTATTTAATATCACTGCTGAATTAAAAATGGCTGCGCGTCGCCGTGGCGAGGATATTATTGATTTTAGTATGGGTAATCCGGACGGCCCGACGCCACCCCATATTGTAGAAAAACTTTGTACCGTAGCGCAGCGTGAGGATACCCACGGTTATTCCACATCCCGCGGCATTCCGCGGTTGCGCCGTGCCATCTCTCGCTGGTATGCCGATCGTTATCAGGTTGATATTGATTCGGAAAGTGAAGCGATCGTGACCATCGGCTCGAAAGAAGGGCTGGCGCACTTGATGTTGGCCACACTCGATCATGGCGACACGGTATTGGTGCCCAATCCCAGCTATCCAATTCATATCTATGGTGCGGTTATCGCCGGTGCTCAGGTCCGCTCTGTACCATTGGTGGAAGGTGTGGACTTCTTTAATGAACTGGAGCGGGCAATCCGCGAAAGCATCCCCAAACCCAAGATGATGATTTTGGGTTTCCCATCAAACCCGACCGCGCAATGTGTTGAGCTGGATTTCTTTGAGCGGGTGGTGGCGCTGGCCAGGCAGTATGATGTATTGGTAGTCCATGATCTGGCCTATGCAGATATCGTCTATGATGGCTGGAAGGCTCCGTCCATTATGCAGGTGCCGGGTGCGAAAGAGATTGCGGTTGAATTTTTCACGCTATCCAAAAGCTACAACATGGCTGGCTGGCGAATCGGCTTTATGGTGGGGAATGCCGAACTGGTCAACGCGTTGGCCCGTATTAAGAGCTATCACGATTATGGTACTTTTACGCCATTACAGGTAGCTGCTATCGCAGCATTGGAAGGGGATCAACAGTGTGTGCGTGATATTGCCGAACAATATCGGCAACGTCGTAACGTGTTAGTGCGTGGTCTGCATGAAGCTGGATGGATGGTCGATGAACCTAAGGCTGCCATGTATGTGTGGGCAAAAATACCGGATGCCTATGCTCACCTGGGATCGTTGGAGTTTGCCAAGCGTCTGCTTTCTGAAGCGAAAGTCTGTGTGTCTCCGGGGATCGGTTTTGGCGATTATGGCGATACGCATGTACGATTTGCATTAATAGAGAATCAGGATCGTATCCGCCAGGCAGTCAGGGGAATCAAGGCTATGTTCCGGGCGGACGGTTTGTTGCCAGCGCTTCGTTCAGGCGCTGCCAAGGTTGATTAAGTAGTGCGACAGCCTTTTTTGCCGGCAGAGAAATTTTTCTGATAGTTTGATCACGATGTGCTTTACCGTTACTTGTAGCGGTAAAGTGATAGTGTTTTTCTATCAGCCCTAATAGATGGAACTTAACCAATAAGACGAGTCATGTCATGCGCTTATCGCCATTGAAAATCTTGTTTATCAGTATATTTTGTCTCAGTGTCGTGGGGTGCCAACATTCTGCGCCGGTGAAACCGGCTTCTGGTCATCAGGCAGTGAACACGCCAGTTAATGAGCAGATTAATCAACTTGCCTCGTTAATTGCAGCTGGCAATTATCTGAAGCTGCAATGTAATCGCAGTGATTTGCCAGATAATAACACTATGCAGAAAACGGCATTACAGTTGGCGAAACAGAAAGGGTGGGACACCAGTCACTACCAGGCATTGCCGCAACTCAGCGCGAATCTGTATCAAGGGTTATTAAAAGATGGCACATTGAAAGCAACGCAGTGCTCCGCTTTTAATCGTTCGCTAGAACCATTTATTGAGGCTATGCGCAGTAACAAGTGACATTGTCATTCGGCGGGAGGTGCTGCTGGCTTTCCTCCCGGCCAGTCTTCCAGCGCATCAAGGATAACGGGTTCACCGTTAAAGCTGAACACGGTGACATCCTGCTCAATTCGCTCAATAATCAATCCCTTTATCGGGCTGTCTCCCTCATGATAAAGCTGCCGATTAAGCGTAATGCTGCGCTGTTTTTGTCCAGAGGTATAGACATGTGCGCTATAGATTAACGGCGGTAATTCCCCCGGTTCCACTGTATTCAGCGCACTATTATTGATGGTGTGCTTTACCGGGAGTCTCTTTTTTTTATGCTGTGTTTGAGCGGGGGGCAGGTTTCCCACCAGGCGGCCGGTTGTGTTTTTAGTCTGAACAGTGTGCGGCAGAATGGACGCGGCAATAGCGGTGGTGGGAACTATCAGCGGGGGATTTTCCATTTCCGTCCAACGTTGATGACTTAGCCATCCGAGAGAAATCAGCAGAGTGGCGTAAATTGCCAGCAGGTAGCCGGGAATACGATAACCCGCAGTAACGTCCGTGGCTGATGACTTGACTTCCGGTGTTTTATCCACATCTACCTCAAACGTTATCTCAATGTGATGCTTATCCCAAGCAAACGGCAAGAACAGCAGGAGCCAGCAGCATTTCATGCCTTATTTTTAATAAAATGGGAAGCGTTAAAAAGTCTCTTACACCATTTGTGTGACCTAAACTTCATTTCGACAAAAAACTGTTATCTTAGTAATTAATACCGGCAAAAACTTGAGCTTTGTCGCAAAAAAAATACATCAATATGTTTTAATGAAACAATGTTTTGATATTGTTTTTTTGTTGTTTCTTTTTAAGTTATAGTGCTAAATAAAATCAGTGTGTAAGACAAAAATGTTGGAGGTTAAATAGTCGAATCAGGATAACAATAATATTATTGTCATCCTATGATAATGGTGATAACGGAAAATCTGTGTCAATAGGTATAAGTGGATTTTATGGGAATTTTATTTTGTTTGATGTTATTAAACCGTTATAACTATGATATGGCACTGCATGCCAGATAGATTTCAAGTGCATGGGGAGAGCAGTGAATGATTCCTGATGCACTGACATGATTTATTGATTTTAATAAGTGAAAAACGTGTACAGAGTCAGTTTCAATACTGGTTATAGTGGCTCTTGGGAGATCGGACAACAACGCCAACACCAACACACCATATGACGGGTATAAAATAACGAACGATAAGTATAATGATATTGCTGTTTTTTAGTACACCATATTTGAATTATGCGTTTGCTAATAATTAATATTTTCATGTTGTGATTAATGAAAGCAGATTATAGACATGGTGAATGTTTGTAATGAACGTGTCATGTTTTTATTATCAGGATATTACCCGTTTCTAGAGCGCAGCCGCCTTACTAATACCGAAGAAGAGCTCAATTGATTTATCTTGGTGATTGTTCCTGATTTTTGGTTAAATGTGAGTCTATATCCGGAAAAGGGCGTTACATAAAAATAAAGAGGTTTTTTGCTCTAGTGACGGGAATCTGCAATTACTGCTTAAACACTATTTCTATACCCAAAATAATTCGAATTGCAGGAAGGCGGCAAGTGAGCGAATCCCGATGAGCTTACTCAGGTAAGTGATTCGGGTGAGCGAACGCAGCCAACACACCTGCAACGTGAAGTATGACGGGTATATACATGAAATAGTGGGTGGTTGAGCTACTGGTGATGGATATACAGTGATGACATATGTCTATGGTTTCCCCTTAAACCGGGATGTGTTTCATTGGGGAGCGTATTAAATATATATCGATACCGGGATTATTATCCAAGTATGCAATAAGGCAGCAGAAGTGGTAGGCAGCATGATGATGTTTTCACCTGTGAATGCCTGCCCTGTAGTAAACCCTTTGCTTCATATCATCTCCGCGGGTGGGGGAATAATAGGGCCGCGAACAAATAGGGACAATGTTTGCAGATGAAAATTTCACGACTGCCACCTGTATCTCCGCTTGTTATCAGGCGTACTTTGCTCTGTGTGTTGCTGTTACTGATTTGTCAGCAATTGGCGATGTTAGTCTGGCAGATGGTATTACCACAAAATATGCCACTGCCTGCTGCGCATGTCATGCCGGTACAGGCTAAGCAGCAGTCTGTGACGCTGGGTGCTTTCACATTATTTGGTGTCTCGTCTGAAAAAACTAAAACGGCTGGCGGGCTGGATTCCGTCCAATTGAACAATCTACCGCTTTCTTCTCTGAAATTAAGTCTGACTGGCGTTGTCGCCAGCCGCGAGAGTGGCCGATCAATAGCTATTATTAGTAAGGATAATCATCAGGTTAGTCGTGGCGTCGGTGAGCGGGTACCAGGCTATGATGCCAAGATTGTCTCTATTCAGTCGGATAAAATCATATTGCAGTATCAGGGACGCTATGAGGCGTTGGGCTTATATGATCAGGAGCGGGACGGTCAAACCGATATCGCGCAGTTGAAGGAGCAACTACAACAACGTCCTGCAGCAGCGATTAGTGATTATCTCGCTTTTTCTCCTGTGATGACAGATAGCAACAAACTTTCCGGCTATTTACTTAATCCCGGAAGAGACAGTGATGCATTCTATCGGGTTGGTTTTCAAGACAACGATCTGGCTGTGGCGA
Organism: Brenneria uluponensis; assembly: GCF_032395385.1. Classification (NCBI taxonomy): domain Bacteria; kingdom Pseudomonadati; phylum Pseudomonadota; class Gammaproteobacteria; order Enterobacterales; family Pectobacteriaceae; genus Brenneria; species Brenneria uluponensis. Next base: position 1,593,393 of record NZ_CP135917.1, read on the forward strand.
TGAACGGTCTGGATTTGCGGGACGAAAAGCAAGCCAAGAAAGCGATGGAACGCATGTTGGATGTGCATGAGTTCACCGTGACAGTAGAGCGGGAAGGGCAGCGGAAGGATATTTATTTAGAGCTTGGGGGAGACGAGTAAAGTGTTTGCTAAAGGAATAATAAAACGCTGGGGTTGGTTAGGCATAATCGCCCTTTTGCTCGGATCATCCTGTGGATGGGGCGCCGAGTTTTCAGCCAGCTTTAAAGGCACCGACATTCAGGAATTTATTAATACCGTCAGTAAAAACCTGAATAAAACTGTCATTATCGATCCGACGGTACGTGGCACCGTAACGGTACGCAGCTATGACATGATGAATGAGGGGCAGTATTACCAGTTCTTTCTCAGTGTGCTGGATGTATATGGTTTCTCTGTCGTATCAATGAATAACGGTGTGTTGAAAGTGGTTCGCTCAAAAGACGCCAAGACATCTTCAATACCGGTAGCCAGTGACGAGCAGCCGGGGGTAGGCGATGAATTGGTTACCCGCGTTGTCCCTGTCAATAATGTTGCCGCCCGCGATCTGGCGCCGTTATTGCGTCAACTGAATGATAATGCCGGTGCGGGCAGTGTCGTACATTACGAACCTTCCAACGTTCTGTTGATGACCGGGCGTGCAGCTGTCGTGAAGCGGCTGATGGAAATTATCGATGAGGTAGATAAAACCGGTGACCGCAATGTCGTGACTGTTCCGCTAGTTTACGCTTCTGCGGAAGATGTGGTCAAACTGGTAACCAATCTTAACAAGAGTGATGAGAAAAATAGCTTGCCGAGCACAATGCTGGCAAATGTGGTGGCGGACGAACGCACCAATTCGGTGGTGGTGAGTGGTGAAGCGCACTCCTTAAAGTGGGCAGTAGACATGGTCCATCAACTGGATCGCAAGTCGGTGGCACAAGGCGGGACTCGGGTCATTTATCTGAAATTCGCCAAGGCATTGGATCTGGTGAATGTGCTTACGGGAAGTAACAGCGGCAGTAGTAATAGCCGAAATACTTCCAGCAGTAGCGGCAACAAAAGCAAGTCGGGAAGTTCAGACTCAAGTAGCAGTAGTACAAGCAGTTCGTCTTCTGGTAGCAGTTCTTCTGATAGTACCAGCACGGGGTTTGGTTCCGCTTTTGGTAGCAACTCGAGTTCCGGTGGAAAGACCATCATCATTCAGGGCAAGGAAGTGACCATTCGGGCGCACGATCAGACCAATTCACTGATCATTACCGCGCCGCCTGATATTCAGCGCGATCTGGAAAAGGTTATCGATAAACTGGATATTCGCCGTCCACAAGTGTTGGTTGAGGCCATCATTGCGGAGGTCCAGGATGCGGATGGCCTTAATCTGGGCATCCAGTGGGGTAACAACCGTGCGGGGATGACGCAGTTTACCAACACCAGTATGCCTATCTCGACCGCAATAGTCGGTACTGATCAGTATCGATCTGACGGTACGTTAACCTCGGCTTATTCCAGCGCGCTTGGCAGTGTGAATGGCATCGCAGCCGGTTTCTATCACGGGAACTGGTCAATGTTGCTGACAGCATTGTCCAGTAATAGCAAGAACGATGTGCTGGCGACGCCCAGCATTGTTACGTTGGATAACATGGAAGCGACGTTCAACGTGGGGCAGGAAGTCCCGGTTCTTACCGGTTCTCAGACGACCTCCGCCGACAATATTTACAGTACGGTGGAGCGCAAAACAGTGGGTATCAAACTGAAGGTTAAACCGCAAATTAACGACGGTGATTCAGTGTTGCTACAGATCGAGCAGGAGGTCTCCAGCGTTGCGGACTCCAGCAGCAGTACAACCAGTGATCTGGGCGCAACCTTCAATACCCGCACAGTGAATAATGCCGTCATGGTGAACAATGGCGAAACCGTCGTGGTTGGCGGGCTGCTCGATAAATCTACCGTCGAGACGGATAGTAAGGTTCCGCTACTGGGCGATATTCCCTGGTTGGGTAGCTTGTTCCGTTCCAAGAGCCGTACGGTGTCAAAACGTAATCTGATGCTATTTTTGCGGCCAACCATCATTCGTGACCGCGAACAGTTTCGGGATGCATCGGTGGCTAAGTATCGTTCCTTCGATCATGAACAGGATCAACAGCGTGGTGCGGGGCAGGGAGAGCGAGTATTGAATAATGATACGCTGCATTTACCTTCTGGCGGAAATACCTACATCTTCAGTCAAGTACAATCCGCCATTGCCACGTTTTATCCTCGGGAGGGCCGATGAGCGAATCGCTTATCGACGCTGTCGAGTCACGTCCTCTGCTGCCATTCGCCTATGCGCGAGCCCAACAGATTCTGCTGTTACAGGGTGAGCCAACCTCGGTTGCACAGGTTCTCTGTGTACCGCAAACATCGGCGATGGCGCTTCTGGAAGCGCGGCGCGTGGCAGGAATACCGCTAAATATCAGTCGGGTGAGTGCCGAAGCGTTTACGCGAGAGCTGGTGATGCGCTATCAGCGCGATTCAGAAGAAGCGCGGCAACTGATGGAAGACATCGGTAACGATATTGATTTCTATACATTGGCGGAAGAGCTGCCCAATAGCGATGATCTGTTGGATGCTGAAGATGATGCGCCAATTATCCGCCTGATTAATGCCATGCTGACGGAAGCCATCAAAAACAAGGCATCCGATATTCATATTGAAACCTACGAACGTAATCTGCTGATTCGTTTTCGTGTCGATGGTGTATTGCGGGAAATTTTGCGGCCGCAGCGCCAGCTGGCATCGTTGCTGGTTTCGCGTATCAAGGTTATGGCCAAACTGGATATCGCCGAGAAACGTGTCCCGCAGGATGGTCGTATGGCATTACGCATTGGTGGCCGTGCCATTGATGTACGGGTTTCAACATTGCCATCAAACCATGGTGAGCGGGTGGTGTTGCGTCTGTTGGACAAAAACAGTGTGCAGCTGGACTTGGATGCACTCGGTATGACAGAGAACAACCAGAAGCAGTTGGACACGCTGATTCACCGGCCACATGGCATCATCCTGGTGACCGGGCCGACCGGCTCGGGGAAAAGTACCACGCTTTACGCTGCGCTCAGCCGCCTTAATGCCACCGAGCGCAACATCATGACGGTGGAAGACCCGATTGAATATGAATTGGATGGTATCGGCCAGACGCAGGTGAATACCAAAGTGGATATGACATTTGCTCGTGGGTTGAGGGCCATTCTGCGCCAGGACCCGGATGTCGTGTTGGTTGGAGAAATTCGTGATAGCGAAACAGCACAAATTGCGGTGCAGGCATCCCTGACCGGTCATCTGGTGTTATCCACACTGCATACCAACAGTGCGTTGGGTGCGCTGTCGCGCCTGAAGGATATGGGCACCGAACCTTTTTTGCTGTCTACCTCTCTGCTGGCGGTGTTGGCCCAGCGGTTGGTGCGTACCCTGTGTCCGGAGTGCCGTCAGCCTTATGCGATTGATGAAGAGCAAGCCCATCAATCCGGTCTGCCTGTCGGTACGACATTGCATCATTCGGTGGGCTGTGAGCAGTGCAACTTCACTGGCTATCGCGGCCGTACCAGCATCCATGAACTGTTGTTGATTGATGACCGGGTCCGGACGGCTATCCATCGTGGTGACGGCGAATTGGATATTGCCCGTATGCTGGGCCATAGCCGCACCACTATTCGTCAGGATGGAATGGAAAAAGTATTGGCCGGTATCACTACCTGGGAGGAAGTGGTGCGGGTGACCAAAGAGGAATGACATGGCGCTATTTCAGTATCAGGCGTTGAACGCGCAGGGAAAAAAATGCCGTGGCTTACAGGAGGCCGACTCCGCTCGTCAGGCGCGGCAGCTTTTACGTGAAAAAGGACTGACGCCGTTGAAAATGGATGAGCAACGTGGTGAAACGACGGCGCAAAAAGGTTTTGGATTGTCATTACGACGCGCTCACCGTATCAGCTCGGGTGACCTGGCATTGCTGACCCGACAACTGGCAACCTTGGTTGCCGCGGCGTTACCGTTGGAAGAGGCGTTAGATGCGGTTTCGAAGCAGAGTGAAAAACCGAAGCTGAGCCAGTTGATGTCATCGGTTCGGATGAAGGTCATGGAAGGACATTCGCTGGCTGAGGCCATGAGCAGTTTCCCCGGCAGTTTTGAGCGATTGTATTGTGCCATGGTGTCAGCCGGAGAGGCCTCCGGTCATCTTGATGCGGTGCTTAATCGTCTGGCTGATTACACCGAACAGCGCCAGCAGATGCGTGGGCGTATTCAGCAGGCGATGATTTACCCTTGCGTGCTGACGGTGGTAGCCATTGCGGTGGTGAGTATTTTGCTAACGGCAGTCGTGCCTAAGGTAGTGGAGCAGTTTATTCACATGAAACAGGCATTGCCATTGTCAACCCGCTTGTTGATGGGGATAAGCGATGGAGTACGCACCTTCGGGCCCTGGGTGGTGTTGGCTGTGGTACTCGGCATTATGGGGCTACGGGTGTTGTTACGTCAGGAACAGCGGCGTATTGCCTTTCATCACCGCCTACTGTTTTTACCGCTGATTGGACGCATTGTGCGGGGCCTGAATACCGCCCGTTATGCCAGAACCCTGAGCATTCTCAATGCCAGTGCAGTGCCACTGTTACAGGCGATGCGCATCAGCGGTGATGTGATGACCAACGATTACGCCCGCTTTCGGCTGAGTCAGGCGACTGATGCGGTACGCGAGGGCGTCAGTTTGCATCGGGCGCTGGAGAAGACGGCGCTGTTTCCCGCCATGATGCGCCACATGATTGCCAGCGGAGAACGCAGCGGTGAACTGGATAGCATGCTCACTCGTGCCGCCGACAACCAGGACCGTGAGTTCAATGCGGAAATGACGTTGGCACTGGGGCTGTTTGAGCCGTTGCTGGTGGTCAGCATGGCTGGGATCGTGCTGTTTATCGTTTTGGCTATTTTACAGCCGATTCTGCAACTGAATACCCTAATGAGCATGTAGTAAAGATTGATATTGAATGAGGTAATAAAAGATGGAACGACGTCAACGAGGTTTTACCCTGTTGGAAATCATGGTGGTTATCGTCATTCTCGGAATATTGGCGAGCCTGGTGGTGCCTAATCTGATGGGAAATAAAGAGAAGGCTGACCGGCAAAAAGCAGTTAGCGATATCGTGGCGTTGGAGAGTGCGCTGGATATGTACAAGCTTGATAACAACCGTTATCCCTCAACGGAGCAAGGATTGCTGTCGCTGGTGAAAAAACCAACGGTACAACCAGAACCACGCAACTATCCACAGGATGGATATATTCGCCGTCTGCCGCAGGACCCGTGGGGCGCGGAGTACCAACTGCTTAATCCAGGACGTCACGGCAGGCTGGATATTTTCTCCTATGGTCCAGATGGCATACCGGATACGGAAGATGACATCGGCAACTGGAATGTTGGCACGCGTGCGCACAATAGCACCACTAACGAGTAATCAATTGTGCGGCAACATGGATTTACTCTGCTGGAAATCATGTTAGTAGTCCTGTTGGCTGGACTGGCTGCCATGATGGTCATGATGTCCATCCCGGTTCCCAAGTCGCAGGACAGTGCCTGGCAAATGTCCCGTTTCCGGGCGCAACTGGAATTCGCGGTGGCAGACAGCCAGATGAATGATCACATCCTCGGTATTTACATCTTCCCTCAGCGTTGGCAGTACGTTTTGTTACAACGTCAGGTGATGGATTTGCCTGATGATCAACAGCGTTTGAGCTATGCGTGGCAACCCTGGACACCCCATCGCATGGCATCGGTTACCGAGTTGCCTTCGGTATTTCAACTGGAACTGGCGGGTGCGGGAAAAGCGGCAGGCAACAGCAAGCGCGTTTCTGCTGCTGACAGAGACCCCGATATTATCGTTTTGCCCGGCGGTGAAGTGACGCCGTTTCGGCTGGCATTTCGAACTAAAGATCAGCGCACGACCTGGCTACAGGTGGATGAGAACGGCAATTTGCTCACGTCACAGGATGTGGAAAGATAGCGATGAAGCAACAAGGGATGACACTGCTGGAAGTGATGATCGCGCTGGTGGTTTTTGCGCTGGCAGGCCTGACGGTGTTAAAAACCACCGCGCAGCAGGCTGGCACGCTGAGTCGACTGGAGGAGAAAACCTTTGCTTCCTGGATTGCGGACAATCAACAGGTACAGGTGCAACTGGAGAACAGTTGGCCGGATACCCGCTGGATAGAGGGCGAAGTTCCCTTTGCCGGAACGCTGTGGTACTGGCGTTTGCAAGGTGTGGAGACGGCCGATAGTCATGTACGCGCGTTAGATGTCGAGGTCCGTCACAATAAAAATTCACCGTCGTCGGATGCCTGGTTGCGCAGTTATGTGGTTCGTAAGGGAGAGCCGGCACAGTGAAACCCTATTCAGCGATACGTGGCTTCACCTTACTGGAAATGATGTTGGCGCTGGCGGTATTTGCGGCGTTGAGCCTGAGTACCTCTGAAGTGTTGAATGGCGTAATACGCAACGATACGGTCTCAGCGCGCAAAGCCGGTAGACTGGCCGAGTTGCAGCGTGCATTTTCGCAGATGGAGCGGGATTTCTCACAGATTGTTCCCTATCGTCGTGCGGGAAGCAAACATGGTTTTTATGCCGGGCGATATCAGTTTGACAGCAACGACTGGGCTGTCAGTTTTATCCGCAATGGCTGGCTTAATCCATTGGGTGTATTACCGCGCTCAGAGCTGCAACCCGTGAGCTATCGTCTACGTAACAATACCCTGGAACGTCTGTTTTATGATTCGCCCGATCCACTCAATGGGCAGGAACCGGCAATCCGGCCGTTACTGACCCATGTCGATGGTTTCGTCCTGCATTTTTTTGGAAAGAGAGGCTGGCAGGATCGTTGGGACGATCCCGATAATCTGCCGGAAGGTATTGCTGTGGTTGTGAATCTGCGGGATTACGGCGAAATAACGCGGTTGTTCCTGCTGACGCATACCTACAAAGAGAAGAAAAAGAATAAGACTGGTACACAGGATGGCGACACGGAAGCGCGTCAGGATACCACCTATAATCCTGATGCGGGGCAGTCTGCGAGCGGGAATGGTTCATGAACAGTCGGCAGCGTGGTGTCGCGTTGTTGGTCGTGATGCTGATTCTGGCACTGATGGTGACCGTAGCGTACTCGATTACCGAGCGAACAGGCATGGCCTGGCAACGTACGGAAAGTCAGCTTAACCGGATGCAGGCGAAGTGGTATGCCCGAGGCGCGGAAGCTTTGGTAGAAAGCATCTTGTTGCAGGATGCGCTAGCCTCACCGAAGCAGACTGCTCTGGGGCAATCCTGGTCGCGGGTGATGCACCAGACGTTGTCCGATGGCGGAGAAATCCGCAGTCAGGTGCAGGATGGTTTGACCTGTCTAAATTTGAATGCACTGAATCAACATGACAACAAGAATGGAAATACGGAAAAAACCAGCGATACGCTGATGTCTGCGCCTTATGCCGCGAAGGTGTTACGGCAACTCATTATTGGCCTGGGCGAAGATGCCACACGGGCGGACAACGTGGCTGACGCTATCCGTGACTGGATCGATGAAGATAGTCAGCCACGAGCCAAGGGCGCTGAAGACGAAAGCTACCCGGCCTATCATCCGGCAAACCAGAATATGGTGGATGTGAGCGAACTGCGCGTGGTGTCCGGGATGGATACCGCGCTTTATCGCCGGTTATTACCGTATGTCTGCGTCCTGCCAGTGAAGACGATGATGATTAATGTGAACACCCTCCGTGTTGAGCAGGCTCCGCTGATGTCTGCATTGTTTATGGGAGAGCTTAATACCGAGGATGCGCAAGCAGTATTGTCACAACGTCCGGCGAAAGGATGGGGCAGCGTGAACGAATTTATCCGGTTGCAGCAGTTACCTGATGGCAGTAAGGCTGGCGCACAGAAAGTGCTGGCGATTAAAAGTGAATGGTTTTTTGCCGATGTGCAGGTTCTGGTCGGTGACAATGACTTTTACCAGCGCAGTCTGTTCCATATTGATGGTAAGAAAATTGATGTAATACAACGGCAATACGGGGGATATAGGACGGTGAACCCATGAACAGGACAGAGAACGCCAGTGGGAAACAGCATCTTGTCGTGCGTTTATCCGCAGACGCGACAGACAGTCTTGAATGGCTGATTTGGTCACCCGGTCGTCAGTTGGTTGTCGCTCAAGGGAGCGGTACGGTAGCGGAGTTGAAGGAGAGTTTGGCGGCTTGCCCGGTAGTTTCCGCCCGGGTACTGGTCCCTTCTACTGACGTGGTTTTTCATACATTGACGTTGCCACGTCAGTCACGACGGCAATTGTTACAGGCGATTCCCTTCATGTTGGAGGATCAACTGGCGGCAGATGTTGAAAAACTGCATTTTGCCGTTGTAGAAATACGTGATGAGCAGGGTACGGTCGCCGTTGTGCAGAAAGATCGGATGAGGCAATGGCTGAAACAGTGCCACGAGATTGGGGTCAGTGTGGAAACGTTGTTGCCGGATGTGTTGGCATTACCCCGGCTGGACAGTGCCTGGAGTGCGTTGAGTCATCACGATTTGTGGTTGTTCCGACAGGATAGCGGTATCGGCATGGCGGCAGAAACCTGCTGGTATCAGGAACTGATAAACGCGTTTCAGCCATTGCCGGCAGTACATTGCTACAGCCCGGTTCCTGCTGAAGCTATCACCTGGCAGCCACAACCCGTCGCGGACTTGTTGACACTGGCCGCGAAAGCCTCATTACCGGTGAGTATGGACCTGCGACAGGGCGAATTTGCGCTGGTGAAATCCTGGCGTCAGGCTGTTCAGCCATGGCGTGGTGTATTGATCGCGCTGTCCGTCTATCTCTTGTTGCTGGCAGGGGATGCTGGTTGGTCACATTATAAACTTTATCAGCAGGCAAATTATTGGCATCAGGAGAGTATCCGTGTTTACCGCAAGCTGTTCCCGGAGGAAACCACGGTTGTCAATCCACGGGCGCAGATGCAACGTCATTTGCAGCAGGCCCAAGTAGGGAATTCGTCCGCTACCCTGACCGAACAGATAAGTCGCTTACAGCAGTTGGTCGCTCACAATGCCGGAATTCAATTACAGTCACTGTCTTATGAACATGCCCGGGGTGAGTTGCGGTTGAATCTACGCGCTAATTCATTTGAACAAATGGAGCAGTTTCGTCAGCAGGCGATGGCTTATTATCAGATTCCACCGGGTGAGATAAAGCAGGAAAAGGATCATGTGGAAGGGCAACTGTTATTAAGGAGTCAGCCATGAATGAACTGCGGCAACGCTGGCAGAGTATGAGCCTTCGGGAGAGGGGGTTGATGCTGGTATGTGTGGGGTTGGTGGTTCTGTGCTTGCTGTATTACCTTCTGTGGCAACCCTGGCAACGACAAAGCCAGCAATGGCGGCGGATGATTGAACGTGAACGACAGACGGTCAGTTGGATGCCGAAGCAGGCGGCGCGGCTACCGACATCGAGGGGACGGAAACCGCCGGTGAGTGGACGGGAGGTCAGCCTGACAGTACTAATTCCGCAAACCGCCGCACAATATGGCATCACCATTCAACGTTTACAGCCGCAGGGAAATCAGGTGTCGGTGACATTGTCTCGCAGTGATTTTAATACCTTGATGCGCTGGCTGTTGGAACTGGAGCAGAAAAACGGTGTGACTGCCCAGGTACTGGATGTCGCCGTGGTGGAAAACAGTACGGGAAATGTAGACGTGAATCGACTGTTGCTGGAACGATTAAAGGGTGGCTAACATATTGATGGTTCGCCACAAAATGCGAGATGCCGTGCAAACATCATCGTCGGATTACGGTGATGTTTGGTTTGATACCCAGGCTATGCCAGCATCGTTATCGCAGCAGGGAGAACAGGGGGGGAGTAACGCATGATGGATCTAAATACATTTGCTACTGTATTTCCGTGGACATGGCAGGCCGCCCTGTTTGTGTGCGGATTATTGATTGGCAGTTTTCTCAATGTGGTCATCCATCGCTTGCCAATTATGCTGGAGCGTCGCTGGCAGCAGGAAGCCTGTTTTCATCTTGGTCTGGCTGAACCAGAGCCCGTTTCTCGCTATGATCTCTGGTGGCCGCCCTCTACCTGCCCTGATTGCCAGCAACCGCTGCGTTTCAGAGATAACGTTCCTGTGCTGAGCTGGCTGTGGTTGCGTGGGCGCTCTCACTGTTGTCTCCGACCTATTTCCTGGCGCTATCCGCTGATTGAAGTGTGTACCGCGCTGCTATTTGTACTGGCTGGCAGTTGGTGGGCACCGGGATTGGCGTTACTGGGAGGACTGGTACTATTCTGCTTCCTGTTAGTGCTGGCGGTGATTGATATCCGAACCCAATGGTTGCCGGATGTGTTGACGTTACCGTTGCTGTGGCTGGGGCTTCTGTTTAATCTGTTTGAAACCTTTGTGCCCTTGGGTCAGGCAGTAGTGGGTGCAATGGCGGGTTATCTTTCACTGTGGTTGATTTATTGGCTGTTTAAACGCTTCACGGGGAGAGACGCTCTGGGATACGGTGATTTCAAGCTCCTGGCCGCACTGGGTGCTTGGGTGGGATGGTCGGCATTACCAAACCTGGTGCTGATCGCTTCATCACTGGGATTATTACTGACGCTGTTGTGGCGTGGTGCTCGGCGGCAGAATATACAGCAGCCGCTGGCGTTTGGCCCCTGGCTGGCGCTGGGTGGCGGCATCAGTTTGGTACTGAATACCGTTAGTGGATTGAGTGGGTAATTGCCAGGACTCCCCCAGGAATGAAGAGGTATCCTCGGTCGACATACCGGGGTTTACTCCACCATCAGTATGAAAGTCCCTACCCACAAAAACAGGATGAATGAAACCTCCATAAAGAAGTACTTCATTTATTTTTCTCCAGAAAAAGTCAATTGAGCAACGATTGCGATTGCACGTTTATTGTTCAGGGTATCATACCGACAATTATCCCACTGACGGTGCCCTGTATCATCCTCGAACGCATATCAGGCATGATGGAATTGGCGCTAAATTTACGCCTGGTGTGGGGTCAATTCAAGCGATAAACCTCTTTTGAAACAAGGAACGGTATTGAAAATATTTACACTATATTACGTGCCGTGACGTTATTTTTCTGGCTATGAATGTTTGTATTTTTCAGGTAGGCGGATGTATCGCGTCGGGTCGTTCGATGATACATGTTCCCCCTTCGAGAATAGTGAACGACAATGGTTTGTTACCCCATGTTTAGCTTACCGCTATGGCGTTTTCCCCCATCACTAATTGACATATTCCCAGTCGGTTGAAGCCTAATAATGCGCGAGATCAGTATTTTTATACATTCAATCGTTATATTGTTTTATATATAACGATTAGCAAGGGAAAAATGATGCAAAAACAATGGCGGTCATTACTGATTATTGCGCTTTTCATGATTTCGACATCGGGGTGGGCAACGCGTCAGGTTACTGATCAACTAGGACGTCGAGTCACCATACCGGACCAGGTAACCCGAGTGGTCGTCTTGCAGCACCAAACGCTGAATCTGCTGGTGCAACTGGATGCACAGGACACGCTGGTCGGCGTCTTGTCCAGTTGGAAAAAACAGTTGGGTGAAGGTTATTTACGCTTGGCACCCCGCCTGGCAACGCTGCCAATGCCGGGTGACTTGACGCAGGTTAACATTGAAAGCTTGCTTAAACTGGCTCCGCAGGTGGTGTTTGTCGCTAACTATGCGCCGCCCGAGATGCTGTCGCAGATTGAACATGCAGGCATTCCGGTGATTGCGGTTTCGTTGCGTCAGGATAAAGCCAGTGAGGCGGATAAGATGAATCCGGCGATGGATGATGAAAATGTGGCTTATAACGAGGGACTGAAAGCCGGTATTCGTCTGATTGGCAACGTAGTAAATCGCCAGTCACAGGCAGATGCGCTGATTGCTTACACGTTTAAACAGCGCCGTATCGTGGCGGCGCGTTTAAACGATATTCCGCTGAACAAACGGGTGCGTGTTTATATTGCGAATCCTGATCTCACGACCTACGGATCAGGTAAATATACCGGGCTGATGATGTCCCATGCCGGGGCTATCAATGTTGCTGCCGCTTCGGTGAAAGGATTTCGGCAGGTATCGATTGAGAGCGTACTGCAATGGAATCCACAGGTCATTTTAGTGCAGAACCGTTACCCGGATGTGGTGGGACAAATCATGCATGATCCGGCATGGCAGTCGATTGATGCGGTGAAACATCACCGGGTATATCTGATGCCTGAATATGCCAAAGCCTGGGGCTATCCAATGCCGGAAGCACTGGCGATTGGTGAATTATGGTTGGCAAAGCAGCTTTATCCGGCGCGTTTTAAGGATATCAATATGCAGCGTGCCGCCAATGACTACTATCGGCGCTTTTATCGTACGGATTACCAACCCGCTGTTCTCGCTACAGTAAAATGATGAGGGGCAGTTACCGAATCACGTTGTTGTTGATTGTACTCATGACGTTACTGATCGCCGTGGGATCGCTCGCGGTGGGTCAGTTTGAGCTGCCTATCGAGCGTATTGTGTCGATTCTGATTTCACCGTTTACTGGCGTAGATTCGACTCTCACTGAGGTGGAAAGGCAGGTGGTGTGGGATGTCCGGCTACCGCGCGTATTGTTGGCATTGTGCGCCGGTAGTGGGCTGGCGCTATGTGGTGCCGCATTACAAGGGGTGTTTCGTAACCCGCTGGTTGATCCACACATTATTGGCGTGTCGGCTGGTTCCGCTTTCGGTGGCACATTGGCTATCCTGTTTGGCTGGCCGCCTTTGTTGTTACTACTGTCCACGTTTACCGCCGGCATGGTAGCCCTGCTGTTGGTGTTTATGATCGCGTCACTGCTGGGCAGGCAACAGATTCTGGTATTAATTCTGGCAGGGGTACTGCTCAGCGGTTTTTTCGGCGCGTTAGTCAGTCTGATGCAATATCTGGCGGACACGGAAGAAAAACTACCCAGCATCATATTCTGGTTGTTAGGCAGTTTCGCTACGGCACAATGGGATAAAGTGATGATGCTGGCCGCATCGTTGACGGTGGCCGGTGGACTTTTACTGCGATTACGCTGGCGCATCAATGTGCTTTCCATGGGAGAACAGGATGCCACCACGTTGGGTATTCCCGTTCCGCTGTTACGTTGGTTGATCCTGACGCTCTGCGCGCTGATTGTCGCCGCACAGGTTGCGGTAAGCGGCTGTATTGGTTGGGTGGGCCTGGTGGTTCCTCATCTCGCGCGCTTGTGGGTCGGTCCGGATCATCGTCGTCTGTTGCCTGTATCGATGTGGTTGGGCGGCGGTTTTATGGTGTTGGTTGACGATGTGGCCCGCAGCCTGACGACGGCGGAGTTACCACTTAGTATCATTACGGCATTGTTGGGCGCACCGATAGTCGTGCTGTTGCTGTGCCGTAACCGAAGGGAGAATCGACTGTGACTGCCCCGATGTTGACAACAGAAAATCTGGGGTGTGGTTATTCTGCCAGGCAAGCGCTGTTTGCTCCGTTGAATCTCCACATTCAGGCTGGTGAGATTACCGCCATACTGGGGGGCAATGGACGAGGGAAAACCACGCTGATGCATACGCTGCTTGGGTATTTATCACCGTTAGCTGGCCGTGTGACACGTTATGGCAGTATCGGGTTTGTGCCACAGCGCTTTGCGCCATCTTTTGCCTACAGTGTGCTGGATATTGTACTGATGGGACGGGCAAGTAAGATTGGCTGGTTATCCATGCCTTCAGCGCAGGATATCGCACTGGCTAACGCAGCATTATCTCAACTGGATCTGATGGGTCTGGCGGATCGACCATTCAACACGCTATCCGGCGGGCAGCAACAGCAGGTATTGATTGCCCGGGCGCTGACCACGGAGTGCCAGATCCTGATGTTGGATGAACCTACGGCGGCACTGGATTTACAGCATCAGGCCAGCGTGTTGCAACTGCTGCGACGGCTGGCAAAGGAGCAGGGGATTAGCGTGGTGTTTTCCACCCACGATCCCGCGCAGGCGATGATGATCGCGCAGCGCTCACTATTGCTGATGAATGACGGTGAATGTCTACACGGGCTAAATGGTGACGTTCTGACGGAAGACAATCTGACCCGGTTGTATGGCATCCCGGTCAAAATGCTGACTGTTGCGTTCGCTCAACAGCATTATCGTACCTTGATCCCTCTGTTTACGGCGATGGAGTCCTGATGAATCGGGCATTACGTGTCTTTGCCGCAGGAAGTCTGAGACAACCTTTCAGCGTGCTGCTGAAAACATTCACACAACGCTATGGTGTGGAAACAGAACCCACGTTTGGCCCTGCGGGGTTGTTGTGCCAACAACTGATGAGCGGGGGTGTCGCCGATTTGTTTGCCTCCGCTGACTGTGGGCATCCGTTACGCTTACAGTCGCAGGGAATGACCGGGAAAACGGCTCGTTTTGCGACCAATCAGCTGTGCATAGTGATGCGCAATGATCCCGCATTGACCGGACAAGACTGGTTGTCAACGTTGCTTGATTCGCGCTTCACACTATCAACTTCTACACCGGGTAGTGATCCTGGTGGCGATTATGCACATCAGTTTTTTGATCGGATCGAGTGTTTGCATCCCGGTAAAGGAAACCTGCTGCGCAGCAGGGCGAAACCTTTACTGGGTGCGGGACTCACGTCATTGCTTCCGGCGGGGACGATAGCTAGCGCTAACCTGATCCTTACCGGACAGAGTGATATCCATATCGGTTATGCCAACTACATTCCACAGATGCGACGTTATCCCGAACTGCACATTGTTAAACTGGCAGCACCTTATGCCGTTACGGCAGAATATATGTTGGCAACGCTCAAACCTGAGCAGCCAGAAGCGGTATTACTGGCGCGTTACCTGCTGTCTGAAACGGCACAGTGCTGTCTGGCCGAATATGGTTTCGGAACGATGATGTAACGAACGGTGTTATTTTGCCGCACGGTCAGGAGAGCGATTCTGGTATGATGTCTGTCGTTTTACGCTGGCGATGGGCTGGCGTCGCCTTCGCTAACGGGAGCACTTACCTTGATTTCCACCGATTTTTCTTCTCTCCCACTTCCAGCGTCGCAATTATCCAATTTGCAGGAACTGGGGTATGCCGCGATGACACCCGTGCAAGCGGCTGCGTTACCCGCCATTCTGCGCGGTGAAGATGTGCGGGCCAAAGCCAAAACCGGCAGTGGTAAAACGGCCGCTTTTGGTATTGGTCTACTAAACACCATCGAGACAAGTTCATTTACCACTCAGTCGTTGGTGTTATGCCCCACGCGAGAGTTGGCCGATCAGGTAAGCAAAGAGCTGCGTCGACTGGCGCGGTTTACCCAAAATATTAAAATCCTGACCCTGTGTGGTGGGCAGCCGATGGGGCCACAACTAGATTCGCTGGTTCATGCGCCTCACATCGTGGTGGGAACACCAGGTCGGGTTCAGGAGCATCTGCGCAAAGGGTCATTGTCTTTGGCCGCGATGAAAATTCTGGTACTGGATGAAGCCGATCGTATGCTGGATATGGGGTTTACCGAGGCGATTGATAATGTGATCAGCCATACGCCATCTCAGCGACAGACGCTGTTGTTTTCCGCTACGTATCCGGCGGAAATTGCGCGTATCAGCGCCCGGGTACAGCGTCAGCCAGTCAGTATCGAAGTTGATGAAGAACACGATGAGACCGCTATTGAGCAGCATTTTTACGAAACATCCCGTGAACGTCGGCTTCCGCTGCTGGTTGCACTATTGAGCCAGCATCAGCCGGCCTCCTGCGTGGTGTTTTGCAATACCAAACGTGAGTGCCAGAGCGTGTTCGACGCGCTGGCCGCACAGGATATCAGTGTGCTGGCACTGCATGGCGATATGGAGCAGCGGGATCGCGATCAGGTGTTGGTCCGTTTTTCCAATCACAGCTGTCGTGTGCTGGTGGCAACTGATGTGGCCGCACGAGGGCTGGATATCAAGCAACTGGAACTGGTGGTGAATTTCGAACTGGCGTTTGATCCTGAAGTGCATGTCCATCGTATCGGACGTACCGGGCGGGCGGGTATGCAAGGGTTGGCGATCAGTCTGTGTACGCCGGAGGAGATGAATCGTGTTCATCTGCTGGAAGATTATCTCGGTATTACCGTGAACTGGCGCCAGGCAGCATCGGTAGGTGGTGGCATGGTGGCGCTGGAGCCGGAAATGGTCACGCTGTGCATTGACGGAGGGCGTAAGGCTAAAATCCGTCCGGGTGATATTCTTGGTGCCCTGACAGGGGACGCTGGCTTAACCGCGGCGGAGGTGGGTAAAATCGACCTGTTCCCGGTTCATGCTTACGTGGCTATTCGTAAAAGTAGTGCCAAGCGTGCTTTGCAACAGCTTCAACAAGGGAAAATCAAAGGGAAAAGCTGCAAAGTTCGGTTGTTACACTAAAGCTGGTATCTGCTTGTATAACCCCGATACAAATCGATGATCACGTGGTAGGCTGGTAACTTATATCTGGAACAATGTTGCTACCGGATGTTAACAAAATGGAGTCGGCACAAGAGGATGAGGCCCGTTCGACGGTGATGCCGTGTGGCCAAGTGAGTCAAGCTGTTATGCCCGCTCCATTGATACAGTTAATCAACAGGGAGAAACTGAGCCTGATGCAGAAAACAGAAGTGGACCTGCGGCTGGCGGAAATTGACCAACGCTTAACGATGATATTGGTGCCGGGATTACGTGACAGTGATGACGAACACTGGCAAAGCTGTTGGGAACAACGATTCCCTTTCTGGCAGCGTATTCGTCAGAAAGAGTGGTATCAGGCAGATCTTGATCGTTGGGTGTTGGCGATTCGCCGTGAGCTGTCGGCCTGTACCCAGCCGGCGATTTTAGTCGGTCACAGCTTTGGGGCACTGGCTTCCTGCTATGTCGTGCAGCAGAAAATGGAAGGCATTGTCGGGGTGATGTTGGTAGCACCTGCGGAACCTATGCGTTTTGAAATTGAAGATCGTATTCATCCAGATTTGCTAACAGTGCCCAGTTTGGCATTTGCCAGCCACAATGATCCGTTAATGACGTTTTCCCGCGCAAAATACTGGGCGAAGGCCTGGGGTAGTGAACTGGTGGATGTTGGCGAAGGGGGACATATTAACGCGGAGTCCGGTTTCGGTCCGTGGGAATATGGGCTGCAACGTCTGGCTGAATTTGCTGAAAAAATCGCACCTTGATCACATTGTCTGGGGAGACGTTCCGCGTCTCCTGTGACTGTCTCCTTTTCTATCCCGGCGTGACCCCCTCCTTTTAAACTGGCTTACTTATCGCCGTATCTTCTCTGATATTCAAGGTCGGAAAATAATGGATAAAATTACCCTGATTACCGGGGGATCTCGTGGTATCGGTCGCGCAACAGCACTCTATCTCGCTGACAAAGGGCATAAAATCTGTATTGGTTACCATACTCGTAAAGACAGCGCTCAAGAGGTTATTGCGGCTATTTGTCATAAAGGTGGTAAGGCTATCGCCGTTCAGGCTGACATCGCAGATGAAGAACAGGTGCTGGAACTGTTCCGACAAACCGACAAAGATCTGGGGTGCCTGTCTGGTTTGGTGAACAATGCCGGGATCCTTAAACCACAGGCAACCATTGAGCAGGTGAATGCTGATCGTCTGAACGCGATATTTGCCACCAATGTGGTGGGGAGTTTTCTCTGTGCACGTGAAGCGGTCAAACGTATGGCCTTCAGACATGGCGGGCAGGGCGGTGCCATTGTCAATGTATCATCTGCCGCATCCCGGCTGGGTTCGCCACATGAATATGTTGATTATGCTGCCTCGAAAGGGGCAATTGATACTCTGACGATCGGCTTGTCGCAGGAAGTTGCCGGGCAAGGAATACGGGTTAATGCCATTCGTCCTGGATTCATTTATACCGAAATGCATGCTGATGGTGGAGAAGCCACTCGCGTCGATAGGATAAAAGATAATCTACCGATGAAACGCGGCGGCCAGCCTGTCGAGGTCGCACAAGCGATAGCCTGGTTGCTGTCTGATGAGGCTTCTTATGTTACTGGGAGTTTTATCGATCTGGCGGGTGGGAAATAGGCATCGCGCTAAATGGTGTCCCGCAGTAAACCAGCTAGATAAACGGTAATATAAAAAGGCCGTAGGTAACATACGGCCTTTTTGATTATATTTACTGCCCTGACCAGGACTGAATGGATCTATCCCGAACCTGTAGTTTTTGTGCCGGGGTGAGTGTGTTATAGCCCTTACTCATACCGCTTTCCCAGTCACCATACAAGGGATTGGGTAACACAATAAACTGTGTACCAAATTTAGTCTGGTTATGACGGACAAATTCACGTCGCTCCGCATTTTCCTTATGGTAAGTGGTGGCGCCAAAATCATTCAGATTATCGCCGATATATAGCACGATATCGTTTCCGGCTGACTTGACGGCGTTAAAGCGTTCCTGCTTGTTCGAATTCCCGGTATTTAGCAATACAGTTTGCGCTGATACACCGGGGAAACCCAACTTAATCATGTTATCGCGGGTATCATTAAATTCTGATTGTTGACGGTTTGAGATATAAACCATCTTCCCGCCGTGGCTGTTAACATAATTGGCGAACTGCACCGCGCCTGGAATAGCTGATGCCTGTTTGGCTTGAATCCATTTTGCCCAGCTTTTACTATCAAAAGGTTGGTCATGTTTGACTTGCCAGCCGCTATAAAGACTGTTATCCAGCATGGTTTCATCAAGGTCAACTACGACAACCTTTTTCTTGCCTGGCGCGGCGGATGCATTATCAAAAGCACTCCGTGCGGTGTTAAATGCTTGATAGCATAATGCCTGATATTCGCCTGATTCCTGGAACCAGTTAAGCGCCAGCACGCTCTGATTGGATAATGTGGCCTGTGCTTGTGCTTCCTGGTGCGCTTGTTGTGCACAGCCAGTTAAGGCCAGCAATACGACCAGTGTCCCTGCCTTGAAGGTCAAATTTCTCATTGTCTCTCCTGTATGTATTTTGCCGGATAAAAAATAAAACTCATCAAATCGGTACGACTATAGGCTGTAAAGCTATTCATGCCAGTTTTACTCACCTTACTCAGTTCAGATGACGAGAAAATTTTATTTATGAACACATCGGTTTTCGCCGAGAATTACCACGGTATATATAATGTAATGCTTTTTATTTATAACGAATTTTATAGATAACATCGTATTCTACGGATGAATTGCCTACTGACATCACACATAGAGACTACTTTATGAAACTGGAATCGCTGGCTTTACACCACGGCTATGTATCAGAAGCGACCACGAAATCGGCCGCTGTACCTATCTATCAGACAACCTCTTACACCTTTGATGATACTCAACACGGCGCTGATCTTTTCGATCTAAAAGTGGCAGGCAACATCTACAGTCGCATTATGAATCCAACGACTGACGTGCTTGAACAGAGGCTCGCCGCCATTGAAGGCGGTGTCGGTGCTTTGGCGGTTGCTTCTGGTATGGCTGCCATCGCCTATTCCATACAGGCATTGACTGAAGTCGGCGATAATATCGTCAGTACCAGCCAGCTCTATGGCGGTACTTATAACTTCTTTGCACACACGCTACCTCGTCAGGGCGTTGAAGTCCGTATGGCTAACTTTGATGATTTTGACGGGCTTGAATCGCTTATCGACGATCGCACGAAAGCACTGTTTTGTGAATCTATAGGCAACCCAGCAGGTAACATTGTCGATATTGCCCGTCTTGCACAAATTGCTCACCGGCATGGTATCCCCGTGATCGTGGATAATACGGTGGCAACGCCTGTATTGTGCCGGCCTTTCGAACACGGTGCCGATATCGTGGTTCATTCACTGACTAAGTATATTGGCGGACATGGTACGACTATTGGCGGAATAATTATCGATTCAGGAAAGTTCGATTGGGTTGCCAATAAGTCTCGCTTTCGTTTATTGAGCGAACCCGATCCTTCTTATCATGGCGTGATTTATACCGAAACGTTTGGTCCTGCGGCTTATATAGGCCGTTGCCGTGTCGTACCGCTGCGTAGCACTGGTGCTGCACTCTCGCCGCATAGCGCCTTTTTATTGCTTCAAGGGCTTGAAACATTAAGTCTTCGCATGGAGAAGCATTGTAGCAATGCACAGGCGTTAGCCGCTTTTCTTCAGAATCATCCTTTGGTTAACTGGGTTAACTACGCCGCGCTTCCTGGCAGTCCTTATAAGTCGAACTGTGAAAAAATAACGTCTGGCAAGGCTTCAGGGATTGTGAGTTTTGGAATAAAAGGGGGCAAAGATGCCGGTGGACATTTCATCGACGCATTAAAAATGATCTTACGACTGGTTAATATCGGTGATACCAAGTCTTTGGCTTGTCATCCTGCCAGTACAACCCACCGACAGCTTAACCCGGATGAGTTGGCTCGCGCCGGTGTGAGTGAGGACCTGGTCAGGATTTCTGTCGGTATTGAGAGTGTTGAAGACATCATTGATGACATTTCACAGGCCCTGGACGCTTCTCAAAAATAATACCTTTGGCTCTCCTGATAATGACCACATTTCATGTCGAAAGACGGAATTAAAGGAGAGCTAATATGGACATCCCCGCGACAAAACGATGTATTCATAAGCAGGATTTCTTCGTCATCTGAATGGGGAAAATCGCTATGATCTGAAGGGTAGTGAAGCTCATAAATCGCGTTTCATCGACAATCAAATCAGTCAGCAGTGAAAAACTGATCAACGGAAGATACTAAGGCGATAAAGTCCTGGCAGGACACCATAGCAGTATGGGAAGCCCGCAGGCAAACCGGAAAAGAGAGATATACGGGACCGGAATATGGCTCAGGTAAGTCTTGGAGAAAAAATCTGACGCCATATACAGCAATAAGGACAAAGAAGACACTATTACGGCATTCTTTCACGACGAAAAGCGGGCCGAAGCCCGCTCAAAAACACCGACATGTTTCGTTTCTGACGAGAGCGTTCAGAATTCTGTGTCACGTTAAAAACTCTATAGCGTTATCACACTATTCAGTCGCCCTTCAAAATAAATGGCTAACTGCGACAATGTCAAATTCCAGCTCTGGATCGGCATTGTCTATTTCTCCTGTGCATTCATCAGTCCCAGATAAAGCAGTTTCAACAGGCTGTTTTCATTCGGAAAAGCGCCTTTGGTTTTGGTCAGTTTCCTGAACTGACGGTGCACCGATTCTATCGCGTTGGTTGTGTAGATCACTTTGCGTATGTTAGCCGGGTAGCGGAAGTACGCTGACAGGTTTTCCCACTTGCGCCGCCATGACTGGAGCACCACCGGATATTGCTGACCCCATTTGGCCTCCAGCTCATCCAGTGCCGTTTCTGCGGCTTCTTTTGACACTGCACGATACACCGGCTTCAGGTCGGACATGAAGGCTTTATGGTGCTTTGAGGCCACGTATTTAATCGAGTTGCGTATCTGGTGAATAACGCACAACTGCACCTCTGTCTGCGGATAAATGCTGTTTATCGCCTCCGGGAACCCAGTCAGCCCGTCCACGCAGGCTATCAGGATGTCTTCAACGCCACGGTTTTGCAGATCGCTTAATACAGATAGCCAGAAGTTTGCCCCTTCGCTTTCCGACAGATACAGACCCAGAACTTCTTTTTTGCCTTCCAGATTCAGCGCCAGCACAGTGTAAACGGCTTTGCTCTGGTAACGGCCATCCTCGCGGATTTTATAGTGAATGGCGTCCAGCCAGACGAAAGGATAAACTTTCTCCAGCGGGCGCTGTTGCCACTGTTTTAACTCAGGAATGACTTTATCGGTGACGGCACTGATGGTGGCGGTAGACACGCTGAATGCGTATAAATCTTCAATCTCCCGGCTGATATCCTGGTAACTCATCCCCAGCGCAAACAGACGAATGATTTTGCGCTCGATCTCATCGGACAGTGTGGTCTGATGCTTTTTCACCAGTTGAGGCTCAAAAGTGCCATTACGATCGCGCGGAGTCGTCAGTTCGAAGCTGCCGGTCGGGGCTTTAATGGTTTTTTTACCAGAGCCGTTTTTACGGTTGGCTTCCACATCTGAAGCCAAATGGGAGTCAAGTTCCGCAGACAGGGCTGCTTCAGTTAACTGTTTGATTAACGGGGTTAAGATGCCATCTTTGCCGGTCAGTGACTGACCGGACTGTAGCGCTTTCAGGGCTTTGTCGAAATCAAAGGGTTGGGACATTTGTCATTCCTTTTTGATGATATATTACTGGAATGAGTCGGATAAGAGAGCCGCATTTCTGCGACTCCCTCTCCTCAGAACCGTGCGTGCAAGTTTTCCTGCACACGGCTCAAGCCCTCCATAAGGCCAGAGATACCTGACCCAGCAACCCACTGTTGTGAAGGATATTTCCGCATTCGCTCTTTAAAGTAATCAAGGTATTCCACATCGTAAGGATTGGCGGCTGAACGGATTTGTCTGTGACGTCGTATTGGCGTTGCCGAAGCTTGTTTCAGGCTGATGGTCCTGATTTCGCCACTTTTCACCCGATAGACCGCGTGAAATATCCAGCGTCGCAATCCTCTGCTGCCATAATACTTTCGGCAGAGCCAGCCGGCCGATTTCCTGCTATGTTTTCGCCTTATCATCCGATAGAGCGCCCGAAAAATGACGGCGTCAATTTTACTGAAGACGGCTTTTGCCACCACGTGTCGATAATAGTTTACCCAACCCATCAGTTTGCGGTTGAGAAGGCCTAGTAACGTTGCAGTGGGTAAAGCTATGCCTGCTTTGATCTCTTTTCGAATAATATCAAGGAAAGATTTGATGCTGCTTTTTGCAGGTTTAATCAGCAATTTGTTTCCATACTTGCGAACATTAAACCCCAGAAAATCAAATCCCTGCGAGATTGAAACGATCGAAGTCTTTTCTTCAGATAACGTTAACCCTCTTTCCTGCAGGAATACCGTTACTGCCGGTTTGATCATGTTTTCCAGCTGTTCTTTTGAACTTCCGGTTATCACAAAATCATCGGCGTACCTGACCATATGAACTTTATCAGCGGGTCTCGTGATGCTTTTCAGCATTGATTCCATGCCGTCCAGAACGCCATTAGCCAGACAAGGGGAAATTATTCCACCCTGCGGCGTCCCTGCAGCGGTTGAGAAAAGCTGCCCTTTCTCCACAAACCCTGCCTTCAGCCACTGCGCGAGTACTCTGCGCTCGACGCGGAGATGTTGTATCATCCAGTCATGGCTGATGTTATCAAAACAGCCTTTAATATCCCCTTCGAGGATCCATTGCGCTGATGACCTCTGAGCCAGCACCACAAAACACCGTTCTATTGCATCTGCGGCTGAGCGTTTTGGCCGAAAACCATACGAGTGATGATCAGCTGTAGTCTCTGCCACGGGTTCTGTTGCCAATAGAAAAAGTGCCTGCATGGCACGATCATGCATCGTTGGGATCCCTAACGGCCTTGTTTTGCCATTCTTTTTGGGAATATGGATACGTCTTAGAGGCTGAGCCTGATAACCCCGGCAGGTCAGCGCTTGAGCCGCTTGCCATTTTTGCTGCGGATTTACCCATAATGCGCCATCAATACCTGGAGTATTACGCCCCCGGTTCGATGTGACGCGTTTCACTGCCAACAACTTCGCCTGATGAGACCGGGTAAGAAGTCGTTGGAGCACACACACTTTATTCCAGCGCTGTGCTTTGGTTGCCTTGGCGATACGCATCTGTGATCGAAATACATCATCCTCCACCTGTTGCCAGTCGATCGATGACCACATGGACGATGCTGAAGGTGCACCGCATTGGCTTGTGGCCTGCGTCATTTGCGTTCCCTCATAACGTCGATATTCCCGATTTTCTCGCCAGAGAAGACCCACTGGACGTCAGCCCCCTTTCGGGTCGGTTAAAAAAAAAAAACCGTATATCGGTCATTACAACCGATCATTCGCTTCTTCCAGCGTCCCGTTCCCGCACAACCATGGCTTGCTCTCACGAGTTCGCTACCTTACGGAGTTGTACGGGATTACCACGTTCCGTTCCTGTGACTCAAGAGGTTAGGTCCCCCGTTAACACCGGCGATACACCACTCACGATGTCCCATCTGTGAGAGAACATACCTGATCGCGTGCCTTTTTGGCTGAAGCCTGACAGCCGCTTTGGCTTCTTAAGTATTACGGTGCTTATCGGGGTTTGCTTATGCTGACCATACCCTTATCCCTGGCGCCTTCACCGCCTGCGGCTGGCAGTTTCAGATTGAACCTCACGGTCCGCTCTTACAGATAATCCGTGGCTACGTTGTCCCCGGCGCTTTGCACATTGAAATTACTCTCAACGCACAGCCGGGTAGGGAACTGCTGGTGAGACAGCAGGTTTCTTCGCACTGATTACTACATACTGGCTGAAACAATCGCAGGAACAGCCTCGTGTCGCACCACGGAATTTCTAACACTCCCTTTCTGACGGGCTCATTTTGACCGTTCCAGATAATGACCTATATACACCCGGTATTCGTCATTCATGTTTTCCGGCAAATTGTCAGGAGAGAAAAAAGCGAGATCCAAACCCTCCTCAGGATCATTGACCATCTCTCCTGACCAGTCACAGGCCCAAAAAAGAGATGTAATTACGTTGATTTCATCTTGGTTGCAGAGCGTGAAAGTGTATTCCGGCCCAGAGAATACACCCAACAAGGCCAGTTGCCGGACGTCCAGGTTGGTTTCCTCTTTGACCTCCCGTACCGCTGTTTCTTCCAGGGACTCTCCCGGCTCCAGAAGTCCTCCAGGAAGCCCCCATGTACCATCCCGGCGCAGTTGCAGAAGGATCCGTTGGTGGGAGTCTGTAAGAATCACGTTAGCGCCGGCCAGCAGAAGTAAACGGTGACCAATCAGGCTTCGCATCTGTTGAACATAGCTCATTTCTCATTCCCTGCTGGCAAGTTTTCGTGACAGCGATGGTGGATTTCAATAATAACTTTACAGATTTTTTCGGCGTCCCGAGATGACAGGCCTGGGTACAGAGGCAGGCATAAAATCCCGGCCATGATCCGTTCGGTATGGGGCAGTGAACCGGTGGAATATTCCCTGAATGCTTTCATCAGATGAAGTGCGGGGGAAAGTCTTTTCGCGTGGGGATCTCTTCCTTCTGCATGTTGGCAGCCAGTTCATCCCTATCACACCCAAAAAGGTCTCTGTCAATCACCAGGGAGATATCCTTGAACGTTGTCCTGGCATATTCAGGTATTGTCTGGAGCTCAATGCCAGGAATATGACGGAGCATATTCCTGTAAATTTCAGCCGCGAGCAAATTTTACGAAAAGAAACCCGATAGCTTCGCTGGTCTGTTACAGCTCCCTGGATATTTATCTTAACAGCAGGAATAGCCTCACTGATCTTTTCACCGAGCACTCCCAGCGTCATATTCTGATGATTGTCACCAATATTAAATATTTCACCGGCTATTGATATTTTATCCGCGTGTTGGATCAGGCACAACGCCGAGGCTACAGCTTGAGGCAAATATAAATCGCCTGACTCCGACACTTGCCGACAGCTCTGCAAGTCGTGATGTCGCCTCCATTAACTTAATAAAACTTAAAGTTTATTTATACAACGATTATTTTTTGTATTTATTAAATAAAATATAAAGGAATATTCATATTATTATAATAGTTATGTGATTGAAAAAGAGGACAGGCTCACGTTCTATCAGGGATAGTCCATAGTGCATTTTTGAAATCCACCGCTGACCAGCCTGCAAACCTTAATTCGCTCGAACGCACAAATGTCAGGAGTGTAAGCTGGACTGAAATTTGTGTGATGCCTTTTCCTTTATAAGCTTCAAGGTGGTGCATAAGTTCTGGCAGACTTTCCAGAGAAAGGGTGGGGATATGGACACTCTTAGTGGAGATCACCGCACCAGCGAGATCATAGGCAGGATGTTGTCCAATCAATGCATTGTGAACTGCATATCTCATTATCGCAGTTATTCGTTGTTGCAAACGCAAAGCGAGTTCAGTGTAACCTGTTGCTTCTGCTTTTTTCAGTGGAACCAGTAAATCACAGGTTTTTAGTTCTGAAACATTACGTTTGCCGATTACAGTAAACACATGGGTAATAAGGCTGTTCAATACAGTAGTTCTATGGCTGTCAGAACCAGGTTCTGTTACTGGAATGCGAGTCTCTTGCCACTTTCTCAAAAGTCAGTAGCCCCTTGCTTCGATTTTGTAAGCTTTGCGTTTTTCACTGGGGTCAATATTTTTTGCAACGAGTTGTCGGGTTTCGTCTCTTCTGCGTCTGGCTTCTGGTAACCTCACCTCAGGATAAACACCGAGTGCGAGAATTTTCTGTTTGCCACCGAAGCGATACTGGAAACGCCAGTATTTAGAATTGTTCATTGTGATCAAAAGGTGCATATCATCACCGTCTGTCATTTTGACAGGCTTCTCAGCAGCCTTTTCATTTCTTACTTTTAACTCAGTGAGCGCCATAGTAAAAACCTTCTGATGATGGTATCTGCAAACATACCAACATATGTATCAAACAGTGTGGATTTTCCGAGCCGACTAGAGACGGAAGGAGACTATAAGACAAGGGTAACTGGCTGAAAGTAATGGGGTAAGTGAGTTTTTATATACTTTTGGAGGTTAACATATGGTGTCCCCAGCAGGAATCGAACCTGCAACTAGCCCTTAGGAGGGGCTTGTTATATCCGTTTAACTATGGGGACGTTAAGGGGGGTCATTATACTCAATTCTGCCTTGATCATAAGCACTTATCGGCTCGATTGCTCAATCCGCCACCACTCGGCCGTGATTATTTTTCTCTTATAGGATTTTTCTTCGCTTTTGGCGGTGGTGTCGTTATCTGAGTGTCCATGGTTGCCAACATCCAGTGCCTCTGCATCCGTAAACCTCGCTGCCTGATACGCCAATATGAGACGTAACCCTTTGGCAGTGGACAATAGTCACCTGTGGTATTATTACTGTCACAAAAAGTGGTGATAAACTTTCGATATGGAAGCACTGCACCTAATTTGTATCTATGCTAATCAGTAGGTTGAGTCTTGTGGTAGCGCCAGACATGGTCTGGATGGTGCTTACCACCTCGTCGCGGAATAATTCGGCAACAAAATTCAAAAGTGAGAAAATATGAAAGTGACCAGATGCATGTCTAACGCCGCTGCGGGAATGACCATGAAGGTATCGTCCAGCGTTTAATGGTGGAAACTGTTTATCACTTTTATGGTCTGCTTGAGGGTTGCTGAGCTTCGTCTATTTACTGCACAAATATTACTGAGCCGCGGCTTAACTGTCTGATTAGTGCACCATGCTGAGAAAAATGTAGCGGGAACATGCATGCCAATCACTCAATTGTGAAGAAATCGCACATTTGGCGCTAGCGCTACACAATTGGTTACAGCAGGATCCTCATACTGAAATAATGGGCCTTTGGACCTGATTTTCACCGCCGCTGAAGTGAGATCAAGTATCTGCAATTGTAGGCAAAGTAGATGCGGTGAAATAAAATGTTACACTGTTAGAAAGGCTATCACTTTATTTTCTTAATTCATTTTTAACTGAGAAAGTAAATACACATTTCTGCCAAATGGCTACACGAAAATGATCAGGGAGAACTATTATGAATTTCCGCCTGAGTGGAGTGATATTGACGAGTTTATTGCTCGTCGGATGCGCCAGTTCCAAGGAGTCTGCTCCACCACAGCGTTCAGACCCTTTTGAGGGCTTTAACCGTTCTATGTTCAACTTTAACTATTATGTCCTGGATCCCTATCTGGTTCGTCCTGCCGCTGTCGTCTGGCGTGATTATCTGCCGCAGCCTGCGCGTAATGGACTTGATAACTTTTTCACCAACCTGGCTGAGCCAGCTGCCATGATTAACTATTTTATCGAAGGCAATCCTTATAGAGCAATGGTGCATTTTAACCGTTTCTTTCTTAACACTTTGCTGGGAATGGGCGGTTTTATTGATGTGGCGTCTATGGCGAATCCTAAACTGGCGAAGGACGAACCACTCCGTTTCGGCAGTACGCTCGGGTATTATGACGTGGGTTATGGCCCTTACATTGTTTTGCCGGGTTATGGTAGTGCGACAATCCGTGAAGATGGTGGCGATGTAGTGGATACGCTTTATCCGCCATTGAGCTATCTAACCTTTTGGATGTCGGCCGGGAAGTGGGTGCTGGAAGGATTGGAAAGTCGGGCCCAGTTGCTGGATTCCGATGGCTTGCTGCGTAATTCGTCAGATCCTTATTTGGTGGTTCGCGATGCATACTTCCAACATAATAATTTCCTGGCTAATGATGGCAAGTTCACGCCACAGGTGAATCCCAATGCGAAATCAATTGAAAGTAGCTTGAGTGAGATAGATTCAGGCAAATAACTATGCCAGTTTGTTCTCCAGAGAGTCCCAGCCGGGACCGGAGAGGTTGGCAATTATCGAGTCTGAACGGTGCTGTTGCGTGATGCCGTTCACTTGAACCGGAACACCATGTTTGGTTCCCTGTAGATGCCAAACGTGGTCGTTGCCTGGGTATTCCGGTCTCTTGGCTGACGAGAATTGTCTACGCCATGATGAACTAAAGGCAGTGATCAGAATTTGTAGTTGACGTTGACGCCATAAAGCCAGGCTTTACCTTTGGAAGTGAAACTATAGGAAGGTAAAGACGCACTCACTCCCGGCTCCGTTATGCTCACTTTTTGTCCGTGCATGTAAGACACCCCGACGTCGACAGACATATCTTTATTAAACGCATAAGTGGTACCGGCACTCAACCATAAACGATCTTGATCGGGGATGGAGATAGTGCGTTTATCGGAAGGAACCGGACTATCGTCATAGGCAATCCCGGTGCGGAACGTCCAGTTATCGTCAAAGTAATAGGTCGTTCCCAGTGCAATACGGTAGACATCATGGAAACTTTCATCTTTAAGAAACAGCGTTTGTCCATTGCTACCCGTGGCTTTCAGTTGTTGGAAATGACTCCAGCCGGTGTAAGTGAGGCTGTAGTGAACCGCCCATTTCGGGGCTACGCGGTGGTAAGCGGAGACTTCCCACATTTCCGGCAGATTAAGGGTTAATTTCCCAGGTATTGTCGCACCCGCGGTGGAAATGGCGCTGCTGAATTTGCCATCAAAATCAATGTCTACTTTTGATCGATACGTAAAGCCGAAACGATTGTTTTGATCTAACTCGTACAGGATGCCCGCGTTCCAGCCATATCCCCACTCATTGCCTTCAAGTCGGGTGATTTCAGCAGAAGAACTCAGACCAAATGCTGGTCCGATTTCACCTGCATTACGCACGATTTTTGCGTCGGCATAAACGGCGTCGATTCCCAGGCCAAAACTGAAATGTTTATTAAGCCGATAGGCGGCGCTGAGGTTTAGGTTCGACGTCGACAAATCGGTTTTGCCACCGATTGAGCCTGCAGAGTAATTGTCACTGAATTCAGTCGACAAACCATAGTAGGTGACGGCAGAAGCGCCTACGGCCCACTGCTCATTCAACGGCATAATGAAATGGAGATTCGGCACCCAGGCATGTGGGGCAATGTTTTTTGCCCCCGCATCCTGGCCACTGGAACTGGAGCCAGATAGATTGATATCAGGATTAATATAGGTCACGCCACCAGAGAATGCCGGACGATCAAACAACGTCATAGTCGCCGGGTTACGGCTGCCGGACGTTGCGTTATCAGCTACGGCACTTTCGCCAGAGAAAGCGCGTCCGAGACCTGATGATGAATATTCATTGAGTTGAAAACCGGCAGCGGAAGCATTAGTGGATATCATGGTCACAACGGCAGCAAGTGACCATTTTTTTAGCGAACTTTTCTGGTTGTTCATGACCAAAACCTCATCATCTGCTCGTTATTTAACGCTGTTGTACATGTAACAAAGGATGTGCACTTCAGGGAGGGCTACGGGCAAGCAGAGTAGGCCCAGTGACAAAAATATAAAAAACAAAGCTAAGAATATTTTATTAAAATGTTAAAATTGTTAGCAAAATTATGCGTAAAGTGAGTAAAATATAACGAAAATGATAGCTTTCTTTATATTTATTTACATTTTCTTTTTTGGTAAGCCATCCAGAAATGTGATCGGTTTCACTTAATATCCCGGTGACCAGTAAATTCTAGTGATATCTCTCAGTGACGAGTAAAATGAGCTGGAAGATATCATTTTACGATCTAGGTCGTGCCTGCCCGTCAGGTTATTGCCGTAGGAGAGTTTTGCGATGACAAATGTAATAAATAATTGCCATGCCGAAGAAACAGCTGCTTGTTGTTGTGTTGATGTAGGTACGGTGATAGACAACACTGACTGTACGGCCTCTTATAGCCATGTATTTGTTGCTCGTGCTGAAGCAGAATCCATGCAAAAAGCGTTGTCGGATAAAGCGCGGGCGGTAGAATCAGACCCCTGCATCATTAGCAGCACGTTGTCAGATGTGGAAGGCGGGGTAAAACTGGACATGAATTTCATTTTCAGTTGCCAGGCTGAAACGTTGATTTTTCAGTTAGGTCTGCGTTAATTCCTTTCCTGTCAGGGGGATGCTTTCCCCCTTTCTTAACTTCTTTTTAATACCTCATTCCTGATCTTGTTTTTTATTCAGCAAAGCTCGCCATAAAACGTGGATAGCGTCTATTTTTATTACTTATTGGTTTGTTGGTTGTAATAATGTAGCTAACAATGAAATCAAATCATATCAGTCGTACCCCTCTTCTTAATATCAGCAGGAGTATTTATGGGCGAGGTATTACCAATGGTAACCCGTCGGGGCGATCGCATTGCGATTGTCAATGGGTTACGTACCCCGTTTGCCCGTCAGGCAACGGCGTATCGTGGTATACCGGCTTTGGAATTGGGCAAACTGGTAGTCACAGAGCTATTGATACGTAGCGGTATTGACTCGGAACTTGTTGAGCAACTGGTTTTTGGTCAAGTGATTCAGATGCCTGAAGCGCCGAATATTGCACGGGAAATTGTCCTGGGAACAGGCATGAGCGTTCATACCGATGCCTACAGCGTTTCACGTGCCTGTGCTAGCAGTTTTCAGGCGGTAGCCAATGTGGCAGAAAGTATTATGGCCGGTACAATTGAGGTAGGTATTGCGGGAGGTGCGGATTCATCGTCGGTATTACCCATTGGTGTCAGCAAGCGACTGGCTCGTATATTGGTGGATCTCACTAAAGCCCGTAACCTGAGGCAACGACTGGCCTTGTTTGCTCAACTGCGCTTTAACGACCTGTTGCCAGTGTCGCCAGCCATCGCCGAATATTCGACTGGACTACGGATGGGTGATACCGCAGAGCAGATGGCTAAAAGCTATGGAATTACCCGTCAACAGCAGGATGAATTGGCGCATCGCTCACATCGTCTGGCGGCACAGGCATGGCAGCGCGGTGTGCTGCGCGATGAAGTGATGACAGCCTATGTTCCTCCTTATCAACAGGCGGTAGAGGAGGACAATAATGTTCGCCATGACTCCTCTTTGGCGCAGTATGCGCAGTTACGCCCCGCATTTGATCGCCAGCATGGCACTGTCACTGCGGCCAATAGCACACCAATGACAGATGGCGCCGCCGCGGTATTGATGATGAGTGAATCCCGGGCCAATGGGTTGGGATTGACGCCTCTCGGTTATCTTCGCAGTTACGCTTTCATTGGCATTGATGTGCGGCAGGATATGTTACTGGGACCGGCCTACGCCACGCCGCTGGCGCTCGATCGCGCTGGTATCACCCTATCCGATCTGACCTTGATTGATATGCATGAGGCTTTTGCGGCACAAACGTTAGTTAATCTGAACCTGTTCGCCAGCGCCGATTTTGCCCGGCATCAACTGGGGCGCAGTGAGCCGCTGGGAAACGTGGATATGGATAAATTCAATGTGTTGGGGGGATCAATTGCTTATGGGCATCCTTTTGCCGCGACGGGAGCACGTATGATCACACAGACATTACGTGAATTACAGCGCCGTGGCGGTGGCTTGGGGTTAACCACTGCCTGTGCGGCCGGAGGATTGGGGGCCGCAATGATTCTGGAGGTGACAGCATGACGGAACAACCGGCAATTGTCGCGCTGGAGAAGGAGAAATCGGCTTTCTCGCTGACGTTGCGACCCGATAACATTGGTATTATCACAATGGATGTCGCGGGTGAAAAAGTGAATACCCTGAAAGCGCAATTTGCCAGGCAAATCATGGCGGTATTAACCCAGGCGCAACAGCATGCCGCTCTGCGGGGGGTGATTTTTGTGTCAGCCAAAGCGGATTCCTTTATCGTCGGGGCAGATATCACCATGTTGGATAATTGCACTGATGCCAAACAGGCCGAAGCGTTAGCCAGAACAGGGCAGGAGACACTGGCGTATATCGCCGGACTGCCTTTTCCCGTCGTAGCCGCTATTCATGGCGCTTGTCTGGGCGGCGGACTGGAGCTGGCACTGGCATGCGATTATCGGGTTTGTACCACAGAGGATAAAACCGTATTGGGATTGCCGGAAGTTCAGCTAGGTTTGTTACCTGGTTCAGGCGGAACACAGCGTTTACCCCGCTTAATTGGTGTTGATAAAGCGCTGGATCTTATGCTGACAGGAAAGCATGTTCGCAGCCAACAGGCTCTCAGGCTGGGCCTGGTGGATGACGCCGTACCATACAGTATTTTGCTGGAGACGGCCGAGGCGATGATACGACAAGGCAAGAGAACATCATCGCCAGTGAATTGGCGTATCGGTTTTATGCATAGTCGTCTGATCAGATCGTTGTTGTTCAGGGTGGTTAAGCAGAAAACACAGGCCAGGACGCAGGGACATTACCCGGCCACCGGGAAAATTATTCAAGTGGTACGCGATGGTTTGGAAAAGGGTGAAGCGGAAGGATATCTGGCGGAAGCGCGAGCGTTTGGCAAGCTGGTCATGTCACCAGAGTCCATCGCTCTGCGTGGTCTGTTTTTCACCGCTACAGCACTGAAAAAAACGTCGGAAGCCGGTGGTGAAGCGCGGGTGATCCATCGGGTTGCTGTGTTAGGTGGCGGTTTGATGGGGGGAGGTATTGCCAGCGTAACGGCGATTCGAGGCGGGCTGCCGGTAAGAATCAAAGATATCCAGGAAAAAGGGGTAAATCGCGCATTAAAGCACCATTGGCAGAAGCTTGAAAAACAGCTAACCCATCGACGCATAACGCATATCGAGCAGCAACGGCAAATGAGCCTGATGACTGGCAGTACGGATTATCGTGGTTTTGAGCAGATCGATATTGTTATTGAAGCGGTATTTGAGGATTTAGCCCTGAAGCAACAGATGGTGTCAGAGGTTGAGCAATTTGCCTCACCTGATACGATTTTTGCTTCGAATACGTCCTCGTTGCCTATTCATCAGATTGCCGCCAAAGCCAGTCGACCAGCACAGGTTATCGGCCTGCATTATTTCAGCCCGGTGGAGAAAATGCCGCTTGTTGAGGTTATTCCCCACACTGGTACTAGCGCGGAAACTATTGCCACTACGGTGGCATTAGTAAAAAAACAGGGAAAAACGGCTATTGTTGTCGCTGACCGTGCGGGGTTTTACGTTAACCGGATTCTGGCGCCTTACCTTGATGAAGCGGCGCGTTGCCTGCTGGAAGGCGAGCCAGTAGATACTATCGATCAGGCGCTGGTTCGCTTCGGTTTTCCGGTCGGGCCTTTTACGCTGTTGGATGAAGTGGGAATTGACGTTGCGATAAAGATTGCTCCGATCCTGACTCGTGAGCTGGGTGAACGTTTCAGTGTGCCTCCCGCGCTGAAGGTTATTGCCAGCGATGATCGTCAGGGACGGAAAAATGCGCGTGGTTTTTACCGTTATGGTCATCAGCAGCATATCTGGCAACGGTCTAAGAAAGATGTTGATAATACCGTTTATCCGTTGCTCGGTGTTACCCCGAAAGCGCATTTGGATTCGGCATTGATGGCACAGCGTTGTGTGATGCTGTTGCTGAACGAAGCAGCGCGTTGTCTGGATGAAGGCATTATTCGTAGTGCCCGCGAAGGTGATATCGGTGCGGTATTGGGTATTGGTTTTCCACCATTTCTGGGAGGACCATTTCGCTACATCGATCATTTGGGGAGCGATACGGTGGTTAAAACACTGCAAGTATTACAACAACAGTATGGTGATCGTTTTGCGCCTTGTCGTGCTTTGCTTTCCCGGAGTGAAAGCGCGGAACCGTATTTTTATCCTTCAAGGCATTCTGATACGTCCGCCCTGAAATCTGAGGCAGGGTAATTAGCTTTCAGGGATTCACTCGATTGCCTCTTCCCTGCATTTTGAAATCTATTGGGTATATTACGAATGGTGGTCATCTATACCGAATAGATCTTTTTATTAAATAGACTAGAAGCCAATAATTAATTAGCTCATTGCGTTTTAACAGTGATATACCCTATTGGGCTATGACCAAATAAAATATGTTAATGTAAAAACGGCGAATATAGTAAAAAACAGCGCGCATTGAAGCGGAACGTGCATGTAATAAATGGGCTGAATAAGTAGTGAGTTTACTGATATAACAGGGGGTTTTGATTCCCTGGATGTTGGGCATAACCCTAAAATAGGACAGGAGAAAAATACAGTGAGTCTTCATTAATAAATGTAGATGAACAATCCTATTTTTCCAATCGCATGAAATGAAATTGTCATAAATAAGCGTCACGATATATTTAGAATAAAACTGGCATTATTTGTTCTGTATTTATTACTTTATTGGGCTTTTATGCTTAATTTGTCTTGTTATTTGGGTGAAAATAACGGAAAGAAAATAAATAAAGACATTGAAAAGAATATTGTTTTTATAATAACAGTGTCAGCCATCCCGTATGCAAGAGTAATGTGCTGAAAAGGTAGAAAATTACATCCCAATGCGTGATATGACGCTTTTGTCGGATAGTCGAGTGGTATGGCTGGTTGCTATCCAAGGATAAATGGGGTAAAAAAATGCGCTTTGTATTGGTTAAAACTGCTGCAAATATGCATTCAAGTACGCTGTTCCAGTCTGTGATGTAGAGCAACACGAGGGCGCGGCGTTTCAGGTAATCTATGATTGTTATAAATTTTTACCATCATTTTCATCAATATAGCGGTGTAATATGCAAGTTTTGATCATGCGTCATGGTGATGCTGTACCTGACGCAGCCAGTGATGCGCTCAGGCCTCTTAGCGCCCGGGGCTGTAATGAGACACATCAAATGGCTGCCTGGTTGAATAATCAGGCGATTGATATCGATCGAGTCTTGGTCAGCCCTTATCTCCGTGCCCGTCAGACGTTGCAGGCTGTGCGGAGCACACTTCCCCTGCCAGAGGAAGATGAATGTCTGCCGGAATTGACACCAGGTGGTGATGCGAAACTGATAAGCTACTATTTGCAAACACTGGCAAAAGAAGGGACTGGCGGTGTGCTGATCATCTCTCATTTACCGCTTGTTGGCTATCTGGTCGCCTCGTTGTGTCCTGGTGAAACCGCACCGATGTTCGCTACTTCAGCGGTTGCCTGCGTGAACCTGGAAGCGGAGTCCGGTGTCGGCGAGTGTCACTGGCAAGTGAGCCCTTCGCAGTTAACGATTAAAGCCAGTAGTTAGTAAAGCCAGTAGTTAGCCAAGCCACCTGGTCCTATTATTCCACTGTCGGAATATCCATTGCGACAAGTACCAATAACGCGGCGTCGCCGCCGAATTCCCGTGGTGCCTGATGAAACGCCAGCACATCGGGGTGTTGGGCCAACCAGAGTGGCGTCTGCTGTTTTAGAATGTGTTTGCCGTGTCCATGCATGACGCAGGCGCAATACACATGTTCGCGGCGGCA
Source organism: Brenneria uluponensis (assembly GCF_032395385.1). NCBI lineage: Bacteria > Pseudomonadati > Pseudomonadota > Gammaproteobacteria > Enterobacterales > Pectobacteriaceae > Brenneria > Brenneria uluponensis. Next base: position 1,629,269 of record NZ_CP135917.1, read on the forward strand.
GGCGGCCAATAGCGCCCCAAGTTCCTGTTTTGCTTCCTGCTGCGTCAGCCCATGTAAATCCAGAAAAAGCTCGGGTGAATAGTCGCCACGGCGCAACTTTTTCAGTTCGTAGTGGTTGGTATCAGGACGAATGTAGCGCGTCGGCCCTTCATTATCCAACTGGGGCTGAAATTCGTCAGAGAAATAGAAGCTGGCATCTACCTGTTCCTGTGTCACCCGACGAGGCGCTAATTCCCCAAGTTTACGACGTTCTGGTTTATGAACAAAAGTATCCTGACGTAACCGACGGGCTCCAGCCACAGAGGAGCGAAAAAGCTGTAATTCCTCCTCATTTAGCGTGTATTTTTTTTTCATAACGGTTTCACTTCGCGATAATTTCCTCACAGTGTACATTTTCTTCCTGACGTCACTAAATAAAACTCGGTATTACCGGGCGTTGGACGGTGATATCTGCTGATTTGTCGTAGGCTTCATGGCAAACTAGACGCCGACTTTATATTGAGAGACATCTGCGGAGGGCAGACTTGGACAAAATTTTCGTCGATGAGGCGGTCAACGATCTGCATACCCTTCAGGATATGTTGCGTTGGACCGTGAGCCGGTTTAACGCAGCCCATGTCTATTATGGTCACGGTACTGATAACCCGTGGGATGAAGCGCTGCAACTGGTATTGCCCAGTCTGTTTCTGCCGCTTGATATTCCCGAGGATATGTATCGTGCCCGGTTGACCTCCAGCGAACGCCACCGCATCGTTGAACGGGTGATCCGCCGGGTGAACGAGCGTATTCCGGTAGCCTATCTGACTAATAAGGCCTGGTTCTGCGGACTGGAATTCTATGTGGATGAACGTGTTCTGGTGCCACGTTCCCCGATTGGGGAGTTGATCAACAACGGTTTCCAATCCCTGTTGTCCACATCGCCGCATCATATCCTGGATCTGTGTACTGGCAGCGGTTGTATCGCTATTGCCTGCGCCCAGGCTTTCCCGGAAGCTGAGGTGGATGCGGTGGATATTTCCCTCGATGCGCTAGCGGTAGCCGAGCAGAATATCCAGCAGCACGCTATGGAATATAACGTTACGCCCATCCGTTCTGATCTGTTCCGTGATTTGCCTGCCATTCACTATGATTTGATCGTGACCAATCCCCCGTATGTGGATGAAGAGGATATGGCCGATTTGCCACAGGAGTTCCGTTATGAGCCGGCACTGGGACTGGCGGCGGGTAGCGACGGGCTCAAGCTGGTGCGCCGGATTCTGGCTTGTGCGCCAGATTACCTCAGTGAAGAGGGAGTGCTAATCTGTGAAGTGGGCAACAGCATGGTGCATTTGATGGAGCAGTATCCGGATATTCCATTCACCTGGCTTGAATTTGAACACGGTGGTGACGGCGTCTTTATGCTGACTCGATCACAGTTGGTGGATTGCAAAACGCATTTCAGCATTTACCGCGACTGAATCTGTCCGGTAATGACCTAATTCTTTTATCACGCTAAGGAGATGTGATGGCAGGAAACAGTATTGGTCAGTTTTTCCGTGTCACCACCTTTGGTGAGTCTCATGGTATTGCCTTGGGCTGCGTTGTGGACGGCGTCCCCCCCGGTATCCCATTGACTGAAGCAGATTTACAGCACGATCTTGATCGCCGCCGTCCGGGAACTTCCCGCTATACCACCCAGCGTCGGGAACCGGATCAGGTCCGTATTTTGTCCGGTGTATTTGAAGGGGTGACTACCGGAACCAGTATTGGCCTGCTGATTGAGAATACCGATCAGCGCTCGCAGGACTACGGTGCTATTAAAGATCTGTTCCGGCCGGGGCATGCAGATTACACCTATGAACAGAAATACGGGATCCGAGATTACCGTGGCGGTGGGCGGTCCTCGGCTCGTGAAACCGCGATGCGTGTGGCTGCCGGGGCAATTGCCAAAAAATATTTGCAGCAACAGCATGGTATTCAAATCCGCGGTTATCTGGCCCAGATCGGGGAAGTCAGTTGTGAATTGAAAGACTGGGATCAGGTTGAACAGAATCCGTTCTTTTGTCCGGATCCAGATAAGCTGGAAGCCTTGGATGAACTGATGCGTGGGCTGAAGAAAGCCGGGGATTCCATTGGAGCCAAGATTACGGTGGTAGCGGAGTCTGTCCCGGCAGGGCTGGGAGAACCGGTGTTTGATCGTCTTGATGCCGATCTGGCCCATGCACTGATGAGCATTAATGCTGTAAAAGGTGTGGAGATCGGTGACGGCTTTGCGGTGGTGACCAAACGTGGCAGCGAAAACCGCGATGAAATAACTCCGGATGGTTTTCAGAGCAATCATGCTGGCGGTATTCTGGGGGGTATCAGTAGTGGTCAGGCAGTTATTGCACATCTGGCACTGAAGCCTACATCCAGCATTATGGTGCCAGGCCGCACGATTAATCGCGACGGTGAAGCGGCTGAAATGGTTACCCGTGGGCGTCACGATCCTTGTGTGGGTATTCGTGCCGTTCCTATCGCTGAGGCGATGATGGCGATTGTACTGATGGATCATCTGCTGCGTCAGCGGGCTCAGTGTGGTGATGTTGTCAGTCAGGTTCCCCGTTGGTAAGGCAGCATGAAAACAGGTTTGATAGCAATGGCGGCACTGTTGCTGAGTGTCGCAGCCGAGGCAAAAACGCCCTGGCAGGAAGTTACCCACCCGATAGCTGGCACGGCACAGTCCATTGGCAGTTTTGCCAATGGCTGTATCATCGGTGCGCAACCGTTAGCGCTGCAATCGTCGGATTATCAGGTTATGCGCGTCGATCAACGCCGTTATTTCGGTCATCCGGAGCTAGTGGCGTTTATTTATCGTCTGAGCTCGCAAATACGTCGTGCCACCGGGGCGGAATTGCTGATTGGCGATATGGGAATGCCTGCCGGTGGTCGTTTCAGTAACGGCCATGTCAGCCACCAATCTGGTCTGGATGTGGATATCTGGTTACAACTACCCCGTCGTCGCTGGAGCCAACAGCAACTACTTCAACCACAGCCTGTGGATTTGGTGATGGCGGGTGACCGGCAAGTCAATCCTCATCTGTGGCGACCTGAGATCGACTATTTGATAAAAACGGCGGCACTGGATAGAGACGTAACACGTATTTTCGTTAATCCGGCGATTAAAAAGCAGCTTTGTCGTGAAGCCGGTGAGGATCGTGCATGGTTGCATAAAGTCCGCCCGTGGTTTGCTCACCGTGCCCATATGCATGTCCGTCTGCGTTGTCCGGCTGATAGTCTGGAGTGTCAGGAGCAGGACTCTCCGCCCGCAGGTGATGGCTGTGGGGCTGAACTCTCCAGTTGGTTTCAGCCGCGCCAGCCGAGTACTAAGACACCAGTAAAAACGTTACCGCCCCCGTTGCCCCCGTCGTGTCAGACACTCGTTGACAGACATTTTAGTGTGGAATAATTCATGGAATGGTTTGTTGTAGGGCCAGAAATGCTGGGCCTGTTGTTTTTCGTTGGCATGTTGGCGGGGTTTATTGATTCGATTGCTGGGGGCGGCGGACTGTTGACCATTCCTGCATTGTTAGCGGCGGGGCTTTCGCCTACGCAAGTTTTGGCGACCAATAAGCTCCAGGCCGTGGGCGGCTCTTTTTCCTCCAGCTTGTATTTTATCCGCCATCGCGCGGTAAAACTGGGAGAGCAGAAACTGGCTATCGCTTTTACTTTTGTGGGAGCGGTTTTCGGTGCCTGGCTGATTCAGCAGATTCATGCCGGTTTCTTGCGACAGCTTTTACCGGTACTGGTGATCGGGATCGGCCTTTATTTCCTGTTGGTGCCCAAAATAGGAAATAATGATCGGCAGCGTCGTTTATCCGCTGTGCCGTTTGCTCTGGTTACTGGTGGCTGTGTCGGATTTTATGACGGTTTTTTTGGGCCGGGAGCGGGATCTTTCTTCGCTCTCGGTTATGTCACACTGCATGGTTTTAACCTGGCGAAAGCGACTGCACATGCCAAAGTACTAAACTTCACATCCAATTTTGGCAGCCTGCTGTTTTTTATTCTGGGTGGGAAAGTCGTATGGGGATTGGGTGGGGTGATGCTGCTGGGACAAATCATTGGCGCGCGCCTCGGTGCCAGAATGGTCTTGACCAAAGGACAAAAACTGATTCGTCCTATGCTGGTGATGGTTTCTGCACTGATGAGCTGTAAGTTAATTTATGATAGTCACGGCAGCGCTATTTCGCAGTGGCTGGGACAGATCTTTTCATGACAACTTCACCACAACACACCGTAGTTCATCGCTATGATCAACTGATCCAACTGTTTAATGACTGCTTTAGCCGCGATTACAACACTCAGCTAATCAAGGGTGAGGATGAGCCGATTTATCTGCCAGCGGATGAACAGGTACCCTATCACCGGATTGTGTTTGCACATGGTTTTTATGCCAGCGCCATGCACGAAATTTCACACTGGTGTATTGCGGGTGCAGCGCGTCGTCTGCAAGTGGATTTCGGTTACTGGTATTGCCCCGATGGGCGCGATGCCGAAACTCAACATCAGTTTGAAGACGTTGAAATCAAGCCCCAAGCGCTGGAGTGGTTATTCTGCGTCGCGGCGGGTTTTCCCTTTAATGTTAGCTGCGATAACCTCAATGGCGAGGTAACGCCGGATCGTATTGCGTTTCAACGGCGGGTCCACGGCCAGGTTATGCACTATTTGCAGCATACTATTCCTGAACGTCCGGCGCGCTTTATTAACGCGTTACAATTGTTTTACAATACAGCGCCATTAACGAGCACGGACTTTCCATACCCCGACGATCTCTGCTGAGTGACCGGTAATATGAATAACTGAGGACGATAGATGATCGCAGAATTTGAAGCGCGTATTTTGACGCTGATCGATGACATGGTGGAACATGCCAGCGATGATGAACTTTTTGCCGGTGGCTACCTGCGCGGTCATTTGACGCTGGCTGTCGCCGAGGCGGAAGAGCATGGCGAGAATACGGCTGAAGCGCTGTGTACCCGAGTATATGGCAGTCTGCATAACGCGATTCAACATGGCGAGCTTTCCCCGCCCGACCAGGCGTTGGTGAATGACATGTGGGAACGACTTTATCTCCAGGCGCAGCACCAGCAGGCAAGTTAAGCCATGCTGTCTCATGGGCTGATTGATTGGCCCATGTTCGATTTATCGCCTGGACAGATATATAGATAACATTACACTGGCCGGCTTTTTAGCAACTTTCTTATCCAAAAGCGGTTTGGATTGAGTGCCGCCAGGGTTTCCTTATCCAGCGGCAACGGCTCACCGTATATTTGTGATGCCAGAATTTCTGCCGCCAGCGGTGCTGAACATAAACCCCGTGAGCCAAGCGCCCCCAGAATAAACAGGTTGCGGTGAACCGGCGCGGCAGCGCTCGCGTTTCCCGTCGCCAGTTGTTGTGGTAAATCCTGATAGTCTGTCACTGTCTGCTGATAATCAGGCACCGCTCCCAATAATGGCAGATGATCGCGAGTGGCGCAGCGGATACCACTGCGCGCCAACTGACCGCTGATATCAATGTCTTCTGACCAGGCGACATCTGGCAGACAATCAATCAGCCGTTGATGGTTCTGCTGCTGATCCTCTTCGCGGTAATCCGTTCCGCTATCACCACGCTGGTAACTGGCGCCGATACAGTGCTGCTGATGCTGTGGGCTGAGTGGTGTCAGGTAGCCATTGTAGCAGAGTACCTGTTTAAGTTGTCTCAAGCGTGGGGTGGTGGGGATATGCGTTACCTGGCCGCGGACGGGATAGGCAGGTAAATGTCGGGTCTGTTCCCACTCTGTTAATCGATGACCGTTGGCCAGAATCACTGTGGCGTGGTTCTCTTCCCGATCTTCATTGAGTACCAGCGTCCAGCCTGACGAAGTCTGCACCAGACGCTTTACCGGAGTATTCATCTGTGCTACCAGTCCACGCTGTTGTGCCAGCGCTAACGTGGCGGTCGTCAGTTCTGCCGGGCATAACCAGCCGCCTTGTGGATAGGTGATACCATGAGTCTGTAACGGCAAATCGACGAGTGTGGTCAATTCCTCTGCTGAATGGCCGGCAACCAGTTCCAACGGCCAGTGACCGGCAATAATTTTTGCTATCTTGCGGGCGCTTTTGTCATCGTAAGCCAGCTGACTTACACCACACCATTGGTGCTCAAATTGAACGCCCTGAGCGGCAAGGGCATCATAATAACGCCGTGCATAGGTAAATGCATTGGCGAAGAAACAGGATAGGGCATCGTGTTTATCGTTCAATAGCGGGTAGAGTGCCCCCTGGCGGTTGCCTGACGCACCTTGCCCCACCGTGTCGTCGGTACAATAAAGCGTGACGTGAGTTCCTCGCCGTTGCAGTGCCAACGCCGTTAGAATACTGGCTATACCACCACCGATAATTGCCACATCATGGGAATCTGTTGCCGCAGGCCGGGTATACCAGGGCGTGGTATCGAGTGCTGCTATGGCTTCTGGCACTGTACCGCATAGCATTTCCCGTTTATGACCAAACCCTTTGATTTTACTTACGTTAAAACCCGCTTGTTGTAGTCCGCGGCGAACGAATCCCGCTGCCGTGAAGGTTGCAAACGTACCTTGCGGACGACATAGTCTGGCCATTGCACCGAACAAATTCTCCGTCCACATATCCGGATTTTTGGCCGGGGCAAAGCCATCCAGAAACCAGGCGTCAACTTTATGTGTCAGACTATCGTCCAATTGGGGTAGCAACGCATTGATGTCACCGAACCATAAATCCAGCGTGATAGCGCCTTTTGCCAGGACCAGACGATGACAACCGGGTAATGCCATTGGCCATTGTTGACGCAATTCATTGGCATAGTGTGCCAGCTCCGGCCACTGAGCATGCGCGGCGGCCAGATCGTGGCAACGTAACGGAAACTTTTCAAAACTGATGAAATGAAGCCGACGCAGCACAGCATGTGGTGTCTGTTTGCGAAACTGATCAAATGCTTGCCACAAGGTAAGAAAATTCAACCCAGTACCAAACCCGGTTTCCGCAACAGTACATACCGTATCGGAATGGTAGGAAAAACGTACCGGAAAATGGTTCCCCTGTAAAAAGACGTAGCGGGTTTCATCCAATCCATTCTGATTGGAGAAGTAGACGTCATCAAACTGTTGCGATACAGGTGTACCCTGATCGTTCCAACTCAGTACAGCATGTTGAATGGGAAGGGTTGTCACGGCAACTAACTCATTATTCAGGCAGTGGTGCGATTTTAGCGATCAGTCGGTTAGGGCGCAAATTTGAGAAGAGTTCGTCTGATCGGACTTGTTCAGCTTACAAGTGTACGCTAAAGTGCATGGCTAAATCCCAAACTATATAAGTGGAAGAGGTATTGAATGAAACGTGCTGTAATTACTGGTCTGGGGATCATATCTAGCATCGGTAATAACCAAGAAGAAGTCCTGGCATCTTTACGTGAAGGCCGCTCAGGCATAACGTTTTCCCAAGAGCTGAAAGATTCCGGCATGCGTAGTCACGTATGGGGAAACGTTAAACTGGATACCGCTGGACTTATCGATCGCAAAGTTGTGCGTTTTATGAGTGATGCATCTATTTATGCTTATCTTTCTATGGAGCAAGCTATTGCAGACTCCGGTTTAGCACCGGATCAGGTTTCTAATGACCGTACTGGTCTGATTGTGGGCTCTGGTGGTGGTTCCCCACGCAACCAAGTGGCTGGTACAGATGGTATGCGTGCCAAAGGTTTGCGCGGTGTTGGCCCCTATATGGTAACCAAATCCATGGCATCTGGTGTTTCTGCCTGTCTGGCGACGCCGTTCAAAATCCGTGGTGTTAACTATTCCATCAGTTCTGCCTGTGCAACTTCGGCTCACTGTATCGGTAATGCGGTAGAGATGATTCAGTTGGGCAAGCAGGATGTTGTTTTTGCTGGTGGTGGTGAAGAGTTGTGCTGGGAAATGGCCTGTGAGTTTGATGCCATGGGCGCGTTGTCCACCAAGTACAATGACACGCCGGAAAAAGCGTCACGTACCTATGACGCGGATCGTGATGGTTTTGTTATCGCTGGCGGCGGCGGTATTGTGGTAGTGGAAGAACTGGAGCACGCATTGGCGCGTGGTGCGCACATCTATGCGGAAGTTGTTGGGTATGGTGCGACCTCCGATGGTGCTGATATGGTGGCTCCGTCAGGTGAAGGTGCCATGCGTTGTATGAAGATGGCTCTGCAAAGTGTTGATACACCGGTTGATTACATTAATACTCATGGTACATCTACACCAGTAGGTGATGTGAAGGAACTGTGGGCGATGCGTGAGGTTTTTGGCAACAATGTCCCGGCGTTTTCTTCAACCAAGTCGATGACCGGCCACTCTCTGGGAGCCGCAGGCGTTCAGGAAACCATCTACTCGCTGCTCATGCTGAAGCATGGTTTTATTGCACCGAGTATTAACATTGAAACGCAGGATGAATATGCCGAAGGCATGGAAATCATCACTAAGCCGACTGAACGTAAGCTAAACACCGTGATGTCCAATGGGTTTGGTTTCGGCGGAACTAACGCCGTGTTGGTAATGAGTAAATATCCTCAGTAACTCTCTCGCTGATACCGGGGTAGTATCTATCTACCCCGGAATTCTTCTGTGTTCCGGTTATGGTTTTTCCTCAGCAAAATTTCCTATCACTACAGCCCCTCTAAGTCGTTACTTCATCAGAACAGAATCCACAGCAGAAGCATCACCAGTAATGTACCCATTATGGCTAATGCCATCGGTTTACTAAATAATGGACGCCACTCTGTGGGTAGCATGGCAATAAATGGGTTGACCAGTGGTTGACCAGATAAGGCGTAGGCAGACGATGCTTTTTCCTGCGTATTCTGCAAACGTTTGCTGAACAAAAAAGTCACTATTTCATTGATCTGAAACGGTGTTAGCTGGGTTTGTGGTGTAGCGTTAAAATGAGTTTGGGCGTAATTCAGCAACATCTGCTGTTCTTGTGTATCGACAGGCTGTTTCAGTACGGTTTGCAGCGTTGCCAGCGTCGGCGCTGGATGATGCTGAATTAATGCCGTCTGCGTTTGCAGGAACTGGCTCAGTATTTGAAAATTTTTCGCGGGAATGGGATCCCCACTATCCAGGCCCTGGATATTCATCAGTGTCAGCCATACCTTGGCGACGGGTTCACCAGTGAGTGCTGTCAGGCGAGATACGAGTTGGTTCAGGCTGTTGTGTTCAGCAGGCAACAACGGTCGTTCCAGCGGTGTGGTGACCGATAAGGGAATGGGCGTGACAACCGAGCCGGGGGAAATGCCTTGCCCAGATTGTAACAATGGCCCTGATTGCGCTACCTGACCCGATGGGAGTACTCCCGATTGCAATGACTGGCTGACCTGCGGCATTTTGCCATTTTGCAGTAGTGTGACGACCTGTTGTAACTGTGAATGACTTAGTGAGCTGAGCACGGTATGACCGAATTGCTGACGAATAAACTGACTGACTGCCTGACGGTTATTTCCTTGCGGTAACAGTTCGGTAAGCTGTTGTAATAACTGGCGAGCGCCAAGTGTATCTTGTGCGGTGGAGAGTCGGGTCTGTAGCACTTGCTCGGCAGCCTTGAATTGCGTCGACATAATCTCCGCACCATTCTTGATTCCGAGATCATGGCGTAAACCAGCCCATATTTCCGCTGTTTTAGACGAACTGAGTGCCATGATTTTTACAATCAGCCGTTCCAGCGTGGTTCGCTGTGCTGGTGTCAAGGGTAAGTCTTCTCCCTGGGTACTGGCCTTTAACGATGGCGTATCGACTGTCTTGTCGCCTTGTAAAGAGTTACCGGGGCCGCTTACTGGTTGCATTGGGGATCCTTACCGGGTCGCTGTTCAGGGATTGTGCAACAGATTGAATAAAAGATAACCATGATATCAATCACCGGATCTTACGGGTAGTCAGGTCGCATGATTGTATAAAAAATTTTAGTCGAAAAGAGAACAGTGCACGTAAGCATAGATGCTGAATCGAATGGAGACCTCTGCGAAAAGGCGGTGTAACCGGAGTGAAACCTGTTGCCACCGTAATATTATGTCTACAGCATCTCTAATAACTGATGATGCCACGGAGGCAGTTCCGCTATCTCCGTGACGATATGTTGTTGTTTAACGAGGGGAGTACGTTATATCGGTTCTACTGATGACGTGCGATGATGGTATTTGCGCCAGACTTTCAGCACAACTGGCAGAATCAGCACGGCGATAGCCAGTATCAGCAGGCTTTTGCTGATAGTGCTGTCCCACAGAATGGCTAACCCGCCATTACTGATGGACAGAGCACGACGCAGATTTTGCTCCAACATGTCCCCCAGAACAAAGCCGAGAATCAGTGGTGACATAGGGAAATGCATTTTGCGTAGAATATAGCCAAATACGCCCAATCCCACCATTAGCATCAGATCGAACGTCGTACTGTGAACGGCATAAACACCCACAGCAGAAATGGCGGCAATGGCCGGAACCAGAAGTGACATAGGAACGTTCAGCATGCGGGTGAACAGGCCGATCATCGGAATGTTCATGATCAGCAGTATCAGGTTACCAATCAGTAAGGCGGCAATCAGTCCCCAGACGATATCTGGTTGCTCGGTAAACATGGCCGGGCCGGGCGTAATGTTATATAGCGTCAGTGCTCCTACCATGACAGCGGTGGTGCCAGAACCAGGGATACCCAGTGTCAGCATGGGAATAAATGAACCGCAGGCCGAGGCGTTATTTGCTGCTTCAGGCGCGGCGATACCGCGAATATCACCTTTGCCGAAGGTGTCGCTATTGCCGCTGAGTTTTTTCTCGGTCATCCAGGCGATAGCGCTGGCAATGGTGGCGCCCGCGCCAGGCAGTACGCCGATAAAAAATCCCATTAGAGAAGAACGAATCGTCGGGCCGGCGCACTGCATGGCTTCTTTGGCGTTAAATAGCATGCGGCCGGTGTGTTTTACCGCTTTTTGTCCGCCACTGGTGCTTTCCAGCATCAGCAGAATTTCACTCACGGAGAACAGGCCGATGACCACGACGACGAACTGGATACCATCGGAAAGATGTACGTTATCAAAGGTGAAACGATATACACCGGTATTGGCATCCACCCCTACGGTGGCCAGGCTCAACCCTATCAATGCCGCCAGAAATGACTTCAGCGGATTTTGACTCATCATGCTGCCCAGACACGCAATAGCGAACACCATCAGGGCAAAATACTCCGCCGGACCGAAGGCCAGTGCCCAGTTAGCCAATAATGGTGCAAACAGAATAATGCCGAGAATGGCGATAGTGGAGCCAATAAAGGAACTGACAGCGGAAATCGAAAGTGCGATACCCGCCTTGCCTTGCTGTGCCAATGGATAGCCATCCAATGCTGTCATGATGGCACCTGCATCACCAGGCACATTAAGCAGGATAGATGAAATACGGCCACCATATTCACAGCCAATGTAAACTGTTGCCAGTAGGATTAATGCTGACTCGGCAGGCAGTTTCAATGCAAAGGCTAAGGGCATCAGGATAGCGACGCCGTTGATTGGGCCCAAACCGGGAAGCAAACCTACCACAGTACCGATAAAACAGCCAATCAGGGCAATGACCAGGTTTTCCGGCGTCATGGCTACCGCAAATCCTTGCATCAGAAAATACCAGGTTTCCATTGTATTTATCTCCCCTTAGCTGAATACGCTGCCAATCGGCAGCGTGACATCAAGTAGTCTATCGAAGGCGTAGAACAGAAAAACGCCCATGACACATCCAGATATTGCAGCGGCCCACCAGGTGGCGCCAAATAACATGCCAATGCAAAATGCCAGCAGGGCGGTGTCCAGTGGAAACCCCAGCCGCTCAAACCACCAGGCGTAAACAAACAGGGCGACAATCAGGGTCAGAAGGCGTTTTAACAACGTGTAATGCGGCCATGACACCGTATCCGATTTCCGTATCAGCATAAAAATGGCACATATGGACATCAACAGCAGAATGCCGATAGGAAAAGGACGTGGTCCTACAGGTTCGTAACTGTATTCACTCTGAATTCCCCAGCCGATATATAGTCCAGCGAGACAGAGCAACAACCAAATGCCTGCGAATAAACGGTCACTCATGGCAACCTCCATTATTTTGCCAGACCAAAGTCTTTTGCTTGCTCGTGATAGTCGACGACCTGTCTTTTGACATAGGCATCCAGGTCTTTACCCGTCATATTGAATTCAAACAGACCACGCATATCGCGTTGTTTCTTGAACTCGTCGCTGGCGGCCATTTTTTTGAAAATCGTTTCCCACCACTGGTAGGTAGTATCACTGACTTTCGGACCGAGGTAAAAGCCGCGAATGACCGGCCATACCAGGTCATAACCCTGCTCTTTGGCCGTTGGAATATTGGCTAACTGACCGGGTAGACGGTTATTGGAAAATACGGCCAACACACGGATTTTCCCACTTTTCAAATGGGGAACCATTTCACTCATATCGCCAGAAACCACCTGAACATGTCCACCGAGCATGGCGGTCAGTGGTTCACCACCACCTTCAAAAGCGACATAGCGCATTTTTCGTGGGTCGATACCGGCATAGCGTGCCAGCAACGCACTTTTCATCCAATCCTGACTGCCGATGGAGGCGCCTGCACCGATAACCACCTGATCGGGGTTTTTCTGCATGGCATTGAGTAGATCTTTCAGATTTTTGTAAGGCGAATCGGCGCGGACGGCCACCATGCCATAGTCGGTCCCCACGGCTGCCAGCCATTTCACATCATCAACGGTATAGCGGCCGAATTTTCCCTGCGAAAGATTAAGCAGTGAACCACCTGAAAACGCTACCACGGTACCTGGCTCATTCGGACGCTGTGCAATGATGGTGTTATAGGCTACTGCCCCCACGCCGCCGGGCATATAAGTGACGCGCATCGGACTGTCTATCAGTTTGGTTTCCTGCAATGTCACTTGCAGCAGTTTACAGGTGAGATCAAATCCACCGCCAGGTTTGGCTGGCGCAATACATTCGGTACGTGATGGCGTGTCTGCCGCCTGAACTATGGGTACTGCAAACAGTAGAGTAGAGGCGGTAAGGGTAAGGCAGAGGTATTTTTTCATGATGACTCCTCATATTTATGCTGTTGGTGCATCCCTGTCACGGGAACGGTCGGTTGTTGAATTGTTACGGATGTAACCTTTCAGTTACCTTTCAATCGCTATAAAAGTTTCACTGATGTGATTTACATCGCTTAAAACAGGTGATAGAGGCGACAGGAATAGATGAAAGTGTTAATGGAATGCTGGATGTTGGTTCGCAAATTGAAACTTTTGTTGTGTCCGTCTTCCCATCAATGGTCATTATTGCCTCGGTGATGTGGTAAATAAATGGTGTCTGAAATACGAATGACTGATAAGGCAATTTTTTGATGACAACGATTTTTAACCAGAATAGTTTTTCACAATAGGTTGTTTGTAATGCGTATTTTACTTGTCGAGGATCATCCGGAACTGGCGCACTGGTTGCAGAAAGCACTCAGTGGTGCCGGGTTCGCGGTAGATCTGGTCGGCGATGGGCTGTCAGCAGATCATCTGTTGCAGAACGAATGTTATGCACTGGTTGTACTGGATGTCTCTTTGCCGCGGATGAACGGGCTGGAATTGTTGGCTCGGATCAGAAAACGTGGTCAGAGCCTGCCAGTGCTGTTGCTTACGGCACGCTCCGGCGTGGCTGATCGCGTCAAGGGGTTGAATTCAGGGGCGGATGATTACCTCACCAAACCGTTTGAACTGGAGGAATTGGAAGCCCGACTGCGGGCTTTACTGCGGCGCAGTCGCGGGCAGATGCAGGAAGTGCAACATTTTGGTGACTTGAGTTGGCATGACGAGGGGTATTTTTTGCTACAGGGCAAACCTCTGACATTAACGCCACGGGAATTGGCGGTACTGAATACGTTAATGCAACGGTGTGGTCGTCCGGTTTCCCGCCAACATGTTTACGACCAGGTATTTACGCTGACCGATGATGCCAATCCGGAAAGTATCGATCTTTATGTCCACCGTGTGCGTAAAAAACTGGCGGGCAGTAATGTGGTTATCGTGACATTGCGGGGGCTGGGATACAGTCTTGAGTGCCAGAATGCGTCTGACTGACTCATTACGTGGTCAACTGATTTTATATCTCGGCATGCCGATGCTGCTGTTGTGGGCGCTATCGGTATGGACGCATTACCATAATGCGGTAGCGGCGGCCACGCAGGCTTATGATCGCATGTTGCTGGCTTCTGCACGGACGGTTGCAGAGCGTCTGACCGTGCGGCAGGGTCACCTGGTAGTAGATGTTCCCTGGGTAGTGCTTGATAGTTTTGAGCGTAACATGAACGATCATCTCTATTACCAGGTGTTGTCTACCAACGGGGAAACGCTTTCCGGCTATGATGACCTACCGCCTTTGCCACCCAATACACCATTATCGACGCTTTATCCGGCATTGGTACATTTCTATGATGCGCAGTATCGTGGTCGGGATATTCGAATTGCCGCGCTTTGGCAACCGGTCAATGAAGATAGTGTAGACGGCATGGCGCTGATTCTGGTGGCGGAAACGTTGTCTTCCCGACAGGATTTTGCCCGTCAGTTACTGATTACCGCTATTATCAGTCAGGGTGCTTTGGTTTTGATCACGGTGATCCTGGCTATTTTTCTGTTGAAAAAACTGCTGCAACCGCTGCGTCGTCTTTCCAGTCTGATGTTGCGGCGTGATCCCGGCGATTTAACGCCATTGCCGCCCATTTTACCCTGGTCGGAAACCCAACCGTTGATTCTGGCTTTCAATCGTTATATCGAGCGCCTAAGCAACATGGTTTCTCGTCAAGAACGGTTCAGCGCGGATGCTGCTCATCAGTTACGAACCCCCCTCGCTGTACTGAAAACCCAAGTTTCGGTTGCGTTATCCAGCCCTCAACCAGAATTGTGGCGTGAGAGTCTGGCGGGGATGAAACAAACGCTGGACAGCACTATCCAGTTAACCGATCGCTTATTACAACTGTCACGTTTGCGGGCGTACGATAATAGGGAACAGACATGGCAGACGGTGAATTTAGCCGAGCTGGTACGTGAAACCTGTTTTTCCCGTTTGCCACAGGCGCGCAGTAAATGCATTGATTTGGGGTATGAAGGCGCGGTGTCTTGTCTGATATGCGGTGAGCCGTTATTGCTGACAGAATTGTGCGCCAATTTATTGGATAATGCGTTGAAATATACACCATATGGCGGTGTGGTAACGGCCAGGGTCATCGGCCAACAACTTGAGATCGAAGACAGTGGTCCCGGAATCGCTGAAACTGACCGGGCACAGGCGATGATGCCGTTTCACCGTCTTGACAGTGGCGCAGGACTGCCGGGTACGGGATTGGGACTGGCGCTGGTCAAGGACATTACCGCCTGGCACGGGACGCGTGCCGAGCTTTCTCAGGGCGCTGAGCTGGGGGGGCTGCTGGTTCGAGTGCAGTTCAAAAAGCGCCCATCTGCCTGAACCATCGCTCTGCCATGTAGCACGTCGACAAGGTGTATTCCCGCGCTGCCGGTATTCCCTTACAGTAGTTTGTGGCAAAATAACCCCCCTTGCTTTCACTGGAACCGCGCGTTTGTCGCCAGACGTAAATCAGGAAATATAACGTGAAAATCCTCGTTGATGAAAATATGCCTTATGCCCGTGAGCTGTTCAGCCGACTGGGTGATGTTATTACCGTGCCGGGAAGGCCGATTCCGGTTGAGGCGCTGAATGGCGCTGATGCTCTGATGGTTCGCTCGGTCACGAAGGTCAATGCCAGTCTGTTGGCAGGGAAAACGATCAAATTTGTTGGTACGGCTACGGCGGGAACTGACCATGTTGATGAGGATTTCCTTCAGCAGCAGGGCATTGCTTTTTCTGCGGCCCCTGGTTGTAATGCCATTGCAGTGGTGGAGTACGTTTTTTCTGCCTTGTTGATGCTGGCGGAACGTGATGGATTCAGTCTGAAAGATCGCTGTGTCGGTATTATTGGTGTAGGGAATGTGGGGTCTCGTCTTCATGCCCGACTCAAGGCTTTTGGCGTCCGGACTCTGCTATGCGATCCGCCGCGTGCCGAACGTGGTGACAACGAGGACTTCCTGTCGCTGGAGCAGGTGGCGGGGCAGGCGGATATTCTGACTTTCCATGTCCCGTTGTTTAAAGACGGTCCGTATAAAACCTGGCATAACGTGGATGCGACACTGCTTGATTCACTGAGAGACGGCACTATTCTGATCAATGCCTGCCGTGGCCCGGTGGTAGATAATGCCGCCCTGCTCAATGTGCTCAAACAGGGGAAAAAACTTAGCGTAGTGCTGGATGTCTGGGAACCTGAGCCCGAGTTATCAACGGAACTATTAAGTCTGGTCGATATCGGTACTGCCCATATCGCTGGCTATACATTGGAAGGCAAAGCGCGCGGTACAACCCAGGTATTTGAGGCCTGGAGCCGTTTTATCGGCCAACCACAGCAGGTGGCATTGTCATCCTTATTACCGGCACCGGAGTTTACTGAAATCACGTTAACCGCCTCGCTGGATGAACGGCTGTTAAAACGGCTGGTGCATCTGGTGTATGATGTCCGCCACGATGATGCATTGTTGCGTCAGGCGGCACCTATTCCCGGTGGTTTTGATCGGTTACGCAAATTCTATCAGGAACGTCGGGAGTGGTCGTCACTGCATGTCATTTGCGTTGACCAGGGCAGTGCAGAACTGTTGAAGCAGTTAGGATTCAATGCTGTGGTCCAGGGTGAACGCTAGTCATTAGTTTATCAACGAATTCGTTTTTTCAGGCGGTGTCTTCACCGCCTGAGGTGTTTTATAAAAAGGTTGGGGGAGAAGAACCACATGTCCAATGGCTGGAATATAGCGGTGCTTGGCGCGACGGGCGCAGTAAGCTCTGCGTTGCTGGAGTTATTGCAGGAACGTGAATTTCCAGTGGGTGAGCTGTATCCGCTGGCCAGTGAACGCAGTGCGGGGGAAGTTATACGGTTCAATGGTCGCTCCAGACCGGTTGAAAATGTCGCAGACTTTGATTGGTCACAAGCGCAACTGGCTTTCTTTGTCGCCGGACAGGAGGCCAGTTCCCTCTATGCTGACGAAGCGGGGAATGCTGGATGCCTGGTTATTGACAGCAGTGGCCTGTTCGCGCAGGAACCGGATATTCCACTGGTGGTGCCGGGTGTTAATTCGCAGGTGCTGGCTGATTACCGTAATCGTAATATCGTGGCGGTGGCAAGCAGTCTGACCAGTCAGTTGCTGAGGGCCATTAAACCACTGACAGAACAGGCCGGACTTTCCCGCTTGCATGTGACCAATCTGTTATCAGTGTCGGCGCATGGTAAAGCTGCCGTGGACGATCTGGCCGGGCAAAGTGCTCGCTTGCTCAATGGTATTCCGCCAGAACCGGGCATTTTCCCGAAACAACTGGCATTCAACCTATTGCCATTACTACCAGATAATGAAGGAAGTGTAAGAGAAGAACGTCAACTGGTAGATCAAGTGAGGAAGGTGTTGCAGGATGATGGTTTGCCGATTTCGGTGAACTGTATTCAGTCACCGGTGTTCTATGGTCATGCTCAGGTCGTTCATCTTGAGGCATTACGTCCATTATCGGCAGAAGAGGCTCGTGATGAACTGAATCAGGCTGACGATATTGTGCTTAGTGAGGATCAGGATTACCCCACTCAGGTGGAAGATGCTTCTGGCAATATTCATCTCAGTATTGGTTGTCTGCGTAATGATTATGGCGTAGCAGAACTGCTGCAATTCTGGTCGGTGGCGGATAATATCCGCTTTGGTGGTGCTCTGATGGCGATAGAAACTGCTGAACGTCTGGTTGAGGAGTATCTGGGGTAATGACCGAGTTGCAGGTTGATGAAGGGGCGGTATCACTGAAGATTGCCCTGGGAATCGAGTATGACGGCAGCCGCTATTGTGGCTGGCAGCGTCAGGCAGACGTAGAAAGTGTACAAGGTTATCTTGAACGTGCGTTATCACAAGTCGCCAACGAACCGATTACTGTTTTCTGTGCTGGTCGGACGGATGCCGGCGTTCATGCGACGGGACAAGTTGTCCATTTTACAACGCATGCAGTGCGTAAAGATGCCGCCTGGACCATGGGCGTCAATGCGAATTTACCGCCTGATATCGCGGTTCGTTGGGTTAAAACCGTGGACGATGATTTTCATGCCCGTTTTAGTGCTACCGCCCGCCGTTACCGTTATGTCATCTATAATCACCGCTATCGGCCGGCTATCTTGTCTCGCGGTATCACACATTTTTACCTGCCACTGGATGCGGAACGTATGGAACGAGCGGGGCAGTGTCTGTTAGGGGAACATGATTTTACCTCGTTTCGCGCGATGCAATGTCAGTCCCGTACGCCGTGGCGGAATGTCAAGCATCTAAAGGTCACGCGTTATGGTGACTATATTGTGGTAGATATCAAAGCCAATGCCTTTGTGCATCATATGGTGCGCAATATTGTCGGCAGCCTGATGGAAGTGGGATGCGAAAACCAGCCGGAAGGCTGGATTGCCGATCTGCTGGCGGCCAAAGATCGTTCGTTGGCAGCTGCTACCGCCAAAGCGGAGGGACTTTATTTGGTGATGGTTGATTACCCGGCGAGTTTTGGTCTTCCCAAACTGGCCATGGGGCCATTATTTCTGGCTGATGACTGATTCTGGTTTATTCGGGAACGGAGTGCGCTGTTGCGCGGAGAGATATCCAATATGATGGAATTTGTACGGTTTGTTATCGATTTTATCTTGCACATTGATGTCCATTTGGCGGAATTGGTAACGCAGTATGGCGTTTGGGTCTATGCCATTTTGTTCATTATTTTATTCTGTGAAACCGGGCTGGTTGTTATTCCCTTCCTGCCGGGGGACTCCTTGCTCTTTGTCGCTGGTGCGCTGGCGGCGTTGCCATCAAATGCACTGGATATTCATCTGATTGTTGTTTTACTGGTGATCGCAGCTATTTTGGGGGATGCGGTGAATTATGCCATCGGATGGTTGTTTGGTGAGAAACTGTTCCGCAATCCTGATTCAAAGATTTTCCGTCGCCGCTATCTGGACAAAACGCATCAGTTTTATGTTCGTCATGGCGGGAAAACAATTATTCTGGCGCGCTTTGTACCGATTGTGAGAACATTTGCGCCGTTTGTGGCGGGAATGGGGCGCATGAGTTACCGGTACTTTGCCGCTTACAACGTGGTAGGCGCATTACTGTGGGTATTACTATTTTCCTATACGGGCTATCTGTTCGGTGATTTACCCTTCGTGCAGAAAAATCTGAAACTGCTGATTGTGGCAATCATCTTCATCTCTATTCTGCCCGGTATGATTGAGTTCTGGCGTCATAAAAGAGCTACGATACACAGTAGTAGGAAATAAGTGGAAAATTATTTTAACGCCCGGTTTGACCAGTTTTTTATCCACAGATCGGCGTCGTTATGCTTTAATGAGCGGCATTTATGGCTATGTTTATGTGGACAGCTATGAGTGTTAATGCCTACTCCTGTTCTTTCAGGTGTTCAGGCATCGCTTTTTCGGCTGCGTTACCATGGAATGGTAGCGCATAAGCAGCGTACTGGCGTACGCCAGGTTCAAGCAGAAAGGTTATCAATGAGCTGGATTGAACGAATTCTTAACAAAAGTAATATCACACCAACCCGCAAGGCGAACATCCCCGAAGGGGTTTGGACTAAATGTGATAGTTGCGGGCAGGTACTTTACCGCGCTGAACTGGAACGTAATCTGGGCGTGTGTCCTAAATGTGACCACCATATGCGTCTGTCCGCCCGTGCCCGTCTCAGCGCCTTCCTTGATAAAGAAGGTGCGATTGAGTTAGGTAGCGAACTGGAACCCAGAGATGTACTGAAGTTTAGAGACTCCAAAAAGTACAAGGATCGTCTGGTTGCTGCACAGAAGCAATCCGATGAAAAAGACGCCATGGTGGTCATGAAGGGGACGCTTTATGATATGCCAGTGGTAGTGGCATCCTTTGAGTTTTCGTTTATGGGCGGTTCCATGGCTTCGGTCGTCGGTGCACGGTTTGTGCGGGCTGTTGAGCAATCGCTGGAAGATAACTGTCCGCTGGTGTGTTTCTCCGCCAGTGGTGGTGCCCGTATGCAGGAAGCGCTGATGTCGCTGATGCAAATGGCGAAAACCAGCGCCGCGTTAGCCAAAATGCGTGAACGTGGACTGCCGTATATTTCAGTCCTGACTGATCCCACCATGGGTGGGGTGTCAGCTAGTCTGGCGATGCTCGGTGATCTGAATATTGCTGAGCCGAAAGCATTGATTGGTTTTGCCGGACCACGTGTTATTGAGCAGACGGTACGTGAAAAGTTGCCACCAGGCTTTCAGCGCAGTGAATTTCTGTTGGAAAAAGGCGCGATTGATATGATCATTCGCCGTCCCGAGATGCGCTATAAACTGGCGACTCTCCTTGCCAAATTGACTAACCATCCCGAGCCGGAGGACATTGCTGAACACCAGCATGTTGCCACTACCGAATCTCAGGATGAAGCCTGATTAAAATGATGAACAGGATGCGCGAGCACTACTGTGTTTCTCCGTGTTCTGTGTCAATGAACCGTAAGTCAGTGAACGGGACTCATGGATAATCTTCAAATACCACAAGCCACGTCGCCTTTGGCCACGTGGCTTCATTATCTTGAGCATCTGCATGCCCAGCCCATTGAACTGGGACTGGAGCGTGTCAAACAGGTTGCCGAAAATCTCCAACTCTTACAGCCTGCCAGCGTCGTATTCACGGTCGCTGGAACCAATGGTAAAGGGACAACCTGCTGTACGTTGGAATCAATCCTGCTGGCCGCCGGGAAGCGGGTAGGGGTTTATAGCTCTCCTCATTTGTTGCGTTATACCGAGCGGGTCCGCATTCAAGGCAAAGAACTACCTGAAGCGGCGCACTGCCAGGCTTTTGCGGATATCAACGCTGGCCGGGATCGTGTTTCTTTAACTTATTTTGAATTTGGTACGCTGGCGGCATTGCAACTCTTCAAACAGGCGCAACTGGATGTGGTCATCCTTGAAGTTGGTCTGGGAGGGCGCTTGGACGCAACCAATATTGTTGATGCTGATGTGTCCGTAGTGACCAGTATTGCACTTGATCACACCGATTGGTTGGGAAATGACCGGGAAAGTATCGGCCGGGAGAAAGCCGGTATCTTCCGTCGTGGTAAACCCGCCGTGGTAGGTGAGCCGGATATGCCGGCATCGATCGCTGTTGTTGCGGAAGAAAAAGGGGCCGTACTGTATCGTCGGGGTAACGAGTGGCGTTTTGTCTCTCAATCAGCCAGTTGGTGTTGGGAAAACGCGTCGCATCAGTTAACCGAACTGCCGCTACCGCATGTGCCGCTGCCAAATGCCGCTACTGCACTGGCCGCGCTGTATTATTCTCCGTTAGACGTAGATGAATCTGCAATTCGACATGGCCTGCAGCAGGCAACTTTGCCGGGACGTTTTCAGATTGTGAACGAAAAACCACTGCTGATTCTGGATGTGGCGCATAATCCTCATGCGGCCGCTTATTTGGCCAGCCGTCTGTCTGCATTACCGCGGAGAGGTAAGATCCGCGCAGTAATGGGGATGCTGGCAGATAAGGATATTCCGGGCACGTTGGCACATTTGAAGCCGCTGGTGGATGAGTGGTATTGCGCTCCGCTGGAGGGCCCGCGAGGTGCCAGTGCCGATGAACTGGCCCGGTATCTTGACACTTGCCGGCAATATCCGGATGTGGTGTCCGCATGGCGACAGGCTATGCAAGAGGCGCTCGAACAGGATATCGTTATCGTTTGTGGTTCTTTCCATACAGTAGCGCATGTTATGGAAGCGCTTGACGGGAGCAGAATGCATGGCGAGTAAATTCCAGAATCGCCTGGTGGGAACCATTATCCTGGTCGCATTGGGTGTCATTGTCCTGCCTGGACTGCTGGACGGTAAGAAAAAACATTACGAAGATGAGTTCGCGGCTATTCCGCTGGTGCCCAAACCGGGTGATGCCGTGGAGGCAGAGTCTATGCCGTCAATTAATCAGTTATTGCCGACTCAGCCGCCGGAAGGTGCCGAAGCTGCGATGCAGGATAAGAATGACGGTTCGACCATGACGGCACCGACAGCGAAAGAAGACGATGGATCTACGAAGCGTGTTTCACACTCGGAAACGCAGTCTGTGCCGGTAGCTGTAGCACCGCCCGTTGTTGTTAAACCTGAACCCAAGCCAGAGATAAAGCCAAAATCGGAAACTAAATCGAAAGAGGTGTTAAAACGGGCTGAAGGGAAACCGGAGACATCAACGCAAGAGCAGACGGCGCCAGCAGGTCAGGCATTTGTCGTTCAACTGGGTGCTCTGAAAAATTCAGACAAAGTGAATGAGATTATCGCTAAATTGCGTCTGTCCGGTTATCGGGCCTATACCACGCCTTCTGTACCGGTAGCCGGACAGATTACGCGAATCTATGTAGGTCCGGATGTATCAAAAGAGAAACTGCAATCATCATTACATGAACTGAAACAACTCAGTGGATTGAATGGTCAGATAAAAACGTACAGCGCACGTTAGAGTGGCAACGGAAGGGGTAAAATGACCTTACCTTTTGCCGGTTTTATTTTGCTGTATTGAATCAAATGATCGGTGTTGCTGTTGCAGGCGTACCCGGATATTACAGCGGGTAATAAAATTTTCGTGCGGGTATCTCTATGGACATTCGACGATTTTTTTATTTGTGCATTTATTGAATTAATGACAGGGAAATCCGCTACGCAAACGTTTTCTTTTTCTGTTAGAATGCGCCGCGAACAGGATGAGCGGTGCTGTCGATAGTTATTGTTCATTATTAGGATAGTTCATGGTTTGGGTTGATTACGTCATTATCGGTATTATCGGATTTTCGGCTCTGGTCAGTCTTGTCCGCGGGTTTATACGTGAAGCGTTGTCGTTGGTTACCTGGGGATGCGCGTTTTTCATCGCAAGCCATTATTATGTGTACCTTGCGGTGTATTTCACGCGGTTTAATGATGAATTGGTGCGTAACGGCATCGCCATTACCATTCTGTTTATTGCGACGTTGATTGTGGGTGCTATTGTCAACTATGTGATCGGTTCGCTGGTTGAACGTACCGGGCTGTCAGGCACTGATCGTGTTCTGGGGATCTGTTTTGGTGCCCTGCGTGGTGTGTTGATCGTCTCTGCTCTGCTGTTCTTTTTGGATACCTTCACTGGTTTTTCACAGAGTGCCGACTGGAAGCAGTCTCAGTTAATTCCGCAGTTCAGTTATATAATCAGGTGGTTTTTTGACTATCTGCAAAGCACGTCGAGTTTCTTGCCGCGGCACATTTAGCCACGGTAGCGCTGATGAGGAAAAGACAACATGTGCGGTATTGTCGGTATCGCCGGTTTTACACCGGTCAACCAGTCGATTTATGACGCATTAACGGTGTTACAGCATCGTGGACAGGATGCCGCAGGCATCGTCACCATTGATGCCTTTAATTGTTTTCGCCTGCGTAAGGCCAACGGCCTGGTAAAAGATGTGTTTGAAGCACGGCACATGCAGCGATTACAGGGTAACATGGGGCTGGGTCATGTGCGTTATCCAACAGCCGGCAGCTCCAGTGCTTCTGAAGCCCAGCCTTTTTATGTCAATTCCCCTTTTGGTATCACACTGGCACACAACGGTAATCTGACCAATGCTCACGAACTGCGTAAACAGTTGTTCGAGCAAGGTCGCCGGCATGTGAATACCACCTCTGATTCTGAAATCCTGCTCAATATCTTTGCTAAAGAGCTGGACCGTTTTCAGCATTATCCGCTGGAGGCTGATAATATTTTTGCCGCTGTTGCCTCAATGCAGCAGCAAATTCGCGGCGCCTACGCTTGTGTCAGCATGATTATTGGCCACGGTATGGTCGCATTCCGCGATCCGAACGGTATCCGCCCTCTGGTGATTGGTAAGCGCACACTGGAAGACGGACATAACGAATATATGGTTGCATCCGAGAGCGTGGCGTTAGATACGCTGGGCTTTGAATTTTTACGTGATGTTGCACCAGGCGAAGCGATTTACATTACGGAAAAAGGGCAACTGTTTACCCGGCAGTGCGCGGAGAATCCGAAGAGCAACCCTTGTCTGTTTGAATATGTCTATTTCGCACGTCCCGACTCGTTTATTGACAAGATTTCAGTTTATAGCGCCCGTGTACGCATGGGGCAGAAATTGGGTGAAAAGATTGCCCGTAATTGGGAAGACCTGGATATTGATGTGGTTATCCCGATTCCGGAAACGTCTTGCGATATCGCACTGGAAATCGCTCGCATTATCAACAGACCTTATCGTCAGGGGTTTGTGAAAAACCGTTATGTTGGCCGCACGTTTATCATGCCTGGGCAGCAGACGCGCATAAAATCGGTGCGGCGTAAACTGAATGCCAACCGGGCTGAATTCCGTGATAAAAATGTACTGCTGGTGGATGACTCTATCGTGCGTGGTACTACGTCGCAACAGATAGTGGAAATGGCGCGTGAAGCGGGTGCTAAACGAGTTTATCTGGCCTCGGCGGCACCGGAAATCCGTTTCCCGAACGTCTACGGTATCGATATGCCCAGCGCGAATGAGCTGATTGCGCACGGCCGCGAAGTAGAAGAGATTCGGCAGATTATTGGTGCCGATGCTCTTATTTTCCAGGATCTTGACGATTTGATTGACGCGGTACGTGAAGATAATCCTGACATTGTCCAGTTTGAGTGTTCCGTATTTAATGGCATTTATGTGACCAAAGATGTGGATCAAGGTTATCTGGATTATCTGGAAGTGCTGCGCAACGATGATGCTCAAGCATTGCGTAGTCAGAGCGAAGTGGAAGACCTGGAAATGCATAACGAAGGGTAAAACCAGAGAGTTGTGACACATCAAAAGGGGAGACGCTGATGCGGACTCCCCTTTATCATTGTTATTCTTGCCAATCACTGGCTGATGCGGCAAAGTCAGCGCAGATCATTTCACCGTATCCAGATGTGGTATGTCAGAGGTCATCTTATGAAACGACTCATCATCGGTATTTCCGGTGCCAGTGGGGTAATTTACGGTATACGTTTATTGCAGGTTTTGCAGTCGGTGGATGGGATAGAAACCCATTTGATCATGAGTCAGGCGGCACGACAAACGCTGTCGCTGGAAACCGATTTGAATGTGAAGGACGTACAAGCGCTGGCAGATGTGGTGCATGATTCACGTGATATCGCCGCCAGCATTTCTTCTGGATCATTTAAAACTGCGGGCATGGTTATTTTACCTTGCTCGATCAAAACCCTTTCCGGAATTGCCCACAGTTATACGGATAGTTTGCTCACCCGTGCGGCGGATGTAATGCTGAAAGAGCGGCGTTCACTGGTGTTGTGTGTGCGGGAAACGCCATTGCATTTAGGTCATTTACGCCTGCTGAATGCCGTTGCAGAGCTGGGGGCTATCATCATGCCACCTGTCCCAGCGTTTTATCATCGCCCACAAACTGTGCAAGATATCATCGATCAAACAGTCAACCGGGTTCTTGACCAGTTTGATATTAGGTTGTCACAAGATCTGTTTACTCGCTGGCAAGGTACGTAATCATTTATTTTATAGTGAAATTTATCTCCGGAAGCGCCTTTTCATGATTAACGGCTGAACACCGCGCATGTAACTATTTTGCCCTAGTTTACTACAGTGCACTATTATGATGCAGTAATGTGATCTAATTTGGTGCAATGTGATCTCTATTCATGCTTTTTTATCCGAAAATATGGCGAATGAAACGTAGGTGGAGAGCTGCCTAATTAATTGATTACATTGATTGATTAGTACAGTAGTGGCCATATTATTTCCCTTTGTTACTGGTATTTATTATGGCACGGAAAGTGCATTGCCATGCTGTAGCAAACACACACATAGTAAATACAATGGCATTATCGACTAAAAAAGCGTTTTGATTCAATGAATAGCTTCGGCGTTCAACCATTTATTGATAAGGGTAACTTTATGAAAAATCTGTTTAAACTTTTGCCTTTAGCGTTGGTATTCGCAACGAGCAGTGCCCTTGCGGAAATACCAAAAGATATAAAAATCGGTACTGATCCAACGTATGCACCGTTTGAATCTAAAAACGCTAGCGGTGAACTGGTAGGATTTGACATCGATCTGGCGAAAGAGATGTGTAAGCGTATGGCGGTTAAATGTACCTTTGTCGAAAGTGACTTTGATGCGTTGATTCCGTCGCTGAAAGCGAAAAAAATTGATGCCATTATTTCCTCTCTGTCTATCACTGAAAAACGTCAGAAAGAGATCGCCTTTACCGATAAACTGTATGCCGCCAATGCTCGTCTGATTGCTAAAAAAGGCGCCAATATTCAGCCGACGGTGGAATCATTGCGTGGAAAACGGGTCGGTGTATTGCAAGCGTCAACCCAGGAAGCTTACGCCAATGCCAACTGGCAGCCGAAAGGGGTTAATGTTGTGGCTTACCAGAATCAGGACTTGATTTACTCTGACCTGATTGACGGTCGTATTGATGCCGCCTTCCAAGATGAAGTGGCGGGGAGCGAGGGTTTCCTCAAGCAGGATATGGGTAAAGACTATGCTTTTGCCGGTCCGGCAGTGAAAGATAACAAATTTTTTGGCGTGGGCACCGGTATGGGGCTGCGTAAAAATGAAACCGAGCTGAAAGCCGCGCTGAATAAAGCTTTTGAATCTATGCGTAAAGACGGTACTTACAGCAAATTGGCGAAAAAATATTTCGACTTTGACGTATACGGCGGTTAACCCTTCCGTGATTAACTTCTGCCTGCTCTGGCAGGCAGAAGATGGTTTTTACTGAACGGATATACGTGATGTTGTATGGTTATTCCGAATTAATACTGGAAGGCGCGTACATGACGCTGCAACTGGCGATATGCTCGTTGTTACTGGCGTTGGCGATTGGTTTAATCGGTGCGGGTGCCAAGTTATCTTCTAATCGGCTATTGTCGATCTGCTTTTCTGGCTATACCACCTTGATTCGCGGCATCCCTGATCTGGTGCTGATGTTGCTCATTTTTTATGGACTGCAAATAATACTGAACAATCTGACTGACGCGGTTGGCCTTTCACAGATCGATATCGATCCGTTATCAGCGGGGATTATCACGTTAGGGTTCATTTATGGCGCTTATTTTACCGAAACATTTCGTGGAGCGTATCTGGCGGTGCCACGCGGACAAATCGAGGCCGCAGTCGCTTTTGGTTTCTCTCCGTCACAGGTGTTCAGGCGCATCATGTTTCCCTCGATGATGCGTTTTGCTTTGCCGGGTATTGGCAATAACTGGCAGGTTATTTTGAAAGCAACTGCTCTGGTTTCTCTACTGGGGTTGAGCGATGTGATTAAGGCGACTCAGTTAGCGGGTAAGAGTGCTCATCAACCTTTCTTTTTCGCCATTGTCGCGGGTGTGATGTATCTGATTTTTACTACCTTGTCTAACGGGGTGCTGTGGTGGCTGGAACGCCGTTATTCTGCAGGAGTCAGGAAAGTTAATTATGAGTGAGATCCTGCAACAATACTGGCGGCCTTTGTTATGGAGTGATGGCTATCACTTTACTGGTCTTGCCATGACACTTTGGCTGCTGATTATTTCGGTCGTGATTGGTGGCTTGATGGCGATTCCACTGGCCGTTGCCCGGGTTTCTCCCCGGCGTCGCTTTTCCCTGCCGGTGTGGTTATTTACCTATATTTTCCGGGGAACACCGCTCTACGTACAATTATTGATTTTTTATTCCGGTGTCTACAGTCTGGAAATAATCCGTGGCACGGATTTACTGAATGCTTTTTTTCGTAGTGGCCTGAATTGCGCCATCCTTTCACTGTCGCTTAATACGTGCGCCTATACTACCGAAATTTTTGCTGGTGCGATCCGTTCTGTTCCTCATGGTGAAGTTGAGGCAGCCAGAGCCTATGGATTTTCCCGTTTCAGGCAGTATAGTTGCATTATTTTGCCAAGCGCACTGCGTATTGCACTTCCTGCCTATAGCAATGAAGTGATCTTGATGCTGCATTCTACTGCGCTGGCATTTACCGTTACTGTGCCGGATATCCTCAAGGTTGCACGCGATATTAACGCGGCGACTTATAAGCCGTTTTATGCTTTTGGCATTGCCGCCGTCATGTATCTGTCGATTTCATTTGTGCTGATCTCCTTGTTCAGAAAGGCAGAGCAACGCTGGTTACGGCACCTCCATACCCGTTCATCTCATTAGATATGCAGGAATATAGCATGCAGAATAATAAGCTGATGGTGACGGAATTACGTAAACGTTATGGCCAACATGAAGTGCTTAAAGGTATTTCATTGCAGGCTAAAGCGGGGGACGTTATTTCAATTATCGGATCGTCGGGATCAGGTAAAAGCACCTTGCTACGTTGTATTAATTTTTTGGAAAAACCGTATGAAGGTTCTATCCATGTGGGCGGCCAGGAAATTCACATGGTGCGGGACAAAGATGGTCAATTGAAAGTGTTTGATAAAAAACAGCTTCAATTGTTGCGTACCCGGCTGACGATGGTGTTCCAGCACTTTAATCTGTGGAGCTTTATGACAGCTCGGGAGAACGTTATTGAAGCGCCGGTACAGGTGTTAGGGCTGAGTAAAGCTGAAGCCCGTGAGCGGGCGATATTTTATCTTGATAAGGTCGGTATAACTGGTGTGGCACAGGATAAATATCCGGCGGATCTCTCCGGTGGCCAACAGCAACGTGTATCAATTGCCCGTGCGTTAGCAATGGAACCGGAAGTCTTGCTCTTTGATGAGCCGACTTCCGCGCTGGATCCTGAACTGGTAGGTGAAGTTCTGCGTATCATGCAACAACTGGCCGAGGAGGGAAAAACCATGGTGGTAGTTACCCATGAAATGGAATTTGCACGCCATGTTTCCAGCCACGTTATTTTCCTGCATCAGGGGGTTATTGAAGAACAAGGGCCACCAGAGCAGGTCTTTGGTAACCCGCAGAGTCCGCGTTTACAGCAGTTTCTATCTGGTGCACTGAAATAGCCTGAATATCCATTCAGGCTCAGACGGCTGACCGCGCTTTTCTTCCTCAATAAATATACTCCCGAGAAATCGGGAATATATTTATAATCAATGCATTAAATTACAGATAGCTCACGCGATTTTGTGGGCATGACAAGATTAAGATGTTTTTGTCATCAACCATAACCTAAACATTTGTTCAGGCCGGTATAGTGTTAAGTATCATGTCGGGTTGGGCCGGTGTCAGCCCGCGTTTTTAATCAGATCATTCAACGCTTCTTCCAATTCAAAGAACCGGAAACCGAATCCTGCTTGTTCCAGCCGATAGGGAATAGCGCGTTGTCCACCTAGCGCCAACGTTGCCGCTTCTCCCATTATGAGCTTCAACACCCAACCAGGCATGCGCAAAAAGCCTGGGCGATCCAGCACATTGGCCAGCATGGCGGAGAATTTCTCATTACGGACTGGATAGGGGGAAACCATGTTGAATGGGCCACTCAGGATTGGATTATCCAGCAGGTAAAGAATACCATTGACCATATCGTCGATATGTATCCATGGCAGATACTGTTTGCCAGTGCCTATTGGTCCCCCCAAACCCAGACGAAATAACGGCAGCATCTTGGCCAGCGCCCCCCCTTTGGTGGAAAGCACTACGCCAGTACGTAGCAGACATACTCGCGTTTTATCGCTTTCAGCAGCTTGTGCCAGTGTTTCCCAATGAGAGCATAGTCGATAGGTAAACTCATCATGAGGCGTCTCGTCTTCTGTTACCAGCGCTTGTCCTTGGTCGCCGTAATATCCGACTGCGGAACCTGAAATAAACACTGCTGGTGGTGTATCGCTGTTTTTGATCAGTTGCGCCAGTTGCTCGGTTATTTCCCAACGGCTGTGACATAGCCGATCTTTCTGGATAGCTGTCCAGCGTTTATCAGCAATAGGCTCACCTGCCAGATTGATAACGCCGTTAAAACCATCAAGGGACGTTTGATTCCGCAACGTAGGCCAGTAATCCACTTGATTACCCAACAGCCGACGGGCTTGTTCAGGATTGCGAGTCAATACGGTAATGCTGTGGGAAAGTGACAGTAATCGCTGAATCAAATGACGACCGATAAGGCCGGTGCCACCGGTGATTAATAGCTGCATATATGGCCTCGCTTAGTGCTTATCCCAATAGACTACGGTTGCCATGCTTGTGGTAGATAGTACTTACTGCGGTTCCTGGATACTGAGTGTATGCATCGATTCTAAAATACACATCTGAATCATCTTCCGCGTGGCATACCAGAGAGCCAGCTATATCTTGTGATAGCTCATGGTCATAGAGACGGAATCGGCATAACGCAGAGCAAACAGTTTATCGACCTCGACTTCTGCATAAGTCACCCATTCGTGCTCGCAGATAATATTAAGTATATCCTGCGTTAGTTTCTCCAGCAGTGAGAAACGGTTTCCCTCTACATGATGAATCACTTTTTTTGT
This sequence comes from Brenneria uluponensis, assembly GCF_032395385.1. NCBI lineage: Bacteria > Pseudomonadati > Pseudomonadota > Gammaproteobacteria > Enterobacterales > Pectobacteriaceae > Brenneria > Brenneria uluponensis. The sequence goes on from NZ_CP135917.1 coordinate 1,659,862, forward strand.
GATGGTGCGATAATTCAAGGCATCGGTGATATTTTCGCTGTTTCGCGCCTTATCCGCCGGGTAATGGATCACAATGTTGATGACAATGTCCTGTTTATTATTGATTTCCTCTTCCTTGATACCAATAAAAGTGCGTAATCGCAGATTTTTTATACGAATAACAGCATTAGCGTAATGTTGCAGCATAGCGGCTCCGATAGTATTACTGGCATGACCTTTTATTTACCATACCAGAATTTATCGTGGGTCAATGTACTGGAATAGTGGGAATTAATTACTGTTCTGCGAGCTTATAAGCACGTTGAGTGGCAGAGCGATCCCGGATGCGTTCGAACCAGTCTTTTATTGCCTGAAATTCTGACAAGGCAATATTCTGCCGTTCATGAGAAACGACCCAGGGATAGGTTGCCATATCAGCAATACTGTAGTTTTCACCGGCCAGCCATGGCGTCTCCCGTAATTGTTTATTCAGTACGGTATAGAGACGATATGTTTCCTTTTGATAGCGCTCAATCGCATAAGACACAGGCTGCGGAGCATAGTGGTTGAAATGATGATACAGCAATGACTATTGTCACATCAGTGGGAGGTATGATTTTTTGATCGAATTCGGGTGCGCATTTATGGAGCAAAAAGTGCTGTGTTCTAGTGCATTTGATTCAGAATGGCGCAGCATGACCATGGTCGGATGAAGCAGATGATGGCTAACGTATAGCGGTGTTTCGATTTCACACTAATCTGGCAACTGGTACAACCTTTGCACTTCCCTGAACAATGATTGCTTCCAAGGGGAAAAGAGAATGCAACAGCATCCATTAGCGACAGGGTTGAAACGCACATTAGGTAGCTTCCATCTCTGGGGGATTGCCGTCGGCCTGGTGATATCTGGGGAGTATTTTGGCTGGAGTTATGGTTGGTCACAGGCAGGAACGTTAGGTTTTCTGATTACAGCACTGGCTATTGCTGCTATGTACTGCGCATTTATTTTCAGCTTTACCGAGTTAACCACGTCTATTCCTCATGCCGGAGGGCCTTTTGCTTATGCTTATCGGGCCTTCGGTCCTACCGGCGGATTCATCGCCGGGTTCGCAACCTTGATTGAGTTTGTTTTCGCGCCACCAGCGATTGCCATGGCCATCGGTGCTTATCTGAATGTGCAGTTTCCAGCGTTGGAGGCCAAATGGGTAGCCGTCAGTGCTTATCTTGTTTTTATGGGGTTGAATATTCTGGGGGTCGGTATTGCGGCCACATTTGAACTGATAGTGACACTGTTGGCGATTTTTGAGCTGTTGGTATTTATGGGGGTGGTCGCCCCTGGATTTGAATGGAGTCATTTTACTCATGGTGGATGGGCTGGAATGGACACCTTCAGCCCGGTGGCCGTTTCGGGTATTTTTGCTGCCATTCCCTTTGCTATCTGGTTTTTCCTGGCGATAGAGGGAGCGGCGATGGCGGCGGAGGAAGCGCACGATCCACAACGTACCATTCCACGCGCGTTTATTGGTGGCATTTTAACGCTGACACTGCTGGCGATCGGGGTAATGTTGTTTGCCGGTGGTGTTGGCGACTGGAAACAGCTGTCTAACATCAATGACCCATTGCCGCAGGCGATGAAGTTGATGGTGGGAAACAGTAGTGGTTGGCTGCATATGTTGGTATGGCTGGGGCTATTCGGGCTGATAGCGTCATTCCACGGTATTATTATGGGATATTCCCGTCAGATCTTTGCCTTAGCCCGTGCGGGTTATCTACCTAAAATGCTGGCTAATGTCCATCCGCGTTTTCGTACGCCGAACCGGGCCATTATTGCCGGTGGTATAGTGGGTATTGCTGCCATTTTTTCTGATTCTCTGGTGACGATTGGTGGTCAGCCGTTGACAGCCAACATTGTGACCATGTCAGTATTCGGTGCTATCGTGATGTACATTATTTCCATGGTGTCGCTATTCAAGCTACGTCGCAGTGAGCCAAACTTGATCCGTCCATTTCATGCACCGTTGTTCCCATTCGTACCCGCCTTCGCACTGGTGATGGCCAGTATCTGCCTGATCGCGCTGGTCTATTATAATGTCTTACTGGCATTGGTGTTTACCGCTATGATGCTGCTTGGCTATGGCTGGTTCCGATTAACCACGCAGGCTCGTGCGATGGCCGTGTTTGATCCGCATTTGACTGTGTCGAAGTGAATGTCAGGGGACATATGTATCAGACGACGTTAGGACATCGCCGTTATATCTTCAGGGATTTGCGGGAATTAATGGCCAAGGCCTCGCCTTTTCGTTCTGGTGATGCATTGGCTGGTATTGCTACACAAAGTGCGGAAGAGCGCATGGCAGCACGCATTGCACTGGCGGATGTTCCTCTGCGCGCATTTTTACAGCAGGTATTGATTCCTTATGAGGAAGACGACGTTACCCGGTTGATTATTGACAGCCACGATAGTGTGGCGTTTGCATTGATCTCTCATCTGACAGTAGGCGAATTTCGCAACTGGTTGCTTAGTGAACAAACTGACAGTGCGCTGCTTGCTAAAACAGCCCCAGGCATCACGCCAGAAATGGCGGCTGCGGTCAGTAAAATCATGCGTAATCAGGATTTAATTCTGGTAGCCAAGAAATGTCGGGTGGTTACCCGTTTTCGTAATACCATCGGCTTGCCGGGACACCTCAGTGTACGGCTACAACCGAATCATCCTACTGATGATCTGAAAGGTATCGCTGCCAGTATGTTAGATGGGTTGTTATATGGCTGTGGTGATGCTGTCGTGGGGATCAATCCCGCCAGTGATAGTTTGCCGCTGTTGGAGAAGCTTAACTACATGCTGGATGACGTGATTAGCCATTTCGGGATTCCCACCCAGTCGTGTGTATTGACCCATGTTACCAACACACTGCGGTTGATTGAACGCGGGGTTCCGGTGGATCTGGTGTTTCAGTCGATAGCCGGAACGCAAGCAACCAATGCCAGCTTTGGCTTTAATCTGGCAATGTTGGAAGAGGCACATCAAGCGGCGTTGAGCCTGAATCGTGGCACGCTGGGCAACAACGTGATGTATTTTGAAACGGGTCAGGGGAGTTGCCTGTCTGCCAATGCGCATCATGGCGTTGATCAGCAAACCTGTGAGGCCCGGGCATATGCAGTGGCTCGCCACTATTCACCGCTGCTGGTGAATACCGTGGTAGGGTTTATTGGCCCTGAATACCTTTATGATGGTAAACAGATTATCCGCGCCGGTTTGGAGGATCATTTCTGTGGCAAATTGCTGGGTGTGCCATTGGGCTGCGATGTTTGTTATACCAACCATGCCGAAGCCGATCAGGATGATATGGACACCTTACTGACTCTGCTGGCGACGGCTGGTCTTACTTTCCTTATCGGCGTACCCGGTGCGGACGATATCATGCTCAATTATCAGAGCACGTCTTTTCATGATGCCCTTTATATCCGTGAATTACTGGGACTGAAACATGCCCCGGAATTTGGCGACTGGCTGACACAAATGCAGATTATTGATGCGCAAGGACGATTGCAAGATGCGAGTCACCAACATCCATTATTGCAGCATCGACCCTATCTTGAGGGGGAGGTATGAAACCGGTAGTTCATCCCAATCCATGGCAGGAATTACGAGAATACACCGCCGCGCGTATCGCCTTGGGACGTACCGGTGCCAGTATGCCAACCGATGAACTACTGAAGTTCGGTCTGGCTCATGCGCGAGCGAGGGATGCAGTACATCAGCCTTTTGACAGTGAAATGCTAGCGAATTCACTGCACGAGGAAGGGCTGAAAACATTGACGGTACACAGCGCGGCAGAGCGTCGTGAACAGTATTTGTGCCGCCCGGATCTTGGGCGTCGTTTGTCGTCGGATAGTCGTGAGCTATTACTCGCTGTTGCCGATAAACCGGCCGATCTGTTACTGGTGGTGGGCGATGGTCTGTCTTCCAAGGCGGTTCATCGTCAGGCATTGCCGTTGATTCAGGCTGTGTTGCCCTATGTTGCACAACTGGAATTGACGTTGGCGCCGATTGTATTGGCACATCAGGCCCGGGTGGCGTTAGGTGATGATATTGGTGAGTGTTTGCAGGCGAGAATGGTGGCAATACTGATTGGAGAACGGCCCGGTCTGTCATCGCCGGACAGTTTGAGCATTTATATGACCTGGGATCCAAATACCTGCCGTCTGGAATCGGAGCGAAATTGCATTTCCAATATCCGTCCAGAGGGGTTGAATTACCCTCAGGCAGCCTACAAACTGGCCTGGTTGCTGGAACAAGCTTTCCAACGTCGCTTATCCGGCGTACAACTGAAAGATGAAAGTGATAACCCGGTAATGCAGGGACTTATCCGACCGTTGGCGTCTTTGCCGACAGCAAATGACGCATGAGGATTTTGCAGTCACGACTGACAAATGTTTTGGTAAACTTCTCCTGGTCTGATCTTTTTCCAAGACACTTCGGGAATTAACCATGAAACTGATGTTTGCATCTGATCTGCACGGCTCTCTTACGGCGACAGAAACAGTATTGACGCAATTTGAACGCAGTGGTGCGCAATGGCTGGTTTTGCTTGGCGATTTTCTTAACCATGGCCCGCGTAATCCGCTACCAGAAAACTATCTGCCAGCAGAGGTGGCAGTCAAACTGAATGAGTATGCTCCCCGGATTATTGCGGTGCGAGGAAACTGTGATAGCGAAGTGGATCAGATGTTGCTGCAATTTCCGATGATGGCACCCTGGCAACAGGTACTGCTGCCGCAATGTCGGTTATTTCTCACCCACGGACATCTTTACCACCCCGATCAGCGGCCTCCGTTACAGGCCGATGATGTTCTGGTTTATGGGCATACACATATCCCAGTGGCTGAACGGCATGATGATATTTACTGCTTTAATCCGGGTTCAGTCAGCCTGCCGAAAGGGGGATATCCCGCCAGCTACGGGCTGTTGATGCAGAATAGATTGCAGGTTGTGTCACTGGTTGGGGGAGAAGTTATTGCGCAGGTAGTCATTACACACTAATTTAGTTCTACTCTCATGCTACATCTATTATTCAAACAAATGGGCGCGATAACGCGCCGCTACTAAAAGGTTTCAGAGGATGGCGGAACAAACTCAGATGGCAGGTACCGAGTGGGTGGATATCGTTGATGAAAACAATGAAGTAATCGCTCAGTCAAGCCGCCAGCAGATGCGTGCGCAGTGCCTGAGGCATCGCGCTACCTATATCGTTGTACATGACGGCATGGGGAAAGTCCTGATCCAACGTCGAACCGAAATCAAGGATTTTTACCCCGGCTGGCTGGATGCAACGGCTGGGGGCGTCGTACAAAGTGGTGAAAACATGTTGGAATCAGCTCGTCGAGAAGCAGAGGAAGAGCTTGGTATTGCTGGCGTCCCCTTTGCCGAGCACGGCTTGTTCTACTATGAAAGCGACGACTGCCGTGTATGGGGGGCGTTGTTCAGCTGCGTGACTCATGGGCCGTTTGCGCTGCAAGAAGAGGAAATTGACGAGGTAAGTTGGCTGACACCAGAAGAGATAACGTCGCGCTGCGATGAATTTACGCCGGATTCACTCAAGGCATTATCACTGTGGTTAACTCGTAATAACGCCAACGAGTATGGAAAAATTCTGCCGCGGCCGGCACGTACACTGGTTGATGATCTTCCTGGGCCTGAAGATCGCAGTGCGCTGGAAGAGGAAAAATAGTACCACGTGATTTCTCTATATGGGATAGAAGAGGAACCCGGCCTTGTCTTATCCCGTCAGGTGGAACACCAATAAAAAACGCCAGCTTTCGCTGGCGTTTTGGCAGATAAAACTGACTAATTGATTAGATCTGAGTCGCCTGAATAGCGGTCAGCGCTACGGTGTACACGATATCGTCTACCAATGCACCACGGGACAGATCGTTAACCGGCTTGCGCATACCCTGTAGCATCGGCCCAATGGAGATCAGGTCTGCTGAACGTTGTACCGCTTTGTAAGTTGTGTTACCGGTGTTCAGGTCAGGGAAGATGAACACTGTAGCTTTACCGGCAACTGGTGAGTTTGGTGCTTTGGATTTTGCAACATCAGCCATAATGGCGGCGTCGTATTGCAGAGGGCCATCAATAATCAAATCCGGACGTTTTTGCTGGGCGATATGGGTGGCTTCGCGTACTTTTTCCACGTCGCTACCCGCACCTGAATCACCAGTGGAATAGGAAATCATCGCAACACGAGGTTCTATACCAAATGCAGCAGCAGAATCAGCCGACTGAATGGCAATCTCAGCCAACTGTTCAGCTGTCGGATCCGGATTGATGGCACAGTCACCATACACCAGAACCTGTTCCGGCAGCAGCATGAAGAATACAGAGGAGACCAGTGAACTGTTTGGTGCGGTTTTGATTAACTGTAATGGCGGACGGATGGTATTGGCTGTGGTGTGAACCGCACCGGAAACCAGACCGTCAACTTCATTCTGTTCCAGCATCAGAGTACCGAGTACCACGTTGTCTTCCAGTTGTTCACGGGCAACGACTTCAGTCATGCCTTTGTTCTTGCGCAGCTCAACCAGACGGGCTACATAGCGCTCACGAACGGCGACAGGATCGACGATCTCAATACCTTTACCCAGTTTCACACCCTGAGCGGCGGCAACACGCTGGATTTCATCTGGATTACCCAACAATATACAGTGTGCGATACCTCGTTCGGCACAGATCGAGGCGGCCTTAACGGTACGAGGCTCAGTACCTTCAGGAAGCACGATACGTTTGCCAGCTTTACGCGCCTGTTCCGTCAATTGGTAACGGAAAGCCGGAGGAGACAAACGACGTGAACGTTCAGAAGCGGCAGACAGAGAGTCTATCCATTGGCTATCAATGTGACGGGCAACGTATTCCTGGACTTTTTCTACACGTTCATGGTCGTCGATCGGCAGTTCCAGGTTGAAGCTTTGCAGACTCAAAGAGGTCTGCCAGGTGTTGGTGTTAACCATAAATACCGGCAGGCCGGTCTGGAAGGCACGTTCACACAGCTTGCTGATGCTCGGATCCATTTCGTAGCCGCCAGTCAGCAACAGTGCTCCAATTTCGATACCGTTCATCGCTGCCAGACAGGCTGACACCAGTACATCGGGACGGTCCGCTGAAGTTACCAGCAATGAGCCGGGACGGAAATGTTCCAGCATGTGAGAAATACTGCGGGCGCAAAAGGTGACAGACTTAACGCGGCGAGTCTGAATATCGCCTTCGTTGATGATCTTGGCATTCAGATGCTTCGCCATATCGATCGCACGAGTAGCGATCAGATCGAAACTCCAGGGAATGCAACCCAATACCGGTAGCGGGCTGTTGGCAAACAGCAGTTTGGGATCAATGTTGGCAACGCTGGCCTTGGTTGAATCATCAAAAATTTCAGACAGGTCTGGACGGGTGCGACCTTGTTCATCCACCGGCGCATTCAGTTTATTAATGATGACGCCAGTGATGTTTTTATTCTTACTACCACCAAAACTAGAGCGTGCCAGCTCGATGCGTTCTTTCAATTGGGTCGGTGAGTCGTTGCCCAGCGCCAGAACGAACACGATTTCTGCATTCAGGGTTTTGGCGATTTCATAGTTTAGCGCATTGGCAAACTGATGTTTGCGGGTAGGCACCAGACCTTCAACCAGCACAACTTCAGCGTCTTTCGTATTGTCGTGATAGCGGGCAATAATTTCTTCCATCAATGCGTCCTGCTGGTTAGTGCTCAGCAGTGATTCGACGTGGCTTATCTGTAGCGGTTCAGCGGCATTGATGGCGGAAGTTGCACGAATAATAGCGGTGGTCTGGTCCGGTGCATTGTCACCGGCACGGGGTTGGGCGATCGGCTTGAATACGCTCAGTCGAACACCTTTCTGTTCCATTGAACGGATGACACCCAGGCTGACACTGGTCAGACCCACACTGGTGCCAGTAGGAATCAACATAATTGTACGGGACACGACTTAACCTCTTTACGGTTGCTCGTTGTTCAAAAACAACTCCGTCAGCCTGAGCTGACGGAGTTGGGATACTTTATTTATGCGGTCAGACGGAGAGCATCTTGAGCGATAACCAGTTCTTCATTGGTAGGGATTACCAGAGCTGGTCGGCTGCTGTCTTTGGCAATGTTGCCACTGTTACCAAAACGGGCGGCAAGATTACGTTCGTGGTCGATTTCAAAGCCCAAAATACTCAGTTTGTTCAGTGTCAATTCACGGACCATGGCCGCGTTTTCACCAATACCACCGGTGAAGACAACTGCATCAAGCCGGCCTTCCATCAGCGCACTGTATGCCCCGATGTATTTAGCCAGACGATGGCAGTAAACGTTCATGGCGCGTTTGGCATTCTCTTTGGTGGTGTAGTTGTCTTCTACATAACGGCAGTCGCTAGTGACTTCTGTCAGACCCAGCAGACCTGATTCTTTGGTCAGCATTTTATTGATATCAGCAACGCTCATGCCCAGAGAGTCATACAGATGGAAAACCACTGCCGGATCGATATCACCGCTGCGGGTGCCCATAACCAGACCTTCCAATGGAGTCAAACCCATGGAGGTATCTACACACTTGCCGTTGAGGATAGCGGAAACTGAACCACCGTTACCCAGATGGCAGGTAATGACGTTCAATTCATCAACAGGTTTGTTAAGTACTTTAGCCGCTTCTTGCGTAACATAGAAATGGCTGGTGCCGTGAGCGCCATAACGACGAATATGATGTTCTGTATATAATTTGTACGGCAGGGCATACAGATAAGCTTCTTCCGGCATGGTCTGATGGAATGCGGTGTCAAAAACAACAACATTCTTGTCAACCAGTTTCGGGAAGGATTTCAACGCTTCGTCGATACCAATCAGATGCGCCGGATTATGAAGGGGTGCAAATGGGATGGCATCTTTGATACCCTGCAAAACGTCAGCATTGATAATAGCAGAATGAGTGAATTTCTCACCGCCATGCACGATACGGTGACCAATCGCAACCAGTTGAGCAGAAAGCTCCGGTTTCTGGCCGAGAATGGTGTTAACGATGAAGCTCAGTGCTTCGCTATGGGCAGCTCCTGCACCCAGCGCCGCTTCCTGTTTGCCACCATCCATTTTCCATTTGATTCGTGCTTCAGGAAGGTGGAAACATTCGGCTAGGCCAGACAGGTACTCGTCCCCGTTAACTGCATCAATGATGGCGAACTTCAGGGATGAACTACCACAGTTAAGAACCAGTACTAACTTACTCGACATGGAAGTACCTACTTGTTATACATGGTTAAAAAATGTCATACAGCACTCAGCATAGCGTACAAGGCGGTTGACATTTATGATTAACATCATGGCTTGGTAGAATTTACCAGTCATGACATGAAAAGTGCCGTTGCTTAGGTATCTTCTGACGCACGGAACGCCGATGAATGGCTGGCATCAACACTCTAAAACCTTCGATTGTTGAATGAGAACTGACTACTGCATATTTAGTATGGAGTAAAGAACGTGCCTTTACTCGGCATATAGTCATACTACGTTAGTATATCAGGGCCAATTAAGGCCGGATTAGAATACCGATAGCGAACATCAAACACAAAATATATTTTAAGGTTGTCAATTGAAGTTGGTTGTTTATACAAAAATTTTATTTTTTATATGTGAAGTTGAGGTTTGACAATGACGACAAAACCCACCGGCAAAATTGGCTGGTTACAGTTATTCCAGCGAGGCCAGCACTACATGAAAACCTGGCCGGCAGATAAGCGCCTGGGCCCTCTGTTCCCGGAAAACCGCGTCGTTCGCGTCACTCGTCATGGTATTCGTTTTATGCCGCCACTGGCGGTATTTACGCTGACATGGCAAATCGCTCTTGGTGGCCAGATAGGACCATCTGTTGCCACAGCGCTGTTTGCCTTGAGTCTACCCCTACAAGGGTTATGGTGGTTGGGACGCCGTTCTATTACACCGCTCCCACCTTCTTTATTGCATTGGTTTCATGAAATTCGTAGTAAATTATTGGAATCAGGCATATCGCTGGCTCCGCTAGAGGATAAACCTACCTATCAAATGCTGGCCGATGTGCTGAAAAGAGCCTTTAAACAGCTGGATAAAACGTTTTTTGACGACCTTTGATCTGGACTGGGTTTTTGCTTTGGATATTGGAATATTTTTCCATCCAATTCTGTTTTAAATCAATAAACCGGATGCTATTGCTACCGTGGCAACATCCAGTATGCGATTCTGCCGTCAATGTAATTTAGGCCGGAATGTGATTCAGGAGAGCACCATGGAAATGACAAATGCCCAGAGATTAATCCTTTCAAATCAATATAAAATGATGACGATGTTGGATCCGGATAACGCTGAGCGGTATCGTCGATTACAAACGATCATTGAACGTGGTTATGGCTTGCAGATGCGGGAATTGGATCGTGAATTTGGCGATCTAAGCGAAGAGGTTTGCCGCACGATTATTAATGTTATGGAAATGCATCATGCTTTGCAGGTGTCCTGGGCGAACCTGAAAGAAAAATCGGATCTGGATGAGCGTCGTCTGGCCTTCCTCGGTTTTGATGCGGCTACAGAAGCCCGTTATCTGGGATTCGTGCGTTTTATGGTGCATGTGGAAGGGCGCTACCCGCATTTCGATTCAGGAACACATGGATTTAACTCGCAGACCAAAATGTGGGATAAATACAACCGTATGCTGGCAGTGTGGCAATCCTGTCCTCGTCAATATCATTTGAGCGCAGTGGAAATCGCTCAGATTATCAATGCCTGAACATTAAAGGGGATGTCTGTGGAGTGTAAAGGTTTTCTGTTTGATCTGGATGGTACGTTGGTTGATTCATTACCCGCAGTGGAACGCGCCTGGAGTAATTGGGCAAAGGATCATGACATAGAACCACAAGAAGTTCTTGATTTTATCCACGGTAAACAGGCAATTACGTCATTGCGTCATTTTCTTGCCGGGAAAAGTGAGGCAGAAATTCAGCGTGAGTTTGTCGCGCTGGAAAACGTGGAAGCAGCGGATACCAAAGGGGTGACAGCGATGCCGGGTGCCATGGCATTACTGGAGCGTCTGAATGCATTGAATATTCCCTGGGCGATTGTCACTTCAGGCACGATACCGATTGCCCATGCCCGTCACCGTGCGGCAGGGTTACCACAGCCAGCGGTTTTTATTACTGCCGAGCAGGTGGCAAAGGGTAAACCAAACCCTGATGCCTATCTACTAGGTGCGGAGAAACTGGGATTCCTGCCTGCTGACTGTGTCGTGGTAGAAGATGCGCCCGCTGGTGTACTGTCTGGTCTGTCTGCCGGATGTCAAGTGGTTGCTGTCAACACCCCGGCCGATACACCTAAGCTGGAACAGGTCAGTCTGATATTACATTCTCTGTCATCACTGCGTGTTGAGCCCACAGCCGACGGTGTGAGTGTTATCGCATTTCCCTGAGTACAGCAAAGTGTAATGAAATATGATCAAAACCCTGCTTTGACAGGGTTTTTTTATGCCATGCTGAACCTATTCCATAAAAATTGTCCGCGTCAAGGTGGAGTATGCTGAATAGCGAACTTCTCTGGGTCTTATCCCTTTTGTTTATCACCATTGTGCTTTTTGCCACCAACAAGCTACGTATGGATGTGGTGGCGTTATTGGTGATTATTACTTTTGTGCTGAGTGGCACGTTAACGTTGCAGGATGCATTAGTTGGTTTCAGCGATCCGAATGTGATTCTCATTGCTGCCTTGTTTGTCGTCGGTGAAGGACTGGTCCGTACCGGGATAGCCTACCAGGTCGGAGATTGGCTGATGCATGTTGCCGGCCACAGTGAAATACGCATGCTGGTTTTACTGATGTTTACCGTTACCTGCCTGGGCGCGGTAATGAGTTCCACAGGCGTCGTGGCGATTTTTATCCCCGTGGTTTTAAACGTTTCGACGCGGATGAAAATCGCACCAGCACGGTTGATGATGCCTCTGAGTTTTGCCGGCCTGATCAGCGGTATGATGACGTTGGTGGCAACACCGCCGAACATGGTCGTCAGCAGTGAACTGATGCGTAATGGTATGGAAGGATTTCGTTTTTTCAGTGTCACGCCAATTGGTGTTGTCGTGTTGCTGATGGGGATTGTTTACATGTCCGTTGCCCGGTATTGGCTGGGTAATACTGAAAGTGATTCCCATAAAAAAATATGGAAAAGAAAAACCTTCCGGGATTTGATCCGTGATTACAAACTGACGGGCAGAGCCCGACGTTTAGCGATTAGGTCCGGTTCATCGTTTATTGGTCAGCGTCTGGATGACCTACGATTACGCCAGCGTTATGGGGCGAATGTGGTAGGAATCGAACGTTGGTGGAAATTCAGACGAGTAATGGTCAGTGTGGCTGGCAACACGGAACTGAACCTTAATGATGTTTTACTGATTGATATGTCGGCTTCTGACATGGATTTACGGGAATTTTGTACCTCTCAGCGCCTCGAACCGATGGTGTTGCGTGGGGAATATTTCTCTGCACAGGCGCGTGATGTCGGGATGGCCGAAGTATCACTTCTTCCTGATTCAGAACTGGTGGGTAAAACCTTGCATGAAGTGGCATTCCGCAGCCGTTATGGTTTGACCGTAGTCGGGATCCGTCGTAATGGGGAGGTCATGGAAGGCGTGCTGGCAGATGAACCCTTAAAATTGGGGGATATCCTGCTGGTGATCGGTGACTGGAAAAATATCCGTCAATTACATCAGCAAAAGTACGATTTTATCGTGCTTAATCTTCCTGCCGAAGTCGATGAAGTGGCCCCAGCGGCCAGCCAGGCACCGCACGCGTTATTCTGTCTGGCATTGATGATTGCCATGATGCTGACTGATGAAATCCCGAATGCAGTGGCAGCATTAATTGCCTGTTTATTGATGGGGCAGTTTCGTTGTATTGACATGGAAAGTGCTTACCGAGCGGTGCACTGGCCGAGCTTGATTCTTATCGTCGGCATGATGCCATTCGCACTGGCATTACAGCAAACCGGTGGTGTGGCATTGATTGTCCAGGGATTGATGGACGTCGCGGGGGATTCCGGGCCGCAAGTGATGCTGGCATGCCTGTTTCTTCTGTGCTCCGTGACGGGGTTGTTCATTTCCAATACCGCAACAGCCGTATTAATGGCACCGATAGCGATAGCCGCCGCTGGGCAAATGCATGTTTCTCCTTATCCCTTTGCCATGATTATTGCGATTGCGGCCTCAGCGGCTTTCATGACACCGGTATCATCGCCAGTGAATACGCTGGTATTGGCGCCTGGTGGTTATCGATTCGGGGATTTTGTGCGCATCGGCGTTCCTTTTACGCTGTTAGTGATGATTGTCAGCGTGATAATGGTGCCCTGGATCTATCCTTTTTAGCTGACGTCGCCTAGAGCGGTGAGTCCTGACTGATTTCATCCAGCGACAAACTGAAACTGGGAATGAATATCGTCACAAAATAATCCATCTCGGGACTTTGACGCTGTTGAAGCGTCTTTTCCAGACGCGCTTTCGCCATCAGGAATTCATTATTTCCAGCAGAAAGCTCTTCCAGACATTTCAGGTAAGCGCACAACGTATCCGCCTGCTTGACGATAGCGTGCTCATCTTCACTGGTAAATTTATCATCCAGCAACATGCTGTAATCTTGCTGTAGTTCTGCGGGCAGCATTTCGATTAACTTTTGCTGGGCGATTTTCTCTATTTTTTTATATTCGTGGGCAATCTGTGCGTTGTAATACTTGATCGGCGTAGGCATGTCGCCAGTGAGAACTTCACTGGCATCATGATACATCGCCAGCAAGGCAATCCTTTCTGCATTGAGATTACCATTGAATTTACGGTTTTTGATGACGGCCAGCGCGTGGGCGACAAACGCTACTTGCAGACTATGCTCTGAAACGTTTTCCATCCGTACATTACGCATCAAAGGCCAGCGGACAATCAGTTTCAGGCGGGATAAGTGAGCGAAAAAGTGACTCTGAACCATAAACAATCTCTCAGATAACAACAGGGAGGACTTCTATTGTGAGCGTCTGATGGTGAATAAGCAAATCAGTCACTGAACGGCCGAAGTGTCATAAAAGCAAGCCTGGGGTCAGGTCCGAGCTTGCTTTAAGGCATTAGATATTTTCTGGCTTATTGGCTAAAAAATTACTGATGGTAGCCTTCCAGGAAGCGCCCCAGTTTATGTATCGCCATATCCAGTTCATCAATTCGTGGCAATGTGACAATGCGAACATGATCCGGTTCCGGCCAATTGAAGGCCGAGCCTTGCACCAACAACACTTTTTCTTGCAGGAGTAAATCGAGAACCAGCTTTTGATCGTCGTGGATGTTAAAGCGTTTGGCATCAATGCGCGGGAACATGTACAAAGCGCCATCGGGTTTTACGCAAGAGACGCCAGGAATCTGGTTGATAAGTTCCCAGGCTCGGTTGCGTTGCTCATATAGTCTCCCTCCGGGATGAATAAATTCGCTGATACTTTGGTAGCCACCCAGCGCTGTCTGAATGGCATGTTGCATTGGCACATTGGCACACAAGCGCATCGAGGCCAGCATTTCCAATCCTTCAATATATCCCTGGGCGTGTTTTTTCGGGCCATTAAGCACCATCCATCCCTGGCGGAATCCTGCAACACGATAGGTTTTGGATAAACCATTGAAGGTAACCGTCAATAAATCCGGCGCCAGTGTGGCGATCGAGTGATGTTGAGCATCATCGTAGAGGATCTTGTCGTAAATCTCGTCCGCAAAAATAATCAGATTATGCTGGCGGGCGATGTCCACGATTTCCAGCAGTAGCGCTTTGCTATATACGGCTCCTGTCGGATTATTGGGATTAATAATAACTATGCCACGGGTATGGGGGGTGATCTTGTTGCGGATATCATCCAGGTCAGGGAACCATCCTGCTTCTTCATCGCATCTATAGTGAACCGCATTGCCACTCGATAACGAAACTGCTGCCGTCCACAGTGGATAGTCTGGTGCGGGCACCAGCATTTCATCACCCGTATTTAATAATGCTTGCATTGATTGAACAATTAACTCAGACACGCCATTGCCGATGTAGACATCTTCAACGGTCATATCACGCATATCACGAGCTTGGTAATGTTGCACAATCGCTTTGCGTGCTGAATAGAGCCCCTTTGAGTCACAGTAGCCTTGGGCTGTCGGTAAATTACGGATAACATCAACCAAAATTTCATCAGGCGCATCAAAGCCAAAGGGAGCCGGGTTTCCGATATTGAGCTTAAGTACCTTGTTTCCTTCTTCTTCCAATCGTTTTGCTTCTTTCAGTACCGGACCACGAATGTCATAACAAACATTTTCCAGCTTTTGGGATTTTTCTATCGGGGACATATACCAAGCCTTTTGCAGAGAACGCCTATTTTTCAGGTGGAGTAGCATAAGCGGCTTAATGTACTCCTCCTGTAGATACTTTTGAAGAATGATTCTTGGTTATGTCCGACATAGACAAAGTAATTATCTGCGTGGTTAAAAGTACCGCCATGGATACTAAATTAGGTTTTTATCACTATAAAAAGTCTTTTGTATTCATCATTAATGATAAATCTATGCATTAAAATAGAGATTTATTCGATGCTGACTTTGAGGGCTGTACCACGTTTCGGTTATGTGAATAATTTATGCTAATCACTCAAAAACGAATATTTCAAAAGTAAAACGATGCCACTATAAGCTAGAAAAGAGACTGTAACCGGTATCAGTAAATAGAAAATTGAACTTTTATAGTTTTTGCGCTCATTTATTTCTGTTGAAAGCAGCCATGTGGATGAAATGTTTTTTTTTAGTGAAAAGTTCATATGACTAATGCTAAACGTGTAAATTTGTTATGGACCAGGTAATAGAAAAGGGCCTTTTCTCCAATAGTGAAGACAAATCAGCCGACGAATAATAGCAGCTGCTAAAATTTTATTTCCCTCGAAACTATTTCATACGGGCTAAATTTGGATGAATGCAGAGTATTGAGTGAAATTTATGGAAATGAAAAACCTATGCCTGTTTGTTAGTTTGATGATGAAATCGGATATCGGTTCGCATTAAAAAAACTGTTTTAGAACGTCTGATTGATCTGCATTCAGTTGGTGTTTATTAATGTATTGCGTTGAAATATTGGTGTAACTATCTGATTGTGCTGAAAAAAAGATATTTCGTAACTGAGTGTCATTAATCTGTCCAATTGATTTTGTCAGAGATTTTATGGGTTAATATGAAATGAAGTTTCAATTCATGCAATGATTGGCTCGTGCATTAATCATGAAAAATGCCATCTCTTTCCTTTGTTTCTAAGCGATTATCGATTTCGGGATGCACAAAATATGTGTAAAAAGGTAAAAATAAGAAATGCTTGTATATTAATAAGGTAGGAAAACAGTAAACGAATGCGCAGTCAAAATCTTATATCATGACCCTTCACTTTTTTATGACAGAAGTGTGGTCTGGCATTCTGAAGGCTTTTATTTTATGATCTAAAACAAATAAAAAAGGTTCTTTTTACAGGATTAATAGCATAATAAGATAATCAATAAGGAGGTCGAGAGTAAAAAGGCGATTATGGTAACGAAGTATAAGTATTTTTTTGCCCTGATCGTTCGTCTGCGATATTGTCTTTCATTGTGTCGGACCTTACCGATGCAACGTATCAACACCAGGTATGTTTTGTTAAAAATTAAAATAGATAAGTGAAGAACCGTATGACAAATGCAAATCGCCCAGTACTTAATCTGGATCTAGATCTGTTGAGAACGTTTGTCGCTGTTGCAGATTTGAATACCTTTGCGGCAGCTGCCGTTGCGGTGTGCAGAACGCAATCGGCGGTCAGTCAACAAATGCAACGACTAGAGCAACTCATTGGCAAAGAACTCTTTGCTCGCCATGGGAGAAATAAACTACTTACAGAACATGGTATCCAGTTTTTGAATTACGCCAGAAAAATTCTGCAGTTTAACGATGAAGCCTGTGCATCTCTTATGTACAGCGATATTCAGGGCGTGCTGACTATCGGGGCCTCGGATGATACAGCGGATACTATTCTGCCTTTTATTTTGCAGCGTGTGACAACCGTGTTTCCCAAATTATCTGTTGAGGTAAGCATTAAACGCGGCACGGAAATGATGGATATGTTACAGGAAGGAAAAATTGACCTGATCATAACTACGGTCAACAATACTGATTTGCCACATGTCCTGTTAAGAACTTCACCAACTTTATGGTATTGCGCTGCTGATTATCAGTTTCAGCCAGGTGAGACGGTGTCGTTGGTGTTACTTGATGAGCCGAGCCCATTCCGTTCACTGGCATTAGAGCAACTTACGGCAGCGGGTATTCCTTGGAAAATATCCTACGTTGCCTCTACGTTATCTGCTGTCCGTGCTGCGGTAAAAGCAGGTTTGGGCATCACTGTTCGTTCGGTCGAAATGATGAGCCCGGAATTGCGTGTACTTGGTGAAGAAGAAGGATTGCCGAGATTGCCTGATACTCGTTATTACCTATGTAAAAATCCACAGCATGAAAACGAGTTGAGTACCGCGCTTTTTAATGCTATTGAGTCTGGTGCACGTTCTCATCTTCTTCCTGTCGGGATGTTACCGAATAATGATGTACGGGAACCACCTTTAGAGTAATGGTCGAAGGCGTGGCCTGACAGGGAAAATCGTGTTACCCCGATATGGAAAACATCGTTAATACGGATGGTGTGTTTTACTCTGTCACCATCCGTATTTTATCTGTCGGTCTCGGTTTTCCGCTTTTAATGAAACAAAGGTTCTTTTTTTTTAAATCTTTGTTACCAAAGAGTAAGCGTTAACATTAGCGTACTCATTTTGGTTTTTTTAATAACATAAAGGAGGAAAATGTGTTCTGGATCAAAAAATAACCCTATTAACCCTACGGGGGGAACGGTATTCGCTGCGAAAATGATATAGTGTTCATGCAAATAGACGTTTTTTGTCTTTAAAATTTGTTAACATGTGGTATCACTGACTCGATTTAGCTTAATAGCAGCACACAAAATGTTAACGAAAACCGCGTGCATGTGAAGTAATGTACTGTTAGTTTTAAAGAGGTTGAGAAAAGGTTACAAAACAAGGAATCAAACCATATTTTTATACCCACTTAACCCCATAAGTTGTGGTTCTTGATGTGGTGAAAAATCCTCCCTTTTAATCGATGTGGCGCATTAACTGCCGACAAAAGAGCAGGTGTACAGGCCACTTTTGATGAGTAAGCAAAGAGTATGTCAACAACTACTGAAGTTCTCGCCCACCATTGGGCTTTTGCACTATTCCTTATCGTTGCCGTAGGTCTCTGCGGTTTAATGCTGACCGGTGGGTTCTTGCTGGGTGGCCGTGCCAGAGGAAGATCTAAAAACGTTCCTTATGAGTCCGGGATCGATTCTGTAGGTTCAGCTCGTTTGCGTCTGTCCGCCAAATTCTATCTGGTCGCCATGTTTTTCGTCATTTTTGATGTTGAAGCCTTGTACCTTTATGCCTGGGCCGTTTCTATCAGAGAAAGTGGCTGGGTGGGTTTTATCGAGGCCACTATCTTCATTTTGGTGCTGTTGGCTGGTTTGGTCTATCTGGTGCGTATCGGCGCGTTGGACTGGACACCTGTGCGTTCCAAAAGACAGGTTATTAAATCAGACATTATGATCAACACCACCAACAATCATCAGCAGTAATAGCGAGGCATTAATAAAATGGACTATACGCTCACCCGCATAGACCCGGACGGTGAGAACGACCGTTATCCCCTTCAGAAGCAGGAAAGCGCCAGCGATCCTCTTGAACAGCATGTTCACCGCAGCGTATTCATGGGTAATCTGGAGCATGCTTTACATGATATGGTGAACTGGGGGAGAGGTAATTCCCTGTGGCCTTTTAACTTTGGCCTTTCCTGCTGTTATGTCGAAATGGTTACTTCGTTTACTGCGGTACATGATGTAGCCCGTTTTGGTTCCGAAGTATTACGTGCCTCGCCGCGTCAAGCCGACTTCATGGTGGTCGCCGGTACGCCGTTCTTGAAAATGGCACCTGTTATCCAGCGCTTATATGATCAGATGCTGGAGCCAAAGTGGGTGATTTCCATGGGCGCTTGTGCTAATTCCGGCGGGATGTATGACATTTATTCTGTTGTACAGGGTGTGGATAAATTTTTGCCGGTAGATGTTTACATTCCCGGCTGTCCGCCTCGTCCCGAAGCTTACATGCAGGCACTCTTGTTGCTTAAGGAATCAATTGGGAAAGAACGCCGCCCTCTGTCATGGGTGGTTGGCGATCAGGGTGTTTACCGTGCCAATATGCAGTCCGAACGGGAACGTAAACGTGGAGAGCGTATTGCAGTAACCAATTTGCGCTCTCCCGATGAGATTTGACCTGTGAATGATAAACCAGTAGTGGCTGCGTAATATTATGATAATAGTGTGTAGCCATTATCAGTCACAGAAATAGCACATTTACTGTGGTGACATAACTTATGACAGATTTAACGACGCAGGACCTCGCACTGCCTGCATGGCAAACTCGCGATCATCTTGACGATCCGGTGGTAGGCGAACTGTGTAACCGTTTTGGTCCAGAAGCGTTTACTTTTCAGGCGACCCGTACAGGAATACCAGTTGTTTGGGTAAAGCGTGAGCAGTTACTGGAAGTTCTCTCCTTTTTGAAAAAGCAACCAAAGCCTTATGTCATGCTATTTGACTTGCATGGTATGGATGAGCGGTTACGTACTCACCGTGAAGGTTTGCCATCAGCGGATTTTTCCGTTTTCTACCACATCATTTCCATCGAGCGTAACCGTGACATTATGGTGAAGGTTGCGCTGAGCGAAAATGATCTGTATTTGCCGACGATAACCAAACTCTTCCCTAACGCTAACTGGTATGAGCGTGAAACATGGGAAATGTTTGGTACTGTTTTTAATGGCCACCCGCATTTGACGCGCATCATGATGCCGCAGTCCTGGGAAGGACATCCATTGCGCAAGGATTATCCGGCGCGTGCGACCGAATTTGATCCTTTTGTTCTGACCAAACAAAGGGAAGATTTGGAAATGGAATCGCTCAAGTTCAAACCTGAAGACTGGGGTATGAAACGAGGTACAGAAAATGAAGATTTCATGTTTCTGAACTTAGGGCCAAACCATCCATCATCGCACGGTGCTTTTCGTATCATTCTGCAGTTGAATGGTGAGGAAATTGTAGACTGTATTCCTGATGTCGGTTACCACCATCGTGGCGCTGAGAAAATGGGAGAACGTCAATCCTGGCACAGTTACATTCCTTACACCGATCGTGTCGAGTATCTCGGCGGTTGTGTAAACGAAATGCCGTATGTGCTGGCGGTTGAAAAACTGGCGGGCATTGAGGTGCCGGAACGCGTCAAAACTATTCGCGTTATGCTGTCTGAGCTATTCCGTATCAATAGCCATCTGCTCTTTATCAGTACATTTATTCAGGATGTTGGTGCTATGACACCGGTGTTCTTTGCTTTTACCGATCGTCAAAAAATTTATGATCTGGTAGAAGCCATTACCGGTTTCCGCATGCATCCTGCCTGGTTCCGTATCGGCGGTGTTGCCCATGATCTACCGCGTGGCTGGGAGCGTCTGCTACGTGAATTCCTCGACTGGATGCCGGCACGTCTTGACACCTATGTGAAAGCTGCTTTGAAAAACACCATTTTAAAAGGGCGTTCCCAAGGTGTGGCAGCCTATAACGCGAAAGAAGCGTTGGAGTGGGGTGTAACCGGCGCCGGTCTGAGGGCAACGGGTATTGGTTTTGATGTGCGTAAATGGCGTCCATATTCCGGTTATGAAAACTTTGACTTTGAAGTGCCAGTTGGCGACGGCATTAGTGATTGTTATAGCCGTGTCATGCTGAAAGTCGAAGAGCTGCGTCAGAGTTTGCGAATTCTGGATCAGTGTCTGAAGAATATGCCGGAAGGCCCGTTCAAGGCTGATCATCCTCTGACCACGCCACCACCTAAAGAACGGACACTGCAGCATATCGAAACCCTGATTAACCATTTTTTACAGGTTTCCTGGGGGCCGATCATGCCCGCCAACGAATCATTCCAGATGATTGAGGGAACCAAGGGAATCAACAGCTATTACCTGACCAGTGATAACAGCACCATGAGTTACCGAACTCGTATCCGTACGCCGAGCTTCGCGCATCTCCAGCAGATTCCTTCAGTCATTCGAGGGTGCCTGGTATCCGATTTGATCGTGTACCTTGGCAGTATTGATTTTGTCATGTCAGATGTGGACCGTTAATTATGCATGATCATAACAACACTCAGGATCATATTGATGCGCAGGGGCAACCTGCTGTTGCGAATACGACGACGGGAAAGGATGTTTTTGTGTTAAGCGATGCTGAGCGCGATGCGATAGAGCACGAAAAACACCATTATGAAGATGCCCGCGCCGCTTCTATTGAAGCGTTGAAAATTGTGCAGAAGCGGCGTGGATGGGTGCCTGATGGCGCTATTAATGCCATTGCGGACATCTTGGGTATCCCAGCCAGCGATGTGGAAGGCGTGGCGACGTTTTATAGCCAAATTTTCCGCCAGCCGGTTGGCCGCCACATTATCCGGTATTGCGACAGCGTAGTTTGTCACATTACCGGCTATCAGGGGATTCAGGCCGCACTGGAGAAAAAATTGGCGATTAAACCAGGACAGACCACATTTGATGGCCGTTTTACGCTATTGCCGACGTGTTGCCTGGGTAACTGTGATAAAGGGCCGACGATGATGATCGACGAAGATACCCACAGTAAGCTAAAGCCTGAAGATATCGATTCGTTATTGGAGCAGTATCAATGAGTAAAAACATTGTTCTGACTGCTGAGCAACACCCTCTTACCTGGCGTCTGCGCGCAGATAAACAACCAGTATGGTTAGACGAGTACCGGAGTAAGAACGGTTATTCCGGAGCCCGGAAAGCACTGGGTGGAATGGCCCAGAATGACGTTGTTTCTCTGGTCAAAGATGCAGGACTGAAAGGGCGTGGCGGTGCTGGTTTTTCCACTGGGCTGAAATGGAGTTTGATGCCGAAAGACGAAAGTATGAACATCCGCTATCTGTTGTGTAATGCAGATGAAATGGAACCGGGTACATACAAAGACCGTCTGCTAATGGAACAACTGCCACATCTGCTGATTGAAGGCATGCTGATTGGCGCTTATGCACTCAAAGCCTACCGCGGATATATTTTCCTGCGTGGTGAATACATAGAGGCGGCGGCAAATCTGCGCCGGGCAATTGCTGAGGCAACGGAAGCCGGGCTGCTCGGTAAAAACATTATGGGCAGCGGTTTTGATTTAGAGCTGTTTGTTCATACCGGTGCCGGGCGTTACATTTGCGGTGAAGAAACCGCATTGATTAATTCACTGGAAGGGCGCCGTGCTAACCCGCGTTCCAAACCACCATTCCCGGCATCTGCTGGGGCATGGGGTAAGCCTACTTGCGTAAATAACGTAGAAACTCTGTGTAATGTTCCAGCCATTATCGAGCACGGCGTGGAGTGGTATCAGGGGATTTCTGCTGGTAAGAGCAAGGATGCGGGTACCAAATTAATGGGCTTCTCCGGCCGGGTTAATAATCCGGGATTGTGGGAGTTACCTTTTGGTACGACGGCGCGTGAGATTCTGGAAGATTACGCCGGTGGCATGCGTGATGGATTAAAACTGAAAGCTTGGCAGCCTGGTGGTGCGGGAACCGATTTTCTGACCGGTGATCATCTTGACTTACCGATGGATTTTGAGCACATCGGTAAAGCGGGCAGTCGTTTGGGAACAGCGTTGGCGATGGCAGTCGATAACGAAATCAATATGGTATCACTGACGCGTAATCTGGAAGAGTTCTTTTCCCGTGAGTCCTGTGGCTGGTGTACACCATGCCGGGATGGTTTGCCCTGGAGCGTGGAAATATTGCGTGCTCTGGAACATGGCGAAGGCCAACCGGGTGATATCGAAACGCTGGAACAGTTATGCCGCTTCCTTGGCCCAGGCAACACTTTCTGCGCGCATGCGCCGGGTGCCGTTGAGCCACTGCAGAGTGCAATAAAATATTTCCGGGAAGAGTTTGAAGCGGGAATCGCTCAAAAAACCAGCAACAATGCTAAACCCATTCGTGGAATTCAACCGAATCTGCTGAAGGCGCGTTGGTAGTTGGTCGGTAGCACGAGTGCTAAAACTCTCGTGTCGGGCGAGCTTGACTCTTATTCTGGTAGACAGAATTTTTTGATTAGTGCCTGCTATTAAGCGGGCCATTATGGAAGCATGCTGACTATGGCAACGATTCATGTAGACGGCAAAGAATATGAAGTGGACGGAGCAGACAACCTACTGGAGGCGTGTCTTTCTCTGGGACTTGATATTCCCTACTTTTGCTGGCACCCGGCGCTGGGGAGCGTCGGTGCTTGCCGCCTGTGTGCGGTTAAGCAATACCAGAACGCGGAAGATACCCGCGGTCGTCTGGTAATGTCCTGTATGACGCCTGCGACTGATGGCGCTTATATTGCTATCGAGGATAGCGAAGCCAAACAGTTCCGTAAAACCGTGGTGGAGTTTCTGATGACTAACCATCCCCACGATTGCCCGGTTTGTGAGGAAGGGGGGAACTGTCATTTGCAGGATATGACGGTAATGACTGGGCATAATACCCGTCGCTACCGTTTCACCAAACGTACTCACCATAACCAAGATCTGGGGCCGTTCATCTCTCATGAAATGAACCGCTGTATTGCCTGTTACCGTTGTGTGCGTTATTACAAAGACTATGCGGGCGGTACTGATCTGGGTGTTTATGGCGCGCATAACAATGTCTATTTTGGCCGTGCGGAAGATGGCGCATTGGAGAGTGAATTCTCCGGTAACCTGGTGGAAGTTTGTCCCACTGGCGTGTTTACTGATAAAACACACTCTGAACGCTATAACCGTAAATGGGATATGCAGTTTGCGCCCAGCATTTGTCAACAATGCAGCGTCGGTTGTAATACCAGCCCGGGTGAGCGTTATGGCGAACTGCGGCGTATCGAGAATCGATACAATGGTAGCGTTAACCACTATTTCCTATGTGACCGAGGTCGTTTTGGTTATGGTTACGTCAATCTGAAAGATCGTCCGCGCCAGCCGTTACAGCGTCGTGGTGATGACTGGATCGCACTGAATGCTGATCAGGCTCTTCAAGGGGCGGCAGATGTATTGCGTCAGGCGAAGAAAGTCATTGGTATCGGTTCTCCTCGCGCCAGTGTGGAAAGTAATTTCGCGTTACGTGAGCTGGTCGGCGCCGAGAATTTTTACACGGGTATTGCCCAGAGTGAGCAGAACCGGCTACAACTGATTCTTAAAGTATTGCGTGAAAGCGGTGTACACAGCCCATCCTTGCGAGAAATCGAAAGCTATGATGCCGTTCTGATATTGGGTGAAGATCTTACCCAAACCGGTGCCCGTATTGCACTCTCAGTCCGTCAGGCGGTAAAAGGCAAAGCCCGTGAAATGGCCGCCGCCCAGAAAGTAGCTGACTGGCAGATTGCCGCTATTCTGAATATCGGTCAGCATGCCAAGCATCCCCTGTTCATTACGAATGTAGACAGCACCCGCTTGGATGATATCGCTGCATGGCATTATCGTGCCCCGGTTGTCGATCAGGCTCGCCTCGGTTTTGCCATTGCTCATGCATTGGATAACGCCGCACCAGCAGTTACCGATCTGGCTCCAGATTTGGAGCAAAAAATAGATGTTATCGTGCAGGCGCTGGCTGGCGCGAAAAAACCGCTGATCATTTCCGGTACCAATGCGGGTAGCGAAGAAATCATCGCGGCGGCTGCCAATGTGGCGAAAGCGCTGAAAGGGCGTGGTGCTGATGTTGGTCTTACGTATGTGGCGACGGAGGCAAACAGTATTGGCCTCGCCATGGTGGGCGGCTATTCGCTGGATGAAGCATTGACCCAACTAGAGAGTGGCGACGCTGATAGTGTTGTGGTCCTTGAGAATGATTTGTACCGTCATGCGCCAGCGGCTCGGATAGATGCCGCCTTGGTGAAAGTAACCAACCTGCTGGTATTGGATCATCAACATACTGATGTTATGGACAAAGCCAGTCTTATCCTGTCATCAGCCAGTTTTGCCGAAAGCGATGGTACGGTAATTAATCAGGAAGGTCGCGCGCAACGCTTCTTCCAGGTATATGACCCCACTTACTATGATAACAACGTAGTGATGCTGGAAAGCTGGCGTTGGTTGCACGCATTGTATATTACTTACCATAGTCGTCAGGTTGACTGGACACAGCTCGATCATGTCATTGATGCTTGTGTTAGCGCACTGCCTCAACTGGCTGCGATCAAACAGGCTGCACCTGACGCATCCTTCCGCATCCATGGACAAAAACTGGCTCGCTCCCCTAATCGGTCCAGTGGCCGTACTGCAATGCGTGCCAACATCAGCGTGCACGAACCACGGCAGCCCCAAGATAAAGACACCATGTTCGCTTTTTCAATGGAAGGGAATAATAGTCCAACCTCCGATCGTCAGGAGATTCCATTTGCGTGGGCTCCAGGTTGGAACTCACCTCAAGCCTGGAACAAATTCCAGAATGAAGTGGGCGGACAGTTGCGTCATGGTGATCCGGGTGTACGTCTTATTGAAGCGGGTGACGATACCCTGGGATATTTTGACCATATTCCGGCACCGTTTGTGGTTCAGTCCGGGCAGTGGTGTGTCGTACCTTACTATCACTTGTTCGGCAGCGAAGAGATGTCTCAGCGTTCAGCTGTGATTCAGCAACGCATGCCACAACCTTATGTGATGGTGAATTCCGCTGATGCGGCTCAGTTGGGGGTTAATCCCGGGACCTTGCTGGAGATTATCTGTAATGGTCAAACGTTACGTTTACCTTTACGGGTGAGTGAAGAATTAGGTCAAGGGCAAGTCGGTTTGCCGTTAGGCTTCCCGGGTATCGCCCCGGTGCTGGCGGGTGCGACTGTTGAGAAGATGCAGGAGGCCGCGCAATGAGCTGGTTAACACCGGAAACAATGGATATTTTGATCGCTGTAGGTAAGGCAATTGTTATCCTGCTGGTTGTGGTGACGTGTGGAGCATTCATGAGCATGGGCGAACGCCGTCTGCTTGGATTGTTTCAGGGACGCTATGGGCCGAACCGGGTTGGTTGGGCTGGCTCATTACAATTGGTCGCTGATATGATCAAAATGTTCTTCAAGGAAGATTGGGTACCAAAATTTGCTGATCGGGTGATTTTCACCTTGGCACCGATGATTGCCTTTACCGCATTATTACTGTCCTTTGCCATCGTTCCGGTAAGTCCTACCTGGATGGTGTCAGACTTGAATATCGGATTACTGTTCTTTCTGATGATGGCCGGGCTCGCGGTTTATGCCGTGCTTTTCGCCGGCTGGTCCAGTAACAATAAATATTCGTTGTTGGGCGCGATGCGTGCATCGGCGCAAACCCTGAGTTATGAGGTATTTTTGGGGTTGTCGCTGATGGGGGTGGTCGCTCGGGCAGGATCCTTCAATATGGGGGTTATCGTTGATTCGCAAGCCCACTTATGGAATATCATTCCTCAGTTTTTTGGCTTCCTTACTTTTGCTATCGCGGGTGTTGCAGTCTGTCACCGTCATCCGTTTGACCAGCCAGAAGCCGAACAGGAACTGGCCGATGGGTATCATATTGAATACTCAGGTATGAAGTTCGGTCTGTTCTTCGTGGGCGAGTACATTGGTATTGTTACGGTTTCCGCATTGATCGTCACGCTGTTCTTCGGTGGCTGGCATGGCCCGTTCCTGCCGCCATTTATATGGTTCGCATTGAAAACGGCCTTTTTCATGATGATGTTTATCCTGATTCGTGCTTCTTTACCCCGTCCGCGTTATGACCAGGTGATGGCCTTCGGATGGAAAATCTGTTTGCCATTAACGCTCCTTAATCTGTTGGCGACAGCCGCGGTCGTTTTGTATAACGCTTAACAAGGGTGAATAAACCATGACATTGAAAGAGCTAGTGATTGGTTTCGGCACCCAGATTCGCAGTATCTGCATGGTGGGTTCCAACGCGTTCAAAAAACGTGAAACCAAGATGTATCCAGAAGAGCCAGTTAATCCGCCACCACGTTATCGTGGACGTATTGTACTGACGCGTGATCCCGATGGTCAGGAGCGGTGTGTTGCCTGCAACCTGTGTGCTGTAGCTTGCCCAGTGGGCTGTATTTCTTTACAGAAGGCGGAAATGACGGATGGGCGCTGGTATCCGGAATTTTTCCGCATTAACTTTTCACGCTGTATTTTCTGCGGGATGTGTGAAGAAGCCTGTCCAACCACGGCAATACAGTTGACGCCTGATTTCGAAATGGGTGAATTCAAACGTCAGGATCTGGTGTACGAAAAAGAAGATCTGCTGATCTCGGGGCCGGGTAAGTATCCGGAATATAACTTTTACCGGATGGCCGGCATGGCAGTTAATGGGAAAGGAAAAGGCGAAGCAGAAAACGAAGCCAAACCCATTGATGTCAAAGGCCTGCTGCCTTAAGGAGCCAAGCATGGAATTCGCTTTTTATGCAGCTGCGATAATTGCGGTATTGGCGACATTACGTGTCATTACTCATACCAATCCAGTACATGCACTACTTTATCTGATTGTTTCATTGTTAGCCGTAGCTGGTGTTTTCTTTTCATTGGGCGCCTACTTTGCCGGTGCATTGGAAATCATCGTTTATGCTGGTGCCATCATGGTGCTGTTCGTCTTCGTTGTAATGATGCTCAACTTGGGTAATTCCGTGGTAGAGCAGGAAAAAATATGGCTGAAACCCGGTGTCTGGATCGGCCCTGGCATATTGTCGCTGCTGCTGCTCGGTGTGATTGTCAAAGGTATCTTCAGCGTTACCGATCAAGGTATCGCGGGCAATATGGTCGATGCCAAGACTGTCGGTATCAGCCTGTTCGGACCTTATGTACTGGCCGTTGAGCTAGCATCTATGCTGCTGTTAGCCGGGCTAGTTGTGGCTTTCCATATCGGACGTGAAGACAAACATGGTGAATTGATCAGTAAAGAATCGGTGAATCAGGATGTTGATAAAAAAATAACGGGGGAACGGGCATGATTCCGCTACAGCATGGTTTGCTTCTGGCTGCCATCCTCTTCATTTTAGGGCTGACCGGACTGATTATCCGTCGCAACTTGCTGTTCATGTTGATCAGCCTTGAAATCATGATTAACTCGGCCGCGCTGGCTTTTGTTGTCGCCGGTAGCTACTGGGGACAGCCAGATGGTCAGATTATGTATATTCTGGCGATTACTCTAGCAGCCGCAGAGGCCAGTATCGGTCTGGCGATGTTGCTGCAGTTGTATCGTCGTCGTCATACTCTGAATATTGATACAGTCAGTGAGATGCGCGGATGAACTTACTCTATTTAACTATTTTATTTCCGCTAATTGGATTTCTGTTGCTGGCATTTTCTCGTGGTCGCTGGTCGGAAAATTTTTCCGCCACGATAGGTGTCGGATCCGTTGGTCTAGCGGCATTAGTGACGTGTTATATCGCTGCCGACTTCATTAGCCATCAGCATGGCGGCGGTGTTGTATTTTTCAATCAGCATCTGTGGACCTGGATGGCAGTCGGGAATTTTGACATCAGCGTTAACCTAACGCTGGATGGATTGTCTCTGACCATGTTGTCGGTTGTCACTGGCGTCGGTTTCTTCATTCACCTGTTTGCCTCTTGGTATATGCGTGGTGAAGAGGGGTATTCCCGCTTCTTTGCCTATACCAACCTGTTTATTGCCAGCATGGTAATACTGGTGCTGGCCGATAATCTGATGCTGATGTATCTCGGTTGGGAAGGTGTAGGGTTGTGTAGTTATCTGCTTATTGGTTTCTACTATTTGAACCCAAGCAATGGTGCTGCGGCGATGAAAGCTTTCATCGTAACCCGTATCGGGGATGTGTTTCTGGCGATTGCACTGTTCATCCTTTACAAAGAGCTGGGTACGTTGAACTTCCGTGAGCTGATGGTGCTTGCACCGCAGCGACTGGCAGAAGGTTCTTCGGTCATTACCTGGGCAACCTTAATGCTGTTGGGTGGCGCGGTTGGTAAGTCGGCTCAGTTGCCATTACAGACTTGGCTGGCTGATGCGATGGCTGGCCCGACCCCGGTATCTGCGTTAATCCACGCCGCGACTATGGTAACCGCCGGTGTTTATCTGATAGCCCGTACTAATGGTTTGTTCCTGATGGCGCCGGAGGTGTTGAATCTGGTCGCCTTGGTAGGTGCTGCCACCTTATTGCTGGCTGGCTTTGCGGCTTTGGTGCAGACCGATATTAAACGCGTACTTGCCTATTCCACCATGAGTCAGATTGGCTATATGTTTCTGGCGCTGGGTGTACAGGCGTGGGATGCCGCTATTTTTCATCTGATGACGCATGCATTCTTTAAAGCATTACTCTTCTTATCTTCCGGTTCGGTCATTCTGGCTTGTCATCATGAACAGAACATTTTCAAAATGGGTGGGTTACGTAAAACCATCCCACTGGTCTATGTCTGTTTCCTGGTGGGTGGCGCGGCATTGTCCGCGTTGCCATTATTGACGGCCGGCTTCTTTAGTAAAGATGAAATCCTTGCAGGTGCCTGGGCTAATGGCCATGTCAATTTAATGTTTGCCGGTTTGGTAGGGGCCTTTATGACCTCGTTATATACCTTCCGCATGATTTTCATTGTGTTCCATGGTGAAGCAAAGATAAAAGCACATGCTGGAAAAGGCCTTTCTCATCATCTTCCACTGTTGACCTTGTTGATATTATCCACCTTTGTCGGAGCATTGATCGTTCCACCGTTACAAGGTGTGTTGCCTGAAACGACTCATCTTGGACACAGTCAGGTACTGAGGCTGGAGATAACATCAGGTATCGTGGCGATTGTGGGTATTCTGGTGGCAGCGGCACTGTGGTTAGGGAAGCGTCAGTTGGTCAACAGTGTGGCAAACAGCGCACTGGGACGGTTCTTTACCATCTGGTGGTTCTATGCCTGGGGCTTTGACTGGTTGTATGACAAGATTTTTGTCAAACCGTATCTGGCTATCGGGAAGCTGTTGCGGCGCGATCCGTTGAATTCACTGATGAATATCCCGGCGGTGTTTGCCCGTTGGGGCAACCATAGCTTGATCGTCAGTGAAAATGGCCAATTGCGCTGGTATGTCGCTTCCATGAGTTTAGGCGCAGTTGTCGTGCTGGCGTTGTTGTTGCTGGTATAAACGGTGACGTGGTGATGTGAAGGGCGGGTTATCCCTGCAGGAATAACCCGCGGCAGCAAGTTTTCAGTTTTCTTTAATTTAGGGACACAAAACGCCATGCTACTACCTTGGCTAATTCTTATCCCCTTTATCGGCGGTCTGCTGTGTTGGCAGTTCGAGCGTTTCGGTACTAAAGTGCCGCGCTGGATCGCGCTGATTTCAATGGGATTGACACTGGCACTGTCTCTGCAGTTATGGCTGCAGGGGGGATACTCACTGGCGGTACCAACCGGTCTGCCACAATGGCAATCTGAATTTGATATGCCGTGGATACCGCGTTTTGGTATTTCAATTCACCTGGCATTAGATGGCCTATCACTGTTGATGGTGGTACTGACCGGCTTGCTGGGTGTGCTGGCTATTCTGTGCTCATGGCGTGAGATTCAGCGCTATCAGGGCTTTTTCCATCTGAACTTGCTTTGGATCCTCGGTGGTGTAATCGGTGTGTTCCTGGCTATCGACATGTTCCTGTTCTTCTTTTTCTGGGAAATGATGTTGGTGCCCATGTACTTCCTGATTGCCTTGTGGGGGCACAAAGGTTCTGACGGTAAAACACGTATTGCAGCGGCAACGAAATTCTTTATTTATACCCAGGCCAGTGGTCTGGTGATGTTGATTTCCATTCTGGCGCTGGTGTTTGTGCACTACAATGCGACTGGCGTCTGGACATTCAACTATGCGAATTTGTTGCATACCAAAATGTCTCACGGTGTCGAATACCTGTTAATGCTGGGATTCTTCATCGCGTTTGCGGTCAAAATGCCGGTGGTGCCGTTACATGGCTGGTTGCCGGATGCACATAGCCAGGCGCCAACAGCCGGTTCTGTTGACCTGGCAGGGATTTTGCTGAAAACCGCGGCTTACGGTCTATTGCGTTTTAGTCTGCCTCTGTTCCCGTATGCTTCACATGAGTTTGCACCTATCGCCATGTGGTTAGGTGTCGTCGGTATCTTCTATGGTGCCTGGATGGCATTTAAGCAGACCGATATCAAGCGTTTGATCGCTTATACCTCTGTCTCCCATATGGGATTCGTGATGATTGCCATTTATTCCGGCAGTCAACTGGCCTATCAAGGGGCCGTTATCCAGATGATTGCACATGGCTTGTCTGCTGCCGGTCTGTTTATTATCTGTGGCCAATTATATGAGCGTCTGCATACCCGTGACATGCGTCAGATGGGTGGATTATGGGCACGTATCAAATACCTGCCGGCGTTGTCTCTGTTCTTTGCTTTGGCCACATTAGGGATGCCGGGCACCGGTAACTTTGTCGGTGAATTCATGATCCTGTTCGGCAGCTATCAGATTGTGCCAATGATTACGGTTATTTCGACCTTTGGCTTGGTGTTTGCGTCTATCTACGCATTGGTCATGATGCAGCGTGCTTTTTATGGCTCTCCAAAATCTGATGAGCCGTTGCAAGCCATGAGCATACGTGAACTGTCGCTCATTATGCTACTGGTTGTTTTGCTGGTGCTATTGGGTATATACCCACAGCCGATTCTGGATACGTCCAGCGCAGCGATGACCAATATTCAGCATTGGTTCATGTCATCGGTCCCGGGTTCAATAATTTCAACAACAAGGCTGTAATTCGCCATGACAATAACTCCTCAACAACTGATCGCGCTATCGCCGCTGTTAATCGTTGGATTGACAGTAGTGGTTGTGATGCTGTGCATTGCGTGGCGACGCAACCATTTTGTCAACGCAACACTTACGGTTATTGGCCTGAATATCGCGTTGTTTTCCCTTTATCTGGTTAGTCAGGTAGGGCCAACAGACGTTACTCCACTGATTCGGGTTGATGGCTTTTCCATGTTCTATACCGGGCTGGTGTTGTTAGCCAGTCTGGCAACCAGTACTTTTGCCTATTCATGGCTGGAAGGCTATCCAGACAATCGTGATGAATTTTACTTGCTGGTTCTGATTGCAACGATGGGGGGCCTTTTGCTCGCCACCGCCAATCATCTGGCTTCATTGTTCATTGGTATTGAGCTTATCTCGCTGCCGTTGTTTGGTTTGGTGGGATATGCTTTCCGTCAGAAACGGTCACTGGAAGCAGGCATCAAGTACATGCTGCTCTCTGCTTCAGCATCGTCTTTCCTGCTGTTTGGTATGGCACTGATATACGCGGAGTCTGGCGATCTGAGTTTTGTCAGTCTGGGCAAAAGCCTGAGTGATCACCAACTACATGAACCGGTGCTGATGGTCGGGCTGGGTATGATGCTGGTGGGGCTTGGCTTTAAGCTGTCGCTGGTACCTTTCCACCTCTGGACACCAGACGTTTATCAAGGTGCGCCGGCACCCGTTTCAACATTCCTGGCAACGGCCAGCAAGATTGCTATCTTTGGTGCGGTTATGCGGTTGTTCCTGTATGCGCCAATGGTGGATAGCGAGTCTGTTCGGTTGACGCTTGGCGTGATTGCTTTCGCCTCTATCCTGTTCGGTAACCTGATGGCGTTGGCGCAGAGTAATATTAAACGTTTGCTGGGCTACTCTTCTATCGCGCATCTCGGTTATCTGCTGGTGGCATTGATTGCAGTACAATCGCACCAGCTGGCATTGGAAACAATAGGTGTCTATCTGGCAGGATATCTGTTCAGTAGCCTAGGCGCTTTCGGTGTCGTCAGCTTGATGTCCAGCCCATACCGTGGTTCAGATGCTGACTCCCTGTTCTCTTATCGAGGGCTGTTCTGGCATAAACCGATCCTGTCAGCGGTAATGACCGTGATGATGCTGTCCCTCGCCGGTATTCCGATGACCTTAGGGTTTTTCGGTAAGTTCTATGTGTTGGCTGTGGGTGTGAATGCCCACTTATGGTGGTTGACAGGCGCAGTGGTTGTGGGGAGTGCAATTGGTCTTTACTACTACCTGCGTGTCTTGGTGAGCTTGTATCTTAGTGCACCTCAGACGTTGAACCGTGATACACCGAGCAACTGGGCATTAACTGCCGGTGGTATTGTGGTGCTGATTTCCGCGGTTATGGTTCTGTTCTTTGGTCTGTACCCGCAGCCATTGATTTCTCTGGTGCAGATGGCTCAACCACTGATGTAACTGTCGTCACTGTAGATAGCTAAAACGCCGAAGGATAATACCGACGGCGTAATGAAATGGTCACTCCACCCTGTAGCGGTACGTTACAGGGTGTTTTTTTCTAAAGAGACTAGATTGTGAATACGATTGCATGTATTGATATCAATCTCGACAAGTATTCATTTCATATCCATCGCCAGAATAAATCTGGCTGGATTCATTGGGTTGGATGTTATTTCTTCGACTTCAATGAACAGGTATTGATTCCCATCAACGGATAGAGCGGACAAAATCCCACCACTCCCGTCAGAAATGGAATAACACCAATCCAACCCCACCATCCGATCGTGCCAGTTGCGACCAGTGCGATGAGCACCAGGCCAATAACGATACGGACGATACGATCCACGCCACCTACATTCAATTTCATAATTTTTCCTCATTGAAAACTTGATGACAAAACCGTTGTGATCTACCGGCACGTTGTCTCAGAGCCGGTTTATGCGGTGAGTACATTACAATTCTAGTGCATTATCAGCAACACGCGGACTATCTTGTAGTCATTTTCTTTTTATTACTTAGACTTATACAATTTAGGACATACTAATGTAATAGCAAGTCACATAGCCTGACCGGTTGGTGCGTAATTACGATCCCACCGGTTAGCACCTCACTTTCCTTATCCCATAAATACAATGATCCGACAGTCCTGTCTTAGTTGTGCGAAATTATCTATAGTTAACTCTGAGAGTAAAAAAATCTTTTACAAATAGGAGAATATCATGGCGTCGATCCATCAACAGCCTGGAGAAATCCATATTGAAGATGATTTGAAACTGCTATCTGAAATATTAGAAGAGATAGTGCGTTATTCGGGTGATTATGCAGATAAAACTTATCAAGAGCTGAAAAATAAAGCCGAGACTTCATTACAGCAGGTAAAGGCACATCTCAATGATATGTCTGATGGTTATTGCCAACGAGCAAAGCAGGTTGCTGATAAAGCGGATATTTATCTGCATGACAATCCCTGGTATGGGGTTGGAATCGGGGCAACCGTTGGTTTGGTATTAGGTGTTTTGCTGGCGAAAAGATAGTCCCTACCGATGTGCTAATTGCGATGGAAGCCTGCGCCACTTCTCATTACTGGGGCGCACTTTTCAATCAATGGGTTTTCTCGTCCGGCTTATTCTCACCCAACATGTCAAAGCATTAGCACATCATCAGAAAAACGATGTTAATGAAGCCCTGGCAATCGGTGAGACTTGCTGTACGCCGGTACTCATTTTGTTGCTATAAAAACCGTTGAACAACAGGATATTAAGGTTCTTCGTAGTGTCCGAGGCGAACCAGTCCTGTGCACTGGCAGTAGAACAAGGAGGTTCAGCCTGCTTGAGGGCAAAGACAATTTGCTCTTCGGTGAATAGTGACTTTTTCATCGGCACCACCTTCGTTCAGGGGACTCTTCATCATGCCAGAATTCTGTTTCTGAATGGGTCAG
This sequence comes from Brenneria uluponensis, assembly GCF_032395385.1. Taxonomy (NCBI): domain Bacteria; kingdom Pseudomonadati; phylum Pseudomonadota; class Gammaproteobacteria; order Enterobacterales; family Pectobacteriaceae; genus Brenneria; species Brenneria uluponensis. The sequence goes on from NZ_CP135917.1 coordinate 1,694,746, forward strand.
GATTCCGGGTCAGGATCAGTTCCAGTAAACCTTGAAAAAGAGATATTTATTTTTGAGAAAATCGGGGTATCTGATGATAGAGCAGTGTTACACCGTATACTCTGTGCCGACTTTTGTGCGTTGATTTTATAACGAATAGTCTGAGCATTGCTCACTAAATACGGAGGTAAGCGTTATTGTGAATAATTCAGAAGCGGATTTAATTACATTGGGGTTTCTTGACATAGAATAGGCTATATCCTAAAAATCTTACTAGTGTCTTTTTTTTTCCTTGCTCGGTTCAATGTATTTTTAGCTTTTAAAATACAACGAAATTAAATTTATTAGCCTGCTTTTAATTGGGGCGGAAATTACTGCACTCAACGTTAATCGTTAGAAAAAGGCGGGAATATACCGTGGAATCAAGGCTGACTAATTCACAGAAAGAACTACGTGAAAACTGTAAAACCTTTGTAGAACAGAATATTGCTGTCAGGGCAACGCAATTTGACATGACAAGAGAATTTCCCAGAGAAATTATTTATATAATGGGTGAGCGGGGTTTTCTTGCCCCTTTATTATCAAGGAAATTCAACGGTCTTGGCTGTAATGCTGTGAGTTTTAATTTAATTAATGAAGAAATTAATAAAGCCTGTTCGACGGCAAGAAGTTTAATTACGGTAATGTCAATGGTGTGCTATGCCATTGAAAGATGGGGCAGCGAAGAACTCAAAATAAAATGGTTACCCGGTTTGGCCTGTGGCGAATTTATTGGTGCCTATGCGTTAAGTGAGCCTGATATCGGTAGCCAGGCAAGCGGGGTGACACTGTCCGTCACCGAGGAGGGTGATCGCTTTATCCTGAATGGTACGAAAAAATGGATTTCGTTCGGCCAGATAGCGGACGTCTTTTTGGTGTTCGGGCAGTCAGCAGGCAAGTCGGTAGCTTGTCTGGTCGAGAGTAGCACTCCGGGGATTACCCTGAACCCGATTAATCACGTGATGGGCTGCCGGGCCAGCATGCTGGCGGAAATTCAGTTCCAGGATTGTGCCATAGACAAAAAAAACCTGATCGGTGGTCTGGGGCTGGGTATCTCCGCTGTGGCAATGTCGAGTTTATCAATAGGGCGGATGAGTGTTGCATCAGGCTGTGTGGGTATGGCACAAGCCGCAATGGCGGCGGCATTTGATTATGCTGCCGGGCGACGCCAGTTTGATCAAAAACTGATGAAGTTCCAATTGATAAATCGCATGTTGGCGGAGATGAAAACCAAGATTGCCGCTGCCAGAGCTCTCTGCTTTCAAGCCGCGGATGCATTGGATCATCATCTGGATTCAAGCAGTGAAGAGATCGTGATGTCCAAGTATTTTGCCAGTGGCATGGTGAATGACGTGCTGCGGGATGCGGTACAGATTTTTGGTGCCAATGGCTGCTGTGAAGGAACGTTAGTAGAGCGGTTTTTTCGTGATGCCAAGATCATGGAAATCATTGAAGGCAGCAACGAAATACTGCAGTTGAAGTTGGGGATGAAAAGATGACCGTCAAATCTCATCGGAACGACACCTTTCCATCTGCTACTGCGGCATGCTTACCGGCCAGTTTGTCCCAAAGGAAAAACAACAGACGGGTAAAATGTGTGGTGTGGGATCTTGATAATACCTTGTGGCAAGGCACGCTATTGGAGGGCGACTATTTGCACGTGACTGATGACGTGAGGAACATTATCAGGCAGTTGGATAGCCGGGGCATTCTGCAATCGATAGCCAGTAAAAATGATTACGACAGCGTACAGCATCGGTTGCAAGCGTTGGGTCTTTGGGATTATTTCCTTTACCCCCAAATTTCCTGGCAGCCTAAATCGGAATCCATCCAGAAAATTGCTCTTGCCATCAACATTAATCTTGATGCCTTTGCTTTTATTGACGATCAGGAATTTGAGTTGCGGGAAGTTGGCTATGGGTTGCCTGAGGTCTTGCTGATTAATAGTCAATCATTGCCAACGTTATTACAGCTACCTTGTGTTAATCCCGAATGTATTACGACGGAAAGTGCGCTGCGTCGCCATTACTATCAATCTGAGCAGCGTCGAACGTTAGCAGAGGAGAGATTTGATGGCCCGAACGAAGCATTTTTAGCGTCGCTGAATATGTCCGTTACGGTCACTCATGCTACCGCGCAGGATTTGATCCGCGCAGAGGAATTAACACAGCGCACGCATCAGCTCAATACCACGGGTTATACCTATAGCCAGTCGCAATTACAGGCATTCTGCAAGTCTGACAACCACCTGTTGCTGTTGGCGACGCTGTCTGACGATTTTGGCAGCTACGGAACAATCGGCCTTGCGTTGCTTGAGAAAAACCGTGATTTCTGGCAGCTCAATCTGTTTCTGATGTCCTGCCGAGTGGTCAGTCGGGGGATTGGTAATGTTTTGCTGGGCATTATCATGAAGATGGCGAAAAAAGCTGGCGTCAGCTTGCGCGCCGAGTTTGTTGCCAACCCGTACAATCGCCTGATGTATATCACTTATAAATTCAATGGATTCAACGTGTTATATGAACGTAATGGGTACACGTTGTTTGAACATAATCTAGAACAACTATCGGTCTTCCCTGCATTCATCAAAGTCAATACACCAGAGCTGGGCGATATCAAATAAGCCATCGGCAAGGATGCCGTGGCCTGAATATATGAAGGTTTCATAGCGTGCTGTTGGCTTAAATGGTGATGTTATCGTTAAAACCCTAAGTGGAGATAAACACATGTCAGTGAAGAATAAACTAACCCCAGAATTGAAACAGCGTTTTTTGGACAGCCTGGAAAAGCATGGCATTCCCCAGACAAAGGTCATTGCCAATGTTGTGACTACTGGCCCCAAAAACTATTTGAGTGATAGACCTGGTGTAGGCTCTCTTATTCCGGCAAACAAAATAGCAATCCATACGCTAGATGAGCTGAAAGCATTAGCAGGAAACTCGGATGACGATTATGCAAAAGGTGTGATGCAGGCACACTTACATGAAGACCTGCCTGCATGGAAGAAAAGTAAAAATGGGCATGCCCCAGACAAGCTTTCCGTTGAAGAAAATGAAAATATTGTAAAGGCCTTTAAGACCTATATTTATGGTGATTCAGCTAAGGTCGCGAGCTATAAGGATATTATTCACCAGCACTTCTTCCCGATGACGTTGGCGACTTATGCAGCGGAAAATCTAACCGTAAAATCGGGGGAGGTATTGACTGTTGATGGCAGCAAGGCCGTTGCGACATTCGGTACGGTTACCGTAGAGCAAGGCGGGTCAATCAGCTATGAGGTGGATGCTTCCTGGACCGTCCAAAGCATGATTTTTGAATAACACCCTGGTCACTATAACCCAAATTAATAATTGAGGAGAATACCCCATGGCAGGTGTAAGCAATATCGGCAAAGACGGTGCGAATAATACCACGCAGCCGCCACCACAAGGCTCGGTAAACCCTTCTGTCGCTGCATCTGGTAAAGCGGCATCGGACAGCGGCAAAAGTTGTGGAACCGAGGCGACCAACGGCACAGATGGCATCATCGGTTTGACCGGGATAACTGGCAGCAATGGCGGTAATGGCGGCAGTGCCAATATTATCAAATGGACCAATACCAATATGACCGGAACCTACACATTCGTCACGCAAGGCGGAAATGGCGGCAATGCCAGCCAGGGCGGGCAAGGTGGGCCAGGGCAAGAGGGCGGCGCGGGCGGCAGCGGTTCTAGCCACTGTGGTGCAGGGAACAAGGTAAAGGCGGCCCAGGGGCACCGGGGAACCGGGGGGTTGGTGGGAGTGGCGGCAATGCCAACGACATTTACATCACCTACCAAAACGATCCAGGCGTTCCTCCTCCATCAATTACCGCAACCGTGACCGCAGGTTCCGGTGGTACCAGCGGCACCGGTGGGCCGGGCGGTCCGGGGGGTAAGGGAATTACCACTGGGGGTACCGGCCAGACCGGACCATCAGGCGCTCCGTCCACCAACGGCGCTAATGGTCAGGTGTATGTTAACGGTAAAGCTATTGCCAGTAGTTGAGGATAACCTATGACTTTTTACAACATCATATTGAATGGTACTTCCGGCAACGCTGGCATCAATCAAGGGAACGGAAAAGATGCTGAACCGCTTGGCCCTTCTGGCGATGGCAAGGACGGTCAGCAAGGTGGCGGAGACCACAAGCCGAAAACTTGCATTCTATCGGCTAGCAACGGCAGTGCCGGCAACACTGGTTATGCGGCCCCGCCCGCGGGTAGTGGGGGACCAGGACAACCACCACCTTCATTGACACTCAAATGTGTTCAATTCAGCGGCACATTGAGTATCCAGACGGATGGCGGCAACGGGGGTAATGGTGCCAACGGAGGAACTGGCGGCAAAGGTTCTGCTGGCGGTAGAGGGGGCTCCCAACCCGAAATTTGCCTTAAAGAGTACGGCAATACGACCGGAGGCATCGGTGGTAATGGCGGGGCCGGCGGCGATGCGGGCAACGGAGGCAATGGGGGTCGCGGTGGAAATATTGATGCGACTTATAGCAACAGAATCGCTAATCCCATCAGTAGTTCCAGCAACCAGGGGGGATCTCCTGGCAATGCGGGGCAGATTGGCATAGGGGGAACCGGTGGCAAGGGGGGGCTGAACGGTGACGGAAAAACCTATGCGCCAGATGGTGGGCAGGGAGCCTTGGGTAAAACAGGCAACGCTGGCAACGGCGGTGACAGCGGTTCTTTCTCATGTTCGCCGGCAGAAACAACTGACTTTCAATTCATGCTAACCGTCAGTTAATTGCCTTATTAGATGTCTGGCTGTGTGCCGTTATTTATTTTCACCGGCATGACTGACGGTGTATATCCGCTATCTTTCAAATTGCAGAATATTGCCTGCGCTGAAAGTTCATCGGGTATTAATTTGCATTTAATAGCGGAATACAGCCCGTTTTTTATTTATCGACCAAACACGCAGGTGAAATAAGTCATTGTCTGATAGTAGACCACCTGTAATAGCAATGTTGGTGAAATAACTGGTGGAATAGACAATGAACTTTATCGGCAAGTGGTCATTTCAGCAAAACAACCATTATCTGACGTTGGATAGCACTTCCCAGCAGCTCACCATGTCGGGTACAACCGAAGGTGGCGCGCAAAAATGGAATGCCTATGGTACGGAAGAACAGTTTATTTTACAGGCGCCAAATGGGAAGTATGTTTCCTATGACGGTAGTGCATATAAAGCAAATTGGAATAGAGATGATGCAATTAGCAATTTTGCATTGGTGATAAAAGAAGGGCAAAACTGCAATATTGTCGATCTGGGCATTGACGGAAAAGGGCCTGACCAGTTTTGGTGGAATGTGAGCGGCACCAGTTTGGTGAGATTGGCCAAAACGGGGACGGCTCCGGATTCTGCGCTCTTGGTGCAGAATATTGTCACCGTCGGCATGGAGCAATTTCTGAATTTCGGATTCTCATCACCACAGCCGGATCTGACCTGGGTTTATCTGGCAGGAGAAGATCTCAGCAGCGCCACCGAACTTATCCAGGTCAATTTTACTCAGGCTAATTTGTCCGGTGCGAATTTGTCCGGCGTGCCAATGACCTCCAGCAACTTTACCAACGCCATCGTCACCAATGCCAATATGTCCGGTTTTGCCACTGATTTGACGAGCGCCACACTGACCAATGCCGATTTTACCGGCACCAGGCTCAACTCGGCACAATTGCTGGAGGTGAACTTTACCGGTGCCAACATGAGCAATGTCGATATGACAGACGCTAGCCTGACCAAACCCAACTTTACCGGTACCAATCTGACCGGGGTGAAGATGAGCAACCCCAGCACTGGAGGCGGTTTTGGCGGCAGTATCGACCTGACGGAAATGACGTTCGACAACAAAACCTGTTTTACCCTTTGCCAACTGCGTTATAACGACCTGAGAAACTGCAATTTTACCGGTATGGTATTTAACCATGCTGATTTGACCGGCTGCCGGATGGATAAAACGATCCTCGACTATGCCGAAATGTCGTACTGCAACCTGAGTGGCACGTCCGTTACCGGCAATGTTTCCATGGTGGGCACCAACTTTAGCAATGCAACCATGACCGGTGCCGATATGACCGGCGCACGGATGGGCTCAATCAGCTTGCGCTTCCGGGTTACCGGGAGCACTAACGTGAGTACGTTTGAAACCGCTCTGATCAACGACGATGTCGCAACCGTCCAAAGTATCTTCACTCAAAACGGCTACCCGCTTACGGGGAACATTGTAATTACCACATCGCCGTATGCTGCCGATCGCGTGTGGACAGTGCAGACCAACAGCGAAAACTACACTGTACGAAAAGAGGGATCGGGATCGGGGGTCAGTCTGGCTGTTTATCAAACCGTCGTTGCCGCCATTCTGGCGAATGCCTTTATGAAAGATGTCACTTTGACCTCTGCCAATCTGTTTAATGTCAGAGCTCCCGGCGCACAGATTTATGGCAGTGCCAAACTGGATGGCAACGCCATTCTGGAGGGGGCGCAATTTGATAATGCCAATATGGGCGGTATCAACCTGAAGCAGGCGCAGCTTTACGGCGTCAACTTTGACTATGCCACCTTGACCGGGGCCCAGTTTCAAGGAGCTGAATTGACGGTAGCGGCCACTGGCGGAGCAGTCAGCCTGACCCGAGCCAACTTACAGGGCGCAAATTTTTCAGACAGCAAACTTGCCGATGCCATTTTTACTGATGCGGCGGTGTCGGTGGCCAATCCTGCCAATGCCAGCGTGACCTGGGGCGTTTGGCTGTTTGATACGTTGTGCTCGCCGGGATTGTTAGGTGAAATACAAGCGGCGGTTAACAGCGTTGAATTGGCAACCGAGATCCTGCCTTACATCCAACAGGGGAAAATTAGCAAGCAGCTTCAGGCCGGTTTCAGGCAACAGGGCATTACTATCAGCGATAACGCACTGGTTACCATCCAACAATACGGCCCTTATTGGATCATTACCGACGGTAAAACCAACTATGTCGTCTTCCACAGTTGCGATTCCGAACAGTATCAGCCCGCTCTTGGGGTGGCATCAGGTACCAGTGACACGGCAGCACCGCAGTTTTTTATTCCGCTATACCTTGAATCTCAATTAAAAACCGGCACCGTCACGCCTGACGTCATCGCCGCGTTCAAACAAAACGGTCATGTTACGTTGAGCAGCAGCGCTCAGGTCGCCGCCTGTCAGGAGGCCACCGACTGGCTGGTTACCGATGTCGATATCTCTTACAACCTATGGCGCGGGCTCAATAAAATGTGCGAGCTGGCGCTGACGGCAAGAACCGCAATACCTAACTTGCTCTCGGTGTTTAATGTCAATTCTCTGCCGCTCAGCTCACGCGCACTGTTTAGCATCAATACCAGCGGCGGCTGGTTGCTGGACAATGATGCCGATAACCCGTTTAACGCGGTGATTAATTACATCAAGTTTACGCTGATCTCCGACACCACCACCGGCAACCTGAGCGTGTATGGACAGATGATGCGTGTCGTCCGGCTCTCTGCCCAGGGGCAACAGGAGTTTGAGAACCTACTGTGTGATGTCACGGTGCTTGGCAAAAATATGTTGCAGGCTTCAACGGTTTGTCCAAACAGCGCCCGCGCCGATGTAAATAATGCGGCCGGAACCCCGTTTATTACCTGGATGAGGGCTCAGGAAATGCCAAAAGCGCCTTTCTGCGTACCTTCTGCCGACGGTACCTATTATTGCCCGCAAAAACCGCCGTCCAGTCCTGTAACCCTTGAATGATCTCTCCGTTGGGCAACGTTTCCCGTTGCCCGATATTTGCTGTTGTCTGTTAAAGCACGGCCTGTGTCACCCCGAGTTATCAACAAAGGATACCGCTATGAGAGTCAATGAAAGTACGTTACTGCATTTTGATTTGAGCCATTGTCCGCAGGGTAAGAAATTCACCATCATCGGCGGAGATGGCAAGAACCATGAAGTGAAGTCCTATGCAGATCACCCTCAGAAATTTGAAGAGCACAGGAAAATTAACAAAGCCCTGGCGATGATCCCTAAAAGCCACCAGCATCTGATCACTCATTTTATTGAAGATGTACCAATGCCGAAGCACCAGGCATCTTTACGGCGGATTGTTTATGAGTCTCTGGATGATCACCCATTGCCGGAAATTGCCATGGCGTTTATCCATATTCCTAAAAAGGCCCATAAGAGCTCTCTGCATCCCAAAGCGAAAAAGACTGCACTACACCAGCACCCACTTTTCAGCTATTACGGCATGAATCTGGCGACGGTGAGTCAAGCCGATCATGAGGAACTGCTCAGTAGTGCCAACACCATCAAGCCCCCTTATGAAACCGCGCGGGCAATTATTTTACAGCACCCGGAGCTGGGTTCGGTAAACCCGGCTGTCAGTAAATATGTATTTGATAATTATGTAAATAATACCCAAGACTTTCAGGAACTGATTACTTACATCGAACATAATCCTCCTGGCTCGGATAGCTGTTGGTATAAGAAAGGCTGGATTATGTGGACCAATCCAGACACGCAGCAGTGGGAACCGATTCCGGCCAATATGGATCTGCAATATAAGGATGGTGGTAAAACCGACTGGCCGGTGAACCCGGACACTGGCACACCTGGTATTCCGAATTATGAACTGACGGATGATACAGGAACCGCGAATGATGCCGGGGTCATCGGTGCCGCTACGCCAGCGGTGCAGAAAGTCCTGCTGCTGACCAAACAAGACGATACCCTGAACGGCCAACTGTGGACCAGCCAGAACGGTGTGACTGAAAAATCCCATACCGACGTGCCGCCCAACCAGACTCTGGTTGCCAAAGCGGTCGGTCAGGCAACGGCCTCCGCGCAGGATAAGCCACTGTCGTTTGCGGCGGTTGAACAGACCGACAGCGCCAAAGGGTTCGGTATCAAGAACACCACCTCCAGCTATGGCCTGTATCTGTACGATCAGGATATGAGCTACGACGCGTCGAGCAGAAAGTTAACATTCCCGGTCAAGAACTGGCCAAGCCGCTACCTGAGTTGTTATGTGGAGTTTTTAAAACAGGACGGTACGCCGATTAAACGGGTGGATATTTCTGGTTGGCAGGATGGGCTGCCGGAGTTTTTGCAAGCCGCCTTTGAAGCCAGCCCGACCAAAAACTATCTCGACTGGCTCAGTTCGGGCAATGCCGTATTTGGTGTGCCGGTTCCACCATTGACCGGCAAGACTGATGTTGAGTTCCTGTGGCCAGAAGAAGCCAGTTCTGCTCGCGTCCTGCTGGGTGGCCTGGGGGCGGCTAACGGTTTTAAAGACTGGGATTCCGACGTTGATATCATTGGCGTATTGGGAACCGGGGTCGTTAACTACGGGATTTCGGTGTTAAGCATGCTGCTCACCGTCTATGTCGTTAACCCGTTTATTAGCGGCCTGAAAGGGGATGCCAAAATCGCCTTTTATATCATCTGCGGCTTTGGTGGCTCGGTAGCGGCGATCCTGGGGGGATTAGAGTATAAAACCAACATGGGCAAATATATTCTGGCGAAACTGTCTAACATCGCCAGCGGCATTATTTTTGGCGTGGTGGCCCAAAAAATCGTGGAGCAGGTCTATAAAGAAGCCATCGCGATTATCATTGCGGAAACCGTTGCTGAGATCACCACGGAAGAAGCGCTTGGACAAATCCCGATCGCGGGTTGGGCGCTGAAGGTGGCCAGCATCGCGGCCGATCTGGCGGCAATAACCGCCACGACGGTGGAGTGCGTACTGTCGCCGGCAACCTATGATCTGCAAGTCCTGCACACTATGGACCTGGCTGTGACCGTTAAGCCGGACCCACAGCACGGTACCGAACAGCAGGCACCGATTTGGCCAATGGTGAGTGACCATTATGTGATCCAGGTGAAATACCCGAAAGGTAACGGGCAGGATGGCGGTACAACCTATACCAAGGCCGGCCCGATGCCCGGTAAGCACGATCAGCCCATTCAGGTGACGTTTGCGGGCATTCCTGCTGGCGGCAAGATTGAGGTGGTGGCCAGTATTTACTCCAACAATGACTGGTTGGCGGGCGTCTACAACAGTGGCTGGATCAACGCCGATCCGGATGTCAATGCCAAACAGTCGGTAACCGGGGCGATCGTGGAGAATCTTGTGCCATTGACAGCCGACACCGCCTACAGCCAGAAACAGGCGTTGGCCTATACCGATGCCCGTAAGCACTACTGGGAAGTTACCCAGTTCACTGCCGATGCGGCACTGATCCCCGACTTTGATAAGGGCGGCAACCCGGATCAAGCCATTCGCGACGCGTTTGCCGCCAACGGTAATGATCTATCGGCATCCTGCCAAATCACTATTATTACCGCCGGTAGCGCCTGGACACTGAATGATCAGGGGGCAGGGATCGCTTACAGCGTGGTCAAGAAGCAGATTTACAGCGGAGACGGGCAAACGCTGTATGAACTGGCGGTGCAAAATACCACCCATCCGGCCCCAGGCCTACCGGCCGTGCCGAATGATTGCGGCTCAGACGGGCATCGTATGTGCGACCGCATGAATATCACCATCAACAACAAAGAGTATCAACTGGGTTATGCCTGGCGCGCTTCGGGCCAAAATATGCCTCTGGATTACGACAATACGGTCAGCAACGGCCAGATGTACACCTTCCAGAGCATTTCTACCTTGGCCAGCCCGCAGGATGCAATCATTGAGCCTAGCCGCGGCTTCTCTTCACCCACCTTTATTGCTTATGACCAGTTCGGGCTCACCTCGCTGTTTGAGTTGGACTACCAAACCTACTCCGCCGAGCTTAACCAGGGCGGGCCGGTGCCTGCCGGGGTCAGCAAAGAGTTTGCCGCTTTTAGTCTGCCTTTGCCGGAAGGGGCTACCGTCACCGTTGTAACGGCGAATCAGGATTGGACGATAGGCGTCAGTGGTCAAACTCCGGTATACGAGTTGGCTACTGAACGCGTGGTGATCGATGGTGAATGGGCCAGCGTTATCAGCGTGTTCTCTTATCCGGTGCCGAAATTGGATAATTTCTATCTGGACTCGAGAACCTACACCCAGACAAACCCGCTCTATTATTTGCGTGGTGTCCAGTTCGCACCGGGACAAACCACTTTCAACTACGACCAAACCAAAAGCTGGGGATCATTCCAGGATGTCACCATCAAGGGGCTGGCGGTACACCCGGAAGGTTATGTGGTGGGTGCCGATTATGATAATCACAAGCTGTTGACGCTGCGTCTGCCAGGGGAGGCGGTGGACAACGATCTGGCACCAGTGGCGATGCCGCTTTCTGGCGAAGGCCTGCGTGAAGGCTTGTTGCACCAGCCGGTTGCGTTAACCATCACCTCTACTGGGCGAATTCTGGTGTTGGAAGAGGGCAATAAACGTATCCAGGCTTTTGACATCAAGGGTAACGCCGTACCTTGCTTTACTGTCGGCCAGACCACCTGGCCAATGAGCACCAGCTTTATTCCACAGCTGGATGACAATACCCCGCAAACCGATATGGTGCAGCTGTTCCAGCACCATGTTATTCCGGCCCGTGCGCCTTGTTTTTCCGGTGAGATGAGCTCTGTTGGCGCATTGAATAATGGCCAGGTTGACAGCGCGTTAAGCGCAGATTTTGTCAATAACGGCTATTCATCCGGTGCAGATTCGCAGCCAAACTTCACAGTCGTCGTGACGGAAACAGACAAACTGTGGCTGGTTACCGATACCGATTCCGGGGCGGAGTTTGATGTCCGTGTGATGCCTGACGATCTCGACATCGATCATCTTTACGTATTCCGGGCTTTCAGTTTGAGCGTCACCATTAATGCGCGAGGATTACGTTGGGAAATTAACGACACCATGAACGCCATGAATTTCCAGGTCGTTAAACCGCTCAATGGAGACTTACAGGTAACACAGTTGGTGGCCCTGATGCCGCTGCGCGATATGGGGAAACAGAATGTCCGTTATCTGGATCTGGCTGTTGAAAACAAAGGTTATGTGTACGTATTGATGGAAGTAGGTAACAGTACACCGGTCTTTATGCTGGATATCTACAACCCGGATGGATCGGTTCTGTTGACAGAACCGCAGCAAGGGGTCAATGCGGCGCGATTGACAGTGGACCAATGGCGCACCCTGTTTACGCTGAACTATGACTTGTTCCTTGGGCCAAACCAACGAACGGAACCCGGTATCAGCACCTGGATCCCGTCAACTCCAGGTAAACCTACCGCGTAACGCTGGAAGATTCGATTGGCTGGTATCTGCCAGCCAATCTTTTCTGGTTCTCACTTGAGGAGTGCATCATGGCCGTTTTACCTCCGTCTCAAGTACCTGGCGCCGTTGCATCATCTTTTCCCGAGTTGTTGATGCTGGCTCCCAATATCCAAACCGTCATCTCCGGCATTATCAAGAACAGTGCTGGACTGCAATCTTTTCTACAGCTGATTGAGCAACAAGGCGCGCCCGCCAATACCAGCGGCTGGGCCTACACCCGAGAGCTGGCAGCGCAACCGTCTCTTTACCGCCTGGATCTCTCGCCGCAAACCTGCGCGGCCATCCCGGCGTTTATGCAACCGATCCTGAATCAGGCGATGGATTCGCCCGATCTGAAAAACTGGGTATGGACAGTGCAACAAGGCCGTTTGCCTGGCCCAACGCCTGGGCCTTCATCGATTCCCGACTGGGAGCTCACAACGTTAACCCCCCAGGGCGGTGTGATGTTCCCGAGTATAAAATTCAACGGTAACGGCAACGCATTTTCGCTTTCATTAACCAACCAGATTGCCAGGCACCTGGGTGTATATATCGAATTTCTTAGCGGCGGGAGCAGTGTGGTGCCCGCAGGCTGGCAGTCCCGATTACCTGCCGGCGTCACTTCGGCTTTTGAAACGACAACCATTAAATACCTCGGCTTACTGTTGCCCAATACCGCAGTCGCCGGGATTGAGGTTTCGCCAGCCGCGCAAACGTTTAACGTCGTATTGCCCGCCAATGCGGATACCATCCGGCTCTCCTTTGGTGGCATTGGCAACGGCAGCTGGCAAAATATCCAGGATAGCGCCGGCGCATTCGCTTCGTTTATTTATGATTACGCTGTGCCATTGGTGTTAAGCCGGGCCAAGACCGGTGGCGTGGATTTACCAAGCTGGTTTCAACAATTGTTGAGTAATCAATCAATTCTGGCTGACGTGCTAAATGCCGGTCAGGGGTTGCTTTCAACGACGGATTTCCCTTCGGTTACCCGTGTATTGCAGTGGCTATCGGACAATACCAGCGAGCTGTTCCTGGGGGATCCGTTGGCTGCGCTGAGAGAAGAGATTAATAAAAAGTTTGGCGATACGACGGTGGAGAATTCCGCTGCCTATTTGGGCTGGCCAGCGCAGACGCTATTATCCCTGCTGGACGATCTTCATAATCCTGGCGGGGGCTATGCCATTGCCACTACCAGCCGTCTGTTGGCCTTACCTCCGCAGTTTTCCCTTTCACTTTCACCCAGCACGCTGGTGGATTTACTGGTGACTATTCAACCTGATGCTGAATATGGCCAGTGGTTGCTACAGGCCGACAAGATGAACGCCGAGGTGGTCTATTGCGGCGGTTATAGCCAGCAACGACAGGCTGATATTCCTGTTACCGATCTGGCCAGACCGGTAACGTTGACCTTCGGTAGCGTCATCAATAAAAGCCAGATTAGCGGCCTGGTGAAGGTAAACGACAGCACGGGGAATCCAGTATCCACCGGCATCATTAGTGGACAACTGAACACCGCGGCAAGGCAGGCAGCGTGGTCCTTGCCGATCCTTGATACGCAAGCTGGCATCAGTACGACAACTCGCTATGATCACAAATGCAAACTAGTCTGTAGTGAGGGTGAATTTAGCTGGCAAAATGGGGCCGCACCCACGGCAACCCTGGCCAATTTAACTGCCAATTCCCCGTTGTCGCAATTGATTGATATCACGTTGCAGCAGGCACAATCCAGCCTTGGCTATACCTGGCGCACCACGGAGCAAGGGGTTAAGGATTGCAATAGCGGAGGCGTGTTGAGTAATCCTTATTACATCCAGAATATCGGTGTTGCCCAAGCGCAGGCCGGTTTGAAAATGGTCAACTGCGGGTTTGTGCAAAGACCAGCGTTAGTTTATGCAGATTCCCCCTCTATTTCTGGGCCGAGCAGTTTTTATCTGGATCCACGCAACGGTAGCTATTTACGTCAGGTCGATCTCTCGCAAGCTGGTAATTTTGATCTGAATACGCATCTGGCGGTTGCGCAATTTGAGGAAAGCAATCTGACAGGGTTCTCGCTTCATCCCGATGGTTTTGCGATAGCGGTTAGCTGGGCTAACGCCAAACTGGAGCGGGTGCTTCTGGCAGAGCAACCCGTCAGCGAGCAAGAGGCGCCCCAGGCACAAGTTCTCAGCGGGCCAGGGACACAGCCCGGATTATTAAGTGGCCCGGTAGCGACGGCCGTCACCCCCGCCGGGTTTATTCTGGTGTTGGAGAATGGCAGTAAACGGGTTCAGGCCTTCGATCGCTACCTTAATCCCGCCCCCATATTCAATGATTCTGCTTATTTACCTTTGCAGGCAACCAGCGGAGCGACATACCAGGATATTGCGGTGGCCCCGAACGGCTGTATTTATCTCTTGTTGTACGTCGGTGACGGTGCATCGGTTACCGATTACTGGCTGGATATTTATCAACCAGACGGCAGCTTTATCAGCCGTACCACCGGTGTTAACGGTGCGCGTCTGGTGGTAGATACTCAATGCGTTGTTTATACACTGAACTTTGAGGTTATCTCCGGACCCGACAATCGGAGACAGCCTTCCATCAGTAAATGGCTACCACAGGAATAGACAAATCATGATGTTGAAGACGAGAGACGCTAATTTACTGGATCATTTTCCGGGCTTACCCAGCTTTGATGATTTTTGCCGACACTATTTTGGGGTGTTGCGCTGGTCGTCAGCAGCTTTTCCAACCGCCAGAGTGGATACTGGTGAAAATGACGATGTAACCTGGTTGTCCAGGGATGTCCGTTTCCCCAGCTGGATTAAGGCGACTTACTTTCTGGTGGAAAATGTAGCATTGCAAAAGTCTCTTGGTGGCATTAGTGATGATATCTATCAGCAGGAGAGGCTGGTGGATCATGTGGTAACCCCGCTTCCATGGGACTCAGGCTGTAACAACTTTGCTGCGACCACAGCGTTAACTACGGCGCAAAAACATGCTATTTGCCAGGCTCATTCGGCCTTTATATTTGGTAATAGCCAGCATGTTGCCAGCTACCAGCAAATTATCGATCTGGTGCATTATCCCTGTCACTTGGCCATTTTTTCTGGGCAACAGCTAATCGTGCGCAAAGACCACCCACTGATCACCAAAGCTCAGTATGACGGTGAACCCGTTGTACTGTTTTTCGATCAACTGTTTCTTGAGTCAGGGGCGGTGATTAACTGTTTAGCCGACACGTCGATTTACGTGCGTGAACTGATCCAGTTTGCAGGCGAGATTAGCAATGTTGTCACTGAGGCAGATTTGGCCAATGTAGAGCCGGTGATGATCCAGAGCCTGGGGGAAGACGGGAAGCCAGCAAAGCCGGGAGAGGCTGGGGCCCACGGACAGGATGGTCAGCCTGGGCAACCGGCTCAGGATGGCAATATGTGCTGCGCTATGCCGGCGTCGATGGGCGGCCAGGGTTCCCCCGGTTTTCCTGGCAAACATGGCGGCAACGGCTCACGCGGTGAAGATGCCTTTTATATGGTACTGAAGGTTGGTTATCTCCACGCCAGAGTGGCATTAAGCAACTATGGAGGAAACGGTAGTGACGGTGCTGAAGGCGGCGACGGCGGTGATGGTGGTGATGGAGGAAGCGGTGGTGCACGATCCCGGTTTTGCCCTGCCGGTACGGTGGGGTTGGGCGCGGTCGGAGGAAACGGGGGGAATGGCGGCAACGGCGGTAATGTTGGCGATGGCCGCAATATCTACATTACCTGCTGGCGCTATGCTGAAAATAGCTGTTTTACTGTGCTGTCATCACGACAAAAGCCAGGCCGGGCGGGAAAAGGTGGTTCAGGTGGAAAAGGAGGATTGCCCGGGGGCATCGGTGGCCAACCTGGTGTTCAAGGGGAAAATGGCCAGCCGGGGCGACCATGCAAAGTCTTCGAGAATATGCAACTGCTTAAGCCAGCTTATGACTAATATAGCGAAACAGATGGTTTATCGTGTTGAAATTTTCTATATCCAGCTCCTGATTTTGCACGGTAATAGCGAAATTTTTTTCGACAAAGTTGACCAATTGCAAAGCAAATATGGAGTTAACCCAGCCTTGGGTAAAAATGTTGTCGTCATCCTGAATGTCAACATCGTGAATATGCTGAGAAAGAAAGTCTTTCAACTGGGATTTAATCATTGCTGTCATGTTAATTGCACCATGATATTACTTTTGGTTTTCATGGTAGTCCGTATTGAATTAATTGCAAAGATATAAGAATTAAAATAGCGACATGCAGACCCACTCCCCCAGCGGTAAATACGGATAAATAGGACGAGTGAGCGTGGTGGCTTTTATTTAATACATCATTTAATGCGTCATTCAGGTAACAGAGGCATCGCATGGATAAAATAAACGCTGGTCATCTTCTTGATAGCCTGTTCGCAAGCGCAAAAAGTGAAAAAGGGATGTTACTGTATGACAGGTTTTTGCAACCACGCTTTATTTCTTACGCGCAGTTATTACGGGATGCCAGTGTGCTTTGTCAAAGCCTTGGGTGTCGTGGCGTCCCCAAAGATTCACAGGTCATTATCCAATTAAGCGATAACCTGCAATTTCTTATCTCGTTTTGGGCCTGCCTGCTGGGCGGTTACGTGCCAGTTCCGTTATCCTGCGTGGCCAGTAGTGAAGCGGCAAAAAAGTTATGGCAGGTTTTCCAACAGAGTGAACGTCCCGTTATCCTCACCGGCCTATTACAACGAGAAAATATTGCTACATTTCTTGGTGAGCGATGTGAGCCACAGGACATTGAACGTATCTGTAAAGCGGTGCTGATAGTTGATGAACTGGTAGCTAATAGCCCATCGGACGGCGTTATCTTCCCAGACAACCATCGGCAGAAAACCGCGTTTATACAGTATTCATCTGGTTCCACCGGTGAACCGAAGGGCGTGGTACTGAGCCATGAAAATGTGCTCAGTAATATCAAGGATATCGGCGAAAGAATACGCATTACCGAGCAGGACAAGACGCTCAGTTGGCTGCCTTTAAGCCATGACATGGGGCTGATTGGCTTTCACCTGGTTCCACTGGTATTTGGTTGCGATCAAGTCATTATTGAAACAGCCAACTTTATTCGCCGCCCGGCTTGTTGGCTCGAACTTGTCAGTCAAACCCGCGCCAGTATTACCGTTTCCCCCAACTTTGGTTTGAAACATCTATCCAAGCAGGTGCCGCCAGAGAAAATAAGCCCGTTGCAATTGGCGTCTTTACGGCTGGTATTTAACGGCGCCGAATCGATTTCTTATCAGGTGTGCCGCGACTTTCTAGCAGTATATGAAGATCATGGATTAAATGCAGACTGTCTGTTTCCTGTATACGGAATGGCAGAGGCCAGCCTGGCGGTTACCTTCCCTCAACCCGGCTCCAGCCTGACGGTCACTACGTTTTTGCGAGAAAGCCTGGTGCCAGGGAAAACGGCAATTGCCCTGGCTGGGACAGAAAACCAAGAGCGTCATGATGCAATCACCCTGGTGGCGGTGGGCACGCCGCTTGCCGGTTGTAGCGTGAATATTATTTCGCCGCAGGAACACGTCTGTGCCGATGGACAGGTGGGCTACATTGCAATCAAAGGTAAAAATGTGACCCGTGGTTATTACCGAGCGGAAAAAGCCTTGGGCAACAAGTACGGCTTGAATACTGGAGATCTCGGTTTATTTTATCAAGGCCAACTCTATATTACCGGGCGAGCCAAAGAGTTATTTTCAATCAATGGGCAAAATTATTACTCAACTAATCTTGAGCAGTACATTGAGTCATTGGCTATCCAAGGGGCTGAGCATACTGCCGTTGTGGGCGTAATAAATGCACAGGGCCAAGAGGAGGTTATTTGTTTTGTGCGCTTCAAAGGCGCACCGGCTGACTTTATCCCTTTGCGCCGCGAAATATCCGCCGCTATTGCGGAAGCGTTTCATATGGAAATAGCCCATATTCTGCCAGTAAAACAGTTGCCAAAAACCACCAGTGGAAAATTAAAACGCACACTGTTGCAGCAACAATATCTCAATGGGCAGTTCGCCGATATTATCCAAAACCAGCACGATGCTGATGAGCGTTCGAGCCATAAATATACCCCTCAGCAGATCGCAGAGTCGATTTTATCGTTATTCAAATCATTGCTCAGTGAACAATCGATCGCCATAGATGATAATTTCTTAGAGATTGGTGGTGATTCAGCCTTGGCATTACGCTTAAAAACCCGCCTCAGCCAACGGTTTTCCATCGAATTGGAGGACAGCGTATTATTCAAATACCCAACCATTCGTACCCTTAGCCATTTTATCTGGCAACGATTGACGGGAAATAGCGAGGAACAACCGCCAGCCGCAAATGGCCCAACGCGCGATACCGTTCAGGATATTGCCATCATCGGCATCTCTTGCCGGTTTCCCGGTGCCAGGAACAGTGAAGAATTCTGGCACAACCTGAGCAATGGAGTGGACAGTGTCAGCCATTTCAGCCAACAAGAGCTTGCGGACAGCGGTATTCCTGAGCAGTGGCTTGCCAGGGAGAACTACATCCGAGCAAAAGGAATTATTGACGACAGTGACTATTTTGCTGCCGGATTCTTCAATTATTCACCTTCAGAGGCGGAGAAACTGGATCCGCAAATGCGTTTTCTGCATGAATGTGCCTGGGAAGCGTTTGAGTATGCAGGATATGATCCGATTAACTATGCTGGTCCGATTGGCGTCTATGTGGGAGCTTCACCCAATCCTGCATGGCAGGCCAAATGGCAATCCGAAGGCTCGCAGGATGCCCGGCATTTTCTGGATACCCAGTCGGCGGACAAGGATTTTTCCGCTACCAGGCTCTCCTACAAATTAAACCTCACGGGCCCCAGCGTCACCCTGTATACCGCTTGTTCCACCGGGCTGGCGGCGGTAGAGATGGCCTGCCAGGGGTTGCTATCCGGTAGCTGTGAGATGGCGCTCGCCGGTGCGGCTTCGGTATTGCTCCCCATAAAGCGCGGTTATTTTTACCAGCCGGGGATGCTATTTGCTCAAGATGGCGTTAATCGTAGTTTTGATGCCAAAGCCAGCGGCAGCGTTTTCAGTGATGGTGTTGGCCTGGTGCTGCTAAAGAAACTGGATCGGGCACGGCAGGACAACGACAATATTCTGGCCGTGATCAAAGGCATCGCGATTAACAATGACGGGCAGGGAAAGGCAGGATATACCGCACCGTCCATGCAGGGGCAGGCGCAGGTGATCGCGGCGGCGTTGCAAATCTCTGCGGTGGATGCCGAAACCATCAGCTATGTTGAGACGCACGGCAGCGCTACACCATTGGGGGATAGCATTGAGATTGATGCGCTCAAGCAAGCACTGGATCGGCCAGGAAACGTCACGCTGCCCCAGTGCGCGCTGGGTTCAGTAAAAAGCCAGGTCGGGCATATGAATACCGCCGCCGGTATCGGTGGCTTGATTAAGGTGGTGCTGATGTTGCAGCACCGTCAACTGCCCGCCAACTTGCACGTCAACCAGGTCAATCCAAATTTACAGTTGGAGAACAGCCGTTTCTATATCAACCAGCAACATCGCCCCTGGCAGGGCAATGTGTTGCGTGCTGGCGTCAGCTCTTTTGGTATCGGTGGAACTAACGTCCATGCCATTCTGGAGCAGGCGCCCGTTGCGACCTGCAACACCGAACCAACACGACCGTTGCTGTTTTTGCTGACGGCCAAGACGGCACAGGAGCTGGGTGCGCTAAAAGCGCTCATGCTGCAGTATATCAGCCAACAACCTTCTGCGTTGCTGGCCGATATTGCCTATACCCTACAGGTAGGCAGACATCATTTCCCCTTCAGAAGCTGTTTTATTTGCCAGACCAGGCAGGAGGTCCAAGACTATTTGTCAGGGGTACTGCCAGCCCGTCAACAACAAGTAACGGACGCTAAAATCCATCAGGTGCAGGGCGAATTAGAGCAGACGTTACTCTCGGCATCGGGCACACCGGCTTTCGCGGAGCAGTTACAGCAGTTGGCAACGGGATGGCTGGCCGGTGCCCGCATCGATTGGTCCTTATTGTACCCAAATCAACAACATCGGCGCCTGCCTTTACCCACCTATCCCTTCAGCCGTGAATGTTATCCGCTCACACCAAAGGTTCCGGCGAGCTATGCAGAGAATGCGAAGCAAACCTCGGTGCCGCAAGATATCGATATTTATTGTTATTACCCGGAGTGGCAGCTGGCAGAACAAACCGCGCCGCAGCCGGATGCCTCCCTGTTGGCAGACGGGGTAATACTCATTACCCAGCCAACGACGCTTGCCAGCATGTTGGAAAATGGCCTGGAGGATATCGGTGTAAAAAGCATGGTGCTGGCACAGGACAGCCTGGTAACTGAGGCGGATTACGGCAACGCTTTCGCCCGCATTATTGCCGAGCAGGGGCATTTACCCAAGCTTATCGTGCATCAGGCCAATATCGTTGAAAACCCGCTGACAGAGCAGGACAGCTATCAACGATTTATCTTGGCTTACCAGCGGGTTTGTTTACTGTTCAAAGCGTTGCAACCGTTGTGCCATGAGCACCGGGTACAAGTGATATTACTCAGTAACAGCCTGGCGGATGAGTTTGATTTTTCCCCCGAGCTGGCCGCTATCTCCGGGCCGTTACAGGCCATTCACCCAGAGGCGGGGAATATACACACCGGCGTATTGGAAATTGACTGGCCACAACCAACAGCCCAGGTTGCCGAACAGCTAAAACAGCAGTTACTGGTAGAAATTACCCGGCCGTTCGGCAACAGCGGACAAAAAATTCTGTTGCGCGGTCAACAGCGTTGGCTGCCACAGCTGAGAGAGATGATTGCGCCGGAATATAATGCCGCTGCTCCAGGGCTGAAAAAGCGGGGAGTTTACGTTATTCTGGGCGGATTAGGCGGGGTTGGTTATGCATTAGCGCAGTATTTGGCGCAACAATGGCAAGCCACCCTGATATTGATCGGTAAGACGCCGTTACCGCAAGCGGCGCAATGGGAAACCTGGCTAGCCGACCACGGCCACGACGATCGTATCAGTATCAAGATCCGCCAGGCACAACGGCTACGGAGATTGGGGGCCACCCTATGGACACTGAATGCCGATCTGGCAGATCCTCGTCAGATAACAGACGTATTTAGTCAAATTCATCGACGTTATCCCCGGATCCAGGGGGTGATTCATGCTGTCGGCGTTGCGGACGGTGCGCTAATCGTCAACCGTCGGCTTGACGCTGACCGTGCATTCTTTTCCAGCAAGGTTCAGGGGACGCTGGCGCTATCCCGGATACTGCAATCTGCGCCGCCGGATTTCCTGTTATTCTGTTCTTCTATCGCCGCCGTTTTGAATTTGCCGGGGCAGGCCGCTTATATCTCGGCCAATAATTTCATTGATGATTTCTGTCGCTACTTTTCTCAGCGGATCGTCAGTAAAGTCGTTGCTGTCAATTGGGATCACTGGCGCGATCTTGAATATTCCACTTTCAATCAGCACGATATTTTCAACCGTATTAGCGAGCAGCGGGTCGGTTTAAGCGCCGCGCAGGCGGGGCTGGCATTATTACGAGCATTGGCGGCAGAACAGTCCCAGATCGTCATCTGCGCCGCTCCCTTTACCACCAGACAGGCGCAAATTCAGCAGGTTATCAACGCCGTTACGAGCCATTCTCAGGTTAATATCCGCCCAAGGCCGACGCTGAATGTCAACTATGTAGCCCCTGGCTCTCACGAAGAGCAACGGCTAGCGACGATTATTCAGAAGTTCACTGGGTTGCAACAGGTTGGCATACATGACAACTACTTTGAGCTGGGGCTGACGTCGCTGGATATTTTTCAGATCAACCAAAACCTGATGCTGCAATTGGGCAGAGAGTTGCCCATTACCGCATTTTATACTTACCCGACAATACGGCTTTACGCCAATTTTCTGACCAGCAATGAAGCACCACTTGCTCCGCCAATCCACCGGTTGACACCGCCTCATGCCGAGGCTGGCGGCGGCATCGCCATTATCGGTATGGCTGGGCGGTTCCCTGGCGCAGTCAATGTCGAGGCATACTGGCAAAATCTGCTTGCCGGTATTGAATCCGTGCAATTTTTCTCACGAGAATCACTGTTAGCCGCAGGTATCGACCCCCTGTTATTGGACGATCCGAACTATGTTAGTGCTAAAGGCTATCTGGCCGATACCGACTGCTTCGATCACGAGTTTTTTGGGTTTTCGCCCAGGGAAGCGCAAGTGCTGTCGCCACAGGTGAGATTGACCTACGAGTGCGTCTGGAGTGCGCTGGAAAATGCCGGGTATCCGCCAGACAGTCACGAATTGTCCATCGGCTGCTTTTTGGGGGCGTCACACAATACCTATTGGGAAGAGCAGGTCAAACACTCTGCCGAAGGCGACAGTCTGGGCGAGTTTGTCAGCACGCTGCTCAGCCACAAAGCGTTTATGGCGACTCGAATCGCCCACAAACTCAACCTGAATGGCCCGGCCATCAACCTGTTTACCGGTTGCTCCACCTCGGCAGTTACGGTACATCAGGCTTGTCAAAGCCTGATGGCGGGGGAATGTGACATGGCGGTAGCGGGCGGGGTATCGGTGGAGTTCCCTGTCATCTCTGGGTATCTCTATCAGCCAGGTATGTTGTTTTCTCAGGATGGCCATTGCCGTTCTTTTGATGAACAGGCTTCTGGCTCCTGTTTTGGCGATGGTGTAGGTATTGTGGTGCTCAAACCGTTGCATCAGGCGCTAGCCGATGGTGATGTTATCACGGCGGTGATCAAAGGTTCGGCGATTAATAACGATGGTGCAATGAAAGTAGGTTATACCGCCCCCAGTGTTAAAGGGCAGGCGGCGGTTATTGCCAAAGCGCAGCACAATGCCGGTATTGTGCCCGATAATATCGGTTATGTTGAAACGCACGGTAGTGGGACCCCGGTCGGCGATCCCATTGAACTGACTGCATTAAATTCCGTTATCCCACGGCATTCCGATACGAAAGCGCCTTGTTATATTGGCAGCGTGAAAAGCAACATCGGCCATTTAAATACCGCTTCCGGCATCGCGGCACTGATCAAAACGGCCAAAATTATTCAGACCGGGGAGATCCCGCCCAGCCTGCATCTGACACAACTTACCTCCAGATTTGATTTTGCCAATAGCAGGCTGACAGTGTGTACGCAGCGGACACTATGGCCAAAGATTGCAGGCCCAAGACGAGCCGGTGTCAGTTCGTTTGGTATTGGCGGTACCAATGTCCATCTGCTGCTTGAAGAGGCACCACCGCAGATTGCTGCCCCGACGCAAGAGAAGGCTGGTTGTCTGCATCTTCTGCTGTTGCAGGCGAAAAACTTATCGGCATTACGGCAAATGGGGGCTCAACTTATTACCTTTTTGCAGCAGCAATCCGTTTGTCTGGCGGATCTGGCCTATAGCCTACAGGTGACCAGAACGCCGATGCCATGGTGCAGAATGGTCATTTGTCACGACAGGCAGGATGCCATTTCGCAGCTGCGGCAGGAATGGGAAACGCTGGAATTCATCAGGCAATGTGAGGACAGGTTTTACGTTTCTGTCTCCAGTACTGCCAGAACGGAAAACGCCATCGATCTTATGTTGTACCACCGTAATCTGCGGCAAGAGACCGAGCAAGTTCCTCGCTTACGGCAGTGTTTGCAAACCTTGCAACAGCAGGTGGGTGCAACATTTCGGTTACCGTCAGCATCAAGTATTGGCCGCCAAATCCTGCCGTTACCCACTTATCCATTTGCACGTCTAAGCCACTGGCTGGGAGCACAGCCAGCCGTTTCGCTAAAAGCAGAAAATGTAGAACAAACGCACAGTTACACGCCAATGTGGCTGGCTGATGGGGCCGTGACCGCCTGCGAAGGGGAAGGGTGTTGTTTATTGCTGTGCCAGCAGCAAGGGTTGCAAGGAAGCAACTTGCAGCAACGGCTGTGGGCGAGCGGTATGCAATCGTTGTTGGTGACCAATGGTGAGAAAGCTGGGCAAGACTCGGACGATAGTTTTACCGCCTGCTTTAGCGATGTACAGCAGTTGACGGCCTGTTTTCACAGACTGAAGCAGGCATCGCGGCTACCGAGGACAGTGGTGCACTATGGCTCTGGTGAAAATAGCGAGGACGCCCAGAAAGCATTATCAGGGCTGGTCAATATCATCCGGGCTTACAAGGCGGTGGACGGCGACGCAGAGCTGAAGCTGTTAATCATTACGCAATATCTTTACAGCGATAAAGGTGGCAGTGAATCGGCTTGTCAGGCGGTTAAAACCGGCTTTGCGCGGGTCATCAATCAGGAATACCGGGACATTCATTGCCAGCTTGTCGATTTTGAATCTGACAAGGTAGCCGATATTGCCGCTGGCCTGCTGTTTGAACTGGCTAACCCAAGCGGCCAGGTTATCGTGCTTTACCGCGCAGCACAGCGCTGGTTAGCGCACTGGCAGTCCAGCAGGTTAACCGGCCAGCAGTCCCCTGGCTTTCGCCAGGGTGGGGTCTATTTGATAACCGGGGGATTAGGCAATATTGGCTTCGCTTTGGCACTGCGCTTAATCCATAAGTTTCAGGCAAAAATCGTCATTATTACGCGTTCCGACGGGCTCAGTGACTATCAGCAACAACAGTTGTCGGGCAAGCAAAATAATCTATTGATCTGCCAGGGGTCCTGTGCCAACCCGGATCAGTTGCAACAGTCAGTCACTGAGGCCGAGCAGGTTTTTGGTCCGATCCATGGTGTTATTCACGCCGCTGGCTGGGCGAGCGAAGAGTCGGTCAGTGTTATTGAGAATATGGATGAGGCGTTCATCCGACGCCATTTCGATGCCAAAGTGGCAGGAACGCAGGCGTTGGTTCAGATATTCGCTGACAAGTCGCTGGATTTTTGTCTGTTGATGTCATCGATCTCCGCACAGTTAGGCGGGATTGGCATGGCGGCCTATGCCGGTGTTAATCACTATCTGGATTGCATGGCCCGTTATCAGATGAGTAAGGGGCTCCCCTGGATAAGCGTGAACTGGGATCGGTGGCAAGGCGCCAGAGGCTGGGATAATGCCTATTTAAAACGGGTGTTGGGGGAGCGGCAAATAGCCGTTGAGCATGGGTTGGATTGTATTGAGCACATTGTGCAGAACACGGCAAATTGCCAGCTACTGGTGTCCGGTAAAGATGTGCTTGGGCAACTCAATACTCAGGACCACATTCCCATCGCGTCGGCCACTGTTGCCGACGAAACCAACGGCCTACCGCTACGGGTCAAGGACAGAACCCATCTCAATAGTCGGTTTGTCGACGCCCGAAACCCGCTGGAACGGTTGATCACTGATGTTTTCGAGGAGCACTTCGGCTTTAGCGGCATCAGTATCCATGATAATTTCTTTGATTTGGGGGCCTCCTCCGTGGATTTGGTGCGGCTGCACCTGAAGCTCAATAAGCGGGTAGAGACGCCGCTGACGATTGCCAACTTTCTCAACTATCACAGCATTTATACGTTAGCGCGATTTATTGAAGGGGATGCGGCAACTGACGATCCTCAACTGTCTGGCGATGACCCAGAACCAAACGCCGATGAAAGCACCAAGCCGGGGGATAGCCCCCCTCCGTCCGTAGCCGACGAAATGGATATCGCCATCATCGGTATGGCGGCCCAATTCCCTGGCGCACCGAACATTGATACATTCTGGCAAAACCTGCTGGCGGGTGTCGAATCTATCAGCCGATTCAGCCCGCAGGAATTGCGCAGCGCTGGCGTGCCGGAATCCTTGATCCGCGATCCCAGCTATGTTCCGGCCAGAGGCATACTGCCGGAGTCTCAGTCGTTTGATGCTGCATTCTTTGGCTACAGCTTCAAAGAGGCGCAAACGATGGACCCGCAAACCCGCGTAATGCATGAATGCGCCTGGCGAGCCCTGGAGCACGCCGGTTACGATCCACAGGGTTATGCGGGAAAAATTGGCTTATATGCCGGAGGGGGGCCGCATCCCTATTGGTCGTCTGTTCACTCATCCGCTGTGGTCAGGTCTGATAAACCCTCTGAACAATACGCCACAGTACAGCTCTCTGATAAAGATTTCTCCGCCAGCCGTATCGCCTACAAACTCGGTCTGAAGGGCAATACCCTCAGCGTTTTTACTGCCTGCTCGACCGGGTTGGTCGCGGTACATCTGGCAGCCAGTAGCCTGTTGCAAGGGGAATGCGACATGGCGCTGGCCGGTGGCGCTTCGGTGTGGTTGCCACAAAAAATGGGCTATTTACACGAACAGGGCATGATACTGTCAGCTGACGGGCACCACCGGGCGTTTGACGCACAGGCTTCTGGGTCTGTTTTTAGTGATGGCGTCGGCGTCGTATTACTAAAAAAACTGACCAGGGCCATTGCCGACGGCGATTCAATCCACTGTGTGATTAAAGGCACAGCGATCAATAATGATGGTAACCGTAAGTTGGGATACACAGCACCCAGCGTGGAAGGCCAGGTCGAGGTAATCAACGGGGCGTTAGCCAGAGCGCGCATCACGCCGGCACAGTTAAACTATATCGAAACACATGGCAGCGCCACATCGTTGGGAGATGTGGTGGAAATTGAAGCATTGAAAAAAGTTTTTGCTGGCGATAATAACGTTGGTGCTGCTTGCGTATTGGGCGCGGTGAAAAGCAATATTGGCCATACCAACAGTGCTGCTGGTATGGCCGGCTTGATTAAAACGGCCCTGGTACTGAAATACCGCCAAATTCCACCCACCCTCCACTTTCACGAGCTTAATCCCAATATCAATTTGCAAGACGGTCGGTTACAGATAAATTCGACCTTGCAGCCGCTATCAGGCGGCGTGACGTCCTGTTTCGCCGGGGTGAGCGCCTTCGGTATCGGTGGTACCAACGCACATGTGATTTTGCAGGGATACGAAGATCACACTGTTACGGCAGACAGCGCCGGCCCCTGGTTATTGCCGTTGTCAGCCAAATCACCTTCGGCTTTGGCCGCTGCCAGCGCTAGCCTGGGCGATTATTTGCAGCAGAACCCGGCGATTAAGATGGCCGATGTAGCTTATACGTTGCAGGTTGGTCGTCCGCATTTTGAATATCGCACTACGGTGATGTGCCACTCTCTTCAGGAAGCGATTGACGCATTTACCGGTACCGGGGCTGGGAACATATTGTCAGGCCATTGCAAACGGGGTCCGCAGGCGATCGCTTTTATGCTGCCCGGGCAAAGTGCGCAATACATCAATATGGGAAGGGCGTTGTATGACCGGGAGCCGCTATTTCGGCAGGTGATGGATGCCTGCTTTAGCCACTATCAGACAATGACCGGCGAGGATATCGCTGAGGTGCTCTATCCGGCGCATCATGATATCGTCGCCTTGACCGACACTGCGCTGAGTCAGCCATTGTTGTTTATGTTTGAATATGCGCTTGGCCAACTGTTGATCGGCAAGGCTATCCGGCCTTCGTTGCTTATTGGCTATAGTTTTGGTGAATATGCAGCGGCCTGTATTGCGGGTGTATTCAGCTACCAGGATGCGCTGGATCTGATCATTATCCGTGGACGGCTGATGCAACTCATGCCGGCAGGTAAAATGCTCAGCACGACGCTGGCAAAAGAGCAGCTTACTCCGCTGTTAAGCGGTTCGTTATCCATTGCCATCGAGAATCCATCCAGTCTGATCGTCAGCGGTCTTGAAGACGATGTGCTGAAACTGGAAAAGGCGCTTAAAACACAGCGCTGTTTTTGCTTCCCGGTAGATATCCATCATCTGGCGCATTCCCCGCTACTGAAAAAAATACTGCCCGCGTTCAAGGCGGCGTTGGCTAACGTTCGTTTTCATGCGCCACAGATACCCTATATTTCCAACGTAACCGGTAAGCGGGTGACTGCCGAGCAGGCAACGAGCAGCGATTTTTGGTGCCAACATCTTACGCAGACGGTGAAATTCAGCCAGGGGCTGGATTGTTTGCTCGAACAGGTTGAGGGAGTGGCGCTTGAGCTAGGCCCAGGGCACGATTTGAGCGTCTTGCTGCGTTCTAAAGCGCCAACGGCCACTCGGCTTGTGGCCATCAATCTGGTGGCTAACAAACATGAAGCCGTCGATAGCTATGGGTACTTTCTGGCAAAAATTGGCCAGATGTGGTTGCACGGCGGCGTTGAAGACTGGCAGATACTTCATTGCGAAGCGAGAAAACGCATTCCACTGCCGGGATATATATTTGAGAAACAGTTTTTCCCACTTGAGCCGTCTATTTTGTCAGAAACCGCCTGGCAGGGCGTCACCAAGACGATCCATAAAACACCAGAATTACAACAATGGTTTTATCGCCCGACTTGGCGGCCGCTCGCGCTCGCGTCAGACGACGCGGGCACGCCGCCGCCAGCGGGCTGTATCCTGGTGTTTATGGATGACATCGGTGTCGCTAGCGAGGTATGTAGCATACTTTCCGCGCAGGGACATACGCCGATAGCGGTAGCCAAGTCATCTTCTTTCCGTCAATTCGGCGAACGTAGCTTTGCCATCAATCCGGCGTGTTTGCAGGATTATCTTGACCTGTTTTCCGCCCTGAGGGGACGTTTGGGCGAGGATCTACAACTGTATCACTTTTTTAGCCTGGGCAAGCCAGAGGATCCCCTTGATGCCGATGATATCGCTCCAATGATGTCTGTCGGTTTTTACAGCCTGTTGCATATTGCCAACGCGCTGGCAGAAACAACCAGCCTTCGGCAGGTGACGCTTAGCGTCATCAGCAATCATCTATATCAGATCGCTGCCGAGCAGCACACAGCCGGTGCGAAAGGTGCGTTGCAAGCCGCCTGTCTGGTCATTCCGCAAGAACACCCGCATATTCAGTGCCACAGCATTGATGTGATGGTTCCTGACCACCCGAGACAGCGTTCCCGGCTGATCCAGCAGCTATGTCGTTTCCTGATGGCGAAAAGCTCACGGCCGGCAGCGGCGATACTACGGGACAACAGCTTATGGGGCCGGAGTTACGAGCGGCTAGCCGCCAATGCGGCTCAAACCACAGCGACACCGATCCGTAAACGGGGCGTATACCTTATTACCGGTGGTTTTGGCGGTATCGGCCGGTTGCTGGCAAGCCACCTGGCAACCCAGTATCAAGCCAGTGTGATCCTGAGTACCAGGGGAATGGATGACAATACGGAAAAAGGACGTGAGAAACACCAGTGGTTACAAACGCTGAGAGCGTCGGGAGCACAGGTTGAGATTATCTGTGCCGACGTGACAGATTATCACGCGATGGAAAAAGGGCTGGCTGTGGCCGAGGAGATATGTGGTGCCGTTAACGGTGTCATACACTGTGCTGGCTTGGTCGGTCAGATGTATCTGAAGCCGACGGCGAGTTTAACTCCGGCAGATTGTGAGGAGATATTCGCCGCCAAAATAACCGGTGTTCAGGTGCTTGCCGCCCTATTTGAAGGTAAAAAACCGGACTTTTGTTTGTGCATGTCGTCGATCTCCAGCGTGTTAGGCGGATTGGGGCACGCGGCTTATATCGCCGCCAATATTTATATGGATTATTTTGTACAACAACAAAATCTGACTGCCGATTTTCGCTGGTTAAGTGTCAACTGGGACGGTTGGCAAACTGAACGTATGCAAGCACAGCGTGAAGGAGTAACCATTACCCAGGACAAGTTCGCCATGTCGCCAGCCGAAGGGATCGCCGCCTGTGAGTGGGCGCTGGCACAGAACGAGACGGATTTGCTGGTACACTCCACAGCTGATCTTGACGCGCGTATTAAACAGTGGGTAACGCTGGATAGTCTACAGGATCAACCCCGGTCCGTTTTCCCCAGGCCACAGTTGGATACGCCATATGTTGCACCGGAAGATACCTTGCAGCAGGCATTGTGTACCATGATGCAAGAACGACTGGGAGTGGATAAGATTGGCATCAATGATGACTTTTTCCAGCTGAATATGGATTCGTTCATTATTGTGCAAATAACCAACATGATAAAAAAGCAGCTGAATGTCGATATTCCGGTGGTGACATTTTATAAATATCCCAACATCAATGTGCTCTCTGCCATTATTCAGCAGTTGGGATATGGGGCTGAAAATAATGGATAACGCTCAGGGACGTCTTTAACTGGTGTTGTTTACTCAACACGAGTGGCAAATACGACCAGTGAATAGCGTTTGCCTTCGCAGATGTTGCTGACGCCGTGGATCAAATTGCCGGCATGTAGCACCGCGTGGCCAGTTTTCCATGGGGCGATCCGTAATTGATCATCGTCTGCCATCATCAGAAATTGGCCGCCGCTGAATTCCTGATGGTCATTAAGGGCGATCACACAGGTATAAGTACAAATATCTGAGTGAAAGGCGATATAAGGTCGGGTTTGTGCTGAATAAATCCGCAGAAACAGATTGAATTGTAGCGTTTCGTTTTCGCCTTCAGATTGACCATCGTGAAGTAAAGAGGGCAAGTTGAGCAGTTTATCCAGGGTTTCTTGATTCAGCAACGCTGTCAACTGTGCAATGGATAGATTGACCTGATACTCGGGGTAGCCGTCTACTGAATCGGGCACGACGGCGGTAATGTGTCGATCGAGGTACGCTTTCAATTGACTGCACTGTTGCGCTGACAATACCGGAACCTGCTCAATCACGCGGGTTTGTCGGTAATCCTGCTGCTGCAAACCGTGTTGCCGAATTAACTGAATTTCCTCTGGCGTGGCGGTGGCGGGTTCGGCATTATCGATCAAGAACCTTCTCACTACCGGGCTGCCTTCCAGTCGGTAGCGGATCGCCGCCTGCCGGTTTACCCACTCTACCTTCTGTTGCAGCATCTCCAGCGGTGGCGTAGGAAGTGACAGAGGAAGGGCGGTGGCGGCCGCAAAGACGGTGGTATCAGCCAGGTTCTGGTGATGAAAAGTACGATCTTGCAGGGTAGCTACCCGGGCTAATTCAGGCAATGCGACGTCGTAGTGCAACACAATCGCGGCGCCGGTGACTTTGTGGCGTCGAAACCCGCTACTGATTAGCATAGCGCCGGGCAGGAGTGGTATCGCTTCGCCCTCTTCGAACGCTAGCCAGCAAGCAGTATCAGCGTCACCTGATGAGAAATCAAGGCGGACATCAACACTCAACGCATGTCTGCCACGCAGGTAAGGTTCACAACTTTCTGGCGTTCGAACCTGCAAGGACAAATTGAGTACGGTAGCATTGTTCAGTGGGATATTGCGCTCACGCAAATAGCAGTAAAGCTTATCCACCGAGTTCCTGAATGCTTGCTGTTGCTCGCCGCCAAACAGTAGCTTCACGGTGCCGGTGAAGTCATGATACCAGTACTCTTCGGGAAAACCCTGTACAAGCTGTTGGCAGTCATGCCAAAGCGCTTCACTGGAGATATACGGGAAAACAACGGCATCCCACAAGATATGCCCCTGGTGCGGGACCAGAGTGTAATCATCAATAGATTGGTAATAACGGGTGATCGTGGCGAGGTGCATTTTTCATCCTGTTAAACTGGGCGCGGTGTTTCATCTACATCGATTCGCGGGCCTGCCAATAGGGTATTTCTGAGCCTACTGTCAAATTTTTTCCAGTTTTCAGGTGAGGGCATCAAAAATTCTGGGGTTGCCTGACCCATATTTTGTCTGGCGGTAATAATGATATCGTATGAGATAGAGATACGCTCTTCATCGGTCTGGTTGGCAAGCACATCATGAGGTTGTTTGGCTGGAAACAGCAGTAGACGCCCTTCAGTAGGATAATAATTCACATGAGTATAATTAAATGCATTATATTCGCTATAGCCCTCGGTCATATTTGAATCTATACCATTAGACAGTTCGTTACTTTTTTTATCATTAAAAAAACGAGTCTGTCCGGCATCGCCTTCTTTCGGGATAGAGACATAATAAACCGCGCTTAGGTTGGCATTATGATGAGCGTGACGTGAAACCCACTGGCCTTTATTCGCGATAACTGGCCAAGAGCGTTGTATATATAACTCAATTTTATCCAGATCGTGTCCCAGCGTTTTTAGATAAAGTAGTACATGGCGTTCAATTTGCTGTGTTAACCAGGCGAAAACCGGGTCGTTATGTATCCCATCGACTTTATGCACGTCCCCCGTCCAACTGGCTGTTTCTGAGGTGCGTTTTTCACCGGAACCCGCTCGCAACTGCTTAATTCGTTCAATATATACCGCTTTATATTGCTCATGTTCTGGCAGGTCTTCATAGTAAATAGCTAGAGGAAACCAAGCGTCAATAGCCATACAATACCCTTTGTTTTTTGCGATGAAGGCGGTTGTTGATTCTGCTCAATCAGTATTGGCGACGCTGATAGATCTGTCCAACCGGACTTCTGGTCAACACAAGAGCGTGAAATTTATTTTCATCTCTTGGTTTTAATTCTGAGGTTAATTAAATCAAAATAGTGAGTGTGCTATGTCTTTAACGTTGATTATTTCACATTAATATTTATAGAAGCCCTGACCAGACTTTCTGCCATACAGACCAGCGTCTACCATCTGTTGTAACAGCGGAGCCGGGCGGAATTTGGGATCCGCTAAACGTTGATATAACTCTTCCAGCGTCAGTAATACGGTATCCAATCCAATTAAATCAGCCGTTTCCAATGGCCCGGTTTCATGGTTGTAACATTGTCTAAAAATGGCATCGACCTGTTCAGCACTGCCGATTTTTTCTTGCACGACCCTGATAGCTTCATTGATATATAGATGGGAAATACGGTTGGCGACAAAACCAGGGGCATCGTTCACGACAATGTGGCGTTTATTAATCTGAGCGAGGAATGACGCTGCGCGATCAATGGTGGCATCGCTGGTGTGTTTTCCTCGTATGGTTTCGACCACCGGTTTCTGCGGAACCGGATTCATAAAATGCATGCCCAGCACTTTGTCTGCCCGCCGCGTTAAATCGGCCAGGCGGGTAATTGAAATGGCCGAAGTATTGGCCGCAAATATACAGTCAGGAGGGCAAATATCATCTATCTCAGGATAGATTTTTACTTTAGTGGTCCATTTTTCAGTGGTATTTTCTATAACAAAATCAACATCTTGAATATCATTTAGTGACGTTGTTACGTGGATAAGTGAAAACAGGACATTCAAATCCAGATCCCGATTCATTTTGCCCATCAACATATTTAGCCGAATATTTTGCCGGATTGTTGTCAGGGCATTTTCCAGAATAGCTTGCTCAAGATCCACCAGGATGACATCAATATGATGCTCTGCTAATACCTGACTGATGCCGGTACCCATGACACCCGCACCGATAACGGCAACTTTACCGATCATGTTAGATCCTTATTCTTGTACCAAGATTTTCTTGGCATTACGATAGAAACTTAATGATGTTCAGGAAAGGTAGAGCAAATAACAATGTCTTTTTCTAGCTCATTTCTGCTGACTCAATTTATGAAACTGACGGTTTCCCCTTTAGTGTACAACGCGAATTTACATGTCGCCAATTGCTGGTTCGATATCAGTCGGTTTGATGACGACTTGTTTATAAAAGAAAATATTTTCCTGCCGGCCACGGTGAAATGTTCGACGGGAAAAAGGCGCGCCGAATATTTTGCTGGCCGTTATTTGGCAAAGCAGTGTCTTACCGAAATGGGAATACAACAGTTTAATGTATTTAGCGATAGCAACCGGTGCCCGATATGGCCGGAACATTTGCTGGGATCGATCAGCCACAGTAACGATAGCGCCATATGTATTGTTGCTAAGAAAAAAGATTATGTTGCAGTTGGAGTCGATACAGAAAATTGGGTTGTTCAGGCAAACGCAGCAGAAGAGCTTGGCAAGGTTGTACTCGATCAGCGTGAACGGTGGCTGGTTAACACGATGAGTGAAGGGCTGGATAAATACTTTACGCATATTTTTTCTGCCAAAGAATCTATATTCAAAGCGCTATATCCGGCGGTGGGGCGGTATTTCAATTTTTCTGCGGCTAAATTGATAAGTATGGATCTGCCGCAGAATTTATTATGTTTCGAACTGGCGGAGAACCTGGCTGACGCCTACTGCGAGGGCGTGCAGCTACGGGTCTGGTTTAACGAGTCGGCAAGCGGCGTCACCACGTTGTGCCTGATTGAACACAAAAATATTTCCGGATGAGTGATTTTAGCCGTGCGGCAATGATAAAGGCGTCTTGCAGATCGAGATAGGCGGGGCAACCACAGCGCAAGGCGCGCCATCGGCTGACGGAGACGAACTTATCGCTGCGTGCCCCCTAAAAATTGGTTTTATCATCAATCTGACAGGAGAATGCTATATTTCATTACCCTGGAGTATTAAAAATAAAAAATTATATTGTATTGGCTTTTCTCATTATTCTGCGGGCAGAAAACGAAACGGGTTAGCCAGCCATGCTTCCCCGCTATTATTGGTATCTTGATGAGTAATGCTAGATTTTGATAATACCGTCGATAAGGGTTTGGCTGTATCCCCCGATCCAGGGATGTCCATCGATATAAGCTACCTTCACTCGTCCACTGTGATTGAGGATTGTGCCCTGACGGACGCTGTAACCCAGCTTCAGCTTTGTGTCCATGTTATCTGGATAATATTCCATTTGTAGTAACCGGGCGATGCAGGCATTGGCGCTACCTGTCACCGGATCTTCAACCAGTTGTCCATTCTCTATGGTAAATACTCTGACTTCATAATCGTCCTGCATTGTGTTGTCATGAGGCCCGTAAAGGGCAAATCCATTGGACTGGCATTGTTGAAGCAGAGATTCGAGCGATGCCAGGTCGGGCCGGACATTCAGGCAGGTTGTTGCTGTTTCCATGCGTACCGTAATCCAGCAGGTCCCCATACGGACGTTGGCGGGCGCATAACGGTGATCTCTCAAACCGTGTTGTAGTGTCGCATCAATCAATGGGTATAGTTCTTCATGGATGACGTCAATGCAGGCCTCGGGTGCCCGAAACGCGAGCTGACCATCGGCGGCGATATTGATGGATACCAGGCCAATGCCACACTGCTGGATAAGCTGGCCGGAAACATGTGGTTTCAGTCCTGCTTCCAATAAGGCATGTGCGGTGCCCAGCGTGGGGTGCCCAGCAAAGGGAAATTCTGACACCGGTGTGAAGATGCGCACCTGATAATCGGCTGCCGGGTCGGTAGGTGGAAATACGAAGGTGGTTTCAGAAAGGTGAGTCCAGCGCGCGATATCTTGCATTTGCTCATCACTCAGACCGTCAGCATCCAGTATAACGGCCAGTGGGTTGCCTTTGTATGCAAGGTGAGTGAAGACATCGACTTGCTTAAACTTACGTTCTGACGGCATCGGGCACTCCTTTTTGGGCAATGAAAGTGCCCATATTATGGTTATTGAAAGACATTTGTCCTGTGGGGGATAAATATTGGGTCAGAAGAGATTAAAACTCACACAAATCTGACCGGGATTCTGACTCCGGCTTATGGCATAATGCGCGCCAAATCACATTTTAACGTGAGTAAGTGCTGTGTTAAGTACCAACAATATTACGATGCAATTCGGCAGTAAGCCGCTATTTGAAAACATTTCCGTGAAGTTTGGCAATGGTAACCGCTATGGGTTGATCGGTGCCAATGGTTGCGGTAAGTCCACCTTTATGAAAATCCTTGGCGGTGATCTGATACCGACCGCGGGCAACGTGTTTCTCGAACCTAATGAACGATTGGGGAAACTGCGTCAGGATCAGTTTGCGTTTGAAAACCATACTGTACTGGATACGGTGATTATGGGGCACGCTGAGCTGTGGACGGTAAAGGAAGAACGTGACCATATTTATTCCATGGCGGAAATGAGCGAAGAAGATGGGTATAAAGTCGCTGATCTGGAAATAAAATATGGCGAAATGGATGGGTATACTGCCGAGGCCCGTGCTGGTGAGTTGCTGCTGGGCGTCGGTATTCCGCTGGAACAGCACTATGGGATGATGAGTGAAATTGCGCCTGGCTGGAAGTTGCGTGTATTGCTGGCACAGGCATTATTTGCTGATCCTGATATTCTGCTGCTGGACGAACCGACCAACAACCTGGACATTGACACGATTCGTTGGTTGGAACAGGTGCTGAATGAACGTAACAGCACCATGATCATCATCTCCCATGACCGTCACTTTTTGAATATGGTATGTACCCATATGGCGGATCTGGATTATGGTGAGTTGCGTATTTATCCCGGAAATTATGACGAGTATATGACGGCATCGACGCAATCTCGTGAGCGTCTGCTGGCGGATAATGCCAAGAAAAAAGCGCAGATCTCTGAATTGCAGTCATTTGTCAGCCGTTTCAGTGCCAATGCTTCCAAATCCCGTCAAGCGACGTCCCGAGCCCGTCAGATAGAAAAAATCCAGTTGGAAGAGGTGAAAGCCTCCAGCCGCCAGAATCCGTTCATCCGTTTTGAACAGGATAAGAAACTGTTCCGTAACGCATTAGAAGTGGAAGGACTGACTAAGGGTTTTGATAATGGCCCACTGTTCAGCCAGCTAAAATTGCTGATTGAAGTCGGCGACAAGGTGGCTATTCTCGGTAATAACGGGATTGGTAAATCGACGCTGATGAAAACACTGGTCGGTGATTTACCACCGGATGCCGGTACGGTGAAATGGTCTGAGAATGTAAAAATTGGTTATTATGCTCAGGATCATGAATATGAGTTTGAGGACGATCTCACCGTATTTGACTGGATGAGTCAGTGGAAACAGGAAAAGGATGACGAACAGGCGGTACGTAGTGTATTGGGTCGTCTTCTGTTCTCCCAGGACGATATCAGAAAGAATGTCAAGGTATTATCCGGCGGAGAGAAAGGCCGTATGTTGTTTGGCAAGCTGATGATGCAGCGTCCGAATGTATTGGTGATGGACGAACCAACTAACCACCTGGATATGGAATCCATTGAATCACTGAACATGGCGCTGGAAATGTACCCAGGTACGTTACTGTTTGTGTCGCACGACCGCGAATTCGTTAGCTCATTGGCGACACGTATTCTGGAAATTACACCGCAGAAAGTGGTGGATTTTTC
Organism: Brenneria uluponensis; assembly: GCF_032395385.1. Classification (NCBI taxonomy): domain Bacteria; kingdom Pseudomonadati; phylum Pseudomonadota; class Gammaproteobacteria; order Enterobacterales; family Pectobacteriaceae; genus Brenneria; species Brenneria uluponensis. The sequence continues at coordinate 1,732,063 of NZ_CP135917.1, forward strand.
CGGTAATTACGAAGATTACCTGCGTAGCCGTGGTATTGAGTAATCGTTAGCGTCAATATACATGGTAATTACTCAAGGTAGTGGAGGAATCTCCGCTACCTTTTTTTATCATCTAATCTCGAATTCGACTTGGTAAGATTAAATCTATTTCAGTATGAAAACAGCGATGAATATCGTGAATGCCACTAAAATTTGCTCCCAGAGAGTGTGTTACTTGCTTAGGAAAAGATAATATCCGTCAGACTTTTTTGCTTTTTAAACTAAAGTATTTAAAGTAACTATAATGCAGTGGTGAATATAAGCCTCATGGTAATAAATGCAGGTTAAAATAACAAAATGAGCATCAGCAGTTTTAATGGAAATTCACTAAAATCAACATAGTATTTTATTTTATTTTTGAGTAATTATCTGTGTTAAATCGATTAAGCACTATCAGTGAAAGTGAAAATAGTGGTCTTAACGAGTGATTGCGATAATTTCTCATTCCACCGGATGACAAAAAATTTCTAAAAGACAGCATGTGTATACAGTCACAGAATATACATAAATAAGATGGTTATTCTCCTGCGGATTGATAGAGATCAAGTCGGTTAAACTAATTTCCTCATTACCATATTCCCACACATCCGCGTGTTACTCCGTCTGAGTTACAGGAGAATAATAAAAAATGAGTGGGGAAAATTTAATGCTTTCCCATCACGGCGTTAATCGTCGTGATTTTATGAAGTTATGTGCAGCACTCGCCGCAACCATGGGGTTGACTGATTCAGCTGCGGCAGAAATAGCGCAATCCATTACATCACCGCAGCGTCCACCGGTGATTTGGATTGGTGCTCAGGAGTGTACCGGCTGTACTGAATCATTATTGCGTTCGACTCACCCGACCGTTGAGACTTTGCTGTTAAATACCATTTCGTTGGAATATCACGAAGTGCTGTCCGCTGCTTTTGGTGAGCAGGCAGAAGAGAACAAACACCGCGCGATTGAACAATATAAAGGGAAATATGTACTGGTGGTGGATGGTTCGATACCGATAAAAGACGGTGGCATCTACTGCGTGGTGGCGGGCAAGCCGATTGTCGAACATATCCGTAACGCAGCAGAAAACGCTGCCGCCATCATTGCCATCGGTTCCTGTTCCTCCTGGGGCGGCGTTCCGGCAACGGGAGGAAACCCGACTGGTGCCGTCAGCTTGCAGGACGTGTTACCGGGTAAAAAGGTCATTAACATCCCCGGTTGTCCACCTAATCCACACAACTTCCTGGCCACTGTAGCCCATATTATTACCTATCAACGAGCTCCTGCCCTGGATAGCCATAACCGTCCGATGTTCGCCTATGGTCGTTTGATTCATGAAAACTGTGAACGTCGCCCGCATTTCGACGCCGGTCGTTTCGCCAAAGAGTTTGGTGATGAAGGTCATCGTCAGGGATGGTGTTTATACCATCTGGGCTGCAAAGGGCCGGAAACCTATGGCAACTGTCCGACGCTGGAGTTCTGCGATATCGGCGGCGGTATCTGGCCGGTAGGGATTGGCCATCCATGTTATGGCTGCAACGAAAAAGGGATTGGTTTTACCAAAGGGATTTTCCAGTTGGCTAACGTGGAGAATCCAACGCCACGAGTTGAAAAACCGGCAACTAACAGTCCTGAAGGTGGACAGAGTTCGGCGACAGCGACCGGGCTTATCGGTGGTGTGCTGGGTGCGGTTGCGGGTGTCAGTCTGATGGCGGTACGCGAACTGGGACGTCAGCAAAAACAGAAGGATGCCGGAAAATCATCCCGGGAGGATTGAGCCGTGAACAGACGCAATTTTTTTAAACTGGCTTCTGCCGGTGCGTTACTGGCCGGCACACCGCTGGCCAGTCAGGCGGAGGCGACCAATAAGCCGCCGATCCCCGGCGCACTCGGAATGCTGTATGACTCCACGTTGTGTATCGGCTGCCAGGCATGTGTGACCAAATGCCAGCAAGTCAACCATCTGGAACACAACCCGGACAGTAAAATTTACACCGGCGGTGCGCCGACCTGGTCCAACAACGACAAACTGAGTCCTTATACCAATAACATTATCCAGGTATGGAGCTCGGGTGATGGTAAAAACAAGGATCAGGAGCAGAACGGTTATGCTTACATTAAAAAACAGTGTATGCACTGCGTTGATCCTAACTGTGTGTCGGTGTGTCCGGTTTCCGCATTAAAGAAAGATCCAAAAACCGGTGTGGTGCACTATGACCCTGACATCTGTACCGGGTGTCGCTACTGCATGGTGGCCTGTCCGTTCGATGTGCCGAAATATGACTATGAAAATCCGTTCGGCAAAATTCATAAATGCGAATTATGCAATCAGCCCGGTGTTGAGCGCCTGGATAAAGGCGGCATGCCTGGGTGTGTTGAAGTCTGTCCTACCGGCGCGGTGATTTACGGTACTCGTGAGGATCTGCTGGCAGAGGCCAAACGCCGTTTGGCACTCAATCCGGGTGATGAGTATCACTATCCGCGTCAGATGTTGGATAAAAACGATACCTATCTGCACGCCGTTCCGAAATATGATCGCTATGTCTATGGTGAAAAAGAAGCTGGCGGCACGCAGGTACTGGTGTTGGCGGGTGTGCCTTACCAGAATCTGGACTTGCCAAAACTGGATGAGCTTTCTACCGGCGAACGTTCCGAGCATATTCAACACACGCTGTATAAAGGCATGGTGCTACCACTGGCGTTATTAGCCGGGATTTCCGTACTGGTCCATCGCAATACCCGTGAAGACAGGCAGGACCATGATAAGTCACAGGAGGACGATCATGACGGCGCATAAAGCAAGTCCGTTGGGTGGGCGCCTGGTCAGTTGGCCCGTGATGCTGCTAGCACCGTTTGTGGTGATCTGTGCGGTGCTTATTCTCAAACGTCTGGTGTTGGGGCTTGGCTCGGTGGCTGACCTGAATGGCGGGTATCCGTGGGGGATCTGGATCTCCTTCGACCTGCTGGTCGGAACCGGGTTCGCCTGTGGTGGCTGGGCGCTGGCCTGGGCGGTATATGTCTTTAACCGTGGTCAATACCATCCATTGGTACGCCCGGCGCTGCTGGCCAGCCTGTTTGGCTATTCGTTGGGGGGGCTGTCCATCACCATTGATGTCGGACGTTACTGGAATTTACCGTACTTCTTCATTCCCGGTTTCTTCAACACCTCATCGGTGCTGTTTGAAACAGCAGTCTGTATGACCATCTACATCGGGGTGATGGCCCTGGAGTTTGCGCCGGTCATCATGGAGCGCTTTGGCTGGAAGGTTTCGCTCCAGCGGATGAATAAAGTGATGTTCTTTATCATCGCGCTGGGGGCGTTACTGCCGACCATGCACCAGTCCTCAATGGGGTCGCTGATGATTGCCGCTGGTTATAAAGTGCACCCGCTGTGGCAGAGTTATGAACTGTTGCCGCTGTTGTCGCTGTTGACCGCCTTTATCATGGGATTCTCGATTGTTATTTTCGAAGGCTCGCTGGTGCAGGCGGGGCTGAAAGGACGGGGACCGGATGAAAAAGTGCTGTTTAACCGGTTGGCACGCGTCACCGATGTATTGGTGTTACTGTTTCTGGTGGTGCGTTTCGGCGAAATTTTCTGGCACCACAAGACCCGTTATCTGCTGGCATTTGATCGCTACTCCATCATGTTCTGGTGTGAATCGGCACTGATGCTGTTCCCGCTGCTGATGTTCCGTCTGGAGCGTTGTCGCCGCGACTCGCGCTGTCTGTTTATCGGCGCAGTCAGTATGTTATTCGGCGCCGCTTTGTGGCGATTGAGCTATTCACTGCTGGCATTCAATCCTGGTGGTGGTTACCACTATTTTCCTAAAGCGCAGGAAATTCTGATTTCCATCGGTTTCGTAGCGATTGAAATCTGCGCATACATCTTGTTAATCCGCCTGCTGCCGGTACTTCCCGCGCTGGAAGGCGTTCATAAGAATCATCAGGCCGAGGTAAAGCATGAGCCAACGCATCACCATTGATCCCATTACCCGCATTGAAGGGCATCTGCGCATTGATTGCGAAATTGAAAACGGGAAAGTCACCAAAGCCTGGTCATCCGGCACTATGTGGCGCGGCATGGAAGAGATCGTTAAGGGCCGCGATCCACGTGATGCCTGGATTATTGTGCAACGTATCTGTGGCGTATGTACCACGGTGCACGCGATTGCTTCTGTACGTGCAGTAGAAAATGCATTGGGTCTGAACGTACCGGTTAATGCGCAATACATCCGTAACCTGATTCTGGCGTCACATAGTATTCACGATCATATCGTGCATTTTTATCAACTTTCCGCGCTGGATTGGGTAGACGTCACTTCGGCATTGAAAGCCGATCCACAAAAAGCGGCTAATTTGCTGAAAGGATTGTCTGCGTGGCCACTCAATAGCGTCGCGGAATTTGCCAAGGTGCAGCAGAAGCTGAAGGATCTGGTCGCCAGTGGGCAACTAGGAATCTTTGCCAACGGTTACTGGGGACACCCGGCGATGGCATTGCCGCCGGAAGTCAATCTGATTGCCGTGGCGCACTATCTACAGGCGTTGGAATGCCAGCGTGACGCCAACCGGATTGTGGCGATTCTGGGGGGTAAATCACCACATATCCAGAATCTGGCAGTGGGTGGCGTTGCCAACCCCATTAATCTGGATTCGCCAAGTGTGCTAAATCTTGAGCGTCTGATGTATGTGAAAAGCTTTATTGACCGGCTGGGGGATTTCATCGAGCAGGTTTATAAAGTGGACTGTGCCGTTATTGCGGCCTATTACCCACAATGGTTGACGTTGGGTCGTGGGGCTGATCACTATCTGAGCGTGCCGGAATTGCCGACCGATGACAAGGGCGGTAGCTTCCTGCTGGCGGGGGGCTACATTGAAAGCGGCAATCCTTCCACCTTCCGGCCGATTACCAGTCATAACGATCGGTTCCTGATCGATGGCATCAAGGAGAGTGGTAAGCACGCCTGGTACAAGGATGACGAACCACTGGCGCCGTGGGAAGGACTCACCCGTCCTGATTACACCGGCTGGCAGGAGGATGGGAAATACTCCTGGGTGAAATCACCGACGTTCTACGGCAACACGGTGGAAGTAGGGCCACTGGCCTGGTTGTTATGCAGTCTGGCTGCCAAACACAAGGATACAGAAACCCATTTTGCACAGCTTGGCGCTGCTTACCGGAAACTCAGTGGCCGCACGCTGGAAGAGAAACAACTGCACTCCACATTGGGCCGTGTGATTGGTCGCACCATACACTGTTGTGTGTTGAAGGATACGCTGGCACACCAATGGCAGGCGTTGGTAACCAACATTGGCAAAGGTGATCACGAGACCTTCATTAAGCCGGATTTTTCTCCGGATACCGAGTTCCGCGGCGTTGGTTTCGGCGAAATGCCACGCGGTATGTTGTCGCACTGGGTGGTGTTCAAAAACGGCAAGATAACCAACTATCAGGCGGTTGTGCCATCGACCTGGACCTCCAGTCCGCGTAACTATGAAGATAAAGCGGGTCCGTATGAACAATCACTGGTGGGAACGCCAGTGGCCGATCCGCATAAACCGTTGGAAGTAGTTCGTACCATTCACTCGTTTGACCCTTGCATGTCCTGTGCGGTGCACGTGGTGGATACGGTAAACGCCAATGAAGTCACACGGGTGAAGGTGCTGTAATGAATATACTGGTGTTGGGGATAGGTAATCTGCTGCTGAGCGATGAGGCTATCGGTGTGCGTATTATTGAGGCGTTGGAACAGCGCTTCATATTTACGCCCGCCATCGATATTGAGGATGGTGGCACGTCGGGGATGGAGCTGCTTGAAACCATGGCTGACCGTGATCACCTGATTGTCGCGGATGCGGTGCTGACGGGAAACGCGCCGGGAAACGTGGTGGTACTACACGATGACGAAGTGCCGGCGCTGTTTACCCGCAAAATATCCCCGCACCAGTTAGGCCTCTCCGATGTATTGATGGCACTGCGACTTACCGGTGAGTTCCCGAAACAACTCACGCTGGTGGGTGTAGAACCTGACTCGTTGGCGCCAGGGATTGGGTTATCTGCTACAGCGACAGCGGCGATAGAGTCGGCGTTGCTGCATATTGTCGCCGCATTACGGCTCAGTGGTGTGACAGTGACTGAGCGTCAGTGCAGTGAGGTGCCTTGTGAGTAATATGGAAAAGCCTGAACACAGTGCTGCGTTGGTGGGCGATCAACACACTATGCCGGGTGAGCGCAAAGAAAATTCACTTATTCCGGTGCATGATCATCATCCGGCGGCCTGGCTGGAAGCCATATTTACCCGGATAGCGCAGGAGAAAATGCAGTCACTGCCTTTTTATCGGGCGGCAGTTCCGGTCCGGGCCTGCGGTTTTACCCTATTTGAACAGCAATGGTTCGGTTGTCTGCTGACGCCCTGGATGATGAGTCTGCTGGTGTTGCCCGGTCCGCAACAGGACTGGCCGAGGCGTACTCTGGCAGAGCGTCTGGCGTTGAGTCTGCCGTGTGGTCATGTCAATTTTATCGTCGGTGAAATGGATGATGGCATTCAGTATCTCTCCTGTTCGCTGATGTCGCCGATAGATTCGGCATTAAGTGGAGAGCAGGCGATACAACTGGCGGAGCAAAGTGCCAAAATGGCGCTGTCCCTGCCAGTGACGGATGGTGAAGTACCGCAGAATCTTGGCCGACGAGCGCTGTTCAGCCTAAATCGGAGTTAGCAGCATGCATGAGATTTCCATGTGCTACAACGCGCTGGAACTGATTGAACAACAGGCCCGTCAGCATGGCGCACGGAAAGTAAAAGAAGTGTGGCTGGAGATTGGGGCGTTGTCCTGTATTGAAGAAAGCGCGCTGCGCTTTTGTTTTGAATCTGTATGCCGTCAGACGATGGCGGATGGCTGTGAACTGCATTTGCAGGTGCAGCCTGCGCGCGCCTGGTGTTGGGAGTGTAGCGAGATAGTCGAAATCACGCAGCATGACGCTGGGTGTCCGCGTTGCGGCAGCTATAATTTACGCGTTGATGGCGGTGACAGTTTGCAGATAAAACAGCTCGCCATTGAGTGACCACTTGTCCCGGAATGCTTGCCGGGCAAAAACGAAAAGTGTCAGAAACGGTTTTGTAACCGGGAGGAATTATCCCTATGTGTACCACATGCGGTTGCGGTGAAGGGGAGAGCAGAATAGAAGGCGATGAACCCCTTCATTCACATGATCACCACCATGAACATGCTCACGAGCACACCCATTCTCATCCCAATACTCACTCACATCAGCACCATCATGCTCACGGGCATTATGATCATCACCATGATGAGGGTGAGGCGCGTTATGTCATTATTCATCACCATCACTATTACCATCAGGGCGACGTCAATCACTATTACTATGCCGCGCCGTCTGCGGAGCCGGTTTCTGCTCCGGTAGTGACCCGTGTATCCGCCGCGCCGGATGAAGAAGACGTGTTCCAGCCAACAGTTGATCAGCAGGATTTGCATTACGGTCAGGGAGTGGCGGGGACTCATGCACCAGGTATTGGCCAGCAACGTCTGCTAAAGATTGAAATGGATGTCCTGAGTAAAAATAATCATCTAGCGGAACATAATCGGGAACACTTTGCGGAACAGAATATTCTGGCGTTGAATCTGGTCTCCAGTCCCGGTTCCGGCAAGACCACCTTGCTTACCAGCACGCTTCATCTGTTGCAGGATCATCTGCCCTGTGCGGTGATTGAAGGTGATCAGCAAACGACCAATGATGCCGAGCGTATCCGTGCGACTGGAGTGAACGCCATTCAAGTCAATACCGGTAAAGGCTGCCATCTGGATGCGCAGATGGTGCATGACGCGGCACATCGTCTGCAACTGCCGGACAACAGTCTGCTGTTTATCGAAAACGTTGGTAATTTAGTGTGCCCAGCCAGCTTCGACCTTGGTGAGCGGCATAAAGTGGCAGTCCTTTCAGTAACGGAAGGCGAAGACAAGCCGCTGAAATACCCACATATGTTTGCAGCGGCATCACTGATGATTATCAATAAGATCGACCTGTTGCCATATTTGGACTTTAATCTGGAAGCTTGTGTGGCCAATGCTCGCCGGGTGAACCCGGAGATTCAGGTCATTGCCTTGTCTGCCCGTACCGGAGAGGGGATGGACGAATGGTTGGCCTGGCTGGAGGGACAACTATGTGCTTAGGTGTCCCCGGTAAAGTGACCTCGGTAGGTGAAGATATTCATCAGCCTGCCTGGGTGGATGTGTGTGGCGTACAACGTGCGGTGAATATCGCGTTGGTGTGTGAAGGTGAGCCTTCTGCGTTGGTGGGACAGTGGGTGCTGGTACATGTCGGTTTCGCTATGAGCTTGCTGGATGAACAGGAGGCTCAGGATACGTTGGAGGCGTTGCAGTCAATGCAGGCTGTCGGACTGGAACTGGATGAAGTACGGCAAACGGGAGCCATTTATGCAGTACGTTGATGAATTCCGTGATCCTGAATTAGCCAAAGCGATATTGCAGCGCATTCAGGCATTGGTGGCGGATATGCCGCAACTGAAGACGCGACCACTACAGTTGATGGAAGTCTGTGGTGGGCATACTCATGCCATCTTCAAATTCGGGCTGGATCGGCTGTTGCCACCGGAAATCGAGTTTGTTCATGGACCGGGCTGTCCGGTGTGTGTATTACCGATGGGGCGTATTGATGCCTGTCTGGAGATTGCCGCCCATCCAGACGTGATTTTCTGCACATTTGGCGATGCGATGCGCGTCCCGGGGCGCAACGGCTCATTGCTGGATGCCCGTCGTCACGGTGCGGATATCCGGGTTGTCTATTCGCCGCTGGATGCGTTGGTGTTGGCGGAAAAAAATCCTGACCGGCAGGTGGTGTTCTTTGGACTGGGATTTGAAACCACCATGCCCAGTTCGGCGCTGACGTTGCAGCAGGCGAAACGGCGTGGTATCAAAAATTTCACGTTATTTTGTCAGCACATCACCATTATTCCGACGCTGCGCAGTCTACTGCAACAGCCCGATTTGCGTATCGACGGTTTTCTGGCGCCAGGTCATGTCAGTATGGTCATCGGCGCGTATCCTTACCAACCGCTGTGTGACCAGTTCCATAAACCGTTTGTCGTGACGGGGTTTGAGCCGCTGGATATTTTGCAGGCGTTGCTGATGCTGGTGCAACAGTTGCACGATGAACGCTGCGTGGTGGAAAATCAATACCGCCGAATTGTGCCGGATAATGGCAATCCGCTGGCCCAGCAGGCGATGGATGAGGTGTTTGAGGTCAAAGCCAGTAGCGAATGGCGTGGTCTGGGTGAAATTGCCTTGTCTGGTATGCAACTGCGCGAAAGCTATGCCGCTTTCGACGCTGAGCGACGCTTCATGCCGAAGCAACAGGATGTGGCGGATGAACCGCTTTCCCGCTGTGGTGATGTGTTGACTGGACGCTGCAAACCGGGTGATTGCCCGTTGTTTGGTCAGCAGTGTACACCACAGAACGCCATTGGTGCGCTGATGGTGTCTTCCGAAGGAGCATGTGCTGCTTATTATCAATACCGCCGGGAGTGTGCCTGATGACGACAGTAGTTCAGCCTAAAGAGATCACGCTGGCCCATGGCAGCGGCGGTCAGGCGATGCAGCAGTTAATTGAGAGTTTGTTTTTACAAGCGTTTGATAATCCATTGTTGGGGCAACGGGAAGATCAGGCGCGTTTGCCGCTGGCGCCGTTGGCCAGTGCCGGTGACCGGCTGGCGTTTACGACTGACAGCTATGTGATTGACCCGATCTTTTTCCCCGGTGGTGACATTGGCAAGCTGGCGGTATGTGGTACGGCCAATGACGTTGCCGTCAGTGGCGCCAAACCGCTTTACCTTTCCTGTGGTTTTATTATTGAGGAAGGGCTTAGCGGTGAAACACTGGTTCGCATCGTCAACTCGATGGCGCAAACGGCGCGGGAAGCCGGTATTCAGATTGTGACCGGTGATACTAAAGTGGTGCCGCGTGGTGCTGCCGATAAAATTTTCATCAATACGGCTGGTATTGGTGTGATTCCGACGGACGTGCGCTGGGGGACCAGTGAAATCCGTCCCGGAGATAAGATTATTGTCAGTGGAACGCTGGGTGACCACGGCGCCACCATCCTTAACCTACGTGAGAATCTGGGGCTGGAAGCTGAGTTGATCAGTGATTGCGCGGTACTGGAACCGATGATTGCTCCGCTGCGACAGATTGATGGCGTGCGTGCCCTGCGTGATGCCACCCGCGGTGGTGTGACGGCTATTTTGCACGAGTATGCGCAGGCCAGTGGCTGTGGCATGGAGGTACTGGAAAGCACGATCCCGGTGAAACCGGCAGTGCGTGGTATCTGTGAGCTATTGGGACTGGAAGCGCTGAATTTCGCCAATGAAGGCAAGCTGGTGCTGGTGGTTTCACCCGAGGCCGAAAATGCGGTACTGGATGCGTTGCGTACTCATCCGTTGGGGCGTGATGCCACCACAATTGGTAGCGTGACAGAGAAAAAGCAGGTCCGTCTGTGTGGGGTATTCGGCGCGACTCGTCTGCTGGATTTACCGCACAGTGAGCCGATGCCGAGAATTTGCTAGTGTCCTTAATTTCTGGGCTATCAAGAAAGTGTCTTTCCATTGTTTATGTGCTTAATCCGTGGTTTTTTCTGACATAATCGGGTTCTTGGGGCGGAGGTGGCTGACCGCCCCTGGCTGGACGTAAACCGGATAGTTGTGGGAGACACAGAATTTTTTAGCGTTCAACATTATTTACGGTGCCCACAGACTCTCTATGTCATCAAACCACAACGGCATTGAAATCCGCGTAAAAGGCAAAGTTCAAGGGGTGGGGTTTCGTCCTTATGTCTGGCAGCTTGCCCATCGACTGCAACTGTGCGGCAACGTCAGTAATGATAGTGCTGGCGTGCTGATCCATCTCTATCCTGCGGCGGCGGCAGATGTGTTTCTAGTGATGTTACAGGCGGAATGTCCGCCGCTGGCCTATATCGACAGCGTGGCGCATCAGCCTTATCACTGGTCGGCTATTCCCACCGAATTTGTGATTGAACACAGCGGCGCCGGGCAGATGGATACCCAGGTAGTGCCGGATGCCGCCACCTGCGATGCTTGTCAGCAGGAGTTACACGATCCCGCCAACCGCCGTTATCACTATCCGTTTATCAACTGCACCCATTGTGGCCCGCGTTTTACCATCATCCGCCAGATGCCTTATGACCGTCCCTATACCGCGATGGCCGCATTTCCACTCTGCCCGGATTGTTTGCATGAATATCAGAATCCGGCTGACCGCCGTTTTCATGCCCAGCCGAACGCTTGTCCGACGTGTGGGCCACATGTGTGGTTGAGTGATGGTCAGTCAACACTGACAACGGGTGATGATGCTATCGTTCAGGCTGCGCAGGCACTGCTGGCCGGGAAGATTGTGGCGGTAAAAGGATTGGGTGGGTTCCACCTGGCTTGTGATGCCACCAACCCGCAGTCGGTGGCATTATTACGGCAGCGTAAACACCGGCCAGCAAAACCGCTGGCTGTTATGTTGCCCGATGAAGCATGGCTGGCGCGTTGCACGACGACGGATGATATCCCGGCGGCATTACGGTTACTGAAAAGTCCGGCCGCCCCGATTGTTCTGCTGCCACTGCGTAAATCGGGGCCGCTGGCGGCGGATATCGCTCCTGCGCTGGACGACGTCGGATTGATGCTGCCCGCCAATCCGCTACAGCATGTGTTGCTGAAGCAGGTAGGGTGCCCGTTGGTGATGACGTCTGGCAATGCCAGTGGCAAACCGCCGGCATTGAGTAACCAGCAGGCACTATCCGATTTGGTGGATATTGCCGATCTCTGGCTGTTGCATAACCGTGACATCGTTCAGCGGGCGGATGATTCAGTGGTGAGGATGCGCGGGCGTCATGCCGAAATGCTACGGCGTGCACGAGGTTATGTACCGGACGCCTTACCGCTGCCACCGGGTTTTGACCCGCAACCGTCGCTGTTGGCGATGGGCGCTGATCTGAAAAACACGTTCTGTCTGCTGCGAGGGAATCACGCCATCGTCAGTCAGCATCTGGGCGATCTGGCAGACAGTGATATCGAACAGCAGTACCAGCAGGCGATCGCCTTGTTTGAGGATATTTACCGGTTTACGCCACAGGCGATCGCCGTTGATGCACATCCCGGTTATCTCAGTCATCAGCGGGGAAAACGGCAGGCGTTACAACAACAGATTCCGTGTATTGAGGTGCTGCACCACCATGCTCATCTTGTGGCTTGTATGGCGGAGCATCAACGCCCGCGTGATGCCGGGCCGGTCATCGGCCTGGCGCTGGATGGTATCGGTTATGGCGACCACGGTCAGTGGTGGGGAGGCGAATGTTTGCTGGTGGATTATGTTCATTGCCGGTCCTTGGGCGGATTGCCAGCGGTGGCCTTGCCCGGCGGTGATCTGGCGGCCCGCCAGCCATGGCGTAACTTGCTGGCGCAGTGGTTGACGTTTGTACCTGACTGGGCTGATTTGTCTGAGGCCGCCGTTATTCCGGCGGCCTCGGTACCGTTACTGACGAAAGCGATTGAGCGAGGTCTTAATGCACCGTTGGCATCCTCTGCCGGACGGCTATTTGACGCGGTGGCTACCGCGACCGGTTTTCCTTCCGTGACCCAGAGTTGGGAGGGCGAAGCGGCCTGTTGGCTGGAGGCGCTGGCCCGACAACATCAGCAGGCGAAGCCGCCGGTTACGATGCCTGTGCTGGAAAACACGCTGGATCTGGCTACTTTCTGGCGGCAGTGGCTGGCGTATCGTGCTGCCCCGGCCGACAAGGCGTATGCGTTTCATGTGGCGTTGGCTCAAGGGCTGGCAGCGCTGGTTCAGCGAGCTGCGGCACAGGTTCAGGTCGACACGGTGGTGCTTTCCGGCGGCGTGATGCACAATCGGCTATTGGTACAGTTACTTCGACAATCGCTGTCTGAGTTTGAGATATTGCAGCCCAGCCGCTTGCCCGCCGGTGATGGCGGTTTGTCGTTGGGGCAGGCGCTGATTGCTGCTGGTCGCTTCTCGTCTTGAGTTGACGCTTAGTCCAGTATGCGTAACGGTGGTGGTTTTAACTCAAGATTGCGCCTTGCCTGGGTGATGATGCTGTGCTTAACTTTTTTGATTAATGTTATTCAGCATATTGCCAACGGGGAGGAACAGCATGGATGTTGTCAGGCGGATTCTTATTGAAGAAATTGAAAGTATTAATCGGGACGAGCGGCGGGACAATCGTATTCGTTTCAGCCGTAAATTTATGGTTACTCACCCCTGGTTGTTTGGCGCGATGCTGGTAAGTTATGTCCCGGTGGCAGTCATCCTGCTTTATTCACCCTATTTCGGTTTACCTTATCTGATTGGATTCACTCTGTTTTTGGCGACGATGGTGCTGGCGCTATCGATGGATATCAGTCCGCGCTATCGGTTTGAAGATATTGATAAACTGGATCTACGGGTTTGTTATAACGGCGAGTGGTATAACCGCCGCCATGTTTCCCCGCAAACGCTAGAAACCATCTTGCATCATCCGCAGATTGACGCCACCGTGAAAACGGGAATTTATCAAATCCTGCAAACCAAGGGGGAGGTGTATTTTTACGATGTATTCTCATTAGCTTATCGTAAGCCATCCGCAGTGTGATATGGCTAATTTGCACTGGTATTGTCAGGACCGTGTTCTTCCTGTGCAGGGAGTGGAGAAAGTGAGAAGACGTGAGGAGATGACAGTCACTGGTTACAGCATCAGTTGCACCCTCATCGGCTAAACCCTCACCGACAGCACTGAGACTGCTGGTGAGGTATCCGGTTATTGTCCTTGCAGATCATGGGCGATAGCGGTCTTGAAGTCCGACATTGGACAGAAATCGTTAGCGTCAGTGTTACAACCGTCAATATGCAACGTCACACGCTGCGCCGGTTTTTTCAGCGACAACGGCGTAGCGTTACGGATTTGCTCGGTAGATTGATATACATATTCAATTTTCATCAGATCCTGATTGGTTTTTTCATCATGCCAGCGCTGAAATACGATCTTGCCGCTGATCGGGGTGCTTTCATATTGATTGGGTAATTGATAAGGCGCGGTTTTCATCGCGGCAAGCAGGGAGGCAATATTGGAGTCATGACCGACCAATACAACAACTTTGGCTTTTTGCGCTATGGCGGCCAGTTTGTTATCTGACGGTGTGCCATTCAATACGGCGCTAATAAAGGTCAGCAATGGTGCGGCGGCATTCTGCGCCACGGCTGGCGAGCCAAACAGTGTTTCATGATATAGGTTTTTAATCTCTTCCAGTTGACGCCACTGTTTTTTATCGGCGATCTTTCCCCAGGCGACTTCATGTTTCGGATAGCCTTCGTAGTATTGCAGCATGAAACCATCGGCTGCGCCGGTACCCATCCGCAGTGGACCACTGATTCCCGGCTCCTTGTTCTGTGCGAGAATCACGGTGTTACTCTGTGTAGCCAGTGTGCAGGTTTTCTTTTCCACACAGAGTTTAGCGTGTCGGTAATCCATCACCTGTTGCAGCACCTGATAGTTATTTTTCAGTCGCTGGTTAATTCCATCGACGCCGCCGGGGCCAGCATGTTGGTTGATGGAAGCAAGCGCCTTGTTCTTAAACTCATCGGTAACGTTGGCGGTAATGATCGGATTGAAGGTGGGGTCCATAGTGCCTACGTTGTCCTGATGGTAGACGGTTATTGCACAGCCAGGAAATCCACCCTGCACAAAACTTTTGGCTGTATCAATCGTCCGCGGCAGACTGTTGGCATACACAAATACCTCACCTTCCGGCGGACAACCTTGCGCTGGCAGAACGCCGTAGTGACTGAGCCATTCATGCGTGTATTGAGCAGATAGCGCTTCTACCTTCGCCCCTTTGGGCGTCAATAATCCGCCTTCGGTTTTCCATTTTGGCCAATGATGGGGCGTCGATTCCGCCAGAATGTCACCATATCCCACCAGTGGCGCCCGGATGCCGTGACGGCTGAAAATTAGCACCTGTTGCAACTGATAGCTGGCTGGTGATTGAGCCGGTTCAGCTGACTGTACCGATAACGGCAGAATCAGCGCCAGGGTACTGAGGGTAAACATGGGAATTATATTTTTCTTCATTATTTTCCATCCTTTTGTTGTGAAACGGTCAGTTACACCGTTCGTATTAACCATTCTCTAGCATAGACGCGGAAATAATGGTCGGACGGGTTAGCGTCGGAAAAATAGCAAAGAAGTCACCACCAGTGCTTCAGGTTCGGATAAGTCTAGTTGTCCGTGATGCTCAGTGAGCTATGGTCACAGATTCCGATTAATAGAGATGGAGGATTGGCGATGTATCTGCGCCCAGATGAAGTGGCTCAAGTTCTTGAGCATGCAGGTTTTACCCGGGATTATGTTACGGATAAAGCCTATGGATTTTATAAAGGCGAATACTACGTGTATGTGAATCGTGAAGCGAAAATGGGGCGTACCTCATTTATTCTTCACCCGGATCAGGGTCCGAAAAGTCTGAAATATGCTTATCCGGCAGAGGCATTACGCAGCAGCCCGGCGTATGTCCGTTTCCCGCGCGATCCCCAGGCTGTGAGCCCCGCATTTATTGGCATTCCACATGGTTTTACCTCGCGGGTGATGCTGAATCGTTATCTGAACAACATGTTTCAGTAGATCCATTGTGCTGCCTGGCATTCGCGGGGCAGCGCCGATTATGTCATCGCCCCGTTGCTGGTATCTTTCCGCCTTCCTGCAACTCGAATTATTTGGGGTATATACCCAATAAACCTCAAGATGCAGATTTCAGTACCTGAAAACGGTCATTAATTCGGGACGTCAGAGAACCCGCCATGTCCGGTAGCGTATCGCTGAAAAATTCAGATATTGCATCCCTGAACTCCCTGCTACTGCTGAAGTAGCGATTATTCCGGGCATGTTCGTTCATTAATTTCCACATTCGTTCTATCGGATTCAGGTTCGGACTGTACGGCGGGAGATAATGAAGTTTTATATTTACCACCTCCGCCCACTCTTTCACTAACTGTGAACGGTGATAGCCTGCACCATCCAGAATAACATGAACTTTCTGGCCATAATCAGGATAAACCTTACGTATCTCATTGAAAAAACGAGATACATTGTATTCATTAATCGTTTTATATTCGCAGATTAGCGGGTGTTCCGGGGCCTTCAGATTCAGCGCCCCCATGATGTTCAGCCGTGTACGACTTCCCGTTGTTTTTACCGCTTTTCTCTGGCCTTTGCGTATCCAGCCATAACTGATTTTAGTGGCCTGAGTAGGATGGACAGCATCAATAAAAAGAACCGGTTCATCACCCGCAGTTGCTTTCAGTTCCTCATAATATTCAATGAATTGTTTTTGTTTCTCTTCACTAAATTTATGGGGAACACCTGACGGTTTTTTGTAGGTAAAGCCGTTACGGTGCAGCCACTTATTCATTCCCGGAACGCTGAAAACGATGTTCCATGTCCGGGCGACAAACGCGACAATATCACGGGTCTGATGAAATACGTTATCAGATAACTGGCTGATTAAAGAGGCTGTTTTTTCAGCACTGAGTTTACTGTCTGAACCGCCATTCTCTGGTTTCAGTTTCCCTTTATTCAGAAACTCGCTGATATGATGGTCAACGGTGGTCTGATGCAGCCGCAAAGCCTGAGCGATCATGGCCGAACTCCAGCCTTCGGAAGCCAGAAGAATGGCTTTAATACGATCGCAAACACGTTTATCACGACTGGAATCGTGAAGGCGCTCAAGTTCAGCTTTTTGTTGGTCAGTGATGAATATTTTCATGGTGAACAGCATGATCTTCTGTTGCCTGAAAATCAAGCATCTTCAATGATCAGGGGTATATAATAGTTGTTATATGAAATTATTTATTGGTGTTATTTAAAACCGAATAAAAACATTGAATTTGACGTTGTCGCTGATATTTAAAATATCATCAGGTGTTGATGTTATGATTTTAACTGTTGGGATAAATAGTCTCTTCGCAGTATTTTAGTCAATGCTGCCTTATTTTTTACGTGGAAGATAAACATCCTCTTTATATCTCTTTTATCGTGGATTAATACAATAATCGTTATGTAATTATATTTATATCGACAGGCGATGACAGCGTGAAAATAATGATAACCATTATCATTAAAGTGATTGGTTGATTTAAAAAAACGCTATTATCGTGAGTAAATGTGATGCATTTGTTGTTATTAAGATAATTACTTGAGGTTTTTATTAACGGATGCATAATGTATTACAGTTAATGTGGCTTTGCCATATTCACGTCTGAAAACAATTTATACCCAATAAATTTCAAGATACAGAAAGGTGGCAATCAAGTGAATTCCCAGGAGCTTATTCCGATAAGTGATGGCGAGTCACCGAGGGCCAATAACGTGAACAATGATGGGTATATATTAATCAATAAACAATTACCACCTATATCCAATGGATTTTGAGTGCCAGGAAGTCGACAAGCAAATGAATCCCGATGAGCTTACTCAGATAAGTTATTTCGGTGATAAATCTGCTCCTGGCGGATAGATTTCGACGCAGCTTGTAGTCGCTCACAGAGGCGAGACGCAGAAATAGTCGAGCCATTGGGCGTAGTCAGCGCATCTGCAACGCGAAAGAGAGTGGATATAGATGGGATATGACTCTGGGTGATGTGGTGCAAGGAGTTCCCGATGCAGATCAGCAGACGACAATTTTTTAAAATATGCGCAGGCGGTATGGCCGGAACCACGGTTACGGCTTTGGGATTTTCTCCCGCGATGGCATTGGCAGAAACGCGGCAGTATAAATTATTGCGTGCAAAAGAAACGAGGAATAATTGCACATACTGCTCTGTCGGTTGCGGTGTTTTAATGTACAGCCTGGGTGATGGCGCCAAGAATGAAAAATCATCCATTTATCATATCGAAGGTGACCCGGACCATCCGGTTAGTCGTGGTTCTTTGTGTCCTAAAGGGGCCGGGTTGATTGACTTTATCCATAGTGCCCAACGCCTGCAATACCCACAGTACCGTGCGCCAGGGTCTGATAAATGGCAACGCATCAGCTGGGATGAGGCTTTGGATCGTATTTCCCGCCTGATGAAAGAAGACCGTGATGCCAATTTCGTGGAAAAAAACAGCGCTGGGGTAACCGTTAACCGATGGCCGACTACCGGTATGCTCTGTTCTTCGGCGGCCAGTAATGAAACCGGCATGCTGGATCAACGTTTTTCCCGGGCACTGGGCATGGTCGGTATCGATACACAGGCTCGTCTGTGTCATGGGCCAACTGTTGCCGCACTTGCCGCCACGTTTGGCCGGGGGGCCATGACCAATAACTGGGTCGACATCAAAAATGCCAACATCGTCCTGGTGATGGGAGGCAATCCGGCGGAAGCGCACCCAGTAGGCTTTAAATGGGCGCTGGAAGCCAAGGTGAAAAACGGCGCTAAACTGATTGTTGTTGACCCACGATTTAACCGCTCTGCCGCAGTTGCCGATCTGTATTCGCCCATTCGCGTAGGCTCGGATACCACCTTTTTGCTCGGCGTCGTAAACTACCTGCTGTCTCATGACAAAGTGCAGATGGCGTATGTCAAAGCCTATACCAATGCCAACTTGCTGGTTGATGCAGATTATCGTTTTGATGAAGGCATCTTTAGCGGCTATAACGAGCAAGAACACCAATATGACCGTACCTCCTGGCAATATGAACGGGATGAAAATGGCTATGCCAAACGCGATCCAACCCTGAGCCATCCGCGTTGTGTCTGGAACTTGCTGAAAGAGCATGTCAGTCGTTATACGCCGGACATGGTTACCAGCGTGTGTGGTACGCCGAAGCAGGATTTTCTCACTATCTGTGAATTGCTGGCGTCAACCAGTGTTCCCGACCGTACCGCAACTATCATGTATGCGCTGGGTTGGACACAGCATACGGCCGGTGCTCAGATCATTCGTACCGCGGCGATAATCCAACTGTTATTGGGGAATGTCGGTATGGCCGGCGGCGGTGTCAATGCGCTGCGTGGACACTCAAATATCCAGGGTTATACCGATTTGGGGCTGTTATCGCTGAATCTGCCTGGCTATATTCCGCTACCTTCCGAAAAACAGCCCACGTTACAGGATTATCTGGTTCAGACCACACCGAAGGCGTTGCTGCCGGAACAGGTCAACTACTGGAAAAACACACCTAAGTTTTTTATCAGCTTGTTGAAAAGTTTTTGGGGAGACAACGCGCAGAAGGAAAATGACTGGGGTTATGACTGGTTGCCTAAATGGGATAAGAGCTACGATGCGTTGGCCTATTCCCACATGATGCAGGACGGCAAGGTAAACGGCTATATTGTGCAGGGATTTAACCCGATTGCCGCGTTTGCCGATTCCAACAAAGCCAGGGACGCACTGGCCAAACTCAAATATCTGGTAGTTATTGATCCATTGGCGACGGAAACGTCCAGTTTCTGGCAGAACCACGGTGAGCTGAACAATGTGGACCCCAGCCAGATCCAGACCGAAGTCTTTCGCCTGCCGTCCAGTTGCTTTGCCGAAGAAAATGGCTCCATTGTGAACTCCGCACGCTGGCTACAATGGCATTATCAGGGCGCGGAACCGCCTGGTGAAGCGCGTCATGACGGTGTCATTATCTCTGGCATCTTCCTGCGTCTGCGCGAGCTGTACGCGAAAGAGGGTGGCGCCAACCCGGCACCGGTACTCAACATGGCCTGGGATTATCTGGAACCGGCGGATCCGTCGGCGGAAGAGATCACCAAAGAGGCCAATGGTCGCGCGCTGGCCGATTTGTTTGATGACCAAGGTAAGCTGATCCTCAAAAAAGGTCAGTTGTTATCAGATTTTTCGCAGTTGCGTGATGATGGCAGTACCGCCTGTTTCTGCTGGATTTACTCAGGCTGCTGGACGGAGCAGGGGAATCAAATGGCCCTGCGTGATAATGCCGACCCTTCGGGGCTGGGATGCACGCCAGGGTGGGCCTGGAGCTGGCCGCAAAATCGCCGCATCCTATATAACCGCGCTTCTGCCGATGAGCAGGGCAAACCCTGGGATCCCAACCGTGAGCTGATTCGCTGGAATGGCAAAAAATGGACGGGAACCGATGTGGCCGATTATGCGGCGACAGCGGCGCCAGGCAGCAGTGCCGGGCCTTTCATCATGCTGTCGGAAGGGCTGGGGCGTTTGTTCGCGATTGACAAAATGGCGGATGGACCATTCCCTGCACACTACGAACCTATGGAATCTCCGCTGAAGTTCAATCCGGTTTATCGCAGGGCGATACATAATCCGGCTGTACGCCTGTATGACGCGGATCGTCTGCGTATCGGCACAGCTGCCGAGTTCCCCTATGTGGCAACCACGTATGCGATTACCGAGCTGTTCCGTCACTGGACCAAACATGCGTTATTGAATGCAATTGCCCAGCCAGAACAGTTTGTGGAAATTGGCGAAGGGCTGGCGAAACAAAAAGGTATTCAGGCCGGGGATGTAGTGAAAGTCAGTAGCAAGCGGGGCTACATCAAGGCTAAAGCTGTGGTGACCAAACGTGTCCGCACGCTGATGATTGAAGGGCATCCGGTGGAAACCATCGGTGTGCCTTGTCATTGGGGGTTTGAGGGTACGACAAAGAAAGGTTTTCTGGCCAATATACTGACGCCAAATATTGGGGATGCCAATAGCCAGACGCCGGAATATAAAGCGTTCCTGGTGAATGTGGAAAAGGCGTAGCGGAGAAATACTATGGCAATGCAATCGCAAGATATTATCCGTCGCTCCGCGACCAATTCACTGACACCGCCGCCACAGGTACGCGATCATAAAGAGGAAGTCGCCAAATTGATCGACGTTACGACCTGCATCGGTTGTAAGGCTTGTCAGGTGGCTTGCTCGGAATGGAACGATATTCGTGATGAGGTGGGGCACAACGTTGGTGTGTACGACAATCCCACTGATTTGAGCGCCAAATCCTGGACGGTTATGCGGTTTTCCGAGGTTGAGGAAAACGGTAAACTCGGATGGTTGATTCGTAAAGATGGCTGTATGCACTGTGCTGACCCTGGCTGCCTGAAAGCCTGTCCGTCGGAAGGTGCCATTATCCAGTATGCCAATGGTATTGTGGATTTTCAGTCGGAACACTGTATTGGTTGTGGTTACTGCATCGCGGGATGCCCGTTCGATGTGCCGAGAATGAATAAGGATGATAACCGGGTATACAAATGCACACTGTGTGTGGATCGGGTGGATGTCGGTCAGGAACCCGCCTGTGTGAAAACCTGTCCTACAGGGGCAATTCATTTTGGCACCAAGGCAGAGATGAAGGTGTTGGCGGCGGAGCGCGTGATAGACTTGACGAGTCGTGGCTATAAAAACGCCGGATTGTACGACCCCACAGGTGTCGGCGGCACACATGTGATGTACGTGTTGCATCACGCTGATCGTCCGCCGCTTTATCATGGTCTGCCTGATAATCCAAGCATTAGTCCGGCAGTCACTTTCTGGAAGGGTGTCTGGAAACCTCTGGCGGCGATTGGTTTTGCTGCGACCTTCGCTGCCAGTGTATTCCACTATGTCGGTGTCGGTCCCAACCGGGTAGAAGAGGACGAATCAGAGACGGATGAGCAGAAGCAGAAGCACGAGGACAAACAGCATGAAAAAGAGTAATCGGATTCAGCGTTACAGTGCGTCTGAGCGCATCAATCATTGGATTGTGGCTTTCTGTTTTGTGTTTGCCGCACTCAGTGGGTTGGGATTTTTCTTTCCATCACTAAACTGGCTGATGAACATTCTGGGTACGCCACAGCTGGCACGGGTTCTGCACCCGTTTATTGGTGTGGTGATGTTTGCGGCGTTTCTGTTGATGTTTTTCCGTTACTGGAAGCATAACCTGATTCAGCGTGACGACATCGAATGGGCTAAAAATATCCATAAGGTTGCTGGAAATCAGGAAGTTGGCGACACAGGTAGATATAATTTCGGCCAGAAATGCGTGTTCTGGCTGGCTATTTCCAGTCTGTTGTTGCTGTTGGCGAGTGGTATCGTTATCTGGCGTCCCTATTTTGCCGACGCTTTCCCGATTCCGGCTATTCGCCTGGCCTTGCTGGTTCACTCAGTTTCAGCGGTCGTGTTGATCCTGGTCATTATGGTTCACATTTATGCGGCGTTATGGGTCAAGGGAACCATTACGGCGATGGTTGAAGGCTGGGTATCGACATCCTGGGCGAAGAAACATCACCCACGCTGGTATCGTGAAATCCAACGTAAACAACAGGAAAATAAACCCTGATGAGTATTCGTATTGTTCCTCAGGAACAGTTAACCGGTAATGAACAATCATCTACGGTGGGCGCAATCCCACCGCTGCTTTTTGCCAATCTGAAAAGTCTGTATAGCAGTCGCGTCGAACGGTTGCGCCAACTGGCGGAAAACAACCCGCTAAGCGACTACCTGCATTTTGCCGCTACGGTAGTTGACGCCCAGCAGACTGTACTGCATGACCATCCGTTGCAAATGGATTTAACCGACATTCTGCAAAAAGCAGCCGGTCGCCCACCGCTGGATATTGCGACTTTCCCCCGCAATGCCCATTGGCATACTTTGTTGCAGGCACTGATTGAAACGCTGAAACCAGACGCCAGCGGTCAGGTGTTATCGACGCTGGAAAATCTGGAAAAAATGCCAGTGCAGGAATGGGAAGCCATGGCTTCAGCATTATTCAATCATGAATTTACGGCGGAAAGTAATGACAAAGCCCCCTTTATCTGGGCTGCGCTCTCTCTTTACTGGGCGCAGATGGCAAGTCAGATGCCGGGTAAAGCTCGGGCCGAACAGGGTGAACATCGTCAGTTTTGCCCCGTGTGTGGCAGCATGCCGGTTTCCGGCGTGGTGCAGTTAGGTACCACCAGCGGTCTGCGTTATTTGCACTGTAATCTGTGTGAAACGGAATGGCACATGGTGCGTGTGAAATGCAGTAACTGTGAACAATCCGGCGATCTCAACTATTGGTCGCTGGATAACGAGCAGTCGGCGATTAAGGCTGAAAGTTGTGGTGACTGTGGTACTTATCTGAAAATCCTGTACCAGGAAAAGGATCATCGCGTCGAAGCCGTCGCAGACGATCTGGCTTCGCTGGTACTGGATGTCAAAATGGAAGAGGAAGGTTTTGCGCGCAGTAGTATCAATCCTTTCCTGTTCCCGGAAAGTATGAATTAATGTTTAAAGACGCCCGGTTCTTATTTTAGAATCGGGGCCGTCTGTTTGTTTATCCCTTCATGTGCTGCGAATGCTCTATCGCGCTGATCTGATCGATCCGTTCCTGATGTCGTCCGCCCTCAAAACGGGCACTGAGCCACTGATCAATAATCATTTTTGCCATCTCTGAACCAATAACCCGTGCGCCCATAGCCAATATATTGGTGTTGTTATGTTCGCGTGACAGTTTGGCTGAATAGGGTTCGCTACAGGCAACCGCACGGATACCAGTCATTTTGTTAGCCGCAATTGAGATACCGATTCCCGTTCCACAGATGAGAATGCCCAGCTCGACTTCACCTGCAATGATGGATTCTGCAACTTTACGTGCATAAATCGGATAATCCGTTCTCGTACTGGAGTTTGTTCCCACATCAATAACCTCAATACCCTGGGATGATAGGTACTGAATGATGCCACTTTTCATGTCAAAACCAACGTGGTCACTGCCGATTGCCATCTTCATAAGTGTCAGTTCCTGCTGTATCAGAGGTGAGTTATAGGCCAGCCAGTGGGTCTGTGCTGACCGAGAGTGGCTTATCGATTTATTTTCACAAATAAATTAATTCTGTGAAGTTTATAGGATTGAAACCCATGTCCACAACTGATTTTCTGAGCATTCATATGATGATAATCAATTTGATATGATGATAGATAACGAATGATTCATCGTGTCTGTTTGCTAAAACAATCAACATATTATTGATTTTAATAAAAAATAATAATTTATCTCATCTGTAATGGTACGATTGGCGCCATTGAGCGATATCTTTTCATGAATTTTATTAATTTATAAAAAAACAATATTTGTGAAGTTTGTTGCATATTTTTACTATCAGATATGGTGTTATTATTACCGGGATATGGATAAACCAGGTAATAACAATGAGCGAAACTGAATCAGAGAAAACGATCCCCAGGGGCATAAGCATTGCGCCTTATATTCGTATGAAGCAGGAAGGCATGACGGCGAATGAAAGCCGGATCGCCGAATGGTTTCTGGCGACGGGTAATGTCGGTGACAGTACAGCGATTAAAGACGTCGCCAATGCGTTGAATGTGTCAGAAGCGATGATAGTCAAGGTATCGAAAATTCTTGGGTTCAGTGGTTTCAGGCAGCTAAGAAGCGCCATTGTCGAATATTTTGAGCATGCGGCACATGACTCATCTGCGGAGCTGTCACTGACGGATAGCCCGGAAGATGCAATTAACAAAGTGTTTAATCTGACGCTGCGAACGATTGCCGAAGGACAAACCATCGTTAACCCGGAAGAGATATACCAGGCTGCCAGACTATTTTATAGCGCAAATCAGCGAGAGTTATATGGCGTAGGCGGTTCTAATTCGATATGCGCTGATATACAGCATAAATTTTTACGCATTGGTGTGCGCTGCAATGCTTATCAGGATGCCCACATCATGATGATGTCGGCGTCGATGCTTAAACCAACAGATGTTGTGTTAGTGGTATCACATTCTGGGCGCACCAGTGATTTGATGAAAGCGGTCTCTATCGCCAAGAATAATGATGCAAAAATAATTTGCATCACACATAGCGCCAATTCCCCCATTGCCAAATTAGCTGATTTTAATATTTGTTCGCCTGCACCTGAGACACCCCTGTTAGGGAGAAATGCCTCTGCACGTATTTTGCAGTTAACTTTGTTAGATGCATTTTTTGTTTCAGTAGCACGGCTGGATATTGAGACTTCCAGTAAAAATCTGGAGAAAACCAGTGCTATTGCGAGTTATCTAAAGCTTTAGCATTCATAACTATGCCCAAATAGATATCAAAATGCAGAAAGGTAGCAACCGAGTTAATTCCTGAAAACTTACGCTGATAAGTGATAAGGGTTAGCGAGGCAAGGCAACGCCTCTGTAACTTGAAAGATGACGGGTATATCTCACGGAGAAAGAGTAATGAATACGCTATTGAAAACGACGGGTGCCGCACTATTGGGATTATGTTTTTCTGCCATGGCTCACGCTGCCGATTATGCCGTCATTCTTAAAACGCTATCAAATCCTTACTGGGTTGAAATGAAAGGCGGAATAGAGAAAGAAGCCAAAGACCTTGGTGTCACGGTGGATATATTCGCCTCCGCTTCTGAAGGTGATTTTCAGGCACAGATGCAGTTATTCGAAGATCTGGTAAATAAAAACTATAAAGGTATCGCTTTCGCGCCGTTGTCTGCATCTAATCTGGTGATTCCTGTATCCAAAGCGTATCAGAAGGGTATTCGTTTGGTTAATTTGGATGAAAAGATAAATCTTAATAATCTGGCGAAAGCTCACGGTAATGTATCGGCATTTATCACTACAGATAATCAGGCTGTCGGTGAGAAAGGGGCAAAATTCATTATAAGTCGACTAGGCACTCAAGGGGGTGATGTCGCCATTATTGAAGGTAAAGCAGGTAATGTTTCCGGCGATGCCAGAAGAACCGGAGCAATGATCGCTTTTAAGGCCGATCCCGCGATTAAACTTGTTGCCAGCCAACCTGCGGATTGGGATCGAATTAAAGCCCTTGATGTTGCCACCAACGTATTACAACGGCACCCGAACCTGAAGGCATTTTATTGTGCTAACGACACCATGGCCATGGGTGTAGCACAGGCTGTAGCGAATGCTGGCAAGACCGGCAAGGTTATTGTCGTGGGAACGGATGGCATACCGGAAGCCCGTAAAATGATAAGTGAAGGCACATTAACTGCAACGGTTGCCCAAAACCCTGCTGATATTGGTGCATCGGGCCTGAAGTTATTGGTTGACGCTGTGAGGTCAGGCAAACAGATTCCTTTGGGTCAGGCACCTAAAGTCGAAATGGTTGATTCAGTCTTAGTGACAAAATAATCGTACCTGGAGACGGTAAAAAACTTGCCGTCTTAAATCACTAATCCGGGGAGTTATATGACCATTCCATATATTAAGATGGAAGGGATCGGTAAGTCTTTTGGTCCAGTCCATGCATTAAGTTCTGTCAATATAGCGATTAACTCAGGAGAAATACATGCGCTATTAGGTGAAAATGGCGCCGGGAAATCAACTCTCATGAAAATACTGTCAGGTGGATATGAACCGGATAGTGGTCATATATTTATTGACGGTAATGAGTATGGAAAGATAGACCATAAACTGGCGGCAAAACTCGGAATAGGGATTATTTATCAAGAGTTAAGTGTCATTGATGAACTGACGGTGATGGAAAATCTATTTATTGGAAAATTACCGGTAAAACGTTTTTGTGGCATCAATGTTGTTCATTGGCAAGAGATGAAAAAACGTGCCGCAATGATGTTGCTCCGGGTAGGGTTAAAGGTCGATCTGTTTGAGAAAGTTGGGAATTTGTCAATCAGCCATAAACAGATGTTGGAAATTGCCAAAACCCTGATGCTGGATGCCAAAGTTATTATTATGGATGAACCGACTTCATCCTTGACCAGTAAAGAAGTTGAGTATCTTTTTATTTTAATAAAACGATTAAAACAGGAAGGGAAAAGTATCATTTATATTTCCCATAAGCTGAATGAAACCAGAAAAATTTGTGACCGTTTCACGGTGCTGAAAGATGGAAGTAGCGCGTGTTCAGGGGAAATTAGCGATGTCAGTAATGACGATATTGTCAGACTGATGGTAGGAAGAGAGCTTCAGAATAAATTTACTGCGATAAAAGAAAAAACGGGTACGGGAAACGAGCCGGTTATTTTCGAAGTCAGGGATATTACCAGTAAAGATAAACAACGTGTGAGGAATATCTCTTTTCAAGTAAAGAAAGGCGAAATTTTGGGATTCGCCGGATTGGTAGGTTCGGGACGTACCGAGTTTATGAATTGCATTTTTGGTGCGGAGCCTATCAGCTCTGGTCAGGTTTTACTGAACGGTGTGGAGATAACGCCTCGCTCGCCACTTGATGCGTTAAAGAAAGGCATGGGATATATCACCGAAAGTCGAAGAGAGAATGGTTTTTTTGACAATTTCTCAATTGAACAGAATATGGCAATCAGTAAAAGCCTGAAAGAGGGTGGATATAAAGGCGCAATAGGTTCGGTTAACCGTCATGATGAGAAACGCATAGCCGAAGAGCAAAGAAAATTATTGTCGTTAAAGTGCCGTTCTGTGGACCAGAATATTACTGAGTTATCGGGCGGTAATCAGCAGAAAGTCCTTATCTCAAAATGGTTGTGTTGCGATCCGCAGGTAATGATTTTTGATGAACCGACACGGGGTATTGATGTCGGTGCCAAAGCGGAAATTTATAAAGTTATGCGCGAACTTACCTTACAGGGGAAAACAATATTAATGGTTTCTTCTGAATTGCCAGAGATTATGTCTGTTTGTGACCGTATAGCCATATTTTGTGAAGGGACGCTTGCCAATATATTGGTTAATGAAGATGGGCTCTCGGAGCAGGATATTATGAAATGGGCTCTGCCAAATGATTGAGGATTATGTCAATGTCAGAATCAACATTTAATTTCCCTCGCTTTTGGGAAAAGTATGGCACGTTTTTTATATTGGCCATTATCGTTGCGATTTTTGGTGGTATTTCAAGCGAGTATTTTTTAACGACGAGTAATATCAGCCAGATATTTGTACAGAGTTCCGTTACCGTTTTAATCGGCATGGGGGAATTTTTTGCCATCCTTATTGCAGGTATCGACTTATCCGTTGGCGCGATTCTCGCTTTATCAGGTATGGTTACGGCCAAGCTAATGCTGGCTGGATTCGATCCCTTCCTGGCGGCGTTGATTGGCGGTGTCATCGTCGGGGGCGGTTTGGGGGCGATTAATGGTCTTTTGGTTAATTGGACCAGACTGCATCCTTTTATTATTACGCTGGGAACTAACGCCATATTCAGAGGGATGACATTGGTTATCTCTGATGCTAATTCCGTTTATGGTTTTTCTTTCGGTTTTGTTAATTTCTTCGCTAAATCGTTGTTAGGTATTCCGATGCCGGTTATTTTCTCACTGGTTGTGGCGATTATTCTATGGTTTATTACCGCACATACCCGGCTTGGTAGAAACATTTATGCTTTGGGAGGAAATAAAAATTCGGCATTTTTCTCAGGAATAGATGTCAAGTTTCATGTGCTGATCGTTTTTGTTATCTCTGGAATATGCGCCGGTCTGGCGGGCGTCGTATCAACGGCACGGCTTGGTGCGGCAGAGCCATTGGCTGGTATGGGATTTGAGACTTATGCCATCGCCAGTGCGATTATCGGCGGAACCAGTTTCTTTGGCGGAAAAGGGCGCGTTTTTTCGGTCGTTATTGGCGGGTTGATTATAGGTACTATCAATAATGGGCTCAATATTCTCCAGGTACAGACATATTATCAATTAGTGGTCATGGGCGGTTTGATTATTGCAGCAGTGGCACTCGATCGACTGATTAGTAAATAGGAATAGAAGATGAAAATTTCCCCTTCATTAATGTGTATGGATCTGTCTAAATTTAAAGAGCAGATAGAATTCATTGATAGTCATGCTGATTATTTTCATATTGATATTATGGATGGTCATTTTGTACCGAATTTGACATTGTCGCCATTTTTTGTACAGCAAGTAAAGAAAATAGCCAGTAAGCCATTGGATTGTCATCTGATGGTGATGAATCCACAAGATTATATTGAACCGTTGGCTAAAGCGGGCGCCGGATTCATCACATTGCATCCGGAAACCTTATCTGGCCAGGCATTTCGTCTCATAGACAAAGTCAGATCGCTTAATATGCGTGTTGGTTTGATTCTGAACCCGGAAACCACTATCGCGGCAATGCATTATTATTTGCATAAAGCGGATAAAATTACGGTCATGACGGTCGATCCAGGGTTTGCCGGTCAGAACTTTATCCCGGAAATGCTGGATAAGATTGCGGAATTAAAACATTACAGAACAAAAAATAATCTTGCCTATGAAATTGAAGTGGATGGTTCGTGCAATCAATATACCTATAAGAAGCTAATAGATGCTGGTGCCGATGTGTTTATTGTGGGTACCTCCGGGTTATTCAACCACTCGCCGCATATTGAAAATGCCTGGGAAGTAATGAAAAGCCAGATTCAGGCGGCGCAACGCGAGGTGTAGCATGAATGACAAACAGCCGGTTGTCGTTGGCGTGGATATGGGCGCAACGCATATACGAATATGCGTACTGTCATTGAAAAATGAAGTATTGGTCACCTCACGGGAAAAAACAGATAACGTTATTCAGACAGGTTTGGCGGATGGCATAGCAAATTTTATTCACGCTTATGTGGGTGCTCAACGCTTTATTTCTGGTATTGTCATGGGCCTTCCTGCGTTGGTAGGGAAAGATAAAAAAACAGTTATATCAACGCCGAATCTTCCCTGCCATAAAAATGATATCGAAGGGCTGGCTGAGAGGCTGGCGAATGTATTGCGATGTCCGGTATTGTTTGAGCGTGATGTCAATTTGCAGCTGTTTTATGATGTCAATGAATTCAATTTGGTTAACAAGTTGGTATTAGGGTGCTATCTGGGAACCGGCTTTGGTTTTTCTATCTGGATGAATAGTATGCCTTTTACTGGTGCCCATGGCGTCGCTGGCGAGCTTGGGCATATTCCTTATGGCAATCATAGCCGACATTGCGGTTGTGGTAATGCAGGATGTCTTGAGACGATCTGTTCAGGTGTGGCATTACGGCGATGGTATGAGAAAGAATCAAGAGAATATGCGTTATCGGATCTTTTTATTCACGCTCAAGACGATGGCGACATTATCCAGTTCATTGACGATGGTGCAAAAGCGATCGCGACGGGAATTAATCTGTTTGATCCTGATGCCGTGGTTCTGGGGGGTGGGGTAATTGATATGACCGCATTCCCGTTGGATCTGCTGATTCAGCACATCAAACGCTATATCAGAAAACCATTACCTTTTGAAACCGTCAGTTTTTTAAAAGCGTCGTCATCCGCTTTTAATGGTGCGATTGGCGCCGCCCGTTTAGGGTTAAAAGATATACCCGTCATCTCTCAGGTCGCAGGTGCGTTGGTGGCGCCCAGTCACCCGAATCACTTACTTTAGTAAGCTTCGGGATGCCTTCACTTGCACCTTCCTGCAACTCGGCATTTATTGGGGATAGTGATATTAATGATTGTTCGGAAGGAAATATTTTTAGCAGTAAGCGTTCTATTTGTAAGGTAATTGTGTGTCACATCAGGGAATATAATTATATAAAAAGAGAATAGCCGGGATATTGGTTTCCCGGCTATTTGATTGTCAGCGTTAAACCACCTCTTCGGGAGGTGGTAATTGTTAAATCAGTATTCTGGTTATTTTCTTTTGGATTTTGGGACTAGTCCAACATAGGTCATGATCGCCAGTACGTAACACAGCATCATAACCAGTGCCATTGAGAAGACGGATGTCCCTGTCAACCCGGTCAACGGTACGCTGACGGCACCCAGCGCAAACATGCTCAGTCCAATCAAGGCCGAAGCACTGCCTGCTTTGTTTCCCTGACCTTGCATCGCCAGGGCTGACGAGCATGGACCAATCAATCCGATGACAATGACAGCGAAAAACAGAGGCACCAATATCCACAATAACGGGGCGTGCAGATAACCGGCAATCAACAGGATGGCTGTCGAAACAACGGCAATGCTTAGCCCCAGTTTCAGTACCCGGGTTTCTCCCCAATGTGGGCTAAGTGCAGCAGAAAGCTGACCAGCAATAATCAGGCCTACACCGTTAATGGCAAAGCACAAGCTGAACATCTGTGGGCTGAGGTGATAAATATCCTGTAGCACAAACGGGGATGCCCCGATATAGGCAAACAGTCCTGCGCCAGACAACCCTTGTGTCAGACATAATCCCATAAATTCACGTTCTTTGAGCAAACTGCCCAGTGAAGATAGCATTACACCAACCCCCCCGGTGACCCGACGTGCTGGCGGCAGTGTTTCACTTAAGCGTAGCGCGGAAAGTACCAGCAGCAGGATGGCGATAACGGCTAACGCGATAAAAATGCCGCGCCAGTCGGTCAAACTCAACAATGCTCCACCCAACACGGGGGCGAGAATCGGTGCGACACCATTAACCAGCATCAGCAGGGCGAAAAAGCGGGTCAATTCATGCCCGGTATAAAGATCGCGCGCCACCGCACGGGAGAGTACGGCACCGCCCGCGCCTGCGAGCCCCTGGAGGAGACGTGCGACGATCAACTGGTTGACATCCTGTGCCAGTGCGCACCACATCGAGGTCACCAGAAAGAGTGCCAACGAGATCAGTAATGGGCGCATTCTGCCCAAGGTATCACTGAGTGGACCAAAGATGAGTTGGCCAGCACCGAGTCCTAGCAAACCGGCAGTCAGGCTGAGCTGGGCTCGAGAGGCAGACGTTGCCAGTTCTGTCGTTAACTGGGGTAACGCGGGGAGATACAAATCGGTACACAGCGGCCCTAGTGCGGCCAACATTCCCAGCACGATGGCATAGCCGAGTCGGGAGGACTTCTTGATATTGTTCATGAATGATTGTCTTCGGGAAAAGTTAACTGAAAGATATGCTGATAGAGCTGGGCTAGCGTAGCGATCGGTGCTTTTGGCGGGAGTATTGATCGAAAGGCGCTCCCTTCTGATAGCACTGCTATGAATTCTACTCGTGCTGCGATACTTTCAGGTGCAAGTTGAGGGTAACGTTGTTGCAGCAAGGTTGTTGCCTGGTGGAAAAGCTTGGCATCGGCTTCCCGCAGAATATTTGCAATACGGGGATTCCGAGTTGCTTCCGCCGTTACTTCCAGTGTCAATGTCTTGTCATCGTCATACGACAAACCTTCATTGGCTGGTAATCGTGTTGTCAACGTATGTGCCATAAATGAGTGTGGATCTTCTTCATTTGACATCAATAGCTGGATTTTTTTATCAACGATATGCTGGACTATCTCCTCGATAATGGCATCTTTATTGGTAAAGTAGCGATAAATTTGCCCTACACTCAATTTTGCCTGTTTGGCGATCTCCGCCATGCTGGCACCATGAAAACCAGAGCAGCGAAAACAGGTTCTGGCGGCGGCGATGATTTGATCGTGCCTGGCTTGAGTTTTGTCATCTTTTTTCTGTATTGGTTGCACATTACCTTCTTGTTTACTTTACTGCAGACAGCCATGTTTACAGGACATTACAGAACATTATCGGACGACTTACTCAAATTCACTTATAGTAAGAATGAACGTTCATTCTCAATTTTAGGGCATGATTTCATGCAAAGTAAAACATTTCTTTTATTGGTGGTACTTTCTCTCGTTGGTTGTGATCGTGCAGCCGGCCCAAAGTTTGATCATGCTCCGGTAACAGTAGTGGTCAAAACGCTGAAAACCCAGCCAGTTGTGCTGAGCAGCGAATTGACCGGGCGAGTTACGGCAGCAATGGTGTCTGATGTCCGGCCGCAGGTGGATGGAATTATCCAGAAACGACTGTTTATCGAAGGTAGTGAGGTGAAAGCCGGACAAGTGCTGTATCAAATCGACCCCGCCAGTTATCAGGCGTCTTATGATCAAGCCGTGGCGGCGTTGAAAAACGCAGAGGCTACGGTGCGTTCGGCCAAATTGAAAGCTGAACGTTATGCCCGGTTGGTGAAGGAAGATGGTGTTTCCCGGCAGGATGCTGATGATGCACAAGCCAGCTACGAGGAAGACGTGGCCACGGTGGCGGAAAAAAAAGCATCGCTGGAAACTGCACGGATTAATCTGGCTTATACCAAAATCAAGGCCCCGATCAGTGGGCGTATCGGTATCTCTTCGGTGA
The DNA here is from genome assembly GCF_032395385.1 of Brenneria uluponensis. Classification (NCBI taxonomy): domain Bacteria; kingdom Pseudomonadati; phylum Pseudomonadota; class Gammaproteobacteria; order Enterobacterales; family Pectobacteriaceae; genus Brenneria; species Brenneria uluponensis. The sequence continues at coordinate 1,765,156 of NZ_CP135917.1, forward strand.
CTCCCGGGGCGCTGGTAACGGCAGATCAGACTACCTCACTGGCTACTATTCGCCAGCTCGATCCTATTTTTGTTGACTTAACTCAGTCCAGTAGTCAGCGACTGGCAATGAAAGAACAGCAGAAAAATGCGCAGACGCCGGTAACACTGACATTGGAAAATGATAAACCCTATGCGCAGAAAGGGATCCTGAAACTGGCAGAGTTGTCAGTGGATGAATCCAGTGGCACCGTAACGGTGCGGGCTGAATTTCCCAATCCACAGGAAACCCTGTTACCTGGAATGTTTGTCCGCGCATCGGTGGAAGAGGGTGTTGATCCCACAGCGATTCTGGCGCCACAGCAGGGCATCACCCGGGATGTGAAAGGCAACGCGACGGCACTGGTAGTGAATGATAAACAACAGGTCGAACAGCGTCAGGTGGTTACCGGGCAGGCTATTGGTAACCAATGGCTAGTCACTTCCGGACTGAAGGCTGGTGACCGGTTGATTATTGAAGGTACCGATAAGGTAGCGCCCGGCGATACAGTACAAGCAGTAGAAGACGGTTCGACTGCTCAACAACCCTCACCGACAGCCAATAATACAGGGGATCGTTAAGTATGTTTTCCCGCTTCTTTATTCACCGACCGATATTTGCCTGGGTGATTGCCATTGTCATTATGTTGGGCGGGGCGCTGGCTATTCAGACACTGCCGATAGCCCAGTATCCTGATGTTGCCCCGCCATCCATTGCCATTAAGGCCACATACACGGGAGCTTCGGCACAAACGCTGGAAAACAGCGTGACACAGGTTATAGAACAACAACTGACCGGGCTGGATGGTCTGCTCTATTTTTCTTCTTCCAGCAGTTCTGATGGCGAAGTGAAGATCACGGTTACCTTTAAGCAAGGTACCGATCCGGATATCGCGCAGGTACAGGTACAGAATAAGGTTCAGCAGGCAGAAAGCCGCTTACCGACCGAAGTACAAGAACAAGGGGTAACTGTCACCAAATCGCAGAGTAGCTTTTTGTTAATCACCGCATTATATGATACGACAGATAAAAGCTCTTCATCGGATATCGCCGATTATTTGGCCAGTAACCTGGAGGATCCTCTTGCCCGCGTGAGCGGTGTGGGGAGTGTGCAGGTCTTCGGTTCACAATATGCTATGCGCATCTGGTTGAATCCGGCTCGTCTGGCTGCTTATAGTCTGATGCCTTCCGATATTTCATCGGCGATTGAAGCACAAAATACGCAGGTGTCTGCTGGTAAAATCGGTGCCCGGCCTTCCAGCAGTGAACAGCAGTTAACGGCTACGGTAGTGGCGCAGTCTCGGCTGAAAACACCACAGCAGTTTCGGAATATTGTGGTGAAAAGTGAGTCTGACGGCTCCATTGTGCGGTTAGGTGATGTAGCACGTGTTGAATTGGGAAGTGAGGATTACAGTAATACCACGCGGTTGAATGGACATCCCGCTGCCGGGATTGCCGTCATGCTGGCCCCGGGAGCCAATGCTCTGAGTACCTCGGAGCTGGTAAAAGCCAAAGTGGCTGAACTCGAAGGTAGCATGCCGCAGGGCTATAAAGTGGCCTATCCCCGAGATAGCACCGACTTCATCAAAATTTCCATTGAAGAGGTGGTAAAAACCCTGTTTGAAGCGATTCTGCTGGTCGTGGTTGTCATGTTTGTCTTCCTGCAAAACCTGCGGGCGACGCTGATTCCGGCGATTGCGGTTCCGGTAGTGTTGTTGGGGACCTTTGGCGTGTTGTCGGTGTTTGGTTATTCCATCAACACCCTAACGCTGTTTGGCATGGTGCTGGCAATAGGTTTGCTGGTGGATGATGCCATTATAGTGGTGGAGAACGTCGAGCGTTTGATGCGGGATAAAGGATTGTCTCCCGTTGCGGCGGCGGAAGAGTCCATGCGAGAGATTTCTGGTGCACTGGTGGGCGTGGCGTTGGTGCTGAGTGCGGTCTTTTTGCCGATGGCTTTTTTTGGTGGCTCTACTGGCGTGATTTACCGTCAGTTCTCCATCACGATTGTTTCTTCCATGCTGCTGTCGGTACTGGTGGCCTTGATATTGACGCCAGCATTGTGCGCCACAATGTTAAAACCGGTGGTGCATATAGCAGCACCTCGAGGATTTTTTGCCGCCTTTAACCAGCGGTATGGACGTTTGCAGTCATCTTACATCGAACGAGTTTCCCGGATACTGCGCGGTCCGTGGCGTTATCTGGCACTGTACGGTGTGATACTGATAGTGCTGGGAGTATTGTTTGCGCGTTTGCCGGGCGGCTTTCTGCCGACGGAGGATCAGGGCAGCGTGATGGTGCAATTCACCTTGCCGGCAGGGGCGACAGCAAATCGCACGGACAAGGTAGGTAAGCTGATTGAGCACTATTTTCTTACCAAAGAGAAAAAAAATACCAAGGCCATCTTTGTTATTACCGGCTTTAGTTTCAGCGGGAGCGGCCAGAACGCGGGTATGGCATTCGTGGCGTTGAACGATTGGTCTCAGCGTCCAGGAACGGAGAACAGTGCCGACGCAATAGCCAAGCGCGCGATGGGAGCATTCTCCAGTATCCGCGACGCCAAAGTCTTTGCCCTGACACCGCCCGCGGTGGACGGACTGGGGCAATCCAATGGTTTTACTTTTGAATTGCAGGCAAGCGGTACGACCGATCGCGACAAGTTGTTGCAGTTGCGTAACATGCTACTGGCGTCGGCGGCCAAAGATTCCAAACTTTCGGCGGTTCGCCCCAATGATCTGGCGCAGATGCCGCAGTTGAAAGTGGATATTGATACCGCGAAGGCTGAAGCGTTAGGACTATCAATAAGCGATGTGACGTCCACGCTGAGCAGTGCCTGGGGTGGCACTTACATTAATGACTTTATTGATCGTGGGAGAGTGAAAAAAGTATACATGCAGGGCGAAGAAGATGCCCGCAGTAAACCGGATGATCTGTACAAATGGTTCGTGCGTGGCAGTGGTAGTGTGATGACGCCATTCTCGTCCTTCGCCACTACCCACTGGACTTATGGGCCGGAAAGTCTGTCGCGTTATAACGGACTGGCCTCGTATGAGATTCAGGGAGGCGGTGCTTCGGGTGTCAGTTCTGGTGAAGCGATGGATGAAATGCAGGTGTTGGCGAAAGCCTTACCGACGGGCACCACATATTCGTGGAGCAGCTTGTCTTATCAGGAACGGTTAGCCAGCGGTCAGGCAGTATCGCTATATAGCATCTCCATTCTGGTGGTATTCCTTTGTCTGGCAGCGCTGTATGAAAGCTGGAGTATTCCTTTCTCAGTCATACTGGTTATCCCGCTTGGCATAGTGGGCGCTGTGTTGGCCGCGACCTTCCGTGGGCTGGAAAATGATGTCTATTTCCAGGTCGCGCTACTGACGACCATCGGCCTTTCGGCAAAAAATGCCATCCTGATTGTGGAGTTCGCCGAAGCGGCCTATCAACGTGGGGCCACATTATATGAGGCGGCGCTGGAAGGCGCACGAACCCGCTTGCGGCCTGTATTAATGACGTCTCTGGCGTTTATTGCCGGGGTTTTCCCGTTGGCCATTGCTACTGGCGCGGGTGCCAATAGTCGGGTGTCCATCGGCAGTGGTATTGTCGGCGGTACATTGACGGCGACAGCATTGGCCATCTTTATGGTGCCGATGTTCTTTGTTCTGGTCAGACGCGTATTTCCCCGTCGTGCCGGGAAAGTTGTAACGACGGATGATAAACAGGGAGACGCGTAAATGCGATATGAATTCTGGTTACTGAGCAGTGCCCTGATGCTGTCTGGATGCGTTTCCCTGGATCCGCACTATCAGCGTCCGGCGTTACCGGTGGTAGCTAACTGGCCAAAAGGGCAGTCCTATCCGGCGGCATCACCGGCGGCTCTTAACGCCAGTGATATTCCCTGGCGGAATGTCATGGTGAATACCAACTTGCAGCGGGTCATTGAAATGGCGTTGACCAGCAACCGTGATTTACGCAAGGCTTTGGCGGATATCGAAGCGGCCCGGGCGCAATATGGTATTCAGAGAGCGGAGCAGTACCCTTCGCTTACCGCCGGGGTGGATGGTACGCGCAGTCGCTCATTGACCTCTGGCTCGAACTCCACCACCGAGTTGAGCAGTAGTTATAACGCGGATTTGTCCGTCAGTTCGTTTGAATTGGACTTGTTTGGTAAAAACCGTAGTCTGACCGGCGAAAAGCTGGAAGCGTATCTTTCTCAGGCAGAAACGGCCAAAAGTACATGGCTGACGCTGATTGCCGATACTGCATCTGCCTATATCGCGTTGGCCACCGATCGCAGCAATCTGGCATTGGCGCAGGAGACGGTAATCAGTGCTCGGAAGTCGATGGAGGTAACCAGTAGCCGTCAACGTAACGGTGTGGCCTCAGGGGTGGATGTAGCGGAGGCGGAAACTACTTATCAGCAGGCACGTTCGGATGTCGCCAGTTACATGACCAGTGTTGCCCAGGATAAAAATGCACTTGTTCTGCTGGTCGGGCAGCCTGTACCGGAGACACTGTTACCGCAGAATCTTGCTTCTCTGGCTACGGCCATCAAACCAGTGGCGGCGGGAATTTCTTCCGATGTTTTGTTTCAGCGTCCTGATGTGTTAGCGGCCGAACATACCCTGAAATCGGCTAATGCCAGTATTGGGGCGGCACGCGCAGCATTTTTCCCCAGTATTAGTCTGACTGCCAGTAATGGATTAAGTAGTGGTGAGTTATCGTCATTGTTCAGTGGTGGCGCCCATGTCTGGTCGTTTGCTCCCAGTATTAGCCTGCCGATTTTTGATGGTGGTTCAAATCTGGCTTCATTGCGTTATGCCGAAGCAGAGAAAAAAGGTTATATCGCTAGCTATGAGAAGACGATTCAATCAGCTTTCGAGGATGTGGCGAATGCGTTGGCACGTAAGGGAACGATAGATGAACAGCTCGCAGCACAACGGGCGTATGTCGCTTCGGCGCAACGTAGTTATCAGTTAGCTAACGACCGTTATCGGGAAGGGGTGGATACTTACCTCAATGCGCTGGACTCCCAGCGAACGCTTTATACTGCCAGGAAGTCTTTGATCAGCACCGAGCAAACCCGGCTGGATAATTTGGTGACGTTGTATAACGCGTTGGGCGGTGGAGTGAAAGCGGAATATGGGGTGAAAACGGAATAACTGTCAGGCCCGGTGTTATGCCTGCGTATGCCCGGACATTCCGGGCATACATCGCCATCAGACACACACGCCGTTTGGGACATTTCTATTCAGTACAGAGAACGGATTGACAACTTATTTTACCCGCACATCAAAGCCGGGGAAGTATTTCTTCGCTAGTGTATCAACGGTACCATCGGTCTGAACTTTTCTGATGGCATTGTTGAGTTTGGTGGCTAACGTGGTATCACCTTTGCGCAACCCGAAGCCGATGCCACTGCCCAGAATTTTGCTGTCTTCCATGGGCTGACCAATAAACGCAAAACCTTTGCCTTCGGGTTTGTCCAGAAAACCGGATTGTCCGGCTGCGGCCATAACCAGCGTACCATCCAGACGACCAACCGTCAGGTCGTTATACACCAGATTCTGATCTTTATAGGAGATAACGGTGACGCCTTGCGGTTCCCAGTGAGTTTTGGCAAACACTTCCTGAATCGAGCCCTGCAAGACGCCAATGCTTTTACCTTTTAGCCCTGCCGCCGTTGGGGTCAGACCCGCATTCGACTTGCCGACAAGCTGGGTCGGGATACGGTAAATCGGGTTGGTGAAATTAATGGCTTCTTTGCGTTTATCCGTGATGTTCATCGCCGAGTTGATGGCATCAAATTTCTTGGACTCTAACCCTGGGATCAAAGCATCAAATGATCCTTCCACCCAGGAGCATTTAAAATTTCCGGCTTTACAGATAGCGTTTCCCAAGTCGATATCGAACCCTACTAACTGGCCCTGAGCATTTTTACTTTCAAATGGCGGGTACTCCGCTTCCAGACCAAAGCGTAGTTCAGTTTGCGCTAATGCCACAGTAGAAGACAAGAAGCCCAGCGATAACAGCAATATGCTTAATTTTTTCATTTCTAGGATGCTCTCTGGTGAATAACACGATAATTAACGAAACATATATGGGATTTCTATCAGACGTCTTTATTTCACCTGGCACAAAGCCTTTGCACCGGCGCAGATAGTCATTTCATCTTTGGAAAATGACAAACGAATCAATTTATTATCCGTACCATCGGCATAGAACGCCGACAGTGGAATGGTGGCAACACCATGATCAATAATCAGCCGCTTCACCATATCATTGTCGCTTTCATCACTGAAATGAGCATAACTGGCGAGCATAAAAAATGAACCGGCCGAAGGCAGTAATATAAACGGTCCATCGTTTAGCTGATCGACCATTAGATCTCGTTTCTGTTGATAGAACGCAGATAGTGACAGATACGTGGCCGGATCAGCCATGTAATCCGCCAGCGCGTATTGCATCGGTGTGTCGGCGGAAAACATCAGGAACTGGTGTACCTTCAGGATTTCATTCATCAGATCGGCAGGAGCCAGACAGAAACCCACTCGCCAGCCGGTTACGTGGAAGGATTTACCGAATGACGACACAATCACGCTGCGAGTCGCCAGTTCGCTATGTGTTGCCATGCTGTGATGCACCTGATTGTCAAATACGATGTGTTCATACACTTCATCGGAAAGTACCACGATATCGGTGTTGCGGGTCACATTGGCTAGCTGCATCAGGTCTTCGGCATTCAATACCTGTCCGCTGGGATTATGTGGCGTATTGATGATAATCATCCGGGTATGCGGAGTAATGGCGGCCTGCACTTCATCCCAGTTAATGGAAAATGACGGCACGGACAATTTCAATGCTACCGGCGTGGCCCCTTGCAGCCGGACAATGGGGGCATAACTGTCAAATGAGGGTTCGAAGTAGATCACCTCATCCCCTGGATGCACCAGCGCCGATATACTGGCATACAGTCCTTCGCTGGCACTGGCGGTAATCGTGATTTCGCTGCCGGCGTCATAAGTTTGCCCATAAAGCCGTTTCACTTTTTCAGCCACGATGTCTTTCAGCGACACCAACCCGGACATTGGTGCATATTGATTATGACCTTGCTCCATCGCATGGGTGACCGCGTGAATCAACTTTGGCGAGCACGGAAAATTGGGCGCACCTTGTGACAGGTTGATGGCATGGTGTTGACTGGATAACTGACCAATAACGGTGAAGATGGTAGTACCTACATCCGGTAATTTAGAGCTGAATTGTACCGGGGTTTGAATCGGCATAGTGTTCTCCATTTTTGCCGTTATAAATGAATAAGTATTCACTCATTAGACGTTTCTCGTATTGTCGCCACAATCGAATTGTTGTCATAATAGCCATGAGAAAAACGCATGGCTTATGCGGTAAATATAAATGACTGGACCCGGGTTAAAGGATCGAATGAACAAGCGAATGCCTCCTCTTAATGCACTGCATGCCTTTGTGGTCACGGCGCGGCATCTTAATTTTACCCGTGCGGCGGAAGAGCTGTTTGTCACGCAAGGCGCGGTCAGCCGCCAAATTGCGGCACTGGAAGCCTGGCTGGGTTTTTCCTTGTTCCAACGTCAGGCCAGAGGACTTAGGCTCACACAGCAAGGCAGTTTACTGTTGCCGGAAATCAGGGAAGCGTTTGATCGGCTGTTTACGGCCACTGATAACGCCTATCGTAAGAACGGGATTATCCGAATGAAGGCGCCGACCTGTGCGATGCGCTGGCTGGTACCACGGCTGATGAGTATAGAGCAGGAACGACCAGATATTCATGTGTCATTGACCACCACCACGGAACATGATGTCGATTTCAACATCGAAGATTTCGATGTGGCTATCGTTTTCGCGCCGGATGTTGCGCCGCAGCAGCATGACGGCAAATTATTTGATGAAGTATTGTCGCCGGTGCTGGCACCGCATCTGTTGCCTGACGGGCCGGGTACACTGACGCAGGCGTCGCTCTGCCGACTGACGTTTTTGCATCCGACTTATGACCAACGGGACTGGCGGTTATGGTTGAAAACGCACCCCATCGACGAGCAGGTGATGCGTCGTAACCAGCAGTTTGACACCATGGATTTGGCTATCAGCGCGGCAATTCAAGGGTTTGGTATTGCCATTGCGGATATCACGCTGGTGGCGGAGGATATTCAGCAACAGCGGCTGATAATGCCGTTTGACGACACGGTGAAGACCGGCGCCGCCTATTATCTGGTACACCGACCAGGCATGCAGGCCGAATGGCTGAACGATTTTATCAACTGCTTTACTGGCGGGATCGCCATGCCTTGACGGTGAAGTCAGCCGTTGTTGTCAGTATGCACAGGCATAGTGGCTGCGGTGAACCGCGGGGCAACAACAGCGGTATGCCGCGCGTTTCGACAAGGTGCTCGACTGCATCTAAGATCATCTATATGAACCGATGACGGTGGCGTGTCTCAGCCGGGTTTCTACTTTTTCACACTCTCACCGACGTTTACTGACTGTATTGGTATCACCGTTTCTGGATATATCCTACGGCTGCGGCGCGCCACTAACTGACTTGATTTTGAACGCGGCGTCAGAGTAATTGATGTAGCGCTAGAGGTCGGGTGTAAAATACTGGAGTCGTTTACGTGTTTATTCAGGAGCACCTTTGGCCAGCCGCTGTCTACTTTTCAACGGCCTCCCGACGGGGGATGCCTGACATTATGTGTATCGATTCCGTTTACCGGAAAGGAGAATCATTATGCAGGTTGACATCGTTGATTTCAAAACCACACGGGTGGCGGCACTTGAGCACTGTGGTCCAATGGAAAAACTTAACGATACCATCGATCGGTTTATCAATTGGCGGCGGGAAAGCGGCCTGTCGCCGCAAGGCAGCAACCGGACGTTTGGTATTGCCTACGATAATCCCGAGACCACAGAGCCGGCACTGTATCGCTTTGACATTTGTGGTGAAGTGGCCGCCGACGTCCCAGTCAATGTTCAGGGTGTCATCGCCAAAACGATCCCCGGTGGCCGTTGTGCCAGAGTCAGACACTATGGCGCACATCAGCGTCTGGGGGAAAGCATTTCCCCCTTGTACCGGGACTGGTTACCACAGAGCGGTGAGAAACTGAGGGATTTTCCGCTCTACTTTCATTATGTCAATCTGTTTCCGGAAACGCGGGAAACAGAACTGGTTACTGATATCTATCTGCCATTGAAGTAACACGCTGAAGCGGGAAAGCACCGGGAGAGCCCGTATTCGCTTCACTGGTGCTTTCCGCTATATTCATCGTTACCCGTTTTTTACGCTATACATGGCTATGCATACAAATGCATAGCCATGCGTTTCTCTGCTTCTGAAGGGTAAAAGCAATGTTTTTCCATCACCATGCTTTCACTCTCTTCGTTAGTGTTGTGTGGCGCGTCAATAACCAATAGCGGCACCGGACGGGCGGCGTGAATCGTTGGCACCGTACAAATATCCTTCACGGACTTTGCCGGATACGGCGGCGTCATTGCCAGACGATGCCGAGGAGACGCCTGCTGCGCCAGGCAGACCGACCATAATCAGTTCAGCTGCGCCCCACGGTGTTTGTTCCACCATGTCATAACCCCGTTCTTTCAATAAGTTCAGCGTATCAGCAGACAATCCGCGCTGCTCGTAATAGACCTTATCCGGTAACCATTGATGATGAATACGTGGCGCATCCACCGCTTCTTGTGGTGCCATACCGTAGTCGATGATATTCAGTGCGGTTTCCAGGGTAATGGTAATGATCCGCGATCCTCCCGGCGAACCCAGCACCAGGAATATTTTACCGTCTTTGGTGACCAGAGACGGGCTCATGGACGACAGCGGACGTTTACCGGGCGCAATGGCGTTGCGCTCCCCTTGTACCAGACCGTACAGGTTTTGCACCCCGACCTTGGTCGTGAAATCATCCATTTCATCGTTGAGGAAAAAACCGGTACCAGGGGCGATGACTCCCGCACCGAAACGGCCATTGATGGTGTAGGTGGTGGAGACGGCGTTGCCCTGATTATCGACAATCGAATACTGCGTGGTTTCCAGTTTTTCATGCGGCGCTGCCCCGGGTTTCACCTGGGTGGAAGGCGTGGCGTCTTGCGGTTTGATTTTTTCGCGTATCTCGGCGGCATAGGTTTTGCTCAGCAGTCGGTCGAGTGGGTTTTTTACAAAGGCCGGATCACCCAAATAGGTGTTGCGGTCCATATAGGCATGACGCATGGCTTCGGTCAGAATGTGTATTGACTGTGCGGAGTTGAAACCCATGCTTTTCAGGTCATAACCCTCAACAATATTCAGTATTTCACACATCGTGGTGCCGCCGGAGCTAGGGGGCGGGGAAGAGATAAATTTGTAGCCGCGGTAAGTACAACTGACTGGCGCGGTTTCAGTCACTTTGTAATTGGCGAAGTCTGCCGATGTCAGTATTCCACCGCCTTTTTTGGCTGCCTCGGCGATGATTTGAGGTACTTTCCCCTTATAGAACGCATCCGGGCCTTGATCGGCAATTGCTTGCAGCGTATTGGCCAGATCGGCTTGCACCAATCGGTCACCTGGTTGTAACGGGCTGCCGTCAGGACGCAGGAAAATGCGAGCGGCTTCCGGGTCCTGTTTGAAACGCTTGACAGTGGTATCCAGAATATCGGTATCGTAACGGGTCAGGATGAAACCTTTGCGTGCCAGTTTGATGGCGGGGGCCATCACCTGTTCCCTGCTTAGCTTGCCATACTCTTTCCGCGCGGTTTCCAGACCGAGTACGGTACCGGGCACCCCGGCAGCCAGATAACCGTACAGGCTGGCACCTTTCTTCACGTTACCGTCGGCATCCAGATACATTTTGGCTGTTGCCGCTGCGGGTGCTGTTTCACGGAAGTTAATAAAGGTGTTCTTGCCATTGGCCAGATGAATAGTCATGAACCCACCACCACCAATGTTGCCGCAGCACGGATTCACCACGGCCTGGGCATAACCAACTGCGACAGCTGCATCAATGGCGTTTCCGCCCATTTTTAGCACATCAATGCCCACTTGTGAGGCAAGATGCTGTGAACTGACAACCATGCCATTTTTTGCTTCTACGGCGGGAATAGATGCGGCATGAACGGTTCCACTGATCAGCAATGCGGCCAGGCTTACTGTCAGAAACCTTTTTCCTGAAGCCATAATTACTCCTGTTGGTTTCATTTAAGGTGTTTGTCTTTATATACAACCAATGGGTCATGCAATTTGCATGCACTTTTTTATTGCGTGTCGTCATCGGGTGATGAGATAAATGACTATACCCGTCATACTTCAAGTTGCAGGTGTGTTGGCGGCGTTCGTTCACCCGAATCACTTACCTGAGTAAGCTCCTCGGGATTCACTCTCTTACCGCCTTCCTGCAACTCGAATTATTTGGGGTATAAAATAGTATTGACGGTTAACGGGAGAAAAAATAGGGCATTACGAGGGAAATATTTATGCGGAATGGTTTTTGTGAACTGAACCCAATCTGGATGATATGAAAAATGATCGGAAATGCATCAAACCGGATTGGGTTATTCAGGAAAGTCGGGTTTTTCAGACCATCGGGGTGTTGTGATTCAGTTGTGCGGCACGCACGATGGCGACTATTTGCTCGTACACATTCTGATTTGCCTGAAACTGGTTTTTTATGCAGCAACAATGTTGGGCGATGGAGCGGTCAAATAAAATGCGTCCCAGCTTTTCGTCAAGGATAGCGTCGTCTGTCTCACTGAGGGCCAAACCACAGTTAAGATTGCTGATGCGCCGTGCATTGTCGAACTGATCAAATGCGCTGGGGATAATCAGTTGAGGTATGCCCGCGAAGAAAGATTGCGCGGTCGTACCAATACCGCCGTGATGGATAATAGCGACACAACGATGCAGATATTTTTCCAAATTGATGTGGTTCTCAATACGAATGCCTTTATCATGGTCATAAAGTGAATTCTTTTTCCCAATAATAAGGCATTGAAATCCTTTTTTTCTGACTTTTACTATTAACTCGGCTACCACGCTATTATTAGCACTAAGTGCCCAGCTTGGCATAAATATGACGGTTTTGTTACTGGCATTAAAAAAACAGTCCAGATCATCGGTTTCCTGATGCGCTAATAAATTAAACAGAGGAAACCCGACCTGTTTAATATGTTGCGGCCAGTCAGGTTGTGGCGCGGCGAACCAGTCTGGGAAAAGACAAATAACATTGGAATCTGTTTTATGCGTCCAGGATGTAAGGATTTTATGAATTTTAGGCAAGCCGATAGATACGCGAAACTGATTAATATAGGGGGCTAATTCCCGATCGATAATATATCTTTCGATTAGCCCTAGCACGATTCTACGGATTCTGATCGGAAAGTGTGATAACCTGGCGGTATACCGATGAAGCGCGGTTTCATAAGCTGACATGAAAGTTGAAGGGCTGACTCTGACGGGAATAACACAGCAGCCTTTTTTCTCACTTAACATCTTGGCAGAAAACGCCCATAAAGAGGTCAGTATAATTGAGGATTCATCTGTCACGTTATTCAGCGCATCATAAAGCGGTTGTTGTTGTTGCTTCATAAAGTGACAAATTTCTTTATAGGCATATTTCGGATGCCACATTCGTTTGGAGTCAACAGCGGCCAGATAATTTTCACGGGTACCCACGGAAATAAATTTTAGATGTCTTTCAAGTGCAGTCTTTTCGAAAAAAGGGTTGGTACAAAGATAAACATCATAACCGGCTTGTATAAGTGACTCGCCAATGGCGATAAAAGGATAAACATCACCCGCGGAACCTAAGGTGGCCAAAAATATCTTCATTTCTCCCTCCATAGAACGACTACTTCCATTATTCCTATTTGCCTTATTATATAAAGCAAATATATTACTGTTTTGTTACTATCATCATTTTCAAGAATGAAAATAAACAACTTCATGCAGTGTATGAAAACTGAATTATTCTGTACAGAATTAGTTACTGCCGGTTCCGGCTTCGGAACCGTTGATCATGATAGTTGTTAAAATTCTGCCGGATGATGCTCGGGGAATAGTAAAATTCTCGGTATATTTCTGATGCCGATAACGATATTTGACGTTATTTGTCAGCCAATGACCGCCGTCGTGAATATTGAAATACAGCACAATATGTTCTACTGGTTGAACATCTGTACCTTCCACATTTGAATACGGTGCCTGATATTCCGTGCCGCTGTGATTATGTCCACCGCCAGCCATGGTGTGCGGTGGTACATGATCAGGCACCCAGTGTTGCACCACCATCAATCACCACATCTTGCAATGTGATATGGCCGGCCAGGTCGGATGCCATAAACAGAACCGCGTTGGCGATATCTCGCGGATGGGCAATTTTTCCCAGCGGAATACCCAGCTTGAACTGTGTGGGGAACCCGGTAATGGTGTCTTGTTCTGACGTGGGGGAGTGCCACAAGCCGCGTTGCATCAGCGTATCTGTCGAGCCCGGAGAGATCAGATTACAACGGACACCATAGGGGGCCAGTTCCAGGCCTACTGTCAGACATAAGCTGCGTAACGCGGCTTTGGAGGCGCAGTACGCCGCCATACCTGCTCTGGGAACATGCGCGGCGTTGGATGAAATGGAAACAATGACCCCGCTACGTTGTTGTTGGAACTGGGGAATGACGGATTGAAACAGGTTGAACGCGCCGCCGGCATTGACCGACAGACACGCCTGCCAGTCCTGCTGGCTGAGTATTTCAGTCGCGCCTATGCGCAGAATGCCGGCCCCATTGATCAAAACGTCCAGGCGGGGCGTTCGCATCAGTAACTCGCCACAGCTGTCGGCGACTGCGGCAGCATCACTGATATCCAGCACCCAGGGCGTAAAAGGGGTATCGTAATCAGGAAACGCCAGATCAAAACCGATAACGTTTGCTCCGGCCTGGGTGAAACGGCAGGCGATTTCATAGCCTATACCACGTCCGGCACCGGTTACCCATACCTGCTTACCACGAAAATCGAGCTGTTGGTTCATGCTTCCTCCCGTTGTAGGGCATTGAGCAGCGACAACCAGTGACTAATGGTGGGTTTTTTCACCAGCGAGATAAAGTCCAGGTCGTGACCAGCCTGTCGCCAACGCGCGACCAACGACATAATGTGCACGGAGTCCAACCCGTAATCGAGCAGGTTTTCATCATCGCCAATGTCGGCGCTATCGTCATCCAGCAGTGGCAGTAACTCGGCTCGCAGGCGTGATGGGCTGTAACTCATGGGGGATGGTGTGGTTGCCAGCAACTGATCGGTGGTTATCACACATCCGCAACGACCTGCGGTATAGCGCAGCGCCATCATGTGTTCTTCTCGCGAGAAATCAGCCAGTGCATCGGCGACCATGAAGGGTTTGATATCTCGCATGAAGGCGTCGTTGGCTGTGGTCAAACAACCGATATGCGCATAGACACCACATATCATCAGCTGATTACAACCGGCATCACTGAGCTGTTGTTCCAGCGTGGATCGCTGGAACGCACTGTAGCGCCATTTGACGAGTACGGTATCGGTGATTTCCGGCGTCAGGGCCGCAACAATTTTTTGTTGTTCGGGATAGCGATTGATACCTGGTCCCCACATATCGTTGAGCAAGGCTCGGTCGGCATCGTGTTGATGATTGGGTTGGGCGGTATAAAATACCGGGATACCTTGCTGACGGCAAAAGCGTTTCAGGCGCACAATATTCTGAATCAACTGAGTGGTCAGCGCGCTGTTTTCGCCCCAGAAATTCAGAAAGTAGTCCTGCATATCATGAATCAGCAACGCGGCTCGTTGTGGTTCCAATGGCCAGTTCACTTTATTGCCAGGCAGTTCACCGGATGTGGGAAGGGGGTAGTCAGTCAGTTTCTGGATGCTCATGGGTTATTCTCCTGCAATTAAGGTTGAGCGCGCTGCTTGTGCGAGCTGGCGCAACCGCTGTTTATCAACTTTGCCTACCGGTGTTTCGGGCAATGACGAGATATGTTCAAAACGATCCGGCAATTTATAGTCGGCAATACCTTGTTCTCGCAGATGGCGACGTAGAGCCACGGGTTTGATGTTTTCGCGGGCGACGATAAAGGCACAGCTTTTTTCACCCATCAATGGATCCGGAATTGCCACCAGCGCGGCGTTTATCACCCCAGGGTGGCGTAACAACAGGTTTTCAATCTCTTCTGCGGCAATTTTTTCTCCGCCACGATTAATCTGGTCCTTTTCCCGGCCAACAACCTGCAAGTAACCGTTTTCTGTCTGGATAACCAGATCGCCAGAACAGTAAAATCCTTTTTTATCAAAAACTTGATGATTGTAGTGCGGGCTGCGATAGTAACCACAGAAGGTATAAGGGCCGCGGGTCATCAGTCGACCCACTTGCCCGTATGGCAAGGGATTTCCCTCGTCATCGGCGACCCACACTTCATCATCCTCACTGATAGGACGCCCTTGCGTAGTGAACAGATGAGTTTCATCGTCATCTAGCCGGGTATAGTTCACCAGACCTTCCGCCATACCGAAAACCTGCTGTAACTGGCAGCCGATGCAGGCCGGAATACGTCTGGCCAGCGCTTCACTCAAGCGAGCGCCACCGACTTGCAGTAGCCTGAGACTGTGTAGCGGGGTGTTGTTCCCGCATAGTTCGATGGCTTCCAGCCATAACGTGACGGCCGGCGGTACCAGCGCGGTGACATTAATTTGATGACGTTCAATGAGTGGAAAACAGCTGGTGGCACTGGGATCACTCGCCATCACCACGCTGCCGCCGGCGAAAAATACGCCCAATGCTCCCGGTGAACTCATCGGATAGTTATGGGCTGCCGGTAAGGCACACAGGTAGCGGGTATGGTGATCAAAATGGCAGATCTCCACGCTGGCACGAATGCTGTAGTAGTAATCGTTGTGCGTACGTGGGATCAGCTTGGGCGTGCCGGTACTCCCGCCGGAAAGCTGGAAAAAGGCGACATCGTCAGCCGACGTAGGGGCGGTTGGCAATATAGGCGTTTCTGCCTGTAGCAATATCGTCAGATCGTCGGGGGAGCCATTATCGCCACGTAGTATAATGTGTTGCAGGGAAGGGTAACGCTGCTGTAATTCCTGAATGAAACTGTCATCGTGAAACAGGCTGTGACTGCGATCGGCGATCAGTAATGCCGGGGTGATCTGTTCGGCATAGGCACTCAGTTCACTGCGCTGATGGCTGAACAGGGCATTCACCGGCACTATACCAGCGCGTAACAGTGCGAAATAGGTCAGGTAAAATTCGGCGATATTCCCCAATTGTACCAGTGCGGTTTGCCCATGTTGCACCCCGCGGCGCAGAAGCGCGGAAGCCAGACGATTGGCAGATTGGTGTAGCTGGCGGTAACTGAACGTCCGCTCACCGCAGATCAGGGCGATAGCATCGTTGTTGGCCTGACGATCAAGAATATCGCACAGTGGCAAATCGATCCAATATCCACGTTCCCGGTAGCGTTGTTCCCGCTCTGCCGGCCAGCGAGTGAATTCAATACTCATGCCGCACACTCCTCATCCTGCCTCAGACCAAAGGCGCGCAACATGGTGCTTAATTTGACGCCGGTTTCGTGCCACTCCGCCGTGGGCTGTGAGTCTGGCACAATACCGGCACCGGCAAATAGTCTGATGCTGTTCTTATGCACTTCACCGCAGCGGATGGTCACCACCCATTCACCATTACCTTGTGCATCACACCATCCGACAATGCCGCCGAAGCGTTCACGGTTAAACGGTTCCAGTTTGTCGATCAGGTTTTTAGCCTGCTGATATGGCGCACCGCATAACGCCGGCGTCGGATGCAACAGACAGGCGATCGACAGTGCATTCTCCAGTGGATCACTGACTTCACCGATAATGTGGGTCGCCAGATGCCACAGCACTGGCGTGCTGAGTAGAGAAGGGGTTCCCGGTATCTGTAATGTGCGACAGCGAGGGGCCAGCACGTGCCGCATCTCTCTGATTACCAGGCTATGCTCGTGACGATCTTTGGCTGAATCCAGCAATGATTGGCGCAGTTGGCTATCTTCGCCGGAATCTTCGCTACGGCGGACGGAACCGGCCAAGGGCTGAGAGGTGATGTGATTGCCCTGTTTATGTAACAAGAGTTCCGGGCTGGCTCCCAGCAGCGCGCCCTGAGCCAGCGGCACATGAAAGTTATAACTACCGGGGTTCTGCTGATTAAGCTGTAATAACAGGTGGATTGAGTCTAGCGGCTGATCGGTTTCTATCTCCAGCAGGCGGGAAAGTACCACTTTATCCAGTATGCCACTGCGGGTGGCATTAACACCCTCACGGATCATTTGGCAAAAGTCTGCGTTGGCCGGTATTTGGCGCAGCTGACGGATACGGATAGCCGCTTCTGTTTGTGCACCGGTTGCCAGCGTATCGCGCGAAAACCAGTGTTGACGCTGTGGTATAAACAGATTGGCTGGCTGCTTTTTATCAAAAGGGATAGCACCAACAATCAGCGGTTTTTCAATACCATCGCGGTGTGCCTGGGCGAATAACTGACGAACCTGATGCTGAAAATGGCCGTTGAGCATCGCGCCATCATCAACCGGGTGCGTTAGTGACGCATAACATCCGTGAGTATGCAGACTTTTATCGGGTGACAGGAAAAGAAAATCGTCATGATGAAGATCGCTGATATCCAGAGACGAGGAGTGAGCAAATAAAGGCTGAGCAGATTGAATAGACACGGTTTGTTCCTTATGTCTGTTAAATGAGCATCGCAGCAGGTGCGATTCGCATTTCTATAGGTAAATGTACCGATTACAGATAAATGAACGACGGTTAGTGCATGTGACTTCTTCAGGACACGGTGCAACGCTATCCGCGCCTGCCCTTCAGACCGGGGCGTCGTGCCCCGGCGTTATAACTATGGGTTACCAGCTGTAGCTGACGGTGGCGACAATGCTACGACCACTGCCATAGAAACAGGAGGTAGTGCCGCTACAGGACGCGACATAATGTTTATCTGCCAGGTTATTGACGTTGAGCTGTACCGCCGCCCCTTTCAGGTGTGGCGACGCTTCGGCCAGATCGTAACGGACCATGGCGTCATACAAGGCATATGAGGGAACCTTGAAACTCTCGGCGTTATCACCATAACTGGTGCCGATATAACGCACACCGCTGCCAACGGTAACGCCTTTCAACGCGCCGTCCAGGAAGTGGTAGCTGCCCCAGGCTGACGCGGTATGGCGAGGAATTGATGACGGGCTCTTATCGATCTGGTTGGCGGTGTTGCTCTCCTTGGTGACCGCATCAGTATAGGTATATGCCGCCATCAGGCTGATTTCCGGCGTCAGTTGCGCATGTACCTCGGTTTCCACCCCTTTGGATTTTACTTTGCCGATTTGTTCGTTATAACCAAGCACGCTGTTGTAAGAGGTAATGTTTTTCTGGGTGATATCAAACAGTGATACGGTCAGTAGTGTGTTACTGCCTTTGGGCTGGAATTTCACTCCGACCTCTTTTTGTTCGCCGGTCGTGGGCTTGAATGGATCGGAGCCAGGGGCGCCATTATCCAGGTTGGGCTCAAACGAAGTGCTGTAACTGATATAAGGAGAAATGCCGTTGTCAAAGGCATACAGCAGGCCGGTACGACCGGTAAACTTATGGTCATTCTGCTGGGTTGTGCTGTCAGTTGTGCGATCCAGTGTGCGGACTTCACTCCAGTCATGACGACCAGACAGCAGCAGATTCCAGCGGTTCCATTCCAACTGATCTTGCAGGTAGACCCCGACTTGAGTCAGTTTTTTCTTGGTGCTGGTCATGAGGTTCAATGCACTGTCATCCACAATGGCAGACCCGCCATAAACAGGATTAGCCCAGTCAAAATCATACTGACTGCCCCCCAATCGCCAGTACTTATAGTCACGATTTTGCCATTTATAGTCGAGACCACCAACAGCGGTATGTTTGACTTCACCGGTATCAAACTTTGCTTTTAGCTGGTTATCCGCGCCGAATTCATCGACCTCAGTCTCTTCCCGTTGCTGACGTCGGGATAGTATCGTGCTGGTTTCTGAACCCCCGGTGGTGTAAACGAGATACTTATATTTTTCATTCAACTGGCTGTATCTGACGTTTTGTTGGAAGGAGAATACGTCATTAAAGGAGTGATCGAAGATATACCCTATTGAGGTTTGTTCCCGCTTTGACTGGTTATAGTTCGGATCACTGACATTCAGATCATAAGGTACCGTGCCGGTACTGTTTCCCAAGACTGTGCCGTAGGCTGGCAGAAAGTTACGGAATCCAGCCTTCGGGTCATCCTGGTAGCTGGTCAGCAGTGTAAAACTGGTATCGGCGTTTGGTAGCCAGGTAATCGCTGGCGCAATCGCTACCCGTTGTTGTTTGGAGTCCTTGACGAATTCATGCTTGGTGCTGGCGATACCGTTCAAACGGTAAAGCAGCGTTTTATCGTCATTTAACGCGCCGCCAAAATCAAACGCCGCCTCGCCCAGATGCTGGTTCCCTGTGCTGAACTGTATTTTGTGGATCTCTTCAGCCGTCGGGCGTTTGCTGGTCATGTTGATCATCCCACCGGGATTTACCTGTCCGTAAAGGACTGACGCCGGACCATGCACTAACTCGACACGTTCCAGCAACCAGGGATCAATTTTACCCAGTGCGGCGCCCTGGCCGCTCAGACCATAACTCAGGCCATCAAGAAATTTGGCGGTATAGCGGAAGCCACGGGAGATAACTTCATCATTGCGGTTGGAAGAACCCCGATAGTTGGTGACGACACCGCTGGAGTAGTTAAAGGCGTCTGCTACCGAGGAAACCGCCTGTGCGTCCATCTGGTCACGGGTTACCACGCTGATGGCCTGTGGTGTTTTCACCAGTGGGGTATTGGTCTTGGTGCCTGAGGCGCTCTCTTTGGCCACGATCCCTTGCAGTGGTGCGGTAACACTTTCTGTAGTGTCAGCGCTGACAACAATGGTGTCGCTGGTGTTTGCTGTATTAGCTGCTACCGCAGCATGCGCCAGCGGCGTCATGAGCAGAGCAGACGCCAAAACAAGCGGCATGCTGCGATTATCGGTGTGCAAAAACATCATATTTTCTAATGGTTTTTTTGTCGTTTTAAACATGTAGTGATCCCTTCAGAAGACGGCATTGTTTTAAATACATCAGCTGTTTTGAACCATGTCGGTTATGGCATGTGCCGAAAATCCACGTTAATCACCTCACGCGATTAGCGTGTGGTATGAATTTTCAGATTGGTAGCCCGTAAACCACGTTGGTTTCTCACTCTCATGAAAAGAGAGGTCGTCATCTTATTGCAAATGTAAATAATTCTCAATATTATTTGTTTTTGTGTGTCTGACTATGTGTTTTTATATAAATCATTAGTTTTGTTAACTAAGTGTAAGCAAATTGAAGAGGCCATAACCTGGGAGGTTTACATGTCAGAAACGCAGTCGTCGGGTTGCGCAGCAGAACTCATTTCATCGCCGACGGCGGGGGTGGAAAACTGGTGGCGTGGTATCGCCAGTATGGGTACGCCGTTAGTGGAATCATTGGATGGGAAACGAGTGCGAGTGACGTTCTTTTGGCGCGATCCTGCCGGAGATGAACGGCAGTCCGCCATTCAGCAGGTTTACATTGATGTCAACGGTGTTACTGACCACCACAGTTTTCAGCCGCAAAGTTTGCAGCGTCTGGCCGGAACGGATGTCTGGTATTGGTCACTGGATATTGAAAATGATTGGCGCGGAAGTTACAGCTTGATTCCGATTACCGGGAAGCAATTGCCGCCGGCGTTTAGCGGTGATCATCAACAACGTTGCCAGCAACAACGCGAGTGGTGGTGCTCATTGTTTCCGCATGCCATTGCCGATCCGCTTAATCCACTACAACCACATCTCACCCATTGGGGCGAGTCTCTTTCTGCGGCTCATATGCCGTATGCCCCGCCTCAACAGGCATGGCTGGCATTGGATCAGGGGCAAGCAACCGCGCCGGACCGTCGGCGGTTGCAGATTTTTCAATGGGAAAGCCTACAACTGCGTAATCAGCGACGTATCTGGCTGTATAGCACGGGTGATACTGAACTACTGGCGCAGCGCCCACTGGTTATTGTGTTGGATGGACAGAACTGGGCCGAGGAAATACCACTGTACTCCGCACTGGAGGTAGAAACGGCCAATGGCCAGTTACCGCCAGCAGTTTGGTTATTCATTGATGTGATTGACATGGATTGTCGTGAGCGGGAGCTGACGTGCAACGCAAATTTCTGGCAGGCCGTTCAGACCGAGCTGCTGCCGTTAGCGGCACAGCACACCTCTTTTAGCGATGATCCGCAGCGAACCGTGGTAGCCGGCCAAAGTTATGGTGGCCTGGCGGCGCTGTATGCCGGTTTGCACTGGCCACACCGATTTGGTCGGGTGCTGACCCAATCCGGTTCGTTCTGGTGGCCGAATCTGAAGTTCATCACCCAGTTTAACGCGTGCGACAGTCATGAACCCGGTTGGCTGGTGGAACAGGTACGACAAGGTGTCGGCGCGCAAACGCCACTGACCATCTTTCAGGAAGCGGGTGATCGTGAACAAGATATTGATTTTGTCAATCAGCAGATGAACCAGGCTCTGGTCGCCGCCGGACATCGGGTGAATTACCGCGTCTACGCCGGTGGTCATGATGCGCTCTGCTGGCGCGGTGGCCTGATTGATGGCACTCGCTGGTTGCTGGCTGATGTGGCCGGATAGGAATGAAACCAACAGATGAGGTGATATGAATGCATCAGGAACAGCAAAACCCGTTTGATGATGAAAGCTTGGTCTTTTCAGTGCTGATGAATGAACGTCGGCAATACAGCCTGTGGCCGGTATTCGCGGCATTACCCACGGGGTGGGAAAGGATATTCGGACCACAATCGCGAGCGTCTTGTATTGAGTACATCGAAAATCACTGGCTCGACATGCGACCGGCTGACCTGAAAACCATATCGGTGACTGAACGCTGAAAGCGTGAATCATCAGCCGGTATTGCGATATTTCCCCGTTGCGAAGTAAGGAAAACAACGTGTCTGAAACAATGTTAACGCCTGATGTTCAGGCGGAATATCTGGAACTGCCCCTGATTGCCGCCCAGCCTGGCATCTGGATTGCTGATCAAATCGCTAGCCAACGTAATACGTTTACTGTGGCGCATGCTGTTGAATTGTGCGGGAGTCTGGATCGTCGCTGTCTTGATGCCGCCATTCGTCAGGGATTGGCGGAGGCGGATACGGTTCATGCCTGTTTTTATCTGGACGATGAGGGTACGCCGTTACAGCGCATTCCCCGACGATGGACGCCGCAGCAGGTTATCGCCCCGGAATGGCTGGACGTGAGTCAAGAGGCGGAAGGCGAGGCTACCGCACGTGCGCTGATGGCTGACGACCTCGCCGCTGAACTGTCGGCTGATGGGCAGCGTCCGTTATATCGTCAGGTCGTGATACGCGTTTCAGACTATCCCGAACGCTGGTTTTGGTATCAGCGCTTCCATCATCTGCAATTGGATGGTTTCGCTTTTGATGCGCTGACCCGACGTATTGTGGATATCTATAATGCGCTGTGTCGCGGACGACAACCCGCCGACACGCCATTTGTCCCATTCGTGCGGGTGGTAGAGGAATATCAGCACTGGCAGAACACACCGGCTTATCAATGCGCCGCTGCATTCTGGCAGCAACATGCCAGTGACTTACCCACGCCAGTCTCGCTGGCGACAGAAGTATGCGATCCGGTACCTGAAGGAACCCGCACGCTACATCAACATTTATCAGTCGATGCGTCACTGTTTGATGCACTGAAATGCGATACGCGGTTACAGCAGGTACAGCCGGCAGAGATCGTGATGGCGGCGTTATATGTCTACCTCTACCGAATGAGCGGGGAATCACGTTTGTCGGTGGGTTTCCCATTTATGCGGCGTATGGGTTCGGAGGCGTTATGCGCCACGGGCCCAGTGGTTAACGTATTGCCGCTGCAACTGACTCTGCAACCGGATATGACGCTGATCGACGTTACACTGGCATTGGTGCGTGAGATCAAGACGGTACGTCTCCATCAACGTTATGAGGCGGAACAACTGCGGCGTGACCTTGGCCTGGTGGGCAGCAGCCAAGAATTGTATGGCCCGGTTATCAATTTCAAGATCTATAACACTGAACTGCGGCTGAATGGGGTACCTGCCGTCACTCATACATTAGCGATGGGGCCGATCGACGATCTGGAATTTGAGCTCGGTTTCCATGACGGCACACTTCATCTGGAGCTGGTGGCCAATCCGACACGTTATGATCGGCAGACGCTGCAATGGCATGCCGAGCGTATCGATTACCTGCTGCATCAATTGGTGCAGCAACCACAACAGGCGATTGGTCTACTGCCATTGATCAACGACGCTGAGCGACAGCGTGTTGCTGGTTGGGGCAGCGGTCCACTCCTGAGTATGCCTTCCGGCGTGGAATCCGTACTGGATATGTTTTTACAGCAGGTAGTAAAACAGCCGGATGCGGTAGCGTTGATCTGTGGCGATGAGCGGCTCAGCTACCAGGAGTTGTCGGCCAGAGTGATGCGGCTGGCGAGGGTATTGATAGATCAGGGCGTGGGATCTGAAGATGTGGTGGCGATCGGTATTCCTCGCTCGGTGGATTCTCTGGTGGCTATTTTCGGTGTACTGGCCAGCGGTGCCGCCTATATGCCGTTGGATCTGGATTATCCACGAGAACGTCTGATGCTGATGTGCGAGGATGCCAGACCGGTGCTGCTGCTGACGTATCGAGCGGTTGCGCCGCAACTGCCGGAACTGTCGCAGAGGTTATATCTGGATGATGCTGTGGTACGGGCTGCATGTGATGCCATGTCGCCGTTACCGGTGAGCAATGCCGAACGTCGTGAAACTCTGCGCAGCGAACATCTGGCCTACATGATCTATACCTCTGGTTCAACCGGACGGCCGAAAGGGGTGATGAGCACTCACGGTGGGTTGCTAAATCTGCTGCTTTCCCATGCCACCTTGCTGTTTGGTCCGGCGATTGAAAAATTTTCTCGGCAACACGGTCGTCGTATGCGCGCCGGTCATAGCGCGTCATTCTCGTTTGACTCGTCATGGGAACCGCTGTTTTGCCTGATGCTGGGCAGTGAACTGTGTATTTTCGATGAAGAGTTACGTCGTGATGCCTGGGCGCTGGTGCAGCACATGAAGCAGATGCCCATCGATTTACTGGATATCACACCCTCATTCTTATCACAGTTGATCGACAGCGGTTTGCTGGAACCTGACAATCACCAACCGGCCTTCATCATGATTGGCGGCGAAGCGGCCACACCACGGCTGTGGCAACTTATGCAGCAGCATCCGGAGATCGATATTCACAACTACTACGGGCCGTCGGAATATACCATCGACACATTGGGGGCCAGCATTCGGGTGGCGGATCAACCGGTAATCGGTCGACCGGTCGCCAATACTGAGGTCTGGTTGCTGGATCATCGTTTACAGCCGGTACCACCGGGTGTGGCGGGAGAGCTATACATCGCCGGCGCGGGGATCGCGCGGGGTTATCTGCGTCGTCCGGATCTGACGGCAGCTCGCTTTGTGGCCAATCCGTTCCGCTGCGGCGAGGTAATGTACCGTACCGGTGATCTGATGCGCTGGCGTAGCGATGGTCAGTTGGCATTTATCGGGCGGGTGGATCACCAGATTAAAGTTCGTGGTTTCCGGGTTGAGCTGGGCGAAGTGGAAAATGCGCTGGTTGCGCTACCGCAGGTCAGTACCGCGGTAGTTATTGCGGAATCGATAGGCGTCACACATCGATTGATTGGTTATTGCTCGGTGCCGGATGATGCTTTGCGCGCAACGGCGGATATTTCCGGCGGTCTGCTGGCGCAACTGGCGACGCAATTACCCGAGTATATGCTGCCGTCCGTACTGGTGGTGATGGAGACGTTACCGCTGACCGTCAACGGGAAAATCGACCGTCAGGCGTTGCCTCGGCCACAGCCGGTTGCTCTGACGCAGGGGCGTGAGGCGAAAAATGAGCAGGAAGCCCTGCTTTGCCAGTCGATTGCCGCGTTGCTGGGGCTGGAACGTATGGGAGCCGATGATGATTTCTTCGCCTTGGGCGGCGACAGTATTTCCGCTATGGGGTTGGGAACGTTATTGCGTCGGGCCGGCTGGCAGTTACGTCCACGGGAAATCTTTGCTCAACGAACTCCGGCACGGATGGTATTGGCGATGCAGCCGGTTGATGCGGGGAATACCCTGCCGTCGGTGCTGCAACAGGGCGCCATTGACGGACTGCCGATTTTGCACTGGTTTGCGCAACAACAGGGAGTCGATTGTTGTTTCGCACACGGTGTATTTTTACAGGTGCCGGCCGGGTTACAGCTAACGCATGTCGAGCAGGCGCTGGCCGCACTGACTACAGCGCATCCGGCATTAGCGGCGTTTACTCGCGACAATCGGCTGATTGTTGGTGAAACACCCCCGATTGAGGTCACGGCACGTGGTTGTGTATGGACAGTAACCGATGATCTGGCCTCCAGCGCGGAACTGGCGTTTGAAGCAGTCATCGAACAACTGGATTCTGCCGCCGGTCGGATGGTTCAGGCGGCGCTGCTGCAAGACGAACACCAGTCTTGCGGGTTGGTGCTGGTGATCCATCATCTGGTGGTGGATGGCGTGTCGTGGCGGGTACTGTTGCCCGAATTACAACAGGCATCAAATGCCGCAATGGCCGGGCAGGCTATCACGCTGGCGGCGGAAGAGTACTCCCTGCATGATTGGTCAGCCTATCTACAGGCGGATATGCCACGGCGGCGAGCTGAACTGCCATTCTGGCAGTCGATGCTGCAAGACGCGGTGCCGAGGCTGGGACACCGGGAGCTGGATCGTGAATACGATTGTCAGCACACACAGTGTGAAAAACGTCTTTTGCTGGGAACGGCGCAAACTGCGGCGTTGCTGGGGGTGCTGCCTCGCTACTATCGGGCCAGTGTCGAAGAAGTGCTGCTGTGTACATTGAGCATGGCATGCGCTCGGCGATATACAGTTTCCCAACTGCGTTTCACGCTGGAATCTCATGGGCGTATCGACGCCGGGCATGGTGTGGATCTGGCGCGTACGGTCGGCTGGCTGACGGCAGAATATCCGGTGCAGATTGGCTGGTCCACCGTGGGTGATGATCTGCCCTGGCAGGCTATCCGGGCGGTAAAGCGTGTTCTGCGGGCGGTGCCGGATCGCGGTATTGGCTACGGCGTGCTGCGTTATCTGGATACCGACAACGAAAATGTGCTGGCTACACTGGAGCGACAGTATGCGCCGGAAATCCTCTTCAACTACCTGGGGCGCTTTGCTGCCGGGGAGGGCGAATGGACGCCCCAGCGCACGCCACACCATTTCCGTGATGCGTTCGCGGTGGCGCAAGACCGTCAGATGCGTCTGGGCCATGCGCTGGAAGTGAATATTTTTGTTGATGAGCACCCGGAAGATTCCCGTCTGGCGATTAACTGGGGGTGGGCCGAGAGCATATTTACCGAACACGATATTGATGAACTGCATCGGGAAATGGCTCAGGCGGTGAATACGCTGCTGGCGTTCGCTCAACAGGATCCCCTGCGGGCGGCTGACACACTGGTTGCTGCGGACGTTGCTCTGCCGAGAGTAACGGACGACGATCTAGCCCAATTGACACGAACGTATGGACCATTGGCTGATGTGTTGCCAGTTCTGCCGCTACAACTCGGATTACTGTTTCATGCCCAGGTGTCTGAAACGGCGGGGAGTTATAATTCGCTAACCCGTCTGTCATTAAGCGGCTCGCTTCCGGCGGCGCATCTCAGTCGTGCGCTGGAAGCGGTGGTGCGCCATCACCCTCAGTTGGCGGCCCGTTTCGATACTGAACAGACGTTGACACCGTTACAGTTATTACCGTTACTGCGTGATGACACGGCTTACTGGTCGTTAGATGTGCAGTCGTTGCCGGCACTGGACACACAGAACGAGGCGGCAGCGTTGCTGGCGCTGGAAAAAGCGGAGCTGGCACGGGATCTGTTTCATCAACCGGGCGCCATGCTTCATGCACTGCTGGTTCAGCATGCCGATGAACCACGTTATACGCTGTTTCTTACCGCCCACCATCTGGTGGTGGATGGATGGTCGACACCGGTATTGTTGCGCGATCTGTTCACCGTATTACACCATGGCGAAGCCGCGCTGGATGCGCATTGTGTCAGCTATTCTGACGTTATTCGTCGACTGGTGGCACGAGATCGCGCCATTTCCCGTCAGCACTGGCAGAGCGTTTTGCAAGGTGTCCGTCCGACCCTGCTGTTTGGCGAGTCGGCGCCTACCAGTGAGGTCAGTGAACTGGAACTGTTGCTGGAACCCGCGCTCGAACAGGGGTTGGTAAGTTGTTGCCGGCAGCATGGGCTAACGCTCAATACCTTGATGCAGGGTATCTGGGGTGTGTTATTGAGTGCCTACAGCGGATTTGATGATGTCATTTTCGGCTCTCCGGTGTCGGGGCGCTTCGGTCAGATCGACGGTCTGGAGCAGCATGTCGGGTTATTCAGTAATACGCTGCCGGTACGAGTGCGACTGGATGTGCAACAATCGCTATTAAGCCAGCTATCCGGTTTGCAGGCTCAGCAAATTCAACTGATTGAGCATGATGATCTGGGTCTGGGAGAGATTCAGCAATTGGCTGGCAGCGGTACACTTTTTGATACCCTGTTGGTGGTGGAAAACTACCCTGATCATGGTGTACCCGGTGAAGGCGCGATGGGGGTACGTTGTGACGGTATCCACAACCGTGGTTACACCCATTATCCGTTGACTCTGCTGGTATTACCCGGCGAACGTTTGCGTCTGCTAATGGAGTATCGGGCGAACGTACCGCAGCCCCATCGTTTGGCGCAGCGCTTGTTGATGTTGCTGGAGCAACTGATTAGACGACCAGAAGTGCCGCTTAACGAATGGGCGCTACAGACTTCGGACGAGCAAGCGCTGCTGGCTACCATCAATCAGACCGATCATTCCGTTCCCGCAGGAACCCTGCATCAGGCTGTGGCCGCACAGGCGTACCGCACACCGGAACGTGTGGCGTTGGTAGACGGAGAACATCAACTGACTTACCGTCAGATGCGGATACAAACCCGTTTGCTGTCGGAACGATTGATGAGCGCCGGGGTGCGGCCGGGAGACATCGTGGCGGTGGCGTTGCCGCGTTCAGTACGGCTCAGTTTGGCGCTGATGGCGATTCTGGAAGCGGGTGCCGCCTGGTTGCCGCTGGATACGGGCTACCCTGATGATCGCCTGTCGTTAATGGTGAATGACGCTCAACCCCGGCTGATTATTACCGAAAGTCACTTACAGTCGCGTTTTGCGCCACTCGTCATGACACTGCTGTTGGATCAGCTGGCGGCGGAGGTGGATCCGCAGCCGGTATCATCAGTGGTGGCGGTGGACCCGCGACAGGCCGCTTATGTGATTTATACCTCCGGTTCAACCGGGCGTCCCAAAGGTGTGGTGGTTAGCCATCAGGCGATCGTTAATCGTTTGTGGTGGATGCAGGATTGTTACGCGCTCACTGACGATGATGTGGTATTGCAGAAAACGCCATGCAGCTTTGACGTATCGGTGTGGGAATTCTTCTGGCCGTTGATGACCGGCGCACGTCTGGTCATGGCGCCGCCGGAAGCGCATCGCGATCCGGATGCGCTGCTGCAACTGATTGCCGATTATGCCGTCACTACCCTGCATTTTGTGCCGTCAATGCTGGCCGCCTGGGTCGGCGCGCTGGAAATGCGCCAGCGTCGGGACGTTGGATGCGATAGCTTGAGGCGCGTATTTTGTAGCGGTGAAGCGCTGTCGCGAGATCTGGCAGAAAGTTATCAAGCGCTGGTTGCCGCGCCGTTGCATAACCTGTATGGCCCGACGGAAGCAGCCGTAGACGTTACATATCAGCCTGCGTCGGGTGACGCGCTGGCACGGTGTTATGCGCCAGGCGTTCCGATCGGGAAACCAGTATGGAATACCCGGTTATATATACTGGATCGCTATCTGCGCCCGGTTCCTGTTGGTGTCGCGGGTGATCTCTATCTGTGTGGTGTGCAACTGGCGGAAGGCTATTGGCGACGTCCAGATCTGACGGCGAGCCGTTTTATCGCCGATCCTTTTGCGTCAGGCGAACGGATGTATCGCACGGGTGATATCGCCCGCTGGCTGGATGACGGCGCGGTGGAATATCTTGGTCGTAGTGACGATCAGCTAAAAATCCGTGGACAACGCATCGAGCTGGGTGAAATCGAGCAGCAACTGCTGGCACAGTCCGGTATCGCACAGGTGGTGGTGTGCGCCCGGGAACTGGGGGAACACGGAAATCGCTTGCGTGGCGCGGATGCCCGCCAACTGATGGCATGGGTGATCCCGCAGGAAGGAATATCTCTGGATACTGATGCATTACATCAGGCGCTGGCGCGGCAATTACCTGCCCACATGCTGCCGGTCAGCTATGTGCAAATGGACAATTTCCCACTCAGCGCCAATGGCAAGCTGGATCGCAACGCGTTGCCAGCACCAGCCGCGCCACAGAATAGCGGACGTTTACCCAAATCGGACGGCGAACGTTTACTGGCGACGCTATTTGCCGATGTACTGGAACGCGAAACGGTCTTTGCTGATGACGATTTCTTCGCTTTGGGCGGTCATTCATTGTTGGCGATGCGTCTGGCGGCGGACATCCGTCGTCGTCTGAACCGGTCGTTATCCGTCGGGCAGATCATGGTGGCACGTAGCGTTGAAAATATCGCTGCACTGTTGGACGGCACGACGGATGCCGATTCAGCGGAAAACCGGGGGATGGGTGACATTCTGCCATTGCGCGCCGGTCGGGGACCGACACTATTCTGTCTGCATCCGGCATCGGGCTTTGCCTGGCAATATACGGGACTGCTGCGTTATCTGAGCGGACGTTATCCGCTGGTCGGCTTACAGTCGCCACGACCACAGGGTGGGATTGCCGATTGTGATTCGCTGGAGGAGATGTGCGAACGCTATCTGGCCACCATTCGTCACATTCAGCCACAGGGGCCGTATTTCCTGTTGGGGTATTCGCTGGGCGGTACGCTCGCTCACGGCATCGCCGCACGTTTAACGCAGGTTGGTGAACGGGTGGCTTTTCTGGGATTGCTGGATACCTATCCGGTGGAAGGGCAGGACTGGAGCGGGCCGAGTGAAGAGGAAGCGCGTCACGAAGTGGCGCGTGAACAGACAGCGTTTATGGCGGCGGCGGAAGAGGAAACCGATCCACAACTGCGCGCTGAAAAGGCTGCCATGTTCAACAGCATCGTGGCGAATTATAAGGATGCAGTGCGTCTGCTTTCGCAGGCCGCCACTCCGGATTATCACGGTGAAGCGACCCTGTTTGTGGCGACGCACACGCTACCTGCGGGAATGGATATTCAGTCAACCTGGGCACCGTATGTGAGCTCTCTGGCACTATATCCGCAGCCTTGTGAGCATGCTGATATCCTCTCCCCGGCATCGCTGGAGCGTCTGGGGCCGTTGCTGAATCGGTTGTTGGCGGAATATTCGGAACTGGCATAGTGGTGCTGACAATGGCCGGGTCGCGGGGGAACTCGTTTCCCGGCCATGTTTATAGCCAGCGTTAAACCGCTTTCTCGGGCCGTGGTGAGCGTTGTTCCGTGGTAACCCTCCAGCAAGAAAAACGGGAAGGTTTTCAGTCTGGCTGACTGCCGGGCGCGAAGTGATAGCGCCCGCATGGAACGATAAGCGGTGTGTGAGATACCGGGTCGTCAATGATGATACAGGACATGCCAAACACCTCCTTGACCAACTCCGCGTTAATGATATCGGTCGGTTTACCTTGGGCGATTACGCGTCCGGCATGCATTACGATCAGATGATCGGCATAACGACAGGCCTGATTTAGATCATGCAGTACGGCGATCAGTGTGCGGCCATGCTGTTGATTCAGCTCGCGGAACAAGTCCAACAAGTCAATCTGGTGTGTGATATCCAGCCAGGTCGTTGGTTCATCCAGCAGTAACAGCGGTGTCTGCTGCGCCAGTACCATGGCGACCCACACCCGCTGGCGTTGCCCACCGGATAATTCATCCACGTTGCGCTCGGCCAGCGCACTCACATTTGTCGCTATCATCGCTTGTTCGACCGCTTCCCTATCGGCTTGACTCCATTGACGAAGCAGACTCTGATGCGGATACCGACCACGAGCGACCAGATCAGTCACGGTAATGTTGTCTGGAACGATAGTGTGTTGCGGTAATAAACCAAGCTGACGTGCCAGAGCTTTGGTGGGGATCTGATGAATATTTTTCCCATCCAGCAACACTTCCCCCGCCTGTGGTTTTAGCAGTCGGCACAGTGCACGCAGCAGGGTCGATTTACCGCAAGCGTTGGGACCGATGATGACGCTGAACAGATTTTGTGGAATGGTCACGCTCAGGTCATTCGCAATGATTTTATTGTCATACCCAAGTGTCAGGTTTGAAGCGTGCAAGAGAGGTGGCATTGATGTTCTACTCTTCAGTGACGGTTAATGGCGTGATTCACGAATCAGCAGCCAGATCAGATAAATACCACCGATGCTGACGGTGACAGCCCCAACGGGTAGCTGCATATGGGTAAAAGTATGCTGGGCCACAATATCCGCGCTCAGTAGCAAAATGGCGCCAATCATAGCCGCCGAGGATAGGGGGATCGAACTGGCGCAGGTCAAGCGGCGTGCAATCTGTGGTGAGGCAAGTGCAATAAACGAAATGGGCCCGGCGGTGGCGGTCACTACGGCAGTCAGAATAATGCCAGACAACATCAGGCACAGGCGACTGGCTTCGGCATTGACACCCAGCGCACGTGCGCTGTCATCACCCATTTCCAGTAGTTGAAGGCGTTTAGCCATCAGCAATGCCGCGATGGTTGCCAGCGGTACCAACAGTAGTGCGGGCTGGCTTTTAGTCCAGGTGACGCCATTCAGTGTCCCTGCGCCCCATAGTGCGGCGGTCATTGCATGTTCCAACGAGCTGGTAATGATCAGCCAGGTGTTGAACGCGGTCAGAATGGCACCGATGGCAATGCCGACAATAATGAGTCGAAAACCGACGATGCCATCGCGCCAGGCCAGCAAATAAACCAGTACCGCCGTAATCATGCCGCCCAGTACCGCGCCGCCAGCGATTTGATAGTAGCTGCCATTGAGCAGGATAATGGTCGTCAGTGCGCCGGTATAGGCACCGGTGCTAAAGCCGACCACATCAGGACTTCCCAGCGGGTTACGAATGATCGACTGAAAAATGCCGCCACTGATGCCCAACCCTGCGCCTAACAGCAGCGCTATCACGGCGCGCGGTGCCCGCCACTGAGTAATCACGGTGATGATTCCAGGCTCACCCTGACCGGCGAAGGCTTGCCAGACCTGTAGAGGCGACAGTTGCAACGTGCCGTAGCTGATAGCCACTGTCAGCAGCAGCAGGCTTAACAGAATCAGCAGGCTGTTAATTAATAAAACACGTTTGGATAGGCGTCCGCAGATTATGTCCCGGGGCGTGCTGAAATACAGCGCTTTAGCAATCATGTCGTGTCTCCTCAGGCTTTACGCCGCCGTACCAGCCAGATCAGCACGGGAGCACCAATAAAGGCAGTAATGATTGAAACCCGCAGCTCCCCCGGCACCAACAGACGACCAACAATATCGGCGCTCAGCAGCAGGATAGGGGCGAACAGGAATGAGTAGAGCAGGATCCAGCGCTGATCCGGCCCAGCCCACCAGCGTGCGATATGGGGAATCATCAGCCCGACAAATCCGATAGGGCCGACCAACGCAGTGGCTGAACCACACAACAACATGATGGCGATGATGGAAACCAGCCGCACCAGAATCACCTGGATGCCTAATGCGGCGGCGAGATCTTCACCCATGCCGAGGGTGTTTAGTGACCGGGCCGCTATCAGTGCCAGTATGCTGCCGAGCAAAATGGCGGGAGTGACCAGCGCGATGTTGTGCATGGAGCGGATATCCAGCGTGCCAGCCTCCCATAAGCGGAGTTGATCAAACGCCTCGGGATTGAGCAGAGAAATAGATGATGTAATGCCCATCAATACGGCACTTAGCGCCACGCCGGCCAGTGTCAAACGTACCGGGTTGACACGACCTCCACTCAGCGTCCCGATAACCCACACCACCAGACTGGTGACAAACACGCCAGCCCAGGCAAAACCCAGCCATGACCCCATGCTGTTAATGCCAAACACGGTAATACCGATCACAATGGCAAAACTGGCCCCGGCATTCACACCGAGAATACCGGGATCGGCCAGCGGGTTGCGGGTCAGCGCCTGAATCACGGCGCCAGCGCCACCCAGCGCTATCCCGACGATAATACCGGCAAGAGTGCGAGGTAGCCGAGCAGCAAGAATAATCGTGCTGTCTGCGTTGGTTATCTGACCCGTCAGACTTGACCAGACCACATCCAGTGGAATGGATTTGGCACCCAGTATCAGGCTGGCGGCCACCACAACGACAATAATCAGTAAACACATCCCCACGCCATACTGGCGTCGCGTATGAACACGACAATATGAACGGGGGGGCATCGCGACAGCGTCATGATGAATCTGATGAAGTGGTATTCCCAATGACATTCTCTCTTCTATATAAATCTATATGATTATTATTATCATTAATGTTATTGATAAGCTATGGTAGCATGAGTTCTTCATCAAATACATTGACATAAACCTTGTATTGAGCTGCCTGTCCGTCTCTGACAGAGGGTATGGTCAATGAATAACCTTCAACCTTCGTTTAGGTAATCATGGCTAAATCGTCCATTCTGCTTGATTTCAGCTTGCTGAAAAACAATGCGCCATTTCGCGCGATCTTTGTCGCCCGTATGTTGTCAGTATTTGCACTGGGTATGCTGGCAGTCGGCGTACCGGTACAAATTCAGTCCATGACCGGGTCAACGCTACAGGTTGGTATGGCGGTGGCGCTGGATGGCGTGGGTATGTTTATCGGTCTGATGCTGGGTGGCGTGCTGGCCGATCGTTTTGATCGCCGCAAGCTGATTCTGTTTGCGCGTGGTACTTGTGGGCTGGGGTTTGTGGCTCTGAGCATGAATGCTTTTTCTGATTCACCGTCATTGTTGGCGCTCTATGTGCTGGCCGCCTGGGATGGTTTCTTTGGTGCGTTGGGTATGACGGCGCTAATGGCGGTTATTCCGCTGCTGGTCGGTCGTGAAAACCTCGCTGCCGCAGGGGCGCTGAGTATGCTGACGGTGCGTCTTGGCGCCATTCTCTCCCCGGCGCTGGGCGGAGTGATTATCGTTGCAGGTGGCGTGGGCTGGAATTTCGCCATTGCCGCAATAGGAACGTTGGCCACATTGATTCCGTTGGTGCGTTTACCGCCCTTGCAACCGGGAGCACGTGAGCCGGAGCATCCGCTACGGGCGCTGGTCAGTGGCGTGCAGTTTGTCTGTACTAATAAAGTGGTCGGTTGTGTGGTGCTAATTGGCATGCTGGTGAGCATTGTGGGCGCCATGCGTATCCTTTTCCCGGTACTGGCCAATGACGTTTACCACGCCGGCCCTTCTGCGGTTGGCCTGATGTATTCCGCTGTCCCGCTGGGGGCGATGCTGGGAGCCTTTACCAGCGGTTGGGTATCGCATGTGACGCGGCCGGGCTGGATACTACTGGGTAGTGCTACAGGCGCTTTTTTGGCGGTGACGTCGCTGGGGCTGGTTGGGCATATCCTTCCCGCATTAATGGCACTGGTCTGCTATGGCTATCTGAATGCCATCGCTTCTCTGCTGCAATTTACGCTGATACAGAGCCACACGCCGGATCACTTGCTGGGGCGGGTGAACAGTCTGGGTACCGCGCAGGATGTAAGCGGGGATTCTCTGGGAGCATTGGGACTGGGGATGATGGGACGGTTACTCACTCCGGCACTGAGTATCTTGTCATTTGGTGCCGCCGCTGCTCTGATCGGGGGATTGCTGGCCATCTGCGTACGTCCGTTACGTCACTGTACCTTCAGTAGTGCACAAGAGAATGAACCAGAGGAACAAGCCGGTGAGGTACCAGCCCGTTAATCCTGGAGTGGCAAAAAGAGCAATAAACACAGGTTCTATCTGATGCCTGCCGTGAGTCGACCGGCATCACTCGCTGCGTGCGGTTATGGTTTTTTGAAATGCTGTTCAATGTGATTGAGCATATCGCTGGCACTATAGTAATCCAGGCGGAACGTATCCAGCCCCATTGCCCATACCCGATGCTGCGCTACTGACTCCAGATGGTTGAGAAATGGGTTGGCATTTAGCTTGCTGACCGTGCTGTCATCGGCGGCAAAAAGCAGCAGACTTTTGCCGTTCAGACTGTCGGCCGTGTTTTCACCGGATATTTGCACGATATCCTGGCGTTTCCCCTGTTTGGTTTCGGTTTTTATGCCAGCGGGCAGAGTACTCAGCGTGAAGCCCAGTTCTGTCAGTAACTGGCCTTGTGCGGAAGCCGCCGTCCAGAGGTTTATACCGCGGCCATCCTCATAATACACCAGTGCGGAAACTGGCTGTGGTGGCAGGGTAATCATCCTTTTTACCGTCTGAACCCGTTGTTCAAACCGGGTAATAATACGCAGGGCATCGGCATCATGGCCGGTGGCCTCACCCAATTGTTGCGCCAGTTGCTGCCAGCTTTTATTGCCATAATCAATGACTAATGTCGGGGCAATCGCCGACAGTTGTTTATACAGTTTTAACGCGGAATCACCGCCGGTGGCTGCAATCACAATCAGATCTGGCGCAGCCGCGGCAATGGCTTCTGCGTTCGGCTCGGTAATGTAAAGCGGTTTCACGCCACGGGCAGTGGCTTCCTTGCTCCATTGAGTAAAGAATCCCTGGCTGTCGGAAACGGCGGTATTGGGACTGGTTGCGCCGGAAGCGATCAGCGGCGCGTTAATCGCCAGCAGCGTACCGCTGATCGTCACACTGGTTGATACGATGCGCTGTGGCGGATGCTGTAATGTCAACGGCCCTTTAAGGGTTTCAATAGTCCGGGGCCAACCGACCTGATGCATTTGCGCTGTTGCATGAGGTGGAGGAGGGGGCAATGCCTCTTTATCGTCGCAGCCACTCAACAGGACGCTTGCCAGAATACTGACAATAATTGCCTGTATCCAGTGTATCGTCGTCGGTACTTTGCGTTGCATGTCGTTTTTATTCCCTTTTAAATCAATTTATTAACGAAATGGCGGCTCATTGAAGGTACGCAGTTTGCGTGAATGCAGGCGATCACCTTCTGCCCGAAGCAGTTCAATGGCGCAGATGCCAATCTGTAGATGTTCTGAAATCGCGCCTTCATAGAAACGGTTGGCCTGGCCAGGCAGTTTGATTTCACCATGCAGTGGTTTGTCGGAAACGCACAGTAGTGTGCCATACGGTACCCGGAAACGATAACCTTGGGCGGCAATTGTGGCACTTTCCATATCGACGGCGACAGCGCGGCTTAGGTTGAAACGCAGGGCAGAGGCTGAATATCGCAGTTCCCAGTTGCGATCATCGGTGGTGACAACCGTACCGGTGCGCAGCCGTTGCTTCACTTCTTCACCGGGCATACCGCTGACGGTTTTGGTGGCGTCATACAGTGCGCGCTGTACTTCGGCAATGCTCGGAATCGGAATATCCGGCGGCAGTACTGAATCCAGTACATGGTCGTCACGCAGATAGGCGTGGGCCAGAACGTAGTCGCCGATGGTCTGGCTTTCGCGCAGGCCGCCACAATGGCCGATCATCAGCCAGGCATGTGGACGCAGTACCGCGAGGTGATCGCAGATGGTCTTGGCGTTGGATGGGCCGACGCCAATATTGATCAGTGTGATTCCCCTGCCTCCGGGTGCGATCAGGTGGTAGCCCGGCATTTGATGATTTTTCCAGGTGAGGTCGGAAACGACCTGTTCCGGGTGGGTGACGTCAGGGGTGATATATGACCCGCCAGCACAGGAAAGCGCTTCATATGGGCTGTTCGGATCGGCAATTTGCTCACAACTCCAACGAACAAACTCATCGACATAGCGGGTGTAATTGGTAAAAAGGACGAAGGGCTGGAAATGTTCCGCCGGAGTTCCGGTGTAATGCCGTAGCCGGGCCAGCGAGAAATCGGCTCGTAGCGCGTCGAAGTGCGATAGTGGAAAGCGCGTGATGGTCTGCGTGGTGGTTTGAAATATTCCGTCGGCGGTTTCATCGCCGATTTGCGCCAGCTCGGTGGTTGGAAAATGCTGCGCAATTCCGGCACTCATCGACCGGTTAAGGACCAGATTCGAGCCGTCAATCACATAAGGGAAGGGGATTTCCTGTTGTGACGGACCGACATCAATAATGGCCGAATACTCTCCTGCCAGTATGGTGAGCTGGTCTGCCAGATAACGGCGGAACAACGCGGGTCGGGTGATGGTAGTAGTGTAGTGACCGGGATGAGTAAAACGACCATAGGCCCGGGTTTTGGAGTGGTTGGTGGAAGTGCCGTCCCAACTGATACGTAGCTCAGGATAAACGAATAACCCGTTGGCGCGCGCCTTCACGTCAGGCAATGTATTATCCTTGATGAAATCGCTGATGGCGTCGCGCAAGGCGCAAACCGCGCTGTTGTACAACGCTTCCAGTTTATCAAGCGCCTGTTCGACGGTGAGGGTTGTGCCGGATTCGTTGCTATGCATGCTTATTCCTTTCTGCTCCCGATTTTTCACCGGATAGTAACACTACTGCGGTTAATTTAGCGTTTTGTCAGAGGTGAGATCAATTTATCTTTTTGATTTTATTTGGATAAATAAAATTAATCGATAGGGATAGTATAAGCCAAATAACCGTTCTGGGTCACAGCCGATGTCGTTTGTGTTTTGCTGGTATTTGTATGTGTGGAAATAGCGCTATATGGGTTGATTAAACTGAATATTTGAATTTGCATGGCGTATTTGGATTTGCATGATAGTTCCCTGCTAATGTCTTGATACTGGTCTGCTTAAGGCACTATCTACCAATATGAACATCCTACCAATACGAACATCCTATCAATACGAACATCTTGAGTTATTTCATGGTAATTATTAGTATAAATCACCAATAAGCATCATCTAAATCCGAGGGCCAACTCGAAAAAATCTTATTATTAAACCAATTTACAAAACCACCGGCAGTTTGAGACTCGTATCACAATAATAGTGTGAATATATATAAATGTGCTTGACCATTGCTCAGATTAAATATATAACTTGCATCAAGAAATGGATTGTTACTGTTACAAAACAGGCAAAACCTAAAAGAAGACTCTTTCTTTTAAGTTTTGCCTTTTTTTTGGGCCAAATTATGAAAATCAATAAAGTGCTAAACAACAACGTAGTGATCTCATTTGATGATAATGGCAAAGAGTGCATTGTTACTGGGAAAGGCGTTGGTTTTCATAAAAAACCTGAAGATATCATTGATGCTAATTGTATCAAAAAAATATTTCGCCTTGATGATGAACAAGATATAACGTTGAATGATGGATACTTTAACGGTGTATCTGATGAATTATTTAATATAGTTATTGATATAGTTAAACAAGCGAATAATCGGTTAGATAGGAAGCTGCATAAAAGTGTTTATGCAGCTTTAATTGACCACCTTAATTTTGCATTAGAAAGAGCCAAACAGGGCATATTTGTTAAAAGCATGCTCCTTTGGGATATCAAACATTTATATAAAGACGAATTCAACATAGGGTTGGCAGCAGTTCAAAATATTAAAAACAACATGGCAATTGAATTACCAGAGGACGAAGCTGCATTCATTGCACTGCATTTATTGGGGGCGCAAAAAAATGGCGAAGTTCCAGATATTAAAAACATAGCAAAAATAATTCAAGATATTTTAAATATTGTTAAATATCATTTTAAAATTGAATATGATGAAGAGTCTATAAATTTTCAAAGATTTGTTACACATCTGAAGTATTTCGCACATCGATTAATTAATGGTTCTTATGTTGCAGGTGAAAATGGCTCATTGTACGATGTGGTAATAACAGAATATAACCTGGCATATGAATGTGCAAAAAAAATTAATAAATGCATCACATACGAATATAACCGTTCTTTAACTGATGATGAAATGATGTTTCTCACAATACATATAGAACGAGTGAGAAACTAGTTGTATAGGTTTGTGACTGGCTAATGATTAACAATTTTTATTGTAACATCGTTTAATGTTTTAAAAATACGCGAAAAAAATCACACCCCATAAGTGTATGTGTACATATGTATACGACTATTTTATGGATATATTAATGTTAGAGTAAAACTAAATTGGGCATATTTATGAGTGACTTTAACGTGCTCTCAAAGAAAATTGTTGAGCTTGTTGGTGGAAAAAATAACGTATTATCGTTAACCCATTGTATTACCCGCTTAAGATTTTCACTAAAGGACGCTAAAAAGTTCAACAAGAAGGCGTTGGATAATTTAGATGGTGTTATTCTGGCTATTGAAAGTAATGGTCAATACCAAGTGGTAATTGGTGATCATGTTAGCTCTGTATATAAAATTATTACTACTGATTTAGGCGTTCATGGTAACGCACCGATATCTGAAGAAGATGCGAGTTCAGCTACTGAAGCAAAAGGTCATTTTCTGGCACGCCTGTTTAACACAATGTCATCAATTTTTGTTCCTGTCGTTCCAGCATTGACTGGCGCAGGCATGTTAAAAGCGTTGTTAGTTATTCTTACTACTTATCACTTCCTGGCAATTGATAGTAGTTCATATAAAATACTCGCAGCTGCAAGTAATAGCGTATTTTATTTCTTGCCAATAATGCTGGCTTTTTCAAGTGCTAAAACATTTAATGCACATCCATTTGTTGCCGCAGGCATTGTTGGAGCACTACTTGAACCAAATTTTACCAAATTGTTAGTAAATCAAGGAGATGTTACTTATTTCTTGGGAATTCCGGTTGTCTTGATGAAATATATGTCTACCGTAATTCCTGCCATTTTGTCTATTTGGGTCTATTCACATCTGGAACGATTGATGAAACGGTTTGTACACCACAGTATTGAGATGGTTATAATTCCAATGTTTGGTTTACTGATCATGGTTCCGCTTATTGCTATTGCGATTGGGCCTCTCGGTGTATTTTTGGGCAATGGTATTGCTAACTCAATTGCTTTTCTGACAGCTCGTAGTGGTTTGTTGACCGGTGCTATTATTGGTGGCGGTTGGACATTATTGGTCATGTTTGGTCTGCACTGGGGGATCGTCCCTGCCATGCTGAATAACATCGCCTTACATGGTTTTGACACCATCAAACCTGCTACGGCGACCGCTACATTCTCACAAGCTGGTGCTGCGTTTGGTGTTTTTCTGAAAAGTAAGAACAAAAAAACCAAAACATTTGCACTATCTACAATGGTGCCAGCTTTGCTTGCTGGGGTTACTGAGCCAATCGTATACGGTATTTCAGTTAAATATAAACGTCCAATGATTGCAGCCCTTATTTCAGCAACAGTCGCTGGGGCATTTGTCGGTGCAATGCATACAACAGTAATGGCATATGTGTTCCCATCATTGCTGACACTCCCTGCCTTTATGACATCAACATTTTTGTTCTACACGATTGGTATTTTCAGTGCGTTCATTATGAGTGCTGGGCTGACTTATCTCCTCGGATTTGAAGAACACATTGAAGATGATGGATTTGAGGAAAAAGCTGATGAAGACATGCTGGTTACCTCTCCAAACGGTCAATCTTTACCAGCGACATTGCTAGCTGCTCCACTGAAAGGTGACATCATCGCTTTAACTGATGTGAAAGACCCTGTGTTTGCCAGTGAATCGATTGGTAAAGGTACCGCTATCGTACCGACAGAGGGGAAAGTTTACGCCCCGCTAAACGGTGTTGTGACCAAATTATTTCAAACTAAACATGCGATAGGTATTACATCTGACAACGGCATTGAAGTACTGATCCATGTTGGTATCAACACAGTCAAATTGAACGGTGAACTTTTTGAAGCCCATATTAAGCAGGGCGACCGGATTAACACGGGGGATCTACTAATTACTTTTGACCTCGGTGAACTGAAGGCACGTGGTTTCGACGTAACAACATCAGTAATTATTGCTAATACAGAAGAGTGCGACCAGATCATGGCCACTAACCGTCAGCATGTAGATCAAACTAGTACATTGATGACCGTATCCTTGAGCGTATAGAAATAGTTTTTTAGGGGGTAACTAAGATGTTTGAGAAAAAAATTGAAGGGTATCCAGACGGTTTTCTGTGGGGGGGCGCTGTAGCAGCGAATCAAGTCGAAGGTGCCTGGAATGTCGGTGGTAAAGGATTATCAACAGCTGATATGACCATCAACAAAAAGAATTTAAAACCTGAAGAGTATGAAAAGCACTATACAATCACTGAAGAGCAGATCAGTGAAGCAATGGCTGCTACTGATGCAACCAACTATCCAAAACGTC
Organism: Brenneria uluponensis; assembly: GCF_032395385.1. Taxonomy (NCBI): domain Bacteria; kingdom Pseudomonadati; phylum Pseudomonadota; class Gammaproteobacteria; order Enterobacterales; family Pectobacteriaceae; genus Brenneria; species Brenneria uluponensis. The sequence goes on from NZ_CP135917.1 coordinate 1,806,752, forward strand.
GTGGCATAGACTTCTATCATCATTATAAAGAAGACATCGCACTATTTGCTGAAATGAATTTTAAAGTATTGCGTGTATCTATCGCATGGACGCGTATTTTCCCTAAAGGCGATGAAGATACGCCAAACGAGGAAGGTTTGAAGTTCTACGATGATCTGTTTGATGAGTTGGTTAAAAATGGCATAGAACCGTTGGTGACATTATCTCATTACGAAATGCCAATGCATCTGGTAAATAACTACGCTGGTTGGAAAGATCGAAAGACCGTAGGCTTCTTTGTGAAATTTGCGGTCACCGTCTTTGAGCGCTATCAGCGTAAAGTAAGATATTGGCTAACGTTTAATGAAATTGATAGCATTATCCGCCATCCTTTTACAACCAGCGGTATTGTTCCTTGCCGTTATTCTGCTGATGAAATTGAGCATGTAATTTACCAATCCCTTCACCATCAATTTGTTGCCAGTGCTTTAGCTGTTAAACATTGTCATCAAATCCGCCCTGATGCAAAAATTGGTTGCATGTTGACTCGTCTATTAACATATCCAGAAAGTTGCGCACCAGAAGATGTATTACTGGCCCAACAAGAAAACCAATTAAACTATTTCTTCACTGATGTACAGATCCGAGGCCATTATCCTAAGTTCATGCAACGTCGTTTTGAAAAAAAAGGTATCAAGATTGATATGCAGCAGGGTGATGAAGAAATATTGCAGCAACACACTGTGGATTTTTTATCATTCAGTTATTACATGTCCCTCGTAACCAGTATCAATGCAGATAAAATGGATAAGGTGGGTGGAAATATTGCAGGTGGCGTTAAGAATCCTTATCTGCAAACCACAGAATGGGATTGGCAGATCGATCCGATTGGCTTACGAATTGCGATGAATGACATGTATGATCGTTATCAAATCCCATTATTTGTAGTCGAAAATGGTATGGGGGCTGTGGATAAAATTGATGAAAATAATCAGATTAACGATGATTATCGTATCGAATTCTTTAAATCTCATTTAACACAGATGAAGGAAGCGATTAAAGATGGTGTTGAGGTGATGGGATATACTTCCTGGGGTCCTATTGATTTAATTAGTGCATCAACATCAGAAATGGCAAAACGCTACGGTTTCATCTATGTTGATCAAGACAATGACGGTAACGGTACACTGGCGCGTTATCGCAAGAAAAGCTTCTACTGGTATCAACATGTGATTGAAACTAACGGTTCTGAACTTTAAACGAATAGTTACGATTAGACGCAGATCTGAACGTAACCGATCGGTTATCTTTCTCTTGCTTGGCTAAAGAAAATCCATCGCTGAGTTCGAATTCATGAAAGACGGCGATGGATGAACGATAATCAAATGAATTAAAAAAACCACAAGACGAAATTTTTCATCTTGCTTCTCTCAGTTTCATTATGAAGGGTTTTAAAAAATTAACTAAGACTGCACTTGTTAAAATTAAAATGAAGCCTACAATTTGTCGGATTGATGGTATCTCATTTAAAAATGATGAGGCTATTATTACCGTAATTACAGGGGACAACAAAGTAGCATAGCTTGCATACTCAGCACTTTCATTTTGAATGAGATAAAACCATATGTAATAAGCTACAGCATTACCCACAATACCTAAATAAAGCACCGACATTAAACAACGAGGGTCAACAAATGCTTTTGATATTGGTTGCAGTAACTCACCGCTCTGAAAAAAAGGATATGTTGCACATACCAATATAGTCGACATCAGCATCTGCCAGAACAGCCTGGCTTTAAATGGGATAGCCGAGACTATCTTTTGCGATATGACTGCCCCAACCGCCCAGAAAATTGCACTACATAATATTACCGCTTCACCCAACCCAAACTTCACTTCCTTCAAAATGAACATTATTCCCGACAGGCATAAAACAAGAGAGAAAAGAGATATGATGTTTACCTTACCAGATATCGCCATAAGAATAAGTGAAGTAAAGCAGGGCATTGTATAAACAAGGATGGTTGCATTAGTCACTGATATATAGTGTAAAGCGATACTATTTAAGGTTGGGACAAGAAAGACATTTGGAACAGCAATTATGAATATTCTTATAAATGCTGACCTATCGATCATTTTAAAACTTGAAATAATGGTTTTATTAAAAAAAATGAAAATAACCAAACATGACATAAGTGAACCTGCAACCCTAAATGCATAAGGTCCTATTATATCAATGGCGATTTTAGAAACGGGAAAAGACGTTCCCCAGATCAAAGCCATAAAAAATGTTAACCACAAGCTCCTTATAGCCATCTAATCTATGCCTTTCCGTATCTTGCTATCACAGACATTCTTTTGTTTTTCTGGTTGACATTAATCATCGACACTAAATGAGGAATCTGAGTCTGAGATGTATCAAACAAAAAAAGTTCACCAAATGTTGGAGTAAGCATATCTATAACTTTCTTTCTGTTGTGATCGAGGATGTGAGTAAGGCCACCATAATTATGATCCCAATCTTCAGTTATATTAAGAGCTATGCCAATACATCGATTTTAAGTTGATACATAATAAAATCGCTGCCCGAGCCTGTATATTTATCGTAGAAACTCCTACCGCGATAATTATAGTTTTGTGTCAACCATCTAAGTACCGGCCAATTGCGCTCCTCAGAGATTTCTTTTAGTTTCTCAAAAATTTTATCCGCTATTCCCAAACCTCTAAATTTCGGGTTAATAAAAAGATCATCTAAAAATCCGATGTCTTTACCTGAAAGACTGCGAGGGCAAGCTCTAAAATGTGCCAATCCAACATGGCAACCCTCTGAGGTTACTGCTAATAACCCCTCTAATGGATGTGAAGGATCTAATAACCATTGCCATACGGTTTCCTTAATCTCCGAGGACACTGATACTTTGTAAAAATCAGCATATCCTTGGAACAGCTCAAACCAAGCCTTCTTATCACTAGAATCAAGACCTCTTACCGTTATTCCGGAATCCATTTATAAACCTCACTTAGATTTTCATGTTGGGACTATGCATCATAGGGAAATACACCTTATAGTATAGGATAGATTTGTATCTAAATACATATACATTAATACTAATGTGTGAACTGGATTTGTCGTGAACAAGAAAAAGTGGCCACAGTTTTAGTATCATTCTTTCCATTGGTTTTTCCAAACCCTGATGAAGTTCCTGTATCTAATGCAACTTTCCGAGTATTCATGACTTCACCTCACTTAATATAAATACTTAACGCATAAACTTATAAACAGACAAAGTATGGAGAAAATCAATACAGACTTAACTAAATTGCCCCCCTTTTTTACGGCCATATTGCTGCCAACATGATTGCCAAATACGTTACTAATAACAAGTGGCAGCGCCAGTGTGTAAATAATTTTCCCGGCAATAACAAATGCAACTAAAGCACCCGCATTCGAGGCCAGATTAAATATTTTAGTATTGGCTGATGCCTGAATAAGATTTAACTTTAACAGGTAATGAAAGGCGATGATGAACATGCTGCCGGCGCCAGGGCCAAAGAAACCATCATAAAACCCAACAACAAAACAGGTGATTGATGTTTTAATATAGAATTGTACATTTTGTTCTACCTTTTTATCACCGATAATGTTTTTGTCTTTTGGTATAAGGAATAATATAATTCCTGCGGGAATCAGTAGTAAAAGCAGTTTAGCTACCCACTTTGGGTCTATCAGCAATATGCTATGAGCTCCAGCGTATGCACCAATAAGTGAAAATGGAATACCAATGCCAATGACACCCCAAACCATTTTATGGTCTTTTAAAAAGTTTCTAATTGCAGCTAATGTTCCAAAAGTGCTGACTATTTTTTCTTGCCCAAGAGCCACTTGAGGTGGCATGCCCACAAGTAGAAAACCAGGCACAAGAAATAAACCACCACCGCCGGCAATGCTGTCTACAAACCCGGCGCAGAATGCAATAAGGCATAGTAGTAGTAATGCAAAATACCCGTATTCTTGCCAAAATAGGCCTAATAATTCCATTATATTTTCCCCACTCAAGTCGTGGGACTCAATTTAATTGTTCCTGTATGATGTTTGTATACACAGTTCTATACCCCTGATCATTGAAGATGCTTGATTTTCAGGCAACAGAAGATCATGCTGTTCACCATGAAAATATTCATCACTGACCAACAAAAAGCTGAACTTGAGCGCCTTCACGATTCCAGTCGTGATAAACGTGTTTGCGATCGTATTAAAGCCATTCTTCTGGCTTCCGAAGGCTGGAGTTCGGCCATGATCGCTCAGGCTTTGCGGCTGCATCAGACAACCGTTGACCATCATATCAGCGAGTTTCTGAATAAAGGGAAACTGAAACCCGAGAATGGCGGTTCAGACAGTAAACTCAGTGCTGAAAAAACAGCCTCTTTAATCAGCCAGTTATCTGATAACGTATTTCATCAGACCCGTGATATTGTCGCGTTTGTCGCCCGGACATGGAACATCGTTTTCAGCGTTCCGGGAATGAATAAGTGGCTGCACCGTAACGGCTTTACCTACAAAAAACCGTCAGGTGTTCCCCATAAATTTAGTGAAGAGAAACAAAAACAATTCATTGAATATTATGAGGAACTGAAAGCAACTGCGGGTGATGAACCGGTTCTTTTTATTGATGCTGTCCATCCTACTCAGGCCACTAAAATCAGTTATGGCTGGATACGCAAAGGCCAGAGAAAAGCGGTAAAAACAACGGGAAGTCGTACACGGCTGAACATCATGGGGGCGCTGAATCTGAAGGCCCCGGAACACCCGCTAATCTGCGAATATAAAACGATTAATGAATACAATGTATCTCGTTTTTTCAATGAGATACGTAAGGTTTATCCTGATTATGGCCAGAAAGTTCATGTTATTCTGGATGGTGCAGGTTATCACCGTTCACAGTTAGTGAAAGAGTGGGCGGAGGTGGTAAATATAAAACTTCATTATCTCCCGCCGTACAGTCCGAACCTGAATCCGATAGAACGAATGTGGAAATTAATGAACGAACATGCCCGGAATAATCGCTACTTCAGCAGTAGCAGGGAGTTCAGGGATGCAATATCTGAATTTTTCAGCGATACGCTACCGGACATGGCGGGTTCTCTGACGTCCCGAATTAATGACCGTTTTCAGGTACTGAAATCTGCATCTTGAGGTTTATTGGGTATATAGAACATTTTCTATAACAGTTCATCGAGCTAACATGAAAGAACTACCCCAGTATGTAAAAATAGCGCAGTTTTTATGTACACCCATTGATAGTGGAACCTTAAAACCGGGAGATAAGCTCCCGTCAATAAGACAAATAGCGCGAGAGCATAAAGTAAGTACGATGACTGCATTACAGGCGATCCGCTTACTTGAAACGAAAGGAAAAATTACTGCTTACCCTCGATCAGGCTATTTTGTCGCAGAAATATTACTTACTGAAAATAAAGAAAAAATTGATTTTTTACCCCTAACGACAGACGAAGATCTCCATCTGTCATTAGTGGGAACCCCTTGTCGGATCAGGTTGGATCTCGCCAATGCCTCAACTGAGCTATATCCGACGGATAAACTAAGCATCATCATGCGGCAGTTGATCTATAAAACACCTGCGTTGCTCGGTGCGCCAGTAAATGGAATGGGATATGAACCCCTCAGGCACCAGATAGCACGCAAAGCATTAGATTATGGTTGTGCTCTTGATATCGATGAAATCATTGTAACCAATGGTTGTATTGAAGCGCTTTCACTGGCGATCAGGGCGACAACTAAACCAGGCGATACCGTTGTCGTCGAGTCACCAACCTATTTCGTTATACTGCAAATGCTACAGAAACTCGGGCGGACTGTTATAGAAATACCAACGACAGAAAGTGGTTTAGATCTAGAACAGTTAGAGAAAGCTATCAATATGCTCAATATTAGAGCAATTATTACCATCCCAAATGCAAATAACCCGATGGGAAGTACGCCGGATGAGCATGCTAAAAAACGCTTGGTTACTCTGGCTGAAAATAATGACATCATCATTATTGAAGACGATATATACGGTGATCTTTGCTACGCTAATAATCGTCCCAAGCCTCTACGTGCTATAAGTAGCAATGTGATCTTGTGTAGTGGGTTTTCCAAAACATTGTCACCAGGCTTTAGGATTGGTTGGGTTGCGGCAGGAAGACATACATCAACATTGTCAGCCATAAAATATACCACAACCATGGGGACAGCCATCTATCCTCAAGCCACCATTGCTGAGTTTCTAAGGTCGGGTAGTTACGATATTCATATAAAAAAATTACGAAAAGCGTTGTCTGTTCAAATAAAACATATACGAGATACTATCACTCAGTATTTCCCTCCAGGTACCACAGTCACTGATCCCAAAGGGGGATTTGTACTATGGGTCACGCTTCCTGAACATACAATAAACACCCGTGAATTATTGAAAAGGGCACGGTTAGAAGGTATCGGAATAGCGCCCGGGGCCATTTTTGCATCGGATAATCGTTTCGATCATGCATTTAGATTGAATGCGGGTTTTGGCTGGAATACGGAAGTGAAAAACGCAATTATCACGTTAGCCGAACTGGTTTGTAATTAAATAGCTTCTGTCGATAGCGGCAGAAGCTATATTGCCGAATAAATTACTCATTGTATCTGGCGAGTATTACTTATAACGAATAGATGATATAAATAAAAATTTTTAATGAGACAATTGACGATGTAGCCGGTATGTATATTCACTGGGTATAGACATCAGGAGTGTTCATGACTTTTTTTATTTATGGTGATACCGAAACTGACTGGTTAAGCAAGCGTGATAAACGAATGGCGGAGGCTATCGCGCGGTTCGGTGTTATTCGCCGTCCGTCCATGCCGGATTTATTCAGCGCACTGGTGACCTATATTGTTGAACAACAGATATCAGTTGCGGCTGCCAGAACGGTGAATCAGCGATTATTAACATTGTGCGATGGCGCATTAACCCCTGAAAGCGTGTACAACCTCAGCCCGGAGGATATTCAGGCATGTGGTATGACCATGAAAAAAGCCCATTACATTCTGGGGGTAGCGCAATCTGCTGTCAGCGGGGCAGTGGATCTGTCGGCGGTTCAGCATATGGATGATCAGGCGGTGATAAAAACCCTGACCACGCTGAACGGTGTCGGAGTCTGGACTGTCGAAATGCTATTGATTTTTTCGCTGCGCCGGCCTGATGTGTTGAGCTGGGGGGATCTGGCCATTCAGCGAGGCATGATGCGACTTTATCATCATAAAAAACTGTCCCGGGAGCAATTTGAGCGTTATCGGCGTCGCTACTCCCCCTACGGAACCACTGCGTCGCTCTATCTGTGGGAAATGGCGAAAGAGATACCATAAGAAAACATGGCGGCACGGTAAAACGTTTTCAATAATAAGTGTCGGAATGACGCGCCATCATTCGGCGTTATCGTGGGTAAAATTAAAAAGCAAATAACGGAGTTTATTGTCGTTAGGTGACGGGCATAATCGTCACTATGCGGCCTGATCCGGTTCGTCATTGGCTGGCGATTATGACGATGGCTCCGGTAAATCGGGTATTGATTGTGCACAGGAGAATAGAATGATGAGTGATAACGCATCGTCGCCCGAACTTTGGGAAACGGATGACGCCCGTTGGCAGGCGGTGGTTGAGCGAAACAGTGCGGCCGACGGCAGTTTCGTGTTCGGTGTCACGACGACCGGCGTATATTGTTCGCCATCCGGTGCGGCCCGACTGCCAAAACGCGAAAACGTGGTGTTTTTTGATTCAGATGCCGCGGCAGAAAAGGCTGGTTTTCGCCCTAGCCGACGGTATAAGAGGGGGCAGCCGCCGCTAGATGCCGTTCATGCCGCTAAAATAACCCAGGCGTGTCGCTATATAGCGCAGACCGACGGTGCGGTAAAACTGGCCGACATAGCGACGCATGTCGGTATGAGTGCGTTTCATTTTCATCGATTATTCAAAGCGGTCACCGGTTTGACGCCCAGGGCTTTCGCCAGTGCGCATCGAGGCCAGCGTTTGCGTGAAGCATTGGGTAAAACCGGCCGTGTGACGGACGCGATTTTTGATGCGGGGTTTAACACCACTAGTCGATGCTATGAGCAATCCGACGCCATACTGGGCATGTCGCCCAAAACCTGGCAGTCAGGCGGCAAAGGGATGCGTATCTGGTTTGCGGTCGGCGTCTGTTCATTGGGAGATATACTAGTCGCGCAGAGCGAAAAGGGGATTTGCGCCATTCTGTTGGGTGACGAGGCCGAAACGCTGGTTTGTGACTTGCAAGATCAGTTTCCACAGGCCGAATTGATCGGTGGCGATGATGATTTCGAGCAGGTTATCGCCCAGGTGGTGGGGTTTATTGAAGCGCCGGGACGTAATCTGGCTTTGCCGCTGGATATTCGTGGTACCGCTTTTCAATTACGAGTCTGGCAGGCGCTGAAGGATATTCCGCCGGGGACCACCGTGAGTTATAGCGACATCGCCCAGCGCATTGGTTCACCTAAAGCCGTGCGGGCTGTCGCCAGCGCCTGTGCCAACAACCGACTGGCGGTGGCGATCCCATGTCATCGCGTGGTAAGGCGTGATGGTGCTCTGGCGGGATATCGCTGGGGGGTGGAGCGCAAACGCGCGCTGTTGGATAAAGAAGCCCGCGAATTTGTATTATTGCGCTGATGGCCCTGTTTCAGTGCTGTTTGTTCGGCTGGAAGAGGCCTGAATTGAGCTGTTGATTTGCGGCATCAAATTCAAGGTTATTCGCTAGGGCGTGTCCTTTAACTTAACAACCACTTCAAAAATAACCTGATCGCCCTCAGTTTTAGCATACTCAGGTAGTTTCTGGCTGTTTTTTCCGAGCGGGTGGCAATACGACGATTTTCTTTGAGTATCGCAAAGCAACGCTCCACGACATTGCGTTTTTTGTACAGGCGCGTGTCGAGGGGCCGACGTCCGTCCTGACTGGCCTTCTCGTTCGATTTAAACGGAACAACCGCTTTTATTCCTTTTATTTTCAAATAAATGCGAAGATTATTGCCTGAATAGCCCTTATCCGCCAGTACCGCTTTCGGGCGCGATTTCAGGTGCCCGCGTTTTCGGATAATCCCGACTCGGTTAAGCAACGTTTCCGCATACCGGCTTTCGTGGGCTTGTCCGCCGCTCAGGCAAAAACTCAGCGGTAATCCTGTGCCATCTGTCGCCAGATGGATTTTGGTGCCAAAGCCGCCGCGAGAGCGACCCAGCCCATGGTCCTCAAGTTCATCGGGATGTTTTTTTTCGCACCAGCGGCCGCTTTCAGGGCGCGAACGTTACTGCCATCCAGCGCGATAACATCCCAGTCAATCAGCGCTTTCTCATCCAGAATTTGGAGTGATTTATTGAAAATGCTGTTAATTATTCCGGCTTTAGACCACCGGTTGAAGCGGTTGTAGATGGTTTTCCATTGACCATAACGCTCAGGTAAATCTCGCCAGGGCGCGCCAGAGCAAAGAACCCAAAATATGCCATTCATGACATGTCTGTGCGCAAAGTAAGGGCGTCCGCCTCTGGAAGAGCCTCATTCAGGTGGCAGCATGAGAGAAATCAGCGCCTATGCTTCATCGGGAAAATCGTAACGCGCCAAATTAAAGAACTTTTTGTGGTGAAATCATGTCCCTGATTGTACAAAAAATAGTTACGGGACACAGCCTGGCAAGGCACACTCGGTGCTGAAGGTTATTCATGATTTGAACATTCCACACGTGTCATCCGATGTCAGTGATCGGGTATCAGTAAGTATCGGTGTCGCCAGTATTATCCCTTCCGCCACGAATAGCGGCGAAATGCTTATCCAGCAGGCTGATGCCGCACTGTACTAGTCCAAGCAGAATGGTCGTGCAAGAGTAACGGTATTTACAGAGATACATTCAGCATAGTCTGATTAACGTCGGCAACCGGTACGTTGCACCGGTAACCGTGCGGATAAAATGCGTGCAACGGCCTGGAGTAGAGCCCTCATTCTTGAATGGCGCACTCTATGCCAGTTCACCGTGTTAGCGAGCCGGGCTGAGTGAAGCACTGACGTCAGGCATTGGCTAAGTGGTAGTCCGGATTTTTATTGTTGGTTAACCTGAATATCGGCGCTGATTCGCTCGCCTAACGCATCAAATACCAGGCACTGCCTGGAATCGAAACCCAACTGCAATTTTTGATAGGGCGTAAATTGGGCATCCCCTGGCAGCAGTATTTTGAAGCCATCATGACCGTGACACTGACCGAACAGATAGGTGTTGTTGCCCAGTCGTTCCACCACCTCACAGTGAAACTCCAGTTGTAACGGTATTGTGCCTGCTGTGGACAGGTGCTCCGGACGGATACCGAGCGTCACGTTCATGTTGGGCTCTACCTGTTGAGTCCGTATCGCGAGGGTGAGGGTTTTACCGTATTCAATGGCCACGGTGAGCTTCTCGGGTTTCCAGTTCACCACCGTTGCCGGTAGAAAATTCATTTTTGGTGAACCGATAAACCCGGCGACAAATCGATTGTCAGGGTTGTAATACAGGTCCATCGGTGACCCCATTTGTATTACCCGCCCATCGTTCATCACCACAATTTTATCCGCCAGCGTCATCGCTTCAATTTGATCGTGGGTAACATATACCATGGTGGTTTTCAGTTCCTGGTGCAGTTTGGCGATATGCAGACGCATATCAACCCGCAGCTCGGCATCCAGATTGGAGAGTGGTTCATCAAACATGAACACGTTGGGATTACGTACGATGGCGCGACCAATCGCGGTGCGCTGTCGCTGGCCGCCAGAGAGTTGTTTGGGCTTTCTGTCCAGCAAATGGGAGAGTTGCAGTGTCTTGGCAACCATCTCTACCTGATGGCGGATCTCTGCCTTTGGTGTACCGTTGACTTTCAGACCGTATCCCATGTTTTCGGCGACCGTCATATGCGGATACAACGCATAGGACTGAAACACCATTGCCACGCCACGGTGAGCAGGGGCGACATCGTTAACGCATTCATCGCCAATCAGTACCTCTCCTTCGCTAATCTCCTCCAGACCGGCAATCATGCGCAGTAACGTGGATTTGCCGCAGCCCGAAGGACCAACAAATACCGCAAATTCCCCTCCTTTAATATCAAGATTGATATTGTGCAGCGTCACCGTTTTGCCAAAACGTTTGGTGACATTTCTCAGTCTTATGCTGGACATCGGTTGATCCTCGGAACGTTATCAATAAATGAGTCGTGTTAGAGAATGAATTACTCTCTTTATGTGATACGTATAACAAAGTTTAATTAATAACTATAACGGCTAAAAAGTCTTTAAAAGACTATAACTTGGCTAGATTTTAAGCCATATCATCGCGTTTCATTTATGCAATCATGATCACACATTGATGATAATTATATAGATTTAACAGTGATCTAAGCATAGCGTATAACCACTGAGGGAACGAGTGAGCTCTGTTTAGTCATGTTGTGGGATAGATCATTCATGTATCGATTGAATATCAAAATATGAACATGAATTAAAAAAATGTAATACCTTCACAAAAGAGGTGAGTGATGAAAATCAAAAAAATAACCGCTCTGCTCCTGACCGCACTGGTGGCGGGCCAATATTCCACTTTCGCCGCTGCCGCGGCAAGCCGGCAACTGACGGTGTGGGAGGACATAAAGAAATCTGTTGGCATAAAACAGGCCGTTAGTGATTTCGAAAAACAGTACAACGTGAAAGTCAATGTGCAGGAAATACCTTATGCACAACAGATTGAGAAGCTGCGTCTGGATGGCCCGGCAGGCATTGGTCCTGATGTGCTGGTGATCCCTAACGATCAGCTCGGTTCTGCGGTCGTGCAAGGATTGCTCTCGCCACTGACGGTCGACAACGCGGAAGTCGCCGCTTTCACGCCGTCGTCCATTCATGCCTTCACCATGAACAACCGGCTGTACGGTATTCCCAAGGCAGTAGAGACATTGGTGCTGATCTACAACAAGGATCTGTTGCCCAAGCCGTTGGCTACGCTGGATGACTATTACCGCTTCTCCAAAAAACAGCGGGCGGAAAATCGATACGGTTTGCTGGCGAAATTCGATCAGCTTTATTACAGCTGGGGAGTCATGGCGTCGATGGGCGGCTACATCTTTGGCAAAGACAGCAAAGGTGGATTGAATACTCTAGATATCGGTCTCAACACCCCTGGCAGCGTGGCGGCGGTCAACAGCCTGAAAAAATTCTACACCGACGGGCTATTCCCCAGAGGGATCATTGGTGACAGTGGTCTTAATGCCATTGATTCCCTGTTTACCGAGAAAAAGGTGGCGGCGGTGATCAATGGGCCATGGGCCTTTCAGCCTTACGCTGACGCCGGTATCAATTATGGTGTTGCGCCGCTACCGAAACTGGCCAATGGCCAGTCGATGAACTCTTTTCTGGGGGTGAAAGGTTACGTGGTGTCCACCTGGAGCAAGGATAAGGTGCTGGCACAGCAATTTATTACGTTTATCAATCAGCCTGAGTATGTGAAAACCCGTTATCAACTGACCAAAGAGATCCCACCACTGGTCGCAATGATTAATGACCCGTTGATTAAAAATGATCAGCGAGCCAGCGCCGTCGCTATTCAGGCCAGTTTGGCGACTGCCATGCCCAGCGTGCCCGAAATGCAGGAAGTCTGGGGCCCGGCTAACGCTGCGCTGCAATTGAGCATGACCGGCAAACAGGCACCTCAGGCCGCGCTGGACGATGCGGTGAAGCAAATCAAGATGCAAATTGAGGCGATGAAAGCCAGCAATCAGTAACTCCGGCCTCCGCTTATCCTGAACGGGAGGACGGCTCCCGTCATAAAGAAGGAACAGTTTGTGATTATCACTCCCAGTGAAAAGTTAACCGTTGTTAAGGGGCGGTGTCGCCATGCGGCGGTCGCATTGCTGTTTGCCCTAGTCCCCGGTTTTGGCCAGTTCTATCACCGGCAGTGGGCGAAAGGGCTCATTTTCCTGGTTCTGCTTAGCAGCTTTATCGGTGTGTTTCATGACTTTCTCATGGAAGGTGTGTGGGGTCTGTATACGCTTGGCGAGCAAGTACCACGTGATAACTCCATTTTTCTGTTGGCGAAGGGCATTATCAGCCTGTTGATCATCGCGTTCGGGTTGGCAGTTTACGCCCTGTCACTACGTGATGCCTGGGTCAATGGGCAGAAACGGGATGAGGGGTTGGCGCTTAATAGTGTGCGGCAGCAATATCAGATATTGCTGAGTGAAGGTTTCCCGTACCTGATGATCACGCCGGGGTTTATTCTGCTGGTTTTTGTGGTGATCTTTCCCATTCTGTTTGGTTTTTCAATTGCCTTTACCAATTACAATCTGTATCACACCCCGCCAGCAAAGCTGGTGGATTGGGTCGGTCTCAGGAACTTCGTCAACATTTTTACCTTGTCTATCTGGCGGTCCACCTTTCTGGATGTGTTGCAGTGGACAGTGGTCTGGACGCTGCTGGCTACCACGCTACAGTGCAGTGTGGGTGTGTTGCTGGCCATTTTGGTCAATCAAAAGGATTTGCGATTTAAGCCCTTGATCCGCACCATTTTTATCCTGCCGTGGGCGGTGCCGGGTTTCGTCACTATTCTGGTATTTGCCGGCATGTTCAATGACTCTTTCGGTGTCATCAATAATGCCATTCTGGCGTTTTTCGGTATTGCCCCCAAAGCCTGGCTGACCGATCCGTTCTGGACTAAAACCGCACTGATCATGATGCAAACCTGGCTTGGTTTCCCGTTTGTGTTCGCCATGACCACCGGCGTGTTACAGGCCATTCCAGAAGATTTGTATGAAGCGGCGACTATGGATGGCGCGAGTGTCTGGACCAAATTAAAAACCATTACACTGCCGTTGGTACTCTACTCCATTGCACCGATCATCATTACGCAATACACCTTCAACTTTAACAATTTCAACATCATCTACCTGTTTAACAATGGCGGCCCGGCGGTAGTCGGTTCCAACGCCGGAGGCACGGATATCCTGGTCTCCTGGATCTACAAACTGACCATGTCCTCTTCGCAGTATGCCATTGCCGCCACTATCACCATTCTGCTGTCCATTTTTGTGGTCGGTTTGGCGTTGTGGCAATTCCGTGCCACCCGTTCATTCAAAAATGATGATATGGCCTAAGGGGATAACCATGGCAACGTCGAAGAGCATAAAAAAAGAGAAGTGGGTGCGGCTGTCCCTGTCCTGGCTGCTGATTCTGCTGGTGTCGGTGATTATCATCTACCCGCTGGTGTGGACCATCGGGGCATCATTGAATGCTGGCAACAGCCTGCTGAGCAGTTCTATCATCCCGGAAAATCTCTCGTTTCAGCACTATGCCGACCTGTTCAACGGCCAGGTTAGTTACCTGACATGGTATTGGAACTCGATGGAGATCAGCGTGCTGACCATGATATTGACGCTGATCAGTGTCAGCTTTACCGCCTACGCGTTTTCCCGTTTTCGCTTCAAGGGCCGGCAAAACGGCCTGATGCTGTTTTTGTTGTTGCAAATGATTCCACAGTTTTCCGCGTTGATTGCCATTTTTGTCCTGTCACAGTTACTGGGGTTGATCAACAGCCACCTGGCATTGGTGCTGATTTATGTGGCCGGCATGATCCCGATGAACACCTATTTGATGAAAGGCTATCTGGATGCTATCCCGAGGGATCTGGATGAGTCGGCGCGCATGGACGGTGCCGGTAATTTCCGTATTTTTGTGGAGATCATCATGCCACTTTCCAAACCGATTATCGCCGTAGTGGCGCTGTTTTCCTTCACCGGTCCGTTAGGAGACTTCATTCTTTCCAGCACCATCTTGCGGACACCGGATCAATATACCTTGCCGATCGGTCTGTACAACCTGGTGTCCGAGAAGATGGGGGCCAGTTACACCACCTATGCGGCGGGCGCGGTACTGATCGCCGTACCGGTCGCTATTTTATACCTGGCCTTGCAAAAATATTTTGTATCCGGCCTGACCTCTGGCAGTACCAAAGGATAATGTCATGAATACAAGCACGTTGGCGTTTTTAGGGTTTTGTCTCGCTTTAGCCCCCGCGGCCCCGGTAGTGGCGGCTGATCCGATAGTGATCACCCCGCTGCGCCATGAGCCCACCGGGTTTATTAAAGGCGTGGATATTTCCACATTGGCTGATGTCGAGCAGCATGGCGGCAAGTTCTATGATGAGCATCACGTCCGGCAGGACCCACTGGTCATTCTCCGACACAACGGCGTGAATTACGTCCGTCTGCGCCTGTGGGTCGATCCGAAGGACAGCGCTGGTAACCCGTATGGCGGGGGTAACAATGATCTCGCCACCACACTGGCGCTGGCAAAGCGCGCCAAGGCGCAGGGGATGAAGTTGTTACTGGATTTTCATTACAGCGATTTCTGGACCGATCCCGGTAAACAGTACAAGCCCAAGGCCTGGCAGGGGATGGGATATGAACAATTGAAAACGGCGATTCATGACTATACCCGCGACACCATTGCCACGTTCAAACAGCAGGGAGTGCTGCCGGATATGGTGCAAATCGGCAATGAGATTAACGGCGGCATATTGTGGCCGGAAGGCAAAAGCTGGGGACAGGGTGGTGGTGAATTTGATCGTTTGGCTGGACTGTTGAACGCCGCGATAAGTGGTCTGCGGGAAAATCTGACCTCGCCATCACAGGTGAAAATCATGCTGCATCTGGCAGAGGGAACCAAGAATGACACCTTCCGCTGGTGGTTCGATGAAATCACCCGACGTAATGTACCGTTCGATGTCATCGGCCTGTCAATGTACACCTACTGGAATGGTCCGATCAGTGCGCTGAAAGCCAATATGGATGATATCAGCAAGCGCTACGGTAAGGACGTGATTGTGGTGGAAGCCGCTTATGGTTACACCCTGGCAAATTGCGATGATGCCGAAAACAGTTTTACCGCCAAAGAGGCAAAGGCCGGTGGCTATCCGGCAACGGTTCAAGGGCAGAGCGATTTCATTCACGATTTAATGCAAAGTATCATTGATGTGCCCGATGGTCGCGGTAAAGGGATGTTTTATTGGGAACCCACCTGGATTGCGGTGCCGGGTGCCGGGTGGGCAACGCCAGCGGGCATGAAATATATCCATGATAAATGGAAAGAGGGAAATGCCAGGGAGAATCAAGCCTTGTTTGATTGCCAGGGAAACGTCCTGCCTTCCGTCAAGGTATTTAATTGATTTTTCACAACATCGTTATACCCGTCATTTTTCACGTTACAGGTGTGGTGTCGACCTTGGAAATTCCTGCGGTCGGCACCTTTCTGCAACTCGAAACCTATTGGTAAATACAGAAATTCAGTGGTCAATATTCAAGAGGTTGTAATGAATAAATTTCCTCCTTTAAGCGCAAAGGTTGCTGGCTTATTGCACGGAGCAGACTATAACCCGGAGCAATGGATTAATTATCCGGGGGTAATTGAACAAGATATTCAAATGATGAAGCAGGCGAATTGTAATGTCATGTCGGTGGGTATTTTCAGTTGGTCAATGCTGGAACCGGAAGAGGGAAAATATCAATTCGACTGGCTGGATGATGTGCTGGATAAATTGAATGCCGCCGGTATTCGGGTCTTTTTGGCCACGCCCAGTGGCGCCAGACCGGCGTGGATGTCTCAGAAATATCCTGAAGTGCTGCGCGTGGGGCGTGACCGGGTACAGGCATTGCATGGTGGTCGGCATAATCATTGCCCATCGTCACCGATTTATCGCCGCAAGGTCAATGCTATCAACCACCAGCTGGCACATCGCTATGCGTACCATCCAGCGGTGATTGGCTGGCATATTTCCAATGAATATAGTGGCGAATGCCATTGCAGCCGTTGTCAGGATAATTTTCGTCGCTGGTTACAGCTGCGATATCAGACGCTGAACAAGTTGAACGAAGCCTGGTGGAGCACGTTCTGGAGTCATACTTATAGCGACTGGTCACAGATTGAATCACCGGCACCACAGGGTGAGGTGTCCATCCACGGTTTAAATCTGGACTGGCGGCGTTTTTGTAGTACGCAGGCTACCGATTTCTGTGCACAGGAAATCGTCCCGCTGAAAGCGGTGAACCCGAATCTGCCCGCCACCACTAATTTTATGGAGTATTTCTACGATTACGATTACTGGCAGTTGGCACAGGTGATTGATTTTATCTCCTGGGACAGCTACCCGCAGTGGCATAGCCAGCCGGATGAAACGGAACTGGCTTGCTACACGGCCATGTACCACGATCTGATGCGTACGCTGAAGCAGGGAAAACCGTTTGTGCTGATGGAATCGAGTCCGAGCGTCACCAACTGGCAACCGACCAGCAAGCTGAAGAGACCCGGTATGCATATTCTTTCTTCATTGCAGGCGGTGGCGCACGGTGCGGATTCTATCCAGTACTTCCAGTGGCGGAAAAGTCGTGGTTCGGTGGAAAAATTTCACGGTGCGGTGATTGATCATTCTGGTCGCCTTGATACCCGGGTCGGACAGGAAGTCAGTGAGCTGGGTCGCCTGTTGGGTGTCATGGCTCCGGTGGCGGGTAGCCGGATTGACGCACGGGTGGCTATCATCTTTGACTGGGAAAGCCGTTGGGCAATGAATGATGCACAAGGGCCGCGCAACCATGGACTGTATTATGAGAAGACTGTGGCGGAGCATTATCGCCCCTTCTGGGAACAGGGCATCTCCGTGGATATCATTAACGCCGATTGTGATCTTAGTGGTTACCAACTGGTGATTGCCCCCATGCTGTACATGGTACGTGACGGGTTCGCCAAAAACGCCGAAGACTTTGTCAGGCAGGGAGGGCAGTTTGTTACTACTTACTGGAGTGGGATCGTCAATGAGACCGACCTGTGTCATCTTGGCGGTTTCCCCGGTCCTTTGCGTCCGCTGTTGGGTATCTGGGCAGAGGAGATCGATTGTCTGAAAGAGGGTGAAACCAATAGCGTTAATAGCACACCTGGCAATACGTTAGGGCTGGAAGGGGCCTGGTCGGCGCGCCACCTGTGTGAATTGCTTCATCTTGAGGGGGCGACGGCGCTGGCGACTTACGGCAGTGATTTTTATGCCGGGCGTCCCGCTGTGACGGTCAACCGGTTCGGCGCGGGGGAGGCCTGGTATGTGGCCTCACGCAATGATGCGGCATTCCAGCGCGATTTCTTTGGCGCACTGGCTACAAAGCTCAATCTGCCTCGTGCACTGGAAACCGTGCTACCTTATAGTGTTACGGCACAGCGACGAACTGATGGCGAGTGTGAGTTCGTTATTGTGCAGAATTTCAGTGATGAGATGAAAACGTTATCCTTGCCGGCGGGTTATGTAGATATGGCAAATGGAAAGGCGTTGTCGGGCATGATCACTTTACTGCCATGGGGTTACCGTATTTTATCCCGTTATCTGGCATAGGTTGATCTTTATGGATTGCGCCCGTTCTATTGATCGGGCGTTTTTGTTTTTGCATGATATGAGGAAATAAGAATGGTAAATTTGAAATCTTTTATCAACTATTTTTCCCACCCTAAAAAAATGGTGGAAAATAGTGATATTGACAACCAGTATCTGGAAAAGTTAATACAAAACTTCGGTGGAAGAGAGAACATAAAATATGTAGATGCCTGTATTACGCGGCTGCGTGTTACCGTTAATGACCTGTCTATGGTGGATTCTAGCGGGTTGCAGAAATCAGGGGCATTAGGCGTGATTATTATTGGTCAGGAGGTTCATGCCGTATTTGGTACGCAATCGGATAATCTACGTCAATTACTTGAAACGCGTTTTTCTATTAATGATTAAGAATAAAAAATATTGATAACCACTTGAAGTGGTTATCAATAAATGAATCTAGGCTCGTTATCCTGAAGTCTATTTTTTATAGATAAAACACATTGCCAGCAATAGCAAAACTCAATTGCTGAGGGAAGTAATGTACAATTAATTTCAGTATGGAACGTTGCGGTTTATTCTATTTTTTTTTATTACCACCATGCTTCCACCTGTACACCAAAATTCCAGGTGTTGCTGGCCGTGCCATCCTGAAATGATTTCCCCTGCTCAGAATCATTCAGGTACGAGGCATAGATGCGTAATTCCGGACGTGACATGAACGCCGGTCCATCCGCTAACCCCAGTGCAATGGTGTATTTCTCGCCACCCTGTTTGTACTGACTGCCATCTTTGTGGTCATCTTTCTGGTAGAAGACGCCGACTTCGCCAATAGCGCGGACATAATCGGTGAATTGATACTGTGCACGGCCAACCAGCGAGATCAACCGGCTTTTATCGATTTGGGCGCTGATATTGTTTGCCGAGCCATAGGTCAATACGTGGTTGAGCGAAAATTTATCGGTAATCGGGATCAGACCGGTATTGATCACCCGGTAGCCCGTGGCATCATCAGTATTGTTCCAAACGTCATACCAGCCGCCGCCCTGAGACACCATATTCTGCGCCAGACCTTTGGTGGCATACTGCAACACGATCTTGTCATAGCCACCCAGCATGTCCTGACTGATTTCACTGGTGAGCATCACGCCATTCTTGGCGTCGTACAGGCCACCATACTCTTTCTGTTTTTTGGTTGGATTAGGCATGGCGTAATCAATACCAAATTCTGTCCAGGCGCCAGACCAGGGTTTCCAACCGGCATAGCGCAGGTCGAGATAGTTGATGTTGAGGTCGTTATCGTTATTTACCCGGTAGTCCACATCATTGCCATCACCCCGGATCCAGGCCACTGAAACCGCGCCAGGACCAAAGGACAAATTTTCCACGCCCGCGCCCGCGCCTGAGATATTCCAGTATTTAGTATCAATGATGTGCAGATCGTGGCGTTGGTAATAGCGTTTGCCGCCCCAGATCACTGCATTTGGATCGCCAGGGATCAGACCTTTGATCTGTAAATTAAGCTGGCGGAGCCCGAACTGAGCGTTATCGCCAATAGTGGTTTCATTGTCAGTGGCACCGTTAGACACCATGCTGACCATACTGTCCACATAGAAACTGACATCATTTTTTTTGTAAACCTCACTGCCCAGCTCAACTTCGCCATAAGTGTCGGATTCATTTCCCAGACGACCTACCTTGTTTTTTTGCCACTCCTCCAGGCTGCCATTACGCGAGACACCCACACCCGATCGCAAATAGCCGTGAAAATCAATGGCAAACAGAGAAGGGGAAGTGAGTGTCACTGCAATAGCGACGGATAGGGTACGAAACGTCGTATTCATGTATGCCTCTTTTATTTGTAATACGTTCACATATGAGAGGCTATGAAAGGACTAATTTATATAACAAGCAATTCTCTTATCAATTTATTGTGATTTAATGCAAATAAAACAGCGTTATTTGTAATAGGAAGTGAACTTGATCACTTGTTCTAATATGTGAACGAATAACTTTTATGGTGACTTTTTGACGTATTATAACGATAACTATGTTGGTGACGGAGTGCCTGTTACAATTAAGACATCACTATTGCAGGGAGCGAACCATGAAGTCGAAAAGTAGTACGTTAGAGGATGTCGCTCGTCATGCCGGCGTATCTTATCAGACGGTTTCCCGGGTACTGAACAAGTCTGCCAATGTGTCAGAATCAACGCGCCGCAAGGTTGAACAGTCTATTGAGCTATTAAGGTATGTGCCGAATCGTCTGGCACAACAACTGGTAGGCAAACGCAGCCGGACGTTGGGGCTGGTGACGATTTCACTGGCATTACATGCGCCTTCCCAGGTGGCGGCAGCGGTAAAACGTTACGCGAATACCGAAGGATACCTGGTATTGATTTCAATGATTGATGAGAACGTCAATCATGCTATCCAGGACTCCATCAACGAGCTTAAGTCCCAACTGGTGGATAAAGTTATTATCAACGTCCCACTGGAAACGGCGGCGGCGGAGAAAATCGCTGCGGACAATGACGATATCATCTGTCTGTTTCTGGATGTTGACCCGTATAGCTCGGTGTTCAACGTCTCCTTCAATCCAGCAGATGGCACCCGCGCCAGCGTGAAGTATCTCTATGAGTTGGGGCACCGTGATATCGCGCTGTTGGCTGGTCCCCAGCACTCTATTTCAGCCAATCTGCGGCTGAAAAACTGGCAGGAGGCGCTGCATGATTACGGACTGAATCCCGTTACGGTGTTGCATGGTAACTGGGATGCGCAAAGTGGTTATGCGGGGGCGCTACAAATGATGCGGGAAACACCGCACTTCTCGGCGGTGCTGGTAGGTAATGATCAGATGTCACTTGGTGTATTGAGTGCTTTCCACCAAAATCAATTGTCCATTCCCGGAGAGAAATCAGTAATTGGTTATGATAATACCTATGAAAGCGCGTTCTTTTATCCGGCATTAACCACCGTATCGCTGGATCTGGACTTGCAAGGCAAAGAAGCGGTGAGACGAGTGCTTGGGGTCAATGAGGATGACGCACAGCGTTCGTCGTCGATCCTGCCGGCAAAACTGGTGATACGTAATTCGACCGGGCCGCAGGTTCATGATGACAATAACTTGCAGCAGATTGCAGATGAATTGCGAACGCTCGCTCAGAAGATAAGCCAGATGGGTGTTTGAGTGCCGGACGATGATACCTGCCAAAATCATGCCTGGAAGGGATTCCAGGTTGAGTCAGATAGCGCCCTGCGTTGATAGCGATGGCGTTTTGTAACCTACCTGCTCCGACAGAATATTCAATGGTCGGACATTTTATCTACTATACTTAAATTCGCTTTACTTTTAGTCACCTCCGCTCATGACGTGAGCGAATTCGAGCGGATGTTCGCACTCACATAACTTTATTAAAACACTGATACTCCTGTACCCATAAGGGTTGTCAGCTTTTTGACGTTACTTTCAATACCGCCTGTGTGGATTTTGCACTCAGGTTAAAAGGCGATTATGAAAATATTCTCTCGATCACGGTTTAATTCGTGTGAATCCTCGTCGCCCTGGAATGATACTCTACCGGTAAGAGGCGAGTTATTTGGCCCGGAACGTTTGGAACAAAAAGGGCGCACATTGGCTACCGTTCAGACGGTGACGTGTTCACCGCCTTTTGTTCCGCCGTTACGCCATCGACTGAATGATAATGCTAAAGTGCTCTTGGCCGCCTATCGCGCCAATGCCGCCGAACTGGAAAAAGGCCGACGTGTGGTGCCGGCAGCCGAGTGGTTATTGGATAACTATCATCTGGTCGCTGAGCAGATTCGTGAAGTCCGCGAAGATCTTCCCCCACATTATTACCGACAACTGCCTAAGTTATCTCAGGGGCCGTTTGTCGGTTATCCCCGGGTACTCGGTCTGGTGTGGGCCTTCGTCGCTCACACGGATAGTTATATTGATCCAGAAGCATTACGCCGTTTCATCATGGCATATCAAGAAGTGCAGCCCTTGACGATCGGGGAACTGTGGGCTGTTGCCATTACCCTGCGTATTGTGTTGATAGAAAATCTACGCCGCCTGGCTGACCAAATGACCGCAGGGCGTCTGGCTCGAGCCGAAGCGGAATCCGTCGCGAATAATCTTTTGCGTGCCGGGGATGGGCAAGCTGCATTGGCTAATGAAATTGCCCGTTACAACAAGGCACCTTTGTCTGATACGTTTGCGGCTCAGTTGGTGAAACGCTTACGCGATCTGGATCCCCGAACTACACCGGCACTGGGATGGCTGGAATACCGACTGAGCCAGCAGGGAAGTTCGATGGATGAAGTCGTGCAATCCACCCAGCAACGCCTTGGCGCATCCAACGTCACTGTGCGTAATATTATCACCAGCATGCGGCTGATTTCCGACATGGATTGGGCGACATTTTTTGAAAGTGTCAGTCTGGTTGATGTGTGTCTACGGGAAGATAGTGCATTCGATGAGATGGATTTTACCACCCGCAATCTATACCGCAGTGCAATTGAGCATCTTGGGCGTCGGGCACCGTGCACGGAATTGGATATTGCGAAAGAAGCCTTACTGATGGCGCAAGGTGACCCTGATTTATCGCCTTACGATGATCTCAGTGCCCGAAAACGTGATCCAGGTTATTACCTGATTGCAGAAGGGCGACCACAACTGGAAGCGGCTATCGGTTTTCGGCCTGGAACAGCACTGTGTTTTAATCGGTTTACCCGGCGTATTGGTATGACCGGCTATCTGGGATCAATCGGATTTTTTACTGCACTGTTATTCGCGGGGCTAGGGGCCATATTGTCATCCCCCGAGGTTTCAGCCGTCTGGCTGATATTGATCGGCCTCATCTGCCTGATTCCATTTTCTGAAGTTGCAATAGCCTGGGTTAACCGCCTGATTACCGCGTTATGCGGTGCCTCGCCATTGGCTGGGTTGGAGCTATTGTATGGTGTGCCAACGCGTTACCGGACCATGATAGTGATACCGACGTTGTTGTCCAATGAACAGGATATCCTGCAACAGATAGCGCAACTCGAAGTTCATTATCTGTCCAGTGGACAGGGCGATATGACGTTTGCCTTGCTGACGGATGGTATTGATGCCGATACGGAAATCATCGAAAGAGATCACGCGCTGTTAAGCCTGGCATCACGTACCATCCAGCAGCTTAATGATCGCTATGAACCGGGGCCTGCCGGCAGGCGTTTTTTATTGCTGCATCGTAAAAGACTGTTCAACGCCAGTGAAAATGTGTGGATGGGCTGGGAGCGTAAGCGGGGGAAATTGCACGAACTTAACCGTTTATTGCGTGGTGCTACGGATACCACTTTTATACCGGTTGAGCAACAACCTGTCTGGGTCCCGCCGGATGTCCGCTATGTGATTACGCTGGATGCGGATACGCTTTTACCCCGAGATACGGCATTAAAACTGATTGGCAAAATGGCGCACCCGCTTAACCAGCCATGCTGGGATGCCAGCGGTCAGCATATTGTCGCCGGTTATGCCATTTTGCAACCCCGTATTACGCCATCGCTGCCCGCAGGACATGAGGGGTCACGGTATCAGCGTATTTTCACCGCGCCGGGTGGCATTAATCCTTATGAAGCCGCAGTATCTGATGTCTATCAGGATTTATTCGGTAATGGTTCCTATACCGGAAAGGGAATCTATGACGTGGATGCTTTTGAACGGGCATTAGAGGGACGCATTCCTGAAAACACGTTATTGAGCCATGATCTGTTTGAGGGCAGTTATGCCCGTTCGGGACTGGCATCGGATGTTGAACTGATCGAAACTTTTCCCTCCCGCTATGACGTTGTTGTCGAGCGGCAACACCGCTGGACGCGTGGTGACTGGCAACTCTTACCGTGGATCCTGGGGCTGGCGCATACCGCTACAGGCAAGACGGCGTCGTTATCCGCAGTAGGACGCTGGAAGATGGTTGATAACCTACGGCGTTCGCTTTTAGCCCCCAGTTTGTTATTGATGATGTTTCTTTTTAATGTCTTGCCGTTGGCGCTGGCGTGGAAAGGTTTCCTCGTGGTGCTGTTGGTACTGGCATTCTCGGCTTATCTGCCGATTTTCTGGGATATTATTTCCCGCTTCTGGTGGGGACTGACACGCCAGAAGTCATTGCAGCAGAGTCATCCCCTCGAACATCTGTTGAGTGACCTCAAACTGGCATTCATGCAGGTCTTCCTTTTGCTGGCGTTTCTTCTCGATAATAGCTGGCGAGTGCTTGATGCTCTCTCTCGTACCCTGGTGCGTTTGACTATCACCCGCAAGCATTTGCTGGAGTGGACGACCGCGGCAGAATCCGGACGGCGTCCTCGTCTGACGCTGGTGGGTTTTTATGTTTACATGGCTGGCGGTTTGTTGCTTGGCGTGATTGTGGTGGGTGGCGCGCTGGTGATGTCACCCTGGAACTGGCCACTTTGGCTTCCGCTGGTATTGCTATGGTTAGCTGCACCCATGTTGGCATTATGGGCCAGCGAAGAGCGTGCTATCACACGGGAGGAAAACATTAGCGAGGCGGATAAACAGGCGTTGAGATTGATCGCCCGGCGTACCTGGCGTTTTTTCGAAACCTTTGTCACTGAGCATGAACATGACCTGCCACCGGATAATTTTCAGGAGCGTCCAAAACCGGTTATTGCTCACCGTACCTCGCCCACCAATATTGGTCTGTATTTACTCTCCACGGTGTCAGCGCGAGATTTTGGCTGGATTGGCATAGAGAATGTGCTTGATCGTCTGGAAGCGACGTTCACCACTCTGGATCAGTTACAGCGTTTTAATGGCCATTTTCTTAACTGGTATGACACGCAGACGCTCCAGACATTATTACCGGCTTATGTCTCTTCGGTGGATAGTGGCAATCTGGCTGGTGATCTGATCGCATTGGCGAATGCCTGTGAGTTATGGCAGGAAGCGAGCTGGGAACAGGATGTTCGTGAGCCATTAGCCGACCATCTCCAACTGATTCGTGATGCGCTGTCTCGGCATCAGGAGACTCAGAATGAGCCTTTGCTACTCCAGTCGTTAGACAACATTGAGAATTTACTGAACAGTGATCTTGCCCCTGAACGTCTGTTATCGGCATCTCTTCGGCAGTTGGAACCGTTGTTGCAGCGCACTTATGCGTTGTTACCGCGAACTGATGATGGTGTTATCGTCGACCCCATTTTCTGGATGAATGCCGCGCGATCGATGTTAGTTGAGCAGGAGAGGGAACGGGCCTGCTCTGGTGCTCTGCGCGAGATGCTGGTTGAGCGGTTGCAGAACCTGGCTTCCCGGGCACGGACGATGGCGATGGAAATGGACTTTAAGTTTCTTGTTGACCCGGAGCGTAAGCTGCTGTCGATTGGCTATTTAATGTCGGAAAATCGCCTTGATGTCAGTTGCTATGATCTACTGGCTTCCGAGGCGCGATTAGCCAGTCTGTTTGCTATCGCCAAAGGCGATGTCGGCACTCGACACTGGTTTCGTCTGGGACGGGGCGCCACGCGTATCGGCCGTAGCTCGGCACTGATGTCATGGTCGGGTTCGATGTTCGAGTACCTGATGCCATCGTTGTTGATGCGTGCGCCATTCGGGAGTTTGCTGGAACAGACGACCCGTCTGATTGTGGCGCAGCAGCAAACTTATGGCCGAAGCCTATCACTTCCCTGGGGCATTTCTGAATCGGCCTATAATGCGCGTGATATCGATTTCATCTATCAATACACTAATTTCGGTGTTCCTGGCCTGGGGTTGAAACGGGGACTGGCGGATAATCTGGTGGTGGCGCCGTATGCGACCGGGTTGGCAACCATGATCGATCCGCTTGCCGCCTGCCGAAACTATGAGCGCTTGGCGGCGTTGGGGGCTTCTGGCCGCTATGGATTTTATGAGGCAATGGATTTTACACCTTCGCGCTTGCCAGATAATGAAAAGGTGGCCATTGTTTACAGCTTCATGGCACACCATCAGGGGATGACACTGGTGGCGATCGCCAACACGTTGCATGATGGCAATATGCGCTGCCGTTTTCATCGTGAACCGATGATTCAGTCCTGTAACCTGCTGTTACAGGAAAGCCGGCCAGTGCACGTCGCTATTGCTGAGCCGCTGCCAGACGATGTGAAAGACAGCCGGAGTGAAAGCACTAATGAAGCGGCCATATTGCGGCGTTTTTCCGCTATACCCGCAGGGGCGCCTGTAACACATTTACTTTCCAATGGCCGCTATTCCGTGATGCTCACCACAACCGGATCCGGTTATAGTCACTGTCGTGGGTTAGCGGTTACACGCTGGCGGGAAGATCCGACCCGGGATAACTGGGGGAGTTTTATTCTGTTACGTGATATGCGCAGTGGAAGAATCTGGACTGCGGCTGACGAACATCCGTTAATGGAACCGACGGGAAATCTGCCACCCCCTTCTAACATCATCAATAGTGCAATTGGCGAACCCCCCCATCGTCACGATGTTATTTTCGGGGAAGATCATGCCTCCTTTATCCGTTATGAACGCACATTGACCACTACGATGGATATATTGGTTTCGTGTGAAAGCGATGGTGAAGTACGCCGTATTACCCTGACGAACAGTGGCCGGCGGCAGCGTGACATTGAACTGACGTCCTATGCGGAAATCGTGCTGGCTCCGTCCAGCGCCGATAATGCCCATACAGCCTTTTCCCGTTTATTTATACAAACAGAGTATCTGGATGAATTTTCTGCATTAATTGCTACCCGTCGGCCAAGAAGCCAGGATGAGCATCCGGTCTGGGCTGCACATTTTATGGTGCTGGAAGGGACGGGTGGCAGCGAAATACAGTATGAATCCGACCGTGCGCGGTTTATCGGCCGGGGGAAATCAGTCATGACCGCCGATGCTATTTCAGGCCATAAGGCGTTGTCGAATACCACAGGCACGGTACTTGATCCCATATTTTCACTGCGTCAGCAGGTGACGGTTCCCGCCGGTAAAACGGTTCGTCTGGCGTTCTGGACCGTTATCGCTACCTCGCGTGAAGAACTGATTGATGTGATCGATAAGCATCATGATCGTAGTGCGTTTGAACGTGATAAAACCTTTGCCTGGACACAGGCTCAGGTGCAATTGCGTCATCTTGGTGTGAAGGCGGAAGAAGCGGCGGATTTTCAACGTTTGGCGGCCCCGGTACTTTATGCCGATCCGCGTTTTCGGGCCCCGGTTGAATCGATAGTCCGTGGTGCGGGAGCACAATCGGGTCTTTGGCCGATGTCGATTTCGGGTGATTTGCCCATTGTGCTGCTACGTATTGATGATATTGATGATATCGCCCAGGTTCATCAACTGCTGAGGGCGCATGAATATTGGCGTATGAAGTTGCTGAATGTGGATCTGGTCATCGTTAATGAGCGCGCATCGTCTTATATACAGGATCTACAGATGGCTATCGAAACAGCGATTCACAGTAGCCAGTCCAGACCGCGTTTGGGCGGGGCACAGACCCGGGGATCCGTATTTGCCCTGCGTGCGGACTTAATGTCGCAAGAGTCGAGGGCCTTGCTGTTATCGGTAGCGAGAATATCGTTGGTTGCCCGTCGAGGGGCAATTTCCCATCAACTTGACTTAATCCCGTATGCACCCCCCCGGCGTCGTCTGCCACGCATGTTAAAGCTGAGTGTGCCAGACAAGATGCCGCTGACGGAGGAACTCGAGTTTTTTAACGGTATTGGCGGGTTTGCCCGACAGGGGCGTGAATATGTCACGGTTCTTGAGGCTGAGCTGACAACCCCTGCGCCGTGGGTGAATATTATTGCCAACCCAACGTTTGGTTTTCAGGTGTCGGAAGTGGGTAGTGGTTACACCTGGGCGGAAAACAGCCGTGAAAATCAGCTGACGCCCTGGGGTAATGATGCGGTGTCTGATCCCGGTGGAGAAGTGCTGTACGTACATGATGATGTCAGCGGTGTACTATGGACGCCAACAGCATGGCCGATTAATGATGGTGGGTGCTACGTCGCCCGGCACGGGCTGGGTTATAGCAAGTTTGCTCATAATGCCAATGGCATTGAGCTGGAATTATTACAGTATGTCCCACTGGTTGATCCGATAAAAATATCTCGTCTGAAAGTACATAACACCTCAACGCAAGTGCGCTATCTGACTATTACTGCCTATGCCGAATGGGTGTTGGGTGGTTTACGTAGCGCCAGTGCGCCTTATCTACTCAGTCATGTAGATACACAGACGGGCGCGATGCTGGTGAGTAATCTCTGGTCCGGCAGTTTTCCAGGACGCATCGGTTTTGCTGATTTAGCGGGTCAGCAGTCATCATTGACCGCCGACAGAACCGAATTTATCGGTCGTAATGGACAAATGAGGTTGCCAGCGGCACTGATGGAAAACCGTCAGTTATCAGGGAATGTAGCGGCCGGAGTTGACCCCTGTAGTGTGTTGCAGACACAGATCCATCTGGCTCCTGGAGAGCAGACCGAGATAGTCTGGTGTATCGGTCAAGGGACCTCAGTTGAACAGGCCAGAGACCTGATTGAGAAATATCGGAAAATCGATCTGGATCAGGTGCTGAATGAGGTTGAAGCGCATTGGGAGGCAATAACTGGTGCGATACAGGTTAAAACACCAGACAGAGCAATGGACATTATGCTCAATGGCTGGTTGCTCTATCAGACGTTGTCATGTCGTATTCAGGCCCGTTGCGGGTTTTATCAGGCCAGTGGCGCATATGGTTTCCGCGACCAGTTACAGGATGGCATGGCATTGACCTTCTCCTACCATCAGGAGACGCGGCAACACCTGTTGCGGGCGGCTGGACGACAGTTTGTCGAAGGTGATTTTCAGCATTGGTGGCTGCCACATAGCGGTGCCGGGGTAAGAACCCATATTTCTGATGATCGTGTCTGGCTGGCTTTTGCCACCGCAACGTATGTGCAGGTCAGTCAGGATTACAGTGTTCTGGCCGAGTCCATCTGCTTTCTGGATGGGCCGCCGGTTGCCCCGGATGAGCATGATATCTTCTTCCAACCCATGCCGTGCGCTGAGTCAGCGTCTCTGTTTGAGCACTGTGCTCGAGGGTTGGATCAGTGCCTGTCGTTAACCGGAAATCATGGTTTACCGCTGATGGGGAGCGGGGATTGGAACGATGGCATGAATCGTGTCGGGGAAGGCGGGAAAGGCGAAAGTGTCTGGCTGGGATGGCTGCTCATCCGCACAATAGAAATCTTTGCCCCACTGGCCGATGCTTCGGAAGCAGAGCGCGTCTCACGCTGGCGTGAGCATGCCGAGTCGGTGCGGCAGGCTATTGAGCGTACAGCATGGGACGGCGCCTGGTATCGCCGGGCAACGTTTGATGATGGCACCTGGCTTGGCAGTCATAGCAATGATGAGTGTGTCATTGATTCGATAGTGCAGTCATGGGCGGTACTTTCCGGTGCCGCCATCCCTGAGCGCGCGGCGTTGGCCATGGCCTCAATGGAGGACTACCTGATTCGGCGAAAAGAGGGACTGGCTTTGCTGTTCACGCCACCGTTTGATCACACTATGCATGATCCTGGTTACATCAAAGGCTACCCACCCGGTCTTCGCGAAAATGGCGGGCAATACACCCATGCCGCGCTGTGGGCGGTGCTGGCTTTTGCCCAGATGGGGGAAGGTGATAAAGCCGCAGAACTGTTTGCATTGCTTAACCCAATCAACCACGCTTCAACGCCGGAACAGGTTTCCCGATACCGGGTTGAACCTTATGTCATCGCTGCTGATGTTTATTCCGTTGCCCCCCATACCGGGCGTGGTGGCTGGACCTGGTACACCGGCTCGGCAGGGTGGATGTACCGGGCGGGTATCGAGGGCATTCTTGGCATTCATCGTGAAGGTGATCGGTTGATTCTTTGCCCTTGTATTCCATCACACTGGCCAGGTTTTGAGGCAACCGTCACGCTGGGGGATGCTCACTATACTATTCGTGTTGTGAATGATTCGCACCGGTGCCGAGGGATTGCACAGGCAACACTGGATGATGTGGCTATCCCAGTTGAGGCAGAGGAAGGATCAGTACAGGTAACTGTGGTGTCAGGGGAGCATCAGATACTACTCACGCTGTGAGCGGGATCGGGATTTGAACAGCAGGAAAGTGGTTTAAACGGTTTATCCATTATCGGCAGAAGGTTGGCGAGTAATTAAGCGTCCATATAACATGTCCATAGCGGACGATGTTCAGTGGCGGCTACTATTGTTTGCGCCTTCTGCCGATAAACAGTGGGTTAGTACGTCACGAAGGCTGATTTACCTGCATAGACTGCCGCACTGCCAAGTTCATCTTCAATTCGCATTAACTGATTGTATTTTTCTATACGTTCACCACGACATGGTGCCCCGGTTTTAAGATGGCCAGCCATCAAACCGACCGTCATATCAGCAATAAAGGAATCCACGGTTTCGCCACTACGGTGCGATATAAATGTCCCCCAACCATGTTGATGGCACAGGTGAACCGCATCGATGGTTTCACTCAATGAGCCAATCTGGTTCAGTTTTATCAACGCTGCATTGGCTAACTGTTCATCTATCCCACGCTGTATGTATTTTACGTTGGTAACAAACAGGTCATCGCCGACCAATTCCACCTGGTGTCCAATCGTGTCATTAAGGTATTTCCACCCGTCCCAATCATCTTCTGCAAGGCCATCTTCAAGCAGAATGATGGGGAAGTTTTTAATCAGCCCCTGATAATAATCTGTCATTTCCTGGGATGTTAAGGCGACATTTTCGGTGCGGAGATGATATTTACCCTCTTTACAGAATTCGCTTGATGCCGGGTCCATACATATTCCGATATCATCCCCAGGACGATATCCGGCTTGCTCGATTGCCTGGACAATCAGTTCCAGCGGCTGTCGATTGGATGAAACGATAGGCGCAAATCCGCCTTCATCGCCAACACCGGCACTCAACCCCTTACTGATGAGAATTTGTCTTAAGGTTTGATAAACTTCGCTACCCCAGCGCATGGCTTCACGGAAAGTAGGCGCGCCTACTGGCGCAATCATATACTCCTGGAAATCTGCGCCCTGACCCCGGGCGTGAACGCCGCCATTGATAATATTCATACAGGGTACAGGTAATAAATTGGCGCTCATTCCCCCGATATAACGGTAAAGTGGCATGTTATAGACTGACGCCGTTAAACGAGCCACGGCCAGCGAAACACCCAGAATGGCATTGGCACCCAGTTTGCTTTTATTTTCTGTGCCATCAAGCGCAATCATTTTATTATCAATTGCTTTTTGATCCCGTATGTCCTGGCCAATAAGCATGTCGCTTATTTCATGGGTGATGCTGTTTACCGCATTCTTGACGCCTTTCCCGCCAAACCGGTTTTTGTCTCCATCGCGTCTCTCTATGGCTTCTCTCTCGCCAGTGCTCGCGCCTGATGGTACGGATGCTCTGGCAAAAGCGCCACAGGGAGTATATATCTCTACTTCAACGGTCGGGTTGCCTCGGGAATCCAGAATCTCTCTGGCCAGGATTTTTTCAATTTTGAAGCTCATAATGACTCCTAATTAAGTATTAATATGTTTTATAAGCACATCAACATCAAGGTGATTGATAAATTCAAGGGAACGGGAACTGATAATTCCCAAAAATCGATTAGTATGACCCGCGATGACAAGATCTATATTTTTTTCATGGATAAGTTTTTCAACATCATCGAATCTGCGTAATGTGACGAGTACGACCGTATCGACATTTTCAGGAACAGCCGTAACGACTTTACTAAACATTGACTTGGCTTCTATTACTTCTCTTGATTGCACACCCTCCGTACGAGAGTCAGAAATATAATTCATGGCAAGGTAATTGAAACTAATATGTCCAAGTGTGATTTTCATATTGCCATTATCTGAAATCTTTGCCGCGTGCCTTAATAAAATGGCGCCGTCTATCTCATCATGGATTAAAACCAATGCGTGTTTATAGATGTTCATGGCAGTCTCTCTTGTTGCTGACGTTATTGAGTGAATCCCGGAAGACGGTTTTTTCCCGGCTCATTGACGCTGACAGACAGGTAGTATCGGGACCAATAAGTTTTACCTCCATGAGCGGAGGAATATGAAATGTCACAGGCTCTTGGCCAGGCGCAGCCAATTATGTCGGTATCAGAATTTTTATAATCAGTCATGTAACACATAATCTCCCCTGAAATAGTGCAGAAGAGAAACAGATGTCGAGGAAAACAGCCTGACATACGATACTCCTCCTTGATTAAGGAAACGTAAGCCAGGCGTCATCAGCTATATTCTATAGCGGTTGGGGAAGGTAGTACGCCATTACCTTGTATAGATATGAATATAGACCACACATTATATCTTCACAACCGACAGACTGTATGGAAGTGTTACGTATTGACTCAG
This sequence comes from Brenneria uluponensis, assembly GCF_032395385.1. Classification (NCBI taxonomy): domain Bacteria; kingdom Pseudomonadati; phylum Pseudomonadota; class Gammaproteobacteria; order Enterobacterales; family Pectobacteriaceae; genus Brenneria; species Brenneria uluponensis. The sequence goes on from NZ_CP135917.1 coordinate 1,839,606, forward strand.
GGTGATCACTGTTTTGGCGATCACCCGAAGTCACTGGCCACACGAGCAAAGCGCCTTCATTTGCGCGGTGTGCCGTCGCCCGTATCAGCAATCTTCTATGATCAAATAAGCGGCATTGACCGGACCATGCACCCCGACCACTTTGATCAGCTCAATATCTGCCGTGGAGCTGGGCCCACTGATGAGATTGATGCAAGAAGGCATACGCTCACCTTGCTGCGCCATCTGATGCAGGCGCTGTGCCAATTGGGCGACGCGTGGCAGGATAGTGCTCTTGCGCAGCACAAAGATCGAGGACTCGGGTAGTAAACTGATCGCACAGCCTTGCTCCGCTGTCGAGAACAGTACTACACCACCCGACTCAGTCAGGCCGTACTCGGCGTAGACCACACCAATTTTGGCTTGTTCGGCCTGGCGGATAGGCGCATTACTGTCGATTGATGACCAGACTGCCGCCTGACATTCACGCTGTAGCCATGGGGTAATGCCCAGAGCGACCAGCCGGGAATCACCACTTACGATCACCGGAGCATGTCCATATCGGTCACACAGTTGTAATGCCGCCTGCGCTGCATCCGCTTCAGACGTCAGTTCACAGTGCGTCAGCATGACATTGGAGGCAATGTCGATAAACGCCTCATATCGCTGTTGGATGCTCAGTTCCGTTAGCCGTGTGCGGGCATAATTGTTCATCAGCGTTGGGAGCGGTTCTGGTGTATGACGAACGTCGCGCCCAAGTTGTTGAGCGATCCCGGCCAGAAATGCATCACGGTTTTCCATTATTTATTCCCCTGCGCCTGATGTTTTTTGAACCAGCTGCGAAAGCTTTCACCGTCGGCTTCCGGTAGATCCCGTGCTTCGGTCCACTCTCCGATGGCACCGATGTCGATCGGCGCTTTACCGCCTTTAATGAACCAGCTTGCCGCACGTGCGCCAGCAACCATACCGACTTTCCACAGCGCTGGATGACTATTGACGTAAGTGAACATTTTGGTCGCTCTCTGCTCGGCCCTGGATGTCATGCCACTTTCCGCCATGATGCGCCGGTGTTTGAGGATCAGTTTTGAGAGCGGAATCCGCACCGGACATACCGAGTCGCAGGCGGTACACAATGAGCAGGCGTAAGGCAGATCTTTGAAATCCTGATAGCCACCTAACAGTGGAGAAAGCACAGCGCCAATTGGTCCGGGATAGATCGATCCGTAACCATGACCGCCGATATGGCGGTAGGCCGGACAAGTATTCATACAGGCCCCGCAGCGAATACAGCGCAAAATATCGCGAAACGATGAACCGAGTACCTGTGAGCGACCGTTGTCGACAATCACCAAGTGAAACGCTTCCGGACCATCAACATGGTTCGCCTGGCGTGGACCGGTCAGCCAGGTGTTATAGCCGGTTAAACGCGCCCCTACCGCGCTGCGTGCCAGCAAAGTGATCAGTACGTCCACTTCTTCAAACGTTGGTGCGATACGCTCCATGCCCATCACCGCGATATGGGTTTTGGGCAAGGTGGTGCACAATCTGGCGTTACCCTCATTGCTGACCAGGCAAACCGAGCCGGTTTCCGCCACGGCAAAGTTACAACCGGTGATACCAACCTCGGCGCTGAGAAAATCCTGGCGAATTTTCTGGCGGATAAACAGGGTCATTGCCTCTGGCGTTTCCGGGCCGTCATAGCCGAGTTTTTCATGCAACACCTGGCGAATCTGATAACGATCCTTATGGATGGCGGGCACTACCACATGTGAAGGCGGATCCTGGTCCAACTGTAAAATATACTCGCCAAGGTCGGTTTCAATGACGTTGATGCCGGCTTCCTGCAATACGTGGTTGATACCGATCTCTTCGGTAACCATTGATTTGGATTTCACCACCTTGCTGGCATTTTTAGATTGAACAACCTGTAGGATGTACTGGGTGGCCTCTTCTTTGGTTTTTGCGAAGCAGACATGGCCCCCGTTGGCGATGACCTGTTCCGATAATTGGTAGAGATAGGCATCCAGATTACTGAGCACATGGTCGCGGATTTGCCCGGCATAGTCACGCCACGCTTCCCAATGACCCAATTCATCCACCATTTTCTGTCGATTGGTGCCGATACGCTCCTGCGCGTTGGCGACGGCCTTGCGCATGATAGGGTCTTCAATCTGGATACGGATGCGATCCTTGAATTTTACGTCGCTGGTTTTCAGATACATATCAATTCCTTATCGACTCATCAGTGCTTCGGAGATGTGCATCACTTTGACGGGATGACCTTCGCGCTGTATGCGCCCACCAATGTTGATCAGGCAACTCACGTCGGCGCTAATCAGATAATCCGGTTGAACGGCCATCATATGGCTGACCTTCTCTTTGACCATTTCGCCGGAGATCTCCGCCATTTTGACCGAAAAAGTGCCACCGAATCCGCAACAGGTTTCCTGGCCTTGAAACGGTAACAGTTCCAGGCCTCTGATATGGCTAAGCAGTGTGAGCGGCTCTTCGCGAACGCCCATTTTACGGAACAGGCTACAGGAGGGGTGATAGACCGCTTTGCCGGGTAACCGGGCGCCCACATCGGTTACCCCCAGATGATTGACAATAAATGACGTGAGATCGTGCATACGGTTGGCGACAGCTTCGGCGCGGCGCATCCACTCGGGTTCCGCCGTCAGATAGGTAGAATAGCTCTTGATGGCGTAGGTACAGGAACCCGCTGGCGAAATAATCGGATCGTTGTTTTCTTCCAGCGCGGCAATGAGATTTTTCATCCCGGGAATAGAATCCTGGATGTAGCCGCTGTTGATGGAGGGTTGTCCGCAGCATCCCTGTTTTTCCGGAAAGTTGACTGTACAGCCAAGCTGTTCCAGCAGTAGCACGGAATCGCGTGCCATACGTGATTTGAGCGCATCACCGATGCAGGTGACGAAAAAATTAATGTTCACGACAATTCTCCTGTTGCACTAGCGGATTAAAATACCTGGCTGGAATTGACGTTTGTCCAGGTTGTCTATTGCCATCCGGATTCTGTTTTTAACGCTTTGCGGCATTGTTATCGGTATTGCTATTTTGCATGCATAGACGCTTCATCTGTTTCTGCCATCATAAAGTCAGCGATGACATAGAAACGTCTGATCTCCCCAGATGTAATTAATGGGTTGGTAAATTGGGATCGGATAGTTCAAAAAAACGATGCCATCCCAATAACCATTATTAAAAACACTATGTGAATTTAAGGGCAGATATCCCGTTTACTCATTGCGACAAGATGCTGAACTCAGCATGATTATCACTCAAAATATGATGTCTTATGTTATTATATAACGCCGTTATCTATCGATTAGAGGACAACTTTATGCCGTATCATTACACCGGGCTGGCAAAGAAGCCATATGAGCTGTATTTACCGGTTTCTGTCCCTGAAGAAGTGAGTGACTTGCCGCGTCCGGTCTATTTTCGAACCTACCCGCTGAAAAAAAAGATATATATCGTGCGACATCAACATGCGTTTATTGAGTTTCTCTATGCGCGTGAAGGCAGTATGCGGGTGGAGATTGATGGCAAAACGCTTATTGTGCCGGTATTCCATGGCATATGGATTCCCGCCAATACGCCGCACCGTATATGGGCTATGAGTGATGTGCTACTCGAGTGTTTATATCTTGAACCTGATTTCATCAATATTAACAACAGTTACTGTAACGTAGTGATAATCAGTCATTTTGTTAGGGAATTCATTCATTACGCCACGGAAAACACTCCCGTTCTTTATGATGAAGATCAGCACGATGGCATGCTGGTAACGGTATTGGTTAATCTTCTTTTACAACTGCCGGATGCCGGGTTTTCGTTATCCTGGCCACGTTCCCCTACATTTATGCATGTCTGTAGAGAGATACAGGCAAATCCGGGTATGGCTCATAGCATTGAAGAGTGGGCAGAGAAAACCAGTATGTCGATACGCACTTTTTCGCGTCGTTTTAAAAAAGAAACGGGTATTTCATTCAGCGAGTGGAAAAAGAAAATGAGGTTATTGGAATCCGTCATCATACTGAAAAATAATCGCAGTGTTACCCAGGTGGCCCTGGATCTTGGTTACTCCGGCATTGCGTCTTTTACCTTCGCTTTTCGCCAGATGTTTGGCGTTCCTCCGACACGTTACTAACATTTGCAATCCAATACTCATATCGGCGGAAGGGGATCTCCTCAAGGTAAGCGCCTCCTTGGCGTAATCGAGCCGCTTGTAGTAATCGGTCAATCCACCTTGTATCACGTGAGCTGATTTCTACATCCAGCAACAGTCCTAAACGCTCCTCGAACATCAACTGACTCATTTGTGGTTGTTCTAGCTGCAATGCCAAGGCTCTTGCCATGCCATTCAGCATGTGGCAGCTCTCCTGTTGACTTATAGTATTTGTCAATACTGATCGAATTGCGACCCACCATGCCAAAGTAATCCATCCTGCCAAGGTGAGGAGTGGTTGTTAATTAAAGATAGGTTCCCAAAATTCAACCCGAGTAATGCCGTCATTTTTGAATACGGACAATGGCTTCGAACTCAATTATAAGTACTCGAACAACATGCTTGCCAGCCAACTGATTATTTATTGATAACTTGCTATCTCGCTTCCTACTGGTTACAGAGCCACTATCTATAGATGGTGGCTCAGCAATATTGAACTCAAAGTAAAAGCTGGAGTTTTATTTTAACATCAATAATCAACTCAGTATCTCTTCGATAGTGATGTAATCACCTACTCGGCCTGTCATTTGCTCGGCATCAGTATTTACCGGCAGAGTCTTTTTCCCTGGCCGCCAACCAGCAGGGCAAACTTCCCCTGTCTTGGTTGCATATTGCCAAGCCTCAACCTGTCGTAAAAATTCATTCACATTTCGACCGACTGAATCTGCTTGTACTTCTTGTGCCACACAGATGCCATCCGGATTAAACAGGAATCGACCTCGTAGAGCTACTCCTTCTTCCTCCACTAAGACACCGAACATTTCGCTCACCGCCTTGGTGGTATCGGCGCCAATGGTTAATTGCAATCCAGCCAGCAGGGGTTCTGTTTCGACAAATCGTTTATGCGAAAACTTCGAGTCGACAGAGATTGCCAAAATCTCAACTCCGAGCTTTTGAAATTCATCGTATTTAGCATTCATAGCCGCAATTTCTGTCGGACAAACAAACGTAAAATCTGCCGGATAAAAACAGATCACCGCCCATTTGCCTTTATAGGCATCGCTTGATACTGAAATAAAATGCCCTGATTTTGCATCATATGCCTCCAGGGTAAATGAAGGCATTTCTTGTCGAACCATGCTTGAACTCATAGGCTTCTTCTCCGATTGTTCATATTGATGAGAAATAGTTAATTCTTTCTTTAAGGGTTTTCTGGCTTTTATTCCGGTATCACAGCTCATTCTGCTTTCCTCGTAAATGTGAACACCAGTGAACAATCACTCAAGCAAGCTACGTAGCATCCAGGCCGTTTTCTCGTGTAATTGGATCCGCTGTGTCAACAAATCAGCAGTCGCCTCATCATTGGCGGCATCGACTATAGGAAATAAGGAACGAGCTGTTTTAACAACAGCTTCCTGGCCCATGACAAGATTTGCAATCATGACCGTGGCCGCAGGAACATCATGATCTTCCGGCATCACCGTCAAGCGTGAAAATTCATGGTATGTCCCTGGAGCAAAACAACCCAATGAACGAATTCGTTCCGCGATTTGATCTACCGCCAGAGCTAATTCGTTGTATTGATTTTCAAACATTAAGTGCAAGCTATTAAACATTGGCCCGGTAACATTCCAATGGTAGTAGTGCGTTTTAATATACAAGGTATAACTGTCTGCCAAGAGCCGAGACAATCCTTCGGCAATATCCAACCGGGCTGACTCAGAAATACCAATATCAATTACTTGTTTACTCATCATTGCTCTCCATACATTAGTGATTGCGAATTTACAATATAGCGTATGCTACATTGCATAAACATACAACAGGTAAACAGGATCGCGCCCAGATCAATAGTTATATTGTATCTAATTGATAATTAAGTATTTTAATTCATGCTGATTCGTGAGTTCACGCGGCGCGGCCGACAGGATTCATTAATTTGCACGACCCAACACGATGGCTTCCGCAGCAGCAAGAGAGCCTAGGTCGATAACCTGTTAGTAGCCGTTTTGCAGCAGCGCCTGACGCGCGGCCTCAGCCCGACGGCTATCAGTCCCATGGTGGTAATTCGCTCATAAATGCACATCACACAAGGTGATAATCCCAGCCCATGTTGAAACACCATGGCGCTTAGTTCTAGAAATAGAGCGGAGACCAGCAACAACTTCCAGGATGAACGCTGCTGGGAGATCCCTTGCAGATAGGCAATCATAATGACAACGCCTCTTGGGTCGTGACTGGCAGAACCTTAATATTGTAACGGGCGCCAACATGGAGCAATTTCACATCCACATCGGGTAATTGCCGTTGCAGGCGCTCGATCACGGCATCGCCGGTACAGTGTCCCGGCCGCAGGAAATCGAGCTGGCATCGCCGCAAAAAATCCAGGGTATGTGCCAAACGCGGCTCATCGGCATGCAACAGATGCAAGCCACCAACGACCCCAGCCACTTTGTTAACTCCGGTCTGTCGACGGATATGGGCGATGGTATTGATGAGCCCTGAGTGGCAACATCCCAACACGATGACCAAACCGCGCGGCGTATTTAGCCACAAAGCCAGATCATCCTCGATATTATCTAGTGCGAATCCCTCGGCATCAAGAAAGAAGGGCCCACCGACATCCTCAAAGGTATCCTGGCGCGGGATCTCACCACTGGTGCCCCAATAGGGCGTCAGCATTTGCGCGGTGAGACACCAAAGGCGCATCTGGGGTGGAAGATCCCATAACTGAGTCACAACCGGGGTCGGCATACCAATACTGCGCACCGGCTTGTGGGAATGACGACTATAGCGCGGCAAAATGACACTTGGGTGGGCCAACACCGGACATTGAACACCCAACCGCCAGAGTGCGCTTAAGCCACCGGAATGATCATAGTGTCCATGACTGAGCACCACCCATTGGCAATCATTTAATCGGATATCAAGCTTATCGGCGTTGTGGATCAGTGTTTCACCCGAACCGGTATCAAACAGCAAGTCCAGCTCGGCCGAATGCATCCAAACTGCAAAGCCATGTTCGGTCTGCAACTCATTTTGAGCATGATTATCGCAAAGCACAGTGATCTGGACTTCAGTAGCCATGAGCCATACTCCCTGCGGTTGGCGCGATAAACTTGGCAGAAGCGCGTGCTAGGCGTTGATCTGTGGCAATGTTCTGTCCGGCAATATGCGGTCCAGACACTAGCCAAGCTTCGAGCTGATAGATGCCTCGGCGCTGGCCGAGTAGCCTAGCGCAGACTGTGAGGGCCTGACTCACACGGATTGGTGCCATGAATCGAACCGTCAACTCGGCCGTCAGCGCCGTTATTCCCTGCATGAATAAGCAGTGGGTCATGGCCGCATCGAGTAAGGTGCTGGTCATGCCGCCATGCAAAAGTCCCGTATAGCCTTGATGTTGTGAACTCACCATAAAGGGCGCACTGACGGATCCATCCAGATGTTGCGAGAAAACGAGCTCTAACGAATCAGGATTGTTTTCACGCGAGCCACAAACCATGCAGTGGGCATGACTCTGTCTAACCTCATGGTAACTATTCATTGATCCCTACTTAGCGGCAGGTGGAAAATTACCTGCCGCATCGGGTCATCGATTAACTGGCCAGCTCTTCTACTGCTGCCAGCGCCTGAGTGCCATAAATCACCGCAGGACCTCCACCCATCAGGATGGCAACATCGATGGTCTCAACCAGTTCCTGCTTGCTCGCTCCCGCCTTAAGCGCCGCTGCCACATGGGCCGCGATGCACCCATCACAACGGACAGCAACCGCAATTGCCGTTGCCATCAGCTCCTTTTGTTTAATGCTGAGTTCACCCTCGTACATTGCCGCCTTATGCAAAGCTAGAAATGCATTCATGGTATTTGGACTGGCCTTGTGGTAAGCCGATCCGAATTGATGTTGTTCCTGATTAATCTCTGTGTAGTTCTTAGCCATAAAATACCTCGACTAGTTGTTGGTGCTTATCAAAATGTATCGGTAACCATCTGGTAAGTCTTATAACCCCCGGTCAGATTGCGAGCCTGAAAACCATTTTGTACCAACATGCGATAAGCAACATGTCCGCGCAAACCGACTTGGCAAGCCACCAAAATTTCTTTATCGACGGGTAGCGTATATAAGCGATCCCGCAACTCATCGAGTGGAATGTTCAACGCATTAGGAAAGGAGCCTGACGCTTCCAGCTCTGGCGGATTGCGAACATCCAGCACAACGTGATCAGCAGTTCCCAGCAATAGTTCTTCTGTGTGACAAATAGCCTCATCACCATTCATCACATTACTGGCGACCATGCCCGCCTGATTCACCACATCTCGCGCCGAGCCAAAAGGTGGCGCATACGTCAGTTCCAGATCGGCCAACTGCTGAACGGTCATCCGAGCGCGTTGCGCAACAGCTAAAACATCAATTCGTTTGTCGATACCATCCAAACCAGCTGCCTGTGCACCCAGGATCTGACCATCCATTGGATCAAACAGTAATTTCAAGGTTACCGGGTGAGCTCCGGGGTAGTAACTGGCATGGCTAGCGGTATGTACATAAATCTTTTCATAGGCCATATTCAGTCGCTTGAGTGTTTTTTCATTCAAGCCTGTACTGCCAATTGCCATGTCAAACACTTTGCAGATCGCGGTGCCTTGTGTCCGGTGATAATGCGCGTGACGACCGAGCATATTATCGGCCGCAATACGTCCTTGCCGATTGGCAGGACCAGCCAACGGCACCAGCGCCGCGTCGCCGGTAACGAAGTTCTCCGTTTCCACAACATCGCCAACCGCATAAATATCTGGTTCAGACGTTTGCATAGCGCTGTTAACCTTGATGCCGCCCAGAACACCTAATTCCAAGCCAGCTTGAGCAGCCAACGTTGTTTCCGGTTTTACCCCAATGGCCAAGATCACCATTCCGGTCTGCAACATATCGCCGGAACTCAGAATCAGATCCAGGTTATGGCTATGTGTGACGGTTTTGTCATACACTGCGGTCGCTTCAGGCTCGGCCGGATAAAAATCAGCAGTAGAAATGGCGGACAAACCCGTCTTAAGGCGCAAATCGATGCCTTTTTCACATATATGGCGGTGTAACATATTGGCCATTTCACGATCAACAGGAGCCATTACCTGATCAGAGAGCTCCAATAAGGTTACTTTGATCCCTCGATGGTGCAGTGCTTCAACCATCTCCAACCCAATAAAACCACCCCCGACAACAGTGGCATGTTTAGGTTTTTCTGCGGCTAGTGCGACAAGGATTTTATCCATATCCGGTATATTGCGCAGACTGTATATATGATGACTATTAATGCCAGGTATTGGCGGTTTGATAGGTGATGCGCCAGGGCTTAATAACAACTTATCATAAGATTCCTGATAGGTTTCCCCCGTCAACATATGCCGAGCGGTTATCGTTTTATTTTGGGCATCAATGTTTATAACTTCATTAAACACACGGACATCGACATTGAATCTGTTTTTGAAACTATCAGGCGTTTGCAGTAACAAGGCATCCCGCGACACTATTTCACCACTGATATGGTATGGCAAACCACAGTTGGCAAAGGATACAAATTCCCCACGCTCAAGAACTATGATTTCCGCATCTTCCGCAACTCGTCGCGCCCGTGCAGCGGCTGAAGCTCCACCGGCGACCCCACCGACAATTACAATCTTCGTCATATGTAATTCCTTACTGTATTTCAATTAACGAGCTCTTATTCCGGTTGGCACAATTCAGCAGCAAACACCGCTTTTACTGTTCGAACCACCAACCAAGTCAATAAAATAGTCAACAGACATAACAGCACGGCCGATATGGCTTGAAAAAACAGATGTGATGTCAGATGAGCCATCCTCATGGAGGCAATAGTTAATGCTGCTAGCGGAAAAGAATATGCCCATGAAGAGATAAAAAAAGGCACTTTAATGAATCTGGATATGTTCATCGCCAGTAATAGGCCAAGGAAAAGTGCAATGTAATAAATAACCCGTGCAAAAACATCGAGCTCACCAACTAGACTTATATAGGAGATAAATCCGACTGATGGTGGTGCCAATAGAATAAATAACATAGGCGTCATTCGAGCGGGCAATGGCTCATGAAAGAACAGTCGATACATGATGATCGTCAATAATACGATCCAAAAAATGATCCCGATGCTAAAGCAAAACCAGCTCAACTCGGTATAGCCCAGCTGACTACCGGTAATAGGAATAATAATGTTGCCCACCACAGGGATAAACCAGCTTGGATTCGCATGTGATAGTGTGTAGTGAGTGTGGTGGATCCAACTGCTCATCACATACAAGGTGAGAGCGATTTGCAAGGCAACCCCCATCATCCACAAATAGGTTGCAACTATGGTTTCCTGTTGCCAAACGACCGAAAGCAACAACAGGCTAATAGAAAATGCAGGGAAAAAATTTATGCGAACCGGGTGGCGAATTTCCTCAAGAACAGCCTCCGGATAATGCCATGCCTTAATAGTATAAATGATAGATATTACCACCATGCCAACGGATGTGACATAAGCCAAAATAAGCCATATTACAGAATTATGGAAAAATAAGCTGTCCGCGCCTTTCCATGCCAATGTGAAACCAGATAATCCCATAATCACAGAAAAAAACGATATTGGGAAAAAGGTAATTCTGGACACATCCGAACCTGACTCGGTTAATGTTTCGTTTGGATTCATTTTTTAGTCACCACTATTAGGTAGGTGATTTAAAACCACTGCATTAGTCATCGCTACTGCAATTGGTTTATCACCAAAAAAATTCGCCATCACGCCCATGCAAATACACTGAAGCATATGGATGCTCAGGAATTACATATAAAACATTCATCCCAGAAACAGCAGGGGAATCATGGAAAAAGCTAATATTAAGAGCCGAACCATTATCCACGTTATAAAAACCTGACTGTATATCTACTCAATATACAGTCAAATACACTTGTTTGTTGCCAACACATCGGTGAGACAATACAGCCAATACTCGTGTTTTAATGTGGTTCGTTACTCGGGTTCAGCGGTATTAGCTCAGGAATGACAGCAGCGTCCATGACCTCGGCCTTGATTCTGCCCCTGACGGCAGTGTGATTTTGCCTGGTGATGTTGCTCATTCGACTGGCAACAATGTCCCGCAGGCTCACTTCCTTCATGATTGCAGCCGCAACCGCCTGACTTCTTCTTTGTCTCGTGATTCAAGGATTGGCGTCCTTGGCTCGCTTGATTGAGTTGTATTAGGCCACTGGTGACCGGATCACCCAGCTCACTAGCCAAACGACGCCCACAATTGGTCTGGTAAACCGCAAACTGCCGGGCTAACAACTTACCCAACATCTGTTCGCCAATATTGCGAACGACGACTTGGTTAACCCGTTGTTCCGCCAACAGGTCGACCATTTTCTGTTTTCCTGCACAATTGGCGGCCAGTGCAGGGTTATCAACGCGATTTATTTCAACTCCTCGCTCATCCAGAAACACCAGGCAATTAGCTTTGGTGAAATGGCTTGCGACCCGATCATCATTCATTGGAATTGCAGTGATCATTTTTTGTATCTCCTTCGTCCTCAAGGTGCATCATGAGCGCCTTGCCCTGGGTCAAACAGTCTACAACCTTGAAACGAGCTGCTTTCAGGACATTGGCGAGTGTCTGCCGGGAAACCCCCATTTCTACCGCCGCTTCCTGCTGCTGCATGCCGAGTAAATCGACCAAACGCAATGCTTCAAACTCATCATCTTTCAAGCGCACCTGCTCCAGTTGGCTCATGGGCCGAGCATTAGGCTTGAAGCAACTATCCGATGGGCGGCCACAGATGTTGCGTGGGATCTTGGGTCTAGCCATGGGGGCTCCTTGTTAGCATATGCTATATATACACTTTGAATATGGCATATGCAATATTTGATTGCGATAATGATGAAATCTGCCTAACCTGTTACAGACACAGTTGCATCAACTAGTGAGAAAAAATAACTATATTTTTCATGTGGTTGTAAATTCATAGCAGAAGGTCGTTCATGATCCGACGATAAACTCAGGGCTATCATAATGAAATTTGAGGAAATATATGCACTACCACCAATACTATCCCATCGACGTGGTCAATGGACTTGGAACGCGTTGCTCATCGTTTGTTTCGGGCTGCGAACATCAGTGTAAAGGTTGTTACAACCAATCAACATGGTGGTTGGACTCGGGGCATCTTTTTACCCAGGAAATGAGCGATCGAATCATTTCTGATCTCAACGATACCAATGTGCGAAGAAGAAGGCTTAACCTCTCAGGTGGAGACCTGCTTCACCCGGCTAATATTGCCGAGATACTTACGCTGGTGACCCGAGTAAGAAATGAATGTCTCGGAAAAGATATCTGGTGTTGGACCGGCCACAGCCTGGGTGAATTGACAGTGAATCAACTTGCCGTAGTTGATGTCTTGATTGATGGAAAATTCGTTGCCGAAATTGGGACCCTAGTTTGGTCTGGCGAGGAAGTAGCAACCAAGTAATTCATGAATTTGATCGCTCGGGCGCATGGTGGCAACAAGGCTCCTGACCCCTTTCGATCCTCGTCAGTCCAAAAGAGCTACGAAAGGCTAAAAGAATAAAACGCGCACAATACCAAGATTGGGTGAGATAAGAGGAATGTAGAAAAAATCGTTCTTGAGATCGCTTCAGGCGCTGGACAACCTGCTTGCGTGTTTACTGCGTAGTTGCGTTATGGGCGTACCCAGCCCTATAACCTTATGCACATAACCTCAATCAGCATTTACTCGCTACGAGTAATCCCACTACTCCGACTCAGTTTCGAATCCATGCCACTGCCGATAAATCTCATCTTGGGGGTTCTCAGCACACCGCCAACAGCAAAAGATCCAGTGGTACTTAACACACTGGTTAGGTTAATGCGATTGAGTGGTCAAATAAGAGCGATTACCCACAAATGCCGTTCCGTTTTAAACGGATGGCCAGATGGGCATCGATTGTAGTGTCGAAAGGGGGGAGATTCCCTGACTTCCTCTGCATAAAAATCTCTCTTGGCTAAACAGATATTTTAGCCGTATACGTTAATAAGTATGGAGGGCGGTGGCGCAAAAGCATCGGACTGGACATTGTGATTGTTTCCGAGGCGTTTCTGCTACAACATCATTCTCTTCAATATTAACACTTTTATTCTGTCTGTCTCCTCAGTATAAATTAATGTGCCTTACCAATTAGGGCGTAAAATGCCTAATCAAATAACAAATGCACTCGATTTCTACTACTAATTTTATATGATTATCGGCTTGTAACTTTGAAATAATATAAAACAAACATAATGACTACATTTATAAAGCCGGAAGATATTTATTTTTCAGTGAAGATATTTTGTCTGTTCTTTTTTTTATTCAATAAAAATGTGATATTGATCATACTCCATGGCTGTGTGAAAGTGATATTTAATTACAGATCAATCCTGAAAATTTAGGAGTAATACACTATGAATCATCTGGAGCTACAGGCAATGCGCCAGCTTTTTCTGTTGAGTGTAGAGGAAGCTGCGCTCCATATTGCTGGAGATGGGAACACCGAGCAATGGTTAATGTGGGAAAGAGGGGAAAAGGAAATTCCTCCCTCGGTTATTGAAAAACTATCTCACCTTAATAAGGAAAGAAAAGAGAGGATTAACGCTATCATTAAAAAAATAAACAATCGAATTGGTAATAACACCATGCGATCCTTTATCGATTTTGATGCGTTTCTTTCGGTTTATACGGATGGTGACTTTTTAGAATGGAAGGTGTATCAATCCGTCGCCAATGAGCTTTATTCCCGCGATCTGGAACGATTGTGTTGAAGGGATAGATAAATGATAAATACGATCATACTTGTGGGACCCCGCGCGTCAGGAAAAACGACAGTAGGAAAGATGCTTGCAAGATGTTTGAAGCTTAGCTTTGTTGACACGGATGAAATGGTACAGAGAAAAACCCATAAAACGATTGCACAGATTGTCGATGAACAGGGCTGGGATGCCTTCCGTATGATCGAAAGCCAAATATTAAAGGAAGTTGCCATTTCCGGTTATATCGTCGCTACTGGTGGGGGAATGGTGATTTCAGAGATGAACCGTAATTATATAAAAAATAAAGGTATTGTGTTTTACCTTTCAACATCGGTCGAGATGGTGATCAGGCGTCTCGAATCCAATCCGGCGGTAAACCAGCGTCCTTCGCTGACGGGGCTATCCATTACCGATGAGATTTCCGATGTGATCAGAATACGTGATCCGCTTTATCATGATGCGGCCCATTATGTGATTAATGCCAACGAAGAAAAAGAACAGGTTGTCGAGGCGATTAAGTCTATATACCGTGCATTGCTGAATGACGCTGCCAACGATGTCTCTCGTCTTTTTCCCATTGAGAGGGCTACTCATTCAGAATAACATCTATAGCGTTCTCATTGACTCATAATATTCGACAAGGGAAAACAGGACGTTGGGTAAATTCTGTTTCTGGTAATGTACACTCTATTTTTAGGGTATTTCAAAAATAGAGTATACATGTTGCATTTATGTCCTGATTTATGTGAATGAAAATGGTTTTTTTATTTTATTTATGTCACTTGGCTCACAATATTATGTATCATCGGTTTCTCTATAGAAATAATCTATGGGTTTTTAATAAAAATTAATTATTTATTGTGCTAAATAGTTGGTAATGTAAAAGGTATCGAAATATTTTATTCTGGAGTCTACTTGTGGCCATTTAAAACCCTGTTTTTTGTCTTCACTCTGTCAGATATTTTACCGTGAGGTGCGGGGAAGATGAATAGTCACACCTGTTTTTTACCGCTTACTTTATTCGTTGGAATAACACTAAAAAATCGTATTGTCATACTTTCGATAAGCAGGATTTTGGGCTGTAAGGTTTTTTGAAAGACGGGAATCATTTATAAATTTTCAGGCTCTGCACTGAGAACCCAGGAGAGAAACAAGATTATCGCTCATTCAATGGACTACGCATTTTTAGCATCCGGGCAGGGAAGATAATACCGGTCATTGCATCAAAAACATCCTTTTCTGAACCAAAGGCCTGTATGAAAAATCGCTATATACCGACTGCGTTCGGGTTATATCTTAACTACCTGGTGCATGGGATGGGTGTCATATTGATGAGCCTGAATATGCAGCACCTGGAGCAACAGTGGCAAACTGATGCAGCTGGCGTGTCGATCGTCATTTCGTCATTAGGGATAGGTCGGCTAAGTTTGCTGTTGTTCGCCGGTTCGCTTTCAGACCGATTCGGTCGTAAGCCTTTTGTCTACCTGGGAATCATTTTCTATCTGGTGTTCTTTCTGGGTATCCTTGGTACGAAGAGTATCGCCGTCGCATACTGCTTTGGCCTTATGGCAGGCATGGCAAACAGTTTTCTTGATTCCGGCACCTATCCGACATTGATGGAAGCGTTTCCCAACAGTCCTGGCACAGCTAATATCCTCATCAAAGCATTCGTTTCCTGCGGACAATTTCTGTTACCGATGGTGATTAGCGTATTGGTTTGGGCTAATCTCTGGTTCGGCTGGTCGTTCCTGACTGCTGCTGGCATCATGTTGCTAAACGCGGTATGTCTGTTCCGGCACCCTTTTCCCCCTTTTCGGCCTACACCTAAAGTAGATAAAAAACCGAACACGTCAGCGCAAAAGCGCACTAACGGTTGCACCTGTTCTAAACTGGATCTCGTTAGTTTCATTGTTTATGGATACATTTCCATGGCCACCTTCTATCTGGTCAGCCAGTGGTTGGCACAGTATGGACAGTTTGTGGCGGGTATGCCCTATGAGATGTCGATCAAATTGCTGAGTCTTTATACCGTAGGTTCCCTGTCGGGTGTTTTTATTACCGCTAGTCTGGCGAAGAAAGTCACCAATTCCAGTATGGTGTTGATGCTCTGTACGTTTGTCTCATTCATCACACTGTTGTTTGTGTGTCTACACCCGACCGTTGCGACAGTGTTCGTGTTTGCCTTTGTGATTGGTTTTTCTGCTGCGGGAGGCGTCTTGCAATTGGGGTTAACGATCATGGCGCTCCGTTTTCCCCATGCAAAAGGGAAGGCTACTGCTATTTATTACAGTGCGGGCAGCTTGGCTACTTTCACTGTCCCCTTGATTACCGCCTGGCTGTCGCAAATCAGTATCGCCAGTATCATGTGGTTCGATGTCGGCCTCGCCGCTGTTGGTTTCCTGACAGCACTGTTTATTGGTTATCGTGACATGGAAGCGCGCATCAACATGAATCAGATAGAGATTTAACGCCTGGCTGACAGGGAACAACACAGCGGGATATTTGCATTCCTACTGTATCGACTGACAGGAACTTAATATGAACTGCTTAAAGGATTCCGCCGCCGGCGATAGTATTCTGTCCTTGTGCGTCGCCAGATAGACATAACGGGTCTGTCCAGGATCCCGAATGCGCATAACATGCACATTGGAGTGAGCCAGTGTGCTGATGCGCGGCATGATGGCGATACCATAATTAATGCCAACCAAGCCCACCATTGCCATGTCCTCTTCTACATAGCAGGCAATTTCAGGGATCAGTTTTTTCTGCATGAATATTTTATCGATGAATTGGCGCAAGCCGCTTTTCTGCGAAAAGAAAATAAACGGATAGGAGATAGCTTCCTCCAGCTCGATTTCGCTGTCATGGCGCTGTGCCAGCGGGTGATCGCGGGCGGTAACCAACACCAGTTCCTGGCTGATTAACGGAGTAAATTCCACATCCGTTTCATCCTCAATATGGGAACAAAGCGCCATATCGAATTTGTCTTCCTTGAGTTCCTTTACAATAGACAGGGTTGTTCCTTGAAAAAAGGAAAAACGCTTATTTTTATTATCTGGAATGTGAATAAAACGATCTATTAGCTGTGGCACCACTGTTTCGCCCATAGTGTAAATAAAGGCCAGATTGATGACGCCATCGTTGGCGCCACACATTTTCTGCAATGCAATGCGGCCTTTTTCCAGTTCAAGAAGCGCATTGTCTACATAGGGCAGAAAGGTTTTCCCGCATTGTGTTATACGAACATTTCGGCCGCATTTTTCAAACAGAGTTACACCCAGCTCTTTTTCCAGCTCGGAAATAGCGTGGCTCAATGAAGGTTGTGTAATATACAGACTTGATGCCGCTTCCGTATAATGTTGTCTTTCCGCCAGTCTTTTGAAATAGTGCAATTGTTTTAAATTCATTCTACATCTCATGAAGTTAGTGAAGCGTGTATTTTTGTGGCCTGACAATATCAACATACTGCAAGCGAGAGGAAGATGTCGCTGATTAAATCACATTATGTCGTGTGGGCCTACTTACATGGAGTCAATGAGTATCGCAGTAAAAACCGTACTATCTTGTCTCGGTGTGCAAAATTATTATGGTGTGATGCAATATAACATGTCCTCTTGTCACTTTATGCCGGGAGAAAACGTAGCTAAGTTGTTAATTGATAATTGTCATAAACATGAAAAAGACAAATATCGTCTACTATCGGGTATCACGGTTAGTTAAAAGATATCGTCTGATGCTTATTCATTCACATTAAAAATGTTATTTTTTTTCCTGATTAGCCTCTTTTACAAAAAAACTTATGTTATTTACTCGGGAACAAAAAATAATTTTGATCCATCTCTCAGTATTTATTTATTATGTTGGTGTATCTCGTGATGGTATTTTATCTGCATAATGTGCTTTTTTTGTAAAATAACAAACAAATCCTCAACAAAGATCGACACTCCCTTCCTTGATTGCGTGCAATAAAGTTGACAACAAAAACCTTATATTACGTATTAATTGTTTCCTTTATTTTATACATTAACTATGAATATTAATTTGGTAAAATTTTATAAAATATATGAAGCCAGGGTAAATAAAGAACAAAAATGTGAAGTAAGACATCAGGAAATGAGTAATAAAAACATTAACTATAAACGGAGAAAAGAATGAGCCAGAATAAGGCCTTCAATGCGCCATTTTTATTAGCTGTCATAGGTATATATCTGAGCTATTTTCTTCATGGCGTCAGTGTCATTACCTTGGCACAGAATATGACCCCTTTGGCCACAAAGTTTGGCACCGATAATGCCGGTATTGCCTACCTGATTTCAGGTATAGGATTGGGTCGACTGATCAGTATCCTATTCTTCGGCGTAATATCTGACAAGTTTGGTAGACGTTTCGTGATCCTGCTGGGTGTCATCTTATATATCGTGTTCTTCTTCGGTATTCCCGCCAGCCCTAACTTGATCGTTGCATTTATTCTGGCCGTCTGTGTCGGTGTAGCGAATGCGGCATTGGATACCGGTGCATACCCGGCATTAATGGAATGTTACCCCAAAACATCCGGTTCTGCGGTCATTCTGATCAAAGCTATGGTCTCTTTCGGTCAGATGTTCTATCCGTTATTAGTCGGTTATTTACTGGTGAATCATATTTGGTATGGCTA
The DNA here is from genome assembly GCF_032395385.1 of Brenneria uluponensis. Taxonomy (NCBI): domain Bacteria; kingdom Pseudomonadati; phylum Pseudomonadota; class Gammaproteobacteria; order Enterobacterales; family Pectobacteriaceae; genus Brenneria; species Brenneria uluponensis. The sequence continues at coordinate 1,858,254 of NZ_CP135917.1, forward strand.
CGGTATCATCATCCCAGGTATTCTATTTATCTTTGTCACGTTACTACTGCTTAAGAGTAAGTTCCCCAGCCAGCTGGTTGACGCCAATATTACCAAAGACTTGCCACAGATGAACCAAAAGCCGCTGGCATGGCTTGAAGGGGTCGCCTCAATTGTGTTTGGTGTCGCCATATTCTCAACGTTTTATGTGATTGTTGTCTGGATGCCCAAATATGCAATGGCCTATGCGGGTATGGCAGAAGCTGACGCATTGAAAACAATCTCTTACTACAGTATAGGCTCGTTAGTGTGCGTGTTCGTTTTTGCCTTGCTGTTAAAAAGAATGGTCCGTCCCGTTTGGGCTAATGTGTTCAATTCTGGATTAGCCGTAGCGGCCGGTATCGTGATCTATCTGTATCCATCATCGCTCGTCTGTAATGTTGGTTCCTTCATCATTGGTTTCTCCGCCGCCGGTGGATTGCTGCAACTCGGCGTTTCCGTCATGTCCGAATTCTTCCCGAAAAGTAAGGCCAGGGTGACTAGCCTCTATATGTTGATGGGCGGGTTGTCAAACTTCCTTATTCCACTGATTACCGGATATTTATCAGAAATCGGATTGAATTACATTATATTACTGGATGTCGCATTCGCTATATTAGCCTTTATCACCGCGATAATTGTTTTTGTTCGTTACTATAAAATATTCAATATACCAGCTAATGATGTGCGGTTGGGAGAGCGCTTTTTTATAATAAGAAAAGAAGACGGAAAACCACTGCATTTATAAATAACGCATTGTATGAGAAATACGTTTTTAATGAACTTTGCGTTAAATTGAGAGAATAAATTAAGGAGTTTCTAATGGATGTAACTGCAAAATATGAACTGATTGGATTAATGGCTTACCCCATCAGACACAGTTTATCACCTGAAATGCAGAATAAAGCACTGGAAAAGGTTGGCTTACCTTATACCTATATGGCTTTCGAAGTTGACAATACGTGTTTTGGTAAAGCAATCGAAGGGCTGAAGGCGTTAAAAATGCGTGGTACCGGTGTTTCCATGCCGAATAAGCAACTGGCTTGTGAGTATGTGAATGAGTTAACCCCAGCCGCCAAACTGGTGGGCGCCATCAATACCATTGTGAACGATGATGGTTATCTTACCGGCTATAACACCGACGGTACCGGGCATATCCGGGCTATCAAAGAAAGCGGCTTTGATATTAAAGGTAAGAAAATGGTGTTGGTCGGCGCTGGCGGCGCATCTACGGCTATCGGCGCCCAGGCCGCAATCGAAGGAATTAAGGAAATCATGTTGTTTAACCGCAAGGATGAGTTCTATGAAAAAGCGGTTGCCTTTGCAAAACGGGTGAATGACAACACTGATTGTACTATTACGGTTCATGATCTGGCTGACCAGAAAGCGTTTGCCGATGCCATTGCCAGCGCGGATATTTTGACCAATGGTACGAAATTGGGTATGAAACCGCTGGAAAATGAATGTATCGTCAGTGACAAATCGATGTTGCGTCCAGACTTGCTGGTTTCCGAGTGCGTTTACAACCCGCATATCACCAAGCTATTGCAAATGGCAATGGATGCTGGCTGTAAAACGGTCGATGGCTATGGAATGTTATTATGGCAAGGCGCAGAACAGTTTAAACTTTGGACGGGGAAAGATTTTCCGTTGGAATATATTAAAAAGGCCATGGGGTTTAACGCATAGTAATCCGGTTTGGATTATTTTATGTTGCCAGTCGCTACAGTATGGCACCTGAACGGAACGGATCACTACTCGTCCAGGTTGCCAGCAACATTATCTGGGCGTTGTTCGTGTTCACACTGGCTGATGTCCACCATAACGCATTAATGTAAGGGAAAAGAATGAAAACCGTAACCGTGAAAAATCTGGTAATAGGTGAAGGTGCGCCGAAAATCATTGTGTCATTAATGGGAAAAAATGTGCCACTGGTTGAGTCGGAAGCGCAATATTACAAAGATTTTGGCTTTGATATCCTGGAATGGCGTATCGATCATTTTGATGATGTGAAACATATCGATAGCGTTATCGATGCCGCCCGTAAACTCCGGAGTATTATTCACGACAAACCGATCCTCTTTACCTTCCGTACCGCAAAAGAAGGGGGTGAAAAAAGCATCGCGCCCGATGAATACATTTCCCTGAATAAAGCGGTTATTGATAGCGGGCTGGTGGATATGATTGACCTGGAGCTGTTTACCGGCGATCAACTGGTGAGTGCCACAATAGAACATGCTCACGCCAAAGGGGTGAAAGTCATTATGTCCAACCATGACTTTCATAAAACGCCGCCTAAAGACGAAATTATCAAGCGTTTGTGCAAAATGCAGACGTTGGGAGCGGACATTCCCAAAATCGCCCTGATGCCACAGAACAAGACCGATGTGGTGACGTTGCTGTCAGCCACACTGGAAATGAGTGAAAAATATGCGGATCGCCCCATTATTACGATGTCTATGTCGCAATCCGGTATCATTTCTCGCCTATCGGGTGAAGTATTTGGGTCAGCAGCAACATTCGGAGCATTGAAAAAAGCATCTGCTCCTGGGCAGATAGCAATTAAAGAATTAAGAACGGTTTTAAATATATTACATCAGTCATAAAACAATCTGTGGTTGACTATTTATTCAAGAACCTTCGTGGTTCTTGGATAGATATATATTGGCACTCAGTCTGTAGGTGTATTAATGTCCTGCAATAGATGGTTTATTGGGCGTATAAAATAATCATTTAAGTAAGTGATAGGCACTTTTATGGCATTTTTCGTGGCTATATATACCCAAAATAATTCGAGTTGCAGGAAGGCGGCAAGAGAGTGAATCCCGATGAGCTTATTCAGATAAGTGATTCGGGTGAACGAGCGCAGCCAACACACCAGCAACTTGAAGTATGACGGGTATAGATTATCTCGGTTATTTAAGCTGTAGTGAAGTGTCTTATATTTTTAGGTGATTGAGAAAAATAAACTCGATCATGATTAGGAGTACCTATGAAACTGGAAAAACCGAAAAGAATTAATGGTAGAGTCCCGGTGTTGTCTGCGGAAGACGCTGTGAAATATATTCCGGATGAAGCCACACTTTGTGTCTTGGGGGCTGGTGGCGGCATTCTTGAAGCCACAACATTAATTACGGCTTTATCTGAACGTTATAAAAATACACAATCGCCTCGAAATCTTTCTTTAATCAGTCCAACGGGTTTGGGTGACCGGGCAGAAAAAGGAATTAGCCCACTGGCCCAGGAAGGTTTGGTGAGATGGGCGCTTTGCGGCCATTGGGGGCAATCGCCACGTATTTCCGAGTTGGCCGAACAAAACAAGATTATCGCCTATAACTACCCGCAAGGTGTTTTGACGCAGACTATCCGGGCTTCAGCCGCCCATCAACCCGGTGTTTTGAGCGATATCGGTATCGGTACGTTTGTTGACCCACGACAGCAAGGTGGGAAGCTCAATGAAGTGACCAAAGAAGATTTGATCAAACTGATTGAAATCGACAATCAGGAGTATCTCTTCTATAAGGCCATCGCACCTAATGTTGCCTTTATCCGCGCCACGACATGTGATAGCGAAGGTTATGCCTCATTTGAAGATGAAGTGATGTATCTGGACGCGTTAGTGATCGCGCAAGCCGTGCATAACAATGGCGGTATTGTGATGATGCAAGTGCAGAAGATGGTCAAGAAAGCGACGCTTCATCCCAAATCAGTCAGGATCCCTGGCTACCTTGTCGATATCGTGGTTGTCGATTCGGCTCAGACGCAGCTTTATGGCGGTGCGCCCGTTAATCGGTTTATTTCTGGTGATTTTGTGCTTGACGACAGTACCAGAATGGATATTCCACTGAATCAGCGCAAACTGGTTGCACGGCGTGCGTTGTTTGAAATGCGCAAAGGGGCCGTGGGAAACGTAGGCGTTGGTATTGCTGACGGCATTGGTCTGGTTGCTAGAGAGGAGGGCTGTGCTGATGACTTCGTATTGACGGTAGAAACCGGCCCTATTGGCGGCATTACCACTCAGGGGGTCGCTTTCGGCGCTAATGTTAATACCCGCGCTATTCTGGATATGACCTCCCAGTTTGACTTCTATCATGGTGGTGGACTGGATGTTTGTTATTTAAGTTTTGCTGAAATAGACCAGCACGGTAATGTCGGTGTTCATAAATTTAATGGGAAAATTATGGGCACGGGCGGGTTTATTGATATCAGTGCGACGTCGAAGAAAATTATATTCTGCGGAACATTGACGGCGGGTAGCTTAAAAACAGAAGTTAGTGAAGGAAAACTAAAAATTGTTCAGGAAGGGAAAGTCAAAAAATTTATAAAAGAGATACCGGAAATAACATTCAGTGGAAAAATAGCACTGGAACGTGGGCTGGATGTTCGCTATATCACTGAACGCGCGGTATTTACGTTAAAAGAAGATGGATTACATTTGATTGAAATTGCGCCCGGTGTTGATCTGGAAAAAGATATTCTATCTCAAATGGACTTCAAGCCAATCATATCCAGTGACTTGAAACTGATGGATGAAAGAATGTTTTATGACAAAGTCATGGGATTTGTTTTACCTGAAGTAGATAAATAATAGGAGTACAGAATATGGACTTTGGTTTAACCGAAGAGCAAGAGTTGCTGTTGGCAAGTATTCGGGAACTTATTACCAATAATTTCCCTGAAGAATATTTCAGAACATGCGACCAAACGGGAACTTATCCCAAAGAATTCATGAAGGCGTTATCTGACAATGGTATTTCTCTATTAGGTGTGCCAGAGGAATATAATGGTATTCCGGCTGATTATGTGACACAGATGCTTGCGTTGATGGAAGTCTCAAAATGTGGTGCTCCCGCATTTTTGATCACCAACGGGCAATGTATTCACAGTATGAGAAGGTTCGGTTCGCCAGAACAGTTGCGGAAAACGGCGGAAAGCACATTGGCCACCGGCGACCCGGCTTATGCGCTGGCACTCACTGAACCCGGCGCCGGGTCAGACAACAATAGCGCGACAACAGCCTACACTCGCAAGAACGGCAAAGTGTATTTGAATGGTCAGAAGACTTTTATTACCGGGGCCAAAGAATACCCTTACATGTTGGTGCTGGCGCGGGATCCTGAACCAAAAGATCCGAAAAAAGCGTTCACGCTCTGGTGGGTGGAATCGAACAGTCCAGGCATCAAAATCAACCCGTTGCATAAAATTGGCTGGCATATGCTGAGCACCTGTGAAGTCTATCTGGATAATGTCGAGGTTGATGAAAGCGACATGGTCGGTGAAGAGGGCATGGGTTTTCTGAATGTGATGTATAACTTTGAAATGGAACGTCTTATCAATGCTGCTCGCAGTACCGGTTTTGCCGAGTGTGCATTTGAAGATGCGGCCAAATATGCCAACCAGCGCATTCAGTTTGGCAAACCTATCGGCCATAACCAGATGATTCAGGAAAAACTGGCTTTAATGGCGATAAAAATCGAAAACATGCGCAACATGGTATTGAAAGTGGCATGGCAAGCCGATATGCATCAATCATTACGAACCAGTGCCGCACTCTGTAAATTGTATTGTGCGCGTACCGCGCTTGAAGTGATTGATGACGCAATTCAGATCATGGGTGGATTGGGTTATACGGATGATGCCCGCGTTTCCCGCTTCTGGCGCGATGTTCGTTGTGAACGAATTGGCGGTGGGACTGATGAAATCATGATCTATATTGCCGGGCGCCAGATTCTGAAAGATTATCAGAATAAGTAGTCGTATTTGGCCATCCCCGTTCATCCCCGATGGGGTGAACGGGTTCAACTTACTGAGAAATTCAGGCGTTTTACTATTAATAGCTTCCCCAGTTTCCCTTTCGCAGAGAAAGGTCGGGGGTGATATTAGCACTAGAATATCTATCACTATACCCGTCATACTTCAAGTTGCAGGTGTATTGGCTGCGTTCGTTCACCCGAATCACTTACCTGAGTAAGCTCCTCGGGATTCACTCTCTTTCCGCCTTCCTGCAACTCGAATTATGTGGGGTATAAACTTAAATTAACACTTCTGGGCGTTCGCCAAACTCTGTTATATATTCCAGCCCATTGAGATCGTTTTTGAACTGTTTTCTGTATTCAGAAGGAGAACAACCCACATGCCGAATAAATAATTTTGTGAAGTGATCGACATTCTCATATCCGACCCTGAAAGAAATTTCATTCAGGCATAACTCTGTGTTAGTTAACGAAAACTTTGCTTCCGTGATTCGGCGTTTAATAACATAGTTTATTGGTGATATATGGTACTCTTTGGTGAATTCATGGCAGATATAGCTGACGCTGGCACGGAATTTTTTTGCGAGTTGATCTAAGGTGATTTTTTCTCTGTAATTGTTGTTTAAATAAACCAGGATATCTTTTACCAATACATCTTTTATTATATGTCCTGAGTCAGTTCGATACGCACTCTTGAAGTTCTCATAAAACATGACGGTGAGAACATAACCAAATGCATCATAGACGGGTGATGAGAGACCATTCATTTGCTGAGGTAATAACATACTGATTTCATGGAAAATATTTTTTATAACATTTTTATTTTTTGCTATTGAAACAATAGGACATGAGTTTGGCTGCATTATCCTATTTTCCTCAAGACCAGTAATCTTGAAATCATAAACTGCACAGGTATAGGTCGTTGCGGGTAATGTGGCATCAGAAGCCACGGAGTGCAAACAACCGCGTTCGATGACAATAATGTCGCCCTCCTGAGCAACATAATTCGATGAATCAATCGTCAGGTTGACAAGCCCTTTTTTTACATAGATCAGTTCGGTTTCCACTTCATGCACATGATGACCGGATTCCCAGTTGGGATCGTCGCTAATAACATATCGAGAGAGTTTAGGTGTCAGTCCATTTTCGAATATGGCATTCGTTTTATTGTCAAACCAGCGTTGATACATGACTACCTCCACATTGAACCGTAAGGTCTAAGACAACCATTGAGTGGCACGACATACCCCATGCTTCACGTCGCAGAAGCGTTGGCTGCCCAGTCGCTTACTTACTATGCTATCGCTTGAGGATTGGCCCGGCTGTTGTCTTTCTGTAACTCGAATTATTTAGGATATATATAGTAAGCGAAGATAGTTATAACATGAACCTGGCGCACGAAAACAAGATTGTTTGTATGTCATGCAAGATAGTACGCCGGTCCAGACGTACTATAAAACATGCCACTGTTACAGAAATTAATCAATTTACTGGTTCTGACCTACACATTGAGCTAATCAATAATATACATGTTTGCCACATTGAATTTACAATATGAACGTAATTTCATTTTTAACTGAATTTAATAATGTTTTTTTTAAAAGAAATAATCATATTTATGATGTGCGTCACATCTTGTTTTTTCATCTCTTTTTGCGCATTAGTCTCATGTTTAATATCTGCCTTATTTTATACACCAATTCATTACGTGGGATAAAAACAAATAGCTACCGGGTTGAGTTAGATAACACTTTTTTTGCAAGATAGTTGGTAACTAAAACATATTATCATGTCGTTTTTTCTTCGGAGCAGTATCAATATATCACCATGAATTTTGTCTACTTCCTTGAGATAAATGATTTTTATCTAATAAACGGTCATTAGGGAAGTAAAGAAACTTACTTCATATATTAAGTGGATATATATTTTTAACCGGAGAAAAATATGAATCAACAAAAAGTATCTCCTTTTCCTTTATTGCCAGCGATTGGCATCTCTCTGAATTGTTGTATTAGCCTGTTGCGTCATCATTCAGGTATGCAAACCTTCACCATTAATTCAAATATCTGTTATTGCCGATAGGAGATACCATGAAAATTATAACCTGCTTCAAGCTGGTACCCGAAGAGCAAGACATTGTGGTTACCGCAGAGCGGACGCTCAATTTTGATCGCGCTGATGCCAAAATCAGTCAGTTTGACCTGAATGCCATCGAAGCGGCCACCCAACTGGCTGGCACTGATGGTCAGGTAATGGCGCTCAGTGTGGGCGGCAAGTTTCTGGAAAATACCAAGGTGCGTAAAGACGTATTGTCACGCGGTCCACATGCGCTTTACCTGGTTCAGGATGCATATCTGGAGCACTCGCTCCCTAAAGATACCGCCGCGGCGTTGGCTGCCGCCGCCAGTAAAATCGACTTCGATCTCATACTGTTTGGCGAAGGTTCAGGCGATCTATATGCCCAACAGGTCGGCTTGCTCGTCGGTGAAATGTTGCAACTTCCCACTGTTAATGCCGTCAGCAATATTCAGGTGGTTGATAACCATATTCTGGTTGAACGTACCCTGGAAGATGAAGTGGAAATTCTGGAACTACCGCTTCCGGCGGTGCTCTGTGTTACTTCAGATATTAATGTTCCCAAAATCCCGTCGATGAAAGCTATCCTCGGCGCCGGGAAAAAACCGGTAACGCAGTGGAAGGCCGCCGATATTGGCTGGACGCCAACGCCGCCTTTTACCGAACTGACTCATATCCATGTGCCACCGCAGGCAGAGCGTAAACACATCATCATTGAAAGTGATGCGCCAGAAGCGATTAGCGAATTGGCGGAACATCTGAAAAAAGTGCTGAACTAACCCGGGATGGAGAAAAATCATCATGAGTAAATTAACCAATGTATGGGTGTTCAGCGACAATATCGATCGCTACGCCGAATTGTTGGCTGGCGCACGCCAGTGGGGTGAGCATGTCAACGTACTGGTACAGGATGCTGATACTGTGCCTGGCATTAAGTCGCTGGGTGCGGATATGCTTTATGTGCTGGGGGAAAAGTCCGCTCAGCAGCGTATAGAAAACTATGCTGAAACCGTGGCTTCTATTGTGGAGAAACCAGCCGCTCAGTCTCGTCCCGTTACACTGATTCTGCTATCCGCGACGAAACGTGGTAAAGCGTTGGCCGCCAGATTGAGTATCTTGCTTGATGCGGCAGTGGTTAACGACGTTACGTCATTAACGGTCAGCGATGAAGGCACCTGTGTCGAACACCGTATGTACGGGGGGCTGGCATTCGGTAGCGAAAAAATCAACACACCGATCGCCATTATCACTCTGGCGCCCGGTGTAATGGAACCTATCACGGCTAATCCTTCCCATGACTGTCCCGTCTATCAGGCCGCTTATGTCACGCCACGTCAGGAAATCTTGTGTAAAGAGCGTCGTGCCAAATCTTTGAGCAGTGTCGACTTGAGTAAAGCCAAACGTGTCGTTGGTGTGGGCCGTGGCCTGGTCTCTCAGGATGACCTGCGCATGGTACAGGAACTGGCGACGGCGATCGGGGCGGAAGTCGGTTGTTCCCGTCCGATCGCGGAAGGTGAACACTGGATGGAACGTGAACGTTACATCGGCGTGTCCGGGGTGCTGCTGAAGTCCGATCTCTATCTGATGCTGGGTATTTCCGGCCAGATTCAGCATATGGTTGGGGGCAACGGCGCTAAAACCATCGTCGCCATCAATAAAGACAAGAACGCGCCTATTTTCAAATATGCCGACTATGGCCTGGTTGGGGACATCTATAAAGTGGTTCCCGCCCTTATTGAGCACTTGACCCGTTAATGACACAAATCCCGCCACGTTATATCGAATTGATTACGGATTGCAGGAAGTGAAGACGTCTGCAACGTAGAAGATGACGGATATCGCGGCGGGATAGGGAGCCGAAATAATGTCGGAAGAAAAATTTGATGCCATCGTGGTCGGCGCTGGCGTAGCCGGTTGTGTGGCGGGTTATGTCATGGCGAAAGCCGGGCTGGATGTTTTGGTCATTGAGCGTGGCAACACCGCGGGTAGTAAAAATATGACCGGCGGGCGTCTGTATGCACACAGTCTGGAAAAAATCATGCCGGGCTTTGCGCAAGAAGCGCCTGTCGAGCGCAAAGTCACCAAAGAGAAGATCTCGTTTCTCACCGATGAAAGCGCCGTCACATTGGATTTCCATAGCGAGCAACCGGATATACCACCGAAAGCCTCTTACACCGTACTGCGTAACCTGTTCGACCCCTGGCTGATGGAAAAAGCGGAAGAGGCCGGTGTGCAGTTCATCCCTGGTGTCCGGGTCGATTCGCTGCTCAGGGACGGTAATCGGGTGATCGGTGTACAGGCCGGTGAGGAGTCGCTGGAATCCAACATCGTTATTCTGGCCGACGGCGTTAACTCGCTTCTTGGCCGATCGATTGGAATGGTGCCGGCATCAGCGCCTCATCACTATGCCGTCGGCGTTAAAGAACTGATATCCCTGTCGCCATCCCTGATAGAAGACCGTTTTAACCTTCCTGCTGGCGAGGGGGCTGCCTGGCTATTCGCTGGTTCGCCGTCTAACGGTCTGATGGGCGGCGGATTCCTTTATACCAATCGGGATTCTGTCTCGCTGGGACTGGTCTGCGGGTTGGGCGACATGGCGCATGCTACCAAAAGCGTACCGCAGATGCTGGAGGATTTTAAACAGCATCCCGCTATTCGTCCGCTTATTCAGGGCGGAACCATGCTGGAATATTCTGCGCACATGGTGCCGGAAGGTGGTCTGGAGATGGTGCCGCAGCTGGTAGATGACGGCGTCATGATTGTCGGGGATGCCGCGGGACTCTGCCTGAATCTGGGTTACACCGTGCGGGGTATGGATTTGGCTATCGCTTCAGCGGAAGCCGCTGCCCTGACCGCTATCGACGCGAAACACCATCAGGACTTTTCCGCCAACCAATTGATGAGTTACCGGAAAACACTGGAGCAAAGTTTTGTGCTACAGGATATGCACCGCTATCGCAAGGTGCCGGCGATGATGGAAAATCCGCGCATGTTTACTCAATATCCGCGGATGATCGCCGACATCATGACCGATATGTTCATTATTGATGGCAGCCCCAGCCAACCCGTGCGATCGAAAATATTGCGCCGGGCCAAGCAGGTCGGGCTGATGAATCTGCTGAAGGATGGCATCAAGGGGGCGAGTGCACTATGAGCAGTGAAAATACGGTAAATGTGGACGTGAAACTGGGGGTCAACAAGTTCCGGGTGGACGAAAGCAACCCGCATATTGTCCTGGTCGATGATCCGGATAGGGAGCAATTCCGCAAGTTGCTTAATGCTTGCCCGGCAGGTCTCTACAAGCAGGACAGCGAAGGCAATATTCACTTTGACTATGCGGGATGTCTGGAATGCGGCACTTGTCGAGTGCTGTGCGGCGATACGATCCTCAAGAAATGGGAATATCCGCAGGGCACCTTTGGCATTGAGTTCCGTTTCGGCTAATTCTCTCCGCCGGAAAGCGGGCGTCCCTCGATAAAGAGGATAGGTATTGTCCGCCGTATCGTCGATTGTCGATATGGCGCAGTGCCACGTTGTGCCTTCACGTAAATGCGGGATACAGAGTGAAATCCAGGCGTGAGACATTTTCTGGGAACCGCCGGTATTTCTCTCCCGATCATTGGGGTGAGCGCATGGCATTACGCGGTGGAAGGACTGTTTATAACTGAGTAAAATCAATGACTGTCACAATAAAATTCAACGCTGCACGCAGGGAATTATATCGACAACAAGGTTACTGGGGAGACGCCTCACTCGCCGACTACTGGCATCAGGCGGTGAAAGCGGCTCCCGAAAAAAACGCCGTTATTGATAATCAGGGAGCCTCATATACTTATGCCGAACTGGATCGCGCGGCAGGATGTCTGGCTACTTATCTGCTGGCCTGCGGCATTCAGCCAGGAGACCGGGTTGCCTTTCAACTCCCCGGCTGGTGTGAATTCACGCTGATTTACCTGGCCTGTCTGAAAACCGGTGCTGTTTCGGTTCCCCTGTTGCCTGCTTACCGTGAGACGGAACTCATCTGGACGCTCAATAAGAGCCAGGCCCGCGTATTGTTCGTACCGACGAAATTCAAGAATACCTGTCCGATGGAGATGATTACGCCTCTTCGTCGCCAACTCCCGTATCTAGAACAGGTGGTGGTGGTTGATAAACTTGCTCCCGCTCTCTCGGCTACGTCGCTCAGTCAGGTGTTGCAAGACTATCCACCGCTGGAATATCCGATCAAGGTGCATGGCGATCAGCTGGCCGCGGTGTTGTTTACTTCCGGTACGGAAGGGGTTCCCAAGGGCGTTATGCTTACTCATAACAATATCCTGGCCAGCGAACGCGCCTATTGCGCAACATTGAATCTGAGTTGGCTGGATACGATATTGATGCCCGCGCCGCTGGCCCATGCCACCGGCTTTTTGCACGGCGTTACCGCGCCGTTTCTCATCGGCGCCCGCAGTGTGCTGCTGGATATTTTTAACCCGGTGCATTGCCTCACTTTACTGGTACAGGAAAAATGTACTTGCGTCATGGGAGCAACCCCGTTTGTCTATGACTTGTTGTGCACAGTACAACAACAGCATTGTGACCTGTCTTCACTGCGTTTCTTTCTGTGCGGCGGTACCACTATCCCGAAAAAAATCACCCGCGATTGTCTACAGGTTGGCATCAAATTGCTGAGCGTCTACGGCGCGACGGAAAGCTCGCCCCATGCTGTCGTTAAGCTCGACGATCCGCTGTCCCGCGTGATCAATACTGATGGTATCGCCGCTCCCGGTGTCGAAATCAAAGTCGTCAGTAAAGATCGCTCGCTGGTTCCTCGTGGTGAAGAAGGTGAGGAAGCCTCCCGCGGCCCCAATGTCTTCATGGGATATCTGGATGAACCCGAACTGACTGCTCGAGCGCTGGATGATGACGGTTGGTACTACAGCGGTGACCTCTGTCGAATGGATGAGGAGGGGTACATCAAAATCACTGGCCGGAAGAAAGATATCATTGTCCGTGGTGGTGAGAATATCAGCAGCCGTGAAGTGGAGGAGATTCTGCTGGAACATCCATACGTGCGCGAGGCGGGCATCGTCGCGATGCCGGACGAACGTTTGGGCGAGCGTTCTTGTGCGTATGTGGTGTTGAAAGAACCTTCCCACAAGTTAACGTTGGAGGACGTCATCGCCTTCTTCGGCCGTAAGCGCGTCGCCAAGTATAAATATCCTGAATATCTGGTCGTGGTGGATAATCTTCCCCGCACTGCATCAGGGAAAATCAAGAAATATTTGCTGCGACAAGATATTATCCAGCGCCTCGGGTTGACGCCTGCAACATCTGGCGAGCCAGCGACGGCAAGTTCGATGACGCCGGGTTCCTTGCTGTCCCTATGAAATGGGTTGATGGGTAGCTGTTCGATATGGTCTGACGTCATTTATCTCCGACGCCGATATACTGGCGCCGGAGAATATTCTGCGAAAACTGGCGTACTGACTTCCTCATTACACAAGCGCTATCGGTTGTGATCCTTCTACGTCAGCAAAGCCGCTTTTAAGACCATCGGTGGCCGAGACATCGGAGATGGTCTCTGATAAAACAATCTGCCGCACGGCCAACTCACGAAATTGTGTGGGACTGACACCTACATGTTTGTGAAAGAAACGTGTGAAATAGGCTTCATCATTGAACCCCAGAGCCGCTGCCAGTTGCTTGATGGTTTTGGCGGTATAGACCAGTTCACGCTGGGCTTCCTGAATCACGCGCATGTTAATCACATCCAGACTCGACATACCGAGCGTCACACGACACAAACGTGAAAGGTGACCCGGCGACATGCTCATCTTGCAAGCGTAGTCATTGACCGATAGCCGTTGACGAAACTGATGATCGACCAACTGCAAAAACTTGTTAATCTGCGTCGTTTTGCGCGAGCAAACTTCATACTCCTGTGGTTCGACAACCTGCCCGCTAATCCGGGCCAGATGCAGAAACAACGACGTCAACAACGACACCCCCATGGCGATCTGATTGATGTTCGGAATACGCAGTTCGCGCAGCATGGCCTGGTAATAATCCTCTACAACATCACGGTTATCCTGTGCCTGCGCCAGTGAAATGATGCACGGAGTCGCAATCAGTTTCATGACATTGGGCGCCAGCAGGCTTACCACCGATTCCAGCGGTTTTTGGGATGCCGTAATCGTCAACCCCTCGGAATCCGGGGTATATTCAAGGCCGTGGATGGTCTGTGCCGGCACCAGAATGAGGCACGGCGCATGAGCGTTGAAACGGGTATAATTCAACAGGACGTCAACGTCCCCTTGCTGGATAAGTAGCAATTGCAGTAAGGATTCGTGTACGTGGGGAGACACTTTCCAATCCAATGTTCTGGAACGGAAAGACAGACGTTCCACATTGAAGAAATTCTCCCAGCTCAATTCAAATTGTTCGCCATAAAGCGCATAAGCAGGAATGGTGGTAGTCATCATGATTCCCTTTTTGTTCCGGCTTTAAAACGGATACCCGGTTATATATTGACAGCTAGCCGATTGGCCTGTTGGGCTCGTCCGCTGTGAAGCCTTTCTCGCGAGCGAAGACATTATTGATAAGTATGGCCTTATTTAGACGAAAACCATCTAACCTGCCTGATGCAATGAGTGTGTATGTCTGCTCTTGCCGGTAATAGGCTGAATGCGCGCCATCCACATGAACAGTGCGCCGACAATGGCGATGGTAGCGCCGAGATAGAGGGCATATTCATATTGTCCGGTCAGGTCGATGATCAGACCGGAAAACACCGGGGCGAGAATGCCGGCGGTGGTGCCGAACACACCGTTAAGCCCTACCAGCATTCCTGTGTTCTTCTGGGAAAAAACCATCGGTATTGAGAAGTGTGCCCCCATGGTAAAGCACAGGAAAAAGTTGGATGCCGAGATTAGCGCCGCCGCATTCCACAGACTGTTGGCGCGGGTACCGAGGATCAGAAACATCCCGGCCAGTAGCAGCCCGGCGATGGGGGTCAGCTTCCTGCCGGCATTCTGTCCCAGTCGCCGGACGGCGCCGTCTGTCACAATCCCGCCCAGCGGATAGGCGATAATGGCCACCAGATACGGCAGCATTGACAAGATGGCGCTCTGTTTCAGGTTGATGCCGCGGCCCATGGCGAAGTAGGTAGGCAGCCAGGTCATGAACAGAAAAAACAGGTAGTTGGTACAGAAATAGCCCAGCGAGCAACACCAGACCGAGGGGGTGGAGAAGATGTCCCGTTTGGTCAGCGGTATTTCCGTATTCCCTGATGCATTGGCGTCAGGTTTCTGCCCCGCTACGATATAGGCCAGTTCAGCCGGACTGACACGAGGATCTTCCTGAGGACGGTTTTTCCCTAGTCGCTGCCATAATAGACACCAGACAACACCCGGTACGGCTAACAGATAGAACACGTGTTGCCACCCCCAGGTCTGGATAATCCAGGCAGCGATAATCATCGCCGCCGCAATGCCGGCAGGGCAGCCAACCTGCAATAAGCCGGTGCCTTTGCCGGATTCGCTTTTTGGCACCCAGTTCGACAAAAGTGAAAAGTTGGCCGGCACCAGTACGCCTTGCCCGATGCCCACCAGAATGCGTAATGCCATCATGGAACCGAGCGTGGTGCCCAACGGCGTCAGAAAAGTGAATACCGCCCACCACAGCGTACCGATCATCAACACAATGCCACCGCCGAGACGATCGGACAACATGCCCGATGGTAGCATGGTAATGGCATAACCGATAAAGAAGGCGGTGGAAACCCAGCCAAATTCGGTGGCGCTCCAACCGAACTGTTGCATCAGAATCGGGCCGCACATGGACATGCTGCTTCTGGCCACAAACATGACGAAATAATCGATAATCAGCAAAGTGACAATGCACCAGCGTCGAGACCCTATTGATGTGCTCATGATGACTCCCACATGGATCAAAAATGGCCGCCCGTCGTTTGTTACGGTGCGGCCATGAGGTTTTTCGTTATCGTTCACGGACGCATCATTTGATCACGCCGCGGCTCTCAATCAGTGGGCGGGCGATGGTCAGCCGCTGTACAGTACGCGGGCCCTCTTCGAACCACAGCGCACGGGCATCCCGATACATTCTTTCTACCGGCCCGTAGGGGTTGTCTTCGAAATAACCGATACCACCAAAGATTTCCAGACAGCTATCGGAGACGGTACGCACGGTATCGATGCCGTGCAGTTTGCACATGGCGGAGACCATTTCAATGTCTTCGCCGCGATCGAATTTCTGAGCACAGTCACGTAGCATGACGCGCAGTGCATGTACCTGAGTTCCCATATCCGCCAGCGTTTGCTGAATGGCCTGACGGGCAATCAGCGCTTTGCCAAAGGTGACACGGTCTCTGGCGCGGGTGATCGCCAGTTCCAGAAAGCGTTGGGACATACCCAGACAGGTCACGGCGATCATGGCGCGGGAGTGGGCCAGCGCGTTCATGAAGATATCCAGTCCGTCGCCCTCCTTGCCCATGATGTTGTGCGCTGGGACTTCACAGTTTTCAAAGCGCAAATAGGCATGACCGGCACCGCGGCAACCCATCATGTGGGGCATCGGATCGATGTAGTAGCCAGGGGTGCTGGTTTCCACAAAGAAGGCGGTCAGGCCGCCTTTCTTGCGCTTGTTCTCATCAGTGACGGCGATGACATAGGACGCATCGGAGATATCGGTGTGGGAGATCAGGGTTTTGGTTCCGTTAAGAATATATTTGTCGCCTTTACGCACCGCAGTAGTCCGGATATCCGCACCCGATCCGCATCCGGCTTCGGTCAGCGCAAAGTTGATATAGGCGTCTTTATTGGCCAGTTTTGGCAGCCACTTTGCCCGCAGATCCTCGGCGCCATGATCGTAGAGGATGCGCCAGTTTAGCCCGTTGGCATGATGCAGATTCATGCGCATTCCGCCTGGTCCGCGACAAAATTCTTCCATGACAGAAAAAAACTGCTCACAGTTGAGACCCATGCCGCCGTATTCCTCGGGAATGGCTAACCGGAATAAATCGTTTTTCCGACAGATATCATAATAGGCATCGGGAAAAACATTGGTTCTTTCCACTTCCAGTTGCAATTCTTCAAGATCGTTTTCTGTTACTCGCCGAATTCTTTCCTTTAACTCTGCCAGCGTACGTTCTGATAATATTGCCATATGCTTGCCTCTACGCATTATCAATTAATTCTCAACATAAGAACAAATAAGCCAGTGGATCAGGTAAATTATTCATGTTGTATAATGTAAAACGCCACTTCTCCCGGCTTCATTATTTCCTTTCGTTTCATGTTGAGTATAAGCACAGCATATTAACTCAAACCATTGACATTTAGATCATAATATAGGACAAATCGAACATGTGTGATTATATTGTTATATATCAATACATTGATTGGTCATTCTGTTGGTGTGGTTGTTATTTATTCTCTTTATTGAGATTGTGTCGTCGTTTTTACGCTGATAGCGCTGTTACTTAAAATGGCTATTTGTAGTAAATGAAATAAAAATTAAAATCTTTCTTTTTAAATGAGGAAATAAGAAATAATGTTCGTTTTGTCCTGGTGATTATCAAAATTGTCTATCCACTATTATTTCTGGGAGTTTTATTCTGTTGCTGGTCAATAGATTTATTCTTCCTGTTATATTGCCATGAATAATTTCACGCCCGGGACAATAAATAGGGGGTAATAAAAAATGCCTTGCAGAAGGTACTGTCATTGATGGATTTCCGGACCAGACATCAACAGGAGTCATTATGGATTTTGCTCTAACCGAAGAACAGGAATTGCTGCTCACCAGCGTTCGGGAACTTATCAGCCGTGATTTCCCCGAAACGTATTTCAAGGCATGCGATGAGCAGCGTCGATTCCCGCGAGAGTTTTTCACGGCACTGGCGGACAGCGGCATCAGTTTGTTGGGCATTCCTGAAGAATTAGGCGGTGTACCAGCGGATATGCAAACGCAGATGCTGGTGCTGGAAGAAATTGCCCGCATGGGCGCGCCTGCTTACATCATGACGGAAGGGCAATGTATCCACAATATGCGGTGTTTCGGCAACGCCGAACAACTGGCTAAAACGGCACAAGCCGGTTTGACCGGGATTCCAGCCTATTCTCTGGCCTTTACCGAGCCGCAAGCCGGGTCGGACAATAACCGCATTGCCACCCTCTACACCCGTAAAAATGGCAAGGTGTACCTCAATGGGCAAAAGACTTTTATCACTGGCGCTAAAGATCTTCCCTACATGCTGGTGTTGGCGCGCAACCCGGAACCGCAAGACCCTAAACGTTGCTTTACGTTGTGGTGGTTAGATCCGAACTCCCCCGGCGTCAAGCGCAATGACCTGCATAAAGTCGGCTGGCATATGATCAGCAATTGCGAAGTGTTCCTCGATAACGTGGAAGTGTCGGAAGAGGATATGGTCGGCCGTGAGGGTTGGGGGTTTATCCACATGATGGAAAACTTCGAAATCGAACGGTTGGTGATAGCCGCTCATTCGTTAGGGGTGGCGGAATGCGCCTTCGAAGACGCGGCCCGCTATGCCAATCAGCGTGTTCAGTTTGAAAAGACTATCGGCCAGTTCCAGATGATTCAACTCAAACTGACCCAAATGGCCATCAAAATCCAGAATATGAAAAACTTCGTCTACCGCGTGGCCTGGGAGTGTGATAACGGTTTGCCGATGCGTTTGTCGGCGCCGATGTGCAAGGTCTATTGCGCCCAGTCCGCCTGTGAAGTGGTGGATGACGCCATGCAAATCCTGGGCGGTCTCGGCTACACCGATGACAGCCGGATTTCCCGTTTCTGGCGTGATGTCCGGGTTAACCGTATTGGCGGCGGCACTGATGAGATTATGGTTTATATCTCCGCACGCCAGATCCTCAAACAATACGAGGACAAATAACAGGCGGTGCGGCAGACAACCAGGACGCTAATTGATAATGGTCATTATCACCCTGATCCCCATTTTCTGTCTGACAGGAGGTACTAATGATATCGCCTTCCCCGGCATGGAAAACCACGAAGACCGCACAACGCAGTACCCGGATCAGGAATAGCACCAAACCGGGGTTTATCGTACCAGAACCGATCTTCTATCGTTGTGGGCAGTGTCGGCGACTGGTCGTACAGACAACCCTGTCGGAAGCGGTTACGCCAGTCTCCTGTTGTGGTACACCCATGTCGCAGTTGGTGGCGCAGGAGGCGGATTCGTCGTTGGCCGGTATTCACCGTATCACCATGGTTGTATCCGGCGGCTTCGACTCCAACGCCTTGTCTGTCACGGTAGGTGAACCGCCTCACCCGATGGAAACCGGACATTATCTTGAATGGATTTACCTCTATACCTTTCAGGGAGGACAAATCAAATTCATGTTGCCCGGCGATCTGCCGTCAGCACTATTTTCGCTGGCGGAAAAGGATGCCTATGTCTATTGCGACCGCGCTGTCTGTAAGGGCAAGCGCTGCAAGTTCAATTGTAAGCGCGGTTTTTGCGCTTTTTGTTACTGTAGTCAGCATGGATTATGGCGCAGTGCTTTTTAGGCCATGTCCGTTTTAGGCCATGTCCGCATATAGATGAAAGAGGACTACATGCAATACTGATACTGGTTATTCAGTTGTGAAGACTGATATATATGGCTGTGACTGTTCTTTCAGAACCGCGGATACCCAATTTGTCATGAAAGGGTGTTTATATATTTGCCTGGATTTACAGGATATTGTTTTATCCATCTTACTTTCTGCTGGTAATCAGAGTGTCAGTGCGCTGAATTATCCTGCTTTTTTATAAGGGGAAAAAACATGTTACCGTCATTACGCGCGTTGGTGGCTTTTGAGACGGTCGCGAAATTGGGTTCTATTGGCGCGGCGGCCAGAGAGCTGCATGTCACCCAGGCCGCCGTGAGCCAGCAGTTGAAAAGCCTGGAGGATTATCTCGACTGCGCCCTGTTTGAGCGTAGCCAGCGAGGTGTGGTATTGACGGCGGTGGCCCAGCAATACCTGCCGGTGGTGACTGGCTCCTTGCAGCACTTGCGACTACAGACGGAAGTGCTGTTTGGTAAGCAACAACCTGATGTTTTGCGCGTTAAAGCCAATCATTCCATTGGTCATAACTGGCTGATCCCCAACCTTAACGATTTTATTACCAAGTTCCCGTTTATCCGTCTGGATCTCACCCTGGTGGATTGGCCGTCCCGTGAACCTTGTACTGATGCCGACGTGGAAATTACCAACGGTTTTATCGAAACTGAACATACCCGTGCTGAGCGGTTGTTTCAGGAGTCATGGCTGATGGTGTGCTCGCCTTGCTTTAAAGCCCTGCATGCCGAAGCGTTATCAAAAGGCGACTTGTCTTCATTACCGGCCATTCAGGTTAAAGGCTATGAAGAGAGCTGGATGCAATGGTTGGCACATAACAAGATGGTGCCTGTCGCCCCCAATATTCAGTTGGAATTAAGTAACTCTCTGCATGCCCTGGAAGCGGTAAAGCAGGGGATTGGGATACTACTGGTGCGTTCGCTTGTCGCGGCGCGAGATTTGCAGGCCGGGTATGTGGTTGAAGCGTTACCGGGTTCGATGCCTTCAGAGTCCGGTCATTATCTGATCACGGCCAACAAGCGGGATGCCAAAGTGAACTTTTTCTGTGACTGGTTACATCAGCAAAATTAGTCAACTCCCCCTATAGTTTCTGATCCTCACACCATTATCCCCCAATAAAATCTTATGACTGGTATTGGAAAATATAACGTCACGGCAAACAAGTCTGTCATAGAGGCTGCATAGGATATGCCCAACACATAACAACAGCAGCGCGTCCCATGAAGATAAATTTTCAATCATTGACGGTGAAGATCAGGGTGCTGATATTTATCGCGCCTTTGATGGTGCCGCTGCTGACTTTCTGGCTGATTCCTTTTGGCTGGAGTGTCTATATCAGTTTTACCGATTGGGACTATATCTCGCCTCATTATCATTACGTTGGTTTTGATAATTATCAGTACATGCTGGAAGACAGCGGCTTTCATCAGGCGTTGCTTAATACCTTCTGGTTCGCGCTGGGCGTGGTCATTCCAACCGTGGTCCTCGGATTGATGTTTGCCCTGTTGTTGCATAAGAAATTTGCCGGCAGTCAGTTTTACCGGGCCGTCATTTTCTCGCCGTGGATCACGCCAACCGTGGCGGTTTCAATTGTGTGGTCTTGGGTGTTCGAAACCAAGAACGGTCTGGCCAACCTGCTACTCACCAGGATGCACATTACCCCGATTCCCTGGCTGGAAAACGGCAATAGCGCGATGGTGGCGGTTATTATTGTGACCGTTTGGCAGGCCATTGGCTGGACCATGCTGTTTTATATCAGCGCGCTGAACAAGATCCCCGTATCGCTCTATGAAGCCTCATTAATTGATGGTTGCAGCCCGATGACGCGTTTTTTCAAAATCACGCTACCACTGATTTCTCCCACCACTTTTTTTCTGGTGATCGTCAATATGATCACGGCGATACAAGCGTTTGACCAGTTTCAGATCCTGACTCAGGGCGGGCCAAGTGGCACCACCCGAACCTTGCTTTATCTGTTCTATCAGCAGGCATTCGAGCAATACAACATGGGACCAGCTGCGGCAACGTCACTGATTATTCTGCTGATAACGGGTGTGCTCACCCTCCTTAATACCTTGATGGGTAAACGTTGGGTGTACTACTAAAGGCGGCGTTATGACAATGCAATCAATTGATCTTTCAGTTGGAAATAACCAGGGCTCAGCCAGAGTCATGTCAGGGGAAATCAGGGAAATTTCATCCGATACCGCATTCGTTGACCGCGAAAAAATCACGGTGCGTCGCAAGATTTTTCCAACGGCGACCATCGCCAGACATGTTTTCCTGGTTTTTTCCGGCCTGATTATGTTGTTCCCGTTCATCTGGATGTTATCGGGGTCGATGAAGTCCAATAGTGAGATTTTCAGCAATCCGTTGAACATTATTCCCAGGCATTTCCGTTGGGAAAATTTTGTGACAACCTTCCAGTTGGCGCCTTTTGGTCAATACATTTTCAACAGTTTTACTGTGGCATTTTTCACAACGCTGATGGTTATCATTAATTCGTCGATGTTTGCCTACGCCATCACGCAGTTGCGTTTTCGTAGTCGAACGTTGCTTTATTTGGTGGTTATGGGCTGCTACATGCTGCCCGGTGCCGTGACCTATATCCCGTCTTACATCATCCTGGCCAAAATGGGGCTGCTGGACAGTCATACCGGACTGATTTTTTCCAGCGCCGCCAGTGTGTTTGGCGTGTTCTACCTGCGCCAGGTGTTTTTGAAAATCCACCCGTCGCTGGTGGAAGCCGCCCGCATTGATGGCGCCGGTGAGTTGAAAATTCTTTGGGCAATCGTTTTGCCACAGTGCAAGGCCGCCATCGCGACGCTGTCCTTGATCACCTTTATCACGGAATACAATAGCTACATGTGGCCGAGCCTGGTTATCACCACTCAGGGTCGGCATCTAATCGCGGTAGGAATACGTCAGTTCTTTATTGCGCAAGGTAACTATGGCCTTAACTGGTCGCAGATTATGGCGGCCAGCACTATTGCTGTGGTGCCTTTGTTGGTTCTTTTCATGGTATGTCAAAAAACGATTTTATCCGGCATTGCCGATAACGGTGTTAAAGAGTGAATGGATATGAAACTGAAAAAACTCGCAATAATATGTACAAGTTTTGCTATGGGTTCGCTGGTTGTTGCCGGAAATGCGTCCGCTCAAACCGAGGTCGACTTCTGGTACTCAGGTGGCACCAAGCCTCAGCAGATGATGACCAAACTGATTGACGAATTTAACAGTCGTCAGCATGACTATGTCATCAAAGGCGCGTTGCAGGGTAATTACGCCGAGACTTTCCAGAAGTTACAGGCGGGCATGGCGTCTAAAACAGCGCCGGAATTTGCCCTGTTGGCGGCGGATCAAGCTGAATCCATGGCACACCGGGGACTGGTTCGTGATCTTCGCCCGTATATGGATAACGCCTTCCATTTTGATGATTTTATCAGTGCTTTCCGTCAGCAAGTGACCTACCCGGACGGTACTGTCTATGGCTTGCCAGCTTACGGTACCACACAAATTTTCTACTACAACAAGGCGAAGCTGGCTGAGTACGGCTTCACGCCAGCCGATTTGGCAACCTGGCAAGGTGTGGCCAAAGTGGCGGCCAAAGTCACCAAGAAAGACGCCAGCGGCAATACTGTCTATTACGGTTGGGAGCCGATGTGGGGCAAGGACAACATGATCGATGCCGCGCTTTCCAACGGGGGCAAGATCATTAGTGATGACGGCAAAACCGTACTGATCGACTCTCCACAGTGGGTCACGGTGTGGGAGAGCTTCCGCACATGGCTGCATAAAGACAATATCATGCGTATCCACCACGGTGGTCAGGGTTGGGAATACTGGTACAAAACCATTGATGATGTGATGAAAAACCAGGCGCTCGGTTATACGGGTTCTTCTGGCGATCAGGGCGATCTGGATTTCACCAGGCTTGCCGCGACGACTCAGCCTGGCTGGGGCAATCATCCGGCGGCACCTCAGGCGGGAGCATTGGTTTTTGTGATGCCAAAAGGGACTGATGAGAAGGCCGCCAAGGGCGCTTTTGAATTTATGAAATTTTACACCAATGCGGAAAATACCGCGCGCTGGTCGATGTTTACCGGTTATATCCCGGTGCGGAACAGCGCGAAGGACGTAGCGGAGTATCAGGCATATACCAAAAAGAACCCACAGGCGCTGATCCCGTTGAAGCAGGCGACGACAGCCAGCAAAGACTTCCTTGATCCGACAAATGGCCAGATTGGTGATGCGTTAGCGATTGCGGCTGATCAAGTCGAAATCGAAAATATCCCCGCTGAGAAAGCGCTGAAACAAGCTGCTAAACGTGCTCAGCGTGCACTGGATCGCGTTAACCACCCTTAATCTGGGAAATAGCCGGTGGTGATGGCTGGGCTATTACCAACATCACCGCCTGCTATGACCGGTTGTCCGGATTTCCCTACCGAGAAAGAGGTAACTATGTTGACGTTTTCCGGTGAGCTGGCTTTCGGTCATCAGCTTGAAACGTTTGACGTGCCAGCAGGCACAGTGAGTCTGTCCTTGTCAGGAACCACGATCAAACAGGGCTTCCTGTATGCCTATCTCTATGATGCCCGGCTACAACTAAGAGCCAGTATGCTCTGGCAGAAGCTGGAGAAGACCGTGGTGATTGGCTGCGAAAGTGCTTCCCTGGGCGGCATTGCGGGTGAGATCCCGGCCGGCCGGTGGGAACTGCATATCTACAACCTCAAAGGGGAAGAACGTAGGTATAAACCGATGCAATATCGGGTTGACGTGACAACCAGTGAAATAGCCGATGATGAAAATATCGGCATTCATGTGCCGACGGTAACCAGCCTCAACGCGGATAATCATATTGTGTTTGACTACCACGCGATAAAGAACCCGGCATCCGGTTGGTACCGCGGTGATATGCACGCCCACACGGTGCTTTCTGATGGGCATAACCGGCTGGAGGCGGCGGTAGATATTATGGCGCGTCAGCAGTTGGATTTTATCTTCCTGACTGAACACAACATTTGTCATCCAGCGTTACCTGACGGCGGGCGTACGTTGGTGCTGCCAGGGATAGAGATCACTACTGATAAAGGTCATTTCAATGTTCACGGACCGGCAATAGGTCTGGCGATGCGTGATGCTGATTTTTCCAGTGAGGGGTTGATCCGCCAAGGGGTGGCAATCGCTAAGGGCGCGGAGCCGCACGGCAAGCCGACCGGGTGGGGCGGCGGCACTATCAGTATCAACCATCCGATGATGAAACCCTGGCACTGGCATTATGCAGACATGCCGCTGGCGCAAGTCAATACCCTGGAAATCTGCTGTGACCCAACCTGGTCGACATCACCCGCATCCACTGAAGCGGCGCTTGAAGTATTGAGCGCCATATGGAACAGCGGCCAGAAGATCTATGCCGTGGGGGGCAGTGATGCCCATCTTGAGCCCCAAGAGCGTAACCCACAGGCAACTGAGCCATCTATTTACGGAGATCCTTCCACTTTCGTCTTTTCCCAGGGATTAAGCGGTGCGGGGATCCTCACCGGGCTGCGTCAAGGCCATGTCTATGTCGAACGGCGGTGTGGTCTTGGGGTCAGTATTAACCAAGGGCGTGTCCTGCCGGGCCAGGATGTGGGTGATAGTGAGCTGAATTACCATCTGAGCGTTGCTGACCACAGTGCGAGTTATTATGCCGAGTGTGTGGCCGATGGAAAGGTGATTGCGCGGGAGCAGATTACACCCAAAGGCATTGATGTTGATGTTGATATGCAGCATCACCAGTGGGTGAGAATTGATATTCGGCGTGGCAATCTTGCCACCTTGCCAGCGGATGCGCGTGGCGAGTTCGAAGGCGTCGTTAACCCGGTATTTAATGGACAGCATGTACGCTTTGCTCAACCGCAGGTTAACACCTGGGGAGAGTTGATGGAGACAATGGGAAAAAATGGAAATTAAAGGCGTATTGTTCGACAAAGATGGCACGTTACTGGAGTTCCATCAAATGTGGCTCAAGGTTTCGCAGGGTGTAGTCGAGGTGTTGTTAGAACGTTATCCAAATCAGTCTGTGATCAGTACAGAGTGCCTGCTGAGCGCGATTGGTGTATCGGGTGAGCGGGTTGACAATAGTGGTTTGCTGGCCTCAAACCCGGTTGAAGATATCGCCTTGGCCTGGTTTGAGATACTCATACCGGATTGTTCGCCAACACGCTTTATCGATGAAGTTAAAACGTTATTTAATCAACAGGTTGAGAAAAACTCGGCATTAATTCAGGCCTTGCCGGGCATCGAAACTGTGCTTATCGCACTGAAACAAAATGGGTTCAAGCTGGGGATTGCGACGGCTGACACCAAGGCCGCAACACTGTACTCCCTGGAACAGGCTAATTTGCTTGGTCTGTTTGATTTTATTGGTTACTCCGATGGGGACATTGCCCCAAAGCCGGCTCCGGCGTTGATGGAAGCCTTCTGTCGCCAGTGTGGACTGACTGCCGGGCAGGTGGTGATGCTGGGGGACACCGTGTCTGACATGAAATTTGGCCGTAATGCCGGGGCGATAAGTGTTGGTGTGTTAACCGGGACGGCAACAAAAGCTGAGCTGGAGCCACATGCCAGACTGGTACTGGCGTCGGTTGCCGATTTTAATCCCGGTTTACTGGACATGGCATAAGTCAGTGTGTGAAGCCCCTTGGCGAAACATAGCGTGTTCCCAGCATCACCACGCTGAACTTGCCGCTGATGAGCGCATCAGCGGCGTGTAATTAAACCGGCGAATAGCCACCGTCACAATGGGAATGCACCATGGCAGAAGTCGTACTTCGCAATGTAGAGAAAATTTACCCGAACGGATTCAACGCGGTGAAAGGTATCAGTCTGACTATTAACGAGGGCGAATTCATCGTATTCGTCGGCCCTTCAGGCTGTGCAAAATCGACAACATTGCGCATGATTGCCGGTCTGGAAGAGGTAACCAGCGGCGACATTCTGATTGGTGACAAACGGGTCAATGATTTGCCGCCCAAAGATCGTGGTATTGCCATGGTATTCCAGAATTATGCCCTTTACCCGCATATGTCGGCTTATGAAAATATGGCCTTTGGCCTAAAGCAACAGAAGCTGGATCGCAGTGAAATCGACGGTCGAATCAGGGCGGCCGCTGAAACGCTTGAAATTACGCACCTGCTGAATAACAAGCCAGGGGAAATGTCGGGTGGTCAGCGCCAGCGTGTTGCGCTTGGTCGGGCCATGGTGCGCAAGCCCGAGGTATTTTTGTTTGATGAGCCTTTATCAAATCTGGATGCCAAATTACGGGTATCAACCCGCGTCAGTATTGCTCAGTTGCACAACAACCTGAAAGCCGAAGGACAGACTGCCACCATGATCTATGTGACCCACGATCAGGTGGAAGCAATGACGCTTGGCGATCGTATCTGCGTGCTCGATCATGGGCAGATAATCCAGGTCGATACACCCATGAATCTTTACCAGTATCCCGTTAATAAATTTGTGGCGGGTTTTATCGGTTCGCCAGCGATGAACTTGATTAAAGCAACCGTTGAAGTCGAAGGAACGATAACCTACATCGTGCTTGAGAATGGCACCCGATTGTCACTGCCGGCGGATAAAGCAGCAAGAGTGCAGAATAAGGTTGGCCTACCGGTGTGGTGTGGGTTGCGCCCTGAGCATATTACTGTTGCAGATGATATATCTCTTGATCACCAGAGACAGAATATCGACATACAAACCATCAATGTGGTGGAATCAATGGGGAACGAACTCTATCTGTACTTTAACATTGGTAACGACAATCTGGTGGCACGAATTCCATTTGAACCTCAGCGCATGATTATGCGCGGGGAATCAAAACCGCTCTATTTTGATCTATCCCACTGTCATCTGTTTGATATTGATACAGAGCAGTCTTTGCTATGGTAATAACCAGGCCGAAACCGTCAGTGGGCTTAACCATCTTTTCTGATGACCAGGCATCTTTTATTTTGATCTCAGCATGTGGTATATCGGCCCCTCTATTACACTTCTCCGTGGCGGCGTAATATTCGGTAAAATGTCGACTTACTGGCAAGATAAATACCTTTATCCGCCAGATGTGACACGATTTGCGAGGGAGTCAGTCGTTACCGACGGCTTCTCCGTAATAGCCCCGAGTTTTTGCAGCATCGGTATTGCCTCCACCAGTGCTTTTTCTTTACGGTGCAGCTCTTTTCCCTGTTGCTAATTCATTTCTGACGTTGCTTCAAGAGGGCATTATCTTCCGGAGCCGGGACCTGTAAAAAGGCTTGTTTCCACTGCACAATCTGTTCAGGGTAAAGGCCTTTTCCCCGGTATTCAGCGAGTTTCGTCTCACTGAGTGTGGCGGTTTCGACAATGGCGGCGAAGCGAGCCTCCGCCGACCATTGTTCTCTGTTTTTTGTGTTACCCGGCACCGGTTTCCCCTCTGCTTTAACCTGATCACGCCAGATATATAGAGTAGTAGCTTCGGATATTCCTTCTATCTGCGCAATGCGGCGACGGTCACGTTGTAAGGGGCGATAATTTTGCCAGCACATTGGCTTTACACTCTGGGAACATACGTTTTATCTGTCACGCCGTGCCCTCAGCGTTCATTTTCAAAGGGAGTGATAACTATGCTGATACTTAAGGTCGGCTAGACCGTAAATTTTTATCGCATAATAAATAATTTTCATTATCATTACGCTTTCGTATTTAAAATTCATTCTGTTGAAGAGTCGTGTTTAATGAAAAAAGTCATCTGCGTGTTAGGAATGGTGTTCGCCTCGGTCAGTTCTGCTTTGGCCACTACGTATCCTCTGACAATTGAGAATTGTGGATATAAAGAGACGTTTACCAAAGCCCCTGAACGCGTTGTCGCACTGGGACAAAATACCGTCGAAATTCTGCTGCTATTAGGGTTGCAGGATAAGTTGGTCGCCAGCGCGTTTTGGCCGACTAAAGTTCTGCCGCAACTCGCTGAACAGAATAAAAAAATCAAAACGCTGACGGTGGAAATACCGACACTTGAATCTATTCTTGCCCAAAACCCTGATTTTGTTCCCGCACAACTGCCTTTGCTGCTCGGCCCAGAAAGTAAAGTCGCCAAGCGTGAAGATCTCGCCACCGTTGGCGTAAATAGCTACATGTCTCCTGGTATGTGTGCAACCAAAAAAGACATTGGCGATATGTACGGTAGCCGCCAAAAACTGTGGAACATGACATTTCTTTATAAAGAGATTGAAGATTTCGCCAAAATCTTCAATGTAGAAGATCGCGGCCGGGCGTTAATTGCCGATTTTAAAAAACGCGAAGCAAATCTTCGCCAGGAGTTCGGAAAAAACAAAAAAGACCTTTCGTTTGTTTTTTGGTTCTCCAGCGCTTCTCCCTCCTCTGACGCCTATGTTGGCGGCAAGAACAGTGCTTCCGGTTTTATTGCCAATGTGTTAGGCGGCCATAACGCCATCACCTCAGAGACAGAGTGGCCAACCGTCGGTTGGGAGAGCGTCATTGCCGCGAATCCCGACGTGATTGTCGTTTCAAGCCTTGACCGTAATCGCTGGGCACTCGATAACGCGGAAGAAAAAATTAAATTCCTCAAAACCGATCCTGCTGTCAGCCAGCTAGATGCGGTGAAAAAAGGTCACATAGTCGTGATGGACGGTCAGGCGATGAACCCAACTATTCGCACGATCTATGGTGCTGAACAAGTCGGCGAACAGCTCAGAAGTCTGGGACTAAATAAATGACCTCTGTGGCACAGCCGATGAGACAGACGTTCCTGCTAGGCACGTCGAGTGTTCTTTCAGTAGCGCTGTTATTCCTGGTGATCGCGATTGGCGTCAGTGTGGGTGAGTTGTCTATCCCGCTGCGAAGCGTGTTCTACGCCATAAGCAATAAACTCGGACTGACAGAGGTGCCCCTTAGTCGCATTTACGAAAGTGTAATTTGGGACTTTCGCCTGAGCCGTGCTCTTGTTGCGGCCTGCTGCGGTGCCGGGTTGGCGATTTGCGGTGCGGTACTGCAAAGCCTGCTGAAAAATGCACTGGCAGAACCTTATGTGCTCGGTGTTTCTGCCGGCGCTTCAACTGGTGCGGTTTCAGTGGTCGTATTGGGCATCGGAACTGGTGCTGTGTCGCTCTCTGCTGGAGCATTTGCGGGGGCATTTTCTGCCTTTGTATTTGTCGCCTTTTTGACCAATGGCGCGCGCGGCGGTAATGAACGCACCATTCTGGCGGGTGTTGCTGCGTCTCAGCTCTTCAACGCTATTACCGCTTACACCATTAGCACATCCGCTAGCGCGCAGCAGGCGCGTGACGTGATGTTCTGGTTATTGGGCAGTTTCAGCGGCGTGAGATGGCCTGAATTTCAACTTGTTTTGGTCGTCGTGCTGGTAGGGCTTGCAGTGTGTCTTTACTATGCTCGAGCGTTGGATGCTTTTACTTTTGGCGATGATGCGGCCGCCTCTCTGGGTATCTCCGTTCCCTGGGTTCGCCTGATCCTGTTCACCATCACTGCGTTGATCACTGCCACTATCGTCAGCATGGCCGGTTCTATTGGCTTTGTGGGTTTGGTCGTTCCGCATGCCATGCGCTTCTTCTTTGGGCCGTTGCATCGCACGTTGCTTATCGCCAGCGCACTGGCAGGCGCCATCTTGATGGTATTGGCCGATATAGCTTCGCGCTTATTGATCGCCCCGCAAAGTCTCCCGGTCGGCGTGGTCACTGCACTGGTTGGCGTGCCGTTCTTTGCTGTTATTATCTACCGCTCAAGGAATAAGTGATGAGTATCACCGCTGAAAATATTACCTGGACGGTGGGTAAAAAGACGATCGTCAACAATGTCTCGCTGAGCGTTTCGCGTGGAGAAACCGTCGGGCTGATTGGTCCTAACGGCTGTGGTAAGTCATCACTTCTGCGGATCCTCGCTGGATTACGACGCCCCCACTCAGGTACTGTCACGCTGGACGGGCAAAACATCGCTCGGATTGCCAAAAAACAGTTGGCGCGCCGGGTGGCGTTTGTTGAGCAGCACGGCATGACGGAAGCAAATATGCGCGTTGTCGATGTGGTGAAACTGGGGAGAATTCCCCATCATTCCCCATTTTCTAACTGGAGCCCGCAAGATGACGATACTGTCACCGCCGCGCTCCAGCGCGTGGATATGCTTAGCAAAAGCGAACAGGGGTGGCTGAGTTTATCGGGTGGCGAGCGCCAGCGCGTTCACATTGCACGGGCTATTGCACAATCGCCGACGGAAATCCTCCTTGATGAGCCGACCAACCATCTGGATATCCATCATCAGATACAGTTGATGAAACTCGTCAGCGAACTGCCAGTGACCAGCATTGTGGCGATTCATGACCTTAACCATGCCTCCATGTTCTGCGACGCGTTGATTGTGATGCAACAGGGCCAGATTGTCGCTGCGGGTAGCCCGCAGGTGATCCTCACTGAGTCACTGCTTTGGGATGTGTTCGGGGTAGAGACAAAGATCGAAATATCTCCATTCCACGGAAAAAAACATATCTACTACATCGCTTAAGACCACACTAGCATACCGTTTCCCATCCTGCGGTCAGTTATTCAGCCCTGGCCGCTTGTTTTATTGGGTAGCCAATTTTTTAATATTGGTTTTCACGCCGTTGTGCCGGGTATTAAATGTATTTACATTGATATAAGAAGGGGGGAAATCACCATCCATGTACTTCTCTAAACTCGCTCCTTACAACCTTCATGATGTCCAGACTACCCTCGGTAGAAAAACTCTCTGCTGACCAGTGCCGATGACTGATATCATGGCGGCTTGCAGAGGTGAAGAAGATTATATACCACGGTTTATCAGCGAACAGGCCCCAGAATTAAATACAAGTCTCCAGCATATGCGCTGAGGGATCCCCACAAAACCAGCGCTAATAAACCAACACCATACTTCGGTAGGTTTTGGCGAGATGATTAAGAACAGCGTGCAATGTTGTTTGTTTTAATGTCAGCGGAGAGTGTCGCAAGACATTCTCCGCTAATGTCAGGTAAGAGATGACCCGTTGTGATTTTACGCTGTTGGCCTGATATCTCAGATATAACCCTTTATTTTCAGCGTTATAGCCCAACAGCCACAGTACTGCTGTGGCCAGCGTCGTCAGCAGACTCAGGACCAGCAGGCGCCCGGACGTACCACGGTGACAACCACGCAGACCAAAGCCAAAGCGTTCGCTTTTCTCGTCACGAAAGTTCTGCTCAATCTGCATTCTGCGGCTGTAAAGTTTCATCACTTCACGCAGCTTAAATTCGTCTGTGCTGCTGAAAATAAGCCAGGGCTCTTGCTCTTTGGCTGCTGAACGCCCGTCATGTTCCTGAGACTTACGCTCAATACGGCAGCGGGAGCGGCGATGTTTTCTGTGTCAACGCCAAGATTTATAGCCGCTTTGGGGGTGCTGTTGGCCCGACGAGACAACGTGTATCAAGCCGCGAGAGCAGCGAACCCTAAACGTTGGTCACGGCAAACACGAAACTGGCAACGGCAGGATAGTGTCACGCTAAATCCAGAAGGGGACAAACAGGCCGTCTACATTAACCTGGGGTGACAACTTCTTTGACACTTACCGAAACTCTTCACCTATGCATAGGAATCCCTGCAATGACGCCAAACTTACCCACTAACCTACGACCTCACCAACCCGCAGCGCCAGTCGAGCTGGTGCTGTTCGATCTGCTGACCGCTTTGCTTGACTCGTGGACGCTGTGGAATTCAGTAGCTGGTTCCGATCACATGGGGAAAACATGGCGCATGGCGTATCTGAAAGCTACTTATAGCCGCGGCAGTTATCGGCCCTATGAAAAGTTGGTCGAAGCAGCAGCGATTGAAGTCGGGCTTGGTAGCGAGGCGGCAGCAAACCTGGAAGCACGCTGGAGCGAGTTACAGCCATGGGCCGAGGCCAGTATGGTATTGGCGGCACTCAAGCCGCGCTATAAGTTGGGCATCGTGACCAACTGCTCGGAGAGACTGGGCCGTATCGCCGCAGACCTGGTGGGGGTGCCATTTGATGTTGTCATCACATCGGAAAAAGCGGGGTTCTACAAACCGAACCCAGCACCTTATCGCATGGCGCTGGAAATGCTAAGCATCGCACCAGCCAATGCAGTGTTCGTAGCCGGTTCCGCTTATGACCTGTTTGGCACCGCGAAGGTAGGGTTGCCGACTATATGGCACAACCGCATTGGTCTGACGGCACCTGAGGGTGCCCCAGCGCCTCTGATCATAAGACCAACATTAGACCGCTTGGCGGCAGACTTGTCGGATATTTCGGCAGGAACATGAAGGAAGACGCCTGGCGGCTTTCGATGTTGGGAACTGAAGCCTGCATGCACTCACCACTGGATGTGATAGGCGGACGGATTACCGCCACCTATTTCGCGATCGATAACCTCAGTAATCCAGATAACACCCGGCTGAAAGCGGATTCCCGAGCGCAGGCGCTGGCGTATTTCACTAGCCACTACAAAGTAAGCGCCCTTAAATCGGCATCTTTTTTTCAGTGATTAACTGCGCCACACTGCCGCTGTCTACCATAAATGCAGGGCGCAATCATGACATCTCAACAGCGGGCCGACTATTGGCGCGAACAGATCACCACCTGGCAAGCATCCGGTCTTTCTGGCCAGGTTTTCTGCCAGCAACAGCAGCTGACATACCACCAGTTTGTTTACTGGCGGCAAAAATATTGTACCGATAACCCGACTCAAGCGCGGGCCCCAGGGTTTGCCAAAGTCACCGCCGACATCACCCACGTCGACACCCCAACCGAGCTGACACTCTCATTGCCCAATGGCCTGGTGATCACCGGTCTTAATGACCGCAATGTTTCCCTGCTGGGCGCTATTCTCAGGCAACTCTGATGCGTAACCGTGACTTACGCCCGGCGCTGGCGATGCCACAGATTTTTCTTTATCGCGCACCCATCGATTTCCGCAAGCAGGTCAACGGGCTGGCGGCGCTGATAGAACAGGAATTGGGACACGATCCTTTTACCGGGGCGCTGTATGCTTTTACTAACCGCCAGCGCAATAAAATCAAATGTCTGATGTGGGAAGACAATGGTTTTGTCCTTTATTACAAGGCGCTGGCAGAGGAGAAGTTCAAATGGCCCAGTCTGGCCGATGACCTGTTACCCCTGACCGGGGAGCAGATTAACTGGCTGCTTGATGGTTACGATATCAGTCTACTCAATGGGCATAAAAAACTGCATTATGATGGCGTTAATTAGTCGAAACAGGAAGCATCAGGTGGCTGTTTTTGTTATAATTTAACCATGAAAACGCCCACTTTCCCGCCAGCCGAAAACCCAGACAACCGCAGTTTATCTGCGGTTGAATTGCTGGCGCAGGTCGAGAAACTTCAGCAGCAGCTTCAACATCGCGAATGTTATATTTCCCTACTCGAAGAACTGCTCCGCCTCAAAAAAGCCCAACAGTTTGCCGCCAGCAGTGAGCGGCATACTGACCAGATTGCCTTGTTCGATGAAGCCGAACTGGACGTGGCAATGGAGTCCTTGTTGGCTCAACTGCCGGATGACGTATCGCCGCCCCCACCGCCGTCTGGCACCCAAAAACGCCAACGCGGTTTCTCCGCCAACCTGCTGCGTGAACGTGTGGAGTTGTGCCTGTCCGACGAAGAAAAAGCCGGCGCCCGCGCCACCTTCTTCAGCAAGGTTAAAGAAGAGCTGGCGTTTATTCCCGCCCAGTTAAAAGTCATCGAATACTGGCAGGAAAAAGCGGTGTTTGACCGCGATGGCGAGGAGTTTATCGTGGCGGCCCGCCGCCCGGTCCATCCGCTGGGCAAATGTTTTGCTACCACCGCCTTGCTGGCCTATATCATCGTCGCCAAATATGCCGATGGGCTGCCGCTGTACCGTTTGGAAAACATGCTTGCCCGCAGTGGCCACCCGGTAAGCCGCACCAATATGGCCCACTGGATCATCCGGCTGGACAAGGTATTTACCCCGCTGCTGGCCCGGCTGCGTGACGTACAAAACAGCAGCCGTTACCTGCAAATGGATGAAACCCGCATCCAGGTACTGAAAGAAGCAGGCAAAACCGCCCAATCGGACAAATGGATGTGGGTGATACGCGGTGGCCCACCCGATAAACCCTCAGTGCTGTTCGAGTATGACCCGCGCCGCGCGGGTAGTGTTCCCGTGCGCCTGTTGGCAGGATTCACGGGTATTTTGCAAACCGATGGTTATGCCGGTTATGACGCGGTGTGCCGTGAAAACAAGCTTGTGCGTATCGGCTGTTGGGATCATGCCCGGCGCAAATATATTGAAGCGGGCAAAGCGGTTCCCAGGAATGCCAAATCTGCCAAAGGCAAACCCACTAAAGCGGATGTGGCGCTGGGCTACATCGGTAAACTGTATGGCATTGAACGGAGCCTGCAGGGGCGCAGTGAAGCGGACAAATACCTGGCCCGTCAGCAATATAGCCTGCCGTTGCTCAAGGCATTCAAACTATGGCTGGAGCAGAATGTCGGCAAGATAATGAAGGGATCGCTGACCCGTCAGGCCATGGACTACACGCTCAACCACTGGGCAGAATTGATAGGTTATTGCGATCATGGGCAGGTGAACATCAGCAATGCGTTGGCGGAAAATGCCATCCGCCCGTTTGCGGTCGGTCGCAAGGCATGGCTATTTGCCGACAGTTCGCAGGGCGCCAGCGCCAGTGCCGGGTGTTATTCCTTGATCGAAACGGCGAAGGCCAATCAGTTAGAGCCGACGGCGTATATCCAGTATGTGCTGGATCACATCGGCGAGGCGGATACGCAAGAAAAACTCGACGCGTTATTGCCCTGGAATGTGGACCGGGTCCCCTTTTTAAAAAATGTGCCGCAGTATGGATAGGGGGAGTACGTCGATTTAACGGCGCTTACGACTATCAGGCGACAAAGACATTGACCAACCGATCACTTTGCGGGCAAAAAGATCGATAACGACCGCTAAATACATCCACCGATTACCTGTCCAAATATACGTAACATCGCCAGCCCAGACTTCATTTGGAGCCGTAACAGCAAACTGACGACTTAAGTGATTTGGAACGTCAATATGTTCTTGTGAAGCCTTTCTGTAACGATGCTTTGGTTCTTGGCAGCTCACTAAACCAAGAGTTCTCATTAGCTTTGTTGCTCGGTATCGGCTCAGCTTTACACCCTGATTTGTGACTATATCTGCAATGGTTCTCGCTCCCGCAGAGCCATTGCTTGCGGCGTGAGCCTCGCTAATCAAGCTGCGCAGTTTTATTGTTTCCGCATTAATTAACGCTGGGCGTTTAAGCCAATAGTTATAACTACTTCGATGAACATTGAAGACTTCGCATAATATTTTTACGCTGTGGCTCTGCTTGAGTTTCTTGATTATCAAGAATTGTTCAGTGAGTCCGACATCAAGAGAGCCGTGGCTTTTTTTAGTATTTCATTATGCTCTTCAAGGCGAGCAAGCTTCTTTTTCAATTCCCGAATTTCTATTTGCTCAGGGGTCATAGGTGAAGCTTTCGGTGTTTTCCCTTCGCGTTCTTCTCTAAGCTGGCGAACCCATTTATCCATCGTGGACTTGCCCACATTCATGGCTTGGGCTGCTTCAGTCACTGAGTAATTTTGGTCTAAGACTAGCTGCGCTGCTTCTAACTTAAATTCTGCGCTAAATAGTCGTCTTGTACGTTTTGTCATAGTGTCACCTGTTAACTTATGAGGTGATGATATCACCTCTAACTAAGTGACCAAATTCACTATGCCACTACACTTTAATGAATGTGCAAGTAAATGCTGTATAAGGACATATTCATAGCCGAGCAATGTTGTATCAATGACTCTTTGTACAGGAAAAATATATCCTCCTTCAGTACTGAAAGTCAGATTATTTTCGCTGAAGAAAGAACTTTCGGCAAGCATGCAAAATCTCGTTGCTAACGAATTTTTTATTGGTGTTATCTTTAACTTATGATTTTGTAATTTAATCTTCCTCAATATTACTGGGGATTGAAAATATATTGAAAGACGAATATTTCCTTGCAGAGCAAACCGATAAAAATCACTTTTTTTTATTTTACACCCACTCAATCCCTTGAGAGATCTAACCGCCTCTCTGATAGTTATCCAATCGTATTTTAGATTATTGATGTTTAAAGTAGTGGAGCTACCTGACATATTACATTTCCTTTTTCACAGTGATGATGCTGATGAAATTCGCTGTGTTTTAGAAAGATGTTTGAAAATTTTAGCGATATAAAGTATGGCTGTATAATGGCATCAGGATTGAGATAATAAAGAGATGTATAATTATAAGATTGGTCAAGGATACACAATATACTGGCCTAGTAACTTAATGTTCACTGAGCTATTTTAAATATAATATTAGTTATGAGGAATAATCGGATGTAACGCGTCTTTTCTTGGTATTTATCTGTAGCAACATCCACAAAATACCAACAACTACAATCTCCCCCTCCTACCCATATGGGACTTGTCAGTCCTGCAAAATCGAGTGCTACACCCCCCAACAGCGACCCTAATGTAATACCTCCGTTAAAACCGGCAATATTCAGTCCTGCTGCCACTGCTGGAGCTTCAGGTGCATGTATGTGAGATAGTCCGATCACTCTTGCTTGCATTGAGGGGACCGCTGCGTATGTCAATGCTCCAAGCAAGCCAATAAACAGTGCCATTAACATTAAGGATGAGACAGAGAACCAGATAGCAAAGAGGACGATCGCCAGACCAATAAGAATTGTCATCACGGCGCGGTCTGCACCTTGCTTGTCAGTCAGGCGACCACCCCAGACATTCCCGATAGCGGCCATCACGCCGTAGACCAACATAAGCAAACTACTCGTACGCTCGTCTACATGCGTTACCTGAAGTAGAATCGGGGAAATATACGTATACAGGGCAAAAGATCCTGCATAGGCCAAAACTGTAATTCCTGCTCCCGCAAGCAGTAGTGGGTTGAACATGGCTTTTAAACCGTCCATGGCATTTGCTTGCAAGGAGGGATCATTTTGATCCGTGGGCATCAGCATTGCCAATCCAATGAAACCGATCGCTCCACTTGCCGTTACTGCCATGAATATAGACTGCCAACTCAACAGACTACCGATGTAGGTACCAAGTGGTACGCCTAATGCCAACGCAATTGTAAGACCGCCAAAAACGACCGAAACAGCGGCGCCAGCACGATGTCGCCCAGCCAGTTGGGTTGCCACACTTGAAGCAACAGCAAGAAAGGTTCGGTGCCCCAGACCGGAAAAAATCATGCAATCAGCATCAGCGTTAGGAATTCAGATATACCGACGATATCATTGCCCACTGTAAACAGTCCCATAGCAATAAGTAATAACTTTTTACGAGGCCATCATATCGCCAATGCTGTCAATTCAAGAGCACCAATACCTTCACCTAATGCATAGGATGTAACAGCTGGCCCAAGTGACTGATATTGACGTTGAGATCTGCCGATATCATGGAGACTAATCCGCTTGTTTAATATTGTAAGCTCAGCTGTTTCCACTAAAGTGCTCTGGTGGTGTCTCAATGCCGAGTATGGCAGTACTTTTACGGTATGAGCACAAGATAAAGGCCAACCCGAGCAGACAAGCGGAAATAATGACAAACCGGCTGTTGATCAACTGCGAAAGTGCGCCCCCCAACAGGGCTGCCGGCGGCATGATCCCCCAGGTGATGAAGCGAAAGCTGGCGTTGATCCGACCAAGAAGGTATTCGGGGCTAACCAACTGCCGGAGGCTGATAATATTGACCACTCCAATTGACGAGCCCCAACCTGCGCAAAACAAGAAGACGCCGAGTAACAGCTGATCCTGCGGTGCCGCATGCGTCACGGTACAAATAGCCAAAGTGAAAAGGCTGTAGATCACCCCGCCCACCATGATGCTGCGCCCGTGTCCCAACCGTTCGCTGGCCTTGCCAGCACACAGCGCACCGATCAAACCGCCCAGGCCCTGCAGCCCCAGAATCAAGCCGACTTGCGTGGTGGCAAGGCCCAGCGTTCGGGTGAGGTAAACCATGATTTGCGGGGTCGCCGCGCAGGCGAAAATGTTCCACACCGCGCCGATAATCACCAGGCGGCGTAACGGCGGTGAATGGAAAAGGGTGTGAATACCTAGCTTGATTTGGCTGAGACTTGACGGACGGGCCCTCTCGGGAGGCGCCGGTTTATTCTTGGGTACGGTCAGGATCATGCCACTGCCCACCAGAAACAGCAGGCTGTTCAATAACAAGGCCCCAGGAATGCCGGCAATTTTTAACAGCATGCCGCCTACTGCAGGCCCGACCAACTCTGCAGCACCGGCAATGGCCGCCAGAGCGCCGTTACCTTTGGCAATCAGCCGCCCGGGAACCAGTGCAGGGATATAAGTCCAGTAAGCCACTTCAAAATAGACATTGGCAGCACCGACGATAAAGACCATCGCCGCCAGCGTCATCACTGACAATGCGCCGGACCAAACGATAAACATGATGATCAGCAGCAAAATGACACGCAGAAAATTAGCGCAAAACAGAATCGACCGGCGCTCCCATTTATCTGCGGAAACGCCAGCGATCAGGCTGAAGATGATAAAGGGTAAACGTTCGCTGGCGGCGAGCAGACCTACCTCAAACGGTGTCGCGTCAAGAAAGGTGATGGCGATGAGCGGGATAACGATAATCACTATCGCCGTGCCGAGCTGAGTGGCAATATCTCCCATACAGAATCGTACGAATGCCGGATAATGAAAAATCGAATCCCGTGTCGTCATTTGAACTGCTTCCTTAACTCGCCAGTGTGCATACAGTCAGCTTTACTCGAAGTATTTTGCCGTTTCCAATCCAATCAGCGCATCTATTTCACTCAGGAAGCGATGCCCTTTCTCAGCCACTTCCTGCGGGGTTTCGGCCAGAATGATGACATGCCCCATAATGCTGAAATTGCCCTCGTAACGCCCAATCTCCCTGCCGGCATAGATATTCAGCGTATTGTGCGGGATCTCGTAGCGAGCCAGCAGCTCATCAAGCTGTTCCGGGCGGAAGGATGAGGAGATGGTACCCCCATGCCTGGCCGCCACGGCAAGAGTGATCCCCGCATTGGTAAACTCATCGTCGTCGACATTCACCGGTTCCCCCAGATGCAGGCGGATCAAATACTCGAAAGGATCGTGGCCTGTCTGAATCTGATACATGATCGGCGACACGCTGCCCATCATTCGGGCATTGATTTCCACCAGCACCGGGCCGTTGTCGGTTAACAGCAACTCTACGTGATACAGGCCAATCTGAATATTCAGGGCGGAAAACACCGCCTGCAGATAGGTTTTCATCTCCGCACGCGTTTGTTTCGGCAAGCCGGAGGGCATGACCGCCGCCAGTTCCAGCAGGTCGTAATAATGCGCACGGTAGCGGGTGGTGGTGGCGTAAAACATGACTTTGCCTTCACGCACTATCACCTCAGCGGAGTGCAGGGTGCCGGTAACGTATTCTTCGATGATATATTCATGCGACACAACGCTGTCAATCAGGGCGCTGTTGGCCCGATCGATCTTCAGGTTATCGACATAATTGTCGAAATCGCTCTGCGTGCGGCAAATAGCGGAAAATTGTTTGGCAAAGCCGCGAATGGGTTTTACCACAAACGGCAGCTTGATTTTTTTTGGCCCCTGTAACAGCTCCTCTTCATTTAACACCTCAAAATCCGGTGAGCGGATACCGTTGTTCTTCAGCGTGGTACGCAAGCGATTCTTAAATATTGCGTTGCCCAGATCGTGCGGGCTGGGATAACGCGTTCCCCATTTTTCAGCCGCACAGGCGGCCGCCATGATGCCGGTCTCCGCCGAACTGATTACCGTGTCGAACGGATTCTCTTTCACCAGGGTTTCGAGCACGGGGAAAAGATGCTCGTTTTCCAATGTATCCACCTCGATATAACGATCGACATGCCCCAACTGGCTAGCCAGTTTCGCCGGGTCTTTCGACATGATGCTGACGAAGCTGGAAGACTTGGTCGGATGAATAAAGGTGACCTGATGGCCGAGCCGCTGAGCGCTGCGAAAGGCGTTCAGGCCGGTCGGGGTGCTGTCGATAAAGATAACGTGAGCCATAAGCATTTCTCCTTGGAATAAAAATAGTGGCTAATTGGGGAAACCGCAGATCAACAGAGTGATAAAGAACAGCACGCTCAGAGCCGTGACGCAGAAAGTGGCGTTGGGCATACGAAGGGGAATGCAGGTTATTTGCAAAATGGACATGATCGCCGCAATGAACAGCACCAGACCGCCGGGCAAATAACCGGCCGTGTTCAGCAACAGCATATTGATAATCACAAAAGCGGCGTAGGGGGTTTGCAGGCCATAAGCGCTCTCATCCCCCGATCCTGTCTGCAGAGTAAAGTGCGACAGGCGTACGCAGCCAAACAGGACGATGGAGGCCGAAATGACACCGGCCAGCACGGGGGTATAGGCAAACTGCTGGAACAACACTATGGCGGTAACCACATTGAAATTCAGCATATCGGCCAACGTATCGAACTGCTTGCCAAATGCCCGTTTCTCCTGCTGATGGGCGTAAAAACGCCGGGCCAGATATCCATCAAGATGATCGAGCAAAATAGCGATGAACACCAATAGGATAGCCCACTCAGGACGGTGAACCAAAACCAGCATCAGCGATACGATCCCCGCCAGAACATTGATAGCGGTTACCAGATTTGCGCCATCTATATATTTACCGGGCATCAGCCAGTGGCGTTGTTTTGACATTATGGCAGTTCCAGTTTTTGAGTGAGTGTGGCGTGCTGGCAATTGGCCAATCGCTCAAGCGCGGTCTGGAACGTCGGCTCATCACAACACAGGACGATCCTGATATGGTCGGCGCAGCTTTGCCCGTAAATAATGCCGGGCACCGTGGCGACGCGCGCAACCTGCAATAAGTAATCTGCGACGCTCTCGCCCACGGTGGCAAAGCGTTGCCGTTGCGCCAGCGGCAAACGTTCATATAGCCCTCGAACGCAGGGAAATAAAAACATCCCCCCCATCGGTGAACGTGGCCAACTGAACCCCAACGTAGGCGTTAACTGTTGTTTTGTCAGGCGTATACGCGCGTGAAGCATTTTTTGCTTGTCCGCCAGCCAATCGTCGGTCTGGGCATCCTGGAGTATGCGCAAGGCAATCTGTTCATATTGGCGGTTAACGCCAAGCACCAGATAGTCGTGGGTTTTGCTGGCGGTGGCGATGAATTCGGCGCTTCCAACCAACCAGCCGATACGCAGGCCGGGAATACCGAACTTTTTGGAAAAACTGTTGGCCAGCACCGTCCTGCTCGCCTGGGGATCAAAGCTGCGTGCAGGGTAATGCGGGCGGTTAAATGCCATGCTGTCATAGACTTCATCGTGAATAACCCAGGCGCCGCTGCGTTCTGCACAGCGCATTAGCTGTTGCCATTCATCGGCCGACAGCACATACCCCGATGGATTTTCCGGTGAGTTGACAATCACCGCTTTTGCCCCGCCGAGCTGGCGTCGGAATGACGGGTCGCTGTCGATCAGGTCGGTGAATTCGGCATCGCCGACCGGGCGCGAAAAGCGCCGAGGCTGGCGGCCGAGCGCCAGCAGGGCGCGTTCATACAACATATAGGAAGGATCGGTGATCGCCAGCGTATCCCCAGGATTCGAGCAGCACAGAATCGCCAGTGCGACGGCCTCAACGCCACCGTGGGTGATTAATACCTCGGTTTCAGGATTAATCTTGAGGTTATAACGGCGCAGATACCAGTCCGCGATCGCCTGACGCAGCGCCAGGGAGCCCAACGAGTGCCCATAACGTTTCGCCGAGGAAAGAAACGCCTCCTGAGTCAGATCGGTCTGGGCAATCTCTGCCAGCAAATGCGCCGGTGGGCCAAATGCCGGTTCGCCGATGCTCATGTTCATGATGTCCGGATTGTCACGCGCGGCCTGCGAGATGGTTTTTGACACGTAAACGCCGATGTCGGACAACGTGCTGTTCAGCCGCGCCGGTTTCACCTGTTCCAATGCGTTAGGGTCTCTCATGAGGTTAAGATCTCCTCGGCCAGATGGGTCGCTCGTTGCAGGTCGCCGGGATTGTCCACTTCAATCCAGGGGCGGCCGCCAGCGTCGACGTAGGCTGTCGGAAAACGGGAGAATGCCTGTTCAAAAATTTTGTAAAGCTGCATTTCCCCCTCGAACGGCAGGGTACTCAGTGCATCGACGATAAACTGCCGCGCCGCTTCGCCCAATTTGACGAAGCAGATAAATTCGCCGATGGCACCATCACCCGGTTGGCTTTTCGCCGTCCCGTGCTCGATAAACAACAGATGTTCAACCTTGCCATTGGGCGCGATAACCAGCGTATCGATGCTGGGGTTTTTGCTGTCGGAGTCCACCGCAATGCAAATCTCGGCCGGGTTGTCTTTTACCTGTCTGAGCAACGACGGCGGGATAAGCAGATCGCCTTCATAGTAAATCACCGGCCCAGGGTGTTGACTGAGGGCCAGCCAGGCGCTCCAGTCCAGATTCCGGGATTTGAACTGTGGATTGTGCGAGACAATAAAATGGCTGCCACCCAATGATTCAAACAGAATCTGCGCGACTTCCGCGGCACCGTGCCCCAGAACAAACGTTTTATGCCCGATGCCGGCGCGGTCAAAGGATTCAAGTTGGTAATCCACCATTCGCCGTTTTCCAAGCATCAGACAGGCTTTATGTCGGGATGTGGTCAGTGGCAGTAACCTGCTGCTTGAACCTGCCATTAAACATGCAAGACGCATTTTTCAATCTCCTTGTGTAAAACAGCCGCCGGGTGGCAGGCCGGGTGTTACTCAGCGCGTTCCAGACCGGTTGACCAGCTTGCGCCTTGCGCATGGTTAACGACGACCGCTTCGCCGCGATAAGCCTCATCACGCGAGAAGGTACCGATGTAACGACCATCGATGATGATCGGGCCAATGCATACCATTCTTGGATTGTCCTGTTGATGCGGCAGGGTGTAAGTCCATATGTCCTCAACCATGTCCTGCAGAACAAAAGAACCGCCTTCCGTTAGCTGCCGTTCCAGCTGTGCACGCCATTGCAGAGCCGACATCTGTCTGCCGAACATCACCTGATAACCGCACAGGCCCAATCCCGGTTTTAAAACCAGATTGCTCTGTTCGCGTATCGCTCTGGCCACATTGGCCGGCGTTAAAATAAAGGTGGGGGGAATGTGGACATCGATCAGTGCGCGTTCCTGCTCAGTGAACAGGTGGGCGTAATCGGGATCGGTGAGAAAGGCCAGGTTTGCTTTGTTGTCGTAAACCGCACAGCCGGCCGGCACGCTGAACAGGTCGATCTGACCCTGATTTTCCGCCGCGACCAGTGCCGCAATGAACGCGTTGTCGATGTTGTATTGCAGCTGTTCCGCGTACACCAAATCGGTGAAAACGATGTCGATTTTTACGCCGAAAGCATAGACGCCGGTTGGGGTGAAATGGACGTCCGCCGGTTTGCCGGTCAAGAGTCGAAAACCGCCCTGTCGGGCGATATGGCCGAAGTCAGGCCAGCCAAAATTGTCCTCCGGGATCTCGTCCGGATCGTCCAGCAACTCCAACATTACCGGAGTGCGGTCGTCCGCCGGCTGCGTGCGGTGGCGGTGCAGCGTTTCGGCCCAGAGGCGGCCCATGTCCGGCGCATGGAGCTTAATCCCCGCTTGCTGCAGCCGATGGCTGAGCGAATGTTCCTGCAAGGTAGTGACGTAACGATCGCAGATGCCCAGTCCGCCGAGTGAAGGCGTCACGTTCATTTCAACCAGTTTGAAGCCTTCATGGGTCAGCAATGCGTCCGGCCTGGCAAACAGCCGGGCACGTTCTAATACCCGCGGCGTGCAGAAGGCCAGAATGTCGTCACGTTGCCGCTGCGTTAGGCATTGCGCGGCCAGAAAGCGCGAATAATCCCCGCCGAACAGCCGTTCCGGCAGGCTGAAAACGATGGCCAGCAGCCGCGCGGCGTCGGTGCCGATGCTTGTCAGATGGCCGGGCGGGAACACCGCCGGCGGGAAGGTGGCGCGCCAGTCGCCGGGGTGTACCTTGAGCAAGGCCTGGGAGAATGCGTCAGCGGACTCAGCGCCGCCCTGCGTGGAGTAAAAATTCATAACCTGCCGATCAAGAATATTTTTAAGCACGTTTTCCTCCCAGATCCAATGATGAAAGACGAGCGATGGCCTGATGGAAAACCTGCTCGCTGGCACAGTTGGTTAATCGTAAGTGTTGTCGACTTTCAGCGCCGTAAACGATCCCCGGCACCGTGGCGATTTGCCGTTCCTCCAGAAGGTATTCCGCGACTGCGCTGCCGGCATCAGGCGAGAAATCGCGCCAGCGGGCGGGCAAGGCC
This sequence comes from Brenneria uluponensis, assembly GCF_032395385.1. Taxonomy (NCBI): domain Bacteria; kingdom Pseudomonadati; phylum Pseudomonadota; class Gammaproteobacteria; order Enterobacterales; family Pectobacteriaceae; genus Brenneria; species Brenneria uluponensis. The sequence goes on from NZ_CP135917.1 coordinate 1,903,122, forward strand.
GGATAGAGTTCGGAAACGTCAGGGAACAGGAACATGCCCCCCATGGGCCGGCGGGGCCAACGGAAGCCCTGCGTCTCGTCCAATGCGCAAAGCGCGTGCCGGTTGCGGGCGGCCAGAATGTCCTGCTGCCGTTGCATCCAGTCGTCTACCTCGGGGGTGCTCAGCAGCCGTTCGGCGATAGGTTCGGCAAGAATGCTCACCCCCAGGCACAGGCTTTCGTGGACCTTGCCGGCGGCTTCAATCACCTTGGCCGGCCCAATCAGCCAGCCTGTGCGCAAGCCGGGAATGCCGAATTTTTTGGAGCAACTGTTAATCAGCACGCTGCGTTCGCGAAGGGCCGGAATGCACCAGGCGTTAAGGTGACGGCGGGTGAATGCCAGGGTGTCGTAGACTTCATCATGGATGACCCAGCGGTCACCCTGGTGACAGTGATCGGCGAGCGCTTGCCAGTCCGCCTCACTCATGACGTAGCCGGTGGGGTTCTCCGGGGAGTTGATCAGCACCGCGCGCGTCGAGGCGTAGGGATTTGCCGCCAGCGCCGTCGCATATTCGTTTTCGCCTTCAGGGCGGGGCAGCGGATGGCTTTGACGGTTCAACAAGTGAATGGCACGTTGATACAGGGTGTAGGCCGGTGCCGCCAGCAGGACGCCGTCGCCAGGATTGGTCACCGCTTGCAACGCCAGATTGAGTGCTTCAATCCCCCCATGAGTCACTATTATTTCGCTTTCCGGATCGATATCGATAGCGTAACGGCGCCGATACCACGCCGCTATTGCTCTGCGCAGCAACAGCGAGCCGCGTGAGTGTTCATAACGCTTGACCGCATCCAGAAACCGCTCTTTGTTAAGATCCTCTCGACAGATCACGTCAACCAACGCGGCGGGCGGACCAAAATCGGGTTCTCCCATGCTGAGGTTCAGGATCGCAGGGTTCGCTTTCGCTCGCTGAGAGACCGTCTTTGATGAGAGCGGGTTCAGGTGTTCCAAATACGCATTGATGGCTGGCATGGTATTCCTCTTATTCCTGATCCATTGACTGAGGGTTTACGGCGATAAGGTTGCGCGCCAGCAGAATCAAACGATCGTAATTCAGCATCAGCGTAGTAAGGGTTACGGCGATCAACATACCGGTTTGCCATTGGCCGCTGACCAGCGACTGCATCACGAAAGCCAACACCGGTATCAACGAATTCATAAAGGTAAACAGAGTGACGCCGACCCACTGCAGGCAGGTTTGCGATAAAAAAGACGGTAAAACCATATTGGCGACGATCAGGATCAACAGGTTACGTAGGGTGTCCGGGGTTACCCACAACGAGCCGAACTCGTGATGCGCGAACAGGTAAGCGGCACTGCAGACCAGCAGCATATAGCAGCGCAACGATACGACCGAGACCGGGCCAAGCCCGCTCTGCCGGCTGAAACGCAACGAGCTGACGTAATAAAGATACATCATGGCCCCCGCTGACATTGAGGTGTAAAGCACCTGTAACGGGAAGGCTGAGAGCGCATGAATACACAGGATCGCCATCAGGATGAACAGCGACTTCAGCCAGCGTTTTTCTCGCAGGCAACTGCACAGTGCCGAAGAAAGGAAAAATATGCCGATGAAAAAATCGGCTGAGGCGTGCGTCACGCTGTAATAAGAAAATATCCAGTTCAGCACAAAGGCGACGGAAAGCGTGAGCCACATGCGCCAATGGCGGCGCAGCGCGCTGTGATTGCGCCGCAGGCGTCGGAACTCCCACAGGTTAAACACCACGCAGGCCGCCAGAGCCATATAAAACAGGCTGATTTCGATCGCTATACCGCCGCCGACATGACTTAAAAATACCTGTGAGGCGGAGGTGAGGGCGATATACAGCAAGGTCAGCAATTGCCCGCGCGCCAACTGTGCCGGGGGTTTCTCATGGGGCGGGGTGGCAGAAGTCACCGGCATGTCAGGCCACCTCCAGGGGGTATAGGGCTGAATACAGCGGCTGAGATTGGCAACCTAAACGCGCCTTAATCCGGGCATTGGTCCTGCCCGCTTCAATCCGGCGGATATCTTGCGCGAACGCATACTGCACGCTGGCCGCGATCATGATGGTGTAAGGGCTGAAGCTCGAAAGCCGGTAGTCGACGCCGCCGGCCCAAAGGTGCAGGCACTGCGGGTCGTTCAGGCAGATGACGGCCGCCACCAACTGGCCTTCATGCTCAACCTGGACCACGGTAATCAGTTCACCGCAAGTTTCCAGGAAATGGAGAAACGTCGGTATCGGATAATAGTGCGGCGTGCCGTTTCGGGAACTGGTGGCGTGGCAAAGCTTGACCGCAGCGGCAAGATTGGCGTCCCGGCCTAAAAGCACGCGGTAGCTGCCGCGATCGTTGTCAAATTTACGCAACTGGCGCTTCATTTCCTGTCGACCATCGCGCGGGAGGGCGGCCAGATAATCATCGAACCGGTCAAACGGCATGAGGTCGATAAAGAAACGGTCATGCATGAAATTGCAACGGTAACCCGCCAGTTCGGCGGCTCTCAATGAAGACCCGGCACTGAGATTGAGCAGGCCGCAGCCCGGAATGCCCTGCCGGTCGGCGAGCGCAATGAGTTCGGTCATCAGGCGCTGCGCGGCGTCTTCTGAACCCGGCCGATGCAGGATTTGCGTGTCGTAGCAATGGGCTATGTGCCCCAATAGCCCACCGATGGGGGCGGCAAAATGAAAGCCGGTACTTTTCGCCAGCGTACCAAAGGGATCGGGTTGCGATTGCTGGTAGACCACTAACAACGCGTCAAGCCGGTCTCCTTGCCATGCCGCCAGATAATGAGTGGCTAAAATCGGCAGCATGGGGTGACGTTCGGCCGCGCTCAGCAGGTCAGGGTGATAAAAGGCCGGTTGCCTGCACTCCACCCACAAGTCGGCATAGGCTTGGGGGTTAATTTCCGCGAATTGCTGATGGCAAGACAGATGATGACTCATAGCGCAGACCTTAGCGAAAGGGTATTCGGCTGCGGGGTTCCGGTGGCGGCCTGTGCGGTAAATTCAGCGAACGCCGCCAGCAAATCATCGATATCCTGGATACCGAGCTCCCCCATAACTCCGATACGAAATGAATTGACCGCCCAGTGTTTGGTGGGATAAATCACCAATCCGCGCTGGAATAAAAAGTCGTTCAGCTTGTCAATTTCGCACGGCATTCCCGGATTCGGCGCCAGCGTGACAATTAAAGGCGCACAGAACTGCGGCTGAATTATCGGACTGAAACCCAAACGCGCCATACCGCTGAGCAGGTGCGCCATACGTTGAGAATACGAACGGTGACGCGCGCGCCTGCCGCCCTGTTGGCGGTACTCGTCAATAGCTTGTTTCAGTGCCAGCATGATTTGCAGCGGTGGCGTGAAACGCCATTGCCCATCGCCATCCAGCGCTTTGGCCTGCGCCTTGATATCCAGGCTGAGCGTGCGTGGGGTGACGTGGGTTGCCAGCACGGCCTTTCGCGCCAAAACGAAGGCGAGGCCAGGCAGCCCATGCAGGCACTTATTGGCCGAAAGCGCGACAGCGGAAAGCAAGGGGGCGCTGTAGTCCAGCGGCAGTACGCCAAAGGTACTGATGGCGTCAATCAGCAACTGGCAGCCGTACCTATTGGCCAGCTGCGTCAGGCCATCAATATCATTGATCACGCCTAACGCCGTTTCGAAATGAACGGCTGCGATGTGGGTAACCCTAGGCGTTTGCTTCAGAGCCTGTTCAACCTGCGCCAGGTCAAAACCCTGATGTGGCGGCAAGGTCAGTACCGAATGCGCAATAGCGTGGATGCGGCAAATGTCCACCATACGGGCGCTGTACACGCCATTTTCGATAATCAGCAGGTGGTCATCTGCCGCCGGCAGAGAACAAAGCATCGCTTCGACGGCAAACGTCCCGCTGCCTGATAACGGCACTGCGCTCCAGCTCGCGTCGCATCCCGCGATCTCCAATATGTCCTCACGCAACTGGGCGCTCAAGTGGATGGCTACCGGGCTGCGCGCCCCTAAATCTCTGCCGGCGGCCTGGCGCACCGGCGCCGAGGTATTCAGCGGGCCGGGAGTGAATAAACGAAAGTCCTGTGATTGCATCGTCGTCACCGTTCAACGGGATTGAGGCACTGTGCCGGCGCTGGTTTGCCGGGCGCTATGCAAAGTCGGGGTGGAAACGTGAAAGATGGGATTGTCCGGCGTGGCCCATTTACTGCGGTAGTAGTGGTGATAAAAATCGCCCTCGCTTGCCAGATTGAACGTAAAGAACAGGATGCGTCGGGTCGAGGACGAGCGGTTTTCGCTCGAGCGATGGGGAATATAGGAGTCGAATAAGATCACGTCGCCGGGGGCGGCATCGATCCTTTGCCAGCGCATGCTTGCGCAGAGACTATCGTCGATATCCCCGTTGCGCGGCCCCCCCTGATAGCTGGGTAACTGGGGCAGGATCCCCCGGGGAGTATCCACCAACTTCGCGCCTTTTGGCGTCAGATCCCAGTGGGTGGCGATTTCCAGCGCCCCGTTTTCTTCCACGGCGGCATCGAGCAGCACGGCCGCGGTTACCTGGTAATTTGAGGCGAAATGACGATAGGCCGTAATATCCTGATGGGGCGTGAACGCGCCACCGCCAGGATGTTTAAAGTTGCATTTGTCTTTGAACAGGTTGACGGGGTGGCCGAGGTGCTGCTCTATCAATTGCGCCAGACAGGGCACCAGCTCTTGCGCGTAATAAGGCGAACTGCCGGCAAGGTACTCAATACGGCACAGCTGTTCGGCATTGCCGGCTTCGGTGACTACCACCAGGCCGGGCGCGTTGTCGGTTTGGCCCGAGAGCGCGCGTTGGCTGATTTCGGCCAGTGCGGATTCAATGCGGCTGAGATTGAGGTTGGCCCGCGATTTTTCCAGATGGACAAAGCCTTGCTGTTGAAACCGGTTACGTGAGGCGTTCATCACTGTCTCCTTCTCCGTTTGGCGGCCACTCGGCGGTGGCCGCCGTGTGTCCAGGGTTACACCATGCGTTTCATTGCAAGGTTAAAAACGTCGTCCGGCATGCAGAGCACCAGCCGGATATGGTTATTGCCCTGCGGGCCATAAACCGAGCCGGGGACAACGGCAACGCCGCGTTCTTCCAGAAGGTAATTCGCCACGGCGTCGCCGATATGCTGGCCCGGTTGTCGGTATTTTTCAGGCATCCGTTGGTAGACGCCGCTCACTTCCGGGAACAGGAACATGGCACCGAGCGGTTTACGGGGCCAGCGGTATCCACGTTCTTCCGTCAGGGTGTTCAGCGCGGTGTGACAGCGTTGAGCGATGTTGGAGGACATTTCCTCCAGCCAGGCAAATTTGCCGTCATCGCTCAGCAAACGGTGTGCGATGCGTTCGTATTGGATATTGACGCCCAGATAGAGGTAATCATGCGCTTTGGCCGCCTGTTCGATAACCTGCGGCGGGGCTATCATCCAGCCGATGCGCAGGCCGGGCAGGCCGAATTTTTTTGAAAAACTGTTGATGATAATGGAATTGTTGGCCAAGGAGGCGATGGCGCGCGCCGGTTGGTGCGGGCGTTCAAAGTGCATGGCATCGTACACTTCGTCGTGAATGATCCAGCAACCGCTGCGCGTGGCGCGTTCTCCAATCACCGCCCAATCCTGCGGGCTGGCGACATAGCCGGTCGGGTTTTCCGGGGAGTTGACAATCATCGCCTTCACCCCTTCCAGCGCGCCGTCCTGCGCCAGCATTTCCGCATATTCATGGTTGCCGGCAGGGCGCGCTATCCGCAGCGGAGTGCGTTCCAGCGTCTTCAGCGTGCGGGCATAGAGCATATAGGAGGGATCGCTGATGGCGACTTTATCCTGTGCCGACGTTGTGACAAGCAGAGCCAGCGTGATGGCTTCCACGCCACCGTGCGTCACCATGATTTCACGCTCGGGATCGAAATGCAGGCCGTAGCGATCGCGATACCAGGCGGCAATCGCCTGACGCAGCGCTAGGCTCCCTCGGGGATCCTCGTAGCGTTTTGAGGCGTCCATAAACGCCGATAATGACAAATCCTCCTGTTCTATCGCCTTCAGCAGGTGTTCCGGCGGGCCGAAAACCGGCTCGCCAAAACTCAGGTTTGCAATGGAGGGATCGGCCTTCGCTTTCAGCGAAATGGCTTTTGAGGCATAAATATCCATGCCCGTCAGAACAGCATTGAGGGCGTTCGGTTGGGTAGTATCATGAATGTTCATGAGTCCGTTCTCGGTTGTAGGGATTGAGTGAGAAATGTGCCCCCCACGGGAGGCTGCACGGTGTTTGCCATGGGTTTATTGAACGGTGGTGCAGGGGCCAGGGTTTTCAGATGGGATTGCAGGCGGCGCGCGACGTCGTAAGGCGACAGTGTCGGGCGGCCCAACTGCGCCATCGAACCGATGCCGATCGGAACATGCAACAGCCGGGGGCCGGAAATACCCGTTTGGCGCAGGGCTTGGGCGAAGCTGTCCGCATCGTTGCACTGTTGGGCGTGGGCATAGCCGGCCGCATAGGCCATGGCGACAAAATCCACGCCGGGGGATGCGGTGGGTTGGGCTCCCGTTGAGTCATAGCTGCCGTTATCCAAAATAATATGTATCAGGTTGTCGGGCTTGCTGGCCCCAATACCGGCAAAATTTCCCAGATGCATCAGCGCAGCGCCATCCCCGTCGATCACGTAGACCGGCAGGCCGGTGCAGCCCAAGGCGATGCCGTGAGCGATTGCGCTGGCGTAGCCCATGGACCCGACGCAATAAAAATGTTCAGGGCGGTCAGATAACGTAAACAGTTCGCGGCCGGTTTTACCGGTCGTTGCGATGATCACTCCCTCGGGATTAGCGTGGGCCAGCAGCGTCGCCAGCGCGTCTTCACGACGCGGATACGCCGTTTGCGGCTCCGGCATCTGAGATTGCGCGGCGCAAAATTGATTGCCGGTCAGAACCAAGGCATAAGGGCGCTGTTCCGACTGAATGTAACTGCAGGCGTGCTGCAGGCTGGCTAACGCTCCGGTTTCATCGTCGGGCAGCACCGCCCACTCGACCCCCGCCAGGCTCAGCAAATCAGGCGTGATCTCGCCCATCAACCGGTGCTGTGGTTCATCTTTGGTGCCGGGCTGACCGCGCCAGGTCACCAACAGCAAGACCGGAATCGAGAAAGGCTCGTTAAGCGATGTCAGTGGGTTGATCAGATTACCCAACCCGGAGTTCTGACACAGGACAACGGCCGTTTTATTGGCGAGCCAAAGCCCGGAGGCCAGAGACAGCGCCTCACCCTCGTTTGAGGCCAGTACGTAGTGGGTTTCATCGCGAGCAATAACTTCATTGATCAGCGGGGTTAAATAAGAGCAGGGGACACCGGTAAAATAGTGTGTACCTTGCTCAATCAATGCATTAACAAAATCGCGGACGTTAATCATCTAACCATTTCCTCACGGATGAATAGAAAAACCGGCTGACTGTCGCGTTAAAGGGTTAAGTATTTTTGTTCGGCCAGTTGTACTTCATATTCGTTGGTGAGTTTGAAAACATCGTCTAAAGAAGCAATTTCGCGTTCAATCTGCGCAACGCTATTATGTTGGCGAATATTTCGGGTAATAGCGCGCATCGCGGCGATTGAAGCACGCAGGCTATGATTAGCCCAGATAACCGTGGACACACCGACTTCACGGAACGCATCGGTAGCAGTGTTATAGTATTTAGTCGGTACGATAACGATCGGGCAATCATTTTGCCATTGACGGCAAAAGTCCATGATCTCCGCACCGTCAGATTGTTTGGAGTGAATTAATACCGCATCGGCCCCCGCACTGGCGTAAGCGTCGGCGCGTTTCAACGCCTCTTCCATAGGGCAGCCGCTGATAAGCGCTTCCACACGGGCAATCACGCAAAAGTCACTGTCCAACTGGCTGTCTTTCGCCGCTTTTATTTTGCCGCAAAATTCACTGATTGAAGCCAGATCCTGCCCTGCGCCAATAAAAGAGTTTATTTTTGGGAATAACTTGTCTTCCAGACATACCCCGGCGACGCCCCGCTGAGACAGCTTTTTAACCAAACGGCGGACATTATTAAAATTGCCAAAGCCAGTGTCCCCATCCAATAAAATAGGGATGGCGGTGTTATCCACCATAAAATCAACTACGTCCATAACCTGAGTCCAGGAGGCTTCATTTCTGTCGCTGAGCCCCATAGAGGCGGAAATAGACAGCCCGGAAGCCCATAATGCCTCAAAGCCGCTTTCTTCGGCTATTTTAGCGCTCATGGCATTATGGGCTTCCATCAGGAAAGAAAGTTCTTTCTTTTGCAGTATATTCTTTAAAGCCGATGTTTTTCTCATGGCGTTACCTCAATTAACATTGATATACAGTGATGGTTCAATGGCTCATCATAGTGGATGTGTCAGGTACTAATCAGAATAATCAAAGCAAGCATAAGACCCAATGATTACGCCTGTCATAATCAAGAATGACAAGAATAATCAAAGGCACCTGCAATCGCTGAGTAATCATTTTTGCCTTCGTGCTGAAGAAGGCGTGTCCGTTTTATTGTTTTTCTAATTACTTACTTTAAATTAATCAGGCTGTTTAACAGGTGATTATAATAACTGTCCACCGTGTTAAGACGCATATTCGCGCCAATCCATATTTCTGCCATTGCCGCCGGCGATTTTTCCACAATGGGCGTGATCACCTGCTGCAACCAGCCTTCTGCATGGACCACATCAATCCCGATATGCTCGGTGTAGTAGCGCAGATCTCGGTCGGTAAAACCAAGCCGTTTGCTGCCCAGGACCAGCTTTTCGTATTGGCTGGGATCCAGCAATTCCGTAATGGCCAGGGCACCGATCAGCTTGAAATAATGTTCGCGGTTGGTACCCCCCAACATAAACAGGTTGTAACCGCTCAATCCTTGCCAGGCCAGAGTGTCGGCAAAATTGTCTTCCGGCAACTCGATGTGATTGCGCATCAGCAAATCTTTATACAAATTGACATGGGTATGGCGGTCGCTGCCTTCGCCGCACTCATCCCACATATTGCGGCTAAGCTCACCCCGCACCTCGATACGGGCACCCACCATCGCCATGGCGATTAAATCAAAAAACAGCAAATTCAATGCGCTGTCGCTTTTGAAGAAGGCGTTCATTTGCGTTTTGGACGCGTCATGCTGCAAAAACACGTAGAGCGGATGCGTGGCAGCCCGGTGGTGCGACCAGAGTTCCCGCAGGCTTTCTGTAAACAGTTTCGGGCCCGTCGCGATAGGCAACGCGACAAAATGCTCGGTCTCATGCGCCAACCATTTCTTTTCTATCATTCGTTTGATAGTGACCATCACAGGATGGTGCTGGTTTTTGCTTTCTGCGGTTAATGGGTCGGCTAAGCATGTCTGGTACAGCCAAAATAAGGTTTTTTGCACGGCTTTGCGGCTGTGCTCAATGTCCGTACTGTGATAGGCCGAGATCAGTTCCGCCTCTGTCGCGGCATGCAGCATTGCCGGCAATGCCGGATGGTGGCTAAAAAATCCGTCCAAGTCTTCTAGTCGCAACAGACCTGCCACGTACTCATCAAGGCTGATGGATAGCAGTTGGCTTTGCGTAAGTTTAGTATTTATCAAATCTAAACTATCCATCATTTACCTACAAAATTTGTGTTAATACAAAGCTAATACAAAACAGATCGTTTTTTCAATTTAATTATTACAAGAATGTTTCATTTTATTATAACTAATTGATTATATTTATATTATAATTTATTGCTATAAATATATAAATGTGATTTAAGTCTCACTCTTTTTGTTGTAAACAGATCGGTATACATTAATTATTGTTCATTTATAATGTGCCAGCTGGGATAGGGGTAGAGATGGGGCGCCTAGCGACAACGCCGAATTACTGTGACATGAGTTCGATATAGGGTGAACGAGAGTGAGAGTGAGAGTGAGCTATAGTACGATGTTTTCGGCATCGAGGATGGTTTTGGCAGTTGCCCAAGCGAGTAAGGCCGGTGAGTATTCACTGTGGTCCGCATATGTCAATTCAGAGATTATTGCGCCGTCCAACAGGATGACAAAGGTGAAGGCGATACGTTGCGCTTGTTCTTTTTTTACCTGCGAAAAGAGAATTTCGGCGATTAATGCCACCAAAGCTTGTTTCATTTCCTTATTTATATTGCAAATTTCTTTGGATTTATAACCAAACTCAAGCAATGAATTTGTAAACATGCATCCGCGAAATTTTTCATCTTTAAACCAAGTATGATAATAATTGAATATGGAAAATATTTTATCTTTAGGAGTGTGGTTATTTTCAATTGCCTCAGTGATATTTTTAATGAAATCGTTTTTACGCTGGGTTAATACCTCAATGATTAACTGATCTTTTGAGACAAAGTTACGGTATAGTGTAAGTTTGGAAATGCCCGCTTCAGTAATAATCTTATCTATGCCAACCGCTTGATAACCCTCTTTGTTAAATAACTCTGTCGCAATATCAATTATTGTTTGTTTTTTAGTTGTCATAATATCCCCTAGAAGCTTAGCAATCATTTGTGATAATATAATATTATTATAAATAAAAGTATCTACGTGCGCGTACTTTCCTAAATAGCTTATATGGACACCTCCCCGATGCAAGCACGGGAAGATCTTTTTCTGACAAAGTAGCCACACACATATATCCGGCTTCGTGAGCCCTGATGAACATCCGTACTCTCTGACCTCATTAGCGCCATGGCTTGTTACAGCCCAGCTATTTGTCAGGTTCGGGGGTGCGGATGTTTTCTTGGACGGTTTTATTGCGCGATGCCGAGTTGTCGACGGTACATTTCCGGGCTGAGTGCTCCCAGCGACAACTTGATGCGATGTTCGTTATACCATCGTATATAGGCATCAACATGCTGCATAAAGTGCTCAGGTGTCACGCCTGACCACTCATGACCATAGTACATTTCCGTTTTCAGGCGACCAAAGAACCCTTCACAGGCCGCATTATCCGGTGAACAGCCTTTACGGGACATCGAACGGATAAGACTGGCAGCATTCACACGCTTAAGCCAGCCTGGCCAGCGGTAATGCCCGCCTCGATCGCTATGGATTATTGGTCGTTCGCCTGCGGTTAATGTGCTGATTGCACCATCCAGCATGGTATTCGCCAGTTCTGCATCCGGGCGTGTACCCAACGACCAGCTCACAACTTTACCATCGAAGCAGTCGATTACAGGTGACAACCATACTTTGCCTGACGGCAGCTGGAACTCCGTGATATCTGTCAGCCATTTTTGATTAGGCTGTTCCGCGTTAAAGTCTCTGGCGAGTAGATTGTCAGGTGCCGGGCCGATTTCTCCGCAGTATGAGCTGTAGCGGTGCCGACGGTTTCGACTGACCACAAGCTGTTCTTCCACCATAAGTCTGCGTACAACCTTCTCAGAGAGTCGCTGGCCTTTGTGCCGTAGCATAGCGTGCAGACGGCGATAGCCATAACAACGATAGTTACCGTTGAAGATCTCTGTTATTGCGATACGTACGGTCGCGTATTTATCTCCCGAGCGCAGAGCTGTCCGGTGGTAAAAAAAACTGCTCCGTGCAAGTTCAAGGACTCGCAGCAGCTCTGTCAACGGGTACGAGCCTCTCAGGACATCAGCGATCTGCGTCTTTTCCCTGTTTGTCAGAGTGCTGACGCTGATGCCCGGGTCTTTTTTTATGATTTCCTCCGCTTTTTTCAGGATATCGAGCTCCATCTGCTGTCGACGTATCTCCTGATTAAGTCGGTTAACTTCTTCGCGCAGAGTGTCGCGCTCTTCCGTAAGAGACGGCTTTTCATGTTTGCGCATGGACTGGTAAGCCTCATCGCCGATGATTTCATTTTTCCATTTGTACAATACCGTGCGACTGATGCCAACGTTCATGGCGATTTCTCTGGCAGGTACATGCCGTGTACAAAGCGCCATGACAGCCTGACGTTTCACCTCAGGTTCAAAAGGTGCATTTTGATTGATCGTACTGGTGAAAATAAGCCGTCTGTCGGGATGACGTTCATTAACCCAGCGAGCCAATACATCACAGCAGGGATAACCAAGAGTCCTGCTGGTAAACGCCAGGCTGCAGCCATGGTTAAGATAATGTTCAACAGCAGCCTGCTTTTGCACATCAGAGTAACGAGGCTTACGGAGTATGGATTTTGTAGCACCATCACTCGCTTCCCATAAACGGATCCAGCGTCGTAGATTTCTTTTAGAGGGGTAACCCAGTTCACGAACTACAGGAGCCAGTTTTCTGCCGTATTTAAAGTAAAGTTCAATTGCGCGGAGCCGTTCTGCTTCGGTAAACATTATTTATCTCCTGAGAGTCCAGGAAATCGTCCGCACCCCCTTGTTCCTGATAATACAGTCTGGCCGGTATGACGAGTTAACCGTCTTCGCAGCCCACTCTACGAACGTCTGGCGGACAAACTTCGTATATTACCAGCGCCAGTGTACCCAGCATTTCTGGCCACTACGCTCGGTTACTGACGCAAGGCCAGGGTAGCTTTGAATTTCTTCTGCACTATTAAAGCGGTTGCGGTTATCACCCAATGCTGCAAGCATCCGCAGGCCCATACACGTTCCCATGCCCGGCTGTTAGCGCCAGTGATATAAGACGGTAATTCACCATTAGTATTGTCCGCTCCACCCTACATGTTGTTTCCTTTAGGTTCTCACACCAGAAAGGACATCAACATGCTGAGCAGAGAGGACTTTTACATGATAAAGCAAATGCGCCAGCAGGGTGCGTACATTGTCGATATTGCGACTCAGGTGGGTTGCTCTGAACGAACTGTCAGACGCTACCTCAAATACCCTGAACCGCCAGCCAGAAAGACTCGCCACAAAATGGTTAAGCTGAAACCGTTTATGGACTACATTGACATGCGCCTGGCCGAGAATGTCTGGAATAGCGAGGTCATCCTCGCGGAAATTAAGGCAATGGGCTATACCGGCGGGCGTTCCATGCTGCGTTACTACATCCAGCCCAAACGTAAAATGCGCCCATCAAAAAGAACGGTTCGCTTCGAAACCCAGCCGGGATATCAGCTCCAGCACGACTGGGGCGAAGTCGAGCTGGAGGTTGCCGGGCTACGGTGTAAAGTTAACTTCGCGGTTAATACGCTGGGGTTCTCCCGACGCTTCCATGTCTTCGCCGCGCCAAAGCAGGATGCTGAACACACCTATGAGTCGCTGGTTCGCGCCTTCCGCTACTTCGATGGCAGTGTGAAAACTGTGCTGGTTGATAACCAGAAGGCAGCGGTGCTGAAAAATAACAACGGAAAAGTGGTGTTCAACTCCGGGTTCCTCTTGCTGGCCGATCACTATGACTTCCTGCCACGGGCCTGCCGCCCACGCAGGGCCAGAACCAAAGGAAAAGTAGAGCGGATGGTGAAGTATCTCAAGGAGAACTTCTTCGTCCGGTACCGCACGTTCGACAGCTTCGCTCATGTTAACCAGCAACTGGAGCAGTGGATGGCGGATGTTGCTGATAAACGGGAGCTTCGCCAGTTCAAAGAAACACCGGAACAGCGCTTCGCGCTGGAACAGGAGCATCTGCAGCCGTTGCCGGATACAGACTTCGATACCAGCTACTTCGACATCCGCCATGTGTCCTGGGACAGTTATATCGAGGTTGGCGGCAATCGTTACAGTGTTCCTGAAACCTTGTGTGGACAGCCGGTCTCAATACGGATCTCACTGGATGATGAGTTGCGGATCTACAGCAATGAGCAACAGGTGGCGTCACACCGACTCTGTTCAGCATCGTCTGGCTGGCAGACTGTGCCGGAACACCACGCCCCGCTCTGGCAGCAGGTCAGCATGGTAGAACATCGCCCACTGAGTGCTTATGAGGAGTTGCTGTGATGCATGAACTTGAAGCGCTGCTGAGTCGCCTGAAAATGGAGCACCTGAGCTATCACGTTGAAAGCCTGCTGGAGCAGGCGGCTAAAAAAGAGCTGAACTACCGGGAGTTCCTGTGCATGGCGCTGCAGCAGGAGTGGAACGGCAGACATCAGCGCGGCATGGAGTCCCGACTGAAGCAGGCGCGTCTGCCATGGGTCAAAACGCTGGAGCAGTTCGACTTCACCTTCCAGCCGGGCATCGATCGTAAGGTTGTCCGGGAGCTGGCCGGTCTGGCGTTCGTGGAGCGCTGCGAGAATGTAATCCTGCTGGGTCCTCCAGGTGTCGGGAAAACCCATCTGGCCGTTGCTCTCGGCGTGAAAGCGGCGGATGCAGGGCATCGGGTACTGTTCATGCCACTGGACAGACTGATCGCGACGCTGATGAAAGCGAAACTGGAAAACCGGCTGGAGCGCCAGTTACAGCAACTGAGTTATGTCCGGGTGCTGATCCTGGATGAAATAGGCTATCTGCCAATGACCAGAGAGGAAGCCGGCCTGTTCTTCCGGCTACTGAACCGTCGATATGAAAAAGCGAGCATCATCCTGACGTCAAATAAAGGCTTCGCAGACTGGGGAGAGATGTTTGGAGATAACGTGCTGGCTACGGCGATCCTGGATCGGCTGCTGCATCACTCAACCACGCTGAATATCAAAGGAGAAAGCTATAGGTTGAAGGAAAAACGTAAAGCTGGAGTGCTGACCAAAAACGCCACGCCAATCAGTGACGATGAAATGGCGGAAAGCGGACAGCATCAGTAAAGAAAGCATCTAGCGGGCATGAAAATGGCAAATAACGGTCAAAGATCGTGGCGTTGACACCGGCTGTGATTTGAACAGTTCAGCATCCCGAAGATTATCGAATAACGGTTCGCTCATAACAGACCTAAGCCGTTTCCGTGGATAGTTTTGTATAAGAAGGGGACCTCACACTTTCGATTCACGCAGGTTAATTCGATTGAAGATGCTCATAAACGGCTTAACAATTTCTCCGAATTGAAGCCAGAAAAATGCCGTACCAGTACAGACTGATACGGCTATTTTTCTGGCTTATTTTGTCAGAGGGATTATCCCATTGCGCAGTTGCTTTCCTTCCCACAAATATAGGGTGGCACATACGCTTTCCGGCACATATCCAGATAATCCGACCACCACTGCATCATCGCTTTACGGGCATCGAGATATTCTGCTTTATGGATGTAAGCCGCTCGAACGCTATTGCGTTCCTGGTGGCTCATCTGACGCTCAACCGCATCCTGTGCCCATAGGCCAGACTCCATCAGGGCACTACAGGCCATTGCCCGGAATCCGTGGCCGCAGATATCATTTTTGGTGTCATAACCCATCAGGCGCAACGCCTTATTGACCGTGTTTTCGCACATCGGTTTATACGGATTATGATCGCCGGGAAATACCAGTATCTGATGACCGGCTATCTCCCGTATCTGTTTCAAAATAGCGATGGCCTGCCGGGAGAGGGGAACGATATGCGGGGTGCGCATTTTTGCACCGCGCCCAGAGTAGCGGACACCAGGGATGGCTTCGCGGGTGGCGGGAATCGTCCAGATGTGGTTTCTGAAATCAATTTCCGACCATCGAGCGAAGCGCAATTCGCTGGAGCGGATAAACAGATGCAGAGTGAGTGATACGGCCAGCCGGGTTAATTCCCGTCCTTGCTGGTAGTCCTCAATGCACGTCAACAGTTCCGGGAGTCGCTCCAGTGGCAGGGCAGGGTAGTGGCGTTTAACCGGAGGGGCGATGATACCGTCCAGATTGGCCGCCGGATTGTTTTCAATCAGCTCCTGATGCACGGCATGGCACATGATGTTGCACAGGTGCTGTCGGGTACGGGACGCCACTTCCAGCAGGCCTTTTTTCTCGATGCCTTTCAGCAGGTCGATGAAATGACGGGGTTTCAGTTCTGTGATCGGCAAGTGCCCGATAACCGGAAAGATATGATTGTTCATGCTGGCAAGCAGGCGAGTGGCGTGGTTTTCTGACCATGTTCGGTTGCTTTGATGCCAGTCCAACGCCACATCCCTGAAGGTTTTTTCTGGTGAACAGGGCGCTTTTTCAGCCGCCCGCTGGTGTGCGGGGTTAATATTCTGCGCCAGCAGTTTACGGATGCCATCACGCTGTTGACGCGCATTAGCGAGAGAGACAACAGGATAGGCACCTAAAGCAAGACGAGATTCTTTTCCGTTGATGCGATATTTGAGATACCAGAGACGCGAACCGCCGGGATTAACCAACAGGTACAGACCGTGAGAGTCGGAGACTTTGAAGGGTTTTGCGGAAACTTTTAAGTTGCGGATTTTTGAATCATTAAGAGACATGTGGGGGTCACTCCGTCATCGAACTAACCTGACCCCAAATCTGACCACCAAATTCTCCCGGTGCGGAGGGAAAACTAAACATGCACCGAGAAGACTTTTCACGCTAACTTATTGAATCTGAATCACATAGGGATTCGCAGAGTGGCATGAAATCAAGAATTTGGCTCCTCTGACTGGACTCGAACCAGTGACATACGGATTAACAGTCCGCCGTTCTACCAACTGAACTACAGAGGAATTGTGTGAACGGGGCGCATCTTATCTGTCCATCCCTAATGCTGTCAACGCTAAAATCACGATTGCTGGCTGACTGCTTAGCCTCTGTACAATTCGGTAGGGGAGTGGACACCGATAAAAGCCAGGAAGGCGTAGTGGGGGAACGCAGTTAGCGTTGCAGACGGGCCAATGGTGTCTGGCGGTAGAAGGCACAGAAATCCTGATATACATCAGGGAAACGCTCATACAATAGCTCAGGAGCGCTGAAAAAATACTCTGATAATACAGCGAAACACTCCGCCGGGTTGGTCGCCGCATAAGGATCCATACTGGCCGCGTCTTCCCCCACCAGTTCTATCTCTTCTTCCAGGGCTGTCATCACAGCATGAATATGGTGTTCCCAGGGAGCGACGTCGCGCAATGGTATAGCGGGAACCCCATTGCTCATTCCACCGTTACGGATGTCCAGTTTGTGGGCCACTTCGTGGATGATCAGGTTAAAACCTGACAAATCAAAAGAGTCCTGCACCTCCAGCCAGTTTAATACAATCGGACCTTGTTCCCAGCTTTGTCCTGACTGTACTAACGGGCCTGCGTGTATCAATCCAATATCATCCTGCCATTCATCCTGCACAACAAAAGGGGCGGGGTGGATTAACACTTCATGAAAACCATCCAACCAGTCAATCCCCAATTCCATGATCGGTAGCACGAAAAGCAGGGCAATCCGTTGTTCTATCAGTTCTGTAAGCGTCAGCCCTTGTAATGGCACCAGCCGTTTTTGCCGCAAAAACTGTCTGGCGAGCGTCACCAGCTTCTGTTGTTCCGTATCATTTAACGGTGTCAGCAGAGGAATAGAGAGTGCCGGTTGCCACTGCTGGAGTGTTTCCGGATCGGGTTGATGTGTTTTCCATTGCCACTTAATCATGGTATTGCTCGTTAACTCATCACTTGAATTTAAAGGCGCGGGGTAGGTCTGTTAAAATGCCACAAAAACGTGCATGATAAGCACCACTTACACGGAGAGGTGCCGGAGCGGCTGAACGGGACGGTCTCGAAAACCGTTGAGGGAGTAATCCCTCCGAGGGTTCAAATCCCTCCCTCTCCGCCAGTATTCAATCAGTTACCCCAATCTTTTTCAGTGACCAAAATCCCGTTGAGAAAATCTGCTGAGAGTATATTGCCTTGGATCAAGCTCCGACGCTATGGTTTGATATTGCATTTTTCTATTTAGTGTTGGGCTTATTCTGGCTTTGCGGCCATAAACAAGAACCTGTGAGCCGGTTTTATGTCCACTGATCTGTACCAGTGGCAGGCGCTCAGGTTCGTTGCATACTATGGCTATCTGATGCTTTTCGATAGTCAGTTTATTTGTCGGCGCTGGACGTACTGCTGTGGGCTGACGGTTTTCAGACTGCCTTAGATATTGTGCTGAAAAGCTTTATTGAAACACTTAATTTTCACCATGTTAATTCGTAAATCATGAAAAATTAATTCCTTCTAAATGCTGTAAAATTGGCTCTCTTGTCGACTGTTTTGGCATAATTACTCATGAATAGCATTATGCTCCTCACGTGGTTTTTTGTTGCGAATGTCAAAAATTATGTTAATAAAGTCATCTCGTGCTAAATAATTAATATTGTTGTGCAAAACTAAATCAATATCCCAGCTAGTGTGTTTGCTGGTTAATTTTCACAAATAATTTTTAATTATTCAAAGAGATGCTATTTAAAAAATGAGCGTCTCATTGTGCCGATTAATTTCATCTCTGGTTAAAAAGTCTTTTCAATAATGAAAGTATTCGCCTTCGAGTTGGATTAATTTTATATTTTAATTCATTTTTTATTTGTGCCGCTTGATTGAATGCATTTCTTGCGTGTTCAACATCACGGGTGAAACGTTTAATTAACTCATCTCTTTGATTATTCGATGATATAGCATCAGACCTTGTTGAGGAAGACATATGAAATCAAGCTCTACAATCGCACCATGCTCATAATCTGCATGCGTCTTTCTTGGTAGATGAGACTACTCTTCTGCCATCACCACTTTATTCCGGCCCTGATCTTTTGCCTGATAGAGTGCGATGTCTGCACGGTTAAGCAGCATATCCAGATTTTCTCCCGTTTGGAGCTCGGCTACACCACAGCTGACGGTGAAGTGTAATGCGTGTTTTTTGACTAAAACTGTCGAGATATCAACTGCACGGCGTAGTGTCTCCGCTCGTTGCAGTGCATTTTCCTTACTACAACCATCAAGCAGAATAACGAACTCTTCTCCTCCCCAGCGGCAGGCTTTATCGGTACTTCGTATGGTTCTTTGAATCAGTCTGGTGAGGTTTTGCAATGCCCGATCACCAATACCGTGCCCATAGCGATCATTTATCTGTTTGAAGTAATCGATGTCGATAAGAATAATCGATATCGACTTACGGTGTGTGAAGCGTAGTGCCCGCAATCGTCTGAAGAACTCTTCGAATGCCTGTCGGTTCATCAGCCCTGTCAGTTTGTCTGTTGTCGCCATTGTCTCTAGACGACGCTGATAATTACCGATGGTTAGCCACATCAGTAGCAAGAACAGTACACTGACGAAAATACTGATAAACAAGTTTTTGAGCAGCATGATCCATAGCTGATGTTCATGGTGATAACTACTTTGTTCTATCATCAACCGCCAGCCGAATTCAGGGATGAATCGGGTATTGAGAAAGATATTTTCATTATCACGGCGATATTGATAGCTGCCGCCTGGCATAGTCAGTATCGCGGTTGCAATCCGTTTAATGCCAGGTTGTTGATGGATATTAGCTGCTCGATGGTAATTTCCGCCATGTAGCATGACTTCACCATCATCATTAATAAAATAGATAGTCCGGTTATAACGTTGCTCATATTTTTCAACCAGTATCTTCAGGCTTGCTACAGACAAACCGATACCGACCACACCAATGAAATTCCCCTGATAGTCCAACACTTTATGATTAATAAAAATATCCAGATGGTCACGGACTTCCGGGTCATGCCCAATATTTATACTGTAAGGTATGTTATCGGGGAGCTGTTTGGTGTCAAAGAACCATTGGTTTTCTTCATCCGGTTTAGAGGCCATTTTGAATACTTGGTGGGGATCATAATAAAGTTTGGTTTTGTCAGAAGCGAAAAAAGAGAGAAAGGTAGAAAAACGACGATCAATTTCCTTGAGATAGCGAATCATCGCCTGCGAGTCGGATTCATTATTAAGTGCCCAGTCTTTGAGAAAAGTATCATGGGCCATTAACGAGGAAATGAAAATTGGTCGTAACAAGTCCCGTTGAATTTCAGAGTAAACATTGTCACTGGTTAAAGGTAGCGAATTTTCTTCTATTTCTTCAAATACGGAATGGCTGGCAACTTCGTAGCTGCTCCAGCTGATAATTAAAAAGGCGATTAATAGCATGATGGCGAACGAGGCAATTGCTCGTTTTTTATTCAACCAATTAAGGTCGGAAATTACATCATGCTGCAAAATAACATCCCCTATACGCTACCTACGACAAAAAAATGACGAATATAAAACCATTATAAATATCTGCCTTACTGCAGTTAAGCAATAGAATCACAAAATATCAATACTGAACGCGATACTTGTGGCATATACAAGGTGTCAGTATGGTGGTTCACTGCGATCCATATTGAAAATTCAATGTTACCGAACGGGTCTTCAGATAATGATGCATTATGCTGTGACTGATAAAAGTGTTAAATACGGTGAGATTAGAGACAGATGGATTAACTGTATCGAATAAAAATGCCTGGTAAATAGCCCAGGCATAGGGAAATGAGCGATATTCTGACAGACAAAACAGAGCTGGATATCAACTATTCAGGCGTTGAGCAATTTCAGCAACCCGTGCACCGTATAATTTTGCCGTATCCAGATCGCCAGCCGGAATAGCATCAGCACCCGCATCGGAAGGTGACTGGATCAGCGCGCCGACTGACCCGCCCAGGTTATTGATATCATTACGAGTAGCGGCCTGCGTATTGGCCGGTAGTAACCCTAAGCTGACCCAAATTCCGCCGTGCTGGGATGCCAGCGTCTGGAGATAAATCATGCAGACTTGTTTATCGCCATTCAGACTGGCGCTATTAACAAACCCGCCAAATACTTTGTCTTTCCAGCCACTTTGAGACCAGACTTTAGAAGAGGCATCGGCGAACTTTTTGAACTGCCAGGGCACAGAACCCATATAGGCTGGCGAACCGAAAATAATACCATCCGCATTGTTCAGCGTTTGCCAGTCATCTTCAGTAATATCACCATTGTTATCAATGGCGATCAGTGTCGCTTCAGCGCTTTCTGCCACTATTTCTGCAATAAGCTTAGTGTGGCCATAACCAGAAAAATAAATTACTGCGATTTTACTCATATAGATTTCCTTATTTTTCATCAGAGTAAATCAGATGCTTCAGTCTTGATAGGCAAGTACAGAGAAGCTCTGATGAGGATATTGGAATAGTATCTTTTAATTATTGGATAAACAATAAGTTACCTCTCAGTTCGCAGGTTACCCAACGGTAACCTGTTACAGAACAACCTGAATGACAGACAAGATAACTATTGGTAACACCGTTGGCTTACCCAGCCTGCGAAAACGTTATTATTTAAACACGCGAAAGCGTTGTTCATCCGGCATAAAGGTTTTTTCACCAGCAGGTTGTACGATAGAACCGAACGGCATTTGCGAGCGAAGTTTCCAGCTGTCTGGCAGGCCCCACTCATTTTTTACATCGTCATCAATGAGCGGATTGTAATGTTGCAGTGATGCGCCAATGTTTGCCTGTGCCAGTGCACTCCAGACGGAGAACTGAGCGATACCCGTCGAATGCTCAGACCATACTGGAAAATTATCAGCATAAAGTGCGAACTTTTCCTGCAAGTCTTTCACCACCTGGCAATCTTCATAAAAAAGTATCGTACCTGCTCCGGCGGCAAAAGAAGCCAGTTTTTGCTTTGTTGCGTCAAAAGCATCGGCTGGAACGATCTTTTTCAACTGCTGCCCGGTGATGTCCCACAGTTTTTTGTGTTGTTCCCCGAGCAGAATGACGACACGGGAACTTTGAGAGTTGAAGGCAGAAGGACTGAGCTTTACTGCCTCGGTAATAATATGAGTAACCTGATCTTCCGATATTGGTAGCACACTGTTTATGGCATAGATGGAGCGCCGTGCCTTGATCGTTTCTAAAAATGCATTATTCATTATTAACTCCTCTTTTACAGGGTTACTGATGCGCCAGCACTTCTGCACCGATAGTAACCAAATTCAATGAGCCGGTATTGGGTTTCCCTATGGAAAGGCATAACGCCAGTGGAACCGAATATACTCTGCCTGTACTTGCCGTTTCCTGAAATGCTCCAGAAAATGGGATAAATAATCAGAATAATGGTACTGGACGGCCATCATCATTGACGGCAACAAAATTGAACTGTCCGGATATAACCTTAGTCCGTTCTTCGGTATACATCTGTTCAAGAAATACGGCAACGTCTACCGTCAGGCTGGTTCTGCCCACCCGGCTGACCTGACCGATAAGCTCAATGATAGTGCCTGACGGGATCGGCGTATTGAAATTAATCTTCTCCGTCGATACGGTCACCAGTGGTTTATGGCAAAATCGCGTGGCGGTGATAAACGAGATTTCGTCCATCCATGATAACGCCGTGCCGCCAAACAGCGTGGAATGATGGTTAATATTGGTGGGGAAAACGACCTTTGCCACACGAGTAATCGCGTTCTGAATTCTTTCGTCAATGGTTAGTGTTGGGTTCATGGTACTGACAACCTGATAGACCGATAGGCTATTATCTTACACCAATAGTTCCCGGTGTGGCGGCTCAGCTATATTATGCTGAGCCGCCGTCGGTATCAGGAATGACAAACGTCGCAATCAGGGTTTTTCGGCAGTTTCATTTCACGGAATTGCAGGGTCATGGCATCGAAAATCAGTAGTCGCCCAGACAATACCTGTCCATAGTGGGTTAGTAGTTTGATGGTCTCCAGGGCCTGCAGGGAACCTATCGTGCCAACCAGCGGTGCCATCACTCCGGCTTCCACGCACGTTAACGCTTGTTCACCAAATAATCGGCTCAGACAGTGGTAGCAGGGTTCGTCCGGCTGATAGGTAAATACGCTGACTTGACCCTCCATACGAATGGCCGCGCCGGAAACCAGCGGCTTTTTTAACAAGAAACCGATGCGGTTCAGGCGATCACGAATCGATACGTTATCAGTGCAATCCAGCACGACATCGTGTCGCCCGGCCAGTGCCTGCAATGGCTCATCGTCAAGATTGTCGTTCACCGCGTCTACTGTCAGATGGGGATTTATGTCCATCAATGCGATACGGGCAGATTCCACTTTCGGCATGCCAATCCGCTCGTCACGATGCAATATCTGACGCTGTAAATTAGAGAGTGATACGGTATCGAAATCTAACAGCGTCAAGTGGCCCACACCTGCAGACGCCAGATATTGCGCGGCGCTACAACCCAGACCGCCAAGGCCGACAATCAGTACGCGTGAGGCTTTCAGCTTTTCTTGTGCGTCGAAATCGAACCCACGCAAGACTATCTGACGGTTATAGCGCAGTGTTTCGGCATCAGTAAGTTCCGGTAGCATTATGCTTTTCCCAGTAGCGCGTTAAAGGGTTCAATATCCACCCATTCTCCGGCCGCAATATTACTGCGTTCGGCTTCCAGCACGATAAAACAATTACCGAGGCTGAAAGAGCTGAATACGTGCGAGCCTTGATGTCCGGTGCTGCGTACCTCTAGTTCGCCCTGTGCATTGCGGCTGAAAATGCCACGTTGAAAATCGAGGCGCCCTGGAGATTTTTTCAACGCGCTAACCGTTTTGACTCGAATCCGTGGCGGCAACTGCCAGTGTGTATGGCCGGAAAGCCGTGCCAGCAGCGGTTGAACCAGTTGATAAAACGTGACCACCGCCGACACCGGATTTCCCGGTAGGCCACAAAACCAGGCCTGTGACAGTTTACCGAAAGCGAATGGTTTGCCGGGTTTGATTGCCAGTTTCCAGAAGTGAATATTACCCAGCTCATCCAGGATCTGTTTGGTGTAATCCGCTTCGCCCACGGACACCCCACCGCTGCTGATAACCAGATCAGCCGCATGATCCGCTTCTTGAAACGCCTGGCTCAGTGCGCGGGGATCATCGCGGATGATGCCCAGATCAATGATGTCATAACCTAGTTGCTCCAGCATCAGGCGCACGGCAAAGCGGTTAGTGTCGTAAATCTGCCCATCCTGTAATGGCTGACCAACTGGCTGTAACTCATCTCCGGTTGAAAACACCGCCACTCGAAAACGACGATAAACATTGACCTGTGCAATACCTAATGAGGCCAGTAGTGGTAGCTCAGCTGTGCCGAGCCGGATACCGGCAGGTAACACCTGGGCATTTTTATGAATATCTTCACCGGGCAGTCGAATATTCTGCCCACGTTTGATCTCCCGGGTAATACGCACACCCGCATCATCGCTTTCGGTATGTTCCTGCATCACTACGGCTTCGGTGCCATCAGGTAACGGGGCGCCGGTCATGATGCGGATACAGGTCCCTGTTGGCCATTCACCCTGAAATGGTGCGCCAGCGAAAGCTTTGCCAGCGACCGGCAAAGGTTGATGGGACAGATCGCTGCACCTTATGGCATAACCATCCATCGCTGAATTGGCGAATGACGGAACGTCAAACGGCGAGGTAACAGGATGGGATGTTATTCTGCCTGATGCCGTGTGGAGTGAAACGGTTTCGGTACCCGTGATCGGATCAACCTGTGCCAGCATTTTTTCCAATGCCTGTTGCAAAGAGAGTAAACCGGGTTTTGATGTGTTCATGGGGGCTCCGTGATCAAGTGTGTCTCGCCGGGATGAACGGGCGAAAACAAATTGCATATGCAACCATTATGTCAGAGATCGATGATAGGGAGAACGCTGCTCATTCATGGAATCAAGGTGTAGTGATTATTGTATAGCGTCATATTTTACCCGATACGACATCGGCCATTATGGTCTGTTTTTTCAATGTGCATAGGGATGCCGATCAGTCCGTCATTTATTGGTCTGAGCGCACTAGTTGTGACGCCGGAATGGGGAGCGATGCTAAATAAAGCCCGAGCCGACATGGTTATTGCCCCTCATATGGCGGTTTTCCCCAGTCTGGCGTTATACCTCGCAGTATCGGCGTTTAATCTGCCGGGTGAGGGTTTGCATGATGCACGAGATTCGGAATTGAAGAATTCGCGTGTATTTCATGTTGATGAAAGTTGATGAAAGAGCGGGCGCAGCCAGATGCTGCGCCCGTATATCAGGGACAATCAGAAAGAGGTCCGCTTGTAAGTGCGGTACTGAGGTCGCCAGAAGTTGTGGGTAATCGCTTTTATCAGGGCATCTTCAGAGGTTAGCACAGCAACCCCTTGCTGCTGAGCGGCTTTACCTACTTCCTGCGCAATGTATTTTGATACGTCCTGAATATTGGCAAGATCCGGCAATAACGAGCCTTCGCCGTGGTTGGCCAGCGGTGAGCAGTCAGCCAGTGCCCGGCTGGCGGCCATCAGCATTCCATCGGTGATGCGGGTAGCGCCGGAAGCCAGTACGCCAAGACCAATGCCTGGGAAGATATAAGAGTTGTTGCACTGATCTATCTGATACACCTTGTCTTTATAGGTTACCGGTGTAAACGGGCTACCGGTTGCGACCAACGCGGCACCATCAGTCCAGTTAATAATGTCTTCCGGACGGGCTTCCACGCGGGACGTCGGGTTGGACAACGGCATCACGATGGGGCGCGGGCAGTGGCGATGCATTTCACGGATGATCTCTTCCGAAAACAACCCAGGCTGACCGGATACGCCAATCATGATGCTGGGTTTGGCATTACGTACCACTTCCAGCAACGAGATAGCGTCGCTGCTGACATCCCAATGAGCCAGGGCACTGCTTTTTTGTACCAGCTTGCTCTGGAAATCGAGCAGATTAGGTAGCTTATCTGTCAGCAGGCCGAAGCGGTCAACCATGAAGACTCGACTGCGTGCTTCTTCGTCGCTTAGCCCTTCAGCTTTCATCTGGGCAATAATCTGTTCGGCAATACCACAACCGGCGGAGCCGGCACCGAGGAAGGTCACCGTCTGATCACGCAACTGGCTGCCTGCGGCACGACTGGCGGCAATCAGGCTTCCCAGCGTAACGGCTGCTGTACCCTGAATGTCATCGTTGAAGCTACAGATCTCGTCACGATAACGGTTCAGCAGTGGTGTGGCGTTGTTTTGGGCGAAATCTTCAAACTGCAACAGAACGTCCGGCCAGCGATTTTTTACTGCCTGAATGAAATCATCCACGAACGCATAGTATTCATCACCGGTAATCCGTGGGTGACGCCATCCCATATAAAGCGGATCGTTCAGACGCTGTGGGTTATTGGTGCCAGCATCCAGTACCACTGGCAGCGTGTAGGCTGGGCTAATGCCACCACAGGCGGTGTACAGTGACAATTTTCCGATGGGAATACCCATGCCGCCGATACCCTGATCACCCAGACCGAGAATGCGTTCACCGTCGGTCACGACAATGACTTTGACATTCTGTTTGGTGGCATTTTGCAGCATATCGTTGATATGTGCGCGATTGGGATAGGAGATAAATAATCCGCGGGCCCGGCGATAGATATCGGAGAAGTGCTCACAGGCTTCGCCTACTGTCGGGGTGTAGATGATGGGCATCATCTCGCTTAGGTGATTTTCCAACAGACGATAGAACAGCGTTTCGTTTGTATCCTGAATATTGCGCAGATAAACGTGTTTCTCAATATCATTGGTAAATTCCTGATATTGACGCCAGGCACGTTCTGCCTGTTCTTCTATGGTTTCAACTGCTTCGGGCAACAGACCATTCAGGTTGAACTGAGCGCGTTCTTCTTCGGTAAAGGCACTGCCTTTGTTCAGCAGCGGGAATTCAAGCAGAATGGGACCAGCATAAGGGATGTAGAGGGAGCGTTTACTTTCGTGTTCTAATTCCATGACTTTTAACTCTTTGAGTAACAGAAATGTATACGGTGGCAAGATGTTAGCGGGGATCTTAAGGTACCCGGAGAATATGTACAGAAAATGTTAATTAAAATAATTACAGATAGGTTGCATCCAGCAGCAAAGCGAAGGGGGTTACAATTCGCGCCTCTACTAATGAGATATCAATTAATTAGCTGTTGTCGTATATCAGAACAACCCAGCGTGGAGAGTATGGAATGGGTTATTGACCATTGGCTCAGTAACGAATTTTTACGTTCTACCAGTACAGCATGTTTGATGTCGGTAAGTGCTTCACCCGATAGGTTCATCATATTCAGTGCAGTTTGTAATGGCGACAGACTAGGGTTAAACGCCGCGTTTTCTGCATAACTTCCGGCATAAACCGCACCGGTTATACTCTCCAGCGCCACACCGCTGAATGCCTGACTGTAAGGGGCATGGCTACGATTGGCCGCTGCTAGCGCCGCCACTGTCAGCGGATCGGTTTCGGCCAACGTCAGTCCGTGATCTACCGTATCCATCAACAGTGTGCTAATGGAGAGATCCTGTGGACCAAAAGCGTCCGGCAGATAATGGCTCAAGGGCGCTGGCTGTCGGTTGGGTAAACAGATTTTCAGCGCTGGCGCACTATTCAACTCGGCCATAAACTGCCGGCAGTGACCACAAGGCGTGTAGTTGACCATGAGTGCACGTAACTTTCTTTCGTTACGCATCCAGGCATGTGTAACGGCGCTTTGTTCCGCGTGCATGGTTTGCTGTAGAGGCATGGTGGCCAGCTCGATGTTGGCGCCGAAATACAAGTTACCGCTGTTACCCTGTGCAATCGCTCCAACATGAAAAGCGGAAATCGGCGTCAGGGCACAGGCAGCGGCCAGGGGAAGCAATGATAAAGTCAGTGTCTCTGCATCCATCCCGCAATCCGCGCAGATGCGGCTTACTTCTTTGGCGCTCAAACAAGCGGCGAAATGATCGTTGTCCAGAACAGGTTTAAGCGCGGATTGAAGAGACAAGGGCAATTGCGCAAAAGCGGAATGAAAACGAGGTTGCATTATTATTCACCTTATCTAGTGATCCCATGACGACGTGGTAGGCAGGATGCGATTATTATCACTTTAATAATGATATCAGCGAAAAATTATTAACGAATAGAGTATGGATATCAACTTACTGATAGGCAAGGATGCAAAGATAATTGCCCTCTCACAATCTTAATGACCGTGAGAGGCAGATTCAAGGATGAACACTTAACTGAACAGGTGCAATAACACAGGAAACAGGAAAGGTGCGATCAGCGAAGTAATAATGCCGCAAATGACCAGCGCCAATGAGCTGAAAGCCCCTTCCTGGAAATCAACTTCCGCACAACGAGCAGTGCCCAGCGCATGGGAAGCCGTCCCCATTGCCAGACCGCGTGAAGCTTTGGTGGTGATTTTCAGGCGGTTAAACAAACTGTGGCCTAACACGGCGCCAAGAATACCAACAAAGATAACGCATACCGCGCTGATGGCGGGAATACCGCCGATCGCGCTGGAAACCGCCATGGCGATCGGCGTAGTGACCGATTTTGGCATGACCGACGCGGCGATTTCTGGCGAAGCGCCCATCCACAGTGCGACTACTGTGCCAGAAACCATAGCCGTTACGCTGCCGATGAAACACACGCTGATGATGGATTTCCAACGGGCGCGAATCTGGTGCAACTGTTCATATAAAGGAAACGCCAGTGCGACTACGGCGGGTTGCAGTAGACTGTTGAGTATTTGACTGCCCTTGAAATAGTGCTCATAAGGGATTTTTAATACCAGCAGGATAGGGATAATCACTGCCATTGCGACCAGCAAAGGGTTGAGCAATGGCATTTTGACTACGGTTGCCAGCTTGCGGGCCGCAAAAAAAACCAGCAGGGTTAACGGGAGTGACCACCATAAATACGCCAACATTACTTTTTTCCCTTATCGGTGCTGGTGATGCGCTCGCGTTGCATGATCTGTGTGCTGTAACCCACCACGACCATGATAATTAGAGTGCTCACCAGGCAGGAAACAATGATCGGGCCGAACTGGCTGACCAGCAGCGAATAATAATTCATGACGCCTACGCCGATAGGAACAAACAGTAGCGCCATATAACGGATAAAGAGGTGACAACCGGGTTTGACCCAGTTGGCGGGTAAAATTTGCGAAGCCAGCAAGGCGAAGAGGATGAGCATACCGATAATACTGCCGGGGATGGTAAGCGGAAGTAACGCTGATATCGCATTGCCTGCCAATAAACACAGGTAAATCAGTGCGAAAGCGCGTAAATACTGCCAGCACACGTTGAACGTATTACGCATGAGAAATTCCTGATGAACTGAAGGTGTAATGATAACGCTAAAGTTATTAGCGTGCTACAGTTCACAAATTTAGAATTTAAAGAAAATGCCAATCAGTGAAGGCTGACTGGCATAGATAGTAGATGTTTTCTTGTCAAACGGGGAAAGGGCAGTTGGGTGTCGGTTTCCAGTTTTTAATGTTCCAGACCAAACCCGAATGGAAACAAGGCATTTTTACTGTCGTAGGGCAGATCAGCATGTTGTTTACGTACTGCGCTCATGGACGAGGGTAGCTCGAAAGGCAGTTTTCCGGTAAAGGCATTAGTGGAGGTGAGCTTGCTGAGCAGTACATCGTCACTGACACCGAAGTTGGCGATAATCGCCTGGGTTTTATTCACTATATTGCTGAGAATCGCCGGGCGATCCAGGTACACCGTCACGACTGTCGGTACTTTGGCGCTGACGCTGGCAATGACTCGATAATCCGGATTATCAGCGTTGAATGCCAGAGAACCTTCGTGATGTTTGGCACCAAAGTAGTAATTTTTGTGTGGTTGCTCGTAGGGTGCCTGAGTACGGATCAGCGCGATTTCAGCGTTCTCCGGTTCGGTCACCACAATGAACCCGGCTTTCTGTGCGGCCTGTTTTTCTACGCCATAAAGCCATATTTTCTGTCCTTTATGCAATGGCAGCAGATGGTGGTTCTGCAATAACACCAACGAACGAGCTTGAGCGTTATCAGCTTGCTGTTGCCATTCGGGGTTTCCAACAATCTGATTTGCCTGTTGCGCATTGACGTAAGGCCGTTCGAACAAGCCGGTCTGGAATTTCTGTTTCAGTATTCGGACTACTGACTCATCCAGACGGGATGCTGTCAGTTTTCCGTCCTGAACGGCTCGAATCAATACAGTGGAGTCGGTTACGCCGCCAAACTGATCAATACCCGCCTTGACTGCCTGAATAAATCGTTGATCGACCGTCATATGCTCAACACCCCAGGGCATGCCGCGGGGTACTGGTTTTTCACCGGGTTTGAAACCGTTGATGCAGTCAGTTTTGCAATCTTGGGTAATCAGCCAGTCGCTGAGGATGACGCCGTTGAAGCCATATTGGCCGCGAAGCAGATCAGTCAGCAGGAATCGATTGAAGCCCGCGCCCAACGGTGCAATTGTTTTTCCTCGCCAAGTGGCGTGTTTAAGAATCGAATAGGTGGGCATGACACCGGCGACATGCGCCTCGAATGCGCCGGTAAAGGGTTCGATATGCTGTTGCAGATTATTCTTGCTGAAGACGGCATATTTACCATAAGCATTGTGACTGTCCCAGCCGTCTTGTGCCGCGCCATAACCGACCCAATGTTTGACAATAGAGATAACACTCTGATCATTTAGTCCATTTTCGCCGTTTTGCATACCGGTGATATAGCCACGTACCATCTTTTTGGTTAGCGCGGGATCTTCACCAAACGTGCCATTGATTCGTGGCCAGCGTGGCTCCGTCGCTAAATCTGCCTGTGGTGACAAGGCCTCGGTGATTCCTACGGCGCGATATTCCTGACGAATAATATCGGCATAGTGGCGGGCCAGTGTTTCATCACTAATGGCGGCAATGCCCAATGTTTCTGGCCATTTGCTGAATTTTCCGGAAGCGACGGTCGCGCCGACCAGATACTGAAATGAATTCCGGGGGTCGGTACTGATGGTGACCGGTATTCCCAGCCGGGTATTTTCGGCAATTTGTTGCAGCTGGTTGTTCTCTTCCGCCATCTGTGCCGGGTTTTCACCGGACAGTCTGGTGATAAAACTATTGACGTGTTTTCCTACGATCATCTCTTTTGCCGCAACAAAATCGTAAGTGGTTCCCGCGCCGGTCACGCTACCTGCGGTAGGCGCAGAACCATGCATCATCACCCCGGCTTTTTCTGCCAATGTCATACGTGACACCAGATCGGCGGTACGCTGTGCCGCGGAGAGTCGCCAGTCTTCATAGGGGTTAAGCTTGCCATCACGGTTGAGATCTTTAAATTGTAAGCCATCGACAGTGATGAGCTTTATTTCCCGGTATTCCAGCGTGGTTTGTTGTCCGGCCAGTACCAATGGAGAGAAGAGTAAAGGGAAAATGGTAATGAATGGGAACGATAATGGGATAGCACACCGAATATGATAATTATTCATAACATCCTTACCTGGAATTGAAGTATTTCTGACACTTTATGAGCAAAAAACACCTTGTCATTATCTGGGATAAATTTGCGTGTTATCGAAACAGCCTTTTACGCCATTGGCGTCATTACGTTGGGTGTTGTTTTGTTAAAAAAGCCTAGTTCACTCCTTATGTGGAGTACAACCTCAGGCCTGGAAATTTAGAACCTGATCAAAATAATTATTCTCAGGCAGATTTTTAGACTATTAAATCAATTAATTATGTTCGCTCAGTGGGAGGCATTTCTGCTTTTTATATTTATTGAGCGTATATACCCGTCATACTTCAAGTTGCAGGTGTGTTGGCTGCGTTCGTTCACCCGAATCACTTATCTGAGTAAGCTCATCGGGATTCACTCTCTTGCCGCCTTCCTGCAACTCGAATTATTTTGGGTATAGAATTTATAAAAAGGATAATGACCAGGATAAGGTTTTACTCTCTGAAAACGTCAGTACTTATCACTATTGCAACGTTAATTGTGTTATTTCTGCACTAATCGGGATGAAGACTAAACTGTTTTTTTAACCATCAATAACGATATTGAGTCCCGTTATTGATGGCCTGTCGTCGCGGAAGTAACGCGCTATTGATGTGTCTGCGGGAATAACGTCGTATCGTATACTGCTTCCTGGATGGCGTCGGTCAGTTGTTGCAACTGTGCTGGCTGGATAATAAACGGCGGCATCAGATAGATGAGTTTGCCAAATGGTCGAATCCAGACACCTTTTTCCACAAAAAAACGCTGTAACCGCGCCATATCGACCGGATGTCGGGTTTCTACTACGCCAATCGCCCCCAGTACCCGGATATCCGCTACCGGCGGAGCTTCAGCCAATGGCAATAAAGCCTGACGCAATTGTTGTTCGATAGTCTTGACCTGCGCCGACCACTGTCCTGATGCCAGTAGCGTCAGGCTGGCATTGGCCGCAGCACAGGCCAGTGGATTGGCCATGAACGTCGGGCCATGCATGAAGCAATCGGCTTCGCCGTTGCTGATAGTTTCCGCAATGTGACGAGTAGTCAGCGTGGCCGACAGTGTCATGTAGCCACCGGTCAGCGCTTTGCCCAGACACAGGATATCCGGTGTAATGCCCGCATGTTCACAGGCGAATAACTTACCGGTACGGCCAAAACCGGTGGCAATTTCGTCGGCGATCAGTGGAATGGCATAGTGATCGCATAGCTCACGTACCCGTTGCAGATAGGTCGGATGGTAGAATCGCATCCCGCCTGCGCCTTGCACGATGGGTTCGAGGATCACGGCCGCCATCTCATCGGCATGCTGCTCTAACAGCGTCTGGAACGGCTGGATGTCCGCTTCTTGCCATGTGTCGTCAAAGCGGCATTGGGGGGCGCTGGCAAACAGATGTTGTGGCAGATAGCCCTGATACAGGCTGTGCATGGAGTTGTCTGGATCGCATACTGACATGGCGCCAAAAGTATCGCCGTGATAGCCGTGGCGTAAGGTCAGAAAACGCTGTCGTGACTGTCCCTGGGCCTGCCAGTATTGCAGCGCCATTTTCATTGCCACTTCCACTGCGACTGAACCGGAATCTGCCAGAAAAACACACTCCAGCGTAGCCGGGGTCATCGCCACCAGTTTGCGACATAACGTAATGGCGGGCGCATGGGTGATACCACCGAACATGACATGTGACATCTGTGCCAGTTGTTGTTGCAGCGCCAGATTGATGTGCGGATGGTTGTAACCATGAATGGCGGCCCACCAGGATGACATGCCATCGACCAGGCGTTCCCCATTTTCCAACTGTATTTCAACCCCATGAGCCGAGGTGATCGGATAACAAGGGAGCGGGTGGGTCATTGACGTATAAGGGTGCCAGATATGGCGTTGGTCGAAGTTGAGATCGTCGGGTGTTATCATTAGCGTAAACCAAATCATGATCAATTTGGTTGACAGTATAACCCCATTAATTACACTGACTACACCTTTTTCACCCGGAGTAGTCATGATGACGAAAAGCATTCTCTGGACACTGAAGCAAGCGCAAGCGCTGTTTAATAAGCCTTTTTTGGAATTAATGTTCGAAGCACAACAGATACATCGTCAACACTTTGATCCCCGACAGGTGCAGGTCAGTACACTGCTTTCCATCAAGACTGGTGCCTGTCCGGAGGATTGTAAATACTGTCCGCAGAGTTCCCGCTACCATACCGGTATCGAAACGGAACGCCTGATGCAGGTAGAGCAGGTGATGGAATCCGCCCGGCAGGCGAAAGCAACGGGTTCAACCCGTTTTTGCATGGGGGCTGCCTGGAAGAATCCACATGAACGCGACATGCCTTATCTGGAGGAGATGGTGAGAGGCGTAAAAGACCTGGGCATGGAAACCTGCATGACGCTGGGAACGCTGAGTGCTGATCAGGCGCTGCGTCTGGCTTCGGCTGGACTTGACTTTTACAACCACAATCTGGATACCTCGCCGGAATTCTACAGCAATATCATTACCACGCGGACGTATCAGGAACGGTTGGATACGTTGGAGAAAGTCCGGGATGCCGGCATCAAAGTCTGTTCCGGTGGTATCGTCGGGCTGGGAGAGACGGTGCGTGATCGCGCCGGACTGCTGGTACAGCTGGCAAATCTGCCGACACCACCGGAAAGTGTGCCGATCAACATGCTGGTGAAAGTAAAAGGCACACCGTTGGCGGAAAACGACGACGTTGAACCGTTTGATTTCATCCGCACCATTGCCGTGGCCCGTATCATGATGCCGACATCTTATGTGCGCTTATCCGCTGGCCGTGAGCAGATGAATGAACAAACCCAGGCCATGTGTTTTATGGCGGGCGCCAACTCCATTTTCTATGGGTGTAAATTGCTGACCACGCCGAATCCGAAGGAAGACAAGGATCTGGCCCTGTTTCGTAAGCTTGGGCTTAACCCGCAACAGACCAGTACCGATTACGGTGATAATCAGCAGCAACAGCGCCTGACGGAACAGCTGCTGCATGCAGACAGTGATCAGTACTATAACGCGGCGGTGTAAATGAGCTGGCAACAACGTATCGAAGGCGGGCTGGCGCAACGGCGACAGCAAGAGGCTTATCGGGTTCGGCTGGCGAATGATGGCGGTGGTGGCCGTTGGCTGGAGTACGACGCGAGACGCTATCTTAACTATTCCAGCAATGATTACCTGGGGCTGGGCGCACATCCGGCTATTGTGCGGGCGTGGCAACAAGGCGCTGAACGCTATGGCGTGGGTAGCGGCGGCTCTGGTCATGTAACGGGATATACCCACGCACATGCGATACTGGAGCAACAACTGGCCGACTGGCTCGGCTATCCACGGGCGTTACTGTTTATTTCTGGTTATGCCGCCAATCAGGCGGTGGTCGCCGCGTTGGCGGAGCCGGGCGATCGTATTCTGGCTGACAAGCTCAGCCATGCTTCACTGCTGGAAGCCGCCGCTCACTCTCCGGCGACGCTGCGCCGTTTTCATCACAATCAGGCTGACTCGTTACAATCATTACTGAGCAAACCTGCCGGTGGGCAGACGCTGGCGGTGACGGAAGGTGTGTTCAGTATGGATGGCGATTCCGCCCCGTTGGCTGCATTACATCAGCATTGTCGTGAACATGCGGCCTTGCTGATGGTGGATGATGCCCACGGTATTGGCGTGATGGGCGAACAAGGTCGCGGAAGTTGCTGGCAGCAGGGTGTTAAACCGGAATTATTGGTGGTTACGTTTGGCAAGGCGGTAGGTGTCAGCGGTGCGGCGGTATTGTGCAGTGAACCGTTGGCCGAGTATTTCCTGCAATTTGCTCGCCATCTGATTTACAGCACATCTATGCCGCCTGCGCAGGCTTGTGCGCTGAGCGCGGCTCTGCACGTAGTACAGGAAAGCGATGATCGGCGTGCCAGGTTGCACGCCAATATCCGATGTTTTCGTGAAGGTGCGCGGTCATTGTCATTTCGTATGCTGGATTCTTCCAGCGCCATCCAGCCACTGATTATCGGTGATAACGGCCGGACACTGGCGGTGTCCCAACGGTTACGAGCGCAGGGTCTGTGGGTCAGCGCGATGCGGCCGCCCACCGTGCCGCCAGGCTCGGCTCGCCTGCGCATTACCCTTACCGCGACACATCAACCAGACGACATCGACCAACTGCTGGAGGCGTTACATGAGGCTGGCTGAACCCCATGATAAACAGGCGATCGCCCGGGCATTCGGTCGGGCAGCCGGTCGTTATGACCGTTTCTCTACCTTACAGCGCGAGAGTGGCGAAAAACTGATGGCGTTAATTGCCGATCATCCCGGTATTGATGTACTGGATGCCGGCTGTGGTACTGGTTATTTCAGCGCACGCTGGCAGCAGCGGGGAAAAGCGGTCACGGCACTTGATTTATCTGAAGAAATGCTGAAGTACGCACAGCAGCAGCAGGTAGCGACGCATTATCTGTCAGGAGACATTGAGTGTTTGCCCTTATCGGATGCGAGTGTGGATATCTGTTTCAGTAATCTGGCAGTGCAGTGGTGTGATGATCTATCCCAGGCGCTGGCAGAACTGTACCGGGTGACTCGTCCTGGTGGCGTGATTGCCTTCTCCACTCTGACCACTGGGACACTGGCAGAGCTGGATTCAGCCTGGCAACAGTTGGATGGTTCCGGTTCCCGGCATATCAACCGCTTTTTGGCTCATGAGACTGTTGTGGCTGCCTGTCAGCGCTACCGTCATCAGGTCTTTTCCGACCCGGCTATTTGCTATTTCCCGGACGTGATCAGTGTGATGAAGTCGCTGAAAGGTGTAGGTGCGACCTGGCTTCATCAGGGCAGGAATGCCGGATTACTGGGGCGTTCACGATTCAATGCGCTGGCTGCGATTTATCCGCGTCAGGATGAGGGCTATCCCCTCACGTATCAACGATTGTTTGGAGTGATTTATCGTGATTAAACGCTGGTTTGTTACTGGAACGGATACAGACGTCGGTAAGACCATCGCCAGTAGCGCACTGTTACAGGCGGCCAATCGGGCCGGATATCGTACTGCGGGCTATAAGCCTGTGGCTTCGGGCTGTGATATAACACCGCAAGGACGGCGGAACAGTGACGCATTATTGTTGCAGGCAAACAGCAGCGTGGAACTGAGCTATGAGGCGGTCAATCCGCTGGCGTTTATCGAGCCAACGTCACCGCATATTGTCAGTGTCATGGAGCAGCGGCCGATTGCGTTTGATAGTTTAAGCCACGGGCTGCAAAGGTTATCCACACAGGCGGACTGGATAGTCGTTGAAGGGGCTGGTGGCTGGTTTACACCGTTATCCGAGCAACAGACTTTTGCTGATTGGGTGCATCAGGAACAACTGCCGGTGATTCTGGTTGTGGGGGTCAAACTGGGTTGTATCAACCATGCCATGCTGACGGCCCGTGCCATCCAACAGGCCGGACTCACGTTCAGCGGTTGGATTGCCAATGTGGTAATCCCACCGGGGCGGTATCACACCGAGTATCTGACAACACTACAACACTGTTTATCTGCACCGATGTTGGGGGAGATACCGCATTTGCCGTATCCCTCACAGCAGGAGCTCGGCCATTACTTAAATATAGCTTTACTGTCTGTCTGATAATGCGTTTCCCTAAGTGACTGCTTTTGCTTCTGACTGACAATATTGATAGACAGAATCATCTTGAAAATGTGGTCTTATCCATTTGAAGCAGCAAAATGGCTTCTTTTTTGTCAGAGGTGATTATCACTTTTGCATATAATAGGTAACAGTTGCGTAACCAGAATTTTATTCAAAAAATCCATATTGTCGGACCAGTCAAAAGTACCTGTTATGGCGCTAGTGTAGGAAGGATGCGCACTTGTGGGAGTTATCCACTATTTCTGTGGATAACTGTGTGTATTAGGATTAGAAAAGCCATGCCAACCAAGAGCTGGCGCGGCTCTTGCTCCGGTTGTCGTTATTCTCTTCTTTTTTATAAAAACATTAAAAATCAATTAATTATCTAAAATCAAGCATCTTGTTCAAGGTTGACAACCGGTTGCATAAATTAGTAGCACTGGTAATAACAGTTAAGTTGAGAAAAATGATTTCTGGGGATAAATGCTCTATTTTTTTCTGGATACCAACCTCACTCTGTGCTAGCGATGTTAAGGGATAGATTACCCTAAAGTTCTGGTTATCAGAGATCAGATAGTTGGTTGATGAAAGGCTGTATTGTGGAATAACCGTGCGTGCCCACAGCATTATTCACAGAGGGTACCACAGGTTGAAAGTGGTGATCAGACATCGACAGAGGAGGCCATGCTGATGACGTTGGACAGTTGTATCGATACCTGGGATTAAAATTACCGGCGAATCAGCAAAGGCCGGTCTATTCACGGGGCAAATTTCATGCCTTCTTGACTATCAAGACGTATAAAATATTTCCGATGGACTATTTAGTGCGTAACGTTATTTATCTGGTGATTCAGTCAACATTAAAAAATGAAGCATGCCGATCCAGAATTGGCGGCGGAAAATGACCCTTTCTACTATTGAATTCGGTGACCGCTCTTAGCGATCTGAGCGATCACCTTTAATTCTGTGACAGTTATACCCGTCATCTTTCAAACTGCAGGTGTGTGTGTCCCCCTTTACCCTAGCCACTTATTGACGTATGCCCCTGGGTATTCACTCAGTTGCCGTTTTCCTACAATTTGAAATCTATTGGATATATAAGTAATTATTTACAAGGTCCATGTTTTTAAATAATCACAACCTTGATAATTTAGTTTTTACTCAGACACCGAGCTTTCTATGATATTCATCTCGGATTTTTCTGATATTTGCAGTGGCAACCTTGGCTTCCTTTAATTTCCCTGCATCAACTAATGCAATAGCATCGTCAATTTGTTTAATAAGCTTGGTCAATCCTTCATTGAAGACTTTATCTTTCGTAAATCCAGGATCTGCTTTCGCTTTGTTGGCATGTTCTTTAAGCTTCAATAAATCAGCTTTGAGCGTAGCCGCATCTGTAGCAGTAGAAGCGGCACTGTAATTTTTCTGCATAGAATGCATTTCACTGTTCACTCCCGCAATGCTGGTGTAAGGCAGCATTGTGGCTGAAACAGATAACGCTAAACAGATTGTCATCATCGTTTTTTTCATTGCTCACTCCTGTTAATTAAGTCAATAGCATGGCTGGCAGGTAATTCTTGCCGTAGCAGTATTAATAACAATTGAGTGTCGGTCAAATAAAAAATATCTTATGGAAATAAGAATCATTCAAATTAATAAGTAGGGGATTACCATGTTGTAGAGCATTGTGAACTGAATTAATTAACTAATGTAATGGGTTAAAAAATATGTCAATACATGTCGTCTTTCAGATCGCAGATGCGTTGGCGGCGCTTAATTACTCGGCCCATCTTCCGGACCTCGCCTTTTTGGGGCCGCTGCAAACAGTGCCCAAATCTGCGCCTTGCAGAAATTTGTTACCTGAATGACTTATCAGCGTAATTTCATCGGAATTCCTTTACTGGCCGCCTTTCTGCAATTCGAAATATATTGGGTGTAATGTTTTAAATCTAAAAAATAGTGCATTATTTTTATTCTATCTTCTGTTCTTAACCTGTTTTAAATTTCACCAACAGAGAATCCAGTTGTGAACAATCACTATTTAATATTAATGGTCGCTGTCGACGTGAGGTCTGATCATCAAATAGCAAGTCGCGTTTGTTATTGCCCTAATGGACGTTGATAGCGCCATAACCATTTGCCACTGATCATGCGGTGATAGAATAGTATGCCGCGTACTATCCAATCAAAAAACATTCCCATCCATATGCCGACAACACCGAAACCTAATATAACGCCCAGAATATATCCGGCAATTACCCGACATCCCCACATGCCCGCTAAAGCGACCCACATTGTATAGCGGGCGTCTTTTGCTCCTTTAAGTCCGGCAGGCAGGACCCATGAGGCGGCCCAGATTGGCATAAACAGCGCGTTTAGCCAGATCAGTTGCTGAACGACGCTGATCACTTCAGGTTCGTTAGTGTAAAATGACGCCAGCAGTCTGGCGCTGGGTACTGACAGTAGGGCTAGGGTACATAGACCAATATTGGATAACCAAAATATATATTTAAGCTGCCGGATGGGTTGCATAATCTGTCCTTTCCCTAATCGAGTGCCAACAATAATCGTAGAGGTAGAACCCAGAGCATTCCCCGGTAGATTAATTAATGACACGATAGAAAAGGCAATAAAATTCCCGGCAATCACCTCTGTGCCCATTCCGGCTACAAACCGTTGGGTGATCAATTTTCCTACATTAAACATCACAGACTCAACACTGGCAGGAACTCCAATACTAAGTACTTCGTATAATATGGCCGGAGTAAAGGGGGTAAAATACCCTTTAAAAGGAATACGCAAAGCACCATTGAAACCTTTCATTAATGTCAGAATGACGAATAGGGCACCGATATAGCGAGAAATGGTAATCCCTATGCCCGCACCGATAAATCCCATGCCCTTCCAGGATAAAATACCGTAAATCAAGACACTGCTAAGTAGAATATTCAGTATATTCATGCCGATATTAATGAACATCGGTAGTTTGGTATTACCCGCTCCGCGTAGCGCACCACAACCAACTAGTGTGATGGCCACCGCGGGATAACCCCACACGGTAAGCCTCAAGAAAGTCAGTGCCAGGCCTTTGACCGCCACATCCGCATTATGTGCAATGAGGTTGATGATGGTATCGCCAGCGAACTCCACAAAACCAACCAGCAGAAATGAAATGAGTACTAGCAGGGAAATTGATTGTCGAGCAGCAAGCCTTGCTTGTTTGCGATTACGTTTCCCCAAACTGAACGAGACGACAACGGCGGTTCCTAGTGCTACGGCAGTAAAAAATGCGATGATCAACATGTTGAAGCTATCGGCTAACCCAACAGCAGCCATGGATTCTTTACCCAGCCAGCTAACCAGGAAGGTGCTGAATATGCCCATCAATATGACACACAGCCCTTCAATGAATATCGGTACGGCGAGAGGCACTATTTCTCGGTAAAACAAGACATGGTTGGAGTGACGCTCTTTGTACCAGGTTGTTTTCTGCAATATTGCTATGAAGTGCTTTACTGTACTCAAATTCATGCCTACCTATGTTCATGGACGCAGGGTGTCGCATAACTCGCTGTTCAGCATTTTTCATCGAAGAAAGATGGCGGCAGAAAAGGCGCTGTCAGTGCTGATTTCAAGTCAGGATGTAGAACGGTGTGTAATAGGTTGAACATGTAAACCATGAGCGGATTAGGCTTCTTTATCTGCCTTTACCAGGGAGTAAAAATGAACCTTCAGAGTAGTGAGTACTCATCTGTATCGTATTGATACCGCTGAATGAGACTGGCGCAGATCATAGCCAGCGGGGCTATACCAAGAGTTTACTACGGTTGACAAACTATTCACATTGGCGATTATAACCGGTACATGTGGGGCTCGCGATTACCAGAGAGTATAAAACGTCAATTCGGATGAAACGCTATTTCAAAATTGTATATGCGAAATTTATCTCTATCTGGATGAGCTATTGTGTGAATAAATTCTGTCGTGATTCCTTTTATTCACCGACTTAAAAAACTGAAAATTAGTTCATCGTTAAAACC
The DNA here is from genome assembly GCF_032395385.1 of Brenneria uluponensis. Classification (NCBI taxonomy): domain Bacteria; kingdom Pseudomonadati; phylum Pseudomonadota; class Gammaproteobacteria; order Enterobacterales; family Pectobacteriaceae; genus Brenneria; species Brenneria uluponensis. The sequence continues at coordinate 1,943,816 of NZ_CP135917.1, forward strand.
GGAAGAAGAAAAAGAGATTCACTATGAAAATAAATGATTTAGTCACGGTCAAAACAGATGGAGAGGCTCGCCGAGAGGGCGTTATTCTGGCAGTGGAGGTGTTTCAGGAAGGAACGATGTATTTGGTTTCTCTTAAGGACTATCCTGCCGGTATCTGGTTTTTTAATGAAATTAACAGTAATACCCCTGATAGTGTTTTTGTCGAACCAAGGATATTGACTAAAAAATAACACCGGTACTCGCCTTATCGGGCAATCGTAGGCTAATACCGGTATCGTGGCTGTTAGAACGTTTCCCAGTTGTCACTACCCGGTTTGGTGGATGGTCTGGTTAGTGCTAAGGCTGACGCGGACTGTGCTGCCAGTATTGGCTGAACTGTTGGGGTCGCAGCATAATCCTGAGAATGCCGTGAAGATAATTTGAATGCGGCTACAGCTCGTGTTAATACGGCAGCCTGCTCTTCCAGAGACGCTGCGGCAGCCGATGCTTCTTGAACTAAGGCGGCGTTTTGTTGTGTCACACTATCCATTTCAGAGATAGCCTGCCCGACTTGTGTAATGCCGCGACTCTGTTCATCAGAGGCTGAAGCAATCTCATTCATGATATCGGTTACGTTGGTCACGGCATGGACAATCTCTTGCATGGTTTGTCCGGCTTTATCGACGAGAGTTGAACCGCTGTTCACTAATGACACCGATTCCGAAATCAACCCTTCAATTTCTTTTGCAGCCTGTGCACTACGCTGAGCCAGATTGCGCACTTCTCCGGCCACGACAGCAAATCCACGCCCTTGTTCTCCGGCTCTGGCTGCTTCCACTGCGGCATTGAGGGCCAGAATATTTGTCTGAAAAGCGATACTGTTAATCACATTAGTGATTTCGGATATTTTTTTGGAGCTACCGGTAATATTATTCATGGTACTGACAACACCGGCAACAATTTCGCCGCCTTGTCTGGCCTTACCTGAGGCATTTGATGCTAGTTGGCTGGCATTATGTGCGTTGTCAGAGTTCTGTTTTACCGTGGCCGTTAATTGTTCCATGCTTGCTGCCGTTTGCTCGATAGCCGCTGCCTGCTGTTCCGTGCGGGAGGATAAGTCAGTGTTCCCAGCGGTAATTTCTATTGAACCCTGATAAATGGAATCAGCGCTTTCCCGGACGGTAGATACAGTGTGAACTAACGCTGCCTGCATTTGCTGGACATTTGAGCCGAGTATCCCAATTTCGTTATGACCATAGTTTTCATCTGGCTGGGTGAGATCGCCTTGAGCAATACGCTGGATGCGACTCACCAGTTGATTCATCGGTTTAATCAGCACGCTTTTCAGTAACAAGAACGTGATAGTTGTCATGATTGCTGCAATGATAAAACTGACACCCATCAAGCTATATCCCAAGAGCGCGTCTTTTTGTGCTTTTGCATTCAGCGCCTTGGCTCGTTCGGTTCGATAGGCAACAGCTTGCAACAGTGGTTTATTGTATGCGGCATCTAGAACACGATTCTCTTCTGATTCATGTGAAAGGACTTCTTCAAAGTAGCCATCTTTGGCAGCTTGTAACGTTGGCATGATGCCTTGTTCAATATAAGCGTTGTAAGCTTTTTTTAGTGCTGGATCGAAAGCGATATCCGTTGCGGTTTTAATTCTACGGTTCTCATAAACCTGATAAGCACGTTTGGATTGCGCAATGCGGCTTTCGGCCTGCTGCAAATTATCATTATAAACTTTAGTGTCACCAACACGGACTGCCGCGGCAGCCTGAATAAGTAATAAGCGGGCGGTGCGCAGGTTATTAGAACTGTTAGAGATGCCTAAGCGAACATCAATTTCTTGTGTTACGTAATCCAGAGTTTGGTTGCTGCGTACCAGAAAATAACTGGATACCCCGATAGACAATGCAAACAGTAGCATGATGCCGCCCAGAATAATGACGAATAAAGGCACTAAACGGAGGTTATTCATCGTTCCAATTTTACCCTGTTGTTCTGATTTTGATATCATTTTCATATCCATTTGCTCATTTTCAAAGGGAAGTAATGGTGACTCACCTTACTACTCACTGGTAGTGTGGGCGTTTTTGCTAAAAAATCGGTTGTGTTAACGGCTCGACTTTTCTAGAACCAATATAAAAGATAATGAGTATCTAGTGGGAAACATTAATGTACATCAATGCGACGCTGATCACGATTTTGCCGTCTGAAAAGAGGGATGGGAAAGATGGCGATTAATTATTCATCATATTAATCATTTGATTATATGAATAAAATGATATTTATACCTGCTAGTACATCATTATTTAATGACTAACATTTTAAGTTATGGCCGTTTACATAACCAGAAGTCTATAAAATACAGATGAAGGTACTTGTAGAAATAAAATGTGGACATGAGCATAACTGTGGACAAAATGGCCGTGAGACGAGTATAGACTTTAGGAAACTGTCAGGGAGGAACATGCTGCTAATAGATAATTAATATTATTATCTCAAATTACCTTTGCAGTAGGCATCAGAATAAAAACGTTAAAGTCAAGTTAAATATTTTCGAGGTTAATGTGGGTTCGTTTTTTTATATTTTACATATGGTCAATGTTTTGTGTCCTTGTTTCCTATTTATCCTATTTTTAACAAAAATTCTGGAGTTTTAAATGAAATATTCTCTTATTCTGCTGATTTTATTCTATCCTATCCACAAAATAACCCGGTTTGGGGTAAAATACTAGAATCAGACATGTCAGGGACATTGGGTCAGTGTTTTTAAAAGATGATGTAATAGTAACTGAAGTGATGATCTGAATTATTATGGATGAAAAACCCCGTGATCTTATATTTAATCTTCGTAATTGATAAGTGGTTTGTTTTTTTTATTTTATAAATCAATCCGTTAAATTTAATTGATCAATAATAGAGTCTGTTTTGATGAGGCCGTGTGTAATTGTGGTTATTTCGTATGCAAGAAAATAGGTATTAATTATAAAAAAGGAAATAATTAGGACTAACCCCTTAATTTTTGTGATCTAGATCACGTTTTTGTCAAATTTCATGTACTATCGCGTTGTATGTGCTACGGCTTAGGCGGTAGAGTAAACAGGAATTAAGATTATTCTTATGCTCCATGTGTCAGGATGATTGTCAGCAAAGGATGGGTTGGTGTTATGGGCAAAGGGAATCTGATGTGCTTTAAGGACAGTGCTGCTGTCTTTGTCATAATAAAATATTTTAAAATTATAAATTTCATTTGGCACCGATAGTTTTCATGCCACCTATGGAGAGTATTTATTGAACTGGATGATATACACATCATCTAATTTATGTTTAAACATAGCTTGCCGGGATGAGATTATGGGTACTTCTGAGTTACTTAAGCATATTTATGACATAAATTTGTCTTATTTGTTACTTGCGCAACGTTTAATTAACGATGAAAAGGCATCGGCCATGTTTCGCCTTGGTATTAATGAAGAAATGGCTAATGCGTTGATGCAACTTACCTTGCCACAGATGGTGAAATTAGCTGAAACTAATCAGTTGATATGCCATTTCCGCTTTGATGATCACAATACTATTAAACTATTGACACAAGAATCCCGTGTAGATGATTTACAGCAGATACATACAGGTATTCTATTGTCGAGTCAGTTGTTACAACAATTTTCTTCAAAAGAAGAAAATTTGCCTAAAAAAAGGGCGTAATAATAATGGTGGAAAAAAGTATTGTTCAAGAAGCTAAGGACATCCAACTGGCGATGGAGCTCATTTCTCTTGGTGCTCGCCTGCAGATGCTCGAAAGTGAAACGCAGTTAAGCCGTGGGCGCTTGATCAAGTTATATAAGGAGCTAAAAGGAAATCCTCCCCCTAAAGGGATGTTGCCTTTTTCAACCGATTGGTTTATGACATGGGAGCAAAATATTCATTCCTCCATGTTTTATAATGCCTATATTTTCTTACTGAAAAATGGAAGGTGTAGCGGTGTTGAAGCGGTAATTAAGGCTTATCGTCTTTATCTTGAACAATGTTCACCCCAAAGCGAAGCTCCTTTGTTAGCATTGACCCGAGCATGGACGTTAGTTCGTTTTGTTGACAGCGGAATGCTTCAATTATCTTCCTGTAATTGTTGTAGCGGTCTGTTTATTACCCACGCCCATCAGCCCAAAAATGGATTTGTCTGCAGTTTGTGTCAACCCCCATCCCGAGCGGTAAAAAGACGTAAACTTTCGCTGAATGTTGCCGATATCATACCTCAACTGCTGGATGAACAAGTAAAACACGCAGTCTGAGCCTGGTTGCGATTTGTAAACCTGTCATTTTCCTGGGTAAGGAGTGACAGGTCTATCCTCAAGTAAGTTCCTGGCAAAAATTGCGTTATAACTCATCCATACGACCTCTTGATTATAAGGAATTCTTGTGCTGGTTATATTGGGTTATATTGTCATCATAGGCTCCATATTGGGTGGTTATCTGATCGTTGGTGGGGAATTAGGTGCACTTTATCAGCCATCTGAGTTGTTGATTATTGCTGGTTCGGCTATAGGTGCATTCATTGTTGGCAATAACGGTAAAGCAATTAAAGCAACTGGTCGCTGTTTACCGTTGTTGTTTCTTGGTACTAAATATACCAAGTCGATATACATGGATCTCATGGCCGTGCTCTTTCGCCTAATGGCAAAATCCCGTCAGCAGGGCATGCTTTCTTTAGAGTTTGATATTGATAATCCGCAAGATAGTGAGATTTTTTCTAGTTATCCCCGTATTCTGGCAGACGCTTATATTGTTGAATTTGTTACTGATTATCTACGATTGATGGTTAGTGGCAATATGAATGCGTTTGAAATTGAAACATTGATGGATGAAGAGATAGAAACGGTCGAGCACGAAATCGAGGTCCCTGCCAACAGCTTGAATTTAATAGGTGATGCTTTGCCGGCATTTGGTATTGTTGCCGCAGTTATGGGGGTTGTACATTCTCTTGCTTATGTAGACCGTCCAGCCGCGGAATTAGGCATGATGATCGCACATGCCATGGTCGGGACCTTTTTAGGGATTTTGCTGGCATATGGTTTTGTATCCCCGTTGGCCTCTTTACTGCGCCAGAAGAATGCCGAAAAGATAAAAGTATTGCAGTGTATCAAAGTGACCCTGCTATCGAATCTTAATGGTTATGCACCACAGATAGCCGTTGAATTTGGACGTAAAACATTGTATTCCACCGTTCGGCCTTCTTTCAGCGAAATGGAAGAGCATATTCGTAGCGTGAAAGCTCCGGCTCAGCAGGCAGCGGAAAATGACGCATGAAACATCAGCATCCCATTATTCGCAAAAAGCGTAAATCTGGACATGCAGTTCATCACGGAGGTTCATGGAAGATTGCCTATGCTGACTTCATGACGGCCATGATGGCACTATTTTTAGTCATGTGGCTCATCTCCATCTCTTCTCCATCTCAATTGGCTCAAATCGCAGAATATTTTCGTACCCCTTTAAAAGTGGCTATCACCAGCGGTCCTAAAATGAGCGACTCGACGAGTCCTATTCCTGGTGGTGGTGACGATCCGACTCAGCAAGAAGGGGAAATGAGAAAGCAGATAGATACTATGGATGGGAAGCTAGAGGAGATAAGGCTGAATAAGCTGCGTGAGCGTCTGGATCAATTGATTGATACTGATCCGCGACTGAAAGCATTACGTCCACATTTGCTGATCGAAATGGTTGATCAGGGATTGCGTATTCAGATTATTGATAGTCAAAATCGCCCTATGTTTAAAACAGGCAGTGCTCAAGTAGAGCCTTACATGAGTGATATTTTGCGGGCCATAGCGCCAATTCTGAATGATATTCCTAATAAAATCAGTCTCTCTGGACATACTGATGATACGCAATATGTAACGGGTGAGCGCGGTTATAGCAACTGGGAATTATCAGCCGATCGTGCAAATGCATCTCGTCGAGAGTTGATAGCAGGTGGGCTTTCTGAAGGGAAAGTTTTGCGCGTTGTCGGCATGGCGGCCACGATGAATTTGAAGCAAGCGCAGAATGGCAATGATGCTATTAATCGTCGCATTAGTTTATTAGTGCTGAACAAGCAGGCTCAGGAAAAGATTGAGCATGAAAATTCCGAAGACAACGCAGTCAGCATAGATAAAATAGAAAATTTACAAAGTATGGGGTTGGATAATGCTAAACCTGTGACCCAACCTGCCGAGAATAGTAATAGTGGTGCAGTTTTGCCTAGGCCCATAGCCAATGATATGCCTGCATCTGGTACGACTGAAGTATCTGGGAAAAATAAAGCACCGGCAACGGGCCGTCAGCAGCCGACTACAAAACTACCTGCTGCACCCGATAGCCAGGCGACACCTTCATCAATAGGCCGCGATTCACAGCAGAGGTGACCCACGTGAGCATGGATATGAGCGCTTTTTATCAAACATTTTTTGATGAAGCAGACGAATTGTTGGCGGACATGGAACAACATTTATTGTTGATTGATCCGTTAGCACCTGATACCGAGCAGATGAACGCAATATTCCGTGCTGCTCACTCAATCAAAGGTGGCGCAGGAACTTTTGGTTTTACGGCATTACAGGAAACCACTCATCTGTTGGAAAACCTGTTGGATGGTGCCAGACGCGGTGAAATGCAATTGAGCACCGATATCATCAACCTGTTTTTGGAAACCAAAGATATTATGCAGGATCAGTTGGATGCTTATAAAACTGCGCAGGAACCCAATGTTGAAAGCTTGGAATACATTTGTCAGGCCCTGCGTCAACTCGCTCTGGAATCTAAAGAGCAAAGTGAATCTGTTTCTGCTACTTCACCTGAAACAGGTTCAGTAGTTTCTACTGCTTCAGCGTCGGCCTCTGATGGCGGACAAAATGAATTACATATTGTACTGACCGATCTTAAAGAGCAGGAAATTCCCCAACTGCTTGAAGAATTGAGTAATCTTGGCACCGTAAAAGATTCTCACCAAACAGATAGCAGTATTGAAGTTACATTATCCACATCCACTGATAAAGATGACATTAGCGCAGTGCTTTGTTTTGTTCTTGAACCAGAGCAAATCAACTTTAAACCCGTGGACGAGGCTGCGGCGGCGGCACCTGTAGTTCAGTCGCAGGTTGATAATCCAACGGTACCAGCAGAGAGCGCCCCGATAACACCAAGTAAACCCGCTACTGCAGTACCTGCAACTGCAACAGTTGCGGCAAAAGTTAATGAAGCAGCCAAGGGCCGGATGAAAGCGGGTGACACCAGTATTCGTGTCGCTGTCGAAAAAGTTGATCAACTGATTAACCTGGTTGGTGAACTGGTGATTACACAATCAATGTTGGCTCAACGTTCAACAGAACTGGATCCTGTTGCTCATGGTGATTTGCTTAACAGCATGGGACAGTTGGAAAGGAATGCACGTGATTTGCAAGAGTCAGTGATGTCCATCCGGATGATGCCGATGGAATATGTGTTTAGCCGATTCCCTCGTCTGGTTCGTGATTTGGCTGCGAAGTTGGGGAAAGAAGTGGAATTGACGCTGTCCGGGAGTTCAACTGAGCTCGATAAAAGCTTGATTGAACGCATTATTGATCCGTTGACGCATCTTGTTCGTAATAGCTTGGACCATGGCATTGAATCACCAGAAAGCCGTATTGCTGCGGGTAAACCGGCTGTAGGGAACCTAACGCTGTCTGCGGAGCATCAGGGCGGAAGCATCTGTATTGAGGTTGTTGACGATGGTGCCGGGTTAAACCGAGAGAAAATATTGGCTAAGGCGCTTTCTCAGAAAATGGCGGTTAGCGAAAGCATGACTGATGAGGAAGTCGGTATGCTGATCTTCGCACCTGGGTTTTCAACAGCAGAAAAGGTTACGGATGTTTCTGGCCGTGGTGTCGGGATGGATGTTGTGAAACGTAACATCCAGGAAATGGGGGGACATGTTGAAATCCATTTTCAGAAAGGAAAGGGTACTACGATACGTATCTTGCTACCACTTACATTGGCCATTTTGGATGGTATGTCGGTTAAGGTTAGCGGTGAGGTTTTCATTCTGCCACTCAATGCAGTAATGGAATCTCTACAACCCCAGTCTGAAGATTTATATCCTTTGGCGGGGGGAGAAAGAGTGCTGCAGGTTCGTGGTGAATACCTGCCATTAATTGAGCTTTACCAAGTCTTTGATGTTGCCGAGGCTAAAACGGATGCAACACAAGGGATCGTTGTAATCCTGCAAAGTGCTGGCCGTCGTTATGCTTTGTTGGTCGACCAATTAATCGGACAGCATCAAGTTGTCGTGAAAAACCTGGAAAGTAATTATCGCAAGGTGCCAGGAGTTTCAGCCGCTACTATTTTAGGTGATGGTAGTGTCGCGCTAATTGTTGATGTTTCAGCGTTACAGGCGCTTTATCGGGAAAAGCGTGTGGTTGAAACCGCTGCTTAACAACAAAATAACGGTTATTGATTAAAGGTGATAAACATGACTGGACTTGCAAACGTCACAAAACTAACGGGTGAAACGGTGGGACAGGAGTTCTTGATCTTTACGCTTGGTGACGAAGAGTACGGCGTTGATATTTTAAAAGTGCAGGAAATTCGTGGTTATGACCAAGTAACCCGTATTGCCAACACACCGGCCTTTATTAAAGGTGTAACGAATCTCCGTGGTGTTATTGTCCCAATTGTTGACTTACGTATTAAATTTGCGCAACAAGAAGTGGATTATGACGATAACACCGTTGTTATTGTCCTGAATTTGGGTCAGCGTGTTGTAGGGATTGTTGTTGATGGTGTTTCTGACGTGTTGTCATTAACAGCTGATCAGATTCGTCCTGCACCGGAGTTTGCAGTAACCCTGTCGACTGAATATTTGACCGGATTGGGATCTCTGGGCGAAAGGATGCTGATACTGGTTGATATTGAAAAACTGCTTAGCAGTGAAGAAATGGCGTTGGTAGATAGTGTTATGAAAGTTTGATTAACCACTATTGATTTGGACCACCTATTGCGTGGTCCAAACTATTCTTACTACACTTTCCCATAAATTGGAAGTCAATAAATATATCTTAATGAATGCCGTTAATATCGGTAATAGGTGTATAGAAAAGGCTCAATATGTTTACTCGTATAAAAGTAGTTACTAGTCTTATTATTGTACTAGGGTTATTTTGTATATTACAGATTATATCAGGTAGTTTATTTTTTAATTCATTAAAAGCAGATCGGGAAATATTTAGTAGCACGCGAATTATTAATCAGCAAAAATCAGAACTAGATGCAACATGGTCTTATTTGTTACAAACTCGTAATACGCTGAATCGCGCAGGTACCCGATTTGCAATGGAGTCATCCGGTAACGTTACTGGCGGCGCGACTACCAAAGATTTGATTGAACTGGCAAAAAAACAATTAATGACAGCTAATGCTCATTATGCTAACTATGAAAATATTCCTTATTTAGACAAAGAAGACAGCCAGGTTGCCAAATCTATCAAGAGTAATTACGATGAATTAAATGCTGCTTTAACAGAGTTAATCCAGTTTATTTCCACTGCTCAATTAAAAGAGTTTTTTGAACAGCCAACACAAGGCTATCAAGACCGTTTTGAAAAAGCTTATTATTCGTATAAAGAGTCCTACGATAAAATCAACAGTATTGCCATAGCAGAAAATAATGCAGCTTATTCTTCTGCACTTTGGATTCTGGGAACGATTATTACTATTGTGATTATTGCTGTAGTCGTTGTCTGGTTGGGTATCAATAGAACCTTGATCCGTCCATTATATAACCTCGTTGAACATATTCGTCACATGGCCAAAGGTGATCTAACTCAGCGGATTGATTTTAACGGCACTAATGAAATGGGTATGCTGGCAGATAGCTTGCGGCATATGCAAAATGAATTTATCACGACAGTAAGCGCTGTCCGCCAAGGGAGTGAAGCAATTTATACTGGCGCCACCGAAATCAGTGCCGGTAATAATGATTTGTCTTCCCGGACAGAGCAGCAGGCAGCCTCGCTTGAGGAAACTGCGGCCAGTATGGAACAGTTGACTGCGACAGTTAAACAGAATGCTGAAAATGCACGCCAGGCTAGTCAGCTTGCTTTAAGTGCATCGGAAACTGCACAGAAAGGCGGTAAGGTTGTCGATAATGTTGTGACGACAATGCATAACATTGCTGGAAGTTCCCAAAAGATTGCCGATATAACGAGTGTAATTGATGGCATCGCTTTCCAGACAAATATTCTGGCCCTCAATGCGGCAGTAGAAGCAGCCCGAGCTGGCGAGCAAGGACGCGGATTTGCTGTCGTGGCCGGAGAAGTGCGTAATTTGGCGCAACGTAGTGCTCAGGCAGCAAAAGAGATTAAGACTTTGATTGACGACTCAGTTAATCGGGTTGATGAAGGATCTGTTCTGGTGGAAAGTGCCGGTGAAACAATGGCCGAGATTGTGGGCGCGGTGACTCGGGTAACTGACATCATGGGAGAAATTGCTTCCGCATCTGATGAGCAAAGCAAAGGTATTGAACAGGTGGGTCAGGCAGTAACGGAAATGGATCAGGTAACTCAGCAAAACTCAGCGTTGGTTGAGGAGTCTGCGTCGGCTGCCGTTGCTCTAGAAGAGCAGGTTCGTGCCTTGAATCAGGCTGTGGCAGTTTTTCAGTTACCTAGAGAAAATGACAATTTTCGATCAACAGGCCAAGCAACTGTACCAGAAACGGCCACACTGCTGACGGCATCCGTAGAAACCGGTAAAAAAGCCAAAGCAAGCCAGACGACTGATAACTGGGAAACATTCTAAAATAATTGATAGACATAAGCTGGTGTAAAGCTGGCTTATGTCTGATGTGAAGTGGCTATGTGTTTAGCTGATTATTTATTCCAACAAGCCATTTTTGTTGTGAGTAATCCTGGAGACTTGGCTATTGCGATCATCGTTATATTTTATCTTTTTACCACAATAATTACTCCAATTTAGCTAAAGAAAGCGTTATTACAGCCGATGGAGATAGTACGTGGATATTTTAACCTGATTGTGGTGGTCGTTTATCTGGGTAGATTGCGGCTTTTCCCACAATAAAATTCGTATGAGGTTTGATGTAGATTGAGTCGAGACGACCGGCAGTATAGTGAATGGCGTTAGAGAGATCTCATTAATGGATTACTTCGTTTTTTCGATGTACAGCGTCGGTATTGAGTGGGTAATAGGTGCTCCCGAAAGGATGGATGTCTGACAAATGAAAGTACAAACCTGCAGTTGATGTGAGGAACGTCCTGATTGGACAACAATAAAATAACCTATCCATTTTCGGGCGGTTAGATATGAAAAATATACCATCGCCAAATCGTACTGGTTCTGCGTCCATTTTGACGCAGATGGTTGAACGGTTACCTCTGTCTGATGCGCATTTTCGGCGTATCAGTCAGCTTATTTATCAGCGAGCTGGTATTGTGCTGGCCGATCACAAACGGGAAATGGTTTATAACCGTCTCGTTCGTCGCTTGCGACTGTTAGGAATAACTGATTTTGGTCAGTATCTGGCGTTATTAGAGTCAGATCTCAACAGTGCGGAATGGCAGGCATTTATCAACGCATTGACGACTAATCTGACGGCTTTTTTCCGTGAAGCACATCATTTCCCTATTCTGGCAGAACACGCTCGAAAACGACCTAATGGATATACTGTCTGGAGTACGGCAGCATCGACAGGGGAGGAACCCTATTCATTGGCCATGACATTATCTGAAGTGTTAGGCGATCGAGTTAGTGGTTGCCCGGTCTGCGCCAGCGATATAGACACCCAGGTCCTGGAAAAGGCCGCCGCTGGCATATATAGGCAGGAAGAGTTGCGTTCGCTTTCTCCTCAGCAGTTACAACGTTTTTTTTTACGAGGTACCGGTCCGCATAGTGGGCTAGTGCGCGTCCGTCCGGAATTAGCTTCCATGGTGCATTTTCAACAACTTAACTTGTTGGCACCAGATTGGCCTGTCCCTGCACCATTTGATGCCATATTTTGCCGCAATATTATGATTTACTTTGATAAAGAGACGCAGGAACGCATCTTGCGTCGTTTTGTTCCGCTGCTTAAACCGGGCGGGCTGTTATTTGCCGGACATTCAGAAAATTTCAGTCAAATCAGCCGAGAATTCTACCTGCGTGGGCAGACTGTCTATGGGCTGGCTAAGGAAAGATAATGAACAAAATAAAAGTATTATGTGTTGATGATTCTGCACTGATGCGTCAAATCATGACTGAAATTATTAATAGCCATCCTGATATGGAAGTCGTTGCTACCGCGCCAGACCCATTGGTTGCACGTGATTTGATTAAAAAATTCAATCCCCAAGTATTAACGCTTGATGTTGAAATGCCGCGTATGGATGGTTTGGATTTTCTGGAAAAACTGATGCGTCTTCGTCCAATGCCCGTAGTCATGGTGTCGTCATTGACGGGGAAAGGTTCTGAAATTACGTTACGTGCATTGGAACTAGGGGCAATAGATTTTGTTACTAAACCGCAGTTGGGTATTCGTGAAGGTATGCTGGCTTATAGCGAGCTGATTGCGGAAAAAATTCGCATGGCAGCCAAAGCCAGGTTACCTCAGCGTAATGCTAATAATATACCAACAGTAATGATCCCCAGCATGCCATTGCTCAGTAGTGAAAAATTGATCGCAATCGGGGCTTCTACAGGAGGAACAGAAGCAATTCGTCATGTATTGCAGCCGTTACCTCCAACTAGCCCAGCTTTGTTGATCACGCAGCATATGCCACCGGGGTTCACTAAGTCTTTCGCCGAACGTCTGAATAAATTGTGCCAGATAACGGTTAAGGAAGCTGAAGATGGTGAACGTGTTCTGCCTGGTCATGCCTATATTGCACCAGGTGCCAGACATCTTGAGTTAGCGCGAAGTGGCGCGAATTATCAGGTGAAATTGCATGATGGCCCACCAGTCAATCGGCATCGCCCATCAGTTGATGTATTATTTCGTTCTGTAGCACAGTATGCAGGAAGAAACGCAGTGGGCGTTATCCTGACTGGCATGGGAAATGATGGTGCGGCTGGTTTACTAGAGCTTCACCAGGCAGGAGCCTATACCTTGGCTCAAAATGAGGCAAGTTGTGTTGTGTTTGGTATGCCTCGCGAGGCTATTGCTCTCGGTGGTGTTGATGAAGTGGTGGATTTGCACCAGGTGAGCCAGCGAATGCTGGCACAAATTTCCGCCGGACAGGCGTTACGTATATAGCAGCTCCGGGTGAGCAATAAAATTAGGAGTAGGTATGGCTGATAAAGAACTCAGATTTTTAGTAGTCGATGATTTTTCAACAATGCGGCGTATTGTTCGAAATCTACTAAAAGAGCTGGGCTTCAATAATGTGGAAGAAGCAGAAGACGGCTCTGACGCACTTAATAAGTTGCGTTCTGGTGGTTTTGACTTTGTCATTTCTGACTGGAATATGCCCAACATCGATGGGTTAGAACTGCTAAAAACCATTCGTGCTGATGCTGCCCTTTCCAAACTACCAGTATTGATGGTAACCGCTGAGGCCAAGAAAGAAAATATCATTGCTGCGGCACAGGCCGGTGCTAGCGGTTATGTAGTTAAACCATTTACTGCTGCTACGTTGGAAGAAAAGCTGAGTAAAATTTTCGAAAAACTGGGTATGTAAGGAGATGCTATGAAGTCACATCCGATGCCCATTAACGATAATGCATCAGCCACAGAGATCATTTCTCGTATTGGGCAGTTAACGCGTATGTTACGCGATAGCCTGAAAGAACTCGGGCTGGATCACGCAATTGCGGAAGCCGCGGAAGCTATTCCCGATGCTCGAGATCGTCTTGATTACGTTGTGCAAATGACGGCACAGGCGGCTGAACGTGCTTTAAACTGTGTTGATGCAGCACAACCACATCAGAATCAGTTGGAAACTGATGCCAAATCTTTGAAAGTTCGTTGGGATCAATGGTTTGAAAACCCGATAGAGCTGGCAGATGCACGTGAATTGGTTACTGATACGCGTAATTATCTGCAGGATGTACCAGAGCATACGTCGTTTACTAATGCGCAATTGTTGGAAATCATGATGGCTCAGGATTTCCAGGATCTGACGGGGCAGGTTATCAAGCGTATGATGGACGTTGTTCAGGAGATTGAAAAACAGTTATTGATGGTATTACTGGAAAATATCCCGGAAAAACAGAGTCCAGCCAGACGTGAGAGTGACGGTTTGCTTAATGGACCTCAAGTCGATAAGAGTGCTGCAGGAATCGTATCGAATCAAGACCAGGTTGATGATCTGTTAGATAGCTTGGGATTCTGATTAACGTTCTCGAACCCTATTGCACTTTGCTTATGTGTATGGCGGTTTATTTGTACCTGTGTAGTTTTTTACGATCGGGCTTTTCCCGGTCGTAAATTTCTATGCTCCTTTTCTTATGCTTTAAATAGCCATGTCTTTTCTACCTTTTTCCACCCATAAAGTTTAAACATATTTGTCATGCTAAGCAGTAGATATTCATGATTGCCAAATGATGTAGGTAAGTTGTAGTGGCTGATGATAGTGATTTAGAAAAAACAGAAGCTCCTACCCCCCACCGAGAAGAAAAAGCTCGAGAGGAAGGCCAGGTACCTCGCTCCCGAGAGTTGACGTCTGTATTAATGCTCGTCACTGGATTAGTTACTTTATGGCTGTCAGGCGGAGTCCTTAGTCATAAATTGGCAGCGATAGTGACTCAGGGGCTGTTTTTTGATCATGGCATTGTTAGTGACGAGAAACAGATGTTCCGTCATATCATATTATTGGTGAAGTTGGCCGGGGCAGCGTTACTTCCCATAATGATTGGAACGGTAGTGGTTGCGTTAGTTGCTCCAATGTTATTGGGCGGGATTCTGTTTAGCGCCAGTGCACTTCAGTTCAAGCTGGATAAATTAAATCCCCTCGCTGGCTTAAAACGGTTGTTTTCTTCTCAGACGCTGGCCGAGTTATTCAAAGCTGTGCTGAAAGCACTCGTGGTTGGAAGTATCGCGAGCTGGTTTCTGTGGACCCACTGGTCAAAAATGCTGCATTTGATATCTGAACCGCCGGTTAGTGCGTTGGGTGACGCTTTGAGCATTATCGTAACCTGTGGTTTTTTTATTATTATGGGGTTAATCCCCATGGTGGCATTTGACGTATTTTGGCAAGTGTGGAGTCACATCAAAAAACTTCGTATGAGCAAACAAGATATCCGTGATGAATATAAGCAAAATGAAGGTGATCCACATATCAAGGGGCGTATTCGGCAGATGCAGCGAGCAATGGCCCAGAGACGCATGATGTCTGATGTTCCTAATGCTGATGTCATTGTTACCAATCCAACACACTATTCAGTGGCGTTGCAATATGATGAAAAAAAGATGAGTGCTCCGAAGGTACTTGCCAAAGGGGCCGGAGATATTGCTTTGAAGATTAGGGAAGTGGCATCAGAGCATAGAATCCCTGTACTGGAGGCTCCCCCGCTCGCACGTGCACTGTATAGACACTCTGAAATAGGACAACATATACCTGCGACCTTGTATTCGGCAGTCGCTGAAGTTTTAGTCTGGGTTTATAAAATTAAGCGTTGGAAACGCGAAGGCGGATTAGTTCCACTTAAGCCGACTCATTTACCAGTGCCAGACGCGCTGGATTTTGCTAAAGAGAACATTACTGATGGCTAACCTGGTTGCGTTGCTCCGTCTACCGAGCAATTTTAAAGACACACAATGGCAGATATTAGCTGGACCTATATTAATCCTGATGATTCTGTCCATGATGGTACTACCACTACCACCTTTTGTGCTGGATCTTTTATTTACTTTCAATATTACTCTCTCAGTAATGGTGTTACTGGTCGCAATGTTTACCCAGCGAACTCTTGATTTCGCTGCATTTCCTACCATTTTGCTGTTTTCCACTTTATTGCGATTATCTTTGAACGTTGCCTCGACACGTATAATTCTGATGGATGGGCATACGGGGGCAGCTGCGGCGGGTAAGGTGGTTGAGGCTTTTGGTCATTTCCTTGTTGGCGGCAATTTCGCCATAGGGATCGTCGTATTCATTATTCTGGTGTTAATCAACTTTATGGTTATCACTAAAGGCGCAGGTCGCATCGCAGAGGTCGGTGCTCGCTTCGTTTTGGATGGTATGCCTGGTAAGCAGATGGCAATAGACGCAGATCTTAACGCTGGATTAATTGGAGAAGAAGACGCTAAAAGGCGTCGTCAGGAGGTCACTCAAGAAGCCGATTTCTATGGCTCTATGGATGGTGCCAGTAAATTTGTGCGCGGAGACGCGATTGCCGGCCTGATGATTATGGTCATCAATGTTATCGGTGGGCTTTTGGTCGGGTCAATTCAACATGGAATGTCATTAGGACAAGCCGCAGAAAGTTATACGCTTTTGACCATCGGTGATGGGCTGGTTGCACAAATCCCTGCCCTTGTTATTTCTACAGCCGCTGGTGTGATAGTGACTCGGGTTAGTACCGATCAGGATGTCGGTCAGCAGATGGTCACCCAATTATTTAATAACCCGCGTGTCATGATATTGAGCGCAGGGGTTCTTGGATTAATTGGCCTGGTCCCAGGGATGCCTAATTTTGTATTTTTGCTTTTTACCGCAATATTGCTGGGGCTTGCCTGGTGGATGCGTGGCAGTGTGGAAAGAAAAAAAGCAATCGATGTAACGCCTGTAAAATCGGAAAGCCAGCAGCAGCAAATTGTGGAAGCCAGTTGGTCTGATGTTCAGCTTGAAGACCTTTTGGGTTTAGAAGTGGGTTACAGACTAATTCCTATGGTCGATTTCCAGCAAAATGGCGAATTACTTGGACGCATTCGTAGTATTCGTAAGAAATTTGCTCAGGAAATTGGTTTTCTGCCTCCTGTTGTACACATCCGGGATAATCTGGAGTTACAACCCGCCAGCTATCGTATTTTGATGAAAGGAGTGGAGGTCGGTAGTGGTGAGGCTCATCCTGGGCGCTGGATGGCAATTAATCCAGGTAGTGCAATCGGCAAGTTAACCGGTGATGTAACAAAAGACCCTGCCTTTGGCTTACCTGCTATCTGGATTGATAGTGCAATAAAAGATCAGGCCCAGGCTCAGGGGTATACGGTAGTTGAAGCAAGTACTGTGGTAGCAACACACTTAAATCACTTGCTCAATTTATATTCTAGTGAGTTGTTGGGAAGACAGGAAACACAGCAGCTTATGGACCGTGTTTCGAAAGAGATGCCCAAGCTGGCCGAAGATTTTATCCCTGGCGTCGTTACTTTAACGGTGTTGCATAAGGTACTACAGAATCTGTTGGCGGAGAGAGTCTCTATCCGTGATATGTGCACTATTTTAGAAGTGTTATCTGAGCATGCGCCGGTGCAAAAAGATCCTAATGAATTGACGGTAGTAGTCAGAGTGGCATTAGGTCGGTCTATTACTCAGCAATGGTTCCCTGGCAAGGATGAGATACAGGTTATTGGCTTGGATTCATCTTTAGAGCGAGTATTGCAGCAGGCTTTACAAAATGGTGGTGGTTTGGAGCCTGGCATGGCTGATCGTCTACTAGAACAGGCACAAGATGCTGTTCAGAACCAAGAAGCAATAGGGGCTCCGCTGGTTCTTCTTGTTACTCATGCTCTGAGACCGTTACTTGCTCGTTTTTTACGCCGTAGTCTACCGCAATTGGTTGTGCTTTCTAACCAGGAAATTAGTGATAACCGTCAAATCAGGATGACATCAGTCATTGGCGGACTCAATAAGTGAGGTATGTTTTTCTAGCGTTGGCATTATTGTTGTTGATGCAAAGAGCGGCTAACTCCGCTGATGGGAGCTTATCGCAGGAAGGAACAAACTTGTTGATAAGACAAAAAGGAATTTATGCGCGTTCAGTAATGACAGTGAATGATTCAATCCCCAAAGGGGCAACGATTACTTCTGTTAATTGGCGCTACGAGCTCTCTGCTTCTCCTCCTTCTGGTTTTAAATCAGCATTATGTACACAGAGCGCGTGTATTCATTTGGATGGGGGAAGTGGACGTAGTCAAGGGTTGAAAGGAAAAGCAGTGGTGAGCCCTTTCTATCTTCAGTTTTATGTTCCAGGGAAAGGGGCGCTTCGTCCACCCATTAATGTGCTTCACTATCAGATAATCATCAACTATCAGCGGTAGGGGCGTAT
This sequence comes from Brenneria uluponensis, assembly GCF_032395385.1. NCBI lineage: Bacteria > Pseudomonadati > Pseudomonadota > Gammaproteobacteria > Enterobacterales > Pectobacteriaceae > Brenneria > Brenneria uluponensis. The sequence goes on from NZ_CP135917.1 coordinate 1,962,005, forward strand.
CAGCGGCTGATTAATCCTAAACACCAAACTTCCGGCCTAACTTGCTGCCTTTAGTTTGTGAATGACCATCTGGGCCATAAATATCCTGACGTTTTTTCTGCTCAAAAAAGTTTAACGCTTCTTGCGTGTTTTTAAGATGAATATCCAGTAATAATCCATTTCTGTAATTATTCTCACTTAATGTGCGAGTTAAATCATGGATTTTCAGCCAAGCTGAGTTGAATTCAGGAATATTGTGATAAGGGGCTGAAACATTGAGCACTTTATCCATTTCCAGCCTTTTGTTATCAAAATGCTTAAGAATAGACAACTGTTCGTTTTTATTCTCTGTCAGACGATGCAAAAAAGGGGCATTAACCCGAACAGCGCTTAACTCTTCCTGCTCGTGCTCCAAGATACTCTGCAGGGTTATTAATGTGTCCAGCATACGTTCAAGTATGTCATTCATTTGCATTTTGCCCATCAAGCCTTCGTTGTAGTTATTAGATATCTGATTGTGCTTCGTTAATTAATGCGTCAGCGATTTTACCTACATTGACTTCAAGCTTGCCATCTTTTATAGCCTGCTTGAGGTTCTCAACCTTTTCCATATCAATGTCTTGACTACTCGGTTGCATAAGACGAGATTGGGCCTCACTAAGGCTGACCTGTGTTTGCGAGCTTTCAACAGAAGTACTAGTCGTAGACGATTTGCTTTTGGATGTTTGAAGATGATCTGTTTCTTTGCTCTGTATCGAGTTAACCCCTGATACCGGGCGAGTGCTATCTATGCTCATGATGTCCTCTCTGCATGACTGATGTCTGGTTAGAATAGTGGCTACAGTAACTATCGGTAAGTTTAACCGAATCTTTAACCTTTCATTGTGCGATCTCTACCAAACCTTTATCCCTGACTATTCCACTGACTATTTGTCCGGAATCCATGCGTATTCGGACATTATCATTTATGGCAGCATTATCCATGACTTTGCCTATACTGGTAATGCTAAAACCGGATCCTAGGGCAATCACCTTTACAATTTCCCCCATTTTGACGGACCAGACTTTTCTCAGCATTCTTGATGAAATAGGCTGCCCTGCACCAATCATACGTATACTAATCGAACCAATAGCGAGAGAAGGATCGCTGAGTGGCATTCCGAGCAAGGAATCCAGCCTGCCTCTTTGTAACGTGACATCTCCTGCTTTAATTTCATGTCGTGGCACTATAGGTTTGGCAGCGATGACATAAGGCGCTGTTACCTGAACATATACTTGTATAAAGTGTTTTTGTGTACCACAAGTCATCTTGATACTGATGTTGCCCCAAACTTTCCTTCTTGATGGCAGAGAAAATTGTGGTTTTTCACATAATGGGATACTTTCCAGCGGCGTTTTGACATTTACCTTTACCTCAGCAGCAGGGAAATTTACTTGGCTTTTCATGAAAGAGGTTATTTCTGAAGGGAGATCTGCGGCATGTGTCGCGGTACTCAACACAAAAAAAAGAGTCGAGATCAGCGTCAGTCTACAGTTAAACTTCATTATTCCTCCATGAACGCGAGGTATGATATAGCCTTTCAGACGCCTTCCCCTTTGTAAACGACATAACCCATGCAAGATAGGTCGATCAGTCTACATCTATGTCTTCTTGGTCAAAGGAGAAAATAGCCACTCATTTCACGCTTATTCCAGCGATAAAGTTGCCGCCCGCAGTTTATGCTGTTTACCATCACTATCCCTTCACCTTTTTTTTAAGGGAAAAGTATGCTTGATAAATTAGATGCAGCATTTCGTTTCCAGCAAGAGGCGTTAAATTTGCGGGCACAGCGTCAGGAAATCCTCGCTGGCAATATTGCTAATGCCGACACCCCGGGTTATCAAGCTCGTGACATTGATTTTGCCAACGAATTGACAAAAGCGATGAAGCAGGGGCGTACATCTGAAACAACGATTGGATTAACAGTTACCTCTTCACGCCATATATCGGCCAGTAGTGCGACATTTTCCGATATGGATTTGTTGTATCGGGTTCCAGACCAACCTGCAATGGATGGCAACACTGTCGATATGGACAGAGAGCGAACAAATTTTGCGGATAACAGCCTACGTTATCAAAGTGAGCTCACCGTATTAAATGGGCAAATAAAAAGCATGACGGCAGTGTTACAGGAAAAATAATTCATATGTCATTGATCAATATTTTTGAGATATCAGGTTCTGCATTAACTGCACAATCACAACGTATGAACGTTAGTGCCAGTAACTTAGCGAATGCTGACAGTGTGACTGGTCCGGATGGTCAACCTTATCGTGCCAAACAGGTAGTGTTTAAAGTCGCGGCACAGGATGGAGAGGCTATTGGCGGAGTACGGGTGGATAGCGTTGTCGAAGATACCTCGCCAGATAAATTAGTGTATCAACCTGGCAATCCTCTGGCTGACGAACGTGGTTATGTGCGTATGCCTAACGTAGATGTAACGGCTGAAATGGTTAACTCGATATCTGCGTCGCGTAGCTATCAGGCGAATGTGGAAGTACTTAATACGGCAAAATCGCTGATGCAGAAAACACTGACATTAGGTCAATAATGGGGCGGGAGAGAGATCATGAGCGTTGCAGTTTCACTTACTGAATCAACAGGTACCAGCGCTGTCAGTAGTACTTCAAGTACGAATAGCAGTGAGGATCTACAGGATGAGTTCTTAACATTGTTGGTGGCGCAACTGCAAAATCAGGATCCCACCGATCCAATGGATAATAGCCAGTTAACAACACAGTTGGCCCAGATTAGCACGTTGAACGGGATTGAAAATCTTAATACTACGCTGGGTTCCATATCGACTCAGTTAGATACCAGTACAACCTTGCAGGCATCAACATTGATAGGCCATGGTGTACTTATCGAAGGTAATAGCATTGTTGTTGGGGAAGACAGCTCTACTACACCTTTCGGCATTGAACTGGATAATGCCGCAACCGATGTCACCGTGACCATAAAAGATTCTAGCGGGAACACGGTTAGAACCGTGGATCTTGGCTCTCAGAGTGCTGGTGTTCAAACTTACAGCTGGGACGGTACTGACGACTCCGGGACAGCGGTAAGTGAAGGAACTTACACTTATTCGGTTAATGCGGCTTCATCCGGATCAAGTGTTGTTGCAACACCGCTGCAATATGCACTTGTCTATGGTGTGAATACTGACTCCGATGATTCGGTGCTCAATTTGGGCTTGGCTGGAACAGCATCACTGAGTGATGTGAAGCAGATTATTTGACTGAGATAGATGGAAAAAGCGGATATGTATCGCTTTTTGTACTCACATTATTTTATTAACTTTTCAGGAGAGCCTTCAGATGGGTTTTTCACAAGCAATAAGTGGACTCAACGCTGCTTCCAGCAATTTGGATGTCATAGGTAACAACATTGCCAACTCAGAAACCACAGGGTTTAAATCAGCATCCGTATCTTTTGCTGATATTTATGCTGCTTCGGATGTTGGGTTAGGGGTTAAAGTTGCGTCTGTTTCGCAAGATTTTTCAGATGGTACGGTGGAAAGTACGGATGTTGGTACGGATGTGGCTATCTCCGGCACCGGTTTTTTCCGTGTGGTTGATGATAGTGGTTCAATATATTATTCCAGAAACGGCGAATTATCGTTAGATGCAGACCGTAATTTGGTTAACAGTACGGGTTATTACATTACCGGTTATGCGGCAACTGGAACACCGCCGACAGTCAATACTGGCGCACAACCGACTATCTTATCTATTCCATCAAGTTCAATTCCGGCACAAGAGACAACAACATCATCGATGGTGGTTAACCTGAATTCCAGTGATGATGCAATCACTTCAACCTTTGATGCGACAGATTCCAGTACCTATAACTATACCCAAACACTGACGACGTATGACAGCTTGGGTAATACTCATAATATCAATATGTATTTTGTTAAAACTGCAGATAACTCCTGGACCGTTTATGGTGTAGATAGCAGTGACTCAACAGCAACGACTCAAACATTAGGTACGCTCTCTTTCAATACCAGTGGACAGATCACTGGCACCACCGATCTAACGGTGTCCACTAATGCTCTTAACGGTTCTGCTGCGAACTCCTTTACTTTATCTTTTGCCGGCTCAACGCAACAAAGTTCAACATCCAGTAGTACCAGTAGTAAAAGCCAGGATGGTTATACGGCGGGTGACCTGAGCTCATACACCATTAATGATGATGGTACTATCACCGGCACCTATTCTAATGGACAAAGTCAACTTCTTGGGCAGATTGTTCTCGCCAGTTTTGCTAATCCTCAGGGATTGTCATCGGAAGGTGATAACGTTTGGTCGGAAACATCATCTTCTGGGGCTGCACTTGTCGGGACTGCCGGTTCAGGTATTTTTGGCGATTTAACCAGTGGGGCATTGGAGTCTTCCAACGTAGACTTGGGTACTGAACTGGTAAATATGATCGTAGCACAGCGTAACTATCAATCTAATGCACAGACGATAAAAACCCAGGATTCAATCCTGAATACGCTTGTAAACCTGCGTTAATAATAGAAACAGGGCAACGATATGGATCATGCCATCTACACCGCGATGGGCGCGGCAAGTCAAACGTTGGATCAGCAAGCGGTAATAGCCAACAATCTGGCAAATTCATCTACTCCTGGTTTTCGTGCGCAACTGAATGCGATGCGAGCCGTACCGATTGATGGACCTTCAATGCCAACTCGTACCCTTGTTGTCGCATCAACACCAGGTGCTGATATGACGCAAGGTCCATTGAATTACACCTCCCGTCCTTTGGATGTCGCTGTCCAAGAGCAAGGATGGTTGACTGTACAGTTACCAAACGGCGAAGAGGCCTATACACGAAATGGTTCCATTCAAGTCGATGCGACGGGGCAGCTAACCATTGAGGGATACCCGGTGGTTGGTAATGGTGGACCTCTTACCGTACCGGTTCAGGCCAGTATAACGATTGCTGCGGATGGAACCGTCTCTTCTCTGGGTGATGGCGATGCACCTAACACGGTGGGGCCGGTTGGACGATTGAAATTGGTCAAAGATGCAACCAATCAGTTGGTTCGTGGTGATGATGGTTTGTTCCATGTGAGTCCTCAGGTTGCCCAGCAGACTGGTAATGCGTTACCCGCCGATGAAACGGTACAAGTCATGCCTGGGGTTCTTGAAGGCAGTAATGTGAACACGGTGGAAACTTTGGTGGATATGATTGGTAGCGCACGTCGGTTTGAAATGCAGATGAAAGTTATCACGAATATTGACCAAAACGCTGAAAGTGCCAACAAGCTGTTGTCTGTCAGTTAATTTACTTTTTTAGGAGTGAATATATGATTCGTTCACTTTGGATTGCAAAAACCGGGCTTGATGCCCAGCAAACCAATATGGATGTAATATCCAACAATCTGGCAAACGTCAGCACTAATGGTTTTAAACGTCAGCGAGCTGTGTTTGAGGATCTATTGTATCAAACGGTGCGTCAGCCGGGGGCTCAGTCCTCTGAACAAACTACACTGCCTTCCGGATTACAGCTAGGTACCGGGGTTCGTCCGGTATCTACTGAGCGATTACATAGTCAAGGTAATCTGGAACAGACGGAAAATACCAAGGATATTGCTATTAATGGTCAGGGTTTTTTCCAGGTTCAGCTTCCTGATGGCACTACTGCTTATACCCGCGATGGCTCATTCCAGCTTGATGCTAATGGGCAGTTGGTAACCTCCAGTGGCTATCCTGTGCAGCCAGCTATAACTATTCCCAGCACTGCATTGACGATAACCGTTGCCCGTGATGGTGTGGTGAGCGCCACGTTACAGGGGCAGACAGCGGCAAGTCAGGTAGGACAGCTCACTTTAAGTACCTTTATCAATCCAGCCGGTTTGCAAAGTATGGGTGAAAACCTGTATCAGGAAACAGAAAGCTCCGGTTCTCCAACAGAATCTACTCCTGGTCAGAATGGCGCTGGGGTTCTTTATCAAGGTTATGTTGAAACGTCTAACGTTAATGTTGCGGAAGAATTGGTAAGTATGATCCAGGTACAGCGAGCATATGAAATAAATAGCAAGGCCGTATCGACATCTGATGCCATGTTGCAGCGTCTTACACAAATTTAAGAACGCATAAGATTGTGTTAACTAAAAAAGAAAAAACAGTGAGTGATATGTATCGTGATGACGGGAAAAAACGCTTTTTATGGAATCATCGTATCTACAAGATGCTGTTGCTTTCTATAGCGGTTTCGTTATCTGGATGTGCATATATACCGCATAAATCGCTGGTAGAGGGGGGGACTAGTGCTGAGCCTGCACCAGCGACGTCATATATAGCAAATGGGGCTATTTTTCAGGCAGTACAGCCGATGAACTATGGTTATCAGCCATTGTTTGAAGATCGGCGTCCCAGAAATGTGGGTGATATATTAACCATTACACTTCAGGAAAACGTCAGCGCAAGCAAAAGCTCAACGGCTAATGCTTCTCGAGATGGTTCAGCAACCGCGACGATGACGACTGCACCACGTATGCTTCAAGGGTTGTTTGGAAATGCGAGGGCCGATCTTGATGCTTCTGGTGCCAATGATTTTAAAGGCTCTGGCGGTGCAACTGCTACCAATACTTTTACCGGGACAATTACCGTCACAGTAAAAGATGTACTAAGCAATGGTAACTTGAAAGTTATTGGTGAAAAGCAGATTGCTATCAATCAAGGGACTGAATATATACGTTTTTCCGGTGTTGTAAATCCACGAACAATTACGGGGACCAACTCCGTGGTATCGACACAGGTTGCTGATGCCAGGATTGAATATGTAGGTAAGGGTTATATTAATGAAGCACAGGAAATGGGGTGGTTACAACGCTTTTTCCTGAATGTGGCGCCATTTTAAGAGGTTTATCATGCAGGTCCGTAGCCTTGTTTTTTTATTTATCACGCTATTGTTGACGTTGGTTTCATCAGCGTCAGCTGTACGGTTACGCGACCTGGTCGACATTCAGGGGGTGCGTGATAACCCGCTTATTGGATATGGTCTGGTGGTCGGACTTGATGGTACAGGCGATCAAACCACACAAACACCATTCACAACCCAGAGTTTGACTAACATGCTTTCGCAATTGGGGATTACTGTGCCCAGCGGAACGAATATGCAGTTGAAAAATGTGGCTGCTGTAATGGTTACAGCGAATTATCCTGCCTTTGCTCGTGCAGGCCAAAAAATAGATGTGGTGGTTTCTTCCCTCGGTTCTGCCAAAAGTCTGAGGGGCGGTACATTACTGATGACTCCATTAAAAGGCGTGGATAATCAGGTTTATGCGCTTGCTCAGGGGAATTTACTGGTTGGTGGGGCTGGTGCTTCGTCAGGGGGAAGCCAGGTTCAGGTAAACCAGTTATCGGGTGGGCGAATTAATGGTGGGGCATTCATTGAGCGTGAGCTTCCCAATACGTTCGGAAGCAGTAATCACATTATACTGCAATTGAAGCAGGAAAATTTTAGTCTCGCACAACGAATCAGTGACGCTGTCAATCAAAGAAACAGTATAGGAACTGCCAGAGCGCTTGACGCTCGTACTGTACAAATCACACTTCCGCCAAATAATACTCAGCAGGTTCGTTTCCTGGCCCAGATTGAAGATATTAATATTGATGCTGGTGAGATGGATGCCAAGATTATTATTAATTCACGCACGGGGTCTGTTGTTATGAATCGTAACGTTATTCTGGATTCATGCGCTGTAGCCCAAGGCAATCTGTCAGTGGTGGTGAACAATCAGCAAAACGTCAGTCAACCTAACACGCCTTTAGCGGGCGGTCAGACGACGGTGACACAACAAACACAGATTGATGTGAGGCAGGAAGGTGGTTCGCTTCAACGGGTAAATGCCGGGACTAATCTGAATAGTGTTATACGTGCACTGAATTCACTTGGTGCGAAACCCATGGATCTAATGTCCATTATTCAAGCTATGCACAGTGCAGGATGTATAAAGGCTGACGTGGAGATAATCTGATAATGCGGCTTGATAATTCATCTGAGCAAGCGTCAGCAGCATATGACGTACAATCTTTAAACAAACTTCGTAACGAAGTGGCCAAGAGTAATGATCCTGAAGGGTTGAAGAAAGTCGCGCATCAGGTGGAGAGTTTGTTTGTTAATATGATGTTGAAAAGTATGCGTTCTGCGTTGCCCCAGGATGGATTATTTAATAGCGATCAGACACGTCTATATACAAGCATGTATGACCAACAGATAGCTCAGGATATATCTGCCAAGGGATTGGGGCTGGCAGATATGATGGTCAAACAGCTTGGCAAGAATTATAAAGAACAGCCTGATAGTAATGCCGGAAATACGCCAATGCCTTTGAAACGCGATGACTTTATATCATCAGCTCTTTCTCCCGCACTTGTGGGTGAATTCTTACGTCGATCCAATCCGGATTCGCAGGAACGCGAATTACCTCAGTTGCCTCCGACATCGGAAAGCTTCACTGATCGGCTGTCTGTCCCATCAATGATTGCCAGTTTAAAAACGGGTATTCCCCATCATCTCATCATGGCCCAGGCGGCGCTGGAGTCTGGTTGGGGACGACGAGAGATAATGACGAACGACGGTAAGCCTAGCCATAACTTGTTTGGTGTAAAAGCCGGTAATAACTGGGATGGGAAGGTTGCAGATGTGCTGACCACAGAGTTTGAAAACGGCAAAGCCTATAAGGTAAAAGAAAAATTCCGTGTATATGATTCTTATCTTGAGTCAATTAGTGACTACATTTCACTTTTGACTAATAACTCTCGATACAAAGAAGTCGTTAACGCCAATACTGCAGAAGATGCTGCATATGCACTACAGCGGGCTGGGTATGCAACCGATCCCCGGTATGGAGACAAACTTGTTCAGATTATCGGTCAAATAAAAAACACTACACAAAAAGCAGCTAAAGCCTACACCCATGATATAAGTGGTTTATTTTAAGGAATTATAAATTTCCATTGAGATGGCTCTAAAGTTTGATCTGACACCGCCGATATAAAGGTAGATGCCATTGCTGGGTAATAAAAAGGAAACTTCATGTCCAGTTCTTTGATTAACATAGCGTCTTCCGGGCTTAAAGCTGCGCAAGTGGCGCTCAGTACGACGTCAAATAATATCAGTAACGTTTACACCGATGGTTACAACAAGCAAAGTGTTTCTTTGTCTCAAAGTAGTGGTGTAACTACAAGTTACGGAACTGTTGGCAATGGTGTGACTTTAGTTTCCATTGATCGCGCTTATGACTCATTAGTCACAAGTCAGCTTCGTTCAGCGTCTAGTAGCTATGCGGCAACTGATTCTTACTATAATCAAATTTCTCAGGTCGATGAATTATTGTCGGACAGTGATAATAGTCTCTCAACATTAATGTCATCTTTTTTTGATTCATTGGAAGCATTGAGCGAAAACGCAAGTGATACTGCTGCGCGTCAGACTGTAATAAGTAGCGCCCAAAGTATGGTGAATCAGTTTTCTAGTGCAGATCAGTATTTGCGGGATATGGATAGCTCAATTAATCAGGAACTGACAACCAGCGTATCTGAAATTAATGACTACACCCAGCAGATTGCTAATTTAAACGAGAAAATTGCCCAGTTAGGTAGTGCTTCCAGTTCGGCGAACTCATTGCTGGATCAGCGGGATCAGTTGATCAGTGAATTAAACAATATTGTTGGTGTTACAGTAACAACGCAAGACAGCATGGTTAGTGTCAGCTTATCTAATGGGCTGACACTCGTTCAGGGTAATACGTCCTACGAGTTGGCTGCTGTTGCTTCAGATGACGATCCGACAAGAGTAACGATTGCATATGATAATGGTATTGGTGACCCAATCCAGTTGGACGAAGATACATTGACTGGTGGCAGTGTAGGTGGTCTTCTATCGTTTCGCTCTGATACGTTAGACAGCGCTCGTAGTCAATTAGGGGTTATTGCTCTATCTCTTGCTGACAGTTTTAATACGCAGCATAAACAAGGTGTTGATTTGAATGGTGATGCAGGGACTGACTTTTTTAGCGTTGCTTCGCCAGATATTGTGAGCAACAGTAAGAATTCGGGAACGGCCGTTCTATCTGCCAGTTATACTGATACTTCTGCAGTTCAGGCCAGTGATTATACGCTGACATACGCTAGTGGCGCGTGGGCTGTAACCAAGGTTTCTGATGGTTCAAGTATCAGCTATACCTCAGGTACAGACGGAAGTGGTAATACAACGCTGAGCTTTGACGGTGTAGAAATCACAGTATCAGGTAGTGCTAGTGAAGGTGATAAGTTTACGTTAAATACTGTGAGCAACGCTATTGCTGGTTTATCGGTGGAAATTACTGATCCAGGGTTAATTGCTGCAGGTATGAATGATACAGATACTGGTGAAAGTGATAACCGGAATGCATCAGCTTTATTAGCACTTCAGGATGGTAATTTAATTAATGGCACCTCAACATTTAATGATGCCTATGCTGCTCTCGTCAGCGATATTGGTGTTAAAACCAGTGGTGCTGAAACTAATAATACAACGCAGGAAAGTATAGTTACACAGTTAACAGAAAAGCAGCAATCGATTTCAGGTGTGAATCTTGAGGAAGAGTATGTCGACCTTCAACGGTATCAGCAATACTATACGGCAAATGCCAAAATACTAAGTACTGCTAATACTATTTTTGATTCACTTTTATCGGCTGTTGGTAGCTAATGATATTCTATCAGTTAAGATCAGTCATTAAGTTACTATATGAATTGAATTAAGGGCGGTGGCTATGCGTCTCAGTACAACAACAATATATCAACAGAATCTGTCGAGTATAACTAACGCTTATTCTAAATATCAGGAATCAGCGCTTCAGTTGTCATCTGGTAAACGAGTTAATACGCCGTCTGATGATCCTATTGCAGCTTCACAAGCGGTGATATTGTCACAAACACAAGCTTCCAGTAGTCAATATGCAACTTCTCGAGATAGTGCAACGAATAATTTGTCACTGGAAACTACCGTATTAGATCAGGTCACTGATGTCATACAAAATGTTCAAACGCTGGTCATAAAAGCAGGTAATACAACATATAGCGATGCTGATCGTCAGTCGCTTGCGACAGAATTACAAGGTTATAAAGACCAATTATTGTCATTAGCTAATACTACGGACAGTAATGGTAATTATATATTTGCAGGATATCAGACTGAGACCGAACCTTTTGTAATGGATAGTAGTGGTAACGTGACTTACGCAGGTGGCAGCGTTGCAATTAGCCAGAAAGTAGACTCCAGCCGAACAATGACTACTGGTGATACAGGTAGTGATGTATTTATGAGCTTAGCCGCAGGTTATAAAACAGAGCCTGATGGTTCTACCAGTGAGAGTAATGTATTTAACACGATTGATACTGCATTAGAAGCTTTGGATATATCCCTGGACAATGCAGGTAGTGATACAACAATTACTGATAATTATACAGCGTTACTAGACAAAGCCAACCGTGGTATGAGCAACTCATTAGATAATGTGCTTACAGTCCAAGCTTCAGTGGGTAGTAAACTAAATGAGTTGAATACGCTGGATAGTATTGGTGATAGCAAGGATATTCTTATGAGTGATAGAATGAGTGATCTTGTTGATGCTGATATATATGAAACATATTCTGAATATAGTCTGCGGCAAGTGGCACTACAAGCTGCATATGGTGCCTTTTCTTCACTGAAAGATTTATCCCTTTTTACTATGAATGGTTAACTATCTGACTTTTATTATAAGAGTTTTTAAATACGCTTAAACCGGGCGTATTTTTTAGGCGTTATCACTTGTTTTTAATGGCAAGTGATACGCCAATTTTTTATTTTAGGATACTCTCTATCTCTTGATAATTTTACGCTATTATAATGCTAAGTGCGCTTGTGCCAGGCTCTTCAGGGAAAGGATGAACGCAATATTTTGACTGTATCGTCATTAGTGTCTCTGGTTTTTTTGTTAGGCAGTGTAAACTTTTAAATAGCGCGGTCGATAATACCAGTGACGGATGATCAATCTCAACATGGGGCAAAATAGATGACAACAACAACTGCGAGTAGCACCTCTACTTCGGGATTAATATCTTCACTTGGTGTGGGATCTGGTTTGGATCTAAGTTCTCTTCTTGATTCTCTGCAAGAAGTAGAAGATCAAAAGCTTACAGCGATAACAACTAAACAAACAAGCTATGAGGCTAAAATAACGGCATATGGTACGTTGCAAAGTGCCTTGGAAACGTATGCGACGGCCACTGAAGCGTTAACTGACAGTTCCTTATACACCGTAAGGAAGACTTCTACCAATACCGCGTTTACTAGCACTGCCACATCCAGTGCAGCAACGGGTAGTTATAGTATAGATGTGACGCAGCTGGCAAAGGCTCAAACTCTTGCAAGCGGCACGCAGAGTAGTAAAACGACAGAGCTTGGTACCACTGGCTTAAGCGACAGAACATTAACAATACAGGTTGGGAGTGGTACTGCTGTTGATATCAGCTTGACGGATGATCAGACCACGCTTGCCGGTATCGCGAGTGCAATCAATTCTGCTGGCGCAGGCGTTACTGCCAGTATTGTCCAGTCTGGTGATAGTAGTTACCAGTTAACAATAACTTCTGATACTACCGGTTCTTCATCGACCATGACTATCAGTAGTAATGATAGTGCATTGAATGACATTTTGGGTTACGACAGCAGTACAAGTACTGGAGCGATGACAGAAACTGTTACCGCACAGAATGCGAAGTTGACTGCTAATGGTATTTCAATTGAACGTAGTAGTAACACGATTACTGATGTGCCTGCTGAGGGGATAACCTTAACCTTAAGTGCCGTATCAACATCCTCAGAAAACCTGGTGGTCAGCAAGAGCATCACAGATACGGTAAGCGCAATCAGTGATTGGGTTGATGCTTACAACACGCTCCTTACATCTTTTTCTACATTAAGTGCTTATACTTCGGTTAGTGCGGGGGAAAGCCAATCCGATGATAATGGTGCGCTTGTCGGTGATTCAGTTCTGCGCTCAGTCAAGACTCAACTCAAATCTTTGTTAAGTCATGCTCAAAGCAGCGATACTTATAAAGTCATTTCCGAGCTTGGTATTTCTCTTGGCGCTAGTAGTACTGATAGTACAACCGGTCAGACTATTACTGGTAAATTGACGCTTGACGATGAAACATTGATCAATGCGTTGACGGAAAACAGTTCAGCTGTCAGTGATTTTTTTGTCGGTGATGGTAAAAGCACTGGGTTAGCGACGGAGATGCTTTCAACTGTCAACAGTTTCACCGAAGACGATGGAATAATCTCTAGTGCTGAAGACAGCGTTCAGACTCTAGTTGATAAGCTATCTAAGCAATATACAAGCGTGCAAAGTAGCATTGACTCGACAATGGCTCGTTATAAAGCGCAATTTGTTCAGTTAGACGTATTGGTATCAGAGCTTAACTCTACAAGTGATTATTTAACGTCAGCGTTCGATCAATTGTCTAGTTCAAGCAGCAGTTGAGGAAATAGTAATGGCCATAATGTATGGTTCTCAGGCTTATGCACAAGTAGGGTTGGAAAGCGGAGTTATGAGTGCTAGTCCTCATAAACTGATCACCATGTTGTTTGATGGCGCACTTAGTGCTCTTGTCCGTGCGGATATCTACATGGAACAAAGGGATACTGTTGGTAAAGGTAATGCGATTACCAAAGCAGTCCGGATTATAGATAGTGGTCTTTTAGCATCATTGGATATGGAGAAGGGAGGCGAAATCAGCGCTAATCTTGCCCAACTTTATGATTATATGATCAGGCAACTTTTACATGCTAATCTGCATAATGATCGCCATGTTCTACAGAATATCACTGAATTATTGCGCGGAATTGCTGATTCTTGGAAACAGATAGATCAGGAAAACATCAGCGCTGTTGGAAAAGTGTAGTTTTTATTATTAAAGTTAATTTGTGTATGCTGTGTGGGTATCAGATCGGTTTTTTCATAAGGCATAGCATTCACCTTTAAAAATTATAAAAATTTGAATACAATCGATGTTATGTAATTCAGGAAACTATGATGGACGTCAGCAAATCAATTTTAACTTGCTATCAACAAATTCTTACGCTTAGTAATCGTATGCTGGCGCTTGCAGAACAGGCTGATTGGGTAAGGCTTATTGAGCTTGAGCAGGAATATGTGAGTACTGTTAGTAAACTACCTGTGGTGACTGAAAAATCACCGATCAATATTACTGCATTTGAGCAACAACAGGTAAAAGATTGTTTACAAAAGATATTGGACAATGAAAGTACGATAAGCCAATTACTGCAAGTAAGAATGAATGAATTGAAAGGGTTGATTAGTCAATCTACGCGGCAAAAGTCAGTTAATGCAGAGTATCATAAATTTGCTGATAATAAATCTATGTTACCTGGTGGTGGAAGCAGTAAATGATATTGTTGTTATCCATTTGTTTGTAAGGTGTCATCTGTTTCTTATGATTTTACTTATATTTTATTTTGACATTCATAACATTATTAAAAATAATTTACTTATCGTGTAATATTAGTGCAATGCGGCGTTTTTATTTATGGCAATAAGACAAGACTAATAGTCTAATTAATTTTTTTGATTCACAAATGATTTTGGTGACGATAATAGGGCTCTCCAAGGAACCCAAAAAAACACATAGGACACCGAAAGATTCTTTAAGTGTTAATCTCTGTAAGAGCACACAAACACATCGAATACTGATTATTTTCTTATTGATTGATTTCCGTCCTTCTTTCGTCCTTCTCCATTATACTGTCATATTCATAATTTCCTGGTAAGCTGAAACAAGTTTATTTCTGACCTGGATACCCATCTGCAGCGAGAGTGATGCTTTTTGAAGATCAATCATGACATCATTCAAGGCAACACCACTTTCGCCAAGATCAAATTTCTGTGCCTGCGTTTTGGATGATTGTTGCTTCTCACTAATCGTGTTAAGTGCTGATTTCATTTCTTCGGCAAATCCGCCGGTTTTGACTGAAGCGTCGGCTTTACTGCCTGTAGCCTGTAGTGCTGTAGCTTGCAGTTGCTGTAATACTGATTCGATACCCTGAATAGCCATAATACATTTTTCCAGAAGGTGAACTATAAACGAAGAGCAACTTTACCAGAAGAATAACAACCCTAAGCCGCTAAATAGCTATAAAAAACCTAGCTAATTCAGCCATAGAATTAGTCCAAGGAAGGAAATAATGTATAGCCCTCATTTAAAGGCGGTGTTTACGTGCAGACGGCCAGTGCTTATCAGGGAGTATATTTTGTCGTTATCAAAAATTATCAAGATGTTAATCAGCAGGAATAATGCATGAGCTCCGTGAAAAGCAGTTCGCCCGCAATGAATATTAGTGGATTCACTGCTGTGCTTAATCGGCTGCGCGCTAATCCGAAAGTCTCCCTATTGGTCGCCGCTGCATTTGCGATCGCTGTCGTGACCGTATTGGCACTCTGGGCTAAAAGTCCTGATTTTAAAGTTCTTTATAGTAATCTGAACGATCGTGATGGTGGTGAAATTGTTAGCCAACTAACGCAGATGAACATCCCCTATCATTTTTCTGACAATGGTGGAGCTTTACTTGTCCCTGCGGATAAAGTTTATGAGACTCGTTTGCGGTTGGCTCAGTTAGGGTTGCCTAAAGGTGGTGCTGTTGGTTTTGAATTACTTGACCAGGAAAAATTTGGTATCAGTCAATTTAGCGAACAGATTAACTACCAGAGAGCACTGGAAGGAGAATTATCGCGAACTATTGAGACGCTTGGCCCAGTTCAGGGCGCACGCGTTCATTTAGCGATGCCTAAGCCGTCACTGTTTGTCCGCGAACAAAAATCACCTTCTGCATCAGTGACGTTAAACCTCCAACCTGGTAGAGCCCTTGATGCAGGGCAGATTAACGCCATCGTCTATATGGTTTCCAGTAGTGTCGCTGGCCTGCCACCTGACAAAGTCACTGTGGTTGATCAAAATGGACACTTGTTAACCCAGCCTGATAGTACCGGTCAAGATCTGAACACGGCGCAACTTAAATATGCCAACGAGGTGGAGGGTCGTTACCAGCGCCGAATCGAAGCAATATTATATCCCATTGTTGGAATGGGTAATGTTCACGCTCAAGTAACGGCACAGATTGATTTTTCTCATCGTGAACAAACCGATGAACAGTATCAACCTAATCAGAAGCCTAATCAGGCTGCTGTTCGATCACAACAGACAAGCCAGAGTGAACAGCTCGGTGGCCGTAATATTGGTGGTGTGCCTGGCGCGTTGTCTAATCAGCCCTCTGCTACGCCTACCGCACCGATAACTACTCAGAACAATACCAATAAACCGGCAACTGGTAATAATGGGCAAACGAATAGCACAAGTGCAAACAATAGTGCGCAGACAGGTACTGGATCTTCGGGGATACAGTCATCGAATAGCCGTAAAGATGAGACGATTAACTATGAAGTCGATCGTACAATCCGGCACACGAAACAGAGTGCCGGTTCAGTGCAGCGTTTGTCAGTGGCTGTTGTAGTTAATAATACCTTAAATGCAGAAGGAAAAAGTGTTGCTTTAAGCGAAGCTCAGATTAAACAGATTGAATCATTGACTCGTGAAGCTATGGGGTATTCTAGTGAACGAGGTGACACGCTGAATGTCGTTAATGCACCCTTTACTGAAACGTCAGAAGGCGGTGGTGAATTACCTTTCTGGCAGAAACAGACATTCTTTGATTTGTTGCTTAACGCGGGCAAATGGCTGCTGGTGCTCATTGTTGCCTGGATACTATGGCGTAAGATAGTACGTCCGCAATTGCAGAAAAAGGTGCAGCAGGAAGCTTTGGTTGCCAGCCTGAGTGGGCAGCAACCTAGCGATATAGATGTTGTTGTTAAGCTTAATAAAGAAGAGCAGGAACAACAGAGAAAATCGCAGCAACGAGTGAGTGCGGAACTGCAAAGTCAGCGTATTAAAGACTTGGCAGAAAATGACCCGCGTGTCGTTGCTCTGGTCATTCGCCAATGGATGAGTAGTGAACTATGAGTCTAACCGGAACTGAAAAAAGCGCCATTTTGTTGATGACTATTGGTGAAGATCGCGCTGCAGAAGTATTTACACATCTTTCTGCACGTGAGGTGCAGCATTTGAGCTCTTCTATGGCAAGTATGAAGCAGGTCTCTAATCAGCAGTTGACTGAGGTTTTAAAGGAGTTTGAAACCGAAGCAGAGCAATATGCAGCATTGAGTGTTAACGCTGGTGATTATTTGCGTTCTGTATTGGTTAAGGCCCTCGGTGAAGAACGTGCATCCAGTTTGCTGGAAGATATTCTTGAAAGCAGAGAAACCACTTCTGGCATGGAAACGCTTAACTTTATGGAGCCACAGCTTGCAGCCGATTTGATTCGAGACGAGCACCCACAGATTATCGCAACCATACTTATCCATTTAAAACGTGCCCAGGCCGCTGATATTCTGGCATTGTTTGATGAACGTTTACGTAATGACATTATGCTGCGTATTGCGACCTTTGGTGGTGTTCAGCCTGCGGCACTGGCTGAGTTGACTGAGGTGTTGAATGGATTGCTTGATGGTCAAAACCTGAAGCGCAGCAAAATGGGTGGTATCCGTACTGCAGCTGAAATTATCAACTTAATGAAAACACAGCAGGAAGAATCGGTTATTGACGCGGTCCGTGAGTTTGATGGTGAGCTGGCACAGAAAATTATTGATGAAATGTTTTTGTTCGAAAACCTTGTGGAGGTCGACGATCGCAGTATCCAGCGTCTGTTGCAAGAAGTGGAATCCGAATCCCTGCTTGTTGCATTGAAAGGTGCTGATGAGGCATTGCGTGATAAGTTCCTGCGGAACATGTCTCAGCGGGCAGCAGAAATCCTGCGTGATGATTTGGCAACACGTGGTCCAGTACGTATGTCTCAGGTGGAAAACGAACAGAAAGCCATCCTGCTTATTGTTCGCCGTCTGGCCGACAGTGGTGAAATGATTATTGGTGGTGGTGAGGATGCGTATGTCTGATCCTGATACCCTGCCATGGCGCCCCTGGAAGCTTAATGATTTGGCCGCTCCGGTGACCGAAGTCTCGGTCGAACCCAGTGCTGAGCTTCCGATTCAGGAGGATGTTACCGGCTCTACAGAATCGGATAACAGTCTGGAGCTATTACGTGAACAAGTACAGCTTCGTGCTCAAGAGATAGGGTTTAAAGAGGGTCAGCAAAAAGGCTACGAGGAAGGCTATAAATCAGGCCTGGAGGCAGGGTCACGACAAGGAGTAGAGGACGTCCAAAAGCAGCAAGAACCCATGATTGCTCAAATGCAGAACATGGTCACCGAGTTTCAGCAGACCCTGGATGCACTTGACAGTGTCATCGCCTCACGGCTCATGCAGTTGGCCCTCACCGCGGCTAAGCAAGTCTTGGGGCAGTCTCCCGTATGTGATGGTACGGCGTTGTTGAACCAGATTCAGCAGTTGATTCAACAAGAGCCGATGTTTAGCGGAAAACCACAATTACGGGTACATCCGTCTGATCTAGAGCGTATTGAGCAACATCTTGGCCCAACATTGGATCTTCATGGTTGGCGTTTATTGGCTGATAACCAATTACATCCTGGCGGTTGCAAGATAAGCGCAGAAGACGGTGATTTGGATGCGAGCATCGCCACGCGCTGGCATGAGCTTTGTCGCTTGGCTGCGCCAGGAGAATTATAGTGACACTTCGACTTTCTCGCTGGCTCTCTTCTCTAGATTCGCTTGAAAAGCGGATTAGTTGTACGCCATCAATTCGTCGATACGGCAGACTTACCCGGGCAACCGGATTAGTGCTGGAAGCGACAGGATTACATTTGCCTCTGGGAGCAACATGCTTCATTGAGCGCCAGAGTGGTCCCGAGGTAGATGAAGTTGAAAGTGAAGTTGTCGGATTTAATGGGCAGAAGCTATTTTTGATGCCACTAGAAGAAGTAGAGGGAATAATACCAGGTGCGCGGGTCTATGCCCGGGCTGGTGTAGAAGGAAACGGACAAGGTAAACAACTTCTTCTTGGCCCGGAATTATTGGGGCGCATTTTGGATGGTGCGGGAAAACCACTCGATGGTTTTCCTTCTCCAGATACTGGGTATAGTGCTCCTTTAAGCTCATCGCCTTTTAACCCGTTACAACGTACATCTATTGATCATGTGCTTGATGTTGGCGTTAGAGCGATAAATTCCTTACTCACTGTAGGTCGCGGGCAACGCATGGGATTGTTCGCCGGCTCTGGTGTGGGTAAGAGTGTATTGTTAGGCATGATGGCCCGTTATACTCAGGCTGATGTGATCGTCGTAGGGTTGATTGGTGAGCGTGGTAGAGAAGTTAAAGACTTTATTGAGAATATTCTCGGGCCTGAAGGTCTTGCTCGCTCTGTGGTCGTCGCCGCACCTGCTGATGTATCCCCCCTGCTTCGTATGCAGGGAGCCGCTTATGCGACACGTATTGCTGAAGATTTTCGTGACAGAGGCCACCATGTTTTGCTGATCATGGATTCACTAACACGTTATGCGATGGCTCAGCGTGAGATTGCGCTAGCGATTGGGGAACCTCCAGCCACAAAAGGTTACCCGCCTTCTGTCTTCGCAAAACTTCCGGCATTAGTCGAGCGGGCAGGAAATGGTATCCATGGTGGCGGTTCAATTACTGCATTTTATACGGTATTAACTGAAGGTGATGATCCGCAGGACCCTATTGCCGATTCAGCACGTGCTATTTTGGATGGACATATTGTATTGTCGCGGCAGCTTGCTGAAGCAGGTCATTATCCGGCGATTGATATAGAAGCATCGATCAGTCGTGTAATGACAGATCTCATTGACGAACGGCATTACGCAAAAGTAAGGCAATTTAAGCAGTTATTTTCATCTTATCAACGAAATAAAGATTTGATAAACGTAGGTGCCTATGCAGCCGGCAGTGATCCCCAACTGGATCGTGCAATAAAGTTCTACCCACATCTCGAGACATTTTTACAACAAGGTATGTTTGAGCGTTGTAATTACGATAATGCGCTTCAGCAACTTAGTGAACTTTTCCCAGATTAGTCAGTATGAGAGATAGACATGGCATATATACCCAATAGATTTCGAGTTATAGAAAAGCGGTAAGGATGGGGATCTCGATGGGCTCACTCAGGTGAGTGGTTCGGGTGACAAATCTGTAAGTTAAAAGATGACGGGTATACTCTGTCATCAGATTAAAAGAGGCATTATGAAAAATGATTCATCATTGAATAAGCTTCGGGAACTAGCTAAACAGGAAGTTGATGATGCCGCCTCTTTACTCGGAAAAGTTCGGCAATCACATACACAGGCGCAACAGCAATTAGATATGTTACTTGACTATGAAAATGACTATCGTATGCAGCTACAGCAAAGTATGGGAAGCGGTATTGATTCAGCTAACTGGCACAACTACCAACAATTCATAAAAACATTAGAGTTGGCAATAGAACAGCATCACAAGCAGTTGACCATATGGAATCAACGTCTTGAGCAGGCAGTGATAACATGGCAACTAAAGCAGCAGCGGTTGAATGCATTTGAAACATTAAAAGAACGTGCAGCACAAGAATCACTACTTCGGGAAAATCGTCAGGATCAAAAACTGATGGATGAGTTAGCACAACGCGCATCATTGAGGAAATCAAATCCATGAATTTATCTACCGTTACTGCCATTACATCGACTGATAATGTTCGCGTTGACTCAAATATATCTAATAGTAGCAGTCAGTCCGACGATATTTCTCAGAGTGGAAGCTTTGACCAGTTATTATCTTCTCATCTCAGCGATGAGAAAAGCAGCACTAGCCAGAGTAAAGTCTCCGATCAGCAGGCTAGCGCTCCCGCTACTCAGGAGCAGTCGCAGCCTGCAAAGCAGACTGTCGGAGAAAAAACGGTTTCATCGACAGAGAAAAATGTTAAACAGTCAGCTGCACAGACGGGAGATACTTCTGCGGATACAGTATCAGAGAGTACCGCGAATACTGCTTCGCAATTATCGTTGAACGCGCTCTTGCTGCAATCTCATGCGTCACATAGCAAATCAGCGACGGGAAAAGGTGCAGCATCAGCAGAAAAAACCGATAAGGATTCAGCTAATAGTGATATCAGTGCGTTGTCTACAACCAAGGCAGATATGACGATGACTGATGATGCCAGTACCGTCAGTAGTGATCCAAATGCAGTAAATAATGCAACATTAGCTATCATGGCAATGCTCAGAGAGGATATTCCTCAGCAAATACAGGATGTTTCGGTACAGACTACAACAGCCTCAGCTTCAGATACCGCGAGTAATGTTTCGACGTCTCTGCTAACTGTTGTTCAGTTGAATAGCAAAGCAGCAAAAGCAACCCTTGATTCGCTTAAAGAACAGGAAGGCAAACTCTCGGACGGAAGTAGCACATCACTCAAAACTGATACGGTTAGTGATGTTTCTGAAACGGCTTTTCCCAAGATAAATACGAAAGGCAGTGCTACCGTGTTAAAACATGACGCCATAGAGAAAACGACGGTGTCAAAGGATATTCAAGGTCGCGTCCAGCAAGGTAGTGATGGTGCGATTCTTTCCTCTTCCCTTAATACTGTAAAAGAGACGAGTACTACCACCAGTTCTACTGGTAACTCAACGGCAACAAATACGCTCATTTCAAATATACAGCAGGCGACGAATGGTGGTTCGACTACAGCCACTGCTGCATCGACATCCGCCGTATTAAATGCACAGGTTGGTACAGATGCGTGGCAGCAGGCACTCAGCCAGCAGATTGTAATGTTTGCTCGTAATAATCAACAAAGTGTTGAGCTACGTTTGCATCCACAAGAGTTGGGGACAATTCAGGTAAGTATGACTCTGGATGATAACCAGGCGCAGATTCACCTGGCATCTGCACACGGGCAAGTCCGAGCGGCGCTGGAGGCGGCATTGCCGCATTTGAAAACAGCGCTATCAGATAGTGGCATTACATTAAATCAAAGTAGCATCGGAAGTGAGGCGTATACCGGGTCGGGCTGGCAGCAAAATGGCCAAAGTAGTGGGGAATCCTCATCTACGCAGCGATATGCAAGCTCTGCCGAATCTACTCGCGAAGTTCTGGATGTGCCGCCTGTTCTGCAGCGCATGGCATCATCTATAAATGGTGTTGATACTTTTGCATGAAGCAAACCAATAAGCTGGCGTGATTTTCCCCGTCTATTCATCCTATTGATGAAATAAATAGACGGGATAATCACTTTATATGGTGCAGTTGTTCGTGCTGCATTAAACACCAATGTGTAAAGGAATTATTTCAGGTTATGGCTGATAAAAAAAACCAGTCAGGACGTAAACGCTCTGTCTGGCTAGTACTACTGATTGTTATTGCACTTGTCGCAATGGGAGCCGCAGGCGCCGGTTGGTGGTTTTTTCATCAAAGAAACAATACGGTAGAAGTGAAACATGACGTACCGCCGCCAGCCCCTGTATTTATGCCATTGGATACATTTACCGTTAATCTGGTTAATCCGGATAACAACCCTGATCGAGTGCTATATATCGGGTTTACGTTACGTTTACCTGATGAAAAAACGAAGAGTCGATTTACTCAATATCTGCCGGAAGTTCGTAGTCGGTTGTTATTATTGTTATCTCGTCAGGACGCCGTCGCTTTGGCAAATGAACAGGGCAAACAAAAGCTTATAGAAGATATTAAACAAGTGCTAAGCCCACCCTTGGTTCCAGGACAGCCTAACCAAGTGGTTACTGATGTTCTATTCACTGCTTTTATATTGCGATAACCATTATGAGTGACAGTATTCTTTCCCAAGCAGAAATTGACGCATTGTTAAACGGTGATAGCGACGACAGTGAGAGTGAATCCACGTCGGCAGTTAGCACTGACAATGGCATCAGGCCTTATGATCCCAATACGCAGAGGCGTGTGGTTCGTGAGCGTTTGCAGTCATTAGAGATTATTAATGAACGCTTTGCCCGTCAATTCAGGATGGGATTGTTTAACTTGCTCCGTCGCAGTCCCGATATCACCGCTGGGCCATTGAAGATTCAGCCTTACCATGATTTCGCACGTAATCTGCCGGTACCAACCAACCTGAACCTGATACATTTAAAACCGTTGCGTGGTACAGCGTTATTTGTATTTTCTCCAAGCCTGGTTTTCATTGCGGTTGATAATCTTTTCGGTGGTGATGGACGTTTCCCAACAAAAGTAGAAGGTCGAGAGTTTACACATACCGAACAGCGTGTTGTTAAACGTATGTTACGGCTTGCTTTGGATGCTTATGGGGATGCATGGAATGCTATTTACAAACTGGATGTGGAGTATGTCCGCTCTGAGATGCAGGTCAAGTTTACCAATATAACCACTTCTCCTAACGATATTGTGGTGACAACACCGTTTCATGTTGAGATTGGTAATCTGACGGGGGAATTCAATATTTGTATTCCTTTTGCCATGATCGAGCCGCTACGTGAGTTATTGGTTAATCCGCCACTGGAAAATTCACGACAAGAAGATCAGAATTGGCGCGATACCTTGGCTAAGCAGGTCCAGCATTCAGAACTGGAGCTGGTTGCAAATTTTGTTGATATCCCATTGAGATTATCCAAAGTGTTAAAATTGAAGCCCGGCGATGTTTTACCCATAGATAAACCGGAAAGGCTAATTGCGCATGTTGATGGCGTCCCGGTATTGACGGGTCAGTACGGTACGTTCAATGGACAATATGCTCTTCGGGTCGAGCACTTAATTAACCCTATTTTGAATTCTCTGAATAACGAGGAACAGCCCAATGAATGACACCAAGAACCCGTCCGACGATAAAGAATCAGTGGACGATCTGTGGGCTGATGCATTTAACGAGCAACAGACTGCGGAAAAAAGTAGTAGTGAAGGTATATTCAAAACACTTGATGCTGACAACGTTCCAGGCGGCACCCAAGATATCGATCTCATTTTAGATATTCCAGTGAAGCTTACTGTTGAACTCGGGAGGACGAAAATGACAATTAAAGAACTATTACGTCTTTCTCAGGGATCAGTCGTTTCTCTTGATGGATTAGCAGGGGAACCATTGGATATCCTGATTAACGGATACCTTATTGCACAAGGTGAGGTTGTCGTCGTCGCAGATAAATATGGAGTACGAATCACTGATATCATTACTCCATCTGAACGCATGCGTCGCTTGAGTCGTTAATTGATTATGACACAATCTCAGGGGCAGGCAGTTCCAAATGTGACATTTCAGTCTACGGCTGTTTCTGCACCGGTGATTTCTCACAGTAGTGCGTTAACTCAGGTGAGCACAGTACTGGGTGGGATCGTTCTGCTTATCTTGTTGATAGCCTGGTTAGCAAAAAAGTTCGGTTTTGCACCGCAAGGTAAACAAAATCGAATGCTAAAAGTGTTATCAAGTTGCCCGGTTGGGCAACGAGAACGGGTTGTTATTGTTGAGGTAGAAAATACCTGGTTGGTACTGGGCGTGACATCACAGCAAATCACTCACCTGCACACGTTGCCAGCGAACGTTGCCGGTGAAATGCTGGATTCTGATAAATCCGTATCAACAGATTTTCGCCAACTGTTAAATAACATTATAAAACGCCCGGAAAAGTCAGAATGAACAGTGTTTCATCACGAATAGCAATGCCACTGTTGCGTTGTTTATTCATAGGTACCTTTCTTTTATTTACCCCAGATTCGTGGGCCCAGTTACCCGGTATTGTTACTCACCCATTGGCGAATGGTGGTCAGAGCTGGACATTGCCGGTTCAAACGCTGGTGTTTCTTACTTCTTTAACATTTATTCCTGCCGTATTATTAATGATGACGAGCTTTACGCGCATCATCATCGTATTGAGCTTATTGCGAAATGCTTTAGGTACAGCCAGTGCGCCGCCTAACCAGGTTATTGTTGGCCTGAGTCTGTTTCTGACATTTTTTATCATGTCACCAGTGATTACAAAGATATATCAGGATGCCTACTTGCCGTTTAGCCAGGATAAAATCACGATGGAAACGGCAATTGACCGGGGTGCTCAACCCTTACGTCAGTTTATGATGCGTCA
This sequence comes from Brenneria uluponensis, assembly GCF_032395385.1. Taxonomy (NCBI): domain Bacteria; kingdom Pseudomonadati; phylum Pseudomonadota; class Gammaproteobacteria; order Enterobacterales; family Pectobacteriaceae; genus Brenneria; species Brenneria uluponensis. The sequence goes on from NZ_CP135917.1 coordinate 1,987,177, forward strand.
GACACGGGAAACCGATTTGGCTTTATTTGCCCGACTTGCTGAAATACCGTCTTTGGAAGGGCCTGAAGCGGTACCAATGAAGATATTAGTTCCTGCATTTGTCACTAGCGAACTGAAGACTGCCTTTCAAATTGGATTTACCATTTTTATTCCTTTTCTGATAATTGATCTTGTTATAGCCAGTGTACTGATGGCGTTGGGTATGATGATGGTCCCGCCAGCTACAGTGTCTTTACCTTTTAAGTTGATGTTATTTGTATTAGTTGATGGATGGCAATTGTTGTTGGGATCGCTTGTCCAAAGCTTTTACAGTTAATTTCTTAATAAAAATCAAGGATAAAGTTCATGACACCTGAGTCAGTTATGGCAATGGGTAGTGAAGCAATGAAGGTGGCCCTTGCATTAGCTGGACCACTACTTTTAGCTGCACTGGTCACCGGCTTGGTTGTCAGCATTTTGCAAGCAGCCACGCAGATTAATGAAATGACACTCTCGTTTATCCCTAAAATTTTGGCTGTGTTTATCACAATTATTGTGGCCGGACCATGGATGCTTAGTATGTTTCTTGACTATATGCGAACGTTATTCAACAGCATACCAACGATGATTGGATAATATGCTAGAATTGACGAGTATCGAATTTAACAATTGGCTGAATCAGTTTTTTTGGCCGTTTGTCCGGATGTTGGCACTTATTTCGACAGCCCCCATTCTTAATGAACGAGAAGTTAATTTACGTGTAAAAATTGGATTGGCGCTTTTAAGTACTTTATTAATCGGACCCTACCTGACAATTACACCGGTGGCTATTTTTTCAGCTACGGGGATGTGGTTGTTAGTTAAGCAAATACTGATAGGTGTCTGTATTGGTTTTACGATGCAATTGGCCTTTGCTACTTTTCGTTTCGCAGGGGAGGTGATCGGCCTTCAAATGGGGTTATCTTTCGCTACTTTTTTTGATCCGTCCGGTGGTCCCAATATGCCAATTCTTGCACGGATTTTAAACCTGCTTGCAATGCTGATTTTTTTGGCGTTTAACGGCCACTTGTGGCTGATCTCCATGTTGTCTGATAGTTTTCATGTTATTCCTATCAATACCGATGCTATAGACACCAATATTTTTTATTCTATAGCCCGTTCAGGTAGTCTTATCTTTCTTAATGGATTAAGCTTGGCCCTCCCGCTTATTACTTTGTTACTTGCCATTAACCTGTCATTAGGTCTTCTGAACAGAATAACGCCTCAACTATCCGTGTTTGTTATCGGTTTTCCCGTCACCTTGACCGTCGGTATATTAACGATTGGCTTGTTAATGCCACTGATTCCGCCTTTTGCTGAACATCTGTTCAGTGAAATGTTTGATCTGATTGCTGCATTGGTCACCAATTTCAATTTGTAATTTACCGTTTTTACTGTGATAACTGATGTCGACTTAATAGATTTTTATTATAAAGATATTCTATTTCTGTCAGCGGTTTCTGATGAGTTAGCCACTGGCCTTGTCCTGGGTTATCTAACATTTTACTTCTGGCTGGACATTTTTATTAGTCTCTAATTAATTGATTTAATTATATTATCATCCACTTCTTGTGTCAGGGACGTTTGAGCGGTATGCGTTCAGTGGATGGTTGCAAGTCAGTTTAATGCCCAATGACACCATCGGTATGAACCTAAAATTCAAATAGTTAGCTGACGATTGACTATTTTTAAATTTTTGAATTAAATCTCTAAAGGTTGGTACAAGTGCGCCGATATCATAGAGGACGGTGGCTGACGCCGTGGGCAACAAAGCCTGAACCCTTACCATTTAAGTCCTGATGGCTGATTTAAAAGGAAATATCTTATGGCACAAGTAATTAATACAAACAGCATTTCGCTGATTGCACAGAACAACTTAAATAAATCTCAGTCTTCATTGAGCACCGCTATTGAGCGTCTGTCTTCCGGCCTGAAAATCAACAGCGCAGCAGATAACGCTGCTGGTCAGGCTGTTGCTAACCGTTTTGGTTCTCAGATCAATGGTCTGACGCAAGCTTCCAGCAACGCCAGCGATGGTATTTCTTTGGCTCAGACCACTGAAGGCGCACTGGACGAAATCAACGATAACTTACAATCTATCCGTACTCTGACCGTACAAGCTCAGAACGGCACCAACTCTTCCAGTGACTTGCAGTCTATCCAGGATGAAATTACTCAGCGTCTGGCTGAGGTTGACCGTATTTCTGCTCAAACGGATTTTAACGGTGTTAAAGTCCTGGACGGTAGTAAAACGTCTGTTTCTATCCAGGTCGGTGCGAATGATGGCCAGACTATCTCTATTGACCTACAGAAAATCAATACTTCTTCACTGGGGCTGACTGGCTTTAATGTTGATGGCCCGGCAACCAGTGCAACCACCGGTGTTGCCAGTGGTTCTACTTACAACAGTATCACGTTGAGTGCCGATGCTTCTGTAACCCTGTCCGGTGCAGCCAGTGGTACGTTGTCAGCTACTGGCTTGGTTGTTGACTCTAATGGTAGTTACTTCATCAGTGGTGCGTTGACAGGTGATGTTGAAGGTGTGGGTGCAAGCGGTGATACTGCTTACTTTAAACTGACTTCTAACGACATCACGATTACTGACGATGGCGCAATGACGGTAACGGTTGATGCAACCGATGAGAACATGACCGGTGTTTCAACAGCTAACTCACTGACTACGCTGGATAAGGCAATTTCCACGGTTGATGGGATGCGAAGTAACCTTGGTGCGATACAAAACAGGTTCGATTCGACGATCAATAACCTGACGAGTACCACCACCAATCTGAGTGAAGCACAGTCTCGTATTCAGGATGCAGACTACGCTACTGAAGTTTCTAACATGAGCAAAGCTCAGATTCTGCAACAGGCGGGTACTTCTGTATTGGCGCAGGCTAACTCTGTACCACAGACAGTTCTGTCTCTGCTGCAATAATATCAATCTGCATTTTCTTTTAAACCCCGCTTTGGCGGGGTTTTTTGTCTATAGAAAACCCCCAGCTAGGCTGGGGGTTCCGTAAAGCTTTCAGCTATAAGTCGGTTATAAAAACCCCTTTCGATTTGTTAAAACACCTTGCGGTCTGGCAACTGCAAAAGTTAAGCAAAAAATTGAAAGGGGGTCCCATGGGGGACGAAAAGAGCTTAGCGCACACCCGATGGAACTGTAAATATCACATCGTTTTTGCGCCGAAGTACCGAAGGCAGGTGTTCTATGGAGAAAAGCGTAGGGCAATTGGCGGCATATTAAGAAAGTTGTGTGAATGGAAAAACGTGAACATCGTGGAGGCAGAATGTTGTGTGGATCACATCCATATGCTTCTGGAGATCCCGCCGAAGATGAGTGTGTCGAGTTTTATGGGATACCTGAAGGGTAAGAGTAGCCTGATGGTTTATGAGCAATTTGGCGATTTGAAGTTTAAATACCGAAATCGAGAATTCTGGTGTCGAGGGTATTATGTAGATACGGTGGGAAAGAATACATCGAAGATACAAGAATACATAAAGCACCAATTGGAGCAAGATAAGTTGGGTGAGCAACTCTCGATCCCATATCCGGGTAGCCCGTTTACGGGCCGTAAGTAATCCATAGATGCAAATGTCAGATCGCGATGCGCCTGTTAGGGCGCGGCTGGTAACAGAGCCTTATAGGCGCATATGAAAAACCTCCGGCTATGCCGGAGGATATTTATTATCGGCAGTAATTATTTACAATAGTAACGTTATTAATCAGTAATGGTCAGAATAGCAGTAGTAAAAGGTATAACCTCCTTTGGTTAATTGGACATTCTGGGGTTTATTATGGTTATAAGCGAGTTTATCGGTAGTCTTGTTGATGTGGTATACCTTGGCAATAGACGATAATTCTGTTTTGTGTGATTATTTAAGGGGATAGTGATGGTTGAATACCCATTAGTCAGTATTGTGATTCCAGCGGAAGACCCTCGCTATTTTGAGCTGGCTTTGTCCAGTGCGATTCAGCAGGATTACGAAAACATTGAAATCATTATTAGTGACAATAGTACAAATAATTTAATCAAGAATATTTTCTATAAGCTGGACAGTATCTCTCGGCATCCCATTAGTTATACCCAGAATGAAACACCATTACCTGCTTACGATAATTTTTATCAGTCCCTGGGACAAGCTCAGGGAAAGTATATTAAGTTTCTTTTCGATCACGATAAGTTACGAGAAGATAATGTCAGGCTGCTGGTCGCAGCAATGGAAGTTGATGATGAAGTTGTATTCGCTTCATCGAAACGGCGTCGCATTGATAACAATGAGCAACTATTGAATGATGTCCTTACAACTTCATATCCATTCCGAGGTGACTGTATTATTCAGGGACATCGGCTGATTAATTTTCTTGTTAATCATTTTACCAATTTTATCGGAGAGCTTAGTTGCATCTTATGTCGCCGAGATATTTTAGATAAACTTGAACCTCGTTTTTTTGAATTAAACAGTAAATTGATGGAGCATACTGCTGAGTTAACGTTGTATGTGAAACTGTTAGAATATGGCAATCTGGCGATGCTTTCTACCCCATTATCTGATATTCGCGTGGATAGCGAGTATGATGATAATGTTATCAGTGGACATGAATTTAGTGAGCGTGATTTTTTTGCTAAAGAGACTAAGCAGCAAAATGCATTGGGATCGGATATAAACAAGAGTCAAATTATTCGAGTCGCAGAATTAGATGAACAACATATCTTTTATGACTACAATGTATGGCTCGCATTAAATCAGACATTCAAAGGGAATAAGAAGGAAGAAACGACTGCCAGCTGGATTGCAAAACGTGAACCGAAACCCAGCGAATCTATTCTTATTAATAATTATCTGGATGAGCATCCTGATGGTCGGAAGTTCGGTATCTTTATTATCCAGTTAAATGAAAATCAGGACCAAGTGCAATCGACACTTGAGAGCCTTACCAGCGCAGTGTCGCATGGTATAAAAGTAAATAAATATATTCTTAGTAGCAGTGAAGATGTATTTAATGAATACCCTGAGTTCACTTATAAAATTGATGGCACTAACTATGTAACTGCATTGAATGACATTATTAAAAATGAGAGTTTTGATTGGTTGATGATTATCCGTGCCGGTGAGTTATTCACTGTTGGCGGGCTATTAATGACAAGTTTGGGATTGGTAACGGCACAGTCATGTGCAGCTGTCTACGGTGATGAGCTTGTAAAAAATGAAGATGGTGAATTGAGTGTAGCATGCCGTCCCGATTTTAATTTGGACTACTTTCTGAGCCTGCCGGCAGTCATGGTGCGTCACTGGCTTTATAAGCGTGAAGTATTTATTGAATTGGGTGGATTTGATAATAATTATGCAGAGAGTATAGAGTTTGAATTTATTGTCCGTTTGATTGAAGAAAAGGGCATGGGGACGATCGGTCACCTGGCTGAGTTTTTGACAGTTTCTGATGCGTTAAATGTCAGAACGGTGTCTGATGAAGTAGAAGTGTTAGAGAGGCATTTAAATCGGCGTGAATATATTAATGGTAAAGTGTTGTCATCTTTACCAGGACACTATCGCTTACATTATGGGCATGAACAGAATCCACTGGTTTCAATCATTATACCGACCAAAGATCAATTATCAGCGTTGGCTGCTTGCATTACCAGTTTGCTGGAAAGAACGCGTTATCGTAATTATGAGATACTAATTGTTGATAATAATAGTGAAATAACCGAAACTCAGAACTGGTTGGCGGGAATCGCAAAAATAGATCCATCTCGAATAAAAGTTCTCAGTTATCCGCATGCATTTAATTATTCAGCTATAAATAACCTGGCTTCCCAGGAAGCCAGAGGAAATTATTTACTATTATTAAATAATGATACTGCTATTATTCAGGAAGATTGGTTGGATAATATGCTTAACCATGCATTACGCCCTGAAGTTGGTATTGTCGGGGCGAAATTACTGTATCCGGACGGCAGAATTCAGAATGCCGGTATGATTTTGGGACTACGCGGCCCGATAGAGTCTCCTTTCAATGGCGAGACTTTAGGTGCGAACGGCTATATGCAGCGTCTGCAGGTAGATCAAAATTACACAGCAGTGACGGGTTCATGTCTGATGATCCGCAAATCTGTTTATGAGCAGGTTGGTGGATTGGATGAGGATGCATTCAAGGTTTTTTATAATGATGCCGACCTGTGCCTTAAAGTGCGTAACGCAGGTTATCTGACCGTCTGGACACCTTATGCGTTACTGATGCATGAAGGGCGGGCTAGTCATCAGCATCATGATTCCACTATGACTGAACATCAGTGGCGAGAGAAGTTTCAGGTGGAGCAGTTCAACCTGTATGAAAAATGGTTGCCCGTCATTTCCCGGGATCCTGCTTACAATATTAATCTTTCACTGAATGGCCGTGGATTTGAAGTAGAACCTGATGCCGGATTGATCTGGCGTCCATTAACCTGGCGCCCATTACCGGTAGTGATGGCACATATGGCAGATCAGACGGGGTGTGGACATTATCGTGTTATTAAGCCATTCAATGCATTAAAAAATGCCAATATGATTGATGGTAAATTATCCAATGTTTATCTTAATATACCCACTATGGCTCGCTATGATCCTGATATTTTGGTGTTGCAGCGTCAGACATCCAGTTATTTTCACGAGTGGGTCCGGCAAGTGAGCAGACTGACAAATACGTTTAAGGTGTATGAGTTGGATGACTATCTGCCAAATGTGCCACTCAAAAGTGTCCATCGGGCGAATATTCCCAAAGATGTAGTGAAATCCATGCGTAAAAGCCTGGGTTTTGTTGATCGATTTGTGGTTTCAACCGCGCCATTGGCAGAAGCGTTTACCGGGCTGCATGCTAATATCCATGTGGTACAAAATAAATTGCCGTTGGAATGGTGGGATAATTTGTCGTCATTACGCGGTCAAGGTAAAAAACCTAGAGTAGGCTGGGGCGGGGGCAGCAGCCATACGGGGGATCTGGAATTAATTGTTGATATAGTCAAGGATTTGGCCAATGAGGTTGAGTGGATATTTTTTGGTATGTGTCCAGAAAAACTCCGCCCCTATATTCATGAATTTCATAAAGGCGTAGACATTGATCATTACCCGGCAAAGTTAGCTTCACTGAATCTGGATCTGGCGCTTGCACCGCTGGAAGATAATTTATTTAATCGATGTAAAAGTAATTTACGGTTGATGGAATATGGTGCGTGTGGTTTCCCCGTCATTTGTAGTGATATCGAATGTTATCATGGTGATCTGCCAGTTACACGGGTACGCAACCGTTACAAAGAATGGATGGATGCTATTCGCATGCATCTGTCCGATATGGATGCTACAGCAAAAGTAGGCGATGAATTGCGCGCGGCAATTTATAAAGACTGGATGCTGGACGGAGATAATCTGGAATTGTGGCGTAAAGCCTGGTTACCGGATTAACCAGTGATAAAAAGCGTAACGAAATGAAAGTCTGAATACCGTTATTGGAAAATACCTTCTAACGGTAATACAGACTTCTTTATTCCAAAACCATAGAGAATGTGATATTAGTTATTACGCTTTTTCAAAAAACCATCAGGTACTTCTGTAATAAGCAATTTATCCGGTATGGTTTTATCGATCTCAAACTCGTTATGTGTTTTGAGGTATTCGTATATTGCTGTTTTCGGATTGTTACCTACAGACCACGGACGGTTAGTATAAAAGTCTGGTGAAACATCCTCTATGATGGTATCAAAAACGACGCAATAACAGCCTGGGGTGACTAATGGAGCATATGCCTCAAGTTCAGCAAGTACATGACTGTGTGTATGCATAGAATCCAGGCAGACCATGACTTTTTGGTATCCGATGCTCAATTCTTTGACCGCATCAATGATTTCATTGGAAATGGATGACCCTTCAAGCATTTGAATTCGGTTAGACAATGGATGGTTCTCTATCGCCTGACGATTATGGGCGCGGATATCAATATCAATCCCAATGACTTTACGCTTTGGCTGACATGGATCGAATGTACTTTTATTTTCAATCGCATCACACATATCGAGCATAGCAAGCTGGGATGCGCTGAGTATCAATGAGCCGCCGTGGGCGATACCGGTTTCAATAATCAGATCTGGACGAGTAGACCAAATGATTTCTTGGATAGCGACAATGTCTTGAGGGTATTGAATGATTGGACGACCAAGCCAGTCAAAATTATAGACATAGCGTTTTCCTAATGACATTTCCGTCCATTCTTGCGAAAGAGATTGCAGCTTTTTATCTTGAGGATAGGTCGAGATAGACGCTATTCGTTCATTTTTAAACTCTTCAATTGGATTCATTTCTAGCCCCATTTTGATTAAACTTTTCGCATCGCAAATGACGGTATCAGATTCTGAACACTTATAGATAAATCACCGAATCGGATTAATGCGTCACTATTGTCATTTTTAATGATGGTTTCTATATACCTGCCATCTCGCATGTTGCAAGTTACAAGTGAGTTGTCTGTTCTCACTTGTTCTATGGTATTCCGACAATACAGGGTGGATCTATCAGGTTATCCGGACGAGCACCGAAATTTAGCAAATCCCTGCGGTTATACTCATCCGCTATGCTTTCAGCAAGCTGCTTAATTGTGACAGGTATGCCGGAGCAGATATTGACAGCGCCAGTTTTCCCCTGCATTGCTGCATCAACAATCATTTGGCCGGCATCGGCAACATTGAGATAATCTCGAATCTGGTTCCCACTACTTAAATCTGCTTTTTCTCCAGCCGCCAATTTTGAATGGAGATAAGGAATAAAACGTCTTTTATCTTCACCGTCTCCAAACAAATAAAATAATCGGCACCAGACAAATTCCACACCTGATTCAGGTAACCAATGTGATAATGTCAAATAGGCTGACGCTTTGGCATCGGTATATATTACGGTTGGTTTTAGCGGTGTATTGACCGAGAGAAAACCGAAGGAGGTATCGTATTCAGCGCAAGAACCGAGGCCTACAAATCGGTTGACGCCAGCAGTAATGCATCCTTTGGCCATCGTGAGTGTACCCGTCAGACAGTTAATATTTTCTACTGAATTGACATATTTTCCAGGTTCCGCATACCATGCGGAATGGATAACAATATCGACATCTTGAGCAGCATCAGCCCACCAGTTTTCGTCTTCGGTAAATAGGTTTTCCGTTTCAACAATTTCATCAATGCAGGGGAAGTCGCTCAGTTTTTCTGCTTTGCCTGTTCTTACGATGGCTCGAACTTTTACCGGGTGCTTTTGCAGTGCACCGATAATATGGCGCCCTACAAATCCGGTTGAACCAGTAACAAGGACACGTTTCATCGTGTTAAAACCACATTGACACAAATAGGGCTATTGGGACGAAAGTGTGGAAGCTGAATTATTCGCATATTTTTCCCTCATCATAGTCAGAATAGTTTGCGTCTCTTTCATTTATTACGAGTGGGTGTAAAGGCCATATAATATTAAATGTCGGATCATTCCAGCGGACACCATAGTCTTTACCTGGAACATAAGATTTCGACATTTGGTAGAATAGCTCACTGTTATCTTCAAGGGTCAAAAATCCGTGAGCACAGCCTTCTGGAATGTAAAAAGCATTATGTCTTTTAGCATCTAGCTCAATGGCTGCCCACTTAAGATAAGTAGGGGAAGATGGCCTTAAATCGATTGCAACATCATAAACACGCCCTTGTGTTGCTCTCACCAACTTTGCCTCTCCGAAAGGATCACGCATGCAATGCATGCCGCGTAATGTTCCTTTTTGGTAATTCAATGAGACATTACACTGTGTGAGGTTATATTCAATACCTTGTTTTTTAAAGAGATCCTGACAGAAGGTACGAGCAAAGAGCCCTCTTTCATCCTGATGAGCATCGATTTCAATCAGCAGCGCGCCTGATATCGCGGTAGGTGAAAATCTCATGCCAGAATTTCCAACGTTGGAATTGCAACAACAAAACGGCCACCCCAGGACTGAATCTTATTGGTCGCAATGACCTCTTCTTTGATATTCCAGGGAAGTATCAGAACGTAGTCAGGTTTTGTTTCTTCTATTTTTTCGGGTGAATAAACTGGTAATTTACTGCCGGGTAGAAAATGATTTTGTTTATGGGGATTACGGTCGACAACGTATTGAATAAGATCAGTTCCAATTTTACAAAAATTGAGCAAGGTATTTCCTTTAGCCGCTGCACCATAGGCCACAATCGTTTTACCGTCCCTCTTTGCCTGGCGCAGGAAATGGAGCAAACCTTCTCTAATCGGCTCGATGCGGTTTTGGAATAGTAAGTAAGTTTCTATATTATCTAAACCATAACTTATCTCATTCTCTCGAATATGGGCGACGCTTTTCTGGGTTAGGTGAGCTTTTGATGAAACATGCGTGGCCATGATCCGCAGGCTGCCACCATGCGTTTTTAATTCTTCAACATCAAATATTCTTAACCCATATTTGGCGAAGACCATTTCTAAGGCGAGTAGTGAAATATAATAGAAATGCTCATGATAAACCGTGTCGAATTGTACATACTGCATTAGTTTCAATAGGTGTGGAAATTCGAGACTAATCACTCCTTCAGGTTTCAGAAGAATAGCCAATCCTTCGACAAAATCATTAATATCAGGTACATGTGCCAATACATTGTTACCAATCAGTAAATCAGCTGATTTCCCTTGTGCTAACAAGTCTTTGGCTGTGGCCGCCCCAAAAAAACGGCATTCTGTATTTACACCAATCGAACGCGCTACTTCAGCAATATTTTCTGCTGGCTCAATGCCTAGAACGGGAATATTAGCTTGTACAAAATGACGCAGAAGATACCCATCGTTACTCGCAACTTCTATAATCTGAGACGATGCGCTTAACCCAAAGCGTTTAATTGCCATGACTGTAAATTGTCGTGCATGTTCAACCCAGCTATCGCTGTAAGATGAAAAATAGGCGTAGTTGCTGAAAATATCACGCGGAGATACAAAGGTATCCGTCTGAACTAATTTGCATTTTGAACAGACCAGAACACGCAACGGGTAAGTCGGTTCCGGCGACAATAATTTTTTCTGAGTGAGGTATGAATTAGCAAGCGGCGTTTCTCCGAGATCGATGAAAGGCTGCTCCAGCGAAGAGTGGCAGAATCGGCATTGTTTTTTAGTTGTCATAAATTTCATTCTCGTAGTCACTAATCTGTTTTAGTGAAAAATCCCGCATATCATGCCCTTGGCGATAAGCGGCGTACCATCTGGTTGTCCAATCGAGTGTCTGCCTGAGATTGAGTCTCGGACACCAACCGATAGTTTTTTGGGCCAGGTCAGAGCGAAGTACCAGGTAACTGGCTTCAGGAGGGTGTTCTCCAGGAGAGTGTTGCCATGCATGTTCTATTTTCTGGCTCATGGCCAGTGCGTCAATCACTTCAGAGACCGTGGCAAAGTTTTCAGGTGTGGGACCAAAATTAAGCGCATCGGGTAATTGACTCTGTGTTTCTATTAAGGCCTGCGCGAACAGTAGATATCCATGTAAAGGTTCTAGAACATGCTGCCATGGTCTGATGGCATTGGGGTATCGGAGCATCACGGCGTGATTTGCTTCAAACGCGCGGATAGCATCTGGAATCAATCGATCTGCCGACCAGTCGCCACCACCAATAACGTTTCCCGCCCTTACTGTCGCTAATTTAATCCTCATTTGGTTGAAAAAACTGTGTCGGTAACTCTGACAGATGAGTTCTGTCGCTGCTTTAGAATTACTATAGGGATCTTCTCCACCTAATGGATCGATCTCAACGAAAGGTATGCCAGCATTGTTATTTGCATAGACTTTATCTGTTGTTACAACAATGACGGTTTTTACGGATTTTGAGATTCTGACTGCCTCAAGTAAATTAACCGTTCCCATAACATTTGTAGAGTAGGTATTGGCTGGGTCGGCATAAGATTGTCGGACCAATGCCTGTGCCGCCATATGGATGACAATTTCAGGTTCCGCTTGTATCAGATAATCTTTGAGTTTTAGTTCGTCACGTATATCAAGGAAATGATGGCCAACGTTTGTTTCAATAGTAAATAGTTTATATAAAGATGGTGAGGTATTGGGTGGTAAGGCCACTGTAAATACCTGTGCACCTAATTTCTCCAGCCATAGACATAACCAAGAGCCTTTAAATCCTGTATGGCCAGTGATAAATACACGACGGCCAGACCAAAAATTTTTTAATCCCATATTTTCCACGGTGCTTTTCCTGAACGCCATAGATCTTCCAAGAGCATGCGCTCACGTAATGTATCCATAGGCTGCCAAAAGCCATCGTGATTGAAGGCTGCGAGCTGTCTGGTTGCTGCTAACGTTTCCAGTGGCTCGTTTTCCCAGGATGTATTTTCGTCTTTAATAAAATCCAGCACTGAAGGGTGGAGTATGAAAAAGCCCCCATTAATCCGTGCCCCCTCATTTTGAGGTTTTTCAAGAAACTCCGTGACATGGTACCCATCAGCACGAATTGCCCCAAACCGTGCGGGAGGCGCGACGGTACACATTGTGGCCTTCAGACCATGCTGACGATGAAATTCAATCTCTGCAGTGACATCTATGTCACCAACACCATCACCGTAGGTCATACAGAATGGTTCATCGGGGTTAAGGTATTGCCGAATGTTTTTCAGACGACCTCCGGTCATGGAGGTCAGACCGGTATCTACGAGTGTTACCCGCCAGTCTGGTGCCGTTTTATTGTGATATTCGATCGAGTTTTTAGACAAATCAACGGTGAAATCATTATGATGTAAAACGATATTAGAAAAATATTCCTTCAGCATATAGCCTTTATAGCCGACACATACAATGAAGTCTTTCAACCCGTGGTGGGCGTAGATATTCATGATGTGCCAAATAATAGGTTTGTCGCCGATATCCACTAACGGTTTAGGTTTTACTATCGTTTCTTCGGCCAGACGCGAGCCCAGACCACCTGCCAATATGACAACTTTCATTAAAAAGTTCCTTCGCTGTGTCGTGACCGATTTTTTCGGATAAACTCTCTATAGAGAATAATAGATACTAAAATTAGGTACTAAGTACCAGGTCTGTATATTCCGTCTGTGGTTACTGAATGCATTGTTCCAAATAATGACGATGGAAGCGCTGTACCATATATTTCGGTAATATGTTTGAGCAGTAAATAGCTTCCCAGCCGCTCTTGACAAAAAGCAATGGCTCGTTTTTGATAAGGGTTATCTTTTTGATATGGCTCAAAATTTTCTACAAAATTTAGAGCAACGGAAGCTACATTTTTAAAATTTTTAACCCACCAGTTAGCAGGATAAGTGCCTAACTCAACACCGCCTGGTACTAAATATTTAGAATTAAAAAAATGGAAACTATCTTGAGATGATAAGACATCAGATTCTACAGCTATCGTAGTGTAGCGGAGTAAATCAATTATATTATGCACGGCTAAATATTGTGCATAAAGGTTATTAATGGTAACTAATTGAGGTAATATAAATTTCTTTGCTGAGCTCAATTCAGTTGTAAATTTTATGTTATTAGCTGCCTTGGCTTGTATCACATACATGCTAGGGTAATTGGGGCTTGATATGCCGTGCTTGGTAAAAATGACAAATTTTCTATATTGCCATATGGTGATCGAATCTGTTTTGATATCACCAGACTCAAGCAGTTTTAAAATTACCATTGAGCCAAATGCGCCGGATAATTTTTCATGAAGCGCTTGGGCATTTTCAAAAAAGTCATACCCATGGATAACGTCAAGTCCTTGAGGATTGGATGGCGACAAAGTGTTCAGCCAGATGATTTTTGAGTCTTTAGGAGGACGATAGTTAGGTAGTTGATCGTGGCATATTATGAAGATGGTCATGGATTATCCCAAAAAGGTAAATGGTACCTTATGTACCGGCAACGAAAACTACCAATCACTATGTAATAATCATTATATCAGTAAGACACTTGTCCACCATGCCACAAAAAAAACCTCTTTTGGGGTGTTATTCTGCCGATTAATGGCACTACAGAAAGTTGGATCGGTGCCGAGAACTACGGTTTACAACTAAAAATCAAGGGCGTTGGTATATTTACACGGGCTATATGAATTTTTTAACTAAGGCAAGAGAAACTTAATTTTTAAAATGCGAATGTCAAAAATGATGAACCAATATTTTATTTCCAATATGTGGAGAACATCACATTAAGCTAATTAATAATTTATTTTTATATAATTGGTTAGTTGAAGCAAAATGGTATTGCATGAAAAATAAAGAACGTGACTGCTCTATTTTTGAAAACTGTCCACAGTATCTCGATTTATCACCCCAGTGATTAAAATCGATAAAAAATATCCATACTATATATATCATTGGTGCTATCTTTGATGTAAACCTGTGTCCTCGGATGTGTGTGAAGATGATTGTAAAGTGAAGTATTCATAGAATATGTACTTAGAGTAGTAAGTTTGATTCATTTTTTAAAAATCAATGTGTTAATGCCATTTTCGCCAGTTAATAGTGGACTTGTTCGAACATGTCATGCTCTTTCTTGGCTATCAAAACAACAAGTTTTTTTATGTTTGATATATGGAGTAAATAGGGACGATTTTTAGCTCTTGTTCAACCGATTGTTAATGCGGCTCGGAAGCATAATAGTATCGATAACATTATCATCGTAGGTATTTGTCACTGTGAGCGATCTGTATACCGCCGAAGGCACAATGGATAAAAATTCTCTCTGGCAGCGCTATATCCCCTTGGTGCGGCACGAGGCTCTGCGATTGCAGGTTCGTCTCCCTGCGAGCGTAGAACTTGACGATCTGTTGCAGGCGGGAGGTATTGGTCTGCTCAACGCGGTGGAGCGTTATGATTCATTGCAAGGCACGGCGTTTACCACTTACGCCGTACAGCGTATTCGTGGTGCAATGCTGGATGAGCTTCGCAGCCGGGACTGGGTACCACGGAGTGTACGACGTAATGCTCGTGAAGTGGCTAATGCTATGCGTCAGGCTGAACAGCTGTTAGGCAGGGCACCCACTGAGCAAGAAGTTGCTCAGGCTTTGGATATCACTCTGCAAGAGTATCGTCAGATCTTGCTGGATACTAACAATAGCCAGCTGTTTTCTTACGATGAATGGCGTGAAGAACATGGTGATAGCGCTGGTGCGTTGTTGGAGGGAAATGAAGAGGCCAATCCGCTGCGTCAGCTCATGGATGTTAGTGTTCGTGAGAGAGTGATGGAGGCGATTGAAAATTTGCCAGAGCGTGAAAAGCTGGTGCTGACTCTTTATTACCAGGAAGAACTGAATTTGAAGGAAATCGGTGCTGTTCTGGATGTTGGGGAGTCACGAGTTAGCCAGTTGCATAGCCAGGCGATAAAGCGTCTGCGTGTAAAATTAATGAACGATGTTTAATTGGAAGCGTAGACATGTAGTTATCTTACTATACTGTTATGGAATGGACTCATGCCGCAATCAACTAGGAAGAAACAACTTCTCAGCCGTTATTTAAAAGACTTCAAACATAGACAAACACATTGTGCCAATTGTGGCAAAGAATTAGATCGTGTTTCGTTAGTATTTCGTAATCAACTTATTAATAAAAAATCAATCGGCGGTATGGATCAGCTAATTGATAACGCTGTCTGGTTATCAGTGCAGGAGGAGTTAATTCCACTATGTCGTTTCTGTAGTGAAGTATACTGCAATACCCATGCTAACTATTTTGATATTAAGGCATTTACACAATATCTGATTGAACAGACGGAAGTTCGGCATAGCACAATGCGTGAATATGTTATTCGATTGAGACGACTGGATGAACTGTTGGTAGCGAAAAATTACCCACAGGAGCGTTTTGTGACCAGCGATAATATTCAGCAGCGAATCTGTGATTATTTACCGGATATTGAGCAAAATACCTACCGCAGCGCTTTGCGAAAATATGATCAATATCTCAGTTGGCAGCGGCATTATTGATTGGATCGTTTTCATCGAGTTGCGAGGGCGATACTTATCGAGTATATGTTTATGTTATGGCAGTGTGAAAGTGCTTGCCAAAGCGGGGTAGATTATTGCACTGTCATAATACTGAAACCGTCTGGCGGTAATTTTGCTTCAGATGGTTATCAGGATCTTTAATGCGGTCAATTATTATTCGTGGGAATAGTGGTTGTCACAGTGAGGAGCTCGAATGGCAGAGTCCTTCTTTGGACGAAATAGTCAACAAATCCAGCATTTCCTTCTACCGACTTATCAATGCGGAGGATTTCCCTCCCACTTCGTTTCTCCACTGTGTTATCGCTTTATCTTTTGTCGATATGACCATCCGCATTTACGCCGAAAGCCGATTGCAACTCAGCGATGCTATTTCGCACGAGGGCTCATCGGCTTTTTTCATTTCATGTTCTTCACCGGCTTAATAAGGAAGCCAAACCTCATTTGTGAGTGAAACGCCGTAGGATTTGAGTCTACGGTAAGTGAAACAAACTGTAAGGTGCCACTATGGGAAGACAAAAAGCAGTGATCAAAGCACGTCGTGAAGCCAAGCGTGTTATCAGACGTGAATCACGTAACCATCGGCAGCGTGAGGAAGAATCGGTCACTTCTCTGGTTCAGATGGGGGGTATTGAGTCTATCGGAATGGCGCGGGAAAGCCGTGACACGTCGATGATAGAAGCCCGTACATCCGCCCAGGAGCATTACTTGTCTGCAATAGAAAATAAACAGTTGGTTTTTGCCACTGGAGAGGCTGGTTGTGGCAAAACGTTTCTCAGTACGGCCAAAGCGGCCGAAGCACTAATTCATAAAGAGGTTGAGCGAATAATCGTGACCCGTCCGGTATTACAGGCCGATGAAGATTTAGGCTTTTTGCCTGGCGATATCAATGAGAAGTTTGCACCTTATTTCCGACCGGTGTACGACGTCTTACAGCGTCGTCTGGGTTCTTCTTTTCTGCAGTACTGTCTGCGGCCTGAAATAGCGAAGGTAGAAATTGCACCTTTTGCTTATATGCGTGGTCGGACATTTGAAAATGCAGTGGTTATTCTGGATGAAGCGCAGAATGTCACTGTGAATCAAATGAAGATGTTTCTAACACGTTTGGGTGAAAATGTAACAGTGATAGTAAACGGTGATATTACGCAATGTGATTTGCCGTCAAGTGTGAAGTCGGGGCTCTGTGATGCTCTGGAGCGGTTTATAGAAGATGAAATGGTGGGTATTGTGACGTTTGATAAGGACGACTGTGTACGTTCTGAATTATGTCAACATGCCTTGGTTGCTTACAGCTAAGTCCAGAGCATCGAGGGCTGTATTGCCGTCTGGTCCTCGGTGTGTTTGTGGCTGAAAAGCGAGTGTTACTGTTGTAGATCCTGAAATTAGTCGTATCGCTTCACTATAGAAAAACCCTCTGCCGCAAGTCAGGGGGTTTTTTTTACGATCATGAGCTACCCGTTGGAAAAACTGACGTCATTATGTTGCTGGATAGAAAAGCAAGCTTGCGTTGTACGAACTACACTATTCGATTGAAACTTGGTCAGAAGAGGAGGGCATATGGTTCGCGTCGTTGGGATAGATCATCTTGCCATTCGTGTCGGCAACCTGAAGGAATCGAAGCATTTTTACGATAGCGTGCTGAACTGTTAGCGCCGCACTCTGTTTGCCGGAGCGCTGGTCACGAGATTTTTGGAAAATCAGCAGTCGTCATTGTCAACGCCACGATCTTTGACCGTTATTTGCCATTTTCATGCCCGCTAGATGCTTTCTTTACTGATGCTGTCCGCTTTCCGCCATTTCATCGTCACTGATTGGCGTGGCGTTTTTGGTCAGCACTCCAGCTTTACGTTTTTCCTTCAACCTATAGCTTTCTCCTTTGATATTCAGCGTGGTTGAGTGATGCAGCAGCCGATCCAGGATCGCCGTAGCCAGCACGTTATCTCCAAACATCTCTCCCCAGTCTGCGAAGCCTTTATTTGACGTCAGGATGATGCTCGCTTTTTCATATCGACGGTTCAGTAGCCGGAAGAACAGGCCGGCTTCCTCTCTGGTCATTGGCAGATAGCCTATTTCATCCAGGATCAGCACCCGGACATAACTCAGTTGCTGTAACTGGCGCTCCAGCCGGTTTTCCAGTTTCGCTTTCATCAGCGTCGCGATCAGTCTGTCCAGTGGCATGAACAGTACCCGATGCCCTGCATCCGCCGCTTTCACGCCGAGAGCAACGGCCAGATGGGTTTTCCCGACACCTGGAGGACCCAGCAGGATTACATTCTCGCAGCGCTCCACGAACGCCAGACCGGCCAGCTCCCGGACAACCTTACGATCGATGCCCGGCTGGAAGGTGAAGTCGAACTGCTCCAGCGTTTTGACCCATGGCAGACGCGCCTGCTTCAGTCGGGACTCCATGCCGCGCTGATGTCTGCCGTTCCACTCCTGCTGCAGCGCCATGCACAGGAACTCCCGGTAGTTCAGCTCTTTTTTAGCCGCCTGCTCCAGCAGGCTTTCAACGTGATAGCTCAGGTGCTCCATTTTCAGGCGACTCAGCAGCGCTTCAAGTTCATGCATCACAGCAACTCCTCATAAGCACTCAGTGGGCGATGTTCTACCATGCTGACCTGCTGCCAGAGCGGGGCGTGGTGTTCCGGCACAGTCTGCCAGCCAGACGATGCTGAACAGAGTCGGTGTGACGCCACCTGTTGCTCATTGCTGTAGATCCGCAACTCATCATCCAGTGAGATCCGTATTGAGACCGGCTGTCCACACAAGGTTTCAGGAACACTGTAACGATTGCCGCCAACCTCGATATAACTGTCCCAGGACACATGGCGGATGTCGAAGTAGCTGGTATCGAAGTCTGTATCCGGCAACGGCTGCAGATGCTCCTGTTCCAGCGCGAAGCGCTGTTCCGGTGTTTCTTTGAACTGGCGAAGCTCCCGTTTATCAGCAACATCCGCCATCCACTGCTCCAGTTGCTGGTTAACATGAGCGAAGCTGTCGAACGTGCGGTACCGGACGAAGAAGTTCTCCTTGAGATACTTCACCATCCGCTCTACTTTTCCTTTGGTTCTGGCCCTGCGTGGGCGGCAGGCCCGTGGCAGGAAGTCATAGTGATCGGCCAGCAAGAGGAACCCGGAGTTGAACACCACTTTTCCGTTGTTATTTTTCAGCACCGCTGCCTTCTGGTTATCAACCAGCACAGTTTTCACACTGCCATCGAAGTAGCGGAAGGCGCGAACCAGCGACTCATAGGTGTGTTCAGCATCCTGCTTTGGCGCGGCGAAGACATGGAAGCGTCGGGAGAACCCCAGCGTATTAACCGCGAAGTTAACTTTACACCGTAGCCCGGCAACCTCCAGCTCGACTTCGCCCCAGTCGTGCTGGAGCTGATATCCCGGCTGGGTTTCGAAGCGAACCGTTCTTTTTGATGGGCGCATTTTACGTTTGGGCTGGATGTAGTAACGCAGCATGGAACGCCCGCCGGTATAGCCCATTGCCTTAATTTCCGCGAGGATGACCTCGCTATTCCAGACATTCTCGGCCAGGCGCATGTCAATGTAGTCCATAAACGGTTTCAGCTTAACCATTTTGTGGCGAGTCTTTCTGGCTGGCGGTTCAGGGTATTTGAGGTAGCGTCTGACAGTTCGTTCAGAGCAACCCACCTGAGTCGCAATATCGACAATGTACGCACCCTGCTGGCGCATTTGCTTTATCATGTAAAAGTCCTCTCTGCTCAGCATGTTGATGTCCTTTCTGGTGTGAGAACCTAAAGGAAACAACATGTAGGGTGGAGCGGACAATACTAATGGTGAATTACCGTCTTATATCACTGGCGCTAACATCATTAAGATGGCGGAGATTGCAATGGTCTGAGGGCATTATCGATCAGGTCTTGTCCGTATTGTTCCGTCAAGGGTGCAAACCGCAGCAGCAATCGATAATAAACAGGGGCAAAAATAGCGTCGACGAGCAATTCCGCGTTTACATGCGCGGGAAATTCTCCGCTTGCTTTGCCTCTTTCGATATCGGCTATTGTGGATGCGCGTCTGACGCTGATGTGACGATTATAGAGTTCGTGCAAAATTGACGGGTCGCTCTGGCCCTCGGCGATTAGGTCCGCCATCACCTTGCCGAACGGCCCGTTAAAGGCGGCGATGAGAAGACGCATCTTGGCGCGGATCACCTCCTCCGATGTCGAGGCATGGGGCACCTCCTGCTTGGCGACGAGCCGTTCGTGAAACATGGCGAAGATGATGGCCGCCTTGGACGGCCACCACTTGTAGAGGGTTGGCTTTCCTACCCCCGCACGCTTGGCGATGGCCTCCATAGTCAGGTCACGCACCGAGCATTCCTGCAACAGTACATAGACCGCATCAATGATCGCGGCATGGGCGTCGGCTGCGTTGCTGCGCGGCCGGCCGGGCCGCTTTTGTGTCGTCGTCGATGTGTTCATGTGATTTATCTTAACGGACCAGAAACTAAATTGACAGTCGTTATAATTTAATATACGTTACGTTCAGTAAATTAAAAATATTTCACGACGACAGGACTGACCGATATGCAATCAGACTTTCAACTATCGGCGCGCAACCTCGCAATTGTTGAGCATCTGCTGACGCCCGAAGACCGAAACGCCATCGCTGCCATGCGCACGATGATTGAACCCAATAAGGGGATGCTTGAAGGTATTTCGGCGCGCGGCCCCTTCGATGCGATCATGGCGCGCGTTGCGCCGGCTGAGGGCGTTTCATACCGCCCCGACGTTATTGGCGGCATATCCGGCTGGTGGTGCCTTCCCACTGATGCGCGACCGCGACAGGCAATTCTCCATCTGCACGGTGGCTGGTTCAACTGGGGTTCGGCGGAAGCGTTCAGACACCTCGTCGGACATATCGCCCGACGAGCAGGCGCCGAGGCTTTCGTGCCGGACTATCGTCTTGCACCCGAGCACCCGTTTCCAGCCGCCATCGACGATGCGCTCGCCTGTTACTATGGGTTGCTTGGGCGGGGGGCGAACAGCATCGCCTTGACCGGAGACTCGGCAGGCGGAAATCTGGCGCTGGCGCTGCTGTCACTCGCCACGGCCCAGGCATCTGCTGATCGTCCCGCTCCAGTTGGAACCGTGGTTCTGTCGCCGGTGACGGATCTGACGCTGGGCGGAAAGAGCTGGGAAACGCGGGCGGCTGCCGACCCATATTTCACCCTGGGACAAGCACGCCAACTCGTCCGCTCCTACATCGGCAGCCGCGATCCGGTCGATCCTTTGATTTCGCCGCTTTACGGCACTCTCTCCGGACTGCCACCGATCCGCGTGCATGCCGGCGATGCCGAGGTGCTGCTGGATGATTCGCTGCGTTACGTCGAGCGTGCCATCGATGCCGGGGTCGATGCCACGGCAGATGTGTGGCGCGGTATGCCGCATGGCTTTCTGGCGGGTGTAGGGCGGTTGACTGCCGCCGATCAGGCGCTAGACGCGATTGGGACCTTCCTCTCGGCGCAGCTGGACGCTGTTGAGGCGAATTGATCAACAAATTAACAATCCGTAAAAGAGGGGAACATCATGCAAATCGTCGGTAATACGATACTTGTTACAGGTGGCAATTCCGGCATCGGCCAGGGGTTGGCCGAGGCCCTTCATCGTCTCGGCAATCAGGTCATCATCGCCGGGCGGCGGCAATCGGCACTGGACAAAGTGACCGCCGCCAATCCTGGGATGCAGTCGACGCTGCTCGACATGGATGATGCCGGCGCATTTCGCGCCTTCGCTACGGACATGGCGGCGCGCTTTCCAACCCTCAATGTACTGGTCAACAATGCTGGCATCCAACGGCCGGAAAATGTGTTGAATCCATTGGAAGATTGGTCTGCTATGGAAGCGATGGTCACGATCAATCTGCTCGGTCCCATGCGTCTAACGAGCGCAATGCTGCCGCTTCTCCTGCGCCAAAAGCGATCGACGGTGATCAATGTGACCTCCGCAATGGCCTTTGTTCCCGGCGTGGGCGTCCCGACCTACTGCGCGACGAAGGCGGCGATGCATTCCTACACCCAGTCCCTGCGACGGCAGCTCAGGGAAACCAGCGTCAACGTCATCGAGATCATCCCGCCTTATGTTCAAACCAATCTGGGACCGGGTCACGGGACGGACCCCCGCGCCATGCCGCTTGCCGATTTCATCACGGAGACGATGGCCATCATGCGTGACAATCCCGAGGCGATAGAGGTCGTCGTCGAGCGAAGCAAGCAGCTTCGATTCGCCGCCGAACAGGGCCGGTATGACGCTACGTTCAAGGGGCTGAACGAGGCTATGTGGTCAGCGTGAAAACATCCTGAAGGTTCAAGCTTGTTGCATGTTCCACGATTCACAGCGCTGTCATCGTCGAATCACGAAGAGGTTCTGACAACGGACGATCCGCGCCATCGGTGGGTTTCCGGCAGGTGCATGCCGGGGAGAGTGATATAGTGGGCCGACATTACGCCACTATAAAATTGATCGATAATCGATGGAGCGAGCGAGCCGCTTCCTGGCGTGCTGGCGGAATATGTGACGCTTCATGAGAATATCGCGGCCAAGGCACCCGTATGATGAGGAAGCGTCCACCTTGCCGGTCGCAGCACTGACGACAGGGTTTGCTCTCATTGAGATGTTACAAAGTACCAAGTGTAGGGTCGAAGCGTAGAATCGGCGATCGCTACTCCGCTTGGTGCCATGAGGTGATCGGCGGGAATATCGTGCCGCAGGGGGCAATCAGCGGGGCTGGCGGTGAGGGAGGGATTCGAACCCTCGATACGTTTACACGTATACACACTTTCCAGGCGTGCTCCTTCAGCCACTCGGACACCTCACCGGATTTGCTGCCACCTAGGCAACGGGGCGCTACTATATGAAGTCGCCTTCATTCGGTCAAGTAGTATTTAGTGGTTTTGAAACATCTGGTTAAGCATTGAACGTGGCATGAAAAACAAGGGTAAACCTGAAACAGGAAAGAGATAAAAGCCACCGGCAATGCGGTGGCTGGATGTTACATTTTCAATTAGGCTAGCAGTGATTTGATATAGCTGGTGAGTACTTCATCTTTGCTGTTGGCGAAGAAATATTCCTTGAATTTAGGACCAGCAATAGCGCCTTTCAGCAGATCTTGATCAATACCTTTTAGGATGCTGATCAGATCGTTATAAGCAACTGCTTTGACGGCATCCAAAATCTTCTTGTTACGCTGTTCTGGAATCACGCGATCACGTGGATAACCTTGGCCACCTTCGCATTCAAATAATTTTTCAAAGATATATTGCAGGTTCAGTTCAGCGCCCCAACCAAAACCTTTGGCGAACGGTAGCGCGATAGCGTTACCATCGTTGATCTGGGCAAACATGTACGCATCAGAGGGATCGATCACCAGACCGCAAATGACCCCTGGAAAAGTGTTACATGCCAGCATGGCACCGGAACCAGTGCCACACCCGGTTACCACATAATCAGCCGCGCCTGAATTAAGCAGGATGGCTGCTAGAATACCGTTTTGAACATATGTCAGCGCAGCGGTATCTTCAGCAGAATATTGACCGTAATTGAAAACAGTATGGCCCATGGGTTCAACCACTTTAGTCAAGGTCGCGGCAATAAGTTCGTTTTTGGCAGCCTGGCTGTTTTCGTTAATTAGAGCAATTTTCATGTTTGTTCCTTTTTTGTGACGGACAACTACATTTTTTAAAACACTATTTCAATTAACTGCTGGCAGTATACCGTGAGAAAAAGAAAGCGCAAACCATCCGCTTCAAGATCACACGACTCTATGATCACTATCGCAATTCGTTGGATCGTTTAACCCGAGGGAAGCAACTATGCGTCATTTGATCCGTCAACTGGCGTAAGCCATTAAGTCCCGTCCCGATCACAATAAGTGGCGTTGCAAACACCACGGCAGCGGTTATAGGCTATTGTGGCGAAACGCAAATCAACAGTCGCTGACGCTATTCCCACTTGTGTATTGCGTTCCGACGGGGGATTATCCCGCAAACGTCCCCGGGTGGCAGCGAAAGGATTGGCGGGTTTGATTGATGGTTTATGATTGCGTAGTGTATTGACTGGCGATGAGCTTAACCATGAAGAGGTATTCTCATTACCGATGATTATATTGACCAGCAGTTGGCTGGAAGCTGAATAGGTGTGTGGATCAAATCTGCTTTTCAAGCATGACGTTATCTGGAGAGACAGGTAATCTATGCTGATTTCATATCGATAACAACATGTGGTGGGGGGATTGATATCCCTGACGACGTATTATTTTCGAGCTCTATTCTCCGTGATATACCGATACTGTGCTCCAGCTTTGTTATTGTGGCGATTGATCCCGGGCGAAAGCGATATGCTTGCCCGAGAATTCGCTTAGAAGTTGCTGGTGTCTTTAAACAGACCAACTTTCAGATCGCTGGCGGTATAGATGACACGGCCATCTACCAGCACTTCGCCGTCAGCAATCCCCATGATTAGTTTACGATTGATAACGCGTTTGAAATGTATACCGTAAGTCACTTTTTTGGCGCTTGGCAGTATCTGGCCGGCGAATTTTACTTCACCTACGCCTAGTGCCCGACCTTTGCCTTCACCGCCTAGCCAGCCGAGGTAGAATCCGACCAACTGCCACATGGCATCTAGACCGAGACAGCCTGGCATGACGGGGTCACCAATAAAATGGCAGCCGAAAAACCACAAATCCGGTTTGATATCCAGCTCTGCTTCTACATAGCCTTTTCCATGTCGACCGCCATCTTCAGTCATTGTAATGACACGATCCATCATGAGCATATTACCGGCAGGCAGCTGAGGTCCCTGTGGACCGAACAATTCACCGAGACCACTGAGAATGAGATCTTCGTTTGAATAGGATGCGCGTTTATCTACCATGTTTCTTTAAGCCCTGTTTTTGTGAAGCACGCAGGTTAGCGTACAGATGTACGCTGAGCAAGTATTGTTAGTGCTGGTTAAACCAGTTATTTGGCAAAAAACCAGGGGAACCTCCGTCGTTCCTGTGGTTGTACCAGAGCAATGCGCTCACGGATAATAGAAAGCAAGTTAGGTTGCTGCTCATCATCATAGGCAACATTAGTCAACAACGGTAGAGCCTCTGCGACGGTTTCAACCGGGTAGAGATGGAATTGTCCTGTCCGTACCGCTTCAACAACGTCAGGGTGCAAGCAGAGATGACGCTGATTGGCCGCTGGCAGAATTACGCCTTGATGACCCGTCAGGCCACGCCGCTGACACACTTCAAAAAAACCTTCGATCTTTTCGTTCACACCACCAATAGGCTGAACGTGACCAAATTGATCAACTGATCCTGTGGCGGCAAGCTGTTGATTGATAGGTTGTAAAGCCAGTGCACTGATTAATGTGCTGAACTCCGCTAGGGACGCACTGTCACCGTCAACCTCACCATAAGATTGTTCAAACACAATTGATGCGGAGAAAGGTAACTGTTGTTCCAGCTCCAGTTCTGAAATTAAGAAAGCTTGCATAATCATCATACCTTTGGCATGAAGATTTCCACCAAGTTCTGCTTTACGTTCAACATCGGTAAATTCACCGTCACCGGGATGTACCACACAACTGATACGTGTCGGTTCTCCAAACATTATCGGATAACCGGGGTATTCCAGCACCGATAGACCATTAATCTGACCTATCACATATCCTTCGGTTTCAATCAGAATTTGACCAAGCTCGATCTCATCTTGCATGCGTTCACATAGGTAACCTTCACGCCAGCGCCGTGCCGTTACTGCATCAATAATAGCTTGTGCGGTAATTTCTTTCTGTTGCTGCGCATACAGCGCTGAATACTGTAGCTGATGTGTCAACCATTGCGGACAAAGCGGTAGGCAGCCTTGATCGCCACTATAACGTACCGCCAGCGTAAACAGTTCATTCCAGGCATCGGCAGCCAGCAGCGGTAGCTGATTTTCCCGGCACAATGCATTGATATAGGAACACCAGTGCACCATATCTTCGGGTTCAATTAACTGCAATTGTGATTCGAATTCACCGTAGATGGCCAGTTCGCCCAGCTCGGGTTCCATCTCATGAATATCACCCAGACTTTCTCGATCACCCAGGATAATGACTCTTATATTGATGGGCATCGGAGGAATGTTTACCGGCAAAGGTCGGCGTTCATCAGGAGAAAGCCAGTAATATTGACCGTCAAGGACGATCTGCTTTAATCGAAGCCACATCAGTGGTTGTGCTAGTAACGTCCTGGCAGAAAGAATCAGCGTTCCGCCATTAACCTGATGAATCAGTCCCGGCTGGAGTGAGATCTCATCCTGGAAACAGCGGACGCAGCCGAATAACTGCTCTGGTTCAATCCATTCCCGATACCCACAATGAATGGTGGCCGCAAAGTTGTCATCTTGACGTTGTGCTGGCTGGACGCTGATCTGATGTTTCTCTATCTGATACACGCTACCATATAATTCATCACTGGACGGGACCAGTGTGTTAACCGCATTGGCAATCAGCGCCAGATAGGCGTTGTTCTCCTGTGCCTTCAGCAGCATAAAGTGAGAAGGTGAGCGCGGATGACAAAAAATATTCAACGCATCAGCCAGACGAGCCTGAATCGCTGAAAATTCAGCGGGGGCGAGCTGTGCAGCCTGGGAAAATAACGTCTGATATGGCGTATAGTCGGGCAGTAGGTGCTGCCATTCGAGTTGATTGCTGGTCAAAGTGTCTAATATAACCGTCTGAAGGAAAACCGCAATTATACAAGAATAATGTCGGCTGCACATGAGCAGAGTCGAACGATTCACCAGTTGATTCACGTTATGATGATATCGTGTGAAAAATAATCAGCAAAAAGTTGCTTGAAAAGGAAACTCAGGCAACAATGAAAAGACAATGGGATACGTTACACGGTCACTGAAGAATTTATGATGAAATATCAGCAATTAGAAAATCTTGAGTGTGGTTGGAAATGGAAATATCTGGTGAAGAAACACCGTGAAGGTGAGCCAATAACACGTTTTTTGGAGCAGAGTGCTGCGGAAGAAGCAGTGAATGCATTATTGAACATGGAGAGTCAACCAATAAAAGTGTTGCAGTGGATTGAACAAGACATGAACCCGGCATTGGCAAACCGGATGAAACAAACCATTCGTGCCCGGCGCAAACGCCATTTTAATGCCGAACATCAGAACACGCGCAAAAAGTCTATCGATCTGGAATATCTGGTCTGGCAGCGTTTGGCGGGACTAGCGCATCGGCGTGGCTGTACACTTTCTGAAACCATTGTGCAATTGATTGAGGATGCTGAACATAAGGAGAAATATGCCAGTCAGATGTCGCTACTCAAACAAGATTTGCAGGCTATTCTGAATAATAAGGCGTGATGCGACTCCTTTCTCTCACACCTTCCCGGTTTTGCTGATCATTCTCTGACACTCGTTGTACTAACGCGCTTATATTATGCTCTGCAAACACCTCAATACCATGAATCAGAAGAAGCTCGGCTACTACGCCATAACCGGCCGTTGTCTGCCCATTAAATTGGCCGTTGTATACTCTCTGGCTTCCGCAAGAAGGACTCCCCTCTGTCAGCAATGCGAAACGACAACCATGCTCTTTGGCCATTTTCAGTGCCAACCAGGCACCGAGAATATACTTTTCTGTGACATCTGTACCAGAGGACTCGATTACTCGAGCACCCTGTGTAATAACAGCTCGTCCTGATAAGGAGGGAATAATCTCTGCTGAAGGTCGAGGTGTGGGGAATCCTGCTGCCAGTTCCGGGCAAAAAGTAACCAGCCGGTTTTCTTTGTGCCAGATATCCAGGTATTCCGACACCGTTTTTTTATCAGACCCATTATAACGGACCGGAAATCCTGCTAGGCAGGCGCTAATCAGGATTTTGCTCATCTGAAACCTTTAATCATTAATCACATGAGGACGGTGGCAAGATACGATGATTGTGGCAAGTCATGCATTATACAAGGAAATAATAGGTAATTTATTAACTAATAATAATTAAAAAAATGAAAAAACCAACACCACAGGAAAGCTTAATGGCCATGTCAGGCCAATTATCAACGCTGCCAGGAAACGGATAAACAAGGAATTATCACGACTCATTAGAAAAGTAAATAACATTGAAACCACAAGGCCAATGAAATAAACATATTCCATGATTTCCCATAGGTTATGATGCAACACATTTCTTTCCTTAGTATATAGAGTACAATTATTATAAAATATTAGTATTTAATTATCAATAAGTTAACTTGTCATTTCCGACTGCTCCAAACACGTTGTCAGGATGGTTAGCAAACCACAGTGATAAGTTTAGTCTGGATAAGCCAGCATCTGCTTTGTGTGAATATACTTTCCCATATAAGCGGACTCCTATAAAGATTTGCATATGCTATCAATATTAAGGATAGATTATGGCGTCACTGTTTGTTGCTTTATTCATCAGTGTCTGACTATTGTTGCTGAATAATGTTAACGCTAACGGCATCATTGTTTCTGATGGGCATGTCAAAGAAAAAGTTATTCGGTCATCAACCTCAGCCTATTCAGGAAACTCCCTTGTCCGTTTAATATCACCAACAGTGGTTGGTTGTCGCTGTGAAAAGCACTGTGCATGGGATAGACAAGGTGGGTGGTGCCTCTATTGGTTACAAAGTAAGCGCCCTTAAATCGGCATCTTTTTTTCAGTGATTAACTGCGCCACACTGCCGCTGTCTACCATAAATGCAGGGCGCAATCATGACATCTCAACAGCGGGCCGAGCATTGGCGCGAACAGATCACCACCTGGCAAGCATCCGGTCTTTCTGGCCAGGTTTTCTGCCAGCAACAGCAGCTGACATACCACCAGTTTGTTTACTGGCGGCAAAAATATTGTACCGATAACCCGACTCAAGCGCGGGCCCCAGGGTTTGCCAAAGTCACCGCCGACATCACCCACGTCGACACCCCAACCGAGCTGACACTCTCATTGCCCAATGGCCTGGTGATCACCGGTCTTAATGACCGCAATGTTTCCCTGCTGGGCGCTATTCTCAGGCAACTCTGATGCGTAACCGTGACTTACGCCCGGCGCTGGCGATGCCACAGATTTTTCTTTATCGCGCACCCATCGATTTCCGCAAGCAGGTCAACGGGCTGGCGGCGCTGATAGAACAGGAATTGGGACACGATCCTTTTACCGGGGCGCTGTATGCTTTTACCAACCGCCAGCGCAATAAAATCAAATGTCTGATGTGGGAAGACAATGGTTTTGTCCTCTATTACAAGGCGCTGGCAGAGGAGAAGTTCAAATGGCCCAGTCTGGCCGATGACCTGTTACCCCTGACCGGGGAGCAGATTAACTGGCTGCTTGATGGTTACGATATCAGTCTACTCAATGGGCATAAAAAACTGCATTATGATGGCGTTAATTAGTCGAAACAGGAAGCATCAGGTGGCTGTTTTTGTTATAATTTAACCATGAAAACGCCCACTTTCCCGCCAGCCGAAAACCCCGACAACCGCAGTTTATCTGCGGTTGAATTGCTGGCGCAGGTCGAGAAACTTCAGCAGCAGCTTCAACATCGCGAATGTTATATTTCCCTACTCGAAGAACTGCTCCGCCTCAAAAAAGCCCAACAGTTTGCCGCCAGCAGTGAGCGGCATACTGACCAGATTGCCTTGTTCGATGAAGCCGAACTGGACGTGGCAATGGAGTCCTTGTTGGCTCAACTGCCGGATGACGTATCGCCGCCCCCACCGCCGTCTGGCACCCAAAAACGCCAACGCGGTTTCTCCGCCAACCTGCTGCGTGAGCGTGTGGAGTTGTGCCTGTCCGACGAAGAAAAAGCCGGCGCCCGCGCCACCTTCTTCAGCAAGGTTAAAGAAGAGCTGGCGTTTATTCCCGCCCAATTAAAAGTCATCGAATACTGGCAGGAAAAAGCGGTGTTTGACCGCGATGGCGAGGAGTTTATCGTGGCGGCCCGCCGCCCGGTCCATCCGCTGGGCAAATGTTTTGCCACCACCGCCTTGCTGGCGTATATCATCGTCGCCAAATATGCCGATGGGCTGCCGCTGTACCGCCTGGAAAACATGCTTGCCCGCAGTGGCCACCCGGTAGGCCGCACCAATATGGCCCACTGGATCATCCGGTTAGCCAAGGTATTTGCCCCGCTGCTGGCCCGGTTGCGTGACGTGCAAAACAGTAGCCGTTACCTGCAAATGGATGAGTCCCGCATCCAGGTACTGAAAGAAGAAGGCAAAACCGCCCAATCGGACAAATGGATGTGGGTGATACGCGGTGGCCCCCGATAAACCTTCAGTGCTGTTCGAGTATGACCCGAGCCGCGCCGGTAGTGTTCCCGTGCGCCTGTTGGCGGATTCACCGGTATTTTGCAAACCGATGGCTATGCCGGTTATGACGCGGTGTGCCGTGAAAACAAGCTTGTGCGTATCGGCTGCTGGGATCATGCCCGGCGCAAATATATTGAAGCGGGCAAAGCGGTCCCCAAGGGCGCAAAATCTGCCAAAGGCAAACCCACTAAAGCGGATGTGGCGCTGGGCTACATCGGTAAACTGTATGGCATTGAACGGAGCCTGCAGGGGCGCAGTGAAGCGGACAAATACCTGGCCCGTCAGCAATATAGCCTGCCGTTGCTCAAGGCATTCAAACTATGGCTGGAGCAGAATGTCGGCAAGATAATGAAGGGCTCGCTGACCCGTCAGGCCATGGACTACACGCTCAACCACTGGGCAGAATTGATAGGTTATTGCGATCATGGGCAGGTGAACATCAGCAATGCGTTGGCGGAAAATGCCATCCGCCCGTTTGCGGTCGGTCGCAAGGCATGGCTATTTGCCGACAGTTCGCAGGGCGCCAGCGCCAGTGCCGGGTGTTATTCCTTGATCGAAACGGCGAAGGCCAATCAGTTAGAGCCGACGGCGTATATCCAGTATGTGCTGGATCACATCGGCGAGGCGGATACGCAAGAAAAACTCGACGCGTTATTGCCCTGGAATGTGCGGACCTGGTCCCCTTTTTAAAAAATGTGTCGCAGTATGGATAGGGGGAGTACGTCGATTTAACGGCGCTTACGTTACAAAGAGGAGGTAACCGGGAAAAAGATCACACAGTGAAGACAGAAAAATGCTCAATCCACTCGTTAACCAGTATATGTGTAACATGTTCATAATGCAGCGACAGTGGGTGTTTAAGTCATATTTATGACAAAAATATTAATTTTTTGTTCTCCTATGGACATCATAAGGAGAGTAGCATAGTTTGGGTTTTTATCTCTGTGATAAAGGTAATAAAATGAGTGAGATATCAAGTTTGTCGTTAAAGATTCCCTTGAGTCTGAAAGAGAAGATTAAAGTAGCTGCGCTGGAGAATCAGGTTTCGATCAGTACTGAGGTAAGCGACCGGTTGCTGAAAAGTTTTGATACTGATGTCCATTCCAGTGATGTTGATGTCATCGATAACCAAAATACCGAGGAAATGGCAGAGTTACCTCTTACAGCCAAAGAGATTAAAAAATTACGTCAGTTGCTGAAAGAAAAGCCTAAAAGCACCTCCAAAAAAAAGTAATGCCTTCCTGAATGCATGCTGTATCACGTTCTGATATAGCATGCTCTAAATCTGTGAATCCCTAGAATGTGAACAAGATCGATAAAATATCTTCGCTTTGTGCCGATAGACTACCTTTAGGCTGATTTATCTGACAGGGAATAAACATGCTCATGGGTACACTAAAAGAAACGTTACTGTTTGGTGCAACCGGTCAAGTTGGCATTCATCGCTATGAGATCTATAAACATGAGATGAAAGGTGGTTATTTTGCCATCATCTATGTACAAAAAACGATAGCTGTCCATGATAATAGTATGGTGATGTGGGTAATGGAGAATTCATATTTACCACTAAAATCAAATTTTGTACCGAATGCCCGCATGGAATGTGAAGTACATTGGCAAGAAGAAATTGCACCATCTCTCTGTTCTGGGGATTAATGGATTAAACCTGTAACGGATGGCTCGTGGCTTAATAAACGGATGAGAAGACAAGGACGTTATCTAAATGATACATAAAAACATTTTTTTGATAAAAATTTTACTATTAACACGATTAACTTTTAAGGATTTTAATACGTAGAATACGTAACCGCTATCAAACCCGCGTTAGTGCTCTTTCGATAACTTACTGATCTAGTAAAAATCGTACAAAAATTAATACCAGGCATTATCTTTGCAACACTGATCTGGTCTGGTTGCAGAGAAGGCACAACATCGTTTACGATATCTCACTGCAATTGATTCATGGAGGATGAAAATGATTTTTTCTATGTGGGAAATAACGGATAGTTGCATTGGATATGTCCGTTCTTTGATTTCTATCAAAAATTTATCACATCTGCGACTGCCAACCTGACTTGATTTTCTGTGAACAAAATTATTTTTGTCAATTATTCTGTTTTTCTATTATGGAAATATTCACTACGTCACCTCAAAAATAATAGTCTCAAATATTGCATAACATTGATAATCTTTCTACTAAAGGAAATTAAATCCACAAGGTAGGATCCTGGATAAACATATTATTCAATAATAGTAGTTATTTTTCTGGATTGTTAATAATAGGATTGAAGTTCAAAGGGGATTTATATGAGTTTTTCTAATTTACGCATAGGTTATCGCCTGGCTATTGGGTTCTTTTTCTTGATATTCATGTTATTGATCGCTGGAGGGGTGGCATTATTTAATATGAGTGATTTCAATAAAAAAATGGATAGTACGGTTTCAGAAATTTATCCGCTCACAGCCAAAGGTAATCAATTAATTGAGGAGTTGAATAATGCACTGATGGGACAACAGGTTATCCTTTTCCTCAACTCCGAATCTGATATCACCCGTAAACTGGAGGAAATCAAGGGGCACTCTGCCACTATCACTACAGTACTTAATGATCTTGAAAAGTCAGTTCACGACAAAAAATCCATTGATTTGTTTAATGAAATTCAAAGAATTCGCAAAGAATATATGATTTCTGGCAATAAAATCATGGAGTTGGTAAATAGTGGTAATAAAGATGAAGCAGTTTCGGAGTTGTTGAATGTCGCATTAACGCTTCAAAGCAAATATAAAAGTAAGGTTTCAGAGTTTGTTGACTATCAAGATGACCAAATGGTTGAGGCAAAAAATGAGGTGAAAAAAAGTTATTTTGAAGCTCGTTTATTGCTGATTTCGGTATTTCTGAGCAGTGTTGTTGTCGGTGTACTCATTGCGTGGTTGATGACTCGTAGTGTTACTCATCCATTACAGGAAGCATTGTTGATTGCTGAAAAAGTGGCGAAAGGAGATCTTTCTTCTGAAATAAAAACGGAGCGTAAGGATGAAACAGGTATGTTGTTGCGGGCACTCAACAATATGAATGCGAGTCTGCGTCAGATTGTCAGTCAGGTTCGAGATGGGGCTGAAATGATTTCCACCGCAGCTTCACAAGTCGCTGCCGGTAACCAGGATCTTTCTGCCAGAACGGAAGAGCAAGCTAGTTCTCTGGAGGAAACTGCAGCATCTATCGAGCAACTGACCTCGACTATTAAAAATACCGCTGACAATACGTCACATGCAACATCGCTTGCTAGTGAGGCTTCTGAAACCGTGGAGAAGAGCGGTGAGATGATGGTAAGTGTGACGCAGGAGATGCGTGAGATTAAAGATTCATCTCAACGGATGGCGGAAATCATCGGTGTTATTGACAGCATCGCTTTCCAGACCAATATTTTGGCGTTGAATGCTGCAGTTGAAGCGGCAAGGGCGGGTGAGCAGGGCAGAGGTTTTGCAGTAGTGGCTAGTGAAGTTCGTGCGTTGGCGCAGCGTAGTGCAACAGCAGCAAAAGAAATTAAAGAACTCATCGACGACTCAGTGGAAAAAGTTCTGGATGGGATGTCTCTAGTTGAAAACACGGAATTAACTATGGGGTCGGTGATTCAGAATGTCCAAAATGTGAACGGCATAATCAATGAGATTGCCCAGGCAAGTCATGAACAGAGTGATGGTATTAATCAAATTAATCTGGCGGTTGGACAGATTGATACCACAACCCAACAGAATGCGGCACTAGTTGAAGAGTCTGCCGCTGCTGCTCGTTCATTACAGGATCAGGCGCAGAATCTGACTAGAATGGTCAGTGTTTTCAAACTCGGCACATTTCATGTGCATTATGGTGAAAGCAAATATGTCTCGGAAAATAACCAGTTGGCATTGGTTACGGATTTACCCGATGTAAAAGGAAAGAAGATTACAGAGGATATGGCCGATTGGGCAACGTTCTGATATCACTGACATGATTTTTATGCTGAAAACCGTCATGGTGACCACGACGGTTTGTGCGTTTCCATCCTGGAATCGACCACAGCAGGGAAACACTTGACCTCGCCTATTGAGGACAGATTAGCCTGATTCAATGCATGCCAACACCATAGATTACTTCTCTTGATAATCGGCGACTGATGAACTGCTTTCTTGCGCTTTGGATGCGAAGCTATCTGGGAAGAAAACGACAGGTGTATGTTCTACCAGTCTATTGAGCCTCGATGAATATAATCCAGCCAGGCCGGAAAATGTTGCTGGTATAATTGAAGGCATACTGAATTGAGCAGGAGACAATGATTATTTTGTCACTTTACCTGAATCATGATAATGAGGTTATAGGAATGTTCTCTCACTGTGATTTGATGTGAAATCCCGTGGTGAATTTTTCAAAAAAAACGTGTCTATTCGAGTGATTAGAGGGAAGCACTTGCTACCTGTAGTGTGGAAGAGGACAATCAGCTTCTTTCTGTGTCAAAGGACTATTCTTAGGAATATCCTAGTTAGTATCCGTTATGGCAATAGCCATGCATAGAGCAATAAACGGACGGGGTGTTGAGGTGACAATGCACTGGAATTATTGAAAACCCAAATGATTTCTTGCCGGTGCAATAAGTCGATTTATCGGCGTTTTGCTATAAAAAAGCTGTTTATTGTCTTATAAAGATGTCTGTTGTCTAAACGCTGACCTATTATGATAGACCGTATCTTTATGAAGTTGTCGAAAGGCTAACTTATCCATTAATATGGATTTTAGTTGATTTAAGCACAGATACAGGGGGAGATGTGCTGGTTAATAATTTTAGGGTTAAACAGCGAGTGGCAAACCTTCGCTGGCTTTCAGCAGTGGTTATGTTGTCTTTGACTTCTTTACCCGTCTGGGCATTTTCTATTGATGATGTTGCCCAGCAGGCTGAGAAGCTGGCCGCAAAAGGTTTTGAAGCGCCGAAAAGTAATCTTCCTGCACAATTTCGTGATATGAAATTTGCTGACTATCAGCAAATTCGTTTCAAGCAAGACAAATCATACTGGAATGCAGCCAAAACACCGTTCAAACTGCAATTCTATCATCAGGGGATGTATTTCGACCTGCCTGTTAAGATCAACGAGGTTACGGCTACTAGTGTAAACGAGATCAAATATTCCCCAGACTATTTTGATTTCGGTTCTGTAAATCATGATCCTGAAACAGTGAAAAATCTGGGTTTTGCCGGATTCAAAGTACTTTATCCTATTAACAAGGCTGATAAGTACGATGAAATTGTTAGCATGCTCGGAGCAAGCTATTTCCGGGTCGTCGGTAAAGGTCAGGTGTATGGTCTGTCTGCACGCGGTCTGGCAATTGATACCGCACTGCCTTCTGGTGAAGAATTCCCTCGTTTTCGTGAGTTCTGGATTGAGCGTCCAAAACCGAATGACAATCATTTAGTCATTTATGCGCTGTTGGATTCACCACGTTCTACAGGAGCTTATCGTTTTGTTGTATATCCGGGACGTGACACTGTTGTAAATGTGGAAGCGCGAATTTATCTGCGAGATAAAGTGGGTAAGCTGGGTATTGCCCCGCTTACCAGCATGTATCTCTTTGGTGCGAATCAACCTTCGCCAACGTTGAATTACCGTCCAGAGCTGCACGATTCAGACGGTTTATCTATTCACGCGGGCAATGGTGAGTGGATTTGGCGCCCATTGAATAACCCGAAACATCTTGCTGTTAGTACCTATACTATAGAAAGTCCGAAAGGTTTTGGCCTGTTGCAACGTGGTCGTAATTTCTTGTCTTACGAAGATCTTGACGATCGCTATGATCTGCGTCCGAGTGGCTGGGTTGAGCCTCTAGGAGATTGGGGTAAGGGTAAGGTTGAATTGGTAGAAATACCGACGTCTGATGAGACTAACGATAATATCGTCGCGTTTTGGACTCCCGATGTATTGCCGGAAAAAGGCAAGCCACTGGATATGAAATACCGCTTGCGCTTTACCAGCGATGAAGACCAACTGCATACCCCTGGTATTGCCTACGTTAAGCGAACGATGCGCTCAACCGGTGATGTAAAACAGTCTAACCTGATTCGTCAACCAGATGGTACCACTGCTTTCCTGGTGGATTTTGTCGGACCGGAAATGGCAAAAATGGACCCGGCTACTCCCGTTACTCCACAAGTGAGTATTGGCGCTAACGGTGAAATTGTAGAAGACAGTGTACGTTATAATCCGGTCACTCATGGTTGGCGTTTGACACTGCGTTTACGCGTCAAGGACAATAAACAGCCAACAGAAATGAGAGCGGCATTAGTTAATGGTGATAAGACATTAACTGAAACCTGGAGCTATCAGTTGCCTGCTAATGAATAAGCCAACTTCTTCCTTCGATTATATCGATAAACTCCCTTTGTCTGCTGAGCAAGCGGGTGTCCTGCGTGAAAGATTATCGCGGGCAGATATCCAAGACCAGTCGGCGATTCATCAGGCATTGTCTGATAGGACGGCCGTCAATACCTTTTCAGGCGATGATGTCGCGCTTGCATCAGTGCAGGCACGCCTTGAAATTGCCTGGCCTGACGGGTTAAACGAAGGTAAACAGATAAGCAAAGACAAAGAAGGCCGTACGGCGTTACAGGCGATGCCAGTGATTACTCGTACGTCGATGTTTCCTGATGCATGGCAAACCAACCCGTTGGTACGCTGGTGGGATGGTTTGCTTGGCCGAGCCAAACCGCCTCGCCATCACTCAGAGGAGACAGTATATGAAAGCAGGTGGCGTATGGTTGGAACTATTCGTCGCTATATTCTGTTGATATTAACTTTATTTCAGACAGCCATTGCCACTTGGTATATGAAAACGATTCTACCTTATCAAGGGTGGGCACTTATTGACCCCTCTGAAATGATACATCAGGGGTGGTTTCAGATAGTAGTACAACTCCTTCCTTATATGCTGCAGAGCGGGATTTTGATTCTGTTTGCAATTTTGTTCTGTTGGGTTTCTGCCGGATTCTGGACAGCGCTGATGGGATTTTTGCAACTGCTTATTGGGAAGGATAAATACAGTATCTCTTCGACTATTGTTGGCAACGAGCCTTTGAATCCCGAACATCGTACTGCACTGATCATGCCGATTTGTAATGAAGATGTGGACCGTGTTTTTGCTGGTCTGCGTGCGACTTATGAGTCAGTGGAAGCCACCGGACAGCTCGACTATTTTGATATCTATGTCCTGAGTGATAGCAATGATGCGGATATCTGTATTGCAGAGCAAAAAGCCTGGATGGATTTGTGCCAGAAAGTTGGAGGGGCAGGGCGTATTTTCTATCGTCGCCGACACCGACGTGTTAAACGCAAGAGTGGCAACATTGATGATTTCTGCCGTCGTTGGGGAACGCAGTACAGCTACATAGTGGTACTGGATGCAGACAGTGTGATGAGTGGCGAATGTTTGACGTCGCTTGTCCGTTTGATGGAGGCTAATCCTAACGCTGGTATTATTCAGTCTTCACCCAGAGCGTCCGGTATGGATACCCTTTATGCTCGTTGCCAGCAGTTTGCCACCCGGGTTTACGGACCGCTGTTTACCGCCGGTCTGCATTTCTGGCAGTTGGGTGAGTCTCATTATTGGGGTCACAACGCCATTATCCGCCTGAAACCTTTCATTGAGCATTGTGCATTGGCTCCTTTGCCTGGGGAGGGCTCTTTTGCCGGTTCTATACTTTCTCATGATTTTGTTGAAGCGGCGTTGATGCGTCGGGCTGGCTGGGGGGTATGGATCGCTTATGATCTGCCAGGCAGTTACGAGGAGTTGCCACCTAATTTATTGGATGAACTAAAACGTGACCGACGTTGGTGTCACGGTAATTTAATGAATTTCCGCTTGTTCTTGGTGAAGGGAATGCATCCTGTACATCGTGCGGTATTCCTGACTGGCGTAATGTCTTATCTGTCAGCACCACTGTGGTTTATGTTTTTGGTATTGTCGACTGCTTTACAGGTAGTACATACCTTGATGGAGCCACAGTACTTTCTGCAACCGAGGCAATTGTTCCCAGTTTGGCCTCAGTGGCGCCCAGAGCTGGCAATCGCCTTGTTTTCAACCACGTTGGTTTTGCTGTTCTTACCCAAGTTGCTAAGTGTGATGTTGGTGTGCGCAAAAGGGGCAAAGGCCTATGGTGGCATATTCCGGGTGTTTATTTCGCTACTGGTAGAAATGCTTTTTTCCGTATTATTGGCACCAGTTCGGATGTTGTTTCATACCGTTTTTGTTATCAGTGCATTTCTTGGTTGGTCTGTACAGTGGAAATCACCTCAGCGTGATGATGACGCCACTCCCTGGAGTGAGGCATTCGTTCGTCATGGCTCCCAGCTAATCATTGGGCTGGTATGGGCGATTGGTATGGCTTGGTTGGATCTACGCTTCCTCTGGTGGCTGTCACCTATTGTCTTTTCTTTGATCCTGTCTCCGTGGGTGTCTGTGCTTTCTAGCCGTGCAAATCTGGGACTGAGCTGCAAGCGTTCAGGTTTATTATTGATCCCCGAAGAGTATGATCCGCCGTGTGAGCTGGTAGCGACGGATAAATATTTTCGTCTAAATCGTGATGGTAAATTGGATAACGGATTTATGCATGCGGTGTTCGATCCGTCGATTAATGCATTGTCTAGTGCTATGGCAACTGCTCGGCATCGGTTCAGTCAGCCGATTGAAAATATACGTGAACAGCGTGTAGCCGACGCATTGGCTCGAAAACCACAGCAGATTGATAATAACCAACGATTAGCATTAATCAGTGATCCGGTTACATTGTCTCGTTTGCACTATCGTGTCTGGCAGCAACCGGAGCATTATGCCGCTTGGAGTAATTACTATCGAAGTTTACCCATGCCGGTGATTAAAAATTAATCTTTTTATATTTAGCTATCTGAAAAGCGACAACATAAGTTGTCGTTTTTTTTATATGAAAGAATAACGAAGGCGTTTAAATCTACCCTGAGTGAGGATGAACAATCATCTAATCACCCGGGAGTTCTATCCGAGTGGGTTTGCGCTGCAAGCTCCACCACGAATAAACCGTATTGAGTAGTACCACACAAGCCGTCGCAATAAATACTGCCCTGAAACCATAATTAGCAGACACCGTGGCACCCAACAGTGGGCCGGTTACATTTCCGGCATCCCGGAACGATTGGTTATAACTGAAAATTCTACCAGCGACCTGATTGGATGAATGATAGATCAATAAGGTTTGTACCGCAGGCAGTAATGCACCATCAGCCGCCCCCAGTAAAAAACGTAAGACAGCAAGCTGCCATGGAGATTGAACTAACGCCATAGGTATTAACAAAATCACTGATATTGCCAGCATGGCCGTCAGAATACGTTCGGGGCCGACTTTGTCACCGAGTTGTAAGCGCCGAGTTACCCGGTGAAGCCTTATTCAGCTTCGCTGATCACCACATTCCACGGCAGTAAATCATTCAGATCATCGTTCGATGTCCGTTTAGGCAGTTCGCGGAACAGATGCATGAAGTAGTAATACGGATTGAGATCGTTGGCGCGGCAGGTCATCACCAGGCTGTACAGATTCGCGCTCGCGATGGCACCGCCCACCGATTGGGAGAACATCCAGTTTTTGCGGCCCGTGGTGAACGGGCGGACATCTCGCTCGGTCACGTTATTATCAATGCTCAGTCGCCCATCTTCAAGGTAGGTTTGCAGTTTCATCCACTGGTTCAGCGTGTAGTTAACGGCTTTGCCTAGCGTACTTTTCGGCACCACACCAGGCTGCGTTTCAACGAGCCATTGATAAAATTCATTCAGTACCGGCACCGCTTTTTTCTGGCGCAGCGCCTGTCGCTCGTCCGGACTGAGGGCTTTAGCTTCTCGCTCCACTCCATATAATTTGCCGAGGTAATTGAGCGCTTTTTCTACTCGCCCGGCTTTCTTTTTCGGCTGCGACTTTTGCGCATCAACGAAGTAACGCCGGGCATGAGCCCAGCATCCTGCTTGAGTGACGGTTTTCAATGTGTCGTATCCAGCGTAACCGTCGGTGAGTAAATACCCGGCGTAGTCACCTAAAAAGTGTTGGACACACAGACCCGCACGACTCGGTTGATAATCGTAAATCACCACCGGATCCGCTTCGAACTCACCGCTGCGATAAACCCACATGTACGATTGGCTCTGGGCTTTTCTATCCGGTTCATTGAGCACTTGCACGGTGGTTTCATCGGCGCAGATGAGAGGCTCAGCCAGCAAGTGACCTTTCATTGCTTCAATGATGACCCCAACTTTACTGCCCAGTTGCACGCACCAGTTGGCCAATGTTGTGCGGCTCAGTTCAATGTCACTGCGTTTTAATATCTCTTCCTGGCGATAGAGCGGCAACGCATCAACATATTTAGCGGTGACCACGGCGGCAAAGGTTTCTGGACAGCCGATGCTTTTGGGGATCATGCTCGGTGGCTTGGGCGCGGTGACGATTTTGCTGCGCATTTCGGTGGACTCACAGTGGCGGCATGCGTATTTGGTACGTTCGTGACGAATGACGCTGACGTGTTGTGGGATGATTTTTAACTGCTCAGACGTTTCGACGCCACAGGGATGCAGCTCATGACCACAACATTCGCAGTGCGGCGCATTCAGCGTGTGAGTGTGGACGTCACGCTCAAGCGCTTTGGGTAGCGGTTTACGACCTTTTTTGTGGTGTGCTGGCGCAGGTTTGCTGATGGCATGTTGTTGCTCGGCTTCGTTGAAGGTGCCTTTAGGCACGTGCTCACTTTGGGCCGAGAAGCGTCTGGATGTGCTTAGGTTGAGTTGCTCAATAAGCAGTTGAAGCCGATTTTCAAGTTCAACCACCGCTTCTGCTTGCGTATGAAGTGCCTCTTTGAGCGAGCCATTTTCGGCCTGAAGTTGCAGCAACATGGCTTTCAGTTGGTCAACATCATCGGGCAAGTCAGTCATGGTCAAGGCTCATCGTAATAAGATGAGTCAAGTGTGACAGCCTAAAAGGATCGTTCAAGTGACAAATGACGATCAGTTTTACCGGTCACACGTTTAAGTGATGCAGCGGCTTATGCGCTTGAGCATGCTCGATAGTGAGCCCCGACAAGAGCCAATGGAGCTGAGCCTGGCTGATGTGTATCGCATTATCGGGTTTGGGTGCTGGCCATTTGAAGCGGCCTTTTTCCAGGCGTCGATAATAGAGCCAGAAGCCGTTGGTATCCCAGAAGAGGATTTTGATTTTATCGCGCGCGCGATTGCAGAAGATGAACCAGGCTTGGCTCAGTGGATCCATCTCCAGCACATCGGCGACGATCAGAGACAATCCATCAATTGATTTGCGCATGTCGGTAGAACCGGAGACGAGGTAAATACCCGAATGGGGGACTAACATAGCAGCGCGTTAACCCAGCTCTGGATGTGGTGAGCGGGTAAGTCGGCGGGCAGTTCGACCGACAGTCCGGAAGGCAGTGAGAGTATCACCACCCCATGAGGCGATAAGTCGCGGTATTCTTGTACGCGTACTGGGTGAATCCGCAGTGTGGATGAGTGGTCGCTGAGTTTTTGTTTCCAGTAATAATAGGTGCCGATATTAATCTGGTGGGCTTTACAAAAATTGGTAATGGAGAGGTCACTTTGAGCTTGTTGTACAAAGAGTTGAGACCAGTATTGCTGTTTTTCGTGAGATGTCATAATGTGCTCCTTGTGGTTAGGAGCACTATGCCGCGAGGGTGGTATTATTGGTAGGTGGGGTTAAATTGGCGCTTACACCGAGTTTGCCTAGCCGGGGAGCACTGATTAACGCGGAAATTCCAGGAATCGCCGCTATCATACCGCTAATGAAGGCCAGATTTTGAGTTTGTCCAGCCAGATCCCTTACATATAAAGTAAGAATCGGGGCGACAGAACCGGTAGCGATCTGAATAATCATCGTTGTAACAAATAAGCTGAGAATAAGTTTTGGATTTTTAAGTGAAGTCATCACTTGTCTTCCATTCAACATGTGTTTCTTGTCTACCGGCGCAAAGTGCTCACGAACACTGAAAAGTGTAATCACAAAACACAAAAAGAGCACAGATGCTGTAATGAAAAACACAGGTTTGAGTCCATATATATCAGCAAGATAACCACCGATCAGTGGACCTATTAATGCACCACTGACGGCACCGGTTGACAGTGTCCCCAGGGCCCATCCACTTCGGTGGCGTGGTACTTGTGTGGCGATGAGTGCATTAGCATTAGGAACAAAACCTCCCAGCATACCTAAGGCAGCACGCAGAAATAAAAATTGCCAAATATTTTGCGCGAGACCCATTAATACCATGACTATAGCCATGCCAAGTGCAGAACGTAATAGCATCAGCTTTCGCCCTTTACGGTCGGCGAGTCTTCCCCAGAATGGTGACGCGATAGCAGAAAAAAGGAAGGTAATACTAAAGACCAGGCCTGACCACAGATTCAAGGCTTCATGACCCGTGATGCCAAGTTGTTCCACATAGAGTGGTAGGAAAGGCATGACTAGACTGAATGCAGCGCCGGTAAAAAAACAGCCTAGCCAAGTAACATACAGATTGCGCTTCCAATCAATCGGTTCTGCTTCAGAGGTCATAAATTCCTAATACAAATGATACATATTCCGAACCGGTGATAGAGGCAATGCTGCTGAAACTTAACTAAC
Organism: Brenneria uluponensis; assembly: GCF_032395385.1. Classification (NCBI taxonomy): domain Bacteria; kingdom Pseudomonadati; phylum Pseudomonadota; class Gammaproteobacteria; order Enterobacterales; family Pectobacteriaceae; genus Brenneria; species Brenneria uluponensis. The sequence goes on from NZ_CP135917.1 coordinate 2,030,243, forward strand.
AGTATGTGCCTCTGGTCTTATGCCAGTAAATCGAATATTACATGGCATCAAAGGGTATTCTCAGTGAGTTTTCCAACTTAATAAAGGGAAGGCTCCCCTTCCGGGCGTGTCTTAAAGCGGCGATGCAGCCACATATATTGATCCGGTGCCAGCAAGATATTTTGCTCAATGAGACTATTCATCCAGGCAACGGTGGTTTCTTCATTTTCAAGCGGTATATCCGTTTCTGCTGGCTGAATAATTAATTCATATCCGTTGGCATTAGGCAGTCGGCGGGGGACAAATGGGACAACCGCCGGTTTGGCTGCACGGGCCAGCATGTAACTCCCTACGGTGGTGGCCGCTTTATCTACCGCAAACAGAGGAACAAAGACGCTACTACGTGGGCCATAATCATGGTCTGGTGCATACCATATAATTTCACCCTGTTTGAGCGCTCGAATCATACCTTTCAGATCTTTGCGATCCAGCATGGATTTGTTGGAGCGCATTCTTCCCCAGGTTTGTAACCAGTCGAGCAATTTATTGTCATTGGGTCGATAAACACCGATGCCGGCGTTTTGCATTCCAAAGATACGTGCGCCCAATTCCAAAGTAAGGAAGTGCAGGCCAATCAGCATAATACCCCGTTTTTCCTGTCGCAATGGCAACATGTGCTCTATCCCGATGACGGTAACCCAACGGTTGATTCGCCAGTCTGGCCAAAACCAGGCTATACCGGTTTCCATTATCCCCATTCCTACAGACTCAAAGTTTTTTTTCACCATGACATTACGTTCTTCCAGAGACATATCAGGAAAACAAAGTTCAAGATTGCGGTGGGTAATTTCTACGCGTCGCTTCAGAAAGTGCATTGCCAGACGTCCTAATGCAGTACCAATATGATAGATAATTGGATAGGGAAGCAGCACGATCAGATAGAGAACACCAATGCCTAGCCATGTTAGCCAGTAACGGGGGTGAAGCAGAGAGCGATTAAATGAAGGGATTTGTGTCATGGTCTCAAGTATCAAAATCGGCACAAACAGTGCCAGTTGTTAATGGTTAGAAATCAGAACTCACTCGGCAGGTGGATCACCACTGCATTGATAGCATCTGTGGTTACTATGCTACAGCCTAATTTTTATACGAAAATTCAACATGAGGATTATAATAACATCCGCTATTGATCGTTTTAACTTTTGATGGCAATAAATGAAACAGAACATCATTGTATATATAGCAGAAAACTTGATTTTTATATCCTGATAGCAATTTTACTATCCTGACAGATAGTGTCCAATCAGGTATCATGCCAGCCCACACATTTAAGCAACAATGCCATAACATGGCGTTGATGTTCTAATCTCATCAAAAACAGGAAAGTACACCATGCCAGTGCTACATAACCGTGTTTCCAATGAGGAGTTGAAGGCGCGCATGCTCGCAGAAACAGAGCCTCGCATGACCATCTCCTTTTACCGATATTTTCATATTGATGACCCACAGGTTTTTCGCGACCGATTATATATGGCGTTCACTGCACTTAATGTTTTTGGTCGGATTTATATTGCTCAGGAAGGTATCAATGCACAAATCAGCATACCGCAGAGCCGCTTTGACGACTTCAAGACAACATTATTTAGCACTCATTCAGAACTTGATCACATTCGACTCAATATAGCTCTGGATGACGATGGAAAATCATTTTGGGTTTTGCGGATGAAAGTTCGTGACAGGATCGTGGCTGACGGTATTGACGACCCGACGTTTGATTCATCTCTGGTCGGGCATTATCTGAAAGCGGAACAGGTTAATCAGATGGCCGAAGACCCCGATACGCTGTTTGTTGATATGCGTAATCATTATGAATATGAAGTTGGTCATTTTGAGAATGCGATAGAAATTCCTTCAGATACCTTCCGGGAACAGCTTCCGATGGCAGTGGATATGCTTACTGATTCACGTGAAAAAAATATTGTCATGTATTGTACTGGGGGCATTCGCTGTGAGAAGGCTAGCGCATATCTACTGCATCGTGGCTTTAAAAATGTTTATCATGTCGAAGGTGGCATTATTGAGTATGCACGACAAGCCAAAGTCAAAGGTCTGCCGCTCAAGTTTATTGGCAAGAACTTTGTGTTTGATGAACGTATGGGCGAACGTATCTCAGAACATATCATTGCGCATTGTCACCAATGTGGAACGCCATGTGACAGTCACACTAATTGCCGTAATGAGGGGTGTCATTTACTGTTTATTCAATGTTCTGTATGTGCGGAAAAATATGAAGGATGCTGTAGTTCAGCGTGTCAGGAAGAGCGAAAGTTATCACTTGAAGAACAACGATCCCATCGTAGTAACCGGGAAAATGGCATGAAAATTTTCAATAAATCAAAAAAATTATTGAATTTAACGCTACATAAACCTGGAATGAAATGAGTAAATAAACAAGATATTGCTTATCTGAGTTACCAATTGATTTCAGGAAAATAGACAGTATGGTTTGGTTTTACTAAACGCTCAAATTTGAATAAAGTCACACATAATATGAGTCGATGTGCCTATTAACGAGAAGATTTACCTGAAATTAAAAAGAGGCTCTGTGAGCTAAGACACCGCTCATTAAGAGCGGTGTCTATAGTGCTGAAAAGAAAATTGATGTAAATATAAAAATAAAATATCAGTGCTTTAGGTAATCAATAGCTTGAAATTCAGTCGATTCGATCTTGGCAATACCGGCTTCTAAAATATAAATAAGCTGTCTTGCCACATCTGTTGTTAACCACAGTGTGCGATCAACTTGCGCCTCATCGGGTGTTTGATCCGCTTTTGATAAATAATGCAAGCGAATCATCATTGCGTCATAACTGTCAACGGTACTGATATCCCAACCCACGAGTGGATGTGTTTGAATAACTTCATTTTTTCTGTCCATAAATACCCCTTATTGACTAGTTACTAACGTGAGTGACTAACGAGGTTTAAGGCGGCTCTTATCAAGTGAGCAATATCAGTATATCGTTGCTGGATTCATTTATGGAAATTAATTGTAGGAAATTTGCAAATAAAGATGTCGGTCAATAATTATTCAGACGAGATACAGAGAGTGATAAACAATAAAACCCGTTAACATGAGGAAGCTATTGCTTCATTGGCAAATAGTAATGTAGGCAGATCTCAATAAAAACAAGGTGCAGCTACACTGTTGAGTCCGCCTCTAAGCCGAAAAAGCTAAATGATGAAGGAGAAAAACGATCATTCATATTGTGCAAATTCATGATATGTGGATTCTCATTATTCAGATATAAACCAATCGTCAGCACTCTCCCAGGTTTCCTGTAAAATTTCTGAGATCTTTTCTTTGTCTTCCTTACTCCCTCCCAAAACACTCAGATTGTTGGCTGCGGCGTAGCGTACCTTAACCGCCGTTTCCGGGTAATAGTGGCTAATTCGCAAACTGAGCTCATGAGTTAGCGCCTCAATGGCACCAACGGGCAGGATTGATGTTTTTGCTATAGTGACTTCGACGTGCATGATATCCTCCAAAGTTAACTGTTTATTTATACAGCTGTTAACGCAGAAGGACAAGACATTGAATGAAAATTTTTATTTACGGGTAAGTGAGGTTTCACCCTGTCGGAGCAGGGTGAAGAAAGCCGATCAGCGAATAGACCAGTTTAATGTCTGGCCAGCAAGGAATGGGATCAATACGTTGTCACCAGCTTGAACCTCTTCTGGGAATATGGTGGCTTCACGATGGAGTTCAATAAACGAGTCGTTTACCGGTAAATCATAAAAATGAGGGCCATTAAGTGAACAGAAGGCTTCTAGTTGATCCAGCGCATTCATTTCTTCAAACACAGTTGCATAAGCACTTAATGCTGCCTGCGCATTAAAAACTCCGGCACATCCACAGGATGACTCTTTGTAATGTCGGGCATGGGGAGCTGAGTCGGTCCCCAGGAAGAATTTTTTGCAACCGCTAGTAACTGCATCACGCAGTGCCTGTTGATGCACATTACGTTTTAGTATCGGTAGGCAATAAAGATGGGGGTGAATACCGCCAACTAACATGTGGTTACGGTTAAACATTAAATGTTGAGGGGTAATAGTGGCAGCCAGAAAGTGATCCCCTTCTTGTACATATTGTGCTGCTTCTCGTGTTGTAATGTGTTCGAAAACAACCTTCAACTCAGGAAACTGCTTTCGTAACGGCTCCATGACTCTCTCAATGAAACGGGCTTCCCGATCAAATATGTCTACCGCAGGGTCAGTGACTTCACCATGAACCAGCAGTGGTATGCCTAGCTTTTGCATCATTTCCAGTACGGGATAAATTGTCCTGATGTCAGTCACGCCATGACTGGAATTAGTTGTCGCATGAGCGGGGTAGAGTTTGGCGGCAGTGAATATGCCCCGTTCGTAACCTGATTCCAGTTCTGCCTTATCAAGAGAGTCCGTCAGATAGCATGTCATCAGCGGCTGAAAATTATCCCCTGCCGGGCGCGCGTCTAGAATGCGTTGTCTGTAAGCGACGGCACCTGCAACTGTCGTTATGGGCGGCGTCAGATTTGGCATAACGATGGCTCGGGCGAAAAAGCGGCTGGTGTGTGGCAGGACAGCTTTAAGCATCTGATCGTCACGTAGGTGAAGATGCCAGTCGTCAGGGCGACGAATCTTCAGAACATTTGGCAAGGGGGTCATGAATAACGCTCCGGCGGTCAGTGAATAAACATCATAATTAATGAACTGATACGGCGGGGAATAAGCATAAGCGGAAAGTCCCATCAATGCATCCGTTTGTTGATAAACGGTTGAAATTAATTCCGTACTAGCGTTTTATGGTTAAACATTCAAATACTTATGTAAATAGTAGAGGATAGTTATGGAAATTCGTATTGTTGCCAGTGTGCAGGCCAAACCTGGATGCATTCAGGAAGTCACGGCAGTACTAAAACAGGTAGTTGACCCTAGTCGTCAGGAGGCTGGGAATCTACAGTATGATTTACATGAAGAAATCAACAAACCAGGTACTTTTGTGTTTTTTGAACGTTGGAAAAGTCAGGATGTGCTGAATGAACATGAACAAACGCCACATTTCCAACAGTTAGTTGCACAGCTAAAGGGTAAAATTGAAGGTATGGACATCAAGTTATTGAAATCTATTGCATAAAAAGCCCGTCATAGACGGGCATAGAGAAAAAAACAGAGCACCACGAGATGAACTTACGTGGTGCTTTTTTATGGTCAGTCTTCAGTCGTTGATGATGGTTTTGTCGCTGGTACACTAGCCTGATTAGCTGCGGCATGGCCGCCTGCTGCTCCTTTACCATCAAAATGGTAGCCTGAGCGCTGCCAGTCACTCAATTTTGGCGTGTCAGGCACATAAGAGGGGGCTGGTGCTTTTGTCATCGGTGCAGTTGCATGGTGATAATGTGACTTATCATCAGCATCATGCTGTTCAATGACGGGTGAGGGTGCAGACTGAGGTGCTGCGACATAAGGTTCTGGTCGCTCACCAACAGGTTGAACGTCGATTATCTGTGGAGATAACGGCGCCGCTTCCTGTATTTCCTCGACGATTGGCTGAACAGCAACATCTGAAGATGTCTCTTGAGTCAGTGCGGCGACTTCCTCAATAATGTTAATGTCAGTTTCAAGAGCCGGGGATACATCGTGTGAGAGATGTGTTTCCAGCGGTGATGGCGATTGTGCGGTAACTGCTTCTTCTGGTGCAGTTATCGTATCTACCTCAGCGTCAGTGGCTACAGACTTAACTTCTGGTGGCATGTCGTGGGATGTTTCCGTCACAACAGTTTCAGTCGCGAGCGTATTTTCTGTAGCCGCAGCTACCGGCAACAAGGGTAATTCAGATGAAGGCATCACGTCCTGTATCTGTTCCTCATCAACTTCAGGCAATTGAGGCTGTGCTACAGGATATTTAATCCAGACTTTCCCTGATGCTATTTCAGGTGCAGATGCAGCCTGGGCCAATGGCATAGGGGAACTGACCGGATAACGCTCATCACGATAGCGACGACGGCGTTGTCCGCTGACGCGTAGATGCCGAGGAGAGCGGCGTGAGCGCCGTGGCATCCCATTTTCACCAGTGGTACCACCACGATTAGTTTCTGTGATCTGATGGTTTTCCACTCCATTAGAATTACCTTCAACTTCAACCGATGCTTCTTCCACATCAGCCTGATGGGGCAGCACCAGAGAAACTTCCTCAATAATACCGATTGACGTATCAACAACATCATCCGTGGTAGATACATCACGAACACGGACTTTTTGCGTTAACTGACGACGCTGACGACGTTGCATTACCGGAGCTGGCTTATCCTGTTCCGCCGACGGGGAGGTCTCTTCTGCACTCTCGACAGTGGTATCGAGCGCTTTGACTTCTGGTTGTGTCGGCCGTTTTTCTTCCTGTCGACGTTTCTGACGATCTGCTCGTTGTTCGCGACGCTGTTCATCATGAGGTGCTTTTTCAGTCGTTGCGGCAGCAGCAGTACTACTTTGGTTTTGATCATCATCGGATACGACGTTCTGTGCGCGCTTATTCCGGCGCTGATCTTCACGCGGTTCTCTGTTCTCGCGGGGAGTTCTGTCACGGCGATTGCTGGACTGGCGACGGCTGTTATTCCGACGCTCCTGGCGTGGTTCTTCAGTAACAACGGGTACGGTGTCTTCTTTCTTATCCGTCTCGGTAGCCGGAGAGGCGAAAATGCCTTTCAATGCACCAAACAGCCGACCGAATAAACCAGGTTCAGTAGGTGCTGAGTTGGTTTCAGATGATGTCGCCGGGGAGGGGGAGACAGCTGGCACTTTTTTCTCAGAAAGTGGAATGTCCGGCATGGTAAAGGTTGCCAGTGCGGGTTGTTCCGGTATTTTCCGTTCAATAGGCTGTTGTTCTTCCAGTGCCTGCTGAGTTTCAGCTTCCAGCAATTGGGGAAGCAGGTAGCTGAGCGTCGGCTTCTCTTCGCCTTTGCGAACGCGGACGACAGAATAATGTGGCGTTTCCATACCATCGTGCGGAACGATAATTGCTCGTACACCGCCTTGTCGTTTTTCAACTGCGTTTACGGCATCACGTTTTTCGTTCAGCAGGTAAGAGGCGATAGGTACCGGAACAATGGCGTGAACCTCTTGGGTATTCTCCTTCAGCGCCTCTTCTTCAATCAAACGCAAGATGGACAATGACAGGGATTCATTATCCCGGATAGTTCCCATTCCGCTACAACGTGGACATACGTGATGGCTGGATTCACCCAACGAAGGGCTGAGACGTTGACGAGACATTTCTAACAGGCCAAAGCGTGAAATCCGCCCAATCTGGATACGGGCACGATCCTGACGAACAGCATCACGCAGACGGTTTTCAACTTCTCGCTGATGGCGTACTGGGGTCATATCAATATAATCAATGACAATCAGGCCACCGAGGTCGCGCAGACGCAGTTGCCGTGCAATTTCATCTGCGGCTTCAAGATTGGTGTTAAATGCCGTCTCTTCGATATCCCCTCCACGGGTAGCCCGTGCTGAGTTGATATCTATAGCTGTCAATGCTTCCGTGCTGTCGATAACGATAGAGCCACCGGAAGGCAGTCGGACTTCGCGCTGGAAGGCCGATTCAATTTGAGACTCGATCTGATAATGGCTGAACAGTGGAATCTCACCGCTGTACAGCTTGATTTTACTACTGAAATCTGGGCGACCCAATGCAGCAATATGTTCTTTGGCTAATTCGAGAACTTTTGGATTGTCGATCAGAATTTCGCCGATATCCTGACGCAGATAATCACGAAATGCGCGCACTATCACATTGCTTTCCTGGTGAATCAGGAACGGTGCCTGTCGGCCTTCTGCTGCTTTTTTAATGGCTTCCCAGTGCTTTAAGCGGAAAGCCAAATCCCATTGCAGAGAGTCAGCCGATTTCCCTACACCGGCGGTACGGACAATAAGCCCCATACCATCGGGTAACTGTAATGAACCCAGTGCTTCTTTCAGTTCTGTACGATCATCACCTTCAATTCGGCGAGAAATTCCACCGGCTCTTGGATTGTTTGGCATTAGCACCAGATAACTGCCGGCCAGACTGATAAACGTTGTAAGCGCTGCCCCTTTGTTACCACGCTCTTCCTTATCGACCTGAACGATAACTTCTTGTCCTTCACGCAAAACATCTTTGATGTTCGGGCGACCGTGAGAAGAGTAATTACTGGGGAAATATTCGCGCGCGATTTCTTTAAGTGGGAGGAAGCCATGCCGTTCTGCACCATAATCAACAAATGCTGCTTCCAGACTTGGCTCAATGCGTGTGATTTTACCTTTGTAGATATTTGCTTTCTTTTGTTCATGACCCGGACTTTCAATGTCCAAATCATAGAGGCGTTGACCATCAACCAAGGCAACACGCAACTCTTCTTGCTGAGTTGCGTTAATCAACATTCTTTTCATCGTAACTTACTCATTATTTTTACAATACATTATTGATAGAGCTGCGGATAAATACGGTGCATGACCGGAGAGAACCGATGGCCTCGAGGCTTATTGCAGAGACGTCAACCTCCCGGTTGTCGACTGCATAGAGACGCATTTTTCGGTAGCCTGTAGATCCTGGCGGGAGTTACAGCGCATTTACTGCGGGAACAGCTTCTGAAAGTATGTTACCAGACCTGATTCCATATGCCGGCCAAGCTGCAAACCGCAGCTCGCTAACTGCTTGATTAAACAATACGTCTTACGCCATTGCTGCGTTTATGTGTAATCAGGCAAATATAATAATTCCGCAATTTCCCTTGTTCTAATGGAAATCAGCATGGAAAACTAAAGCATTATTCCATTGCTGACACGTTTATAGCAAGGTGACTTTGCCTGTCTGTATAAAGCTTGTCGTGCTGTTTTTAACCAAACTAGCAATAGTTGATACTAGTACCGGCGAGGCAAACCACTCTAACAATATCTTCATAAGTCAGACTGACAGTTAAGCATAGAAAAAGATGTGGCGCTATCTACCTGTGCTCTTTAGAATCCCGTTTCATGAAAACAGATAATCCATCAGTACAATTTTTGACGATTTCTGCTGAAGAGGCAGGTCAACGAATAGACAATTTTTTGCGCACTCGTCTTAAAGGTGTGCCAAAAAGCATGATTTATCGCATTTTGCGTAAAGGTGAAGTGCGTGTGAATAAGAAAAGGGTTAAGCCGGAATATAAATTGCTTGATGGCGATGAGATCCGTGTTCCGCCTGTACGGCAGTCAGAACGGGCTGAGAGCACTGTTTCGGCCAGTCTTGATAAAGTCTCTGCATTAGCAGATTGCATAATTTATGAGGACGACTATCTATTAGTGCTGAATAAACCTTCTGGTACCGCTGTACATGGTGGCAGTGGCCTCAGCTTCGGCGTTATTGAGGCCTTGCGGGCTCTGAGGCCGGAGTCACGTTTCCTTGAACTGGTACACCGACTGGATCGGGATACGTCTGGTGTGTTGCTGGTGGCCAAGAAACGTTCTGCATTACGGGCTCTTCACGAGCAGTTACGGATGAAAAATATGCAGAAGGATTACCTGGCGCTGGTTCGGGGACAATGGCAATCTCATTGCAAAGCTGTGCAGGCACCACTATTTAAGAATGTTCTTCAAAGCGGAGAACGTATTGTCCGGGTAAATAGTGAAGGAAAAGCATCAGAGACTCATTTTAAAGTCGAAGAGCGGTTCGAACATGCTACGTTGGTCAAAGCCAGCCCCGTAACGGGAAGGACACACCAAATTCGGGTACATGCGCAATATGCTGGCCATCCTATCGCTTGTGATGACCGTTATGGTGATCGTGATTTTGACCGACAACTGGCGGAAACCGGATTAAAACGGCTCTTTCTTCATGCGCAGGCGCTATGCTTTGAACATCCTAATACGGGAGAAACATTGCGGCTCGAAGCTCCAATGGATAAGGAACTACAGCACTGTCTGCGGGTCTTGCGACAGGCTAAAAAATGATGCATAACGCCTGTCGCTGTTACAGGCATTTTTTCTGATGCCGTTTATTGCAGGAGTGGGTGAACCCCTTCTTTACGCAGCATTTCCAATAAAGCGATTAACGGTAGCCCAATTAGGGTATTGGGATCGCGGCCTGACAATCTTTCAAATAATGTGATCCCCAACCCTTCACTTTTGAAACTGCCAGCGCAATCCCAGGGTTGTTCTTTATCTACGTAATGTTCGATCTCTGTGTCGCTAAGGTGCCGGAAGTACACGTCAAAAGGCTCTGCGATGCATTGAAGATGTTGTGTCCCACTATTTAACAGTGATAATCCGGTAAAAAAAGTAACACAATTTCCGCTAATCTGACGTAATTGCCGCATAGCATTATCCTTGTTATGAGGTTTCCCTGTGATTTTGCCAGACAGAACACAAACTTGATCAGCACCGATGATTAAATGTCTGGGATATCGGGTAGCCAGTGCCTGTGCTTTTGCTGCTGCCAGACGTATGACAAGCGCAGTGGCATCTTCCCCGGGGAGTGGTGTTTCATCCACGTTGGGTGATGCACAAATAAAAGGGATATCCAGCTTTTCCAGCAGAGACTTGCGATAAATAGAAGTAGATGCGAGAACGATTTGATGCATAAATTTTTTTAGAAACCATAGCGTAATGATGAAAGGCATTCTACACTGAGCGCCGCTCAGGAAGCGAATAGAGGTAAGTGAACTGCTTCACTACCTTTTTCTTTGACTCTATGTCGTTACGACGTTAATATGCGCGCCCTATGCAAAAGGTAAAATTACCCTTAACCCTTGATGCGGTTCGCACTGCTCAAAAGCGTTTAGATTATGTTGGTATCTATACTGCTGAACAAGTAATGCGTGTTGCCGAATCAGTGGTGAGTGTGGACAGTGATATTGAAGCTGTGTTGTCATTCAGTATTGATAACCAAAGATTGGCTGTGATTAATGGAAGCGCTGATGTTGCGGTGACATTACTTTGCCAGCGTTGTAACAAGCCTTTCAAGCATCAAGTTCACGCTACGTTCTGTTTTAGCCCGATCATCAATGATGAGCAGGCCGAAGCTTTGCCGGAAGTATATGAGCCGATCGAAGTCAATGAGTTCGGTGAGGTTGATTTATTGGCAATGATTGAAGATGAAATCATTCTGTCTTTGCCAATTGCTCCGGTGCATGATTCTGAACACTGTGAAGTGTCCGACGCGGATATGATATTTGGTAAGTTGCCGGAAGAGGCAGAAAAACCCAATCCATTTGCCGTATTAGCCAGTTTAAAGCATAAGTAATTAAGGAGTAAGGTCCATGGCCGTACAACAGAATAAACCTAGCCGTTCCAAGCGTGGTATGCGTCGTGCTCACGATGCGCTGACCACTTCTGCAATTTCCGTAGATAAAGTTTCTGGCGAAACTCATCTGCGTCATCACGTCACTGCGGATGGCTACTACCGCGGTCGTAAGGTCGTTGCCAAGTAATTCCTGCGAATTTCAGCAAGGAAATACATTGACACGCCTAACTTTGGCGTTGGATGCAATGGGCGGGGATTTTGGCCCTTGCGTCACAGTGCCTGCGGCATTGCAGGCACTGGCTTCCAGTCCAAGCCTCCATTTGTTATTGGTTGGCGATCCTGCTGTACTTATTCCATTACTTGATAACGTCGATTCCTCTCTACTTTCCCGCTTGGATGTTGTACCCGCTGAATCGGTAATCTCTGGTGATGTTCGTCTATCACAGGCGATCCGTAACAGTAGGGGAACCTCTATGCGTGTCGCATTGGAGTTGATAAAGGAAGGGCGGGCAGAGGCATGTGTCAGTGCTGGTAATACCGGAGTATTGATGGGGTTGGCAAAATTGCTGTTAAAGCCGCTTGAGGGAATTGAGCGCCCTGCCTTGGTTACCTTGTTGCCGCACCAGCGACAGGGCAAAACGGTCATTTTGGACTTGGGTGCCAATGTGGAGTGTAGTAGTACCATGTTGGTGCAGTTTGCCGTGATGGGCGCGGTCATGGCAGAAGAAGTGTTGGGACTGACAAATCCTCGTGTAGCACTTCTGAATATTGGTGAAGAAGAGAGCAAAGGCCTTAATAATATCCGAGAAGCTGCCGCGCAGTTAAGAATGACACCGTCGATCAACTATATTGGCTATTTGGAAGGTAATGAATTACTGACCGGCAAGACAGATGTGATGGTCTGTGACGGCTTTGTGGGTAATGTCGCATTGAAGACTCTGGAAGGTGTGGTGAGGATGTTTTTGTCGCTTCTGAAATTTTCTTCGGGTTCAGAACACAGACAAAAACCGTCCTGGTGGCTGAAATTTTTGGGGCGTTGGTTGCAAAAACGACTTGCGAAGCGTTTTAAGCACCTGAACCCTGACCACTATAATGGCGCATGTCTGTTAGGATTACGTGGAACTGTAATTAAGAGCCACGGTGCCGCGAACCAAAACGCGTTTGCGGTAGCTATTGAACAGGCGATGCAGACGGTACAGAGGCAACTTCCGGAGCGGATTGCTGCGCGACTAGAAGCTGTATTACCCAAGAGTGACTAAGCGTACATGTATACAAAAATTATCGGAACGGGAAGCTATTTGCCCGCACAAATCAGGACAAATACTGATTTAGAAAAAATGGTGGATACGTCAGACGAATGGATTGTTACTCGTACCGGTATCCGTGAACGACGCATTGCGGCACCTGATGAAAGTGTTGCAACAATGGGGTGTCGTGCAGCTCAGAAAGCGCTTGAAATGGCAGACGTGGATAAAAACAAGGTTGGATTGCTGATTGTTGCAACGACTTCCTCCAGTCATGCTTTCCCAAGTTCGGCTTGCCAGATCCAGCAAATGCTGGGAATCAAAGATACTATCGCCTTTGATCTTGCGGCCGCCTGTGCTGGTTTTACTTATGCACTTAGTGTTGCTGACCAGTATGTGAAAAATGGTGCAGTGGATTATGCTTTGATAATTGGAGCAGATACATTGTCTCGTACTTTGGATCCGACCGATCGTGGCACACTGATCCTGTTCGGTGACGGTGCGGGTGCAATGCTGTTAACCAAATCTGAAGAGTCAGGCATTATTTCCACGCACTTACATGCAGATGGCCGCTATGGTCAGTTACTGACGTTACCCAATCCGGAGCGTACTGGTCAAGAATCCGCTTACCTGACAATGGCGGGTAATGAGGTTTTTAAAGTTGCGGTGACAGAATTGGCCCACATCGTTGAAGAAACGCTGGTGGCATCTAATCACGATAAAAGCGAACTGGATTGGTTAGTGCCCCATCAGGCGAACCTGCGCATCATTAGCGCAACGGCTAAAAAATTAGGTATGAGCATGGATAAGGTTGTTGTGACTCTGGATCGTCATGGTAATACTTCAGCCGCTTCAGTTCCTTCCGCTTTGGATGAGGCGGTGCGTGATGGGCGTATCAAACGCGGACAATTAGTCTTGTTGGAAGCCTTTGGTGGCGGTTTTACCTGGGGTTCGGCATTGGTTCGTTTTTGAGTAAACAGGATTTTTGATATGACGCGATTTGCAATGGTGTTCCCTGGACAAGGTTCCCAATCAATGGGTATGTTGTCTGAATTAGCTGAAAAGTTCCCGCAAATAGCAGAAACCTTTGCCGAGGCATCTGCTGCTTTGGGGTATGATCTTTGGCAGCTGGTTCAGCAAGGGCCTGCAGAAGAATTGAATAAAACATGGCAGACACAGCCAGCGCTACTGACGGCTTCTGTTGCTATATGGCGGGTTTGGCAACAGCAAGGTGGCAGAATTCCTGCATTGATGTCTGGTCATAGCCTTGGTGAATATTCTGCTCTGGTTTGCGCTGGAGTATTGGATTTCAAGCAAACGGTCAGTTTGGTTGAATTACGCGGTAAATTGATGCAGGAAGCTGTACCTGAAGGTACTGGTGCTATGTATGCCATCATCGGTCTGGATAACGAATTGATTACTGGTGCTTGTATTGAGGCTGCGCATGGACAGGTAGTTTCGCCGGTTAATTTTAACTCTCCGGGTCAGGTTGTTATTGCTGGTAACAAGGAAGCGGTCGAACGTGCCGGGGGCCTTTGTAAAGCGGCGGGGGCGAAGCGTGTTTTACCTTTACCCGTGAGTGTTCCTTCGCATTGTGCTTTGATGGAACCTGCTGCCCGTAAGTTGGCGGATGCATTGGAGATAATCACGTTTTGTTCTCCCCATATTCCCGTGGTGAATAACGTGGATGCACGCATTGAAACCTCGTCAGAGGCGATACGCAGCGCGCTGGTTCGCCAGCTTCATAATCCGGTACGTTGGACTGAGTGTGTCGAATTCATGGCTTCGCAGGGTGTGGAAACATTACTAGAAGTCGGGCCGGGTAAAGTTTTAACCGGATTAACTAAAAGAATCGTTAGTACCCTGACTGCGGTAGCAGTAAACGATTCTGCTTCTCTGTCAGCGGCACTTGAACAATAGAAACGGTGAAAATATGATTTTTGACGGAAAAATTGCTCTGGTTACCGGAGCCAGTCGTGGAATTGGACGGGCCATCGCTGAAGTATTGGTTGCACGTGGCGCAAAAGTTATTGGCACTGCAACCAGTGAAAAAGGGGCTGCAGATATTAGTGCCTGGTTGGGAGAAAAGGGAAAAGGTTACCTGTTGAATGTCGCTGATGCGGCTTCAATTGAGAGTGTGTTGGCAAGTATCCATGCGGAATTTGGTGATATTGACATTCTCGTCAATAATGCCGGTATTACTCGAGATAATTTGCTGATCCGCATGAAAAACGATGAATGGCAGGATGTGCTGGATACGAACTTAAGTTCAGTATTCCGCCTATCCAAGGCCGTATTGCGTACCATGATGAAAAAACGTTTTGGTCGTATTATAACCATCGGTTCTGTTGTTGGTTCCAGCGGAAATCCTGGGCAGGCTAACTATGCGGCTGCCAAGGCTGGATTGATCGGGTTTAGCAAATCTCTGGCATGTGAAGTCGCCTCTCGTGGTATCACGGTGAATGTTGTTGCTCCAGGATTTATTGAAACTGACATGACACGGGCATTGACAGATGAACAACGTGCAGGCATTTTGGCGGATGTTCCTGCCAACCGTCTGGGTGATGCGAAAGAAATCGCTAGTGCTGTTGCGTTTTTAGCCTCTGATGAGGCGGGTTACATTACCGGCGAAACATTGCATGTCAACGGCGGCATGTATATGATCTAATGAGTACGACCGTAATTTGCGTTAATTTGCGGCGAAAACCGCAAAAAAGCACAAAATCTTGGTTCGACCAGTCTTGATTTTGTTGCATCTTTTTCAACATTTTATACACTACGAAAACCATCGCGAAAGCGAGTTTTGATAGGAAATTTAAGAGTATGAGCACTATCGAAGAACGCGTTAAGAAAATCATCGTTGAGCAGCTTGGTGTTAAAGCGGAAGAAGTGGTAAATAATGCTTCTTTCGTAGATGACCTCGGCGCTGATTCTCTTGACACTGTTGAGCTGGTAATGGCACTGGAAGAAGAGTTTGATACTGAAATTCCAGATGAAGAAGCTGAAAAGATCACAACTGTTCAGGCAGCCATTGATTTCATTCAGGCTAATCAGCAGTAATCGAACATATCTAGGCGGTCATTCGACCGCCTAAGTTTCTTTTTTTGCACCCCTGTATCATTTTTCCCTCCCTGGAGGTTCAGCGTGTCTAAGCGTCGAGTAGTTGTGACTGGTCTGGGCATGTTATCTCCTGTCGGCAATACAGTAGAGTCAAGCTGGAATACTTTGCTTGCCGGTCAGAGTGGTATCAACCTGATTGACCATTTCGATACTAGTGCCTATGCAACGCGTTTTGCTGGCTTAGTAAAGGACTTTAACTGTGAGGAATTTATCTCGCGTAAAGAAGCACGCAAGATGGATTCTTTTATTCAATACGGAATTGTGGCCGGTATTCAAGCCATGCAGGATTCTGGTCTTGAGGTTACGGAAACCAATGCTCCCCGTATTGGGGCTGCAATTGGTTCTGGTATTGGTGGCCTAGGACTTATTGAAGAAAACCATAACTCCCTGGTTCATGGCGGGCCACGTAAAATCAGTCCGTTTTTTGTCCCGTCTACCATTGTTAATATGGTCGCTGGGCATCTGACTATTATGTATGGTCTGCGCGGGCCAAGTATTTCTATTGCTACAGCGTGCACATCTGGTGTGCATAATATTGGCCATGCTGCACGCATTATTGCTTATGATGATGCGGACGTGATGTTGGCTGGTGGGGCTGAAAAAGCCAGTACGCCATTGGGTGTCGGCGGTTTTGGCGCTGCCCGTGCATTGTCGACTCGTAACGATAATCCGCAGGCTGCCAGTCGGCCCTGGGATAAAGACCGTGATGGTTTTGTTCTGGGTGATGGCGCCGGTATTATGGTACTCGAAGAGTATGAGCATGCTAAAAAGCGCGGAGCCAAAATTTATGCAGAAATAGTGGGTTTTGGTATGAGCAGCGATGCTTACCATATGACTTCACCACCGGAAGATGGTGCTGGAGCTGCATTGGCAATGGTAAATGCGCTACGTGATGCCGGAGTTAGCACCTCTCAGGTGGGATATATCAATGCGCATGGAACCTCGACATCTGTGGGCGACAAAGCGGAAACGCAAGCTGTCAAATCCGTCTTTGGGGCAGATGCTTCCCGTGTGCTGATTAGTTCAACAAAATCCATGACCGGTCATCTGTTAGGTGCGGCAGGTGCTATTGAGTCTATCTTCAGTATTCTTGCACTGCGTGATCAGGCTGTACCACCGACGATTAATCTGGATAACCCTGATGAGGGATGCGATCTTGACTTTATTCCTCATGAAGCACGTCAGGTAGCCAACGTAGAATACACTTTGTGTAATTCCTTTGGATTTGGTGGTACTAACGGCTCACTGGTATTCCGTAAAATCTAATATGATGTTTTAGTAGAAAACCCGGTTTTACCGGGTTTTTTTTTGGATCTATATAAAATCAGATAGCGACTACTTGTGAATGATGGCATGCACTGACAAGCTGATTTGGTCAAGAGGGAGTAAATACTATGCTCTGGATTAATGGCGAACAGGAACAACAACTGTCGGCATTGGATCGTGGTACCCAGTTTGGTGATGGCTGCTTTACCACAGCAAGAGTGGTGAATGATCGTATTGTATGGTTTGAGCGTCATCTGCAACGTTTACAGCAGGCGGCAGAAAAATTGATGTTACCCACCGTGGAGTGGAAAAAACTTGAGGCCGAAATGCATCAGGCTGCTCGTGGATATCAAGATGGTATTGTGAAGGTTATCATCACCCGAGGGCAGGGTGGGCGAGGATACAGCCCTGGTGGTTGCCAAGGATCCACGCGTATTGTTATGCAGTCTGATTATCCTGAACATTATACACGTTGGCGAAGCGAAGGCATTAGCCTGGCGGTTAGTCCGGTAAGATTAGCCAGAAGCACATTGTTGGCCGGGATAAAGCATCTGAATCGGCTTGAACAGATATTCATCCGTATGCATCTTGAACAGACCAGTGCTGATGAGGCCTTGGTGCTTGACACCGCTGGTTGGGTGGTGGAATGCTGTGCGGCTAATTTATTCTGGCGCAAGGGAAACGTGGTATATACGCCAGATGTATCGCAAGCTGGCGTGGATGGCGTGGCGCGACAGCATATTATTGCGCAGTTGGCAGTGTCAGATTTCCGGTTGCAGATTGTAAATGCGCCGCTGGAGACATTGGCGGATGCGGAAGAACTGATAGTTTGTAATGCATTAATGCCAATAATTCCCGTAAATCAGGTGAATACCTGGTGTTATCGCTCAAGAAAGCTTTACGATTTTCTGAGCCCTAACCATGAGTCATGATTTTTATGCAGAGAACCAAAATTGGTCTTTTGATCGTAACCTTTCTGATTATTGGCGCAGTCGTTTTTTGGAAACAGGTACAGCGTTTTGCACTATCGCCACTATTGATCAAGCAGGATATCATTTTCACGCTTCCAACAGGAACTGGCCGGGAAGCGCTGGAAACATTGTTGATTGAAAAGCAGGTGATGAAGAAGAGCGCATGGTTTCCCTGGTTATTACGGATAGAACCTGAATTGGCGAACTTCAAAGCCGGCAGTTATCGATTTATTCCTGGCATGACTGTCCGTGAAATGCTGGCCTTACTGGCCAGTGGTAAAGAAGCTCAATTTCCTATTCGTTTTATTGAAGGTTCCCGCCTGAAAGACTGGCTGGAGATATTGAAACAGGCCCCTTATATTAAACATACTCTGAGCGATGAAAGTGTTCAGGATATTGCCGATACATTGAATATCAAGGATAAACCTAACCCAGAAGGCTGGTTTTATCCCGATACTTATCTGTACACCGCAGGTACGACCGACAAATCGCTGTTGTTGCGCGCACATCAGCGTATGGAAAAAACACTCAGTAATATTTGGCAGGGACGTCAGGAAGGGTTGCCCTATAAAACACCGGATGAATTGCTGACCATGGCGTCGATTATCGAGAAAGAAACGGCGGTGAATGAAGAGCGGGCACTGGTCGCCTCGGTTTTTATTAACCGTTTACGGGTAGGGATGCGCCTGCAGACAGACCCTTCGGTTATCTATGGTATGGGGGACAGTTACGATGGTGTCATTACGCGCAAAGCGCTTGATACGCCAACCCCATACAATACTTATATTATTATCGGTTTGCCGCCGACACCGATTGCGATGCCTGGCAAGGCATCCCTGGAAGCTGCCGCACATCCTGCCAAAACAAATTACTTCTACTTTGTGGCGACGGGTAAAGGTGGGCATACATTTACCACCAACCTGGTGGAGCATAACCGAGCTGTTCAGCAGTACCGTTCAGTTTTGGCCAGCGAAGGAAAATAATGAACAGTAAATTCATTGTCATTGAAGGCCTTGAGGGAGCAGGGAAAACCAGTGCTAGAAATGTAATAGTTGATACATTGCGCCGGTTTGGTATTCAGGATGTGATGTTTACCCGTGAACCGGGGGGCACACCATTGGCAGAAAAACTGCGTGATCTGATTAAGCAAGGGATTGATGGTGAGAAGGTAACGGATAAAGCCGAACTGCTGATGCTTTATGCTGCGCGGGTACAGTTAGTTGATAATGTGATAAAACCCGCATTGGCTCGTGGAATCTGGGTAATTGGTGATCGTCACGACCTCTCTTCTCAGGCTTATCAAGGCGGCGGGCGGGGTATTGATCCCCAGTTATTACTATCGCTACGTGATACGGTGCTGGGCGACTTTCGTCCTGATTTGACATTATATCTCGATTTACCACCAGCAATGGGCCTTCAGCGTGCTCGTCAACGCGGTGAACTGGATCGTATCGAACAGGAGTCACTAGCATTTTTTGAACGAACTCGGACGCGATACCAGGAATTGGCCGCTCAGGATGACAGTATCATTACGATTGACGCGTCCCAATCCATTGACGAAGTTGGCAACAATATTAGCAATGTCTTGTCGCAGTGGTTACGGCAGTCGGGAATCTCTGGTGAGGTACAAGACTGATGGAATGGTATCCGTGGCTTAATACCGCTTATCGTCAACTGCTTGGGCAGTATCAGTCAGGACGTGGGCACCATGCATTGCTGATTCACGCATTGACTGGCATGGGCGATGCCTCGCTGGTGTATGCGTTAGGTCGCTGGCTATTGTGTCAGCATCGAGAGGGGATCAAAAGTTGCGGGAAATGCCATTCTTGCCAGTTGATGAGTGCTGGTACGCATCCTGATTGGCATGTGCTCCGTCCTGAAAAAGGAAAGCAGAGTCTGGGTGTCGATGCAGTACGTGACGTGCTGGAGACAATATATCAGCATGCCCGTCAGGGGGGGGTGAAACTGATTTGGTTACCGCTGGCAGAGTCATTAACCGAAGCTGCGGCCAATGCTTTGCTGAAAACGCTTGAAGAGCCACCGATGGAGACCTATTTCTTACTGGGATGCAGAGAGCCTTCTCGCTTGTTGGCCACCTTTCGCAGCCGTTGTTTATACCACTATCTTGATGTGCCGGATGAAGCGTATAGCGTGCAATGGCTGAGTAGTCACTATCCGATGGACAGTCAGGCGACACTGACGGCGCTGAGATTATATGCCGGTGCACCGCTGGCTGCCGCCAAGCTGTTGCAGCCTGAACATTGGAAACCACGGCAAACACTGTGCCTGACGTTGTCTGATTGTCTGATACAGCGGAACTTTTTGCCATTAGTTACTCCGTTGAATCACGAAGATGTTGATGATCGAATTCACTGGTTGTCTGCATTGTTACTTGATGCCATAAAGTGTCAGCATGGGGCAGAGGAGTATCTGGTTAATCAGGATCAGCTTCATCTGGTGCAACAATTGGCGAACACGCTGGACAGTGATCGACTACACCATGAACTGCGTCAATGGTTACAATGCCGTCATCAGTTGCGCGTCATAACCGGTGTGAACCGCGAGTTATTGTTAACAGAACGGCTGCTGAACTGGGAACAAAATCTGTCGGTAGCAACGCTTTTGCCATCCCATCCATTTTCTGTCTGATTACTACTGGATAGCTATATGTTGTTAGTTGATTCTCACTGCCATCTTGACGGACTGGATTACCAGTCTTTGCATAAAAATGTCACCGATGTGCTTGAAAAAGCGCAATGCCGGGATGTTGGGTTTGTGTTGGCTGTTGCAACCACATTGACGGGTTTTCGCGCGATGGCTGAGCTTATCGGTGAAAGAGAAAATGTCGCTTTTTCCTGTGGAGTACATCCGCTTAATCAGGATGCGCCTTATGATTATGCTGAACTGCGCGAATTGGCTTCTTCTCCTGTGGTGGTGGCAATGGGGGAAACCGGCCTGGATTATTATTATCAGCAGGAAACCAAAGTGCAGCAACAAGCGTCTTTTCGGGAGCATATCCGCATTGGCCGCGAGTTAAACAAACCGGTCATTGTGCATACCCGTTCGGCCCGAGAAGACACGTTGACGATTCTGGAAGAAGAAAACGTAGAAGCCTGTGGCGGCGTATTACACTGTTTTACAGAAGATCTGCCGACAGCAAGGAAACTGCTGGATATGGGGTTCTATATCTCTTTTTCAGGTATTGTCACGTTTCGTAATGCAGAAGAGTTACGCGAGGTTGCTCGATATATACCGCTGGACAGAATGTTGATTGAAACTGATTCACCGTGGCTAGCACCGGTGCCCTATCGGGGCAAAGAAAATCAGCCTGCCTATGTCCGTGACGTCGCTGAATATTTGTCCGTCCTTAAAGGCGTCAGTCTGGAAACGTTGGCAATGACTACAACCCATAACTTTTCACAGCTATTTCATATTGATTCAGCACGGTTGACCGCCACTGAATAGTGGATGAGAATAGCCGAGTTTTTTTTCGCTTCGTAATTAATGAACGAGAACATAAGCCTAACTCGGCTTGTATCTGGGCCGGGTTGTGGCTTTTTTTAGTGATTGATCACAAATAACGAGACTTTCAGTATGGATGCTGTCTATCCGTACATTAAAACGTGACTGTTATCAAACATTGAACACGGCATTTATTTTACTCTGCGTAAAAATTATGAGGGTGCTAAGACACCCAACACTGGGAAGAATGTTATCCCCACCTTCAATGCCATATCAAAAATAAAAGTACTAGCACTATATACTCAGGAGCACTCTCAATTATGTTTAAAAACGCATTTGCAAACCTGCAAAAAGTAGGTAAGTCGCTCATGCTGCCGGTATCTGTACTGCCTATTGCAGGTATTCTGCTGGGCGTCGGATCGGCCAATTTTAGCTGGTTACCTGCGGTTGTCTCTAGTGTCATGGCACAAGCCGGTGATTCGGTATTTGCCAATATGCCACTGATTTTTGCTATTGGTGTCGCGCTGGGCTTCACCAATAACGACGGTGTTTCAGCACTGGCTTCAGTGGTTGCCTATGGCATCATGGTCAAAACCATGGCCGTTGTGGCACCATTGGTTCTGCATTTGCCAGCGACAGAAATCGCTGCCAAGCATTTGGCCGATACTGGGGTTCTGGGGGGGATTATTGCAGGCGCCATTGCGGCGTATATGTTTAATCGTTTCTACCGCATTCAGTTGCCGGAGTATCTGGGGTTCTTCGCTGGTAAACGGTTTGTACCGATTATTTCCGGACTGGCTGCCATTATCACAGGTCTGGTTCTGTCTTTCATCTGGCCACCAGTGGGAAGCGTTATCCAGACTTTCTCTCAGTGGGCGGCTTATCAGAACCCGGTAGTAGCCTTCTTTATCTACGGTCTTGTCGAACGTAGCCTGGTACCGTTTGGTTTACACCATATCTGGAATGTACCTTTCCAGATGCAGATTGGTGAGTTCACCAATGCGGCGGGTCAGGTATTTCATGGCGATATTCCTCGTTACATGGCGGGTGACCCGACTGCTGGCAAACTGTCTGGCGGTTTCCTGTTTAAAATGTACGGTCTGCCGGCTGCGGCTATTGCCATTTGGCATACAGCCAAACCGGAAAACCGCGCTAAAGTCGGTGGGATTATGATCTCAGCGGCATTGACCTCTTTCCTGACAGGGATCACTGAGCCGATTGAGTTCTCTTTCCTATTTGTGGCGCCAATTCTTTATGTAATTCACGCTATTCTGGCAGGTCTGGCATTCCCGATCTGTATCCTGCTGGGTATGCGAGATGGCACCAGTTTCTCCCATGGTCTGATCGACTTCATCGTATTAAGTGGCCACGGTAGCAGACTGTGGTTGTTCCCGATTGTGGGCCTTGGTTATGCGCTCGTTTATTACACTATTTTCCGTGTGCTGATTGTTAAACTGGACTTGAAAACACCTGGTCGTGAAGATTCCACTATCGAGCAGCTCTCACAGAACAGCACCGAAATGGCGGCTTCGTTGGTATCGGCATTCGGTGGTAAAGAAAATATCACTAATCTGGACGCTTGTATTACTCGTTTGCGTGTCAGCGTAAGCGATGTTGCCAAGGTGGATCAGGCTAGTCTGAAACAATTGGGTGCGGCCGGTGTTGTGGTTGCCGGCTCTGGTGTCCAGGCTATATTTGGTACCAAGTCTGATAACCTTAAAACCGATATGGATGACTATATCCGCAATCACTAAGCAGGTAGTGGGTTGCTATTGAAAGAAGGGCGCGAAAGCGCCCTCAGACCGTTGACAAACTTAGATATAGCGTCAGAACGGTGATAATGAGGAAGAGGAGTAAAGCATCCGCGCCAGGGATGGCGCGGCTTGAGCTTACAGGGAGGTACTTGCAGCGCCTTTACGATCTTCTCATTATCGCCGCTATATAGACGTTGTCATCAAACTCAGGGCGCGAAAGCGCCCTTTTTCATGCGTAAAAAACAGTCTGGACATGAAACCGATAATCGATTCCCTCTCAGAGGATTTCAGCAGTAGGATAAAAGGACAACCGGTAGCAACATGATTAACCATACTTTGAAGGGAAGAGTGATGCAGATTTCAGCCGACCAGTTAATACAGATTTCGCGTGAATTGTTACGAAAGGCAGGATGTGAGGAAGATGAAGCGTTATGTGTGTCCGATCATCTGGTGGCCGCCAACCTGAAAGGGCACGATAGCCATGGTGTCGGCATGTTACCGGACTATGTCAGCTTTATTGCCCAGGGCTTGATGCACCCGAATACACCTGCGCGTTTATTACGTGATGCTGGTGCTGTGCTACAGTTTGCCGGTGATCGTGGCTTCGGTCAGCGTACCGGAAAAGAGGCGATGCAAGCTGCTATTGAGCGAGTAAAAACAACCGGTGTCTGCCTGATGACATTATCATCGACGTGCCATCTTGGCCGAATTGGAACGTATGGAGAAATGGCGGCCGAGGCTGGCATGATAGCCATCCACTTTGTTAACGTTAATGACCTGCCGCCGTTGGTTGCACCTTTTGGTGGCAGCGAAGCGCGTTTCGGAACCAATCCGATTTGTATCGCTTTCCCTGGCACTCACGAGCACCCAGCGTTTATTCTTGATTTTGCTACCAGCATGGTCGCGTTGGGGAAAACACGAGTGGCTTATCTGGCTGGCAAAACATTTGATGACGATGTCATGCTGGACCAGAAAGGGCATCCGACCAACGATCCCCGTGTTATGTGGGAGGGCGAAAGTACCGGCGCGCTGAGGCCGATTGCCCTGCATAAAGGCGGTGGACTGATACTGGCGGCAGAGTTGCTGGCCGGTATTTTGTCTGGTGGGGGAACGGTTCAGCCAAACAACCAACGCCAGGGAGCGATTGTGAACAACATGACGACCATTGTGATCGATCCTTCTCAGTTGGTTGCCATGGAGTGGCTGCAACGAGAATATGATGACATGCTGGAGTATGTCCGTTCCTCAAAAGCCACGGATCCGAACACACCAATATTGATTGCGGGTGAGCCGGAGATACAGACGCGGCAACAGCGTACCGAGGTCGGTGTAACGGTTGCAGATCAGGAATGGCAGAGAATTGTCGCTGCCGGACGTCAACTGGGAATGTCCGCTACAGCATTTTCTGTATAACCATAGGACTAGTTTGCTTAAAGCGACAAAGAAAGTTGAAAATAACCAGATTCAACACGCATACTGCCAGCACACTGCTAACCAGTGTCGATTTTTAAAGGATATATATCATGGCTGAAGAAACTATTTTTAGTAAAATTATCCGCCGGGAGATTCCTGCCGATGTGGTCTACCAGGATGAATTGGTCACTGCTTTCCGTGACATCGCACCACGTACACCTACCCATATTCTGATTGTTCCGAATGTGTTGATTCCAACCGTTAACGACACCACCGCCGAGCATGAAGCCGCTTTAGGTCGCATGATTACGGTTGCCGGAAAAATTGCGCAGCAGGAAGGGATTGCTGATGATGGTTACCGCTTGATTATTAATTGCAATCGTCATGGCGGACAGGAAGTTTATCACGTACATATGCATCTTCTTGGCGGATGTGCGCTGGGGCCTTTGCTGGCTATTTAATTTATGCCTGTTATGTGCAGATCCATTGATACCCTGTCCGGTGACGGTGTCATTTTTCTGACAACATGCAGAACATTTTTCAATGCACAGTAGCTGAGATGTGAGACAGGCACGTTTTCAGCGCTTTCGGTACGGCGTGTTACGAGGATAAATATGAAAAAATATCTAGGACTATTGCTGTTGGCGCTGGTACTGGCTGGGTGTTCCAACCGTCCACCCGAGTCTGGACAACCGCCTGCCAGCATTGAGCCGGTACAACCGGAAAAACCAACATTGCCGCCACAAAGTGAGCCCCTACCTGTACCGCCTAAACTTCAGACATTTGACTGGGACGCGAGCATAACACCGCTGATTGATCAGATGCTCAAGACGAGCGGCATCAACAAGGGCAGTATTCTGTTGGTGGATAACATGAAAAATAACACCAACGGTGCGCTGCAAACAGTCAACGCCACCACGTCTATCTATCATGCACTGGCAGCCAACACGGTGTTTACGGTGGTGTCACGGGAACAATTAGCCGTTGCCCGACAAACGTTGGGAATTTCTGCGGAGGATAGCCTGGGATCACGGACCAAAGCCATTGGTCTGGCGCGTTACATTGGCGCACAATATGCACTGTACAGCGATGTCAGTGGTGATGTGAATTCGCCCAATCTGGATATGCAACTGATGCTGGTACGAACCGGTGAAATCGTCTGGTCCGGCAGTGGCACGGTACGCCAGTAAAAATGAGTTGGTGGCACTCATCCGTCAGGTTATCCCGACGGTGATAACCACCGGTTTTCATTTGGTGCCGATCCGCGGGCTGAGTTCGGAAAACTGGCGGATTTGCACGTCGCAAGGTGATTGGCTGGCGCGTCCCCAGTTATTGGCGGGATTACAGATTGGTACTGATCGTCAGCGTGAGTTTGTGGTATTGCGTCAGATGGCGGCGCATGGATTGTCGCCCCGACCGCTATGTTGGCAGCAAGGATGGCTGATTATTGAGTGGTTATCCGGCCATATCGCCACACAGGAGGCATTCATTGATGCAGTTAATGATGGCAGTCTGGCTGTCAGTCTGGCGCGTTTGCATCAGCAACCTGGCTATGGTTTTCTGCTTGATCTGAAAACACGGTTTGCCCGCCACTGGCAGTTGATGGACCCTGGTCGTCGTTCGCCGGCATTATTAAAACGACATCAGATGTTTCAACATCGTCGCCTTCCTGAAGGTGGTATCTTCGCACCTCTGCATCTCGATATACATGCTGGCAATCTGCTGCAAAAACAGGATCAGTGGTGGTTTATTGACTGGGAGTATGCCGCTGATGGTGATATTGCGCTGGAAGTGGCTGGGCTATTTCGCGCCAATGATCTGAACGAGGCATCACAACAACGTTTTCTGGACGCGTATTGTCATCAGTGGCCGGGATTATGCCCTGATGTGCTCGGGCATCGGGTTTACCAGTGGTTGCCCTGGGTCGACTTCATGATACTGATGTGGTACGAAGTGCGCTGGCAACAAACACACCAGAAATCATTTTTGCAGGCTGCTGACGCGATGCGGCTGAGATTGGGAATAACACCTTGAAACGGCAGGAGCCGTGACCTATACCATACCGAGCGGATAAATAAAGGGGTTTTTGTGGGGCCGTTAATGTTAGATGTTGCCAGCTATGAGCTGAATGCTGAAGATCGTGAAGTTTTACAACATCCGTTGGTCGGTGGCGTGATTCTATTCAGCCGAAATTTTCATGATGTCGCACAGTTGCGAGAACTGGTGCGGCAAATCCGCCAGGTTTCTGGGACGCGGCGAGTGATAGCGGTGGATCAGGAAGGTGGCCGGGTGCAACGGTTTCGTGAAGGTTTCACCACGTTGCCAGCAGCACAGGCATTTGCGGCACTCAACGATCTGCACCGTGCCCAGCAGTTGGCGGAAGAGGCAGGGTGGCTGATGGCGGCGGAACTGGTGTCAATGGATATCGATATCAGTTTTGCCCCGGTATTGGACGTGGGTCATCAGTGTACCGCGATTGGCGAGCGTTCATTCCATGACCAACCGGAAATTGCATTGGCCGTGGCGGGCCGATTTATTGATGGTATGCACAGCGCGGGAATGAAAGTTACGGGCAAGCATTTCCCCGGACATGGTGCTGTTATTGCTGATTCGCATAAGGAAACCCCTCGAGACGACCGTCCGCTAGATCAAATTCGTACGTGCGACATGTGGATGTTTCGTGAGTTGATTTCACGTCAGCAGTTAGATGCCGTCATGCCTGCCCATGTGATTTATACTCAGGCTGATCCGCATCCTGCCAGTGGTTCTCCTTACTGGTTAAAACAGGTACTCCGTCAGGAGCTGGGTTTTGGCGGCGTCATATTTTCTGATGATCTCTCAATGGAAGGGGCGGCTGTGTTGGGAAGTTATACGGAGCGTGCGCAGGCGGCGCTGGATGCCGGGTGTGATATGATTCTGGTGTGTAACCAACGTAAGGGCGCCGTTAGTGTACTGGATAATTTGTCTCCGGTTATGGCGGCAGGAATAAGCAATCTTTATCATCGGGTAACCTTTACCCGTCAGCAGTTGCTAGACTCATCGCGTTGGAAACAGGCCAATCAAGCGTTGATTGCGTTGAATGAACAATGGCAGACGTACAAGACGGATAAGCTATAAACACCTATTCTATTAGGTAATAACCTGGTGTGTCAGTAAATGCAGCGGTGAGGATACAGATGATTATCTACTTACACGGTTTTGATTCAAGCAGTCCCGGTAACCATGAAAAAGTTCTGCAGTTGCAGTTCATTGACGACGATGTTCGTCTGGTTAGCTACAGCACATTACACCCCCGTCATGATATGCAACACTTACTGAAAGAAGTGGACAAACTGTTGCAGTTTAGTGCTGATGATCGTCCACTTATCTGTGGTGTCGGGCTGGGGGGGTTTTGGGCAGAGCGTATTGGTTTTCTGTGTGATATTCGACAGGCTATCTTCAATCCTAATCTGTTTCCACAGGAAAACATGCTAGGGAAAATTGATCGTCCCGAAGAGTATGTGGATATAGCCACCAAATGCGTGGATAACTTTCGTGAAAAAAATCGTGATCGTTGTCTGGTAATGTTGTCCCGTCATGATGAAGTTCTTGATAGCCAACATACTGCCCAAGTGCTGGATAACTACTACGAAATTATTTGGGATGAAACTGAAACCCATAAATTCAAGAATATCTCACCGCATTTGCAGAGAATAAAAGCGTTTAAAACGCTGGGATAATTCCTTCCAAATTTCTTTTTTCTTTACCTCATCAGGCTCAGCATGATACGGGCCTGATGCCCTTTTCTAAATGAACAAACCCACGCTAACCTATTGAACAATAGGTTAAAATAGCGGCTTCGTGGCCTATGTAACTAAAATAAATTGATATATATCAATTTTGGTGTGACCAAATGACCACGCATGCTATTCTGATGAAAATTACTCGATTTAATTTAAGTATAACACTATGTAATATAAGGTTATTCTCTATTTAACTTATTATTAACTATTGGTTCATTATTTTCTCAGGGGGTTATTTTGACATCAATGCCAATCAAAAAAATCGTGATTGTCGGCGGCGGTGCGGGCGGACTGGAACTGGCAACCAGTTTGGGTCATAAACTGGGACGCAAGGGCAACGCTGAAATCACGTTGATTGATCGCAACCATAGCCATCTCTGGAAGCCGTTATTGCATGAAGTCGCTACCGGTTCACTGGATGATAATATGGATGCGTTGAGCTATCTGGCGCATGCCCGCCATCACCATTTCCGATTCCAGTTGGGTACCTTGACGGATATTAATCGTGAAAAAAAAGTGGTTCAACTGGCGGAAATCCGTAACGAACAGAGTGAACTGCTGGTAGTGGAGCGTACCTTGCCATATGACATTCTGGTGATGGCGTTGGGTAGTATATCGAATGATTTCGGTACTTCTGGCGTTAAAGATCACTGCATTTTCTTGGATAACCCCAGGCAAGCACACCGGTTTCACAATGAAATGCTGAATCTGTTCCTGAAATTTACAGCCCACCATGGCGAGAAGGATCGGGTGAATATCGCTATTGTTGGTGGTGGCGCTACTGGGGTTGAGCTGTCTGCTGAACTGTACA
Source organism: Brenneria uluponensis (assembly GCF_032395385.1). Lineage (NCBI taxonomy): Bacteria > Pseudomonadati > Pseudomonadota > Gammaproteobacteria > Enterobacterales > Pectobacteriaceae > Brenneria > Brenneria uluponensis. Next base: position 2,059,341 of record NZ_CP135917.1, read on the forward strand.
ATGCGGTTAAACAACTACATAGTTACGGATTTGACGGATTAGATAATCAAGCGCTGAACGTGACGCTGGTAGAAGCGGGTGAACGTATTCTGCCGGCGCTGCCAGCACGAATCTCTGCCGCCGCGCATCAGGAGTTAACCAATATTGGTGTCCGGGTATTGACCAAAACCATGGTGACCAGTGCGCAATCGGACGGATTGAATACCCGGGATGGTGAATTTATCAATGCCGATCTGATGGTTTGGGCGGCGGGTATTAAAGCACCCGACGCGATAAAGGACATTGCGGGTTTGGAAACCAACCGTATCAATCAGTTGGTGGTTGGGGCAACGTTACAGACAACCCGTGATCCTGATATTTTTGCCCTTGGTGACTGCGCTTCCTGTCCGCAGCCAACTGGAGGCGTTGTGCCACCGCGTGCTCAGGCCGCGCACCAGATGGCGTCACACTGCTATAGCAATATTCTTGCGCTACTGAATGGTCAGTCACTGAAACCTTATATATACAAGGATCACGGCTCACTGGTTTCGCTGTCTAAATTCAGCACGGTTGGTAGTCTGATGGGCAACCTGATGCGAGGATCGGTGATGATTGAAGGCCGAATCGCCCGTATCGTTTATATTTCCTTGTATCGTATGCATCAGATAGCACTACATGGATATATTAAAACGGGATTGATGATGTTGGTAGGTGGTATCAACCGAGTGATCCGTCCGCGTCTGAAGCTGCATTGATCGTTTGTCCCTCCTGGTCTGCATTCGCAGGCCAGCTACATTATTGATACTCTTCTCTGGGCAGCAGAATATCCCGTCTTTTTGCGCACTCTCGTTAAGAAAATTCCCGATTGGGTTTTTATTGTCACCAATCTACTATTTTTAGTTAACAAATCCTATTGTGAGCGAGAAAGACATTGTGCAAACTCTCGCATGTTTACTGGCGGCGGCGGTGTATATGTCACTATCTCTGAAGGATGGTTATTTAGATGTAATCTCTGCGCTGCCGTGTAATGCATGTCGGGGCAGATGATGAACAATGTATAGTCATAGAGTCAGGAGGTTTCCTGTGAACAAATCAATGTTAGCGGGTATAAGTATCGGGATGGTTGCGGCATTGGGGCTGGCTGCAGCTGCCAGTTTGGATGTCTTTTCGTCCAAACCTCAGTTTGCGCAAGTGTTGACAGCAATCCCAATTAAAGAAACGGTGAAAACGCCACGTAAGGAGTGCCGTAATGTGACGGTCACACATCGTCAACCGGTGCAGGATGAAAATCGTCTTGCCGGTTCGTTACTGGGGGCAGTTGCGGGTGGTGTACTTGGACATCAGATCGGTGGTGGTCGTGGTCAGGATGTGGCAACAGTTGCGGGTGCGCTGGCTGGTGGTTATGCCGGGAATCAAGTTCAGGGGAAAATGCAGAACAGCGATACCTATGTGACCTCCCAACAGCGTTGTAATACGGTCTATGATAAATCGCAGAAAGTGCTGGGCTATGACGTGACCTATAAAATTGGTGATCGGCAAGGCAAAGTCCGAATGGATCGCGATCCTGGCACCCAAATCCCACTGGACCGCAATGGTCAGTTAGTGCTTAATCCGCAGGTTTAAATTTGAGTATCAGATAAACAAAAACGGCGTTTTTACCGTAATGATTGTCGGTTATGAAACCCGGCTACAGAGGAAAACAGCCACGTTAGGTATCTCTCTGGGAACCCAACGTGGTCTCTCTTCTTAAAACAGGGTTAAGTGAGCAGCATTAGGGTGTTGGTGGCTATGATTATAGCCAACGCTTTTTTCCATTTGGTATGCCTATTCAGTCATAAAGATTATCTGCCTGTACCGGGGCATGCATTTTACTCGGGCGAATGCGTTTAACCGAATCACGGATCACCAGCGTGCCATTCAATAGCAGATTACCCATTACTCTGTCCGGCTGCATAAGCTGGAGTTGTAGTAATCTGACGGCTTCTTTACCTAATTCGTCTCGTGGTACCTGCACCGACGTCAGGGGAATATCATGAATCGCTGCCAGATTAGCGCTATCCATACTCATGACGGAAACCTGCTGTGGTACTCGTAACTGGGCTTTATGCAATGCATTTACTACACCTGCCGCCATAAAATCACCGCCGACCAATATGGCTGTCGGCATCTGTTCTGGCGAACAACCGGCTAAAAATTCAGTGACTTTCTGTTCTGCTTCGGTCGTGCTAAATCCTTGAGTAGTCAAGAGACATCGTGCTTCGTCAAAGGATAAATTATGGCTTTGGTAGGCATCACGGATACCTGCCAGGCGAAGCTCCATGGTGTAACGCCGCAGACATAAAAGAGTAAGTACCTCGCGGTGCCCTTGTTCAAATAAGTAGTTAGCTGAGAATTCGCCAATCAATTGATGTGCTGGCGAAACACCCGGTAGCTTCATTTTGCGATCAATACAGTTGATCAGAATGCAGGGTTTACCCAGGTCGGTTGCCAGCGCATGAACATACGGATCATCAATACCCACCAACATGGCGGCTTCTGTTTCAGGATCACGCATTTTTTCCAGAAACAGTGCCACATCACAATCATTCTCTTCCAGACCACAATAGCGCAGGCGCACATCATGCAATGACAGCGCCTCGATGATGCTTTGAATAACGTTGTGATAAAAAATGTCAGACCGCACATTGAATGCCCGGGATGGCGCGAAAATCATCAAACTCTTCAGCAATAAACGCCCCACGACCAAATCATCCAGTACGCCCTGCTGTCGGGCTGAATGAAGTATGCGTTCTCTGGCAGTGTTGCTGGTATTGGTTTTTCCCGACAACACACGAGAGACTGTACTGATCGAAAACCCCGTTTGTGCCGCGATTTCGCGTATTTTCAGGTTTCTTTTCATTTTGTGATCTCACTACATTTATCAAATGAAAAAATTTTCATGACAGATAAATGGCTTTCATACGGGTGTTTTCTGTCAGAAAGATGCTTCTCTGAACATAACATGAAAATAATTGCAAAAATTTGGGTATTCCCAGGTTTTCAATTCTTCTATCTTGACTCCGATAAATCAATTCAGTGCTGATCACTGGGTTCATTAACTATAAATTTGTTAAAAAACAAAAAGATAAACATATAACTCTGCACGGCTCGATGACTGGTGGGTTTGGCATATAGCAGAACGCTGTCAGTCAGTGCGGTCCTACAAGGAGATCATCATGAGTCTCGACATTAATCAGTCTTCATCAGTAATAAAAGAAAAACGTAAATTGAAAAATTTGCGCTGGTGGATGCTTGTCCTGTTCCTGCTTGGTGTAACGGTCAACTACATTACTCGCAACTCTCTGGGTATTCTGGCCCCGGAACTGAAAACCAGCCTCAATATCAGTACCGAACAATATTCATGGATTGTCGGCGCTTTCCAACTGGCCTATACCATTTTCCAGCCATTATGCGGTTGGTTGATAGATGTGATTGGCCTGAAAGTGGGCTTTATGGTCTGCGCCATTGTCTGGGCAATGATGAGCCTATTACACGCAGGCGTCAGTGGCTGGTTACAGCTTGCTGTCCTGCGTTTCTTTATGGGCGGAGCGGAGGCGGCCGCTACTCCGGCCAATGCCAAAACCATTGGCGAATGGTTCCCCAAAAAAGAGCGCCCAATTGCGGCCGGTTGGGCCGGGGTCGGGTTTTCCATTGGTGCGATGTTGGCACCGCCGATTATTGTTCTGGCTCACGTGTCTTTTGGCTGGCAAGGTGCATTTTTGTTTTCCGGCCTGTTGGCAATGGTGTGGGTGGTACTCTGGGGGTTGTTTTACCATAGCCCGGAAACGCATCCCAATTTGAGTCGTGAAGAGCTGGCAATTATCAAGCAGGATAATGAACCGGCTCCGGTCAGGCAGCCTTTTTTCACTGCGCTGGCGACGGTGGCAAAGAATAAGCGTTTTTATGGTATCGCTATTCCAGCATTCATGGCGGAGCCGGCGTGGGCCGTGCTGAGTTTCTGGGTTCCACTGTATCTGGCCAAAGATCAGGGAATGGATTTGAAGCATATTGCCATGTTTGCCTGGTTGCCTTTTCTGGCGGCTGATTTTGGTAGTGTAATCAGTGGTTATCTGACCCGGTTATATGCCCGGTTGTTCGGTTGTTCCCGGATTAACTCCGTCGTCGCCAGCTCAGTAACCGGTGCCTTTCTGATGATATCGTTGGCGTTGGTCAGCATAACTAAAGATCCTTACGTCGCTATCATGTTGATTTCGATTGGTGGATTTGGTCATCAGGTGATCTCGTGCATGCTCAGTGCGCTGGTGGTGGAATCGTTTGACAAAGGGCAGATGGCCACTGTCAACGGTATGCGCGGGTCTTTCGCCTGGATTGCCAGCTTTCTATTCTCACTGTTGATCGGTGTGACTGCGGACAAGATTGGTTTTAACCCTTTGTTTATCGCCATGGGCTTTTTCGATCTGTTCGGTGCAGTGTTCCTGATCGCATTTATCGCTGAGCGTCGCTCACGAGTACATTAAATCTGCTATCGTCATAATGAAAAAGAGTTACGCATGAAAACACTAAAAAACTGGGTATTCCATCAGCAAACCGCTGATCGGATTGAGTTACTGGTTGATGATAGGCATATTTTCCAACTTTATGTTCTTGAACCCGACCTATGCCGGGTATTAATTAAACAGGATGGAAAGTTACACCTGAACCGTACCTGGAGTATTGCGCCGCAGCAGGATGTGCCGTGGCAGGGTCGGTCGCGTGAAAGTACGGATGGATTTAGTCTGCCAGGATTCTCCTTGCGGCAACAGGATGGTGAGTTGCAACTCAGTACTGATCGCCTGCGAATAACGATTCATCAGCCTTTGGGGCTGGAGTGGGAATATTGCGATTCGCAGGGCAAATGGCAGCCATTAGCCGCCGATCGGCCGACCGGTGCGTATCTGCTGAATCAACATGGTGATGGCGTTGAGCATTATCAACGCCGTTTCCCTGAAGATCATTACTATGGTTTGGGAGAGAAAAGCGGCGATCTCAATCGGACGGGCCGTCGGTTTGAATTCCGTAATCTGGATGCAATGGGATATAACGCGGCAACGACGGATCCGCTCTATAAACATCTTCCCTTTACCATTACTCACCGTAGAAACGTCAGCTTTGGTGTTTTTTATGACAACCTCAGCACGACATGGCTCGATTTGGGCAATGAAATCGACAATTACCATCAGCCATACCGACGCTATCAGGCGCAAGCCGGCGATCTGGATTACTATCTGTTTCTCGGCCCCCAAATTCTGGCGGTGACCAAAGCATTTGTCCGGCTGACCGGGAAAACCCTGTTCGGACCTAAATGGAGTCTGGGATACAGTGGCTCAACGATGCACTATACCGATGCGCCTGATGCGCAGCAGCAGCTAATGAAGTTTATCGCGCTGTGTCAACAACACGATATTCCCTGTGATTCGTTTCAACTCTCTTCAGGATATACTTCGATCGGTAGCAAGCGCTATGTTTTTCACTGGAACCGGGACAAAGTGCCGAGCCCGCAGATTATGTCGCAAGCCTTTCATGATGCGGGCATCAAACTTGCCGCTAATATCAAACCTTGCCTGTTACAGGATCATCCGCGGTATCAGGAGGTCGCCTCACAAGGGTTGTTCATCCGTGATGCAGATTGCGACTCTCCCGAACGTTCCAGCTTCTGGGATGATGAAGGTTCTCATCTTGACTTCACCAATCCGGCGACGGTGGCATGGTGGCAAGAGAACATCATGGTTCAACTGTTGGAAAATGGCATAGATTCGACCTGGAATGACAATAATGAATTTGAAGTTTGGGACAAAGAGGCTCGTTGTCACGGGTTTGGTGAAGAAATTGCCATCAAACATATCCGACCTGTTATGCCATTACTGATGATGCGGGCCTCACTGGAAGCTCAGCAACGTTTTTCCCCACAGTTACGTCCTTATCTGATTTCTCGCTCTGGCTGTGCCGGAATGCAACGTTATGTCCAGACCTGGAGTGGCGACAATCGTACCAGTTGGCAGACGCTGCGTTATAACACCCGTATGGGAATTGGAATGAGCCTGTCGGGGTTATATAACATCGGCCATGACGTTGGGGGATTCTCCGGGCATCAACCGGATGCGGAACTGTTTGTGCGTTGGGTACAAAATGGGATTATGCATCCACGCTTTACCATTCATTCGTGGCATGACGATGGTACGGTCAATGAGCCGTGGATGTATCCGGCGGTAACACCGATCATTCGTGATGCCATCATGCTGCGCTACCGGTTGTTACCGTACTTTTATACGTTGTTGTGGCTGGCCAGCGCCGAAGATGAACCGATGCTGCGAGCGACCTTTCTCGATCATGAGCATGATCTACAGACGTTTGTCGAAACCGATGACTTCATGTTGGGACGGGATCTGCTGGTTGCCAGTGTGGTGGAACCGGGACAACGGCAACGTCAGGTTTATCTGCCGGATAATGAGACCGGCTGGTATGAATTTTATAGTGGCCAATGGTACAGCGGAGGGCAAACGATAACACTGGATGCGCCGTTGGAACGCTTACCGTTGATGGTAAGGGCCGGGGCTATGATTCCGATTGCTGCACGGACGCGCTTTGTTTGTCAGGCCGATGATGACCAGCGAGCGTTTTTGGTATTCCCACCACTTGCCGCAGGGCAACAGCGTGGCGTGTTGTTTGAGGATGATGGAGAAACCCATCACTGGCGGCAGGGGGATGCATTATGGCTGCACTGGGAAATGACCTGTGATAGCCAGCGTATTGATGTTTGCTTCACCCCAAAGGGCAATTTCCATCCGGCTTGGCAGCAAATTGCGCTGCAATTGCCACCGGGAGAAAAACGGCAACTGTACATTAACTCGCGTAAAACTGATTGTTATTCTCTCTGAGTAAATAGTCCATTGTTGTAGAGAAGCGCGTTACGCTGGCATAGGTCAACGCGTTTCTTATTCCAATTGCAGTTGTAAAATAGAAAGTTGCAGGTTTATCAATATGATCGTCGGCGTTATTATCTGAGATAATGAGAGAGATTAACCGGCTTATCGAGGATGAAAAATGCTGGATAGCACACAATTACATTATTATCTCCAGAGAATTGGCGTTGATTCACTGCCCTCAGAACCATCATTGTTATTACGAACTTTGCATATCGCCCATCTCAGAAATATCCCGTTTGAAAATCTGGATGTGGTTTTTAAAAGAAAGATAACATTGAGTCAATCCGCCATTTATAAAAAGGTTATTGAAAATGGACGCGGCGGTTTCTGTTATGAACTGAATTATGGCTTCTATCTGTTATTAAAAACCCTGGGTTTCACTACGCAGTTGTTATCTGGTCGGGTATTTAATGTTGAAGGATATGGCGCTTATTTTGACCATCTGCTTTTACTGGTTGATCTGGATAACCAGACGCTCATCGCTGATGTAAGTTTTGGTGATTCATTTTGTATTCCGCTTTTACTGGATGGAACGGTTTCTCATGAAGATGCCGCGAGCTATAAAATTATTCCTTTTGATGATGGCTATCAGTTGTTACAAAAGAAACCGCATGCCGACTGGGCACCGTTGTATATTTTTGATTTGCATCCCTGGCAGTTGGATGATTTCGCGGTTATGGCCGATTATCACCAAACATCCCCTCAATCGTTGTTTACGAAAAAATCGATTTGCAGTCGGGTAACGGAAGATGGTCGAATAACGTTGTCGGATAATCAATTAATTATTACGCGGCAGGGCAACAGAACTGAAGACGTCATTACGGATTGTAGCCGTTATATTGAGTGCTTAAGCCACCATCTCGGAATCCGTTTGCCGGAAGATTATAACGTTCAGCACTGGTTCGATTCGTTAGCTTCTCCATTATGAAATAATTCACACCTGCAATTGGCAAAAAACTCAGTTCACGGTATAAGGCGTTCAGATTCCATAGCCTGAACGCCTGAGAGAGAATGACAGAAGCTGTAGTCGCCATTGGCGTTAGCCAGCTAGTTTGGTTCATGCTTCCCGGAACACAATTTCCGCCCAGCGGGCCAGGCCTGCGGTGACAGAACCGAAATCATCGCCACTGGCAATCGGTATGCCGGGCAGACACTGCTGTACGGCGTCGCGCAACAGCGGTGAACGGGCGCTGCCGCCGGTCAGGTAAATGACATCCGGTCGGGTCTGTCCATCTTTCTGCACCAGCGCAATCTGCTGCTTGATATGTTCCAGCGGCTGGACAATCGCCTCTTTCAACTGACTAGTGGAGATCCGGGTTGTCAGATCGGGTGCAATGAAGGGCAAATCAGCCAGTGTGGTTTCACTCGCCGAAAGCGCAATCTTGTGCTCTTCAGCCACACGTACCAACCGATAACTCAGCTTTTGTTGCCAGACGGTCAATAATCGTTTTACCTGCTCAGGTTCGCGGGCGTCACGAATCAGGTCGCGCAGAAGCTTCCCACATGCCGCACTGTAAAATTCGCTTTGCGCCGGTACATCATTAATGGCAACGGCATTCCACCAAGGCAGAATCGGCAATGCTGTCCCTTTTTCCGTGCTGCCATTCATCCCGAGCAACGGGCAAAGTTGTTTGAAAGCCAGCATAATATCCAGATCGTTACCACCAACCCGGCAGCCGCTGTGCCCGAGCAAACTCTGCTGACGTTCGTGTTTCTGATGCCAGTTTGGTCCCATCAATAGCATTGAGCAATCGGTGGTACCGCCGCCGATATCCACTACCAGCACGCGTTTCTCTTCGTGCAGCGTGGCCTCAAAATCCAGCCCGGCGGCGACCGGTTCAAATTGAAACACCACATCCTGAAATCCGGCACGTTGTGCGGCCCGCGCCAGAATACCTTGTGCTTGCTGGTTGGATTCTTCGCCGCCAATACCTTGAAAATTAATCGGACGACCAATTACAGCACGATTAATGTTATCACTGAGCTGTAGCTCAGCCTGTAGGCGGATATGCAGCATCATGGCGCAGACCAGGTCTTCAAACAGAGCCACCTGTTGTGCTTTCAAGCCAATGGCGCCAAGAAAGGACTTCGGCGATTTAACAAACCAGACTTCTTGCGGGTCGTCCATATAGTGTGACAGTGAGGCTTGGCCAAACTGAACACTGCCGGAGTGAACGTGAATATCCTCTTCGCGGTTAAGGTTGATCGCCCGCTGTAATAATTGCGCATTTTCCCCGTCGGCAGGCACCTGATGGTGACGCCATAGCCATTCACTGACGGCTTCTCGCATTGGCGCACAAAGCATCGACGGCATATAGGGTGAACCGTTTTCCAATGGAAGTAGCCGTGGCGTACCCTGGTTCATTACCGCGACAGAGCAGTTTGCCGTGCCATAATCAAAACCCACAAACATTGTTATATCCCCATGCCATTAGAGAAGGGGCGGGAATTTACCGCTTTGAGGAGGCAGTTGTAAAGATGGATGACTGATAAATGTCTGTTTTGATAATAAGGTGTCAGAGGGTTGCACTTAGGATGTATGTTCACCGAGGCTTGTTTATCGTTGTAGCGTGTCTTCAATCTACGGTTTATCCAGCCATGTTTTTACTAATTCAGCAAAAGGCATGGGTATTGAAAACAGATAACCCTGTAGAAAATCAATTTTTCTGCTGGAAAGGAACTCAGCCTGAAATTCAGTTTCTACGCCTTCGGCGATAGTCACTAATCGCATTTTCTGTGCCATATCAATGACGCAGTTCACCAGTACGCTGGCTTGCGGGTCTTCTCGATTAATCATACTGACAAATGATTTATCAATTTTGATGATATTTACTTGTAGCTTTCTGAGATAGTCAAAATTTGAATATCCGGTACCAAAGTCATCCAGTGCGATCAAAATACCTGCTGCACTCAGCTTTTTGAAAAATGAAATGGTTTCCGGGGTGATATCAATTTTTTCACGTTCGGTAATTTCAACCATCAACCGAATTTTTTTATCACCGAGCGCGTCCATGAAATTCTGGCAATCGGTGATAAAATCATCGTATTGGCAATGCTGTGCGCTGATATTAATGCCAATGTGTAAGCCGTCGGGCAGTTTATCCAGATAAAGACTGAGATCCTGGATGACACGGTTCATTAGCGACTGTGTCAAAGGAATAATCAGACCACTTTGTTCGCACAATGGAATAAATACGTCCGGAGATATAATTCCTGTTCGGGGATGATTCCACCTGGCCAGCACCTCAAAACCATATATTTCGCGTGACTCGGTGGTTATCACCGGTTGATAGAAAGGAATGATTTCCTGATTTCGAATGGCCCTTTTTATTTCATCATAAGGTGATTTGCTTTGTGTTAAGTATTTATAAGTCAGACCCCCGGAACTGAGTGAAATCAGCAGAATAACCAGAAATGTCATTTTTTCCTGACGCCAGAAATCGTTAAGCGAATAGTCATCGGTGGAAGAGAATAAAACGGCAAAATGATATCGGTTGGAAGGGATGATAACAAAATTACGATGATTGTCCGGATCGAATGACATCACTTTACCGTCAACGGAAATCCAGGTATAGCCAGCCTGCATATACAAGCTCCGCCGCTTACTGAGAAAATTAAGTACGCTGATGAGGGGAGGGACATGAATGCCTATTCCCACACTACCGTTGGCGGTGGTTTTCAGGTACATCAACAAGGGGGTATTTGGTGTAACCGTGTTGCCGGCTAATAACGCCAGTTGCCCTTTATAAAAACGTGCCAGCATCGCCGGGCGATGGTCTACACCAAATAACGAGGAACAATAAACCACATTGTCTTTAATCAGGCTTACGGTTCTCAGATGACTCTCTCTGGCCGCCATCATATTGAGCTTTCTGATGACATCGGGGGTACAGGATCGCCCCAGCAAGGGGGTGCTGAGTTCAGCCGTCTGTTGCGCTTCATTAATAACTTTTTCAATATTATTGACAGCTTTCTCGGCATTAGATACCGCTAATTTATAATCAGCCTGATAATCCTGATAATAAATAACCCCCACCCCGATGATTAGCATCGTTAAAAAGGTTAAAGAAGCAATTAGTTTATTCATCTATTCATGGCCCCTACTAACCTTCTTGTCTTGCTATATCGGCGTTTGTAACGCCGACTTGAATTGAACCATGATAGTTTTGATGAAAAACTTCACACTGCGCAAGTGTGTTGTGCCATATTCCCCAGAAGATTGTCGATAAATTCAAGACGTTGCTGGCGGGCAGTCAAATCCTTGATAAATTTTAACCGTGCAGGGCCATCCAGCCGATAAACCTTGGGTTCCCGTTGTAGTAAACCAATCAGGTGTGTGGGATCAACACAGTTATCTTGACTAAATTCGATAAAACCGCCTTTTTCGTTACTTTCAATTCGTTTAATTCCAAGCTTGTGTGCCTGCTGGCGTAGCGCGGCAATCTGCAGCAGGCTGCGGGTGGCATCTGGCAGTTGTCCAAAGCGATCAATTAGCTCGACTTTTAGCTCATCCAGCTCGTTTGCTTGTTTGGCGCTGGCAATACGCTTATAGAACGAGAGCCGGGTATTTACATCCGGGATAAAGTCATCAGGCAAGAGCGCCGGCAAGCGTAGCTCCACATCGGTCTGACTGCTGATGAGATCTTCCAATGAGGGTTCGCGGCCTGCTTTGAGCGATTCGACGGCGCTTTCCAGCAGTTCCATATACAGTGAAAACCCGACACTTTCCATCTGGCCGCTCTGATCTTCCCCCAGCAATTCACCAGCACCACGAATTTCCAAATCGTGGGTGGCCAGCGCAAAACCGGCGCCCAAATCTTCCAACGAGGCAATGGCCTCGAGGCGTTTGTGTGCATCGACACTCATTGCTTTGGGATTCGGCGTCAGCAGATAGGCATATGCCTGGTGGTGGGAGCGCCCCACGCGTCCGCGTAACTGGTGCAATTGTGCCAGACCAAAATGGTCGGCCCGCTCGATGATGATGGTATTGGCGCTGGGAATGTCGATACCGGTTTCAATAATAGTAGTACATACCAGCACATTGAAACGTTGATGATGGAAGTCATTCATGACGCGTTCCAGGTCGCGTTCACGCATCTGACCATGCCCGATGGTGATGCGAGCTTCCGGCACCAGTTCATTCAGGCGTTGCGCCGCCTTTTCAATATTTTCGACATCGTTATAGAGGTAATACACCTGGCCACCACGCAGAATTTCACGCAGGATAGCTTCCTTCACTACCAGACTGTCATATTCACGCACGAAAGTTTTCACCGCCAGACGTCGCGCCGGCGGGGTGGCGATAATAGACAGATCACGCATACCACTCATTGCCATGTTTAGCGTGCGGGGAATTGGCGTGGCGGTCAGTGTCAGGATATCCACATCGGCACGCATAGCTTTAATGCGCTCTTTGTGTCGTACACCAAAGCGGTGCTCTTCATCTACGATCAACAGGCCGAGATCGTGCCAGTGCACATCACTCTGCAACAGCTTGTGGGTGCCGATCAGAATGTCAACTTTCCCGTCCAGTGTCTGTTCCAGTATCTTGGCTTGTTCACGTTGGCTGCGGAAACGTGAGAGCATCTCGATTTTTACCGGCCAGTTGGCAAAGCGATCGAGGAAATTATCATAGTGCTGCTGAGCCAGCAGTGTCGTAGGTACCAGCACCGCAACTTGTTTATGGTTTTCTATGGCCAGAAACGCGGCACGCATAGCCACTTCGGTTTTACCGAATCCCACATCACCGCACACTAGACGGTCCATCGCCAGTGGACGGCACATATCACTCAATACCGCGTTGATGGCTTGTTCCTGATCGGGTGTGGTTTCAAACGGAAATCCCTGACAGAACAACTGATACTGCTGTTTATCATGCTTAAAGGCAAAACCGCTCTTGGCGGCGCGCTGTGCATAGATATCCAGCAGCTCGGCCGCGACATCGCGTACTTTTTCTGCTGCTTTCTGTCGGGCGCGCACCCAGGCGTCGCCGCCCAGCTTGTGCAGTGGCGCACTGTCGTCGGCACCGCCAGCATAACGACTGATCAGATGCAGGGAGGATACCGGAACATAGAGTTTGTCCGCTCCGGCGTAATTCAGAATCAGATATTCAGCTTTGATGCCACCCGTTTCCAACGTAGTCAGACCAGCATAGCGTCCAACACCATGCTCCAGATGAACTACCGGCTGACCAGGACGTAACTCGGCCAGATTACGGATCAGTGTATCGGCATTGATGGTACGTCGATTATCTTGACGCCGACGGCTGACGCGTTCGCCCAGCATATCGCTTTCGCAGATCAGCGCTCGTTGACGTAGCGTGTCAATAAAACCGTGTTCGCTGGCTCCAATCAGTAGATAAGGGCCTTTGGTTTTAGCCTGTTCCAAACGGGTAATAGGAGAGGGTGCCAGCTTGATGCGGGACAGCAGTTCTTGCAAGGTTTCACGGCGGCCTTCGCTTTCTACGGAGAAGATAATCTGACCAGTAAACTGTTCCACAAAGCGGCGCAACGCATCCAGCGGGGCCTTGAGCTGATGCTGGACTGCGAGATCGGGCAGAGACTGGTAGCCCAGATTCACGTTAGCGGTTTTGTGTGGCAGTGTATCGGTACGCAGTTGTATGCGTGGCCAGTTTTTCAACTCCCCGAACAATGCGTCAACCGGTAGCCATAATACGTCGGGCGACAACAAAGGACGCATGGGGTCAATGCGGCGGTTTTCAAAGCGCTGCTGGATATCCAGCCAGAAACGTTCCGCACTTTGTTGGATATCGCCACTGTTTACGATCAGCGAGTTATTCGGAAGATAGCTGAACAACGAGGGTAAGGGCTGGTTGAAAAACAGGGGTTGCCAGTACTCAATGCCCGCCGGCCAGCTATTTTTACTGACTTGCTGGTAGATATGTTCTGCATCACGGCGGACATCAAACTGTTCACGCCACTGACTACGGAACAGCTCAATTGCTGTTTTGTCAGTCGGAAATTCATGTGCGGGCAGCAGGTTAATATGGTTGACTTCACTCAGTGTGCGCTGGGTATCGATATCAAACAGACGCAGACTATCGATTTCGTCGTCGAAAAAATCGATGCGGAAGGGTTCTTCACTTCCCATCGGAAACAAGTCCAGCAAGGCTCCCCGGGTGGCAAACTCACCATGTTCCATCACTTGGTCGACACTGCGATAACCCGCTTGCTCCAGTTGTGACCGTAACTTGTCCCGTGACAGGCGTTGTCCTTGTTTCAAGACCAGCGCATGACCATGCAGGAACGAATGTGGGCATACTTTCTGCATCAGGGTGTTGATCGGCAGAATCAGTACGCCGCGTTCCAATGTTGGTAACTGATACAGTGTGGATAAACGACTCGAGATAATTTCCTGATGAGGAGAGAAGCTATCGTAAGGAAGCGTTTCCCAGTCAGGCAGTGTGATGACCGGATGTTCGGTAAATTGCTGAACTTCATCCCGTAACCGCAAGGCATTTTGCATATCAGGGGCGATGAGCACGACCAACCCGGTATGGCGTTCAATGATTTCGGCACATTCTACGGCGCAGGCAGCGCCAGTCAGTTGTCCCAGCAGGCGTTGCTCACCCATTTTGCATGGCAACGTATAACGATATTGTTCAGGCATAATCTGATTATCAGGTCTCAGCCTCAGTATCCGTCAAGAAAAAGCCGGAGAGAGAGGTAGTTAGGGTTCCATAAAGCGGTGCTACCCTTTATTATCCTTGATCACTTTGCTTTAGCAACCTCATCCAGACGGATTTCATGTATCAACCTGTCGCTTTATTTATTGGCTTGCGCTACATGCGTGGGCGGGCCTCGGATCGTTTCGGGCGTTTTGTTTCCTGGCTGTCAGCTATTGGCATCACGCTGGGGGTAATGGCGTTAGTCACCGTGTTATCCGTTATGAACGGATTCGAGCGAGAGCTGGAGAACAATATCCTGGGGCTGATGCCGCAGGCGCTTATCACCACTCCCCAGGGGTCACTTGACCCGAAAACACTACCTGCTTCCTCGCTTGACAGTCTGAAGGGGATAAAACGTATTGCTCCTTTGACCACCGGTGAAGTGGTTTTGCAGAGTGCCCGCAGTGTGGCGGTCGGCGTGATGCTGGGTATTAATCCTGATGAACCGGACCCGTTGTCTTCTTATCTGGTTAATACCCGGCAGCAACAATTACAGCCAGGGAGTTATCAAGTGATTCTTGGCGAGAAGTTGGCGAGCCAACTAGGGGTGAAGCGAGGCGATCAACTGCGTCTGATGGTGACCAGTGCCAGCCAACTGACACCGATGGGGCGTATCCCGAGTCAGCGTTTGTTCACTGTCGCGGGTACCTTCGCCGCCAATAGTGAGGTAGACGGTTATGAACTGTTGGTTAATCAACAGGATGCTTCACGTCTGATGCTCTACCCGCTGGGCAATATTACCGGCTGGCGTCTGTGGCTTCAGCAACCATTGAGTGTCGATACGCTCAGTCGGCAGACACTGCCGCCTGGGACGGTGTGGAAAGATTGGCGGGAACGCAAGGGCGAATTATTTCAGGCGGTAGGAATGGAGAAAAACATGATGGGACTGTTGCTCAGCCTAATCATCGCCGTTGCCGCTTTTAATATCATTACTTCACTGGGGTTACTGGTGATGGAAAAACAGGGCGAGGTTGCCATCCTGCAAACGCAGGGGCTGACCCGAGGTCAGATTATGGCGGTATTTATGGTGCAGGGTGGTAGTGCCGGGATTATTGGCTCACTATTGGGGGCGTTGTTAGGCATGTTGCTGGCCAGCCAGCTTAATGCATTGATGCCAATGTTGGGGTTGTTGATTGATGGTGGTGCACTGCCGGTCATGATCATGCCGGAACAGGTGGCGGTTATTGCGTTGATCTCAATGCTGATTGCGCTGCTTTCCACGCTTTATCCTTCCTGGCGCGCGGCCGCCGTACCTCCTGCTGAGGCTTTACGTTATGAATAATTCATTTTTATTGCAGTGTAACCGCCTGTGCAAACGCTATCAGGATGGAAAACTGTCTACCGATGTGCTGCGCGATGTCTCTTTTGAGATGCGCGGCGGGGAAATGATGGCTATCGTCGGCAGTTCTGGTTCTGGTAAAAGTACGCTGCTGCATTTGCTGGGAGGATTGGATTCTCCCACTTCGGGAGACGTTATTTTCAAGGGTAAAGCACTGGATAAACTCTCTTCTGCCGCCAAAGCTGGGCTTCGTAACCGGGAATTGGGATTTATTTATCAGTTTCATCACCTGTTGCCGGATTTTTCTGCGCTGGAGAATGTTGCCATGCCGTTACTAATCGGCAAGGTTGCCCCTGGGGAGGCGAAAGAAAAGGCCCTTGAAATGTTGGCAGCGGTAGGTCTGGAAAAACGGAGTCAACATCGTTCTTCCGAGCTTTCCGGTGGCGAACGCCAGCGGGTTGCCATTGCTCGTGCACTGGTTAACAATCCGTCGTTAGTGCTGGCAGATGAACCGACCGGCAACCTTGATCAGCATACTGCGGATACCATTTTTGAGTTATTGGGTGAACTGAATGTGCGTCAGGGGACGGCATTCCTGGTCGTGACCCATGACTTGCATCTTGCCGGTCGTCTGGGCCGTCAACTGGAGATGCGTGATGGTCAGTTGCAGTTGATGGGAGCGCAACAATGACGTTTCCTCCGCTCTCCCTGCTGGTTGGTTTGCGCTTTAGTCGTGGCAGACGGCGTAGCGGCATGGTGTCACTGATTTCGGTGATTTCCACCATCGGTATTGCTCTGGGGGTCGCCGTCCTGATAGTGGGGCTGAGTGCGATGAATGGCTTTGAGCGCGAATTGAACAATCGCGTTCTGGCAGTGGTGCCTCATGGGGAGATTGAGCCAGTTAATCCACCTTTTCTCGGGTGGCAGGCACTATTGCCGAAAATTGAGCAGGTGCCGGGGATTGTAGCTGCGGCACCTTACATCAATTTTACCGGTTTGCTGGAAAATGGCGCTAATTTGCGGGCCATTCAGATGAAAGGCGTCGATCCCCAGCAGGAAAAACGTCTCAGTGCGTTGCCGAATTTTGTCTTGAATAACGCCTGGTCACGATTTCATTCCGGTGAACAGCAGGTCATCCTGGGTAAAGGCGTTGCTGATTCGCTACATGTTAAAGCGGGCGATTGGGTGACGGTCATGATTCCCAATAGCGATCCACAGATGAAGCTGCTGCAACCCAAACGTATTCGTTTACACGTCAGTGGTATCTTGCAATTGAGTGGGCAGTTGGATCACAGCCTGGCGCTGGTGCCACTGGCAGACGCGCAACAGTATCTGGAGATGGGGGATAATGTTACTGGTATTGCGATTAAGGTCAAAGATGTGTTTGCCGCTAACAAGCTGGTGCGGGATGCTGGTAAAGCCACCAATGATTACGTCTATATTCGCAGTTGGATCGGTACCTATGGCTATATGTACCGTGATATTCAGATGATCCGCACTATTATGTATCTGGCGATGGTGCTGGTGATCGGTGTGGCCTGCTTTAACATCGTTTCAACGCTGGTCATGGCCGTGAAGGATAAAAGTAGTGATATCGCGGTGTTGCGTACGTTGGGTGCCGGAGATGGACTGATTCGTGCCATTTTCGTCTGGTATGGTTTGCTGGCGGGATTGCTGGGCAGTGTTGTCGGTGCGGTTATCGGCGTTATCGTCACGTTGCGGCTAACCGCGATTATCCGCGGTATTGAAGCATTGATCGGGCATCGTTTTTTATCTGGTGATATCTATTTTATTGATTTCTTGCCGTCTGAACTGCACATGACTGATGTGGTGAGTGTGCTGGTAACCGCGCTGCTTTTGAGCCTGATCGCCAGTTGGTATCCGGCTCGCCGGGCCAGCCGTATTGATCCTGCCCGGGTATTAAGCGGACAATAATCATCGCAGCAGCAGGCAACCGTGTTGGAGGGGGGCAGTAATGTATTACGGTTTCGACATGGGTGGCACTAAAATAGAGATGGGCGTGTTTGATGCCAACTTGCAACGTCTATGGCAACGACGGGTGCCAACCCCGCGAGACAGTTATGAAGAACTGTTGCAGACGGTTATCACGCTGACGAAAGAAGCTGATGCTGAGATAGGCAGCCCCGGCAAGGTCGGCATCGGTGTGCCCGGTATTCAGGCTGGCGGAAACGGCGCGTTATTTACTGCCAATCTACCTGCCGCCATGGGGCGCCCGCTACAGGCTGACTTGAGTCAACGGTTGCAGCGTGATGTCAGAATCAGTAATGATGCCAACTGTTTTGTCCTCTCCGAAGCCTGGGATGAAGAGTTTCGGTGTTATCCGGTGGTGCTGGGTATTATTCTTGGCACGGGGATGGGGGGCGGACTGGTAATTAATGGCAGATTAGTTAATGGTTATAACGGTATCACGGGTGAGTTTGGCCATTTCCGCCTGCCATGTGATGCGCTGGATGTTCTTGGCGTTGACATCCCGCGTC
Organism: Brenneria uluponensis; assembly: GCF_032395385.1. NCBI lineage: Bacteria > Pseudomonadati > Pseudomonadota > Gammaproteobacteria > Enterobacterales > Pectobacteriaceae > Brenneria > Brenneria uluponensis. The sequence goes on from NZ_CP135917.1 coordinate 2,077,746, forward strand.
AGCCCTGTGGTTGCGGACAGACCGGATGCGTAGAGAATTATATCTCTGGCCGCGGTTTTGAGTGGCTATACGCGCATTTTTACCGGCAACCGCTGTCAGCCCCGGTGATTATCCAGAATTATCGCAACGGTGAGACTCAGGCGATATCGCATGTGGCGCGCTTCATGAATCTACTGGCGGTTTGTCTGGGTAACCTATTGACTATCTTCGACCCACATCTACTGGTGTTGGGTGGCGGATTATCCAATTTTGAGGAGATTTACCGGCAATTGCCGGAGCAGCTTCCTTCCCACCTGATGCCGATAGCGCGTTTGCCACGGATTGAAAAGGCGCGCTACGGCGATGCTGGTGGGGTTCGCGGAGCAGCCTTGCTACACCTAGTGGGGGAATAATGAAGGAGCTTTTATGCATACGCGTAAGCGATTAAACCGTTTTCATCAAGGGAAACGTATGCGCCAACAGCGTTTGCGTGCCCGTATTTTCCATATTGATTATCTGGCGAGTAATGATGTGAAAAAACCACGCGTTGTCGTGCTCACCGGCGCCGGGATCTCTGCCGAGTCAGGTATTCGCACTTTTCGCGCGGTGGATGGCCTATGGGAGAACCACCGGGTTGAGGATGTGGCGACACCGGAAGGTTTTCAGCGTGATCCGCAACAGGTTCAGAATTTTTATAATGAACGCCGGCGTCAGTTACAACAGCCGGAGGTGATGCCTAACGCGGCCCATCTGGCGCTGGCTAATCTGGAAGCCATGCTGGGTGATAACTTCCTGTTGGTGACGCAGAATATTGATAACCTGCATGAACGCGCTGGTAGTAAGCGAGTGATCCATATGCATGGTGAATTGCTTAAGGTGCGTTGCAGTCAAAGTGGTCAGGTCTTCGACTGGACGGGTGATTTATCCGTCGAGGAGCGTTGCCACTGTTGTCAGTTTCCAGCACCACTACGTCCGCATGTGGTCTGGTTTGGCGAGATGCCGCTAGAAATGGACCATATCTATCACGCATTGGCGAAGGCTGACTATTTCGTCGCTATTGGCACGTCCGGACATGTTTATCCGGCAGCTGGCTTTGTGCATGAAGCCCACTCTCACGGTGCTTATACCATTGAAATGAATCTGGAACCCAGTCAGGTAGAAAGTCAGTTTGATGAGAAGATTTATGGTCCGGCCAGTCAGATAGTGCCGGAATTTGTCGGTGCCTGGCTCAGCCGGCGTAAGCGTATCGTATTCTGAGCTATCTCTATCTGTTCAAAATGGAACCCGAGGTTTAATGCTGGTCAGTGATGGCCTGTCGATAACCCGGGTTCCTTGTTTATATCCCGGTCCAGTAACAGAAAACAACATCGCGAGCCTTAACATCTCAGTGTTCGCTTTTGCCCGGTTGCTCAGGTAACTGCCGACATTCACAGGTCTGGTCAAAAGGAAGGTTACCCGCGTGATTGTAGAAGCAGAATTCGCATTCTCCACAGTCTGGCGTTTTCTTTACCATTGATGGCTTCGGCTCAGTTTTTCCCCGCAGGCGGCGGAAAGTTTGAATCAGAAATGTCAGCATAATGCGACCTCACTGACTTTAGTCATCATACCCGAATAAGAGATCCGTTGATGGAGTCTCTCCCATACCAATAAGGGTAGCCGATATTTCAGGATGCCTACTGCATCCGCTATCAAATCAGGACAACAAGCGCCATTTTGAGGGCTGAAAGGAAAAAACTTCGCCTAATTGATGATGCAATATAGATGAGTTGCATGCCATTATCTTGATTCATATGTAGATATACGCATGATTACGGTAATACTCCTAATTTTTAGGGCCATAATAAATTATGCACTCCGCTGGCAGGTGTTATACCCAACTGAAACAGCAGCAACAGATTCGTGCTCGTTGGCAGATAGCCGGGCTGTTGTTGTTCATGTTGGTTGTGTTGATGGTGAGTTTGTGTGCGGGTGACCGGTGGATCTGGCCATCGCACTGGCTTGATGATGGGCAATCATTGTTTGTCTGGCAACTGCGGTTACCCCGCACGCTGGCCGTGATGCTCGTGGGCGCTAGTCTGGCGATGAGCGGTACGGTGATGCAGGCCATTTTTGACAATCCACTGGCGGAGCCCGGATTACTGGGTGTTTCTAACGGTGCTGGCGTGGCGTTAGTGCTAGCTGTGTTACTGGGGCAAGGTCAGTTACCCGTCTGGATACTTAGTCTGTGTGCAATAGCCGGCGCACTGCTGGTGACGTTTTTGTTGCTGAATTTTGCCAGAAAGCGGGTATCCAACGCTCGTTTGCTGTTGATCGGGGTGGCGCTGGGGATCATTTGCAGCGCCATCATGACCTGGGCGGTTTATTTCAGTACCAGCCTGGATTTGCGCCAGCTCATGTATTGGATGATGGGAGGGTTCAGTGGCATTGACTGGCGTTATGGCTGGTTGATGCTGGTGCTGGTACCGCCGATCATCTGGCTGGCGAGGCGTGGGATGGTGCTGAATCAATTGGCATTGGGGGAGATTCAAGCCAGGCAGCTTGGTGTGTCTGTATATCGCTGGCGTAATGTTATGGTTCTGGTGATCGGTGCCCTGGTAGGACTCAGTGTCGCGTTGGCGGGGGTGATCGGGTTTATTGGTCTGGTGATTCCGCATATTTTGCGCTTGTGTGGTCTGACGGATCAGCGTTATTTATTGACCGGATGTGCATTGGCTGGTGGGAGTGTTCTGATGTTGTCGGACACGGTAGCCCGGGTTGTGCTCATCTCCGCTGAACTGCCCGTTGGGGTTGTGACGGCAACGCTCGGTGCACCGTGGTTTATCTGGTTGTTATTACGCAACAAGGCGTGATGGTTTTCAGCCCGTCAGTTAGAAACATTGGTTTAATAATACACCGGTATTAGCAATACACCGGTTCAACAATAAACAGGAATAGATAATGAGCAACGATTTATATTCGATTCCCCTGCGAACTATTGATGGTCGTGAGACGACGCTGGCAGATTGGCAAAACAGCGTGATTCTGGTGGTGAATGTGGCTTCCCAGTGTGGGTTGACGAAACAGTATGAAGGACTGGAAGCGTTGTATGAAACCTATAAAGCCCGCGGATTTGTGGTGCTAGGTTTCCCTTCCAATGAATTCGCCGGGCAGGAGCCAGGCAGCGACGAAGAGATTCAGACGTTCTGCCGTGGCACCTTCGGCGTGCAATTTCCGATGTTCAGCAAGATTGAAGTCAATGGCATGGGACGTCATCCGTTATACCGTTTACTGATTGAGGCTCAGCCACAGGCCCTCCGGCCAGATGGCAGTGAATTTTACGAACGACGTATAAGTCGGGGACAGGGGCCAGCGCATGCCGAGGATATTTTATGGAATTTCGAAAAATTTCTGATTAATCGACAAGGGCAGGTCATTCAGCGTTTTTCACCGGATATGACCCCGGATGATACCATGATCGTCAATGCCATCACTCGGGCGCTGGCAGAGTAACCATGTCAGTCACATCGTTGTTGCGGTTGGAACAAGCCGGTGTCAGGCAACGTTTGTTGCCGGTGGATGCAGAGTGCCACACAGGCGAATTGCTGCACATCATCGGCCCGAATGGCGCAGGGAAGAGTACCTTACTGGCGTTGATGGCCGGATTAATTGAAGGATGCGGCGAAGTGGTACTGGCAGACAAACCGCTGTCACACTGGTCTGGTCGCGATTTGGCACTGCTGCGTGCCTATTTGCCGCAACAGCATCCGCCAGTTGCGCTGATGCCGGTTTTTCAGTATCTCTGGCTGCATCAGCCGCCATTGAACAACATTGCCGGGATTGATGATGTGGTACAGATGCTGGCTGAACGATTGATGTTGGCAGATAAGCTACAGCGTTCACTAACACAGCTTTCCGGTGGTGAATGGCAGCGGGTGCGGCTGGCTGCGGTACTGTTGCAGGTTTGGCCGTCGGTTAATACCTCGGCGCGATTATTGCTGCTGGATGAACCAGACACCAGTCTGGATATCGCCCAGCGGGTTGTGTTGGATGAGCTTTTGTCTGAACTGTGTTGCGCCGGTATTGGTGTGGTAGTGTCTACCCATGATTTGAATCATAGCCTCCATCACGCTGATCGTATCTGGTTGATGGCTGATGGAAAGCTGGTCGCACAAGGGAAAACCGAAAAGGTCATGCAGCCGGAGACATTGTCACCGGTTTTTGGTGTCATCTTCCAACGACATAGTGTTGACGGACATCACTGGATGATTACCCGCAGTGCCTGACCCAGGAGGTCTTATGCGTATAAAGGCGATAAAAAAACATCTGTTTCTTTGCCATTACGAACGCTAATAAATTGATATAGTTGACTATGGTTATAGCAGGCGATTTGTTCTGGCACCTAGTGCAGGCAAACCTTACGACTATTCGACAGACATGAGAGTAGACGCATGATCCTGATCCGCTGGAGATATTGTCTATTATTGGCAAGTTTAGCGCTGGTGGGCTGTAGCAGCCATGTGCCGCAACAGAGCGCGCGTTTGAGTAATTCAGCGGAAGTCGTGATTCAACTGGATGATCAATTGTCGCAATGGCAGGGAACGCCTTACCGGTATGGCGGTCTGGATCACCGAGGTATTGATTGCTCTGGTTTTGTCTATCTGACATTTCGTGATCGTTTTGGCCTGATATTACCGCGTTCCACCGAGGGGCAAACCGAGATCGGTACGCCAGTTGATCGTGATGATCTGCTTCCCGGCGATCTGATTTTTTTCAAAACCGGCAGTAGCGGTAGCGGGCTGCATGTAGGAATTTATGACACTGATGCTCAATTTATTCACGCTTCTACCAGCAGAGGCGTAATACGTTCTTCTCTCGATAATGTGTACTGGCAACGGGCTTACTGGCAGGCACGTCGTATTTGATTGTGGTTATGGTCGGTTCTTTTTCTGCATGGAGTGGTTATGTCGTCGTTGCGTTTATTGCTCTCTACGTCGTTTGATCCCTGGTTTAATCTGGCGGTGGAAGAGTGTATTTTCAGGCAAATGCCATCAACGCAACGGGTCCTGTTTCTATGGCGTAACGCGGAAACGGTAGTGATTGGTCGGGCACAGAATCCGTGGAAAGAGTGCAATACCCGACGTATGGCAGAAGATGGGGTCAAACTGGCGCGGCGCAGCAGTGGTGGTGGGGCGGTTTTTCATGATTTAGGGAATACCTGTTTTACCTTTATGGCGGGCAAACCCGAATATGACAAGCGAGTGTCTACCCACATTATTTTGGATGCGCTGGTCATGCTGGGAATCGAAGCTACGGCGTCCGGGCGCAATGACCTGGTGGTGCCAACGGCTGAGGGGATTCGGAAAATTTCTGGTTCTGCTTATCGTGAAACTCGAGATCGGGGTTTTCATCATGGGACGCTATTGTTAAATGCCAATCTTTCCCGTCTGGCCGATTATCTCAATCCTGATGTAAAGAAACTGCAAGCAAAAGGTATTGCTTCTGTTCGTTCTCGCATTGTTAATTTGGTGAAATTGTTACCAGATATCACTCATGAAAATGTTTGTCAGGCAATTACAGAAGCCTTTTTCCGTTACCATCAAGTTCGTTGTGAGCCGGAGTTGATCTCCCCGGCGGCATTACCCGATCTCCCAGGGCTGGAGGCGCAATTCATAAAGCAAAGTCGCTGGGAATGGAATTTCGGTCAGGCACCAGATTTTACCCATTCTCTGGATACCCGTTTCTCGTGGGGCGGAGTGGAGCTGCATTTTGACATCGAGCGGGGTGTCATTAGCCGCTGTCAACTTTTTACCGACAGCCTTAATCCTGAACCACTGGAAACACTGGCCGGTAGATTAAAGGGGAAGGCATATCGTCCTGATGAACTAACGAAAATCGGTAAACAAATGGCGTTACAATACCCACAGCATCAGAGTGAAGTTGTGCAGTTAATTGACTGGCTAAGTGAAAGCATTCGGTAATAAATAGAAATAGTTATAGGTATTTTGTCAGATAAGCGAAAAAAAAATTGTGTTATTCTAAAATTGAACTATAAATTATTAGTGATTTTTTTCGTAAAATGGGTATTCGCCGAAAAAGGAGCAAGGTTATTAATAATGTCTTTTCGCCTTTAATACGGCAGACGATGGAACGACATCTTTTTCTAAAAGAATGATATGGTTAATAATCTTTAAATTTATATGGGAGTGGTTTTAGCGAATCGGACTAGGCTTAATATTAATTAAGTCTGCCTGTGTTGACAGGTTTCACTTAACTTTTGGCTATGACACTATGCGTATCCGGCTTGAGATTGATTATATCAGCAAGTATCTGTTTTCTCCTATTTATAGCTTAGCGTCAAAATTATACGCAGTAGAAATGATAGGTCGTTTTCATAGCGTATCAGGTAACCTGGCCATGCCACAGGAGATCCTGATGGGAATGCTGAACAGAAAACAGAAAGAAACACTGTTAACAGAACAGTTGTCGATTATTAAAAGTAAATCAGATTGGTTTAAGGATAATCAAATTCTTTTACTATTAAAAATAGACTACGGTCTGTCAGAGTTTCTGCTCGGAAATGAGCAGATCAGGAATGAATTACAAGCGCTTACATTTGTACAACTTGAGATTAATGAGACTTTCCCTAACTTATCTCAGGGTAAAGAGAGTCGGAGTATCTCGGAATTAAGCTCATCCTTTGATTTGTGGCTGGATAATTTTGGTTCAGGTCAAAGCAATTTGAAACCACTTTATGATGGGCTGGTGCATAATGTGAAGCTGAATCCTAATTTCGTCTGGAAATTATTATCCCGTCCGGTTTCTGTTTCTATGATGAGTCCTTTATTGCATGTTATGAAAAAACATTGCCACTCATTAACTGTGGTTGCCAAAGGCATTGATAATACAGATTATCTGGAAAAGGCTTACAGTCTGGATATTAATGCGGTACAGGGTAACCTGTGGCCTGCTGTACCATTGGAGCAACTAGAGAATCAGCTATTACCTTCCGTTTGCTATGGTTAGTCGCGGGTTGCCGTATTTCATTTGCACCATAGCATTTATGGCAATATCCCTATTGTTAATCAGTGTTAATTTCCCCCGCGTAGTTTTACACTCTCGGTAATAACCATATGGCTCAGTTGATGAACTGAGATACCTGGAGTGATCATGGTGTGAAGTATCTATGATGTAAGGAACACCTCACACTATGTTTCCCCTATCATCAACGTATGTGGACCGTTTTACGGTCAGGGGGAATTATGCCGAACCATCCTCAGTTCAATAACCATTACCACCGCCAATTACCCGGGTTTTATACTGAATTGACACCAACGCCTCTGCGGGGCGCTCGGTTGATTTATCACAGTGAAGCACTGGCCAATGAGCTTGGTTTGTCTCCCGAATGGTTCTGTGGAGAAAACAGTAAGATCTGGTGCGGAGAACATCAACTACCAGGAATGATGCCGTTGGCCCAGGTTTACAGTGGTCACCAGTTCGGTGCCTGGGCAGGGCAACTGGGTGATGGTCGCGGTATTTTACTTGGCGAACAACAGCTCGACGATGGCCGTTGCCTTGACTGGCATTTGAAAGGTGCTGGTCTGACACCTTATTCTCGTATGGGGGATGGTCGAGCAGTGTTGCGCTCGGTGGTACGGGAGTTTCTCGCCTCAGAGTCCTTGCATTATTTGGGAATACCCACAACGCGTGCATTGACGATTGCTACCAGTGATCAGCTTGTCCAGCGCGAACAGGAAGAACGAGGTGGAATGTTATTGCGGGTGGCAGAAAGCCACGTGCGTTTCGGCCATTTTGAACATTTCTACTATCAACGTGAGCCGGAAAAAGTACGGCAGTTGGTTGATTATGTGATAAGTCGCCACTGGCCACTGTGGCAACAGGAAAATGATCGTTACCAACTGTGGTTTACCGATGTGGTAGAACGTACGGCGCGGCTTATTGCTCAGTGGCAGACGGTGGGATTCACACATGGTGTTATGAATACCGATAATATGTCGATCCTCGGTATTACCATTGACTATGGGCCTTATGGGTTCATGGATGAGTATAACCCTGGTTATGTCTGTAATCATTCAGATTACCAAGGGCGTTATGCATTTGATAATCAACCGGCTGTTGCACTGTGGAATCTGCATCGTTTGGCTCAGTCACTATCAGAACTGATACCGGTTGAAACGCTACAGCGAGCTCTCGAACGTTATGAGCCCGTTTTAATGCAGGCTTTTGGGGAACGGATGCGGGCAAAGCTTGGCTTGTTCACCGTGCAGGCGGAAGATAATGACATTCTGGTAGGGTTATTGCGGTTAATGCAGCGGGAAAAAGCAGACTACACCCGAACATTCCGACTGTTATCGGCAACGGAACAGCAAAGTGTTCAATCTCCATTACGGGATGAATTTATCGACCGGCCTGTTTTTGATCAATGGTTTAATACATACCGAAGACGTCTGATGATAGAAGATTATGACGATAGCCACCGACAACAGGTAATGATGTCTGTTAATCCTAAGTATGTTCTGCGAAATTATCTGGCGCAGCAGGCGATTGAACGTGCGCAACAGGATGATGTCAGCGTTTTGGCACGATTACATCAGGCACTGAGTCACCCTTATCAGGAACAGCCGGAAATGAACGATCTGGCGGAGTTACCCCCGGAGTGGGGTAAACATCTTGCCATATCCTGCTCCAGCTAAAAGGTAGCTGGCTGTTACTCTTTTCCCTGGATGATAGAGAAGTTCCTGCATATCGCTAATGTTAAAAACACGCTATTGTGTGATGGCTATTTATGACACAAATGAATAGCCATCTATCAGGCTCGAAATTTATTTGTCTCCCGTTTCTCATGATGGCATCGTGAAACGCTATCGGATAATCAGTGAATATGGACTCAGTATTAAATAAGTCTGTCAACTATAAAGCAAAATACATTTTCTGTTTATATACTAGCGAGTAAGGCAGGGGTCGTTTCTTCAAATGCGTGGGTGACCAGCCATATCCGCTTTATGCGATGAAAATATTGTCACCATCAACGTGGACACTTTTTTGCGGTATTGGAAGTTGGTTATTTTATTTCTATGGGTAGCAAGGTTTGTCCTGGAAAGTATGGTGGGTAATGAACAGGGGATATGGGATGTTGTTGACGAGACAGAAAACGCAGAGACTGTTTTGTAGTGCTATTGGTGCGTTATTGTTGGGAAGTGTGTTTTATCCATTCATCGTTCAAGCGGCATCACCGACCATGACCATCGGGAGAACCGCGACACCAGTCGATATTTCTTCGCAGGCAAGGCGGATGGCGTTAATGTCAGCACTTCCGGCGAATATTTCACCTCACTATTTGTCTGAATTGACGACGCTTTATACCCGTCACGCTATGCAACCTATGTGGTCTGATCATCGCGCGGTTCGGGAGTTTCAGCAGCAATTGGCCGAAGTCGCTCTTTCCGGTGTACAACCGCAATTTACTACTTGGGTTAGATGGCTGACCGATGCCAGGCTCACCGGGTTTGCACGTGATGTTGTCCTTTCCGATGCCATGTTGGGATACATGCAGTTTGTGTCTGGCGTTGAAAAAAAAGGTAATGACTGGCTTTACAGTAAGGTTTCTTATCCGTTGGCAATGCCGCCGGCAGTAATGATAAATCAGTGGCAGCAGGCTATCTTGGCAGGCAGCGAGGCCGGTTATATTGCCACATTAATACCGCATCACTCGCAATACGCTAAAATGCATCAGGCATTGAAAAATATGTTATTGGATAATCGCCCGTGGCCGAAACTGGTCCTGTCGGGTACATTGCGACCTGGCGATTACAGTACTGATTTGCCCGCGCTGCGAGAAATATTACAGCGTACCGGGATGTTGACCTCTGTAACATCCTCAATATCGCACGACGAGTCCTCTTCCAACGTTCAGCCGTCCGTTAATGTTTATGATGGAGAATTGGTTGAGGCAGTGAAGCGTTTTCAGCAGTGGCAAGGGTTGCAAGAGGATGGTGTAATTGGTAGACGTACACGTGACTGGCTTAACGTTTCATCCCAGATGCGAGCAAGGCTGTTGGCACTGAATATTCAACGTTTGCGTCTGGTCCCGGATAATGTCAACACGGGTATCATGGTGAATATCCCCAATTATTCTCTCATCTATTATCATAATGGGGCTGAAGTTCTGTCGTCACGGGTGATTGTCGGGCAGCCGAAGCGGAAAACGCCGCAGATGAGCAGTTTGCTAAATGATGTGGTGATGAATCCGCCGTGGAATGTTCCGACAAAGCTAGTGCGCCAAGATATTATTCCCAAAGTGATTCAGGACCCGGGCTATCTGCAACGCCATGACTATGTCGTACTTTCTGACTGGGGACGAGACGCTCAGATCATCGATCCAAGCATGATCGACTGGCCGTTGGTGTCGGCAATGAATTTTCCCTATCGGCTGCGTCAATCCCCAGGGGCGAAGAATTCCCTGGGACGCTATAAGTTTAATATGCCGAATTCAGATGCGATTTATCTGCATGATACACCGAATCATAACCTGTTCCAGAAAGATATTCGGGCGTTGAGTTCAGGCTGTGTCCGGATCAATAAAGCCTCTGAACTGGCTGCCTTGCTATTACAGGATGCCGGTTGGAATAATGCCAGAATCTCCTCAACAATTGATCGGGGGAACACCATCTACGTCCCGATCCGTCAACGCATACCGGTTAATCTCTATTATTTGACCGCCTGGGTAGCCGATAATGGTAAGCCTCAATTTCGTACAGATATTTACAATTATGATGGCATGGTGAGAACCAATGCTCAGGCCTTGCCAAACGTCGGGTCATTCTTGCAATAACTAGCGGTAATATCAGATATTGCCCGTTTTTTACGGCTATGGCGGTGAGCGATGAATCATTAGGATCCTCGGCAACCTTTCATATAAAGCAGGTTGACTCACTTTTCATCGGCAGTTAAGGTTCGGATGGCGCATTTTTTGTACCATCACACCGATTTTTTTAGCCATTTTTAGCCAGGGTAATACTGCTTTATGGAACATATTGACAATCATCGTCGTAAATGGTTGGCACTCGGGAGTGCGGCGTTGGGGTTAGCCCTGCTTCCAGGTCGGTCTTTTGCCTCCTTTTCTACGTCCAGACCCCGCATTCTTATGTTGAATAACCTTCATACGGGTGAACATCTTAAAGTCGAGTTTTTTGACGGACACCGGTACAATAAAGAAGAGCTGTCACGCTTAAACCATTTCTTTCGCGACTATCGGGCGAATAAGGTGAAAACCATCGATCCCAACCTGTTCGATCAGCTATATCGGTTACAGGTCATGTTAGGTACCAACAAACCAGTACAGCTTATCTCCGGTTATCGTACTTATCGCACTAATGAGAATTTGCGATCTCACAGTCGAGGGGTTGCTAAGCACAGTTATCACACACAAGGTAAAGCGATGGATTTCCATATTGAAGGTGTGCAACTGGCTACTATTCATAAAGCCGCTCTGAAAATGCGTGCTGGCGGTGTAGGGTATTACCCGGAAAGTAATTTTGTACACATTGATACCGGAGCGGTTCGTACCTGGTAAAGCATAATAACTACATGACATGGGTGGATATAGCATGTCATGGGATAGTGGGGTAAAAACGGAACTGTATGAAATACCAGATTATTCCTGTTACGGCGTTCAGTCAGAATTGCACTTTATTGTGGTGTGAAGAAACCAAAGAAGCCGCTATTGTTGATCCCGGTGGTGAGAAGGAAAAAATCACGCAAGCCGTAACACGGGCTGGCGTTACCGTTAAGCAGATTCTCTTGACGCACGGGCATCTCGATCATGTTGGCGCGGCTGCATCATTGGCTGAGCATTATCAGGTACCTATTTTAGGCCCACAACGTGAAGACGCGTTCTGGCTGAATGGTTTGCCAGCGCAAAGCCGCATGTTTGGGCTGGAAGACTGTCCGGCGTTAACACCTTCCCGTTGGCTTGAAGAAGGCGATTCGGTGACAGTAGGGACAATTTTGTTATCGGTATTACATTGCCCCGGCCATACACCAGGGCATATCGTCTTTTTCGACGCAGCATCGCGTTTGGCATTAGTTGGTGATGTGATTTTCAGAGGCGGTGTCGGGCGTAGCGATTTTCCTCAAGGCGACCATGAGGTATTGATTGCCTCTATCCGGAATAAGCTTTTTCCATTGGGTGACGATGTCGCTTTTATCCCGGGACATGGCCCAATGTCGACGTTTGGTGAAGAGCGGAGAACTAACCCGTTTGTCCGTAATGATACTGCATTTGGTTAATCTGCAATTAACCGTTACCAAGATAGATCAGATAAGATCATTATTGCCAGAGTGACGATTAATCATCAAAACGATATGGTTATAACAGGATTTTTCCCCAAACGCTGAATACATTACTGCCTGTCTTATCAACAAATATCATCTATCTTTCGCAACAAACCCGCTAGTTGTCACGATAGCGGGTTTGTCGTGTTGATATCAGAGTACGGCGACAATGGCTTCACACAACGGAGACATATTCTCCGGTGTCATCCCAGCGACGTTGATACGGCCAGAATTCACGGCATATACGCCAAATTCACTGCGCAGACGTAGTACCTGGTCTTTATTAAGCCCACTGAAAGAGAACATCCCATTTTGCTTGATAATAAAGGAAAAGTCTTGTTGTGCGCCTTTTTCTTGCAGGGTGCTAACAAACAGCTGGCGCATCCGCTGAATGCGTTCTCGCATCGCGGTCAACTCCTGCTCCCAGATGGCGCGTAGCACGTCATTTGACAGGATGGTTGCTACGATTGCGGCACCATGAGCCGGCGGATTGGAATAGTTGGCGCGAATAGTGGCTTTTACTTGGCTGAACGCAGTGTCAGCCGTGGCAGAATCAGCAGCAACAAACGTACAGGCACCAACACGTTCATTATACAGGCCAAAATTCTTGGAGTATGAACTGGCAATAATCAGCTCCTGATGTTTGGCTGCAAAAGTGCGTAAACCTTGTGCATCCTCATTCAGACCTTTTGCAAAACCCTGATAGGCAAAATCAAACAGCGGTAACCAGCCTTTCTCTAATGCCAAATCGGCTAATTTAGTCCACTGTTCCGGGGTAGGGTCGATGCCGGTGGGATTATGGCAGCAGCCATGGAACAACACCACATCGCCAGCCTGAGCTGCATTCAGGCTGCTGAGCATGCCTTCAAAGTCAAGTGTGTGATGGGCCGCATCATAGTAGGTGTAATCACAGACCTCCAGACCTGCGGCTGAAAAGACATTTTTATGGTTAGGCCAGCTAGGATTACTTACCCAGATACGCTTGGCACTGGTTTTGTTGGCGATGAAGTCAGCGGCTACTCGTAAACCCCCCGTGCCACCTGGAGTTTGCGCGGTGCGTGCGCGTTTATTGGCTATAATGTCGCTCTGTTCACCGAATAACAATGCCTGCGTGCAACGGGCAAACTCAGGCAGGCCATCAATACCCAGATAGTTTTTGGTGGTTTCGTTTTCCAGTAAAAACTGTTCTGCTTTTTTAACACTGGTCAGAACCGGCGTTTTACCGGTTTCGTCTTTATAAACACCAATACCCAGATTGATTTTATGTGGACGCTCATCAGCGCGGAAAAGATCGGTCAAGCCAAGAATTGGGTCGGCGGGTGCAGCAGAGATATTCTCAAACATTGCGAGATAGTTCCATAACAGAATAAGGAAGAAATAGCAGGTTACCGCTAGCTTATGGCTTTGCCAACCGTTTGCATCAAAAGAAATGGAAATAATCACCATGGCAGGGAAGGCAAAATAAAAGCCTGAGCGAGAGGAAAAGATCAGCAGCTAAAAAACAATAAAGACAAGGCGGTTAGGCCTTGTCTTTGTTTGAGATGATTTTACAGAAGTGAAATCAACTTAGAACTGATAAACCATACCAACAGCTACAGTGTCATCGGTACCTTTACCATACTTATCGTCAGCAGTTTTAATCAAGTTGATGTCATATTCAGTATAGACAGACATGTTCTTGTTAAAGGCGTAAGTAGCACCCAGGCTGACATATTTGGTGATATAAGCGCTGGTTTTGGTTGCGCTGGTGTCATTATCAGCTTTGGCAGAAACATAACCCAGAGACGGTGTTAAACCGAAGTCAAAGTTATACTGAGCAACCGCTTCAAATACTTTGGTTTTGTCAGCATAAGCAGTGCCTGTTGACGTTGAACCAATATAAGTCAGGTTATGGTATTCACCGTAAGTAGCCGCTAAATAAATACTATTTGCATCATATTTCAGACCAGTCGCCCATGCATCGGCCTTGGCACCTTCGCCGCCAGCTTTCTGAGCACTGGTACGATCATAAGCGGCATAAGAACCGATTACAGCAATTCCAATTGGCGAAGTGTAAGACGTTGAAAAACCATAACCATCGCCATTTTGTTTTTTGAGCTCACGAGAGCCTTCGTTTTTACCCAGGTACTGCATACCGAAGTCCCAGCCATCAACCAGGCCGAAGAAGTTCTTGTTACGGTAGGTTGCAACACCGCTGGTACGATTGGTCAGATTATCGGTGTAGGCGGAGTCGCCACCGAATTCAGGCAGAACGTCAGTATAAGAGATACCGTCGTGAGCGATGCCTCGGTTACGACCGTAGTCGAAAGAGCCAAAATCAGCAAATTTCAAACCGGCATAAGCATAACGGGTTTTACCAGCACTACCGTTGGTCGTTTCTGGATTGCTGGCATCGAACTGATATTCGAAGCGGCCATAACCAGTCAGTTGATCATTAATCTGCGTTTCGCCTTTAAAACCCAGACGAGCGTAGCTGTGGTCACCGTCAGCGTTCTGACTATTATTTTTTGCAAAATAATGCAAGCCATCGAGTTTGCCATACAGGTCCAACTTGTTGCCGTCTTTATTATAGATCTCAGCAGCGTGTGCTGTGCTTGCCATCAGTAATGCCGGGATGATTACGGCCAGAATATTACGCTTCATCATTATCAATATCCTCATTGTGTTATATGGCACCTGTTCGTTTACAGATAATGCCTAAGGAACTTCTGCAAGACGCCGGTGTCGTTCTGTGTTCGCAGGCAGTGTTCCATCCACAATGCGGCGGGATCTACAATTAAAATGATACTAAATGATTGTTATTGAAACTAATTGTATTTATATGTTTCTAAATATTTTACATTTCTTTATTTTTACCGGTTTATGAATTTTTTAATAAACTATTTGTTATTTTTTATATATTTTTCATGAAATAAAGCGGTATTTTTGATACTTAAAATAGTTTAATGTTTTATGAAAATCCATAATATTCATGATATTGAAATGTGTTTCCACTATTTCTGTCACAAATAATGTGTAAGATTGTCGAAAGCAATAAAAGTGTGACTTTCCTTGTTCTTTTACATTGTGCGTAAACTTTAAGACCGAGACCGAGACCGAGACCGAGACCGAGACCGAGACCGAGACCGAGACCGAGACCGAGATGTACTAGCTGTGCTTTGTTAACGCGGCTATGACAAGGTTTTAGTCAGGTCAGGTCAGGTCAGGTCAGGTATTTTGGGTACTGAAGAACTAAAGATGTGTGTTGAAGACGTGCGGAGCAAGGAGCAAGGAGCAAGGAGTAGAACAGGCATTGGATGCAAGATGGGGGTCAAGGGAAATGGGCAAAAAATAGAAAACGCCAGTCAGCAAGGCTAACTGGCGTTAAAATTACCCAATCAGACTGATATTATCATCAGCTGACAGATAATTAGAACTGATAAACCACACCAACAGCTACACGGTCATCGTTAGCTAAGCCATACTGGTTGTTGCTATCCAGTAAGTTGATGTCATATTCAGTATAGACAGACATGTTCTTATTGAAGGCATAGTTCGCGCCAACACTCACGTATTTAGTGATGTAGTCGCTAGTTTTGACTGCGGCAGTATCATCGTCAGCTTTGGCAGAGACATAAGCCAGAGACGGCGTTAAACCAAAATCAAAGTTGTATTGAGCAACAGCTTCAAATACTTTGGTCTTATCTAAAGCGAAAGTAGATGTCGAGCCAAGGTAGCTCAGGTTATGATACTCACCATAAGTAGCCGCCAGATAGATGCTGTTGGCATCATATTTCAGACCAGTCGCCCAAGCATCCGCTTTATCACCACGGCCATCAGCTTGCTGTTGACTTGTACGATCAGCTGATTCATAAGAAGCTATGAGACTAACACCAATCGGAGTGGTATAGGAGGAGGAAATACCCCAACCGTCACCAGTCTGTTTTCTCAGCTGGTTTGAGCCTTCATGTTTGCCTTGATACTGTAAACCAAAGTCCCAACCATCAACCAAGCCAAAGAAGTTCTTGTTACGATAAGTAGCGACGCCGGAAGTACGACCAGTAATGTTGTCAGTGTAGCTCTGATCGCCGCCCCATTCAGGCAGGACGTCGGTATAAGAAATACCATCATAGGCAATGCCCTTTTTACGACCATAGTCAAAAGAGCCAAAATCACCGAACTTCAAACCAGCATAACCTAAACGGGTATGTCCGCCACTACCGTTAGTATCTTCACCATCTTGGGCATCGAACTGATATTCGAAATGACCATAACCAGTCAACTGGTCATTAATCTGAGTTTCACCGTTAAAACCCAAACGAGCATAACTCTGGTCACCATCGTTGTTCGCATCATTAGAGAAATAATGCAAGCCGTCTAATTTGCCGTACAGGTCCAACTTGTTACCGTCTTTGTTATATACTTCAGCTGCATTTGCTGCGCCAGCAGCTAACAGAGCCGGGATTACCACTGCAAGAATATTGCGCTTCATCATTATTACCCTCATTGGTGTTATACAGACACCTATTGCAACCATTGAAAATTCCTTGTGGAACTTTTTCCAGAAGCTTGGTGTCTTCCTGTGTCTGCACGCAGTTTTCCATTCACCAGTCCGTTAATCTACCGCGAAAATGATACTAACTGCCTAACTGAGTAACAAATAGAAACTATGTGTTTCAAAATGTAAAAATCACGGAACTTTTGTCGACTACGTCACAAATAAAAACGGAGGTTCGGATTTACCGACCCTCCATTTTCTAGTTATTTGTTTTGCTTATAGTAATTTTTACTTAGAAGCTGGCATTGCGTGGTGAGCGTGGGAAAGGGATAACATCGCGTATGTTTTGCACACCGGTAACATAAGCGATCAGTCGTTCAAAACCGAGGCCAAACCCTGAATGAGGAACGGTACCGTAACGACGCAGATCGCGATACCACCAATAGTCTTCTTTTTTGAGTCCCATCGCTTCCAATCGGATATCCAGTTGTTCCAGTCGTTCTTCACGTTGGGATCCACCGATAATTTCGCCAATGCCGGGGGCCAGAACGTCCATGGCAGCAACAGTTTTACCGTCGTTGTTCATCCGCATATAGAAGGCTTTGATGTCTTTTGGATAATTTTTTACGACGACGGGCGCTTTGAAATGTTTTTCCGCCAGAAAACGTTCATGCTCAGACGAAAGGTCAACGCCCCAGTAAACTGGGTTCTCAAACGTCTGACCACAGTTTTGTAGAATAGTGACGGCATCAGTGTAATCCACCTGAGCAAAATCCGAATGGACAAAACCTTCAAGCCGACTGATGGCCTCTTTGTCGACACGTTCGGCAAAGAACTTCATATCATCAGCACGTTCTTCCAGCACTGCGTTGAAGACGTACTTAAGCAGATCCTCCGCCAGTTTGGCGATATCGTCCAGTGTCGCAAAGGCCACTTCTGGTTCAATCATCCAGAATTCAGCCAGATGACGACTGGTATTGGAGTTTTCCGCCCGGAAAGTGGGGCCGAAAGTGTAGACTTTGGATAGGGCACACGCGTACGTTTCGCCGTTGAGTTGGCCGGATACCGTGAGGAATGCTTCCTTACCGAAGAAGTCTTCGCTGAAATCCACTTTGCCCTGTTCAGTCCGCGGCAGATTTTCCAGGTCAAGCGTGGATACCCGGAACATCTCACCGGCGCCCTCGGTATCAGAAGCAGTAATCAACGGTGTTGATACCCAGTAATAACCGTTTTCGTGAAAGAACCGGTGAATAGCCTGGGCCAGTGTGTGCCGTACACGAGCGACAGCGCCAATCAGATTGGTACGTGGGCGTAAATGCGCGACCTCACGCAAGTATTCAATGCTGTGGCGCTTGGCCGCCATTGGATAGGTGTCCGGGTCATCAACCCAGCCGATCACATTGATATTTGTGGTCTGCAATTCAAAGCTCTGCCCTTCACCCGGTGAAGCAACTACGCGACCAGTCACTTCCACGGAGCAACCGGTGGTCAGGCGTAGGACGTCGCTCTGGTAATTCGGGAGATTATTATTGACAACAGCCTGTAGTGAATCAAAGCAGGAACCGTCATAGACGGCAACAAAGGAAATACCGGCTTTAGAGTCTCTCCGGGTACGTACCCAGCCGCGCACGGTGACTTCGTTGTCAACGGCGACACGGCCTTGCAGTACGTCGACTACAGGCACTACGCTCATAACATTCTCTCTTTAATTAAAATTTGTTTGGAAACAGTGAGTGACCCAGATAAAAGGGCGCTTCGCTATGTTACTTGTCGCCTGTCAGGACACAAGCAGAAATCACCGGAATGCAATAAGTTTTGTGCAATTCCGGCGCTGCTGGATTAAACATTAGTCAATACGATGACAGACCAACAAATTTCAGGAAGCTTTTTTGACCAATGGCAAGTCAAATGCTTTACGTAGAGCGCTGACAAACGCTGGATCCCGACAGATGGTTTTACCAGGACTGTCAGACAGTTTGGCGACGGGTTTACCGTTACACTCCACCAGTTTAATCACAATATTCAGCGGAGTTACGCCGGGAATATCACAGGTGAGGTGGGTTCCGATACCAAAAATCAGATTGATGCGCTGCCAGAAGTGGCAGTAAATTTTCAGCGCTTTATCAAGATTAAGACTATCAGAAAACACCAGTGTTTTAGTTAGTGGGTCGATACCCAATCTTTGATAATGGGCAATCGCTTTTTCTCCCCAGGCGATTGGATCACCAGAATCATGACGCAATCCCTGATAACGTTGGGCAAAGGGGCCATCAAAATCTCGCAGGAATGCATCCATAGTAATGCAATCGGTCAGCGCAATGCCTAGCTGGTTGGGGTATTCCTGAAGCCAGGCTTGCAGTGCTGCACGCTGACTATTTTCCAGCGTTGGGCTAATTTGCTGATGTGCCTGGAACCATTCATGGGCTTGTGTGCCGACGGGGTTCAGTGCTAGCCGTCGTGCCAAATCATAATTGCTGGTACCAATCAAATAAGGAAATTCTGCCTGTAGAGTAGTTACTATCTGTTGCTGTATCTTGCGGGAGAAGCGACGACGGGTACCGAAGTCCATCAGTTTGAAATGGCTAAGATCGATATCTTTACTGCTAGCACGAAAATGCGCCAGGGTATGATGTAACTGCTTGAGTGCGGCATCGACAGTAACAGCCGGTGAACGGATACGGTGAACCACTTCACTGATCACTGCCAACAGCGGCACTTCCCAGAGAATCACTTCACGCCAGGGGCCAGTAATACGGATATCTAATTTGCCGTGATGGTTTTTTACACGGATCTGTTGCGGGTTAAAACGAAAGGTTTTCAGCCAATTTAGGTAGTCGGATTTGAAAAATGGCAGAGAGGAAAGATAGTTGAATTCTTCCTCGCTTAGCGCCAGCTGGCTCATCAACTCAACTTGAGCGATGATTTCATCTGCATAGACCCCCAGTAACTCATCGCCACGACAGCGAAATTCAGCCGTCACATCCACATCAAAATAGTGGTGATATACCGCCTGCTGCATATGTAGTTTATAAGCATCGGTATCAAGCAATGAGGTCAATATCGGGGAAGTGTGTAAAGTCATAATGCGTTACAGCATCCTCGTTAGACGCGTATTTACCGTCATGATAATCATCAGCTCCAGAAAGACCTTGATCATCCATTTACTATTTAATGGCGCTATCACATCATAATGGGGACTTTAACGCGAGATTCAAATGTGCGATTGTGACAAAAAAGTGTCTGATTTTATGTTATATTTAACATTAGTGATTGAAATTAAATGTTTTTTATACTAAACAAAAAACTAAGAAAAGTTCGCCGAATACGATGAACACACTCGAGCATCATGTTGGATTATATTCTGACAGAGACTTTCCGTTAACAAGGCGAAGCCGTGTTTGAGTATCGGAATTGCACATAAAACAGATGGATAGTGAAAGTATATGGGGCAGATAAAGCATCACACTATACAATAATCTATTGCGCCTGCTGCTCCGGTATTTGTTTACTGTTGTTTACCCCGGTTTACTGAATCGGTCCTGGCACAGGCATTGATGCCTTGCCACCGGATATCAGCACATGGCGGTTGATGATGAACGCATCTGATGTCTCAAGCAGGTCAGAAACCGAACATACCCGTCATTATTACTGCATGTCATAAGGTAAAGATTTATGAGCCAACAACCACAAGTAAAACACCGGCATGATTATCGTGCGCCGGATTATACCATCACTGATATCGCACTGGATTTCGATCTGCATCCGGAAAAGACACGGGTGATTGCTGTCAGTCAGGTGGTGTTACAGGGTAAAAAAGGGGTGCCATTAACACTGGATGGTGAAGGGTTGCAACTGATTAGTGTCCATGTCAATGATCAGCCGTGGTCTGATTACCGTTTGCTGGATAACGGCCTGGAACTGAGCCAGCTACCAGAAAGTTTCACCCTGCGGATTGAAACTGAAATTGCCCCTGCAGCCAACAGTGCGCTGGAAGGGTTGTATCAGTCCGGGGAGGCATTGTGTACACAGTGCGAAGCGGAAGGTTTCCGTCATATCACTTACTATCTCGATCGTCCGGATGTGCTGGCTCGCTTTACTACCCGCATCAGTGCTGATAAGACGCGCTATCCTTATTTGCTCTCTAATGGTAACCGTATCGCACAGGGTGATCTGGATAATGGTCGTCACTGGATCAAGTGGCAGGATCCGTTCCCGAAACCGTGCTACCTGTTTGCCCTGGTCGCTGGTGACTTCGATGTCCTACAGGATCGCTTCATTACTCGTTCAGGAAAATCAGTGGCGCTGGAACTGTATGTTGATCGCGGCAACCTTGATCGTGCTGGTTGGGCCATGACCTCACTGCAAAATGCCATGAAATGGGATGAAACCCGGTTCGGTCTGGAGTATGACCTCGATATTTATATGATTGTGGCGGTAGATTTCTTCAATATGGGCGCGATGGAGAATAAAGGACTTAACATCTTCAACTCCAAATATGTATTGGCAAAGGCGGAAACGGCTACCGACAAGGATTATCTCAATATTGAAGCGGTGATTGGCCATGAATATTTCCATAACTGGACGGGTAACCGCGTTACCTGTAGGGACTGGTTCCAGCTCAGTCTGAAAGAAGGGCTGACGGTGTTTCGCGATCAGGAGTTCAGTTCCGATCGGGGTTCACGCGCGACCAACCGTATTGATAATGTACGGGTGATGCGAGGTGCTCAGTTTGCCGAAGACGCCAGCCCAATGTCCCATCCAATTCGTCCGGACCAGGTGATTGAAATGAATAATTTCTATACCCTGACTGTGTATGAAAAAGGGGCTGAAGTGATCCGAATGATGCATACATTGCTCGGTGAGGCGAATTTTCAGGCTGGTATGCAACTTTACTTTGAGCGGCACGATGGTAGCGCAGCGACCTGTGATGATTTTGTACAGGCGATGGAAGATGCTTCGAATGTTGATCTTTCCCAGTTCCGTCGTTGGTACAGTCAGTCGGGAACGCCGATTCTGACTATTCGGGATGAATACGATGCTGGCAGTGAAAAATATCAGTTGCATGTCAGCCAGATGACGCCAGTCGGTGTGGATAAACAGCCAAAGCTGCCGTTGCATATTCCGTTGGATATTGAGCTGTACGGCCCGGCAGGGCAGATTATTCCCCTATTGCAAAACGGACAGCCAGTGGCTTCGGTGCTGAACGTAACACAGGCGGAGCAGACATTTGTCTTTGATGGTGTGTCCAGTCAGCCGTTCCCCTCTTTATTAAGAGAGTTTTCGGCACCGGTCAAACTGAACTATGCCTGGCGTGATGAACAACTGACATTCTTGATGCGTCACGCCAACAATGCATTTTCCCGCTGGGATGCGGCACAAAGTCTGCTGACCAACTACATTCGCCTGAATGTGGCTCGCTATCAGCAACATCAGGCGCTTTCCCTGCCGATGCATGTGGTTGACGCTTTCCGGGGGGTTTTGCTGGATGACAAACTGGATCCGATGTTGGCATCGCAGATCCTGACTCTGCCCAGCGAAAATGAAATGGCTGAGTTGTTTGACATTATTGATCCAGAAGCGATTGCCGCCGTTCGTCATGCCATGATTCAGGCGCTGGCGCAGGAAATGGCAGATGAGTGCCTGGCAGTGTACCGGGCTAACAATATGCCAGAATACCGTGTAGAACAGGCGGATATGGGCAAACGGGCATTGCGTAATGTGTGTCTGCACTATCTGGCGTTTACGGATCGAGCACAAGCAGATCACCTGGTTACGGCTCAATTTGAGCAGGCGGATAATATGACAGACTCGTTGGCGGCGTTGTCTGCGGCGGTAACCGCTCAATTGCCGGGGCAAGGGGCGTTGCTGGCGGCGTTTGATGAACGTTGGCACCAGGATGGTCTGGTGATGGATAAGTGGTTCACACTGCAAGCAACCAGTCCGGATGCAGATGTTTTGAGTCGAGTGCGTGAATTACTCAATCATCGTTCATTCAGCTTGAATAACCCGAATCGGTTACGTGCTCTGGTCGGCTCCTTCTGTTCCGGCAATCCATCGGCTTTTCATGCGGCTGATGGTAGTGGTTATCGTTTCCTGACGGAGATGGTGTCTGATCTCAATACCCGTAACCCACAAGTGGCGTCGCGCTTAATCGAGCCATTAATCCGGTTGAAACGTTATGACGTTTCTCGTCAGGCATTGATGCGTCAGGCACTGGAAGAGTTGAAAGCGCTGAAGAATCTGTCTGGGGATTTGTTCGAGAAAATTAACAAGGCACTGGAAGCGTAAGCATTATCTTACATGACCGAAATAGTGTGTAGAACCACTGCCGATGGCAGTGGTTCTTTGCTTTGGGTGGCATGAGTAATGTTTGCAGAAATTCACGGGTACTCATTGCCAGATAGCTGATGCTGGAACTAGCCAAAATGGTTTCTGCTACGATCAATGTCAGCCACATCAACCCAAGTACAACGCGAACGCCTGTCATGATTGATAGCAGGGCTCCGGGAAGAACCATCTGTCAGAAAAAGGCTGAACCCGGATCGTCTGTAACTATGAGCCATGTTAAGCGATCCACGCTCCAGATCACGGGGATACGATACTAAGATTCAAATAGATCGGAAACAGGGTGCCCAGAGCAACCAGAAAAACCCGCTAATGCCAAACCCTAGGATCTCCTGTGGGATCCTGGTCCGGCATGTTATGCGACATCGGTATTGTGGTAACAATGTATTTGTTGTTAGAGAGTGGCTTATTTTTAAAATGATCTATTATGGAATTTAAAGTCAAAAATAGCATAAGGAAGGGGATGTCCTCCTGGAAAAGGAAAACGGTTGCGTTGTTTCGATCCTTTTTGCCTCAGGTCAATTCCCTTTCCGAATTGGATAGCTGATAATCTGCCCCCGGTTTGCTACTGGGAATTCAGGAGAGTTCATGTACCCCCTCATTCGTAATGTGTTATTTCAGTTCGATCCAGAACGAGTTCATGAGTTTACCATCCAACTATTGCATCGTATCGCCCACACGCCACTGGAGCTTTTAGTCCGTCAGTCTGTTCCCACCAAACCCGTTACCTGTATGGGATTGTCTTTTAAGAATCCGCTGGGACTGGCTGCCGGTCTGGATAAGGATGGTGAGTGTATTGATACACTCGGTGCTATGGGGTTTGGTCATATCGAAGTGGGTACCGTGACACCACGCCCGCAGCCGGGCAATGATAAGCCTCGTCTGTTTCGGGTAGTGGAAGCGGAAGGCTTAATCAACCGTATGGGGTTTAATAATCGTGGCGTTGATTACCTGGTCGAGAACGTAAAAAAAGCTCGTTTTGGTGGCGTATTAGGCATCAATATCGGAAAGAATAAAGATACGCCGGTAGAGCAAGGGAAAGAAGATTATTTGATCTGCATGGATAAGGTTTATTCTCATGCCGGTTATATTGCTATCAATATTTCTTCTCCCAATACACCGGGATTACGAACGCTGCAATACGGCGATGCATTGGATGATCTGTTACAGTCTGTAAAAAATAAGCAGTCGGAATTAGAACAACGTCATCAAAAATATGTTCCTGTGGCGGTAAAAATTGCGCCGGATCTTTCTGATGATGAATTGATCCAGATTGCAGACAGTTTGGTTCGGCATAATATAGATGGCGTAATTGCGACGAATACGACATTGGATCGTCAATTGATCCAGGGGCTGAATCATTGTGGTCAGACGGGAGGATTAAGCGGTCTCCCCCTTCAGTCTCGCAGTACGGAAGTTATCCGACGTTTGTCGCTGGAATTAAATGGACGATTACCAATAATCGGTGTGGGAGGAATTGATTCATTGATTTCAGCCCGTGAAAAAATGGTGGCGGGCGCGACACTGATTCAGATCTATAGTGGTTTTATTTTTCACGGACCACGTTTGATTAAAGATATCGTTACTTATATCTGATTTTTATCCTTTCATTATTGCCGGGGGGGTTTATTTATTCTCCCGGCTAGTCTATATTTTATTTGCTTGTATAAAAATACGTCAGAACCTTGCCTGATTGATTATTCTGGAAGCAGTAATTATTCAGCAGATAGTGGTGAGGATAAATTAAAGGTAATCCGATGAAATTAACACCTGACGATAATTGGCGCTGGTATTTTGATACTGAACATGAGCGGTTAATGCTTGATCTTGCCAATGGCATAATATTCCGCTCTCGTTTTCCAGCCAGCATGCTGACACCTGATGCGTTTAATGAAAGCGCTTTTTGTGTGGATGATGCGGCATTATTTTTTACTTATCACGAAAAGTGCCAGTGTATGAATATCAGCCACGAAGCAAAAGCCGAACTGGTATTGAACGCGCTGGTGGCAAACCGTTTCCTGAAGCCACTGATGCCAAAAAGCTGGTACTTTGCCCAACAGGAGATGAAGAGCTATTGTCCACAAACGGGCGATCTGGTTCAGGTTGTGCTTAATGACAATCACGAACAGGCCAGTTTTATGATCGTTGAGGCAGGAGATAAAGCCAGCTTGTGCCTGCTGGTACAAGCACAGATCGCGTTAAGTGGCAAAACCATGATGATGGGAGATGCAATAAAAATCATGCATGACCGGTTGTCACCAGTAGATGAGGAAACCGTGGCTATGTCATCCCCATCAACGGGTTATGCTCGTGCTGTTTAGAATTCTCCCAACTGGATATTGCTTTGCGGAATACAACTGCAGGACAGGATGGTTCCATCAGGTCCGATAGCGCTATCTTTCAGCGCTGAAACTTCACCATTCTGTAAGGTGAGACGACAACACCCACACAACCCGGCACGGCAGGAGTAAGGAACACGAATTCCATGTTGCTCCAACTGATCCAGTAGAATTTGCTGGTTGTTTCCTTGAAATTTTTGTCCTTGATAATCAATGATTATTGTCTGTGTATTTTGTTGAGGTATCGACAAATGCGCTGCGATGTCCCCGGCCCCATAGGGTTTTGGTGGTCTGGTTGCCAGTACTTCTATTTCATCACCTGCACGAATAATGCCATGGGAACGGGCAATCAGATTCTGACCGAAGTCGACATCGCCATTTTCGGCGG
This sequence comes from Brenneria uluponensis, assembly GCF_032395385.1. Lineage (NCBI taxonomy): Bacteria > Pseudomonadati > Pseudomonadota > Gammaproteobacteria > Enterobacterales > Pectobacteriaceae > Brenneria > Brenneria uluponensis. Next base: position 2,103,604 of record NZ_CP135917.1, read on the forward strand.
TACGATATTTTTGCAGTGTGGCGAGCGGTTCACCCGCCGGGTGTTTACGTCCGCGCTCTATACTAACGGTAGTGAGTACGCAGCGGCTACAGGGCTTTACGACATCGAAAATAACGTCACCAATGCGGAGGGTTTGCCAACTGTCTTCAGCAAAAGGTGCCGCGCCGGTAACAACTAAGTTGGGACGAAACTGCTCAATTTTAATACCTGCCGGACAACGCTGGCGCAAATCGTCAAAAGAGGCTTCATTGATTAAAAGAAACGGGTAGCCGTCGGCAAATGTCAGTGGAATTTCCGGATGACGTTTCACTCGTCGGGAGAGATCGCGCCCCAACCAGCGTAGTTGCACTGGGCGTTGCAGATACGCGCTGAGCCACTGATTAACGTGTTCGGGTGCAATGAGCGCCTGAAAATGGTTACCCCATACTTCGGTGGGGTGCGGGGCATGGGTGAAATCATAAAACCGGATATCGATACTCTGTCCATCTGTTGCGGCAATGACGATGCCATCCTGCATCAGTGCCGGAGTAAACAATACCAGTTGAGGAAACTGGCGGGCGGTAATAAATGTTCCATCGGTTTCTGTGATCATGAAAATGCGGTCGTACGCCAGGCCGCTGTCAGAAACCATACTGTGCGAAAGCTGGATGCCCCGCATGGACTTTACCGGGTGAATAAAGAGCCGAGTTAAATTGATCACGGAATATTCCTTGCCGAGATAAAGCGGCAACTTTATGACAACCCGCGGGGATTAGCTATAATGCGCCTCAATTTTCTTTAAAGTGATAGCGTCGATATGAACTCTCTGTTTGCCAGCACTGCGCGTGGGCTGGAAGAATTGTTAAAAAGCGAACTTGAGGCGCTGGGCGCCCAGGCCTGTAGTGTGGTGCAAGGAGGAGTGCATTTTCAAGGTGACGATCACCTGCTTTACCAAAGCTTGATGTGGAGCCGTCTGGCATCGCGCATTCTGCTGCCGCTGAATGAATTTAAGGTTTACAGCGATCTTGATCTCTATTTGGGCGTTCAGGCGGTGGACTGGTCATCCATTTTCAGTGTCGATAAAACCTTTGCAGTGCATTTTACCGGCACTAATGATGAGATTCGTAATAGCCAATACGGTGCGTTAAAAGTCAAAGACGCCATCGTTGATAGTTTTACTCGTAAGAGTGGGCTACGTCCGGATGTGGCCAGGCAGCAACCGGATATTCGTATTAACGTCTTTCTGCAGCGTGAAACGGCTAACGTGGCTTTGGATTTAAGCGGTGATGGTCTGCATATGCGCGGCTATCGTGAAATGGCCGGGCAGGCTCCGCTGAAAGAAAATCTGGCGGCGGCAATTGTGCTGCGTTCCGGTTGGGAACAGGGTATGCCGATGGTGGATCCTCTGTGCGGATCCGGCACTTTGTTGATTGAGGCTGCCATGATGGCGGCGGATCGTGCACCGGGTTTGCACCGTCAACACTGGGGCTTTTTGGCCTGGCAGAAACACGATGCCTTATTGTGGAAGGATGTGACGACGGCCGCACAAAATCGTGCCCGGCAAGGGCTACAAGCCACTACTTCCCGGTTTTTTGGCTCGGATAGTGATCGCCGGGTGATTGAGATAGCGCGAGCGAATGCTCGGCGGGCTGGCGTCAGCGAATTGATCACTTTTGAGGTGAAAGACGCGGCACAGTTACAAAATCCGTTGCCGCAGGGGCCGAAAGGTGTAGTGCTCAGTAATCCGCCATACGGTGAACGTTTAGACAGTGAACCGGCACTGATTGCCCTGCATAATATGCTGGGCCGTAAGATGAAAAGTGAATTTGGTGGTTGGCAGCTTTCCTTATTCAGTGCATCGCCGGAGTTATTGAGCTGTCTGCAACTGCGGGCCGACCGCCAGTTTAAGGCTAAAAACGGTCCGCTGGATTGTGTGCAGAAAAACTATCAGTTGGCCGAAAGTTCAGGCGTTTCTGTTGCGACGATGGCGGAGGATTTTGCCAACCGGCTGAAAAAAAATCTGCGCAAACTGGATAAGTGGGTAAAACAGCAAGGTATCGAATGTTATCGCATTTATGATGCCGATCTGCCGGAGTACAATGTGGCGGTGGATCGCTATGGCAGTTGGGTAGTCGTACAGGAATATGCACCACCCAAAAGCATTGATGCACAAAAAGCCCGTCAACGTCTTTTTGATGTGATAAATGCGACCCTGAGTGTGCTGGATGTGCCTGCCAATCAGTTGGTGCTGAAAACCCGTGAGCGCCAAAAAGGTAAAAACCAGTATGGCAAACTGGCGCAGAAAGGAGAATTCTTGCTGGTACAGGAGTACAACGCCAAGCTGTGGGTGAACCTGACGGATTATCTGGATACCGGCCTGTTTCTCGATCATCGTATCGCCCGCAAGATGCTGGGTGAGATGAGCAAAGACAAGGATTTTTTAAATCTGTTTGCCTATACCGGCAGTGCCAGCGTGCATGCCGGGCTGGGTGGCGCACGCACCACCACTACGGTGGATATGTCTCGAACCTATCTGGAATGGGCAGAGAAGAATCTGCGTGCCAATGGCTTGACCGGACGTCAGCACCGTTTGGTACACGCAGATTGTCTGACATGGCTGCACCAAAGCCACGAACAGTTTGACGTGATATTTATTGATCCACCTACATTCTCTAATTCTAAACGTATGGAAGATACATTTGACGTACAACGTGACCACCTGGTGCTGATGCGGGATTTGAAACGTCTGCTGCGCCGTGGTGGCACGATCATGTTTTCTAACAATAAGCGTGGTTTTCAGATGGATGTGGCGGGGCTGGCCGCCGCGGGATTGGTCGCAAAAGAGATTACTGATCGCACGTTATCACAGGATTTTGCTCGTAATCGTCAGATTCACAACTGCTGGCTGCTACAACATGCCGGAGAGGAAAAGTAACCACAATGTCATTAATCAGTTTATCGGGCGCATGGCTGTCGTTCAGTGATGCCCCGTTGTTGGATAACACCGAACTTCATATTGAAGAAAATGAGCGTGTTTGCCTGGTCGGGCGTAATGGTGCCGGTAAATCGACACTGTTGAAGATTTTAGCCAAGGAAGTTCCGCTGGATGATGGCCGTCTGGTGTATGAGCAGGATGTGATTGTGGCGCGTCTACAACAAGACCCACCGCGCGATGTGGAGGGTACTGTGTTTGATTTCGTGGCGGAAGGCGTCGCAGAGCAGGCCGGATACCTGAAAGAGTATCACACCGTTTTACGATTGATCAGTACCGATCCCAGTGAAAAGAATCTCAACCAGTTGGCGAAAATTCAGGATGTACTGGAACATCAAGGGTTGTGGCAGCTGGAAGATCGCATCAACGAAATTTTGGAGCAACTGGGGCTGTCGGCAGATATGCCGTTGTCGGCACTATCCGGCGGCTGGCTGCGTAAAGCCGCATTAGGACGGGCATTGGTTAGCTCACCGAAAGTGCTGTTATTGGATGAACCCACTAACCATTTGGATATTGAAACCATTGACTGGTTGGAAAGTTTCCTCAAGACATTTCAGGGCAGCATCGTGTTCATTTCACATGACCGATCTTTTATTCGCAACATGGCGACCCGGATTGTTGACCTGGATCGCGGCAAGCTGGTGTCCTGGCCAGGAGACTATGATAAGTATCTGCTGGGCAAAGAAGAAGCGTTGCGGGTTGAAGATCTGCAGAATGCGGAGTTTGACCGTAAGTTAGCTCAGGAAGAAGTCTGGATTCGTCAAGGCATCAAAGCGCGGCGTACTCGTAATGAAGGTCGGGTTAGAGCATTGAAAACGATGCGTCAAGAGCGGGCCGGGCGTCGTGAAGTGATGGGCTCTGCTAAAATGCAGGTTGAAGAGGCGGCCCGTTCCGGCAAAATTGTGATTGAGCTGGAAAATGTGCACTATCAGGTAGACGGGAAGGTACTGGTAACCGATTTTTCGGCGCAGGTACAGCGTGGTGATAAGATCGCGTTGGTGGGGCCAAACGGCTGTGGCAAAACTACGCTGTTGAAACTGATGCTGGGCCAGTTACAGGCCACTCGCGGACGAATTCATTGCGGTACCAAGCTGGAAGTCGCCTATTTCGACCAGCATCGTGCGGAATTAGACCCGGAACGTACGGTAATGGACAATCTGGCGGAAGGTAAGCAGGAAGTGATGGTTAATGGCCGCTCACGTCACGTATTAGGCTATTTGCAGGACTTCCTGTTCCATCCTAAACGTGCTATGACTCCAGTGAAAGCGTTATCTGGCGGAGAACGCAACCGACTGCTGTTAGCCCGCCTGTTTTTAAAACCCAGCAACCTGTTGATTCTAGATGAACCGACCAACGATCTGGATGTGGAAACGCTGGAATTGTTGGAAGAGCTGATTGAAGGCTATCAGGGTACAGTCTTGCTGGTTAGCCATGATCGACAGTTTGTGGATAATTCGGTGACCGAATGCTGGATCTTTGAAGGTAACGGCGTTATAGGTCGTTATGTCGGTGGTTACTATGATGCACAACAGCAGCGTGCTGAAACTACACCGCTACGTAACCCGGCTATTGTGCCTGCTGCCGCTGCCTCGGTAAGTGACGCGCCAACTAGCGCCGCACAACCCGCCAAACGGTATTCTGGTAAATTGAGTTATAACCAACAGCGCGAGTTAGCGCTGTTGCCGCAGCAGATTGAGGAACTTGAGCAGGAAATCAGTTCATTACAGCGACAAATGAGTGATTCTGGCTTCTTCAGTCGTTCGTATGACGAAACCCAGCAGGTTCTGCAAGCGCTGGCGAAGGCAGAGCAGAGCCTTGAAACCTGCTTTGAACGCTGGGAATCACTTGAAGCGCAAAAGAACGGCTAATCTTTAGCAGCAGATGGCCTGACGTCGCCTCTGTGTCAGGTCTATCCGAAGGAGGCTGTTAATGTGTACCCAGGTTCACGATAGTGATCGTCACATGCTATGCCCACATTGTGATCTGTTAGTTGATCTCCCGCTGGTACACGACGGTCAGCGTGCGGTGTGTCCCCGCTGCAAAACGGTATTAATCAGTCGTTGTTCCGAGCCGCGCCGGCGTCCTGCCAGCTATGCTTTCAGTGCAGTGATGATGTTGGTGTTGTCTACCTTGTTTCCCTTTGTCTCAATGCAGATAGCTGGTATTACCAACGAAATTACCTTGTTGGAAATTCCCCAAGTGATGGTGGATGACGATTATGCCAGTGTCGCAACCTTGTTTATGTGTTTTGTTCAACTGGTTCCGGCATTTTGCATGGTGGCCATTGTCTTACTGTGCATACGTGCGCCTTTGCCTTATGACCTGAAGCGAAACATAACCAAAATTCTGTTTCGATTGAAAAGCTGGGGAATGGCAGAAATTTTTCTGGCCGGCGTACTGGTCAGTTTTGTCAAGCTGATGGCTTATGGCGATATCGGTATTGGTGCCAGTTTTATTCCTTACGTCTTATTTTGTCTGCTGCAATTACTGGCGTTTCAGAATCTGGATCGCCGCTGGTTGTGGGATGATGTAGCGGCTCCACCAAGTCTGCCTGTCGACTTACAGGTGGGTCGTAGTGGTTTGCTGCAAGGGGTCCGCTCGTGTTCTTGCTGCACGGCGATTCTGTCAGCCGGTCAACAGATTTGTCCACGTTGTCACACGCATGGACATGCTCGGCGTAGACATAGCCTGCAATGGACGCTAGCGTTGCTGATCACGTCGGCGCTGCTTTATATTCCGGCTAATATCATGCCGATTATGGTGACGGAATCGTTGGGTAATCGCACAACATCCACCATTATGTCGGGAGTTGCCCTGCTGTGGGATATGGGATCGTATCCCGTGGCATTGGTGATTTTTGTTGCCAGTATCATGGTGCCAACGCTGAAGATGCTGGCGATGTGCTGGCTGTGTTGGAATGCTCAAGAGAACGGCCATCATGATAGTGAGCGAGTGCATCTAGTGTATGAAATTGTTGAATTTGTTGGCCGTTGGTCAATGATTGATATTTTTGTTATTGCAGTGTTATCGACAATGGTCCGTATCGGCAGGTTGATGAATGTTTACCCGGAGATCGGGGCCGTACTTTTCGCCTTGGTGGTGATCCTGACAATGATTGCCGCAATGACGTTTGATCCCCGTCTGTTATGGGACCGACATAACTATGAGTTAGAGGAGCTTCCCGTTGACGAAAAGTAATCACAGCGTAGCGGAGATTGAAACGATTAAACGCTGGTCGCCAGTATGGATTGTCCCAATCGTCACGGTGTTAATTGGTGCCTGGATTCTGTTTTATCATTTCAGCCATCAGGGGCCGGAAATTACGCTTATCACCAGTAATGCAGAAGGTATTGAAGCGGGTAAAACAACGATTAAAAGCCTCAATGTCAATGTGGGGATAGTGGAAAGTGTTGTATTGAGTAAAGACCTGCACCAGGTGGAAATCAAGGCGCGTTTGAACCATGGAATGAGCAAGTTACTGAGCCGCGATTCTGTTTTTTGGGTAGTCAAACCCCAGATAGGCCGGGAAGGTGTTTCGGGATTAGGGACGTTGTTGTCTGGGGCATTCATACAGTTACAACCGGGATCCAGTGAAGATGAAAGCAAGTCATTCAAGCTGTTGGATACGCCGCCATTGGCGCCACCGAATTCAAAAGGGATTCGTATCATCCTCAATAGCGAACAGTCTGGGCAACTGAACCCAGGTGATCCGGTGTTATTCCGTGGTTATCGTGTGGGATCGGTAGAAGCCAGCCAGTTCGATCCCAAGGCTAGAATGATGCACTACCAGCTGTTTATCTCCGCCCCATACAATAGCCTGGTGACAAGCAATGTTCGTTTTTGGAAAGACAGTGGCGTGTCATTGAATCTTTCCGCGCAAGGGATGCGCGTGGAGATGGGTTCCCTGAGCACACTGATCAGCGGCGGTGTCAGTTTTGATGTGCCTGCTGGCTGGGAGCCAGGGAAGGTCGCTCGTGATCGTGCTGAATATAAATTATTTGATAATCAGAACAGCATTCAGGATTCTCTTTATACCGAATACAAAGAATATCTGATGTTTTTTGATGAATCGATTCGCGGGTTACAACCGGGGGCACCGGTGGAATTCCGGGGCATACGGATGGGCACAGTGACACAGGTACCGTACTTTCCGAAAGAGATGCTGCAACGTATTGATAGTGACTACCGTATTCCGGTGTTGATTCGTATTGAGCAGGATCGTCTGGATAAAAATATTCGGGAGAGATTGAACCTGAACCAGGAACTGCACAACGCCTGGTCAAAGGGATTGAGGGCCTCGTTAAAAACGGCGAATATCCTGACCGGTGCATTGTATATCGATATGGATTTCTATCCAAAACAGAAAGGTCAGCGTAGTAAGCCATCGACAGTGGATGGCTACCCGGTTTTCCCTACGGTTAATAGCGGCTTATCGGAGATACAGCAGAAACTGATATCAATATTAGATAAGGTTAATAATCTGCCATTGACCCCGATGGTAGAACAGGCAACCAAAACATTAGCAGAGGGTCAGTCAACCCTGCGAGAAATGCAAAAAACACTGGTAACTCTGAATCGGATTACTGGTAGTGAAGCCATGCAGAGTTTACCGCAGGATATGCAACACACGCTTCGTGAGTTGAATCGAAGTCTGCAGGGCTTTCAGCAGGGCTCTCCGGCTTACAATAAAATGGTGGCAAATATGCAGCATTTTGATCAGGTGATACGGGAGTTGCAGCCACTATTACGCACTTTGAATGAAAAGAGTAATGCTCTGGTGTTTGACGCCCCGGGTGCCAAGGATCCTCAACCGAAGAAGGCTAAACCATGATGAAAGGATGGTCACTGGCGCTGATACTATTGCTGAGTGCTTGTAGCAGCGCCCCACAGAAAGTGTATTACCAGATTCCGGTTGACGTGAAGGATTCAGCGGTCTCTATTACTCCGGCATCTGGTCATTATTTAGAAATCAGGACTGTCAATCTGGCTGATTACCTGTCCAATTCGGGGATTGTGTTTCAGACATCAGATGTGCGTTATACCATTGCCAGCAATAACCTGTGGGCCAGTCCACTCGATCAGCAATTGCGGCAGGCGCTGATGGTTACTTTACATGACGGACTGCCGGGATGGCGAATCACCTCCCAGGACATAGGAGGCAATCCGGCAATGCTTGATGTAAACGTCACTGCGTTTCAAGGGCGTTACGATGGTAAAGCGGTGATTAACGGAGAATGGATTCTCCGCTATCAGGATAAAGTGGCCACTCATCCGTTTCATATAGAGATACCACAAACGGCAGATGGATACGACGCTCTGGTCAAAGCCTTGTCCCAAGGCTGGCTACAGGTTGGTCACTCTATTGTTCAGCAGATGGCTTCATTCCCCTAAAGCATATCTAATACCTTTGAACGTTATTTTTAATCTAAAAAAAATACGTTCAGAGGTTTTGTTTTGACCTCAATTCGTTAGCCATGATTTATGGCTGCCGCTAGTCGAAAACTTTCAATATAGTTCACAAATATGACATTGGCGTGAATTTTGCGCCTTGATCTTCCATGAAATACTCGCTATTCATAACGTGTGATTGACTGAAAAGTAATCACTGTTTTCTTTCCACCAGATATGAAAGTGAGGGAGATAAGGCATGAAGAGACAGAAACGAGATCGCCTGGAAAGGGCTCATTCACGAGGGTATCAAGCAGGTATTTCTGGTCGACCAAGGGAGTTATGCCCTTATCAATCGATCAATGCCCGGTCTCACTGGTTGGGAGGTTGGCGACAGGCCATGGAGGATAAGGTAGTGACTGCCTAGCACACCTTATCAATTGAAAAAGGAACAACCTCCGCCTGGGCGGAGGTTTTCGTTAGTGAGCCAGCGTAAACGGTTCAGACTGCGAAGGCAGACAACTCAAAAGCGGACGTCCACCGCCTCGGCTAATTGCGATAATATCAGTTCACTGTCTTTCCAGCCGAGACAAGGATCAGTAATCGATTGACCGTAAGTCAGTGTTTTCGGATTACGTGAGGGCTGATTACCTTCAACCAAAAAGCTTTCTATCATTACGCCGGTAATGGCCTGTGAGCCTTGGCGGATTTGTTGGCAGATATCCTGGGCAACATCCAACTGGCGGTGATATTGTTTCTGACAGTTACCATGACTGAAATCGACAACCAGATATTCTGGCAGGGAATATTCACATAAATCAGCACAGGTGATGGCGATGTCTTTGGCATGGTAGTTGGGGGTTTTGCCTCCACGCATGATGATGTGTCCAAAAGGGTTGCCAGTAGTTTGATAGACGGTCATCTTTCCCTGTTTGTCCGGGGATAAAAACATATGTGATGCGCGGGCCGCACGGATAGCATCAATCGCGATGCGCGTGTTACCGTCAGTGCCGTTTTTGAACCCTACGGGACAGGACAGCGCCGACGCCATTTCACGATGGATCTGACTCTCGGTGGTACGGGCACCGATGGCACCCCAACTGATCAGGTCGGCAATGTACTGGCCGGTGACAATGTCCAGAAATTCGGTCGCAGTAGGTAGACCTAGCGCATTGATGTTCAGTAAAAGCTGACGGGCCAGCGCCAACCCTTCATTGACCCTAAAGGTGCCATTGAGATCCGGATCGGAAATTAATCCTTTCCAGCCCACCACGGTGCGCGGTTTTTCAAAGTAAGTGCGCATGACGATTTCCAGTCGGTCTTGATAACGATCGCGTAGTTCAGCCAAGCGTTGGGCGTAATCAAGGGCACTTTCAGGATGATGAATAGAGCAGGGACCGATGACGACCAGTAATCGGCGATCCTGACCAGTAAGGATATTTTCTATTTTTAAGCGTGACGTAGTCACTATTTCTGTCACCGCAGGCGTTACCGGTAGCTTGGTTATCAATGTATCAGGTGTAACCAGACTAGTGATGCGCGCACTACGCAGCTCATCTGTTTGTTGCATGTAGAATCTCTGAAATTTTTTAAAGGTCAGTCCATCCGGTTTGTTTCACTTATTGCTTTCAAATCAAGTAAACCGCGATTCTCGCACACTATACCATGTACTAGTACATGCGGCGACTCATACCTAAAATATCAATGATCTTGGCGGAAATTTCTTCCACCGAATAATTAGTGGTATTGATGTATTTGATCTGGTGCTGGCGGAACAATGCTTCCACTTCACTCAGTTCTATCCGGCATTGCCGTAACGAGGCATAGCGGCTGTTACCTCGTCGCTCTTCGCGAATAGCAGACAGTCTCTCGGCATCAATAGTCAGGCCAAACAGCTTTTGCTGATAGGGTTTTAAGGCCTCCGGCAGGCGCAGGTTGTCCATATCGTCATCAATGAATGGATAATTGGCGGCACGGATTCCAAACTGCATAGCCAAATAAAGGCTGGTAGGCGTTTTGCCGCAGCGCGAAACACCCAACAAAATGACTTGGGCCTGATCAAGATTACGTAAAGAGATGCCATCGTCATGGGCCAACGTATAGTCAATTGCCGCGATGCGGGCGTCATATTTATTTAGATTACTGGCTGTCAGGCCGTGAGTCCGATTGGCGATCGGCATTGGAGCGATATTCAGCTCCTGTTGCAGTGGTGCCACCAGAGCCTGAACAATGTCCTGACAAAACCCTTCACTGTTGACAATAATGTCCCGTACCGTGGGAGTCACTATGGAGTAGAATACCAGCGGACGGATACCGCTTTGATGATAGATGGCATTAATCTGTTCACAGACTGCGCTGGCACGTGTTTCGCTTTCAACAAAAGGCAAGGTATAGCTAACCGCGTTGATCGGAAATTGTGAGAGCACGGCATGACCAATTGCTTCGGCAGTGATTGCCGTGCCATCTGATATATAAAAAACACTTCTTTCCACAATCGCTCCTTACGCTTTTGTCTGGATACTAAAAAATCTTCTGTGCTGTAAATTGAGTTTTCCGTCATGATTTTATTGAAACGGCATTTTATTATCTTCATGATTAGAATGCTATTCTTTTACAATATTCAGGTTTTCTCCTAATTAAGCAAAGAAAACCTGCCAGTACAGTTTTTTTTCATAGGTTGATCGATTCACCTTTCCCGCATTTTTAAAACGCTATGCTACCCTAAAAGCGCTGATATCGATTCTCAGCGAACTCTTCCATACCCCAATTGTATGCAGAAAGGATTATTTTCGATGTCCAATAACGGCCCTGATATGCGTAATGTCCTCTGGTATAACCAACTTGGTATGCACGATGTTGAGCGGGTGGGAGGCAAAAATGCTTCTCTGGGTGAAATGATTACCAACCTGTCTGAACTGGGCGTTGCTGTCCCCAATGGTTTCGCGACTACCGCCCAGGCGTTTAATGATTTTCTTAATCAAAGTGGGATTAACCAGCGTATTTATGAATTGCTGGATGGCACAGATGTAGATGACATTAGCCAACTGGCGAAAGCCGGGGCACAAATTCGTCAGTGGATTATTGATACGCCATTTCAGTCCGAGTTGGAACTGGCTATCGGTGAGGCTTATCAGCAACTGTCTGAGGGAGAAGACGACGCGTCCTTCGCCGTGCGCTCTTCAGCAACCGCAGAAGATATGCCAGATGCCTCTTTTGCCGGTCAGCAGGAAACTTTCCTTAATGTGCAAGGAATTGATGCCGTCATGACGGCGGTGAAACATGTATTCGCTTCCTTGTTTAACGATCGTGCCATTTCTTACCGTGTACACCAGGGATATGACCATCGTGGTGTGGCATTATCTGCGGGTGTTCAACGTATGGTCCGCTCTGATCTGGCGGCATCCGGCGTGATGTTCACCATTGATACGGAATCCGGTTTTGACCAGGTCGTATTCATTACCGCTGCCTGGGGTCTGGGAGAGATGGTGGTGCAGGGAGCGGTTAATCCTGATGAATTTTACGTTCATAAACCCACTTTGCTGAAGGGTAAACCCGCTATTGTTCGTCGCACGATGGGCTCGAAAAAAATCCGTATGGTTTACGCTTCCAGCCAGGAACATGGTAAACAAGTCCGTATTGAAGATGTGCCAGAACAGCTCTCAGGACGTTTCTGCCTGAGTGATGAAGAGGTTCAGTCACTGGCGCACCAGGCATTGCTGATTGAGAAACACTATGGACGCCCGATGGATATCGAATGGGCGAAAGATGGTCATAGCAGCAAGCTGTATATCGTTCAGGCTCGTCCGGAGACCGTGCGTTCAAACGGGCAGGTGATGGAGCGTTACAATATGCCAGAAGGTGGTGACATTCTGGTAGAAGGCCGAGCGATTGGTCACCGTATTGGTGCCGGCGAGGTCAAGATTGTCCACGATATCAGTGAAATGCACCGTATCAATGCCGGTGATGTCCTGGTGACGGATATGACCGACCCGGATTGGGAGCCGATCATGAAGAAAGCGGCTGCCATTGTCACCAATCGTGGTGGGCGTACCTGCCATGCGGCGATCATTGCTCGCGAGTTGGGTATTCCGGCCGTGGTGGGATGTGGCGACGCCACCGAACGTTTGCATAATGGACAAAAAGTCACGGTGTCTTGTGCGGAAGGTGATACTGGCTATGTTTACAAGGATGTACTGGATTTCACGGTGAAAAGTTCTCAAGTGGATGAAATGCCCACGTTGCCCTTGAAAATCATGATGAACGTGGGTAACCCGGATCGGGCTTTTGACTTTGCCTGCCTGCCGAATGAAGGTGTAGGTCTGGCTCGTCTGGAATTTATCATCAATCGCATGATCGGTGTTCATCCTCGCGCGTTACTGGAATTTGACCAGCAGACTCCTGAATTACAGCGTGAAATCAAAGCGTTGATGCAGGGTTATAATGATCCTGTTGAGTTCTATGTCGAACGTTTGAAAGAGGGCATTGCTACGTTGGCGGCGGCTTTCTGGCCAAAACGTGTCATCGTGCGTCTATCCGACTTTAAATCTAATGAATATGCCAATCTGCTTGGTGGCGAGCGTTATGAGCCGGAAGAAGAAAACCCAATGCTGGGTTTCCGTGGTGCCGGGCGCTATGTGTCACCCGATTTCAAAGCGTGCTTTGCGCTGGAATGCGAAGCCGTCAAACGGGTACGCAATCTGATGGGGTTAACCAACGTTGAAGTGATGATCCCGTTTGTCCGGACTGTCGCTCAGGCTAAGGCTGTGGTTGAGGGCTTGGCGCATCAGGGTCTGCGCCGTGGTGAGGATGGGTTGAAGATTATCATGATGTGTGAGATCCCCTCCAATGCACTGTTGGCGGAGGAGTTCTTGCAGTATTTTGATGGGTTCTCTATTGGTTCCAATGACATGACCCAGCTCGCTCTTGGCTTGGATCGTGATTCTGGCGTGGTGTCCGAGTTATTTGATGAACGTAATGACGCAGTAAAAGCCTTGTTGTCGATGGCCATTAAAGCGGCAAAAAAACAGGGTAAATACGTAGGGATCTGTGGTCAGGGACCTTCTGATCATGAAGATTTTGCTGCCTGGTTAATGGAACAAGGTATCGACAGTTTGTCTCTGAACCCAGATACGGTGGTGCAAACCTGGTTAAACCTGGCTGAAACTCTCTAGTCCAGTTCACGTATAGAAACTAAAACCGCTCGTCAGCTATACGGCTACGGGCGGTTTTCTTTTGATAGGTTAGCTGAATCTTCGATTTTTAACGGCTGACATGGCTCACAAGCCATCTTCTTATGGATAAAAAAAGGCCCATCTCAGGGGATGGGCAAAGACTACACACAGCAATTCGTTACTGACTTTGACTAGGAGAAACCTTATTTGCAAACATTACGTTAACAATAGCGCCGGTAACTATAGTATGAATTCCAACCTGTAGAGTCATTAAGAATCATCCCAATGGTTAATGTTTTTTTAATAATTATTTTAGTACCTGCGAGGTATGTTCAAGATATTTAGCATAAAAGAAAATAAATGGATCTAAAAAACGAACAATCATTGGGAATAATCTTATATTGATTAGATTAATTTATCATTTGTGAGATTATCGGGGGAGTGACCCCCGAAATATAAAATGAGGCGCATTTAATTTCTTGTAGGCAAAATGTTGCTATTTTTTGCCTGTATTTTTAACACTCGTTAAACTCGGCGGTTCAGGAACTTCCTGCATCCATGCGGACAGGAGACGATAAGAAACTGCCAATACTACCGGGCCGATGAATATGCCTATCATGCCAAAAGCCAGCAAACCACCGATAACGCCCGATAAGATCAGTAACATTGGTAAATCAGCCCCCATGCGAATCAATAGCGGACGGATGACATTATCCAGCGTACCGACGATACAGCTCCAGACCAACAGCACCGTGCCCCAGGTGGTATCACCACTCCAATACAACCAGATAATCGCCGGGATTAGTACCAACAGCGGTCCAAGTTGCGCAACACAGCACAGGAACATCAGAACAGTTAACAGTGTGGTATAGGGAATGCCCGATAGTGAGAGGCCTATACCGCCAAGCAGAGACTGTACGATTGCGGTCACTACTACGCCGAGAGCAACGGCTCGAATGGCTTGCGCGGCAAGGATCACCGCAGTGTCGCCGCGCTGTTTACCCAGACGGATCGCAAAGCGTCGCACGCCTAACGCTACCTGATCGCCCTTGATATAGAGCAAGACGCTGAATATGACCATTAAGGCGCAGTGCATCAGAAAACGGCCAATGTGCGCGGCTTGCTCTACTATCCAGGTGGCTGTTCTGCCGATGTAAGGCTGAACCTTTGCCATTAACGCACTGCCACCACTGTGTACCAGCGTCTGCCAACTGCTGTAAAGTTTATCGCCAATCAGTGGGATGGATTCCAGCCATTGCAGTGATGGCGGTGTCATCTTCTGTTGACTGGATGCCCATTTGATCAATGCCGCGCTATTATCAATTATGCTACTCACCAGAATGGAGGTCGGGATGACAAACAGCAGAATCAACAACAGCGCCATCACGATAACGGCCAGGGGACGGTATCCCCACAATATATGTTGAAGGCGAATTAACAGTGGCCAGGTCGCAATTACCACCATGCTGGCCCAGGCAAACCCTAGAATGAACGGTTGCACCACCCAGAAACAGGCAATAATCATAATAGCGATGAACAGCAGGCTGAATAATATTCGGGTGATATCAAAGTGCTGAGGTTGAGGCTGAGACTGTTTCATCAATGAATGTTACCTCTGTAGGCCGGTACGATGCCTGATATTATCTCGTGCCGGCAAAACGATGAAAAATGAGAATAATTTATCATGCGTGATTTCCCGCAGTTTGGACAGGACGTTCACGTATTTACAAGTAGCGATGGCTAAACACTAGTATAAGTTTTTGCGCATACATTGGCGCATATCGCAGTGAAATATGATAAAACAAATTGAGTTCGGTCATGATGTAAACGCATCAGCCCGACAATGATTGTATTGGCAAACACCTCTCGCACGGACAGAGTCAAAAATAATGATCCCACAGATCACCCAAGCACCCGGACTTGTTCAACCGGTGCTTAACTTTTTGGAAGCATTGAAGCAAAACGGGTTTACGGGCGATATCGCCACTGACTATGCTGATCGCCTGACGATGGCGACAGATAACAGTATTTACCAGTTATTGCCGGACGCGGTGGTTTTTCCCCGTTCGACGGCAGATGTGGCGTTGTTAGCCCGGCTGGCTGGCGACCCGCATTTCCTGGAATTAACGTTCACACCTCGTGGCGGCGGTACTGGCACCAATGGTCAGGCGCTGAATCAGGGGGTTGTGGTGGACATGTCCCGCTATATGAACCGAATTCTGGAAATCAATCCTGAGCAAGGTTGGGTACGCGTAGAAGCTGGGGTTATCAAAGATCAGCTAAATCAGTATCTCAAACCATTCGGTTATTTCTTTGCACCGGAACTCTCCACCAGCAATCGCGCTACGCTGGGCGGCATGATTAATACCGATGCCTCCGGACAGGGGTCGTTGGCCTACGGCAAAACGTCTGATCATGTTCTTGGGTTGCGGGCCATATTGCTTGGCGGCGACATGCTCGATACGCAGGCCATGCCGGTAGCGTTGGCCGAACAACTGGCGAGAGAAAATTCTCCGCTCGGTCGGATTTATCATACCGTATTGCATCGTTGTCGCGAGCAACGGCAATTTATCGTAGAAAAATTCCCCAAGCTCAATAGATTCCTGACGGGTTACGATTTGCGTCATGTTTTCAGCGATGACATGCAAACGTTTGACCTCACCCGTATTCTGACTGGGGCCGAAGGTACACTGGCGTTTATCACTGAGGCAAAACTGGATATCACCCGTCTACCCAAAATACGGCGGTTGGTGAATGTAAAATATGACTCTTTCGATTCCGCCTTGCGTAGTGCGCCCTTTATGGTAGAGGCGCAGGCGTTGTCGGTGGAAACGGTCGATTCCAAAGTGTTGAATCTGGCACGGGAAGACATTGTGTGGCATTCGGTCAGTGAATTGATTGCCGATATCCCCGGTCAGGAGATGCTTGGCCTGAATATTGTGGAATTTGCTGGTGATGACGAAGCATTGATTGATACTCAGGTCAATGGGCTGTGCCAGCGTTTGGATACACTATTGCATCACCGTGAGGCGGGCATTATTGGTTATCAGGTCTGCCACGATCTCGTGGGTATTGAACGTATTTACGCGATGCGTAAAAAAGCCGTTGGTCTGCTGGGGAATAGCAAAGGGTTGGCAAAGCCAATTCCGTTTGCGGAAGATACCTGTGTTCCACCGCAGCATCTGGCGGATTATATTGCGGAATTCCGTGCTTTGCTGGACAGCCATAACCTGACTTATGGCATGTTTGGCCATGTTGATGCTGGCGTGTTACATGTTCGTCCCGCATTGGATATGTGCGATCCGCAGCAGGAGATCCTGATGAAGCAGCTTTCTGACCAGATTGTCGAACTGACGGCAAAATATGGCGGTTTGTTGTGGGGGGAACATGGCAAAGGGTTCCGTGCCGAATACAGTCCGGCGTTCTTTGGCCCGGAATTGTATGATGAGTTACGCCGAATAAAAGCCGCATTTGATCCGGATAACCGGTTAAATCCCGGGAAAATCTGTGCGCCCCTGGGTGTTGACGCGCCGATGATGAAAGTGGATGCGGTTAAACGTGGGACTTATGACCGGCGTATTCCACTGGCGGTGCGTAGTGCGTTTCGTGGGGCCATGGAATGTAATGGCAATGGGCTTTGTTTCAATTTCGACGCCCGTAGCCCAATGTGTCCATCAATGAAAATTACCGGTAACCGTATTCACTCACCGAAAGGTCGGGCCTCGTTGGTACGGGAATGGTTGCGCCTGCTGACTGAGCAGGGCGTTGACCCTTTGACCCTGGAACAGCAGTTATCGCAGCAGCGGATGAGCCTGCGGAGCTTGATTCATAAAACCCGTAACACTTGGTATGCCCGTCAGGGAAATTATGATTTCTCCCATGAGGTAAAAGAGGCGATGTCGGGATGCCTGGCCTGTAAGGCCTGCTCGACCCAATGCCCGATCAAGATTGACGTTCCCAGTTTTCGGGCACGTTTTCTACAGCTTTACCATACTCGCTATCTGCGTCCGGCCAGAGATTATCTGGTTGCGGGTGTGGAAAGTTATGCGCCATTAATGGCCCGTAGTCCCAAGACATTTAATTTTTTCCTGAAACAGCCGTGGCTTAGTGCCTTAAGCCGTAAGTATATCGGAATGGTCGATTTACCACTGCTTTCGTCGCCCTCATTGCATCAGGTATTTGCCGGGCACCAGGCAATGGCAACCACGCTGGAACAACTAGAACAGATGTCGCCGCAGATGCGAGCCGACTATGTGCTGATTGTACAGGATCCCTTCACCAGTTATTACGATGCGCAGGTAGTGGCAGATTTTGTCCGTCTGGTGGAAAAACTGAATCTGAAGCCGGTCTTGCTGCCGTTTTCCCCGAACGGTAAAGCACAGCATATCAAAGGGTTCTTGCAGCGTTTTGCTAAAACAGTCACGAAAACCGCAGAGTTTCTTAATCGGGTTGCCCGCCTGGATTTGCCTATGGTTGGTGTCGATCCGGCGCTGGTTCTATGTTACCGGGATGAATATCGGGAAGTGTTAGGAGATAAACGCGGTGATTTTCAGGTGTTGCTGGTTCATGAATGGTTAACGGATGTTCTGGCTGATAAAGCGCCCCAACCCTTGAACGGTGATCCTTGGTATCTGTTTGGTCACTGTACGGAAACAACGGCGTTGCCTGTTAGTTCACAGCAATGGTCGGCTATTTTCGCCCGCTTTGGCGCGACGTTGGAGAATGTAAGTGTCGGGTGTTGTGGCATGGCGGGAACCTATGGTCATGAGAGCAAAAATCTGGTCAATTCTCAGGGAATTTATAGCTTGTCATGGCAACCGGCTTTGCAACGACTACCTCAGCAGCGTTGTCTTACCACAGGATACTCCTGTCGCAGTCAAGTGAAACGGATGGAGGGCAGCGGTTTGCGGCATCCTTTACAAGCATTGTTGGAGTTAGTGTGATGCTGTGGAAAAGAGATATCGATCTGGTGCAGTTTAACCAGCAAAGTATGAGTTGCATGTTGGGACACCTGGGGATCCGTCTGACACATATTACGGATGATACGCTGGAGGGCATTATGCCGGTGGATAACCGAACCCAACAGCCATTCGGTCTGTTGCATGGTGGAGCGTCAGTAACACTGGCAGAATCACTGGGATCGATAGCGGGTTATCTATGCACGGAAGGCGTTCAACAGGTGGTGGGCGTTGAGATTAACGCCAATCATCTGCGCGCGGTTAGTGAGGGAGAAGTGCGCGGCGTTTGCCGTGCGTTGCACGTGGGCAGAAGACATCAGGTCTGGCAGATAGATATCTTCGACCCAGTAGGTCGACTGTGTTGTTCGTCACGCCTTACCACGGCGGTGCTTACACCGGACGAATAAGCCCTCCACCTGGCCCATTACAGTTTAGGTAAACGCACGAAAATACCGGGATGCCTACGGAATGGGCGCTCTCCAGGTAATTATTATCGTGTTTCTAGCATCATCGGTCTCTTTAACCAACCGATGATGTATTTTTATCAATCCCCGCAAGTGATGGCAGTTATCGCCATATTTATGACTTGATTTCACCATTTTCATACCAGTCAGATGATAATGTTTGGGCTGATCAATACTGCTGTTAGATCGATTTAACAGTAATTCAGCCATATCGAACTCCAACATGGTATTACGGCGTTTTCATCCATGTTCATCAATATGCTCGCTGCCAGGGGTTAAAACTGATCATTCGAGTGATCTCTTCCGAGTCTGTTTTCTCTATTCCTCCTCTTATCATGTTTCACGGACATAATATCATCGGTGGCCGGTATTATTTTTCCCTGTTTATAAAATAGATATTGCCTATGAATACTGTGATTTTTACATGGAAATTCGAACTATTAAAGTGAGTCATATTCATGATTTTTATAATTTTTTATTAGTAATCAATGAATTATTTATCATGGTGTCAGAAGTCAATGGCTTGTCATGTTGGCAGAAGACTTTCCCATAATCGGGATAACACTGTAGCTGGATCAAAGCCCCAAAGATCACGTGGTTGAAGCAATAATCATTATCACTAATGATTAGGGTAGTACGGCGTGAAATGGGAAACAGAGATGAATGAGGTAATCCCAATGCAAGCGGACGATAAAGTAGAAATGTTTTCACTGGCGGAGAATACTTGGCAAGGATTGACCCTGACGGAAAGTGCGGCGTCCCATATTCTGAAACTGATGCGGCAGGGACATGAGGTACAGGGTATACGACTTGGCGTTAAGCCATCGGGATGTGCCGGTTTTGGTTATGTTCTGGATCTGATTAATCAACCCAACGCAGGCGACCTGGTGTATGAGCGTGATGGTGCGCGGTTGTATGTTCCGTTGGACGCGATGCCTTTTATCGACGGTACTGAAGTGGATTTTGTCCATGAAGGTCTGAATCAGGTATTTAAATTCACCAATCCAAAAGCTCAACATGCCTGCGGGTGTGGAGAAAGTTTTGGCCTCTAAGCGGTGATGCGATCATGGCACGTAGTAACGTAGAAGTATCCGATGATGTCCAGACAAGGATCGAGGACGGACGCTACAAAGAAGGTTTTTTCACCGAACTGGCCACGGATGAACTGGCTCGCGGTATTAACGAACATGTGGTACGGGCTATTTCTGCCAAGCGTAATGAACCTGAATGGATGTTGGCGTTTCGGCTTAATGCTTACCACGCCTGGCTGGAGATGGAAGAACCCCACTGGTTGAAAGCGCACTACGATAAGCTTGATTATCAGGATTATAGCTATTACTCGGCACCGTCCTGTGGCGATTGTGACGATAATTGCAGCGCTCAACCGGGCGCCATTCAGCACTCCGGGACTGACGAGACCAGCCTACCGTCGGACCAGAAAAATTACCTCACTACCGAGGTGGAAAAGGCGTTCGAGCAACTGGGTATTCCGGTGCGGGAAGGCAAGGATGTCGCGGTAGACGCGATATTTGACTCGGTATCTGTTGCCACCACTTACCGGCATGAACTGGCGAAACAAGGCATTATTTTCTGCTCATTCAGTGAAGCAATTCAGGAACATCCGGATTTGGTACGTCAGTATCTGGGTAGCGTAGTACCGTCCAACGACAACTTTTTTGCCGCCCTGAATGCGGCGGTGGCTTCAGACGGAACCTTTGTGTATGTGCCGAAAGGTGTCCGTTGCCCAATGGAACTTTCTACCTATTTCCGCATTAACGCCGCAAAAACCGGCCAGTTTGAGCGGACGATTTTGATTGCTGATGATGACAGTTATGTCAGTTATATCGAAGGATGTTCCGCACCGGTTCGTGATAGTTATCAACTGCATGCGGCGGTAGTGGAAGTGATTGTCAATAAAAATGCCGAAGTGAAATATTCCACGGTACAGAACTGGTTTGCTGGTAAGGACAGTAAGGGCGGGATCCTTAACTTCGTGACCAAGCGAGCACTGTGTGGTGGAGAAAATTCAAAGATGTCCTGGACGCAGTCAGAAACCGGGTCGGCGATCACCTGGAAATATCCAAGTGTGATTCTGCGTGGTGATAATTCGGTTGGTGAGTTTTTCTCCGTGGCATTAACCAGTGGTCATCAACAGGCGGACACTGGGACCAAAATGATCCATATCGGTAAAAACACCCATTCAACCATTATCTCAAAAGGAATTTCGGCCGGGCATAGCCAGAATACCTATCGTGGCTTGGTGAAAATTATGCCAAGTGCGACCAATGCCCGCAATTTTACCCAGTGTGACTCGATGCTGATAGGTAGTGATTGTGGTGCACACACCTTTCCGTATGTGGAAGTGAGAAACAATACGGCCCAACTGGAACACGAAGCAACGACATCCAGAATTGGTGAAGATCAACTGTTCTATTGCCTGCAACGTGGCATCAATGAAGATGATGCTATCTCCATGATTGTAAATGGCTTCTGTAAAGATGTGTTTTCTGCGTTGCCGCTGGAGTTTGCAGTGGAAGCACAGAAACTCCTGGCGATCAGCCTTGAACATAGCGTGGGCTAATGCATTAGTGGCTCCGTCACGACAACGGAAATGGTACTCCGGTGCACATAATGATGAGCGTCAGCAATCAAAAGACGCCAGAAGGATAAATATGTTAAGTATCAAAAAGTTGAGAGTCAGTGTCGAAGAGAAAGAAATCATCAGAGGGCTGAGTCTGCATGTTAAACCAGGAGAGGTCCATGCCATCATGGGACCAAATGGTTCAGGGAAAAGCACCTTGTCTGCAACGTTGGCTGGACGAGAAGATTATGAAGTGACTGCTGGTTCACTGCATTTCAAAGGCAAGGATCTGTTGACATTGGCACCGGAAGATCGTGCCGGAGAAGGCATTTTCATGGCTTTCCAATATCCGGTGGAAATTCCTGGCGTTAGTAATCAGTTTTTCCTGCAAACGGCAGTCAACGCCGTGCGCAAATATCGTCAGCAGGAACCGCTGGACCGTTTTGATTTTGCTGATTTCATTGAAGATAAAATCCAGCTGTTGAAGATGCCAGCAGACCTGCTGACACGTTCAGTGAACGTGGGGTTTTCCGGCGGTGAGAAGAAACGGAATGATATTTTGCAAATGGCGGCACTGGAGCCGGATTTATGTATTCTGGATGAAACAGATTCCGGTCTGGATATTGATGCGTTGAAGATTGTCGCTAATGGTGTGAATACACTACGTAATACTCAGCGTTCATTCATTATTGTTACCCACTATCAACGCATTCTGGATTACGTCAAACCTGATTATGTGCATGTGTTGTCTCAGGGAAATATTGTTAAATCCGGCGATTTCTCATTGGTTAAACAGTTGGAGGAACAAGGCTATGGCTGGCTTACCGACCAACAGTAGTAGCAAACAGCAGCACGTTGTGCAGCAGTGGCAGCAATTATTCAACACGGCTGCGCCGCGATCTCCCGAGGCCGAACAACACTGGCAACAGGTACTGCGGTTAGGGCTGCCACATCGTAAGCTCGAACACTGGAAATACACGCCGTTGGATAACTTATTGTCTCACGTATTTACTGTGCCGACGGCTCGCTTCATCAGTCCAGAGTTGCGAAACATGCTGGCTCTGCCTGTCGACAGTTGGCGTCTGGTATTTGTTGACGGGGTGTTTAATGCGATGTTGAGTGACGTGGCGTGGGGGCCTTACCAGATAGATGTAAAGCCAGCTGGATCGCCCTTGTCATTATCTGTCGCTATTCAGCCAGAGGTCTTCCTGCATCTGACAGAAAGCCTGGCAATGTCAACTACGCTTATCCATCTGCCTGCTGGCGTGCAGGCAGATAAACCGCTCTATCTGTTACACATCAACAGCAGCGGTTCTACCCCGGCTTTGAATACGGTTCATTATCGACATCACCTAAGTGTCGGCCAGGGAGCCAGTGCACAGATTATCGAACATTATGTCAGTCTGGATGAAGGGGCGCATTTCTGTGGCGCGCGTTTAACTATTGATGCAGGAGAAAACAGTCAGGTAACGCATTACAAGCTGGGATTTGAGTCGCCAGCCAGTTATCACTTTTCTCATAACGATCTGTTACTAGCACGTGCGGCGCAGGTGAGCAGCCATGGTTTTCTATTAGGTGCCGGGCTGACGCGTCATCACACCAGCGCCCAGATTAACGGTGAAGGCGTTAATCTGGTGATGAATAGTCTGGTCTTGCCGGGTGGTAATGAAGTCTGTGACACTCGCACTTATCTTGAACATAACAAAGGCCATGGCGAAAGCCGCCAGTTACACAAAACCATCGTGCGTGATCGTGCCCGTGCCGTATTCAATGGCACGATTAAGGTGGCGCCTCAGGCGCTGAAAACCGATGGAAAAATGACTAACAATAATTTGTTGCTGGGTCGTCTGGCCGAAGTTGATACCAAGCCACAATTGGAAATCTATGCTGATGATGTGAAATGCAGTCATGGGGCTACGGTGGGGAGAATCGACGAGGAACAGCAATTTTATCTGCGTTCACGTGGTATTAGCGAGCGAGACGCACAACAGATGATTATTTTCGCTTTTGCTGCGGAATTGACGGAAGCGATTACGGATGAAGTATTGCGTGATGTGGTAGTCAGTCGCATTGCGCTTCGGTTGGAAAATACAATGGGAGGTGCTGCATGAGTTACCCCATTGAGCGAGTGAAAGCTGATTTCCCTGCGCTACAGCAGGAAATCAATGGTCAGCCTCTGGTCTATCTGGATAGTGCCGCCAGTGCTCAGAAACCGTTGATCGTTATCGAACGGGAACGGGATTTTTATCTGCATGAGTATGCGGCAGTACATCGCGGCATACATACGTTAAGCGCGCATGCTACCAGCGCGATGGAAGGTGTCAGAGCACAGGTGGCTGCGTTTATTAACGCGGAGTCCGCCGAGGAGATTGTATTCGTCCGCGGCACGACTGAAGCGATTAATCTGGTGGCAAATAGTTATGGCCGCACCTTTTTCCAACCCGGTGATAACCTGATCGTGACCGAGATGGAGCACCATGCCAACATTGTACCTTGGCAAATGCTGGCAGCGTCTCACCAACTGGAGATTCGTGTCTTGCCGCTAACCGTCGAGGGTACGCTCAACATGGCGAAATTGCCTCTGTTATTGGATGAACGCACATGCCTGGTAGCGGTGACACAGGTTTCCAACGTGCTGGGGACGGTAAATCCGGTCAGTGAGATTATCCGGCAGGCCAAAGCAGCGGGTGCGAAAGTGCTCGTCGATGGGGCTCAGGCGGTGATGCATCAAGCGGTAGATGTTCAGGCGATGGATTGTGATTTTTACGCTTTCTCTGGTCATAAAATTTATGGACCAACGGGGATCGGCGTGTTGTATGCCAAAAAACAACTGTTGCAAGATATGCCACCATGGGAAGGCGGCGGGGCGATGATCAGGCAGGTCAGCCTATATTATGGTACCACCTATGTTGATGCGCCCTGGCGGTTTGAAGCTGGATCACCAAATACGGCGGGCATTATGGGGCTGGGGGCGGCGTTGCACTATGTCACGACCTTGGGGCGTGAAGCTGTCCACGTCTATGAAACCGAACTGATGCAGTATGCGTTGAAAGCGTTAGAGCAAGTAGCGGATTTTACGCTCTATGGCCCGCATCAGCGCCAGGGTGTGATAGCCTTTAACCTCGGGAAACACCATGCCTATGATGTAGGTAGCTTTCTGGATCAGTATGGAATAGCAATCCGTACCGGGCATCACTGTGCCATGCCATTAATGGAGCATTATGGTGTCCCCAGTATGTGCCGAGCCTCGCTGGCGCTCTATACTCAACGGGAAGACATTGACCGGCTGGTGGCTGGATTACAGCGTATTCGCCGATTATTGAGCCGCTGAGCCGGTAAACGTCTGGAGATATTTATGACAATGCTGCCTGAACCACAAAAACTGATGCGCAACTTCCTGCGCTGTCATAACTGGGAAGAAAGGTATCTTTATATTATTGAGTTGGGGGTAGGCCTGAAACCGTTACCTGAGGCGTGGCGTCAGGATGAAAATGTCGTATCCGGTTGCCAAAGTCAGGTATGGATTGTAGTGCGACAGGATGAACAGGGGCGCATTATTCTTCATGGTGATAGTGATGCGGCTATTGTCAAAGGGCTTATCGCCGTGGTGTTCAGTCTCTATCAAGGGTTGAGCGCACAGGAGATCGTTGCGTTGGACGTCCGTCCATTTTTTCAGGAACTGGCGTTGAGTGAGCACCTTACGCCTTCTCGCTCTCAGGGGCTGGAAGCAATATTACGCGCTATACGAAGCCGGATTTTACCATTAATCTGAACACTTACTCTGGCCGAATGATATTAATCACGTCAATGTAAAATATGAACATACGTGGGGATGAGGTTTCTGATGGTGCCATTCCTCGCGCCAAACTTTCGTATCTTGATCCTTTGGCGGATGGGGGTATCTAATATCAAGTTAACCTTAATTGCGTGAATTCATATTTCAGATTTCATCCCGTAGATCTTCTTCGGGACAGCTTTTATCCTTGAGTACGAGATTTTTTACAGTATTGAATTATAATATATTGATTCAAATAAACAAAACCTACCCTTGTTATATTAATTCCGAAAAAGTGAGCCATGAAAATAATCGCTTAGTGGGTTAACTACCATTTTTTATATCTATCTTTGAGCAGTGGAACAGGAAATTAACAATGAAACACGCTTTTAAATTATTAACTCTATTCTTTGTGTCGTCCCTGGTGGGTATCTCAGTGGCCTGGGCGACAGAGTATCCACTTCCACCACCAGGAAGCCGTTTGATTGGCGAAAATATTATTTATACCGTACCCAACGATGGCCGCCCTCTGGAAGCAATTGCTGCTGATTATAAGATTGGGTTGCTTGGGATGTTGGAGGCGAATCCGGGAACGGACCCTTATTTGCCGAAGGCGGGAACCACATTGATAATTCCGACACAGATGCTGCTGCCGGACGCTCCGCGTGAAGGTATCATTATCAATCTGGCTGAGTTGCGCTTGTACTATTATCCCAAGGGCAAGGATACGGTAATTGTTTATCCTATCGGCATTGGTCAGTTAGGGCGCAGTACCCCAGTTATGGTCACCCGGATCAGAGAAAAACATGAGAATCCTACCTGGACACCAACGCCGAACATTCGTAAGCGCTATAAAGAAGATGGCATCATTTTACCGGCAGTAGTCCCAGCTGGTCCGGACAATCCGATGGGATTATTTGCCTTACGGTTGGCTAAAAGTGGCGGGGTTTATCTTATCCATGGAACCAATGCCAATTTTGGCATTGGTATGCGTGTCAGTTCTGGTTGTATCCGTTTACGTCCTGATGATATCAAGGCATTGTTTAATGCTGTACCAGTAGGAACTCAGGTGCGGGTTATCAACGAACCTATCAAGGTGGCGGTAGAACCGGATGGTAAGCGCTATATGGAGGTACATCAGCCACTGTCCAGATCGGATAAAGATGACCCACAAACCATGCCGATTGCTCTTAGCAAGGACGTGAAGACGTTTATTCGCAACAAGGATACCGATGCAGGCAGTGTCTCTGCCACGATTGCTCGTCGTTCTGGTATGCCCGTATTGGTTAATGTTGGACAGCAGATTCACGACTTTCAGTTACCGCAGACGACAGGCGCTGCTGCACCTATTTCTGCCATCAGTCCATCACGGTAAAATTAAGGTAAAAAAATGGCGCACAATGTGCGCCATTTTTTACTCAACCAATTCGATTACTTTTTGTAAGTACGAACTTGGTTGTCCAGACGCTGGTTAGCACGAGCTGCGTCATCTTTAGCAGCCTGTACGTCAGAGCGGATTGCATTCACATCAGTAGCCAGTTGATCAACTTTGCTGTTCAGAGTCTGAACATCAGTAGACAGTTGATCGATTTTAGCATTGGTAGAGCAACCAGCCAGCAGAGTAGAACCCAGAATTACCGCGCCCAGTACCAGTTTAGTACGATTCATTATTAATACCCTCTAAATTGAGTTAATCTCCATGTAGCGTTATAAGTATTACACAAACTTTTTTCTAATGAGAATAAATTTTTGATGGGAAGATGCTTAATTTTGACTGTTCGCTCAAAGAATCAGCGAGTTTCACTGGCAGATTAAAAAAAGTAAATAAAACAGCAGTGTTATATCAGATAACTCTGAAGTAGAGCCACTCCAATATATCAATTAAGTATAACTAAAATGGCAATGAGTTAGCTGGCTTGTGTAATTGGAAAATAAAAAAGCGTCCCGAAGGACGCTTTTTCGTATAGGTTTTCATTACCGGCTTATTTTACAGACGCTGCACAGATGCGGTATTGGTGGTGCCACTGGGGACCAATGCTCCAGAAACCATCACGACAACGTCGCCTGGTTGTGCAAAGCCGCTGCTCAGAGCCGCTTCTTTCCCAATGCGATAGAAATCATCAGTCGAGGCAATTTCTTTCACCAGCATAGTTTCGATGCCTTTACTCAGCAATAATTGGCGGGCGGTGATTCCATTGGTTGTCAGCGCTAGAATGCGGGCGTTAGGAAAGTATTTACGCACGGATTTAGCTGATTTACCACCGTTGGTGGCAACGACGATCAATGGCGCTTCCAGTTTTTCGGCGGTTTCCACTGCACCACGACATACCGCTTCCGTAATGCGCAATTTGCCCTCGTTGTGCAATTTTTCCAGACGGGGCTTCATCACTCTATCGGTACGTTCACAGATGGTTGCCATGATAGTCACTGATTCCAGAGGGTATTTACCCTTGGCGCTTTCTCCAGACAGCATCACGGCATCTGTACCATCAATAATCGCATTAGCAACATCGCCAGCTTCAGCACGGGTTGGGCGTGGATTCTTGATCATGGAATCCAACATTTGTGTTGCTGTGATAACCACTTTACGGGTTTCGTTACATTTTTCGATCATCATTTTTTGCGCGAAAATCACTTCTTCTACCGGGATTTCCACACCGAGATCACCACGTGCAACCATGATACCGTCGGACGCTTCCAAAATTTCATCAAAGTTGTTCAGGCCTTCCTGATTTTCGATTTTAGAAATGATCTGGATATGTTCCCCACCATGTTGTTTCAGGTGGGCTCGGATCTCTTCTACATCAGAACGTTTACGGATAAACGATGCGGCAACGAAATCAACGCCTTGTTCGCAGCCAAAAATCAGGTCGCGTTTGTCCTTTTCTGCCAATGCGGGTAACTGAATAGATACACCTGGCAGGTTGACGCCTTTGTTTTCCCCCAGATCACCATTGTTCAGTACTTTACAGATAACTTCATTACCCTTGATATCGAGCACTTCCATACCGATAAGCCCGTCATCAACCAGTACGGTATTACCTGTTTTCAGGTCTTCGGTAAATCCGGCATAGGTCACGGCAACACGGTCTTTGTTGCCAATAACACTCTGCTCGGTGGTGAACGTGAAAATCTGGCCGGCAGTCAGAGAGACGTCGGCACCATTTTCCAGCTTCATGGTTCGGATTTCTGGACCTTTGGTATCCAGTAGAATGGCGGCTTTGTTACCGGTTTTTTCCGTGATGGCCCGTAGGTTCTTAATACGCTGGCCATGTTCAGCATAATCACCATGCGAAAAATTGAGGCGCATTACATTCATGCCGGCATTGAGCAGCTTGCCCAGCATTTCCTCTGATTCGGTTTTGGGGCCAATGGTACAAACGATTTTGGTCTTTTTCATAATGGTTAGTTTCTACAAGTTGTGATGGATAAAAAATATGTGAGCCGGTGGCTGATAGTGCTAATCCCCCGGGATAGATACGGTTGGCGGTGATTCTGAAAGCTAAGTATAGGTGGTGACAGCAATGAGAGAATAAACGAGTATGTGACAGGATATTGCCCGGTCATGTGAAGTGATTTTATTGATGATAGTGGCACGTTAATTAGCTGAAACCATTCAATGAAACGACGTTCCGTATTATAGTTGTTAGATGGGGAGAAACAAGCCAGATGAAGTGATGATAACGCATATTTTAGTGCGTTTACGCAAAAAAATGTGCGATTTGTCATTTTTACACAGACTTGTTGCGCAACTGCCTGAGAAAAACTTATTGTGGTGCAAACGAACCAATCGCCGGTTTGGCTAATTGTGTGAAACAGGTCAACCGGATAGATAAAAATGAGAACAGATGTGAAATGCTTGTATTTGTGTCGATCTCTATCACGTTTCTGTGTGTTGGATATTGAGACTACGATGGCAAATGGTAGTTTATGTACATACAGGATTGTTACTGCACTCGGCAGGCAAGACCAGATGTTCGCTTCATAGCGGGTATCTGGTTTTTTTGTTTTCAGAGCGTGAAAAATGAAGATAGCCAAAATACTTAACAATAATGTCGTCACCGTTATAGATGAACATCATAGTGAGCAGGTGGTGATGGGGCGAGGGCTAGGTTTCAAAAAACAGATTGGGGATGATGTAGATAACACACTGGTTGAAAAGGTATTTGAACTTCGTAGTAGTGAGTTGACCTCCCGTCTCAGTGAACTGCTGGCTGGCATTCCGCTGGAAGTCATCACGACAGCTGACAAAATCATCACTCTGGCCAAGACGCGATTGTCGGGACAGTTACAAAACAGCATCTATATTTCACTGACTGATCACTGTAATTTTGCCATCGAGCGACATAAGCAGGGCGTTGATATACGTAATGTTCTGCTGTGGGAAATCAAGCGGGTTTATCAGAAAGAGTTCGCGGTAGGCTTGGAAGCATTGGATATTATTGAACAACGTCTTGGTATCCGTCTGCCAGAGGATGAGGCGGGGTTTATTGCTTTGCATCTGGTCAATGCTCAACTGGATAGCCATATGCCTGAAGTTATTCAGATTACCAAAATCATGCAGGAGATTCTTAATATTGTTAAATACCAATTGAATATTGACTATAACGAACAGGCTTTCAGTTACCATCGATTCGTTACCCATTTAAAGTTTTTTGCGCAGAGATTAATGGGACACAATACGGTATTCAGCAATGATGAGTCTTTGCATGATGTGGTAAAAGAGAAATACTCACAGGCATATCACTGTGCCGAGAAAATCCAGAGTCATATTATCCAGCAGTATTGTTACACTCTGACTAAAGAAGAGTTAATGTTTTTGACAATTCATATTGAAAGAGTCAGATCTGAATTATTGGAAAGCCAATAGACATAGTGGAAATGTATGCTGTAAATCACAAATCAGTGATTATTGATGAGAATAGACTTGCTGTTGAAGTAAAAATAAGTAGTCTATATTGGAAGCGTAAAAACTGGATTGCTACTGTATTCACCACTTGAAGAATACAGGCAAAACCTAAACCACCTTTCTTAGTGCTGATAGCATTCAAAAAGATGGTTTAGGTTTTTTTTTGTCTCAAAAACAGTGTCGGATATCTGATGCTATCCGGTTTTACCTGTGAAGTTACTGAGTATTAAGGATTGTCAATGAAATATAAAACGTTAGCCAATGAGATAATTGAAGGTGTCGGAGGGCTCAGTAATATCAATAGCGTATTACATTGCGCTACACGCCTGCGTTTTAAGTTAAAAGATAATAATAAGGCGAATGCTACTGCACTGAAGAATAACCCCGGTATCATTATGGTCGTGGAAAGCGGCGGTCAATTTCAGGTAGTGATCGGGAATCATGTCAATGAGGTGTATCAGGATTTGATCGAAATGTCCGGCATTCAGAATTTATCTGATACAAGTCGTGATAGCAGTGGCGATGACACGACAAAGGAGAATATCCTTTCCCGGTTGATTGATGTCATTTCTGGTATTTTTACCCCATTTATTGGCGTAATGGCAGCCTCAGGGATTTTAAAAGGATTTTTAGCACTCAGTCTAGCATTGGGATGGATGTCAGATAAGAGTGGTACGTATAAAATATTATTTGCTTCCAGTGATGCCTTATTCTATTTTTTCCCCATTATTTTGGGATATACGGCCGGTAAGAAATTTGGTGGTAATCCATTTGTCTCCATGGTAATTGGCGGAACATTGGTACATCCTTCAATGATCGCTGCCTTTAATGCTATGCAAACAGCAGGATATCAATCACTTCATTTTTTGGGGATACCAATCACCTTCATTAATTACAGTTCATCAGTTATTCCAATTATTTTTGCCAGCTGGGTTTCCTGTAAACTGGAAAAACCACTTAATGCATTTCTACATGTCAATATTCGTAATTTTTTCACACCGTTGCTTTGTGTAATGATTACTGTCCCTTTAACATTTTTATTGATTGGGCCTACGGCAACCTGGTTGAGTCAAATGCTGGCTAGTGGCTATCAGTTACTTTATGGCTTTAACTCATTATTGGCTGGGGTATTCATGGGGGCTATCTGGCAGGTATGTGTAATCTTCGGGCTGCACTGGGGGTTTATCCCCATTATGCTAAATAACCTCAGTGTAATGGGACATGATACATTATTACCATTACTTACCCCGGCAGTATTAGGCCAGGCAGGCGCAACATTAGGGGTATTACTACGCACCCGCGATATGAAACTAAAAGGCATTTCGGGATCGGCACTTTCTGCGGCTATTTTTGGTATCACTGAACCTGCGATTTATGGTGTCACATTGCCATTACGTCGCCCTTTCATCTTCGGGTGTATTGGAGGAGCCATCGGCGCAGGAATTATGGGTTATTTCCATTCCACTATTTATTCCTTTGGATTCCCTAGCATCTTTACTTTTACCCAAATTATCCCGCCATCAGGGATTGATAGTAGCGTATGGGCCGCCATTATTGGTACAGCAATCGCTTTTGTGTTCGCCGCTCTTGCGACCTGGTTATTTGGCATAAAAACAGCACAACCTGAAACGGCGACTACCGCTATTGAATCTGTTCAATCATCTTCAGCGTCATTTGTGACAGGCGATGGACGCAGGCAAACGATCATGAGTCCGATACAAGGTAAGGTGCTGCCGCTGGATCAACTCAGTGATCGTACTTTTGCCAGCGGTCTGATGGGAAAGGGCATTGCCATTAAACCAACGGAAGGGCAATTGTTTTCGCCAGTGAATGGCACTGTTGCATCATTTTTTAAAACCCATCATGCCATTGGCTTGTCCACCGATGAGGGTGCAGAGGTTTTAATTCATGTTGGTGTGGATACGGTGAAGCTGGACGGAAAATATTTTACGCCGCATGTCAGTATTGGTGACGTAGTAAAACAGGGGGATCTGTTGCTGGAATTTGACTGCCTGGCTATTGAACAGGCTGGTTATGACACCACAACGCCCATTATTATTACCAATAGCGATGATTATATTGACGTCTTGCCCGTCGCTAGCGGTGACATTACCGCGAAAATACCATTATTAGTATTGGTTCGCCAAGAAAACGATATTCAGATCAGTCCAAGGGAGGAACAGAAATAATGAGCCATCATTTTCCAGAAACATTTTTGTGGGGCGGAGCCGTTGCTGCCAATCAGGTTGAAGGTGCATATTTAATCGACGGAAAAGGGTTGTCGACATCTGATGTACAGCCTCAGGGTATATTTGGCGAAATCATTGAGCGCCAGCTTGGGGACAGTGGAATAAAAGATGTCGCTATTGATTTTTATCACCGCTATCCGGAAGATATTGCGTTATTTGCCGAAATGGGATTTAAATGTTTGCGCACATCGATTGCCTGGACGCGTATTTTTCCTCAGGGAGATGAAGAAACACCCAATGAAGCTGGCCTGGCATTTTATGATCGATTATTCGATGAAATGGCTAAATATGATATTCAGCCTTTAGTGACATTATCTCATTATGAGATGCCATATGGTTTGGTCAAAAATTATGGTGGTTGGGGTAATCGTAAAACAATTTCCTTTTTTGAACGTTATGCCAGAACGGTATTTTCACGCTATAAAGATAAAGTGAAATTCTGGCTTACGTTTAATGAAATCAACGTGGCGCTGCATGCACCCTTTACCGGTGTTGGCTTGCCTCCAGAGAGTAGTAAACCAGATATTTATCAGGCAATTCATCATCAATTGGTTGCCAGTGCAAAAGCAGTTAAGGCCTGCCATGAAATTATTCCGGATGCCAAAATCGGTAATATGTTACTCGGGGCCATGCTTTACCCTTTGACCTGTAAGCCAGCAGATGTAATGGAAAGTCTGCAACAAAACCGAGAATGGTTATTTTTTGGTGATGTACAGGCACGAGGTGCCTACCCGGCGTATATGACTCGATTCTTTAGACAAGCTGGTATTACGTTGAATATAACGCAAGAAGATCGGCAAGCATTAAAAGAAACAGTCGATTTTATTTCTTTTAGTTATTATATGACCGGCTGTGTCACGACCGATAAAGATTATCGTCAAAAAGCACGTGGCAATATATTGAATATGGTGCCAAATCCACATTTGAAAAGTTCAGAATGGGGGTGGCAAATTGATCCGGAAGGATTACGATACCTATTAAATTTCCTTTATGACCGATATCAGAAACCATTGTTTATTGTTGAAAATGGGCTGGGAGCTAAAGATAAACAAGAAAATGATGGTTCGATTAACGATGATTATCGCATTCAGTATTTGAATGATCATTTGGTCCAGGTCGGTGAGGCGATTGATGATGGTGTCGAGGTATTAGGTTATACCTGCTGGGGACCTATTGACTTGGTCAGTGCATCAAAAGCAGAGATGTCAAAACGATATGGATTTATTTATGTGGATCGAGATGATGTAGGTAATGGAAGTCTAACGCGATATAGAAAGAAAAGTTTCTTCTGGTACAAATCGATTATCGCCAGTAATGGTAGTGCATTAATCCGTTAACTTAATCTTTTCCTGCGGATATAACTTATCCGCAGAATTTTATTTTATCTGGCATATTTAGGCTAGAGGGCTAAATATGCTTGTAGCATACAACTTTTCTATTTTTTGATTTTCTTCATCGAACACTTTACAGGGATAATTATATGAAATTAAAAACCAGTTGTTTTGTTATTATGTGCGTATTATATCCAGTGGCATTTCCTACTATCGGAGCTCAACTTACCATTGAACAACGATTGGCTGCATTGGAGAAAGATTTGCAGGAAACAAAACTGGAATTACAACATTATAAAGATCAAGAGAAGGGAAATAACAATATTGTGTTAGTTAAGGAAAATAAGAAACCCAACAGTAAAAAGAAGAATGTCACTAATTCAACCTCTGCGTTGACAACTAAAGCGGGTGATACGCTATCTGCGTCTATGTCATCGGTTGTTTCTGCAAAAGAGACCACAACAGCCATGACACTGCATGAGTTAAGTCAGTATGTCAAAGACGATATCGGATTCACCTACTCAGGCTATTTCCGTTCAGGATGGTCCACTGGATCACAAGGCTCACCGAAATCCTGGGCAATAGGATCGCTTGGTAGGTTTGGTAACGAAAATACCAGTTGGTATGATTTGATATTAAACCAGCGAGTGTTTAATAAAGATGGGAAAACGGCACATGCAGTGATCAAGCTGGATGGTAACGTCGATGAGCAATATTCAAGTGGATGGTTTGGTGATAGCAGTACGAATAGTAATAGACTTCAATTTTCGGATATTTATTTAACAACTAAAGGTTTTTTGCCTTTTGCACCGGAAGCTGATTTTTGGGTAGGTAAACATGCCTTGCCAGTTTATGAAATTCAGATGCTTGACTGGAAAAGTAATAGAACCGACTCTTCTGCCGGCGTGGGGATAGAGAATATTAAGGCAGGTGTAGGTTCATTTGATATCGCACTAACGCGTGAGGATGTTAATGTTTACAATCAAAGTCTTACTGCATATCAACAACTGAATACCAATATGGTGGAAATGCGTTACAAAGATATTCCGTTATGGGATGGTGCGAAGCTGATGGTATTAGGAAAATATGCCATGGCGAATAAAAATGACAGTCAGAAAAGCAGTGAAGAAAATGGCACTTATTACTCATTAAAAAATGCGTGGCTGGGAGGAGCTATATTACGACAAACCCTTACACATAAAGGATTTAACGAGTTTACCGCCCAGATGGCCAATAATTCTATTGCCAGTAGTTTAGCGCGTTATGCTGGTTCCAGCCCCTTTGTCGCGGTAAATGGAAACTATTATGGTGAGCATACTGGTGGCACGGCGGTACGGTTGATTTCTCAGGGAGAAATGTACTTGCGTGATAATGTTATTATGGCTAATGCATTGGTTTATACTAATGGTAATGATGTTTATAGCTATGACACTGGGGCACACACAGATTTTGAAAGCATTCGTGCAGTATTAAGACCTGCTTATATTTGGGATGATTATAATCAGACCGGTGTGGAGGCTGGTTATTTTACCCAGACCAATAAAAATCAAACTGGCACAAAATTCACTGAATCTGGTTATAAAGCTACCTTGTTTCACACAATTAAAGTCGATACCAGCATGCTTAGTTCACGACCAGAAATCCGTTTCTATGGCACGTATTTAAGAGTGCTGGATAATGAACTGGATGCATTTACATTTCCAGATACAAAAAAAGACCAATTTACTGTAGGTATTCAAGCGGAAGTGTGGTGGTAGTCGCTGTTTAATTAATAGTATTTGCTACTTATGTATATCAGTTATTTTTCAAGTTGCAGATACATTGCCTTCGTTTACTCCATTGAATCACTTATCTGGGTAAATTTATTGTAATTATTATGTTTTCTGCTTTCTGCGACTCGAAATCTGTTGGGCATGGTATGAAAAATATGAGGGTTGATTTAATGAAAATGACAAAAAATAGTGTGTATCTGCTGATATCCAGCTTGTGTCTGTTTTCTCCATTGAGTGCCAACGCGTTTCCAAAGGGGATACCTGCGTTCCCGCGCTCTGATGTGGTTTCGACGCGCTATCTGTCACAAGTAAATGCGGATAAAAGCATCACATTCCGGCTATTTGCACCTACGGCGAAAACGGTCAGCGTAATTACCGGCGCTACACCAGAATCCTGGGCAATTCATCCCATGGTCAAGGATGAATTGGGTGTGTGGTCTTTCCGTACGGCACCACAGTCCCCTGATTTGTACGAATATTTTTTTAATGTTGATGGTTTCCGTAGTATTGACACCGGGTCGTCCACACCCAAACCACAGCGACAGGTGAATACCAGCATGATTCTGGTTCCTGGCAGTATATTGGATACCCGGCAGGTACCTCATGGTGATTTGCGAATCATTACCTATCATTCATCGGCGTTGAAATCAGAACGTCAGATGTATGTCTGGACGCCACCAGGATATAGCGATTCAGGTAAACCACTGCCGGTACTCTATTTTTATCACGGCTTTGGTGATACCGGAGATTCGGCGGTTGCCCAGGGGCGTGTCCCCCAAATTATGGATAACTTGCTGGCAGAGAAAAAAATAGTGCCAATGCTGGTTGTGATTCCGGATACTGAAACGGATGCAGCCAACGCAATACCAGAAGATTTTGTGCCGCAGGACAGACGAAAGGTTTTCTATCCTCGCAATGCAGCAGCTGCGGACAATGAACTGATGCATGACATTATTCCCCTGATCAGCCAACGGTTTAATGTTCGTCATGATGCCGATGGTCGAGCGTTGGCAGGTTTATCTCAAGGGGGATATCAGACGCTGGTATCTGGCATGAGCCACATTGATTATTTTGGCTGGCTGGCTACCTTCAGTGGGGTAAGCACAACCACCGTTCCTAATGCTAAAGTCTCTGCACAACTGGCGAAAGCGCAGCAAGTTAATCAGCAATTACGTAATTTCACTGTGGTGGTGGGTAGTAAGGATAGTGTCACCGGGAAGGATATCGCTGGTTTGAAAAAGGAATTGGAGCAGAAAGGGGGGAAGTTTGATTACACCGTTTATCCCAATCTGGGGCATGAAATGGATGTCTGGCGACCGGCTTATATAACATTTGTTCAGAAAATATTTAAATAATATTTGATACCAACACATAATTAATGCGGCCCCAATAAGTGAACAGCGAGATTCATAATGAATAATGGAATCACTATGGGTTTACGTTATGCAATAGCCGATATTTTATTAATGGCTGTCACTTTCGGGGCCGCGATGGTAACAATGAAAATTAGAGTAGATGACACATCGGTGTCGTACATCTCTTTGAACGTGGGGATAATCTCACTCGTGATCATGCTTTTGGCATACAGAGACAAAACCTGGCTGTTCATTTCTGTGATACGTATTTGATTTTTCTTTATCAGTTGCGGTTCAGTGGTGTCTTCACAGCCACGGGGCTCTGCTGAGTATAGTGTTAGACGAGTAACCGTTATGCGTATTTTGAGCCTTTTTTCGAGGCATTTCTCTTATGCCTGCCATGGTTGGTAGGCGTGAAAACTGGTTGAGGTCGTCTTCTGTTTTAATGTCTTTGACCCGTTCGGCGGTGAGCGCCTTGAGTTTCTTTCGTTCATAGTGTGACTGTCTTCGTTTCCAGGATAAATATAATGAAAACAAACAATTATACAGTTTAAATTACAGTTTTTAACGTTAACAAAAAAACACATTTTATCTATAATTTTTTCTTACTTGATGGGTGTTGATATAAAAAATCATTTTTTTATTTATTTTTAGCTAAATACTCTGATTTTTTTTTGCTCTCCATTCTTGTAGAAATTAAATATTATTATTGATTTGTTTTATGAAATTTTATGTTTTCAGTGGAAATGAATATAGAATAAATGCTTTAGACCTGCTAATGTTTTTGTGCATGCAGCGCATTTGATTTTACCGGGAAAGTAGTAGTTATCCTTGAACTCAGGAAGAGGTGGCAGTATGTCAATTCTGACAGAATGCACTGGAAATGATATTGGTGCTTATTGTAATATCTTCGTTGAAGAATATGAGAATGATTTAATCAAAAATCATCATCTCAGCCAGTCTGAAGCACATAAAAAAGCTATTGATGTATTTAATTCTTCGTTTCCTGATAATCGAGCTGAGAAAAACAACTCTCTTTTACGCATTAACAAAATGCTAAATGATAAATCCTATCATGTTGGTTATATATGGCTTCTTTATTTCCCAAAAGAACAGTCAGTATTTATTATGGATTTCTATATTCTTCATGAATATCGTAATAAAAAAATCGGCTATGAAGCCATGAATGATTTGATATCAATGATCGGACGTTCCAATGTGACGATGATAAAACTACGTGTTGAGCCTGAAAATCAGGCAGCAATTGGTTTATACAAAAAAATAGGTTTTGATATTACCGGCATAAATATGGTCCGCAGGATAACCTTAAAGGTTGGAGAGAATGATATATCAAACAAGTGAGAGTATTAATAATGGAAATATTTTTTTAAAATTTAATGATTTCATAAAAAACAATAGCGTCTATATAAAAATAGAAAATATGAATCAGGGTGGTTCAATAAAAATAAAAACTGCTATAGCTTTAGTCGATGCAGCAGAAAAAATGCTGGATTAAAAGAGAAAAAATATGTTATTGAATCTAGCTCAGGAAATCTGGGAATCACATTAAGCATCATCTGTGCAGCAAGAAAATATAAATTCACGTGTGTTGCTGATAAAAATACGTTGCCTCATACTATCAAGGTCATGAAGGCATATGGTGCTGAAGTGATTGTCATCGAAAAACCTGATCCAGAAAAAGGCTATCTCGGTAGTCGACTCAACTATATCAGGAAAACATTGATGTCAGATAATAATTTGGTGTGGACTAATCAATATGAATGTCCCGATAATAGCGAAGCCCATGCAAGATTGACGGCCAGAGAATTACTGATTGAATTTCCTGTTATTGACTACCTTTTTGTCGCAGCAGGAACGACGGGTACATTGATGGGATGTGTCCAAACTATTACTGAAGAATCACCAGCAACAAAAATTATTGCTGTTGATACTGAAGGGTCGGTCATTTTTGGTACGCCGCCAGCACCGCGCTATATTCCCGGTATGGGAGCCAGTGTCCCTCCGCCATTATTTGACAGTAAGAATCTGTTCGACATGGTACAAGTGTCAGAAATGGATACGGTGCAGACCTGCCGGATGGTCGCACAGCGCTACGGTTTTCTTGCCGGTGGTTCAACAGGAACTGTGCTGACTGCCATTCAGCACTATAGTCATAAAATTCCCACCGGTTCAGTGGTCGCCATGATTAGCCCGGATGGCGGAGAACGCTATATCGATACCATCTATTCCGACGAGTGGTGTCGACAAAAAGGCTTATTGCGACTTTTTGGCGACTGGAACACGATTTACCGTCGTTTTAATCTTTGGTCGAAAAAAGGTGTTCTTCTTCAATTATTCACGGCATTGAAGCAATCACCTGATTTTGAATGGGCATTTATTGACGGCAGCATTGTCAGCGCTCATCAGCACGCCACTGGGGCATCCACAGATGAGAGTGAATCGATTGGTAAAAGCCGTGGTGGAAATACAACAAAAATCCATTTAGCCGTGGACAGTTATGGTTTACCTATTTTTCGGGCACAGTAACGGAGGGTTAATCGCCTATGAGCTGGCGCGGAAATTACAGTCCGCAAGCGGGTATTCACTGTCTCATTTGTTTCTTTCTGCCAGCTGCTCAGCGGCTGATCGCAAAGTGACAGCGAGGCGTTCAGCGCTGAATGACGACGCGTTAATCAGCGAATTAGTCAGCCTTAATGGTACGCCACCAGCACTGCTGGCGAACAAAGAGATGATGGAACTTTATCTCCCTATTCTGCGCGCCGATTTTGCTATTTCTGACAGCTATCGCTATTGTTCTACGCCACGCCTTAAGAGCGCGACAACAGTCTTTTACGGATTACAGGATGACAGTATGTCGTTGAATGAGATAAACGGCTGGCAGAAAATTATTCATGGAAACGTCGATTTTGTTCCCATTAATGGCGGGCATTTTTTTATTCATGAAAGGCTGGCGCAGGTTATTTCACACATCAAACGCTATCTATGATCTACAGACGCCAGCGAAAATCTGTGAAATAAGAATTGGTACGACCGAGTGGACTCGAACCACCGACCCCCACCATGTCAAGGTGGTGCTCTAACCAACTGAGCTACGATCGTATACCAAGAATGGTGCGTTCTAATGGACTCGAACCATCGACCCCCACCATGTCAAGGTGGTGCTCTAACCAACTGAGCTAAGAACGCATTTTCAAAACATTGCCGCCAGAGTAGCGGCGGGGACGAATATTAACGGGCTATATCGCCGCTGGCAAGGAGAAAAACATAAAAATTGTCTGCTTACCAGTCTGATTGTCGAGCTTATATGCAGTACGCCGTTTTTTTCGTCACACCCTCTGTTTTATCGAGATGCGCGAGTTAGGATCAGGGATGCAGGCTGTCGTTGTAACCAACGGATGCGCGTTACCATCATGATGGCTGAGGATGTCAGCCCGATAATGAAGCCGCACCAAAAGCCGGCAGGTCCCATTCGGGGAACAATTAGGTCGGTCAGTGCCAATGCATACCCGCTGGGTAATCCTAATATCCAGTAGGAAACAAAGGTAATGAAGAAAATAGAGCGGGTGTCTTTATAGCCACGCAGGACACCGCTACCAATGGTTTGAACGGCATCAGAAATCTGATACACCGCTGCCAGCAACATTAAGTGTGATGCCACCGCAACGACATCCGGATTTTTGTTATAGAGCATGGCAATGGGTTCACGCAGTGTGATAGTAAAAATAGCGGTGCAAATTGCCAGCACAATTCCAGATGCAATACTGGTATGGGCCGCGACACGAGCATCGGCTACAGAGCCTTCTCCCAGTCGATGTCCGACACGGATGGTAGCCGCAACACCAACGGAAAGCGGCAGTACAAACATTAGCGAACTGAAGTTGAGGGCGATCTGATGACCAGCGACATTCACCACACCCAGTGGGAGTACCAGCAAGGCAACAATGGCGAACTGCGTGACTTCGAACAGAATTGCCAAGGCAATAGGTAAGCCGAGTCCCCACAGTCGCTTTAACGCCTGCCAGTCTGGCCTGAGTGACGAATGATGTTGGCGGATATCCCGCAGCCAGCGGGCCTGGCGAGTATAAGCGGCCAATAAAAGCATCATAATCCAGTATACGGAGGATGTCGCCACACCACAGCCTACGCCACCCATTTCAGGCATACCCAATTTACCGTGAATAAAGACATAGTTAATCGGGATGTTAACCAATAACCCGATGAAACCAATAGCCATTCCCGGTTTCGTTTTTGACAACCCCTCACACTGACCGCGTAAAACCTGATAAAACAGATATCCTGGCACACCCCACGCAAGAGCATGAAGGTAATCAATTGCCTTCTCGGCCAGTTCCGGCGGGCCATTGTGCATCAAGTGGATTACGTACTGCCCCTGATACAGAACTATCATGGTGACAACAGAAATGGCACTCGCCAGTAAAAAAGATTGCTGTACTTGATGAGCAATGCGATTTCGCCGTCCAGAGCCGTTCATTTGCGCAACGACAGGCGTTAGCGCCATCAGTAAGCCATGGCCGAATAAAATGGCTGGTAACCAGATGGACGTTCCTACCGCTACTGCGGCCATGTCGGTTGCGCTATAAGAACCCGCCATAATCGTATCGACTACGCCCATTGAGGTCTGGGAAACTTGCGCAATGATGACAGGAATCGCCAGCGTTAATAATTGACGCGCCTCCGACAGATACTTCTGCACGAACACACCTTCCTAATAGGATCGATAGATATCTCAACCAGAGAGAAAGACAATCATCCTTTTTTACATGAAAAGAGCGGGCATTGTAACGATTTATCAGCAGTAAACCAATGAATTACCATTTCTCTCTGTTCTATTGAGATTATGTTGCAATGCTGAAAAATTCGCTGATTCAATAGCGCTTTTACTCGGTAATCAAGTTTGGTTTTCTTTTTAATATCGTGCAAACTGCCTGGATAATGTTGAAATCAAGTCGGTATCAATGGATATGGTCCGTTGACACTGCATTTTTTAAACGAATTTAAGAGGCACTCCGCATGTTTACCGGTATTGTTCAGGGCACGGCTCCTGTTGTGTCCATTGATGAAAAAACCAATTTTCGCACGCACATTGTTCAATTTCCGCCTGAAATGTTATCAGGGTTGGTGCCAGGCGCATCTGTTGCTCATAACGGTTGCTGCTTGACCGTGAGCGCGATTGAAGGGGCGCGAGTCAGTTTTGATTTGATGAAAGAGACACTGCGTTTGACCAATCTCGGTAACTTGAACGTAGGTGATTCAGTTAATTTAGAGCGTGCTGCCAGGTTCGGTGATGAAGTCGGTGGGCATGTTATGTCGGGCCACATCATCTGTACGGCAGACATCGTTAAAATTCTGACTTCGGAAAATAATCACCAGATCTGGTTCCGAATGTCGGATGATGCCTTGATGAAATATGTACTACACAAAGGGTTCATTGGTATTGACGGTATCAGCTTGACTATTGGTGAAGTTACTCGCAGTCGTTTCTGCGTGCATCTTATCCCTGAAACGTTAAACCGGACTACGCTGGGGCAGAAACGATTGGGTGATCGTGTGAATATTGAGATTGACCCACAGACACAGGCGATCGTGGATACGGTTGAGCGTGTATTGTTGAATCAATCTCACCGTCAACAAGATCCGGCCACAGAAGCAACAGAATAAAATAGTGTAGCCGTCAGCATAAAGCTGGCGGCCAAGTCAATCCGTCAGTGGGGGACGCGTATCCCACCTTCAACGCCGTCAACACTGAATAGCACCTGCCACAGTTGAATATCCCGTGCGCGAAAGGCGCCAGCACAGGCGTTCAGATAGTAACTGAACATGCGGTGGAATTTTTCAGGGTAATTCGCTGACAGTTCGGACCAATGTTGCTGGAAACGTGCATGCCAAGTCATCAGCGTTCGATCATAGTCAGCCCCAAAGTTGTGCCAGTCTTCCATGACCAGATAAGGTTCACTGGATTGGGCAATATGTCGGACCGACGGTAGGCAACCATTAGGGAAAATATATTTGTTGATCCAGGGGTCGACTTCAAGATTCGTTTTGTTGGCACCGATAGTATGTAGCAGAAAGAGGCCGTTGGGCTTCAGGGTTTTACGTACCAGTTGGAAATAAGTATCGTAATTTTTGGGGCCGACGTGTTCAAACATACCAACAGAAACGATGCGGTCGAACTGGAGATTCAGATCGCGATAATCCTGTAATAAAATCGTGACATCCAGTTCCTGGCATCGCTGCTGAGCCAGTTTCTGCTGCTCACGAGAAATAGTGACACCTGTGACCGATACACCGTAGTGACGGGCTGCAAATGCCGCTAGTCCGCCCCAACCACAGCCAATATCCAGCAGTGTCATGCCGCGACGCAGCTGTAACTTTTCGCAAATCATACGAAGTTTGTCTTCCTGAGCTTGTTCCAGGGTGTCTGCCTGTTTCCAGTAACCACAGGAATATTGCATGTATGGATCAAGCATCAGTGAGAAAAGATCATTGCCGAGGTCGTAATGCTCTTTCCCTACAATCCAGGATCGTCTCTTTGATTGAAGATTGATGACTCGTGCAAGTAGAATCCGTATCAAATCGCGCCAGCGCTGCGGTATTTTTTCTTCCAATCCGGCTCGCAGTACCCGATGGAAAAACATATCCAGACGTTCACACTCCCACCAGCCGTCCATGTAACTCTCACCAAGACCTAAAGAGCCTTCACGCAGAATGCGTTTATAAAAATCGGTATTCTTGACAGTGATATCAAAAGGTCGCGAACCATTAATAGTGATGTCAGCCATTGACAGCATTTCATGCACAATCTGGAACCAGGACGTATTATGCCTACCCAGCTCCTCTATATAAGACGAACTCATAATCTCTCCCTACCTTGCCATTTGAATTACAGCAAGGAACAACATAGACAATTTTCACCTGTAATAAGAATCGGTGGATGCTTATCCATCGTTTACCCTCTGAACTATTTCAGAGAAATAAATAAGAGAAACGTTGGTATGGAAAGCACCTATCCAAATTAGACGACGAAGGCGTTCGGCAGTCTGAGTATAAGGATAGTAAAACTATTCAGTATGTCTTGTTTGCCTGTTATGTTCACATAAGGCAATAGCAAGTCTATGACTGCTTCAGCCTGTGGACAAGCATAAATAGTCTGAAGCAGTGGTTAAAAATTTAATGAAATAAGGCAGCAATAAGTAAATTGTCTGAATTAACGGCGATAATCACGGAACGGACCATCTGCGACAGAGCGTCGTTCAATCAAGGTAGGGTGGACTTCAATGACCTGTGCTTCTTCACGTTTGCTGACAATGCGATCCAGTAGCATAGATAATGCGGACTGTCCCAAACGCTCTTTGGGTTGATGCACCGTTGTCAGCGCTGGTGTGAAATAGCGAGAGTGCCGTACATTATCATACCCGATCACCGAAATATCCTGCGGTACACGTAAGCCGAGTTCGTCAGCTGCACAGATTGCCCCCATGGCCATGATGTCACCACCACAGAAGACGGCTGTTGGGTGATGCTTTTGTGCCAGTATCTGATGCATGGCTTTATAGCCGGATTCCGGTTCAAAATCGCCTTGAACAATCCACTCTTCATGTATTGTGATATGCGCTTCTTTCAGGGCCTTAAGAAAACCCAAGTAACGCCCGCTACCCGTATTCCGCTCTTGCAGACCGGGAATGGCGCCGATGTCGCGGTGACCACGCTCAATCAGGTAACGACCTGCCATATAGCCACCTTCAAAAGCGTTATCAATAATGGTATCGGTAAAATCACTGTGCCCCTTGCCCCAATCCATCACGACCATAGGAATGTTACGGTAATCTTCCAGCATGGAAAGCAGTGCTGGTGGATATTCAGCGCACATTATCAGTAATCCATCTACTCGTTTTTGTGCCAGCATAGAAAGATAAGCACGTTGCTTATCCAGATTGTTGTGGGAGTTACACAGAATTAGTGTGTATCCTTTTGCGTAGCAA
The DNA here is from genome assembly GCF_032395385.1 of Brenneria uluponensis. Classification (NCBI taxonomy): domain Bacteria; kingdom Pseudomonadati; phylum Pseudomonadota; class Gammaproteobacteria; order Enterobacterales; family Pectobacteriaceae; genus Brenneria; species Brenneria uluponensis. The sequence goes on from NZ_CP135917.1 coordinate 2,148,549, forward strand.
CTATTCTCAACAGATTCGATAATTTCTGCAAAGTAGGGTGCCTCACTTGAGGTCGCAAGCAGTCCAATGGATTTTGTATGATTAACTTTCAAGCTGCGGGCAACGGCACTTGGCGAATAATGTAATTCTTTGATGGCTGCCCTTACGGCGGCTTTAGTATCTTCGGCGACGAAACGTGTTTTATTGATCACGTGTGATACGGTTGTGGTAGAAACACCTGCGCGCTTTGCCACATCTTTAATCGTTGCCATGTAAAATGACTCCTGAACTCACCTGATTACAGCAGTAAGTAAATGGTTAATCGTTTGCCTGCGCGAATAGTTCTCTTTCTGACCACGAAAGCAGAACTTCAGAAGGAGAGAGTCGGCGGTTTAGACCTGAAGGGCAAGGTTGACGCTTTCGACCAACGCAGGATGTGTACAGTAAACTGCAAATTCTGTCCGATTTAATGCAAAAGTGGAAGTGCTAATTCATATTATGTCTGCGATATTCGGAGAGGATTTCTCGATCAAATTAAGAGAAAGTTTCCATATACCCACTACTATTGGTAGTATTTATTGCCTGGCTTGGGGTAATAAACCCATTCTGATTACAATAACGGATGTCAATACTGAGTCTGCAAAGGAGGTATTTATGGATACGGCTCTAAAAATGTCGTTGTTAACCACAGTGTGTGCATTGGCCATTATCATGGCGTTCAGTTTTACAGCCGTGCTGAACTGATAAGCTTTAGTGACGGTGTAAAGCCACTAAATTAGTCATTTTTGGCATGACAAAACAGAAAGACAACGGGACCGGAAGGTCCCGTTGTCAGTTGGAGTATCCCTCGGTGCGGTATACCCAGGTATCTTGAGCTTAACGAGAATGTTACATCAGCGAACAGTCTTTGGCGTGACGACACGGCGTGCGCCGACATAGTGTTCTTGCCAATAATTGCCGCTCAATTTGCTGATCTTGATATCGGAACCTGTCCGCGGGGACTGAATAAAACGTCCATTACCAAGGTAAACCCCGACATGGTCGGCCGCGCCGCGATTACTAATGTGGAAGAACACTAGATCACCTCTTTCCAGCTCACTCTTTTTGATCGGTGCTGCATCACGCAGGTGGAACATTTCATTAGCTGTGCGTGGGATCGGTATTTTTACTACGTCCTTGTAGGCGTAATAGATCAATCCGCTGCAATCAAATCCGGCAGCAGGTGAAGCGCCTCCCCAGTGATAGGGTTTCCCAATCTGTTTTAGCAGCTTATTCATGGCAGTCAATTTGACGTGTTGGTAATGCTTTCTGCGCATAACACTAAGGGGTAGTGCTTTCTTGTGCTTGCTTTCTCTGCTTTTGGTTCGTGCCGCTATTTTTCTATCTTGCGTTCTGTGATGTGTGGGCTCATGTCTTTTCGATGCCACATGCTTGATTTCTGTTGCTTTAGTCTCATGGTTTTTTGTGCGATGTTTGGTCGAGGGTCTAGTCAGATGTTTGGGATGAGCGGCTGAGTTTCGTGTGGCTTTGCTGTGGGAATGTGCTGTTTTAGTCGTTTTTAGCGAGTATCCCTTACTGCCCCTCTCTTTTTTATCGTGTGTCGGTACTGTGGCTTTTTTGGTGTTTTTGGACGGTTTGTTTTTTCTTGTATCAACCGTGTCAGTTACGCCCACATTGAGCTTATGCAGGGAAACCGCCACGGCGTGTGGTGCGGCTTGTGCCAAATTAAAAAACAGGTTGCTAAAAAATAACAAGAAAAAGGTAACAAATAACCGCATAATTATTATGACTGAATGTCGTCCTCAATCGCTCGATTTCCACAGTATTCCTGAAAATGGGACGATAAAAAAGTGAGAATAGCCGTTTTATTACAACAAAATAGTGAAAAATCGTTAACGAGTGTAATTATGGTGTGATTATCATCAGTTTCTGCATCAGATTTCACCAATCATTATCTAATAATAGCCCTAGTTTAAAACCCTACAAAAGATAACGTTTTTTTGTGACTGCCGCTATCGTTACAATACAAAAGAGTCAATGTGATATTGGCAATATTTATAACTGATGCTGATGGCGGCGGATCAACCGTATAGCCATCACGTGCTTGAGGAAGCAATAGAATGACGACAACGACAATTGAAAAAATTCAGCTCCAGATCGCTGAAAACCCTATCCTGCTATATATGAAAGGTTCTCCAAAACTGCCAAGCTGTGGCTTTTCTGCTCAGGCGGTACAGGCGTTGTCAGCATGCGGCGAGCGTTTTGCTTATGTTGATATTTTGCAGAATCCAGAAATTCGTACAGAATTGCCCAAATACGCCAATTGGCCCACTTTCCCTCAGTTATGGGTAGACGGTGAACTGGTCGGTGGATGCGATATCATCATTGAAATGTATCAGCGTGGTGAGTTACAGCAACTTATCAAGGATACTGCAGAAAAATACTCGTCCCAGAAAGATGGTCAGCAACAATAAATCAACACTATGTTATTTTATACGCGATGATTTTCAGGCGGTAACCACCGCCTGAAAATCTCAATCTTCGCTATGGGCAGGTGAAGGTTCTGCCTCGGGTTGCGTGGCTGTTGGCCATCCCCCCATTCGTTTCCAGCGATTTACCAACTCACAGAATAGCATTGAGGTCTGTTGGGTATCATACAAGGCAGAGTGAGCCTGACTAGGATCAAATGGGACACCGGCAGTAATACAGGCTTTAGCCAGGACTGTCTGTCCTACTACCAATCCACTGAGCGCTGCGGTATCAAAGGTGGCAAAAGGATGAAAAGGATTGCGTTTCAGTCCACAACGCTCTGCAGCGGACATGAGAAATCCATGATCGAAAGTAGCATTGTGTGCGACAACAATCGCCCGATTGCATCCCTGATCTTTAACCCCTTTACGCACGACTTTGAAGATTTCATGTACCGCTTCATATTCACTGACGGCACCACGTAAAGGATTGGTCGGGTCTATGCCGTTAAACGCCAGTGCTTCTGGCTGCAAAATTGAGCCTTCGAACGGTTCAACGTGAAAATGCAATGTCTGATCCGGCAGTAACCAACCATTGTCATCCATTTTGAGTGTCACTGCGGCAATTTCCAGTAGTGCATCCGTTTTAGCGTTAAATCCTGCGGTTTCCACATCAATTACGACCGGATAGAATCCGCGAAAACGGGCACTCAGGACATTAAGGTTATTTTTGTCAGCCATCATCTCTTATTGGTCTTCAGCAAATGCAGTGCGCATTATGGCAAATTTTAGTGGCGGATGCAGTAACGTCAGATCTAACAGGCACCGATCTGGCACCTGTCAATGCAGGGAATATCAGTTTCCCAGACCCAGATCGGCCTGTGAACGTTCAATTAACTCAATTTTATAGCCATCAGGATCTTCGACGAAGGCAATGATCGTGGTCCCGCCTTTTACCGGGCCTGCTTCACGGGTGACATTACCGCCAGCTTTGCGGATACGCTCACAGGTAGCTGCAACATTATCCACCCCGAGTGCAATATGCCCGAAGGCGTTGCCGAGATCGTAGCTGTCTACTCCCCAGTTATAAGTCAGCTCTATCACTGCACCTTCACTCTCTTCGGTATAACCGACAAACGCCAGTGAATATTTGTATTCTGTGTTTTCACTGGTGCGCAGTAGCTGCATACCCAAAATATGGGTATAAAAATCAATGGAACGTGATAAATCGCCAACACGCAGCATGGTGTGAAGTAAACGCATAATTTCCTCTATTGGCTTCAGTGGTTAATGGTAATTTGCAGGTAAAATCAATGAGAGAAGTATAGCGGTGCATATAGCTTGAGTCCAAGCCATGGGTCACAGAAGCCTCCTGGCTGTCGACTCTTGGTGGGAGGTAATGTTGTCTTGCCTGAAGCATTTTTCTCATTGCTTGCCTCTTTTTTACTAAAAAAACGCAGTTTCGACAAAAACTGACTGGTATTTCCATAGTGACGAAACTATTTTTATTGTTATTGTTAATCAATGCTTGCCAGCCGGGACGATCAACGCTTCAATAAAAAGGTTCGAGGAGGAGGAGGTCCCGTGGCTGAGCAACTTGAGCTTTTTCCTGTACCCAATCCCTGTCGTGGTATCTGTCAGGCTGATGAGCGGGGTTTTTGCCGAGGGTGTTTTCGCAGTCGGTCGGAACGTTTTAGTTGGGGACAAATGAGCGATGTTCAGAAACAGGATGTCTTACGTCTTTGTCGGCAAAGGATGAAACGATTGCAGCGTGTTGAGAAAATTTCAATACCGCCAGAACCAGAGCAATCTAGTTTGTTTTAAGATAGGTCGTGATATTTTGTGTAATAAATTAAGTTTAAGATCATTTTTAGATAACTATTATTTGGTAGAATACTTATTGTATTTACGATAAATATATATTTTTCGTTTTGTCTTATTTTCATTTTTATAAATCAGAGTTGATTGCAATCCAGGGATATAACTTAGCATGCTAATTATAAGGAGTAGTGATGGAATTGCCATTAGGATCTGATTTAGCCCGGTTAGTACGTGTTTGGCGCGCCTTGATAGACCACCGTTTGAAGCCGTTAGAACTTACACAGACGCACTGGGTGACGCTGCATAATATTCATGAACTGCCCCCAGGGCAGTCCCAAATTCAGTTGGCGAAGGCGATTGGTATTGAACAACCGTCATTGGTCCGCACTTTGGATCAGCTTGAAGATAAGGGATTGATTACCAGACATATATGTGTACATGATCGCCGAGCTAAGCGCATTATGCTGACAGATATGGCTGACCCGATCATTCAGGCGGTTAATGATGTTATCGATCAAACGCGCAGTGAAATATTAAATGGAATCACACCTGAAGAGGTTAGTGAATTAGCGACCATAATTTCTAGGTTGGAAAGCAATATTTTATCGTTATATGAAATGCAGTCTTAATTTGTATGGCACTTGAAAAATCTTGGTTTTAAAAATTAAATTCTGCTGATTGTTAATTAAATTGCCATTAACAGAGTGTTTTGCTGAAATTTAATTTTGCCGATTAATCACCCCTCGTTAGAGTGGTGATTAATCGATTTGCAATTAGCGAGGAGAAACGGTTACTGAACGGCCATCACTGACCATTGCGATTCTCTGACCAGCATAGAATTTGGTAGTACCTTGTTTTTGTACCACCATAATGGTATTACCGTCATCTTTACGGATTTCCAGCTGAACACCTTGAACACGGTTTATCGCTCCCTCAACACTTTGCCCAGCGACACCACCTGCGACAGCACCAGCGGCGGTGGCCAGGCTACGTCCGGTTCCTCCACCAACAGTATTGCCCAGGAAGCCTCCCAAGACTGCCCCGCCAAGAGCGCCAATAATGTTATTCTCTTCGCCAGCCTGTATTTGTACTGGCCGTGTAGAAATAATTGTGCCGTAAGTTACGGTTTGGACCTGTTTGGCATCAGATGCGCTGTAAACGTCTCCAGATAATGTACTGGTATTTGCACAGCCAACCAAAGTGATACTTGCTAAAGTAATCACAAGAAAATGCTTCATCATATAAGGCTCCTGTAATGGCAATGTCGGACTGGCGCTGCCCTTGTACCGACTAAATTATTTACATGCAGAGTATGACGTGGACTAAAGCACCATTCCACTTTTTTACCTGATCACCAGGATAAGATAATGCACTTAACTTTATAATAAACCGACTATAAAGTTCACTTTAAAGCTCCATTTTTGTGAAAAGACATGTCAAATGGTTATTTTTTACAAAAATTGGCGACAACATAGAAAAAATGACAAAAGTCCACTAAGAATGTCGGTGAAATGCTATTTTTATCGGGTACATTTCTCACCTGCCATTACTGTGTGATCCACATGGAAAGTAAAAGGTTAATCAGATGAAGTCAGGCAGATATATTGGCGTGATGTCGGGAACCAGTCTTGATGGTGTTGATGTGGTGCTGGCCGCGATTGATGAATACACCGTAGCGCAGCAAGCCAGCTATTGCCATCCGATCCCACAGTCTATCAGGCTGGCTATTCTCAGCATGTGCCAGGGGCAACCGGTGACATTGTCGGCACTTGGGCATTTAGATACCCAGCTCGGTATTCTGTTTGCTGAAGCTGTGCTGGCGTTGTTGAAACAGTCGGGAATCAGCGCTGCGGATATCACCGCTATCGGTTGTCATGGGCAAACAGTATGGCATGAACCCGGTGGTGATGCTCCTTGCACTATGCAGATTGGTGATAACAACCGTATTGTGGCGATGACTGGCATCACCACTGTGGGTGATTTTCGCCGCCGGGATATGGCTTTTGGTGGTCAGGGTGCGCCGTTGGTGCCGGGGTTTCATCATGCGTTGTTATTTCATCCGGCTGAGCGGCGTATTGTGTTGAATATCGGTGGGATAGCCAATATTTCCTTGTTGGCGCCAGGGGTACCAGTCAGAGGTTATGATACAGGTCCGGGTAATATGTTGTTGGATGCATGGATTTGGCGTCATTGTACACAGCCTTATGACAGGAACGCTGCATGGGCGTCAACCGGGCTGGTGCATACTGACTTGTTGCATCATCTGCTGGCTGATCCCTATTTTTCGTTGCCCGCACCGAAAAGCACTGGGCGGGAATACTTCAATCTTGGTTGGCTGGAAAGGCAGCTCGCCGCTTTTCCGCTGATAAAACAGGAAGATGTCCAGGCCACGCTGGTGGAGTTGACGGCGGTAAGTATTGCTGAGCAGGTGCTGTTGAGCGGTGGGTGCGAGCGTTTGCTGGTTTGTGGCGGAGGAGCGAGGAATCCGTTGATCATGTGTCGTCTTTCCGCGTTACTGTCGGGTATTGAAGTTAGCACAACCGATGAGTGTGGTGTCAGTGGTGATGATATGGAAGCCCTGGCGTTTGCCTGGCTGGCATTTCGTACATTATCAGGCCTTCCTGGCAATTTGCCCTCGGTAACCGGCGCCAGCCGGGAAACCATTCTAGGGGGAATTTATCCCGCCATGCACGACTAATCAGACTTCGCTGAGATTTCTGATATTAACTGGTTGTTAGACTGTTATTGAGTTGCGTGTTGGTCTGGTTGGTAATGCAGTCAGAATGCAGTATGCCAGGAAAAATAACAGGAGAAGACTAATGAAACACTTGCTGACAGGCGGAGCCCTGTTGCTTTTAAGCGGATGTAGCCAATGGATAGGGGAACAGGAACACACACTACATTATCAATGTGGCACTATGCCGTTGACGGTAACGATGATTGAGCAATCACGGCAATCCCACGTCACTTTTCTGCTGGATGGTGAACTCCATACCTTGCAACAGACACCATCGGCTTCAGGCGTTCGTTACAGTGATGGGAAATATACGTTCTGGAGCAAGGGAAATCACGCCTTTATCCAGCGGGGGAGCAACATTATCGTTAACGATTGCATCTTGAAATGATCGGGTTCCCGGTCTATGTCAACCGTTGAGATTTTACCTGTACGGGCGCAGAATGATCGCACTTTTTTCTGGCCCGGTTTAGCGATGGCAGGACTCAATGATGATGGAAAATGAAAATTCGCGCAATACGATAACCGCAGTGCCGGTAACAGAAAGCACGACAGATATTGCGGACTTACGTCGTGAATATACTCGCAGTGGCCTTCGGCGCCATGATTTGACGGAAAACCCACTTGACCTGTTTGAACGGTGGCTAAAACAAGCGTGTGAAGCTCGGCTTGCTGACCCCACTGCAATGTGTGTGGCGACAGTAGACGAGCAGGGGCAACCTTATCAACGGATTGTGCTACTAAAGCACTATGATGAAAAAGGGATGGTGTTCTACACCAATATGGGGAGCAGAAAAGCCCAGCAACTGATGAACAACTCCCATATCAGTCTGTTATTTCCCTGGCATATGTTGGACCGGCAGGTCATTGTTCTGGGGCGAGCCGAGAAACTGCCGGCACTGGATGTGCTAAAGTACTTCCACAGTCGGCCTAAAGACAGTCAGATTGGTGCCTGGGTATCAAAACAATCCAGTCGAATTTCTACCCGTGGAATTCTGGAAAGTAAGTTTCTGGAGCTTAAACAAAAATTTCAAAATGGCGAAGTTCCTTTACCCAGCTTCTGGGGCGGATTTCGTGTCAACATTGATAGCATGGAGTTCTGGCAAGGCGGAGTTCATCGCCTGCATGATCGTTTTTTCTATCAACGTCAGGAAAATGGTTGGCAAGTAGACCGTTTGGCGCCTTAAGTGTGAAATATCCCTATTAACCCACTGGCGCTCCCGTCGGGAGCGCTTTATTCTATGAAGCTTCGTGTTGCTGGCGCTTTAAAGGCAACATAGGCCACAAACTGACGCATCAGAAACAGATATCGTCTTTTTTCCTCATTTATCCTGGGGATAATTAAACCTGTCATGTTCGATGATAGTCATTCTGCTGAACATGCGACATGATTTTTTTGCATAAAAATGGAGTTATCGATGGCGAGTAGTAACCTGATTAAACAATTGCAAGAGCGAGGCCTGGTAGCTCAGGTAACGGATGAGGATGCGTTAGCAGAGCGACTGGCGCAAGGGCCGATTGCTCTATATTGCGGTTTCGATCCGACGGCTGACAGCTTGCATTTGGGGCATCTGGTTCCTCTGCTGTGTCTGAAACGTTTCCAAATGGCGGGCCATAAACCAGTAGCATTAGTCGGTGGGGCAACGGGGCTGATTGGTGATCCCAGTTTTAAAGCGACCGAACGCAAGTTGAACACGGAAGAAACTGTTGGAGAATGGGTAGATAAAATCCGCCGTCAGGTCGCGCCATTCCTCGATTTTGACTGTGGTGAAAACAGTGCCATTGCCGTTAATAACTATGACTGGTTTGGCAATATGAACGTGTTGACCTTCCTGCGCGATATCGGTAAGCATTTCTCTGTGAACCAGATGATTAACAAAGAAGCTGTGAAGCAGCGACTGAACCGTGATGATGTCGGCATCTCCTTTACTGAATTCTCTTACAATTTGTTGCAGGGCTATGATTTTGCTGCCTTGAATACCCAATTGAATGTCGAATTACAGATTGGCGGCTCGGACCAATGGGGCAATATCACGTCTGGGATCGATTTAACCCGACGTATGAATCAGAAGCAGACATTTGGCTTAACTGTCCCGCTGATTACCAAAGCTGACGGTACCAAATTCGGCAAGACCGAGGGGGGAGCCGTCTGGCTGGATGCCAGTAAGACCAGCCCTTATAAGTTTTATCAGTTCTGGATAAATACTGCTGACGCAGATGTTTATCGCTTCCTGAAATTCTTTACTTTCCTGAGCATGGAAGAGATCAATGCCTTGGAAGATGAAGATAAAAACAGTGGTAAAGCCCCGCGAGCCCAGTATGTACTGGCTGAAAAGGTGACCCGGATGGTACATGGCGAAGCCGGTCTTGCTGCTGCGCAGCGAATTACCCAGAGTCTCTTCTCGGGTTCATTGCAGGATATGACGATAGAGGATTTCGCCCAACTGGCGCAGGATGGGATGCCGACCATTTCGCTGGATCAGGGGGCTGATTTACAGCAAGCGCTGGTCAGTGCTGAACTGGTACCGTCTCGTGGTCAGGCCCGCACGATGATTTCTTCCAATGCGGTAACAGTGAATGGTGAAAAAATAGCCGACGCTGAATACACCTTCAAGGATACCGATCGTCTGTTTGGCCGTTATACGTTACTGCGTCGGGGTAAAAAACATTACTGCCTGATTTGCTGGCAGGTATAACGGCGATAATCAAAAAAGGACTTTCGGTTCCTGATGTTTATCATTTGAAGGCGATATCCGGGACGGCATGGGGATGAGGCTCTCGTAAGGGCTTATCCCTCTGGACTGAACCCGGTATAACCGCTCTTTTGATTGACCAGCACCTGGGTTTATCGTGTCCTTGTTTATCAAGAGTATGTATGAAAGGTGCAGGCAGGGATAACAACGATTTATGAAAAATATATTGTCAATTCAATCACATGTTGTTTTTGGTCATGCAGGGAATAGTGCAGCTGAATTTCCTATGCGCCGGATGGGTGTTAATGTGTGGCCACTGAATACCGTTCAGTTTTCCAATCACACACAATATGGGAAATGGACCGGGTGCGTTATGCCTGCCAGTCATTTGACTGATGTTATTCAAGGCATCAATGATATCGATCGCCTTAAAGATTGTGATGCGGTGTTGAGTGGCTATATCGGTTCGCCAGAGCAGGGCGGACATATTCTGGATATTGTCAGACAGGTGAAAGCGATCAATCCGCATGCCGTTTATTTTTGCGACCCGGTAATGGGGACGCCGGAAAAAGGATGCATTGTGGCGCCTGGAGTGACGGATTTCCATTGTAATCAGTCATTGCAGGCCAGTGATGCTATTGCACCAAACCTACCGGAACTGGAACTGCTAAGCGGTCGTGCTGTACAGAGTGTTGATGAAGCCGTACAGGCTTGTCGTGAATTGTGCCAGCGAGGACCAAAGTTGGTGTTGGTAAAACATCTCAGTCGGGCAGCGTACCGTAGTGACAGTTTTGAAATGCTGCTGGTTACGCCGACGGAAGCGTGGCATATCAGTCGTCCACTGGTGGATTTTGGTGAGCGTCAGCCAGTGGGTGTGGGTGATCTTACTAGCGGTTTACTCTTGGTTAATCTCCTTAAAGGCGTCGCGCTGGAAAAAGCGTTGGAACATACCACTGCTGCTGTTTATGAGGTGATGCTGATGACCAGAGAAATGAATCAGTATGAACTTCAGTTGGTTGCAGCCCAAGACGGCATCGCGAATCCTCGCCACCATTTTCAGGCGGTACGTCTTAACTGATGGCGTCAGCCTCCGCGAGAGCGGAGGCATTCCTCGTACTTTACAGCAACAATAATCCTTCTGCTGTTAACGCTTTTTCCACCGATGGGCGTACCTCAATCCTCTCCAGATAAGCCTTCAGTGCAGGGAAATGCGTAAGATCAAATTTAAGTGCCTGTGCCCAACGAGCAATCGTATACAAATAGGCATCGGCTACACCGAAACGATTACCGACCAGGCAGTCATGCTCACTTAACACTTCATTGATATAGCGAAAGCGCTGCTCCAGATAGCTGCGTAAAAGATCTTTATACGATTCAGGCGTTCCCGGGCGGAACAACGGCGAGAATGATTTATGTAATTCAGTAGCAATATAATTCAGCCATTCAATGGCGTGATAATGGTGAATAGTATTCGGAGGGGCAATAAGATTATATTGTGGCGCCTTATCCGCCAGATAAAGCGCAATAGCGACGGTCTCTGTTAAAATAGAGCCATCGTCCAGTTCAAGGGCCGGTACCAATCCTTTTCGGTTAATTAGCAAATAATCCCTATCCTGTTCGGTTTTTTTGGTGCGCAGGTCGACTTTTTCCAATGTGAACCGAGTCCTTGTTTCATGCAGGATGATGTGGGGAAACAAGGAGCAACTCCCCGGTTTGTAATAAAGTTTCATGTGCTATTCCTTCCTTAAGCGTCGAGAGAGTTTCTTGTTGCAAATTGATAATAATATGTATGATTTTATTAAAAAATAAGTAAGGTATTATTGCTATAAATTACATCCTCTCGCTGTGCGTTGTCTCTCAGATTATTTGATCTGAAAAATCAATGGCACGCTGATTATGTTGTCATGTCTCCTGCCAATTTAGCCTGTCTGACACAGAATAATGACTATTGTTGAAGCTCAGGGGCAAAGCTGAAAGAACGGTAAGTATTTTGATAGGTATAGGTGATTTCTATTATCAATTTTAATGTTAACAAAATGTTATTTTTAGTTTGTGTTATCTTTAAAGAAGATCATAAAATTCGGGCTGGATAGCATTCGTCGGAGCTGCAAACGAGAACACCAGCACGAAAAATCTATCCAAATGAAGAGGCGGGTTACCATAAATCATGCTTCTTCAGATAGATACTCAGTCACCCGGGAGGAAGTATGTCATCTCAACTTCGTGAAGCTTGTGTCGCTACACTCACCGTCCGAGAACAATCTTATAACTACTATAGTTTGTCTTTGGCTGCTCAGCGGTTGGGTAATATTGATAGGTTGCCTAAATCGCTCAAGGTTCTGCTGGAAAATCTGTTGCGCCATCAGGATGGCGATGCTGTGCAGGATGCCGATCTGGAAGCACTGGTTGCATGGCAAGATACCGGTCACGCCGAACGTGAGATTGCGTACCGTCCATCCCGTGTATTAATGCAGGATTTTACCGGCGTGCCGGCTGTCGTCGATCTGGCGGCGATGCGGGCAGCAGTGCAGCGGCTTGGAGGAGATGTCAATAAGGTCAACCCATTAACCCCAGTGGATTTGGTGATTGATCACTCCGTGACCGTCGATTATTTTGGCGACAATCAGGCTCTGGTGGAAAATACGCGTTTGGAAATGGTGCGTAATTATGAGCGTTATGCTTTTTTACGCTGGGGACAGAAAGCCTTCCACCATTTTAGAGTCGTGCCGCCAGGTACCGGGATTTGCCACCAGGTGAATCTGGAATATCTCGCAAAAGTTGTCTGGCATGAAAAGCAAAAGGAAGAATGTGTTGCTTACCCGGATACGTTGGTGGGGACGGATTCTCATACCACGATGATCAACGCTCTCGGCGTATTGGGCTGGGGGGTTGGTGGTATTGAAGCTGAAGCGGCGATGCTGGGACAGCCGGTTTCAATGTTGATTCCCGATGTCGTCGGTTTTCAGCTTACCGGTAGACTGCGAGAAGGTATTACGGCAACGGACTTGGTGCTGAATGTCACGCAGATACTGCGTAAACAGGGTGTCGTGGGTAAATTCGTTGAATTTTATGGTGACGGGCTTGATCACCTGGCACTGGCTGATCGTGCGACGATTGCCAATATGGCGCCGGAATATGGTGCAACCTGCGGCTTTTTCCCGGTCGACGATATTACGCTGGACTATTTGCGGTTGACGAATCGCAGTGACGATCAGATTGCACTGGTGGAAGCTTACTGCAAACAGCAGGGGTTGTGGCGATATGCTGGTGATGAACCCCGGTTTACCAGCCAATTGACGCTGGATATGAATAATGTAGAAACCAGTCTGGCGGGCCCTAAACGTCCACAAGATCGGGTAGCGCTGGTGGATGTTCCCAACGCTTTTCAGGCCACGCTTGAGCTGGATCTTGCAACCGCTCGTCAGCCGGATGACGACACCTCTTTACCGGAAGGGGAAGATTGTCGCCTCAGCCAAGGCGCGGTAGTCATTGCTGCAATTACGTCCTGTACCAATACATCTAACCCCAGCGTCATGATGGCAGCCGGATTGTTGGCCCAGAATGCGGTCAAGCGTGGGTTGAAGACGAAACCCTGGGTGAAAACCTCTCTGGCACCTGGTTCTCGGGTCGTAACGGATTATTTCGCCAAAGCAGGATTGACTGACTCCCTCGACCAGTTGGGTTTTAATCTGGTGGGATATGGGTGTACTACCTGCATTGGCAACTCGGGATTGTTACCCACAGCCATTGAGCACGCGATAAAAGAGAAGGATCTGACGGTTGGCGCCGTGCTGTCCGGTAATCGTAACTTTGAAGGTCGTATTCACCCGCTGGTGAAAACCAACTGGCTGGCTTCTCCACCGCTGGTAGTGGCTTATGCGTTGGCTGGCAATATGGACGTGAATTTGACGAGTGATCCGCTGGGTGAGGATGAACAGGGGAAGGCGGTTTATTTACGTGATATCTGGCCATCAGCGAAAGCGGTGGCGAACGCGGTATTGCAGGTCAATGCGGATATGTTTAGAAAAGAGTATGCGTCGGTGTTCACCGGAACGCAGGAGTGGCAGGATATTCTGGTAGAGGACAAGGCCACCTATGATTGGCCGGTAGATTCCACTTATATTCGTAAGATACCCTTTTTCGATGAGATGTCACCGGAACCTACACCAGTACAGGATATTAACGGTGCTCGTATTCTGGCGATACTGGGTGATTCCGTCACGACTGACCATATCTCTCCTGCGGGCAACATCAAAGAGGATAGCCCGGCCGGGCATTATCTGCTGGAACATGGGGTGGCAACCGAAGCGTTTAATTCTTATGGTTCACGACGTGGTAATCATGAAGTGATGATGCGTGGCACGTTTGCCAACATTCGCATCCGCAATGAGATGGTGCCTGGTAAAGAGGGTGGATACACCCGGAATATACCATCGCAGGATGAAATGACGATTTATGATGCTGCAATGCGTTATCAGGACGAGAATTTACCGCTGGCGTTGATCGCCGGTAAGGAATATGGGTCAGGTTCCAGCCGTGACTGGGCAGCGAAAGGCCCTCGTTTGCTCGGTGTGCGAGTTGTGATTGCCGAATCGTTTGAACGTATTCACCGCTCCAATCTGATCGGGATGGGTATTTTACCGTTATCATTTCCGGCAGGTGTAACGCGCAAAACATTACAGCTCACCGGTGATGAGCAAATTGATATTACTGGACTGACTACGCTTCACCCTGGTTGTACCGTAACCGTAAAGATCACCCGACAGGATGGTCAGCAACAGGTGATTGACACGCTGTGCCGTATTGATACACGCAACGAACTGATTTATTTCCAGAACGACGGTATCTTGCACTATGTCATTCGTGGAATGTTGTAATTTATCCGTTGGCGCAGATCGGGTTCTGTGCCAGCGCGGTCATATTGTTAATGCGTTTGCTGGATATTTACACCGTTACCTATTGGTTTTTCTGCCCCAGATGATGGATTTATCGTCTGGGGAAATTTTGACAGGTATTACTTTATATCCAGTAGATGGCCCATCTTGGCGGCTTTGGTGGCTAGATAACGTTCATTTTTCGGGTTACGACCGACGATCAACGGAACACGTTCCACTATATTAATACCTGCTTCGCTTAAGATTTTGACCTTTTGTGGATTATTGGTCAGCAGGCGTACGGCACCAACATGCAATAACTTGAACATATCGGCACAAAGGGTGAAATCACGTTCGTCGGCGGCAAAACCCAACTGATGATTAGCTTCAACAGTATCAGCTCCTTTGTCTTGTAACGCATAGGCCCGAATCTTGTTCAGCAAACCGATATTACGACCTTCCTGACGATGGTAAAGCAGTATTCCGCGGCCTTCTTCAGCAATATGGTTAAGCGCCGCTTCTAACTGAAAACCACAATCACAACGCAGACTGAATAGTGCATCTCCGGTCAGACATTCTGAATGCACTCTGGCTAAAACCGGCTCCGGACCGGAAATATCACCGTATACCAAGGCCAGATGATCCTGACCGGTCGCTATTTCTTCAAAACCGACCATCAGAAAATCACCCCAAGGTGTAGGCAATTTGGCTTCTGCCACCCGCTTTAGCTGCATGTTAATCTCCAAAACAAAAAATACTGATGCGCATCCTACCGTTGGATGGGAACCTTAATCAGCCCAAGATCTGACTCGAATCAGATCGATGTATGTGGTTGTCGGTGCTTGATCGATGACGAAATGGCTAACGTTGTAGCAGTGTCGTTGATAGAACCGGGAGGTATTTTACGCCATAGTGGCTGCTTATGTCCTGTTTTCTGGTAAAATTGTGAAAAATATGTTGCTTTATATCCCGCTGAAAAATAGGGAGAAATGATGTACGAACTCGCCAGACGAACTGTGCTGGGTGTAATAGTATTGCTGTTGATGCCGCTAATTATCTGGGTAACTGGCTGGCAATGGAGACCTGACGTCTCTGGCTGGTGGCTACTGGTATTATTTTGGATAACGGAAACGGTCTCTTCACCGTGGGGGGTATTAACCTGCGTGGGGTTGAGTCTTTGGTTTTCGTGGTGTCTACGTTTTCGATGGGCACCGGCATTAGCGTTGATAGCCATTATGGCTATGACCATTCTGCTGGGACAGGGCGTGAAATCTGTCATTAAAAACTGGGTCCAGGAACCGCGCCCTTTTGTTGTTTGGCTGGAAAAAAAACATCAGGTTGACAGTCACTATTTCTATTTCTCACTCGGTAATACCCACACTGGATTGGCAAAAGAACCGCGCAATGTGGAACAACCCCCCCTGTGGCTGCGCCATTACTGGCAGGGTGAACATGGGTTTGCTTTTCCTTCCGGACATACGCTGTTTGCGGCCACTTGGGCATTGATGGGGGTCGGGTTGTTATGGACACGACGTCATTATGTAACGGTAACGCTATTGATGATATGGGCCATCGGGGTGATGGGCAGTCGGTTGGCATTGGGGATGCATTGGCCACAGGATCTGATAATGGCAACGGTGATCAGTGGAATATTGGCTATGGTCGCGACATGGTTGAGCCAGTACTGTGGTTGTTTGCCAGTGCCGCCCAAGGATACAGAAAACAGGTAAGGCAAGTATTTGCGGATCGCTCGGATTAACGTCTTTCTCTCTTACGACGAAAATTGATTCAGGATAACGCGCTTAATGGAATAAGCGCGTTATCCTTTATGATGTTGTGGTGATTTTCATATCAGAAACCATTAAAGCGTCAGTGTTGTGTTTTTAACCCTGTGATAAGTGAAATGTGGGAATCAGCCAGCTAATGGGGTTTTCCCTCGGTACATATCTCTGTTTCTGCAGCAGTTGAACTGATATCTGAACGCCAGTTGTATCTCGTATCTCAACCAGACAGCATTTCCCACCGCGGAGCAGAAATGCTAATTTAGTGGGGTTTACCGCCGAAATTTGGCATAATTCATGCGGTTAACGCGATATCACAGGAACAAAACGTGAAATACATGCTAATTTTTCTCCTCGTGCTGGCGATATTCATTATTTCTGTCACACTGGGCGCGCATAACGATCAGGTTATTACCTTTAATTATCTGGTTGCACAGGGCGAATATCAGCTTTCAACGTTGTTGGCGACACTGTTTGCGGTCGGGTTCATTTTGGGATGGGTGATCTGCGGTCTGTTTTATCTGCGGGTACGCATTGCGCTAGGGCGTGAACAACGTAAAGTCAAACGCCTTGAGCAGCAATTACCCATCACTGATGAAGTCAACGTGACACCACCTGAGCAAACAACGACCCACTAAGGAATCACTCCCTATGTTAGAACTGCTGTTTCTGTTGCTGCCAGTTGCCGCTGCGTATGGCTGGTATATGGGTCGCAGAAGCGCACAGCAGGATAAACAGGATGAAGCTAACCGTCTGTCGCGGGATTATGTGACAGGTGTCAACTTTCTGTTATCCAATCAGCAGGATAAAGCGGTTGAGCTATTCCTTGATATGCTTAAGGACGATACCAACACCTTTGAGGCTCACCTTACACTGGGAAATCTGTTTCGCTCACGTGGTGAGGTTGACCGCGCCATCCGTATCCACCAGGCATTGACGGAAAGTACCGCGTTGACGTTTGAACAACGTTTGCTGGCCGTACAGCAACTGGGGCGCGATTATATGACGGCAGGGCTGTATGACCGTGCCGAAAAAATATTCAAACAATTGGTGGATGAAGAAGATTTTCGCCTCAGTGCGTTACAGCAATTACTGCAGATTTATCAGGCGACCAGTGACTGGCAGACCGCTATTGATACGGCGGAAAAACTGGTCAAATTGGGCACCGACCGATTGCGGGTAGAGATCGCCCACTTTTACTGTGAACTGGCACTGCAATTCATGGGTAATGATGATTTGAACAAAGCCATGGCGTTGTTGAAGAAAGCCATAGCATCGGATAATCAGTGTGCTCGCGCTTCTATCATGATAGGGCGTATTTATATGGCCCAGCAGCAGTTTTCCCCAGCGATCGCGGCGTTGCAACAAGTGTTGGAGCAGGATAGGGATTTTGTCAGTGAAACGTTGCCGATGCTGGAGGAGTGCTATCAGCATTTACATCAACCTCAGGATTGGTCTGCGTTTTTGAAACGGTGCGTGGAGGAAAACACTGGCGCCACCGCAGAACTGATGCTGGCGGATATTATTGAACGAGAAGACGGTACCGAAGTCGCTCAGATCTATATCAACCGCCAGATTCAGCGACACCCTACCATGCGAGGATTTCACCGGCTGATGGACTTTCATTTGCGAGAGGCAGAGGACGGAAGAGCCAAAGAGAGCCTGGTTGTATTGCGTAAGATGGTCGGTGAGCAAGTCCAGACAAAACCCCGCTATAGTTGTAATAAATGTGGATTTACATCACAGTCACTATACTGGCATTGTCCTTCCTGTCGGACGTGGGCCAGTATCAAGCCCATTCGCGGCCTTGATGGTGAATAGCCGTGGAAAATGTTTTATTTATCTGATTTTAGTTACAACATACTAATAGTGCATTTACTCTTCTGGTGCTGACCATCAGGCAATAGACTGGTAATGCTTTCCAGGCGGCTGGGATTTGCTGGTCTGGACATGTAGAATGCGCGGCGGGAAAGTAGGGCTTTACTTATCAGCATGTGTAATTGAGGGAAATACTCGTGAATGTCGAAACTGTAGGGCAGAAAAAAGCATCAACCACATCACCGATTATCGTTGCGCTCGATTACGCCGATCAGCGTGCTGCCTATGATTTTGTTGATCACATCGATCCGCAAGATTGCCGCCTGAAGGTAGGCAAGGAGATGTTTACACTGTTTGGTCCACGGTTGGTCAAGGATTTGCAACAGCGTGGTTTTGATGTTTTTCTCGACCTGAAATTTCACGATATTCCCAATACCACGGCGCGTGCCGTGGCCGCTGCTGCCGAATTGGGCGTGTGGATGGTGAATGTTCACGCCAGCGGTGGTGCTCGCATGATGGTGGCGGCTAAAGAGGCGTTGCATCCGTTTGGTAGTGAAGCACCTCGGTTAATTGCCGTGACGGTACTAACCAGTATGGACGCCGATGATTTACGTGGTCTTGGTATTACATCGTCGCCGGCAGAACAAGCTGAACGACTGGCTATGCTGACTCAACAGTGTGGATTAGATGGGGTAGTGTGTTCTGCGCATGAAGCTGAGCATTTGAAACAGGTATGTGGCGCCGGGTTTTCGCTGGTGACGCCGGGTATCCGTCCGGCTGGCAGCCAGGCGGGCGATCAGCGGCGTATTATGACACCGGAACAGGCGCTGCAGGCTGGTGTTGATTATATGGTTATTGGTCGCCCTATTACTCAGTCTGCGGATCCGGCTCAGGCATTGAAAGATATCCTGCTGTCACTGCAAGGGAAATAATGATGAATGATGATAACAGCCGTCTGGTGTATACAACGGAAAGCGGCCGCATTAAACCGGAAGACGCGTCAGTATCACGCCCCCAGGGTGATGGTATTGTCCGTATTCAGCGTCAGACCAGTGGACGTAAAGGTAAAGGTGTCTGTGTTATCACCGGTGTCGATCTTGATGATGCCGCACTGGAAAAACTGGCCGGTGAACTAAAAAAACGATGTGGTTGTGGTGGTTCGGTAAAAGACGGTGTGATTGAGGTTCAGGGTGATAAACGCGATCTGCTGAAACAGTTGTTGGAAGCCAAAGGGATGAAGGTAAAACTGGCGGGAGGCTAACGGTGACTGCAAAAAACCATCGATGACGCAATGATAATGCAGGCTCGGAAAATAGAGCCTGCACAGGAAATCACTTAGTGACTTCATGACCGACAATACCACCTACAGCCGCGCCTCCCACTGTTCCCAATACACTACCGTGGGTCAGAACTGAACCGCCGATCGCACCAGCGCCAGCACCAATAGCCGTATTTCGATCACGTTTGGACATATTGGAGCAACCGCTCAACCCGATGGTTAGTGCTATTGCCATGGCGGCTATGACTAAACGTTGGTTTACTTTCATGGTTTTCTCCCGTTGGATCCGCTTTACGTTTTAAACAAGATTATTGCTGGCCTGAAATGAGGAAAATATTGTTGTTCGTGCTTTTCCTGAAATAAAACATAAATTCTTTGCCTTACATCACCCAGGCGTCAGTATAATCATCGATATTAGCGGTAACAGGTAAAAACTCTTAATTCTGTTCATAGTACAGTCCTCATTGCCGTTGTTGTCAACGCGAGATCTGTCAGACTTGCCAGTCTGGTTATACTTCTGCTGGTGCAGCAGAACGCTGACAGATCTTTAGCTATTTAGCCCATACCGGGAGTGACGTGTCACCGAGAGAATAGAATGAAATGGCTAAAGGGAGTGGATAATGTTAGATGAAATTAAAAATCAGGTACTTGAAGCTAATTTGGCCTTACCTCGGCATCACTTGGTGACATTTACCTGGGGTAATGTCAGCGCGGTAGATCGTCAGCAAGGATTAATGGTGATTAAGCCTTCAGGCGTAGAATACGATGTGATGACAGTAAACGATATGGTGGTAGTAGAGCTGGAGACAGGTCGTGTAGTTGAAGGCTCAAAGAAACCGTCATCAGATACCGATACTCACCGGGTGCTTTATCTGGCCTTTGATTCGATCGGTGGAATTGTCCATACACATTCTCGCCATGCCACTATTTGGGCCCAGTCAGGACACGATCTACCGGCATGGGGAACCACGCATGCCGATTACTTCTATGGCGCCATTCCCTGTACCCGATTAATGACCGATGACGAGATTAACGGCCACTATGAGCGGGAAACCGGCCAGGTTATCGTTGAAACCTTTCACCAGCGACATCTTTCTCCCACCGATATTCCTGCTGTGTTGGTAAATTCGCACGGTCCTTTTGCCTGGGGAAGTGATGCTCATAATGCGGTGCATAATGCCGTTGTTCTGGAGGAAATTGCCTATATGGGGATATTTTCACGTCAACTGACGCCGACCCTGGAACCGATGCAGCAAACCTTGCTGGATAAACACTACTTGCGTAAGCACGGTAAGAACGCTTACTACGGACAATAATCTATTTTGCCTGATGTCACGAATTTACTTCACTGGAGACGTGAATATTCAAGCAATAATAAAGTGTTATAACGGATTACTCAGAAGTTAAACAAGAAAGAACGAGTCTGGCGGTCATTGCCGGACTCGTTTTGCGTTATGGCAGTATATTTCCGGCGGCACGATAGATTTCGTACCACTCTTCACGTGTTAAGCGCAGTTCCGACGCCAGGGCAATATCTTGCAGGCGCTGGGGGTCCATGCTACCCACAATCACCTGCATGTTGGCCGGATGGCGCAGGATCCAGGCCACGGCGATAGCGGTATTTTTCACACCATATTGCTCGGCAATGCGGTCAATGGTGGCATTGAGCTGCGGGAATTTCTCATTGTCCAGAAATACGCCAGTAAAAAATCCATACTGAAAAGGTGACCAGGCTTGAATGGTCATATCATGAAGGCGGCTGTATTCCAGCACGGCACCATCATGATTCACGGATGCCGGGTTGGTCATATTGACATTGAGGCCAGCATCAATCATCGGCGTATGCATGATACTGAATTGCAACTGGTTGGCAATCAGTGGTTGGCGTATCGATTTTTTCAGTAGTTCAATTTGTAACGGATGCTGGTTGCTGACGCCGAAATAGCGCACCTTGCCAGTGGTTTCCAGTTCGTCGAAAGCAGCAGCCACTTCATCCGGCTCGAATAACGTATCGGGGCGGTGTAGTAACAGGGTATCCAGATAGTCGGTGTGCAGCCGACGCAAGCTGGCGTCTACCGAAGCGACAATATGTGCTTTGGAGAAATCGAAACAGCCTTTACGAATCCCGCACTTGCTTTGGATAAATAGTGCGTCGCGTGGCATGGCCGATTTCTGCATGGCGGCGGCAAAAATTTCCTCGGATTTTCCAGCCCCATAGATGTCGGCGTGATCAAATAAATCGATCCCAATATCCCGTGCGGTGTTGAGGATAGTAACTGCCTCATCGACACTTTTACTGGCCAGGCGCATACAACCCAACGAAATGTTGGCAGTCAGTAACGTTGAATTCCCGATAGCAATTTTTTTCATTGGTGCTCCAGTGATAAATCCAGCGAGAATTGTGCCATCAGGAGAACCCTGATGGCGCGATGAGCTTAAGCTGCTGGTTTGGCGATAATGTTGCGAGTATCCAGACGAACTTCAGCAATGGTCACTTCCAGCGTATCACTTTGACGATATACCGCTTCACCTTTCACCGTCACGGTACCGGTTTCCTGGCTGCATGCCAGTTCATCACGTACTGCATGAATAAATGATGCAGGAATAAATGCCGAGGCACCGTTATCCAGTAAACGAACACGCAGACCGCCGCGAGTCACGTCCATGATTTCTGCCAGAAAACGTGCGTCAGTGCCTGCTTTTTCTTTTAGAAAACGGGCATACAGCCAGTCACTGACATCACGTTCAGCCATACGATTCAAACGACGGCGTTCTGACAACTTCACAGTAACGTCATCCTGTGGTTTTTCTGTCGGCTGACCACTAATAATTGCTTTCAGCAGGCGATGATTCACCATATCTCCGTACTTACGGATTGGCGAAGTCCAGGTGGCATAAGCTTCCAGACCAAGGCCAAAATGCGGCCCAGGCGTGGTGCTGACTTCCGCAAATGACTGAAAACGACGGATACGACTGTCAAGGAATTGTGTTGGCTGAGTATCCAGTTCACGGCGCAACGCACAAAAACCCTCTAATGTCAGCAGATGTTGCGCATCGGCATGAATACCATTATTTCCCAGCACGGTGACCGCTTGTTCCACCTTGGACGGGTCAAAGCCGTTATGTACGTTGTAAATGCCAAAACCAAGCTTGTCACGTAGAACCTGCGCCGCACAAACGTTAGCGGCAATCATCGCTTCTTCCACAATACGGTTGGCAATGCGACGGTGCTCTACCACGATATCCAGCACTTCACCTTTGTCTCCCAATAAGAAACGGTAATCTGGGTGATCTTTGAATACCAGAGCATGTGTCGTGCGCCAGTGACTGCGGGCCAGGCATACGCGTTGTAGCAGACGGAGCTGATGGGTAATTGCCTCGCTGGCAGGTTGCCAGTCACCTTGTTGTTCCAGCCAATCAGAAACACTGTCATAGGCCAGCTTGGCTTTGGACTCAATCCAGGCGGCGAAGAAGTGCATGTCATCCAGCGTTCCGTCGTCGGCGATAGTCATGCGACATGCCAGTACTGGGCGACGTTCTCCTGGCCGTAGTGAGCAGATATCATCCGATAAATGGCGCGGGAGCATCGGGATATTGAAACCAGGCAAATAATTGGTAAACGCGCGATGACGCGCAATAGCATCCAGTTCACTGCCAGCAGGGACATACGCGGTAGGGTCGGCAATGGCCACCGTCAGTTGCAGTGAACCATCATCGTTATCCTGTACGAACAAGGCATCGTCCATATCTTCCGTACTGGCACTGTCGATAGTGACAAAATCTAGCGCGGTTAAGTCTTCTCGCTGCAAATCTCCGTCATCCAGTGCGGCAGTATCGGCTTCGGGGGCAGTGCGCTCCAGATCGTGACGTGACAATGTCACCCACCATGGGACCAGAGGATCCTCACTGTTAGTAATGTACTGCGTTAGTTCAGCGTGGAAGTTGCGATCACCTTTCAGCGGGTGCCGGCGCATTTCCGCTACAGCCCAGTCGCCCTCCTGAAAGTCATGCGCCAACTCGTGTGCGGTGTGGCAAGAGATGGATTCTTTCAGTAGCGGATGATCAGGAATAATAGCCAGACGATCGTCTTTCTTCTGAACACGCCCGACAAAGCGGGTCAGGAACGGCTCAACTAACGATTCTGGTTCGACGCTTTCTCGCTCTTTTTCCGTATGCACTGTGGCGACAATACGGTCACCGTGCATGACTTTCTTCATTTGCGGTGGCGGAATGAAGTAACTCTTTTGAGCGTCGGCTTCAAGAAAGCCGAATCCCTTATCGGTAGCTTTAACGACGCCTTCTACCCGTGGCGTTTGGGAATGGAGTTGCTGTTTAAGCTGAGCAAGCAGCGGATTATCTTGAAACATAGCGTCCAGGAATGCGGTTATAAGTGGCTTTAGCGGCGAATAGTTTTACGCGAATCAGTCGCTGGCGGCAAGCGCTGATCAGGTAATGCAGGGAATATCCGGCTCGGGCCTTGTGCAATCTGAGTATCCCCCATTCGAGTGCGGTTAGGCAATCCGGGATTCAGACTGTTCCACGCTGGGCGTAATCCGTACTGGAATTGACTTGGATGTCGGCGTAAAGGTTTCGTCACCATAACTGGAAAGCGGCACCAGTGGATTGGTTTCTGGATAGTAAGCCGCCAGGTTGCCGGGGGGAATATCATAACCCACTAGCCGGAATCCAGTTATTTTGCGTAAGATACCATCATGCCATAAGGTTTCAATATCCACCCGGTCACCATCCTCCAGCCCCAATCCGGCAATATCTTCCGGGTGCATAAATAGCACCTCGCGTTGGCCGTATACTCCGCGGTAGCGATCATCCAGTCCGTAGATAGTGGTGTTGTACTGATCATGCGAACGAAGTGTCTGCAACGTGAACGGTGCGGGATCATCGCCTTTGGGAACCACACTGACTGGTAGCGGGGCACTACTGAAGCGGGCTTTACCGGTTGGCGTGTGAAAATGGTATTCAGCTGCCGCATTGCCCAGCCAAAATCCCCCAGGTTCGGCACAACGTTGATTGAAGTCGTTGAATCCTGGTAACGTTGCAGCTATATAATCGCGTATTAGCCCATAGTCTGCCGCCAGCGCCAGCCAATCAACGTGATCGTTGCCTAATGTCGCTTGGGCAATACCGGCTACGATAGCGATTTCGGAACGTTGCTCCGGCGACAATGGCTGGCCGACGCCTTCAGAAGCGTGCACCATACTGAAAGAGTCTTCCACCGTGATGAATTGTGATCCGCTGGCCTGTATGTCCTGATCGGTACGACCCAGTGTGGGCAGGATTAATGTATCTTCTTGCGCGGTGATCAGATGACTGCGGTTAAGTTTGGTACTGATATGAACCGTGAGATGACAGCGGCTGATGGCGTCAGCTGTACGTTCGGTATCTGGTGCAGCGGCGGCCAGATTGCCTCCCAGGGTGATTAGCACTTTGACTTCATCACGCAGCATGGCCTCGATGGCTTGTACCGTATTGTGGCCGTGACCACGCGGTGGGGTGAAGTGAAAATGATCGGACAGACTATCGAGCAAAGCAGTGGACGGTTTCTCGTCAATACCCATAGTGCGATTGCCTTGTACGTTGCTGTGACCACGCACTGGACATAGCCCCGCGCCCGGTTTTCCTAATTGCCCAAACAGTAGTTGCAGATTAACGATTTCCCGAACTGTCGCCACTGAATGTTTATGCTGAGTAATACCCATTGCCCAGGTACAAATCACCCGTTTTGATCGCTGATAAATAGCGGCAACATAGCGGATCTGTGTTTCACTCAATCCTGATTGCTGTTCGATTTGTGGCCAGCTGGTGGCATCCACCATTGTCAACCAGGCGTCGACCCCGTCGGTGTGCTGGTCGATAAATACCTGATCAAACAATCCTGTTTCACCGATGGTCAGACGTTGGCGATGTGTTTCCAGCAACGCCTTCGCCATGCCTCGCACCGCAGCCATGTCGCCGCCAAGATTGGGTTGCAGATAGGTTTCGCTGATGGTGCCGGACAACGGTGTTAGCAATTCCAGCGGATTTTGTGGATTGGCGAAGCGTTCCAGACCGCGCTCACGCAAGGTGTTGAACGCCACAATATGGGCACCGCGGTTGGCGGCATGCCGCAGGCTGTGCAACATCCGTGGATGGTTGGTGCCGGGGTTTTGCCCGAACACAAAAATGGCATCGGCGAGTTCAAAGTCCTGCAAGCGGACGGTGCCTTTACCTACGCCAATACTCTGTTTTAGCCCGGTGCCACTGGCTTCATGACACATGTTGGAACAGTCCGGAAAATTGTTGGTGCCTACCATGCGGCCGAATAATTGATAGAGGAACGAAGCCTCATTGCTGGCACGACCCGACGTATACAGTTCGAGTTGATCTGGATGCGCCATCTCATGGATGTGGCGGGAAATAATGGCAAACGCATCGTCCCAACTGATCGGCACATAGTGATCATGCTGACGGTCATAGCGCATCGGATGTGTCAGTCGTCCCTGATACTCGAGAAAATAGTCACTCTGGCGGCGTAGAGCACTGACACTGTGGGCGGCAAAAAAATCTGGTCCGACAGCTTTGCGAGTGGCTTCCCAACTAACGGCTTTGGCCCCATTTTCGCAAAAGCTAAACGTACTGCTGTTATCGTCACCCCAGGCGCAGCCAGGGCAGTCAAATCCTTTGCTTTTATTGACTCGCATCAAATGACGGATATTTTTCAGCGCTTGCTTGCTATCCAGTACAAAACGGGTAGTGGCTTCTAGAGAGCCCCAGCCGCCCGCAGCAGCGTGGTATGGCTTGATAGATGATTTAAATTTCATGATTTTCTATGCAGGTGATGATGTTTCGGATATGTAGCGTTTTCTTTAATACTTTGTTTGCTAACTAAGAAGTTTAGGGGCTGCACAAGATGCTGTCTAATCGAAGGAGATAATAGCGGGATAGATAAAGCTTATCGTCGCCAAAGGGTGCCATCTGACGTGATATAGTAGTTTTTCCATGCGGAAAAGAGCAATGCTATGGATATCAAGCAACTGATTTATCTGTGTAATCTGGAAAAAGAACGTCATTTTGGTCGTGCTGCCGAAGCCAGTTTTGTCAGTCAGCCGACACTGTCGATGCGATTGAAAAATCTGGAGCAGGAACTGGGACTGGCGCTTATCAACCGAGGTAATAATTTTGAAGGTTTTACCGCAGAAGGTGAACGGGTATTGGCCTGGGCTCGGGAGATGGTGTCAGTATATCAGGGACTTAAGTTGGAAGTAGGATCACTGAAACGTGGGACTAGCGGTCTGTTGCGTATCGGAGTGGTGCCGCAATGCAGCTTGGCGTTGCCTGAATTGCTAGCTGCCGTCAGTGCCGATTACCCACATATGGATTATCAGGTTTCGTTGTTCAGTGCTGACCCATTGCTGGAGGCGCTTAATGCACATGCTGTGGATGTCGGTATCGGCTTTTTTGAGCCGACTGTATTGCGAGAGCTGAATTTTCAAACCGCCTCTTTGACCGAACAGCGAGTGGCATTGTTGTATCATCCACAGCATTTCCCACAGCTTGTAAGTGACGGTGTAACTGAATTGACGGAGATTGCCGAGTTGCCGCTTTGCCTGGCAGAACCTAGCCGCTATTTCCGGCGCTATCTGGATAACCAATTCCGCGAAGCCGGTATTACGCCGCGGGTACGAATGGAGAGTTCATCTGTGCTGCAACTGATCCAGGGTGTGTTTGTCGGGCTGGGTTGTGGCATTGTTCCTGCCGGTAGTTTGATCCCGGCGATGATGCCCGAACTGATGTGGCGTGAATTGGCGTTGCCGTCGATGCCACGTCATGGCGCGGTAGTGATGGCTGCAAGCGGGCGGGCGACAATGCTGGCTCAGCATTTCTTTGATGTGGCGCGAGATTGGTTGTTAAACAGGGATCGGTAAATAGAATGAAAAGCAGAGGAAGGATATCAAGTTCAAACTGATAAGTGAGTTTGATGGCGGAGTCTATATAGCGGCGATAATGAGAAGATCGTAAAGGCGCTGCAAGTCCCTCCCTGTAAGCTCAAGCCGCGCTATCCCTGGCGCGGATGCTTTACTCTTCTTCCTCATCATCACCGTTTTGATGCTACACGTAGGTTTGCCAACGGTCTGAAGTGAGCCTTGTGGCTCGCTTATTACCAAATACCGGATTAATTATCCAGTTCCAGCTCATTCATGGAAGCGATATTGAAACCGCCATCAACGTGCAGTATTTCACCGGAGATACCGGCCGCCAGGTCAGAACACATGAAAGCAGCCGCGTTGCCTACATCTTCAATAGTGACTACCCGGCGAATAGGCGTAACGGCTTCGCAGTGTGACAGCATTTTTTTGAAGTTTTTGATGCCGGAAGCAGCCAGTGTGCGGATCGGACCAGCGGAAATAGCATTGACGCGCACGCCTTGTGCACCCATGGCATTCGCCATATAGCGGACGTTAGCTTCCAGGGAAGCTTTGGCCAGCCCCATCACGTTATAGTTCGGGATGGCGCGTTCTGCCCCCAGGTAGGAAAGTGTAATCAGTGCAGCGTGCGGGTTCAGCATGTTGCGGCAGGCTTTCGCCATGGCAACAAAACTGTAGGAACTGATGTCATGCGCGATAGAGAAACCTTCGCGGGTAACGGCGTTAACATAGTCTCCGTCCAGTTGGTCGCCTGGGGCATAACCAATAGAATGAACGAAACCATCGAAATTTGGCCATACTTTTGCCAGTTCAACGAACAGTGCTTCAATGCTGGCATCTTCCGCAACATCACATGGCAGAATGATGCTGGAACCCAGTTCATGGGCAAACTCTTCTACACGAGATTTCAGCCTGTCGTTCTGATAAGTGAACGCCAGTTCTGCTCCTTCTCGGTGCATCGCCTGTGCGATACCGAATGCAATGGAGCGGTTACTGGCAACACCAGTTACCAGAATGCGCTTGCCGTTAAGAAAACCCATAGCAGTATCCTTGTGATCATTGTTGCTGCGGTCATCACCAATAAAAATAGTTAGTTATTGATGGTCGCGGTGAATAAACCGGATGATTCTATCATGTATGACACACAGAGGGGTACTCCGAGGAGTCATGCGGTTGGTCACCCGTGGAGAGTATTTCTCTGTTGGTTATCGCGTCGATTGAATCAAAAGTTTCCGTTGTCGCGTCGCCAGGCATCAGCGCTCAGTGCCTCACCAAAATGGCTGGCTATCAGCCGTTTGGTCAAATCATGCAGTGGGGCTGCCAATACGTCGGCGGTACTGCCGCGTTCAACCACTTCTCCGTCGTGCATTACCAGCATTTGGTCACTGATATGTTTCATCATGCCCAGATGCTGGGTAACATAAATATAGGACAGTCCGTGTTTTTCCTGAAGCTCCAGCATCAGATTGATAATCTGTGATCGCATGGACATATCCAGAGAGGCCAAAGCTTCATCGGCCACAATCACCTTGGGCTGCAAAATCAACGCCCGAGCCAGTCCGACGCGCTGTTTCTGCCCCGGAGCTAACGCGTGCGGATAGTAGTAGGCATGGTCTGGCCGTAGCCCGACTTGCCGTAACGCCACATTGATGGCTTTTTCCCGATCTTCAGCACTTAAACTGGTATTCAGACGTAAAGGGAGATCCAGCAATTGGCCAATACGCTGGCGTGGATTCAGTGCATTGGCTGCATCCTGGAAAATCATGCGAATACGTTGGCTGCGGTAGCGATAATCACCATAATGAAGTTGATGATCGTCGATCAGCAGTTGTCCGGAAGTGGGGGCTATCACCCCAGCCAACATTTTTGCCAGCGTCGACTTGCCTGAGCCATTTTCACCAATGATGGCCAATGTCTGCCGCTCTTTCAGCGTAAAACTCACCGATTTCACTGCTTCTATGTGATGGCGTTGGAACAAGCCAGTACGATAGCGAAATGTTTTGGTCAGGTTTCGGGCTTCCAGCAATGTTTCTACCATCAGGATTCCTCCATATTGAGCGGGAAGTGGCAGGCATACAGATGGTTTTTCATTGACACCAACGGTGGGGTTGTCATGCATTGTTTCTGCGAATAAGGGCAGCGAGGGCCGAGTCGACAGCCCACAGGTAAATGCTCCAGCGATGGGATAGCCCCTGGCAGTGCATTTAACCGGCTCTTATGCGGCAGAGAACGGCCAAAATCAGGCATGGCGCGAATCAGTGCCTGGGTATAAGGATGATGTGGTGTAGTGATCAAATCTTCACCGGTGGCGCTTTCTACGGTTTGGCCGCAATACAGCACATTAATGCGGTCTGCCCATTTACTCATGGTTTGCAGATCATGACTGATAAGCAGGATCGTCGTATTGTTATTTTTATTTAGCCGGGACAATAAACGGAAAATTTGTGCCTGAGTGGTGGCTTCCATCGCATTGGTGGGTTCATCAGCGATTAACAAACGAGGCTGGTTAGCCAGTGCAATAGCGATCATTACTTTCTGGCACTCTCCATCCGTTAGCTCATAAGGATAGCTGCGCATAATGTCTTTATGGTCTTTGAAACCGACCCGATGAAGCAATTCTATGGCGCGACGTTTGCGCCAGTTAATGCGCTGCCACCAGCGGCCTTTGTAAGTCCAGCCGGGAATGACCTGCATTAGTTGGCGGCCAATACTGGCGGAAGGATCGAGACAGGATTGTGGCTCCTGAAAGATCATGGAAACGTTGTGTCCGACCAGTTTGCGCCGCTGCCGCGTGGATAACTGTAACAGGTCGATATCGTCAAAACGAAAACGGTCGGCGCTGATGCGCCAGTTATCTTTGCTGATGCCGCAAATTGCTTTGGCGATCAGACTTTTTCCTGAGCCGGATTCTCCTACCAACCCACGCACTTCGCCTTCACTCAGGCTAATGCTCACTCGGTCTACTGCTTTGACCGGGCCTTCGGCGGTGAGTAATTCAATGGTCAGATTACGAATATCCAGTAATGGCATAACCTTTCTTCACCCTTACTCAGTTTGAGTCATCAGAGCACGGCGTACACCGTCGCCCAGCAGATTGACAATCAGTACGCTGAAGGTAATCGCGGTACCGGGCAGCATGACTGTCCAGGGCGCAACATAGACTAGTTCTAGCGAGTTCCCCAGCAAGGTACCCCATTCTGTCGTAGGGAGTTGGGCTCCCAGATTCAGGAAGCCTAGGGCGGCAATATCCAGAATGGCGACAGAGAGGGCGCGGGTAAACTCTGTTACCAGCAGCGCCAGAATATTGGGCAGTATCGCATACCAGATGATGTAAATTATTGAGGCACCATCCAAACGGGCGGCCACAATATACTCTTTTTCCAGTTCTTCATGCACAGCCGTGTATATGGTGCGCACCATTCGCGGCAGCAGTGCCAGACCTATCGCCAGCATGGCGTGTCCCAATTGTGGCCCAATGAAAGCGATCACAACAATGGCCAGCAACAGAGAAGGGATAGAGAGCAGGGCATCGAGAATATGGTTCAGTACGGCGGAGCGTAACCCGTGGGTAACGCCTGCCAATACCCCTATCAGTACGCCACACAGTGCAGCGGTAACGGTAACCACCAATGCGGAACCAAAGGTTGGTGCGGTACCGCTCATCAAACGGCTCAACAGGTCGCGGCCCAGATCGTCGGTGCCGAGGAAAAAGGAAACTTCACCATAACGTGACCAGGAAGGGGGCAGTAGCTGGTAGCCCAAAAATTGCTGATCGACGGCATAAGGTGCCAGTGCGTTACCAAATAAGCATAAGGCGATCAAAAACAGGAAGCCATAAAGGCCCAACATGCCCAAGATATCCTGATAAAACGCTTGCCAGGTATCACGCCAACGGCTGGGTAGATTCTTTTCACTATAGACATTATCGAAGGGCATACCATTCCTTATGTTTCAACGGGTTTGCCATTGCACCCCAGATGTCAGATAACACATTAATAGAAATGACCACCGTGCCGATGACCATGACCCCTGCCGAGATTGCCGAGTAATCCTGTTGGCGGATAGCGTTCACCAGCCAGCGCCCCAGACCTGGCCAGCTGAATACCACTTCAGTGATCATCGCCAGCGTTAACATGGTGGAAAACTGTAATCCCAGTTTGGGAATAATCGGTGGAAGGGCGTTATGCAGTAGGTGACGGCGGATTACGGTTGAGCGTGACAGCCCTCGGGTTAAGGCGGCTTTGATGTAGTTCTTGCTGCCAATCTCGGCCGTACTGAGGCGCAATAGTCGGATAACTTCGGTCGTTGGTCCAACCGAGAGCACAATGACGGGCAAAATCAGATGACGGATGGCACTGAGTAACATTTCATCCCGGTACGGTGAGTCTGACAGCCAGGCATCAATTAAGGCGAATCCGGTGACGGGGGGAACCTGATACAACAGATCAAAACGTCCAGATACTGGCAACCAACCGAGATGGAGTGAAAAAAACAGCGTCATCAACAGAGCCAGCCAGAATACCGGTAGCGAGAAACCGAGCAAGGCCAATCCACTGATAAATTTATCCATCCCTTTGTTTTGCATCACACCGGCGGTAATCCCCAACGGAATCCCTACCAACAATGATAATGAGAACGACAGGACACATAATTCAATCGTGGCAGGGAATACTTCCCTCAGTTGTTCGTTGATGGGTTGACCGTTAATACTGGAAAGTCCGAAATCACCCTGTAACAGGCTGACAAAATAGAAATGATAGGCATCGAACAGTGCTGCACCACTCAGCGGAGCATGGGGGGTAAAATAAACCAGGCTAAAGCTGATCAGCGAAAGCAAAAACAGTGTCACCAACAGCAGTAGCAAACGGCGCAACGCATAGATGATCATGGTTTTTCCTCTTTAGCTGGCATCGGTGAAGAAGGATCCACGGATGTTGCATCCGGTTTTTCCTGATGTCCGTCGTCCCGGTAAACCCCTGCGAATGAAGAGTTGCCAAATGGGCTGAGTATTAACCCTTTCATATCAGCGCGGTAAGCCTGCATGCGGAGCGATGATGCTAACGGCAACACAGGTAACTGTTCGGAAAGAATGTGCTGAGCTTGCTGGTAGTACTCAATGCGTCGGGATAACTGTTGTGAAGAGCGTGCATCCTGCAACAATGTATCGAAATCCTGATCACACCAGTGAGCATAATTGGTCTGTGAAGGAATGGCGGCGCAACTTAGCAAGGGACGGAACACGCTGTCTGGGTCATTGCTGTCGGTGGCCCAACCCGCCAGTGTCAAATCATGGTCCATCTCCATCAGGCGGGCTTCCTGAAAACGACCTTCAACGGGAACTATCGTGACTTTAATTCCCACTTGCGCCAGATCGGCCTGAATCAACTCGGCGGTTTTTATCGGGCTGGGGTTATAGGACTGAGAGGCCATGGGTACCCATAAGCGCAGACTTAGATTGGTAATCCCTAGTTTCTTCAACAACTGACGGGATTTTACAGGATTATATTCTGTCACCTGCGATGAGTTATCGTAGGCCCATGACGCTCGAGGCAGGATAGAAGCGGCAGTTTCCGCCGTGCCGTAGTAAATGGATTGCATCAGCCGGTCATTATTAATCGCCAGGGCAATGGCATGCCGGACATCAACATTATCCAGTGGTGGTTTCCGCACATTAAACGCCAGATAGGCGACATTCATGCCGGGTCGCAGAGACAGACGTAAGCGGGGGTCGTTACGCAGGATGGATAATTGGCTGGCCGCCGGATAAGCTAATACATCGCATTCACCGGTCAGCAGTTTTGATAGCCGTCCGGTGCCGCCGGAACCGAGATCAATGACCACCTGAGCCATACGTGGTTTCCCACGCCAGTATTCATCGTTACGTTTCAGGCGGATATATTGACCGTAACGGTATTCGTCCAGCATATAAGGCCCAGTGCCTACCGGTAGACGATCGATCTGCTCTTTTTTGTCTTGCTGCGCCAGTTTCTGCGCATACTCAGCCGAAAGCACTGGCGCATAATGTGTCGCCAGATGCCATAGGAACGATGAGTCTGGATGATTTAGCCGGAACTCTACGCTGTATTCACCCAATTTTCGGATGCTCTGTACCATGCTGGAAAACTGCAAACTATCGAAATAGGGATATTCACCGCCATTGATGTCATGAAACGGGTTATTTTTATCCAGCATGCGTTGAAAGCTGAACATCACATCATCTGCATTCATCATGCGTGTTGGGGTAAACCAACGGGTTTTCTGAAACGGAACATCCCGCCGCAGCCAAAACCGGTAGGTTGCGCCATTATCTGATACTTCCCAGCGTTGGGCCAATTCAGGCATCAAGCGATAGGTATAGGGATCGACCCCCAGCAGACGATCATACAGCTGGGCTGCCAGGGTATCGACCATTAATCCACTGCGCGCCATTTGTGGGTTAAAGGTGTTTAGAACATCATTGACGCAATAAACAAACCCACTGTGTCGGATATCTTCCAATGGTGTCGTTGGACCAACTGGGGGTGGTAACGGTACGGCCAGCGCGGGCAACGACAGACAGAACAGCACCAATACGAGAGTTATTTTTCCGGACATACAGGCATTTTCACACATTATGTAATACACAGAGTGTATCGCACTCTGCGCCTCCTCCCAATCTGTTGTGCTTATCTGGCCTTTTTTCCATCAGAATTGCTGCATAACTCATCATTAAGTACGACAATTTGGCAGTATGCGTAACACGATGATTAACCCGCCGCATCCAGCCATTGTTGGTTTTTATCGTTCCTGCCGGTTTAGTATGTTCTGTCACGTACCGTCGATTTTTTATCAAACGTTATGTTATAACATTCTATTATTGTGCTAATGTAATTCCCGGTTATCACGTGAATTTGACGCATAACCGTTAGTCAGCCATTGCGCAACACATTTCAGGCAGGAGAAAAGTAATGCAGCCACTACCCGTCACTGTATTGTCCGGTTTTCTGGGGGCAGGAAAAACCACTGTACTAAACCATGTATTAAATAATCGTCAGGGAAGGCGTGTCGCGGTAATTGTCAATGACATGAGCGAAGTGAATATTGATGCCGATCTGGTGAATAATGAAGTTACGCTGGATCATCGTCAGGAAAAGTTGGTCTCCATGAGTAACGGCTGTATCTGCTGTACCCTACGTGAAGATTTGTTGATTGCTGTGCGGGAATTGGCGCAGGCCGGATGTTATGACTACCTGCTGATTGAATCCAGTGGCATTTCCGAACCGTTACCTGTAGCGGAAACCTTCACGTTTGAAGATGAGAATGGACAGTGTCTGTCTGATTTCGCCCGGCTGGATACGCTGGTCACCGTGGTGGATGGAGTGAATTTCCTGCAACAGTATCAGGCGGCTGAGAGTTTGTATGACGTTGGGCAAAGCCTGGACGAAGAAGATATGCGCAGCGTGACGGATCTGCTGATTGAGCAGATTGAATTCTGCGATGTGATGCTGATCAGTAAAACCGATCAAATGACCGCCGAGGCGCGGCAAGAGATCATTACCGTGCTGCAAACCCTCAACCCGACCGCGCATATTGTGCCTATCGAGCAGGGACAGGTTCCACTGGAAGAGATACTGAATACCGAGCGCTTTAATTTTGACAAGGCGGCGCAAGCACCCGGCTGGTTGCAGGAACTGCGAGGGACACATACGCCGGAGACAGAGAACTACGGCATCAGTAATTTTGTCTATCGGGCTCGGCGGCCCTTTGATACCCGCAAGTTTCATGATTTTTTGCAACAAGATAACTGGGGCGGCGGACTTTT
The DNA here is from genome assembly GCF_032395385.1 of Brenneria uluponensis. Classification (NCBI taxonomy): domain Bacteria; kingdom Pseudomonadati; phylum Pseudomonadota; class Gammaproteobacteria; order Enterobacterales; family Pectobacteriaceae; genus Brenneria; species Brenneria uluponensis. The sequence continues at coordinate 2,183,719 of NZ_CP135917.1, forward strand.
GTTGCGTTCAAAAGGATTTTTCTGGCTGGCAACCCGGCCCTTTGACGCCGGATTATGGAATCAGGCAGGTGGTATACTGCGCTATGGATTGGCTGGCAAGTTCTGGAAGGCCATACCGGTCGATCAATGGCCACAAGATACAGAAACACAACAGATGATTACTGAGAAATGGCAGGAGCCGTTTGGGGATATGCGCCAGGAAATGGTTTTCATCGGCCAAAATATTGACCCAGCCTGGATTACTCATCAACTCAATGCCTGCCTGATTAATGACAGCCAGTTGGCCGCTGGCGTAGATCATTGGATGGAAATGGAAGATCCTTTTCCTGAGTGGTAAGGCGTGTCTAATTCCAGCTATTCATTACTCACGGATAATTCATGTTTTTTCAACAAACCGCGGAACTGATGGTAGGTCAATCCCAGGAGTTCCGCGGCTTTGCGCTGATTGAAACGTGCCTGCGTCAGTGATTGCTCCAGCAGATGTTTTTCCTGATCCCGCTGCCAGCGACGCATATCCAGCGGTAAATCGGGAAGGGCATCGCTGGGGGTGGCGATAAGGTCCGGTAGTATTGGAGCATCTTTTTGGAATGGATCAATAATAATATTATCCAGCGCTGTCGCGCTGCTGGCGTGGCGATACACCGACCGTTCTACCACATTCTTCAATTCCCGGATATTCCCAGGCCAGGCGTAGTGCAACAAGGTATGTTCAGCATGCGGTGTGAACCCCGGGAACAACGATTGGCCCAACTCACGGCACATCTGCACGGCAAAATGCTGAGCCAGCAACATGATATCCTGCTGGCGTTGGCGCAGTGGGGGGAGATACACCACGTCAAATGCCAGACGATCCAGCAGATCAGCACGGAATTTTCCTTGCTCAGCCAGTGCCGGCAGATTGTCGTTAGTAGCACAGACCAGCCGGACATCCACCTGTAATGGCTGGCCACCACCAACGCGTTCCAGTACACCGTATTCGATAACCCGTAACAGTTTTTCCTGCACCAGCATAGGGGCAGTCGCCAGTTCATCAAGGAATAACGTTCCACCATCGGCACGCTCGAAACGCCCGAGATGGCGCTTTTGCGCGCCAGTAAAGGCCCCCGCTTCGTGTCCGAACAGTTCAGAGTCGAGTAGGTTCTCATTTAATGCCGCACAGTTAAGGGAAATGAATGGCCCTTGCCAGCGAGGAGACAAATAGTGCAGTCGGCTGGCGATCAGCTCTTTACCGGTACCGCGTTCGCCAATTACCAGTACTGGTTTATTAAGCTGCGCCAGTTGCGACACCTGCTCCAGCATTTCAAGAAAATTGTTGGCTTCACCCAATAGAGATTCTTTTTCATGATCCATAACACTCGCCTTGTCATTTTCACCAACTATTGGCTTATTTGACCATGATAATGTGTGGTGTAAAAAACAGCAATAAAATAAATCATTATATTTCAGTTGGTTAAATAAATATAAAACTTGGCATGAAGCTTGATTAGGTTATATCGACACGCAAAGGTGCTATCCGCAGTGGCTGATAACACCACTGAATCAGGCGTATGCACGCCGAAAATCATCAGGAGAATTATGTTATGGGTATTTTTTCTCGTTTTGCCGATATCGTGAATGCCAACATCAATACGTTACTGGATAAAGCGGAGGATCCGCAAAAACTGGTAAGGCTGATGATTCAGGAAATGGAAGATACGCTGGTGGAAGTTCGTTCGACCTCCGCGCGTGCACTGGCAGAGAAAAAACAGCTAACGCGCCGTATTGAACAAGCTCACAGACAGCAGTCTCAGTGGCAGGAAAAAGCAGAGCTGGCCTTACGTAAAGATAAGGACGATCTGGCCCGGGCGGCGTTGATTGAAAAGCAGAAATTGACGGACCTGATGGCGGTATTAGAACAGGAAGCCAGCAATGTGGATGAAACGCTGGAGCGTATGAAGCGGGAAATTGGTGAGCTGGAAAACAAATTGACCGAAACTCGTGCTCGTCAGCAGGCGCTGACGTTGCGTCATCAGGCCGCCTCGTCTTCCCGCGATGTTCGTCGTCAACTGGATAGTGGTAAGCTGGATGAAGCTATGGCGCGTTTTGAACAGTTTGAGCGCCGGATAGATACGCTGGAATCTGAAGGGGAGAGTATGGGGCTGGGTAAACAGAAATCGCTGGATCAGCAGTTTGCCGAATTGAAAGTTAACGATGAAATTGACGCGCAACTGGCGGCGTTGAAAGCTAAAGTTAAACCCATGGAGTAATGGCGACGGTAGTCGTTAAATTTGGCGGCTGCCATGATTGACCATCATAATAATTAAGGAGAAAAAATGGGTGCCTTGTTTCTGACTATGATACCGCTAACCATATTTATGCTGTTTGTGGCACCGATATGGCTCTGGCTTCATTACAGCCAGCGCAAAAACAATGCTCAACTCAGTCAAGATGACATACAGCATTTGGTCAGATTGACAGAAGATGCAAACCGTATGCGAGAACGTATTGCGGCGCTGGAAGAGATTCTGGACGCGGAACATCCGAGCTGGAGACAATCCTGATGAACAGTACCTTGACAGGTAAAAAACTCTACCTTCTACCGGAAGAAGGCATGATCAAGGGGGTCTGTGCTGGTCTGGCCCGCTATTTTGACGTTCCTGTGAAGTTGGTGCGAGTTATCGCGATATTATCGGTGTTTTTTGGGCTATTTCTGATCACCGCTGTGGCCTATATCATTCTGAGCCTGGTGTTGGATCCGGCCCCTGCATCGTTTTACCGGGAAACCCCGACGCAGACACCACGTCAATTGCTGGATGATGCCGATGCGACACTCCGCGCCAGCGAGCAGCGTTTGCGGCATATTGAACGCTACATTACTTCCGATACTTTCGGGGTACAAAGCCGATTCCGTCAGCTGTAACCGTACTGGTACATGATGCCGCGCTGCTTCGGCAAGCGGGCGTCGTGTCGTATTTTTTGGTGTTGAACGCGGTAAAATGATAACGCACCGAGTGTCCGAAAGCGTTACAAGGAACAGGAGTGCCATGTCTCATCCTCTTAATCGACTGCAAAACGAGTTAGGCTCGTTGGTAAACCGTGGTGTCGACCGTCATTTACGATTGGCGGTGACCGGGTTGAGCCGCAGTGGTAAAACGGCGTTTATCACGGCGTTTGTCAATCAGTTACTTCATCTACATAGCGGCGCCAGATTGCCGCTTTTTTCTGCCGTCAGGGAAGGGCGGCTACTGGGGGCAAAACGCATTCCTCAGCGCGACCTGGGTGTCCCGCGATTTGCTTACGATGAAGGCATCGCCGCACTGTATGGTTCTCCGCCCGCTTGGCCGACACCGACCCGTGGCGTCAGTGAGATCCGACTGGCGCTGCGTTATCGCTCTCATGATTCTCTGCTACGGCATTTTAAAGACACGTCGACTCTGTATCTGGAAATTGTCGATTATCCTGGCGAATGGTTGTTGGATCTGCCGTTGCTGGAACAGCGTTATCTTGACTGGTCACGGCAGATGACCGGATTGTTGCAAGGGGATCGCATCGCCTGGGCGCAGCCTTGGCTGACGCTGTGTGAAAAACTGGATCCTCTGGCTCCGGCGGATGAAAACCAACTGGCGGCTATCGCTCAGGCCTATACGGATTATCTGCTGAAATGTAAGCAGGAAGGTTTCCATTTCATTCAGCCCGGGCGGTTTGTGTTACCTGGTGATCTGGCGGGCGCGCCGGTACTGCAATTTTTTCCCTGGCCCCGGTTGGATGTGCAGGGGGAGTCCCGACTGGCTCAAGCGGATGTTCGTACCAACATCGGCATGCTGCGCCAGCGTTTTGACTACTATTGTCAGTCCATTGTTAAAGATTTTTATAAACGCCACTTTGTACGCTTCGACCGTCAGATAGTACTGGTGGATTGCCTGCAACCACTGAATAGTGGTGTCAATGCGTTCAACGATATGCGTCTTGCCCTGACGCAACTGATGCAAAGTTTTCATTATGGTAAACGTACGCTGTTGCACCGTCTGTTTTCCCCCCGCATCGATGAGCTGATGTTCGCTGCCACAAAATCGGACCATATTACCGCCGACCAGCACACCAATCTGGTGTCGCTATTGCAGCAATTGGTGCAGGAAGCCAGACAGAATGCTGCCTTTGAAGGTATCAGCATCGATTGTGCCGGTATCGCTGCCATTCAATCGACACAAGGTGGCATCGTGGAACATCAGGGACAGAAAATCCCGGCCTTGAAGGGGCACCGGCTCAGCGATGGACAACTACTGACACTCTATCCTGGCGACGTACCGGCTCACCTTCCAGGCGCGACATTCTGGCGTGAGCAGGGGTTCCATTTTGATCAATTCCGCCCGCAGGAAATGAGTGTGGATACGCCGTTGCCGCATATCCGGCTGGATACGGTGATGGAGTTTTTATTGGGAGATAAATTGCGATGAATGAACCGCTGAAGCCGCGCATTACTTTTGAGCAGAACGAGCCAGAAGAGCCGCAGCCGACATTGCGTGCGAATCAGACTTTTGATGAGCAAGACGCACAACGGTTTACCCCACAGGATCCCGCCAGTGAACTGCCGGAAGACGGGATGGCGGAAGCGGTTATCAATGATGTTTTGCACCCTAAACGTAGTCTATGGAGACGCATGGTGATGGCGGGGATCACGCTGTTTGGCATCAGTGCGCTGGCGCAGGGAGGGCAATCTCTGTATCACGCCTGGCTGGCACAAGACTGGATTGCGTTGGGCGGTATTGCCGCTGGCAGTTTGATCGTCGGCGCGGGTGTTGGTTCGCTGGTGATAGAGTGGCGCCGGCTTTATCGCCTGCGCTTGCGGGCGGAAGAGCGCGATATTGCGCGTGATCTGTTGCACAGTCACAGCATTGGCGCCGGACGGGGATTTTGTGAAAAACTGGCCCGACAGGCAGGGTTGGATCAAGGACATCCGGCGATGCAACGTTGGCAGGCGTCGCTGCATGATACCCATAACGACAGGGAGGTTGTCGAACTGTATGCCCGGTTGGTACAGCCTGTGCTGGATAACCACGCCCGACGGGAGATTAGCAGCTCTGCTGCCGAGTCAGCATTGATGATTGCTGTCAGCCCACTGGCACTGGTGGATATGGCGTTTATTGCCTGGCGTAACCTGCGGTTGATTAACCGTATCGCAACGCTTTATGGCATTGAACTGGGGTATTTCAGCCGCCTACGACTGTTCCGTCTGGTTCTGCTGAACATCGCTTTTGCTGGCGCATCTGAGCTGGTGAGAGAAATTGGCATGGACTGGATGTCGCAGGATCTGGCCGCCAGAGTGTCGGCTCGTGCCGCACAGGGGATTGGCGCCGGTCTGTTGACCGCTCGTTTAGGCATCAAAGCAATGGAGCTGTGTCGTCCTTTGCCCTGGCTGGATGATAAACCACGGTTGGGTGATTTTCGTCGTGAGCTTATCGGACGGGTTAAGGCCATCATGCATAAAACATCCTGACAGTTTCAGCACGATAGGATGATATCTGGCGTTTCTCCTGAAATTTCTTACTATTAGTCAAGAAAACGTTCATGTTTTGGTGCATTCATCAGTACCGTTGTGATAAGCATAGTCATGTATACCGAGTACGGGTTTCATGCAAATACCGATATGTATATGCTTCTCTTCCATTGACGGGATGTTTGCTTATGCACCACTGTAAAAAAGTCGTTATTACCGGACTACTCTGTTCTGTGTTGCTCTCTTTATCTGCCCAGGCACAACTGGTGCTGGCACCCGCCGATGCTCAACGTTATGCACAAGGCAGTTTCCCCGAATACCTGGACTGGTTGACACTGCCTGATAGTACTGAGTCCTCGTCCGATATTCAGCACAATGCCGCATGGCTTATCAACGCGCTCAAGAAGCGCGGATTCATTACTCAACAATTGAAGAATGATTTACGTCCCATGGTTTACGCCGAATGGGGGAAACCACAGCCGAACCGCAAAACCATCCTGTTTTATATGCACTTCGATGGGCAACCTATCACTGCAACCGAGTGGAAAACCGATCCCTGGAAACCGATACTGAAAGTTAATGATGGAAAAGGGGGATGGCAGGTACAGCCTGACAACCATCTGTTAACCACGTCCACACTCGACCCAGAGTGGCGTATCTTTGCTCATTCTGCCGCTGATGGTAAAGGGACCATTGGCATATTTCTGGCGGCGATAGATGCACTGAAAGGATCGAATACACCAGCGACGGTAAACATCAAAGTGTTGCTGGACTCAGAAGAACGACGGGGATCACCACATCTTATTCGAGTGGTGGCACAGAATGCGGCGCAGCTTAAAAACGACGGTATCGTCATTTTCAATGGTGCCATGTCCGATAATGATAAGCCGATGATCACCTTTGGTTATCGGGGTAGCATCCAGGTGGATATGACCGCTTTTGGTCCTATCGTCGGTGCGCACAGTGGGGCTTACGGCAACATTATCTCTAATCCGGCCATGCAGCTGGCAGCGTTGCTGGGCAGTATGAAAGAAGCGAATGGTCGGGTGACGATCCCTGGTTTTTATGATCGGGTAAAAATCAGCGACAGCGATCGTAAACAGATGGCCGAATCTGCTCCATCGCCTGGAACGATAGAAAACCGCTATGGTGTGAATCAGTTGGATAAGATTGCGGACAATCCTATTGAGGCGCTGCAATACCCTTCGTTGGATATTATCGGTCTCAATGCCGGGGATACCGGTCGACGGGCTATGACGGTCATACCGGCGACGGCTACCGCCAGTATTAACCTCCGAACGGTACCGGAAACTCCGCCGGAGTATCTCTACGATTTGCTGAAAACGTATGTGGTATCCAAAGGTTTTCATATCATCCGCTCTGACTCACCTTCGTTACAGGAGCGGAATCATTATCCTCGTCTGATTTCCATGACGATGCTGGCCTCACCTGGCAGTGCCGTCGCGGTCAGAACACCGATGGATTCCCCGTTTGCGATATGGGCGGTAAAGGGAATAACCGCCCCCAGGGGGATTGCAGCGGAAAAAAATCGTATGGTGGGTATTTCACCGCCAATTAATGGCCCGGTTCGTCTATTAAAAAGCAGCTATGTGTTCGTGCCGTTATTGAATGCAGACGACAATCAGAACAATCAGGACGAAAATCTGCGCGTTGGTAACTATATCGAGGGTGTAAGAGCGATCGTGTCCATGGTGACTACGCCATTCCCGTAAATTTAATCGCTGCTACTGGAATAGCGGTTTGCCGTGCTGAAGCGGGTATTGCGCCGTGTTTGAATTATTCGGTGACTGTCAACTTTTGCTGACACTTTACTTCATCCTGTGACAGTGAAAGGGTATCATCAGGTTTTATCCTCTGCCGCACCTGATTAAGAAGGCTGTCGTTGATGCGTCTGGAAGTTTTTTGTGAAGACCGTATTGGTCTAACCCGCGAACTGTTGGATTTGCTGGTACTCCGTCATATTGATTTACGCGGGATTGAAATTGATCCCGCTGGCCGAATTTATCTCAACTTCGCGAGCCTGAGTTTTGATGACTTCCGGGGATTGATGGCAGAAATTCGCCGTATTGATGGTATCAGCGATGTCCGGACCGTCGCCTTTATGCCTTCCGAACGTGAGCATCGAGCGTTGAACGCCTTGTTGGAATCAATGCCGGAACCGGTGTTGTCCCTCGACCTGAGAGGGAAAGTGGAATTGATCAATGCGGCAGCGTTGAGGCTGTTTGGTTTGCCGGTGGAGAAGGCCCGTAACCTCACCCTTGGCCAATTGATCCACGGATATAATTTTACCCATTGGCTGGAACTGGGTAGTGTGCCAGAAACCGAGCGAGTGGTGATCCAGAGTCAGGATTTTCTGCTGGAAATAACACCGGTATATCTGGACGACGATACCGCTAAACCGACGATTGTCGGTGCGCTGATAATGTTGAAATCTGCGGCGCGTATGGGACGCCAGTTGCAGGCGATCGGCATTAATGATGACAGCGAATTTGATCATCTGGTCGCTATCAGCCCTAAGATGCGGCAGGTGATCGATCAGGCCAGAAAATTGGCGATGCTGGATGCGCCGCTGTTGATAGTGGGTGAAACGGGCACAGGTAAAGATATGCTGGCGCGGGCGTGCCATCTGCGCAGTACCCGTGGAAAAGAACCGTTCCTGGCACTGAATTGCGCTGCTTTGCCGGATGACGTCATGGAAAGTGAACTTTACGGTTATGCGCCGGGCGCTTATCCCAATGCACTGGAAGGTAAAAAGGGATTTTTTGAACAGGCTAATGGGGGGTCGGTATTGCTGGATGAGGTGGGAGAAATGTCACCTCAGATGCAGACTAAACTGCTGCGTTTTCTCAATGATGGTACGTTCCGTCGGGTAGGGGAAGAGCATGAAGTTCATGTGGACGTGCGGGTTATTTGCGCCACTCAGAAAAATCTGCTGGAACTGGTACAGCACGGTCAGTTTCGTGAAGATCTCTATTACCGCCTCAATGTGTTGACGCTGACGTTGCCGCCGTTGCGTGATCGCCCGGCGGATATCATGCCATTGACCGAACTGTTTGTGGCACGTTTTGCTGATGAGCAAGGCATACCAAGACCAAAATTGGTGCCGGAACTGCGTAATCTGCTGCCGCAATATGGCTGGCCCGGCAATGTGCGTCAGTTGAAAAACACCATCTATCGCGCACTCGCTCAACTGAATGGCAATGAATTGCGTTTGCAGGATATCGATCTGCCCGCTTTCGTGGCTGAGTTGCCACAGAGTGATGAACCACTGGAGGGGTCGCTAGACGATATCAGTAAACGTTTCGAACGCTCGGTACTGACTCGTCTCTACCAGACCTATCCCAGTACTCGCAAGCTGGCGAAACGGCTTGGCGTTTCTCATACGGCGATAGCCAATAAACTGCGGGAGTACGGGCTTAGCAATCGTAAAGTCAGTGAGGAAGAAGACGAGTAAGCACTGTGCCTCTTTAACGGGCATGAAGGCTATTTGCGGGAACCAGTGAATATAGGGCAGCATCGATCGGCTGCTGCCGGATGATGATCCGGTTTCTGGCGATACCTTCATAGTGCGCTCCCGCTTTCTCTGCCACCCGGCGACTGGCCCCGTTTTCTTCGCCCGCCACAATTTCCAGCCTGGTTAGTTTTAGCTGACTGAATCCGTATACGGCTATTGAGTTAACGGCTTCAAGTGCGATACCTTTTCCTTGCATGGATTGCCGTACCCAGTAACCAATATTGCCCATTTGGCGAATCGGCTGAATTTCATTAATAGAGATACCACCTAAAAATCTTTCGGATGTCCGGTCAAAAATACCAAGATCAACCGCGGTATGTGCCTGCCTGCACTGGTCACAGAAGGCGAACCAGTCTGTGGCTTCTGTAGTGCTGTAAGTGGATGTACACCAGGGTAGCCAGCGCCCGACAGTGTTGACAGACTCCAACACCGCCTCGACAAACTGGGGAATATCATCATTGGCGAAGGGGCGAATCACTAGTCTGGATGTCAGTAAAGGGAACATAAACTCACCTGAATGCGTATCGGTCATTTGGATTCATTTGGCGCCGGAAACGTGGCGAGAGTATCCAGTAATAGCTGATCTTGTTCTTCCGCAGGCATATAGACCAGCATGCGGTCGCCATTACGTGATGCTGTCCACCAGTTGATCTGTCGCAGTGAAATGATGCCGAGATTCGGGTGGTAAAAACGTTTTACTCGATCATCAACGCCCTGAATTTCGTAGTGTTGCTGCCATAACTGACGAAATTCCTCTGATACGGCAAGATAGCGCTGCAATTGTGATTCCCATCGCCGGTCGCCAGCATGTTCCGCCATCTGTGCGCGAAACATAGCCACAATATTGGGCAGAAATTCATGAAGATCGACCAGGTGCTCTCGCCAGCCCTGATGGGTTAACGCCAGGTAGATGCAGTTGCGATCTTCTGGTGGAATCTGGCGCAGATCGATATTTAACAGACGGCACCAAGACTGGTTAAATCCAAGAATAGTAAAACGGGCATTGACAATAACGGCGGGAAAGGGGTTGAGTTGGTCAAGGATCCGCTGACTGGCAGCACTAATTTTTTCGCAGCTTGCCTGCACTGATGGTGAGAATGGTAAACCTGCCAGCATAAACAGATGCCGGGTTTCCACCTCATTGAACTGCAATGCATCGGCGATAGCCGTTAGCGTTTTGACTGAAGTACGAATAGGTCGCCCTTGCTCTAGCCAGGTGTACCAGGTAATGCCAACATCGGCCAATAGCGCCACATCCTCTCGTCTCAATCCGGGAGTTCGTCGCTTGCGGGGCACAGCTAATCCCAGACGCCGTGGGTCGAGACTTTCACGGCGCGAACGCAGAAACGTACCCAATACTTTACGGTTGTTCTGTATGGTTGGCGGAGCTTTAGCTTCTGACTGCGGATTAACATTCATTATCGCCATTACGCGTCTTCTTCTATTCTGACAGGTAGTGTTTATACCAGGATAATCAAGAACTGGTACCCGTTTAATTTACAGGTGATGCTAGCTCCGGTTGGTTCTTAACGCAATGGGTACAATTATGAAACATGCTTCATCCACCCTGGGGTTAAGCAGTATCGGTCTGGTGATTTTATTAACCGGACAACTGCTGCCGATGATTGATTTTTCGATAGTCAACGTGGCACTGGAGTCTATTGCCCATTCCCTGTCGGCCAGTCCTGCTGAGCTGGAGCTGGTGGTTTCTGTTTATGGCGTAGCTTTTGCCGTTTCTCTGGCGATGGGAGGGCGGCTGGGCGATAACTATGGCCGTCGCCAGGTCTTTATGATGGGGGTCTTTTTATTTGGGCTGGCCTCTCTGCTGTGTGGTATTGCGCAAACGGTATGGTTGTTACTGGTGGCTCGGGCATTGCAAGGTGTGGGTGCGGCGTTGATTGTGCCGCAGATTCTCGCCACGCTGCATGTCTGTCTGCGTGGTAGAGAGCATGCGCATGCCATCGGTTTGTACAGTGCCATTGGCGGGTTGGCGTTTATTGTCGGACAAGTATTGGGTGGGTTACTGATTCAACTGGATATCGGTGGTTACGGCTGGCGTAGTGTATTCCTTATTAACCTGCCTTTTTGTCTATTGGTGTTGACCTGTGCTCCGCGATGGGTACCGGATACCCGTGGTGAGAAAAAGGTGGCGCTCGATCTTCTTGGCATTGTGGCATTGTCGCTGGCGATTATCTGTCTATTGTTTCCACTGGCACTTGGCCCGATATGGCACTGGCCGTGGCAGTGTCTGGCGGCGCTGGCTGCCACGCTGGTGCTATTCCCTCTGCTGTTGTGGATTGAACGTTACCAGGAACGACAACAGCGAGCACCGTTATTGCCCCCAGCTTTATTGCGTCTACCCAGCGTCCGGTTGGGATTAGTGATTGCCGTGCTGTTTTTTTCCAGTTGGAGCGGATTCATGTTCGCCGTGGCTTACACATTGCAATCTGGTGCGGGGTTTACGCCGTTACAATCAGGGAACAGTTTTATTGGTCTGGGGTTGGCTTATTTTATTGCTTCACTATTCAGCAGTCGAATAACGGGACGGGTTGGCAAAACGCGTGCTCTGTTGATTGGGTGCACCATCCAGATGATCGGATTGTTGCTATTGATAGCAACGCTGGTATGGGTGTGGCCCGTGTCGGAAGGGGTGTATTTATTACCCGCAACGTCGGTAATTGGGTTCGGCCAGGCATTTATTGTCAGCAGCTTTTTCCGTATCGGGCTGTCTGATGTCCCTATGGTGCATGCGGGTTCTGGTAGCGCACTGCTTTCCACGGTGCAACAAGCATCGTTGGGGTTGGGGCCTATTTTACTGGGAACGGTGTTGGTTCAGACGCTGCATTTTACACAAGGACGATTTTTGACCGCGCTGATCGTTACGTTATGTGCTGAATGGGGATTGATGCTGATATTAGTACTGCGTACAGGCCTGGTGTTGCGTAAGGAAAACCACGAGCCGCAACAGGTCACTATTACATCTTGTGTGGCGGTGGACATTCAGAAAAACAATTAATTGATAATGAAAAAATGCCAGTCAGTAAAATGCTGACTGGCATGATGAACGCCGATGACGGGGATTATTTCAGTACTGCCAGTGCGGCATCATAATTCGGTTCGGTGGTGATTTCGTTCACCAACTCGCTGTGCAATACGATATCGTTTTCATCCAGTACCACAACCGCACGAGCAGTCAGGCCTTTCAATGGACCATCAACAATGGCGACACCATAGTTTTCTTTGAATTCAGCGCCACGCAATGTAGAAAGCACCACTACGTTATTCAGCCCTTCTGAACCACAAAAGCGTGACTGGGCGAATGGCAGATCAGCAGAAATACACAACACAACGGTGTTTTCCAGCTCGGAGCCCAATTGGTTGAATTTCCGCACGGATGTCGCGCAAACGCCAGTATCGATGCTGGGGAATATGTTCAGAATTTTACGTTTGCCTGCGTACTGGCTGAGAGCAACGTCAGAGAGATCTTTGGCAACCAATGAGAACGCGCCGGCTTTGCTACCCACTTTGGGAAAGACCCCGGCTACGGGTACTGGATTGCCTTGAAAATGTATGGTCTGTGACATGTCTGCGTCCTTAGTTACATGTGGTTAACATGTTGTTCAGTGTAGGGCAATACCCTCAAATTTGATATAAAAAATTATGCCCCAACAGGTTAACCATCGGGTCAAGATAACGCTCATTCGCCGTGTCTGCGGCAATGACGGGCAGCTCGGCAGTAATACATAGCAGCGCTCTGTCGGCACACCAACTGCCAAACGAGCCCGGTGTGCCATACCCTACATTGTCTACCTGCGGTAAGGAGAAATGGTAAGCCATCCATGTGCCTAGTACAGAACATTGTGGATCATCAATACAGGCCAATGGTTCATGAAATGACACGACCCACGGAGGGGAGAGTCGATCAATTAACTGGCACAATGCCTGGGTTTCCGGTTCGGACCCTGGCGCATCACCGGTCGATAGCGTGACATCCCGCGCCTTAGTGGCGTCACTCCAGCGATAAACGGTTTCACCTGGTTGCCAGTTACTGGCCGGAAAGTTGCGGTTGATATCGACGCCGTTGGCATTGGAACGTATCCCAAGCTGACAGCCATCCGGGTTTACCGCCAGAATGACATGATGATGACGGTGGCCTGGTGCCAGGCTGCGCATGGCGCAGGACAGCGCGATGGTAGAAGCGGTTTCATCTCCGTGGGTGCCTGCAATGATCAGCCCGCTACCGCTATGCTGAATTTCAGCAGGGAAATAAAGAAGTGGTGCGCCCAGTCTTGAGTGACCATAAGGCTCACTGGATGTGGAGAAAAAGCCACGTGATTGCCTGTCTCGATAGGGTAATGCATGTTGCGTCATTGCTGTATTCCTGCGTCATCATTGTCAGGTTCATCATAGCAAATAATACTTCTGTGATGCCGCCGGGAATAACACCCGTAATATAGTCATAATGGCTGGATGTAAAAGCGGATTTTTGACTATTATAACTCACGAGATAGTAACCATTTTTTATGCGGTAAGGTGAAATATGTGTATTTGTGATATCAGTGTCGAGGACGTCTATGTTCGTTTGCCCTTATCGGCTTCCGTCGCCTGGATGCTGGATCGGCAGGCGGAACGTAAGCTGGGGTGGAAACGTTTTTTAGCACCGAAGAAAAATGTCCGCCCAAGCTGGAAACTCAAACCGCTACAAGACAGTTATGAAGTTCGCTTTTATCCAAAAAGAACGCCAGAGCTATGGTTTTTCAGCGCGGGAAATGCTGCCAGAAAGCGTCTCTAGGCATAACAATGGTTCATGTTCCCCTGTTGCTGATATTCGAACAGGGTGGTTATCAGGTAAGGTCAATTCATCATGTTATTTCGTTATTCCATCCTGTGTGGCGGGTTATTTACCGCGTTAATGAGCAGCGTCAGTGCCGCACAAGTGCCTCCGGGAACCATACTGGCTGAAAAGCAGGAAATTGTTCGTCATATCAAGGACGAACCCGCCTCACTGGATCCGATAAAAGCAGTGGGATTGCCGGAAGCGCAGGTTATTCGTGACCTGTATGAAGGCCTGGTCAATCAGGATGCGTATGGCAATCTGATCCCCGGCGTGGCGCTACGTTGGCAAACCAACGATAACCGTACGTTTATTTTTACATTGCGTGACAATGCCCGTTGGTCCAATGGTGATCCGGTAACGGCCAACGACTTTGTGTACAGTTGGCGCCGTCTGGTTACACCGAAAAATGCTTCACCATTTGGTTGGTTTGCCCGTTTGGCTGGCATTCTCAATGCCGATGAGATTCTGGCGGGTAAACTACCGGCCGAGAAACTGGGCGTGATCGCAATGGATGACCACACTCTCAAAGTACAACTGAATAAACCCGTACCCTATTTTGTCAGCCTGGTAGCTAACTTCAGTCTTTATCCGGTACATCAGGCCACGTTGGAGAAATACGGTAACGACTGGACCAATCCCGGTAATTTAGTGGGCAATGGTGCGTTTAAACTGCAAGACAGGGTGGTGAATGAAAAGCTGGTGCTGGTGCCGAATGATGACTATTGGGATCATGCCCATACCTGTCTGACCAAAGTTACTTTCGTACCGATTAATAGTGAATCGAGCGCGACTAAACGCTATCTGGCTGGAGATATCGATATCACGGAGTCGTTCCCCAAGAACATGTACCGAAAGCTGATGAAAGAGTTACCAGGTCAGGTTTTTACGCCGGATCAACTGGGAACGTATTATTACGCCTTCAATACCCAGCGCGCTCCGACGAATGATCCGCGGGTACGCAAAGCGCTGTCGTATGCTATTGACCGGCAGGTTATTGCGGAAAAGGTTTTGGGAACCGGAGAAAAACCTGCTTATCACTTTACGCCGGATGTGACGGCAGGGTTCAAGCCTGCGCCCGTGGAATTGCAGCAATATTCACAAGAAGAGCTGGATGCTCAGGCCAAGGCACTGATGGCGATTGCCGGTTATGGTCCCGGAAAACCATTGAAGCTGTCGTTACTGTACAACACACAGGAAGTGCATAAGAAGATTGCTATCGCCATTGCCTCAATGTGGAAAAAGAAACTGGGTGTGAGTGTGAGGTTGGTTAATCAGGAGTGGCAGACTTACATCGATAGTCGTAATACAGGAAATTTTGATGTAGTACGGGCGTCTTGGGTCGGGGATTATAATGAACCTTCAACATTCTTGTCTCTGTTAACGTCGAATCACAGCGGTAATATCGCTCGTTTCAAAAATGCGGATTATGACCGGGTGCTTGAAGACGCCGCGGGACAGACCGATGCCAAGATGCTGAATGACGACTACAACAAAGCCGAACAGATACTGGCGGACCAGTCCCCGATTGCACCGATCTATCAATATACCAACGGACGGTTGATCAAACCGTGGGTAAAAGGGTACCCGATTACCAATCCGGAAGATGTGGCATACAGTCAAACACTCTATATTCTCAAACATTAGCCACTCACTTCCGAATGTCAGTACGGGGGCGTCCATCAGGGTGGGTTGGGTTTATAATACCGGAGGTAACGTGTGGTAGCCATTGAAGGAAAATCATTACAGCAAACAGGGGCCGTTCATGCTTACCAACTGGATGGTGACGGCGGCGTTATGCCGATTGGCGAGCATGGCACGCTTAGCAGCACCAAACCCTGCTGGCTGCACCTGGATTCTACCCAACCTGACAGCATCCGATGGCTGAGTGAAACGACGTTACTGCCTGACAGTATACGTAGTGCTCTGGCGGGAGAAAGTGCCCGTCCCCGGGTGAGTCGACTGGGTGAGGGGATCATGATCACGCTGCGGAGCATTAACTACAACGCCAATGCCAGACCGGATCAACTGGTGGCTATCCGGGTTTTTATTACCGACCAGTTGATCGTCTCTACCCGGCGACGTAAGGTCGCGGCGATTGATGAGGTTGTGGACGATCTTAAGAATGGTAATGGCCCTACTGATAGTGGCAGCTGGTTGGTCTCTATTGCGGAGGCGTTGACTGACGACACCAGTGAATTTATTGATGATCTGCATGAGCGGATTATCAATCTTGAAGATAGCCTTTTGGATGAGAATATTCCGCCACGCGGCCAACTGGCTCTTATCCGTAAGCAACTGATTGTGATGCGCCGCTATATGACGCCGCAACGTGATATTTTTTCCCGTTTGTCCAGTGAGCATCTTCCCTGGATTCAGGATGACGACCGTCATCGGATGAGAGAGATTGCGTCCCGGCTGGGGCGGGGACTGGATGATCTGGATGCCAGTATTGCGCGGACCGCTGTTATCGCTGATGAAATAACCGCACTTATGACCGATGCTTTAAATCGCAGAACTTACACCATGTCCCTGCTGGCGATGGTGTTTTTGCCGTCTACATTTCTTACGGGGTTATTTGGCGTTAATCTGGGTGGCATTCCCGGGGCCGGGAATCATTGGGGATTCGCCGCGTTTTGCCTGATGTTGGTCATGTTGGTATTTGGTGTTACCTGGTGGTTAAAACGCAGTAAATGGTTATGAAAAAACAATGATTCTTATTGCGCAAATAATCACACTCTATGAGCAGTAGACAGAAAATCACGGCAATATTGAGCTATATCAACATTTTTTACCCATTGGTACGGCACTATCACCCCCGCAGGTGAATGCAACGTCAAGCGATGGGCGTTGCGCTCCATATTGTCTTACTTCCTTTTTTTGAATTACTGCATAGCACAATTGATTCACACCATGCCGACTTTATGTCGGCATTTTTTTCGCCGGTAGTAAGGATAAAAAATGTCTTGGTTTGAGGCGTAACTCCTCTGCGGGCGCCCCCTCCATTACCTGGTTAAACGATTAGCGCTTGGATTATTTGATTTCCAGCACGTCCAGTCTTTCCGGTGAGTCAGTGACATCGTCATCATCATCTGGTCGCCAGCCTGACGGTTGCAGCGGTAATATTTCACGATCGAACGCCAGATCACCGCCATTTACCACCTCGCTATCGTGAGTAATGGATTTAAAATCAAACAGAGCGGTATCACACAGATGGGATGGCACTGCGTTCTGCATGGCACTGAACATGGTTTCTATCCGGCCTGGGTAGCGTTTATCCCAGTCACGCAGCATGTCCTTGATGACCTGACGTTGCAAGTTAGGTTGAGAACCGCACAAGTTGCACGGAATAATCGGGAACTGCCTGGCATCAGCAAAACGTTCGATATCTTTTTCGCGACAATAAGCCAATGGGCGAATCACCACATGCTTGCCATCGTCGCTCATCAGTTTGGGCGGCATGCCCTTTAACTTGCCACCGTAGAACATATTCAGAAACAGCGTTTGCAGAATGTCATCACGATGATGACCCAGGGCGATTTTGGTGGCGCCTAACTCAGTGGCGGTACGGTACAGAATGCCACGACGCAGACGCGAGCACAGCGAACAGGTGGTTTTCCCTTCTGGAATTTTTTCTTTCACGATGCCATAGGTATTTTCTTCCACGATATGGTACTCGATACCCAGGCTGTCCAGATACTGTGGCAGTATATGTTCAGGAAACCCCGGCTGTTTCTGGTCCAGATTAACCGCCACCAGCGAAAACGTGACGGGCGCACTGCGTTGCAGATTACGCAGAATTTCCAGCATGGTGTAACTGTCTTTGCCGCCGGACAGGCAGACCATAATGCGATCGCCGTCTTCAACCATATTGAAATCGGCAATAGCTTGTCCCACGTTACGGCGCAGGCGTTTTTGAAGTTTGTTCAGATTGTATTGTTGATTTGGTTTAACTATTGGGTTCTCTGTCATTTTTTAATCTGCTAAAAAGGATTGGCACCCGCTGACAGTAGTCAACATGCATCAGTATGATGTGTATGGTACGGATTGCAGCGACGAATGCCAGATCGTTTTACGGCGGCGTTCCATAATTCACCGGTTGAAGAACGCGAATAACTCGCTTTTTGCTCACCTTTTTGTTTTCGTGGCTGAAATACAAAGCGTAACCGCTGAGTTTCAGTGAGCCGGTACTCCCGATGAGGGTAGATGATTTTTCTCCGAGGTTTTTTCCCTGTGAGTTCCTTTACGCTTTTAATGCTTCAATCGCGGGAGTAAGACGGGACATCGTGCGGATACCTGCCGGTGTGTTTATTTATGTGAACGCCAGTCTGGGCAATTCAGCGCAGACTGGCGTTTGCTATGTGCAGACGATCAGATTTATTGGCAAAGCCTGTCAGTTGGATTAAACGACAGTGGGATCCAGGCGGCGAGCTTCGTCAAGTGAGATTGTCAGTTCATCCTTCGTCATACGTACGCAGTAGGAGGGCATCCCTCGCTCAAATCTCCAGCCTTCAGACAGTGCCCCTGCATCCACAGTGTCAAAACCGAACGCCTCGTAGAGTCCGGCTGCGATCCTTTTACCATCAATGTCATTTCCAGCGAGAGGTAGTGCCCGGCGTAAAGCATTGCCGGCGGGCAAACCATCACTTACAAGCTGGGTCATTGGAATGGCATTGAATGCCTTAGTGATCTTCGCGCTAGGCAGATGACTGGACAGAAGTTCACTTGTGGTCGTCGTCTGTTTATCTAGTTCAGCAATATGACCATCGCGTTCAGGATAGTAGTTGACTGCGTCAATGACCTGTTTCCCTGAAAGTTCTGAGACCGGTAGCTGCCCGATCGCGGTAAGGGGCACGGCAATCACGACGATGTCACCGAATAGAGTGGCCTCACTGGCGGTGCCTGTTTCGCAACCGATCATCGGGCGAAGACTGAATAGTGTCTGTGGCCCACGCGAGTTACTGAGCATTACATGATGCCCGGTCTTGATCGCAAGTTCAGCAATCGCCCGTCCCACAAAACCTGCGCCGATAATACCGATTTTCATCATTCTTTCCTTTCAAATATCTTCTGGAAGAGAAAGAATAATTAAATACCTGGTGTTGATAAATGATAAGTAATGACATAGATAAACAATATACAAGAGGGAATTATGGACCGACTGACCAGTATGAATGTCTTTGTCAAAGCGGCAGAGCTTGGCTCCTTCGCCGCAGTGGCAGAGGCTTTACGAATTTCGCCGCAGATGGTGGCGAAGCATGTGGCTCGGCTTGAGGCGCGATTGGGTACCACGCTTCTGAGCCGTACCACTCGCCGCCAGCACCTGACTGATATTGGTCGTAATTACTATGAACGCTGCAAGATTGTGCTTGCAGAGGCCGATGCCGCCGACGCCATCGCACTTGAGATGAAAGTTACACCTTCCGGCACGATCCGGGTGAATGCACCCGTGACCTTTGGTGCTGTCGCTCTTGCACCTTTCATTACACGCTATCTGGAACACTATCCCGATACTCAGGTCGAGCTAACGTTGAGCGACCGAGTTGTCGATCCGCTTGAGGAGGGGTATGAGGTTATTATCCGTATCGGCGAACTGACTGACAGTCCAATGATTGCCTATCCTTTGCGGCCTTATCGACTGATTGCCTGTGCCTCGCCTGATTATCTTGAGCAGAAAGGTGTGCCAGAAACGCCTGCTGATCTTGTGCACCATTCGTGTCTTATCTATGGAATCTGGTCTCCTTCCATGCCTTGCCGTTGGTTGTTTTACAAGGCGGGAAAAACCGAAGAAGTACGGCCTGAAGGCCGGTTTCGCTCAAATGACTGGCGGGCGCTCCTGTACGCCGCAATCAATGGTTATGGTGTGACGCTGGGTCCTGAAGATGTACTGAGGGAAGAAATCAGTGTGGGACGTCTGATACAGGTTCTGCCGAATTATGAAGGACCCGTTCGCCCGATGAATATGCTGATACCCGCCGGGTTGCGACAAACGGTAAAAATCAGAAGTTTTGTCAACGCGGTTAGCGAAGCTTTTGGCCAGCCGACATAAGTGTGATTCTAGATGATTCAGATGGGATTTAATGTAAAGGAGCGGGATTAATAGACACGGCTTGCCGCATACATCGCTTCAGTTATTGTTAATGATTGAAAGGCACATCCTCTCAAAACCGGAGGTAACTCGAGGTTTCTCTCTCCCCATGTTGTAAATTGTGGTAAATAGGATTATTACGAATAATAGAAAAACAGTTCAGGAACCAAAAAGAATGAAGTTGTCACAATGGTTTTTGGCAAGCACCGCATTGATCTTGGTGGCTTGCAGCAGCAATGAAAACATAGAAACCGCTTCAGAAAATTCACCGATGATGTCTGCTCAGGATATGGCCTCCTTGCAGAATGATGGCTCGTCAGTAGCCGTCATTTGTACGCTGGCTGGTGGGAAAATGGGCATATCACGGCAATTAAATGGTACCCGTATTGGAACCTGTTTGCTGACTAACGGTAAACGCTGTGATGAGCAGGAATTAATGAGCGGAATGTGTTCTGCTGGCTGAATTCGGCAATAGACGAAGGCTACCGCCGCTAATGTGTTGGATATTCAGGGGTTCAGTAGGTTAGGGCACTCTTCATTGCGATTGATTTGTTGCAGGTTTTGCAATGTGGTTTGTGAAATGCTGGTCAGTGCTTCTTCAGTTAAAAATGCCTGATGACCGGTAAACAGCACGTTATGACAGGCGGAAAGACGCTGGAAAATATCGTCCTGAATGACGTCATTTGATTTGTCGGTAAAAAACAGACCGCGTTCGTTTTCATAAACATCCATACCTAATGCGCCAATCTTCCGTTGTTTCAGCGCGCTGATGGCCGCCTGAGAGTCAATGAGCCTGCCACGGCTGGTATTTATAATCATCACGCCATCTTTCATTTGTGAAAATGCCGTTTTATTCAGCAGGTGATGATTTTCCGGTGTCAGTGGACAATGCAGAGAAATGACATCGGCATTGGCATACAGTGTTTTCAGGTCAACATATTTAGCACCCAGTTCCAGCGCCTGTGGGTTTGGATAAGGATCAACAGCCAACAGGTGCATACCAAATCCTTTCAGGATACGCATGGTGGCGATGCCAATTTTACCGGTGCCAATAATTCCGGCCGTACGCTGATGCATATTAAAACCAATCAGCCCTTCCAGTGAAAAATTGGCATCGCGGGTTCGCTGATAAGCACGGTGAATGCGGCGATTCAGGCACAGCATCAGACCAACAGCATGTTCAGCTACTGCCTCCGGCGAGTAGGCCGGGACACAAACCACTTTTATTCCCAGCTCAGAGGCAGCGGCCAGATCAACATTGTTAAATCCTGCGCAGCGTAGTGCCAGGGTTTTAACGCCTAACTCGGCTAATTCCGTCAATACTTCTCGTCCACCGTCATCATTGACAAAAATACATACGGCCTCACTGCCGGTAGCGGTTTTTGCGGTACGCGGGCTGAGCATGAAATCAAAAAATTCCAGTTCGTAACCAAAGTGCTGGTTAACCTGTTCCAGGTATTTACAGTCATATTGTTTGGCGCTGTAGATGGCCAGTTTCATGGCAACGGCTCCAGATTATCGGTTAGTTGTTTCTAAATAGTAAACTAACAGAAAACGATAAATAAAGAGACAAACCGTTACCTAATTAATGGTAACGGTTTGGAAATGATAAGAGAGAAAAATGGTTTAATGTGTGTTACTGAAGACTGAAACCGCTTCCGCCATGGTAGTGATCTGGCTTTGCAGACGTTCGATTTCAGTGCTGGCGTGGCTGGCAAGGGTGGTATTTTGTCGGGTAGCGTCGTCAATGTTGTTCACTGCATCATTGATCTGACTCATCCCGATAGATTGTTCCTGTGTCGCATGGGTGATCTGTTTCACTAATTCGTTTACTTGTTGCACTTGATGATGAATGTGACTCATGGACTTCGATGTATGTTCAACCATGTGGTCGCCGCTATTAATGTTATCAATGGTCAATTGAATGATGCTGGCAATATCTCGCGCTGATGAAGCACTGCGTTCTGCCAGCATGCGAACTTCCCCCGCCACAATAGCGAAGCTTTTACCCATTTCTCCGGCATGGGCAGCCTCTACCGCGGCGTTGAGCGCCAGAATATTGGTACGGAATGACAGATTATTCAGTACACCGATAATATTGTTGATTTCGTGACTGGAATGGATGAGGGTTTTCATCGTCTGGGCCACCTCCTGGACGGCTTCTTCTCCAGCACCTGCGGCCTGATTAGCCTCCTGAGCAAAGTTTTCCGCCAGTTGGGTGGCAGAGGCATTGCTTTTAATAGTGACAGTGATTTCTTCCATAGAAGACGCGGTATTTTGCAGATTTTCTGCGGTTTCCTGACAACGTTGGCTCAACATATTGTTGCCTTTGGCTATCTCGGCACAAGCGGTACGTAGCTCGGCCAGTTGTCCGCTAACATCATCGACAAAGGTACGAAAATTCATTCCGGACTGATTTACCGCACGTAACAACATTCCAACTTCATCAACGCGTTTAAGTTCAAATTTAAGATCGGCTTGTCCGGAAGCCGCTTTAATCGCTTGTTTTAGTATGCTCTCTAATGGTCTGGCCAAATGTTGTACCAATAATTCACTGGTAACCAAAGCTCCAATAAAAAGAAATAAAGCAAAAACTAGTGTTACGATGTTGGCAGGAAAGACGTAGATTAATAGGCCCAATGCTAATAGTAGAAAAATAATAAAGTAAACTCGGATACGCCAGCGCACGGGAATAATTTTAAACAAACTTAACAATTTTAATGAGCCTTTATAAATCAGCAGTCCCTGATATAACTCTCTGATTTTTAATTTTTCTTCATTTATGTTTTTATACAAACTTTCGGCTTCTTTTATTTCATGTGCCAACGGTGTTGTGCGTACCGACATATATCCCGCGATATTCCCATTTTTAATTAACGGTGTCGTGCTGGCTTTTACCCAGTAGTAATCACCGTTTTTACGACGGTTTTTCACTATTGCCGTCCAGATTTTTCCAGATTTGAGCGTAGACCACATGTCTGCAAATGCAGCGGGCGGCATGTCTGGATGACGCACAATATTATGTGGTTGATCGATGATCTCAGCAAAGTCATAACCACTAGCTTTAATAAAATCTCTATTGGCATAAGTGATATGACTGTCTGGTGTTGTCACCGACATCAGTTTTGTTTTTTCATCTAACACATACTGAATATCACTGACTGGAAAATTCTTACGCATCGTTCAATCCTTGTGCTTTGGGAAAGTGTTATTGCTAATATTCAAAAAGAAGCTAACAATTGAATTCATTAATGGCAAGGATAGATATTCATTAGACACGAAAGTAAAAAATGCTGACTAATAAATAGACATACACTGTTTAATTTTCATGTTTGTTATTCATTTTTCCCATTACTGTACTCAAATGATAATGTTTATTATTTTAATAAATCAGAAGTAATTAATATCCATAATAGATTATCTTGCTTAAATTTTTGCCAATAAAAATAATAGCAGCGTGAGTGATTTCGCTATTCCATCATTTATACCCCAAATCATTCGAGTTGCAAAATGGCGGTAGGTGAAATGGAAGGTAATGGGTTGAATGTGCCCCACTGATATGTACAGTTTATACCAGTGGGACAGTCGTATATTAATTAGAGGCACTAAACACTGACACCGCTTGCGCCATCGTGGAGATCTGTTGTTGCAAGTGACCGGTGGCGGAATTGGATTGACTGGCTAATGCCGTGTTCTGATGGGTTAGCGCATCAATCTTGTTTACTGCGTCGTTAATCAAGTTGAGTCCCTGTGATTGTTCCTTGGTGGCCATGCTGATCTCATTCATCAGACGGGTAACTTGTTGCACTTTCGTCAGAATATTGCTCATCGACTTATTGGTGTGAGCAACTTGCTGATCGCCGGTCCGGATACTGCTAAGTGTGTCGTCAATCAGTTCAGCAATATTTTTGGCTGAATTGGCGCTGCGTTGCGCCAGTGAACGAACCTCACTGGCAACCACGGCAAAACTTTTCCCCTGTTCGCCAGCATGTGCCGCCTCTACGGCGGCATTAACAGCCAATATATTGGTTTGAAAGGCAATATTATCCAGTACGCTGATAATATCGGTAATTCGCTCACTGGCTTGGGTAATGGTATCCATGGTACTGGCGACTTCAGAAACCGCTTTCTCACCAGCATTAACTACCTGATTAACGTCCTCGGCATATTCTGAGGCCCGGACTGACGCATCGGCATTGCTTTTGATAGTGGCAGTGAGCTGCTCGACGGACGCGGCGGTTTGTTGCAGGTTTTCCTCGGTTTTTTCACAACACTCCGCTAACGTGCTATTGCCCTGGGCTATCTCGCTACAGGCATTTTTCAACGCATTCAGGTTATTATTCACGTCATCCACAAAGGTGCGAAAGTTCATACCGGACTGATTTACCGCTCGCATCAACATACCGACTTCATCTGCACGATTGAGTTGCACCAGATTATCCGCCTGTCCGGCTGCTGACCTCATTGCCTGTTCCAGAATCCGTTCAATCGGTTTAGCAACATGCAGTACCAATAGCTCACAAAAAAGACCGCTACAGAGTATCAACAACGGAAACAGCATCCATACCAGGGGTGTATGGATCAACAGAGAAAATACCATTGCCAGTGGCAACAGGCCTAACAGGGCAAAATAGCTACGAATACGCCAGCGCAACGGCATGGTTTTGAACATGCTCAGCCATTTTAGTGGTCCGCGATAAACCAACAGGCCATAATGGAAAGTCCGGTGCCGAAGTTTGCCTTCGTTAACCATGGCGTAGAGTGTTTCCGATTGCTGGATCTCTTCCGATGATGCCGCTGTGCGTACTGACATGTAGCCGATCAGTTTCCCTTCTTTTTTCAGCGGAGTTGTACTGGATTTTACCCAGTAATGATCGCCGTTCTTACATCGATTTTTTACAATACCCGTCCAGATTTTCCCTGCTTTTAGCGTACTCCACATATCAGCAAAGGCTAAGGGTGGCATATCCGGATGGCGGATAATGTTATGCGGTTGATCCATTAACTCGTCGGACTGATAACCGCTGACCTTAATGAAATCTGCATTGGCATAGATGATATGGCTGTCAGGTGTGGTGACGGACATTAATTTGGTGCTGGCATCCAACGGATACTGATGTTGGCTGACAGGATAGTTTTTGCGCATTACTTAATCCCTTTCGTGCATATCCTGATGGTGATTCTGTTATTGAGGTGACAGATACCGTCCGGGTAACTACAACATTGATAGCCCCAATGAAAAGTGACGTACTATTGGCGTATTTATGTAACGACAAAAGTGAAATATAAGAACGACTCATTTCAATTGCTGTGTATATGTAAAAATTTTACCACCCGCGAGTGAGTTGGATGTATGTATTTTGCTGTGAAATGTGAGCTGAATGGTTAATGTAGAGGCAAGTTAATGGGTACTTCGTACCAAAGGGTAGACATGACGAGGATGAAACAGTGCCAAAAATAATAACCATGCGGAATAATTCCTGATGTTTAAGAAATTTTTACTGGCTATTGGCCTGTTAGCCAGCTTGGTCTTGCTACTGATTACCATGTGGTTATCGTTGCCGCACTGGATGCCACGGCTGCTGGCATTATGGTTGCCAACCGGCGCGTCAGTTACTATCGATTCACCTCCTCGCTGGCAGAAAGGCCTCTATCTACCGGGGTTTAGCGTCAATTTCCAGCAATGTCGGTTTCTGTCGGTGGAGAGCATCGGCTTGCATCGGCGGCAGGGTTTATGGGCATTGGCGATAGATCGTCTGCATGTCGATGCGACCTGTCTGCAATACTTGCCTGAGGCGGATCACCATACTCCTGCGTCGCTGGCGCAGTGGCAGCGGCGTCTGCCTTTAGCTGATGTCACCATCCATCATTTTTCACTCTCTCCCTGGATTAATGACAACGGCGCATTGCATCTAAAGAGTCGGGCTGAACAGCAGACGGTGGATTTTCAGGGAAAACGGCTGGGGTTATTGGCGGATATCAACGGGCAATCACTGACACTGCGTGAAGGTCGTATTGCTACTTATCAGGGACAACCGCCAGTGAAGCTTAGTGGCACCTTACAATTGGCTACGTTACTGAATCAGTTACCCGTTGAGGGGCATTTACAAGGAAGTATGGTTCCGCTGCAATTGTCAGAGCCGGTAACGGTGGCGTTACATTGGGAGAATAATCGCGGCGAATTGACGCTGGGAACGGTGGGCGAAAAGACACCGTTGCTGATTTTGCCCTGGAGTATGGATGCCGACAGAATTCAGGTCACCAATGGGCGTTGGCACTGGCCTTATGGCGTTCAGCCGGTGTCGGGAGGCGTTGCCATGACACTGACGGACTGGCAGCAAGGGATAAACCATACCCGCATTGAAGCGCGTATCAATATCCTTACCCAAGGACACAATGGTAAGGCCAATGCGGTACTGGTACTCGGCCCTGGCACGCTGGGGATGGTCGACAGTAATCTGCGTTTTCAACTCACCGGTCAGGCCAATTTAAAAGCCGTGTCTTTCTCGGCGTCGTTGCCAGGGATTCTGCGTGGTCCGGTGCTTAATCCAACGCTATCCATTCTTCCCGGTGCGTTGCTACGAGCCTGGGGAAAGTTAAAGCCAGATATGACGTTGGAAGAGGCCCGCTGGCCGCTGGCAGGTATAACAGTGAGTGAGGCTGGGGTCAGTGGCCGTCTGCAAGCGATTGTTCGGGTGCGAGATGCGTATTGGGGGCGATCCAGGCTCCACTTTGATGGCGTGGCGCACGATTTCTGGCCGGATAACGGCAATTGGCAATGGCGTTATTGGGGGCGGGGGGAATTGCTGCCGTTTCAGGGACACTGGGATATCGCGGGGCATGGTTACTGGAAAGACTCGTTGCTTGAAGTTAGTGCGCTGTCCTGCGGACTGGATCACATTCACTATGGCGCGATTACGGTTGTTAAACCGAGGCTGACGCTGGCGCAACCGTTGCGTTGGCAACGGGACAAAACTGCAAAGTCGTTACAAATGGCATTGCGACTGGTGGCCGAACAGGTGGACTTCGGTGGGGCGAGTTCATTGCCGCCAGCGACCTTGATGCTGAATATTAAAGGGCGTGAGCCGGATGATTTTCAATGGGAAGGTCGTTTACAGACAAATGACATAGGTCCAGTGACCTTGTCTGGCCGTTGGGATGGCAAGCGATTACGTGGTAGCGGTTGGTGGCCTGCACAACCACTGCGGGTGTTCCAGCCGCTATTACCCGCAGATTGGAAAATCACTCTTCGGTCCGGTGAATTTTATGCTCAGACGGCATTTTCTGCTGCCCGTGGACAAGGATTTAGTGCTGGCGGACACTGGGTAGTGAAAAATGCAGCGGCGTGGATATCGGACGGTGATGTCAGCGACGTGAATTTTATTCTGCCTTATCGGTTTCACGATCGCCGCTGGCAACTGGGGGTTAAACAACCCGTCACATTACGGATTGGTACCCTGAATAACCTGTTCCATATACAGAATATCCTGATGACGCTTTCTGGCTATTATCCCTACAGTGACCGATATCCGTTGACGTTGTCACAGGTGGATATGGATATACTGGGTGGGCATATCTCGCTCTCTCCGTTACGTATTCCACAACATGAAGCGGCTATCCTCCGGGCCGAACATATTGAAACGAGTGAGCTTTTTACCGTACTGAAAGTTAAAAAAGTCGCGATGTCTGGTCGTGTAAGTGGCATATTACCGCTTGATTTTACGTATCCAACAACCGTGGTCCAACATGGCTTTTTTACTAATGATGGTGCGTTGACGTTACGCTTGGATCAACAACTGGCCGATGAGCTTGCAAAAAAGAGTTTGACCGATGCTATGGCTGTAGAGTGGCTGCGCTATTTGGAAATTGATCGTTTCTCCGCCAGTATTGATGTGGATAAACAGGGTTGGTTGCTTCTGAAATCACATATTCGTGGTAAAAGTTCCCTGCGCAACGCCAGGCGGGAAGTGATACTGAACTACCATCATCAGGAGAATATTTTTCAATTATGGCGCAGTCTGCGCTTTGGGGATAATTTGCAGGATGCACTGGGACAGCAATTGACGGAATAATAACTAAGGAATCGTGCTATGAAAAAGGTCTGTGCTGCCTTATTACTGTCTATGGTGTGGCTTACCGGATGCATGCCCCGGATTGAGCTGGCGGCGTCCAAAGAGCCGATCACGATTAACATGAATGTCAAAATTGATCATGAAATACATATCGAGGTGGATAAGGACGCCGCCCAAATGTTGGAAAAATCAGACACCAAAGTCAGCGAAGTGGTAAAGAAAAGCGCGCCTGATAAAGGCGCGCAATAAATTACCAAAGTACCATAAAAAATGGGGGGTAATGAATGATGATGTTTACGCTGTTGCCAACTGGGACAACTGGTCTTTCGCGTCTTGCAGGGCCTTTTGCGCTACATCCGGACCATAGCCAAAACCTTCTGCAAATACGAATTCAATGTCAGTAATGCCAATAAAGCCAAGGAACAAACGCAGATACGGGGTTTGCAGGTCACTTGGCGCGTCTTTATGGATACCGCCGCGGCTGGTTAGTACCACCGCTCGTTTGCCTTTCACCAGACCTTCAACGCCATTTTCACTGTAGCGGAATGTCACACCAGCGCGGGCAATAAGATCAAAGTAATTCTTTAGCTGAGTGGGAATGTTGAAGTTATACATCGGTGCAGTCATAACAATGACATCATGAGCCTGTAGTTCGGTAATCAGCGCATCAGACAGCGTCAGGGCTTCCTGCTGACGTGGCGTCAACGGTTTATCGGAAGGACGCATGGCGCCAACCAGTTCTCCATCCAGTACCGGCACTGGCTCAGCAGCCAGATCGCGTTCGGTAATGGTATCACCGGGATGAGCCGCCAGCCATTGAGCAGTAAAGTGGTCAGCCATTTGGTTTGACTGAGAGAAGTCGGCCAGAATACTTGATTTCAGAACTAATACTTTACTCATTGCCAATTCCTTGTCTTGTTGAAGGTGACGGAGAACATGTTTTCGAATAGAGGCATAATAGGCAGGTTGCCGATGACGTGATAGCTGAATATTTCGAGGGCTTTGTTCGATTTTATTGAATGAGCATTTTCTCCCTGTGTTATAGCCCGTGGCACCAATGTGATACCATGCCCGCCGCATTACCGCCGTAACCGGCTCTGCGCCAGAGAAAAGTATTTAAGGAACGCACCGTGAAATCACCTCTCAATGCATTAAGCCTTCAGATCAATACGTTAATGCTACGCGATCAACCACGCTTGCGCCGCCGTGTGCAAGGCGCGATGAAAGTGGCAAAACCACAAGCTCAGGCGGCGATTGCTCAGGAGATTGAGGGAGAAATTCTTGTCGCCCGCCAGCGGGTGGAAAACCGACGCGCGTCTCTGCCTGTCATCACTTACCCCGAGGCTTTACCGGTCAGCCAGAAGAAAGAGGCTATTCTGGCAGCGATACGCGACCATCAGGTGGTGATTGTGGCGGGGGAAACCGGTTCGGGTAAAACCACCCAGCTACCTAAAATCTGTCTGGAACTGGGGCGAGGCATCGCGGGACTGATCGGTCATACTCAGCCACGTCGTCTGGCGGCACGAACGGTGGCGGATCGTATTGCCGCTGAGCTGGAAACGCCGTTGGGCGGAACGATAGGTTATAAGGTGCGTTTTCATGATCAGGTGAGTGATAACACGCTGGTCAAGTTGATGACTGACGGTATTTTGCTGGCGGAAATCCAGCAGGATCGGTTGTTGATGCAATACGACACGATCATCATCGATGAAGCGCATGAGCGCAGTTTGAATATCGACTTTATTCTGGGCTATCTGCGGCAGATTCTGCCCAAACGTCCGGACCTAAAAATCATCATCACTTCGGCCACTATCGATCCTCAGCGTTTTTCCCGTCATTTCGGACAGGCGCCAATTATTGAAGTTTCCGGACGTACCTATCCTGTGGATGTACGCTACCGCCCGGTGGTGGAGGATGCGGAAGACAGTGAGCGCGATCAACTGCAAGCGATTTTCGACGCGGTGGATGAGCTGGGACGCGAGGGGCCGGGTGATATCCTGATTTTCATGAGCGGTGAACGCGAAATCCGGGATACCGCCGATGCGCTGACCCGGCTGGATTTACCCCATACTGAAATTTTGCCTTTGTATGCGCGTCTATCCAATCAGGAGCAGAATCGTGTATTTCAGTCGCATCATGGTCGCCGCATTGTGCTTGCCACCAACGTGGCGGAAACCTCGCTTACGGTGCCGGGTATTCGGTATGTCATTGATCCCGGCACGGCACGTATTAGCCGTTACAGTTACCGCACCAAAGTGCAGCGCCTACCGATTGAACCCATTTCACAGGCATCGGCTAACCAGCGGAAGGGCCGCTGTGGTCGCGTAGCGGCTGGCATATGTATCCGGCTTTATGCGGAGCAGGATTTCCTTTCACGACCAGAATTTACCGATCCGGAAATTCTGCGTACCAATCTGGCGTCGGTCATTTTGCAGATGACGTCACTGGGGCTGGGCGATATTTCCGCTTTCCCATTTGTCGAGGCGCCGGATAAACGCAATATTCAAGATGGTATCCGTTTACTGGAAGAACTGGGCGCGATCCAAAGCGGAGAAAACGGGCATTACCATTTATCACAACAGGGGCAGCAACTGGCACAGTTGCCTATCGATCCACGGTTGGCGCGTATGGTGCTTGAAGCTCGCCAGATGGGGTGTGTCCGTGAAGTCATGATTATTACTGCTGCCTTGTCGATTCAGGATCCGCGTGAGCGCCCACTGGATAAGAAGCAGGTGTCAGATGAAAAACATCGACGCTTTACCGATAAGGAGTCTGATTTTCTGTCATTTGTGAAACTGTGGGATTATTTGCGCGAGCAGCAGAAAGCGTTGTCTGCCAGCCAATTCCGCAAGTTGTGCCGTACCGATTTCCTGAACTACTTGCGAGTGCGTGAGTGGCAGGATGTCTATACCCAGTTGCGTCAGGTCGTAAAAGAGCTGGGATTACCGGTTAACAGCGAACCTGCCGATTACTTCAGCATTCACTGTGCGTTACTTTCCGGGTTGCTTTCCCATATTGGACAGAAAGATGTGGAGAAGCCGGAGTTCAGCGGTGCACGCAATACCCGGTTTGTGATTTTCCCTGGCTCCGGTTTGTTTAAAAAGCCGCCCAAGTGGACCATGGTGGCCGAACTAGTGGAAACCAGCCGGCTCTGGGGGCGGATTGCCGCGCGTATTGAACCGGAATGGGTGGAACCGTTGGCCCAGCATCTGATTAAACGCAGTTACAGTGATCCACATTGGGAGAAAGCACAGGGTGCGGTCATCGCGCAGGAAAAGGTAACTCTGTTCGGTTTACCGGTCGTGGCGGCACGCAAGGTGAATTATGGCTCCATTGACCCGCAGCTATCCCGTGAGCTGTTTATCCGCCACGGGTTGGTTGAAGGTGACTGGCAGACACGGCATGTATTTTTCCGCGCCAATCTGAAGCTACTGGCTGAAGTAGAGGAGCTGGAAAACAAATCCCGCCGTCGCGACATTCTGGTGGATGATGAAACGTTGTTTGCGTTTTACGATCAACGGATTCCACATGATGTCATTTCCGCACGTCATTTTGACGCCTGGTGGAAGACCGCTAGCCAGACGGATGCTGATCTGCTGAATTTTGAAAAGAATATGCTGATCAAGGACGGTGCGGATAGCGTCAGTGCGCTGGATTACCCTAACTTCTGGCACCAGGATAATATTAAATTGCGGCTGAGCTATCAGTTTGAACCAGGGGCTGACGCCGATGGCGTTACGGTGCATATTCCATTACCGATTCTCAATCAGGTGAAAGAAGACGGCTTTGAATGGCAGATTCCCGGCGTGCGGCGTGAATTGGTGATTGCACTGATTAAATCGCTGCCAAAACCAACTCGACGCAACTTTGTGCCTGCACCTAACTACGCTGAGGCATTTTTGGCCCGGGTAACACCACTGGAAAAAGGGCTGTTGGACGCGCTGGAACGAGAACTACGTTTGATGACCGGCGTGACGGTTCCTCGTGAAGAGTGGCAGTGGGATCAGGTGCCCGATCATCTTAAAATGACCTTCCGCGTGCTAGATGAAAAGAATCGTACTCTGCGGGAAGGGAAAAGCTTGAGTAATCTGAAGGAACAGTTGAAAGACAAGGTACAGCAAACGTTATCAGCTGTGGCAGATGAGGGTATTGAGCAAAATGATCTGCATACCTGGAGTTTTGACCACCTGCCCGAGTGCTATGAGCAGAAACGCGGTGGTTATGCGGTGAAAGCCTATCCGGCGTTAGTGGATGAAAAGGACAGCGTGGCAATTCGCCTGTTTGATACACCACATCAGCAGCAACAAATGATGTCGCGAGGGTTGCGGCGATTGTTACTGCTGAATATTCCTTCCCCTATCAAGTATCTACATGAAAAGTTGCCCAATAAAGCCAAGCTGGGATTGTATTTTAATCCTTATGGCAAGGTGCTGGATCTGATTGATGACTGTATTGCCTGTGGTGTGGATATGCTCATAAGGGAGTTTGGCGGGCCGGTGTGGAAAGAAGAGGATTATCTGCGGTTGCATGACAAAGTCCGTGCCGAGCTAAATGACACGGTGGTGGATATTGCCAGGCAAGTAGAGCAGATCCTGACGACAGGTTTTGCCATCAACAAACGGTTGAAAGGGCGGGTAGACATTACCATGGCGCTGGCGCTGAGTGATATCAAAACCCAGCTTAATGGGTTAGTTTACCGCGGCTTTGTGACTGAAAATGGCTGGCAGCGTTTGCCGGATGTATTGCGTTATCTGCGGGCGATTGAACGGCGGCTGGAAAAACTGGCACAAGACATTAATCGTGATCGGGCGCAGATGCTGAAAATCGAACAGGTTCAGCGGGCCTGGCAGCAGTGGTTGCACAAATTGCCGCTGGAACGTCGGGATGATGAGGACGTAAAAGCGATTCGCTGGATGATTGAAGAACTGCGGGTCAGCTATTTTGCCCAGCAACTTGGTACGCCTTACCCTATTTCTGATAAACGCATCCTGCAAGCGATGGAGCAGCTTGACGCTTAAACCTGGTTTTTCCCCGGTTCCGGCCAGCTTCAGCACGCATCCCCGTTTATGCCATTGAGCGGGCAGATACGGTAACCATTTTTCGGAAGAAGGGCGTTTTCAGTTCAGAAAACGCCGATAAGCTGATTCAGTGGGATGCGCGTTCAGACAACGTTTCTAATTGTTGACGAATAGCGGTAACGGCCACGGCACGGTTGTCTGCCTGGTTTCGGGCACTGGCGTCCGGAGCGGAGCTTTGAATCCCCATCAACACCCAGCCATTAGGGGTTTTCAACATCAACGGCGAGCCACTGTCGCCCGGTAAAGTGTCGCACCGGTGTGACATCACGGCCTTGTGTACCCAACCCGTTATCAGACAATTCTGGTGCCGGTACAGTGTTTCCTGGTGATCTTCCGGATAACCTGCCTGAGTAACGTGCTGGTGTGCCTGCGCTAAGGCGATTTTCAATGCCTCCAGCGAGCCTGACCATAACGGTAATGGTTTGATATTGGGTGGCGTCTGTTTCAGGCGGATAATCGCGTAATCCCACGGTGCCGCAGCGGGGGGAACGATCCAATCGTCTCCATCGGCCTTCAGTCGTTTGGCCAGCCGTCTGTTGGTTAGCGCTACAATCTGGTGGGTCTCATAGCGCCAGCCGCCGTTGCCGGTAGGTAAAAAGCGTAAGGCAATGGGTTTGTCGGCGACACCTGGAGGCGCAAGTACGCAATGTCCTGCGGTAAGTGCCAGGTGTGGAGAAATCAGTGTTGCCGTGCAGAGATTACCGCTGGCGGTTTCTAACTGGCCGATGGCCTGCCAGGGCCATTGGGATACATCAGGAACTTTATCGCGATCATCATGGTTAAAAAACAGGATTTGCTTTTGCTGCTCAGCGCTGGGAACGGTATCTGCCCAAACCGTTGGAGCAAGAAGGGTGAATGAACATAACAAGCAGGCTGATATGCGCATAGAAGAGTTCGCCTTTGAGTAAAATTCAGCGTGTTAACAATGAGGTGAAATAGCTAATAGTATGAAATAACTATAGACGGATTTGCTGTTGGACGGTTCGGACACCATTGCTGTCATCCCATCGGTGATATGAAAATAAATTACAGGAAAAACAGTATAATAACCAACGCGCAAATAAGCAGAAAGGACAATACGATTTCAAATGAATAACGACGCAGCATCATCCTATCCCCATGAAATAAACACCCGGTCAAACCGGGTGTTTAAGGTCACTTATGTCATGTTGGAAGTTGAATAATGAGCGAATCACTTCCTGTATTCATGACTGTCGATAGACAGCACGCTTAATTAAGCTGCCGGGGTAGCAGTCTTCTTGGCCGGAGTGTGTTTTTTCACAACTTTTTTCTTGGCTGCCTGAGCTTTCTGGGCAGGGGTAACGTGTTTTTTCACAACTTTTTTCTTAGCGGCCTGTGCTTTTTGAGCAGGGGTTGCTGTTTGTTTTGCATGTTTCACATGCTTAACATGTCTTACGTGCTTAACATGTTTCTTAACATGAGCGGTTTTAGCCATAGTTGTTGGCGCGCTAGCGGTAGGCGCCGTTGTAGCAGCATCAGCTGCAAAGGCAACAGAGGACAGACCCAGAGCTACACCTGCGATCATTACTAATACTTTATTCATCATCATTTCCTCATTATCCAATTCGTATTTCGAACCCCTAATGTGGGCCGATGAAAGGAGAATAAGCGAATATAAGCTATCACTCTGTGAGTGATTGGTTTCCGCGTGTAACGAATTGTACAACCTTTGTCGGCAAACCACCGGAAGCCGATGTAGAGGTGATGACTGGCCAGCGAAAAATAAACCGTGCACCGCCCAGTGAACTGCTTTTCACACTGATGTCTCCACCATGAGCGCGGACGATGGCGTGAACAATCGCCAGTCCCAGTCCACAGCCGCCACTGCTGTTTTCAATACCAGAATCAAGCCGAATAAAAGGTTCAAAGATGGTTTCTCTATCTTGTGGGGCGATGCCGGGCCCATCATCTTCAACTTGCAGACAGGCTACGCCTTGATCCAGAGTGAGTCCTATCCGCAAGCGGTTTTTACAGAAACGCAGCGCATTAGTGACCAGATTATTTAAAACTCGCTCCATCAGCCGTAAATCGACATAGCCGAAATTAGCGGATTGATGAATATCCAGCTCAATTTTTTTATCCGCATGAACCAGTTGAAAATCCTGAACCCGCTTTTGTAACCAGTCTGATAAAGCAATGGCTTCCAGATGCAGTGTGACTTGTGGCCGATCAAGACGAGCGTAAGTGAGTAATTCATCAATTAATGCCTCCAGTTGACTGATGTCCCGGTTAATCGATTCTTGCTCCTTTTCGGTCAGATTGTCGCTGATTGCCAGGCGGTAGCGCAGGCGCACCAAGGGAGTTCGCAGTTCATGAGCGATGTTGTCAATGAGCTGTTTTTTACTGGCAATCAGTTGATTCAGATTGTTCGCCATACGATTAAAGGCCACCCCGAGACGGAAAAGACTAGAGGTGTTGTCAAAATGAGTACGTTCTTCTAGATGCCCGTCCCCCAGTCGTTGGGCCGCGCTTTCCAGTTGCAGCATCGCTTTCCAGTGTGGGCGCATCCACAAAAATACGGGTAGTGCCAGCGACAGGCCGATCAGCATCAGTACAAATAAATTAAGAAGCCGGATTTCATGCAGGAAAAACAGATAAGGAATCGGACCAACGGCCAAAACGTAATGGCTGCGGGGGATGCGTTGAATAAACGTGTATTCATCGTCCAGTGCGATGATCTCGCCCTGTACCAGGCGCTGATGTTCCCGGGTACTGAGCGTGTATTTACTGATGGGTTCGATGTGCAGTTTGAATGAGAGATTCAGGTCCATCTGATTAATGGTCTGATGCCATTCGCGTGGGGGAATAGCGCGCAGCTCATTGCGGATCAGATAAAGTGAGCTTTTCATCAAGTCATTCATGGACTGTCGACCCGCGCGTTCAGCAGTAACTTTATAAACCAGCCCGACCAGCAGGGTCATTACCAAAAAGCTGGCAAAAAGTAACAGAAAAAACTGAATAAACAGCTTTCTCATGATAAGCGTGTCTCCCAGGCGTTGGGGGCGAACAGATAGCCTTTGTTACGGATAGTTTTGATACGAACGGGTTCCAGCGCATTGTCGTACAATTTTTTGCGCAGACGGGAAATGGCGACGTCTATACTGCGATCCATTCCGTCATAACTGACACCTCGCAGGTTTTTGAGCAATGCTTCCCGGTCCATGATTTGCCCGGCATGAGTAGCCAGTTGCCACAGAAGATCAAAATCGGCGGTGGATAGTACGATGTTTTCATTATCCAGTGTCACTTCCCAATTGATAGGGTCGATGCACAATAGACCAAAGTTCAAGGGCTTATGCAGCTGCACTGACTGTGGTTTATCCAGCGGAGACGAAGGTGTCGCCGCGTATTGACGGAAATGCAGTCGTAGCCGCGCTAACAACACCGCTGGCGGTGTGGTTTTCAGAATGTAGTCATCAGCACCCATCTCCAACGCCAGAATATGGTTCATGTCGCTATCAAGAGAGGTTAGTAGAACGATAGGACCGGAAAATACCGGTCGCAGTTCACGGCAGAGCGTCATGCCGTCTTTGCCGGGCAACATAATATCCAGTAGTATCAGGTCAGGCTTTTGTTTTTCAATAAATGCCAGAGCCGTGTCCCCTCGGGGCTCTATCTGCACATCAATATCATGTTTGCCTAAATACGCTGCGATCAATTTGCCTATTTCAGCATCATCTTCAACAAAAACAATTTTATACATGTTTGTAAACTCACAACTTAAAGCATTCCAAAGCATAGGGTTACGTCACCCGCTGCGCTATTACTGCGGTGTAAACAAGCGTGTCGGGTTAGCGTAGCGGGCGACCACCGTCTAATCCCAGCGTCTTACCGGTCATGTAGTGACTACTCAACAGATAATGAACCAGCCGGACAACCTCTTCTTCGCCAGGTGCGGTTTCTATCAAGGATTTTTTCAGAGCTTTCTGACGATACCTGGTCGTATCGTCCGGGTGAAACATGATCAATGCCGGCGCAATGGCATTGACTTTGACATTGGGTGCCAGCTTCTTGGCAAAGGAGCGGGTCATATTGTCCAGCGCCGCTTTACTGGCGGCATAGGCGATGTGCTTCTCACTGCCTTTTTCCACGACATAATCGGTTAGATGAATGATATCGCTTCCTCCGACCCCCTGACCACACAGACAAGATTCCAGCAGCTGATTAAGTAGGTAAGGGGTATAAACGTGGATTTGCAACATTTCTGCCAGCGTTTGTTCCAGCGGCTCATCATGGTGTTCAGCCCGCCATGTGCTGGCGTTATGGATAATGGCCCGCAACTTCGGCGCCAGCGCCTTGACGCGTTTGGCAAAATCATAAACGTTTTCGGTAGTTGAAAAATCAGCTTGCAGGCAGATTGCACCCTGCTGTGACAATATTTCCAGCGACGGGTAGTATGTACGCCAACTGACAATCACTGGCACATTCTGTGCCAAAAAGGAGTGTGCCAACGCCAGACCAATGCGTTTCGCACCACCGGTAATCAGCACGGGTGCGGTAAAAGAAGTTGCCACAATAAAAGCTCCTGCTTTTGCGGAGTAACACTACAATTATTCAAGACACTATACCTTATTACGTCTTTTTTGCGTTGTAATGCGCGATGGTGAATGGCGGAATTGACCCACTGGTAACGGAGAGGAGAAACCGATGAAAAAGGTTCATCTTGTACCTATAAACTCCAGTGAAAGGATCTGCATTGATTACACCGCTTATCTTGGTGCGTTGTGCAACAAGCGCTGGCGCTTTATTGATGCAATCTATGGCGTGATGCCGATTTTCGGTATTGTCACGAAAATGCCGGAGAGGGAACCCGCTACTGAAAATGAGAAACTTGAGACGCTGGCGTTGCAAGTACTGTCAACACAGGTCAGCGATGAAACCAATATCGCTCGTTTGATTACCCTGGCGCAGCAGCAGGGACTGACGGATATTGATATCCGTCTGCCCTATGCCCTTTCAATGGAGCAACTACAGGCTATTGGCCAGGAATGCAATGACTGTTTGCCGGCATTGACGCAGTATGAGGAACATCTGTCTATCCACATTACCGTGCCTATGCCGGGAAATGCTCCGTGAATCCTGCCTGATATATGCAGGAGATCCTTTACACTTTATTCTGGTGGTGTGTCTTGCTGCGATGCTGTCGCCGCCAGTGCTTGTTCCAGCGTAGCGTAAAAGCTTAAACGGTTGGCGATGGGTATTACATTGGCCCGAGCCAGGGTTTTTAGTGGCTGGAACGGAATATCCGTAATGATCAGATGTTTGTCGGCAGGCAGCAGTTCACTGAAACGCATGAACGCACTCAAACCACCCGCATCCAATACCGGTACGGCATCCCACTGCAAAATAATGGTGTGATATCCTTCACTGCGCTCCAGCAGATCGTTAAAAATGCGTTCTGCGGCAGCGAAAAACAGTGGCCCATTCACGCGTAAAACCAGTCTCTCGTTCGGCAGCTTGCCCGCCAACTCGCTCAATCGGGTCATTTTGGCGATTCTGCGCATAAATAGCAGTGATGCCAGCACAATGCCCACGGTAATGGCAATAACCATATCAAACAGCACAGTCAATGACATACACAACACCATCACGATGATGTCGTCTCTGGGGGCCCGACGTAGTAGATCAATTACTTTGTGGGCTTCACTCATGTTCCAGGAAACAATAAGCAAAAGAGCAGCCATCGCTGCCATTGGCAGGTAAGAGAGTGACGGTGCCAGCACCAGCAAGGCCAGCAGTACCAGCAAAGCATGAATCACAGCAGAAACAGGTGATGTGGCACCGGCTCGCACGTTGGCGGCTGAACGGGCAATGGCGGCGGTGGCGGTAATGCCGCCGAAAAAAGGTGCAATGATGTTGCCGAAACCTTGTCCCACCAGCTCAGCGTTTGAGCGATGTTTCCGGCCAGTCATACCATCCAGCACCACAGCGCACAGCAGTGATTCAATAGCGCCAAGCATCGCCATGGAAAACGCCGCCGGGAGCAAGGCAGAAATACTCTGCCAACTGAGCGTCATGGTTTGTCCACTGGCTGAGGGAACATTCCAGGGAAGTACAAGTTGGGGAAGAATAGCCGGGATACCCTGACCCTGAGAGCCATCCGCCAGCAGATAGCTAAAGCGAGAGCCAATGGTCGCAACTTCTATATGCATCAATGACAGTATTCCCATGACAGCCGTACCTGCCAGCAATGCAGGCAAATGTCCGGGCACGCGAATATGCAATTTTGGCCAGATAAGCAAGACAAACAAGGTTGTACCGCCAATAAGCAAATCACCGATCTGTAGTGAAGGAAGCGCATGACCGATTGCTATTACTTTCCCGACGTAGTGTTCCGGCATTACCGGCATCGTCAGACCAAAGAAATCCTTGATTTGCATGGTCGCGATGGTAATACCGATCCCGGAGGTAAAACCGAGAGTGACAGACAAGGGAATATATTCGATCAGGCGACCAAGGCGGCACACCCCCATCAGCAATAAAAATACGCCAGAAAGTAATGTGGCCACTAATAACCCGGAGAGCCCAAATTGCTGGGATACCGGATAGAGAATGACCACGAATGCGGCAGTTGGACCGGATACGCTGTAGCGGGAGCCGCCACTGAGTGCAATCACCAGCCCGGCGACGGCGGAAGTATAAAGCCCGTATTGCGGTGGAACGCCACTGGCGATAGCCAATGCCATTGCCAGTGGTATGG
Organism: Brenneria uluponensis; assembly: GCF_032395385.1. NCBI lineage: Bacteria > Pseudomonadati > Pseudomonadota > Gammaproteobacteria > Enterobacterales > Pectobacteriaceae > Brenneria > Brenneria uluponensis. The sequence continues at coordinate 2,223,520 of NZ_CP135917.1, forward strand.
CAATGATACCTACAGTGATACCGGCAATAACATCATGAGTGAAGCGCTGTAACGTATATTTTTCACGCCAGCATGCCTCTATCAGCGCGCTGAACGGTGTCGTGCCGTTAATTCGGTGTGAGTTCATCTAAGGCAAAAAACCAACAAAAAGAAAAGGGAATGACGAGTCGCCAGTCAGTGACCCGACGTAGATTGAAGCGCTACGATACGCTCTTTGTCTGATGGAGATCCAGAGGTATATCAAGAGAAAGGCGTTACCCCTGTTGAGGGAGTGAAATGTAGCCTATTATTGGGAAATTCAGTTCTATTACAGCACTATTATCCTAATATCAGTGGGAAATAGCGCCGGATATGGGTTGCCATTCACCACATTGATGCACCGATAAGGAAGAAGGATGTTATTACTTTCAGCGAATTTATTATTCTTAATGTGTAATAGATTATTTTTTGCAATTAATTTATGTGCACATAACAGACTGATTATTTATTATTCATAACCATGGTTTACATTTTTAATCTTATTGTTTTTATTGGCTACTGCGGCTTAGAAAAAATGAGCGGTATATAACGGCAATTGCACAGACTCAATAGAATGCAAAAACAGTAATGATTGGTTATCTTTTGCCGTAAAATAATCAAACTTACATTGATGATCCGGTTTATCATCGGTGGGAATATAGCGTGTCAGATGTATGGTAGAAAAGTTTCGGGGCGAGGGTGGTAAGCTGTGTTAACGCGTGATTTTTTGCAAAAAGCAGATTGTAGAACATCGTTTGGTTGTATTGAGGAAACTTTATTACTCACCCCACAGCAACGCGCTGATTCATTGGCGAAAACACTGGCATGTCGTCCTAATGACAGTCCGGTTTGGGTGTTTGGCTATGGTTCTTTGATGTGGAATCCGGTATTTGATGCTGAAGAGAAGAGCCTGGCGACGCTCAACGGCTGGCATCGGGCATTCTGCCTGCGCTTGACGGCTGGTCGTGGTACGGAAAGCCAGCCTGGTCGAATGCTCGGTCTGAAACCGGGTGGTAGTACTACCGGATTGGCCTATCGTTTGTCGGAAGCCACGCTACAGGAAGAGCTGGAATTACTCTGGAAGCGTGAAATGCTGACCGGTTGTTATCGTCCGTTATGGTGTGAGTTACTGCGGCATGGCGGCGAGCCTATTTCAGCATTGGTGTTTGTCACTAATCCTGATCACCCTCAAGTGGAAGCGGATACCTGTATTCAGCATGTGGCACCGTTGATCGCCCAGGCCAGCGGGCCGTTGGGTACTAATGCGCAATATCTGTTTGCACTGGAACAGGAGCTTTATCATTACGGTATGACAGATGACGATCTGACGGCGTTGGCCAGACAAGTATGGAAATTACAGAGCGGCTACTGAAACATTCATGAATAAACCGATTTCTGGGTAATCGGGGTGACAAATTTGCCGAGAGCAGATCCCCGCTTTCGCGGGGATAACCGGTTAAACAACAGCAACGCAACTGCTTGAACAGAGGGATGTTCTTGTGAGAGCGAAGCCGTTCCTTATCAACTTGATTACCAGCCTACGCCGAGTCCCAATGTATATAATGTGTCGTTGACATTACCCTGTACGCTTTCGGTACGGGCGCGTGTCACTTTCATGACCACAGAAGACCAATTGGTTACTTTGAAACGCAGCCCTGCGCCAGCCTTGAAATATAATGGTGTGGTGCCGTCAAAGGAGCGGCCGATTTCACCGTCGGTAAAGGCTTCAGTACGCTTACCGAACAGGAAGCGATCATAATTCCATTTAAGACCACTGGAGTAGAAGTTGTCCTTCTCGTCATTTTGGTAAATGAATTCCTGTGAGTTGATCAGCGTCGTTATAGAGAACGAGCCCAGGTCGTTGTCCCAGAACTGATAACCAGGACCAGTACCGAAAGAGCGGTTGATTTTGATATCTTCAACCCAGTCTCGTTTGTATTGATAACGGGTCTGCCAGAACCAATTCTCGTCGATGAATTTATCCAGGGCATATTCACCAGCCGCATTTTTGGTACTTTCCACTTCATCTTCTTTGGCCATATGGTAGCTGGCATCAATGTTGTGACGCCAGGTACCGTGGCGAAGTTTGGTGTTTAGCGTGACATCATGATTATCGGTTTCAGTAGAGCTTTTCTTGTGAGATAGGCTGACATCAATATTACCTTTCCAGGAGAAGTCCGCTATCAGCGGCTTAGGCTCGACCATAGTGGTAATGCTTGATAGTGGCAACGTTTCCTGCGCGCCACTGACCTGACCATCGTCGATAGCAGGTCGGGCGATGATCGCACGCGTTTCGGCCGGTTTTATCGATGGATAAAGCGTACCTTTTTCGTAGCGATGACCCTGAATGATCATTCCATGGTCGGTCTGGAAGGTTTTTACTTTATCCCAGGAGATAGAAACGGTGTCCGCATAGTCTGTTTTGATGAACAGTTTGCCGCTATCCAGTAGGGTGATTTGTCCGCTGAGCTTGTCGCCGTTGGCTAACCAGACCGTGTCTGCATAACTGCAAGAAATACCTGCGGCACTGAGACTGATAAACAGGCTCAGAGATGATATTGCATATTTGGAGTTTGTCATTTTGTCAGATAAACAGTAGTGACTCATAGTGAAAGACGTCATTGAGGACGTACGGCCGATAAAGAAAAAACCGGTTCTACCCGGCGGTGCAAACATTAACAGGAATCATGCTGAGGCTCTATGCATAACTGTCTTATTGATAGAATGTAAATTGTTATAAATAACGCTATTAATGAGGTTCCGCTATATATGACGCTAATCTTCTTGTTGTCACTGTTATAGCGGAATAGATAATTACACTGCGCGACTTGGTGGCCCAGCCTGAGGAGACAAAAAGCGCGCTGTCAGCGATTGACGTAGTTTGATGACTACCCGTTCCTGAAAGAGCAGGCAAAGGAGAATGGTGGAAAGCAGAAATATGCCGTAACCGACAAGTGACAATTGCACCTGACCGGCCGTGCTGATGCACTGTGACCAATTAGTAAAGCACTCAAGCGGATTACCACGTACCAGTTGTTCACCCGTGCGGAACAGATTAAACAGCGGAACATGCAACGCAAAAATAGATAATGAAGTCGCTCCCAGTCGAGTCGACCAGGTTTTTATCCAGGTGCGGTCAGGTTCTTTGGCTTGTGCACACAGGTATACCAGTGCAACCTGTGCGGGTAGCAGTAACCCGTTGTGCAGCAGAAAATACCAATAAGGTGCTCCGCTCCGGGTGAACAACCAGGTGGCAGCAATAAAGCTTAATCCGATAAAACATCCCAGCCCTCTGTTTTGCCAGGATGTCAGTGCCGGCAATTGGCCGTCACGGCATTTGCGAAAAATGGCATAGCCAAGCACACCGGCCAAAAACTCGGGTAGGCGAAGGAGCGGCGCACGTTGCAATAAGCCGGTATAAGGTATGCCGTACCATTGGTGCCAGACGGCCAATACAGCGGGCACCAGGTAGAATAGGCATATCATTGCCAGCCACAGGCGGGGATAACGACGGTTCACCAACCAGGGTGCCAGCAACGGAAATAACAGATAAAAGAAAAACAGGGTGGACAACGACCATAATGGCGCATTAAACGTCAGAAAATAAGGGTTCCATGCCTGAAGCATCAACAGTTGCAGCACGCTGTTAAACATCAACTGGCTGTTGGTCATGTAATGCCGCAACGTTTCAGGATTTACACTGGGATCATTGCTGTCATAGATAACAAAACGGGCACTGGCCGCCTGACCTTCAGGCGGAATGGCCAGCCAGTACATCAGGCTAACGGCCAGGATTGATGTTACTAAGCCGATAATATGTATTGGATACAGATTAAAGAAACGCTTGGCTAAAAATACCCGTGCCGGTTCTCGTAACTGGCCATTCCGAATGTAGACATGAGTCAACAAAAAACCTGACAGTACAAAAAAAGTACTGGTGGCAAAGAATCCCATACTGGTCAGTTCACTGAGGAAAGGGATGCTTTTACGTTGCGGGTAAAAATGGAATGTATGATAAATCATGACATAACAGCCCAACAGAAAGCGAAGCCATTCCAGTCCGATAAATCGCTCTTTACTACCAACTTGCATTATTTATCCTCCAGTGCCCGATAACAACGCAATGAAGCGCAGTAATAGCACTAGTCTAGTCAATAAATGTGGGGAAATATTTAGGAAAACGGCTATAAATTAAGAGAAGTCTTTTGAATGCCTCAATATACAAGTAATTATGAAAAGTAATGTATAGAACCGTATATCTGTGTATTTTATTATTGAATTAATAAACAAAGGGTTATATAAGAATTTATATATATTCCTTGTACTTCATGTCGGTTGCGTTAGAACACTTTTTCTTGTAATACCCATACAGCGGCTTCCACGCGGGATTTCAATTTCATTTTTTTCAATAGATGTTTTACGTGTACCTTTACCGTACTTTCAGTGATGGTGAGCTTGCGTGCGATGACTTTATTCGATAACCCTTGGGCGATCAGCTTAAGAATATCTTTTTCACGCGGTGTGAGTTGCTGAATATCTCGTTCGCTGTTATGGCGATTTTCCCGCAGATTGGCGGCCAGAATCGGTGTCAGCGTTTCGCTTAATACCATTTTCCCTGCCGCTGCCTGATGTAACGCGGCCAGTAGATCTTCAGGCTCCATGTCCTTGAGCAGATAACCATCGGCCCCATTTTTCAGCGCATTGATCACATCATCTTCATGATTAGAAACACTAAACACCACAATCCGGCCGGAAAGCGGCTTTTCCCGTAGCCGGTTCAGTGTCTCCAGACCGTTCATTCCCGGCATATTCAAATCCAACAAAATGAGATCCGGGTCGAGCTGCTCGGCCAATTCCACACCTTGTTCACCATGGCAGGCTTCTCCGGCGACGCGTAAGTCGGCATCCATGCTAATCAGCTGTTTTACGCCGTTGCGTAGCATGGGATGATCATCAATCAGTAAAAGAGTCGCTGCATCTTCGTTAGTCATTGTGTTCTCCCGTTAAAGATGATGGGTGATGATAGTCGGCAATGAAACTGACCTTGACTTCGGTTCCTCCCTCATCACAGCGCCGGATAGTGAAGTCGCCGTGCAAACTGCGAGCGCGATCGTGCATGATGATCAAACCATAGTGATTGATGCGACTGGCATCATCAGTGATACCGATTCCATTGTCACACACGCTGAGCACAATCCGGCCCTGATGCTGCAATAATCTAATGTCTACCTGGGTGGCCTTGGCATGTTTATAGATATTACTTAGTGCTTCGCGCACGATTTGCAGTAGGTGAATCCCCTGATGGGCAGACACCGCCTGTGGTGGAAGTTGGTAAAGTAGACTAATGGGATAACCTAGCCGCTTACCGAATTCCTCAGCCGTGGTGCGTAGCGCCGCCAGCAATCCAGGCTCGGACAGTTTAAGCCTGAAGGTGGTCAGCAATTCACGCAACTGGCGATAGGCGGTGTTAATTTCATCCCGCATCGCCGACAGTTGTTGTTGTGTTTCTGATGACAAGGTTTCGTTCTGCATTTGCAGGCAGCTTACCTGAATTTTCAAGCAGGAAAGTGATTGGGCGATCGAGTCATGCAGTTCGCGGGCAATCGTGGCCCGTTCTTCCATTAGCATCAGTTGCTGCTGATGGCTGGACTGACGTTCCAGCGCCAGCGTGCTGGTCAACTGTTCCAACAGTGTGTTAAGTAATTGATGTTGATCCTGGCTGAGCTGAGTATCGGTAGATAATCTGGCCAGCACGACGCCGTAGTGCCCCAGTTTGTCACTCAGATTCCAGTATAGCGGCTCCGTCGGCGTTTCCTGTGTCGGTGTTTGTATACAGCAATACTGGCAGCCGGCATCGGGGCATTGATCCTGATCGAGTGATGCGTTGTGGCTGAACTGATGAAATTGTTCCTGATTGTTATCTTCATACAACCGCAGCTGAATATCGCGTAACGGAGTGAGTTTACTCAGCTCATCCAATACTGGCATCAGTCGGCTACAAATTGGCATACTGGTATGCAAACGGCGGCTGGAGCGGTATAGAAAAGAGAGGGTGCTATTTTTCTGTTGCAAATCGGCGGTTTTTTCCGCTACTCGACGTTCCAGATCGCGATAGATAACAGCCAATTCATCGGACATGCTGTTTAGCACCTGTGCCAACGTCCCCATTTCGTCTTTTCCGCTGATCATCACCCGCTGTCCGAAATCACCACGGCCAATTGCCTGAGACATGGAAACCAACTGTTGCCAGGGGCGGAGTAGGCGGCGACGCAAATAGACGATAGTGCTTATCAGCAGTAGTAACATGGTGGCAATAAATATGCGCTGCACCTGTGCAACCAGCCGTAAACGCTCTTCAGTTTTATGGTCAATGGCGGAGACCAGCGCATCCAGTTGTGTGACATAACCGGCTACCTCGGCAGATGCATCGATTGGCCGGGTAGCCCGCTGTAAATGGGGTTTTAACGATACCATCCAGTATTGTCGCAACGTATCAAATTGTTGCCCCAATCCTTCACGCTGTACCGCCTGTTGCAAATCGCTGCTGGTTTCATCCCGTTCAAGAGCCTGAAGATAGACTTTATGATTGTCGGATAAAGGCACCATTGACAGTAGTCGATAGCTTTGCATACGTAGTGAACCGGCTTTATTGATAGCGTGCGCGTTTCCCTGAATGCTTTGTGCCATCCAACTGGAAACCGCCATGCCGGCAATACCGAGTATGCCCAGTAACAGCATCATTAGTGCTACCTGGTTAACCAGCGATAGCGGTAGCAGAAAGCGTTTGAACATGTAGAAACCGCCTATGACCAAGGAGTAGAAAATCCACATCGAAAGATGTCACCCTGTCGGTATTTTTCCCTATCTTCACGGATAACCCCATACCTATAACTGAGTACCACCAAATTTCCACCTACCATTATGCGTTAGAACAGCAATAATGGAATGAGATATAACAATATGAAATTACAGATTTAATTTTCTCCGTGATGTTACTCATTAAGGAGTGTGACGATTTGGGGGACGTTTTTTTACCTAACACCCGGTTGATTTATATCAACTTTGCCAGCTGTGTAATCCCTAATGTGGCGCGTAACCATACAGGTGTTTCTATTGACCGAGGTTTTTATGACGCAGCCAACAATGACTCAAATCACGCCACGTGAGACGGTGATCAGGGAATGGTCCCCGGAAGATCCGCAATTCTGGCAAACCCGTGGGCAGGGTATTGCCCAACGCAATTTATGGATATCTATTCCTTGTCTGTTACTGGCATTTTGTGTCTGGATGTTGTTCAGCACGGTAGCGGTTAATCTCAATAAAGTAGGCTTTCATTTCACCACTGAGCAACTATTTATGTTGACGGCGCTCCCGTCGGTTTCCGGTGCGTTGCTACGCATACCTTATTCGTTTGTTATTCCGCTGATGGGAGGACGTCGTTGGACTATCCTGAGTACCCTTGTTCTGGTGATCCCCTGTGTGTGGTTGGGGTTTGCCGTGCAGAACCTGCAAACCTCCTATCATGAATTTATGGTCATTTCGCTGCTGTGCGGTTTTGCGGGGGCGAATTTCGCGTCCAGCATGGCCAATATCAGCTTCTTTTTTCCGAAAGCCCGTCAGGGTGGGGCGCTGGGATTAAACGGCGGCTTCGGTAACCTGGGCGTCAGCGTGATGCAACTGCTGGTGCCGGTGGTGATTTTTCTACCGATATTGAGTTTTACCGGTAAAGGCGTTGCCCAACCGGACGGTAGTATCATTCAGTTACAGAATGCGCCGTGGGTGTGGGTGCCGTTTCTGCTGATTGCGGCTGGCGCCGCCTGGTTCGGTATGAACGACCTGAGCGCTGCCAAAGCTTCTCTGCGTCAACAGCTATCGGTGCTGAAGCGCTCACATCTGTGGATACTCAGTGTGTTGTACCTCGCCGCGTTCGGGTCGTTTATTGGATTTTCTGCAGGTTTTGCCATGCTATCCAAAACCCAGTTCCCGAATATCGTCATTCTGCATTACGCCTTCTTTGGGCCGTTGCTGGGGGCATTGGCACGTCCGGTGGGGGGGATGCTATCCGACCGCTTTGGTGGTGTTCGGGTGACATTGATTAACTTTATCCTGATGTCGATACTTTCCGCTCTGTTGTTCATTTCACTGCCAGGAACCGGCAATGAGGGTTCTTTCCCACTGTTCTTTGGTATTTTCATGTTGTTGTTCCTGACGGCGGGACTGGGAAGTGGTTCCACTTTCCAGATGATTGCCGTGATTTTCCGTGGATTGACGCTGACGCGGGTCAAGGCCAGTGGCGGAAGTAATGAAGACGCGCAGCGCAGTGCCGTTACCGATACGGCTGCCGCACTTGGGTTCATTTCCGCGATGGGCGCGATTGGCGGGTTCTTTATCCCGAAAGCGTTCGGGACTTCGCTGGAATTGACTGGATCGCCAGCTGGCGCGATGAAAATTTTCGTGGTGTTCTATGCGGTTTGTGTACTGATTACCTGGCTGTGCTATGGTCGCAAAAAAAGTCAGTGATTGACGAGTGAGTAGTCAGGGATGACTTCTCTGGAACCGGGCATGTTCTTACCGATATGCTCGGTATCCAATTTCTGCAATAAGCAAGCCAGTCAGTTGCTGTTGATTCCTGCCTTTTTTCTCTGCTTAATCGCCAGTCACATACTTTTTCACTATCCCAGGCAATGCGGAATTTATGTAAAACGAGATTTACGAGTTTCGCTGTGGTGTTAATTTAGTTACAACATTCTTAATGGAAAAATCAAATGGTGCCTCACCTTTAGATAAAGAGAAAATTCATTCTGGTAAGCATGTTTCTGCGGCTACCCCCAAATAGTTGCAGGTATAAATCCTGTGCCTGTCATTTATTTATCAGGTTAATAATCTATTTATTTATCAATGTGTTGATTTCAAAAAAGTATATCACCCTTTGGTGGTATTTTACCCGTCACCCGTTGATCCCGGCTCCATCTCTCTTGATCACCATCAATTTTGACTTATGACGCGCTGGCTAACCTAGCGGCAAATTGAGCGATGTGTCGTAAGCAAAGCCTACGCGTCTGCTACGGACATTTTATAACTACAAGTTTATAACTACAGGGGCCAGCAGGCTCCGCAGCAGGAGAGTCCGGATGAGCAAATTTCTTGACCGGTTACGCTACTTTAAACAACTAGCCGAGCCATTTTCTGATGGTCATGGTCAAACCCTTAATACCAATCGTGATTGGGAAGATGGTTACCGTAGCCGCTGGCAGTATGACAAAGTGGTACGGTCGACACATGGTGTCAACTGTACCGGATCGTGCAGTTGGAAAATCTACGTTAAAAACGGGCTGGTCACCTGGGAAACCCAGCAAACCGACTATCCACGTACCCGCCCGGATTTGCCAAATCATGAACCCCGTGGTTGCCCACGCGGTGCCAGTTACTCCTGGTATCTGTACAGTGCTAACCGTCTGAAATATCCGATGATGCGCAAACAACTGATCACATTGTGGCGCGAAGCCAAACAACATCATCGCGATCCCGTGGATGCCTGGGCATCAATTGTCGGTGATGTGGAAAAAGTTCGCAGCTACAAACAGGTACGTGGTCGCGGCGGCTTTGTGCGTTCTGACTGGAATGAAGCCAACGAACTGATTGCGGCGGCTAATGTTTATACCGCCAAAACCTTTGGTCCAGATCGTATCATCGGTTTCTCGCCGATTCCGGCCATGTCGATGGTGTCCTATGCTGCCGGTGCTCGCTATCTGTCGCTGCTGGGGGGGGTCTGCCTCAGTTTTTACGACTGGTACTGTGACTTGCCGCCCGCTTCACCGCAAACCTGGGGCGAGCAGACTGACGTACCGGAATCTGCCGACTGGTACAACTCGTCCTATATCATTGCCTGGGGTTCCAACGTGCCGCAAACGCGTACCCCGGATGCGCATTTCTTTAGTGAGGTCCGTTACAAAGGCACCAAAACGGTAGCGATTACGCCAGACTATGCGGAAATCGCCAAACTGTGTGATCTGTGGCTGAATCCGAAGCAGGGCACCGATAGCGCGATGGCGCTGGCAATGGGCCATGTGATCCTGAAAGAGTTTCATCTGGAACGTCCGAGCCACTATTTTATCGAATATGTTCGTCAGTACACCGATATGCCAATGCTGGTGCTGTTAGAACCCCGTAATGACGGTTATTACGCCGCTGGTCGGCTGCTGCGGGCGGCGGATCTGATCGATAATCTGGGGCAGGACAATAACCCGCAGTGGAAAACAGTTGCGATTGATGAGCACAGTGGCAATCTTACCGCCCCGCAGGGCTCCATCGGCTATCGCTGGGGGGAACAGGGCAAATGGAATCTGGAGCAGCGCGATGGAACCAGCCAGCAGGATGTTAGTCTGCGCCTTAGCTTGCTAGGGACCCATGATGATGTTGTACCGGTGGGATTCCCTTATTTCGGTGGTATCACCAGCGAACATTTCAACAGTGTCGGACTGGATGAAATCCTGTTGCATCAGCTGCCCGTCAAACGCCTGCAACTGGCGGATGGCAGCGATGCGCTGGTGGCCAGCGTGTATGATCTGACGCTGGCCAACTATGGTGTAGACCGCGGCCTACAGGATGACAACTGTGCCAAGGATTATGATCAGGTGAAGGCATACAGTCCGGCGTGGGCTGAGCAGATCACTGGCGTTTCCCGACAGAACATTATTCGTGTCGCCCGTGAATTTGCCGATAATGCGGATAAAACCCACGGCCGGTCAATGATTATCGTCGGTGCCGGAATGAACCATTGGTATCACCTGGACATGAACTACCGTGGGCTGATCAATATGCTGGTTTTCTGTGGTTGTGTCGGTCAGAGCGGCGGTGGCTGGGCGCATTACGTCGGACAGGAAAAGCTGCGCCCGCAAACCGGCTGGCTGCCGCTGGCGTTTGCTCTCGACTGGCAGCGTCCGCCACGCCACATGAACAGCACCTCGTTTTTCTACAACCACTCTAGCCAATGGCGTTATGAAACCGTAACGCCACAAGAACTCCTGTCGCCACTGGCGGATAAATCCCGCTTTACCGGCAGCATGATTGATTTCAACGTGCGCGCCGAACGCATGGGCTGGTTGCCGTCGGCGCCGCAACTGGACACTAACCCGCTGCATATCGCCGCCAAAGCGCAAGCCGCCGACATGACGCCGCAGGAGTACACGGTCGCTGCACTGAAATCCGGCGAGTTACGTTTTGCGGCCGAGCAACCGGATGACCCGCAGAACTTCCCACGGAACCTGTTTGTCTGGCGTTCCAACCTGCTGGGCTCGTCCGGTAAAGGCCATGAATACATGCTCAAATATCTGCTGGGTACAGAGCACGGTATTCAGGGACAAGATCTGGGCGTTCAGGGCGGAGTGAAACCGGAAGAAGTGGAATGGCAGGATCAGGGCGGTGAAGGGAAGCTGGATCTGGTGGTAACGCTCGATTTCCGCATGTCCAGTACCTGCCTCTATTCGGATATTGTGCTGCCCACCGCCACCTGGTACGAGAAAGACGATATGAATACGTCGGACATGCATCCGTTTATTCATCCGTTATCGGCGGCAGTCGATCCGGCCTGGGAATCCAAAAGTGACTGGGACATTTATAAAGGTCTCGCTAGTGTATTTTCCCGCGTGTGTCAGGGACATTTAGGTACTGAAACCGACGTGGTGACGTTGCCGATTCAGCATGATTCTGCCGCTGAACTGGCGCAGCCGTTGGGAGTACAGGATTGGAAAAAAGGCGAATGTGACCTGATTCCAGGGAAAACCGCGCCACATATTATGGTGGTGGAACGCGACTATCCGAATACTTATGCGCGCTTTACATCACTCGGTCCGTTGATGGATAAGCTGGGAAATGGCGGTAAAGGCATTAGCTGGAACACCCAGACGGAAATCGATTTTCTGAAAAAACTGAACTACACCAAGGCAGACGGTACTGCCGCCGGGCGACCGAAGATTGAAACTGCGATTGATACCGCCGAAGTGATTTTGTCGCTGGCACCGGAAACCAACGGCCAGGTGGCGGTTAAAGCCTGGGCCGCACTGAGCAAGGTGACGGGGCGCGACCACATTCATTTGGCGCAGTCGAAAAAGGATGAAAAAATTCGCTTTCGCGATCTTCAGGCTCAGCCGCGCAAGATTATCTCCAGCCCCACCTGGTCCGGTCTGGAAGATGAGCACGTGTCTTACAACGCCTGTTACACCAACGTTCACGAGTTAATTCCGTGGCGTACGCTATCGGGTCGCCAGCAGTTGTATCAGGATCACGAATGGATGCGCGCCTTTGGCGAGGGTCTGCTGGTCTACCGCCCGCCTGTGGATACCCGCACGACCACACTGTTGCTGAACAAAAAATCGAATGGTAATCCGGAAAAGGTGCTGAGCTTTCTGACGCCGCATCAGAAGTGGGGCATTCACTCCACCTACAGCGATAACCTGTTGATGCTAACGCTGGGACGCGGCGGTCCGATTGTCTGGCTGAGCGAAGACGATGCCCGCGATCTGGACATTGTGGATAATGACTGGATTGAAGCGTTTAACGTCAACGGTTCTCTGACGGCTCGCGCCGTGGTGAGCCAGCGTATTCCTGCCGGTATGACCATGATGTACCACGCACAGGAACGTATTTTGAATCTGCCCGGCTCGGAAATAACTGGACAGCGCGGTGGTATTCATAACTCTGTGACTCGCATCTGTCCGAAACCAACACACATGATTGGGGGATATGCGCAACTGGCCTATGGTTTCAACTACTACGGCACCGTGGGTTCCAACCGTGACGAGTTTGTGGTGGTTCGCAAAATGAAGCGTATTGACTGGCTGGATGACGAAGGCCAGGACGATATCCAGACCAACAGCACAGCAGCTAAACGCCGGCAGGAGAAAGCCTAATGAAAATTCGTTCACAAGTTGGCATGGTGCTGAACCTCGATAAATGCATTGGGTGTCATACCTGCTCGGTCACTTGCAAAAACGTCTGGACCAGCCGTGAAGGTATGGAGTACGCCTGGTTTAATAACGTCGAAACCAAACCTGGCGTTGGATATCCTCATGCCTGGGAAGATCAGGAGAAGTGGAAAGGTGGCTGGATCCGAAAAATCAACGGCAAGCTGGAACCCCGTATGGGCAGTCGTGTCGGTGTACTGGCAAAGATTTTTGCCAATCCGGATGTGCCGTCCATCGATGACTACTACGAGCCGTTTGATTATGACTACCAGCATCTGCAACAGGCCCCGGAAGGCAAGCATCAGCCGGTAGCGCGCCCACGCTCGCTGATTACCGGTCAGCGCATGAAGAAGATCGAAAACGGTCCGAACTGGGAAGACGATCTGGGGGGCGAATTCAGCAAACGTGCGTTGGATAAAAATTTCGACCAGATGCAGAGCGCGATGTACGGCCAGTTCGAAAATACCTTCATGATGTATTTACCACGGCTGTGTGAGCACTGCCTGAACCCGGCTTGTGTAGCGACCTGTCCGAGTGGTGCCATCTACAAACGCGCCGAAGACGGCATTGTACTGATCGACCAGGATAAATGCCGTGGCTGGCGTATGTGCCTGACCGGTTGCCCGTACAAAAAAATCTACTTCAACTGGAAAAGTGGCAAGTCGGAAAAATGTATTTTCTGTTATCCGCGCATTGAGTCCGGCATGCCAACGCTGTGCTCGGAAACCTGCGTGGGACGGATCCGCTATCTTGGGGTTTTACTGTATGACGCAGACTGCATTGAACAGGCAGCATCAGCGGATAACGAACAGAACCTGTATCAGCGACAATTGGATATTTTCCTCGACCCACATGACCCGGCAGTCATTGAGCAAGCGTTGAAAGATGGCATACCACTGAGCGTCATTGATGCCGCGCAGCAGTCACCGGTGTACAAAATGGCGGTGGACTGGAAGCTGGCGCTACCGCTGCACCCGGAATATCGCACGTTGCCAATGGTGTGGTATGTGCCGCCTCTGTCACCGATTCAGTCCGCTGCTGATGCCGGTAAACTGGCACATAGCGGCATCTTGCCGGATGTCGAAAGCCTGCGTATTCCGGTGCAATATCTGGCTAACCTGCTGACGGCAGGGGATACTCAACCGGTGTTGCTGGCGTTGAAACGTATGCTGGCCATGCGCCACTACAAGCGGGCTGAAACTGTAGATGGCATTACCGATACTCGTGCGTTGGAGCAGGTGGGCTTAACTGAAGCGCAGGCTCAGGAAATGTACCGCTATCTGGCAATTGCCAATTTTGAAGATCGCTTTGTGGTTCCCTCCAGCCATCGTGAAATAGCGCGGGAAGCCTTCCCGGAAAGCAAAAGTTGCGGGTTTAGCTTCGGTGACGGCTGTCACGGCAGCGATTCTCCGTTCAACCTGTTCAATAGCCGCCGTATTGATGCCATTGATGTCAGTAGCAAGACGCGGGATATGAACAGCAAAATCATGCGGGAGAACGGTCATGATTAGTCTTCAGGTGATTGCCCGTCTGCTGGACTACCCGGACTGCGAACTGTGGGAAAACCAATCGGCGCTACTGGAGGCAGTAGAGCAGACGGAGGAACTGTCATTGCGTCAGAGCGCTCAACTGATGCAGTTTATCGGTGATTTTTACCGATCAGACTTATTGGATAGACAGGCGCAATACTGTGAGCTGTTTGACCGTGGTCGTGCTACTTCACTGTTGCTGTTTGAGCACGTACACGGTGAATCGCGCGATCGTGGTCAGGCGATGGTGGATTTGATGGAACAGTATCGTCAGGCCGGCCTGATGCTGGACAGTAAAGAGCTGCCGGACTATTTGCCGCTGTATCTGGAGTATCTGGCGCAGCGAAAACCAGACCAGAGTCGTGCCGGATTAACGGATATCGCGACAATTCTGGCATTGCTGGGAGCCCGCTTGCAGCAACGTGACAGCCAGTATGCCGTGCTGTTTGATCTGTTGTTGTCGATTTCCGGTAGCGTACTTAGAAGTGACAATGTCACTAAAAGCATTGCCCACGAAGCCCGTGATGACACCCCGCAAGCGCTGGACGCCGTGTGGGAAGAGGAGCAGGTCAAATTCCTCGGTGAGCAGGGTTGCGCATCGGCGCAACAGACTCAACATCAGCGCCGCTTCACTGGCGCGGTGGTACCACAATACCTGAATCTTGATACCACGCCGGTAAAAGGAGGATGCTAATGTATTATATCAACCTGTTTTTTTTCGATATTTATCCTTATATTGCCGGTGCGGTGTTCCTGATCGGTAGCTGGTTGCGTTATGACTACGGGCAGTACAGCTGGCGTGCAGGCTCCAGCCAGATGCTGGATAAAAAAGGGATGCGACTGGCCTCCAATCTGTTCCACATCGGCATTCTCGGGGTACTGGGCGGCCATCTGTTCGGCATGTTGACGCCACACTGGGTGTACGAAGCATTTTTGCCGCTTGAGGTTAAGCAGAAAATGGCCATGTTCGGTGGCGGACTATGTGGCGTGCTGACGCTGGTAGGGGGTGGTTTACTGTTGAAGCGCCGCCTGACTAACCCGCGAGTGCGGGCTACGTCCACTACCGGCGATATTTTGATCATGACGCTGCTGGTCATTCAGGCGGTGCTAGGACTGTTGACTATCCCATTCTCTGCCCGACACATGGATGGCAGCGAAATGATGAAGTTGGTGGAATGGGCGCAGGCCGTGGTGGCGTTTCGTGGTGGCGCGTCTGGGCATCTGACCGATGTGGCGCTGATTTTCAAACTGCATCTGGTGCTGGGGATGACGCTGTTCCTGTTGTTCCCATTTTGCCGGCTGGTGCATATCTGGAGCGCGCCGGTGGAATATCTGACGCGCCGTTATCAACTGGTGAGGAACCGACATTAACTGATATTAATGCTGAACAGATAAGAAAATCGGTTTTTTTGGTTATACTGGTGCACTAACCACACCGGTTAAATAGGGCGGCGTAAAGCAAGATGGCTTTACGCCGCGTATCATTTCAATGTTTCAAATCCACTGTATTTCATCTCCACCACGTTTCAAACGGGCTGGATTTCAGACCAACTGTGACGCTGCCAATATATCGCACATCATAACTAATTGATTTTTAGAGTCTAAAATTTTCCATTACTCCCAGGCTAACGTTTGTAACAGGTGGTTAATTGATAGCCAGTCGCTGCCTTCCTATTCTATTGCTACGCAAAAACGCGACCCGCGTAATACGTAATAAATAACCGGGGAGGTTTATATATGTCGTTTCAACAGCAACCCACACGCGTTTGGGATACCCGTCGTCAGGAAAAGCGTCGGCGTATTGAGAGCGTACAGGGTTTGGTCTCAGGAAAAGTGATTCCCACCGATGACATCATCGCCGCACTGGAAAAGCTTATTGCGCCCGGCGATCGTGTCATTCTGGAAGGAAACAACCAGAAGCAGGCGGATTTTCTGTCTCGCCAATTAGCGGAGGTGAGCGCATCACATATTCATGATCTGCATATGATCATGCCTAGTGTCGGGCGACCGGAACATCTGGATATTTTTGAGAAAGGTATTGCCCGCAAGTTGGACTTCTCGTTTTCCGGCACTCAGAGCCTGCGTATTTCGCAGTTGCTGGAAGATGGTTTACTGGAAATTGGTGCTATTCACACCTATATCGAGCTTTATGCTCGACTGTATGTGGATTTAGTGCCGAATGTGGCCCTTATCGCTGGTTACAAAGCCGATCGCCACGGTAATTTGTACACCGGGCCGAGCACCGAGGATACCCCGGCATTGGTGGAAGCCGCCGCGTTTAAAGACGGCATTGTGATCGCTCAGGTGAATGAGTTGGTGGAAGATGAGTGCGATCTGCCACGTGTGGATATTCCCGGCTCATGGGTTGATTTCGTGGTGGTAGCCGACAAGCCATTCTTTATCGAACCGCTGTTTACCCGTGACCCTCGTCTGATCAAACCCGTGCATGTGCTGATGGCAATGATGGCCATCAAAGGCATTTATGCCAAACACCAGGTGCAGTCACTCAACCACGGTATTGGTTTTAACACTGCCGCCATCGAACTGCTATTGCCCACCTATGGTGAACAACTGGGATTGAAAGGGAAGATCTGCAAACACTGGACGCTGAATCCGCATCCGACCTTGATTCCAGCGATTGAAAGCGGATGGGTAGATACCGTTCATTGCTTTGGTGGCGAACTGGGCATGGAAGACTATATTGCCGCTCGCCCGGATGTTTTCTTTACCGGCAGAGACGGCTCGATGCGCTCCAATCGCGCATTCTGCCAGATGGCCGGGCAGTACGCCGTCGATATGTTCATTGGTTCAACTTTACAGGTTGATGGGCTGGCGCACTCGTCTACCGTTACCCGCGGGCGCTTGTCCGGCTTCGGCGGCGCACCCAACATGGGGCACGATCCGCATGGTCGTCGTCACGCTACCCCAGCCTGGCTGGACATGATTGAGGAACCCGATCCGCTTCAGCGTGGCCGCAAGCTGGTAGTACAGATGGTGGAAACCTTCCAGGCAGGCGCCAAACCCACATTCGTGGAAAAACTTGATGCTGTTGATGTCGCTAAAGAGACATCAATGCCATTAGCGCCGGTCATGATTTACGGTGATGACGTCACCCATGTTCTGACTGAGGAAGGGATCGCCTACCTGTACCGCGCCAAATCGCTGGAAGAACGGCGGGCAATGGTCGCCGCAGTGGCAGGCATTACTGATATCGGTTTGGGCGTAGATGCCAAACGCGTGGCAAGCCTGCGGCAGGAAGGCAAGGTGGTATTCCCGGAAGATATGGGGATTCGCCGTACCGATGCAAGTCGTTCACTGTTGGCGGCGGGCAGCATTTCCGATTTGGTTGAATGGTCCGGCGGATTGTATAACCCACCGGCTAAATTCCGGAGCTGGTAATGCTATCTCCTTCCTGCTTTTTCGATCGCGCTGCTGAGACCGGCGCCGCTTTTCTGGCAGAACAGGCGACTCATGCACTACTGGATGAGGTTCGCTTGTCGCCAAAACCGGGCCTGGTGGACAGCCGTGGCAACGGTGCTCATCAGGATCTGTCGCTGGCACTGATGGAGCGTTCCGCCTATAGCCTGCAACCGACATTTCATGCGCTGGCGCTGGCGGGTTGGCAACGCCGAGCCGATGTCGCGCTGCGCCGGGAGATCGGAGAAATAGGACGTGAGGGCGAAGTTGTCATGATGCAGGCCACCGCTGGCGTCAATACTCATCGCGGCGCCATTTGGGCACTGGGGCTATTGGTAACGGCCTCTGGCATGCTCGGTGGCCGAGGCGCACCTGAACAGGTGGCGCAACAGGCGGCACAACTGGCACAACTGTCTGACTCTGCCAGTCCTAAACGCTTCAGTAAGGGGTTGATCGCCACCCGCCGCTATCACGTTCCCGGTGCACGGGAAGAAGCGCAGCAAGGGTTTCCTCATGTGATACGGCTGGCATTACCGCAGCTATGGCGCAGCCGGGCGATGAACAGTGGTGAGCAGGCCGCCAGACTGGATGCGCTAATGGCAATCATGACTAGTCTGAGTGACACCTGCGTGTTGTCTCGTGGTGGGATGGCGGCGCTGGATGCGATGCAACAAGGTGCCAGACAGGTACTTACTGCCGGTGGTTTTTCCCATCCAGACGGGCGTCAGGCGCTGGCAACATTGGAAAAGCATCTGTTGCAGTACAACGCATCTCCCGGCGGCGCGGCAGATTTACTCGCCGCCGCATTGTTTCTCGATCGGGCCTCGGCCCGTGGAGTAACCAGATAAGAGGACGTTATGGAAAGTATTGAATTACGTTATCCGGCACAACAAAGCCTGCCGGGCAGAGCATTGGTGGGCGTGGTGGGCTCCGGTGATCTGGAAGCCTTGTATGAACCCGCCACGGATCAGACATTGACAATCAGGATTAAAACGTCCGTTGACGGCAGTCGGGTTCACTGGCAAATGCTGTTTGACCGGCTGAATACCTTGACGACGTTGCCCACTGGCCGTCTGGACATTAATGATTTTGGTGCCACGCCGGGTGTAGCGCGGTTACGCATCGAACAGGTTTTCGAGGAGGCCAGCCATGCGTGATGCCATCAGCTTTATTGAACTGAGTGCTCGCCAGCGGGCGCGTAACCTGCTGGATGACGGGACGTTCCACGAGCTACTGGGGCCGTTTGAACGCATCACGTCGCCGTGGCTGGAACCGCAGGGCATTGTGACGCAGGCGGATGACGGGATGGTGGTCGCCAAAGGCACTATCAACGGTAATTCGACGGTGGTGATTGCGGTAGAAGGGGCGTTTCAAGGCGGCAGCATGGGGGAAGTCTCTGGTGCCAAGATGGCGTCGGCACTGGAGTTGGCCGCAGAGGATAACCGCAAAGGTATTCCCACGCAGGCCGTGCTGCTGCTGGAAACCGGTGGTGTGCGTTTGCAGGAGGCCAATCTCGGATTGGCAGCGATAGCCGATATTCATGCCGCAATTGTCGATCTACGTCGTTATACCCCCGTTATCGGCATTGTTGCCGGGACGGTGGGGTGTTTTGGCGGTATGTCGATTGCTGCCGGATTGTGTAGTTACCTGATCGTTACCCGCGAAGCCCGGCTCGGCCTCAATGGTCCACAGGTCATCGAACAGGAAGCCGGAATTGATGAATATGACTCCCGTGATCGTCCGTTTATCTGGAGTATGACCGGTGGCTCAGTGCGTTATCGCAGTGGTTTTGTGGATCGGGAAGTGGCCGATTCACTTCCAGCGGTAAAAGCTGCCATGCAGGCATGTCTGGAACGTGGTGTACCGGAACAGCATCGCTCGGAACGGTTTGACTGGTTCTTGAACCGGTTGACGTCTTTTGATACCCGCCAGCAGGCTAGCGCCGCGCTGACCGAACAGTTATTTACCCGGGAGGAACGCGCATGAGTACTTTACCTTTAAGCCGCGGAGCGTATTGGTTTTCACTAATCACTGCGGGAGCCGTACCGGTAACGGGACTCTGTCCATCTGTCCGTGCCGCTGACGGTGACATTGACGGACAGGCCGCTCGTTTTATTGCTGTAGTACCGGATGCCAATAACCAGTATCCGCGGGCTGCTCACGGCGAAGTCGGGCTGCTGGAAGGCTGGACGCTAGCGAAAGTGGTCACGCAGGTGGTGGCGGAAGATCGTCAGCAAACACAAAAACGAGCCATCGTGGCTATCATCGACGTTGCCAGCCAGGCTTATGGTCGTCGGGAAGAAGCGTTCGGCATCCATCAGGCGCTGGCTGGCGCGGCTGGCGCTTATGCCAGTGCTCGACTGGCGGGGCATCCGGTGATTGGTCTCATCGTCGGCAAGGCGATGTCCGGCGCGTTTCTGGCGCATGGTTATCAGGCTAATCGGTTGATCGCTTTCAATGACGCAGGCGTGATGATCCATGCCATGGGTAAAGCCTCTGCGGCGCGTATTACACTGCGCTCGGTGGAAGCATTGGAAAAACTGGCCGCCACTATTCCGCCGATGGCTTATGACATTGAAAATTATCACTCATTGGGGCTGCTGGATCAGTTGCTGACCATCGTGGATCCGCTTAATGCCAGTGTTGATGAACAAACACAGGTATACACGGCGATTAGTGATGCGATTACCTCTGCCCGTCAACAAGGTACTGATCTGCGTAATCGGTTAGGTGCGAAAAACCGCCACAGTTCTCAACTGGTGCGGGAACGTATGCGCGCTGAATGGTAGTGCATGGCATGCGTTGCCTACCTTTCTAAAACGCGCTGTGCGCGCTGGTGTGTGCGGCAAAAAGTGCGCACCAGCACGTTGACACCTACCTGATAATCGCCACAACGTGCAGACATCAGGCTGAATGTACCATCAACAATTTTTTCTTATTGGTAACAGGTGATTTATGACCTACGTGATTATTCATGCCTTGGCCCCGATTTTTCTTATCATGTTGCTGGGTTTCTACGCAGGAAAGGCCAAAATGGTGGATAACCAGAATGTGTCTTTGCTGAATATTTTTGTTATGGATTTTGCCCTGCCGGCTGCGCTGTTCAGCGCAACAGTACAGACGCCCTGGCGCGGCATTGTCGACAAATCGCCACTGATTGTGGTGCTGGTTCTGGCGATGTGGATTACCTATGCGGCGATCTATTTTTTCTGTACGCGTGTGCTGCACAAATCACCACAGGATTCGGCGGTACTCACGTTGACAGTGGCGCTGCCCAACTATGCTGCTCTCGGCTTGCCAATCCTCGGTAGCGTACTGGGGGGATCCACTACCACGTCGCTGTCGGTGGCGGTATCCATTGCCTGCGGATCGGTACTGATGACGCCGTTCTGCCTGCTGATTCTGGAACGGGAGAAGGCGCTAGCCGCAGGTCAGGCGCAGGGTTCCACTCTCGCGATGCTACCGGTACTGATGTGGCGTTCGGTGAAAAAACCGATTGTCTGGGGACCGCTGCTGGGGGTGGTACTCTCAGCCGTAGGGATCCATATGCCGGAAATCGTACTGACATCGATTAAACCGCTAGGTTTGTCGGCAACAGCGTCGGCACTGTTCCTGACCGGTGTCATTTTGTCCGCCCGTAAGCTGAAGGTGAATGGTGCGGTAGTGATTGCCAGTATCACCAAACTGCTGGTGCAGCCACTACTGGCATGGGGACTCGTATTGGGACTGGGACTACATGGCGAAGTGGCGATTACTGCGATCCTGATGATTGCTCTGTCTGCCGGTTTCTTTGGCATCGTCTTTGGCAACCGTTTCGGCGTACAGTCGCCGGATGCTGAGGCTACACTGCTGATTAGCTCGATGCTGTGTATCATCACATTGCCGTTGTTTATCACCTTGACTGCCGGATTGTAACTGGAGTCTGTCGATGATTCGTCCGCATGATTTGATCTGGGTTGCTGACCTTGCTGCATTGGGCACCGAACAGGAACTGCCTGAATGGGTAAGTCGGCAATGGCATATCGGTCTACCACTGGTCGTCCGTCGGGACAGACACCATGCCGGACGAATTCCTGCGGGCATTCGTGGGACGCAACGTAGTCAGCGGGCTGCCGTCTGGGTAGACGCTGCGGCTGTGCATCGAATCACAACCCCCGAGTCACTGGTGACCGACGCCTTTGTTTTATTGCGTTCTCCATTCATTTCCCTGCCGCCAGTACAGGCGCTGATGAGTTTGCTGCGCCTGTTGAAAAACTGGCATTGGGGCGTGGCCGGCAGTTGTGGCTATGCGCTGGCAACCGGGCTTCCGGTGATGCATGACGACAGTGATCTGGATATCGTGGTGCGTTGTCCGCAGCCGGTTGAACGCACAACGTTGATTGAGCTGACACAGTGCCTGCAATTAATACCATGCCGCATGGATGTCCAGATTGAAACACCTCAAGGCGGCTTTGCCTTGCTGGAGTGGTTGCGTAGTGATCGGGTACTGATAAAAACCAATACTGGCCCACGGCTATCTGTTTCTCCGTGGGGCACCGATGAGATGACGCTATGAAAATTTTGTTTACGTTTCCCGGGCAGGGGGCGCAAGTCGCGGGTATGTTGCATCAGTTACCGGATAATATGGCCTCGCGACAACTGGTCGTGCAGGCCAGTGATGCGCTGAGTGAGAATGTGCTAACGCTGGATAGCGATTCTGCGCTGCATCACACCCGCGCAGTTCAACTGTGCCTGCTGATTGCCGGTGTGGCTTATGCCACCGAATTGGACATGTTGGACGTCACGCCGGACATCGTCAGTGGCTTGTCTATTGGCGCTTTCCCCGCCGCGGTGATTTCCGGAGCGCTGGATTTCAGCGATGCGGTACGCCTGGTGGCGTTGCGTGGAGAATTGATGGAATGCGCCTATCCGCAAGGTTATGGTTTGACAGCAATAAGCGGTTTGCTACAACCGCAGATGGAACGATTGCTGGCAGAAGAGTATAGCGTGGCATCACCAGTCTATCTGGCGAATATTAACGCTGAAGATCAGATGGTGATTGCCGGCAGTGATGCAGCGATGCAACGAGTGATACAACGGGCTCGTGACGCTGGCGCCCATAAAGCTCAGCGGTTGGCAGTCAGTGTCCCTTCGCATTGTGCTTTACTGGATGAGGCGGCACAGCAACTGTCCGATGCCTTACAGAAAGTCAAGGTGCAGCGTCCGCGAGTCGCTTACCTGAGTGGTAGCAATGGGCGGGTGTACTGGCAACCAGAGCAGATTTCACGGGATCTGGCATTGAATATGGCGTGTACTGTGCATTGGTATGACGCGATGATTGCGGCCAGCGAACGGGGTGTGCAACTGGCTATCGAAATGCCGCCCGGCGCGGTGCTTACCGGATTAACCCGACGAGCATTGGTGCAGGGTGAAGCTATTTCCCGTTGTCAATTGGGGGTGAAGGCAGTGACGGAAATTGTGGCCCGCTATCGCCGGTATGCCCGGTAAAACTCAAACGGTACCAACAGCACGAGCGTACATTCTGCCTTCTGCCGCCAGTGCCAAAACATTAGGATCCAGCTCGCGATTGCGGGCAAACACCAGCGCAATGGTTTGACGCATTGGGTAGTCATCACACAGTGGCATGAGATGTACGCCATTTTCATAGACTTTCTTCATCCGTCCGGGTAACAGGGTATAACCCACACCAGCCTGCACCAGACTGATCATTGAAAAAATATCGTTGACGCGGGTAACAATATCCGGCTCAAAACCAGCAATCTGAAAGGCTTCGCTGAATCCGTGGTAGGTGGCAAAACCTTCTGTCAGCGCAACGAATTTCTGGTCGCGAAAATCACGTAAGTCAGCCGGGCCGTCCACGATCAGAGGTGAGTCAGCCGGTGCCGCCAAAAAAATATCATCCTTAAACAGGGGGAGTATTTCGAAATGGCTGGCATCAACCTGACTATCAGAAACCGAAATCAGAATGGCATCCAACTGTTGATTTTCCAACTGAATGAGCAGGTCTCGGTTAGAGCCCATCGTCAGGTCAATTTCGATTTCCGGGCGGCGAACTTTTAACCCCATAATCAAACGGGGGACAGTTTCCAATGTCAGGGAATACATGGTGCCAATCTTCATGCGTTGCTGACCAAAACCTGCCACTTGCCGGGTTTGTTGAATACCTTTCTCTGTCAGCCCGACGATATCGCGGGCGAAATCCATAAGTGTGTGTGCGGAAGGTAAAGGGATCAGGCTGCGACCACGATGAATAAACAACGGGCAACGAAAACCCTCCTCCAGTGTGTGTAATGCGCGATGTACGCTGACACTGCTCAGGTTCAACTGTTCTGCGGCCCGGCCTATATGTTCTGTGTCCATATATGCCAGAAAAATTTCTAGCTTTTTAAGCGTAATATCACTGTCGATCATCATAACCGTCTGTGGTGCGGAGTCAGGCCCGTACCTTATCAAATTTGAGCATAGTGTTTTTATCGATTGCGGAGATAACGATGGATTTATCTGCTTTTTTTGATCTCAGCCGGATTTTACTCGCACCGGAGCGTTGTGTGTTCAGAAAAAGAATTGTCTGTTTTATGGATTTACCGGTTTGATTTTTTGTAAGTTTGCGCATTTGGTGCAATGCTTAAGTCGCTAAGCAGATGGCCTGAGGTTACAGGCGTAGAAACTAAGAGGATAAGGTATTTATGGGCATTATTTCATGGATTATCTTTGGTTTGATCGCCGGCATTCTTGCTAAATGGATTATACCTGGACAGGATGGCAGCGGCTTTGTTATGACCGTTTTGTTGGGGATTATCGGTGCTGTGGTGGGGGGGTATATCAGTACGTTCTTTGGTTTTGGCCGGGTCAATGGTTTCAATATTGGTAGTTTTGCTGTAGCGGTTATTGGCGCGGTGGTCGTATTATTGATTTACCGTAATATTCGCAGCTAGTCAGCATTCATTATCCGCGTCCTTGGGGATGCGGATCTCTTCAACATCTGCTGTTGTTTTAAACTCTCCCAGGGTATTTACCTCTCTCTTTCTCCAAACGCCAGATGGTTACCCATGTGACTCGGGCTTAATCCGAAGCAGGCAATACACGAGGAAATCGTGGCTACTTTTGCCCAGCGATGTAAATCGAAATGGTTTCCGGAAGGGACTTCAACCGGTTAAAGGTAGACGTAAACTACAATACGCTTCACTTAATCCTGTTGTTGAAGTAGCCACTACGTTTGGTTCCAGAAGGGATGCCGAACGTGGTGGCTACTTCGCCTGACTGACATGCATCACAATGCCAGCAAATACACACATCCGTCTTAGTGCGTCGTGACGACATCCAACGCTCGCAGGTTTTCCGGCATCCAGGACAGCTTTACTTCCGAACCGATTTTCCAGGCCGGATTCACCTCGTTAGCGGACATTTTTATCATAAACTGTGGCTGTCCGGCGACTTCAGTTATTAAACGGACGTGGTCGCCCAGATAGATAAACTGCTGAATACGGGCATTTATCTGCTGTGCGCTAGTGGGTAAATGCTCGTCATTAACTTTTACCCGTTCGGGCCGGATGCACAACGTAATCTTTTTACCCGGTGAACTTGGCCGGACTTTCAGTGCTTTCAGCGTGGTACCGTCATCCAGACTCACATGGTAATAATCGCCATCGGTACCTGTTTGCGTGCCGATCAGTGTGTTGTTTTCACCAATAAACTGGGCAACAAATGCGTTCTGTGGACGCTCATAAATATCGTTGGGGTAATCCATCTGCTGAATGATGCCATCGTTAAATACCGCCACCCGATCAGACATAGTCATCGCTTCACTCTGATCGTGAGTAACATAGACTACCGTCAGCTCCAGTGCCTGATGTAGTGCCTTGATTTCCAACTGCATGTGTTCGCGTAACTGTTTATCCAATGCACCCAGCGGTTCATCCATTAATACCAGACGGGGTTCAAACACCAGAGCTCTGGCTAGCGCTACACGCTGTTGTTGGCCGCCGGACATCTGTGCCGGATAGCGATCCGCCAGATTTGTCAATTTCACCCGATCCAATACCCGATCCACTTTTTCTTTGATATCGCTGCGATTCATGCGGCGGATCGACAGGGGGAATGCCAGATTCTCTGCCACGGTCATATGCGGGAAAAGCGCATAGTTTTGGAAGACCATCCCAATACCGCGTTGATGCGGTGGCAGATGATGTAATGGTGTGTCGCGCAACAGGATTTCTCCTTGCGTCGGAGTTTCAAACCCGGCCAGCATCATCAGACTGGTGGTTTTGCCAGAACCAGATGGCCCCAGCATGGTCAGAAATTCGCCTTCCTGAATATCCAGATTAAGATTCTTTACCACCAATCGATCGCCATCGTAGGTTTTCTGAATGTTCTTGAAGCTGACATAGGTTTTCATTATTTCATTCTCTCACTGTGTCTGGAACAGCAAGTTATATGCATAAACCATGCCTACTAATGAAATAGGCGCACGACGAGCAGGGGTGTCAGGATAAACCGGCACGCTGAACGCATGAGCCACACGTTCTACCTACGGTGACGCATAAAATCTTAAAACTGGGCATATTGACCATATTTTCTTACTGCCCGCGTGATCAGACTTATTGCCTATGCCTCAAAATAGTGATCTATTGTTAATTTAATGCACTAAATAAGTGCATTTTTTCCTTGCGATTACCCAACATCAGGTAACGCTTTCAGCTCATTCAGACTGGTGACAATCACGCCAAATGCTCGCACCATTTCATCTTCATCCACACTGGCGTAACCCAGTAACAGACCTCGTTGATGCGTGGGGTGCAGATAGTAGCTGGAGAGCGGTTTTACCATCACACCGCGTTGAAGAATGCGAGCGCTGAGTACCACATCATCCACTGTATCGGGCAACCGCATAATCAGGTGCAACCCGGCGTTACTGTTGTATCCCAGATAGTCTTCACCCAGATGCTGTACGATCAATTCGCTTAGCAGGGTGCGACGGCGGGCATACAGCAGACGCATACGGCGGATATGTGCGGCGTAATGTCCTTCACTGATAAACTGGCTCAGTGTTAGCTGAGTCAGTAAATGTCCACCACGGTACAGCTCGGCATGGGCAATTTTCAGTTCCTGGGCCAGATGAGGGGGCAGCACCATATAACTCACTCGCAAACCGGGATACAGCGTTTTGCTAAAAGTCCCGATGTAAATCACCGGCGGCTGGTTTTTTAACCCTTGTAACGCTGGAATTGGGCTACCGGAGAAACGGAATTCACTGTCATAGTCATCTTCAATCACCCAGCTTCCGTGCTCTTGGGCCAGCGCCAACAACCGTTGACGACGCGCCAGGCTCATTACTGACCCCAGAGGGTACTGGTGGGATGGTGTAACGCAAATCAGTCGTGGCACCCATTGAGGGGAAACCTTATCCGGCGGCACCATACCTTGCTCATCCACTTCTATCGGGGCGACCCGTAGGCCATTGATAGTCAGTACGTTACGCATCCCCCAGTAGCATGGGTCTTCAAGCCAGGCCAGATCGCCAGGATTGCACAGCATTTTTGCCAGCAAATCCATTGCCTGATGCGTCCCTTCGGTAATCAGAATCTGATCCGGCGTGCATTCTACTGAGCGTGCGATCCGCAGGTAGTCCACCAGCGAGCGCTGTAGTTCCGGGCATCCGCCGATTGGTGAATAGGAGAGCTGTTCCGGTTTGAGTCGACGAGCGAGACGAGTTTGCAGCCGTCGCCACAGATCATGTGGGAAGCTGGTGATGTCAGGAATGCCCGGCATAAAAGCCCCCCATTGTTTTGCCGATGCTCCGGCATAACCCAGCAAATGCAAGCCCCGGCGGGAAAACTCCTGTACCACTGGACTGGGGGCGGGTTCAGTATCGTCACGCAAGTTCGGAATTGCCGTGTCCGGCAGCTGTTCTGTTACATAAGTACCGCTCCCGGTACGGGTTTCGATGTATCCTTCGGCGAGCAACTGTTCATAGGCGGCGATCACCGTGTTGCGTGACAACGAAAGCTGCTGCGCCAGATCCCGCGAAGAGGGCAAGCGCCGCCCAGCTGTAATGGCACCCTCCAGAATGGCCAGCCGGATAGTATCGTAAAGACGTTTGTTTAATGTGCCTTCCTGTTGGCTTTCCAGCCCCTGCAATAGCAAGTCAGTCAGTAGTGAGCGCAAAGTGGACCCCTCAAATATTAAAAACTGGCTCTGGATTATAGGGCCATAGCGCGCATAAATAGCAACACTAAGGCATAAAATTGTCAGTCATAACCTATTGGGTGTGTTCATCGAATCGGAGCAGAAAATGAATAATAGCGAATTAAATCAACGCCGTTTGGCCGCCACGCCGCGTGGTGTAGGGGTAATGTGTGATTTCTTTGCTGCCAAGGCGGAGAATGCTACGCTGTGGGATGTAGAAGGCCATGAATATATTGATTTTTCTGCTGGGATTGCAGTGCTGAACACTGGTCATCGCCATCCGAAAATTCTGGCTGCAGTGCGTGAACAGCTGGAGTGTTTTACTCACACCGCTTATCAGGTTGTGCCTTATGGCAGCTATATCACGCTGGCCGAACGTATCAATGCGATAGCGCCTATCCACGGGCCGGCAAAAACCACTTTCTTTACGACGGGTGCTGAAGCTGTTGAAAATGCAGTGAAAATTGCTCGTGCTTATACCAAACGCCCTGGTGTGATTGCCTTTAACGCTGCTTTCCATGGCCGTACATTGCTGACCATGACATTGACTGGCAAAGTGGCACCTTATTCCACTGGTTTTGGCCCATTCCCAGGGTCCATTTTTCACGCGGTATATCCTAGCGAGCATAATGGCGTCACGGTAGAACAGTCGCTGGAAAATATCGATCGTTTGCTGCATACCGATATTGCTGCTGATCAGGTGGCGGCTATTCTGCTGGAACCTGTACAGGGTGAAGGCGGTTTTAATGTGGCGCCACCGGAATTCATCAGCGCACTGCGTAAACTGTGTGATGAGCACGGCATACTGTTGATTGCCGATGAAGTACAAAGCGGTTTTGCCCGTACTGGCAAAGTGTTTGCGATGGAGTATTACGAAGAAAAAGCGGATCTGATCACCATGGCGAAAAGCCTGGGGGGCGGTTTCCCGATTTCCGGCGTGGTTGGTCGCGCTGACGTGATGGATGCCCCAGGACCGGGTGGACTGGGTGGCACCTATGCCGGTAACCCCCTGGCGGTGGCGTCAGCTCTGGCGGTACTGGATGTGATTGAAGACGAAAAACTGTGCCAGCGTGCGCAGCAACTGGGAGCCACACTGGTAGAGACGCTGAGAAGTCTGAAAGCGAAGTGCCCGGCGATCGTCGATATTCGTGCCCGTGGCTCAATGGTGGCGGTAGAATTCAATGATCCGCAAACGGGTAAACCTAGTGCGGAGATTACCAAGACATTCCAAAAAGAGGCGCTGAATCAGGGGCTGCTGCTGCTGACATGTGGTGTGCATGGCAACGTGATCCGTTTCCTGTACCCGCTGACCATTCCTGATGCTCAGTTCAGTAAAGCATTGGACATCCTGACCCGCGTCCTGACTCAGTAAAAGGATAGCTATGCAACTGAAAAATAATATTTTATTCCGCCAGCAATGCCTGATTGGCGGTGAGTGGCTGGATAGCCAGAGCGGTGAAAATCTGGTTGTGAACAATCCGGCGACGGGTGAAACGTTGGGAACTGTACCGCTGGTGACTGCCGATCAAACCCGTCAGGCGATTGACGCGGCGGAGCAGGCGCTGACTACGTGGCGTTTGCGTACTGGAAAAGAACGTGCGGCGCTGTTACAGGCATGGGCACGGCTGATTCGTGAAAATCAGGATGATTTAGCTGCGTTACTTACTGCTGAACAGGGAAAACCGTTGCCTGAAGCGTTGGGGGAAATCGGTTATGCCACGTCGTTTATCGATTGGTTTGCCGAAGAAGCCAAACGAGTTGAAGGCAGTGTGTTGCAGTCACCACAGGCCACCCAGCGTCTGTTGGTAATTAAACAGGCGATCGGGGTGTGCGCGGCGATTACGCCGTGGAACTTCCCGGCCGCGATGATTACCCGCAAGGTTGCGCCAGCACTGGCGGCAGGCTGCACCATGATTGTTAAACCGGCAGAGCAGACACCGTTTACGGCACTGGCGTTGGCGGAATTGGCGCAACAGGCTGGCATTCCTGCCGGAGTATTGCAGGTGGTGACCGGTGACGCGCCTTCGGTAGGGAAAATCCTGTGCGATAGCCCGGTGGTTCGCAAGTTGAGTTTCACCGGTTCAACCGAGGTCGGGCGTATTCTGATGGCGCAAAGCGCACCAACAGTGAAAAAATTATCACTGGAACTGGGCGGTAATGCGCCGTTTATCGTGTTCGACGATGCGGATCTGGAACTGGCGGTGAAAGGTATTTTGGCGTCCAAGTTTCGTAACAGCGGTCAAACGTGTGTTTGTGCCAACCGGATTTATGTCCAGCGCGGTATTTACCCGGCACTGGCGGCACGGCTGGTAGAGGAAGTGAAGAAGCTTAAGGTGGGAGAAGGTACTCAACCCGGTGTTACACAAGGCCCGTTGATTGATGACGATGCGGTCAGCAAGGTGCAGCAACACATTGATGACGCGCTGTCGCAAGGGGCAACCTTGTTGGTGGGGGGAGAACCTCATGCGCTGGGCGGTACGTTCTTCTCTCCAACGGTGATTGGCGATGTAACGCGCACTATGCGTTTTGCCCGCGAAGAAACCTTTGGCCCGGTCGCGCCGCTGTTTCCGTTCAGTGAAGAGGCTGAAGTTGTCGCCATGGCCAATGATACGGAGTTCGGTCTGGCTGCCTATGTTTATACCCGGGATGCCATTCGTCAATGGCGAGTACCCGAAGCGCTTGATTACGGCATGGTAGGTATCAACACTGGCCTGATTTCGAACGAAGTGGCTCCATTTGGCGGTGTGAAACAGTCAGGTTTGGGCCGTGAAGGTTCACGGTTCGGTATCGAGGATTATCTGGAGATGAAATATCTCTGTGTAGACCTCACTCCTTCAGTTTGACGCAAGGAAAGACAGGGACGTCTCGCTTTGCCGTTGTTCTATTATGGTGCATCTGTCTTTCCTGGAAGCACCATAACAAAGCAGTAAACTCTCAATAACAATAGTTCTAAAAACAGGGCGCTTTGCCTATCTTCTGGCGTCACGCTTTTCTGCCCCATCGCGTTAACCCTACCGACATTTATCAGATATTGGCACGAAATATGCTTTATATGATGGTACATGATGCATCGGAAACGATTTTACGATGTTGCCGTTTTGGCATTGCGTTGACTAACTCTCCAGGAGCCAGACTATGTTAAAAAAATTTGCCGTATCTGCACTTTTCATTGCCATGGCCGCTCAGGCACATGCGGAAACGTTAACCGTCATCTCTTTTGGCGGTACTAACAAAGATGCGCAGGAAAAAGCGTTCTACAAACCTTTTATGGCCGCGAATAAAGACACTATTGAAGCCGGGGAATACAACGGTGAAATGGCACGTATTCGTGCCATGGTGGAAACCAAGCAGGTTGGCTGGGATGTGGTAGAAGTCGAAGGGCCGGAGCTGATGCGCGGTTGCAACGAAGGACTGTTCGAGCCACTGGATTGGAAAAAACTGGGCGACCCGTCTCAGTACGTCAATGGCGCGGTTACTGAATGTGGCGCTGGCATCTTTGTGTGGTCAACGGTACTGACCTACAACGCGAACAAACTGAAACAGGCACCTAAAAGCTGGGCTGATTTCTGGGATGTGAAAAAATTCCCCGGCAAACGAGCACTGCGTAAGAGCGCCAAATTCACACTGGAAATTGCGTTGTTGGCGGATGGTGTGAAACGCGAGGATCTGTACAAGGTATTGGCAACTCCGGCAGGCGTTGATCGTGCCTTTAAAAAGCTTGATCAGATCAAATCCAATATCCAGTGGTGGGAATCTGGCGCACAGCCGCTGCAATGGCTGGTTTCCGGTGATGTGGTGATGACTTCCGCCTATAACGGCCGTGTTGCTGTGGCGCAGAAAGAAAAACCCGGTATTCATATCGTATGGAAGGACGGCATCTACGATCTGGATAACTGGGCTATTGTGAAGGGGTCTAAACATAAAGCGCTGGCGGAGAAATTCATCGCTTTCGCTAATCAGCCAGAAAATCAGAAAGTATTCGCTGAAAATATTGCCTATGGTCCAACCAATGTGAAGGCGACCAGTCTGCTGCCACCTGCCGTCGTCGCCGATCTGCCTACGGCTCCGGAAAACCTGTCGCAAGAGTTGCAAGTTAACAACGAGTTCTGGGTCGATCACGGTGAGGAACTGGAACAACGCTTTAATGCCTGGGCTGCTCGTTAAGAACGAACCGGTCTAACATAACAAGGAGATATAGCTTATGCCCCAGAACGATACGTTGGCTGTTGAGCCGCTATCAGGCAATAAAAAAGCAACAACCAGTTTGAAACAGCAATTACGTGTGGCACAAGCCCGCTATAAAAGACGGTCGCTACTGCTGATTGCGCCATTGTTCTTGTTTATCCTGGTGAGCTTTCTTTTCCCTATTACCTCGATTCTGGGCAAAAGCGTGTCAAACCCCGATCTCCGTGTCAGTATGCCTTCCACCATTGCCGCAATGCGGCAATGGTCAGGCAAGAGCGTGCCGGACGAGGCGGTGTTCAAGGCCCTGGTGACGGATTTACGCAACGCGCGCAGCACCGGGCAGGTGTCTACCATCACCAAACGGTTGGGGTATGAAGACTCGATGTACCGCACGTTGATTAGCCGGACGCTGCGTAAGCTACCGCAGGAAGATACTCCTGATATACGTGGCCAGCTAATTGCCAACCAGCCCCTGTGGGGCGAAGTGACCACCTGGAAGACCATTGCCCGGGCATCAAGGCCGTTCACCAGCTATTACCTACTGGCGGTATTCGACCATAAAGTCGATCCGCAAACGCAGAAAATCGTGCAGCAACCCGCCGATCAGGCGCTTTATGTAACTGTCTTGTTCCGCACTTTGCTGATGGCTGGCGTAGTAACGCTATTGTGTGTTGGCCTGGGTTACCCGCTGGCATACTGGTTGGCGAAACAACCTACTAACCGGGCCAATCTGTTGATGATTCTGGTTCTGTTGCCGTTTTGGACCTCATTGATTGTTCGGACGGCTAGCTGGATTGTGTTACTGCAATCCGGCGGTCTGATTAACCATGCGCTGCTTGGACTTGGCATTATTGAGCACCCGTTGGTGTTGGTCTTCAACCGGGTAGGGGTGTATATCTCCATGACTCACATTTTGATGCCATTTTTCGTGTTACCGCTGTATGCCGTAATGAAAGGCATTTCTCCCAACTATGTGCGAGCCGCGATTTCACTGGGGGCGCATCCATTTATCGCTTTCTGGCGCGTATACATACCTCAGACCTATGCAGGTGTCACGGCGGGGGCGTTGCTGGTATTCATGATGGCGATTGGTTACTACATCACGCCAGCATTGCTGGGTGGACCAGGTGATCAAATGCTGAGTTATTTCGTGGCGTTTTTCACCAATACCACCATGAACTGGGGAATGGCGGCCGCATTAGGCACACAGTTGCTGGTTATTGTCACGTTGTTGTATGTGGTTTATATGCGTGTTACCCGTACCAATGCAGAAGCGGCTGCGCATTAACAGGAGGATAGGGAAATGAGACAACAGGGTGCGCTGGTTATCCGTTTGTGGAATACCTTTTTTAACTTCTATGGCGCTGCGATGTTGCTGTTTTTGGTGGTGCCGGTACTGGTGATTGTTCCACTATCATTCAATGCCGGTTCATTCCTCAGCTACCCGCTGGCGGGATTCTCCTTACGCTGGTATCACGAATTTTTCAATTCCAGTGAGTGGTTGAATGCGCTGGGAAACAGTCTGCTGATTGCCCCATTTGCGACATTGCTGGCAACCGCACTGGGCGTTCTGGCTGCGGTAGGGCTGGTGCGTGGCGAGTTTCGTGGTAAATCGTTGGTGATGGCAGTATTGATATCACCGATGATTGCACCAGTGGTCATCGTGGCGGTAGGCATGTTTTTCTTCTTCGCCAAACTGTCTTTACTTAACAGTTATGTTGGGTTGGTGCTGGCTCATGCGGTGCTGGGTGTGCCTTTTGTGGTGATCACCGTGATGGCAGTGTTGAAGAATTACGATCAGAATCTGACGCGGGCGGCTGTCAGTCTTGGCGCATCGCCATTGACTGCGTTTCGTAAGGTGACATTTCCGCTGATTGCCCCAGGGGTGTTCTCCGGTGCACTGTTTGCATTTGCCACTTCATTTGATGAGGTTGTTGTCACGCTGTTTTTAGCCAGTCCACGCCAGCGAACGCTTCCGTTGCAAATGTTTGCCGGCATTCGTGAGAATCTGGATCCCACTATTGCCGCCGCCGCTTCGCTGATGGTGGCGGCGGCACTGATTCTGTTGGTGGTGATGGAGCTTCTGCGTCGCCGGACGGAGCGGTTGCGTGGTGGTCACTGAAAACTGAAAACCGTGTCATGGGGGAATCACCATGACACGTGGTTATTGTCAGAAAACAAAGATAGCAATACAAACTGCATCAGCGGTTATCCCTGTGTTTCCACCCGTTTTGTAGAAGGTACAAAACAAAACCTTTGCTCGAAAAGGGCTTCATGTTATTGACATAATTGAAGACACTCACGTCATAAAAAAATTTAATCCTCTACTTCCATTTATGATCTTACTTTCAATAGCATCGGTTTTCGCGTGATGGCACCTCAAACTTTGCAAAATCTCATTTGAGCAGATACGTGCCAGAATGTACTCTGGTCCGCCCATAGGTCTACTGGCAGTTTGGCGCTGCAGCGGTGTTTGTGTTGGCGACCGCGTTTATATTCATAAAAGCAGCAGGGTTGTTGGAAGCCTGGAAGCAATAACTGTCGTTGCCTTGCACCGCGTAGAAACACGATGAGACGTTCGCTGGGATAGTGATGTTATTGAGTCCACCGATCCTGAAGATTGTCGCCGTTGCAGCCCGGGTCGCGGGGCTATTGGGGTTTTTCCGGAATGTGATGCCGGTGTTGGGTGCCCCGACCTGAATGGCTGCATAATTGGTACAGTTGGCACTGAACGGCAGGTCGACAGCAAAAGCGGGGGCAGACAAGGCGGTGAACGCACCCAAGATCATGCCCGTCGTCAGGTAGTGGTAAAAATATTTTATATTCATCATATTAGTGTCCTTTTTTTCGTGTATGAAAATCTGTAAAAACAAGCGAAGACGTTCGTTGCAACATTTCAGCTTCTTTTGCCTTTGCCACCGATTGGTGACGAGTGTGTCGTAAAGATTTTTGAACTATCATCATTTACGGTCATTATCCGATAGACGCGAATGTCTCCATGACACCCTTCTTTAAAAATCAACCGATGATCGATGTACGTAAGTCAGGTTTGGCAGAAAGTCAAAGTACCGTCCAAAATATATGTCAAGTCCATTGCCCCGGATCCGAATGCAATCTTAGTCGGCGTACTCAAGCTGGACTTTGACTGTATAATTGAGCTTTCATCGAGTTGCGTATTTAGCTTTGGCAGCATAACGCCTTGTTTAAGGTCGGTTACTGTTAGATAGTATGAAATTTGTGCAATATCGAAATAATAGCGGGTATTTGGAGCACCTTGCATGACTAATGCCGGGTACTGGGCAACATATAATGCAACGCTCATTGTCAATGAAGCGGAAACGGTAAAGCTGGCATCTGTCGTGATTTCTAACTTGTTGTGAATATTTGGGTTTAAATAAGGAGTACCAGAAAAAAAACCGTTATTATTGTGTTGAACAGGAAGTGCATTATTGCTATTTGCGGTGGTTGGAGAGACGGGTGTTGGGGATTGTCCTGAGGTGAATAGAACACCGATATCAACGGGTTGAGACGTATTCCCCCAGCCTAATCCAAAATCAGTTTGATCCCACTTGAACGAGTAATTCCCACCATTATTAATCGTCGTCACTAACCAAACGAGCGAAAATTCATTAATGTCTGAAGCATCAGCCAGAAATATGGCCACATTCTGTGGTGCACCACTGCTATTAGTTACGTTCACGGAATAAGTCATGATCGACGCTTCCTTCTCAACAGCAAGCATGGACGGCAGTATTTGCTGGATAACGTGATGACCCATGAATGGGATCAAATAATGAAAATCAATTTCTTCTTGATAAGGGCTGAAGAGAACTCCTCAACGCTCAATACTATATTTCGAAAAACCAATCTGTAGAAAACAACAGATTGGTTTTCTTAAACGACGGCTGAGAACAAAATGCTACTGATCCTTAAGACGTCAGCAAAACAAATTGTAAAGTATCAGTGAGTTTGAATTTCAACGAAGTTACGCCTTCGGTGAAGGAGAACTGTGTTGGACTACTGACAAATGTTCCCGAAACAGCAACACCTTGTTTTGAGTCTGTGGTGCAAATCCAATAGGTTGGGTGTGTATCAAATAAAAAATTCCCATTTGGTTTGCCTTGCATGGCAAATGCTGGCAAAGAATTCATGTAAACAGCAAGGCTCATCGCCAGTGATTGTGAAACAGTAAATGATGCGTCGGTTTTCACTAACATGCTGCCGCTAGGCACCTCCGGATCATAGAACGCTGTGGGTGACGTTTGAAACTGACCACTAGAGTAAGTCACACCCATCTCGTTGTTTCCTCCGGCAGCAGTAGGATTCATGTTCTGGAGGGGGCCACCGGAACTCCATAAAACGCCAGGTGCCAATGGCTGTTCAGTGGTACCCCAGTTGAGAGCCCAATCTATTGACCAATTGTAGCTATTTGTATTCCCATTGTTGACCGTTTGCAGGAGCCATACCAAGGGCAAGCCTGTTTTGAGGTTAGGGTAAGTTTGATAGATGGCAACATTCGCGGGAGCGCCGCTGGAATTTAATACAGAGATAGAATAGGAAGACATAATTTATATTCCTTTCAGTATGTATGAACTAAATAAGCGTTATTTTGAGCCAATTGGCTACGGCATTTCGTTCCGGAATAACGTAATTATTGTCTGTTTTTTTTATTGTGCAAGTATATTTTTTTATTTATAAATTTCGTGTTTGTTGTTGTTTAAAAAAGAAATAATCATATTTATTTTTTTATTTAAAATATTTTTTATACAAAAATGCAATGTATTCAATGTGCTGGTGATTTATTTGAATTTATAAAAACAGATGCGTAGCAGTGTCATCATTTTAAAATAATTTACCCAATATTTTTGGTTTTTCTTATATTTATGATTTTATTATAAATAAAAACCTAAATTGTTGTTTTCAAAATTATTTGCCTTCTAATTAAGTTGATTATTATTGCTATGTATAATCATATCTTATTGGGTTTTGTTAGTAAGTAAAAGTGGGCTGGAGTAATAAAGGTTACTCTTTAACTCATTACGTCAGTAATTATTTAACTGAGAAATAATATAAGCATTTTAGATACTATCAACATAACAATACAGACAAAAAACTTTTATTCTGCTAATTGAATTAATGATTCTTCATCTCTTTAAAATATTACAGTATGCAGTAGTCAATAGAAATTGATTACGCTTTAGCGTTTTTCCAATGTAATCATTATGATTCATTTGATGTTAATTCATCGTTATATGGGGGACTGAGCTGACTATAATAACCGATGGTATAATTCGTTATTGATCTATTCGCATCACTAAAATTACTGTATCCACTGTTTGATACCCGTGTGCTGCTCAACGGTTATTGCAGAACTGCATCGAGCGAGTCTTATCATCATTACGATTGTTCCACTATCGTTCAATGCCGGTTCGTTCCTCAGCTACCTGCTGGCGAGGTTCTCTTTACGCTGGTATCACGAATTTTTCAATTTCAGTGAGTGGTAATGTGCCAGGAAACAGCCTGCTGATTGCTCCATTGGCGACAGCATGGGCGTTCTGGTCGCGGTAGGGCTGGTGTGTGGTGGTCACTGAAAACTGAAAACCGTGTCATGGGGGAATCACCATGACACGTGGTTATTGTCAGAAAACAAAAATAGCAATACAAACTGCTGCATCAGTAGCAGTCACATACCATAAAAACATATTTTGTTACCTAAAAAGATGAGTAATCAAATAATTTGTTAACAATACATCTCTGTACATAATATGTTACTTAATTAGTATGTTAATGGCCTGTTTCATGATTTCTGTCAAAATAAAGTGATATGATTAAGTGTTTTATATTAATTACGATTTAACCACACCCGTCATACTTCAAGTTGCAGGTGCGTTGGCTTTCCTCGCCCACTCCAGGCACCTGTTTGAGTCAGCGCTAAGGGTTCGCTGTGTTGCTGTCTTTCTGCAACTTGCCGTTATTTAGGGTTAAACCTTTCAATCAGCAGGTACTCAATGAATAAAATTAACACGATGGAGCCGGTTACAGACCAATCGCTTTCGCTTTCGCCTTTGTTCTGGCAGCTTGTGGGCGTGATGGCGCTCGCCGTTCGTTTGGTTTCCGGCTGGACTTACTGGGGCGGCGCGAGTCGCAGGTTGATTTATGACCTGGCTAAGTTGGATCCAACATCACCCGCTTATCTTGCTAACAAGCTGGTACATGCTGCACCGGGCATGGCATTTGATCTCTCTGGTGTAATGCATTGGTTGCTGGCCCATCCAATGCTGCTGCACATTGCAATAGTCTTTTTCACGCTGGTTGAACTGGTGGTGGGCGTGGGATTGATCGTCGGCTTTGCCACTCGGTTTATGTCCTTTATCGGGTTGGGTCTGTCGGTGACCTTAATGATCATTTTTGGCTGGATGGGAACCACCTGCCTGGATGAGTGGACCATGGCGGCCTGTGGGTTTGCCATGTCGGCTGTCGTTCTGGTCACTGGCGGTGGCAAGTGCGCGGTGGATCAACTGTTGCTGCCGATGATTGAGAGAAGCGGTGCTCGTTGGTTGGTATGGTTAACCAGTGGGCCATTGCCACTAACAACCAGGCAGGTGATGAAATTCGCTTCGACAATGGCAGTCATCTCTATCGTGTTTGCTGTTGGGTTTTACGGTTACAATTATGGAGCACTTATCACGCCGCTCGGTCACCGTGTGGATAATGCGCACCCAACAGTTACATTATCCAATGTCACCCTGATGGATCATCACTTGCAGGTCGCTACTTACATAAAAACGGGTCCAGATACGCAAGGGGCCTATGTGACAAAGGTTTCGTTAATCCAACAGGAACAAACGCTGATAAGCTACCAGGCCGCGGATTTAAAAGACCCAGCCAAAGTGACATTGAAAAATCAATTTGCACCATGGTCAACCTGTAAAGCAATGGCTTATGCAGTACGTTGCCAGCTAGGATCCAAAGCCAATTGGTCACTTACACTGCCAGCAGATTTAACCATGGATGACCATAAACCACTCACGGTTGAATTTACCGATGTGGAAGGGAAAAACTACACTGCACTGGTTGAGCTTCACTAAGATGATCTCGTACCAGATGGCGTTGTAATAGATATGAGGTTACGCGACGGTCATTGACACGTGGAAACCGCGTCATGGGCAACCCCCACGACGCGGGGTCATGGTCAGGATGCTCCGACGTTGTCAGCAATCTGATGTGATGGCGTATCTTTGGGATCCTGAACGAAATCATCGCTATCTGTAATTGTTGCCTCAAAACTGCGCAGACGCTTATAGATTGACAGTAGTTCGACAATGGTGGTCCAGGAGTTGATCAGATACTGGAATGAACTGCGTACTTGATCAAACACATTGGTAATCTGTGTCATCAGCCCGAGCGTCAGACTTCCGGCAACGATGGATGGCAACAGGACTACCAGACCAAATATATTATCGGTTTGCAGATACAATACCCGCGCAATATTGAAATAGGTGTAGTGGAAATAGAGACGAAAATAGTTTTTACGTACGTGAGTAAATAATTCCCGCACAGTAACCGGGGCTGCCCGCTCCTCATTATCTTCTCCATACACCAGTTCTTTACGATAGGCGGCCTCTACTCGCTGATTATTGAACTCCAGTCCTGGCAGTTTGATCCCGATTATCGCCAGTAACCCGGTTCCCATCAGCGACCAGATAATGGCAGCAATCAGTAGTGCATAGGGAATATGGCCGATGATGGGTAATTCAGTTACATGGGATGACAATGAAATCAATATGGGTAAAAACGCAATCAATGTCATGATTGACTGAACCAGATTGACACCCAACCCCTCCACCGTTGAGGCGAAGCGCATACTGTCTTCCTGAATACGCTGTGCTGCGCCCTCGATGTGACGTAGACGTGGCCAATGAGAGATGTAGTAGTCATTCATTGCCATACGCCAGCGAAAGACATAATGGCTGACGAAAAACATATTCATAACACCCACTGTCACGGCGATTAATGCAATGCCGAGAAATATTCCCAGTTCATGATAGAAACTGCCAATAGCTACCGCATGAGGTGTCGACAAGGCTTTCTGAATCAAATTATAAAAAGGGACGTACCAGGCGTTTATCGCGACGCCAACTTCAACAGAGAAGTAGGTGGCAAAGATGATCAGCGCGGAACCGAGGATTGACCAACGCTGCCAGCGGTGAGGCGAAAAAACAAACCAGCCGGTGGCAAAAATACCGACACTGAGCAGATAATAACCATAAAACCATAAAAAAGGCGGTGACCAGAAGCGTGTTGCACTGTTGGGTAATGGTTGCGTGATATGCAACAGGCTATTGCCTAATGGTTTTCCCCATGTATACCAGAGTACAACAGACAGCAATGTCCAAAATAAAGCGGAAGAAAAAAACAGTTTTGGATGTGGAAAAAAAGATTTAAACATAACGCGCTTTTGCCTGTTAGAAATATCTGTTTCATTAATTTGTTTTCATTACCAGATATCTGATTCACATGCAGGTTTTTTATTGCAACGATATTTGACGGTGCCATCATTTCTTTACAGACCGTGGATGATAAATTAAGCAACAATCAGGCGGGTGATACTGACAACCGCAGCCGACGTAATTTATTTTTCGTATATACCCGTCATACTTCAAGTTGCAGGTGTGTTGGCTGCGTTCATTCACCCGAATCACTTATCTGAGTAAGCTCATCGGGATTCACTCTCTCGCCGCTGTCCTGCAACTCGAATTATTTGGGGTATCGATATTTACCTGTGCTTTACTCGATTTCAATAATCTCTTTTTCCCTTTTCTGCTCCTGTTCCAACTGACGTAATACCCGGTAAACCTGTGCGACTGCCTGTAAAGTATCGCGGGGAATGTAGTTACCGGCCGGAATATGGTAAAGCGTCCGGGCCAGCCATACAAAACGGATCACCGGAATATCGGCTTGATGGGCGCGGGTGATCAATTCTTTCGCCTGATTATCTTTCCCTTTACATAGAATGCGAGGCAACGGTGTTTTTCCCGGCCGATAAAACAGCGCCACCGCATAATGCGTAGGGTTGACCAGCAGCAAGTCCGCATCTTCAACTTTGCCTTTGGGGCGCTGGGTGGCCGGTTTATTCAATATCTCATTCGCTAGTGACTTACGATGTCCTTTCATGTGCGGATCACCTTCGGAATCTTTATGTTCACTACGGAGATCTTCATGACTCATACGTTGTTGTTTCATAAAAAAATATTTTTGCAGGCCAAAATCCAGGGCGGACAATACCAGCAGAGCTGTCAGGGTGGTGCGTGCACTGTGGTGTAATATTTTCGCCACACCGTGCCAGAACCCGTCCAGGTCACCGTAAGACAGCTCCGCCAGTGACTCCAGATCGGGGATAATGACCAGATAAAATATCGTGCCGATGGTGCTCGCTTTTAGAATGTTGGTTAGCATCTCCGTCAGTTTTCGCATGGAGAACATCTGTTTGAACTGGTTGATGGGATTCAGTCGACTAAGGTCAATTCGCAGTGCTTCCGGCGCAAACAGCGGGCCATACTGGAGCCACCCGCCGACCAGACGTAACAGCACTGCTACGCTGATGGTAAGCAGGCAAAACGTAGCAAGCAGGGATAACGCTTCACTGAAAATTTCTTCTGCCGCATGGCCGAATGGGTCACTCAGACGTGCCAGAGGGAGTTGCATCAATGACTGCAATTTTCCCATGCTGTGGTCTGCCAGCGCCAGAATAGTTTCCAGTAGACCGATGCAAATCAGTAATTTTGGTACATCCTGGCTTTGGCCAACTTCCCCTTTGCGCCGCGCATCCTGTAATTTTTTGGTCGTGGGTTTTTCGGTTTTTTCGCTCACACTGACTCCTTGCCACTCTGTTCAGGGGTGAACGGAAAAAAACAGCGGCAACAGATATTTCAGGTCGGGCAAGGCCATAATTCGACCCTCTGCAAGAAATTGCACTACTGGCAGATAGACAATAAAGAATGACATACCGGCCAGGCATTTTGCCGGTACCGATAGCACGTAAACCTGTAGTTGCGGGCTATAGAGACTGAGCATGGCGATGCTGAATTCCAGTAACAACAACAGTGCCACCAGTGGACCGGAATACACCACCATGTGGCTGAAGGTTTCTTTTAACAGATCCAGATAGGTGTGAAATCCTTGCTCAGACAATGGTGGAAGCCATTGCAGGGGTGGCCA
Source organism: Brenneria uluponensis (assembly GCF_032395385.1). Taxonomy (NCBI): domain Bacteria; kingdom Pseudomonadati; phylum Pseudomonadota; class Gammaproteobacteria; order Enterobacterales; family Pectobacteriaceae; genus Brenneria; species Brenneria uluponensis. The sequence goes on from NZ_CP135917.1 coordinate 2,266,034, forward strand.
GATCTGATAACTGTCCCAGATAACTTGCATTGGGCCGGAGATGCCGATGGTTAATATCAGCAGCAGAATAAACGTCTCTTTCAGCAGATGACCGAGCGGCGTGACATCCCGGCCCAGCGCCGGGTTCAGTTGCCCGCCGATCAATGCTCCGCGCTGGTTGTCAAACAGTGCGCCCACGGATTCAAACATCCAAAACGGCATGGATAGCAGTGACCCCAACAATAACCCAACAACCATTTCCTTTAGCAGCAACCCTATCAATATCAACCAACTAAGGTCAGTTACCATGAGTTGTTGTTGAATGGCGGTGGCGGGTACCAGTGCCAGTGTTATTACGACAATATTGCGTAACATCCCTTTGACCACCGTGAAGGAAAATATCGGTATTAGAAATAGACAAGGGTAGAGGCGGGCGACGCCCAGCGTGATGGCGAACAGAAAGTGGTAGATGCTTTCAATCGTGGAGATCATAACAACCTCATACGTGGGTGTGTTCAATCATGCTGAAAGCCATGACGGCCAGTTGAATCAGCTCACTGCTAATCCAACGTCCGGTCATCGCCAATACCAACCCGACAGAAACCAGTTTGACGGCAAAGGGTAGCGTCTGATCCTGAAGCTGCATGACAGCCTGTATCAGCGATACCAGTACCCCGACCATTACCGCGGCCAGCAAGGGGGGGGCCGAGAGTATCACCACCAGAATCATGGCCTGTTTGAACAGATTGAGTGTTTCCACGGCAGACTCACAAATAGCTGTAGAACAGACCGTCCAACAGACGTGTCCAGCCGTTCACCAATACGAAAAGTAATAACTTGAGTGGCAGTGAAAGGGTGGTGGGTGCCACCATCTGCATCCCAAGCGCCAGCAACACGTTAGAAACGATCAGATCAATAACGATGAAAGGGATATAAACCAGAAACCCTATTTTGAATCCGGCCTGCAATTCCGAGAGTACAAACGCCGGGATCACCAGCAGCATATTTTGGGTATTCACTTTCTCCGACATGTTTGCCGGCCACATACGGATGCTGTTTTCATGCAGATGGACAAGGATGTCCGGGTCACTGTTGCGTGACATGAATTTTTGTAGCGGTGTGATCCCGCTGCCGAGCGTCGTTTCCAGTGTTTCAATGCTGCTTAAATCCAGCGGCGTGTCCTGAAATTGTTGCTGGATATCGTTGAATACCGGCGCCATGATAAACAGTGTGGACGCCAGAGCGATACCATACAGCGCCATATTGGGAGGCACTTGCTGCACGCCAATGGCATTACGGGTAATGATCAACACCATGGCGATTTTAAGAAAGCAGGTACAGACGATCATCATCATCGGAATCAGTGAAAGCGCGCCGAGGAACAGGGCAAGCATCACTGGATCGAACTGACCGGAGATCATGATGCCAGCTCCTGTACAACCGGTGTGTCAGGGATGCCCATCAAGCGTTCAATTTTCAGTCCCAGTCGTCCTTCCACATCCACCAGTTCACCACAGGCCAGTGGTTGTTCTCCGTGATACAGCATGGCTTCACCGGGAATAGCGTGTTGCAGCGTCAGGATGGCCCCACGGTCAAGTCGCTGTAATTCCCGTAAGGTCATGGTCAGGTGTCCACAGCGGACGGTTAGAGTAAGAGATAATGGTGGAAGTGGGACAGCATCCAGGTTATTCGGCATGTTGTCAGATACACCATCTTCCATGGGGGTTTCAGGATTCTCATCGTCATTAAAAGGGGAAGTCATGGGGTAATCCTCACGTTCAGTCACGATAAAATGATAAGACGCGCCACCATCCATCTGGAGTTGCCCGGATAAACGCCAGCCAGCCAATAACACAGAACCCTGGCCCTCCGGCGAAAAGTATTGTGTGGGTGGCAAAATCAGATCACCTGGTTCCATATGCAGAATGTCATCGTAGGGCAACGTCACTTCTGCCAGTATCAATGGATGGTGAAGACACAGTGCTGTCGGCAGTGGATGGTGCTGAGGCACCCAGCCGGGCTGCGCCAGCAGCCGCAGTAATGAAGATGAAGCCATCCATAATCGGCTACGCACCTGGTGTGGTCCCAGGTTGACGCCGAGCCAGAGCGTGATATCTGGCTGGGCAGCGGGCAAAGAGGTTGGCTGCAACTCACCTAACAGTTGGCGCAGCGCCGGGCTCAAATAGTGATTGTAAAGTGTCCAGTACCACTCCCGCGTATCCTTCTCGGCATCGGCTGTAGTGGAATATCCCGGCAGTAGCGCTGGGCAGGACGAAAACAGAGACAGTACGGTGTCGGCGCTGTCCAGCAGTAATCGACCGTGGTCACAATGCCAGCTGGTTTCCGTTCCGCAGAGATTCGCTGTCTCTGCGAGATTTAGCCATAGCTCACCGGGCTGACCGTCAAGCGTAAACGCAAAACGATAACCGGCTGCTAACCGGCGATAAACCCGCGCTTGCTGATAGCGTACTGGCGGCAAGTTAAGTGGTTGGCAGTTCATATCCCGTCCCCCTGCGTTTCAAACTGTAGGTGGATTGGGCAGGCGAGTGCTTCTGACAATGAACGGCGGCAAGACTCCCGACGGGTCTTCAACTGTTCATAAGTGTCTTTGTTAAAGCGTAATGAAACGTCCCAGCCGTTAGGTCGCAGTGATGCCATCCGCACGTCAATATCGCCGAGCTGTGGTAATTGCAGGCTAAATGCTAACGGTTCGCCGGGCAGGTTTCTCAGTGATGAAGTCAGTTCGGTTTCCAACGATTGCCAAAGTGACGATGTCACAGAATGTGTGGCGTCAGCGGCACCGTTGCCTTCTGTGTCCATCGAGGATACGGGCAGGTTTTCGGTGACCAACAGCGCCGGTTGGGCAATCAGTTGCTCAAAGCTCGGGGGTGAGGTGAGCGGTTCCCAAAACGCCATATCCGCATGATTTTTGTTGGCTGGCGAAGATTTATCCGGCTGACGGGGTGGTGGCATACGTCCCGGCGGTGCCTCATTTGAGGATGACAATCGGTGATTCATAAGCGCTCCTGATTGAGTGTTAACAAAAATTCCAGTTTTTCCACGGCTTTCTGATTCAGTCGAGTGCCTTCTCGTGCATCGCTAACCCGCTGCTGTTGAGCCAGATAGTTTTTCTGCCAGTCAGTACACAGCAAAATTTGTGCATGGACCTGGCGGATGTGTTTTTGTTCTTCTTCCAACTGATTTTTGAGTGATTCCAGCGTCTGGGTTTTGCCTACCGCTTGTTGCCGGAAGGTTTCACGGTGCTGTTGGTAGCTATCCTGTTGTTGCGCGAGGCGTTGCTGATGTTTCCGCAGGGCGTGTTCAATGCGCTGCAGTTCCTGTTCTTCCTGACGCAACTGCCGCTCTGCCCGGCTGAGACGCTGACGACGGATCGGCATCAACTGGTTAAGGGTGGCATTCAGCGCCTGTGCGGCGCTATCTACTGCTTCTTCTTCGATAACACTAGACGGTGGCATGGGTACTGAGCTCCGCTAACTGGGCCTGAATATCTTCAAATGACAATGGTTCGCGCATGGACTGCTGCAAAAAATGGTTAATCTCATCATTAACGTTCACGGCGGCATCGGTAAAAGCATCGTGTCCTGGCTGGTATTCTCCCAGCCTGATCAGCATTTCTACCTGTTTATAGGCCGCCATCAACCGCCGCACGGTACTGGCGTCACGGCTATGTGTTTTTTCGACGATATTACTCATGATGCGGCTCAGGCTCATCAGCACGTCGATGGCCGGATAGTGATTACGTTCCGCCAGACGGCGTGACAGTACGATGTGGCCATCAATCAGTGATCGTACTTCGTCCGCCACCGGGTCGTTCATCGAATCCTGTTCAATCAGTACTGAGTAGAGCGCGGTAATAGCGCCCTGGCGAGTTTGCCCGGCGCGTTCCACCAGCCGTGGCAACAGGGTATACACCGACGGTGGCAATCCGCCGCGACCTTGCGGTTCACCTAACGCCAGGCCGATTTCACGCTGAGCACGGGCGAAACGGGTGAGTGAATCAAGGATCAGTAACACCTGTTTTCCCTCGCTGCGGAAGGCTTCCGCGATAGCCGTGGCGGTAAAGGCTGCCCGGGCGCGTTCCATACTGCTGCGATCTGAGGTGGCGCAGATCAGGACGGTACGGCGGCGCAGTTCCTCATCCAGTTCGTGATCAAGAAATTCACGTAATTCACGGCCACGTTCCCCAATCAAACCGAACACAATGGCGTCACAGGGGGTATTACGCGCCAGCTCGGCCAGCAGCGTGGTTTTACCACAGCCCGCCCCGGCAAATATGCCGACACGCTGGCCGCGACCGATGGTCAGTAAACCATCGATGGCCCGTATTCCGGTGGGCAGCGGTTGACTGATCCGCGGGCGTTCTGTAGGGGGCGGAGCATCGCCCAGCACTGGCGTGGAATGAACCGAGATATCACCGGGGTCGACAAACGCACTGGCGCCGCCTTCTTCCAGCGGGCGACCAAATCCATCCAGCACGCTGCCAAACAACGCATCGGAGATATGTACGCAATGTGGTTGGTACAACGGCGTAATCACGGCGCCCTGAGCGATACCATCCAGCGCGCCCAGCGCGGAGAGAAAGGTGTTTTCCGCGCTGAAACCAACGATTTCCGCCAGGATCTGCGTTGCGTCATTGCGTTTCACCAGGCACAGATCACCTATGCGGGCGTGGGGTAGACTGGACTCCAGCAAAATGCCACTGATGCCAACGATCCGCCCCTGAAGATTGACCGGGGAATACAGCGCCAACTGCTGTCGTTGATGGCTTAGCCAGCTATCCAGTAACGGATAGTGGAGATGTCGCACGGTTTCCTGACTCATCATTTACCAGTTCACCTTAATTTGCTGCCGGCCACGAAATTCAATCAGGTGGTCGTCAATACTGACCAGACGAAGATTGTTCACCTCATCACCGACAAAGATTCGTCTGCCATCCGATGTCACGATATTGGCCTGTGGGCCTCTGGTGACCTGGATGATGCGGAAGGGCAATTTCTCAAGCTTCACCGTGGTGTGATCATCAATTTGCAAGGTGGTGTTATAGCGTTGGTGGAATTGCATCAACATTCGTTCCAGGCGTTTCTGCATTGCAGGACGGATATTGCCGCTCAGCACCACATGATTATTTTCCTGATGGGTATCAATTTCTGATAACAGATCCCGCTCACTGAGCATGGTCTTCAGCGTGCTGTTAAGCTGCGGCAGTGTACCGATAGGCATCCGGGTATCCTGTGGTGGCGGTGCTGAAGGCATGGCGGCACTTTCCTGCAACATCCAGCTTCCCACCATCAGGAACAGCAGTACGCCCAGCAGCAGATAGCTGCACTTGGCCCACCAGGGTAACGCTGCTTTTTTCGTGGCTTTTGGCCCAGACAGGGTAGGAACCGGATCATGGTGTGACGTTTCCGGTGGTGGCAGGACATCTTCATCCGGCAGTTCAGACGGCGTTCCTTCCTGCCAGGGCAGGGCAGCGTCTACGACGCACAGCCAGATGTGACCCAGGGCAAACGGTGTTCCCGCTTGCAGCGCCAGTTGATGTTCAATCTGGTGACCTTCACTGTTACTCAGTGGGCCTTCATCGGCATACAGCGTCCACCCCGAATCCTGCCTTTCCAATAGGCAATGTTTAGCGCTGATGCCGGGATCGTACAGCACCATATCAGACTCGTCGGAGGAACCGATACGCCATGAAGCGCCGCTCAGCGGCAGCGCGGCTCCACGATGTAATCCGGTCAGAACACGTAGCTCAAACATTTTTCCTCTTCCTATGCACTAAAAGGTTCGACTGTTTCTTGCAGATCGATACGTCCGATGACGTTAATCGACAGATGTGATTCCAGCTCAGTAAATGACAGCACCGGCACATGATGAAACTCATCTTGCAATAGTGCTCTAAGCGGGCTGCGTAAATCCTGTGCTACCAGAATCACGGCAGACAGCGGCGCCATCGGCGGAAACGCCTGACGCAGTTGCATCAGTAGCGTGGCGGCATACTCTTGCGCCAGGGCAAAGAATGTCTCGTTCTGTGTCTGGCGCAGAGCATCACGTAACAGTTCTTCGGTTTCCGGTGTTAGCAGCCAGACAAACAGGTTGTCGTCCTGACTATACTGGTGGCAAATCTGGGACTTCAGTTCCAGACGGACGTAATCGGCGAGGGCGTTGGTATCCCGCTCATGCTGACCGATTTCGATCAGTGCCTCCGCGATGGGCCGTACCGAGCGTAGTGGTACGCGCTCTGATGCCAATCGTTGCAACACGCTGGCAAAGCGCGACAGCGGCATAATGCGTTGTAGTTCCTGCGCCAGTTCGGGTTGTTCGCCTTCCAGCCAGGCCAGAATGGATTTGGTTTCCTGTAGCCCGATAAACTGTGAACCACTGCGATGGATGGCGTTTTCCATCCGTTTCAGAATCAAGGATTTGGTGTCCCAGTGCGGTAGAGGGTCCTGTCGCAGCAAGTCATGCTCGGGGGCCAGCCATAGCCAGTGGTGCTCATCGCGCGCGTTAATGCCGGGATGCATGGTGTCGTCCTGCTGCGCTTCCGGTATCAGTCGTTTTTCTACCGCGACGTGCCGGGAGCCGAAGGTCGCGCGTAGCAGCGGGATTTCGTACACACAGAACTGGAATTCATCCTCTGGCACCGTGGGATTGAAATCGATATCAAATGACGGCAGGGTAAAGCCAAAGTGATAGACCAGTCGGTTTCTCAAACGGCGGATCTCTTGTACCAGCAATGCGGCCGCCTGCGCGTGCTGGAACACTGGATTAAATTGCAGCAGATAAGCACGGGTTGGGTTAAAACGGCGTAAATCCTGATAGCCATTCTGTTCGGCGGGCAGGTTATCTGCCGCGAGCAGGCTGTCAGCCTGCAACCCGCTTTGCTTGATCCGCCACAGTTGAAATAGCCCGCTGCCGAGGGAAACCAGACTGATAACTGCGAACACCATCGTTGGCATCCCTGGCAACAGTGCGAAACCAAACATGCCGATCGAAGAAATAATCCAGGCTTTGGGCTGACTGGTCAGTTGTTCGGCAATTTCTCGGCCAATGTTGTTATCTACTTTCTGCCCATCGGCAGAAACGCGGGTGATAATCATCCCGGCGGTCAGTGAGATCAGCAATGCCGGTATTTGGGCGATCAATCCGTCGCCAATGGTCAGTACCGAGTAGATATGCATCGCATCACCGGCGGCCATGCCGTTTTGCAGCACGCCAATAGCAAAACCACCGAGCATGTTAATAAACACAATCACCAGGCTGGCGATGGCATCCCCTTTAACGAACTTCATGGCGCCGTCCATCGCCCCAAACAACTGGCTCTCTTTGGCCAGATTTTCGCGGCGTTGCCGGGCCTGATGGGCTTCAATCAGGCCGGCGCGCAGGTCGCTATCAATCGACATCTGCTTACCGGGCATGGCGTCGAGGGTAAAACGAGCGGCCACTTCAGCGACTCGCTCTGACCCTTTGGTGATCACCATAAAATTTACGACGGTCAGGATCAGAAAGATAACCAGCCCTACCGTCAGATTACCGCCCACCACGAAGTTACCGAATGCTTCCACCACATGCCCAGCATCTTGTTGTAGCAAGATCTGTCGAGTAGTAGAGATGGAGAGAGCCAGTCGAAACATGGTGGTCAGTAGCAATACCGCCGGGAACGTAGAAAATGCCAGTGGTTTGGGTAGATACATCGCCAAAACAATCAGCAGGGAAGACATACAGATGTTTAAGGCGATCAGCACGTCAATCAGTCCGGTTGGTAACGGGATGATCATCATGAAAACAATCGACATCACAATGACGGCGCCAACGATCTCGGAACGTTGCATGGCGCTAATGGCGATGCGGTTAAGCCAGGAGATCAGTAGGCTCATGCATCCTCCTTATTTCGCTGCCCGGTCATTCATCTGTTTTTCATACTGCGCAAAATCCCCAATTAAGCCCTTAATCAATTGCAGCGCGGTCTGGCGATTTTTGCTGTCGCGCCACAACGGATGCGGTAGTTCGCTGATCAGCGGCAGTAGTGCATTGAAAAACAGAACCTGTCGGTGCGGGTCCTGACCGGCGATTTCCCGCCCCAGATTATGCAAGTCACGCACGTAAGCCCCGTTGGCACTTAACCCAATCAACCGCCGGGTTAATTCCACCGCGTTGAGGGTGCAATCCGGCAACTTGGCCGCCAGGCGTGATAGCAGACTCTGGCTGGATGACAACGTATGACTCAGGTGACGCGAGTCATTCAGATTGCCCAGCATTTTGCTCAGTATCGATTTGGAAATGGACGGTGCCAGCGAGGCGATATCGGCTGCCAGCGCCCGTTGTAAGGTGCGCAGTCCAGCGGCGAAATGCTGAGAATCAAAGCGCTCTAACAGAGCATCCAACAGTGAACTGGTGGATTGCTGATGAACAATTTTCTGGTAGTAGAGTTCGCGTAGTGCCTGTTTATGGTTCGGATCGGTGCTGAACAGAGAAATCGACGCGGCGGTGTTCAAACCAGCGCGGACTTCCGGACCTTTTTCCTGATGTAGTTGTGTCAGACTGTGGGTCGCGGTTTCCGAAAGTGTGGCATCTTGTGTCTGCGTCTGATTAATCACATGGCGCAACACGATATCAGCGCGGGCGGCATCGCCTCCGGCTGTCGCGATGATAGCCTCTACCGTAGGGGGTTCAGACTGGTTGAGTAGTGCCTTCATCTGAAGGATTTGTTGATCCAGTGTCGGCTGTTTTGGGTTCTCCAATAGATGGAACAATTCCGTCAATTTTTCGATGCGCTCAACATTGGCGGCAAGTCGGCTTTCGGGTTGTGTGATTTGTCGGCGGTTTAAGGCTTTGCTTTTTCTTTCTACCTGTTCGCCAAAGGTCATGGATACCTCTTCCATTGAATCATGTAGGGAAGACGCGGCGTGAGTGACATGAGGCGCGCTGGTTTTTTCTGGTGTAGTGACGGATTCCTGGTTATCCACATCATGAGTAATTGGCGTGGAACCCGTGTTGAGTGCGGAAGAAATGCTGGGGATCGTGATCATTTTCCTGTCCTGCCTGAATCAGACTGTACTGCAACGATGTGCTGTTATGTGGTGGGCAGGAAAATGTGGTTCCCGTTAAAAATAGTTGCATCGCAAATAATAAATCACGGCCAGTAACATAGTGATCATGCTAATACTTTCTAATTTACGGCACTGCAAACTCTTGCAATATCGTCTTTTTTTACTGGCTGAAATTTGCATTAAAATGTAAAAACTAAAATATAAATTTGTTTTAAAACAATTAGTTAATTTGAATTAAGAGCGTGGCATACGCTTTGCTATCTCGCTCATGCCAATGAGGTCATAACGAGGGAGAGTTAGCAAAATGGAAACCACCACACTGAAACAAATTGAGCCGTGTCAGATATATACCCCTATTAAGAATGTGGATTGGGAACAGGTATTTCGACAGCACGGTAAGCGACTGCATAATTTCATTCGTAAGCGTGTGTCTAACCGTGAGGATGTAGAAGATTTACAGCAAATGACCTATCTGGAAGTGTTAAAAAACAGCGAGAAGTTCGCTGGTGCCTCACGTCCTGAAACCTGGGTATTTGGTATTGCTCTCAACCTGGTGCGTAATCATTTCAAGCAAGCCCGTACCCGTGCCAATGAGGTGGGTGATGAAATACTGGAGTTTCTGTCCAACGATATTGATCCGAGTCGTATTGTCGAATGCGATTATTCGTTGGACAGGGCTGTTGCGGCAACGGCTCAACTGCCGGAAGAAACCCGTAAAATGTTACTGATGCTGATAAATTCTGATGTCAGTTATCAGGATATCGCCAACATGTTGAATATCCCGATTGGCACTGTACGTTCGCGACTATCCCGCGCCAGACATTTTCTCCGTCAAGCGGTAGATGCCTAACTTCATTCCTGACACAAAAAAGGAGTTGAAGGAAACCTGTCAGTCAGTTTTATCACACGGTCGCAGGTAATCTTCTTAATGGGGGATCCTGTGGTTTTCCTGTTCTGCCTGTACCGATAGCAATTCTCTGATACAGGCAGACTCAGCGATAGCAAGGAGATGGCTATGTTATATACACCGACCTCTCAGCAAACACCAACCCCGGACGGTGTTCCCCAGCTTGAACTGGTGGATTTTGCTTTCAGCCGTATCAAAGATGCCATTTATATCGTCAATGAGCTGGAACAGTTTTGTTATACCAATGATGAGGCCTGCCGCATCCTGGGTTATAGCCGTAATGAATTTCATCATATGTGTGTTCAGGATATCGACCCGAGCTGGAACAACGAGTTGGCACACCGTAGTTGGAGTGATCCCAGAACCTGGCAACGGGGTTTATCCTTTGAGACCCAGCATAAAACCCGTTATGGGATGATTATTCCAGTTGAAGTCAGCATCAATCATTTCAGACATAAAGGCCGAAAATACAGTATGTGTGTCGTCAGGGATATCCGTGAGCGTAAACATATCGAGCAGTTGGCCTATGCACGGGAACAGGAATTTCGGGCGCTGGTTGAAAACAGCCCGGATGTCATTATTCGTTTTGATCCGCAGTTGAACTGTCAATATGCCAATCCTGCCGCGCTGATCCATCTGGGATTTGCGGCAGAGCAGTTGTATGGCCGTCAGATGACGGAACTGCTACCCAACGCCAAATGTGCGCTACGGATTACTCAACTGGTGCAACTGGTGGTGGAAACAAAAAGTAGTGCTGGAGGGGAATTGACGGAGGACATTGGGAATATCGATGAAAAACATCATGTTATTTATCATATTAGCTGCGTGCCGGAATTTAACCCAGACGGACGTCTGGTCTCGATCCTCTCTGTCGGCCGGGATATTACCGCCATTCGCTATGCCGAAAAGAAGCTAGAGGACTCACACATGCAACTGCGGTTGCTGGCGCGACAGCGCGAGATTTCCCGCGAAGATGAACGTAAGCATATTGCCCGGGAAATCCATGATGAACTGGGGCAGCACCTGACTTCCATGCGGATGGGGTTGTCATTAATGCGAATGCAGTTTGCAAAAGATAATCCACATCTACTCACACAATTACAAAATCTGATGACATTGTCGGATAAGACCATTCAGGTGGTCAGGAATGTTGTCACCCGCCTGCGACCCAACGTACTGGATATGGGGTTGACGCCGGCGCTGGAATGGCTACGGGATGATTTTATCCGTCAATATGGCTGTAACTGCCAACTTCAGGCACCGGAACCGGAAGTGGTGCTGAACGATGAATGCGCCACGGCGGCATTTCGAGTTGTGCAGGAATCTCTAACCAATATCGCCCGTTATGCCAAGGCGAGTCAGGTGAAAATTACGCTGGAAAATCGTGAAGGTCTGATTGTGCTGAGTGTGCAGGATAATGGCGACGGGTTTGACACCTCGGTCAGAAAGCCGCACGCATTTGGTCTGATGGGGATGAGAGAACGTGGGCGAATGCTGGGTGGCGAAGTGGTGATTGAAAGCGGCGTTGATAAGGGAACATTGGTTCGCCTGACTTTCCCGCAGAGTGCGGGCTTGCGTTAAGTGTAGCGGCATTGAGGTTTGGAGATGATTATATAATGTGCAAACAAATTCGATTAATGATTGCCGATGATCACGCCATTATGCGTGAAGGACTGAAACAAATTTTCGCGTTGGATCACTTGCTTGAAGTGGTTGCCGAAGCGGGAACCGGGTCACAGGTGTTGATGAAGCTGCGTAGCAGCGAAATAGATTTATTGTTGTTGGATATGAGTATGCCGGGTATTTGTGGTGAAGAGCTGATTATTCGGATCGCGGCGCAGTATCCGCGGCTGCCGATACTGGTGCTGAGTATGTATAGCGAACCTCAAATTGCCCTTCGAGTGCTGAAAAGTGGAGCCCAGGGTTACATTACGAAAGATAGGGACCCGGAAACCCTACTGTCCGCTATCCGACGAGTGGCCCAGGGTTCGCGTTATATCGATCACACCATTGCTGAGCAGATCGTGTTTTCAGACACAAATACCCGTGATGGTGGCCGGGATGAAAGACTGACGCCCCGAGAGCACCAGATTATGATCATGCTGGCGCAGGGAATGGGGATTAATGCGATTGCTGAAGCATTAACTATCAGCAATAAAACCGTGAGTACCCATAAGTCGCGTTTAATGGAAAAAATGTGTTTTATCACCAATGCCGATATTGTGAAATACGCACTGAGTAGGCGTTTGGTCCCTTGAGCGCCGCGCAATCATGATGACTCCTGTTCACGGTGTAAGGATTTCCCTACCGTCCATATCCGAAATTCCTACTGTAACTTCAGCCGTTGGCTGATGGTTCGTCACGGCAATGACGGTAATGCTTTATTAGTTTCATTAACTTTTAGTAAGAAATGTATGTATATCGTAAATTACCGTTAAATAATGCTAATGGCCATAATGATGTAACACGATGATTAATTAGTAAAAAAAGATCTGTTAAGGATAACCCGAAAGGGTACAGGAGTTGTCATGAATGTCAGAAATTACAGTGAACCGAAGCCGCAGATTCACTGTTTACCCCATGAGCCTTTTTTTGAATACCCACGAGAGGATATCCACGGCACATTGTTATCCCTTATCAATGATATCGCCCCGCTAAATGTTGACATCGTCCTGGAGGGGGAAACCGGTACCGGCAAAGATACCTTGGCGCGTCGCATTCATAAGTTGTCTGGTTGTAGTGGCCCGCTGGTGGCAGTGAATTGTGCCGCCATTCCGGAAAGTCTGGCGGAAAGTGAATTGTTTGGTGTGGTTTCCGGTGCTTATACCGGCGCCAACCGTTCCCGGGCCGGTTATCTGGAAACGGCTGACAAAGGTATTCTTTTTTTGGACGAAATAGACAGTATGCCATTGACACTACAGGCAAAAATGTTGCGTGTTTTGGAGAATCGGGGGATTGAACGTCTGGGTAGCACCCAGTTTAAAGCCGTGGATATGCGGGTTATTGTCGCCACCCAGACACCTTTGTCAAAGCTGGTGGAGGAGGGCCGCTTTCGTCGTGATCTTTATTTCCGGCTGGATACCGTCAAAATTCAGCTTCCAACGCTACGTTCGCGTATCGACATCATCCTGCCGATGTTTCAACGCTTCACTCGAGAAGCCTCTGCCCGCCTGAAACGGTCTTCTCCACCGATACCCGTTTCCGTCCATGAACGCCTGCTGACGCATAGTTGGCAAGGCAACATCCGTGAGCTTAAGGCTGCGGCAGAGCGTTGGGTGCTGGGCCTGCCGCCGTTGCCGATGGTCATGGAAACCTCAGCACAACATCACCCTTTGCTGAAAGAGCGCTTGCGCCGCATCGAGAAATTTCTGATCCAGGACGCTCTGATGCGTAATGGTCATTGTATTGATGATGTGGTGACAGAACTGGGCATCCCGAAAAGAACGCTCTATCACCGGATCAAACTGTTGAATGTGCGATCTGCCAACGGTTGCACGCCATGCAGGACCATTCTGACCGGCAACGAAAAAAACTGACAATAGGTCGGAACCGTGACGTGGTATCTCCTACTTAATGGATGAACACGATAACGATGTAAGTCGATAAGTGTTCAACCAACGTAGTTAACATAACCAATTGATATCTGGAGATACATATTATGATGGGACTTTCTAATGCAGCTTCAATGGCTTCCATGGCGACCCTGGACAAAACCATGGCGGAAACCACCGCAATGACCACGGCTGCTCAATCACAGAAAATGAAAACCGACGCCATCAGCTCTATTACCGATGGCCAGATGGACTCTGCCAGCAAAGCGATGAACTCAGGACAGAAAGCGTCGAAAGCCATTCAGTTCTGATGTGCTACAGGTAGTCGACTACCGGGGGGATTCCCCCGGTTATTACAAAGGTAAACTTCCATCGGCAAGGGATAGATCCATGATGAAAATCACACATGTCAATGCATTCAAGGGAGTGATAAATGACGGTGAACCACGCAGTCTGGATGTTCCGGCATCGGCTGATGTGAATTGGTTCAGTGCGGCATTGAACCCGATATCAAACGTTATGCCATCTGCTGCTGATAAATCCTGGGTAAACACGCTGGTCGAAAAATCCAATAATCTGGATAACTTGCTGGAACACGCCGAGCGTCAGGTCGGAAAGAGTGTCAGTACCAACAATCCGAAAGATGTTATGGATGCCACCCGGACGCTGTCCTCTTTCTATCTGGAAAGTCTGATGAACGCGAAGGTGGTGGCGAAAAGCGTGCAGAGTCTGGAAAAACTGACCAACTTACAATAGTGGCCTCCCATGAGTAAATCCGTTCTGAATCGATGCCTTATCCTGCTGCTGGCCCTACTACTGGTTGGCTGTGGTGACCAGGTGGAACTACACCGCGGCCTGTCTGAAAATGATGCCAATGAAGTGATTGCCACGCTGGGGGGTTATCACATTGAGGCAGAAAAACGCCTGGATAAAACCGGCGTCACCATTCTTATTGATAGAAAAGACATTGATCGGGCAGTAAATATCCTGAGTGCCGCCGGATTACCTCGTCAGGCCAGAACCAATCTGGGGGAAGTGTTCCAGAAAAGTGGGGTGATTTCGACGCCATTGGAAGAACGCGCCCGTTATATCTATGCATTGTCTCAGGAGGTGGAATCCACACTGACACAGATTGACGGCGTTCTCGTCGCTCGTGTGCATGTGGTACTTCCAGAGCGTATTGCACCGGGAGAGCCTATCCAACCGGCGTCCGCCGCCGTGTTTATCAAATATCGTCCTGAGCTGGAGCCCGACAGCATTGAGCCGCGTATTCGTCGGATGGTGGCCAGCAGTATCCCGGGCTTGTCCGGAAAAAGTGATAAGGATTTAGCCATCGTGTTCGTTCCTGCCGAGCCGTACATTGATCATATTCCTATGATATCTCTCGGCCCATTTCAGTTTACCCCGCAAGAGATGGCGCAATTGCAGTGGGTGGTCACCCTGTTGATCCTGACAGTCATTGGCGCATTGGGCTGGTTGATTGGTAAACCCTGGTGGATTCAGCATCAGGAACAGAAAAAATCGACCCCACCACAGGGAGTGTAACGTGATGAATCCAGATACCCACGAGATAACACCGCAAGACCGTCTGGCATGGGTGCAGTGGTGGGCCTACGGCTGTGGATTACAGGCGGATAACAGTTGGCATGCCGCGGGAGCGAGTGCCGGAGAAGCCGCTTTGCTGACGTCTGTTGCGCCGGTCTATCACCATCTTCTGCGCTCGCGACGGACGGTGCCTGACGATTTTCCGACATGGCCGGAACAGAAGTTGTTACACCTGGCCGCACTGCATCCTGTACAGCGCCAATGGGTGCTGATCCTGATTGCCACTGTATGCCGTGAACAGCCGCAGAACCGGTTGTCTGAATCCGTATCGGTGTGGTGTCGGAGGTTGGCGAAAGCGCTGCGACCAGGATTATGGCTACCGGATACCTTACTGTTTAACACCCGGCGGGATAGCGATGCACTTTGCATCCTGCGTAGTCACTATCCGGCGGCATGCTGGTCCCGGTTGCGGTTGCTGTTTCCACGAATCGTAAGTGAGCAGGCCGAACAGCATGAAATTGGCGTTTTACCCGCCGCGCGGATAACGACGTTGTGTGAGGCCATTATTTGGAAAGTCAGCGATAGCGCGGCATTTATCACGCCATCGCCGATGTAGTAAACCTGCCGGGACGGATACCGGGAAACATTGCCTACAACGGAATAAGCCGGGGAGAGGAATTATCATGCTTACCAGAAGAAAACTGACGTTGGTTGCCGGAATGGATGCCGAGGACGTCGGGTTAATCAAAGCTGAACGACTGCAACAACATTGGCTCGGTCTGGATGTGCTGGCGCAAGCGCGTCAGCAATCGACAGAGCTGATTGAGGATGCCCGCCAACAAGCGCAGGACGTGATCTTGCGCACGACCGAACAGGCGGAGCAACAATTCTGGCGGCAGGCGGATGACATCCTGCGCGGCTGGCAACAGGAACGGGATGAGATGGAAGCGTACCTGGCCTCTCAGGCCGGGCAAATTCTGGCTGACGCCATGACGCAATTGTTGACAGATGTGCCGGATCCCCAGCGCCATCAGGCATTATTGCGCCAGTTACTCCGGACTCAAGGCGGCGAAGGTCGTGGGATGCTGTACTGTCATCCTCATCGTAAAGCCGACGTTACCGCGTGGTTGGATGAGCATGCCCATCTGGGCTGGAAGCTCAACGGTGATGATACGTTGGCGGAAGATGCCTTAAAGTTGGTCACGCCACAGGGCGTGATGACACTGAGCTGGCAACAGGCCGTAGATCAATTATTGCCCAAGGCTGATGTTATTCCACTGCATGAATAATGGCCCGGACAGTGAGGTAATGGGCAGTCGAACCACTGCCCGACGGACAACGATCCAGGACGGTTCCTTATGGGACGTCGCGTTTTTTGCCAGCTTGACTATCGGGTTTGTGGCCCGATAACGGTCGATTTATTCCCACTTATCCATTGCCACAAAAACGACACTTCTCCATTGGAACTCCCATTTCACACCGACCACACAACTACAGGTCAACAATACGGGAGTAATAATGATGTCTTCACCTACCGCGCTGCAACGTCGACTCGACTCGGCTTTTTCTGATGCGCAGTCACGGCTTGATGATCTGGCCATGAATGTCGCTGATGAAGGCGCCAGCCTGTCAGACACTTATGCCTTTTATGAAGCCAGTATGGATTACTCGAACGCCAACTGGGCGGCCGGGCAAATGCTGAGTGTCAAACATGGCTTGGCTAAGGCCATCATCAATGACTTCAACTGAGTTAGTCACCGTTATTGGGCGTTGGCTGGATAGTACGGCGGCGCAGTTCACGTTGCATATTGATGGTAGCCCGGTGGTACTGAGTCGCTATCGTTGCGGTGTAGGTTGTGCGGCGGTACTGGCGTTGCCAGTCAGTATTGATGATCAGTTACTTCAGGTCGCATTGCAGTTTTCCTCTCCGGCACTACATCGTTTTGGTACCCAGGCGGCGGCGTTGGCGTATTCGCCTGTGGACGAACAACTGTGGTTGTTGACACGACATGAGCCAGATAACCCCATACAACTGTGTCGCACACTGGAAACACTGGTTAACCAACGAGATGTATGGCAAAGCCTGTTAGCGCCTGCTGTCAAGCCGGTATCCCACTCCGCGCTGAATTTGAAAACGCTGGCATTTTTGCAAGGAGATCAGCATGCGTCGTAACACGTTGTATACCATTCTGTTTACCCTTTACCGCTGGTTTTGCTGGTCATTGGTTTTTTTGGGTATGGTTCCTATGGCGCACTCATCCACACCGACTGAATGGCGCAAGGGGGCTTATGCCTATTCCGCAGAACAGACGCCGTTATCGGAAGTATTGCAGGATTTTGCTAATAGCCATGGCGTTGATCTGGTGCTGGGCCATATTTCGGACGTGAGTGTGGACGCTAAAATCAGAGCCGATAGTCCGGTTGCTTTTCTTGACCGACTGGCGCTGGAGTACCGTTTCCAATGGTTTGTGTATAACGCGATCCTTTATGTGAGCGCGAAGGATGAACAAACCTCGGTACGGCTGGAAATTTCCCCCGAAGCGGCACCCGATCTGAAGCAGGCGCTGACCGGAATCGGTTTGCTGGATTCTCGTTTTGGCTGGGGTGAGTTGCCGGATGATGGCGTAGTGCTGGTTACCGGCCCGGCAGAGTACGTAAACTTGATCCGCCGTTTTAGCCAACAGCGGGAAACCAAGGATGACCGCCGCAAAGTCATGCTCTTTCCCCTGCGTTACGCTTCCGTTTCAGACCGGACTATCCAGTATCGAGGTCAGAACCTGATTATCCCCGGAGTGGCCACCATTTTAAGCGAACTGATGGATGGCAACCGAAATCTTCCAGCAGGGGCGGCGGCGAGCAGCAATGGCAACGCCGAAAACGCAGCCGGTGGGCAGATGGCAATAGCGGACAGCGGAATGCGGGCGATACAGAACAGCGCCAGCTCAATGCTGGTGCGTCTGGCGACCCGCAGTAGTGCTGGCCGGGAGGTCGGGAGCCGTCAGCGTGACGCACAACTTAGTGGCAAAGTATCGGCAGATGTGCGGAATAATGCGTTGTTAATTCGTGACGATGAAAAACGGCGTGATGAATATCAGCAGCTTATCGACAAGATCGATGTTCCGCAGAAGTTGGTCAATATTGACGCCGTTATTCTGGATATTGACCGCACGGCCCTGTCGCGGCTGGAAGCCAACTGGCAGGGGAAATTGGGTGCGGTAACTGGCGGTGTCAGCATGATGTCAGGGTCCAGTACCTTATTTATCAGCGATTTTAAACGTTTCTTTGCTGATATCCAGGCGCTGGAGGGCGAGGGTACGGCCTCTATTGTGGCGAATCCTTCCGTGTTAACGCTGGAGAATCAGCCTGCGGTTATTGATTTCAGTCGGACGGCATTTATTACCGCGACTGGTGAGCGGGTCGCCAATATTCAACCGATTACTGCCGGAACCAGCCTACAGGTAACGCCACGTGTGGTGGGACAAGGCCGCCAGAGTAGTATCCAATTGGTGATTGATATTGAAGATGGGCAAGTCGAAACCAATACCGACGGCAATGCCTCCGGTGTTAAGCGCGACACGGTGAGTACACAAGCGTTGATTGGTGAAAACCGCTCGCTGGTATTGGGTGGCTTTCATGTAGAGGAGAGTGGTGATCGTGACAAACGGATCCCGTTACTGGGCGATATTCCCTGGATCGGTAAACTGTTCACTTCCCGGCAGCATGAAATTTCCCGACGTGAACGATTGTTCATCCTGACACCCCATCTTATTGGTGATCAAACTGACCCCTCCCGCTATGTTTCGGCGGATAACCGACGTCAATTGAATGACATGATAGGACGGGTATCGCAGCGTAACAGCAAAACCGATTTCTACAACGTGGTTGAAAATGCATTGCGCGATCTGGCCAATGGGCAAACACCCGCCGGTTTTACCACCGAACACACTGGCACCCGATTGAGTGAAATCTGTCGCCCGAATATGTCGCTGTTGTATGAAGGGAGTCGTAATCAATGGTACAGCACGTCTGCGGTCAACCTCACTGTGGGCGTTGTGAAGAACACCGGCAATCGCCCTCAACGCTTTGATGAAGCCAGTTGTTCCGGCAATCGCACGTTGGCGGTAGCCGCCTGGCCTAAAACCATGTTGGCTCCCGGTGAATCCACCGAGGTATATTTGGCGTTGCAACCGTCGCGTAACGTGCAACCTTCCCGAACCTCGTTAATCAAACCATAAGCCTTTAAGGAGGCGTGCATTGATTCATCAACGAATTTTATTATTGAGTGGTGCGCTGTTGTTAAGTGCCTGTAGCAGCGTTACGCCACAAGAAAGCTGTACTTCAGTCGCCTGCCGGCCACAGCCGCAAGCACGGCAGTTGGTTATCTGGTGGCAACCTGATTTGCGTATCGGCGCGTCGGATTTCACACAGGTTAGTGTTCAATGACAACTTCATTACCGCTCTTCGAGCGTCACGCCGACTTTGTCGCGGCCATGAATCGTCATCAGGCCGCTCGATGGATCCCTCACTCTGGCGTCGAACTGGTTTTTCAGTACGGTGAATCAGGAAAAGAACTGATGATGCAGATCCAACCGGGGCAGCAGTATCCCGGTATGCTGCGCAATATCTTGAGCCGGCGGTATACCGAGGCTGCGGATATAGAGAACTGCCATCTGGCACTGAATGGCGACAACGTATTGATTCTCTGGTGGTCACTGTTACAGCCACCGGTAGAGTATCCGGCGGTTATTCGACAATTATTTCATCTGGCGGGCCTGGAACTCCCGACCTGAATAAGACGGCGTAAGCATCATTTTTTGCCTGAAATCGTCACGGTCAGGAACTGTTCTACTTCTGTTATCACTCAATAGACAAGTATCCATAGCGATGCCGACATCGTGACAAGTGTAGGCATCACATACAGATACTCTCTTGTAAACACCTTTCATGAATGAGGAAACGATATGATGAATATCACTATCAAAGCCAGTATTGGCGGTGATGCAGGGTTATCAGGACTGGGTTCCGGAACGCAGGGGCTTAGAGGGCTTTCTTCCGGGACATCGCCTCTTGGTTCGAGCATTGACAGCCTCAATAGCACGGTTGGAAAACTGACCACTATACTGACCGCGATGATGTTTGCCAGTCTGCTGAGCAGAGGTATGGGGTCCGGAATGAATTCTGGTATGGGCTCCGGTATGAACACGGGTTCTGATATGGGGCTGGGTTCAGGGCTAAAGAATACGCAAAGCAACAGCCAGGACAACGCTATGGGATCGAGTAATTTGCTGTCGTCGCCCAAATCGGGAACGGATGCGTTGTCCCAGATGCTTGAAAAATCGTTGGACGATCTGTTAGGTCACGATACCGTTACCCGTCTTTCCAATCAGACTAACAGCCTTGCCAACAGCCTGCTAAATGCCAACCAGCAAACGGCAGACAATATGAATGCGTTTAGTGGCGGTATGGGCAACTCACTGTCTTCTATTATGGGCAATGGTTTGAGCCAGGCTTCCAGCGGCTTTTCTCCGATGTCATTAGGTAATGGTGGCCTACAAGGGTTGTCCAGCTCTTCTGACTTCGGCCAACTCGGAAGTGCGCTTGGTATGGGGGTAGGTCAAAATGCCGGGTTGCAGGCGTTGGGTAACATCAGTACCCATAAGGATGGGAATAACCGGCATTTTGTGGATAAAGAAGATCGCTCTGTTGCTAAAGAAGTGGGTCAGTTAATGGATCAATATCCGGAAATTTTTGGTAAACCTGAATACCAGAAAGATGGCTGGAGCTCAGCGAAGCAGGATGATAAATCCTGGGCTAAAGCCTTGAGTAAGCCAGATGATGATGGCATGACGGAGGCTAGCATGAACAAGTTCCGTCAAGCCGTTGGTGTGCTGAAAAGTGCGATAGCGGGTGATACTGGTAATTCAAACTTGAATCTGCGCGGCGCTGGCGGTGCTTCACTGGGGATTGATGCGGCTATGGTAGGTGACAAAATAACCAATATGGCATTGAACAAGCTGGCGGCCTGATTGTCAGGTCGGGCTGCATCATTGCAACCGTTAATAGCTTCACTGTGAATGTAAAGAGACGGAATAGCCGCCGTCTCTTTATTCCGACATCATGATCCCTAAAATCGGTATTTATCAGTAATAAAAAACTGATAATTTTATATATATTGATTTTTTGTATCGAGATAACAAAAAAAATTCACATATAACCTATATGTAAAGTTATGTATTGTGATTGAAAGGAATTGCCATTATTACATTAAGAAATTTTAAGCACATGGAAGTTGTCAATGTGTAGCAGAATGAAGCTACTGGGTGTATTACCTTTTTTTATTTTCATCCTCTACTCCTCCACTTTATTTTCTGCGGAATTAAATCCGGCAGATCGTAATGAAATACAGCAACGACAATCTGAAGTCATTGAGCAGTCGAAACGACAGCGCGATGCTCTGCAACAATTAAATGACATCGTGCAACCCTCTCTAAAAACCGATAATTCACCGGCTGGGCCTTGCTTTACTCTGCACGATATTGTTTTTCATCACAGTACCTTATTGACCGAGAAAGATAAGCTCCGTCTGAAACAGAATTATATCAATCGTTGCATTAATGTTAATGGAATAAATCAGCTAATTCATGATGTTAGTAACTGGTATATCAAGCGTGGATTTATTACCAGCCGGGCTTTTATCGGTGAGCAGAATCTGTCCAGTGGAGTATTGCAGATTGAAATCCTGGAAGGAAAACTGGAAAAAATAACCATTAACCATCAGCAAGAGCGTCAATCTGCATGGGCATTTCCCACACGAAAAGATGACATACTCAATCTGCGGGATATTGAGCAGGGCATGGAACAAATTAACCGCATGCCCACTCAACAAGTCACCATTGAAATATTACCGGGTAGCCGTCCAGGCTATTCTGTCGTTAATCTCACCCGTCAACCACATATTCCGTTCAGCGTCAATGTTAATATTGATAATAGCGGGCAGAAAAGTACCGGAGAATGGCAGCTGAATGGCGGAATAGGGCTGGATAATATTTTTGGTATTGCCGATCAATGGTCGCTGTATGGTGGGCATAGTAGCGAATTTTCCACCAGCCACAATGCGGAAAACTATCAGGCGAGCGTTTCCCTGCCTTACGGGTATTGGAACCTGAATTATACCTACGCCTGGAGCCGCTACCGCAATGCATTTCTCCATCAGGGGTTCCAGTGGCGGCCCACCGGGGAGAGTAAAACGCACCGTCTCTCCGTGTCACGGGTGGTATTCCGTAATGGGAATATGAAAACCGCTATTTCAGTTACCGCAACACACCGTATCGGTGACAACTACCTGAATGAGGTTTTGTTGCCTTCCAGCAGCCGCAAACTGAGCAGCGCGATCCTCGGTATCAGTCATAGCCAGAAGCTCTGGGGCGGGCTGGCAACCTTCAATCCTTCCTATAGCCGGGGAACCACCTGGTTTGGCGCGGAGGATGATCACGATAAATCCACCGATGCGCCCAAGGCGCAATTTAATAAGTGGGCGGCCTCGGCCAGTTACTATCATCCCATTACTGAAAACATCAGTTATTTAACCACCATCTATGGGCAATACTCCGCCCGAATTTTATATGGCAGTGAACAAGTGACCTTGGGCGGAGAAGCATCGGTCCGTGGCTTCAAAGAGCAATATCTTTCCGGTAATCGCGGCGGGTATTGGCGCAATGAAGTGAACTGGCGACCACTGCAACTACCGGTGCTGGGGACGTTGACTTTCACGGCGGCGCTGGATGGCGGTCGCCTTTATAACCATAAACAAGATACCGACACCGCAGGCACCTTGTGGGGTGCGGCGGTGGGTATCAGTACCGCTAACCGTTTTATGACACAACAGGTGACGCTCGGTTGGCCGTTGTCCTACCCCGCGGCACTGAAACCGGATATGGCGGTGGTGTACTACCGGATTGGCATATCACTTTAACGCGTTCAGACAGACATAACTATCGGAGTTCAGGGATGAAACCTGTTAAGACCACACAGCGTTTGTTGAGCTATGTGCTGATTTATCTGGTTGCCATGCAGCCACTGCTGCCAGCAATGGCCGCAGCAGTGAGCGTCGCCTCGGGCAATACTTCACTGGATAACGCTGGCAACGGTGTGCCGATTGTCAATATCGCCACGCCCAACGCAGCTGGCATATCGCATAACCAATATAACGATTTCAATGTCGGCAAATCGGGCCTGATCCTTAATAACGGTACGGCACGGTTGAATGCCACCCAACTGGGGGGATTGATTCAGAGCAACCCCAATCTGAATGGCAAAGCGGCTGACGCCATCATCAACGAAGTGGTCTCTTCAAACCGCAGCACACTCGCTGGTTATCTGGAAGTGGCTGGCAAGCAAGCCAATGTAATGGTCGCCAGCCCGTATGGCATTACCTGTAATGGCTGCGGATTTATCAATATCCCGCAGGTCACGCTGACCACCGGTAAACCGCAATTTGGTGCCAACGGGCAGTTACAGGCACTGGATGTGCGTGACGGCAATATCACTATTACCGGTCAGGGGCTGGATGCCAGCAACAGTGACTATTTCAGCCTGATCGCCCGTACCGCCACACTACAAGCTGGGTTGAATGCCAAAGATGCCCGCGTGATCCTGGGGGCGAACCGGGTAGGCAGTGATGGCAGTGTCACCGCACAGACGCCGGGCAGTGCCGCGCCCACACTGGCGCTGGATACCAGCGTGCTGGGTGGCATGTATGCCAACCGCATCCGTCTGGTGTCAACGGAAAACGGCGTCGGGGTGAATACCGGCAATCTTGGTGCGCGCAGCGGCGACATTACGCTGGCAGCCAACGGTGAACTGACGGTCGGGAATGTGGTTGCTCAGGGCAATATTCAATTGCAGGGCGGAAAACTGGCCGTACAAGGCAAACAACAGGCGGGCGGGCAGCTCGATTTACAGGGACAGCACGGCATCCGCCTGCAAGACAGCACGCTGCGATCAGCGCAGGACATTACTTTATCGTCCAACGGACAGATTCAGTCGACAGGCAGCACGATAAGCGCAGGAGTAAACCGTCAGGGAACAATCCAGGCAGGGAATCAACTGACGATAAAAGGTGACAATGTCACAATAAACCACAGTCAACTGGTGGCAGACCAGGTGGCGTTGACGGCAACCGGGCATCTGCAACAGGATGCGGCCGGGGTTATTCGTGCGGGGAAAACACTCCGTCTTGGTAGCGCCAGCGCCGAACTGAATGGTGAAGGTGGCGGTGAAACGCTTCGGCTGGAGAGCGGTGTGTTAACAGGTAGCGGTCGTTGGCAGGCAAGCGACGACCTGTCGCTGAGCGGCGTGACCCAGGGTGACTGGTCAGGCAGACTGCTGGCAGGCAATGTGCTGGATATCCGTGCGGGTGATCTGACCAACAGCGGCACGCTGTCGGGTGGGCAAGTCAGTTTGCACGCCGGGCGCTGGGATAACAGCGGAACGATCAGCGGTCGTCAACTGACGCTGACGGCGGATTCACTGATAAATCAGGGTACGCTGGGCGCAGAGAAAGGTGTCGACCTGCGAGTGAACGGTGACCTCGATAATCAGGGAACATTGCTGGCTGGTGATACGCTGCAACTGACGGCGGCGTCGCTGGATAATCACGGCGTGATCAATGCTAACCAACTGAGTCTTCATGCCAACCGCCTGATCAATGCTGGCACATTAGAGGCTCAGGGGGATGCCGATCTCACCATTGATGCCCTGTTTAGCCAGACGGCGGATGGCATGTTGCTGAGTGGCAATATGCTGACGCTGCAAAGCGGCGATCTAAAGACCGCAGGACATCTTCAGGCGCAACAGTTGACGCTTGACACACAGCGTTGGCTGAATACCGCCGGTGTCAATCTGGGCGGTGACGGAAGGGTCACACTGTCCGAACTGAATAACAGGGGCAGCCTGTTGGCGGGCCAGGCGCTGGACATCCGTGCGGGTGATATGACCAACAGCGGCACGCTATCGGGTGGACAAGTCAGTCTGCACGCCGGGCGCTGGGATAACAGCGGAACGATCAGCGGTCGTCAACTGGCGCTGACGGCGGATTCACTGATAAATCAGGGTACGCTGGGCGCAGAGAAAGGTGTCGATCTGCTGGTGAACGGTGACCTCAATAATCAGGGAACATTGCTGGCTGGTGATACGCTGCAACTGACGGCGGCGTCGCTGGATAATCACGGCGTGATCAATGCTAACCAGCTGAATTTCCATGCCAACAGCCTGATCAACGCCGGGACGCTACAGGCTCAGGGGGATGCCGACCTCACCACTGACACCCTGTTCAGCCAAACGGCGGATGGCATGTTGCTGAGTGGCAATATGCTGACCTTGCAAAGCGGCAGTATGGCAACCGGAGGTCGGTTGCAGGCGGGGCAGTTACAACTGGATACCGGCCGTTGGTTGAACACGGCAGAAGTCAGTTTGGGAGATAATGGACGTGTAACGCTGGCCGAGTTGGATAACCGAGGCAGCATGCTGTCGAAAGGTGGCTGGCAACTCACCGGTGAGCGGCTGAATAATCAAGGCAGTCTGCAAGGCGACACTCTGCGTCTGAACGCCACCGATATCCTGAACAGCGGGCACATACAGGCAGCACAGGCGTTGACGCTGAATGCCCGCCACTCCGTTACCAACGATGGTGACGGGGTGAGCGGTGCGACACTGACCCTGACCGCTCCCTCGCTGGATAACGGCGGAATGTTGCAGGCTCGGCAACTGGTGCTCAGTGGCCAGCAGCTGGTTAACCGGGGACAGTTGACTGGTATCGACCAGCTAGACATGACGCTCAGCGGTGCGCTGGACAATCAGGGGATGCTGGGCAGTAACGCACTGATGTTATCGGCGGACCATCTCACCAACGCAGGGACGATGACCGGCATCGATCGGTTGAACCTCAGTTTGAACGACGATCTGACGAACGATGGCAATATCAACAGTAACCAATTGACGGTGACGGGTGGATCGCTCAGCAACAGTGGCTCCCTGTTGGGCGTGAATGGCGCTGACGTGCGTCTGACCGGTAATCTCGATAACCAGGGGATGATTGGCAGCTCGGCGGCTCTGGCGGTGCAGGCGGCGGCGGTAACTCAAGGCGGGCGGATGGAGGGGCAGACGCTCGACGTTCGGGCTGACTCTCTGGATAACAGCGGTACGCTATTGGGGCTGGATGCACTGACGCTGGCGATACGCGACAGCGCCCGCAACACCGGAAAGTGGCTGAGTCAGGGCGATAGTCGCCTGCGTACGACGCAACTGAATAACCGTGGGCAATGGCAAGCCGATACCATGACGGCGAATGCGAACACCGTCACTAATGCCGGACAGATGCTAGGGATTAAGGCACTGACGCTGACGGTAACAGACAGCCTCAGTAACCAGACGGCGGGCAAACTGCTGACGCAAGGTGCGGCGGTACTAACGGCCAATCGTCTGAGCAATGATGGAGAATGGCAAGCTGGTAATTTGACACTGCAGGCTGGGCAGTTCACCAACACCGGACGGGTACAGAGCAATGGCGCATTGGACGTGACATTGTCACCATATACTGCGCCGGAATCGGTAACATCGAGTCTGTCAGGCACATCGCTGTTGGCACAAAACAGCTTGAGTAGTACGGCCCCGAGCGGCCTGTTCAGCAACAGCGGCACCGTGGTGGCGGGTGGTGACAGCCAGTTCCGGGTCAGTCAATTGGATAATCTGGGCACGCTGGCGGGTGGCGGCGACATGAACGTTCGCGCTGGCCAACTGGATAATGGCGGAAACTGGCTGACGCAGGGCAGTTTGTTACTGGACGGTAACTATCAGGGAGGCGGTTTACTACAGGCGGGCGACACGCTGTCATTACGTGGTGACCAACTCAGTAACAGCGGTCGTTGGGATAGCGCCACGCTGGTGCTGAACGGGGGCACCTTTGACAATCAGGGAATTGTACAGGCGGAAAGCGGCGGCACACTGAATCTGACCAGGGCATTGAGCACTGGGGTGGACAGCCATCTGCTGAGCAACGGTCTGCTAACGGTACAGGCAGGGACGTTCAGCCAGGCGGGAGAAACCGGCGCGGGCCAGTTGCAGGTTACCACCGGTTCGTTGGATAACCGCGGGCGGTTGGTGGGGCTGACCGACCTGGCCCTGAACAGTTCGAGCACGCTGACCAACTACCGTGGTGGTGAGATACTGGGTAACGGCACCAGCGCGCTCAGTGCCGTCACGCTTGGCAATGAGGGAACGATTAATGCTGCGGATGTCAGGTTACGAGGCACGGACATCACTAATCAGGGGAATATACAGGGGAGCACGGCGCTACAACTGCGGGCCGATAATAGCCTGATTAACCAGACCAACGGACAGATCTTATCTGGCGGCAATACCGGGCTGAACGCCAACCAGGTAGACAACAGTGGCTGGCTGCAAGGGAACGATCTGACGTTGAATGCCCAGCAGTTGACCAACGGCGGCACTCTGAAGGTACAAAATGCACTGACGCTCACCGTGCCACAGTGGGTGAACAGTGGCACGCTGCAAGTCGGACAGGCGGACATCACCGCCGACACCATCGACAATCGGGGCGCATTGCTGGGGCTGACGCGGCTGGCGTTACAGGCAAATCGCATCACCAATGTCGCCGGGGCGAAACTCTACAGCGCCGGGGATATGTCGCTGAAAACCGGGACGCTGGAACAGAGTGGTCAACTGGTGGCGCTGGGCAACCTGCAAGCCGACATATTGAACCCGATGAGGTTCGCCAGCACGCTGGCGGCTGGTGGGCAACTGACGCTGAACGTTACCGGGGATCTGGTACAAGCCGGGACGTTGCAGGGCAATGGCGTGACGGTGACCAGCAGCGGAAATCTGACCAATCAGGGCAAAATTGTGGCGGGCAGCGGTAATTCTACGCTGAGTGCCGCTAATATTACCCAGACGGCAAGTGGCAGCATACAAACCGGGAATAGCCTGTCACTGCTGAGTAGCGGAGGGGTCAGTAATCAGGGCTTTATCGGTACAGCAGGGGATTTATTACTGCGTGCCGGTGGGCTGGTCAATAA
This sequence comes from Brenneria uluponensis, assembly GCF_032395385.1. Classification (NCBI taxonomy): domain Bacteria; kingdom Pseudomonadati; phylum Pseudomonadota; class Gammaproteobacteria; order Enterobacterales; family Pectobacteriaceae; genus Brenneria; species Brenneria uluponensis. The sequence continues at coordinate 2,294,172 of NZ_CP135917.1, forward strand.
TACCAGTTTGGTGTACGCTGGAAATAATCTGCGGCTGTTCTCGGATTCGTTAATTAATCGCTTCGGCAATATTTTGGTGGGCAATAATCTGTGGTTGCAGCGGGATGAAAACGGCACGGCTAACAGCCGCATTTTAAACAGCTCCGGTACTATCGAAACCCAGCGCGGCGATATCAACATTAATACCGGTAATTTAACCAACCAGCGAGAAGGGCTGGTGGTGACAGAGAGTAATAGCAGCACGGCAGATATGCCATCCTGGGCCGGGGGGACGACAGCAAGTATTCCCATAAGTTGGTTTAAAAATGGGGAGCTAGGAGTTTATTCAGATACATTTGAGATGGGTGGTGGTGGACATGGTGCTCCCACTAGATCTCAATACTACGTATATGTGCCCTATGAAAACGCAGAGATTCAAAAAGTGGCTATCACTAGCAAATTAACTGCGGTGAATGTGGAGGGTAGTGTCGGTATCATTGGTTCAGGAAATAATCTTTCAATACATACTGGTGAATTGATAAATCAGGCATCATCACTATTGGCGGCCAATAATGTGAGTCTGTATGGTGAAAGGTTAAATAATCAATCATATCAATCAGGTAATTTAACTAAATATTTAATTTATACTTATAAGAAACCTAGAGTTGAAACAGACCGACCGATAATCCCTTACCATATCGGCGATACTATACATAAGAATGCAGACCAATATATTTATTACACATTATCCAGCTCCCCTGTCTATGAAAAAACCATTGGCCAAAACTATAACGCCACTATTCAGGCTGGTGGATCTATCACCGCCAGTTTCACCAGCAACATCAGCAATACCAATTTACAGCCGGGCAGTGGCAGTTTTATTCCAGCCACCGCAACCCCTGTGCTGGCTCGAGTCTCTTCGCTGGGGGGATTGACTCAACCGGGTGACCACAGCCTGAGCACCGGCAACAACGACCTGTCCTTGTCTCACAGCAGCACGCCGACACTCGAATTGCAGCCGGGCGTACAGGCAGCGGCGATTAACGTTGATCCGGCCCATCCCTTCAGCAATCTCTCTGCGTCGGATCTGATAACGTCGATCAATCAGGGTTTACAACAACTGGACCAGCAGACGCTAACGGACTACCCGTTGCCATCCGGCAATAACGGGCTGTTTGTCGTAGACCCGAACAGTGACAGTCACTATTTGATCCACAGTAATCCGAAGCTGGATCAACTGGGTCAGGTAGACAACCGTCTGTTCAGTGAATTACAAGGCATGCTGAATCAGACACCCGCCACGCAGGCGAAGGTGGAAACCCGTTCTCAACTGACGCAGGCGAATCAGTTCCTTGGTTCCAGCTATCTGCTGGGCAAACTGAATCTGGATGCGGATCATGACTATCGTTTCCTTGGTGATGCCACTTTTGACACCCGTTATATCAGCAATGCGCTACTTGATCAGACTGGCCAGCGTTATCTGAATGGCCTGGGATCTGATCTGGCGCAGATGCAGTATTTGTTGGATAACGCTGCACAGGCGCAAAAAAGTCTCAACCTGCAACTGGGGGTCAGTCTTACCCCTGATCAGGTGGCGGGGCTGAGTCACAGCATCGTCTGGTGGGAGAACATTACCGTCAACGGCCAGACAGTATTGGCGCCGAAGCTCTATCTGGCGCAGGCCGACCAAAGCAACCTGCAAGGCAGTAGCATTGTAGCCAACAGCGTCAGCCTCAGCGCGGGCGGTGCGGTCACCAATAGCGGCAGTACGGTGAAAGCGGTTGAGGCGCTGGCCATTGCCAGCGGCGATAAAATTGAGAATAGCGAAGGCGGACTGCTGAAATCGAATGGCAGCCTTAATCTGGTATCGCTGGGCAATTTGACGAACAGCAGCGCCACCATTCAAGGGAATAATGTCACGCTGGCCAGCATCAATGGCGACATTATTAACACCACTACGGTAAATCAGTGGCAGACAGCGGCGAAAGACGGTCGGGGTAGCGGTTCGCTGACACGCACCGATCTGGGTAAAACCGGCAGTATTGTGGCGGATAATGCCCTGACATTACAGGCTGGGCATGATATCCAACTGAATGCCGGACAACTAAGCGCTGGCCAGAGCATGGCGCTTGGCGCTGCCAATGATATTACGTTGAATGCGACACACACGCTGAAGGAGACGGTCGACACTCGCGGCGGAGGCACCAGCCAGAATCGTACCCAGGGGCTGGTGAGCAGCCAACTGACCAGCGGAGGCGATCTCAGCCTGAGCGCCGGGCGTGACCTGACCACCGAGGCCGCCGGACTGAATGCGACGGGCGATATGGCGCTATCCGCCGGGCGGGATCTGAACCTGCTGTCGGCCACGCAGGAACAATACAGCGGTCACTGGTGGGATCGTCACGCTGACTGGCGTCAGACAGTCAGTCAGCAAGGTACGACACTGAACGCCGGTCGCGGATTGAGTCTGGATGCGGGCAATGACATCAACCTACAGGCTGCTCAGGCGGAGACAAACGGCGCACTGACGGCAAAGGCCGGCAACGATATCAACCTGCTGTCGGCTACTGAAAGTCAGCATGATTTCTTTGAAGAAACCAAGGTTAAAAAGGGACTGTTCTCAAGGAGCGTAACTCATAATTTACAGGACACGCTGCAAACCACCGAGAAAGGGACACTGCTCTCGAGCAACAGTGTGGCATTGACATCCGGACATGATATTAACGTGCAGGGCTCATCAGTGGCGGCCGAAGACGATGTGGCGTTGACGGCGAAAAACAATGTCAACACCGCTGCCAGTGTGGAGAACTACCAGAACTACGAAGAACACAGCAAGAAGACCAGTGGGTTGTTCAGTGGCGGGGGTATCGGCTTTACTATCGGCTCCACGTCGGTCAGCCAGAAGCTGAGAGATAAGGCGGCGACCGAGAGCCAGAGCGTCAGCACGCTGGGCAGTACCGGTGGATCGGTGCGCATTAATGCCGGTCAGGATGTCAAATTGGCGGGAACGGATGTTATTGCGGCCCGTGATGTCCAGTTGACGGGCAACAATGTCACTGTCGATCCGGGTTACGATAAACGCCAGCAGGAACAAAAATCCGAGCAAAAAACCGCCGGATTGACGGTGGCGCTCTCCGGCGTAGTGGGATCCGCGCTCAACAGCGCGGTGCAAAGCATTCAGGCTGTGCGTAAAGCGAGCGATGGTCGGTTGGCTGCGTTACAGGGCATGAAAGCCGTTTTGTCCGGTTATCAGGCGTATCAGGGAACGCAGCAGGACACCAACAATAAAGGAACATCGTCATTTGTTGGCATCAGTGTATCGGTAGGCGCACAGCATTCTAGCAGCAGTCAACACAGTGAACAGACACAAAGCTTTGCCTCTACACTGAATGCCGGCAATGACATCAGCATTACAGCGCGCCGTGGTGATATCACTGCGGTTGGCAGTCAGTTGAAGGCAGCCAACAATGTAGAACTGAACGCGGCACAGGCCATCAACTTGCTGTCGGCGCGTAACAGTGAGGAACTTAGTGGTAAGAACAGTAGCAGCGGCGGCAATATCGGCGTTAGTGTCGGGTTGAGTAATGGGGGAGCCGGGTTCAGTGTTTCTGCCAATGTTAATGCAGCCAAAGGTCGGGAACTGGGCAGCGGTAACAGCTGGTCAGAAACCACGGTGGATGCAGGTCAGCGCGTCGGCCTGACCAGCGGTGGAGACACCAACCTGATTGGTGCGCAGGTCAGTGGTGAGCAGATCAGCGCCAATGTCGGCGGCGACCTGTTAGTGCAAAGTCAACAGGACAGTAATCAGTACGACTCGAAGCAGACTAATGTCGCGGCAGGCGGTAGCTTTACCATCGGCTCAATGACCGGTAGTGGTTACCTGAGTGTGAGCCAGGACAAGATGCACAGCAATTTTGATAGCGTGCAGCAACAGAGCGGGTTATTTGCGGGCAGCGGTGGCTATGACATTGATGTCGGCAACCACACGCAGTTAGACGGGGCGGTGATCGGCTCGACGGCCAGTGCGGACAAAAACCGGCTGGATACCGGCACGCTGGGCTGGAGCGATATCGGCAATAAAGCCAGGTTCTCGGTATCACACACGGGTATCGGACTCAGCGCCAGCCCGTCGCTGAGCGGCACGGATATGCTGAAATCGGCGGCGTTGACGGCGCCGTCGGCGCTGATGGCGATGGGCAGTGGCGGCAACGCCAGCAGCAGCACCTATGCAGCGGTCAGCGACGGTACGCTGACAGTCCGTAATCAGGCGCAGCAGACGCAGGATGTGACGATGCTCAGCCACGACGTCGAACATGCCAACAACGCGCTGAGCCCCATCTTCGACAAGGAGAAGGAACAAAAACGGCTGCAAACGGCGCAACTGATAGGGGAAATAGGTGGGCAAGCCATCGACATCGTTCGGACGCAGGGGGCTATCAAGGCGGAGAAAGCGGCGGAAGCGAGCGGCGAGTCGAAAGTAAACCGCCCGGCGGATGATGCGCCGGAAAAAGACTGGGAAGATTACAAAAAGGCGCTGACGGAGACTCCGTCCTATAAGGCGGCGATGAAGGATTATGGCACGGGGGGCGATTTCCAGCGGGCGGCTCAGGCAGCAACGGCGGCGCTGACGGCGCTGGCGGGCGGGGATATCCAGAAAGCGCTGGCGGGGGCGTCGGCACCGTATCTGGCGCAACTGGTGAAAGCGGCCACGATGCCGCAGGATGGTAGCAAAGCGACGGCATCGGATATCGCGGCGAACGCGATGGGCCACGCGGTGGTGGGGGCGGTGGTAGCCGAACTTTCCGGTCAGAATGTAGCCGGCGGTGCAGTGGGCGCCGCTGGTGGCGAGCTGGCGGCGCGAAGCATCATGGCGTATCTGTATCCGGGCAAGGAAACGAAAGACCTGACGGAAGCGGAGAAACAGTCGGTAAGCGCGCTGGCGACAGTAGCCTCAGGGCTGGCCTCCGGGCTGGTAACGGGAGATACTACCGGCGCGGCCAGCGGTGCACAGGCCGGGAAGAATGCGGTGGAGAATAATGCGCTGAGTGTGCCGGAAAACCAAGACCGAGCCAAAGAAATGACTCAGTGTCAGGGAGATGAGGCTTGCACCGCCGTAGTTGAGAAATACAGGAAGATTAACGCCGAACAGCATGAAAGTGTTGTGAACTGTACCGGTGCTCAAGACTGTGTTGATAAGGCTAATGAAGTCGGCAAGTTACAGGCAGATTACGCTAATCGTACCAACGAGTTGATGGAAAAAGCGCGTGCTAACGGTAGTTTAATCCCGGAAGAACAGAACGAATTATCTATTCTTCAGGTGACTTCTATCCAGCTTGAAGCGGACAGAAACGCAGCTATTCACAACGCACTGATGTCTGGTGATTCGTCTGAAGCCAAACAGCTTGCGATAAACTCACTGGCACAGGTAGCAGGAACCAGTGCGGCGGGAATTGCTGCCGGGATCGGGAAGTCTGGCTCAGGAAAAGGTAGTGCACTACCAACGTCGACGGCAACTACAGCTCAAAACGGTTTGAATTATCAATCAAATCCTAAGCATACTCCTGGACAACAGGGCTATAGTTATAAAGCCGGTACGGAACCAAATAACTCCATAGATTTATTTAGTACATCTGTCACAAGTGGTAAGAAACGATATGCTAAGGATGCAGAGGGGAATGTTCATCAGTTTACGAATACAAATGATGGAACATGGCATTGGTCTGGAAGTACTGGGGACAAATCAGCACCGCTGAATAAAAACATGATCCCTTCGGATGTTAAAAAACAATTAAACTTACCTAAGAAGGGCTGGTGATTATGATCTTCGGAGACCCAAATGAATTTGCAATATTAATGGATGTTGTGCCTGCTTGGACTTCGGGCGATAGTTATAAAAATGGACTATTCCATTTTATTATTGACGGTAGGTTTTTGCCTGACTCTGTAGGGGTCGCTACTTTGAGTGGGGATATAAGCTGCTTATCAGACGATAATGCTTTGCTCTCACCACCGGAAGATAATGCTTTATTTAATATGGATAAATTTAAAGCTTTTTCGACTATGCTAAAAGTTATGCTACCAACTATGCTTGAACCTGAGGAAGATGTACCTGATGATTTTGAAACGAGCTATAAATATCAAGCATCCACATACAATTTAGAGGATGGTTCTTGTTATGTACTAGCTGTTAGCTCAGGAGACAAAGTAAGGATATTGGGTGCTAAAACTAGCTACTTATCAGGGAATAATATAGATGGCTATGAATGGAAGAATTATGATCATCTAAATATCTATGAAGTCATATTGTCGAAAGAAAGAATACGTAAAATAGTCAATGATGTTAAGAATCAATATACTTTGATAGGTAAATAAGTTAATCCCGCCCTCAGTGGCGAGGTTTTTGCTTCTACGACTTAAATCCGTCCACCTCCCGCCGCTGCAACCAAATAGCATTGGTCGCGGCAGCGGATTACCGTTGTTCCGCAGAGTGAAGGTGGTTCGACTTGTCTCTTAACCGCCCAACGTCCGAACGTGAACCGTTAATCAGACCCAACTGAGGGACAGGAAATGTTTTGTGGCCACCGCCCGCTGGCCGTAATCCCCAAAACCATCCGGTCAGGGCCATGCTCCGACACCCCCGCGCTAAAACAAAAACCCCCGGTATGACCGGGGGTGAGGGTGTTATTACTCGGCAAACGTCAGCCCGCCGGGGTAATGCTTGATCCAGTTGGCTGCCGCGCCCGGGTCAAAGGGTTCAATGCTGAGTCCTTCCAGACAGTGCGGACAAAAACCGCCTGGATACCGGCACGCTGGGCTGGAGCGATATCGGCAATAAAGCCAGGTTCTCGGTATCACACACGGGTATCGGACTCAGCGCCAGCCCGTCGCTGAGCGGCACGGATATGCTGAAATCGGCGGCGTTGACGGCGCCGTCGGCACTGATGGCGATGGGCAGTGGCGGCAACGCCAGCAGCAGCACCTATGCAGCGGTCAGCGACGGTACGCTGACAGTCCGTAATCAGGCGCAGCAGACGCAGGATGTGACGATGCTCAGCCACGACGTCGAACATGCCAACAACGCGCTGAGCCCCATCTTCGACAAGGAGAAGGAACAAAAACGGCTGCAAACGGCGCAACTGATAGGGGAAATAGGTGGGCAAGCCATCGACATCGTTCGGACGCAGGGGGCTATCAAGGCGGAGAAAGCGGCGGAAGCGAGCGGCGAGTCGAAAGTAAACCGCCCGGCGGATGATGCGCCGGAAAAAGACTGGGAAGATTACAAAAAGGCGCTGACGGAGACCCCGGCCTATAAGGCGGCGATGAAGGATTATGGCACGGGGGGCGATTTCCAGCGGGCGGCTCAGGCAGCAACGGCGGCGCTGACGGCGCTGGCGGGCGGGGATATCCAGAAAGCGCTGGCGGGGGCGTCGGCACCGTATCTGGCGCAACTGGTGAAAGCGGCCACGATGCCGCAGGATGGCAGTAAACCGACGGCATCGGATATCGCGGCGAACGCGATGGGCCACGCGGTGGTGGGGGCGGTGGTAGCCGAACTTTCCGGTCAGAATGTAGCCGGCGGTGCAGTGGGCGCCGCTGGTGGCGAGCTGGCGGCGCGAAGCATCATGGCGTATCTGTATCCGGGCAAGGAAACGAAAGACCTGACGGAAGCGGAGAAACAGTCGGTAAGCGCGCTGGCGACGGTGGCCTCGGGACTGGCCTCCGGGCTGGTAACGGGAGATACTACCGGCGCGGCCAGCGGCGCCCAGGCGGGCCGTAATGCGGCGGAGAATAACTTCTTCGCACCACCGATGCCGGTGGTTGTGGGGGGTGAAGCGGCTGCAATGGCGGGAGCGGTGGGACAAGGCGTTCGTCAGGGCGGTGGGAACGCTGATGACGAAGATATGGGTGGCAGTTGTGAAGGCACCCGTGAGCAGTGTGCGGTACGTGATGGCACCCGTGGGCCGGGGCATACGGAATTACCGATAGCAGATAACGATCCGACCGGCGGTAAGCTGGAAAATCCGGCCCCGACGGAGAACACGGCCACCACGCTGACGACGCCGGATCAGTCTGGCATGAATAATCCTCTTATTACAATTTCTCCTGAATCTCAGCCAGGGAAAAATGACGGAATATTCATTAACCCTAGACCTGTAGAAAATACAGGTACTAGCTATATTTCTGAATCATCTGATAAGAGAAGTTCTATTAGCGCAGGTGATTTCTTTAAGGGAACGGCATATACAGATAAAGTTAAAAATCAAGCATCTTCTGGCGACTATCACTCATTCCCAGAATCTGTCGATGCCCATGCTGGCCAGGGAACAGTATCAGTAATTACTGGTGGCGATGGTATAGAGCGTCTGAAGTTAGAGATATCAGGTAACTATCGTGGGAAAGAAGGCATTTTCGAATATATCCGGGAGCCAAACGGCTCTATAAATCATCGTCTTTTTGTTCCTAAATAATTGATAAGGTTAATGATGTGATTAATAAAATATTAGAGTTATATGCCCGGTGTGGGAAAAGTCTTTTGGATGATGGTATTAATGATGCAGCGCTGCCGATATCTGTCGTAAATGAGGCTCTGGAGTTATTTGAAAAAGCCAAATGGACAGTGCTTGGGGGGGATGTTTATCAATACGAAAATAATAAAATGAATAATTTTTATGCGGATTGGTACTGTAATTTGGTAACACCTTCTGATAGTTGCAATCATGCAAGAGAGCATTTAAGAAAACTACACGGTAATAATATTTATGTCACTTTTACAATAAAAGGTTGAAACGATCCCGGCCCGTGCCGGGATCGTCGTTTTTACCGGTTAGATCCTAATCTCCGCCTCAATCACTAATTTACCCCGCTCAGCGGTAATCATCACCGGCTGGTCGGTGTTAAAGCCGAGCTCTTCCAGCCAACATCCGAACGTGAACCGTTAATCAGACTCAACTGAAGGACAGGAAATGTTTTGTGGCCATAGCTACGCTGGCTGTGATCCCCAAAACAACCGGGTCAGGGCCATGCCCCGACACCCCAGCGCTAAAACAAACGGCGCAACTGATAGGGGGAAATAGGTGGGCAAGCCATCGACATCGTTCGGACGCAGGGGGCTATCAAGGCGGAGAAAGCGGCGGAAGCGAGCGGCGAGTCGAAAGTAAACCGCCCGGCGGATGATGCGCCGGAAAAAGACTGGGAAGATTACAAAAAGGCGCTGACGGAGACCCCGTCCTATAAGGCGGCGATGAAGGATTATGGCACGGGAGGGGATTTCCAGCGGGCGGCCCAGGCAGCAACGGCGGCGCTGACGGCGCTGGCGGGCGGGGATATCCAGAAAGCGCTGGCGGGGGCGTCGGCACCGTATCTGGCGCAACTGGTGAAAGCGGCCACGATGCCGCAGGATGGCAGCAAACCGACGGCAGCAAACCGACGGCATCGGATATCGCGGCGAATGCGATGGGCCACGCGGTGGTGGGGGCGGTGGTAGCCGAACTTTCCGGTCAGAATGTAGCCGCCGGTGCAGTGGGTGCCGCTGGTGGCGAGCTGGCGGCGCGAAGCATCATGGCGTATCTGTATCCGGGCAAGGAAACGAAAGACCTGACGGAAGAGGAGAAACAGTCGGTAAGCGCGCTGGCGACAGTGGCCTCAGGACTGGCCTCCGGGCTGGTAACGGGAGATACTACCGGCGCGGCCAGCGGCGCCCAGGCGGGCCGTAATGCGGTGGAGAATAACTTCTTCGCACCACCCATGCCGGTGGTCGTGGGAGGTGAAGCGGCTGCGATGGCGGGAGCGGTGGGACAAGGCGTTCGTCAGGGCGGTGGGAACGCTGATGACGAAGATATGGGTGGCAGTTGTGAAGGCACCCGTGAGCAGTGTGCGGTACGTGATGGAACCCGTGGGCCGGGGCATGTTCTAAATGGTGATGGTTCTTCAACTGATGCACAGCCGAATGTCAGTAAAAACCTAAGTGATCAGGAGAAAGCGGAACTGGGTGGCTCGGGTTCAGGTACACCAGGAGGTTGGGGGCCGCAGGATGAGGAGAACGCGAGGAATCAGACAGATAATCAAATCGGAAAATGGTCTATTGATGAGCTATCTGATGGAGCTAAACACATCGACCCAGCTTCTAAAAAAGGGGATTTGACTCTTGCTGGACGTGCTCTTCAAAAACATGGAAGTCGTGAGGGGAGCTCATTCCCTTCAGCAAAGGGCAATCCATCAGCTATAAATGAACAAGGCCAAAAAATTGTAGATAGCATTTTGAACGACCCTAATAAGTCAGTCGTTCGGAGTAATACAGGGCGTTATGGGCAAGTGACCGACGTAATTTCTTCTAGTGGGCGTGGGTTACGTTATGACGCACAAGGTAAACTTATAGGCTTCTTGGAACCACCGAAATGACTAGTAAATTAACTGCGCAAATAGCAAGTTTGCCAGACCGAGATAACGTTGTTTACGAGATTTATTATGGAACTAATCAAGTTGCAGAGATCTCAAATGAACCTGATCTTGGTCTGCAAATAGAGATTTTTACTTGCTCTGATGGGGGAAACTGGATTTTTAATTTTAATGAATTCCGCTCTCTTATTGAACAAGCAGAAATAAATATTACATAATGATGAATCCCGCCTCTGTTGGCGGGATTTTTGTACCCGTCAGATTACTCTAATCTCAGCCTCAATCACCAATCTGCCTTTCTCCACGGCAATGATCACCGGCTGGTCGGTGTTAAAGCCGAGCTCTTCCAGCCAACGTCCGAACGTGAACCGTTAATCAGATCCAACTGAAGGGCAGGAAATGTTTTGTGGCCACAGCTACGCTGGCCGTGATACCCAAAACAACCGGGTCAGTACGCCCCGACACCCCCGCGCTAAAACAAACGGCGCAACTGATAGGGGAAATTGGTGGGCAAGCCATCGACATCGTTCGTACACAAGGAGCCATCAAGGCGGAGAAAGCGGCGGAAGCGAGCGGCGAGTCGAAAGTAAACCGCCCGGCGGATGATGGGTCGGAAAAAGACTGGGAAGATTACAAAAAGGCGCTGACGGAGACCCCGGCCTATAAGGCGGCGATGAAGGATTATGGCACGGGGGGCGATTTCCAGCGGGCGGCTCAGGCAGCAACGGCGGCGCTGGCGGGCGGGGATATCCAGAAAGCGCTGGCGGGGGCGTCGGCACCGTATCTGGCGCAACTGGTGAAAGCGGCCACGATGCCGCAGGATGGTAGCAAAGCGACGGCATCGGATATCGCGGCGAACGCGATGGGCCACGCGGTGGTGGGGGCGGTGGTAGCCGAACTTTCCGGTCAGAATGTAGCCGGCGGTGCAGTGGGCGCCGCTGGTGGCGAGCTGGCGGCGCGAAGCATCATGGCGTATCTGTATCCGGGCAAGGAAACGAAAGACCTGACGGAAGCGGAGAAACAGTCGGTAAGCGCGCTGGCGACAGTGGCCTCAGGACTGGCCTCCGGCCTGGTAACGGGAGATACTACCGGCGCGGCCAGCGGTGCACAGGCGGGCCGTAATGCGGTGGAGAATAACTTCTTCGCACCACCGATGCCGGTGGTCGTGGGAGGTGAAGCGGCTGCGATGGCGGGAGCGGTGGGGCAAGGCGTTCGTCAGGGCGGTGGGAACGCTGATGACGAGGATATGGGTGGCAGTTGTGAAGGCACTCGTGAGCAGTGTGCGGTACGTGATGGAACCCGAGGACCGGGGCATACCGAGTTACCGATAGCGGATAAAGACCCGACAGGCGGCAAGCTGGAAAACCCGGCACCGGCGGAGAACACGGCCACCACGTTGACGACACCGGACCAGTCAGGGGAAAATGGTGCCAGCGATACCGGTAATCCGGAGGGCGCGCCAGCTACCGCCGGAAATACCACCACGACGCCTATCCCGGATGGGCCAAATAAAGATGATTTGGCTTATCTGGCTATAGGAGATAAACCTGCAAACTTATCGCCTGAAGGTTCAGCAAGAGCAGGGGCATTCAATGAGGCTAAAAGACAATCTGGCATCCCTGTTAGCTAAAGCCCGAGCAGAGTATCTCCAAACGTTGACAGACGCGACAATGTTCAACCCGGCTATATATATGAGTTTGAAGTACCGAAGCCTGGTGGCGGAACTCAAAAAGTATATATTCGTGATGATGCCGGTGGACATTTCTATGGGGATGATTCCAGCCAAAACCGTGGCGCACACTTTAATGATGAGAAAGGTAATCACTATGACTATTAATTATATTAAACGACATGCTGAAAATTTAAATGTCAAAAATGATATTGCTAATTTCAATGGGTTACTTTTTTCATTGGATGGTATTTCAGCTGTAAGCTGGGAGCTGCCGGGGTGTTCACGGAGAGAATATGGTGAGCAATTGTTGAAGGATATATATACTGCCATCACTGGTAATAATAGTGATGGTATTCATGTAATGGTGCAACTAGTGCCAGAACAGCCTGATACTGCAATAGTTAACTATAAAAAAACTTGGGGTTTGATTGAGCATTCAGGTGTGAATTTAGATAATATTTTCGATAAAAGATCCTTTATTGATAATGGAGTTAAAGGACTTGTGTTAACTGGGTTTGGATATATTTTTAATACAGAGGATGGTGAGATACAAAAATTAATAAACGTGGAAGAAAAATTGTTTTTTTCAAATTTATCGCCAGACATTGACATTAATAATAACTCTCAATCGGATCGTCTTACACAGTGGTTACATAATATTTTGCTCAATGATGGGATCATTTTTTTTCTCTTGGGTCGTTTTGATGAAAAAGACTCAGAGGTTGTTGCTTTAGGTAGTAAATATGCTTTGAGAAAAATCATGTAATTCATTTTGGAAAATAACTTCTTCGCACCACCGATGCCGGTGGTTGTGGGGGGGGGGGAAGCGGCTGCGATGGCGAGAGCGGTGGGACAAGGCGTTCGTCAGGGCGGTGGGAACGCTGATGACGAAGATATGGGTGGCAGTTGTGAAGGCACCCGTGAGCAGTGTGCGGTACGTGATGGAACCCGTGGGCCGGGGCATACGGAATTACCGATAGCGGATAAAGATCCGACTGGTGGCAAACTGGAAAATCCGGCACCGGCGGAGAACACGGCCACCACGTTGACGACACCGGACCAGTCAGGGGAAAATGGTGCCAGCGATACCGGTAATACGGAGGGCGCGCCAGCTACCGCCGGGAATACCACCACGACGCCTATCCCGGATGGGCCGAGTCAGGATGACATAGCGTATCTGGCCTTAAAAGGAAAAGAGGAGCAGGAAACGGCTGGAAAACTGGGTTTTGATCGAAGAATCCCAGCACCTAAAGCACCATTCAACTCACATGGGCGGCCTGTATTTTTTGATGGCAAAACTTATATCACACCTGATATTGACAGCCATAATATTACAAATGGTTGGAAGATGTTTGACCGTAAAGGAAAACGCATGGGTACCTATGACAGTGATCTAACCAGGATTAAGGATTAAGCAATGTTTGGTATATTTCCTAATGGTTCACCTATCAATGAAAATGATGAGATGGTTCTTCCTACATCTATTATTATTGATTCATTTACAGAACCAGTTCACATACCTTTATCATATTGGAATTTTGACGATTACAAGCAAAGCTGGCTGATGTCTCTTAAAGAAGGTATACACAGTAAAAAGCATGCTGCTTTAGCTGTGTCAATGTATGAGCCTGATCACACGAATTTTATCTTTGTCTGGGTGGTATATTTTTCTGATAATGAAGTCTTTGTTCAAAATAGCATTTTATTTTTAGATGAATGTCCGGGTTTTACTCCTAAAAATATAAATAACTTTATTGAACCACGTACTACACATAATGAAGACGGTATGAAAATATCTGAGTGGCATACTGATCTGAAAAGTATTTTAGATTTTTACAATACTCTTAAAGGCTGAGATGAATCCCGCCTCTGTTGGCGGGATTTTTGTACCCGTCAGATTACTCTAATCTCAGCCTCAATCACCAGCCGCCCGCGCTCCACGGTAACAATCACCGGTTGGTCGGTGTTAAAGCTGAAGTCTTCCAGCCAACGTCCGAACGTGAACCGTTAATCAGACCCAACTGAGGGACAGGAAATGTTTTGTGGCCACAGCCCGCTGGCCGTGCTCCCCAAAACCATCCGGTCAGGGCCATGCCCCGACACCCCAGCCATAAAACAAAACCCCCGGTATGGCCGGGGGGGACGTCGGTTACTCGGCGAACTTCAGGCCGCCGGGGTAATGGTTGAGCCAGTTGGCGGCGGCGTCCGAGTCAAAGGGTTCAATGCTGAGTCCTTCCAGACAGTACGGACAAAAACCGGCTGGATACCGGCACGCTGGGCTGGAGCGATATCGGCAATAAAGCCAGGTTCTCGGTATCACACACGGGTATCGGACTCAGCGCCAGCCCGTCGCTGAGCGGCACGGATATGCTGAAATCGGCGGCGTTGACGGTGCCGTCGGCACTGATGGCGATGGGCAGTGGCGGCAACGCCAGCAGCAGCACCTATGCAGCGGTCAGCGACGGTACGCTGACAGTCCGTAATCAGACTCAACTGAAGGACAGGAAATGTTTTGTGGCCACAGCTACGCTGGCCGTGATACCCAAAACAACCGGGTCAGTACGCCCCGACACCCCAGCGCTAAAACAAACGGCGCAACTGATAGGGGAAATTGGTGGGCAAGCCATCGACATCGTTCGGACGCAGGGGGCCATCAAGGCGGAGAAAGCGGCGGAAGCGAGCGGCGAGTCGAAAGTAAACCGCCCGGCGGATGATGCGCCGGAAAAAGACTGGGAAGATTACAAAAAGGCGCTGACGGAGACTCCGTCCTATAAGGCGGCGATGAAGGATTATGGCACGGGGGGCGATTTCCAGCGGGCGGCTCAGGCAGCAACGGCGGCGCTGACGGCGCTGGCGGGCGGCGATATCCAGAAAGCGCTGGCGGGGGCGTCGGCACCGTATCTGGCGCAACTGGTGAAAGCGGCCACGATGCCGCAGGATGGTAGCAAAGCGACGGCATCGGATATCGCGGCGAACGCGATGGGCCACGCGGTGGTGGGGGCGGTGGTAGCCGAACTTTCCGGTCAGAATGTAGCCGGCGGTGCAGTGGGCGCCGCTGGTGGCGAGCTGGCGGCGCGAAGCATCATGGCGTATCTGTATCCGGGCAAGGAAACGAAAGACCTGACGGAAGCGGAGAAACAGTCGGTAAGCGCGCTGGCGACAGTGGCCTCAGGACTGGCCTCCGGGCTGGTAACGGGAGATACTACCGGCGCGGCCAGCGGCGCCCAGGCGGGCCGTAATGCGACCGAGAATAACTTTTTGAGTGCGACGGAAGCCGACAGGAAAGCGGTGCTGGAGCGCAGGGAAAAAGCCGGAACACTGACGGCGGACGAAGCCAAAGAACTGGCGGATACCCGCAAGCTGGATAAAGACCGCGATCAGGCCATCCACGACATCTGTACGCAGGGCAACAAATCAGGCGGGGCGTGCTCGGCACTGGTGGCTCAGGCGCAGCAGGCGCTGAATACCTATGGCGGCAATGTCAGCTACAACCTGATATTTAAAGACCTGTACCCGCAGGACGCGACCAATGCGAGCGCCATCCTGAAAGGGCTGGATGAAGGGAGCATCACCCGCGATGCGGCCATCACCGCCATAGCGAAAGCGACCGGAAAAGGCTGGGATGAGGTGGCGTCGCAGTATGATTCCGTCATGACGGCTCATGCTATTACGGTAGCACTGGCTGGTGTGTATGGGATGAAATCGACTGTTCCAGATAGTAAGGGAATAACACCTGCTTTAGAGTCTGGAGAATATTCAGCAATCAAACCCGGCCCATTGAAACCTTCAATGGCGGAAACATTTTCCGGTGGACGTTATCAGGAAAAAACCTTTACTGAAGATACAATTTTGTATCGAGCAGGGGTGAGTGATACTCCCTTTGGGCAATATTTTAGTTTCGAGAAGCCGACAAGTGTGATTCAAACGCGAATTGATAAAGCGGTACTTCGTAAGCGCCCTTAAATCGGCATCTTTTTTTCAGTGATTAACTGCGCCACACTGCCGCTGTCTACCCTAAACACCGAGGCGCAATCATGACATCTCAACAGCGGGCCGAGCATTGGCGCGAACAGATCACCACCTGGCAAGCATCCGGTCTTTCTGGCCAGGTTTTCTGCCAGCAACAGCAGCTGACATACCACCAGTTTGTTTACTGGCGGCAAAAATATTGTACCGATAACCCGACTCAAGCGCGGGCCCCAGGGTTTGCCAAAGTCACCGCCGACATCACCCACGTCGACACCCCAACCGAGCTGACACTCTCATTGCCCAATGGCCTGGTGATCACCGGTCTTAATGACCGCAATGTTTCCCTGCTGGGCGCTATTCTCAGGCAACTCTGATGCGTAACCGTGACTTACGCCCGGCGCTGGCGATGCCACAGATTTTTCTTTATCGCGCACCCATCGATTTCCGCAAGCAGGTCAACGGGCTGGCGGCGCTGATAGAACAGGAATTGGGACACGATCCTTTTACCGGGGCGCTGTATGCTTTTACTAACCGCCAGCGCAATAAAATCAAATGTCTGATGTGGGAAGACAATGGTTTTGTCCTTTATTACAAGGCGCTGGCAGAGGAGAAGTTCAAATGGCCCAGTCTGGCCGATGACCTGTTACCCCTGACCGGGGAGCAGATTAACTGGCTGCTTGATGGTTACGATATCAGTCTACTCAATGGGCATAAAAAACTGCATTATGATGGCGTTAATTAGTCGAAACAGGAAGCATCAGGTGGCTGTTTTTGTTATAATTTAACCATGAAAACGCCCACTTTCCCGCCAGCCGAAAACCCGGACAACCGCAGTTTATCTGCGGTTGAATTGCTGGCGCAGGTCGAGAAACTTCAGCAGCAGCTTCAGCAGCAGCTTCAACATCGCGAATGTTATATTTCCCTACTCGAAGAACTGCTCCGCCTCAAAAAAGCCCAACAGTTTGCCGCCAGCAGTGAGCGGCATACTGACCAGATTGCCTTGTTCGATGAAGCCGAACTGGACGTGGCAATGGAGTCCTTGTTGGCTCAACTGCCGGATGACGTATCGCCGCCCCACCGCCGTCAGGCACCCAAAAACGCCAACGCGGTTTCTCCGATAGTCTGCTGCGTGAGCGTGTGGAGTTGTGCCTGTCCGACGAAGAAAAAGCCGGTGCCCGCACCACCTTCTTCAGCAAGGTTAAAGAAGAGCTGGCGTTTATTCCCGCCCAGTTAAAAGTCATCGAATACTGGCAGGAAAAAGCGGTGTTTGACCGCGATGGCGAGGAGTTTATCGTGGCTGCCCGCCGCCCGGTCCATCCGCTGGGCAAATGTTTTGCCACCACCGCCTTGCTGGCGTATATCATCGTCGCCAAATATGCCGATGGGCTGCCGCTGTACCGCCTGGAAAACATGCTTGCCCGCAGTGGCCACCCGGTAGGCCGCACCAATATGGCCCACTGGATCATCCGGTTAGCCAAGGTATTTGCCCCGCTGCTGGCCAGGTTGCGTGACGTGCAAAACAGTGGCCGTTACCTGCAAATGGATGAGTCCCGCATCCAGGTGCTGAAAGAAGAAGGCAAAACCGCCCAATCGGACAAATGGATGTGGGTGATACGCGGTGGCCTCCCGATAAACCCTCAGTGCTGTTCGAGTATGACCCGAGCCGCGCGGGTAGTGTTCCCGTGCGCCTGTTGGCGGGATTCACCGGTATTTTGCAAACCGATGGTTATGCCGGTTATGACGCGGTGTGCCGTGAAAACAATCTCGTGCGTATCGGCTGCTGGGATCATGCCCGGCGCAAATATATTGAAGCGGGCAAAGCGGTCCCCAAGGGCGCAAAATCTGCCAAAGGCAAACCCACTAAAGCGGATGTGGCGCTGGGCTACATCGGTAAACTGTATGGCATTGAACGGAGCCTCGCAGGGGCGCAGTGAAGCGGACAAATACCTGGCCCGTCAGCAATATAGCCTGCCGTTGCTCAATGCCTTTAAACTATGGCTGGAGCAGAATGTCGGCAAGATAATGAAAGGCTCGCTGACCCGTCAGGCCATGGACTACACGCTCAACCACTGGGCAGAATTGATAGGCTATTGCGATCATGGGCAGGTGAACATCAGCAATGCGTTGGCGGAAAATGCCATCCGCCCGTTTGCGGTCGGTCGCAAGGCATGGCTATTTGCCGACAGTTCGCAGGGCGCCAGCGCCAGTGCCGGGTGTTATTCCTTGATCGAAACGGCGAAGGCCAATCAGTTAGAGCCGACGGCGTATATCCAGTATGTGCTGGATCACATCGGCGAGGCGGATACGCAAGAAAAACTCGACGCGTTATTGCCCTGGAATGTGGACCTGGTCCCCTTTTTAAAAAATGTGTCGCAGTATGGATAGGGGGAGTACGTCGATTTAACGGCGCTTACGGTACTTCCTGTATGGCCTACTGGGGATAAGTCGCCTATAGATACCACATTCGGCATTAAAATCCCTGCCGGAACTAAATACTATGTCGGTGAGGTTGGTTCCCAAAGTGGATTTTATGTTGGGGGAACTCAGCAGGTTGTAATACCAACACCGTGGAAGTTACCCGGAGTTGAGATGATCTCTAAAGAGCCTTTGAAATGATAAAATCTGTTGAAATTAAAGAAGTATTGAATGAAATGGCGTTTTTATTGGTCGACTGTAATATGAATGACTGGTCACATATATTACTGCGACTGTGTAACTACATTGATGATGATCCACAAGATGCGATTTATAGAATTCTTAATTTGTACAGTGGCATGGGATCTTTGAATGATCTTGTGTTGTGTAAAAATGGACAAATGCTACAGGCTGAGAATGATATCTTTGATGAATTAAGAACTCGTTTATATGAGTTGTCTGTGTCTCATTAGCAACAAAAATCCCAGCCCCTAAAAAAGGCCGGGATTTTTATATTTAGTCGTCAGAACCTTAGCTCAGTCTCAATGACCAGTTTACCGCGCTCGACAGTGACAATAACCGGCTGGCCGGTGTTAAAACCGAGATCTTCCAGTCAACGTCCGAACGTGAACCGTTAATCAGGCCCAACTGAAGGACAGGACATGTTTTGTGGCCACAGCTACGCTGGCCGTGATCCCCAAAACCACCCGGTCAGGGCCATGCCCCGACACCCCACCGATAAAATAAACACCCCCGGTATGGCCGGGGGTGAAGGGTGATTACTCGGTGAACCGCAGGCCGCCGGGGTAATGGTTGAGCCAGTTGGCGGCGGCGTCCGGGTCAAAGGGTTCAATGCTGAGGCCTTCCAGACAGTGCGGACAAAAACCGTCTGGATACCGGCACGCTGGGCTGGAGCGATATCGGCAATAAAGCCGAGTTATCGGTATCACACACGGGTATCGGACTCAGCGCCAGCCCGTCGCTGAGCGGTACGGATATGCTGAAATCGGCGGCGTTGACGGCGCCGTCGGCACTGATGGCGATGGGCAGTGGCGGCAACGCCAGCAGCAGCACCTATACAGCGGTCAGCGACGGTACGCTGACAGTCTGTAATCAGGCGCAGCAGACGCAGGATGTGACGATGCTCAGCCACGACGTCGAACATGCCAACAACGCGCTGAGCCCCATCTTCGACAAGGAGAAGGAACAAAAACGGCTGCGATACAGGCGATGCTAGGGCATGCGAGTATCGAATCCACGCAACTTTACACGCAGGTCTCAATCCGTGCGCTGTCGGCAGTCCATGCGAGTACGCATCCGGCGGAGCGAGAGGTTGAGGAGAATATCGGGCTGCTGGCTGACCTGATGGCGGCAGAGCAGCCGGAGGTTGAGCGTGACAGGCCGGAAAATAGCCTGCATAATGACAACACAAATGACACCACAAAGGTGATGAGATGATGGGAACAATCCACTTCAGAATAGATGAGGAAACCAAGCGTCTGGCGATGAAGGCAGCGGAAAGACAGCAAATGAGCCTGACAGAGGTGATGCGTCAGCGGGCAGAGGAACTGGCCGCAGAGGAGCGACGCTATCAAAACAGTGAGCATGAGGGCTGGCTGGAGCAGCAGATACTGGACGCGTTCAGCCGTTATAAGGACGGGGAAGGCGAGTTTATCAGTAACGAAGAAATGAACCACCGTATGAATGAACTGAAAATGCAGGCAGCACGGGGTAAACTGTGACATCAGCCGTTCAGTGGGAAAAACAGGCACAGGCAGATCGTGAGGCCATCTTCCGTTATCTGTACAGAGAAGCGGGATTAGCGGTAGCCAGTGCCACGGATGAGCGGTTCGTCAGCATGGCCGACATCCTTCAGGATAATCCGCAGGCGGGAGTGAAAGCAGGGAAGACGGAGAAACAGCGGAAACTGGTGGTTCCACGCTTCCCGTTCATCATCGTGTATGCCGTTGAAGAGCATGTGGTTCGTGTACTGCGCGTACTGCATACCTCGCGAAAAATAGCGGGACATTACCGTAAGAGTTAGCTCTCACCGGGCGAGTGCGCCGGGAGCGGGAGCGGCAGTCAGCCCTGTGGGCGGGGGTAAACGTCCGCCCGGCCAGCGTTGTGCGGCGGCAACGCCAGCAGCAGCACCTATTCAGCGGTCAGCGACGGTACGCTGACAGTCCGTAATCAGGCGCAGCAGACGCAGGATGTGACGATGCTCAGCCGCGACGTCGAACATGCCAACATATGTTTTGGCTAGACTTGGTTTTTTTTGCCGGATTGCCGGAACGCGCATTGCTGGGTATCGCTTGTTGCTATGCGCTATTTCGCGAGATTCGCTTTACAATGGAAAATATTCACAGCCAACCAAGAGATAGCTACGTGAAAAACATTACTTTCTATAGCCGTTTTGAAGCAGACATCATCGCAGGACGTAAAACCATCACCTTGCGCGATAAAAGCGATGCAGATTATGTACCGGGCGATAAAGTCAGCGTGGCTCGCTATGAAGACA
This sequence comes from Brenneria uluponensis, assembly GCF_032395385.1. Classification (NCBI taxonomy): domain Bacteria; kingdom Pseudomonadati; phylum Pseudomonadota; class Gammaproteobacteria; order Enterobacterales; family Pectobacteriaceae; genus Brenneria; species Brenneria uluponensis. The sequence continues at coordinate 2,315,120 of NZ_CP135917.1, forward strand.
ACCAGTTTTTTTGTGATATTTCGGTAAAGTCGGTCAAGCCAATCAATTATGACTGCCTGGACGAATCGCACGCCAGGCAAGAAAACATGACCTTGCCAGAATTGAAAGCGGTGATCGCCGATATTTATCCCGGGATCACCGAACTTTATATGATTGAGTTTGAACGTTGCTAAGCTCAGGACTATAGCAGCCAAGCCAAATGCGGCTATTCAAATTGATATCCTCAGACGCGCTTTCTATGGTGCTTGCAAACTACCTCAGTAAGCACGTTGTGGGCGGTAAGGTGACAACGCTTCCATCGTTTGTCCCACTATTTCTTGTGTGACCAGTCGAGCCAGTAAAGGTGACAGGGTCACCCCGCTGTGTGTGACTACCGTATAATATCCCGTTACTCCCTCCGTCGGGCCAACAATTGGATAGCCATCGACCGGTAAAGCGCGGATACCCATGCGTGCCTGATAATGCTCGGGTTTCAGCAAAGCAAGTTTTGGCCACACCGGGCTGGCCTTTTGCAGAATATCCTGAGCCAGCTCGTTTACCCGTGTAGCTGGCGTGCTTTCATTGATGTCATAGACGCCTTCATTGGGACAAATCAACGTGGCGCCATTACCATCAGGACGGCAATGGAATAGCGGCGTGGCCAACACGTGTTTCACCGGCGCATATTCGGCAGGAACGCTAATCAATATCCCGGTGGTAGGTGCTAATTTTGTTGCCAATGTATTGATATAAGGTGGTTTATCTGACCATCGACCGCTGGCATTGATAGTCATATCGGCATAGTGAATATGGCCGTCAGCCGTTTTAACCCCCGTAACAACGCTCTTCTCATGTAGCACTTCAACGACTTTGCTGCCGGTCACTATTTTCGCCCCAACGCTCGCGCTGGACTGAAGAAGCAGCCGGATGTATTGCTGAGTATCAACCCAGCCTTCAGAGGGAAACCAACCAATGATGCCTTGTTCGCCATCAAGCTGCATATCCGGTTCGTACTGTTGTAATTGCGCGGCGCTGATCCATTCAGCGGGATAATTCAATTGCTGGAGTTCATCCAGATTATCCTTCATCGCTTGTTGCTGATCGGTCGCGCGCCATTCTAGGCAGCCGGTCAGATGAAGCCAGGGTGCATGCCCAAATCGTTCAGCCAATTCTCGGTGCGCCTGCATACCTGAAGCATTGAGTCGATGATAGGCAACTGGCGGCTTGCTATGGGAATTTATCCAGGCGAAGGAATTGGCGCTGGTACCTTTACCGGCATCAGAAGCATCAAACAACGTAACGGAAAGACCGGCCTGTGTCAGTTCCCAGGTAAGGGAAGCACCAATCATGCCTGCGCCAATAACGATGATTTTCATGAGCTCTCCAGAAAGTGATGGATCTGCGCGGCCTAGGTACCGCAACGAACATGACTAAAAAGACAAATGGTCTTATTAATCAATAAAGTAGACAGAAAGTTCTCGGTGCGAAACTTTTTTATACCTTTAAGCCGCTCCCCATATATCGTCATATTTGTGCAATAAACCATCACTAGACTCGCAGCTAACAATAAATCCCAAAGAGGATAGTACCCATGACTAAACCAGTCCCTTGGCCGGTGGCGCTCGTCCGTGCATCTAACCGCGGAATTCCCTTCGCTTTGGTCGCACAATGAGTGAAAACGGCTTCACGCCCCCTGCTGCGATCCGCGTAGAAAATGTTTTCCATTATTTCTCCGCCAATCCTGTGTTAAACAATATCTGTCTTGAGGTGCCCAAAGGCGCCATTATGGCGCTGCTTGGTCCTTCCGGCTGCGGTAAAAGCACGCTGTTAAAACTGCTGGCCGGACTGCTGCATCCTGGCGCTGGTCGTCTTTTTTTTGGCGAACAAAAAGTCGTCGATGGCCGTTTCAGCCTGCCGCCTGAAAAACGCGATCTGGGGATGGTTTTTCAAGACTATGCTCTATGGCCGCATATGTCGGTGGCGCAAAATGTGGCATTTCCGTTGCGAATGCGTGGCGTCACGGCCCAATCACGTCGGTTGCGTGTATTGGAAGCCCTCGATCGTGTGGGGTTGGCCGACTTCTCTCAGCGTCAACCTGCAGAACTTTCGGGGGGTCAACAACAACGCGTGGCCTTGGCGCGCGCCATCATTGCCGAACCCCAAATTCTACTTTTCGATGAGCCGTTATCCAACCTTGATCGCAATCTGCGCGAAAGTCTTTGTGAAGAGATGGCGGCGTTATTACGGCAATTGGGCACCACCGCAGTATATGTCACTCATGACCCACATGAAGCACAAACTTTAGCTCACAGCATTGCCCATATGAATCAAGGCGCGATTGAACGAATCGATCAGCTGGACGTTGTTTCCCGAGTCACTCCTTTTGTTGCATAACCTTTAGTGGAATTACTAAATGAGCACATTTAAAAACAAAACTCGTCAACCTTCCTTTATCAAAACAGGTCTACTTACTGCAATGACGTTCACTTTTGCACTGGCAGCGGCTAACGCACAGGCGTTGACTGTCTATACCGCAGGCCCTGGTTCTCTGGCTAAAAAACTGGTGGCTGGTTATGAAAAACAAACTGGCGTTAAGGTCGAAGTTTTTCAGGCGACCACCGGCAAAGTCATGGCGCGTCTGGATGCCGAGCAAGCTAATCCACGCGCCGATGTGTTGATTTCCGCCTCCTGGGATACTGCTTCAAGTCTGGAGAAACGTGGCTGGCTGCTACCTTATCAAAGCCCTAACGCTATGCATGTGCCGGCAGCTTTTAAAACGCCTTATTATGTCGCTCAGGGGATATCTGCGCTGGGTATTGTCTGGAACACCAAAAGCGGCACGCCGGAGCCAAAAGATTGGCAAGACCTCGCCCAACCGGCATTTAAAGATAAGGTCACTATGCCAGACCCTTCACTTTCCGGTGCCTCTTTGGATTTGTTGATAGGTTTGCAAAATGCATACAGTGAGCAAGCATGGAAACTGTTTGGCGCACTCAAAGCCAACGGTATGATCATTGCGGGGCCGAATGCCCAAGCGCTTACACCGGTCTTGCAGGGCGCAAAAGCCGCCGTGTTTGGCGCGGTTGACTATGTTGCGTATAACAGAATACACGCGGGGGAAGCAATTAAAGTGATTTTCCCTGCCAGTGGAACAGTGATCGCCCCACGTCCAATGATGATCCTTAAAAGCAGCAAAGAGCCGGCGCAGGCAAAAGCCTTTATCGACTATGTACTGTCTCCGGAAGGTCAGAAACTGGTCGCTGATACCTGGTTAATGCCAGCCCGAGATGATGTTGCTGCCAAACGGCCTCTGTTTAATTCACTAAAAATCTTACCCGCAGAAGCCGCTAATTCGGTCGATCGCAAGTTGGTTCTGGATAAATTTGCCACCTTGTTTGCCGCCAAATAAGTCGACGATAGCGCGTGTCTTTATCTTCCTTGTAATGAGCCGGCGGAACATCCCGTCGGCATAGTGCTTCTGAAATGAATAAAAATACGCTGCTACCCCTATTTACCGGCAGTGCTTTACTGTTGTTGGTGGCGGTGCCTGTTACTTTTGTACTACTACAGGCCATTTTCCCCCATCTGGACAGTGGCTCCTTTGGCGCACCATTCAGCGCCTTTGCTCGCATTTTCCATGACTCACAGTTCCCCGTATTACTAAGTGGAACGCTTAAGCTCGGTCTCGGCGTGGCATTGGGCAGCGCGTTGGTGGGTATTCCGCTTGGCACCCTACGTGGCCTTTTTGCTCTACCTTGTGCCGCACTGTGGGATGTGCTGTTTTTGATCCCTTTCCTGTTCCCGCCATATCTGGCTGCGCTTTCGTGGATGTTGGCGCTGCAATCACACGGTTACGTTCAACAACTATTGTTGGTCGACTTCAACAACGTTCTGTTTTCTCTGCCAGGATTGGTGATGGTGATGACGCTGAATGTGTTCCCGGTGGTTTATTTTGCCGTTTCCCGCAGCATGGCAGCCAGCGGGAGCCGACTGGCGGACGTGGCGCGAGTACACGGAGCGGGTCCCTGGCGTGCATTTTTCAGCATCACGCTCCCGTTGGCACTGCCAGCGATTGCATCAAGCCTGTTACTGGCTTTTACTCTGGCAATTGAAGAATACGGCGTACCGGCCGCATTAGGCAGCCGCAGCGGGGTAGCGGTGCTGACTACCGGCATCGAACAACGTTTAGCCGACTGGCCTATCGATATGCCTGGTGCCGCGGGGCTTTCAGTCGTTCTGGTGGCCATTGCCTGCTGCGCCTACTGTGTACAACGCGCCATCATCGCCGGAAAAAATGTGGAGACAACCTCGGGAAAACCCACCGCTGTAGTGCCGAGATCTCTGGGTTATGGGCGTTACCCGGCTATTCTTCTGCTCAGCCTCGTTGCTTTGGTCTCTGTTGGCGTGCCGTTAGCCTCAATGCTGGCAACGGCTTTCACGCGCACGCTTTCTGGTGGGCTAACCTGGGACAACATCACCCTGAGGCATTTTATCGTGCTGTTTGATGTGCAGGGGGATGCCCTGGGCGCGCTGACAACCAGTCTCAGCCTGGCGATAATCACTGCCCTGATTGTTGGTGCAGTAGGTCTCCTCGCTGCCTGGCTTGTCGTCGCGCAACGCATCCGCTTTGCCGCCTGGATTGACGCACTATCGCTGTTTCCCGCGGCCTTGCCGGGTATCGTCGTTGGCGTTGGCTTGATCCTTGCCTGGAATCGCAGTTTCTGGCCGGTTACGCCTTACAACACGTGGGGAATTCTGCTACTGGCATACTGCTGTCTGCTGTTGCCTTATCCTGTGCGCTATGTCAGCGCGGCGATCAAACAGATTGGTGAAAATCTGGAAGCTGCCGCCAGAGTACACGGTGCGAGTGCGGCGCAGGCATTGCGGTTAATTATGCTACCGTTGGTCTGGCCGAGTCTGTTGGCGGCGATGATGATGGTGTTCGCCGTGGCATCACGGGAGCTGGTCACGTCGCTCTTGCTTGCCCCCGCCGGGGTACAAACCGTTTCTGTGTTTGTCTGGCGACAGTTCGAGCAAGGCTCGGTGGGTGATGGTATGGCGATGGCGAGCCTGGCTGTTTTACTCACCTTGTCCGTGATGCTGTTTGCTGTCAGATTGCAAAACCGGCAACTTCGTTAAGTATATGCGCCGCCAGCAAATCGTTTATGCAGGGCCGGCAATGCACAATGAGGATACTTCTAATGCCGGATATTGCAGTCGGCAGTAGTTTCAATCAATTTTCTGTTCTAAATGAAATGATACCGCAGACGTGAAGATGGTATCACTGACATCGGAGCACAGCGTTCGGTGGCTCGGTCGGCGATAGCAGAGTTGCAGGCTGACGTGTACCAGAAAGCTCGGAAATAGATTGAGCGGAGAGGGAAGCGTTCAAGCCAGAGGTAATCTGATAGTCATCTGTATCAATAACCGGTAATGGTTGGTATCAGGATACGCCATTGGTGAAAAACTGCTATCTTCTCACCAGTCGCTACTTAATCGCACATTCTCTAAGGAGAGTCTGCTGGCGCATTCTGTATTTTCCGGTAAATATTCCTGACATGGATAAGCCCTGCCAGTTTGATTGCCGGTTTTAGCATCAGTTGCGCACTGCCGACGATAAAAAGCCAAGTACCATCAATCACTAAGGTATTATCTAAAAAAAACACGCTGCCAACCAGAAACCATAACGCAATAAAAAAGTCATTCAGTGCCCCCAAAGCTTCATAGCGATGCTTAATAACAAGATGTTCTCCCGCTACAGAAAACACGGTTCTATCAGTTAACATAATGGCTCCATCTGTGTTGTAGCGTTCTATACGAAGTGGGTGGTCATAATGAAACCACGTCGCTTTACTGGGTGCATGAGTGCTCTTCTGCGTGAAGGAAAATTGATAGTTCCAGGTCTGATAGTGCCAGTGAAGCGTTGTTTTCAGTGGTTCTGGCAGGGCGTTGTCATCATGCCTCATTTACTGCCCACGAGTTGTTGACCATATAAGGACGTCCCGCGTTGTGCAAGTGCTGAATTAAGTCCCTGTGTGCATTTATCCCAGAGTGCTTAAGAGCCACGTTGATCTCTGCCACTCTTTTGCGTGCGGTTTTGCAACGGTTGTTACCGGAGAGTTCTTTTTCTATTGCAGCAGGATTCAGCGGTGGCCTGGATTCAAGTATTGTCGCGGCGACAGTGGCTCAATGCGGTTATCGTGTTCATACCTATGGGCTGTTTATGAGCGCTGAATTTTTTATATTTTTCCTCTGAGATTTACCTCGCTATTATTTGGACCTTTACCATATCAGGACTGCCGTTAAGAGATGGATTACTTGCTGCCTTTACGACACTGATATATATCTTTTTCATGGCATTCATGAGCCATATGGTGCCAGGTTTCCTGCTCCTTCATTTATTGTGGACTGGCTCGATATTGGCCATTTTAAACAAGTCAATGACGAATATGGTCATGCCATAGGAGATAACGTATTAATATATTTTAGCTCGTTAATAAAAAATCATATTTGTCGAAATGACTACGCCTTACGAATGGGAGGAGAGAAACGTTCTGTATTTTGCTAACCAATACTAACCTGTCTAAAGCTACTATCGTCATAAAAAATACATGATGCTACAAATACCCATCTGATCCCTATCGTAGGATATAAAACGGTGAGTATAGGGGTAGCTCAATATTATTTTGGGAAAACTAAAAATGTACTAAACAATGCTGATATGACTATGGAACACGCTAAAAAAATGGTCAAAATACTTATCAGATACTCTAATTTGAGGGGCGGTTGTAAAAGTCTTCGGTGAAGACGCATGTCAGTGACGCCTTTTTTATCATACTTCCTTATCCGCTTTACTGGTTTTTTCCGCCATTTTCCCACCAGGGATTTATTATCATAAAAATAGGTAGAGTGTCATAACCGTTTAAGATAGATGGATTTTCTCTGTAATGATCCCACTGGTGGGGGAGATAACTTATTCTTATTATTGTTCAATTTCCACTTTAAAGTGGAAAAAGTGTGTCTACAAACCTTACCGTGTCGGGGTTAGTTTATTTTCAACGCTAATTATTAATATTGTTCGTCACGGGAACAGGAGTATTGCGGTGAGTAATGGAGCGGTAACGGTAAATAACGTAGTGAGTCCCGAAAGTATTCAGATATTGGCAGACAACGTGATGGTGCAGATTGGTGATCTGTTTACCGCTAAAGCGATTCATCCAAACGCCGTACAGCAACAGATGTTGGCTTCCCATGTCCAGGCGATGGCGCGGCGTTCACTAACCGGTGAGTCCCTGCCAGATGTCGATGCGGAGCTGTTTGAGGAGATCTCCACCGATTCCATGCAACTGGCAGCCGAGGTCGTGGCGCTGTTCGGTAATCTTCCTGTTGAAGAGTCGTGGCTGCTTTCGGTGCATTTTGAGGTCGCCAGGGAAAATAAATAACGCGAGCAACATGGCCGCGTAGTCCCTGATTTTTGAACCAACATATTAAGGAACACAACATGGTAACCGTAGTCATTGGTGATCGTTTAGGTAAAGGTCAAAAAGTTGCCATCGGCGTAGAAAAAGCCGGCGGTCGGGCAGTGGTCGTGCCGGGTGTCGCGGCAGACATGAAGCTTGGTGATGTCATGAAAGCGGAAAACGCCGATTTTGGCATCTCCTTCTGCGGTAGCGGTGGTGCCGGCGCGATTACTGCACAGAATAAATATGGCTATAAAGCGAAACACGGCATGCGCTCTATTGATGAGGGGGTCACTGCGATTAATGACGGCGCCACGGTGCTGGGTTTTGGCTTCATGGATAAAGAAGAATTGGGTGAACGGCTGGTACAGGCCTGGAACAAGAAACACGGCAGCTAACCATGAAAGAACAATTCACCACCATGGTGAAGGTCAGCGGTAAAGGCGACAGTAAAGCGAAAGCCTTTGCCGATGCACTCAGCCAGGTACAGAACCAGGTGCTTCGAAACACCAATAAGATTCTGCTGCGTATTGAACCACAGAACGTGAAGGTGATTCGTGCGCAGGAGAGTGTGAGAAAGGAGCGCTTTCTGTTCTTCTTTCTGGCGCGTGAGCGGCGGAGCTACAGCGTGGAGCTGGAGATTACCGTCAACGTTACCGTAATTGATACTGATAAGGTGACATTTACGGCGGCGAAATAAAAACGTTAGGCGATAAGACGAAAGGAAAAACTGATGTTTTTAATAATTTTGTTCAAGTCGTTAATCATCGGCGGGTTAGTGGGTGTGGGTGTCGGCGCAGGGGCCGCACGCATGTTTCACGCACCGACCACGCAGGGGATGGGCGCATTTCGTACACTAGGTGAATTAAACTCATGTGAGGGCGATCCGGCTTCTCATTTCTCTTTTGGACTGGGTTTTTTCTTCAATGCCTGGGCGTCCTCAGTGGCGGCCGGCGCTTTTACGCAGGATGTTGATCATCGCATTATCCCCCATTGGGGTGCGGCGGCCTTGATGGTGAAAAACCGTAACGTGGCTGAAACCCTGCACGATCCGAAAAAAATGGCTATTGCCTGCGGCCTTATCGGCATGGTTGTGGTGGCCTTTCTCAACACCACGGCTTCTGCTGTACCGGCTGCGCTACAGGTTACAGCGGTGAAGGTGCTGGTGCCCGCGGCTAACCTGCTGGTGAATACCGTTATGCCGGTGATTTTCTGGCTGGCGGCGATCGATGCGGGTAAAAAATCGGGTTTCTGGGCCACGATTTTCGGCGGTCTGGCGCAGATGATCATGGGGAATGCCGTACCGGGACTGGTACTGGGTATTCTGATCGGCAAAGGGGTGGAAGAGAGCGGATGGCATAAGGTCACTCAGGTGATGATGTGCGCCATCATTCTGCTGTTTGTCTTGAGCGGCTTCTTCCGCGGCTTTGATATGAAACTGCTGCAATCTTTCCATTTGGGCATTCCGGGCTGGCTGGATCTGATTCACCACTCCCTGAGCGGTAAATAACGAGGACAATGACAATGGACGAAACAAAAAGCGGTTTTTGGTATGCCGACTGGTCTTTTCCCATCTTTGTCGGCTTGATCTCCTCCGGAGTGTTTGCCGGTACACACATGTATTACCTGTATGGTATCGGTGCTTTTAATGAAGTGGCTTTTGTCTCCATGCTGCGTTCCGGTATCTCGACCGGCGTGTATGGCGCGGTAGCGGCATTCGGCGCCAGTTTCCTGTTTGCCCGCATCATCGAAGGTTCGCTGGTGGGGATCCTCGATATTGGCGGCGCGATCCAGACCGGCGTCGGTCTGGGCGTTCCGGCGCTCTTGCTTGGCGCGGGCATCGTATTTCCGGTGGCCAACTTTGCCGCATCACTGGTGACGGGTCTGCTGCTGGGGCTGGCAATCGGCTACATCATCATTTTGGCGCGTAAATTCACCATCAATCAGAGTGATTCCACTTACGGTGCAGATGTGATGATGGGGGCGGGTAACGCTTCGGGCCGTTTTCTTGGGCCGTTGATCATCCTTTCTGCCATGACTGCCTCCATTCCTATCGGTCTGGGAGCGTTGGCGGGCGCGCTGGTGTTCTATCTGTGGAGTAAGCCTATCACCGGTGGCGCGATCCTCGGTGCCATGATCCTGGGTGCCATCTTCCCGATTACCATTAGCTAAGTTGTCCTTGTGGTCTGCCCTGGGTGGGCAAACCACTGTTCAAGGAGTTATAGATCATGTTCGATCTCATTATCCGGCGTGCGCGTCTGACCGATGAACAACAGGTCGATATTGCTATTCATGACGGTAAAATTGTCGCCGTCGGACAGGTAGTGGGAACGGCGAAATGCGAGCGGGATCTGGCGGGACGCTACTATCTGAGTGCCGGCTGGATTGATTCCCATGTGCATTGTTACCCCAAATCGCCGATTTATCATGATGAGGCGGATCGCATTGGCGTCAGTACCGGTGTGACGACGGTGATTGATGCGGGTAGCACTGGCGCGAACGATATTGATGATTTTTATGCCATTACCCGCAGTGCCGCCACGCAGGTGTATGCGCTGCTGAATATCGCCCGTACCGGCATTGTGACGCAAAACGAACTGGCGGATATGCAACAGATTGATCCGCTAGCGGTGCGCGATGCCGTGCAGCGTCTACCGGATTTTATCGTCGGTATCAAAGCGCGGATGAGCAGCAGTGTGGTGGGTGAACACGGTATTAAACCGTTGCAGCGCGCAAAGGCTATCCAGCAGGAGATCGGCGGTCTGCCGTTGATGGTTCACATCGGCAATAATCCTCCCGATCTTGATGAAATCGCCGGGTTGCTGACTGCCGGTGACATTATCACTCATTGTTATAACGGCAAGCCGAACCGCATCCTTACCCCGGCAGGCACATTGCGGGAGGCCGTTAAACAGGCGATTGAGCGTGGTGTCCGGCTGGATGTCGGCCACGGTAACGCCAGTTTCAGTTTTGAGGTAGCGCGCATCGCCATCGCACAGGGCATTCTGCCTGACACCATCAGTTCGGATATTTATTGCCGTAACCGCATCCACGGTCCGGTGCGTAACCTTGCACATGTGATGTCGAAATTCTTCAGCATCGGCATGACGTTGCCGCAGGTTATTGACCGAGTTACCTGGCGGGCTGCCGATGGTCTGCGCCTGCAAAACAAAGGTCGTATCGAGGTGGGTCTTGATGCTGATCTGACCATTTTTACTGTTAAACAGGGCGCTTGTCCGTTCATTGATTCCGAAGGGGAACATGTGCAGGGCGAGAAATATCTGATGCCGCTGGCGGTGGTTGCCGCCGGCCAGTGGATAGTGACCGACGAAGGGAAAACAAACGATGTGTTCGGTGTATGAAAAATATGGTTTAAAACAGGTTATCAACGCCTCCGGGCGGATGACCATCCTCGGTGTTTCCACACCGTCCGCCGATGTGGTGGATACTGTGCGGTACGGTCTTAATCACTATTTTGAAATGAAAGATCTGGTGAATAAGACCGGCGCTTATATCGCCGGGTTGTTGAATGTGGAAAACGCGGTGGTGGTCTCCTGTGCTTCTGCGGGCATTGCCCAGTCGGTCGCGGCGGTGATCGTCAAAGATAATGACTGGCTACTGGATAACCTGCATGCTTCACCACTGACCGTGCCGCATGACATTGTGTTGCCGAAAGGTCACAACGTGAACTTCGGCGCGCCAGTTGGCACCATGGTGGCGCTGGGTGGCGGTCGACTGGTGGAGGCGGGTTATGCCAATGAATGTTCGCCGGAACAACTTTCTGCGGCAATTACCTTGCAAACCGCAGCAATCCTCTATATCAAATCCCACCACTGTGTCCAGAAAAGCCACCTCAGCGTGGCGCAGGCGGCCGTCGTGGCGGCTGAACACGGTGTACCGTTAATCGTTGATGCGGCGGCGGAAGAAGATTTGCAGGGCTATTACCGTGCTGGTGCCGATTTGGTTATTTACAGCGGGGCGAAAGCCATCGAAGGGCCAACCAGCGGTCTGGTGATCGGTAAGCATCACTATGTTGAGTGGGTGAAACGCCAATCAACCGGGATTGGTCGCGCGATGAAAGTGGGTAAAGAAGGTATCCTGGGCCTGACGCAGGCGATTGAAAACTACCTGACCCAGCAGAAAGTGACCGGTGCGCAGATGGTGGAAAAAATGACCCCCTTTATCGCTGATCTCAATAGCCTGCAAGGTGTCCGTGCCCGCGTGGTGTGGGATGCCGCTGGACGCGATATCGCCCGTACTGAAATTCATTTCGACGAAGCGGTGATTGGCCGTACCACTGGCGAGGTGGTGCTGGCGTTGAAAACCGGTGATATCGCCATCTATTTCCGCGGCTACAAAGCTAATGAAAGCATTATTGAAGTCGATGTGCGCAGTGTTACTCCAGAGCAGCTAGATACCATTTTTATTTGCATGAAGACTTTATTAACAGGAGATAAAAGCGCATGACGTTGACACCCAAATTCTATAATGATCGTGTGTGCCTGAATGTGCTGGCGGGCTCCAAACAAAATGCGCGTGACATATGGCTGGCTGCCGATGGGTATGTGCTGGTGGGGGTGTTGTCGAAAAATTATGACAGCGTCGACGCCGCCGTGGCGGATATGCTCGACTATGCTCAACTGATCGATAATGCCATTTCCGTTGGGTTGGGTGCGGGTGATCCGAATCAGTCGTTGATGGTGAGTGAAATTGCTCGTCAGATTCAGCCGCAGCATGTTAATCAGGTATTCACCGGCGTGGGTACCAGCCGGGCATTGCTGGGGCAATCGCAGACGGTGGTGAATGGACTGGTATCACCAACCGGTACAGTTGGAATGGTGAAAATTTCCACTGGTCCGTTGAGTTCTCTGGCGCCTGACGGTGTTGTTCCAATAGAGACTGTCATTGCGTTACTGAAAGATATGGGCGGCAGTTCGATCAAATATTTCCCGATGGGCGGGTTGAAATCGATTGACGAGTTCACCGCGGTGGCACAAGCCTGCGCCAGGCATGATTTCTGGCTGGAGCCGACAGGTGGTATCAGTCTGGATAATTATGCCGAGATTCTTAAGGTGGCATTGGATGCCGGTGTGAGCAAAATCATTCCGCATATTTACAGCTCAATTATTGATCCAGCGTCTGGCAACACACGGCCTGATGATGTTCGAGCGTTATTGACGATGACTCAACAGCTACTGGCATAACAAACGTGTTGTATAACCCTGGGCGGCCAACTTTATGGTTCGGAGGAAACAGATGGATAACGGGCAATTCTCTGGTTTGCCGGGAATGAAGATGGCCGCTGCCGATCATATGTGTAAATTCGTAACATGGGATCAAATCACGTGAGATTTCCCAACCAACGATTGGCGCAGTTGTTTGATGCCCTGAGAAATGAACCTCTGCCGCAGGGAGAGTTGGCACGGCGTTTTGCCGTGTCGACACGCACTGTACGTACTGATATCACGTCGCTCAACGAGTTGCTGGCGGATCACGGCGCGAGTTTCGTGCTCAATCGTGGTGAAGGTTACCAGCTAAAAATTATTGATTCAGCCCGTTACGATGACTGGTTGCAAGCGTCGCCATCTCGGTTGAATGTGCCGCGAACTTCGGCAGAGCGCGTACATTATCTGTTAATGCGTTTTCTGACCTCCGCTTTCTCTCTTAAACTGGAAGATGTGGCGGACGAATGGTTTGTCAGCCGGGCGACACTGCAAAATGATATGGCTGAAGTGCGGGAATGGTTGAACCGTTACAGTCTGTCACTTGAGGCCAGACCTCGCTACGGCATGAAACTGTTTGGCGGCGAAGTCTCAATTCGTACCTGTCTGACCGATCTGCTGTACCAGATTGAGCAGAATGATAACGATAACCCACTGCTCAGTGCTGATGTGCTCGACCGTGGTATGATGTCGATGTTACAGCCGTTGCTACATCAATGTCTTTCTCGCAGTTCGATTCGCATGACGGACGACGGGGAGCGCTATCTGCAACTTTACTGCGCTGTGACGATACGGCGCATCAACGAAGGGTATCCACTTTCCGATTTCGTTGCTGAAGGGGTTGATGAGGATGTGTGCCATGCGGCACAAGATATCATCCAGGTCATGCGGTCGTTGACCAGTAAACCGATTTCTCTGCCGGAAGAGGCCTATCTGCGGGTGAACATTGCTGCACGCCGTGTGCAGGAGATTACACCGAGCGCCATCAGTGCTGACGACAGTAATTCCCTGGTGGATTACATCCTCAGTTACATCAACAAACACTACAATTTCAACCTGCAAAATGATCCACAACTGCGCGCTGACCTGTTTACCCATGTCAAAACCATGATTACCCGCGTGCGCTATCAGATTCATATTCCCAATCCACTGCTGGCCAACATCAAGCAGCACTATCCTATGGCTTACGACGTGACGCTGGCGGCGGTTTCCAGTTGGGGCAAATATACGCCTTATGTCATCAGTGAAAATGAGATCGGTTTTCTGGTCTTACATATTGGCGTTGGTTTGGAGCGCCACTACAACGTCGGTTATCAGCGCCATCCTCAGGTGTTATTGGTTTGTGACACTGGAAATTCTACCATCCGCATGATTCAGGCCGTGTTGATGCGTAAGTATCCGCAAATTGTGGTGAACACCGTTAGCTCGCCGCGGGAATATCAGGCGATGCCGAGCATTGAAGCTGATTTTGTTATTTCAACCACCCGCTTGAACGAAAAAGATAAACCGGTGGTGGTGATATCGCCATTTCCTACCGGCTACCAACTGGAACAGATCGGTAAGCTGGTACTGGTGGATCGCACCAGGCCGTACATGCTGGAGCGGTTTTTTGACGCACAGCACTTTCACATCATCAATACGCCGATGGATCAATCACAATTGTTCCGCTTGCTGTGTGATCAGCTTGAGCGGGAAGGGTATGTCGATGCGGCATTTTATCCTTCGGTGGAAGAGCGAGAAGCTATTGTCAGCACCATGCTGGGTGAAGGGATTGCATTACCGCACTCGCTGGGATTGTTAGCAAAAAAAACCGTGGTGTTTACCGTATTGGCGCCGCAGGGCATTGCCTGGGGCGATGAAACCGCTTATGTTATTTTCTTGTTGGCGATCAGCAAAACCGAGTACGAAGAAGCCATGGCGATCTACGATCTGTTTGTCACTTTTATGCGGGAGCGGGCGATGACACGTTTGCGCGAAAGCCCCGACTTTGCCAGTTTTAAAGCGGTCGCGATGGATTGTTTAAGTCGGCTGTAGCTTCGGTATTATCGCCATTTATCTGGCCGTTTCCCGAACATCAGCAACCTGCACATCGCGTGTTACACAATGAGAAAAGCCAGCAAATTATTGCTGGCTTTGGTGTGTAAATGGCGCTCATGTCACAGCACTTGTCGCTGCTTCTGTAAGGTTATTAGCTGGTCGGCAATAGAACGGATAACCCAGAAAGCTGTTTGTCCGATATCACTGCTTAAACCAGGCGAAACATCATTATCCTCATTTTTCAGAAAATCATTCTCCAGCGAATCAACAAAAGCATCAAAGTTAAACTGACCTGTTCGTGGCTGATCTTTCTTATTGAGCACCTGATTTAATCGACCACTAACCATTTGGATGGCTTGCTCAAAAGCCTGACGTTGTGCCGGGGTAATGTATCCCCCGCGATGAACAAGCTCGACCCAACGGGGTGGTGATTCCACATCGTGTTTACTTACACCTCTATGCATATTATTTCACCTGTAGATGGGTTGATTCAGGAACCTTGTAGTGATTTTTCACGTTGTTAAGGGTGGCATGGCTCACATCGACATTCAGACCTTCACTGTCACTTTTCACGAAGGAGAACTTGCCGTTTTCCGCATCGATGTTGCTCAGGTTCAGATTCCAGTTGCCTTGCTGGCCACCGTTCGTCCGGACAAAGGTTCCGAAATCTTTCGCCTTGAAGTTATCAACGTTGAAGTTGGCATCGGCATTTAACTGAAAGATTTTGTCAGATGCGCCCTGTGCACTGCTATTGGTGATGTTGACATTCGCCGGTTTACCACCGACGTTATCTTTCACGGTTAATGCGTCTTCACCAACGTTGGTCCAGTGCACGTTGTCAATGTTGGCATCACCATGCAGATGAATGCCGTCCGCCCCGTTAGCCCCCAAAATAATGTTCTTAACGGAACCGCCATCAGCGACTTCAAACAGCGGTTTCTGTCCTTCTTTCTGATCTCCCGTTCCTAACCCCGGGCCTGCGGTGTAAGTTTTACCTTTGCCATCAAAGACTTCACCGGCACCAACCTTGATAGGTTCATGGAGCACGATAGCATTGGTATTATCTGCAGTGGGGAAGGATACATCGTCAAGACCGCGGGTACCGCCAGTGGCCCCGATTCCGGTCAACGATGTTGGTGAAGAGTCGCTACCGGCAAATGAGGTATCACCGCCCACGGAAGGTGTACCGCCGCCAGTGCCACCACCGCCCACGGAAGGTGTACCGCCACCAGTGCCGCCACTGCCCACGGAAGGCGTACCGCCGCCAGTGCCGCCACCGCCCACAGAAGGCGTGCCGCCACCAGTGCTGCCACCGCCCACAGAAGGCGTGCCGCCACCAGTGCCGCCACCGCCGGCACCTGAGGTCGTCGGCGTAGACATACCACCGGAGTCACCTGATCCACTCTGTGGGTCACCAAATTGACTCTTTTGGTTGTCCATCAGGCGGGATAATAACTCCAGTATCATCATCAGCAATTTGTTATCACTGATCTGTCCACCACCATCCTTCGTAGGAGAAATGCCGTTATTCAGTGCACTTTCACCAGTATCTTGTAACAGTGAACGGCTGAGATCTTGCGGGTTCTGTGTATTTCCTTGTGTGCCGGACAGCGGTGAGGTGCCGGTGTTGTTGCCCAGACTATCTGCTGTGTTTTGGCCATTCGGTGTGCTTTGACTACTTTGTGCGCCTTGGCCGTTTTGTGTCCCTTGCTTTGGCATCAACACATCCAACATTTTCGCTAACAGATCGGTTAGACTGCCGCTGCTTTGGCTATTTTGACCGAGCCCGCTGCTCTGATCTAAACCACTTCCGAGTCCATTGCTACTTCCGAGTCCATTGCTACTTCCGAGTCCATTGCTACTTCCGAGTCCATTGCCACTTCCGAGTCCATTACCACTTCCGAGTCCATTGCCAAGCCCACTACCACCGCTGCCCAAGGCATCACTACTGCGGCTCAATGGGTTGGTCGCGCCATTCTGATTACTGCTGTTACCCAGCATGTTGGGCAACAACGCAGCCAGGATGGTTGCCAGTGCTTCAACTACCTGCGATTCCTGGGAGGTTGATTTACTCTGCGAAAGACCACCGCCAAGGCCGGTATTGTTGTTCAGCCCCCCCACACTGCCAAGGCCGCCTGGCCCTGATGAGCTCATACCGGCACTGGGAAGTGTCAATGAAAGATTAATGTCAGCCATAAATTCGCCTTTTTAAACAAAGAAGCAGATGCGCGTTCGTGAAAACGCGGTATGTGTAAAACGAACAAAACGCGCTTGCTCGTTGCTTTTATGTAAAAAAAATGGCCGGTAGGTTCCTGCTTCAGAACAGATAAGTAACAACACTATTTTTTATCCGACTGGAACCGATAGTCATCGACTGACACTTATCAGACAAATCCCCCCTAATCCATGTCAGCGCCGGGAGTCAGTTATGTTGGGCAATATCAATAATATTCAACATCAGCAATCTGTAGAGGAAATCCAGCCTGCTTCATCTCAGAGCACTCCGTTGACTCAGGGGAGAACAGCGTTAACACCGCAGAAAGGGGCGGCTTCTTTGGAAAAGGAAGGTATGCACAGTGTCAGCATGCCTAAGGTCAGTCAGCAAATGCAATTGCCTGAAAATAAGGGGGTGCAGCGTGGCCGATTTTCTAATCTGAAAGGGGCTTGGACGGAATTACTGAAGAGTGAAAAGACAGATAACACAACTGGCACGCATCAATCTGAAAAATCGGGAAAGCCGAGAATAGTAGCCAGCATTTCAGGTGCGCAGAAAAAAACCTCGGTGAGTCTGGGTAGCCTGATGATGGCTGACCGGACAAACGCTACCTTGTTGCGGGGCGTAGCGTCACCGGTAACACTGGATAGTAAAGGCAAGCTCGAGCTTGGTGTCGGTATTACCGATAATGTAAAGACCCTGTTGCAGCAAACGCTGGGCAAACACGACCAGCCATTTATTGCGGCGTATTCCAGTCAAGATAACCTGCAACATGTGTTGATGGATAAAAGCGGGAACCTGTTTAGCCTGCAACAACACGATAACGGATTTACCGCCTTGCATAGCAGCCAGCCCAGCGAGGCAAAACATGCACTGGATCAGCAACTGGGTAAAGAAGGTGGGACGTTTGCGTTACAGGTGGACAAAGGCAGTGCGCAAATCACCTTACAGGCGCAGCCTAGGAATGGTGTACCCGTAAAGTTGCAGGAAACGTTATCACTGCCGGGGAAACTCCATCATTCACTGTTGACCGGGATTTACCAGCAACCGGAAACGGCCAGACAGAGCGGTGGGGAGAGTCTGCGCCTGCACGAAAACAAGCTGTTTGCGTTAAATGATGTGACTGGTGAATGGCAGAAAAAAAGTGATGAATCCTATAACTATCTTTCCCGTCAGGCTGACGGCAATCTTTACGCCATAAAAGACGTTCATACGCTGAGCAATCTCTCTGATGGAGAGGAGTCAGTAAAGTTCGATGACAAAATAAAATCCTATGCTGCTAATACACAAGGGCAAGTGGCGCTACTCACGGCAAAAGAAATCGGCTTACCGCAACTGCGTTTATTGCGTTCAACCAGTGCGCCTCCGGATTTGCATCAATCAATTAAATTCAAGCTGGAGGGTACACAGGCGCTGGAGCGTGGTAGTGAGCATGTTAATGCCACCGTCGTTGGACTGGCCGAACAAAAAATTTTTATTGCGGATGATAAGGGCGACATTTTTACCGGGAGCTTACCCCAGGCAGGCGATCATATGGTGCAATTACAGCGACATGTCAGCGTAGATCTGGATGCCTTATTGGGCGTTGATCACAAGGTTCAGGGGTTTGTAAACGATGAGCAGGGGAAAATTCATGCGCAGGTTAGTGATGCTGCCGGACAAAAACATCTGGCCCCGATGGGCAATGATCCTCAGGCCGGATTCAAACCGGGTTGGAATCTGAGTGATTCACTGACGATAGATAATAAAAAAGGGTTGGATCAAGCATCGCCTCCTGCACATGAAATGCTGGACATGGGGCGCCTGGGCACCATGGCCTTGCATGAAGGCAAGGTGCATTACATGGACAATACCACCCAGAGCTGGACGAAGACGGATGTGGGGGCCAGTCAGTTAAAACGGGGACTGGACAACCAGGCTTATGTGCTTGATGGCGGTCAGGTCAAAAAGCTTTCTATCAATCAACAAGCTGACAGCGTCCAGCATGGACACAACAATGTGTTTGCTTTTAGCCAGGCCCGCAATACGTCTTCCGCGGGAGAAGCACTGCCGGGGTTAGAGAAAAACAGTGGTGTTATCTCCATGGCGGTGATTAATGCCAACAAATACATTTCCGCTAATAGCAAAGGTGAACTTCAGTTACATCAGGTAAAACCGGGCATGGATAGAATTGCCGTCCCTTCCCAGCCATTGCCCACGGCCGGGCTTGAAGGGGACGTTAAAGATCTGACACTGGATAAAGATCACAACCTGTTTGCGCTGAACAAAGAGGGTCGAGTATTCACTCTGGCGAGCCACGATTGGCAGGGTGGGGCTCAAACCCGCAGCGCGGCCCGTTGGCAGCTAGTAGAAACGCCGGCAGAGGGCAAAATCGATCGACTTGGCAGCACTAAAAATCATGAAGTCCTCGCTTCGACAGTCGATGGCTCCGGGCACTACTTAACCCCTGGTGGGTGGAAAGCGAAAGGTGCCGGGAACCAGACCGCGACAGCGCCGCAATCTCGTGAAGCAGAAACGGTTTACAATCGCCTGGCTGACGCGACCAAAACGGTACGTCTGCCCGGAACGGGCGTGACACTGACCGGCTCGGCCCAGATATTTGGCAAAATGTCACAGGAAAGCGCCAAGCTGGAAAGTAAATTCACTGATCGTGTGCGTGCTCATGTATTTGGACTTATCAAGGAAACGCCTGAAAACATCGGGGACAGCATTAAACACCACTTTAATGGTCGGGAGGGTTTGCAACCGCTTTATGATACCCAGGCCTCTCTGTTCAAACAGCTGGAAAGTGCCAATGCACCCTATAACCGTACCAAACCCCCTGTAGCTGAGGATTTGAAAACCAAACTGGATATGCTTGATCTGGGAGAACAGGGGAAAGCGTTGGTTGAAGCACTAAAATCTTTCCATAATGATCTGGAAGCCAGTTCGGCCAGGTCGGCGCTGATGCTGGGTAAACATCAGGGACTGGTGAAAGACGATGGCCGGATTAATCATGATTTTGCGCCGTCCGCCATTAAGTCTCTGGTGCAGGGGATTAATCCGCAGCGTTCCGGTAAAAATCTCAGCGAAGCGTTGATAACAGCCATATTGGTTAATCCGCCGTCACAAAACAGTAAGGCTATCAGTCTACTTAAACAGTTTGTGATGAAAAATGTGGATATGAGCTACCAAAATGACAAGGTGGCGACCAACTCGCATCGTGATATTCATGACCCGATGGCGTTGACCAAATCCCGTCTGGTACTGGATACCCTCACCGTGGGCGATCTGCATAAGGTTACTGACCAACTGGCAACATTGTCAGGGAAAAATCCCACTGCTGCGGATTTGCAACCGATGAAAGACGCGTTGACTCAACTGCGTGATCAGCAATATGGCGGCAATGAAGTGAAAAAAGTGACTGACATGGGCTTTACTAACTTCAAAACATTAGAAGCTGATTATGATGCGATCAGATCCTTTGCCAAAGCATTCCAGAATGAAAACCACGCCGTTAGTGTGACGTCACGCACCGCATTGCAGGCTGGCTCCCAAAAAGAATTGCTGCAAAAAATGAAAGACACCATTTTGTCGCTGGATAATGGAGAGAATCTGAGCTTTAGCCGTAACTATAACGGCGGGTTAAGTACGCTCTATGTGCCAGCACTGAAAAGTCTTCCCGTTCCCATCGTCCCAGGAGGTGGGTTGACGGGGGACAGAACCTATAACCTGAGCTTTACCCGCAGTGATAATGGAATCGATGTCAACTTTGGTCGGAATGGCGGAGTGACCGCCAAAGCTTCGGTGGGGACCGGTTATCAACCCATTGATACCCAAAAAACTGTCGCGTTGGATAAGGAACATAACCTCACGTTCGATCTGCGCGCAGGTGCCAGCGTTGCTGCCAGTGCAGGTTCCGTATCACAGAATGGGCTGACATTTACCTTGTCTGAAGATGAGTTGCCTGAGTTCATCGATTCGCTGTCAAAAGGCATGCTTAACCCGATGACGTTGGCGGAAAAAGGGACTCAGCATCGGGTACAAGAAGGTTTTTCAATACGTTTTAACGTTGATGCTGGTGCCACACTGGATGGACGAGCTGGTGTAAATCTTACTAACACCGGAGCTTCACCTGACTCAGTAACAGCCAGGGCATCGGTCGGCATCAGTGTTGGCAGTAATCTGTTATCGGCCACCCATGAACACAGCACATCGCGAGGCGAGTTTACCGAAGAAAATTCGACGACCAACAATCGGGCCCGTTTCTTTAATCAGGCGTCGGTTGGTGCTAACGCTGGCTTGTATGTAGGGATGGTGCATTCCGATAAAAATGGGGTATGGCCGATAGGAACGGCAACCGGGGTTTCCGGGACCATTTCGGTTGATGCCAAAACCAACCATAGCATCACTATGCAGGTGAAAGCGGCGGAGCCATTACAGCGTAAAGAGGTGGAAAAATTGATTACATCATTAGGGAAAGCGTTTAGTGACCCGGAAACCGCTCAAGTGCTGAAAGGCATAAACACCTTGACGGATACCGATGAAAAACTGGCCATTTTGAACAAACACTGTGCAGTCAAAACCCCTGATGATGACACTCAGTATGCGGCGCTGCAAAGTCTGAAACAAAGCACTGGTCAGCATGAAACCGCCAAAAAACAGGGGATTGTACTATCCGAATCCAGCTATATCACGACGTACACCAACCTGTCGAAGCTTGACAGTAATGGCATTCTGCATGCGTTACACCGTCTGGTTAGCGATAATTTACCGCCAACTAATGCGGATCGGATAAAGGGTTTTATGAATGAAAACCCGGCATTAAAAGCAGTGATTAATCATATGCAAACGCTAGGTAATGCAACCGCCAGTGTCACGCTGGAATTAAAAGATGATGTAAAAGCGAAGGTAGGGAAAGGCATTCAGGAAAGCAGTCTGGGCAAGAAGGATCTGGAAGCCATCTTCAAAGACAGTAATAACCTGCGAATAGCCTCTATCAAACTTAACCAGACGGTAAGCAAAAAAGAGGGATTGACGATCCCCATGCCACTACTCGGCGGTGCTAGCAGTGCCAATGTTTCCATGAGCAAACTGTTGGGGAAAGTTAACTTCAGCTACGGACAGAATCAGGAAACGCCGCGCAACTATAGTCTGGAAGGCAGCATTGCCAAAGCGGCACCAGAAGTCGCGAATGCACTGCATAATTTGCAAAAAGAAAGCATTGAACTTGCTAAAAACTAAGTGGCTTCAGGGACTATCAACAGGAGAGAAATGATGACATCAGCACAACAGAGAGCGGCTCATTTGCTGCATTACTTTGGCCGTTCCTGCCGGACGGAAATCACGCTTAATGAGGGTATTTGTGTTCTGCTTGGCGATGATGGTCAGGAAGCCGCAGTCATTGAAGTACCGGAACATAGCGATAGTCTACTGGTCCATTGCCAGATACTGAACCTGCAAGGGGAAGAGAACCCGGTTGTTTATAAATTGATGCTGCAACTGAACTTTGAAATGGCGGCGATGCGCGGCTGCTGGCTGGCGCTGGATGAATATCACAATCTGCGTCTTTGCGCCCAGCATTCACTGGAAACACTGGACGAAGTCAGGTTTAGCGCTATCTTGTCCGGTTTTATTCAGCAGGTGAAAGAGGCGCAGAGTTTCATCGCTTCATTATTGGAAAAAACACGCGCAGCCTGAGAATCGCCATCAGGTCTCGTATCACTCGATACCTGGCGAATAGTATTGTTGGATCTCGTCACCGGATGATGTTCCCGTGATGAAATCCAACCTCTTCCAGCAAGGGTTTATCGCCACAATTCCCTGGTGCGCCAGCGTTGATGCTTTCACTGACGGCGTCGTTCAAGCATGGCGAAAAAGATAACCGACATGATTAAAACGATCAGTAAGAGCATTAACGCCGCGGCGGCGCCTTCGTTGATGGTCAGCCCGAGGAAAGCACGGCGATAGGCAAAGAAACTCAGCACTTCGGTTGCCGACCCCGGACCGCCGCGCGTCAAGATATAGGGAAGATCGTAGGTTCTTAGTTCATTAATCAACTGAATCACTACGGCGATGGCGGAGACAGGACGTAACATAGGCAGCGTGATATACCAAAACTGCTGCCATCGACGTGCGCCGTCAATCTCCGCCGCCTCGTAGGGATCCTTGGGTAAGGCTGCCAAACCGGCAGCCAGGATCAGCACGACAAATGAGACCTGTTGCCAGATATCAATACCGGCCATGGTCCAGAACGCCAGCGTCGGGTTGCCCAGCCAATCCAGAGCGGGTAGACCGGCGCTTTGCAGCATGTGGTTAACGATCCCGAGGTTCGGTTGCAGCAGCATACGCCATATCAGCGCCACACTGACCGGCGACATCGCCATCGGGATAGTCAGAAGGGCAAAATAGACCGGGCGCATTTTCACTACCCGGTTGAGCATCAATGCTATGCCCAGACCAATGATAAATTCGCCGGATACAGTCAACACCGAATACCGTATCGTCAGCCAGGCCGCAGACCAGAACGCCTCATCACTGAGGACAGAGACGATGTTTTCCAACCCGGTAAAGGGCGCCATATGCGGAGCCAGCAACGTGTAGGATGAAAAGGCCAGCATGATGGCATATACCACCGGAAAACCAAGCACAATAGTCAGTGTCGCCATGCCCGGCGCGGCGAATGCCCATCCTGTCAGACGAAAACGGTCAATGCGGGAAAGCTGGCCGGGCTTGATGGCATTCGCCGTTGAATAAGAGGTTCTGATCGGCATCATCACTTATTTCTTCATCAGTTTTTTAAGTTGATCGGCGGATTGCGTCAGTGCGTCATCGATCGTGCTGTTACCGCCAGCGACCTGGGATAACGCCGTGCCCAATACGTCTTCATATTTGGCTGAATAGGTAAAAATCGGGAATGATTTGCCGGAAGCCACCACTTTTTCCGCATCAGCATAGTAAGGGTATTTTGCCAATACGCTGGCATCTTTATAGACATCCGCACGTACTGGGGCATGTCCTTCAAGTGCCCGAGCGATACTGATGTCTTTGCTTTGTACCCACTGAATAAAAGTCCAGGCGGCGGCTTTTTCTTTATCCGTGGTGTTCTTGGGTATGCCCCATCCCCAGCCGCCGCTTTCGCCGTGTCCACCCGGCATGGTGCTTAGCGCCAGTTTCCCTGCCACCGCCGGACAGGTTTTCGGATTGTCGAGCGTCGGCAGCATCCACCAGTAAGAGACCATGCTGAAGGCTTTGCCGCTGCACATCAGCCGAATGGTATCGTCCAGGGTGGCGGACAAGGCGCCGGTTTGTGCTCCGTTTTTGATGGCATCGACGTAAAGGCTCATGGCTTTTTTGCCAGCGGCGTTGTCGAGCACTACCTTGTTATTGGCATTCAGATAGTTGCCGCCTGCGCTAAACAGATAATTGGAGAATTCCATACTGTTTGGATCGCCGCGCTGTCCCTGCATGGCTGCGCCAGGGTTGCCCGTTTGCTGTTTGATGAATTTCACCAGGGTGACATAGTCATCAAGCGTTTTTGGCAGTTCCAGCGGTTTGTTGAAGGTGGCCTGGTATTTGGCCTGCAAGTGCTTATCTTTAAGCATATCGGTACGGTAAATCATCCCCATGGAGTAGTTATACATCGGGATAAGCTCGATCTTTTTCGGGTCGGTATTGAGCAGTTTTACCGTTGATGGAATGAATGCCGATATATCAAAGCCCGATTTTTTCACCCTGGGCGTCAGATCGGTCAGCCAGTTGGCGCGAGAGAACTCTCCGGCCCACAAAAAATCCACTTCAAGCAGGTTATAGTAGCTCTGTGGCGAGATAAGCTGCGGAACCAGCTTGTCGTGCATATCGCCATAACCGATTTTTTCAAACTCCACTTTGATGTGATATTTGTTCTCGAATTCAGGCAACATTTTTTCGATAATAGTGGTTTCGGGAACATCTTCCATCAGGGCCCGCAATACGATCTCTTTTGCCTGCGCCGTTGAGCAAAGCCCTGACAAAATCAAACCGGATAACAATGCTGTCTTTGTCTTGTTAAACATAAATAACTCCTGGTATATGAATGCCGGGATGCTAACGGCGGTGGTTACAAAAGCGCGTCTGGTTATTTCACACCACCAAAGGTCAACCCTTTGACGATGTAGCGCTGGATAAAATGTGAAGCGATAATCAGCGGCAGAATGGCCAATACTATGCCGGCCGAGACTTTACCTATCTGTATGCCATTCGAGGTTTGTAAGGCGGCAAGCGCCACTGGGATGGTGGCGGTTTGCGGGCCGCTTAGCACCAAGGCAAAGAGAAACTCGTTCCAGGACAGGATAAAGCCAAGCACGCCCGCGGCGGCCAGACCCGGCAGTGAGACCGGCAGTACAATATGCCAGAATGCCCCCCAGGCGGTGGCGCCATCGGTCATCGCCGCCCATTCAAGATCGACTGGTATCCCCTCGAAGAACCCCATTAAAATCCAGGTCAGGAAGGGCAGGTTGAGTGCGGTATAGACCAGGGTCAGACCGACCAGTGAATTGGTCAGACCCAATGAGCGCAGCACCGCAAAGGCCGGTAGAACCAACGCCACGGCTGGCAGCATTTGTGTGGCCAGCATGATAAACCGGGCCGACTTACCGCCGGTCTTGAAGCGAGCAAAGGCATAACCAGTCGCTGCGGCAAACGGCATTGCCAGCAAAACAGAACAAAAGGAAACGATCAGGCTGTTGCCGTAATGGGTAAGAAAATGGTTGCTTCCTATCAAACCTACATAATTTTCAGCAGAGAAACCCGGAAAGATATCGCTGCTGTAGGACATCGATTCCGGCACCAGGCTGGTGCGGACGATCCAGATAATAGGGGCGACCACCAGAAGGCAGGCGAAGATCAGGCCAAGATGCAATCCAAATTTACGTAACATGTCGGGATCCCTCAGTTCTGCGGATGAGAAATAGGGTGACGTGGAACCACATTCCCTGAATCCGGATCAAAAAGGTGCAGCGGATTGGGATCCATATAGACGGTAATAGCGTCATCGATTCGTGGTCGGCTATGTTGATCCAGTCGGACGATGACCGGTATGCCATCTATCATGCCGCTGACGATATTATCGGCCCCAAGGGACTCGACCGAGGTAACGTTCAGGTTCACCGGCTGCCAGTAGGGTTGACGCTGATGCGCATGAAAATCTTCCGGGCGAATACCCATAATCATCTTCTTCCCCCGAAGGTGTGCATAATCGGCGTACATGTGATCAGCAACTTTCAGCATTGGACCGTCTTTGAGTTGTAACCATAATGTGCCGTCGATTTCGGTAACGGCGCAGGCCAGCAGATTGATGGGCGGGGAGGAAAGAAACCTGGCCACAAAGGTGTTAACCGGATTTTCATAAACCTCCAGTGGCGCGCCGATCTGTATCAGATAGCCATCACGCATAATGCAGATACGATCCGCCATCGTCATGGCTTCAACCTGATCATGGGTGACATAAATCATGGTTTTGCCGAGCCGCCGATGTAGTTTGATCAGCTCACGGCGCATTTCCGCACGTAATTGGGCATCCAGATTGGAGAGTGGTTCGTCCAGTAAGAAGGCCTGTGGTTCACGCACAATGGCGCGTCCCAGGGCAACACGTTGACGCTGGCCGCCAGACAGCGCTGCCGGTTTGCGGTGAAGCAGCTTATCCAGACCCAGTAATGCCGCGCTTTCAGCGATTTTCGATTCGATGACGTCTTTTGGCGTTCCACGCATCTTCAGGCCAAAAGCCATATTCTCCGCCACCGTCATATGCGGATAGAGCGCGTAGCTCTGAAAGACAACCGCAATATTGCGGTCGCGTGGCGCGACATTGTTCATATTTTGCCCATCGATCAGTAAAGCGCCTTCACTGATGCTTTCCAGACCAGCAATCATCCGCAACGTAGTCGATTTCCCGCAACCAGAAGGGCCGAGGAAAATGACAAACTCCCCATCGCGAATTTTCAAATTCACATCACGAACACTGTACTGACTGTTGTTATAGGCTTTTGAAACGCTCTGCAACTCAATGGATGCCATGCTCTTATACCTCTGTCATACCCGTGATGTTCAGGCCGACCGGGCTTCCGATCCTGCCTGATAATGTTGATGAATCCAGTTTGATGTCAGACATGGCTGTCAACGTGTTGTTTGTATTTGTGCGTTTAACCGGTGTATACACCACCGGTCACGTTAACACCCTGGCCCGTCATAAAACGGGCGGCATCTGAACTCAGAAACGCCACCACATCGGCGACATCTTCCGGCGTCTGAAGCCGGCCGAGCGGTGTCTGACTGATATAATCCTGAACAACCTGTTCGGGTGATATACCACGCAGTGTAGCTTCCCATTCAACTTCTCGTGTTTGCATGCCGGTTTTAACAAATCCCGGGCAAACAGCATTCACGCGAATGCCCTCAACAGCCAGCTCGCGAGCCAAAGCCTGAGTCCAGCCCAATACCGCGAATTTGCTGGCGGAGTAATGTGCCAGCAATGGTGCGCCAACTTTCGCGGCCAGTGACGCGGTATTCACGATAACGCCCTGTTTTTGCTGTACGAACTGACGAGCGGCTATCTGATTGGTAAGAAAAATACCGCGAATATTGACATCAAAGTTGAAATCCCACTCTTCATCGGTGATATCCAGCGCACGCTGCATGGTGGAAACGCCCGCATTGGCTATTAACAGTTGATAACCACCAAGCATTGCCGTTACCTGGGAAAATCCCTCGATAACCGACTGACGGGAACGCACATCAATGCCGAAAGAGAAACAGTGTTCACCTAATGATGCAGCCGCGTTTTTGGCCGCCATGTCGTTGATATCGCCGATGGCGACAGTCATTCCCTGAGCCAGTAACGTGCGGGCAATTGCCAGCCCGATACCGGTAGCGCCGCCAGTGACAATCGCCGTTTTCCCCTTCAATCCTGGGTAATATCCAGGCACTGCTAATACGTTGTTCATCGTTTTTTCCTCCGGTGATGATTATTTATTACACTATTAAAACGGACAAATCAAAACAAAATTAACTTGATTAAAACATTTATCTTCATATTATATGTTAATTATGTTTGTATTTGTTTACATTATCCATGATCGCACGGTATGGCGTATGCGATCCGTGTCAGCTAATTCCTTAAGGGACTGACCAGTCCCCTGTTAACTATCTGGAGTACGTCATGATTTTCGATTTTTTCGGTAGCAAGAAAAAAGCAGTTATCGCTATGGCTCACATTGGTGCGCTGCCTGGAACGCCGCTTTATAACGCCGACGGAGGTATTAACCGGCTTATCGACGATGTGCTAAGCGATGTGGAGAAGTTACAAGAGGGCGGGGTCGACGCCATTATGTTTGGCAATGAGAACGATCGTCCGTACGTATTTAACGCCGCGTTGGAAGGCGTCGCGGCGATGTCAGCTATTGTTCAGGCGGTAAAACCGGTGTTGAAAGTGCCATTTGGTGTTAACTATCTGTGGGACCCGAAAGCCAGTGTCGCTATTGGCGCCACCACTGGGGCCAGTTTCGTACGTGAAATTTTCACTGGCGTGTTCGCCTCTGATATGGGGGTCTGGGCTCCAGATTGCGCCGCCGCATCCCGACTGCGTCACAACCTGGGGCGCGATGACATGAAGCTGCTTTTCAATATTAACGCGGAGTTTGCGCACTCACTCGATAGCCGTCCCATCGAGTTACGCGCACGCAGTGCCGTATTCTCCTCAATGGCTGATGCTATTCTGGTTTCCGGTCCCATCACCGGCGAACCGGCGGATCAATCCAACCTGCGTAAAGTGTGCGAAACGGTGCAGGATGTACCGGTATTTGCCAACACTGGCACTAACATTGATAACGTCAGTGATATCCTGAAAATGGCCGCTGGCGTGATTATCGGCACGCACTTTAAAGTTGATGGATGTACGTGGAACACCGTAGACGGTGATCGTGTGAAGCGGTTTATGGATGTGGTTGAACGTCAACGTTAATAGCCAGCAAATACAGGAGGTTGTATGAGCTGTTTACTGGGTATTGATATCGGAACGACATCGACTATCGGCATACTGATTCGTTTACCGGATCACGTGCTGGGCATTGTCTCCCGTCCGGTGACGTTGTCCTCCCCGAAACCGGGGTGGACGGAAGAGTCTCCTGACGAATGGTGGAAAAACCTGGGGGAAATCACGCGGGAGCTGCTGCAAAAAAACGACGTTGTACCCGCAGACATTGCCGGAATTGGCGTTACCGGCATGCTGCCAGCAATTGTTTTGCTTGATGATAGTGGCCAGTTGCTGCGCCCCAGTATTCAGCAAAGTGACGGGCGTTGTGGCGAGCAGGTGGATCAGATGCGTGGGGAAGTGGATGCTGATGCGTTTATCCGTCAGGCGGGGAATGGTATCAACCAGCAACTGGCTGGTGCCAAAATTCGCTGGCTGGAGCAATATGAACCCGATGTGTTTGCGCGTATCGCCACCGTGTTCGGCTCCTATGATTTTATTAACTGGAAGCTGACTGGTGAGCGATGTATTGAGCAAAACTGGGCGCTGGAAGCCGGTCTGGTCAATGTAGTCACCGATGAGATTGACGACCAACTGGTGAGCTTCGCACATTTACACCGTGATGCAGTGCCTCGACTGGTCAAATCTGATCAGATCATCGGTGCAGTGACAGAGGAGGCGGCGCGTTGCACCGGGCTGATGGCCGGTACGCCAGTTGTTGGCGGCGCGGCCGATATGATAGCGTCGGCACTAGGCGCGGGTGTGACACATTCGGGCGATATTCTGCTGAAATTTGGTGGCTCGGTTGATGTATTGACCGCATCATCAACGATTCGACCCGACCCGCGGCTGTATCTTGATTACCATCTTATCCCGGGGCTTTATATGCCCAATGGTTGTATGTCTACCGGTGGATCCGCCCTGAACTGGTTCGCGGATAATTTTGCGGGTCAGCATCTGGCCACCGCGACAGCGCAAGGGCTGTCCCTCCATCAGTATCTCGACATACTGGCCGCAGCTCAACCGGCAGGTTCGGACGGATTGCTGTGCTTGCCCTATTTCCTGGGAGAAAAAACCCCATTACACGATCCGCTGGCTCGTGGGGTGTTTTTCGGGCTGACGCTATCACACAATGGCGGCCATTTCTGGCGTGCACTGCTTGAGGCATATGCTTATGCCATCTACCATCATATAGAGACGCTGCGTGATATCGGCTATCCGGTTACGCGTTTTATCGTCTCGGATGGAGGTTCCCACAGTCGGCTATGGATGCAAATTGTCGCTGATGTGCTGATGGTTCCGCTCCAGCGCCTTAGTGGACATCCCGGCTCCTGTCTTGGGGCGGCCTGGACTGCGGCGATGGGCGTCGGGGTCAGCGAAGACTGGAACGGTGCCAGTGAATTTGTTCACTTCAGCGAGGTTATTATGCCGAATCCTGACAATGAGGTCTGCTATCGTGAGGGGTATCGGCTGTTCAGAGCGCTGTATGAAGGTTGCAAACCGCTCACGCATCGAGGGTTTAATGAAATTTAAAGCTGTTGCCTGGGATGTGGACGGTACGCTGGTTGATAGTGAACCGCTGCATCATCGTGCATTACTGGCCGTGTGCTCACGCTATGGGGTCGATCTCAGTGATATTACAGAGTCTCGCTTTTGCGGTGTGCACATCAACGATGTTTGGCACATATTACGCGCGCGCCTGCCTGAGGATCTGGCTCAGCAGGAGTGGTTGACCGCTATTGAAGATTATTACATCGCTCGCAGCGATGAATTGGTGCCGATAGCGCATGGAAAGGACGCTATTGTTACACTCAGAAATAACGGTATTCGGCAGGCCAGTGTCTCCAATTCATCTCGACGTATTGTGGAGGCTAATCTGCGCACCATCGGGGTGCTGGACATGATGGAATTTTTAGTGACGTTGGATGATGTCAGCGCGGGCAAACCCGATCCCGAACCTTATCGCCTGGCGACGACGCTTTTCGATTTGACTCCAGGCGACGTGCTGGCGGTGGAAGACAGTGTAACCGGCGTTTTGGGGGCTTGTGCCGCCGGGCTGACTGTCGTCAGTTATACTCAAGGCGCGCCTTTGCATCCCGGCAGCATTGCCGTCAAGGACCTGAGTAACATCACTGCGCTCGTTTTATCAGAATGATCTATTTGCCCCATTCCGAGTTTCATGCATCAGGATGGGGCAATTTCCGCACCAGAATCTTCCATCTCTCGCCATAAATCAAACAAAAACGAACATTTTTTGGTTTTAAAAAATGTTAATCTACCATAGAATTAAATGCCCGGAGAGCGGCATTCAAATAACGTCGCCGCTCATTTCTAACGGATTTGATGAATGACCGAGAGGCATATCGCAGTGGCAGGTGATGAATTTAAGGAAAATGGCGGCTCTGTCCGTCCGCGCTATCTTTCTCAGGAGAGAAAAAATCATATTCTGGAAGCGTTGATTGGAAAGGGGAGCGTTACGGTTAGCGATGTTTCCAAAACACTGAACGTATCAGAAATGACAGTGCGACGTGACCTGATAGAGCTGGAAACTGAAGGCCGGCTGTTGCGCGTTCATGGTGGTGCGGTGCTGCCCGCAACAGAAAGTCAGACAGTTATGGATAATGAGCCAGCCAACTTTGAGGAGCGACTGCAACTGCGTGCTGACGCCAAGTCGAGGATTGCGACGGCAGCGGCGGCAATTGCCAGTCGGCACCTAACCATCGCACTGGATATTGGTACCACGACTCTGATGTTGGCGGAACGCCTTCTCCATTGCGGCAGAATGAAAATCTTCACCAACAGCATCCGGGCGGCTTATATTTTGGGCCAGCGCGATGCATTGCCTGATGTTTATCTGGCCGGTGGCTTGGTTCGGCAGGACGAAATGGCCATTGTGGGCCCTTCAGCACTCGCACAGTTCGAACAGCTCTGGTTTGATGTATCGTTTACCAGCGTTGCGGGGTTGACCGGTGCGGGATTGTACGACAGTTCTTTTGAAGAAACGGAAATGAAGCGCGTTTACCTGCGGCGTTCAGGTTACAAAGTCGTGCTGTGTGATTCAGCCAAGTTCCAGCATATGTCGCTAGTACATATCGCTTCGTTGCAGGATATAGATATGCTGATCACGGATATTGCACCACCGCCAGCGCTGGCGACGGCGCTTGATGTCGCTAAGGTTGAGGTATTGATTGCGAAATAGACTGGCCCCCATTTTGCAATCCAGTCTGAGCGTAGTTATGGTTATGGCCATCATTTGGCGGGAGCAGGGCATAGTGGCAAGAAGCAAATATTGTCGCTACAATCCCTTTGTCCATTAACTAACGGAATACAAGGAGGATCATATGCTGCGCTGTGAATTGTTTAACACTTCATATCCTTTTGGTAATTGCCATAGCTCAAGCGTTATCGGTATCGTGCTGCGATAACTTCGGCTTGAGCGAAGCAAACCACTAATCTCCTTCCCTCGGGCTTACCGGGTTATCGTCAGCGATGTTTGACGAGGTACTGCTGTACCTATAACTTTTGAGTAAGCAATGAGCACTTTACTAACTGCACAATCTCTCTGTGTTGATACGCCTTTCGGTCCACTGCTGACTGATATCTCCCTTACCTTGAGTAAAGGCGACCGCCTGGGACTTATCGGTCATAACGGTTGTGGGAAAAGTACACTGTTAAAACTGCTCGACGGCACGCTCTCGCCGACTAGTGGCTGCGTGACCAAGGCAAACCACTGTCTGTTGGCCCGCGTTGAGCAAC
This sequence comes from Brenneria uluponensis, assembly GCF_032395385.1. Lineage (NCBI taxonomy): Bacteria > Pseudomonadati > Pseudomonadota > Gammaproteobacteria > Enterobacterales > Pectobacteriaceae > Brenneria > Brenneria uluponensis. The sequence continues at coordinate 2,347,772 of NZ_CP135917.1, forward strand.
ATCTTCCGATGGCGTTGCATTCCCTGACCATGCTGGATGCGGTTCTGATACAGCTCTCTGAGGCTGAGCGAGCCAGCGAAGGTTGGCGGGCGGAAGCTTTACTCGCCAGCATGGGTTTTAGCGATCAGGACTGGCGTCTCGCCGCTGGAACCTTAAGTGGTGGGCAGCATACCTGTTTGTTGCTGGCCAGGGCGTTAATCAGCACACCGGATTTGTTGTTGCTTGATGAACCGAGCAATCATCTGGATTTACCAACATTATTGTGGCTTGAACAGTTCCTGCAACAATGGAACGGCAGCTTTGTGCTGGTCTCTCATGACAGTCAACTGCTGGATAACGTCACGAACGGCAGTTATATCCTGCGTGATCAGACTTTGCACTTTTTTGCACTGCCTTGTACCGCCGCGCGTAACGCTCTGGCCGAACGTGACCGCAGCGACGCGTTGCGGCAAAAAGCGGAGCAAAAAGAGATCGATCGCATCACCGCCAGCGCTAAACGGCTGGCGATATGGGGCCAAGTCTACGATAACGAAGATTTGGCACGCAAAGCCAAGCAAATGGAAAAGCAGATTGGACGCCTAAAGCAGGAACAAACAGACGTGACGGCCGGCAGCCAGTGGCAGCTGACGCTGCATGGTGAAGCCCTGCCAGCCGATCGTTTGTTGGAAATGAAAAACCTACAAGTGAGTCCATCGCCTGACAGTTCAACGCTTTTTACCTTGCCCTTACAGCGCGTGAAAAGTGGTGATCGGGTGGCCGTTATCGGTCGTAACGGCTGTGGTAAGTCTTCATTATTGCGTCTGTTATGGCGACAGTATCAGCAACCGGTTGGTGGCGATGCCATTCGCCTGCATCCGCGGGTCGATATGGGCTATTACGACCAAACGCTGCATCAGCTGCGTGATGAGGACACACTGCTTAATGCTTTGGAACCTTTCGCTCCGCGAATACATGATAGAAAAATGGCGCTTATCAGTGCCGGTTTTCCATGGGAGCGTCAGCAGCAGACTGTTGATACTTTAAGCGGTGGCGAGCGCTCAAGATTACTGTTTGTGGGACTGTCTCTGGCGCGCTATTCGTTGTTAATGCTGGATGAGCCAACCAACCACCTGGATATTGAAGGCAAAGAGGCGCTGGTGCAGACGCTGCAAACTTTTGCCGGTGGTGTGTTATTGGTGACACATGACCGGGTGTTGATGAGCCAGAGTTGCAATCGCTTCTGGCTGATTGATAACGGTATGCTGAGCGAGTGGCATGACCTTGATCGCGTATACGAACGCTTAAGCACCATATCCCTCATCTCTGTTGAGGCAGTAAGTCCAACACCGCCAGTGATAAAGGATGCCTGTCATAATGAGGATAGGCTACTGGAGCGATTGATCGAGCTTGAGAAGACGCTGGCAGATGATCTGTCTCGCAAGGAGAAACATCAAAAACCGGCATTGCAAGTACAGTGGCGTAAGGAGATAGCAACGATCAAAACGCGACTGGCGCTGGAGTAATAAAATGTCCCCCTCGAGTAGAGGGGGATTTATCTATGTTGTACTCCATTCGGAGACTACTCAGAATCGGAAACAGGTTATCTGTCTTTCTGCACCATCATCCTTTTATCGCTTGATTTCCTTGCTCCAGCACTGTGCATGCATTGTCTGAAGACGGTGCTGTTCTTCAGGCCGGCTATCAATAGGTAGCAAGCTTCCCCTTACTTTTCATCACGCTATCGAAATCAGCCATAGCTTTTTCTGAACCAATAAACAATTGGTTCGAAATTTGCCTGTTATTTGTACGAACGCTATCAGTGATAACACATTGAGAAGTCGATAAATGCGTAATGACGGGATGAAATAAGACAAAAGGGGAATGAACCAATTATGACTGGTTCTGATGGTCTGAGGGCGAATTCCAGTTCCGCACTGGAAAAAATGCGTCAGCTGATTCAACAGCATGACGACCGACCTGATCAGCCGCTGCCGACCGAGCGCGAGCTGGCGGAGCTGTTTGGTGTCGGGCGGCGAGAAATCCGGCGGGCGCTGGATGTGCTGGAAGAGGAAGGACGTATCTGGCGCAAGCAGGGCAAAGGGACTTTTGTCGGCCCGGCAGCGCCGGTACAACCGCTGGTACTACAGGATCTGCCGCAGCAGTCAAATTTGCTGGAGGTCATGGAAGCCCGTTTGCAACTGGAGCCGGGATTGGCGCGATTGGCGGCGTTGCGGGCCAGTAAAGAGCAAATTGCGTTGATGTCGCGTTTACAGGAACGTATGCAACCGATCGCGCTGGACGATGGCGACCAACATGAGCTGTGGGACAGCGCTTTTCACCGTGCTATTGCGGAAGCGGCAGGCAATCGTCTGATGCTGAGTTTGTTTGACGCCATTGACGCCATTCGGCGTGAACCGGACTGGCAGCATCTGCGCATTCAAGCGCGTACGCCATCGCGTCTTGTTCACTACGACCAGCATCATCAGCGACTGGTGCGGCATATCGCTGCTCGTCAGCCAACGGAGGCCGCCGCAGCTATGCGAGAACATCTGTTGTCGTTGCAACAGGCGTTGATGGATGCGATTCACTGCAATGATGATGAGGAACAATTATGACGCATCCTAACCCGGTGCCGGTTCTGCACCTGCGTAATCTACAGGTGCAGTTTCAGGGTTCTCCCGTCACGGTTCTGGATGGTATCACTCTGACATTACAGGCGGGGGAGACGCTGGCGTTGGTGGGGGAGTCCGGCTGCGGTAAGAGTATCACCTCGCTGGCGCTGATGGGGCTGTTGCCGACCAGTGCACATATCATCAGCGGAGAAATGGTCTTCAACGGGCAGGATCTACGTGCGCTACAGGCCCGGCAATACGCCGATTTACGCGGTAATCAGTTGGCGATGGTATTTCAGGAGCCGATGACTTCGCTTAATCCGGCGTTCACCCTTGGCGATCAGTTAAGTGAGGCGGTGTTACGACATCATGCGGTTAGCCACCGAGAGGCGATGGAACGGGCGCGGGCGATGTTGCAGAAAGTACAGATTCCGGCAGCGGAGATGCGTCTGCGATCCTATCCACACCAGTTGTCTGGCGGCATGCGTCAGCGAGTGATGATCGCCATGGCATTGATCAATCGACCCGTGCTGCTGATTGCCGATGAGCCGACCACCGCGTTGGATGTCACTATCCAGGCGCAGATTCTGGCGCTGTTGCGACAACTACAGCAGGAAACCGGCACCGCGGTGCTGATGATCACCCACGATTTGGGTGTGGTGGCGGAAGTGGCGCAACGGGTCGCGGTGATGTACGCCGGACAGGTGGTGGAAACCGGCCTGGTAGCCGACATCTTTGACGATCCACAACATCCTTACACGATTGGACTGATGGGGGCTATCCCCAGTATGGGAACTCGCCAGCACGCGCTGTCCACTATTCCCGGTCAGGTGCCGTTGCCGGAAGCGATGCCAGCGGGGTGCAGGTTTGCCACCCGTTGTCCGTTTGCGCTGAAGGGGTGCCATCAGGAAAAACCACCGCTGCACAGTGTGAGCGATCAGCATGCGGTGGCTTGCTTCCGTGCCCCGCTGGAAACCCATGTCACCCCGGAGATAACCCCATGACCCAACCGATTCTCGAATGTCGCGATCTCAGCAAAACGTTCCCCGGACCGGCGCGACTGTTCCAGCGTAATCAAGAGGTGACGGCGGTAGATCGCATTTCACTACAGGTCAGGGTCGGGGAGACGTTGGCGATTGTCGGTGAATCCGGATCGGGCAAGTCTACGTTAGGACGGCTGTTGCTGCGCTTGTTGCCTGCTTCCGCCGGGCAAGTGTTATATCAGGGAGAAGAAATCACCCATGCCAGCGGTGCGCGCCTCAACCAGTTACGCCGAGAACTGCAAATTATCTTTCAGGACCCGTTTGCTTCGCTCAATCCGCGTATGACCGTAGAAAGCCTGGTGGGCGAACCGCTGTGGCTGCACGAATCGCTGTCGCGGGCGGAGCGCCGGCCACGGGTGGATGCATTGTTGCGTACGGTCGGGTTACCGTCAGCATGGGCGTCACGTTATCCACACGAGTTTTCCGGTGGACAGCGCCAGCGTATCGGTATCGCCCGGGCGTTAGCCTCCGGCCCCAAACTGCTACTGGGTGACGAACCGGTTTCTGCGCTGGATGTGTCGGTGCAAGCGCAGGTGGTGAATCTGCTGGAGAACCTGAAAACCCAGTTTGGGCTGACGCTGATTATCGTGGCACATGGATTGGCAGTGATCCGCCATATGAGCGATCGGGTCGCAGTGATGTATCTCGGTCAGATCATTGAGCTGGCGCCGGTGGACGATCTGTTCAATGCGCCGCTACATCCCTATACCCAGGCGTTGATGGCGTCGGCACCCCGATTGCAGCCCGGTAGCGACAGAGTATTGCCGGTGTTGCAAGGGGATCTGCCCAACCCTGCCGCGCCGCCGACGGGGTGTCGTTTTCATACCCGATGCCCCCACGTTCGTGACGAGTGTCGTCAGCGTGAGCCGATCGCACAGATATTACCTGGCGGACGGCTGGTCGCCTGCCATCGTTGGCGGGAACTGCAAACTGACCGTGGTGTTATCACTATCGCACCACCGTCTGCCGCTTTTTTACGCCGTCGCTCGCTGTTCGAGCAGGCGGTTCGTCAGTAATCGCAACCTTAACCCGTTTGGAGAAGCATAGTGATGAAAGCCCGTCATACCCTGTTGAGTATACTCGGTAGCATGCTGCTGCTGGGCACCGGTGCGGCCGCACAGGCCGAGAGCATTATCCGTATCGGGCTGGGGGCCGATCCAGACATGCTGGACCCTCATCTGGCGCGCACCTACTACGGCCGTTTTGTGTTTGCGGCGATGTGTGACCGTCTGGTGGATGTGGACAAAAATCTGAAGGTTGTGCCGGGACTGGCGACTGACTGGTCATGGAGCGCCGATGGTAAGACGTTGACCATGAACCTGCGCCATGGTGTCACCTTCCAGGATGGTGAGAAATTCGACGCTCAGTCGGTGAAGTTCAACATCAATCGGGCGATGACGCTGCCGGGGTCGCTGCGTAAAAGCGAACTGTCTTCTGTGGCGCGTATCGAGGTGACCGGGCCATATCAGGTGATGTTTCACCTTAAAAACCCGGATGCCGCGTTGCTCAGTCAGTTGACCGATCGTGCTGGTGCCATGCTGGCACCGCAAGCGGCAGCCAAACCGGATTTTGCCATGCATCCAGTCTGTTCCGGGCCATATGCCTTTGAAAGCCGCGTTCAGCAGGATCGCATTGTACTTAAGCGTTTTAATAACTACTGGAACAAAGCGGCCTACCATTTTGACAAAGTGATCTTCCTGCCGATTCCAGATGCCTCGGTGCGGTTGGCGAACCTGCGTGCGGGTGATCTGGATTTGACCGAAGGCATCAGACCTAGCGACGTGAAGACGGTGGCATCCAATCCGGATCTGCGCCTGGAGAAAGTCACCGGACTGGGGTATCAAGGCATTACCTTTAACATTGCCAACGGCAAGACGAATACGGCTAATCCCTTTGCCAAAGATGCCCGGGTGCGTGAAGCCTTCTCGCTGGCTATTGACCGAGAAGCGCTGAATCAGGTGGTGTTTGAAGGGCTGTTCACGCCGGCCAATCAGGCGTTTTCACCGGTCAGCCCGTACCATGTCAACCTCCCGGTGGCGGCACGAAATGTGGAAAAAGCCAAAGCGTTGTTGGCGGCGGCTGGCGTGAAACCACCGGTTAATGTGACGTTGCTGGTAACCAATAATCCTACCGCTCAGCAGGTCGGACAGGTGATTCAGGCCATGGCTGGCGAGGCCGGGTTCAATGTGACCTTGCAGATGAGCGAGTTCGCCACCTTGCTGGATCGCCAGCAACGCGGCGATTTTCAGATTAGCTTGTCGGGCTGGTCCGGTCGGCCAGATCCAGATGGCAATATTTTCTCCTTCATCTATAGCAAAGGTGGGTTGAATGATGGTCACTACAGCAATCCGCTCGTGGATAGCTGGCTGATCGAATCGCGTCAGGCTAACGATGTGGCGAAGCGTCAAGCATTGTATGCCAAGGTAGTCACCCAGCTACAGACAGATATGCCGTTGGCCTACCTCTATTTCGAGCCGCGTATTTTTGGTATGACCAAAAAACTCACCGGATTTACGCCATCACCGGACGGACTGGTGCGGCTTGCCGGTGTAAAAATGGCGCCGTGATGGCGGGGAGCGACCATGCTTGAGTTGATTGGGAAGCGTCTGTTGCTGGCAATCCCCACGCTGTTACTGGTTAGTATCATGGTGTTTGCTTTGCAGAAACTGCTGCCGGGCGATCCGGTGCTGGCGATGGCGGGTGAGGAGCGGGATCCCGCGGTGATCGCGCAACTTAGGGAAGCTTATCATCTAAATGATCCCCTTTCGTCGCAGTACCTTTACTGGATAGAGGATGCGCTACAGGGAAATTTGGGAATATCGCTACGCACCAAAGAGCCGGTAACGACGTTGATTGCCAGCAAGTTGCCAGTGACGCTGGAGTTGTCGCTGCTGGCGATGCTGGTGGCGCTGACGATGGGTATCAGTGCCGGCATTATCGCGGCGGTACGCAAGGACAGCTGGGTCGATCGCACTACCAATCTGCTGGCGCTTTCCGGCATATCGGTACCGCATTTCTGGCTGGGGATCTTACTGATTATGCTGTTTTCAGTGCACCTGCAATGGTTGCCGGCCTCCGGTTATGTGCCGCCGGGAGAGGATCTGGCGCAGAACCTCAAAACGTTGCTACTGCCAGCGCTGGTGTTAGGCACCGGGTTGGCGGCGACGTTGATGCGCCATACCCGGGCGGCGATGATCGACGTGTTGCAGGCAGATTACATCCGTACCGCCCGCGCCAAGGGATTGCTGCCGGGTAGGGTGATTCTCAAGCATGCGTTTCGCAACGCGCTGGTGCCGGTGATCACCCTGACCACGTTATTGTTTGGTGAACTACTGGGTGGGGCGGTGCTCACTGAGCAGGTATTCACCCTACCTGGTTTTGGCAAGATGATTGTCGATGCAGTGTTCAATCGGGATTATGCGGTAGTGCAGGGGGTGGTGATGGTGGTGGCGATCAGTTTCCTGTTACTCAACCTACTGGCGGACGTGCTGTACCTGCTGATTAACCCGAAAATGCGAGGCTGACGATGAGTGATGCGCTGGTTTCCTATAACGCTGTGCTGCGCAAACCGCGCAGTAGGGTGCTTGGCAAGTTTTTGCGCAATAAAAGTGCGCTGGCGGGAGCGGTGACTGTCACGCTGTTTATAACGCTGGCACTGCTGGCCCCCTGGTTGGCGCCGTTTGATCCGATTAAGACCAACTTTTTGGCGGTGCGCAAGCCGCCATCGACGTTGTACTGGTTGGGTACTGATGAGCTAGGGCGCGATATCCTCTCCCGTCTGATTTGGGGAGCGCGAACCTCATTACTGGCCGGGGGGGTCTCGGTGATGATTGCGCTGGTGATCGGCGTGCCGCTGGGACTGATTGCCGGTTACTGGCAGAAGCTGTGGGATGGTGTGATTTCACGGGTTATTGAAGCACTGTTGGCATGTCCGTTCCTGATTCTGGCGATTGCGTTGGGGGCATTTCTTGGCCCCAGCCTTAGTAATGCCATGATCGCCATCGGGTTGTCGGCGATGCCGATTTTTGCTCGTCTGACCCGCGGGCAGGTAATGGCGATCCGTAACGAAGAGTATATCGATAGCGCACGGGCTATCGGTCTGCCAGACCGCTGGATTGTGTTGCGCTACGTATTGCCGAATGTGTTATCGCCGATTCTGGTGCAGGCGACGCTGGCGATTGCGGCGGCGATCATCACCGAGGCCAGCCTGTCATTTCTTGGTCTGGGACAGCAGCCGCCTGCGCCGTCGTGGGGCGCGATGTTGAATACGGCCAAAGGCTATATGGAACAGTCTCCCTGGATGTCGGTGTTTCCGGGGCTGGCTATTTTTCTCACGGTGCAGGGTTTCAACCTGCTGGGTGATGGACTGCGAGATGCGCTTGATCCGCGTAACGACTGATAAAAGGAACCATGATGAGTGGAGCTGTTGATTTTTCCGTAGGGTATCCGTCCTGGCGTGTACCGATGATGGGGGATAACGCGGTGGCAACGTCGCAACCGCTGGCGGCACAGGCTGGGCTGCGCATGTTGCTGGCCGGTGGTAACGCCGTAGATGCGGCGATCGCCACCGCCATGACGCTGACGGTGGTGGAGCCGACGGGGAATGGTCTTGGCAGTGATGCGTTCGCCATCGTCTGGGACGGGCAGCAACTGCATGCGCTCAATGCCTCGGGTCGGTCTCCGGCTGCCTGGTCACCCGAGCGCTTTTCTCACCTGACAAAGATGCCTGAAAAGGGCTGGGAGTCGGTGATTGTGCCGGGTGTGGTTTCCGCCTGGGTGGCGCTGGCGGAACGTTTTGGTTCATTACCACTGACCACGCTGGCGCAACCGGCAATCGAGTATGCCCGCCAGGGTTTTCCGGTGTCGCCGTTGATCGCGCATCTGTGGCAGCGAGGTTATGACAAGTTGCACGATCAGCCCGGTTTCAGTGCCTGTTTTGCGCCGCAAGGTTGTGTACCGCGAGCGGGTGAGATCTTCCGTAATCCCGATCTGGCGGATTCGCTGGAAAAAATCGCTGCCACCAACGGCGAAACTTTTTACCGTGGAGAGCTGGCTCATAAGATCGCCGCGTTTGCCGATGAACACCAGGCGGCATTGACGCTGGCGGATTTGAGCCGCCACCGTGCCGATTGGGTGCCGACACTGTCCCGGTCGTTTGCCGGTGGCTCGGTGCATGAATTACCGCCCAACGGACAAGGTATTGCGACATTGATCGCGCTCGGCATTCTCGAACAGTGGGATATCGGTCGCTACGTGCCGGACTCCGTACAGTGGCTGCACCTGTCGATTGAAGCCATGAAACTGGCGCTGGCGGATCTGGATCGTTATGTGGCGGATGCCGCACACATGGCATTCCCGGCTGAAAAATTGTTGTGTGATGACTACCTTAAACAACGCGCGGCGTTGATTGATCCGCAACAGGCCGGTGATTTCACCTTTGGCGCCCCCAACCAGAGTGGCACGGTATATCTGTCTACCGCCGATGCCAGTGGCATGATGGTGTCGTTTATTCAGTCCAACTACATGGGGTTCGGCTCCGGAGTGGTGGTGCCTGGCACCGGCATCAGCTTGCAAAATCGCGGTGCGGGGTTTGTGCTGGAGGAAGGGCATCCGAACCAGGTGGCGGGCGGAAAACGCGCTTTCCACACCATTATTCCGGCGTTTGCGCTGGATACGCACGGCCAGCCGCTGATGTCGTTTGGTGTGATGGGGGGACCGATGCAGGCGCAGGGACACTTGCAGATGGCATTGCGCATCATGCTGCACGGTCAGAACCCTCAGGCGGCGATTGATGCGCCACGCTGGCGGGTGGAACAGGGACGTCGAGTGGTAGTGGAACCGTCGCTGGCGCGTAATACACTGGCAGCGCTGCGCGACATGGGCCATGACGTGGTGGTGGAAGATCCGCTGCAAACTTACAGTTTTGGCGGTGCGCAAGTAGTGATGCGCAATCCGCACGGCGGTTACATTGCCGCCACCGAAAGCCGCAAGGATGGTCAGGCGTTGGTGTTCTGACGTGTTATCCGATGGGGTCTGACGTTGAGCTCGCCGTTAAGCGTCAAGCCGACGTCGCCGGGTGTCCAGAAGACTATCCTTCAGGACACACCTCGTCATCTATCTTGACGGAGAGATCTCAACGTTACTTTTGCGCCTGTTGACCATTTGGTATTAGTGAAGAGGATAACGCTGCAATATGCCGGTCTACTAACAGTTCCACGACATCGCTGCGGGTGGTGTTGGCGAGAATGGATAACTGGTCGATTCTTCTTAACACTGACATCCGTAGAGAGAGCGAGACAGATTTCTTTTTTTCTTTGTCCAGAGATACTTGTCTCACAACATCTCCTGACTTTAGCTCTCCACTCGCGGTTAATACATCATTCATCCATTTTAAGGCTTTTTTATCCAGCAGCTTTGACTCGATAAGTTGATAAGTATGCGTTGCCTTACTGTATTTTATATCGGCTGAATAACTGTCTCGTAGCTCTTTCAGGGCACGCGTTAATGTGGGTTCTGAACAGGCAAGCTGAGTGATGATTTTCTTCGCCGATACAGGGTGCCTGGAACTCAACAGGATCGCCAATCGGAAAATGCGTGCTTGTCGGGTGCTGAGTTGCATGATTATTCAGTGCCTGTCGTCAATTTAAGGGGAGTGCTGTTGCTCATATTCAGGTATACATCTGGAGTGATGCTGAGCGCTTTTCGGAATATGAATTTCACTTGTCTATCCTCAGCTTTGATTTGTTAACGTGATGAACCTGACGGCATCTTGCGCGCTATCCTGGGCAATGCCGTAAATCTGTGCCTGTTCGAGGATTCGTGCGGCCCAGCGGCGGTGGGTCGCCGGTTCACACATCGCGCCCTGTGATTTGAAAACAGCCTGGCTGGAGTTAAGGATCCGCAGGGCATCTGCATGATCAGCAGATGACACCATGAGCGCCTGTTCGATCTTGGCGATTTGATTTGGGTGAATGGCCGTCTTGCCTACCAGTCCGTGCGCCATGTCGAGCGCCAGCTCACGCTCCATCACTTCATGGTCATCAATATGTTCACACACCGGTGAGGTCAGGGCGAAGTCACGTGAACCGAACACAGCCACCAGCATTTTAATGACATATCCCATAGGGCTGTCATACAACGTGAGATAGCGTGGACGGCGTAGCGAGATGACATTCATCAGGTCATTGCCACCGATACGCAATGCGATGATTCGATCATGACAAGGATGGTCTACCAGCACCGTGGCCAGCTTACGCATTTGTACTACATCAAAGACATCTTCGGTCTCCAGTGTTGGCATCATGCACAAGTGCGTGTCCTTTACGATAGCCCACCACACTGGCAGGGAAGCCAGGGTGAATTTGGGGAGCACCAGTCCGTCAATCGGAGTGAGACTTTCTGTTTCAGTCAGTAGCTTACCCATTTCAGCATGGCGCGGACGGATAAACACCAGCGGCCATTCGGCACCATAACCAGCCTCTTTCGCACGGGTTAGCGCTGACAGCACTTGCTTTACGTTGTGCAGGGCAACAGGCACGTCCGTTTCACTGACGGCATCCTCAAGACAGATGACGATAGAGCGTAGCCCCTCAATTTCATTATTCAACACACATTGGGTGATGTCAGTGCGCGTCGCAGGCATGTAGAGTGTGGCGCCCAGCCGATAGGGAGATAGTCTCTTTGTCATCAGTGAACCTTCTTAATAATGGTGACAGCGCGGTATTGTCCGATACGGTCACCCACTTCAGTGATGGTGATGTTCTTTTCGCGGGCCAGATATACCAGCAGGGCCACATCAGGATCGTCTACTGAACGAACCAGCACATGTTCCGGAACCCGGCGCAATACGGCACGCGTCGCTTCTGCAATACCGGGTTTAATCCGATTGATACTGGAAATATGGTACTCCTCGGTCAGCGCCGTAATGACTTGCTCGCTCTGCACTTTCAGGTGCGCGTAATTTTCTGGCTCCCACTGGCTGGGGGCAATCGCTTTGATATCGAGTTTTTCGCGACAATCCGCCACTGTATCAACCAACTGTCGGCTACATTCGAACGGGCTAAGGTGGTTGCACTTCACACAACCGTGCAGACCTTCTGACGACCAGATAGAGCGCGAGATGAGCCCGGATACGGGGGCTCCCATGATACCGAACGGGATCAGCCAATCATCGTCACTGGCAGCCAGCCACGAACATCCGCACGGATCAGCCAGCACCACTAATCGTGGTCGAAACGGGTAACCTGGACGCCCGGACAGCGACTGTTGTAGCTGACGGGTAATCGCGCCTTTTCCCGTCCAGCCGTCAACAAACACTACCCCATCGGTGCCGTGCTGTGCCTCGATCCAATCCATAGCGGTTTCATCAATACCCCGGTCGCGGATGATGCTTATCCCGTAATGATGTGAGCGCTTTCCCATTGCCCGTAACGTCTGGTGCAACATGACGCCCAAAGGGACGCCAGCACGCACCAGGCTGACCAAGACAATCGGTGTATCGCCAAAACGGTTCACCAATGCCTTGGCCAGCATAACCACTTCAGTCGCCAGCCGAACGGCCCCTTGATCGAGCGCTCGCGCAAACAGATCCAGATGCCAGTCCGTCGGCTCGGGTTCTTGACTCAACATGTCTGAGTAATGCCTGGCGCCAGACTGAATAAGTTGCTCCTTCATCTCGACCGGCGTCATTTCCATTTCCACCAGTTTGAGCAGAAAGTGAACGTCATTCGGGAGATATGAGCCAGAAAACGGGGTGAATGCTTGCATATTATTCCTCTCCGAAAATGTGGGTGCTGATCTGCCTGGCGAACTGGCTTTGTTGTGGCATCCCAAACCAGTTGCACAGCTTCATAAACCGATGGTCGCTGAGGCTATCTCCCAGCCCAATGACCGGAAACACGCCGCGTTCTGCCCGCAGCTTATTGAGCAGGAATTGTGTGGCGAGGCCTTTTTCTACGGGCATGGGTAACCACGCAATATTGTTGCTGTTGCGATGGATGTAAAACCCTTCGGATGAGAACTTGCCTTCGATTTCATCGCCGAGGGTGTACAGCTCTTCGAGTCGGGTACTGTCAGTGTGTTTCATCACCAGATACACGGGTGTATCGTTGTATTCGTAGTTGATCCGCGCCCAGCCGTTGACATTACGTTCTGCCATTAGCGTGGTGATGCCACCTTGTAGGTCGAGCAGACGTTCACGGTATACCGCCAGACTGGCCAACATGTGCGCTTTCCATTCCTCGTCAGGATCTCCTTCTGGCGTGAGGATCACTGCACCGTGAGTCGTAATAGACCATGAGCGAAAGGGGATAGTGACGCGGCTTATCTCTTCGGTGCCACGGGCCGTCACTGGAATAACGTCAGCATGTTCAAGCAACCAGTCCACCAGCATAGACTGCTCTTCACTCATAAAGCTGCGTGGGGTCATGGAGCGATCTAATGCACCCGGACGGAAAGGTTTCTGCGCCAGTTCATCGACCATCTTGCGACGCGTCTGAAACAGGGTGTCATCGAGATCTGAAAGAATAACGGGTTTATTCATAGGAGATGACTTCTACTGTGGGGGCAACACGGTTAAGCGCGTCCAGCAGTGACGGATCGACACTGTCGGCTGGTGTTTCGACACACAGCAGAATTCGGTCAAACAGCTGGTGGGCAACGTTATACACAAAGTTAGGAATACCCAAGCCATAGTTGTCTGCGAAGGCAATGGTCGATTCAATGGCAAACCCGGTAGCAATTGGTGACCGGGTCGTACAGCTGAATTTGACCTGCGCCCCTGCGTTTTCGAGACGTTCGGCCAGCAGTAATGGTTCCCAGACAAACTCCCCGGATCCCAGCACCAGGATCTTTTCTCCAGATGATGTTGTAATAGCATTGCCCAGATCACGTGCTGGTGCTGCCATCCCAAGGCGACCCCAACTCTGTTTGCCGGTGATCGGTACGTTTCCGGTGGCAGTCTTGCTAACGCAAGGCATGACTGGGATAGGGGCATTGGGATTTTTCTCCCAATGCCAGTCGCCCTGAATGAGAGAAACCGTGGTTACAGGTAGCGGACATTGTGCCTCAATTGCATTGCCGCTCCAGTCGGTCAACGTCACGGTTACAACGCGCTCCAGTTGCGTCAGGCCGGCATGCACGCGCAGCGACTCCAGCAAATTAATGAAGGTATTGCCGGTGGTGGCTTCGTCATCCACCAGCACCAGGCTGCGTGCATCACGCACGCGAGCACGCAATATCGGGTCGGTAGGGTGATAAAGAAGGTGATCCGTAGCGTGACTGTGGTTTTCTTTAAACTCACACAGCAGTTCACCCTTCATCGGATGACGTGTGGAGCTCAAATACACTGAGTGCTCAAAGTGACGCATTGCTTCATCAAAGACGCCGGCACCCAACCCCACGGCGGTTTCCGCCATACCAATAAAGAGTACCGGTCCAGGCAGGTCAGACGGAATTTGCTGCGCCAACTGCCGATAGGCCGAACGTATGGTAAAGGGGGATACCGGGATATGCCTCCCCAGCACTTTACTGACGAATAAAAATGCGCGCTTTGGGTTCCGGCGCTCAGCAATATCAAATAAGGTATCCAGAGAATGTGTGCCGCCAGTCGGAGTGACGGTCAGCGTACCGCTGGAGAGTTCCCGGCGATAGACAGGGAGTGCATTGAAAGTACTCATGTATCACCTTTACTAAAGGATAGATTATTCAGTGTCGGGTTGTAGACCCCTACATCGATGAATGAGCGCACGACAGCGGGGGTGAAATTGCCCGTTGTCTCGGCGATAACAGCTTCCGACTCTTCGATAAAACCGAGCTGGCGCATGGCAAATAGACCCGACAGATTTACGCCGCTATGGCGGGTATAACCAATGCCGCCTGATGGACGCAGGTTGATTTCAAGTAACACTGGCGCGCCATTGTCATTGTCTCGGGTCTGAACATTCACCAGACCATCAGCTTGCATAAGCTCAGCACAAGACTTTCCTAGTTCATAGGCCGGGCCTGATTGCTCAAGATATTGCAGAGCACCTTCTTTACGGCGGGCGACTGCCGCGATGACCTTTCCCCGCTCCACCAGCATGTCGACCGAGTACTCAGGGCCGGGCAGGTAGGGCATTAACACTAACGGTTCGAGGGCGTCCTGTTGCTCTAGCGCATGCAGGTAAATCTCAGGGTGTACTTCGCGGCTATCAGGATGTGTGAATGCTGCCATTGCACTGGCATTGTCATCAAAATGCCAGAATCCCATGCCATAAATACCGGTGACGGGTTTCACACAGAGCAATTTTTTACCGGAAGGAGAATGCCTATTAGTTTCAATATGATAACGCAATTCTCTGGCTGTCTCCACGCGAATGGACGGCACAACCGGGAGACCATGCTCTTTCATGAAATTGGCGAACTTGACCTTATCATTGGCCAGCTCAAACATAGCGGTGCTTGTGGCGCCGGTTGTCAACGCGACGCCCAAAACCTCAATATCCTGACGGTGTGTTTCGAACCACTGGCAGTTACGCCCCGTATGGATGACGCTAACGCCATAGCGCTTCACGGTTGCAGTAATAAAGGCCAGACGCTGCTCATCTTCATGAGGCTCGATCAACGCAATATCAGCTAGAGAAAGTATTTCATTTCGACTGTGGCGATGAGATGCAATAAGAGTGACGTTTTTATTAATTTTTTTACAATAATCTTTAATGCCTAAAATAATATCACGTTGTGATGACAAACCTTCCATTATCCAAATTACATGACTCATCGGTTTTTATATTCCAATAATGAGAGGTGAGGAAAAATCAATCTACGAGTCTAAGTAGACATTTTACTCATGTCAATCATGATATGATTTTTATGGCTGCGTGAATTATTACAAAACAATTCTTATATTTTCTGAAAAAATATGTCAGTTAGTGTAAAAAATAAAATAAAAATCAATTTAAAACAATATGTTAAAAATTAACATACAAAAGAAGACTAAATTATGGGTTGTGTGGTAACTGCATCATGATATGATTTTTTCAGTATATGAATTAAAAATTTAAGAAATAATGGCTCACCCTATCGCTGAAGGAATAAATAATGACTCAATCTATATCTGAAGGAATAAATAATGGTTTCATTAAGTAAAAACCAAACCGTTTCACTCAGCAAAAAAACATCTTCTCTAAATCAACTTCAATTTGGTTTGGGGTGGGATCCATTAAAGAAGAAAAAAGGGTTATTAAGCAGTCTGTTTGGCGGTGGTAGCGACTCAATTGATTTAGACGCGGGTTGCGTTTTGTTAGACAGCACGGGAAAAGCCCTCGATACTATTTGGTTTAGAAAACTGAAATCAAATTGTGGCTCCGTTGTGCATTTGGGGGACAACCTGACTGGTGAAGGTGAGGGCGACGACGAAGTGATCACCGTAGACTTGGCCCACCTGCCATCGCAAGTCGAGTATCTCGCGTTCACGGTAAACAGCTTCCGGGGCCAGACTTTCAATGAGGTCGATAACGCGTTCTGCCGAGTGGTCGATCAGGCTGGGGAAGAACTTGCACGTTACCAACTGACTGAGCAGGGATCTCACACGGGTATCATCATTGCCTCTTTGTATCGTAATGGTGGTAACTGGGATTTCACCGCTCACGGTAAAGCCTCAAGCGGCCGCACCATTGATAATATGCAGGCAGATATCGTTGCAACGGTGGTGCGCCAATGACGATGACGCCAGGGGGGAATGCTCCCGTACTTTCACAACTGCTGACCGTTCGTGTTATCTCTGGTGTTCCGGTCGACGCCTCTGCGTTCCGTCTCTATGCTTCAGGTAAAGTGCAGGGCGATGCCGACATGGTGTTTTACGGCCAGCCGGTGAATGACGATACGTCTGTTCGGCTCTCCGGGGCTGGAACGGATACCGCGTTTACCGTCGATATCAGCCGCTTGCGGCCAGAAGTGCAAAAGTTAGCGTTTACGGCTACTTGTGACGGTAATTTGACGCTGTCGGGCCTTAAGCACCTCTCCGTGCAAGTTGAATTGAACGGCAGCGTATTGCTCGTGGGGAACGTCGATATTCTCGGGCGTCAGGAAGCTGCGCTGATCCTGGGTGAACTCTATCGACGAAATACGGAGTGGAAATTCCGCTTTATCGCTCAAGGTTTCAACGGCGGGCTTAAACCCCTGGCTGAACATTTTGGCGTTGATATCAGTGACTCTCCGGCACCCACCGGTACGCCGAGCCCCGCGCCAGCCCCTGCACCGGAACCTGCAAAAATCAGCCTGAGCAAAGTGTCTCTGACCAAAGAGAAACCGGCTATCAGCCTTGCCAAGCGAGATAATTTCGGCCAAATCCGAATCAACCTCAACTGGAATCAGGGCGACGGTTCTTCTGGTGGTTTGCTCGGCATGTTCAGTAAATCCAAAGGTATTGATCTCGATTTGGGGGCGTTTGTTGAACAACAAAGCGGTACAAAAGATGTCATTCAGGCATTGGGTAATCGATTTGGGGCATTTGACCGTGAACCGTTCGTTGAGTTGCAAGGTGATGACCGCACCGGTCAGGTCAGCGACGGTGAATGGCTGCACATCAATGGTCGTGAATGGAAAAATATTCGACAAGTTCTAATTTTTGCCTTCATCTATGAGGGTGTGGCGAGCTGGGATAAAACAGACGGTGTGGTGACAATCCATATGCCCGATCAACCCCCGATCGAGTCTCGTTTAACGGAAGGATCTAACCGCCATAGCATGTGTGCGATTGCGCGCTTGGTGAATGAGAACGGGGCAATAAAGGTTGAGCGTATCAACCAGTTCTTCAGTGGCCATCGGGAGATGGATAAAGCATTTGGCTGGGGTTTCCATTGGACTGCTGGTTCTAAATAATTATTTAAAATAAGAGGATTAGACATGGGTATCTTCGACAAAGTTAAAGACGCAATCAATGCCGGTCGTAGTGAGTTGACCAAACAGGTCGGGCGTTATAAGAACAAAAAGTTCATGCAGGGTACGGTGGCCGTGTGTGCCCGGATCGCTGTAGCCAGCGATGGAGTCAGTGCCGAAGAAAAGCAAAAGATGATCGGCTTTCTTCAGGCTTCACCTGAGTTAAAAGTATTTGAAACTAAAGAAGTCATCGAATTCTTTAACGAACTGGTGACCAGCTTTAACTTTGACTATGACATTGGTAAAGGCGAAACCATGAAATACATTCTGGCACTGAAAGATCAGCCAGAAGCCGCTCAGTTGGCTGTTCGTGTCGGGATCGCTGTTGCCAAAAGCGATGGTAACTTCGATCAGGATGAGCAAAGTGCGGTTCGCGAAATTGCTGTGGCGCTTGGCTTTACCGCAGCGGAATTTGGTCTCTAACTTTAATACACTGGCTTAAGGGCTATTATGGTATCCACGCATATTGGTTTCCCGGCTGAAACCGTTACGGTTTTTGTTGTTCTGGCTATCGGGGCCATTTTTGTCGACTTGTTCATGCACCGTCATGACGAGCCGATTTCATTAAAAAGCGCGGCGCTATGGACAGTTTTCTGGATCGCCATTTCCATGCTATTTGCCGGTTTTCTCTACATTCATCATGGTGCTGAAGTGGCAAGCCTGTTTGTTACCGGGTATGCATTGGAGAAAGTCCTGTCGATTGACAACCTGTTTGTAATGATGGCTATCTTCTCGTGGTTTTCAATACCGGATAACTACCGGCATCGCGTTCTGTACCTGGGGGTCATCGGCGCCATCGTGTTCCGGGGCATCTTTGTTACCATCGGGGCCGGGTTGTTAACATTGGGGCCGTGGGTCGACATTGTCTTTGCGCTGGTCGTTGCCTGGACCGCCGTGATGATGCTCAAAAAGAGTGGCGACGACGAGGCTATTGAAGATTATTCACAGCACATTGCCTACCGACTCGTGAAGCGTTTCTTCCCTATTTGGCCCAAATTAAAAGGGCACAGTTTTCTGTTGAGCCAGAAGGAAGTAAATGCCGAGCTTGCCAAACCGGAAAACAAAGATATCAATGTCGGGCGTGCAGGAAAGGCACTCCTTTACGCGACTCCGCTGATGCTCTGTCTGGCGGTAGTTGAACTATCTGACGTGATGTTTGCCTTTGACTCTGTTCCGGCTGTCATTGCGGTGAGTCGTGAACCACTGATCGTATATAGCGCCATGATGTTCGCCATCCTTGGTCTGCGTACCATGTACTTTGTTCTGGAAGCACTCAAGCAATACCTGGTTCATCTTGAAAAAGCGGTCATCGTGCTGCTGTTCTTCATTGCGGTGAAACTGGGTCTCAATGCAACCGACCATCTGTGGCATCACGGCTACGAAATATCTGCCAATGTGAGTCTGCTGGTAGTTCTAGGGGTTCTGGCTCTGGGTATTATTATCAGTGTGCTGTTCCCCGGTAAACCTGAAGCTGAGGAAGGAAAAGCGGGCTAATCCCCCTTATCACTCCACTTTGAATATCAACGTTAATATTGAGGATGTAATTATGGGAGTTTCTCTTTCTAAAGGTGGTAATGTTTCTTTAAGCAAAGAAGCACCAACAATGAAAAATATGTTGGTGGGTCTGGGCTGGGATGCTCGCTCAACTGATGGACAGGATTTTGACCTTGATGCGTCAGCGTTTCTGCTTGCCAGCAATGGCAAGGTACGCGGAGATGCAGACTTCATTTTCTATAATAATCTGAAATCATCTGATGGTTCCGTTCTGCACACGGGTGATAACCGCACAGGTGAAGGCGATGGTGATGATGAAGCACTGAAGGTCAAACTCGACCAGATCCCGGCAGACGTAGATAAGATCGTATTCGTGGTCACCATCCACGATGCGACGGCTCGTCGCCAGAGCTTTGGCCAGGTTTCTGGTGCTTTCATTCGCTTGGTAAATGACGATAGTCACGTTGAAGTCGCTCGCTATGATCTGACTGAAGATGCGTCAACAGAAACCGCGATGTCGTTTGGTGAGTTATATCGCCATGGCACCGAGTGGAAATTCCGGGCAGTAGGTCAGGGTTATGCGGGGGGGTTGAACTCCGTGTGTGCACAGTACGGTATCAACGCGTCTTAATCGCGACAAAGTAAAACGCAGCAGGTGATTGCCTGCGCTAAGAGTATTTAATGTTACAGGCGTTCTGAATGGTAGTTTCTCTGATTAAAGGCGGCAACGTATTTAACTAAAGAAGCATCAGCCATGCCTAACAGCCCCGGTGGTAAAACATCGGGGCTTTTTTTATTGTTCAGAGGACTTGCTGTGTAGCGGTTTGATTATAGCGAGAGGCGGGTTTCGCCTGGCCCATGCACCGTGAAAGTGACGCCAGTACGGTTCCTGCGCCGCGGCCAGCATCTCATAGTCTCCGCGGGTATCACCCCAGGCTCGAAGATGGTATGCGGAAAGTGGACCGTACTCAGCTTCCAGACGCTTGACTTTCTGGGCACATCGGCAATTTTGACCGCTTATCCGCCCGGTAAGCACGCCATCTTTCATGTCTAAATTTGTACCTATCAGCCGGATACCCAGACGCGCTGCGAATGGTTTCAACACTATCGCCGGAGACGCTGAGCAGATCGTCACGACAGCACCAGAGTTGATCTGTGTTGCCACCGCTATCAGTCCGGATGGGCGCATTAAACGCATCCAGTACCGATCGCAAAATTCGGCAGCCTTCTGTTCAACCCACGTAGCCTCGACACCGCTTAGGAACGCGTGGATCAAGGCATCTTTCAGTTCATCGCGAGTCAACTGACGGCCAATATATTTCATTGCGGGTAATACCAGTCTCATTAGACGCCAGGCAAATACACGATTACCAAAGGCGAATCGCAGGAAAGGCACAAAGCTGTCACGCTTGGTCAACGTGCCGTCAAAGTCAAAGACGGACAGTAATTTTTTCTCGCCTGATACATCGCTAACCATCGTTTAATGCACTCCATCTATGGTGATTGTTACCAACAAACTGCGGGAAGGATACCAACTGCTATAGTCGATAGCGGAATTGTACTCATACTTCAGGCACTAGAAACAAAAATCCACGTAATTGTGTGGATTTTAATGGTTTCACCTGTCCGGCAAAGATATTCAGATATCTCTACGAGACGATGGCGTTGAACAGTGAAATAAATTCCATCTCATTGTTTTATAATATTTATTGGAATGGATGATCATTTCATACTCACTATTGTACTCAGATTGGTTCTTTTATTTTTGCTTTCTTTTTCCTTGGTCTAAAGATGACAGAGAGGAACTGAAACATGTGTCTTGCCTGGCAGGGCGCTAATTGATCCCGAAACCATATTGTTGGGAAAGTGGCAGCTTTTCAATTATGGTGTACTGCGTTCCTTTGTTTCGTAACATTCGATTTGTTTTTGGTTTACTTTTCTAAGCAAAACCTTAACATCTAGCCTCGTTTCCCTGACTCTGACGCATTCCTTTTAATGATGTATTCGCGCCGACTGATCGCTCGCCTGACCACATATGTTGCGATGTTCGCCATATTGATGCTGTCTGGTGCGCCCATAATCTCAAGGCATTTGCAGTGTGCGGGATTACTGACGTCTGTACAACATGACAAAGGTGAACCTACCGGGCACTCATCTATGCGTGTGTCCGGTATGGCGAACACGTCTATGGAAGAGGAGGCAGGGAATTCTTTAGCTCAACATGGTATCGCTGGAGAAGACAGTGCCTGCGGTTACTGCGATTTGTTGATTCATGTCCCGTTGTTACTGTGGTTATTCGTCCCAGCTCTCTGGCTTATGCTGTCCTCCCGGCGAGAAGCGGTTAGTATTACGGTTCCTACCCTTTATTTGTGTCTGAATGCGGTTTTCTTTCATAGTCCCAGAGCACCACCGTACGTTTCAGTTCGTTGCAAATTATCATCCGCGCGGAAAAGAGTGGCTTCCGCTGTCGGATATTTTTCGATAACTGAAACGGTGAAATCATGTCAAATTCTTCGACAAACACACTGGCAGTTTGTGGTGCGTTTTTAAATCTCATCCGGCGCCTGCACTTCTATATTGGGCTGTTTGTTGCGCCTTTTATTTTTGTCGCGGCACTGACCGGAACGCTTTATGTGCTTACGCCACAACTGGAAAATTACCTTTATAA
The DNA here is from genome assembly GCF_032395385.1 of Brenneria uluponensis. Lineage (NCBI taxonomy): Bacteria > Pseudomonadati > Pseudomonadota > Gammaproteobacteria > Enterobacterales > Pectobacteriaceae > Brenneria > Brenneria uluponensis. The sequence continues at coordinate 2,369,485 of NZ_CP135917.1, forward strand.
AGATGCGTTGACTGCATTGCCCGTAGGTGAGGCAAAACCTCTGTCTGTGCAAATCACTGCGGCCCGCCGCTATGCGGGTGAAATGCTGAAAGTTTATGCGGTTCGGCCCGCGCCACAGGCGACGGAAACTACACGTGTGCAGTTTGTCAGCGGTGACCTGGGACCTTCAGAGTCGTGTTCCATATTTGTTGATCCTTATTCTCTGGACATAAAAGGTGATATGACCGTGTACGGGACTTCCGGTGTGTTGCCGTTGCGGTTGTGGCTGGATCGGCTACATCGCGGGCTATTGCTGGGCGATCCTGGACGAAACTACAGTGAACTGGCGGCATCCTGGCTCTGGGTCGTGGCGCTGGGCGGTGTTGTACTCTGGCTGGGAACTCGCCCTTGCCGCAAAGCGAAGAAGGTAAAGGGCCATTTTGCTGTTTCCCGATACTGGCATATTACGCTGGGGCTGACGCTACTCGCCGGATTACTGTTTTTTTCTGCAACGGGATTAACCTGGTCGCAATGGGCGGGCGGAAATATCGATCATTTACGCACCTCGCTGAACTGGCTCACACCACAGGTCAATACTGACCTCGGAGTTGCAAAACGGACTGCGCCAACCGATCTACATGCTGAGCATCATGCAAGTATGTCCCTGTCAGGAATGAACATGGCAAATACATCCCCTCATCAGATGGCGATAAATCAGCCTGACAGTGATTGGGATAAGGTGCTTGCCGCTGCGCGAGCTGCCGGAATCTCTGCGGCAAAAGTTGAATTGCGTCAGCCTAAAGGAGAAGGGAAGGCATGGACTGTAACCGAGGTGGATCGTAGCTGGCCGACCCAGGTGGATGCGGTATCGGTAAATCCGCGGACGTTTGCAATTGTCGACCATGTATGGTTTGACAACTTTCCGCTGGTTGCCAAATTGACTCGTTGGGGTATTGACGCGCATATGGGGATTCTGTTCGGACTGCCGAATCAGTTGGTACTGGCGTTTTTTGGCTTTGCACTGTGCGGCATGATCGTCCTGGGTTATCGGATGTGGTGGTTACGACGCCCCTCTATTGCACGAGTTAACCCGCTGGATACGCTTTCCGGCGCGTGGCTGATGTTGAATGGTTTGCAGAAAATGCTGGTGTTAGTTATCACGGTCCTGTTGGGATATGCGCTGCCGGTAATGGGAATCAGTCTCCTTTTCTTTATGCTAATTGATATCTGGCGTTGGCGACGCCTCAACCGTGATATTTCCCGACATAAAAAAGCACGCAAAATCTACTGTTGAGGCTGATTATGTTCAGGCGAAATTTGCCGGTAAGCTTGAGCAGGTATACAGATAAAGTTCAATCGAGTAACGCCACACGGGAACGTGTGGCGTTGTACAATAAAACCCGGCCCGGGCGACATTCAGTACCCGACACATTGTCATGACTCTCCATAGACATAGGGTAATGCCTGTGTCATTCTGGAAAACACATTGTTAACATTGCGGTGTATTAAGGGGGCTGAAGCCCAACCGTACGAAAACGTACGCTAAGTACGTTTTTTAACCACACATCAAAGCTATTAGGTCAGCCTGAAAAGCGGGTAACATCATGCGGCAAAGTTATTTATCATAAAATTCAGTGTCATCCTATGTTCTATATTTTCTAGATCCAAACTTAAGTTATTACGTCAGTTGCTACTACCCTCACCGCCAACGGATGTGTTCAAGCCTGACGTCACGTATCTTCTAATTCTCCATTGCGGAGATATCGCAAACAACACCAGCGGAATACCAATCCAAATCAAAGAATCAGCCACCCCAATTCTTCTGGCCAACTCAACAACCAGAGCGGATACCAGTAAATTTATAAAGGTTAACAATGAGGTATTTCGACGAGAGGAAAATAGGTTACTAGCAAGCACTTTAGCTGCTGTCCGGGACTGATAGACGCCAGCGATAAAATATACGATCCCTAGCATAAGAAACTCAACCCACATACTAGGGGTGTAATGGCAGAGAATAAATGTAAGAACTAGCCCGAAGGATAAAGCAGTTCCAGCAGCCGTCTTGATCCTGTGTTTGAGTAAGCTCCCCAGGCGATAAGAAAGGGCACTTGTTGTAATGCCGGCGCAGATCATCCATTCAGGATGTGAAGTATTCACACCGAATAATGTCGGGATAAGAGACAGGATGAAATACAGCATTGATGACCAGGATATCATGGAGATGACGTTGCAAATGAGGTTGGTTCTAGTGAGCGCTTCCTGCTTCCTTGTAATCCCTCTATCTTTCAGTGGTTTCCTGATAAACCCTGTCATCAGAAGAAAACAAGCCACACCATAGACTAACTGCAGCTTTAGCAGAAGCGTAAAAGATGCAAGGGTAATCACCGCTGCTGATAAAAAAGGGATTAGCGTCGCTACATACAACAGCGTCTGATTTCTTAACCGATAACTTTCTGCAATTTCCTCTTCATTTTCTGAATTTGCTACCAGCAGCATGCAGAACAGATAGATGATCCCGGCGCTAAAACCGGTGACAAAACGTGATATCAGGAACGACTGTAGACTGCTGCTTGAACCCGCGAAGAGAGACGCTACGCAAAATATCATGCAAAATAAAAGCGCAAAGAGGACATTTTTCCTGCCATTAAGCAAAAAAGCGCCAATCAGCTGACCTACGGCAAGTCCGCTCAGATAGGTTGAAAAAAAAACCTGCCCATTAAGGGCAGGTAAACTTTGCTGTAAATAGGGTATCGCAGGCGCTAACAAATCCATGCTTACCGGATTGATTGCAGCCAATATTACCACTGAAATGCGGTAAAAAAATGACATAGGGTTCCTGCTAAATATTTGAATAGGATCTTTTCACTGAAATAGCCCTTTTTATCAACGACGGGAATTCACGCGGTGTCGGTAACGATTCAATTTCAGAGACCGTCAGCCACTTAAATTCACCCTCAGCATTTATAAGGTTAGCCGGCAGGATACAAAGATAGATCATATCCAGGTGCCAGTGCCATCCACCCGTTTTTTCCGGGATTTTTTCGCAAAGTAGGGTGAGAGGTATTGGAAGTTCAGCTACCCTTGCGGGATCCAGGTCCAAAGACTGATGTTCCTGAATCTGGCACGATATAATGGTTGGCGTAACGCCTACTTCCTCGAACACCTCGCGTAACAGTGCCTCCTGCGGCTCCTCATTCTCCTCGATATGACCACCGGGATAGAGCCACATCTGCAATTTCTTATGAAAATGCATCAGAATGCGATCATGTTCATCTAGGATAATCGCCGAAGCGGTGAAATGCTTAACTCCCTCACGAAGCATAGGATTAAATCTCATTCAGAATGTTGGCGATTTGTTCAATATCCTGTTCTGTAATTCCAGGATGTACTGGGATCTGGATAAGCCGCTGAATCATGTTTTCTGAATTAGGGCAGTTGGCTGAAATATGGCTGTAAACCTCGCGCTTGTAAAACACGTTATAACCATATTTGACTTGATCGATAACTATACCGGCATCGTTCACTCTACGAAGCACTGTTCCCGGATCAGAAACGTCACTGTTCAGCTTAAATACCAGATTGTAGTAATTAGGACGCCCATCGCCAAAGCTGAGCTCGTCAAACGGCCGACCTGGCTTAAGCCGTGACTTAACTGCGTCAGCATTGGTCCTGCGAATGGAGACCTGTTCCTCGATATCAGGCAGTCTAGCAATACCCAGTGCGGCTTGTAGAGCACCCAACTTGTAGTTCACGCCGGATCTTTTACCTGACAGGTTGCCCAGTCGGGTAAATGTCGTCAGGTTTTGAGCGGTTTCCTGACAATCTGTAAGTACGAATCCACCTTCTCCGGTCGCGAGGATCTTACGATCATGCGTTGAGAAACAACTCATGTCACCAAAGGTGCCGGTAAACTTGTTGCCGAATTTAGCACCGTGGGCATGCGCGCAGTCTTCAATCAGGGGAATGCCATGTTCTGCCAGGATTTTTCGAGTTTCATCCTGATTGAAGGGATAACCCCATAAAGGAACGATCAATGCAGCCTTTGTTTTGCTGCTGATGGATTTGCGCAGGCTGTCCGGGCAAAAATCCAGACAGTTTTCACGTACATCAACGGGGACAGGGATTGCCCCATTTTCAGTAACTGGAAAGAGCGAAGGCAGGACCGCAGGTGCCGGGACGAGAATTTCATCTCCCGGGCGAACACCGGCACACCAGAGTGCTGCCTGGATTGCGGTGCTTCCGGAAGATACAGCTATAGCGTGTTTAGCACCAAAGTATGAAGACAGCGTATTTTCATAAATGCCAATAATGTCTGCTGTTCCAGATAATTGTCCATCGCGTAAAATAGACAGAATCATTTCTTCGTCGCGAACAGAATGATGCAGGTATTTGTCAGATATTTTTTTCATTATTACCGCACTCAGTATTTAATTATAATGCCGACATCATCGCTTTCACCCTGACATAATTCAGAGTAAAACTGCGGAATGTCTGCGAAATTTACTTCTTTAGTCAGGAGCGATTTCTCTGGCTCGATAATACCGCAATCCAGAAGCTTTCTGGTTGTCTCAATAAGGCGGTCTGCAGACCACTGAGGAAATCCCCGGTGAGGACATTCATTTACCGACATCGAGCTGATGAGTTCGACCCGGTTACGGTGGTATTCCTCACCGAGGTTGAGAGCATTAGCCTGACCGGTATAGGTCGACAAGGTAACGACGCGGCCGCCAACTGAAACTGAGCGAATACAGTCATTTAATGCACTGAAATTTGTCGAGGCTTCGATGGCGAAATCAACGCCAGTTTCCTTCGTATTTTGCTTGATGTACTCAGCCACGTTAGTGCTTATTGGGTCAATGACTTCGATCCCCTGAGCTGCTGCGACCCGCCTGCGTTTTTCACAAATATCTGTTGCGAAAATTCGGGTTACCCCGTTCACTTTGAGAAGTTGCGCGGTTAACTGCCCGACTACACCCAATCCGGTGACAAGAGCAGTGGCGCCAATGTACGGGCGTGCGTCGTGGACACCGGCCAGCGCAACTTTAGCAAGAACACGGAAAGTATAACGTCTGGGATCGACCCCCGGAACGCACAGCCCCCTTGCCGCTTCATTTTCAGACACAACGTACTCAGTCTGGTGAGGGCGATCGAGCCAGACATAATCGCCTTCTTTCACTTGTGTGACGTCTAAACCGACATTAATGACTTTGCCAACACAGCTATATCCCAGCGAGACAGGGAACTCTTTAAGCGCCCCATACTGATCGCCAAACAATCGATAATCATCTGACCACCCCTTATGAAAACGTGCGATAGAACCGTTAATCGTGCTTACTTCTGTTCCAGTGCTGATTAAAGAGTAAATACTATTTATGTGAACACTAGAGCTATTCATCTCTTTCAAAGTGGATTTTTCCAGAACCACTTTTTGTTTTTGCACTGCCCTTGCCAGTAATACCATCACTTCATTCCTTTTTTTAGTGGATTCGGTATTAATGCATATTTTTGTTAAAAAAATATTTCAGTTCTAACACTCCTGTTAACAGGAGGAATCATAAAGCCTAATTAACTTTACCTTTTATAGTAATCAAGTGTTTTTTTGTTTTATTCTAGAGAGTGAAGGTCTATGCCCGAGAAATTTCCGCTGATCAATCAGCCGGTTGCGGACTAAAAGACGCAAAAGGAACAACATCTGCGGTTGGTAAACTCAAACTGATTGAAAATTAGCCTCAACGTGGTTTGTTTTCCTAACTCCAAGCTGACCTCTGTTAAAAGGAATATGAACGGTGAAGTAAAAGCAATGCCTAGTTGAGTTATACCCTAACTTGACGTCAGGCCGGACAGTGAAAAACTGTCAGAATAAAGTCACTCTGCATATTTATTGACACAAGTAATTAAAGGTCATAGATTCTTTCCTGACACATTCAGTATTGGAGGCGTATGAAAGGTCAACGTATTGGCTATATCAGGGTAAGTAGCTTTGACCAGAACCCAGAGCGGCAATTGGATCAGACTCAGGTGGATAAAGTCTTTGTCGATAAAGCATCGGGCAAAGATACCCAGCGGCCAGAGCTGGATTCACTGTTGTCATTCGTGCGTGATGGAGACATCGTGGTGGTTCATAGTATGGACCGGCTGGCTCGTAACCTGGATGATTTGCGCCGTCTGGTACAAAAGCTTACCCATAAGGGTGTGCGTATCGAATTTGTTAAAGAATGTCTTACATTCACTGGCGAAGATTCACCGATGGCAAACCTGATGCTCTCAGTGATGGGGGCTTTTGCCGAGTTCGAACGTTCTTTAATCCATGAACGTCAGCGTGAAGGCATCGCTTTAGCCAGGCTGCGTGGAGCTTACCGTGGACGGAAAAAATCATTGTCCTCAGAACAACAAATTGAAGTTCGACGGCGAGCAATGGATGGTGAGAAAAAAGCCCAGCTTGCTCGCGAGTTTGGTATTAGCCGTGAAACGCTGTATCAATATCTGAAACAGTCTGATTAACATCTAATTTTTATGTATTCGTATGTGATCCGTAGCCAGGGAGGCACTTTTGCCAGCAGATTTTTTAAACGCGGAACAGCGTGCCAGTTATGGCCAGTTCTCTGGTGAGCCTAATGACATTCAGCTTGCTCGTTTCTTTCTGCTGGACGAAGTGGATATGGATTTCATTAACAACCGGCGCGGAAGGGCAAACCGGCTGGCAGTGGCATTGCTGATTGGCAGCGTTCGATTTCTTGGCACATGGCCTTATGACTTGTCAGCGATCCCGACCAACGTACTGTGGTTTGTTGCCCGACAGTTGGGAATATCCGATACGAGCGTTCTGTCCGACTACTCCAGAAGAGAAACTACGCTGCGTGAACATCAGGCACTGATCCGTCGTCAGTATGGCTATCATGATTTTTCGTGGCCGTGGACTTTCAGATTGAGCCGGTTACTGTTCACCCGCAGCTGGCTCAGCAACGAACGACCGGGTCTGCTTTTCGATCTGGCTACCAGTTGGCTTCTGCAAAATAAAATACTGTTGCCGGGCGTCATCACGCTGACCCGTCTGATATCCGAAATACGTGAAAAATCAGCAGACAGGCTCTGGTCACGTCTGTCCGGGCTGGCATCAGGTGAGCTGTGCTCATTACTTGAAGAACTGTTACAGGTGCCTGACGGAGTACGTACCTCACGTTTTGATCAGTTAAGAAAAGGTCCTGTTGCCATCAGTGGCCCAGCATTTAATCAGGCCGTTGCGCGCTACCTGAAACTGAAAGCATTTGGCATGCAGGATCTCGACTTCACCGGTATTCCTCCGGTGCGTTTCAATGCACTAGCCCGGTATGCTGATATGATTTCAGTGTACAAAATAGCCCGGATGCCGCCCGCAAGACGAACAGCTATGCTGGTTGCCTTTGTCCGTTCCTGCGAAATATCGGCACTGGATGACGCGCTGGACGTTCTGGATGGGATTATCGCTGATATTGGCCGGGAGGCGAAAAAAATTGGGCAGAAAAAACGACTGCGGACACTGAAAGACCTTGATAAGTCAGCATTAGAACTGGCACATATCTGCTCGGTGCTCCTGGATGAAAATATTGACAGTGAGTTGATCCGCTCGACAATATTCGGGAAATTTCCTCCGGCCAGGCTGGCCGATACCATCGCATTTATAAACACCATCGCCCGACCTTCTGACACCAGTTTTCACGATGAAATGGTGGAACAGTATGGGAGAGTCCGCCGCTTTCTTCCCTGTTTGCTGGAGAATATTGAATTCAGCGCCGCTCCGGCAGGTGAAACCACGCTGGAGGCTATACGCTACCTTGCGGCGATCCGGTCAACCCGGAGGCAGCATATTGATGATGCGCCAATGGCGATAATTACCGGCCCCTGGAAACGACTCTGCTATGGCAAAGACGGCCATTTATCCCGACAGGGCTATACCCTTTGTGTTATGAATAAGTTACAGGACAGTCTGCGACGTCGGGATATTTACGTCGCACGGAGCGAGCGCTGGGGAGATCCGCGGGCTAAACTTCTCCAGGGGCAGGACTGGCACACCAACAGAGTTCAGGTATATCGCTCCCTTGGGCATCCCCTCAACGCCGGAGAGGCCGTCAATGCACTGACCCGGCAGCTGGACTCTGTGTACCGACAGGTCGCTAAAAATTTTGCCGATAATCAGGCTGTTTCACTGGATTTCACCGGTAAACGCACGAAGCTGACCATTGCTCATCTGAACGGACTGGATGAGCCGCCGACGCTGAAGTTACTCTCGAAACGTATATCTGACCTGCTGCCAATTGTCGATCTGACAGAACTCCTTCTTGAGATTAACGCGCATACAGGATTTGCAGATGAATTTACCCATGCAAGCGAGGCGGGCGCGCGTATGGATGACCTGACAGTCAGTATATGCGCGGTATTGCTGGCTGAAGCTTGTAATATTGGCATGGAGCCCTTTATTCGACCCAATATTCCGGCGCTGACCCGTTATCGTCTGAGCTGGACCAAACAAAATTATCTCAGGGCAGAAACGCTGGTAAAAGCAAACGCCAGACTGGTTGATTACCAGTCTACTCTGCCTCTGGCTCAGAAATGGGGCGGTGGTGAGGTGGCCTCTGCGGATGGCATGCGGTTTATTGCCCCGGTACGAACGGTACATGCAGGCCCCAACCGAAAATATTTTGGCTCCAGTCGCGGGATCACCTGGTACAATTTCATTTCAGATCAGTACTCCGGATTTCATGGCGTTGTCGTTCCAGGCACGCTAAGGGATTCCATTTTCGTGCTGGAAGGGCTACTGGAGCAGCAAACCGGACTAAACCCGACTGAGATAATGACAGATACAGCCGGTTCCAGTGATCTGATCTTTGGCCTTTTCTGGCTGCTGGGCTATCAGTTTTCACCCCGCCTGGCCGATGCCGGGGCTTCTGTATTCTGGCGAGTGGATAAAGATGCAGATTATGGCGTACTGAATGACATCGCCCGCAATGCTGCCAATGCCCGAAAGATAGAGCAACACTGGGATGACATGATGGTAAGCGCCGTTAAATCGACGTACTCCCCCTATCCATACTGCGACACATTTTTTAAAAAGGGGACCAGGTCCACATTCCAGGGCAATAACGCGTCGAGTTTTTCTTGCGTATCCGCCTCGCCGATGTGATCCAGCACATACTGGATATACGCCGTCGGCTCTAACTGATTGGCCTTCGCCGTTTCGATCAAGGAATAACACCCGGCACTGGCGCTGGCGCCCTGCGAACTGTCGGCAAATAGCCATGCCTTGCGACCGACCGCAAACGGGCGGATGGCATTTTCCGCCAACGCATTGCTGATGTTCACCTGCCCATGATCGCAATAGCCTATCAATTCTGCCCAGTGGTTGAGCGTGTAGTCCATGGCCTGACGGGTCAGCGAGCCTTTCATTATCTTGCCGACATTCTGCTCCAGCCATAGTTTAAAGGCATTGAGCAACGGCAGGCTATATTGCTGACGGGCCAGGTATTTGTCCGCTTCACTGCGCCCCTGCAGGCTCCGTTCAATGCCATACAGTTTACCGATGTAGCCCAGCGCCACATCCGCTTTAGTGGGTTTGCCTTTGGCAGATTTTGCGCCCTTGGGGACCGCTTTGCCCGCTTCAATATATTTGCGCCGGGCATGATCCCAGCAGCCGATACGCACGAGATTGTTTTCACGGCACACCGCGTCATAACCGGCATAACCATCGGTTTGCAAAATACCGGTGAATCCCGCCAACAGGCGCACGGGAACACTACCCGCGCGGCTCGGGTCATACTCGAACAGCACTGAGGGTTTATCGGGGGGGCCACCGCGTATCACCCACATCCATTTGTCCGATTGGGCGGTTTTGCCTTCTTCTTTCAGCACCTGGATGCGGGACTCATCCATTTGCAGGTAACGGCCACTGTTTTGCACGTCACGCAACCTGGCCAGCAGCGGGGCAAATACCTTGGCTAACCGGATGATCCAGTGGGCCATATTGGTGCGGCCTACCGGGTGGCCACTGCGGGCAAGCATGTTTTCCAGGCGGTACAGCGGCAGCCCATCGGCATATTTGGCGACGATGATATAGGCCAGCAAGGCGGTGGTGGCAAAACATTTGCCCAGCGGATGGACCGGGCGGCGGGCCGCCACGATAAACTCCTCGCCATCGCGGTCAAACACCGCTTTTTCCTGCCAGTATTCGATGACTTTTAATTGGGCGGGAATAAACGCCAGCTCTTCTTTAACCTTGCTGAAGAAGGTGGCGCGGGCGCCGGCTTTTTCTTCGTCGGACAGGCACAACTCCACACGTTCACGCAGCAGGTTGGCGGAGAAACCGCGTTGGCGTTTTTGGGTGCCAGACGGCGGTGGGGGCGGCGATACGTCATCCGGCAGTTGAGCCAACAAGGACTCCATTGCCACGTCCAGTTCGGCTTCATCGAACAAGGCAATCTGGTCAGTATGCCGCTCACTGCTGGCGGCAAACTGTTGGGCTTTTTTGAGGCGGAGCAGTTCTTCGAGTAGGGCGATATAACATTCGCGATGTTGAAGCTGTTGCTGAAGTTCCTCGACCTGCGCCAGCAATTCAACCGCAGATAAACTGCGGTTGTCTGGGTTTTCGGCTGGCGGGAAAGTGGGCGTTTTCATGGTTAAATTATAACAAAAACAGCCACCTGATGCTTCCTGTTTCGACTAATTAACGCCATCATAATGCAGTTTTTTATGCCCATTGAGTAGACTGATATCGTAACCATCAAGCAGCCAGTTAATCTGCTCCCCGGTCAGGGGTAACAGGTCATCGGCCAGACTGGGCCATTTGAACTTCTCCTCTGCCAGCGCCTTGTAATAAAGGACAAAACCATTGTCTTCCCACATCAGACATTTGATTTTATTGCGCTGGCGGTTAGTAAAAGCATACAGCGCCCCGGTAAAAGGATCGTGTCCCAATTCCTGTTCTATCAGCGCCGCCAGCCCGTTGACCTGCTTGCGGAAATCGATGGGTGCGCGATAAAGAAAAATCTGTGGCATCGCCAGCGCCGGGCGTAAGTCACGGTTACGCATCAGAGTTGCCTGAGAATAGCGCCCAGCAGGGAAACATTGCGGTCATTAAGACCGGTGATCACCAGGCCATTGGGCAATGAGAGTGTCAGCTCGGTTGGGGTGTCGACGTGGGTGATGTCGGCGGTGACTTTGGCAAACCCTGGGGCCCGCGCTTGAGTCGGGTTATCGGTACAATATTTTTGCCGCCAGTAAACAAACTGGTGGTATGTCAGCTGCTGTTGCTGGCAGAAAACCTGGCCAGAAAGACCGGATGCTTGCCAGGTGGTGATCTGTTCGCGCCAATGCTCGGCCCGCTGTTGAGATGTCATGATTGCGCCTCGGTGTTTAGGGTAGGCAGCGGCAGTGTGGCGCAGTTAATCACTGAAAAAAAGATGCCGATTTAAGGGCGCTTACACATGATGCGCTTGGCGGGTTCTCTGACGCTGGGGACAATCCGGGCATCAGTTTTAATTCGTTCATTGTTGAGCAGCGATCGCCCTTCAGGGTTAACACAGGCCATTATCGAAGCTGGGAAAATTAATAAAACACTGTATCTGCTAAATTATATTGATGATGAGGATTACCGACGTCGCATTCTGACCCAACTCAACCGGGGAGAAAGCAGACATGCTGTCGCTAGAGCAATTTGTCACGGACAGAAAGGCGAGATCAGAAAACGCTATCAGGATGGGCAAGAGGAACAACTGGGCGCTCTGGGGCTGGTGACCAATGCCGTCGTGCTCTGGAATACCATTTATATGCAGGCGGCACTGGCACATTTACGTGATGGGGGCGAAGCCATTAATGAAGACGATGAGTTTCGGCTGTCACCACTGCGCCATGCGCATATTAATATGCTGGGTCACTATACATTCACGCTGGCAGAACAGGTAACAAAAGGACAGCTAAGGCCACTTAAGCAAGCGGAAGAGAGCGATGAATGGCCTTTATAATTATCTTTCGTCATGGCAGCGAAAACACCATTCTGGTTAAAAAATATACTTAACGTGCGTTTTCGTACGGTTGGGCTTCAGACCCCATTAATCAACGGAGAGCAGGTCGCTTCCTGTAAACGAAGATGAAAGTATTATATAAAACAATTAATTAAGAACACATGCTAAAAGAAATCATCGCTAAATGGTCATAATGATTCCCTTTGGGATGGGCACTATAATCCTCTGACTTTGAAATCATTGCCACTCGCTTTATATACCAATTAATGCGCTGAATCCCACTGGGATACATGTTCGTATCCTGCTATGAATTCCAGCATAATTTCGCTTGCGGGTAATATGGCATTCAACAACCCAACATTCTGACCAACTACCACACTTCCATTGACAATATCTCCCTCGACAGCAGCCTTGTGAAGCGACCCCTTACCCAGTTCACGGATGTGTTCGCAGGCATCAGCAAGGGGAAATTCCCGTTCCAGTCTTAACATTTCGTCTGTCAGATGATTTCTGATACCACGTACACCATCACTTGCACAGACACCAGTAAGTACAGTGTCTCCTTCTTTTGCCGAGATGATTGCATTTTTGTAATTTATGTGAACAGGGCACTCTTCAGCGAGAAGAAAACGGCTGCCAATCTCAACGCCTGACGCACCAAGCATAAATGAAGCGGCGACACCTCGACGATCAGCTATACCACTGGAATTGATGACAGGAATGGAAACGGCATCGGCGACTTGTGGAATCAGCGAGAATGTACCTGTAAAATCGAAAATATGTCCGCCACCATCACTTCCCTTGACTGATATGAAATCAATCCCAGCGGATTTGAAAAAAATCGCCTCTTCGACGGAGGATACCTTTCCGATGGTTGTTACTCCGTGGCTTTTGAGTTTGTCTACGTAATATGGGATTGTATTAAAGAAATCAGGCGATGTTTCAAGTTCGATGACCTTAACATTCTCACTCAGACAGATCTCAAGTAACTTATTGGCAATGGGCAACGCTGTGATAATGTTAAAACCGAACGGCGCATTAGTCATCGCTTGTGCCAAATGAATCTCTTTAACTACAACTTCTGGGGGACAAAACCCCAACCCCATAATCCCTAATCCACCGGCATTAGATACGCTGGCGGCAAGTTTACTGTCAGATGCCCAGGCCATAGGACCTTGTATTATTGGGTAACGAATACCTAACTTTTCACATATTTGATTGTTCATATAAAACCCAACCCGCGTAAACGGCCTTATTTTTAATAAAAATTTAACGACATGTCAGCTAATACATCAGGAAGCAGCGAGGCACCGACGCCCTTCTCATAATCTACATAATTACAAAGAACTGAGATGTACCACTTGTGCCCTTATATTTGGCAATCTGATTTGCGGTATTAAAAAGTATTAACTTTGTTAATTAAAAGGTGTTGTTATGTTGATTGAAGTTGATTTCACATTTCATTACTTGCTAATAGACAATATCAGTCAAGCAGAGTGGATGGTGAATCGTCACGGATAATCTAAATAGCTATATGGACACCTCCCCGATATAAGTACGGGCAGATCTTTTTCTGACAAAGTAGCCACACACATATATCCGGCTTCGTGAGCCCTGATGAACATCCGTACTCTCTGCCCTCATTAGTGCCATATTCGGTCGTTCATGATTATAAAACCACTGCCATTGCGTCGCGTATTCCTGCAATTCATTAAGTGATGAAAACAGATAACGGTTTCCTGAAGAATTTTAAGAATATGGTGCGAGGTGATTTCCCTGATAGGGAGTATGCCGATGGTAGGGAAAACCACACGCTCAAGCATATTAAGTAGGCGCGTTTTGGTGATGTCGGCCCAATCTTTCATCGGCAGCCACTCTTTGGCGATAAGCTCAAAGGTGTTGGATGCGTCGTTGACCTTGCGGATCTTATCTAACTTTGATTGTGCTTCTACGAGTTAATCTGAGACGTCATAAAAACAAAAATCCACGCAATTGCATGGATTTTATAGGGTTTGTCAGTCTTCATGAGATGCGTTGAGATCCCATGAGACAACACATTTTATTTAGACGTTGAACAGGAAGTTCATAACATCGCCATCTTTAACGATATATTCCTTGCCTTCGGCGCGCATTTTGCCGGCTTCTTTCGCGCCTTGTTCACCCTTATAAGTGATGAAATCCTCATAAGAAATCGTCTGAGCGCGGATAAAGCCTTTTTCGAAATCAGTATGAATTTTACCGGCTGCCTGCGGAGCCGTCGCACCGACAGGAATAGTCCAGGCGCGAACTTCCTTTACACCAGCCGTGAAATAGGTCTGTAGGTCGAGGAGTTCGTAACCAGCACGGATAACGCGGTTGAGTCCCGGTTCTTCCAGGCCCAGTTCAGCCATAAATTCATCGCGTTCGTCATCATCGAGTTCAGCAATATCGGATTCCACTGCCGCACAGACAGGCACCACGACAGAACCCTCTTTTTCCGCAATCTCACGAACTTGATCAAGATACGGGTTGTTTTCAAAACCATCTTCGTTGACGTTAGCGATGTACATGGTGGGTTTCAGCGTCAGGAAACTCAGATAGCGGATAGCCGCTTTCTCTTCCGTGCTCAGATCCAACGCCCGTAACATTTTTGCGTTTTCCAACTGTGGTAAGCATTTTTCCAGTGCTGACAGCTCGACTTTTGCGTCTTTATCGCCACCTTTGGCTTTTTTCTGTACGCGGTGAATCGCACGTTCACACGTATCCAGATCTGACAGCGCCAGCTCGGTGTTAATGGTGTCAATGTCGTCAGCGGGATTCACTTTTCCTGAAACGTGAATGATATTGTCATTTTCGAAGCAGCGGACTACGTGACCAATGGCTTCAGTTTCACGGATATTCGTCAGGAACTGGTTTCCCAGGCCTTCACCTTTTGATGCGCCTTTTACCAACCCGGCGATATCAACGAATTCCATCGTTGTTGGAAGTATTCGTTGAGGTTTTACGATCTCTGCCAGTTTCTCCAGACGCGGATCCGGCATTGGCACTACGCCGGTATTTGGCTCGATGGTACAAAACGGGAAGTTGGCCGCTTCGATACCGGCTTTGGTCAGCGCATTGAACAGTGTGGATTTACCGACGTTAGGCAGCCCAACAATACCGCATTTGAATCCCATGTTTATATCACCTTAAATAACTTATTAATCAGGCCATTAGATTCATTGGCCTGTCAAAATGAAAATATTCCGGCCAATTATACACATAATGATGCTTTAACTCGATCTGCCGTCATCATGCCGTATGACTATAATGACGCTTTAAAGGCGTGCAGACGGTTCATTGCTTTGGTCATGTTTTCTTTCAACAGAATATCCGTGCAGTAGATAGCTTCGTCAATCGCCTGATCAATCAGCGACTGTTCACTGACAGGCGGCTTGCCAAGAACAAAACCAACCACTTTATTTTTATCACCCGGATGGCCAATACCGATCCGTAAACGGTGGAAATTGGGATTGTTTCCCAACTTATTGATAATGTCTTTCAAACCGTTATGACCACCATGGCCGCCACCTAGTTTCAGTTTGGCTATCCCTGGCAATAAATCCAGTTCGTCATGGGCGACCAGAATTTCATCTGGTTGAATGCGATAAAACGTTGCCATCGCTGTAACCGCTTTGCCACTCAAGTTCATGAAAGTGGTAGGTACCAATAAGCGGATGTCGTGCCCGGCAAGTATCAGACGTGAGGTGTAACCGAAGAACTTGCTTTCTTCTTTGAGTGGCTGCCGGTGGGATTTTGCCAGACGGTCAACGTACCAGGCGCCAGCGTTATGACGGGTCGCAGCATATTCAGCGCCCGGATTTGCCAGCCCCACAATGAGTTTGATGCTGCTCACAATACAGTTCCAGATTACGCGTTACATACCGTAACGCAGAGTAAAGTCACTAAAACGGGTGCGTTAGTTTACACGGACAACCTGGCAATCACCAAGTATCGGCGATGTTTGCAAGAGAAAGAAGCGAAGCGCAGGGATAAGCGAGTAATTGAGCATAACCTGCGTGCCTGCAACTTGATAGATGGCGGGTATCGATTGGTTATTATTGACCTGTGTTTATTGTTTAACATGTGTACGGAATTTGTTTTTTATCTGTGACCTTTCACTCAATGTCAATAGGGATAATGTCTATAATTATAAAGAATAGTAATGGAATGCAGCGACATCCTCATTATTTCCACAGATATTTCTGGAGGTGAAATATGAAACATAAACATTCTGTAGCTGTAGGTAACATATTTATGGGGTTGGGTATGCTACTGATGATCCTGGGGATCGCTTATTCTATCATTGGTCAGTTGCCTAAGTTGGATTTGCCCGGCGCCTCAAATTACGTTGAACTGATAGCTATTTTCGTCGGAGCCATTTTATGGTTGGTGGGGGCGCGTATCAGTGGCAGAGAGCATGTGGCTGACCGCTATTGGTGGGTAAAGCATTTTGATAAACGTTGCCGCCGGCAAAATCATTAATCATGGTAATAAAATCATGTTGAGTGTGAGGTAATAAAAACCGGCAAGACTATAACGGTTCTTTATTGTCTCTCTATTTTTAGTATTTTGGGTTGTTGCTTTTTTCTTTACAGCCTTACAGCCAATTACATCGTTTAGTAGCTTATTGAAAATAATTAAAAAAACAAAAACGCCACCGATAAATTGGTAGCGTTTTTTTCTGCTTATCGTGTTGTGTGACTTAATGTTCAAACATGGCAGAAATAGATTCTTCATTACTAATACGGCGAATCGCTTCCGCCAACATGCCAGACAGCGTCAACATGCGTACATTCGGTAACGATTTGATTTTGTCAGTCAACGGGATGGTATCGCAGACAATAACTTCATCAATAACCGAATTCTTGATGTTGTCATAGGCATTGCCGGAGAAAATTGGGTGCGTAGCGTAAGCAAATACACGCTTGGCGCCGCGTTCCTTCAGAGCTTCGGCTGCTTTGCACAGTGTTCCTCCAGTGTCGATCATGTCGTCAACCAGGATGCAGTCACGACCGGCGACGTCACCGATGATGTGCATTACCTGGGAAACATTAGCGCGCGGACGACGCTTGTCGATGATAGCCATGTCGGTATCGTTCAGCAGTTTGGCGATAGCGCGGGCACGTACCACACCACCAATATCCGGAGAAACCACAATAGGATTATTCAGATCCTGTTGCAGCATATCTTCCAGAAGGATCGGGCTACCGAAAACATTATCCACAGGGACATCAAAGAAACCTTGGATCTGTTCAGCGTGAAGATCAACCGTAAGTACCCGGTCAACACCTACGCTAGAGAGAAAGTCGGCAACCACTTTGGCTGTAATCGGCACACGGGCAGAACGTACACGACGGTCTTGGCGCGCATATCCGAAGTAGGGAATAACCGCAGTGATACGTCCCGCAGAAGCGCGGCGCAGGGCATCGACCATGACAACCAGTTCCATCAGGTTATCATTGGTGGGTGCACAGGTGGACTGGATGATGAATATATCACCACCGCGTACATTTTCGTTAATTTGCACGCTGACTTCACCGTCACTAAAACGACCAACAGCGGCGTCGCCAAGGCTAGTGTACAAACGGTTGGCAATACGTTGTGCTAGTTCCGGGATGGCGTTACCAGCAAAAAGCTTCATATCAGGCACGAGAAGAACCTCAGGCTTGCGTCCAGAGAAATACCATATCGGCGTGAAACCGGGGTGCATGCCACGCAGATACAATATGCATACGGGTGTAGGAATAAAGGCGTTAAAAGACCACTGATGCCGGTGGTTTTTTAGCGACCCTCGAGTTGCCCGGAAAGCGTGCGTTGCAAAGGTGAAATGTTAACACCTTGTGCGACAAAGCCATTCAGCCATCCCGGGGCCCGGTCAAGCACCTGACGAGCAGCAGACTCAGTGTCGAATTCAGCAAACACACAAGCACCAGTGCCAGTCAGGCGCGCCGGGGCGTATTCTAACAGCCATGAAAGTAGCTGTTCAACCTCACGAAAACGTTTTCTTGCAATAGGTTCACAATCATTGACGAAAGTCTGCTTTAACCGTACCTCCAGCGGACAAACGGGAGAGTCACGTTTTAGGTCAGGATCGTTGAAAATGAGTGGTGTAGGAATATTAATGCCCGGGTGAGCGACCAAATACCATTTTTCCGGCGGTGACGCGGGGGTGAGTTTTTCTCCTACACCTTCAGCAAAAGCGGCATAACCGTGAACAAAGACTGGCACATCTGCTCCCAGCGTCAAGCCAATCTCTGCCAGCGTAGTGCGATTTAATCCACATTGCCATAGATGGTTTAGTGCCACCAGGATAGTGGCGGCATTGGATGAACCGCCACCCAGTCCGCCACCCATAGGCAGCCGTTTTTCAATGGCGATATCGGCTCCCGCCACGGGCAGTCCATGTCGTTGACCGTAACGTTGTAACAGGGTTGCCGCACGGATTATCAGATTTTGCTCGTCCGGTACCCCGATAATTGGGGTGAGGAGCTTAATAAGGCCATCCTGACGTGGCGTAATGGTGACAGTGTCACCATAATTCAGAAATTGAAACAAAGTTTGTAGATTATGATAGCCATCGGCACGCCGTCCGGTGATGTACAGAAACAAATTTAGCTTGGCGGGGGAAGGCCATTGATTATCCAGTGAATATGTCACTTACTGAACCGTCCAGTTATCCATCTTGAGTTTGATGCGTTGTTCACCTTGTGTCAGTTCCAGACTTTGTGGCAACGGCGGAATGCTGTCTTGCATATACCCCAGGTAAGTGACATTCCAGCGTTGATTCCCCTGATGATACGTGAGGTTACGCAGCAGGTAATGATCATCCAGTGAATAATCCTGGGCATCTCCCGGGATACCGAGCATCCATTGACGCAGACTGTCGAGCGGAATCGCCATGCCTGTCAGTTGCTGTACCATATATTCCGCATCTTTCCCTACATAGCGCTTACCTTGATTGTCGATAATCTGCACATTTTCAGGTTGAGCTCTCAGTTCCAGCTCGGTGCTACCCAACGGGCTGGTCAGTAGCAGGCGATAGCGTTGAGGTGAGAATTGCTGCAGGAAGAATCGGGCATAAAGTTTCTTCCTATTAGAGATATAGGCAAAGGATCCGCGTGTTTGATATTGGGTCAAATGCTGTACCTTGCTCAGGTGATCCTGCCACTGAGGTGAGGTCGGGCTTTTACCCGGAACGTTGGGTTGAGTAAGGCTACAGGCTGTCAGTAATAGACAGGCCAATGGCAGTAACCGCAGGCAACGGACGGGTTTTATGGTCATATTACTATTGTCCTATAAAGCATGATGGATTCATAACAATGCGTCACGCTAACGGGCTTGGTCCTCAGCGTCAATCATTGTTATTTTTCCCGTCAGATACAATTTCGAATAACGAGAGGCATATAGTGTCGCTTTTCTTGCTTGTCTGCATCAAGTAGAATGCTTAACAGATGAAACCCATACTAACATCGGTATTACTCAGAACTATCCATGACCCTGCTTGCGCTTGGTATTAATCATAAAACTGCACCTGTTTCTCTGCGAGAACGTGTAGCCTTCTCGCCAGATACTCTGGGGCAGGCGTTACATAGCCTGTTACAGCAACCGCTGGTGCAGGGAGGCGTGCTGCTGTCTACCTGCAACCGTACCGAGTTATATCTCAGTGTCGAGGATCGGGAAAACCAGCGGGAACAGTTAGTCAACTGGTTATGTGAATACCACCGGCTAGACCGGGATGATGTGCAAAAAAGTGTCTACTGGCATGAAAACAATGCTGCAGTCAGTCATCTGATGCGCGTCGCCAGCGGATTGGACTCCCTGGTGTTGGGTGAGCCACAAATTCTGGGCCAGGTGAAAAAGGCGTTTGCAGAATCACAGCGTAAACACTCTCTTTCTGGTGAACTTGAACGGTTATTTCAAAAATCCTTTACCGTAGCAAAACGAGTGCGTACCGAAACGGATATCGGTAGCAGTGCTGTGTCTGTCGCATTTGCTGCCTGTACGCTGGCCCGTCAGATTTTCGAATCACTGGCTGAGGTCAATGTTATGCTGGTGGGGGCGGGAGAAACTATTGAGCTGGTTGCCCGCCATCTGCGAGAGCATCGGGTAAAACGCATGGTTATTGCCAATCGTACTCGTGAGCGGGCCCAGGCATTGGCTAATGAAGTGGGGGCGGAAGTTATTACACTGGCGGAATTGGGTGAACAGTTGGCGTATGCCGATATCGTAATCACTTCCACGGCCAGTACGCTGCCAATCATTGGCAAAGGCATGATGGAAAGAACACTAAAGGCGCGACGTAACCAGCCCATGTTGATGGTGGATATTGCTGTTCCGCGAGATATCGAGCCGGAAGTAGGGAAACTGCCCAATATCTATCTTTACAGTGTGGACGACCTGCAAGCGATTATTCAGCATAACCTGGCGCAGCGTAAGGCTGCCGCCGTTCAGGCTGAGTCTATTGTTCAACAGGAAAGTTCAGAGTTTATGGCCTGGCTGCGGGCGCAGTCGGCTGTTGAAACCATTCGTGATTATCGAGCTCAGGCAGATAGCCTGCGTGCAGAAATGACAATGAAAGCCATGGTGGCAATTCAACAAGGCGGCGATGTTGAATCCATTGTGCAGGAATTGACATACCGCCTGACAAATCGCCTGATTCATGCTCCTACCAAATCTCTCCAGCAGGCTGCTCGCGATGGTGATCTGGATCGTTTGCAGATTTTGCGTGACAGCCTCGGACTGGATTAGCATTCTTTTCTCTTTATATTCAAACAGGATTTAACATCACGCATGAAGCCTTCTATTGTTGCCAAACTGGAAGCGTTACAAGAGCGCCATGAAGAACTCCAGGCGTTGCTTGGTGAACCTACTGTTACTGCCGATATGGATCGTTTCCGGACGTTATCCCGTGAGTATGCGCAGCTTACGGATATTACTCGTTGTTTTCAGCGTTGGCAGCAAGCGCAGGACGATGTCGCCACAGCGGAAATGATGCTGGACGATCCGGAAATGCGAGAAATGGCACAGGAAGAACTTAGAGACGCAAAAGTTTCAGGTGAAGTAATGGAACAAGAGTTGCAAGTTCTGCTCCTGCCCAAGGATCCTGATGATGAACGTGGCTGTTTTCTGGAAATTCGAGCAGGTACTGGTGGTGACGAAGCCGCGCTTTTTGCTGGTGATTTATTCCGCATGTACAGCCGCTACGCTGAGTCATGCCGTTGGAAAGTGGAAATCATGAGCGCCAGTGACGGCGAGCATGGCGGCTATAAAGAAGTGATTGCCAAGGTTATTGGCGAGGGAGCATACGGACAACTGAAGTTTGAGTCTGGTGGACATCGCGTGCAACGGGTTCCTGCCACAGAATCTCAGGGCCGTATTCATACGTCGGCCTGCACCGTGGCGGTTATGCCGGAAGTTCCAGAGGCCGAGCTGCCGGAAATCAGCCCGTCGGATCTACGCATCGATACTTTCCGTTCTTCAGGAGCGGGTGGGCAGCACGTCAACACGACAGATTCCGCTATCCGTATTACGCATATTCCGACCGGTATCGTGGTGGAATGTCAGGATGAACGTTCACAACATAAAAATAAAGCCAAGGCGTTGTCAGTGTTGGGTGCCCGTATTCGTGCTGCTGAAATGCAGAAACGCCATCAGGAAGAGGCTTCCACGCGACGAAATCTGCTGGGGAGCGGCGATCGTTCAGATCGAATCCGGACGTATAACTTCCCGCAGGGAAGGGTGACCGATCATCGCATCAACCTGACGTTATATCGTTTGGATGAAGCGATGGAAGGCAAGCTGGAAATGCTGATTCAGCCGATTGTGCAGGAGTATCAGGCTGACCAGTTGGCTGCGCTTTCAGAGCAAGAGTAATGGATTATCAATGCTGGCTGGCTCAGGCCATCGCACAACTCTCGGGTAGTGAAAGTCCGAAGCGGGATGCGGAGATTTTACTTGGTTTCGTCACTGGCAAGCGGCAGACATTTTTACTGGCTTTTGGTGAAACCCAATTGACAATAGAACAGCACCAGCGGTTGGATATGCTACTGGCTCGACGGGTAAAAGGTGAACCGATTGCTTATCTGACCGGCGAGAAGGAGTTTTGGTCATTGCCGCTGTCCGTTTCACCAGCCACGCTGATTCCTCGGCCAGATACAGAATGTCTGGTGGAGCAGGCTTTACGATATTTGCCTGCTACTCCGTCATCCATTCTGGATCTCGGTACTGGTACGGGTGCTATTGCGCTGGCTATAGCCAGTGAGCGTCCAGATTGCGATATTATCGGTATTGATATTCAACCAGAAGCTGTTGTGTTAGCCCAACATAATGCTGTGCGTCTGGGGCTGACGAATTGTCGGTTTTTAACCGGGAACTGGTTTTCCCCTCTTACGTCTCAACAATTCACGTTGATTGCCAGCAACCCACCTTATATCGATGCATCGGATCATCATCTCGCTGAGGGTGATGTCCGATTTGAACCTGCCAGTGCATTGGTGGCAACCGAATCGGGCATGGCTGATTTACGTATCATCATCAAGCGTTCGATAAATTTTCTGCAGGAAGATGGATGGTTACTACTGGAGCATGGTTGGCAACAGGGTGAAGCCGTGCGTCAACTTTTACAACAACAAGGTTTTTGTCAGATCGTTACCTGTCGGGATTATGGAGGCAATGAACGGGTTTCGCTTGGTCAATGGACAAAGCAGGATACTAACGCATTATCGTCTGCCATTGTGTAGCTGCATTATTCTGCTGGTGGTTACGCATTTTATCTGTTTTCCGTTGGCGAAAGCTGGCTGACGAAAAAACGGTTTGGCATTATTATTGACATTCCTTTGGCGCTATGGCGCGGAAGGTCACGCCTATACGGATCAAAATCCGCTGCTGGCGTTCGTAACTCACCTTGGTGACCTGTTCCCGATTATTCGGGTGCCGCTTATCAAGTTACCTGTGCTGATGGAATACCTATGAGTTCTATTGCTGATTTTGAATTCAACCGTTCACAGTTAAGTGAAGGCGTTATTTTAGTTTCTCAGGCCATACGTCGTGATTTCCCCACACAGCGTGTGCGACACGATCTACAACAGTTGGTTGATGAGGCCAGGAAAGTCATTCCTGAAAACCTGGATCATGATCAACGGCTTGAAAAGCTCATCGTGCTTTTCTTCAAAACCTGGGGCTTTGGTGGCGCTGGCGGAGTGTACTGCCTGTCTGATGTCTTGTGGTTGGATAAAGTGCTTGAGTCTCGCCAGGGGATGCCTGTCTCTTTGGGGATTGTTTTCCTGCATATTGCTCACCAGTTGGCGCTTCCATTGATGCCGGTCGTTTTTCCCACCCAGTTGATTCTGCGCGCTGATTGGCTGGATGAGGAAATGTGGCTGATCAATCCATTGAATGGCGACACGCTCAATGAACATGTGCTGGAAGTCTGGCTAAAAGGCAACATCGGACCTTCTGCCAAGTTGATCGATGAAGATCTCGACGAAGCAGAAAATATCATGATTGTCAGAAAAATGCTGGATACGCTGAAAGCGGCTCTGATGGAAGAAAAACAAATGGAACTGGCGTTACGCGCCAGCGAAGCTGCATTGCAGTTTGACCCGGAAGACCCTTACGAAATTCGTGATCGCGGATTGATTTATGCTCAGTTGGATTGTGATCACATTGCGATTTCCGATCTGAACTATTTTGTCGAGCAATGCCCGGAAGACCCGGTGAGTGAGATGATCAAGATTCAGATTCATTCTATTGAGCAAAAGCAGATAGTGTTGCATTAATCGCTGTTTTTTGATTTATCCGACATAAAGGTAAGAATATGAATAACAAAGTGGTCAAAATCGGGGATATCCCGGTTGCCAATCATCTCCCCTTTGTCCTGTTTGGTGGAATGAATGTGCTTGAGTCGCGTGACTTGGCAATGCGTATTTGTGAGCATTATGTCACGGTCACACAAAAACTCGGTATTCCCTATGTTTTCAAAGCCTCTTTCGACAAGGCCAATCGTTCATCCATCCATTCTTATCGTGGTCCGGGCCTGGAAGAAGGGATGCGCATTTTTCAGGAACTGAAACAGACTTTTGGTGTGAAAATTATCACCGATATTCATGAGCCACAACAGGCACAACCCGTTGCTGATGTGGTCGATGTGATTCAATTACCGGCGTTTTTGGCCCGACAGACTGATTTGGTTGAAGCGATGGCGAAAACAGGTGCGGTTATTAATGTGAAAAAACCACAATTTATCAGCCCGGGGCAAATAGGCAATATTGTTGATAAATTCAAAGAAGGGGGCAACGATCAGGTTATTTTGTGTGATCGTGGCACAAATTTCGGCTATGACAATCTGGTCGTCGATATGCTCGGTTTCAACGTGATGAAACAAGTGTCTGATGGTGCGCCAGTTATCTTTGACGTCACTCATGCGCTGCAATGCCGTGATCCGTTTGGTGCAGCATCGGGTGGACGGCGTGCTCAGGTCGCAGAATTGGCGCGGGCAGGAATGGCGGTGGGGCTGGCAGGCTTGTTTATTGAAGCACATCCTGAACCCAACAGTGCCAAGTGTGACGGTCCCTCAGCATTACCATTGGATAAGCTTGAACCTTTCCTGTATCAGATCAAAGCTATTGATGATCTGGTGAAAAATTTTCCGGAACTGGACACCAGCCATTAATTGAGCACGTATGCGTTCCATAAAAAACCCGCTTCCGGCGGGTTTTTTATGGGGTAAAAATTTACTTATACAGGTCGGCACTGATCGTGTAGCGATTGCCTCTTTCCTGCCACTCTCTGGTGATGTGATAGTACTTAGCCCCTTTCTTTCCCGCTTCCTTAGCAACAGCTTCGGAGATATCCGTCGGGGAAGTAAAATTGTCCCGCAGGGTAATAGAATCAAACGGCGCCATTTGGGCGGCGGTGGCATTGTTCAACTCCTGAACCTTTTTGCCATTATCCAGGGTGACAGTGTAACGGTTATTGGGTGAGCTTTGCGTCTGAAAGAAATTACCTACTTTATTACTTAAACTGGAGGAAAACGCTACACCAGGAATTTCCACTTTAGAAGCTGCCGCACCGCCTTCCGCTAAAGCAGCTTTGCCAGCATCAGAATCTGCCGGGATAACATCGGGACTCTGAACCCGACGCTTAGGTGCATCTTTTTTATAAATAAACGCCGTAATACTCTGACTATTGCCATCGGAGTTGATATCGACTTGTCGCACAATAAAGAATGAGTATGCACCTTTTGCTTTTGCCGCGTTGGCTATGCTTTCCTCGATGTCTGGCTGATTAGAAAAAGAGCCATTAACGGTTACGGTATCATAAGGTTCCAGCTTGACGGCTTCATTTTTGGGTAACTCTTTAACACCGTTAAATTCCCGATAAACGACATCGTGGGTGGCCGGAGGCGCATCTTTATGGTACAGATCTACCGTAACAGCCCATCGCCCACCGTTAACTTCCGAAGTGCCCTGAATATAAAACGCGTCAGCCCCATGTTTGTCAGCCTGTTTGGCAGCATCTGCTGCGGCTTGATAGATGGCGTCATAGCGTCCCATGAACGTGATACGCTCAAAGGGTTTTATTGATTGTGCTTTTTCTGGAGTAAGTTCCTGCGCAGCCTGCGCCGAAAACGTTAATATTGAAAAGAGGGTGGATGCAATAACGCTGGTTTTCAGCTTCATAAAAAATCCTTTCTTCTGACGTAATACGGTTAATTCGTACTGGCCACTCTAGGTTCTATGTTGTAGCGGATGATTATGACACGGAACAATCTCCATTGCTTCAGCATTTTAAGTAATATCCTAGAGGGAGTGGCTACGAATAATGGCGATAAATTGGCTGCAATGAAAACGATTAATAATAGTAGTGAATGGTATTTTTTGCATCATAAAGCATATTTATAGACATTAGCATTATTTAACAAGCATGTAACACGTGGTTTTTGTGAATTGGTGCAGAATATTGTTATGTTATTAATGCTAAAAAAGCGTGTAATAAGTGTTATATCTGACCGAAAATTGGGGTTGTCACCCGCCATAACTCCGCTTTTAGCACAAAATGGCTTTACATGTGGATTATCAATCATATTTTCAGTAGGTTATAACTGAGTTTGCCGTCATGGCAATGGGGTTGAACAGTGACGACAAACTGTTTTTCACGTGGGTGACAATAATAGATGGTCTTCGTTAAAAAATAAGCGAAAAGGGATTCAGTATGCGTATTGGTGTACCAAAAGAACGGTTGACCAATGAAGCCCGGGTCGCAGCTACACCGAAAACGGTGGAGCAGCTGCTGAAGTTGGGTTTTGAGGTCGCAATAGAAAGTGGAGCAGGGAAACTTGCCAGTTTTGACGATTCTACTTATGAACAGGCTGGCGCGACCATTCTGGGAAAAGAGGATGTTTGGCAAAGCGATATTATCCTGAAAGTCAATGCGCCGCAGGATGATGAAGTTGAGATAGTCCGTGCAGGCAGCACGATAATCAGCTTTGTCTGGCCGGCTCAGAACCCTGAATTACTGCAAAAGCTGGCTGAGCGACAGGTAACGGTATTAGCCATGGATTCAGTGCCGCGTATTTCCCGTGCGCAATCCATGGATGCGCTCAGTTCAATGGCCAATATCGCGGGTTACCGTGCCATTGTGGAAGCTGCACACGAATTTGGCCGCTTCTTTACTGGGCAGATTACCGCTGCCGGTAAAGTGCCTCCGGCAAAAGTCATGATTATTGGTGCCGGTGTGGCGGGTCTGGCGGCAATTGGTGCGGCGGGCAGCCTGGGGGCTATTGTCCGTGCGTTTGATACACGACCTGAAGTGAAAGAGCAGGTCAAAAGTATGGGGGCCGAGTTCCTCGAGTTGGATTTTGAAGAAGAGGCAGGCAGTGGTGATGGCTATGCCAAAGTCATGTCTGAGGCTTTTATCAATGCCGAGATGGCCCTGTTTGCGGCGCAAGCCAAAGACGTGGATATCATTGTCACCACTGCATTGATCCCTGGGAAGCCAGCACCACGTCTGATTACCAAAGAGATGGTATTGAGCATGAAGCCCGGAAGCGTGGTCGTCGATTTGGCGGCGCAAACAGGCGGTAACTGTGAGCTTACGGTCGCCGATCAGGTTACGCTTACGGAAAATGGCGTCAAAATCATTGGTTACACCGATCTGCCGAGCCGTCTACCAACCCAATCTTCACAGCTCTATGGCACCAATCTGGTGAACCTGCTCAAGTTGTTGTGTAAAGAGAAAAACGGTGAAATAGATATTGATTTTGAAGACACCGTTATCCGCGGTGTTACCGTGGTTAAAAATGGCGAAATTACCTGGCCAGCGCCGCCAATTCAAGTCTCAGTCCAACCGCAGCAAGCGAAACCCGATGTGGTAATGGAGAAAAAGGAAGTCAAAAAGTCTTCACCGTGGAATAAATTCATTTTCATGGCGGTGGCTATTGCGTTGTTTGGCTGGTTGGCTAATGTGGCTCCAAAAGAATTTCTCTCGCATTTCACCGTGTTTGCACTGGCCTGCGTGGTGGGATACTACGTGGTGTGGAACGTGAGTCATGCTCTGCATACCCCGCTAATGTCGGTCACCAATGCAATATCAGGCATTATTGTGGTGGGCGCATTACTGCAGATTGGCCATGGTGGATGGGTATCGTGTTTATCCTTCATTGCCGTATTGATCGCCAGCATTAATATTTTCGGTGGTTTTACCGTCACTCAGCGCATGCTGAAAATGTTCCGCAAGAATTAAGGGGTAGCACATGTCTGGGGGATTAGTTACAGCAGCGTACATTGTCGCTGCCATTCTGTTTATTTGTAGTCTCGCTGGGTTATCCAAGCATGAGACATCCCAGCAGGGAAACATTTTCGGTATTACCGGGATGGCTATCGCCTTACTGGCAACGATTTTGGGACCTCATGCCGGCAATATCGGCTGGATCATCATCGCTATGCTGATTGGTGGCGCGATTGGTGTCTATCTGGCACGTAAGGTGGAAATGACTGAAATGCCGGAACTGGTTGCCATTCTGCACAGTTTCGTGGGTATCGCCGCAGTACTGGTAGGATTCAACAGTTTTCTTGATCACGGAGAAATTACCGATGCAGTAATGGTAAATATCCATTTGACGGAAGTTTTCCTGGGGATCTTTATTGGTGCGGTGACCTTTACCGGTTCAGTGGTGGCTTTTGGTAAACTGCGCGGCCTTATTTCCTCTAAGCCGTTGATGTTGCCTCATCGTCATAAGATGAATCTGGCGGCGCTGGTCGTTTCTTTCCTACTGCTCCTGTTATTCGTAAATACTGGCAGTGTTGCATTGCAGTCCATTGCGTTGTTATTGATGACCGCTATTGCGCTGGTCTTTGGTTGGCATCTGGTGGCATCCATTGGCGGTGCGGATATGCCAGTGGTCGTTTCAATGCTGAACTCCTACTCTGGTTGGGCGGCGGCGGCGGCGGGTTTCATGCTGAGCAACGATCTGCTGATTGTCACCGGGGCATTAGTCGGCTCATCGGGTGCGATCCTGTCGTATATTATGTGTAAGGCGATGAATCGTTCTTTCATCAGTGTAATTGCCGGTGGATTTGGGTCTGATGGTTCTTCTACCGGAAGTAGTGAAGAAGTGGGAGAGCATCGTGAAACGTCTGCGGAAGAGGTTGCAGAGTTACTGAAGAATTCCAGTTCGGTGATTATTACTCCGGGGTATGGAATGGCGGTGGCACAGGCACAATATCCAGTGCATGACATTACCGACAAGCTGCGAGCTCGGGGTGTGAAGGTCCGTTTTGGTATTCACCCGGTTGCTGGACGTTTACCTGGACACATGAACGTGTTGCTGGCTGAAGCAAAGGTTCCGTATGACATCGTGTTGGAAATGGATGAAATCAATGATGATTTTGCTGATACCGATACGGTGCTGGTTATCGGTGCTAATGACACGGTAAACCCGGCGGCACAGGAAGATCCGCATAGTCCGATCGCAGGTATGCCGGTGCTGGAAGTGTGGAAAGCACAGAATGTTATCGTTTTTAAACGTTCAATGAATACCGGTTATGCGGGCGTTCAGAATCCACTGTTCTTTAAAGAGAATACTCAAATGCTGTTTGGTGATGCCAAAGCGAGTGTGGAAGCGATTCTGAAAGCACTGTAACGGGTGGATAGGCTATAGCGTTTCATTGAAGGGTGCACAATCAGGGGAAATTAACCCCCTGATTGTCAATAAACCCAGGTATGAGATCGGAATTTTACTCTGTTTTATCCTCGTTATTATCGTTTCCCTGAACGATTGGAGAAACGAAATCCTCGGGTTTTATCGCCAGCAAATCGCATTTCAGGTGATCAATAACATGCTCGACAGTGTTACCGATAAAGGCGGCGGACAGTCCTGTACGCCCCAGAGAACCCAACACCACCACCCCAGCCTGTAAGTGTTCCGCTAGATCAGGAATGACTTCTTCTGGCAGCCCTTTTTCAACATGGGTTAGTCGTTCATCCAGATTAAATTTCTGACGTAGCGCTTTCATGGCAATCAAATGTTGCCCACGAATGGCATCGTTGTAGACGCTGGGGTCAAAATCAGGCAGTTCAATGGCAATATTGATGGGGGTTACCGGGTAGGCACCAACAAGATGGACTTCTGTTTGGTTTACCTGCTTGGCCAATTCCAAGGTTTCGGTAACCAGTTTTACATTAAGTGGGTCGTGATAAGGGTCTTCACTCGCCAGATTGACAGCAACCAAAGCGCGTCCGCCTTCCGGCCAGGGCTGATCTTTTACCATCCATACCGGGCAAGGACATTTACGCAACAGTTGCCAGTCAGTAGGTGTAAAGATAACGGCTTCCAGCCTGTCATGCTGGTGAGCCATTTTGAGCAATAGATCATGCTTCCCGGTAATGACTTCCTGAATGATGGCTTCAAAGGGTTTATTGTGCCAGACTACTTTAATATCAATAGAAACGCCTGCATCAATATAGTGTTTGCATTGTTCTGCAATCCATTCAATACGTTGAGCGATGACGCCCTGTCGCATCTCTGTTCGTTCATCGGGTGAGAGCAGAGTGGTCATTTCGTAAGAAAAGTCGTAAATAGGCAGGAACGCCTTGATACGGCCGCCAAGCCGTTGAATCAGGTAAACAGCGCGACGTAATGCCGGTTGGTCATCTTGATCAGGGTCAATAGCTACCAGTAGGTTCTGATACTTCGCCATAGGGTCCTCCTAACGACTGTCAATCCACAGCCAGTAAATTAAGAGTACCTCAATGAAATCGCTTTGAACAACTGATGATGGGCGCTGGATCAATAATTCAGAAAAATCATTGATCCGGCAATAGGTTAGGCGTTGCTTTTGGCAGCACCCGCCAGCTCGGCCAGCGTCTCATTGTTTTCAATAGTGATATATTTCCCTTTCACCGCTAACATGCCGCTTTTCTGGAAGCGTCCCAGCAAGCGACTGATAGTTTCTACCGTCAGTCCCAGGTAGTTGCCAATATCGCCACGGGTCATGGTGAGACGAAACTCGCGCGGAGAGAAACCGCGTTGGGCAAAACGACGTGAGAGATTATAGACAAATGCCGCCAGACGTTCCTCGGCATTTTTCTTTGACAACAACAGTATCATGTCCTGATCGCCTCGGATTTCACCGCTCATCAGGCGCATTATCTGCTGGCGCAAATTGGGCATTTTACCGGAAAGGTCATCAAGTGTTTCGAAAGGGATCTCACAGACCATAGACGTTTCCAGAGCTTGCGCAAAACTGGGGTGCAGGGCACTGCCAATCGCGTCAAACCCCACTAGGTCACCGGCCAAATGAAAACCGGTGATCTGTTCGTCACCCTGTTCAGTAATTGTATAGCTTTTTATGGTGCCGGAACGAATGGCGTACAGCGACTTGAGTTCATCACCCGCTTTAAACAACGCCTGTCCTTTCTGGATTGGTTTTTTTCGTTCAATGATATTGTCGAGTTGATCCAGCTCGTGCTCGTTCAAGGTAAACGGGATGCAAAGCTGGCTTATGCTGCAATCCTGACAATGAATTGCACAACCACCAGACTGAATGCGTCGAATTATTCGCTTTTCCGGGATCATAGATTTTGCTCAGGCAATAATTGATATTGGTCAATTTTAACAGCTTTTATTGCGGCTGATAAGAGCCCTTATTCCAAGAACAGATTTATAAATAGTGAGCTAACTAATGTTTTAAGCGACTATTTATCAAAAAGGGATGCTGCGGGCGGGTGTTGCGTTATATCATTAATTTTATAGCGAAAGGTTTTCTGTGGCAGTAAATACCGTTTATTTCGTGGAAATTCTCCCCGCCTTTGAAAGGCGGGGAGGAAATTAGAGGCGAGGTCCTATAAAACTTTCCGCCCTACGATTTGGATAATGTTGAAATATTTTCCGGCCCCTGCCTGCATTATGGGAATCATTTTTTGAGTATGCCAACTGGGTGATTGCAGATATTCATCCCATGCCTGCTGGCATGAGTTCATTTCGCGCAGCATGGTGATTTTTATGCCAGGTTCTTTTCCCCATAAAGCCTTCCACCAGTTACAGGAATAAAAATACCAGTCTGGTGTCCAGAAAGGTTGAACCTCCTCCGGCAACTGACCTTCTGGGTAGTCTTGTATAAATCCAGGTACGGCAACCGCTATCAGTCCACTTTTTTTTACAAAAGGCAGGAGTTTTGACAGCATGATTTCGTTACTGCCGAAGTACTGATAAGCATCCACACTTATGATCATGTCAAAGTATTCATGAGCAAATGGGATCTCTTTCGTTGCATCTACCAAAAGAGGAATTATTTTAGATTCAAGCCCCAGCCCCGCGAACCGCTTCGCGTTTTCGGTAGGGGAGATCCATAAATCGGCTGCAAATACGGTCACATCATATTTTTCCGCAAGCAGAATGGAAGAAATTCCCGTTCCGCAACCGAGGTCGAGAATACGCATACCCGGAGAAATGGGGAGCATATTTGCCATTTCTTCCATAATGCGCATGGCATTCGGCCCCATCATCGTTTCCAGAAGAAAGGATTTGTCATAGTTGTCGGTAAAAGGTGTGCTCATCGTCATATTCATGACTTACTCCTTAGCGATTGTCCGGCTGGGCGCGAACGTTGTTCAGCCCGGTGGTATTGATGCGGTAGGGCTGACCATTGACAGACTTAATCAGCTTTTTAGTTTTGAGTTTTTTGAAAACGGCGAGTGTGCAGTCGCTGAGCAACAGCCCTTCGCGGCTGTAGCATTCAACGGATGTGACGCGGCCTGAAGCATTACGGACGTGCATGATACGTCCACCTTTGGCGAGAACATGTAAGGTACGTTGTTCCTGACGGGATAAATTCATACTGAAAAACCTGCTAATCATCATGTGCAAAAACGAACTAACACCCGCAGGTGTTTGCGTAAGGTTTAAGCGCAGCGATAACCAGTCCGGCCTGAGAAGGTCGGGAAGCTGATTATCTGATGATTACATTCTCCAGCATCAAAGCCTCGGTATGAGATGAAAGGTATTTACACCGTAAATGATAACACGCTTAAACTTCATGAAAATGATTTAACCTAAGAAATGTGACCACTGACGTCGTAGTACCGCAGTTCGGATTGTGGCAAATGGTGGTGGTATTCATGGTCAATATCCATCAGGAATGTTCAATACGTTGGGCTGGATGATGACCAAAGCAATGGTCAGAATGAAGATAGCGCTGGCTATCCACATAATGCCTCCGGGTAGATACGGGTTATTTCATGGTTCAGGTGTACGCTTTCCTTCAATGGAGTTAAATGCCGAAAAATCTTGGGGTTGTGTGACAACGACAACGAATTATACATCTCACAGACACACAGCTTTTGGTCTCAGGTATATTCATATTTAAATGAGGGAGGATGAATTAATGCAATTTACTTTTCTAAGTAAGCGTGTGATCTATGGAATGTTGCTGGCGCTACCACTGTATGGCTATGCGGATCAGAATAATGCTGATGTTATTGCCGGTTATACCACTCAGGATTTGGCTGCTGCATTACCCACTTCGGCCGATGGATTAAAACGGCGTAGTATTAACGTCGACCCCGCCAGTCATGCCGTTGAGGCCGAATATATTGAATCAGCGACCAAACGCAAAGCGCTGGTTACCCTTTATGCACTACCTATGGACAGTAGCGGCAAAATACCTGAAGCAAAAAACGAAGATGAGCCTTATTTGAAAGCTGTGCTTGCCAGTGCCGAGAAAGAGATGATTCGCCAGCGTATCAGACCGGAAAAACGGGAATTGGTGACGGATTCCGGGCTTACGTTTAATTGTCTGGAGACAATGATTAATAATAAGGTGCTGCATTTATTATGCGCAACCACTGTTAAAGGGCGTGTGATGGAAGTTCAGCCGGTGACCGTCGTTGATGATAAAACATTCGATGAGGCTAGCAAAAAGAGTGATGATTTAATTGCGGCGCTGGCCAGGAGTGTGGTGGGTTTCAAAAAGTGAGGGATTCATCCTGGCATAAGTTGGTACTTTTTATGTCTTCCAGAACGCTTGATGGATTTCATCAAGCGTTCTGTGGGTATTCGATTTCTCGTTGATTCACAGACATGGTATGACGCATGAGGCGTTCGTTATAGATCATTCGGGATTCATCAATTAAAGCGTCTTTCGTGGAAAAATCACCCTGTATAGCCGTCATCAACTATGGTTTGCAGCGATTTTAGCAGCCGGAAACTCAATGGTTTCAGTTCAATTGCCAGTTCATCAAGTTGGGTTAGATCATGCTGCCTGGCCGCGTGTTCTATCCGTTGCAATAGTGCTACCAACTCATCGCAACCAAAGTTGCTGCTTTCACCTCGTAATTTATGTGCTTCCTGCTGAACTGTTTGTAGTTCACGTTCGTTAATCGCGGTATGAAGCGTTGCGATCGAATCCGGGAACCTTTGGATGAAAATGGCTGACAACTCTTTCATTAATGCTGTATCGCCATAAAAGCGTTGTAATAGAGTCTGCTCATCCAGCGTCTCACGTGTGGGATCAGGCAATGGCGTAAGTTTCTGCTCTTGAGTCATCACCCGGTGAATTTCCTGCTGTAGTGCCTTCATGGTGATAGGTTTGGCAAGATAACCGTCGAAACCGTGTTGCAAACAATACTCCCGGTCTCCCTGCATGGCATGAGCGGTCAGCGCGATGATGATATGGTGCTGTAATGCGGGCTGATGGGACTCCATGTCGCGGATAATCTGTGTGGCTTTTCCGCCATCCATTTCCGGCATTTGCAAGTCCATAAAAATCAGGTCGTAATCAGTTTCATCGAGTTTTTCCAGCACTTCCATGCCGTTGTTGGCAACATCACATTGATGGCCCAGCTTATTCAAAAAATTGACCGCCAGTTTCTGATTTACCAGGTTGTCTTCCGCCAGCAGTATGCGGTAAGCCTCCAGGGAGTCTGGCTGGGGCGTTGCCGGTTCCTCTGGCACCGCCAGACAGTGCTTTCCGGTAAACGATTTGACGATAATGTTGAACAGTTCGCTCTGCGCGATAGGTTTACTGAGAACGTGGGACACACCAAGCGCTGTTAATGCGGTCGAATCCATAGCGCGACCCATGGAACTCAGCATGATAAAAGTACTATTGTGGAACGCGGGCATAACGGAAAGAGTGGCGGCTAGCGATATACCATCCATGTCAGGCATCTGCACGTCGAGCATAATCAATGGAAAATCACTGTTGCTTTCCACCAGTGATAGCGCTAATGCGCCACTGCTGACTGTAATGGGGCAGAGTCCCATATTGCGCAGCATATCTTTCATCAGACGCAGGTTAGTTGCATTGTCATCCACCACCAGTACCTGTGTACCGAGGAGTTCGGCGGGAAGTACCAATGATCGGACATCAGTATGGCAGGAAAGAGGAAAAGGTAGGGTAAAGCTAAAGGTACTGCCTTCTCCTGGCACGCTTTCGACCACTAGTTTCCCTTTCATCATTTCCACCAATCGGGCAGAGATTGTCAGCCCCAGACCGGTTCCGCCGTACTTGCGAGTGGTGGATGCATCGACCTGACTGAATGATTCAAAAATCAGTTTCTGTTTCTCGTCGGGAATACCAATACCGGTATCATGTACCAGAAACAGAAGACGGTCGTTGTGGGGGACCAGGCTGATTTTCAGTAAAATTTCGCCATGATGAGTGAATTTCAGCGCATTACTGACTAGATTGTTTAGCACCTGACGTAAACGGAGGTTATCACCCTGTAGCATCTGTGGAACATCTTGAGAGATATCGACCAGCAATTCGATGTTCTTCTCTGTCGCGTCCGGCATAAAAGGGCGGATTATTTCCTGAATAAAAGGGCGTAGCTCAAAATCCTCTTCATTCAGGACAATCTTTCCCGCTTCAATTTTGGAAAAATCGAGAATATCGTCAATGATGTGTAACAGGGAACGAGCGGAGTTATACACCATGGTGATGTAATCATGCTGCTCATGGGTCAGTTTCGTATCCAGACAAAGTTGTGCCATACCTAAAATTCCATTCATTGGCGTACGAATTTCGTGACTCATGTTTGCCAGAAACAGACTTTTGGCTTCGTTGGCGGCTTGCGCGGCAGCAGCAGACTGACGTGAGAACGCTTCAGCTTCTTTATGGCTGGTGATGTCCTGCATGGTACCGATAACTCGTTCTATTTTTCTTTCTATCGTCAAGCTGCTGATTTGTCCGGACAGCAGCATCCAGCGATAGTGACCGTCGAAATGCAGAATACGGATTTCACAGTCAAAAATAGGAAGTCGTTGGTTGCTGGCGGCATGTAACAGATTGGTGACGGTTTTCCGGTCATCAGGATGGGTTAGCGCAGCCAGCAGGTTGGAAGAATAATGCCAGGCGATGCGTGGATATCCTAACAGCGCCAAAAAAATATCACTCACCTGCAAGATATCTTCTCTGGCGTTCCAGTCCCATATGCCAATATGAGTGGATTCCGCTATCAGCAAAAAATCTTCATGGAGTTGTTTGCGAGAATTGAGGACTTCGCTGTAGCGGGTAATATCGGTATGCAGACTGACTCTGCCTCCATCCGGAGTATGACTGATCTGAATAAACAACTTGCGGTCAGGTAACTGCCGAACTTCATAGTGGCTGTCCAGACGGCTGCGTTTGGCCATAGCATCAATTAATGATTGTCTGTTTTCTGTGTCATCTGAAATGTATCCGGCAGAAATGAAACTGGCGACCAGATCATGAAGGGTGATGCCTACTTTCAGCACATCCTTGACTTCCGGATAGAACTCAATGGCTTTTTGGTTAAACGCTATCAGCCGGTCATCTACATCATAAACCAGTATGGCGGCATTCAGATGATCAAGCGCAGGGGCAAGTAGCTCAGTCATAAATCTCCCTAAGACAGATTGTTGGTAGCATCCCTTTAATGACGTAATTACGTAGCACAGTGTTAACCGAAATATGAGCTAATGGTGAAGGTAATTTAATGAGTGTAGTCGTCCATTACGCTTATGGCGCATTAAGATCTGAAAGTGTTTGATGAATAAAACCCATTTGGTCTGCGTAACCAAATGGGTTCAGGAACGGTATCTAAGAGAGAACGGCGCTTATGTTCAGGATGAGCAGCGTCGGAATGAGAAGATATTCAGGCAAAATAGCACGCTTTGAATGGCATCATCGCCGCGCCGACTACGGAAGGATCGCCTGGGATCTGACTGAGCAACATGCGCGGATAGTAGGCGTTGCATCCATAGCGCTGTATCTGGACCGTCAGTGGAATCTGTAACAGCATTTCTCCCAGCGCATGAGGCAGTTCACCACCGAACACAATGGCTTGCGGATCGATTATAGCGCGCATGGCATCGATAGCCCGATTAAGATAAGGGCCAATTTCTTCCACCCACTCGGCGACGCCAGGCCAGTCAGGATTGAAGTCGCGCCTCAGGGCACTGACGGAATGGATATCAATACCGCAGTTGTTCAACCGCTTGATGAGTTCTCCCAGTGCCGGACGGGAATGGCTCTCTTGTGCGGTATAAATACGGCTTATTTCACCGGCATTTCCAAATGAGCCAACAAATGGTTTGCCATCAATAATAATGCCGCCGCCAAAACCGTAATTAAAAGAAAAATAACCGAATGTGGGGTAATCCAATCCAGCGCCGAGTAGGGATTCGCCCAGTGCGCCAGTCGTGCCGTTATTTTCCGTCCAGACTGCCATATCGAACAGGGCGTGTAACTCATGTCTAAGATCTACCAGCGACCAGTCACGTAAGGGTTCGGGAGCATTAAACATACGCGTTTCCCCTATCAGGAAACCCGCCATGGCAAATCCGACGCCGACCACATCTGATGCAGAAATACATTTATCCAGCAGTGCCTGACGGACACGATCTTTTAGCATGATCATGGCACGGGCACGGTTATGAAGTGGGATATCCAGTACCTCTTCATGTATAACATGGCAGGCAAAATCACACAGGCAGAAAGAGACGCTATCCGTATTGACGGAAATGCCGATGCTATAGCGTGCTGTAGACATTAATGTCAGTGCCGGACTGGGTTTGCCGCGCCCATGAACAATGGTTTTTCCCAGCTTCAGTAAACCGCGTTCCAGCAAGGCGTCAATAATGCGGTGCACGGAAGGTTGAGTAAGGTTGGTTAGTGGCGAAATAGCTGAACGCATCACGTTTTTATGACGGCGAACTATCTCCAGTACCATCCGCTCATTTACTGACACGCTGTCATTACTCTTGCCATTCAGCAGAGGCATGTTATGGATTTTTTCATGGTTATTCATCATCAGTCGAAAGTGCATTTCCGTTGTATTTGAACATGTTCCTGCCGTGTTATCACGACCCCGAAAGTAACGGGTAACTCAGTTGGGTATTTCATTGTTAATTATTAAACACAATGAATGATAAATAAAATTTTTCACTTAAAAACATTAAGTATTGGATTAAATATGAACTTTATTGAGTAATTCCAATAAATATATATTGTTTTTCATTGAGTTAATTTTCTTGAAGGTATTTTCATTTTTATGAAATATAATTGAAATTATTATCATTCACAATGCATTATAAATAAAAAATCACGAAGCATAAAGACCGATGACATCAATACCTATCCAATAGATTGCGAGCCGCAGGAAGGTGGGAAGTGAAGGAATCCCGATGAGATAAAGGTGAGTGATTTGGGTAACTGAGCGCCGCCAGCGCACCTGCAACCTGCAACTTGCAAGATGGCAGGCATACCGTGACAGAAATTGACGCTTTGTTTAAGGAGATACAAACATGAGCAAGTTAGCGGTCGATGGTGTCAGCCTGCGCTTCGATAATACTCCGGTACTGAAGGAGATATCATTTAAGGTCGAAGAAGGGTGTTTTATTACGCTTCTCGGCCCTTCGGGATGTGGGAAAACCACTTTGCTACGGGCCATCGCAGGGTTTATTCCTTTGGATGCGGGGAGTATCCATATTGGTGGGAAGAATATGGCGGGGGTGACACCGGAACGGAGAAATACTGCGATGTGCTTCCAGTCTTACGCACTGTTTCCTCATTTGACCGTAGCGGAGAATATTGCCTTTGGCCTGAAACAAAAACGATTCCCACAGAAAGAGATTACCTATCGTGTTATGGAGACGGCGCTGAGCGTGTCGTTGGCTGGGCATCTGGATAAATTGCCGAGCCAGCTCTCCGGCGGGCAGCAGCAGCGCGTAGCACTGGCCCGTTCTATGGCGGTTCGGCCTGATGTAATGCTGTTTGATGAACCTTTGTCCAATCTGGATGCCCGGCTACGGGAGCAGCTGCGTCTGCAAATTCGAACACTTCAACGTAAACAGGGTTTTACTGCTGTGTATGTGACGCATGATCAGGCGGAAGCGTTGGCGATGTCCGACGTGGTCATTGTGATGGATGCCGGCACCATTGTGCAGATGGGAACACCGCAGAATATCTACTATCAGCCGGTAAATCGGTTTGTGGCTGATTTTGTGGGTACTGCCAATATTATGATTGGCAATGTAATTGCCCGTGACGAGGTCGGCGGTTGTTACCGAATCACCACCGTGCTGGGCGAAATGGTAGTCACGTCTGAAGAACCGCCGTTGTTTACTCGCGTTTATGTCTGTTGGCGGCCAGAAGATGCGGCTTTACTGCCCGAACGGAGCATAGGGCAGAACATTTTTCCGTTAAAGATTAAGCGACAAATATTTCTCGGTAATCTGACGGATATTGAGGGGTGCTCTGACAATAATGATAACGCTACATTCCGTGTGCAACAGCTGGGATATAAACCGCTGACAGAAGGGACGATCTATTCTTTCTCCGTTGCTTCCGACAAGCTTCATTTCCTGAAGGAGAGGGTGGCATGAGATCGCCATGGTATGCCTATCTGCTGTTACTTCCGGGGTTGGGAACCATTATTGTGCTGATAAGTGCCGTGATTGGCATGACTATCTCCCAGTCGTTTGGATTCTTTAACTTTGCGGGGCACAGCGGTTTTTCGTTGCATTTTTGGCAAACCATCCTGAATGACTCCCAGCTTTGGCGTGCCTTTTTCTATTCGGCACGTATCGCCGTGTTGAGCGCCATATTCTCTATCGGGCTTGCCTATCCAGCGGCTATCTGGTTGCGCAAGCCGTTTCCGGGGTCATCCATGATTGGCGCATTATTGAAAGCACCGCTGCTGGTGCATGGGCTGGCAGCCGCGTTTCTGTTTGTGAATTTCATTTCTTATCAAGGTTTTCTTAATGCTGCGTTGGTAAAACTCGGTCTGATTGAACGCCCGATACGGATGCAGAACGACAACTATGGCATTGGGGTGATCTTGTTGCAAACCTGGAAACAGATGCCGATGGCTTTGCTACTCCTCACCGGTTCCGTGCAAGCAATCAGTAGTGATCTGCTGGATGCGGCTCGCAATTTGGGTGCGGGTCGCTGGGATCGGTTTCGTCGCATCATCCTACCGTTGACACTGCGTGCGTTGCAGACAGCCACGGTATTGATTTTTATTGGTGCTGCTGGCGATTTTTCGTTTCAGGTGGTGGCCGGGCCTGTCAGCGTTAATTCCATGGCACAGTTCATGTTACGCACTCAGCAAGAGAGTGCCGCTGGCTGGAATATGGCGGCGGTAGTGGCCGTCATGCTGATGCTGTTATCCCTGTGTGGTGCTGCCCTGATGGCGCTGTCTGTTCAGTCATTTGTTCGAACCATAAGGAATTGATTTAATGCCACGTACCCGTCTGGATACCCTGAACAAATTGTTGGTTCTAGGGGTACTCGCACTAGGGATGGTCTGGATAATTCTACCGTTTGCCATGGCGGTGTTGTGGTCGCTGGTGGACCCGGGTCACCCCTGGTCTTATCCGGCAATTTTCCCGCCGAAGCTATCGTTTGAACGCTGGATAACATTGTGGAATACCACATCGTTACCGCTGACGCTGATGCACAGTTATTTGCTGGCCCCGACTGTTACAGTGATAACCTTATTGCTGGCATTGCCTACGGCATATGCCTTCGGACGGCTGACTTTTTATGGCAAGAATGTTGCCTGGCTATTGACACTGTTACCGCTGGTATTACCCAGTTTTGTGATTGCGGTCTTTTTTTCATCGTTGTTAACTCGGTTCAACATCTATTCACGTTTCATCGGGATTCTCATCGGTCATACGGTACTTTTTCTGCCTTATGCCATCCGTATCATCAGTGTTTCTTTCAACCAGGTTCGGCAGGATTTGATTGATGCCGCTCGCAATTTGGGTGCATCCAGGCTGTCGGTGTTCTGGGTAGCCCATTGGCCAATACTGAAGTCAGGGTTACTGGCATCTTTGATCATCGTGTTTGTTCTCTCAATTGAGGAGTTTTCTGTCTCCTTTATCATTGGTGCCCCTGATTTTATTACCGTACCTACCATGCTCTATTCGTATCTCGGATATAACTTCATTCGGCCTGACGCTGCTGTTGTCACGCTTATTCTGGTCGTCCCCAATGTACTATTGATGCTTATTCTGGAAGGTTTCCTGAAAAATGTCACACCAACAGCATTGATTGGAAAGGGCTAATGACGACTGTTACTGTTAAGGAAATCTACCGATGCTAAAGATTTTTACGGTCATTTTTCTGGCGACACTGTTTTTGCCATTTTCATGGGGATACGCCCAGGATCTGTCATCAATGCGCTGGGATGAGGTGGTGGCTGAAGCGCGTAAAGAAGGGCAACTTAACTGGTTTAACTGGTATTTTCAGGATCGTTTCCGACAGCAAGTAAAAGCGTTTGAATCGGAATACGGGGTTAAAGTCACGATTCCGGATGGTAGTTTACAGGCCAACATTAATAAATTATTGGCAGAAAAGAACCGGACTCAGGGCGATATCGATGTACTTTCCATTGGTGCGGATCAGCTTGATTCTTTTGATGTGACGAAATTGTTCTGGGGTCCATTGCAAAACCGGCTCCCCGATAGCGAAAAGCTTCGTTTCAAGATGGCGGGGATGGATTCGCATGGATACGCCGTCGCATTTTGGGGGAATCAATCGGTTATAGCTTATAATTCGGCCCGATTAAACGAGGCTGATGTGCCACGAACACTGGATCAGTTTGAACACTTTATCCGGAAAAACCCCGGAGAACTGGCCTTTAATGTGGAAAATGGTGGATCCGGGCCGGCATTTATTGAAGCGATTACCCGCAAACTGGTGCCTGATGTGAATTATCGCCAAGGTGATGCCTCGCCAGATGTATTGCGTCGTTTGGCTCCGGCCTGGGCATGGTTCAACAAATATAAAGGCGATTACGTGATTACCGCCTCCAATGCTGACAGCATCACCCGCCTCAATGCAGGTGAATTCGAATTATCCCCTTCCTGGGAAGATTTTGTGCTCGGGTTACAGCATCAAGGCGAAATTTCACGGGACATAAAATTTTATATTCCTGATTTTGGCATGCCCGGTGGCGGCAACGTGGTGGCTATCCCGGCGAATGCCAAACATAAAGCGGCCGCGCTGGTCTTTATCTATTGGTTGACCCGCAGCGACACACAGGCGCATTTCCATCAGGTATTCGGCTCTGCTCCACAGTCTAAAGATATGAATAACAACGTTAGTCATCCTTCCACTGAACTTGATCGCACCAAGTCGCTTGTCTGGGCAAAAAAGCCACTTGGGGATGAGATAAGAAAACAGTTTGTCGACAATGTATTGATGAAATAAACGCTGATTTTCATTCAAAAGTGCAGGTTGGCTCTGGCTACCTCTTATGCTCATACACCAGGGAAATATTATGTCTGAGACGATATGCCACTATCCGCAAGAACATCGGATTGTGGTGCCGGAAACGTTGATTGCACACCGTGGTGCATCGGCACTGGTTCCGGAAAATACGCTGGCCGCGATGCGCAAAGCGGCGGAGATGGGCGCCAAATGGCTGGAAGTGGATGTGAAGCTCTCGCGTGACCGCCACCCGGTGATCATTCATGATGACAAAGTCGATCGTACTACCAACGGTCAGGGGTATGTTGCCGGGCTGACGTTCGAACAGATTCGTTCACTCGATGCACGCGCTACGTTTGGCAGTGAATTCGCAGGGATCAGGATACCGTCTTTGCAAGAGCTGATTGAATGTGTATTGGAACTGGATGTTGGATTACAACTGGAGCTGAAACCTACTGCCGGGGATGATATCGAAACCGCAGAAATTTCGCTCAACATACTAAAAACCCTGTGGCCTGCTAATCGTGAACAGTTATTCATTTCCAGCTTCTCCATCCGTGCGATTCACGCTGCGGCGCGTTTGTTGCCGGATGTTCCCCGCGCATTTGCTGTTTCGGTGCCGCCACGAGATCCCCGGGCATTATTGCAGGAAACACACTGCCAGATTTTGCATTGTCAGGCACAACTGACGGATATCGAGGCGCAGAAACGGCTGGCTGACAGCGGTGTTGAATATGCGGTCGCGGTCATCAATGATGCCGGGCGGGCGCGCGAGTTTCTTAACGGAGGGGCGCAGACTGTTTTGTCGGATATTCCCGATCTACTTGGTTAACTTAAGGGAGGTTCTTCATGTCTGAATTACAGCGGCGTTTTGAAACGGCTAACTTGGTGGTTGACGAGGCTGCACAATTGGCACGCCAACTATTTGCCAAACGTGAAACCCTTATACCGGAACAAAAAGCAGTGCATGATTTTGTCTCTGATGCTGACCGACAGATAGAACAGCTTATCTGGGCGCGTCTGCGACATGAGTTTCCCAACGATGCCCTGTTAGGCGAAGAAAGGGGGGATGACGTGAATGACACATTCTGGGTAATTGATCCGATTGATGGCAGCAGCAACTTTTTACGGGGTTTGCCACTGTGGGGGATTTCTCTGGGATATGTCGAAAATGGTCTGGCGATGGTAGGAGCCATCGTATTACCGATGCTAGGTACAGCACTTTCGGCGGCAGTTGGATGCGGAGTATGGCGCAATGGTATGCCTTATAAACGGCAGGTGGATTTCCCAGAGGTTCGACTGGTGGGAATGGGAGACAGCTCAGGCTGGCCGATTACCGAAGTTATGCTGATGGATAGTTGCCTGCGGGATGAAGGATGGTCAGTGGCCAGATATCATTGTGCAACCATTGGCCTGAGTTTTGCCGCATTGGGGTTTACCGACGGTTATATCGAAAAGAATACCAGCATCTGGAATGTCGCCGCAGGCACGGTTATCTGCGCGGAAGCCGGACTGGTGGTGAAGTATCACGGTGCATATATGACGGGCAAAATGAATATTTCTACCGCGGTACCGGCGGTTCAGAAAGTGGTAGAACCATTTTTTTATTCATAAGACTGGCGCTGTATAAGACAACCTGATGATACCGAAGGAGAGCGTTCAGAATTCTGTGTCACGTTAAAAACTCTATAGCGTTATCACACTATTCAGTCGCCCTTCAAAATAAATGGCTAACTGCGACAATGTCAAATTCCAGCTCTGGATCGGCATTGTCCATTTCTCCTGTGCATTCATCAGTCCCAGATAAAGCAGTTTCAACAGGCTGTTTTCATTCGGAAAAGCGCCTTTGGTTTTGGTCAGTTTCCTGAACTGACGGTGCACCGATTCTATCGCGTTGGTTGTGTAGATCACTTTGCGTATGTTAGCCGGGTAGCGGAAGTACGCTGACAGGTTTTCCCACTTGCGCCGCCATGACTGGAGCACCACCGGATATTGCTGACCCCATTTGGCCTCCAGCTCATCCAGTGCCGTTTCTGCGGCTTCTTTTGACACTGCACGATACACCGGCTTCAGGTCGGCCATGAAGGCTTTATGGTGCTTTGAGGCCACGTATTTAATCGAGTTGCGTATCTGGTGAATAACGCACAACTGCACCTCTGTCT
This sequence comes from Brenneria uluponensis, assembly GCF_032395385.1. NCBI lineage: Bacteria > Pseudomonadati > Pseudomonadota > Gammaproteobacteria > Enterobacterales > Pectobacteriaceae > Brenneria > Brenneria uluponensis. The sequence goes on from NZ_CP135917.1 coordinate 2,413,819, forward strand.
GCGGATAAATGCTGTTTATCGCCTCCGGGAACCCAGTCAGCCCGTCCACGCAGGCTATCAGGATGTCTTCAACGCCACGGTTTTGCAGATCGCTTAATACAGATAGCCAGAAGTTTGCCCCTTCGCTTTCCGACAGATACAGACCCAGAACTTCTTTTTTGCCTTCCAGATTCAGCGCCAGCACAGTGTAAAGGGCTTTGCTCTGGTAACGGCCATCCTCGCGGATTTTATAGTGAATGGCGTCCAGCCAGACGAAAGGATAAACTTTCTCCAGCGGGCGCTGTTGCCACTGTTTTAACTCAGGAATGACTTTATCGGTGACGGCACTGATGGTGGCGGTAGACACGCTGAATGCGTATAAATCTTCAATCTCCCGGCTGATATCCTGGTAACTCATCCCCAGCGCAAACAGACGAATGATTTTGCGCTCGATCTCATCGGACAGTGTGGTCTGATGCTTTTTCACCAGTTGAGGCTCAAAAGTGCCATTACGATCGCGCGGAGTCGTCAGTTCGAAGCTGCCGGTCGGGGCTTTAATGGTTTTTTTACCAGAGCCGTTTTTACGGTTGGCTTCCACATCTGAAGCCAAATGGGAGTCAAGTTCCGCAGACAGGGCTGCTTCAGTTAACTGTTTGATTAACGGGGTTAAGATGCCATCTTTGCCGGTCAGTGACTGACCGGACTGTAGCGCTTTCAGGGCTTTGTCGAAATCAAAGGGTTGGGACATTTGTCATTCCTTTTTGATGATATATTACTGGAATGAGTCGGATAAGAGAGCCGCATTTCTGCGACTCCCTCTCCTCAGAACCGTGCGTGCAAGTTTTCCTGCACACGGCTCAAGCCCTCCATAAGGCCAGAGATACCTGACCCAGCAACCCACTGTTGTGAAGGATATTTCCGCATTCGCTCTTTAAAGTAATCAAGGTATTCCACATCGTAAGGATTGGCGGCTGAACGGATTTGTCTGTGACGTCGTATTGGCGTTGCCGAAGCTTGTTTCAGGCTGATGGTCCTGATTTCGCCACTTTTCACCCGATAGACCGCGTGAAATATCCAGCGTCGCAATCCTCTGCTGCCATAATACTTTCGGCAGAGCCAGCCGGCCGATTTCCTGCTATGTTTTCGCCTTATCATCCGATAGAGCGCCCGAAAAATGACGGCGTCAATTTTACTGAAGACGGCTTTTGCCACCACGTGTCGATAATAGTTTACCCAACCCATCAGTTTGCGGTTGAGAAGGCCTAGTAACGTTGCAGTGGGTAAAGCTATGCCTGCTTTGATCTCTTTTCGAATAATATCAAGGAAAGATTTGATGCTGCTTTTTGCAGGTTTAATCAGCAATTTGTTTCCATACTTGCGAACATTAAACCCCAGAAAATCAAATCCCTGCGAGATTGAAACGATCGAAGTCTTTTCTTCAGATAACGTTAACCCTCTTTCCTGCAGGAATACCGTTACTGCCGGTTTGATCATGTTTTCCAGCTGTTCTTTTGAACTTCCGGTTATCACAAAATCATCGGCGTACCTGACCATATGAACTTTATCAGCGGGTCTCGTGATGCTTTTCAGCATTGATTCCATGCCGTCCAGAACGCCATTAGCCAGACAAGGGGAAATTATTCCACCCTGCGGCGTCCCTGCAGCGGTTGAGAAAAGCTGCCCTTTCTCCACAAACCCTGCCTTCAGCCACTGCGCGAGTACTCTGCGCTCGACGCGGAGATGTTGTATCATCCAGTCATGGCTGATGTTATCAAAACAGCCTTTAATATCCCCTTCGAGGATCCATTGCGCTGATGACCTCTGAGCCAGCACCACAAAACACCGTTCTATTGCATCTGCGGCTGAGCGTTTTGGCCGAAAACCATACGAGTGATGATCAGCTGTAGTCTCTGCCACGGGTTCTGTTGCCAATAGAAAAAGTGCCTGCATGGCACGATCATGCATCGTTGGGATCCCTAACGGCCTTGTTTTGCCATTCTTTTTGGGAATATGGATACGTCTTAGAGGCTGAGCCTGATAACCCCGGCAGGTCAGCGCTTGAGCCGCTTGCCATTTTTGCTGCGGATTTACCCATAATGCGCCATCAATACCTGGAGTATTACGCCCCCGGTTCGATGTGACGCGTTTCACTGCCAACAACTTCGCCTGATGAGACCGGGTAAGAAGTCGTTGGAGCACACACACTTTATTCCAGCGCTGTGCTTTGGTTGCCTTGGCGATACGCATCTGTGATCGAAATACATCATCCTCCACCTGTTGCCAGTCGATCGATGACCACATGGACGATGCTGAAGGTGCACCGCATTGGCTTGTGGCCTGCGTCATTTGCGTTCCCTCATAACGTCGATATTCCCGATTTTCTCGCCAGAGAAGACCCACTGGACGTCAGCCCCCTTTCGGGTCGGTTAAAAAAAAAAAACCGTATATCGGTCATTACAACCGATCATTCGCTTCTTCCAGCGTCCCGTTCCCGCACAACCATGGCTTGCTCTCACGAGTTCGCTACCTTACGGAGTTGTACGGGATTACCACGTTCCGTTCCTGTGACTCAAGAGGTTAGGTCCCCCGTTAACACCGGCGATACACCACTCACGATGTCCCATCTGTGAGAGAACATACCTGATCGCGTGCCTTTTTGGCTGAAGCCTGACAGCCGCTTTGGCTTCTTAAGTATTACGGTGCTTATCGGGGTTTGCTTATGCTGACCATACCCTTATCCCTGGCGCCTTCACCGCCTGCGGCTGGCAGTTTCAGATTGAACCTCACGGTCCGCTCTTACAGATAATCCGTGGCTACGTTGTCCCCGGCGCTTTGCACATTGAAATTACTCTCAACGCACAGCCGGGTAGGGAACTGCTGGTGAGACAGCAGGTTTCTTCGCACTGATTACTACATACTGGCTGAAACAATCGCAGGAACAGCCTCGTGTCGCACCACGGAATTTCTAACACTCCCTACCGAAGTGCTTAGCCATATTCATAATCTCTTCGGGAAACTGCCCACACACGGTTATTAATGTGTCTGAGGTAGGAAAAATAGGGATCTGGCATTGTCTCTCAGCATGTCTCATCTGTTCTGCTTACTCCACCATTTCGTCATGAAAATTATTGTTATGGGGCCGGCCTCATACCCCTACGCTTACAATGAAAAGGCCCGAGTCAATGGAATCTTGAACTCAGGCCTTTAACTGTCCATTATTTGCGAACAGCGCTTCGCTTATCGAAGTGAAAGCAAAAAGCCGATCGCCACCAGTGCATAGAAGCCGGCGCAGATTAAGTCAAAGCTGCGCCGGGCGCGGTTAAGGTACTTTTCTGCCGTGCGTGAGGCGAAAATCAGCGCATACAGGCCAAATATCACCACGCCTAAAAGCGCACACGTCGCTACCAGAAAGTAGCCTTCCCACTGCGGAGCGCCACTCGACAGCCCCACGCTGGTGACGGTAAACCAGGTTAATGCAGCTTTGGGATTGCTCAAGTGTAACCCCAGGCCCTGCAGATAATAGCCGCGCAAATATTGATGCTGTCGCGTCGTCCGGGCAGAGAGATCGCTCGGACGAAAAGCGCTGCGCAACGCTTTGAAAGCCAGCCAGAGTAAATAGGTCGCCCCCAGCAGTTTAAGCCAGACCATAAAACTCTGCGAAGAGATCAAGATGGCTGACACACCCAGGGCTGTTAACATTCCCCAGCAAATTGAGCCTGAAATCACACCGGTTGCCAGCATCAGACCGGCTTTACGGCCATAATTCATCGCCGCATTGGCGATAGAAAGATTTCCCGGGCCCGGCGAAGCCGTACCTATGCTGTAAACCAGCAGTGCCGCAAAAAACGAAGACATATCCCACATACATTCACCCGACTAAAGAGTACTTCTGAGCGGTATCACTTGAAGCAGCGGTGATCCGGTTCATTTTCCCGTACAGTTAACATCCAGTTTTTTAATTCAGACTGTTTATAAAGCCGCTCTCCCCAATGATATTCAGAAACCGGTAACGGTTTACCCTGAACGATATAGTCACACATCAATCGCGCAAATTGTTGCAGGCAGGAAATGCCAACGTGCATACGCAGTGAAGAGGCCGTTGCACCGGGGGCAATCGTAAAATTGGCAACGTCAATGATTTGTCCGCTGTCTACTGAATAGGCCATATGATGACAGGTTGAACCGTAGGTCTCATCACCATAATAAATCGCATAGTGCTGGCTGCCTAAACCCCGGTAACGAGGAGGGGCAGGGTGAAGGTTAATCGCCCCTTTACGCGCTCTTTTATAGATGCGCTCAGGAAAAATAAAGTCTCCGCGATACGAAATAATCCAGTCACCCTCCCAGTTTTCCAGGTGTTCTGGCCACGCATCACCGGGATCCCAACAGAATACTTCGACGTCTGAAAAGATCGTTTTCGCAAATTCAACGCCCAGGTCACACCAGTCCATGGTGCAGACTGAAAGTAATACTTTATCTTTACAACGTAAGTCTTCAGACATTGTTCATCCTCTTCCTGTTAAATTTCGTCTTTTTACTTCAGATATAATTTTGAAAGCACTGTGGTGAACCGTTCGACCATCAGCGCCAGCTCGTCATCGCTGGCAATAAAAGGGGGAGCAAACAAAATATGTTGCCCATTGACGCCATCGACCGTACCGGTACCGGGATACAGCAGCAGACCGTGTTCCAGTCCTGCCGCTTTTAAACGTGACGCGAAGTGTTGAGGTGGTGTTAAAGGGTTCATGCTGTAGCGGTCAGTGACAAATTCAATACCCGTGAACAAACCTCGCCCGCGGATATCACCTATATAATCAAGACCGTGCAGCGACTCTTTCAGCATGGCCCGAAAAAATTCTCCAGCCCGATATACGCGCGGAAGTAGCTGCTTTCTGCCTGCAAAAGCAAGCCTGCCAGGCTTTTTTAGCCTGCTCAGACCACGCTTTAATTTCAGCCGCCAATAGCTCAACGGAAGAAATAGCAGAAGAGATTTTTATTCTGATTGTCTCGGTCAGTGTCTCATCACCGATCCATATTTCTGGAACCTGCGTGTCTTTGAATTTTTTACGCCACACGTTACTTCCTTTTTAATGTCTTAAAACATGGGGTAAATTGAGGAGTCGCTCTTTTTTTTCTTCTTTTTTCGAGAGAAAACAGAGAGTATTTTTTTAAAAACTGCATCTTTCTTTCCTTTTGTTAAATAGCATCAAGGATAATTTGTGAAACTTTCCTGTGACCGTGGTCCGTAAAGTGGATACGATCCACAAATATCCATTCGTCGTCTTTAATGGCATCGCGAATTAATGGCGTATTATTTATGAAAGGAATGCCAAGTAAAGAACGCACTGTTGTCGCACCGATACCAAATACAGTCGAGCTTCCGGCTAAAAGTTTGTATCCCTTCTCACCATTATGTTCTGCAACAGAGAAGATTCTTTTATCTTTCTCTGCATATCTGAAGCCAAATTTATCAGTATTTACGACGGGAGAAACATGCGAGACAGGATGGAAATACATCAGGTAAGGCAACCATCTTACCAGCCCACCATCGGTAAATTTTTCTTCATATTCTCTCATGTAAGGAATAAGACTTTGACGATTCATGGTTACCGGCACACTCGCTAAAGGGTGATATTTACCGTGAATTAGTTAACCATGACGGTCTGACAGATATAAGATACAAATATAATTTTTTTTCATGATAATGTTGCGATAATTAACATTAAAAATCGGATAACTGATGTCGAACTGTGCTTTTTTTCAGTACAGTAATGTTAAAATCCCCCACTGTCAGGTTTAACTAATTAATCATGAAACTTTATATGAGCGTGGCAGAACACCTGCGTGAACGGATCGCAAAGGGCGTTTTTTCTGGCGGGACGCGTTTGCCTTCGGTACGGACCTTGAGCAACGATCACGGTGTCAGCTTAACCACGGTGCAACAGGCCTATCGTCAGCTTGAAAGTGATGGTTTAATCGAATCAAAACCCCAGTCTGGCTATTATGTTAAAACGATACAGACATTGCCTCACCCTGCAGAAGCCAAAGATAGCGTGGATCTTTCGACTGCGCACTCAGAGTTCCAGGAAAGCATGGCGTTTGAATACTATATGGAGCATCCCGGCCTGCTGCTTGGAACAGGCTATCCATGCATAAATGCGCCATCCATGACCCCGTTGTTTACCGCTTTACATCGCCAGACAAAATATTACGTTAAGCTTCCTCAGACACGGCGGGATCCTGCGGGTTTACTGGCTTTGCGCGAGCATATTTCGCGTTTGATGCTGGATGCGGGCTGCCAGAGCCAGGCAGAGGATGTCATTATTACCAACGGGTGTAAGGAAGCGCTGTTTGTTGCTTTAAAAGCCTGCTGCGAGCCAGGAGATTTAGTGGCTGTTGAATCACCTTGCTACTTTGGTATTCTGGAACTGTTCAAAATTGCGGGCGTTAAACCGGTAGAAATTCCTGCCGATCCTGTGCACGGTTTAAGTCTGGAGGCACTTACCGTGGCGCTGGAAACATTGCCGATTAAAGCCGCTTATCTTTCGCCAAACTGCAACAATCCGCAAGGATACACAATGTCAGATGTCCGCAAGCGCCATTTACTTAATATGGCGGATAAATATGACATTACGTTGATTGAGGACGATATCTACAGTGAGCTCAGCTACCTGTTACCCCGGCCACGGCCAATAAAATCCTGGGATAGCCAAAATCGCGTTATTTTATGCAGCTCTTTCTCTAAAACTTTGACGCCTGATATTAAAACGGGGTGGATCTATGCTACTCGCCAGCAGAATAAGCTACTCAATTTAAAATTGATGACCTCCGGTATGACGGCATTAACACCACAGCTGGCAATTGCTCAATTTATCGAACAGGGCCACTATGCAAAACATATTCGCAGAATGCGCCGACTTTATCGACAACACCTGACCATTGCTCAGGAGAATGTATTAGCGCATTTCCCTGAGGGCACGCATTTTACTCTGCCGCAAGGCGGCTACCATTTGTGGATTAACTTACCAGGTGAATTACGGGTTAGCGAACTCTGCAACCAGTTAGAGCTGAAAAAAATTAAAATTTCCCCGGGCACCCTATTTTCTCCACGAAAACGCTTTTCTTCTTCGATAAGATTGAGTTATTCCTCACTGCATCTGTGTGATGCTCACGGGATGATCGCATCACTGGCAAAATCAGTGGAGCAATGTCTTATCGAGGCAAAAACGCCTGCGTCTGGCCTTTAACATTTAATCAGGCAGACCGGGTCGGCAATGGCTACGACTCAACGATTGTTCCTGAGTGAATCAGGACAATGCGGACGGCAGAGCATTACTGGAACGCGTACCACACACGGTTATTAATGTGTCTGAGGTAGGAAATAGGGATCTGGCATTGTCCCTCAGCATGTCTCATCTGTTCTGCTTGCCCGTTCGTCGCAAGGACGGACTGCGGTGAAAACCGTAATCGTCGTTATGACGGGGGATGAGGTAGATCGGCGGGCAGGGTGGAAGCATGAGGCGCAGCCAGCGCAGCCTGAATGCGCATTGGGTTAAAATATTGACGCATCAAGGTGACTTTATGGTCATCATTGAATTCATAGCGGATCGCCCAGTCATAGCTGTAAGGTACCCGCGTAGATTTTGTAATACCTTGTTCGCCACCATAGGTCATCGCCTGGTTATCGCTGAAAAACATTTTATCGATGCCAACACTGCTGAACTCGACGGTTTGTTCCATCAGTGACCAAAACCGACTAAACCCTTCATGTCCATAGAACACCCCGGCATAGGGGACATCTAATGGGCCGGAAATATCCCAAATGATATTTTCAGCCATACAGGCCATCGCCATTTGCAGATTACCGGTGGAATAGGCATGTTGCAGCTTTTCCAGTGTCACCTGATTGTTGGCGAAAACCAGTGACTGACTTTTGACCGGTTTCGACGTTTTGTTCGGTGTATATTCAAAAGTAGGTGCACAGTGATACTCGTTATCACCAGGATACGGATTGGCGGTAATTGCCCGGAAATCGTCGCGCAGTGAACACATGGCGATCACGGCAGGCATCAGTTTTTGTGGCTTGCCGGTAAGACCGGTTTGCAGGTTTTCCAACAACTCACAGTAGTGGCGGTTAAAGCGAATAATAGCCTTACGAGCTTCACCTTCCGGATAATCACTGACTTTTGCACCACTGTGCGTTTTCACTGCACTATGCCATGGGATCTCCAGCGGTTCGCCGGTAGGGCCGCTGGCAATGGTATCGTCAAGGGTATAGCGGCGTTCACAGTGAATCTCGTTAAAACGGAAATAGTGGGCGAGTTCGTTATCTTCACTGCGCCAGATAGAATGAGCGGTACCTTCACCCTGGTGACTAATCAACCGTATCGCCTTAACTGCATTTTCCAAATTCAACACCGTAATGACACGACTACCCTGATTATACTGAAACTGCTCTGGGCAGATTTGCCGCTGAGGGTCGCCGCAAAATACGGCAGACTCACCAAAAGTAGCGACTGCTGCTCTAAGACGTGATTCGATGTAGATATAAAACTCACCGATGGTCATATCACTACAGACATGGCTGGCAATTACTTCGGGGCGGATATGTTTGGGATGCTCAATCTGCATCGCTTGCGCGATGGCGTGCTGAGAAAAAGCATGTAATTGTATTTCAATATCATCTATGCCGTAAGGCAAGGGGGCCGGGTAGTCAGGCAAAAAATCAGGGCTATTTACTGTAGGTGTACCACCGATAGCATTGAGAATATTGGCAACCAGAACAAAATGCAGCATCTCTTCAATAACCACCGAGCGAATAACGTCCGGTACCCGATTGTCTATGTGTTCATCCAGGCTGTAAAGCATGGTTAGGTAAGGCGGGATGGTGGCATGTTCCAAGACCATTGCCTTTTGCAGCAATGTTCTGATATCTGCCAGTTCCTGAGCCAAATCTTTATGACTGGTCAGTTTGACGTAGCCGTACTCCCTGAACATGACTTCCGACTGTTTTTGTGCGGTTTGCTCATGTAGATTCATGGTGATAATCCCGTCCTGATTAGATTTCAGCGGTCGCAATTCTGGCTGTGACAAATCGTCTGCTGTCATGATGAGCGTACCGGCTATAAATATCATGAAATCATAGTAGCTTCACGTTACATGCTGGTTTTTCGTTCGATATCGTGTGCTATGACACACTCTCTATTTACGCGGTCCAGGCATTATTTGGTTTCCGGTTTAATCTGTGCCAGTAATTGACTTAAGCGTTCACGCTGAACAGGGCTGACATCTTTTCCGGCGGAATAGCCCGCATTCTGAATAATCATCTCGTTGAGACCTATCAGCCAATCATAGATATAGAAGGCGGTATTGTTGGTTGGTGTGACTGACAGTTTTGTCAGTCGTCGTGAGGCTCCGAAATTGACTGCCGGTTGCTCCGGTTTGGCGAAAATTTTATGCCCCCGGTTAATGCGACTGTCAGGGCGATCGGTTTCTTTGATCTGATGGAAACCCAACCAGGCCACAAAGTCGCCTAATACAGTCAGCACCCGTGAAACCTGGCGATCAGCCTTATTCTCACGATTAATGCCCAACTGTTCGGAATCAATCAGCATGGTGCGAAGATTTTCTTCGATATTCAGCCGAATACTGGCAGTAATAAGTTCTTCAACCAGCATCTCTATGGTTGGTTTGGCGATGCCGAGCAGTTCTATCATGGCCGCATTTTCTGGCATGCTACGCAAGTAATTGATCCAGAAACGGTAGACGTTACGGGCAAACTCGGCTTCATAGCCATGATTTTCCAGTGGTTCAGTCTCAAGAGGAATCAGTGCTTCCTCGTTTTCTACTTCCGGTTCTTCGCTAAACAGATCGATATCCATCCCTACGCCAAAAGGCTCAAAATTTGCCAATGGTGTGACAATGTCACTATTTTTTTGATGATGGATATAATGGTGTTGCTGCACTTGCTGTTGCAAGTACAGCCGACGTAAATCGTCACGAGACGGAAGCAAACGCTCCAGTAATTCGCCGTGTACGCCGGTACGGGTTTGCAGCGATTTGAGCATGGTTTCGGCGATATGCTGTTTTTTTATCGGGTCATCAGCGCCTGTTGGTTGATACCAGCAGCCCAGCAGGTTATCCGCCAGATCACGTTGCAATTCACTCAGTTGTTCATCGATACGACCTAATTTTACTTCTCGGTGTACCTCTGCATTCAGCCAGGTGGTCATGCGATTGACACCTCGTTTGTCCATCGCCAGCATCGTTCCCCAGGCATCACCAGGACTCCCCACATAGCGCTGCACTGCTTCATCATTGTTTTGTCCATGTGTAAAGCGACGATCAAATTTGGTGACAGCCCATATCAGGCCGGGTTTACGGCGACTACGCGTCTGGGTATTTTCCCCCTGAGTGTGCCGCACCCAATAATCCAGTGCTTTTGCCACGGGTTTGACATCTGATTTATTACCGGCGGCAGTACATACCATCAGCAGGTTCATCTCTTGATTATCGGTATAACGCTCAAGTAGATAGGAGCGTTTGGCCCGTAACAGCATGTGCGCCAGCGGATGAGGTTGGATGTGGACGGATAGGTTAGGTTCATCGTCCTCATTTTTTACTTCATTCGAGGTGATGACTTCTTGACTAAATCCCGGAAAATCCAGCAGGTCAACTTGTTCAAATAAGGCTTCCCGGGGCGGTGACTGCAAGGGAATCTGTAATTCGGTGGTTAACATGACCAACTCGGCCAATGACAGCTCGACGGATTTTGCTGCACGACCATTGACTATCGGGCGTACCTGCACACTGAAATCGGAAGGGCTGTTAAGCTTATCCAGCATGGCGGCGTTAAGAATGCCATTGTCGGGCTGTAAGTTTTCATCCACCAGAATGCTGATCGGCGCCAGCACTTTGTGTGAGCCGGAAAGATGCTGAATTGCATAAGCAAAATGGCGATGAATAGCGGAAAGATCGCTGAGTTCTCCCCATAGAATGGAGAACAGGCTGGCGCGGTCATCAATACTAAGATAGGGTGCTAAATCGACTGCCAGCGGCCAGAATTTACTTTCCAGTTGTTTTTGCCTTTTTGCATCGTGTCGCACCATATAGTCCCATAGCGCGACCACGTCATCACCACTCATACCTGCAACGGGTTCTGGCTGGCGATGCATGACAAACATCTTCAGATGTTCGTCAATATGCTGTTCATCGAGCTCGTAAAACGTGGTGTGCTGATTGAAATCATGCAGAAAGACATTCGCAATGATTTTGGCGATATCCGTCTCATTCAACAGAAATAACTGAACCGGATTGGGGGTATTTTTACCTTCCACCTGTCGAGTGAAACGGGTGACAAACGCGTTAGGGCGATTATCCAGATTAAGGTGTTTCTGATAGTCCAGCGTTAATCCTCCCACAGAGGTTTCCAACTGGTTATTTTCACCGGATGCCAGTGAGGTAATGAGATAGGATTTTCCGGCTTGCGCGAGTCCAAAAAAGCCGATGGCAATTTCTTTTGGTGAAGAGTCGGCAAGACCACGCGTTTTGTTGCGGCTGCGGCGCAACTTGACGATCAGACGGTCGGCTTCCATATCCAGTCGCGGTACATGGCGACGGTTTTCCTCCACCCAATCTATCGCCTGATCGACACCTTGTAATACTGCCTGTAACTGGCGGCTGAGGCGGGTTGATAGCTGCTTGGGTGTTAAAGGTTTCATTTTCTGAATACGCTCCCGCTATCGATCCAATAATGTGTCATGCCGGGTCCAGTACTGGATAATGTGTTCAATCTGAGCCTCAAATGTTGTAGCGGGACAGGATGTCCATTGCCCAGGATGGCTTCTGCTATTTGAAAATATTCAGGCGTATCATGATTTTCACCTTTTACGACCTCCAGTCTGACGCGCAATACGCTGTCGCCAGCGACTTTACGCGCCAGTTCCGCATCAACAATAGATAGCATATAGAGCGGGGAGGCTGGCCAGCGTTCATTGTCCAGTTGGCGAAAGCCAAGGCACAGTGAACCCCGTACCTCGAAGCCGTCCTGAGCGTCGAGTGTGAAGTCGGTCTGGTCCAGATCAATGTCACTGTAGTAAACATTATCTGCAGTCAGGGCATTGTTGCTATCCAACATTCCGAGGTAACGGATGGTGGAATAGGGTTGGAAGTCGCCCGCTTTGAAATAGAAACCGGGTAAACGTAAATCCAATGCTAGCAGGCATAGCATGGCGCCTACTGCTGCCGTAGATTTCGGGTTTTCAATTCGTCCGCGTTTGTTGAATGGATACCAGTCACTGGTGTGATAGCCATCCAGTGACAGCATGCGATTGATCGGTAGTGGTTGCAGATGACGGAACAGCGCTTGAATGCCCGGAAAGCGAGAAGGTCGACCCGTTAGCAATAAAACATCACAGGAATACAGCGAAACCACCTCGGACATTAACCGCAAATGCTGGGTAATACTCATCCGATTAGACAGAAATTCGCCATGCAACTTGCTTAATCGCACAATCAGCGGTACCCGCAGGATATCAAAGGCCGTTCCTTCCTCGGGGAGTTCGCGCTGTACTTCGTTATTAACGTAATCCAGAACCTTTTGGGTCGGAACCTGAGACAAACAGTCGGCAAAAAGAGTATCAATCTCGGCATTGAGATCCAGAGGATCAAAACGTTCATAAGCTTCAAGAATGGCCTGTCCAATCGGAATGAAAATCTGCAATGTCACCTGCTGGCGCAATGTCAGTTGCCCATCCATCCGACCTTCACTGCCAAATAGACGTGTCATCAACCCGTCAGTGTTGGTCATCCCCGCCTTTTTGAGTGCGGCCTGTAGTGCTGGCAGAATGTACAGCTGGATCACATCCAGCAGAATATCGTCGCCGGCGACTTTGAAACCTTCACGAAACAACAGGCGTGGAATGATCTTGACGTTACTGCCAACGCCATCGTCCAGCCAATATTGGGTTATGGCCAGATCTGTCGTGCCACCACCGATATCAATGGAAGCGATGCGCAACGTCTTTCCTGGCTGTTCATCTTCAGTCAGCTCTTTGTCCGGGCGAGCCATACTGGCAAAAAACGCTTCCGCTCGCCCGCCGAAATTGACTTGCGCCTCATTATAGAGGTACACCATCTGTCCGCAGGTGGCTTCATCCCACTCCATTTGCACATCAGGGACTGGTACCTGGCTTCGGCGTTTATCTTCCGGTGTTTTGAAATCATCATCGGCGGGATGCCATCCGATGGCTTTCCATACCAGACCAATTGCTTCATTCATTCTGCGGCGGAAAATTTCACGCTCCGGTTTTGGCATGGCGGAGGGTAAGGTCAGAATGATATTACGCAATTGGCGTGGGGCGGTGGTATGGATCATTTTTGAGCGTTGTGTTGCGCTATTTATTTGCATCAACGCTTGCGCCAGCAGTTCAGACAACATGAAAGTCATCAGTGAACTGCGGCTGTAGAGCGGCGCAAACACTGGCAATCGGTCATCAAGTGGTAAATCGAATAAGGGCTGACCTTCGTCATTGACCAGCATTGTCAATGGCATAGTGGTCGCCAGCGGTTCTTGCATACTGGTTCCCATTACCTGACTGAAACGCCAGCCTGGAACATATGGCTCTTCATCCCACAGATAACGTCGTGGGCTTGAGATGCCGCTTGATCCTTCGGTTCCCTGACGTTGCAACGCCAGACGAATGGCCTCTCGGCCTACGCGGATAATGGAGGGCCAGACAAAAGCATCATCACGGCCACTTTCAAAGGAAAAATCCGGTTTGCCAAATTTGGCCGGAGAGAACTCGGCCCGGCTGTTAAACAGTTCGTTATATAAGTAGTGTGGTTGGCTGAGATCACGTATTTGCAATTCATAAGTTTGTTTCAGACCATTGCTTTCATCGGCATGATCTTCCACCAGAATACCGGCCGTATGAGAGTTGCCAACATCCAGAATCAGGTCGACATTGACCGCGGGCTCCTGCAATGTGCTGGCATTAATTCGGATTTCCGGCATATTGAGCTGACTACCCAGAATATCCAGTAGGTTGAGATAGTGTGCCTGATATTCAAACTCCCGCAGAGCAAGCTTGATATCACGAACGCTGCGATTCTCCAGCAACGTCGCCTGCTGAGTAAAGACTTCGCGCAGCCAACCGTCCACCCAGGTGAGATCCAGAAACTCATTCAGTTCGTCACTATGGTATGCTAGGGTAAAGCTGCACCCGCTCTTGATGTCGTTTTCATTGGGGGCCAGTGATTCATATTCATGGCCTTCCGGATACACTTTCGTATCAAAAGCTACACAGATGCGGTAGGCATTACCTTCATCATCGGGTTCATCCAGTGCTAAAATCTGTACTCTGGCCCAGTTATCCGGCCCGCCCATAAAAGTACGTGGCGGGTTGAAACGAAAAAAAGGCAGTGGTAACCAGACTTTATTTAGCAAAGTCAGTGACTGTTTCAGCGTGAAACTGGATTCGGGTTTTGCTATTTCAGGTAACATGCCCATGTCACCCGGCAGAATATATTTGCCGTTATTTTCATTGTAGATCAGTCGCAATAATGGCCCGTTACTGCTTTTACGCACGAAACGATTAGCCATACCCGCGTCTCCGTCTGACTTTAATGCAAAGTCCAGAAACTGAATCCCGCTGTTTTGAATCAGCGTAATGCGCTGTTTATAATCAGTGATTGTTGCCAGCATTATTATTTACTCTCACGCTTGATCGTTACCGGTAAGATAGTGTCAGCATCGTAATGGGCGTTACATTCGGCGACATCAGTCAATGCCTGCCGGGCACAAATAATCTCCGGTATCCGATATCTGGAACCATCGCTACAGTGGGCTTTATACCGGCTGTTAATCACCAGATTACCGGATCGATGTAAGCCGGCTGAAACGTCGGCCTGACAGGTAATTCCTTCGTTATAAGTGAACCGCACTTTACCTTTACCATTTTTGATCTGGTACTTCAGTACTGGCGGCGTGCCGGTAAGCGGATTCTTAACATTAACGGTCGCGCTCCACTTACCACTCAGGAAGCTGACTGACCCTATTTTTACGTCGGCTGCCGACATCATCAGCAGGTCTTTGGTTTTATCTATCGTGGCTGGCGTTTCCGGCGCTTTTTTAACCGGTGTGGGCGGTATATATAAAATGGCCTGGTCTACAGGCACGGATATTACTGGTAGCGCCTGAAGGGTTTCCTGCGGTTTTGTCACTGTGATTTCTGATGTACCCAGTACCCGCTTTTCCGGTTTGATAGTGGCAACGACCAAGGCCTTGCTCTCCGGTGTTTCAGACACGCAGCCTCTAATCTGCATTACCAACGTGACCAGCAGCGCCGCACCGGGAGCAAGCCACCAAAACCTGAGCCACGGGGTGCTGGTTGCCAACGTGACCGTCGGCGGAGTGGGTTCTCCGGGTAACGGAGCTGGTGGGGGCGTGAGGGGCTCTGGCACTATTGGCGTAACCGTGGGTTTATCATCAACAGATGAGACTGCTGGGATGGGCGTCGGTTCTGGCGTGATTTTTTCTTCTATTATTACTTCTGGTATCTCCGGCGGTTCAACCGGTCGGAGACATGCCAACGCATCCAAACGTGATTTTTTACCAAGATTGACGAATCCCCAGAATGTCAGTACCGGCTTGTCATCAACCAGATAAACATGATTAGGGCCTGGAAATTGGATGGCCTTGGCCAGCAGGACGCCAAACAGTTTCTGCGCCGGTTTGTCTGAACTTTGTGCTCTCAGGCTGATCTCAGCAACAATCTTCTGATATTGCTCAAGCTGTTGAAGTGCGGTCTCTCGTTGTTCATCGCTGGCCGCTACCCAGGATGTGACGTTGCCATCAATAGGCGAATACCAATTGATGCGTTCACCGTTTTCATTGGGTTGGGGGATGGCCAGACAGTTGGCAATGTGCTGTTGTTTACGAAGACGCAATGTTTCCCGTAGCTGAAGCGCTGAAGTATAAACCGGCTGACCGTTCTCACCCAACGCAAGAAAATCGTCTAAATTTCCACTGCGTAAAAATATTTTTGTCACGCCAAAGGGACCTTTTGTTATAAACAGCCAAGGCAGAGAAGCCGTGTGTAATCTGCAATTATAGATAGTCTAATTCTGATGATAGAGAATCAATGCGTTGAAGAAGTGACAAAACTGACAAATATTCGCGTCATTAGCATACGAATACATCAGTATTACGCTAATTGTGTGCGACAGAATGCCAAAAAAAATAGATGAGAGCCCGTTTAGGTGAAGAATGTCGGATTAGCATCGACTTCATTTATGGTTTTCATCATACAGATGGCGCTGTGCCATAATTTGGTGGATGTTGGTTTCCAGCCAGTCGGCCAATCCGGCAATTCGTTCCTGTATTTCTTCTCCTAACGGAGTCAGCGAATATTCAACGTGTGGGGGCACAACGGGGTAGGCGATACGTTTGATGAAGCCATCCTCCTCCATATAGCGCAGCGTCTGTGACAGCATCCTTTCGCTGACACCGCCAATTTTCCGACGTAGTTCGCTGAATCTTAGTGTTTCATCTTTTAGCGCAATGAAGATCAATACGCCCCAGCGGCTGGTGATGCGTTTAAGAATGTCTCTGGAAGGGCAATTGACATTCAGTAACTCTCCACGCTGCATCTTTTCTGAGAGTGAATCGAAAACAGGCTGATTTTTTTTCAAACTAACATTCCTGTAAGTACTTACTTAAAGTTAGTTTAAGCTATATGCTTTATTTCAGACAACTTTTTTTGTCATCCCCTCATCATGATCTACGCTTGATGTTGAAACTTTTTAAAAAGGAGTTCGTTATGATAGCGATCACAGGTGCGACAGGTCAGCTTGGCCATTTGGTTATCAATATACTGCTGAAAACTATTCCACCAGATCAAATTATTGCTGCGGTGCGTAATCCTGATAAAGCCAGTGAGTTGGCTGCACAAGGTGTCATTGTTCGTCTGGCGGACTATAACCGGCCTGAAACGCTGGAAGCAGCATTTGTCGGTGTGGATAAATTATTATTGATCTCATCCAGCGAAGTTGGACAACGGGAAAAACAACACAAAGCGGTTATTCAGGCGGCTAAAAAAGCAGGGGTTGGCTTGATTGCCTATACAAGCCTACTGCATGCTGATACGTCCCCGTTGGGACTGGGTGTTGAGCATCGTGCCACTGAAGCGGCTCTGAAGGATTCCGGTATTCCTTATGTGTTGTTGCGCAATGGCTGGTATACCGAAAACTATGCCGCCAGCACTGTGTCGGCATTAGCCCACGGTGCTTTTATTGGTGCGGCGGGAGAAGGGCGCATTGCATCTGCTCCGCGAAAAGATTACGCCGAAGCGGCTACCGTTGTTTTACAGCTTGATGATCAGGCGGGGAAAGTCTACGAACTGGCAGGGGATAGTAGCTATTCTTTGGCCGAGTTTGCTGCTGAAATCAGTAAGCAGAGCGGAAAAAACGTCAACTATGTGAATCTTTCCGAAGCCGACTTTGCCAAGGCTTTGAAAGATGCAGGGCTTCCGGCAGGATTGGCTGAGATGCTCGCTGATTCCGATGCCGGTGCAGAGAAAGGCGCTCTTTTTGATGACAGTCATACTTTGAGACATTTGATTGGTCGCACAACAACCCCCTACGCCGATGTTATTAAAGCAACACTGGCTACGCTTTAAACAGCTGCGTGAGATATCGTGCTGGACAAACCTGACCGCAGTTGGTTTGCTATTCTATTCTCTATTTCCCTATCCCTGCGTAGCAGGGATTTTTCTTGTACAGTCATCTTCTGATGACTGAATTATAGATTTCTGACATAACATTCTGTATTGAATAGTCCCTGCCGTATCAAATCATTAGTTAAATTTAATCTAACGGAAAGTTAATTACCATTTTGCTTTGAAATTCTATTTTTAATACGCCAGATATTATTTTTGTGCGGATGTAAATACGTTCTGGCACTATCATGAACGTGGTACTGGAAAGATTAACAATAAACCTTCTTATACGGTGGAACAGGCAGCGTCTCAGATTGAACGCGGGAATTCGAGCATAATCGTGCCGGTCCAAAGTCACGAAATAGTCACCCATACCGGCACTGCATATTGCGGATTATTATTTTGTTGAATCAAAGTCACCATTATAAAATAACATGCAACTATTAGCGCGTTAATTAGTCAAATAAAAAATCATTAAGTCATGAAATAAGCCAATACCTAAATATGACAGAACATCTGGATTTATAGGTGAATGTTTACTATAAATAATAATGCTTCATCATAATTCAGTATCATCATACTACTACATAAGTAATGATATAAAGAATAAATATAACCAAGCTATTTGTTTTTTAAAATCCAAAAAAACAGTATTTAACCACTGTGAAATGGAGATTCATATATGCCTCTTTTCTGTTTAAATGAAAAATCAGTAATCAATAGTGAAAACCATTTCCTCTGCAAAAACGTTTTTCTATCTTGCGTTTATTTAGGATTAAGTATTGTCTGTCTTTCCCATAATGAGTGGGCAAGCGTTGAGCCTTTATCTGTCAGCGGTAATAAAATTTATGCAGGTGAACAAGTAAAAAGCTTTGCTGGGAATAGTTTATTCTGGAGTAACAATGGCTGGGGGGGAGAGAAATTCTACAAATCCTCCACAGTTACCATGCTAAAAAATGAGTGGGGGTCAAGTATTATTCGTGCACAAGTGAGTCAACAACGTCTACAAGTTGTAATAATGTCAGTATTTATCCTGACTGGGTTAGTAAAGACTGGGATGGTGGACAAGCAAACCATAATGAAGCTGGTGAGTTAATCATCTATAAAGGCAATCTTTATAGTGCGAACTGGCATACGTCATCAGTGCCAGGTAGCAATAGTTCCTGGACTCTTATGGGGGTCTGTGACTGATATTCCAATCTTATTTAAGTCATGAAAAACAGGGCTGCATAATATTAATATGCAGCCCTGTAAAAAAATGAATAGCCGACTAATCCCGCTCAAATGCACCTAAATCAGGTGCACTTCCGGAATAACTGATGCCGCTTTCTTTAGACCCAGCATCAATTAATTGCGAGGTAGAGGATAAACGGAATAAGGCGGTGTCCGGTAATGACCCATCAGTGTTACGTGATGTTGTCGCCAATGACGTATCCAGGCTGACAAAATCAGAAGAAGAAGCGCTTGGGCCTGTATCCCATGAGTCATATTTTGCATTGGCATTTTTGACAGTGACCGATCCCGATAAAGACACGTTATTGCGGAAATAATGCGTTTGGCCGGAATCAACGCTGCTCCCAAAACCAAAATTAATACCGTTTTTGTATGCGGTGTTGTTTATAACGGTAACACCGCCGGCATTATTATTCTGATCGAAACCTTTATTTACATTGCCGAAAGCTACAGAGCGAGTGATAAGATGGTTACCAACAGCGGCATTTCCACCTAACTTGAAACCGTTGCCGTTACCACTGAATGAACTGTCATTCCAGTAGTCGATTCCATTACGAAAGGCCCAGCTATTTTTAATGACAACTTTCTCAGAACTGTCATATAGATCAAATCCATCATCAGAGTTTTCCCAGGCACGACAACCAACAAAACTATTCCCCGGTCCTTGAGTTTGTTTCGGTCCAAAGCCATCAGCCATACTGCCATTCTTCTTAGGATCATAGTTGCGGTAGGCATCCGAATTAATCACTGTGTTATATGAACCACCTTTATTAATTTCCAACCCCGTATTTCGGTTATGGTGAAAAGTCATATTTTCGAAAGTATTGTGACTGCCAGTAACGTAGGTACCTTGATAGCCAGCGCGAGTTACATCAATTCCTTTGAAGTACCAATAATTTCCTGTCACATAGAAACCGAAGGAGTTTTGTACCCACTGGTCATCCGGGAATGAAAAATCAAACACCGCCCGACCACAATTTGCAGTAGCAATATAAATGGGTGAGCTACTACTTCCAGACTTACTGAAGGTAATCGTATTTTTGTTGCCTTTGGTATAAGTAATCGTATAAGTACCGGGTTTCAATAAAATCATTTCTCCTGCTTTCACTGCTGTTACCGCAGTATTAAAACTCATCGGAGAATCAAAACTACTGCCACTATTACTGCTCGACCCCCCTGTAGTAACATAATAAATACGACTCGCACTAACACCACTGATACCACTGCTACTGCACGTCGCGGCTAATACGACTCCGCTGTTTGCCAGCATAAATATTGCCAATCCGGTATTGAAAATATAATTTAAATTTTTCATTTATTGCCTCATTACGTTATAAAAACCATATACTCAAGCAGCCTTAAGTGGTATTTCTTTATAAATATCACTTGGGGTAAAAAGACAGGCAGCAATTTGAGTGACAAGTGATACTTGTCGAAAATTCCCATTGGAAGGGAATACCATTCCTTCGGTTATATTCCACAACGATGGTGATAAGCACGCTATATCCTGCATATTGAGGTAGCTTGAGTATACAAGGTTTGTCGCATGGCGATATGCAGACGATCTAATAGAATAGTGACAGCTGTAGATGTATATTCGGTAAATAAATTTTTTTATAATAAAATGCCATTAGTAATAAAATTTCATAACTTAATATTGCACTAATAAAAATTGGCACAATTAAGGCGTTAGTTTCGATCGGTATCACACAATCATAAATTGGTAGAACAACCATTATTAGTTACAACATACAGTAGATAATTTAAAACAGAGCGCTCATCTGTAAGTCATGTAAAAATACCGCCAAAAGGCGGTATTCATTAAAACGTCTAGCAGGGAGAAAAGGGATTATAAGCCTCGTTTTTCCATCAGCAGGGCCAGATCAACCAGACGGTTTGAAAAGCCCCATTCGTTATCGTACCAGGCAAGAATTTTGACCAGCTTACCACCGATGACGAGTGTAGAAAGTCCATCGATAATGGATGAGCGCGGGTCGCCGCGGTAGTCGCTTGATACTAGTGGTTCTTCGCTGTAGCCCAGAATGCCTTTGAGCGGGCCGGATTCAGCGGCGTTACGGAACGCCGCATTAATCTCTTCAATTGTCACTTCACGTTTCAGATTTACGGTCAAATCGACGATGGAGACCACCGGAACGGGAACCCGCAGCGAATAGCCGGTCATGCGGCCATCTAGTTCCGGGATGACTTTACCTATCGCTTTCGCCGCACCGCTGGAATAAGGGACAATCGAAACCGCGGCGGCACGCGCACCACGTAGATTCTTTTCAGGTTGATCGTGCAACGCCTGACTGTTGGTATAGGCGTGAGTGGTGTTCATCAACCCGTGCTCAATCCCAAAGGTTTGATGTAGAACCTGGGCAGCCGGAGCCAAACCATTTGTTGTGCAACTGCCGTTGCTGACCACTTTGTGTTTGGCCGGATCGTACTGCCCGTCATTCACACCCATGACGATAGTGATATCGTCGTTCTTAGCCGGTGCGGAAATAATGACACGTTTCGCGCCACCTTTGATGATATGCACTTCAGCTTTGGCTTTTTCAGTGAAGAAACCAGTAGCTTCAATCACGATATCAACACCAACGCTACTCCATGGAATCGCTGCTGGATCTCTTTCGGAGAAAACCCGGATGGCTTTGCCATCGACCAGCAACTGGCCTTCACCAGCTTCGACATTAGCTTTTAACGTGCCGGATAATGAATCGTATTTCAGAAGATGGGCAAGAGTCTTACTGTCGGTGAGATCATTAATTGCAACCACCTGGAAATCGTTACGACCCAGCGCGGCGCGCAAGACATTTCGGCCAATCCGGCCGAATCCATTGATACCTACTTTGACCATGATCAATACCCCTTTGTTATCTGACTTGCATTTAATGTAGAGCGAAAGGAGATTGGCGTAAATGACAATAAAGAATCAATTTACGCCATCAGGCGTGAGTAGAAGCGTTCTCTGTATTCTGTTGGTGTGAGCTGCAAATTTCTTTCGAAAACACGCCGCAGATTGAGGCCATTGCCAAACCCAGTAGTGAACGCGATGTGTTCGATGTTTTGTTTCGTTTGTTCAAGCCGTTGTCTGGCGGCACTCAGACGAACTTCCTCAACATATTTAGCCGGGGTAATTCCGATTTCACGGGTGAACACACGGGTGAAATTCCGCGGGCTCATGGCAACGCGTTCCGCCAGATTTTCGACAGATAAGTCATCAGCAAGATTTTCAGAAATCCAGGACTGAAGATCACGAATCGGCCCTTCACTGGCCTGATTCAAAAGATAGCGGCTGAATTGTGACTGCCCTCCAGGGCGGCGGAGGAACATCACCAGATCCTGTGCTACATCGCGAGCCAGATTGAACCCATAGTCGTCCTCAACCAGAGCGAGAGTAAGGTCAAAACCAGAGCTGACGCCGCCTGACGTCCAAACATTCCCATCCTGAACATAGATCGGACCACGCTCGACCGTGACCTGAGGAAACTCGGCTTGCAAAGTATCGAGCAGTCGCCAATGCGTGGTGGCATGACGTCCGTCAAGCAGACCGGTTTTAGCCAAAAGCATTGCACCGCTACAGATGGAAACCACACGCCGAGTGTGGGGCGCCGCACGTTGAATCCAATCAACGACGCTGGCGCCTTCTTCTTCGGTCAGGCCTTTGCCGGTAATCATGATGGTATCACGCGGAAGTTCAGGGTTGAGATCGCAAAGTCGGTGGTCGGCCAGCAGGTTCAAGCCTGACGCACCGTGAACCACATGATGCGGTTGCGTGGTGGCAACGGTCACCTGATAGGCCGAATTTGGCATCAGGCAATTCGCCTGCATAAGAATGTCGGCGATACCCGCCGCTTCGAACAACAAGCCCCCATCCGGGACGATAATCAGAAATGTAAGCATGGCATTAAAAATACAATTTGTATTAAATATGTCAAGTGATGGATGTCTATGATAAACCGGATAGACAGAGAGCAGGGTACTGACGCAGATATTCGCACTTTTAGTAAACGAGATCAGCGTAAAACGCCATTTAATATATGACCCTCGGTAACGATAACGGTATCTTGTCAGTGTCCGAAATCACGTACTTACTTTTGCTTATTTAACCTTGGTAATTCCATGACTTCACTACTCAAACATTCGTCACGATTAGGCATGTTTATCATACTGATGATTTTGGCAGGCTGCTCCAGCAAACCTCATTATAAGAAATATGACCCGCACGCCTATGATGATGAGATTAAGGAAGCTGCTGACAATTATAAAGTTGATCAAAAACTTATTAAGGCGATCATCCAGGTCGAATCCAATTTTAATCCAGAAGCGGTAAGTCCTTCAAATGCAATCGGTTTGATGCAACTTAAAGCGTCCACCAGTGGCTGTGATGCGTACCGTTACAAAGGTAAACGTGGCTGTCCTGATGACGACGATTTACTGGATCCGGAAACCAATATTGACCTGGGAACGGCGTATATCAGCTCGTTGCAGCATCAACAACTAAATTGGATCAACAATCCGGTCACGCGGCGTTACGCAACCGAAGTAGCCTATGTCAACGGTGCGGGGGCATTGTTGCGGACTTTTTCAAGTAACCGGCAAGCTGCTATTCGGATGATTAATCAACTGACACCGGCAGCTTTTAGCTGGCATATCCGTCAACATCATCCAGCACCTCAGGCACCGAGATATATGGCGAAAGTTGAGAAGGCCTATGCCGGTTTATAGTCGTTAACGTATTAAATAGACGGATGCGCTACGTGAATTCTAAGATTTCATCAGTACTGCAATGCAGCAGAATTCACGTAGCGCGATCACATAGAAAGATGAAAAATACGCAGCGAAAGGAGATAGTTGAATGACAACCAATTTGCTCACCAATTTTCCTGAAGCGGCTCTTGGAAGAGAAGCTGAAACTTTCGAGGTATTACTCACGCGGCCAGATATTCGCATCGAGAGAATTATTTCAACCGGGCAATCGAGTCCACCAGGATTTTGGTATTGTCAGCCGCAAAGCGAGTGGGTAACGGTGTTACAAGGTTCTGCCGGGTTACGATTTGAAAATGAATCTGATGTGCGGGTTGTGAATATTCCGGCATCGTGTTGAATGGACAGATCCCCAAAAACCAACGATTTGGTTGGCCGTTCATTATAGTGTGGATGCGGCTCCGGATGAGGCAGGAGAGGCGTAATACCGTAATAGTTGCCTGGTGCATCATCATAAATCATATTTAACATAATATACATTATGCGCACCAACATAGAATCAGACAGAATCTGACGTTTTGTGGGTACCGTAACCCCAGCACCCCAGAGAAAGTAGAAATACATGCTAATAAAAACCCAAAAATAATGCTTATCGGTCATAGCAAAAACTTATTAAAAGCGTGATGGCGAGAACCATCATCAGATTGATAACGCCTCCCCACCATAAACTGACTGCGCAGGAAAGAAGCGCCACAATTTGTGCTAACAATTGGTCTCTGTCTTTGCCCATTTTTCCCAAAGAAGAAGCGATAAAGATAGCCACGATAATCGTTATATTTTCAGCAAAATCTTTTCCCGCTACAGAAGCAAAAAAATAACCGACCAGGGTTCCGGTCAGCGCCGTGCCATAAAGTGTGAAACTCACTGTATTACAGTAACGACGGGTCAGCGGATATTGTTCCCTGCGTAACGACATCAGGGTAAACGCCGCGTTCGCCATAACCAGAATGGAAGGAATATAACCAGCCACTCCTTCTTTCATGCTGCCGCGTAAACTCAACGTAAATACCATAAATCGCAGGTTGATGCTTAACGCAGAGATTAACACCATCACAAATGACAGAGTATGTTGCGAAACCTCTAGTAACGTCATCTGTAGAGGGGCTGACATTAGTGCTCCACTGAATAATAAACTGTGGAAAAAACCCAGCCCTTGTTGATAACTCAGCAGTCCAATCATGCTGAATGACAATAAAAGCGTAAATACAAATGGCAAAGCATCCCCTACCCCTTGTAAAATCTCACTCTGGCTACCAGGTATCATTTTGGAATCAGGCGGCAGCATTACGCATCATCTCTATTTTTTGCTGATAATCAGTTGCTTTCTTCAGATAAAACTCTGTGCTGTAACGGGGAATAAACTCCTCTACGACTGCTTTACAAATACGCCGTTCCCGGAGGGTCTTCTCTTGCAGATAATCATCAATGATAAGGTTATCCCACGTATTTATAAATTGTTTCCTGCTTCCCTCTGCTATATTTTTACATATTGATTGATATAAATTATTAATATGAAGGTAATAATTTTTACGGAAAGAATACATTTGTGTTGATAAATAATTATTTTCCATAGAGTAATAACCCGTCATCAGTCTATTGACCATAATGCATATCAAAATTCCATAATTAGTTTAAAAATAGCATTGGTTAATAAAAAGTAAACAATGTGTTCATGGCATGTTTGTTAAGAATTATTTCAGAATGATAATTTGCAGTGATATCAGAACAAAGCAAAAACAGATTACAGACTACCTAGCTAGCGCAGTTGATATGGACGCTTGATCACACAGTTTCCGATTTTTATGAGTTCAGCGCTGTTTTCCTCTACAATGATAGCACCCTCTCTTTTATCAGGCCGATTCTCATGCCAGAACCCAGACTGACCCAGAAGGACATGACGGAAAGTGAACAGCGTCAACTTAAGACACTGCTCGATCAGGAAAGAAAAAAACACGGACGTCCGCTCACTAATTCTGAAAACAATCATATTAAAGATGACTACATCGATAACCTCATGAAGGAGCGCGAGACTGCCGCGAAGCAACTCACCGCGCGTAGAAAGAAAAACAAATTCAAACCTGATACTTCCGTGACTTACGAATGGTCTGCCAACATTCATCTGCGTGGCCGCCGCTAGGTTTGTTATTGTTGACGATGTGAGTTTATGGTGGCTATGCCGTAAATTCACGTCGCTGGCCGCGTTACCTTTATTATCCAATATCTTATTGAAAAAACTGATTTAGTTCCCCTTCTCTATTCTCGCTGTTTCATGCTTGTTGGCGTTAATTATGATAACCGCTATTCTTATATAGAATAAGTAAATGTGATTTTTATTATATTTATCATATTGATACGATACATACCTCTCCAATTGGGAAACGGTTCAGAACCAGAAGGAGATTGAATGCCTGAATTGAGTTCTGCGTTGATAGTTTTTAGCGATTTGGATGGTTCTCTGTTGGACCACGATACTTATAGCTGGGAACCGGCAATTCCCTGGCTGGTCCGGTTGCAGCAGCATCAGGTACCAGTGATTATTGCAAGCAGTAAAACGGCTGCTGAAGTGGTACCACTACAGCAAGCAATGGGACTGCATGAATATCCTTTTATCGCTGAAAATGGTGCGCTTGTTACTTTACCGCGCAGTTGGTCATCACATCCCGATTATCCCCGTAAGATTTTTAATGCTGACTATTCGTTTATCTGCCAGGTATTAGGCACATTACATAAAGAGTATCAATTTGATTTTCAAGGATTCTCTGACATGGATGATGAGAAGGTCTCCGATATCACCGGTCTGGGGATCGAGGAGTCTGCATTAGCCCGTCAACGTGAAGCTTCTGAACCGTTGCAGTGGTTTGATGATGACATCGCTTTAGGTCGATTCCGGCAATCATTGGAGAAATACGGCTTGTCTTTGACACAGGGTGGCCGTTTTTATCATGTGATGGGTCGTGGTGTCAGCAAGGGAAATGCCGTCAATTGGCTGACATCACAGTATGTGCAACAACGAAAAACAGAAATGCTCACAATTGGGTTGGGCGATGGCCCGAATGATGTCTCAATGCTGGAATCCACTGATTACGCTGTCATTATCAAAAACAAATCTCACTTGCACGTGACAATGTCACAAAAAAATCATAATAAGATATACCTCACTCAGCAATCTGGCCCGTCAGGATGGAGTGAAGGCCTTAACCATTTTCTCGCTGATGGCGAGTCGATTATTTAACGTGAGGGGAACCGGTATGAGTGATTTTTATCAGGATGGCATTATTACGAACTTTCATAATCTTACTCAGCGCAGTGTGGAAGAGCTTGAATATGAACTACAGGTTTTTTCCGGGCAGAACAGTATGGGACTGATCCTCCCTTCCCTGTTTTCTGAACTGGAGGGACCGGCGCTTAGTAAGATTATTGACCTATTGGCACAGGTTCCCTATCTCGGTGAAATAGTGATCGGATTAGATCGTGCCGATCGTGATCAGTTTGAACATGCACGCACGTTTTTCTCTCGGTTGCCACAACGGCACCGTATCTTATGGAATGACGGCCCTCGCCTTACGGCGTTAAGTCAGGAATTGGCCGAAAAAGAGTTGGCGCCGATGGAACCAGGCAAAGGACGTAATGTCTGGTTTTGTGTCGGGTACACTTTGGCTTCACGGCGTTCGTCTTGCATCGCTCTACATGATTGTGACATTGTCACGTATGACCGTAGCATGTTGGCCCGGCTGCTCTACCCGGTCGCCAACCCAAACTTCCATTACGACTTTTGTAAGGGTTACTACGCTCGGGTAGCTGAAGGAAAGTTGAATGGGCGTGTCGGGCGTTTGCTGGTGTTTCCGCTGCTGAAATCGTTACGTAGTGTCTACGGTAATTCAGACTATCTGGAGTATATGCGCAGTTTCCGTTATCCCCTGTCAGGAGAATTCGCCATGCGCAGCCATGTGCTACGTAACTTGCGAATACCCAGTGATTGGGGGCTGGAAATCGGCGTGCTGTCGGAAATTTACCGAGGCACGTCAATCAGCCGCATCTGCCAGGTGGATATCGCTGATAATTATGATCACAAGCACCAGCCGATGTCGGAAACAGATCCAACGTCTGGCTTGCAACGCATGGCGCTGGATATCACCAAAGCGCTGTATCGTAAGCTGGCGATTCAGGGGGTGAATATTACTACAGATTCATTCCGGGTACTGCGCGCCACCTATTACCGAACAGCGCTGGATATGATCGATGCATTTGAACATGATGCGCGTATGAATGGTTTGCATTTTGATCGTCATACTGAAGAGTCTGCGGTGGAGTTGTTCTCGGATGTTATTACCCTATCCGGCCAGATTTATAGCGAAAGCCCCGGCGATAAACCGTTTGTTCCCAGTTGGAGCCGGGTTCAGTCAGCATTCCCCGATATTCTGGAACGCCTTTATGAGGCTGTTGAGGCAGACAATCAGGAAATCAACGACGGATGAATATTCAGTGATTGCTACGGTATCACTTTACTGGATTTTTTGTATAAAGTGGCACAGAGTCATTACTGTCTTGCAACCAATCAGGGAGTTAAATGATGGAATATCGTCTGTTAGGCCACTCCGGTCTCAAAGTGTCAGTCCTGAGTTTGGGCACCATGACATTTGGCGGTCAGGGAAAGTTTGCGAAAACCGGAAACACGGACCTGCAAGGTGCGCGTCGCCAGATTGATCGTTGTATTGATGCCGGGATAAATCTGTTTGATACCGCTGATGTTTACTCCAGCGGTGAATCGGAAAGAATTCTTGGTCAGGCAATCAAGGAAAAACGCCACCAGGTGTTGATCGCCAGTAAAGCTCGTTTTCCCATGGGCGATGGACCGAATGACCGAGGGTCATCACGCCATCATATTATTCGTGCTTGTGAAGCCAGTCTGAAGCGATTGGGTACGGATTATATCGACCTTTATCAATTGCATGAATGGGATGGCCTGACACCACTGGAAGAGTCGCTTGACGCATTGGACTATCTGGTACGCAGCGGTAAGGTTCGTTATGTCGGGATTTCCAATTTTTCCGGTTGGCACCTGATGAAAACGTTACATCTTTCTGAAAAATCAGGTACCGCGCGCCCAATAAGCCAGCAAATTCATTACACGCTACAGTCTCGGGAAGCAGAGTATGAATTGCTGCCTATAGCGCAGGATCAAGGCGTCGGCGTATTGATATGGAGTCCGCTGGCCGGTGGGCTGCTATCCGGGAAGTATCGGCGTGACCAGGCACCCGATGGTACGACACGGCATCTGGAACACTGGAATGAGCCACCGGTTCGGGATGAAGGTTTGTTATACAATATCGTCGATGTGCTGGTCGAGATTGCCGGGCAGCATGGTGTTTCGGCGGCGCAGATTGCACTAGCTTGGCTATTATCTCGCCCGTCGGTCAGTTCAGTGATCATCGGTGCTCGTACGGATGATCAATTAGAGGATAATCTTAAAGCGGTGGATATTGTACTTAACCCGCAAGAGATTGCACGGTTGGATGAAGTCAGTCGCCCGCCACTGATCTATCCCTATTGGCATCAGGCTCAGACCGCCGCTGATCGTCTTTCCCCCGCTGATTTATCGTTGATCGCCCCTTATCTGAAAAAATGAAATAGCCGTTAGAGGAAAACAGCATGATTATTTTTGTTACTGGTGCCACAGCCGGATTTGGTGAAGCCATTACCCGAAGATTTATTAAAGAAGGTCATAAGGTTATCGCCTGTGGACGTCGCCAGGAGCGTTTGGATGTACTGAAAGATGAACTGGGAGCGTCTCTGCATACCCTGCGTTTAGATGTTCGCAATCAAAAATCAATTGATCAGGCTATCACGTCGTTACCTGCTGCATGGCGTAACATCGACGTTCTGGTGAATAATGCCGGGCTGGCGCTGGGTTTAGAACCCGCTCATAAGGCTTATGTGAATGACTGGGAAACGATGATCGATACCAACAATAAAGGGCTGGTCTTTGTGACCCGCGCACTGTTGCCTGATATGGTAAAGCGTAATATTGGCCATGTTATTAATATGGGTTCCACTGCGGGTAACTGGCCATATGCCGGCGGCAATGTGTACGGTGCCAGCAAAGCGTTTGTACGTCAGTTCAGCCTGGGGCTGCGTGCCGATCTGTTTGGTACCCGTGTGCGAGTGACCAATATTGAACCAGGACTGGTCGGTGGTACCGAGTTCTCGGCGGTGCGTTTTAAAGGTAATGAGGACAAAGTTCATCAAACTTATGATAAAGCAGACCCTCTGATGCCGGATGATATCGCCGAAGCGGTATTTTGGGTTGCTACTCTGCCTGCACACGTTAACATCAACACACTGGAAATGATGCCGGTCAACCAGACTTTCGCTGGGTTGAAGGTGTATCGAGACGAGTGATAGCGTGGGTTTTACCCTAATACTGCTTACTTCAGCCGATTTTTAGAGAAAACATCACGTTTGGTTTCCAGAGGGACACTGAGCGTGATGGGTACATTAGGGTACTTAAATGGAAAATTCATCCGATCCTCTGCCTACATGGCACGCACTCCCGGTCGAACAGACCTTCAGTATACTGAAAAGCTCCGACGACGGCCTGTCATCGACGGAAGCCTTGGCTCGGTTGAACAAGCACGGGCCGAATTATATCGAGCGCGGACCACGCCGCGGTGTGCTTAAGATCCTGCTGCGTCAGTTGTCCGACCCGTTAATCTACGTGCTGATCGCCGCCGGGCTGATCGCTGCGTTGATGGGCAAGGTTACCGACGGAGTGGTCGTTCTGACGGTCGTGGTGATCAACACCTTGGTTGGTTTCGCGCAGGAAATGCGTGCGAGCAAAGCTATCGAGGTATTGAGCAACTTAATGCCGCAGCAGGCAACTGTCACGCGCGACGGCGATGCGACCGTTGTACCCGCACATGAACTCGTACCTGGCGACGTGTTGCTACTACAGCCAGGCGATCAGGTGTCGGCCGACGTCCGGCTGTTTGAAACCAACGGGCTACAAGTCGAAGAAGCAATGCTTACCGGTGAGTCGGTGCCAGCAAGTAAGTTCGAAGCACCGGTGAAGGCCGAGGCGGTGCTTGGCGATCGGCGCTCAATGGCGTTCGGCGGCACGCTGGTCGTTGCCGGCACCGCGAAGGGCATCGTCATCGCCACCGGTGCCCGTACCGAACTCGGCCGCATTTCGCAACTGCTGAGCGAAACGGTCGAGCTGGAGACGCCGCTGACACGCCGGCTAGGCCACATGGCGCGGACGATCACGCTGGGGATCGTGATGGTCGCCGTGCTGATCTTCGTCGTCGGACTGCTGCGCGAGTACCCGTTGATCCACAGCGCACTGGCGGCGATCACGCTGACGGTTGCATCAACCCCCGAAGGGCTGCCAGCTGTGATCACGATCGCCTCGGCGATCGGTGTGCGACGGATGGCGCTGCGCAAAGCGATCATCCGCCATTTGCCTGCAGTGGAGACGCTCGGCAGCATTACTGTCATCTGTACCGACAAGACCGGAACGCTAACGCGCAACGAGATGACCGTCAAAGCGCTGTGGACACCGACGGGAACCGTCGCAGTTACTGGAACCGGTTATGCGCCCGAAGGTGAACTGCATAATAACGATGATTTGGCACCTGCCGCGTCCGCAGTGGCGACCGAACTGCTGCGCGCTGCTGTTCTTTGCAACGACGCCACGTTGGAAAACGATGGCGGTCGCTGGAAGATCGTCGGCGACCCTACCGAAGGTGCGCTCGTCGTTGCCGCGCGCAAGGCGAAGCTCAATGAAGACGAGCTGCGCGAGGCTTACGCGCGCTTGGACGAGATTCCCTTCAATTCCGAACAGCAGTTCATGGTGACTTTACATACCAACGCTAAGGGTGGCCAGCTGGTTTGCATCAAGGGTGCACCGGAGGTGGTGGCCAAGCTGTGTCCGGTGATTGATGGTCAGTCGATTGAGTTCGACATTGTCCAAGGGGCAGCGCATTCACTGGCTGAACGCGGCATGCGCGTGCTTGGTGTCGCCACTGCCCAGGTCGACACTATCCCGAGCCTCGAAGACGCCACATGGCGGCGTGAACTGCGCCTGCTCGGTCTGGTGGGAATGGTCGATCCACCCCGAGAAGAAGCTATCGAGGCCGTTCGCGCCTGCCAGCGCGCCGGTATTGTAGTAAAGATGATGACGGGCGATCATCCGGCTACCGCACGTACGATCGGCACCCTGTTCGGGTTATTCGACGGCGAAGGTGATGGTGCACAAATTGTTACTGGCCACCAGATCGAGACGACCTCCGATGCCAATCTCGTCGCCCTGGTACGTAAGACGCACGTGTTTGCACGCGTGGAGCCCGAACACAAGCTACGGCTCGTCAAGGCACTGCAGGCCGATGGCCAGGTGGTAGCGATGACGGGCGATGGCGTCAACGACGCGCCGGCACTGAAACGTGCTGAGATCGGCGTGGCCATGGGAATAAGTGGCACGGCGGTGGCTAAGGAAGCCGCCGACATGGTGCTCTCCGACGACAACTTTGCTTCGATCAGCGCGGCGGTGGAAGAAGGCCGCCGCGTCTATGACAACCTCTTGAAGTCGCTCGCCTTCATCCTGCCGACGAGCCTTGGGCAGGCGATGATCATCTTGGTTGCCGTGTTATTCTTCCCGATCGTCGACGGACATTTGCAGATGCCGATCGAACCGGTGCAAATCCTGTGGGTCAACCTTGTCGTGGCGATCGCCCTCGCCTTACCGCTCGCGTTCGAAGCCCGAGAACCGGACCTGATGGACCGCCCACCAAAACCACCGGACGAACCGTTGATCGGACCTTTCCTGGTTTTTCGCACGTTTTTGGTCGGCGCACTGATGACCATGGGTGCAATGAGCCTGTTCTTCTACGAGTACCACTCCGACCTCGCGGCCGGCATTGCGCCCGTGCTCGCGCGTTCGCAGACAGTAGCCGTTACGACGATAATCCTGTTCCAGTGCGCTTACCTGCTGAATTGTCGGTCGCTGACGGAGAGTGCGTTCCGCATTGGGCTGTTCAGCAACCGCTATGTCTATTTCGGGATCGCCGCCACGCTCGTACTACAATTGTGCTTCGTCTATATGCCGCCACTGAACGCACTGTTCCACACCCATCCACTCGACGCGACGGACTGGATCGCACCCACGCTAGTCGCGCTGGCCGGGCTACCGGTGCTGTCGCTCGAAAAGCACTTCTGGCGTCGGCGAGGTAAGTCCGCACACGACGCAATGGCAACGCAACGAGAGGCACGAAGACCATGAACGAGTCCGATCCCGTCAATCGCCAGCAACCATCTGCTGCGGGCTTCTGGTCCGAGCGTGGATTGTCCAACCTCGCATTGCTCGCGCTCACCGTTCTGGCATTGCTGCTATGCTATCTGATCGCGCGACCATTCATTACCTCACTGGCTTGGGCCACGGCGCTTGCGGTGATCGGCTGGCCGCTGCACCGTTGGATTGTCCGTCGCATTCACTGGCCCACTGCCGCGGCCTCGCTGTCCGTCACCATACTCTCGTTGCTACTGATAGTGCCGTCCGGCATGGTCATCCCCAGCATGATCGACGAGGCTCTCAGCGGATACAGACTTCTCCGGACACAGATCGAGTCCAATGTCTGGGACGAAGCGCTCTCTCAGCATGTCTGGATCGCACCGGCATGGGAGTGGCTGCGACAGCGCCTGGATCTCGGCGATTTGTTGCAGCGTGCGGGATTGGTGCTGACTGCGATCGGTTCTTTTACGGTAAAGTCATCGTTCGTGGGAACGATCAAATTCGTTCTGACGTTCTTCTTCCTCTTCTATTTTTTGCGGGATCGTGACGAGTTGCTTGCGAGCGTTCGATCTTTGTTGCCACTGTCGCAGACCGAAACGGAACGGGTCTTCCGCGTGGTCAGCGACACTATCTTTGCGACGATGTATGGCAAGGTGCTCGCCGGTATCGTCCAGGGTGCTCTCGGTGGCCTCATGTTCTGGTGGCTCGATCTGCCGGCGGCTTGGTTTTGGGCGATCGTAATGGGGTTGCTGTCGATTATCCCGCTGCTAGGACCACCGATTATCTGGGCACCAGCAGCACTGCTCCTGCTGCTCAACGGTGAATGGGGACATGCATTGCTGCTGGTGGTCTGGGGCGCGGCCGTGGTCGGGCTCGCGGACAACCTACTCTATCCGATCATCGTCGGCAAATACCTGCGCTTGCATACTGTGCCGCTGCTGATTGCGCTGATCGGCGGGGTCGTCGTGTTTGGCGTGGTGGGATTCTTTGTCGGTCCAGTCGTACTCGCGCTTACCATGGTGGCGTTCGAGATCTGGCGTGCGCGAGCTGGGATCTCATCAACCTGACCGGCACTTGTGACGTAACAGCGCCAAGTTCAGTTCGCTACATCCATTCTCCAAGCTATTAACTTACAATTTTCCCGTTTTCTGAGATGAATATATTAGGATTTTCCCTGCGTTTTTGATATTTTCACCAAGCGGATGATGGTTTCATCAATATCAGGAATGGTATATCTCCTTTGTTGTTAAATAAGCGCTTGTATTTAATTAATTGTATTAACCAAAACTGTTTTGTCAGGGTGACAACATGAATCGAAAATTTCCCACATCATTGCTGCGTGCCTTGATTCCTCTGTCGCTGGTTGTGTTTGCTGGTATTAGCACTCCCAGTATTGCTGAAACACACCAGATTATTATTGATAATGGTAATAGCGCCATATCAAAAGAAGCTGTTCGTCAGAGTAAAGAAGATCGGAACGAGACTCGAAATCTACGTAACAAAAAAGTGAAGATCGAAGAAAAATTGGCAGATCGTCAGTTAAGAAATATCGATCGTGAAGATAGGGCGCTTGATTCTGCCGAAAGATGTAAAAATAGCAGCAATTTTAATGCCTACTGGGAAAGTTCTTCCGCACGTTGTCTGGACCGTAGAACCGGTCGTCCGATTAATCCGTAAACACGCCCCCTGCTTCCTGTTCCTTTTTAGGGCAGGAAGCAGTGATAGCCCAAACATCTTTTCGATACAGTAAACACTATTGATTGATGGCGGAAAGATCAATATAGAAGGACAAATCCCGCTGTTCCGCTCGAGGCAAATAAGGTAATTCGCCTAGCTGCGGGGCCGGGATTTTTTTACGCAGTGCATTAATGATGTCAGCATAATTAGCCAGACCAGGATTGATACGGTTGGCTACCCAACCAACCAGTGGCAGACCATCATTCAATATGGCCTGTGCGGTTAACAGTGCATGGCTGATACAACCCAGCTTGATGCCAACCACCAACACGACGGGTAATTGTTCCTGCACGACCCATTCAGAGTATATACGCATGTCGTTCATGAGTGTACGCCAGCCGCCGCTGCCTTCGACAATGACCACATCTGCCAGATTACTAAGTTGTTGCAAACCTTCAGTCATGGCACTGTAATTAATCGGTGTTTCGCTGGCACTGATCTCATCTTCCAGTAGAGCAATTGGATTGATGAGATTATAAGGAAGGTCCAACGTTGATGCCTGTTGCAGAATGAGCGCATCTTTGCTGCGTAGCCCTTCTGCAGTTTCCATGCACTCTTTGGCTATCGGTTTATAACCCACTACTGCCTTTTGGGTTTTCGATAGCGTTTGTAATAACGCTTTGGATACAACCGTTTTACCTACGGCGGTATCAGTACCAGTAACAAACATGCGTTTTAACATGAAAACACCACTCCAGAAGTACCATCTGAAAACATAGACCAAGAGCCTGAACAGACTGCTGAGAACCAAAGTCTAGGCTAAGGGAGATCAGAGCAGTTTGCGTTAGCTCAATGTTTTGTTTTTCAGTGGAAATCAATGGTATTTCTGCGAAAAGTCTGACGGGGAAGATTATCCCTGTAACAGTTTCACCAACAGCGATCCGTTATAGAGAGCATCTTTGACCAGTGCGGCACCCGGCATTGTGCCCTGGTTATAGAAATAAGTGGCTTCTACGTGAAGATTATGACTGTAAGCTGGCAACGATTGTTGTTGAATGCACGACATAATTGCTGGATAGAGAATACTTGACGCCTTGTTCAAGGGCGAGCCTACCAAGATTTTATCAGGGTTAAACAGGTTTACCATAATGGCCACGATGCGACCGACATTGTTCCCTACCCCGATGATAATGTCCTTTGCCAGTTGGTCACCTTTTAGTGCTGCTTCGCACAATGAATCAACCGTAAGCGGCGATCCATGTAATAGGGAACTCATGGAGGTATTAAGACGTTGTTGGGCTAGTTCCAGCATGTTTTCAGTGCTGGCAACGGTTTCCAGACAGCCATGATTACCGCAGTAACAACGTTTGCCATACGGGTCAACCTGCGTGTGGCCAATTTCCACCAGATTACGACTGCCAACATGCAGAATCCGTCCATCGGTGATAATACCCGCCCCTACGTTATGATCGATAACAATCTGAATGACGTTCCGACATCCGCGGGAAGCGCCATACAATGCTTCCGCCATTGTCCAGGCGCAAATATCATGCTGCAAGAACACAGGAACGCCGGTTCGTTGTGATAATTCCGGGCCGATGGCCATCTCTTCGACATCATAAAATGGCATCCGGTGGATAATGCCAGTGGTCGAATCAATCATCCCTGGAGCAGTAATAGCAATCGCGGTGAGACGTTCGAGCTTTTTCTGATGCCGAATGAAGAACTGATCGATTTCCAGCAGAATTCGATTCAGTAAAGGTTGTGGGTGTTCTGTGGGTAATGATACCGTCTCTTCAACCACCAGTTTACTGCTCAGATCACGCAGCGCCAGGGTAATGATATTGCGGCTGATCCGGATTGAAAGGTAGTGCCAAGCCTCGGTATCCAGTATCAGTCCGATGGCGGGACGGCCCCGACTGCCAACATCCTGATACTCTGTTTCCTGCACCAGATGGGCTTCCATCAGTTCCCGGACAATTTTGGTAATACTGGCTGGCGCGAGCTTAGCCTTTTTGGATAATTCTATGCGTGACACGGGTCCATGTTGATCAATCAATCTATAAACCGTTCCCGTATTCATCTGCTTGATTTGATCAATATGTCCGGGCTGACCGCTGGCTATCACTCTGACCTGACTCCTGGTTTTTAACGCATTGTTGGTATTTTTTACACTGCAAAATAAAAAAACTGTCGCTATGGTGTAGTTTTTATGAAAAGCCGTCAAATATTTGATTCGTTATGTGATTCGCTGCACACATTTACGACATTATTGACGCAGCATAAGTGAAATAAGCGTCTGTGCCGCTGTATTGATTGGCCGATTTCGATGAGTAACCAGCCACACCTCACTGATGGCATCCTGTTCAGACAGCGACAGATATTTCACGCCATCCACCCGGATACGCATAAATGAAGCGGGAAGAAGAGACACGCCCAATCCTGATGACACCAATCCAACAATGGTCATTGCCTCACCGACTTCCTGCGTAATATACGGTGTGATGCCATAGTTTTTCAGCAAGGTCAGTGTCTCATCGTAAAGCGCAGTGCCGACTTCACGGGCAAAAAAAACAAAAGGTTCGTTTGCTAACTGCTGAATGCTAATGGTTCTACCCGGTGTCGAAGCGAGCGGGTGTTCCTCATGAACCACCGCGACCATCGCTTCATGTAGTAACAATTGATGGCGCAGTGCATCCGGCAAAGGATTATTACGCATTACTCCCAGATCAAGTTTGCCGCTGAGTAATGGTTCAATTTGCTGCTTGGTATTGGTTTCCTGCATTTGGATATGCACTTCCGGGTAGGATTGACGGAAGTGCAGCAAACTTTGTGACACGGCCTTGATAAATGGGGCTGACGAGGTAAAACCAATATTCAGTTCGCCGATCTCTCCCCGCTGGATACGGGCAGCCCGTTCTGCGGCCTGATTGACCTGATTGATGATAGCCCAGGCTTCTTTTAGAAACTGGGTGCCGGCTGGCGTCAAACGTACAGTTCGATTGTTGCGCTCTAATAGCCTGGCGCCAATCTGCGCTTCCAGCAATTGTATTTGCTGACTCAACGGTGGTTGGGAGATCCGCAGTTTTTCAGCTGCACGTCCAAAATGTAGTTCCTCGGCGACCGCGATGAAGTAGCGAAGATGTCGTAGTTCAATATTCATATTTTAAACATATCATTTATTATTATTAATATATTATACAAAACAATCGATTAATCCTATGATCCCCATCACTAATTGATTATTGCTGTACCAGCTTGGATAAGGATTTATTTTGAGTACCCCGCTGTCTTCCCAGGGAATGCCGGTTTCCGTCATTGATGACATTCAGGATTACCGTGAGAAACACACGTTCGATCACAAAGTGAAAACCCCTTTTATCAAACGAGGTACTCCCGCTTTTATGCGAGTCACACTGGCACTGTTTTCCGCCGGTCTGGCAACATTCGCGTTGCTGTATTGTGTACAACCCATTTTGCCCGTGCTTTCGGCCGATTTTGGTATATCACCGGCAACCAGCAGTCTGTCATTATCCATATCCACCATTATGTTGGCGGTCGGTTTACTGTTTACCGGGCCGATATCGGATACGGTAGGACGTAAAAATGTAATGGTGGTTTCTCTACTGCTGGCATCAATTTGTACTCTGATCAGTACCTTTATGACCAGTTGGCATGCCGTGTTAATTATGCGTGCCATGCTTGGATTATCGCTGAGCGGCGTTGCCGCCGTTGCCATGAGCTACCTTAGTGAAGAAATACACCCCAGCGTATTGGCTTTTTCCATGGGGCTATATATTAGTGGTAACTCTATTGGGGGAATGAGTGGTCGTCTGATTACCGGCGTATTGACCGATTTTTTCTCGTGGCGGGTGGCTGTAGGTGCTATCGGCGTATTGGCATTACTGGCAGCGTTGACCTTTTGGCGCATTCTGCCTGAATCCCGCCATTTTAGGGCCGGATCATTACGACCAAAATTCTTACTGGTTAATTTAAAACTGCACTGGCGGGATGACGGTCTACCGCTGCTGTTTGTTGAAGGGTTCCTACTGATGGGCACCTTTGTCACGCTTTTCAATTATATCGGTTATCGTTTGCTTTCCGCCCCGTACAACCTGAGCCAGGCTGTCGTTGGTTTACTGTCAGTGGTCTATCTCACCGGCACCTACAGTTCACCTCGTGCGGGAGCCATGAGCGTCCGATTTGGCCGTGGACCCGTATTAATCGCGGCAGTATTACTGATGATGTTCGGTTTAATATTGACGATTTTTTCATCATTAGCGATCATTTTGATCGGTATGATGCTGTTCAGCGCTGGTTTTTTCTCGGCCCACTCAGTCGCCAGCAGTTGGATTGGTATACGTGCTCGACGGGGTAAAGGACAAGCATCATCAATGTACCTGTTTTTTTACTATCTTGGTTCTAGTCTGGCGGGTACCACCGGCGGTATTTTCTGGTATGCCTATGGCTGGACAGGAGTTACGTTATTCTTGATAGTCTTGCTTTTCATTGCATTGTTTATCAGCTATCGCCTCAAATTACTGCCGCGCCTGTCATAATAAAATCCATGTAATGATGGCCTGAATATCCTTTTTCCCCTGCTTAACGATAATGAACTCATTGTCTAAGTGGGGGATTTAAAGTATATATTAATGTATGTTGTAACTAAATGGTTCGATAATAATGTCACGCTACGATCTGATAGCTCGAATGAATACCTGTTTTACCACTCTGGAATATCATTTGACGGAAATGGTTTCTCTATTTTCTGGTTTCCAGTTACTGGCGGGGAGCGTTTTTGTTTTACCAGACATCCCAAAAGGTAAAGAACATGACCCAATAACCCAAATAACCGTAACCCCGTTGATGGGTTCTGCGGCTTGCCAACTGGGATTGGCGCATTTCCAACGTTTGTTTATCCACCATCACGCAGAATCAATTAGCAGTAAAGCTGCCATTCGCTTGCCAGGAGCGTTGTGCTTTTCCGTCGATCATCAACAATATCTGCAAGCCTATCAGCTGATTGACACCATCAATGCGCTGAAAAAAGAGCTGGAACACATGATTACCGTTGAATCCGGGTTGGAGCCAGAACAACGCTTTGATTTCGTGCATACCCACTTACGAGGGTTAATCACATTAAGCGTTTATCGAACCATTACGCTGATTACCAACCCCACCTCCGTACGTTTTGGCTGGGCCAACAAAAATATTATCAAGAACATCAGCCGGGATGAACTACTGGAAAAATTAGAAAAAAGCCTAAAAACCGGCCGTAGTATGGCCCCTTATAGCAAAACACAATGGTCAGAGTTACTGGAACAGGAAATAGCGGATGTTAAACGCCTGCCAGAACAGGCGACACTGAAAATAAAGCGACCAGTAAAGGTTCAGCCTATCGCCAGAGTCTGGTATCAGGAGCAACAAAAACAGGTACAACATCCCTGTCCATCGCCATTGATTGTGCTTTGTCAGCACGAGTACGGCGACTCAAAACCAACGATCGGAGAATTGAACGATTACGATGTAGATAACATTCAGTACAAACACAAACCCAAGGCGAAAGCGCTGCGTCTACTTATCCCCCGCCTGCACCTGTATACCGATGAAGAAGTGTCATAACGGTAATGCGTTCGCTATAAGTCATAGCCGAAGTGACACTGTCACAAATGTGTTGCTATCTACCTGCATGTAAACGTTCAGGTTTCAAATAGAAATGATGAAGCTGACATCGCTCACCGGCGGGGTCACCCGTCAGCATGACCTCTATGATTTCAATTTCAGGCTACCGACCATATCATCGGGACGAACCCATTGTTCAAACTGTTCATCGGTCAGATACCCTAGCTGTAGTGCAGAAGCTTTTAATGTCAGCCCCTCTTTATGGGCTTTTTTCGCAATTTCTGCGGCTTTATCGTAGCCAATATGCGTATTTAACGCCGTAACCAGCATCAGTGAATCATTCAGTAACTGCGTAATTCTGTCTCTGTTCGGCTCTATACCCACCGCACAATGCACATTAAAGCTGTTCATCCCGTCGGCCAGTAAACGAACCGATTGCAGAAAATTATGAATAATCATTGGCCGGAAGACATTGAGCTCAAAATTACCGGCAGCGCCCCCCATATTAACGGCAACATCGTTCCCCATGACCTGACAACAAAGCATCGTCATGGCTTCGCACTGAGTGGGGTTGACTTTACCAGGCATAATCGAGCTTCCTGGTTCATTTTCCGGAATGCGTAATTCACCAATACCGCAGCGGGGGCCAGAAGATAGCCAGCGTACATCATTGGCAATTTTCATCAGCGAGGCAGCCAATCCTTTCAGTGCGCCATGTCCATGAACCAAAGCGTCGCAGCTTGACAGGGCTTCGAATTTATTCGGTGCAGTCACAAAAGGATGCCCTGTCAGTTCGGCCAACTCGGCTGCCACTCGAGTGGCATATTCCGGATGGGTATTCAGTCCGGTTCCCACAGCAGTTCCTCCCAGAGCCAACTCGCACAAATGGGGAATGCTGTTCTCAATATGCCGGTGACTATGTTGTAGCATGGCGACCCAGCCAGAAATCTCCTGCCCCAGAGTTAACGGAGTGGCATCCTGTAAATGCGTACGGCCAATTTTCACAATGTTGCTAAACTGCCCAACTTTGGTGGTCAGCGTCTGTTGTAATGTTCGTAATGCCGGGAGCAAATGTTCAGTTAGCGCAATAACCGCCGCCACATGCATCGCCGTAGGGAAGACATCATTGGAACTCTGGCTCTTGTTAACGTCATCATTTGGATGCACCAACCGGCTATTGCCCCGCTCGCCGCCCAGTAATTCGCTAGCCCGGTTAGCCAGGACTTCATTCATATTCATGTTGGTCTGGGTCCCGGAACCGGTCTGCCAGATGGCCAAAGGAAATTCGCCAGCATGGTCCCCTGCCAGCACTTCATCAGTGGCCTGAATGATGGCCTTCCCACGCGCCTCCGGTAGTAGTCCCAGGTCAATATTGACTTTCGCCGCCGATCGCTTGGTTTGAGCCAGTGCATACAGCAATGCTTGTGGCATTTTTTCTTCGGAAATACGGAAATGTTCTAAAGATCGCTGTGTCTGCGCACCCCATAGCCGTTCAGAAGGCACTGTTATTGATCCCATAGAATCGTTCTCGATACGTGTAGCTGCCATTATTTTCCCCTTGGATAACGCGTTGATCGAATAGCAGAATCACCGTTACATCGTCTGGTATCGCGGCACATAAAGCATTACCATGATTGCAAACTGAAGTAGTTAATTAATACTCTCTTATTATTAACCATTTTCATCATAAAAATTAACAATCCTTTTAATGGCAGGAATCCGTTATGCAAAGAATGCTTAATCGCATCCAACACTATGCCTGGGGCAGTAAATGTGCATTAACAGAGAAATATGGAATTGATAACCCTGATAATTTGCCCATGGCCGAGTTATGGATGGGTGCCCACCCCAAGAGCAGTTCCTGCCTGGTTGATGAACAAGGACAACAACACAACCTGCGAGAGGTGATAGCCCAAGATTTAGCCGGCCATTTAGGGGCGGCGGTAGCACAACGATTCGGGGAACTCCCTTTTCTCTTTAAAGTGTTGTGTGCAGCCCAACCACTTTCCATTCAAGTTCACCCCAGTAAAACAGCATCCGAATTAGGGTTTTCTCGTGAAAATGCGGCGGGTATTCCTTTAGATGCGGCAGAAAGAAATTATAAAGATGCCAACCATAAACCAGAGTTAGTATTTGCGCTGACGCCGTTTCTGGCTATCAACGGCTTTAGAGATTTGTCTGAAATTGCCACCCTGCTACAGCCAGTCGCCAACGCACATCCCGCCATCACGACCTTTTTGGGCCAACCGGATGGCAAGAACTTGTCCATATTATTCGCCAACCTGCTGAGTATGGACGGAGAGCAAAAAGAAAATGCGATTGGCGTACTAAAGAATGTATTAAAGAACCGGAACGACGGCCCCTGGGCGGCCATTCATTACATTATTCAGTTCTATCCAGATGATAGTGGCTTATTTTCACCACTATTGCTGAATGTGGTTACGTTGCAACCGGGTGAAGCAATGTTCTTATTCGCAGAAACACCTCATGCCTATTTGCAAGGCGTAGCATTAGAGGTGATGGCCAACTCTGATAATGTGTTACGTGCCGGTCTGACGCCCAAATATATTGATATTCCCGAATTACTGGCTAATGTGAAATTTGAACCCAAGCCTGCTGACAAATTACTTACGGTGCCAATCAAACACGGTAATGAACTTGATTTCCCTGTTCCGGTCGATGACTTTGCTTTTTCTCTGCATTATCTTGCCGATGAGGCACACGCGTTGACTCAGGATAGCGCGGCGATTGTCTTTTGTATGGATGGAGAAGCGGTATTGGAAAAAGGCCGTCAGCAAGTTGTACTTCAACCGGGTGAATCGTGTTTTATCCCGGCTTATGAATCTCCAGTTCAGGTTCGGGGACAAGGATGCATTGCACGCGTCTATAATAAGTCATTAACTGCCTGATGTTACTCATCTCCAATTGCATGCATACCCTGGGTATGACAGGTATATTGCACAAAAATCGACTAAAAGGATGTATATAAAGTGACAAAAAAATCATTAGTGGCCGCTGGGATTATTGTTGCGCTTGGTGCCGTCTGGACAGGAGCGTCCTGGTTCACAGGAAAGCAAATAGAAAAAAATGTCGCTAAATTTACCGTCGACATCAATGCCCGGTTGAAAGAAGCTTACCCGAATGCCGGGTTAACTGTTGTTTATCAAGATTACCAGCGTGGCATATTCAGCAGTCACCTGACGTATGTACTGCAATCTGACGGCTCCGCTAATGGCCATCAACTCTTATCCGCCAGTGATAAAGTGATATTTAATGAAACTATTTCTCATGGCCCATTTCCACTGGCACAGATTAAAAAATTCAATCTGATGCCGGCCATGGCATCAGTACACAGTGAACTGGCGAACAGTGATCCCTTGAAATCGTTATTTAAATTAACCAAGAATAAGCCATTCTTCACCGCAGAAACCCGAGTTGCCTACAATGGAGATACCCGCTCTGAAATTGTATTGATACCAGTTGATTATCAAAGCGAAGAACAGAAGTTTTCTTTCAGCGGCGCAACAGTAGAGGCCGATATCAGCCACGATTTGCGAGCAGCTCACGCTGTAGGAACAGTCAGTGGACTGACGATTGAGAAGAAAAACCCGTGGGGACAGACAGAAACACTGAGTATTCAGGGATTGGCGCTAAACAGCGATACACACAAAGGCAAGTTTGATATCAATCTGGGTGATGGGAAAATTGTGCTAAAGAGTATGGAGCTGCAAGTTCAAGGTGGCGCTCCGGTCACTATCAACAATTTTGTGGTATCCAGCCATATAACAGAAGATCAAACCAATATAGCGGGTCAACTGGCATTGGGTATCGATTCCCTCATTCTGCGCGATCAAAATCTGGGATCAGCCAAGATGAACATCAGCTACGACAGATTTGACGGATTGGGGGTGAAACAATTCGCTGAAGATTACCAGAAAAAAGCCGAAGAGCTGATGCAGGTCGACCTGGATCCTGAAATATATCAGCAGCAGATTGCCATGTTGGTACTTCAGCATCTTCCTCAGTTGCTTAAGGGCAATCCCAGCATAAAAATTTCACCTGTCAGTTGGAAAAACGCCAAAGGGGAAAGTACATTTACCCTATCTCTGGATCTGACCGATCCATTGAAAACAGACGCAGCACCTCAATCTCAACTGTCTGATGAAGAAGCCATTTTCCGCAAATCAGTCAAAAATCTGGATGCGAAATTAAATGTGCCGATAGATATGCTGACAGAATTAATGGTTCAGGTTGCGCCAAAAACGTCAACCGATGAAGAAAAGAAACAGCTCGAAGCCATGGCCCGCCAGCAAGCGCAACTCATGGCCAGTCTGGGTGAGATGAGCCAGGTAACCGTAACCAAAAACAACGCCATTACCAGCTCACTGCAATACAGTGATGGTATGGTAACCTTTAATAATCAAAAGATCCCGCTGGCTAAATTTATTGCCCCACTCATCACGCAGCCGGAAG
This sequence comes from Brenneria uluponensis, assembly GCF_032395385.1. Lineage (NCBI taxonomy): Bacteria > Pseudomonadati > Pseudomonadota > Gammaproteobacteria > Enterobacterales > Pectobacteriaceae > Brenneria > Brenneria uluponensis. Next base: position 2,458,573 of record NZ_CP135917.1, read on the forward strand.
GAAATAACATAGAAGAACAGACGCCCAACGCTCAGAAAAAACCCGTAACACAATAACCATCTGATTGCCCCCGTGAACTGACTTTCACGGGGGTTGCTTTAAGTAATATCTACGTAGTGATACTCACTTTTTTCCCAACAAATGGTAATTCGGTGGTGTTTGTTCTTATACTGCACAGTAATTCACTGCCAATTGATTTTATTGATAACAAGAGTAAAAAATGATTGATCCGCATATCCCTTTGACGGATATCCACCGCCATCTTGATGGCAACATCCGCCCACAAACTATTCTTGAACTGGGACGGCAATTCAACATTGACTTGCCGGGAAATACCCTGGAATCACTACTCCCACATGTTCAGGTTACTGACACTGAACCCAATTTACTGAGTTTTCTGCAAAAGCTGGACTGGGGCGTATCCGTGCTGGGGTCGTTGGATGCCTGCCGACGAGTCGCTTACGAGAACGTTGAAGATGCGTTGCGCGCCGGTCTGGATTACGCCGAACTACGCTTTTCTCCATATTACATGGCGATGAACCACCAATTACCAATTGAAGGTGTAGTTGAAGCGATCATCGATGGCGTCGCTGCCGGCTGCCGCGATAATAATCATGACATCATGATCCGGTTGATTGGCATCATGAGCCGCACTTTTGGCACTCAGGCCTGTCAACAAGAGCTGAGTGCCCTGTTAGCGCATAAAGACCATATTATTGCACTCGATCTGGCGGGTGATGAACTGGGTTTCCCTGGCGAGTTGTTCACCCCCCATTTTAATCAGGCGCGAGATGCCGGTTGGCATATCACGGTACATGCCGGTGAAGCCGCTGGCCCAGAGAGCATCTGGCAAGCGATTAATCAATTGGGCGCGGAACGTATTGGTCATGGCGTGGCGGCTATCATTGATGCATCACTGATGAAGTATATGGCTGAATATCAGATAGGCATTGAATCCTGTCTGACATCAAACCTGCAAACCAGTACCGTAAACTCGTTGGCAGAACATCCACTGGCGCATTTCCTGCATCACGGCATCCCGGCTACCATCAATACCGATGACCCCGCCGTTCAGGGGATTGATATTGCCCATGAATACCAAATTGCGGCACCACTGGCAGGCCTTTCACCAGAAGATATTCGTCAGGCACAAGAAAATGGTCTCAGCGTGGCGTTCATTACCGACCAGGAAAAACTACAGATCCGTCATCGGGTTCAGCAGCGGCAGGCATAAATTATATTGAGTATAAAATAAATATCCTCCGGCATAGCCGGAGGTTTTTCATATGCGCCTATAAGGCTCTGTTACCAGCTGCGCCCTAACAGGCGCATCGCGATCTGACATTTGCATCTATGGATTACTTACAGCCCGTAAACGGGCTACCCGGATATGGGATCGAAGAGCGGGAATATGCGAGGGAAGTGAGAGAAAAAAGGTCGAAATATCCCTTAAAAAACAATGCCGACCACCTTAAGTGACCGGCATTAGCCGTAACAGTCCCTTTTTCTTTTCATAATGGCCGGATTAATCTTGCCGGGTTCCCTGCATAAACTCCTTTTATCTCGATCTGTTTAACCACGACGGAACCTGCACCAATGACGGAACCACTGCATATATATGGTGACAGAATGGCGGCCCCGCTGCCCACAGTGACCGAATCTCCAAGGGTAATGGTGATCCAGTTATCCGATGACGGATCCGGAGCTCCGGAACGAAACAGATCGTTAGCGAATGTTACGTTATGACCAATAAAGCAGTTCTGACCTAATGTTACGTTTTCACAAATAAATGTGTGTGACTGGATTCGGCTTCCAATTCCAATTACACACCCTTTTTGAATCTCAACGAAAGGACCAATGAATACATCATCCCTGAGTTCACATTCATAAATATTGGCAGGTTTGATGATTGTGACATTTCTCCCTGAAATCACGTCGCGAACTTCACTTTCTATCAATTTCATTGACTTATCCGGAATAAGGTCTAATTAATAAACCGGGATTATTGTATGTTAAAACTATTTATTCTCAGACTCCGACTTTATAAAGAGCCTGTATCCGGCAAACCTGTGAAGCACTGTAACCTGTTGCATCCGCAGTTTCCCGGATACTCAGGTTTTTCACTTGCCGGTAATACAATACTTTCTGGTGTCGCTCAAGATCGGCCTGTTTTCCCCGGTATTTCCCCAGCGTATGCGTCCGTTCAACCCCTTTTTTTTGCCTCTGACAGCAGCTCAGCCAGTCCTTATGCGACATTGTGGCCATCAGATCTATCAGCATATTGTTGATGGCAGTAATAACAGCACGGGTGATCGGATCAGACTGCGAGGGGTCTTTATCCGACAACGCTTGCCATGAAGTCGGAACATCCAGACTGACAATCCGAAGTTCATGTTGATCAATCTGCTTTTTCAGCGTCATCCAGTCGCTGTTACTAAGACGAGTCAGACGGTCTGCTTGGAAAACGGAATATCCTACGTTAAGCCCGTTTATCAGCATTTTTTTGCTGCAATCGGTTTGGTCTGCATATTGATGAGTACGTCGATTTAACGGCGTTTACGGATCACCGGTCATAAGCCCCAAAACCAGAAACAACGTCGAACAACTCTTCGTCGATAGCACTCTGACGCAATCGGTGAAAATCACTGCTCAGCGTTTCTAAAATCTCACCAATATTTTTTTCTGCACGTTGCATTGCCGTCAAACGGCAGATATTTTCACTGGCCAGTGATTCGGCGCATGCACGGAACAAAGAAACAAAAAAATACTCTCGCACAAATGCAAACATGGTTCGTGCAATATCCGGCATCACCTCTGGCAAGTTATTAGATGGCCAGTGACGACTGGCCATCTCACGGTACCATTCGTCATCCAGTGGCAATAAACGCTGACAGATCGGTTCACTGATAGCCCCTGAAATAGAGCGATTGTAAAACAGGTAAACAGGGCCAATTTTTCCCCGAGTTCGCCAACTTTCCATTTCAAGCAAAACATGTCCGACCAGTGATGTGATCGCACCGATTGAATTAGGTAACTGAAAGTTTGCCCCAACGCTGAGCTCGCTGTTGGCCAGACGAGCCTTGATTCGCTCCCCAACGGCCCAGACTATTTTCCGTCCAGGCAATTTTCCCAGCGTCTCGACAGCGAACTCAACAAGAAGATCATTGAACTGGCCAACCAGCCCCTGATCTGAACCGAAAATCACCGCACCGATGGCACCTTCACTTTCGCGTTTTAACTGACCGGTAACAGCGGGATGCTGCTGCTGACAGCAAGCAAGAAGGCCGAGTTGTATTGTTCGATTATAGTCATCCAATGAGCGTACGGCATTCTCATACTGGCTGATACTCGACGCCGCCATGGCTTTCATTGTGCGTACCACAGATTCGAGATCAGTCGCAGTGCCAATCTTGTGATGCAGGCTGACAGTGGTATTACTCAAGATCCCTCCTTGATAGCCAGTTCTGGCAAGAAGGCGATCAACGCCTGCTCCGCAAGTTGAGTTATCAACGCCTTGTCCGCCTCACTCAGTGTATCGGCCGTCTCTAATTGTGCCGCTAATTCGTCCGGCATATCGGCAGCCGCGGCATAAATGGCCAGCTCGGCGTCAACCATTCGGGTTAGCGGCACCCGGTCAAACAACCCGGCAGTCAATGCCAATAAAACCGTAATTTGTACGGGTACCGGCAATGGCGACAATTCCTGCTGCTTAAGACAAGCTCGTATACGCAACCCATGATCGAGCTGTTGGCGGGTTGATTCATCAAGGCGGGCACCGAAGCGGGAGAAACTTTCAAGTTCCTCAAACTGGGCATAAGACAATTTCAAATCACCCGCTACCATCCGATAAGCAGCGCGTTGCGCCTTACCACCGACACGTGACACTGATTTACCAACATCAACCGCCGGCAACACGCCGAGTTCGAAAAGCACGGGTGACAAGTAGATTTGCCCATCAGTGATTGAGATCAGATTGGTCGGAATGTAAGCCGATATATCCTGAGCCTCTGTTTCAATGATCGGCAAGGCAGTCAGCGACCCTCCTCCCAAATCTGGACTTAAATGGGTAGCTCGCTCCAGCAACCGCGAGTGAATATAAAAAATGTCGCCGGGAAAGGCTTCACGACCTGGTGGTCGACGTAGTAACAAGGAGAGTTCACGATAGGCGCGAGCATGGTGAGTCAAATCATCATAGACCACCAGCACATCCCGCCCCTCCGCCATGAAATATTCAGCTATGCTGGTCGCCGCATAGGGCGCGATATAAGCTAACCCAGGCGGGTCATTACCTTCCGTGACCACCACGACGGTATAAGCCAATGCGCCCTTTTCACGTAGCGCAGCGATAACTTTTGCCACACCGGAAGCACGCTGACCGATGGCACAGTAAACACAGAGGACGTTCTTATCGTGTTGATTGAGGATGCTATCAAGCGCAATGGCCGTCTTACCGGTCTGTCGATCTCCGAGGATCAACTCACGTTGACCACGACCAACCGGGATCAGCGCATCGATAACCTTGATACCCGTCTGTAACGGTACAGTAACCGGGGCCCGATCCATGATCGGCGTCGCCGGTCGTTCAACCGGCAAGCGAGTACCGCCCAACAGCGGCTCTAACCCATCGAGCGGTCTTCCTGTTGGATCAATGACCCGACCAAGCAACCGCTCACCGACAGGCACATCAACCACATGACCACCACGCTCGACGAGATCACCGGCCTGCAATAACCAGTAATTGCCAAGCAGGACAACGCCAATTTCGTCTTCGTCGACATTGAAGGCAATACCCTCAATGCCGCCAGGAAAATTAAGAACTTCCTCAAAACCCACACCTGGCAGGCCGGATACCTTGGCAATACCGGCCGCAATGCTAGAAATTCGCCCAAATTCACGAGGTTTCAGCTGTGGAGCGAACACTTCACACGCTGTGTCTATGCTGGAGAATGTCTGATCCAGGATATCGCTTAGTGGCTTAGTGCTCATTGACAATACCCTCTTCCGGGATGGCATTCTGAGCCGTCTTCACGTTGAGTAGTTCAATAACACCGTTTTCCATCTCGGCCAGGTATTCGGCAATACTCCATGCCACCTTTTGCCCATTGGCGCTCAACTCAATACCGCTGACCATTTCTGGGGCCGTTTCAAAACATAACGTCGTTTTAGCGCCAAACAGTTCTCTGACTTGAGTTTCAATAATCGTCCGGTCTGTGGCTGGCAGCTCAAAAACCGTACGCACAACAATCGGCTGGGCCGCTACGAGCAAAGCATCCACCAGCTTTTGCTTTTCATCCGTGCTCAAATTTTGTAACCGAGCCACAAAAACCAAAACCATCCGTGTTTCCAGCGTCACATCAGCCAGATCAACCAATGTTTTGCGAGCAATAGAAAATATCTGTTGTCGCGTGCGGCGGCTGATCTCCTGCTGTAATTCCTGCGCTTCACTTTGCAAACGTTCCTGACATTTGGCACTCAGAGCTATCGCCTCCTCACGGGCAGCATCAAGCAGGCGCTGACGTTCATCATTCGCCGTCTTCTTTGCCTGACTCAGCAATGAGGCTCTCTCTTTGTCAAAGGCCGTATTCTTATGTTGAAACTCATCGCGGGCCTGCTCTGCTTCCGCCTTCTTGGCATCAGCATAGGCCAGTTCTCTTTCTATCCGTTGCTCTCGTGCATCAATGGCATTAAGTATGGGAAGATAGAGAAAGTGCTTCAGTAACCAGACCAGAATCAGGAAGTTGAGAACCTGCGCGCCAACGGTGAACCAGTCTATAAGCATGGTCTACTTTCCAGTTATCTGAGTGATGGCATAGTTCCAGAATGGATTGGCGAAGAGCAGGATCATCGACACCACAAAACAGTAGATGGCTACCGACTCGATCATCGCAAGCCCGACGAATAGAGTACGTGTAATGGTTGCCGATGCATCGGGTTGTTGTGCCAAGGAACTGAGTGCTACGGCGACAGCCCGACCTTCGCCTAGCGCTGGGCCAATGCTGCCAATAGCGATGGTTAAGCCGGCTGTAATGATCGAGACTACCGCAATAACTGTCATACTATCCATGGTAATTCCTTTCGTTGTTTATGTTTTTACTTCAGCGCTATCTTCTTGGTTTGGTGTACGAGCGCGTGTCGCTGCCGCGATGTAAACCGCTGCCAGAATACTGAAAATGTATGCCTGCACCATGCCGGTCAACAGCCCCAAGACACTCATGACGATCGGAAAAATAAACGGGGTAATGGTCAGCAGGATGGCAAGGATCATCGTTCCACTCATCATATTGCCAAAAAGTCGGGCAGCCAGAGCCAGAGTGCGTGAGAGTTCACTGATGATATTGAAAGGCAACATGATGACTGTCGGCTTCAGATAGGTATTCAGGTATTCCCTTGGGCCACAATTGGCGATACCGAACATAGGGACGGCGATGAAAACACAGATAGCCAGTGCCGTCGTAGTAGATAACGAACCCGTGGGTGGCTCGTAACCAGGCACAATGGTGCATAGGCTGGCCAAGCCGATGAACAAAAACAATGTGCCAAGAAAGGCCAGGTACTGGCGTGGGTTTGTCAGGCCCACCTCGCCAATCTGCGTGACAATGCCCGTCACGACGATCTCCAACAGGTTCTGCCAGCGACTACGCGTGAGCCCGTGCGACAAACGCCGCGTAACAAGATAGGAACCCAGCGTCAGCACCAGCATCAACACCCAGGTATAAACAATGGTGGCATTGATATTGAACCAGCCCCACTGCCAGAAAATAATGCTGTCGGGACTAAGATGCATGATTGTTTTCCTTAATCACGATACTCGGACGGGTTACCCGTGAGATGGCCCATCGAGCCATGCTGAATCCGAGCAAGGCCGCTAGCCAGTTTTGCCAGTCTTTGCCGCAAACCCAATAGAAGCCGGGTAACACAATCATCAAACGGACCAACAGGCTGGCGAAAAACCACTGAGCCACACGCGGCGACGACATCGCCCGCTGAACCGTCCACCACAGGCCACCAAAAAATACGACACCAAATACAACACCCGCCAGCAACGGCACTAAAACTCCTGAGTCAATCATCGTCGTCAGACTCCTGTTTGCGTATTTCCTGACCTTCTTTGACCACCCAGCGCCACGCGCTAAAGCACCCCAACATCAAACCAGCGACCAGCAGTGCCAGTGTCCATGATCGTCCACCTGGGTACCGAGCATCCAGCCATAGGCCCAACGCCGCACCGAGCAGTGTCGGTAACGCCACAGACCAACCGATCATCCCCATCATGCCCAGCCCAGTCCAGACAGTTCGCGTCACATGGCGCTGCGCGTTACGCTTGCGTGCGGCCTTGAGGCCAACCCGCTGGCTGAAATCACTCTTGCCAGAGGAAGACTTGCCATTTTTATTACTCATGATGCCAGACAGTAAAATGGCGAATAAAACTGCTCTCAAGTTTCGCTAGTACCGAACGCACATTTTTTTCCTGTTCATTCAGCTTCAGAAACTCCTGTTCGATTGCCTCATGGAGCTCCTCCAGCGCCATGCCACCGATGGCATTACGCACGGAAACCAATACTTCCTTACCGGTTTTAACCAGTACGCCTTCGTCAACCGCAAGACAGACCTCGCCCTCGTCCGCAGTTTCATAAACCAGGATGCCTGGTACCAGCGACGAGACGCAGTCGAGTCGGTTTGGCAGCAAACCGAAGGATCCGCCAGGTGATTCAGCGACGATCCGCAACACATCATGTTTCTCAGCGAATACTTTAAAGGGCAGCAAGATCTTAAGCTGCATGCTCGTTATCGACATGTTTATCCTCCGCCGTTTCCTTGATAATCGCTTCGTCAATGGCTCCGATCATATACAAGGCGCTTTCCGGTACATCCTTGAACTCATCGCGCAGGATACGCTCACAACCGTCCAGAGAATCCTCAAGACTCACCTGCCTACCTTTCAGACCAGAGAATTGTTCAGTGGTAAAAAACGGCTGAGTAAGAAAACGCTCCAGTCGACGCGCCCGCCCGACTATCTGGCGGTCTTCGGTTGATAATTGTTCCAGGCCGAGCATAGCGATGATGTCCTTGAGGTCGGCATATTGTGCCAGCGTCCGGCGGATCTCCTGCGCCAACGCGTAATGCCGTTCACCTATAATACCCGGCGTCGCCATTTTTGAGTTTGACTGTAGAGGATCAATGGCTGGATATAGCCCCTCGCTGGACATTTTTCGTGACAGAACAATAGAAGCGGAAAGATGTGAGAAGGTATGTACCGCCGCCGGATCAGTAAAATCATCCGCAGGGACATAGACCGCCTGAATAGACGTGATGGCGCCAGTATCAGTATTAGCAATACGCTCTTCCAGTTGAGCCAGTTCCGTACTCATGGTCGGCTGGTAACCGAGCCGGGATGGCATCTGTCCCATCAGTCCAGACACTTCCATGCCAGCCTGAATAAACCGGAAGATGTTATCAACCAGCAAAAGAACATCTCGATGTTCATCGTCACGAAAATATTCAGCCATCGTCAACGCGGCATGACCGACCCGAAAACGGGCACCCGGTGGCTCATTCATCTGGCCAAAAACCATCACCATATTGTTAAGCACACCCGCGACCTTCATATCTCGATAAAGTTCTTCCCCTTCACGGCAACGCTCACCAATCCCACAGAAGATGCTGACGCCCTCATGCTGCCCCACCATGTTGTGGATCATCTCCGTCAACAACACAGTCTTACCCACACCCGCGCCACCGAACAGGCCGGCCTTGCCACCGCGTTCCAGTGGAACCAGAACATCAATAACCTTGATACCCGTTTCAAAAACCGTCGATTGGGTCGAACGATGCTCCAGTGAAGGTGGCGTGTTATGCACACTACGCCATTGAACTGCTGCCGGGGCGGGAAGTTGGTCGATAGCATTACCAAAGACATCGAACATCCGCGATAAAATTTCTTTGCCAACCGGTGCCAACAAAGGGCCCCCACTATCAACAACTTCCATGCCGCGGGCCAGTCCCTGCGTTGGCGTCAGGGCGATACCTCGCACACGCTGTGCATCAAGTTGCGACTGGATTTCAATAAAAATCTCGCCATCCTTCCCCGCATGCAACAGAGAATGAATTGGCGGTAGTATGGACTGAAAGAAAATATCGACTACACTGCCACGGATTGAAACGATGACGCCTTTATTTAATGAATTATCAATACTTGTCATACACTTCTCCTCGGCCCAGTATTAGTCTAGTGCAGAATCGAAGGATTTGTGACATGGCTGGAAACCAGAGCGGCCTAATCGATGGAAAAACATCATGATTAACGCGCTCTGAATGCTTCAGCTTATTTCAGGCAGGCATCAGCAACCTGATGCCAGGCGTGACGATCAGAAAGGTTGATAGTCGCCTCGATGATCACGACAGGTAACCCTGTCTGAAAAGGCAGGCGTAATCAACTGTCGTGTCGTCGAGAATATCAGTGGTAGCATTCCGTGATAGAACGCTTATTGATCAAGCTTTATCGGTCACCGCAATATCTTCATTTTCAGCACGCTTGGCATAGCGCTGTGCCAATGCAGCACAAACCATTAGCTGAATTTGATGAAATATCATCAACGGCAACACCATTGCCCCAACCGCAGCAGCAGGGAATAAAACATTCGCCATGGGGATCCCATTAGCCAGGCTCTTTTTCGAGCCACAGAACACAATCGTGATTTCATCTGCCGTGCTGAATCCCATTTTACGGGCCACCACCGTGTTGATCACCAGAACAATCGATAACAACACTATGGAGCAAACGACGACAGATAGCAGAGCCCAGCCATCAATCTGCTTCCAGATGCCTTGTACGACCGCTTCACTGAATGCGACATACACCACCAGCAATATAGATGACCGGTCAGTAATATTTATCCATTTCCGGTGGCGTTCCACCCAATGGGCAATCAGCGGACGGGATAAATGCCCCACCACGAAAGGCACCATCAACTGCATGATGATCGAGCCAATCGCATGCAGCGTATCGGTTTTCCCGCCCTGGGAGTGCATCAATAATCCCACCAGAACCGGCGACAAAAACACGCCCAGGATGCTGGAAGCTGACGCACTGCAAACCGCGGCGGCGATATTACCTCTGGCCATTGAGGTATAAGCGATGGCGGATTGCACCGTTGCAGGCAAGGCGCATAAATAGAGGAAGCCAAGATACAGTGTAGGTGTCAGTACACCAGGAACCAAAAAGGACATACCGATTCCCAACAATGGGAAAAGAATAAACGTGCTGCTGAAGACGACCAGATGCAAACGCCAGTGGCCAAGGCCTGAAGTAATTGCTTCGCGAGACAGTTTGGCACCATGCATAAAAAACAGTAATGCAATGGCCGCTGTAGTCAGTCGCTCGAAAAACACCTTCGCAATCCCTTCACAAGGGAAAAATGATGCAGTAACCACCACCAGAATTAAAACCAGTAAAAACTTATCAATTCTCAAGCGTTGTAACCATGCCATAGCCAGCTTATATCCTATGCGATAAAAAGACAGACAATCCTAGGATCATCTGCCTAAACAAAACGTTAATATCGACAATAAAAAGCAGAATCGCTAGCTATTTTTAAGCGTAACCGTTTTTTTCTGTTCATAGGAAATCAATCCCAGCTCAATTAACTCCATCACTTTGATAGCCTGATATATCGGGACCGGATTTTCCCCTTTTCCAAGTAGCGCACCGCTCACCGCTGCGTAATAAGCTGGATAGTTACCCGGTATGGTAGGTACGTTCTGTTCAGTAACAGCACCATCACGGTATAACGTTAACACGCCATCGCGTTTATCCTGCCCCCAATCTGCGTGTGCCTCCGGGCGCTCACCCGCTTTCAGACGGGCTTCCTGCGGATCCAGCCCGTACTTCACATAACTACCGTGGGAACCATGAATGATGTAACGAGCCGATTCTGCCGCCGCCAGCATACTGGCATGCAATACGACACGACGTTGCGGATAAATCAGCGTGGCATGAAAATAGTCGATGGACTTACCACCTGGACGTAACTGGGCCATATCCGCCTGAATCGCTACTGGCATACCAAACAGTTGCAGTGCCTGATCCAGCACATGGGGACCTAAATCGTACCAGATGCCGCTGCCCTCACTACCATCTTCACGCCAGCGTTGCCGTATTTCCGGACGATAGCGATCAAAATGGGATTCCATGTAGATGACATCCCCCAGAATTCGGGTGTGCAGCAAACTCTTCAACGTTAAAAAATCGCTGTCCCAGCGGCGATTGTGGAACACCGAGAGTAACTTGCCGACATGTTCTGCCAACAGATTCAGCTCATAGGCTTGTGACAACGTCACGGTAAAGGGTTTATCTACCACGACATGTTTACCCGATTCCAGTGCCTGCTTGGCCAATGGAAAGTGCGTATCGTTAGGGGTTGGAATGACGATTAAATCAATATCAGGATCGTTGAGCAGTATTTGCGGATCAGGTACAACCCGCATCGCTGGCCAATCAGTATGGACTTTGCTGGCATCACTGCTGGAAATCGCCGCCAGTTCCATGCCGGGTGTTGCGGCAATTAACGGCGCATGAAACGTTTTACTCGCATAACCATAGCCCAATAACCCAACACGAATGGTATCAGCCATAAAAATTCCCCTTAGCCTGAGAACCTGCCCGACAGGTTCTTATTTACGGTCATGAAACCTCAGTATATACCTGTCATCTTTCAAGTTGCAGGTATCGGCATCACTGCCCGGCTAAGGCATGTTTTTTGGAATTCACTGTAAGCAACATTCAAATCTGTTCCAGGCGGATCAAATCACGTAGGCAAAAACACCAGGACTTATTCGATTGTGTTTTCCCGCATTTTTGATATCTAGGGGGATACTTATGTTTCTATAAAAATTTATTTATCAGATAGTTCTATCATGTTGTTACCACCCGTACCCCTTTAGTCTCATCCACTTCCCAGTTAGCGGCGACGGTGATCTTCTCTGACAGATGATTAATTTCACTGTTGCGGCGGCGAAAATCACTTGGGCTGACACCCACACGTTTACGGAAAACACGGGAGAAATAGAGCTGATCGTCATATCCCACTACCCGACCGATGTTGGCAATGGATTCCTGCGTCGTCTGCAACAGAAGCTTGGCACGGATGACGCGCTGATCTTCACGCCAACGCAATATATTGATTCCCACCTGTTCGCGGAACAAATGCGCCAACCGTGACGGCGACAGACAAACATGCCGGGCAACTTCATCAATTCTCAATTCATCCGACAGATTACTGGTAATAAACTGACAAGCTTCGATCACTCGAGGATCCATGATTCTTTGTGGACTGAGCGGGTCTTCCTCCATCGCACGTAACAATAACCGCTCTAGCAGATTCATCGCCAGTTCTTCCGAAAAACGCCGTCCAGACTGATGGGTTTGCTCGATACTGGCAAATAGCTGGTCAAACTCTTTTAACAGGTGAGCCGGCAGGCTCAATCGTCCAACATCGCAACTCTTGCTGTGCCATTCCAGCCAATCCGTCCAGTAAGCCCGGGGCCGAAAATAAACCCAACGATGATACCAGCAGTCATTATCAGGTGAACGTCCATAATAATGACGCGATTTGGGTGGGAACAAGAGCAGGTCGCCAGAATTGCAATAGAACGTATTATCGCCATCCAGCACTTTCCCCTGCCCTTTAATGGTCAGGTTAATGATGTATCCTTTCATGCCGTCTGGACGATCGATAAAAAAATCCAACGGCCCACCTGCCAATATCGGTGTTAACCCTGCCACCAGATACGCGTTAAACGAGTAGCCGGGTAGCAACGGATTGGACTGAGATTCATGCGCCAAGCGGTGATACATTAAGCCTCCCGATCATACCGGGTAAGAGTGTACTGACCACGCCGATAGCGCTCAAAGTGCTATCGGCGTCTATGTTGTTAGGCATCCTTCTGCCAATAACTATACTGTCTTCTTCGAGAGTTGTTTGTAACGGTCAAAGATCACCGCCGCCAACAGAATCAAACCACGTACCACATACTGAGAAAACGGCGAAATGTTCAGCAGGTTCATGGCATTTTCTACTGTTCCCAGAATCAGGACCCCGGCGACCACATAGGAAATCTTGCCAATCCCCCCTTTTAATGACACCCCACCCAATACACAAGCGGAAATAACAATCAGCTCATAACCAATAGAGGTCATTGGCTGACCACTGGTCATACGAGATGCCAGAATGATACCAGCCGCCGCAGAAACCAGCCCTGACAGACCAAAAATAATGATTTTGGTACGCACGACGGGGACACCGGCCAGACGTGACGCTTCTTCATTACCGCCAATGGCCAGTGTATTACGACCAAATGTGGTTTTATTAAGCAGCAATCCAAATATGATCATACAGCCGATAGTAATCCAAATAGGCGCTGGCAGCCCTAACCAGTTGGCATAGCCAAGCGCGAAGAAACGCTCGTCTTCAATCCCAACCGCTTTACCATCAGAAATAATGTAAGCAAGGCCACGCACGATCTGCATCGTCGCCAGTGTGGTGATCAGTGCATTAATTTTCAGTCGAGCGATAACAAAACCGTTCAGCAGACCAAATGCCACCCCCAGTAACAAACCCGCCGCAATACCCACCAATAAACTGCCGCTGAAGTTAATTACCACGGCAGTGGTTACCCCAGCGCAAGCAATTATCGATGCAACCGACAGGTCAAAATCACCGGAAGCCAGGCAAAACAACATACCGCACGCTACCATGCCGGACATGGAAACCGCCAGCCCCAGTCCTTTCATGTTAATAAACGATCCAAAATTGGGAACAAACACAACACATGCAATAAATAACACTGCAAAAACCACCAGCATGCCGTAATTATCCCAGATACGGGATATCCCGATGCCACTCTTGATCTTCTTCTCTGGTGTGGTAGACGTAACCGTTGACATTATTATGCTCCTTTGCGGTTAAGCAACCGCGGAATCAATAGCAGGGGTTTGTAACATCGCCAGACTCAATGCTTTCTGTTCGCTGGCCTCATCGTGCAGGAGTTCACCGGAAACGGCACCTTCACGCATCACAACAATGCGATCCGCTAATCCAAGCACTTCAGGTAAGTCACTGGAAGCAAACAGGACCGCGATCCCTTGCTTGGCCAGCGTATAAATGACGTGATAAATTTCATGCTTCGCTCCCACGTCGATACCGCGAGTGGGTTCATCAAGCATGATGACGCGCATCTCTTCCGACAGCCAGCGGCCCAAAATAGCCTTTTGCTGGTTACCGCCGGAAAGATTCATGATCAACTGTTCTGGTGAAGGTGTTTTAATATTCAGCGCTTTGATTTGCTGATCTGCATTTTCGGCTTCCCAGCGATTATTAATAAGAAAACCACTCTTCACGCTTTTACGGCGCGCACTGATATTGATGTTATCGCGCACCGAATGTACCGGAATGATACCGTCCGCCTTACGATCTTCCGGGCAAAGCATCAGCCCCTGGGTAATGGCATCAATCGGCGAGGTAATTCGGACCGGTTGCCCATCCAGCAACACTTCTCCCCCGGTAATCTTCGTGGCGCCAAACAGTCCTTTCATTAATTCACTGCGACCCGCACCAACCAGTCCGAACAACCCGACAATTTCGCCACTGCGTACACTGAACGATATGGGGGATTTCACTCCTTCGGCTTTTACCTCATGCAGGGTCAGACGTTCTTCACCATGTTCCCGAGGTTCATATCCATAGATATCACCAAGATTACGGCCCACCATGGCTTTGACCAGCGACTCATGATTGGCCTGCCGTGTATCTTCGAACGTTTTTACATAACGGCCATCCTTGAACACAGTAATGGCATCGCTGAGCGTAAAGATCTCTTCCATACGATGTGAAACATACAGGATGACCCGTCCCTCACTACGCAACTCACGGATCACCCGGAATAATTGTTCAATTTCGCGGGCAGATAACGAGCTGGTCGGTTCATCAAAGGCAATGATTTTGGCGTTTCTGGCCAACGCTTTGGCGATTTCCACCATCTGCCATTGGCCGATGGAGAGATATTTCAGCGGGGTATCAGGATCAATGTCCAACCCCAGATGTTGCAGTTGCAACCCGGCTTCATAACGCAACAGGGAGTAATTCACCATCCCGCCTTTATGAGGTAATTGCCCCAGATAAATATTTTCTGCGACTGTCATCTCCGGTATCAGATGCAATTCCTGATAAATAATCGCCACACCGGCGTTTAGCGCCTCCATGGTGTTATTAAAGTGGACAGGCTCGCCCTTAATATGAACTTCTCCCTGTGATGGGGTATAATTACCGCTCAGAATTTTCAACAGCGTTGACTTTCCGGCGCCGTTTTCACCCATCAACGCATGGATTTGTCCTGCATGGCAGGAAAAACTGATATCGTCCAGCGCCTTAACACCGGGAAAGTTTTTACTAATCCCGTGAAACGATAAATAGGGTGACTGTGCTGTCATTTCGGCTTCCTCATGGTTAACGCCTGTGATTACCCTTGTCGGGCAAACACGGCAGCCTTTCGGTTACGGATCGGGTTTTTTAGTATTGTTATAATCCGCTGATCAACGATCTTGACACCAACACTGGCGTTTGGCTTGCCAGCGTTGGCGTCATACCATCCTGTCTCTGATTACATCAGGCCTTTTTTCTTCAGCTCGACTTTAAAGTTGTCGCGAGTAATTAACACCACGTCCGTCACTTCGGTGAATTTCGGCGGCGCTATACCTTTAGTCACCCAGTTAAACAGCATCTGGATACTCTTGTAGCCGTGGATGTCCGGGCTCGGCAGCAGAGAACCATAGAAGCCGGTGGCTTTATCTTTGGAAAGTTCGCTGATCGCATCCACACCATTAATCCCGATACCAATGACATTCTCGGGCTTGAAGCCTTGTCCTTCTGTCGCGCGTACGCCACCCAGGACCGTATTGTCATTCATCCCGACTATCAGCCAGTTTTTCACTTCAGGATGCTGTACCAACATAGAGTTAGCGGCATCAAATGCCCCAGGGATATCGTTGGATTTAGTCGGAACCTGATAAATCTGTTTTGCCGGGAAACCGGCGGCTTTCAGTGCATCCATCGACCCGGTGGTACGGCGGCGGGCCGTATCAAGTTCATCGGCTGTGATGGCCATAACCGCCGTGTCTGCCACTTTCCAGCCACGTTTATTCATCTCTTTCCACAGTTCCTGGCCCTGGCGCTCACCAATTTTGGTAGCCGCCATCATGACCAGTGGAACATTGGTCATCGGTTTGCCGTTCGCACCAACAAACTGATCATCAACAGCAATCACTTTCAATCCATAGCTACGGGCTTTCGCCACAATTGCAGGCCCCAATTTCGGATCAGGAGTACAGATAACAAAACCTTTCGCTCCATTGGCTGCCAGGCTGTCAATAGCATTCAATGTTTTTTCACCATCCGGTACAGCAATCTTGATGACTTCAAAACCAAGATCTTTGCCAGCCTTATCAGCAAACTTCCATTCGGTCTGAAACCAGGGCTCTTCGGGCTGCTTGACCAGAAAACCCAATTTCAGAGTTTCCGCTATAGCTGATTGTGACATAATTGCTGTCAGTCCAATCACCGCTAGCGCTTTAGTGAATTTATGCATGGTCTTCTCCGCTGTTTTTTTCTCTATAACACTTCAATGATTTAAAGTGTGTAAGCGTTATTAGTAAGGTAACGTCGGTCTGAACAACGTAAAAATGCACTGATTTATTGAGGTTGAGATATTCAGCATCGCTCAGACGCTGTTTGTTTTAGCTGTTATCTTCACCAAGAATGGAGAGCGTTATCACAGAAGAGAACTACAGCTGGTTTATGCATACATTTAGCGAATTTAACCTAGCGTTAACTTTTGACAGACGTCACAAAATGATTAGTAGTGACAGAAAAATGCATACATCTAGCTAACGGCTCCTCACGTCATGCCGACGTCCTGTCTATCGTAACTAACAGTTAAAATAGAATTAACGGGAGCAGAAAGATGAGTGCGGGTGCGATTACCATTGGTCTCGACTTTGGCAGCGACTCAGTACGTGCCTTAGCCGTCGACTGTCAAAGCGGGCACGAGCTCGAAACAGAAGTTATCTATTATCCGCGCTGGCGCCTGGGACAGTATTGCCAGCCTGCCAACAACCAATTTCGCCATCATCCTTTGGATTACATAGAATCACTGGAACAGGCCATTCGTGTGGTGGTATCACGGCTTTCCGTGGTTCAGCGTCAGCAGATTGTAGGTATCGGTGTGGACTCGACCGGATCAACGCCTGCGCCGATCGATGAACAAGGCGAGATTCTGGCTCTGCATCCAGAGTTTGCCGAAAATCCCAATGCCATGTTTGTGTTGTGGAAAGATCACACAGCAATAGAAGAAGCGGAAGAAATCAACCGTTTGTGCCGTAGCGGACAGTTCCCGGACTATAGCCGTTACATCGGTGGTGTTTACTCATCGGAGTGGTTTTGGGCCAAGATTCTACATGTTTCTCGGCAAGACCCTAACGTACGGCAGGCTGCGGTTTCCTGGATTGAACTGTGCGATTGGGTACCCGCGTTACTGTCGGGAACCACAGCGCCACAACACATCCGCCGTGGACGTTGCAGTGCCGGACACAAGTCACTCTGGCATCCTGACTGGGGTGGCGTTCCGCCAAAAGCCTTTCTGGAAGCGTTGGATCCCTGCCTGACAGAACGACTGCAATACCCGCTGTTTACCGATACCTGGACTGCCGATCTCCCTGTGGGGAAAATCACGCCAGAATGGGCGCAACGCCTGGGTGTCCCGGAAACAGTGATGCTTTCCGGCGGGGCATTTGACTGCCATGTCGGCACGGTAGGTGCTGGCGCCCAACCTTACACACTGGTTAAAGTCATTGGCACGTCTACTTGCGATATTTTAATCGCGGATGAAGCTACCGTGGGTGAAAAGACCATCGCTGGCATCTGCGGCCAGGTCGATGGCAGCGTGGTGCCAGGTTACATCGGGCTGGAAGCCGGTCAATCCGCTTTCGGTGACATGTATGCCTGGTTTGGTCGATTACTGAGTTGGTCACTGCAACAGGCAGCTAAAGATCATCCTGAATTAACGGCCCAGATGGAAGCGACGCAATCCAAACTGCTGGAGCGCCTTACCCAAGACTGGGCAGCTAATCCGACACTGGATCACCTACCGATTGTGCTCGACTGGTTTAACGGTCGCCGCACCCCTTTTGCCAATCAGCGACTGAAAGGTGTTATTACCGATCTGAATCTGGGCACTGACGCCCCTACACTGTTTGGCGGTTTTATCGCCGCGACCGCCTTCGGTGCACGCGCCATTATGGAATGCTTTGAATCACAAGGCATCCCGGTAGAGAACATTCTGGCATTAGGCGGCATTGCCCGTAAATCACCCACCATCATGCAGGTCTGTACCGATGTTATGAACCGGCCATTGCAGATTGTCTCTTCCGATCAATGCTGTGCTCTGGGTGCCGCTATTTTTGCCGCCGTAGCCGCTGGCATTCATGCCGATATTCCAACGGCTCAACGTCATATGGCCAGCAGCATCGAGCGAACATTGACACCAGACAAACACCGTGTAGCCCGTTACCAGCAATTGTATGAACGTTATCAACAGTGGTGCCAAATGGCTGAACCCGCTTACCGCGCCACATCAAAACCCGGGGCCTAGTCAGCCAACAACCGTATATAGACGATTACATCTCCCTCTGGGATAAGAAACAGGAGTTATCATGGATCACTTTAAGCAGCTTGAGGTCTGGTTTGTTATTGGCAGCCAGCATCTTTATGGCCCGGAAACTTTACGTCAGGTAAAAGAAAACGCCGAAAAAGTGGTAAACGGCCTGAACAGGGACGCTGCACTACCGGTTAAACTGGTGCTCAAACCGCTAGTCAAAACCCCGGATGAAATCACTGCGTTATGCCGTGATGCCAATTATCAGGACAACTGTATCGGTTTGTTAACCTGGCTACACACCTTCTCTCCCGCCAAGATGTGGATTGGTGGTCTAAGTATTCTGAACAAACCCTTGTTGCAGTTCCATACCCAGTTCAACGCCGAAATTCCGTGGGATACCATGGATATGGACTTTATGAACCTGAACCAGACCGCGCACGGAGGTCGGGAATTTGGTTTCATTGGTGCCCGTATGCGCCAGGCGCATCAGGTAATCGTCGGTTACTGGAAAGATAAAGCCGCTCATGAACGTATTGCCCAATGGATGCGTGTTGCGTCCGCTATTCAGGAAAGCAAACAACTGAAACTGGCCCGTTTTGGCGACAACATGCGTGAAGTTGCGGTGACCGAAGGGGATAAAGTTGGTGCACAGATTCAGTTTGGTTACTCCGTCAGCGCCTGGGGACTGGGTGATCTGGTCGGAGTGATAGACGATGTCGGCCAAGGGGATATTGATGCCCTGATTGAAGAGTATGAAGCGACCTATACCCTGACGAACGCCGTGCAACTGCATGGTCCAAAACGCCAGAATCTGTTAAATGCCGCACGCATCGAACTGGGGATGAAACGTTTTCTGGATCAAGGCGGATTCAAAGCGTTTACCACTAACTTTGAAAACCTGCATGGTCTGAAGCAGTTACCCGGTCTGGCTGTCCAGCGCTTGATGCAGCAAGGTTACGGTTTCGGTGCCGAAGGTGACTGGAAAACAGCAGCACTGCTGCGCATCATGAAAGTGATGTCCCATGGTTTAAGCGGCGGCACCTCGTTCATGGAGGATTACACTTACAACTTCCAGCCAGGAAACAATCTGGTTGTCGGATCACACATGTTGGAAGTGTGCCCCAGCATAGCGAAAGAACCAAAACCCATTTTGGATGCCCAGCATCTGGGAATTGGTGGCAAGGAGGATCCCGCTCGCTTGATCTTCTCTGCTCCGGCAGGGGCGGCGCTGAATGCCAGTCTCATTGACCTGGGAGATCGCTTCCGCTTGCTGGTGAATGCCGTGGATGCGGTTGAACAGCCCCACCCACTGCCAAAACTACCTGTCGCCCGAGCTATCTGGCAGGCACAACCCTCACTGGAAGTGGCAGCCGAAGCTTGGATTATCGCCGGTGGTGCGCATCATACGGTGTTCACTCAGGCCTTGAGCCTTGATTACCTGCGGATGTACGCGGAAATCAATAACATTGAACTGGTAGTGATCGACAATCAAACCAGCCTGTCTGCGTTTAAAGATGCGCTACGCTGGAACGAAGTCTATTACAAACTGTGCAGCCGATAAGATAACCGGCCATTATCAGTCAATAAGCTCGCGGTATATTCAGGGGTTTTCATCATGAGGCATCGGTTATCGGTGCCTCACATTGCTGATTCATGTCGTCCACATACCAAAATCAATCTGCTGTTTTGCGGCTTAACCGTGTCTTACTACCTACTGCTATTCCACTATTTTTCATTACTTCCGACAATCTCTAGGTCTGGCAGTTTTCTTTTTAGCTGTCACTGACGGCAGTCGTAATGCTTTTTCACCTTTATTTCAACAACAAACGATGTATTCTCTCCCTCAAAAGAATCTCTCAGCCGAATATCCCTACATTGGGTAATGTTGTCGAATGGCGGACAATGCCTGATAATATGCCGGTTTTGTTTCTTAGGCACTACAATGACCGATTACGCACTTTTATTTGTTGGCACCATCCTGGTCAATAACTTCGTTCTGGTGAAGTTTCTGGGACTCTGTCCGTTCATGGGGGTTTCCAAAAAGCTGGAAACCGCTATCGGGATGGGGCTGGCTACCACCTTTGTCATGACGCTGGCGTCCATTTTTTCCTGGCTGGTAAATGCCTTTATCCTGCTGCCACTGGATTTGGTCTATTTGCGGACACTGGCGTTCATTCTGGTATTCGCCGTCGTCGTTCAGTTCACCGAGATGGCCGTGCGTAAAACCAGTCCGGCGCTTTATCGCCTACTCGGTATTTTCTTGCCGTTGATTACCACCAACTGCGCTATCCTCGGCGTCGCTCTGCTCAACGTAAACCAGTCACACAACTTCTTTCAGTCCGCCGTGTATGGTTTCGGTGGTGCAGTCGGCTTCTCCCTGGTGCTGGTATTGTTTGCTGCTATTCGTGAACGTATTGCCGTTGCTGATGTGCCAGCGCCGTTCCGCGGCGCTTCCATTGCCTTGGTTACCGCCGGGTTGATGTCTCTGGCCTTTATGGGCTTTACTGGCCTGGTGAAATTCTGATGAGCACGATCTTCATAGCCATGATGGCATTAAGTGCTCTGGCGTTAGTGTCCGGGTTAATTCTGGGCTTTGCTTCCCGCCATTTTAAGGTAGAAGAAGATCCGATTGTCGAACAGGTGGAAAACATGTTGCCGCAAAGTCAGTGTGGTCAATGTGGCTATCCTGGCTGTCGCCCTTATGCACAAGCCATCGCCCTGAATGGTGAGCAAATCAATAAATGCGTACCTGGCGGCGAACCGCTGATGTTGAAACTGGCAGAGCGGCTGAATGTTAAACCACTGCCGTTAACCGATGCGGTGTCCTCACAGAAACCCGAACGTAAAATTGCCTGGATCGACGAAAGCAATTGTATTGGCTGTACCAAGTGCATTCAGGCTTGCCCGGTCGATGCCATTGTCGGCAGTACCCGCGCCATGCATACGGTAGTCAGTGATCTGTGCACGGGGTGCGATCTTTGTGTCGCTCCCTGCCCGACCAATTGTATTGAATTACGACCTGTCGCCCCGACGCCAACAAGCTGGAAATGGGATCTCGATACTATTCCGGTGCGCCTTATCCAAGTAGAAAACCATGTTTAAGCTGTTCTCAGCCTTCAGAAAAGACAGAATTTGGGACTTCGAAGGGGGAATACATCCTCCGGAAATGAAAACGCAGTCCAGCCGAATTCCTTTACGCCAGGTTCCGTTACCGGCATATTTCATCATTCCGCTCAAACAGCATCTCGGACCGGAAGGTGAACTGTGCGTTAGCGTCGGCGATAGCGTACTGCGTGGTCAGCCGCTGACTCGTGGCGTGGGAAGAACGCTGCCTGTTCATGCACCAACGTCAGGCACAGTTAATGCCATCCGCCACCATATGACGGCACATCCGTCAGGGCTGTCGGAACTCAGTATTATTATTATCCCGGATGGAGAAGACCGCTGGGGAGAGCGTCAGACTATGACAGATTATCGTCGCGCCTCCGCGGACACCCTGTTGGCACATTTGCATCAGGCCGGTATCGCCGGGCTGGGTGGTGCCGGTTTTCCTACTGCCGCCAAATTACAAGGTGGGTTGCCTGGTATTGAAACCCTGATTATCAACGCCGCCGAGTGTGAACCCTACATCACCGCGGATGACCGTCTGATGCAGGAGTGTGCGGATGACATTGCGCTGGGTGTGGATATCCTCGATCATTTACTACAGCCGCAACGCATTCTGCTGGGCATTGAGGACAACAAACCGGAAGCGATCACGGCACTAAAACAGGCATTGCAAAACTATCCCAACATTCAGATACGGGTTATTCCCACTAAGTATCCTTCCGGCGGTGCCAAGCAACTAACAAAAATTCTGACCGGGAAAGAGGTGCCTTTCGGCAAACACTCCTCCTCTATCGGTGTACTGATGCAAAATATTGGAACGGTATATGCGATTAAACGCGCCGTAATAGAGGGAGAACCGTTAACTGAACGGGTCGTCACGCTGACAGGGGAAGCCCTGCGCCAACCCGGCAATGTCTGGGCGCGTCTGGGGACACCGGTAAGACATTTGCTGCGCCACGCCGGATACCATGTTAATAACGCACGCCCGATGGTAATCATGGGAGGTCCGTTGATGGGCTTTACCCTGCCTGCATTGGATGTTCCCGTTGTAAAGATCAGCAACTGCATTCTCGCCCCCTCCAGTGATGAGTTTCAGCCGCCGGAAGATGAACTCGCCTGCATTCGTTGCAGCAAATGCGCAGATGTCTGTCCGGCGGGGTTATTGCCACAACAGCTCTTCTGGTTCAGCCAAGGTCAGGAGCACGAAAAAGCCCGTAACCATCATCTATTCGATTGTATTGAATGTGGTGCCTGTGCTTATGTCTGCCCCAGCAATATTCCACTGGTACAGTATTATCGTCAGGAAAAAGCGGAAATCAGAGCGCAGGATCAGGACGCCCAGCGTGCGGCACAAGCCAAAGCCCGTTATGAAGCCCGCCAGAGCCGCCTGGCACGGGAGAAACTAGCGCGTGAACAGCGTCATAAACAGGCTGCATCCACCACGCCAACGACAGATAAACAGGCAGTGATAGCCGCGCTGGAAAGAGTTCGTAACAAACAGACTGCACCAACACTGCAAGTGGCTATCCCCATTCAGCCAGGCCAAACACCGGATAACCGTGCCATTATCGCAGCCCGGGAAGCACGTAAAGCACTTGCACGGGAAAAGCAGGCAGAAAAATCACCCGATACGATAGCCGACACCGTAACTACGCCGCCTAAAGCTGCTGTGGCTACGGCGATTGCGCGTGCCAAAGCGCGCCAGGCTGAACAGCACATTCAGCCATCGGCCACAACGGCCGCCGTGTCACACGAATATCCCTCATCGACTACCGATCCTCGTAAAATAGCGGTTGCCGCCGCAATCGCCCGGGTGAAAGCCCGTAAAGCCGCACAGGCTCAGAACGGCGTTGATGAACCGAAGAACACCGCAGAAGACGCCCTATCACGGGTAAATCAGGCGGAGAACAGTTGTTCGTCGTCAACGGAAAACATACGCGATAAAGCACGAACAGTTGCTCAACAGCGCGAGGTCATTACCCGTAAAGAAGCGGAACCCGTCACGATCCCCCATGATGACGGTATTCTTGCTGATCCGCGTAAAGCGGCGGTTGCCGCCGCGATCGCACGGGTAAAAGCCCGAAAAGCCATACAGGCATCGCAAAAGTCTCAAGAGGAATAAATGGCTTTTAAAATAGCGAGTTCCCCGTTTACCCACAATCAGCAGACAACCCGTAATATCATGCTGTGGGTCATCATGGCCAGTATTCCCGGTATAGCGACCCAGGTTCATTTTTTCGGCTACGGAAACCTGATTCAAATCGGGATTGCCATCGTCACGGCATTGATGGCAGAAAGCCTGGTGTTGTCGCTCAGAAAATATCCAGTCATCGGCACGCTCACAGATAATTCCGCATTATTGACAGCCATATTGCTCGGTATCAGTTTGCCACCATTGGCACCTTGGTGGATGATCGTGCTGGGTAGCGCATTTGCCATTATCATCGCAAAGCAACTTTATGGTGGTCTGGGCCAAAACCCATTCAATCCAGCGATGATTGGCTATGTGGTATTGCTGATTTCTTTTCCAGTACAAATGACCAGTTGGCTTCCTCCGGCAGGATTCCAATCCGTGCCCATCGGTTTTCACTATACCTTGCTGGCCATTTTTACCGGCCACGATGCGTCAGGCATGGCGGTTCAACAGCTTATTCAGGGTGTTGATGGGATCACCCAGGCAACACCGCTGGACGCGATTAAAACCGGGTTACGTTCTGGCCATTCCGCTTCAGTTATCCTGCAACAACCGTTACTCAGCGGCATAATTGCTGGGCTGGGCTGGCAGTGGATTAACCTGGCGTTCCTGCTGGGCGGCCTGTTCCTGCTGCTGAGCAGAATCATCCATTGGCACATTCCATTCAGTATGTTACTGGCACTTTCCCTTTGTGCGCTGATCGGTTGGTTAATCAAGCCGGAAACCTGTGCGCCACCCATGATGCACCTGTTCTCCGGTGCCACCATGTTAGGGGCATTTTTTATCGCTACCGATCCGGTTACTGCCTCCACCACCAATCGAGGCCGCCTTATTTTCGGTGCATTGATAGGCGTGCTGGTATGGGTCATCCGCACTTACGGCGGATATCCAGACGGTGTGGCTTTTGCCGTTTTGCTGGCCAACATCACGGTGCCATTGATTGATTACTTCACCAAACCGCGGGCATATGGCCATCTTCGCTAAGGAATCATTATGTTGACAACCATGCGTCGCCATGCCGTGACGCTGGCGATATTTGCCGCGCTGACCACGGGTCTAACAGCTGTGGTTTACCACCTGACCCAAAACGCCATTTCCCGGCAAGTGCAGGAACAGCAAAAAATGCTGCTGGACCAGGTGATTCCTGCGACGCTTTATGACAACGATCCTCTGCATGAGTGTTACGTTGTCACTAATGATGCTCTGGGCAACATCGCCCCCCATCGAGTATTCATCGCCCGTAAGGGTGGCCAACTTATTGCTGCCGCACTGGAGAGCACCGCCCCTGATGGCTACTCTGGTTCCATTCAATTACTTATTGGCGCTGATTTTCATGGTACGGTATTAGGCACCCGGGTGATTGAGCAGCATGAAACGCCTGGATTAGGCGATAAAATTGATATTCACGTCTCGAACTGGATCCTGAGTTTTACTGGCAAAACAGTACAAGGACAAAATGACCCTCGCTGGGCAGTGAAAAAGGATGGCGGGGAGTTTGATCAATTTACCGGAGCGACCATCACGCCTCGCGCCGTGGTCAACGCGGTTAAACGCAGCACGTTATTCTTGAAAACATTGCCGCCACGTCTTGCCACCCTTACCCGCTGTGGAGAAATCCAATGAGTGATCCCAGAGAACTTTTTATACAAGGATTATGGAAAAACAACTCTGCATTGGTGCAATTGCTGGGGTTATGTCCGCTGTTAGCCGTTTCCTCCACCGTCACCAATGCACTGGGGTTGGGGTTAGCGACAACACTGGTTCTGCTGTGTACCAACGTTGCGGTATCGGCACTGCGCCGCTGGGTTCCGGCAGAAGTCAGGATCCCTATTTATGTGATGATTATTGCTTCGGTAGTCAGTGTGGTACAGATGCTGATCAACGCCTATGCGTATGGCCTGTATCAATCACTGGGGATTTTTATTCCCTTGATCGTCACCAACTGTATCGTCATTGGTCGTGCTGAAACATTTGCTTCTCGGAATCCCATAATACCTTCGGCGCTGGATGGATTAGCGATGGGACTAGGCGCCACCGGAGCCCTCCTCGTGCTGGGCGCCATGCGTGAGATTTTAGGCAATGGTACGGTGTTTGATGGGGCCGATCGCCTGTTAGGGAGCTGGGCCAGCGTATTGCGTGTCGAGGTGATCCACCTTGACTCTCCATTCCTGCTGATGATCCTTCCACCCGGTGCGTTTATTGGTCTGGGGCTGATGCTGGCGGGTAAATACGTAATTGACGAGAAACTCAAACAGCGCCATCAGGCGGTACAACACTCTGCGACATCTTCAAAGGCTGAGGCAAAATTATCATGAACAAGGAAAAGCGGATTACCATTTTAGCGCGACTGCGAGAAAACGATCCTCATCCCACAACAGAGCTTCATTACGCCTCTCCGTTTGAATTGCTGATCTCTGTATTACTCTCCGCACAGGCTACCGATGTCAGTGTGAACAAAGCCACGGAAAAACTTTATAAAATTGCCAATACACCACAAGCAATGCTGGATTTAGGCGTGGATGGAGTCAAAACCTACATCAAAACTATCGGGTTATTTAACAGCAAGGCGGAAAATGTGATAAAAACCTGCCGTATGCTGATAGAGCATCATCAGGGGCAGGTTCCGGAAGACCGCGCCGCACTTGAAGCTCTGCCCGGCGTAGGTAGAAAGACAGCCAATGTTGTACTGAATACCGCTTTCGGTTGGCCAACCATTGCCGTCGATACGCACATTTTTCGTGTATGCAACCGAACAGGGTTTGCACCGGGCAAAAATGTCGAACAGGTAGAAGAAAAATTGTTAAAAGTGGTACCCGCCGAGTTCAGAGTCGACTGCCACCACTGGCTGATTCTGCATGGTCGCTATACCTGTATTGCCCGCAAACCACGCTGTGGTTCTTGTCTGATTGAAGATCTGTGCGAGTTTAAAGAGAAAACATACGCGTAACATCGGTTACGCTCCTTTCCTCAACGCATGGCGCATCAAAGCATCGCGTTTTATGACCGTCACATCGTTTTATTTCCTTTTTGTAACTATTACCTAATCAACCAATAATTCTGGTCGATTTATTTTTTTCTATCGTAAATTTAGTCATGAAGTATTGATCTAAAACTCCGTTCATTTTTATCCAAAACCGATCACTTTCATTTTTTAGTTAATTCCGTATGAAATAAGTAAAACAACATATATATCTTGATAAATACACATAACTGCCAAATAAATTCCAACATATAGCTAATAGTCAAGATTATTATTCTTAATTAAATTTTACACTGATTGTTTCAATATAAAGATTCAAGTTAAAACGAAGATACAAAATTAAAATCTACATAACAATTCATTTTTAGTCTTATTACACTGTAAAAACCATATGTAACCAAACATGTCAAATGACTTGTCTGTGTCGAGAATAGAGTCAATATAAGCGCCCTTTGTCCTTCTCATAACAACAAAATCAGATACAGAACAGCTGTATCACGCTTGTTATTTTCTCGCTTAAAAAAACGAGATACCAACAATCAGAGGTTTTTTTAGTGTCTTCAGCAAACAAAAACAACACGCCTTCTGAAAGCGTCAGTATGAATGCGTTCAAACAACCAAAGGCGTTCTATCTCATTTTCTCTATCGAACTGTGGGAGCGTTTTGGTTACTACGGTTTACAAGGCATTATGGCCGTCTATCTGGTCAAAATGTTGGGAATGTCGGAAACAGATTCCATTACACTGTTTTCTTCGTTCAGCGCCCTGGTTTATGGCTTTATTGCCATTGGTGGCTGGCTGGGAGACAAAGTATTAGGAACCAAACGCGTCATTGTACTTGGCACAATGACGCTGGCGATAGGTTATGCCATGATCGCCTACTCCGGCCATGATCTATTTTGGGTTTATGCTGGTATGGCAACCATTGCGGTGGGTAACGGGCTGTTCAAAGCCAATCCCGCCGCCTTGCTCTCTACCTGTTATGCCAAGGATGATCCACGCCTTGATGGCGCGTTCACCATGTATTACATGTCGGTGAACATCGGCTCATTCTTTTCCATGCTGGCGACACCTTGGCTGGCGGTACATTATGGCTGGAATGTGGCATTTTCCCTCAGCGTCATAGGCATGGTATTAACCCTGGTCAACTTCATGTTCTGCCGTAAGTGGGTGAAAAAATATGGTTCACAGCCCGATTTTGTACCGATCAACATTCGAAAACTGCTGATGACGCTGGTCGGGATTGTTGCCCTGATCTGTATTTCAGTCTGGCTACTGCATAACCAACTCGTTGCCCGTTGGATGCTGGCTATTATCTCTCTGGGCATTATCCTGATTTTCGCTAGAGAAACATTCCGCTTGCACGGTACGGCACGTCGCAAAATGATCGTCGCCTTTATATTAATGATTGAAGCCGTCGTATTCTTTGTGCTTTATAGCCAGATGCCGACCTCACTTAACTTCTTTGCCATCCGCAATGTTGGGCACTCCATTTTTGGTATTGCCTTTGAACCGGAACAGTATCAAGCACTAAATCCGTTCTGGATCATGGTTGCCAGCCCGTTCCTGGCGGCAATATACAATAAAATGGGCGATCATCTGCCTATGCCACACAAGTTCGCTATTGGTATGGTGCTCTGTTCCGGCGCATTCCTGGTACTCCCCTGGGGAGCCAGCATGGCCAATGAACAAGGTATTGTTTCGGTTAACTGGCTGATAGCAAGTTATGCGCTACAAAGTGTGGGTGAGCTGATGATTTCCGGTCTGGGTCTGGCTATGGTGGCACAGTTGGTGCCGCAACGCCTGATGGGGTTCATTATGGGAGCCTGGTTTCTGACTACGGCGGCGGCGGCGCTGATCGCCGGTAATGTTGCCAGCCTGATGGCTGTACCGAAAAATGTGGTGGATGCTCATGAGTCACTGGCTATCTACAGCCATGTCTTTCTACAGATTGGTATCGTAACCGGCATTATCGCCATACTCATGCTATTGACCGCGCCGAAGCTGACGCGTATGACGCAAGAAGAACACACCACAGAAATAGCGACTGGTATTATCAACATCACCCAGTAAAACCTTCTCATATAAAAGCCTGAGATGTATATATCTCAGGCTTTCCATTTTTACTGCCTTACTTCACTGGCAGACTAATATCTTTAAACATCAATTCGATTTCTTCATTGGAACGTAATGCAACGGCTGTGTCGACGACATCCCGAGTAAGATGTGGAGCAAAACGCTGAATAAAATCATACATATAACTACGCAAAAATGTACTGCGACGGAAACCGATCTTCGTCGTACTATAGCCAAAAATGCTATCCGCATCGAGGGTCACCAAATCGGGATCGGTCAGTGGATCGACGGCCATATTCGCAATCACACCCACCCCTAACCCTAACCGTACATAGGTTTTAATCACGTCTGCATCTGTGGCAGTAAACACAATTTTCGGGGTAAGACCTGCACGGTTAAACGCGGTATCCAGCTCTGAACGGCCGGTAAAACCGAAGGTATAGGTTACGATAGGATAGGAAGCCAGTTCTTCAATAGTGATAGTGGTGTTAGACGCCAGGGGATGATCAGGGTTCACCACTACCGCACGGTTCCAATGGTAACACGGCAACATAATCAAATCGTCATAGAGGTGTAGTGCTTCCGTTGCAATGGCAAAATCTGCGGTGCCTTTTGCTACCGCCTCCGCTATCTGAGTCGGTGATCCCTGATGCATATGCAGAGATACCTGAGGATAACGTTCAATAAAGCCTTTAATCACACTTGGCAGCGCGTAACGAGCCTGAGTATGTGTCGTTGCGACATAAAGCGACCCTTTATCTGGATAAGTATGTTCTCCGGCGACGGCCTTGATGGCATCTACCTTGGATAACACTTCCCGGGCAATACGGATGATTTCCTGACCCGCAGGCGTTACCTGTGTTAAGTGTTTTCCGCTGCGGGCAAAAATTTGAATCCCCAGCTCATCTTCTAACATTCTGACTTGTTTACTGATCCCTGGTTGAGAAGTGTAAAGGCCTTCTGCAGTAGAGGAAACATTCAGGTTGTGATTAACAACTTCAACAATATAACGAAGCTGTTGCAGTTTCATAATATATTCCATCCCAGATTGAATAATGCGCACACCATCTTTAATTTTTTGATCATCACTGCAAAAGAACTCACTTCACCCCTAATAAACGGCATATTTTTTCACCATTTAAATGACATTTAATCATAAAAATATATTTTATATAACCACTTTCTTTTTCGCCCACAGAGAAACTATCAGTATGAAGAAAGCGTTATATTTCTCTCATGACCCTGGTAGCGTATTATCACCCTTGACAGATTACACTCACCTTATGCAGATCAAAAAAGCCAGCCTAAACAGGCTGGCCATAAAGCATTTGGTTTTATTAACCGGGATACCTGAGTCTATCGGCAAAAAAGCTATTTCTTTGTCTCAACCCATTTTCCGTCTACATAAAATGCTGACCACCCAGTAGCCTTACCCTCTTTCTCTGAAGAAACATACTGCTGTTTGGTCTTACGGCTAAAGCGGACCAATGTTTTATTCCCCTCGTTATCCGTTATCGGAGCATCAGCCAGATAACGTAGTTTCTCCGGCAACCGATCTTTGAAACGAAACAGCTCTTCGACCAATGGTGCCCTCGTCTCACGAGATTTCGGGAACGTATTGGCGGCCAGAAAAACACCCGCAGCACCATCACGTAGTACGAAATAAGCATCGGATTTTTCACAAGCCAATTCAGGCAGCGGTACAGGATCTTCCTTTGGAGGAGCAACCTCACCACTGCGCAAAATCTTGCGGGTATTACCGCAGCTCTCATTAGTACACGCCATATACTTACCAAAACGCCCCATCTTCAGGTGCATTTCCGAACCACACTTCTCACACTCCACCACTGGGCCATCATAGCCTTTGAGACGAAACTCGCCGTTTTCTATTTCATAGCCATCACAAGATGGATTATTACCGCAGACATGCAGCTTACGCTGATTGTCGATCAGATAACTATCCATAGCGGTGCCACACTTCGGACAACGACGGCGAGCACGCAGTGCATTGGTTTCGGCTTCATCACCTTCCAGTATGTTCAGCACTTCGGCTTCTGGAATCAGGTTGATGGTGGTTTTGCAGCGTTCTTTCGGCGGTAGAGCGTAACCTGAGCACCCCAGAAAAACGCCCGTACTGGCGGTACGAATCCCCATCTTGCGACCACAGGTCGGGCAATCGATGCTGGTTAGCACCATCAGATTGGGTCGCATTCCCCCCGCTTCCGGTTCCTGCTCAGCGGTTTCCAGTTGCTGGCTGAACTCGGCGAAAAACTCGTCCAGCACGGCTTTCCATGCCGCCTGATTGTTCGCGACCTGGTCTAAGCTACTCTCCATGCGAGCAGTAAAATCATAGCTCATCAGCTCGCGAAAATTATCTTCCAAACGGTCAGTAACAATTTCCCCCATTTTTTCGGCATAGAAACGACGGTTTTCAACCCGTACATAACCACGATCCTGAATGGTGGAAATTATTGATGCATAAGTGGAAGGACGGCCAATGCCACGTTTTTCCAATTCCTTCACCAAAGACGCTTCACTGTAACGCGCAGATGGTTTGGTAAAGTGCTGGCTTGGTAACAGTTTTTCTAACGTCAGTGTTTCGCCCACCTCAACGGATGGCAATGTACGATCTTCATCACCTTTGCGTAACGCCGGAATCACTTTGGTCCAGCCATCAAAACGCAAAGTACGGCCTTTGGCACGGAGCTGGTAATCATCGGCTTTCACCACCAGCGTGGTGGAGTCGTACTGTGCAGGCGTCATCTGACAGGCCAAAAACTGACGCCAGATCAGCTGATACAATTTCTGGGCATCCGCTTCCATATCTTTCAGTTGTTCAGACAAAACCTTGACATCTGAAGGACGGATTGCTTCATGAGCTTCCTGCGAATTCTCTTTACTGCTGTAAAAATTCGGCGACTCAGGCAAATAACGCTGACCGAATTCGTCGCTGATATATCCGCGCACCATATTCAACGCATCCTGACTCAGGTTAGTCGAGTCAGTACGCATATAGGTGATATAACCCGCTTCATATAAGCGTTGGGCCATCATCATGGTTTTCTTGACGCCAAAACCCAAACGGGTACTGGCTGCCTGCTGAAGCGTCGATGTAATAAAAGGAGCGCCAGGCTTACTACTGGTCGGTTTATCTTCACGCTCAGCCACGACATAACGGGCTTTTTCCAACAAACTGACGGCCGACTGCGTCTGAACCTGATTGACTGGCTTAAACGGTTTTCCGTTATGGTGTGTTACCTGCATTTGCAGCATGACGTCATGGGCCGTTTGCATCTCGGCGTGAAGTTCCCAGTATTCTTCTGGGACAAACGCCTTTATTTCTCGCTCACGATCCACCACCAAACGCACAGCCACGGACTGCACACGTCCCGCCGATAACCCTCGGGCAATTTTCTTCCATAGCAAAGGCGATACCATGTAGCCTACGACCCGATCCATAAAGCGACGGGCCTGTTGGGCATTAACACGATCGATGTTCAACTCACCAGGGTTTTTAAATGCCTGCTGGATCGCATTTTTGGTGATTTCGTTGAACACCACACGACTGAACCGTTTTTCATCCCCACCAATTATTTCCCGCAGGTGCCACGCAATGGCTTCCCCTTCGCGGTCAAGGTCGGTAGCGAGATAAACATGGTCTGCTTGTTCTGCCAATGTCTTCAGCTCAGAGACGACCTTTTCCTTGCCCGGCAGGATTTCATAATTCGCATCCCAACCGTGATAAGGATCGACCCCCATTCGGTTGACCAGCGCCGATTTTTCATCTTTTTTGACGGCTTTTTTAGTTTTGCCGTTGGTTGAGTCCGAACTCTTCTTACTACCGGAGCCACTGGTTGGCAAATCGCGCACATGACCGACGCTGGATTTCACCACGTAGTCATTGCCTAGATACTTATTGATCGTTTTGGCTTTTGCCGGGGACTCAACTATGACGAGAGCTTTACCCATATTTATGGTTACCTACTGAATTCTTTAAAAAAGTAAAAATCTTCGCAGGCATCTATCGCTACTTTCAGCATCAGATGCTCAATTAGCCGCCTGTTACGGGAAAATCGTTCTGTTATCGTGGTATCAGGCCGGATATCGCCGTCTACCTTACCGCAACTCTATGATCTATCTGTGGTATTCATTTACTACATTGTAGTCACAAACAAACGCAGGCAGCTATGGTGTAAAGAAATTATTCCGCTGACTATACAAAATCCCACACTCTACCTGATAAATAACGTCACGCAACCTAATTAGCATATCTCGCTCTTTTCACTGATGAAGAGACTAAGCAGTATCGGCAGATTGTATGAAAAAATGTAGTCCAATTGCGGGAAAGTCACGTCAGGCAGTACAATGCCCTGAAGATTGTTGATGCAGGAGTATGAGCACATGTCCGATTTTATACACTCAAATGAAGAAAAAATATCGATCGATCGCCAGGCACTACTGACTGAAGCCAACATGCTGATAAAAAATCATGACGATTATCTACATGGTATGGAAGCCAACGACGTGGAGCAGAAAAATGGCATACTGATTTTTCGCGGTGAGTATTTTCTCGACCAGGATGGACTACCGACACTGAAAACTACGGCCGTATTTAATATGTTTAAACATCTGGCTCATGTGCTGTCGGAGAAGTATTACCTTGCGGATTAAAGAAAGTTGACGCTATGAACAGTGACAATGTCTATTTATGAGCGGCTTTACCAGACATTAAAAAGTGAGGGTGACCCGGCCTGGACCGGCGCAGGTTACGAGAGGGCCTGGCATTATCTGACAGCCACGATACAAACTTTGCAACAGGCTGGCATTATACCTGCGCCCGGTTCCACCTGTCTTGAACTGGGATGCGGCAATGGTGCCATGGTATCATTGTTGCTGGCCCGGCAAGGATATCTGGTTGATGGTGTGGATATTTCACCTACCGCAATTACCTGGGCGCAGGAGAAATTTTCCGCCGAAGGCCTGACTGGTCGTTTTCAACAAGGGGATGTTTGCGTGCTGGATAACTATGCTTCCCAACAATTCATGGTGGTCTACGACGGCTGTTGTATCCACTGCCTGATTGGGGAACAACGGCCACGTTGCTTCAGCCAAATTAAGCGCGTCCTCAAATCCGACGGGATATTCATCGTCAGCAGCATGTGTGGAGAACCCAAAAGACCGCAGGACCGTGAAAATTATGATGCGGAACACTATCAGCTCAGGAAAGAGGGCCAACCCTGGCGAACGCTTATGCCTTTGCCATTGTTACGAAAAGAACTGGCTGAACATGGTTTTGAGGTATTCCATGAATCGGTCAATGATAACCCATGGTGGAACCATGCGACGCTTTGCTGCCGTATATTGGACAAAACCTGAGGGAACGTGTTAATTAACACTCTACTCCACGTCCACCCAGTTTCAATACTGACAATATATGATTATGGTGAGCAATAATTTGCTCAAAAGAGACGCCTCTCCCGCTACAGGTCGAATCGTCAACACCCTTTAAGACAAAAAAATCCCGCCTGATATTGATAGCCCTTTGCAGAGTTGTCAGTTATCCAACTCTTGTGGGCCTTGCAAAACGGCGGGCCTTTTCATTAACAATCGATTCAGTTACAACCGCGGCTGGTTCCCCCGCTGCCACCAGCGCAACATCATTCTCTCTACCGTGTCCCCGGTGCTACCTGTCAATCGATCGATCAGGCGTTTACGGCGGGTATAACGCACGGCCAACACCTCATGTGTGGCAATTTCCGCAATCAGTAAATCGTCGCTGGTACCAATGGCATCAACCAATCCCAGATCTCTCGCCTGTGATCCAAACCAATGCTCCCCTGTCGCCACCGCATCAATATCCAGTGAAGGGCGCATTTGTTGAACAAACTGTTTGAACAACTGATGAGTTGCATTCAGCTCCTCACGAAATTTCTCACGTCCTGCTTCCGTGTTTTCGCCAAATAGCGTCAATGTCCGTTTATATTCGCCAGCCGTATGTAACTCGACATCAATGTCTTTATTTTTCAACAGCCGGTTGAAATTAGGGATCTGTGCTACAACACCAATGGAACCTACAATAGCAAACGGGGCTGCAACAATGCGATCCGCCACGCAAGCCATCATATAGCCGCCGCTGGCAGCCACTTTATCCACTGCCACGGTAAGACGGATCCCGCCCTGGCGTAAACGCTGTAACTGAGATGCAGCCAACCCATAACCGTGAACCACACCGCCAGGACTTTCAAGACGCAACAAGACCTCATCTTCCGTTCTGGCTACTGCCAGAATGGCGGAAACCTCTTCTCGCAGTGAACTGACTTCGCCAGCATCCATACTGCCATTAAAATCAAGGACGTAAAGACAGGGTTTGATCGCTTTCGTATCCCCCCTTTTAACGCGCTGCTTTTCCTGTTTAGCGGTTTCCTTTTCCTCTTTTTTATTTTTCTTCAACAACACCTTGCGTTCAGCATCGCTTATCGCAGCCGCTTGCATATCCCGCTGCATCTCGCGATATTGCTCACCCAGATTAACGACCTGTAGCTCACCTTTACGCTGGCGTTTACGTTGGGTCATACTGAATATCAACACCACCAATACGCCGATTGCGACGACGATGGTCAGGATTTCTGCCAGGAATAAACCATACTGAGAAAGTAACTCCACAAATACCGCCTTCATTGACCAAATTATGAATATAATCTTGATTATTAACTAACTACAACATTGCGTACGTTGTACGCTGTCTCTATAACGTAACGTATGGCGCGACCAATGGCGATGATCTTCATGCTTAATCCATACTTTCCGCTACTTTTTGTGACGCAGTTTGAGGTAAATCGCCGCAGTCTCATTGAAACCCCTTATTGTTTCAGGCATAAAAAACCATCATTGCCTTTTCTATTATCAGGTTGTTCACCTGAGTAAAGACAATAGACAACCTGAAAACCGGCATGCCACAGCCAAGGCAAGAGGATATTGCTGTGTATTACACACCCAAAAAAGACCTTTTAAAACGAAGAATTATATTAGTTACCGGTGCTGGAGACGGTATTGGACGAGAGGCTGCACTCACCTATGCTCGTTTTGGTGCCCACATGGTTTTGTTGGGCAGGACAGAAAGTAAGCTACATGATGTAAAACGACAGATTGAGCAAGAGTGTGGTACGTCGTCGTTGGTAATCCCCTGCGATATGCTGACAACCACTTCAGAACAATTTTTCTTGATAGCAGAACAGATGTCTCAGTCCATTCCTCAACTTGATGGTGTGCTGCATAATGCTGGTCTGCTAGGTGATATTGCTTTAATGGCGGATCAATCAGTGGAGCATTGGCACCAGGTAATGCACGTCAACGTCAACGCGACATTCATGCTTACCCAGGCGCTGTTACCGTTATTACTGAAGTCCCCGAGCGCTTCATTGGTATTCACCAGTTCAAGCGTAGGCCGTCAGGGACGTTCCGGCTGGGGAGCCTATGCAGCTTCGAAATTCGCTACTGAGGGAATGATGCAGGTACTGGCAGAAGAGTATCGCCACAAAAACCTGCGAGTGAACTGTATTAATCCCGGCGGCACTCGTACCGCTATGCGCGCAGCTGCTTTTCCGAATGAAGACCCGGACAAGCTCAAAACACCAGCGGATATTATGCCGCTTTATCTTTATTTGATGGGTGATGACAGCCGACGTAAAACAGGAATGAGTTTTGACGCCCAACCCGGTAAAAAACCGGGGACCGTCGACTAATCGCGACATCCCACACCCTAAAATAAGCACTGGGGAAACCCCGACATGAATGATGAACGACATCAGCAGCGTCAGCAACGTTTGAAAGAAAAAGTCGATGCCCGCATTGCCACCGCAACCCAGCTACGCGGCATTATCATGATATTTACTGGCAATGGAAAAGGAAAAACCACCGCAGCCTTCGGCACGATAACTCGAGCTGTCGGACATGGACTGCAAGCAGGCGTGATTCAGTTTATCAAAGGAGAATGGCCCAATGGTGAAAAAAACCTGCTGCAACAGCATGGTGTCGAATTTCAGGTCATGTCTACTGGCTTTACCTGGGACACACAGAACCGGCAAACCGACACCGAGGCGGCACGTCTCGTGTGGCAACACGGAAAACGCATGCTGGCTGACCCGCAATTGGATTTAGTGGTGCTGGATGAGCTGACATACATGATCAGCTACGATTATTTACCGCTGGATGAGGTGATTGAAGTATTGAATGCGCGACCTTCGCACCAGAGTGTGATTATCACCGGACGAGGCTGCCATCGTGATTTACTGAACCAGGCCGATACTGTGACCGAAATGCGCCCGGTGAAACATGCTTTTGATTCAGGGATCCAAGCTCAGCAAGGCATTGACTGGTAATCACACAAATAACATCAGGATCAAATAACATCAGGATACTGTGCATTGTGCAAGTATCCTGACGCATGCTAACCGTTACGTTTAGGCGCGTTACGGCGCGTGGTACTCACTTGGCTATGTCGTTTCACGGCACGACGGATTTGATTGGCTTTGACACGCCGACGTTCGCGTTCCACGGGCAGTTTGCTAACGGTTTCTGGTGTAAGTTTAACCAATTCACGCAGATAATTGACATCCGTGAGGTTCATTTCTGCCCAGCCACCACGGGGTAACCCTTTGGGTAGTTGGATATCACCGTAACGAACACGGATCAACCGGCTGACCTGTACGCCAACGGCTTCCCACAAACGACGCACTTCACGGTTACGTCCTTCGGTCAATGTCACGTTATACCATTGGTTTAATCCTTCACCCCCCTGGTAGCGAATCTTGCGGAATGATGCCGGGCCATCATCCAACTGTACGCCCTTGCTGAGTTGTTTGATTTTTTCATCATTTACCTCACCAAACACACGTACAGCGTACTCCCTTTCTACTTCCTGGCTGGGATGCATTAATCGGTTTGCCAGTTCACCATCCGTAGTAAACAACAGTAATCCAGACGTATTAACATCAAGACGACCTACTGCTACCCAACGAGAACCTTGAATTTTTGGTAAACGGTCAAACACGGTAGGACGACCATCTGGATCGCTGCGGGTGCAAAGTTCGCCTTCCGGTTTGTAATACATCAGCACGCGGCATACTGTTTGCTCGGTATCCCGAACAACAACCACATGACCATCAATACGGATTTTTGTCGCGTTGGTGACCTCAACACGATCGCCCAGCGTGGCAATTTTACCATCAACGCTAATTCGTCCCTGCTGGATCATACTTTCAATTTCACGGCGCGAACCATGACCTGCGCGCGCCATCACTTTCTGTAGCTTTTCGCTCATCGAGCAACCTCTAAGTGTCGCCTTCCCAGGCGTCGGGGGATGGATCTGTTACCAGCTGTAGCGGTAACTCATGGAAAAATAATGAGTTATAAAAAATAATGGCGCGATTATACAGAGATTCGCGCCATTTGTATGCCAAATGTTAGCCCCAATGAAGGGAAATCCACCACCATCTATAGAAAAGGGGTGACATCTCCGGTACCTTCCCGAACGACCTGCGGCGACGTGTCGGTCAAATCAATCACGGTGGTCGGTTGTTGCCCCAAAGAACCACCATGAATAACCAGATCCACTCGTTTTCCCAAACGTTCCTGTATCTCCTCCGGATCTGACTCCGCAAAATCATTGCTCGGCAAGATTAATGTCGTGGACATCAGCGGTTCGTTCAACGCTTCCAACAGTGCCAATGCTATTGGGTTAGAAGGAACACGCAGACCGATGGTTTTACGTTTTTCATTCATCAGGCGGCGCGGAACTTCTTTTGTTGCTTTCAGGATAAAGGTGTAATTCCCAGGGGTATTGTTTTTAATCAGACGAAATGCCGTATTATCCACATAAGCATAGGTGGATAATTCGGACAGATCGCGACACACCAGTGTGAAATTATGATTATTGTCCACGTTGCGTATACGGCAAATCTGTTCCATCGCGGATTTATCTTCCAACATACATCCCAGTGCATAGCCAGAATCCGTAGGGTAGACAATAACCCCCCCCTTATGCAGCACTTCCACCGTCTGATTAATTAGTCGTAATTGAGGGTTCTGTGGGTGAATATAGAAAAACTGACTCATACTACCTTATGCCTCCCAAAACACAGCGCACCAGTCTTTTGCTCATCAGCAGTCCGCTGATCTGATCGCGCCAGCAGATACTCACCGTTGCGTCAGCGCCGCATGCTGCCACACCGGCTCAACATCGCCAGGTAACCACAACTTACGACCTAACTCAATCCAGGCACAGGGTTGATGAAAATCTGAACCCTGAGATCCCAGCAAACGATATTCCCGCGCATAACGCGCCAATTGCAAACGCTCATCAGGTGCCTGCTGGCACTGCGCCACTTCCATTGCATCACCACCACAATCGGTGAAATGACGCAGTAGCCGTTTCAACCACTTAGCCGTTAAATCATAGCGTCCAGGGTGAGCCAGCACTGCAACACCTCCTGATTGGTGTATTGCGTCTATAGCCTGTTGTATTGTACACCA
Source organism: Brenneria uluponensis (assembly GCF_032395385.1). Lineage (NCBI taxonomy): Bacteria > Pseudomonadati > Pseudomonadota > Gammaproteobacteria > Enterobacterales > Pectobacteriaceae > Brenneria > Brenneria uluponensis. The sequence goes on from NZ_CP135917.1 coordinate 2,498,165, forward strand.
CTGTGATGGAACATAACCGGTTTTCCCTTTTGCCAGGTACTTCTTAAAGACCTGACTGATATTCTCCGCACGCCCTTGTTCTACCAGATAGCGGGCAAAGTGCCCACGGGTTATCGTGCCGCCAGCGGCCAGTCGGGCGGCACCGGCGAACGCGTCAGGAATTTGTGCCTTTTCCAACCGCAAGCCGATATGCTCCGCCCGTTGCAAGCGGTAGTCGGACTGTTGCTGCAACAAGTTTACCAGTGCCAGATGACTGCAATCCTGCCCCAGCCCAACAATATGAATTTCATGGTTTTCCCACAATGTTGAGATTTCAACACCGGTAATCAATCGCAACGGCAAAGAACACTGGCGAATCGCGGTCTGCGCCTCATCCAGTGCAGCCGTCGTGTCATGGTCGGTAATAGCCAGCACACCGACCCGCATCTCAACGGCACGCTGAACTAGTTCTGTTGGCGTCAGTAGTCCGTCGGATGCTGTCGTATGGCTATGCAAATCATAAAGCGGAAAAGAAGAAAGTATCGAAGACGCTTCTGGCACAGTGGTTATTTATCCAGTCAGGAGTGAAGACTTGACGGCATCATGCCATTAACAAAGGGAAAAGGATAAGAAAGAATCGGATTTTCTGACTATAGGTACTCTGTGTGAAACACCTTAAAAATAACCTGAATTTTTTATTGACTTATTTACTTCGTTCCAGTTAACTAGTACACAAGTTCAGCGAAACGCAAGGGATACGATAATGGCAATGCTGTTTAAAAAGAAAAATGCAGGTTGGTGGCGCTCTTCCCTTTCGCGGGCGGAGTAATCACGCATAGCTGTTATCAGAACATGCAGATATCCCAAAGCCCGCTCATCAGCGGGTTTTTTTATGGGCAAAACAAGAGTAAAGATAATGCAGACAACACAATCCGAACTTGAACTCCTGAGTACTGAGGCTACTTACCACAACAATCCCAGTGCGATGTTTCATCAGCTCTGTGGTGCCAGACCTGCCACACTGTTGCTGGAATCAGCTGAAATTGATAGTAAGCAAAACCTGAAGAGTCTGTTGATCGTTGACAGTGCATTGCGCATTACCGCACTGGGTCCCCAGGTTTTCATACAGGCGCTAACCGCTAACGGCGCGTCATTGCTACCATTACTGGATGATGCCTTTCCGCCCAGTGTGATTATTGAAGCGCGCCCCAATTGTCGCGAACTGACTTTTCCTGCTACAGACATGATACAGGATGAGGATGCACGTCTGTGTTCCCTTTCCGTATTTGATGCCCTTCGTCAGTTACTGACACTAGTAAAGTGTCCCCCCAACGAACGTGAAGCCATGTTTCTAGGTGGACTGTTTGCCTACGATCTGGTCGCCGGATTTGAGGCATTACCACCGCTGGGACAACAACAGCGTTGCCCGGACTACTGTTTTTATCTGGCTGAAACCTTGGTGATTGTTGATCACCAACAACAAGTCACTCACATTCAGGCCAGCCTGTTTACGTCAGACGGTGCCGAACGTCAGCGTTTGCAGCAACGACTGAAACAGTTACAGCATCAGTTGCTTCAACCCGCCCCGCCTCTGCCTTGTCAGTTCGTTGAGAGTATGACGCTGAGCTGTAATCAAAGTGATGAAGACTATGGTGAAGTAGTCAGTCAGATGCAACAGGCTATCCGCATCGGGGAAATTTTTCAGGTCGTTCCCTCCCGACGTTTCTCTCTGCCCTGTCCTTCCCCGCTGTCTGCTTATCAAACGCTGAAGGATAACAATCCCAGTCCGTATATGTTCTACATGCAGGACCAGGATTTCACCCTGTTTGGCGCTTCACCGGAAAGCTCCCTGAAATACTCAGCTGACAATCGTCAGATTGAAATTTATCCAATTGCCGGCACCCGCCCCCGAGGACGCCATGCGGATGGTTCCCTGGATCGCGATCTGGACAGCCGTATCGAGCTGGAAATGCGTACCGATCATAAAGAGCTGGCAGAGCATTTGATGCTAGTGGATCTGGCACGCAACGATCTGGCGCGGATCTGCGAGCCGGGTAGCCGTTACGTGGCCGATTTGACCAAAGTTGACCGGTATTCATTCGTGATGCATCTGGTTTCCCGCGTAGTCGGCACGTTACGAGCCGATCTGGATGTACTACATGCCTATCGCGCCTGCATGAATATGGGTACGTTGAGCGGGGCCCCCAAAGTACGCGCCATGCAGCTGATTGCCAATAGCGAAAAGAACCGGCGAGGCAGCTATGGCGGCGCCGTCGGGTATTTTACCGCACACGGTGATCTGGATACCTGCATCGTCATTCGTTCCGCCTATGTGGAAGATGGCATAGCCACGGTTCAGGCTGGCGCCGGTATCGTGCTGGATTCCGATCCCCAGTCTGAAGCCGATGAAACCCGTAACAAGGCCCGTGCTGTTTTACGCGCCATTGCCAGCGCCCACCACGCCAAGGAGGTGTTCTAATGGCGGATATCCTATTGCTCGATAACATCGACTCGTTCACGTACAACCTGGTCGATCAACTGCGGGCCAGCAAACATCATGTTGTGGTTTATCGTAATCAACTCCCCACCAGCGTGATAATCGAGCGTCTACAACAAATGGAAAACGCGATTCTGATGCTGTCTCCCGGTCCCGGCACGCCCGCTCAGGCCGGTTGTATGCCCGAGCTGTTGCAGCAATTACGTGGACGATTGCCAATCGTCGGTATTTGTCTTGGGCATCAGGCCATTGTCGAAGCCTACGGCGGTCATGTTGGTCAGGCCGGGGAAATCCTGCATGGTAAAGCCTCTTCTATCGAACATGACGGACAGGAAATGTTTAACGGCCTGCCAAAGCCCTTACCGGTAGCGCGTTATCACTCGCTGGTAGGCAGTAACATTCCCGACGAACTTATTGTCAATGCCCGCTTTAACGATATGGTGATGGCGGTTCGTCACAATGAACATAGGGTCTGTGGTTTTCAATTCCATCCTGAATCCATACTGACCACCCACGGTGCACGGTTGTTGAATCAAACCCTGGAATGGGCACTGGCATAGCCAAGGAAAAAATCATGAAAAGTATTCTCGAAAAACTCTATTGTGCAGAAACGCTCAGCCGCCAGGAAAGTCACCAGTTATTCCGTGCCATTGTCCGGGGTGAACTGGAGCCGACCCAATTGGCCGCCGCGCTGATTAGCATGAAAGTCCGTGGTGAACATCCAGACGAAATCGCCGGGGCTGCCGCCGCACTACTGGAAGATGCTCAACCGTTTCCACGCCCCGACTATCTGTTTGCCGATATCGTTGGTACCGGTGGCGACGGTACCAGCAGCATTAATATTTCCACAGCTAGCGCATTTGTCGCGGCCAGTTGCGGAGTGAAAGTGGCTAAACATGGTAATCGCAGCGTATCCAGCCGCTCCGGCTCTTCCGACCTGCTGTCAGCATTTGGTATTCGTTTGGATATGTCGGCACAGACATCTCGTCAGGCACTAGATGAACTTGGGGTATGTTTCCTGTTTGCTCCGCAATATCACACCGGGTTTCGTCATGCAATGCCGGTTCGGCAGCAGTTGAAAACTCGCACGGTGTTCAACGTACTGGGTCCGTTAATCAACCCGGCACATCCACCACTGGCGTTGATCGGCGTTTACAGCCCGGAACTGGTTCGCCCTATTGCTGAAACACTGAAAGCATTGGGTTATCAGCGCGCCGCAGTAGTACATGGCGGTGGTATGGATGAAGTGGCCATTCATGCTCCTACTCAGGTAGCCGAGCTACGTGACGGTAATATAGACGTGTATGAATTGACTCACCGCGATTTTGGATTGGACAGCTTTCCACTGGCGGCATTGCAGGGCGGCACGCCCGAAGAAAACCGTGATATTCTGGCACAACTGCTACAAGGTCACGGTGAACGTGCCCATGAAGCTGCGGTCGCCGCCAACGTCGCGTTGCTGTTGAAACTGTTTGGACAGGAAGATCTGCGACAAAACGCGCAACAGGCACTGGAAGTGATACATAGCGGGCAGGCATATCAGCGCGTTGTTGCCTTGGCCGCCAGAGGATAATGATGTGATGCAAGACACCGTATTAACTAAAATTGTACGCGACAAAGCGTTGTGGATCGAGGAACGTCGGCAACAGCAGCCACTGGCAGATTTTCAACATCTGGTGAAACCCAGCCAGCGCAGCTTTTATCAGTCACTAAAACGCGCTCACCCGGCGTTCATCCTTGAATGTAAAAAAGCGTCTCCCTCAAAAGGGTTGATTCGTACCGATTTTGATCCGGTGGCGATAGCCCGGGTTTATCAGGATTACGCGTCGGCAATTTCCGTATTAACAGATGAAAAATACTTTCAGGGCAATTTTGAATTTTTGGCCCAGGTCAGCGCAACAGTCCCACAACCGGTACTGTGCAAAGACTTTATTATTGACCCTTATCAAATCTATCTGGCCCGGCATTATCAGGCGGATGCCATTCTGCTAATGCTCTCTGTTCTGGATGATACGCAGTATCGGCAATTGGCCGCGGTGGCGCACAGCCTGAACATGGGCGTATTAACGGAAGCCAGTAATGAAAGCGAATTACAACGCGCTATTCATCTTGACGCGCAAGTTGTCGGGATTAATAACCGGGACTTACGTGATCTCTCCATCGATCTGAACCGAACCCGCACGCTGGCACCACGTTTACCCGCCAGCGTTACCGTGATTAGCGAATCAGGCATCAGCCGCTTTGCAGACATCCAGGCGCTCAGCCCGTTCGCTGACGGTTTTCTGATTGGCAGTTCCCTGATGTCTGAGCCGGATCTTGCCTTGGCCGTACGCCGGGTCATTCTGGGAGAAAATAAAGTCTGCGGGCTGACTCGACCCGAAGATGCTGCCGTCGCCTATCAGGCCGGTGCTGTTTATGGTGGGCTGATTTTTGTCGAGTCATCTCCCCGGTATATTTCCGTCGCACAGGCTGAAACCATCATCACGGGTGCGGCGCTGCGTTATGTCGGTGTATTTCGTGATGCAGCAATTGCCGATATCGTCACAACAGCAGAGAAACTTAATCTGGCTGCGGTTCAATTGCATGGACATGAAGATCAACACACCATTAACGCATTACGCCAACAACTTCCAACACAATGCAAAATCTGGAAGGCCCTGGGTGTGAATACCACACTACCTGACCTTGAACTGGAAAACGTCGATCGCATCGTGCTGGATAATACCCAGGGTGGCAGTGGTAAGACGTTTGACTGGTCCTTGCTGCACGGACACACACTAAATCATGTGTTACTGGCTGGTGGATTGAGCACAGAAAATACAGCCCAGGCCACTACGTTCGGTTGCGCCGGTCTGGATTTTAATTCCGGCGTGGAAAGCCAACCGGGTATCAAGGATCCACAGAAAATCGCGGCGGTGTTTAACATCCTGCGCACTGCGCAGCAACATCGCGCCCCATTGAATCAAATAAAGACAGGCTTATTATGACGTTACTTAATCCTTATTTTGGTGAGTTTGGTGGACAATACGTACCACAAATACTGATGCCAGCGTTGCGCCAGCTTGAAGATGCATTCGTCAATGCACAGCGTGATCCTGAATTTCAGGCCGAGTTTACTGATCTGTTGAAAAACTACGCCGGGCGCCCCACAGCGCTGACCTTATGTAAAAATCTGACGGCGGGAACCCGCACCAAACTTTACCTGAAACGGGAAGACCTCCTGCACGGTGGCGCGCACAAAACCAACCAGGTTCTGGGACAGGCATTGCTTGCCCTGCGTATGGGGAAAACAGAGATTATCGCTGAAACCGGTGCGGGTCAGCACGGAGTGGCAACGGCGTTAGCCTGTGCGCTTCTTGGGCTAAAATGCCGTATTTATATGGGAGCGAAAGATGTAGAGCGCCAGTCGCCGAACGTATTCCGTATGCGACTGATGGGAGCGGAAGTCATCCCGGTACACAGTGGTTCCGCTACACTGAAAGACGCCTGTAATGAGGCGCTGCGAGATTGGTCTGGCAGTTATGAACAAGCACATTATCTGTTGGGAACGGCCGCCGGCCCACATCCCTATCCCACGATTGTTCGGGAATTTCAGCGGATGATCGGCGAAGAAACCAAGGCGCAAATGCTCGAAAGAGAGGGCCGCCTGCCAGACGCCGTACTTGCGTGTGTTGGGGGGGGCTCCAACGCCATTGGTATGTTTGCCGACTTTATTGACGAGCCAACGGTTCGCCTGATTGGTGTTGAACCTGCAGGGTTGGGCATTGAAACCGGACAGCATGGCGCTCCGCTAAAACATGGCCGGGTCGGTATTTACTTTGGTATGAAATCGCCAATGATGCAGACGGCTGAAGGCCAAATTGAAGAGTCCTATTCACTTTCCGCCGGACTGGATTTCCCATCAGTGGGGCCACAGCATGCTTATCTCAATAGCATTGGTCGGGCGGATTACGTCTCAATAACCGATGATGAAGCATTGGATGCTTTTAAAGAATTGTCCCGCCATGAAGGGATAATTCCGGCGCTAGAGTCTTCTCACGCATTGGCTTACGCGATCAAAATGATTAAAGCAGAGCCAGAGAAAGAACAAATCCTGGTCGTTAACCTTTCCGGTCGTGGGGACAAAGACATTTTTACAGTTCACGATATTCTGAAAGCTCGGGGAGAAATATGATGGAACGTTACCATGCCTTGTTTAGTCGATTGGCAGAAAAGAAGGAAGGTGCTTTTGTACCTTTTGTGACACTCGGTGATCCTTCCCCTGAACTATCACTACAAATTATTGATACGCTGGTTGCTTCGGGGGCCGACGCACTGGAATTAGGCATTCCGTTTTCCGATCCGCTGGCGGATGGCCCAACGATACAGAATGCGACCTTGCGAGCCTTCGCTGCCGGAGTGACGCCTGAACATTGTTTTGAAATGCTCACGGTTATCCGCCAGAAATACCCTGAATTGCCAATGGGATTACTGATGTATGCCAATCTGGTGTTCAGCAATGGTATCGACGCATTTTACCAGCGCTGCGCCCAGGTTGGCGTCGATTCTGTACTGGTTGCGGATGTTCCTCTGGAAGAGTCAGCACCATTCCGTACTGCGGCGCAGCGTCACAACATTGCGCCTATCTTCATCTGCCCACCCAATGCAGATGATGAACTGCTACGTGAAATTGCATCTCACGGGCGTGGCTATACTTATTTGCTGTCCCGTGCCGGAGTTACTGGGGCGGAAACCCGGGCTCAGTTACCGCTGCACCATCTGTTGGCCAAGCTGCATGAATACCACGCCGCCCCACCGCTACAAGGGTTTGGCATTTCCGATCCCACCCAGGTCGAGCTGGTATTAAAAGCGGGTGCCGCCGGCGCCATTTCTGGTTCTGCCATTGTAAAAATTATTGAACAACACCAGAAGCGACCAAAAGAAATGTTGGAACAACTAAGTGAATTTGTCCGTAGCATGAAAGCGGCGACCCGCCCTTCACGCTAAAAGCGTCTCATTGTGTAATGAGTAATAATCAACTCATTCATCTGACATCATGCAGGAAATAAATACCCGACAGAATGAGATAGAAAAGCGGCGGGATAACTATTCCGCCGCTTTTATTTCACATAAAGTACCCTTTCGTCGTTAGTTTATTGTGAAATAAATTCAGTTAACAAGCCATACAATAACTAAGCGAAGGCTACCGCTTTTTCATCATATATTGATATCAACTCAGAACTTGTAACCTACGGCAAACATAAATAACCAGGGATCAAGACGAGTGCTGACAGTTTGATCTTGACCGCTCGCCTTGAATTTCACATCAGTGTTAATATCCATCCACCAGAGAGACATATTCAGTAACCAGTTTTTATTCAGGTTATAATCCAACCCAGCCTGGGCGGCTATCCCCCAGGAGTCAGTGAAACTTAAATCACTTAACCCATTGTTTTTGCCGGTTTCATTGAATTTTTCATCAAAGAAGGTCGTATAGTTCACACCAACCCCTAAATAAGGGCGCAGCTTGTCTTCTTTTTGTCCAAAATAATACTGAGCCATTAATGTAGGGGGCAGATGTTTCACTTCCGCAATTGTACCAAGACCATTTAAGCCTACTTTATGCTGGAACGGCGTAGCTGCCAGTAACTCCACACCAATATTATCAGTTGCCATATAAGTGAACGTTAATCCCAATTGAGTATTGTTATCAACGTTAAAAGACCCTAATGACCCCAGCACATTATCTGAACCTTCATTAGGACGTAAAATAGCCGTACCTGCACGAACAATGATATCACCCGCTTGATTAGCCTGCGCAAAAGCTGGCATTAACGCTGCTGCCATTAATAATAAAGACGCCTTTTTCATTACCCACCCCTTTTGTATGGTTTAAAGTCGAGCGCAATATACCCCCGGGTAAGTATTCTTGTTTTAATCCAGATCACATCTTGACATGTTTCTTGGTAAATTTTTACACACATCAATTTGCTCTAAGTCATTAAAAATACAAGACTTGATCTAAATCAAAAATCGACCTTAAGGCATAAAAACGGCATTGAAATAAAAACTGTCACAGGATTCATTTAGGCGTAAATTTCTTCTTCTACTGCGCATGATTCAATACTGACGAAAGTCGGCGGGATAATCAGAATGAGTGAATACATCAGCCCCTGTATGCAATGCGGTGCTTGCTGTAGTTATTTTCGCGTTTCTTTCTATTGGGCCGAAGCTGATGACGGTGTGGGCGCCGTTCCTGTCTCGCTAACGGAACCTATATCTCCTTTTCTGCGTTGCATGCAGGGAACAAACCGTAAATCGCCTCGTTGTTGTGCATTAGACGGTGAAATTGGTATTGCGGTCCGGTGCCGAATTTACGCCAATCGACCTTCCACTTGTCACGAATTTTCTCCGTCAGGAGAAAATAGCCAGATAAACGAAGCTTGCGATCGTGCCCGCGCCTATTACGGACTTCCTGCGCTTATAGCAACCAGAGTGATTAAACTTAAGGATTGAAGTTCGGAACAAAAAGAAACAGATAATCGTGATTACTGTCGGGGTGCCACTGTCTAGCGTAACGAGTTACAATCAGCCACCAAGTTAGATTGATAACCTTTTGCCAAGGAGTTTTCATGCCTATCACGGCCAGTACGTTGTACCGTGACACGATGTATTTTGCGCGTAACCAGTTTGCCAGCATCCTGATGCTGGCACTGTCGGCAGCGTTGATTACTGTCGTTATCAACCATGTTTTTACACCAGATAGCGACCAACTACAGCTACTGAACAGCAACAGCCTTAACCTCTCTTCTGTCAACCAGCCGGGATTGAGCGAGCTCATTCAGCAAATGACGCCAGAACAACAACTCGTCTTGTTAAAAGCGTCAGCGGCAGGGACATTTGCATCACTTGTCGGTAATGCATTGCTTACGGGTGGAGTACTGATGTTGATCCAGATGGTATCCGCCGGTGCCCGCACCAGCGCCTTGCGAGCAATCGGCGCGGCGGCACCATTATTGCCAAAACTGTTACTACTGCTCCTGATATGTACCTTGCTTATCCAGGTCGGTGTATTGCTGGTAATCGTACCGGGCATATTATTGGCAATTGCATTGAGTTTATCGCCCATCATAGCCATTAGTGAAAAGCGTGGGATTCTCTTCTCCATGCGCGCCAGTAGCAAACTGGCCTTTGCCAATTTACGGATTACCGCACCGGCGGTTATGTTATGGCTTATCGTCAAAGTTATTCTTTTACTATTGGCTGCTAAAATGCCGCTGGTTTCACCGACTGCATTGGCAGTGATAATAAATGGTGCCAGCAACTTTATTTCCGCGCTGTTACTGATTTATCTGTTCCGTCTGTATATGCTCTTACGCGCCTGACATCCAAGGTGCTACTATTCAAGTGGCACCAGCCTCTGGCTTTACCGGTGGTGATGTGACAGTATGACTTCTGATAGAGCCATAAGACGGTCTATCGCCAATACAAGGTTAAGCGACGGATTACCACAATGAAGCAACTTCTTGATTTTATCCCCCTTATTGTTTTTTTTACTTTTTATAAGCTTTACGACATCTATGTTGCCTCCGGCGCATTGATCGCCGCTACGGCCGCATCACTGCTCATCAGTTGGTTTATCTATCGCAAAATTGAAAAAATGATGCTGATTACCTTCGTTATGGTTGTCATATTTGGTTCCCTGACGCTGATATTTCATAACGACCAGTTCATAAAATGGAAAGTCACTTTTATTTATACCCTGTTTGCAGCTGTGTTATTAGTAAGTCAGTTTGTCATGAAGAGACCTATTATCCAGCAGATGCTAGGCAAGGACATCACTCTGCCACAGCAGATATGGGCAAAACTTAACGTCTCATGGGCGCTCTTTTTCATTATCTGTGGCCTGGCAAATATTTATATTGCCTTCTGGATGCCGCAAAGTGTTTGGGTTAATTTCAAGGTGTTTGGATTAACCGGTCTTACGCTGGTATTTACCTTACTGTGTGGGCTCTACATTTATCGCCATCTATCGATTGAACCGGGAAAGCCGGAACATGATGAACGCGATACCTAATTTGACGCTTAAACACGTATTCATATTACTCACACTTTTTAGTTGATACTACGATGAACAAACAAGACGTAATACTACCCCATGGTGAATTGGTACTCCGAACACTGGCGATGCCTGCGGATACCAATGCTAACGGTGATATTTTTGGTGGCTGGTTAATGTCCCAGATGGATATTGGCGGCGCGATTCTGGCTAAGGAAATCGCGGAAGGTCGAGTGGTTACCGTTCGTGTAGACGGTATGACCTTTCTCAAATCAGTGGCTGTCGGCGACGTAGTTTGCTGTTATGCCCTTTGTACCCGTACTGGTCGCAGTTCAATCACCATCAATGTAGAAGTGTGGGTGAAGAAAGTCTCTTCCGAACCCATTGGACAACGTTATCGAGCCACCGAGGCACTGTTTACCTATGTAGCGGTTGACGATGACGGAAGACCACGAGAATTGCCATCTGGAAAGAGCCATTTTACGCCAGATAAGGGATAATACCCTAGAATGGCGCTATCTTAATGATAGCGCCTAATCTCCCGATATTGAGACAATCACTCCATCGCCGCCCCACCATTAATTTTGAACATAATGGTCACCACCAAATCCTTGGCTGGCTTATTCTCTTCATAACGCCATTTACGCATCGCTTGTTTGATAGCACGCTCAAACATATTTTTAGGTTCAGCCGATAACACGCGCACATTATCCACTCTGCCGGATGCGTTAACGTCAAATTGCAACTTAACTCGCCCTTCAATGCGCAAGGCAAAAGCACGCGCCGGGTATTCCGGTTGCGTACGACTGAGAGGCCGAGGACCGGACGATGGCACGTTAACGGTTGGAGACTGCCTAACCGGCGCCGTGTTTACCGACAGTAACGGCTCATCACTGGTGAGATGTGACGGTGGCTGTTTCTCTACAGCGCGCTGGCGAATAGGCGGTTTGGATGGTTTGACTTTCTTCACTGGTTTTGGTTTTGGCTTGGGCTCAGGCAATGGAACCGGAACCGGCTCAGGTACGGGTTTTGGCTGTAGTTCAGGTTCATGCATTGACTCCGAAGGTGACGTTTCTTTGGGCCGTGGCGCCGGGGCTGCCTCCAGTACAGCGGGATTAACCATCACCACACTGATGGGTTGCGATTCCGTTGGTAAAGTTGTTGTGGGATTATTCAGGGATGCGTACAGCAGTCCGGCAATCACTAGACAATGAAAGCCAACTGAAAGAATGAAAGGCCATGAGAATCGACGAGCAAGGAAAAACTTTTTTTGCGGCATAGTATTACATTGTCCTCTTAGGACTCCGATTTTAAATGCAAATAGCAATCATATTCAATACCGTTAGGCTACATTGTTAAAAACCGATGATTAAGATGGATATTCAGCTACAGCGTCAATCAGTTTCCCTTTTACAGACATTCCCTATGCTAGAATCTCCGTTCTGAAACGTTATCTCAAAACATCTCCCGCTATCACTCGGCATAGCGATGACTACTGAGGGCTACTTTAATGCTTTATCTTATTTACGCTACTGACACACCTGATGCCTTACCGCAACGTCTGGCTGCCCGACCAGATCATCTGGCCCGACTGCAAACACTGCGAGATCAGGGCCGTCTTTTAACCGCTGGGCCGCTCCCCGCCGTTGACAGTGAAGACCCCGGCACAGCAGGTTTTACCGGTTCAGTTATCATCGCTGAATTTGACTCCCTGCATGAGGCCGAATTCTGGGCGGAGGCCGATCCTTACGCCGCAGCAGGCGTCTATAGCAGCGTCACGGTGAAGCCGTTCAAGAAAGTTTTTTAATTCTAAAATGATGGGGATCAATAGCAGTATCAATAAGTCAGATCTCCATTCCTTCGACTATTATCTGAAATATTTTAGTCATTTAACGATGATATTTTGACGACTCTTAATCTGTAGAGAGTCAAAATATATGTTAATGTCCACAACATCACAAACCAGGAAATGGCGCAGACTCCATCAATATCGGCTGAGTTTCCTTTCCGGTTTGTTGTTGATTATCGGGTTATTCTCTTTACTGCAAGTTTTTTCAGTCGGGATCATCTCAAAAACCATGACTCAGGTGCGGCTAGATAGCGCCGCCAATGAAACATTACGACAGCAACAAGCATTAATGGATCAATCCCGCATGGAGATCATGAATGCCAGTGACAAACTGAATCGCGCAGGCATCTATTTGATGGTTGATAAAGAGACAGGCTCTGTCGGCAGCTGGCACAGCCTGATGAGTGAGGCAGAAACGTCTTTGCAACAAGCCGAGAAACATTATCAACAACTCAATACCCGCACCGCCGCACAGAAAAATCCAGCCTTTGCCGCGTTGAAAGTCAGTTACCAACAACTCTATGCCGGTCTGCAAGAAGTGGCGGAAAGCATTAAAAAAAGCAATCAGATTGATATTTTCTTCTCCGTCCCTATTCAGGCTTACCAAAACGACTTCACCAAAAAGTACTTTCGTTATCTGCAGGACAATGACACTCGACAGAAGCAACACAGTCAGAAATTACTTAACAACCTGGATGAAGCGCATACCATTTTCATCATCGTGCTGGGGTTATTAATGATAGTATCCGCCATGGTATGGGCAGGCGTGAATAAAACCATTATTCGCCCCTTGAAGCGTATTACCGATCATTTGCAATTAATTGCCGCAGGTGATCTCTCTCATACGATAAAAACTGAAAAACGCGCCACCCGTGAAATATCCCAATTAAATGACAGTGTGATCCAAATGCAAAGCGGATTGGTTGACCTGATAAATCAGGTTCGCCAAGGCATCGAAAATATGGTGGTACAGCTTGATCATGTCACCAATGATAACCAGACGCTATCGACTCAAGCTAACCGTCAGTCACTGGAGCTAAAAGCCACCACTGAGCATATTATCCAGCTCAGTCAGCATTTGGAGCAGAATTCACATCATACTCAGCAGGCCAGTCACCATGCAGAAGAAACCAGCCACATCGCTGAGCGTGGCGAAGACATGATGAATGATGTCAAAAACGCCATGTTGAATATTTCCGGGCGCACCAAGGAGATGACGGAAGTTATCAGTATGATTGAAAATGTTGCGTTTCAAACGCACATTTTGTCGTTGAACGCTGCCATTGAAGCTGCCCGCGCCGGTGATATGGGGCGGGGATTTTCCGTTGTGGCGCGGGAAGTGGGAACACTAGCGGCACAGAGCAGCAACTCTGCACAAAACATTAATGTCCTGATTCGTGAATCTGATGACAGTGTAACCACCGGCGCACAATTGGTAACCCGTTTGAATGACAGTTTGCAGGAGATCATTCGGGCAGCTAAAGAGACATGCACATTCCTGAACGACATTGCCACTATTTCACTGCAACAAAACCAGAGTATCCACGAAGTCACCAACCGAATCAGTACGCTTAACGATACGGTCCGGCAAAATGCCGGGCAGGTAGCAGCATCGGCTCAAACTTGCACATCATTACTGGAACAAGCGGAACAACTAACCGCTTCGGTCTCTCTGTTTTCATTACCCCGACCGGCTGATCCCGCGCCACATGGTGCCGCCGCCGCAGCAGCATCAATGATACCGGTATTATCCTAGCGTCAAGACACCACTAACATTTCTATTCGGGACGATAGCTCTGCGCCAAGGATGGTGCAACATCAAACAGAGCGCATCAGACAGTATCGGTTTTACCATTCATACGCTACCGCATACAGTAAAGCTCGGCGCTGGTGTTTCTGCTGTAAGTAACGAGCATAGCGAATATGACAATAGCTGCGAGACTGGGCTTCAAGCCAACGGCTGCGGCGGCGTTGTATCTGACGCTGCATTCTCCAGCGACTGACTTCATTCCGACTGCGTTTCATAGCATGACTCTTTTTATCAAGTGATGATTTTTTTCGGGGAACGTGCGGCGCACATTATAGTCTCTTCAATTAATGCGCCAAGCCCTGTTTGAAATTTAGTGTGGTGTAATGCGCTATTTTATTCAGACTAAAGGAATTTCCCCTTTACGCAAACTATGCGTACACTCTGAAGACATACACTTGCCAAAAGGAATGATGTCTCTTAATCATGACAACATTTTATACCATGCTTAGTGGAGTAATTGTTTTCGGTTACTGGCTACTGATAGCAGGTGTCACGCTGCGGATTCTGATGAAACGGCGCGCAGTTCCCTCAGCCATGGCCTGGCTGCTGGTGATTTATATTCTTCCACTGGTAGGTATTGTGGCCTATCTATCTTTTGGTGAACTCCATTTAGGAAAGCGTCGGGCCGAACGAGCGAGCAAAATGTGGCCGTCAACCGCAAAATGGCTGCGTGAACTCAAAGAATATCACCATATATTTGCGACTGAAAACAGTGTGGTTGCCAGCGCACTGTTTCAACTTTGCGAACACCGTCAGGGTATCGGCAGCGTAAAAGGGAATCAACTTCAGCTGCTAACCTCGTTCGACGACACAATCAAGTCACTGGTCCGCGATATTGAACTGGCTCGTAGCAATATTGAGATCGTATTTTACATCTGGCAACAAGGCGGATTGGTAGAACAAGTGACACAGTCACTTATAGCGGCGGCACAACGTGGTGTTCACTGTCGAATTTTGTTGGATTCAGCGGGCAGTGTGCAGTTTTTTCACAGTACCTATCCTGATGAGATGCGAGCCGCCGGTATCGAGGTGGTACAGGCGCTAAAAGTCAACATTCTGCGTGCTTTCCTGCGCCGCATGGATTTACGTCAGCATCGCAAAGTCATTTTGATTGATAACCGCATTGCCTATACCGGTAGTATGAATATGGTCGATCCACGCTACTTCAAGCAAGATTCAGGGGTTGGGCAGTGGGTTGATTTAATGGCGCGCGCAGAAGGTCCGGTTACTACCACCATGGGGGTCATTTACAGTTGTGACTGGGAGATGGAAACCGGAAAACGTCTACTGCCACCGCCACCTGACGACAACATTATGCCGTTTGAACAAGAAAGTGGCCACACTACCCAGGTCATTGCTTCTGGTCCTGGCTACCCGGAAGAGCTGATTCACCAGGCATTATTGACGTCGGTATACGCAGCCCGAAAACAATTAATCATGACCACTCCCTACTTCGTGCCAAGCGACGATTTATTGCATGCCATCTGCACAGCAGCTCAGCGTGGTGTAGATGTCAACATTATTGTACCGGACAAAAATGACTCGGTGATGGTTGGTTGGGCCAGTAAAGCTTTCTTTAGCGAACTACTGGCCTCTGGAGTAAAAATCCATCAATTTAAAGGCGGTTTGCTACATACCAAGAGTGTGCTTGTTGATGGGCAGCTAAGTCTGATTGGTACTGCAAATCTGGATATGCGCAGTTTGTGGTTGAATTTTGAAATTACACTGGTCATTGATGATGAAGGGTTTGGGAGTGATCTTGCCTGTGTGCAGGAGGATTATATCGCCCGGTCTCAACGATTAAATATCAATGTGTGGCAAAAACGTCCTTATTGGCAGCGGATTGTTGAGCGTTTATTCTACTTTTTCAGTCCACTGCTATAAATGGGCTATGCCCTCGTGTTCTAATAGTCTCATTATATTTTCACAGGAATGTTGTATGGATTTAAATAATCGTCTGACCGAAGATGAAACCCTGGAACAGGCTTACGATATTTTTCTGGAGCTGGCGCCAGAAAACCTGGACCCGGCAGATATTTTGCTGTTCAACCTTCAGTTTGAAGAGCGCGGCGGTGCCGAGTTATTTGATCCGGCAGAAGATTGGCTGGAGCATGTAGATTTCGATCTGAATCCTGATTTTTTTGCCGAAGTCATTATTGGCCTGGCAGAACATGACGGTGAAGATATTAATGATATTTTTGCCCGTGTTCTGATTTGCCGAGAAAAAGACCATAAGCTTTGCCATATTCTATGGAAAGAGTAATCCAGGTAAATAATCATTCATATAAGCGTTGAAAACGATTGCACTACTCTTGAAAGTCGAGCCGGGATTATCCCGACCCGGCTTATTTCATTGTTGTGGCAGAGGGTCGACTTTCAAACATGAAACCGCATGGCGAAAACTACCTTCCAGCACGGGGCGTGTTTTAACACACTCCGGTCCGGCAATCGGGCAGCGGGTACAGAACACACATCCAGTCGGTGGGTTAATGGGTGAAGGAAGGTCACCTTCCAGCAACTGAATCTGCTTATTCCGCTCTTTATCCGGATCTGGAATCGGTACCGCCGACATTAACGCCCGAGTGTAAGGGTGCAGTGGATTATGGTACAGCTCATCATAAGTGCCCAGTTCTACCGCATGGCCCAGATACATGACCAACACCCGGTCAGAGATGTGTTTAACCACAGATAAATCATGCGCAATAAAGATCAATGATAATCCCATTTCACGCTGCAACTGCTGCAACAGATTCACTACCTGTGCCTGAATTGATACATCCAGCGCCGACACCGGTTCGTCGCAAATGATCAGTTTTGGCTCCAGAATCAACGCCCGGGCGATCCCGATTCGCTGACACTGCCCACCGGAAAACTCATGCGGATAACGGTTGATCAGGTTTGGCAACAGCCCCACTTTCATCATTATCGTCTTAACCCGATCCTTGACGTTCTGGCGGGATAACTTCGGATGATAGGTGCGCAGTGGCTCAGCAATAATGTCCCCGATGGTCATCCGTGGGTTCAGCGAAGCCAGCGGATCCTGAAATATCATCTGGATATCGTTGCGCACTTCCCGCCACTGCGTATTTCCCATTCCCAATAAATCGTTACCCATCCAGGTAATACTGCCACCGGTGGCTTTCACCAGGCCGATAATGGCGCGGGCCAGTGTAGATTTTCCACAACCGGACTCTCCAACGATCCCCAGCGTTTCACCTTGATACAATCGCAGAGTGACGCCATCGACTGCTTTCAAGCGCATTGGCGGCTGCCAGAACCACTGCTTTTCATCCCGGACATCAAAATGAACTTTCAGCTCGTCCACTTCAAGCAGGATTTTTTTATCGTCCATCAGGCTCATAGCAACTCCTCCACGCGTCTAAAACAAGCGCGCAGTCTACCTTCTCCAAATGGTGTCAATGCAGGTGGCTGATTGCAACGTTCCTGCGCATACGGGCAACGTGGTTGGAAAGGACACCCTTTCGGTAAACGCAGCAGATTAGGAGGATTACCTGGAATAGTGGCCAACACTTCATTTTCAGCATCAAGACGAGGAACTGCATTAAGTAAACCGATAGAGTAAGGATGTGTCGGATTATAGAACACCTCGCGCGCTGTACCGTATTCCATAGTACGTCCCGCGTACATCACCAATACCTTGTCACAGATACCGGCGACTACGCCCAGGTCATGAGTAATCATAATGATAGCTGTATTAAATTCACGCTTGAGCTCATTAAGCAACGTCATGATCTGCGCCTGCACCGTCACATCCAACGCCGTAGTGGGTTCGTCAGCGATCAGCAGTTTTGGGCGACATAACAGCGCCATGGCAACCATCACCCGTTGGCGCATCCCACCAGAAAATTCATGTGGATACATACGCATACGTTTTCTGGCTTCTGGCATTTTTACCGCATCCAACATCTGGATTGATTCTTCAAACGCTTCACTCTTGCTGAGCTTCTTGTGCAGCATCAGCACTTCCATCAACTGTTCCCCTACTCTCATATAAGGGTTAAGCGACGTCATCGGATCCTGAAAAATCATGGCGATTTCTTCAGCACGTAGCCGGTTCAACTCACGCTCAGGCAGATTCAGAATTTCCCGTCCATTGAAACGCGCCGAACCAGTAATATGTCCATTGGTGGCCAGCAATCCCATCAGAGCAAACGCGGTCTGGGATTTACCCGAACCAGACTCGCCAACAATCCCCAATGTTTCACCTGAATTCAGAGTAAAATTAAGATCATTCACGGCGGTCACATCACCATCCGGCGTATCAAAAGTTACGCGCAAATCTTTTACGTCCAACAACACGTCCTGGGGCTCTGACGTATTCATCATGGTCATGAAGCGCCTCCTTAGCGATCTTTCGGATCGAGGGCATCGCGCAAGCCATCGCCGATAAAGTTAAAACAAAACAAGGTGATTACCAGAAACCCTGCCGGATAAAACAGTAACCAGGGTGCAACCTCCATCGAGTTGGCACCATCGTTCAGCAGTGCGCCCCAACTACTTAGCGGTTCCTGCGTACCTAAGCCAAGGAAACTCAGAAAGGATTCAAACAAAATCATGCTGGGAACCAGCAATGATGCATATACCACCACCACACCCAACACATTGGGAACGATATGGCGTAATACAATCCCGCGCGTGGATACGCCACAGACCAGTGCGGCCTCGATGAACTCTTTGCGCTTAAGGCTCAGGGTTTGCCCACGCACAATTCGCGCCATATCCAGCCATGACACCATGCCAATAGCCACAAAAATCAACAGGATATTCTGACCAAAAAATGTCACCAACAGAATAACGAAAAACATAAATGGGAAAGAATTCAGAATCTCCAGCAGACGCATCATTACCGAATCGACTTTACCGCCAAGGTAACCGGACACCGCGCCGTACAACGTCCCCACGACGACTGCAATTAGCGCTGCTGCCACACCCACCATCAGGGAAATCCGGCCGCCGATGGCAACCCGTACCAGTAGGTCGCGACCCGATGAATCGGTACCAAAATAGTGTCCGGAAGCCAGATCCGGCGCACTAGACATCATGTTCCAGTCAGTATCGGCGTAATTAAATGGCGAGAGCATCGGCGCGAGAATGACAAACAGGGTAATGAGTATCAGAACGATCAAACTGGTTAATGCCGCCCGGTTATGTATAAAACGACGCCGGGCATCCTGCCATAGACTGCGTCCTTCAATTTCAAGTCGTTCACTAAAGCTATCTACTGCCTCAAGGTTACGTTTATTCCAGAACATCAGCTCCCCCGGTTCAGTAACGGATCTTCGGATCGATAACGGCATACAGCACGTCAATGATCGCATTAAACAGAATGGTCAACCCACCCACCAGGATGGTAAGACTAAGCACCAGCGAGTAGTCGCGGTTCAATGCCCCGTTGACAAACAACTGGCCGATACCCGGCAACCCAAAAATGGTTTCTACCACCATCGAACCGGTAATAATCCCGACAAATGCCGGCCCCATATAGGACAGTACCGGCAACAGTGCCGGTTTTAGTGCGTGGCGAAAAATAATATGTCGCATTGGCAAGCCTTTGGCCCGGGCGGTACGAATAAAGTTGGAATGCAACACTTCAATCATTGAGCCACGAGTAATACGAGCGATACTGGCGATATAGGCCAAAGACAGTGCCACCATCGGTAAAATGACATACTTTGGTGCCCCACCATTCCAGCCACCACCTGGTAGCCAATGCAGTGTGATGGAAAAAACCAATACCAGTAACGGCGCCACCACAAAGCTGGGAATCACCACCCCGGTCATGGCAAATCCCATTACGGTATAATCCCACTTGCTGTTTTGATGCAGTGCTGCGACCACGCCAGCGCTCACGCCCAAAACCACCGCCAGCAGAAAAGCCGCCAATCCAAGTTTGGCGGATACCGGAAAGGCACTTCCCACCAGATCATTCACCGAATAATCTTTATATTTGAACGACGGTCCGAAATCCCCATGCGCTAACTGCCATAAATAATCACCATATTGTTTAATCATGGGATCGTTAAGGTGATATTTGGCTTCAATATTAGCCATGACTTCGGGAGGAAGCGTTCGCTCTCCGGTAAACGGGCTGCCGGGTGCCAATCGCATCATAAAAAACGAAAGGGTAATCAAGATGAACAATGTTGGAATTGCTTCAAGACATCGACGAAAAATAAATTTTAACATTGACCTTACCTATAAAGCCGGTCTGAAAGTTTAACGTTAATTACCAAAACCAAACGGGACTGTGTGGTAACACAGTCCCGTAGGAATATTAATGTTTGATAATGTAAAGGTTCTTAACGTAGACATTATCCAGCGGATCTTTACCGGTTAAGCCACCCACATAGGGTTTCACCAAGCGAGTGTTGGCGTAGTAGTAAACCGGAACAATCGCGGCATCATTTTCTAACCGTATTTCCGCTTGTCGATAAAAATCGGCCCGTTCATCTTCGGTTTTGGCCGCCATTGCTTTTACCATCAACGCATCAAACACCGGGTTTTTGTAATGGGCGGTGTTGCTGCTGCTGTCGGAAATCATAATGTTCAGGAACGTGGACGGCTCGTTATAGTCTGCACACCATCCCGCGCGGGCCAGGTCATAATTCCCCTGATGACGGTTATCCAGGAAGGTTTTCCATTCCTGATTATCCAGTTTTACCTCAACGCCAATGTTGTGCTTCCAGATAGACGATGCCGCGATCGCCATTTTTTTATGCAGATCGGAAGTATTGTACAGCAGATTAAACGTCAATGGTTTTGCGGCAGTATAACCGGCTTCAGCCAGTAATTTTTTCGCTTCAGCATCGCGTTTTTCCTGCGTCCAGCTAAACCACGCCGGCGCGGTTAATTTCAGACCGTCAATATACGGCGGGGTAAAGCCATAAGCCGGAATATCACCCTGATTTTTCACTTTGTTAGTGAGGATATTTTGACTCAGACCTAAAACCAACGCCTTACGTACTCTGGGATCGTTGAACGGTGCCTTCTGATTATTAATTTCGTAGTAGTAAGTGCAAAGATAAGGATTGACTTTAACTTCGTTCGGGATCTCTTTTTTCAACTTCTGGAACAGTTCTATTGGCAGATAGTTATAGGTCATGTCGATTTCACCGCTGCGATAACGGTTAACATCAGTCACTTCAGATGAAATCGGCAAATAGGTAACTTTGTTAATCACAGTGTGGGCGTTATCCCAGTAATACGGATTACGTACCAGCACCATTTTTTCGTTAACCACCCACTCTTTCAGCTTATAAGCACCATTGCCAACCCAATTTTCTGGCCGCGTCCATTTTTCACCAAACTTTTCGACAACGGCTTTATTTACCGGGAAAGTCGATGGATGAACCAACAATTTATAAAAATAGGGAACGGGTTCGCTCAACGTCACTTCCAGCGTATGGTCATCCAGCGCTTTTACACCCAGCGTATCCGGGGATTTTTTACCGGCCACCACATCATCAATATTGACAATATGACCAAACTGCAAATAACTGGCATAAGGCGAGGCGGTTTTCGGGTCGGAAACACGCCGCCAACTGTAAACAAAATCTTGAGCGGTAACCGGATCGCCATTAGACCAACGGGCATTCTTACGCAAGTGGAACGTCCAGACTTTAAAATCCTTGTTATCCCAGCTCTCAGCCACCCCTGGAGCAGGATGACCATCAGGGTCAGTAACCAGCAAGCCTTCCAGCAGATCACGCGAGACATTGGATTCAGGCACCCCTTCAATCTTGTGCGGATCAAGCGAAGCGACTTCAGCACCATTATTACGCACCAGTTCTTGCTTGGCTGCCAGTTGCACACCGGCTGGCACATTAGCAGCCCAGGCAGAGGCACCAGCGGAGGCACCCAGAACTGAGAGAATACCGATGACAAGTCGTTTTTTTGTTGTTTTAGTTACCATTTTATTATTTTGCTCCTGTATTTACTATTATCGCGCCAATAAGCGCCACATAACCCTGCTTAAAGCACCAAACGTTTGACATCAGAGGAACGTATCTGGTGATTTCAACATTTAGTGATTGAGAGATCGTTTATTTATATAGCATCTGAACCGATTACCGACTGTACATCACTTAAAATAAGGCAGTGATTGTCTGAGGCAGGCGGGGTCAGAAATGTCATTACGCATCTCATCTGCTGCCAGAAATCAACAGCGTATATATGTCCTTCCCTACCTATAGAAAGGTGATTAAATACTCAAAATACATCTTTATAATATCGCAGTGACACATGCCATCTTTTCAAGAAAACACAAAGCGCTTTGGAAGCCATGGGCTGCCGATATCCGTTTCTGGGAAGCCACAAAATCAGAGATACTGTTATCTATCATTTGCCCTGTTATCTAATCTAGTATAGGTATGTTTTCCATAAAATTAACTTATGCATAACCACAGTATGAAAAGTAACGGTTCCGAACGTATCAAAAGAATTCACCTGCGCCAATAGATTTTATATGTTGTTACTTAATTTTCTTTTCTATCCTCATAACGATACACCTACCTTAGATTACTAACAGCAACGCTGTTCTGATGAATTCCACAAATAAATAAATTGCTTATTTTTTAGATTATAACTTTAACATATAACACGTTAACAACATAAAATTTACATAAATGAAATAAAACAATATATTATTCTTTGTCGTAAAATTGTGATCATAACAGCACAAAAACGTAGATTTGTGAAAAAATTAACAACATGCTCGTATGGGCGACAAGGATAGATTGTTCAGCATTCCTCAGTTCACGTAAGTATCAATGTCTTAACAGCATGAGAAATAGATAAGATTTTTTTATCTTAATATCCATAGTAAAAGAATGGAAAAGGCAGGATATAATCCTGCCTGATCATCAGAGGACATAATTAAAAGAGAGAAGAAAATTAAAGCAGCCCAGGGAAAATGGCTTTTATGCCTGTCACAATAAACTCAATGCCCAGAGACATCAGTAGTAACCCCATAATACGGGTGACAACGTTGATTCCCGTCTGCCCTAATACTTTGACCAAAATAGGTGCCACACGGAATAACAGCCAACAGCAAAAAGCAAAAATGGCAATCGCCAGAGAAAGTCCAAATAAATTCAACCAGCCATGGTACCTGGAACTCCATACAATGGTTGAACTGATAGCGCCAGGCCCGGCCATCAGGGGTAAGGCCAGTGGCACAACACCAATGCTTTCACGATTGGCAGTTTCCGTTTTTTCTTGCTTATTCTGTTTATCTTCCCCTAATTTACCGCTGATCATTGACATCGCAATGGTGACCACCAATATTCCTCCGGCAATACGGAATGAATCAATAGAAATTCCGAACAGCCGCAGAATACTGTCGCCAAAGAAAAGAGATCCCCACAGAATACCGACGACTGAAAGATTGGCGGTCAAATTGGTCTTGTTACGCCCAATCGTCCCTTGATAATTAGTCATGCTAATGAAAACAGGCAAGATACCAATAGGGTTGACCAACGCAAACAACCCGATAAAAAACTTGATATAGCCGGAAAAATCTAACATGGGCTGCATCACAAACTACCTCAAATGGATTAATGTGAAAGCTAGGAACCTTCGCGGCGCTACTGTAATGTAAGTAATGGCGCTAATCCATTACTTGATAGACATCTCACCTGTCATTTTTTCTCTATTTTCGATATAAACAGTGAAGTTTCGATATAAACAGTGAAGGATTGTATTTGATGATGCTGGTTGTTTTATCTACAGAGGCACAATGTTGATAATGATTCTCATAAACGCGTTGCTGAATGGAGTCAGCATGGATAATTTTAGATAGAGATCACAAAATCACTCTCTGTAAGTCGGTATGCTTCTTCTATAGCAAAGGACGGAAACCAGTAAGACATTCATAGACAGGAATTGACACCATTTGGGAAATTGAAAGAGAAAAAAGGAAACTACCAAGCTCTTTGAGTCAATGGAATAAGAACTAATGACACAAGTAATCCATAAGACTTTTGTCATCACCGTATAATCGAGTGTGGTTATCTATACTTCTTACTTGTTCGACAGACCATTGACTGAAAGAATTTAACATTATCAGGAGAGCACTATGGCCGTAACAAATGTTGCTGAACTTAACGCACTGGTTGCACGCGTAAAAAAAGCGCAGCATGAATTTGCTAACTATTCTCAAGAGCAAGTTGATAAAATTTTCCGCGCTGCCGCACTGGCCGCCTCAGATGCTCGCATACCGCTGGCAAAAATGGCTGTTACCGAATCCGGTATGGGGATTATTGAAGACAAGGTCATCAAAAACCATTTTGCCTCTGAATATATCTACAATGCTTATAAAGATGAGCAAACCTGCGGTGTCTTATCTGAAGATAAGACCTTCGGAACAATCACCATCGCGGAACCTATCGGTATTATCTGTGGTATCGTTCCTACGACCAATCCGACGTCAACCGCAATTTTCAAAGCATTAATCAGCCTGAAAACCCGTAACGGCATCATTTTCTCCCCTCACCCGCGCGCTAAAAACGCGACTAATAAGGCCGCTGATATCGTGTTGCAGGCCGCTATCGCTGCAGGCGCACCGAAAGATATCATCGGTTGGATTGATGAACCTTCTGTTGAGCTTTCCAATCAGTTAATGCACCACCCTGATATTAACCTGATCCTGGCTACCGGTGGTCCTGGCATGGTGAAAGCGGCATACAGCTCAGGAAAACCGGCTATCGGCGTCGGTGCGGGTAATACCCCGGTCGTCGTTGACGAAACCGCTGATATCAAACGTGCAGTCGCCTCCATCTTGATGTCAAAAACCTTTGATAACGGTGTTATCTGCGCGTCTGAACAATCCGTTATTGTGGTAGACAAAGCTTATGATGCCATGCGTGAGCGTTTTATGACTCATGGCGGTTACATGTTGAAAGGCAAAGAATTGGAAGCCGTTCAGGGTGTTTTACTGAAAAATGGCGCACTGAATGCAGCTATTGTCGGCCAGCCCGCGCCTCGTATTGCGGAAATGGCAGGTATCACTGTTCCAGCTGAAACCAAAGTGTTGATCGGCGAAGTCACCAATGTTGATGAGTCCGAACCTTTTGCTCACGAAAAACTCTCCCCTACGCTGGCTATGTATCGGGCCGATGATTTCGAAGATGCCGTCGTCAAAGCTGAAAAACTGGTGGCTATGGGGGGGATCGGTCACACATCCTGTCTGTACACCGATCAGGATAACCAGACTGCGCGGGTTAATTACTTCGGCGACAAGATGAAAACCGCCCGTATTCTGATCAACACCCCAGCATCCCAAGGTGGGATTGGGGATCTTTACAACTTCAAACTCGCACCGTCATTGACATTAGGTTGTGGTTCTTGGGGCGGTAACTCCATCTCCGAGAACGTCGGGCCGAAACATCTGATCAACCGCAAAACAGTCGCTAAGCGAGCAGAAAATATGTTATGGCACAAGCTCCCCAAATCAATCTACTTCCGTCGTGGCTCTTTGCCAATCGCACTGGAAGAAGTGGCAACAGATGGTGCTAAACGCGCCTTTATCGTGACCGATCGCTTCTTGTTTAATAACGGTTACGCTGATCAGATCGTTGATGTACTGAAAAATTGCGGATTGGAAACCGATGTCTTCTTCGAGGTGGAAGCTGATCCAACGCTGAGCATCGTTCGCAAAGGCGCCGAACAGATGAATTCGTTCAAACCCGATGTCATTATCGCGCTTGGCGGTGGTTCACCGATGGATGCTGCCAAAATCATGTGGGTCATGTATGAACATCCTGATACCCACTTTGAAGATCTGGCATTGCGCTTTATGGATATCCGTAAGCGTATCTACACCTTCCCGAAAATGGGTGTAAAAGCGAAATTAATCGCGGTCACGACAACATCCGGTACGGGTTCTGAAGTGACACCGTTTGCGGTAGTTACCGATGATGCCACTGGTCAGAAATATCCGTTAGCAGACTATGCACTGACACCCGATATGGCGATCGTTGATGCCAATCTGGTTATGAACATGCCAAAATCCTTGTGCGCTTTTGGTGGCCTGGATGCCGTTACCCATGCACTTGAGGCTTATGTTTCTGTCCTGGCGAATGAATATTCCGATGGTCAGGCTTTACAGGCGCTGAAACTGCTGAAAGAAAACTTACCTACGAGCTACCACGAAGGCGCAAAAAATCCGGTCGCCCGTGAACGTGTACATAACGCGGCCACTATCGCCGGTATCGCTTTTGCCAACGCCTTCCTTGGGGTATGTCACTCCATGGCGCATAAACTGGGATCTGAATTCCATATCCCACATGGTTTGGCTAACGCCCTGCTAATCTCAAACGTGATTCGCTACAATGCCAATGATAACCCCACCAAACAGACAGCATTTAGCCAGTATGACCGTCCACAGGCTCGTCGTCGCTATGCTGAAGTGGCTGACCATCTGAAACTCGGCGCTGCGGGTGATCGTACGGCACAAAAAATTGAAAAACTGCTGATCTGGCTGGACGAAATAAAAACAGATCTGGGCATTCCAACGTCTATTCGGGAAGCTGGCGTGCAAGAAGCCGATTTTCTGGCCAAAGTTGACAAGCTTTCCGAAGATGCGTTCGATGATCAGTGTACCGGCGCTAACCCACGTTATCCGTTGATTTCTGAATTGAAACAGATCCTGATGGATACTTACTATGGTCGCCCATTCACTGAGCAATCTGGCGCAGGCAACAAGCCAACGGTTACACCTGTCGCGACTGCGCCGGTAAAACAACAGGAAAAGAAAGCGAAAAAGTCCGTTAGTTAATCATGGACAATAATGTACTGATTTAACTTGCTAAAAAAGCCCTGTTTTCTATGAAAGCAGGGCTTTTTGTTTCTGTATGGTGATTCCTTGTATCTGTAGAATCCCTTCTACTGATACACCATAATTCCCGATGGACACCAACATCCTGCCATAGACAATAAAACGCTGTAAAACGCAACATAACGCGCTTATTGCTTTCTACATATAAACCCAAGCTTAGACCGTATAAATCGTTTCTGATGCCTATTCTGAAAGGTATATCAACAATCTCCCCATATCACCGACACGGCTAATCCGTTACAGACCAGCTACCGACAAAATGATAAGGGTGGTTAATACATGGCCAAATTATCCGTTACCAACAAACCACGTCCGCAATAAAATAGCGGCTGATATTTATCCATAACGCTGAAAGTCTGAGTCAGGTTGGTCCAAAAAATTTTCCTGTTATCAGGAACACGCTTCCATACCGTCCGTGCTCCCAAACGTAACGAATGTTAATTTATGCAACGCGTAATCCAATAAACAAATAGACATGCCTAGCCTAAAAATAAGGTCAATTATTAATATGGAAAGTTAACGTTTCCAGATGAATAACCACCTATTAATCGCCTTGTTCCGACCAGTCGTGATATACGTTTATAATGCTCATAGTAAACAAGTTTGCCGCTTTCATTCCCCCTGATACGGGACTGTCCACCATCAATATCAACCCACACCGAAGCATCCAGAGTAATACATTTACCCGCAACCGCCCCCTACAACACGCCGTTTTAAGTTCAACTCTTCGACAATACCAGCTAATAAATAATGACTATCACTAAATGGTTAGCAACAAAAGCCACTACCTGTACCATACAGAAAATGGAAATACTCAATGTGCTACAGCATCTGACTACCCGTAAAAATTACCAACCTTCGCCATATCAGTTAACACGGTGAATAGTTTGCTGGCGATACGCTTTCCTCAACAGGCCAAATAACATCAACCAACACTTCAAGCGATATTCCTGATGATTAAGAGGCCAGGTCACTGGTCTACTTACCCATTTCGACCTGATAATCTAATTCGTTTTACTGCCGCTAAACAGCCATACCCCTCGTCTGTCAGTTATAGGGAAATAACAATAGCATCATGAGTTTTCTGTGTTTCTTTGTTTGAATAGAAATAAAACAAGAACACATTGTACCGTACTCAAAAGCCCCCATATGCCACGATAAGATCGTTAAAACTTGTTGAAACATCGTCACATCAAACCAGTATCATGTCAGTATTATCCTATGGATTCGTCTGATAAACGTTCATCCACGCAGAAGATAAACAATTCCAATAACGTTTCCCTCTGTAAACTATATGCCCGGCGTTAACTGATTTGATACAGACGACATCTGTAACGGAATGTATTACGAACTCCCACAACTTTTATATTGAGTAGTCATAACGTGATTATCGTTTTAAATCTGCCAAATTTTATCATTATTACAAATCTACCTATTGCAGAAAATAAAATAGCGCTCTATTATCTTATCACTGCCACCAATAATATTATTTTGAGATTAAAACAATGAGCGAAGCACTTAAGATTCTAAACAACATCCGTACTCTGCGTGCCCAGTCAAGGGAATGTAGTCTGGAGACTTTGGAAGAAATGCTGGAGAAACTGGAAGTCGTAGTTAATGAACGCCGCGATGAAGATAACCAGGCTCAGGCAGAAATTGAAGAACGTACACGCAAATTACAGCAATATCGAGATATGTTGATTGCTGATGGTATTGACCCGAACGAATTGCTACAGTCACTGGGGTCTGCCAAAGTTGCAGGTAAAAGCAAACGTGCTGCACGTCCAGCCAAATATCAATATACTGATGAAAATGGCGAACTAAAAACTTGGACTGGTCAGGGTCGTACACCGGCGGTTATCAAGAAAGCCATTGAAGAACTGGGCAAATCTCTGGATGATTTCCTACTCTAATCGATATTGGAATAAATTCTGTTTTTTAAAATACCTCCTGTCAGACAGGGGGTATTTTTATATCATACGACTAGTCGTTTTTATCCCTCGGCAAGGTACTATGCCAAGGGATAAAAGGATATTATTTGGCTTATTTGTTAATCGTTTCTTTCAGCCATTGTGTAAATTCATTGCCTAGCGTGCCATGCCGCATACCATATTCAACAAAGGCAGACATATAACCAAGCTTATTACCACAATCGTGACTGATACCTTTTAGGTGATAAGCATCAACCGTTTCTTTTTCCATAAGCATGGCAATGGCATCAGTAAGCTGAATTTCGTTTCCTGCACCAGGAGGTGTCTTTTTCAACAGATCCCATATCTGGGCGGAAAGGACATAACGGCCAACAACAGCTAAATTGGAAGGTGCTTCAGATGCTTTTGGTTTTTCAACAATACCGACCATCGGCGCGCTATCACCAGGTTTCAACTCTCGCCCCTGACAATCTACAACTCCATAGCTGCTGACATTATCTACAGGCTCGACCATAATCTGGCTGTTTCCCGTATGATAAAAACGCTGCAACATTTCACTCAGGTTGTCGTTATTCAGATCGGATTCGTATTCATCAATAATCACATCTGGCAAAATAACGGCGACAGGCTCATCACCAACTAATGGATGTGCGCAAAGTACTGCATGCCCTAACCCTTTTGCCAATCCCTGACGGACTTGCATAATAGTCACATGCTCTGGGCAAATAGACTGAACTTCATCTAATAGCTGACGCTGAACTCGCTTTTCCAGCATGGCTTCCAGTTCAAAGCTAGTATCAAAATGGTTTTCAATAGAATTCTTGGATGAATGGGTAACCAGAATAATTTCGTTGATACCTGCTGCAATACATTCGTTAACAACATACTGAATTAAAGGTTTATCTATCAGAGGTAGCATTTCCTTAGGGATAGCCTTGGTTGCAGGGAGCATTCGTGTTCCAAGTCCAGCCACGGGAATAACCGCTTTTTTTACTTTTTTATTAACAATTGACATAAACAACCTCGTATATCTTGTTCAAATAATAAGCTTTATTTATCCGGGACGTAAAATAGCGAAAGTATATCAGCTTCAATGGGCAATACTCATCCAACCTAGCGTACTGACAAAATAGAACATCAATAAGTGACATAATAGGAAATAATAACGGCAAAGCCACATAAACTGCAGCAAACAGACCACAGTGACTATCAGATTATTCTGTAGAAAGCATCAAGCGTAGTCGCCCACCGCTCCCCCATATTTGACATTGCCATGACTCACAATGATAACTGAGCTGATTCAGATAAGCGCCGTTCATCGTCCCCAATGGAACACCACTGTTTAGTGCCAGCTGATTCTCGTTTACGTTTAACGTGGCATGCAAACCAGCAGAAATCAGAATCAATCTATTTAGTTCTCGATGATAATAACCCACCAAAAGTGGAAACTGGCCTTTTAGGCTGGCTTTACGTAACAGCTGATTTACCTGCTTTAGCAGAATAGGTAACTCTGGTAGCCGTCGTCGTTGGTGAGCCAAATGCTCCTGCAGCAATTCATTAAATAGAGTCCGCAATAATAATGCAGCCAGGACCCCATTATTATTGACTCCCTGGGTAACATCCAGGCAGTAGAAAGCCAATTCGTTTTCAGATAATGCAGCAATATCCAATACCAGCCCAGAATGGTCTGCTACGGTGAGTTGGCGATAATTGATCCGACATCCGGCAATAGTTTGCTGTACCGGCGGTTGTAATTGTTTAAGCAGTTTAATCGCGGCCGTTGGTGACTGATTCAGGGAATCCATGTCCTGCATTAATTGTTCCACTTCATTAGCCTGGGACATAAACATATCAGGATATAGACAGGACATCACGGATTCACGCAAGCGTGAATAGTCACGAATCGGTTTTAACAGCACATCCTGCACACCTAGACGTAATATTTTTGCGACATCAGCCATTTGACTTGTCGCTGAAACGACGAGAATGGGTGTAGTCGCATCATGTAATCTCAGACGCTCAACAAATTCAAATCCCCCCATTGTGGGCATATTGAGGTCACAGATAATCAAATCGGGTGGATGACGCGCTGCCAGACTTAGTGCTTTCAAGCCGTTTCCAGCTTCATGAATATTGGCTCCCAGTGATGTCAAATAACCCGCCAGCACAGAACGGAAAACAGCTTCATCTTCGACGATTAAAATATGTTTACCCGTTAGTGGTTGTGCCATTGGCGACCTCTTTCTCCCAACATATTTATTGTTACTCTTATTTTTTGTCTCAGGTTCACAGCCAAGCGAACTTTACACGGATCCATCTATAAGTAGTAACAACTCATCCCTTTTTTTTTCAACTGCCAGCCGTCCCGCATCAATAGCCTCTTGCGCACGGTGAAAATCAAGCGTAGAGATTTGAGGGCAATGGGGTTGAATCAGTATATCGGGAGGGTCACCCGCCATACGATTCATCTTGAGACGGTTTTCCAAGATATGGATAGACGTACTCATGATCTCCATAGCGTTAGGTATGTTTCCTGGCGTCCGTCGCAAACTGCGGGTTAACCGATCACGAATTCGTCGGGGCCAGCCTCGCAAGCGTCTATCAGTCTCATTTCCTATTAGCTTCTCTGACATGAGGTCATGGTGTTTCAAATTGGCATCATGTTGTAAATCAACGGCAATAACCACATCCGCCCCCATGGCCCTAGTCAACGAAACCGGAACCGGATTGACAACAGCCCCATCAACTAACCAGTAGCCATTAAACAACACTGGAGATAGCAACCCTGGCATGCTGCATGAGGCTCGGATAGACAGATGTAGATCTCCTTGCGTCAGCCACAGCTCTCTGCCAGTACTCAGATTAGTCGCTACGGCTCCGTATTTGATGGCACAGTCTTCAATATATCGTGTATCAAGCAAGTCTCTTATATAATTGAACACCCGATCACCTCTCAATAACCCTCCTTTACTCCAGGAAAAATCCATCATCCGAATAACATCCCAATAGCGGAAACGGCTGACCCAACGTTCCATGTCGTCCAGATGATGCGTAGCATATGCCGCACCAACCAATGCCCCAACCGAGCAACCAGCCACGATTTCGATCTCCACTCCCATATCCTTCAATGCGTTAATCACTCCGATATGAGCCCACCCCTTTGCCGCTCCCGAGCCTAGTGCCAGACCGACTTTTACCTTCCGCATGGTTTTGCCTCCATCTGTTTTCATTTTAGCTTACATTGCTACTTTCAGGACTTTGAGTAACATACGAGATGCCTTATTGAGGCTTTCTCATTATTTCAACGTTATACCAAGTCTTGTAGGAGATATTGTGTCGGAATGTTGCCCGTGTGGTAGTGGTCAGTCGTATGAAACATGTTGCCAACCCTATATAAACCAGATGATTCCTGCTCTCAATCCAGTCTTATTGATGCGTTCACGCCACACAGCCTATGTTAGACAAGATGTAAATTACCTGATCTCGACCTGGCACCCCGACTGCCAAGCAGAAAACTGGCGCAGTAGCATTACCGAAAGTTGTGCAGACACTCACTGGCTTGGTTTGACGATCATTGCCCAGACACCCGGTAAAAATAAGGATGAAGGCTACGTTGAATTTGCAGCACGCTACACCCCAACCCAGACACCCCGGCATTTGATGGTAATGCGAGAACGCTCGCGCTTCCTTCGTTATGATGATCGCTGGTACTATGTCGATGGTGTTCATCTACAGACTGGCAGAAATGACCATTGTCCATGTGGTTCCGGCAAAAAATACAAAAAATGCTGTGGACAGTAACATCTATAGGCAGAGACTCCGGTGCGATATAGCGATACAATCCGCCGATTTACGTTTTAGACAGGATTCACATTTCTATGCAATCCCATAATATACAAAGAAAAGTATTACGTACTATTTGCCCTGATGCGAAAGGGCTGATCGCTAAAATCACCAACATTTGCTACAAGCATGAACTTAATATCGTGCAAAACTCAGAATACGTAGACCACCGAACGGGTCGTTTCTTCATGCGTACAGAGCTGGAAGGTATTTTTAATGATACAACCCTGCTGGCCGATCTTGATGGCGCATTACCGAAAGGTTCGATCCGAGAACTGAGCAGTGCCGGCCGCCGCCGAATTGTTATTCTGGTAACAAAAGAAGCACATTGTCTGGGTGATCTGTTGATGAAATGTGCTTATGGTGGTCTGGACGTAGAAATAGCCGCAGTTATTGGCAACCATGATACCTTGCGGTCCCTGGTCGAACGTTTCGACATTCCGTTCCATCTGGTCAGCCATGAAGGGTTAAGCAGAGAAGAACACGACCTCAACATGATCGCTCAGATCGATCAGTTCAAGCCCGACTATGTCGTGTTGGCAAAGTATATGCGCATACTGACGCCGGCTTTCGTACAGCATTACCCGAATCAGGTCATTAATATTCACCACTCTTTTCTACCTGCCTTTATCGGTGCACGCCCGTACCATCAGGCTTACGAAAGAGGAGTAAAAATCATTGGCGCCACAGCGCACTATGTCAATGACAGCCTTGACGAAGGTCCGATC
Source organism: Brenneria uluponensis (assembly GCF_032395385.1). Taxonomy (NCBI): domain Bacteria; kingdom Pseudomonadati; phylum Pseudomonadota; class Gammaproteobacteria; order Enterobacterales; family Pectobacteriaceae; genus Brenneria; species Brenneria uluponensis. Next base: position 2,531,696 of record NZ_CP135917.1, read on the forward strand.
ATCATGCAGGACGTTATCCATGTTAATCATACTTATACGGCAGATGATATGATGCGTGCCGGTCGTGACGTGGAAAAAAATGTATTAAGTCGGGCACTCTATCAGGTGCTGGCACAACGCGTATTCGTTTACGGTAATCGCACGATTATTCTGTAATTCTTACAGCTACGTTATTTTTCGCTCACAAGACCGACAGATGGCATAAAAAATCGGCAAACAGCTCTGTTTCTGCTGTTTCCGTCTTTACAGGGGCGCGACATTTGATATGATGCGCCCGCTTAACGCGAAAGACGATTTTTAGGCCAGTGGTGGGGTTCCCGAGCGGCCAAAGGGAGCAGACTGTAAATCTGCCGTCACAGACTTCGAAGGTTCGAATCCTTCCCCCACCACCATCTCAGATATACTCCAACACTCCCCCTTGTAGAGACAATTCAGAATGTTCCCGAGTGAAGGGGAAGGTGAAGAACCTTCGCCAAGGTTCGACAAAACCGTAGGTTTTGAACAATGCCTATGCATTGGCCCGCAGGGCAAGGAGCGCAGCGACGCGTAATCCTTCCCCCACCACCATCTCAGATATACTCCAGCACTCTCCCCTGTAGAGACAATTCAGAATGTTCCTGAGTGAAGGGGAAGGTGAAGAACCTTCGCCAAGGTTCGACAAAACCGTAGGTTTTGAACAATGCCTATGCATTGGCCCGCAGGGCAAGGAGCGCAGCGACGCGTAATCCTTCCCCCACTACCATCTCAGATATACTCCAGCATTCCCCCCTGTAGAGACAATTCAGAATGTTCCCAACGCTTGCCAGCGCTACTCTTTCCAGCGCCCCGGTATATAGGAGAATACCGGCAATTTCCAGGACCAGCGGATAGCGGCCAATCGCACAACCAAACCGATAACAAATGAGATTAATTGGTTGACGTCATGATTGAAAGACAGTTTCCCCAATCCCAAATAAATCAGGGCAACCAGTAGCGATACACTGGCATACAGTTCTTTGCGCAATACCAGCGGCGTTCGGTTACAGAAGATATCCCGCAGAATGCCACCGAATATACCAGTGGTAATCCCGGCCATCACCACGACAGTCACCGAGTACCCTAGCCCCAGAGCAACATTACAACCGATGATGGTAAAAGCGATCAACCCCATGGCATCCAGTACCAAAAACAGTTGCTGTAGATGATGCATAACCCGGGCAATAATAATAGTGAACAAACCAGCCCCGATGGTGAGGTAAATATAAGCCGGATGTTGTGTCCAACCGATGGGGTAGTTTCCCAGCAGGATATCCCGCACGGTGCCGCCGCCTAACGCAGTGATGAAGGCGATAAGAGAAACGCCAAAGATATCCATATTACGACGTCCGGCGGCCAGCGCCCCCGACATACTTTCCGCAGTGATGGCAATCAGATAGATGTAGGTCAACACACAAGAACCCCTGTGAAATGCGCCCCTCCCTCTGTCCTGTTTACCTGAGAGTTTAGCAGCCAACGCTGCTTGCCCCTTCGGTGGATTACCTGAGCAATCTCTCTCCAGTTGGCATCAATGGAATTCGCAGTATGGCAGCCTGAGCGATTATGGGAGTTTGCGCCTTCGGCGGGGTACTAAATTTAGTGCCCTCTCTCCTGCGAGTCGCGGAGTATACGGGCTCCGATAAAGGTGTTCAACCAACCATCAGTGATTCTTATTACAAAAAATACGCCTTCACATCCTGTGTCGTGACTCTGTGTACCGGTTTCTGCTAACATCAGTGCACATTCTTTAACAATGGCAGCGAACATGAAGTTTGTTTCTTTTAATATCAATGGACTGCGTGCCAGACCACATCAGCTGGCTGCACTCATCGAACAGCATCAACCTGACGTTATTGGCTTACAGGAAACCAAAGTTCATGACGACATGTTTCCACTGGAAGACGTTAGCCAGTATGGCTACCATGTTTTTTACCATGGTCAGAAAGGGCACTATGGCGTAGCGCTATTGACCAAAAATAAGCCACTGGACGTAAGACGCGGATTCCCCACTGATGAAGATGACGCGCAGCGGCGTATCATCATGGCTGATATTGCAACATCCCGCGGCAAACTCACCGTTATCAATGGTTATTTTCCTCAAGGTGAAAGCCGTGTTCATCCAGTGAAATTCCCGGCCAAAACCCGCTTTTATCAAGATTTGCAAGAATATGTTGAACAGCATCATAAAGCCGATCAGCCGCTGATTATCATGGGGGACATGAATATCAGTCCAAGCGATCTGGATATCGGTATTGGTGAAGAAAACCGCAAACGCTGGCTGCGGACAGGCAAATGTTCATTTCTGCCAGAAGAGCGTGAATGGATGGCTCGTTTACAGAATTGGGGGCTAGTTGATACATTTCGGGCCGCTAACCCAGAGTCAAATAATCAATTTTCATGGTTTGATTATCGTTCCAGCGGCTTCGACACTAACCGCGGACTGCGTATTGACTTGATATTGGCAAGTCAACCGTTGGCGGACTGCTGCACCGGAACCGGTATTGACTATGTCATCCGGGCAATGGATAAACCATCCGATCACGCACCAATATGGGCGGAATTTTCACTTTAAACCAATAATGGCCTGCGCATTTTGTGTTAAGGCCATTGCTTATTTGACTATCTGCCATATCAGGTTATTGGTACCCAATGACTGTTTGTCCCTCACGCATTGCAGCAAAACGCCTTCCGTTTTCAATACCGCACCTTCTGAATAGCTTTTATTCTGATAAATGCAGCAACTCATGCAGTTGGTGGGCACTTCACGTGATGTATTATTCCCGTTTCCCCAGACCACTTGTGGAGGCACGGGTACCACAATGTCAGTATTCGTTTGGCCCGTCTGATTGGCCTGAACCAATGAAGGCAGCATCGCAGCTGCACCGACAACGAACAGAAAAATAAACCGTCTCATGGATGTTGTTCCTTTGCTTTAGACTGTGGCTTCCGCCGTTTTTTCCCGCTCACCTGTGCAGGTGGCAATCCTTTAAACGCAGTAATATTACCGCTCTGTTTTGCCTGCTGAATCAACTCATATAGCGACTGAGTCAACGGTTGCATGAAATCCTGATAGCGGCAGTGCTTTTCGCTGATTTGTGTCAACGTCGCCTCCCAATGCGCTGTCATGTCCGGATGTGCCGCGCTGGGTGGTAATGAATGAATCAGAGCCCTGCCGGTTTCACTGGCGTGAATATAACGCCCTTTTTTGATTAGGAAGGCCCGTTTGAACAGTAACTCAATAATCCCCGCTCGCGTGGCTTCCGTCCCTAACCCATCGGTAGCACGCAGGATCTTCTTCAGCATTTTATCTTGTACAAACCGGGCAATCCCGGTCATGGCTGAAAGCAACGTCGCATCAGTGAAATGACGTGGTGGTTGCGTCTCCCGCGCCACGACCTCTCCTCGTTCGCAAAGTAATTCATCGTCTTTGGCGACAACAGGCAACGGCATTCCTTCATTCTCTTCATCCCGTTCTTTGCCTCCCAACAAGGTTCGCCAGCCCGCTTCCGCCAAAAAACGCGCTTTAGCCACAAACTTTCCCCCGGCAATATCCAGCTCGATAACACACTTGCGGAATACAGCATCCGCGCAAAACTGCATCAGATATTGTCGGGCGATAAGACCATAGACTTTGCTTTCATTATCAGTCAGCACCGTGCGGGTACTGCGTGCTGTTGGGACGATGGCATGATGCGCATCGACTTTACTGTCGTTCCAACAGCGATTGCGTCGTTCACTATCTACTGCCGGCTGAGGCAACAAATCTGGCTGATGCGTGCCAATCGCCTTGAGTACCGCATGACGTCCGGCAAAATGCTCTTCCGGTAAATAACGGCTATCAGATCGAGGGTAAGTGATCAACTTATGGGTTTCGTATAGACGCTGGCAAATATCCAGCACTTGCTGGGCACTAAGCCCAAAACGTTTGGCCGCTTCAATCTGCAACACAGACAGGGAGTATGGCAACGGCGCCGTTTCTGATTCCCGTTTATCACTATAGCTCGTAACAGTGGCTGGCTGCCCTTCGATACGTTTGACCACATGTTCGGCCAACGATCGATGTAACAAACGGCCCTCTTCATCCTGATAAGGCTCACAGGACTCACTGGGTTGCCACAGTGCGATAAAGCGTTCGCCAGCAGGTGTCAGAATATGGGCTTTTACTTCAAAATAATCTTTGGGTACGAAATGCTCAATCTCTTCATCGCGCCGGACCACCAGTCCAAGAACCGGCGTCTGGACGCGGCCAACAGACAACACACCGCTATAACCGGCGTTTCTTCCCAACAATGTATATGCCCGGGTCATATTGATGCCATATAACCAGTCAGCACGCGAACGAGCCAGTGCGGACACACATAATGGGATAAACTCCCGGTTTTCACGCATCCGGGAAACTGCACGCTCCACGGCTTGTGGGTTAAGATCGTTAATCAGACAACGATGTACATGCTGTCGCTTTTCATCCGAAAGTGAAAGATATTCCAACACTTCATCCACCAGCAACTGCCCTTCACGATCCGGGTCGCCAGCATGAATAATTTCATCCGCCTGCGCCAACAGCCGTTTAATGGCATTTAACTGCTTGCTGACCGACGGACGCGGCTGTAACAGCCATTTTTGCGGAATAATCGGCAGGTCAGCCAATGTCCAGCGCGTATAGCGGCTGTCATAGGCATCCGGCTGTGCCTGTTCCAGCAAATGCCCGATACACCAGGTAACAACATCGTGCTCACCACAGGCGATATAGCCATCACCGCGCCGATGTGGCTTGGGTAGAACATCAGCAATCGCACGAGCAAGGCTGGGCTTTTCGGCAATAAACAGTCGCATTTTTCACCGCAATACAGACAGTCATTTCTTGTAAGCCATCTTCATAAAGGAATGAAGATGGCGTTGATAATCATCAGAAATAATTAACAAACTTTTTCGTGTCGAGTGGCGTTACCGTTAGGGAGGCTTTGAGTTGAGGTGTACCAAGGTAAAGGAAACCGACAATCTCATCCTGCGGTCGACAACCAAATGCCTCACGTACCAGATTGTGATGAGTCCAGGCACCACTGCGCCAAATGCCATTAAACCCCTGGGCTTGCGCGGCCATTTGCATGGCATGAACGGCGCAACCAGCCGAAACCACTTGCTCCCACTGAGGAACTTTGGGGTTTTCTTCACAGTGCGCAATCACGGCAATGATCATCGGCGCCCGAAACGGAGACTGACGGGCTTTTTCTATAACCGCTTCATCCAGTCTATCCTGCTGTGCAGCCTGCATCAGTACAGCACTAAAACGGGACAGCCCCTCATCCTGAATAATAAAAAAGCGCCAGGGTTGCAGCGCGCCATGGTCGGGAGCCCGCATCCCGGCATGAATGATATTATCAAGCGCATCGCCGGATGGTGCAGGGGTAATCAATCGAGATGCCGAACGACGATTTAGTAATAATTCAAGAGCATCCATCACACTTCTCCTGTATTACATCGAGTGCCAGTGATAAGACAAATATGCGCGCCACGTTATCACAGGTAGAAGTTTTGTTACAAGTTAGCCACCTGACCGCATATTTCGGACATGATAAAAGCTGACTTTTTTCTATCGGCTCATTAGGATACTAAACTGTTTCTTCCGTTTTCGGAGTTATCATGCGCACGATGTGGCGAATTTTTAGTGGGTTAGTTAAGTGGATCTGGGGTCTACTCAATCTTATCCGTGAATTTATACTCAATATTTTTCTTATCCTATTGATTTTATTAGGTGTCGGGATTTATAACCAAATCAGAGCCCCTCAGGAAGAACCTTCCCGTGGCGCACTGTTGCTTGATTTAACCGGTGTCGTGGTAGACAAACCCTCAGTCAACAACAAACTGCGTCAGTTTGGCCGTGAGTTTTTGGGAGTTTCCGCCAGCCGGCACCAGGAAAATTCCCTGTTTGATATTGTTGACAGTATCCGCCAGGCTAAAAACGATAGTAATATCACCGGGATAGTCATGGACCTGACGGATTTAACCGGTGCTGACCAGCCTTCCCTGCAATATATTGGTAAAGCGCTGCGCGAATTCCGTGATAGTGGGAAACCCATCTACGCGGTCGGTGATAATTACAACCAGATACAGTATTACCTGGCTAGCTACGCGAACAAGATTTACCTGACTCCGCAGGGCAATGTCGATCTGCATGGTCTTGCGACCAACAATCTCTATTACAAAACGCTGTTGGATAAATTGAAGGTAACAACCCACGTCTTCCGGGTCGGCACCTATAAATCAGCGGTTGAGCCATTCATCCGTGACAATATGTCTTCAGCGGCTCGCGAAGCAGACAGCCGTTGGATCAACATCCTGTGGCAGCATTATCTGGATACTGTTGCAGCCAACCGTCAAATTACACCGCAACAACTTTTCCCAGGAGCTGAAGGGATTCTGGCGGGATTACGTGCAGTTGACGGCGATACGGCGCGCTACGCGCTGGAAAATAAGCTGGTCGATGAAGTGGCCTCACACACGATAATCGAACAGTCATTGATAAAAGCGTTCGGCTGGGATGCGAAAGACAGAAATTTCAATTTCACCAGTATCTACGACTATACACCGACTAAACCGACACCGGACGCCAACAAAATTGCGGTGATCTTTGCCGATGGAATGATCGTCGATGGGTCGGAAACCCCAGGTTATGTTGGTGGTGATACCACTGCCGAGCAAATTCGTGAGGCCCGGCTCAACCCTAAAGTCAAAGCGGTTATTTTACGGGTTAACAGTCCAGGTGGTAGCGTTAATGCCTCCGAACGAATCCGTTCCGAACTGGAGGCAGTTCGTCTGGCTGGAAAACCGGTTGTCGTTTCTATGGGCGGAATGGCGGCTTCCGGTGGTTACTGGATATCAACTCCCGCCAATTACATTATTGCCAGCCCCAGTACACTAACCGGTTCTATCGGTATTTTTGGTGTGATCAATACCTTTGAAAACTCCCTGGATAGCATTGGTGTTCATACTGACGGTGTAGCCACATCACCATTAGCCGATCTGGCTGTAACCAAGTCATTACCCCCAGTATTTAGTCAACTTATGCAACTAAATATTGAGCGTGGTTATAAAAACTTCGTGTCACTGGTTGCTAAATCACGGAAGAAATCGACTGAGCAAATTGATGAAATCGCTCAAGGGCACGTTTGGGTGGGTAGCGATGCCAAAGCCAACGGCCTGGTGGATCAATTAGGCGATTTTGACGACGCAGTGAAGAAAGCCGCTGAGCTGGCAAAACTCAATCACTACCAACTAAGCTGGTTTATGGAACAGCCAAGCCTGTTCGATGTCATGTTTAATCAGGTGAGAGGTTCCGTTTATGCCATGCTGCCTTCAGCGTTACAGGCCATGCTACCCGCACCAGTAGCGCAATTGGCGGAAACCATTCGTTCACAACCGTCTATCCTGAATAAGATGAACGATCCACAAAATCGGTATGCGCTCTGTCTCACCTGTGGAGATATCCGCTAAACATACTGACAGCCCGGTAAGACGCCGGGCTGTTTTCCTGCTGGTTACATTTATCGTCCAGCGTTTTATCTCTTGTAATGATATCCATGCAAAAAAAATCCATTTATGTTGCCTATACCGGCGGTACCATTGGTATGCAACGCTCAGAAAACGGCTATATTCCCGTCTCCGGTCATCTGCAGCAGCAGGTAGCCAACATGCCGGAATTTCATCGACTGGAAATGCCGTCTTTCACCATTCACGAATACACGCCGTTAATCGACTCTTCGGACATGACACCGGCGGACTGGCAATCTATCGCCAATGATATTCAGCAACACTATGATGATTATGATGGTTTTGTCATTTTGCATGGCACAGACACCATGGCATTTACGGCATCCGCACTCTCCTTCATGTTGGAGAATCTTGCCAAACCGGTAATAGTGACAGGGTCACAAATTCCATTGGCTGAACTGCGCTCGGATGGCCAGACTAATCTGCTGAATGCGTTGTATGTAGCCGCCAATCATCCAGTGAATGAAGTCAGTCTGTTTTTTAACAACAAACTGCTGCGTGGAAACCGAACCACTAAAGCTCATGCTGACGGTTTTGATGCGTTTGCATCCCCCAACTACCCTCCGTTGCTGGAAGCCGGTATCCATATCCGTCGATTAGCGCCACTACCACAAACACCAGCCTCCGGTGCGCTGATCGTCCATAACATTACGCCGCAACCCATTGGCGTTATCACTATTTATCCCGGTATTTCCGCCGATGTCGTCAGCAACTTTTTGCGCCAGCCCGTCAAGGCACTGATATTGCGATCTTATGGTGTCGGTAATGCCCCACAAAGTTCCGGACTGCTTAATGAACTTCGCCAGGCGTCAGAGCGAGGCATTGTGGTCGTTAATCTGACACAGTGCATTTCAGGACGAGTCAATATGGAAGGATACGCTACCGGTAACGCACTAGCGCAAGCCGGTGTCATCAGTGGTTTCGATATGACGGTTGAAGCCGCACTTACAAAGCTACATTATTTACTCAGTCGTGATGATCTCTCGCCAGTCGATGTCCGCCGTCTGATGCAGCAAAATCTACGCGGTGAGCTGAGCGACAAAGATTAAGAGGAACAGTTATGAACAGAGCGTTATTACTGATCGATTTGCAGAATGATTTCTGTCCAGGCGGCGCATTGCCGATAACTGACGGTGGCCAGGTTATTTCAGTAGCCAATCGAGCCATTGAAGCTTGCCAGGCAGCTACTGTTACAGTTATCGCCAGTCAAGATTGGCATCCGGCGAATCATAGTAGCTTTGCTATCAATTCTGGCTCAGTGGTGGGGGAAATAGGTGAATTAGACGGTTTGCCACAGGTTTGGTGGCCGGTTCATTGCGTACAAGAACAGACCGGCGCCGATTTTCATGCTGATCTCAATCGCCAAGCCATAAACTGGGTTGTACGTAAAGGTACGCAAAGCAATATCGACAGTTATAGCGCCTTTTTTGATAACGGGCATCGAGCTAAAACCTGCCTGGACGATTGGCTGAAGGCACACAGTATTAACCGACTCACCGTTATGGGACTGGCGACAGACTACTGCGTTAACTATACCGTGCTGGACGCTCTGTCCTTGGGATATCAAACGGAAGTATTGGTCGAAGGATGCCGGGGCGTCAATCTACAGCCGCAAGACAGCCAACTGGCGCTTCAAAACATGGCGCATCATGGTGCCACATTGATAGACTTGCCGACGTTTATCGACTCTCTTTCATAAAGTGTGTGAGCCGATCGGAATAACCCGTAGTAACATCAATTACGACGGGTTACTTAAAATCAGGATGCTTTCAGTTGCCTAATCCTGTGGTTTCAGTGTAATTATTGGTGCTTCCTGAAATTGCTGTTTCAGTGCTTGCTTACTTTTTATTTCAATTTCACCTTGTGTATTAATGCTCATGTGTTCCGCATCAATATTATGCTGGGACTGCCACAGCATCACTATTTGCAACGAATTTTCTTTCTGTTCCGCAGTCAGTGACACACCATCCGGCCATTTACCTAATTCGACAGCCGTTACCAGTCGCTGATAAATTTCCGGGGTCATAGTATTGATCAAGTCATCAAGTTGCATCTGTCTTCCTGCCATCCAACACGTTTTGCTGAAACGTTTCAAGTCATTAGATTATGAAACCCATTATCCGTCTATTTTTTCTCCATCGTCCGTATCAGTGAAACTGAGTGACGTGGAGTTCACACAGTAACGCTCACCGGTCGTCTCCGGGGGACCATCAGGGAACACATGACCTAAATGGGCATCACAATGACCACATCGGATTTCGATCCGTCGCATATTGTGTGAATAATCATCCAGATAACGAATCGCGTCGATGGATACCGGTTGATCGAAACTCGGCCAACCACAGCCAGAATCATATTTCCGGTCAGAGTAGAACAACGGCTGCTGGCAACACAAGCAGTGATAAACGCCAGTTTGCTTGTTATGAAGAAACTTGCCTGAATATGCCGGTTCGGTGCCCCGCTGTTGTGTGACATAACGCTGCATTTCAGTCAGACGCTCCAGCGCAGGTTGAGAAGATGTATCTTTTGTCATGGCTTTCTCACAGAGACTTAAAGCATTATCTACCGATGTGGTTTTTAATTCTAACAAAAAATTAACACCTGAGTAGGCCATTTTGGCCTACACTATGACCCAATAGCAGGGCATAATTTTAATTGTGATCTCCGTCTCAATTATGTTTGTGATAGGTGTTCTATTGATGAGGTATTCCTCATATCATTGAGGCATATGATCTAGTTACACTGATCGCTGTTTTATCGTGCAAAGATTGTTCAGAGTTTTGACTTATAGCAACTATTGACACGATTCCGCTTGACGCTCAGTAAGGTTTTTGTAATTTTACAACCAACCTTTATTCACTAACCCATAGCTGGTGGAATATATGACTATTAAAGTAGGTATCAACGGATTTGGCCGCATCGGCCGTATTGTTTTCCGCGCTGCACAAGAACGTTCTGACATCGAAATCGTTGCTATCAACGATCTGTTAGATGCAGACTATATGGCTTACATGCTGAAGTATGACTCCACTCACGGTCGTTTTAACGGCACCGTTGAAGTGAAAGACGGCCATTTGGTAGTTAACGGCAAAACTATCCGTGTTACCGCTGAAAGAGATCCGGCTAACCTGAAATGGGGCGAAGTTGGCGTTGATGTCGTTGCTGAAGCAACCGGTATCTTCCTGACCGACGAAACTGCTCGTAAACACATTCAGGCTGGAGCCAAGAAAGTCGTTTTGACCGGTCCTTCCAAAGATGCTACCCCGATGTTTGTAATGGGTGTAAACCACAAATCTTATGCTGGACAGGACATCGTTTCCAACGCATCTTGCACGACTAACTGCTTGGCTCCGTTGGCAAAAGTTATCAATGACAATTTCGGTATCGTTGAAGCATTGATGACCACTGTTCATTCAACTACCGCTACTCAGAAAACAGTTGATGGCCCGTCTCACAAAGACTGGCGTGGTGGCCGTGGCGCGTCTCAGAACATCATTCCATCGTCTACCGGTGCAGCCAAAGCTGTAGGTAAGGTCATTCCTGAACTGAATGGCAAACTGACGGGTATGGCGTTCCGTGTACCGACCCCGAACGTATCTGTGGTTGACCTTACTGCCCGTCTGGCAAAACCGGCTTCTTACAAAGAAATCTGTGCGGCTATCAAGGCAGCTTCTGAAGGCGAACTGAAAGGCGTTATGGGCTACACGGAAGATGACGTGGTTTCTACCGACTTTAACGGTGAAAAACTGACATCTGTGTTCGATGCCAAAGCTGGTATTGCTTTGAGTGACACTTTTGTGAAGCTGATTTCCTGGTACGATAATGAAACTGGCTACTCCAATAAAGTTCTGGATCTGATCTCCCATATCTCTAAATAACCGGGTGATCGATAGATGAAAAAGGGCGACACCGTGTCGCCCTTTTTATTGTCTATAGAAAACCCCCAGCTAGGCTGGGGGTTCCGTAAAGCTTTCAGCTATAAGTCGGTTATAAAAACCCCTTTCGATTTGTTAAAACACCTTGCGGTCTGGCAACTGCAAAAGTTAAACAAAAAATTGAAAGGGGGTCCCATGGGGGACGAAAAGAGCTTAGCGCACACCCGATGGAACTGTAAATATCACATCGTTTTTGCGCCGAAGTACCGAAGGCAGGTGTTCTATGGAGAAAAGCGTAGGGCAATTGGCGGCATATTAAGAAAGTTGTGTGAATGGAAAAACGTGAACCTCGTGGAGGCAGAATGTTGTGTGGATCACATCCATATGCTTCTGGAGATCCCGCCGAAGATGAGTGTGTCGAGTTTTATGGGATACCTGAAGGGTAAGAGTAGCCTGATGGTTTATGAGCAATTTGGCGATTTGAAGTTTAAATACCGAAATCGAGAATTCTGGTGTCGAGGGTATTATGTAGATACGGTGGGAAAGAATACATCGAAGATACAAGAATACATAAAGCACCAATTGGAGCAAGATAAGTTGGGTGAGCAACTCTCGATCCCATATCCGGGTAGCCCGCTTACGGGCCGTAAGTAATCCATAGATGCAAATGTCAGATCGCGATGCGCCTGTTAGGGCGCGGCTGGTAACAGAGCCTTATAGGCGCATATGAAAAACCTCCGGCTATGCCGGAGGATATTTATTTGCTGGTTAGTAACAAACAACAAACGGGCAATATCATGAACGATAAAGTTTTCTCTCTCCCCATCCTTCAACAAATCACACCTACAATCAGTCAACGTCAGTTAGATCACCTACCGGTGATCGTGGTGGAACATCCGCAAGTTCGTGCTGCCATTACACTACAGGGTGCACACCTGATAAGCTGGCAACCGCAAGGAGAGCACCCGGTATTGTGGCTGAGCGACAATACACCGTTTACAGAGAATGTTGCCATCCGCGGCGGCATACCAATCTGTTTCCCCTGGTTTGGTCCAGTATCAGAACCGAATCATGGCTTTGCTCGTCTGCTGCCGTGGGAGTTCACATCTCACAGTGAAGATGAGAAAGGTGTTCACCTGGCATTCACTCTGCGTGATAATGCCAAAACACGCGAACAATGGCCGCATGAATTCACGCTCATTGCACGTTTCAATTTAGGGAAAGAGTGTCACATTGAATTGGAATCACATGGTGATTACAGCATTACCAGCGCGTTACATGCTTACTTCCAGATTGGTGACATCAAGCAGATCAGTATTAGCGGTCTGGGCGAGACGTTCATTGATAAGGTTAATCAAGGGAAGATAGCAACTCAGCAGGGCGATTTGCGCTTCACCGATCGCACCGATCGCATTTATACCCAGCCACAAGCAATCAGTAAAATTCACGATCCTGAATTGCATCGCACTATTGAGATACACCACACTCATCACAGTGATGTTGTGTCATGGAACCCAGGTGCAGAATTGTCCCACACTATCGCGGATATGACGGATGACGGTTATAAAACATTTGTCTGTGTGGAAACTGCACGCATCAACCAGCCGTTTACCGCGACGACACATACGCCAGCCAGGTTATCGACGACCATTAAGATCAAAAAGTAGCCTACGTATTACGTCTATGGCTGGCAGATACCAGCCATATTTCTCGGTTACACCACGTCCAGCATTTGCTTGTGTGATAGTGCAGGGAAAGCCTTGTCCAACAAGGCAATATCTTCCGTGCTCAATGTTACCAACAGTACCTTTGCGTTTTCTTTTACATGTACTTCTGAGCTGGCTTTAGGAATGGCGATTACTCCATGCTGGCGAATCACCCAAGCCAATAGTACTTGTGCTGCCGAAAGCCCATGTCGCCGCGCAACCGTCATCACTGCTGGCGCTTTCAATAAATCACATTTCAACTTTCCAGCCTGTGCCAACGGGCAATACGCCATGACCGGAACATGTCGTTGTTGACACCACGGTAATAAATCATACTCAATACCACGCGAAGCCAGATGATAAAGAACTTGGTCGGTCATGCACTGTTCACCGCCATTCAACGACCACAATTCCTGCATATCATCCACATCCAGATTGGATACACCCCAACGGCCAATTTTCCCGGCCTGCTGCAATTGCTCCATGGCAGCAATCGTATCCACCAGAGGAATATCGCCTCGCCAATGCAGCAGGTAGAGATCAATATATTCCGTCTGTAAGCGCTTCAGACTACGTTCACAAGCCGCTATGGCTTTCTCACCTCCCGCATTATGCGGATAAACCTTGGAAACCAGATACACCTGGTCGCGACGCCCTCGAATCGCTTCGCCTACGACGTCTTCGGCCCCGCCCTCTGCATACATTTCAGCAGTATCAATCAGTCGTAATCCCTGTTCTATTCCAACTCGCAGCGCCCTGACCTCTTCAGCTTTTTGCTGCGGGTTTTCTCCCATATACCAGGTTCCCTGACCGATAGCCGGCACACTCGAACCATCAGGAAATGTTACCGTTTTTACTGCCATAATTGTCGGGCCTCTTTCTACGTGGGCAACACTAAACTTCACGCACTGAAAGTATGCAAATAGAGTAACAGCGCCCCATTACTGTGCAACAAGCGCACAATAGGTGAGCAGAACGACTCAGAAAGTATAACTAACCCCTGCACCAAACAGCAGACTGTAGTTTTTATCTACTATCGGGCTATTTTTTACCTCATCAGCCAGATGAGTGTAACGGCTGGTTACCCACGCGTTCCATTTTTGACTGATTTTGTAGTTTGCTAGCAGTTCCACATAAGGAGACCAACTGTCATTCGGGTTATAGCTACTCAAGCCCGAACGTGCGGATTCACTATCAGAAACACCATAATAATAGCGGTTCTGATTCTTGCTGTCCCAAGTTACCCCGACACTAGGTGTTATGCTCCAGTCGTCCATGTTAAAACGATACAAATAGGCGAGATCCCCGGTAAGACCATTACTGTTATCCAACGTATCCCCTACCAATGACGTGCGTATTGTCCCCCAATCTTCATCATGCATATATGCAATACCGGCCATCAACGTACTACGGCGTCTATCTAACTTCTGTACTTGGGCATCACTACTATCGCTGGGCTTGAAACCAAAGGGAAAATAACTGGCAGTTAGCGAAAGTTTGTTCCGCTCATCATTCCATAGGTAATATCCCCCTCCCAAGCCATGAAAATAAAAATTTTCACTCTCATAAGAAAAAAATGGAAGGGGATCTACATGAGTATCGTCTCCCTTATATATCGAGTTTTCCCCGATAATCCCTCCCCCTAATGCGAATTCGCCCGCATAAGCAGAGGATGCAACTAACGTTCCGGTAACCAATACCGTTAAAAGTGATAGTTGACATTTTTTCACAGTTATCTGTTTCCTGTTCAGATTTGCATCGTATTAAGATTGAGTCGTTATCATTTCTGGCAGTTACCCGGTCAACCACTTCTAGCAGTTACTTGTCCAACCAGATTGGAGGCCGATACATAGTAACCACTTTATCTGTTAAAAACGATAACAATTCGAATGCACATGTTAGCTATGGCAAATGATATTATATGTAATGCTACTGAAGTGAGTCATTGAAATATCTTAAAAAATGTTGGGGGAATAGAGGAAATTTCACGGATGCAAACTACGCTTTAAACAGAAGGAGAAATTTTCCTTGAGTTCATGCTGTAAATTTATTATCACAGCACTCTGCACCACAAGTTGGCATAAGGGTTGCTGTACTCAGAGAGAGTTTCTTCTTTTGGGAGAGCCAACCATTATATAGGCCACATGCATTCCATTCGCTCTCTTACTCTGTGTTAATCGACGAAGGACGGGCATCGCTATGAACATATTTGATCACTACCGTCAGCGCTACGACGCTGCCAAAGATGAAGAGTTCACTCTGCAGGAATTTCTTGCCATCTGTCAGCAGGATCGCAGTGCGTATGCAAATGCTGCCGAACGGTTATTAATGGCCATTGGCGATCCAGTAATGGTGGACACCGCACAGGAATCGCGTCTGTCCCGCTTATTTTCTAACCGGGTGATTGCCCGATATCCTGCGTTTGAAGAATTCTATGGCATGGAGGAAGCGATTGAACAGATCGTGTCTTATCTCAGACATGCCTCACAGGGTTTGGAAGAGAAAAAACAGATTCTCTATTTGCTGGGTCCGGTTGGTGGGGGTAAATCATCCTTGGCGGAACGCCTAAAAGTACTGATGCAGCGAGTGCCAATTTATGTGCTCAGCGCCAATGGCGAACGGAGTCCGGTTAACGATCATCCGCTAAGTCTGTTTAATCCACAGGAAGACGCCTCTATTCTGGAAAAAGAGTACAACATTCCCCGTCGTTATCTCGGCACAATCATGTCCCCATGGGCAGCTAAACGCCTACAGGAGTTTGGCGGAGACGTTACCAAATTCCGTGTTGTTAAGGTCTGGCCGTCAATTCTGGGCCAACTGGCTATTGCCAAAACCGAACCTGGCGATGAAAACAATCAAGATATTTCAGCACTGGTCGGCAAAGTAGACATCCGTAAACTGGAACATTATGCCCAAAACGATCCCGATGCCTACGGGTATTCCGGTGCATTGTGCCGTGCCAACCAAGGCATAATGGAGTTCGTGGAAATGTTCAAAGCACCGATTAAAGTGCTGCATCCATTGTTGACTGCGACTCAGGAAGGCAACTATAACGGTACGGAAGGCATCGCGGCCCTGCCATTCAACGGTATTATTCTGGCCCACTCCAACGAATCCGAATGGGTACAATTCCGTAATAATAAAAACAATGAGGCCTTTCTTGACCGTGTTTATATCGTGAAAGTTCCTTATTGTCTGAGAGTGTCTGAAGAGGTCAAGATTTACGATAAGTTACTGAAAAACAGTGAATTATCAGACTCTCCTTGTGCACCTGGCACGCTGGAAATGCTGGCTCGTTTCTCCATATTGTCGCGACTTAAAGACCCGGAAAATTCCAGCCTTTATTCAAAAATGCGGGTCTATGATGGTGAAAGTCTGAAAGATACTGACCCGAAATCAAAATCGTATCAGGAATACCGTGACTATGCCGGTGTGGACGAGGGAATGACTGGCCTTTCCACCCGCTTCGCCTTCAAAATTCTTTCTCGAGTATTTAACTTCGATCACGGTGAAGTGGCAGCAAATCCAGTACATCTGTTTTATGTGTTAGAGCAACAGATTGAGCGTGAACAATTCCCACAAGATATAGCGGAAAAATATCTGGAGTATCTGAAAGGCTATCTGATTCCAAAATATGCGGAATTTATTGGCAAAGAAATTCAGACCGCCTATCTCGAATCCTACTCGGAATATGGACAAAACATTTTCGATCGCTATGTCACCTACGCCGACTTCTGGATTCAGGATCAAGAATACCGAGATCCAGATACCGGACAATTGTTTGATCGTGAATCGCTTAACGCCGAGCTGGAAAAAATCGAAAAACCGGCTGGTATCAGCAATCCAAAAGATTTTCGTAACGAAATTGTCAATTTTGTGCTGCGTGCCCGAGCCAACAACAATGGGCATAATCCAAACTGGACCAGCTATGAGAAATTGCGCACCGTCATTGAGAAAAAAATGTTCTCCAACACGGAAGAGTTGTTGCCGGTCATTTCGTTTAATACCAAAACCTCGACAGACGAACAGAAAAAACATGATGACTTCGTTGACCGCATGATGGAAAAAGGCTACACCCGGAAACAGGTTCGCTTGTTGTGCGAATGGTATCTGCGTGTGAGGAAGTCGTCTTGATGCAGCATATCGCCAGGCAACATCGTTTGGGGGAATCATGGCCTATTTCATTGATCGACGGCTAAACGGAAAAAACAAAAGCGCGGTTAACCGCCAGCGCTTTTTACGCCGTTACAAGTCGCAAATAAAACAGTCGATTTCCGAGGCCATCAACAAGCGTTCGGTAACCGATATAGATAACGGGGAATCCATCTCGATTCCTAATGCAGATATCAGCGAGCCGACGTTCCATCAAGGCCAGGGGGGCGTGCGCCATCGTGTCCATCCAGGCAATGACCACTTTGTCGAGAATGACAAGATCGAGCGGCCGCCGAGCGGAGGTGGCAGCGGTTCTGGTCAGGGGGACGCCAGCCAGGACGGTGAAGGACAAGATGAATTTGTCTTTCAGATTTCAAAAGATGAATATCTTGACCTGTTGTTTGAGGATCTGGCTCTACCAAACTTGAAAAAAAACCAGCACCAACAGTTGACTGAATATAAAACACATCGGGCAGGCTACACCGCCAATGGGGTTCCTGCCAATATCAGCGTGGTGCGTTCACTGCAAAACTCCCTCGCCCGTCGAATGGCAATGACTGCTGGGAAACGCCGTGAACTGCATCAACGGGAAGAAGACCTCGCGTTACTGGAAAATACCGAGCCAGTGCAATTATTGGAAGAAGAACGCCTGCGTAAGGAAATTGCCGAACTACGTAAACGTATTGACAGAGTGCCATTTATTGACAGCTTTGATCTACGTTACAAAAACTATGAGCGACGACCCGAACCTTCGAGCCAGGCCGTCATGTTCTGTCTGATGGATGTGTCAGGGTCAATGGACCAGGCAACAAAAGATATCGCCAAGCGCTTTTATATTCTGCTGTACCTGTTCCTCAGCAGAACCTATAAAAATGTTGAGGTGATATATATTCGCCACCATACTCAGGCCAAAGAGGTCGACGAGCAGGAATTTTTCTACTCACAGGAAACCGGGGGCACAATTGTCTCCAGCGCCCTGAAATTGATGGAGGAAGTGGTAAAAGAACGTTACGACCCTGCACAGTGGAACATTTATGCAGCACAAGCTTCAGATGGCGACAATTGGGCTGATGACTCACCACTATGCCATGATCTGTTGGCTACCCATCTGCTGCCAATAGTACGGTACTACAGCTATATAGAGATTACTCGCCGTTCTCATCAAACCTTGTGGCGAGAATATGAACTGCTGCGGGATAAATTCGATAACTTTGCCATGCAACATATCCGCGATCAGGCTGATATCTACCCAGTGTTCCGGGAATTGTTCCATAAACAAACAGTTGAAAAATAATCAGTTATCAGCCAGCATTGGATCGTGCTGGCTGACCATCTCTCAATTATTCATCTCAGTTTAATCATTCTTTAACCAAGCGACTTGTGTTTTATCTTTCAATACGTCTTTAGCCTATTGCAGGTAGCGCATAAAATCGCCGGTCAGCGCAACATGGGAAGATTAGGCATAACGGGAAAATGATAGGTCATCTGATTCAATATCCGGCGTTTTTTCAGAGATAATATCCGCCAAGAGCTGCCCTGAGCCACAGGCCATGGTCCATCCCAATGTACCGTGACCCGTATTTAGATACAGATTTTGCAGCGGCGAACGTCCAACCAGCGGAGTACCATCTGGAGTCATCGGTCGCAGACCAGTCCAAAACGTTGCCTGCTCTATCGATCCGCAATGAGGGTATAGATCGCGGACCACCATCTCCAGCGTTTCACGCCGTTTAGGATTCAGCGAAAGATCAAACCCAGAGATCTCTGCCATACCCCCGACACGAATACGTTGATCAAAACGGGTAATCGCGACTTTATAGGTTTCATCCAGTACAGTAGAAACCGGAGCACTCGCTTCATCCGTTAACGGAATAGTCAAAGAGTAACCTTTCAAAGGATAGACCGGAATTTTGAACCACTGCTGCAGTAAATTGGCAGAATAAGAACCACATGCCACGACATAAGCATCAGCAGTGATTTTTTCGCCATCGCATTGCACACCGGTAACCCGCTGCCCCGCTACCTCCAGGTACTGGACAGTATGACCGAAACGAAACGTTACGCCTGCCCCCGCCGCCATCTGCGCCAATTGTTTGGTAAACAGCTGGCAGTCACCGGTTTCGTCATGAGGCAAGCGCAATCCCCCGGTCAGACGGTGACTGACACCGGCCAAAGCAGGCTCTACTGTTATCAGTTCGGATGTCTCCAGCAATTGATAGGGAACGCCTGCATCCTGCAACACCGCGATATCACGGTAAGCGTTCTCATATTGCTGCTGGGTACGAAACAACTGCAATGTCCCGCCCTGCCGGCCTTCATAATGAATAGCTGTTTTTTCACGTAATACCTGCAGGCAATCACGACTGTATTCCGCCAGTCGGACCATCCGAGCCTTATTAATCTTGTAATGCGAAGTGTCACAGTTGAGCAACATTTGCCACATCCAACGCAATTGTTCTGTCGAAAAATCGGGACGAATAGCCAATGGTGCATGGCGTTGAAACAACCATTTTATCGCTTTAATCGGTATACCCGGCGCAGCCCAGGGGGCAGAGTAACCGGGAGAAATCTGTCCGGCGTTACCGGCACTGGTTTCCTGTGCTGGTTCTGGTTGCCGGTCAACAACAGTGACCTCGTGCCCTGCCTGTGTTAGATACCAGGCCGAACTGACACCAACAACACCACTCCCTAAAATAACCACCTTCATCGTTACTTATCTCCCCACCCTTTGCTTTTTTGCCGCGAAATCTGCTGAATAAAGGCTCTAATACTGGAATAAAAGACTACTTTAGCATTTAGATAATAATTGTCATCAATTGCAGATATAGTTTTTATCTATTATGAGAGGCAGTAGACTGGACGTATGATTGAGTATCGATCCTAACTTGCTTTTTCTGCCAA
The DNA here is from genome assembly GCF_032395385.1 of Brenneria uluponensis. Taxonomy (NCBI): domain Bacteria; kingdom Pseudomonadati; phylum Pseudomonadota; class Gammaproteobacteria; order Enterobacterales; family Pectobacteriaceae; genus Brenneria; species Brenneria uluponensis. Next base: position 2,551,893 of record NZ_CP135917.1, read on the forward strand.
GCTACCGATTTACCATCATTTTTCCCAGATTGAACTACGATTTAGTTATGTCGGCACGATAATGTGATGACAGCAATTGTGAGGGGCGCACTGATGGCTATAACGATTGATGATCGGATACAAAACCCACAACGTCTGAATGATGGACCTGACTGGACGTTCGATTTATTGCAAATCTATCTGGATGAGATAGATCGGGTAGCCAAACTGTACCGGTTGGATACCTATCCCCACCAAATTGAAGTAATCACCTCCGAACAAATGATGGACGCCTATTCCAGTATTGGGATGCCCATCAATTATGCACACTGGTCATTTGGTAAGAAATTTATTGAAACAGAACAGCGCTACAAGCATGGTCAGCAAGGGCTAGCGTATGAAATCGTTATCAACTCTGATCCTTGCATCGCCTACCTGATGGAAGAAAATACCATGACAATGCAAGCGTTGGTAATAGCCCATGCCTGTTATGGACACAATTCTTTCTTCAAAGGAAATTATCTGTTTCGTAGTTGGACCGATGCCAGTTCAATCATTGATTACTTAATATTTGCCCGTCAGTATATTGCACAGTGTGAAGAGCGTTATGGTGTTGATGAAGTCGAACGGCTATTAGATTCTTGCCATGCATTGATGAGCTACGGTGTTGACCGCTACAAACGTCCACAAAAGATCTCACTGGAAGAGGAAAAGTCACGTCAAAAAAGCCGTGAAGCTTACCTGCAAAGTCAGGTCAATGATTTGTGGAAGACGCTTCCACGCAAAGAGCAGGAAATCTCACCAGAAAAATCACGTCGTTTCCCATCCGAACCTCAGGAAAATCTGCTTTACTTTATGGAGAAAAATGCGCCGTTACTTGAACCATGGCAGCGTGAAATACTTCGTATCGTGCGGAAAATAAGCCAGTACTATTATCCGCAAAAACAAACACAGGTTATGAATGAAGGTTGGGCCACATTCTGGCACTACACCATCCTTAATCACCTCTATGATGAGGGGCGGGTATCTGATCGTTTTATGATGGAATTTCTGCACAGCCATACTAATGTCATTTACCAGCCGCCTTACAATAGCCCTTACTACAATGGTATTAATCCGTATGCATTGGGTTTTGCCATGTTCCAGGATATCAAACGCATCTGCCAGAATCCGACGGATGAAGATCGTTATTGGTTCCCGGATACTGCCGGCAAGGACTGGTTAGATACTCTGCACTTCGCCATGCAGAATTTTAAGGATGAAAGTTTCATCAGTCAGTTCCTGTCACCCAAGATAATGCGTGATTTCCGTCTGTTTACCGTATTGGATGACGACAACAACAATTACCTCGAAATTGCGGCAATCCATGATGAAAAAGGCTATCACAAAATTCGGCAGGAACTTTCTGCCCAATACAATCTGAGTAATATAGAACCTAATATTCAGATTTGGAATGTGGATTTACGAGGCAACCGTTCATTGACACTGCGCTACGTTCCACAGAACCGGGCTCCACTGGATAAAAGCGCGCATGAAGTGATGAAACACATATACCGACTGTGGGGGTTTGACGTTTATATGGAGCAAATGAACGAGGATGGCAATATCGAACTGTTAGAACGCTGTCCGCCTCGGAATAATTCGCTATAGCTAGTTTGCGTTATATTAACGTACACAACGATAAACGGGGAGTCTGCAGTGCAGATTCCCCGTTATTATTGCCTTCTGACGACTATCGATGACCTTCCGCCAGATCGTGTGGGATGGCACTCTGCATACTGTGCCAAATCACACTGCTTTCCTTGCCATAATGACGAACTGTCTCTAATACTTGCTCATAAAGCCCATCATGGCACATGGCATCCAACCGACGATAGAATGCCAACGCCAGCTTACGCGCATCCGGGTTAGAGAAATAGTAACGCCCAACGCGTAAATACATCCCTTTTAATCCATTCAGAATTAGCCCATATATCGGATTGCCGGAAGCAAATGCCAGCCCACGGAAAATATTGTAATCCAGTTCAGCGACAGCATCAGCGCTATCATTTACTGATTCAACTGGCTTAAGAACTTCCTGAGCTTGCGCTGGATTAATCCTCAGTGCCGTGCGAATAAAAATGCCGGCGATATTGGTACGAACAGCTAACAGATTGTCGATCAATTGTGGAACGCTGTCGTGATCCAGTCGAGCCAGTGTTTCAAGAATATTGAGACCTGACGTTTCCCAAAAGTTATTGATTTTTGTTGGCTTACCGTGCCGAATTGTTAACCAGCCATCACGCGACAACCGCTGCAATACTTCACGCAGCGTAGTACGTGTCACGCCAATCAGTTCGGAAAGCTCCCTTTCTGCCGGCAGAATGGACCCAGGAGGAAATCGATTATTCCATATACTTTCAATAATATACTCTTCCGCGAATCCCGCCGGACTTTGCGCCTTTATAACCATAAGTTTATATTCCGTAGCGATGTTTACCAATGAAAGTCAACATCATCATACCAAACGAACTCTTCAGCACATAGCATACAGGACTTTAAAAGACAAATTCGACATAAAAACTGTGATTAAAGACAATTCCATTCAAACAAACAGGGATATACTTTCCGTTCTGATATAAATTTCTTCAAATACAATTTATATTGTTAAACAATTTTAACGGTAAGGGAAAAAACACGACAATGTTGGACATACCTGTTCACAGTATTCTCCTCAAGAATTTTTTAGGTAAATCACCAGACTGGTACAAACTCGCCATACTGCTGTTTCTCGTTATAAACCCATTGCTGTTCTTTTTTGTCAGTACTTTCGCTGCCGGGTGGTTACTCGTCATCGAATTTATTTTCACTCTGGCCATGGCATTAAAATGTTACCCCTTGCAACCAGGCGGATTACTGGCACTGGAAGCGATATTCATTGGCATGACCAACCCAGACCAAGTGTGGCATGAAGTCACTGGCAACATTGAAGTTTTATTATTGTTAGTATTCATGGTTGCCGGCATCTACTTCATGAAACAGCTGTTGCTGTTTGTGTTTACCCGCTTACTACTAAATATCCATTCAAAAATTGGGTTATCTCTTGCCTTCTGTATTGCGGCAGCGTTTCTTTCCGCATTTCTGGATGCATTGACCGTGATTGCGGTTATTATTAGCGTAGCAGTTGGTTTTTATGATATTTATCATCGATTTGCCTCAAGTCAGGGTGAGTACACGGATATCAATGATGATAGCGGCCTGACAGAAGAGGCGCATAAACAATCACTAGAACAGTTCCGCAGCTTCCTACGCAGCCTGTTGATGCATGCCGGTGTTGGCACAGCATTGGGAGGAGTGATGACCATGGTAGGCGAACCGCAAAACCTGATTATTGCCAAAAGCGCGGGTTGGGATTTCGTCAGTTTCTTTCTGCGGATGACCCCTGTTACCATGCCAGTATTCTTATCCGGCATTCTGATTTGTGTTCTGGTTGAACGCTTTAAGCTGTTTGGGTACGGCAGTACATTGCCCGCCATTGTGCGCAATGTGCTGCAAGACTATGACCGGGAAGCAACAGCCAAACGTACGTCACAGGATCGTGCTCGTCTGGTAATACAGGCTCTCATTGGCATCTGGTTGATTATCGCGCTGGCGTTTCATTTTGCTGAAGTAGGATTAATCGGCCTATCGGTGATTATCCTTGCCACTTCTCTCGGCGGCATCACAGAAGAACATGCTATTGGGAAAGCCTTCCAGGATGCGCTACCTTTTACCGCCCTGCTGACAGTCTTTTTTACTATTGTGGCAGTGATCATTGATCAGCATTTGTTTAGCCCTATCATTAATTTTGTCTTGCGATCATCTTCCAGTTCACAGATGACGCTGTTTTATCTGTTCAATGGTCTACTGTCATCTATTTCAGATAACGTGTTTGTGGGTTCGGTTTATATCAATGAAGCGCGGCACGCCTACGAGCAAGGAAGCATTTCTCTGCGACAGTTTGAATTGTTGGCCGTGGCCATTAATACCGGGACCAATCTACCTTCAGTGGCAACACCAAATGGTCAGGCAGCATTTCTGTTTCTGTTGACATCTACACTGGCCCCCTTGATTCGGCTCTCTTATGGCCGAATGGTTTGGATGGCGCTACCTTATGCCATAACGATGACACTGGTCGGTTTGCTGTGCGTCGAGTATACACTGGTCCCACTTACCGATATCTTTTTGAAATTGCAATGGATTACCTATCCGACAATTCCTTTATCAGTCGGTCATTAATCCAGATAAGTTGTATATAGTATGGGGTAGGACTGGTAATATTAGCGCCGGTCCTGCCTCAGGCAGTATTGAAAACCAACGTGATTTTACGCAGCAAAAGCCTATCCTGTCAGGCGTTGTTGACACAGCCACTTGATAATGATTACAACACCCAGGCGCACCAGAAAAATATCTTTCTGACATTAGAAAACAGTCGTTGTTGCATGAGTATGATCTGATTCAATATGGTAAATGATTGCGTCCTAATGGGATAAGTTTTACATGATGGCAGTGAGTTTCCACTACCAATTCGATTGTTTCTAGTATGGAATTTTTGTTATGTTGCGATTTTTGAACCGTTGCTCCCGTAAGCGCGGCACTTGGCTACTAATGGCATTAACGGCCTTTGTCCTTGAATTGGTCGCGCTTTACTTCCAGCATGTGATGCTACTGAAACCCTGTGTGCTGTGCATTTATCAACGTAGTGCGCTGTTTGGCATTATGGGTGCCGGTCTGGTGGGAGCTATTGCTCCGTCAACCCTGCTGCGCTATCCCGCTATTGCATTATGGATATACAGTGCGGCAGAAGGCTTGGGGCTGGCCATAAAGCATACTGATGTTCAATTGCATCCTTCACCATTTAACACCTGTGACTTCTTTGTCAGTTTTCCATCCTGGCTACCGCTGGATAAATGGCTACCTGCTATTTTCAGCGCTACCGGAGACTGTGCTGAACGTCAATGGCATTTTATGAATCTGGAAATGCCACAATGGATGATAGTGATCTTTGGTGCCTATCTGCTGGTCGCTGTACTGGTCTTGGTTGCACAACCTTTCCGGCCTAAACGACGTGACCTTTTCGGACGTTAATCCACTCCCCGCCATGATTGGGCATTATTTGGCCCAATCATGCTTATAAACATAGCTAGCATTAAAAAACGTTGATCTGCTCCCCCTTTGGCTAGAGCTTGATAGCCGTTTCCTGTCACTACTATTTGTCATTTCGTCGTTAAAGATATTCAACCCGTGTTCAATTGGGCCAAGGTGATCCTGAGTTATCACATCTGGGACTTCTATTTGAACATTTAGCATCTTGTCCTCTTATGATTGACTACTATTTTTTCTTGAACCGTTCCCCTGCCACCTTATTCCCGGGATTCAGATCAGAGTGCAACGTCTTGACGAGGCGGTGAGCTCTTGGCCCCATTTTCTTGAGCTATTATTTATAATTGAAGCGCTAGAGAACGACTGGCATTGAGATTAACGCTGACAAGAGTGGAGTTTCCATCGGGAAGAAGTAACACAGCGTTACCCGTGTGGGAATTGCTAAAACAGATAACAATACGGTGACAGCCTGACTCGGTCGTGCATCAAAAGGGAGAGACTCAATGGCGCTACGCTTGCTCGAATTGGTGTTGCAGGAGAGGGATAGCGGCGACGTCCGCGAGCTTCTTAAGGATTGCAAGGTACTTGAACACCGACATATCCGGTTGACCGATGACGAAGTGCTGGTGCGCATTCTGTTGGATGCAGTGCAAAGTGAAACGGTATTGGATTTACTGGAGAAACAATACACCGGCAGAGAGGGCTACCGGGTAATGGTCCTGCCGGTCGAAGCGACATTGCCACGCGCCCAGGTGGAACCAGAGGAAACTGCCGCGCCCGAACCCTCTGCGCCAGAAGAAAAAACGCCCGAGCGGATCGGCCGCGAGGAGTTGTACGAAGACATTAAGAACGGCGCGCAATTGTCACGGGTCTATATGGCACTGGTGGCGCTGTCCACGGTGGTGGCGGCCATTGGCCTGCACCATAACAACGTGGCTGTCATTATCGGAGCAATGGTAATTGCGCCGCTGCTCGGTCCAAGCATTGCGCTGTCGCTCGGCATTACATTAGGCGATGTGTCGCTGCTTCGGAAAGGGCTCCTGACGGCGCTGGCAGGGAATGCGTCGGCATTGGTATTGTCCGTGCTCATCGGTTTACTTCTGAACGTGGACCCGACGTTGTCCGAATTGGCGTTGCGCACCCAAGTAGGTCTGGGCGACATCGTGCTGGCACTGGCGTCCGGCTGCGCAGGCGCGTTGGCATTCACAACGGGAGTATCGACTGCATTGATTGGCGTCATGGTGGCGGTAGCAATGTTGCCGCCACTAGTGACCTCAGGTCTGCTGTTTGGTGGTGGGCATCCTACCTTGGCCATGGGAGCCCTTTCGCTGTTTCTGGTGAACTTGATTTGTGTGAATCTGGCGGGAGTAACGACGTTTTTGATACAGGGTATCAAACCGACGAACTGGTGGGATAAGGTTCAGGCCAAGAAAGCCACGCGTATTGCGATTGCGCTATCGATTGTCCTGTTGGCGGTGCTGGTCGGCATAATCCTGCTAGTACACAAGGGTTGAATAGGATGGGAAAAACATGCCCCACTCATATTCTGTGTGACCAATAATACCATATAAATCAGATGTTCAACGCGCCCAATCAGGCTTGTTGAGGACAGGCAGTAGTATTTCTCAGCTCTGCGTCTTTGTCCGAATTATCTGAGTAAAAAGCCATAGTTACCGCAGTCGATTTATGCTCTTGCGTTCTCTTTTAGATCGTCTGCGGTACTTTTATGTCCCATCCATGCCCCACAGTCCGCAGCTCTCTTTATTCGTCACTCATATGCCTGTACTATCAATAGTGTTACTTCACATACAAAAACGAAATCATGAAAACCATTGATTATCACGGAACGACGATCTGCGTATTAGACGACAACGACATGCTGACAGATTGCCCGATAGGCTCTTATGCAGTTATCGAAGACTCTGGATTTTATGTTGCTGTTCGTGTCGATGAGAAAGACGCGCCAACAATTCACACAGACCCAGTCCCCACACTTGAGGATGCACTCGACATTATCGCCGAGCAGCATGCGTTCTTTTCTTAAGATGCGCGAACAATCCTATTAGTAATGTAGAAATAATCAATACCTCTATATCTCCAGTCAAATCTGAACCTGACCGCTCGACCGACAAAAAAACCGTTCAAGTAGAATCCGGAAAGATTTAGGCCGAGTCGTATTGGCGTAACTTTAGCTTTAAATGAAACGGGATTAGGATATGGAGTCTTGTAGGCTTCAGTGCCATTTGTAGCCATGGAATATTCCATGTCATCGTCATCTATAGCGACAACTTGCGAGCTAGTAAGTTGGTAATCAGTTCCTGTTGGATAGAATGCAAATCCGTCACCTGTTTGAGTCATAGTTACCCACGTAGATGTGGAGGGGGTAATATACAGGCTATTCCCCTCACTAGGGTCCCACTGAACCGATTCGGACGGAGTTGCGGGGAATATTTTTTTAAACGTCCCGTTATCATTAATCCATGCTGCAGCGACGGATTTAAATTTTCCACTATCATTGATATTCAGCGCAGTGACCGGGCCGAAAACGCCCCCAGAATTTTTGCGATAAATCGGCATGGTTATTCCTCCACCTGATACCAGATATGGCCTGCACTATAACTGCTGGCATCGGTCGGCACCGCATCGGTCGAAATGGTGTAACTCACTCCGAGGTTTTGTCGCGCCACTGTCGCATTCGTCACATCAGAAAGGTTATTAGCAGACGTCAAGAATTCGCTCCCCTCTTTTAACCACGAACTAAAAGCTGGCGTCGTGGCTGTGGTATCAACACAGTAGCGGTGATAAACCTCCGTTGTGTTATAGGGATAATAAATCTGGCGAATACCAGTGGCGGTGGTTTTAATAACGTCCAGCATACCGGCCAGCGCGACCGGATAATTCCGTGCCAACGTCGCGCTGGTTAAGGATTGAAACTTACGGCCCGGTGAAAGCACGGTATTCAGATTTTCAGTGCCGAGCGTTACGTTAGCCTGTGGAACGGCACCAACATCATCAGCGGTCAGACTGTCTTGGGTTGCCAGTGCTTTTAATCCCAGATTGGTTCGTGCCGTTGCTTGTGCTGTGCTGCCCTTTCCCGCTATTTCAGCGAGGTTTTCGTTAATCTGGAGATATGTTTCCTCCTCCTCAATTTCTATTGACGTAATCACTAATGACTCAGTGACTCCCGAGTTTGTCCCTGTCAGTGACAGCGTTGCCGTTCCTGCTCCACTGATGGTCAGCGTGCCACTACTGGACAGTGATGCGATAGATGAATCAGAAGATGAGGCGTTTACTGTCTCGGTATAATTATCAGGGAAATAGGTTACCGCGATCGAATAGCTGTTACCGGCAATCAATTCTGAAGGAGCAGAACCGATGGCAATGGCGGTCAGATAAACATGCTGGGTGATCGTTGCCGTTGACGCCAGGCCAGTAGAGATACTGGCAATGATGGTCTGCGTGCCGCTTTCGCCTGTCTTTGACGTATACAGACCGTTACTGTCAATACTGCCCAGCGAACTATCCGATACAGTCCACAACACTGGATAACTGTCAGCCAGGGTACCCGGTAATACAGTGGCCGAGAATAGCTGTGTCATCCCCGCATTCAGAGTTTTGGTTCCCGGCGTAATGACAATCGCAGTAGGTGTCTGTTCTCCGGCAACGGCCTCGGCCTTGTCGGTTTTAATAATATACATCGCAGCAATGTTGGTTGGTCGAGTTTCAGTGGCTGTACGCACCACACGTGACGCATCAAACGAATATTTACGCAACTCAAGATCGTCCTGATTGCCAGGATCACCAGTGCCGGCGCCGCCTTCATCAGCAAACGCCCCAGAGACTCCCTGACCCGCTCGACTGGTAGCCACAATATCAGCAATAAACGAACCGGTAATGTTCTGCAATGCATCGTCCTGATAAGACCCGATGCTTCTCGATGAGTCAGGATCAATGGTAGACCCATTGGCCCAGGCACGCACAAAACGCCCTCGCCAGTCAGGAACGCGCCCGCCTGGATATATTGCGACCAGCTTCGGGTTTTCTCTGATATCAAAACTCTGCCCGTTCAGTTCCAGCCAGCCATCCGGCGGTGTAGAAGCACTCCATAGGATGATCGCTCCAACTGGTAACAGGTAGGGTGCCATTGCCTCGGTAATGGTCGATTTCAGCTTGTTGTCCAGATAGGATGCCGCAGCATGCAAACGTCGGGGGGTGATCACCTGCGTGCTGCCTTCACCAGCAATCGCTTCCTCTTCGGTCGCCTCAAGCTGGATATACACCTGCCATTTAGTTTCGTCGACACCCGGTGTCGCGGTGTTATTGTCGACGAGCGACAGGTACAACACGCCGTTATATTCTACGACGACACCAGCATCATAGCCGAACGCGGCGCCGTTGTTATTCGCTGTCGTGATCCACTCTGGATATGTGTTTGTCTGATACTGACGAATAGCCGTGGTAATAGCGTTCAGTACACTATTCATCGCCTCGCGTTCAACGGGTTTCGCGTTCGCATCAGCCGCCGGGTCTTTTGCGTAGTCCGGCCCCCATCCCGAGGGATAGTTCACACTACCATCGCTGGTAGTAGTGTCGGGAATGGCCTGGGTATCTCCGCTTGACGCGAACGGCACACGGAAAAATTTCTGATCCATTTATTGATCTCCAGAAATGAAAAAACCGCGAGGTGCGGCCATTGGAATATTGGTTTAGTGGGTTATTGCAATTAGGGGTATGACGCCTCAACGTTCACCCATTCGCATAGTGGCGTCTGGACCTGAGCACGAGCTACAACAATGAAATCGGCGCCGACATTTGGTGTGGCACTAAAATTACCATCAGCATCGGTGACCTATCGTTCTGTCACCGTAGCGCCACTTGGCAGCGTGTAAATCAGCGTGATATCGACATCAGACACGATAATACCCGCATTCGCTGTCAGATCGCCGGATAACACGCTATTGGCGAGCGTGATGGTTAATTTCAGATTGGTGTAAATCTTAATGCCGTCGCCGTGCCAGAATGGAGCGCAGAAATTGGCATAGTGCTGGCCGAATCCGAACGGTTTGTATGTGAGAACGCGAACATCCTTCATCCCAACACCTTGCGGTCTGGGTATCAGATCGTAATCACGGATTAATTTTTGCGTGCCAACATCGACGTTATGCGTAAACCAGATCAGGCGCATTGTCATGTCCTGACCGTCCAATAACCGAGTTGGTTCATTCATGATGTAGTCGGCAGCAAACTGGATTTCGTCAATTGTGGCCGCGCTATTGTTCTTGAATATTTTCGCCTTGATCATTCGGCGAAATAGCTCGTCATTAACTGGTGCGGGTTGGCACGCTGGATAGAACGTCCCGATCGGGCGTGTGCGATAACCAACGATTCGCCCGCAGATATCAAGTTGCTCCCCCTCCGCCGTGTTGATATTCAGCATCTGTTGAATTTTGTCGGCCTGGTCTTCTATGTTGGCCTGTGCGATATCCGGTAATGTTTTTAACCATGCAATCAGTTTCGTAGCGTTTTTATACTGCCAATAGGCGCGGGAAAGTGCTTTTTTCTGGTGGTCATACATAGGTCACCTCGATATTGTCTACACTAAAAACACCGAGCTGGTTAAACGCAATATCGACAGCCACACCGTTCATTGTTGCCGCCGAGGTGCCAACGTAAATCGTATTCACAAATCCATCGCCAGCAACAATATAGTTAACAGGCGTAAACAGTCGCCCCGCGCCAACGTTCTCTCCGATATGAAACCCGGTTTTTGCAAACCCGGTAGTCCGTCCAAATCCAATACTGGCATATTCGACGATTGCGCTTTTGATGCTCGCGTCATCAAATCGACGATCACTGGCGATTTCGACACGGACAAAAATAGAAATGAACTCAGGTCGGAAAAATGTGGCATTAAAGGGATTTCCGCCAGGCGTAACCGTATCAATGCTGATCTTGTTGGGGATACCCTCGTTATAACGATTCAAACCACAACCAGGGTTTTTCCTTTTCGCCATAGTTGCCACGATGTCATCTATCTCACCACCATCGATGAAAATCGCCATGGAATGCCCATAAACACCGTTTTTATCCAGCACCGATTCGGTATTCTCGTAAATGCGACGCTGTTTAACCCCGTCCAGATTGACCAGCGCGGCATCGATATTGTCAATCTGGTTATTGCCGGGGAACGCAACAGATTCATTGCGGCGAATGCGAAATACATTATCGGATTCCTCATCCTTCCCCAGCGATGCCGGATTATTATTTGTAACTGAGGTGATGCCACCAATTGGAGTAGCAATAATGGACAGGTTGTTGCTATTCCCTCCCTGAGCACCGGCCGTTGTGCATGTCACATTAACGGAGGACGAACCGCTATTGTTTGTCACTACAGTGTTGTCGGTTGCCCACAGCGTGTTAGTAATACGATTGCGAACCAGCGTACCCACCGGGATTTCTACTAATGGGATGCCTGTAAATGTGACGGTGGCAGTGGAGAACGTCGCATCAAGCCGTGTAATACCAGCAAACGCCGCGATACGGTCAAGTTGCTGGCCGATGGCTGAATTCGGATCAGCGGAGTGGTAAGCGCTGATAACAGCCTCATCAAGATTTGCCAACATCTCGCACCATGCAGCAATAATGAGCCCGTCCGGTGATTCAGGATTGATATTCCAGCCATCATCAATATCCAGGTAGCGCTGACGCATCACCATAATATAGCTATTCAGCGTTTTGCCGGTTACACCGTCTTTGGTAATTTCAGCCATCAGATAATTTCCTCGTCAAACAGCAATTCGAACTGTTCGTTATTGATATCCATCAGCGCGGCGTAAATAGTGATTTTTCGTGTGGGCTGGTCGATGTTGAATTCAAAACGGGTGATACCGACTACACCCGGCGAAGTCAAAATTCGCTGCTTGATATTGGCTGCGGCAATGTCTGTTTGGGTTTTACCGAGGACGCTCTGAAACCACTGAGTACCCTCCGTGGCATCAAGAAAATACTCACTGAAAAATAGCCTCAACCGTCTGATAATTCCCTGCCGAGTCGCCTCTTTACCGGTTACAAAATGCTCATCGTGCGTGACAATGTCACCATCTGCAAAATTTCGGATCACGGCTGAATCCCCATAAAAAAAACCCAGCGGATGCCGGGACCTGATGTGTGATGGCTAGGTGTTACTGCGGGCCGTTAGTGTTGCCGCCACCTCGCTCTACACCGCTGTGAATGTGATCGCTACCGATGTTCGTACCGTTGTGCACCAGTCCGGAGGAAGTTAGCTCCAACGTCTGACCATCAGCGGTGAGCCTCACCCCTTTATCGGTGAGGTGAATTGTGACAGTGCCGGCGGAATTGCTCATGCCTATGCCAGACGTGGGCAGATCGGGAATGGCGGTTTTTAGTGAGCGATAACCAGGTGAGAAAAAAGCGTCACTCGCGCTGAACATTTCAGGGCCGGTAGGTGGTGCCGGCCCTCCCATATCCAGCCATGCATCAACTGAACGCTGACTAAAATGAATGTAACCCTCAGTACCTGCGGGTAACTCATGGAACACCGACCAATCAGCAGAGCCAGGGAATTGCACAGGGACATTGACGAGCAATGGCAACGTCTGAACAGTGCCATCGCTCATCTGGCGCTGAATACCACACTCTATCTGGGCTCGTTGAGTGCTGGGATAGTAGGCAACAACATGGCCGGGCATACCGATCATTAAGCCACCAACCATCTCCATGCCAGCGGACTGAATAGCTGAAAATAGCGGGTTCGTGCTTTTCATTGGGCTGTACTCCACTGGCAGCGCAACATAGTGCGCCAGTCATCATTCCAGAAATCGCCCTGATGTGTAGTTGATAGCACCCGGAATGATCCCGTCCTCCGCTGGATATTCGCCATATCATTTAGCCCGGTGTTGTACATACCGCTGTAATTTATCGTCCAAAAATCAGAGCGTATTTTTATCAAGTCACCGGGCTGGATAATATGGTTAAGGCGAACATCAACCTCCAAATCCTCTTTATACCAACGCGGGGAACTTTCCATGCCGTTATCCGCGTTGATTTCATAATAAGTAGTTGGGCGCGTAGCCCCCTCACGAATTAGCGTGGTTTTATTCTCAGATAACAGCCAGTCATAACGCCACGCCACTTTCATAGCATTTAAAAAGTTTCGGCTCGATGTATACGGCAACGTATATCCATGATTGAAGACGGGGAGATCGGAGAAGTTACCCACGGTTTCAACTGGTGGCCCGAATGAGCGCGCCACGTCCTGTAATATTTCTATTGCCTGCGTTTTTTCTCCCCACGTTTTGCCAATCGTTGCATCAGACCACATCACAGAGTAGCAATTTAAACGCAGGTATACACTGGCACCATCGCGACCCACTTCCACGCTGTTTATCTGGCCTGAGAATATGTCACCAGACGATTCCTCATAGCCCGCTGATAATCGAACCATTCCGTATCGTTGACTATTTTTATCGAATTTTTGGATAAATTGCCGATATTGATAAGATACTCCGTAAATCATAATCATGGCCGTTGCCACTTGATTATTGGGCATATTAGTAATCAGAAATTTAACCTGTGTGGGCGGCTCACAGGTCAACTTATTACCCTCTGCCGATGTAATTTCAAGATTGTAGGTTCGCCCGAATAATCTAGTCATTTGGATACCAAATCAGGTTATTAGTGACACCAAGATTAGTTAGTGTCGGCGTTTCACCCTCCAGCACGATTTTCCCGATGCTGGTATTCAAACCAGAAAGCAGATCAACACCGGCATGTAATCCACGACCGGGAGCGATCGGCTCGTTATTGGCATCACGAATATCAACGACGAAATAGCTATACCGAGTTAACCAGCGAACATTGAATCGTAGCAGCATGTTATTGAGCGTTGAGGTAAATGAAAAATCGGCCAGTCCACGAGTAAGAGGGATGGTCTTCATTGTGGTGTCACCTCCCCTAAATGCACATTTGCCTGCCCCTGAGTGGCCGCTGAATCACCAGTTGGAAGCCTACTATTTATCGTCGTCGCCGCGTCGTTATTTCGGTTTTTTATCAGCAGGGAGCGCATTTCCACAACGATTTCCTGCCCACCCTCGTTCTGCTTATTCTTTTGAACTCTGGTGTTAGTGATAATCATGTTGTCGTATGAGGAGTTAATGCCAACAACGGTTAATATGTTTTTTTCGACCTGTAATTTTCGCAGGTCCAACAACGCTGACTCTGAACGTTTTGTTCCCGATGCCACAAATGACAGCCCTGCTGATGCCGCTAACCCAGCCAGCGCCGCAGCGCCGCCTCCCAGAAGAGAACCTGCAGCACCGACAGCGACACCAGTACCGATCCCCGCAATACCTGAAAACTGCCCCATCAATGCTTTAACCGGATTGTCTGAAATCGCAACGGTCATCACGATAGTCATGGGGCGTGTGACAGCGTTGTCGCTTGCTTTCTCGCCCGTTTCTAACGGGTACTCGCTAACATCCGTTCGCAGCTCACTGGATTCCTCCAGTATTGCATCAAAAAAAATCCCGCCGATTTCCGGGCGGGATTTATTGAACACTCCGACGATTGACATGATCACCACCCGTTTCTGTTAAATGACTGCGCAAGGTTTTCCCCTGTCTCCGTTAATGCCTTTCCTATTGAGTCTTGCACTTGTTGTTCATTCAGACCCAATCCAGAAATATTCAGTTCTACATGCTGAGTAACGGTGACGGGCTGAGAAGACTCAGATCGGCTGGCAGATGGGTTGTACGGCGCGGCACTGCGTTGATAATTGTAGTCGGGTAGATAATACCCTTCCATTTCTGCAGCACTGCGTTTCGGTTGCGCATAGGGCGATGATGGTAGAGACGCCCATACGCCACCCAGGTGATTAGTCGCATCCATGAAATTACCGTTCAGCACGTTATCAAGCTGTCCCGCGCGTTGAATAAGCCATAGCGCAGCCAAATCCTGGTTTTGCGGTGAAAAGTCGTTTAACCCCAGTGTTTTTGCTGCCTCATCCCATGATTTTTGCGTGAATTGATAGCGCCCCGCTGCCGAGGTTTTATTCCACATTCCGTTTGTCTGCTGGAAGTTTTTCAATTGTCTAGGATGATCGGCCAGGCTGGCAACCTGCCCGCCACCAAACATCGTGTGATAACCGGAATTCATGTATCCACTGGTGCCCTCGGCGCGTGAAATAGCATCGAGATAAGAACGGGCGTTGGGATTGTTAAGGGCATCGTGAAGATTTACAGCTTTCTGCCTTTGGTATGCGTCAAAGGGAGTTACACCACCGCCTGGTAATGGTTTTCCGGGATTGCGCTGCTGCCAGTTCAAAGCCGGATTACTCATGGCGTGGGCATCATTGGGATCGACAAAGGCATTCTCAGGGATAAGAAGTCCCAAAACCGTCCGTTTGAGAAATTTAGAGCCTCCACTTGCCGCCGCACTTGCACCACCACCTCCGCCACCAAAACCAAGCATTCTCTTACCTATACCCAACGCGCCTACCGTTCCACCGATACCAGCAGCAGTAATTAGAGCTTCAGAAACTTCTGGGTTCGCTTGAATGAATTTATTGATGGCCTCAAGAAATGAGTTAACAATGGGCAGTAACTTCCCACCCATTGAATAGGCAAGAATCTCAAAGTTCCTGCTTAAATCAGTCATTTCGTCGTTAAATATTTGGGAATTTTTGAGTAATTTTTCATCTATCGCATATGGATTTTTATCTGACTTTTCTTGCGACTCTCTGAAAAAATTTGGCCCCATTTCCATCAGTCTGGTTATAGGCGAGTCTTGACCAAACCCGCCGCCCTCACGCAGGAATGCTCGTTGGTCATAATTCATTTTTTGATAACTATCTATCAGGTATTTCAGTCCATCTTGTTGGCTCATTTGGGAAAATGCTGTCGGGTTAAACGCCTCGCCCCAATACGCCTTGCTATTGAGCTCCCCGTATTTAGCCTTTCTTTGCAATTCAGGAATTATTTTTGCTATATCGTGTGCAGCATCTGGAGATAGATTTAAGCGACGCATCGCCACTTCCAGCCCCTGAATCTGGCGGATGGTAAAACCCGTATTGTCGCTGAGGCGTTTCATTTCTAACGCCGAGTTAGCCACACCACTAGTCAGAGCCTTAATACCAAGCCCTACACCGGCAGCAGCGGCCAGTTGCAACATCCCATCAGTTACGCCTTTTATCGCATCAGCGCCCTTTTGGAATGATTTAGCATCGGTTTCCAGCCCAAGCGAAACCAACAGGGAATCGATTGTTCCTGCATTTTCAGACATTTCACTTTCTCCAGGCATAAAAAAACCCGATCAATGTCGGGTTCTTGTTAATCAGTTTGTCTTTAATTTCCATTCGGTTATAGACACTGGCGATAACCTGAAAGACTCTATTCTTTTATCGTATCTAAGTTTCATATCCAAAGAGAATGAGTACTCTCCAACAGGAATGTTATCTATATTTGCAGGCCAAAAATCCTGAACAGAAACGATGTTACGATTCCGGTCATAAGATGATATCTTCATCTGAATACCTACGGGGCGAGTACATCCATTGTATATAGTCGCTGCGCCACGAAGATATTCAGATTCAGCCCTGTCAAATCCTGCATTAAAGGAGGTAACTGTTATTTTTGATATATCACAGATAGAAGTATTTTTTCTTGAAACTTCGTCTTCTTTAAAAAAACCAAAATACAAAAGCAAAAAATATATAACAGCAGCCAGCAGCACTAGTCTTATTAACTTATCAAAAAAAACACTCACATCCTTGCCCTCAATAAATAGATCCGTAGGAAGCCTATCGGCCCCAATCGCCCAATCTTTACGCTGTTATTTTGTCAGGATTTCGCGTCGTCAGGATCGGTGGTATTAGTGTTCTCTCTACCATTGATGATTTCATCTTCGCCCTTTGACGATGAGGGATGTTTTGTAACCGAACAGCAGGCCACCGGCCATATCAGTTAAGCGCTGAAGGATCCCCATAGCGCTAATAAACCAACACCATATTTCGGTAGGTTCTGGCGAGACTTGGGGTTCCTCAGCTCATCTGACGGGTTTTGTTGGTTTGGATTTACGTGCTATTCATCTTTGTCAAAGTTGTGATCGATAACTGACGGTCCACACCCATAAAACTTATCGCCAGCTTGGATAAGGAATTTATGGCGCTTTTCAGATGGATTAAAACGAGCCGTCATCCTTCCATTATTGAACGTAAAGGAATATTCATGGCCATTCCAATGAGCATTTCGCCCAATTTCAACCCCATCAGCGATGATTATGGCTGGAAACTTCCCGGTAATCATCGTTACGTCATTCCAAACAAGGCAGCTAGTGGTAAAGGCGTGTTTCTCCTTCATGAAATATTTTTTTGCGCGTGCTGAATCCATTTTCTCTACCATTTTCATTTCATTGTCAGCTTTTTCCTGTTCAGTTTGCATCCCATCTAACGCGGTACATGATGCCCATTGCTCTGTTGTTTTGGTTATTCGATCAGAAATAGCAAAGTTTGATTTATCGATATTAGCAGCAAAAACTTTTGTTTTGTCATCAAGAAAAATCATTCCATTACGTTGCGTCGTCAACGGAGGTGTAAAAATATAAGAGCCATTAGGTCGATATGCTTTAAATGATTTTCCATCAAACTCAACCCTGCCTTGCCCCATCAGAACCATTGGAGAATTAACGCCTTTTGATATATCGGCTTTAGCGTATTCACAATTCAGCAGGTCAGAAGCAAACGAATTACTGGTGGCTAATAACATTGCAACTACAACTAAACACTTCCTCACATCCCTATCCTCATCAATAAATAATGGGATTAATCTTAACAGAGATCGGGCAACAACAAAGTCTGCACAGCCGCCTTTAACTCTTCTTGAAAAAACATCCTTCTCGACTACGCTACCCTTTCGCCTTCTCTCTGGCTCTCTCAAATCCTTCAATCAGATCGTCGATCACATCATGCATCGCTTGCACATCATCGAGCGCATACGTTCCATCGAGCATATCCGACCATTTCGCCAGCGGCGGGCAGGCATCACCCGCCCCTACACACGGACGCCAGAGAAACCAATCTTTGACAGTCACTGGATTATCGGTGTTGCCTCTGCGCCGTTTTCGCTCCCTGCGCTGAGCCGCCAGAAAGGGCCTACATTCTCCCGCAGTAACAAGCCGACCAGCAGTAGGTAGTTATGCACTGAATCCTGAAACAGATTCTCCGCCACCGGCACACCGTCGCCATCACGAACGATATTACCGTTTTTGATGCACAGTTCTTTCAGACGATTGAGCGCTAGCGTATCAGCACTGGCAAGAGACACAACCAGCCCCATATCAGACGAGCCCTCGCCCAGCGCCGGAAGAATGCCGTTTTTAGTGGCAAGTTGTAGCATTTCGAGCTGATCTTTTGCTGATGCTGTGGCGCCGCTGTACATCACGCCGTCGATTTCAACTTCAATTTTACGTCCCATCGGTTAGGTTTCCTCACTGTCTGCAAATTCAAAAATAAACTGTTCGTCAGATATGCTGGTTTTACCGCCGCGCGTCACTGAGCCACGGTTGATCATCACGCCATCGAATCCGGCGAAATATTCATTGGTGCCGCTCTGATAAAATGTGAATGTCGCATCTACACCCGTTTTCTCCACGGCCAGCAACTGACGTACCTGGTCTGAGCCTGGCATTAGATTGATGGTGACTCGTTTGGCCCGGGTCTGGTTATCCAGTCGAACAGATGAGCCACCAATGCCGCGTTTTAACGTTGCTCGTGGTTCAAGATCTTCAATCGTAATCGGCGGGTCAGTATCACCAAACTCATCAATAGGGATACCAAAAATCGTGAGGTTAGCGCCGTCAGCGCCGTATTGATGCATTGTCATTGGGTATTACTCCACGTAGACGTTGATTTCAGCGACGTGACCAGCGCGGGAAAGAATAACGAGTATCTTGGTTGCCGGATATTCACGCGCTCGGCGCTGGGCAGTAGTCAGATTGAGAACATCTTCCGGTTTTGCCTGAACGACGAAGCCATAAGTCGCCGTTTTTTCTTCCCCGGTTTCAGAGTCCGTGTAAATTCCCTCACCGAGCACACCGTTGTCATAGAATCGCTTACACGTAGCCGACACAGCAGAAAGCAGCCCTGCGTAATCACGCGGCGTCAGGGCACGTTTTGAACCGGCATTGGCGATGTAGTTGTAACCGTCCACCTGGATATGATTTTTCAGCACATCCAAGTTAATTACGTCATCCATAAATTCGTCATACGACGACATGGATTTGGTATTGATGGCCCGGCAACTGTCCGTTTCTCCCGCCAGCTCGATTTCAGTGAAAAAAGCGGTATTTTTCGATTTCAGGGCAATGTAAGCACTGGTCGCCAAATCGTCGCCAGTAATACCAGTCAGCACCTGATATTCCGCAGTGATAGCCGAATTTTTGGACATGGGTTTGAACTTGTTGAAGGTGGCCGCAAGTTGGACCATCGTATAAGCCTGTGAAGCGTCGGTTTCGATGGCGCTTGCCAGTCGGTAGCCCATGAAGATATGGCGGTTTCCCTTCGCTGACATTACCGCTGCAATATCAGTGGTAGACGAAGAGTTGGTGGCACCAGCTTCACTGGTCGTCACCCATATTGGATGCGCAGAGGTATCCGACCAATCGCCCAACGGAAGCAGATTTGCCGACGTCAGGTCGCTATTTTTAAAAAAGTAGTGATAGCGCCAGGCGGTGTCTTCCGCTTTATTTACAGTCACAAGGATGGTGGCATCATCAGGATCCTTCATCCACACCGTAATGGTTTTTGGTTTCGGGATCTGCGTAAAATACCGGGTGGCAATCAAGTAAATATCACTAGTGGTGGCAAGGTCTTCAGCAACTTCAGTAGGTGAACTGTAATCCCGATACGTATCAGCATCGAATGTTACACCGTTCGCAAGATCGCTTTGGTCAGCAAAGACGAACGCCGTAGAAAAATCACCGTACCCCAGCCCGGCAGAGGTCAAATAAAGATTGACCGGAATAATATTATCAACGGAATAAGACATAATCCCCTCAGTTTATTTCGGTTTGAATGAGACTGAACCCCGCCGCACGCAGCACAGCGTACGTTACGGTTTGTTCAATGAATAAGTGGATGTCAGCCTGCCAGCGCGGCTGGATGCCCGCCTGTAATGTTCCGGTAAGGTTTCGGCATGTGCTGACGTGTCGCCAGGCTATTTCGTTGCGGTAAAGGAATTCACTGACGGGTTGGCGGAAATTGGCATTTTGCAACCGCATGATGGCCGTGTCTCCGCCCTCGTTAATGATGTTCACGGAGAGCATGAATTCCATCGATGTGGCGACGGTTTCGCTTAAGTCCTGCCACTGCCCCAGTTCGGAATCGACGTCCTCCGTTGCCAAAATTAATTCACGCCGCGTCTGTGACCAGCCATAGGCGCGTACCGGGATCGGTTTATAGGTGGCATACAAGCCAGTCGGGGCGTCACGCCCTTGGTCAGCGAGAATGACGGTTTGAACGCCCGACGCTAAGGAGACCAGTTGTTGTAATACGTCGTGCAGTTCGTCAATAGTCTCCATATCAGCCGGCACCTCTGTAACGCTCAACCACGGCACGGCAGAAATTACGCCACGGCCGGTTATCACACGACATCACCCTCCACTGCCGCACCGTCTGCCCGTCACTGAATTCCAGCAGGTCAGAGAATTTGCCGTTGTCGTCCGGATAGAGATAGGTCATGCCATCGTTGATATGAACCACACGCACATCCTGCGGGTTAGCCGTGCCGCCCATGCCCATTAGTATCTGTATGTCTTTCCATTTGGCGGTCTGTACGTTAATGCGTTCCAGTTTGATGGGATCATTCTGTTGCTGTTCCCATTTACCACCGGGTCCGGTATAACCGCCAGCACCGGCGCGAATCAACCAAACGCCACCAGGTATAGGGGAATTAAACGTTGAGTCGATATGTCCATGCATATCCAGACCGTTACCGAACATCGTTAATCCTCCACAACGTGCGTGATAGCGCCTTTCAGAGTGCCATGGTTGACCAGAGGCTTAGCCGAGCCTTTCTGACTGATTGTCGATGGTGCATTCGCTGGTTGAATCCCATGCTCAATGGCTTCCTTGCAGTAGCCAGCAGCCTTCGCCCCGATTTGATCCAGCATTTGAAAGGCGGTGATTTCTCCGCGTGTCACAGCGCCAGTAAGTGAACGAAAGGCTTTTTTGATGTTGTCCTGATTCTGACGTAGCGGGACGCGCAGAAAAGAACGCTCGGGAATGTTAATGGTGTGCGGGCCTGTAACACCCAGTTGCATGAGCCCCGCGCCATTTTTCATGAACCTTACTTTGCCAGCTACCGCATCTTTCTCGTTGCGGTAGCCGTAACTTGTGCCGCCTGGGTGTTGAATGGTGCCGCCGAACTCATTCACAGCGCCAATAACAACCAATGGCGTACCATCATCGCTATTGCCAGAGCCAGCAGGCAATCCCACCAGCACCTGTTTTTTAGCCATGACACGATCCTGAATCTGCTTGAGCTTCTGCGCGATTTTATTACCGCCACGCACCTCCGCATTGAATTTCATATCATCAGTCCCCCGGTACCCGCGCGACGACGCAGGCGCATAAACTCTACGCCATACGTTGTTAGCGGCAGATCGCCATTAATCGTCAGGTCATCCATGGTCACAGATGGCACAGCAAACGATGTGGATTCATCCCCCACAGATTTACCTGAAATGGCGTAGGCTGCACCAACATCACCCGTAGCTGAACGTTGGCGCATAATGATCCGGTGAGCGGCAAACGCGAACATGCCACGCTTTTTGATGCTCACCACCCGACCGTCCAGGTAAACGCCCCAGCGCTTACCGGTTTCTGCATCACCCTCTTCCAGAGCAATAATTACCGCCGAATTCGACCACGTAGTTTCGTTGCCAAATTCGGGGTAATAGTCTCGGAAATCAGTGACTATTTGCGCTGTGATTTCCATTGTTACCCCTGAAATAAAAAACCCCATCACAGTGACGGGGTTTATTCGGTTTCGGTGGCATCCGTGCTGACGCTGCTTTCACCAGAGTCAGAACCTGAACTATCGACAGCTGCCTGTTTCGCCGCCAACGCCTCATTAATGGCTTTCTGTAACGTGGCGGCTTTCGCTGCTGACGGCGATTTTTTGCCGATCAATAACTCATACTGCTCACGCAGCGTGGTAATGTCGGTCTCGATGGCATCCGTGCTGACGCGTTCTGTTTCCACTTCAATCACGGAAATCCAGCCCCGCTTAGCGAACAAGTGATCAGTAAAATCACCTTCCAGCTTGAATATCAGGCCCGGAGCAATGGTATGCCGTTTTCCTTTGGCATCCGTTACTACGACCGGGGCGCTACTCTTGTTCGTTACTTTCTGCATAATTACACCCCATCGACATAGTGAGCCGCCTTCGGGATACGCCACTCGGTACCACCTGTGCGCAAGATTGCGGGAACCTTGAAGTTCACATTATCTGCCGTCGCCGGAGCGAGAAAACGGAGAGGCATTACGTCATGCCCTTTCACTACGCGGATTTCTTTCTTGTACACCGCTATGCGATCCGTTCCACCCGTTCCTACACCTTTCAGCAGAATGTCGTCATCGAACGTCATGTCCTTAAAGTTAATTCGCAGGAATTCCAGCAATGTAACGTTTGACGCGTTCTGCGAGGACAGCAGCGTACGCATCAATAACTGAAACTGTTCAGGCGGCAATACGAATGCGCTGGGACGATGAACGGTCAGCGTATTATCCAGGTAAACCTGGTTATAGGCCGCACCGAAGAAATCGAGGATCGGCTGCGTACCATTCGTCGGAATAGCCGCGACCAGAGCAGCCAGCTTAGATGTGGCCACTTCGAGCGACACGTTAGAACTGGTATAAAGACCCTCGCCGATATCGTCATGACCCAGCATGTAGATTTTATTCAGCCCCTGCTCTACCACATCACGAACAGCTTGGCCGCGCTCGGCATCCAGATTGACGTTGTTCATCATGGCAAAGCCGATTTCTTCCAGCGTGTAGGTGTAACCCAGCGCCGCAGTTTTGATTTCGTGGAATCCCTGGTTCATCGCGATATCCACCGTCGGAACATCGGTAGAGTTAGGACCAAAAACCTGTAACTCGCCGCGAGCATCAATCGAACGAAAAGCGACCACTTTCACCCAGTCTGGTGCGCTATTATCAAGCGGTAGCAGCGAGCTGTATTTATACTGCGGATATTCCAGTCGATAAATTTCCGACTCGATATATGCAGCCTGCTGAACCAAAAATGACAACGCGGATACCGGGCTGACATCAAAAACACTTCGTTTCATGAATTTTTTCCTTTCTCTTATGCGTTCAGGATGCCATCAACGCGGATCTCGCCAATCTCACCAGCTACCACGTCATCAACCCATTTAACCTGATTAAGAACCAGCAGACCGTCCCCTGTTCCAGTGGTTAATCGCCCCTGATTTTCACCAGCAACCAGGTTTACACTGACCGTATCGCCTGCACTAGCACCATCAATGCACAGCGCAAACATACCGCCGCGCCGCAGGATCGATGCCGTATGATCAACGTCATATCCAGTACTATAATCAGGAGGGTTAACGGGCACGCTGTTACTGAACTCGGCCATCGAACGCACAGAAAACCCGATAATGTCGTTAGCGGTCGTAGTGGTGGAAACCGGTGCGCACGATCGGGCTGCTTCGCCCCGAACAACTGCACGTCCAAACTGAATCAGTGCGGTTTTCACGCGTCGAGACACAACCTCAACCACATCAATCGTAGAAATTTGCCCTTCGTACGCCTTACCTCGATAAAGTGTAAAATCACTCTGAGCAATAGCCATTATTTAGCCTCCTGTGTACCGTAGCGTTTATCCAGCCATGCCTGACGAACGCTGTCGCGTGTTGTCTGCGCGTCGCCAGTTTTGGCGCGTCTCATGTCTTTACTAAAACCACGTAGTGAGTCATTGGACGATTTATCAGGATCGCTTTTGTCTGGGTCTTCTTCTTCCTCGCTTTCCCGGCGCTCTTCTTCCGCATCAAAATAAGCGGTTACGTATGCATCGGGGGCTTTATCCCAGGATTCGTACTTGCGGCATTTAATGCCTGCCGAATCCAGTGCAGTGCGTTTGATTTTCAGCGGGTCGAGTGAATCACAGGAGAATTTTTCACCTGCGATTTTCACAGCGGAATCACGAACAGAAACCACTTCGGCTATCAACCGTGAAATCGAGTCTTCGGACGTTTTCTCCTTCAGCTTTTCGATCTCTTCGTCTTTCGCGTCAGCCTTGGCTTTTTCCTTTTCCAGTTCCTCTTCCGTTTGGTCTTTCGCCTCCTCGGCCTTTTCTTTCTCTTCCTCGGCATCCTTGACGCGCTGGCGCAGGCTGTCGATTGTCGATTGGATCAGCGTATGTGCGTTTTCGTCGGCCACTTCGACCTTTACGCCGCTGTCCAGCGTCACTTTTGGCATGGGTTTTACTCCCGTTGGTTTGTTGTCGAACAGACGTGCCTTGTGTCCGGCGCGAGCCTGGTCACACAACGCAATGTGATTAATGGTGATGTCGCGCTGGACATATTCGTATGCGGTACCGTCCGGCGCGATACCCGGCGTGTTGTCATATTCAGAGGTATAACCGGCGGATAGCTCCACCTTGCCTTTGTCTATTTCATCAATGGCCTGCTGGTCTTTGATTAGTAAATCGACAACGACATAGCCCTCATCATCTGTGCGTCCGGGCGATGTTGCATGTCCGGCAGTCACCTCCTTAAACGTGGTTGAGTTCACCAAGTTGTCGGGGTGATCAATGGTGACATCCATGTTGTCGTAACTCGCCAGACTATCCGGTTTAAACACCTCCTCCGGCGGTCTGTAGACATTAACGATTTGACCGGGTGGCCTGTCACTCAATCCCAACTCAGATGCCAGATACTGCTGGATACCGACGCGAGCAACCCGCCCGGGGACTTTTAAATAGCCCTCAGGAGTGATTTCGCGTTGAGACGGGATAGGATAGGACACGCGGTCACGAACAGTGATCCGCATAGTTTTTCCTGTTAGTAGTCGAGCCCTTTAATTTGGGGGATAGCGTGGCAGCGGCAACCGATGTGACATCTGCCGGGGAATAAGCCTGTCTGGCCGTTATATCTGGCTCCACGCGACCAGAGATAGACGCCGTCTCCATACCCGGCATTAGTGCGAGCAATCACAAAGCATTTGATTTTCGCCAATGGGTATTTGCCCGCCGGATTACCAGAAACGCGCACGTCCTGTGATGTTGACCAGCGAAAGCGATCAATACCGGCGTTCTGCTGCCTCGCACTGGTGATATCAGCCTGAATTCTTGCTGTCTGGTCACGGGCTATCAGATGAGCGCGGTTATAGGTTGCTCCAGTAACATGCTGGAGATTACGAACAATCGTAGTAAGAGAGTCGCCGCGCAGGATGCCGTCAAACACCTGCCTTTGAATGTCTTCAAAATAATCCGACGATAGCGATTTAATCAGCGCTACATTGCTCTCTATTGACGCATCGACATAATCAACAAGGTTGTTGTTGACCATTAACGCGGTCATATCGATACCGATGGCCCGATTGATTTGCTCGACGAACGCTTCTGTACTCGCTGACTCAGCACGACTGACAACGCGTTGGGAAAGCCGCTCGGTTTGCCGCCGAAACGTCATACTCATAAATCGCTCTGACGCCTGCCGTATGGCCTCTTTCAAAATGTCAGTGAGATAACTGTCTGCCGTGTAATTCCGGCGCAACACCGGAACCAACGCCTCATCTACCACCTGCGCCATTTGCTGAATGATTTCGCGCAACTGTGCCCGATAAAAGCGCTCAGCATCATCATTCGGTTGGATTGGCCGGATCGATGCCCGGCGGCGTATTGGCGTTTTCGCCAGCAGCGTTTGCAAGTTCTCCAAGCCTGAACTGATAATCACCTTCTCGTTCGGCCTTTTCGTCAGACTCGATGTTGGTAATATCAGACTCGTCGATACCATAAACACCTTGCTCCATCAGTTTACGCGCCACCTGAGACGGCCTGACAACGCGTTGCTGTAGTCGGATATCATCCGCCTGCGCATCAGCCAGCCGCTGTGCCGACAGTTCAGAGTCTGTCGGCTGTGCCAGTGGCGCAAACTCGAAATCAAGACCATCAGGCATCGTACCCAGCGTTGAACGAATTAACACCTCGTCAATAGGCTTCAGAAACGGTCGATACTGCGATTCCTGTCCCCCCCGAATGGTGTTGTAGTAGTTATTCATATCGCCCTGGCCACTGTCGCCCACCCCTTTTGATTGAACGCCAAACAATCGCGTCATTGGAATACCGGCGGCGCCCGAGGTCCACTCCATCAATGCATTGAGTATTTCACCAAGTCCGCCGAACGATAACTGCTTGCGGTCTAACTGCTCGTCTTTATCCAGCAACGCCAATCGGTACAGCGATTTCATCATGCCGAAAATGTTGTAGCGCTTCGCTATAGCGTCATCCATATCGCCGGATGATAAGTCGTTAGCTAAGTTAGCTCTGTTGATAACATCGATGTTCGCCTCTTGTATCAGAGCTGCTATACCGCCCTTGGCTGACACGGCATCTTTGATATCCTCCAGGCAGCGACGTAGCCGGCTATCATCCCATCCGGCATTAATCATTCTCAACCGCATGGGCAGCGGTGCGCCGGGGGCTTTAACGAAATGGCTGTAATGAATTCGCTGGGTACCGCCGTTCACAACATAGTAATCCGGCAACATGTAATTCTCTGCCATCGGATCGGTCACATTGAACGCCTGCCCGTTAATAAACATTCGATCCAGAACCAGAAGGCGCTTTAACGATCCTTTTTGTATTTTTTTTAGCTCCAGCGGCTTATCAAATGACTGATCGGTAATCATCAATATGCCAGCACCGCCGTACACCCCCGCCCACTTGAATGCTTCCTGCGTTACCGATTGGACGTTGTACTGCTTTTCGGCTTCACGAATTGCTGTAGCATCATCTGATGCGAACTCGCGCCACTCCCGGGTAGCGTCGTCAACCGGAAAATCAATAATTGCGCGAGCGATCCAGTTTTCGACGTAGGCCGCTTCCAGCTCGCTGAAATCCTGCATCATGCCAAACTGGAAACGGTTGAACATGCGGCGGTCACGATCAGTGCCCATGCCCGTCATCACGTTAGCGAGCCCGTCGCTAGTCACCCTGATTCGGGGTTTAGAACCGTATTTGTTATCGGTCATCGTTAAACCCATCCCCACCCGGCACCCGCACCGGAAATTAATTCAATATCAATCGCATCCATGAACGTATCCAGGATGTCATCATTTTTGTGACTATCGTCAGCTGAGAAGTCGGCGCATTCGGCCAGCGCAGGCATAACCCAGTCGGTTTTTGCTGCTACCGTGCCGTCTTCGTAATAAACCTGATCAATACGCTGTCCGTCGTCCGTCATTAGCGCAGGGATGAACACCTTCCCGATTTTCATTTGAGGAACAGTGTTGAGGCAGCGGATCAGTTTGTTCTGTCCCGCGCCGCGAGGAATTTCCAGCACAGGAATGCTCTTGCGTTTTTTCAGTGTGGTGATGAGTCCCTGTCCGGCTTGTTTGTCCTCGATCCCCATATGCCGCAGTGGCGCGGGTTTCTTGCGGTTAAATGGCTTCCACTTTTCCCACAGCTCGATGGCTTTTTTCAGCAGGTCTTCCGGGTCCCACTTTCCACGAACGCTATCGATGAGATAGAGATTGCCGTCAACGCCCATGCCCACCAGCGAAAACACGGTGTAATCGTTGAAGTCTTCTACCTTGCCAGAGTTGGTATCAACATAGACGGCGCGATGCGTCAATTGAGGGAGGTGCGAATAACGTTTAAACCAGTCGGTATCAATCAGCCCACCGGTCAGCGCGCGCGGCCGCTGCATGTACTGAGACATGAACGTGTATTCGTCACGCTCCCACAGCCGCATCAAATCGCCGACGTATTCGTTTACGGGCCAATACGACCAATAACGAACGCCACCGACAACAACACTTTCAGTATCCTTGACCGCAAACCAGCACAGCGAACGCCATGGCTCAGGCAGCGAATCGATGTATTCCTCGTTGACCAGCGCCGGAATAGTAACGTGATGGAAATCCATCCCCATGCCGCCCGCGAGCATGAATCCTGTCGCATCGTCTGTGTGTAGTCGTTGCTGGATACTGACGAACGGCGTCGGATGGTCTTTCGATTTATCGCCACGTCGTGAACGAATGGTGTTTACCAGCAGGCGATTTGCATTATCTCGCTTGGTGCCGGAAAACATATCCTCCGGTTTGTTGTAGTCGTCGAGACAGACAAACCCGGAAAAGTCAGCGCCTGGGTACCCGGCACGACCACCGGTAATTTGCCCGCCGCTGGAGCGTGAAACTGTCTGGCCTACAGTGCGCCCGCGAGCATTCACCACCTCCCATTCTTCCGCCTGGTTCACACCAAATCGGCATGGCCATAGGGATTGATATTCAGGGCTGGCGATAATGTCACGGGTGCGTCTGCTGTTACGCTTAACCAGCGTGTCAGCGAATGATATGTTGAGATTACGAAATCGCCGTAGCCGTTCCGTTTGCACCAGCATGTTGATGTATGCCGGAAGGTGAACAGAAACAAACTCCGTTTTTGTCCCGCCTGGCGGAACGTTGATAATCAAATTACGCGGTTGAAGCTTGTTGGCTAGCAAGTCGTCAATTTTCGACGCCATCATGCGGTGATGCCAGTTCACCAATAGGCGATCACCCTGAAGCATTTCGAACCACAAGCGCGTGAAGTTTAAAAATGATTTCTCAGACTTGGATTTCAGAGCTACCCGTGCTGGGAAATCCAGATTTTCCCATTCGAGTAGTTCGCTCATGATAGTCAATCCAGGTCAGGTAGGTTTTTCTCCAGCGCTTGCTGCGCCTTAGCGTAATCTTCCGGGGTGTAGCTAACTTGGTTAACCGGCCCACCATCTTTGCCTGTCAGCTCGACCTTATGCTTGTTTGAGTAAGCATCACCAACTTCCTTCGCCGCCTGCTCAATAAGCTGAGCGGTCAAGGCGAAGTTCCTCATCCCCTCTGTTCGGTCAGCCATTCGGTTAAGCGTGCGTAGCCGATACGCCTTATTTGCAATTGGGATATCACCAATTTCGCTCTGAAAACGCTCGCGGGTGGCATCAAATAGATCAATCCATTTTTGGCTAAGTTTTTTAGCCATTGCGTTCGTAGGATTGTATTGAGATACCTGCTGCCTCGTAACCTTGATGTTATATTCAACATTTACAAGCTCTATGACTTTTGATGGGGATTCAAAACACGCTAAAGCCTGAACAATGAAGGATTTGACCTCTGTTGATAGAGCCGCCATTGGCCGCCTCCATGACAATCTAAATAAAGCTAACTACGCCATTTTCAATAAACACGTTCCGCACGCTCTTGCGACATCAACGTGAGCAACCTCCGGTCTGTTATTTGCCGCGCCAACCATTTCCTGCACGTCTTTGTCAGCCCCATAGCGACGAACCACACCAACGAATTCTTCAACATCGTGGCCGCGCAGTTTAAGAACCGGCTGACCTTCTTTGTTGAATTTCGGCGCACCAAATTCATCTGTGACTTGGCAAATGTGGTAAAGCTCGTGTTCCACCAGGGCACAGAAATCCAAATCAGAGCATTCAGCACAATAATCGGCTGCCGAAGTGATGATGAATGTCGGGACTCGACCGAACCATTCAAGCATCTGCTGTTCCATTCTGGCTTTTTGCCACCCACCAGCGCGCATAGAAACCTGTTCGCATTGACCGAGTACAGTTCGCCCTTGTTTTTCAAATGTCGATGAAGCCCACATAATGCAAAGGTCAGCATCAAGCAGATGTGAGTGATCAGGATTATGGAGAGCGCCGTCTTCGCTAAGTATCTGCTCATTTATCCACTCGCTAATACCATCTGCAGGCTGAAGACTGATGTATGGATTTGGTATCAGAGGGTTCCAAAAGGACATCGACGGGTATGGCCTTTTACTTTCAAGGTCCCGGTCCGGTTTTACCATTGTATATTCATCCTAAATTTTTATCGTCACGCGCCGTTAATGTAAAAAAGGATATTGGAGTACCACATGATTGAATATTTACTGGTTGGCGGTGGAATATTAATCTTTATGCTGTTTGCTTACCTCATTTGCCACATCTGGCTTAGGCGCAACACGGGCAAACTATCAAAATTTACCTTTAAAGACAGAAGGAAGGCCGATGTTTCACTGCACATACAGCTAGGCAAATCACCGGTTGGAGATATGGCTGGGCAGTTAATGTTCTCGTACCTGAGGTCTGCATTACGTGAGTTGAAAGCTTGTGGTTACAAAACAGTTAAATTCAGAAGTCATTTGGTGCGTAGAGAGCATGAGGAAAGTTTCCGAACCTTTCTTATGCACGAAGGTATGTCCATATCAAAACTTTCTTATATTCCAACCCCACGTTACGACCGCTTATCTATCTACGCAGAAATGTTTGCACGAAGGCAGAGCAAACCCCACGTTCACCATGAAACGGCTCAAGTCGTCATACAATTAAAAAAATAAGAAACCGCCCGGAGGCGGTCATCAAAGGTATTTATCAAGCTGCTTTGAAGCACTCTATTCAGATTATCTGGATATCAGTAAATAAGCCGAATGTTGGTAACGAACTATGTTTGCCATATCAGACTGAAGGGTCCATTCCTATTTTTTTAGCCATAATTTCAATAGATAACTTCAAAGCTTCGCTTTTATAGTTATTTTTACTTGTGAGCCTCCACAGTTGATGCACGATGTCCTCTGATTTGTTTACTTGATCAAGAGCAACAACAATCTTCCCGTCGTACTCATCAATCACGATCAAGTCACCCTCATCATCTATATATGCCAGTTGTTGGTTATTCATTTATTTCCTCTGCTGTAAATAGTACACATAAGAAAATATAGAATATAAATTGTACTATCACAGGCATTCAGTGAATGCCTACTGTAATACCTACTCAACCAGTTGGCTGAATTTCGGCGTAGTATTCTTTGCCCTGTTCAAACTGGTTGAAAGCGTCAGAGTTTGAAATATGGATCTGGCCGCTTGGTGTGAACTTTGACCAGTCCTCATTCTTATGGCTGCCGGAAGTGACGGCGTTCACATGGATGGTGCTATTTGAATCGTCATCTGCCTTCTGAATGAAATGGCAGCGAAATCTTCGCTTTTACAGTCATGGCATTTTCCTGTCAGTTAATTTTACAATGCTTCTGGGCTTCAATGGCATAGCCCTGAAGGTATTGGATCACTTGCTCGTCTCTGCTGGTTGACTCTCTGAGACTGAGAACAGCTTGTCCACCTGCTGGCGTGAGGTCGATTTGTACTGCATCGCCCAAGCTGCCGGTGCCGGAAGTGCTGTTCCCGACGAGCTGGCAGGTAGCAAGGTTTGCGGTTGCGATTTGCACCCGACGAGTGCCAGCAGCGATATCAGCACGCAACTTCTCATTCTTAGCCTGTTCATCTGCCATTTCCTTCGTGTGCAGAGCATCCAGCGCTGCAAGCGCAATCTGTGCTGCTTCGGTGCGTTTCTTCTGATTTGTCAGGTTAATCACAGCTTGATCGCTTTGTTTTTTCAGCTCGGCTATGTGGGATTCATTCAGTTTTGAAACATCAACATCCCACCGCAAACCCTGAACGTACCAACCGATAGCTATACCGACCATCAATGCCACTACCGTTACTTTCCAGCTTGGGAGGATAGACATAACGTACGCTCCTTATCGCGACGAACCACCAGCCCCGGCAATTTTTTACCACCGCCATATACCCAACGCGGGAACTGCTCACACGCTGCATGAATATTTCCGGCCCGAAATAACTGGAACATCGTTGATTTTTGCATCGTCTGGCAGCCGGCATTAAAAGCGATACTTGAGGCAGCGCTGAACGCACCATCCGGCAACTTTTTCCCGTTTGCGTATCTGTCAACGCAACGTTCAGCGTCGAGTATATTTTTCTGCCAGTCTGCCGCGATTTGCTGATCGGTCTTTCTGGCTCCATCTACCACACCGTGAGTGTTTCCGATTCCATCAGTGAGAATGCCAGCTGGACACACATACGGATCACGACGACAAGATTCAGCATTGCCGATCAACTCTAACCCACGTTCATTTGTACGAACCTGTCCGTTAGAAACCACGATGGCAATTATTGTCATTACGGAACACACTACACCAACAGCACCACCCGCTTTCTTAAAGTTGGCCATGATTAATCTCCGCGAATAATCGTCTTCCCTAACGAGGCCGCTGCCTCTATTGCTCGGGTTTGTCTGCGTTGAAAATAAACATTCGTGAAATACGTCGCGATAGCCACTACGATCCCGATAATGACCGCCGCCTGGCTCCAGTCGATGTGGTGAAACCAATCGAAAAATTTTCCTAACGCGATTAGCAGGCCGGATGACGAATACGCCCCAGCCGTCGTTATTTTCTCAGGCATTTTAATCATGCTCCGGCCTCCTCGATGTTCCCGAGGGTAGTGAATCTGCCCTTAGAATTGATCGTCAGATTTTGCAGGGGCAGAAAAAGGAAAAGCCCACCGAAGTGAGCCTTGAAGGTTGTCTTTTTTGCTTACTTTGTGTTTGGCTTTGGATATGGGAGAGGGTTAAACAATTTCGTATTAAGTCGCTTCTTCGCTCTCTTATTAAGAAAACGTATATACCTGAATTGCGTAAATTTATGAGCTGTAGCTCGGTGGACGTTGGCCTGTAAGTGTGATGCCCTGGAACCTGCTTTCCCGGATTTCGTTGTCAGCGCAATTTTGTGATACCACTCACCATCTAATTCATAAAATGTGCTTTGATGGCTTCCAATGTACTCAAAATTACTGGCCTGATACACGACGCCGAACCGCCCACACCGTTCATCAGCAAACGTCTGTACCCATTCAACAGCAGGGTACAGTAACTTAATGGTTTTCAATGCGTAGCTAATTGAACGAGATTCTGTATTACGCGGCATCCGGTCATGAACCCACAGTCGGTTTAACTCCATATACTGTTTGTTGCCTGTTCCTGTAACGATTTTTGATGCGCTACTGGGGTTCATTGCGTATCCCCATTGCATTACGCCAACCAAATCCCGTCCGCAGAATATTCCGAGATGCAGGTAGGAGTTATTCACAACGCGCTTACTGTAGTGGAAATTACAGATGACCAAGCGCGCCAACCAAACAGGAATTTTTGCTACATGCAGATCTGAGCATCCAAAACCGACTGTTTCACCGGCATAAATGACAGGGACAGGATTACCTACTGAACGTGATACGTTCGTTTTATATTTACTGGTCATTTATACAGCATTCCGATATTATCGACCCGCTAGCTAGCTGGGCCTCGGTTTACTTCATGACCTTGCGCGTGAGGTAAATGATCGTTGATAGTCTGACTACTATCAGCGATCGCCCACTTTCCTGAAGACATAAAAAACCCCGCTCAATGGCGAGGTTTGACAAAAATAAGATATGTGGCTAAGTAACCACTCTTATCACGTTACGATAGTTTTTGCGTACGCGTTAGTTTTTTTTTATGCACATAGATGATAGGGTTAAAATTCTAACAAAAAAGGAATTTGGTGATGGATACTCGAGGTTCATTGACCTACAATACTGTATACATGAACAGTATTTGTAAGGATTAGCTTATGAACAAATTAGCCCGTTTATTATTAACAGCTAGCTCTATCGCCCCAGTTTGTCTAACGCTTATGTTTATTGGTTGGATGGAAGATTCAACGTGGCTATTAATTTATAGCTTTTATACATGTGTCACTAGCTGGGTTTTATGTATTTCACTCATAAAATTTGCTAAGTGTAAACTGGAAACACTTTATAAAAATATTAGTACTCTTTCTCCTGCTAACAAAGAAGTTACTAACTATTTCTTAAGTTATTTGTTCCCTTTGTTAGGAACGGGCTCAATTGCAGAAAATAAAATGTATGCAATTTTCTTTTACATCTCTCTTTTAATTTATATTTCTTTTTCGGAAAATTATAATTTCAACCCCGTATTATCTCTTCATGGATATAAATTTTATGAAGCCGAGGATGATACCGGAGTAGGTTTTGTATTAATATCTAAGGAAATAATAACAGATATTAAAAATAAGTCATTTTCAGTTGTGCAACTCACTGACTACACATATCTACATATCAAAAGGTGAATATATGCCTCTTTTTGCTTTAATGGATGATCAAAGCGCCACAAAGATACTTAGAATTCAGCTAGATCGAGCGGCTAATGCACTTGTGTCTAGAATATTTAGTGATCAAAAGACTCGTTTTGAAACACATCACATGACAAAAGTATCTTTTTTTGCTGGTTATACCCCCAGTTGCAGTGAATGTTTCGAGTTAGATAATTTTAACGATTCGACTCTTTTAATTGATGCCGTGACCAGAAACACTGCCATACCAGTGTGGGATCCAAACATTATAGGGATTGATCATATTAAAGCCTTGTTTGTCGGGGTTAGTGCACCAACAAATAACAATATCATTGCTATACAAACTTTCACCAAAAAGCAAATTCTAGACACTTCCAAATCATTCGTAATGCAGTTATTGGGAAATGCAAATACATTTAGCCAAGCTGCAAACGTTGGTTTTAATATTGATGACAAACTTGTCGCAATAATTGATGGGAATAAAATATTTTTTAAAAGCTTTTTCAAATTAAGAAGTATTTTTGATATGACTCCTTACTTTCAAGAAGCAACAGATGACCAACTGGATGATTTTGCCAATCATGCCAGCTTTTATTTACCAGCAGGCTTTGATATTAAGAACATTGCAGATACTCCAATAAGAAGCAAGGTTACATTAGTTAACAATAGTGGAATCCTCAATTCTCAAAACCTAGTAATCTTAAAATCTGCCGCCCAGAAAATAAATTTTCCGCTACAAACTCAGATCACTGGCACAATTGAGAAAATAATCATGCCATCTACAAAAAAAGAAATAAAAGCACTACTTGACTTCTTAGATGAGGATATATTTACATCTGATCTATCACAACAGGTATTTAAGTCAAATTCAAAACGCCCATATGTATAATGGGCGTCACTAAATATCAATATTAATACTTTAATATGGAAAATAGTCCTTCAATGAACCCTAGGGCTATTTGCAAATCTTTCCTAACCGTACCATCTGAGCATTTTCTTCTTTTCGCAATCGCCCTTAGCGATATATTGAAAACGTAGTGCAGAATAACTAATTCATACTCTTCAATTCTATATTTTTTTAATCGTGCAACACAACTATCAATCATAATGCCGTCATCATCACAGCACTGTGTCCGTGATTTATTGGTATACGGTAACAGCCCTTTAAACCCTGCGGCAATAGGTTGCCAATCCACCTGGCTATTATCATTGGCGGCCCATGCTCCCCAAAGCTCTAATAGATATTGAATATCAGGCATTGGTTTTTCCTGCTCTAGCGGCAAGCTTTTCGGCACTGAACTCATAACTTCCCTTCCTTTCGTAAAATATACTGTGTACGCATTACGCCCTCGGCGTGATAAAGATGGGCTGTTTCGGTGTTAATGTGACGCGTTCTACGGTCTATTTCGTCGTGGCATGCACTACACGCCCATGCGCCCTGGATATCATCTGGTTTGATTCCAGTCCCGCAGGTTCCAGCAAGGCGATAATGCGCTAACACCGTTGTCTCACTGTTGAAGTTGCACACACCTGGTATGCGGATCTGACAATCGCGGCCACATGCCTCTTTTTTGAAATTAGTCATGCGGTGTACTCCAGCAACTGCGCAGCAGCGTTTTCTGCGGCCTGCTGGGTGGGAAATGTGCGGCGGAGAATGAAATTCCAGAGCACATCAAGGGTGGATTTATACAGGTCGTTGAATTCCAAATCGTCCATTTTAGCGAACGACACGGAACGGGCTTCTTTGTGGATACTGCCATCTGGCATGATGAAAGCATCATAGTGACCAGCCTCAACAGTCACCCAGCGGCGGAAGGCATCAAAAGATTTAGCAGCAGAAATATTGACGACACGTTGCTGTGACACTTCATCGAAATAGGCGTCAGCAACAGTATTCAGGGCATCTTCTACACCAATTTGACCAGCAAGGAAGCGGACGTAACCGCGAACGAACTCTCGTTCAGGTTGTGAAATGGTACCGCCGACCGGTTCCCAGTAATCAAAACCGAGGCCCAGCAGGGAGAAGTATTTGCGATGAAAGGCCGGATTACGCGCCTTTTTGAAGTCAGCAGAAATAACCGAACCAATTTTCAATCGATTCAGGTAGTCGCGTGTATCTGGTGCAGATGGGATGAGTATTCCACCAGCGGATTTTATAAGTGATAGTTGCGCCATGGTGTTCTCCATTGGCGCAGCAGGTCATAGGTTGTTCAGGCCTATGAGGGAATGTTACCAGAGGTGCTGGTAATTCGGTAGCCTGCTTTCTCCAGCATTTGCATAAACAACGAGGGCGTACCCACTATTTCATCATGCTGCAGAGGCATAAACGAAACCATATCTCCACTCCTATACATTAGCGCCCGATCACAATCCGGGAAATCCATGAACTTCGCTACAACAACCTGATCACGGCACCTAACCACCGCATAGCCAGTGGCTGGCAATTGTTCCTGTTCTTCGGCCACTCCAACTCCCTTTTTTAATAACTGTACAAATATACAGTAATAATTATTGACCTTAGCTAACACAATTGCAACGAAAAAGGAGTTGTTGTGGACTTGATCACGCAGCTACCTCCTGCCGTGCCACGCACATTTCCGGCAGATTGGCGCGAACAAGCGCCTCTGCGAACGGCGGCGGTACAGCATTGCCGCAACGCGCCACCTGCTTATCTTTCGCGTATTTGGTTCCGCGATAATCTTGATCGATGATGTACCAGCTCGGGAATCCCTGCGCTGCGTAAAGCTCGTGCGGCTGCAACATGCGCATGCCGATATCGACGATCTGATAATCGACGCCCTCGACAGTGACTAGGCCGAACCTGTCATTCGTGGTGACTGTGTGCAAGGGCCCACCCAGGCTGACGCCTTCTTTCTCATTGCCATAATACTTGAGCAGGAAAGCACGAACTTCGCCGATGTGCAGGCCGCCGGCTGTGATAGTCGGTGCAGGTTCGGTGACTGGCTGGCCGTCTTTGCAGGTGCCGCGCAGCTTAATCAGGTTGGATGTGACCAGTGCGTGATGATCCGTTGTAGTGACCGTGTGCGCCGGTTCATCCATCGCTGCGCCAGGACCGGTGTAGTTGCCGCCGTAATGTTTCGCCAGAAACGCGGATACCAGCTGCGATTTTCCTCCGCCACCAGCCGTTATCGTGCCGTTGGGTTCATCAGCACCATGCCCCACGCTATTTCCGAACTGACGAGCAATGACCGGAGCGATCAGCGCGGTGTGGCATTCTTTCAGGATTGTGTTCATTGGTAGGTCAATACAGCGCGGCTTTGCTGAATATTTCGGGCCACCTGCACCAGCAAGAAACGGCTGTACCAGCGCATAGCCGGGCGTTTTAGTGATCGTCTGCAACGGCTCGTTCAGCGACTGCCCACGGAAACAATCGTATTTCGTCCGGTTGCTGGTGTGGTTGCACTTCACGATAAACGGCGATGGGTTATTGATGACAAACCGCTCTAACCCCCGCGCTATACGGCGCAACGTGTTTTCAGCCAGCGGCTTTTTGCGCTCGAAAATCGACGGGCAAGGAATCGACCAGTCGATACATTCGGCTGCTGTGCGCCACGGCGCCAGCTTCCCACTTTGCACGTCCAGTGATTTCGGATCCCCGTGGCTCGCAGCAGGCCATTCAACTGGCTGGCCGTCACAACGCATCACCATGAAGAACCGGCGCCGCCTGGTCGGCGCGCCGAAGTCGCAGGCGCGTAACTCTTTGTGGTCAACAACGTAGCCCAGACCGGCGACCAGGCGGCGAACATCGTCGCTGTTAACATTGATGTTCAGCACTTCGCAACACTCAGCAATTGCCGGATGATCCGCTGCAATGCCGGTGGTCAGCATACCGATGAAAGCAGCAAAGGTTTTACCAGCGCGCGCCGGATCCGGATGCTCTGTACCGTCGTCAGCAGTCAGCAGAGGTCCCCACGTTTTAAACTCCTCTACGTTCTCCAGCATCATCACTCTTGGCCGTTTTACCAGCGCCCAGCGGATCACAATCCACGCCAGACCACGAATTTCTTTCTTAACTGGTTTGCTACCCTTCGCTTTACTGAAGTGACGGCAATCCGGGCTGAACCACGCCAAACCGACAGGATGGCCAGCGGTCGCCGCAATTGGGTCAACATCAAACACGGACTCGCAGTAATGCAGCGTATCCGGGTGATTTGTGCTGTGCATCGCAATGGCGTTTTCGTCATGGTTAATCGCGATATCCACGCTGCGACCCGTTGCCAGCTCAATGCCGGTACTGGCCCCGCCGCCGCCCGCAAAATTATCAACAATGATTTCACTCACGAGTAATTCTCCATGGCATTGACCAGTGATTTGGTCGCTTTGACGATGTCCGGTACCGACATTTTTTCCAGCCACATACGATTAATGTGATGATGTAACCGACGCTGATGATGCGCCGGAATTTCCCCAGCGCGTTCAACCTGCGAGTAGACCATTTCAACTTCTGCAGGCCATACCGTTTCCGGCACATCCACCAGCATCATCGATTCCAACTCGATAATACGTCTGGTGGCGTATTGCAGGAGTGGATCGGTATCCTCCGCCACCGCTGGCAACACGCCGTCTTTCAGAAAACAGATCCAGTGTGTATTCGAGCGTTTGCCGGATTTATGCCCTATTACAGGCTTATGCTCCGTCAGAGTCAGAATCAGGCTTACAGGAATATGCGTTTCGTTCCATTTGAAAATAAGCGTACCTCTAGGCCGCAGCACCCGAAATGCCTCACGAAAACCAGCACGCAAATCATCTCGCCATGTTTCTTTGTTCAGCGCTCCATACTTGGCGCGCATGTAGCTGTCGTCACCAGCACGAGCAAGATGCGGCGGATCGAATACTACCAGGCTAAAATTTTCATCGGCGAACGGCAGGCTGCGAAAATCAGCGATCACATCAGGTGAAATCTCCAACGTCCGGCCATCACACAATGTATGCGTTTCCTGACGGATATCACTGAAAACGGCACGCTGATCGCTCTTATCGAACCAGAACGCGCGGCCACCGCAACACATATCAAGAATTGGTGATACATCAGTCATGCGTCACCGTCCTTACGTTCAGTGTGTCTGTGTAGCGTACCCAGCACGCAGCCGCGCCATCTTCTGTATCGAATATGCTCACTAGTATCCAGCCTGTGCCGTTCGGCGGTGTTGGGTTCCATGCCGAAACCGTGTCGCTGTCGTAAACGCATTCTTCGCAAAAATCGGAAGACATAAACGTGTAGTCGTGCTCCATACCACGTTCAGCGTGCCAATTACGCACATCTTCTGCCGTCGCCCCTTCTTCAAACGGCGGGTTGTATGCGGGGTGATACCAAAATCCACTCTCATCGCGCTCAGGGAGCACAGGCCTAATGCGGGGATCATTCACGGACTGCGGGTCGACGGCGTCATTGCAGGCTTTTTCGATTAATGGAATGACCTCTGGCGTGACACCATCCAGTAATTCTCTCAATTCCGATTGTTCAGAGCGTAGCGAAAGAATCTCCGCATTCAGCCGAGTACATTCCGTTACAACACCAGCCAGTACAGATTTGTCTGGTGGAATATCCAGCGCATGACGAATACATTCCACCTCACGTGACATACTGGATTCGGTAGACAAAAGCCGTTCAAGTCGATTGGCAATGGAAGCCAAAAACTGCCCTTTTAGTGATTGATCATCCGTGGCCATTGAGCGAACAACTTCAATCATCACCGCTGTAGACATTTCAGGTTTCATGCCCGTACCTCCGCCAATAGCTGATTAAATTGTTCCTGCCGGGGGTGTACGCCAAATTTCGGTACTTCAGCATATCCGTCGAACGTCGGATAATGCAGGTGACGACCATTAGCACCGGTGCCATTTACACAGACAATCCCTTCATCTTTCAATTCGCGGATTTCCTGGCTTACTACGGAGACACTCAAGTTTAATCGGCGAGCTATTTCTCCAATAGTCGCCCCCTCGCTGGTCTTGATATAGCGAGTAACACGCTGTTTAGTCGTTAATTTTTTGGTCATTGGTCAAATCTCGATTTGTTTATCATTCGCCCATAATTCGGGCCGATTATTAATCAAAATATCCAGCGGCTTTTTTCCGCAGATACTCCGCGTGCAGCAATTGCGCCGGTGTTGGCCCACTCGGGTGCTGGGGTGCTGCCAGTTGGCGACGAATCGGCGGGATACTCATGCCATTACTCACGTTTTTTACCCACTTCGTCAGCAGCCGTTCTGCTAGCCGCTCCAGTTCTCCAGTCGTCATGCGTTTCTCAACACCAGCACGCCGCATTTCGATGCAGATGTGATACAACACCGGGTGGTGCCAAGGGAATTTGTCACTGCTGGAATAGCGATATGACTCGTTTCTCCAGCGCTTGTATTCAGCCATTACGTCATCGGTATTCAGGCCAAACGGGTTGGCGCCGCACTCTGCGGTCAGCGCCATAAATTCGGCCAGGTCTGGTGGCCACGTGTTTCCAGCGGCACAACGCGAAACGCAGCCATTACACACTCGAGTTATCTGGTCACTGGTCATGCTCCCAATCTGAGTAATCCACAGCTCGTTCGGCCGATTGCCATTCTTCGTGATCCAACGGTTCGAATAGATCTTTCCCATCGTTTCCCACATTGCCCATGCCATTTCCTGCGCGTTCACGTTCCCAACGTTCACGTTCTGCCCTGATTTGCTGTACTGCTGTTGATTCGCCACTGTTGTTGGCCTGATTTGTTCCTGCATTTGAACCTCCGATTGATTTTCTCATTGACTCCTGACGGCGCTCGTACAGCACGCTGTCAGCAAATTTCTGTTCCCACTGGACGTGATTGAATACTTTCCCATCCGCTTTCCAGAACGCAGTAAACCTTTCCAAATCTGTAGTGGTGTACCCCGGATCCGGCCCGTCAAGAATTCGGTTCCAAAGCGCAACCCGTTTTCGGAAGTCCGGAGAAGGTTGCCAGCCCGAGTACATCGTGAATTTTCCAATCGGGATGTCTATGTCATCCAGGTAGTCCGGCAGTGTCGGTTCAGGTGGTGTTTGAGTTTCTGATTGAACCTCTCCGCTTAAATTTTCATCGCCCCCTATAGAGAGAGGTTTATCTTTTAGATCTTCTCTTCTCTTCTCTTCTCTAGTCCGCTTTTTGTCTGCATTGGGTGCGGACGATTTGCGGATGTTTCTTTTCCTGTCTGCCTCCTGCGCCCGACGTTTTGCCGATTGCCCGTTATGCTCAGAAAATCTTGGCATACATAGGCTTACATCAACGTAATCTAGCCAGCCAACGGCAATCATTGCATCAGCGAAACCGGGAAAACCGATCATGTCGTCGAGTGTCTTTGGTGAGTACCCGTCTAGCATTCCGTCAACTGAATGCGCGTCAAACAGACACCATGCGGCATGTAATGCGCCGATTACGCGCAATCTGTCCGCATTGAGTGCGGACGCAATGCGGACGACTTTCGGATGCGTATGCAAATCAGCGCGCATCTTTATCCAGTCTCCGGCCATCAATTAACTCCTGGTCATTAGTTACTAATGTCTCTCATTCAAAAGACGGTGTTGGTTATTGGTCAAAACTCGATTAAAAACATTGCCCCAGCATTGTGGCCACGCTGCTGAGAACCGGTCCCCAGCTATCCGGCGGCATTAAGCGCATCAGCGCTTCAACGCCTTCCCTAACTTCTTTTTCAAGAACATGAACCTTGGCACCGAGTATTTTTGCCTGTT
The DNA here is from genome assembly GCF_032395385.1 of Brenneria uluponensis. Classification (NCBI taxonomy): domain Bacteria; kingdom Pseudomonadati; phylum Pseudomonadota; class Gammaproteobacteria; order Enterobacterales; family Pectobacteriaceae; genus Brenneria; species Brenneria uluponensis. The sequence goes on from NZ_CP135917.1 coordinate 2,593,989, forward strand.
GAGCTTCAGAACACTCCTTGATTGCAGCAGCCACTAGCTCCGCCTCCGTTCTCCCCTTCTTCAAGCCATACCGTCGGGCAATTTCAATCGGCATTACGTCGGCAATCACCGGAGTTAATTGCGCGATATATCCGGCGTATCGTGCCGAGTTGAACGGGTTGTCCAGCCAGCGAAAAATGTTCTGCCTGTTGTTGCGGGCAGAATCACCCAGTTGCAAGCCACGTCCACCATGACGACGCCATTCATCAACAACCAACTGCGCGATAGTGTCCTGCGCCCTGCCCGGCAATGTTTTCTGCCACGCTTCCACGGCTTCACGAACGACTGCATGAGCGGCGACAGAACGACGAGACTGATTCTGTGATTTCAAAAATCCTGATTTTGCATAGTTATCATCCTGAGAAGAGATGTGCATGGTTAGGCTTCCTGTTCCTTGAAAGCTTGATTTGTTGGTGGAAAAACGCTGTCTAACGAGCACTCAGCGCCAAGTCTGTTGAGTGTTTCAACGATAACGCGGCATTCCCTTAGCCCAGGTTTTCGTAACCCAGTCTCATAATTAGAGAGCCGGGATTGCCTCCAGCCAAAAGCATTAGCCATCTGTTTTTGAGTTAAGCCGAGCGCTATGCGCTCCTTTGCAATATTGTTCATTTTTACCTCGCTTATATGCTTCACCAAGATATTAAACACGAGTCGTGTTGATTTATCAACACCAAATGTATTTTGAACGATAACACGGTACGTGATAGAAATAGATACATGAATATCAATGAAAAAATCGCTGCCCGCTTAAAGGAAGCAAGAGAAAGGAAAGGGATATCTCAAAAGGTTCTGGCTGACTGGTGCGGCTGGGCGCAGTCGCGCATCGGTAACTATGAGACAGGCTCTCGTAGCATAGGTGCAGATGACGCAATGGTTCTCGCGTCAGTTCTGGACATCACTCCGTCTGAATTGATGTTTGGTGATAATGGCGATCCAAGTCAATGGATGGGTGATAGAGAGCAAAAGATGCTTGAGCTTTTCCGGCAACTTCCCGAAGCTGAACAAAACCGAATGATCGACCTCTTCCAGCTTCGATTGAAGGAACTGGATGAATACGTGGATAAGTACCTCAGGGGCAGATATAAGCCCGTTGATGAGTGATCTATGCTGTAGTAAAGCCATAGGTACTGTACTAGCAATACTGCGACTCGCCAAATTCAGCTTTTAATCTAACCTGCGTTTATACATCTCCTCATCCCGCCTAGGCGGGTTTTTTTGTACCTCGTCAAATCCCTCTCATTAAAAAAACACAACTCGTGTTGACAGTTAATATCTTTTTGTGTTTTATTATAAACACACAACGCAGTAACGCCACAACGCATAACCCACGGAGCAATACCCCGAGTTACTCAGTGATGCGAAGAGGCTAAGTAGCCAGCCCGAGGCGTATGAACATGACGGCAGTTGCTGAGAGGTAGCAAACGCGCAGCAGGTTAGAAACGTTCCGGCGACCCGCCGTTAAGGGCAATGAGGGACTGATGATTAACCACCAGCAGTTACGAGAAGCACAACGCATGGCCGCAGCCGCAGTATCAAGCCGCGACAAAAAAAAATGGGAAGAGGCTAAACGCCTTTTTCGGCAGGCAACAGGGAGGACTTTGCACTAATGGGAACATTATTCGCGCTCGTTATCAGCGTTTGCATGCTGAACGGCAACTGTGATGACGCAGTTCTGGGCGTTTATGAGTCCAAGCAGGAATGCGTTCAGGACATGTATGTTCAGCGCGTTCACGGTGAATGTTATCCAGTAGAAGGGATTGTCTCCACGGGCGATGGCCAGCGCCCCGCTACACGTTAATCGAGTTTTGACCAATTGCCATTTGTTGGCCTGTTTGCCAGCACTGGGGAAAACGCTACACGAACGGTGAGAGCCCGGGCCGGAGACGTAACCGGCAACTGAATTAGATTCGGAACGGGTCGCCCGACTTTAAGTCGGTGGTGTTCTGGAGAAGGCGAACGACAAGTAACCCTCCCTGTCACGGCAGTGAACGCGGTTTCGCACCATATCCCGCGTAAAGAATGCCCCGTGAGGCTCAAAGTGCCGTCCGCTCCACGTTACGGAGCACCAATTGCTGTGTGTAGTCTTTCGGCGGTGCGGGTTTATTACTTTACCAATCCGTCGCTTTTTAAAACGCAAAAAACCGCCGAAGCGGTTTAATGCGCCGATTCGCCGACCAAAGCAAATCGGAATCGAGTTTTGACCAATAACCACTCCCTAAGGGCGCAATCAATGGCTCAGGGGATTCTACAACCCGAAGGAGCGAAAACGCAATGACACCCTATGCGTATTTTATCGAGGCATACCAAAAATCAGGCAAAAAAAACCTGTTCATCACTCTTGACGCTAAAAACGATGCCCGTGCCGAGCGTGAAGTTCTCAATATTCTTGATGATAACGAGATCGCCGTTGGTCGCGGTACTGACTATAAAAATCCAGTCCGCACCCATTACCCCGTATTCGATGATCTGCCAGAAGATGGTGTTCTGGATGACACCTGGTGTGACAGAAACGTGTTGGAAGAAGACGGTCTGACATGGCAAAAAATCCCCAGCGCTGAACCCTCATCAATCAACATTCAGAACGACCATGCTGCTGTTACCAGTCAGCAGAAAAAAACAGTACCGGATGGGTTTATTGCTATTGAGGACGCCACATTTAACCAGCGCGTGCTGGCGGGATGGCTATTCGGCTCGTTCTCATCTGACGATCTGCTGGCACAAAGTCAGGTTCTTGAAATTAACATGTTACAACACGATATGGACGCTACTTACGCCCAGAACGTTCTGTTAGCACTGAACAACGCCAGAGAGCTATTGCAGCTACAGCACTGCTACATCGAAACGCTGTTTGACCTCATTGATTCTATAAAATCAATATGGCCGCTCAATGGAGCGTCGCCGAGCGTCGGCAGTATCGTCACGTTCGCAAAAGAATGGATTAACGCACACAACAATCAGTCCGAATCATCTAATGGTCCGTTACGTGAAGATATTACCGCGAAGTGGGTCGCAAAACAGGGCATAAAACGCACTAATGCAGGCACGAACGCAGGTGGTAACAATCAAACTGATCGCGGCAATGACATCACGCACTCTCTTGATTTTCTGAATAAAGAAATAGCGATGGCCACCCTGCCGATGGATTTTGATATCTATGAAATACCCGGCCCCATACTCCGCCGGGCCAAAGAGATTATCGCTAACAAAGAAGAGCCATTTAATACGTGGAGCCAAAAGTTACTCAACATGCCCGGTATTCTGGATTTTTCCCGTGCCGCGATTTTCGCGTTAATTCGCAATGCGATCCCAGACATCACCAAGATGCCCGCATCAATGCAGCCGTATATCAATTCCAGCCTCACAGAGTCAAACCACGCACACCCCTCACTGGAATTATTAACGCTAGCACGTCACCTGCCCGCCATCACTGAACCGGGCAACACCACCGAAACCAATAATGGCACCGATTCAACGTTGGAAAATACCAAACTAGGCAGCACTGACGCTCAGCCAGAAATGAAAAACCTTGGCGGCGGCATGTTCTCTATTGATGGATTGTCTCAGAAAGCCACCTCAAATGAGGGAGAAAAACCGGAAAATCATTCCGAGGAGGTTGGTGATGTGCAGATGGAAACGAATGTCGGTCAGTCAAGCGAAGCTGTTACTTCGTTACCACCAACAACGAACGAACATGGCACGGTTGAAGAAGCGGCCGCAAATCTGGCGAATGCGATGAAGCGCTGTACTGATGCTATCCCGTCAGTACAAAAAATCGAACCACGAAATATTGCAGAAAATATTCCTGCCAGGACTAATAGCGAACACGTCGAAAAACTCGAGGCCCGTATAGCTCGTCTTGAAGGGGTTCTGGCGTCATTTGCTGCTGCATTTACAACTGCGGAGGACACGCTGTGAAGAAATATTGCGACCATTGCCTGGTACAGCGTGAAAGTGACGAGCTAAGCACTTACCCGGTGAAACGCTATATGGGCATAACTCAGATGCACTTCTGCAAAGACAAGCCCTGTTATCAAGAGTACGTGAAAGCAAATTTTTCACGCCTCAATTTCCGGAGGCGGGCATGTTAACTCACCCACTAGAGCATCAGGTAGCGCTGCAGTGCATCGCGTTGATATGTCTAAACAGCGGCATTTCGCCCACAGACCTTGAATTTATCGCTCTCAAGCTCGCGGAGTATGACGCAGTTTGTGACGCCATTACGGATGGAGAAAATCATGTTACGAGTCATTGATACGGAAACCACCAGTTTTGAGGGTGGCATCGTCGAGATTGCCAGTGTCGACATTGTTGATGGCGTCATCTGTAATCCTATGAGCGATCTGGTTCGTCCACCCGAGGCTATCAGTTTTGAAGCGATGGCGATTCACCATATCACTGAGGATATGGTTGAAAGCGCACCACTAATTAGCGAGGTTGTTGGTCGCTATTTGGGGGCCGATGCTTACGTTGCCCACAACGCGGCGTTTGATAAAGCAAAACTGCCGCAAATTGATTCCCCATGGATTTGCACAATGAAGCTGGCACGGAAACTATTCCCGGATCATGCCAGCCACAGCAACCAGTACCTGCGTTACAGCCTAGGACTGAAGCCCGAATTACCGGAAGGTCTCTACGCCCACCGCGCACTATATGACTGTTATGTCACCGCTGAATTGCTCATCTATATGGGACGCATGGCGCAATGGACTATGAGGGAAATGCGGGAAATAACAAACAACCCGTCCCTGCTCCACGCCATGCGCTTCGGCAAGCACAAAGGGAAAACCTTTGCGGAACTGTCAAAAGTGGATCCCGGGTATCTGCGCTGGTTGATTTCCAGTGATATGGATGAAGACATCAAATACACGGCCAGACACTGGCTTAACGGGGGCATCTAATGGGAACGCCAGTGCTGATCCTCGGTGACTCTGGCGCAGGCAAGTCATACAGCTTGCGCAATTTCAATCCCGATGAAGTGATGCTGCTGCAATGCATTCCCAAAATGTTGCCATTCAAATCTGCAGGTTGGAAATTGCACGGTAAAGAATTGCCGGACGGAACTAAACAGCGCGGGAACGTTCTGCGCTCTGATAATTGGGAAATTGTACTGGATACAATTTATCGAATGGTCAAGTCACCTACACGCCGCGTGCTGATCATTGACGATTTCCAGGTTGTCATGCAGCACGAAAATATGAATCGGGCCTATCAGACCGGGTATGCAAAATTCACAGAAATGGCGGATCACGTCTGGCGGATCATTACTGCGGCCACGCTGTTACCTGACGATTTCCGCGTTTATTTCCTAGCTCACACAGAAGAGAGCGAAGGAAAAATCAGGATGAAAACCACCGGGAAAATGTTGAATGAAAAGCTGACGCCTGAAGGATATTTCTCAATCGTGCTGAGGGCTATCAAGAAAGACGGCAAGCACGTATTCCTGATTAAAGGCGATGACAATGATACGGCCAAGGCACCGCCAGATATGTTTCCAGATAAAACGGAAATGGATAACGACCTGAAAGCGGTCGATGTGGCAATCACCGAATTTATGACAGATTTATAAAGATTAAGGATCACACCATGAATCAACCAATGAGTTTTGTCTGGAATGCCGACGCTGCAGAAATGGCGAAAAAAGCTGGAACATCTGCCGGAATAAGTGAAACAGGTGCGTACGAGGGCGTCGTAACCTCTGCAATCTATACATTTGGCCGGGACGGAAGTCAGTCCCAGGCGCTGGAACTGTCTCTTGATTCGAATGGAGCCAAGGCTAACTACTTGCGCATTAATTTCATCGGCAAAGATGGGCAGCAAACGTTCGGAATGGGATTGGTCTCTGCTCTGATGTGGGTTGCTCAAGTGAAGCAAGCTCAACCTGTGCAAGTACCGACTGCCGAAGGCACAGAATGGCACTGCCCCGCATTGGAAGGGAAGAAAGTCGGTTTGTTTCTGCAGAAAGTCCTCTACACGAAACAGGATGGATCGGATGGATATAAATTTGAAGTGCGTCACGTGTTCCAGCCAGGAACGCGCCGGACGTATGCCGAACACGCGGAGAACGCGCCTGCAGAAGCAATAGTAAATCTTGAAAACTCAATGAAAGACAAAGACGAACGAAATCACGACCACCGGCAATCAACAGGTCAACGCGGCGGACAGCAAGGGAACCCTTACACATCAGGAAATCCCTATGATCGACAAAATGGCATTCCCCAATCCAAGCTCCAGCAGGCCGCAGCACAGCAACAATCAGAACCCCTTTACGACGACGATATTCCGTTTTGAGTGCCGGAAATTTTAATGGTCTGGGAGGTGGAAACCTCCCCATTAATAGAAGAGAAATTTATGGCAGATGATATCGATCGCGCTAGTGAAACTGAGGATTTACAACGTTCCGTGGCTATAAGCTCTCACCGCATAGATAGAACTGCTGTGTCAGCAACCGAATGCAAAGAATGCGGTGATGCCATTGAAGAGGCCCGGCGCCGGGCATACCCAGGCTGCACGCTGTGCCTCACCTGCAAAGAGGCCAGCGAGTCCCGCGCGAAGCATCGGAGGACATGATGTTCCGCCTTACCGATCAAACATACGCAGGCCGGTCAGATGGACTGTCTGATTTTGAATTATCAATGACCCCGGACGGGGCTAACTGAGGGAAATCATGGGTGAAGTAATGATGATGATCGTCTCCCCGGGAAAATGGGTTTCAGAAGAGCAGCTCATCGCTCTGAAAGGCATAAAAAAAGGAACCTTGAAGAAGGCTCGTGAGAAATCTTTTCTTGAAGGGAAAGAATACAAACACGTCTCGTTCGACGGGCAACCGTGGGATAACAGCCCCTGTTTTTACAATCTCGATGAAATTGATCGCTGGATCGAACGTCAGGCATCAGCGAAACCGCGTCGGCAATTTGCTTAAATACCCTTACCATCAACCAGGCGAGGAATCGTTATGAGTAAGTACCCTACAGGAGTAGAAAACCACGGTGGTACGCTGCGACTGTGGTTTATCTATCAGGGTGTGCGTGTAAGGGAAAGTTTGGGTGTTCCTGACACACCCAAAAACAGGAAAGTGGCAGGTGAATTACGTACATCCATCTGTTACGCCATAAAAATAGGGATGTTCAACTACGCGGTGCAGTTTCCGCAGTCACCTAATTTGCGTAAATTCGGTTTTGTTCAGCCAGAGGTCACACTGAAAGAATTGGCTGTACGGTGGTTGGAACTGAAACGCATGGAAATAACAAAGAATGCGCACACCAGATATGTTTCATATATCAAAATCTGTACAGAAATACTCGGGCCAGAGAAAACTGTCGGTAGATTTAACAATGAAGACATGCTACTTGTCCGAAAAGAACTGTTGACCGGTTATCAAATTTGCGGAAAGCATCAGAAAAACCGTTCGGCTAAAAAGGGGCGTACGGTAAGAACAGTAAACGTCTATATGAACTGTCTGGGCGGAATGTTTCGTTTTGCCGAACTCAATGGATATATAGAAAAATCACCATTTTCTGGCGTTGACCCTCTTCGCAAAAGCAAAGCCGAACCAGACCCATTAACGAAAGATGAATATGCTCGCCTACTTGACGCGTGTCCCTCTGAGCAAATCAGAAACCTATGGATCCTCGCGGTGAACACCGGTATGCGCCATGGTGAAATATGCGCACTGACATGGGAAGACATTGACCTAAAACACTGGACGATCACTATCAGCAGAAATATTGCTATCAAAGGACACTTCACGCCGCCAAAGACCGATGCGGGCAACCGGGTTATTAATCTGACTCAGTCAGCCATTCAGGCACTGAAAAACCAGATGGCATATACGCGCATGGGAAAACTGTTAGCGCCAGTGATATAAGACGGTAATTCACCATTAGTATTGTCCGCTCCACCCTACATGTTGTTTCCTTTAGGTTCTCACACCAGAAAGGACATCAACATGCTGAGCAGAGAGGACTTTTACATGATAAAGCAAATGCGCCAGCAGGGTGCGTACATTGTCGATATTGCGACTCAGGTGGGTTGCTCTGAACGAACTGTCAGACGCTACCTCAAATACCCTGAACCGCCAGCCAGAAAGACTCGCCACAAAATGGTTAAGCTGAAACCGTTTATGGACTACATTGACATGCGCCTGGCCGAGAATGTCTGGAATAGCGAGGTCATCCTCGCGGAAATTAAGGCAATGGGCTATACCGGCGGGCGTTCCATGCTGCGTTACTACATCCAGCCCAAACGTAAAATGCGCCCATCAAAAAGAACGGTTCGCTTCGAAACCCAGCCGGGATATCAGCTCCAGCACGACTGGGGCGAAGTCGAGCTGGAGGTTGCCGGGCTACGGTGTAAAGTTAACTTCGCGGTTAATACGCTGGGGTTCTCCCGACGCTTCCATGTCTTCGCCGCGCCAAAGCAGGATGCTGAACACACCTATGAGTCGCTGGTTCGCGCCTTCCGCTACTTCGATGGCAGTGTGAAAACTGTGCTGGTTGATAACCAGAAGGCAGCGGTGCTGAAAAATAACAACGGAAAAGTGGTGTTCAACTCCGGGTTCCTCTTGCTGGCCGATCACTATGACTTCCTGCCACGGGCCTGCCGCCCACGCAGGGCCAGAACCAAAGGAAAAGTAGAGCGGATGGTGAAGTATCTCAAGGAGAACTTCTTCGTCCGGTACCGCACGTTCGACAGCTTCGCTCATGTTAACCAGCAACTGGAGCAGTGGATGGCGGATGTTGCTGATAAACGGGAGCTTCGCCAGTTCAAAGAAACACCGGAACAGCGCTTCGCGCTGGAACAGGAGCATCTGCAGCCGTTGCCGGATACAGACTTCGATACCAGCTACTTCGACATCCGCCATGTGTCCTGGGACAGTTATATCGAGGTTGGCGGCAATCGTTACAGTGTTCCTGAAACCTTGTGTGGACAGCCGGTCTCAATACGGATCTCACTGGATGATGAGTTGCGGATCTACAGCAATGAGCAACAGGTGGCGTCACACCGACTCTGTTCAGCATCGTCTGGCTGGCAGACTGTGCCGGAACACCACGCCCCGCTCTGGCAGCAGGTCAGCATGGTAGAACATCGCCCACTGAGTGCTTATGAGGAGTTGCTGTGATGCATGAACTTGAAGCGCTGCTGAGTCGCCTGAAAATGGAGCACCTGAGCTATCACGTTGAAAGCCTGCTGGAGCAGGCGGCTAAAAAAGAGCTGAACTACCGGGAGTTCCTGTGCATGGCGCTGCAGCAGGAGTGGAACGGCAGACATCAGCGCGGCATGGAGTCCCGACTGAAGCAGGCGCGTCTGCCATGGGTCAAAACGCTGGAGCAGTTCGACTTCACCTTCCAGCCGGGCATCGATCGTAAGGTTGTCCGGGAGCTGGCCGGTCTGGCGTTCGTGGAGCGCTGCGAGAATGTAATCCTGCTGGGTCCTCCAGGTGTCGGGAAAACCCATCTGGCCGTTGCTCTCGGCGTGAAAGCGGCGGATGCAGGGCATCGGGTACTGTTCATGCCACTGGACAGACTGATCGCGACGCTGATGAAAGCGAAACTGGAAAACCGGCTGGAGCGCCAGTTACAGCAACTGAGTTATGTCCGGGTGCTGATCCTGGATGAAATAGGCTATCTGCCAATGACCAGAGAGGAAGCCGGCCTGTTCTTCCGGCTACTGAACCGTCGATATGAAAAAGCGAGCATCATCCTGACGTCAAATAAAGGCTTCGCAGACTGGGGAGAGATGTTTGGAGATAACGTGCTGGCTACGGCGATCCTGGATCGGCTGCTGCATCACTCAACCACGCTGAATATCAAAGGAGAAAGCTATAGGTTGAAGGAAAAACGTAAAGCTGGAGTGCTGACCAAAAACGCCACGCCAATCAGTGACGATGAAATGGCGGAAAGCGGACAGCATCAGTAAAGAAAGCATCTAGCGGGCATGAAAATGGCAAATAACGGTCAAAGATCGTGGCGTTGACAAAACAACACGATATAGAGGTGCATCTAAGGGAATTCGGGAAAACACGAATCGATTTATGCAGCTTCGTCTTTGTGCCTAAACTTACGGCGAGAAACGGGAAAGGGGGAGACTGGTATGCCCCAGGTTCATTCGGCGCGACATGGAATCAATTATTGAAACGTGCGGGTATTCGGCATCGAAAAGCATATGAATCCAGACATACTTTCGCGTGCTGGGCGCTCAGTGCTGGAGCAAACCCAAGTTTCATCGCAACACAAATGGGGCACACTTCGGCTCAGATGGTTTACAGCGTTTATGGAAAATGGATGACCGACAACAACGTGGATCAGATGAGTATTTTGAACGCGAGTTTTATCTCTGATGCCCCACCCATGCCCCACGCATATTCTGTGTGACCAATAATACCATATAAATCAGATAGTTAACTCGCCCAATCAGGCTTGTTGAGGATATGATCTTGCCAGTCCACCACGTCGTTTTCCCGTACGGCAATATAGCGTACCGATATTTGTGCCTGATGCATCGCCGCCTTTGAGCCAACAATCAGTGGATGCCAATGTGGCAAGCTTTTCCCTTCATGGACCAGACGATAAGCGCACGTTTCCGGTAGCCAATTGAACGTGACTAAATTCTCTCGCGTCAGTTTGATGCAATCCGGTTCATATTCAAAACGACGTGAATAATTGCGGCACTGACAATTTTTGATATTCAATTGATTACATGCCACATTGGTGAAATAAACCTCTTCGGTGTCCTCATCAATAAGCTTATGCAAGCAACAACGCCCACAACCGTCACAGAGAGCTTCCCACTCCTCATCAGACATTTCAGCCAGCGTTTTTTGTTCCCAAAAAGGTAATTGCTTCATTGAGGTATCCATGGTGACAAACGGGAAGCACTATATAACGGTTTTATTGATGCTAAACAAGAGCCCACCCCACCCGTTGTCACAGCAGGCAGCACCCTGCTCATATAACGCGGGTATTCAGGGTATTTTCGTTCAAGGTAATGGTCAGTATATCCCCGGATTGAAGTGGTCCCACGCCCTGAGGTGTTCCTGTCAGTATGATATCTCCGGCACGTAGTGTGAAAAAACGGCTCATGTAAGCGATCAACGGCAGGATCGGCGTGATCATGTCACGTGTATTCCCTTGCTGACGTATCTCGCCATTAATACTAAGCCCTAATTCAGTCTGCTGTGGATCACCAAATTCCGACACGGAAATAAAGCCAGAAATAGGACAAGAACCATCAAAACCTTTGGCCTTTTCCCACGGTTGCCCCGCCTTTTTGAAATTTGCCTGCAAATCACGCAAGGTCAAATCCAATGCCACCCCATAACCGGCAATTGCACGGGCCACAAGCTCTTCATTCGCCTGTTTTAGTGGTGTACCGATCAATACCGCCAGCTCCACTTCATGATGTACGGAACCCAAATGCTTGGGAATGGCCACAGGTTGACACATATCGCACAAAGCCGTTTCCGGCTTAATGAACAGTACTGGCTCAACGGGGGTCGCACTACCCATCTCCCAGATATGCTCCGAATAGTTGCTGCCCACACACACTACCTTGTTGACCGGGACATCCAACAACGCGCCCTGCCAGTCTCTATGCTGATACATGTTTCTTCTCCTGACCTGTTTATTAATGAACCATTGCGTCATTGACACCATCACCTTGATACCAATAGCAATTAAAGGCAACAACTCAAACCATGATAGTACAAAAACTGTCATATACTGAAAAGGGTCTGCGCTACATTCTGCGGGAGGAACCGGTCAGATATCTGAGCACAAAGCACGCCATATGATACAGAAAATGTGAAATAGCATCCTGCATCTTCAGCCTGACACCCCTGTATATAAATCAGTATAAAACAGATAAAAAGGACGATATTACTCTTTCCCCTGACTTATTCTGACTACAGACTTAATGAAATTAAGTCGCTAATTATGTCTACATCCTCAGGTATTATCCTAAAATAATTCAGGTATCACTTTTTACACTTACCTGATGAGCATTTAATAAATTTTCTGTCACTGGCGGTAACTGCAGATAAAATCCCTGCTCATTCAAACACTGCTTTACTTTTTCTATATCGGCTGAAGCCAGTTTTTTACTGCCATTCAGCGGTAATAACATTACCAAATGAGGTTCACCGAAACTTTTCATTAACGTTTCCGGCACACGGGAAAAATCGTCTTTTTTTTCGACATACAGATATGTTTGGTCGCGTTTAGCGCTTCGATAGATCACACAAAACATTTTTTTTACTCTAATTAATGGAAGCGGTGTCTTGCCTGTATATTCATGTAACTATAACATGCTTGCAGCGCTCTGGAATATCATGCCTCGAATGTTAGTTCGGGGATTTAAAGATGCTGAAACTGAGTCAGGATAGATGTCACAAACGCCAATTGAGCTAAAAGGCAGTAGCTTTACCTTATCGGTTGTTCATTTGTATGATCAACAACCCGAGGTGGTTTATCAGGCACTGCAAGAAAAGATCGAGCAGGCTCCCGCGTTTTTTAAAAATGCGCCGGTCGTAATTAATATTTCGATGCTGACTGCAGAAGCAAACTGGACAAAACTGCAGCAAGCCATTTCGTCCACCGGGTTACGTGTTGTCGGCGTCAGCGGGTGTAAAGATGCAAAGTTGAAAGCGGCGATTGAACAAGCCGGTTTGCCGCTGTTAAGCGAAGGGAAAGGCAAACATCGGGTGACGGAGCCTGTTGCACCAGCGACAATCAAAACCAAGGTGGTGAACACTCCGGTGCGTTCCGGTCAACAGATTTATGCTCGCAACTGCGATCTTATCATCACCAGCAGCGTTAGCGCAGGCGCCGAAGTGATCGCCGACGGTAACATACATATTTATGGCATGATGCGGGGCCGCGCCCTGGCAGGCGTATCTGGCGATGTTCAAAGCCAGATTTTTTGCACGCATCTGTCTGCTGAACTGGTATCCATCGCCGGTCGATACTGGCTCAGTGACCAGATACCGGAATCCTATTTAGGACAGGCTGCACGGTTAAATCTCAACCTGCTGGATAACGTTCTAAACATCAAACCTCTAGATTAAGCCCTTGACAAGGAATCATTTATGGCACGCATCATTGTTGTTACATCGGGTAAAGGGGGCGTTGGCAAGACCACTTCAAGTGCGGCCATTGCTACCGGTTTAGCCCAAAAAGGGAAGAAGACGGTTGTCATTGATTTTGACATCGGTCTTCGTAACCTTGACCTGATTATGGGATGTGAACGCCGGGTGGTTTACGATTTTGTGAATGTCATTCAAGGTGATGCCACTCTAAACCAGGCATTGATCAAGGATAAACGCACCGAGAATCTGTACATTCTGCCCGCTTCCCAGACCCGAGATAAAGAGGCGTTAACCCGCGATGGCGTGGAAAACGTACTTAACACTCTGGCCGAAATGGAGTTCGAGTTTATCATCTGCGACTCGCCAGCCGGTATTGAGACTGGCGCGCTGATGGCGCTTTATTTCGCTGATGAAGCCGTTATCACCACCAATCCGGAGGTTTCTTCAGTACGCGACTCCGATCGCATTCTGGGTATCCTCTCTTCCAAATCACGTCGTTCTGAACGCTCCGAAGAACCGATTAAAGAGCATCTGCTGCTGACCCGTTATAATCCAGGCCGCGTTAATCGTGGTGATATGCTCAGTATGGAAGACGTACTGGAAATTCTGCGCATTCCCGTGCTTGGTGTTATTCCGGAAGACCAGTCAGTGCTCCGGGCGTCAAACCAGGGTGAACCCATCATTCTGGATGGGGACTCCGATGCCGGGAAAGCGTATGCTGATACGGTGGATCGTTTGTTAGGAGAAGAACGGCCTTATCGCTTCATTGAGGAAGAGAAGAAAGGTTTCCTTAAACGACTTTTTGGGGGATAAATAATGGCCCTACTTGATTTTTTTCTGTCCCGAAAAAAAACGACAGCAAATATTGCCAAGGAACGGCTGCAAATTATTGTCGCGGAACGACGTCGGGGGGACAGTGAGCCCCATTATTTGCCGCAATTAAAGCGGGATATTTTAGAGGTCATCTGTAAATATGTACAGATAGATCCCGAAATGGTGACAGTTCAGCTAGAACAGAAAGGCGATGATATATCGGTGCTTGAACTGAATGTGACATTGCCTGAACCTGAAGAAACACCTAAATGATCCCTCCGTTCTAATTATCCCCTGCAGAAATTGCAGGGGATTCCATATTTATCTAGTGTTACTGCTTGTTCTTATTTTACCCTTCCTACGAACAATTTCATTACTATTAATAAGCCAGACTAATTATTCTCTCTGAATTACCATAACAGGACAGCAGCAGAGAATATTCATGGTGGGATAAAATATCACCTACGCTGACAAAAAATTAATAGTTCGCCAAAATTTCTCGCAATGCGTCACCCAATAATTCATTACGCCAACCAGCAAGCAGCTCGGGTTTGCTTTCCTGATGTGCTAATTTCCAGTGCCAATTCAACAGACGATTAATTTGGCGGCGGGAGGCCAGCAATTCAGCAGATAAACCACTATGCTCACTACAGCTTTGAATTAGCGACTTGATCTCTTTAAAGACTTTTTTATAACCAGGATATTCGATCAGATTGATTACTGGTGGTGGATAATCCGCCTCGGCCAAATTACGGCTCTCCTCCACCAGCATTAACAAGGTTTTACCATGATAGCGGATTTCCGGACCGCTTAATCCCAGTGAATCCATCTCACCCAATGAATTTGGCAGGAAACGGGCAACCTGCCAGAGATGCTCTTCTCTGACAATAAAATTAACCGCACTATCACGCTCTCGGGCTTTACGTAACCGCCAATCGGCCAATCGCTGCAAACAAGCCAGATGGCACCCTCGCAACTGCCAGGCATTATTGATATCTCGATACGCCAGCGCTGGATCGACAACCTCTTGACGACGCTGACAAAGCAGCTTGCATTCATCCAGTGCCGCCTCTAACCAGCCCGCTACTTTAGCTTCCTCCACCAGCCTCAAGGCCATCGGTAACAGATAAAACACATCGGCGGCGGCATAGTCACACTGTTTCTCACTTAGTGGACGAGCGATCCAATCCGTGCGTGACTCGCTTTTATCCAATGTAACCTGCATATACTCCTCTACCAGCGTTGCAAAACCACAAGAAAGCGGACGGCCAAGGAAAGCCGCCAGGATCTGGGTATCAATAAAAGGTGTGGGAGTCATACCGAACGCATTGAGAAACACTTCAAGATCTTCACTGCCTGCATGCAGAAATTTCACTACCTGCACATCCTGTAACAACGCCTTAAACGGCGTCCAATCGCTGATAGCCAACGGATCAATAAGCGAAAGCGCATCACCGTCATACAATTGAATCAATCCCAATTGCGGATAATAAGTGCGGGTGCGGACAAATTCAGTGTCCAGCGCCACATGAGTGACACGGCGCGCCTGCATACAAACCTGCTGTAACCCGGCATCGGTAGTGATTAACTGATAATTCAAAACATCGTTCTCTTGGTTGTGTCCAACAAATGGTTGTGACAATAAAAATAAAGCCGGTCAAACCGGCGTTCAGAATAGTGCGCCAGACTGCCCAATAATGGGCACAATACGAAGGAATGGGTATCACCCTTGGCTTAGAAACACTGGCTGTGACTGATGAGGCTATCATAACGTGTTCTGCTGATTCAGTCAGGCCTGTTCAATATACCTTTTTCGCAAGAGCAGGCATCATTCAGGCGGCTGATTGATCACTACGTAATTCCCGGCGCAGGATCTTACCGACCATAGACTTCGGTAATTCATCTCGAAACTCAAAAAGTCTGGGGACTTTGTAACCCGTAAGGTTTCGACGACAGTGCGTAATCAGTTCATCTTCCGTCAGAGAGGGATCCCGACGGACCACAAAAACTTTTACCGCCTCACCGGAAAACTCACTGGGCACACCAATAGCTGCAACTTCAGACACTTTGGGATGTTGACTGACCACTTCCTCAATTTCATTCGGATAGACATTAAAACCAGACACCAGAATCATGTCTTTCTTGCGATCGACAATTCGCAAAAAACCCTGTTCATCTGCGGTCACAATATCACCGGTGAGCAGCCAGCCCTCCTTCAATATATCCTCGGTTGCTGCAGGCTGTTGCCAATAACCCCGCATCACCTGTGGCCCACGTACCCATAACTCACCAGGTTCACCCGGTTCAACATCATTGCCATCTTCACCTACAATGCGAACATCGGTAGAGGATACCGGTAAACCGATACTGCCATTGTAATGTTTCAGATCATAAGGATTACCCGTTACCAGTGGTGAGCTTTCTGTCAGTCCATAGCCTTCCAGTATGTGATGTCCGGTCAGCTTTTCCCAACGCTCAGCCACCGTTTTCTGTACTGATGCCCCACCGCCCACCGACAGACGCAGTGTGGATAAATCCAGTTGTTGAAATTCACGGTTATTCAACAGCGCGTTGAATAGCGTATTGACACCCGTCATCGCGGTAATAGCGTATCGGCTGAACTCTTTCACCATTTCCGGGATGTCTCGAGGATTGGTAATCAGCAGATTCTGTCCACCCATTTCAACAAACAACAGGCAGTTCACTGTCAGGGCATAAATGTGATACATCGGCAATGCAGTGACAACCAGTTCATGTCCCTCTTGCAATAGCGGACTGTAGGCCGCCTTCGCCTGCATCAGATTAGCCTGCATATTGCGGTGCGTCAGCATCGCTCCTTTGGGTATACCGGTCGTACCACCGGTGTACTGCAAAAAAGCCAGATCATCGTTAGTAATATCCGGCTTCACATACTGTAGCCGGCGCCCCTGCTGCAAAGCGAGACGGAATGAGATGGCACCCGGTAGGTGATATTTCGGTACCAGTCGCTTGATATATTTCACCACAAAGTTAACCAGTGTCCCCTTGACCGTAGAAAGCTGATCTCCCATACGAGTCAAAATAACGTGCTTAACTTGCGTGTTATAAACCACTTTTTCCAGCGTATGCGCAAAATTGGAAACAATCACAATAGCACTGGCGCCACTGTCTTTAAGCTGATACTCCAACTCGCGAGGGGTATAGAGCGGGTTGATATTTACCACAACCATACCGGCACGCAAAACACCGAATAACGCCACCGGATATTGCAATAAATTAGGCATCATCAGTGCAATGCGATCACCTTTCTGCAGTTTCAGCTGGTTTTGCAAATAGGCGGCAAACGCTCGACTACGCTCTTCCAACTTACGGAAGGTCATCACCTCCCCCATATTAATAAACGCAGGTTGATCGGCATAGCGTGTCACCGCATTTTCAAACAACTCAATCAGGGATGAATAACGATCCGGATCAATTTCAACCGGCACATCGACCGGGTAACGGGCTAACCAGATTTTTTCCAAGGCGGCACTCCCGAGATTTTTTCTTAGTGGCATGCTCAGTCCCAGTCTTGAGTGGCTTTTAACATTATTTTAACGCGACTTGCTCACTGGAAAATAAACAATGTCCAGGTTGAGAGGCCGATCACTTATTTCAACATTTTACAATCAATGCAAAAAATAAGGCGACCAAAGTCGCCTCTACTACAACAAATAGCATTACGCCATTGTTATTCTGTCACTACTGACTCAATCTGGGCAGGTCCGTATTCCATACTATCGCCCCAACCAGGTCCCCAGCCATATGGATATCGCTGTCCCCACCACGGATCATAAGCACGTGGTGGCAGAACCACCTGTTGAACCACACGCCAACGCTTATAACCCTGAGCATCAATTACCACATAACGATAAGGCCTATGACCGATTGTGCCTTGTTCTGTCCCGGTAATAGGCCCGACAACTGTCACCAGTTGGTTTTTAAAATCCACCGGTTCGAGGAAACCTTTTACATAAGCAATAAAACGCCCATCGGAGAGTGCGCCCAGGCGCGGACGAGCGCCATCATCTAGCGGCATACTGCTGATTTCCAAGCGAGTTCTATCCGCCTCATTACGAATACCAACCACCCGTCCACCGAAACGTGACTCCTGACCGACGTACAACGAGGGAGCATTCATTACCCGAACCAAATCAGTCTGCGGTGTCGGAGAGGTTCCCCTAATCGCTTCCGGCACCGTCACACAGCCAGTTAACAATCCGCTGGTCACCAGCAGTACACCATATATTTTGAAACGTAGTGATGAATACATGATCTGAACACCACACAAAGAGTGATTGATTGCCATAGCACGCACTTTTTTCACAACCTGATAGTTAGACTATAAGGCATTCCTTAAGTTGCGGTTTACTACCGGCCCGGTAACTTCTTCCATGTGACTTCATTGCGTAAATAGCATGGCTGAGCCATCTCGACACTTACTGACAGCCCCGCCTGCCACTGCTGGATAGCCAGCGGCAACATATCTTCAGCATGTGGCAACAGCACGCCACTATCCTGTAATGAAATAACCGGATGACGCACTAAATCCGGATAAGTTTGCCAACCAGTACCTGCTGTGGCCCAGTTGCCTTCAAGTGTTGCCGTCTGCGTCTGTACCTGTTGCGGTGTCAACACCGCTTCCGTATCACCACCTAACCAGGCACCGTTAGCATCGTGGCGATACTCTGCCCAATACACTTCGCTCATTCTGGCATCGATAGCGGCCAGGACCTGGGTAGCACCGGTAAACCGGAATGCTCCCTGCGCCATTGTCGCCAGCGTGGAAATGCCAATCATCGGCAAATTTGCGCCCAAAGCCAACCCTTGCGCAATACCAATACCAATGCGAACGCCGGTAAAACTTCCCGGCCCTTGTCCGAAAGCCAGCACGTCCAGATCGCAGAGCGACAGACTGGATTCGGTCAGGATTTGCTGCACCATCGGCAATACGCGCTGGGTATGTTCGCGGGGACAGACTTCAAATAACGAATGGATTTCACCATCATTCCATAGTGCAACGGAACAGGCTTCTGTTGCGGTATCAAGCGCTAAAATTCGCGTAGACATGCCAACCTCAGGCAGGGAGAAAAAATCTTAACGGCGCGCATGATAGCACAGCGCCAAATGGATTGCCGTCACGGTTTCATCGTCAGGAAATCAATTGCCTGAGCGATATCCCGTGTGCGAGGCGCAGGTGGCAAGCTATTGAGAAAAACCTCGCCATAAGGACGCATCACCAAACGGCTGTCGCAGATAACCAGCACGCCTCGGTCATCAACATCGCGGATCAGGCGTCCCACACCTTGCTTCAGTGTGATCACTGCATCTGGCAGTTGTATTTCACCAAAAGGATCACCGCCATGCACACGACAATCTTCCATTCGTGCTTTCAGCAATGGGTCATCTGGTGAGGTAAAAGGGAGCTTATCGATAATCACACAGGATAGCGCATCCCCACGCACATCCACGCCTTCCCAGAAACTGCTGGTTGCCACCAGTAACGCATTGCCAGCGGAGATAAACTGAGACAACAACTGTGGTTTACTGGTTTCTCCCTGTAATAACACGGGTAGCGTCAATGATGCACGAAACTCAGCCGCCAGATCGCGCATCATCTGATGCGAGGTACACAACATAAAACAGCGCCCCTGATTCGCCTCAATTAACGGACACAATATGCGGGCGAGCTGTTTTGCCGCACCAGGGCGGTTAGTTTCCGGCAGGTAACGCGGGACACACAGTAATGTCTGACGCGTGTAATCAAAAGGGCTAGGCAATAACAACGTAGTGGCATTATCCAGACCAAGACGCGACGTAAAATGTGCAAGCTGATCATTCACTGACAGGGTGGCTGAGGTAAATATCCAACTGACGGGTTTTTCTTTCATCACATCACGGAAGCGATCCGCCACCGACAAGGGTGTCAGTGCCAATACAAAATGGCGGGCATTGCATTCATACCAGTAGCTATAACCTGATTGCTGAACATCCAACAGACGTTTCAGACGGCTACGAAACAGCGTTGCACGATCAAAAGCGGCATCCAGCAATGCCGAACGTCCCAGGGATAGTTTTGCCACGTCATAGCAAAGCTCAAGCGCATCATCAAGCAGTGTCAGTGAGCATTGAAGAGATGCGTCTGTGACAATGTCACGTAAGTTACCCCGAAAACCGGGATCACCCAGCGCCAGACGAAAATCCTGTGTACTTTGCATTAACCGATCAGCACTTTTCTGCAACTGTGCGGCATCACGGACTTCAGTGCGGTAAGCAATAATCATGTCTTTCGCCAGGTCCATCAGTTGGCGACTGGAAAGCTGCTGACCAAAATATTGGCTGGCGATATCCGGAATCTGATGTGCTTCATCAAAAATAACCACATCGCTATCTGGAATCAGTTCGGCGAAGCCACTCTCTTTTACCACCATATCAGCCAGATACAGATGATGATTTACCACGACAACATCCGCGTCCATCGCACGTCGACGTGCCTTGACGACGAAACAGTCTTTATAGTGAGGGCAATCGCTTCCCAGGCAATTGTCGTTGGTACTGGTGACCAACGGCCAGACCTGACTGTCTTCGGCTACTTCACCACAGTTACCGATGTCACCATCCAACGTTTCTGATGACCACCGCCGTAGCCATACCAGTTCTCTCAGGGTTTCCACCGGCAGATCCCCCCCCGCCAGTGATTGCTGTTCAAGCCGCTCGGTACACAGATAATTAGCGCGTCCCTTCAGCAATGCCAACGATCCCTGATAATTCAGAGCTTGTGCCACGGTAGGCAAATCGCGGCTATAAAGCTGATCTTGCAATGCTTTTGAACCGGTGGAGATAATGACTTTCTTACCGGCACGTAATGCCGGGGCCAAATAGGCATACGTCTTACCGGTGCCGGTTCCTGCTTCCACCACCAATGGTTGTTGTTGTGCGATGGCCTTTTCTACCGCCGCTGCCATTTGCCGCTGTGGCTCACGCGGTTTAAATCCGCTGATGGCCAGTGCCAACACACCATCGGTTGCAAAATCATCGCTTACTGATGCCACTCTGCCTCTCTTGATTTCTGATGTTCCAGAACGGATATTGGAGGCTGATTATGTCAAGCCTGTCCTCAGGGCACCACTTTAATCAACCGCTAAAGAATGCAGTGGTGAAAGAATATGGTAGTCTCATGCACTTTATCGTCATGACTGAATACGAGGTCACCAATGATGCCAATCACCCGCATCAATCCAGAACAACGCTGGTCGGATGCTGTCATTTACAATCACACGTTGTACTATACCAGCGTGCCGGAAAATCTGGATGAAGATGCACAGGCGCAGACTGAAAACGCGCTGACTGCACTGGATAGTGTTTTACAACAAGCAGGAACGGATAAAAGCCGTCTGTTGGATGTCACCATTTTTCTGGCTGATGCAGGGGACTTTGCGGCCATGAATGTCGCCTGGGATGCCTGGGTCGTTTCCGGCAGTGCCCCGGTTCGCTGCACCGTACAGGCAAAACTGATGAATCCGCGATTTAAGGTCGAAATCAAAGCTATTGCGGCGATCTGACTGACAGAGAATGCGGTGTTATTCCTGGTCCGCATTCTCATCATCTTCATCATCAAACATGGCGGAAACGTTCTCCCCCTGATGGCTCTGACGTAGCGCCGCAGCAACCAGAGCGATTGCTTCACCACTACTTAACCCTTCAGCCATAAGCGCGTGAATTTCCTCCACTGCCTGCTGTTGCTGTTCATGCGTCAACGCCGGGGTACCTGCGTACATTGTTATTCTCCTGAAACGGTTTTCATCATGATACGTTGTACGGCTGCGCCGTATGCCTACAATTTATGGTACGCTTACATGTCTGAAATTGGCCATTAATCTACATTAACCACATACTCCGGCCATCAGCATGATAAGAACCGAGAACCTATGCAAACCCCGATAGTCTACCATGCACTTCCATACCAGCCTGATGCTTTATTAACGCTTTTCGCTGCATTATCACACCGCCCCTGGTCGATGCTGTTGCATTCCGGCTTCGCCGAACACGTGCATAACCGGTTCGACATACTTGTCTCCGACCCATTAGTCACCTTGCAGACCCGTGGAAACAGCACCGAAATTGATGTAGATGGTCACTGTCATATTTCTGAACAAGACCCGTTCAGTCTGCTAAAACAGCAGATGGACACGCTGGGCCTTCACGCGGACTCCCATCCTGATTTTCCATTTCAGGGCGGTGCACTGGGATTGTTTGGTTATGACTTAGGACGCCGGGTAGAGCGAATCCCCAGTATTGCCCTTCAGGATATCGATGTACCGGATATGGCTGTAGGCCTCTATGACTGGGCATTGATTGCCGACCATCATAAGCAAACCTTGACACTGGTGGTACATGGCAATCCCGATGCCCGACTAACCTGGCTTAATGCGCTGCCTGCCGCGGTTCACTCCCGTGATTTCAGACTCAGTAGTCCCTGGCAAGCCAATATGTCCCGACAGCAGTACGGTGAAAAATTCCGCCGTATTCAGGATTATCTGCACGCAGGTGATTGTTATCAGGTCAATCTGACACAACGTTTCCACGCACATTACGACGGCGATGAGTGGCAGGCATTTCTACGTCTTTCAGCCAGTAATCGCGCACCATTTTCCGCCTTTCTCCGGCTACCTGAAAACACGATCATCAGCACCTCGCCAGAACGTTTTCTGTGGTTGCATGATAACCAGATCCAGACTCGCCCAATCAAAGGGACATTGCCGCGATTAGCTGATGCGAACGACGATGCCAGACAAGCTGAGCGGCTGGCATCGTCAGGCAAAGACCGAGCAGAGAATCTTATGATTGTCGATCTGCTGCGCAACGACATTGGCCGGGTGGCTGTTCCTGGTACTGTCAGCGTCCCTGAATTGTTCATCATTGAACCATTCCCGGCAGTACATCATCTCGTCAGCACCATTGAAGCCACACTACCGGACCACCAGCATGCCACGGATCTGCTTCGGGCCTGTTTTCCCGGTGGTTCTATTACCGGCGCACCGAAAGTCCGAGCGATGGAGATTATTGAAGAACTGGAGCCACAACGACGTACTGCATATTGTGGCAGTATTGGTTATTTGAGCGTCTGTGGCACAATGGATACCAATATTACTATCCGTACCCTGGTCACCGCTCAACACACGATTTACTGCTGGGCAGGTGGCGGTATTGTCGCCGACAGTCAGGAGCAATCGGAATATCAGGAAACGTTTGACAAAGTTGGGCGGATTTTGCCGTTACTAGAACAAACTATTCCGGACAAAAACAGGCATTGATTTGTGACACATTCAATAATGGAACACAACGTGTTATACCCTTACCCATTGCGACAGCCGTTCAGTCTGGAACGGTTCATCACCCGTTTTCAATTGCAAAGCGCACCTTTGCTGACCCCCGCCCGTAATCATCGCCATGCAGCGGTACTGGTGCCAATTATTCGTCGTGCCGAACCCACATTACTGCTGACCCGCCGTGCCCCCTGGTTGCGGAAACATGCCGGGCAGGTCGCCTTTCCCGGCGGTGCTGCCGATCCGGGAGATAGCTCTCTGATCGAAACCGCATTACGCGAGGCTCAGGAAGAAGTTGCAATATCACCCAACGCGGTTCAGATACTAGGCACGTTACCCGCACTGGACAGCAGCAGTGGCTATCAGGTCACGCCTGTCATTGGCTTATTACCAGCAGATACACCGTTTCATCCCAGCGAAGATGAGGTTGCCGAGCTATTTGAAATACCGCTCTACGAAGCATTTTCTCTGACCCGTTACCATTCATTGGACATTGAACGAAATCAACAGCGTCATCGGGTTTATCTATCATGGTATCAGCAACAGTTTGTTTGGGGACTGACTGCCACGATCATCTGTCAGCTTGCATTACAGGTATCCTAATTGGTCAGTACAGATCTTGCTCTTTATTGCGCGGATAATTGACGATTGCGTTCTTATGTTCATATCATTTCAATAACGGCTTAATCTATTAGTGGTATTTATTTTGCCCTGCATGCTAATTGCAACGTAACCCACCTTTTTCCCCTAAACAAAACAGATGTACTATAAGTTCTATTGCAAGATGGCATAAGTTTATTTCATGCGAAAAAAAGAACATGTCAGTATACTCCCCTCTACAATAGCGGCGATCCATCGAGTTTTATTCTAGCCATCGGCAGCATCCTGCGCTTTTAAAGGAGTTTCAGTGTGATAAGCGTATTCGACATGTTCAAAATCGGTATTGGCCCCTCTAGCTCTCATACGGTTGGACCGATGAAAGCCGGTAAGCAATTTGTCGATGAATTAAAACAGGCATCGCTATTGGTCGCCACTACTCGCGTATCAGTTGACGTCTATGGTTCCCTTTCATTAACCGGCAAAGGGCACCACACCGATATTGCGATTATCCTTGGTCTGGCGGGGAATATGCCAGATACAGTGGATATTGATGCGATTCCCGCTTTCATCCGCGATATAGAGCAACGCGAACGGCTGCTGTTATCCGGTGAACATGAGGTCGATTTCCCCCGCGAAGGTGGGATGGTTTTCCGCAGTGAAAATTTACCTTTGCACGAAAACGGAATGACTATCACGGCTTTTGCCGGTAACAAAACACTCTTCAGCAAAACCTACTATTCCATTGGTGGCGGTTTTATTGTGGATGAAGCCAACTTTGGTAAAACCATTGAGAGCACCATTAGCGTACCACACCCCTATCGCTATGCCCTGGAGATACTGGCTCACTGCAAACAAGGCGGTTTATCCATCTCAGGCATGATGATGCGTAATGAGCTGGCACTGCATAGCCGTCAGGAAATTGACGACTATTTTGCCGCCATCTGGCAAACCATGCGTGCCTGTATTGATCGTGGCATAAATACCGAAGGCGTACTACCTGGTCCGTTACGGGTTCCCCGTCGAGCAGCGGCATTACGCCGTATGTTAGTCTCTTCTGACAAACTGTCTAACGACCCGATGAATGTGGTGGATTGGGTTAATATGTTTGCGCTGGCAGTCAATGAGGAAAACGCTGCTGGCGGACGTGTCGTCACCGCCCCCACCAACGGCGCTTGCGGCATTGTCCCCGCTGTACTGGCTTATTATGACCATTTTATTGAACCAGTAGGTCCGGGAATCTATCTGCGTTATTTCCTGGCAGCCGGTGCCATCGGTACACTCTACAAAATGAACGCCTCGATTTCCGGCGCAGAAGTGGGTTGTCAGGGAGAAGTCGGGGTAGCCTGCTCAATGGCAGCGGCCGGACTGGCAGAATTGCTGGGTGCCAGTCCAGAACAAGTGTGCGTCGCTGCGGAAATCGGGATGGAACACAATCTGGGGTTAACCTGCGATCCGGTTGCCGGTCAGGTACAGGTTCCCTGCATTGAACGCAATGCAATCGCTTCAGTAAAAGCCATTAATGCCACACGCATGGCAATGCGTCGTACCACCGAGCCACGCGTTTCGCTGGATAAAGTGATCGAAACCATGTACGAAACGGGTAAAGACATGAACGCCAAATATCGAGAAACCTCACGAGGTGGCCTGGCAATTAAGGTACAGTGCGACTGACTACCATTTTCGACACCCGTCGTTATCACATCATTTCATCGTTCGATTATCTGCAACAAGATCAAACCTGGCGCGGGTAGTCGCCATACCCGCCCATTAAGACGAAAACCAGGGATGGCATACGGAGCAGCATCCATCAGCTAACTGCACCCGTATGCGCCCTTAATTATCACGTTCAAATGATTAGCATTACCGTGCTGGTAACACGTTCTTCTATCCACTATCTGGTAATTAACGCGCATCTTCCCGAGTCGGGTCAGGAATACGTTCAACCCGGACCAGCTCAACTCGATAGTCTGTCGCCGCTATAACCTGGAAACGCAGTCGATGCAGCTCAACGATATCCCCCACTTTAGGAAATTCATCACTGTGCGCCAGCAGCAATCCTGCCAGCGAAGTGTAGTCTTCTTTCGGGTCCACCAGCTCGCTGCTGTTGAGTACCTGCTGCAATGCGTGTAGCGCCGTTCCCCCTTTCACCAGCCAGCCATTGCCATCTGCCACAATATCCAGTGTTTCGTCTTCATCCGGAAATTCACCGGCAATCGCTTCAAGCACGTCCAATGGTGTCACCAGCCCTTGTATAACGCCAAATTCGTTGCTTACCATGACTAAACTGCCCTTGGCCCGGCGCAGTACCGGCAACAAATTAATGACGTCAAGCGTCTCCGGTACAACAATTGGCGGGTTGGCAGCGGCAAAATTTTCGACATCCGCATGTTCTTCCAAAGCAACCAGCAAATCTTTAGCGCGCACTACCCCAACCAGTTCATCCAACTCGCCCCGGCACACCGGAAACAAACTGTGCGGCGTATCTAGCAATTGTATGCGGATTGCCTCAACCGAACGCTCGCAGTTCACCCAGGAAATATCCGTGCGTGGTGTCATGACACTACGTAATGTTCGGGAAGCCAGCGTCAATACACCACTAATCATGTAACGCTCTTCCTCAGCGAATGTCTCTTCGGACTTCAGCAGTGGCTGAGCCTCATCATGCTCAATCATGGCTTTGCGAGCGCCCATCAAGCGCAAAATGGCTTCAGCTGTACGCTCACGCATCGGACGATGTGATTGATGCTTGATAAAGTTATGACGGGCTATCTGATTAAACATCTCAATAAGAATGGAGAAACCGATGGCCGCATACAGATAGCCTTTAGGAATATGGAAACCAAAACCTTCAGCCACCAGGCTCAAACCAATCATCAGCAGGAAACTCAGGCACAGAACTACCACCGTCTGATGAGCATTTACAAAACGAGTCAATGGTTTGGAAGCCAGTAGCATCATGCCCATGGCAATTACCACCGCCGTCATCATGATACCAAGGTGATTAACCATACCTACTGCGGTAATCACGGCATCCAGTGAAAAAACCGCATCCAGAATCACTATCTGCGCCACAACCACCCAAAAGCTGGCATGGGTTCGTCCATCATTTACATCAAGTGGTCGATTTTCTAACCGCTCGTGCAACTCCATCGTGGCTTTAAACAATAAAAATATCCCCCCGACGAGCAGAATCAAATCGCGGCCGGAGAAACTGAAATTACCTACATGAAATAATATCCGGGTCAGCGTCACCATCCATGAAATCAACGAGAGCAATCCAAGCCGCATCAGCAACGCCAGCAATAAACCGATAATGCGTGCTTTATCACGTTGTTTTGGCGGAAGTTTATCCGCCAGTATGGCGACGAAAACCAGATTATCGATACCCAAGACAATTTCGAGTACCACCAACGTCAGTAAGCCTGCCCAGATTGAAGGATCCAGCAAAAATTCCATGTCAGACTCCAGGAAATGAACGAGCAAATGACAACGATGTCACTGCAATGGGGGAAATTAATAAGAAAACAGAATCAGCAAAATGCCAAGGATCACCAAAACAGCTGATTGAAGGAAAAGGAAAAACGCCAGCAAAGGCTGACATAAAGAGAAAAAATCGTCGGTGACAGTCCATGGGATGGGCGTCCGCCCGAAACTCCTCTGAAATATTAGGGATATCAACTTTATCAGGTTGTTTATCCTTTTCACAAAGATTTTCTCAATCACTGTTTTTGGGCGTAAATTTGTAACATCTCAGTGAGTTATTCCATATTTGCATAACAGATCACTCATCGTTCCTCTAATTATGGAGCGATATCACATAATTTATTTTTTCACTCCGTAAAATAAATCCCGTTAATACATGTTCGCGCCTGTTTCGGTAGGCATATAATATGCTTCATAAATTTCAGGATGCAGGAAGACGACAATCGAGCCACTGGAGACAGACGACAAACGGCAACTTGAAAGATGATGGGTATATACAAACAGGTTGATTGCACTAACATTCAACCGTTGCAACACATCATATGCGCATGGAGATAGCGAGCCCAGTCCGATTCCCGGATCAATCGACTCACTGTTTGAAGTAAACTATTGAACAAGGAACAACCTGAATCGATTCATGAATAGTGCGATGCCATACATATATTTTTGTATCAAAAAAATAAGCAAGAAAGTTTCTTACGACCATACTGATATCACTGCGGATAAAAATTCATCCCGATGATTTATCCGCATTATCTGACACATTACACACTCTACGAGATAGTGACTAATGAGGAGGTAGCAAGTGAGTATTGCGATTATGTTGTGCACTCACGGAGCCACTGCCGGTCCGCTGTTAAAAACAGCTGAAATGATTCTCGGCGAACAGAGCAACGTTGCCTGGATGGATTTCGTGCCCGGAGAAAATGCTGAAATATTAATTGAGAAATACCAGGTCAAATTAGCTGAACTGGATACATCTCAAGGCGTACTTTTTTTGGTTGATACCTGGGGAGGTAGCCCGTTTAACGCAGCCAGCCGTATCGTTACCGATAAAGAAAATCATGAAGTTATTGCCGGGGTAAATATTCCTATGCTGGTGGAAACTTTCATGGCCCGTGATGATAACCCCGGGTTCGCTGAATTGGTTGCCATTGCAGTGGAAGCAGGTCGTGCTGGGGTAAAAGCACTGAAAACCGCCGATACGGAAAAACCGTCGGCACCCGAAGCAATATCACCAACAACAAAGGCTGTTCCCGTGGCAGGTGCTGGTGGACATATGGAAATCGGTCTGGCCCGTATTGATGACCGCCTGATTCATGGGCAGGTTGCCACCCGCTGGACTAAGGAAACCAACGTTAAACGCATTATCGTTATCAGTGATGAAGTGGCAGCGGATACCGTTCGTAGAACGCTGCTGACACAAGTCGCCCCACCGGGAGTCACGGCTCACGTGGTTGATGTTGATAAAGCAATTCGTGTTTATAACAATCCAAAATATGCCGCAGACCGCGTCATGCTGCTTTTCACCAACCCAACTGACGTGCTTAAACTGGTGGAAAACGGTGTCAAGATCACTTCGATCAACATTGGTGGTATGGCTTATCGTCAGGGAAAAATCCAGGTGAATAATGCCGTTTCTATTGATGAGAAAGACATTGAGGCCTTCAAGAAACTTAATGAACGTGGTATCGAGCTGGAAGTCCGAAAAGTCTCAACCGACAGCAAACTCAAGATGATGGATTTAATTAACAAGATGGCGAGTTAACGCAGCAACAAAATAGGGTTTATAACGGTTTAATTACTCAGAAATCTATTCTCACAGGAGAAGTACAATGGAGATCACCACACTTCAAATTGTGCTGATATTTATCGTAGCTTGTGTCTCGGGCATGGGATCTATTCTTGACGAATTCCAGTTCCACCGCCCGTTGGTCGCCTGTACGTTAATCGGCTTTGTATTAGGTGATGTAAAAACAGGGGTTATTATCGGCGGTACGTTGGAAATGATCGCGTTGGGTTGGATGAACATCGGCGCTGCTGTTGCGCCTGATGCCGCACTGGCTTCTATCATTTCCACCATTTTGGTTATTGCTGGTGGTCAAAGCATTGGGGCCGGTATTGCCTTGGCTATTCCTCTGGCCGCCGCAGGCCAGGTGCTCACCATTATTGTTCGTACTATTACTGTCGCTTTCCAACATGCCGCAGATAGCGCGGCGGAACGCGGTAATCTCTCCGCTATCAGTTGGATTCACGTTTCTGCTCTGCTGCTACAAGCCATGCGTATCGCCATCCCGGCAGTGATCGTTGCCGTTTCTGTGGGTACGGAAGTGGTACACTCCGCACTCTCGTCTATCCCAGAGGTGATTACCAATGGGCTGACTATCGCCGGGGGGATGATCGTTGTCGTCGGTTACGCCATGGTCATCAATATGATGCGTGCTGGCTATCTGATGCCATTCTATTATCTGGGTTTTGTTACCGCGGCTTTCACCAACTTCAACCTGGTCGCTCTGGGTGTCATTGGCGTGGTAATGGCTGTGTTATATATCCAGCTCAACCCGAAATACAACAAAATGCAAGGCTCCTCTGCTGAGGCATATAGCAAAAACGACCTTGATAACGAACTGGACTAACAGGAGTGAGAGAAATGGTTGATTCAACACATGATAAAAAACTCACGGCCAGCGATATCCGCGCGGTATTTATTCGCTCCAACCTGTTTCAGGGGTCGTGGAACTTTGAACGTATGCAGGCGTTGGGTTTCTGCTTTTCCATGGTGCCGGTGATCCGTCGCCTCTACCCGGAAAACTCGGAGGAACGGAAACAGGCTATCAGACGCCATCTGGAGTTCTTCAATACTCAACCGTTTGTCGCCGCCCCGATTCTTGGGGTAACGATGGCGATGGAAGAAGAACGTGCTAACGGTGCACCAATTGATGATGCTGCCATCAACGGTCTGAAAGTTGGGTTGATGGGGCCTCTGGCTGGTGTCGGCGATCCAATATTCTGGGGAACCGCTCGTCCGGTTTTTGCTGCCCTCGGGGCCGGTATCGCAATGAGCGGTAGCTTGCTTGGCCCGATTCTGTTCTTCGTACTATTTAACCTGGTGCGTTTGCTGGTCCGTTACTATGGCGTAGCGTATGGCTACCAGAAAGGCGTCGCCATTGTTGGTGACATGGGTGGTGGACTGCTGCAAAAACTGACTGAAGGTTCATCCATTCTCGGCCTTTTCGTCATGGGGGCACTGGTTAATAAGTGGACACACGTGAATATACCACTGGTGGTTTCACGAATAACCAACGCAAACGGACAAACAACCGTTACTACGGTACAGTCTGTTCTGGACCAGTTAATGCCCGGTCTGGTGCCATTATTACTGACCTTTGGATGTATGTGGCTGCTACGGCGTAAGATTAATGCGCTGTGGCTGATTATTGGCTTCTTTGCCATTGGTATTTTTGGTTATTGGATCGGCCTGTTGGGGCTGTAATTTGTACGTCCGGGGGGAAACCCCCGGCACGCTTCACGGAGCCATACATGTCAGTTACCGATATTGCCTTGATAATTTCTATTATCATTGCCCTGCTTTACGCTATCTATGATGAGTTCATCATGGCTCGACTTCAAGGCACTACCCAGCTCTGTGTCTATCTTCGTCGCAGCAATCGTCTGGATACATTTATTTTTATCGGTCTTATCGCCATTCTTATTTATAAAAACATCACCACTCAGGGAACACCATTGACGACCTTTTTACTTTCTTTTCTGGCGTTAGTGGCAATATATATCGCTTATATTCGACATCCAAAATTATTGTTCAAATCACAGGGTTTTTTCTATGCCAATATTTTTATTGCGTATCGTCGTATTAAAAATATAAATTTATCTGAAGATGGCATTCTGGTGATAGAACTTGAACAACGGCGTTTGCTAATTAACGTTCAACAATTGGATGATCTAGAAAAAATATATAATTTTATGATTGAAAATCAATAAGTTATATATTTTTTATTTATTCACATCAACCGAAAAATACTCCACAAAAAATATGGTGTTATTTTAACCACATTGATTTGTTGCTATTTTAACCAACTATTTCATTTATATCAGAAATGAAAATTATTATCACTTGCCATTATTAAACCCTACCATCTTTGCTGTTGTTTCCTGCCTGAATAATATGTTAGTGTTGCGCAGTCATTGGGGAGTAGCCGATTCCTGAAGAATTTATCAGGAATGTTCGTGTCAACATACTCGTTTTCTAAAAACGTGGTGCGAACGGCCAAGCTGGCAGGCGAGACCATAGACACGGGATTCACCGTTATGGTTGGGGGTGAATGACGTGGATATGGGAACCGTCCAGCCGAGGCTATGAACTATGAATTTATCTGCAACGCTTATTCTTGCTTTTGGCATGTCAATGGATGCTTTTGCTGCTTCCATTGGTAAAGGTGCCACACTGCACAAACCTCGCTTTAGTGAAGCTATCCGCACCGGTTTAATCTTTGGCATCATCGAAGCCATAACACCGCTTATCGGTTGGGCACTGGGGTTTTATGCCAGCCGTTTTATTGCCGAATGGGACCATTGGATAGCGTTTAGTCTGCTGTTAATACTTGGCGGACGTATGATTGTGGGAGGCATGAAAAACAAGGACACCTGTCAGTGCGAAAAGATCAGTAAACACAGTCTGTTTATTTTAATTTGCACTGCGATAGCAACCAGCCTGGATGCATTGGCAATAGGCGTGGGACTTGCTTTCCTACAGGTTAATATTTTTCATACCGCAATGGCGATTGGGTGTGCGACCATGATTATGGTAACGTTCGGCATGTTAATTGGTCGCCACGTTGGGCCTATTCTTGGCAAGAAAGCAGAGATTATTGGTGGTCTGGTGCTGATAGGCATTGGCTGTAATATTCTTTATGAACACTTGATCAATTTAGCCTGATATTTTATCCGCAGCAGTTTTTGTCTGCGGGTAAAACAACACTAGCTGTTTTTCATTCAACCTGACGCTGATGAGTACGAATGATAAAATCGGTTTCACACGCGAAACTTTCCCGTTCTTTTAATTGCTGTCCCACACCCGGCGCCGCCCGCCATGCGAATGGTGTCATCTGTAATAATGCGGCGCTTTCTTGCCCGGTGAGCACCATTTGATATTGCACGCTATGTTCATCAATTTGATTGAAACCAGACAATGTTTCTTCTCTGATCGGATGCAACATCACATCCTGATATACCTGGGCCTTCAATTGATAAAGATGTCTAGGGCCTGGCGATACCGTGATAACAATGCCGCCAGGTTTCACCACCCTCTTTAGCTCTTCGTCATTGCAAGGCGCATAAATTTTCAGCACAGCATCCATTGATCCAGGATTAAATGGCAAACGCTGGCTGGATGCTACGCAAAAACACACCTGCCGGTAACGTTTGGCGGCTCGCTGAATAGCCACTTTGGAGACATCCAGTCCATATACCTGTATAGCATTGTGTTGCGACAGACAGTCGGCTAGCGCCGCTGTGTAGTACCCTTCCCCACAGCCGATATCCAGAACGGTTGTCGCAGACGGAGACAGTCGGTAATCAAGATGACCCGTTAGATAGTCTCGCAATGGCTGATAATGCCCCGCATCAAGAAATACGCGTCGGGCCTGCATCATTTCGGCACTATCACCTGGCTGTTTTGAGCGTTTGAACTGTACTGGTAATAAATTCACATACCCTTCTCTGGCACAATCAAAGTGATGATGGCCACATGACCAACGTTGTGATTCCAGGTTCAAAGGCTGATGGCACAATGGACATTGGTATGGTGCTAAAAACATTCCCATTCTTTTTCTTTTTGATTAACTGTTGGAAACCAGAAAACAAAAAACCCGCACCAAGGCGGGTTTTGCTACGTAGGCTGAAAATTACAGCGCAGTAACGTTAACGGCAGACGGACCTTTCTGACCATCCTGAATTTCAAACTCTACATTCTGGCCTTCTGCCAGTGTTTTGAAGCCGTTACCTTGAATTGCAGAGAAGTGAACGAACACATCTTTGCTGCCATCAGCCGGAGTGATAAAACCAAAGCCTTTAGACTCGTTGAACCACTTAACCTGACCTTTAATCTTTGCCATTTCAAAATTTCCTTTAATAGTTTAAACCGCACAGAGGCGTCATACATACAAATCAGAGTCGTTACTGCTTGAGGCACTAAAATAAGGATCGGCAGAGAAGTGGTATTCAACGCTAACGTTTGTACTCATAACTTCTTTACTGAAAATGCCATTCATATACAGAACTGTACCTCGTTTTACCCAGATGCGTTATTACACACTCTGTAATCATTGGCAAGCCATTTTTTGCCAGTGATGGACATGCCGCACAAATTAGGTCTTTTAATGTCTTACTAATATATCAATTCGCATTAAGTTGCTATATTGAACACAGAAATACATCATCAGACGGCACGCCCAATGATTTGATTATGTGCATAATATCGTGATTACGCAAGTCGATACGCTTAATTAATTGAGCTGACACGTTAAACATAACAAAACATTATTACCATACTGTGTAGAATGTACAAATTCAGTACAGGAAATTGTGTTCGCGCCCACTAACTACTGTGTAAGTGGTGTTACTTATTCGTTGAAAATGATAAGAAAATCTTTCTCATGCGATCAGGTGCCAGAATGGTTTGTTACAGTTACCTCATGTGATTGCTTGTCAAGGCAATAATAATGAAACAAAGATGATATAAAGCCTCTTATTTTATTGTCATCACTACTTGCATGATGAAATTGTTTGCTAAAATAAATAGTTCAACGTTGCATCAGCACTTTCCCTAAACCGTTCGAATAGCTATTCAGTAATCTCGATAGTGAACTTTTTTAATGGTGATAACACTATTATTTCTAATCAGTCAGGTTTATATGCTTGGCAGCAAACAGAAGGAATTAACGCGCAATATGCCTGGTTAACTTAGCCTCACATTGATACCTTGAGGTGAATACAGTTTGAGCAGACGCGGCTGTAAGCCACAACATCAGGATTATCAATAAAATAAAAATTCGGTGCTGGCTATATTTTCTGTTTCATTGCTTATACTTTCATGCTCCCTGTTGGTTTCCTCATTCGGGCAATGTCGTTTCCGTCTATTGGAAGAGCAGCTAAGGGATGCCGATGAATCGTCGGTCATCACGTCAAAATGCACTGCCATACTCCGCAGTTGCTAATCGATCCCTGATGATTATTATTGTGGTTCACAGTGACAACAGCGGATTATCGACGATAGTGTATTCCACAGCATCACGACTTTTCGCTCAGCTATCCCGTTAATAAACACGTAAAGTCTCGGGTGTGCGTCAGATTCAGTTTTTGTACTGCATAAATCGCTAACGTAATGATATATCGGAAACATCGACAGGAGATGACCCCATGTGGCAGACAATTAGCCAATTACTGGAAGAACGGCTGGGACCTGGCGAAATGCTGGAACGTCGGGAGCTACCCGGAGGTGAGACTCACCCTGCATGGTACCTGCGCTATGGTGAGTATACGATTTTTGTAAAATGCGATGTACGGGAAATGCTGCCAAAATTCATGGCGGAGGCCGAACAGCTTGAGCTACTGGCTCGCAGCAAAACCGTAAATGTACCCAAAGTTTATGGCGTAGGTCACTTTCGGGATGACAGCTTTTTGTTGCTGGAATATCTGACCATCAAACCATTAGATGCCCACAGCGCCTGGTGTCTGGGGGAACAACTGGCACACTTGCATCAGTGGAGCGATCAACCCCAGTTTGGTCTCGATTTTGACAATGATCTATCAACAACAACTCAGCCCAATAGTTGGCAACGACGCTGGTCAACATTTTTTTCAGAACAACGCATTGGCTGGCAACTGCAACTAGCCGAGGAAAAAGGTATGCATTTCGGCGAGATTAATACACTGATTGCACAGGTCGAGGAGCGTCTCGCTGGACACCAGCCGCAACCTTCATTACTACACGGTGATTTATGGCCCGCAAACTGTGCCGCCAGCCCTCAAGGAGCCTATCTGTTTGATCCGGCCTGTTACTGGGGAGACAGAGAATGCGATCTGGCCATGTTGCCACTTTATCCCGCCTTACCGCCACAAATATACGATGGTTATCAAAGCATCTGGCCGCTGGATAAAGGGTTTGTGGAACGACAACCTCTTTATCAGATTTATTATCTGCTTAATCGCGCCAATTTATTTGGTGGTAGACATATTGTTGCCGCTCAACAGGCTATCGAACAGCAACTCTACTTAGCGGACTGACTACGGAGCCGACATTTATCTGCTCCGTAATAAACGCTCAGACCGCCAGCCCTAGCAGTTTCAATACCATATAGCCAATGGCGGCCACGATGACCGGCAATACATACAGGGGGAAATACTGAACCAAAATCGTATGTCGGGGCAGTATTATCAGCGATTCCAGTTGCGTTTTTGTTTTACCGTCGACGCCTTTTATTTTCTCCAGGATGAGTTGATCTTCCAACCCTTCACGGATGTGTATCACCTGCCGGGACAACCGAGCGCCGGATACTTGCATTGCCAAACCAACAAACATGAGCATGTAGATTAACCAGAACATTATGGTAGAAATAGCCTGTAACTGGTTGAAATCAGGAACCGGCGAGTTATACCAAAAAATATCCAGAAAAGGTGTATTAAAACGTAGAACTTCCACAACCAAATGCAGAAAGTCCTGCATCACCCCATTAATTCCTTGTTTTCTCTCTGTAAAGGCATGGATAAGATTTGCCAGTGAAATCAGTGTCGAAAGCATAGCCGGAATAAAAACAATCCATCCCGCGATACGTTTAACCACGGCAACACGGCCAGCCTGTTGATACGTCATGAGTTCCCCTTGTGAGTGACGCAGTATAAAAATGTCGCCAATCCGATAACAAACAGTGTAGACACATAAAAACCCGTTAGCAGGGTACTTCACGTTTACACCGAGTCAATATTTCTTTCTGTATCTCCTTTATTGGTAATACGTTAACGTATAATGATGGCTTTTAGCGTTTCTTTCCCCAAGGAGCTTGGTGATGACCCCTGTTTACCCGATTAACGCCGTGATTTTTGATATGGACGGATTACTGATTGACTCGGAACCACTATGGGAAATGGCTGAACTGGAAGTGATTGCATCACTGGGCATCGATACTGCGTTAAAGGAAACCATGAGCGACACACTGGGGCTACGTATTGATATGGTAGTTGATCTCTGGTATCAACTGGCTCCCTGGTCCGGTCCGGATCGCGAAGAAGTTGTCTCCCGTATCATCGATCGCGCAATAGCGTTAGTGGACGAACGTCGCCCACTCCTTCCTGGTGTTGAACATGCCTTACAACTGTGTCGCCGGCAAAACCTGAAAATCGGACTTGCGTCGGCATCTCCCGATCGAATGTTGCTGCAAGTACTACATATGTTTAACCTGGAACATTATTTTGACGTACTTGTATCAGCAGAACACTTGCCTTACAGCAAACCGCATCCGGAAATTTATCTACAGACGGCACGGGATCTCGGAGTTCATCCCTTGCAATGTGTCACGCTGGAAGATTCCATCAACGGTATGCTTGCCACCAAAGCAGCGCGAATGCGCTCAATCGTGGTTCCTGCCAAAGAATTACAACATGACCCACGCTGGGTACTGGCAGATAAGAAACTGATGTCTCTGCAACAGTTACATGTGAATGATGTGATGTGATGACGGAAAGAGCATCGGTCAAAACGTGACCGATGCTGACACACTGTCAGAGGAAATCTGCGCGTTTGGGAGAAAATGTGTCGATCAACACACTGCCCTCTTCCAATGAGATAACGCCGTGCATTTCATTTTTCACAGCCATATAAGCATCACCGGTTTTCAGAATTCGCTTTTCACCTTCAATCATCACTTCAAAGCTACCCGCTGCCACATAAGCAATCTGATCGTGGATATCATGTTTGTGAGGCGTGCCTATTGCCCCCTTGGCAAAATGTACGCAAACCATCATCAAATCATCGCTCCAGCTGATGATTTTGCGTTTGATGCCATCACCCAACTCTTCCCAAGGTGTTTCATCGTCAATAAAGTACCGTCTCATGCTTTCTATCTCCTTATTCATCGTATCTCTGGTCCACCTGCTGCTGATTTACAGGAATGGAATAATTGTAAATACCGACATTCTAGTAACATCGGTACAGGATGAAATATAAAATAAGCAAAACCATGACGATCCTCAAGAAATAAATAAAACATTATTTCATTTTTATTGAATTAACATCCCAACCACACTATCATCGCACTATAACAAGAAAGTACCGGGCAACACAGGCACAGGTGCCGTTGTCACTGCCACGCAATGACACTTGTGCCGCTTGGCGCTTTCATTCAGGGCTTAACACCCATTCTTTATTCTGTCTGAAAAACGAGGCTCATTAATGCAAGTTCGTCAAAGCATTCACTGCGACCATGCCAGACAACTCGATACAGCTGGCCTGCGTCGTGAATTTCTGATTGAGAGAATCTTTGAAGCTGATGCCTACACCATGACATACAGCCATATTGACCGCATTATCGTCGGCGGTGTTATGCCGGTACATGCTGTCATCACCATCGGTGATGAAGTTGGCAAGCAATTGGGTGTCAATTATTTTCTGGAACGCCGTGAATTGGGCATCATTAATATCGGTGGTGCTGGCGTTATCGTGGTTGATGGCGAACGCTATGACATCGACAACGAAGAAGCGCTATATATCGGCAAAGGAGCCAGTGATATTCGGTTTCAGAGTATATCGCCCAAGCATCCTGCCAAGTTTTATTATAACAGTGCGCCGGCACATACCACCTACCCGACACGCAAAATCACACAGACAGAGGCATCGCCGCAAACACTCGGTGAAGACGCCAGCAGCAATCGCCGCACCATCAACAAGTATATCGTTCCTGACGTTTTACCAACTTGTCAGCTCACCATGGGCCTGACCAAACTGGCAGAAGGCAGTCTCTGGAATACCATGCCGTGCCATACACATGAGCGTCGCATGGAAGTTTACTTCTATTTTGATATGGATGAGGAAACAGCCGTATTCCATATGATGGGGCAACCGCAGGAAACCCGTCACATTCTGATTCATAACGAGCAGGCGGTGATTTCACCGAGCTGGTCAATTCATTCCGGTGTTGGCACCAAACGCTACACCTTCATTTGGGGCATGGTTGGCGAGAATCAAGTTTTTGGAGATATGGATCCCGTCAAAGTTAGCGAATTACGCTAATCGCTATTAACCGGAATTACTGATATTCCCCTACAGTAACAGCGCACGACGAGGTATTGTCGTTTACAGAGAGATTAAGGCTATGATTTTAGATTCCTTCAATTTGCAAGGTAAAGTTGCACTTATCACAGGTTGTGATACAGGACTGGGACAAGGTATGGCTATCGGCCTGGCACAGGCTGGTTGTGATATCGTCGGCGTCAACATTGTTGACCCCAAAGATACCATTGAAAAAGTCACTTCCTTGGGGCGCCGTTTCCTGAGTCTGACTGCGGATATGAGCAACATTGCCGGCCATGCAGCACTGGTTGAAAAAGCGGTTGCTGAATTCGGCAAGGTAGATATCCTGGTTAACAATGCTGGTATCATTCGTCGTGAAGATGCGATTGATTTCAGTGAGAAAAACTGGGATGACGTGATGAATCTGAACATCAAGAGCGTATTCTTCATGTCTCAGACCGTTGCCCGGCAGTTCATCAAGCAGGGTCACGGCGGTAAGATCATTAATATTGCGTCTATGCTGTCCTTTCAGGGTGGGATTCGTGTACCGTCTTACACTGCATCCAAAAGTGCCGTTATGGGGATCACCCGCCTGATGGCCAACGAATGGGCAAAACACAATATTAACGTCAATGCTATCGCCCCTGGTTATATGGCAACCAATAACACCCAACAATTGCGCGCCGATGAAGAACGTAGCAAAGAAATTCTGGATCGTATCCCGGCTGGTCGTTGGGGTCTGCCGCAGGATTTGATGGGGCCATCAGTATTCCTGGCTTCCAGCGCCTCTGACTACATTAATGGCTATACCATTGCTGTTGATGGTGGCTGGTTGTCGCGTTAAGTTTTTTTGGATCTTTAATGTGATGCAAGGCACAATCCTGAATTGTGCCTTTTATTTATCTATCAATATCTTACTCATAAATTTCTATTTCTCTCACGCTTCCAAAGCCTTTCAAAAAATTTTCAAAACAACGTTCCGACTTTGATCACACTTTCGATATTGTGTGCATGACGGATGGGCGGGTAGCGCAATATAATCAATCGAAACAGCGTTTCTATTTATAAGGAACCGTCTAACAGTTCCATGAGAAGGTGCTCCATGAGTATTTTTAGTCACTTAGACACCAGCAAAGAAATACAGCTCGATTTATGGCTCGCCGCGCTGAACAGCCATATTGAAAAAATACAGCAATATGGTCACAGCCACAGTAATCCGACACCGTTATTGGCTGATGGCTTCGATGTACAAACGAGAGCGCCAGTTGTCTGGAAATTTCCTGATGGGCACGATGCTCCCATTTCTAATTTTGCCAGCCAGCAAAATTGGCTTCGTTTGTTAGATTCCATGAGTATCGTCACAGAAATAGAGAAATATCAGAAAACGGCTATTTCCCAATGTGAATTTTTCTTTTCTCACTTTGTTGACGAAAATAGTGGTCTTTTCTATTGGGGTGGACATCGCTTTATTAATCTGGACTCGTTGAAAAGCGAAGGACCAGAATCAAAATCTCTGGTGCATGAATTAAAACACCATTTACCCTATTACCCGTTCTTGCACCGCATTAATGCTGAAAAAACACTTCATTTTCTACAGGGCTTCTGGAACGCACACGTCGAGGATTGGAACTCACTGGATTTAGGTCGTCATGGTGATTATGCCAAACCACGCGATCCACACGTTTTTATGCACACGCACCATGATGTGGTAGACCCTGCAAAATGGCCTGAATTACCGCTGACGAAAGGGCTTACTTTTGTCAATGCCGGTACTGACCTGATTTATGCCGCCTTTGCCTATGCACAATTTAGCGGGGATAAACAAGCAGCCTTATGGGGAAAACATCTCTATCGTCAATATGTATTGGCGCGCAATCCGGAAACCGGAATGCCGGTGTACCAATTCAGCTCGCCCTTGCAACGCCAGCCGATTCCGGACGACGATAATCAGACACAGTCCTGGTTCGGCGATCGCGCCCAACGCCAGTTTGGCCCGGAGTTCGGTGCCATTGCCCGTGAAGCGAATGTGTTATTCCGGGATATGCGTCCATTGTTGATCGACAGCCCACTGGCGATGCTGGATATCCTGCATCAGCACCCTGACAGTGACATGCTGGAATGGGTGATTTCCGGGCTGAAAAACTATTACCAATATGCTTACGACGCTGACAGTAATACGTTGCGCCCCATGTGGAATGACGGTCAGGACATGACCGGTTATCGTTTCAAACGTGATGGTTACTACGGAAAAGCAGGGACAGAGCTTAAGCCTTTTCCACTAGAAGGTGATTATTTATTGCCACTGGTGCGTGCTTACCGACTGAGTGGTGATGTGGAATTGTACACACTGCTCACCACCATGCTGGAGCGTCTGGGAAAAGGCGGATTAAGTACGGTTGCGACCCCATTTCTACTGCTTGCCATGATAGAACTGGCTGAACATCAGCAATCAAAAAAATGGGCTGATCATGCCTGGGCATTGGCAGAAATATTATTTGAACGTCATTTTCATCATGGTCTGTTAACCCGTTCAGAAAAGCATCGTTATGTTCGTCTGGATGACCCCTTCCCTTTAATTTTGCTGGCGCTGGTTGCCGCCTGCAAAAACAAACTGAGCAAATGCCCGCCCATACTGACACCGGGGGGATATGTACACGGAGACTTTCGCATTAATGGGGAAAATAGGGTCATCTATGACATAGAGTTTATTTATCCTGAATTATTAACACATTAATTTTATTTTTACTGGTTCACAATTACTAAGTAGGTAAGCATTATGAATGAAAACAGAATGCTGGGGTTAGCCTATATCTCTCCTTATATAATAGGGTTGATAGTTTTTACCGCTTTCCCCTTTATTTCTTCTTTCATACTCAGCTTTTCTGAGTATGACCTGATGAGTCCGCCAACATTCACCGGTCTGGAAAATTACCACCGGATGTTTTTGGAAGACGATCTCTTCTGGAAATCCATGGGTGTTACATTTGCCTATGTATTTTTGACCATTCCTTTGAAACTGATATTCGCGTTGCTAATCGCGTTTGTTCTTAACTTTAAATTACGTGGTATTGGTTTCTTCCGTACTGCTTACTATGTTCCCTCCATTCTGGGCAGCAGCGTAGCCATTGCCGTATTGTGGCGAGCACTGTTTGCTATCGATGGACTTTTGAACAGTTTCCTTGGCGTACTGGGTTTCCATGCCATCAACTGGCTTGGTGAACCTTCTCTGGCACTGTTTTCTGTGACCCTATTACGTGTCTGGCAATTTGGTTCCGCCATGGTGATCTTCCTTGCCGCACTACAGAATGTCCCTCAGTCACAATATGAAGCCGCGATGATAGATGGGGCTTCCAAGTGGCAGATGTTCATGAAAGTTACCGTACCATTGATTACACCGGTTATTTTCTTCAACTTCATCATGCAAACCACACAGGCATTCCAGGAATTTACCGCGCCTTATGTCATTACTGGCGGTGGTCCTACCCACTATACCTATCTGTTCTCACTTTATATTTACGATACGGCATTCAAGTATTTCGATATGGGGTACGGCGCAGCGCTTGCCTGGGTTTTGTTCTTGGTTGTAGCCGTGTTTGCGGCAATTTCCTTCAAATCATCTAAATACTGGGTGTTCTACTCCGCCGATAAGGGAGGAAAAAATGGCTGATATGCATTCACAAATGTCTGCACAGGATATTGCAGCAGAAGAAGTACGCCGCACACTGCGTAAAGAGAAACTCAATGCAGGCATTCGTTATGTGATTCTGTTGTTTGTTGGCCTGCTGATGCTCTACCCATTGGTCTGGATGTTTTCAGCGTCTTTTAAGCCAAACCGTGAAATTTTCACCACGCTCAGCTTATGGCCGACACACATCACGTGGGATGGTTTTATTAACGGCTGGAGAACGGGGACGGAATACAACTTCGGTCACTACATGATTAACACGTTCGAGTATGTGATTCCGAAAGTCATCCTGACCATTATTTCCTCCACTATCGTGGCGTATGGCTTTGCCCGCTTCGAGATCCCGTGGAAAAACTTCTGGTTTGCCACACTGATTACCACCATGTTGCTGCCCAGTACCGTGTTGTTGATCCCTCAGTACATCATGTTCCGTGAAATGGGCATGCTGAACAGCTACCTGCCATTGTATCTACCGCTGGCATTCGCAACACAAGGATTCTTTGTGTTCATGCTGATTCAGTTCCTGCGCGGTGTCCCACGTGATATGGAAGAAGCCGCTCAGATTGACGGTTGTAACTCCTTCCAGGTGTTGTGGTATGTGGTAGTGCCAATTCTGAAGCCGGCCATTATCTCGGTAGCACTATTCCAGTTCATGTGGTCCATGAACGACTTTATCGGCCCGCTGATTTACGTTTACAGCGTTGATAAATACCCGATTGCGTTGGCTCTTAAAATGTCTATTGACGTTACAGAAGGCGCACCGTGGAACGAAATTCTGGCAATGGCAAGTATTTCAATCCTGCCATCCATCATCATTTTCTTCATGGCTCAGCGCTACTTCGTTCAGGGCGTTACCAGCAGCGGAATTAAAGGTTAATTGAGGATCTATCATGGCTGAAGTTGTTTTCAACAAACTGGAAAAAGTCTATTCCAACGGTTTCAAAGCAGTGCACGGTATCGACCTAACGATCAAAGACGGTGAATTCATGGTTATCGTTGGTCCGTCTGGCTGTGCTAAATCCACAACCCTGCGCATGTTGGCTGGTCTGGAAACCATCAGTGGCGGTGAAGTTCGTATCGGTGAACGCATCGTCAATAATCTGGTACCCAAAGCACGTGGCATCGCAATGGTGTTCCAGAACTATGCCCTCTACCCACATATGACGGTACGCGAGAACCTGGCGTTTGGTCTGAAGTTGAGCAAGATGCCCAAAAGCCAGATCGAAGATCATGTCAACGAAGCGGCTAAAATTCTGGAGTTGGAAGACTTGATGGACCGGTTACCGCGTCAGCTATCCGGTGGTCAAGCGCAGCGTGTCGCTGTCGGTCGCGCCATTGTAAAAAAACCGGATGTATTTCTATTTGATGAGCCCTTATCAAATTTGGATGCCAAACTGCGCGCCTCAATGCGTATCCGTATCTCGGATTTGCATAAAGAGTTAAAGAAAAGCGGTAAACCAGCCACCACAGTCTATGTAACTCATGACCAGACCGAAGCCATGACAATGGGTGATCGTATCTGCGTCATGAAGCTAGGCCACATCATGCAGGTGGACACGCCAGATAACCTGTATCACTACCCGAAAAATATGTTTGTGGCCGGTTTCATTGGTGCGCCGGAAATGAACATCAAACCCGGACAGTTACTTGAGCACGATGGTCAGATCGGATTGAAAGTCGGTCACTATCCCCTGCTACTCAACCAGTCACAACAGAGCAAAGTTCAAGATTATGTAGGCAAAGAGATCTGTTTCGGTATACGTCCCGAATACGTCACTGTTTCAGAAACCCCTTTCGAAACCAGTCACTCACAGGGTGAATTGGTCCGCGTAGAAAATATGGGCCATGAATTCTTTATGTACATAAAAGTTGATGGCTTTGAATTAACCAGCCGTATGCCTTCCGACGAAGCCAGGCTGATTATCAAGAATGGCCTGCATCGCCAGGTATTCTTCCAGTTTGATATGGATAAATGCCATATCTTTGATGCAAAAACAGAACAAAATATCTCTCTATAACAGGAGTAGTAATCGATGAAAAAAGTGATCCTACGCACATTAATTGCCTCATCTCTGGCACTGTTGGCACATCAATCTTTTGCAGCAGATCAGGTTAATCTGCGTGTGTCATGGTGGGGCGGTAACGGACGTCACCAAGCGACACTGAAAGCCATTGATGCATTCCACAAACAGTACCCAAACATTGACGTTAAGGCAGAATATACTGGTTGGGATGGACATCTCTCTCGTCTTACCACACAGATTGCCGGTAATACTGAACC
The DNA here is from genome assembly GCF_032395385.1 of Brenneria uluponensis. Taxonomy (NCBI): domain Bacteria; kingdom Pseudomonadati; phylum Pseudomonadota; class Gammaproteobacteria; order Enterobacterales; family Pectobacteriaceae; genus Brenneria; species Brenneria uluponensis. The sequence goes on from NZ_CP135917.1 coordinate 2,638,614, forward strand.
CGATGTAATGCAGACCAACTGGAACTGGTTGCCTATTTTTTCCAAAAATGGCGATGGCTTCTATGATTTGAACAAAGTGAATGGCCCGCTGGATCTATCACAGTTCAGCCCCAAAGAGCTGCAAGCTACGACTATTGACGGAAAATTGAACGGCATTCCTATCTCCGTCACAGCCCGGATGTTCTACTATAACGACGAAACCTGGAAAAAAGCGGGGCTGTCCTATCCGAAAACCTGGGATGAACTGCTGAACGCCGGTAAAGTATTCAAGGAGAAACTGGGAGATCAATACTATCCCGTCGTTCTGGAACATCAGGACTCGTTGGCGTTGTTACGTTCTTACATGGTGCAGAAATACAACATTCCTGCCGTGGATGAAAAGGCGAAAAAATTCGCTTATACCGAGGCACAATGGGTTGAGTTCTTCCAGATGTATAAAAAAATGGTCGATTCCCATGTTATGCCATCATCGAAATACTATGCCTCGTTCGGCAAGAGCAATATGTATGAAATGAAACCGTGGATTGCGGGTGAATGGGCGGGTACTTATATGTGGAACTCTACCATTACCAAGTACTCTGATAACTTGAAAGCGCCTGCCAAGCTGGTACTGGGAGACTACCCCATGTTACCAGGTGCCAAAGACGCAGGTCTGTTCTTTAAACCTGCACAGATGTTTTCTATCGGTAAATCTACCAAGCATCCGAAAGAAGCCGCGATGTTAATCAACTTCTTACTGAACAGTAAAGAAGGTGTACAGGCCATGGGCCTGGAGCGTGGTGTACCATTGAGCAAATCCGCCGTCGCGCAATTACGTGCTGATGGCGTAATTAAAGATAGCGATCCATCGGTAGCAGGCCTGACTATGGCACTGTCTTTACCACATGCAATGAAAACATCACCTTATTTTGATGATCCGCAAATCGTAGTACTATTCGGTGATGCCATTCAGTATATTGACTACGGTCAGAAGTCGGTGAAAGAAACAGCAAAATATTTCCAGCGTCAAGGTGATCGTATTCTGAAACGTGCCATGAGATAATAATAGAAGTTATTTATTATATTAATAACCCTGCCATACCCATGGCAGGGTTATTTTATTAAAAATGAAACAGATCATATATTCCCATTGATCGCCATCACAAAATGAAACCAAGTTTCAATTTTTAATATTCAAACCGATCTTGATCACAAAATAGATTTAATATGTCCTTAAAATAGAACCTGCTTTAAAACGAAATATTGCGTCCTTCAATTTTTTGCTTCACTCCTTAATTAATAGGGAAAATTAAAAATGAAATTAAAACTACTCGCTCTGGCTGTAACGTCATTAATTAGTGTAAACGCACTGGCGGTATCAATTGATTACCGGCATGAATGGCGGGATACTGCGAAAGGTGACCAACGGGATCGCTTATTAATATCAAACCGATTCGCCAATGGTTTTGGATTATCTTCAGAAGTATCATGGAAACAATCCAGTGCAGACAGCACGCCGAATAAGCCGTTTAATGAACAGGTTAGCAATGAAACTGAAGTGATTGCGAGTTATCTCTATAAATTCAATCAAACTTTTTCGCTGGAAAGTGGCTTTAGCTTAGTCTCCGGGTCCACATACAATACTTATCGTCCTTATCTTCGCGGTGGAGTAAAATTTGCCGATGACTGGACTGCCACACTGCGTTATCGCCCTTATTACAAACGTATCAGTGGTAATATTGGTAGTTCAAGTAATACGGCTGAGAATGGTTATAATATTACCGCAAATGTCGGCTATACGTTTCTCAAAGATTATAATATTTCTTATGAATATGACTTCAAGAAAATTAACCATGCCGGAGCAAAGAGCTATGACAACCATAGCTACAATGCCGATCATCAGGTTAAATTATCTTATAAATGGGATAAAAACTGGAAGCCTTATATTTCTTTATCCAACCTCGCAGATAACGGCACCAGCGATCATCGTCAAACCCGTTATCGTGTAGGTGTAGTCTACACATTCTAATAGGTAACGGCAGACTGCCTTGCTTGTTATAGAAGGCGGTTTATATTCTCGGATAAATTAAATTGATAACTGGTTTGGTTTTAAATTACATATTTATAATCATTGCTTGTGAATTTATTTTAATAACGCTATCATTAATTGAGTTTGATATTCCTGTGTCTAACTACCCTCTTTACGAATGAACGTTATTTGTTTAGTCATCATTTTATAGCGGACATTTTCTCCGATAAATGTCCGTTTTTTTTTGCTGAAAAAACAATATATCGAAACTGACTCTTTTCACTATTGCACCTATTACAAACCAAAAGGTATATCATGATTCTCCGTTTATTAATTGCCGGAACCATTATGATGTCAGTTAATGGATTCAGTTACTCCCAGTCGACTTTCCCCGTCTGGCCACAAGAGGAAGCTCCTGGGGCAGCGACCTCACACGCACAACCACAGGTCGTGGAAAGAAGCAAAAACCCGGCGTTGCCCGATCGAGCCGCCACCGGCGTTCGTAGCCCGGAAATTACTGTCTATCCAGCGAGTAAACCTAATGGAATCGCGCTACTCATCACACCAGGCGGCGCCTACCAACGAGTTGTTCTGGATAAAGAAGGCAGTGTATTAGCCCCTTTCTTTAATCAACAAGGCTATACCCTGTTTGTGATGACCTATCGAATGCCTGGTGAAGGTCACAAAGAAGGTGCAGATGCTCCGTTAGCCGATGCACAACGAGCTATTCGTAGCTTACGCGCCAACGCTGGCAAATGGCATATCAATCCACAACAAATTGGCATTATGGGTTTTTCTGCCGGTGGTCATGTTGCTGCCAGTCTTGGTACACGATTCGATCAGGCTGTTTATCCCGCCCAGGATGCTATTGACAAACTAAGTGCCCGGCCTGATTTTATGGTGTTGATGTACCCTGTCATTTCCATGCAAACAGCTATTGCCCACAATGGGTCCAGGATTGCACTGATAGGTCATCATCCTACCAATGCACAGATTAATCGCTATTCTGCCGAAACACAGGTTACCGATCAAACACCCCCAACATTTTTGGTCCATGCGGTGGATGATCCTTCCGTTGCTGTTGATAATAGTCTGGTTATGTTTTCGGCATTACGGGCGCATCATATCCCGGTTGAAATGCATCTGTTTACGCAGGGTAAACATGGTTTTGGTATCCGTGGGACCCAGGGATTACCCGTCGCAACCTGGCCGCAATTACTGGATAACTGGATTAAATCATTGCCAGCCATAAAAAAAGAAAATGATCATGCGGGGAAATAATCTTTATTGATGAATGGTTACCAATAGTATGATTAATGTCATCAATAAAAATAAATAGTTACGCTGTCACTGCTTTCGTCACTCATCACGATCTCCTATACTGTATAAAATAACAGTTTTCGAGACGTTTCATGACTGCGGAAGGACACCTTCTCTTCTCTATTGCTAGTGTTATCTTGGCTAAAAAAATAGAACTATCGCCCGCGCTGGCCGCAGGAGACTGGTGGCATATTATTCCAGGTGCGTTACTGACGGCCTTGTTGCCAGATATCGATCATCCTAAATCAGTGCTGGGGCAACGGTTAAAGTGGATTTCCGTTCCTATCGCCCGGGCATTTGGTCACCGCGGTTTTACCCACAGTCTGTTGGCAATCATGCTCGGGCTCTATTTTATCCATACCCAGTTACCTACTGACTGGCTAATACCCACTGATGCCTATCACGCCATGATCGTTGGCTATCTTAGCCATATCGCTGGCGATATGCTGACTACCGCAGGAGTTCCGCTACTATGGCCATGTCGCTGGCGCTTTCGTTTGCCTATCCTGAACAGTCAAAAAGGTAATCAACTGGAGCGTATCCTCTGCATTGGATTGATTGCCTTTTCAATCTTTCACCCCCAACAACCGCTTGATGGCTGGAACGACACGCTGTCAATTAAGCTTTTCCAGCACCGTGTTCATCAATTACTCATCCCATAATATACAAAACTGGCACAATATTAATATCTGACCATTTTCACAAAAAAAACCGGAGGCGGTTACCCTCCTCCGGTATGATTATACTCAACCTGAATTAATGCTGTGGATTCGTATCGTACTCCTGACAGCTTTGGAAACCCTTGTTCATAACGTGGCCCGTTTCATCAAAGCTAACGAAATAATGCTGAACCTTGCCATCATGCGTTCCCAAGATATAAGTATCACACGTTCCCCTGGCATTGACCATTGTAACGGTCGTCGAAGGAGAACCGGCAATTTGGTTCACTTGCTGCCTGGTCATACCTTTATTCACATCTCTTACCACGGGTTTTGTTAAATAGTTTTCAGCCCGATTATATGCTGTACATCCAGAAAGCATCACCGCACCTGCGGCAATACACATGATGAGTCGACCATTTTTCATTGAGGTACCCCATTTTTATATCCATTAGACTTAAGACTAGATGAGAATGTGTGGCTTCTCAAACCGAAACGCTGCTTTTGATAAGATAAAAGTTGGCACCAATAACACTAATCTCGTGTAAAACTCTCCGCACATGACTTGTTCTTTTACTCTGTGGCAGTTAACGTTAATCTTTAGCAATGAGAATAATTATTCTGGCGTATCAATAAGTTCAGGAGGGGGTTGTATGTCATTACAGCAGGAAATCATCCAGGCGCTAAGTGTAAAAAGCACCATCGATCCAGCGCAGGAAATCCGTGTGAGTGTTGATTTTTTAAAAGATTATCTTAAAGCACACCCATTTATCAAAAGTTTGGTATTAGGAATTAGTGGTGGCCAGGATTCGACCCTCACTGGCAAACTATGCCAAACCGCCATTAGCGAATTGCGCAATGAAACCGGAAAAGACGATTACCAGTTCATCGCTGTTCGTTTGCCGTTCGGTGTACAGGCCGATGAACATGACTGCCAGGACGCCCTTGCATTTATCCAACCAGACCGAGTGTTGAAAGTAAACATCAAGCCAGCCATAGAGGCCAGTGAAGCGACCTTGCGTGAGCTAGGTATTGAACTGTCCGATTTTGTGAAAGGCAATGAAAAAGCACGTGAACGGATGAAAGCTCAGTACAGTATTGCGGGCATGAACGCAGGTCTGGTGGCGGGAACGGATCATGCTGCTGAAGCCGTAACGGGTTTCTTCACCAAATACGGTGATGGAGGTACGGATATCAATCCAATCTTCCGTTTGAATAAACGCCAGGGGAAAGCGTTGTTAAAACTGCTTGGCTGCCCGTCCCATCTCTATACCAAGACCCCCACAGCAGATTTGGAAGATAATCGGCCGGCTCTGCCTGACGAAGTGGCGCTTGGCGTCACTTATGAAAAAATTGATGATTATCTGGAGGGCAAACAGATTGATCCGAAAGATGCAGCAATCATCGAAAACTGGTACAGCAAGACCGAACACAAACGTCGTCCGCCAATTACCGTTTTTGACGACTTCTGGCGTTAATTGACATAACTCAATACGTTATGCGGATGCCATTATGACATCCGCTTTTCATTGGACCCCATCTTAAGCCCTCATCATGGAAATAACGTCACAACGCGCTACGCTGGTTGGATTAAGTGCCATACTGCTTTGGAGTACGTCTGTTGGACTAATACGAAGGTTGACAGAATCGCTGGGCCCTCTTGGCGGAGCCGCAATGATTTACTCCTCCAGCGCACTATGCCTTATTCTGTTCAATGGTTTTCCTCCCATTAGAAGTCAATCCAAAATCTATTTACTGCTAGGTGGAGCCCTGTTTGTCTGCTATGAGATCTTTTTTTCTCTGGCTATCGGTTTTGCAAGTAATCGTATGCAGGCTATGGAATTGGGAATGATTAATTATCTCTGGCCTTGTCTGACTATTCTGTTCGCCATCGTTATTAACCAACAGAAAAGTCGCTTTTTCCTGTGGCCAGGTATTGCGCTGTCATTAGCCGGTATCGTATGGATCATGAAAGGCGATGGTGTCTGGTCACTATCACTCATGTGGCACAACATTATTGCCAACCCCGTAGCTTACGGATTGGCCTTTGCCGCCGCTATTGTCTGGGCACTGTATTGCAATGTTTCTCGCCGTTTTGGTGGTGGTAAAAGCGGTATTTCACTGTTCTTTGTTGCGGTATCAGCGGTGTTGTGGCGTCAATATCTGTTCAGCGAAGAACCCGTGCTTTCCTTTTCTCTGACCACGGTGTTGGAATTGCTGTTTATCGCAGGCTCTACGGCATTATCGTATATGGCGTGGGACATCGGCATACAGCGGGGTAATCTCACATTGCTGGCCACCGCATCTTACTTTACGCCAATGCTATCTGCATTACTGAGTGCATTATGGCTGAATATTATCCCCACCTTTTCGTTCTGGCAGGGAGTTCTCATGATCACGGTAGGATCACTGCTGTCCTGGATGGCAACACGTTCCTCATAAACGTATTTTTTCGCCCCTTGATCGATAATGTGCATTCCATCTTTATTCTTGTGGTGTTGTGGTGTGAACCACTATTTCATCATTTATAAATTGCATATAAAATATATCTATTAACTCAAGCACTGTGCAGCAGGAGATGGGAGAAATAATATTATGCCGGGGAAACGAATCCAACGAGAAATCCATACTGTCAGCTTGATGATTGATCTGTATGAAAAAAGGCATCCAGCACCAGAAAACGATGCCGACCGTTATGTTCATCTATTCCAATATGCGGTGAATCGTCTGGAAAGATGTTACTTTAAAGAAGAAAAACCGGCCTGCAAACAATGCCCCATCCATTGCTATCAACCAGCAAAACGCGAAGAAATCAAAACAATAATGCGCTGGTCAGGACCACGAATGCTGTTGTATCACCCTATTCTGGCTATCCGTCATTTAATAGATGACTATCGCCCAGTGCCCCCTCACCTTGTACCCAAAACAAAGAAACCCTCTAGCGATACCTAAAGTTCATCGCTCACTCAAATAAATATCCTCCGGCATAGCCGGAGGTTTTTCATATGCGCCTATAAGGCTCTGTTACCAGCCGCGCCCTAACAGGCGCATCGCGATCTGACATTTGCATCTATGGATTACTTACGGCCCGTAAACGGGCTACCCGGATATGGGATCGAGAGTTGCTCACCCAACTTATCTTGCTCCAATTGGTGCTTTATGTATTCTTGTATCTTCGATGTATTCTTTCCCACCGTATCTACATAATACCCTCGACACCAGAATTCTCGATTTCGGTATTTAAACTTCAAATCGCCAAATTGCTCATAAACCATCAGGCTACTCTTACCCTTCAGGTATCCCATAAAACTCGACACACTCATCTTCGGCGGGATCTCCAGAAGCATATGGATGTGATCCACACAACATTCTGCCTCCACGAGGTTCACGTTTTTCCATTCACACAACTTTCTTAATATGCCGCCAATTGCCCTACGCTTTTCTCCATAGAACACCTGCCTTCGGTACTTCGGCGCAAAAACGATGTGATATTTACAGTTCCATCGGGTGTGCGCTAAGCTCTTTTCGTCCCCCATGGGACCCCCTTTCAATTTTTTGCTTAACTTTTGCAGTTGCCAGACCGCAAGGTGTTTTAACAAATCGAAAGGGGTTTTTATAACCGACTTATAGCTGAAAGCTTTACGGAACCCCCAGCCTAGCTGGGGGTTTTCTATAGACAAAAAAAAAGGCCGCTTACGCGGCCTTTGGTTTAACTCTTCATTCTTTGGGTGAAGCGTTTTCTACCCGACTTTTCAATTTCTGCCCCGGACGGAACGTGACCACACGACGCGCCGTAATCGGAATATCTTCGCCAGTTTTTGGGTTACGTCCCGGTCGTTGGTTCTTGTCTCGCAAGTCAAAATTACCAAAACCAGACAATTTGACTTGCTCGCCATTTTCCAAAGCGCGACGAACTTCTTCAAAAAACAGCTCGACTAGCTCTTTGGCATCCCGTTTGCTCAGCCCAAGCTTTTCAAACAGGTATTCTGACATTTCAGCTTTTGTAAGCGCCATAGGTTCAATCCCTCAAGGATGCTTGGAATCGCTGTTTTAATGCCGCCACACATTGCGCAACCGTAGCGGCAATTTCCTCTTCTGCCAGTGTACGAGAGGTATCCTGCAATATCAGGCTAATAGCCAGGCTCTTATACCCTTCCGCTACGCCCTTTCCTCGGTACACGTCAAATAAGTTTACGCCAACTAACTGATTTGCGCCAACTTTCTTGCATTCGGTTAAAACATCGCCTGCGAGCACGTTTTCAGAGACGACCACAGCGATGTCGCGACGATTAGACGGGAAGCGTGAAATGTCCTTCGCATCAGGCACCACGCGGTCTGCAAGCCGATCCCAGCAGACTTCAAACACTACAGTACGCCCATTCAGATCCAGTTTACGTTCCAGCTCAGGATGAATGACACCAATAAAACCAATGCGTTCTTCACCTAAATAAATTGCAGCACTTTGCCCTGGATGTAATGCCGGGTTCGCCTCAGCACGAAATTCAATGGCTGACTGCTTACCTGTCAATGCCAGAATAGCTTCCAGATCACCTTTCAAATCATAGAAATCAACAGCCTGACGGGTCAGATCCCAGTGCTCTTCATACCGCGTTCCAGTAATCACCCCTGCCAACATCATATCCTGACGAATGCCCAGGTCTGCACTTTGATCCGGAACAAAGCGTAAACCGCTTTCAAACAGACGTAGACGGCTTTGCTGACGGTTCTGATTATAGACTATCGCTTCCAGTAAACCGCTCCACAGTGAGAGTCTCATCGCGGACATTTCAACCGAAATCGGACTAGGCAGAATCAAAGCCTCTTCATCTGGATGAACCAGAGACTGAATTTTGGGATCAACAAAACTGTAAGTAATTGCTTCTTGGAATCCACGGTCAACCAACATGGTTTTCACTCGTTTGAGCGACAAATCCGCTTCACGATGCTGAGTCATTGTCAGTGGTGCCAGCGTCGCCACATTGGGAATATTATCATAGCCATATATGCGTGCGACCTCTTCCACCAGGTCCTCTTCGATTTCCATATCGAAACGCCAACTTGGTGCTACCGCCTGCCATCCAGCATTGGTTTTCGTTACCTGACAGCCCAGATGGCTCAGGATAGTGCTGACTTTTTCATCGGCAATATGATGACCAATCAGCCGATCCAGCTTTTCTCGGCGCAGTTCAATGGTGGCTCGAACAGGTAAGTCTTTTTCGCTAGTAACATCAATGACCGGCCCGGCATTGCCGCCACAGATATCCAAAAGTAAACGGGTAGCACGTTCGATAGCCTTATGTTGCAAGGCCGGGTCAACACCACGCTCATAGCGATGGGACGCATCCGTGTGCAGACCATAACGACGGGCACGACCAGTGATAGACAGCGGGTTGAAGTAAGCACACTCCAGCAACACATCCTGTGTGTCCTCATTTACACCCGAGTGTTCCCCACCGAAAATTCCACCTATAGCCAGAGCCTTTTGGTGGTCCGCAATCACCAGTGTGTCACTGTTCAATGTGGCATCACTACCATCCAACAGGCGCAGAACTTCGCCATCTTTGGCCATACGCACGACAATACCACCTTCCAGACGGCTCAGATCGAAGGCATGCATGGGTTGTCCCAGTTCCAACAAGACATAGTTGGTAACATCCACCACCGGATCGATAGAACGAATACCGCAGCGCCGCAGTTTTTCACTCATCCACAGCGGTGTTGTCGCCTTAATATTAATGCCCTTCACTACCCGGCCCAGATAACGCGGACAAGCTTGAGTCGCCTCAACGCTAATCGGAAACGTATCCTGAATAACGACATCAACCGGTGCAATTTCCGGTTCAGTCAACGCCAACGCATTCAATACAGCCACATCACGTGCGACCCCCAGGATGCCCAGGCAATCCGCACGGTTCGGTGTCACACTGATTTCGATAGTGTGGTCATTGAGCGCTAAATAGTCACGGATATCGCTACCTACTGGGGCATCCAGTGGTAACTCAATGATGCCACTGTGATCATCGGTAATAGCCAACTCCGAAAATGAACACAACATCCCTTCCGAAGGTTCACCACGCAATTTTGCCGCTTTGATTTTAAAATCGCCGGGAAGAACAGCCCCCACGGTTGCGACTGCAACTTTCAAGCCCTGACGACAATTCGGTGCGCCACAAACGATATTCAGCAGGCGTTCACCTCCAACATTAACCTTTGTTACACGCAACTTATCCGCATTAGGGTGCTGTGCGCACTCCATCACTTCCCCAACAACAACACCATGGAAGGCGCCAGCAACAGCTTCAACGCCATCGACTTCAAGACCCGCCATAGTAATTTGTTCAGATAAGGCATCGCTGCTGATTGCTGGATTAACCCATTCGCGTAACCAGAGTTCACTGAATTTCATGATGATGTATCCGCCTTATTTAAACTGTTTGAGGAAGCGTAAATCGTTTTCAAAGAATGCACGTAAGTCGGTGACGCCATAACGCAACATCGTCAGGCGTTCCATACCCATGCCGAATGCAAAACCAGAGTAAACTTCTGGGTCGACCCCCACATTACGTAGCACATTCGGATGCACCATGCCGCATCCCAAAACTTCGAGCCATTTACCATTTTTACCCATTACATCCACTTCAGCTGAAGGCTCTGTAAAAGGGAAATAGGAAGGACGAAAACGGACCTGTAAATCTTCCTCAAAGAAGTTGCGCAGAAAATCATGCAGCGTCCCTTTCAGATTGGTAAAGTTGATATTTTTGTCAATAATCAACCCTTCCATCTGATGGAACATCGGCGTGTGCGTTTGATCATAGTCGTTACGATAAACACGGCCTGGCGCAATAATGCGAATCGGCGGCTGCTGTTTTTCCATTGTACGAATTTGCACGCCTGAAGTCTGTGTACGCAACAAGCGCCCGGCATCAAACCAGAATGTGTCATGATCGGCGCGTGCAGGATGATGACCGGGAATATTCAACGCATCAAAGTTATGATAGTCATCTTCAATTTCCGGACCTGATGCCACTGAAAATCCCAGTTCGCCGAAAAAAGTTTCAATCCGGTCAATGGTACGGGTTATCGGATGTAGCCCCCCGTTTTCCATGGTTCTCCCTGGCAGAGAAACATCTATTGTTTCTGCGGCCAGGCGAGCATTCATTTCAGCTGATTCCAGTGCTTGTTTGCGGGTATTCAGCGCTTCCTGAACATCCTGCTTTGCCTGATTGATTACCGCACCCGCGGCGGGACGTTCTTCAGCAGGCAGCTCGCGCAGCGAGGTCATCTGAAGGGTTAAGTGACCTTTTTTACCCAGATATTCAACACGCACATTTTCCAGTGTAGTGATATCTTGAGTCTCTTCTATGGCTGTTCTGGCTTTGGCAACCAGCTCTGCGAGATGTGGCATTGCATTCCTCTTCTTCTGCCTGTATGTCCAATGATCATAATTGGAAAAGTATGGTTATCAGTGCGCATGTAACAACGATGATCCTGCCATTAAATACATTTCCGGGATCAAATAAAAAAGCCTCCACAGAGGAGGCTTAAGCGCTACTTTTTGTTTCTTTTCTTACGCGCAAAGCCCCTGGGATTCAGGCGCTAAAGAAAAAAAAGAAACGGAAAATAGCAGTTTGCATACTTGCGTTACCTTGTCATCGTCTAACTTGTTGAGAATATAAACACATTTTCTTCGTTTTCGAAAGACGGAAAATATAAATTCATTCATCAATACGATTTATCATAAAACGGAAAAGAGGGAGACAAGCTCCCTCTTTTAGCTGGCTTACACCAGTGCTAATTTCGCTTTTTCGACCAATGCACTAAAGGCAATTTTGTCGAATACGGCGATATCAGCCAAAATCTTACGGTCAATTTCAACAGAGGCTTTTTTCAAGCCATTGATGAACTTACTGTAAGACAAACCATTCTGACGGGCTGCTGCATTGATACGTGCAATCCACAGCTGACGGAACTGACGTTTACGCTGACGACGGTCACGGTAAGCATACTGACCAGCTTTGATTACTGCCTGGAAGGCAACACGATAAACACGCGAACGGGCACCATAGTAACCTTTCGCTTGTTTCAATACTTTCTTGTGACGTGCACGGGCAACTACACCACGTTTTACGCGAGCCATATGCTCTCTCCTAATGTCTTATTCTGAATTAAAAAAAGTTACTTATGCGTAAGGTAGGCACGCAACGACCAAGCCCAAATCTCCTTTGGAGACCAGACCTTTCGGACGCAGATGACGTTTACGTTTAGTCGCCTTTTTGGTCAGAATATGACGCAGGTTAGCATGCTTACGCTTAAAACCACCATTAGCGGTTTTTTTGAAGCGTTTCGCGGCGCCACGTACTGTTTTAATCTTTGGCATTATTATTTCCACTTCGCATTGTTAATTAACAACGAACCAGATAAGGCGAACAAAACGCGCCACATAAAAGTAGCGCGGATATGTTACTTGAATGCCTTACTGTTTCTTCTTCGGTGCAAGCACCATAATCATCTGGCGGCCCTCGATCTTCGTCGGGAAGGACTCAACAACTGCCAGTTCACTCAGATCGTCACGAACGCGATTAAGCATTTCGATACCAATCTGTTGGTGTGCCATTTCACGTCCACGAAAACGTAGTGTTATTTTGGCTTTATCACCATCTTCCAGAAAGCGAATCAGGTTGCGTAGTTTGACCTGATAGTCGCCATCATCGGTACCAGGTCGGAATTTGATTTCCTTGACCTGAATAACTTTTTGCTTCTTCTTCTGCTCTTTAGTGGCCTTACTCTTCTCATAGAGGAACTTGCCGTAATCCATGATTCGGCAAACCGGCGGCTCGGCGTTCGGACTGATTTCTACTAAATCGACACCTGCTTCCTCGGCTTTTTCTAACGCTTCATTCAGGCTGACAATACCAAGCTGTTCGCCATCAATACCCGTTAGACGTACCTCGTGTGCGCGAATTTCTCTGTTGATGCGATTAGGACGCGCCGGTTGAACTCGTTTTCCGCCTTTAATACTTTATTCCTCCAATTGATGAAGACTACGGCTGCGAATCTCTTCCTGCAGCTTACTGATCACTTCACGGACATCCAGGCTCCCCAAATCCTTACCACGACGAGTACGGACTGCAACTTTACCTGCTTCAACTTCTTTGTCGCCGCAGACAAGCATATAAGGAACACGCCGCAAAGTGTGCTCGCGGATTTTAAAGCCTATCTTCTCATTTCTCAAGTCTGCTTTGACGCGAATTCCTGCTTCCTGCAGTTTTCTGGTTAATTCGCTGACATAATCAGACTGATTGTCGGTGATATTCATAATCACCACCTGTACCGGAGCTAACCATGTTGGGAAAAAGCCTGCGTATTCTTCTGTAAGAATACCGATAAATCGCTCCATAGATCCCAGTATAGCCCGGTGAATCATTACTGGTACCTGACGTTCATTACTTTCTCCGACATAAGAAGCATTCAAACGTCCAGGTAATGAAAAGTCGAGCTGCACCGTACCACACTGCCAGGCACGATCCAAACAATCATGCAGAGTGAATTCGATCTTTGGACCGTAAAACGCCCCCTCTCCCGGCTGGAACTCAAACGGAATGCTATTTTCCGCCAACGCTGCGGCTAAATCATCTTCAGCACGGGTCCACATCTCATCAGTACCAATACGTTTCTCAGGACGAGTAGAAAGTTTCACTACAATCTTTTCAAAACCAAAAGTGCTGTACATGTCATAAACCATTTTTATACAGCTATTTACTTCACTACGAACCTGATCTTCAGTACAGAAAATATGCGCGTCATCCTGCGTGAAACCGCGAACCCGCATTAAACCATGCAGCGAACCTGATGGTTCATTACGGTGACAACTACCAAATTCGGCCATACGCAACGGCAAATCACGATAAGATTTGAGACCCTGATTAAAAATTTGCACATGTCCTGGGCAGTTCATCGGTTTAATGCAATATTCACGGTTCTCAGAAGACGTCGTAAACATGTGTTCTGCATAATTTTCCCAATGCCCCGTTTTTTCCCACAGGACACGATCCATCATAAACGGGCCTTTTACTTCCTGATACTGGTACTCTTTGAGCTTCATACGAACAAAGGCTTCAAGCTCACGGAAAATTGTCCAGCCATCGTTATGCCAGAATACCATGCCTGGCGCTTCTTCCTGCATGTGGTACAAATCAAGCTGTTTACCGATTTTACGGTGATCACGCTTGGCGGCTTCTTCCATACGTTGCAAATAAGCACTTAACTGCTTTTTATCCGCCCATGCGGTGCCATAAATACGTTGCAGCATTTTATTTTTGCTATCACCCCGCCAGTAAGCACCTGACGTTTTCTGTAATTTGAAATGGTGACAAAACCGCATATTCGGTACATGCGGACCACGGCACATATCGATATATTCTTCATGATGATACAGACCAGGATGGTCGTCATGGCTGATATTTTCATCAAGGATAGCGACCTTATAGACTTCTCCGCGGGTCATAAATGTATCGCGCGCTTCCTGCCAGCTCACTTTTTTCTTGATGACATCGTAATCTTTGCTGGCCAGCTCATGCATACGCTTTTCAAGCAGGTCAATATCTTCCTGAGTCAGCATGTGATCCAAATCGATATCATAGTAAAAACCATGATCAATCACCGGACCGATCGCCATTTTGGTGTCTGGCCATAATTGTTTAATAGCATGGCCTAACAAATGCGCACAGGAGTGACGGATAATCTCTAGACCGGCGTCATCTTTAGCGGTGATGATTGCCAGTTCGACATCCGATTCAATCGGATCGGTTGCATCGATCAATTCGCCATTTACTCGGCCAGCGATACAAGCTTTCGCCAGACCTGGACCAATATCCATGGCAACATCAAGAGGAGAAACTGAGCGGTCATAATGGCGTTGACTACCATCAGGAAGTGTAATAACAGGCATGATAATTCCCTTATTTGCAGTGGTGACCCACACGCAAGATCACATACAAAAGATAATTGTGTTTTATTTCAGTGAGTGAGAACTTTATTTAACCCACAATTGTTAAATATGTCCCAAACGGTTAATCCAAGAGATTACTATGGCTCGTCTAATTGGTTTGAAGCAACCAGTAAACTCACCCCGTAACTCGACGGCGTAGAGTAGCATCATGCAGAGACGCATTCCACCTACTATGGGCAAATATACTGCCATAACAGGCAATTATTCATGCTTATCTCTAACAGACTCCATTTCATTCATCATCAGATACAAGAGCACCCCATAAGATACATCCTCTAATCAATCAGGTCAGAATGCCAGTTCTCGGGATTCTACTTAAGAAAGCGCCTGTATGTTTTAACTGACATGTCATCGTTCTACTTTGCGCTGGGTTTGTATGAAAATTAGGGATAGTAATGCTCTATAACCCACCCTCAGCGTCCCATATCAACGTTCCGGGATCACATCTTTGAAATAAATATCTTCATCAGCGTTATACTCTGAATCCGACGGAGTATTACCTTGATCTCTGCCCACAGCCGTCACCAATGTCTGCAACAGATCAGATTGCAGCTTCTGTTGTTCCACGATTTCCTGTAGCAGTCTGATTTGTTCATTAGCTCGAACACTGATCCGATTAATAAAAAACCAGATGAACATAATCAACAACATGACCAAAACAACAAAAATACCCCCTAACGAGCTTGAAGCTACTTCACTCATGTCGAACCCTATTAACATTGGCTGATTAAAACGAATACTGTAGCACCGAGTCTCGGGTAAATTCGACCCCGAATTATGCTGTCCATACAATTACAGATAGATATGCTGCGATATATGATCGTTTTTTAATGGCAGTAAAAAGCCTGTCACCAAGACAGGCTAATCTAAGTCAAACCCAGATTCAGAATGGGTAATCGTGATATCCCATCTGTTCAGAAATATTGCGAGCGGCGGTATGCAGCATCGCTACATACTCCTGCTTATTGTCCTCAGAAAAGCGGATAGTGGGAAACGATACGCTCAAACCCGCGATAACCACGCCAAAACGGTCAAAGACAGGAACAGCAATACAACGCAACCCTTCTTCCTGCTCTTCATTATCCTCGCCATACCCTTGGCTGTGGACCAGGTCAAGCTGAGGTAACAGCTCCTCAGCACTGCAAAGCGTACGCGGTGTACTGCGTTTGAACTCTACCAGTTTCAGGATTTCTTTTACTTCCTCACGGTCACGCCAAGCCAGTAAAACCTTACCAATTGCAGTACTGTGTAATGGATTACGGCGGCCAATACGCGAATACATCCGCAAGTTATACATAGAGTCGATTTTATGGATATAGACGATACTGTCTTCATCCAACGCCCCCAAATGAATAGTTTCCCGCGTGAGTGCAGAAAGTTCCCTCATCTGAATATCAGCGCTGCGGATCAAATCGACGTTTTGTAGTGCCTTCGCTCCTAGTTCAAACAATTTTAGCGTAAGCGAGTATTTTTCCGACTCACCTTCCTGAGCAACATAGCCTAAAGACTTCATCGTTTGTAGGAAACGATAAACTGTACTTTTAGACATCATGACACGCTGTGAAAGCTCAGTGATACCAATTTCACGTTCTTCGCCTAACGCCTGCAAGATACCAAAAACCTTCAAGACAGACGACACGGAATCGGGTTGTTTATCTAAATCTGCAATAGCCATTTTGGTGGTTACCCTACTCAGTTTTTTTGTTTTAAAAAAAATAGAACAATGGTTTTAGTATAAAGGGAACACTTTGAGTATGGCAATGGAACAATCATCTATAATCGACACTCTCAATAAGTTGTTGGTTATAAGCGTTGCCTCTCTGATATTTACCTAACATCAAAAAGCTAGAAACCACGCCTGATTGCACGTGGTTTCTTGAAGCATTATTGCCAGACAGAGTCCGGCACTTTCGCCAGATATAATGCTGGCATACCATCCATATCAGATGTAAACAAAATTTGTTTATTATCCGGTGTAAAAGATGGATGCGGATGGGTTACTTGGCGATCTCCCTCCAGAACGTCCCAGGAGGTGTTATGTTGAGCGACCCGATGTTGTTTACCCGTTTTCATATTAAATACATACAAGAAAGGATCATTTTCAATCTTATAACCACCATCGTCCTTCACATCTACTGGCGCATTGGAGCCATCACCCACCATTAACGTACCGTCATAGTTACTCATCAAGTGTGAACAGGCTGGCATTTCCATCAATTGCCGGTTTTCTAATGTTACGGGGTCAATACTACAGATAAAACGATTCGTACTGCCTTTCATATAAGAGACATAAACAAGGGCGGAACCATCTGGAACCCAGAATTCATGAGTACAACTTTCACCCGGTGCATGCTCTTTCACCTTCCGCATGTTGCTACCGTCCTCATTAATGAACCACATACGGGCATCGACCAGATCATGCGGTCCCTCATGGCAGAAGGCAACGGTATTATCATCGCCAGGGCGATAGATTGGATGTCCAAGCCATTGGTTTTCTTTAAGAATGGTTTTTGCCTTACCCGTCTGTAGGTCTACACAAATCAAGCGGCAACATGGATTAGTGAAATAGAACTCCTGAAACTTTTTCCAATCAGTAAGCGGTTTCCAGTCCTCTTTTTTAATTTCAATCCCCACCATCTTGCTACAATCAGAATTAGCCACCCAAGTACCGTATCCAACCCAATCATCCGGAACCTGATAAATGGTCGATTCTTCCAGTGTTTCCAGATCCACGCGCATCAAGTTACGTGTCTTTTTTACGTAATAGAGTGCATCATCTTTCGGTGATAGAAATCCTCCAAACGTATTATCACCCGTCCCTTCTGTTAGCTGTGTTGCCTGTTGTTTTTTAAGATCCAGTAAATAATAGTTCCACGAACCGTCAAAAGCGCCACCAAATAACAAGTTACTTCCATCATTACTGAAACATTTCTGATAAAAATAATTGCGGTGACAGATGACATCGGGAGGAGTGAGACGTACAACGTCAGTACCAGTTACTGGATCCTGGTAGGTATGAAACGTGAAAGGAAGCTTATTACCTTTAGCCATCTGTAAATCCTTAGCGCTTATCATGAAGAATCTGATGTCGTCTGAGAACTATGTTGCAACGTAGCTCAAACAGTTCACCTGTAATATTGATATTTTAGAAACATCGTTTCACTTTTCCGTGATCGTGGTTTTATTTTATGAAATATTTCAGATGTTTTCACTCACTGTTTGATTTGAGGCAAGATTATTTTATCCAGTACTGGAAAATAGACAGTGTTGTCATTATCCCTGTTTTTCAAAAAAAAAGGCCCCATTCGGAGCCTTTATCGACAAACTAGAGAAGACGTTAGTTATTTCAGGTATGAGCCATTACGAAGTGCTTCGATGCGCTTATCCAGTGGCGGATGAGACATAAACAGTTCACTAAATGATTTAGACTTACCATTAATACAAAACGCCATCATACTGCTATCTTCTTGTGGCTCGTAACTGGTTTTCAGACGCTGTAAAGCAGCAATCATTTTTTCCCGACCTACTAACGTGGCTGAACCGGCATCGGCATGAAATTCACGATAACGGGAAAACCACATCGTGATAATACTGGCCAAAATGCCAAATAGCAGTTCCAAGACCGTCGCGACCGCAAAATAAACCAGTGGATTTCCACCACTGCCTTCCTCACCATCATCTCTGTTACCTGAAAGGAAACCAGAAACCACTTGGGCAAGAAGCCGTGAGATAAAGATGACAAAGGTGTTAACTACTCCCTGAATCAACGTCATGGTAACCATATCCCCATTGGCAACATGACTGATTTCATGGGCGATAACTGCTTGAGCCTCATCACGGTTCATATTCTGCAACAGGCCACTGCTGACAGCGACCAAAGAAGCATCACGGCGAGCACCCGTGGCAAAAGCATTGATATCAGGAGAATGGTAAACAGCAACCTGCGGCATAGTAATGCCTACTTGCTGTGATAGTTCTCTAACGGTGGTAAGCAGCCAGCGTTCTGTTTCATTACGTGGTTGTTCAATCACTTCACCACCGACTGAACGCAATGCCATCCATTTCGACATCAACAGTGAAACAAAAGCGCCGCCAAAACCAAACAGTCCGGACATGATCACTAATCCTTGTACACTGCTGGACTGAATTCCTGTCAGGCTGAGCACTAACCCGAATACCAACATCACCGCCAGGTTGGTGATAAGGAAAAGCGCAATACGCATCATATGGATCTGATTCCCTCACTCAATGAAAACAACACCAGAATGGTGTCTGAAACATTGATATCGTATGGTCTGCCGTAATGTTTTCAAGCATTCTTAACGTTTCAGTTACTAAATACACATAACTTTACATTCTCCTCTACCACCTCAGGCAAAAAGGAGGAATTTTTTAGGCACAAATACATTTATCTTTCCCATGCAATACACTTACTGCCACTTTGTACAAAACCATATGGAAGCCAAAAAAGAATCAATAAATGCCGGGATAGTAGTAAGGAGCGATATGATTTTTAATGCGGATATAAACATTATTTGCAAGTACGTTCTGGTTATTTTTTAATTGGGTTGCTCAAAAAGCGCCCCTTCATTAAGCAAAAAGGCAACTGATTAAAAATCATCACTCTACCAAAAAATGGTTGATTTTAAGACAGTGCCTTTCCGCTGTGGCCATCAATTACACTGTGTTAGATTCCTTACCTAATCCAAGTAATTTCTCAAACTCAACAGCAGGTACAGGACGCCCAAACAGATATCCCTGAGCCTGTTCACACCCTTTATTTCTTAATCGCTCATACTGTTCCTGCGTTTCAACGCCTTCAGCAATAACATTCAGACCAAAACTTTTGCCAAGGTAAAGAATAGCGCGAACGATTGCCGCATCAGGGGGAGAATCACACATGGCAAAAACAAAAGTCTGGTCAATTTTGAGCCGAGTTACCGGATAATTTTTCAACATACTTAACGAGGCATATCCGGTACCATAATCATCAAATGCGATACCAACGCCTTCGTCACGAAGCTCGTTTAAAAGCTGCAACATATTTTCATCATGTCGAAGAATGATATTTTCGGTGATTTCAAGCTCCAAAGCGTCCGGGGGCAATCCAGTGAGGGATAGTACCGACTTTATATTTTGTGCCAGCATTCCAGAACGGAACTGAGCAGCAAACAGATTAACACTGATACGAAAATCTTTGGCACCGGCATTGCGCCAATCCGCAGCCTGCCAGCAAGCTGTTTGTAAAACCCAGTCACCAACACGCTCGGCCCATGGACCTCGTTCCAATGCTGCAATGAAAGCAGCAGGACTCAGTAATCCTTTATAAGGATGTCGCCAGCGTAGCAGCGCCTCAGCGCCAACAATCCGATTATCAATCAGGCTGACCTGCGGTTGATAAAATACCTCAAATTCACTCTGTTCATACGCACGAATAAATTCCAGTTGGAAAGCATGCTTGGCTTGAAAAACTTCCCTTAACTCACGAGTGAAGAAACGGTAACAGTTACGCCCCTCTGCCTTAGCCTGGTATAACGCCAAATCAGCACTGGTTAACAGATCCTGCACCGATACTCCGTTGGACGGGTGCATGACCAAGCCAATGCTGGCACTGGTATTGATCTGCTTATCCTCGATAATAATAGCCTGAGAAATATCATAGATAATCCGTTCAGCAATATTTGCTGCCAGTCGGGGATCATCAAGTCGAGGCAGCAGCAAAGCAAATTCATCTCCGCCCATACGCGCCACAAGATCATCGCTACGGACACTGGCCTGCAACTTTTTTGCTACACTGATAAGAATTTCATCCCCGCTGGGGTGGCCCAAACTATCGTTAATATATTTAAAACCATCCAGATCGATTATCATCACGCACACGGAGGAACCGACCTTCACTACTTGCTCTAAAGTCGATGTCAGTAACGTCCGGTTGGCAAGCCCTGTGAGCGGATCACGATGAGCTTGAAGAAATAACCGTTCTTCATAACGCCGACGCTCCATCGCATCTCGCAAAATGGCGCAGTAACTGGCAGTATTATTCTCTTTCCACATAGACACGGAAATTTCGATCGGAAGTAGCGCACCACTCATGGTCCGGGCTTCACGTTTAATGCTACCGCCTTTGAGCTGCGCCGTGCTGTCCATAGAAAGATGATGAAGCTGAACCACAAACATATCAGGTACCACTGTGCTGATGTGCTGGCCAACTATCTGTTCTCTGGTATATTCCAGCATTTTTTCAGCCGATTCATTCCAGAAGGTGATAATCCCTTTCTCATCAACACATAAAACGGTGTCTGGTGATGTTTTTGCGATATGTTCAAAACGTATCTGACTATCCATCCTAGCCAATTGAAGCCGCCGCATTTCCAACTTATCCATAACTAATGCAGCCAAATCCTGCAAGTTATGAGCATCTCTTGCACTGAACGATGTTCGCGGTTTCTGGTCGATAATGCTAAGCGCACCAATAGCATAACCAGTGGACGTTCGCAGCGGAATCCCAGCATAGAACCTGATGTGGGGTTTTCCGATCACTAGAGGACTATTTTTAAAACGGGAATCTTTGCGAGCATCAGAAATAACCATAATCCTTTTTCTGAGGATCGTATGGGTACAAAATGAAATTTCACGTGGCGTCTCACAAGTTGAAACCCCTGTGCCGACCGCAATGAGCTGACGCTCTCCTTCCAGAAGAGAAACTAATACGATAGGAACATTAAAAACATTTGCCGCCAGGTTAGTCAGATTATTAAAACCAGAATCAGACAATGGGCAATTGATACCATACTCACTCAACGCCGCAAGCCGGTTTTGTTCATCTTTATTTACTGGGGCTCGACTCATGGGGTTCCCCTTACATTATCCATTGTTTTAGCTGTCAAAATTTGTAGCTGGTTGCCATAGAACTCAGTGCCGTTTCTTTTTGATCACACAAAAACAGGTTATCGATGGAGAAAACCACCGACCTGTTGATTAGTGATAATACGATAACTGTCTACTATCCTTTTTTGCCTGTTTACCTTGTTGAAATGGTTACATCACTCAATACAATTGCCAAGCAGTGTTTGACACAATAGCAAAATGCAGGCATTGAGAAAGCATTATGATAAAAAATTTTGCGCTGTTCTTACACCCTTGAGATCAGTAATCAAGGAATAAATACATTAAGTTACCTAAGTAAATTACTTTATGTTACAACGGAAAATGCCAAGATTTGCAAAAAATAAAGGATTAAAAATTATCATCTCTATGCATAGATAATAGTACATCTAATACTCATCAGCGAAATAGCAGACTCACCACGACAGCTAAATTAAGAACATTGTGGTGAAAAAACCACTCTTTGTCATTAATCTTCACGCTACTGGTGAAAGTGGGCACTATTCAATATTAATTGGGGAAAAACACGGCGTTACATACTCAGAGAGAGCACTTCCTCACATGAGAAACATGGACTCGATCAGCACAACTAAGAGGGAAAAATCCCATTAGATGGACGTAAATGCTGATTCAAAACTGACAAGTTGTAATAACGAACCCCACGAAACTCAAGTGTCGTGAGGTTCAAAATTATAATATCTTACATATTGTCAATAATATCTTGCGCAAACTCACTGCATTTACGCAATGTCGCACCATCCATCAGACGTTCAAAATCGTAAGTTACAGTCTTATTTTTAATCGCCCCTTCCATGCCTTGAACAATCAGGTCAGCGGCTTCAAACCATTCCATATGGCGTAACATCATCTCTGCAGACAAGATAATAGAACCAGGGTTGACCTTATCCTGGCCCGCATATTTTGGTGCAGTGCCATGAGTAGCTTCAAATAGCGCACACTCGTCACCAATGTTGGCTCCCGGGGCAATACCGATACCACCGACCTGCGCGGCCAAAGCATCTGAAATGTAGTCACCATTCAGGTTCATGCAAGCGATCACATCATATTCAGCCGGACGCAGTAAAATTTGTTGCAGGAACGCATCGGCAATAACATCTTTAACAACAATATCTTTACCCGTTTTCGGATTCTTGATTTTTACCCATGGTCCGCCATCAATCAGTTCACCGCCAAACTCTTCGCGAGCAAGCTGATATCCCCAATCTTTAAAGGCCCCTTCAGTAAACTTCATGATATTGCCTTTATGCACCAGCGTGAGG
Organism: Brenneria uluponensis; assembly: GCF_032395385.1. Lineage (NCBI taxonomy): Bacteria > Pseudomonadati > Pseudomonadota > Gammaproteobacteria > Enterobacterales > Pectobacteriaceae > Brenneria > Brenneria uluponensis. The sequence continues at coordinate 2,661,774 of NZ_CP135917.1, forward strand.
GAATCACGGTCATTCGTGATGGCATATTCAATCGCTGCGCGTACCAGGCGTTTGGTCCCTTCTTCAGAGCACGGCTTCACACCAATACCACACTGCTGTGGGAAGCGGATTTTAGTAACGCCCATCTCTTCACGCAGGAATGTAATCACTTTATCTGCTTCAGCAGTACCTGCTTTCCACTCAATGCCTGCATAGATGTCTTCTGCGTTTTCACGAAAGATCACCATGTCAGTCAGTTCCGGATGTTTTACCGGGCTTGGCGTCCCTTCATAATAACGAACCGGACGCAGACAAATATAAAGATCCAGTTGCTGGCGTAGCGCTACGTTTAAAGAGCGAATACCGCCACCGACTGGTGTTGTCAGAGGGCCTTTAATCGCCACACGATATTCACGAATCAAATCCAGCGTCTCTTCTGGCAACCAGACATCTTTACCGTAAACTTGTGTTGATTTTTCACCGGTATAGATTTCCATCCAGGAAATAGCACGTTTTCCCTGATAAGCTTTTTTTACTGCAGCATTAACAACATGAATCATGGCAGGAGTAACATCGACACCAATACCGTCCCCTTCAATGAACGGAATAACCGGGTTATCAGGAACCACCAATTTACCCTGACTATCAACTGTGATTTTCTGACCTTCCGCCGGTACAACTACTTTGCTTTCCATTAACCTCTCCTTCGAGCGCAATTTTGTTAATGAGTTGTAAGATGTATGCCGATACTACTTGAATATTCAGCTCACGCCAATCGCAAACCATTTCGAGTATAATGTTTTTGTCATTCGCAACCAGTAAGAAGATGAATAAATTCTCTGTTAGAAATCACAAGTTTAAACGTTTCAGCTCACGGTCGTTCAAAAAAAACACACCTGCTTCTCAGCTGCGTCGTATTGTGCTGTTTAATAAACCTTTCGATGTACTATCACAGTTCACAGATGAGGCCGGACGAACAACACTGAAGGACTATATACCATTCAGTGACATCTATGCGGCAGGGCGTTTGGACCGCGATAGCGAAGGGCTGATGATCCTGACCAACGATGGTGTTCTTCAGGCCCGTCTGACACAGCCCGGCAAACGAACACCTAAAATCTATTATGCGCAGGTTGAAGGTATCCCTGATAACACGGCACTCGCGCAGTTTAAAGCTGGTCTGGCATTAAAAGACGGACGCACGCTGCCAGCAGACGTCGAGATAGTTCCTGAACCAGCATGGTTATGGCCCAGAATCCCCCCTATTCGCGATCGGAAATCTATCCCGGTGTGTTGGCTAAAAGTTACTCTGTACGAAGGCCGCAATAGACAAGTACGCCGGATGACGGCTCACATAGGTTTTCCTACACTGCGGCTGATACGTTACAGTATGTTGAATCATACCCTGGAGGGACTACTCCCTGGGGCATGGAAAGAGGTAGATAATGTTTAGACCCCACGTCACTGTCGCCTGCGTTGTCCAGGCGGAGAGTCATTTTTTGATAGTGGAAGAAATTATTAACCATAAACGGCTCTGGAATCAGCCAGCCGGGCACCTTGAAGCCGATGAGACATTGATTCAGGCGGCCAGTCGTGAGTTGTGTGAAGAAACTGGCATACAAGCCATGCCACAGGCTTTTCTGCAACTGCACCAATGGATCGCCCCAGACCATACGTCTTTTTTGCGGTTCTGCTTTACTATCGATCTGCCTGAACGTGTTGCGACCATGCCACAAGACAGTGATATTGACTGTTGCCACTGGCTGACCGCAGAAGAAATCATTCATTCAGATCAGTTACGCTCCCCGCTAGTCGCCGAAAGCATCCGTTGTTATCAACGTGGTCTGCGTTATCCACTCGCTTTGCTGGAAGCCTTTAACTGGCCATACTAAAGCAGCAGCAGAAGGCGGTGCAGCCCAATAGTCAACATGCTAAAATGCACCACCCGTTTTTTGCCTTAACGCATTATATATTTTTCAGTTTGTGAGACTCTCATGTCAGATAACAGCCAGAAAAAAGTAATTGTCGGTATGTCCGGCGGTGTCGATTCTTCCGTTTCCGCTTACCTGCTTCAACAACAGGGATATCAGGTCGAGGGCCTGTTCATGAAGAACTGGGAGGAGGATGACGACACAGAATACTGTTCTGCCGCTACTGATCTGGCCGATGCACAAGCCGTTTGCGACAAGCTGGGTGTCGAGTTGCACACAGTAAATTTCGCCGCAGAATACTGGGATAACGTTTTTGAACACTTCTTGGCGGAATATAAAGCGGGACGCACGCCGAACCCCGATATTCTGTGCAACAAGGAGATCAAGTTTAAAGCCTTCCTTGAATTTGCCGCCGAAGATCTGGGTGCCGATTTTATTGCCACTGGGCACTATGTCCGGCGTCAGGATATTAATGGAAAAAGCCACCTGTTGCGTGGTCTGGATGGCAATAAAGACCAAAGCTATTTTCTTTATACACTCAGTCATCAACAATTGGCACAAAGCCTGTTTCCGGTCGGTGAACTGGAAAAACCGCAGGTCAGAAAAATTGCCGAACAATTGGATTTAGCGACGGCTAAAAAGAAAGATTCCACTGGCATCTGTTTTATTGGCGAGCGTAAATTTCGCGAATTTCTGGCTCGCTATCTACCGGCTCAACCGGGCGCCATTATCTCAGTTGATGATGGGAAAACGATGGGTGAGCATCAAGGGTTGATGTATCACACATTGGGACAGCGCAAAGGCCTGGGTATCGGTGGCGTGAAAGAAGGCGGTGACGATCCGTGGTATGTCGTAGATAAGGACGTCGTGAATAATATTCTGTACGTCGCTCAGGGTCATGAACATCCAAGATTGATGTCTGATGGTCTTATCGCCCAACAATTGCATTGGGTTGACCGCAATCCACTCACCCATGAACTGCACTGTGTGGTCAAAACCCGTTATCGACAGGCTGATATTCCATGCACGGTTATCCCCATCGACGGTGACCGGATTCAGGTTCGCTTTGGCAAGCCAGTCGCTGCTGTCACACCAGGACAATCTGCCGTTTTCTATCAGGATGAAATCTGTCTTGGTGGAGGCATTATCGAAGAGCGTCAACCCGCTTACGATTAACCGTGTTACTCTTTTCGCATGGTAAAGGATGCCAGGTGGTGTCCTTGAACTTGACAACAAAGTGCACATCGCGGCGATAATCGAAAGATTGTAAAGACACTGCAAGTACCTCCTTGTAAGCTCAAGCCGCGCCATCCTTGACGCGGATGCTTTACTCTTCTCTCCCATTATCACTGTTCTGACACCGCACATAAGTTTGCCAATGATCGGCAGGTGCCAGATGGCGCCTTTTTACTTATTGCATTAACGTATTCGGCAACAATCAGAATTTTTCCCAGTTGTTATCATTAGATACCATTTTTTTCTCTGACGTTGCGCCAGGGAGCGCTATTGGTTGTGATCTGCTGCTTTCTCTCTCTGGTGAACGTTCATCTGACTCCGACATCTGAAAAATAGAAACGATTTCCGTCAAACGTCGTGCCTGTTCTTCAAGCGATGCTGAAGCAGCCGTTGACTGTTCAACCAATGAGGCGTTCTGCTGAGTGACACTATCCATCTCTACAATCGCTTGGCCTACCTGGGAAATACCCTTACTTTGCTCATTGGAGGCGGATGCAATCTCACCCATAATATCGGTCACGCTGGTTACAGCTTTAACAATGTTATCCATTGCATCACCCGCACGAGTGACTTGCGTTGACCCCATGTTCACATTATTGACAGATTCCCCGATAAGTCCTTCTATCTCTTTGGCCGCCTGCGCACTACGCTGTGCCAGACTCCGCACCTCACTGGCAACTACAGCAAATCCTCGCCCCTGCTCTCCGGCTCGCGCAGCCTCCACTGCTGCATTCAACGCCAGAATATTGGTCTGGAAAGCAATACTGTTGATAACGTTAATGATATCGGCAATTTTCTGAGAACTGCTACTAATTGCCCCCATAGTTTTAATCACTTCGCCAACGATATCACCCCCTTCATGTGCCGTTTTCGACGCATTCTGTGCCAACACGCTTGCCTGGCTGGCATTGTCAGCGTTTTGTTTCACCGCAGCACTGAGCTGCTCCATGCTGCTCGCAGTTTCTTCAAGCGCAGAGGCCTGTTCCTCGGTGCGTGAAGACAAGTCGGTATTACCGGAAGAAATTTCACTGGTTCCACGATAAATAGCTTCAGAGCTGCCACGGATTTCCGAAACAGTTTTTACCCAGTTATCCTGCATTTGCTGCACATAAGGAACGAGCTGACCTACACAGTTTCTTCCGGTATTTACCATTCTGGTATACAAATTACCGACAGCCAGAACTTGCAGATGCTTTTTGATTAGCTCAAGTGGTTTGATAACATAGGTTGCCAGATAACGGTCGGTGAGCAATACAATGATAAAACCGACGATCAGCGCAGCAATCAACATTTGCTGGCATCGGTTCACCCATACAGAAATGCGGTCCTGAGCTTCAGCTTTTAACTGGAATATAGCCTTGTTGTATTGCTCGATGGCTACCGTAAAATTGTTACGCAGCGAAGGGAAAATTTGAGTCAGTTTTTTGGCATCATCAATCCGATTCGCTTTGATGGCATCCGCTAACGGCGTGACACCTTCGGTGAAAAGTTTATAGGAGCTGTTGTAGATTAAACCAATAATCTTAGGATCAATGTTGACATGATCAATAGATTTAAATTGATCAAGCCCTTCCTTTAATTTATCCATCTCTTTTCCAGCCATCATGAGCTGGATATCCGCTAGTGAAGAATTGTCCTTGATTCTTGCGTCTAACGCACTGTAAAGCTGGTTTTGAACACGATAATAATGTGCATTAGCATCATTTATAATATCGCCATTTCCTTGCTGAACATTCGTCAACTGTAACTCTTCAGTCAATTGATCCAGTGAGTAAAGCGCAAATGCTGACACCCCTCCCCATAAAATACAAAATAGGATAAGAATCAAAACCATCATAGTTCTTATTTTTATATCTCGAAGAAATCTCATAATTCTACCCCTGATAAAACGCGTTACGTATTAACCTCAATGAAATGAGGTAATTATGGCTTTTCCGCTGGAACTCGCCCTATGGAGAGTCTTGCATCCGGCTAAGAAATAAAGTTCTATTTTATTATCGGCACGCTGAGGAAAATCTTTGATCATTAATTTGAATCTGCTCAAACTTTTGATATTGATTTCACATGCATCATAACGTCTATTTAAATAACCACTCATATGGAAAAAATGAATAACAACGGTTAAAAATCAAAAACGCAAATAAAAAAAACAAAATACAGTTTTACTTATAATTATTACTGATAGATACCAACAATAATCATTTATTCCATATAACACTTCATGCAGAAAATGAATCTTCATTAAATGACAACCCATCATACTTTCTACATAAAAAGAGATAATAACGTAGGAAACCAATCCCATTCAGACTGTCTGTAGACAGTTAATCGATTACAAAGTAGTCAAGCGAAACAAAGATATGCACATTATCTTCTTGTATTGCCATACATAACCAGCAATTGGAAAAACTGCATCTGTATATTTCTCTCTATCTGGCCCTACCAGAGGCTGTGTTCAACCAGCGTTTTATGGCATGATCTACTGAATTCAGCATTGCACTCCAGTACAAATGTGGAAGTCCAACATCAATTCAACTATCACTACTGATAAAAGGATTGCTCAATACTTTCTCCATGCGCCATCCAGCAAGGCACCCATGCAGGCTATTATAAAGAACAATGACAGGAGCAATTGTGGCTAAAAATTATCACGACATTACGCTGGCATTAGGCGGTATCTGCCAATCTGCCTGTCTGGTTCAACAACTGGCACATCAGGGCAACTGTAATAGCGACGCTCTGAGAACCTCGCTTAACAGCATATTGATCGTGAACCCTGCCACTACACTGGACGTTTTCGGCAATGAAGAAAGTAACCTGACAACAGGGTTGAAAACCTTGCTAAGTATACTGAATAGCACCCGTGGAGATCTTAATACTGAGTTGTCCCGCTATACATTCAGCCTCATAGCACTTGAACGACGCCTCGATAAAAATCGTTCAGCATTCAATGAACTGGGTAGTCGTATCAATCAATTGGGCCGACAGACAGAACACTACGATTTGCTTTCCGATACTATCATCAATGTCCTGGCTGGTATTTATGTGGACGTTATCAGCAAATTAGGTCCGCGTATTCAGGTTACAGGTTCAGTTGATATATTAAAAAACAATCAGATTCAAGCTAAAGTCAGAGCCATCTTACTGGCGGGTATCCGCTCAGCAGTCCTGTGGCAGCAGGTCGGTGGTGGGCGTCTACAATTAATGTTTGCTCGCAACGCACTGGTAAAACACGCCCAACAGATACTGTCACACTCTTATGCCTGATTATGCCTGATGATCTCCCCGGAATGATGGAGATTACACCATAAGAGTGGTGGTCGCTTATTCCGGTTCGGCCACCAGCATGCGATACTATTACAACAATACATTTTATTTTTTGTTAAACCCAATCTCAGGAGTTGCTTGCAATGGAATTATCCTCACTGACCGCCGTTTCCCCTATTGACGGACGCTACGGCGATAAAGTCAGCATGTTGCGCACTATTTTCAGTGAATATGGTTTACTGAAGTTTCGTGTGCAGGTTGAAGTACGTTGGCTGCAAAAACTGGCGGCCTGTGCAGAAATCCAGGAAGTTCCTGCATTTGACGCTGACGCAAACGCTTTCCTTGATAGAATTATCAGCGAATTCAGTGAAGAAGATGCTGCTCGTATTAAAACCATCGAGCGTACCACCAATCACGATGTCAAAGCTGTAGAGTATTTTCTAAAAGAAAAAGTGGCTACCGTACCTGCCCTGCATGCGGTCAGCGAATTTGTTCATTTCGCCTGCACCTCGGAAGATATCAACAACCTTTCCCACGCACTGATGCTGGGTACCGCACGCCGCGAGATCATCCTGCCTTTCTGGCGTAATATCACTGATGCCATCAAACAGTTAGCCCATCAGTATCGTGATATTCCGCTGTTGTCCCGTACCCATGGACAGCCAGCAACACCGTCTACCATTGGGAAGGAATTTGCCAACACAGCCTATCGAATGGAACGCCAGTTGCAGCAATTGCAACAGGTTGAAATAATGGGGAAAATTAATGGTGCCGTCGGCAATTATAATGCACATATGGTCGCCTATCCTGATATTGACTGGCATCAATTCAGCGAAAGTTTTGTGACGTCACTGGGTATCACCTGGAACCCGTATACCACACAAATTGAACCGCATGATTACATTGCCGAACTGTTCGATTGCATGGCACGCTTCAATACCATTCTGCTTGATTTTGACCGTGATGTTTGGGGTTATATTGCCCTTAATCATTTCAAGCAGAAAACCATTGCGGGTGAAATTGGCTCCTCCACAATGCCACATAAAGTGAATCCTATCGACTTTGAAAATTCCGAAGGCAATCTGGGATTATCTAACGCCGTATTAGGACATCTGTCCAGCAAATTGCCGGTTTCACGCTGGCAGCGTGACCTAACGGATTCAACCGTACTTCGTAATCTCGGCGTCGGTGTAGGCTATGCCGTAATCGCTTATCAGGCTACGCTTAAAGGCATCAGTAAACTGGAAGTAAACTGTGCTCATCTGGCCGATGAATTGGATCATAACTGGGAAGTGCTGGCTGAGCCGATTCAAACGGTAATGCGCCGTTATGGTATTGAGAAACCCTACGAAAAGCTGAAAGAGCTTACGCGCGGTAAACGTGTCGACGCTGAAGGAATAAAGCGCTTTATTGATGGGCTGGCGCTGCCTGAAGCAGAAAAAGTCCGCCTGAAAACATTAACGCCCGCTAATTACATTGGTCGCGCGTTGAAAATGGTTGATGAACTGAAATAAGTTATTCCCTACTTGGCAGGCGAAACTCTGTCTGCCATCATTTCTACTTCCGTTTGTTTACCTGCCGTTTATGGCAGTTATGGATAATCTTATCCGTCATTATTGCCAACCGTGTGATATTGGCTCGCCGCTATAATCAAAACACCTTCCTTCAGGATCCACTCAGAGAAAAAACCATGCGTATTCTTATTGTTGAAGATAATGTTCTGTTACGCCATCACCTGAGTGTTCAGATGAATGAGATGGGACATCAGGTGGATGCGGCCTCTGATGCCAAAGAAGCCGATTATTTTCTCCATGAGCACGCACCAGACATTGCCGTTATCGATCTAGGGTTACCGATTGAAGATGGCACCAGTTTGATCCGACGTTGGCGGGCACAGCAGATCAAACTGCCAATTCTGGTATTAACCGCCCGAGAAAGCTGGCAGGAGAAGGTCGCCGTTCTGGAAGCCGGGGCCGACGATTATGTCACCAAGCCATTTCACATGGAGGAAGTAGTCGCTCGCATGCAGGCGTTAATGCGTCGTAACTGTGGCCTGGCATCACAAATTATCAGCATTCCCCCGTTTGAGATCGATCTGTCTCGCCGGGAATTACTGGTCCGTGGCATCAACGTAAAATTAACAGCTTTTGAATACACCATTATCGAAACGTTAATTCGTAACTGTGGAAAAGTCGTCAGCAAAGAATCGCTAATGTTACAACTCTATCCCGACGCCGAACTACGTGAAAGCCACACCATTGATGTACTCATGGGTCGACTGCGCAAAAAATTACAGGCCATAGACTCCCATGAAGTCATCACGACGGTCAGAAGTCAGGGCTATCGCTTCGATATCAGTATGCACCAGGACTGATATGAGCAAAAAAAAACCACTCTCACTACGCTTTCGCTTCTTGATCGCCACTGCAGCGGTCGTACTGGCGCTCACCCTTTCTTACGGCGGTGTCGCTATCGTGGGGTACAGCATCAGCTTTGATCAAACGTCTTTTCGCCTATTGCGTGGTGAAAGCAACCTGTTTTATAGCCTGGCGCAATGGCGGGATCACCAACTTACTATCACTATCCCCGCAGAACTGGATATTAACTATCCAACATTGGTATTTATCTACGATAAACAAGGAAAATTATTGTGGCGAGAACATGCTGTACCAGCGCTGGAGGCGCTGATTAAACCCGAGTGGTTACAACGGACCGGCTATCATGAGTTAGATACAGACCCCCGTACCAGCAGCGCCGTACTGTCCGGCAACGCACAGATCATGAACAAGTTACAGGCGTACAATTCCGAGGATGATGCGCCACTGACACACTCTGTCGCCGTTAACATTTACCCGGCATCTGAACGCCTACCGTCACTCACCATTGTCGTTGTTGACAAAATTCCACAAGAGTTGCAACAGTCTGATGTCGTATGGGAATGGTTCCGCTACGTTCTTATCGCCCACCTCTTGCTAGTGCTACCGTTGTTATGGCTAGCCGCACACTGGAGTCTGCGCCCCATCAAACATCTGGTTCACCAAATTGGCGAGTTAGAAAACGGCACCCGCGATCAGTTAGATGAGAGCTCGCCTCGAGAACTGCATAGTCTGGTACGTAACCTCAATACATTGCTGAATAATGAGCGTCGGCGCTATCACAAATACCGCACCACGTTAACCGATTTGACGCACAGTCTGAAAACCCCGCTGGCGGTATTACAGACCACATTAAGGACATTACGCACCGGCAAGGATATTACTATTGAGCAGGCAGAACCGATTATGCTGGCGCAAATCAGCCGCATCTCACAACAGATTGGCTATTATCTGCACCGCGCCAGTATGCGTACTGAGCATCTGGTGATAGGCCGGGAAGTTCATTCCGTCCCCGCCCTGCTGGATAGCTTGTGCTCCGCGCTCAATAAAGTTTATCAACGTAAAGGTGTTGTACTCACGCTGGATATTTCCCCGGAACTGACATTTATCGGAGAAAAAAATGATTTCATGGAAATAATGGGCAATATTCTGGATAACGCCTGTAAATACTGCCTGGAATTTGTGGAGATCAGCGCACAATATTCCGAACAGAGATTACATCTGATTGTTGAAGATGATGGCCCCGGTGTTCTTCATAGCAAACGGGAATTGATTTTCCAACGCGGACAACGAGCCGATACACTTCGTCCTGGTCAAGGTATCGGTTTGGCGGTGGCAATAGAGATTATTGAGCAATATCAGGGTGAAATTCTCATCAGCGACAGCTCGTTGGGTGGAGCACGCATAGAAGCCATTTTTGGCCACCAGCACCTTAATCAGAATGAGGGATAAAAGACAGTACATCCGGCTTCCGCTATAATTGTTGCCAGCTCCCATTACTGGAAATATGTCATGGACTATCAACTTAATCTCGACTGGCAAGATTTTTTAGCACGCTACTGGCAAAAGTGTCCGGTCATTATCAAAGGTGGATTCTCTCCTTTCCTGGATCCGATTACCCCCGACGAACTGGCTGGTTTGGCACTCGAAAATGAAATAGACAGTCGTCTGGTCAGTCATCAAGATGGCCGTTGGGATGTGAGCCACGGCCCGTTTGAAAGCTACGACCATCTGGGGGAAACCAATTGGTCTTTGCTGGTTCAGGCCGTCGATCACTGGCATGAACCGTCCTCTGCGTTAATGTCCCCATTCCGTAAACTGCCTGACTGGCGTATTGACGATTTAATGATATCTTTTGCCGTGCCCGGCGGCGGTGTTGGTCCGCATATCGATCAATATGATGTGTTTATCATTCAAGGCACTGGTCGTCGCCGCTGGCGGGTCGGAGACAAAATGCCAATGAAACAGCATTGTCCTCATCCTGATCTGCTTCAGGTTGGACCGTTTGACGCCATTATTGATGAAGAAACTTTGCCAGGCGACATTCTGTACATTCCACCCGGTTTCCCACATGAAGGCTATTCACTGGAAAACTCGCTAAACTATTCGGTAGGTTTTCGCGCACCCAATGCTCGCGAGCTGATAAGCGGTTTTGCCGATTACGTATTGGCTCATGAATTAGGCAACTATCGTTATAGCGACCCTGACATCCAAACACGTGAACACCCTGCAACTATCCTGCCACAGGAATTGGATGTTCTGCAGCAGATGATGCTGGATCTGGTGCAACAAAAAGACTCGTTTCAGCAATGGTTTGGTGAATTCATTTCCCAATCCCGTCATGAACTGGATCTGGCACCACCTGAGCCGCCTTATCAGGCCGGAGAGATTTATGATCTCATGCAGCAAGGAGATTCACTGCGTCGTCTGGGAGGGTTACGAGTCTTGTGGCTGGGAGAAAGCTGCTTTGTGAACGGAGAAGAGTTTCGAAGTCCACATCAGGATGCGCTTTCAGCCCTTGCCCAGCATTCTGTCATCGACATGACGATGCTCAACGGTGCATTAGACGATCCGTCATTTCTCGCTCAGCTTACCGTACTGATAAACAATGGTTATTGGTACTTTGCTGATTAACACGAAAAATGGGCAGAGAAATACTGCCCTCTTATTGACACAGAGTACGGTCAGTTCGTTCGATATCTACAGCCGAAGAGATCCCTGCGCTTTTCAGGGATAACAGGATTAACGCCGTACACTTATCAACCGGGGATGATGTTTCGACAACATTCCCTTTTATACTTTTGCAGAAACTGGACTACCGGCAGTGTGTAAGGTACGAGCCTGCAACGCGGTTAATTCTGCAATACGCATAATGACAGATACTGCGCTTTCCATCCCTTCTAATGTGATGAATTCATGCTTACCGTGATAGTTATAGCCGCCAGTAAATAGATTCGGACAAGGCACCCCTTGAAATGACAACTGAGCCCCATCGGTACCACCTCGGATTGGATTCAATATCGGTTCAATATTACAATCCCGCATAGCTTGTTGTGCCAGCGCAACGACATGTGGATGTTGTTCAATTTGCTCACGCATGTTGTAGTAACTGTCAGTAATAGTCACTTCAATATAACACTCTGGATGTAGACCTTTCCCGACCTTTTCTGCAATCTCGATCATTGTCTTTTTGCGTTTTTCAAAACCGTCACGCTCAAAATCACGAATGATGTAATGCAGTTCTGCACGCTCAACCGTTCCCTTGGCACTATGAAGATGATAGAACCCCTGATAACCGTCAGTATGCTCTGGAACCTCCGTTGCAGGGACTTCCTGATGATAGCGTGTCGCCAACGTTAGCGCGTTAACCATGACACCTTTGGCACTACCAGGATGAACATTGTTACCAACAATTTTTACCATCACGGATGCGCCATTGAAGTTTTCGCACTCTAGCTCACCGACACCACCACCATCTACGGTATAGGCCCACTGGGCATTGAACGCATCGACATCAAAAAAATGCGGGCCTTTCCCTACTTCCTCATCTGGCGTGAATGCAATACGAATTTCACCATGAGGTACCTGCCGCTTCTGAAGCCGAACCATTGATGTCACAATTTCTGCAATCCCGGCTTTATCATCTGCCCCCAACAGGGTTTTACCATCGGTGGTGATCAGCGTATGTCCAAGCAAATGGTGCAGAACCGGAAACATCACCGGCGATAACACCTCATCACCGATACCCAGTGCGATATCACCCCCACGATAGCTTTCGACAATCTGCGGATTGACGTTTTTCCCGCTGTAATCCGGCGATGTATCCATGTGGGCAATAAAGCCGATGTTCGGCACGTCCCAGGCCACATTGGTAGGTAGTGTCGCCATGACACACCCATGCTTACTTAATGAGACCTGTTCAAATCCCAGTTCAAGCAGTTCCTGCCGTAGTGCGTGAGCAAGCTTAAGCTGGCCTTCAGTACTCGGAACCTGCCGAACACCGGCTTTGGATTGCGTATCGAAAGAAACGTAATTTAAAAAACGATCGAGTAATTTATCCATCTTTGCCCCCCGGAGCCTGAATTTCATTATGAAGAGGGCAATAGGAGCAGATATTGCGTCAGGTCAGTTTTTGTTTTGTTTCACGACTTAACTATCACTAACCGAGTCGCGCCAGTATGCTGGCATGCCATGACGAAGACATAAAGCACATAAAAAACTTCGCTCGGAAACGCAACGCTTCGGCAACAAACTGGAAAAATATGAAAGGTGTGTATTCAGATAAAAAAAGGCAGGCGTTGCCTGCCCATAATAATAGTCAAAGGTGGGAATGGATCTATACAGATCCCAGCCATTCATAATATTGGCTAATACCTTTATCACAAGAACAGCAACTACCACATTTACCGTTATCCACTGTGCGATGACAACGTATTTTGCCCTTCTGAACCCATACATCCAGCATCCCTTCGACAACACCCGGTTCGGCGTGAAATGTCATGCTGATGTCACGTAGAGAAACCTTTTGTTTTTCACGCACAAAGTCACGCAATTCAATTAAGGTCATTCTTTTCTCCTTAACGTTCCCGGCGGGAACAATATTTCCCGCGGTCACAAAACTTTTATTTCAATTCGTCTGCCATTACACGCTGTCTCGGCGGAACACCTTTACGACGTAGCAGCATAATTGTGGTAGTAAATACCACCAGCACTCCCGCTATGGCCAACATGGAATATTGCGGATGCTGGGCAAACCGGCCAATTTGGTAAACAATGACAGCCGAGCCATACCCCAGTTGAATCGTCCAGGCTATGCAAAATAACGTCCATGCGGTGCCGACTTCACGCCAGACGGCAGAAACGGCGGCAACACAAGGCACATACAACAACACCATCAATAGGTAACTGAATGCGCCCAATTTGCCATCAAACAGTTGCGAAATTACGGTCAGTGAAGTAACCGAAAATTCATTCTTCGCTGCCACTGTCGCGGTATCACTTAAATCCCCGATCTCAATACCCAAAGGATTAAGCAGCGCATTGCCAAGCTTGCTGAAGTTCTCGGGAATAGTCGCCAGCGCTTCTGATACACCATCCACTAAACTGAATGGTTTTTTTTCTTCTTGCGTTCCGCCTTCCTGATGAGCCGCCATAGCACCATAAAGCGAGTCCAGTGTCCCTACCACCGCCTCTTTAGCAAAGATGCCCGTAAATACGCCGACAGCAGCCGGCCAGTTATCATCTTTGATACCCATGGGTTTAAACACCGGTACAATCTTCTGCCCAATGGCCGAGAGCACAGATTTTTGTGTATTCTGATTGCCAAATGATCCATCAACACCCATAGAATTGAAGAAGCTCAGGATCATGACAACCATTACAATTAGCTTCCCGGCTCGCAATATAAACCCTTTAAGCCGCTCCCAGGTCCGAATCAACACACTGTGCAATCCCGGTAAATGATAAGGAGGAATCTCCATCACAAATGCGGCTGCATCCCCTTTTAACGCCGTATTTTTTAGTATGAACCCCGTTGCTATAGCGGCGACAATACCAATCAGGTACAAGCCAAACACCAGATTTTGACCACCGCGGGTAAATAAGGCCGTCGCAAATAACACATAAACCGGCAATCTCGCGCCACAGGACATAAAAGGCGACATCATTACCGTAACCAAACGGTCACTGTGTCTCTCCATCGTTCTGGTTGCCATTATCGCCGGTACATTGCACCCGAACCCCACAATCAACGGGACAAATGCCTTACCTGGCAACCCCATGCTGCGCATGAAGCGATCCATCACAAACGCTGCACGCGCCATGTAACCAGAATCTTCCAGATAAGAAAGGAACAGATACAGACAACCAATAACCGGGATAAAAGTGGAAACCGTTTGAATACCACCGCCAATGCCATCAGCCAACAATGTTTTCAGCCACTCAGGCACATGCATATTCAGCAACAGTTCACCAAACCCATCGACAAAAATCGTACCAAACAGCTTATCGAAGAAATCAATGAATGCGCTGCCAACATTGATGGTGAAGACAAACATCAGATACATCACAGCCAGAAAGATCGGGATGCCGAAAAAACGGTGGAGAACAATGCGATCAATTTTATCCGTCATCGTTGCTGAAACTTCACCACCCCGGGTAATAGCAGCATTCGCTATAGTGGCGACAAACCGATAACGTGCGTCGGCCAAGAAAATGTCCAGTTCATCCTCATAATCCGCAACCAATGCAGCAATCGTCTCATCAGCCTTAGTCAACAACGGTTCAGGTACGCGACTGCGTACTGTCACGTCTCCCTCCATCAACTGGATAGCCAACCAATAGGCATTAGGAATATCAGCAACACCATGCAGTGTTAGTGCAATTTCCTGCGCAGCTAGTCGTAACGGTTCATCATACGGGATGGTTATCTGCGGTGTGGCGGGGTTTTCCAATGCAGTTTGACACATCAATCGCAGGTCATTAATTCCCTTCTTCTGACTGGCAGTCACAGGAATGACCGGACATCCTAATTGCCGTTGCAATTCTGCGATATCAATGTTCAACTTGCGGGAAGCTGCGATATCCATCATGTTCACCGCCACCACCATGGGAACATTCATGTCCAGTAATTGAGCGGTCAGATAAAGATTACGTTCCAGATTAGACGCATCAATGATATTAAGTACCAGATTTGCTTCACCGGAGAGGATGTAGTCACGTGCCACACGCTCGTCTTCTGAACTTTCGGATGACGGATTCAGAGAGTAAACACCGGGGAGATCCACCAGCGTCGTCAGTTGATTTTGATAACGGTAATAGCCAACTTTCTTTTCTACCGTAACACCCGGCCAGTTACCTACTGTCTGCTTACCGCCAGTAAGGGCATTAAATAAGGTTGTCTTGCCACAGTTGGGGTTACCTACTACACAAATAACAGGTTGTACATCCATAAAAAATTCCTTACCTACCGCGCACTTTTAACATTTTCCAGAATCAGAATCTGGACTTCGGCTTTACGGACACTGATCGCTGCACCACGCAGGCGTAATTCAATAGGGTCACCCAACGGCGCTACCCGAGAAACCGTAAATTCCACCCCTGGCGTAACCCCCAATGCCAACAGGCGCTTACGATAATCAGCCGATCCCTTTTGAAACCCGACCACTCGCCATTTAGTCGCGACGGACAATACTTCCTGTGCCATGGTTTTCCCCTTTATAAGCCTGAACCCTGAGGAGAAACCCAAACTTGTTTCCCCGTATCCCAATTGATTGCCACACGGCCATCACCGGCAGCCAACATCAATGGTTGATTAGCTTCACGTTGAATCACTCGAACATTGCCACCCACACGTATGCCCAGTTCAGTCAGGCGTTGCTGACTTTCTCCCGTCAAGCGGATTCGGGCAACAATGGCATTGGCATTAAGGGGAATATCGAGCAGAGTTTGAAGACTTAAGGCCATACATCATTCCTTCACTAAAACATCAATAAGTTCGCATTTACTGAAAGGGACTTTATCTCTCAATCACTTTGTGAAAATGATAAGTGATAACTATTATCAATAATATTCCTATCAATAGCTATTCTTTTGACGCACATCAAACTAAGAAGAAATAATCCTGGCCACAACTTTTCATTCGTGTCGATACATAGTCGATAGTGCTTTCACAAGCGGAGCTGAAAGGAAATTGCTAATCATCCCGGTAAGGCAGGAAGCGTGGGTATTCAGTAAGAAGTAAAAAAAACCCCGTCCAGATTACTGGTCGGGGCTTGATAGCCATCAGAAAAAACTATTTCTTCTGCTGCTGAGCCAAATCCTCAGCAATCTGTACAGTTTCATCCAGATACGGATCAGGGCCTTGATAATCCTTCGGTAGCGCATCCAGCGATTTCAACAATGGTTTGCCTTGACGTTTAAAACGCTCATTAATGCGCTGTAAACGCAACGCTTCATCTTCATTATTCTCTTTTTCGCGTTGTGCCAAATTGAGAGAAACATGATTAAGCTTATCTTTCATTTCATTATAACGGGCGACATCCTGCTCGATAAACTGGAATTCGGGATCCTTCGCAATCCGTTCCTGGTGCCGTTTAATCAGCTCTGGCAGTATTGATGAGAAATCACCGACTTTGCTGTAATTAGCCGCTTTAATGCTATCCCATGGCAAAGCGTTATCCTCAAACTTCTCTCCGGTGTCCACGGTCTCCGTACCGGTTGGCATCATGATATCTGGCGTGACGCCCTTTCGCTGAGTGCTGCCACCATTAATACGGTAGAACTTCTGAATTGTGTATTGCACCGACCCCAACGCTGGCCATTCCGGACGCAACATCTGGTCATAGATCCGGTTCAGAGAGCGATACTGCTGTACAGTCCCTTTCCCGAATGTCGGCTCACCGACGATTAATGCACGTCCGTAATCCTGCATCGCCGCAGCAAAAATTTCCGACGCCGATGCACTGAAACGGTCGACCAAAACAACTAGCGGTCCCTTATAATAAACGATGCCGTCAGTATCGCTATCCTCACGTATCTTACCGTTATTATCACGTACCTGAACCACTGGCCCACTTGGAATAAACAGACCGGAAAGGCTTACAGCTTCAGTCAACGCGCCACCACCATTGGCACGCAGGTCGATGACGATACTGCTGACATGATCTTTTTCCAGCTTCTGTAACTGAACCTTCACATCATCCGTCAAACCAACGTAAAAACCGGGAATATCCAGTACGCCGACTTTATCTTTCCCTACCTTTTTCAACGTCATTTTGACAGCACGGTCCTCCAGGCGGATACGCTCACGCGTCAGTGTCACCACCCGTGTCTTGGCACCTTTACCTGCTGGCAGAATTTCCAGACGAACCTTACTGCCTTTCGGGCCCTTAATCAGCGCAACAACATCATCCAGACGCCAACCGATAACATCCACCGTCGCTTTGCCAGCCTGTCCAACCCCTACGATGCGATCGCCGACATTAATATGTTTACTTTTTGCTGCCGGGCCACCAGGTACCATAGAGTTGATGACCGTGTAATCATCATCCATCTGTAATACGGCGCCGATGCCCTCCAGAGACAGACTCATTTCCGTATTAAACTGTTCAGTATTGCGGGGGGACAAATAGCTAGTATGCGGATCTATTTCCCGAGCAAAAGCATTCATGATCAATTGAAAAACATCTTCACTATTACTCTGCACCAAACGTCGAATTGCGTACTGATAACGTTTGGTCAATGTGTTTTTAATTTCCTGATCACTTTTGCCAGTCAGTTTCAGATTCAGCCAATCATATTTAACCTTGGCATCCCACAAGTGGTTCAGCTCGTCGACACTCTTAGGCCACGGAGCCTTGCTACGATCAAGATCGATAGTGTCATTACCATTGAGGTTTATCGGCTTGTTCAATAACGACAACGCATATTGATAACGTTCGAAACGTCGCTTCTGCGTCAAGTTATACAATGCGTAGGGCAAATCCAGTTTACCCGCTTCCAGATCCTCACCCAGTTCACCTTTTTTACTGGAGAATTGAGCTATGTCAGACGCCAGTAACACGTTATGACTGTAATCCAGCATATTGAGATAGCGGGCAAAAATTTTACCGGAGAATTGTGCATCCAGCGTAAATCGTCGGTAATGAGAACGCAGGAAACGCAAAGTAACACGATTACTCACTGTTGCATGCTGGGGTTCCGGATGCAGTTGAGGGATCTGATCGACGCGTGTAATGGTTTCACTGGCGAAACTGCCGCCCGCCAGCAGAAAGCAGGCTAATACGGTTGCTTTTACTAATTTGTTCATGCCCAGGTTGGCCTCCGTATCAGAACTGCAAATGTTCTGCGCGTACGATCATTGCCAAACCTGAAGTGAGTTGAACCCTGACTTCACCTTTAGCAATCTCAAGCACAGTGGCATCCATGGCATTTTTGCCAGCTCTGACTTTAATTTCCTGACCGATTTGCAGTTTAGATATATCCGTAACCACATCTCGCTGAGTCTGTTTTTCCTCACGGACAGGTTTGGACTGGCGTGATTGAGATTTGTCTGTCGACGAAGACGGAGGGGGAATCTGCGTTGGGCGAGAAACAGTCTGACGCGGTCGGCGAGCAGCAGCACCGGAGTCATCCCGATCACGACGAGGAGCAGAACGCTTGCGGACGGGTTCAGTCACTTCTCCCGCTTCACGTTTCTTCGCTTGTTGTTCCGCTCGCTGGGCCTGAACACGGGCTTTTGCCTCTTCCAGTTGTTTACGTGCATGTTCCACATGTTGCTGTTCAAGCTCTCCGCAAGGATTACCATCTAAATCAACACGCTGAGCACCTAGTTTGATGCCATACAAATAACGCCAACTGGAAGTGTAAAGCCTCAGAGCAGACCGCAATTGTGTTTTGCTGACATGATCTGATTCAGGTACATGTGCGACCAGATCCTGAAAGATTCCGATCTTCAACGGACGGGCTTCACCTTCACTGGTGAAGCAAAGCGGGAACCGCTCCGCCAAATAAGCAATAACTTCTTTACTACTGTTCAACTTAGGTTGATTTTCCATGAAATTTCCTGATTACAACGGGTTTGCCAACCAGCGCGGGCATGAACAGGCGCCATTATAATGACGCCATCGGCAATTGCTACGTTATCCGTGTCCCAACATGAGAGAATTAATAAAATTAGATATATCACTCTGTTCAAGCTGAGTGCAAAGTACCGCAACCAACGCCTTAAGCCCTTCTTCATCAGCGGCGTCAAACCGTTGATAAATAATGCTATCAATATCCAGTACACCAACAAGCTGCCCACCAACCTGCAACGGCAGCACAATTTCAGCATTGCTTGCCGCATCACAAGCAATATGGCCGGGAAATGCATGAACGTCCCCTACACGCTGTACCCGATTTTCCGACACAGCGTGGCCACAAACGCCTTTACCCGCAGGAATACGAACACAGGCGACATGGCCCTGGAACGGCCCAAGAAACAAGGTATCTCCTTCTAACAAATAAAACCCTGCCCAGTTCACGCCTTCAAGCCGCTCGAACAGCAAAGCGCTGCTGTTTGATAATATAGTGATAAACCGATTTTCACCTGCAATTAATGAGGATAAGTCACGCACTAACTCATCATAGAATTGTTGTTTTTTCATAAAAATACGTTTTTCTTTGTAGATCATTCAGCTACTGGTATCAAATTTATATTAAATAAGTATTCAGGTCAGGATGCTACAAGATTTATCTGTCTGCACAAAATATCTCTGTTGAATATCGACATAATACAGGAATGCCATTGTGCGCTCAGGTACTGATTATTGCGCGACAATAATCACATGATATAAATCATTCAAGTTACAATCATTAATACTAATAATACCCATCATGAACAATAAGATAACGTTAAAGTATCAACCCTTCTCATTATGTGGCTTATCCTGAGGAACACACAAGTGAGTAGTTTAACCGCATTTTTCGCCAGCCATCATTCAGTTAAGCTATGATAATCGTGGACCAGTTAACCCGTTGGCAAGAAATGTAAAAAATTCGCAGGATAATACATCCTGTTCTGTTAAGTTATTTTTACAGATCCGTCATGGCCGCGCCTCAGTAAGAACACGTTCCACATTACAGCTATCGTACTAATCCACAGATGAAGACCCACGCTCTCTTATCCTGGTGGCCAGCCTCGCTACTATAGGCCATTTATCTGCAATAGCAGCGATAATTCCCACTCCGGCATTCAGCGCCCATCGCACTCCTGACTTAGGATAAAATCCGTGGTTTCCTTAAAGGCTACCGTGGCAACATGAGGCCATCGTGGCGTAGCCGATCCATTTGCCGAACCGGCATTCTCTCCCAATCGTGAACAAACGTGTGACTGGTTCAAAGATAAAGATGCCCTCTCCAGATGATTCGCCGGCTCCCGCACGAATCAGTCCGCGATGGTGCATACGTGGGCGTCAAACATCGTTGATGGATTATTCAACGCTGATGACGGTTATCTCGTTCAGCACCGATATCACCACATTATGTATTTTCATCTACAATCTTTTTATGAACCAAGAAATAAAAAACAGTTATACCTATACCGGTCGATAAAAATATTGAGGAAAACATGTTCGTACTGGTGATTTTTGTTTGTTATCTGGGTAACGGCTGTGACGAACTTGTGATCGATGCTTATTTCACCGAATCGCAATGTCTCAGAGCCATGAGCGAACAGCGTATTCGTAATGGAGGTTGTTTGCCTATTGAAGACATCATTGATGGTTTCTGGATCCCCGCACAAACGTACAGCGATTTATGAACCTGATTGCCAAAGCTCACGTTTCTCAGTTCTCAGTGTTATAGTTTTGAAATACGCACATCTCAGTAAAAATACACAAAAAGTGGCAGCGACACAGATATACATTCACGACGCTGCCAAACGGGATGGTTACTACTCTATTTTTATTATAATTTTTTATATTCATTAGAATTCATGCGATTGCCGCCGTTCTGTATTTCAAAATCTATCGGGAGTAGACAACCATCATGTTGGTAATGATATTCACTTTATTTTCATATCGATACTGAACGCAATAATCGAAAGTAGAATGTTAAATATCATTAGCTAAAGCGCACTCCCATTAAAGTAGTGACAGGAAACAGGTTCACCACTCTATTTATATACAGTATTACACAATTTTAATATTGGGCAACAAAGTGCAGTTTGCAATAAACGATCAGATATTCATGGTAAGCGTCAATATTACAAAACCCAGTGGAGTCACCTCATCCACACCACATTGGAAGTGAGAAGAACTCCCCACCACATTAATCTTGCGACCCGGTAACAGCGCAACGTCATAAATATCGCTTTTACCATCAATATCCAGCAACCAACGCCCATTACTGACGCTCGTCACCCCAGTATCCACCAACCATGATGCGGAACTACTTTCGATCCGCAAAGGATTAAGCAATCCTTTGGGTAAAAACTGTGGGTCAGCCTTCCAGTGTGCAGCATCGTACAATTTGCCGACCTTAAGCATTTTGCAAGGGATCGGAATAATATCCGTTTCCTTATCCTCATCACTGCGACTTTCCGCCTGAACAGCCCGTCCCTTACCAATAGCTAACCATTCCAGCGAAACTCCAGTATCAAGTGCGCAAGCTATCACAACATCACCAGGGAAAAAGTCTCGACGAATCCAGGTGCTGATAGTACCAGGTGCGATTCCCAGTAAGTCACCTAACTCTTTTTGCGTACTAAAACCGTAGGCATCCAACATTCGACGGAGTACCGCTTTACCACCGGAAGATAAAATCTGTTCATAAAGTACCTTACCTTTCAACGGTGTTCTACCAAGCACATTATTTGAATTTGCGAAATTCCCCGTAACTAACCACCCAGCATCCGCGCCAGTATCAAGTGCACACTTAAGGATGATATTACCAGGAACATTTTCACGCTGAATCCAGTTACTGATTGTGTTTGTAGGAATTTCAGTAACTTCACTCAATTCCTTTTGAGTTTTTACCCCATAGCTTGACATGATACGTTCAAGTACAGAGGCTGCTACTGCAGTACTACTATTTATATTCAAAAACACCTCGAGAGTATTTACATATACACGTAATGTGTTCTATAGTGTCTCCACGCCACATGTATCACCATACAACACCATAACCTGCAGGAGATATTGCTTTATGTCTGATGACATTGCAATCCAATCACACCTTTCTAAGGGAAATCTTACTGTCGAATACCCAACGCCAGTGATACGAATACCTAAGCCATTCCATCGCCACAGTGGCGTAATCAAGTACACCATCACTCATCACGTTTCATTTACTAAATGAGGTAAATAGAGTGGCCCGGTGAACAGTTCAGATGTCTTTACATCCCAAAAATGGTGTATCAACAGGACTATATTACTGCTCAATTTCCTAACCAAAACTTTTATATTCATTCGCAAATGCAAAAATATGGAAAGAAACACGTTTTAGTGACAAGAAATCACAACAGATACTTGATAAATAGCAACTATTTGTGTCGAGAGGCCATCATAGAACAACTGGCTGTCACTATGCCAAACCATAATTCGACAAATCGAATTCCATGATAATAGCATCAATCGTTTCATCAAAATTGTTTCGTTCATCATGCAATTTATGACGGAGACATCTGTTATGACATCACATTATGCGGTTACAGCCACACATCTACAGGAAATGCCGGCAAAATTGCGAGCACTGATCGGAAAATATTTTGCAGAACCACGCTGGCGGCACACTTGCTATTTTTACAACCGGATGTCAGAGCGCTATCGGCGAACAATCTGCTTCCATGCCGGATTGGGCAATAGCGATACGGTGTATCAACTGGAAGAGATGGATGAAACCACCCGCGAACGGGTAATTAGCGCACTCGATGAACTACGCCAGGCCTTCAATCATCCACCGCGGCTATCAACACCAGTTCTTGGTTTTATTCATCGACTTTCTATCAGTGAGCGCCGAACACTGTTTTTCCATGCCGGATTATCAGCCACTGAATTTAACCAACCAATCCAAAGAATAGAGGACCAAAGTTGTACCTGGAGTACGTCATTGCTGGTGGCACTGGATGAGCTGAAAACACTGTTTGATGACACCCCGGCCATTCTCACCAGTGTAAAACCTGAAAATTATACCCGGTAACTCAAGCTAGATCAGATTAAAGCATTAAGCGCGGTCGCAATAGCGACAGGCTTCCTACCGTCTGAAAAGGATAAATATCTTGAAAAATCAATCATTATCACACCATTACCAGCCACAGGCTGCTTTTGACCGAGCGCTCATAACACGACGCGAAGAGCTGCTGTCAGAAGCGGCCCGTTTTTACGCAGGTTATCTAAAACAACTGGCCGCTCACGCCCAACATGAACACCTTTCCACACCTGAGATCGTCGAACTACTTTGTCTGGAAGCAGAAAAAATTCAGCATCAGGTAGGGGAACGGTGCTAATGGCAGACAGTATGGATATCTCCCAAGAACAACAAGCGTTAATACTATCAGCCCAGATTGCCAGTGCCCGCAAATTGCCGACGCAGATATCAGCACATACCTGTGAAGACTGTGATGCAATAATCCCGGAAGCACGCCGGCTGGCCATTCCTGGTGTCACTTGCTGTGTGTCATGTCAGGAAATTCGGGAACAGAAAAAACGCCGCGTTCAGGGGTCATCATGACAATTTCCCGACCCGTTGCTGTCCTGATTGACTGGTCGTCCGTCAGGACCATCTTTTTCTTTTGTATCAATTAATTGTCTTTCAGAGTGACTGCACATGACACGATCAGTCCGGGGGCGGTTCCCCCCGACACTGCCACCTCCGTTCCCCGGTAGACACGACACTACGTTCGTTGGGCCTTATCCATGGAATGCACCGCGTCCGGCAATTGGTCAAGAAATATCGTCGCTGTCTTGTGAAGAGATGCATCAAGGACAGGCTGTACTATTACGCCTGAATACATTGCCGCGTTTTCTTGCCACTCATTTCCAACGGCGTTTTGAATTTCTCAAACAAAATCAAGGATTACAGACTGCATTTCGTTATCTACGGATGGTTGATGAACGGCTTTGGTCACGTATTGAAGCTATTAACGCACGACATCAGATGAATATCAGCATGTCGCCCCGTTTTCTCAACAACGAGGATAATTATCAATGCTTACCGGATATGTCTGATAAAACCTTGCGCACATTTGCCAGTCATATCGCCAGACAAATGCATGACGCTTATAACGATCTCAGTGATGAATATCTTGCTATGCACCAAGGTGACAGACAGCAACTATTTACTGATGCGGCACAACAATGGCTATACGGAAAAGTTGCCGGAATGGCTCGGGCCTTTAACATTGCGCCCCTGCATTGGCATAAATATCAAAAAAAACGCCTCACGCAACGCAACGCCTTCGCAGCACTCATCCGTCTGGTTACAGAACGTTGGTGGGAGCGCCAGTTAAAAAGCCAACGTGCGCGTTGGCGTGAAGCGTTATTAATAGCTATTGGCCAGGTTACCAGAGCGACCTCTCCTTATGCCAGCCAGCAGGCGATACAAGACATCCATGCACGCCGGATATCTAACCTCGATTTTTTGAAAAGTTGTGAATTGGAAAATATCCACACTGGAGAACGCATTGAGCTCATTGACAAAGTTATGTCCAGTATCGCCAATCCAGAAATCCGACGAATGGAACTGATGAGCACCATTGCCGGTATTGAGCGCTATGCTTGCGAGCGGGGTGACATCGGTATGTTTATTACGCTGACGACCCCATCCAAATATCACGCTACCTGTGTCGTGGGCCAGGAAAAACGAGTTCTGCTTAATCGGCATTGGAATCATTCATGCTATACCCCAAAAGACGCTCAGCATTACCTGGTCAGAATGTGGGGTAACATTCGCACTGCACTGAAAGATCGCAAATTATCGGTTTATGGACTGAGAGTCGTAGAGCCTCATCATGATGGCACCCCACACTGGCACATGATGCTGTATTGCACCCGAGAACAACGGCAAGCCATCGTTGATATCCTACGCCACTACGCGCTGAAAGAAGATGGAAACGAAGCGGGTGCCCAACAAAACCGTGTCGATTGCAAACATTTGAATAAAGGCGGAGCAGCGGGATACCTTGCCAAGTACATCGCCAAAAATATTGATGGCTATGCTCTGGATGACGAACTGGACAACGAAACCAACAGACCATTAAAAGAAACCGCAGCCGCAGTCACTGCCTGGGCTTCAACCTGGCGCATTCCACAATTCCATTTTATCGGATTACCCACTATCGGCGCCTATCGAGAGTGCCGGCGTATCCGCACTATGTCACTGGAAAAGCACTTTGATAAACAAATCGAAGCCGTAAGGCAAGCAGCCGATATCGGCGACTTCGCCGCTTACATCCAAGCTCAGGGGGGAGCCAACACCCCCCGGATCCGACAATCTGTGCGCGTCGCCCGAACACTGAGCGATTCTCTTAATGTTTATGATGAAAAAATCGCAAAAGTCACCGGCATTTTTTCTCCCCGCTATGGTACGGAGCACATCTTCACAACGCGTCCAAATGAGTGGCGTATCGTTAGCAAATCTACTGAATCAGAGACATCCCATTTAACCCGCGATGTTGCAACGCCTTGGAGTTCTGTCAATAACTGTGGGTCGAATGCGAGACGTCCTCTTCTGCGGCAAGCGAATGTACAGTATCAACCCTGCAATGATGGGAACTCATCCACACAATCAGCTTCTATTGACTGGCAGGATGAGAACGTAATGCGGACGCTGGCCATTTCAGTTCTCCGACAAACCCCTCCGCGTCGTTTCCTGCAACAACCAGTGGATCCCACAAAGGATCTCCCACGAACGCCATCATCTCGTTTGACTCAAACGCAACGCCAACAGTTGGTTTATCTGAAAACGGCACTCCGGCAACAAGGTGTCGCAACATCACGTTGGGAACGGGAGGCACTGGCCCGTGGCGCTACCATAATTGTAGAAGGCCAGAGAATTCATAATCTTCAGAACTGGAATTCGATTAAAAAATGATTAAAGACACATTATATAGTCACATCTTATGAACTTATGTATTGACGAACATTTCAATATATAAAATACTGTATATAAATACAGTCTACCAATGGAAAAGGTATCGTGGAACAAACTGAGAACACAGGGTTATCCCTATCAAGGATTAGATTGATTGCTGATATGTCACTAATATCACAATGTAATCCTGAAGAAATGAAAATCGCCATGTCATTGATTGCGGATTTGTCTCACAACGCCATATCCACCGATGATTATCAAAAAATTCTTAAGAGTTATGGCAATTTTCAACTATTGGATACGTGGTTAGCGCAGCATGGACAGTAAGACATTATGATCAGTAATATTCAGCAGGAGTTCCACTGGCTAGAATTAAAAACATCATATCTCCCTTTCCCTTTATGTCCGCCAGATACAAAATCTTCTCCTCATTTCAGTTTTTTTGCTGAAACCATGTCCATGGGGCTGCCTTAACGCGTAGGCCGGTTTGATTATTACGTATCATCGCCCATGACTTTTTTTAGGTGTCATTTGGTAAACCACCGACCACACGTTTCTGCCTTTGCCG
Source organism: Brenneria uluponensis (assembly GCF_032395385.1). Classification (NCBI taxonomy): domain Bacteria; kingdom Pseudomonadati; phylum Pseudomonadota; class Gammaproteobacteria; order Enterobacterales; family Pectobacteriaceae; genus Brenneria; species Brenneria uluponensis. The sequence continues at coordinate 2,688,701 of NZ_CP135917.1, forward strand.
ATGACACCTCCGGGTGTGAATATCTCTCTGTAACAATGAGTATATCCAACACAAAGATTGTATTGATCTTTCCCGTCTCTGAACTATCAACTCGTCGTTGAAAATAGTGTCTTTACACGCCGAACCCCGCTGATGTCAAAGGTATGTCGTACTCTCTGTAAGTATTGGCATCGGCTATTCCCCATCGCTACTCGCTCAGAAACCCATCGTCTGGCGCTTTCCCTTTTCATTTAGTGCTGAAACCCACCTTCGGTTTGACTTTCCATTTACACCGTCTTCATCGGTTAACCACTGAGCATCACGGCACATAGGTGGTTGTATGTAATAAGGAACAACCCCCCTTCGTTGCGATATGTTCCCTGGCCCAGGAGGATAGCAGGCCTGACATCCACTGTTTTTATTCATTCTGAGGTTTCATGTCCACACGATTACCTAACGCTCAATCAGAGCGTGATCCGTTGATAAAAAGCCTATTTTTCTGGCTTGGCGTTCAGCCAAAAATCATGTTCGTCAGACAAAGCATTAAAACGCCATGTCGTCATGCCGCAAACATCGAACAACTGTGCAATACCCGTTCTTCTCTGAGTGGAGATTGTTAAATGAAAATTTATGCCCACCAAGACGATACCCTTGATGCCCTATGCTATCGCTACTACGGCCGCACACAAGGCGTTGTGGAAACCGTACTGCAATCGAATCCTGGCCTTGCCGATTTGGGCCCAATCCTTCCCCACGGTACGGCAGTTGAGCTTCCTATTATCCAGTCCTCATCGACACGTGAAACTATCAATATCTGGGAATAACCATGGAAAAAGCCACCTCTACTATATCTTATGCTGTCGCCGTTTTTCTGGCCTGGTTTGGTGGATTGTCATCACAAGATATTGCTTTTTTCGTCGGTGCCGCTGTCGGCGTAGGAACCTTTCTGGTGAATTGGTATTACCGGCGAAAAAGTTATCAATTACTGCGGCGCACGAACTTGCGACCCGAGGTATTCGATGAACTCAACCGCTAAGCGCTGTATTGCCGCCACGGTATTGATGCTAGCGGCCCTGCTACCCGACTATTCCCGGCTACATACCTCCAGAAATGGATTGGCACTCATTGCCAATCTGGAAGGTTGCCAACTGTCGCCTTATAAATGCAGTGCACATGTATGGACTAACGGTATTGGCCACACGGCCGGTGTATCCCCCCATCACACCATTACGGAACAGGAAGCGGCGGCCAATCTCGTTTCAGATGTGATTAATGTAGAACATGCGTTGTCCCGCTGCATGCCGGTAAAGATGCCGCAGCCGATCTATGACGCAGTTGTAAGCTTTACCTTTAATGTCGGCTCCCGCGCTGCATGTCAATCCACGTTAGCCTTTTTCATTAACAAACAACGCTGGCTCGACGCCTGTAATCAATTATCACGCTGGATTTACATCAACGGAGTGATTTCTCCTGGCCTGGAACAACGTCGCAAACGGGAACGGACGCTCTGTCTAACGGGGGTGATGTGAAAACATTACTGATACTACTGGTGTTATCTGCTGGTCTCATCGCCGGATTGATATGGCAAACCCACCATCTGAGTCAAGAACTGGCTTCTGCTAACCAGACGCTGGGACAGCAAAAAAACACGCTGATAGCCCAGGAGGTCACTATCAATACGCTACAGGAAACATCGCAACACAATACTCAGGCACAGGCAGAACTTCAGGCTAAGACAGAGCAGGCCGGGCAGTTAGCTACTACCCGTAGCCGAGAAATAACGAGGTTGCTCAATGAAAACAAAAATCTGCGGCGTTGGTATCAGTCTGCTTTACCTGACGATATTGTCAGGCTGCACACACGCCCAGCCTTCAACCAGCCCAACGATTATTTACGCTGGCTGTCCGACCGTACACAGCTGTCCGATTCCGGGAAGCCAGCCCAAAAGCAACGGTGACTTAAGTGCCGATATCCGTCAGTTGGAAAGTGCGCTGATCAATTGCGCACTACAGGTGGAAACCATTAAACAATGTCAGGAAAACTATAATGCAAAAACCACAAAGTCTGCGCCTCGCGCTTAATGCCATGTTCCCCAGTTTGCAGGCGAACCCTGAGCTACTGCAATCTACAATAGAAAAAGGCGCTATTGCCTCAACATTGGCTACATCACTATCATTTGAATATCAGTACAAACTGGTATTATCACTGAATAACTTCAGCGACAATCTGGATACATTATTTGTGACGATTCTTTCCTGGTTGCGTACCCACCAGCCGGATTTGATGACACGGGAAGCCGTGCGTAATCGCGGATTCAGGTTCAATATCAGCCAGAATACGGATGGCACAACAGCAGTACGCATTACGCTAAAGCTCACTGAACGTAACTGGGTTCGGGAAGAAAACGAATCTCTCTACCTCACCTATGAACCTGAGCCCACACCACCAGAACCCGTCACGCGTCCAATGTCGTTATACATTAATGGTAATTTGATAAGCCAGTGGAGTAAGTAATTTACCTGTTATAGCGGGTCACTGAATTAACGTGGCCCGTTGATTACCCCAACGCCTTCCTATTTCATCTCAATTACGCTTGTCCGTTTCCATCCACTTTATTCCCACCCTCCTCCTTAATGCCTGTTGGAAGCCAATCCCGGTGCGGAGTGTACGTCTATCAACAATGCCAGTACCGGTATCATGACCGACCGCGTTTATCAGTAGTAATTGTGTCAGGCACCGGCGGACCACCTCGCATTGCGCCAAAACATTGGAAACTTCATGCTTTCCTCCCATGAATACATATGAATATCTCTCCGAAATCCAGCGCGCATTACGCAACCTGATCCGTGTCGGTGTTGTTACTGAAGTCGATACTCAACAGGCCCTCTGTCGCGTGCAAACCGGTGACATGGTTACCGGATGGCTCCACTGGTTGTCTCGCCGCGCCGGACGTTCCCGCGAATGGTGGGCACCCTCAGTGGGTGAACAGGTTGTACTGCTCTCAATGGGAGGTGAGCTCAATACTGCATTTGTTCTACCTGGCATATTCAGTGATAACCATCCGGCACCTTCGGTATCCGCTGATGCCTGCCACATCCGTTTTCCTGATGGGGCCGTCATGGAATATGAACCAGCAAACGGCGCACTCTCCGTTACTGGAATAAAAACCGCCAACATCGTAGCGACAGAATCTGTGGTCGTTACCACTAAAAACGTCACCATTAACGCCAGCGAAAAAATCACGCTGGATACACCCGAAGTAGTTTGTACCCACAAGTTGACCACCCAGACAATCGACATTCAGCAAGGCGGCACCATAACCGGTGATGTAGCCCACTCGGGTGGTAGCCTGACGTCAAACGGCGTGGTGGTACACACCCATCAACATAGCGGCGTGCAAAGCGGTGGCGCCACCACGGGAGGGCCATTATGACCACCAGTTATACCGGTATGAATCGCAACAACGGTGAGAGTCTGAGTGATATCAGCCATCTGCGTCAGAGCGTGCGTGACATTCTGATCACTCCTCAGGGCAGCCGGGTGATGCGTCGCCAATACGGTTCACTGTTGTCAACATTGATTGACCAACCACAAAGCCCGGCGGTCAAACTCCAGGTGCAGGCTGCTTGCTATATGGCATTATTGCAGTGGGAGCCGCGCTTAAAACTCACTGCCATTACGCTAGAAAGCTATTACGACGGCCAGTTAGTTGTCGATATTACTGGCGCCTACACCGATACCGGCGACACCCTTTCGTTAACCGTTCCTGTGAGTTGATACCATGCCCATCATTGATCTGAGCCAGTTACCTGCCCCCAGCGTGGTCGAAACGCTGGATTTTGAAACACTATATGAAGAACGCAAAGCAACACTGCTCTCGCTTTACCCATCGGACCAGCTTGATGCCATTTCTCGCACACTGGCGTTGGAATCAGAGCCGCTGGTGAAGTTGTTGCAGGAAAATACCTATCGGGAAATACTGCTGCGCCAACGCATCAACGAAGCCGCACTGGCAGGCATGCTGGCCTTTGCTCAAGGAAATGATCTCGACCAGTTGGGTGCCAATGTCAACGTTTCCCGCCTGGTAGTCACCCCGGCGGATGATACAACCATTCCTCCAACACCCGCGGTCAGGGAATCAGACTCCGATTTCCGGGTTCGTATTCAGCAGGCCTATGAGGGGCTGAGTGTCGCTGGCTCTGTCGGTGCCTATCAGTTCCATGGACGCAGTGCCGATGGTCGTATCGCTGATGTTTCTGTTATTAGCCCCAGTCCGGCGAGCGTTATCGTTTCAGTCCTATCCCAGGAGAATAATGGCAGCGCCAGCGATGAACTGATAGCTATTGTTAACACCGCACTGAATGCCGAAGACGTTCGACCGGTGGCCGACCGAGTAACAGTACAATCAGCGGTGATCGTTCCTTATCAAATTGAAGCGACGCTCTATCTCTATCCCGGCCCCGAAGCAGAACCGGTTCGTGCAGCGGCCGAACAAAAACTGACAAGCTACATCAGTGCCCAACATCGGTTGGGTCGTGACATCCGTCGCTCAGCCATTTATGCCGCGTTACACGCAGAAGGGGTTCAGCGAGTAGAGTTGGCGCAGCCCGCCGCCGACATTGTTCTCGACGAGACTCAGGCCTCATTTTGTTCTCATTACCAGTTAACCCTGGGAGGTACTGATGAGTAACAACTGCTTGTTACCACCCGGTTCTTCCACCCTGGAACAAGCTGCCGCTCAAACGGGTGCCGAGTTGGAAAAAACGCCGATCCCGCTGCGTCAGCTCTGGAACCCTGATACCTGCCCGGTCAGCTTACTTCCCTACCTGGCCTGGAGTTTATCTGTCGATCGCTGGGATGAAAACTGGCCAGAGACCACCAAACGTAAAGTCATTAAAGACTCGTTTTTTATTCATAGACACAAGGGAACCATTGGCGCATTAAAGCGAGTCGTTGAGCCACAAGGCTATCTGATCCGCATCAAGGAATGGTGGCAGACCGGTGGTGAACCAGGCACATTCCAACTGGATATCGGTGTGCAGGAGAACGGCATTACTGAAGAGACATTTCAGGAACTGGAGCGATTGATTGCCGATGCTAAACCGGTCAGCCGCCACCTGCTGGGATTAAACATCAATCTGGACAGTCGGGGCACGACCTATCTGGGGGCCAGCCTCTACAGTGGTGATGAACTCACCATCTACCCGTATTTCCCGGAAACCATTTCCGTGTCGGGCAGTGACGTGAACGGCGCAGCCGTTCATCTCATCGACAGCATGAGCATCAGCGTCTGACTTACCATTCCTGATTTCCAACCTCCTCCCACAGCCAGCTTCTGCTGGCTTTTTTTCTATGGGCTGTTGTGCCATCGGCATGACTACGCTCACGGCGTGTCCTGGCAGCCGCCAACAGGCATTATTGATTTGTTCGATTAGCCAAACACAAACAACTTATTCAGATGTTTTTCATCGATGTCGCACCACACATCATGTTCAATTACGGCGATATGAGAGGACTACATGAGTACGAAATATTTTACCCTGCTGACCAATATCGGTGCAGCGAAACTGGCAAACGCCACCGCGCTGGGTGAGCGTCTTGCTCTCACTCAGATGGCGGTGGGTGACGGTGGCGGCACACTGCCCGCTCCCGACCCAACGCAAACTCAACTGGTTAATGAACAACACCGAGCCACGATCAACACGTTGAGCATTGACCCGGGAAATACCAACCAGATCATCGCTGAGCAAATTATCCCGGAAAACGAAGGCGGCTGGTGGATCCGTGAAATTGGGTTGTATGACGGAGACGGTGATTTGATCGCTGTTGCCAACTGCCCGGAAACCTATAAGCCACAGTTACAGGAAGGTTCTGGCCGGATTCAGACTATCCGCATGATCCTGATAGTCAACAGCACCGATGCCATTACGTTGAAACTAGATCAATCGGTGGCATTAGCAACACGTTCATACGTGAATGGCAAATTTTCCGATGCAACACTAACTGGTACACCGACCGCGCCCACCGCCGTCAGCGGCAACAGTTCAGACCAGATTGCGACCACTGCGTTTGTCACGGCGGCGACCGACGAGGTGGATGCTGTTCTGGCGAAAAAGCTAGATATTGCCGAACTGGTTGGCATCCCGCTCCCCTGGCCGCAGGCCACCGCACCAACAGGATGGTTAAAATGCAACGGTCAGGCATTCGATACCGCGTTATATTCCAAGCTGGCCACGGCGTATCCGTCCGGCACTTTGCCCGACCTGCGTGGTGAGTTTATTCGTGGTTGGGATGATGGGAGAAGTATTGATATCGGCCGGGCGATAGGCAGCCAGCAATCCGCGACGGCCATCAGAACAGGTGTTATGGATTACAACGGGACTGATATTGATAGCTCTGGTGTGTATATCGGTATTGCGCATGCCGATCCGGATAGCTCGGTAAACACAATAAATTATGCAAATCAGAGATTTCCAAACGGGGTGTTAATGTCAACAAATAGCCTTTCTGTAGACAATGGAGTGGCGGGAAACGCGAGTAATTTCGTGTTCAAAGATGGCGTGAACTGGTTCACAGTTCGTCCTCGCAACCTGACATTTAGCTACATTGTGAGGGCTGCATAATGAGCGATTCAATTCAGGCACAAACACACCTCGATAATACCGGGCTGGCCGAAAACGCGGGCTGGATAACAGTCTATCATGTTGACCCTCAAACCCGTGAATACCGCGGGGCCAGTGATGAATACCTGATGCAGGGCGTCGGTATTCCCGCCAACAGCTACGCCGATGAACCCACGCCACCCGAAGCTGGTCAGGCATTACGCCGCACAGCAGACGGTAGCGCATGGGAACAGGTACCGGATTATCGCGGCCAGACGGTATACGGCACGCAAACTGGCCAGGCGCAAACCGTCACCGCCCTCGGTAATTTACCGGATGATGTGACACTGATAGCACCAGCAACGTCGTATGATAAATGGGATGGCAGCGCGTGGGTAACCGACACTGACGCCCAACACGCCGCCGCCGTCACCGTTGCACGGCAAGAACTAGCAACACGCCGCCGCACCGCCAATGACCGTATTAATGAATTAACCTATGCAGTGGATCTGGCGCTGGCAACCGACGAAGAAAAAACGGCCTTGACCGACTGGAAAAAATATGTGGTATTCCTAAGTCGCATTGATACCGCTACCGCGCCGAATATCGACTGGCCGACGGCGCCGACGTTGTAATGCTGAAATACCGCAACAACGTTCCTCCGCAACTAGACCAACGTTCTTATTACAGAGGGATAACACTGCTCGGTGTTGTCTCCCTTCTTATCCAACGCCTGTAACGTGCTTCGGCAAAAAACGCTCCCCATAATACCGTCACCCAATCACAGCGAAACATATCTGCCAAATAACATCCTTTTTCTTCTGCGATGTGCTTCGAAACTTCGCTGATGTCGCACTGCGGCATCATTCCATTCCAACCGTATGAGTAATCTGCATGAGTACAAAATACTTTGCTCTATTGACAACTATCGGTGCGGCAAAACTGGCGAATGCCACTGCGCAGGGTAATCGCCTTGCCATCACTCAGATGGCGGTGGGTGACGGTGGTGGCACGCTGCACGCTCCGGACCCCAACCAGGCCAAACTGATTAATGAACAACGCCGGGCCGCACTCAACACGTTGAGTATTGACCCGGAAAATACCAACCAGATCATCGCGGAACAGATTATCCCAGAAAACCAAGGCGGCTGGTGGATCCGTGAAATTGGTTTGTATGACGCAGATGGCGACTTGGTCGCTGTTGCCAACTGCCCGGAAACCTATAAGCCACAGTTGCAGGAAGGCAGTGGCCGCATTCAAACCGTGCGCATGATTTTGATTGTCAGCAGTACCGAGGCAGTGACGCTGACAATCGATCAGTCAGTAGCGCTAGCAACACGTCAATATGTTGATAACGCGATTATTGAAGTCAAGGCCTATGCGGATAATGTGTTGTCCGAACATGTTGCCACCGTTAATCCACATCAACAATACGCCCCGATTAACAGCCCGGCATTGACCGGAACACCAACCGCGCCGACCCCGGCACAAGCGACAAACAGCACACGGATTGCCACCACGGCCTTTGTTACCGCTACAACAACCAGTCTATCGGCTAGCGTCACATCGGAACTGGCGTTAAAACTGGGTATCAGCGAACTGGTGGGCATCCCGCTCCCCTGGCCGCAGACCACCGCACCAGCCGGCTGGTTAAAATGCAACGGTCAGGCATTTGATACTGCGTTATATCCCAAGCTGGCCACGGCGTATCCGTCCAGCACTTTGCCCGACCTGCGTGGTGAGTTTATTCGCGGCTGGGATGATGGGCGAGGTGTTGATAGTGGACGCACACTATTATCGCAGCAATCCCACGCGATGCAGCAAATGACAGGCAGTGTACCCGGGGTGCACGCACAAACATTGGGGGCCCAATTCGGGGGGTTAGGAGTATTAAAAACGTACCATGTTGACAGCACAATAGCCCCAGCAGCTGGGGGGGGCGACTATGGCGGGTTTGTTTTGGAATTCGATAACAATGTCACCGGTATAAACGTATCGACAGAGAATAGGCCACGCAACCTGGCATTTAACTACATTGTGAGGGCCGCATAATGAGCGATTCAATTCAGGCACAAACACACCTCGATAATACCGGGCTGGCCGAAAACGCGGGCTGGATAACGGTCTATCATGTCGACCCTCAAACCCGTGAATACCGCGGGGCCAGTGATGAATACCTGATGCAGGGCGTCGGTATTCCCGCCGACAGTTACGCTGATAAACCCACACTACCTGAAGCCGGTCAGGCACTACGCCGCAGTGATGACGGTAGCGCGTGGGAACAGGTACCCGATTATCGCGGCCAGACGGCATACCGTACCCAGACCGGCCAGGCGCAACCCGTCACCGACCTCGGTGATTTACCGGATGATGTCACGCTACTGACCCCGGTAACGGCGTTTGATGTGTGGGATGGCAGCGCATGGGTAACCGATACCAATGCTCAACACGCCGCTGCCGTCACCGTCGCACAACAGGAACTGACCACGCGTCGCGCAATCGCTAACGCCCGTATCGAGGAACTCACCTACGCGGAGGAACTCTCCATGGCAACCGACGAGGAAAAAACCGCATTACTGGCGTGGAAAAAATATGTGGTATTCCTGAGTCGCGTCGATACCGCTACCGCGCCGGATATCGACTGGCCGACGGTGCCGGAGAACTAACTTCGCCACAGTCTTTTCCACTCACTCCAACTTTACGTGGTGTGATATATCGTTCAGACGTGCGTTTATCACACCCGTATAAGCTGGCTTTTTGTTTTAAAAGCACCGACAACATTTCGTGTTTTTTATCGTCATCATCCACATAACAGTTTATCTGCCGAATATTCTTGTCGTGCCATACAGCTATAAACGCGCATTACGTGTCCTCACTCCAACCAACAGGCATCATTATTTTGTTCGCTTAGTAACAACCCCCGATTCTGATTTCCTTCACTGGTGTTGTACACCAACATCATTTTCAACCACAGTTGTATAAGTAGGTTATATGAGTACAAAATACCTTGCTCTATTGACGAACGTCGGCACGACGAAACTGGCGAATGCCACCGTGCTGGGTAATCGTCTTGCCATCTCGCAGATGGCGGTGGGTGACGGTGGTGGCACACCACCCACGCCCGATCCGGCACAAACCAAACTGATTAATGAACAACGAAGGGCTGCTCTCAGCACTCTGAGTGTTGACCCTCAAAATGCCAACCAAATCATCGCTGAACAAGTTATTCCTGAAAACGAGGGCGGTTGGTGGATCCGTGAAATTGGCCTGTATGATACTGACGGCGATCTGGTCGCTGTGGCTAATTGCGCCGAAACGTACAAACCCCAATTGCAGGAGGGTTCCGGGCGTATTCAGACTGTACGCGTGATTTTGGTTGTCAGCAGTACCGAGGCAGTGACGCTGAAGATTGATCCCGCCGTAGTGTTGGCGACACGTCAATATGTTGATAACGCAGTTATTGAAGTCAAGGCCTATGCGGATAATGTGTTGTCCGAGCATGTTGCCGCCGCCAATCCCCATAAACAATATGCCCCGATTAACAGCCCGGCTTTGACTGGCACACCGACGGCACCGACACCAGCGAACAACGACAACAGCAAGAAACTGACCACGACGGAGTTTGTGGCCAATGCTTTAGTGGGTAAACTGGCCAAAGACCAGAACGGCGCGGATATTCCCGACCCTGCGCTCTTTGTCAAAAACCTTGGTTTAGGAGATGCGGCAAAACTCGGGGTCGCTACAACGGTACAAATGCAAGCAGGAGTCGCAACAGATGTACTGCCTAACGTAGCTACAGTGATGGGATTATTTAGCAAACGTGCATTTGCTACGAATGACTACATCCGGATCCCGGATGTGCCAGGTGGCTTGATTTTGCAATGGGGAACTATCTCATCGGGGAGTGGTGGCGATGCAGCCTGGGTTTATCCCACCCCGTTTCCAACTGCCAGACTTTGTGCGCTTGGAACGATCTGGCGGTTAGGTGTTCTCCAGTCTGATTATTCAACTATTTCTTTGAATGATGCGTCCGATCCAACACCTAAAATCCTCAGTAACTTCAACTTGCGCGTTAACGGAATCGGTGGAGTAGGATATACCGCTTTTGTCTTGGCGCTGGGATACTAAAATGACAACCGCATATTTCTCACCATCCATGAATTCTCTCATTCCTGTAGCATGGAAAGACGATGGCACTTATACAGAAGATGCATGGTCATCTGATGCAGTGCTCGCGACAGATGAAGAGGTGATAACCTTCTGGAAACAAACTCCGCCAACAGGGAAAATACTGGAACAGTCGATGAACGTCCTGCATGGGTTGATGAACCAGCGTTAACCCAAGCTCAACAGGTGGATCTGGCTGAACAGAAAAGGCGACCATTGCGCAGTGCTGCTGATTCAGAAATCGCATGGAGGCAGGATGCTGTTGATTCAGCTATCGCCACAGAGCAGGAAGCAGCAGGCCTCGCATCCTGGAAGAAATACCGGGTACTTTTGATGCGAATTGATACATTAACCGCCCCCGGTATCGACTGGCCGATGGTGCAGACGTTGTAATTAATTTCGCCCACACATCCTAATTGCGGTGGGATATCTCACCGCATCTTATCCCGCGTTATTATCATTCATTACGCTACCGCTTTATCCCTCGTCATAAAACTGTCGCATTCCAGATTTAGTGTATTTCAGCCAATTCGATAATTATCGGGATACTACTATGCGCGTTTGCCTTTCTGCACTGGCTGTTGCCTTATTATTCCAAACCGCTCAGGCGGCGGATATTCATACTGAACATTATCAAATCACATTCCCTGCCAACGACCATGTTGCCTACAACGGTGCATGGAAGGCTAATTTCCCCGCTGGTTTCCCCATGGGGGTCGGTTCCGGGCTGGTATTTACCGGACGTAATGGCGATAAATTGACGTTTACAACCGTCACTGATCGTGGGCCGAACGCCGATGCACCGAAATATCAGGGCCATGACGCTAAAATTTTCGCCACGCCAGATTTCACCCCGTCATTAATGACGATTACCGTTGATGGCAAAACAGCGCAGGCAACGGCACTGCGTAAAATTCACGATGATCAGGGCCCCATCAGTGGCTTGCCGTTACCCAGTTCTCTAGTGGGAACTACCAATGAAATCGCCCTGAATGATGTTTTAAAACAACAATCTGATGATAGCCGTGGGCTGGATACGGAAGGGATTACGCCTGATGGCAAAGGCGGCTTCTGGCTGACGGATGAATATGGTCCATTTCTGATTCATATTGATGCCCAAGGAAAAATTCTGCAAAAATTCGGCCCGACGCCGGAGAAAAATGAACAAGGTATTGCGAGTGGATTACCCAATATCATCAAATGGCGCCAACCAAACCGCGGTTTTGAAGGGATAACCCGGATGCCAGATGGCCGCATTCTGGCCGCGGTGCAAAGTACGCTGAACATTGACGGGAAAACCAAAAATCGAGCGATATTTACCCGTCTGGTCAGTTTCGATCCGGCAACCGGTAAAACGGCGATGTATGGTTATCCGCTTGATGTTAATCACTGGAAAAAAATGGCAGATGCCAAGATCGGTGATATGGTCGCGCTGGATAACCATCAGGTGCTGGTTATTGAGCAAGGTGCGGATAAAGAGAAGGTAATGCACAATATTATCTATCGTGTTGACCTCAACAAAGCAACGGATCTGACACCTTTCGATCAGCAACCGGCCGAGTGGGATAATGCAGCAACGCTCGCCAAACGCGGCATCACTCTGGCAAAGAAACAGGAAGTTGTCGATCTGCGCAAACTCGGCTGGCAGCCGGAGAAAGCCGAAGGACTGGCGCTTATTGATGCCAAAACGCTGGCCGTCACCAATGATAATGATTTTGGTATGCAGGCCGTGCTGATTAATCCAGTGGATGGAGTGAAAAAAATCGGTAACTATCAGGCCGATGAAAGCGGAAAATTGTCGTTAGATGGCAAACCCACAGCAACGAGCATCGAATTAAAACCCTTACCTGCCAATGAATCATCTAGCCAGATTTGGATCATCCATCTGCCAAAAGCGCTGAAATAATTACCGTATTAACCGCATTTTCCTGTCCATCCCGGAGACTATTCCAGGATGGATAGTCTCCCGATTTTTCTCGCTGAGTCGCATTGCGTTGCCAAATAAGCGATTAACGGGTTGCAACGGCTACGACCGATCTTTTCAGGTACAGAACGTTATCATGGGGAATACCACTCACCGGCTGCGCTTGGCATGGCGTTCACGATTATCCAGACGGGACTGCTCAGATTTTCTCAGTGCCACATAACAGGCACCGGTCCCACCATGAAAAGGCTGTGCAACGCAAAAAGCCTGTACCGCATCAAACTGTGGCAACCAGCGCGACAGGTAGTTACGGATTACATTTGCATGTGATTTATCATGTCTGCTTTTACCATGAATAATCAATAAATTACGCAGATGATGTTTTTGCGACTGTTGCATGAAAGCAAATAAGTTCTGCCGGCAGGTTTCCACCGGCTGGCGTAGTAAATTCAAACTGGCATCCAGTTGATATTTTCCTTGATGCAATTTGTCCAGAACACCTTGCTGAATTCCATCACGCTTGAACTCAATCGGTTCGGCACATGGGAAAAGATCAATAAACCCGGTAATCAGAAAATTATCCGGCTCAGACACTTCACACGGCCTGACAGTCGTGTTGAGAGGCGAAGGCTTCAGATAAACGATGGATGAAGGTGCCAGCGGTTTGACGTCATCCATAGCATGTTGAAACAGCATTTTCTCGTCGGCGTTCATATTGATGCCCTCCACGCTCGCGCAGACAACCCCCCTACTATAACGGGAGTGATAGAAAATATCACACCCGTACTGCGCCGGGTTTTATACACCGATTTATTTACTGATGTCATGAGCAATGATAAACAACTATCGTCTTCCGCTTTTGATTCCCATTCTTTAATAATTGAATAATTTCAATTGGTTAAATAAATTCAGGAACAAATAACCTCACTATTTCGCACCAGATTAGCTCGGCATTGTTGTGTCATCCCGTGCTAAACCTGGTTTTGATGCTCCTGCTTCACAAACGCGGCACCATTAGCTGCACCCCACAACAGGAGACATTCTGGATGAGTGATTTTCATCACGGCACGCAGGTCGTCGAAATCAACGACGGAACCCGCGTAATTTCCACCGTATCAACCGCGATTGTCGGCATGGTCTGTACCGGACCAGATGCTGATGTCACAACCTTTCCACTCGACACCCCGGTATTAATTACCGATGTCATCACTGCCGCAGGCAAAGCAGGTAAAACCGGGACACTGGCCGCTGCACTACAGGCGATTGGTGACCAGACCAAACCAGTTACCATCGTTGTCCGTGTTGCTGAAGGCGCCGATGAAGCCGGAACGGTATCCAATATCATTGGCGGTTCCACTGCCGATGGAAAATATACCGGGATGAAAGCCTTGCTGGATGCGCAGGCTGTCACTGGCGTGAAACCGCGCATTCTTGGCGTTCCTGGGCTGGATTCTCTGCCGGTCGCCACAGCACTGGCGTCAATATGCCAGTCACTGCGTGCTTTCGGCTACATCAGTGCGTATGGCTGTAAAACGCTGTCAGAAGCGATCAAGTATCGCGACAACTTTAGTCAGCGTGAACTGATGTTGATTTGGCCGGATTTCATCGCCTGGGATACCACGGCGAATGCCAGCGCCAATGCCTATGCCACCGCTCGTGCTCTGGGTCTGCGCGCCAAAATTGACCAGGATACCGGCTGGCACAAAACACTGTCTAACGTTGGCGTTAACGGCGTCACTGGCATTTCCGCCAGTGTGTACTGGGATCTGCAAACCATTGGTACCGATGCCGATCTGCTCAACGACGCTGGCGTTACTACGTTAGTGCGTAAAGACGGGTTCCGCTTCTGGGGTAACCGTACCTGTGCAGATGATCCATTGTTCTTGTTTGAAAACTACACCCGCACGGCGCAGGTTCTGGCTGACACCATGGGTGATGCGCATATGTGGGCCGTTGACAAACCGGTAACCGCTACACTTATCCGCGACATTATTGAAGGTATCAAAGCCAAGTTCCGCGAACTGAAATCCAACGGTTACATCATTGACGCCGACTGCTGGTTTGATGACAGCGCCAATGACGAAGCCACCCTGAAGGCGGGAAAACTGTACATCGACTATGAGTACACCCCTGTTCCGCCATTGGAAAATCTCACACTGCGCCAACGCATCACCGATAAATATCTGGTGAATCTGGCCGCATCCGTTAACAGCTAAGGAGCCACAGACACATGGCACTGCCACGTAAACTGAAATACCTCAACCTGTTTAATGACGGTTTGAGCTACATGGGACAGGTCAATTCCATCACCCTGCCGAAGCTGACTCGCAAACTGGAAAACTACCGCGGAGGCGGTATGCACGGCGCGGCATCAGTGGATTTTGGTCTGGATGATGACGCACTGGTACTGGAATGGTCTATGGGCGGTCTGCCCGACGAAACCTTCTGGAGCCAATATGCTCTGCCGGGCGCCGATGCGGTGCCGCTACGTTTCGCCGGCTCTTATCAGCGCGACGACACTGGCGACGTCACTGCTGTTGAAATCGTTATGCGCGGTCGTCATAAAGAGATCGATAGCGGCGCAAGTAAGCAAGGTGAAGAAACCGAGGTAAAAATCTCCACCCAGTGCACGTATTACAAACTGACCATCGGCGGCAAAGAGATGATCGAAATCGACACCATCAACATGATTGAACGTGTCAATAGTGAGGATCGTCTGGAGCAACACCGTCGTGGTATCGGCCTGGCCTGATACATCACTCTAATCTGACCAGCTTCGGCTGGTCATCCTTTTGACCTTTTTTGAGATACTTATCATGACGGCTGAAACAACAGTACAAGACAATGTAGTTATCCTGAACACTCCTATCAAACGCGGCGAGATACTGATTGAATCCGTCACACTGATTAAGCCTACCACTGGCACGCTGCGCGGTATCGGCCTGGCTGCGCTAGCCAATGCCGATGTGGAAGCGTTAATTAAAGTACTACCCCGTATGACCTACCCTTCTTTGACGGAAGCTGACGTGATCGCACTGGAACTGCCAGATCTGATCGTACTGGCGGGCAAGGTGATCGGTTTTTTGTCGCCGAGCTTGGCACACTAACGCTGCCTTCCAGCCTGACGGTTGACGATTTGATGGCCGACATTGCAGTCGTTTTTCATTGGCCGCCATCAGAGCTTTACCCCATGAGCCTGGCTGAGCTTGTTCACTGGCGTGCCAAGGCGTTACAACGAAATGGACAACCCAATGAATAGTTCCCCTCAGCTGCGAGCATTTGCACTTGCCACTACTCAGGCGTCATACCGCCTTTATGACGCCGAGCAAGGCATTAAGTCGGTCAATGATAGTCTGGACACTATCCAGGCGAATTTTAAAAAACTGACCGAACTGGCCGATTTAGTCTCTCAGGGCAGCACGCATGTTATTGA
Source organism: Brenneria uluponensis (assembly GCF_032395385.1). Taxonomy (NCBI): domain Bacteria; kingdom Pseudomonadati; phylum Pseudomonadota; class Gammaproteobacteria; order Enterobacterales; family Pectobacteriaceae; genus Brenneria; species Brenneria uluponensis. Next base: position 2,704,806 of record NZ_CP135917.1, read on the forward strand.
TCTCATCAATGATGGTAAAACGGCAAGAAGCCTGAAAGATCGGGTAAAGGCGCTTAAAGCGCCTTTTATTCCCACGGTTGCACAACGTAAAACACAAAACACCGCCACTGACAGCACTGAGCCATTAAAAAATGTAGATAATTCAGAGTCATCCAACAAAAACAGAAGCATTGAACAGAAAAACCGCCCCCAAAAAGTCAATGCAAAATCAAAACCGCGTCGCAATAAAAAACAGAAGCTGAAAACGGGAAATCGCCCGCAAGGTAACATCACCCGTCATCCTCAGACACAACCCGAAAATACGACTGGCAGCACTCCCCACACGGAAAAAAACAGCGTGGGAAAAGGACAGAAACTGATTGCCAGGGTCAGGAAAGGGGCAGGAACCGCCAAGGTATTTGCGCAGAAAAGCGCCGCTCTGGCACAAGCATTCGGTGAAAAAAGTGCGGAATTTCTTAAACCAGGCTATGACTTCTCCCAGAAAAACGCTGAATTACAGGCTAGCCTGGGCCTGAATTCAAACTCGACCGATGCCAGCAGACTTAAAGATCAAGCACGCCACATTGCTGACACCACCCCGCTTTCGCCTGCTGAGGCAACAGATGCACAGCTGACCATCAAAAAACTGGGCGGCAATAAAGATACCATACTGGCAGCAGCGCCAACGACAGTTGCCATGTCTCAGACTAATGGCGGAAGTATTGAAGATAATGCGGCGATGTTGCTTAAAACACGTGATGCATTTGGACTCGCCAGCAGTGCATTACCTCACTTGGGCGATGTCATTACCACCACACTTCAACAAAGCGAAACGACTTTCGACGGATTCAAAACCGCAATAGACACAGTCGCGCCGGTCGCCAAATCGGCCGGTATGAGTGTAGAAGAAACCAGTGTAATGCTCGGTGCTCTGGCACATGCAGGCATTACAGGAAGCGAGGCGGGAAATGGCAGTCTGGCAGTACTGGAGAGTTTAAAAAATCCGACAGAGGTGGCTCAACAAGCGCTGGGACAATTAGGTGTAACTACCGTTGATGCTAGCGGGCAGGCCAAATCTTTATTTGCCGTACTGGATGAATTGCATTCCAGTTTTAAACGCCAAAACATCGATGCTTCACAGCGTAACCAATACATGAATACCCTATTTGGTCCGCAGGGAGCCACTTCCGCTAACGCCTTAATGACCCAGTCGCAAAACGGCACGGTTTCACAACTGACCGATAATATCAGCAACGCAGACGGCAGTGCTAACACGGCGTTATCCGTACGACAGAACAGCCTGTCCGGCGATATCAGTGCGCTTCAGTCAAGCTGGGAAGGACTCAGAACCGACATTTTCACCCAGCAAGATGGAGCAATTCGTGATTTGACTCAATCAGCAACTCACTATCTGTCTCTACTCGACCAGTGGATCCAAAAGAACCCCGCCGTTGCCAGCACAATCGGCAATATTCTGGCTGCCGCAGAAACATTCGCTTCTGTCGTCGCAACCATTGGTTCGGTAGCGCAGACAGTGATTAGTGCCATCGATGGCATTATGTCAGCAGGCAAATTAATCGGGCCGCTGTTTATCACAGTTTTTCGTCTGGTTGGATCACTACTGAGCCTATTGATGACACCAGTAGGACTTATCGCCCTCGGTGTCGCTGCTGTTGTTGGTGGAGGATATGCCTTATGGAAATTCTTTAGTGGCAACGATGATGCGAAGAAGAAGCTAAATGAAGCCCAGGATCGCATGAGTAGCAACAGTGAAAATCCGCTTTTAGCGGAGTCCGCAAATAAATATCTCAGTGAACACAACAACGCCAAAGAAACGCTGAATCTGCCACAAAGCAACCCCATTACCGATGCGCAATCCGCTGTATCGTCCGGGAATGTGAGTGCCGACGCGGGGAATACGCTGGGCAACGCGACAGAAAACCGCAATTACACCGCGCTGGCACCCGTGAATAACAGAAGCTATACCGACAGCAGTGTCATCAATAACAACGTACAGGTAACCGTGCCGGAAGGTTCCTATCGCGAGCAGATAAAACAGTACATCGACGACGCGCTGAATAAACAAGCTCAGGAACATCAGAATCGCCAGTTGAATTATATGACCGCCGACGCCCTTAATTAAGGAATTATTGCTCATGATGTTAACCCTAGGACTATTTGTTTTTCACCTCCGGACCCTGCCCTATTCGACCTTGAAGCGAGATGTGAGTTATCGCTGGAAAGGAAACGAACGAATTGGATTACGTAATGCTTATCAATATCTTGGGAAAGGGGATGAATCGATAACTCTTGCCGGCACGTTAATGCCCGAGGTTTCTGGCATTACCAGCAGATTATCGATGGCAGCCTTGGAATATATGGCGGCGTCAGGTCGGTCCTGGCCGCTGATTGAAGGGAGCGGCACCATTTACGGCATGTTTGTCGTCGAAAGCTTTAACTATACCGGCTCTCAACTATTTTCAAACGGCAGTGCCCGCAGCATCGCATTCACCCTGACGCTCAAGCGTATTGATGAATCACTCATTTCAACATTTGGCGATCTTTACGACCAGGCAACACAGTTATACAACGACAAGGTCGCTCCCGCATTGTCTGAGGCGACGAGTGCTATTGGAGGATTGCTGTCGTGATTACCAATAATCGCATTGATATTGGCGCCCAAATGGCGCCAGATTTTCTGATCACGTTGATAAAAAACGAGACTGCCGCTTCATCGAGTACAACCGGGTCGCAACAGAACACCGTCAACATCAGCCAGCGTCTAATCTCAATGAGTCTCGAAGATAATATTGGTTTTGCGTCAGATAGCCTGACAATAACCCTGGATGACAGCGACGGACAGTTACAGATGCCGCAGCGTGGAGAAAAAATAGCCGTCAGTATTGGCTGGAAAGGTCAATGGCTAACGCGGAAAGGGAGTTATATCGTCGATCAAATCACTTATACCGGTGCCACAGATAAGATCACGGTGGTGGCCCGCAGCGTGGATTTTCGTGGCACGTTTAATAGCCCGCGTAGTGATTCCTATCACGCGACGACACTTGGCGATATTGCCAAAACCATTGCTGAACGCAATGAACTAAGTGTTGCGATCGACACGTCATTGTCCCTGAAAACCATCGAGCATGTTGACCAATCAAACGAATCGGATGTGAAATTCATCAGCCGGATAGCCCGTCAATATGGCGCCACGGTGACCCTTAAAAACGATGTGCTGATTCTGTTTATCGCTGGTTACGGGAAATCGATCAGCGGTAAGTCACTGGCCACCGGATTGATTGAGCGCCGTGATGGCGATTCGCATAAATTCTCTATTGTGGACCGGGAATCGAAACCGGTGGTGATAGCAAAATGGCACAACTACAGAGATGCAAAAACACATTTTGTGAAGATTTCAACCAGGGAAGTTCAAACGACTGACTCCAGCATTACACATCCCAAGGCACAATCAACGACCGCCACGCAACAAACATCGGGGAACTCGCTATCCGGCGATCAACAAAACACCATCACGCTGCCAAAAAGTTATGCAAACAAAGACGACGCCACGCAGTCAGCTGTTAGCAAGTGGGCACAGCTTCAACGCGAAAGCGTTCAATTCACGCTTAGGCTTGCCAAAGGGATGGAAAAACTGATCCCCGGCATGTTAGTGAATATCAAGGGGTTCAAGCAAATCATTGATGATAGGCTCTGGAATATCAAAAAGTTGACGCACACTATTTCCAGCACGGGTTTTGTCACCGAAATGGAACTGGATGTGATGATGCTCGACCTGGAATACGATATTGAGTACGGCATTGAGAATGAAAAAAAATTGTAGGTTTATTTTGCAAACTTTAAGTTTGCAAATTCGAATTTGGTGCTACAATGAACCTGTAACGTACTTGATTAACCCGAACATATAAGGTGATTTCAAAATGATGCATTGTCCATTGTGCCGCCACGCCGCCCATGCCCGCTCCAGTCGCTATCTTTCAGAAAATACGAAAGAACGTTATCACCAGTGTACTAATGTGAATTGCGGCCATACATTCGTGACGATGGAAGCGGTTACGCGTTCCATTATGGTTCCGGGAAAAACCGAACCCGTTGAAGAACAGCGCAGCGATAAATCCAATACTCTCAGTGTCTGAGTTTCTTTAGTCTCCTCTCCTTCTCTGTCCGTCTTCCCCACCGCCCGGTGGGGCTTTTTGATCATATCAACGCGCGCGTAATCCTTGACTGCCCCTCGTGATACCACCAGTTACATTAAAAAAACTTATTATTGACGCACAATCACCTGTGCTTTTAATATCAGTTTGCTTTTACTGATTTTCAGTCACTTGCCGTGCCAACACGTTCGGATAAACCGTTGAGCGCGGTAAGCAGATGAACCTTCATGACGATGGTGTTACTTCCCGCCTGCACTATCAAAAATCAGACTTTATTTCCATTTCATAAACTCTGATGTCAGGATTGATTTTTATGGACAAATTTCTTCGTTACACACTTGTAATTCTATTTATGGGGATATGCATGACTGCTGAGGCCGACACCCAGGCATACCGTGCCAGCGTGTTATATTTTGTCGCCGACCCGCAGCACGATGCACAGGCGACTCATTTCCTTGAAGATGGTTTACTGGTTATCCGCGACGGTAAAGTCGTTGAAGCCATTGATTACACCAGCGTACCGACTGCTCGCCTGAAGAGACTTCCCATCACCGATTATCGCGGCAAACTACTCTTGCCCGGATTCATTGATACGCATATCCATTTTCCACAAACAGAAATGATTGCGTCTTATGGTGAACAATTGCTGGCGTGGCTCAATACCTATACTTTCCCTACCGAACGCAAGTTTGCTAACGCAGACTATGCCCGGCAGCGTGCTGATTTTTTTATTCAGGAGCTCCTGCGTAACGGCACCACCACCGCGATGGTGTTCGCCACGGTATATCCACAATCGGTTGATGCTCTGTTCAACGCGGCGGCCCAAAAAAATATGCGGCTGATTACAGGTAAAGTGATGATGGACCGCAACGCGCCCGATTATTTGCGCGATACGACGCAGCAAAGCTATGAGGACAGTAAGGCGCTGATCAAAAAATGGCATCACCATGGGCGGCTGCTGTATGCGGTGACGCCACGCTTCGCGCCCACATCAACGCCGGAGCAGTTGGCGCTGGCGGGTCGGCTGCTTAAAGAATTCCCGGATGTCTATTTGCAAACGCATCTTAGCGAAAACAAAAATGAAATTGCCTGGGTAGAATCGCTGTTTCCAGAAAGAAAAAATTATCTGGATGTCTATGCACACTATGGTCTGACCGGGTCTCATTCCGTATTTGCACATGCAGTTCATCTGGATAGCGATGAAATCCATACGCTATCTGCCAGTCACTCTGCCGTAGCATTTTGCCCAACCTCAAATCTGTTTCTGGGCAGTGGTCTGTTCCGGCTGCGTCCGCTGAAAAACGCCGGTATCCGCGTCGGTATGGGAACCGATGTCGGCGCAGGAACCAGTTTTTCACTGTTGCAGACACTGAATGAAGGCTACAAAGTGCAGCAATTACAAGGCGAAAAACTGTCAGCGCGCGAAGGGTTATATCAGGCGACATTGGGTGGTGCCACGGCATTATCGCTGGATGATAAAATAGGGAATTTCTTACCCGGTAAAGAAGCGGATTTTGTGGTATTGGACTGGGCCGCCACACCGTTACAACAGTTGCGGCAGAGTCAGGCCCACTCGCTGGATGAAAAGCTATTTGCCTTGATGATGCAAGGTGATGATCGCAACATTCTGGCGACCTATGTCAACGGCACTCGCGTCTACTCGCGCTTATAGAGCGAAAAACCGGGTACGGCGGGTACCCGGTTTTTCTACGATCCCCGGCAAGCTGTCGTTACAGCCATTTAGCAGCGTAAATTCCTGGTAATCCGCCCTGCCACCGCTTTCCTGCATCTAAAGATATAGTCGTTATAATTATGTCATCACTATCGCATGGCTGGCTATCCCATGCTTTTCAACTCCACAGGAAGGAGAATTAACAATCCACAACAACTCAATATATAAGGCATAAACATGACGCCTCTTGGACCTGACAGTACTGAGGAACATCGGAGCACTCTTCTGCGAATGATGAATATTCTTGATGCGCAACCGATCGAAGAAATGGAACACATCACGCGCATTGCCCAGTCCTTTTTTCAGGTCAGTAATATAGTAATTTCGTTGCTGGATACTAAACGGCAGTGGTTTTTACCGCGCCAGAATCCGCCCAGGTCGGAGACACCGCTGATTGCCAACGATTCACATGAAAACGCGCATTTTTACAACGATCCGACAGTGACCGATGAAAAACACATCCAGTTTCATGCCTGCTATCCCTTGTGCTCTGTTCACGGTATCTCGTTAGGCACACTCTGTTTGTATCACAATAAATCGAGAGCATTTACCACTACACAACTTGAGCAGTTAGGTGACCTGGCATATATGATACAAACCTGCCTGCAGAAAATGGAGATAGAAGCCGAGTCAGCAATCACACATGATATGCTGCGCAAAACCAACTATATCAACACGCAGATTTTCTCACGGGCCGCCATCGGACTGGTGCTGATGTCACTGGACAAGCGACCTTTAAAAGTTAATCCGGCCATATGTACCATGCTGGGTTATAGCGAAAAGCAGTTATTAAACACAGCGATGAAAGATATTACTTTCCAGGATGATTTACCGATATCAAATGCGTTGTATGACCAAATACTGCGGGATAATGAGCATTATGGGGTGATCCAGAAACGGTATATCACCGCTGATGGCTCTCTGTTATGGGCAATGGTATCAATTTCCATGTTGTACAACCCGGATGGTAACCAATATGGGCTACTGCTGGCGATCAGTGATATCAGCGAGCAAAAAGGCGCGGAATCAGCACTCATCACCTTAAGTCATGACCTGGAACAGCGCGTTGAACAACGCACCCAGGAACTGCAACGCAGTCACAACTTTATTCAGGATATTACCGACCATATTCCGGCGATGATCTCCTGCATTAGCCCAGACAATACCTTTACCTTTGCTAACCGCCATCTGCGTTCACTATTGGGATACAGTGACAATAGTTTTTATCATCTGGATATCCGCGGTATTATACATCCGGATATCGTAAATCTCTTTATCAGGAAACTGGAAGAGTCACGTCAGCAACACAAACCGATATTTTTTGACCATTCCATTGATATTCCTCCGAAAAAGAAAATCACGCTCCATACTGAAATGGTCCCGGCCGAATCGCCGGAAAATGGTACTTACGTGCTTTCCACAGATATCACTAAACTGACATCACTGCGCGATCAGCTTGAGTTTGAAGCCAATCACGACCACCTGACCGGGCTACCCAATCGACGAGCGATAATCGCCTATCTGACCCATCTCGCCGGGAAACAACGCCACAGAGGTTTGGCTCTGCTGTTTTTCGATATTGATAACCTCAAATATTATAATGACCACTACGATCATGATTTTGGTGATCGGGTTATCAAGGCTTTTGCCCGTATTCTACGCAAACACACCCGTTCCGATGATCTGATTGGTCGATTATCCGGTGACGAATTTGTAATGATCGTCCATGAGAAAAAGAATCTGATTAAAGAGGTGGATGCCATTAGCAGGAAACTGAAGTTCTATATTGAAAGGCCCATACGGATCAAAGGGGAAACCCTGTCTTTGTCAGCCAGTATGGGAAATACCCTGTTGAGCAAAGATGTCAAATTAGATGTAAGTGAATTTATTCGTCAGGCTGATGCCGCGATGTATCAGGTTAAACGGAATAGAAGCCGGAAGGTCTGAACAAAACGGTGTCATTCTCACCAAAAGTTTACTGCTGGCTTCATTGAAGCTGAATCAGGGTTAATTTTTGGGAAAAAAACGCCCCGGTGTCGATGTAATACTGATTCCAGCAGGTTTCAGGTTTATTGGTCGGCGTGTGGCCGAAAATGAACAAATCGGCCCCGGTTATCGGACCGCCAATCTTGTTCATCGCGTTACTGATACGCTTCCTGTTCCAGAGAACCTGGTTCAGATCAATAGTTTGTTCAAACGCATAGACGTCCGACGGATAATCCGCGTGGGCGATCACCGTCACGCTTCCCCCCGTATTAACCTCGATGACATAGGGTAATTGAGCCGCGTTCACCAGCAACGCGTTGACCAATAGCGCCTGATTATGCTCAAGACGAAAATACCAGCCACCCCCGTTATACACCCAGTTGGTGATGTTCCCGTCGTCGCGCAGACTGTCGATCGCCATTTGCTCATGATTGCCTCGCACAGCCCTGAACCATTTCTGATTAATCAGTTCAAGGCATTCAACACTCTGAGGACCGCGGTCTATCAGGTCACCAACCGAAATCAGCAAGTCCTGTCCGGTGTCGAAGCCAACATCATCAAGTTTGCTCAGCAGCAACTGGTAGCAACCATGCAAATCACCTACAACATAGATGTGCGACCACGCTGAACCATCAATTCGTTGATAGATATCCATTGCCGTTGCCCCGCAAAAACAGAGTGATAGTCGCTTGGGTTACCATGATTATAATCACGTCAGCGGCGAACGCGCCCAGTTTCCCGATAAAAAAGTGAATAGCAGTGAAGTGTCATCCTTATATTCTATCGTTTTACACAGCACCACGAACAAATAGTGATTTTGACCCATTCAATATTGTTATCTACAGTTAAAGCGTTAGCTATATATACCCGATAGAATTCAATATGCAGGAAAGTGACACGCCTATAGGTACTGTCGTACTTACCCAAGTAAGTGATTCAGATAAATAATGGCACTGACATATTTGCAATTTAAAAAATATCGGGTGTCTCACTTAATGTAATATTCACGATACAGGAACAAATATAATGCAGCGAGAAATCACTCCGCGGTGTTGCGGTTTTGCTACCACTTCAGCGTTACTCGTGTTACTCGTCACCTCCGCTAGTGCGTTAGCCGCTAATATCAGCGGCACACTCACCAATTACAAGGGCAGAGGTACGAACTTTACTTATGTCGAACAAAGGTACGGTGGTGCTGGTGCGGGTCCTCGTGGTATCCGCATTATGTCGGGCACCCGTGACCAGACGTATAAATTCAACCCTAATCCGCATGATGATCGCTGGTATAACAAGAATCAGACGGCATTCTACAGGCAGGCTGCCGAAGCACTGGCCGACGCCTACCTGGCCAAGACGACCAATCCCATGTTCCCAAGATATGGTTTTAAATCCACCATTGGTAACGTTGAGTATACTTATAATCAGCCATAATGTGGCTGGTAGCACAGCGACGGACTCGACGATTTATCATGATAATCGTCTGTCCATTCAGAGAATGGATTCTAATGATATTGTCGATGGCCTGTAAATATTGAGCATTTATTTCAGGCCAGATAAAAACACCATACATTCACGCCGCGATATTAAATATCACCCGTATTGAAAGTACATTTCGTTTTAATAGACGCTATTCAGATAATGCAATCCGTATCATGTTATACTGTACATCCTTCTGTTGAGTACCCATTCATGAAATCAGATGACACGCTAGACTGGTATCCAGCCCAGCTCCCTCCCGTTAAAATCATATTAGGCAATGCGGTGCTTGAGGTTTCAAAACTCGGTCGCCCCATTAATACCAGAACGTTGCTTGAGTTTCTTCAGGTAACTCAGGAAAAACAAAAACGGCGTGATGACAAAATCGCCATGCAAACAGCCATTGATGTACTTAGAGATAATCAGAGAATACATGGACGAATTTAATGATTAAAAACCGTCGCCACCGCCCTCAAGACCGACGCCGCGGCGGCCTATTTTTGCGGTCCGTTATTCTGGCCATTTGCAGTCGGTTGAAATTGAAATAAGGAAGGCCCGCTAATGGACCTTCCTCTTCAGGAGTTACTTTTTATATTGGCAGGCACTCTGCTTTACTAAATATTTGCATCTTCACAGACAACGGTCTGTCTGGTTTTCTGTTACGGCTGGCAGTGACATAACCAGTTGAAACCAAGCCTTATTCCGGCTTTCAGCTTCGCTATGCCCCAGTCCAACCCCGAAGACAAAATCATTTTGCCATGTTGCCCAGACGTAACTCATAATCTGCGAATCCCTGGTCCGGTGGCTATCCCATTGTGGTTGCAAATTATATTGAGTGGCATCTGGTCGTTCGTCATCATGGCTGAATTTCTTGGCCTCAACGTCGAAGAAAGCCAGAAACTGGCGATATAAAAACTCGTGCCCCAGTTCCTTATTACAGATATCAGCCATCACCTGGATATGCTGTTGAAAACGAATTAACAGCGGACGGGGTGGACGAATACCGTAATAATAATCCAGTAAATACCCCAGCCCCCCTTTACCCGACTGTCCATTAATCCTGATGATCCCTTCGTAATTACGTCCTATATCATGTGGATCAAGCGGTAAATAAGGTACATCCCAGTATGTCCGATATTTTTGTAACTCCAGAGATTTACGGATTGCATCCTGATGCGAGCCAGAGAATGCTGTGAATACCAGACTACCGGCATAAGGGTGGCGAGCCGGTACAGCCATACCGGTGGAGGATTCATAAATATTCACCACTTTAGGTAGGGAGCGGAAATCGATCATGGGATCAATGCCCTGGACGAGCATATTAAGTCCAAGCGTCACCAGGTCGACATTACCGGTTCGTTCTCCGTTGCCAAACAGCGTTCCTTCGACACGTTCGGCACCGGCGAGCATGGCCATCTCCGCTGCTGCAACCGCACATCCACGATCGTTATGCGGGTGGATACAGAGGGTCACTTTATCCCGGTGATGCAATTGCCCAGATATCCACTCTATTTGATCTGCATAGACATTGGGTGTACTCAGTTCAACGGTCGCAGGGAGGTTGATGATAATATTGCGTCCCGTTTCGCCAACCCACAGATCGATAACCGCATTGCAGATTTCCACTGCAAAATCCATTTCGGTAGCAGTAAAACTTTCCGGCGAATATTGCAGAATCCAGCGTTGCTCAATGGGTTCCATTGCAGCCATCAGCCAACGGATGCCCTGCAATGCCAGTTCTGTCACCTGCGTACAGGAAAGATTAAAAACCTGCTCCCGCTGTTGTGGTGAGGTGGAGTTATAGAGATGAATGACCGCCTCTGGCACGCCGCGTAATGATGCTACGGTTTCAGCAATCAGACTTTCCCTTGCCTGTGTCAATACCTGTATCCGCACATCATCAGGAATCAACTGCTTATCAATTAATGCACGAACAAATTGATAGTCAGTTTCGGAGGCCGCGGGAAAACCCACCTCGATCTCCTTGTATCCCATTGCAATCAGTTGATGGTAAAGCGCCAGCTTCTGTTGCATTTGCATAGGCTCGGGTAATGCCTGATTACCATCACGCAAGTCAACGCTACACCAACGGGGGGCTTGCTTTAACATTCTGTCCGGCCACTGCCGTTCCGGCCAGCTAAATGGTGTTGAATGACGGTACTTCACACCAGAGAGTTGTGCTGTCATACCGTTTCCCTCGATGTTGTGACGTCCACTTTCGGAAAGAAAATCAGTGCAATAACGGCACACAATGCCGATGCCAGCCAGACGCTACTCCAGCTCATTGAGGTTTGTAGCCAGGGAATGGCAATTGGCGTGATAAACATCACCACAAAAACACTGGTATTTCCCATTGCCAGTGCGGTTCCTGCCCTCTTTGCCCCGGCCATTGAAGCAAGTTCCGTATATGCCACACCATGCCATGCTGAAACCACCATGCCAGACAGAATAAACAGGCCGACCAACAGTAAAACTATTTCCCGCGTGTGCGATAACGTTGGCCATAACCACACCAGTACACTCAATAGAACAAAGGAGAGGATGCTTAACAGCGTACAGCCACGAAGATAACCTTTGCGGTTTTTCTTCTTGTCGGTCCAGCGCCCGCTCCAGATACGCAGTACCATGGCACCGATCTGAATCACCGCAAGGCAGACGGAAACCACGACCACATCAATATGTGCAAAGTCATGCAGAAATACGGAACCGAACGTCAGTAGCGCAAACTGTGGGCCGCATAAAATGCCAATTGCCAGCACGATCTTCCAGATCGCCGGGTCATGCAATGGCCCTTTGCCGGTTATGGGGGCGGCAACGGCTGTCACATGTCTTTTTTCTCTTGCAAGATCAGGTTCGTGCAACCAGAGCCAGGCATAGTATCCGGCGACAACACACAGCAACGCGGAAACGATAAATAGAACGACAAACCCATAACGTGCTGCCAGCCAGGGCAGCAAAAGCGCTCCCAACCCATACCCCATAGGAACCGCCGTCTGGCGGATACTCATCGCCAGACCCCGTTCCCCTTCCTGAAACCAGGCCATGATCGCCCTACCACTGGAGCCATTGACACTACTTCCCAGCAACCCGATACCCAGAACGCCGGCAATCAACAGCCAATAGGCTGGCACAAAACCGTTATGCGGCGCCGCAAATGCCGCCATCAACAACAACATGGCACCGGTGCTTAACAGCCCGGTAATCAAAACCGGCCGATCACCCCACCGGTCTGTCATTAACCCCCAGGGCAGCTCACTGATAGCGATCCCAAGCCCCAGCATCCCGAGGACAAACCCCAACTCAGCATTAGTAATATGGTAATCGGCCCGCATAAAAACAGCCGTCGCAGGCAATCCGCCGACGACCATAGAGAAGCATGCATTGGCGGCCACACCAATACTTAGTACTTTCCAGCGATGGCGTACACCACGCAGTGTTGTTGTCACAGTATCAGTCATTGGATTGCCTCCGGTGATTTTTTCGGTGCTGTAATAAGCGAGAGTTCTGCCGTTGTAGACAAGGTTGCTATGCTGCTGATAACTTCCAGGCCAGCCTGATGTTTCACTTCACTGATTGCGGATACGGCATCCTTCAGCACTATGATGTTAAAACCACGATCATGAGCACTCATCGCCGTTGCCAGAACAACAAATTCGGTTGATATGCCAGCAAGGATCAGGGTATCTACGCCCATACTTCGCAGCGTTAGCTCCAGGTTAGTTTGGTAAAATGGATCAACGCGGTGTTTGCGAATAACGTTCTCTTTAGAAAGTGGCGCTAACTCGGCGATAATATCTGTCGACCACGTATTGAAGCACAGCAGGTGATTGTGGCGTGCTATGTCAAATATTTCAGATCCGACCGGACATTCGACATAGTTTTCAGAAAACCCGACCACCACATGCAATACAGGAATTTGGCTGGCGCGAGCAAGTTCAAGCGCCTGGGCTGCATGTTTCACCACATCATTTTCTTTGGCCTGCTGAAAATAGCCCATCTGTGCGTATACACCATGGGGGTGGACAATTTCATTGAGAAAATCCAACATCAGTAACGCCATTTTCTTCATTGTCTAATATCCTGATTCAGGTTCGGGACGACGGGTAAGGCCGTCAGAATGTGTTCTGCAATAGCATCCGCATCACAAATAAAATCCGTCCAATAGCCCGGACGACTACTCCCCGCAGACATAAACCATCGTGTGTGTTCACTGGGTATTCCGATAACATAGAGTTGCCGGACAGCTTCTCCCTGCTGGTTTAGAGGATGGAAAGGTGCACGTGTTACAGCGACGCCCCCGGTTACCACCCGTGTATTGCCATCGTCCGGCGTAAAGTTTTGCCAGATACCACGCCGGCAGAGTGCCCGGGTAAGCGGTGATATATCCCGTGCCAGATCCTGGGAAGGCACCCTGGCATCCAGGAGTGTCTGTACATGCCAGACGGCGCCTTCGACCTGTGGAGAGGTGAGTTCAAAACAGCCCGACGCATCATCACAGGAAATCTGCATATGTGGCCCGACGACATGCAGAATATTTGCATCTATCAGCGCCAGCATTTGTCTTGTGCGATACCGTGGTGGACCTGCGGAAAGCAACGCACTAACGGGAGAATAACGGTGGAGAAACGCATCCCTGAAGGATGACGGCGTCAATCCACCGAAGTCGACCACTCTGCGGACAAGGCCGCGCGTATCGCGCAGCGTATCCAGGGCAGCCTTCAGTGGGTTATCAACATTCCCTCCTTCGGCCTCCAGATAATCACGGACAAGCTCTTCGCGAAGTACGGCACGGAAATGGTCCGCTGAGATAAACTGGCGAGCACCGAACGGATCCCCAAGCTGATAAATATCCAGCGCAGGTAAGTCTGTAACACCAAAATTTCGAGCGATATCGGGAAGGGAGTCAAACGCCTCTTCAGGCAAGGACTGTATATAATGACGGAATTCAATTTCTGCCGATGCACCATAGCGCTGACGAATTACTGTTGCGTACCATGTCAGATTGACCTCTGCCATTAGCAGAGGTAACACCTCACGATCAAAGTCAACTTGTCCTCGCAGGGCAAGTGCCTCGGCATGCTCAGGTGTAAACAGAACACTCTCATAGCGAAAATTATGGTGCTTCTGATTCCGTCCACGGCCAGGAATCGGCAAACTACTCCGCGAACCGGCAATTAATTGAGGTTCACGACCCGACGGCAGGTAGCGCAGCGAACCGTCAGGTTGTTCTTTGAATTCGCCTCCTCGCGCGGTTGTCAACGCCGCCATTACATCCAAAAAAGAGAGTCCCAAACCCAGGATGCCGACATGACTCCCTGCCGGGATCGTATCCAGCGGCATATCTGCCGCCGAATCACCCTGGATCCAGTGCAGTCCTGGGTGGTTTTCAGCGAAGTTTTGCCATTGCTGTTCCTGAATTGAGAGCCGATTTTTAGGATGTCCGGTGGCAATGACGACGCGATCCACAGTCAGCGTCTTGCCATCCAGAAAATGTAAAGTTGCCTGCTGTTCGTCAACAGGAATGATATCGACAACCTCTGCTTGTCGAGGGAAAAAACGCTGTGTATCGGTGAGTGATTTTTTAATACAGTCCAGGACAAACTGCATGTATTCACCATAGAGTGCCCGTGGAGCCCAGGCATTGGTGCCAGGAAAATCATCGCGAGTCTGTTTCCACCAGATTGCCAGGGACGGTCCACTGCCAGGTCTGGCATTTTCGACATCTCCCTCGCCAGAAAAGGCGGACACCTCTTCGGCAACAGTGTTCATTACAAAGCAACTGTCTTGATCCTGGCGCCATATCCGCCCGGTTCCTGGATGCTGTTTGTCGATGTAGTGGATATCGATCTCGGCATTCGGCTGGCTCTGCAACCTGGCGGCTAAACGTTCCAGTACGGACAGCGCCCGTGGACCGTTGCCGATAATGGCAATACGTAGCGGCGTCGTCATGACACCTCCCGTAATACATCATATTTGGCAATAGACTGTGTGATGCTATCCATTGCAGCGACAATAGTTTCCATTGCTCCCGCAAAAGATAATCTGATCGCCATTGATTCTTCTTTGCCAAATGCGGTTCCGGGGGTTACAGCGACATGCGCATGGGTGAGCAACCAGTGCGTAAATGCCTGTGCATCTCCCATATCCAGCCCACTGATATCGGCATAGACATACAGTCCTCCCTCGGGGGCCCGGCATTCGATACCGTCTATCATATTCAGGCAACTGACCATAAAATCACGGCGTTTTCGGTATTCCGTTACCATATCAAGCATGGGTTGCCTATCACCTATTAGTGCGGCCAGTCCCCCTTGCTGGATAAATGAACCTGCGCAACCCACACTGTGTTGCTGTACCTTCAGCATTTCATTCAGCAGGTATTCCGGAGCGCAGAGATAGCCCAAGCGCCATCCCGTCATTGCCCAGGCTTTAGAGAAACCACTAATCGTTACCGTCCGCTCGAACATTCCAGGCTCGGCCGCAATGCTCCGATGAGGATCGGGAATGTAGCGTATGTGTTCATAGATCTCATCCATGACGACGAAAAGATCATGTTCCTGGGCAACCTGACAGACAGCCTGAATTTCATCCTCAGTAAGAATGCGCCCGGTTGGGTTATTTGGATTGTTGAGCAGTAATACACGCGTTTTGTTGGTGATACAGCTCTTCAATGCCTTACGGGTTAACTGAAACTGATTCTCACGCTTTAACGGTAAGGCAACTGCTTTTGCTCCAGCCATTTCAGCCATCGCTATATAACTCACCCAGCAAGGTGAAGGGATAACAATCTCATCTTCTGGATTAAGTAATGTCATCAGGGTAATAAATAATGCATGTTTCGCTGAGGGGGTAACGATAATATTTTTATCCCAACTAACAGGGAGATGATTTTCCTCAAAAAACTGATTAGCTATTGCTTTTAACAAGCTGGGAGATCCTTTGCTTGCTGTATAATGTGTAATACCATTTTTCATAGCTGAAACAGTAAAGTTTACTATATATTCAGGTGTGGCAAAATCTGGCTCTCCCCCACCCAAATCATAAATTACTTTACCTTCCGCTTTCATTAATTTCACTTTATCAAGAATGGCATAGGTTTCAGAAAGGCCTATGCGTTTAACACGATCGGCTACGCATCTCATATTAGATTTTCTGCTTTTAATAGATGGGAAAATTATTTTTATAACGAATTAATCATTAACACGTCCAAATATTCCGTTATCCCAGTAGTCCTTATACTGCGCTGCTTGTTTCTCGTCACGAAAGGCATATGTTTTTAATAGCCAGCGACGCGCAGCATTTTCTTTATTCTGAATATCAATTTTCTCCCGATTATGCAAACCATCCTGGTTAGCAAAAACCAACAGATCCCCCTGAATAATACGGTGGCGTTGTTTTTCTGCTTTTGTCATTGCCTGCATAAAAGCAATCAGTGCTTCTTTTGCCTGAACCGGAGCACATGGGGCAACCTGGGTCAATGTGTCCAAATAACGAATACTGTGATGGTTTTTAAGGATAGCATGGTCTGGCGAACTGATCTGACGGCTATTTGTCTCACGGGAATAAACATCAAACTCCGTTCTGTACCATGGCTGACGCAGTGCTTCCTGCAACTCTTCTGACAAATGCTTTATTAGCTCTTTGCCATCAATATAGCCGGTAAAAATCAGCTCTTCATCAGGACAACGCAAACCGAGTAGCGTGACAAAATCAGCACGTACCGCATGTGCTGTACGATCGTTGTGATAAACAAGTTCGCTGTCACTAAACCCGGTTAATTGTCCACTGTATTTCCGAATTGCAACGACATCAGTAAAGAAGTCTCCATTATGGCGACTGCCATATGCCAGAAGTGGTGTGCCTGTTAACAATGAAAAGGTTTCAAGTAATGCTTCACCAATAAACGTTTTTTTCTTTTTATATTTATCTGCAAGTGGATTGTCAGGGTCTAATTCCGGAATATCCGTATCTCGTGGACAATTACGTAAAACATGAATATCACTGATACCCTGTTTTCTTTCATCCTTTATTAAATTGCAAATATCAACAAAAAAGCGTGGCACTTTTTTTAATTGGCAAAGCTCACTGACTACATATTTAAATTCTTGATAGTGTACATAAGGACTTATAACAATTTGATTAAAAAAACGAGTTAATTGCTTATTCTCTTCATCTGAGAAATGATAAAAAGGCTTCATGATTTTTTGCATCCTGTCAATGGAATTGTAATTAATCAACCGTACTGAACTTTCAAATCATTGAATGAAATTATTTCACCCTTTATTGCACTGGCAACCACCGTAGAAGGACTGGCAAGCCAGACTTTTCCTGGTCCGGAACGTCCCGGGAAATTTCGATTAATCGCACTGATCGCTACTTGGTTGTTATTAATAGAGGAACCAGGGCCGCAATTTGCGCAGGCACCACAAGCAGGTTTCAATAATATTGCCCCGACTTTTTCGAAAGTCTCCAGATATCCTTGTTCGCGGCAATATTCATAAACATCCATAGTGCCAAATTGAAGATATAACATGACTTCTGATGAGCGTTTTTTCCCTCGCTGTACCGCCCAGTGGAGAACCTTATGATACTCATCAAAGTCATCCCGTTTGCCTGCAGTACATGATCCCCCGTAAGCAATGTCGATTTTTACGGGTTCAGTCAGTTGCGACAACGCCAGACCATTACCCGGATCGCCGGGATAAGCAACCATGGGGGTCAGTTCCCGACAGTCAATTTCTATAACGGAGGCATAACTCGCGCCTTCATCACTGCACATCCACGGTTCAATAGTGAAGTTAATACCACGACGCTCTTTCAGAAACGCAACCGTATTGGCATCAGGCGCAATCAGTCCGGACACACCGCCCAGTTCGGCAACCATGTTGGTCAGCGTGATACGATCATCAATAGATAATCGTTCAATAGTATCGCCACAGAACTCAAAGACCTTGCCAATCCCGTTGCCCTGACGGATCCATTCCGTAGCCAGCAGGCGAAGTATCATATCTTTTGCCCCGGTTCCTTCTGGCAAAATACCGGTGAAAACGACCCGCACGCTTTCAGGCAGCGTCAGACGAAAGGCTCCAGTTACCATGCTAGCTGCCATATCTGTGCTGCCAACACCGATGGCGAGGCAGCCCAATGCCCCACAATGCGGGGTATGGGAGTCAGTACCGATAATCAACTGGCCTGGCAGTGCATAGCGTTCAGCCATAAGGGCATGCGAGATACCTTCTGCGCCATCACCATCTGAATTATAACGGTGTGCATTAAGTCCCCATTCCTGGGTAAATGCCCGATGCACAGCCAGCAAATGTTCAAGATCGCCAGTTAATTGCTGTTCCACATGAACCTTACTTTGATACATGTAAGGAAGATGATCTTCGAAGGTAATGATCGATTCAGGCTGCCAAAGTGCCAGATCATGGCCAAAAGTGCGTTTTAACATATGGCCGCACATGGCGGTGTAGTATTCATGGATAAAACGCCAATCCGGGCGTAGTTGTACTACATTGCCTGAAGAATGCGTTTCAGCGAGTACATGGCGGGCGATAATCTTCTCGCATAACGTCATGGCTTTCCCTGCCATGACGGTTTCAGCCAGCTTTGGCTCGCCCTGCTGTTCCAGTTGTGTTTTCCACCAGGACAGCAGCCCACCAGACTGAATAATTCGACGAGAAGTCTCTTCTCGATCGGCAGTAATCTCCTCAAGCGTGATGGTTTCGCCTCGTTCCAGCCTGGCAATCAATCCCATGTCGGTCGATGTCAGCAGACCGATATTATCTGCATTCTGCCGATAGATACGCTCAAAACTTTCAGCGACTACCAGTTGGATCCCCGCCGCTTTTTCCGCTACCGGACTGTGTTCACGCGACGAGCCTTTACCGTAGCGCAAACCACCTACAACAATATTTATTCCGGCTTTTATAATGGCGTTTTTACCGATGGGGTTCTCGTTTCCGCATTTTAGTCCAGTCCAGGTAAAGCTCCCCAGTCGCTCGTCATAATATGCCAGCGCCGGAATGGGGGTAATTTCATCCGTTGAAATGTTATTGCGTAAAGGCCGGGAGGACGCCAGTGTTAATTCCTCCCCACGCAACTGAGCTGCGATTTTTTGAGGGTCCTCCGCCAGAAATAAAATTCTGGACTGCATCAGAATGGGTTTCATGCTACAGCACCCGTCAATTCTGACTCTACACGATCACCCCATGTTGCATATATCAGTGCACCCTGAGGTGTGCGCCAGGCATGCTGACTCCCTGGCGCATAACAGATAAGGTCACCTGGATGATAAACACCATTGTCGTCTTCAAATGATCCATCCAGAATCAGGAATGTTTCGTGTCCTTTATGGAAATGGGATTTTGCCGATGCTCCAGGAGCGCAATGCACCAGTGCAATGCGCTGTCCGGAATCATCATGGAAGATATCAAAAATGCGTGCGTTCTGGCGGCCAAGCGCACTATGTTCGTCCCATTTAATCGCATTAATGTCTTTAATCACCGAAAATAAATTCATGGTAACGGGTAAACCGTTATTCATTTCTTTTCTCCATAAGACCAGCATGACCTTTAGTTGAGCATTTCAGTCACTCCAGCGATGGCCTGTTTATAATAAGCTTCGGACTGTGTCGCCCGGGCAATAACAAACGCTCCCTGCATGACTGAAATAAGTGTTAATGCTGTATTTTTAACATTCAGATTGGCGGAGAACTCTCCGGATGCTTTACCGAATTCGAGTACTTTCTCTATCTCGCCAATCAACCATTCGAAATTATTTGCAATCGGTTCACGGAGTAAGTCATTACCGATAATTTCACTGTCCTGCGCCAATCCTCCCATTCGACAACCAGAAAGAATGTCGCGCTCACGCTGCAAGTAGTTCTCAATGCGTTCACGGGCACTTTTCTGGGTATGTAAAATTCCGGAAATCTCATGCTGCAATTCCTCGGCATTACGCAGAATTGTCTGACGAGCCAGATCTGCTTTACCTTTGAAGTGGTGGTACATGCTTCCCTGCCCTACACCAGAAACCTGCTGTATCTCTTTCGGGCTAGTGTTGGAGTACCCCTTCGTCCACAAAAGTTCTTGCATCGTTTTTATCAGTGCGTCTTTAGCTTTCATTTTGTACCTATTAGTATGTAAAATGGCAATCACAAAAAAATAAAAAGTTGTTAATTCTAAAATCATAAAGTTTGTCTATTGTTAATTTTATGTTTACTTTTGTGTCCAGCATAAAAAACCATTCCTTCATCCTTATGTGCGAGCGATCACAGTTAAGTGTCTTAACATCAATGCGTTTACTAACACAGCATTGGTAACAGTAAACGTCTTGGTAGTGTGTCTGATTGAGGTTGTTTTTCATTCCACCCTGCTCCTTAGCATGTAACAAAAATGGAAACTTTCGGAAGTGTAGCATGCTCAGAAAATAGGCTAAGCAGTCAGATGGCGAGCAAAACGAGGATGGAGTAATGGTGTTTGAACGACGCTCAACCCGATTTTGTCATAGTCTTTGTTAAATATATTATCGAAGCTCCTCACGAAGCACCATTCTGTAGATCTCAGGCACATGTTGAGAGCGTTAATAATTCTGTATCACGTTAAAACTCACTACAACGTAATCACTTTATTGAGGCAACCTTCA
Organism: Brenneria uluponensis; assembly: GCF_032395385.1. Lineage (NCBI taxonomy): Bacteria > Pseudomonadati > Pseudomonadota > Gammaproteobacteria > Enterobacterales > Pectobacteriaceae > Brenneria > Brenneria uluponensis. Next base: position 2,725,797 of record NZ_CP135917.1, read on the forward strand.
AAATAAATCACTAAGCGGGACAATGTCAAATTTCAGCTCTGGATCGGCATTATCCATTTTTCCCGCGCACGCATCCGCCCCAGACAAAGTAACATTAACATGTTGTTTTAATTAGTTAAAATGCCATTTTTATCAACTTTATAAATTGACGATACACCGATTCAATCGCATGTGTCGTGTAAATCACGTTACGGATAGTCGGCGGATGGGGGGCAAGCATTTTACTTAAAATGGCATCCTTGCGAGCCTGAGGTAAACGCGACATGAAGATACTCCTGCCCCCTGGATTGAGGATGAAATTCCGAAAAAGGGATCTTCTCAACTACTCTGACACGGGGGGCCTGAAAGGGAATCCCACTCCTGAGTCACGAAGTGCGAAGGTGGGGGAGAATGTCAAATATGACAAGCATGAATATTATTAGCATAAAAATATTATCATCATGAGAACAACTGCACACTTATCCTTACGTCTAAAAGACCCTATAATTTGTTGACATGCTAAAAAAGCGGTCTTTTTTAGTGATAAATATCACACTTTTTGTAAATTTTATGTAAATAAAAACATATATTTTATACAGTCTCCCGCCTTTATTTTTTCATACGGTATTACTCCCCCTGTCTTGATACACCTGTAATGTGTAGGTTATAAATTATAACGTTAATTTGTTATTACTTACGATTAACCAGTTTTAGTTTAGAGGGCGATATAAACACGAAAGAATATCACTTACAGTAAACTAGTAATTTAGACACATTAATGGAAGCTTTAAGACAAGGGTTGTTACATGAAAAATGGACTTATACTTGCTATAGCTGATCAAGTTCACGATGCGCTTCCTGTTCCGGTGGATCAATTCAGAAAGAGACTTGATGAGGAATATTTTGTTATATGGAAATTACCACACTTCAGAACTGAAACACTTACAGAAACTCCGGTCCTCCCAAGTTATGCCGACTACGTAGAATCAAAAAATGCAGACTTGCATGGTGCCTATTTGTCTGCACATTTTGAAGCAGGCCTGTGGCCTGTTGTTTACGAGGGGGAGAATGACGGGCATCTCATTCGTCATGTTTGTCCGATGATGCATTCAGAAAATAAAATCAGCTCGCAGGGAGCTAAACATGATTTTTATCCGCACGTTGATAACCCCGATTTGTCTATAACTGGAGAGGTACCCTCAAGGCTATTCGGTTGTTGTCCGGATACCTTAACGTTGCTGTGTTTACGTAAAGAGCCTGGCGTTAATACCAGTCTGTTGAAACTAGATCAGATTGTGTCTCAACTTTCTGAAAAAATGCTTAATACACTAGCACAACCGCTTTTTATAATCAGACGGCCAGCAAGTTTTTCTACATCGTCTTCAGTCGAGGGGGTACCTGTTATTGTCAATAAAGACGGGACTTGGTACTCGCGCTTCGACTGGCACAATACAATTGGTATGACGCCTGAAGCAGAACTAGCGCTAGAAAAAATCCGTTATCTTACACTTGAGCGCGATCTTTGGTTCGACGTACCTCTTGAGCCAGGTGATGCTGTTACATTCTTGAATCAAAGAACCCTGCATACACGCAATGCCTTCGAACCACGGTTTGATGGTTCTGACCGATGGCTACTCCGAATTTTCGGAATGAAAACTCGTCCATTAGAAACGCAACTCCTTGATCCGAATCGCTGTCTTCATCATTTACGTACACTGTAAGGGACATTCAGAATGTTTGAATTTGTGAATCACTCAATTTTTGTTGAGGGAAGTATTATTGCCCGATATCTTGTCGTTGGCATATTGTTGTTAATGATCGCTTCATTTGTGGCAGGATATATCGATGCGATTGCAGGAGGTGCAGGATTAATCCTTATTCCAGCTTTTATTCTTACGGGACTGCCACCACAACTTGCATTGGGTCAGGAAAAGCTTGTCAGCACTATCGGAACGATAGCGGCAATTAAAAACTTCATCAAAAATAAATCGGTGATATGGACCGTAATTCCTGCAGGGCTAATATCCGCTCTCGCTGGTGCCTATGTCGGTGCAAAGGTGATACTACTCCTTCCAGCCGAAACATTGTCTATTGTAATTGTGGGGCTACTTCCAGTTGGATTAATTGCAGCCACTGTAAAGGGGAAGATAAAGGAATCGACTGACAAACCGATAAGAACGAGTTTTATTGCTGTTTTTATCGTTTGTTTTATCGTCGGATTCTATGATGGTTTCTTCGGCCCGGGTACCGGAAGTCTGTTCATCATAGCCTTAACTGTCATAAATAAATTTGGATTATTACAGGCCTCGGCAACAAGTAAAATATTCAATTTCTCATCCAATATTGGAGCATTCGTTGCGTTTGCTATCGCCGGAAAAATGGCTTACTTGATAGGTATTCCGATGATTGCCGCCAGTCTGATTGGCAATCATATTGGTAGCATGCACGCAATTAAAACAAACGGAGAAATTATCCGAAAAGTTCTGTTTGTTTCCGTTGGAGCTATGATGGTGACTCTTTCCATTAAATACTTTGTAGGAATGTAAGCATGACTATCGAATCCGGTAATACTACAGTACGTCTGGCGAATAAAAATGATATTCAGCAGGTAAAAAAACTGCTCGAACGTTATCATGCCAAAAATCTTGAAGGTGAACAGCGGGAAAATGGTTTTGTCACCACCGATATGACAGAGGAGCAACTGACTGCACTGTGTGAAAGTGAACAGGGCGTGGTGATCGCAATCGATAAGAACAGCAACAACGTTATAGGACTGCTTTTAGGTGCGTCATGGCAGTTTCTGCAACCGTGGCCAATGTTTGATTATATGGCTAGCATTCTGAAAGAGTATTCATTTCAGGATAGAGCACTGGATGCAAAAAGTTCTTATCAGTATGGTCCTATTTGTATAGCTGACGAGTTCCGTAGTTGCGGAATTGGTGAGCAGCTTTTAGCTTATCAGCGTCGGGTTTTCGCTGCACGTTATTCCGTAACTGTTACCTTTGTTAACGAACTCAACCCCCGTTCGTATGCCTTCCATTCCCGTAATAAATTTGAAGATATCGGATTCTTCAACTTTAACGGTAATAAATACCACATGATGGCGCTACCAACATTTGACTGACCTCCTCCCCGCCCTTTACTGTTGTCTTGGATAACTTTAGGGCGGGGAAGGATGGCTCAAGCGCCCGCAAGGGCGCTATTGCGGCAAAAGCTTTGTAAGCACCAGGAATGGTTTTAATGTCCGGCCTAGGCGTCCTGCTTGAGATTAAGAGGTGCCACTCCCCGTCCTTCTTTACGTGTCAATACCGATTGAATTGTGGGTCTTCCGCAACTTGGGTGGAGCCCTTTACGCCAGAGGGCTCATTACTCGTCGTCGCAGTAACTCGAAGCTGGCCCGGCCATACATCTGCCGTTTTAGCATTCTCAGGCGATTTACATGCCCTTCGACTACACCGTTACTCCATCTGCTGGTAATAGCTTCACATATTGCTGCTGCATCAGCTTCCATCCCGGCTGCAACACGCTGAAGCTCAACAGGGCCGTTTTCGCTGACATGAGTGAACCATTTGCCTAGCTGTGGCTTGTTTTTGGTTTTCAGGATCTGGTAGAAGTCCAGCGCCAGTTGCTGCGCTATTTTCAACTGCGGTTCTTTTTCACACATCAGCCCGATGAAGCGGGAAGCATAATTTTTTTCGCCCCTTATTATTCGCCAGGGCATCAACCAACGGCTCACGCGCGAAGCTGATGGAAGCCTGGCTGGCGCAGTAACAGATGCGCTCCCGCCTTTACGCCATCGGTATCAAGATTGACTATTAACGTGCCGTAACGGTGACCCCGATGCCATGCCCATTCGTCGATACCAACATGGGGCGTGCCTGCCGGTTTCGGCTCCGGGGTATTGATCACCCTGCGAAGAAGAGTATCTGCACTGCTACAGAGACCAACTGCCGTTGCCGCCCGCCTTCCTGCCTCACCTCCCGCTATTAATCCCAAGTGACGCTGTAAATTTTGTAACGCCAGCGAAGACTGCTGCCGTGAACCTGCGAAGGGAGCCAACGACTCGGCAAAAATTTTGCGTGGACAGGCCGGGTTACGACAGTACCAGTGGCGGATGGAAAATATCAGCCATAGAGCCTGGCCTGAGCAGGGTAGATGCTGTATCCGGCGCCGGCGACAACTATGAACAGAGTCGCTGCGCTTAAGGCATTCAGGACATAGTGCTGTTTTGCGTTTGCCACGGAGATGGAGGGTTATACCATCAGGACTAATAACTTGTCGGCCGTATTGCCATCCGCAAGGTAACTGTAAAAGTGTCTTAAGTGAGGGCATTGCGTTATCCATAACTTAAAACAGCTTAGATCCTTGTTAACTAGAAAGTTTCATCAATATTTCTCCACCCAAGTTGCGGAAGACCCATTTTTACATCGGTACTAACAGTTATCAAACGGCACCCGCTGTTTTTATTGCTCCTCCGGCCGGAATATAGCACTCTGGGTTATCAACTTTACTAGCCAGGTGTTTTTATGGATCATCCGGTTAAAAAATTAATACAACATGCAGATATCGCTATAACAGCGGAGGATTTCGATACCTTAATGACCTTCTACTCCGATGATGCCGTACTGATTATCAAACCAGAGTTGCAAGCAGTGGGTAAACAGCAGATTAAAAAAGCTTTTATCGCTATCGCTGAATACTTCAACCACAGCATTGAAGTCAGCCAGGGTGACATGATGGTTATAGAATCTGGCGATACGGCATTGGTTATTATGGAAACAATGCTGAAGACTCAAGATATACATGGTATCCAGAATGACATAACCCGCAAGGCAACCTATGTCTTTCGTAAGTACGATGACGAGAAATGGCTATGTGTTATTGATAACTCCTACGGTACTGACCTGCTAACCAATACACATGAATAAAATGACAATAAAAAACCGCTCCGGTGAAATACCCAAGATATAAGGCTTACTTAATCAAAGCGACGAGGTTAATTTTTCAGTGTTTTTGTGTGGCTGTGGTCGTTTCACTGGCTCCAGCGTTGTTGGATACTCCAGCGCATTACCTGGTATTTTAGCCCCAGTCCCCGGCGGCCAGCTCATTATCCAGTATCTGATCACCTGGAGAGGCTTATAGGGCATGTGAGTTCACGCTAATCAGATAACATAAAACCCACCGTCAGGTGGGTTTTATGACTTGTTGAATAAATCAGATTCAGTGCAAATTCCCGGCGATAAATACATCTCAGGCAACAGGCGAATTATTAGGTTGCACTTACCGCTTACGACGACAAAATTATTACCACACACTCTCTTTTCCATCTATTACATATTTCAGTATATATTCAGTTGGTGATGTAGGGATCTTGGTATTTTTCTTATATTCCATATAACTTTCTACCGTCATCCATTTATGTAACCACCACACATGCTCTGGGCCAGCTGTAAAAAAAACCTCATTTGTAACTGGGTTAATGAGGGTAAAACTAATTTCTTTCTTATGCTGATGATCCGGCCACCACATTTTAGGCTGCCAGCTTTTGTAATAAATTCCAACTTCAGCGCCAAACCCACCCACGAGCCCCGGCATGTAAGATGGACAAAAACCCTTCCAGAGTTGGATTACCACATCACGACCATTAATCTTTGTGTCAATAACCTTAGTGTCATATTCAGGCCAATGCATTAGGGCCGTGCATGGGAAATGCTCTGCTAAACCTTCAGGAGGAAGCTCAGTGAATTTATAACTCATTATTTTCCCCTTTTTATATTTACTTTCTATATTCAAAGATTGTGTGTAGTAGTCAATAAAAATGGGCCATCTTTTTCAAGTTTAACGGCTTTGTTGAATAAATCGAACTTTTGGTCACTATTAGTGATTAGATCACTCGCTTCCTGATGACATCCTGGCATTCCGTAGCAAAACAGGCATGCAAAATTATCCAACTGAGAAAAATACAGCAAGGTGCGTATCGTCTGCTGGTTGGCTCCTACTTTTAAACTCTGGCATTCGGTGTCGATTTTCACTGACCGTGAGACAACCCGCCAGCCGACCACCTGATATTCCAGGTCTATAATTTTCGGTTGGCAACGCACCCTTTCCAGCTGTTCCATTTCAGTGGGGATAACCAGCATATTGCGACACGGTTGTTAGACAATACCCAATGCAGCCAGAATGACGTTGAGTTTTCCCTATTTTCCTGTTTTTTTGTCATCGGTGTTGAAATTCATGACATTCTCCTTTATTTTTAGGCCGTTAGTTAGTTCAACTCTATCTGACTACTTCTCAAAAGTGACAGTGTGCGGTTAAATGCTATCTATAACATACGAACAAATATGCACCATTCGTCAATGCCTGGACTACATATAAACAGTCTCTACCTTGAGTAAGTGAACGTTTATAGCCTGCAATTTAATTTTCCTCTGGAGGATAGCCAAATTATGGGAATGGCCAGGTGAACATTGAAATTTCACCAAAAATTTATTTGGGATGATGCAAAAAAGACACGTGCAAAAGAATTCTTCTCGAGAGAAGTATAGGCGCACGGCGGCTTCCACTGAGAAAACCCTGGGTTGATTTAGATGTGAGCCAGACAATCTACTTTCAGAAAAAAAAGAGGATGTTAACTATAATGGCAACGAGAATTAAAATGGAAAACCTCAAAACGGGCGAGTGTGTGGATGGTTTTTATGGCTATTCATGGACGAGTCTTTTCTTTGGTTTTCTTCCCGCGTTGTTCCGAAAAGACTTCATTACTTTTATTGGTTATTTCGTTATATGGGCGATATTAGCCACATTTACCTTAGGTGTGGGTAGTCTTCTAGTGACCTTAGCGTGGTCTTTCATCTATAACAAATACTATACGACGAATTTGCTGAAGAAAGGCTTTGCCTTTGCTGGCAATCATACTGAAAACGAGATAGCCGCAGGTCGTATCGGGGTAAAACTGAATTCTCAGAATTGTTTGACCGTCTCCTGAGACCAGCCAGTCTCTATCAGATAACAGCCTCATATCTATGGGGCTGTTTGTCTAATCCCGTAGATCCAGTGACACAAATCCTGCCTGACGACGGGGTTTTATACGAGACAGACGTTATTCTTGCGTTAAATAGAGAGAATCATTAAACGCATCTTTCTGTTCTTTCAAATAATCTCAACCGCAGTTATTGCGGCACTATAAGTGCCTGTTCCTACAGGGATATCAACGATCTTAGTCCCAATGTTCAGTATAAAATCTGGTTTGTACTTGCTGGAATATTTTACTGCTGTGGTTATCTCTAATTTAGCCGGGACGTTGAGGCTAATACTTTCCGGTAGCGCTTTTTAGCATCATCTTTTTTAGCGCCATTAATTGCATCAGTAAATTCCTGGATTTTATACTTAATAGCACTCTTATAATCATCGGCATTACCTTCTGGCATCAAGAAATCATTTGCGCTTTTGTCTTCAAATGTCTTCAAAAATCATTTCTACCGATATGTGGACAAGCTAAGAGCAAAAATTCACTGATATATTGAGAGTCCACCTGTAAGCATCCTGGTAAACCGAACCATTCAGATAATCAACCAGTAACTGAGTGCGGCGGTGCTCCTCTTCCAGATGTTCCCGTTCTTCTTTCCGTTTTGCGTAATACGTTTTCACGGTAAAAAATGCCGAGATAATAGCACCAATGGCAAAAATGTGGTCTTGAAGGCTTAGGGTAGAAAAAAATGCCAATGAGCCAGAGGTGGTTAATATAAAAATGAGTGTTGTGTTATACGCAACACCTGATATAGTGTTTCTCATGACGCAACAGCAGGAAAGCGATTAATGATTAAAAGCTTCAAGCATAAAGGGTTGCGTCAGTTCTTCGAAAAAGGCTCCACCGCAGGAATAGACGCAAAGCAAGCTGGGAAAATCAGACTTCGTCTCGCGGTTATTGATGCAGCGGAAGAGATAAAGGATATTGACCGCCCTGGCTACAGTCTCCACCCGTTAACCGGAGACAAAAAAGGGCAATGGTCCATAACCGTCACAGGGAACTGGCGCATTACATTTGAATTTATCGATGGGAATGCCTACATCGTTAATTATGAGGATTACCACTGATGACTATGCATAATCCCCCGCATCCGGGGGAAATTATTGCCGAAACCTTAGAAGAGTTGGGTGTAGGTATCAGAGAACTCGCCAGAGCACTCGGTGTAGCGCCTTCCACTGTGCAACGTCTTGTTGCGGGTAATGCTGCTATCAGTCCTGAAATGGCAATAAAGCTATCTGCCGTTCTGGGTAGCTCGGCGAAGTTCTGGCTAAACCTTCAGGACAACTACAGTCTATGGGTAGCTCAGCAGACCGTTGACACGTCAACCTTGCACAAACTTGTTGCTGCATGATAAGAGGCCACTACGGTGGCCTTCATGTAATTACAGGATGCTCTAAAATTGATGACAAAAGGATTTGTAACAGCGAGGAACGCGACAGGGAACACTTTTGATGAAAATCCACCGACATTTCATGAGATAAGAAGCCTGGCTGGCAGATTATATGAGAAAGCATATGGAAAGGAATTCGCTCAGAAGCTACTGGGTCACAAGTCAGCAAAAATGACCGATAAGTATCTGGATACAAGGGGAAAGGAATACACTTATCTGTAAAAGGCCGGATATCGAATTTCGGACAAATTTCGGACATTTTCGGACAAATGAAAATAAATCGTTTAAAATCAATGTATTAAAAAAAGACCGAATACGATTCCTATAGCTGAGAAATTATAAATATATTTTTATATATCAATTAGTTACGATGATTTTTGAGCTTTAGGCACCTATCAATACCATTATTATATGATCAATAATATCAAATGCTTATAAAGCATTTAGGAAAAATTCGGAAAATTTTCGTTCAACCTATAAGGATATATATGTCATCTACCATCTTTACTATTTGTTTAATTATGGCCGCCGTCATGATCACTATTCACCCGGTATTTTCGATTCCTTTTATCATCGGTGCATTTCTGATAACCAGCAAAGGAAATATGGAAATGGACAGCGCTACCAGCATCATTGTAGGCATTGCCGGTACTCTATTTTTGCTGTCCTTTATTATGATCATTCGCAGTTGGTTGAAGTAATAAACTACTTATTGAAATAAGGATGTACCCTTTCGACCACCTGCTGAACAATCACATTACGTTGGGCCAGCATCTTATCGATGCGCTCCCGCTTCTGCTCCGCTGTCAGTGATTTATCAATCCTGACCATTTCTATTTGGTCATTCAGTTGACGTACCTGTCGCTGCGTTGCTGTCATTGCCCGGCGCTGAGAAAGTACCGCCCTGTTATTCTGCGCCAGTTGGTTGGCATCCTCAATGCGGCCCTGCTTGCGATAGGCATTAACGGTGCTGTTAATCTGGTTAGCCTGGGCCATCAGCTTGTAGAAGTCATCGGCAAACTGCGACGATTTTGCCGGGTCAGATCCCCGCAGGAACGACTTGATGACCGGCAACTCATCCAACCGCAGAGCGGGAGACTCACCGTGATCCCCCAGATGACGCATGAATATATTCGTTACCCCCATAATGTAAGCGCCCAACGTTCCGGTATAGCCCTGGACAATATGATCCAGCATCTTCGGCGAGAGGTTAGTCGCCCCCCCAATTCCACGCATTAACAGGCTGCTTTGTTGGTTATATCGTGCGCCGGCAATCAAATTGCGGTCAGCCATGTTTTCTATTGGGCTGCCACGGAAGAAGTCATAGTTAACGTAAGCTTCTGCAATCGGCTTCACCACCTGCGGAATCGGATTGAACGCCATGGTTTCAAAAAACTGACGCGCCATAATCTGGCCGAATTTTGCCGCGCTGTCTTGACCATCCAACGCACGAGCAAATCGTTCCGGCAGCGTGCCGAACATAAGCCCTATCTCAAATGGTTTCGGTAACCGGATGTGCTGCCCGACGATCCATGCATGCCAATAGGCATCTTTATCCCAGTCTGGTAATTCCTCATACCGATCATCATTACGATTCATCAACCATAGCGCCAAGGTCGCAGCGGCAATCAGCCCACCACGTTTCAACACTTCGCGTGGGTTATCGTTGATAGCCCGGCCCAGTTTGCTCAATCCCTGTAGACGAGCGTTAAAGAACGGCAGCATATCGCTCAGGTTGATAATGGTATTACTGGCACCGTGCATGCTGAAATCCATTAAGTCACGGGCTTCAAACGCCGCCTGCGCCCGGCTTTTACCCTCCTTGAGCGCAACATCATAGGTAGCGATACGGTTTGCGTTTTCCGCCCCTTCACTGACCTTCTTGTATTTTTCCAACGCCCAGCCGATCTTATCCATGACCTCTTTACCGTTACGAACTATAGAGGAATCGAATTCCCGAATCTGACTATCCGTGTATCCTTTACGGCGCAGAATTTTACGGATATTGACCGCGGTTCCTGCCGGATCATAAACGTTGGAGTATCCACCACCAAAGGTGGCACCCGCAAACATCATGTCCAATAACGTGTCATCCTCACGCATCACTTTTTGCAAGCCATCCCATGAGGAGCGAATCGGTTTGAAGCCATCATTAATCGCCCATGAATGGAGTGAATCGCGGATAAAGTTGCGGATGATAAAATCAGGCATGGAAGTGGTGCCGACAGTGAGCACTTTTTTAGCCTGACGGGCTGCACGCATAAACAATGAGTGGCTGCGCTGCATATCGATCATGGTGAAAGCCCGGTATAAATCAGGGTCATTGACCTGGATCAGATGCTCTTGCCCATTGATATAGACCTTAGCCACACTCTTCCCGATCCGTTGGTAATCCATTTTGTTCGGGTTGTCGATAACCTCCAACATGCCGGTATCGGCCAGGTTAACCACCGACCGTCGCATGGCTTCGTTCTTCATGGAAGCATCAACAGATTTGGCGACATAGTTAAACAGGTTTTCGATGGGATCCTTGATAGTGAGTTCGCTGCCTTTCAGTTTGCGGATCGTACTGCTTTGGTTGGCAATACCGCGCGTTGTCCAGGGACCGTGCGTCTCGCCGTTTTCTGCTTCACGATAATACGGCAGATACCAGGCATCTTCCCACGTTGCCCGGTTTTCGGGATCAATCAGCCCCATATCCTGCTGCAGGTCGATAATGGACTTGATAAAAGCGTCATATTTTTTCTTCTGCTCGGAAAACAGTTTTTCATTGCCACGATCCAGTGACTTCATGTAGGCAATTTCATCAGCCGTGAAGTTGTTCTCTTTCCCTTCTGCCAGCAAGCGCTCTGACCGATGCCCGGCAATCCACTTGAGGAAGTTTTCGCGGTGACTGCCCAAAGCATCAAAGATCCCCATCAAAGCGTCTGCTTTGCCGGTTCCCGGTATTCGCTCGGTGATCCCCTCCTGCTTGTTATAACGCACCAGACCATGTTCCAGTGCCGCGGCAGAAACAGAACCGGCCCCCGCCGCCATGCGTGCTGCTGTATACCCGGAGACGGTAGCCGCTGATTTATCCACCTGATCCTCGGCATACTTCAGCGGTGCCAGGCCGTCAAAAGTTTTGGTATTCAGTTTGCGGAAAGTTTCTTGCCACCACTGCTTAAGCTCTGTCCGATCTTTATCGGCGGCCATTTGATAGAAATCTTTAGCTTTATCAAACCAGCCTTTTTCGACGTTGAAGCCCATTTTACGGGAGGTTTCAGCGTCCATCGCAGGGCTGGCAGAGCGAGAATAGCGCGCCCGATTCTTGCGGATATCGGCGGATGAGAGTATATTTTTACTTGATTCTGCGGGGTCGCTCTCCTTCGGCAATTGAAGCTCCTGTGAGTATCGGCGATTGGCAGAATCCGAACCCTGATAAGAACGCTCCTCCTTGGGCAATTGGAGCCCCTGTGAATGAGGGTTATCAGGGTTTTCTTTTTCTCGGCGATAAAGAATCAGTCCCTCCCTCTCCATTGTTTTAATTTTCTTACCATCCTCCGTGCCATAAACCGATGCGATCTTATTGACTTCAATACGTCGCAGAGCTGCGCTCAGGTGAACAGCCGAAACAACAGGATTTCCTTTCACGTCATTTGCTTCGAGCAGCGCCACCACAGCATTATCCTGAGTGGCCGAACGATATATCGCTATAGGATCGTGCATTAGCTCCGGTAACCGCTCAATGACAGAAATGGGAACATCATGTTTTACACCATTGGTCGACTTACGCACCGTATCGCGGTTGATGTATATATCCAGGTTCGGTGCGCCCAATGCCCGTAACACCGGTGGTGTTCTACCTATTTTGATGGACATATCACCCGACCTTAGCGAGCGCATCGCCTTATCCAGATCGGCACGATACTGCTCGGCCTCTTCCGGCAACGGTTTCAGTGGATCAACATCATCGGCTTTCGAGTACAACGCATCGGTACGCGAGAACGTATCATCAAATTCCCGTGTCCCCGGCTGTTCACCGTCATACATTGCCGTTTTCTTGAAGCGGCCAGAAATGGTATGCAGGATATTACGGACTTCTGCCGGAGTGATGTCGGCATGAGACAACAACCCCACCTTACGCAGCGCGTTGGTTAGCAACGAGACAAAACGATCCCACGCCATACCGAGTTTACCCAGTTCACTACGCTCAGCCATGTGTGCCAAAAACTCGTTGGCTTGCGTCTCTAATGGCTCCTGGCCATAGGATTCTTCTACCTGGTGCCACACGTCCTGAATGACTTTGTTCTTGCTTTCGCGTGTCTGGTGCAACACGCGCATGATACGGTCATATTCCACATCCCCGATCACTGACGCCAGACCATGATGCGCGATGATTTCATGGCGCAGTTTGGCGCGAAGCTCTCGGCCATTGGCAATGTTCTCAGCAATGATGATCGCCCGGCTGAGTTCCGGTTGATAAATCGCATGTACGGTACCGAATTCCTCGGGGATACCGTTAGGCATCATGGCAGCCGCTTCCGCCTGGGTTGCTACCGCTTTCACCTTGATCTTTGCCGCACCATTCAGATGGTGAACAAACATATCCGACGCCAGTTGAACCTCATCCCGCGTCATAGGCTTTGATGGTTTGTCGCCGCTTTTGCTGAAGCTGCCATCATGGATAATATTACCGTCGCCGATGTCGGTACCAGAAACAGAAACGCCCCCAGATTTGGAGGCGTTTTGTCGTGAATAGAAGGCGGTTCCCCGCGTTGTCTCTCGGGTTTTCAACGTTCGGAAAAGAGCATCAAAAGCGTCACGGACGCCGCCATCCAACTCCTGCTGTGTCGGGTAAGCATAAGTTTTCGGGTCGGCGTGCTCATTGGCCTTGCGAATATTCACCAGGTACTCATTACTGATGCCAGCGCGTTCCGCTTTGTCCAGAATGTAACGTTCGAATGCCCGTGCCGCCATTTCCAGATTCGTTGCCCAGTAAGGTTTGCTGCGGGCGCTATCCAGCACTGCCGCCCGCTCAGCCATGCCACTGTTTTTAACAGCCGTCATTGCCCTTTTAAAAGCATCATAAACTTCCGAGCGTACCGGATAAGTAGCCTCTACCCACTTCCCATTCTGAATGACACGATGGCGACGGGATGATGCCGACATAAAACCATCACCGCGTCCTTTATTGTCATAACCGTTTCGATCCGCCTGACCAAAGTAATTATCGAGCGCGTGGAACCACTCATGCGCCAGAGAACCCGCCCCCTTTCCCTTGGTCAAATTGATGACCACTTCACCCGGTTCATAGTGCGCTTTAGCACTATTGCTGCCGCCACGCCCACGCGCACCAAAAGCCAATCCCAGTTCACCATTCAGCGACAGTGCCTTTTCTGGCACGTTTAGCACGTCAGCCATGTCACTCAATGAATCAAATGCATCATTGAGATCAGCATGCCGCCTTACATCTTCAACGTAATTACCAAACTGGACACCACGAAAACCAAACGCATCACTGAACTGTTCGGGCGTCACATCCCCTTTACGACGTTCCGGGCCAGTACGTTTCTGATTTTCAGGATTACGCTGCTCTTCACGGGAGATCTTGCGCAATTTTTCCAGCTTTTCTTCCAGCACTGGTCGGTTATTTTTCAGATAATCTCGGGCCGCCGAGCTACTTTCAAAACCCGACTTTAACGGCAGAACATGAGAACCGCCTTTATATCCAAGGAATAGCTGACCATCGGTTCGGCGGCGGAACACCTCAATTTTCGACGGCTTACCTGATGGTTTTTCTGCTGTGATGTTGATCTGTGGTTCAAGATAGGCTTTCGCGATTGGCAGCAACGCCTCTAGTGTGTCGGCATTGACGCCCGGAATTGCCCTCCCGTTTATCTGACTCAGGCTATATATCGTTTTACCATGGGGGAATGTCTCCCCGTTGTACGTGGTGTAATGCCCCACACTGACACGGTATCTGGCGGCATCTTTCATCTGTTCTGGAGGAAACTGCGAAATAAGTTCTATCGTATCGGCCATCTGTCTCAGGTTTACCCGGCTGCGCATGTTCTTCTGAAAATCGTCAAACGGGACATGGCCCGATAGCAAATCATTGGCCAGTGATTTCATGCTAACGACATTTTCCGCCCAGGTTGCCACATGTGAAGGCCGGGCCGGTTTATTCGGAATATGCGCCCGTAATACGGCCAGTGAGGCAAGGATATGGTTACTCACGCCCGACTCGGCCATTTTGGTGTATTCAGGGTGAGGAAAGGTTTTAGATAATGGCTGCGTCTGCACATCAGAAGGACTGGTTTCCTCCTCCATCGCTTTTGAGAATTGTCCCCAGCGATGTTTTGCCGCCCCATGCAGTTCCTCGCCAAAATCAGTGATCTTGCTCTGGGGTTTTTCTTGGGTCGGTAAGCGAACGGCATAACCACCATCCACCGATTCCACCGTTGCCCCCGGCATTTTTGCCCACTTGGAAAAACGTGCCACACGTTCGCTGGAATAGGGCTGGTTTTCGGTAAACATCTTCAGTTCACCGGGCGGCTGACCTTTCGCATAGGCTTCCGTTTCTGCATCGACAGGGACACCCGCGACCTTGTGGCGGCCATCGGTCAATTGATGAGGTACAGACTCACCGCCCATGGTTTGGGCAAACTCACGAACCTGACGCTGGCTTTTCGTTTCTCCAGCCGTGAACTGTGGCGGCTGGCCCGTTTGCCCTTCGTCAAAGGTGGGTGAACCTGAGAAAATGATGTTTTTATCTTCAATCGCATTAGTCGGCGACGTTTCCCCATCATAAACCCGGCTGGCACGCCCCACGTCATTCCCTGTCTGGGGATTTCGCTCTGCTGGAATAAACTGCTGCCCACGGACTTGCTGACCATGATCAAACTGTGGCCCGCTCCCGACTTGCTGCTCATCCGTTACCGGTGGGTGGATATCCCCCGGCATGGCAATCACGGAGGTTTGCCCCGGCGCAGGAAGTCGCGGTGTGCGTGATGCCCGAATGTGTTCAGCCTGCTGCAAAATAGCCTGTTCTTCCGGCGTGTAACCCTGATCACCCTGCGTTATCTGCTGTTGAATCAACTCGTCAGCGGTCGGTGATGGTTGCTGTTCTGATAAAGCTTGTTGAACTTCGCTATCTTCAGCGAAGCCCTGGATGCGCGGATCTTGTCGGAGATAAGCGGGCGTATCGCGGAATTCATCGATCTGACTTTGCGGCGTACCCGCTACATTTTGCTGTGGCTTATCCGTACCACTGGTTACCGATATCACTGGCCCACCATCACGCCATTCGCCGGTATAACCCGGAGGCGGAGAATCATCGCCCATTTTTACCACCGGAATGGATGAACCGCTCCCTTCCGATGATTCCTGACCTGATGCTTTCCATTCAGGCACATCAACTTGTGGCGTATCACCATTGGCAGGTTGTTGATTACCGGTCGCGTCATCGGTTGCCGCTTCTGTTTCCGTTTGTCGCCCCGTTGTTTTCCCACGCATGCCACCTACCGCACCAATAGCACCGCCCATGCCCGCGCCGACTACTGCATTGTTCAACCCGGTATCAACAACCCCCTTCATCGGATCAATGTTTTGCCCGGCAGTGTCAATCAACTGCTGGTTTTGGGCATAGCGCTGACCTGCTCCTTGGGCAAATTCAGTTGTTCCTTCAGCTACGGCCCCGGCAGCAATTCCTTTCAGGACACTGGCGGCTGCTTTCCGGGTTAACAGTGACAGTAAGGTATGATCACCCAGTGTTGATGCCGCAATATTCACCGCCAGCAGGTGTGGGTCTGCCGTGACGGATGTAGCTGCCCGATCTGCCGTCATGTTGCGTGCCAGCGTCAGTTTTTGCGTGTCATCCAACTGGGCATGCTGAGGATCAGAATCAATGTCCGCGAAAGCCTGCTGGAATGTTTTGCTTTGTGCCAGGTCATTGAATGACAGCGAGTTGACCTCACGGCGCATATCTATTCCGCCCTGCCCCTGTGCAGATCCCGCCATGGTACTGACAAAGGTGGTTTTGCCCGCTACTGCCGCCGCACGGTCTGCCGTCTCTTTTGCAAGTTGTCGTGCTGCTTCTTCCGGCATCTTTTGGCTAAGCCGATTAAACGTGGCACGCTCAGCCATTTCCCTTGCGGCTGATGCTCCCAGTTTGGACATTCCACCCGAAGTTACAATCTGCGCGATGGAGGGGACAGCATTGAGCAACCAGGCATCTTTATCAAACAGACCTTCACCGGCGCGTAACCCGATAATATTGCCATCTTTGTCCCGCTCCGCATTAACAAAGTCCAGCGAGGCCGCTTTCTTCGCACCTTCGCTGTAGGAATCCTTGATTTTCTGTGATGCTGTCCCAGCAAGATTGCCCACGCCCTGAATAATCGCATTGCCTGCCCGCGACAAGGGATTACCTGCATTCTGGCGCATGACCTGCACCATCTGCTCATCAAGTCCCAGCGGGTTAGCGGCGCCCTGTTCAGCCTGTTTGTTATCCAGTATCTGGTTGCCTGCGCGAAATAGTTCCGCACCGGCCGCCACCATATCCAGCGGCGCAGCTACAACGGCTTTCCCAATATCGCCCAGCGTCGCACTGGCTTCTACCGGCTTTTTGTTCCAGTTATCAGGAGAAAAGAACTGGTGATCAAAATCTCTGGATTCACCGGGTTGCTGGATGTTCAGCCCTTGGCGGTTATTGTTATCAACCTGCTGTTCAGGGCGTTGCTGCTGCGGATCGTAGGCCATATGCTGTGCTACTCCAGATTACGGGCAAAAAAAAACCCCGCTGTTTAAAGCGAGGCTGGGTATCTTTGGGGAATTTAGCGCGTATCAGTGTTTATGGAAAGTTCAGAGCAAGGTTAAATGTTGTTTTTGACAACCAGCCTGCAACTTTTATTAGAGGAGTAAGGTCGCCCTCTGCATTTATGCTGGTAGTGTACTCTGCAATGTCGCGGCGCATTGCTTCGACAATCAAATGTTCATCATCGACCTGATCATCAATGCATCTGAAGTTGATGTCACCAATTTCATCGCCATTTACGCGAAAAAAAACAATGCACGGCAGTGCAATCTGATCTGCAACGCCTAGCGCCTGCATGAAATGCAAATTAAATGTGTTTGCGTGCAACTCAGTCGCCGCAGCATGGAGGTAAAAAAGTGTTATATCTTTACCTGTTTCCGCATTGAGTATTTCAAACCCCCGGGCACTTTTCAGAGCACTTCTCACGGGGCCATGGTTCATGTCATAAAAAATAAACGCAAAGGCCCTGGCACGCTTGTCTCTAACATGTTCTTGGCAGATCGTATCAAAAGTCTCAACGAATTGACTGTATCCCAGCCCCGTAGCACGGGCCCCATTGCCTTTTCCGTCTAAAAAGATCGTATACATAAATTTTTCCGCTCATCATCTATAGGCCCTATGATGTCATATATTCTAGTATGTCTCCTGACATTACCCTTTGATGAACTTATTATTTCTTTCACTACTTAGGCGGCATAATGCATTGGCAATGTGAGTATTGCGAACCAAACCGACCTAGTTCCTTAATCGTAGCAACTAACTTCCGCTTTTCGCTGTGAGTTCAACGGGCCGCTCCGTGCCAGAAGCGGAAGTAGCTAATAACAGTCTGTGTTGCTCAAAGGGGAGCAGGTTAACATTCGCAATTCGATCTCAGCCGCAGCCCCGAAACGGCAATTGCGGCGTTTCGGCGGCCTTGAGTCTGGCAGCGGCATGGGCATTAAATCTGGTGGGATACTTTCGATTAAAGCATCTCAAGTTAGTGTCGATAAGGGATAGGACAACAATTTGAACATCAAATATCCGTATCAAAAGATGCATTTTTTTATGTCCGTGTTAGACTGACGAAAAGAAATAGGAGGTGCGAAATGACTACATTACGCCGTATGCCAGCCCTCAGCCCGGAAGAAATCCGCAAAATTTCTGAAAAAGCCGTGGCGAATGTCGCTGCGCAGAAAATCGTTACGACTAACTCAAAAATGCCATCGGTACACAGTCCTGATGGTGGGGCGCTGTTACGCAAAGTGAACGCGCGAGCTTATCGCTGCACGAAAGATGCGGCTCCGTTAAATGCAGCGGCATCAGGCTTAGTTGAACGCGCTCGCGCGTTGGCTGGCTCTGTATTATCACAGAGCAGCGGGCGTCAATATATGCAGGATTCATTTAATCAGGTACGCAAAACCAAAAAAGCGTAACTCCGGTTTATCGACAAAAGCCCCTGACGAGGGGCTTTTTTTTGTTTTTGGTGAACTATGGCTCAGCAATCTAAAAAGTGGGTTTTTACCGAACTGGTAAAAGACCCCAATAACATCGAACAACTCATTTCATATGCAATTTATAAAGGGTTCAAGGACGAATTTGCCCGGAATGCCCGTGCTGCTGAAAAAACAGAACCAGAAATAGAAACGGAGCTGATGGCATATCACGATCAATGCCTCCAGTCGCCGAGACAGTTAGAGGTTTTCCGAAAGAGCGCTAAGGATACGCTGGATGGGTATATAGCCCGTGTAAATGGCGAATTGGAATTACGTTTGAATACAATATTTGCACAGCAAGAGGCGGACTACCAAAAGCAGATCAAAGCTCTGGAAAAGGACAAAAAGGCGGCTGAAAAAACGGCGTTGAAGCAGCTGCTGGCGGGGGCAGAGAAATATAGCAAACAGGTAACAAAGCCGGTGGGCGCTGTTGAACATATCCAGAAATATTGTAAGGCGTTCCTGAAATTCATGTTTTCGGGCGTCCCAAAACTTTTTGCGACAGCATTCTCAGTGTCATTAATGTTTGCTGTATATGGCTGGGCTAGCGGTGATGGCACATCTGCTGTCCGCATAGGCTTGCAGAAGTGGATAGATATGACGTTTCCGGCAAAAGAAGGGAAAAACGCGCCCAGCGAGGCAACCAATAATGCCCCGCGAAATGGTGCGGGGACAACTGATTAACGGCGGCGGCTCGATTCGGGACAATCTCGAACTTCCGTTTCTCACTCGCGGCGGACTTTCAGCTCAGTTAGCTCGTCCGCCTCGTGCAAAGGGCGGACGTGGCCAACATCATCCTTTGTTAAATAAAGGGGAGCAGGTCAACCGAGCGCGCTGCAGGGCTATAATTGCCGTCGCAATACATTCTTAGCATGGACGAAATCATTAACTTTCGTTTGGCCAGCTGGCTGCACTGCTTCTCATCGGCTGCGACCGTGGCGCAAAAAGTATTCAGTGGCATAACGCTCATGAAAAAGAGCGTGACGCCATAATGCAGGAGTTCATTAAAGAACCCAACCCGCGCGGAACCGAGAACTGCCGCAATGACATCGATGCCTACATACAAGGTGGTCACACCATCAAGAAAAGCAGCCCTAACCAGAAGTGGTAAACGTCCAACAGGCCACCGAGAGAAGTTTTTTACGCACTATTGTTAGCGCCAGTGATATAAGACGGTAATTCACCATTAGTATTGTCCGCTCCACCCTACATGTTGTTTCCTTTAGGTTCTCACACCAGAAAGGACATCAACATGCTGAGCAGAGAGGACTTTTACATGATAAAGCAAATGCGCCAGCAGGGTGCGTACATTGTCGATATTGCGACTCAGGTGGGTTGCTCTGAACGAACTGTCAGACGCTACCTCAAATACCCTGAACCGCCAGCCAGAAAGACTCGCCACAAAATGGTTAAGCTGAAACCGTTTATGGACTACATTGACATGCGCCTGGCCGAGAATGTCTGGAATAGCGAGGTCATCCTCGCGGAAATTAAGGCAATGGGCTATACCGGCGGGCGTTCCATGCTGCGTTACTACATCCAGCCCAAACGTAAAATGCGCCCATCAAAAAGAACGGTTCGCTTCGAAACCCAGCCGGGATATCAGCTCCAGCACGACTGGGGCGAAGTCGAGCTGGAGGTTGCCGGGCTACGGTGTAAAGTTAACTTCGCGGTTAATACGCTGGGGTTCTCCCGACGCTTCCATGTCTTCGCCGCGCCAAAGCAGGATGCTGAACACACCTATGAGTCGCTGGTTCGCGCCTTCCGCTACTTCGATGGCAGTGTGAAAACTGTGCTGGTTGATAACCAGAAGGCAGCGGTGCTGAAAAATAACAACGGAAAAGTGGTGTTCAACTCCGGGTTCCTCTTGCTGGCCGATCACTATGACTTCCTGCCACGGGCCTGCCGCCCACGCAGGGCCAGAACCAAAGGAAAAGTAGAGCGGATGGTGAAGTATCTCAAGGAGAACTTCTTCGTCCGGTACCGCACGTTCGACAGCTTCGCTCATGTTAACCAGCAACTGGAGCAGTGGATGGCGGATGTTGCTGATAAACGGGAGCTTCGCCAGTTCAAAGAAACACCGGAACAGCGCTTCGCGCTGGAACAGGAGCATCTGCAGCCGTTGCCGGATACAGACTTCGATACCAGCTACTTCGACATCCGCCATGTGTCCTGGGACAGTTATATCGAGGTTGGCGGCAATCGTTACAGTGTTCCTGAAACCTTGTGTGGACAGCCGGTCTCAATACGGATCTCACTGGATGATGAGTTGCGGATCTACAGCAATGAGCAACAGGTGGCGTCACACCGACTCTGTTCAGCATCGTCTGGCTGGCAGACTGTGCCGGAACACCACGCCCCGCTCTGGCAGCAGGTCAGCATGGTAGAACATCGCCCACTGAGTGCTTATGAGGAGTTGCTGTGATGCATGAACTTGAAGCGCTGCTGAGTCGCCTGAAAATGGAGCACCTGAGCTATCACGTTGAAAGCCTGCTGGAGCAGGCGGCTAAAAAAGAGCTGAACTACCGGGAGTTCCTGTGCATGGCGCTGCAGCAGGAGTGGAACGGCAGACATCAGCGCGGCATGGAGTCCCGACTGAAGCAGGCGCGTCTGCCATGGGTCAAAACGCTGGAGCAGTTCGACTTCACCTTCCAGCCGGGCATCGATCGTAAGGTTGTCCGGGAGCTGGCCGGTCTGGCGTTCGTGGAGCGCTGCGAGAATGTAATCCTGCTGGGTCCTCCAGGTGTCGGGAAAACCCATCTGGCCGTTGCTCTCGGCGTGAAAGCGGCGGATGCAGGGCATCGGGTACTGTTCATGCCACTGGACAGACTGATCGCGACGCTGATGAAAGCGAAACTGGAAAACCGGCTGGAGCGCCAGTTACAGCAACTGAGTTATGTCCGGGTGCTGATCCTGGATGAAATAGGCTATCTGCCAATGACCAGAGAGGAAGCCGGCCTGTTCTTCCGGCTACTGAACCGTCGATATGAAAAAGCGAGCATCATCCTGACGTCAAATAAAGGCTTCGCAGACTGGGGAGAGATGTTTGGAGATAACGTGCTGGCTACGGCGATCCTGGATCGGCTGCTGCATCACTCAACCACGCTGAATATCAAAGGAGAAAGCTATAGGTTGAAGGAAAAACGTAAAGCTGGAGTGCTGACCAAAAACGCCACGCCAATCAGTGACGATGAAATGGCGGAAAGCGGACAGCATCAGTAAAGAAAGCATCTAGCGGGCATGAAAATGGCAAATAACGGTCAAAGATCGTGGCGTTGACACTATTCCCGGTGTTCTGTAAAAACCGCCAATGAGACCGAACCTTTATCCCAGACGCTTTCATTAAAACCACACTTTAAGAATGTTCTTAATTGGCATATTTTCATTCATATCTTGTAACAAGTGAGGGAAACACCGATGGAAGTGAACATCAAAGACATTGCGGGCAACTGGAATCGTGGTGTGGTACTGGACAAGCACAGCAAGTACAGCGTGGTGATAAGGCAAAACGAGTGGGGCCATAACATTTACGACACTACGCGTACTGAAGTGGGCGAAGCTCTCTTTCAGCTTAAGTACAGGTCTGACTGGAGTCAGGTTTATCCGTTGGCTCAATGCCTTTATGATGAAGCATATCCACTGTTTGAAAAGGTTGGGTTCATCCTTCCTATGGCTGCTTCTAATGTCCGTGCACGACAGCCTGTTACAGAGATTGCTCAGGCACTAGCAAACTTAGCCGGTGTTCCCTGCTCTGACAATCTCCTGTTGAAAGCTCCTGGCGGTGTTTCACTTAAGAATCTGCATACCAAAGAGGAAAAAGTTGAAGCCATTGGGAACAGCTTTTCCGTAAACCCTATTATCACCAGTCAAGGACGATGGAACGTTTTAGTGATTGATGACCTATACCATACGGGAGCATCAATGGAGGCTGCTTGTGCGGCGCTACGCGGCTATAATAAAATCAATAATATTTACGTTGCGGCTCTTACTTGGAGATAACCATGACGACGATTTTCGTTGCTGGCTCTATAACCATCAAAGAACTTGATCCTCTCATCATTGAGCGGTTGAAGAAGATTGTAGACAAAAAGTATCGTGTGGTTGTTGGTGACGCTAACGGCGTGGATTCATCAGTTCAGCGAGCGCTTATGGCGTTGAATTGTGAAACCACCACAGTTTTCAGCAGTTCGCCAAAGCCGCGAAACAACTTAGGTGCGTGGCCCGTGAATGTTGTCAAAACAGATTACAAGCGCGGAACACGTGAGTTTTACACTGCTAAAGATATCCAGATGGCCGAGAAGGCTGATTGTGGTCTGATGGTGTGGGACTGCAAGAGTCCTGGTACGCTTAATAACGTAGTAGAGTTACTTCTGCGAAATAAGTATTCGGTGGTGTTCGTCAACAAAATGCGTGACTTTATTAAAGTTAAAACGCCTGACGATATTGATACGCTGATAAAAATGATGAAAACGACCGATCTGGAAAAGGCAGAAGACAAAATCAGTTTAAGCGGCAAGCTGGCGCGTTTGAAAAACAATCAGATGGCTTTGCTGTAATCATTCACTTCAATTCAGACAAAACCGCCGCCAGGCGGTTTTGTTACGCCCTTTTTCTAGCGTGTGATAAAGTTCACGATAGGCACAACTGTCATTGACCACTTCAGCTAACTGAAGTTCAATGACCATGAGCATTAGCTTACCTAGTTACCGCTCCATCGCGGCAGTGACGCAGCCATATGGCTTTTTTCTCAGGACCAGCAGGGCTGCCGCCTCCGCCAGGGCCTTTTCTTTGCGCGCCAATTCACGCTCCAGCCCTTTGATTTTCTTTTGGGCCTGTTTTTGCGACTGCCGGGTATCGACTTGTGGCGTCTGGAGAAAATCCTGTATCCACTGCGCTATTTGTTCAGGATAAAGCCCTTTGCGACGGCAGTATTCGCTCAGTTCGGCTTCACTGAGTGTCGCGGTTTCAACGATGACGGCAAAACGGGCTTCTGTCGACCAAAGGTCTGTGGTTTTATTGGCTCCGGGCACTGGTTTTCCCTCCAATTTGGCTTGGACCCGCCAATGATAAAGGGTAGCTTCTGATATCCATTCCTGTTGTGCAAGTGCGGTGACGGTCATGTTGTAAGGAGGAAGTAATTTAGCTAATACAGCGGCCTTACGCTCTGGTGAATAACGTTTCATAACAGGCTCCGTTGCCCCATAGAGATTTTCAGTTTGGGGTGTCAACTATCCTGCCAGAGGGGGACCCATTTAAATAATAGGTTATTAGATATTATTGCCCCAACCTCGGACTTGCCTGCTGCATTTCCCTCAGTTGCTGGGCGATCCCGGAATTTGTCTTCTGCGTAGCCAATTTTCTTTCTTCTGCATATTTCGCATCCAGATGATCTTTGGACAGATTGTTGCCAGGGGTATACGCAGCCGCGACCTGTTTTACAAACGCTATTTTATCAGGGTCACCATCTGCCCACTGAGCCAGTACAGGCGTTACACGGTCAGGCACCGCCTTTCCGTATGAGTGAGAAATTTGATCATCCAACTTGTCAAATTGAGCACTGATTGCATCTGCATTCGATGGATCTTTGGCAATCGCTTTGGCCCGTTCTTTTTGAGACGAGATCATGTCTGTGCGATAACCTTTGGCATCTTCTCGTTCCTGCTTAGCGTTCCCATTCACCAGCCGATTCATAAAATCAGCCCGAGCTGGTTGGTTTAACTGTCCCACCATTTGCCCATAACCTCTCAATTCATCCATAAAACGAGACAATGGAATGGGTGCTACCGCATCATTGGGATCAGTTGAACCGTATCGAGTCATGGGCTTCAGGGCTGATGTGCCGTCATTATAATTCACACGTACAGAAGGAATAATTGATTTACCGTCCTCAGAAACGCCCAATGCCCCCAGTTCTTTAGTTTTAATAATTTTCCCTGTTTGTGGATCTTTTTCACCGATATTACGCTGCAAATACGAGGAGAAGACACCGTTTGCAGCCTTCAACACATCCGGGTCATTAATATCTCGTTTACCGGTTAAAACCTCCGGCACCAAGCGATTAATGTTCATCACGTTATTGATCGCGTCTTTGCCATAGAAACGTGTCGGGTGGAGAGGGTTATCAGGA
Organism: Brenneria uluponensis; assembly: GCF_032395385.1. Classification (NCBI taxonomy): domain Bacteria; kingdom Pseudomonadati; phylum Pseudomonadota; class Gammaproteobacteria; order Enterobacterales; family Pectobacteriaceae; genus Brenneria; species Brenneria uluponensis. The sequence continues at coordinate 2,750,589 of NZ_CP135917.1, forward strand.
GAAATTCGCTTATAAAGTTCGGGATCAACATTGCCAGTTTTATCCAGGCCATCATAAAAGGCACGGACAACCGGCATTTCATCCTGAAATCGCTGATTGCGTTTGTTCTGCCCCTGTTGATAATTGAATTCAGTCTGGCGCATATTCAACTCTTGCTGACGTAATCCTAGCCCTGCCTTTTGGATGCCCACCTGTTGCTGATCTAACGCATTCCTGAGCGAAAAACGGTAGTCATCCTCTTTATCCCGCTTAGTTTGTCGCTCAAAGTTACGGCTATCCGCCTCTTTACCATAATTGAATTGCTCCTGAGCCAGTCCAAACCGTCGATCTGAATTCTGTTGCTGCTGGCGCAATACCACATCCCTGAGTCCCAGTTCTTTTTCCTGAGTAATCGCATTGTTAGCCATGGAAAACCCTGCGGTAAATCCATCCGCCAGCCCTCGTAAATCCGCCATATATCCCCCAGATTAAAATAAGTTACTCGCCAGCAAACCCACTGCGGCACCGACACCCATACCTACCGGCCCACCCCACGCGCCATACGTTGCGCCAATCGCCGCACCTGCCCCGGCACCCATGCCGGCCATCTGCATTTGCCCTTGCTTTTGCTGGGCTTTCAGTTGTTGGTTAGCCGATTCGCGTTGTTGCTCCAGTTCTGCCGACTGCTGCATGCCTTGCATAGCCTGTTGCCGGGTTTGTGCGGCGATATCCAGTAATCCATAGCCCATTATTGTGTACTCCCGCCGATATCCAGTAGATTGCGCAGTGATGTCGCGCCCCCGGTCAGAATTGAAAGTTGACGATCTGACTCCGCCTCACGAATGCCGTTTTTCGCTCCGGCTGTCGACAGCACCGCTTTCAATCCCAGGCTATTGTCACTGGCGTTATTCGTGGTTGTCGTTCCATAGCGGGCTTGCTGATTTGCTGCCCCTACGGTTGATGTGTTGAGCGCTTGTTGTTGTGTCGCGTCGGCTCTGGCCAGTTGGTTATTCATCAACTGCCCACTGGTTGATAGTTCCATCAACCCCTGCAAACGCGGGTAGTAACGTTGCATCCAGTCGGAATACTGCTGTCGGGTAATGTTGGCAAAAGTATCTGATGCGGCTCCCATAGCACCCCCTTATTGGTAAATACTGTTTCGGAAATTGGTTGAAAGGCCCATCGCACCAGAACCAGCATTTGATGATACGGAACCAAATACACCATTGGTGGCCGGTGTGGTTTGCATCGCAGGTTTTGTCAGGCTGGATAACCCATAATTGCGAACCGCTGCACCGCCCACGGCGCCAGCCAGGCTTTTTAGTGACTGGTTTTTTTCGAGGGCGCTTTGTGCATCTGAAACCGCCTTCTGCTGTGACGCAGCCGCGATGCTCTGATACCCCTGTAATGCCTCCGCTTTTTGTCCAGCCCCCAAAGCCTGAACATCTTGTAACCCGGCGACATACTTGTTTTGCTGCTCGGTCTGAGCCCGATTAGTCGCGTCGATAACCCCGGATGCCTGATCGGTTGCCAAATCACCAAGCGTGCCCTGAAATTTACCGCTGCTGGGATCAACCCCCGCCGCCGTCATCGTATCGGCTGCCTGGCGTCGTGCCTGCCCGAACTCTTGCTGATACCCCAGATTGACATCACCCGCGAGGTTGTCGTATTGGGTGTCATCATTAAGTTGATCGACCTTATCCATGAACAGGTTTTCATAAGGCTTCAGCTCATTCTGATAGAGGCTCCACTGTTGCCGGGCAACATCTGCCGCCGCCACCTGCTGTGATGTTTCCTGAACCTCGGTACTGCCACTGCCACTTTTTCCCATATGTCACCTCATACCGGTATACGAAATTTCATCAAACCAAACTCATCCGGTAGCCGCTCAAACCCCAGCCGCTGTGCCACCCGGATAAACCCTTTCCTGACGGTGTAGAACTCCGCCCAACGTCCGCCAGCCATGCGAGTGAGTTCCTGCACATGAGGCAGATAATGCGTCAATGCATCCTGTCGGGTACTCACACCCAGCCACACCACGACATACGGAATACCGTAGTAATTCCTTGGTCTGAGAACGATCCGGGTATCATCCGTACCAAAGCAAAACGCCCGCTTGTTATGGCAGGCGTTCTGTATATTTTTGATGAGATTGCCGTCACGGGTATCTCGCTCGACACGCCGGACTAACGTCAATAAATCATTTTTCATCAGCAGGGTTCAGAAGTGGAAATAATCAGCGGCATCAATAAAGAGGCTATTTAGTTCAGACATCTGTAAATAGCGGGTTGTTGTGTTCCAACGATACGGGACAGGTAAAATCGCATTACCACTATTCCCTAACGCATACTGGTAGTCTCCTTTCGTCGCCACATTCTGAGGGATAAACATCGGACGAGAGATACCTTCAAACACCGTTGCCCCAACATCCCGAATTCTTCCTATCCGACCGGTACCAACCTGTTTCTGGCCGGAAGCAAATGCCAGCCCACCATTGGCCGCATAGATATTAATCCCCCATGTCCCAGGAACGGGATTCCCTCTTTCGAGAATGACAATTTTGGCTTTCAGTGAATGACCGTGCGTGTAGTTGTCAGTTCCTCTCAAGAACACACGTAGCGCCAGATCGCTGGAATAGGTATGGATGATCGAATAGTTCTGATTATCGATATAGAAAAAACAAACGCTGTTCTGAGCGGTGTAGCGGGAATTAATTTTCACCGGACGCCATCCGGTATAAATATCAACTTCACCAACGAATGACGTATTGTAGATATAGTTATTGTCCGACAAACCTATATATCGATTGTTCCCATAGATATTAAATCCGTAGGAACCATAAGCACCGCCCGCTAACTGCGGAATAAGATAAATGATATAAAACAGGCCGTAAAACCAGACATTACTTCCCCCTGCGTCAATATAAAGTTCAACATGTCCCGATGCATTAATTCTGTAACGCATCTGCTTGGTATAATCAGTAGGCGATGGAAATGGGTCAGAAATATAAACCACCAGGTCATACCCTACAGGAGGCGTGTATTGTGTATCGTAGCGATAAATAACGCCCTGCGGGGTGACACCTGATGCCCCGATAGCAACAAACATCGAGTCTGCCGTAAACTCATACGGAATACCGTCATCTGGCGTGATCATGATGCCATACGTCATAGCCGCCCCACGCGAACGCGTAATACACCATTGTCATCAAGTACATCTAGCCGGTCATTGGATATCTTCATGCCTGTATTATTGGTAGAAGAATTGATCATTAGCTGCCCGGACGCCGATATGCTGACCAGCTGACCAAAGCGGGCATTTCCCAGCGGATCCACAGTAAACCCGCCGCTCTCTATCCGTGCAGTTTTGATGTACGGGGACACAATTTCGATACCGGCCTTCACGCTGTCTGCCACAATTTGCTGCGCGGTCAGAATTTTTATTACCGCGTCTTTGGCAACCAGTTCATCAATAATGACCTTACCATCGCTGTTGATAACAAACGGCGTGGCATACTTTCCTGAATCATCAGGATTATTCGGGTTAAATACGAAAAACTGGCTGGCCGCAATGGCTACCTGGCTGATTACCTTACCCGATGAATCAACACCTGCGACGATCCCTATTCCGGCGGTAACCTCTCCCGCCTGCGCTTTTGTGCTCCACATCGCCTGGTAGGCTGTAGAGCCATGTTCATCAATATTGGAAATTGCCTCGGCGTTTGTTTTGACTGCCACTCCGGCATCCTTCAACCCGGAAGCCAGGTCATCAATTAATGGCGAAGTATTAATCTCGTCATTAATCAGATCAACAATAGCGGCCACATCAGGTTTTGTTTCCGCATAGGTGCCAGCCGCTGAATTGTAGGGGCCAGGAATCCCCAGCGAATTGACATGCCTAATCCAGTAATACCCTTTCCATGCCGGATCAACCGGGTCGCTGTACACACCCGCCGCTGACGAGGCAACCAATACAGCATCCGCCAGATTATCGTCCGGAGAGCGGTAAATTTCCGTCAGTGAACGTCCTCGGTAATTCGGCATGTCCCACTCAAGCAGCACAAACGCAAAACCTCCCGTCACGTTGAAGCCCGTCGGCTTAGGCGGTTTTTGTATTGAGCCTCCGGCATTCCCATTGGTGGCTTCACCGGCCTGAATAAGCGTTACCTGCCCCCCGATGCGTTTCAGGTTCGCCAGTCCCAGCGTCACCAAATCGCCGTAGGTCACCGCCTTATTCTTGCCATCACCGCGCTGCCCGGTCAGTGTTTCAATATTCTCCGTCAGTGCGGCACTGTCTGTCCCGGCCCTGAATTTTGTTTTAGTCATGCAGGCATTTCCTGTAACGATGTCGATAATGTCAGGCGATCAACTTGAGCACTGCCATAAATAGCCACCTGCCATCGACTGCCCCGCACTGGCGATATTTTCGTGTTCGAACTGCGTATGCTGCCCGGTGGCAACTGTAATATGGCCCGGCCATCCACATAAATAATGACGCCGATTGCGGCCAGATCGCTCCCCATCAACCGTAAGCATGAAAAGGCGGTAGACTGCGGAGCCAGAAACAGTTTTGATTTCCACTGAAAGTTAACAGGCGTCTCGGCGGTACCGAATGTGAAAAGCTGCTGGCCTTTGACAATGTACAGTTGATCGCTTTTTTCCTCGTTAAAAGCGGCATCCCATGCACTGGTAAAATAACGGATATCCATATTCACGGGGTCGAAGATAAAACCAGATACCCCCAACTCATCATCAAACAGTGCCACATACTCATTTTCCAGACGCCAGGCGCGGATCGTCGTCGGATTGAATGATTTCCGCCACTGCCGGGCCTCAATAATGGAGGCGGTCGCAATAGCTGCTGAACCATCCGCGCCAATCGATACCAGACCATTAGGCGACGCATACAAGACAAAGCCATCCATCGCCACCATGCTGGCAGCAGATACACACGAAAGGCTACTCTGAGGATGATCCCCCGTGATGTTTGACGGTGTAATACCGCTGAAGATATACGGCTGGGCAGTGGTGCCCACCACCAGTGTGGTGCCAATGGCAGCGATGGACACAATTTCATGCTGTGTGGTCTGTTTGTTTGAATCCTTCCAGGCATAGGGCAGATAGGCTTCACTGAACATGACCTGATTGCCCATAAAACCGGCGGCGATGCCATTACTCATCATACACAATCCGCTCATCCCATCCGGTGGCATAAAGTAGTCATAGGTTTCCAGCGTGGCGCTGAGCTGAGAATCCGTAATATTGTCGATAAACGTCTCAACCGCGATATCCAGCTCGGCTACCAGCAAAAAGTCTGCGGCCTCGCTACTGGTCGCTGAGCGATAAATCCGCCGCTGGGTAATGTTGTGATTCTGCTGCCCCGGAGGTTGTAGTTTCAGCTCAACCGAACTGCCGGTGTAGGTGATCGTCAGCTCTGAGGATGCCGGTCCCGGTGGTCCTTCTTCTCCATACGCGGTGACATAAGTCTCCGTGTAATAGCGTGTCTCATCGTCAGTTGCCGAACTGTCAGTAACACCATCGGGGGGTGTTATTACGCCAATAACGATGGGATTGGCAGGTACCGGGACACCTAACCGGAAATACGCCGCCGGGTAATTCCCTTGACCGGCGGTAGCCATCGGCGCACTGGTCACTTTAGGAAATTCCCCATCCGTGTAATAAACCCGTGTATAGGCATCATTAGCCACCGGACTGCGAATTGCATACACCGTCTTATTCCACGCAAACCAAAAATCATCCCGATAGTGGAAAATGGTTTTAGGCTTAACGGCAAATGACTTGAGCTGATCTTCATCCTCTCGCATCGGCGTAATCACTCCTCGGCGAAAGTTGCAGTTCTGGGCAGAGACTGCCGCCCCGTCAGGCAGCATGTGTTCAACGCTGCGCGGCATTTCTCCACGCATAGAGGTGATATCAATTGCTGGCATTGGATAAAGCCTGAACAGTGATTGGCGGAAATAAAAAAGCCCCGCTGTTTGAAGCGAGGCTGGGTATCTTTGGGAAATCTAGCGCGTAATTACTGTGGACGAAAGTAAAAATTGAACATCGGCAAAGTTACATTACAGGGTGATCTGGCCAAACAATATCGGGTGCATGATTTATATCGATAGATTCAAGATTTTTCATATAGATCCGCCACGCCATTAAGTTGTTCTTGTCGCTATCACTGATGATGCCCAGTAATAAATCGGTTTGCCAGTTAAGGATACGGCCTTGAGCCTCTGTCAACAGAGCTGATTTTTTCTGTTCCGCCGCCGCCACTAATTCATGGGATGTTAGCTCTAATGGTGGCGGTTCATGGAACGCCGCCCCATCATATAGCCAGCCAATGCCTACCGGTACGTCAGCAAGAACCGTAGAGCCGTTTTCCGCTTTCCATTCTGTTTGCCCATCCCACATGACGGTATTGACGACGACGCCATTGTTTACTACAGCATATACGCTGGACATTATGCGTACTCCCAAATAATCAAACAGCCTTGTGTACCAGAACCACCCGGCATTCCTGCCAGCCCGGTGCCTGAACAAGCGCCCCCGCCGCCAGCACCATAGCCTGACCCATCCGCACCGCTGGATAAGTCATCACCTCTTCTATACCGGGGAATGCCACCACGCCCGAGCGGTGAATCGCCACCCCGACCAGAAATGAGAAATGTCCCCATGATGATGCCAGGTGTACTTGCTTCACCATGAACCGTCTCGATAAGCACACCACTGGCGTCAACAACCGGTGCATCAGCAGCAGAGAACTCAGAGGAGCAAACACTATTGGCTGGAAATGAATACGCCCCCTTGCTCATTTTGCCACCGGGGCAACGTAATAGCGTTCCTAGCGCTGTATCTCCGCCCGCCGTACCTTCTCCGACTGTACCCGATGCGGTTGTCCCCGCAACACCACCACTGCCCTTGGCTCCAATCGTGACAGCCACTGGTGCTGACGGAACAGGAAACTTGGCTTTTCCATAGGTTCCAGAAACACCACCGCCTGCAGCAGAGTACAGATTTTCGCTCGGAGATGAAGACCCGCCACCACCAGCCCCACCGCCAACACCGGCAACAATGATGAATGTTGTGCCAGTAGTTGGCGTATAAACACCGGAAGAGGTAAAGATCTGTACGTTCACTAGTCTTCCCGTACCATCACCTAACCCAAGGTGCTGAAGAAAAGCCGCCTTATCGGGAATATCAGCACCGTTCTGGTCTTTGGTCAGCTTCCCCACTAACGCGTTGGTCACAAACGCCGTCGTGGCCAGCGTCTTGCTGTTGTCATTGTTCGCTGCGGTCGGCGCGGTCGGCGTTCCGGTTAATGCCGGGTTTTCCAATGGGGCATATTGCGGATGTGGATCTGGAGCCGTTAAATGGTCGATGAGTTGAGTCGCGGATTGGCTGAGCGAGTTTGCCGCCTGCTCTGCCTTTTGCCTTGCGTCTTCTGCGGCGGCACTAAATTGGCCGGATTGATTAGCAAATGTCTGGGCGTTATTGGCTGATGCGTTTGCGCTTTCAACTGCCTCACTCAGGGTACGGGCATATCCCGCAGCGGCCAGCCTGGCGTCATTAGCCTCTTTTACGGCGGCGGAGGCAATGGCTTCTGATTGTTTGATAACCGCTTGTCGGCTCGTCACATCCGCCAGGATTTCACGAAAATAGACAATCGATGACGGCGTAACGGATTGCTCTATCATTTGCTGACGCAGCAACGCATTAAGCGTGCTGGGCGTAGTTTGATCGTTAACAGATACCGTGCCATATACGCTGTTCTGACCATTCGCTTGCAGGGTTAATGCGTATTCGCCTAACGCTAAATCAATGCGGTATTCACCCTGGCTATTGGTGATAATTGACGCCGAAAAACCATTCAGGACTGCGGCACTGTTAGCAATCGCGGTAAACGTAATTTCAGCGTTGGAGACAGGCTCACCCGCCGGAGTCACTAACACACCGGAGATTAAAACACTCATGAGGTCATTACCTTATTGTTTCTTCTGATCTGCGGCAGTGTCGGTCTGCGTTTTAACCCCGAGTAGATCGACAAAGGTTTGATAGTGCTGGGAGGCCAGTGTGGCGTTATTACCGTTCTCCGCATCCTTACTGAAGGCACGAAACAGGATCCACTCCAACACCGGATTGATATACAGCTCATTTAACGGAAATGCGCGTTCATTACCCGATGACAGATCAGCAATCACCGCTGCGGGCGGTAGCCGGGCCACATTGATTTCAAGTTGCGTCCCGGCTTGCGCACCGGGAAAACACCAGAACCATTGTGGCGTTTGTGCGTCATAGACATAACACTCCACGGCACCGGTCATGGTATGCCAGTCGGGGTAACTGCTATCCAGAACATCGCGGGCAATCGGCTTGACTGCCCTTCCGCCACTCACGCGGATAATATCCAGCAACCGGATAGCTTCTGTCGGTAACTGCTGTCGGGTACCGGGCACGCAGTCGAACACCTCAATCACCGAGCCAGCATCCGGGCGGATGATGATCACCGCATTGATAGCGTCGTTGAAGTAATCCAGCAGTTCCGATTTGGACCACCGTAACCACAGCGAGTCCATCAACTGCGTGTTGGCGCGGCCAATAATGTCGTTAATGGTCATCAGTAGAACTCATGCTTTCTGACTGGGTTACTGAACCCATTGATCGGTGAATTGTCGGCGGCGTCTCGATAGGCACGGCGGCACCCCTCAATGAAAATGGCATGGAAATAGGTGGCCCGTTGCGGATCACTCCACGGCTGATTGAGCATCAGAAATAGCTGTTCCAGCGCACCAGCGGCAATCACATCGGTATAATCATCCGCCAGCACATCAGGCACTTCAGTAGCACCACGCCGGGGCTGAAGCGCAAAGATGATCGTCACCTTCTCCAGCGACCGAAGAAATACCATGTCATTGGCGGTCACTGACGAAAAATCATCACCCGCCGTCAGGAGCCGGGGATCATCCCCCGCCAGCAACACCTGTAAGCGCTTGACGCATTTTACCGGTTGGGCCTCATCACACAGTTGATACACTTGCCCCGGACTCACCACGGGTAATGTCTGGCTGCCACGACAAAACAGCGATTCACGGCAGAATGACATCGAGGCTTCCAGAATCGCCTCCCGCATCATGAGATCCAGCGGGCCGGTAATATGCCGCCGGACAGCGGGGAAAAACACGTCAAGCGTAGCCATTACTCAGCGGCCTTTGCTTTTAGCGCATCACGCACCCGAGCACGGAAATCATCCACCTTTTCCTGTGCGCCTTGCTTCAGATCCAGATCTTCCGACTCCACCAATGTAGCCAGTTGTGTCGAGGTCAGTTTAGCCAGGTCAATATCATCATTCCCAACCTTCACCAAAAAACTATTGGCAGCTGCCAACGCCGCCAGTCGCGCTTGTTCGGTAGCCACCGCTTTTGCCTGTGCTTCAGCGTTTTTGTCTGCGTTCTCCAGTACCGCTTTCATCTCGTCTGAACGAACCCATACCGTGGGAAAATCCAGTAATTGATGTGCGATTGCGGGTTCCACCGCTACAGGTTGGTGACGTGGGAAGATCAAACGGGAACCGGTAATGGTGTCGCGTTTTTTATCTTTGGTGCCGATGTAGGCAATCGAAATGGTTTCAGCCATTGCTTTTCTCCGTAAAAAAACCCGCCAAAGCGGGTTAGCGATGATTCAATGATAAATGTCAGGACTCAGACACCCATAGCAACATACTGGACATTGACCACCAGCCGTCCAGTGGCCGCACCGCCCGCGATGACGGCCGTGATGATTTCACCATCATCGGCAGTAGTGTACGGAACAATCGGCACCGATTTAACAACGGCGGATGAGTGCGCCGCCGCCGGAACCAATGTCGCCTGGCCGCTCTTGATTTCGACTGTCACATCAGCGCCCAGCGCATCACTGATCACATCAACCGTATGAATACGCATACCCACCGGCATTTCCAATAGCTGCACCACATCATCCATTGCCGCCGCATTCAAACTGACCTGACCTACCGCGACCGAAACATTGCCATGCGTCCCCTGATAAACCGTGTCACGCATGGTTTTGGCTTGAATAGTTGCCATATTTTTAAGTCTCCAGATAACGAGAAAGCAGGCCGAAGCCTGCCTTGATGGATGGGATTAACGACCAGTAGTAATCGCCGAGTCAACCACGATCACGCCGTGGTCATTGATACGTCCATCCTTCTGCTGGAAACGGATTTTTTTCAGGCCGTTAATCCAGCGGATAGACACTTCCGTGCCATTGTCATGGTCCACTTTCTTTTCGTGGTAGCCGAAGTGACCACCACCTTCACCCGAACCATAAGCATTCGCCAACGCCTGCCCGCCCAGCAAGATTGCACGGTCAATTGTGGTTTTGGCTTCTTTCTCGGCAATGGTTGCCGCCAGATCGTTATTGGATACAACGACAGATGAACCCGGATTAAAACGTACCGGCATACCGGTGTACTTGCGCACCAGGATGTTACGCCACATGGCGCACTCGCCCTTAAACAGTGGATGGTCAAACCCTTTGGAACGTTGCATAACGCGGGACAACATCGCCTGCCAGTCTTTACCGGAAGTTGAGGTATACCAGTCATTCCACTGACGTGGGGTCACGTTCAGGACGTAATACGGATCCTCATTCGCCATTTCGTCTTTCGACATTTTGACCGGCTGAATGGGATGCGCCATTTCGTCAATGAACAACGACAGGTTATCCACCACGGACAGCGAGAACAGATCGGCGGCGTCCAGCCCTTCAAACGTCGCGGCATCACCGGCAAAGAAGTGACGATTGTAGGTCGGTGGGAGAACATCGTTAATCATGATTTTGCCAAACTCATCATGATCCGACAGCGGAAGGATGGTGTCATCGGCAATAAAATCACCGCGAGCACCGGCCAGATGCACCGTTGCACACTGATCCTGTAGATCGTTAAAATAGGTTCCCAGCAGGGTACGAGCCGTTTTGTTCAGGTTGTGCTTGAACCGCTGCTCAGACATCTTCCCACCCGCGTCCACCAGGTGACGGCCCTGGTTGATTTTGAGAGAGAAGTCAGCGAACGCCAGATTTTCGCCGCGCCCTTCCAGCTTCGCATCCCCCATGGTCGGACGTTTACTTAATTTGTGGACAATCTGCATATCCACTTCGTCGCCCTTGCTCTTTTGCAGATCAGTAATACGCACCACCGGTGCGGTATAGCTGGTTTGCTTAACGCCCTTTTGATCTGGTGTTACCGCTTTCGGCGCTTCTTGCTGCTCAGTCATTATGTTCACGAACGAGCGGTTACGGTTGGCTGCGGTAAACAGCGCAACCTGCATCAGCTTATTCGCCTGGGCGGAGGTAATGGTGGTCATAAAGACTCCTGAAATAAAAAAGCCCGCACAGCGGCGGGCTCAGGGATTAACGGTTATTGTCAGATGGCCTGTTCCAGCAACGCGTCAATCTGCGCGTCTGTCATCCCCGCAAACATCACTTGCAGTTGTTCAGGACTCGCATTAGCGGCCTGCTCAATCTGCGAAGTTGCTGAGGTAGCCGTTGAACCAATATCTGACGGTGAAGCGGGTACAGACGCCACGGCTGTCGCTGCCGCCAGTGCCTCTGCCGCTTTTTTCTGAAGTTCTTCGGTTGTCGGTGGCGTAACCTCCGGTGTGACGGAGGATTGCGGCGGACTCACGGCTTCCCCATAGGCAGCGCGAGTCCGCTTCACAACCTCACCAAATCGTTCAGTAAGTGGTTTGTCTTTCCATGCAGGATCATTTTGCAGTGCGCCATCGATATGACACGCCAGTGTGAATCGGTCCGGGTCATCGCCCTGCCACGCTTTGAGGTCCGGCGTTGCGTCCAACGCCATCATTAAGGGATCAGCAGTGGCGTGCGTCGTGGCAGAAGACATTGCCGGGGATGGCTGAGCGTGCGTTCCCTGTAGGTATTCCACTTTCTGCACCAACGCATCCAACACACCGGCCAGATCGGGGAATGACTCACGAACGGCGTTAATCTGCTCGGGTGTAATCTGCGTTTTTTCGGGTAACTGCGCGGGCTGTAATCCGGCAGCGTTAATTTGCCGGGTAAAGACCTCCAGTTGACGACGCGCATCGGCCAGTTCGGCTTCGGTACGTTGACCACTTTCGGCAATACGGCGGCGTTCAGCGCGTTCGGCTTCCAGCACGTCATACGGGATAACGTGTTTACCATCCTTACTGAGGATACCTTTCGGCTGCACGCCCGGATCATTATCCGCGTTGGTGCCGTTATTCTGTTGCTCCGCAGTCACGCCCGGCGTCGGCGTGTCATTACTGGTATCGCCCGCACTTGTCTGCGTTGCATTGGTCTGATCCGTAACCATCTGCTGGTTGGTTATCTCCGGTGTCGCTGTCGCCGTGGCTGGCGTACTGGCGGCAGTAGTATCAGAAATATCCACATCCCCCAGCGTCTCCAACAATGTTTCCAGCTCTTCCGGTGTTTCATTACCCGTTAATTCAAATTCCACAATATGACTCCTGCATGTCTATTTGTCGGATAGATCCGAGAGTGAGAGGCGTATCGCTGCCCATGCGAATAAACGCCCTGTGACCAAAGCGCTTATCGGCATAAACAAAAAAGCCCACCGAATGGCGGGCACGAATTTGTGGTATAAAAAAACCGGAGTGGCTTTTAAGGCATACTCCGGTATCTTTGGGGAATCTAGCGCGTTACTACTTATTATTCAATAGCTGGGAGTTTCGATTATGCAACTTAGGAAAATGATATTTTTATTCCGTCAGTGGTTTAAGCGCATATTTAAAACCTGCAAGGCTGAAATCCTACAAGAACTTAAAGAGGTATAGAGTCAATCTGTCCCTGAATGGTATTCATCATCTGCGCGTTAAGCGCGTCTATCTCTCGTGTCGTATTCTCCATGTCCTGAAGAATCTGCCCGGTTTCGGCCTGGGTTTTAGCGTCGCTGAAACGCTGACTTTCCGCCAGCACCGCGTCACGCTGGGCCTGTGCCGCAATACGTTTTGCTTCGGCCTCAATCTTGGCAACTTTGCCCGCCAGCTCCCGCATTGCCAGTTGTTGCTGTTGCATCTGTAACTGCTGTTGCTGTTGTGCCGCCTGCTGCTCTTCTGTTGTCATTTCATCCGGCGCTTTCGGCGTACCCAGCGCACCACGGATCCGCTCAATGAACTGGGATTTATTCGGCACATCCAGCAGCTCAATCCACATATCCAGCACCACCGCCTGCGCTTGTGGCGGCAAACCGGAAATCACCTGGGACATGCGCTCGGCCAGTTGCGATTTATAGGCTGGCGTCTGCTGGATCGGTGCCAGTGCGATATGCGCCCGCAGCCGGGAAACATCATTCGTCATCTGACCGGATTCATCCTGCGCATTAACCGTGACCACCTGTTTCCGTTGCGGATCATCGCGGTTGATCACCACGTTATAATTGCGTCGTCGGGTTAAGTCTTCCAGCAGATAAGACAGCAACAATTGTCCAACTTGCTGACAGGCGAACTGATAGTTATCGTTGATCTCCGCCAGCGTGGTCGCGCCCTGTTCAACCAGGTTACTGATCGCCACACCCGAAGAGGCGCTGGAGTCCTGCCCCAAAAAAGCCGAGTAAACCCCCATGCCATCCTGAATCAGTTTCATGCTTTCCTGCATAACCTGAAACTGTTGCTGTGCCACCTGAAAATCCTGTTGAATAGTCAGCGCATCCGCCGCGGTAGTTTTGTTCTTTCGATCCGGGTTGAGGTTAACGACGCCATCCGGCCGCTCGATTTCCTCCAGCAGTTGTTTATCCGTCATATTCGTGGCGTCAGTGTCTTTGATAACGCGCTTGGCCTGTAACAACCAGGTCAGTTTGATACGCCGAAAATTAACCTCATCCTGTGCCGGGATGGCACGGCAGGCCAACCCATAGGGCGCTCCGGATTTATCCTTGCGGTATCCCCAGAATGGGGCCAGTGGAAACATACCTTGCGGTGCAAAACACGGACGATCAGCAACGAAATGTGGCCCGACAAACCACGCCTCACGAATACGGCTGACACGCGCCATTGTTATCGTTACCCGACCTGTCGCCACTGCCACCGCATGCATGACGTTATGCTTATCAAACTGAACGACTCGACCGCTCTGTAACTCCATGACCGGCAATTGCTGGTATGTCCGATAATAGATCACTTGCAACATCACACGTTTGCGATTGGCCGATACCCATTCGGTTTCTTTCCGGCTCCACTGGGTATACTCCTCATAGGCGCTGATTAATGCCGACTCCTGACCTTCGGCCAGATCGGTTTGCACGAAGCCCAGCCAGTCGTTCAATGAGTAATTGATAACATCGGTCATCTGCGGGAAAGTGGCTTTCACCTCATCAACATCCACCCAGCGCTTACGCATCAACCAGCGACAATCACTCAAATCGGCTTCCCGGCTATGCCAGTCCCAGAACACCTCATTACGGTGAACTGTGCTCACCTTGTAACGGTTACCAAACGGATCGCTATTGCGACGCACTTCAACCCATGACAATCCCGCCTTAACCTGTTCGGCATAAGCATCGGCCCGCGCTTTATTCAGCCCGGACAGCCGACAGGCATCGGAGAATTCCGCATTCACCGCCTCGGCCAGCTTCTCCATTTCATCATCCGGATCGTCAGCAATCACCATCAGGTCGGTGCGTGTCTTGGCTTCCATACCCAGTACACCGTCAATGGTTGGCGCAATCAGGTTATGCATAGTCAACGGCTGGCCGCGTTCGCGCAATTTCGCTACCACTTCCGGCGCCAGTTGATCACCATCGTAATAGGCACATGCAGTATTGGCCGTGGTGCGCCAGTCTGGTTGCGCATCAATATCCGATGAAATATCCAGTAATTGACGCTGTGTGAAACGATCGCGGTTATCCTGCTGCGGCTGGGCCTCAGCTTCAATAATGGCTGTATTCATCAGTGTGACATCCAGTGAGTGAGGGTAGATCTGTCAATAGGTTTAAGTTTCGGACGGGCAGGCATCCGCGCCCGCATTTCCTGTGCGATGGCATAGCTCATCACCTGGTCATCGAAGCATCCGGTTTGCGCATTCATGCGGCCTTTCGGGTCATAAACATAGGTATTCAGTTCGTTGATGGTGCCGACCCAGCGAATGCCGGACGCAGTTTCGCGCAGCAATGTTTTCAGTCCTTCCACCACAATCGGCTTGCTCTGTGCAGTGGTCAGCCAGCCCAGCTTCGGCGTTTCGTCATCATTGTCCCGATCCAGATACTGTTCAGCATAAATAGCCCGCAGCGGGTAAATCTCGCGTAATTTCTGCAAGACAGCGTGGCCGTGGTTATTACGTTCCGGGCCGATAAACGCGGTGTTGTACCAGCGCCCGATATGGGCCAGCAGTTGTGCAAACAGTTCAGCATCCAAATGACCGAACCAATGGGCAACCTGCTCACCGGTGGATTTCTTCACTACATCAAATGAAGATCGGTCACCGTTTTCCAGCCCTTCGGCAATATCCGCACCGATGGCGTAATCTTCATCGGGATCGGGCAGTTCCCACACCAGCAAATGATTCAACAATGTGCGCTGAAGTTCGTCTTTGCTACCGTCTCGCAACGACTGAACCTTTGTACGCTTACCGGTGACCGGTTCAACGTCATACACAATGGCAGGCGGCTTACACTTCCCTTCGGCTTTCATCACAGTAATCGCCGCGAACACACGGCGACCAGAGGTCAGAAACGCTTCTTGCGGCGTGGAAGGAAACTCCTGCTTCATTTCCTCGCCCTGCTCAATCTCTTTGCGGATATACCATTGCTTTTGCTCGTCACTCAACGTGATGTGCATGGCTTCGTCAACTGCCGCAAAATATTCCTGATGGTATTTACTCAGGCGCAAGCCACCTGCCGGTGCCGGTGAGGAATACTTCGGATCCTGCCACCAGGCATAGAAGTGAAACTTGTAGTCTTGCGCGGACAGATCGATATTCGCCTGCTTCATTTCCATAGCCCGCGTGCTCATGGTATGGAAATCCCCGCCGACACCTTCCGCTGTAGATTCAATGAACACGATACATTTGTCAGCGATGGCATTCAGCGTACCGGTGCGCAGCTCTTGCGCTTTGGCCGGGTATTTTGCGCAGATTTTACCGTGCTCCGAGATATGCAAGCGTTGAACCGAACCGGAACGAAAAGACGTTGCTACCTGGATGCTGGAGCCGTGGGCAAACAACATATAGCCACCATTCGCTCCACTGCGACGCTCAGTCACTCGAAAGCAGCCGCGCAACCACTTGGGTAAATTATCGAATGGTACGGAAATCTTGGTACGGAATATCTCACCGGAGGCTTGCCGGTCCTGCGCCACAATGCCGCACTTCAGGTTATTGCTGAACAGTGCCTGATCCAGCAGGTAGATATCTATCGCGGTGGAAAACCCCAACTGCCGGGCTTTCAGAATAATGTTCTTGTTATGCATCTTCCTGAACAACGCGTACTGTGCGGGGCGCATTTTAAAGATCACCAGTTCGCCATACTCGTTCTCAACCTTGTACAGGTGATTCAACCGCCACCACGGATCGGCAAGATGTGACTTGATGAACGCGATCTGCTCCTGTTCCGTCGTCGCGTCAACGTCACTCACAACATCCCATCCTTGTTGCCTTCGCGCAGTTCATTGACAACACCTGACAGCGGTGTTTCCACGCCCTGATTTTCAGACGTGATTTTCTCTGTTTCAGCTTTCAACTTGGCGGTGGCGGCCTTAATGCGGTGAGTGTCGGCTGTCAGCCGGGGAACATTTACCGCATCGAGCTGTAATTTACTCAGGCTGTTTTCGATAGATTCAATGCGGGCAATGTTGCGGTCCAGACCGGCCTCCGCCTTGATCATCTTGTCGTACAGTTCGATGCGAGATTCGATGGACTCGGCGTTCTGCAAGTCCGTCATGATCTGATTCAGCGTTTTAGTGACCGACAATGCGCGGGCGCGGGTGAATATCAGTTCATCTTGCAGATCGGATTCTTTGGCGGCGTCGAAAAGCTCATCAGCATCGAGATACCGGGAATACGCAGAGTGTTTACGCGGGATTTGGTTACCAGGCTCGAACGCATTGGCCGGCGCGGCGAAATTTCCGCCTAGCTTATTACCCTCTGCAAAATGCCCGTTGGCGGCCCGTTGCGGTTGCGGCTCCGTTTCTGGTTGCTGAGGATCAACGTCGTCGTCATTCGCATTCAGCGATACATTTTCATCACTATTGCTGTTCCCACCAAGGTTTTCAGCACTTTTGCCATTCGCAGTTTTCTGTTTGCGAATTTGCGAATCACTCTTTTGCGAATTGCGAATCTGCGAATGCTGTTCAAAGAAATCTGTCGCAGCCTTTATCGTGATATGTCGCTTTGCAGAACTGTATGGCACGTTATTTCTTTCGCACCAGTCAGCCGGGGATATTCCTGTTTCTGAATATGCAGCGGCATACTCAGCCAGCAACTTTTTCCAATCGTACTTTGCCATAGCATCCTACTGAATAAGCATTATCGAGCCACCTCTGGGAAGTGACTCTGTAATGCCGCTGGATTATTTGAATGCGTGGACTACAGCGCGAAACAGGTAATCTTTCACCTGCTGTTCTTTAGGAAGCTGGTCATACGGGACAAAGCACGGGTGCTTTTTCTTCTCTGCGTCTTTTACTGGGCCATACGCCCAACCTTCAGCCTGTTTCTGTGCCAACCAACTGTTATGTGACGCTTCAGGGCCACGTTCACCATTTAGATGGAATTCTACGCCGTTACGGGCGCTATCTTTCTGCCAGTCTGGCGCATCATCCCACGACATTTGACTATGATCGCCCAACGCAACGCAGTAGGCGCGATTGACTTCGTGGGATACTCTGGCGATCAGGTCAATGTTATATCCTGCGCCTTCAGACTCAAAATTACCCGCACCGACACTCGACTGCTCTTCAAATGCCAGTGCTGTCCCGCCTTTACCGGTAGTTGCCTTTACATCTCCCATCAGAAAAAACGGAATGCCGTTGATGTTCACGCGCTGGTTACGTTGCAAAGTGGTAGACTCAACATCATCCGGTAGCGGTTCTGAAAGTGATTGCTCATAAAGGCGCTGCTTCAGCAAATACCCTTCCAACTGCCAGATTTTGTTAACCGCGTTCTGCCGGGCAATCTTGCGGCCAATCTCAGGATCAAAGTTTTCAGGTGACGCACAAGCTGATTCTCCAGTGACAGTGAAGTCATTTTCCAGCACCAAAACACAGAAAGTCAGCAAACGTAATGCGTCCGGTGATTGGCGTGATGCGGCTGCATTAATGGCACCACCAGAGAATGCTGTATCTTCCACAGACTTAGAGTCCCCCTGGTAAGCAGTGAAGTAATGTTCACTGCGAATAATGCTTTCAATATGCTCCAGTGTCACCCGAGGTGCGGTTAAACATTTGGCCTGAATCTCTTTTTCAATGTGTTGATCGGTGATTTGTGTCATGGGATTACTCTTTTCTGGTCGTAAAAAAGCCCCACTAATGTGAGGCTCGGGTTAATTCTGCTTCACGTATTCCCGTCAGTTGACTATTAGCCTGGTCAATCGCCGTTAATAGCGGGTCAATCCAGTAAATCGCCTGTGCGTATGTCAATCGGCAGGTGGTGGCAGCGGCACCAGCACTGGTTGTGTCAGTTCGGCTGGCAGTGGTGTGCATTGCGCTGGCACGTAAACGGTACGTGTGGTCGAGCAACCGCTTAGCCACATCATCAGGCACGCACTGGCGACCAGCCGGATCGCGTTTGATGATAGTGCGGTAAACAATCTGTTTTTCATCGGATTGGCTCTTAATGTTAATGGCGTACTGATTGGCCTCAGCCGCGATCTGGTTGAAGTGCTGGAACGCTAAAGCTTGCCCGGCAATGATTGATTGCTGACTGGTGCTAACATCCACTGCGTGCGTCTTATCGCGCTCCGCGATAGCTTTATCCCAGCGCAATCCCTGGATATACCAGCCCATAGCGAATGCAGCGACCATCATGCTGCTATCCAGTAACAGTTTGAATTTCGTGGTTAACATGGTTTCTCTGTTAAAAAGTGGAGGAATTGATGACGGTGGCAGATTCAGATCTTACATAGCGTTGTCATGTCGACTTTATTTTGTCTTTTTTTTAATCAATTTAAGGGTTTTCAGTACAAAATGCCGAATCGCCAGCATCGCTACACAGAGCAAAATAATGTTATCTGCCTGCCAGTCTGAACCGTCCCCACCAATCAACGCCCCGACACATGACACAGAAAGCGCCGAGTACAAAATCTTACCGATAATGCCGTCTCTAACGTGGTCGCTGAATACACACCATCCAGCCCACAACAGAATAGTGACGTAGGCGGTGGTGATAATCATTGCGCACCTCCACCGAACCGGGATCGGATAAGCCCCCATAAGTCGGCGACTTCAATGGCCTTGATGACAGCGGCAATAAGTGAGCCGCCGAATGCTCCCAGTAGAAAGCCAATCCCGCCAGCCGACGAAGGATTGATATTGAAATAATCGCCAACAATCCCAGTCAGGTAATGAGCACAAGCACTGCCCGTGAAAACAAAAATAGCGATACCTTTCGCCGTTCTCAGATCACGTTGAAACGGGATGGAAATCAATGCGCCAATAAGCCCAGCAACAGCCCATTGAAATTGATCCCATAGCTTGGCTAGCCATTCCATCAGGCCACCTCCTGATATTTTTTAAACGCACTGGCCAGCTTTGAGTCATACCGGTTTCTCGCGTAGTGAGTGCCATTGTAAATACGCGCAAACGTTGCCCAATCTCGCTCGTCCAGTGCTTTCAACAGGCGGCGATCTGCTTTAATGAAACGCACAAAGGTATCAAGCTGGCCCGCAGCGCTATATTGCGCATTGATGAAAGCCTGCATGGTGGCGTAACCACAGGTTTCCCAGTGATAGCCCATGATTTGGAATGCTCCCCAAGACGCAGACTCCAGCGCGCAGAAACGGTCGATGACATTCGCTGCCCGGTCCATATCCTTATCTTCTTTATCGAGAGGCTGGTAACTGCCTGGTTTACGGGAAACCAGATCGGGATATTTGGCAAGCTCAGCGTCAGCCCTTGCGGTATCAAAGCGCTTCTTTAGCCGCTGATACATCACATGGGGTTCATACTGAACTTTTACCCTTCCGTCTGGCAGGAAGCCGCTGCCATTACTTTCAACTTCGGTGACAGCTTTCACGGAAGCAACCGGCACTCCCAGCGCATCAGCCGCCACCCGGTAATCAGCGAGGGTGAGAGTTTTTGACATGTCGCACTCTGTATGTAGGAAATAAAAAAGCCCGCAGGGCGAACCATGCAGGCTTGAGGACTGACCAATAAAAAACCGGAGCAGCTTTTGAGGCATACTCCGGTATCTTTGGAGAATTTAGCGCGTTGTCAGATCAAATTCAATCTATTGATGCTTAAGCCGACAGGCATCTATAAAGTCACGCCCCAATTCTGTTCTGGTAACAACGTCAAAATTAACCCCCCCACCGTAGGTTGCTGTTGGATCGATGCAGCCTAATCTAGCTAAATTTGCAAGAGACAAAACAATTTCCTTGGATGGCCCATTTTGCATTTTTTCCATAATATTTGCAGCTATTCCTTTATCAATTCCTTGTGGCAAGTCTTGAATATAAATACCTTCTCGTCTATCTTCATCATCAGAGTATATTTTATCCAGGGTTAATACATCCAACGCGGATAAATTCTCCAATATAGATATATGGACTCTTTTAATTTCATTTTTCATCTCCGCATTTGACGCATTGATTAATAAACTTGCCCATTTATCTTGAAGATAATCATCCTCCTCCATGCTTGCTGCTTGAAAAATTGGTATGGCTATTTTCATTGGGACCGTTCTACTTGGCAACGCTAAGCCATACTCTGCTGATAATTCTTCCGTTCTCTTCATCAACCTTAGTTGTCTTTCATACCGAATAAACTTCAGCTTATCCTCATAGATCCCTATGCCTTGCTCAAGTGGGCCAGAAATGTATTTAGCGATAAAACCACCAAACTGTTTTGCCGCTTCAGTAATATTGCCGACAGCTTTAGACGCTTCCTGAACAGCCTTAGCTTCTTCATCAGCCATGTTAGCCAACCTCTTTAAGCACCAATTTCCATTTTGAACCGTGATGATAATATACTAACCGTAGTGCTTTCATTAACATACAACCACCCCATACAACGCTTCACCAGCGCCAGATACTGCGGCCACTCTTCCGCTGTTATCACAGCCCCTATGTTAGCCAGCGATCCCCGCAAATGTTCATAGGTTGCGGTGATTCGTCCATGCCCGCCACATTCATTGCAGAGCGCGATTGTTGGCCTTGGCGTTTGCCCGGTTCCACTACAGCGCGGGCAGATGTTACTACGCATCGCCTGCTGGGTGGCCCATGCTTTCAAACTCTGGTGTTCGGCGTCGATCCTCGCTGACAGCGTGGCAATTTGCAGACCGATAACCTGATATTCCTGGTCTGTAACTTTTGGCTGGCAACGCACCTTTTCCAATTGTTTTATTTCGGCACGGAGCAAATCACTATTCTTGCGAACCTGCGTGGCTTTATATCCATACCTGCATAATAATCTACTGACGTGATTAATCTGTGCGGGCAAATTACGCTCCAGCACCATGCTCAATGCAAGTTGGCAGGCGCTTTCCGCATATTTCAGATTAAACCGCCTATTTACCCAGTCTGTAATAGCAGATCGGATCCGCTGTTCGGCCTGGCTATCATGCCGATATTTTGTCATCAGCACATCATACCCCACTGAATTATGATGCTGTGCCGAGGCAAACGCGCCCAGTATTTGTTCTTTGCTAAGAACTGCTTGCCCGCGCCCTACATTCAGTGATTCAATGCTCATACAGCGCGGATCGTGCATCTTGATAAGTTGTTCTATGGCTATGGTCATTTGGTCAGTCCTGTTATGCATGGTATTAGCCAATATTATTATCCAAATAACATAATGCAACCATATATGAATCAAAAAAAAGTAGGGATACATAGTGACTTTTGAATTATTTTTTGGCGACAGACTACAATTATTATTCTGTATGATGGCATTTACTTTAGTAATAATAACTATTAGTTTGATTATTGACAAAGACACGCCCGCATCAATTGTGATCATAATTGGAATAATACTGATAGTAATTTCAGGCACCGCTCTTTGGTACATTGAGTGGATGAAAACCGCTATAGAATCATTGTATAATTCAAATAAGGTTTCACTAGATTTCTTAAATAAATTCAACAAGCGATCAAATGTATTTATGTATATGTTCCCGTTTGCATCTGCTGCCATTGGTACAAATTTAATTTCAGATGCAATAACAAAAAAATTACATTACAACAAACCACTAACATTGATTAAGATTTTGATTTTCACCTATGAGATGGCGATAGGACTTTTTAAATTCATTGTTGCAATTCCACTTATCTTACTTCTTCCGTTTATATTGTTAATTGAACTCATCATTAAAAATAGATGGCGATTATCTCTTTCCTGTAGTTGTTTGAAACGTTATCTTTTTCTTAAAATTCTCAAATCAGACATCATATTAAGGAATGTTAGAAAAAAATAATATAAATTTCATACAGTAAAACTATCTTAGCGCATCAATTATAGAGTTGATGCGCCGATTAGAACAACTAAACCCTAACCAACTTATCCCGGTTCACCGCCCCTTCAACAAACCCTGTCGGACGATAGCCGAGATCCGAAGCAATACCGTTAGCTATAGACTTAAATGTATTCCCCTTGCCTTTCATTTCTACGCAACCGCCAAATACGGTGTCATAAATGAACATCTGAACCAGATAACGGTATTCGTTATCCGTATTACTTACGGGGAAGTTAACTGAGGGACTGTGGTTAGCAGACTGGTCGCTGGTTAACTGGTGAGCTTTTTCAACTTCTCGATCCAACACATCCAGCACCCAGCGGCGAAACTCTTTGGCTACCGGTGTGCGGGCGAACATGGCGATCAGGTGGGCGCCGCGCAGTGAGAAGATGCGCACATCTTTTTCGCTGTTTCCGTTGCCGAACCCCTTGACGGTCAATTTGACGATCAAGGTCATCTGCGGGGAAAACTCGTTACTGTTACGCGCATAGATACGGCTAACTGAATCCGATGTCTGATATCCCAACGCACGGGTAATATCGGCGGCAGTAAGCCAAAGTTGGTTATTGCGAGTTACAACGTTGAATTGGTGATCGTTGAAGGATAAGGATGTAGTCATAGCTTTGCACCTTTCGATATTTTGAATTTACCCCTTTTGAGAGGGTGACCGGGCGCTCAAAACCGTCGAAAGTCGGCGGGCGTATTCCCCTTGCGGGTGTTGTATTAGCCACACGCCCGGCCATAGATTCAAAATTCAGGCACAAGAAATCCGCATAACTTTCGGGTGCGGTGTCCGCTTTCGATGTAAGGTGTTTTGAGCACCTGTGCGGAGTATGTGATAGCTAGCGCGGCGTTGTCAAGGCGAGATCATTTCAATCCATACCTGTGCATGTAACTGCGTATGCAGACATCATACTTTGTCTGCTCTTCTCCGTTCGCCCAAACATCACGGAAAATCGTGTCATCACTCACTACTTCTTTGGAATAATCGCGCTGGATGATGTACGGGCGCTTGCATGATGCATAAGCAAATGCATATCCTCTTAATACTGGCATCAATATGTATAAAACATATACGATTACTAGTGCAATCAATGCATAAACAACTTTCAAAGGTATTTTTTTAATCATTGTGACGTATTCCTTCCCCAACAAATCTTTGTATCCCATTAACTGCCTGATCAAATCCAAAACAGCAAACCGCACGATGCCCAGCAGACTCCAGACGATTAATCCATCGTTCTTGCTGTTTTGTCAGCTTACCGTCCTTCGCTTTCATCTCAATCCACAAGCCAGCGTATTTGCCGCGAGGAAGTGCCAGAAACAGATCCGGCCCACCAGCACGAACACCAAGCCGTTTTGCATTTTTCGCTGCTTTCGGCCCGCGCTTACCCTCGTTCGGAATATGTATCAGATAATCCCCGATGCAAATGCTATCAATCATGGTCTTATCTGCCCACTCAATCAACGCCGCTTGCTCTTCCAGTTCAGCCTGGTGATAGACTTTGCACACCTTACCGTTGCGGGTTTCAAGCTTGGCTTTGGTGCCGATTAAATTTATAGCTTCGAGTTGATTTATCATTCATCTATCAATCTAATGTCTAATCAAAAAGATAATTATATTTTTCTGGTAACAGTGCAAATTCACCCCAGCCAACGTGCCCTACGCAAAGACCAAGCCCATTGACAGTTACAATTCCGTACATTAATAAAATTCGCCCTCGGCTATTATCATCTATACCTTTATCACGAGAGTCTTTATTATTTTGCTTAAAATAAAAATCCTTATATTCACCACTGTTAGCCCAAGAAAGTCTTGTCATTCTTATTGAAGAATCCCATGGTTGACTAAAGCTACTTAGTATCTTTCCATAATAGAGCTTTGGCACATTTACAATGTCTTTGACGATATTTATATCTGTCAACAATCTATCTAATCTTTCTGCGTTTTTTTCATCAGGCAACACATAATACTTATAATAATTTTTATCAAAATTACGACATATACCTGCAACTGTGGTTATTTTTGAGGGTAACTTGAAACTTTCTCCACGGTGACGCCCAATAGGAACGTCACTTTCCTTTCCATCCATGTCTTCAATATGATTTTGATCGTAATCACCGCCCACGCCTTCTGGAAGTTCAGGCCTTTCCTTCATAAATGACTCAACTATTGCAAGTTGATCATTTGCAATTGCCTTTTTAACTTCTTCTTCTGAGTTATATTTTTTACCCTTGGCTGTTTTTGTGCGAAGGTTACAGTGTATATGAGAAAAAGAGGGTAAGTGGGCAAAGCTAGGATTTCTCCCGTCAGTTGCTCTGTCTTTATTTTGAGGTCGTCTTGATAAAGGAGTGGAACATTCTGGGCAAAAAATATGATGACTCATATCTACTGTAAATTCACTGGGTAATACTCTCTTTCCGTGAGTTTTCAGTTCAAGTAGTGAATCAGGATCAAACTTCCAATTAGGGTGGTAGAAAGCAAATTTAATTCTGAAGGTACTCTCATCTTCCATTTTGCACCTCACAAATAAAGTTTTTCTCTTCTATATCCCAATAAATCATAACTTACAATTAGTTAGATCATAATTTTCAGAAATTACAAATATCTAATAAAAGGTATGTAAAAGAGTTTTCTTCCTCTCCTGCTCACCAGTCATGTGACACTTGCCCATCAATCACATCATGACAAAACGAGCGGGATACAACTCACTCCTCCCAAACTCGAAGGTTTCCACTTCTCCATAGTTCACCATCCCAGGAAATAACATCACTGAGTTCTTTACACATAGGATGTTGCCTCAATCTTGGCGAACCATCTTTTTTAAACCATTTACTAACCAATGTTATAGGATTAGGTGGGTAAGACCTTCTCTTTTCGTTAAGTTCTGGTTGCCAGAAATAAATGATTATGGCCTCCGCAATCTCAAGAAAATGTCTTGATGCCTCAACAGGGTAAACGATAGAACCTAGCCAGAACTCCTGTTCCTTTGTCACTTCAAACACTTTATGGTGAGATTTAAACCTTCTTAAATAGCTACCTTCTGTAATTCCACAATACTGAATTGTCGCCTCCCTTTCATATTTTCTTTTCCCTGTTGCAAGATAAAGACCATTATCCCACTCAGGATTATTCTCTATGTCTGAATAAATATATGGTCCGCGCCAATCAATAACTACCGTAGTGTGTGCTGCCATCTTCCCTTTTTCCTTAAATACTTAGGCTTCTAATTTATATCAATAAGCCTGTGACCCATTTTTTATTGTTAAATACAGCGCCTGAAGCAACGCCTCTTCCTTCTCTCCCGGTCGCCAGTCATACGGTACTCGTCCATCAATAACATCATGACAAGACGAACAGCCGTATACAGCCCAGAAGTCATCGCCTTTATATCCCATACCGTGTGTAGGGCTGGGTAAATGGCACAATACCGTCGTTTCCGGATTGCTATTGCAGATGCCTGGGATCTGAAGCGTGCAAACCTGCCCACGGGCAGACTCACGTAACATTTTTGAACGGTATGCAGGTGACTTAAACATTCTTTTCCCTCATCAACTTAATATCACCTACCCGCTTCAGTACAAATTGCAGTTCCTGGTTCGCCGAATGAATCTGCCCATTAATCTCGCTGAGCCGGTTCTGCGCATTTCGCACACGGCCTTTACAGTTCGCTTCCTCGCGTTTCAGCTTTTCCAATCCTTCACGATGCGATTTAATTTCCAGCCTTAGCGAACGCAGTTCCCATTCAACCTTTGTTTCTTGCTTTGCCAGAGCCAGCATGTGATCAAACGGCTCCAGTATTGCGCCGCATAGACGGCACATCACCTGACGCTCATGCTCGGAAACCATAACCTGTTCATGTCGACAGGTTCGTCTTTCGGGCTTCGGCGCTTCAACGAAATTACGCATTTCTTTGATATCGGCATTACTATCAAAGTGTTTAGTGAATTGGAGCACATTATTGCTGTCGTCAGGAAAATCCGTATTGTCGCTCATTGGTCAGTCCTCAAAAATTCATCAACTGATTAACTGCGTTTTCCATTTCGTATTCATCAGAAAAATATTGGCTCAATGTCTCGTTCCAGATCACGCCAAATACGCCGTGATAAACCTTGTCGAACTTCTCCTGGCCCATGTTGACAAACGCAATGCTCCAGCGCTGTTTTAGTGTGCCGCCATCTGGGTTAGGTGCCAGATCGTAAAATCCGGCTTTAATCATGACGTGGTTTAAATAGGCATCCTTGGTCTTAACAGCTTCAGCATCAAACCGACGTCGGCGCTCATCTGCAACTTCGTCCAACGTTTCGGCAGCAATTCCTTTTGTGATGTTGTTGTAAAGCGATAGATCGTCGGCCATTAGCGCAAACTTCTTGGCAACCCGGTGCGCAATCCATGATTCTGATCTACTGACAAACGACCACGCCGGTTCCCAATACGCAAAGCCCAGCTCGAGCAATTTCCAGAATTTGCGGTGATGTTTGATATTGCGCCGGTCGCCAACTGGCGTAAGAGAGATTGGAGTGCCGATTGGCACCCCTTTCATTACTTCACGATCATGGTCGGTGCAGTATTTGATGGCGCCACCAGGTAGCAGCACACCTAATGCTTCGGTTTTATGCTTCTTCGTGGATTTTGTGCGCGTTGTAGTTGTCATGCGGCAACCTCCCCTGACAAGCGCCCTGCCTCCCTGCGAATCTGCACCAGAAACGCTTCCCCGTTCGACATCAGTTTCTCACGCTGAATGTAGCTAATCGCCGGGCCGTTCCATGTCTTATCAAAAACGGCGATTGCTGCGCCAAACCCTGCACTGCTGGCAACCTGAGAGGCATCTTTGGGTTTGAACCAGGTAGGAACCTCAAATCCTATACGACCACGAATGAATGCGACGTGATCAGCATGTTCCGGCCACCAGACTTCGGACGTTGCCGACTTGATGAGGAATACATACCGCCCGCCCCGCTCCCGCATTTCTGCGGCATGGGCCATGATGTGACGCATACCGGTGATGTATTCACCCTCATGCATTTTTGCCGTGCTGTAGGGTGGATTGGCAAATGCTGCGCCATTGAGTTCACTCAGCCGCACTGACCAATCCTGCGCCAGAGCGTTGGAGTCTGCGGTGTAGAAATCAGGACATTTGCTGTTTTCACCGTCCGTGAACAGATCCAGCACCAACGGCCCGAACATCGCATTGATACCCCAAAAAAGGGCGTCTGGCGTGCGCCACTGGTCACCGATATCTTTAAGTTTGTGGTCATTTCCCTGCTTTTGAGCGGACAACACCTGAGCATATTCACTATCGGAGAAGTTAGTCATACAGCACACTCCTTCGCTTCACATGACGGGCTGAACCACAGGCATTCCATGCGTAATGTCGTACCACGACCACCGCTTATACGCGCCTTTTTAGTCTGCTTTTTCCAACCTTTCAGATAATCGTTATAGAATTCGCTGTCGTAGCCGCTGATCATCACCATGCCTTGCAACGTATTAGCAACGGCTAATAGTTGCTCATGCCCTTCTATATTCATTTCATGGCGATAGGTGCCGCCACGCCATGATCTAACCTCTGGCAGATATGGCGGATCGATGTAATGCAAAGTTGTAGGCACGTCATGAGCGCGCATTATCTCCAACGCGTCCTTATTCTCTATAATCACGCCCTGCAGGCGCTGACAAAGAGCGGCCAAATTATCTGGGTAACGGGCCCATAAATCAGCGGCAGTGGCATATTTCCGCTTGGTATCTCCACGGAATCCCGTTCTAGCAGCAGCGCCACCGCTCCCAAACCCCATGGTCGCCCTTATCACCATCCGACGAGCACGCTCTACCGGTTCGTCGCAATACTCGTATGCTTTTGTAAATTCCTCACGGGAATACGGTGTCAGCAAACAGGCATCCCGCAGTTGACGGTTAAGATCCAGATCGCGCAGTACACGGAAAAAATTCACAACATCGCTATCAAGATCGTTGTACACCTCTGCATAGCTACGCGGCTTTTGTAGGAGTACACCAGCCGCACCGCCGAACGGTTCTACATAACACGTATGCACTGGCATCAGTTCAATAATCCATGGCGCCAGGCGGAATTTGGCACCGTGATAACGGATAGCGGGGTGTTTGATAGCGGTCATACTGCAACCTCCGCAGCCAACACCTTACGAATACCGTTATGTGCAGGTGCCGCGATCACGCCTTTGTTCTCCAGAACTTCAATCAACCTGGCCGCACGGTTGTAACCAATCCGAAAGTGGCGTTGTAGCTGGGAAATGGACGCCTCAGTTTTGCCGGAAAGGAAAGTGGCCGCATCGTTTAACAGCGGATCGTTGTCCAGCGTATCACCATCAGGTTCTGCCTGTACTTTGCGGGTTTCTCCGCCCAGAGCATCAACCAGCGCACTGATCAATGCCGCAAACTCTCCTGTCAGCACTACAAAATCAGCATCAAAACGCAGGGCGTAATCATCGTGGTCGATATCATCATTCTGCTCGAACAGCGCATCACTGAATTTCAACTTTTTCAGACTACCGTCGTCACTCAGAACAAAAGAGATCCGCTCCTGCCAGTCCAGCGACAGTTTGGTCACCAGCTTGCCCGCACGGATATGGTTGGTAATTTCGTCACTGGTCAGATCCTGATGCTTACTGCGCAGGATGCCGTCCTCTTCCAGCACCGCTTTCAGCTCTGCTTCGTCCTGTAATGCGAAATCAGCCGGCGCATTGCCGGAACGCACCCACTCGGTTAACGTCAGTTCAATCGGGGTTTCCAACGTCAGCGGCACAACCGGCAGCGAACCGAGAGTTTTACGCAGTAAGGCCAGTGCGTCTTCCGCTTTCTTGGCGCTGGCCGCATCAACAATGATCAACCCGGCCCCTGCGTTAACCCAAAGCTGGGTGATATGGTATTTACTGAACGCACGCGGTAGCAGCGTCTGGATCACCTCGTCTTTCAGCGCATCTTTCTCGGTTTTCTTCAGCTTGCGGCGTTGTTCGGCTTCCAGCTTTTCCACTTTCGTCGCCAGCTCGCGTTTAACGACTGGCGCAGGCAGGATTTTCTCTTCACGCTGTAACGTGAGAAGAATTTGCCCGGTAACGTGGCGAGATAATGCCTCACCCTCACCCATCGGCGAGATCCAGCCGGTTTTCGCGCTATCGTGGCGCCCACATGGCGTGAACACAAACGCTGCCAGTTGCTGTTCCAGATCGTCCAGATTC
Source organism: Brenneria uluponensis (assembly GCF_032395385.1). Classification (NCBI taxonomy): domain Bacteria; kingdom Pseudomonadati; phylum Pseudomonadota; class Gammaproteobacteria; order Enterobacterales; family Pectobacteriaceae; genus Brenneria; species Brenneria uluponensis. The sequence goes on from NZ_CP135917.1 coordinate 2,780,444, forward strand.
AAAGGGCGAGACAGGCGATAGATCAGTGCATTTTTGAAATTAATACTCATTGGTCAGTCCTTAAATTGGTTTTCATCCGCCGTACTGTGGTCAATAGCCTGGCGTAGTTCAGTGTGATACCGTGTTTCTAATGCCTTGTTGAGTTGCGCTTTTCGTTCCTCCCATTCCTGTTGCCTTTGTGCTTCCCGGTGTGTTTTCCGATCTAGCAAATACCCGGAAAACGCCTGTATTTTTTCCAGCATCTGTTCTCGCTTGTCCGGCTTTATCTTTGGCGGAGAAAGTCTGTCGGGAGGCGACAAATACTTATCCGCGACTGGTGCGGGCAGCAGCCCGGTATTAACCGCGTTCTGAACTGCGCCGGACACAGCCCCTTTGTTCCAGCCTTCAGAAACTTTCCATTCAGGTAGTGCTCCCAACGCCTGAGCCGCCGCTATCAGCCGGTCATAAGCAGCGATGAACGCCATCCGTGCGCCGACATGATCGCCATCAGTAAAAATCGGGCTGGCGATACTCCATGCCTGTGCAATCTCAGCGGTCCAGACAACCGTGTTGGCTTCATCCTGTGCCGGGAGTGCAATGGCCCATGCCTCATTGGCGCTGATCCACGATGGGCGGCCCATGATGCCCTGAATGTTACGGATGATATCGGCAGGTTTGGGGGCAAATCTCCCTTGCTCCGGATCAGTAATCCACTGGCTTAATGCCCGGCGAATCAGGGAAATATCGAATGATCCAACCGCGTTCCAGTACAAGCGGATCACCGGTTTGGATGAGTCTTTGCCATACACCGAAAGCGTCGCTTTCATCAGTTCGGCGAATTCCCGCATCATCGCCAGTTCGGTGGATTCATCAGTGGTTACCATCTGAATTCCTCCGATTGGCCAGTGCCTGAGCCTCTTCCTCCAGCCATTCATCGAAAACCTGCGTGTTTCTGGCTTCCAACGCTTCCTGACGGTTGAGCGGTACCGAATTTCGATTAGGCGAGTTTCGATTCTCCAGCCATTCGAATTTAAGCCCCTGCCACCCCGCCGCCATCGCTTCACCCAATGCCTGATCGACTGCCCATCCCGCATGAACGGCTGCCTTCGTCAGTTCCTGACCAAGGATATTCACCACGGTTTGCGTAATCGGCGCTCGTTTGGCTCTTCGGTGTTTTACGTAATCACGCCAGACCTGATCACTGGGCATTGCCGGGAATGACGAGAAATCAAAATCATCCAGAGGTGATTTCAGCGCGGTTTTACGCACGGACGTAATTTGTGGATCCTGTTTTGAATTTACTTGTGGATCATGTTTTGAATTTACTTGTGGATCATGTTTTGAATTTACTTGTGGATCGCCTCCAGATTCTGGAGGGTGAAAACGGTCTGAACCTCCAGATTCTGGTGGGTGAAAACAACTTGAACCTCCAGATTTCAGAGGGTCAGATTTTGAACCGTCAGATTCTGGAGGGTGAGAAATTGACATCCGTTTAGCTAGTCTGGCGGCTTTCACCTTGGCAATTTCTTGCAACGCGATTTCTTCCAGTCGTTCGGCATTCAGGTAATACAAATTTGAAGTGTTGCGATTACCTTTACGACGTCCTTCACGGTATAACCACCCAGCCTCCTCCAGCTCTGACATAGCGCCACGGATGGTGCTTTCGCCTGCGCCAAGTTGTCTGGCTATTGTTTCTACGCTTGGGTAACTTATGCCTTCATCGTTTGAATAATCCGCCAGTCGCGCCATTATCATGAGCTTTGTTCCCTTAATGCCGGAGACGGCACACGCTTCCCATACGTGGCCGAGTAACTTACTGCTCATTTGACCTCCGTATAATATTTTTTAAATTTCCACAGCGGTTGGCTGCATGGATGCTCATACCCGGTACGCATAAAAATGATCTGCTTGTTAGCCAGTGACATGAACCACCACGCCGCGCTGATCCCGAAAATACCGGTCAATGGTTTTGACTTCTTCTGACATTGCCGTCCCTCTTTTGGATTTTCAAAGAGCATTGCTGGCGGGAATAAAACACTCGAGTTATACCGGACAAAGCCCCTGAGATTGCCAAACTCCGGGTTTTATCCCCGGTAATATCCAGCTGTTCACCAACAATGCTGGCTATCAGATCAATAGACTCTGTAGTGCTCATTTTCTGTTTCATCGCGGTGTTCCTCCCAGTAATGGCAACAGCCAATCAGGAATGGGTAACCCAGCCGCATTTAGCTCAGATTGAACGTGCGCCAGCATTTCCGGGGACTCTTCAAACATCGCCAGAAAGCCGCGGATCGCAGCGGTGTTGGTTTCAACGGCGGGATTGGATGACATGGCTTCGGCAACACTTTTGATGGTTGTTGCTTCACTTTCGGTCCAGCGAGTTTTGATCTGGTTCTCTCGCAAAATATGGAACGGCAAACCAACCTTGCCGACTTTCTTGCGGGAAAGTAGATCTTTGCGAACGCTAGAACCGATCGCAGCCCCTGCCGTTGGCCCGGCAAGTTGATGTATGGTGGTCATTGGTCAGTCCTTAGTTTTACTGTTTTTCTGGTTTGGTCAGAACCAGGTTTAGGTTTTCGGGGTTACGCCCGTAGTCGGCAGGGTTGTAAATATATGGAATGTCTGTAGATATATGGCAGAGTAAGGCGACCTTTTCTGGTAACCCTCTCTTCCGATAGGTTTTTATTGCTTCATAAGAACATTCAAGGGCGGCTGCCGCCTGATAAGGACTATTAAAATGCCTGATTACTTTCTCAGCGGCATCTATACGTTCCTTAAGCCGAGTCGCCTTAACACTGTTTTCCATGGTCTTTTCACTCATTGAAAAGGTATAACTATACCGATATTGCAAATATATACCGAAATTATACCGGTAGCAAAGTTTATTGAAGTTGAGTTACTTTTATACCTATGAATAAATATGAAACTCTTGGTGAGCGCTTGCTAGCGCGACGTGAAGAACTCGGCATGACTCAAGAAACACTTGCAGACAAGGCGGGGATAACACGAATGGCTATAAGCAAAATCGAGCTTGGTGCTACACAAAAGCCCCGAGCTGATAATCTTTTTTCACTCGCTAAGGCTTTAAAAGTGAACCCAAACTGGCTTGTTTCCGGTAAGGGTGATAAGGAACTGGTGGTTTCTGATCTTGTGATAGATAACGCAACACCAGTAGAAGTTTTGACAAGGGAAGTTCCATTGATTAGTTGGATACAAGCAGGTTCATTTACGGAAGTAACCCTTCTCCCAAGAGAAGATTATTTATACTACCCTTGCCCAGTGAAGTGCAGTGAAAATTCATTTGCTCTGAAAATTGAAGGCGAATCAATGTTACCGAGATTTGAGCCAGGAGACATTATTTATGTTGACCCTGAGTTAATTGATCCACCAAGCGGAAAATATGTGATTGCTCGACTTAATGGCAACTTTGAAGCCACCTTCAAGCAGTTGCAGGTAATGGATGGGAAGCATTACCTTAAAGCTTTGAATCCTGATTATCCCCCTGAAGCAAGATTTTTAAAAGTTAATGGTGAATGTGAATTAATAGGAACAGTTATTTGTCATGTAAAACCAGTTTGAAATGACTAAAAGGATTTGGTTATGGACAAGAATAAAATAATAACCCCATATATAAATTTGTTGACTCACACTGTTTTGATTTCATTCATAGCCATGATGGCCGGTGAAGCGTTAAAAGGAACAATATCATTAAATATTTTGATTGCTAAATTTATACCGTATCTTTCCGTGGGGTTGGTTGGTCTTGTATTATCAGTCTTTATATCGAGAAAAAATAAAGAACAAGGAAATTCTATCATTCGGCTATGGATTATAGTCATAATAACAACATCTCTACTTACATACTCAGAACAACATAAGGCCGTTACGAAAAGAACCCCAGAGATCCGGGGACAAGCTGTTGTTAGTAACAATAAGACCACTGTTAGCAATGAAGAAACTGAGTTAGCGAAAAAATATTATTCTGAAATGATGTCAATGCCAGAATGGAATGGTTACAAGAAGATTGATATTCTTGATCGGTCTATCTCGGCAGCTAAGATAAAGATGAAGCGCGATACCATGAGAGAATCAGATTGGTATCTATACACATACATAACCGAATATCTTGGAAAATCATCAAAGGTAAAAATAGACAGTAGTGAAGTATTATCACAAATACGGCATTACCCATTACAATACTTATTACCTTTTAATCAAGATATATCGCAATCACTTTTTCAGAAAGAACCCAAAAAGGAAACTATGGAGCTTGCCATGAAAATAATGATTGACTCGGTCATAAATTCAGTACCGGAATAATTAGATCATGAAAAAAGGCGACATCAAAACAGAAAACATTAAAAAAGTAAGCATCGCTTATTACATTGTGATTTTATTTATAATATATGATAAAGAACCTGATGCTAGTCTATTTAGGCTTGTTGTTAATGCTGGATTCATGTTTTTCTGGTCAATATTTGTAGGTGGAGTCATTGCTATCATAGCATTTCCGATAGGGGGGATGTTCATCAGTGTAAGTAAAAAAACAAGCGACTTCATCATTAATCACTCGTTTTCCATCGTTATTCTTTTAGGATTTATCGCCATTCTGTTATCTCTTTACAACTAAACACTCCTCCAGCCTTAGATCTCAATTCAAAAAAATTTTTCCAGTAAATCAACAACAAACAAAAAATACCGAAACTTTACCGAAAATAACATTGAAAAAATACCGGTATAGTTATACCTTTAATCCATCCCAGACGGGAACGCTCTTTAACAGTCAGGTTAAGTTACACATACCAACGGTCTGCATGTACCGGTGTGACGGCTACGGCTAATCATGCTTATCACCAGTGCGTCTTTACGAGGATGCAGCGGTGACGAATCAGGAGATATACGGATGAAACGAATCGCGGTGATCTACGCAGAAAACGATGTGATTGGTGACAGGATGTTCACGCCTCTACTGGCGCAAACACTCCATCGCTATGCAGACATGATCCAAAATCAGGAAGCGGGACATACCTCTCCAGAAATTTATGAAGATCCTAACGGCACTCACCTGACCATTTTGGGCGGAGCCTGGGAAGGCGGGTTTCTACCGTCACCACTGCCACCGGAATTTAGGTTCAAACATGAAGAGCAGCAAAATGAGGAGCGGCGCGGCACAAATGGCAAGTTAAAAAAAAACTTCGGGCGTCGTGGAAAATCAAAGTAAACGGCGTTGGCAAATGGGACACACGTAGCCGCCGACGTTACGAAAGAGATATGGTGATATTTCACTCGTCTTCTGGCAAATCAACGCCAGAGCAAATCAAGAGGCATAAAAAACGAGCAATGAAATAGTCCAGCCCGCTGTGTTTGGTGATCATTTGAGCAAGTTGGTTTTGTCTATCACTTTGCTATCAAGGGCATTTTGATCATCAACTGATATATCCATAGCCTCGTGACCTTCCATTGCGCCTGCCCTTTCCGCAAGCGCTGCACGGATACTCGGAATACCAGCTAATAAGCGCTCAGCATGTAGGCTGATCTGAATAGTTTTGCACTTGTAGCACGAATACTGTTTGACGTTTTGGTGGTCAGCAAAGTTGTACTTGGTAGCAATCCCGCACAGCGGGCACTGACCGTTAAAAGAACCTTCCATATCAAAATCCTTACTTGTTGTGGTGACAGCAAGGATAGCACGGCCGGGCGTGGGTAAATAATCCCGGCACGAACCGAACGATAAGGACTGATCAATGACCAAATCACACCAGAAACGCCGTACTGCCATGACCAGGCAGAACAGGGAAAAGATCCAGCGCATCGCCAGGCGTAAAAGCGACCGTGTGGGTAAAGCCCTCCTGACCACCGTGCGCTGTAAACCGATGCCAGACTTGCCGCCGATCCGCAAAACCGGCAAGAAGCAGGAACCCGACAGCGACCATTACGCCGGTTTTACAGCAGTAGGACGGCAAAAATTGCGGGGTAGCAGCACCATTCCCCGTGGCATTTACTGATAACCCTCAAGCTCACTTCTGTGGGCTTTTTTTTCGCCTGAAAAGCGAATTTTACGCCTCACCAGGGCATACCCACTGGCCACCTTCGGGTGGCCTTTTTTATACCCAAAACCAAGGACCGACCAATGACCATCACGATGACCCCCGTCTCATCATCCCAGATCCACAGCATCGGCCACGACCCGGCGACCAATACGCTGGCGATCCGCTTTAACGGTCGCAATAACGTACCCGGTACCCTCTACCACTACAGCAACGTTAGTGCTGATACTTTTGCGGCATTTTCCGGCGCGAAATCTGTCGGCTCCCATTTCTATCAACACATCAAGCCCCACACCGATCGCTTCCCGTATCAGCGCATTGATGAAAAACAGTCTTAAACAGTGGTTTTATGCCATGCGTCCGCAAGCCGGGCGCATTTGTAAACCCATTCACAGAGAGATAACGCATGAGTGAATTCAACTATCAACGGATGTTAGAAGAACGACTGGAAGCCTATGAGCGTGTTTTAGCTGCCAGCCCAGACGAGCAAGCGCAGTTGGAGAAACGTATAGCATTCAAGCGCCGCTTCCACCGCATGAGTACGAGGTTAAAAACTATCGTTAAAAATTGTTCATCAGCAGGCAGTGATCACCTACCAGCATCGGCGATAGCCGAATCCCTCGCGATGGATAGTTATCTTGATGACGTTCAGGAAGAGATTTTCATGCGGGTGGCAAAGGCCGAACGTGCCATGGAGCTGGATGCTGCGGCAATGCTGAGTTGCGCAGCCCATTCGACTAGCACAGAAAGAGAAAAGCCCCAGCCGAAGCTGGGGCTATCCCGATAATGCGGCGACCAAACCGCAAAATCTTAAGGACTGACCAATGACCACGAAGGTCATTAGCAGCTGATCGGGGGACCAACCCCGATCGCTATGGAGAATACCATGCAAACCGACTCAATTAAACGCATCCAACATCATTACCGTCTTGGCAGCCACAATATTCACCACCATCCACAGCAAGAACACGGTCTGATATTCGTTATCGCCATCGTGGTCGCTGCATTTTCCACTCTGGCATTATTTTCTTAATCGTCCGGCTGCGAGGCTCAACGCCTCAGTCGTCCGTATCAGCGAATAAGCCACGATCTACATATAGGGACACTTTCACCATGAATTACCCCGAACCTCAAAACGCATTGTCTGTCCGCCAAGAGTTTGGCGGCACCAATAGCACACTGGCAGTACAGGAGACAGCATCAACAGCCGTAGCGGCACAAGCCAAGGCAATGGTTGAAGCGCGTTATGTGATGGCATTACAACGCCCACGAAATTGGGATCAAGTACGGCAAGATCTGATGCGTGAGTGCCGCCGCCCCAGTTTTGCTAATAACAAAAGCGCCTACTACCGCAAACCCATAGGAAATGGAGTGGAAGGTTTGGGTATCCGCTTTGTTGAAGTCGCACTGCGTTGCATGAAAAATGTGCTGATCGAAACTTCCATGATTTTTGAGGACGAAACGAAAGAGGTTCATCGGGTATCCGTCACCGACCTGGAATCAAACCTCACTTATCCGTTAGACGTGCGAGTATCAAAAACAGTCGAGCGCTCTAAGCCAATGGATGACGGCTCTTACATATCAGTGCGCAAAAACAGCTATGGGAAAGACGCCTACACCATTCCAGCTAATGATGACGATTTACTCAATAAACGTGGCGCCCAAATATCTAAAGCCATTCGAACACTTGGTCTGCGTATCATTCCCGGCGATATGCAGGACGAAGCCGAGGAGATAATTAAGGCGGTACGTCTGGATGCAGCGGCAAGGGATCCTGATGCAGAACGCAAACGGATCGCTGACGGTTTTGCTGGTATCGGGGTGAAGGTATCCGATTTAACCGAGTATTTGGGCCATTCGCTTGAAAGCTGCTCTCCCACTGAGTTGGTTAATCTTCGCGGGCTTTATGGCGCAATACGTGATGGTGAGGCCACATGGAACACGGTCATGGAAAACAAACCTAACCAGCCCACCACCAGTTCAAAAGTTACCGTTTACCCGGATGATCTCTTCGCTACCAATCTAAAAAAATGGCAGCAATTAATGGAAAGCGGCAAAAAATCAGCACAGCAAATCATCGCCACTGCCGGCAGCAAATACACCTTAAGTGAACAACAACTCAACGCCATTCGCGATCTGGAGCCAATCAATGCAAATCATTAATGTCCAACAGGGCACACCCGATTGGCACGCACTGCGTGCCAAATATTTCACCGCCAGCGAAGCCCCTGTGATGATGGCGGCCTCGACTAAAATGCGCCGCGACGAACTGCTGGCGATGAAAGCCACCGGCACCGAACGCGAGATCAGTGATTGGGTACAGAAAAATCTGTTTGATAAAGGCCATGAGCAGGAAAATTCCGCCCGCTCCATCATCGAAGAGCTGATCAATGATGAACTCTTCCCCGCTACCGGTATTGATGACGATGGCCGTTTGCTGGCATCGTTCGACGGCATCACCATGATGGAAGATACGCTGTTTGAACACAAAATGTGGAATACGTCGCTGGCTGAGCATGTACGTAACAAAGCGTTACCCGCTGAATACTATTGGCAACTTGAACAGCAGCTATTGGTCAGCGGTGCTGGTCATGTCATTTTTACCGTATCAGACGGCACACCAGACAACCTGGTCTGGATGGACTACCAACCGGTTGCAGGCCGGGCCGAATCACTCATCGCTGGATGGAATCAGTTTGAGCAAGATTTGCAGAACTATTCAGCCCCGGTAATCAATGAGTTGCCCCAGGGGAAAGCCATTATGCGCCTCCCGGCGTTACTGGTTGAGATTGAAGGCACGGTGAAACAATCCAATCTGGCCGTGTATCAAGGTCAGGCATTGGCCTTTATTCGCGCTATCAACACTGATTTAAGCACCGATCAGGATTTCGCCGACGCAGAAGAAACGGTCAAGTTCTGTGAAAAGGCGGAAAAAGAGCTGGATCTGATTAAGCAACAGGCTCTGTCCCAGACAGAACAGATCGACCTGCTGTTTCGCACTATTGATACACTGCGTGAGGAAATGCGTGGCAAACGTCTGGAACTCACTCGTCTGGTGAAATCGCGTAAAGATGAGATCCGGGCAGATATTATCACTGCTGCTAAAGCCGCATTAGCCGACCATATTACCGCGTTGAATGCCCAATTGGCGGTCGTTACATTACCAGTGGTCACCGCCGACTTCATCGCAGCGATTAAGGGGAAAAAGACGCTGACGTCACTGCAAAGTGCAGCCAATGACGAACTGGCGCGGGCCAAAATCGAAGCTAATCAGTTGGCGGCTCAGTACCAGCAAAACCTTAAATTGTTCGATGCCGTTCCACCAGAATATAAGAATCTGTTTGCAGACCTGAATCACATTGTTGGCAACGACTGGGAGCACCTGCAATTACTGATTGAACAGCGCATCGCCCACCAAAAGAAAGCAGAAGAGGATCGGCAAAGGGCTGAAGAGACAAGGAGGGAACAGGAACGGTTGGCAGCAGCGGCAATACCAGAACAAACCGTGCAGTCGATGCAATCAACACGGCAACCACTATATGCGCCGGGTACGATTAAATTTCCAGATACTTTAGGCACCAGTGAAACACTTGCGGTTATGCAACCCAAGCCAGATATGGACAAGTTGCTTATGGGGTTAATCGCCGACCTGGCTCAATCAGGAGTCAAAATCAGCAACTCCGCCAGCAAGAAGCTGCTTGAAGCTGTTCAGGCAGACAAGATCCGCGCATTCTCACTGCGTTTTTAATCCCCCCGCTCCAGCGGTATTTTCAGGAACCCCATTATGACAACCACCACAACCGTCGCTGACGTGTTGGAATCATCCCTGCGCCCCGTTCGGGCGCAACTCGACTGCCAAAAACGCCGCGAGGCCGCCTGATGGAAGAAGAATTGCACTTAGGTGTACTGTATAAGCCTGTCGATGACCACTGCGATTGGTTGCAGGTTCTCATTTACCGAATGCGGGTACGGGCCTCTATCCGTGAAAAAACACCTTATCGGCCCGAACCCAAACCTATTCATATTGGTGGCCGATGCCACTCAAAATCGCAGGAAGCACCACATATTGGTGCCAGACGATACTACTCAGCACCCATCATGCTATCTGTCTACCTGCTCCATCGCCGGGGCATCAACGAAAACCTGATCGCCAAAGAGACCAGTATTCCCATTGGAGATATTCGCAAACTGTTGCTGCACAAAACACAAGTTCAACGTAAACAATGGCAACTCGCCCAGCAATTACCACTGCCGTCGAAAGCGGTGATTTTAGAGCGTCTAGTGAAAGAAATGTGAAAACAAGGACTGACCAATGACCAATACCACACATGATGTAACCGTAAACGCCACCAGCCTGGCGACTGATATTGCAGCTCACTGTACCGCCTTTGAGCAATCGCCAGAATACGCGGAAATGATCCGCGTTCACGTAACTAAACTGTATGAAAAGGCTATCGAAGATACATTCCGTTGGGGAAAATTCCCTGATTCCGTCAAGAAGGCGCTGGAATCAGCCCTGCCCGCTAATATCAGTGAAATAGTTGATCTACCGCGTTATAACTTGCTGATGGCGAAAACGCTGGCTGCACAATGGGAAAATCAGGCTGTGTCAGACCAACTCATCACAGCGATGCGCGATAAAGTCACTGCGTTTATCAGCGATCATCAGATACCTGCTTTCATTAACGCTTCCGACCTCTGGACCGCTTACATTGAGGACCACAGAGAAGAAGCCGCTCAGGAAGGATGGGAACGCCCCGAAGTCCTTATGAAATACAGCGAATATGGTGGTTTCCAGGTTGGTTTAGAAAAAGAACCTTATAAAGAGCGTAGCTGGTCAAGTAGTAACCGCAAAACGCATCCGTTTGAGTTTAGTGACAACCTTTATTTATCTGAAGCTGTTGAATATGAAGGTAACAAGAAAAAAGTGATTACTCACGATGGGCACCCGTGCTATAGCCTTTACTCCGGCAAATGTGACGGCGATATATTGGGTAAAAAAATCATTTCCTTCCGTACCCGATTTGAAAAATTGGTCGCTGCTCTCTATTACGGTGACAGCCTGTTAGTGCTCGATCAGGATGATACCGACGACGTGTACTACCCCGGTTACGACTAACCACACAATACCTTCACTAAATATCACCACCCCGGACAGTGATGTGGTGATCCCCTATTTCTCAATAATACCGAAGGAGGCCACCTTGTTCGGTCTATTTCTTTATGTCTGTTACACGTTCCAGCCATGCCAGTACGAGCCACAAGGCTGGGTCTACCCTGACTGGCAAAACTGCGAAGCCGATATCCGGACGCAGAAGTTACCTCGTGCTTATGAGTGTCTGCCAGTGGAAGCTGTGCTGATAACCAAGGCAGATGACAATGAACATGTCGATGAGTAACCGCCTCAGCGATTTTTTATTTTCAATATAAGGAGCACAGCATGAGCGAGTCATGGGGAGTTCCGTTCCCAGAATCAGATAAGGGATATTGCGGATATCCTATTTACTGGAAGTATTTTGAAACGATCGAGGAAGACGGAATCAAGGTAATTTCTCAGCAATACATCGCATTTCACCAGACCGAGCATTACGCATTTTTATGCCCTGCTTTCTGGGCGAAAATCTATGACATAGAACGAGACAAGGAACGTTGGCTGACTGCATGGAAAAATAAGACTGCACGACACTCAATTAAAAAAGTGGCGAAATCAGCGGAGCGCTCTTTTGCATTTTCATCAAAACAATTAGCGCTTGAAAGTTTACTGCGGCGTAAGAAATATCATCTTCTCCGACTTAAGCAAGATATCGCGGTAATTAATACCGTTGTCCAAGAAATGGAAAAGTTAGATATGTCTTCACCGCAAGCATCCTACAACTTTGGACACAATGTCGAAACGGTAACCTGGCATTTCGAATAATCAAAGCCCCTTCCCTACACACACCAAACGACCACAATAAGGGCGTGTCATTGACATGCCCTTTTATTAAGGACTGACCAATGACCAAACTATTAACGCTAGAAGAATGGGCCAAACGAAATTATGAACAACCTGTCCCGTCCCAGCAAACACTCTGGCGCTGGGCGAGAAATGGGAAAATTTACCCTGCACCAGAAAAACACGGCAGAGAATATCGGGTGCATGAAGAAGCCTTTTACATCAACCCCAAAAGCTTCTCTCTGGCCCGAAAGTTAATTCAGGAAAAACAAATTCAGTCACCGTTAGTAGAGAGAATTTTCCATGGCAAAAAGGCCGGAAAAGTATGACGCCAATCTGCCTAGAAACCTTACTTACAGGCGCTCACGTAAGGTTTTTTACTGGAGAAATCCCATCACCGGTGAAGAGATATCGTTGGGACAGATAGCCCGCAGGGATGCTATATCTCAGGCTATCCAGGCGAACAATTATATTGAATCAAACTTTCATCCAGTGGCACTGCTGGAGCGGTTAAATGTCAGCAATGTGGTGACTTTATCAAAGTGGTTGATGCGGTATTCCGAATTACTAAAACGCAGGGATCTGGCACAAAACACGCTCAGAATGCGCACACTTCAGATTGGATATATTGACAAGAAACTTGGGAGGATGACGATTGATAAAATTACGACTAAACACATTGCGGAATTCATCAACAGCTACGTTGACGCAGGTAAAGACTCAATGGCTGCCGGATTACGCTCTGTTCTTTCGGATGCCTTTCGGGAGGCCATCGCTGATGGCCTGATCAGTAATAATCCAGTAGAACCAACCAGAACACCCTCCCCGACAGTTCAGCGAGAGCGCCTTACCCATGAGGCGTTTTGCAAAATATACCAGGCATCACTACATCAGCCTACGTGGGTCTGTTTAAGCATGATGCTCGGGCTGATAACCGGTCAACGTCGCGATGACATTCGTCAGCTAAAAAGATCTGATATCCACCATGGAAAGCTCTGGGTGATACAGCAAAAAACAGGAATGCAGATCGCGATACCACTTTCACTGAGATTAGCGAGTATGAATACATCAGTAGATGAAGTTATTCAGCGTTGCTTGGAGGATAGTAAGAGTGAGTATCTGATTAGCTCCAATAGTCGGAAATCGGGCAGAACGCCAGGCGCGCTTAACGCCGACTCAATCACTAAAGCATTCGTCAAAGCGCTCAAAGAAACGGATCTGACCTATCAGAAATCACCGCCGAGTTTTCATGAGATCCGTAGTCTCGCGTCCCGGCTTTATGAGGCCGAATATGGAAAAGAATTTGCTCAAAAATTGCTTGGGCACAAGTCAATGAAAATGACCAATGTCTACCTTGATAGCCGCAAAAATGAGTGGGTAGAAATTTAGGCCGGATATCGAATTTCGGACAAATTTCGGACATTTTCGGACAAATGAAAATAAATCGTTTAAAATCAATGTATTAAAAAAAGACCGAATACGATTCCTGTATCCGGTCTAGGGAAATGGCTCTAGGGAAAGAGCCGTGCGCTAAAAGTTGGCATTGTTCAATCTGTACTAGCTTACTGTTCAAGCATAGACAACCCTCACTGGTTTGCCAGTTTGTTGCGCAGGAAGGTTCTTAAAAACGGAATTTTATGTACACTTTGTGACAATTTGCGCAAACCAAAAATTTAACCGACATCAGTCACCGATATATGTTAAGGACACAGTAATAACGCCCGGTCAATAAAGGGTTGTAGGCTTTTTTTCTGACCCGGGTGTTCAGGATCGTCCCGTCGGATAATATCGATGGATTGCGCCGTAACCTTTCCGGTTTGCATCTGTACCTGGGCCGTATCATTGAGTGGATATTGCATTAGCGTACTGGGATTAAGCACGTACAATGCGTGGTCCGCACGACACATTAATTGAACTTCCTCTCGAGTAAACGCCCAACGTTCACCGTATTCCAGCTTACTGATAGTGACCAGTTGAGCCGCCGCCAATGCGTTGCCGGACAACGTGGTTAAAACAAGTGATAACAGTAGTTTCTTCATCATGATATTCCGCAGCAGTGTTGCTTTCAGCACAGTACATAACTGAGCGCTATTAGCCTGAAATTCAGTCGGTTGTTGGCGGATCATAGCCGCTGTATTCAATGAAGTCGAGCCAGCGGAATAGACCCGGTCAAAGGGCAGAGCAATCAGGCTAGGCGTGGGGGGCGATTCCTTTTGAAACCACCTCACGCCTTGATAATAGAAAGGAATATTATGCGGTGCTTAAACAAAATCAGGCCGAAGCGGACGTGCCGATCGACATTTTTTTGAGATCCTGGTCGATAAAGAACAGACCACCTTCGGTGTTGTTGACCATAGCCAGCTTGTCCAAAATAGATTTGAACAGTTTTTCTTCTTCATGCTGTTCGGAAACATACCACTGTAGGAAGTTAAACGTGGAATAGTCATGCTGCGACATCGCAGCGTGGGCCAGTTCGTTGATTTTACCCGTAATGAGTTGCTCATGTTCGTATGTCAACTTGAACACATCTGTCAACGATGAAAAATCGACTGGTGGCGCCGCAATGGTACCCAGCACAGGCATACTGCCGGTATCATTCAGATAATTAAACAGCCGATGCATGTGCTGCATTTCTTCCTGCGATTGCGATTTCAAAAATAGGGATGCGCCTTCAAACCCTTTGTCGCCGCACCAGGCGCTCATCTGCAAATACAAATTTGCAGAGTAAAACTCCAGGTTGAGCTGATCGTTCAACTGATTAACCATCGCTTTTTTTAACATGACAACCCCTTATTTTACTGGCCAAGTGACTGGTACTGCTTTCAGTATGCACTGAAATAATAAAATTAAAAACAGATCATCAACCCGATGTCGCCACCCTCGCTTACCCCCTGAAAGGCGACAGGCATAGCAGGTATTGTCTGGCAGCACTGCATATAGGCATACGTTAACCAATAGAAATATATACCCGTCATACTTCAAGTTGCAGGTGTGTTGACTGCGTTCGTTCACCCGAATCACTTACCTGAGTAAGCTCCTCGGGATTCACTCTCTTTCCGCCTTCCTGCAACTCGAATTATTTGGGGTATAAAAAATAGTGCAAACAATAAGTTGCCAGACTCATTTTCCACTGGGGTCATTAATTATTACCTGCATAGTTCGTTATAATTAATGCCATTGTTTTAGCTTAATTTCCCTACATAGCGTAAGTGTTCTTATTCTACCTACTCCTTGCCATTTGTCGGGGACTGATTTATTTTCTGTGCGCGGCATGTGTAACTGTAATAGACAGAGGAATATCAGTATGAGTCACAATCTGGCGGAACTTCCATTCGAAGAGATGGAAAAGGTAAATGTGGATCTGGCCGCTTCCGGTGTGGCATTCAAAGAGCGTTATAATATGCCGGTCATTCCTCAGGAGATTGAGCAACAACAGCCGGAGCATCTACGCAGCTATTTTCGTGAACAGGTGAGTTATTACCGCCAACTGTCACTCCAATTTTCCACCCTGCCCTATGAGCCGAAAGCCAAGTAATGCCATGTGCATCTGCATCATCAGGTGAAAGATACTGCCATGCTGGCCATTGGCGGGTATCAAGCCGGTGCCTGAGTGGCAAAAATGCTGACCAGCATGAGTACCACTGTCGCGAGAGCAAGTTCCAGTTGCGTCAGGCGTATAAGCTTGTGCCGTGCCGTTGCGCTTTCCTGCCGCAAACGAGGAACCAGCCAGTAACGATTAGCCAGGGCTATCATTACCATTAGTGCGACAAGAAAAATCTTCACCGACAACAGCTGGCTGTAAAGGGCGAAGCTAACCAGTGGCAAGCCAAGGATCATTACGCTATTGATGATCCCGGTCACGATGACAAGCGCCACAGCCAGATGTCCATAACGAGAGAAACGCATCATGATGCATATAGCATCGGTGCGGTTTTGCATCTGTCTATCCCGCATCAGAATCAATAGTGGCAATAGCCCGCCTACCCAAAATGAAGCGGCGATCAGATGCACAACCTGATTGATACGCTGTAGTGCGCCAGGCCAACCATCCAGCATCACTGCATGTCCGACAAACGCTAACCCACACAGTTGAGCGAGACCGGATACCAACAATACTCGTTGTCGCACCTCGCCATGCAAGGTAAATGCAATACCGGCGATGAGCGGCAGGATTATCTGCCAGCGCCATGCCATACCGAACTCGGTGCCCAGCACCGCTTGCCATGTTTCCCAGTCAGCGATGTTATGCCAGTCACCGCTCATTAGTCCGGTTTGCACTGCCAGCAGTGCGCTGGCGCTCAACAACGCCAGCCAGACCATGCTCATCAGGATCGAGTGCAAACGTGCAGCCAATTGCGGCCTGAAATGCTTAGGTGAAAGCAATGCGCTGTAAAATGCACTGCCCGTCAGTAACATCACCGAGGTAAAATGCAGCCAGCGTAACAGGATGTACAAGGTTTCTAGCGTCATGATCTACTTCACGCGGAAGGTATAGGCTCCTTTGGTTTTATGACCATCAACTGACAACGCATGCCACTTCACCTGATAACGTCCACTCGACAGCGGTTTTGCCAATACGACGCTCAACTGATTATGCATCCCTGGCGTGAGCTCGGTTTTAGCCGTTGAAATTCGTTGATGATTGCTTCCGGTGAGTTCAATACCAGTGAAAGCCGGCTCAATATCTTCAGAGAAGTTCAGCTTCAATACTTTTGGTGAGACATTAACTTGTGTATTGGCTGCCGGCTCCTGACTTTTCAGCTGGGCATGCGCCAACACCGGTGAGGAAAAAACGACAGTAATCGCTAATGCAGCAGTACTCAAAATGGCAGGTGATTTTAGGTTAAACACGGTTTTCTCCAGTTATATTGCGACGAGAGTGGCACCGGGAGGCGTCCCGGAGAATCCGCAGCATATCTGCCAGACTACGTTATGTCGAGACGGCCACTGATTGGGTACAACCCGACATGTCTTGTCAAACCACGCATCAGCCATCAGTACTATTCCAGCGCGGCGCGGCAAGCAGTGGTATGACAGGATTGTGGCATTATCCAGCGAGGTGTGCAGATGACATTTTTAGACATTAAAAACTGTTTTTTTCGCTTGCATCTGTACGCAAACAGGAGGTTAATGAACAGGCAAACCACACTTTTACCAAGAGAGGCGAGTATGAGTAAAGGAATGGACAGCAAGAAGGACGGTAAGAAAAAACCACAGAAAACGGCCGCTGAAAAGCGCGCTGAAAAACGTGCCAAAAAAGGCCAACAAACAGACATTGTTTAACCCCAACCTTGCCACGACAAGTAAACCCGCGCCAGCGGGTTTACTCTGAATAACCCTCTGACTAGACCTTCTCCCGAATCATCAGGATAAACGCATACTCCAGCGCAATATCTTCATAATGTGTAAAACGGCCAGACTTGCCACCGTGACCGGATTCCATATCGGTATAGAGCAGTAACAGGTTGTCATCGGTTTTAAATTCCCGCAATTTAGCTACCCACTTTGCCGGTTCCCAGTATTGCACCTGAGAATCATGTAAGCCGGTGGTCACCATCATGTGTGGGTAATGCTGGGCCTTCACACCATCATAGGGACTGTATTGGCCGATATAATGGTAATACTCGGGCTGGTTCGGATTTCCCCACTCATCATACTCACCGGTCGTTAGTGGAATCGACTCATCCAGCATGGTAGTTAATACATCCACAAACGGCACCTGCGCGACTACGCCCTTAAACAATTCCGGTGCCATATTCACTACCGCGCCCATCAATAATCCCCCCGCACTGCCGCCCATGGCAAACGCCTGTTGCGGGTCACCATACCCTTGTGCCAGCAGCGACTGGGATACATCGATAAAATCAGTGAAAGAGTTCATCTTGTTTAGCAAACGACCATCGTCATGCCATGCTTGCCCCAACTCACCCCCGCCACGAATATGGGCCAGCGCAAAGACAAACCCCCGGTCGAGCAGGCTGAGACGGCTGACACTGAACTCAGGGTCCATACTGCTGCCATAAGCGCCGTAGCCATACACCAACAGCGGATTTTTCCCCAGTTGGCACGTCTGGCGATGGTATACCAGTGATACCGGTATCTCTTCACCGTCGCGCGCGATAATCCATAGTCGCTCGCTACAATAGTCCTCAGTGTTGAAATTTTTCACTTCGGCCTGCTTCAATCGTTGCTGCTGGCCGGTAGCCATATCCAACTCATACAGTGTGCTGGGCGTCGTCATTGAGGAGTAGCCATAGCGCAGTCGTGAGGTTTCCGGCGTCGGGTTGTACGCCAGCCAGGTCACATAGCTGGGGTCGCTAAAATTGATGCACTGCGCCGTACCACTCTGCCAATCGATATAGCGAATATGGGTCAACCCTCGCGACCGTTCTTCCACCACATACCAATCGCGGAACAACGAGAATCCTTCCAGAATACATTCCGTTCTTGGAGCAATCAGAGTCCCCCACTGCGCCTCCTGCCCGTCAGTGGCACGATACAGGCCGAACGTTTTACCCTCTCTGTTGGAGCGGAGATAAAAATAGTCACCATAATGGTCGAGATCATATTCATGATCCTTACGGCGCGGCACAAACATCTGTGGCATGGCTTGCGGATCACGGGCATCGAGCAACAGGACTTCACTGTTGGTGGTACTGCTGAGATGAATCAGGATGTAACGTTCAGAGGTGGTTTTTTCCAGGCTGACGTAATAGGTATCGTCCTGTTCTTCGTAAATCAGTACATCTTGCTGAGGATCGCTGCCGATGCGATGGCGGTAAACCTGATATGGCAGCAGCGTCTGCGGATGTTTGCGCACATAATAGATGGCCGTGGAATCGGCGGACCATTCGGTGACAGCCGAAACATGTTCGATCAGGTCCGGCAACCATTCGCCGGTGGTGAGATCACGCAGGCGCACATCATATTGGCGACGGGAGAGGAAATCTTCCGAAACCGTCATCAGACGATTGTTCGGGCTGACATCCAGTGATCCCACGTCGTAAAAGTCGCCATTTTCCGCTCGTTGGTTGCCATCCAGCAACGTTTCCCACGGTTCCGTCGCTGACACTGGCTGGCGCAGATAAACCGCATAATCTTTACCCGACTCATAACGGTTCTGATAGCGGTAGCCATTCTTTACATAAGGTACGGAGGTATCTTCACGGGGAATACGCTGCACCATTTCATCATAGAGCGCCTGTTTTTGCTCTTGGCAGGGCGCCATAACCTGTTCGCTATAGCGGTTTTCCTGCTCCAGCCAGGTCAGTACATCCGGATTGTTACGCTGGTCATCGCGCAGCCAGTAATAGTTATCAATGCGGGTTTCTCCATGCCGGGTTAATGGATGGGGACGCTTTTCAGCGCGCGGGGCTTTCATGACACGTAATTCCTTCTGGTGAAAAAATAAAATTCGCTATACAGGAGCATCAGACAATGGGGGAAAAGAGTGGCACGAATTTTCATCCGAATCCAGGCGTGATCACGCATCCCGATAACAGTTGCTGTGCATTTAGCTATAATCCGGTACGGATGCGTACGCAAACGTTTTCGTTTATACTGCGGCGATTTTTACAACCCGATCAGGTACTAAAGTTATGTTAACAATGGGAACGGCTCTGCGTCCCGGCGCGACCCGCGTTATGTTGCTGGGCTCTGGCGAACTGGGAAAAGAAGTGGCGATTGAATGTCAGCGTATGGGGATCGAGGTCATTGCCGTCGACCGCTATGCTGATGCACCGGCGATGCAGGTTGCCCACCGCAGCCATGTCATTAACATGCTGGATGGCGAGGCGTTAAAGCAGTTGGTGGAAAGCGAACGTCCGGATTATATCGTGCCGGAAATTGAAGCCATCGCCACCGACATGCTGGTCGCGCTGGAGCAACAGGGACATCATGTCGTGCCCTGCGCGCAAGCCACCCGGCTGACCATGAACCGTGAAGGCATTCGCCGTCTGGCGGCTGAAACCCTGGGACTCCCCACCTCCCGTTATCATTTCGCCGACAGTGAAGCCAGCTTCCATCAGGCGGTTAACGCCATCGGTTACCCGTGTATTGTAAAACCGGTAATGAGCTCTTCTGGTAAAGGTCAGAGCCTGATTCGTGAACCACAGCAACTGGAACGTGCCTGGCGTTATGCGCAGGAAGGCGGTCGGGCCGGCGGTGGCAAAGTGATTGTGGAAGGGCTAGTGCAATTTGATTTTGAAATCACATTGCTGACTATCCATGCCGTTGACGGTATCCATTTCTGCGACCCGATCGGTCATCGTCAGGAAGATGGCGACTATCGCGAGTCCTGGCAACCGCAACAGATGAGCAGTGAAGCACTGGCGCGGGCCAGGCACATTGCCAGCGAAGTGGTGGAAGCATTGGGTGGTTTCGGTCTGTTCGGCGTTGAACTGTTTGTCTGTGGTGATGAGGTTATTTTCAGCGAAGTGTCTCCCCGGCCACACGATACCGGGATGGTCACGCTGATCTCTCAGGACTTGTCTGAATTTGCGCTGCATGTGCGGGCGTTTCTGGGCTTGCCGATTGGCGCCATCCGTCAGTATGGCCCATCCGCCTCAGCGGTGATCCTGCCGGAGCTGACCAGTAATGACGTTCGCTTCCACGGATTGGAACAGGCGCTGCAAGCGCATACCCAGATTCGACTGTTCGGCAAACCGGAAATTAGCGGTAAGCGCCGTATGGGCGTGGCGCTGTCCACTGCGGAAAATACGGATGCGGCGGTCCAACTGGCAAAAGCGACGGCCAGCGCGGTGAAAGTCAGCGGCTGAACGCCCCTGCGTGAAGATGGGTGGATCAGGCCAGGCGTTATCTTCGGGAAAGGATGTCTGACACCAACACGAATTGAATGAGTAACCGATAGATTCCCGCCCGTTGGGCGGGAATATGGCCTTATGCCTTGGCGCCAGCCACCGCTTCGCGAGCCAGTTCGGTGATACGCGCATAATCACCGCTTTCCAATGCATCCACCGGTACCAACCAGGAACCCCCTACGCACAGCACGCTTTTCAGTGCCAGATAATCACGATAGTTTTTCGGTGTGATCCCACCGGTCGGGCAGAAACGGATTTTCCCGAATGGCCCGGCAATGGCCTGTAGCGCCTTCACACCACCATTGGCTTCCGCCGGGAAGAATTTGAATTCACGCAATCCATAATCCATCCCCAGCATCAATTCAGACACAGTGCTAATACCCGGAATCAATGGAATGGTGCCGTCAATAGCCGCTTTCAGCAGCGGTTCGGTCAGACCCGGACTAATGGCAAACTGCGCACCGGCTTCAGTCACTTGCGCCAATTGCTGTGGGTTGGTCACCGTACCGGCACCGACAATAGCGTCTGGGACTTCTTTGGCAATCAGGCGAATCGCGTCTACCGCGCAGTCAGTACGTAGTGTCAGTTCCAGCACACGGACACCACCAGCTACCAGGGCTTTTGCCATAGGTACGGCATGTTCCAACTTGTTAATCACAATCACAGGAACAACCGGACCGGCTGTCAAAATCTGTTCCGCACTGGTCTTCCAGTTTTTCATCTAGGGTAATCTCCAGTCATGCCCGCAAGGGGCATCATTAATTGTCTGGCGCGCCCCTGCCACAGGGATCCACAGTTACCCACGGATGTCCGACCGCACCGTTAGCTACACAAAAAAACCCGACAAACGACCACCCCAAAAAACCAGGGTGGCGGCGCCATTACTCTACTTCATTCCAGGAGCGTCCATCGCGGGTAATCATCGCAACCGAGGCAACCGGGCCCCAGTTCCCCGCTGGATAAGGCTTAGGTAAATCATTGTCCATGCCCCAGGCTTCCATAATGGAATCAACCCATTTCCAGGCTTCTTCTACTTCATCACGACGAACAAACAGCGCCTGAATGCCGCGCATGGTTTCCAGCAGCAAACGCTCATAGGCGTCAGCCAGATGCTGTTGATTAAAGGTTTCGGAGAAACTCAGATCCAGCTTGGTGGTTTGCAACCGGTGTTTATGCTCCAGCCCTGGGATCTTGTTCAGGATCTGGATTTCAATACCTTCATCCGGCTGTAAACGAATAATCAGCTTGTTCTGTGGTAACTGCTGATAAGAATCATGAAACAGATTCAACACCGGATTTTTGAAATACACCACCACTTCAGAACATTTGCTCGGCAGTCGCTTACCGGTACGCAGGTAAAATGGCACACCGGACCAGCGCCAATCGTCAATATCCACACGAATCGCCACGAACGTTTCGGTGCTGCTGGACTTATTGGCGCCCTCTTCTTCCAGATAGCCGGGCACTTTCTTACCTTGTACAAAACCCGAGGTATACTGCCCGCGTACCGTGGTTTCATGCACGTTGGTACGGTCGATACGGCGCAACGAGCGCAGCACCTTCACTTTTTCATCACGGATGCGGTCAGTGCTGAGATCAGATGGCGGCGACATGGCAATGATAGTCAGGATTTGCAACAGATGGTTTTGGATCATGTCACGCATTTGACCGGCCTGGTCAAAATAGCCCCAACGTCCTTCAATCCCCACTTCTTCCGCCACGGTAATCTGCACATGGTCGATAGTGCGATTATCCCAGTTGTTCGCGAACAGCGAATTGGCAAAACGCAGCGCCAGTAGGTTCAGTACGGTTTCTTTACCCAGATAGTGGTCAATGCGATAGACCTGGCATTCGTTAAAGTACTCCGCCACCTGATCGTTAATTACCCGTGACGACGTCAGATCAGTACCCAGCGGTTTTTCCATCACCACACGAGCCGGTTCTTTGTTCAGCCCGGCTTTACCCAGGCCACGACAGATCGCACCAAAGGTGCTGGGCGGCATGGCAAAATAGTTAATGGTGGCGCGATTTTCTTGATCGAGCATCGCTCCCAGGCGCTCAAACCCGGCGGTATCCTCAACATCCAGTTGGCAGAAATCCAGCCGTTCGCTCAGTGTTTTCCATAATGTTGCATCCAGCGGCTCTTTGAGAAAGGTATCAAACGCTTCCTTCACCACCTCGATATAAGCGGTTTTATCCCACTCCGCCCGGCCCACGCCGATAATACGGGTATCCGGGTGAATATGGCCTGCTTTTTCCAATTGATACAGTGAAGGCAGCAATTTACGGCGCGCCAGATCGCCCTTCGCACCGAAAATCACCAGGTCACACGCCTGGGCTGTAGAAGTTACCGCCATTTTCAATCTCCTCATAGCAGGATGCTGTAATTTTATTACAGTAATAATGTACTCTTTTTGACTATAACCAGTAAACCCGTAATAAAATAACAAGAAATATTGCTTCTAATGTGACAATACTTCATATCGCAGGTGTAAACACGGGTAAATAGGCTACAAAATCATCAAAAAAAGAAATTTTCTGTCTTTTATGACAGTTGATTACTATTCTGAAAGTTAGACACAAGTCATGTTCTGGAAAAAAAGCACATAACTTCGCATGTTGTTCTCTAACAACCTTTACAGGGCCGTAGTATATTTCCACAAACCCCGTATTGGTTTCACCTTTGGCTGAAATCGAAAATACCATAGATGGTCTTTGTCTTATGAATATGCTGGAAAAAATCCAGAGCTATCTGGAGCTGCTGAGTAAATCTGAACGAAAAGTGGCTGAAGTCATCCTCGCATCACCCCAGACAGCCATTCATTCCAGTATCGCCACACTGGCCGGTGTGGCTGAAGTCAGTGAACCCACGGTCAATCGATTCTGTCGCCGCCTTGAGACCAAAGGTTTCCCTGATTTTAAACTACATCTGGCCCAAAGTCTGGCTAATGGCACACCTTATGTGAACCGCAATGTAGAAGAAGATGATACGGTGGAGGCCTACACCAGTAAGATCTTTGAATCCACCATGGCGGGATTGGAACACGTGAAATCCTGTCTGGATATTGCTGCCATCAATCGCGCCGTGGATCTGCTCACGCAAGCCAAAAAGATCTCTTTCTTCGGGTTTGGTGCGTCGGCGGCCGTCGCTCACGATGCCATGAATAAATTTTTCCGTTTTAATATTCCGGTGGTTTACTTTGATGATCTGGTGATGCAGCGTATGGGCTGCATGAACTCGGGTGAAGGCGATGTAGTGGTGTTGATTTCGCACACCGGCCGCACGAAAAGCCTGGTGGAAATGGCACATCTGGCCCGTGAAAACGATGCCACCGTTATCGCCATTACCTCAGACGA
Source organism: Brenneria uluponensis (assembly GCF_032395385.1). NCBI lineage: Bacteria > Pseudomonadati > Pseudomonadota > Gammaproteobacteria > Enterobacterales > Pectobacteriaceae > Brenneria > Brenneria uluponensis. Next base: position 2,804,581 of record NZ_CP135917.1, read on the forward strand.
TACACCGCTGTCCAGGGAAGCCTCACTCACTCTACGCGTGGAAGTACCGGAAGATACCGATGTCTATATGCCAATGGTATCGCGAATTGCCCAGCTTACATTGATTGATGTGCTGGCCACCGGATTTACCTTGCGTCGCGGCGCAAAATTCCGGGATAACTTGAAGCGTGTCAAGGAAGCATTACGAGAATCGCGTTTTGATAAGGAAGAACGATTCAGCAAACCCTTTGGTTAATTTGGTATGATGCAGGGTGAGGGTGTACTTCTTTTAGCGGTACGGGCAGCTCACCCATATAATAATCAATAACCTCACGGCATCCGGATAACAATGGTGAAATAGTTTTATTGTAAAAGTAGTATTTCATTCGCGTTATCCGACGTTACCGCACTACAACAGCTTCACTAGTCAACGGAGTTATACATGTCCAGACGGCTCAGAAGAACCAAAATTGTTACCACACTGGGGCCGGCTACTGACCGCGACAATAATCTGGAAAAGATTATTGCCGCAGGCGCGAATGTAGTCCGCCTGAATTTTTCTCATGGCATCCCCGAAGATCATATAATCCGTGCCAATAAAGTTCGTGAAATTGCGGCCAGACTTGGCCGTCATGTCGCTATTCTTGGCGATCTCCAGGGTCCCAAAATCCGCGTTTCCACCTTCAAGGAAGGTAAAGTTTTCCTCAATATCGGTGATAAATTTCTGCTTGATGCCAACATGACCAAGGGCGAAGGCGATAAGGAAAAAGTCGGTATTGACTATAAAGGCCTGCCAGGTGACGTCGTGCCGGGCGATATTCTGCTGCTGGATGATGGCCGGGTACAGTTGAAAGTATTGAAAGTGGAAAACATGAAGGTGTTTACCGAAGTGACGGTAGGTGGCCCGCTTTCCAACAACAAAGGCATCAATAAGCTGGGTGGTGGTCTTTCTGCCGAAGCGCTGACTGAAAAAGATAAAGAAGACATCATCACCGCCGCCAAAATCAATGTGGATTACCTGGCAATTTCCTTCCCGCGTACCGGCGAAGACCTGAACTATGCTCGTCGTCTGGCCCGTGATGCGGGTTGTAACGCTAAAATTGTTGCCAAAGTGGAACGTGCGGAAGCCGTCGCCAGCGACGAAGCGATGGATGACATCATTCTGGCGTCTGACGTAGTCATGGTGGCACGTGGCGACCTGGGTGTGGAAATTGGCGACGCGGAACTGGTTGGTATCCAGAAAAAACTGATTCGTCGTGCCCGTAAACTGAATCGTGCGGTGATCACCGCTACGCAGATGATGGAATCGATGATTACCAATCCAATGCCAACCCGCGCGGAAGTGATGGACGTCGCCAACGCCGTGTTGGATGGTACCGACGCCGTCATGCTTTCGGCGGAAACCGCGGCGGGTCAGTATCCGGCGGAAACCGTGGCCGCCATGGCAAAAGTGTGTCTGGGCGCGGAAAAAATCCCCAGCATCAACATATCCAAACATCGTCTTGACGTGCAGTTTGACAACATCGAAGAGTCTATTGCGATGTCTGCCATGTACGCGGCCAATCATCTGAAAGGGGTGACCGCGATTATTGCCATGACCGAATCTGGCCGTACCGCGCTGATGATGTCCCGTATCAGTTCTGGTCTGCCGATTTTCGCCATGTCTCGTCATGAACACACGCTCAACCTGACCGCATTGTATCGTGGCGTCACACCCGTACAGTTTACCGGCTACACTGACGGTGTCGTGGCCGCCAATGACGCCGTGCTCATATTGCGCGACAAAGGTTTTCTGGTGTCCGGCGATCTGGTGATCGTCACTCAGGGTGATGTGATGGGAACTATAGGCACAACGAATACAATCCGTATTCTGCGGGTGGAATAACCGGTTGATTCCCGCTCAGCAAGCGGGAATCCCCCTGTCTAATCAATAAAAAATATCCGATGTGACCCCCGTTTTTAACGGGGATCACCGCACTTGCTCTAAACACTCGCCCTGAATCCTGATGCGCCACGGTTACTTACGCGGATAAAGATCCTTGCGTAAATATGGCTCTGTCTCGCCTGATTTACGTGTTTTCAGTATTTTCAGAATCCAGGTGTATTGTTCCGGGTAAGGTCGCACCAGCGTTTCGACCTCTTCATTCATCCGCCGGGCAATATAAGTATCATCGGCACCGTCCAGATCGCTCATCGGCGGGCGAATATAGACTTCCAATCGGGATTCTTTCGCGTTATATACCGGGAATAACGGCACAATCTCGGCCCGGCACACTTTCATCAAACGCCCTACCGCAGGCAATGTGGCTTTATAGGTCGCGAAGAAATCCACAAATTCACTGTGTTCCGGCCCATGATCCTGGTCAGGAAGATAATATCCCCAATACCCTTTTCTTACCGAGTTGATAAACGGTTTGATACCGTCGTTACGTGCATGCACACGCCCACCGAAGCGGATACGCAATGCATTCCACAGATAATCCACCAAGGGATTTTTCTGATTATGCATCATGGCCGCGATCCGGTGACCACGCCAACTGATCAGCATCGCCGGGACATCCACAGCCCAGCCATGTGGCACCAGAAAAATAATATTACGCTGCTGGGCTTCCAGTTGTTCAATGATCTCATAACCATGCCAGCGCACTCGTTCATTCACCCGCCGGGGAGAAATGACCGCCAGCTCCATCATCAAAATCATGGACTGTGTGGCGGTGGCAAACATGTCATCAATGATTTTTTCCCGCTGTAACTCGGGTACATCCGGCATGCAATACAGCAGGTTGATGCGAGCACGTCGCCGTGCGCCACGTGACACACGCCCGACCAGACGGCCAAGCGCACCCAGTACCGGGTCACGCAGACGCCCAGGAATGCAGGCAACCACGATCATCATCCCGACACTCAGCCACACCCCCCAATAACGAGGATGAAAAAACTCGCGACGGAACCGGGGAATATATTCAATGTTAGCTTTTTGCTCTCTTTCCATGCATCAACTCTTCATAACAATTACGCGGCAATAATAATTGCTAACCATTGTTTCGCAATTAACCTCACCGATATAGCAGAAAATCGTGACATAACCGCGAATAAAAAACAGCCGGCAGCACACTGGCTACCGGCTGGATAAATGAACTCAGGTATTAATCAAACTGCAACTGGGGCGCCATTTTACGTACCTGGGCCAGATAATCGCGGCGCTCTTTACCGCTCAACCCTTCAGAACGTGGCAGTTTCGCCGTTAGCGGATTTACCGCCTGCTGATTGATCCAAACCTCATAATGCAGATGTGGTCCGGTTGAACGGCCCGTATTACCAGAGAATGCAATACGTTCACCGCGTTTCACCTTCTCACCGGGTTTCACCAGCAGCCGATGCAAGTGCATATAACGCGTAGTGTACTGGCGTCCATGACGAATAGCGATATAACTCCCTGCCAGGGGATCACGTTTAGCCACCACGACTTCACCATCACCGGTCGCCAACACTGGCGTACCAACCGGCATAGCAAAATCGACACCTCTATGGGGTGCCACACGCCCCGTTACCGGGTTAAGGCGCCGCGGATTAAAGTTGGAAGAAACCCGGAACTGTTTCATGGTGGGGAAACGCAAGAAACCGCGTGAGAGTCCTGAACCTTCCCGATCGTAGAATTTGCCGTCGTCAGCACGGAACGCATAATAATCTTTGCCGCCACTTCTCAGACGCACACCCAGCAGTTCGCTCTGCTCATTGTGGCCAGCCAGCACTTCGCGGGACATCAATACCGCAAAACTGTCATCTTTATGCAATTTGCGGAAATCCAACTGCCACTGCAATGCTTTGATGACTTCCCTAATCTCGTTGGTGGTTAATCCGACACTGCGGGCGCTGTTAACAAAACTGCTAGTCAGCCGTCCGGCGATTACACTGTTATGCCACTCACCTTCAACATTCTCGATGGACTCTTTGAAATTATCGCCAATACGTTGATAGGTACGGGATTCACGACGGGAAACCTGCCAGTGCAGGCTTTGCAACAGACCGGTATCACCCAGTTGCCAGGTGATCTGCTGACCGATTTTCAGATTACGCAATGCGGGATTCTGCTCAGCCAGTGCAGTGATATCGGCGATATCAATACCATACTGAGTCAGAATACTGCTGAGGGTATCACCAGCCGACACCACATACTCGTGAGATCCGCTATCATCAGACACTTTATCGTCCAGCTCATCAGACGGGATATCCTGCCCCGGTGCTGGCTGATCAAGTGGTTCGCTGTTCATTTCCGTAGATTCTGCAGACGCTGTCGGAGGCGCGGCAGGAGTGGCATCCAACGGTTCACTTGCAGACGGAGTGAGTGATTGTGAAGATAGGGTTTCAGTTTTACTGCCAGGCGTATTAGTAACCGGAGGATAAACAAATGGCCGCCAGACAGCGACGGCCAGGGTGACTACAGTTAGCGACCCCAGCATCACGCGGTGGGGTCTGGGTAGACTGTTATACGCCAGAGCGATAGTTCGGACTATCTGCTGCACTTATTCGCATCCTCATTATTTTTTCTCCAGGCAGCTCAGATATTCGTTAGACAATTTCAGCAGAAAATGCGTGTAGCTGTCTTTATCCAGAGCGACGTTGCTTCCCAATGGATCGAGTACGCCGATACGCACACCCGTTCCCTTAGCGACAGCATCAATAACTGCTGGCCTGAATTGTGGCTCAGCAAAAACGCAAACGGCCTTATGCTCAACCAACTGAGTTCGTATTTGATGTAAACGCTGCGCACCAGGCTGGATGGCCGGGTTGATCGTAAAATGACCAAGTGGCTTTAATCCATAGTGTTTTTCAAAATAGCCGTAGGCATCATGAAACACGAAATAGCCTTTCCCTTGCACAGGCGACAGCATATTACCAATATTTTTATCCGTTTGTGCAAGTTTCTCAGTGAAATAACGCAGATTGCCGTCTAATTTGTCTCTATTCTGTGGCATAAGTTCCAATAATTTATCATGTATAGCGACAGCGGCGGCTTTTGCTATCACTGGCGACATCCAGATATGCATGTTGATATCCCCGTGATGGTGCCCGTCGCCATCATCATCTTCCGCCTCCGCGGTGGCATCATGTGCAGAATTCGCTGTCATTTCATGCTCGTGATCCAGTGGCGCTTTCAACAATTCAGCCTTGATGGCCGGCACATCCGCCAGTGAAATCTGCCTGGCTGCGGCGACCTGCTGTAGTGGTTTAGCCAGAAACGCCTCCATGTCAGGACCGATCCAAATCACCAAATCCGCAGACCGTAAATGCTGGACATCAGACGGGCGCAGAGCATAATCGTGGGGCGATGCGCCATCGGGCAACAAGATATCTACCGGCGTGACGCCATCCGCAATCGCGGCGGCGATAAATCCCAGTGGGCGAATTGATGTCAGTACGGCGGCTGAGGCCACGGGTATTGACGCAACGGACGTCAAAAGCACGCTGGCAGTCAGTACAGATTTCAGCCAGTTATTTAAGTGATGCGTGGGCATAGCAAGTCTTCCATCGATTTCAACATGAATTTCGTTATATTATAACGCCATAAAGTACTTTCAAACTGAGTTATATGTCTACTCTGGTCACGCTTGATAATATTTCTGTGCAATTTGGCAATCGGCGCGTGTTGACCGATATTTCCCTCACCCTTCAGGCAGGGCGGATTTTAACCCTGCTCGGTCCGAACGGTGCCGGAAAATCAACACTGGTGCGGGTGGTTCTGGGTTTACTCTCTCCCGATAATGGCAATATTCAGCGTGTCCCGAATCTGCGTATCGGTTACGTGCCGCAAAAATTGCATCTGGACGCCACACTGCCGTTGACCGTCAGCCGCTTTATGCAGCTGCGCCCCGGCGTAAAAAAGCAGGATATTATGCCGGCGCTTAAACGCGTCCAGGCCGGACATCTGCTGGACCAACCGATGCAAAAACTCTCTGGCGGGGAAAACCAGCGTGTCCTGCTGGCCCGCGCCATTCTCACCAATCCGCAGTTATTGGTGCTGGACGAACCCACCCAGGGTGTCGACGTCAATGGTCAATTGGCACTGTATGAACTGATTAACCAGTTGCGACAAGAGCTTAACTGCGGCGTACTGATGGTTTCTCACGATTTACATCTGGTTATGGCCAAGACCGATGAGGTATTGTGCCTTAATCAACATGTCTGCTGTTCTGGAACGCCTGAAGTGGTTTCCCTGCATCCGGAATTTCTGGCGATGTTCGGTCAGCGCGGCGCGGAACAACTGGCTATCTATCGTCACCACCATAACCACCGGCATGACTTGAATGGACGCGTTATTTTGAAAAAACAGGATGGGAACGACAAATGATTGAGCTGTTGTTTCCCGGTTGGCTGGCGGGGGTTTTTCTGGCCATAGCGGCAGGCCCGCTGGGGTCGTTCGTTGTCTGGCGTCGAATGTCCTATTTTGGCGATACGCTGGCACACGCGTCATTACTGGGCGTCGCACTGGGTCTGCTGCTGGATGTGAATCTGTTTTATGCGGTGCTCGCTGTCACACTGGTATTGTCGCTGGGGTTGGTCTGGTTAGAACAACGCCCTAATCTGGCGATTGATACCTTGTTGGGCATTATGGCCCACAGTGCGCTGTCGCTGGGGTTGGTGGTGGTCAGCCTGATGAATAATGTTCGCGTGGATCTGATGGCCTACTTGTTTGGTGATCTGCTTTCCGTTACCACTGGCGATTTACTGCTGATTGGCCCTGGTATCGTGCTGGTGGTCATAGTTCTGTGCTGGCAATGGCGCGCGCTGTTATCCATGACCATCAGCCCGGAACTGGCCCATGTCGATGGTATCCATCTGCAACGCACCAAACTGTTATTGATGTTGATAACCGCATTAACCATTGGGTTGGCGATGAAATTTGTTGGGGCGCTGATTATTACTTCGCTGTTAATCATCCCTGCCGCCACTGCTCGTCGCTTTGCCCGCACGCCGGAACAAATGGCCGGAGTAGCGGTGATTATCGGGATTCTGGCGGTAACGGGTGGACTGGCGGTTTCTGCCGATCTCAATACACCGGCCGGCCCGTCGGTTGTATTGTGCGCATCACTGCTGTTTATGCTGAGTCTGCTAAAGAAGCAGGCCGCGTAACGCAACCTGTCTGCATCAACAATGAGTAGGATCCCCGTTTCGACGGGGATAACCACGGTGACGGATGCGGCGGTAGTCCGAATAACATGTTCGAATAACATGCACGAGTAACAGATAGTACGGATGGCCGAATCAAGGCAAGTGGCGAGGCCATTACTCCTCGCGACTCAGGCCAAAATGACGGTAAGCGTGCTGAGTGGCGATACGCCCACGCGGTGTCCGTTGCAAAAAGCCTTGCTGAATCAGATAAGGCTCCAGCACATCTTCAATGGTTTCACGCTCTTCACCGATGGCCGCTGCCAGGTTATCCAACCCTACCGGCCCACCCATAAATTTATCGATCACAGCCAACAGCAGTTTGCGGTCCATAAAATCAAATCCTTCAATATCTACCGCCAGCATATCCATCGCCTGAACTGCCACTTCCAGCGTAATCGTGCCATCCGATTTCACTTCAGAAAAGTCACGTACCCGGCGCAACAGCCGGTTGGCGATACGTGGCGTACCGCGGGAACGACGAGCCAATTCCAGTGCGCCATCTTCCGTCATCTCCAGCCCCAGACACAGTGCGCTACGGCTGACAATATGCTGCAAGTCCGCGACCTGATAAAACTCCAGACGCTGCACGATCCCGAAACGGTCACGCAGCGGAGAGGTCAGCGACCCGGCACGGGTGGTCGCACCAATTAGCGTAAACGGAGGTAAATCCAGTTTGATGGAGCGCGCCGCCGGTCCTTCGCCAATCATGATATCCAACTGATAATCTTCCATAGCCGGATAAAGCACTTCTTCTACTACTGGCGATAGACGGTGAATTTCATCAATAAACAGCACGTCGTGGGGTTCGAGATTGGTCAGCAACGCCGCCAGGTCACCCGCTTTCTCCAGCACCGGGCCGGATGTGGTACGCAAATTGACCCCCATTTCGTTCGCGACAATATTGGCCAGTGTGGTTTTACCCAGCCCCGGCGGGCCGAAAATCAGCAGATGATCCAACGCGTCACCACGCTTGCGCGCCGCCTGAATAAATATATCCATCTGCTCACGGACTTTCGGCTGTCCGACGTACTCCGACAACAGTTTAGGCCGGATAGCCCGGTCGAAGATCTCTTCCTCTTCAACAACAATCGGCGCAATCAAACGATCAGCTTCAATCATGAATACCTCACAGTACCGCGCGTAACGCGTCCCTGATCAGGGTTTCGCAGGTAGAATCCGGACGGGATACCTTGCTTATCATACGGCTGGCTTCCTGCGGTTTATAGCCCAGTGATACCAGCGCGGCTTCCGCTTCTGCCAGTGGATCCGCTACCGGTTCACTCACTGGCGTTAACGGTGGCAAGGCCATGCTACCCGGTGAATTGAACAGATCACCATTCAGCCCCTTGAAGCGGTCTTTCATTTCCACCACCAGCCGCTCCGCAGTTTTTTTACCTACGCCTGGCAGTTTGATCAGGACACCAATTTCCTGACGCTCCACCGCGCTGACAAACTGCTGCGCCGACATGCCGGACAAAATCGCCAGTGCCAGTTTCGGCCCCACACCGTTAACCTTGATCAGCTCGCGGAACAGTGAACGCTCCTGCTTGTTATTGAACCCAAACAGCAGTTGCGCATCTTCCCGCACCACAAAATGGGTGAAGATCACCGCTTCCTGGCCAAGATCTGGCAGTTCGTAAAAACAGGTCATCGGCATATGGACTTCATAGCCCACACCGTTGGCTTCAATCAATACCTGCGGTGGTTGTTTCTCCAGAACGATGCCTCTGATACGACCTATCACGTGTTGTTTTCCTTATGGGACTAACCGGGAACAAGGCGTATAGCTTATAACACAAAAAAATATCTGATACAAAAAAGCTGGATGCATATCCAGATATTGTTGAGAATAAAAGGAAAGTCTCCGGCATCGGTATGACCACCATAAAATACCGGAGATATCAGTGAAGAATCGCGGTTCGTCACCCCTGACGGCTGGGTTCTGCTGTCGGGTTATGCAGGGCGTCGTAATTTTTCCAGCGGTAGTTGCACAGCGAAATCACCCAGCAGGCGACAAACAGCGCCACGACATAGAATCCGGCGTTACCGAGTTGCGCATTGAAGGCCTCGACCACGCCCCACAGCCCGGCATGCAGGTCAAGTTTGTCCGCCAGTAGTCCCAGCGCTTCCATACCACCGATAAAAACCGCCACCACTACCGACGTCGCCGTAATGGTCATATTGTAGTAGAGCTTGCGCTGCGGTTTACTGAACGCCCAGCCATAAGCGCCGACCATCACCACATTATCCAGTGTATCCACCAGTGCCATGCCGCAGGTAAACAACGCCGGAAAAATCATGATCGACCAGATTGACATGCCCTGTGAAGCGCCGGCCGCCGAGATACCTAATACGCCAATTTCGGTGGCAGTATCAAATCCCAGTCCGAACAGCAGACCAACCAGATACATGTGCCAGCTTTTGCGCACCAGACGGAATGTTGAACGGAAAATCCAGCCCATCACCCCTGACGCGGGAATATCGTCCATCTGACCAGGCGCCTCGCCCTTCCCTTGTTTGAACAGTTGAAAACGTTTCCAGACATCGCGCAGAATCACCAGATTCACCAATGCCATCAACAACAGGAACCCGGCTGAAACCAGAGTGCCGATGACGCCCCCCACTTCATGAAACCAGGCCATATCATCCCGCAGCGCCGTCGCGGTGGCGGCCAGCGCCAGTGACGCCAGAATAACGATGGTGGAATGTCCCAGCGAAAACCAGGTCCCGACACTCAGCGGCCGTTTCCCCTCTTGCATCATTTTCCGGGTGACATTATCGATGGCGGCGATATGGTCCGCATCCACCGCATGGCGCAGTCCGAAGCACCAGGCCAGCAAACTGGTCGCCATCAAGGCGCCATGTTCATGAAACAGACTCCATGCCAGCAGCCATACCAACGCGTTAACCATCACCAGACCGCCCAGCATCACCATCGAGCGTGGATTGTCCCTGAAAAGCGAAGACAGCATGTGAAAACCTTTTGTCAGTCCGGCGGGCGATCACCGTCGGGTTCATTGCGAGTATGAGATTTTATAAATTGTTCATACATCACTGTGTTATCACAGATCAAAGGAAGGCTAATTATGACGGATGTGCTTGCCCAAAGGCGAAGATGTCATTGTTCAACAGCGAGAGTTGAACCGGATAACGGAAAGCGGCTCAGAACAAGGGGTGGGCTGCCTTTCCTGGTAAAAACAGCGCTTCGGTCAGGAAAGGCAGTAAAATATCACACGCCAATCAGCGAAGACGCCCGCGGGCCATCGTAAGCTTATCGGCACTGATATGAGTAAGATTCTGGCTGAAATGACAGTGCGTGATGGCAATGGCCAGCGCGTCGGCCGCGTCCGATTGCGGGCTGGCGGGTAACTTCAACAGCACGCGTACCATGTGTTGCACCTGCTTTTTGTCGGCGGCACCGGTACCGACCACGGTCTGTTTTACCTGACGCGCCGCATACTCGAACACCGGCAGATCCTGATTTACGCCCGCCACAATAGCCGCGCCGCGCGCCTGTCCCAGTTTAAGCGCCGAGTCCGCATTCTTGGCCATAAACACCTGCTCTATCGCCAGACAGTCGGGATGAAACTGGGTAATGATCTCACTGACGCCGGCAAAGATCAGCTTCAGACGGCTGGGGAGATCGTCCACCACAGTGCGGATGCAACCGCTACCGATATAACTGAGCTGCCTGCCCCGTTGCTGGACGATACCGTAACCGGTGACACGGGAACCGGGGTCGATGCCCAGAATAATTGTCATCAGTTACTCCCCGGCCACTGATTGATGCCATGTGGCAATGCCATCACAGCAATGCCGCCACCTCGTCGGAGATCTCACCGTTGTGGTAAACCTCCTGCACGTCGTCGCAGTCTTCCAGCATATCGATCAAGCGCATCAGTTTCGGTGCGGTTTCTGCATCCATATCCGCGCTGGTGGACGCGACCATTGATACCTCGGCGGATTCTGCCACCAGACCAGCCGCATCCAGCGCATCTTTCACCTGACCGAATGTTTCCCACGGTGTGAAGACATCAATAGCGCCATCATCATACGTCACGATATCGTCAGCACCTGCTTCCAGCGCCGCATCCATCACCGTATCTTCATCCAGACCCGGCGCATAGGAAATGACGCCCTTCTTGGTGAACAGATAGGCAACCGAGCCATCCGTTCCCAGGTTGCCGCCGCTTTTGCTAAAGGCGTGGCGAACTTCGGAAACCGTACGATTACGGTTGTCGCTCAGACACTCCACCATCACGGCAGTGCCGCCGGGGCCGTAACCTTCATAAATGATAGTTTCCATATTGGCATCATCATCGCCCCCTACACCACGGGCAATAGCGCGGTTCAGGGTATCGCGTGTCATATTATTGGACAGCGCTTTGTCGACAGCGGCACGCAGACGCGGGTTGGCTCCGGGATCACCCCCGCCCAGTCTGGCGGCGGTGACCAGTTCACGGATAATTTTGGTGAAAATCTTACCGCGTTTGGAATCCTGTGCTGCTTTACGATGCTTGGTGTTGGCCCACTTACTATGACCTGCCATAAAAATCTCCGAAAAAAGCCTGTTCAGGCCGGATAAATAACAAATTCTTCAATCGCCTGCCGGTTGCTCCACGACTTGGTGAGCTGCGCGGCACTGGGGGCATCAAGCCACTGGTAAGCCAGATGTTCGGTTAGCTCCACCTCACGCTCTTTGGGCAACGCCAGACAGAACCAGGATTCTGTGTTGTGCGTCACCCCCGGGGCATAGCGACGTCTCAGATAAGCAAATATCTCAAATTCCACACAGCGCTGGCAATCGATCAACGATAGCGACTCTGCGGCGATATCAATGTTAACCTCTTCCTTAACTTCACGCTGTGCGGTAAACCACGCACTTTCACCTTCTTCCAGACTGCCGGTCACCGACTGCCAGAAATCAGGATCGTCGCGTCGTTGAAGCATCAGCACCCGTCCGGTATCAGCAGCATAAATCACTACCAGCACCGAAACGGGTCGCTTGTATGTCATAGCTGTTCTCTGCTTTTCTCTGCGTCCTTCGCATCCTGTGCGGATTTCCCTTTACCCACCACTGCAATGGAAAGCTCTTCCAGTGCCGCCGAATTGGCAAAGCTCGGGGCTTCCGTCATCAGACAAGCCGCCGCCGTGGTTTTCGGGAAGGCAATCACATCACGGATATTATCGGTGCCGGTCAGCAGCATCACCAGACGATCCAGGCCAAAAGCCAGACCGGCGTGCGGCGGCGTACCGAATTTCAGTGCATCCAGCAGAAAACCGAACTTCTCACGCTGTTCCTGCTCGTTGATACCCAAAATACGGAACACCGTCTGTTGCATATCACCATTATGAATACGCACGGAACCACCACCCACTTCGTAACCGTTCAACACCATGTCATAGGCATTGGCAATGGCGGACACCGGGTTGGCTTCCAGCGCTGCCGGCGTCATGTCACGCGGCGCGGTGAACGGATGGTGCATAGCCGTCAGACCACCCTCACCGTCATCCTCAAACATCGGGAAGTCAATCACCCACAACGGTTGCCAGCTATTTTCATCGGTCAGTTTCAGGTCGCGACCCAGTTTCAGACGTAGTGCGCCCAGCGCGTCGGTGACAATGCTGGCACTGTCGGCGCCAAAGAACAGGATGTCACCATCCGTCGCCGCCGTGCGATCCAACAGCGCGCTCAGGATGTCATTGGTCAGGAACTTGGCCACCGGGCTTTGTATACCCTCCAGCCCCTTGGCCCGCTCATTGACTTTGATGTAGGCCAGCCCTCGGGCGCCATAGATTTCAATAAACTTGGCATATTCATCAATCTGCTTACGGCTGAGTCCCGCCCCGCCAGGTACGCGAATAGCGGCCACGCGGCCTTTAGGATCGTTAGCCGGGCCGGAGAAGACTTTGAATTCAACGTCTTTCAGCAGATCAGCCACATCCACCAGTTCCAGCGGGTTACGCAGGTCTGGTTTGTCGGAACCGAAACGGCGCATGGCTTCAGCAAACGTCATCACCGGGAAGTCACCCAGTTCCACGCCTTTGATTTCCAGCCACAATTCACGCGCCAGTTTTTCCATCACTTCACGCACCTGCGGCGCGGTCATAAATGAGGTTTCCACATCGATCTGGGTGAATTCCGGCTGACGGTCGGCACGCAGGTCTTCGTCGCGGAAACATTTGACTATCTGATAGTAGCGGTCAAAACCGGACATCATCAGTAACTGCTTGAACAGTTGCGGAGACTGCGGCAGCGCATAAAACTTGCCTTTGTGGACACGGCTCGGCACCAGATAGTCACGCGCGCCTTCCGGTGTGGCTTTGGTCAGCATCGGCGTTTCGATATCCAGGAAACCGTGGCCGTCCATGAAGCGACGCACAAAACTGGTAATACGGGCGCGGGTTTTCAGACGCTGCGCCATTTCCGGACGACGCAGATCCAGATAGCGATATTTCAGTCGCGCTTCTTCGGTATTGACCTGATTGGAATCCAGCGGCAGCGGCTCGGCGCGGTTGATAATGGTCAGCGTCGTCGCCAGCACTTCCACTTCCCCGGTAGCCATGTCTTTATTAATCTGGCTGTCCGGACGGGCACGTACCAGACCAGTAAGCTGAATACAGAATTCATTGCGCAGTTCAGAAGCCAACTTAAAGGCGTCCTGACGATCCGGGTCGAAAAATACCTGAACCAGACCTTCACGGTCGCGCATATCAATAAAAATCAAACCACCCAGATCACGGCGACGGTTGACCCAACCACACAATGTCACTTCCTGGCCCATATGGGCCGAGTTCAACTGCCCACAATATTCAGTACGCATTACGATGTCCTTTTACTCAGCCGCTGCTACCACGCCTTCCCCACTCAGATAGCTGATGGGAAAAAGCGGTCTGTTTTGCCGGACGGCATAGTTTTTCTGGATTACTGTCCGATGAAAAAAGGGGGACATTATAAAGGAAATTCCCCCCAACGATAAGTACGATGGTAGCGGTCTACGTGTTGTCCCGCCTACTCTTTTTTACTGTTGGCGTTATCGGTTAACAAAATGGAGGTTATTATGGAAGGAATTTGTTATCGGGCTGACGTTATTTTATCAGGGTTAACCTATGTATATCGGATTACCACAATGGCAACATCCCGCCTGGGGACGGCTGGGATTACGAGATCTGGCAGACTACGCGCGCTATTTTAACTGCGTGGAAGGCAACACCACATTTTATGCCCTGCCATCATCGGATGTTGTACTGCGCTGGCGTGACATGACCCACGATGACTTCCGCTTCTGTTTTAAATTTCCCGCGACCATCAGCCATCAGGCCAGCCTGCGCCATTGTCAGCAGGACGTATTGCAATTCTTCCATTGTCTTGAACCGTTAGCCGCCCGCATCGGCCAGCTCTGGTTACAGTTACCGGCAACGTTTGGCCCGGATCGACTGGACGATCTATGGCAATTCATGGCCGCGCTGCCGAAGAGTTTCAGCGCTGACGCCACCGGCTTCAGCTATGGCGTCGAAGTCCGCCATCCTCTGTTTTTTGCCAAAGGCGACGACGAACGCCGTCTTAATCAGGGCTTGCATCAGCGCGGTATCAATCGGGTTATCCTGGATAGCCGCCCGGTACACCATGCGGTGGCGGACAGTGCGTCTCTGCGCGAGGCACAGCGGAAAAAACCGAAAGTGCCGCTGCATGTGGTACTGACGGCCAACCAGCCGTTAGTGCGCTTTATCGGCAATGAAGATTTGGCTGATAATTTGCGCTGGTTTGCCCCGTGGATTGACAAGCTGGCCCAATGGCAGCGGCATACACCGTACTTGTTTATCCACACACCGGATGTGGGCGATTCCCCGGCATTGGCGCAACAGTTGTGGCCACGGCTAAGTGCCGTTATCCCCGGATTACCCCCTTGCCCTGACTGGCCACAGCAATCATCGCTGTTTTAAAGCGTTAGTATCGAAAACGGTTTTTTTCGATAACAGGGACAATACCTGACTACTATCATATTGATAGTATTAATTAATATTCCGCTTCAGCCATCAACATGCCCATAGATTTTTCCGCCCTGGCCGACAGAGTGTTTTCTGACCAACTCAATATTTCATTCTGAACGTTTCGGCCATCACCCCGATGTTGTGCATAAGATTATTGTTGCGGGCCATTTTGTGTGCTTCGGGTTTCAGAATGATAATCAGCAGGTAGGCATCGGGATCCATCGCACCTTGGCAGTAAACCAAATGTGCCTGATCGCTGGTTCGTTTGAACTGACGTAAAAACGTAGGAAAAGGTGCATCCGCACCGGCAAGGTGGAGATGGGCCACTCGCTCTTCTTTTACCAGGGGATAGGTGTGGTCATCATCATAGAGTGCGTCACGACCAAAGGTCTCTGGCAACACGCCGTCCTTTTTATAGGATAGAAAATCCGCCGCCAAATCATCAAGCTATTGCTGGCTTAATTGTTGGCGGATCAGCGTTGACTTGAAAAGTCTGATACTCATTCCGTGAACTCAGTCAGATCCTTGTCAGAAGCGTTTTGCAGCAGTTGCTGCCCGTTATCCGCAATATCACTTAAACGTTCAGCCGTTGGCCTGAAACGCGCAGCAGTATGAACCCAGCCCGGTTTCTTTTCTAACAAGTCGATCAACTCTTCAAACACCTTGGCACTAACCATGTAGCCAGCGGGACGGTTATTGGACAGAACGGCAACAGGTTCATCAATAAAATATTTCGCCGGATTTTTTCTTAACTCTGTGATATTAATTGATTTTTCCGCAAGAATACGTTCCATAGACCACCTTAAAATATGTTTTATTAAGCACATAATAGTGCACATAATAGTGCACATAATAGTGCACATAATGGTGCACATAAAAACATACATCAATTTTTTGTTTATAAAATACACAAAAACAATCAACGTCGACTAAACATAGAACAACGCCAATGATTTCAATTGATAAATTATCTAAAAAAATAAATCAGCGGAAAAAATTGAAACTGAATCTAAGTGTATTATCTCAGGCCTGAACTAATACAGATTCCGTCGGTTTTGACCAATGAAGGCGTGAAACCACATCTTATCGGGGTTTAAAAGGTGTCTGGATAGACGTCGGATAATATAATCGAATTGACAACCTGTTGGTGAGAATGCTTACCGTCATGAAGCCTCTCGCGCCCGGTACGATGTTGCCTGCTCAGTCGCCACAGCAATCATCGCTGTTCTGATTTTGCGTTATTGCCAGACTGTTAGTACATTTTCTTATAACGGGAATTTTTGAGAGACGAATTTCACACAAAGAATCAAGTCTTTTCAGGCGACAGTCAGGTGGCAGAAACGTTATTATTCTGCCAGCCGACGATCCTGATCGTCACCCCAGCAAAGCTGCTGTCAAAGACACGCAAAAATGGGCCAATGCGCTGCGCGAAAACTTGGATCCGAAGTCAATCTGCATCCGCGACGTGCTGGCTATCAATCTGCCGTTCTTCATGAACGACGCCGCCGCCATAGAGCGCGCCAAGGAAAAAATTCCGGCGCGCTCTACTACGACTAGATCTGGATCCTCGATGAGACGGACCTTGAAACAGCGCTCAATATTCCGACGAAAAACGCAAGTGCTTACGTGATTGTTCTGAATTCCGAAGGGCAGATCATCGCCTGCGTCAGCAGCGCTCCGACCGGGCAGCGCGTCAGCCAGAACATGCCAGCAGTTCGATGAGTCAAGTGATGGAGAGCTAGTCGAATTCAGGGTGGGCAAGTCGCATTACAGATGACCCGTCAGCAACAGTATGATTACAATAAGCAGAACCAAGCCCAAGCCTCCGCTAGGGAAGTAACCCCAGCTGCGGCTATGCGGCCAGGAAGGTATGGCACCGATCAGCATCAGGACCAGAACGATCAACAGTATGAATCCTAAACTCATGATGTACTCCAGAGGTAGTCAACGTAAAACAGGTTCTACCCCGTTTTCACGAACGGTTTTAAAACGACAGAGAACTTCAAATCCTGAGCAGCGACGCTACGCCGCATCCGAGGATTATGGAGTCACCCTCTATAATCAAAATAATCAAAGATATCACTGCGTACTTCATCTTGAATTCGGTACTACCGGTGGCAAACACGTTCCCACTTGAGCAGGCCTCGACCAACTTGCTGAACAAGCCGAGAACCACTCTTAGTATAGAACCTATCTTCCCGGTTGGCGGATTAATGTAATGAATGGCTTCAGGTTTGAATTCAGCGCTGTATTTCCTGCGTTGGGTCATAAACACGCCTTCGGCACAGAATGCCTCAGACCGTTGACAAATCTATGTATAGAGCCAGCGCGTTGATAATCAGGGAGAAGAGTAAAGCATCCGCGCCAGGGATGGCGCGGCTTGAGCTTGCCGGGAGGGACTTGCGGCGTCTTTACGATCTTCTCATTATCGCCGCTATATAGACGTTGTCATCAAACTCCGGCACAGAGTGCTTCTTTCTAGACGTGTACCGGTAATGAGGGAGAACCCATTCTGATTTTGCGTTATTGCCAGACTGTTAGTACATTTTCTTATAACGGGAATTTTTGAGAGACGAATTTCACACAAAGAATCAAGTCTTTTCAGGCGACAGTCAGGTGGCAGAAACGTTATTATTCTGCCAGCCGTATTGGTCAGGCAAGGGAGTAGAAAATGGTAAGCGCGCTTTATGTAGTGCTTGGCGCATTGTTGTTGATTAAGTTATCGATTGATGTAGTGAAACTACGGATGCAATATCGTGTGGCTTATGGCGATGGGGGTTTTTATGAGTTGCAAACAGCGATCAGAGTTCATGGCAACGCGGTAGAATACATTCCTATCGCCGCCATTCTGCTGGTACTGATGGAGATGAATGGCGCGATTACCGCCATGATCCATCTGTGTGGCATTCTGCTTATCCTTGGCCGGTTGTGTCACTATTATGGCTTGCGTAACCGCGAGATCAACTGGCGTCGTTACGGCATGGCCGCTACGTATCTATCACTGATACTGATGGTGATTGCCAATCTTTACTATCTGCCCTGGGAACTGGTGCTAACCCTGCGTTAATCCCGTCCGACGGTAAGGTCGCACCTTGCCGTCTTTCGCAATACCGCTTTACCGCCCCTTTCTGCTAGAATACGCGACTATTATTGTTTATTTGTGCGTTTTTCCCGCTATGTCAAACCGCGATATACTTTTTTCTGCTCCCGTCGCCAATCTGGGCGACTGGACTTTTGATGAACGTGTTGCCGAAGTTTTCCCGGATATGGTTCAGCGTTCCGTGCCGGGCTATTCCAATATCATCTCCATGATCGGTATGTTGGCGGAGCGTTTTGTCCAGCCAGACAGTCAGGTCTACGATCTGGGCTGCTCACTGGGCGCGGCGACACTCTCCATGCGGCGGAATATCCATGTTCCCGGCTGTACCATCATCGCCGTCGATAACTCACCGGCAATGGTGGAACGTTGCCGCCGTCATCTTGACGCATTCCGGTCAGAAACACCGGTAGAGATCCGCCAGGCCGATATTCTCGACACCGTGATTGAAAACGCGTCCCTGGTGGTACTCAATTTCACATTGCAGTTTGTTTCTCCTGAATCGCGCCTGCCGTTGCTAACGCGTATCTATCAGGGGCTGAGACCCGGCGGCGCGCTGGTGCTATCGGAAAAATTCAGCTTTGAGGATGAAAAGACAGGCGAACTGCTGTTCAACATGCATCACGACTTCAAACGTGCCAATGGCTATAGCGAACTGGAAATCAGTCAGAAACGCAACATGCTGGAAAACGTCATGCTGACGGACTCGGTGGAGACGCACAAATCACGTTTGCGTCAAGCCGGTTTTGAGCACAGTGAAGTCTGGTTTCAGTGTTTTAACTTCGGCTCACTGCTGGCGATGAAGGCGGAGAACGGTCGATGATTGATTTTGGCAATTTTTACCAATTGATCGCCAAAAACCCACTGAGTCACTGGCTCAACACGCTGCCCGCGCAAATCAGCAGTTGGCAGCAGGAATCGCTGCACGGCAAGTTCAAACTGTGGTTTAACACCGTCGATCACCTGCCGATGTTGACACCCGACACACTGGATTTGATCCACAGTGTTACCGCCACCACGCAACCCGAACTGAGCGATGGCCAGCGTGAAGGCATCGAAAAACTGTTACGTAACCTGATGCCGTGGCGCAAAGGTCCATTTTCCCTGTATGGCGTAAATATCGATACCGAATGGCGCTCTGACTGGAAGTGGGATCGCGTGCTGCCGCACATCAGTCCGTTGCAGGATCGGCTGATTCTGGATGTTGGCTGTGGTAGTGGTTATCACCTGTGGCGCATGGTCGGCGCTGGCGCAAAACTGGCCGTCGGTATCGATCCGATGCAATTATTTTTGTGTCAGTTTGAAGCGGTTCGCAAGCTACTGGGGGATGATCAACGTGCCCACGTCCTGCCGCTCGGCATAGAACAGCTCCCGTCGCTGGCGGCGTTTGACACCGTATTTTCCATGGGGGTGCTGTATCACCGCCGCTCACCACTCGATCACCTCTGGCAGTTGAAAAATCAACTGGTTTCCGGTGGCGAACTGGTGCTGGAGACGCTGGTGGTGGAAGGTGATGAACACTGTGTCCTGATGCCGGGCGAACGCTACGCTCAGATGCGCAACGTCTACTTTTTGCCGTCGCCGACCGCATTGATGGCCTGGCTGGAAAAATGCGGTTTTGAAGATGTGCGCCTGGTGGATAAATGCGTCACAACCCCCCAGGAGCAACGTCGTACCGACTGGATGATCACCGAGTCGCTGGCGGATTTCCTTGATCCAACCGATCAGACCCGCACAGTGGAAGGCTACCCGGCCCCGCTGCGGGCAGTATTTGTTGCCCGTAAACCCTGACGATTTCCGGCTGTCATTACGACCGCCGGAAGCCTCTGAGGACGGGCGCGAAATACCGCTAACGATTGACCGTTTTGACAATCAGTTCTATAGCGTCTTTCTCGGTCACGATGCCATCCTGAATTTCAACCGATAATTCCTGGCCGTTGGTTTCGTTCAGTAATACTGCATTGCCGGTAACATTCAGATCCCCGGTAATAGCATCTCCCCGTTCAGCCCCATAGTTGCCATTCAAACGGGCGACGATGACCCCGCCCTCAAGCTCGCGGATAACGATGAAACCAATGCGATGCTCATGATGCACAACGATTCCACGCATAACAGGATTCCTTATTGATAAGTCGGTTCTGCAACATAACACTCACCATAAAATATAAAATGCAGACGTATAACAATTCAGGAAATTAGCGTCACGCCGACTGTTGACGAAAAAAAGCCCCGGCAACATGCCGGGGCTTGGTACTCGCAAGCAGACGCTAAACGTCATGCTGCGCGGGAAAAGCCGCACCTGTAGGCAAATACTCGTACAGGTGCTTGATTTATCATTATAAAACCGGCAAGGACGCTTTATCCGGAGTCAAGGCGCTTTTCATGGCAGCCACCATATCGCCATCAACACAGTAGTGTTGGAGTTCATCCATACCGGCATCACCGTCAGAACACAACGTTACGCCAACCTTACGGTAACGCATCGGAGACGCTACCCACTGTCCCGCCGAGCTGTGCAGCTCCTGAATACCACATAGACGAAACTTGTTCAGGTTGGTTAATCGAATACCAGAACCAGCCATGATAATTGGACCCCGACTGGCCTGATTAAGTTCCCTTAATAAGATTAACCCGTTTTCTGCGCTTTGCTGCTGACCGGAAGTAAGAATGCGCGCGACCCCCATGTCGGTCAGTTGATCCAGTGCCAGACGTGGGTTCAGGCTCATATCGAACGCCCGATGAAATGTCACGGCCATGCCGTCACAGCGCGACATTATTTTTTTCATCCGCGGCAAATCAATATGTCCTTCTTCATCCAGCACACCGACGACCACGCCGGGAAACCCCATTTCACGGATGTGATCAATATCGTATTGTATGGACGCAAATTCCGCCGCGCTGTAGCAAAAATCCCCACCACGCGGACGCACCATTGGATGCACGGGAATAGAAATCCGCTCTCGGGCCTGACGTAACACACCATAACTCGGCGTCAAGCCACCGTCGCGTAGCCCTGAACACAACTCAATCCGATCAGCCCCCGACTGTTCCGCCGTTAGCGCACAGTCAATGCTGTAGCAGCATACTTCTAGTTTTGCCATCACCACCCCCCATTCAATCTACTGAAAAAACAGCAAATGATGCTGTGAAATAATCGTTTTACTTAGAGAAACAACTAACTATGACACTCAACGAAGAATTCGGGAGAGACAAAGGTCACAATGAAGGGGCTAATTCGCTACAGAATATGACCGGCCACACAATTTCAGATAATACCGGTGTCAATCAGCTAGGCTGACGGCCCGCTGGCGCCGTTCTGCTCACTAGTGACAACGTCACGGATATCAAATGGATGAAATTTAAGGGTGACGATGCCATCGGAAACCGCCAGCGTCGGATTGGGTAACCGTTCACGCTCGCCTTGTGGCGCGCTGAACTTCAGTTTTATCCCTGGCGTGGTAAGTGCCGCATCCGGTAAACAGGCCAGCGCCCGCTGATGCAGCGTCGCCGGATCGCCCGCCAACACCAGTTCCACATGCTCCCAACCCTCATGTGGGTAACGTTTGTTGCCCGGCCACGGCAGTTCCACACAATCCATCCGCCACGGCCCGACGACCAGCGGCTGCGCCAGAATAAACAGGCAAATAGGTCGGTGATTGATGATGTTCTCTGACAGCAACGTGCCGCAGGCCAGCAACTGCTCACGCCAGCGTTCGGCGGTCGCAGTCTGATGGCAGCGCAAGGCAATATGATCGGCCTGAAAGTGCGATAGATCCAGTTGTAACCGCTGCGCCAATGCCAGCACTGCCTGCTCAAAACGCACTAAATCGTCCAGCAATTTAGGCGGTAACAACGAATGGGATGGTGCGCGCATTATGACCTCATGTTTGTTGGCACTATTTTCCCGTCGTAATGTACCTATCAGGCTCATCAACATCCATCATTTTCTCCACTCCACGCGGGTATCCACGCCTTGTTTTGCGGGGGGTCTACAGCGTCGTGCTGCTGACGAACAAACCCGAATATGGTATAAGAACAACTTGATTTGTCATTTAAGGTAACCCGGTGAATATTCAGGCTCTTCTTTCGGAAAAAGTCCGTCAGGCATTGATCGCTGCGGGCGCGCCCGCTGATAGCGAAGCACAGGTTCGCCCATCAGCCAAGGCGCAATTTGGTGATTATCAGGCGAATGGCGTCATGGCCGTCGCTAAAAAATTAGGCATGCCACCACGCCAGTTGGCGGAAAAAGTGGTGCAGTTATTACCACTGGATGGTATTGCCGCCCAAACGGAAATTGCCGGTCCCGGTTTTATCAATATTTTTCTCGATCGCCAATGGTTAGCAAGCCAGTTGGAAACCGCGTTAACCGCGCCAAAACTGGGTGTCACGCCGGTTGAACCACAGACCATCGTCATTGATTATTCAGCACCGAATGTGGCGAAAGAGATGCACGTCGGCCATTTGCGATCCACCATCATTGGCGATGCCGCAGCACGCACTCAGGAATTTCTCGGCCACCACGTGATTCGTGCCAACCATGTCGGCGACTGGGGTACTCAATTTGGTATGCTGATCGCTTATCTGGAAAAAGTGCAGAATGAAAATGCGGGCGAAATGGAACTGTCCGATCTGGAAGTGTTCTATCGCGAAGCGAAAAAGCATTATGACGGAGATGCCGCCTTCGCCGAGCGGGCCCGTGGCTACGTGGTGAAATTACAAGGCGGTGACGAGTATTGCCGCACCATGTGGCGTCGGCTGGTGGATATCACCATGAGCCAGAACCAACGCAATTATGACCGACTGAATGTCACGTTGACCCAAAACGACGTGATGGGTGAAAGCCTGTATAACGATATGCTGCCGGATATCGTGGCCGATTTGAAAGCCAAAGGGTTAGCGGTGGAAAGTGAAGGCGCCACCGTCGTGTTCCTTGATGAGTATAAAAACAAGGATGGCGATCCGATGGGCGTCATCATCCAGAAAAAGGATGGCGGCTATCTCTACACCACCACCGACATCGCCTGCGCCAAGTACCGCTATGAAACGCTGGGCGCCGACCGGGTGCTGTATTACATCGATTCCCGCCAACATCAACATCTGATGCAGGCCTGGACCATTGTGCGTAAAGCCGGTTATGTGCCGGAGTCGGTCAGTCTGGAACATCATATGTTTGGCATGATGCTGGGCAAAGACGGCAAACCGTTCAAAACCCGTGCTGGCGGCACCATCAAGCTGTCGGATCTGCTGGATGAAGCCTATGAGCGTGCGCTAAAACTGATTGCCGATAAAAATCCGGATATGGACAGTAACGAACTGGCGGCACTGGCGCAGGTGGTTTCGGTTGGTGCGGTCAAATATGCCGATCTGTCCAAGAGCCGCACCACTGATTACGTGTTCGACTGGGACAATATGTTGGCGTTTGAAGGGAATACCGCGCCGTATATGCAATATGCCTACACTCGCGTGGTGTCAATCTTCAAACGTGCCGGGGTGGAAGCTGCCGACCTGACGCAACCGGTGGTGCTGAACGATGATCGTGAACAAGCGCTGGCAACCCGGTTGTTGCAGTTTGAGGAAACCATTACCACCGTGGCTCGCGACGGTACGCCGCATGTGATGTGTAGCTACCTGTACGATCTGGCCTGCCTGTTCTCCAGTTTCTATGAACACTGTCCGATCCTGAATGCACAGAGCGACGCCGAGCGTCAGAGCCGTCTGAAGCTGGCACTGTTAACCGCCAAAACGCTGAAGCAAGGGCTGGACACACTGGGTATCCAGACTGTCGAGAAGATGTAGCCACTATCTGAATAAAACGCCGGAGATGACGGTTTACTGTCATCTCCGGCGGCGGAGCCTGCTTTGAGAATCAATAGGTTATTATGATAGCTCCCCGCCTCATGGCAGACGGTGCGACATCAATGGCAACCGTGGCAGGAACCGCTCACATGCCATGACGAGCAAAATCCCGCAGACGGAATCCCAGCAACGCCAGCGTCGCAAAATAACTCCCCGCCCCGACCACGACCAGCAGCAGCAGCCGCAGAATACGTGACGTCATGCCACCCATATCCCAGGCAGGCATCCATGCGCAAATCCCCAACAGCACCAGCGACATCACGACAACGGCCACCACAAGCTTAATGAGAAACAGCCGCCAACCGGCTTGTGGCTGAAAGATCTGCTGTTTACGCAATTGCCAGAACAGCAACCCGGCATTAAGACAGGACGCCAGACCGATGGACAACGCCAGACCCGCATGTTGCAGCGGCCCGATAAACACCAGGTTCATCAATTGGGTACAAATCAATGTCACAATGGCGATTTTTACCGGCGTCTTGATATCCTGCCGGGCATAAAATCCCGGCACTAATACCTTCACCAAAATCAGTCCCATCAGACCAACGGAATAAGCCACCAAGGCACGTTGCGTCATGGCCGCATCAAACGCGTTAAACCGGCCATACTGGAATAATGAAACAATCAGCGGCTTGGACAAAATACCCAACGCCACGGCACTCGGTAACGCCAGCAGGAAACAGAGCCGCAGCCCCCAGTCCATCAGCCGCGAATAGTCCTCCAGATTGCCGCTGGCAACGCTTTTCGACAACGATGGCAGCAGAATCGTCCCCAGCGCCACGCCCAGCACCCCAGAGGGAAACTCCATCATGCGATCGGCGTAATACATCCAGGAAATCGCGCCCTGATTGAGGAAAGAAGCAAAGATCGTGTTGATGATCAACGAAATCTGGCTAACAGACACCCCGATAATCGCTGGCCCCATCAGCCGCATGACCCGCCAGACACTCGGGTCGCGCCACTTGAGGCGCGGCAGCACCAACATGCCGATTTTTTTCAAGTGCGGCAGTTGATAGCCCAGTTGCAAAAACCCGCCCACCAGCACCGCCCATGCCAACGCCAATACCGGCGGGTGGAAATACGGCGTGGCAAACAGCGCAAAGCCAATCATGCTGACATTAAGCAGTGTCGGCGCAAACGCCGGTACCGAAAAACGGTTCCAGGTATTCAGCACCGACCCAGCCATTGACGTGAGGGAAATCAGCAGAATATAGGGGAAAGTAATACGCAACAGCATCGACGTCAGAGCAAAGCGCTCTGGTGTGGCGGTAAATCCGGGCGCGGTGGCCATAATCACCCAGGGGGCAGCCAGCATCCCCACTGCCGTCACCCCGGCCAGCACCAGCGTCAACATCCCGGCGATATAGGCGAGGAAGGTGCGGGTCGCCTCTTCGCCCTCCTGGCTCTTGTACTCGGCCAGAATCGGGACAAACGCCTGGGAAAACGCCCCCTCAGCAAAAATGCGCCGCAACAGATTCGGCAGTTTAAACGCCACAAAAAAGGCGTCAGTCGCCATACCGGCACCAAACACCCGTGCCACGATCGCGTCCCGCACAAAACCCAACAGACGCGAGAGCATCGTCATAGAACTGACCGCAGCCAGTGATTTAAGTAGATTCATTTAAATTTTTCTGAATACCGGGAAAATCGGATGTCCGTCATCCCCGCACCGGCAGGGAGCCATTGCCAATCAATACGTTACTGTTCAGAATCTCTCCCGGCGTTCATCGGGTTGACAAAGAGAAACCGATCATGGTGCTCACACTCATCGCTGAATGCGCCGCCTAGTCTACGCATTGTGCGACCAATAGCTACACTCGTATGTCATGACCGCCTGTTTTTTCAGCTTTTTCCCAGCAGTGATTCAATAATGCGCTGCGCGCGCAACGCCTGCTCCCCCGAGGTTTGTGCCGGTTGTTGTTCAGTGACCGCATCGATGAAATGATTGACGGCGCCAACAAAACCACGCTGTTCCAGCGTAGTTTGCCATGCAGGAGCCGGAGATTGCAGCACGCATCCGTCACGTTCCTGTCGCCATTCGCACAAATTGGCTACCTGATACAGCGCCCCGGTCGTCACCGCCTGAATGGCTTCACGCTGACTGCCCGCCTGTCGATGCATGCTGGTGGTTATCTGACACGTCCCAACCTGAAAATGGTGTTCGGCATACACCAGTTGCCCTTGTGGATTACAGCGAATAATACCGTTACACAACGTAACGTCGCCTTCTGCCAGCCACAGTGCCGTATCCACCACATGCAGATAATCATCCAACAGCGTGAAACCGGCATCCTGTGGGCCAATGTCATCAAGGCGGTGCTTCTCCATACGAATAGCATCCGGCTGCACCAGACACTGCTTGAGTTGCAGATACAACGGTGCAAAGCGACGATTGAACCCAACCATCAGCGTCCGTTGCTGCTGCTGCGCCAGCATCACCAACGCCTGCGCTTGTCCCAGTGTTTCCGCCAATGGTTTATCCACGTACACATGCAGCCCGGCCAGCAACAGCGTTTCCACTATCGCATAATGGCTGGCGGTGCTGCTGTGAACAAAGACGGCATCACACTGCCCCATCAAGTCGTCCAGACTGGCAAAACAGGGAATACGATACGATTGACAGATCGGCTGCGCCCGGCGTTGATTAGGCGAATAGGCTCCCGCCAGTACCCAGCGTTCTGCCTGACTGAGAATAGGAAGATAAGCTTTGCGGGCAATCGCCCCCAATCCCACCATGCCGATGCGCAATGGCGTTATGTCCACGGAGCGGCTCAATTTGTTTTTTCCGATAAATATGTTTTTTCCGATAATAGCGCCGCCAGTTGCTGGCGTAGTTCAGCAACGTCATTTTCCAGCGCCGCCACCCGTACCGACAGACTGCTGTCAGTGGTGTCGTCCTCAGTTGACGACAGCACCTCATCCGTAACATCACCGTTAAAAAGATGCATAAACCGGCTTTCACGTTTTCCCGGCTCCCGCGCCAGCCGCACCACAAACGGGCCATCATCACGCTGTTGCAGTTGCTGGAGTACGCTTTCCGCTTCGCTGACATCGGCAAATTCATACAAACGGGCCGCGCGCGTGCGCAGTTCGCCGGGCGTTTGCGCCCCACGCAGCAACAAGGTACACACCAGCGCCACTTCCGCAGTAGAAAATTTCAGATCGCCAAATTCGGAATTGCAAAAACGGTGTTCATATTTGATGACCCGGTTGCCAAATCCGCTGACGGTACGTAGGAAATGCTTTTTCACCAGCATATCCAGCGTCTGCTGAACCTCGCTTTCACTCAGGTTCATGACCGGCTCACGATTGGTTTTCTGATTACAGGCGGCGGTCAATCCGTTTAATGACATCGGATACTGTTCTGGCGTGACGACCTGCTTTTCCAGCAGGCAGCCAATCACTCTGGCTTCCTGGGCATTTAACTGATATTTCATGACAGTTCCTTAGCGCTTGTCGGCATTATCTCACCGCATCGGCGTCCACTCATGGTTAGTCAGGGCGGTGAGCACGTGATCCTGCCACTTGCCATCAATCAACAAATAATGTTTGGCGTACCCTTCTTTTTCAAAGCCCAGTCGGGTCAACAGGTCCCCACTACGATGATTGTGCGGCATGTAGTTCGCCATAATACGGTGCATATGTTGCTGATGTTGCATATAGCGCAGCGCCGCCCGCAGCGCTTCATACATCAACCCTTGTCCCTGCCACTTTTGCCCCAGCGAATACCCCAGATAACAGGCATGAAACGAACCGTGCAGTACATTGCTGAAATTGGCGACGCCACACACCTCTTTTTCATCTTGATCAAGCAGTAAAAAATAGTAGGCAGTGCCCTGCTTGTGCATATCGCCAATGACACTTAAACGCGCTTGCCAACCGGAAGGATAGCAGTGACTGGCATCACGCACCGGTTCCCAGGGCTTCAGAAAATCACGATTTTCCGTGTAATACTCTGCCAGGCGCCAGGCATCACGCTCATAAGCCAGACGCACCACCAGACGGTCCGTCGTCAGACGTACTTTGTCCGGCATGGGACGATAACCAAACATTCCTCTCTCCCAAGGTTACTGATCGTCGATAAGTAAAATTCATTGAATAGACGGGGCCTACCTCTGTCGAAGGTAAATAGGGTAAGTAACCGTTAATCCTTACTATAACCACATAAATTCTCTGACGTAAAATCCCTATCGCCGAGTTATTATGCAATCAGAATGATAAAAATTCCTTTTCTTCAAAAATTGCTACTCAGATAACGCTAAGTCGATAAAAAAATATTATCCCCAATGATCTATCGTAAATGTTGAAGAGACGCCAGAATAGCCATGTTGGTTATTTTCTCTCTGCCTCTCGTGGTGAAACATGTCGTTGATGGCGCAGGCTCGCAGCCTGGGTAAATATTTTCTTCTACTGGATAACATGCTGGTAGTATTAGGTTTCTTCGTCGTATTTCCTTTGATTTCCATTCATTTTGTCGATCAGTTGGGTTGGGCCGCACTTACCGTTGGGGTCGCGCTGGGCCTTCGCCAGCTTACCCAGCAAGGTTTGGGGATTTTTGGCGGCGCGATTGCCGACCGGTTTGGTGCCAAACCGATGATTATTACCGGTATGCTGATGCGCTCCGCCGGGTTTGTGTTTATGGCGCTGGCGACTACCCCTATCATGCTGATCCTGTCGTGCATTCTCTCCGCACTGGGTGGCACACTGTTTGATCCGCCGCGTACCGCGATGGTGATCAAGCTCACGCGCCCACACGAGCGTGGTCGTTTTTTTTCGCTGCTGATGATGCAGGACAACGCAGGCGCCGTGATCGGCGCCCTGATCGGCAGTTGGTTGATGCAATACAACTTTACGGTGGTGTGCTGGGTGGGCGCATTCGTATTCGTACTGGCGGCCGGCATGAATGCCTGGCTGTTGCCGGCTTACCGTATCTCCACGATTCGAACGCCGGTACGTGAAGGGTTGTTGCGTGTTATGCGCGATCGCCGCTTTGTCGTCTACGTCCTCAGCCTCACCGGTTATTTCATGTTGGCGGTTCAGGTGCTGCTGATGATGCCGATTATGGTCAACGAATTGGCGGGCACACCAAGCGCGGTGAAATGGATGTATGCGATTGAAGCGGCACTATCGCTGACGCTGCTCTACCCGATTGCCCGCTGGAGTGAAAAACGTTTCCGGCTGGAGCAACGTTTGATGGCCGGATTGTTTATCATGACCCTCAGTCTGTTCCCGATGGGTATGGTTACCAGCCTGCAACTGTTGTTGATGTTAATCGGCCTGTTTTACATCGGTTCAATCATCGCCGAACCGGCGCGAGAAACGCTCGGCGCCTCACTGGCGGATGCCCGCGCCCGCGGCAGCTACATGGGGTTCAGTCGTATGGGACTGGCGCTGGGCGGCATGCTGGGTTATAGCGGCGGCGGCTGGCTGTTTGACATTGGGAAGTCGCTGGGACAACCCGAACTCCCGTGGTGTATGCTCGGCATTATTGGTCTGATAACGTTGGCGGCGCTGTACTGGCAGTTCCATCTGCGTCGCATTGAACCGGCGATGCTGGGCAGTTAATGACATCATAAGTATCACCCATTGGCGTTTTTTTTCGGCACTATCCGATTGGCGCATCGTCATGAATATCGCACGCTGCCCAGGCTCCGTACTGACGGAAGCACTGAGGGAGATTAACGAGGTTATAACAATGAAAAAATCAGGATGGGCAACGCTGGCGTTGCTCGGCACATTTTTGCTAAGTGGCTGTAATCAACTCACGCAGTACAGTCTGAGCGAGCAGGACGTCAATCAGTACCTGCAAAAACACAATGATTACCAAAAACAGGTAGGGGTTCCCGGCGTGTTGGATGCCCACATCGTTTTAACCGATTTATCAAGCCAGATTGGCCGAGCCGAGCCGGGTAAAGTCACGCTGACGGGCAACGCCAAAATCGATATCAGTTCACTGCTCGGCTCTCAGTCCGCCGATATGAAACTGACACTGAAAGCACAACCGGTATTTGATAAATCCCAGGGCGCCATTTACCTGAAAGATCTGGAATTGACCGATTACACCGTTCAGCCGGAGAAGATGCAGTCGGTAATGAAAACGCTGACGCCTTATCTTAATGAGTCGCTGAAAAGCTATTTCGACCAGAAACCGGCTTATGTGCTGAATGGTGATCACAGCACCAAAGAGGCGATAGCGAAAAAGCTGGCAAAAGGCATTGTAGTCAAACCCGGGCAACTGGTGATTATACTGACCGATTAAAAACAACTAAATATCCTCCGGCATAGCCGGAGGTTTTTCATATGCGCCTATAAGGCTCTGTTACCAGCCGCGCCCTAACAGGCGCATCGCGATCTGACATTTGCATCTATGGATTACTTACGGCCCGTAAACGGGCTACCCGGATATGGGATCGAGAGTTGCTCACCCAACTTATCTTGCTCCAATTGGTGCTTTATGTATTCTTGTATCTTCGATGTATTCTTTCCCACCGTATCTACATAATACCCTCGACACCAGAATTCTCGATTTCGGTATTTAAACTTCAAATCGCCAAATTGCTCATAAACCATCAGGCTACTCTTACCCTTCAGGTATCCCATAAAACTCGACACACTCATCTTCGGCGGGATCTCCAGAAGCATATGGATGTGATCCACACAACATTCTGCCTCCACGAGGTTCACGTTTTTCCATTCACACAACTTTCTTAATATGCCGCCAATTGCCCTACGCTTTTCTCCATAGAACACCTGCCTTCGGTACTTCGGCGCAAAAACGATGTGATAATTTACAGTTCCATCGGGCGTGCGCTAAGCTCTTTTCGTCCCCCATGGGACCCCCTTTCAATTTTTTGCTTAACTTTTGCAGTTGCCAGACCGCAAGGTGTTTTAACAAATCGAAAGGGGTTTTTATAACCGACTTATAGCTGAAAGCTTTACGGAACCCCCAGCCTAGCTGGGGGTTTTCTATAGACAAAAATAAACCGGTGGTCATGATGGCCACCGGTTTATCTATCTGTGTCTACTGCGTTTTATTCTGCTTCGTCAACGTCCGTATCATCTGACACCGCTTCTTCCAGCTCATCGCGCATTGCCCCCAGCGCTTCGCGGCACACTATCGCCAGCGTGCGATAAAACGCCGTCGTCGCGTGACTCTCCACCTGGCCCAGAAAACGGTTGCTCCACGGCAGCAAATAATTATCGAACAGCGCCGTCTGTGCAGCGATTTCATCTTCCTGCGCGTGATCTTCCAGCCAGGAAGCCGCCAGCAGTAAACCGCCGAAGTGATCTACCGGACCATCGCCCAACGGCATCCCGCGCTGTTGCAGAAAGGCGCGGATTTCCGTTTCAGGCGAAGCAGGTTCATAGGCGGACCGCCACGGCGACACCGATGCGGCTTCGCCGACGAACAACGCCTGATAATCCTCATTCAGCGCCGGTAGGTCGACACTTTTTTGCAGCCGTTCCAGCAACGCATCCTGCTCCAGAGGCCACTCCTGACGTAGTTTGCCTTCGCGAATCAGGGTAAACAACGGTGCCAACAACGGATCCTGTGGCTGACGATAAAACAGCGTACCCAGGATACGGCACACGATAGAAAACTCATTCATTTCACAACCTTGTAATTATTGGTGACAACGTCACAAATCCGCAAATTCAGGGATCACTGGCCTGCCGCGCTGTTCCAGAAAATCAAGAACCCGACGAGGGCTGACATTCAACACGCGTTGCTGTGGGAAATCAATATCCCGCAAAATCTGCTCGCACTGGGAAAATTCCCCCAGAGAAAAAGCGATGTGCGAATCTGAACCTAGCGCCAGATAGCCACCGGCATCCCGCACCGCTTCCGCAATCGCCCGACAATTCGGCTCACTGCCTTTACGGGAGTGAGTAAACGAAGAGTTATTCAATTCCAACGCCACATGATATTTTGCCGCCGCCTGCGCGACTGCGCGAATATCAATCGGAAATTTAGGGTTACCCGGATGGCTAATAATATGCACATCGCCTTGTGCCATCGCGGCAATCATCGCCTCGGTATGCGTGGCTTCATCCCGTGGCGGAAACACCGGTTCATGAAAACCAGCAATCACCACATCCATGCACTCCAGCATGGGACCGGTGCAATCGATTTCACCGGCCAGGTTTTTGATATTGGATTCAATTCCGCGCAGGATCCCTACTCCATCCACCATCCGTGGCCAGACCCGCATATTGATAAAATGCCAATGATGCGGCGCGTCCGCCATATCCGGACCGTGGTCGGTAATGGCAAACAGACGGATCTGCTTTTGCTTGGCGATAGCGATGTAATCATGCAGGGTACTGTAAGCGTGCGTACTGGCAACAGTGTGCATGTGTAAATCGACGGGATACATGATTTCTCCTGGTTCGGCATTTGATAGCCAGCATATCATTTATCCGCTGACGATACAGCGGACACGACCAGGACGTAACCACACATTAACATAATGGCAACCCATTCCAGCATGGCCCATATCGTGTTTTTCTGTCGGACTGGCGAGGAAAGCAGCAAATTGCGTTAAGTTTGGCTAAACGCACTGTTTCATGACACAAGGAGGTTGACGCTGTGGCTGAATTTCCCTAGAGTAGCGCCGGTCGCCGATAGGCGCATCCGGTGAGGTGTCCGAGAGGCTTAAGGAGCACGCCTGGAAAGTGTGTATACGTGAAAACGTATCGAGGGTTCGAATCCCTCCCTCACCGCCATTTCAGTCCCATCGTGTGTTGGCGCACGGAGCGCCGACATGATCGGCCACCAGACGGACAATGCGCTCGTCATCTTGGTCGCCCGGAAGTCCTGTTCAACACCGAGATGAACTTTCAGACTAACTCGTCCAATCCAGCACCCGCCGCGAGCAGCAACTCGTCGTCGGGCGGAAACTGCGCCACCTCGAGCGGCCGCCCCTCATCAGCAACGCGTCTCGCTGACTGTCAACGAGACGCCACGATGAACAATCGTGGGAAGGGCAGCAGCACAGTACCATCAGACAATGTCGGATATGCATCAGAAACGGCTGCACGATATTGAGAAAGATATCTCTCTTGTTCAATATCGTTGAGTGGTAAGAGGAAGGGACGAAGGCCGCTGCCTTTGAACCACTCCACCACAGCGTTCGCGCCTCCTGCGAGTGGGTGGTGATAAGTGGTCCGCCATATGTCCACTCTGCTGCAGAGCGGCCGCAAGAGGCTATAATACCAATCTGCACTTTCCACTATCGTACGCTCACCCGCAGACTTGGCGAGTTTGTCGACCCATGGCTGTTCGACGGCTATTTCACGCATAAGCCGGTGCGCGGGTTCGTTGAGGTTGTCCGGCATCTGTATGGCCAAACTTCCGCGACTGCTAAGAAATTTGATCAATCGCGGTAATAGAGATGCGTGGTTGGGCACCCAATGGAGAGCCGCATTTGCGAGAATGATGTCAAATGAACCGGGCCCATCCCAGGCCTCGATAGACTTGACCGTGAATTGGCATTTCGGGAGACGCTTTCTGGCAGATTCGATCATATCTGCGGAGCTATCTATTCCGCTGACCGATGCATTTGGAAATCTGTCTACAAGAATCCCAGTTGAATTGCCGGGGCCGCAACCGAGATCGATTGCCGCCATAACATCGGTAGTAGATACCGCATTGAGTAAATCGCGTACTGGACGGGTGCGTTGATCCTCGAATACAGTGTATTGTTTGGGTGACCAGCTCATTGCAAATTGCCTCCGACTTTTCCGAACTTGGCGATCGGCGCATTTATTGTCTTCTGACTTTGAGCCGGTTTATGCGCCAGAAATTCCAATGGGCTGGATGAGAGGCACGCGCGATAGCCCAATGCGTTGTGCTCGCGTCACTACCTCCCGTCAAGCGCCTCGGGATTAATCATGTGGATAGGTTGTCCCCGATCGAAGGCGACGATCTGATCGAAAACATCCGAGAATTGCAGATCCCGTTCCTCGAGCGTGACGTAGCCAATATGGGGGGTTGCCGTTACGTTCGGCAGGGTTAGTATGGCATGGTTCTAGGCCGGCTTCTATATTTTGTGACGATCGCGAAGGCGCGACATATCACGCACGCTGCGGCACAGCTCGGAATACAGCAGGTACCCCTGAGCCAGCAGATCAAGGTGCTGGAACAGGAAGTTGGCATTGGAACTCTATCACGGCAGCTCACCGGATCTCATCCGGAAGTTTCAGTCGCTGGAGCTATATGTCGCCTTTGCACGCACGACACTTCGCGTCCCTTCTGACCTTCAGGTCGTGCATCTCTTGGAAGAGCCGATAATAGGTCGCCATGACATATCCGAAGTGGGTCATGGTTCGAGCCTCCGCCGCTTGAGCCAAGCCTGATGGCGCGCAAGCGTGTAGAGGCCCGGCATTCAGCGGGCTATGGTGAACCGTGGCGGAGAAACGGCGGCTTGCAGCGTGCCGGATTTAGAGGGTGCATTCCGGCACTCCGGCGTCGGTCCAGGGGGTGACGATTGAAAAGAAGCGCGCCGCGCAGAAAGATGTTCGGAGACGATGCGGCTCACACCCCCGGAGGGAGTTTGGATCGCATCATGTCCTTGCGGTCGAGTCTGCGACCGTCCACAACGAAGGTGCCGTCCCCAACGGCGTGCAACATGCGCTTCTCCTTGCGCATTGCGTCCAGATAGGCCGCAACACCCTCCAGGACGACGATGCTATGCCGCTCGACGATGTCCGTGACGCGGCATTCGATATTCGCCAGACATTCCCCGATGAGCGGGGCGCGCACATGTTTCGCGGGCAGAGCCGTAAGGCCGAATTTCTCGAACTTGTCGGTATCTGCGCCGGAGCAGGTTCCTATTCCGACGACGGTGTCGATCATGTCCACCGTCGGGATCGAGATCACGCATTCCCGTGAGGATTCCAACGCGGCGTAGGAATAGTTCCAGGCGCCCGTGGTGATCGCGAACGCCGCAGAAAACCCCATGACCATTGTCCAGGTAATGGTCATGATATTGTTCTTCACACCGTCATTCGTCGTCACGAGGATGACGGGTCCG
Source organism: Brenneria uluponensis (assembly GCF_032395385.1). Classification (NCBI taxonomy): domain Bacteria; kingdom Pseudomonadati; phylum Pseudomonadota; class Gammaproteobacteria; order Enterobacterales; family Pectobacteriaceae; genus Brenneria; species Brenneria uluponensis. The sequence continues at coordinate 2,839,711 of NZ_CP135917.1, forward strand.
GGTTCGATCAGGGTGAATGCTTTTTCAAGGGAAAGCGTGTGCATGTCGCGCTCCTTCGTCGTGGATAGTCACATTATATACGCTTCTGCCGGATGCTCATGTCGGGTCTTGTCCGCTGTCGGGCTGCGGCAGACGGTGCAGACGCTCGATGCGCTTCGTCGCCGCTTCAAACACGGGCTGGACGAAGGCCGCATCCGGTGAGGTATCCGAGAGGCTTAAGGAGCACGCATGGAAAGTGTGTATACGTGAAAACGTATCGAGGTTCGAATCCCTCCCTCACCGCCATTTCCCGTCTACGGCACGATATAGCCGCCGCTTATCGCATCCGCATCAAAGGTGCATAGCGAACCGACAATTCTGCGCTAAAATCCGTTGATCCCAGAGACATGAGAACGAAACTACCGTTAGGATTTTAGCGCCAATTTGTACATGATCACGGCATAAAGTCCGCAAACTGTACCACCAACATATCGCTTCCGCGTTTTTAACGTGAGGTGCTCTTGGCGAGCAACCCAGAGATCGCTCGTCAATTTTCGCCTGCTAATAGGCGGGTGAAGTGCTGCCGCATGTGCGGCTTGCTAACGTATGGTACTTACTATGGATAATATCTTTGAAAGCCCCTTCAGGGGCATTAGTCTTGACCGCCTCGTCACCAATCCAAACATTCAGGTCGGGCGCTATAGCTATTATTCCGGCTACTATCACCGACACGGCTTCGATGAATGCGCCCGTTTCCTCTCGACAGACGAGGGTGTCGACAAGCTCATTATCGGTTCATTCTGTTCGATTGGTTCGGGCGCAGCCTTTATCATGGCCGGCAACCAGGGCCACAGAAATGACTGGATCAGCACGTTCCCGTTCTATTGGATGTCCGATGTCCCTGCTTTCGCAGAATCGGAGAATGGATATCGACCAGCAGGTGATACGGTGATCGGCAACGATGTCTGGATCGGGTCCGAGGCAATCATCATGCCGGGCGTCACAGTCGGGGATGGCGCGGTGATTGGAACCAGAGCCTTGGTAACAAAGAATGTTGAGCCCTACTCCATCGTGGGCGGCAACCCAGCCAAGGTCATCAGAAAGCGATTTGACGATGCTCACATCGCCAAACTGCTCGAACTTCGTTGGTGGGACTGGAAAGACGATGAGCTGAAGCTGTCCATGCCAATCCTGACCAGCGAAGACGTTCCCGCCCTCCATCGCTACTGGCGGGCAGTTATCGATCCAGCGGAATAATGCGCACCTTACTGTCAACTTCTACCCGCCTCCTTTTCAAAAGCAAACAGGCAGGTTTTCATCCTTTAGCGCCTATTACGCTGTTTTCAGTCTTCGTGGCAGGATATTAAATTCATGCAGGAAGATTGCAAAAAATACTAATCCACCGCCAATATATTGGGATATTGTTGATACCTGCCCCAAAAATACCATACTAAAAATTATTGCAAAAATAGGCTCGGACAATTCAATCAACTGAACTGACTGGCTTGATGTCAACGTCAGCGCTTTAGTTGTACACCAAAAGCCCCCTATCGTTGGAAGGATAGCGAGAAGAATAAGAATTAAAGTAACCTGTGGTGAGATATCGCTTATTTTTAACTCTTGATGGACTGGGAAGTAGAGATAAATTGAGCCAAATAATAGCAAGATGCACATTTGCGGTATGCCAGAACCCAACTTTAGTTTTTTTGACAAAAACAAGAAAAGCCCATACCCAAGCCCGGCTAACGTAGCATTAATAAGCCCCTTATCAAGAGAGAGATTAATACCACCATCATTAGAAAAAATAAGGTACAACCCAACAATGGATAAGACTATGGCCTGTATTTCTTTGACGTTAAAAAAACGTCTCTCAGAAATAGCTGACAGGAGAAATGAAAATACAGTAGCACTGCCGAATAGAATAAAAACGACTGTCGAGACATTCGTTGTAACGTAGGCATTTGTTTCAAAGTGGTATAGCACAAAGAAACCAAAGAATGCGCACACCGCGACGACTATCCATTTAGATCGGAAAAAAGTCACTAACGCCTTGCCTTTTCTAAAAGAAAACACAATTAGTGAAATAATGATCAGTCCAAGAGAGCATTTATAGAACGCAACTTGATTGGGAGATAAACCAGACTGGAATAATTTCACGCTGAATACACCCACGGTGCCATTGAATATAGCGGCCAGTAAGGCATATATTATTCCTGATAATCTCGTTGCTTTCATTACCTAACTCCTTGCCAACGTGTTTAGTCCTGCGTGGTTATTCAAAGATGACAGTGGAGCCAGCTTCTCCATAATTTCATTATTGAATTCAAATTTCATTATTAACCCTCAAAGCGATTTACGACAGATTTTGAATTCAATGAATATTGACATAGAAGTCTACCTTCAGAAGGATGACGATCCATTAAATCAAGGAATTTTCGTTCTGATGTACTGGCACTACCAAGGCTATCTTGCACCACCCCGACGAAACACTCACCACATTTTTCTTGTAAGCCCCAGGGGTTTAGAGCGTCAGTTGATGAAATAACAATTGACAATGCAGGCCCTATCAAGACGTTAAACGCCGTTCCATTTACAGTAAGCTCGGTCATTTTTGTTAAAAATATTTAATGTTACTTATCAGATTTGCAAAGTTACAACACTGTGAATTTTTAGTCAATAAATCTGATTTAAAATTCACTATTGTGGTTACTTTATATTTATAATCAAATATTTAAATTATTAGCATGCTATTTTTTTTCAAAAAAGGCATCTCAATCGCGAATTTTCTGCATGGTAAGCGTAAGCCTGTTTTTAACCAACGCAGTTATCACCCAAGTGGCGCGTTTGCGCATTCTATCTCCTGTTGAGCTGGCAACGCCAGATTGAGTAATCACCGCAGCTAACAGGTGCATATACACCTGTTGAAGCAGAAAAAGCGCACGACACCACATCTTTGATAGTCGAGATGCTGATAGTCAAAAAAATACGGATCAAAGAAGTATCAATATATTTTCTAATTTTTCAATTGATAAATATTCATTATGATTTTGTTGCATGGTTGTTTCCCGATGGTCTAGCATTTCCTTACCAAATATTAGAAATGTTAATTAATAACTGATAATCGAGAGAGAAACTTAATGGTTACCACAGATGCAATGTTAAAAAAGCTTGAGTCCGCCGTTGATACCTGCATGGAAGCGGAGTTTGCCAAAGACGAAATCATGGCGGAGTTTCACAAGGCAGACTGGTTCAATGAAGGGTATTTTCCGCTGACGAGGGTGAACGCCAACTCAGCCCAGAGCTACGCGCCAAAGTGCATCAGGTAATCAAGATTGACACCAGTGATTTTGACCTCCAGAAGGCGATGCTGGATGAACTGGGAAATATCAGTGCCATCCTGCCCGGCGTAGAGTATGCGGTGCCGATGGCCGCACGCTTAGGGGCTGCACAAGGGAAAATACATCTCAGTGATTACGCCGTGCAGCGGGTACGCAATAAATTTAACTTTCGCAGCCAACTCACTGAAGCAGGATTAAGCAATATTGGTTTTTTCCTGCTTTGTGCCGGACAGCCGGTGCAGATACCTTCTGGCTTCAGCTTTCCGGCGGTAGTTAAACCGGTTGATATGGCCGGCAGCATCAACGTGCGCAAGGTTCACAATCTCGGGGAATTAACCACCGCAGTGGACGCCTTCAGCCAGGCATTACCAAACGACGTAGGTTTCACCGCCAGCGGATGTGTCATTGTCGAGGAGTATATCCCCGGTAAAGAGTACAGCATCGAAGGCGTGGTGCGTAAAGACGGCAGCATTACCATCGCCTCTGTTACTGAAAAACTACTCGGTGCGGAGCCATACTTTGTTGAAATCGGACATATAGTAGGCCAGCGTTACACTGAAGCGTTTTACACGACCATGAGCAACTATACGCTGGCGGTGTTGGACGCCATACAGCTGAACGTCGGCCCATTCCACCTTGAACTACGCGTCACACCGGAAGGTCGTCCCGTGGCAATTGAGCTAGCGGACTTCACCGGCTATGAAGTCGAAGAGTATATAGAAGGCGATATTTATCACGTCGACGCTATTCTCGCCAACGGCAGCATGCCTTATTTTAAAGTGTCGAAATATCTCAACACCTGCCTGGACTTCCGCAATGGTCAACCGCTCGGCTCGGTAACCGTTGACAACCCCGAGTTTATCGCCACAGCGCAAATCTTCACTCAGGAAGTCTGTACCCGGTTGAACCTGGAAAACCAGGCTATTCATTTAGAGCTTATCGAATGCCACGGGGAACTGGTCTTCCTGGAGATTGGCGGTCGGGTTGGTGGTGGAGAGATTCCATTCATCACCTTGCGCAGCGAGGGGATCGATCTTTATGCGCTGTGGACTCAGGCCGCGCTCGGTATCGCCATTTCCCCAGTGAAAACGCGAATCACCGGTTTTGTCATGATGCCGAACCCGTTTTCCGGAGGTTATGCCTTCGATCCGAATATGAATCTGTCTCACCCCCTGCTGACATATCGCTGTATCCAGCCTGGAGGCGAAAATAGCGAATTCAGTTACGAAGATATCCCCGCCAAGCTGCACTTTACGGGAGATAACCAGGCCGAAGTGGAAAGCGCCATTACGCAGTGTATGAACATACTACAGAAATCGATCCGTGCGGTTTGAGTTAGCAGGAAACCATTAGTGAAAGTCCTTCTACAGCTACCCTCCGTTGCGCAACCCGTTACTATGTCGGTGTTTATGGAGACGCAACAGCCCTACTCGCTCCGGCAAGCTGATGCTGATGTGCTGGCGCTGGCGCTGGCCAGGTCGTTTAATGCTGCGGGTATCCTTACCGCTTTCTTATCTGATGCCCTGTTTAACGATGATGGGCCGCATGTTCCGATAGCAGAGATGCAGCGACTTGCTGGACGCGCGCTACGATTTGCCGATGACGTTCCGGAGACCCGCCAGCGCCTTGCCCATGAGCAACTTACTTGCATCAGTCGCCAGGCGCTGGCAGAGATTGTCATCCATCAGCCGAAACTGCGGTTGCACTACAATGATGAACTCGGTCGCATCAGTCCTGACGCTACATACGAAAGCTATGAAATTAACCCACTGTATGGGTTGTTGTTTCCGCGTGACCACTTTATTAACGTGGGTGGTCAACCGGTTTTCGGTCGTCTGAAACGCCAGGATCGGGCTCGGGAAGTCGAGGTCGTAAAGAAGGTCGTTACCGCTCACGGACATAGCCTCGTAGAGCTCGAACAATTACTTGAGGGAGGTGATTATCAGGAGAATGAATTCGTCTCTGTTATCAACGTCGGTTTCCGCACTGAAGAACAGACCCTACATTTTTTGCTTGCTTCCGGCCTGCTCAAAACCAATGTTGTGTTGGCGGTACAGGACACATGGCGCAATCCCGAACAGTTCCATCTCGATCACTATGTTTGCCTGCTGCGAGATACGCTGTTGATTGACACAAGAAGAGCGGACGCTATTGACCGTTCAAAGGTCAGCATTTATCGCAGGACACCATCGGGCTGGCGTGTGACGGAGGAAAACCTGACACTGCGTCAGGCAGCGCAGTCCGCCGATCTGAAGCCGATCCTGCTTGATGAAAAGATGATGGCGGCCTGGTGCGCTAACGCGTTCTCGTCGGGGAACCATATCTGGATTAATAACGCCGCACCATCGCGCCTGCTTGACCAACTGTCGGCCCGTGGCTATGACATACATCCGATCTCTTTTTCCGAGCACCAGAAGCAGTCTGGCGGCATACACTGCTCAACCCAACTTATATAATTGTAAGGACGCGTCATGAAGGTGAGTAATAATGCTTTACTTCCCGTTTTAGCATTAATAGTAAGTACCATCGGCGTTGCATCTGCGATTGCGTTCGTCAAGCTCAGTGAAGTCGATGCGACGTCAACGCTGATGTTACGCATGTTCCTGGCTGGCGGTTTAGCCTCCGCCGCCTTTGCCTGGCCTTCAGGCAAGAGCCAGGATATAAAACCCAAAAATTTCAGGCGTAGCAATCGGGCGATGCTCGGGTTGCTGGTGCTATCCGGCGCAGTATCGTCCGTAGATTTACTGTCAAACCACTGGGCGGTAAAGCTGACCAGTCTGGCAAACACGTCGATCTTAATGAACTTGTCTCCCGTCTTTGTGGCACTGCTGTCTTTTCTTTTCCTGAATGAAAAGATCGGCACATATAAGCTGCTGGCGCTGGCGTTGAGTATCCTTGGTGCCTGTCTACTGGTATTTGATGGCAGCGCCGGAGTCGCGTTTTCCAGGCAGTCGGTGACCGGCGACCTGCTCGCGCTTAACTCAGCATTTTTCTACGCTATCTATTTGCTACTGGTTAAGTCGCTGCGAGATTATTTCACCTCTCACCACATTATTATCTGGAACAGTTTCACATGCGCGCTGCTGCTATTACCCGTGGCGCTAGCCACTAGCGCGCAAATTCTGCCGGATACGCAGAAGGGCTGGCTGGTGATCGTCTTGCTGGCGCTGATCAGCCAACTTCTGGGCCACGGGCTGATGGCGTATGCGCTCAAGCACGTAGATGTGGTGCTGGCCTCGGTCTCGACGCTCGCCCGCCCGGTAGTATCGATTCTGCTTGGCTTTTTCATTTTTGATGAAAAGCTGGCATTGCTGCAATGGATTGGCGTCGCCGCCGTACTGTTGGGGATCTGGTGGTATAAAAGTCCGGCGCCGGCAACCCGTTCTGCGGTACGGGAAAAAACGTCCAGTGAAGTTTAAATGCGTGAGGCGCCAGGCGGGCGTCATTCACCAGTGCAGTCTTAACCGCGGCCACTGATTGCCGGAGTGGGCATAAAAAACCGTCTGCCCGCATGTCCTCTGTGTCACCAGGGTTCGCGACCTTCAGCGCTGAAAAACGCGCCCGTTGGACCGTCGTCATCGAGAAGCGCCAGGCGAATGGCTTCCGCCGCGCCTTGGGGAATGGTTTGGTGTCCCCGATAGCCATTGAGATCCGTTGCCGTAAAGCCGGGATCGGCGGCGTTAACTTTGATACCGGCATCGCGAAGTTCCGCAGCGAGTTGTACTGTCAGCATGTTCACAGCGGCTTTGGCGGCACCGTAGCCGATGAGCCGATAAGGGGCGTATTCCCAGTTCGGGTCACTGTAGAGTGTGAGAGAACCGAGGCCACTGGAGACGTTGACGATCCGCGCCGGGATAGACTTTTTCAGCAGCGGCAGCATGGCCTGCGTGACGGCCAACGTACCGAAAAAGTTCGTGTCGACGATCCGCCGAACGGCGTCCAGGTTGGCCGAGCCCGGTGAGCCATCCTGTGGGTCCGTGATGCCAGCGTTGTTAACCAGGATATTCAGTTGCCCTTCCCGGTTGTGAATATCCGCAGCGGCATCTTCTGCGGATACGGGATCAGTCAGATCGATGCGCAAAAAACGGGCTACAATCGCCTCATCCTGAAGAACCTGAGTCGCTTTCATTCCTCGCGCCCTATCACGAGCCGCCACGATAATGTGCAGCCCTGCTTTCCCAAGCTGACGGGCGATCTCCAGGCCAATGCCCTTGTTGGCTCCCGTGACGAGAGCGGTCTTACCGATAAACTGTGTCATCACTCATCCTCTTGCGAATTTGTTGAAGCGCATATGAATTGACTGTATTTTATGAAGTATTATTCAGCTTTGGAATTCGCCTATGCCGAGGATGTCTCCCGAACACCTAAAAGCCCGGAAACAGCCGCATCAGGCCCGTGCGAAAGTCACTGTCGATGCCATATTCGAGGCGACCATTCAGGTTTTGCTGTCGGATGGTTTATCGCGTCTGACCACTACGCGGGTTGCGGAGCGTGCCGGTGTCTCAGTCGGCACGATGTACCAATACTTCCCGCAAAAGCAGGCGCTACTTTTTGCTCTGCTACAGAGGCACCTTGAGGCTGTATCCGATGCGGTTTTGACCACTTGCGCGCGTTGTCGTGGCATGTCACTGAAGAGCATATCCGATACACTGGTCGATGCCTTTCTTGATGCGAAAACGCGGGATACCGACACGGCTCGCGCACTTTACGCCGTTGCAGCGGAACTCGACACGGACGACCTCATCGATAACATCGCCCGACGCAACCACGCTGCGATGCGTGATCTGTTGAAAAGCGCCAAAGACGCAACTTTCGACCACCCAGATGCGGTTGCCTTCACCTTGCGTGCTACATTGGTAGGCGCTACCCGCGCCGTGCTGGAGCGCAACGCGACACGGCAAGAACTCGCCGCACTACGTCGAGAACTGCCGATTCTGTGCCAGGCCTATCTCTTTGCAAGAGCGGTCGTTTTTGAGGATAACGGTTCTGTCATTACCTGACGTCCCCCGAAATTTAATCGTACTGCGGAACCCTCACTGACAGTGATACTAAATCTGGAGGAATTACAGCATGATCAAGAAAGTCGGAAAGACTGAAATTCAGCTAAAACACAAAGCTACGTGCCACTGCGGTGCGGTTGAATTAGAGCTAACGTTGCCAAATGGCATCGAGAATCCAAGACGTTGCGATTGCTCAATCTGCCGGAGAAAAGGGGCGATTGTTGCATCGGTTAAACTCGATGGAATTCGTATCGTGAAAGGTCAAGACATGTTGAAGCTCTACCAGTTCAATACCCATACCGCGAAGCACTATTTCTGCTCAAATTGCGGTATTTATACCCATCATCAACGACGCTCAAATCCGTCTGAATATGGCTTTAATGTAGGTTGTCTGGAGGGTGTAAATCCGTTTGATTTGGGTGAGGTTATCACTAACGATGGTGTAAATCACCCTGCCGATCGAACGGCTTCATAACCAACAGTTCGACCGGGTTATCAATGTGCGGCATTTATCAATCGACACGGTGGTCATGGCCACAATCACAATGCTCAGGTTGCCTGTAGTGTGACAGTTTTGAGGTGTGGCCGATCCCCGGATTGAAACAATTCAGCGGGTCCAGGTTTTCATAATGGGCCTTCAGCGCGGGTTTGGCATGATAGAGGTGACCAACATTGTGCTCAGCCGGATATTCAGCGCCGCGCTGGTCCAGTAATTTCCACATCTGATGCTCAATAGCCATGCAGTCGTTGCCTTTTTTTACGATGTAATCCTGATGGAAGACATAACACAGGAAGTGGCCGTAATAGAGTTTCAGCGTCAGTTTTTCTTCCATGTCTTTCGGCAGGGTTTCCCGCCACTGATGGGTATTTCTTGGCAAGGCGATATCAAGGGCCATAATATCTTCAACCTCCTGGGTGTGTACGGCACGATAGCGATTTGCCGCGCCCGCGGCGGCAAAACGGTGCAGAAATGCTTTGGCCCCCTCTTCATCCGTACATTCAAAGAAACTGCCGCCCGCCCTCTCAAAATAATCCTGCAAATAAGCGCGGGCTTCATCCACACCGGCAGCGGAGACTTTCAGCAGTAAATGGTGTTCATACTGATCCCGGAATTCGAGCATCCGTTTCGGTAAATGGCTCGGGAACAGATGACTCAGCCCCTGCATCACCCGATCGGTGAGATTTGCCGGCAAGAAAGGAATTTTCCCGAAGATCGCATCACATTTTGCTTTCAGAGCAAATAAACCGGGTAACCGGTTAGTGCCGAGCCACTCAATCATCAGGAAGGTATCTTTGCCGTAGATTTCCGCAATATTAAAAGCGTCGCGGTGTAGATATTCGCCAGAGATCGGCAGATATTTAAATTTGCCCAGAATATCGCGGCGAATATCTGTCAGCTCATCAGCACTGTTGGTGCCGATATAGAAAACTTTCGCTCCTTTTTCGATAGGGAACGTGTCCAGACGTACCGCAAACACCATGACTTTACCCGCAGAGCCGGATGATTCATAAAGACGGGCCGGATCAGCATTAAAACGAGCTGGCGTCTCCTCATCAATCTGGCGGACATGTTCAGCATAGTGATGATCCGACGCCTCACCGACATTGTGCTGAATATCTTCTGGTTTGAATGTGCCGTTATCCAGCGCCGCCAGAATCTGTTCCGGTTCATCGCCGAGTTGGATACCGAGGTGGTTGATGAGTTCCAGTTTTCCGGCTTCATTCACGCGGGCAAAGAGCGACATCTGAGTGTAGGCCGGGCCACGGTGCACCAGTGCACCGCCGGAGTTATTACATACCCCGCCGAAAACCGAGGCGCCGATGCAGCTTGATCCGATGACCGAATGCGGTTCGCGGCCATGCGGACGTAACGCTTCTTCAAGCTGGTTGAGCGTTGAGCCCGGTAAGCAAACCACCTGTGTTGCATCTTCAACCAAGTAGATTTTCTTCATGCGGGTCATACTGACAATCACGATTTCGCGGTCATAATCATCACCATCCGGGGTTGAACCGCCGGTCAGACCAGTATTGGCGGCTTGTGACAAAACGATCACATTCGCTTTAATGCAGGCGGTTAGCACATTCCATTGCTCCACCAGTGAACCGGGGCGAACCACGGCCAGTGCTTTGCCGTTGCCGAAACGAATGCCTTTCCGGTATTGCTGGGTAGCGCTTTCATCGGTCAGGACATATTGATGACCAACAAGGTGTTGAAGTGTTTCAATCAGTTGTTTATCTGTTGTTTTTTCGCAAGCCAGTTCAACTTCAGAGGTATGAATAAGCGTCGACATAACGGGTGCTCCTGATGGTCTTATGACCATGGACATTTAAAACCTTTGTAAAGTATATGTTAAATATATCCATATGAATCTGTGACGTCTAAGACTTTGTTATTGTCTTTTTAATATGGAAAAGATATTAATTACCCCATAACAGAGGTGCTCAAATGGAATTCAGACAATTACGGTATTTTCTGGCCGTGGCAGAAACCCTGCATTTCACAGCGGCCGCCGAGAAGATAGGCATTGCTCAGCCGCCGCTGAGCCAACAGATTCAGAAATTAGAGCATGAAATTGGCACACCGCTGTTTATCCGCAATAAGCGTCATGTTGAACTGACCGAGGCGGGCATCTTCTTTCGTGAAAAAGCACAGAAGATTATCGCGGAAACCGAAAGTGCGCTGGCTCAAATAAAAATGGTCGCCAGGGGAGAAAGCGGCCATTTATCGATCGGTTTTGCCGGTTCGATCGTCTTTCACGGTTTCGTCGCATCAGCGATGCGGGAATTCAGGAAAATATATCCAGATGTGGTTATCCATTCGAAAGAGAGCAACAGTATCGATTTGATGGATAGCGTTCGTGATGCGGCAATTGACTGCGCACTGGTTCGGCTGCCGCTAAAAATTGAACACCTCAATTGCGTGCAATTGGTCGATGAACCGATGATTGCGGTATTGCCGCTTGGGCACCAACTTGCACAAAACCCGGAAATCTCGCTGAGTGATTTGGCTGGCGATAGCTTTATCACCTTTCCCCGTGAAATCGGCCCGGTACTGTATGATTCGATTATCCGGGCTTGCCAGGACGCGGGTTTCTCCCCTCTCCTTAAAATGGAATCCCCGCAGATTTCATCCAGTATTAATCTGGTCGCGGCAGGGTTCGGGGTCGCGGTAATTCCCGAATCGCTAAAAAGCATTCATTCCGATGGCGTGACCTATCATGGTATCAGTCAACCGTTGACGACGGCGCTGGGGTTGATTTACCGCGAACAGGAGAAGTCGGCTGTGATCCGGAATTTTGTCAGAATGATGAGTCAGGCGGGCGGATCGTAACCAGGAAAATGCCGGGGCTAGTGCACATGAGTATTACAATATTGCACTAGTCTGCTTATTTAGTGTCGGCATGGTCCAGTAATCAGATGTATCCAGCAGACAAGCGGACAGATCAACGCATGCTTTTTGTCATCTCGCTGCGTGTCAAACCCGCCCAAAGCTGGGCGCTAACGCCAGGTAACGATCTTTCTGTTCCTTTATTGTACAAGTTTGATTACTGGGGTTATACTTGTCTTATTAAACGTACAAGTGAGGCTCTATGAAAATCGTCTCTTTTACCGAAGCTCGAAATAGTTTAAAAGCAGTGTTAGACGGTGTGGTTAATAATGCCGACACCACCGTAATCACCCGTAGAGATGCCGAAGATGCTGTTGTGATGTCATTAGACTATTACAACAGCTTAATGGAAACGGTGCATTTGCTACGTTCTCCGGCCAACGCCGCGCATTTGAATCGTTCAATTGAACAATATAAAATCGGTCAAATAGCTCAACGAGAGTTACTTGATGAATAGTCGTTTATTGTCATGGACTGATGAAGCATGGAATGACTATATCTATTGGCAGACCCAAGATAAGAAAACGCTGAAGCGAATCAATAAACTTATTAACGACGTTAAGCGTTCTCCCTTTGATGGTATTGGCAAGCCAGAACCACTCAAAGAAAACCTGACTGGTTTTTGGTCTCGTCGCATTGATGACACGAATCGTTTAGTCTATGCCGTTAGTGACAGCGCTATTACGATGATTTCCTGTCGCTATCATTATTAAATGAAACATTACGTCAGGCGGCTGGCAATGTATTTACGCAAAATTTAAAACCTCAGAATTCACGATTTTCATCCATATTGGTGTCAAAAAAAATAACTATTTTGTAGCTGCGTGCCAAACTCAGCCGCAAAGCGCTACATTAAAAAACGTAAATAATTCACCCTCCAGCAAAACACATTCCCCCCGGTTTTCATCCGGGGGTTTTCATTTTAAACCCGGCGAAAACGCCAGTTTCACGATAATGCATCACGATCTGTATAAATTTCCCGCCTAAACGAGCCATTCCCCGGATGTATGCCAGCACAAATTTGGGAGAAAATCTTCATGTACGCAGGTAGATCACGCCACCATGAACTACAGTTTCTTAATAAGAACCCCATCACTATTCTTCATGCCGAACATGGGTTTTCACAAAGGGTGTCATATGAAGAAATCGACTAATGATATGACCCAGCCGCCTGATTTACGGACTAAAACAGGCACGGGGCCGATCCGACGTACTCATCCCGTTTATCAAAATTCACTGCCGCCTTGTAATCAGGCCTGTCCGGCTGGCGAGAATATTCAGGAGTGGCTGGCGTTGGCACAGGAAGAGCGCTACGAAGAGGCCTGGCAACATTTGGTGACCAATAACCCGATGCCCGCCGTGCATGGCCGGGTTTGCTACCATCCGTGTGAAAATGCCTGTAATCGAGCCCAGGTCGACCAATCCGTCAGTATTCATGCCGTCGAGCGTTTTCTGGGCGATCAGGCGCTACTGCATGGCTGGAAAACCAAATTCACCGCCGTTCCGAGCGGTAAAAAGGTCCTGGTGATCGGCGCCGGTCCCTCGGGATTATCCTGTGCCTGGCAACTCCGTCGCCTCGGCCATGAGGTGGAAATTCACGAGGCCGGTCCGATGGCTGGCGGGATGATGCGTTTCGGCATCCCTGCTTACCGAATGCCCCGTGATGTGCTGGATCAGGAGATCCAACACATCCTCGATACTGGCATTACGCTGAAGCTTAATCAGAAAGTGAATGATGTCCTCAAGGTAAAAACCGAGTATGGCTTTGATGCCGTTTTTCTGGCTATCGGTGCGCATTTAGCCAAGAGAATCGACATTCCAGGGCGTGATGCCGGACGCATTCTGGATGCGGTCAGTTATCTTTCGGCGGTTGAACAAGGCGACGTGCCCAAATTGGGTCGTCGTGTCGCTATCTATGGTGGCGGCAACACGGCGATGGATGCGGCGCGTACCGCGCATCGTCTGGGGGCGGAAGAAGCGGTTATCATCTATCGACGAGATCGTGAACATATGCCGGCGCATCAGTTTGAAGCCGATGAAGCGTTAGAAGAGGGCGTCATCATTAACTGGCTGCGTACCATTCGGGATATTGATGGTACGACGTTAACCATTGAAGAGATGGAGATTGACGACAACGGGCGACCACAGCCAACCGGCCGATATGAAACGCTGGAAGCTGACAGCGTGATCCTGGCGTTGGGACAAGATGTGGATCTCTCGGTTATCGCCCGCATTCCCGGCATTGAATTACATGAAGATGGCGTGGTGGTGGTTGACGAACACATGATGACCAGCGTGCCGGGTATTTTTGCCGGTGGCGATATGGTGCCATCGGAACGAACCGTCACGGTCGCCACCGGGCATGGCAAGAAAGCGGCGCAACATATTGATGGCTGGCTACGTCATCAACCCTACCGAAAAGCCGACACTAACGCCGGCATTCCCTATTCAGCATTGAATCTGTGGTTCGACACGGATGCCGAGTCAACCAGCCAGCCGGTTGTCACCCCGGAACAGCGCGATGGATTTGACGAAATCATCGGCGGACTCACCGCCACACAAGCGCGTTATGAAGCGGCCCGCTGCTACTCCTGTGGCAATTGTTTCGAGTGTGATGGCTGTTACGGATCATGCCCGGAGGACGCCATTCTCAAGTTGGGTAAAGGACGGGGATATCGTATTGATTACGATAAATGTACCGGCTGCGGCGCGTGCTATGACCAATGCCCCTGTCATGCCATTAGCATGGTGAGTGAGGTGGTTGATAATGAATACACATTCTGAGACGTCCATCTCCGACATGGTGATGACGGATGGCAATGAAGCCGCCGCGTGGATAGCTTATAAGCTCAGTGAAATCTGCGCGATTTACCCCATCACGCCCTCTTCCACCATGGCGGAGCTGGCTGATGAGTGGGCGACGCAGCACATTCCCAACCTCTGGGGAAACATTCCAACCGTCGTTGAGATGCAGCATGAAGGCGGCGCGGCGGGAGCGGTTCATGGCGCATTGCAGGCTGGCGCACTGAGTACCACGTTTACCGCATCACAAGGGCTGATGCTGATGATCCCGAATATGTACAAGATTGCCGGTGAACTCACAGCGACGGTTTTTCATGTGGCCGCCCGTTCGCTCTCGGCGCAGGGATTGTCCATTTTTGGTGATCATCAGGATGTGATGGCCACCAGAACAACCGGCTTTGCCTTGCTTTCATCTGCGTCGGTGCAACAGGCACAGGATATGGCGATGATTGCCCACGCCGCAACATTACGCACCCGCATTCCGTTCCTGCACTTTTTCGATGGTTTTCGCACCTCCCATGAAGTCAATAAAATTTCCCGTCTGTCCGATGAACAGATAAGGCAGATGATCGACGATCAGCAGGTTCGTGACCATCGGGCCCGGGCGCTGAATCCGGATCAGCCATTCATCAGAGGAACGGCTCAGAATCCAGATACCTATTTTCAAAGTCGGGAAACGGTTAATTCGTATTACGATCGCGTGCCGGATGTTGTTGAACGGACCATGACCCAGTTCGCTGAATTAACCGGGCGACAATATCATCTGGTTGACTATCATGGCGCAGACGATGCGGAACACGTCATCGTCATTATGGGATCTGGCGCATCGACCGTGGAACAGACCGTTGCGGTGCTCAATGCCCAAGGGGGGAAATACGGTGTGGTGACCGTTCACCTGTATCGCCCCTTCCCCAACGACATATTCATTAAGGCGTTCCCGTCCACCACCCGATTTGTCACCGTCCTGGATCGCACCAAAGAGCCCGGTTCACAGGGTGAACCACTGTATAAAGACACCGTCAGCGCCTTCGTTTCCGCCACGCAGCATGGACAATTACCACACCTGCCGAGAATCACCGGCGGGCGATATGGTTTGTCATCCAAAGAGTTCACCCCCGCGATGGTCAAAGCCGTTTTTGAGGAGCAACAGAAAACCAGCGCGAAAGAGGGCTTCACCATCGGCATTATTGACGATGTCACGCAGTTAAGTTTGCCGTGGGATGAAGCGTGGCAAATCGAACCACCCAATCAGGTACGCGCCTTGTTCTTCGGTCTGGGAGCCGATGGCACGGTCGGCGCCAATAAAAACAGCATCAAAATCATCGGCGAATTACCTGATTACTTTGCACAAGGCTACTTTGTCTATGACTCGAAAAAGTCGGGTTCAAAGACCGTTTCACATTTGCGTTTCGGCCCTGAGCCCATCGACGCCCCTTATCTCATTACCTCGGCAAATTTTATCGGTTGTCATCAATTCAATTTCGTCGAATCCCTCGATTTATTATGTTACGCAGAAACCGGCGCCACCTTTCTGCTCAACAGTCCCTACCCGGCAGAGGACACCTGGTCACATCTGCCACGCCGGGTACAGCAACAGATCCAGCAGAAACAATTGGCGTTCCATGTGATCAATGCGGCGGAAGTCGCGCGACTGACCGGCATGGGAACACGCATTAATACCATCATGCAGACCTGTTTTTTCGCCTTATCCGCCATCATGCCCAAAGAGCAGGCCATCGCGCTGATCAAAGAGAGTATTGAGAAGACCTATCAAAAGAAAGGTCGCGACATCATTGAAAAGAATTTTGACGCTGTAGATGTCACATTAGCGCACCTGCATCCGGTGGATATTTCACAACACGGCACCGGTGCTTCAGACGCCGGCTGGAAACTGCCCGCCACCGCCCCATTATTTGTGCGCAACATCACCGCTGAGATGTTGCAGGAACGGGGTAATCAGATCCCGGTGTCACGATTACCGCCCGACGGAACCTATCCATCAGCAACCAGTCAGTGGGAAAAGCGCGATATTGCGCTGGCGATCCCAGACTGGCGCGAAGACCTGTGCATTCAATGTGGTAATTGCTCCTTTGTCTGTCCACATGCCGCTATCAGAGCCAAGTTTTATCATCAGGATTTGGTCGAAAACGCCCCACCAGGCGCCAAATGGATGCCGATAAGCGCCCGGGGATTTCCAGATACGCTCTACACATTGCAGATCTATCCGGAAGATTGCACCGGTTGTGGTCTGTGTGTAGAGGCTTGCCCGGTTCGAGCCGACGATACCGACCAGCGCGCCATTAACATGGTCGATAAGTTACCGATCCTTGAACGGGAAAAAAGGGCGCTGACGTGGTTCAACACCCTGCCCTGGCCGAAGCGCTCTGCGGTTGATTTTTCAACGGTACGTGGCGTGCAGTTTTTGGAGCCGCTGTTTGAATTTTCAGGTGCTTGCGCCGGTTGCGGTGAAACGCCCTATCTGAAAACGCTCACTCAGCTCTTTGGTGACCGCATGATGGTAGCCAACGCCACCGGCTGCTCATCAATTTATGGCGGTAATCTGCCCACGACGCCGTGGGCAAAAAATAGCGACGGTAAAGGCCCAGCCTGGTCAAATTCATTGTTCGAGGATAATGCCGAATTCGGCCTGGGTTTTCGCCTGACCGCCGATCATCATCGGATTCAGGCGGCGAATGCCTTGAGAGCCACCGCGCAGCAACTGGGTCCCGAGCTGATAGAGCAGATAATCAATGCGCCTCAGCAAGTCGAATCACAAATCCAACAGCAACGCGAACGCTTACTCAACGTCCGGGCGTTATTACAGTATGATTATTCGGAAGCCGGACGTAATCTACTCAGCTTGTTAGACCATCTGATCAGGCGTTCGATCTGGATCATCGGTGGCGATGGCTGGGCCTATGATATTGGGTCTTCCGGATTGGACCATGTGATCGCCTCCGGTCGTGATGTCAATATTCTGGTGATGGACACCGAGGTTTATTCCAATACCGGCGGCCAGATGTCGAAATCCACCCCCCTGGGCGCGGTGGCCAAATTTGCCGCCGGCGGCAAAACCATGGCGAAGAAAGATATGGTGTTACAGGCTATCGCTTATGGCAATGTGTATGTCGCCCAGATCGCTTTCGGTGCCAATCCCCAGCAGTCGCTTCAGGCCATGCGGGAAGCCGAAGCCTATCCGGGCCCGTCACTGATCATCGCTTACAGTCATTGCATCGCACATGGCATTGATATGCAGACCGGGTTGGCCCAACAAAAACGTGCCGTCGCGTCAGGTCACTGGCCGTTAATTCGCTTCAACCCAATATTGCGGGAACAGGGACGTAACCCCTTCACCCTTGACAGCCTGCGGCCCACACTGCCACTCAGCGACTATCGACAACATGAAAGCCGTTACCAGTCACTGGTACAGCTTCATCCGGAAGAGGCGCAGCGGCTCATCGATATTGCACAAAAAGTCGCTGAACAAAAATGGGCAACCTATGAAGGGATGGCGCGCTCTTCCGCCGAAGCGTTCCACCCCGACGCCCGAAAGAACCAGCAACACCATTAACCCGACACCCTGTGATGTCGTGGATTGACATGTTGCGCCTTCACGGAGTGATGCAACGCACCGTCAGAAAGAGATAACGGAAGAAATCAAGCTGCTTCTGTTATCAAGTGATAGGATAAAAATCACCAAAGATCGGCGCTAAACCTATGGGGAATAGCAGTTATGTTCATCATATTCGGAGGATTGCCCGCGACCGGCAAAAGCACGATTGCCCGACAACTGGCCTATGACCTCAACGCCGTTTATCTGCGCATTGACTCCATCGAACAGGCGATCCGCTCGTCCGGTATCCTCACCCCCGACGCTGACATGGGACCAGCGGGATATCTGGCGGCTTACCGCGTCGCGGCGGATAACCTCCGTATCGGCCGTATCGTCATCGCCGATTCGGTCAACCCGCTTTGCATCACGCGGGATGACTATCGCGCCGTCGCCCAAAAAGCCGATGTCGCCTTCCTCGAAATAGAAGTCGTGTGCTCCGACAAGACCGAGCATCGACACCGGGTGGAAACCCGGCGTTCCACAGTCGACGGCCTGACGCTTCCGACCTGGGAACAGGTTGAATCTCGTCATTATGAAGCCTGGAATCGCGACCATCTGGTGCTGGATACTGCCACGTTGTCTCCCGCCCGATGTGTAGCCATCATTATGGAACGCCGCCGCAATTTACCCCGCTAAAAATTTTTTTCAATTGCAGTGTAAGAAACCCGTGCCTTACTCCGACTATGTATGTGAAAGAGAGAATTGACGGTCCATCGCCAATTTCCCTTTGCCACATACACCTGCCCTTTGGGCGTTAAAAATAAATAGCCAGGAGAATCACCATGACGACAAAAACGACCGCCGCTGCACTTGCCCTTGCTTTGGGTACCGTGTTGACCATGAGCGCCTCTGTTGCACACGCTGCCGACAAAACAGGTATGAAGGGGATGGAGAAGTGTTTTGGCGTCGCCCTTAAAGGTAAAAACGATTGTAAAGCCGGCGCCGGCACGACCTGCGCGGGAACCGCCAAGAAAGATTATCAGGGCAATGCCTGGAAGTTGGTCCCGGCCGGAACCTGTGTGACCACCGCGTCCCCGACGTCACCAACCGGTATGGGTCAGTTGAAAGCGTTCACAGAAAAACAGGCTTAATCTTTTACCCACATTGCCAACACCAGGGAGCACCCAGGATGAAATCGACTGTTTCTTTTGCACCATCAGCCTGCGGTGCTTCTCTTATTACCACGGGTAGCGCATTACCCCTTCGGGCGGGAATCGGGCTTAAACCCGAGCATTTTCTGGCGATTATTGAGGAGCAGCCCGACCTGGGCTTTTTCGAAATTCACGCCGAAAACTATATGGTGGCGGGCGGACCTTTCCACCACTATCTGACCCGGATCCGGGAGCAGTATCCTTTATCCATTCACGGCGTTGGCTTGTCGATTGGCAGCGAGCGTCCTTTGGACAAACCGCATCTCGACCGACTGGCTGTCTTGATAGACCGCTATCAGCCCCAGTCGTTTTCAGAACATTTGGCCTGGTCCAGTCATGGCGGCACCTTCCTTAATGACTTGTTACCACTGCCTTACAACCATCAGACGTTACATCGGGTCTGTGAACATATCGATCAGGTGCAAAACCGGTTACGTCGTCCGATGTTGCTGGAAAACCCCGCCACCTATGTCGAATTTACCACCTCCGATCGTAGCGAGACCGATTTCATCCGCGAGGTGCTTCGGCATACCGGCTGCGGCCTGTTGCTGGACGTCAACAACGTCTATGTCACCTGTACCAATCATGGACGCGATCCTTACGCTTATCTTCAGGCGCTGTCCGGGTTATGGATTGGCGAAATACATCTGGCCGGGTTTGCCCGGGAAGAGGATGCGCTCGGCGACCCATTGCTGATTGACAGTCATGGCGCGCCGATTGCCGACGCGGTCTGGCAACTCTATGCGTTTGCCCTGTCTGAACTGGGGCCGGTTCCGACCCTGATCGAACGCGATAATGATATTCCCTCGCTGGCGGTGCTGTGCCATGAAGCCCGTCTGGCGGAACAGCGATTGAACGCCCATGCCGCCCGACATCATGATCCCATGGAGGGCACAGTATGAGCGGACAACACGCGTTTTACGATGCGCTGCGTGACCCCGATGCCCCGATGCCGCCAGATCTGTTCACCTGGAACGGGTCAAGCCCCCGGGCACGCTTTGACGTCTATCGCAATAATGTCATGGTTTCGCTTATTGATGCGCTGGCCGACACCTTTCCAGTCACTCAGCAACTGGTTGGTGAGCCCTTCTTCCGCGCCATGTCAGCGCTGTATATAACACATCATCCACCGCGTTCGCCGATTCTGGTGGATTATGGCGACACACTGCCCCACTTTATCGCTGATTTCCCCCCGGCGGCATCGGTGCCTTATCTGGCGGATATCGCGACGCTGGAAGTGCTTCTCGTCAGGGCTTATCACGCGGCTGACAGCGTGTTGTCGTCACACGACCATCTGGTCGCCGCGCTGTCCGATACGACATTGCTGTCGGATCTGCGCGTCGGTCTGCATCCCTCGCTGGGATTACTGAATTCACCCTACGCCATTGTCTCTATCTGGGCGGCACATCAGGAGACTGGCTCACTGGCCGACATCAACCCTTATCAGGCCGAGCATGCATTGATCATCCGACCTGCGCTGGAGGTCAATGTGCTGTCTATCGATAACGGAACGGCGCTGTTTCTCGCGCAACTACAGCAAGGTGCCAGCCTCGGGCAGGCACTGACGCAGGTTCAGCAGCACATATCCGACTTCGATCTGATTACCACGCTGAGCCTGTTAATTCACAGCCATACACTGGTGTCGTTGCATCCATAAGGAACATTCCCATGGCCATTACCTCTCTGCACTCCAAACCCGCCAACACGCCACGGTTCAGGTTATGTTCACGGGTTATCGCCGGTTTTAGTCTGATTCCGGATAGCCTGATTACCTTGCTGGCCCGATTTTCCATTGCCGCCATTTTCTGGCGCTCGGGACAGACCAAGATTTCCGGTCTGGCAATTGATCTTGTTGCGGGGAATATTCACGTAGGCTGGCCTCACCTGAATGAGTCCGCCTTGTATCTGTTTAAAGAAGAGTATCGCCTGCCCTTGATTCCCCCGGAGTTAGCCGCCCTGATCGCGGCCAGTGCCGAGCATGTGCTGTCGGTATTGCTGTTAATCGGTCTTGCCACCCGGTTTTCAGCCTTGGGGTTATTGATTATGACCCTGACAATAGAAATCTTTGTCTATCCTGACGCCTATCCAACACACGGCGTCTGGGCCGTGGCATTACTGTTTTTGATGGCTAAAGGCCCGGGACGGCTCTCCATCGACCACTGGCTTATTCGACGCTATGGCTGAACAAACCGCCCGCGTTCTCATCAAGAGAAAGGGGCGGTCATCCATCATTGCCCGTCATCGTCGGAATCGTCCCCTTTCCTTTTGGCATAAGCCTGCGATATCTGCCGGATAGAGAAAATTTGCTGATTAAAATTACGGCAGCCGGTACAGAGCATCAAGTGTAATCTGAGCGCTGCTTTTTCTTTTAAAGCCAGCGGACGATCCTGTGCCTCGGATAACAGGCGGGTGGCCTGACGACAAGTCAACATGACGATTTCTCCATGAACCAGTTTGCATCCAGACACAGCCGTAAACGCATGCGCGCGCGGTATAACATAATATTTAAATTGCTGACGGAGATGTTGACCGCCGTACAAATTTCATGGCTATCCAGTTCAATAAATTCACGCATCATAAACACCCGCGCCTGTTTACCAGGCAAATTCTCCAGACAGGCTTCGAAAACGCGCCAGAATGCGGCTTCCCGCACTGACTCTTCCGGGGTTTCCCATTTTCCGGGGCGTCCATCGGCGGGCCAATGTTCACGCTCGTCAAAGAGCGCCGCGAAATCCTGACTTTCGTCCTCTTCATGTAACAAACTCCGGGCTTCCGTCGTGCGCTGCTTCTGCCGCAAAATATCTGCAATCTTGTTTTTCAAAATGGCAAACACCCAGGTTTTCAGCGCGGCACGGCCACCAAAAGAAGCGGCGTTCTTTAATGCGCCAACCAGCGCTTCCTGCACAGCATCCTCAGCCTGATGATGTTCAGAAAGTTGTAATGTGGCAAACCTCAGCATTTGAAGCCGCAGGTTTTCTAAAAATTCGCGATCCATAAAGTGTGACGCGGCATCATCGTTTGAGCCACGTTTCTGATTTGCCGGAACGTCTGTCATGACTACTCTCTCTTCCCCGTATTTTCTATCGCTCATCTGGCAGCGGGTTCGGCACCATGATGGCGTATTTCCGATGCGCAATACAGCACTAAAGGATGCGTTAAAGTAGGCTATGCTAATACCAGAGAGCACATATCATCGTCCAACAGGACCGTCTATGCGGGGACATTATGAGAATCTCAACTGCGTTTCAAACCTTTCTGACTGAAGCTCCCGGTTATGCCAAAATCTGGATGAAAACTGTTCACGAACTCGGCGACACCAGTGCGCTCGACAACAAAACACAAACGCTTGCCTATCTTTCGGTACTGGCCGCAACCCGAATGACATCCGGCATTCCGTTTCATGTTGATTGCGCCAAAGCGGCGGGAGCCACGCGTGAGGAAATTACCGGCGCCATACTGATCGGCCTGCCTGCGGTGGGTAATACGGTTATTGAGTCGCTTTCTATTGCTCTGGCGGCCTTTGACCGGGCTAATGGTGAGAAACCCTGCTATCCGCGTGCGGGAGGCGATCCCTCCTGAGGCCGACACAGTAACGCCAGCACTATTCCCGCGACAGTGCAGGAATAATACTGGCGTTGATGTCTGTGGTGTCGATACCGACATCACGGCGTGAAACAATGTGGTTAATTAAAACCTCAGACCAACTCGCCCAGTGAGGCAGGCTCAAACCCTTGCAGGTGCTCAGTGTCATGCTGACGCACTTTCACGACCCAATTCGGATCGGTTATCAATGCACGGCCAATCGCGATTAAATCAAACTCGTCACGCGTCATCCGTGTCAGCAGATTGTCCAATTGTGCCGGCGTTGAGCTTTTTCCGCTAAACGCCGTTATGAACTCATCCGACAGCCCCACCGAACCCACACTGATCGTGGCGGCGCCAGTCACTTTTTTCACCCAGCCAGCGAAGTTCAGACCATTCTCGCCATCCACCTCGGGAAATTCCGCTTCCCAGAAACGACGCTGCGAACAGTGCAAAATATCTACGCCGGCTTCCACCAGAGGGACGAGCCAATCTTCTATCTCCAACGGTGTGCTGGCCAGACGTGCACTGTAATTCTGCGGTTTCCACTGACTGACGCGCAACAGAACCGGGAAGTCTGGTCCAACCGCCTGACGCACACCTTTTATCACGTCGGTCGCAAAGCGAGAACGTTGCTTTAGCGTGGCGCCGCCGTATATATCCGTGCGTAAATTGGTTTCTCCCCAGAAAAACTGGTCGATCAGGTAACCATGTGCAGCATGTATTTCCAGTGTATCAAAACCAAGTCGGACGGCATCTGCCGCCGCCCGAGCATAAGCCGCGATGGTATCGGCAATATCTTCTTCACTCATGGCCTGACCCCGCGGCATCCCTGGTGCCACCAGACCAGAGGGACTTTCAATCCCGGATTGTGGCTCCCACTCCGTTCCCGCAGAGTTAACCGATCCCACATGCCAAATCTGCGGCCCCATTTTGCCGCCGGCCGCATGGACTTCATCAATCACTTTCTGCCAGCCTTTCAGCGCCGCCTCACCATGAAAAAAAGGAATATCGGGATGATTACGCGAGCCGGGCCGGTCAATAACCGTGCCTTCAGACAGGATCAGACCCACCTCTCCCTCTGCACGCCGGCGATAATAGGCCGCCACATTGTCTCCCGGTACACCATTCGGTGAAAATGTACGGGTCATCGGCGCCATGACAATTCGGTTCTTTAATTCCAGCGATTTCAGTTTAAACGGACGAAACAGGATATCAATGTTAGGTATAGTCATCTGATTTAGCTCCTTTAATTTGCCACCATGATGGTATACATTGTAAACCTAGTGTCAATCAGGCACTCTAAAGTTACCAGGTAGCCTAGAGGAAACTTAAATGCCGTCCCCCGATAACTCACAACAGCATAACGCCTGTCACAACCGCTTTCTACTTGATCAGATCGCCGATAAATGGTCAGTGCTGGTACTGAATGTATTGTGTGAAAATCCACTGCGCTTTAATGAAATCAAACGCCGCCTGGATGGCATTACTCAGAAAGCGTTGACGCAATGTCTGCGGCGTCTGGAACGCAACGGTATCGTGGAACGTCGCGTGATAACCGCTTCACCGGTCGCGGTGGAGTATCGGATAACACCGCTCGGCCATACGCTTAAAGAACCATTTCAGGCGCTTTGTCTGTGGACGGTGAAATATCTGCCACAAGTCGAGCTGGCCAGACAGGCGTTTGATCAGAAACAATTCGAACAAGAGACGACATTGTGATGGGCTATTGTCTCATACACGCTGGCGTCGTCATCACAACACCGTGAGTTTTACTGTTATGGAGCACTTCAATGTGGAATGAAAAATATACCAGTGAACAGTTTGTTTATGGCACTGAACCCAATGATTTTTTGAAAGAAAGTAGCCATCACTTTGTTCCGGGTAGCCGCATTCTCTGTATTGCTGAAGGCGAAGGACGCAATGCGGTCTGGCTGGCGAGCCAGGGATTTGATGTCACGGCGGTGGACGCTTCCGACGTCGGTCTGGCCAAAGGCAAAAAACGGGCTGAAGCCAATGGCCTGAAGATCCAGTGGATACATGCTGATCTCGCGACTTATGATATCGGCAGACAGCAGTGGGGGGGCATCGTCGCGATTTTTGCCCATCTTCCGCCGACATTGCGCCATCAGGTGCATGGAAACTGCGCCAGCGGATTGCAGAGCAGTGGCGTGTTCCTGCTTGAAGCCTATACGCCGGAGCAACTGAAATTTAAAACCGGCGGTCCTTCCGATATCACCTGGCTGATGACCCCGGAAACCCTGCGTCAGGAATTACCGGGATTACGGTTTGCGCATTTACAGAAACTGGAACGTGAAATCCATGAAGGGATCGCGCATACCGGGCATGCCAGCGTGGTACAGCTGATCGCCCGGCGAGATTAGACCGCTTCCGGACACCGGCACAATGCGCGACGTCACGCTACCGTGAACGACGTCATCATGCCGGTGTCTTCATGTTCCAGCAGATGACAGTGCGCCATGAACGCCCGTTCTTTAGGGGCGGGATGATCGAACTTCACCAATACCTGGCTGACGCTCCCCTCCACCCGCACTGTGTCCTTCCAGCCACGACGGTGCGCTGCGGGTATCTGACCGTTTTCGGACAAAATACGGAACTGGGTGCCATGAATATGGAAAGGATGCAGCATCATGTCACCTACCGCGGAAACGGACCAGACTTCATATTCACCACGCTTGACGGCAAACATCGGCTGTCCCATCTGGAAGGCGACGCCATTGATACGGTTGGCGGTCATGATATCCAGTGGCTGTGACGTTGATTGATCATTCATCATGCCGCCAGATGTCGTTTGATCATCCATCATGTCGCCGGGAGATGTCGTTTGGCCATTCATTCCCTGGTGTCCTTCGTGGATGGGCATCTCGTTCGTGCCGGCACGCCCGCCATCATCGCCCATCATCCCTTGTCCTTGCATCATTCCCGACATGCCGCCATTCGCACCCATATTCATCTGCATGCCGGCCATAGCCTGCGGGCCATAACGCTGCATCAATGCCAGCATACCGAGCCGGTCAAGTCGTGGGTCCATCGTCAGTTGCAGGTTGCGGGTTTTCAAGCCTGACGTTGGCGGCAGAGCGGGAAGCCTAGCCAGCTTATCCGGCAGTTTTCCGCTACTGGTCTTCAATGTTGGCTGAATGTGCAGCACCGGCAGTGGTGCATCAAATGGTGGCAGTGTCATACCCATTTGCGAGACCGGCAACGTCACGATATCAAAGGCCTTACCATCGCGGGTATCCACCAGCACTTCAAAACGTTCGCCCATCAAGATCGGCAGTGACGTCACTTTCACTGGTTCCGCCAGCAGACCGCCATCACTGCCGATCACATACAGTGGCCGGCCGTCGCTGGTCGCCAGCATCAATGAGCGAGCATTACACCCATTGAGCAGACGCAAGCGCAACCATCCGCGTGGTGCCGCATGCTGTGGGTAACGCATGCCGTTGGTCAGCATCAGATCGCCAAACCAACCCACCGCCGCGGACATTTCGTCCAGATGGTAGTCGATCTGCCCTTTTTCGTTCAACTTTTTATCTTGCAAAATCAAAGGGATGTCATCCACTCCCCACTGAGAAGGCAGTGCAAGCCCGCGGCTTTCGCGATCCTGAATCAAGATCAAACCGCCCAATCCCATCGCCACCTGACGCCCGGTGACACCATGCGTGTGGGGATGAAACCATGCCGTCGCGGCTGGCTGATCAACCGTAAAGCGCGCAGTCCAGATCTTGCCCGGCGCGATCAATGCCTGAGGCCCACCATCGGCATCGCCCGGAATCTCCATGCCATGCCAGTGCATGGTGGTCACTTCTGGTAGCGTATTATTTACATTGATGGTGACGGTCTGTCCTCGTTCCAGTTGCAACGCCGGGCCGAGAAAACCCCCGTTGACGCCCCAGGTCGCGGTTTCCATTCCCGGTAGCCAGCGCATATTGCCGGTCTGTACTTTAAGAGCCAAATTGCCGCCCGCATCCGGCGTCAATAATGGCGGCACCGGCAACACCGGACGATCAGCGGCAAACGCGCTGCTGCTCCACCCAGGCAGCGCGCTGGCGGCCCCCAGCAGAGCGGTAATTTTGATAAAATCACGGCGATACATATCAATTTCCTCTGTACAGTAATAAAGCAGGAAGAAAAACGATAACCGCTGTCAGCCTGCACCTTCCCGTAACTGGAAGGTCAAGGCCTTTTATATCTTATATCCGCTGACGCGGCAGGTCCGAGACAGGCACGACGCCTAATACTCCTTACGCCCCAGCCAACGCTCTTTAAGTATGCTGCCTTGCACACCGAGATCAAGAAATGGACGTGGTGGAATATAATTGGGTTTTCCCAACGCCAGCATATCGGCAATCAACGGATTATCCACGCCAGTCGCCAAATCCGCCAATGTGCTGCCAGCCACCGTCTGTTTTGAAATTCCCGCCCCGTTGCATCCCACTGCCGCATAGACATTGTCGCCGTATTTTCCCCAGCCCGGCGCACCATTGCGCGTCACGCTGATCATCCCGGACCAGGTGTGGGCAATCTGCACATCCGCCAATTGCGGGAAGCGCGATAGAAAAATCTGGCGATGCTGCACGACCAGTGGTGTGGTTCTCAGCGCCGTCACCGTGTAATCCGGCACATATTTCACATGCTGACGAATCAAAAAACGGTGATCGCGGGTATAGCGCAACGTCGCGCCGGCAATCGCATTGGCCGGTGTCATGCCCCATGCAGCGATATTGCCGATGCGCTGTTGTTGTTCCGCAGTCAAAGGTTCGGTGAGCGTGGCGAAAGTGGAAAGCCCCACCAATTGGTTGGAAAATGGCGCCAACTGGCGGGCGCACCCATTAGTTGCCACCATCAACTGTCCGGCCCGCACTTCACCATAAGGTGTACGCACATGAATATCGCGGCCCGTGTTGATCTCCAGCGCCGGGGATTTTTCATACAGGGTGACGTTATCCGGCAGGCTGTCCACCAGCCCATACACCAAGGCAGCCGGATTAAGCAAGACACAGCTCGGCGTATAGATGGCGGCATGGTAATAATCGGTGCCCAGATTTTGCGCCAGTGACTTACCCTCCAGTCGTTGACAGGGCTCATCCAGCGCCTGTAGTTCATCAGCGTACTGCGCCAGCAACCCATCCCATTCAGGACGCACGATGCAGTGATATTTCCCGCTACGGTGCCAATCACACTCAATCTGATGTCGGTGTATCAACGCGTCCAACTGCGCCATCCCCGCCTGTAATAAGCGGCGGTAGTTGGCGGCTTTTTCCAACTCGGCGGTGGAGCTGCCGATGTTATGCGGCAAATCAATGGCAAAACCGGAATTACGCCCAGAGGCACTCTCTCCCGTCATGGCGGCATCGATGATCACCACCTGCTTATCAGGATGGTTTTCCGCCACGCGGCGGGCAAAGGCGAGCCCGGCATAACCGGCGCCGATCACCAGCCAGTCGGCCCGAACATGACCACGCAAAATCTTTTTCACCTGCCGGGCAGGAATGATCGCCGACCAGCCATTGATGTTGTCATCCAACGGTAATGCCTTGATTTTCAATTTTTCTCCCCTGAAGCTAAATCAGATTTCCGTTAACGCCATAACTCATCCGCCATCCGAACGATCCACATAAATGCCCGTCTACGCAAATTGCGCAATATAAAGGGTGTCCGTGGCGGGTATCGTGACCAAATAGTCGATGATGCCCGCTGGCGCGGGCATCGGTGAGAAATTATGATGCTTGCTGCGTTTGCTCGGGTTCGGTGGCGAAACCGCGCAGACCGACGACATGAACATGTTCGTGGTTCTGGAACATCTTACGCACCAGCTTATAGGTGGTGCCTTTTTCCGGGCTGATGTTTTCCGGCGCAGCGATGATCAGCTGCATTTCCAGCCGATCACACAGCTCAAACAACGTGGCGATGGATTTGGCATCCAGACGTGCGGCTTCATCGAGGAACAGCAAACGACAGGGTGAAATATCCTTGCCGCGCAACCGTTTCGACTCTTCCTCCCAGCTCTGTACCACCATCACCAGAATTGACATCCCGGTGCCGATGGCTTCCCCGGTGGAAAGCGCCCCGCTCTCGGCACGCAGCCAGCCGTCGGCACCCCGGTTTACCTCAACCTCCATTTCCAGATAGTTGCGATAATCCAGCAGTTCTTCACCGATGGTCTGCGGCGTGCGCTGCCCCATATCAATTTCCGGATTCAGGCGCTGATACAGTTTCGCCAGCGCTTCCGAGAACGTCAGGCGGTTGCTGTTGAACAGATCCTGATGCAGTTCCTGTTGTTCAGACAATACGTTAAGCAACGTGGTGTGCGTTTCCCGCACATTGACGTTAAGCCGCACGCTTTTCACCTGACCGAATGACACCGATTGCAGCCCCTGATTCAGCATGCGAATGCGGTTTTGTTCACGTTGAATGGTCTTGCGGATGATATTCGATACACTGCGCGAGCTGATGGCCAGCGTTTGTTCACGCGCCGTCAGCTCTTCCGTCAGACGGTTCAGTTCAATTTCCATCTGTTCGATGGCTTCCACCGGATCGTCGGTACGGATGATGTCCTGACGGATACGTTCACGCAGGTGTTGATATACCGCGATATAGAACTGGATTTTACGTTCTGGCCGTTTTGGATCTTCCGACAGGCGCAGTACATCGCGCAAATGTTCGTTATCGGCGACCGCCAGACGCAGCGCTCCCAGCGCCTTATCCGACATGGAGCGCAATTCGTCACCCTCCAGATAGGCCAGTTCACGCCGGTGCAGACGCCGCTCTATACCATTGTCTTTCACCAACCGCATCACCGTGCACCAGCCAGATTTGGCCGTCACCACCTGTTCGCGGTTAGCGTGATAATCACGCTCCAGCTTACGCAGTTTCTTCTGTAGGCTGTCCATTTCCGCTTCACAGAAGGTAAGTTGTTTTTCCAGCTGATTACGGCGCGCTCGATTATTACTCAGTGAAGCATGCAATTCATCCCGACGCTGGCGAGCACGAGACTCCGCCTCCGCATCCGCACGCACGCCGATATCCGCCAATTCCTGCGTTAACTCTTTGAGCATATCGCTCTTGGCATCAAAAGCGCTCTTCAACGACGCTTGCACCTGACTGTACTGCGTCAGTTGGCTCTGATGCTGCCGTAACTGCTCACGGGCCTGGGTACGTTCCGCTTCCGCCTGCTCCAGCCGTTGGCGCAGCTTGTCGTTCAAATCGGCATTGGCGTGCAACATCCCCGCCGAATCGGTGTAACCAAAGTGCGCGCGACGTTGCACCACTTCCGTCAGGGAAAACGCCTGCTGTTTCGCCAATCGCTGCGCGCTTTGCGCCTGCGTATAATCTTCCTGTAGTTGCTCATGCTGCTGCGGGTCATTCTGCAACACGCTAACCAGCGGCTCCAGCTTCGCCAGTGTGGCGCCATGCTGCTGTAGAAAACGGGCCGACGCTTCTGCCTCATCCAGTTCGGCGCGAATCTCTTCAGCACGATCCGTCAGGCTGTCGTCACATAACAGGCTGATACGCGGGATCAGTCGGTTCAACAGCGACACGCTCTCTTTCGCCTGTTCATACTGCTGACGCTGTTGCTGATTTTCGTTGTCAAAATTACTGATAGCGCGTTCCAGCTCACCCCGACGGCTGCTCAGTTGACGAATATCCACTTCCGGGTCGTCATCAAACACCACCGCCAGATGGGTGCCAATAAAACGGCTGAAAGCCTGATGCAAGCGTTGGGTTTTCTGCACGTCAAACGACAGCGTGGCATACTGCTCCGCCAGTTCTTCACGTTCATCGCGCAGGGTTTCCAGCCGTTGTTCTCGTGCGGCCCGGCCAAACAGCGGCACGTCGGGGAAGCGGGAATAGCGCCACTGGCGATCGGAAACTTTCACCACCACCGCTTTTTCCAGCTCTTCCATCGCGAACACGCTGTCATCAAATGACTGCGGATCGCCTTCAATCAGGTATAAATCTTCCGGACAATCTTCCAGATTCTCCAGGTGCTCGCGCACCAACGACAGATCCGTTACCACAATCCCATGACGGGATGGCCCGTATAACGCAGAGAAATACGGCGCGTCGTCCAGCGTGACATCGTCATAAATTTCCGACAGCAACACCCCGCCAAAGCGCTCCGCCAGCGCGTTCAAACGCGGGTCTTCCGAGCCGCCCGGTTGGCTGAGGCGCTCAATCTGCGTTTCTATCGCCCGTTTGCGGGACGCTACGTCATCACGCTCGACGGTGGTTTCCCGTTCACGTTCCAGCAGTTGCTGCATGTATTCCGTCACCTGACGGCTATCAGCAAATGTTTCGCCGCTCTGCTCGCAGAGTTGAGTCAGGGTCTCCTGTGCCGCCAGCCACACCGGCGCCCGAACAGTTAACTGCTGAATACGCTGTTGGGTCTGCTCTAGTTCCTGGCGCAACGTCATGCGACGCTCACCTGCTTCCTCCACCAACACCGACAGGCTTTCAATCCGCGCTTCCAGCTCCTGCTGCAAGCTTTCCAGCGCTTCCGGCTGATAGCGCGTCTGTCCGTTACGGTTATTGAAATCCTGCAACAACCGTTCGGCGTCCTGCTGCTCACGCTGGCGCTGTTCCAGTTCGGAAAGTCGCATGCGCAGGGGATGGACACGCTCGGCCTGATACCGCTGTTGTGAACTGTCACGCAGTAATTCGCGCGCCACTTGCCAGGCGTCACGACGACTGACGGCCCCGGCGATACTGCTCACCAGTTGATACGCCTGCTCGAACTGGCTGTGGGCGGCATCCGCCACGCTCAGCTTCTGTTCCAGCATCAGTAATAGTTCGGTGGCTTCCTGCTCTTTGGCGTGAATACTGTCGAGCCATTCATCGGCGTTATCGGCGCTCAGTTCCGGCAACTGGCACAACGTGCGAGCACGTTCCAGCGCCTGCTGCGCCTGCTGATACTGTATGGCGCGGGTTTGCTGTACATCCAGAGCCTGCTGATAGTCGGCCAACTGGCTTTTCAGCTCATCCACCTCCTGCTCGGCGGCATCGGCGCGGGCTTCGTTTTCCTGCTGTTGGTCACGCGCCTCTTCCACCACCTCATTCTGCTCTTCCAGCCGGTAACTCAGCTCTTCCAGATCGGCATTATAACGCTCGATCTTTTCCTGCTGGCGCATCGCCGTCTGTACCAGATTCAGGTGATCGCTGGCGGCCTGATAGTCGGTTTCCAGATCGTTTTCGGCTCCGCTCTGCTCCGCCAGCTCGCGCGCCATCTCCACATGGCGGATCTGCTCATTGCCCAGTTGTTTACGGCTACTGAACAGATCCCGGCGCAGTTCCAGAGCGCTATCCAGATGAATACGTCGCTCGTTGGCGTGGCGCATATAATCAGCGGCCACATAAGAGGTCGCTTCAGAAATCAGATGTTTGAACAGATCCCGGTCCGACTGGGTGACGCGAATGGCTTCCAGCGTCATGCGGTTTTCCCGCAGAGCGGCTTCCATATCCTGAAACGCCTTGCGTACCCCGCTGTTTTCCGGCAGCAGATAGTCACGCAACGAACGGGTAATGGCGCTGGAAATCCCGCCGTACAGCGAGGCTTCAATCAAACGATAAAACTTGCTGCGATCAGCCG
Source organism: Brenneria uluponensis (assembly GCF_032395385.1). Lineage (NCBI taxonomy): Bacteria > Pseudomonadati > Pseudomonadota > Gammaproteobacteria > Enterobacterales > Pectobacteriaceae > Brenneria > Brenneria uluponensis. The sequence goes on from NZ_CP135917.1 coordinate 2,872,174, forward strand.
AGGAGCGCAGACGTCGCGGCACAATGCCCAAATCAAACATCAATGAGTGATAGTCGGTGATGGATGTGAATTGCTTGAACTGCACGCCTTCCATCTCATCAAGGCGCTCTTTCACTTCCTGCAACGACAAGACCCGTGCCTGATGATCGCCCACCAGTTGAGTCAGAATTTGAGTGGGCGAAACCGATGTCGGCAACCCCTGAATGATGAAGGGCTTGATATCGACCTTTCGATCACGGCCTGCCACCTGTTGTAATCGCACGCCGACCAGCACTCGCTGATGGCGGGAATTGACGACATCCAACGCGGAGTAGCACACGCCAGCACGCAGCTTGCCATGCAGACCTTTATCACGGGAGCCGGAGGTTGCCCCGGCCTCGGTGGTGTTACGAAAGTGCAGTAACGTCAGATCCGGGATGAGCGCGGTGATAAACGCCGCCATGGTGGTGGATTTACCGGCGCCATTGCCGCCAGAGAGGGTGGTTACCAACTCATCCAGATCAAAAGTCCGGGCAAAAAAACCGTTCCAGTTAACCAACGTCAGTGAGCGAAATTTACCGCGTTCAATCATTCCTGTTCATCCTCAACACATTGGTCTTCACCGGAAAGGTTATCACCAGCCGACTCGCTATCATCGCTATCGTCCAGCGACAGGCTGCTATCCATCGGCATGGCTTCACCATCACGGATCATTCTCAATTGGGCTTCGCGCGGATCGTCACCGCTGCGCACATCAGCGCCAAAACGAAACGCCGCTTCGGTAATGCGAAATTTGCTGTTGTCATTACCCATAAAATAAATCATGCCCAGACGACGCAAGCGGTTCAGGGAGGTACGCACTTTTTCCTGCAACTTTTGTCGGTCCAGGTCAGAACCGGTGGAACGCTGGTTTACCAGCTTCAGCAGTTTGTTTTCATCCGCCAGACTCAGCAGTTCCTCATACAGTTCCTGTTGGCTGAAAATACCTTCGTGCGCCAGACGTTCCGGGCTGAGGTAGAGGTAGCAGAGAATTTTCCCCACCATCATATCCAGCGCAGACAGCACCGAACGTGGAATCAAGGTGGTGGAACGCGGACGCAGATAGAAAAACCCTTCCGGCGCACGGATCAGCTCCACATTATAACGGCTGTAGAAATGTTCCAGCTCATCTTGAAAATCCATCAGAAAGGCGTGATTTTCCAGTTCTTCTACGCCGATATGTCGACCAGCACGCAATTGACTGTCCAGTGCGGGAAACAGTGTGTTAGACAGCGCTGTCACCAGTTTGGCTGATACGATTGGTTCAATATTTGTCGATGACATGGGCCTGTACCTTGGCTCCGTATTCATTGATTGCCTGCCACAATGCTGGCAATCCGGTGAAATCTGCTTCGGCCACCCCCAGGCGTACTGCCTGGTCGACCACGATTCGGGCAACATCAAATTGTTGTGAGCGAGGATACTGCACCAGATAGTTGCGCATCACGTCGCTCAGATTCAACGGAACCTGTTGCTGTTTGTAGTGCAGTAAGGCCTGCTCCACCAGTGCCGTGATCTGCTCACGCACTTCACTGAACTCTTCATATTCCAGATCGGGCGGCAGTTCGCCGGTCACTTCTTCGCTGCGCAGCGCCAGCTCTTCATCACGCATATCCAGCAAACGGTCAGCGTTAGCGTAGGTCAAGGCCCAGGGGTTGTCGAAATAGTTCTGCACCGACTGACGCAACCGTTGGGAGAAGACCCGGTTTTTGTCCATATCAATCGCGGTACGGATAAATTTGTGTACGTGACGATCGTAACCGATCCACAGATCGATAGTTTGCTGGCCCCAACTGATAATGCGGTCCAGTTTGCCCTGTAAATCGAACACCAGATTATCCACAAAACCCAGTTCGGCGTTGCCGAGGGTCGCATCCTGAATGCGCAGCAGGCTGGTTTGCAATTTGTCGCCTGCCGCTTCCAACGTATCCTGCAACTCCCGCAGGGTATCGGAGGTCTCGGTCAGCAATTGTTCACAATTGAAAATGGCTGTGCGCCAGTCCTGACTGAGCAAGGCGGCGATATTGTCTTTCACCCCTTGCTGCTGTTCATCCATCACCCGCTGAGACAGATCGATACTGTCAAAAATTTCCGCCACCGAGTATTTCAACGGCGCGTAGACATTACGGTGCCAGTGGAACTCGTCACCGCCCTCTTCTGCGGCATCCGACGCCCGGCCCAATTCCTGAGCCACGAGCGAAAGCTGCATGGAAAGCCGCAAGGCGGAGAACTCCCGCTGACGGATGTAATAGTCGCTGATGCCGATCCCCAGCGGGGTCAGCCGATAAATAGCATTGCCATCCGCCAGTTCGCTGGTAAACCGACTAAGCAGCCGCTGGCGTACCAGATCGTTAATCGCATTATTGGCACGCACCGTAATGGTTTCGTGGGTCTGCTCAAATCCTCGGCTAACGTGGCGAAAGGCATCCACCAACTCGCCTTCGCTCATTTCGCCATCCATACGTTCGCTGTTCAGCGTGGCAATCGCCAGCAGGAAAGTCAGACGCTCCGTCGGGAGTGAAAGTGCAAAGTCATTTTTTCTAGCCCAGGCGACCAGTTCGGGTACGGTCTGGGAAAAGTCACTCATAATACATCCTTCAAAAGGGGCTTATTCGCCATGACATGGATGTAGCGCCCCAGGCTGACAAAAGGTTCCTGCCGGCAATAACGCTGTTCCAACGCCAGCAAAATGTCAAAATCGTCAATCTGTTGTTGCTTGTTCTGCAAATAGTCATGAAACACCCGCACGCCGGTTTTACCACTGATGGTCAATCCCAACGAATCAAGCCACTGGTAAACTTGCTGTGGGTCCAGCGGGTGATCGGGGGATAGCGAACGCCGTTTACGTTTCGGCATTCCCGACGCCACATAACCAAAGTTACCTAACACCATGTTTCGCATCAGCAAGCCATGATGATTATAAAACATCAGCGACAACGCGCCGCCGGGTGCCAGACAATTCGTCAGCGCCTGTAGTGCCTGCTGAGGCTCGGCTACCCATTCCAATACCGCGTGAAACAATACCAGATCAACCGGTTTTTCTATATATGAAGCGATATCCTGTGCGGCGCACTGCACAAAACGCATATTATGAGAAACGTTTTGCGCCAACGCCGCTGTTTTGGCGCGTTGAATCATCTCATCGGATAAGTCACACAACAAGACCTGATGTCCTAAAGCCGCCAGCTTGCAGGCCATGTAGCCAGCCCCGCCCCCGGCATCCAGAATCTGCAATGGCCGCGACGGCAACGTAGACAGCAAGGTCTCCAGATCTTGCCACAATACAGCCTGACGCAGTTTCCCTTTGGTGGTGCCGTAGATATTCTGGGCAAACTTTTCGGCGATGTCGTTAAAGTTACGATCCTGCATTCCACGGTTCCAGGTTATTGGTTCAGCGCCGTCAGATGTTAACGGGCTGTTTTTCTCTCAACCTGACATTTTGTCACAGGCTAGCGTAGAATAAATCGTCTTATGCCACTATCTTATTCCGGATGGCGTTTTTTCACTCAAAACGGACACTATTTTATGCTTTTTGCCGCCAAAAAATATATCGGCAGCTTGCTGCAACCGTTGCCTTTGCTGCTGCTACTGATGGGAATGGCTCTACTGCTAATCTGGTTTTCCCGTTGGCAGAAATCCGGGAAAACGCTGCTATCGCTAAGCTGGCTGACACTGTTGCTGATTAGTCTGCAACCCGTGGCCGACTACCTGCTGCTACCGCTGGAATCGCAGTATCACACCTGGCAGTCCAGCTCGCAGGCACCGCATGTCAACTATATTGTGGTCTTGGGCGGTGGTTACACCTTCAATCCAGACTGGGCGCCCAGCTCCAATCTGATCAACAACAGTCTGGCCCGTGTGGCCGAAGGCGTTCGACTTTATCGTGCCAATCCGGGTTCGAAACTGATATTTACCGGCGCGGCAGCACAGGGGAATCCGGTCAGCAGCGCCAAGGTCGCGTCACAGGTGGCGGAAAGCCTCGGTGTGCCGACACAGGATATGCAGTTACTGGATACCCCTCGGGATACCAAAGAGGAAGCCATGGCCACCTTCGCGCTGATCGGTCAGCAACCCTTTATATTAGTCACCTCGGCCAGCCATATGCCACGGGCGATGCGCTTCTTTCAGGCTCAGGGATTAAACCCGATTCCGGCTCCCGCTAACCAATTGGCAATCACTACGCCACTGAATCCGTGGGAAAAAATCTTCCCGTCCGCACTGTATCTTTCACACAGTGAACGCGCCTGGTATGAAACGCTGGGCAACTTATGGCAATACATTAGCGGCACAACAGAACCACAACCGCAGAAGCAGGAATAATCACGCTATTCCAGCCAGGGCAGCAGTTCGCGGGAAGCGATATCGAAGACGCTCCGGTCCAGTTGCCCGGTGTGGATATAGCGGGAAATCGCTTCCCAAATGGCATATAACCAGCGGCGATAGATGAAATCTTCAGCCACCGGTGCCTTGCTGAGGTAGTGATACAGCAATTGTTCCGGCATACCGGACTCACACAGCCGGAACAGTTCATATTCCCGTGGCGCCCACAGCACAATGCCGGGATTGATCATCGCCAGCAATTGATCGCTGCGGGCATCTTTCAACATACTGCGCAATGACAGATTGCCGTGCACCAATACACATCCATCATCGAAATCGTCAAACAATTCGGGTAAACACTCACGGGAACGATAAAGTAATGTGCGATCTTCCTGCGTTAACAGCGGGGCATTGACGTTCACCACGGTGGACCATAGCACCTCTAACCGCTGCTGATACCAGTTGAACCAGCTATTTTCCTGAATGCTGTCAACCGTACCGACGCAGCTGTGGCTATCAATCCGATGCCAGGCCAACACACTTTCCACGATCTGATCCATCAGTGACACCCAGCGCGCGGGGGTTCTGGGTGGCGCCTCCACCGAAACGCCGCGCAACCGTTCGATCAACAACAGTTCTTTATAAGGCGGCTGATGGGTAGTGACCAGCCCATATACGGTTGGCAAACGGACATCCCCCTCACGGGCCAGCATGGTCAGCTTGTAAGCTTCCTGTTGTGCGATACCCTGGCAGACATAACCTTTGGCAAGCAACGGAATGGCATTGCCTTCTTTATCGTACAAGGCATACAGGTTGGCGTAGGGTTGTTCACTGATACATTCGAGACGACTGAGCGATTCCCCCAGTACCGTACTTAATTCCGCTTTTAACAATTCCATAAACGGCCAGACCTCTGTTGAGCCGGAGTGCTCAAGCATTTATCATGCGGTCAGAAAATGACAATTTCTTCAATACAGATCAAATAAAGCGTAAAGCAGGCTTTGATTAATAATAATCTGATCAGGCGCGGATGCCCGCTTACGCAGAAATAACATGAAATGCCACGATTTTTCCGCGACAAGAACATCCGCGCCGCGCTCAACGATGATGCCCACGGACACACAGGCATTCGTCTTAAGGCTTACTCACGTTCAAACGCGCCAAGGTCCGGTGCGGATCCCTTGTATGGCAATTTGACATTACCCCCCTTGTCGATCATCCAACTGCCGGATGCCAGGTGCAGACTTTTCAACTCAGGCAGACTGCCGTCGGATTGGCGGGCTGCATCCCAACCGCTGGTGGATACGCTGCGGAATTCAGCATCGGACAACACATTACTGAAATTCCAGGAGTTATAACGCATGTTGGCACCGCTGCTATTGGACAGCGCAGTACCACCGTAGGCGATATTATTGCGCAATGTCCCGAGCGCAACGCCATTGCCGCTCGAATCAATCCCGAGCAGATTGAAGTTAGGATGATTTTTGTAGCCGGTATTGTTGAAGTAGTCATTTGCCAGCGGGTGATGATTGGTATAAAAACCAGCGGCTTTATTCAGGAAAGCCACCGAATTACGTACCGTATGTTTAGCGGCATTACTCACATATACACCGCCATACCCCCCGATCTTGAAACCATTCCCGTTACCCGCAGCAAGCGACGTTGTCGTACCCGGCAGATAGCCATGTAGCCAGGCCCAGGAGTTCTCAATAATCACTGATGAATAGGCGTTGATCAGGTCAAAGCCATCGTCAGAGTTCCACCATGCCCGACAGCCACTGAAAATATTGCCGGGCATATTGGCGGAAATATGAGCACCAAAGCCATCAGCACTTTGTCCTGCGCCGTTGGACGTCAACGGATCATAGTTATGGTGGGAATCGCTATTGAGAATGGTGTTGTAGGCGCCATTCTGTAAAAACAGTCCGGTCCCCATGATGTGATGAATATTGAGCTGTTCGAAGATATTGTGGCTACCTTTGATCCACACACCCCATGACTCATGGTTCTTGTTGTTATGTTGCGGCACGCCGGTAATTTCCAGGCCTTTCAGCGTGATCCAGTCCGCCACCACATTGAAGCCTTTGACTCGACAATCATCCGTCATCTTGCTGAAATCGAACACCGGCGTTTCCCCCGTGTAGGCCATATACTCGATCCGGCTACCGGATGATCCACTCTTGTTTAAGGTAATCGCATTCACCGTATCCGTCTGGCTGGAACAGCTATTCAGACCCGCCGTGAATGTATATTTACCACCACGGATCCACAACCTATCGCCCCCCGTGAGCGTTTGTTGTGCGCGCGCAAACGTTTTCCAGGGTGCGCTCTGGCTCCCCGATGCCGAGTCACTCCCCGTCGGGGCCAGATAGTATGTTTGTGCTAAACATTCAGAAAAAGAACCCATCAAGATGCATCCCAGAAGCAGTGAAATTCTATGCCCTTTAATATTCATAGCGTTAATCCATCCTTAGTCACATTAAGTTAAAATAACCATAGAAAAAGATAAGATTGGATTATCATTTAGACAAACATGAAGGCTGAATTTCTTGACACGACATGAATATTAATTGCAACAGGATGGTAAGGTCATAGCCTCGTCATCAAGGCCGGATGCCAAAATAGCGGTATAAGGTTTTGATGACACGTTCTTCATACTAATCAGCATCATCTCCGCACAAACCAGCATTCTATCGGCCAGTCAATACAGACTGTAGGGATGATGATGGGCATGTCAGGATAGTGGACATGCGGGATGGCGACCTTCTGTTATTCTCGCGAAACGAGACACCCTTACTGACATCGGTCTTTATGCCTGTTTTCACAGGCAAAGACCGACTTCACACCGAAGAACTCAACCAGCCGCCATTGCAATCCGCACGCGGGCCAAATCTTCCGGAGTATCAACACCCACGGAGGGGATTTCTTTTGCCACTGCGACATGAATTTTCTCGCCATACCACAGCACTCGCAGTTGCTCCAGCAATTCAATCTGTTCCAGTTGGCTCGGTTCCCATCTTACATAGCGGCGGATAAAGCCAGCGCGATAGGCATAAATACCGATATGACGCAGGAAATGATCACCAATGGTTGCTTTCGATTGAGCAAACCGTTCGCGATCCCAGGGGATCGTAGCGCGAGAAAAATAGAGTGCATAACCTTCAGCATCGGTCACCACTTTTACCGCATTGGGATTGAACGCTTCTTCGCTAGTGGTGATCGGGACCGCCAACGTTGCCATCCCGGCGACACTGGCCGCCAGGTTTTCGGCTACCTGCCGAATGATAACCGGCGGGATCATCGGCTCGTCACCTTGCACATTCACAATGATATCGTCATCAGCAAAGCCATACCGTTCAATGACTTCGGCCAGACGCTCAGTACCGGAATGGTGGTGTGGGCTGGTCAGGCACACTTCGCCCCCCGCCTGTTGGATCACCTGCTCGACATCCGGATGGTCGGTTGCCACAATCACGCGCTGAGCACCAGACTCTTGTGCCCGCTCCATCACATGCACCACCATCGGTTTACCATTGATATCCGCCAACGGCTTACCGGGTAAACGACTCGACGCAAAACGGGCCGGAATAATAGCGGTAAAATTCATCGTGAAATCTCATCCTGCGACAGTTTGCGCGCCTCATGTTCCAGCAACACCGGAATACCGTCACGAACCGGATATGCCAGCCTTTCTGTTTTGCAAATCAGTTCCTGCTTCTCTTTATCAAAGACCAAGCGTCCGTTACATACCGGACAGGCAATAATTTCAAGCAAACGGTGATCCATGCTTCCTCCATAAAGAAGCTATTTATAAGTGAAGGGAAACCCAGACCCGCATCAATCTGCACGATGCTTCCCCTGCTGATAATTCGTTAGCAGTTGTTCCAGCCGGGACAACAACGCAGCGGCAGGCACCTCGGATAATACCGCGTCTACTGGCAGATACCACCAGTTCGTCTGGGCGAAATGACGACATTTGACAGCATCCTTTTCTGTCATGATCAACGGCTGCGATTGATTGTCCGTCAGAGCACTGAGGTGCTCCGGTTGATAGCTTTGGTGATCGGCAAATGCCACTTCACGGCATAGCGTGGCCCCTTTCTCACGCAAGGTGGTAAAAAAACGCGGCGGATGTCCAATCCCCGCCATCGCCACCCATGCAGGAAAATCTGTCACGCTACGTCGTTCGCCACTGACCAGATTCACCGCTTCGCTCGCAATCAGATGCATGGCAATTTCACCCGCGCTGGCTTCACCGCCATTCACAATCACGGCATCAACGGTTTTCAGCCGCCCGGCTCGTTCACGCATCGGGCCGGCGGGCAACCACCAGCCGTTACCAAACCGCCGCACGCCATCTACCACTACCAGTTCCATATCCCGCGCCAGCGCGTAATGTTGCAATCCATCATCGGTGATAATCACATCCAGCGAATGCTGTGCCAGCAATGCGGCAACCGCCTCACAACGCTTCGGCGCCACCGCCACTGGCGCGCCGGTACGCTGATATATCAATATTGGCTCATCCCCGGCCTGTGCCGTGGTGACAGTATCACTGACCACCAACGGATAGTGATCCACTTTGCCGCCGTAGCCACGCGATACCACACCGACCCGGTAACCCCGCCGCTGGAGTTGTTCCACCAGCCAGATAACGACGGGTGTCTTGCCATTACCACCGGCGGTCAGGTTGCCCACCACCACCACCGGTAAGGGCGCGCGCCAGGCGCGACGCCATCCCAGGCGATAACTTAAGCGGATGAAACCGCTGATCAGCCCGAACAACACCGACAGCGGTATCAACAGCCAATACAGCCGCGATTGTCCCGACCAGATGCGCTCAATCATGCGCCGAACTGCATTCTATACAGCTGGGCATATGCCCCGTTGCGTGACAGTAATTCAGCATGTTCGCCACGCTCGACAATCCGCCCGTCTTCCACCACCAGAATTTCATCCGCATTTTCAATGGTGGAAAGACGATGGGCAATAACCAATGCCGTGCGATCTTTCTGCAATTCATCCAGTGCGGCCTGAATCGCTCGCTCCGACTCGGTATCCAACGCGGAGGTCGCTTCATCCAGAACCAGAATCGGGCAATCACGCAGTAACGCACGGGCGATGGCGATACGCTGACGCTGACCACCAGACAACAGCACACCATTCTCGCCAATGATCGTATCCAGCCCCTGCTCCATCTTGCTGATAAAATCCATCGCGTGCGCCATTTCAGCCGCGCGCTCAATATCTTCACGGCTGTAGCGATCATTACAGGCATAAGCAATATTGTTGGCGATAGTGTCGTTGAACAGATGCACATTTTGGGAAACCACCGCCACCTGGCTGCGCAGCGTAGCCAAGGTATATTCACGCAGATCATGCCCGTCCAGCATAATTTCACCGGACTGAATATCATAAAAACGGGTAATCAGGTTGGCGATAGTGGATTTACCCGAACCAGAGCGCCCGACCAGTGCCACGGTTTTTCCCGGTGGAATATGCAAACTGATATTTTTCAACGCCAACGTTTCCTTACCCGGATAGGCAAAATCCACGTTACGGAATTCAATAGTGCCTTGAACATGTTCCAGCGTCCGCTGGCCAGTGTCTTTTTCCTGTTCCAAATCCAGAATTGAGAACAGGGTCTGGCAAGCCGCCATACCACGCTGAAACTGGGAATTGACGTTAGTCAGCGATTTCAGCGGGCGCATCAGCGCAATCATGGAAGAGAACACCACAGTGATAGTACCTGCGGTGAGTGTCGCCATTACCGATGGGAAACTGGCGGCATAGAGCACAAATGCCAACGCCAGTGACGCGATCAACTGCACGATGGGATCAGAAATGGAAGCGGCGGATACCAGTTTCATGCCCTGTTGACGCATACGGTTGCTGACAATGTCAAAGCGCGCGGCCTCCACTTCTTGTCCGCCAAAAATCAATACTTCTTTATGCCCTTTAAGCATCTGTTCCGCACTGGTGGTCACCTGCCCCATGGTGTTCTGCATGTTTTTACTGATAGCGCGAAAGCGTTTGGATACCACCCGAATACAATAAGACACGACTGGGGCAATCACGATCAGAATCAGTGACAACTGCCAGCTATACCAGAACATCAGCACAAACAAGCCGATGATTGACGCGCCTTCTCTCACTACCGTGATCAGCGCGTTGGACGATGAAGAAGCTACCTGCTCAGAATCATAGGTGATACGAGATAACAGTGTACCGGTCGATTGCTGATCAAAGAAAGAAACTGGCATCCCCATGATATGGCTGAACAGGCGACGACGCATGTTCATGACTACTTTTCCGGAAACCCAGGCGACACAGTAGCTGGAAACAAAGCCCGACACACCGCGCATGACCATCAACCCGATAACCACCAGCGGCATCCATACCAGAATACTGCGGTCAGCTTTACCAAACCCCTCATCCAGCAGCGGTTTGAGCAGCGACAGCATCAGTGTATCGCCAGCGGCGTTGATCACCAGCGCAACGGCCGCCACAATCAACCCTGTTTTAAAAGGAGAGATCATCGGCCAGAGGCGACGAAACGTCTGCCACGTGGAGAGATCTTTATCATTCATCATGCAATAAACCTGAGCCTATTAAAGAAATAGCCGCCTATATTACTCATTATCCCGGCTACCGCCAAACCACCTGTGGAACCAACGAGGGGATATGTCCCTCCTGTAGCGCAATATTCGCCATGAATCGTTGAAAAAACGCACACTCAGTTGACCGAATGTCGCCGTGTCCGCCCACTGATATCCATAATCACGATAACGCCGCACAATCTTTGCAGACGGCAGCCGCCACGGGCTGTAGCGTGCCGCTGAAGCCAAAATGGTCGTGGCGCCAACGGCCCGTATGAACGGTGGCGATGACGATGTGCTACTGCCATGATGCGGTGCCTGCAATACTTCCGCCGCCAGCAAGGTGCGTTGGTTTTTTAATAACTCGGCTTCGGCTTCCGCCTCCAGATCACCGGTCAGCAACACCCGGTGCCTGCCATCGTCAATGCGAACGACACAGGAATCATTGTTTCCGGCGGATTGTACCCGTGATGGCGGCCACAGTACGCTGAATGTCAATGTCTGCCAGCGCCATTGTTGCCCGCGGACACAGGGTAGATGGTTATGCTGTCGCAGCGGACTATAAACCGGTATGGTGGGAAAAATACGCTGTAATGTCTGTAATCCGCCGATATGATCCAGATGGCTATGGCTGATAATGATTTTCTCCAGTTGTAACCCTCGCCATTTAAGATATGGCAGGATTTCCCGGCTGACCATATCCCCACCTTCCCAGCGATTACCGGTGTCATACAATATCGCCTTTCCCTGGCGCTCTATCACTACCGCCAGACCATGCCCGACATCCAGCATGTCCACCCGCCAATCGGGTGATGGCGGCTTCGGCCTGACGAGCACAAATAACAGCAGAGCGCCGATACTGACGGGATACTGTCGCCACCAGGCAAAACGCCAGATAATCACCGCCCCCCATCCAAAAGCACTGAACGCCAGAAAATCAGCCCCGCGATCCCACCAGCCATCCTGCACCACGGTCAACGGGGCGAACACCAGCGCCAGAGAACGATCCGCCAGCCACCACACACCGGCCCCGATATCCAGCACACCCGTCAACGGTAAAGCCAGCAGAATCAATGGCGTGGAAATAAACGAAACCAGTGGCACCGCCCACAAATTGGCCGGCAGCGATGTCAGGCTCATGCCATGGAACAATACAATCTGTAGCGGCAACAGCAACAGCGTGATCCCCCATTGTAAATGCAGCCAACGCAGTAGAAACCAACGTTTATCGCGCTGAAAACGAATGGGTAGCGGCGCCCACTGATACCAGAAAATTAATGATGCTACCGCCAGGCAGGATAACCAGAAACTATCCGACAGAATGCTGAGCGGATCACTGAACAGGATTAAGGCGACACACCACAACCACACTTGCCAGGGAGAGCAACTGATGCCGCGCAACCGCAACAGTGTCCAGATACTGAGCGCCAGCTCCGCTCTTACCGCTGGCGGGTTAGCGCCAGCCAACGCGACATAACCCCAGGCCACCAGCCAGCCAAACATCAGCGGAAAACGGTAACCAACCCAGCGTGGGGGAAAACTGTACTGAATTGCGCGGGCGATACCCCAGCCGAACAGCGCCGCCAACGCAACATGCAGCCCGGATATCACCATCAGGTGCATCGTCCCGGTATGCTGCAACAGAATACGGGTTTCATCCGCCAGCGTGGCCATCTCCCCTACCGCCAACGCCAGCAAAATAGACCGCCACGGCAGCGATGCCGTCTGTTGCTCAATCCGGGCGATCAATCGTTGGCGCAGGCTACAGTCAGCGGACACCACCGCTGCACTCAGCACCCGTCCGGTAAAGAGTTGTCGATGCGCCAGCGCCCAACGCTGACGGTCAAATCCACCTTCATTCAGGCGGCTGTGCGCTGGCCGCAAGCGCAGCCTCATCTGCCATTGTTGCCCGCCACACCAGTCGGTCATTGGCGGCATGGCATTCAACCGGACGTACAGCGGTGGAAATATCCAACGCTGGTTGACCTGCCACACACGCACTTCCGGCGTCTCAATACCCGCCTTAGCGAATCGCATACTGCTGATGCTGACCTGTGCGGTCACCGGTTTGACACTGAACGCGTCTATCTGCCCGAGCGTCATGCGGGCACTGTAGCTACTCCAGAACACGCCAACCGCTACCAGTCCAACCACATAAAACCGTGTTCGCACCAATAGCAACAACGGTAGCAACAGCATGAGCGTTCCTGTATCGGGAATCCTGGGCAACACCAGCAGAGGCAACGTGCCGACGACCAATGTGACCGCCAGTTGATTCAATGAAATTCTGATGGTATGTCCCTTTCCCTTTGATGACCGTCCTGTGCGTCGCTTTCGGTCACATTGCCATCACGCTGGCGACAATTCGTTACGGCATGCACTCTGCCAGACCGGTCATCGCCGTAACAGCATCAGAAAAGAAAGTCGGAATCACCACCGCAAATAGTCTTATCTGTTGCACTCTGTTTCAGTACATCAGGGAGTGCTGATGAGAGTATTGATCGGCTCGCTGTCTGTGCACATCACCAGCCAGCCAAGCCCGAACACTGCCTGAGGCCAAATTCGAGAGGGTTTATCCGGCGGCGAAGGATTACGCTTTAGCCATTATCAAAAAAAAACGAAGGGAATTATGTGTGGACAAGGCCGCATTCAGCCGTGAGTGGCGTTCTGTATGAGACAGAAACCGGCTTTGATACCCGAAATCACCGCCGGATCATCGGTCACGATCGAATACACCGCCAGTGACTTCAGGTCATTTGGCGGCGGATTTGATCAGGGCTGCCGGGCAGCCCTGGTGCAGAGCGGGGTTATTTTTCTTCAACGCTCGGTTTAATTTCACCCATTTCTTTGATTTTGTGTGATAACTCACGACGCTCTTTCGAAAGATCCGCGTTTTTGATGATGTATTCATCCACACGGTCTTCATAGTCACCACGCATGTTGGCGATAATGGCCTGAATATCTTCAATTGACATCCCTGGCTTGATGTACTCACTCAAGTTATCCAGCAGCAGTACACGCTTTTTGTTATCACGAATTTTCTTTTCGTTATCAATGATTTCACGCTGTAATTTGTTTTTACGACGGAACATACGCACGAACTCCAACACGTCCTGGAAACATGGTTTGTTGTTGCCCTTATCCATTTCTCTACCCTTACTTGACTCATATTAAGATTTGTCGACCTGTACTAAACATACAGGGTAGCAGCTATCGGCGACAAGACGGTTTTTTACTGTCATCCCGGTTTATTGATCTTAAACGGTAGGTTGACACGGTTTTATGACTTTTCTTATCGCCGGCGGTTACAAAATCCCCTTGATGTGGCTCTCCTTAATAGGATACGCGCTGGTACAGATTTTATCGGCGTATGACGTAAAACCGACAGGAAAGCGAAACAGGATGTGGAATCAATGATATCCTTACTTTTTTGCATCGCACCCAACGTTGATTGAAACGCAGATATGGCTGATAAAATCCAATCCACCTTCTTCATCCACGATTATGAAACCTTCGGCATACATCCGGCAAAAGATCGTCCGGCACAGTTTGCAGGCATCCGTACCGATGAAGACTTCAATATCATTAGCGACCCTCTGGTGATTTACTGCCAGCCTGCCGACGATTACCTGCCTGAGCCGGAAGCCGTGATGATCACCGGCATTACGCCACAGGCCGCACTAAGCCAGGGTGTCTGCGAAGCCGAGTTTACCCGTCAGATTCATGACGCCTTCAGCGTTCCTGGTACCTGCATTATGGGGTACAACAATATTCGTTTTGATGATGAAGTCAGCCGTAACCTTTTTTATCGTAATTTCTACGATCCCTACGCTTACAGTTGGCAAAACGGCAACTCGCGCTGGGATCTGCTGGACGTGCTGCGTGCCTGCTTCGCCTTACGTCCAGAGGGTATTATCTGGCCGGAAAATGACGACGGATTTACCAGCTTCCGGCTGGAACATCTGACGCGCGCCAACGGTATCGAACACGAACACGCGCACGATGCCATGTCCGACGTTTACGCCACCATCGCCATGGCCCGGTTGTTGAAACAGGCACAGCCGAAGCTGTTTGATTACCTGTATACGCTCCGCAATAAAAATAAGGTCAGTGCACTGATAGACGTCCCGCAAATGAAGCCCTTACTGCATGTTTCCGGGATGTTCGGCTCGGCTCGGGGCAATACCAGTTGGGTGGTACCGCTGGCATGGCATCCGGATAACCGTAATGCGGTGATCATGTGCGATCTGGCCGGAGACATCACACCGCTGCTGGAACTGGAACCCGAAGAACTGCGGGCTCGACTTTATACCCGCCGAGACAAACTTACCGAAGACCAGTCCCCGGTTCCCATTAAACTGGTGCATATCAACAAATGCCCGGTACTGGCGCCAGCCAACACTCTCCGCCCGGAAGACGCGGCCCGGTTGGGCATTGATCGCCAGCATTGTCTGAATAACCTGCATCAATTGCGTCAACACGCGCAGGTGCGGGAAAAGGTGGTCGCGTTGTATGCGGACGCCCCGGCGTTTGAAGTGGTGAACGACGTCGATATGCAACTTTATAATGGTTTTTTCGGCGACGCCGACCGTGCCGCAATGGCAATTATCCGGGAAACCGCGCCACAGAATCTTCCCGCACTGGATATGCAGTTTGTGGATAACCGCATGATGCCGCTATTGTTCCGCTATCGTGCTCGTAATTACCCCACAACCCTGGATGATCTGGAGCAACAACGCTGGTTGCAGCATCGCCGCGAAATACTCACGCCAGAGCGATTACAGGCATACATCACTCAATTGGATGCGCTGTACCAGCTTTATGATGGGGATGAAAAAAAGATAACGTTACTCAAGGCATTATTTACTTATGCCCAGCAACTGGCAGAGTAAACACCCTGCTTTATGCGTTGCTTGCCAGGCTGACGTCCATCCAGCCGATAACGCTCGCATGGTTTAGCGAGGATGCACCCGCAGACGTCCCCACGCGGGTGCCGCGTAACGGGGAGAAACGGTTCCAGTTGACGACGCATCCTCCGATGCATTCATATCCTGAATCAGGACTTCTGCCGGGATTCCCAGCCCTTCATGCAGTTTTCTTATCATCGTCAAGCTTAACGGACGTTTACGGTTAATCACTTCGGAAACCTTGGACGGTGAGCCGATGTATCGCGTTAAGTCAGCCTGAGACAACCCTTGTTGTTCCATGATGAGCTTGATGACCTCAATAGGATCGGGTTTTGCCAGTGGATAATGTGCATCTTCATAGTGACCGACCAACAGACTCACTAGCTCAAATTCGTCCAGTGCTTCACTACCCGGTAATAAATCACCGTCCGCCAACATGGCGAGACGCGCCATTCCTTTTTCATAATCCTCATGTGTTCGGAATATTTTCCAGGATGTCATCATTATTATAATCTCCATTTATCGTAATCTGCGTGGGTGCCAATCTGCTCAACAATGACCGTCCCCGCGACATAAACCACCCGCCGGAAAATATTACCTTTAAGATTAAATATCACCCGGTTATGCGCCAGAAAATCCGCACGTCGATAACGCCATTTAATATCCTGAGGTGTTGCCCACTCTGCACGGCTGACATCATCGTACCAGGCTTCAACCACGCCGCTGGCCTGATTATGCTTCATGCAAAAAGCATGAAGTTTGTCTCGTCCTCTTACTTTCATCGTCATCAAATTCCCTGTTTGGGAAACATACACCCACCATTCCCAAAAAGGGAAGCATACTTACCGATAAAATTTCCTGTTATGACCCGCGATCAGTGCGACTGAATCCCGGTATGGACAACCACGAAAGGTTCGCCGATAACTTATTGAAGGACAGCAGGTATTGCCAAGAGAATGGATGACATCAGGAATACGGGTCAGATGCCTGAACATTATAGTCGTGGCACTGATATTGAATCCGTTCTAAAACGGATGCATTGATTAGAAAGCGAATTTCTGCCTATGCAGGCATCCCGTTGCAAAACAAAGAAGCGTTTGTCACTCATGTCTCACGCAGCCAAGAAACAGCGTGAGACATGGCGCTCAGTGGATTTACGGGACGTTAAACCAACTCTTCATTACACTGTGGAACCGGCTGACGAAAGCGGCGTGTCACGACCACCAGATACAGCAGACCCACGGCAGCCCACACCAGACCCAGGGTCATGGACGTTTGTTCCAGATTGAGCCACAGCGCGCCGACAGCCAGCGCGCCCAGGATTGGCAAAATCAGGTAATTGACGGTGTCTTTCAGTGTGGCATTACGGCGTTCGCGAATATAGAACTGTGATATTACCGACAGGTTCACGAAAGTAAACGCCACCAGCGCGCCAAAATTGATCAATGCCGTGGCCGTCACCAAATCAAAAGATACCGCCGACAGCGCAATCACCCCGACCAACAATACGTTCAATGCCGGCGTACGCCATGTCGGATGAATATAGCCAAAGAAACGCGTCGGAAAGACGCCATCGCGACCCATCACATACATCAGGCGAGACACCCCGGCGTGAGCCGCCATGCCGGAAGCCAGCACCGTTACGCAGGAAAATACCAGAATGATCGACTGGAACAGTTTACCCGCCACATACAACATAATTTCCGGCTGTGAGGCATCCGGGTTTTTGAAGCGGGAAATATCCGGGAAATAGAGTTGCAGGAAGTAGGACACCACCACAAAAATGATGCCGCCAATCAGCGCCGTCAGGAAAATCGCTTTCGGGATAACCCGCCCGGCATCCGGCGTCTCCTCTGACAGAGAGCTGATACCATCAAACCCGAGGAACGAGAAACACAGAATGGTCGCACCGGTCACCATCGGCACCACATGGGCATTCTCCGACCAGAACGGTTTACGGCTGAGCAGCGTTCCGGTGCCTTCTCCATGAGACACACCGTGGATCACCAACGCAAGAAACACCAGCATAACCGCCACCTGCACCACCACAATGATGGAATTCAGGTTGGCGACAATATTGATGCCGCGCAGGTTAAACAGCGTCATCAGCCCTACCAGCGCTGCCACGAAGATCCATGACGGCACACCGGGGAAAATCGCTTCCAGATAAATTTTTGCCAGCAGAATGTTGATCATCGGCATAAACAGGTAGTCCAGCAGCGAAGACCAGCCAACCATAAAACCAATATGCGGACTGATGGCCTTTTGGGCATAAGTGTATGCCGAACCAGCGGAAGGAAAGCGGCGCACCAGTTTGCCATAGCTCAGTGCAGTAAACAGAATGCCGATCAATGCGAAAACATACGCAGTAGCAACATGTCCATCCGTTAACCCCGACACAATACCGAAAGTGTCGAAAATAGTCATGGGTTGTAAATAAGCCAGCCCCATCATGACCACTTGCCATAACGTGAGGGTTTTTCTCAATTGGATACGTTGACTGGACACCGTCGTCTCAAGCGACATGCTGCGTCCCTCCATTGCCAGCACCGGCGAGTGACGCCTCATCTGATACACCCGCTGTCACCATGACAACATCATCACGGATCTTACGGGATAAACCGGCGGGCACCGGCACAAAAACAACGACTTGCCCCATTTCTTTTTCCTCTGCGTTGCACTATGGCATACGTTTTACTGATATCTATCCGGAATGTGTTCCGGCCTCTTGCGGGAAACATGACTACAAAAAAATAACCGACGCTATCGACGTCGGTTACTTGTAGGGCGCGTATTTTGCCCCAGAGAAGTTGTGGTGACAAGACCAGGCAGACCTGGTTGTTTCCTCTATGGCAGAAGAAGCCGTATACATTGACAAGCCACATCCGATAATTCCGACGTCGGGCATGAAAGCGCATCTCGAGAAAGTGGCCTGGGCTAATTTTCCTGATATGACATTCGACACGTTGAAACTTTTCGGCTGCACCAACATCTACGCCTGGGAGTGGGCACTCCATGCGTCAACGTGTGGCGTGCTGGTTGGACAAACATCCGATCGGAACATCTATTGCGAGGGAGTGGACATACTGATGCTCAACGCAAGAGGGCAAATTGTACAGTCCGTTTGTCACCTCGACAGGAAATCCCTGTGGGATTCAGTTGTAAATTGAAGTGGTAACTCAACTGGGCCCCCACAGTGACAGTAGTAATAAAACGACGACTCACATTATCGTCGCTCAAATACAGGCGCTGTGTACCAGCGTCGCTATTATCATTACTGGAATCTTTTACGTTTATTGCTCTGTTCTAACTCCAGTTCAACAATCACCTGTTGAAGCTCGCGCTCCTCCAACGATGTCAACTGTGGAAATCGGAAACTCAGGCGTTGCATTTTCTTTATCTCACCTTTGTTACTCACCAACTTGGTGGTGACATGTCCCACCAACTCCAGATCCAGCGTAAAGTGACCATAGTTATTCAGGTCTATTTCCGCATTTTTAATCACATCACCGGGATTGATTAGCGTGTCAATATCGTCACGCTCCGTATACAGGCAGACACCGCCCAGCGAAAGGTCTTTAACCGTAAACTGGAACTGGCTTTTATCCGACAAAGTACCCCGGCAAACCATCGGCGGCCATGCCGGAGACGTGATACGGAAAAAATTACGGCGCTGTATATAGTAGAGTTCAGACGGGATATCAGCACAAAACGCCGGCAGGCCTTCATACATCATCGTGCGCGTGATATGTGATTTGAACTCGATTTTTGCACCGGCAGGTTCGGCCAGAAAATCCAGCTCGCCGGCAAACAATGCCCGGCTGTTTTCCTGCTCCAGACCACCCAAATCAAACAGAAAAATATCGTTATCAGGCTGGACATCCAGAACTTTACTGATGAACTGTCCACGTGAATGGAAAACCATTACGGTGGTATCGTTTTTCTTTAACTCCCGCAATGTCGCACAAATTGCCAGCTTGTTGCGCTTAACAAACTGCTCTTTCAAATTTTCATCCACTACATCCAGCCCCACGAATTAGTTGAATGGTAAATACCTGATAATTTCTCTACATCATTCACGTTACAGGAAGGCGGCAAGCGAAAAGATCCCGATGAACTTACTCAAGTAAGTGATTCGGGTATCATCGAGCGCCGCCAACGCACATGCAACGTGAAGTGTGACGAGTATAGATTGAATGAACCACAAGAGATCAATCCGTTCAATCGGTATCGGCATTTACCACATCAACTTTAGCTATCGCTGACAGAACGTCAGGCAGCCGGATAGTGGGACAGCAGCCAAGTCAGCGCCAACAAGTCAGCACTGCCTCCCGGGCTGAGATTGCGAACGACAAATGCCTGATTCATATCCTGTAGCGCCGCAATGCTGACTCCCTGCGCCAGCAGACGGCGAGCGGAAGACTGCACAAACGTCAGGCCTTCCATCCCACCCCGCGACACCACATTGGTATCCGGGTTGTGAGCCATCAACACCACCAGCGTGTGTAGCAACGCTTTTTCTTCATCCATACCCTGCTGTAACGCTTGCTGATATGCCGGTAGCGCATACTGCCGCACGGTGCCAAAACCACTGGCCGCTTCGCCCCGCGCCCCAGTCAACCCGTGACGCTGAAACAGCCGCTCCCCGGCGGTGACCGCACTGCCGCCCTTCTCCAGCTCATTGCGTACCAGATCACCACACATATCCGCCACGGCCTGACACAGCCGCGCTTGAGTTTGTGGCTGACCGCAGCCCACCAGCCATCCTGCGGCGGTACACAATAATCCGAATGCAAAAATCCCGCCTTTATGGGTGTTGACCCCGGACGTCGCCTTCAGCATCGATTGTTCGCAGGCAATTCCCACCGGGCGAGCGTAGCTGAGTAGCTGGCTGAGCGGCAGGGAAGCATGATGGAAACCTGTTTCGGTAAACCGCCGGAACCAGGGTGCTACCGCCGTAATGCTTGACTGAAACAGCGGCACGTCCATATCCCGGTGTGAACCGTTATTCTCGCTGTCCACCAGACCGGGTTTTGGTGTCAACATGACTTCAACGGTTAACGCCCGGGCGACCAGACGGTCGATATCGGGTAGCCCCGCAGCGACGGGATTGCGCATAAAGGCGTTTCCCATCTGATGGCAGGAGATCGTACCGGTATCAGTGCGGGTCGAAATAGGCATGAAGCATTCCTTCAATCTGTTGGATGAGCTCGGGCAGTGGATGACGCCGCGAGCGAGCGCAGGCATGCGCCGGTTCACCACACAACATACACGAACGCCCGGCATGCGCCAGCAGGGAACGACCAATAGAACCTTCTTGTGGGCAAAATACATCGAAATCCCACAACCGCCCCAATGCATGATGCTCTTCCAATGCTATCGCCGCTGCTTTTACCGACAGAGCGTCTTTCTTCACTACCCAGAACCCTTCGGCCCCGGTTTCCAACCAATGTAATTGATGTTCCAGCACACTCCAGCCCCGCGCGCGACACAGTGCATCGAAGGCACTTACCGCTTCGTGCATAGCCTGGCGGTACAATGTCGAATCCTTCACCGGACCCGGCGTCACCAGTGTCAACGACACCAGCGTGGCGCTATAACGCACCAGCAGCTCGCGCTGCCGGGCGGCGCGGCGATCCTTCGCCGCCAACAGGTTTTCCAGTGAAACGGCGACCGATTCGGTCAACGTATCATCACTCACTCGTTATCCTCTTTTACCTGACGGACTACATCGATCACACTGCCATCACGGTAGCGAATCACCCCGACAATGCGGTCGTGGAACGCAATCGCTCTCGGCTCGCCCACCAACGCGGTGGCGCGTTGATACAGCGCTTCTATCGACATGACGTTAAGACCGGCCTGTTGCAAGCGCTCTGCCACTTCCGGACGTGCCGGGTTAACTGCAATACCGTGATCGGTCACCAGGACATCAACACTCTCTCCTGGCGTAACACACGTCGTCACCTGACGCACCACCGTCGGAATACGGCTACGGATCAACGGAGCGACCACGATAGTCAGGTTCGCAGCGGTAGCCACATCACAGTGACCACCGGAGGCGCCACGCATCACACCATCCGAACCGGTAATAACGTTGACATTGAAATCGAGGTCGATTTCCAACGCACTCAGAATAACCACATCCAGTTGGTCACAGCAGGCCGCTTTGCCCGTCGGGTTGGCGTAGACATTGGTGGAAATTTCCACATGCTGCGGGTTTTTCGCCAGCGACGCAGTGGCGCCAGCATCAAAACACTGCGTATCCAACAGTGTCTCAATCAGTCCTTTCTCGTGCAGATCGACAATACTGCCGGTGATGCCGCCCAAGGCGAAACGCGCCACAATATTCTGCTTCTGCATGCGATCTTCCAGAAAACGGGTGCACGCGGTAGAGGCTGCGCCAGAACCGGTCTGGATAGAGAAACCTGATTTGAAGTAACCGGAGTGTTCAATCACGTCAGCGGCACTACGGGCAATCAGCAGCTCACGCGGGTTACTGGTAACTCGGGCCGCGCCGACGCTGATTTTAGCCGGGTCACCGACTTCATCCACCTGAACGATGTAATCTACCTGATCCTGAACAATGCTGGCAGGCATGTTCGGGAATGGCACCAGACTTTCCGTCAGCAGCACCACTTTGTGGGCAAATTCGGCATCCACCATGGCATATCCCAGCGAACCACAGCGGGATTTACCGACCGTGCCGTTAGCGTTACCGAATTCATCACTGCACGGTACCCCCAGGAACGCCAGATCGATCTTCAGTTCACCGCTCTGTAGCAGATGCACACGACCACCGTGGGAATGAATTTGTACGGGTTCTTTCATCAGACCGTGAGAAATGGCATCGGCCAGTTTGCCACGCATCCCGGACGTGAAAATACGGGTTACCACACCATTACGGATGTGCTCAATCAGCGGGGCATTGCAGCTCATCAGGGAGCTAGAGGCCAGCGTCAGGTTTTTGAACCCCATCTGTGCCAACGTATCCATCACCCGGTTGATGACTTTGTCACCTTCACGGAAATGGTGGTGGAACGACACTGTCATGCCATCTTTCAGTCCGCTTTTACGAATAGCGTCTTCCAGAGAGGCGCACAGCTTACGCTCATGCTTCTGCGTGATATCGTTCAGCCAGGGCGTGTGGTGATTGGCGCTGACGAACGGTTCTAAATGGTTTTTTTCCGGGTACTGCTTTTGCAGCGCTTCAATAAAGTTACTCATGATCTTATCCTGTCATTGCTGATGACCCGCCGGTTCGGCACTCAGTCCATACCGGGCCGGTCAGTGCATAAAACGGTCTGTACAGAAAAACGGGCGACGCTTATTTACGAACGCCAGAAGCCTTAACACGTTCCACTACCGTTCTGGCGTGGTTGATTATCGGGCCATCAATCATTTTTCCGTTGAGTGAAATCACGCCTAACCCGGCACGTTCGCCCTCTTCTGCCGCCTTGATCACCAGGTGCGCATAATCCACCTCGTCCTGCGTCGGGGCATACGCATTGTGCAGCAATTCAATCTGGCGGGGGTTAATCAGGGATTTACCGTTAAAGCCCAGCCGGCGGATCAGGTCCACCTCACGCAGGAAACCCTCATCATCGTTGACGTTGGAATACACCACGTCAAAGGCATCAATACCGGCGACACGGGCAGCATGCAGCACAGCGCAGCGGGCATAGAACAATTCGGTGCCGTCGCCGCGTTCGGTCTGCATATCCATCACATAGTCAAAAGCCGCCAGCGCGATACCGATCATGCGCTCGGACGAACGGGCAATGGATACGGCATTGACGACTCCGATTGCCGACTCAATCGCCGCCATAATACGGGTAGAACCGACTTCACGACCGCATGCCTTTTCAATGCGTACCAGATGCTGTTCCAGCTCGTCCACGTCGTCGGTGGAATCGGTTTTCGGCAGGCGAATGACATCAGCGCCACCACGTACTGCGGCTTCCAGGTCTTTCAGACCAAATGGCGTGCAGAGCTGGTTAATGCGCACTACCGTTTCAATTTCACGGTACATCGGGTGTTGTAGCGCATGAAATACCAGCAGACGCGCGGTATCTTTTTCCCGCAGGGACACGGCGTCTTCCAGGTCAAACATGATGGAATCGGGCTTGTAGATAAACGCGTTGGACAACATGGCGGCATTGGCGCCTGGGAGGAATAACATACTGCGGCGAAGTTTTTTCATGATAATTTCTCCCAGTCAATCTGCTCTTCATCAGCGCCACGTAATACCGCACTCTGCACACGGGCGCGGATAACACAATCCAGCGCGCCCTTGTCATCGACAATAATGGTGCCTTCCTGTACGCCCAGCGCTTGCAGGGTCTCGTTGATGACCGCTTTAATCTGGTGACCAAACTGTTTGATGACTTCACTGTTGACGACGACCGTCAACTGCCCTTCAGCTGGTGCGACCTTCACCAGCAAATCGCTGGATTCAAAGGTGCCCGCCAGGGCTTCCTTAATAATTTTCATCTCTTTTTCCTGCTCAATACTATTAAATGTGCATCACGCGCAGGCGGGTTCGCCATAACGCTGTAGCTGTAAATACTGAAAAGTGGTCGCGGGGACAATATCCTGAATAGAATCAAACTGACGCAGTTTTAACAGCTTGCGCACCTCGGACGCGGAAATCGCCCGTCCGGCTTCACACTTGCGTTCAATTTCAATCACTTTCAGAGCCGGGGCATTGACTAACTGCGACTGTTCCAGCCAATAATGCATGTCCTGGTTATACTGATGGGTGACCGGACAGAATGGCTCAGTCCCGACAAAGCGTTGGTTAATACCGAGAGCCGGCGCGATATATTGCCGGAAAATGATCAGATCCAGCGCGGAGTGCGCCTGGGTGATCAATTTTTCTTCTTTCAGGAAATAACCGGGGAAAGTGGCCTTGGAGATCATATATTCTGACCCGATATGCACCGTCAGATTTCGGATGTGGGCCACGCCCTGTCTCACCATATCCAGGCGTTCGGTAAACGGGAAAAAGGAGACATCTTCCCGCACCACAAAGATGTGTAGCCAATCGCAGGCCGCGGCCGCCTGCTCCGCCAAATAGCAGTGCCCCAGGGTAAACGGATTGGCATTCATCACGATGGCGCCAATGTTATCACCCGGTTGTCTCTGTTTGGTCAGTGTCTGGCAATACTGTTTGATGCCGATGGGCGTGTTTTCCATCAATACAGCGGCATTATCATACTGAGCCAGCGGGTAGAATCCGCAGCCACGGAAAATATTGATATTATCGGGTTTGGTATACAAAAACAGGTGAAACCGGCCACGCAACGCGGCCTGTTGCACCACTTCATTCACCACCTGGACACCCAGGTTGAGGTCACGAAAAGCGGGATCGACCGCAACACATTTAATGGTGTTAGCCGCCAGTCCGGCACAGGCGACCAGTTGGCCATCATGCCTGCCCACCACAAAGGTCTCAATGTCATTATCCATCCCCAGTTGGCAATGGGCCAGAAACTGACGCACAACCACGACATCCTGCGTATGGACGCCCACCTCAAGGGTGGTAAAAACAAGAGCCTCATCGGCATACATAACAGTAATCCTGCATATAGCTAAAGTAATTCAACATAAACGCTGACAGACGTCTTCGGGTCATCCCGAAGACTGATCCTCAGTGAGCCAGCGCAGCGGCGGGCATCGCTTTTGCCGGCCGGCTGGCTTCGGCGATGGTGTTACGTAAATGACCGACATTTTCAATCTCAACTTCGATGCAATCACCCGGTTTCATAAACAGCGGTGGCGTGCGTTTTTTACCTACGCCGCCAGGTGAACCGGTAATGATCACATCACCCGCGCTCAGGGCAGTGAAAGTGCTGATGTATTCAATCAGTTCGGCAATGGTATGGATCATGCTGCGGGTGTTGTCGTCCTGTACCATACGCCCATTCAGATAGGTGCGAATGGCCAACGCGTGCGGATCAGGGATTTCGTCACGGGTAGTCAGATACGGCCCGAATGCGCCGGTTTTCTGCCAATTCTTGCCAGCGGTAAACCAGCTGTGCTGCCAGTCACGAGCGGAGCCATCCATATAGCAGCTATAACCGGCGACGTGAGACAACGCCTCTGTACGGGAAATGTTCTGGCCATCTTTGCCAATCACAACGGCCAGTTCACCTTCATAATCAAATTCATTGGAGAAGGTTGGTTTGAGTACGTCGGTACCGTGGCCGGTCTGTGAATCGGCAAAGCGGACAAACAGGGTCGGTGCCGGGTTCAGTTCATTGAACTCTTTACGTTTTTCGGCATAGTTCATCCCGACGCACAAGATTTTGGACGGTGTCACAATCACGGGTAAGAAGGTAACGTCCGACACTGACACATCCGGTGTGGCATGGATAAATTCAGCCGCCTCGTGCAGGGCGTCACCCGCCAGCAGCGCTTTCAAATCTGCATAGCGCTGACCGAGTTTGCTGCCCAGGTCGATTAAGCCAGCCGGGGTGTAAATCCCGTAACTGTTTTTGCCGTTATAGCGATAGCTTGCAAGTTTCATAATAATTCCCGGTTAAAATGAAACTGCGGTGATTTGCAGTTTCATCTTTTTACTTAACAAAACATCAGACCAAAAAGTTGCCCAGAATCAGTAGTGCCAGAGAGACATTGATAGCCCCGCCGATACGAGTGGCAATCTGTGCGAAAGGCATCAGCACCATACGATTACCGGAAGTCAGGATAGCAACGTCGCCGGTACCACCCTGTCCACTCTGACAACAGGAGACAATGGCAACATCAATCGGGTGCATACCAATTTTTTTACCAACAAAGAAGCCGGTAGCGACCAGAGCGCCCACAGTGGAAACGATAACCAGCAGATTGGAAATGGTGAACGCATTCACCAACTCCTGCCATGGTGTAATCGCCACACCCACCGCGAACAGAATCGGGTATGTCACTGACGTCTGGAAAAATTTATAAACGACCTGTGAGCCTTCCTGAATACGCGGAGAGGCACCGTGAGCCAATTTGATCAATACCGCGATAAACAACATGCCCACTGGCGCCGGCAGACCGATCAGTTTGTTACCCAGCATACCTACCATGTACAGCAGTACCGCCAGCAGAGCGCCGGTAGCTATGGTAGTCACATCGGTTTTACCACTGGTTAACGCCGTCAAAGACGTGGGAATACTGCCTGTTGCATTACCTTTGTTCGGCATCAGTTCGCCTTCACCGGTCAGGTGCGGATAACGTTTACCCAACTGATTCAAACAGCCGGCGATGATGATAGCGGTCAGACTACCCAACATCACGATAGGCAGAATACGGCCCAAGGCGACACCTTGTTCCATATGCAGCAAGGTGGCATACCCCATCGACAGCGGAATGGCGCCTTCACCCACCCCACCAGCCATGATCGGCAACACCAGGAAGAAAAAGATATGGAACGGATTCATACCCAACGCCATACCGACGCCCATACCCACCAGCATACCGACCACTTCGCCACACACCATGGGGAAGAAAATACGCAGGAAACCCTGAATCAAGGTCTGCCGGTTCATGCTCATGATGCTGCCGACGATAATGCAGCAGATGTAGAGATACAGAATGTGGGTGGATTTATAGAACTGGGTAGTAGACTGAACAATGGTGTCCGGTAACAGGCCGTAATGCACCATTGCAGAAGGAATAAAGGTAGCGCAGATCGCTGCTGCCCCCATTTTACCCACGATAGGTAACCGTTTACCGAACTCGCCGCAGGCAAAACCAAAAAACGCCAGTGTTGCAACCATCACGACGATGTCGCTAGGCAGTTTCCCATTCAGACAATCAATTCCGATTAACGCACCAGCTAATAAAAATAGCGGTACCGGAATAATACCTACTTTATAGGTATCCAGAATGTGCCACCATTTTTCTTTTAATGATAATGAAACCTTTGCCGAGGCCTCATCTTTCACAACAATATACGAATCATCAGTGGTACTCATAACCTTCTCCCCTTGTTATTTTCCTGGGCATAGTAGGAGGTCAATGGCTATTATTATGTGATAATCATCAAATTAAAAAACGAGTTTTAATGGCACTTATGATTTTTATGGTTTTTATTAAAAAGTCATTTAAAAACAATGAATTAATAAAACAAAATTCATGCAGAAACTTTAAAAACTTTATGGTTTTTATGGTGTTAATTAGGCGTTTTATAATAATTTATTTTTATGTTGTGAAAAGGTAATTAACTTGTTTATCAAGACGGTTAATTTGGTCTAAATGTTACTAATAATAAATAACAAAAAAACACACGATTTAAAACTTTATCGCGTAGCGGCTCACAAGATTATATTCACCTCCCCTTCTTCTACTCCATTCATGATAAATTATCCACTCCAGCACAGATTGATTTGACGGCTTTTTAACGACGATGAAATACAGACTCACTTTCCATATCAAGTTGTTCATTTACTTGATTATTTTCTTCTCGGTACTGTTATTGATGGTAGGTGGCTACTACTATTACTCGGTGGACAAACAACTTTATACCGAGTTAGGTAATCGTGCCCAGGTGCAGGCACGGGAGATCGCCATCATTCCGTCGCTAATTGACGCCGTAAAAAAACGGGATATTGCCGCCATCCGCACGCTGGGTAATAAGCTAAAACAGCGCAGTGACGCCAGCTTTATCGTTATCGGCGATCAGCACGCCATACACCTGTACCATTCCGAAGATCCCGCGGCGCTGGGTAAAAAAATGGTCGGCGGAGACAATAAGGATGTGCTGGCGGGGAAAAGCATTATTTCATTGCGACGTGGTGGTATCGGCATTTCTTTGCGCAGCAAGGCGCCGATCATGGATGGAAACACCGTGATTGGTATCGTTTCCGTGGGTTACCTGAAAAGCCACATTGATAACCTGACACTCGGTAAAGTCGGCCACGTTCTGTTAGTCATTCTGTCCTTGCTGCTAGCGCTGTTCTGTTTTTCCTGGTGGTTCTCACGCAATCTGAAAAAACAGATGTTCGGGCTGGAGCCTCTGGAGATCCGCCTGCTGGTCCGGCAGCAAAAAGCGCTGTTGGAGTCCATTTACGAGGGCGTGATCGCCATTGATAAACAACATCGTATTGCCGTGATTAACCACGCAGCCAAAGAGTTGCTGGGGCTGGACGGACCATCTTACAAATTGCGTGGCAAACCGATTGAAGAAGTGATTAAATCCGTTCCCTTTTTTGCCAATGAGGACATGTGGGTGACGGACACGCACGACGAAATCTGTCGTTTCAACCATATTACGGTGATTGCCAGCCGGGTACGTATCATGCTGAAAGATGAGCTACAGGGTTGGGTCATTAGTTTCCGTGACAAAAACGACATCCACAGTCTCAGTCTGCAATTGAGCCAGGTAAAGCGCTACGCCAACAGTCTGCGTATTTTGCGCCATGAACAACTCAACTGGACGGCCACGCTAGCCGGATTATTACATCTGAAACGCTATGATGAAGCGGTGCAATATATTGAAGCGCAATCAGAAAGCGCCCAGGTGGTACTGGATTTCGTTTCGCGTCGTTTCTGTTCCCCCGCGCTCTGTGGTCTGCTACTGGGGAAATATGCCAGCGCGCATGAAAAAGGCATCGAACTACTGTTTGACCCACGCTGCCAGTTGAATGGAATTCCCGCCGCACTCAATGAAACCGAACTCATGTCGATTATCGGCAATTTGATCGATAATGCAGTGGAGGCCACACTAACCTGCCAGGAAGCCCATTATCCTGTTGAAGTTTACATTCATGACGGTGAGCAGGAACTGGTGATTGAAATTGCTGATCAGGGAGCAGGTATTGACCCAAATATCGCCGAACGGATATTTGAAATGGGTGTCACCAGTAAGTTGGAAGGCGATCATGGATTGGGTCTGCATCTGGTAGCCAGTTATGTTAATCAGGCTCACGGGGTGATTGAGGTTTCCGCCAACCAACCGCACGGAGCAATTTTTTCCATTTTTATTCCCAAAAATTCTTCCTTTAATCAACCTACAGAGACTCACAGGGATTCAGAGCACCATGCCTATTGATAATTTCAACGTCTTGATCGTTGAAGATGAAAACAAGCTGGCGACTATCCAAGCTGAATTTATCGAAAAAAACTTTAACATGCGGGTGGTCGGCATTGCCGCCACCTTATCCGAAGCAAAACGGTTGTTACAACTGTACAAGCCACGATTGATTTTGCTGGATAATTATCTGCCGGATGGTGAAGGTGTATCACTCATTGAAAGCGAATTGCTGAAAGGCATGAACTGCTCGGTTATTTTTATCACCGCCGCCAGTGATATGAACACCTGCGCGCAGGCTATCCGCTGCGGAGCGTTTGATTACATCATCAAACCTGTCTCTTACCCGCGTCTGCGTTCGTCGTTAGAGCGTTTTATCCAGTTTGTGAAAACCCAGCACACTTACAAAATCGTCGACCAGCAAAATGTGGATGTGCTTTATCAGCTTCAGGCGTCGACCGTACCAAATGGCCCCGGCAGCAAAGGCATTGAGGAAAATACCCTGAATCTGATTCAGCAGATCTTCCTCAATGAGTCGGAAACGCTATTCTCCGTTGATGATGTGGTCGATAAAACCGGACTGAGTAAAACCACTGCCCGCCGTTATCTCGAATTTTGCGTGGAAAACCAGTTTCTGGAAATCGAAATGCGCTATGGGAAAATCGGTCATCCACGGCGACTGTACCGCAAGAAAAACACGGATTGAACGGTTTTTTCTCGCCGTACGATACCTGCAAACGTATCGGAACCCTGCGTGGTAAAACCTGAACCCACGCAGGAAATAACGTCATCAAGCGTCATTTAACGCTGACTTTTCCTTACGCTTTCTTAGGCAGTAATACATACGCGATAATGGGTTCTATCTTTTGCGGTGCCTGTAACCAGCCATTGAATACGTTACCAATCCCTTTCGTTTTATAGGTCGCATCGCAACTTGCCGAGGTCCCCGTTATCCCCAGACCGTATGTACCGCCACCTTCCGCTTTAATTTGACAGTGGTGTTTAGTCGTGAAGTCATCGTATAACCAACCAGGCTCAATGGTACTGAACAGAATCATTACACCAGGATCTTTAATCGTCAGATAGCTCGCGGAATAATCATATTTCGGCGCAATACCGCAGAAACTTTCCTGGGAAACACAGGGTATTATTTTATATCCATTGGTATCAAATTGCTTATATTCGGCAATTCCCATACCTCGATACCAATACATTGAATCTGCGGCATCGCTATTACTTATCTCCGCTTTAGGATTAGTCAAAATAATTTTATTTGGTGTATCGGTTGTAAGCTGTAATGTTCCATTTTTATACATGGTCATGACACGGGTATTATCCAGACCATTACTCGCGATCACACTCACTATGGCAGGATCGGGTGCCGCCTGCGCACTACAAGCTAAAGATACGTAGAGTGTCATCGCGCTGAAAAGGCTTATTATGCCTCCCAGTATTTTTTCTCGTCTCAACATAAATTATTCCTTATCAGAAAGTAAATATGCTTAATATCAATAAAACCTGATAAAGCACAGCTCATTTATTCTGCTGACTCCGATAATAAAAATAGACCACGACACTTTACAGTGCAAAAAATAAATACGCTGAGTAATTCATATTTCTGAAGAGAGATTCAATTAAATATTATTCAATCTGGATTATTATGGTTGATATTATTTATACAAAATAGATTTTATGCTGAAGCAAAGCGGCGAGAAAATGAACCCGGAAGTGAAAATGATTCTACTCAAAAAGCCCCGAAAAGCCAAAACGCCTATCCGGGCCTGAAATTAAAGGGGAAAGGTCATCCCACCAGATCTTCCGTGGAATACCTTACCCCATCGGCATGGTCATCGGATCCGGGTGTTGATATTCAAACCCCAGCTCGCTACAGATTTTATGCCCGTCCACCAACCGCGCCAGTGCCGGATCACCCGGCAGAAATTGCGGCGGGTCCAGGTGCATGTTACGCGCCTGCGCCGGATAAAAATCCTGTTTGGCTGGATGTTCCGGTGCGCAAAGGTTGTAAAGATGACCACCCTGTGGCAGTTGTAATAACAGCAGGATCGCCGCTATCACATCTTCCTGATGGACCAGATTGACGCCGTGCGACCCATTCGGCAGATTACGCCGCCCAGCCAGAAAACGCCCTGGATGGCGATCCGCCCCCACCAATCCCGCCAGACGCAGAATATCCACCGACGTATTGGGCAACGCGTGCAGCCACTGCTCCAGTTCTACCAGCGCTTTCCCGGCCATGGTCTCTGGCTGTAGTGGACTGTTTTCTTTTACCCGGCCATAGGTTCGACCATAAACCGATGTCGAACTGGTAAACAGAATCCGCGGCACGCCATAGGCCAGCGCACTATCGACCAGTTGTTGCACCGCCTGCATGTAACTCTCTCCATTCTGTGCGGTACGGCTGGGCGGCAAGGTGATAATCAATGCGTCAGTCTGTAACAATACCGGTAAATCTCCAGCGCTACACTCCAGTTCCGGCGTCAGTTGCAAACGATAGCAGTCAATACCACTCAGCTGTGCCGCGGCCACACCATCATCCGTCGTTTTACTCCCGACAACGTGATACCCGCGACCAAGCAGCGCTAATGCCAGCGGCATTCCCAGCCAGCCAAGCCCAATAATCGATACTTTTTTCATCGTTCCTCTCCTGACCTACACCGACGCTTCACACCCACTATCCACGCCCTTTCAGTTATAGCAATATCAATTGACTACATCAGGTAAAAAAGTGTTGCATCACCACCGCAACATGGTTTAGGTTAGCTGACAAGCGACACAAACACTATTGCCAGAAAAGAGAAAATTCATGTTACGTATTCTGATTAACCACCATCATCACCATCATCCTGACTAGTCTTTCAGGCGATTGGTGCTGGAAGACACGCAGATCTTCCAGTGGTGCAGAACGTAAAGAGAGCCCTCGGAAGATCACTTCCGAGGGTTTTTTTTTATGGCCCGAACTTTTTAGAAGTCTATTTGAAAATAGACATTATCAGACAGGTTAAATTGAGGTTCACATGCTGGATAAAACACGTTTGCGCATTGCTATGCAGAAATCAGGCCGCCTGAGCGACGATTCCCGAGAACTGCTGGCCCGTTGCGGGATTAAAATCAATTTGCAACAACAACGACTTATCGCCTTTGCGGAAAATATGCCGATTGATATTCTGCGCGTGCGTGATGACGATATACCCGGTCTGGTGATGGATGGTGTTGTGGATTTAGGCATCATCGGGGAAAACGTGCTGGAAGAAGAGCTACTTAACCGACGTGCCCAGGGTGAAGATCCGCGCTATTTTACCCTGCGACGTCTTGATTTCGGCGGCTGCCGTCTGTCACTGGCCATGCCGCTGGATGAAACCTATTCCGGCCCGCAATGTTTGCAAAACAAACGTATCGCTACCTCCTATCCGCACCTGCTTAAAAAATACCTCGATGAACAAGGTATTGATTTCAAATCATGCCTGCTGAATGGCTCAGTGGAAGTGGCGCCGCGCGCCGGGTTGGCCGATGCCATCTGCGATCTGGTTTCCACCGGTGCCACACTGGAAGCCAACGGCCTGCGTGAAGTAGAAGTGATCTACCGCTCTAAAGCTGCGCTCATTCAGCGTGATGGCGAGATGCCCGCCGACAAGCAGCAACTCATCGATAGACTGTTGACTCGCATGCAGGGCGTGATTCAGGCGCGTGAATCCAAATACATCATGCTGCACGCGCCCAGCGATCGGCTGGAAGATATCGTGGCCCTGTTACCCGGTGCCGAACGGCCGACCATCCTGCCACTGGCGGGCGACAAGAACCGCGTCGCCATGCATATGGTGAGCAGCGAAACCCTGTTCTGGGAAACCATGGAAAACCTGAAAATGCTCGGTGCCAGCTCCATTCTGGTGCTGCCAATTGAGAAGATGATGGAGTAACCGCGATGGCGAACAGCTTCAACACTATTATTGACTGGCAGTCCTGTTCGAAGGACGAACAACAGCAGTTGCTGACGCGTCCGGCAATCTCCGCCTCCGAACGTATTACATCCATCGTCAGTGAGATTCTGGACCGGGTCAACGCTGAAGGTGACACCGCGCTACGTGACTACAGCGCGCGTTTTGACAATGTACAGGTGAGCGATCTGCGCGTCAGCCAGGCCGATATCGATGCCGCGGCGGATCGTCTGGATGATGACATCAAACAGGCGATGGCGACGGCGGTGCACAACATTGAAACCTTCCACAATGCGCAGCAACTGCCGCCGGTTGATGTGGAAACCCAGCCTGGCGTCCGCTGCCAGCAAATCACCCGGCCGATTGCCAGTGTCGGGTTATATATTCCAGGCGGCTCGGCACCGTTGCTTTCCACCGTATTAATGCTGGCGACACCCGCACGTATCGCGGGTTGCCAACGGGTGATTCTGTGCTCACCGCCACCCATCGCCGATGAAATTCTTTACGCCGCAAAATTGTGTGGCGTGCAGGAAGTATTTCAGGTCGGTGGCGCACAGGCGGTGGCGGCAATGGCCTTCGGCACTGACAGTATCCCGAAAGTAAACAAGATTTTTGGCCCTGGCAATGCCTATGTCACCGAAGCCAAGCGTCAGATCAGCCAACGGCTGGATGGCGCGGCGATTGATATGCCCGCCGGCCCGTCAGAAGTGCTGGTGATTGCCGACAGTGGCGCCACCCCGGATTTTGTCGCTTCCGACCTACTGTCACAGGCGGAGCACGGCCCGGACTCCCAGGTTATTCTGCTGACGCCGGATGCGGTAATGGCCCAGGCGGTAACCGATGCGGTAGAACGTCAGCTGGTCTCGCTTTCCCGAGCCGATATCGCCCGCCAGGCGCTGGCCAGCAGCCGGGTGATTATCGCCCGCGATCTACAACAGTGTGTGGAAATCAGCAACCAGTACGGCCCGGAACATTTGATTATCCAGACCCGCAATGCCGCCGATCTGGTGGATAGCATTACCAGCGCCGGTTCAGTATTTTTGGGTGACTGGTCGCCGGAATCCGCCGGTGACTATGCTTCTGGCACCAACCATGTTCTGCCGACTTACGGTTACACCGCCACCTACTCCAGCCTGGGACTGGCGGATTTTCAGAAACGGATGACCGTCCAGCAATTGAGCCCGCAAGGTTTATTACGACTGGCGCCCACCATTGAAATTCTGGCACAGGCGGAACAGCTTACCGCCCACAAAAATGCGGTTACGCTGCGGGTTAATGCCCTCAAGGAGCAAGCATGAGCATTGAAAATCTGGCACGTGACAATGTACGTCGGTTAATGCCCTATCAATCAGCCCGCCGTCTGGGCGGCAACGGTGATGTGTGGCTGAACGCCAACGAATTTCCTCAGGCACCGGAATATCAGCTCACGCTGCAAACGCTGAACCGCTACCCGGAGTGCCAGCCGAAACAGGTGATTGAACGCTATGCCAATTATGCCGGCGTCACGCCGGAACAGGTGCTGGTCAGCCGCGGTGCGGATGAGGGGATCGAACTGCTGATCCGGGCGTTTTGCGAGCCGGGCAAAGACGCCATTCTGTTCTGCCCGCCCACTTATGGCATGTACGCCGTGAGCGCTGAAACCTTCGGCGTGGAACGCCGCACCGCCCAGAGCACTGCTGACTGGCAACTGGATATGGCCTCCATCGAACGACAATTGGGCGGCGTGAAACTGGTTTACGTGTGCAGCCCCAATAACCCGACCGGCAATCTGGTGAAACAGGAAGATCTGCGTCACCTGCTGGATCTGACGCGCGACAAGGCGCTGGTGGTCATTGACGAAGCCTATATTGAATTCTGCCCGCAAATGTCCACCGTTGGCTGGCTGGCGGATTATCCACATCTGGTGATTCTGCGCACGCTGTCAAAAGCCTACGCGCTGGCCGGGCTACGCTGTGGTTTTACGCTGGCTAATCCGGACGTCATCCAACTGCTACTGAAAGTGATTGCACCTTATCCGCTCTCGTTGCCCGTGGCCGACATCGCCGCGCAAGCGCTGAGTGAAGACGGTGTAGCGCGCATGAGGCAGAATGTGGCGCACGTCGTGGAAAACCGCCGTTGGCTGGCCGACGCATTAGCGCCGCTACCCTACGTAGACACGGTGTTCCCCAGTGAAAGTAACTACCTGCTGGTACGCTTCATAACGTCCAGCACGGTGTTTAAAACCTTATGGGATCAGGGCATTATTCTGCGTGACCAGAATAAACAGCCCGGACTGGCGGGTTGCCTGCGGATCACTATCGGCAACCGTTATGAATGCGAGCGTGTCATCAGCGCGCTGCAAGCGTTATCCGCTACCACCGCTTAATCTTGAGGAACCATTGTGGGAGTAAACTATCTTTTTATCGACCGAGACGGCACCCTAATCGCTGAACCTCCCGAGGATTTTCAGGTCGATCGGCTGGATAAGCTGGCCCTGGAACCAGATGTGATTCCGTCGCTGCTGTCATTACAGAAAGCAGGCTTTAAATTGGTGATGATCACCAATCAGGATGGACTGGGTAGCGACAGCTTTCCGCAGGACGCCTTTGATGCGCCACATAACCTGATGATGCAGATTTTCACCTCACAGGGTATCCGCTTTGAGCGGGTATTGATCTGTCCGCATCTGCCAGCGGATAACTGTGACTGTCGCAAACCAAAAACTGCGCTGGTGGATGCCTTCCTGAAAGACAATGTGATGGATAGCGCCAACAGCTACGTGATTGGCGACCGGGAAACCGACATGCAGCTGGCACAGAATATGGGCATTTCCGGTCTGCGCTATCAGCCCGACGGGCTGAACTGGCAAGCGATCACTACTCAACTTACCCGCCGTGACCGTCACGCCCATGTTAACCGAGTAACACGCGAAACCGCCATTGACGTTAACGTTTGGCTGGATCGGGAAGGCGGCAGCAAAATCAATACCGGTATCGGTTTCTTCGACCACATGCTGGACCAGATCGCCACTCACGGCGGTTTCCGTATGCAAATTGAAGTAAAAGGCGATCTTTACATCGACGATCACCATACCGTGGAAGATACGGCACTGGCGCTGGGCGAAGCGTTAAATAAAGCGCTGGGTAACAAGCGCGGCATTGGTCGATTCGGCTTCGTGCTGCCAATGGATGAGTGTCTGGCCCGTTGCGCACTGGATATCTCCGGCCGTCCACACCTGGAATACAAAGCGGAATTCAACTACCAGCGTGTCGGCGACTTGAGTACGGAAATGGTGGAACACTTCTTCCGTTCACTGTCTTACGCCATGGCCTGCACCCTGCACCTTAGAACCAAAGGCCGCAACGACCATCACCGTGTCGAAAGCCTGTTTAAAGTGTTTGGCCGCGCATTGCGTCAGGCAATCCGCGTTGAGGGCGATACACTGCCCAGTTCCAAAGGGGTATTGTGATGAGCGTAGTGATTCTTGATACCGGTTGTGCCAACCTCTCATCCGTTATGTACGCCGTGAAACGGCTGGGTTATAAGCCACAGATCAGCCGCGAGCCGGATGTGGTACTGCGTGCGGACAAGCTGTTCCTGCCGGGCGTCGGCACGGCACAGGCGGCAATGGATCAACTGGCGGAACGTCATCTGATCGACCTGATCAAAGCCTGTACCCAACCGGTACTGGGGATTTGCCTCGGTATGCAGTTATTGGGTTCCCGCAGCGATGAAAGCGGCGGCATACCAATGCTGGGTATTGTTGATACCCCGGTGAAACAGATGGAAGATCGGGGACTGCCATTACCGCATATGGGTTGGAACCAAGTGGCAGCCCAGCGGGGACATCGCCTATTCCGTGACATCCCCGATAACGCCTATTTCTATTTTGTACACAGTTATGCCATGCCGGTGTGCGCCAACACGATCGCGCAGGCACAGTACGGCGACGCCTTTACCGCTGCCGTACAGCGCGATAACTTCTACGGCGTGCAGTTCCATCCAGAGCGATCCGGTGCCGCCGGGGCGCAGCTTCTGAAAAACTTTCTGGAGATGTAAACAGTCATGATTATTCCCGCGTTGGATCTGATTGATGGACAAGTGGTCCGTTTACATCAGGGTGATTATGGACAACAGCGTCAATATGGCAGCAACCCTC
The DNA here is from genome assembly GCF_032395385.1 of Brenneria uluponensis. Taxonomy (NCBI): domain Bacteria; kingdom Pseudomonadati; phylum Pseudomonadota; class Gammaproteobacteria; order Enterobacterales; family Pectobacteriaceae; genus Brenneria; species Brenneria uluponensis. Next base: position 2,910,132 of record NZ_CP135917.1, read on the forward strand.
TGCCTCGGTTGCAGGATTATCAACAACAAGGTGCACAGGTACTGCATCTGGTGGATTTAACCGGTGCCAAAGATCCGGCCGCCCGTCAGATTTCCTTACTGAAAACATTGCTGGCCGGTGTCACGGTACCGGTACAGGTCGGTGGTGGTATTCGCACTGAGCAGGATGTGGAAGCGTTACTGGCAGCTGGTGCCCGTCGGGTGGTGATTGGCTCTACCGCCGTGAAACAACCGGCACTGGTCCAGCAGTGGTTTACCCGCTACGGTGCCGAAGCGCTGGTACTGGCGCTGGATGTGCGCATTGATGTCAACGGCGTTAAAAACGTCGCCATCAGCGGCTGGCAGGAAAGCGCTGGCGTTACACTGGAACACGCCGTGGAACGTTATCTGCCGTTCGGCCTGAAACACGTGCTGTGTACTGATATCTCTCGCGATGGCACACTACAAGGTTCCAATGTCGACCTCTATCGTGAAGTCAGCCAACGCTATCCGCAGGTGGCGTTTCAGGCTTCTGGCGGTATCGGCTCACTGGACGATATCGCTCACCTGCGTGGCAGCGGTGTGCAAGGCATTATTGTCGGACGTGCGCTTTTGGAAGGTAAATTTACTGTAGCGGAGGCGATTTCATGCTGGCAAAACGGATAATTCCCTGTCTTGATGTCCGTGACGGACAGGTGGTCAAAGGCGTACAGTTCCGCAATCACGAAATCATTGGTGACATCGTACCATTGGCGCAGCGTTATGCGCAGGAAGGTGCAGATGAATTGGTGTTTTATGATATCACCGCCTCGTCTGACGGCCGGGTGGTGGACAAAAGCTGGATATCCCGCGTATCCGAGGTGATTGACATCCCCTTTTGTGTCGCTGGCGGCATCAAAAGCGTGGAAGATGCCGGCCGGATGCTGTCATTCGGCGCGGATAAAATTTCCATCAACTCCCCGGCACTCGCAGACCCGGAACTGATTACCCGGCTGGCAGACCGCTACGGCGTGCAATGTATCGTGGTAGGGATTGATACCTGGCATGACGCCAAAACCGGTTGTTATCATGTTAACCAGTATACGGGTGACGAAACCCGAACCCGTGTGACCCAGTGGGAAACGCTGGACTGGGTAGAAGAAGTACAAAAACGCGGTGCCGGTGAAATTGTCCTCAACATGATGAATCAGGATGGTGTGCGTAACGGCTACGATCTGGAACAACTGAAATTGGTACGCAATATCTGTAAAGTACCGCTGATCGCCTCTGGCGGCGCCGGTACCATGGAACATTTCCTGGAAGCCTTTCAGATCGCCCAGGTCGATGGCGCACTGGCCGCTTCCGTGTTCCACAAGCAAATCATAAATATTGGTGAACTTAAACAATTCCTTAAGCAACAAGGCGTGGAGATTCGGGTGTGTTAAGCGAACAACAACGAAGCCAGCTAGACTGGCAAAAAACTGACGGCATGTTGCCCGCCATTGTACAGCATGCCATTTCTGGTGAAGTGCTGATGCTGGGTTACATGAATCAAGAAGCCCTGCACGTTACCGAAGAAAGCGGCAAAGTGACCTTTTTCTCTCGCACTAAACAGCGCTTGTGGACCAAAGGCGAATCCTCCGGGCACTTTCTGCACGTGGTATCCATCACGCCAGACTGTGATAATGACACGCTGCTGGTGCTGGCTAACCCGATCGGTCCCACCTGTCACTTGGGCAACACGAGCTGTTTCTCCCCGGCATCCAGCGAATGGCAGTTTCTGTATCAGCTGGAACAACTGCTCGCTGAACGGAAAAATGCCGATCCGGCCAGTTCCTACACCGCGCGACTGTACGCCAGCGGTACCAAGCGTATCGCGCAGAAAGTAGGGGAAGAAGGACTGGAAACCGCACTGGCGGCCACCGTTCATGACCGTGAGGAGCTGACCAACGAAGCTGCTGATTTGATGTACCATCTGCTGGTTCTATTACAGGATCAGGATCTGAATCTGGCCACTATCATCAACCGCCTGAAAGAACGACACACGAAATAGTCCGGTCATTCCGCCCATTGATTATTCACAATATCAGTGAACCACTCAGCTACAGGAATCCCTGTAGCTGACAGTAACCTTAGGTTTATTTCATCGACGCGTTATGGGTTTATGACTGATAGACCCGCCGACCGCCTTTCCAGGTTTCCATCACTGGAATATTACGCATATCATACACAGAATTGGTTTCTATTTTGCTTTGGTATGTCAGGGGAGAGTCAGCCAGCAGTACAAAATCCGCACACTTTCCTGCTGCCAAAGACCCAACCCATTGATCAGCATGGCACTGCCAAGCAGCATCATAAGTCATTGCTTTCAAAGCATCAAAACGCGAAATACACTCCTGCTCATTCAGTATCGGCGTGTTCTGATCTGTTGGCGCGCCTTCCATAACCCGAGAAATAGCCTGTTCCATCATACGTAACGGCCCCATCGGGGTGACGCTATTATCACTATGCAGGGTAATTCTCATGCCACGCGCTAATGCTGATTGGCAACGGTCAAGCAGACCGGAACGTTCTGTACCCAGAATCGTTTGCTGGAACACCCAGCCCCAATACCCCACGTGACCAATTAAAAAACTGGGTGAGATCCCCAACGTTTTCATATCGTCCAGATTCTGATCGGAAAGTAACGACGCGTGTTCAATGCGATCACGACGCACATCATAAGTCTGTTGCATCATACCTACGCGCTGAAATGCCAAGATGGTACGCTCTATCGCCTGATCACCATTAGCGTGAATCATCAACGGCCAGTCACGCTTTACCGCGTTGCTAACCAGCGTATCGAACTCTTCCGGATACCCAAAGTTAAACATCCCAATATTATCTGACGCAGAAATGGTGGCATGGTTATATTTTTCATAATTGTTATTGCAACAATAAGGTGAAAACTGATAACCCGTTAATCCCTGATTAGAGCCATCAGAGACTAATTTAATATTGGCTAAATTGAAGTGACTATTTCCCTTGTGAGGATAATATTTCCCATCGATTTTATCCTCAAAATCTTGTGGCTTGAGCACCACCAGAGCGCCACCTATTCTCACCGGACAATCAACGCTCTGCGCTTTTAACTTCAGTAGTAATGGCTGATTAAGTAAAGATTTACCGTCCCACGGCTCAATACCCGCGTCAAATAGATAAGTCACACCGCGTTTGCTGGCAGTATGGAACAGCTCATCAAGCGATTTATTGAGTTGAGAAGGAAAAATTTCATAATTTAAGCTTTTGCCGATAACGGCTGCTACCGGTGTAATTCCCTCAATTTCTTTGAGAATACCATCCTGATCGATAATAACCGTCTTGCCTTGATCTGCATAATATTGCTGTACTTGCGCAATGGCTGTGCTGTTAATATAAGCCAAATGCATGGACGCATTCATTATAAAAACCGGCTTATCCTTACCTATCTCTTTATCCAGAATATCCGCATTAAATGCCTTGTCATCACCAATAAAAAGCGACGGATCCACATTATGACCGATGACCCATTCCCCAGTGTCCGAACTGGCATCCATGACTTTTTTCAACTGAGTGGTGACCCAACGTCGGCTGTATTGATCCTCCGGATTTACCTCTATCTGAGTGCGTAACCTCTGACGTAGAAATGGCCCGACATCCGTCGCAATATCCAAAACCGCGGTAGGGATAATATGTAAATGCGGTTCAATCAAACCAGGGATGAGAGTTTGTGTACCAGACAGGACTCGCTCCCGTGTGTCTTTCGGCATCTGAGCTTTAACCTCGTCGTATGAGCCAGTGGCGACAATCAATCCCGTTTGAATACCAATCGCCTCAACCGACACATTCTGGCCATTTTCCATCGTCAGAATAGTGCCACCCGACGAATCCTCAGCGGTAATAGCCGTACGAACAATCAGCGTTTCTGCACCGATATCAGAGCTATTGGACCCCGAGAGATCGACGGCAACATCAGGAATAAATGACTTCCACAATGGACTACAACAAGAACAGGTAATACCACCAGAATGATTGCATGCGTGAGTCATACGGTTTCCTCTTTTTAGATACTCGATAGATTTCAATATATAGAGAGGCAGCGGCGCAGAGAACACCTAATTACTGACTTAAGTCAGCAGGCGAAACCTGTCGGGAACAGAGTTAAATATTACTCACAGCGGCCCCCAAAGAGGACAAGGCCAGATAGAGTAGCCAGTGCATCAACAACGTGAAATATGACGGATATATACGCCATGATCCAGCAATATCCTTCTAAACTATAGACTTGGCTCAGAATTCTTCAAGGGCTGCGGCATTGTGTAGATAATTTATCAAAAACTCGTTTGCGTTATTATCCCATCGGGGACGGCATGAAGGAGATAACCCGCCGACACAGCTCACCATAAAGGGACGCTGGCTGGGAGACCTCGGATTTAACACCGGCCAGCCGGTGATTATTACCGTGGAGAAGGGCAGATTGGTGATTGAAACGGGGCTTAAGTTTTGACCGGTAAATGTAAAAACCCCACCAGTAAATTCTTGGGTTTTCGTATCATGTGAATTTCTTTGATAGCGTGGGAAAATCCAATGTAGCAGGTCATTGCAGAGGGGAACATCAGCAAAACAAGCCGTCGAAGCGAGATAACTTGAGGATTGGAATTGGGATAAAAAAAATGGCACTCCTAAGAGTGCCATTTTAGCGAAATTGCAGGTAATTTACCGTTATTGATTAACCGTAGATATTGGCGCGATCACGTAATTCTTTGCCCGGTTTAAAGTGCGGAACATATTTACCTTCCAGTTCCACCTTATCTCCAGTTTTCGGATTACGACCAACACGCGGTGCACGGTAGTGAAGCGAAAAACTGCCGAACCCTCGGATCTCAATACGATCACCTTCAGCCAGCGTTGTGGCCATTTGTTCGAGTATCTCTTTCACTGCATCCTCAACCACTTTGGCCGGGATATGAGATTGCTGTCCAGCAAGTCTTTCAATAAGTTCAGACTTGGTCATGATTCCTCCAAGCATGTGGTTAATCACCACCACAATAACTTACTACCGTTTCAGGTTAAGCGGCAAGAGCCACTTAACCCACCGTGATTACTCGCCTTTTGCTGCTTTGAACGCTTCAGCCATCGCGCTGGAGAAATTGCTTTCTTCCTGCTTGCTGCTGCTGCTATTCACAGAAGCGATAGCGTCTTTCTCGTCAGCTTCGTCTTTAGCACGAACAGACAGGCTAACAACGCGGTTTTTACGATCAACACCAGTATATTTCGCTTCAACGCTGTCACCAACGTTCAGAACCAGAGTGGCATCTTCAACGCGATCACGAGAAGCTTCAGAAGCACGCAGATAACCTTCAACGCCGTCAGCTAATTCAACTGTAGCACCTTTGGCGTCAACTGCAGTAACTTTCCCCGTAACAATTGCACCTTTCTTGTTTACAGACAGGTAGTTATTGAACGGATCTTCCGCCAGTTGTTTCACACCCAGGGAGATACGCTCACGTTCTGCGTCAACCTGTAGTACAACAGCTGCGATTTCGTCGCCTTTCTTGTATTCACGAACCGCTTCTTCACCTGCAACATTCCAGGAGATATCAGACAGGTGAACCAGACCATCAATACCGCCATCCAGACCAATGAAGATACCGAAGTCGGTAATAGACTTGATCTTGCCTTCTACACGGTCATTCTTGTTGTGAGTTTCAGCGAACAGCTGCCACGGGTTGGATTTACACTGTTTCAGGCCCAGGGAAATACGACGACGTTCTTCATCGATATCCAGAACCATAACTTCCACAACATCGCCCACGTTAACCACTTTGGACGGATGGATGTTTTTGTTAGTCCAATCCATTTCAGAAACGTGTACCAGACCTTCAACGCCTTCTTCGATTTCCACGAAGCAGCCGTAATCAGTCAAATTGGTCACGCGACCGGTCAGGCGAGTGCTTTCCGGATAACGTTTGGCAATAGCTACCCACGGATCTTCGCCCAGTTGTTTCAGGCCCAGAGACACACGAGTACGTTCGCGGTCGAACTTCAGCACCTTAACGGTGATTTCGTCGCCCACATTGACGATTTCGCTCGGATGTTTAACACGTTTCCAAGCCATATCAGTAATATGCAGCAAGCCATCAACGCCACCCAAGTCAACGAATGCACCGTAGTCAGTGAGGTTCTTGACGATACCTTTGACTTCCATGCCTTCTTGCAGGTTTTCCAGCAGTTGATCGCGTTCCGCGCTGTTTTCAGATTCGATAACGGCACGACGGGAAACAACAACGTTGTTGCGTTTTTGATCCAGCTTGATTACTTTGAACTCAAGCTCTTTGCCTTCCAGATGAAGCGTATCACGTACCGGACGTACATCTACCAGAGAACCCGGCAGGAACGCGCGAATACCGTTCAGCTCGACAGTGAAACCACCTTTCACTTTACCGTTGATAATACCGGTAACCGTAGCTGCTTCTTCGTACGCTTTTTCCAGCACTACCCATGATTCGTGACGTTTCGCTTTCTCACGAGACAGCAGGGTTTCACCGAAACCATCTTCTACTGCGTCCAGAGCTACATCTACTTCATCGCCAACCTGGATTTCCAACTCGCCTTGGGCGTTTTTGAATTGCTCTATCGGAATAGCAGATTCAGATTTCAGACCGGCATCAACCAGTACGATATCTTTATCAATAGCAACAACAACACCGCGCACGATGGAACCAGGACGGGTTTCAATTTCTTTCAGGGATTCTTCAAAGAGTTGAGCAAAAGATTCTGTCATGTTGATAATCTTAGGGTTTTTAAATTTAACGTCCATCTGGCATCCTGCTCAATGGGGTTGTTTAACATACCTCGCTGCAAATCCTTACTGTGAGGTTGATATTCATTGTTTTTCGTTGCTCAGAATAAAACCTGACGTACGTACGCCAGTGCCCGTTCAACGACTTCATCCAGTGCCATATCTGTTGAATCCAGCACCAAAGCATCTGGGGCTGGCACCAGCGGCGCAACAGAGCGAGTCCGGTCACGGTTATCCCGTTCCTTTATCTCGGACAAAAGACGTTCAAAGTTAACACTAAAGCCACTTTCCTGCAACTGTAGCATGCGGCGTTGCGCACGTTCTTCCGCGCTGGCATCCAGAAATATTTTTACTGCCGCATCGGGAAACACCACTGTTCCCATATCCCGACCATCAGCAACCAATCCTGGCGCTTCACGAAACGCCCGCTGGCGGCGCAACAACGCCTCTCGCACCCGAGGAAAGGCGGCCGTCTGAGATGCCGTGTTACCCACCGCTTCAGTTCTAATTTCATTACTGACATCTTCACCTTCAAGAATGATCTTCAACTGCCCATTCTCTGGGATAAACCGTACATCCAAATGAGTTGCCAAGGGAACCAGGGCGTCTTCCGCAGTAATATCCACCTGATGATGCAGTGCTGCCAGCGCCAGTACCCGATAAATCGCACCGGAATCCAGCAGGTTCCACTGCAAAGCCTCTGCCAGCCCTTTGCATAAAGTACCTTTGCCCGCGCCACTCGGTCCGTCGACCGTAATCACTGGTGCAGTCGCCACCATTTCATTCTCCTTCAGGGAAAAACAATCCCGTCATTGTGTAGACAATATGGTAGAGCATTATACGCATCTCTGGCGATAATCGTTAAATTAAAGACTTATCCTCGCAATAAATAGGGCAAAATCCGAAGAGGGCGGAGGAAAAAACTATGTCCAGGGTATTCACCCACCCTAGACATTTTGGATTACACGTGTTGACTCAGCCGTTCCAACTGGTCGAAATAGTCCGGGAAAGTCTTCGCCGTGCATTTCGGGTCCATAATTGTGACAGGCGTGTCAGATAACGCGACCAACGAAAAACACATTGCCATGCGATGATCATTGTAAGTAGCAATGTTTGCCGCCTGTAGCTGCTGTGGCGGCGTAATACGGATGTAATCCTCACCTTCTTCAACCTCGGCACCGACTTTGCGTAATTCTGTCGCCATCGCAGCTAATCGATCGGTCTCTTTTACGCGCCAGTTATAGATATTCCGCAGGGTGGTCGTTCCCCCTTGAGCAAATAGCGCAGTAGTCGCAATCGTCATCGCCGCATCGGGAATATGATTCATATCCATGTCAATAGCATGAAGTTCACCACGCTGGCATTCGATATAATCGTTACCCCAGCGGATTTTCGCGCCCATTTTTTCCAGTACATCAGCAAAACGGATATCACCTTGCACACTGTTACGACCCACGCCGGTTACGCGGACTGTCCCGCCCTTGATCGCGGCCGCGGCCAGAAAATAGGATGCTGAGGACGCATCACCTTCCACCAGATAATCACCCGGAGAATGATAATGTTGATTCCCGGTCACCATAAAGTGCTGGTAATTATCGTTATCCACCTCAATTCCGAAGGTTTTCATCATATGTAGCGTGATGTCGATATAAGGTTTGGATACCAGCTCACCTTTGATACTGATCCGGGTATCGTTTCCCGCCAGCGGCGCCATCATCAAAAGCGCTGTCAGAAACTGGCTGGAAACGCTGCCATCGACACTGATTTCTCCGCCCTGAAAACCGCCGTAAAGACGCAGAGGCGGATAGTTTTCCTGCTCCAGATAATCAATTCTTGCACCACCTTGACGTAACGCGTCCACCAAATGGCCGATGGGGCGCTCTTTCATTCGCGGTTCACCTGTCAGCACAACGTCACCGGCAGTCAGGCACAGCGCGGCGGCCAGCGGACGCATTGCCGTACCGGCATTCCCCAGAAACAACGCTAGCGGAGTCTCAACCGTGAACGCGGTTCCCAGCCCAACGATGTCACACCGAGTACGATCGTCTGAGAGTTGATAACTGACACCCATTGCTTGCAGGGCATTGAGCATGTGACGCACATCATCACTATCCAGCAGATTGGTCAGGTGGGTAGTGCCTTCAGCTAGCGCAGCCAGTAACAGTGCACGATTGGATACGCTTTTCGAACCGGGCAAATTGAGGGTGCCATTAACTAATTTAATAGGATGTAGAGTCAGGGATTCCTGCATGTGAAACACATTCTCCAAAAGCATTGATATAAAAACCCCGGCAACACAACCGGGGGTTTTAAAATAACAGCGACGTTGTCGGTTCAGAATGAAGATAACCGCTCTGATGCTACACGGTGTCATTTCCGCATAAGCGAGGATTTATCAACAATATATCCACATCAGGTTGAAACCCTGCCTCAGCAGGGAGACGAAACCTTTATCAGCAATCTCGGAACATCGTCGCCTTGATGCGGGTTATCAGCCGTGACGGCGTTCAAAATCGACCATAAACTCAGTCAGTGCTTGTACACCAGCCAACGGCATCGCGTTGTAAATAGATGCGCGCATCCCTCCCACTACCCGGTGACCTTTCAGCGCATGCAGACCTGCGGCCTGAGCCTCCTGCAAGAACAGGCTGTCCAGCGCCGAATCCGCCAGCAGGAACGGAATGTTCATGCGTGAACGGTTAGCGGGTGACACATCATTGCGATAGAAGCCACTGCCATCAATCGTAGAATAGAGCAAATCAGCTTTCGCCTGATTGCGTTTCTCCATATCAATCAAGCCGCCTTGTTCTTTCAACCATTTGAATACCATACCGGAAAGATACCAGGCAAACGTTGGCGGGGTATTGAACATGGAGTCGTTATCCGCCAGTACCTTATAATCCAGAATAGAAGGCAGCTCACGACGAGCCTTGCCCAACAGATCGTCCCGCACGATGACCACCGTCAGCCCTGCCGGACCGATATTTTTCTGTGCGCCGGCATAAATGACGCCGTAACGACTGACATCAATCGGGCGGGACAGAATGCTGGAGGAGTAGTCTGCCACCACGACTTTGTCGCCAAAATCAGGCTCTTCTTCGATAGCCAGCCCGTCAATAGTCTCATTCGGACAATAATGAACGAAGGCGGCATCATCAGACAGAGACCACTCACGCATCGGTTTTACTGCGCGCAAACCATCAATCCGGGTTTTAACATCAATAGTATTCGGCGTGCAGTATTTTTCCGCTTCATTAATAGCGCTGTGTGCCCAGTAGCCGCCGTCAATATAGTCAGCTTTATCGCTGCTACCGAGAAGATTGAGCGGCACAGCGGCAAATTGCGCACGCGCACCGCCGTGGCAGAATAACACCTTATAGTTGGGAGGGACTTTCATCAAATCACGTAAATCTTGCTCGGATTCTTTGGCAACCTGAATAAACTCTTTACTACGGTGGCTGATTTCCATCACCGAAGTACCCAGACCATGCCAATTGCATAATTCCTGTTCTGCCCGACGTAACACTTCTACCGGCAACATTGCTGGACCGGCACTAAAATTGAAAACTTGAGTCATGTCCCCTCACCACATATCTATAACCGCGACCATATTTAGCACATTCGTGCCGCCGCATTTGTTTTTGCCCTGCTACCGGTTTTATCACTCGGCTTACGCTCCTGCAACGCTTATTACGCGCTGTAGACGAAAACTTTAGCACCGTATTCAGCGATCTTCCTCACTGTTACCCATCTGTTACAGAATAAATAGAGTCGGCACGCAAAAGCCCGTATTATGCGGTTTCTATTTAAAACATCACCGAGTGAGTGCCATGACTCAAACGTTTATCCCAGGCAAAGACGCCGCCCTGGAAGATTCCATCGCCCGTTTTCAACAACAGCTCCTCAATCTGGGGTTTAACATCGAAGAAGCCTCGTGGCTGAATCCGGTTCCTAATGTTTGGTCAGTACACATTCGTGATCGCGACTGCGCGTTGTGCTTCACCAATGGTAAAGGCGCGACGAAAAAGGCAGCATTGGCCTCCGCGCTGGGTGAGTATTTTGAGCGCCTGTCTACCAACTATTTTTTTGCTGATTTCTATCTGGGCAAGGAGATTGCCGAAGGCGATTTCGTGCACTATCCAGATGAAAAATGGTTTGTGCTGCCGGAAGATGACACGCTGCCGGACGGTATTCTGGATGCGCGCCTGCGCGCATTTTACGATCCGGAGCATGAACTGGCAGCCAGCGACCTGGTCGACCTGCAATCCGGTAACGCCGCCCGCGGCATCTGCGCGCTGCCCTTTACCCGTCAGTCCGATCAGCAAACGATTTATATTCCGATGAACATCATCGGTAATCTGTATGTTTCCAACGGCATGTCCGCCGGTAATACCGCCAATGAGGCCCGGGTTCAGGCGCTTTCCGAAGTTTTTGAGCGTTATGTGAAAAACCGGATTATTGCGGAATCTATCAGTTTGCCGGAAATTCCATCTGCGGTTCTGGCTCGCTATCCCACCGTGATTGAAGCGATTGCCGCACTGGAAAAAGAAGGCTTCCCGATTTTTGCCTATGACGCTTCTCTTGGCGGTCAGTATCCGGTCATTTGTGTCGTACTGTTTAACCCCGATAACGGTACCTGTTTCGCCTCTTTTGGCGCACACCCGGATTTTGGCGTGGCACTGGAACGTACCGTAACCGAACTGTTGCAAGGGCGGAGTCTGAAAGATTTAGACGTATTTACGCCCCCTACTTTTGATAGCGACGAAGTCGCAGAACACACCAATCTGGAAACCCATTTTATCGATTCCAGCGGTCTGATTTCCTGGGACATGTTCCGACAAAAAGCCGACTATGATTTTGCTGACTGGGATTTCAGTGGCACGACCGAGCAGGAATTTGCCACGCTGATGTCCATTTTCCGCAAGGAAAATAAAGAAGTGTATATCGCCGACTACGAGCATCTTGCTGTGTATGCCTGCCGAATCCTGGTGCCGGGTATGTCTGACATTTACCCGGCCGAAGATCTATGGCTGGCCAACAGCAGCATGGGCGCACATCTGCGGGATACCTTGCTGACATTGCCTGACAGCCAGTGGGAACCACAGAATTATCTGGAATTACTGCAACAACTGGATGATGAAGGGCTGGACGATTTCACTCGGGTACGTGAGCTGCTGGGTATTGCCTCCGGCAAAGATAACGGCTGGTTCACATTGCGCATTGGTGAACTGAAAGCCATGCTCGCGCTCGCGGGTGGCGATCTGGATCTGGCACTGAGTTGGGTCGAATGGTCGCAGGACTTCAATCAGTCTGTCTTCAGTGCCGAACGCAGCAACTATTACCGTTGTTTGCGCACACTGCTGCAACTGGCACTCGAACCAGAACGCGACCCGGCACAGTACTATGATGCTTTCGTAAAAATGTACGGGCAGGATACGGTAGATGTCGCCAGCGCAGCCATCGCCGGAGAACAGTGTTTCTATGGGTTGTTTGCGATAGATGCCGAGCTGAAGGCGTTGCCTGCGCATCAGTCACTGCTGGCCGCCTACGAAAAGCTACAGCAGGTTAAACGTAAACATTGGCAAAAGCAGTAGTCGCGCTGCATATCGACAGTGCTGACCGCGGCAAGCGCCTGTGCCACAGGAGCTTGCCATTTTTTTCGTAAAATAGAATAGCCATGCGCCGTAAAGAATACATTCCCATTAGCGGTGTTTTTATTTTACACTTCTGCATATTCTTTTTTTATCGTCAATTAACCTTGTTTTTATTATGGTTAATTTTACTTTTCTGACGATATGTCATTATTTATTTACCGCCATTTCGTTTGGTGAAAATATGCTGACAGCAATATTGTTAGCAAATGGTGAACAAGTAATTAAATATCGTCGAAGTAGCAAACTGAATTACTACAAAACCTTATTTTTTTTAACGCTTGATTGGTATTGAAGAACGGGTTCATTCAACTCTTTTTGTAAAATTTAAAAAAATTTTTCTTTTTATTTTTCATATAATTAGACATAAAAATAAGGATTAAACCCCGCTTAATAACCCCAATAGTTTCTGCCAATATGATCCATATCAATTTTTGGATTATACTGCTTTGTTAATATCTCGACGCTGATAAATTTTAAGAGAGAGTTAGTGTGAAAGCTGACAACCCCTTCACATTGTTATTACCTGCCGCCATGGCGAAAGCTGCTGAAGATGCCGGCGTTTATAAAGCGACAAAACAGCCGCTGACTACTTTTTATCTGGCAATTACTGCCGGTGTTTTTATCTCTATTGCATTTGTTTTTTATATTACCGCCACCACTGGATCAACCGTTATGCCATTTGGTGTAGCAAAATTGATTGGTGGCATCTGCTTTTCTCTCGGGCTGATGTTGGTGGTAGTCTGTGGTGCAGACTTGTTTACTTCGACGGTGTTGATCGTCATTGCCAAGGCCAGTGGCCGAATCACCTGGAAACAACTCGCCTTCAACTGGATAAACGTGTACATCGGCAACTTGATCGGCGCCCTATTCTTTGTTGCGTTAATCTGGTTTTCTGGTGAACACATGGTGGCGAACGGATCCTGGGGGCTGAATGTTATGCAAACAGCCAATCATAAGCTGGAGCATACCTTTGTCCAGGCGCTCTGCCTCGGTATTTTGGCCAATCTGATGGTCTGCCTGGCCGTATGGATGAGTTATTCCGGCCGCAGCCTGACCGACAAGATGTTCGCCATGATCCTGCCGGTTGCCATGTTTGTGGCCAGCGGCTTTGAGCACAGCATCGCTAATATGTTTATGATTCCGATGGGGATCGTGGTGAAGAACTTCGCCTCTGCCGAATTCTGGCATGCCATCGGCATGGTACCCACACAATTTGAGCATTTAACCGTTAGTAACTTTATTACTAATAACCTGATTCCAGTCACGATCGGCAACATTATTGGTGGGGGGTTGATGGTAGGCTTGACCTATTGGGTTATTTATTTGCGCGGTGGAGAAAAGCACTAAGGTGCTATCGGCCGCAACATCGGGTTCTAAGAAATCCATATCTAAAGGTAGGTGTAAAATGACCGAGCTGAATGAAAAATTGGCCAGTGCATGGCAAGGTTTTAGCAAAGGTGAATGGCAGGATGGAGTTAACGTTCGTGACTTCATTCAGAAAAACTACACGCCGTATGAAGGTAATGAATCTTTCCTGGCTGGTGCCACCAAAGCGACGACTGCGTTGTGGGATCAGGTAATGGAAGGCGTTAAACAGGAAAACCGCACTCACGCGCCTGTTGATTTCGATACCGATATAGCCGCCACCATCACGTCTCATGATGCGGGCTACATCAACAAGAATCTGGAAAAAATCGTTGGTTTGCAGACTGATGCTCCACTGAAACGTGCACTTATTCCGTTTGGTGGCATCAAGATGATTGAAGGTTCCTGTAAGGTCTATGGCCGTGAATTGGATCCGCAACTGAAGAAAATCTTCACCGAATACCGTAAAACTCACAACCAGGGCGTATTTGATGTTTATACCCCAGATATCCTGCGTTGCCGTAAATCCGGTATTCTGACCGGCTTGCCAGACGCCTACGGCCGTGGCCGTATCATCGGTGACTACCGCCGCATCGCGCTGTACGGTATTGACTACCTGATGAAAGACAAGTTTGCCCAGTTCACTTCTTTGCAGTCCAGACTGGAAAACGGTGAAGATCTGGAAGCGACCATCCGTCTGCGTGAAGAAATTGCTGACCAGCATCATGCCCTGAGCCAGATTAAAGAAATGGCTGCCAAATATGGTTGCGACATTTCAGGTCCGGCTACCAATGCATGTGAAGCGGTTCAGTGGACATACTTCGGCTACCTGGCTGCGGTTAAGTCTCAGAACGGTGCAGCGATGTCCTTCGGCCGCGTGTCCAGCTTCCTGGATATCTTTATTGAACGCGATCTGAAAGCTGGCAAAATCACTGAAGAACAGGCTCAGGAACTGGTCGACCATTTAGTAATGAAACTGCGTATGGTACGCTTCCTGCGTACACCAGAATATGATGAACTGTTCTCAGGTGACCCGATCTGGGCAACCGAGTCTTTGGGTGGTATGGGCCTGGATGGTCGTACTCTGGTTACCAAAAACAGCTTCCGTTTCCTGAATACCCTATACACCATGGGGCCATCACCGGAACCAAACATCACGATTCTGTGGTCTGAAAAACTCCCGCTGAACTTCAAGAAATTTGCCGCCAAAGTGTCCATCGATACCTCTTCTCTGCAATATGAGAATGATGATCTGATGCGTCCTGACTTCAACAGCGATGACTACGCTATTGCCTGTTGTGTCAGCCCGATGGTGGTTGGTAAACAAATGCAGTTCTTTGGTGCC
The DNA here is from genome assembly GCF_032395385.1 of Brenneria uluponensis. NCBI lineage: Bacteria > Pseudomonadati > Pseudomonadota > Gammaproteobacteria > Enterobacterales > Pectobacteriaceae > Brenneria > Brenneria uluponensis. Next base: position 2,925,273 of record NZ_CP135917.1, read on the forward strand.
CGTGCAAACCTGGCAAAAACCATGCTGTACGCTATTAACGGCGGTGTGGATGAAAAAATGAAAATGCAGGTTGGTCCTAAATCTGCACCTATCATGGGTGATTTGCTGGACTTTGATGAAGTGTTGGAACGTATGGATCACTTCATGGACTGGCTGGCTAAACAGTATGTCACTGCGTTGAACATCATTCATTACATGCATGACAAGTACAGCTACGAAGCCGCTTTGATGGCACTGCATGACCGTGACGTCTATCGCACCATGGCTTGTGGTATCGCTGGTCTGTCTGTAGCAGCTGACTCCTTGTCTGCCATCAAGTATGCCAAAGTCAAACCGATCCGTGACGAAGACGGCCTGGCTATCGACTTTGACATCGAAGGTGAATACCCGCAGTTCGGTAACAACGACTCACGCGTTGATGACCTGGCCTGTGACCTGGTTGAACGTTTCATGAAGAAAATTCAGAAACTGACCACCTACCGTGGCGCGGTACCGACTCAGTCCATACTGACCATTACGTCTAACGTAGTTTACGGTAAGAAAACCGGTAACACTCCAGATGGTCGTCGCGCTGGCGCTCCGTTCGGACCCGGTGCCAACCCGATGCACGGTCGTGACCAGAAAGGTGCTGTTGCTTCGCTGACCTCTGTTGCCAAACTGCCGTTCGCCTATGCTAAAGATGGTATTTCTTACACCTTCTCTATCGTTCCGAATGCGTTGGGTAAAGATGATGACGTGCGTAAATCCAACCTGGCAGGTTTGATGGATGGTTACTTCCATCATGAAACCAGCATTGAAGGCGGTCAGCACCTGAACGTGAACGTGATGAACCGTGAAATGCTGCTTGATGCAATGGAAAACCCGGAAAAATATCCGCAGTTGACCATTCGCGTATCAGGTTATGCCGTGCGGTTTAACTCACTGACCAAAGAACAACAGCAAGACGTTATTACCCGTACTTTCACTAAGTCCATGTAATTGGCTGACTGATACGGTGTAAATACTCCGGCTCCACTTTGGTGGGGCCTTTTTTTCATGCACGGTCAGAGAAACACTGTCAGAGGAAAAGATACCCTGAAAATACCTGTTTTCACTATTTCAATGCAGATTTGCCACGCATTTTATACCGAATAGAGGTAAAATTCAGACGTTGTGAATCTCCGGTGCATTCCGTAATTCAATCGTTCCTGCTCTAGTATGTCTTTTGCTTCGGAACGCTGGCTGATGCCACGCTCCTTAGCTCAATGAGAGGAATGCCACTATACTGTCCACAATGCTGAACCTGTTGGTGTCACTGATTATCTATGAATGAGTTAACCCAGAGCGTTACCCTTGAGTCTCCTGAAGCAACCAATGCCACCCCTGTGGTGAAAGGTCGCATCCACTCTTATGAATCCTGCGGTACCGTTGATGGCCCGGGAATTCGTTTCATTGTCTTTTTCCAGGGTTGCCTGATGCGTTGTCTGTATTGCCACAACCGCGATACCTGGGATACCCACGGTGGCAAGGAAATTACCGTTGACGAGTTGATGAAAGAAGTCGTGACCTACCGGCATTTCATGAATGCATCCGGTGGCGGCGTTACCGCTTCTGGCGGCGAAGCCATTTTACAGGCCGAATTTGTGCGTGACTGGTTCCGCGCCTGTAGAGAACAAGGTATTACTACCTGTCTGGATACCAATGGTTATGTCCGCCGTTACGACCCGGTGATTGACGAATTGCTGGATGTTACCGATCTGGTCATGCTGGATCTGAAACAGATGGATGACAGTATTCATCAGAATCTGGTTGGCGTGTCCAATCACCGTACACTGGACTTCGCCCGCTATCTGGCCAAGCGCAACCAGCGGACCTGGATCCGTTACGTCGTCGTTCCCGGTTGGACTGATGATGACAGGTCAGTCCATATGCTGGGGGAATTTACCAAAGATATGTCCAATATTGAGAAAATTGAGCTGTTGCCCTACCACGAATTGGGAAAACACAAATGGGTGGCAATGGGCGAAGAGTACAAACTTGACGGGGTAAATCCACCCAAAGCCGATACCATGGATCGGGTAAAGGCCATCCTCGCCAGTTACGGCCATAAAGTCATCTACTGATGTACGGCGGGGCGGGGCCGGCCCCATAACCCATAAATCCCCATGCCAACCAGTATCCCATCCAGCGAACTCACGGTAGTCATTGTCAGCAGATTAAAAAAATCCGGCGATGTGAGCAGACTAACCCCGCTACCGCCACACCAGGCGGCCATTGCGGTAGGGTTCAGCGATGAAGTCTGTGGGGCATTTGGCACCAAACGTGACACTCCCCAGACATAATATTCCACCAGATACACACCGGCGACGGGCGAGATCAGCACCCCCAGCAACGATAGAAACGGGGTAAAGTTGCGAACCATACCATTACGTGCCAATAACAGGCCGGCGACAGCCAATAACACTACCAGTACCGGACGCGGTAATCCCCTAACCACCACAGACAATCCCAGTGCGGCCGAAACCAGATTGCCACTGTTAGTGGTCCACTGAGCCAGAATCAGCACCACAATCGCGGAAATTCCCAGCCCGATGCTGAAAAATATTTCAATCAAATCATCGCTTCCCACCAAACGGGCTAATATCAAAGCAACCAGAATGGTGGCACTGTTACCGAAAAAGAACCCCAATCCGGCGCCCAACAGCACATCATGCCGCGTTTTGGCATAACGAGCGATATCCGGTGCCATCACCGCTGCTACAATCCAGATTGAGACAACATAGGAAATGGCGGCCCCCATACTAATAGGCGCTTTCACTGTCATCAAGGGTGGCGAGCCCTGAACGCCTGCCGCCACAACGATCCCGGAAACAATCAGTATCATCATCAGCGGTACGCTGAACATACTGAGTTTTCCCAATGCGCTGACACCCCAGATAGCCGTTAGCGCCATCAACGTCATACCAAAAATCAGAATTGGTAGTCGGCCAGGATCGAACTGATAATGTAACAACGCTTTTTGTAGCATCATGCCGAAGAAATCGAGCTGAAAAGCAAACCAGCCGAGGAGTGAAAGCGCGGCTATCAGCCCAATCAATTTGCCACCCAAACGGCCAAACACCGAGATACATAGTAGTGTGGTAGACACGCCGCAGCCATGACCGACATTGGCACATAAGGCAGCGATGACACCCAGTAATGCCGATCCGATCAGGGTTGCGCCGACAGCCTGAGGAAACAACAGTCCGCTGCTTAGAAACGTACCTAAAAAAAGACCCGAAATATCGAGTCCCATCGCCACCCAGATAAGTGTGATCACATACCAGCGTTTACGCGCGGTCTGTGGTACAATTTCGTATTCAAAATCATAGAGTTGTCGTTCTGATGGCAACGTTTCAGGTGCGGTATTTCCTTGAGACATAATTTCCCAATAACAATACAGGGTAAATAATTAGCGTAGAATAAGTATTCTATAGTTCAGACAGCAGATGACATAGAACAATTCTGCCGCCATTCGACGGCAGAATTGTTAATGAAAAACCCTGGGGTGACGCATAAACCACATTTTTTTGTGGTAACTGCCTCAAACATAGACAGTCTGAGCGTAACATAATGGGTAATTACATCGATTAAAATGAATTTATTTCAATGTTAACATCTAAATTATTTATGTTTATCAGAGACACTATATGCGCTTAGACAAACTTGAAATCCGCTGGCTGAAGCTTTTTTGTAAAATCGTAGAAAAACAGGGCATCACCAATGCTCAGGATACCACCGGGCTCAGCCAGCCGGTGTTAAGCCACTATCTTTCCCGATTGGAAGACACACTGGGGCTGATACTGTGTGAACGTGGTCGTGGTGGCTTTTCTCTGACCACCGAGGGTGAGATGGTTTATCAGGAAGCCAAATCGGTAATTGCCACACTGGATGATTTTGCTAATCGGTTGGCCAGGATTAAACACGAACTGATTGGTGAAGTCCGCATCGGATGCCTGGATAATATTGTCTCTCATCCGGCTCAAGCTGTCTCCAAGGCTATCCGCAAGCTTTACGATCTCAGTCCAGAAGCATCAGCGTACCTCAAAATCAGCGACTATCACTCCTTGATAGAACAACTGAAAAACGGCGATCTCGATGTGATGTTGACGGTACTGCCGGATGATGTTCCACCAGATATTTTTTTCCAGCCGGCGTTTACCGAGCACAGCTCTTTTTATGTGGCCAGCGAGCACGCCGTGCGCGTTGAACGGGAATGGCAGGAAGGCACCCTAAATCCCCGACGACTGTTAATAGGCGGTTACGCACTGAACGAAATTTGTAAAAAACTAGGTCCCGTTGCCAATGTTAGCGCCAGTGATATAAGACGGTAATTCACCATTAGTATTGTCCGCTCCACCCTACATGTTGTTTCCTTTAGGTTCTCACACCAGAAAGGACATCAACATGCTGAGCAGAGAGGACTTTTACATGATAAAGCAAATGCGCCAGCAGGGTGCGTACATTGTCGATATTGCGACTCAGGTGGGTTGCTCTGAACGAACTGTCAGACGCTACCTCAAATACCCTGAACCGCCAGCCAGAAAGACTCGCCACAAAATGGTTAAGCTGAAACCGTTTATGGACTACATTGACATGCGCCTGGCCGAGAATGTCTGGAATAGCGAGGTCATCCTCGCGGAAATTAAGGCAATGGGCTATACCGGCGGGCGTTCCATGCTGCGTTACTACATCCAGCCCAAACGTAAAATGCGCCCATCAAAAAGAACGGTTCGCTTCGAAACCCAGCCGGGATATCAGCTCCAGCACGACTGGGGCGAAGTCGAGCTGGAGGTTGCCGGGCTACGGTGTAAAGTTAACTTCGCGGTTAATACGCTGGGGTTCTCCCGACGCTTCCATGTCTTCGCCGCGCCAAAGCAGGATGCTGAACACACCTATGAGTCGCTGGTTCGCGCCTTCCGCTACTTCGATGGCAGTGTGAAAACTGTGCTGGTTGATAACCAGAAGGCAGCGGTGCTGAAAAATAACAACGGAAAAGTGGTGTTCAACTCCGGGTTCCTCTTGCTGGCCGATCACTATGACTTCCTGCCACGGGCCTGCCGCCCACGCAGGGCCAGAACCAAAGGAAAAGTAGAGCGGATGGTGAAGTATCTCAAGGAGAACTTCTTCGTCCGGTACCGCACGTTCGACAGCTTCGCTCATGTTAACCAGCAACTGGAGCAGTGGATGGCGGATGTTGCTGATAAACGGGAGCTTCGCCAGTTCAAAGAAACACCGGAACAGCGCTTCGCGCTGGAACAGGAGCATCTGCAGCCGTTGCCGGATACAGACTTCGATACCAGCTACTTCGACATCCGCCATGTGTCCTGGGACAGTTATATCGAGGTTGGCGGCAATCGTTACAGTGTTCCTGAAACCTTGTGTGGACAGCCGGTCTCAATACGGATCTCACTGGATGATGAGTTGCGGATCTACAGCAATGAGCAACAGGTGGCGTCACACCGACTCTGTTCAGCATCGTCTGGCTGGCAGACTGTGCCGGAACACCACGCCCCGCTCTGGCAGCAGGTCAGCATGGTAGAACATCGCCCACTGAGTGCTTATGAGGAGTTGCTGTGATGCATGAACTTGAAGCGCTGCTGAGTCGCCTGAAAATGGAGCACCTGAGCTATCACGTTGAAAGCCTGCTGGAGCAGGCGGCTAAAAAAGAGCTGAACTACCGGGAGTTCCTGTGCATGGCGCTGCAGCAGGAGTGGAACGGCAGACATCAGCGCGGCATGGAGTCCCGACTGAAGCAGGCGCGTCTGCCATGGGTCAAAACGCTGGAGCAGTTCGACTTCACCTTCCAGCCGGGCATCGATCGTAAGGTTGTCCGGGAGCTGGCCGGTCTGGCGTTCGTGGAGCGCTGCGAGAATGTAATCCTGCTGGGTCCTCCAGGTGTCGGGAAAACCCATCTGGCCGTTGCTCTCGGCGTGAAAGCGGCGGATGCAGGGCATCGGGTACTGTTCATGCCACTGGACAGACTGATCGCGACGCTGATGAAAGCGAAACTGGAAAACCGGCTGGAGCGCCAGTTACAGCAACTGAGTTATGTCCGGGTGCTGATCCTGGATGAAATAGGCTATCTGCCAATGACCAGAGAGGAAGCCGGCCTGTTCTTCCGGCTACTGAACCGTCGATATGAAAAAGCGAGCATCATCCTGACGTCAAATAAAGGCTTCGCAGACTGGGGAGAGATGTTTGGAGATAACGTGCTGGCTACGGCGATCCTGGATCGGCTGCTGCATCACTCAACCACGCTGAATATCAAAGGAGAAAGCTATAGGTTGAAGGAAAAACGTAAAGCTGGAGTGCTGACCAAAAACGCCACGCCAATCAGTGACGATGAAATGGCGGAAAGCGGACAGCATCAGTAAAGAAAGCATCTAGCGGGCATGAAAATGGCAAATAACGGTCAAAGATCGTGGCGTTGACACCAAACAAGGTTTGCAAAATACCACCTGGAACGAAGAAGGCAACTTACTGCTGCTACTGGCGGGGACACATATGGGATTCTTGCCGGATCACTATGCTACGAGTTGGGTTAAGGCTGGCCGACTCACAGCCATTGCCCCTGACCGGCTGAACCTGACCAGTATTTTTTACCTGGTGCGCAATGCCAAATATCGCCTAAGCCCGGTAGCTGAAGTGCTGTGGAATAGCATTATTGAAGCTGGTCGGCCTTCGTTAACCGAAAAAATACACCAGCCTTAGGCAGTGGCAAACGGTTTGGGATGGTGATCGCCCTTCTTCAACAGCATGACCAGATAGCAGGAAGAAACGGCGGCAATCAGCACAAACAACAACTTATCGGAGTAGTTTTGCATCAACATTGCCGCCATCCCCGGACCACATAAACTACCGATGGTATAACTGAGCAACAGCGCCTGGTTCATCGCCACCAGTTCATCTGGCAAAACTTTTTCACATGCCCAGGACATAGCCACCGGATACAGGGTAAAACCAGCGCATCCCAGAATAAACAGCGCCGGCACCATCACATAGTGACTGACACCCAGCATCACCAGACAACCGACAATCACGGCAAAGACCAATACCCGCAGCACCAGTAAACGGCCATACCGATCGGCCATCTTGCCTATCGGCCACTGCCCGACAATCCCGGCACTGATCAGCAACGCCATCCAATAACCTACCTGGGAATCACTCATGCCCTGATGAGATAAATACAACGGCATCAACCCATATAACGATCCGAGAATAACACCGGAAATGACGCATCCATGGATACCCAACCTGGCGTGACGGTATTTCATCATCCGCCATAAGTTAACATGATGTGTGACGGGTTGCGGCGGCGGGATCATGGTAAACAGTAACGGAAGCGATGCCAGCACAACCAGCGATACCACCCACGGCAATACGCTGAATATATTGGTAGGCAGAATGCTCAGCAATAATTGCCCGACCACACTCCCCAGATAGTAGGCAATCATATAAGCAGCCAACAGCTGTCCACGGTTGACTGACGTCCCACTGCACAGCAGCGCACTTTCCACTATCACCCAAATCAGCGCACAACCCACACCAGCGATAAAACGCCACAGCAACCAGTTCCAGATATCTGGTGACAGCACCAGAGCCGCCGAGGCGATGCCAAACAACAGAGAGGCAAAATAATAACTGCGGTTAAATCCGCAATAGCGAATTAATTTCCCGGCAATCAGCGTTCCCAGTAAATTTCCGCTGAAATAGAAAGACCCAACCATCCCCACTTGCCAGACTGAAACTCGTTGATAGTTAAGCCATAATGGTACCAGCGTATTCAACACAGCAATACATACCGTCAACAGCAAAAGACTGCTGAGCAGCAACAAAACTGGACGCGTGTAGGTGGACATGGGGACAGGTGACCGAGCAGAGATGATGATTTGCGCGCATCATGCCACTGGCAAAAATAAAGTCAATCGACACCCAACAGTGTGCCGCACAATTTGTTCATCACCAGGGAAAATCGGAGATGGAGGGGAGCCCATTATCCCGACGAGTATTGATGATACTTCATCCCTACAGTTTCATCGGTATTATCCACCATGGCTTACTCTCTCTTGCCTATGGGGCAATTTTATTTCCAACTTTGCGATCAACAATCAGAGAAAATTTTGCCTTGGTCTCCTAACTCTCAGGAAATAGGTAATAATATGAAAATAGCGCTACGTAATTCAGCGAGTTATCGTCGCTTTCCTCGGCAAGCAGGGATTTCAGACGCAACGACATCCAGCACCTCATTTTAACCCGTTCGGCATACGGAGCAGATACATGAACACGCTACACTATATTTTTGACCCGCTATGCGGCTGGTGCTATGCCGCAGCGCCATTGATACGCGCTGCACGTAAAATAGAGGGCCTGCCTATCATATTACATGCGGGCGGCATGATGACCGGGCCGGGCCGCCGCCGAATCACCGCCGAATGGCGCGACTATATTCAGCCTCACGATCGTCGCATCGCCCAGATAAGCGGTCAGCCTTTTGGCGATGGCTATTTCAATGGATTGTTGTGGGATATCACGGCCATCCTGGATTCAGAACCACCCATCACGGCGATTTTGGCAGCGGAAACGCTTGGCAAACGAGGGATCGATTTACTGGAACGATTGCAGAATGCACATTATGTAGAAGGATTGCGTATCTCCGACCTTCCAGTACTGATAAAAATGGCGGCGGAAATCGGTCTTGATGTAACGTCATTTGAAGCGTCCTACGCCCGCTGGTGCGGACTACCTACCCGAAAACATATTGAAGAAAGCCGTCTCTGGCTAACGCAATCGGGTGGTGCCGGTTTCCCAACGCTGGTGTTTGCCGTAGACGATATCTATACCACCATCAACATTGCCTCCTGGCTGGGACGCCCCGAGCAGTGGCATGATTATCTGACCAAACTGGTCGCCGATAACAAAGTGGAATGAACCCCGTCAAAAAGAATAACCGGTCTGAGGCGCACCCTGTCAGACCGGATTCCGGCTATTAATAAAACAGTGTTCTTTCGGTCAAAGTAATCTGGTAGCGTCCCTGCCAGTCCAGCAATGTCGTGCGGGTGAGCACAGCCAGTCCCTGGTAAAAAGGATGCTCAGCCCCCTGCTCCAGCAATTCGAGATAGCGCATAGCCCAAGGCAGCAAATGTTCAGACAGCAGCACCGGCACGCCATCTGGCTGGTTTTCCGCACACCAGGCCGCCAACATCAACATCAGCCCGATATGATCTTCCGGGTCACGCTGCTCGCTCTGTGGTTCAATACCTTGCTGGCGTAACCATTCACGCAATGCCAATGTGGAATCACCAAACAGTACATTTTCCCGATCAAGATAAACCGAACCCCACGGCGGGGCCGGCAGCGCATAAGGGCCGATGAACAGTTTCTGCCAGGCATCGGACAGTTTTTCATCGTAACCCGTCTGTAAACCGTCATTAATCTGCTGTGCCGCTATGGCAATCTGCTCTGCATCACCACAAGGCCACATCTGATACCAATCATGCTGCCGTAGTTGGGAAAGCAGCTCAGCGTTACGCTCGTCATCCGGAGCGTAATACAACAATGCACCTAACATGCGACCAGTCAGACTAACGATCTGTTTTGTCATGGGAAACCTCACTTACAAAGAGGCGGAAATATCTTCCGCCACGCGGTTATCCAGCATCCAAACCATAGTATTTCCCTCTGGAGGACACCATAAGGCGGTATCTGAATTCTCATGCATCAGAATATTCACCGCTGTCATGCGTGCAAACCGCTTACCCTGCCACCGCCATTCCCACCGTCATATGCAAACCATAAAAGATGACCCGGCCCAATAACTCACCGCCGACCACCAACACCATGGCGCCTATCAGCCCACTCAATGCCGGTGTCTTACCGCGGGATAACGGATAAATCCAGCATCCCAGCCCGGCGACCAGCAGTATCAGCCGACCCAACTGAATATCACCATACAGTGGTATCAGCTGCGATGCCTGCTGGACCGAGCTGTGGATTTCCGCCAGTCCGGCCGTCTGCATCAGGTTAGCGGCAATACTGGCTACCAGCCCCAACAAGCTGACCAGCGGCAACCAACGCATCAGGTTGTTCGTCTCTCCTGCCGAACGTAGCAGCAAATACCCCAGCAACGGCCCGCCAATCACGGCGGTCATGATAAAATGCACCGGCGTAAAGCTGTTGTACCAGGTCGGCACGGTGTCGATGTCATAGACATGAATCATCGCGTACATGTACACCAGCGCCGCTATCAGCGTGACCCATAGCCAGATCCGGCCAGCTACAGCCGGCAGTTTGCCTACAACAGACAACAACCAGTATAGTCCGCCAAGCGCCAAGAACAGGGAACCCGCAGCAATTTCATTGCTGAGTGACGACGATCCCAGTCGGTTCAGCGCGTTCATCGCCCGTAACGGCGACCCCAGGTGCAGGAACGACGCCACAAATCCCACCCCCATCAGCACCCACAGGAAAAACATCATCCGGTTAATACGTTGGGCCCGTTGCACATCCATGTCACGACTCAATAAGACCAGCGCCATCACGATAAACCCACCCGCCACACACTGTCCCAGTACGGTGAAGATCACCAGTGGCCATTCATACCATCCGCTTCCCATGTTACACCTCCCTCGGATTTGCCAGATAACCGGAAGTATCCCCTACCGGGCGGCTGTTAGGATTAGGTTTCAGTACAATATTGGGCTGCGTAAAATGAGCCTGTGGCAATGGGGCTATCTCCGCCAAGTCACCATATTTCGCCCGCAGCTCTTCGATCGGAGCCATATCCAGTGCCCGTAGCGGACAGGATTCCACGCAGATAGGCTTCTTGCCTTCCGCCACCCGCTGATAACACCCGTCACATTTGGTCATGTGTCCTTTTTGCGCATCAAACTGCGGCGCGCCATACGGGCAAGCCATTTCGCAATAGCGGCAGCCGATGCACACCTCTTCATTGACCACCACAAAATTGTCCTCCTGCTTGTGCATGGCACCACTTGGGCACACCTTGACACAGGCAGGATCACTGCAATGGTTACAGGCAATGGAGAGATAATAGGCGAACACGTTCTGATGCCAGGTCTCACCATCCTGTTGCCAGTTTCCCCCAGCATATTCATAAATACGACGAAAATTCACATCCGGTGACAGGTTTTTAAAGTCTTTGCATGCCAGCTCGCAGGTTTTACAACCGGTACACCGATTTGAATCAATATAAAAACCATATTGCGTACTCATCGGCTATCTCCTAAATTTTTTGCACTTCAACCAGATTGGTATGAGAAGGATTCCCTTTTGCCAGTGGAGAAGGCCGTTGTGTCGTCAACACATTAATACACCCGCCCTTATCGATACGCTGTGCGTCAGGGGAATACCATGCGCCTTCACTCAATGCGACGACACCGGGGATAATCCGTGGTGTCACTTTGGCTTCAATATCGACCTGTCCTCGATCATTCCAGATACGAACCTTGTCGCCACTTGCGATGCCACGCGGAGTAGCATCGACGGGGTTAATCCACATCTCCTGCGGACAGGCGGCTTTCAGTAACTCAACATTTCCATAAGTGGAATGCGTGCGGGCTTTATAATGAAAACCACTCAGTTGAAGAGGATATTTGTCGGCCAGCGGATCGCCATAACTTTCGAAACCCACATTGTAAACGGGCAACGGATCAATCACGTCCCCCGGTGATAACGTCCAGGTAGCCGCTATCTTCGCCAGTGCCGATGAGTAAATCTCGATTTTTCCTGATGGCGTCGTCAGTGGATGCGCCTGTGGATCTTCGCGGAACGCTTTATAAGCGACAAAGTGTCCTTCAGGATCACGCTCCTTGTAGAGACCTTCCTGGCGGAAAGTGTCAAAATCAGGCAATTTAGGCATAAGCGCCTGAGACTGTTGATGCAAATAGCGCATCCACTGTTCCTGTGTGCGTCCTTCCGTGAATGGCTGCTCCACACCCAACCGTTTTGACAGCCCGGTCATCATGTCATACACCGTACGGCATTCAAATCTTGGCTTGATGACCTGATCAGCAAAGATCACATAAGCCATGTTGCCGCAGGAGGCATCCAGACAAAAATCCATCTGTTCGGAAGCCGTGCAATCCGGTAGCAAGATATCCGCATATTTCGCTGACGCCGTCATGTGATTATCAATCACTACAACCATCTCGCATTTGCCGTCATCTTGCAGAATATTATGTGTCTGGTTAATCTGAGAGTGCTGGTTTATCAGACAGTTACTAGCATAGTTCCAGATGAATTTGATCGGCACATCCAGCTTGTCTTTACCACGCACACCATCTTTCAGCGCCGTCATTTCTGGCCCGCGCTCAATGGCATTAGTCCACATAAACATGGAAATACTGGTTTTTACCGGATTGGTTAATGTCGGCATACGGACAAATGCCGTTTCATAGGAACTTTCTCGCGCACCACTATTACCGCCGTGGATACCCACATTGCCGGTAAGAATAGGGAGCATGGCGATCGCCCGTGAAGTCAACTCGCCATTCGAGCGTCGTTGCGGCCCCCACCCCTGCGAGATAAACGCCGGTTTGGTACTACCGATCTCCCGGGCCAATTTAATGATATTTCCAGCGGGAATACCGGTGATAGCCGAAGCCCATTGTGGTGTTTTAGCGATACCATCCGGCCCCTGCCCTAGAATATAGGCCTTGTAGTGGCCGTTAGCCGGTGCTCCAGCTGGCAGCGTTTTTTCGTCATAGCCAACACAGTATTTATCCAGAAAAGCCTGATCCACCAGATTTTCGTTAATCAGTACATGTGCCATACCCGCCACCAGCGCGGCATCAGTACCCGGACGAATGGGGATCCATTCATCTTCCCGACCAGCGCCAGTATCCGTGTAACGGGGATCAATAATAATCATTTTGGCGTTGGATTTCTGGCGTGCTTGTTCCAGATAGTAGGTTACTCCACCACCACTCATTCGGGTTTCAGACGGATTATTGCCGAACAGCACCACCAGTTTACTGTTTTCAATATCGGATGGACTGTTACCGGGAGCCCAACCGCCATAGGTATAGTTCAAGCCAGCCGTAATCTGCGCTGTACTGTAATCACCGTATTGATTGAGGTAACCGCCATAACAGTTCATCAAGCGGGCAATCAGCGTTTTTCCTGGTGGCCATGAACGCGTCATGGTGCCGCCCAGCGTGCCGGTGCCATAATTCAGGTATACCGCTTCATTACCGTACTTTCCGACAATACTCTTCAGACTGGCGGCGATGATATCCAGAGCTTCATCCCAGCTAATTCGTTCAAACTTACCCTCTCCGCGCTTGCCTACACGTTTCATCGGGTATTTCAGTCGATCGGGATTATAGACACGACGGCGCATCGAACGCCCTCGCAAGCAGGCTCGTACCTGATGGAAACCGTCATAGATATCCTTACCGGTGTTATCCGTTTCGACGTAACGAATCTCGCCATCAACCACATGCATACGCAGCGGGCAACGGCTACCACAGTTTACGGTACAGGCGCTCCAGATGACTTTTTCCGCTGGTGCTACAGGAATTGTCTGCCCGGCAATGGCCTTGCTGACGAAAGGTAACGACAAACTACAGGCCGCCGCAGCGACGCCGCAAAGCGCACCGCTTTTTACCAGTGCACGTCGACTGACAGGCTGCATGAGCAAACGAGAATTTTTGGCATTGTTCATAGGCTAAACCCACTTTTCGTTAAGGGGGAGCAGGGAGTCAGAACGAAAAACGCTCCGGCTGGCAACATTTATGAAACTACTTTTTAATCAAAATGTTGTCACTAAAACCAGTTTAGGCTTACAGATGATATGGGTATTGATAACTATCAACAAAAAAATAGTTAGCATGGCAAGTAAATGGAAATGGGATCTGCAACGCAAAAAATCGCCACCGAGCGTAAACATGACCGGAATTCACGCTCGGCGGCACCCTATATTTTTTCTATTTGAACAAGATTGGTATGTTGAGGATTCCCTTTCGCCAACGGAGAAGGCCGGAGTGTCGTCAGTGTGTTGATGCAACCGCCATGATCAATACGATCACCGTTCATCTCCGCCTGATGCCAGGAGCCTTGTGGCATGGCCGTCACCCCAGGGATAATCCGTGGTGTTACTTTCGCCGGCAGACGTACCTCGCCCCGACCATTAAACACTCGCACTTCATCACCATCGGTGATACCACGAGATGACGCATCAACAGGGTTAATCCATATTTCCTGTGGGCAGGCTGATTGCAATACCGCAATGTTGGCGTAACTGGAGTGTGTTCTGGCTTTGTAGTGAAAGCCCGTCATTTGTAACGGGTACTGTTTACGTAATGGATCATTCCAGCCTTCAAACGTAGAGGCATAGATCGGTAACGGACTAATCACTTCATCGGGTTTCAGTTCCCAATTCGCGGCCACACTTGCCAGTGCTGACGAATAAATTTCAATTTTCCCCGATGGGGTTTTCAACGGATGTGCTATCGGGTCGTCACGGAAATCCTGATAGGCGACATAGTGCCCGGTAGGGTCTTTTCGCTTGTATATTCCCTGCTCACGCAGTTCCTCAAAGGTGGGCAACATGGGATCTTTTACCTGGGTTTTCTCATACAGATATTCCAGCCATTGTCGTTGTGTTCGCCCTTCGGTAAATTTCTGATAGACATCCGGCCCCAGCCGTCGCGCGACTTCACTCATGATTTCATAAATGGGCTTACGCTCATATTTGGGTGTCGTGGCTGGCTGAATGAAGATCAGATAACCCATGTTCCCGGCATAATCATTAGGAATAATGTCTTCCTGCTCAATGGTCATCAGATCCGGCAGCAGAATATCGGCATATTTGGCCGATGAGGTCATGAAATTTTCAATCACCACAATCTTTTCGCACAGATTTTCATCTTGCAGAATCTGGTGAGTGCGATTGATTTGTGAATGCTGATTCACCAGACAGTTACCGGCATAGTTCCAGATAAATTTGATCGGCACATCCAGCCTGGACTTACCGCGCACGCCATCTCTCAGCGCCGTCATTTCCGCTCCGCGGGCAATCGCATCCGTCCAGGTAAAACAGGATATTTTGGTTTTGACCGGGTTAGTCAGCACCGGCATTTTTTCAATATTAACCACATAAGTCGATTCCCGCGCACCACTGTTGCCGCCATGAATCCCTACATTTCCGGTAAGAATCGGTAACATGGCTATCGCCCGCGACGTTAGTTCGCCATTGGCCTGACGCTGTGGTCCCCAACCCTGACAAATATAGGCGGGTTTGGTACTGCCAATCTCACGCGCCAGATGAATAATACGGCTTTGTGGAATGCCGGTGATAGCCGCAGCCCAGGCTGGCGTTTTAGCCGTACCATCTTCTCCCTGCCCCAGGATATAGGCTTTGTAGTGACCATTGACGGGCGCATCAGCCGGCAGTGTTTTTTCGTCATAACCAACACAGTATTTATCCAGAAAAGCCTGATCCACCAGATTCTCGGTAATCAACACATATGCCATACCGGCCACCAGTGCGGCATCGGTTCCTGGTCGGATGGGGATCCATTCATCCTCTCGTCCGGCGGCGGTATCGGTATAACGGGGATCAATCACAATCATGCGGGCATTGGAACGTGCACGCGCCTGCTCCAGATAATAGGTAATACCGCCACCACTCATACGGGTTTCAGCGGGATTATTGCCGAACATCACCACCAGCTTGCTGTTTTCGATATCGGATGTGCTATTACCCATATTACTGCCGTAGGTATACGGCATGGCACAGGAAATCTGCGCGGTACTGTATGTGCCATATTGTCCCAATGAACCGCCATAGCAGTTCATCAACCGAGTCACCAGTGATGCAGAAGGTGATGAGCGCGTGATATTCCCGCCGACGATCCCCGAACTGTAATTAATATAGACAGCTTCGTTGCCATATTTTTTGACCACCTGTTTCAGGCTGCCCGCAATCTCGTCCAACGCTTCCTGCCAGCTGATACGCTGGAACTTGCCTTCTCCACGCTTGCCCACACGCTTCATCGGGTATTTCAACCGATCCGGATGGTTAATACGCTGGCGGATAGAACGTCCGCGCAGACAGGCGCGTATCTGATGGTTACCGTAGTGATCGTCGCCGGTATTGTCAGTCTCTACCCAGAGAATCTCATTGTCCCGGACATGAAAGCGTAACGCACAGCGGCTACCGCAGTTGACAGAACACGCGCCCCACACCAGTTTCTCTGGTGCGTTTTCCCCCATTACGGTAGTGGCATTATTGGCAAACGCCTGGCGATAAGGCAGCATAATCTGTCCAATCGCGGCGGATAACCCAGTCAACGCCGCGGTTTTGACAAACGTTCGTCTTTTGATTTTTTGCTGCAACAGACCATTCATATTTTCCATTGGCACAACAGGCTCCTCTAACCAGACAGAAACAGTTCAGCGCGCTTGATGACTTATCAGGCTTGCAGGAATAACGTGGGTACCCTTCTGTTTGCCCGGACCTGAATATTTTCAGGCCGTTTGTATAAAATTCTTTTCTATTTGTAAGAATTATCCCGTTGCTGATCTGTTTTATTGTCTAACATCAACAAAATAATAATGAGCAGACTTTGTTTTTGATGAGCCGGACAGAGAGCATGGCAGAGGAGCAGAAATGGCGGTGCGAGTAAAACAGCCCGTGGCATCCATAAAAAAAGCGCCCCGATGGGCGCTTTTCTAGCTGACTGAGTGCAATCGGGATTAGCCGATAAACGCCAGACCGTTCATATACGGACGCAAAACTTCTGGTACGGCAATACGACCATCGGCTTGCTGGTAATTTTCCAGCACGGCCACCAACGCGCGACCAACCGCCAGACCAGAACCATTCAGCGTATGGACCAGCCGTGTTTTCTTATCGCTTTTGCTACGGCAACGCGTCTGCATCCGCCGCGCCTGAAAATCCCCACAATTAGAACAGGAAGAGATTTCACGATATGTGTTCTGCGCGGGCAACCACACTTCCAGATCGTAGGTTTTGCAAGAACCGAATCCCATGTCGCCAGTGCAAAGCAGAACTTTGCGGTACGGCAGATTCAGCAGTTGTAATACCTTTTCCGCATGACCGGTCAGTTCTTCCAACGCCTGCATGGAATCTTCCGGACGAACAATCTGCACCATTTCCACTTTGTCGAACTGATGCACACGGATCAAGCCACGGGTATCTCGGCCATAGGAACCGGCTTCAGAACGGAAACATGGTGTATGGGCGGTCATTTTGATCGGCAATGAGGCTTCTTCCAGAATCTCGTCACGAACCAAGTTGGTCAATGGCACTTCCGCTGTCGGGATCAGGGCATAATTACTGGTTTCCGCTTCTTCATCCAGCGGCTTGGTATGGAACAAATCTTCACTGAATTTAGGTAATTGCCCGGTACCATACAGCGTGGCCTGGTTGACCAAATACGGTACATAAGTTTCCTGATAGCCATGCTCACTGGTATGCAGATCCAGCATGAACTGAGCCAGCGCACGGTGCAGATGCGCAATTTGCCCTTTCATTACCGAGAAACGCGCGCCGGTCAGTTTTACCCCGTCGGCCATGCTCAAACCGCCACACAGTTCGCCCAGATCAACATGGTCGCGTACCGGAAAATCAAATTTACGGGGTTCACCCCAGCGACTGATTTCCTGATTTTCTGAATCATCTTTGCCCAGCGGGACACAATCGTCGGGTAGATTGGGGATCGTCAACGCCAGATCACGGATAGCATTTTGCAGTTGTTCCAGCTCGACCTTGGCGGCATCCAGTTTTTCACCCAACTCGTTAACGTCGCGGCGTAGTGGTTCAATATCTTCACCGCGGGCCTTGGCCGCACCAATCTCTTTCGATCGGGAGTTACGTTCTGCCTGCAAACTTTCTGTTTCGACTTGTAGAGTTTTGCGACGTTCTTCCTGTTTACGCAGTGTATCTACATCCAGTTTAAAGCTTCTGCGAGCCAGTAGTTTTTCGGCAACTGCGTCTAGCTCATTACGCAGTAAATTGGGATCGAGCATGCTAGTCCTGTGCTTGTGATTATTAATGAATTATTGATGTTACACGCTACCTTACGAAGCATCGTGCAGCAGAAAGTATCGGGAATAACCTTACCGCAACGTCTACACTAGCGGTAGCGTTTTGTCGGGCTATTTTGATCCTGAGCAGCAAGCCAGGCTAGCTTTTCACCAATCTTGGCTTCCAACCCCCGGGAAGTGGGCTGATAGTAGTGTGTTTCCGCCATTTCAGGCGGGAAATAGCGTTCACCCGCAGCATAAGCGTTAGGTTCATCATGGGCATAGCGGTACTCCGCTCCCAGTCCCATTTCCTTCATCAGTTTGGTCGGTGCATTGCGCAAATGTTCCGGCACATCATAATCCGGTTTTTCCCGTGCATCATGCAGCGCAGCCTTAAAAGCCGTGTAAACCGCGTTACTCTTCGGCGCACACGCCAGATAAACAATTGCCTGCGCAATGGCGCGTTCGCCTTCTGCGGGGCCGACGCGGGTAAAACAATCCCAGGCGGAGATAGCGACCTGCATCGCACGCGGATCCGCATTTCCCACATCTTCAGACGCAATCGCCAGCAGACGACGCGCGACATAGAGCGGGTCACCACCGGCGGTAATAATGCGGGCATACCAATACAGCGCCGCATCTGGCGCAGAACCACGGACAGATTTATGCAGCGCCGAGATCAAATCGTAATAGCGGTCGCCCTTGTTATCAAACCGGGCACTGCGTTCACCAGAAATCGACTGCAACAGTTCGGCCGTGAGCACGCGTTGTCCCGTGGCATTCACTTCAGCCATATCCGCCATCATTTCCAGGCTGTTCAATGCCCGGCGCGCGTCACCATTCACCAGTTCAGCCAGCATCCGGCGAGTATCGTCCGGCAAGACGATATCCTGCCCACCCAACCCCCGATCACGATCCTGCATGGCCTGATCGATAACCTGACCAATATCTTCTGCCGTTAAGGCTTTCAGCAAATAAACGCGGGCACGGGACAACAAGGCGGAATTCAGTTCAAAGGAGGGATTTTCAGTGGTGGCGCCAATAAAAGTGATGGTGCCATCTTCAATATGCGGCAGAAACGCATCCTGCTGACTTTTGTTGAAGCGATGGACTTCATCCACAAACAGGATGGTCCGTCGCCCTGCATCGCGGTTCTGGCGGGCGCGTTCAATAGCTTCCCGAATCTCCTTAATGCCCGACGTCACCGCTGAGATACGTTCCACATCCGCATTGCCATAACGACCAATCAACTCAGCCAGTGTGGTTTTCCCGGTTCCGGGCGGCCCCCACAAGATCATGGAGTGCAGTTGCCCCGCTTCGATTGCCCGTGGCAACGGCTTACCCGGCCCCAATAAATGCTGTTGCCCGATATACTGCGCCAATGTCACTGGCCGCATACGCGCCGCCAGTGGCTGGAACGCCTGATCGGAAAAATCGAGTGACAGAGTACTCACTGGCACCTCACTGACGTTGATCGTCCACCGCAACACCTTTAGGCGGTGTGAAAGTAAACTTCGCCGCGTTTATCGCCCCATTTTGCTGGTTCTTCAACGTAAAGGTACTGCGCTGACCATCACGCTCGGTAGCAATAAACTGCTTGATCGTACCCGTGTCTGTCACATTGATAGCAAACTGCTTCAGATTGCCACCAGCTGACTTGGGTGTTAACTCAAAATCATCGCCTTTCCGGGTGACATTATATTTACCCCAGTCGCCAGCATTATTGCGGGTAATCAGCATAAACGGCGTATTGCCGGTGGCATCTTTCAGCCAGGTAGCCGTAACTTGTTCGACAAATGGATTATAAAACCATAGGGTTTTCCCATCAGACACGAGTACACTTTTATCAGGAGAAGTGGTTTCCCAGTTAAACAAATTGGGACGCTTCACCCACAGCTCACCTTCCCCTTCTTGTACTGCCGCGCCATCACCGGTAGTCACTCTCTGGGTAAAACTGGCGTGGAAACTGTTCACCTTGCTCAAACGATGTTGCAAATCACTGGCGGCATCGGCATAAACAGCCGTGGACAGCATGCCTGACAATAAACACCCCGCCATTAACCAATTTCTTATCATACTCAATCCTTTAACTATTCTGACCGGTTCAGCGGCCTCATCTAACCGGACGCTGTTTCTCTGTGCGCTACTGTAGCGCAGCTGTGCAGGACACAATAGGTGAATTCTCCGCTATTTACCGTGTTTACGCTTCTTTGCACAATATCTGTCTCGAACTATACCCATGAGCACAGAAATGGACCACACATGCTGATTATTCCATCGGCGGTGGCGCCAACACTTCACGGTTTCCGTTATGTCCAGGGCTGCTGACTATTCCCTGCGCTTCCATCTGTTCGACAATACGGGCTGCACGGTTATAACCGATACGGAACTGACGCTGTACACCAGAGATAGAGGCGCGGCGTTTTTCCACCACAAACGCAACAGCCTGGTCGAACAACTGATCCAACTCTTCATCACTGTCAAATCCCAGACTGCCGCCTTCGCCATCGTCTCCGCCTTTGACAACACTGTCGATGTATTCTGGTCGTCCCCGTGCTTTCCAATCCTGCACTACCGCGTGAACTTCCTGATCACGGACAAAAGCGCCGTGAACACGCACCGGAATCGAGGAATTGGGGGCCATATACAGCATGTCGCCCATTCCCAGCAGCGACTCGGCACCGCTCTGATCCAGAATGGTCCGAGAGTCGATTTTGCTCGATACGGTAAAGGCGATACGTGTTGGGATATTGGCCTTAATCAGACCGGTAATAACATCCACAGAAGGGCGCTGGGTGGCCAGTACCAAATGAATGCCCGCCGCACGAGCCTTCTGCGCCAGCCGGGCAATAAGCTCTTCAACTTTTTTCCCAACCGCCATCATCAGATCAGCGAACTCATCCACCATCACCACGATATACGGTAGTTTTTCCAGTATCGGCGGTTGCATATCCATACTGTCTCCCGGCTTCCAGAATGGATCAGGAATCGGGCGTCCCATCGAATCAGCCTGCATTACCCGCTCGTTATAACCACTGAGGTTACGTACCCCAAGGGCAGACATCAGCTTATAACGACGCTCCATTTCGCCAACGCACCAACGCAACGCATTGGCCGCATCTTTCATGTCTGTAACGACTTCGGTGAGCAGATGCGGGATCCCCTCATACACTGAAAGCTCCAGCATTTTCGGGTCGATCATGATAAAGCGGACATCCTCAGGCTTCGCTTTATATAGCATGCTGATGATCATCGCGTTTACCCCGACCGATTTACCCGAGCCCGTGGTACCAGCCACCAGCAGATGCGGCATTTTGGCCAGATCAGCCACCACCGGTTGGCCGGCAATATCTTTCCCCAGCACCACCGCCAACGGTGACGTATTGTCACGAAAACGGTCACAATCCAGCACTTCACGCAGAAATACGGTTTGCCGGTGTTTATTCGGTAATTCCAACCCCACATAGGGTTTGCCGGGGATAACTTCCACAATACGCACCGCGACTACGGACAGAGAGCGTGCCAAATCTTTTGACAGATTCGAGATGCGCGCCGCTTTCACCCCTGGGGCCAAATCCAGCTCGAAGCGGGTAATAACCGGCCCTGGATGGTACCCAACCACCGTCGCTTTAACCCGGTAATCAGCCAATCGGGCTTCTATCAACCGAGCAGTTTGCTCCAGTGCGAATTCATCGACCGGATCGTCATTAACCGAAGGCGGCGTCAATAGATCAAGAGACGGTAACGGTGTCGTGGGTTTTTGTAACGGCTGATCGTTACGTATCAGGAACGGGTGAATCAAGCTATCCATCACCGACGTCGCCGAGGTCTCTGTTTCGTCATCGTCTATCGGCGGATATTCAACCGGCGACGTCCCGGCCGGATCAAACGTCGATGGTGACGTGACAAACGACGGTTCACGATGGACAGGGGAAGATGGCGCATCGTCCTGCGACGGCAGGGTAAACAGAGGGTCGTTCGGTCCATCATCCATCAGATCGGCCAGTGGAGAAATGGCGAACAGGCTTTTCGGCACTGACGGTTCATGCGCGGCCGGGAGAATAGACGAATCATCATGACACTCCGGAGTCAGATCCGGTCCATAACGCACCTGCTGCCGGGCTGCAAAATCTCGCGCTAACTGAGCCTGTAACAGCGCTTCTTCATCGCCTTCATCCCCAGGATAAGCGTCATCGTCATAACGTTGACGCTGCTGTTCCACATACGCCTCGCGTAACGCAGCGTCCTGCAATAGATCATCATGCTCACCCGGTTCAGGTTCTGATGTTTTTACCGCATATGTCATCGGTGATGTAGCCGGTACACCATCGACTTCCTGCGATTGAGCCGCTTCACGGGCCTGTTGCTCCGCCAGCCGCTGGGAAGGCAGTTTTATTCCGTAGGAAGCCAGCTCACGCCGGGTAGGGATTCGTACCGGATTAGGACGTGGCAATTCTGGTCCCATGCCACGTTTCACCTGCGAATGTATAGCGTCGTCGGCACCGAAAATCGGCATAAAGGTAGTATCCCTACCGTAATCCGGCGTACTCCTGGCTTGCATGCCAATCGTCGGCGGTGCCGATTCAACAGAGTGTGGATGCGCCGCCGCAGGCTCTGGCATCTCGAAGGAGTACAGCGGTGGCAATGGTGGCTGGATTTCCTCCGCTTCTGGAGATGTCTGCACATCCGCTAACGTGGAGGAAGCAGACGATATTGCGTCAGTTTCCGCCGCCATACCTGATACGGCAGAGGCTTCCGCTTGCACTGATGTTCCCTGCGACAGAATCGCCGGCGCCAGGAGCAGCACATCATTATCATCTTCCGATGTCACTGATTCCATCTTGTCGGTATCGGAAACAGGATCAATAACCTTCAGCTCATCGTCGTACAGATCATCATCGGCACGGTGACGGCGGGAGAAAAACGACAAACTGGCCATTACCGCCGCACCGATTTTCTCTGCAATAGTCAACCATGACCATCCGGTAAAGAGTGTGAGTCCGGCAGCCCAAACACACAGCAGGATCACGGTAGACCCAATACTGTTAAAGTGCGGGATCATGGAACTACTGAGCAGACTGCCCAGCACACCACCGGAAGCGAAGTAGTAAAGGTCATCTGTATTTAACGCCGCCAATCCACAAGAAGTCAGGATCAGCGCCAGAGTCCCAATCAAACGTAGCGAAAAGGTAAAATAGTCGATGGTGTAACGTTGAT
Source organism: Brenneria uluponensis (assembly GCF_032395385.1). NCBI lineage: Bacteria > Pseudomonadati > Pseudomonadota > Gammaproteobacteria > Enterobacterales > Pectobacteriaceae > Brenneria > Brenneria uluponensis. The sequence continues at coordinate 2,948,523 of NZ_CP135917.1, forward strand.
CTCGCTGACAGTAAATCACCCAACACAGGGATACCATCACCGGTGGAATGGCATAAGCCAGTACCCCGAAAACGAAAAACAGCGTATCGGCTAACCAGGCACCAACGCCTCCCCCAAGATTGTGGATCGGTTCATGCCATGCGGTTTGTGACCAACTGGGGTCGGAAGGGCTGAAACTCAGCAGCGCTATCGCCAGATAAATGGCAAACAGCACCACAACGATAAGTATCGCTTCCAGTACACGTCGTCCAGCACTGAGTTTTTTCAGTGTGACGTCTTTATCTTCTGTATATTCCTGGCTCAAGCGTCTCTCCAGGGTCCTGTAAATGTTTTATGACAAAGCGCCGAGGATTTCCCGGCGCCATGACTGTATAAATTAACAGGAGTGTAGCTGAGTTTATCGGGTTTTGCACCCATACCGTTAACGGGTCTTGATAACCAGTCGGTTACTTTGCTTCACTTCTTCCATTACCACATAAGTACGGGTGTCATTAACGCCCGGCAGACGCAACAACGTTTCACCCAGCAGCCGACGGTAAGCCGACATATCCGGTACACGGGTCTTAAGCAGATAGTCAAAATCCCCGGAAACCAGATGACACTCCTGAATTTCTTCCAGCTTCTGAACTGCCGTATTGAATTGCTCAAAGACATCCGGTGCACCACGGTTAAGCGTAATTTCCACAAAAACCAACAGTGACGCATCCAGATAATGCGGGTTCAGCAACGCAGTATACCCGTTAATAAACCCCTGTCTCTCCAGACGACGAACACGTTCCAGACAAGGTGTCGGCGACAACCCCACTCGCTTGGAAAGCTCTACATTGGAGATACGACCATCTTTTTGTAATTCGTTCAGGATATTACGATCGATACGGTCAAGATCTTTTCCCGGACGTTTTTTCGTGTCTACCATTATTATTGTCTCTCTTCATTCATCCCTGCACTTGCTGTCTCCGACTCACGTCAATATGTCAGAGTTGCCCCTAAAGAAGACCGCTGACCATTTTGTATATAAAAAGTTCACTTTCCTTCAGCTTGCCACCGGTCGTCACCAGTTCCTGCCAGAAAAGCGCACCGAAGATCAGATTTGGCGACACTGAACTCATCACAATAGGTGCCAACATGCGTCAGGTCATAAAATACGAACACACGCCAACAAGCGCTATTGGGATAATGATCTATGTCATCCTGATCGGCCACATAAAAAATGAACGCGAAGCCGAGCTTTCAACCATTCACATACAAAAAATTTCCTCTTCCATGGAAGTTTTCGCAAAAGTACAGCCGATTGTCAAAGTAAAACAATTAAAATCAGAAGAAAGTGCCAGATTGGAGTAAAAACCGGTTATTGGCACTGTGTTTCCTGGCGCTGAAACGATTTGTATAGCATCAATCGGTGCGGCGTTAATCATGAAACCGTCATACGTGATTGTCGATAACCATCAGGCAAATCGTTAACAACATTCCCCCATACTTTTTTTACGTTGGTAATTTCCCTACAATTGACTAAATCGTCCGTTCAAATGAATTGAGGAACTCATGAGCACCGTAAAACACCGTAAATTATTGATTCTGGGCTCAGGGCCGGCTGGATATACCGCTGCCGTTTATGCTGCACGGGCAAACCTGAATCCGCTGCTGATCACCGGAATGGAGAAAGGCGGTCAGTTGACCACCACCACCGAAGTAGAAAACTGGCCGGGCGATCCCGATGACCTGACTGGTCCACTACTAATGGAACGCATGCATGCCCATGCCACCAAGTTCAATACAGACATTGTGCTTGACCACATTACTCATGTCGATTTGCAAACCCGCCCGTTTCGTCTGTCTGGCGACAGCGATGTGTACACCTGTGATGCATTAATTATCGCTACCGGAGCATCCGCACGGTATCTCGGCCTGCCGTCTGAAGAGGCGTTCAAGGGCAAAGGTGTATCTGCCTGCGCCACCTGTGACGGTTTTTTCTACCGCAATCAGAAAGTGGCCGTGGTCGGTGGTGGTAATACCGCCGTAGAGGAAGCGCTGTACTTGTCCAATATTGCAGCGGAAGTGCATCTGATTCATCGTCGTGACAGTTTTCGTTCAGAAAAAATCCTGATTGATCGGCTGATGGAAAAATCCACGAAGGGAAATATCGTACTGCATACTGACCGCACGCTGGATGAAGTGATGGGGGATGAAATGGGGGTAACTGGTGTACGTCTGCGTGATGCACACAGTGAGGCCACCGAAATGCTGGAAGTCGCCGGAGTATTTATTGCTATCGGCCACAGTCCGAATACGGCGGTATTTAGTGACCAACTGGAACTGGAGAATGGCTACATAAAAGTGCAGTCCGGTATTCACGGCAATGCAACCCAGACCAGCATCCCCGGCGTGTTCGCTGCCGGTGACGTGATGGATCACATTTATCGTCAAGCTATTACATCGGCCGGTACTGGTTGTATGGCCGCACTGGATGCCGAACGTTATCTGGATAGTCTGAACGATATAAAATAAATACGTTCTGTCATCCGCAGAAAGAATGTCACGCCATCATCCCAGCCTACACCGGGATCATTGGCGCAATGCCGTCGTTAAAAACAGACTTCTGCGGTATTGGAATAATGGTTAATGATGGCGGATTTATCAGCAAACGCGTCCGGAAGAGTCAACTTTTCGGACGCGTTTTTTCGTTCTGTTACGCAAAAATTGATCGAAACACACTTATGAGATGGTCTTTTCATTTGCAGACCGGCATTGTCAGGGTAACATGGCGCTATTCTGACCGCTGGCAAACAGTTGTGTTAACCAACGGTTATATAAGCGTTATTTTTATTAACGCCTCACTGAAAAGACAATCTGCTCCTGATGAAAAACACCCGACAACAAGAACTGACTCGCTGGCTGAAACAACAAAGCAAGCTGGCACAACGTTGGCTACGTTTATCGCTACTGCTGGGATTCGCCAATGGTCTGCTGATCGTGGCGCAAGCCTGGCTGTTAGCCTCACTACTGCAAGCGCTGATTATTGACCGAATTCCCCGCGATACATTACTCAACACATTTTTGCTATTGGCGATGACTTTCACTCTGCGGGCAGTGGTCACTTGGGTACGAGAGCGGGTCGGTTTTCATTGTGGCCAGGTTGTGCGCCAGCAGATTCGTAAAATGGTATTGGATCGCTTACAACAATTGGGACCAGCCTGGGTACAGGGAAAACCGGCCGGCAGTTGGGCGACAATGATCCTGGAGCAGGTGGATGACATGCAGGATTACTATGCTCGCTATCTGCCGCAAATGTATCTGGCCACCTTGATCCCGGTACTGATTTTAATTACCGTCTTTCCGATCAACTGGGCTGCCGGATTGATCCTGTTTCTGACCGCCCCACTCATTCCGCTGTTCATGGCACTGGTCGGTATGGGTGCCGCCGATGCCAACCGTCGCAATTTTCAAGCACTGGCGAGACTGAGTGGGAATTTTCTTGATCGCCTGCGCGGTCTGGAAACATTACGGCTGTTTTATCGTGCACAAGCAGAAACCGAACATATCAGCCAAGCGGCTGAAGATTTTCGCAGCCGGACAATGGAAGTCTTGCGCATGGCGTTTCTCTCCTCCGGCGTACTGGAATTTTTCGCTTCTATCTCTATTGCTGTGGTCGCCGTCTATTTCGGGTTTTCCTACTTGGGAGAACTCAATTTTGGTCATTACAGTACGAGCATTACACTGTTTGCCGGTTTTCTGGTATTGATTCTGGCGCCTGAATTTTTTCAGCCGCTGCGCGATCTGGGTACCTTTTATCACGCCAAGGCACAAGCCATTGGTGCAGCAGAAACACTATTCAGTTTTTTGTCTGCGGACAGTGAACAGGTCGGCGATGGGCAGCAGGCATTCACCAACACGTCACCAGTGGGCATAGAAGCTTGTGACCTGGTAATCCTGTCACCCACCGGCACACCGCTTACCAGCCCCCTCTCATTCGTGATTCACCCCGGTCAACGTATCGCACTGGTCGGCACCAGCGGCGCGGGGAAAAGTTCTTTGCTGAATGTCCTGCTGGGCTTCCTGCCCTACCACGGCACATTGCAGGTAAACGGCTGCGAATTGAGCTCACTTTTGCCATCATCATGGCGACAACACATAAGCTGGGTGGGGCAAAACCCACATCTGCCGGAGCAGACACTGCGACAGAATATTTTACTGGGTCACCCAGAGGCGGATGAAACACAGTTACAACACGTGATTGAACGCGCTTATGTGCACGAATTTACCGACCAATTGCCATTGGGTCTGGAAACACTGGTCGGTGAGGGTGCCGCCCGGCTTTCTGTTGGTCAGGCCCAGCGTGTCGCTGTGGCACGAGCATTGCTGCATCCTTGCCACCTGTTGCTACTGGATGAGCCCGGCGCCAGTCTGGATGCCCACAGCGAACAGCGTGTCATGCACGCTCTGAACGATGCCGCCAGGCAGCAAACGACCTTGCTGGTAACCCATCAACTCAATGATCTGTCGGACTATGATGATATCTGGGTAATGGCGAATGGCCGCCTTGTGCAACAAGGACGCTATGACACCCTGAGCACAACACCGGGCGCGTTTGCCGAACTGCTGAACCAGCGTAAGGGAGATCTGTGAGATGGAGAAGATTCAAGCTATGCAGGCATTAAAACCCTTTCTCGCCCTCTATCGTCGTCATATCTGGCGATTAAGTCTGGGCGTTATTCTGGCCATTGTTACCCTGCTGTCCAGCATCAGTCTGTTAACCCTGTCCGGCTGGTTTCTCGCCGGGTCGGCACTGGCGGGAGTCGGCGGATTATATACTTTCAACTATATGCTGCCTGCCGCTGGTGTGCGTGGCGCGGCCATTCTTCGTACCGTCAGCCGCTATGCGGAGCGGCTGGTCAGTCATGACGCCACATTCCGGGTTCTCCAACATCTGCGCGTGTTCACTTTCAAGCGTATTTTGCCTCTCTCCCCCGGTGGAATCGCTCGCTTTCGTCAGGCAGAATTGCTCAACCGGCTGGTGGCCGATGTCGATACACTGGATCATCTGTATCTGCGCGTCATTTCCCCGCTGGTAAGCGCCTTGCTGGTGATACTCGCCGTGGCTTATGGTTTAAGCTGGTTAGATACCACTCTGGCTACCGTGCTGGCGGCAATTATGCTGGCATTGCTGGTGATATTACCGCTGGTGTTCTATCGTGCCGGTCAGCCAGTTGGTTTCGCGCTGACAGACTTGCGAGCACAATATCGAGTACAACTCACGACCTGGTTGCACGGGCAAGCCGAACTGACCGTGTTCGGCGCTCTACTGACATTTCGCCAACAACTGGAACACCTTGAAAACCGGTGGCTCTCTCACCAACGCCACCAGGCGGCATTAAACGCGCTGGCGCAAGCTATCATGATATTCAGCAGCGGCCTGACCATCACCCTGATACTGTGGATGGCAGCGGATGGCATCGGTGGTGACAGCCAGCCAGGCGCGCTGATCGCCCTGTTCGTCTTTTCCTCTCTGGCAGCCTTTGAAGCGCTGGCTCCGGTTGCTGGCGCTTTCCAGCATATGGGACAAGTCACCGCATCAGCAGCACGAGTCAGCCAACTGATGGAACTTACCCCCGCTGTCGTTTTCCCGGAACATGGCCCCGCACGCCCACCACAAGTGACCTTGACACTGGATAACATCAGCTTCACTTATCCAGACCAACCACTACCGGTATTGAAGCAGATATCGCTATCCATTAAGTCCGGCGAGCATATTGCGTTGCTGGGACGCACTGGGTGCGGAAAATCAACCCTGTTACAACTGATTACCCGTGCCTGGGATTGCTCTCAGGGTGAGATTCGCATTAATGATGTCCCCATGACGCAATGGCGTGAAGAGACCCTTCGCAGCATGATGCGCGTGGTACCACAGCGCACCCATATTTTCAGTACCACGCTGCGGGACAATTTACGCCTTGCCGCGCCAGACGCCGATGATGAACAGTTGAAAACGGTGCTAAGCCAGGTCGGGTTAGAAAAATTGCTAGAGAATGAAGGGCTTAATGCCTGGCTGGGCGAAGGTGGACGCCAGTTGTCTGGAGGCGAACACCGACGCATCGGGCTGGCCCGAGCACTACTTTATTCAGCACCATTGATACTGCTGGATGAGCCAACGGAAGGATTGGATGCCGAAACCGAACAACACATACTGCAACTCCTGCGCCAGCAATGTATTGGGAAAACACTGATCATGATTACTCATCGGCTGCGCGGTCTGGAGGAGATGGATCGGATCTGTGTGATGGATGGCGGGCGTATCGTCGAACAAGGTAATCATCAGGCATTAATGGACCAGCAGGGACGATACTGGCAATTCCGGCAACATGTATAACGCCAGCCGTTTATAGTGTAATACAGGTCATTTAAGTAAACTGGCATCGACAAGCTATATGGGCCGTGCCAAGCCTGCATGGTTGATTCAAGATACAGAGGGAAACACAGAGATAAGGTTCCTGGATGGGGGCTTCACTCTGTGATCGCCCCTGGTATTCCGGTCTGTTAACTGACTGCTTTTGGAGGGTTATAGTGCCATTATTTGAACTCTCTCCGTACTCACTGCAGTTCCCCGATCCGGAAAATGCATTATGTGAACCTAACGGACTGTTGGCATTGGGTGGGGATTTGTCTCCTCAACGGTTACTCGCCGCTTATCAACAGGGTATTTTTCCGTGGTATTCCCCAGGAGAAGCGATCCTATGGTGGTCGCCCGATCCACGCGCAGTGCTGTTGCCAGAACAATTCCATATCAGCCGCAGCATGAAAAAATTCATGCGCAAAACAGACTATCAGGTCACGCTGAATTACGCTTTCGAACATGTTATCGCCGCTTGCGCCAGTGAGCGGGCGGAGGGCACCTGGATCAGCCAGGAAATTATGGCGGCTTATTGTCAGTTACATCAGTTAGGAAGGGCACATTCAGTAGAAGTGTGGCATAATCGCCAACTTGTCGGGGGAGTGTATGGTATCTCGCAAGGCGCGTTGTTTTGCGGAGAATCCATGTTTAGTCGGGCTGACAATGCCTCCAAGTATGGATTGCTGTCGTTCCAACAACACTTCATACGCTGTGGCGGTCGTCTGATTGATTGTCAGGTACTTAATGCACATACCGCCTCATTAGGGGCCTGCGAAATACCCCGCCACCAGTTTTTGCAGCGACTTTCCCAGCTTCAGAACACAGCTATTTCAGAGACCTGCTGGCACCCGCAAACGGTAGTGCGCCCTACCCTGGTGCCGTAAATAGTTGTTGATAAATCATATTCAGATTATCAACGCTTCTTTACATAACGCGGGTTTTTCGGCATTATCTTGCCGGTAAAAAACTAAGGTAGTTAAACCTAGAGGATTCGATGGCCAAAGAAGACAATATTGAAATGCAAGGCACCGTGCTTGATACGCTGCCCAACACCATGTTCCGCGTTGAATTGGAAAACGGCCACGTGGTCACCGCTCATATCTCCGGTAAAATGCGTAAAAACTATATCCGCATCCTGACGGGTGACAAAGTCACAGTGGAATTGACCCCGTACGACCTGAGCAAAGGCCGCATTGTCTTCCGTAGCCGTTAACCGGTTCGCCCATCGCTAACCATAGCGATCCCGAGGATATTTAATTTCTCTGCTTAGCCCTTTCCGTCCGCGGTAAAGGGCCTTTGCTCTCTTTTCGCCACGCTTGCTTACCATTTTCTATTGCAATATATTGTAAGAGTATACGTTCTTCGCCATGGGTGCGAAAGCCAGCAATCACGCGCGATGCACACCATCCTCGCTGGTCATTATCATAAAAGCCGATGATTCAATATCATGGTTTTTTTATTCTATCAGTCCCGAGTTGGACAATATCCCCTTAGCGTCTACTTTTCATTAACAGCCACATTTGCAAACATGGAGACTTGCCAATGATTTCATTCCGCGTAGTAAGGAGGTACCTTCTGCTAATTATTCTGCAATGTATTATCGCCAATAATGTTATACCTATTGCCTGGGCTGAACCCGTAACAGCTTCAGAAGTAAATTCACCGCCAGATGTTCTGTTTGGCCCACTGTTCAAAGCCGTACAACGCGCAAAGCTGTTCCCCGACCAAAAAACGTTTGCTGATGCCGTTCCCAAATATGAGCCATCAGCAATCATGGCGGATTACTACGCACAAAAGAATCAGCACCATTTCGATCTGAACTATTTTGTGCAAAACAACTTTACGCTACCTTCGGATGGGAAAGGCTTTATTCCCCCCGGCGGTCAGACATTGCGTGAACATATCAACGCTCTCTGGCCACATTTGACCCAAAGTACACCGGATATTGCCCGCTGGGACTCGCTGTTACCACTGCCTAACGCATATGTCGTGCCCGGTGGACGTTTTCGGGAGGTTTACTACTGGGACAGTTACTTCACCATGCTGGGGCTGGCCGAAAGCGGCCAGTGGGATACCATTCGAAACATGGTGAACAACTTTGCCTGGCAAATCGATCAGTATGGCCATATTCCTAACGGGAACCGAACCTATTATCTCAGCCGCTCTCAACCCCCGTTTTTCAGCAAGATGGTGGAATTGCTTGCCACACACGATGGCCAAAACACATTAGTAACTTATCTGCCGCAGATAAAAAAAGAATATGACTACTGGATGGCAGGTGCAGAAGATCTGAAACCCGGACAGGCCAGTGAGCGCGTGGTACGTTTGCCGGATGGTACCGTACTGAACCGTTACTGGGATGAGCGCGATGTGCCCCGTACCGAATCCTGGCTGGACGATGTAACCACCGCCAGTGCGGTCAAAGGGAACCAACGGGCTCGCCTCTACCGCAACCTGCGAGCGGGTGCTGCCTCAGGCTGGGATTTCAGCTCCCGTTGGCTGAAAGATCCCATGAAACTCTCTACCATCAACATCACAGAGATCTTGCCTGTTGACCTGAATTCGCTGATTTATCATATCGAAAGGGTTCTGGCAAAAGCCAGTCAGTTAGAGAATCATACTGACGCTGCCAGGCGCTATACCGAACTCGCTGCAAAACGCCGGCAAGCCATCAATCACTATTTCTGGAATACCGCCAAAGGCTACTACGCTGATTACGACTGGAAACAGAAAGAAGTACACAATCAACTCACCGCCGCGACCCTGTTTCCGTTATATGTACAGGCGGCAACCGATGAATATGCCAACAAAACAGCAGAAGTCGTCCGCGCCGAGTTGTTGAAAAAAGGAGGATTGGCTACGACCACCATTCATACCGGTCAGCAATGGGATGCGCCTAACGGCTGGGCACCGTTACAGTGGGTCGCAGTTCAAGGCTTACGTTACTATCACCATGATGCGCTGGCACGGGATATCGGCACCCGCTTCCTGAATAGCGTGGTTCAAACCTATCATCTTGAAAACAAACTGGTAGAGAAGTATGACATCGAAGGTGACACTGGCGGCGGCGGTGGCGGTGAATACCCGTTACAGGACGGTTTTGGCTGGACCAATGGCGTTACCATGAAACTGTTGGCGCTGTATCCGCTGCCGGAGGATCAACCAGGCACCGTGTCAAACGATAAACTCGCGCAGTGACCTAGTGGCACTATCCTGGCATCTCAGCGCCATGAGATGCCGCTCATTCGCCCAAAATCATGCCATCACACGTTGTCTGTCATGACTATTCTGGCAATACCCATTCAGTTGTCGTATTGATTGAATAGCGTTGCGGAATGACGCAATGTCATGACTGAAAACCGACCAAAAGAAAGGGCATCCGAAGATGCCCATATATGCTCGCCATACTTCAAGTTGCTGTGCGTTGGCTGTACTTAATCACTCGGCCCATCCCTGGGTTCGCTCCTTTGGAGCCACTGCAAGCCGCGTTCAAACGGCTCCCGACAGATTTGTCACCCAAACCACTTGAGTATTGGATGATGATGTCGGCAAAGAAACTCAGTGCACCGCACCTTCTGCCTTCTTCTTCTGCGCGCTAAGGAAACGGTAAGTCAACTGCTGTGCTTCCTTATCCAGTTCCACCGTGACGGAACCACCATCCACCAACGCCCCAAAAAGCAGCTCGTTGGCCAATGGTTTTTTCAGGCTTTCCTGCATAACGCGAGCCATAGGCCGGGCCCCCATCGATTTGTCATAACCTTTTCCTGCCAGCCAGTTACGGGCATCTTCACTGACTTCCAGCGATACACCTTTCGCATCCAACTGTGCCTGTAGTTCAACCACAAATTTATCCACCACTTGCTGAATAACCTCAGGTGAGAGATGGTTGAACCAGATAATGCCGTCCAAGCGGTTACGAAACTCCGGCGTAAACACTTTTTTGATCTCTTCCATTGCGTCGCTGCTATTATCCTGATGGATAAGCCCGATAGACTTACGCTGCGTTTCACGCACGCCGGCATTGGTGGTCATAACCACGATCACATTGCGGAAATCTGCCTTGCGACCATTGTTATCCGTCAGTGTGCCATTATCCATTACCTGTAGCAGCAGGTTGAAAACATCCGGATGCGCCTTCTCGATTTCATCCAGCAGCAATACAGAATGCGGATGCTTGATCACTGCATCAGTCAGCAGACCTCCCTGATCAAACCCTACATAGCCCGGAGGTGCGCCAATCAGGCGGCTAACCGTATGACGCTCCATATATTCGGACATATCAAAGCGTAATAACTCGATATCCAGCGCCTTGGCCAATTGCAGCGTCACCTCGGTTTTCCCGACCCCGGTCGGACCGGCAAACAGGAAGGACCCTACCGGTTTACGATCATGCCCTAACCCGGCACGACTCATCTTGATGGCTTCCGTCAAGGCTTCAATCGCCTTGTCCTGACCAAACACCAGCATTTTCAAACGATCGCCAAGATTCCTCAGCACATCGCGATCACTGGCCGACACCGTTTTTTCCGGAATACGGGCAATGCGCGCCACCACAGATTCAATATCTGCCACATTAACCGTCTTCTTGCGTTTGCTTATTGGCAACAAACGGCTGCGCGCACCAGCTTCATCAATAACGTCAATGGCTTTATCCGGCAAATGGCGATCATTGATGTATTTCACCGCGAGATCTACCGCGGCACGAACTGCTTTTGCGGTGTAACGGACATCATGGTGTGCTTCGTATTTCGGTTTCAGGCCATTGATGATCTGTACTGTCTCTTCCACACTGGGCTCAGTGATATCAATCTTCTGGAAACGACGGGCCAGTGCCCGGTCTTTTTCAAAGATATTACTGAATTCCTGATAGGTCGTGGAACCAATTACTCGAATCTTGCCGCTGGAAAGCATTGGTTTAATCAGATTGGCAGCATCCACCTGACCGCCCGACGCCGCACCGGCACCAATAATAGTATGAATTTCATCGATAAACAGAATGCTACTCTGATCTTGCTCCAGCTGTTTCAGTAGCGCTTTGAAGCGTTTTTCAAAATCACCACGGTATTTGGTACCAGCCAATAGCGAACCGATATCCAACGAATAAAGTGTACAGTCAGCCATCACTTCCGGAACATCGCCCTGCTCAATACGCCAGGCCAACCCTTCCGCGATAGCCGTTTTCCCTACTCCTGATTCACCTACCAGTAGCGGATTATTCTTACGACGGCGGCACAGTACCTGAATAGTCCGCTCCAGTTCTTTTTCACGCCCAATCAGCGGATCAATACCGCCGACACGGGCAAGCTGGTTCAGATTGGTGGTGAAGTTTTCCATACGATCTTCCCCTCCGGCCGGCTCTTCATTTACCGGATTTTCCAGGTTTGGTGACTGTCCGGATTCCTCTTTGCGCGTTCCATGTGAAATAAAATTCACAATATCCAGACGGCTGACATCATGCTTGCGCAGCAGATACGCAGCCTGAGATTCCTGTTCGCTGAAAATGGCAACCAGAACGTTGGCACCAGATACTTCACTGCGTCCCGATGATTGTACGTGGAACACTGCACGTTGTAATACCCGCTGAAAACTCAGCGTTGGTTGAGTATCCCGCTCTTCATCACTTGATGGCAACGTCGGCGTGGTCTGTTCAATGAACGTCTCCAACTCCTGACGCAAAACGGCCAAATCTACCGTACAGGCCTCCAGTGCTTCACGCGCAGCAGGATTACTGAGCAGTGCCAGTAACAGGTGCTCCACGGTCATAAACTCATGCCGGTGCTCACGCGCCCTGGCAAAAGCCATGTTGAGACTGAGTTCCAGTTCTTGATTGAGCATAGGCACCTCCCAAAATAAAATTGCCCTAATTCAGGCTTTTTCCAGCGTACAGAGCAACGGGTGCTCATTTTCCGTGGCGTAACGATTCACTTGCGCGACTTTCGTTTCCGCCACTTCGGCGCTGTAAACACCACAGATTGCTTTCCCTTCGTAGTGAACAGTAAGCATCAGTTGCGTTGCACGTTCAATATCATAAGAAAAGAACTTTTGCAGCACGTCAATAACAAATTCCATCGGTGTGTAATCATCGTTGTTTAATATCACTTTATACATCGATGGTGGCTGCACTGCTTCAGTATGTTTTTCTTTGATCGAGCCCTCGGTATGTGGCCCTGTACTGTTATTTCCCATCATCTGCCCATTGTGGTCTGACTGTCATCTACCAGCGACTTACTCTACTGCATTAATACTAGCCTACGTGATTTTCATTTTACATCGTCAGGCCAAACACGTCCCTATCAACCACTGCATTATGAAATAGTCTTGATCATTAACGTCGAATAAACATCTCAATAGCGTTACCTATATCAAACTTTGACAAACTCCCCTACGGGTGAAAAGCCGGATCGCTTGACGCCGAGATCGATTTCACTAGAGTGTAGAAATGAATTGATGGCGTTTTAATCAATTCAGATTCACCTTAACCAATAACCTCGCCTCAAAGAATATTTTTGAGAAGGATGGAGATGCATGGAGATAGGTACTGTTAAATGGTTCAATAACGCCAAAGGCTTTGGCTTTATTTGTCCTGAAAGGGGTGGTGAAGATATTTTCGCTCATTATTCAACCATTCAGATGGACGGTTACAGAACGCTCAAAGCTGGGCAGGTCGTGCAGTTCGATGTGCACCAGGGACCAAAAGGCAATCACGCCAGTCTGATCGTGCCAGTAGCCAGTGAAGCCATCGCCTGAGCATCCACAGCGCTATTCCCGGTTCACATTCCCTAATCCTGGTCTCAGGTATATATACAGATGCTGGTCACTTTCGCGACCAGCATCTTTTCCCCTGTCTCAGCCCGCCCGACCCCGCGCCAACCATAATACGTGGGAAAACATGGTACGGATCAACGGTGGAATTGCACCATTTCCCAATGCCATTGACTCCATCGCCACTTCAATAGCCAGATCCGGTTTGGAACTGCGATGAATCGCTTTCGTGATAACTTTGGAGGCAGAGAGCGGCACCGAGTCTGGTAACTGCGCCACTCGATGGTAAACCTGTCTGAAACCATTTTTATACATGAAATGTTCCATATCCAGTGATGGCAGCATCGTCAAATGGTCACGTTCCTGCTCTGCCTGGGCTGTCAGCAGACTGCGTGCCGTCGCTGCATATTTTTTACCGGCGTCGTCTCCATCCACCAGCACATACCACTCAATCCCCATCCGATGGGCAAACTTCAACAACGGCTTCAGTCCCGACTGGGCGAATTCAATCACCTTAATCCCTTCCGATTCAAAATGATGGCCGCACTGTCGAGCTAATTCACTGAGCATCCAGACTTCGGTTTCACCTTCCACCAGCAACCAACAACGAGCAAACAACGATGCTGGTCGGTTCAACCGAATATGAAAAGCGATACGGCGACTATCTTCCGGGCTCATCCCTGACCGTCCGATACGATAAGTGGAAACTTGTGATGACTCTCGCACCAGACGGCACAATTGCTCCACTGGCACCAGTGATAACAGCTCTCCTGAATTAGTGGTGGTCACTTTCTGCAATGGCAACTGATTCAGTAATCCCCACGCCACTGAAAGCATAATTGGATGCAGACGGGTTTCAGGGTCTTCTATCAGCAACAATGGCCGGGAGTGTGGATCCAATGACACCGAACCTTTCGCCTGCAACAGGGTAGAGAACAGTTCCAGCAGAATAATTCGTCGACTACGGCTGTTCGGCCCCGCAATCATCCGATTGATATTGTCCAGTGAACGCCAATATTTGCCGTTGCCGGAATGCGTATGACGATGATGACTATCACCCGTATCGCCACTCTGTGCGGAAAAATAGTGATCCACTAACTGACGTATTGCCGACATTCCCTGACGGAGATCCTGGTTGGTCAACTTGTTAGGATTTTGGTCCAGTTCCCGCATGAGGATTTCAAACTGACGGGACAGTTTTTTATCGACATCCAATGTTGGCATCAGCGCACCGGAGCGGGTGTGACGGATAAAGCGGGAATCTCGCATCCTTAATACTGGATGCAGGCGGATCACTTCACTCGCCAGCCAGTCAATGTTGTCCAACGCAAGCGCGTGTCCATTAGCATCCAGAAAGCTGCGCCAGGTGCATACCGACTTAGTTTCATCCACTTCGGCTTCCAGTCGGTAGAAGATACGGTATAGCCGTCCTTCTCCTTTTATCCACACAGGCTCGAGCGAACGGTAACGCGCGGCCAGATGATGGCCAGGCGACGTTTCACAAAAAGTGAAGACAATCTGCAAATGATGCTCCCGACTGGTTTCATCGCCGGGTGTAAAATGAAAGTCATGGAGTTCAAAATGATAGAGTGGTAACGCCGGAGCCAGTAAAAGCGACAGAGCATCCAGCAGGCTGGATTTTCCCCAGGCATTCTCACCAATCAGTACGGTGGTTTCATCCAGGGTCAATGACAGACGGTTAATCCCACGGAATCCGAGAATCTCTACTCTTTCCAGATGCATTCTCACCTCCTGTTCGGTTTTCCTTACATGAGCATGACGATAAAACGGTTGCAGGGTCAAGTTCTGTCGTCTGGATATGCTTTACTCCGCAAAATAATTTGTTTAATTTGAGCAAATTATCTCTGTGTGGTCGCGATTCTCCCGCCAGTTTTTATCAAAGCCTATCTCAATAGGCGTTAAGGATGCCGCTTCATCATGTATTCAGGATTATTGATCATCTTACTGCCGTTAATTCTCGGCTATCTGATCCCCCTGCGCGCAAAAAAGGTGTTACAGATTATCAACCGTCTACTGAGCAGCATGGTGTATATCATTCTGTTCCTGATGGGGATCAGTCTGGCGTTTCTGGATAATCTGGGCAGTAATTTGCTGGCTATCTTCCGCTATGCATCCGTCTGTTTTATCTGCATCACCGCAGCGAATCTATTGGCACTGTGGTTGCTGGAAAAGCGAACCCGCTGGACCGGCAGCAACACCGGTCAGGAGGCGTTACCTTCCCGTCTACGCATGGCGCTGGAGTCGCTCAGGTTATGTGGTGTGGTATTCGGCGGTTTTTTGTTGGGGCTCAGCCAATTATCTATCCTGACCTTTGCGGCCAAAGGCAGCGAATACGCCTTACTGTTTCTGCTGTTTCTGGTGGGCGTGCAGTTACGCAACAGCGGTATGACGCTACGTCAGATTGTACTGAACCGACGGGGAATGATTGTGGCGCTGGTGGTCGGCATCAGTGCGTTGGCGGGTGGCGCGCTGGCATCGGTATTGTTGCAATTGCCGCTGAATACGGCGCTGGCGATGGCATCCGGCTATGGCTGGTATTCGCTCTCCGGTATTCTGCTGACTGACGCTTTTGGACCGGTGATTGGTAGTGCCGCTTTCTTTAACGATCTGGCGCGGGAACTGACAGCGATAATGCTGATCCCCACACTGATTCGTCATCATCGCGCCAGTGCGCTGGGCTTGTGCGGCGCGACTTCCATGGACTTCACCTTGCCCGTACTGCAACGCAGTGGCGGCATGGATATGGTGCCACCCGCTATCGTGCATGGTTTTTTGCTGAGCCTGCTAGCCCCTATATTAATGGCGCTGTTTTCATCATGATTTGCGCCTCGCCGTAATCAGCCCAAAGGCTGATTGAGAGTCATTTTCATCCTCTGCCGCGAAAAATTGCGCTGCATCAACTTTACGTAAAATTGCATTAAAAAAGCCTTTTTACCGGAGGCATCCGGTTCTATGCTCTTAAACAGGTATTAAAAATGCAACTTTAAAAGGACGCGATGATGTATTGTGTGCAATGTGAACAAACCATGCGAACACCAGTTGGTAATGGTTGTGCTTACGCCCAGGGCATGTGCGGCAAAACGGCCGAAACCTCCGATTTGCAAGACCTGTTAGTGGCCGTCCTGCAAGGCTTGTCCGCCTGGGCACTGCAAGCCCGTGCACTGGGCATTGTTGATCATGACGTTGATAGCTTCTCGCCACGCGCTTTCTTTTCCACGTTAACCAACGTTAACTTCGACTCCCAACGCATTATTGGCTACGCCAAAGACGCCATTGCTTATCGCCAGGCATTGGCTACGCGCTGTCGTCTACTGGATGCCAGTGTCAAGGTCAGTCATCCGATGGCCGAATTGCAACTGGCCGGTGATGATATCCCTACACTACAAGAACAAGCACTCAGCTTTGCGCTGAATAGCGATAAAACCAGCGTCGGTGATGATATTCACGGACTACGTATGTTGTGCCTGTATGGTCTGAAAGGTGCCGCCGCTTACATGGAGCACGCCCATGTCCTCGGTCAATATGATGATGAGATTTATGCACACTATCATGCGCTGATGGCCTGGCTCGGTACTCGGCCTGCGGATATGGACACACTACTGAATAACGCCATGGACATCGGCAAGATGAATTTTAGCATCATGGCAATTCTGGATCGGGGTGAAACCGAAGCCTATGGCAACCCACAACCAACGGCAGTTAACGTGCGCCCGGTGGCGGGCAAAGCCATTCTGATCTCCGGTCATGATCTGAAAGACCTGCAAACACTACTGGAACAGACTGAAGGCACTGGCGTCAACGTCTATACTCACGGTGAAATGCTGCCAGCCCACGGCTACCCTGAATTGAAGAAATTCTCGCATCTGGTGGGAAACTACGGCAGTGGCTGGCAGAACCAGCAGACTGAATTCGCCAGGTTTCCCGGCCCGATACTGATGACATCCAACTGTATTATCGATCCTGACGTAGGCAATTACAGTGATCGCATCTGGACGCGCAGCATTGTGGGTTGGCCAGGCGTGAACCATCTGGAGGGTGATGACTTCAGCGCGGTGATCGCTCAGGCGCAACATCTGAGCGGCTTCCCATACAGTGAAATCGAACACCTGATTACCGTAGGGTTTGGTCGCCAGACCCTGTTGAACGCCGCTGATACCGTTATCGACCTGGTGGCACAGAAAAAGCTGCGCCATGTGTTTCTGGTAGGCGGATGTGATGGCAGCCGTGATGAACGCAGTTATTACACCGATTTCACGCTCAATATTCCACAGGATTGCCTGATTATGACGCTGGCCTGTGGGAAATATCGTTTCAACAAGCTGGATTTCGGCACACTGGAAGGTTTGCCACGGCTGTTGGATGTCGGTCAGTGTAACGACGCTTACTCCGCCATTATGCTCGCCGTAAATCTGGCGGAAAAACTAGGCTGCGGCGTGAACGATTTACCGTTGAGTCTGATGCTGTCCTGGTTTGAACAAAAAGCCATTGTGATTCTGCTGACGCTGTTGTCTCTGGGTGTAAAGAATATTTATACCGGGCCGACGGCACCGGGATTCCTGACGGAGAATCTGCTGGCCATCCTGAACGAAAAATTCGGTATGCGCGCCATCACGACGGTTGAACAGGATCTGAACGAGATTCTGAACGCCTGATCGCGACGATTTACGTTTCTGTCCCGTTGCACCGATGGCGACGGGAAGACCGGATAGACGGAGAATTGCCATGACTATGCCAACACCTGTGTGCCCTTACCGTATGCAGATACATTCAATTCATCAGGAAACGCCGGACGTATGGAGCATTTCCCTGATCAATCACGATTTTTATCCATATCAGCCCGGCCAGCATGCACTAGTCTGCATTGCCAACCGTGCGGATACTCTGCGCGCCTATACACTGTCGTCATCTCCAGGTCTGAGTCGCTTCATCACCCTGACGGTGCGTCGACTGGATAATGGCATCGGTTCACGCTGGTTGACCGGGCAGCTCAAACCTGGCGACTATCTGTGGCTGTCTGATGCCGAGGGAGAATTCACCTGTACCCACGCGGTAAGTGATCAGTACCTGATGCTGGCCGCTGGGTGCGGTGTTACGCCGATAATGTCTATGTGCCGCTGGCTGTTGGCTCACCGCCCGCAAACCGACATTAGCGTGATAGTGAATGTGCGCGATCCACAGCAAGTGATCTTTGCCAACGAGTGGCAGGCACTGCGCCAACGATACCCACAACAATTACAGCTGACGCTGATGGCGGAAAACAACGCCAGTGAAGGTTTTCTGCATGGCCGTATCACGCAGGACATCTTATCAAGACAGGTGCCGGATATTGCCCACCGCACCGTGATGACCTGTGGCCCCATCCCGTACATGAAACAGGTGGAAGCGCTGTGTACGCAAGCAGGTGTCGCGGCCAACCACTTCTATAGAGAACATTTTGGTGCGCCGGAAACGTCGGTTGATATTGGCAGTGAGCAACTCACCATGACCATCAGCCATCCATTGCGACAGGTAAACGTTCCGGTAGGCATCAGCCTGCTGGCCGCACTGGAAAGCCATAAAGTGCCGGTTAACGCTGCCTGCCGGGCCGGAGTTTGTGGTAGCTGTAAAACCAGGATACTCAGTGGACAGTACGTTACCACCAGCACCATGACACTAACCCAGGATGAGATCTCACAAGGTTATGTACTGGCCTGTAGTTGTCAGCTACAAGGGGACGTCGTTCTGGCCTGAAATATTACGGCGGACTCGTTTCCGCCACTGTTAGCATCTCACCTCGCGGTTCACGTTTTTGTTACACCGCTTTTTCCCCATACCGATTTCCCGCTATAGTAAAGGCTTCATCCGCACATTTGCGGTAGGGAGCTGACTGCTGTGATAACGAAACACGCACCAATTTTAATTCTGGGTGCCAGTGGCTATATTGGCCGTCATTTAACGTCCCGCCTGAGCCAGCAAGGTCATCAAATTATTGCTGCTTCCCGCCACGTTGAGT
The DNA here is from genome assembly GCF_032395385.1 of Brenneria uluponensis. Taxonomy (NCBI): domain Bacteria; kingdom Pseudomonadati; phylum Pseudomonadota; class Gammaproteobacteria; order Enterobacterales; family Pectobacteriaceae; genus Brenneria; species Brenneria uluponensis. The sequence continues at coordinate 2,967,683 of NZ_CP135917.1, forward strand.
CGTTGGCATCACGCCAGTGGCCCGGCGTACAGTGCGAATATGTGGATTTGATGCGGCCCCACACCATACCGGAAGGATTGTGGCAAGCGGAAACCCTCTATTATCTGGTACACAGCATGGGAGATGGTCGTGACTTTATCGAGCGGGAGCGGCTGTCGGCACAGAACCTGCGGAAAATTCTGCGGACCAGCAAAATAAAGCACATCATTTATCTGGGATCAGTGCAGTCGAAAACAGACAGCTCCGAACATATGTATTCCCGCAGAATCACCGGAGATACGCTACGTAGCAGTGGTATTCCGGTCACTGAACTGCGTGCCGGTATCATCATTGGCTCAGGTTCTGCCGCCTTCGAAATCATGCGTGATATGGTGTACAACCTGCCGTTGTTGACGCCACCGCGCTGGGTAAGATCCAGAACATCACCGATTGCGCTGGAAAACTTGCTGATTTATCTCACTGAAATACTGAAACATCCCACCACACAGCACCGTATCCTGGAGGCTGCCGGGCCGGAATACATCAGTTATCAGACCATGTTTGAGCGCTTTATTCGTATCAGCGGCAAACGACGTTTACTGGTTCCACTGCCGGTACCAACCGGACTGATCTCCGCCTGGTTTCTGAATCTGATTACGTCCGTCCCCACCAATATCGCCAAAGCGTTGATCCAAGGGTTGAGGCATGATCTGCCGATGGACGACTCCGCATTGCAGCAATTGATTCCCCAACCGTTGATCAATTTTGATGATGCCGTGCGCATTACCCTGAAAAATGAAAAGGACATCGTGCATAACCCGGAGTGGGGCTACGATCCGGAAGCCAAAGAACGTTGGCAACCCGGTTACTGTTTTTATCCTAAACAGGCTGGATATAACTATAAAACCGGTGCCAGTAGTCAGGCACTGTGGCAGGTGGTGCAACAAGTCGGCGGAAAAAACGGGTATTTTTATGCCAACATTTTGTGGCAGATCCGCGCCCGCATTGACGATTTTTGCGGTAACGGTGTGATCTATGAACGCCCGAAACACCGGGCACTGGTGATAGGTGACCGCATCAACGGCTGGAAGGTTATTGCCATCAGACCCCAGCAACAATTGGTACTGTTGTTTGGCATGAAGGCACCGGGACTCGGTCGGTTGACATTTACCATTGATGATAAAGGCACCTATCGCACACTGGATATCCGGGCATGGTGGCATCCAGCCGGTTTTAGCGGCCTGGGCTACTGGTTTTTAATGATGCCGGCCCATCTGTTTATCTTCCGGGGCATGGCGCAACGTATCTCCACACTGGCCATTGATACCGAGCAGTTGCATGGGGACAACGTCCGATACCACGACTAACGTAATCCGCCGCCATACTTTTCCAACAGCGCATCAACGATGGCTTCCGTCTCCGCATCTGGATTGCCATCATAGCGTTGTGGGCGAAAATGCATCTGGAAAGCGCTGATCACTCGCCGCTGCTCTCGCTCAGTCATTCCAGCGCCTACCTGATAACCATAGCGCGCCAACTTTGCCAGCAAATCGGCTTGCGACACCGGTGCCGTCGTGTCGCGGCCCTGTAGATAAAACATCACCCGCGCCGGATCCGGCCAGGCACCGATACCGGCGGCGGCCAGGCGCTGCCAGGGAAACAGCGCCCCGGGATCTATCTTGCGCTGCGGCGCGATGTCACTGTGCGCCACCACATTTTGCGGTGCAATCTGATAACGCTGGATAATGTCACTGGCAAGATCGATCAATACCGCCAGTTGCGGTGCAGAGAAAGGTGCCCATGAGTAACCCAGTGGCGTACGATGATAACCCGGATTTTCCAACTCAATGCCGACTGAGACAGCATTCAGTCGCGTAAATCCACGCCAGTAACTGTTACCGGCATGCCACGCGGCCTGTGATTCCGGCACCAGTTGCCAGGCCACCCGCTTGCCATGCCGTAGTGGCGGCGCCGCCGGAATCAGGTAATGCACACTGACATCCGTATTCGCCAACGTGTGTAACGAATCAGGAAAGTCTTCCGCCGTATAATGGATCACCAGAAATTTGATCCGCGCTTCTTGCGACTGTGCCGCCACCGCCGTTTCTAACTGATAACGGCCATGATCCACCAACGTCGTCGGGGATGGCGTCTGACATCCGGTGAGTGCCAACAGCAGCAACACGATGATATATTTTTGCATCAAGATTCAACGACTGATTTTAACTGCCGTACCGCTGACGGAAACCATCAGCATACTGTTGTCCTTACCCACCGTTTGATAATCAATATCAATACCCACAACGGCATTCGCGCCTAGCGCTTCCGCCTGCTCCTCTAGTTCACGAAACGCAATCTGTCTGGCACGGCCCAACTCTTTTTCGTAAGCCCCGGAACGCCCACCAACGATATCGCGAATACCGGCAAAAAAATCACGGAAAACATTGACGCCCAGAATGGCCTCTCCAGTGACCACACCAGAATATTCGGTAATGACATACCCTTCCAACGTCGGGGTTGTGGATAATTGCATGACGCGCTCCTTAATCAAATGTTCCACACCTGAACAGCCTTTTGTGTCAAAAAATCGTGTAATGGCAACATAAAATCCACAATTAATTGTTTTGTGCAACGTTTGCATCAAGCGTAGCCAAGACAAACAAACTGAAGATTGTCTGTCGAATTCGTTGCCAACCCGACAAATCGGAGAACCGCTGTAGTAACGCACTATTTTATGCTGTTATTTGAGTAAAAAATCACATGTTTGCAAATTTTAACCCCTGGTGATTGCATAACTATTCTGTCGACGTTAACATTTGCGGCATCAATGTCTATTCAATTATTGCGCATGAGTATTCAACTAAGCAGCATCAACTGTTTTTATGGCGTACACCAGGCGCTATTTAATATTACCCTCGATTGTCCCGCCGGCGAAACGCTGGTGCTTCTTGGCCCCAGCGGTGCGGGGAAAAGCTCGCTACTGCGAGTACTGAACCTATTGGAAATGCCACGCTCGGGTACCTTGTCGATCGCCGGCACCCACTTTGACTTCAGCCATACTCCGGCGGATAACGCCATCCGCGAACTGCGCCAGAACGTAGGGATGGTGTTTCAACAATACAACCTATGGCCACATCTCACCGTGCAGCAAAACCTGGTGGAAGCGCCCTGCCGAGTGCTGGGTCTGAGTAAATCAGAAGCCCACGCACGAGCGGAGAAACTGCTGACACGCCTGCGGCTAAATGATTTTTCCGACCGCTATCCGCTGCATTTATCCGGTGGACAGCAACAGCGGGTGGCCATTGCCCGCGCATTGATGATGGAACCTCAGGTGCTGTTGTTTGATGAACCCACCGCAGCGCTCGACCCGGAGATCACCGCCCAGGTCGTCGGGATTATTCAGGAACTGAGCGAAACCGGCATTACTCAGGTTATCGTGACGCATGAAGTGAGTTTCGCCAGGAAAACCGCCAGCCGCGTAGTGTACATGGAAAACGGTCATATCGTGGAACAAGGCGATGCTGGTCATTTTATCCAGCCACAGACACCTGAGTTTGCCAGTTACTTATCACATTGATTATTATCAGGAACATACAATGAAAAAATTACTCGTTGCTGCACTGTTCGCTGGAATGAGTGTTTCTGCCAGCGCGGCTGAAACTATCCGTTTTGCTACCGAAGCTTCTTATCCTCCGTTTGAGTTCGTGGATGCCAGCAATCAGATTCAGGGTTTCGATATCGACCTGGCCAACGCCCTGTGTAAAGAGATTAAGGCTACCTGTACCTTCAGCAATCAGGCTTTTGACAGTCTGATCCCCGGACTGAAATTCCGCCGTTACGAAGCCGTTATCGCCGGGATGGACATCACGCCGGAACGTCAGAAGCAAGTTTGGTTCACTCAGCCATATTATGATAACTCAGCCTTGTTCATCGCCCGAAAAGGCACCATTGCCGACATCGCGGCACTGAAAGGTAAACGTGTTGGCGTACAAAATGGGAGTACCCATCAAAAATATCTGATGGATAAACATAAAGATATCATTACCGTACCTTACGACAGCTATCAGAACGCCGTGCTCGACCTGAAAAATGGCCGTCTGGACGCAGTATTCGGTGACACCGCAGCGGTGGCCGAATGGCTGAAACAGAACCAGAACCTGACTTCAGTCGGTGACAACGTGACCGACAAAGACTACTTCGGTGAAGGATTGGGGATTGCGGTACGCCAGAATAATGATCTTCTGCTGAAGCAATTCAACGATGCGCTGAGCAAAATCAAGCAGAATGGTACTTACCAGACTATCTATCAAAAATGGTTCCATCAGTAATCTGACACCTAATGATTGAATTTCAACCTTTAGCGAGCGCCGCCGGGATGACCGTCGGCCTCGCCGTTTGTGCGTTGGTGCTTGGTCTGATCCTCGCCATGCTGTTTGCCCTGTGGGAAACCGCACGCTGGCAGGTGGTAAGCTGGCTCGGTACCGCACTGGTGACCTTAATCCGTGGACTGCCGGAAATTCTGGTGGTGCTGTTTATCTATTTTGGCTCATCGCAACTGCTGTTAACCTTATCAGATGGCTTCACGATTAATCTGTATCTGTTCCAGATCCCGGTGAAACTGAATATCGCAAGCTTTGAGGTTAGCCCATTCCTGTGCGGTGTGATTGCACTGGCGCTGCTTTATGCCGCTTATGCGTCACAGACACTGCGTGGCGCATTAAAAGCGGTACCCCGCGGTCAATGGGAATCCGGCCAGGCGCTGGGAATGAGTAAAGCGGTGATCTTCCGACGTCTGATTATGCCGCAGATGTGGCGCCACGCGCTGCCGGGATTAGGCAACCAATGGCTGGTGCTGCTGAAGGATACGGCACTGGTGTCGCTGATCAGCGTTAATGATCTGATGTTGCAAACCAAAAGCATTGCCTCCCGTACTCAAGAACCGTTTACCTGGTATATGATTGCCGCCGGCATCTATCTGGTGATCACATTACTGAGTCAGGCGGTGCTGCAACGGATAGAAGCCCGCACCACCCGGTTTGAACGGAGGCCATCCTGATGCTCGCCTATATTCCTGATCTCCTGAAAGGGCTGCACACCAGCCTGACCTTAACCGTCGTGGCGTTAATTGTAGCACTGTTATTATCACTGCTGCTCACCGTTATCCTGACGCTGAAAACACCGCTGCTGGCGCCGTTGGCAAAAGGCTACATCACGTTATTCACCGGTACACCGCTGCTGGTACAGATATTCCTGATTTACTACGGCCCCGGTCAGTTTGACACGATAAAACAGATTCCCTGGCTGTGGAACCTGCTCTCTCAACCATGGCTATGCGCCATGAGCGCGCTGGCGTTAAACAGTGCCGCCTATACCACCCAACTGTTTTATGGTGCGGTAAGGGCTATTCCTGCCGGGCAGTGGCAATCCTGCGCCGCGCTGGGGATGAATCAACGTCAGACGATGCGCATTCTGCTACCGTTCGCCTTCAAACGCGCCCTTTCATCCTATTCCAACGAGGTGGTGCTGGTCTTCAAGAGCACCTCGCTGGCGTTTACTATTACGCTGATGGAAGTGATGGGCTACAGCCAGTTGATGTATGGTCGCACCTATGACGTGATGGTCTTCGGTGCCGCCGGGATCATTTATCTGTGTGTCAATGGACTGCTCACGCTGATGATGCGTTTGATTGAGCGCCAGGCACTGATGTTTGAACGCCGGAATTCATGATTGATCTATTGACCCGATAACCATAACGCTCAGCCGCAAGACCTCTGCGCTGAGCGTTTTTTATGCATGCCACGTCCTACTCCATTCGTAATGAAAAATCGTCGCCGCCAAGAATAAATAGCAGAAGATTATTTATTTTATAGTTTATTTATAGACAGTTACTTATATTATCCAGCCCATCCAAAACCTGACGGCGGTTCTTTTCTCTTGCCTGCGATCAATATAATTAAGAATTTATAATCATTTTATTTGCATATAAATTCATTAAGAGGCAAAGTAATTATCACTGAGCCGGAGGTATCCGCGCCTGAAAACAGCAACCTAAAAACAATAAAATGATCTGGAGTAACCACATGAAAAAATTACTGGCAGCTACGTTACTGGCAGGGATGGCATTCAGCGCCAGCGCGGCAGACACCATTCGGTTCGCCACATCAGCCACTTATCCGCCGTTTGAATCTCTGGTGGCCAATAATGAAATTGTTGGCTTTGACATAGATTTAGCTAAAGCACTGTGCCACCAGATGCAGGCCAGTTGTACTTTCACTAATCAGGCGTTTGACAGCCTGATCCCGGCGCTGAAATTCCGTCGTTATGATGCGGTCATTTCCGGGATGGACATCACGCCGGAACGCGCCAGGCAGGTGGCGTTCACACAGCCTTACTATGCCAATTCGGCTATCGTTATCGCCCAGAAAGGCAAATACCACTCTCTCGCGGATATGAAGGGTAAACGTATTGGCATGGAAAATGGCACCACCCATCAGAAGTATATGCATGACCAACACCCTGAAGTACAGACCGTCGCATATGACAGCTACCAGAATGCGGTACTGGACCTGAAAAACGGTCGGCTGGATGGGGTCTTTGGCGATACGGCCGTGGTGAATGAGTGGATCAAAAATAACCCGGAACTGGCGACCGTGGGGAAAAAGGTGACCGATCCTGATTATTTCGGTATCGGCCTGGGTATTGCGGTGCGCCCGGAAAACCAGGCGTTACTGAAAAAGCTTAACCAGGCGCTGGAGGCCATTAAAGCCAATGGTACCTACAAAACCATCAACGACAAGTGGTTCCCACAACAGTAATCTCTCTTGACGCGATTATCCTGTCACACCATCGTCTTACACTGCTGGCGCACGTTGCAGCAGTGTAAGGACTTCATAATGTGCCGTATGTGGGAACATATCGAACAGTTGTATCCGTACGGCCTGATAATCCGCCAGCATCGCCATATCCTTCGCCATGGTTTGCGCATTGCAACTTGAGTACAGAATGGCATCCGGCGCCATACGGCTCAGATACTGACACAACTCGACGCCAATACCCCGTCGCGGCGGATTAACAATCACCAGATCCGGCACATCCTCTTTGCCGATAGCGAACCCGGTTGAGTCCAGAGCTTGAAACTCAACGGCTGCCAATCCCAGACGTTCCGCCGAATGGCGGGCGCAGGCAATCGCCTCGGCATTGATTTCAATGCCAGTCAGGAGGGTATGTTGTGTTGCGCAATGCAGGCCGAATCCTCCCACACCACAAAATAGATCCCACAGGCTACGCACATTCAACTCCGCCACCCAATGCCGGGCAGTGTCATAAAGCGCGGCGGCAACCTGGGGGTTGGTCTGGAAAAAGCTCTGGGGACGGATATAGAGCGGCACCTGATTGAATTGCTCTTCCAGCGTTTGCTGCTCACTCAATGGGATCTCCCGCGCCCCTTCCATAATGGCCTGATGAACCGGCTGGATATTGGCGGAAATCACTAACAGTTGCGGCAATTGCTGTTGTAACCAGGGTAATGCATTCTGCAACTGCGCCAGTTTGGTTTCCGAACGCAATACAATGCGCAGCATGAACGCACCACTGAAGGTACTTTGCGTCAGCAACAGGTATTTAAGTTCACCACGACGCCGGGCCACGTTATAGGGTGTCAGACCCGCGCGGGCGATAAATATTTTCAGAACAGCAAACACCGCGGCGAAGCCAGGCGGATAGAGCGGACAATCACACAGATCCACGGCCGATCCATCACGGTGCAGCATTCCCAATAATGGTCGTTCCACACTGCCGCTGACCACCATTTTGGCCTTATTGCGAAAGGCAGACGGTTTCGACGCATAGGCCGGCAACCACTCACGAACCGGATGTGAAGCCAGTAACTCCGCCAAATGTTGCTGTTTATCCGCCAGTTGCTGTGGGTAGGTTTTTTCCAGCCATTGGCAGGAACGGCAGGTTCCTTCGTTGTAGCGTGCGCACTGCATAGCGTTGAGTCTGAAACCTATAAAGGAAAATGGGGGCCGATTGTACCACCCGGACAGAGAAAAGTTATTTCTGCCGCAGAAAAAACCGTTGGCTGCGACGGGGAATAAACAACAGCAGAATCACCAGAAAATCAGGCACTTTCTGCAATAATAACTGATTCAGCATCGCCGCATGTCCATCACCATGAAAATGAAATATTGGCGGTAAAACATCGGCCAGTAACGCGATAGCCATCAACAACGTGACCAGACACTGACACGCCAGATAGCACCAGCGTCCCCAGTTAATTCCGGCCAGGACGGCGAAACCACAGCGTATCTCAACACAGATCACCAACACCGCCGCTAGCAATATCAGGGTAGAATCCCAGGTTTCAGCACTGTGTCTTAACCAGCCGAGCAGTCCACTCAGTCCCAGTTCACCTACGATCAGGAAAACACTCACGCAGCGAGTGGCAATAATTGCCGTCCCCGCGACCATAACCGCAACCGGCGCACACATACCACGCCCCATGCCCTTTTTACTGTACAGAATAGTCGCAATCTCCCTGATACAACAACGCCACCAGACATTATGGCGGCGTTGTTAACATTGGCAAAATCCAGACAGAAAAACGATTGGCGATCAGCCTCGCCTCGCTTTTTGTAAATCCCGCTGACGCTGCTTTTCTGCCCGAGCCATAAACCACCACGCAATAAAGCCAATAATACCGACGACTAATAATATCAAGGAAGCCAACGCATTAATTTGTGGATTAACGCCCATTCTCACACTGGAAAAGACCAACATTGGCAACGTTGTCGCGCCGGGGCCCGACACAAAACTGGCGATCACCAGGTCATCCAGTGACAAGGTGAAAGCCAGCAACCAGCCGGAAATCAGCGCTGGCGCAATCATCGGTACAGTGATGATAAAGAACACTTTCAGTGGCGTTGCTCCCAAATCCATGGCGGCCTCTTCAATCGAGTGATCCAACTCACGTAACCGGGCGCTGATAACCACGGTCACATAAGCTGAACAGAACGTGACATGTGCCAACCAGATAGTCAACATGCCACGCTCAGCCGGCCAGCCAATAGCGTGTCCCAACGCGACGAACAGCAATAACAGCGATAAACCGGTGATCACATCCGGCATGACCAACGGTGCGGTCAGCATAAAGGCAAAACCGGTTGAACCACGGAAATGGCCAAAACGGACCATCACCACCGCAGCCAGCGTACCAATCACTACCGCCATTGATGCCGCCGCCGCGCCGATGGTCAAACTCAATATCACCGCGTTGATCATCGCCGTGTCTTCGAATAACGCGCTGTACCATTGTGTTGACACTCCGGCCCATACCGTCACCAGCTTGGAGCTGTTAAACGAATAGATAACCAGCATCAGCATTGGTGCATACAGAAAGGTAAACCCGAACACCAGAATCAGAATCCGCCACGGCGAACGCACCACCGGTAAGTTGTTCATCCCTGATCCTCCGTTTCCTTGTTCTGATACTTGTGGAACCACATGATGGGCATAATCAGCAATACCAACATGACGATCGCCACGGCCGAGGCAACCGGCCAGTCACGGTTATTAAAGAACTCCTGCCACAGGATACGGCCAATCATGATACTGTCTGGGCCACCTAGCAGTTCCGGGATCACGTATTCGCCCACAGCCGGAATAAACACCAACATAGAACCAGCGATAATGCCCCCTTTGGTCAGCGGCACAATGACACTGAAAAAGGTTTTCACCGGTCTGGCGCCCAGATCGAGCGACGCTTCCACCAGAGAGTAATCCAGCCGTGTCAGCGCGGTATAAATGGGCAGCACCATAAACGGCAAGTAGGAATAGACTACGCCGATATAAACCGCCAGATTGGTATGCAGAATCACCAGAGGATGATCTATCACCCCCAGCCACAGCAGGAAATTATTCAGAATTCCATTATTTTTAAGAATCCCCATCCAGGCATAAACGCGGATCAGAAAAGAGGTCCATGAGGGCAGGATCACCAACAGCAACAGAATATTGCGTGTTGCCGGTTTACTGTGTGCTACCGCCCAGGCCAGCGGATATCCCACCAGCAGACAGCAAAGCGTGGAAACTGCCGCCACCCTGAGCGATTGCAGATACGAGTCGATGTATAGCGGATCCGACAATAATTGCAGGTAGTTGCCAATATTGAGCGAAAGATCCAGCTTATCGTCCACCCAGGAGAGTAAATCAGTATACGGTGGCACCGCACGGGCCATCTCTGCCAGACTGATTTTGAAAACAATCAGGAACGGCAGCATAAACAGCAGCAGTAACCACAGATACGGCAGCGCGATCACCAGCTTGCGGCCATGCGCCATGCGCCAGTGCGTCAATGCGGTACGAACCGCCCCTACTCTGTGGTCCGGTGGTTCCTGTTGCTCAGAGAACATTGCCATCACACTACTCCTCCCACTATACCGTTAGCACCACACAACTATCCGCATCCCAACAGAGATGCACTTCATCTCCCCAGGTTGGCGCACCTTTGCGATAACGATAAGTATTTTGCAGTTGAGCACTGATAATCTGGCCACTGCTGAGCCGGACGTGATAAATGGAAAGATCACCCAAATAGGCAATGTGTACTACCTCACCCACCGCGAAATTACAGCCGTCGGCCGGGGCGTCATCACACAGCATGATTTTTTCCGGGCGCAAGGCAATAAAAACCGGCACACCATCCACAACGGACACATCGGAATCAACCTTGAGGGGATGAATCAATCCGGGGCTTTGGACGATCAGTGCATCATCCCGGCGTTCTTGCAACAACCCTTCAAACATGTTCACCGAACCGATAAATTCCGCGCTGAAACAGGTATTCGGGTGCTCGTATATCTCTTCCGGCTCACCGATCTGCACAAACTTGCCGCGATTCATGATGGCAATTCGGCCCGCCATGGTCATCGCCTCTTCCTGGTCATGTGTCACCATGACACAGGTCACGCCCACCCGCTCCAGAATATCCACCACTTCCAGTTGCATACGATCACGGAGTTTTTTATCTAACGCGCCCATCGGTTCATCCAGCAACAGCAGTTTTGGCCGTTTCGCCAGACTGCGTGCCAACGCCACACGCTGACGCTGACCACCGGAAAGCTGATGCGGTTTACGCCCGGCATATTCCTGCATATGCACCAGCGTCAGCATCTCTTCCACGCGATCTTTAATCTCCGAACGCGATAACTTGTCCTGTTTCAGGCCAAAGGCGATATTCTTTTCTACCGTCATATGTGGAAACAGAGCGTAAGACTGAAACATCATATTGATAGGCCGTTGATATGGCGGCACCAGAGAAAGATCCTGTCCATCCAGAACGATTTTCCCTTGGGTTGGATGTTCAAAACCAGCCAGCATACGCAGCAGTGTAGATTTACCACATCCTGACGCGCCTAATAGTGCAAAAATTTCACCCTTGTAAATCGTCAGACTGACATCATCAACTGCCGCCTGACCGTCATAGAACTTGGTTAGATTGCGAACTTCCAGCAACGGTATTGCCGCTTTCTGGAGTTTAGGCTGAGGGCGGGGAATTACATCGTTCACTTAATATTGCTCTCCGGTAAAAGCAGAACAACGTCACAGCCACAATGCTGCGACGCAAATAGCACAAACAGGCGGGTCTTGGCCGCCTGTTGAGTCATGACAATCACAATAAAAAATCACATACCGCTTTTTACTTTAGTCCAGGCACGGGTTCGTACTCGATCGATTTTCGGTGACTGAACTTTCAGCGTAAACAGTTTGGCACGTACATCAGCCGGTGGATAAATACCCGGGTTATTACGCACCGCATCGTTTACAAACGGAAGCGATTCCTTGTTCACATTGGCATAGAACACGTGATTACTGATATTGGCAATCACCTTGGGTTCCAGCAGATAGTTGAGGAACTTATAGGCTGAATCCACATTTTTGGCATCAGCTGGCATAGCAAAAACATCGAAAAACGCCAACGCCCCTTCTTTCGGGATGCTGTAGCCGATATTGACGCCGTTTTTGGCTTCTTTTGCCCGGTTGGCCGCTTGCATCACATCACCGGCCCAACCGATGGCCACACAGATATCCCCGTTCGCCAGGTCATTAATATACTGGGAAGAGTGAAAATAACGGATGCTGGGACGCAGTTTTAACAGTAAATCAGTGGCGGATTGCGTGTAGTCGCTGGCGATCGTGCTGTTAGGATCTTTGCCCTGATAATTCAACACCGTAGCAAAAATTTCTTCGGGGGCATCCAGGAAAGAAACGCCACAGCTTTTCAGTTTTGCCAGATTTTCCGGCTTGAGGACCAGATCCCAACTGTTAACCGGGGCATCTTTGCCCAATACGGCTTTCACTTTATCGATGTTATAGCCGATACCGGTCGTTGCCCACAGATACGGCACCGCATATTTGTGACCAGGATCATGCGGTTCTATCAGTTTCATCAACTCAGGATCGAGATTTTTGTAGTTCGGCAGCTTGCTCTTATCCAGTGGCTGAAAGACGCCGGCACTGAGCTGACGCTCCATGAAACTGGCTGATGGCACAACCAGGTCAAATCCCGTGCTCCCCGCCATCAATTTGCCTTCCAACACTTCGTTGGAGTCAAACACGTCATAGACGACTTTTATGCCGGTCTCTTTCTGAAAATTCTCCAACGTGTCTGGCGCAATATAATCAGACCAATTGTAGACATGTAGCGTTTTCTCTTCCGCAGACGCAGCGACGGACGCGGCCATCAGCACACTGACAACAACACCCGATAACCATTTTTTACGTTGGGTGAACATCCGTTCCTTCCTCCATAGCAGGGAGTGAATCAAGGGATTGATTTGTATCACCTGGATACAATAATACATACATACGCTGCCTGAATGAGCAGCATAACAGCGATGACCGATGAATGGTTATGCACTGACATCCATCCTGCCAAGTATAGGCGTAGACACGATGCGGTTACATTCCCATACAAAAATAAGCATAACTGTAGTAATACAGCCATACCATAGCTGAATGAAAAAAATGGGTTTTAGCGATTATTTATGCAGGTTCTGCCTATGAGCTACGTCTGTAACGCTTAAATGCCAATGAATATCTGGCAATTAAACGTTATCAGCGAAATAAAATAGGGTCTGATAAAAATAAGAAAAAGTGATTACAGTCATTGATAGATAAAGGAATCAATGCAGATTTGTGGTATTTATCTGGACAGTAGGGGTATCTTCATCATCATTCAAAAACAGCAGATTATTAGCACCAGCTTCCAGGATAACCATTGAGGTCTGCTGTTCCGCCTGCTGCATAAAGTGGCGGAACTGCTCCAGCGTGATACCTGCTCCGGCGCTGAACGTCTGGCAGACAATCAGTCTGGGCATGTTGTCGTCCTGAATATCAAGGAATACTTTGGCAGTCAATGAACTGGCGTTAATCTGACTGAGCTCCCCGACCAGCGGAATCAGTGCCGTCGGTTTCACTTCTGCCAGCGCAGAAAACAGGATGACACTGTCGGCGATATCAACTTTCGCGTCAAAGATACCATCAAAATTCTGCATATGAGGCAGATGCAACGCCTGGCAGGAATCACATTCAAAATAGATAATACCCAGTTGATCCAGCCACCGTCGCAGCAAATTCAAATCAGGGACGATGACCGAATCCATATTAACCTGCCTCATACACTAACCAATCGATGAAAAACAAAAAAGTGCGCCTAGCTTACGGAATATCACGTCTCGATGCCATGTCAACAGACGGAAACATCGAAAAGCGCCGCGCTAATACGGTTTTGGGCTATTATTGACCACACGATTACCGGCTGAACGGGACACTGCATGGCGATGTTGCTCAATGAATTCAATCATCATTCCAGCGATATCCAGCCCGGTGGTGGTTTCTATTCCTTCCAGCCCTGGTGACGCGTTCACTTCCATGACCAATGGCCCGCGCTTGGCCCTTAGTATATCAACACCAGCGACATTCAGTCCCAATGTTTTTGCAGCCTTCACCGCAATTGCCCGCTCCTGTGAACTAATTTGAACCCGATTGGCTGACCCGCCACGGTGCAAATTGGACCGAAAATCACCCGGTTTGGCCTGCCGTTCAATGGCGGCCACCACGCGATCACCGATCACCAGACAACGGATATCCTTGCCTTCCGCCTCGCGGATATATTCCTGCACCAGGATATGGGCATTCAATCCGCGAAAAGCATCAATCACACTCTCCGCCGCTTGTTGCGTCTCCGCCAACACCACGCCAATACCCTGAGTGCCTTCCACCAACTTGACCACCAGCGGCGCGCCGCCGACCATTTTAATCAAATCGCCAGTATCATCCGGCGAATGCGCAAATCCGGTGATCGGTAAATCAATGCCCTGACGCGCCAGCAATTGCAGAGAATGTAATTTATCCCGGGCACGGATCACCGCAACCGCGTTATTCAGCACAAAACTGCCCAGCATTTCAAATTGCCGCAACACGGCCGTGCCGTAAAACGTAATAGCCGTTCCGATGCGCGGAATAACGGCATCATATCTGTCGAGCTGTCGTCCGCGATAATGCACCGAAGGTGCCGCCGAATTGATATTCATATAGCAGGATAGTGGATCGATAATTTCAATACTGTGCCTGCGTTCTGTTGCTGCTTCACGTAGTCGTTCGCAAGAATAAAGGGAACCGTCCCGTGACAGAATGGCAATCTTCATAAGACTCCTGTGCTACCGGGTAGCCCATCCTTGTTGGTGTAAGTAGTCCAGCATAAACAGACGACGTTCTTTGCTCAGTGTCTGCCGAATCTGGTCACTCCAACTTTCATTGCGCGAGTGGTCACGGTGCAGATAGTAGTCGACAATATGTTGATCGTATTGTGCCAGCAAGGTGCTATCAATTGGCTGATAGGTGTTTTCATGTACCACCAGTGCAGCGGGCAACCGTGGCTTAAGCGCCGGTTGCGCATTCGGATATCCCAGACACAGACCAAACAACGGCAATACCTGCTTGGGCAGTGCCAGCAACTGGGTAACATCGGCGATATTGTTACGGATTCCACCGATGAACACACCACCCAATCCCAGCGATTCCGCCGCGATCAGCGCGTTTTGTCCCATTAACGCCGTATCCACACACCCCAATAGCAATTGCTCCGCCAGCCTGACTTCTGCCTGCGGAAAGATTTGCAGATGACGATTAAAATCTGCGCAGAACACCCAAAATTCAGCGGCCTGTCCTACATAAGCTTGTTCACCAGTCAGATGCACCAACGTTTGACGCACAGAATGATCGGTAATACGAATGATGGAACTGCATTGCAGAAAGCTGGAACTGGAAGCACTTTGCGCAGCAGCAATGATGGCATCCCGCTGCTCATCCGTCAGTGGCTGTGCAGTAAACGCCCGGATGGAGCGATGTTGCCGTAATAAATCGATAGTTGGCGTCACAATAGATATCCTTCGAAACAAGATTTTTATTTCCCGCAGCACTCACCACGTGTGCTATTCCGTCTGATCCGACTCCGCGATAGATGAGATGGAAAAGACACACGCCGCTATTTTGTCATATTATGACGGCGACAATAGTATTGTTGGTCAATCCAAAACACCAACAACTTGTAACCGGTATTCACTGTGTATCTGATAGATAACGCAAATCAGTACAACAGGCAGTGACTGCTTTTTTTCGTTGCCTGTTGCGAGCATAGTGCGTGCGGTTAGCGTTGCTTTGAGCATTATATTCAACGTTTCCGCTGGAAACTGCGACTGATTAATTAAGTAAGGAGTTTACATGTTTGCTGTTATTTTCGGACGCACTGGTTGTCCTTATTGTGTTCGTGCCAAGGAGCTGGCTGAAAAACTCTCAACTGAGCGTGATGATTTTCGTTTCCGCTACGTTGATATTCGTGAAGAAGGCATTTCAAAAGAAGATTTATCCAAAACTGTGGGCAAACCGGTCGAAACCGTGCCGCAGATTTTTCTGGACGAAAAGCATATTGGTGGTTGCACTGAGTTTGAAGCTTACGCTAAAGAACATTTGAACCTGTTCAGGTAAACCATAAGTCGATCAATCCCCACGGCAACAAAATTTATTAATAATAAAAAACGCCCTGAGACGTTGAACCGCCTTGGGGTAATCATTCTCTCTCCCGACAGTGTTGCATCACTCCCGTTTTACACCGACACACATTAACGAAAATAGCGCCGACCCGCTGCGTGCAAAAACAGCAGCATTAATCCCCCCATGAGGCTCCAGAACAAAGCACCGGCAACATAGGCCAGTTCTTGCCAGAATGAAATCACCGAGCCAATCCATAAATGCAGGATAAGCAGACATATCGGTGAGGCAATCAGTGAGCCAATGAAGGTATAGCGTAACCGTCTACCGCCAGCAAGACAGCTGGATACTACCCCCGGCAACAGAAATAACAGCATTCCGGGATCACCATGTAATGCGTCTCCCGCGACGCTGGAGACGACCATTTTCTGACTCAGGAAAATAAGGGTAAACAATATGAAACAGCTGACGACGCCCACCCAACCTCTATTGCCTGTCATACTTCGCCTCCCGACATGTACATACGTCATATCAACCTGACGGTAAATAGTTCTCCGACATTCAACACCGGCATAGATGTATATCCCTGATATGGTACGAAGCGAGGCTTATTACTATTTATCTGCACCGGCGACTGGTTGTCAGACTAATAAACCTCTAAAATGGCGACCGCCCCAACAATTGCTCTGAATAAGATCGGTTTTTGCGTTTTATAATGTGTTACCGGCATAGCCAACATCATGTGATTAGGGAAAATTTAGCCCTAATCACTTTTTATATCAAGAACTTACTAGTAAACAACAAGTTACATCCAATGAATATAAACGTCGCTGATTTGTTAAACGGGAATTACATTCTGCTCTTATTTGTGGTTCTGTCATTAGGACTTTGTCTGGGGAAATTAAGGCTGGGTTCTGTACAACTCGGTAATTCTATTGGGGTTTTAGTTGTATCGTTATTACTGGGACAGCAACATTTCACCATTAATACCGAGGCGCTTAATCTAGGTTTTATGTTATTTATTTTTTGTGTCGGTGTTGAAGCTGGCCCTAACTTTTTTTCCATATTCTTCCGCGACGGAAAAAATTATCTCATTCTGGCACTGGTGATGGTCGTCAGTGCATTAATCATTGCGCTGCTGCTGGGTAAGATTTTCGGTTGGGGTATCGGGTTAACCGCCGGGATGCTGGCGGGCTCGATGACATCCACACCAGTACTGGTCGGTGCGGGAGACACGTTACGCAACTCCACTAATCTTGGCCAACAACTGGGTATCGAACAGGAACACCTGAGTCTCGGTTATGCGCTTACCTACTTAATCGGTTTGGTCAGTTTGATTTTTGGTGCCCGTTACCTACCAAAACTACAGCATCAAGACCTGCCCACCAGCGCCCAGCAAATCGCTCGGGAGCGAGGCCTGGATCCAGATAGTCAACGTAAGATTTATCTGCCAATTATCCGTGCTTATCGTGTTGGTCCGGAACTGGTCGCCTGGGCTGATGGCAAAAATCTGCGGGAGCTGGGCATCTACCGCCAGACAGGGTGCTATATTGAGCGGATTCGTCGCAATGGGATTCTGGCCAGCCCGGATGGTGATGCCGTATTACAACTGGGTGATGAAATTGCCCTGGTGGGCTACCCGGATTCTCATGCCCGACTCAACTCCAACTTCCGCGATGGCAAAGAAGTTTTTGACCGCGATTTGCTGGATATGCGCATCGTTACTGAAGAAATTGTGGTGAAAAACCACAATGCCGTAGGTAAACGACTCAGCCAGCTTAAACTGACCGATCACGGCTGTTTTCTTAACCGCATCGTGCGCAGCCAGATTGAGATGCCGATTGATGATGGCGTCGTGCTAAATAAAGGTGATGTTTTGCAAGTCAGCGGCGATACCCGTCGCGTAAAAAGCATCGCTGACCGTATCGGTTTTATTTCTATCCACAGCCAGGTCACG
The DNA here is from genome assembly GCF_032395385.1 of Brenneria uluponensis. Lineage (NCBI taxonomy): Bacteria > Pseudomonadati > Pseudomonadota > Gammaproteobacteria > Enterobacterales > Pectobacteriaceae > Brenneria > Brenneria uluponensis. The sequence goes on from NZ_CP135917.1 coordinate 2,985,666, forward strand.
GATCTACTGGCATTCTGCGCCTTTTTCATCATCGGTATCATGATAGGGCTGGTCACATTCAAGTTCAGCAACTTCTCATTCGGTATTGGAAACGCCGCCGGTCTGCTGTTCGCCGGTATTTTGCTGGGCTTTCTGCGGGCTAACCACCCCACATTTGGTTATATCCCACAAGGGGCGCTGAATATGGTGAAAGAGTTCGGACTGATGGTATTTATGGCCGGCGTCGGCCTGAGCGCCGGCGGCACCATTAACACCAGTTTTGGCGAAGTAGGTGTGCAAATGCTGTTTTCAGGATTGATGGTCAGCTTGCTGCCGGTAGTGATTTGTTTCCTGTTTGGTGCCTATGTTCTGCGGATGAACCGTGCGTTGCTGTTTGGTGCCATCATGGGTGCCCGTACCTGTGCCCCGGCGATGGAGATCATCAGCGATGCAGCTCGCAGCAATATTCCGGCGCTGGGATATGCTGGCACCTATGCGATTGCCAACGTACTACTGACATTGGCGGGTTCATTGATTGTGATTATCTGGCCGGAATTGCCCGGCTGGGGTTAAATGTAAAAATATGTCAATTTTTTTCAGTTTTATCTGAACTTTTCCAGATAGCTGGCGTCTGATTAAGTGCCACTGCTTTTCTTTGAAATCTCAATATTGAGGAGCCCATCGTTCACGCCTTTCAGGTTCAAGAACGATGGGCCTTTTCTTTTTCTGCTCAATTAGAATCCCTTATTAACTTCAACGTGTTATAACTTTTTCACTCCCCGTTTGCGCCAACCCGTCCCGAGAGGTTATAAAAGAAATATTGTGAAACTTCCGGGTAAAACAAGGAGAATACTTATCCTGCGTTTAACAATACATGGCTTATTTTTTATCGGGGAAAGAAATGGAAACGCGGCGTGAAAAACGAATCAATAAACTGGCCCAGGCTCTGAAAAAAGCAGACAAATTACATCTTAAAGATGCGGCCCAGTTACTCGGCGTTTCTGAAATGACGGTGCGTCGCGACCTTAATACCCGACCAGATTCCGTGCTACTGCTGGGCGGATATGTAGTCAATGGTCTGAAAAACAACAATCCCTCCCGCTATTTCGTTTCTGAGCAACAGACTAAACACGCAGCAGAAAAAAGAATCGTCGGGGAAATAGCGGCGTCACTGATAGAGGCTAACGATACGGTCTTCTTCGACTGTGGCACCACTACCAGTTACATTATTGAAGCCATTCCGCATGAATTGCCCTTTACCAGTATTTGTTATTCGCTGAATACCTTTTTGGCCCTGCAAGAAAAACCCAATAACAAAGTCATCCTCTGCGGCGGTGAATTCCATCCCGATAGCGCAATCTTCACACCGCTCAGCCAATGCAACGGCATGGACCACATCTGCCCTAACAAGGCCTTTATTTCCGCGGCCGGTATTGATCTGGATGTCGGTGCAACCTGCTTTAACTTTGCTGAATTGTCGATGAAGCACCGGGCACTGGCGATGTCACAACGTGCAATCCTGGTCGTTGACAGCCGTAAATTTGACCAGCGAAAACCCGCCCGCATCGGCCCTTTTTCGCTGTTTGATACGCTGATCACCGACCGTCAACCCACGGAGAATTACACCCATTACTGTAGCAATAATGGCATTGTGCTATTAACCCAGCATTAGCTGAACAGCTCGCCAAACCACTGCGTAAATTTCAGCACTACCTCATCCCATATCCGGCTGAGCAAGCCGGATTCCGGAATATCATCCATCACCACCAGCGGCCGTTGGGCGACAGATTTTCCGTCCAGTTGAAAATCAATACTGCCAACCACCTGGCCTTTCTTCAATGGCGCAGATAAGTAAGGTTGACTCAGCGTAAAACTGGCTTTCAAATTTTTCATCTGTCCTTTTGGAATGGTCAGTGCCGCATTCTGCGCCGTGCTTAAACGCGCGTCTTTAGTTGTGCCAAACCATACTCGTTGGGTTGTGAAAGGTGTATCGGCACGAAGAGGCGTAACGGTTTCAAAAAAATGGAATCCCCAGGTCAATAGTTCCTCACTATCCCGAAAACGAATACTGTCCGTTGGTGCTCCCAGCACCACCGAGATCAAACGCATATTCCCCTCCGTCGCCGACGCCACCAGATTGTTCCCGGCACCACTGGTGTGTCCGGTTTTCACACCATCCACATTCAGGTTGGTGCTCCATAACAGACGGTTACGATTAAACTGATGGATCTTATTAAACGTAAACGACTTCTCCTTATTCAATGCGTATTCATCCGGAACATCACGGATTAATGCTTGACTCAACAGCGCCATGTCACGCGCAGTGCTGTACTGCCCTTCAGCATCGAGCCCATGTACGGTAAGAAAATGCGTATTGACCATACCCAGCGACTTGGCATATTGATTCATTAGGTCAACGAACGCTCCCTGGCTACCGGCCACATAATCTGCCAACGCAATACTGGCGTCATTCCCTGATTGAATCACAATCCCTTTATTCAGTTCGGATACCGGGACACGATCTCCTGGCTTGAGAAACATTAATGAAGAGCCACGCAACACTGGGTTGCCGGTTGCCCAGGCATCATTACCCACAGTAACGATATCTGTGGGATGGATCTTTCCAGCCTTTATCGCCTGTCCGATTACATAGCTGGACATGATTTTGGTCAGACTCGCTGGGTCAAGGCGGTCATCAGCATGATACTCTGCCAAAACCTTACCACTTTGATAATCCATCAAAATAAAGGCTTTGGCATCAAGTTGGGGAACCTGGGGAACCACCGGAATCGACTCGGCATGAGCCGCGGCGGGAAATATGGCAACTAGCAGTGCCCACACTGTGGCAGCAGTTACTCTGGAGAGAAAAGTCATCATCTTCATGTGTTGGCTGCTCTTATTTAAAGGTCATCAAAAACGTTATGGATCAAACTGTTTTGAATTTACTGACCATACAAAAGTAGTCGGTCATCGCCAGTAATTAAACGCCCAACACTGTAAAGATAGTAAAAGACATAAAATAGTTATAAAAATCAAAAGGAAATGTAAAGCCTATGCCATATGATAGGTGCGACATGGCCCAGCCGTCATACTCATCCCCACGACGGTCATTGTTAACACATCGTACCACTAATTTTACGCCATATAATTTCACTGCTACATTATTTATGGCGATGCTTTTTATGCTCTATTTGGCTTTGGGAAGAGAAATAATCCGAATAAATTTCGTGACGTTTATCTCACTAAAGCATTGTGATAAATTCACCGTTAAGTTAATCAAGGGCAGGGTCTTTCGTTTCGATCGGAAATTAAGATAACACATACCGATTAAATCCAGACAGAACTACGTCAAACAGCATTCAATTTCATGTAATGTACTAGATCCAACTAGCGCAAGGTCTCCTTGTGCTGCAAGGAAGATTTAAATAAAGGGAATCGATCATGGCTATAGAGAAAAGTATTGTCAATTACAAGTCCTGGAATGTATATGTTGAAAAGCACATATCCAACCCTGATAATGAAACTGTGATAATGGTTAATGGTGCATTATCAACCACTGCTGCTTTTAAAAATACCGTCAAAAACCTTTCAGGAAAATTCAACATTATTCTTTTCGATTTGCCTTTTCTTGGTGAGTCACTGGAACATAATGATTTAAGTCATGTCATTACCAAAGATGATGAAGTCAATATCCTGCTTAATTTAATCGAAGTGCTTGAACCACAGTACATTATCTCCATTTCATGGGGTGGTTTGTCGTCATTGCTGGCATTGTCAAAAAAACCAGGACAAATCAAGAAAGCAGTCATTGCCTCATTTTCGGCCAATCTCAACGACAAAATGCGCAATTATGTTGAACAGGCCAGATCATGCATTCACGCTAGAAGATATGAAGATGCGGCGGTATTGTTAAATGAGGAAGTCGGTAAATTTTTACCGCCATTATTAAAGCATATCAATCTCAAACATCTTTCTGCACTGGATGAATTTGCGTTCCAGCAAGTCAGTTTTCATATTGATCAGGTTCTCAGTCTGAAAGAAGAAAATTATATTAATATCTTTAAAAATATTAACGCAGAGGTACTATTCCTCAATGGCGAAGATGATGAATACACAACAGCTGAAGATATTCAGAAAATGGGATGCTACATCAATAATTGCCAATTCAATACCGTACCAGAAGCAGGTCACTTCCTGGATCTGGAAAATAGAAAAGCCGCAAAGAAGGTTGCACAAGCCATTATTTCATTCCTGGCTTGATGATTTTCCCCTTTAGTTATCCCTCTTCCATGGCGCTAACCACCTCTTGTTGAGGTGGTTAATTATTTTCAAATCCAAACAATGACCAGACTAATTTTATGCACTCAATAATTCGAGTTGCAGGAAGATCAATACATCTGCAACGTGAAGTATGACGGTGATAAACTCAGCATTTAGCAATGCTCGCGCTTACCGGCACGTTTGGCAAACCAGTCCCCCAAGACCTGCACTACTACACCAGGATGATCAACGCGATAACCGTTACAACCATCACCGGCGTTTTATAACGATAGCAACCCAAACGTATTGCCAGATCGCCACCGCAATCGGTCCGATAGTGTTGCCGGGCAGAATTCAGGACAAGGGCAACAGCAAGACCAGCCACATTACAACGGGTATTGAACGAATGATATTTACCCGCACCGTACTGAACAGCGGTCTACCGTCCGCGTTCCTGCGCTTTGCCGGCGTCAGAGTGGGCCGAACATCATCACTGAATTCACGTACCACTATCTTACAGCCTTTTTCGGCAGTTCAGGCTTTACCGCCTCCTGGCACCCCCTTAAATATAATGGTATGTGAATCGTTTTGCGCCACGGCGAGCGGTATACTGGGAACTAACCGTCTACACAGTGCCGCACGGATCCGCTGGGTAAATGGCCATAAAATACTTTCCGGCCGGATAAATAACTGGCTGTCATTGTCGGGAAAGTTAACGTAATTCATAAATAGTAAAAATCTATATCATTATTTCCTATGCTCTGGGGTGTGACTACGGGACATAGCACTTTATGCCCGTAAAGATTTGACTTATCGCAACGACCTTACCGATATCAGGTTTGAGTTAATGAGAGACAAAGGAGATATTCAATGTTGAAAATATGGGGACGTGACAACTCCACAAATGTGAAAAAAGTACGCTGGTGTGCCACTGAATTGGGACTGCCATACGAACATATTCTGGCGGGTGGTAAATTTGGCCGCAATCATGATGCAGACTTTCTGGCCATGAACCCTAATGGATTGGTTCCTTGCTTGCAGGATGACGAGTTGGTGCTATGGGAATCCAACACCATTGTGCGTTATCTGGCTGCGCAATATGGACAAGGTTCATTGTACCTTGCTGATGCCAAAGCGCGTGCCAGTGCGGAAAAATGGATGGACTGGACAATGGCCTTCAGCATACCGTTTCAAAGTGTGTTTCTGGGCATGGTACGCACCGCGCCGGAAAAACGAGATATGTCAGTCATCGAAGCAGGGATTGAACGCTGTGAAAAACTGTTTACGATCATCGATATGACGCTGGCAAAACAGCCCTGGCTTTCTGGTGAAGCATTCGGTATCGGCGATATCCCATTAGGTTGTTATGCCTATGGCTGGTTTTCGATGGACATTCCGCGCCAGACGCATCCTCATCTGGAACGGTGGTACCAACAGCTCACCCAGCGTAATGCTTTCAAACAGACGGTAATGTTACCATTGAGCTAAAAACATCACACCCACCCGTTAAAGGTGGGTGTGATTTTGAATAAATCCAAATCCCGACCGGGCTGGCTGTTTTTTGAACATACGGGACTGTTTCTTCACGCCTATTCAGGTATAATCCGCCGACTTTTCCGGCACCACTCCGGCGCCACTCCGGCACAACACGATGTATGAGATGCTATGACTGTTAACACCTTTGATCCTTCACAGACCACAACACTTGCTGCCCCCCAGAAAACACTGACGACGATGGACAAAGGCGGCAACCCCTCCCAATCCCGAAAAATCGGAGTGATCAGTCTGGGGTGTCCGAAAAATCTGGTGGATTCCGAGCGCATCCTGACCGAGTTGAGAACCGAAGGTTACCAGGTCGTGCCTAGCTATGACGACGCCGATCTGGTCATCGTCAATACTTGCGGTTTTATTGATAGTGCCGTACAGGAATCACTGGAAGCCATTGGTGAAGCCCTCAATGAAAACGGGAAAGTGATTGTCACCGGGTGTTTGGGCGCCAAAGAAAATCGCATCCGTGAAGTTCACCCCAAAGTGCTGGAAATTACCGGGCCGCACAGCTATGAGCAAGTGCTCTCCCATGTGCATCACTATGTGCCCAAACCGGAGCACAACCCCTTTACCAGTCTGGTGCCCGCCGCCGGTGTAAAACTGACACCACGCCATTATGCCTACCTGAAAATTTCTGAAGGTTGCGACCATCGTTGCACCTTCTGCATCATCCCCTCCATGCGTGGCGATCTGGATAGTCGGGCCGTTGGCGAGGTACTGGATGAAGCAAAACGTCTGGCTGAATCCGGCGTGAAAGAACTCTTGATCATCTCGCAGGATACATCCGCCTACGGCGTCGACATCAAGCACCGCACCGGTTTCTGGAATGGACAGCCAGTAAAAACCAGCATGGTTAGCCTATGTGAACAGTTGGCAACGCTGAATATTTGGATACGCCTGCATTACGTCTATCCTTATCCACACGTTGACGAAGTCATCCCGCTGATGGCCGCCGGCAAAATCCTGCCTTATCTGGATATTCCACTTCAACACGCCAGCCCGAAAATTCTGAAGCTGATGAAACGTCCCGGCGCGGTGGAACGGACACTGGAACGCATTAAACGTTGGCGTGAAATCTGCCCGGATTTAACGTTACGCTCAACCTTTATCGTCGGCTTCCCCGGTGAAACCGAAGAGGATTTTCAGATGCTGCTGGATTTTCTGCAGGAAGCGCAACTGGATCGCGTGGGCTGTTTCAGATTCAGCCCGGTAGAGGGTGCCAGCGCCAACTTGCTGCCTGATCCGGTACCGGAAGACATCAAAGAAGCACGCTACCATCGATTCATGCAACTACAGCAACAGATTTCCGCCCAGCGTTTGCAGGCCAAGATTGGCCGAGAATTGCGGGTTCTGATCGATGAAGTGGATGAAGAAGGCGCGATCGGTCGCAGTATGGCGGATGCACCGGAAATCGACGGCGCGGTTTACCTGAATGGAGAAACACGCGTCAACGTCGGCGATATGGTGACAGTGAAAATCGAACACGCGGACGAGTATGATCTGTGGGGCAGTCTGATCTGAATCTTGGCACGCAAACCCTGAACCGATGTCCAGGGTTTGCTTTCGGCCAGAACTGGCAATAAATTCCCCCTCACCCCCAGACATGGCTGCCGTAAAAAGCGCCAACAACCCCGTCATCCAGACGCTTCACCTTGCGTCCATCGGATAGGTAAAGTAGCCTTGCCTGATGATTGTTTGTGCGGAGTAAGGCAGAAAGCATGTGGCTACGCCTGATATACGGTTTTTTCATCAGCTTTATCGTGCTGGTGTGCGCCGCATTTCTGCTTGACCGTTGTATAAGTTGGCGCACAGCGCCTTATATTTATGATCGGTTGCAGGACTTACCATCACGCAAAGTCGGCGTAGTTCTTGGCACCGCCAAGTATTACCGTGCCGGAGTCATCAACCAGTACTACCTTTTTCGAATTCAGGGCGCGTTGAACGCTTATAACAGTGGGAAAGTCAAATACCTGCTTCTCAGTGGTGACAATGCACAGCAAAATTATAACGAACCGATGACCATGCGGCGGGATCTGATATCCGCCGGCGTCCCTCCGGCGGATATCGTGCTGGATTACGCAGGATTTCGTACCCTGGATTCCATTATCCGAACCCGCAAAGTCTTTGATACCAACGATTTCACCATCATCACCCAACGTTTCCATTGCGAGCGTGCATTATTTATTGCCCTGCATCTGGACATTCAGGCTCAGTGTTATGCGGTTCCTTCGCCGAAGGATATCTGGCTGGTACGACTCAGGGAATTCGGTGCCCGTATCGGCACGCTGTTCGACCTTTACATACTAAAACGGGAACCCCGATTTCTGGGGCCGGTAATCCCTATTCCGGCAAAATACAAAATAGACACTAATGAACCGGGCTATCCAGTGGTGCTACCAGAGCAGATTGTCCCCTCGGTCACCAAAACGGAACAGCCACTCAATCCCCCCGAGACAACGATTGGCGACGACCCTCGACCTTAAACCGGCTTTTCCGCCACCCATCGGGTGAGATAACGCCACATCCACTCCATCGGTCCCTGCTGGAAAAACCGTAACCAAGCGCGGGCAAACAGAAAATTGAGTAACCATACACCCGGGACCAGCGCCAGCAATTGTAAACGGTCCAACTGCATAAATAGCCCCATACGGTTGAACAGTGTCGTGCAAATCAAGGTCTGCAACAGATAACTGCTCAAGGCCATCCGTCCAATATCGGCAACCCAGTAAGTGATTCGCCAACGACTTAATATGGGCCAAAAGCCGTAGCATAACGCCAGATAGCCAATCGCCTGCAATGGCGCGCCAAGTTCGCGGGGAATTTGCAGCAACAATCCACACCAGCGATATTCCCAGTGCAACTGCCATTGCAGCGTGATCCCTACCCCATTAATCACCACTGCCGGGATGATCGACCATACTGCGACCCGCCGATAATGGTTCTGGCTGAACTGGCCTTTCAGCCAGCCACAGCGCATCAACGCCGCGCCAAGCAACATTGCTCCCATCAACAACCAGCCAGACTGTACCCCCAGAGACAGCAGACTATCGCCCAACAACGATAACCGATTGCTCCAGGCCGCCGGCCCGCCGTGTGCCTGCCAGTATGCTTCATAAGCCATGTCGGCCACGCTTGGCTGCCAGAAACTCCCACCGTCCGTGCTAAGTATCTGACTGAGTATCGCCAGAATGCCTATGCCTGCCAGATAGATCACCACACCGCTTTTTAACAACACTTGGGTATTTTCTGCATAGCGCACCATGCCGTAACACACCAGCCCAATCAGCCCATAATCCAGCAGAATATCGCCATCCCAGAAAAACAGACTGTGGATCAGACCGATCAACATCAACCAGAATAGCCGGGCATGGATCCAGCGACGACCACGCGGCAACAGCAACTGCAATCCACCACCAAACAGTAGTGCAAACATGGTCAGGAATTTCGCCTGGGCCACACCATCCACAATGGCCCAAGTCCAGGCATCCCGTAATGGCGGTAATCCTCGATATGCAGGATTAAGGTAGGCCGCTTCAGGCAAACCAAACGCGGTGATGTTAAGTAGCAGAATACCCAGAATGGCAATCCCGCGCGCAAAATCCAGAGTAACAATTCTCGGTGGTGTCGTTGATTGTAGTGTCGTTGATTGTGGTGACATGGCCGTCAGCAAGCGATAAGTTTATCGGTGAATTGTAGTGACAGATAAGGCAAAAACCTACGCTTTTACTCACTATAAAATGAAGCTGGGTACTTCAGACAGGTGTAACGGCTGGCGCTATGACGAAAGGAAACGCACTAAAACCGTGCCCACCACGGCAGGCACAGCGTAAACGGCGATTTGTCGGTTAATTATGATGACGCACCGCGCGTAAAAATTCCTGACGAGTATTCTGGCTGGACTTGAATAATCCCCCCAGCGATGTCGTCGTGGTCGCACTGGTCGCATCACGAATGCCACGGGCTTTCACGCAGTAATGTACTGCATCAATGGATACCGCTACATTATTGGTGCCCAACAAAGCCTGTAGCGCGATCAGAATCTGTTGCGTCAGCCGTTCCTGCACCTGTGGGCGCTGCGAGAAGAATTGTACGATACGGTTAATTTTCGACAATCCAATCACCCCATCCTTGGGGATATAGGCGACTGTCGCTTTACCATCGATAGTAACGAAATGGTGCTCACAGGTACTGGTTAACGTGATATCACGCACCGTGACCATCTCATCCACCTTCATCTTGTTTTCGATAATGGTAATTTTTGGGAAGTTGCTGTAATCCAGACCAGCGAATATTTCGTCCACATACATTTTGGCGATGCGATCTGGCGTCTCGGCAAGGCTATCGTCTTCCAGATCAAGGCTTAGCAGGTTCATGATTTCCGTCATATGTTCCGCAATGCGACGTTTACGGATATCCCGATCCAGCATTTCGCCACGCAATGGGGTTTCCAGCCCACGCGCCATCAATGCTTCATGCACCAAGACAGCTTCTTTTGTTAACGGTGATGCCATTATTATTTATTCTCCAGCAGGTGTAACTTATTTTGGCGCAGAGCAGGATAAAACGCCGACTTCACTCTAGTTGAGAGCATAACGATTATCCAGTGATTGTTCCTCATGATTGATGAAATAGCTGCAATATAATTGATGAAATAGCTGCAATCACCCGCTGATCAATAACAGAAATGGGACAAACGCTTTTCAGCATCCGTCCCATTTTAGGCTGTCGAAGTTAGTGCGCCAATTGTGAGAAAACCGTCAGGATCTCTCACAGTGATCATAACGATTGGATTTGTGGACAGGTAATAACGCCAGACCGTTCCGATGCCGGAAGCGCTCTTTTGCCACCCTGATTCTTCGCTGCCGTCGGAACATTATCAATACGCCGCCATACAGCATATGGTATGGCGGTTGTCTGACAATAATTAACGCTACGGCAGAAGGTGTTTCTGACGAGCGGATCAGAATGTTTCCCAGTTATTGTCACCCGCTTTACGACCTGCAATAGACAATGCAGATGTCGATGCAAGTGTCGGGCGTTTTAGCGCAACGGCGGGTGTAATATTCCCCCCCGGGCGTCGTTCATCGCCGCCCAGTTGGAACACGGCTACTGCTTCAGACAATTGGCGGGCTTGTTCTTCCAAAGACTCCGCGGCTGACGACGCTTCCTGCACCAGCGCCGCATTTTGCTGGGTAACACTATCCATCTCATTGACCGCCTGACCAATCTGGTTGATACCGCGGCTCTGCTCATCAGAGGCGGAGGCAATTTCTCCAATCAGATCATTGACATGACTGATGGACGTAATGATGGTTTCCATCGCGTCACCCGCCTGTTTCACCTGGTTGGAACCGATATCCACACGAGAGACTGACTCCGCGATCAAAATTTCAATTTCTTTGGCTGCCTGGGCACTACGCTGGGCCAGATTACGCACCTCGCCAGCGACAACGGCAAAACCACGTCCCTGCTCCCCGGCACGCGCCGCTTCTACTGCCGCATTCAGTGCCAGAATATTGGTCTGAAATGCAATACCGTTGATAACACTGGTGATATCGGCAATCTTGCGTGAACTGGCCGTAATGCTGTCCATGGTTCCTACTACTTCGCCGGTGATTTCTCCCCCTTTTTTCGCAACGACAGAAGCCTCGTGCGCCAGTTTGCTGGCCTGGTGAACGTTTTCCGAATTCAGTTTCACTGTGGAACTGAGTTGCTCCATGCTGGCCGCGGTTTCCTGTAGCGCGGCTGCCTGTTGTTCAGTGCGAGCGGAAAGATCGTTATTCCCTAGCCGAATTTCACTAGACCCTTGAAAAATAGAGGAAGAACTGTCTCGGATAACCGAAACGGTATTACTCAGGCTATTCTGCATTTGCTTGATATAAGGGATCAGTTGACCGACACAGTTGCGACCGAACTCTTCCAGCTCGAATCCCAGTTTGCCCTCCGTCAGTAACTCAAGATGCTTTTTCATCATGCCAATCGGCTTAACCAGATAATTCACCAGATAACGGTCACTCAGTATCAGAATGATAATACCAAGCGCCAACGTAGCCATTAATATGTCCTTACTGAACATCGTTAGCACATTCACCTGTTCAATGGCACTGTCCGACTGAATGATTTTGGTGTATTTCTCCGCCTCGACGCCAAAACTCACACTCAACGAAGGGTAGACTTGGCGAAAAAGCTGATGAAAATCATCCATCCGGTGAGATTTTAGTGCGTTGTACATAGGTTCAATGGCGGAATCGAGTAACGCTGACCAAACTGAGATCATCGTGTCAATGGTTTGCTGTTCAATCCCCGCATGCGAAGCTACTTTGAATTGTTCAAGTGCATCTTTGGTATTTTTAATCGCAATACCCGCCGCATCCAGCGTTTTCTGGGCGTTATCCGTATCACCAATCTGTAAAAAATCAACGCTTCTTAGCATGCGTGTCACAGATCGGAAATACTGATCGTTTCCTTTCACCAGTAACGAATAGTTTTTTTTCTGCGTTTGGCTGAAATCCAGCAACGAGCTCATATCACTTAGTGTAGAAAAGGTAAAAAGTGACACACCACCCCAAAGTAATAGAAATAAACCGAGGATAACTAACATCATTGCCCTGATGGTAATGTTTTTTAAAAAATTCATAAGTAACTCCGGATAATTAATCAGCGTTTTCTGTTTGTGCTTTTAATAACCAGCACACTAGAATATTTGATATTTTGCTGTTCACCCTTTGATGAAAAAAAGGCAGACTACTTGTTAAAATGTGCACCAAAATTAATAACAATGAGATAAAAACAATACAGAAACATGATGTATTATTCTCTACGTCCGGCATTGTTCAGTTGCCGACGTGTTGGCGTAGTCCATTCACCAAAATCACTTACTTATGTTAGCTCGTCAGGATTCGTTTCCTTTTTATCTTCCTGTATCTTGAAAGCTGTTAAATATACATCGGCATTAAAATTAAATTCTTAATCGTTTTTTCACTAAATATTAAAAAACCCATTGTGCAATGGTAATTCGTTATGATTTGGTAAGCATTTTTTATTACAAAATTAATATCAACTCATTGTTTTAAAACAATTTTTAATTTTTATTCAAATAAACACATTAACTTATTTAATCTAAAACAGAATAAACCGTTAAACAGTAAGAACGATTGATTTTCAAATCAACTATCGTTGAATCAGATATACGGAATGAAATTTGACCATGATAAACAAACAAGAAATAGTACCCGCGGTTACTAAAATCAGTTTCACCGATATACTCCTGATAATTTCCTCACATTAATTGTAACTATTATCACAAGTAACCATGCCCACTGTCTTTACGTTGTGGACACGGGTGACTATGTTTATCCGCTTAAATTATTTATCCAGACAATAATATAATAATTGTAACTTCAAGAATTAATTCCTGGCAGACAATAAACCTCATCAGCAATACCGACAAATTCCCTGCGGTGATGTCTCCAGAAAAATGGAACTTCCGTCCATGTAGTATTTAACTGATGGATAACCGGCCTCACCAGCATTCCGTTTTTACTAAAGAGGTATTGCCAAGGCGTAACCCACCCACTACACTCATGAAAAGTGAATAACTAAGCAAAAGTTAATGACGTAAAAAGAAGACATGGACCTTATTCAACTGCGTATGTTTTGCCTGGTAGCAGAAACCAGCTCGGTTGTCCGTGCGGCGGAACAACTTCATCGGGTTCCATCAAACCTGACCACTCGATTACGCCAGCTTGAGCAAGAGCTGGGAGAGGATCTGTTTATCCGGGAAAAACAGCGACTGCGTCTTTCACCACTGGGGCATAATTTCCTCTGCTATGCCCAGCGCATTCTGGCACTGAGTGACGAGGCAATCGCGATGACTCACACGGGAAAACCGGCGGGTAATTTCGCGCTTGGTGCCCTGGAAAGTCTGATTGTCACACCATTGCCAAACTTATTGGCGAGCTTTCACCTGCGGTATCCACAAGTCAACCTGTCACTGGAATCCGGTACTGGAGATGAATTGCTTGATAGCGTGCGTACCGGATTACTGGCCACCGCGCTGGTTAACGGTCCGGTAAATGATGACGCGCTGAATGGTTGTGCTGTTTTTGTCGAACAATTGGTCCTGGTGACTGCCCTGGGAAATCCCACCATCACGCACGCCAGCCAGGTACGGAACCGGACCTTGTTTTCCTTTAGCCGCGGATGTGGATACCGACGCCGACTGGAAGCCTGGTTCCGCAGCCAGGGCATTGCGCATGGTAATGTTGTGGAAGTTTCATCCTATTCATCCATGCTCGCCTGCGTGGCTGGCGGTGCAGGTCTGGCCATCGTGCCGCGTTCCGTACTGGACGCATTACCGGTAGGGAATCAGGTATTACCACATGAGCTACCAGTCGAAATGGCTGAAGCCACCGCTTGGCTGGTATGGCGTCGGGAAGCTTTCGGCCCTAATGTAGAAGCATTGAAGAAACTGATCATTGAACAGTTCCCCCGCTGAGTGGTAAGGGTTTCCCGATCAGACATTGCATCAAAATCAGCCATTGATACGTTTTAAACCTTATGTTCCATAAAAAAATAAAGGAGCTCACCATGCAAATGATAAAAACCCGGGCCGCTATCGCCTGGGGTCCCAACCAACCGCTTTCTGTTGAAGAAGTGGATTTGATGCCGCCACAAAAAGGCGAAGTGCTGGTACGCATCGTTGCCAGCGGTGTCTGTCACACGGATGCCTACACACTGTCCGGCAAAGATCCGGAGGGCGTGTTCCCAGTCATCCTCGGACATGAAGGCGGTGGTGTTGTTGAAGCTATCGGTGAAGGCGTAACCAGTGTAGCCGTTGGCGACCACGTTATTCCGCTGTATACACCGGAATGTGGTGAATGCGAATTTTGTCGTTCCGGCAAAACCAATCTGTGTCAGGCTATTCGTGCCACGCAAGGCAAAGGTTTGATGCCGGACGGGACGACGCGTTTCTTCAAAGACGGTAACCCGATTTTCCACTATATGGGTACCTCCACCTTTGCAGAACATACGGTGGTGGCTGAAATTTCACTGGCCAAAATCAGCAAGGAAGCCCCGCTGGAGGAAGTTTGTCTGCTGGGTTGTGGTGTAACCACAGGGATGGGGGCCGTCGTGAACACAGCGAAAGTCCAGCCAGGTGACAGCGTGGCGATTTTCGGTCTCGGTGGTATTGGCCTGTCAGCGATTATCGGTGCCAGAATGGCCGGTGCCGGGCGCATTATCGGGATTGACGTCAACACCAGTAAATTCGATCTGGCCCGCAAGCTGGGTGCTACCGATCTGATTAATCCCAAAGATCATGATAAGCCGATTCAGGATGTCATTATCGACCTGACGAAAGGCGGCGTGGATTTCTCTTTTGAGTGTATCGGTAACGTTAATGTGATGCGCTCCGCACTGGAGTGCTGCCACAAGGGCTGGGGTGAGTCAGTGATTATCGGCGTGGCGGGTGCTGGTGAAGAAATTTCTACCCGGCCATTCCAGTTGGTGACCGGACGTGTATGGCGCGGATCTGCTTTTGGCGGTGTTAAAGGCCGCAGCCAGCTACCCGGCATTGTGCAACGTTATCTGGACGGTGAATTCCAGCTCAACGATTTTATTACCCATACCATGAAGCTGGAAGACATCAATCAAGCATTTGAATTAATGCATGAAGGAAAATCCATCCGCTCTGTCATCCATTTCGACTAAATCGGAGGAACACCGCAACAATGAATGTGTCACTGGAACTTCTGGAAGAACATCGTATTTTTGGCGGCTGGCAACAGCGCTACCGTCATGCTTCATCCGCACTGAATTGCGACATGACGTTCAGCATCTATTTACCGCCGACGTCCGATGATATACCACCTCCGGTGTTGTATTGGCTGTCAGGGCTGACCTGTACGGATGAAAACTTTACTATCAAGGCCGGTGCCCAACGGGTTGCCTCGGAACTGGGACTGGTGTTGGTGGTACCGGATAGCAGTCCGCGTGGTGAGAACGTAACCGATGATGACAGCTACGATCTTGGACAGGGTGCGAGCTTCTATGTCAATGCTATTCAGCCCCCGTGGGACACGCATTACCGGATGTATGATTATATCTGTCATGAACTGCCAGCGCTGATTCAACAACACTTTAACGTCAGTGATCACCAGTCAATCAGCGGACACTCTATGGGGGGACACGGTGCCCTGATGCTGGCATTGCGCAACCCTGGCCGTTATCACTCGGCGTCGGCCTTTGCCCCCATTGTCAATCCCTGTCGGGTGCCATGGGGCAGAAAAGCGTTTACGGCATATCTGGGCAGTGATGAACAGTTGTGGCAGCAGTATGACAGTTGTGCTCTGTTGGCAAACAGCACTGAGACCTTGCCAATACTGGTGGATCAGGGTGATTGCGACCAGTTCCTGGCCGATCAACTCCAACCCGCGCGGCTGGATGATGTAGCCCGCCAGCAGGGGTATCCACTGACGTTGCGAACACAATCCGGTTATGATCATAGCTACTATTTCATTGCCAGTTTTATTGAAGATCATCTGAGATTTCACGCTAAATACTTGCAATAAATAGTCGTGAGGTGTTGTTTACCCCTAATATTAGTAACAGAATAGCATCATGGAATGTTCAGCAGGCTTGAGCTTTTCAAGTTTGCTGGGTTTCCATGTTTATTTATAGTGCGGGATATCAGGGGGAAACGTATTACGTTAACCCTTTAACCAGGGTAAATGGTGGCTGATGCCCATAGATTGACCAAAAAAAAGACAACCAGTAACATGCTCGCTATATAGTCTGTTTATTGGCTGCTTAATAACAACAGGGAGTTATCGGCTTTGCAACGCAAACGTGTTTCATCAACAGAACTGTTCTCCGTGGGATATGATCCGGAAACCAGCACACTGGAGATAGAGTTTCTCAACGGAAGCTTGTATCAGTATAAAGGCGTAGCGCGCATGATTTATGAAGAACTCATGTCGACAAGTGCTAAAAATCGCTACTATACCCGGTATGTGAAAAATTCATTTCCTTATGAAAAAATCCAATAACGTAACAGAGCGGACACCTTATCCGCTCGGTTTGTTTCTGGCTTTATCGTTGTGTATTCACCGCTGACACCACCTGGTGGAACGCCGTCAGTGATGTAGTTTCACCCAATAGCTCCTGGCGCAGAAAGTGCGTAATGTGGTTTTATCTGCCCCGCCACCGGCGGAGGACAGCGTAACTGCACGGTACAGGCATGCAGATAACGCGAGATCAGATTATTTTTTCAAAAAACGCAGAATACGGATCCCACTTTTCGTCACCAGCCTGAATAAAGGCGATATTCTGAACGAATCCAGTATTGACCACAAAATATATACCTTGGCCGTCTTGTTATAATGAGGCGATCCATGAACATCTCTTAGTGAAAGAATATTATGGTGTCGGGATATTTTTTTGATGAACCCGGCTTCAACATTCGGGATAACTTCATCCATCAGACTCTGCACATAGTACAATTTAACGTTATTGTTAACCTCTGATGCATCAATAGTAAAAGTGGAATCCAGATAATTAAACACCTGCGCCGCATCAATCACTTTAGGTATTGTATTGATAATATTATGCTCAATAACCAGCCGTGTGACATACGGTAATTTGTTATAGACATCTGCATCATGATACAGCGTGTCGAAAGGTGTTCCCACCATGGTCAACCCGCTAATTCGACTGTCGATAATACTGTTCTTATACGCAATAAAACCGCTAAAACTTAACCCGATGATATGGCAATGGCATGTTCCCTGCTCGCTGCCGAGATAATCCAATATATCACTGTACATACTGAATGATTTATCACCATACGGTAATTTATTTTCTCCAACCCCAGGCATTTCTGCCAATACAATGTTGAAATCAAACTTGTCAAACAAGTTAATAATATTTACCCATTGTTCTTTTAAAGAAATGATTCCACCACTGATAATAATCACATTATTAGACTTTTTCTTCCTTATATAACAAATCTGTTTATCATCGGAAAGGCTAACACGCGTTACTATCCCCTTGTCGATATAAAGATACTTGAATAAACGCAAACAATGTTCATAGCATGCTTGTTGCAATTCTGTTTCTGCATAGGGAAAACGACTAAGATTATAAAGTGCACAGGCCTTGACACATTCTCCCTTTTTTTCACATGCCAGCGCTGCTTCAAAAAATGTCCGGCTCCAACTGGAGTGGAGATCATCACCCAAATGATCAATCCGGCTTAAAAGATTTCGGGTTTCATCATAAACACCGAGTACCTTACTGTGTAATAAAACAAAATTCTTTAATTCATCCAATACCATAATGATTAGTCCATTGGGAAATGTTCTATATTCTGTTTTACCTGTCCCAGCAGTTGCGATGCCAGCTTCCCATCAAGAACCCGGTGATCAAATACCATGACGAGATTTGCTACCCATGCAGCCACTATTTCCTCTCCAGCCACGAGCGGTTTTTCGCTAACTGCGCCCAGCGTAAAGGTAAATGTCGAACCGGATATGGGAATACACAGATCGGGGCCGTTTTTCCCCAGCGATGTTACCGTAAAGCTTCCCCATGTTTCTGCCTGTGTTTTTGATGAACGTAGCGCCAGCTTCATCAAAATAGCGGCTAAAAAACCGGGTAGTTGCTGAATCAACCTGATTTTACGGTAGTGTTCACTTTCCTTAACGTTCTCATGCTTAATCTCTTTTAACGCTTTTTCTATATCCATAACTGTTTTTATATCGGTATTTTTTATAACCCGCGAGTAGACCCCCGATACTCCATTCAACGTTTTTTCGAGCGTCAATCTGGCGCTGATATCATTCAAACAAATCAAAGTATTACTGCTGCCAAATTTCACCATTACATTCAGATCAGGAAATTTAGCCAGAGCATCACTGATTGCCTTGATAGTAATAGCGGTCATACTGCCAAGCTTGGCGCTTTTTACAATGTGCGAGACATTCACTTCCCGTATTAACGTGATGGCCGGTATGTTTTTGGAGATTGATAAAAAAGAAAGTGTCTGATTTCTTTCCTTAGAGACTTTCTGCAACTTCATCGCTGACCACCTGGTAAATATCATGAAGTGTTGTGCATTGTAAAATCCGCTCAACATTAAGTGTGAGCTTATTTTTCTTTTCAATTTCCATTAACATATAAACAAAGGTCAAAGAGTCCCACTCTGATAAATTGGTCAAATCAATATCCACATGTTCCTTGAGCAAGGACATCCCGGTTTTAACATTAATAAAGCTGATAAACTCGTCCAGATTCATATTACTATCTCCTCTTGAATAGCAACGGAATGACTCTTTCCTGCCAAGTGATAATTATCCTGACCAACAATATTAAAAATTGTGTCCTTTGTATTATTAAAACCACAGTCATGATAAAAAGACCGAAACTTTTTGTTTTTTTCAGTCGGAATGAATGCAGCTTCTATAATATTGATACTTTTTTGTTTACACAGATCAAACAACCATTGTATTGCAGCGAACTCCACTTGCCGACCAAATATCCGGCAACTCATGATGAAGTTATCAACATAACAACGTTCATTCGAGAATCTGAGAAACATAGCACCTATCGTGCCATAATCTCCAATGTTATCATGGCAATTTAATGTAACAATCAGGTTGTCGCTGTTACGGTTGAATTCAGCCACATCATTCATGCTCATTCGCCTGGTCGTCATATTAAACTGATTAGTTCTCAGTGTGAGCTGTGATACTCGATCAAACGTAGCATCATCAATCCTTCGGATGCTAAGCGTCATATTCAGACTGGCAAGAAAATCGTTGTTATCCGCATAGTTCTTTCGCATTTCTGTGCGGATTTTGTTCTGCGAATACGTCAGATTCCGTAGCCGGTCATCATTACTGATCGTTTCACGTTGAAAATAATCCCGGGCAATAATCCACGAGACATTCTCAGCAACGTCACCAGAGAAATCGACCACTGTAATTTCCGGACATCGAGTTTTGACCTCTGCGCATTCATAACCAGAATCATCAATGAACATCATGTGTTCTATTGATATATTCAACTCTTTGGCTATCTTGACGATATTGGTGCTTTTCTCATCCCAGTTAGCACTGATGACCGAAAATTTATCGAGTGAGATCTGTAATTCGTTTCTTCTGCGCTGAAACACCGCCTCGACATTTTCCAGGTTATTTTTACTGCATATCGCCAGAATAATGCCCTGATCGTACAAACTACTCAAAAAACGCTGGTAACGTAAAAATCCAGTACCGACCTGTTTATCGCTGATAATGATGTTATCGATACCATCATCAGCTAACGTGCCTTTCCACAGCGTATTATCCAGATCGGTGACCACACATTTAATGGTTTTCCCCATGGTCATTCGTAATGTAGAGGAAATCGATCTGGCCATGTCATCCAGTGTACCAAGGCCGACGGACAGCCCCAGCAATTGCGCCAGCTTGCCATCTTCAGCACTGCCACCCGCCGTGTTGAATTCTTGGATATCAATCACCGTGATATGACTGCCGATATGAGATTTTGACTGAATAAAGGCGTTGAAATCATTGAGCAACGACTTTATCTCGGCTCTTTTATTCAATGCGGTATACTGCTTTAAAACAACTTCACTGATATGAATCGTATTTATAAATGTATGTGCTTTACAGGTCTGGGTTGAAAAGTTCAGCACATACTCCAGTCTGTCCTTATATTCTGTGATTTTTTCTCTGATAACATCAGCTGACCGTGCGCAACCAATCCCATCTTCGATAAATGTGCCATCAATAATATAGACATGAAAATGTGCATTAAAATCACTGATCGCATCCATATTACCCAATATATGGGGGAAATAGTTGCTGTATACCTCATCATAAAACTCAGGAAAACATCCCATTTTGCCGATATTATAAGTAATCAGATCATTCAACGCTTTATGGTTGAAGTCACTGAATATTACGCCCCTAACAATACGTTTATCAGTAGAATCAATTTTTTTAGAAAGCGCTATTTTATCTAATGCTGTATCCTTTTCCATAAAAAATCCCTCTATTATTAATACACTTTCCTATAAAATTCCCTTTTTATTTTTCAGAATAAAACCACCCGACAGCCATCGTGACGACTCGACAGATACACCAATAGCTGTTTCATTTGGAGAGGAAACGTCACTAAATTCCTTTAACTGGAAAAATAATGCCGCATTTGCTGTATTGCCTATCTCATCAACCAGGCTGAATATTTCATTTGGTTCATAATCAGTATCAGACAATATTTTCTTAACCATACTCCCCGATAATTGTGGTGGCATGAGCCAATCTGCTTTTTTGTTTAATGAACTGGCTAAACCCTCGATCATTTCCTTTGTTATTTTAGGAACAAGACTTTCTATAAGTTTATACTCCTCCATCAGCATAGGCCCATAATCGATATCATTTCTTATTCCCCGCCAGTTCGCAAGTTGCCCCACATTCTCATCCAGACCGAGATACTTAAAACAAATATCAACTAATTCAATACCGGCACCATCAGCCGTATCAGAGATAATACACCCTCCGACACCATCACCAAACAAGGTATAATTTACTATCTCTTTCATTTCTTTCTTCCTTGTATCGTCACTGAAGAAATCAAGAAACTTAAAAGCGCACTCTACGCCGATAACAATCCCGCGGCGCAATGAGTTTTCAGGTGCAGAGACCAATTCACGGGCGAGCTTAAGCGCCTGTATTGCGCCGGAACAGCCCGACAAAATCTGATAGGTTTCTACATTTTTCATTCCCACCAAAAAACAAGCTTGATTGACACTGGTAGGAAGAAGGTAATCAGGCGTGGCGGATGAAACAATAACGAAATCTATCTCGTCTTTTGAAATATGATGATTTGATAATAATTTTTTAATTACTATCGATACCAAGTCAGCCGATGTTGAAGTTGGTTTTCCTGTATTTATATTTGCAGTGAAATGTCGACCAATGTTACCAAATAGTTTCTTTATCAATTCTGGTTTGAAACCAATTTTCTCACCAAGCTCATTATTAGTAACATTAGGTCCTGGCAAATACGTCTCCACCGCATTAATATAAACGCTCATTTGTGATCCCTCATTTTTAAGCATGAAATAAAACTCGCACACATTATGTGCTTTTGCAACTGTATTTCAACAACCATCAGAAAATCCTATTTCTAAAAACAGATATAATGTGCATTCGTTTTTAAATTATTATCAAGATAATAATTTCATATCATATACGCCCTACAGATAAAATTATAGCCAAAAAAATATCAATAACACTGAATTATATAAAGTTATATTGAATTATTTATGGATAGAAAAATCGATAAAAGTAAAAATAATGAAATAAAATATATTTATTTCATTATTGAAACAGAAAAGAAACAAAATATTATATTTATAATCCACACATTAATATCCGCATCATTATTCCACAAAAATATAGTCATGAAATAGTATTATTATATAATAATGCGTATCTAAAATATAAATATTTCCGGGATACAACAGATACGATGCCTTCCATCCATAAGCGACATGCGCTAAGCCCTCATTGTAAAAAAAACAAAAAAACGTGACACATGTCGCATTTCTAAGTTGAATTGACTAGAATGCGCTGTCCGTTATACCTATACCTGTTCAGGAAATACCTATGGAATCCGCCATTCCATCACGCTCCACAGCCTGGATGCGCGTTGTCACCCTGGCTATCGCTGCCTTTATTTTTAATACCACTGAATTTATCCCTGTTGGGCTACTGAGTGACATCGCACAAAGCTTTTCCATGAGAAGTGAGGATGTCGGACTGATGATCACTATCTATGCCTGGATAGTGGCCGGGATGTCGCTTATCTGTATGTTGCTGACCAGCAAGATAGAACGTCGTAAGCTGCTGATTGCCTTGTTTAGCCTGTTTATCGTCAGCCATATTCTCTCCGCAGTGGCCTGGAACTTCACGGTTCTGATCATTTCACGTGCCGGAGTAGCACTGGCCCACTCGGTTTTTTGGTCAATTACCGCGTCGTTGGCCATTCGCATGGCGCCACCGGGGAAACGTGCTCAAGCGCTAAGCTTGCTGGCGACCGGTTCAGCATTGGCCATGGTGTTCGGTCTACCGCTGGGCCGTATAGTTGGCCAGTATCTGGGCTGGCGCGTCACCTTTATCGCCATTGCGGTTGGCGCCACCATTGCCCTGATTCTGTTAGCCCGCTTGCTACCGGTACTGCCAAGTGAACATTCCGGCTCACTGGCCAGCGTACCAATGTTGTTCAAGCGTCCGGAACTGGTCACCGTATATATGCTGACCATTATGGTCGTGACAGCAAACTTTACGGCTTACAGCTATATCGAGCCCTTCATACAAAACGTGGCTGGACTGCCGGGAAGCTTCACGACGCTGATACTCCTGTTATTTGGCGCAGCAGGTATTCTGGGCAGCGTGTTGTACAGCCGTTACAGCGAGCGTTTTCCATCCGGCTTTATCATTGGCGCTATGGTGATGCTGCTCGCCAGCCTGCTGTTATTGTTGCCGGCAGCCGGTCATCCGCTTAGCCTGACGTTGCTCTGTGTGATATGGGGAGTATCGATTATGGCTATCGGTCTATCCATGCAGTCCAAAGTATTAAATCTGGCACCGGATGCCAGTGATATCGCCATGTCTATCTTCTCAGGTCTCTATAACTTTGGTATCGGTAGCGGTGCCTTGCTGGGCAATCAGGTCAGTCTGCATATCGGCATGGATAAAATCGGTTATGTCGGAGCGCCACTGGCATTGATAGCCCTTGGCTGGTGCCTGTTCAGCTTCTACCACAACACACGACTTGTTAATTTTCGGATGAAGAAAGCACACAACCCGGATGCACATTCAATCCGTTAAGCGCCATATTTAGGATTGTACGACCCATATCGCACCCCAAAATAAATATCCTCCGGCATAGCCGGAGGTTTTTCATATGCGCCTATAAGGCTCTGTTACCAGCCGCGCCCTAACAGGCGCATCGCGATCTGACATTTGCATCTATGGATTACTTACGGCCCGTAAACGGGCTACCCGGATATGGGATCGAGAGTTGCTCACCCAACTTATCTTGCTCCAATTGGTGCTTTATGTATTCTTGTATCTTCGATGTATTCTTTCCCACCGTATCTACATAATACCCTCGACACCAGAATTCTCGATTTCGGTATTTAAACTCCAAATCGCCAAATTGCTCATAAACCATCAGGCTACTCTTACCCTTCAGGTATCCCATAAAACTCGACACACTCATCTTCTGCGGGATCTCCAGAAGCATATGGATGTGATCCACACAACATTCTGCCTCCACGAGGTTCACGTTTTTCCATTCACACAACTTTCTTAATATGCCGCCAATTGCCCTACGCTTTTCTCCATAGAACACCTGCCTTCGGTACTTCGGCGAAAAAACGATGTGATATTTACAGTTCCATCGGGTGTGCGCTAAGCTCTTTTCGTCCCCCATGGGACCCCCTTTCAATTTTTTGCTTAACTTTTGCAGTTGCCAGACCGCAAGGTGTTTTAACAAATCGAAAGGGGTTTTTATAACCGACTTATAGCTGAAAGCTTTACGGAACCCCCAGCCTAGCTGGGGGTTTTCTATAGACAAAAAAATGCCAGTCAGCTAATGTGACTGGCATTTGAATCCGGGATATCACGCCTATTAAATCAACCATCCCTTGATAGTCAATGCATTACCACCAGTCTCAATCCGATACGTGATTGACCGATGTTTCAGGGAATGTCATTTCTTCGTATTTCACGACGCGTGTACCTTTCAGCAGCTTATATCCAAACCAGATAACCAGAAACAGCGGGATACCGATGTAAGTCGCGGTGACGGAATACCAGTCGATCTTATCTGACAGAAATGCCTGATAATTCTGGCCGAGGGTGATAATCAGGCACAGCACAAACGCAAAAACCGGTCCCAACGGGAATAAACCGGAACGGTATGGCAGTTCGCCCAGATCACGCCCTTGCTTAACATAACCACGCCGAAAACGGTAATGGCTGACGGCAATCCCAAGCCAGGCAATAAAACCTGTCATGCCCGACGTATTGAGCAACCATAGGTAGACCGTCTGATTACCATACATCGAACTCAAAAAGCAGAGCGCGGCTACTGCGGTGGTCGCATACAGTGCATTACGCGGCACGCCACCGGTGGACAATTTGGCGAACAATGCCGGCGCTTTACCTTCCGTCGCCAGGTTATACAGCATCCGGGTAGAAGCATACATCCCCGAGTTCCCGGCTGACAGCACGGCAGTCAGGATAACCGTGTTCATCATCGCCGCCGCAGATAACAAACCAGCGTTCTGAAACACCAACGTAAACGGGCTGACGCTGATGTCTTTCACGTCGTTACGCAGCAGATTGGGATCAGTATAAGGAATGATCAAACTGATAATCAGAATAGCGAGAACATAGAACAGCAGGATACGCCAGAACACCTGTCGGACAGCACGCGGAATGTTGATGTGCGGATCTTTAGATTCACCAGCAGCAACACCGATCAACTCGGTTCCCTGGAAGGAAAAACCGGCGATCATCGCCACGCCAATCATGGCAGAAAATCCACCGACAAACGGCGCATCGCCAATCTGCCAGTTATGCCACCCCGCATGCTCGCCACCCCGTAAAATACCGACGATCATCAGGATACCCACGCCGATGAAGACCACGACGGTGACGACCTTAATTAAAGAGAACCAGTATTCTGCCTCACCAAAACCTTTTACCGAAATGGCATTCAACAAAAACATCACTGACAAAAATAGTGCGCTCCACACCCAGCCAGGAAAATCCGGAAACCAATAGCCCATCACCAATTGTGCCGCCACCAGTTCCACTGCGATGGTGACCGCCCAGTTATACCAATAGTTCCAGCCCAGCGCGAAACCGAAGCCTTCTTCTACATATTGTGCGCCGTAGGTGGAAAAAGAGCCGGCAACCGGCATAAAAGCGGCAAGCTCGCCGAGGCTGGTCATTAAAAAATAAACCATCAAGCCAATCAGCGCATAAGATAATAACGCGCCTCCAGGCCCGGCCTGAGAAACCGTAGCACCGGAAGCCACAAATAAACCGGTACCAATCGAACCACCGATCGCGATCATGGTGAGATGCCGTGCTTTTAGCTCACGGCGGAGCATGGTGCCCCCTTCTCCCGGGGCTTGAATATCATACTGAGCCATTAGAATCCTGCATGCTCTTACAAAAATTGAGGCCGGATTGTAACAAATATGCCTGAGCTTAATAGCGGCGAACACCAATTATAAGAGAGCTTAATAACTCCATGGCTATCATAAGAAATTCATTTGGTCACAATATTCTTGAAGGAAAAAGGGCTACGCCGCCTGACAATATCCCAGAAAACATTGCAGCACACTGGAAAGATGTTTCTGCCGGTGATGTACCAGGTACAGGGTTCGGACCAGCCGAGGCAACGGTATTGGCAGCTCAACCAACGTCCCCGCCGCGAGTTGCTCGGCGATGACATGCCGGGATAAGCAGCTGATGCCAATGCCGTGCCGCACCGCATGTTTGATCGCCTCAGAGTTCCCCAACTCCATCACCAGACGGAAATGAGGCAGGCGCGTTAGCAATAGGTGGTCCAGAACTTCACGTGTACCCGACCCTCGCTCTCGCAGGATCCACGGTGCATCAGCCAGGTGTTGAAGTGTAAATGTCTCATTAATCAGCGGATTTCCGGGAGCACAGAACACCACCAGTTCATCTTCCATCCAGGGTGTGGTAATCAGATCCGGGTGATGGCACGGTCCTTCGATCAACCCCAGGTCTACACTCAACGTCGCCACCGCCGTGACCACATCCTGGGTATTACCCACATGTAACTCCAGGGGGATATGCGGGTAATCCTGGCGATAGCGGGCGATCATTTCGGGCATTAAGTAATTGCCAATGGTGCTACTGGCATAAATGCGCAACGCACCATTGCCTTTACGAAATAACAACTCAATCTCAGAGGATTGCTCCAACAATGACAGTGCTTTGGGATAGAGCAGACGACCATGTTCATTCACCACCAGTCGCTTTCCTACACGATCAAACAACTGCACCCCAAGTTGACTTTCCAAATCAGCCAACGCGGCACTGACGGCCGATTGAGAAAGCGATAACACGACGGATGCCTGAGTCGTCGAACCGCTTTTCAACACTTCAGTAAAAACTTCCAACTGACGTAATGTTATATGCATAGTGGGCTCTTATCGTAAATATCTATAGGTTATAAATATATAATCGATTTCTCTTTTAAGCACTCTGATTATAGGCTGTGCACTCAGCTCGATATATTCATAATAGGAACTGCCATGCTTTCTCTTGCTTCCAGGGTATTGCTTCAAAAACCACGATTTGCCGTCAAACACATCGCTACCGGTATGATACTGATCAGTTTGATGACCGTATTGATGATCTGTCTGGCCAACCAACCGACTATCGCCACCTGGGGTCTTGGCTCCCTGACGCTGGCTATTTTGGGGGGCATGGTACTGGGAAATACAGTTTATCCCCGGTTACATCCCCGCTGTGATGCTGGAGTACAGTGGGCAAAACACCACTTGTTACGATGGGGTATCATTCTGTATGGCTTTAAACTCAGTTTTCAGCAAATTACTTCAATTGGCGCAACTGGTATCACCATCGATATCCTGACGTTAACATCCACTTTTCTGCTCGCCTGCTGGATTGGGCAACGGTGGTTCAAGCTTGATCAGCAAACGGTATTATTGATCGGTGCCGGTAGCAGCATCTGCGGTGCTGCGGCAGTTCTCGCCACCGCACCGGTATTAAAAGGCCCCGCGGATAAAATAGCCGTTGCCGTTTCTACCGTCGTTATTTTTGGCACTACGGCCATGTTTCTTTATCCCTGGATTTATCACTTCATTCTTCATTATAGCGGCAGCTTATTTACCCCGCAGACTTTCGGCATATATCTTGGCTCGACCGTTCACGAAGTCGCTCAGGTGGTTGCCGCCGGTCATGCCATTAGCCCGGAAACAGAGAATGTCGCGGTAATTGGCAAAATGTTGCGAGTCATGATGCTGGCCCCCTTTCTACTGATCCTCAGCTTTTGGCTGAAACAGAAACAATCAGTGACGGAATCCACCGAAAAGGCCGCACCGTTGATTTTCCCTTGGTTCGCCCTGGGCTTTATTTTGATGGCGGCCTTTAATTCCTTTGCATTATTGCCCACATCATGGGTAAAGGGCATTGTTCACCTGGATAACATACTGCTGACCATGGCTATGGTCGCATTAGGTATTGCTACCCGCTTCAACGCGGTAAAACAGGCTGGTCTCAAACCCATTCTGTTAGCACTGTTGCTGTTTATCTGGCTGATTTTCGGCGGGGCCGCTATCAATCTGGGAATAGAACATCTATTTGCGGCATGAGTGTCGCAGGGATTTACCGCCTGACCATCAGACAATGCCATAATGCACGCACCAGCAAAGGAGAAAACCATGAAATATGTCGGTGCTCATGTCAGTGCATCCGGTGGTGTCGATCAGGCGGTAATCCGCGCCCATGAACTCAATGCCACGGCGTTTGCGCTATTTACCAAAAATCAGCGCCAATGGCAGGCGGCGCCGCTTACACCGGAGATTATCGGGCAGTTCAAAGCCGCCTGTGCCCAGTATGGCTATACATCCGCGCAAATACTTCCTCACGACAGTTATCTGATTAACCTGGGTCATCCGGATGATGAAGCACTGCAAAAATCCCGTATCGCATTTATTGATGAAATGCACCGTTGCCAGCAACTGGGACTGACGATGCTCAATTTTCATCCCGGTAGTCATTTACGCCAGATAACGGAGCGTCAGTGTCTGGCGCGGATTGCGGAATCCATCAACATTGCCCTCGAAGCAAGCCAGGGTGTCACCGCCGTGATCGAAAATACCGCCGGTCAGGGCAGTAACCTGGGATTTCGCTTTGAACAGCTGGCGGAAATTATCCACCAGGTTGAAGACAAAAGCCGGGTAGGTGTCTGTATTGATACCTGCCACGCATTTGCGGGTGGTTATGATCTGCGCACCGAAGCCGATTGTGACCATACGTTTGCCGAACTGGAAAACGTAGTAGGTTTCACATACTTGAAAGGGATGCATCTCAATGATGCCAAAAGCGAGTTCGGCAGCCGGGTTGACCGCCATCATAGTCTGGGAGAGGGCAATATTGGCAAAACGGTGTTCAGCTATATCATGCGTGATCCTCGTTTTGATGGCATTCCACTCATTCTTGAAACGATCAATTCCGCTATCTGGGCAGAAGAGATCGCCTGGTTGAAAGCTCAGCAGTCCGGCAACTGACCCCCTGAGAAAATGTTATCACCGCCGATGCTCTACTATTTCATTACGTAAACACCAATGTCATTCCCGTGAAAACGGGAATCTATCTGTTAATCAATTCGTTAGTATCAGAATGGATTTCCCTCTACACGGAGATGGCAAACATCGCGTCCTTGCCATCAAACGCAAACGCGCCAATCTATTTAGACTGGCGCGTTTGAAACAACATCTCTGTGTGACTAATACTTATAACAAATCAATATCAAGCGGCTTTCATCAACTGCGCGTCAGTGCGTTTCAGCACAGCGTACAGCAGACCGGTAACCACTGTCCCTGCCAGGATCGAAAGCAGGTAACCGAACACAGGTGTAATTGCACCTGGAATCAGCAGTACGAACAGACCACCGTGTGGCGCCATCAGTTTGGCATCGATAGCCATCGACAACGCACCGGTCAGTGCGCCACCCAGAATACAACTCGGGATTACACGCATCGGATCGCGGGCAGCATACGGAATCGCCCCTTCAGAGATGAAGCACAAGCCCAGAATCAGCGCGGCTTTACCCCCTTCACGCTCGGTATCCGTAAATTTCTTCCCGGCTACAATGGTCGCCAGCCCCATTGCCAGCGGTGGCACCATACCAGCCGCCATGACCGCCGCCATCGGTGCATAAATATGACTACTGAGCAGCGTGGTACCAAACACATAGGCAACCTTGTTCACCGGACCGCCCATATCGGTACACATCATGCCGCCAAGGAGCGCACCCAAAATGATGGCGTTTGCGGTTCCCATGGTTTGCAGCCAGTTCGTCAGCCCGGTCAAAATCTTCGCAACCGGTGTCCCTACCACATAAATCATGATCAGACCGGTAATCAGCGTAGCGATCAGCGGAATAATCAGGATAGGTTTCAACGCATCCATACTTTGTGGCAGCTTCACATGATTATTGATTGCGCGGGCCAGATAACCAGCCAGGAAACCAGCAATAATACCACCGAGGAAACCTGCACCCGTGCTGACCGCCAGCATACCGCCGACCATACCAGGTGCCAGACCTGGACGGTCAGCAATCGAGAAGGCGATATAACCTGCCAGTACCGGAACCATCAGTGCAAAGGCCGAACCACCACCGATCTTCATCAGTGCCTCAGCCAACGTTCCTGGTTCTTTAAAGGCAGTAATACCGAACACAAACGACAGTGCGATACACAAACCACCGGCTACCACGACCGGCAGCATGTAGGACACACCGGTCAACAGGTGACGATAAGGACCGGTACCGCCTTTCTGAGATCCGCCAGTAGAGGCACTACTGCCTTGACTGGAAGGCTGATACACCACGGCTTCTACCGCTGCCTTGTCCAGCTCTTGCGCCGTTTTCTTCAGCGCCAGTCCGGTTGAGGTACGGTACATTTTTTTACCGGCGAACTTACTCAAATCGACTTCGATATCGGCCGCCACAATCACCAAATCAGCCTGTTCGACCTCTTCTGGTGTAATGGGGTTACCGGCACCTACGGATCCGCGAGTTTCTACTTTAACCCACCAGCCACGTTTTTTAGCTTCGGTTTCAATGGCTTCCGCTGCCATAAATGTATGAGCGACACCGGTTGGACAGGCGGTGATCGCCACAATGCGCTTCGCCGCTGAAGGCGTAGCCGCCGCGATAGGTGATGCTTGATACGGTTTGGATTCAGCTTTGGCTTTTTCCAGGAACGCATCTGGCTGGCTAAGTGCCAGCTCTACATCACCGACATACACATTTTTGCCATTCAGACCACTGTCTGTCTGTGCCGTAGCACCCAACACAATAGCCAGTTCAGCATCTGAAAGTTGTTCGGTAAGAGTAAGACCCGCTTTCTCAGCGGCAGAGCCGAGTAGGTTCTTCACCAGACGGCTTTTCGCCAGTCCCAGTGATTTATCTATTATCAGCAGCGTTTTCATCGTTCATCTCCTGCTGTCAGTTAAAAGGTTTTAAATCGACACGCGCCATCATTGCGGCCAATTGTGGACGATCGGTAATGCCAACGTTACTTTGACTGACAGCTAACGCAGCGACTGCCGTTGCCAAACGTAACGTATGTTCACTGGACTCCCGCATCAATAAGCCATAAATCAATCCCCCCACCATGGAGTCACCCGCACCTACAGTACTGATCACCTCACAGGCCGGCGGTTTAGCCAACCATGCACCTGACGCATTCACCCACAGTGCGCCTTCCGCTCCCAGCGAAATAACGACATGGGCAATGCCTTGTTCACGCAGTGCATGAGCAGCGTCAACCACATCGGATAACGTTGGTAATTTACGTCCCGCCCAAATTTCCAGCTCACGACGGTTAGGTTTCACTAGCCAAGGCGATGCTTTCAACCCCGCCACCAGTGCTTCACGACTACTGTCAAAAATAATGCACGGACATTGGCTACGCAGCCGTGTCATCCAGTCAGTAAAGGCATCAGGATCAACGCCACTGGGCAGACTGCCGCTGACAGCAACCATATCGAATTGCCCCAACCAGCTCAGCGAATCATTGACAAACCGCTGCCAGTCCTGAGGCGTAACTTCAAAACCAGAGAAATTCAGATCGGTAACATCACCGTTTTTTTCGGTCAACTTAACGTTAATGCGTGTGCGTCCTGGAACGACCTGGAAACGGTTGGCAATGCCCAACTCGCTGAACAGTTGCTGAAATCCGTCCTGGTTGTCTTTACCCAGAAATCCACCCACCGTGACGTCAATCCCAAGATCTTTCAGCACTTTGGCAACATTGATACCTTTGCCAGCCGCATGCAGACCTGCAGTCTGAACCAGATTCACTTCGCCACGTTCAATTTCCGGGCAATAGCCAACCAGATCATAAGCGGGATTCAAGGTAATGGTGGCGACTCGCCTACTCATGCAGCCCCCTCACCCAAACCAGAGTTAATAGCCTCGCCAATGGCTTTCAGCGCAGCTTCAGCATCACTACCGCTAGCCGTAAAACGCAGATGGTGGCCACTCTTAACCCCTAGCGCTACCACTTTCATCAAACTGCGTCCATTCGCCGGTTTACCGCTGCCATCAAGGTTGGTCACGGTAATTTCGCTGGAGAATTGTTTAATGACATTCACCAGCATCGCTCCCGGACGCGCATGCAGCCCGTGCTCATTACGAACGGTGAATTCCGCTACCAGCGCATTGCTCTCTTCCACCACATCACTGGTCAGCAGTGCCAATAGTGTAGCGTCATCCGCAGCCAGTAATTGGCTAGCCTTACCGGCAATCATCAGGTTACTGAAGTAATCCAGCGGGGCGAAAATCTGTTCGTCTGCTGCCGCAACGGTTAGCAACATGGCGACGTTTTCACCATCAACGAGGAACGGTTCTGCCGGACGGCTCACCGCCAACGCGCTGATCACGTTGCCGTTCAGGCTGTCATTTAACCAGATACCCTGCCCCAGATTCAGAGGTTTGCCTGCCACGACATTGCTGACGAAGCTGGCATCCACCGCACCAATCTGTTGCAGACGGCCAGCATTCAGTGCCTGCAACGTCATCAGGTTGTCAGTAGCGACATTCAGGTTGATTAGCGAAGTATCAAAGCGGAATTCTCCGGCCAGTTTTTCGCCCATCAGCAAATGGTGTAACTCTTCGGCAGACGTGGTGCTGGCCAGGCGTTCGGCAACACGATCGTCACTCAGCACATGTGTAAGCTGACGCAGCAATTCCAGATGCTCATCAGAACGGGCGGCGATTCCCAGCACGACGTAAGCCGTCTGGTCATCTCCCCAGGGAATCCCCTGCGGGAACTGATAGACCTGAACACCTGTGTTCAGCACCAGATCACGCGTGTCAGTAGTACCATGAGGAATGGCAATGCCATTGCCCAGATAAGTGGATGTTTGCTTTTCACGCTGAAACATACCTTCAACGTAACCAGCGCTGACGCAACCGGCTTCAGTCAATGCGGCAGCCACCAGATTGATGGCCTCTTGCTTGCTGCTGGCGGTAGCACCTATATGAATATCGTGCTGTGACAACTGGAACATGGCTCTCCTCCTCCGCTAAAATTGAATCGTTTCAGCATTTGTGAGAAAAAAAAGTATCAATTTTCGGAAGCGTTTCAAAAAAAAACGCTGAAACGTTTCAAAAATTCTGAGGGATTCATCATATCGATGCAAGCATTCTCCATGAACTATGTTACGGATCTTAGAGGTCACGCACACTTTCATCATTTTATGGGATAGTTCTTAATTATTTTGTAACATTTGCTGAAGCTATGCTGAAGAAAAAATTCTGAAACTGTTTTTTGTTTTCTATTGGCAGGCGTAATATAGCGCGTCCTGTTTTATCTCTCGTTCACTTTTTAGCCAAAGAACCACCATGCACACGTCTGCCAATATTACCCGACGATTACCCGATATTACGTCGTCGGCATTTTTAGTGGTTGCTTTTCTGACCGGCACCGCCGGTGCGTTACAATTGCCGACGCTCAGTCTGTTTTTGTCAACGGAAGTTCATGCCCGCCCTTTTTTGGTAGGTCTGTTTTACACCGGCAGCGCGATCATCGGAATTACTGTCAGTCAACTGCTGGCCGGTCGATCAGATCGACAAGGCGACCGCAAAACGCTGATTTTTCAATGCTGTATATTGGGCGCACTCGCCTGTGCATTGTTTGCCTGGAACCGCAACTACTTCATTCTGCTGTTTATTGGCGTACTGCTTTCCAGTTTTGGCTCCACCGCGAATCCACAACTTTTCGCGCTGGCGCGAGAGTATGCTGACCATACCGGACGCGAAGCCACCATGTTCAGCTCGATGTTACGCGCCCAGATCTCCCTCTCCTGGGTCGTCGGACCGCCCATCGCCTTTATGCTGGCACTGGGGTTTGGCTTTCCGTTCATGTATCTGGCCGCCGCTGGCGTGTTTATCCTGTGTGGCCTGCTGGTATGGATGCTCCTGCCCTCAATGCCGAAGGTTCAGACAAAAACCCGCGATACGTTGGAATCCCCACGTCGCAACCGCCGCGATACGCTGCTATTGTTTATCGCGTGTACGCTGATGTGGAGTTGCAACGGTATCTACCTGATTAATATGCCGCTGTATCTGATTCATGAATTGCAATTGCCGGAAAAACTGGCTGGCGTAATGATGGGGACAGCCGCCGGGCTGGAGATTCCCACCATGCTCATCGCTGGTTATGTAGCTGAACGGTTTGGTAAACGTTTTCTGATGCGTCTGGCCATCACCGCCGGTTTATTGTTCTATATAGGACTGAGTGTGTTGCATGCTGAGTGGATATTGCTGGCGCTACAACTGCTGAACGCTATCTTTATTGGTATTCTCGCTGGCATCGGCATGCTGTATTTTCAGGATCTTATGCCTGGGCAGGCCGGTGCAGCCACCACATTGTTTTCCAACACATCTCGCGTTGGCTGGATTATTTCCGGCTCTCTGGCAGGCATAGTGGCTGAAATCTGGAGTTACCATGCCGGTTTTATCATCGCGATGGGAATGATCGTCGGCTCAGGTTATTGTTTGTGGCGGATTAAGGACGTCTGATCGTCCGGCGTGGTATCCACTTCAAGCTGAATCAAATAGATCAGCGCATCGTCACGATGGCTGTGACACATCTCCAGGCTGGCCTGCAAGCTGCCACAGACGGCCGGACGCAATGGAGAATGGAACAAGGCACAACGCATCTGTTCATCCAGATGGATGCAGCGGGTATTGGCAGGCTTCCCCTGCGGCATACCCGGTATAGGGCTGGATATAGAAGGGGCGATGCAGCAGGCTCCACAATCAGGACGGCAGTTCATCAGTGATGCTCCAGTGGTCTGGTCCTAACGGGGTTTCCCATTCCGCACCTTAGCAGGCTTATGCCGACAAGGCGAATGCTTCTCCCGTCATCTCCCGACAACGGCATGTTTAAAGTCACTGGCGCATCAAATCCTGCTTGCCTGAATCCGGCGGCACGAGTAACGTGACGCCACAAAAATTCAACTCCTTACACAGGTATTACTTCATGGCAAGAGCGAACGAAATTAAGCGTGGCATGGCTGTTAACTACAATGGCAAGCTGCTGTTGGTAAAAGATATTGATATTCAGAGTCCCAGTGCTCGTGGTGCCAGTACGCTATATAAAATGCGTTTTTCCGATGTACGCACTGGTCTGAAAGTTGAAGAACGCTTCAAAGGGGATGATATTCTTGACACCATCACCCTCACCCGCCGTTCCGTCACCTTTTCCTATATTGATGGTGACGAGTATGTGTTTATGGATAACGAAGATTACACGCCTTATAACTTTAAAAAAGAGCAGATCGAAGACGAGCTGCTGTTTATTCCAGAAAGCGGCATGCCAGGTATCCAGGTCCTGACGATGGATGGACAGATTCTGGCACTGGAACTGCCACAGACCGTTGATCTGGAAATTGTGGATACAGCGCCAGGTATCAAAGGCGCCTCCGCCAGTTCCCGTAACAAACCCGCCACCATGAGCACCGGCCTGACAATTCAGGTGCCGGAATATCTGAGCGCTGGCGAGAAGATCCGCATTCATATTCCAGAACGCCGTTATATGGGTCGTGCCGAGTAAGTGTTATTCGACCTGATGTCTGGCGCAATGCGTCAGACATCACCTCACCCTGATCTTTTAGCCTGTACCTCTGGGGGTTCTTTTGTTGACGAAAGTGAATTTGATTACCGGTTTTCTAGGTAGCGGCAAAACCACCACCCTCCTCCATCTGCTGTCACAGAAACCGGAAAACGAAGTCTGGGCCGTTCTGGTGAATGAATTTGGAGAAATCGGCATTGATGGCGCGCTACTGGCAGACCAGGGTGCCGTATTGAAAGAGATTCCAGGCGGCTGCATGTGCTGCGTGAATGGTCTGCCAATGCAGATCGGCCTGAATATGTTGTTGCAACAGAAGAAACCACACCGCCTGCTGATCGAACCGACCGGTCTCGGCCATCCTAAACAGATTTTGTCGCTGTTAACGGCAGAGACCTATCAGCCCTGGTTGGAACTCCAGGCCACGCTGTGCCTCCTCGATGCTCGCCAGCTCAGCAATAGCCGCTATACCGATAATGAAAACTTCCGCGACCAACTGGCCGCAGCAGATATTATCGTAGCCAACAAACAGGATACCTGGCAAGACGACGATCGCCGCGCACTGACCCAATGGTATCAAGCGTCTGGCGACAGCAGACCGCTTGTCACAGTGAGCCAAGGCCAGGTCGATATGCAGTGCCTGGAGCTGCCACGTGAAAATCTGCGCGCACTGCCGGATGCGGCGCATCATCATGCCACGACCCAAAAACAGGGGCTGGCCGCATTACGACTGACAGGTAATGAACCCTGGCGTCGGGCGCTGAATCAGGGTCAGGGCTATTACGCCTGTGGCTGGATTTTTGTGCAGGATACGGTGTTTGATACCGTCAGACTGCTCGATTGGGTACGGCTGTCACCGGTCGATCGGGTTAAAGGCGTGATGCGTATCGCTGAAGGTACGCTGATTGTTAACCGACAGGGTGCCGATCTGCATATCGAAACCAAACCCGTCCCGCCGATGGATAGCCGTATTGAACTCATCCATGAAGCCGAGGCGCCGTGGAATCACCTACAAGCCGGTTTATTAATGGCACGTTTAACGTAAGCGAGCTGAAATAGCGACAAAAACCGTTTCATACCGGCTACCATTGCCGCTATATGAAGATCAAAGACAGTGTCTGGCGGACATAAGACGCTGTCTTTTGCAATCTACGGGCCGGTTGTGGCCGAGAGAACGCGACAAACTTACCGACAGCTTTTGCTCATGGCACCCATGGCGGTGTCGAGATTGTTGGTGGTGTGCTGACCCAGATAAACAATCGCCCCCATAGCTGCACTGCCACTGACTTGCGCCACCTGACATAAATACGCTTCCGCCCCCATCGCCACACTGACATTGGCGCTTTGGGCTTTGAAATCATTCACACCATCATTAAATTTCGCCCCCATGGCCAGATCGGCATTCAGTTTGTCGGTTTCACCGGAAATCGCAAAGCTGGAACCCATGCTGCCATTGACGGTTAATTGATCCTTGGGTACGGCGCAGGCATCCACTGCCAGCTTCACGCCAAACATGATTTTCATGTTATCAATCGGCTTGTTGGTATAAATTTTCAACGTAGCCTTATGATCGGAAAAGTCCCAGGCATCATAATCTTGTGTTGTCCCGGTGACAGCCAGATGGTGGTTACTGACCTTTACTTCCAGCTTATTCATGGTTTCCGGTGAAGCACTGGCGACAATCTGTGGATGTGCGGCGCACATGACATGAACCTCCAACCCTTTCGCCAGCGTGATGGTATTAAAGTCACTGACATCAAACTGCTTTTCAACCTGGCTGGCATGCGCGGCCGCGGCAGGCAGAATTAGCAGTGTCAAAATAGAGGGAAGGACAGACAACATTTTTTTCAGCATATTCATAGTAACAGTTCTCTTTCAGGGGTTGAGCAGTACCGGTACCCTTTCCAGGGGAGACGCCGTCAAAGCGACATCGCCACGGGGTGCCAGATTAAGGTCGAATTGGGGCCGTAGATCGAGCGCCCGGGTTGACGCAGCCACTTGCCAGCGACAACTCAGCGCCAGTCGGGATAGCGTTATCGTCAGTTGATTCAGGGATAAGGTCATACCGACGCAATTACGTTTCCCTGTTCCAAACGGGAAAAAGTGGTGAGTGGGTACCGTATCATGCAGGAAACGTTCAATATCGAAGCGCAGCGGCTCCGGCCAGAGTTGCGCATTACGATGAACCAGCCACGGAGAGAACATCACGTTCACCCCTGGCGGCAACAGGTACCCCTCAATTTCCACCCGCTGCCGAGTGGTGCGCTCAATCAAAGAGGAGACGGGTGTCAGACGTAAACACTCCCGCACCGCCGCCAGCGTGACCGGACATTTTTGTATCGACCAGTTCCGGTAGTCCAGTCCTGCCGCTTCCTGACGGATTCGCGCCTGCACCTCAGGGTGCTGCGCCAGATGGATAAGACACCATTGCAGGCTGGTAGCCGGATTATCAATGCTGCCCGATAGATTACCTATCACCAGATTGACCAATGACGATTTCTGACTGGGATGCTGGTCAATCTCCATTGCGCGATATAACGCCGCCAGCATGGTATCCGGTTCGTTATGAATGTTAGCAATGGCACGATCCACCATGTGATTCATTTTTTGGCGGATATTCAGCAATTCGGGGGCCTGTAGCAGTGTTTCCCGATTGCTGGTCGTCGCTTTCTGAATCAGATCGAAAAACGCCTTATGTATTTCAGCGGCGAATAGCTTGCTTTCCTGTAGTGAAAAAACCTGCCCCATAAACGGGGGCATTACCGCCCGGACGGCCCATTCCCCGCAGACATCACGCAGGGAGTTCACCGCCCCGGACTGAAATTGCGCCACCAGCCACTCTGCGCTATCGGTGAGGGCCAACTGGATAGTGTCGAGTTTGGGGCTGACCAATGGCATGGTCAACCGGCGACCTTTGCGCCATTCATCACCATCGGCAGCAAACGTTAACGCGTCGCCCAGCAGTATCCTGCCCACAGCGGAGGAAGACGGTAACGTCGATATCTCTTTCGCAAAACTGTCGTAGTGATTTTGCCAAAACCGGACATGTTCGGCAGCGCCGAGAATAACCAGGTCTTCACTCCCGGCAAACTGTAGCCGCACCAACGGTCCATGCTGCTGTACCGCCTCTTCGATGATTCTTAAAATCCCAATGGCCTGTAACCGCTGTAGGGCAACCTGATGGGCCGGTAACGCATCATAGGGCAACGTCATGTCTGCCTCCCTCTTCCCATGAAACGGTGGATTGTGGTGGGAAATACACATTACAGGCGCCGATAAAAGCGCCTGCGCCAATCGATAACAGCGTGATGGGCTGCCGCTGGCGATCGGGTTGTTGCAGCCAGGAGCCCAGCATTAAAAAAGGATCACTCGCGCAGCAATGACCAACATCCGGCAGCAGGCTCAGATCAATTTTCTCTTTCAGTGCCGGATTAATCCGCTCATAGTTCATCCAGGTCAGTCGGTTGATATTATGCGGCAACAGCGCCCCATGGGTTTGCACCGAAAAGCCGATGGCACTTAGGGCGGCGTCAATCATGGCGTAATGTGCTTCATAGAATCCCCGGTTTTTATCCACGTCACCAAACAAGCCGGGGTAAAATTCAGGGCGATGATGCAGGTAGGGTCGTTCAAGCTGTACACCAGTGTGATGGTTATCCACGACTAGGGCGGCAAAACCATCGCCCAGCAGCGTACAACCGGGGATATAACGTTCTATGGGATCGAAGCTGGACAGACTGTCCCCCACCACTAACAATACCCGTTTAGCAATACCCTGCTGCAATAGACGATAGGCCAGCATCAGCCCCCAGAATCCGCCGCCACAGTTGTGCTGATTGATCTCATAGCGGCGTTGTACCTGATGCAGTGCAGCGTGACGACGGCAGAGTTGCACTGTTATAGACGCCTCACCCCCCGGTTGGATTGGCAACGCATGCACATAAATCAACGTGTCAATCGCCACGTCAGCATCCAGTTGCCCGGCAACGCGGTCGGTCAGTGCCAAAAAGCAATCCGTCAGGCTCTGTTCGGCACCTAGCGCTGCCACGCTTTCAATGCCAAACAGCTTGCAGAAGACTCTCGCTTCGCTGCGTTTGCCTCCTGCCGACTGAATAATCTCCATGGCATCAAGGCGATGCTCGGGGATATCACTGGCGAACGCGGCAATTCTCATGCCATCACCAGCTGGCCACGCAGACCGATCGCTGTCAGTACCGCATTTTCCCAGGTAAGCAACAGATAATCCTGCGTGGGATCCCCCTGCTGAAGAACGGCAAAGGGCGCGCTACACAATAGGCTGTCGTCAGAGGCGATCCGGTAGGCGGTCGACGGCAAATGGCTCAGTACCGCAGACGAGGCAACGATGCGGCAGTCACTCGGTGACAGGGAAAAATGCGCCAGCATCTCGTCACAGCATGATGCAAGCTGGTCAGCACTGATCTCGACCCGCCGCTGATAGCCCTGGTAACACCACCCTTGCTGTTCACGATTGATTGCCAGGATGCAGGCACTATTCGCCGGTTGCAGTTGCGCCATAAGCATTGAGCGATACAGTAAATGTTTTTGATCGGCAACCAGCAGCAGCGCCCGACGATTGTTGTTACAGACATAACGGTTAAGACAGTCAAAAGCGAAAAGTGACGCCGATAATCCCCGATCGCTGATAGCCAGACCAAAGCTCTGCTCAGACAAATTCAAGCTGTAAATAACATGGTTGACCACCGACGTTCCCAGGTGCAGATCCGGTGTCCAGTGCGCCATCAGCACGACATCGATATCCGCTGTGTCAATGCGCTGGCGCAGCGTTGGCAAAAGTTGGTTGAACATGCTGATAAAGGATGCTTTATCCGGTGCATGAATACACGACGTGACATTGCTCTGTGTAGCGTCCCATGTCAGGCCATTGGCTTTAAAAAAGGCCGCGATATAACTCTCCCAGTGGGGAATGTTATCGACCCACGCCGGGTTAAAGGTTTCCAACTGACCAAAGGTGTCCCAGATAATATGCTGCGGGCTCAGACAGATATTCATCGCACTCCTCGGCTCGATACGTAAGCGCGAAAAGCGTTTAAACGATGAATATGGGATGTCCCTTCCATGTATTCGAATGCGAAGGCATCACGATAGCGTTTCTGTAGCGCTGGCATATTCAGCCAGCGCACGGCGGGCAAACGCTGCGGTAACAGCATGGCGACCTGCTCTACAAAAGCGGTGGCTTGCACCTTCAACTGACTGGTCAGCCACACTTTGGACCGTCCCTGCTGATACTCTTCTCCCAATGCCAGCAATCGATAATAAAGCGCCCGATAGCACCGCCAGTACGACGCCAGATCATCGATGCCTTCAGCGTCAAGGGCATCCAACAGGCCACGCGCAGTTCCCAGCGCCATCGCGGCTACCAAGGGGCGATGCTTTTCAAACACCGTGCCCAACGCGTTGATTCCCTGATGTAAACCAGACAACTCTCGTCCGAGAATCTGCGCTTGAGCAACCGGGAAATCAGTGATGGTGATACGCGTCAACCCGGCACCGGCCAGCCCATAGGCTTCCAGCGCATCAACGTTAAACGCCTGTGGTGCGGTGTGTGGCTCCACCATCACTAGCTGAGTACGCCCCTGCCCCTGGCTGGCGAAAACCAAACCAATACTGGCCAGTTGGGCGCCGCCGATAAACATTTTTTCGCCGTTCAACAGATAACGGTCACCATGCGGTGTTAGCTGGGTGTGAATGGCTGACGCATCTGAGCCGACCTCTGGTTCACTGACGGCAAAAAATGTCCAGGTAGGACACTGTAAATACCGGCTGAAAAACAGCGCCTGCTGTTGTTCGTTACCGAGGGTCAACACAGCCCGGCAAGCCAGTGAAGTGCCCGGCATCGCCATCATGCTGCTGGCGTCAAAGCGCGAGAGATACTCCACCAAGACTAAATAATCGACGAAATTATCACTATCAATCGGTAACTCGCGCAGATATCTGTGCCACGGGTTGTACTTTTCCGGCAAGCCAATATGAGATATGGCCAGCAAGATTTCATCCTGAAGTCGCAGTCGTGCCGTATCAGGAT
Organism: Brenneria uluponensis; assembly: GCF_032395385.1. Taxonomy (NCBI): domain Bacteria; kingdom Pseudomonadati; phylum Pseudomonadota; class Gammaproteobacteria; order Enterobacterales; family Pectobacteriaceae; genus Brenneria; species Brenneria uluponensis. Next base: position 3,027,470 of record NZ_CP135917.1, read on the forward strand.
CGGTTTCAAGTAATAGCCCTGCTGCCGTGAATTCACTCAGGCTGGCGTCCAGACGATGTAATTCCCATTTATGCTCGACCTTCACGTCATTCACCTCGGTCTGTTAACCGGTAGCAGGCAACCCTGCCAGATTAATTATCTGACAATAAGCGTAATACCGATGGTTTTTGACAATTGATTGAAATTGCATTCTGCTGAGAATAATCAAGCACCTGCCATCAGCCGACGGCGATTCGCTGATGCGGGTTTCCCCCACCGTTATCCGTTCGCTAACTGCGGTGTTTTACTGGCATGATCACGGTTTCCAGTGCTGCAAATGGCATTCGATCACGGCGGATGACGCGGTTGCGCCCAGTCCGACGCTGATGAGCATCACCTTGTCACCTTCAGCCAGGCGGCCTTCGGCGATCAAGCGCATTAAATTGATGAAGGGATCAGCCCCGAAACAGTGTCCATAGCGGGGAACATTATCGAGGAAGACCAGATCGGCAGGAAACATCATATTCTTGCCGATTTCTTTCCACGAAGAGCGGTTAACATTATGGGGAACCAGGTATTTTATCGCTGACATATCCATCCCACTTTTCGTCAGACTGGTCGTAATATGATGCTGGACGAAATCAAAATAGCATTGCTGAAAAAGTGTCGGATCATGTTCCTGACGATGACCACTATTAATGCTGAAACGCCCGTCGCGCGTGGTAGTGGTCTGTAACACATTAAGCTGCCTGCCAGTGCGAGTGATCAAAACGGCGCAGGCGGCCTCGCCCATAATCGTCGTCGCAGGGATCAGTTGTACCCACTGATGAAAGGCTTTTTCTGCAATCAACACAATCGCGCTCTCGCCCTCTTCCAGCAGGGTCGCCGTTTGTTCCAGTGCTACCAATCCGGTAGCGCAGTGACTCATGGTATAACTGGCGCACTCTGTGGTTGGACCAAAAAAATGGTTCACCAGCCCAGCCAGCGGCGAATCGTTAAACGGGGAAATCGTAGGGATGGTATGACAATGGACGCACAACTTCAGCCGACCAACCAGATCAGGATGACGATCGACGATACCCGACAGAGCTGGCGCAATCAACGCGGCCAGCGGCTGGTCATCATCATGGGGAAACTGCTTTAGACCATAAAAACGTTCGAACATTTTGCCATCAATTTTCGACAAGCCCAATTGCTCAACAGCCTGTGCGATAGTCTGAATTTTAGGGGCGAAGGCAACCTCGATATCCACAATATTAAGCAACATTTATCGCGCTCCCGATCGCGTTATGCTGCCGCGACATAATGCTGACTGAAGATACTGTCTTGCTGTCCGGGCTCACCGGGTAAACGCAACGTCAACGCCGCCGCCCGCGGTTTATCTGTCAGCCACTCGTCAAGCGTCTCCGAGGCCGGATGATCGGCAGATGGCTGTCGTATCCAGCGCCACCCGCCGGTAGTCAGGATTTTACCCGGATGAGTGAACAACAGATAATCAACCCGATTGGCGAAAGTGTCAGAAGATGAGGAAAAACGGGACAGCGCATCAACGATCAGCAAACAATCCTGCTCAGCCGTGACCATCGCGCCGGCTAATTGCAAATGGCTCCATGTCAATCCGCTGTCATCCATCTTCAGCCCCAGCACTTCATTGAAGTGGCCCGCGTTATAAAGGAGTTCAGGCAATAACGGTGTTTTGCAATCCGGTGAAGGCAAGCGATGCAGATAAATCAGTGACAGCGCGCCACGAGAGGTCAGTTGTCGACAAAATGTGGTCACGCTCTGATGGTGTTTGGCTTCCGGCCATTCGCCACCGGCAGAGTAGGAGGCGATGCGCAGCTGGCCGGAGTCCAACTGGGGATTTAGCGAAAACCAGCAATGTAATAACGCGATATCATCCTCTTCAGCATTACGCCACACCGAAGATACGGGTAGTGTTCCTGCCGCCCCGATCCATAACTCATCACATTTACCCATTGATTTTATTCTCCCGGAACACCCCGCAGGCGTTGAGGAAATGGATATTCCGCGTCCCCTCGGTGTACTCAAAACCTTTAATATCACGCATCAGTTTTCTCAACTGCGGATCGAAGAGAACAGCCCCCGCCTCACAACGGTGAACGGCCTGTTCCGCTACCGATTCTGCCGTACTGGTAGCCATCGCTTTTGCCAGACCAATTTGTCGGCTGATGGTTTCTCCACGATCCACCCGTTCTGTGCAGTGGATTAACTGCCCTAATGCCGCCGCCAGTCGCCGCTGCGCCTGCTGTAACCATTCCCGGTGGCGAGACGGCGTAAGCAGTCCGGCTTGTTGAACATGATCCACGATGGCGCGGGCCACGCCCAGTGATAGCGAGCCGACACAGGGACGCAAACTGTCAAACGTATTCATGGCCGCGGCGGAGAAACGCTGGACCGGTCGCAGATGTTGGCCGATCAGGGCATCATCATCCAGCCACATATCATCAAATACCAGATGTGAGATATTACTTCCCGGCACACCGAGGACTGGAAGTCGGGTGGCGGAAAAACCCGATACGTTGCGGGGTTCAAACAGAAAAAGGTTAATCCCCAAAGGCCCGTCATTGCTGCGGGCAAATACCACACCGATATCCGCGTTTATCCCATTGCCGATAAAATATTTTTCCCCACGGATCAACCATCCGCCATCCACTTTAATAGCCCGGGTCGTCATCTCGCTGGCATCAGTGCCGTGCATGGGCTCACTCATGGCGAAACAGCTCCAGCAGAGTCGCTGGCGAAAATGGGAAAAAAAACGCTCCTGCTCTTCAGCATTACCAATAGTTTGTAAAACAAAACCCGACATGCCCGGATTCGGACAGGAAAAAATAAGATTGGGTTCGACATACCCCAGTGCTTCGTAAAATAAACACCGTTGTGAAACCGTTAATTCATAAATAACGTCACCGTTACTCAGCACCAATGGTGCGGGATTATATTTCTCCGGCAGTCCCAGGCGGTTAATTTGTGGCGCCAACGCATAATTCACAGTTGCCAGATAATTATCCGGATCTTGCTCAATAAGTTGACCAATAGAACGCCCTGATGCCAGCGAAGATAAGGCCAACTCTCTTAACGCCATTTGCGGCACGCTCAACTTCATGGTTTCTCCCATTAAAAACAGCAAGATATCGGTAGTGTCATCTGCTAATGAATTCAGTCAGGCTGATTATTACTGTCAGCCGCATCACTGATTTACCCCTGCTTGCATGGCGTCAGTGTCTTTCATTCAGGACGGGCTACCCTGACGTTGATAGTTTTGCTGCCAGTATTGCAGTAACGCCTGATGATCAATTTTGCCATTCAGACTCAGCGGTAGCTGTTGCAGATAATGGAGGGACGTCGGCACCATATATTTGGGCAGGTGTTCACTAATATGACGTACAAAACCCTGCCGCTGTTCGGGCGTATCCTCATGTAGTTGCAGAAACATAATCACGTCAGCCAGTTTATTGTGCTGATAAACCGGTACGGCGGCCGCCTGGTTTACCCGCGGGTAGCGGCAGGCTACCGCTTCAATTTCCGCCAGTTCCACTCGGTTACCATGCCATTTGACCTGGCGGTCTATCCGGCCTTTTAACCACAGCTCGCCATGTTCATTGACGAAACCGTAGTCGCCGGTGCGGTAGAAACGCCTATCGTCATGACCACCGAAAGCGACATTTTTCGGATGCGATTCGGGCAAATATCCCAAGCCGACCTGTTCACCGTAAATCACCACTTCCCCGACCTCCCCAATGGGAAGCGGCTCACCACGATCATTTTCGATGCCAATCACGTTATTGCCACGGGGTTTGCCTAGTGGCAACAGTGTGTGTTCGCCGTCAGACAACCGCTCGATAGGGTGAAGATGTGTGAGGCAAGCAGTTTCCGTCGGCCCATAACCGTGCATCACCCGCACCTGTGGAAAGCGCTGATGGATTTTGCCAATCAGTTGTGGCGAGACAAATTCACCCCCGACGATCACCAGCCGTAAATGCGCCAAAACCTGCTGGTTGAACTGAGGATCCAGACACATGATCTCCAGAAAACTTGGCGTTGAAAACCAGCTGGTTACCGGCGCCGCTGTCTGGCATCTCATTAGATTGAGGTTCTGGCGCGGCATCGCATTATGCGCGTGACATAACATAATCACCGGTTTCGCCAGCGCGAGGCTGGTAAACAGATCGAGCAGACCCATATCAAAGGAGAGACGCGCATGATTGAGATGTGCGCCGGTGGGGGCTTCAATCAGCATGATCTCACGATACCAGGCGTAAAAGGCGCCAAACTGTGCATAGCCAATCTTGACGCCTTTCGGCAAACCAGTGCTGCCGGACGTTGACAACACATAAAAAATCGGATTATCCGCAGGCGGCTGCCACGCTGTCAGTTGGCAATCACTGTCGGGCAATAACGCCAGCGCCACTATCGGGTAGTGAGTGATCGCGTCATCGCCGACAGGCTGCGAAGCCACACGCCCATCCAGGATCAGGTCGGTTTGATAAATCTCGGCCATTCTCACCACTCTGGACAGCGGATTGGCGGAATCCGCTACAGTAAACGCGATACCGCAATAGGCGCAGGCAATCAATGCCGAGAGGGTATCCAGTTCTTTATGGCCAAGGACCAACACCCGTGTCGGCTTTAGCTGCTGTAAAACATCAACGATGGCCTGCACACGTCTGGCAACCTGCCGGCAACTGAACTGTCCATCCGGCGATATGATAGCAATGGCGTCACCCGATTGATCAAGATGACTAACGATCGCCTGCATCATTGACGAAAACATAATATTTTCCTTCACGGGTGGCCGACTCGCTTACCGCCTTGCGGTCGAGTTTACTGTTGAGGTTAAGAGACTGATGGGTAATGGCATACCAGCGTTTGGGGATCATATAGGGCGGAAAATGACGGCACATCGCCTGCCCCATCGCGGCAAAATCAGGCGGGTCATCACTCAATACAAAAGCGCTGATCCCCTGTAAGGTATCCCGGCGGTACCAGGGTTCGATAAAGGCTTCGCGTACCTGATCCAGGCTACGTAAATACCCTTCGATTTCATTAAGTTCGATACGGTAACCTTGTAGTTTTATTTCCCGATCAGTACGTCCCCAGAAATAAAACCGATGTTGACATACCGATCCCAGATCACCGGTGTGATAACCCCGAACTCCCGCCGCATCAATGAAGTAACGCGCCTGTTGCTGTGGCGTGGCGTTGAGGTAGCCGGCACCAACCGAACGGCCTTTGATGACCATTTCGCCCCGTTCCGCCGCGGCGGGCGCAATCTCGATGGCGGTTCCCGGACGCACACTGCCGAGTGGTAACGGTAATGCGTCCGCCAGATGCTCAGGCTGAATATCAACGTGCGTTACCGCCACGGTGCATTCCGTCGGACCATAGGTATTGGTGATTCTGCATCCAGGGAAACGTTGCCACAGCTCACTGACCAAGGCTTTCGACAACACTTCCCCACAAAAAATGAAGTGTGTCAGATGTGGCAGGGATACGGCGGAGAACATTTTGTCATTCAGGTAGTAACGCGTGATGGTGGGGGTGGATACCCAGGTCACCGTGCGGTAAGCTGCATGACGACTAATGTATTTACGGGTATTAATGAATTCCCGGTGATCCAGTGCAGAAAGGGGTTGCAGATTAAGCCAGGCCAGCCACAGCTCGAACAGAGAGACATCAAAACAGTAACGAATATTGCCACTCACGGCGCCATTCAGTACAAACTCCTCCGCCAACCAACCGACAAAGTCACTCACATTGTCATAACTGACCGCAATGCCTTTTGGCAAACCCGTGGTGCCGGAGGAGAACATAATATACATGGTGGCTGACGGCGGCACCTGCCGTAGTGCCAGCACGGGCTCCGCCTGACGACGGGCGACCAGCTCAACCGGCCACCAGGGGACATCCTTTTGCGTCAGATGAGCTGCATCAGCGGTGGCATTCAGTACCAGTTGCACATCAGCCCCTGCCATCACTTGCGTCAACCTGGCGGTAGAATTGTCGGTTTCCGCTGGTACGAATGCCCTGCCGGCGAGAATGCAGGCCCAGACAGCAATAAGATAACGTTTATCTTTGTGTCCGTAGATCATCACTGCGCCATCGCCCTGCGCAATCAACTGTCGGCTCAAGTCATTGGCGAGAAAATAGAGTTCGTCATAACGCAGATCGCCATCAACATGATGGTAAGCGGCCGTTTGACAGTGCCGAAAACGCTGAAATATCGCCCACAATACGGGTTGTCCCTGCACGATACTCATGAGGCCTCGGTAATCATTAATCCATTGATATAACGGGCAATCGAGCCAACGGTTTCAAAATGTTTGATATCCAGCGATGCCGGATCAAGATGCAACCCGTCAATCGCATCTTCCAGATACATGATCAATTCAATATACAAGCCGCTGTCGAACCCCAGATCGCGCTCAATCTGGATACCGCTGTGCAGTTCTGCGGTATCGTCGATATCCATCACTTGGGCAATGGCGTCAATAACCAAGCGTTCGTAGCTATCCATTCTTCACTCCTGACGATATGGTTGAATCCGGTGGGTCGAGGCTTAAGGCTTTTAGCGCCAGCCGATCGATTTTACTGTTGCTGTTTTTAGGAAGATGTTGGGTGAAATAAAAGCGGTGCGGAACCATGTAGGCTTCCATCCGTGTTTTGCACCACTCTTTAATTTGCTGGTGGTGGGTCGTGGCGGCTGACGCTATTTCTATCCACGCCACAATTTCATCGCCGTAAACCGGATGGGGCAAACCTATCACCGCGACCTGGCTGACGTTATAGAAGCCAGCCAGCACCGACTCTACCTCACGCGGAGCGACTTTCTCGCCACAGACATTGAGTACGTCATCCAGCCGGCTGACGAAATAAAGATAGCCCTCTTCATCCAGACGGCAGATATCGCCGGTATACAGTACCCGCTCGCCGGGAAGCGGCCCGGGCTTTAATTTTTCATCGGTTTTCTCCGGATTATTCCAATAGCCGAGCATCACCGTCGCGCCCCGGATCACCAGCTCGCCGGTGGCATTGCGTCGATGTGCGCGTCCCTGCGGGTCAACCACCCACATTTCAGTATTGGGAATAGCCTTCCCGACGCTTTGCTTACGGGTTTCCAGCATGGCGGGCTCAAGATACGTACAGCGATGACATTCGGTCAGTCCGTACATTGAGAACAGCTGGGCCTGACTGAATATTTCGCCAATTTTATCGATGTCAGCGGGATTTAACGCCGCGGCGGTATTGGTAATCAGGCGTAGCGAGGAGAAATCAAAACGCCTGGCCAAGGGTACGATCAGGCTCAGCATGGTCGGCACCAAAGGAAATACCGTTGCCTGCTGCTTCACCAGGCGATGCAGCGCAAACAGCGGCTGCGCAAACGATGTTTCAATAATCAGCGTGGCGCCGATCAGTGCCGACATAATCACCTGATGCAGGCCATAGTCAAAACTTAACGGGATGGCGCAAAAAATTCTGTCACTTTCCACCAAGTGCAAATAGCTGGCGACCGATTGCGATGCGGCAATCATATTCAGTTGTGTCAACATGACGCCTTTGGGTTTTCCGGTTGACCCGGAAGTGTAAATAATCGCCGCCAGATCCTGGCTCAATCGCTTTCCCGGCAATGCTGGTGCACCATTTGAGGCCAGAATAGCGGTTAACTGTGAGCACGGACGTTCACTCGGGCCATTGAGCAACAGGGTTGGCAGCCGGCGCATCTGTTCACCGGCCAGCTCAAGTTCACTCTCCAGCGCTGCATCAGTAATAATCAGGCTGGCGGCGCAATCATCACTGATCCACGCCAGTTTTTCCGCCCGAGTATCGGGGTGTATCGGCACATAAACGGCACCGATATATTGAATCGCCCAGAAACAGCGGATCAATTCCGGGCTGTTTGTCATCCAGACCATCACCCGGTCCCCACGCTGGATATTCTGCTCAACCAGCCAGGTCACGATCTTTAACGCATCGTTCCTCAGTTGTGCGTAGCTGATTTCGCTATTGTTACCGATGACGGCGATACTCTCCGGCCGCGTTTCCGCGCTGACATCAAGATATTGACTGAGTACCTGATAATTCATTTGCATCATGCTGCCTCCTGTCGACGCAATACCATGGCGCTGAACGTACCGGCCACTCCGGCGGCGACAGCCAGCATCCGGCCTTGTGGCTTAACAGCCGCAGGGTTGTGCATCACATCATGTAAGTTGATAAAGGCATCGCCACAGAAGCAGTGACCAAGCCGGTAGAGGTTGTCACGCATCACGCAGTTTCGCTCCAGACCAAGTCGGTCAGCAATGCGATCGAAAGTGGACGGACTCATATGATATGGCAGCACGGTTTCAATCATCGGTGCGCTGATACGGGCCGTCGCCATTGCCCGCTCGATGGCGGACATCATGGTGGGCATGAAATCATGGTCATAACGGTTCTCAACCTGGCGATCGGTGATTACCGTGCGACTACCGAGTCCGCCAATCATCGCCCATCCCATGCCTTCAATGACACTGCCGCCCGCATCAGCGGCGCGGCTTACCAGCACGGCACTGCACCCTTCACCAAACACGCCGTTCTGATCAACATACTGCACCGTTTGATGGAAACACTTGTCACCGGTTAACAGCACAGCGAAACCTGCCGACGCATCGGCTGCGGGCAATATTCGCTGTAGCAGCGCCAGTCCGGCAAACGAGGAGGCACAGGAGTTCTGCGTTACCGATAATACCTCCACGCTGGCAGGCAAATGTTCGGCCACGACGGTACGGAGCACATCGGCATCGAAGGGATACGTGCTGTGCAGTGAATGCGCATAGGCAACATGGGTGATCTGCTGTCGTTTTTCCGGGTGACGGGCCAGTAATCGAGCCAGGCATTCACTCAACATCCGGGATAATGCCAGATCGGGAAACAGGCAGGCGGATTCCAGCTTATGAAAGCGGCTGAAAATTTTCTGGTTTCGCGCTCCCCACTGATAGTGCTGTTGCAGCGTCGATAACGCCGTCAATTGCGGGTTAATCAGTGTCGCAATATCAATGATGTTCATCGACGTCCTCCAGTGAGAATGCCAGCACATGGCAATTATTATGCCGATGACAGGTCAGCAATAGGGTCTCTGCCGCTGGCTTTTCCGCCTGAAGTACGCTGGCCAGTTCAAAGAAAGGCGCGGCGCACAGTAACGCCGGCTGCGGGGTGAGCATGGCAGTGAATGCCATCGCTGAGTGACGCTGCGGCTCAGCAGTGATCAACAGTGTGCTTTCCGGCTTGATAGCGTGTTGTTTTAGCTGTGCCGCAAAATACGCGGGGGTGTTTTCATCATCACCACACTGCTGCCAGCGGGCTTTCAACCGACAGCGACCCGCTTGACGTTGAAATAACAACGCTGCGCCACAGTCCCTACCCGCCAGGCGATCCAGCGTGGGTGACTCATGCATCAGCAGATGTTGATCAACGATCAGCAACAGTGCTTTACCCTGCGTGGCAGGAAGATAGCGATCGATTAACTCCAGCGCGGTAAACGGAGCCATCAGCCCACAGTCGCTGACCGCGAACGCGAACGCCTGGCTGGCATGACATTGATGCAGGATAAAATTGGTGACAGAACATCCCATTAACGCATCAGGCGTCCAGTGGGCCAGTATCACCACATCCAGATCGCTCAGTTCCACTTCCGGTTGCAGGCGTGAGATCAGCGCGCCGGCGATGTCGGTAAACGTGACACGTGACTCGCCCTCAATCCATGCCTGCGCACGGCTACTGGTCGCGTGCCACGGTCGGTCGTTAGCCTGATAAAACGCCTGTAGCCACGCGTCAACCACCTCCACGCGATCAGTTGCCGGTAAGGAAAACGTCTCCTGATCGGTAAAAGTCAGGCAATGGATGTGGGCGCTATCCAGATAAAGATCCATAGTTACGCTCTGTCGTTGCAAACCGTCAGGGTTGCGGAATCTCAAGATCGACCGGTTGTTGCTGATTCAGCATATGTGCCACACCATCCGGTTTGCGGATCTGCGTCGCCCGATCACCATCAACCAGAATTTCTGCCGGATAACCAAAACTGAGAAAATAAACCGGGGAAGCCGTTGGTCCATAGGCACCAGAATTGAAAACACCAATCAGGTCACCAACCGCCAATCTGGGTAGTGTGACCGTATCAGCGATGATATCGGTCGGCGTACACAGTGGGCCGGAAAGCGTATAGGTTTGCATCGCACCTTCCTGCCTGGCAGCCAAACGCCGCACCGGGAAGTTTTTGCGAATGACCGACCCCAATCCCGCCGCGGCCCCGTGGCAGTTAGAACCACCGTCACAAATGGCAAACGTTGATCCTTTGGAATCTTTAAGATAACGGACTCGCGTAACGAAAATTCCCGCTCGGGCAATCATGTAACGGCCCAGCTCCATCATCAGTTGCATCTGTGGGAACTGTCGTCGAAACGCCGCCAGGAGCGGCGCCAGACTGTAGCCGAGAGCAGCCAGATCGAGCGGCTGTTCCTTGGCGTAGTAAGGCACACCCAGGCCACCACCGATATCAACAAATTGCAGCGGGAAAGACAGTTGCTGCTGAATCTTCTCCGCCAGTACCAGAATGTTGCGGGTATTACTGGCAATCGCCTCAGCATCCAGAATGCGTGTGCCAAGATAAATATGAATCCCGACCATTTTCAGATGTGGATAGTGATGCAGGCACGATAGCTCAGCCAGTGCTTGGGATTCATCAATACCGAATTGCCGAGGTTTGCCGCTCATCACCAGCCGGGCTTTCTCGGTGCTGAAATCCGGATTGATACGCAACATGAAGGTTTGCTGACGGTCCGCTTCGGCAGCGATGTCATTGAGCTGCCGCAGTTCCGCCAGAGATTCCACCACTACCGCTTTAATCCCTAACGCCACACAACGGCGTAGCTCTTGCGGCGATTTGGCTGGCCCGACAAAGATGATTTGCTGTGGCGTGGCGCCCGCTGCCAGCGCCATTTCCAATTCGGCGGCGGAACAGACCTCACAGCCGACGTCATATTGTCTGATAATTTTTATCAGCGACACATTCGGATTGGCTTTTAAGGAATAAAAGTAATTTAATTCTGCTGGCAATGTTTCTGTTAGTGTTTTTAGGTCATGTCGTATTTGATTGGCACTGTATATATAACATGGTGTCCCGGTTACCTGAACCAGCGCGTCGAAATTCAGTTTCTCAATACCATTCTGATGGATGAATGCTGTCTGGTAATTAAAGCGGTGCATGCTGAATACTCTCTGCGAGGTAGTGACTGAGAGAATTAATATTGAGGAAATTACCCAGGAATTCACCATCCATCTTTTCAAATAGATCAAATTCTCTACCGATAATTTTTTCAATACGTTCATTTAACCCAGCAATCAGCTCAACTAATTTCACGGAGTCGAGCACGCCAGAAAAACCATAAAGCTCACGACCGGAAAGCACCAGACTTATTCTGTGGTCATCTAACCCCAACTTTTCTAACTCTACTGTTATTATTGATACAATCTCATTTATGATGAGTGACATGATCTCTCCATCCAATAAAAACTCGCCAAATATCCGCGAGATATAAATCAGTAAGCTGTGGCATATTTCTGCATAGTAATAGGGTGTTTTTTCATAATTTTGACTAGAATTGTAAATATGGATTAAAAAATAGAAAAAGTATCACTCAGCAATTTCAGGCAAATCCCGTTAAAAAAAATGCATAATTTACTTCCTATCAAGACATTGTGCCCGTAGGTTCACGGTAATATTACGGTAATATTAGTGCCCGTGTTGACTTGCCATCATGTCGCCAGCGTTAGTTAATAACCAATATCTGGACAGCGGCTTATGCTCTTCATAAAGGACATTCAGTGTAGCCAACCCACTAGCTACCGTTGCAGGCCCTTACGGGAATTGGCAGAAAGTCATCAGCTTTCCGATAAAGAAATCAAGATTTATCAACGTATTTACCAACTGGACAGCGTGTCGATGATCGAGAAAAGTCATTTTGATATGCATCTTGAAACCTTATCGGAATTAGTGTCCAGGCATCCGTCACTGTGCAACAAAAAAGGTTATTTGATCTTTACCAAGACCCAGACGCACAATACGTTTTTCGATGATGAGTGGCTGAAAAATCTGGCTAATGCATGTGGTCTGACGCGCTGGACGACGTTTACACTCAGCCTGAATCATTGCGCTTCCGCATTAAGCGCGGTGCATTTGATTCGACAACTTCACACTACGGATTTTGATGGCGTGGCAATTATTCTGAGTGGCGAAAAAAGTTTTTCTCCTTACTTTAATAAAATGCCAGTGGGGTTATTAGGTGAAATGTCTGCCGCCTGTTTACTCAGCAGTAAAATAGGGAAATGGCAAATTACTGCATCAAAAGTGACACATATTAACCAGTATTACAAGAATCCAGAAAACACTACCGTGCAAGAAAGAAATGAAATGCGAAATGTCTTTTATGACCAATTGGTGACATTTCTTTCTTCTGATTCAATAAGGGATAACCCTCCCGACGTAGTGATTTCATATAATTTAAACCGGCCATTACTATCCCGTCTCGCTTTGGATATGGATTGGGAGGATAAACTTGATTTATCCCATATTGGTAAATATGGCCACACCTTTTGTTCAGATGTATTTTTTAATTTACAGATGATCACGGAACATCGCGATTTTAATTCAGCACTATTATTTTCGGCAGGGATGGGAATTACATTCTCCTCGCTGAATATTTTAAAACACACCGCAACCTTTAATTAGTGAGATGACAATATGGCAATTTTAGACGCAATCAAACTGGCTCTGGATGAAGTGTTAGATGGTGAGCCTGTTGTGCTGACTGACACCACGCGCTTTGATGAGGATTTGGATCTCGACTCCGTCAGCTTTGTCCAGTTCTTGTTGACACTGGAGGATAATATCGATGGATTGATGTTTGACCCTGATCAGATCAGCCAACAATCATTTAATACTGTCGGCACACTGGTTGCCTATATTGAATCCTACACTTGCACAGCCCAACAATGATGACGCTTTCCTCTCAACACGTTGAGCAAGCGCTGCACTGTGGACGCACGGCGCAACCGGCGGAAATATTAAGTCAGCTCACTTTATGGATAACGGGCAGCCAGGGTTATCTGGCCAGTAACGGTGTCGCGCTGTATTCCCTTCAGCCTCCGTTGCCGCTATTACAGGGTGATGGTTCGGCGGTGGCGGATACAGCGTTGACGACATTGGCTGATGATCGGCTGCTGAATTACCTGGGACTGGCAGTAGCACAAGTCGCCACCAGTCAAGCCGGCACCCCACAACAGTCTCTGCTAGTGGCGGCGCTACGACTCGGGCTGGCGGCAAAAATCCTCGACATGTCCTATACGCACCTTAATCAGCGGCAAAGTTTCGGACAAAAAACCACCCGGCATCAGCTGATCAAGGCCAGCTTCTCTGAAATATACGCCGACATCACTCAACTGAAATTTCAGTTGATCTTGCGTCTTGAAGAGGGCGATTTCACCGGCCTTGAGCAGGAACACTATGCGATCACACAGCTCACCAATAAAGCGGAAAAACTCATGGGCGGGCATGGTTTTCTGCTGGGTAACAGTCATACGCTGAGCCATTTTTCGATGTTGCTCTATAGCGCTTCGGGAAAAACAGGCAACGATATCTGGCATCAGCCGGCCCCCGTGATGTGAGGAAACCGTTTTATGACAACGTCCAAACAACCCGCACTTTATGCCGCGGAATATCCACGACAGAGTGATTTAAGACAAGTTGTCACCTTGGCCTGGCCAATGATCTTAACGGCCGTAGTGGTTTCACTGTCACAAAACGGCCAGATCTGGATTCTGGGTAACAATAGCGCCGGTAATGATGCACTGTACCTGCTTTCCATGTTACAGCCGTTTCATTTTCTGTTTATTGCCTTGCTTGAATGCCTGACGATTACGAATCAGATCTTCAGCGCCCGTTCCACGCAGCACTGGCCGCGCCGCAACGTAATAAACAGTACACTGCTTTTCGCTCTGGTCGGCGCGCTGTTTCTGGCATTAATTGCACTAGGCAGTTGGCTATTCGCCGCCCCACTGCAACATCTTTATGTCAGTAATAATACCCGGTTATTCAACACGATTTTGCCGGTTTATATGCTATCGCTGATTCCTTTTCTGATCTTTGAACTCAGCAATGCCGCACTGCGTGGGCAAAGTAAAAGCAAATCCAGTATGACGTTTATTATTGGTTTTATTCTGATCAATTTTATCAGTTGCTATATTGGTTTTAACTATTATCACCTTGGTTTCTCTGCTGTTATTTACTCCAATCTGATCGCGGCGCTGCTGCTGCTGCCGTGCTCATATATCACTATGGTGAAAACGGTTTCTCAAGGCGAACGCGCTCAGGCAAGGACCTATTTACCCCGACTGCTGGCGATCACCGCCGATGCTGGCGTGCCAATTTTTCTGTCAATGATGCTGGCTTTCGCCAGTTCAGCGGTCATTTTTCCCTTACTCAGTAAGTCAGGTCTCGGCTACGCCACCGGTTTTCTGATTGTGGTCAAACTACGCACTTTCTTTATTATTCCCGCCGTGGCTATCGGTTCCGCCATCGCTATCTGCGTAAACCAAAAGCTATCCAACAGCGCCACATCCGCCACGTTGAGCCGAATCCTCAGTAAAGGACTGGGTTGGATCGCCCTCAGCTACCTGGTTTTTACCCTGCTCGCCTTTTTCAGCCAACACCTGTTGGTCGATCTGCTGGCGGGTAGCGAAGAGATCCGCAAAACCGCCTATCTGATAATGGCATGGCTGCTACCCACTTTTTTCATGACATCACTGGTGGCAAGCATACAAACCATTCTGGAGCAATTAGGTCGAGGTAAACGGGTTCTGCTAGTGACGTTTGTGATGGAAGCCTTGTTGATAATGGCGGTGTTACTGGCCGACGGTGGACAGAATATTCACCGGCTGATTAACATCATCCTGGTTTTTAATCTTCTCTATTTGACCGTGTTTGTTTACGAGTACTACCTGCTGGTCAAAAAGATGGGAAAACTGAATGCTGTATGATCTCTGTTACCCATTATTGAAACTGGCCGCGGTGGCCCATTACCGCTACAACCATTGTCTAGTCAAATTGAAACGTCGCCCCAGCCTGCTGCTGAAAACGCAGATTACGCCGGAAACGCATTACGGCCACACTTGCCGTAGATTACGGCAGGTGGATATCACCATTCTGAACAGGATTTCACCGCATCGTGCCGTTGATTATGCCATCGCGCTGTTCGAACATCCGCACCGAATGCCCTGTAAAAATAGCGATCTGCTTTATCTTCAATCCTTGAATAAGGATTCTCTGGTGTTCGCCGGCCAACAGATCACCGTTTACCGGTCAGGGCCGGGATCCCACCAGCGCGTGCTGTTGGTACATGGCTGGGAGGGGCACAGTGTGATGTTTCGTCCGCTGGCTGAAAAACTGGTTGCTCAAGGTTATGAAGTGATTGCACCCGATCTGTTGGCACACGGCAATTCCGCCGGCGAGCGCTGTTCTTTCTATGATCTGGTGCAATTGCTGCTCATGCTGGGTAATCACTACGGTCCTTTCAAGACGGTTATTGGTCACTCATTCGGTGGTACTGCCGCAACCCTGGCGAAATGGAAAGGGCTAGACTGCCATCAACTGGTGAATATCAGCAGTCCAGACTCTTTTGCCTGTCTGCTGGATGCCTGGATTGACTATCACCGGGTTCCCTCTTCGTTACGCACTCAATTGGCAGAAGAGTACCATCAACGCTATGGCCTGCATCCTGATCTTATCTCCACCACATCCTGGAAGGCTATCCCTGTTCCCACGTTGATTTGCCATGATCGTGATGACAGTAATATAGACTTGCATCAGGCTTACAATATGGTCAGCGCTTTTCCCGACAGCCAGCTGTTTCTGACCTCGGGCCTGGGACATCGAGGCATACTGAAGGACCACGCCCTTCATCAACGTATCATCACGTTTATGCACGAAGGAAAAGAAAGCAGCGTTAACACGGAGTGAATGCAATGGAACCACTCTACACGGGAAGCGTAATACTCACCTTACATCCGGTTCTGTCCCGACGATTTTCCAGACTGAAATAACCACCGTGTAATTCCACAATTTGCCGCGAAAGCATCAGACCGATACCACTACCATTTTTCTTCGTACTGTAAAAAGGGACAAACAAATTGTCTCGGTTGCCAATACCATGCCCCTCATCGAGCACGTCGAGATGAAATTTGTTCTCTTTAATCTGCCAGCCTAATGTCACCACACCGTCGATCTCGTCAGTCATCGACTCATCCGCATTTTTCAGAATATTGATCATCAACTGTTCTATTTGTACCGCATCAATATTGATCATCGCCCGGCCTGAATCATGAAGCACTATTTTACGGTGCTCGAAAAGCGGCAACAGATTACGAATCAATTCACCCGCATCCTGTAATGACTTTTCGGGTTTGGGCAAA
Organism: Brenneria uluponensis; assembly: GCF_032395385.1. Lineage (NCBI taxonomy): Bacteria > Pseudomonadati > Pseudomonadota > Gammaproteobacteria > Enterobacterales > Pectobacteriaceae > Brenneria > Brenneria uluponensis. Next base: position 3,043,967 of record NZ_CP135917.1, read on the forward strand.
GAGGCCAACTTCCGATAACTTTCGACAAAGCTTCTCAGGTTATTGGCTCTTTCATGAATAATCTGTAATCCATCACGAATGTCCTGGTACTCTTCCTTCTCTTCCGTGGGGATCAATGACGTCAATACCTGGCTGAGTGAAGCGATCGGGGTCAAGGTATTATTAATCTCATGGCTCATGACGCGCAGTAGATTTCTCCAGGCCCGATACTCTTCCTCACGCAGTAACTGACTGACATCCGTAATAAACAACAACCGCTGGCGCAATCCGTCTTCAAAGTAGCTGTCATGCCCAATCTTGAATCTCCCGTGACGCTCTGGAAAATTCCATTCAATAACACTGTTTTCCGGCTGCTCAAATAGCGGTTTAAACGGCAGTGATTCCAGAGATTGTCCCTGTATGGTCTGAGGCGTGGTGTTAAGCAGTTTTGCCGCGGTGTTATTGAGAAAAGCCACTTCACCCTGATTATTGATAGCCACAATGGCCACATCAATATTATTAATCACGGTTTTAACCAGGTACTGCTGTTGCTTCACCGTCAAGCGTTGCTGCTGCATTGAAGAGGCCAGTTCATTGATCATGTCAATCAACCCATTCAAGGCGCTGTTTTTTTTCTGCTGCTTACCACGTAAGCTGAAATCATTGTGCGTGATGGCTTCAATTAAATTCATCAGCGTGGCTATCTGATAATGCAGGGATTGACGGGTCATGAGCACACAATAACCAATAGAGACACAGAGCATTAGCGCCACCAGCGCCACCAGATAACCGGAGAATCCATTCCAGATCATCAGAGCGATCACGCCAATGGCCGAGGGTAATGACGCCAACAGTATCAGCCAGCGCTGTAACGCTTCTAGCGAGCTCCAGGCTATATTCATCAGCTATTCTTTTTTAACCTGCGATAAAATGCGCTGCGGCTCAGGCCTAAAGACTCGGCGGCTTCAATGACATTCCCATCGAACTCCCGCAGACGCTGCTGAAGCGCCATCTGTTCAATATCGTCCAATGTTTGCCACGTACCCTCATCATCCAAATCCACTGCCGCAGAGATTCCGGGCAGATTATCCGCGCAGGTTGGCTCACACGGTAATCGGCTATCGGCGTTGTTAGGCGTGAAATCCATGGACAGTACCATTTTCAACAATGGTACATCCAGCGTCCCGGCCCGGCTAAGCAGTACGGCCCGCTCCAGAATATGATTAAGCTCGCGGATATTTCCCGGCCATGGATATTGTTGCAACAATTCCAGCGCTTCAGACGTCAGCACCAGCACCGGTTTGCGGTATTTTTCGGCAAATGCCGCCATCATTCCTTGTGCCAACGGACCAATATCCTCCGGTCTTTCACGTAACGCTGGCACGCGAAATTCAAAGGTGTTCAACCGGTAGTAGAGATCACGGCGAAACGAGCCATTGGCGATCATGGTATCGAAGTCTGCATTGGTGGCGGCAATAATACGGACATCAGCGAACTGCGTCTTACTGGCCCCAACTTTTTCGAACTGCCGTTCCTCCAGCATTCTCAAGAGTTTGACCTGCTGATTCAGCGGCGTGTTACCTATTTCATCGAGGAAAAGCGTGCCGCCATCCGCCAGTTCAAAACGGCCGATACGCTGCTGTTTGGCATCAGTAAACGCCCCTTTGACATGCCCAAACATTTCACTTTCAAACAGACTGTCAGGAATACATCCCATGTTGACCGAAACATAGCTCATCTCACGTCGCATCGAACGCTGATGAATATAACTCGCCAGCATACTTTTACCGGTGCCATTTTCGCCAGTCAGCAAAATACTGGCATCGCTTGGAATCACCTGGTCGAGCAGGTTTAACAGCTCCTGCATCGCCCTGGAGCAGGCAACAATGTTCTTCTGTAGGCACGGATGCAGTTGCTCCTGCAACAACGTATTCTGTTGCAGGAGCGAACGCTGTTTTTTTATGCCTTCCACCAATTGTAGCTGGGTATTGAGCACATGAACCAGACGCTCATTTTCCCAGGGCTTCTGAATAAAATCAGCGGCGCCATTTTTCATGGCGTCAACAGCAATATCTATCGAGCCCCAACCGCTCATGACGACCACGGGAAGATCGGCATCAATCTGCCGGATACTCTCAATCAGAGACAACCCCTCCTGACCCGAGGTTGTGTCACGCTGGTAGTTGAGATCAACCAGCGCAATATCCGGTGTTCCCTGGCGTACCTGGGTTAACACCTCTTCCGGCTGGGTTGCGGTAATCACCTCAAACTGATGCACTTTCAACATCAGTTTGAGTGTACTAAGGATGATGGCATCATCGTCGGCGACCAGAACCCGGTATCTTTTGCCCATACTTTATGTTCTCAGCCTTTTTTCATCTATAGCGCAGTTATTGATGTCGCAGGGCATCCATTGGACTGGTCTGCACTGCACGTTTTGCTGGTAACAGGATGGCGAACGTGACAACCAGACCAATCATCAATGATGTGATGGAAAACAGCATCATCATACCAATGCCGGGATACCCGAAGGTGACCAGAATCATCGGACTGATGGCACCAATGACCGGCACGCTAATCACTAATCCCAATACCAGTTGCCACCATCCTTGCCGCATAATCAGCGCGATAATATCGCCTCTGGTTGCGCCCAGGGCGCGACGGGTGCCAAACTCCTGATAACGCTGATTAATCGTTTTCGCCATCACACCATAGATGCCACTGCCCGCCAGCAATACCGCCATTATACCGAAAATGTTAAACAAAATAGAGATATAGCTTAACCCGGAGGTGTTACGGTCAATCACTTCCTGTAACGTTTTCTCCTGATATACCGGCAGTTGAGCATCAATGCTGCTGACGGCATGTCGAATCACATTGCTCAGGTTCTCATGCGGTACGCCGGTAACCACCACGGATATCTGCTCCTGGGGAACCTGAAGCATGGAACGGTAAACGGAAGGCATCCACTGGCTATGACCAAAAGGCCGGCCCTGAATCACATGCGGTATGACTCCTACCACCGTGTACCATGCATGATCTTCGCCATCGATCCAGCGGATACGTTTACCGACCACGTCTTTTTCATCTGGCCAGTAACGCTGGGCGAATGAGCGGGTTATCACTACCACCTTTTGCGATTGAGCATCATCATTCTGTGTCAGCAACCGGCCCTCTTCCGGCATAATTCCCAACGCGCTCAGCGAGGATGGATAAACAACCACATCGTTGGCTCGGGGGAACTGATTACGGTTGGATCGCGTGAAGCTACTACCTTCCAGTTCAATACTGCTGGCCGAGGTGAATTCCCCGGGAAGGCGGCTCATCAGCCCCGCTTGCACGACCCCGGGCTGGGTTTTCAAATCGCTCACCAGACGGTTAAAGAAATTCACTTTGCTGGCGTCATCAGGGTAATTAATCGGCGGCAGACTCACCTTTGCCGTCCAGACATTATTACTGTCCACGCCATAGTCAATTTTCGCAGCCTGAGCGACCACCAAAGCAAGTAGCACCCCCACGCAGAGCACCGAACTGGAGAGCGCCACTTCAAAAATCACCAGCCCGCGACTGATGCGACTACTATTACGGCTTTGAGCGCCGCGTGTACCATCCCGTAGCGCATCGTTGACATTACTGTGCACAATTTTCCAGGCAGGCAGCGCCCCGGTAATAATACTGGCAATAACCACCAGAATCAGGGCCTTCACCACCACATCGGTATCAATGCCGAGTTGCCACCAGAACGGCGGTTTATCCGGCACAACAGAGGTAATCAGACTGCCGGTTAATGAAATACCCCAGCCAGCCAGCAGCAGCCCCACAACGCCACCAGCGCAGCAAAGAATGGCACTCTCCCACATCATCTGCATCACTACGCGTAACGGCGGAGCGCCATGCGCCACACGAATAGCGGTTTCTTTACTACGCTCAATCGCTCTGACCAGCAGCATGTTGCCAACGTTGCAACACGCCAGCAGCAACACCAGCAGCACCGCCAGTAACATCACCAGAAAGATCGGTTTTGAATCTTCCCCCATGAAACTGTCCATAAAGGTGATGGCAAAAGCGGAATGCCCACCGTTGATTTCAGGAAAGCGCTGCTCACGCCCGGCCATGATATTTTTCAGTTCAACGTCCACATCAGCCAGCGTAAAACCTGGTTTGATCTTGGCGAAAACCTGGACCTTCGGTGCATTTTCGACCGTAATATGCGCAGGATTCAACGTGGTGGGCAGCCAGATTTGATTATTCATCGGGAAGGCATACCCCTTTGGCATGACGCCGATGATTTGGGTACTGACACCATTCACCAGCAGCGACTGAGCGAGAATATCCTGACGTCCGCCAAAATAGTTCTGCCATAGCGCATACCCGATCACCGCCACAGGATTAGCGCCTTCGCCTGCATCCTGTTGGTTGAACAACCGGCCTTTAGCGGCCTGAACACCAGTAAAAGGGAAAAAATCGGGCCCTGAACGAATGGCAATATAGCGTGAGGCCTGACCGTCGAGATTAATGTTCGCGACATCGCCATAATAGTAGCCCACCTGCTCCAAACGCTTGCTGTGCGCTTTGATATCAAGATAGTCCATAAAGCTGATAGGAGAGTCGCCCAGCCGCACATCGTTAATACTGGGGCTGATCATGACCATCCGATCGCCGTCCTTAAACGGCAACGGCTTGAGAACCAGGCTGTTAATAATGGAATACATGTAGATGCATAATCCCAGCCCGACGGCCATGATTAATATAGTGAACAGTGAAAAACCGGGCCGTTTCAATAACAGACGGCAGGCATAGCGAAAATCGAACAGAGTGGACATAAAACGCTCCTCAGGCCAGGCACATCGAGTTTCGCAACAGTCGATCATCAATGACCATACCATCAAAAATTTCAATTTGTCGCAGCGCCCTTGCCGCCGAACGAGCATCATGAGTCACCATGCAAATGGTCGAGCCCGTTTGGTGTAACTGATCAAACAGCGCGATTACCGCATCGGCGTTTTTGGAATCCAGATTACCGGTTGGTTCGTCCGCCAATACCAGCGTCGGGTTACCAACAATGGCGCGGGCCACCGCAACACGCTGCTGCTGACCACCAGAAAGCTGGGCTGGAAAGTGTTTACCGCGATGCTTCATATCTACTTTTTCCAATGCCGCCTGCGCCATCGATTTCATCTCTTTCTTATGCATTCCTTTGCGGTAGGTCAGCGGCAACATGACATTCTCTTCTACCGTCAGGTCGCTAATCAGATTAAATGACTGGAAAACGAATCCGATTTCCTGATTGCGGATCACCGCCTGCTGTTTCGCGTTGAGGTGGCCCACATCAATACCGTTAATTTTATATTCGCCTTCACTGGGTTTATCGAGCAAACCAAGGATAGACAGTAATGTCGATTTGCCACAACCAGAGGGGCCGGAAATGGAAATGTATTCACCTTTATTAATAGTGAAACAGATGTCGCTCAGTGCATGCGTTTCCATCTCCTCGGTATAAAACACTTTTTTAATGCTTTTTAACTCTACAATTGCTGACATACACTTATCCTCTTAACGAGTAATGCTAATCTGTTCGACATGCTCCCACGCATGATAACTGGATAAAACAATCCTATCCGCAACCGTCAGTCCGCTACTGATGGCAATTTCATCCGCTGAACCTTTGCCAAATACCACCTGGACCTTTTTGGCGCTTTTGCCATCAGCGGAAAGTTTATAGACAATGCCTGGCATATTATTCTGCGCATATAGTGGCCTGGGGACATAAAGTATATTGGTCAGGCGGGCGACCTGTATCGAACCTTCAATACTTAAGTCAGGCCGGGCTTCATCTGGCAGTGGACCGGTTAATTCGACATCAACCAGCACTGTGCCATTAATGACTGAGGGATCAATACGAGAAACGTTGCCCTGAATATTATGGATCTGCGTATTGATAGTGACCGACTGGCCGAGGGCCACATCACGGATTTGTCGTTCGGGCACTTTCAACTCGGCTATCAGCTGATCTTTGCGTGCCACACGGGCGATGTTGTAACCAGTGCTGATACGCTGTCCCACTTCAAGATTTATCGTCTGAATGACACCAGATTCTGTTGCCCGCACCGTTAATGAACGAATTTGTGACTCTGAACGAGCCAACATGTTTTTCAATTTACTCACGCGGGCATAGTTCGCATCCATATCTGCTTTCTGCGCAACTTTCAGTTTTTCCAACTGTAGACGGGTGAGATCCAGACTCTGTTTGTTTTGCTGCGTTGCCAGTTTGGAACGGCGGTAAACCAGCATGGATACCGAACCATTATTACGTTTATTTAAAATTTCAGCGGCATCATATTCCAGCTTCGCATGTTCATATTTTTGTCTGGCATCGACAATTGCCACCTGTGCGCCCAGCAGATTACTCTCATGCCGACTCTCAAGCGCTTTGGTATCCGCTTCCTTCGCCGCCAATTCCCAACGTAACTCTTCAGTAGCCTGCACCAAGTCCGGATTAACCATTTCGGCTATCACATCACCGGTATTAACAAATGCACCCGCTTTCACTTTTACTGACTCAACATGACCATCCACATTGGCGGCAATCCAGCTGATATTTCGGGGAATCAGCGAGCCATTACCTCGCACTTCTACCACCATATCGCCTCTCTTGACTGCGCCGATCAGCAGACTGGATGCGCTGACTTTATATCCGTCGGGGGTATAGCTCAGTGCATAGAAACTGGCGATGGCAATCACAATCAACAATGAAGTTGCCATTGCCACTCGCTTGATAGTGAATTTGCTGGTTTTACGCTGAACATCCATCGTCTTTTTCACTTAATTATTATTTGATTCAGACCAGCATCAAGCAGCATTCATGCCAATTATCATCTCATTGATATTTATGCATTTTATATTTAAAGACAACTAAATTCCCATTTCTGACAACACACTACAGATACAAATGGGACGAGTTCCAGAATATGGGACACAGACTTTACGCGTGACAGGGATGCTGATTTAACAGGAATGCAGCCCGGCATTATCGCGTCTCACCAGATAAGAAATATGACAGTAATATGTCATTAATATGGCGGAAATATGGCAAGAAATGATCATGCCGGCAATACTGAAATAGGTATTATTCGCTATCAACGAGCATTACAAAAATGTTATTAATTCCTATGTCAAAACGTAATCTTTTACTTATCTTGCTGTTAAATAGTGTGGGTATTATTCTGTTCTTTTCCTGGTATTTACCCATGAACCATGGATTCTGGTTTGTTATAGATAAAAATACCTTTTTCTATTTCAATCAGCATCTGGTCACCAGCCCTGTATTTCTTAAACTGGTGGCGCTTACCAACAACCGAGCCTTTGATGGGTGCTCCCTATTAGCTATGGGGTTATTGTATCTGTCCCTCTATGTAGCACGCGACTCGAATGGTCGGCGCCATATGTTGACAATCGGGGTGGTCATGCTGCTGACAGCGTTGGTACTGAACCAACTGGGACATGCACTCCCGGTACAACATGCCAGTCCTACGCTGTATTTCGATGGTATCAATCGTGTCAGTGAACTGACCGGTTTTCCGACCAAAGACAGTTCCAGCGACAGTTTTCCTGGCGACCACGGTATGATGCTGATGGTTTTTTCCGCCTTTATGCTGCGCTATTTTGGCGGTAAAGCGTTCGCAATAAGTCTGCTCATCACCGTCGTATTCTCTTTGCCACGAGTCATGATCGGTGCCCACTGGCTAACGGACATCATTGTCGGTTCTCTTTCCATCGTTTTAGTGGGATTGAGTTGGTGGTTATTAACCCCCGCCAGCGACCTCCTGATCGAAGCGATTGAACGTCGCTTACCCAGCAAGACCTCTTCGAGTACCACCACAAACTAGCCCTTTTACTTCATCTATTTTTACCTTCAGCCGTAGCGGACATCTTTCTCACTGCTACGGCGCTCATGCCAATCGACAATTTTTTGTGCTGTGTTATCAGCTCGAAATATCTGCGCTATATCTTGCATGGGGGGAAGGGATTTCATCATGAAATCATATAAATGAAATAAGCAAAAATACTCGCAATCTGTTTTCCAATACGGTAGGCTCATCGCGGCATACTATTTTTATGCACTTATCTGCTCAGTTGAGGGAATTATGTGCTGTATTGCACAGTTTGGCAGATCGGTAATTGTCCTATAAATAGTAGTGCTTTACGCTGAATCCCGTTTTTGTTTGGCATTAACACACATAACGATTGGTATTATCGTTAAGGACATCAAGGGAATATAATCGTAATGGTCAAATCTCAACCGATTTTGAGATATATCTGGCGGGCGATGCCAGCGATTGCAGTGGCCATGGTGCTCACTGCCTGTACTAACAACAATGCGAACCTGAATGCACAAACTGATAGGCATGTGGTTAATGGGGACCCTTCACTACAAGCCTCTCAGGATGAATTTGAAGCAATGGTTCAGAATCTGGATATTAAATCCAGACTACTTAACCAATATGCTAGTTGGAAAGGCGTTCGTTACCGTTTAGGCGGTGACAGCAAGCGCGGTATCGACTGTTCAGCTTTCGTACAGCGCACATTCCGTGAACAGTTTGGTATGGATCTGCCTCGGTCCACTTATGAACAACAGGAAGTCGGTAAAAAAATTCAACGCAGCAAATTACGCGTTGGCGATCTTGTGTTATTCCGTGCTGGCTCGACGGGCCGCCATGTCGGCATCTATCTCGGTAACCGGCAATTTGTCCACGCCTCCACCAGCGGTGGTGTGATGATTTCCAGCATGGATGAAAGTTACTGGAATCGCCGTTATCAGGAAGGGCGACGGGTTCTTAATAGAGATCCACAGAGTTAACGCTGTTTTCATTCCCTGTTCTGATGCCAAACGAAGTGAAACGCCGCTACCTCAACAGCGGCGTTTTTCTATATCTGTCCTGCGCCTTATGTGATCAAAGATAAGTTTCTCTGACTGATTCATGATAAAACTGCAATGGTGCCGGCGTGTTTATTGCTAAATATTTCAAACGCTTTATCGTGTCGTTCCAGCCTCCGACATACATGAGATAATACGTCTGGCAGGTTATATAACATTGGTTCTCAGGAGCTGAACACCCCGATGTTTAAACGTGTCGTTACTGCTGTGTTGTTAGCAACTTGCTCGCTGATCGGTCATGCTGAAACCATCAAACAGGTTTTTGCCTTTGCCCTGTTGGGCTCGCCTAAATATGATAAAAATTTTACCCACTTCGATTATGTCAATCCTGATGCTCCTAAAGGTGGTGATGTCACACTTTACGCACTCGGCACCTTCGACAATTTTAACCGTTACGCTTTACGCGGCATTGGCGCTATCCGTACCGACCAGCTCTACGATGCACTCTATACGTCTTCTGAGGATGAACCCGGCAGTTATTATCCACTGATTGCACAACGCGCGCGCCATGCCAGCGATGATAGCTGGATTGAAGTGGATATAAATCCCAACGCACGCTTTCATGACGGTTCACCGATTACCGCAGCCGACGTGGCTTACACCTTCAACATGTTTATGACTCAGGGTGTACCGCAGTTTCGTATTTATATGAAAGGCGTTACCGCCAAAGTTATTGCACCGTTGACGATACGCTATGATTTCGCCCAACCCGACAGAGTGAAAATGGTCAGCCTGCTGACATTACCGGTAATGCCTGAGAAATTCTGGAAAAAGCATAAATTCAACGAACCATTATCGTCCCCGCCGCTGGCCAGTGGCCCTTATCGCATTACCGACTATCGAATGGGACAATATGTCACCTATTCCAGGGTAAAAAATTATTGGGCGGCGAATCTGCCGGTCAATAAGGGTCGCTACAATTTTGACCATATTCGCTACGATTACTATCTGGACGACAATGTGGCCCTCGAAGCGTTCAAAGCAGGCGCGTTCGACCTGCGGATAGAAAGCTCCCCCAAACACTGGGCCACGCAATATCAGGGCGGTAACTTTGAGCGAGGTTACATTATCAAGAAAGATGAGCCAAACCGGAACGCACAGGATACGCGCTGGATGGCATTTAACATTCATCGCCCTTTATTTTCCGATCGGCGGGTCAGACAGGCGCTAACGTTGGCGTTTGATTTTAACTGGATGAATAAAGCGCTGTTTTTCAACAGCTATCAGCGGGCCGACAGTTACTTTCAGAATACGGAATATGCGGCGCAAGGCAAGCCTTCTGCGGCAGAACTGGCCTGGCTAACGCCGCTGAAAGGTAAAATTCCAGCGGAAGTGTTTGGCCCTCGCTATCAACCGCCGGTATCCGATGGTAGTGGCTACGATCGGCCTAATTTATTAAAGGCGCAACACCTGTTGGCACAGGCGGGCTGGATTATAAAAGACCAAACGCTGGTGAACCGCCAGAGCGGTCAGCCTTTCGCCTTTGAACTGCTTATTCCCAGTTCAGCCAATGCGCTGTATGTGCAACCATTCCAGCAAAATCTGCAACGACTCGGCATCCAGATGAGCATCCGTAGTGTGGATTCCCCACAGTTTAGTAACCGGTTGCGCAACCGGGACTTTGACATGATACCAACGCTATATAGTGCTGAGCTGTATCCCAATGCCAACCTGCAATTCAGTTGGAGCTCAAAATACATCAACTCAACCTACAATACCCCTGGCGTAGAAGATCCGGCTATTGACAGCCTGATCGACGACATCATTCGACATCAGGGCGATAGAGACGCATTACTGGCACTAGGTCGCGCATTAGACCGGGTGCTGACCTGGAATCAGTTCATGATACCGATGTGGTATTCCAACCATGATCGTTACGCCTACTGGAACAAATTTGCAATGCCGACGGTACGCCCCGCTTATTCGCTGGGTTTTGATAGCTGGTGGTACGATGCCAGCAAGGCCGCGACGCTACCTGAAGAACGCCGATAAGGAGTTGATGTGGGAAGCTACCTGTTACGTCGCCTGTTTCTCATCATTCCCACATTGTGGGCCATTATTACCATTAACTTTTTTATTGTACAGATTGCGCCGGGAGGTCCGGTTGATCAGGCCATTGCCGCTATTGAACTGGGTCAGGGTAGCGGTTTTACCGCTGGTGGCACCGGAAGTGGCATGGCCCGTTCAGGCGGTAGCGGCATGCCTTCAGCAGAGAATGCTTATCGGGGATCCCGCGGCCTGGACCCAGAGATTATTGCGGAAATCACCCAACGTTACGGCTTTGACAAACCTATCCATGAGCGCTATTTCAAGCTACTGTGGAATTATATCCGTTTCGATTTCGGCAACAGCCTGTTTCGCGGCTCATCCGTCATCGAACTGATCAAAGAAAGCATGCCGGTATCCATTTCACTGGGATTATGGAGCACGCTGATCATCTATCTGGTTTCCATTCCGCTGGGTATCAAAAAAGCGGTGAAAAACGGAACGGCTTTCGATACCTGGAGTAGTAGCCTGATTATTATCGGCTATGCCATTCCCGCGTTTCTGTTTGCCATTTTACTGATTGTACTCTTTTCCGGCGGCAGTTATCTGGACTGGTTTCCGCTGCGCGGATTGGTTTCCAGCAACTTTGATACCCTTCCCTGGTACGGCAAAATTACTGACTATCTGTGGCACATTACACTGCCAGTGTTGGCAACGGTAATCGGCGGTTTCGCTACCCTGACCATGCTGACCAAAAACGCCTTTATGGATGAAATCCGTAAGCAGTATGTCATCACGGCACGGGCCAAAGGATTGGATGAGAAAACCATTCTCTACCGCCATGTCTTCCGTAATGCCATGCTACTGGTCATCGCCGGATTTCCAGCCACGTTTATCAGCATGTTCTTTACCGGCTCGCTGTTGATTGAAGTCATGTTCTCTCTTAACGGACTGGGGCTGCTGGGGTATGACGCAACACTGCAACGCGATTACCCGGTGATGTTCGGCACGCTGTATATCTTCACCATCATCGGACTGCTGCTGAATATCGTCAGTGATATGACCTACACACTGGTTGACCCGCGTATTGATTTTGAGGAACGCCAATGAGCCGCTTAAGTCCGATGAACCAGGCGCGCTGGGCAAGATTCAGAAGTAACCGTCGTGGTTACTGGTCGCTATGGGTTTTTATGGTGCTGTTCATCACCACGCTGTTTTCCGAACTTATCGCCAACGACAAACCGCTGCTGGTGCGCTATGACGGCCAGTTTTATGTCCCGTTCATGGTAAATTACAGCGAGACCACGTTCGGCGGTGAATTTGGCACTCAAGCCGATTATCGTGATCCTTATGTAGCGGCGCGGCTGGCAAAGCACGGCTGGGCGATCTGGCCGCCGATCCACTACAGTTACCGCACCATCAACTACGCCACCCAGGCTTCTTTCCCTTCTCCGCCCTCACGCTACAATTTGCTCGGCACAGATAGTCAAGGAAAAGATGTACTGGCACAGGTACTGTATGGTTTTCGCATTTCTCTGTTGTTTGGACTGGCGCTGACACTACTCTCCAGTGTGATGGGTATCGTTGTCGGTGCGGCACAAGGCTACTATGGCGGGTATGTGGATTTATGGGGACAGCGCTTTATCGAAGTGTGGTCCGGTATGCCGACGCTGTTTCTGATCATTCTGCTATCCAGCGTCATTCAGCCTAACTTCTGGTGGCTGCTGGGTATCACGGTATTATTCGGCTGGATGAGTCTGGTGGGCGTGGTGCGGGCTGAATTCCTGCGAACACGTAATTTTGACTATATCCGCGCTGCCCAGGCCATGGGCGTCAGCGATCGGTCCATTATGTTTCGTTGCATGTTACCTAATGCCATGGTCGCCACCCTCACCTATCTGCCGTTCATCCTCTGTGGCTCTATTACGACACTGACTTCATTGGATTTTCTCGGTTTCGGGTTGCCAATTGGTTCACCATCACTGGGAAGCCTGTTGCTGGAGGGGAAAAACAATCTGCAAGCGCCCTGGCTGGGTATAACGGTATTTATTGTACTGGCGCTCATTCTTTCACTCCTTATTTTTATCGGCGAAGCGGTTCGCGACGCTTTTGACCCGAGCAAGGCGCATTAATATGTCCGGTACTCCGTTATTACAAATTAAGGATCTCAGCATCGCGTTTCGTCATGGTGCGGAAGAAAAACGCGTGGTTGATCAGATCTCACTGGAAGTGGAGCAAGGTGAAACACTGGCGCTGGTCGGTGAGTCCGGTTCCGGGAAAAGCGTGACCGCCTTGTCGATTTTGCGTCTGCTGCCTTCTCCGCCGGTGGTTTACCCGCAAGGCGACATCCTGTTTGAGGGGCAGTCACTACTGCACGCCGATGAAGCCACACTGCGGCAGGTGCGAGGTAACCGCATCGCCATGATTTTTCAGGAACCGATGGTTTCCCTCAACCCATTGCAATCCATTGAAAAACAGTTGGCGGAAGTGCTGTCACTGCATCAGGGAATGCGTCGTGAAGCTGCCAAAGGAGAGATTATCAGTTGTCTGGAACGCGTTGGCATTCGGCAGGCCAGCGCACGACTGGCGGATTTTCCACACCAGCTTTCTGGTGGTGAACGGCAACGGGTAATGATTGCAATGGCCTTGCTAACCCAGCCAGACCTCCTGATTGCGGATGAACCGACTACTGCGCTGGATGTGACCGTACAGGCGCAAATACTGACGTTACTGACATCGCTGAAACAGGAGTTGGGGATGGCTCTGCTGTTCATCACCCATAATCTGAATATTGTCAAACGTCTGGCCGATAACGTGGCCGTAATGAAATCAGGTCAGTGTGTCGAGCATAATTCGACCAGGATGTTATTTTCCGCGCCTCAGCACGCTTATACTCGGCAACTGCTGGATGCCGAACCTGGCGGTATGCCGTTACCCTTGACCGATGACCAAACCGAGTTATTGCGCGTCAATCACCTCAATGTTGCTTTTTCCATCAAGCGCGGTCTGCTGCGACGTACTGTTGATGAAAAAAAGGTGGTCAGTGATCTCTGCTTTACACTGCGGCGGGGGGAAAGCCTGGGATTGGTGGGCGAGTCCGGTTCCGGCAAGAGCACTACCGGACTGGCATTACTGCGGCTGCTGACGTCACGTGGGGAAATCTGGTTTGATGGACAACCACTACATACGTTTAACCGTAAACAGATGCTCCCCATCCGCCGCCGAATTCAGGTGGTTTTTCAAGACCCCAACTCCTCACTGAATCCGCGCTTCAATGCCGAACAGATTATTGCCGAAGGCCTGACCGTTCATCAAAAACTGAGCGCTGCCGAACAGGAGCAGCGCGTTATCCAGGCCATGCAGGAAGTGGGACTGGATCCAGAGACACGTCACCGCTATCCAGCCGAATTTTCCGGCGGTCAACGTCAGCGTATTGCTATTGCACGGGCACTGATTCTGCAACCAGAGCTGCTGATTCTTGATGAACCCACCTCATCGTTGGATCGTACTGTGCAGGCACAAATTCTGATGTTGTTGAAAACACTTCAACAGAAACACCGTCTGACCTACCTGTTTATCAGTCACGACCTCCATGTCGTGCATGCGTTATGTCATCAGGTTATCGTGTTGCGCCATGGTGAAGTGGTTGAACAAGGTTCTTGTCAGCACGTATTTGCCCACCCGGTACAGGAATATACCCGGCAATTATTACAACTCTCAGCTTAAGACTACAACGCAGACTTATCTATGGAGCAGAAGCAACAGGGCCAGCCGCTGTTGCTGTTTCAGAAGGGATGCTGAGCGGCGATAGACTCGGCAATGGCGACGCCAACGTTTTTCAGATGGCATAATGCTGTGCTTTCATCGTTCCGATGCAGAAACAGACAAGGTTCACTGTCCCATTCCAATACAGTGCATTGAACATGGATTTCATCCAGATATTGATCCAACTGATGCAGGATTTTCCATGCATCTTTGCCATCATGGCTTAACAGTTTGAAACCAATCAAATTATTATCATCGTCCTTGCCACTGAGCGGAATCGGTTCCACTTTCACACCGGTAAACCCAGTTAACCAGCGATAACTTTGCGGCAAGCGATGAACTACCGAAAGTTGGAGACTATTCACAACGGTTTTCCTCAGCTAGGCAGACTGCATAATTTACAAAATTATAACATATGTAATGCATACTTTTTTAATTTCACTTTTCTTTTGCTGTTTTTTTGCTCAAGAGGCTAACATTTTCTTAGCGTTTGATTAATATTTGTGCGTTTAATGGCTGTCAGGACGATTAATTCTGTTATAGGGATCACGAATCTGAGCTATTTTTCGCTATATGTAACCTTTTACGCCTCATATCTCAACTTATTTTTCATATCGTTCACTTTTAAAACAAATAAATTACAAGACAGGCAACAACTCCCTATTGCCTTGAGAGTATCAGCACTATAGTAGTGATGAGCGTGACAACCAGACGGGAAACGCCCCTTGTTCAAAAAGACTCAGGAACGACTGGCATAAAGATACAGGACAGCGGCGGAGACAGAACAGAATGCCATAGAGACCACCATCGGCCAGGCACTCTGAAACGACGACAAAGATAACACGGCACCGATCAGTGAACCCAAACCAAAACGTAGTGTACCCGCCAATGATGACGCGGTACCTGCCATATGAGGGAAACCATCCAGAATAACCGCCATCGCGTTGGATGCGACGGTGGCGACGCAACCGACAAACAACGCCACCCCGACAACCAGTGACAAAAATCCAAGATTGAACGCACAGACCAACAGCAGAAAAATGCCCATAGAAAACTGGATAATCAGCCCCAGCCGGAACATAAACATCGGTCCCATGCGGGAGACAATGCGGCTATTCAACAACGTCATCAGGAACAGAACAACAATATTCAGAGCAAAGTAATAGCCAAAATTCTGGGGAGACACCCCATTCAGATCGATATAAACAAACGGCCCGGCGCTCAGAAAAGAGAACATCCCGGCAAAAGAGAATCCGCTGGCCAGCATGTAGCCAAATACCCGCTTGTGACGACACAACTGAGAAAAGTTACCCAACGTAGTGCGCAAGTGAAAGCGCTGACGCCGCTCCACTGGCAGCGATTCCGGGATAAACAACCATACAAAAATTGTGGCCATCAGCGCTGCACCAGAAATAGTCCAGAATATTGCATGCCAACTGAACCAGAATAACAATGCACCGCCGATGATCGGCGCCAGCAAGGGGGCAATTGTCATCACCAGAATCACAAACGACATCATGCGGGAGAACTCATCTTTGGAGAACATATCCCGCATCAACGCATTAATCACTACGCTGGCCGAGGCGGCTGACAAGCCATGCAGAAAGCGCATGTAAATCAGTTGTTCCACGGTTTGAGATAGCGCACAGGCGGCAGCGGCGAGAGTGAAAACCAGAACGCCACCCAGGATCACCGGTTTGCGTCCTATACTGTCGGACATCGGCCCGTAAAAAAGTTGGCCGATGGCGAATCCCAACACGTAAGCGCTAAGCGTCATCTGTACCCGACCAGGGTCCACGCTGAACTCTTTTGCAATCACGGGTAATGCTGGCAAATACATGTCAATGGCTATTGGCATCAACATGGAGATCAAACCAAGGATAAAAATAAGACGCAGCCGGGACGAATGTTGTGGACGCACGGAAAACAATTCCTTTAGAGATGACAAAAGCCCGCTGCCAGTAGCATCAGCGGGGATAAATAGTTAATCATATTACAGGACGTCCGTTCCAAATGCAGGCAGTTACAACCCGACGCTGGCAACTTCCTCCGCCGTCAGCGCACGGTACTCTCCCGGTTTCAGATCACTGTCCAGCACAATGGCACCGATACGTTCACGATGCAGCGCCACAACATGGTTCCCCACGGCGGCAAACATCCGTTTTACCTGATGGTAGCGGCCTTCACTGATCGTCAACCTCACCTGATATTCTGTTACCTTATCCAGCAACGCGGGACGGGTCAGTGTTTTTTCATTATGCAATTGTATACCTGTCGCAAATTGCGCTGCGGTATCGGCATTCACTGGCTGTTCAAGCGTCACCAGATAGGTTTTTTCACAATGGTGTTTTGGCGACGTGATCCGGTGCGACCACTGGCCATCATCGGTTAATAACACCAAGCCACTGGTATCAATATCCAGCCGTCCGGCGGGATGCAATTTATACGCTACCGGCTCATCCATAAAATAAAGGATTGTCGGATGGTCAGGATCGTCGGTAGAACAGACATAACCCAGCGGTTTGTGCAGCATAAAATAACGTGGCCCGTTTTGCTGTTGCAGGGGCTTGCCGTCAAATTCAACCACGTGTTCCGGTAACAGCTTGAATGACCCGCTTTTTATCACTTCACCTTGCACCGTAACCCGCTGGGCGCGCAATTCCCGCACGATCAGTGAACGGCTGATCCCTAACTGTTGGGATAGAAATTTATCCAGTCTCATTAAACGTTTACTGCCTATATTACCCGGCTGACTGGCCAGGTTGAATCCGCCAGAAGCGCGAGATCTGCCCGTCAGCATAAAAAAGAAGAGTAGCGTTATACACCCTAAGCACACATTAGCATAACGGCGTGTTACGCCGATGGAGAGACTCGGTCGATCAGACACTATTGACCCACTGACCAAAGGGTCGCTCCCGCCATGAGTAACAGGCATAATAGAAGCAATTTATAATAAGGAGCGATACGATGTCATCTATTCATGGTCACGAGGTGCTGCAAATGATGCTGGCTGCCGAAACCCCTTTTACGACTGAACAGTTGATTACCGCCATAAACATCCGCTTTGGCAACGATGCCCGCTTTCATACATGCTCGGCCAGCGATATGACCGCCGCGATGCTGGTGCAGTTTTTAGCCAGGAAAGGCAAATTTGTTCCGCAGGGTGAGCATTTTACCACCCATGCCAGTAAAATCTGTCAACACTAGGCGATGTCTTTTACACTGCGGCCCTATCAACAAGATGCCGTAACCGCCACCCTCGACTACTTTCGGCACCACACCACACCCGCCGTGATCGTTCTGCCTACCGGCGCGGGGAAAAGTCTGGTGATCGCCGAACTGGCCCGGTTGGCCCGTGGCCGCGTGTTGGTACTGGCGCATGTCAAAGAGCTGGTAGCGCAGAACCACGAAAAATACTGTGCCCTGGGGCTGGAGGCCGACATCTTTGCCGCCGGACTGCAACAGCGACAGAGTCAGGGCAAGGTGGTTTTTGGCAGCGTACAGTCGGTCGCCCGCAATCTGGCCCTATTTGAACAGGCTTTTTCATTACTGATTATTGATGAATGCCACCGGGTCAGTGACGACGATACCAGCCAATACCAGCAGATTATTCATCATCTCCAACAATCCAATGCACAATTGCGTTTGTTGGGACTAACCGCTACACCCTATCGTCTGGGAAAAGGCTGGATCTATCAATACCACTACCACGGCATGATCCGGGGTGATGAGCACTGCCTGTTCCGGGACTGCATTTATGAGTTACCGCTACGCTACATGATCAAGCACGCTTTTCTGGTGCCGCCCCAACGTCTGGATATGCCAGTAGTACAGTATGATTTCAGCCAGTTGAGCGCTCGCAGTAACGGTTTATTCAGCGAGGAAGACCTTAACCGTGAATTGAAACGTCAACAACGGGTTACACCACAAATTATCCACCAGATTGTCGAATATGCCGCCGATCGTAACGGGGTGATGATTTTTGCCGCCACGGTGGAACATGCCGGAGAGATTGAACGTTTGCTGCCTGATGGCCAGGCCGCTCTTATCAGCGCTGATACACCAGCAGCCAGACGTGATGCGCTGATTGAAGCGTTTAAACAGCAACAATTGCGCTATCTGGTCAATGTCGCCGTATTAACCACCGGTTTTGATGCTCCTCACGTAGACGTTATCGCCATTCTGCGTCCGACCGAATCCGTCAGCCTCTATCAGCAGATCGTCGGGCGCGGTTTGCGATTGTCTGCGGGAAAAACCGATTGCCTGATTCTCGACTACGCCGGTAATCCACACGACTTGTATACGCCCGAAGTCGGCAAGCGTAAACCGCATAGCGATAGCCAGCCGGTACAGGTGTTCTGTCCACAGTGCGGCTTTGCCAATCTGTTCTGGGGCAAATGTACCGACGACGGCACCGTGATTGAACACTACGGGAGACGCTGTCAGGGGTGGAGTGAGGATGAGGATGGCCGCCGTCAACAATGTGATTACCGCTTTCGCTTCAAAACCTGCCCGCACTGCGGAGCAGAAAATGATATTGCCGCCCGCCGTTGCCATCAATGTGAAGAAATACTGGTAGACCCAGACGATATGCTGAAAGCGGCGCTAAAGCTGAAAGACGCGCTGGTACTGCGTTGCAGTGGTATGAGCATGGTTCATGGCCTGGATGCCAAAGGCGAATGGTTGAACATCACCTATCATGATGAAGATGGTGCTGAAGTCAGTGAGCGTTTTCGCTTACAGACACCGGCCCAGCGGCACGTTTTTCAGATCCATTTCCTACGAGTCCATCTGCGTGCGCCCGGTATTCCCTTCCACTGGCAGACCGCCGCCGAGATCACGCAGCAACAGCCGCTACTGCGGGCTCCTGATTTTGTTGTCGCACGCCAACAAGGCAAATTCTGGCAAGTGCGGGAAAAAATATTCGACTACCAAGGCCGTTACCGCAGAGCGAATGAACTGCGCGGCTGATTAAATGCCGGATTCATTTGCCCGCTGGGCCAGATTCCGATAGAATTCCGCCCGCTTTTGTCTAAACACAAGCGGAATATCCAACCTGTTGCTGGGTCGCCTGTAGCAGGATCATTTTTCTAAAGTCGAGAAAGACATGATTACTATCAATGCAGAAGTACGCAAAGAGCAGGGTAAGGGTGCGAGCCGCCGCCTGCGTAATGCGAACAAATTCCCAGCCATCGTTTATGGTGGTGCGGAAGCGCCGGTTTCTATCGAGCTGGATCACGATATTGTTAAAAACCAGGAAGGGAAAGGCGGTTTTTACGATGCCGTCATCTCCCTCGTTATCGATGGCAAAGAAACCAAAGTGAAAATTCAGGCTGTTCAGCGTCATGTTTTCAAGCCTAAATTGACTCACATCGACTTCGTTCGCGTTTAATCACGCTGAAGTTATCCGGTATCCCGGAGAGAAAAACGCCGCTGATGCGGCGTTTTTTTATTGCTATCGACAACGGCGGTGAACGTCAGTTCCGGGGTGAGGTTAAAGTAGCTCGATAAGCTTTTATTTTGGGCACCAACAGGGCCGCACGCCGCAGGCTCTCTTCTTGCCATACCGTTTGGCGGTCGTAATATTCGGCAAACGCCGGAGTTTCCGGCGGCAGAATCACCCATGGTTGTTTAGATTGGGTAAAAATATGCACATCTGGCGGCAACAGTTCCGGATGAGTAAGGGTTCCGACCCGCACGAACCGGGTCAGCGGGCCACTGCCAGCATAGTGGCTCCACAATGCCACATAGCATGTAGGACAGCGAGCGATCTGTTGCCCTTGTCCGCTGTTGGATGGCGTGTTCACCAGCAGTGGCTCACCACTGAGCAATTCCACGTTGTCTGACTCGATCATGGCATTCAAGGCAAATGCCGAGCCGCTTTCCCGCTGACACCAACTACAATGGCAGCAGTGCACTACCAATGGTGCGCATTTCAGACGGTAGCGGATAGCCCCACAATCACAACTGCCGTCCATAGGATATGGGTTTTGCATAAGTGTCCCTTATCTGCGATGGTTTTGCTGGTTTCAGTGATGGTTTCCCGGTATTAGTCCGCTAAAAACACACTCAGCCGAGGTACCGGATTGCCAGTAAAATACCGAATAATCAGTTATCAATACCTTGCCCTGCCCACATTTTTTATAAAAATCCTGATTCAATACAAATCCATATTGTTGCTATCGCCGGCAACCGATGCCAACGTTCACATCATGTATCGAAACTGACGCGAGGTAGGGCATTGGATTATCGGGGCCTCATAGCAATAATATCGCAACAGATCAGTTACCGCTGCCCAGGCGACGTTGTAGTTGATCACGCAAATTCGGTGGCGTTCCCTTGATAGTCAAAGTATCAGTCGCCGGATCCCAGAAAATACGTTCCCCCAACAGTAATGCATCGAAGTTAATACTCAGGCCGCCGCCACTGCCGGCAAACTTGGTCAGTTGCCGCAACGTGCTGCGATCTGCCGGGAAACTCTCCTCAAGTTCATAGCCTTGTCCGATGGAGAAGTCCTGAAAACTCTGCTCTCCTAAAGTCGGTAATTCACCGGACAATGCTGCCACGTCAATCTCATCTCCCGCTTGCAACTGTTCGTTGCAATAGCTGTACACTTGCTGACGGTATTGCTGACGCTCATTTTTATCCAATTGCGCATCAGCGCAATAGTCATCAACTGCCTTGAGCAAGCCACGGTTCTGCGCTTTGGTATCCAGCCCTTCGGCTGCGGCCAGGAAATCCATGAAAAAATCAGATACCTTGCGCCCGACCCGCCCTTTCAGGAAAGTGAGATAACGAGTTGATGACGGGTTCGTCTCCCATTCAGTCAAATCGATACGTGCCACAATATCGGCATGGTGAATATCCAGATAATGAGTGCTGCTGATATCCAACTGTTCGTTTACCCGCAAACTATTACAACTGTTCAACACCGCGATCAGTAAATACTCCACCGCCAAATAGCGATATTGGCAAAACAGGACCACACCCCCTTCCGCAAACGGATATTTTGCCAGTTCATCACGCAGACGCCCTGTCGCAGCACGGGTAAATGCCAGAAAGTCATCGTCTCCCTTGCGGCAGGCACGTAATGCATCCGCCAGTTCACTTTGCTCATTAAACAGGCCATAGGCCTTATTTTTAGCACTATAGACACGATGCAGTTCAGCCATCATTTCGTTAACGGCGTCATTGGTGGATAACAGCGAGTCACGCAACACCATTTCCAGTGTTTGCTCATCGCGTTTGATGAGCTGATGCAGGGCAATCTGGTCGATATCCAGACTCATGATAAACTCTCCTTTTAGCGGGGGAACGTATTCAAGCACCTAAGTATCCTCGCTGCAACCAAAAGCCGCCGCCACACAGAGATAACGCATCCACGGTCCGATATGATAAAAGTGCGGAAAAAGACGCTCTTATACGGTAATATGTTCGACTTTAGTCGCTTAAGAAGCACCATTTTATGCCACAATCATCCCGTTATAGTGACGAGCAAGTTGAACAGTTACTATCAGACTTGGTCAAGGTTCTGGAAAACCGCCGCACACCAACCGATCTCGCATTGATGGTGTTGGGAAACATGGTGACCAACCTGATTAACACTAGCGTGGCCCCGGCACAACGTCAGGTGCTGGCCCGCTCTTTCGCTGAAGCACTACAAGCTTCAGTAACAGCAGATAAAACACATTGATTTTGACCTGTATATGGTAACCAACCGCCAGCGCTACCGCGAAAAAGTTTCCCAGATGATCAGCTGGGGACACTGGTTTGCCTTGTTTAACATCCTCCTCAGCCTTGGGCTGGGTAGCCGTTATCTGTTTGTTACCGACTGGCCATCATCACTGACTGGACGTATTTATGCGCTGGTCAGTTGGCTCGGACACTTTAGTTTTATTGGTTTTTCCGCATATCTGCTGATTATTTTCCCGCTGACATTTGTCGTCATGTCGCAGCGATTGTTGCGTTTTTTATCAGCGGCGATAGCGACGACGGGGCTCACACTGCTCATCGTCGATGCTGCTGTTTTTACTCGTTTCCACCTGCACCTTAATCCCACCGTATGGGAACTGGTAACCACCCCCAACCAGAGTGAGATGGTCCGTGACTGGCAATTGATGTTTATTGGGGTGCCCGTCATATTTATGGTGGAGATGTTGTTCGGCACCTGGTGCTGGCAAAAATTACGCAGCCTGAATCGACGTCATTTTGCCAAACCGCTGGTGGGTATTTTCATTATTGCGTTTTGTGCCTCACATGTGATGTACATCTGGGCTGATGCCAATTTCTATCGCCCGATAACCATGCAGCGCTCTAACTTACCGCTTTCTTACCCAATGACAGCGCGCCGTTTTCTAGAGAAACACGGTCTGCTCAATGCACAGGAATATCAGCGCAGACTGCTGCGACAAGGCAATCCAGAAGCAGTTTCGGTGGAGTATCCACTGAGCGACATCTCCTTTAGTGATGCCGGCAGCGGCTATAACCTGTTAATCGTAATGGTAGACAGTATTCCTGATCAGGATACGCCACATGCTATGCCTAACCTGACCCGCTTTGCGTCTGAAAATATTCGGTTCAGTGACCATTACAGTGCCGGTATGCAACAGGACAGCGGGTTATTCAACCTGTTCTATGGTATCTCCTCCACCTATATAGACAGTGTTCTCAACAGCAGTAAGCCCTCTGCGCTGATTACCGCGTTAAGTCAGCAGGGTTATCAGTTCGGTCTGTTTTCTGCCAGTGGATTCGACAGTCCTCTTTACCGACAAGCACTTCTGGCTGACTTCTCACTGCCAACGCCAGATGCGCAGAGTGATGAAATCATCACCACACAATGGCAAAAATGGCTGGACAGTCGCGCCGGCACAACCGAACCGTGGTTCTCATTCATCGAGCTAAACCACACCAGTTGGCAGGCAACTACGTCTAAAAGCTCAGCGGCGGAACAACAACGCCTCTATCTTCAGGGTAATCAGCGTGTGGACCAGCAAATTGAACGGATCATCAGTGTGCTGCGTGACAAAAATATGCTGGATAAAACCGTGGTGGTCATCACGGCTGAACAGGGAAATGCCTTACGCCCAGGCGATAACTCTCCAACGCCGATGAAACGCTCGTTGTGGCAGGTTCCGCTGGTCATTCACTGGCCTGGCACACCCGCACAGACCATCAGCAAAATGACAGATAACAAAGACGTTATGACCACATTGATGCAACGTCTGCTACATGTAAAAACGCCATCCAGCGATTACTCACAAGGAGAAGACCTGTTTACGGCAGAGCGACGAGATAACTGGCTGGTCAACGGTGATGGGAATGATTTGATCATTACCACACCAAAACAGATTATTGAACTCGGGAGTCACGGCAATTACCGGGCTTATAATCAGGCAGGTCATGAATTATTGAATGAAAAACCGCAGTTGGATCTGTTATTGCAGGTATTGACCGACGAACGGCGATTTATTGCTGACTAACTGCCTAAATCTAAAGCAGTCGTTTCGTAAGGCTATTGCAATCAAAGCGGGAAACGGTAGTATATGCCCCCACAGCGTCGGCACGTAGCGCAGCCTGGTAGCGCACTGTCATGGGGTGTCAGGGGTCGGAGGTTCAAATCCTCTCGTGCCGACCAAATACAACTTCCGTTAGTACCGGTTATTGACGGAAACCCCACAGAAACCCGCATTCTCACTGAGTTTGCGGGTTTTTTGTTACCTGTTATCTGCCGGGATACCCCGTTTACAGCCGGAAAGTTTAGTTATACGCTTAGTTATACCGTCCCATATAACTACAAAAGCGTATAACTACGATGGCTCGTATAACTATCCCACTGACCAATACCGAGATCAAAGCCGCCAAACCTGCCGAGAAGGAATACACGCTACAGGACGGGGATGGGTTGTATCTGCGGTGAAACCGAGCGGTTCTAAAATCTGGCGCTTTAATTATTACCGCCCCGATACGAAGAAACGTGCATTAATCAGCTTTGGTTCATTCCCTGCGGTTTCTTTGGCCGAAGCCCGACAAAGGCGTGAAGCGGCAAAGGCACCGATCCACATTGGCAGTTCCTCTGCCAGAAAGACCACTATCGGCACCATCGCATCCTCCGTGTATGGCGATCCCAATATGCTTAAACTAATGTAGTATTCCACCGCGCTGGGGCTGGTGAACGAAGCCGCCGCCCACAATGACGGTTTTATGCCGCTGGATGAAATCGGGCAAGGCAGCAACCGTAAAGCCGTCGCGGATGCCGCTTATGCACTGTTTAACGGTGTTGGCAAGATTCAGAGGAGCGTGGAGTAAATGCGCTTTCTTTGTCTCATAGCAACGTCCTCCTTATTTAAAGATAGCGTTGCATCGACCAGTTGAACTCAAGATTTCTGACCACTTCGCTCGGTTACTGGCGCAATGCCAGCATAGTTTTGAATTTCTTCTGCGCTGTTAAACCGGTTTCGGCTATCCCTCAATGCCGCAAGCATTCGTGGGCCCATGCAGAACCCCATACCAAGAAGTGATTTAAACAGGGCATTACTCGTCTATTTAATAAAAAATTAAATTATATTGTTCTGCAGCCGATAATGAATACTGATATGTTTTTTACTGGCGTATCAATGTTCGTTGAAAATGACAAAATGGATAACATTTATATGGCGAAGATTTTACATTTTATTTTAATTTTGGCAGCTATTTCTTTGTCTGGATGTAAGGCAATTGAAAACAGCTTTGGTGATCGCCCGATATACCAAGAACCTTCAGATACAAAAAATGTATCAAGAATAAGATTTATAAAAAACATAAGAGGAACAGAAATAAAGCAAAAAGGATATTCCAAGACTTATACGAATATTACAGAATTCTCATGGCGAGGGTATGTAAATAAAACCAGAGACATCGGCATGCCTAAAATATCCTATCGAAAAGATGATTATAATGATTATTATTTTGAAACAAAAATAAAATCAGTGCCAACACTTATCTATATTCAAACCGAATCAACAGTAGCAGGCTCATGTCATGGTATGTTTTTTATTAAGCCTGAATCAGGTAAAGATTATGACATGAATTTTGACATAACTGAGAGTAGAACGAAGTGCATTATGCACTTCAATGAAATAGTAAAAGACGGTACAACTGGGGTTTATATATTAAAGCCTGCGCCGTATAAAAGATCATCGGCCCCACCTTGGGAACCAGCAGATAAAAATTACAAAACAGAGTTGGATGTTGATTGATTATGAAATTAATTTTAATTTTTCCTCTCTCCTTGATTCTATCTGGGTGTATTATAGATAGAACAAAGACATACAACACATCACTTTCTGATATAAATTCAAATAATGTCAATCATGTTTTTTTTGTTGGAAAAACCAAGAAAGATATTTTAGAGAAGCTAGGGCCGCCACAAAACTCATTAGAGTTTATGAAAGAGAATCATTGGTCGTATACTAATAAAGAGTCTATACATGGATTTGTTCTTATTCCACCCATTCCAGTAGGAATGAGTAAAACGAAAAAAATAGATCTATATTTTAATGAAAAGAATGAATTAAATAGATTCACATTTCACGAGGAATGAATCTGGTAAGAAATTAATGAAAGGAGTATGTTTATGCTGCATTGAATATACTCCCCATTAAGTTTTTTAGGATAAATTCATATAATCTTTATGCTATTGCTATATAATCAACCCATAACAAACAACTTAGAGCTAGAAATGCGTGATCTTGTGCTACCGAATTACTCCTATATCATACTTTAACGAGCCCAAATAACACCATTCATTTTCCACACCCATTGCGTTTACTGTCCACATGTGAGTGGTAAGTCCGGTTTCTCACGAGTTACAGCGAAACGGTGTGCAATAAAGTACGCAGCATCATGCGTTATTTTCAATTCGTACGACGATGCTAAACGTTCAGACATTTTGCCAAATGAGCCAAATTTACAGTGTTATCTCCCACCTTGAAGACCACCGAAAACTTGATTTTCAAAGCCATAAGCTAAAAATCACATATCACAACGACAAGCTTGAAGCATTTTGATTACACTATAACTGCGCAATCTGAATTGCCCAGTACGCAGCCCAAGTGCGCAAAACGAAACCGAACGGTAGCCATTCGCAAATTGGCCTCTAACCCTTGCTATGACTGGCGTTGGCAGGTATTGCGCACCGGTTTCCATTTTTGTCAGAATCATATTATTTCGTATTCAGATTGCGAACTCTGCGCATTGTTGATGCGCACTGGAGGCGGATAATGCGTGACCAGACGCGAAGTTACACCACCGATTTGCCGCGTATTAACCTGCAATTTCTCGCCCGTTTGCGCGATAAGTTGGGCAATGCAGCCCCAAACACGCAGGTTTACTGCGACACAGCGAGCGGAAGACTCTATTTATCCCGATATTCAGATGGCTACAGCGCCACAATTAACGGTGTCACGCAAAGGGTCGGTATTACAACCACACGCGTGGAGGATGGTGTACGTGAATGGTATGTTTGCCCCCACTGTGGCGAACGGGCAGCAAAGCTGTATACCGGGTGTAAAGATATTGGCTGCCGGAAGTGCTGGCATCTTCATTACGCCAGCCAAAGCAAAGACGAAGCCGACCGTTTATTACTGAGTGCGCGCCAGCAGCGCCGGGCGATTTGGGGCGATGATTACCCGCCCGCAGACAACTTGCTTAACCACGCTCGGTGGCTTGCAAAGCCAGCCCGTATGCGCTGGGAAACCTTTGAAAGAAAGTTAGCCAGGCTGATAAAAACTGAGGCCGCATACTGGCATACTGGCGGGTGTCAGATGCGAAAATGACAAGAATTCAGCGGTATGAGCAATGGTATACATCTTTCATAGATTAGTAGCGATATACCCTGGTTCTACCGAAACCTGATATCAAAAAACAGACCACCAGCAGCAAGGATTAACCATGTCTGGACTATTTAACACGCTCGATTCATCCAATATGTTCATTCATCTTCAGAAAAAATGGGAATCGTTTTACCACCACCCTTCCGAAGAAAGGCTGATTGATACGCTGCTCCCGCTGTACCATCTCAGGGAATGGATATGCCCAGGTGGCTCAGCAAGCTACAAAAACAAATACGAGTTATCAGCCGAAGAAAAATTACACAGTTTTCTGTATACCTATCCACCCTATGAGGTAGTCAGAGAACTTTGCAATCGAACGAAGCACTTCAAGAAAAAAAATGGTGATATAAATCTCAACATCCTTGAAGGAGCCAGAGCAGGACTGGCAAAAGCGGGGGACTCATTAGGGACAACATATTTTACCGTTGATGGAGTTGATATCCGGGATACCTTTATGGCTGTTTACAGGATCTATTACCAATATTTTGAGGCAGTGAAACAGGGGAAGTATCCTTCATTTGCCCCGTCCGACAGTGAAGATTGTTAGTCGAACGCTGAAAAGGTATACATGTTTTTATGATGCCCTTTTCAACGTGATTTTTCTCTATGGGACTACGATTGGGACTACAATGTTAAATTATTAAAAATAAAACAAATTAAAACCAATAAAATGAACCATTAATTCAATTTCTCTCGCAGCATGAGAGACGAAACACGCCAGCTATTGGCAAACGGTATTGGCCCTCTCGACAACCGTGGATTTGAATCTCTGTTGTTATCTGAAATGAATTACTCTTGTATCTTGACGACCACTTTTCCTTTCGCATGCCCTTGGGCAAGGTAGGTAAGAGCGCCCTTTGCTTCGAAAAAGGGGAATACCTTGTCAATCACTGGTCTGATTTGTTCAGCTTCTATAAGTTTTCCGATTTGAGTGAGTTGATCGCCTTCAGGTCGAACGAAAAGAAATGAATAGGTCATTCCTCGTTTTTTCGATAAACGCATAATCTTGCGGCTCATCAACCCAAAGACAAAAGTCAGCAACACGTTTAATCCTCGAGCCCGTGCGAACGCGGCATCTAACGGCCCAATGAGAGAAACAATCTTTCCTCCAGGCTTAAGAATTTGGGTGAATTTTTCAATCGCATCGCCTTTGATAGTGCCAACTACGACATCGTAGCCATTCAGCACGTTCTCGAATTCTTGCTTTTTATAGTCAACCACTTCGTCTGCGCCAAGATGACCGACCCATTCGACATTGCCCGTACTGGTGGTCGTTCCCACCGTTGCACCAAGGTGCTTCGCCAACTGGATCGCAAAGGTGCCAATTCCCCCCGAACCTGCGGGGATGAAAATCTTCTGACCAGGCATAAGCCTGGCGCGCTCTGTCAGTGCTTGCCAGGCTGTGAGACTCACCATCGGGAGCGAGGCCGCCTGCACAAAATCCAGGTTTGCTGGTTTCATGGCAGCAGCGTTCTCTGGCACTACTGCAAATTCGGCAAGAGACCCCATTTCCATATCGAAAATGCTGGCGAAGATTTCGTCGCCTGGCGTGAAACGAGTCACACGACTTCCCACAGCAATGACAATACCAGACAGGTCGCTACCCAATGTTGCAGGGAGCTTAAAATGCAGAACCGGCTTAAACATTCCGGTTGGAATCATATTGTCGATAGGGTTCAGACCCGCAGCGTAAACTTTTACCAGCATTTCATGAGCGTTGAGTGAAGGATAATCTACGTCATCGAATCCCAGTTCAGGAGATTTACCATAGCGTTTAAACGTGAAGGCTTTCATCGTCTTATTATTCATTTATGGTTTTCCTGTCGTGCTTGCCGATAAAATTCCATTTTTTTATTCTTTCGTATCAAGCTGAAGACTATTACGCACTACCTTATCCAGGAATTTTGCAGGCGCGAATCTGAGAATGAAATTCAGTTTTCCTGCCAATGCTCCCGCCGTGTAACGCAACTTTGGCCGTGAAGTCTGAGCAGCCCTAACAACCACTTCAGCCACCACCTCTGGACTTTCCGCTTCAGCCATTGCCTTGCTGACGACTCTCGTCAGCTTAGCCCGGATAAGCTCATACTCGTCAAGCTTAGCATCCGGCTCTATAGTATTGGCTTCAAACCGCGTTTTAATGTAGGCAGGCTCGATGACTGTTACCCTTATGCCGTGCGTGCGCAATTCATGATCCAGTGATCCCGAATACCCTTCGACCGCATGCTTACTGGCAGTATAAAGTGCCACATACGGCAACGGAACGACTCCCAGTATCGAACCGATGTTAATAATGTGTCCCCTGCCCTGACGGCGCATATAGGGAACAACAGCTCGCGTTAACCTGACTATCCCCAGAAAGTTCGTATCGAAAATGCTTCTGGCCTGTTCGATTGAACTTTCTTCTGCCGCCGCCGGAGCGACCCCAAAACCAGCATTATTCACCAGGATATCGATCCGCCCCTCCAGCCGCAGCAACTCATCAATGGCAGCTTCGACAGAAGCATCGTTCGTTACATCAAGCGTCAATAAATGAAAGGGATACGAACCAGACAGTGAGCCGCGTCGACTCGTGCCATATACCGTATAACCAGCCGCTAAAAGTTTGTTAGCCGACGCCTCGCCAATACCTGAAGAGGCGCCCGTCACAAGTGCTACACGTTTATTTGTCATGCTGAAATAAAACCTTCATAAGTCGTTTTGGGCATCTCATCACTGATGAGATGCCAGACGATATGGAATTTATTCTGGGATTAAATCCCTACAGAACAGCTCAATAGATCGTTATTCGTGTGTAAGGTGCACTTCATTGACTAAAGTGGTTTATATCGCTCTGCGGCTTCAGCTTGTTTGATGTCCGAAAGCAGAGCCTGTCGCGTAGCATCGAGGGCGTCCCAGCGTGCAGCATTATGCAGAGGTGGGATGGTAACGAGTTCTCGGCGATCAAAGCCGACCAGTGCTGCATCAACCAGCTCACCCACTTCCATCATTTTGGAAGAGGTACTGATGTCGATGCCTGCGCGTTCCCAAATTTCCGTGTAAGTTCCGGCAGGAAGCACAGCCTGGATATAAATGCCTTTGGATGACAGCTCTACATTCATTCCCTGAGACAGGAAAAGGACAAAGGCTTTGGTTGCGCCATAAACCGACATAGCAAATTCAGGGGCCAGACCGACGACGGAACTGATGTTGACGATCGATCCTTCACCCGTTTGCACAAACCGTGGCGTCACCGCACTGGCAAGACGCGTCAAAGCAGTGATGTTAAGCGCGATGAGCCGCTCAATCGAATCAGACGTCTGCTCTATAAAGCTGCCCGACTGCGCGATACCCGCATTATTGATAAGAATACCTATCCGTGCGTCATCACGCAGGCGAGTTTCGACAGTCGCTAAATCATGCGATTCCGTGAGGTCAGCAGGCAGAACATCTACAGAAATACCATTTTCTTGTCGCAAACGACCTGCAAGTATCTCTAACTTCGCTTTGTCGCGAGCGACCAGAACAAGGTTGTGGCCCCGATGTGCGAACCGTTCAGCGTAAACAGCACCAATGCCCGTGGAAGCGCCTGTAATGAGGACTGATGGTTTGGTCATAAGTTGTATCCTTTATTCATGATTAAACAGAATCTACAACGTGCGATGTATATAGGATCGTGACACTCACAGATCTACTTGCTGACCTCGATAAGCGTTGGGTAATCGGTGTATCCCTCTGCGCCGCCGCCATAAAGCGTTTCAGGAACAAGTGTGGCCAGAGGAGCTCCCGTCTTCAGTCTTGCGACCAGATCTGGGTTGGCGATGAACAGACGCCCGAAAGCAAACAGATCAGCCTTACCTTCAGCAAGTTGGGTAGCAGCCAACGTCAGGTCATAGCCATTGTTGCCAATATAGGTGTTTTTAAAGCGCCGACGCAGGGAGCCGTAATCAAACGGTGATACATCCCGATGGCCGCCGGTTGCGCCTTCAACGACATGGAGATACACGATGCCTAATGCATTGAGTTGCTCAGCGAGGTAGTCATATTGTGGCTGCGGATCACTGCATGAAATCGCATTAGCGGATGAAACCGGTGAAATGTGTACGCCAGTGCGTTCAGCGCCGATCTCATCTTTTACGGCCGCCGTGACGTCTAACAGTAGGCGCGCGCGATTCTCGACAGCACCGCCGTATTCGTCGGTTCGCTGATTGGCACCGTCTTTAAGGAACTGTTCCAGCAGATAACCATTCGCGCCATGAATCTCAACGCCATCAAACCCAGCGGCAATGGCATTGGCAGATGCCTTTCTGAAATCGTCAATAATGTTTTTTATTTCTCTCAGCTCGAGCGCCCGAGGCTCAGAGACGTCAGAAAAACCGTTGTTCACAAAGGTTTTAGTCTCGGCACGGACAGCGGACGGGGCAACCGGCGCAGCACCACCAGGCTGAAGGTCGACATGAGAAATTCGCCCTACATGCCACAACTGTACAAATATACGCCCGCCTTTGGCATGCACGGCGCCAGTCACTTTACGCCAGCCATCGATCTGAGCTTGCGTGTAGATCCCCGGCGTATCCTGATAACCCTGCGCCTGTGCTGAGATCTGCGTGGCTTCAGTAATCAACAACCCTGCAGTGGCACGCTGTGCGTAATACGTCGCCGCCAGTTCACTGGGTACCAGACCCACGCCAGCACGGTTACGTGTTAGCGGTGCCATCACAATATGATTAGAGAGCGTTACTGGCCCCAGGCGATAGGGTTGAAATAATTGTTGCTTCGTCATGTTTGTTTCCCTGCGAAGTGGTTGGTACAAGCATGGCTTTAATGATGATGATTATAATCTAAAAAGTCAACCAGTTTGATTATGGTCATCATCAATGTATACTTGTGACATGCATTTTTAGAGGAGGATGCGAAAACGATGAAAGTCGCTAAAGAGCAGGTTCGTGAAAACCGAAAGCGTATTGTCGAAACTGCCTCAGTGTTGTTTCGTGAACGAGGCTATGACGGTGTGGGAGTCGCAGAACTGATGTCAGCGGCAGGTTTAACTCACGGTGGGTTCTATAAACACTTTGGTTCCAAGGCTGATTTGATGTCGGAGGCGATGAACTGCGGTTTTTCACAATCTGCAGAAAGTACCAAGGGAGTGAGCCGGGAAAAATTTGTTGAATACTACCTCTCACGCCAGCATCGCGATGACATGGGAAAGGGTTGTGTGATGTCTGCACTGGGCACAGATACAGCACGGCTGCCTGAATCAATGAAGGCGACATTTGCAGCTGGTATTGAGAATCAATTGGCCATTTTAGCAAATGGAGGTGGAGGTGAAACACGTGCTGACCTGATCAACACTATTGCACATCTAGTCGGTGCCCTGGTGCTGTCTCGTGCTTGCCCTGATGATTCTGCTCTGGCTGATGAGATTCTGGAGGTTTGCCGCTCCCGTATTCTCAGTCAGGAAGTTCATGAGGTATGAATTTCCGGGTCATTCAGCGATTCAATAAAATGTCTCACCTATTTCTTGGTGGCATCTTAACAACGTGATACCAGATCCTGACACCAAAAAATGTCATTTCAATCGCAATATCACACAGATTGTAATCCGCGTGTCACTGGGCAGCTTTGCTACCTACATATGGTTGCCAAAGGAAAGTATCAAACCTAACGAATTTGCCAATAAATCTGCCGGTTGCCAGAATATGCAACCAACATGAAGCTGTTTTTCCCTGATTATGACTGGATCATATTCGGGTTCAGGCCAACCGCCCCGTTGCATACCAGAAGTTTATCATCAAGACTTAAACCAAAGACGTAGTCTGCGCAGGCATTGTGCTTTACACTGCGCGCTGCAAAAACTGAGTAGATAAACGATTAAGTAGGCGGTAATGGCGATGAATGGAACGATCACAACCTGGTTTAAAGATAAAGGTTTTGGATTTATCAAAGATGAAAATGGTGATAACCGTTATTTTCATGTGATTAAGGTCGCCAATCCTGAACTGATTAAGAAAGATGCGGCGGTCACTTTCGAACCCACCACTAATAACAAGGGGTTGTCAGCTTATGCTGTGAAAGTCGTACCGGAAAGCAAATACATCTATATTGCGGGCGAGCGCCTTAAGCTCACGTCGATCAAGTCTTACCTGGTTTACCGCGAAGAAGTGTCTGCCGATACCCGCATTGATAAAGAAAATGCGGTGCTGTCTGTCGGGGTCCTGATGGGTAATATCAGGCCGAAATCAGCCGCTAAGCCTGGTGAAATGCGCTCGCTGAAAAAACTGGCTATCACCACCTTCCAGGGAACAACGTTAATCTTCTCGGAAGATGAGATAGACGTGGATGCCACGGTAAAACTGCTCAAGGTCTGAAATAATTCGCACTGGCCCTGTGCCGAAATCCTGCGCCATTCATAAGCAGAATGTCGGCATCGCTTACTAGCCTCAGTGCGCCGTGATATATGGCGCGGTTACAAACGCTTCCAGTAACCAGACCATATCATGTAGCAGCCCGGTTAATGCTTTCGCCATGTTGGGCGGCAGTGTTCCCCCAGATGGCTGCGTTAATGCCGGCGTATCGTCCACTTGTAATGCGGTTTCCTGCCAGCAATTCGGTATCAACCCAAGCCACATAGTGATCAGGTACTGCGACCGACCTGGTACAGCCTCAGAAATTACAGGTATAATCCCACAAATTATTCAACTGGTTTAGAAACGAAGATGACAAAACTCACCTTACAAGAGCAGATGCTAAAAGCTGGGTTAGTGACCAGCAAAAAAATGGCCAAAGTCCAAAGAACGGCTAAAAAATCACGAGTTCAGGCGCGTGAGGCAAGAGAGGCTGTGGAAGAAAATAAAAAATCACAACTTGAGCGTGATAAACAGCTAAGCGAACAACAAAAACAATCTGCTTTAGCTAAAGAATATAAAGCTCAGGTGAAGCAGCTCATTGAAATGAACAGAATCGACATTTCAAAAGGCGATATTGGTTTTAACTTCACAGATAATAATTTAATTAAAAAAATAGTTGTGGATAAGCTTACTCAGGCTCAGCTGATTAGTGGTCGTCTCGCCATTGCTCGTTTGGTTGTTGATAACAGTGGCGAGAGTGAATACGCTATTATCCCCGCGAGCGTAGCCGATAAAATTGCGCAGCGAGATGCGAACAGCATTGTATTAAATAGTGCGCTTAGTCAGGAAGAGCAGGATGAAGAAGATCCGTATGCCGATTTTAAAGTGCCTGATGATTTGATGTGGTAATTAACGTTTTGCAGATGCTTATGTATGAAAAGTCCCTAAGGGCTTTTCATTAAGATGCTATGTTCAGCAAGTTCATGGAAAAACGTAAGGTTATTCTGGATAGTTAGCAATACCTTTACGACCAGCCCGACTGGATTACATCTTTCGACTTCCCTGCTTTCTATCTATCTGTGCCTTTATCAGCCAGTACGGTTACATCCGCCTTGGCAACAGCCTCCTGTGCTAATGTTGTCACAGCGGTTAAGCTGCCCACGGTCTTGGTGTATTTGTTACTTCATGTGCAACAATCAGGTGATGTCTGGTATCAACGGCAGTCTGAACGTTATCGGTTAACAGCCAGCCAATGATAAGCTACGGATACTGATAATACCTCTTCTTATAACGAAGCAGTGCCAGCATATGCCCGAATTGATATCGAGAATGTGGTGCTATCTGTGGGTGTACTAATGATGTGGGCGTACTAATGAATAGCATCAGGCCGAAACCCTGCGTCATTCATAAGCAAGAGTTCGGCATCACTAGCTGGCCCAAGGGAGTCGTGACATACAGTGGTAGTGAATAAATGAGACAATAGCCTCCATTTGCTAAAAGCACTCCCTGATGATTTATTCACAAATATTTAAAATATATCGCACGAACGTTTACTCGTTTAATTCCTTATCCTCTGTAAGAACATCCTCTAGGAAACGTACCGCATTGCGCAAAGCCTGATCGGCTTCAGGCAGGATCCCGGCTAGAAGATGCCATACATGGAACATTCCAGGCCAGACTTCGAGTGTGGTGCGTACACGCGCTTCCCCTAAATTTGAAGCTAGTCGGATAGCATCACTCAGCATGACCTCATTCTCACCAATCTGGACGAGGATCGGTGCAAGCCCTTGGACATCAGCATAAACGGGGGAAGCATCAGGATGTGTAGGAAGCTCACCGGCGAGAAAGCGCCTTCCCAAGATGTTAAGAAAATCCACGCTACAAATCGGA
This sequence comes from Brenneria uluponensis, assembly GCF_032395385.1. NCBI lineage: Bacteria > Pseudomonadati > Pseudomonadota > Gammaproteobacteria > Enterobacterales > Pectobacteriaceae > Brenneria > Brenneria uluponensis. The sequence goes on from NZ_CP135917.1 coordinate 3,079,714, forward strand.
TCAATCCCCTCGCGGGTGGTCGCAGACAAACCGCTATGGGTAAGATTTGCCCATGGTGAAATCGCCACCCCGGCGGCGGGTAGCGGAATACCAGCGTCACGAGCCTTGCGCATCATAGTGACAACCATCGCGCCACCTGCTGAGTCCCCCACCAGAACGAGATCGAGAGGATGAGTGCCGCTGTCTAGAATTGCACGATAAGCGGAAAAAACATCATTAATTGGCGTCGGAAATGGGAAATCGGGCGCCTGCCTATAGTCTGGTGTGTAAACCCTGGCTTTCAACGCGTTGGCAAGACGCCCCGTAATTCCACGGTATGCTTCGACACCGCCATGCACATAGCCCCCGCCATGAATGTATAGAACTACTCTGCTCCCAACGTGTTCCTCCATCTCGCTGATCATTGCAGGAGCATCGCCTAACGTAGTGGTCTTATAGGAAACACCCTCGATCGCAGGGAAAATTTTTTCAAGACTTTGCATATATTGAGTGCGTACTTCCGGCCAGCTAGCTTCAGACTGACCATAGAGCTTCTGAACAACCGGGCCAGCGGCCGTGATCCATCCATCAAGAGCATTTTGGGCATTTTTCGACAGCATTGTTGAAACCTCACTCAGTTAAATTCTACAATGACAGTATATTCAACATATTGACGAAAAAGGTTCCCCAATGGTGGGAAAGAAAATCCCGGTGGCTAAACCAAAAGGCTCGGATATAGATATTGGCGCACTGCGTATCTTTGTTGCTGTTGCAGAGGCGGGGAGTTTTGTTGCAGGCGGGAAGGCAATGGGACTGACGCGTTCTGCGGCGGGTAAAGCACTGGCTCGTTTGGAAAACTATCTTGAGACGCGGCTTTTCCAACGGACAACTCGTCGCTTGTCTCTCACGACAGAGGGGCACGAATTTTATCATCGATGTAGTCAGTTGCTGGAAGATCTAGAAGAAGCTGAAGCTACCATTCGTCAAAATCCACTACGGCCAAAAGGTATACTTCGACTTACCGTTTCAGAAGGCTACGGCAAAATGATTATTTTGCCGTTTCTCAATGAATTTCTACCGGCCTCACCAGAATTGAGCATCGAGGTAAGCTTCACTGATCGGGTTGTTGATCTTGTAGAAGAAGGATTCGATCTCGCCATCCGCGTAGGTAGTGCAACCACAAGTTACCAATACATAACGCAGGTGATTGACAGGGCATGGCCACACCTTTATGCATCCCCCGACTATCTCGAAAAGTGGGGAATTCCGGACTCGCTTGCTGAGATAAAAAACCATCGGCGTCTTGTCTATGGTCTGGGAACGGCGCCTACCGCATGGACACTGGTTGATAAAGAGCAAGGTCAGATAACTCTGGACTGCCGGGCTTATGCCAGATTTGACAGCGGAGATGCAATTCGCACAGCATCCATAGCGGGGCTGGGTATCGGATATTTGCCATCCTTTATGATTGAAAAGGATTTATTTGAAGGCCGCCTGGTACAAGTGCTGACTGACGTAAGAGGTGAAGAAATTGCTATCCATGCAATTTACCCAAACCGCAGAAATCTCTCTGTTCGAGTGCGGGCTTTCATTGATGATCTTAGAAAATTTCTGAATCACACTTAAAAAGTGACATTTCTTATCCTGCGGACATGAACTTCCGCTTCACGCCCTGAAACATTCGACAAGCTTTGTATGGCTTCAGTAAGGGCGAATGTCGCTCTTTGAGTGCTCAAGTATTTTGCTTCGTCGTAGCGGGTTCTGGTCTTCCAGCAGCGGTAAATTATCCTTATTCGTTTAAACGCCAGCGCCCGGATCGCGGATTGATGAAATTTCCCTTTTCTCGCTGCCCCTGATAATACCGTTTTGCCCAGTATGAGGAATTTACCGTCTTGGCTGCCCATTCACATCTGCCTGACGAATATTTACCTGGCTTTTCAGGAACCAAATTAAAAATTATATCCGAGACGCTGAAACGACCATTACGGAATGGTTTACTCTATATTCCAGATCATCTCGTGAAAAGATGAAAACCTCGCCCGGGTTGTGTCCGCCCGAACGGGGTTGCAGGCCCTTACCGTTGTTGATGGAATAGCCAATCAATCTGCTGCCTTACTGCACATAACCTTCTTGATTAATTTGCCCAGCTACCAGGGTTTCATTTTCTTCCTCAGTAATTTTTGGTGCGGCCAAACTGGTGCTGACACCCCAGTAGTAGCACACCAGGCTGACAATGGCAGACAGGATCATATCCATCGGCGAGCTGATAAGCCCTGTGCCACCAAAGGTTCCCAGGCCGGAAATCACCATTATGGCGATGTAATAAACCAACAACCACCAAGCACAACCGACATCACGCTGATGATGCTTACCTTTTTTCGCAAACAGCGCATACAGCACCCAGGCAGCAATCAGTATCGGCAGCAAAATCACGTTAACCGACCACCCGCTCCAGTAAACCAGCATTGTACTGGCGACAAATGCCAGCGGGCTTAACAGGCTAAACAGCGGCAGGCGGAAAGGACGATGTAAATTTGGCAGATGGCGTCGGAAAGCGCCTGCGGAAATCGGCCCTGGCAAATAAGTAAAGACCGTCGCCGATGTCACGGCCCCAATCAGTCCCCCCCACATCTGGAATTCAGAAGGCAGAGTCCAGGCGATCGCCAGCACAAGTGATAGCCAGAGCGCCCCACGCGGCACACCGGATTTCTCGTCCACTTTGCCAAAGACTTTAAACAGGTGGCCGTTACGCGCCCAGGCAAACAGTACGCGGCTTGCCCCCGCGAGATAAATATTACCGGTACCTGCCGGAGAGATGACAGCATCAACCAGGATCAGATTGATAAGCCAGGTGATCCCAAGGCTGCGCGCCAGATCAGCATAAGGGGATTGCAATACATGTTTCAGGCCATCCCAACCGTGGGCACTCAACGCTTCAGATGGCACCGCGCCCAGGAAAGCATATTGCAACAGCAGGTAAATAACAAAACTCAGCCCAATGGCAATTATGATGGACAGTGGTACATCACGCTGAGGATTTTTCGCTTCACTGGCGAAGTCCACTGCCTGGCGGAAACCCAGATAGGCGAACACAATCCCGGCACCGGTCAGCGAGGAGAAGATACCATGCGTTCCGCCCGGCGGCGGCGGTGGCACATTCAGGTTGGCAGCATTGAAGTACATGAATAAGGTGACAATGGTTAGCAATGGCACAACAAATTTAAAGACAGTAACAATGGTATTTACCCGACCAAAGACTTTTACACTCCAGTAGTTGAGCAGGAAGAACACCAGCAGCAGCCCTATCTGAACAGCAAAACCGATCATTGTCGGGCTGCCATCAGTATTCCCTAAGGCAGGCCACCAGTACACGGCGTACTGACGCACGGCTTCCACCTCTACCCCTGCTGTACTGGTATAGGCAAGTAACGAACTGACGCCAATCACGAAACCCACAACATTACCATGGGAATAATTAGGATAACGGACAAAACCGCCAGCACGTGGCAACGCAGCGGATAATTCCGCAAACACCAGCCCGATTAATAATACGATGATGGCCCCTAGAATCCATGCCCAGCCAGTCTGTGCGCCTGCATATCCGGCGCTGGTGAGCGCGGCATAAAGCCAGCCAGAGCCAATCATTGACCCTATCCCCAGCAAGGTGAGATCGACTAATCCCAGCTCTTTCTTAAGTCCGTGTTTCACCATCTGACATACCTCTTGTTTTCAGTTTCGGCACTCACTGGCCCGACTGTCTGAACCATTCGTTGATGTGATGTGTTGTGTATAACAAGACTAAATGAGCAGGTTACGTGCCATCGCAGGTATCTATAGGTAAATAAATATGTCTTTTTATAATTCAGGTATCGGTAGGTAACAGGAGAATGAAATTTGCAAACTACCGGGCACAAAACAATCCGGACAAAGAGCCATCTGGCAGGACGGTTCGTAAACTAAAAGCAGATCAGCCTCTCAACGCACTAAAAAAGTGCACATCCCCAAATAGGGACGTCGGAAGGCACAAAAATGGGGCATCATTTTTAATTGTCAGCTTTAAACTCACCTCCTCGCGGTAATCGCCAACGAAGTTGACACCCTTATTTGTTTTTACGCTGCAGATTTCAGCCTGGTTCCTGGCTTGTCCGGATTCAACATCACTACCTCAACTCGTTGTCATTGACGGCATGAAGTTGACCACCGTTCATGTAATACGTTGCGGTCCGCGGCTACGGCCCCGGTGATGCACCTGACTCTGTCGCTGCAGTACATACCATGACTATCTGATGCTCTTCTTCGGCGCTCAGTTTATTGACCGGTACCGGACGCACTGCTGTGGATCGATGGTCTTCAGCTTGTCCATTCCAGCGCCGCCAGGTACTTAGGCTGACGGGTATCCGTTTGCGGCGTCTGAATGTTCTGGATAAAGCCCTTTAACCTATTGCTGTGGTGTAAAGGAGAAACGGTACACGTTGCTCTCCCGCCGCTCAAAACCAAGCTTCTGATATAAAGTGTTGGCGGCCTCCCGCGACGGACGGGAAGTTAAATCCACTGTTCTCGCTCCAGCCTCTTGCGCAAGTCTCAACGCTTCTCGTGTCAGCATTTCCGCGAAGCCCTGCCCCCGGTGCTCAACATCAACAACGACATCTTCGATCATTGCTCTTATTCCCGTAGGGATTTCAAAGAGCACAAGCGTCAACATGCCAACGTAGGCACCGTCTTCTAAACGGGCGACGAGAAGAATTGTCGCAGAAGATTCTACAATTCTGGCGATCCTGTCGAGTGTTGGAGTGGCGGACGTAGTTGATAATTGAGATACCAACTGCGAAATCAGTCTCGTCACGGTTGGCGTCGCCTCTGTCACAACTTCAATCTTCACAAACCATTCCTCCAACTTTCTGAAACCCGCAATGATTTTAGCAATTAGTGTCTGCAACGATAAACCGCTAGTGCTTTAATTTGGTGACTACCCTGCGGTTTCTTTCGCCGACGCCCGTCTCATGAGAGACGAAACACGCCACACTTGGCAAACGCCACATATTTATCCAACCCGTAATCTACGCGCGGCTTCCCGCACTTCATCCTGCCGCTGTGGCGCTATATGCGCCATGGACTCTGTGTAGAGCGCCAACACGTCGGCTGGCGCAGTTTCGGGTCGTCCGGCATTGAACGGGGGTTCGGGCGCATATTCCAGTCGAAGTTGTATAGACTGGGCTACGGTATCTCCGGCAATCTCGGCCAACACCGTCAAGGCAAAATCAATGCCTGCCGTTACCCCGCCGCCGGTGATAAGCCGACCATCGCGGACCACACGCGCGGCGTCAGGAATAGCACCATACAGTGGCAGTAATTCGCGCAAAGCCCAGTGACAGGCGGCATGTTTGCCCTGCAAAAATCCAGCGGCCCCCAGGATTAGCGAACCGGTACAGACCGATGTTACATACTGAGCACTGTGACCTAGACGCCGGATATGGCCAATAAACTCCGCATCCAGCGATATCTGTGTAGCGGTCAGTCCACCAGGTACGCATATCAGATCACAGCGGTCGATGTCGGCCAGCGGTACAGTATTGGCAAATGCCAACTCATCGCCCGACACAGTGCCACCCTGTAAGCTGGCCACACGTGTTTCAGAATTAGGCAAACGCGATATGCATTCATAAGGACCGACAAAGTCTAAGGGCGTCATACCTGGGTAAATGACAAACACGGTGCGAAAATTGGCTTGGGACATATTCATGTTGGACTCCTGGAAAACGGATTACGCTTCTTACCTGCCGATATGCTATCTGTTGACAGATTGGCTTAAATGACATAAATACCTCTTTTTCAGCCAATATCAATTCTATGAAACGCATCATCGCTTTTTTCCTGTTTGACGGTTTCCAGATACTGGATGCTGCCGGGCCGATTGCCGCATTTGAAATGCCCACACGCTTCGTCCAGCCCGCGCCTTACACGCTCAAGCTGTTGTCACGCGATGGAGGTCTGATCACTAGCTCTTCAGGCGCAGCAATGCAGACTGAACCCATGCACCAGATCCGCAGTATCGACACGCTGATTCTGGCTGGCGGCATCGGTATACACGACGCGGCTCAATGCCCAGCCACGCTGGCATTTGTGCGCCGCCAAGCTGAGATAGCACGCCGCGTGTGCAGCGTGTGCTCAGGCGCGTATCTTCTGGCGACAACAGGTTTGCTGAACGGTAGGCAGGCCACCACGCACTGGCGACGCACCAAAGATTTTGCCCGGCGTTTTCCCAAGGTGCTTTTTCGTCCGGATCAGATATACACCCAAGACGACAAATTCTGGACATCAGCAGGCATCACCGCAGGTATCGACCTGGCTTTGGCATTGATCGAAGACGACCTGGGAGCAGAACTGTCCAAGCAAGTTGCGCAACAACTCGTGGTTTACCATCGGCGTGGCGGCGGACAGTCCCAGTTCTCTGCCCTGCTCGAGTTTGACACTCCTGGCAGCCGCTTTTCCGAACTTTTACCGTGGATTCGCGAGCACATTGCCGAGTGTCTGTCGGTGCAACGTTTGGCAGAACACGCCTGTATGAGCGAACGCAACTTCGCCCGTACATTCAGGAGCGAGACCGGTATCACACCCGCCAAAGCCGTGGAGAAAATCCGCCTGGAACTTGCTCGTAACCTGATCGAATCAACGCAGAAACCGATAGAAGCTATCGCAATCCAAACCGGATTTGTCGACGCCGAACGTATGCGTAAGGCTTTTCTGCGCATCTATGGGCAGCCACCTCAGAGCGTACGGCGTGCGGTACGTGCGCAAGCAGGAAATACATCAACCTGACCGGAGAAAAACAATAGGTAGATGGGCAAACCACTGACCATTCAAGCCATGCCAACAAAAAATAAAACAGTGTAATGAAAACAGTCAACGCGCGTAAAATAACGCGCTAGGTTTCATCACATAGACCCCATCATCAACCCGAATATGGCTGATGATCACAAAAAACATCAATCATTACCGAGGGATTCAATGCACCGGCTACAAAAAAACCTGTTAGCTATCGCCTTGCCACTGCTATCGCTAACAGCCTCCGCCACTGACGGTTATAAAAACATGAAATTCGGTTCATCATTCAACACCATAAAACAGCAGGCGGACTGTTCGATGACCGGCCCAGATACTATCGACGGGATGAAGGTTTACAGTTGCAAAAATTTTGAATTTTACGATAAGAAAACACTGGCGATGTTTGGCTTTAACAACGATAAATTTGTGCGACTGGCCATCACTATCACACTCGATGAAGTGCCCAGCGTGGTTGAAGGATTGAAAAGCAAATATGGTATGACATCTCCACTAACTGATGCCGATATCAACACTTTTATGAACACCCCTAACAGCCGCGTAGTGGCAAAATTTGACAAGAATCACATCACACTGGTGTTTGATAACGATGCCGACAATCAAAAAAACATCTATCTGGTGTATACCGCTGAAAACTATAGCGCGACAGGTGCCACTGATCTGTAATGTCTGGTATCGGGTTACACGCCGGTTACGGTCATACTATACGGCGTGATACCAACTCCATATTTTAATCAGCAATGCGGCAGATACACTCCAACACACCACAGCGGCGATGAGTGCCTGCGGAAGGCGCATCATCGTCGTCAAGTAGTACAGGGAAATGAGATAGATAAGATAAGGAATGACCGACCAGATACCAAAAAGGATCGTCGCGCGCAACGCATCTATTCCGCGTTCAGCACCTACAATATAATGTGCAATAAGGGCAAAAGTAGGAAATAGGGGAATCAGCCCGGCGATATAGTAATTACGTGTTTTTGCCAGTACGCCAATCAACAAAACAACAAGCGCACCAAGAACAGCTTTGATAAGCAGCGACATACTTTATTTTCATTCCGTTGGACAATCCCCATTTTTAACAGAAATACGCCCACAGAAAAGTGAAAATTGCGCTCAGATCGTTTCTGTTCAACCCCGCAGAATAAATTCAATAAATAAAACATCGGTTCATTTTTATAATACTTTGATCCCGCTCCGTTTTTTATGTCAAATGATTGACTACGCTTAACCTCCTTAGCAGAAAAAAACATTGAATAACAAGGAGTATTGAACGTGAGCCTGACTCGTTTTCCCCTCGCGGCAACAGCGGTGTCGGTATCCCTGCTACTCGCTGCCTGTAGCAATTCTCAACCACATGACACCGTTAAACTGCTATCTCCGGGAACAGCTACCCGCCCGGTGCTTTCCGCTCAGGAAGCTGAGCCGTTTACTCTACAACACTATCTTGCCGCCACCGGTCTTTACACTCAGCCACAAGCCGACGGTTGGTTCCCCGCGGCGGTGAATACCGGCAATATAGCAACACCTTACGTCGTCGGACCGAAAGCCGGGACAGACGGCGCCACATATACCCATATTCAACAGGCAGTCAATGCCGCGATTCGACAGTCAAAAAACAATCAACGCGTGTATATCAGAGTGTTGCCGGGTACTTATACCGGTACAGTTTATATCCCTGCGGATGCCCCGCCGATGACGCTATTTGGTGCCGGTTCACAGCCCGGCCAGGTAGTTATTCAGTTGGCGCTCGACTCGATGATTTCTCCCGCCACCTACCGTTCTACGGTCAACTCTGGTCAGGAATATCAGCCCAGCGATCCCGCCTGGTATATGTATGACGTCTGTGCATCCAAGCAGAAAGCCACCATCGATACCATCTGTGCTGCCGTCATGTGGTCCCAGAGTGATGATTTTCAGCTTAAAAACCTGACTGTCATGAACTCACTGCTGGATAAAATAGGCAGTGGCACACACCAGGGCGTTGCGCTGCGGACTGACGGCGACAAAGTACAGTTGGAAAACGTGCGCTTGATTGGTCGTCAGGATACGTTCTTCGTCAACACCAGCAACAGGAAGAACGAATATGTCACCGATCATTATAGCCGCGCCTATATCAAGGACAGTTACATTGAAGGCGATGTGGATTATGTGTTTGGCCGCGCCACGGCAGTTTTCGATAATGTTCATTTCCATACTGTTTCCAGCCGTGGACCACGTGGCGCCTACGTGTTCGCGCCCGATACCATGCCGCGGGTGAAATATGGTTTTCTGGTAATACACAGTAAACTCACTGGCGATAGCGGCTTTCGGGGCGCACTGAAAGCAAAACTGGGACGCGCCTGGGATCAGGGGGCGAGTAAAACCGGCTATCTGCCAGGCAACACTGCCAACGGGCAGTTGGTGATTCGTGACAGTACGATTGACAGCAGCTATGACCAACTCAACCCGTGGGGCGCGGCAGCCACCACCAACCGGCCATTTCACGGCAACATCAGCCCGACCAGAGACCTGAATGATGTGAAATTCAACCGGTTGTGGGAGTACAACAATGTGGTGATGACCGGACATAACACCGGATTACCGGCCGCAAAATGAGGTGGAAGTAAAAAACACACCATTCACTATCAACCAGTGAATGGTGCGATGATAGATACCTTGTAACAAGCCCCGGCAACTACCGGGGCCATAGCAGTGATATCAATACTGTTTAACGCTTAGTGCCAATGCACATCATCCGTTGGTATCTATGAAACGCTCTCATGATGTTTTTCAATAGCAATTTTTTTCGGTTTTTCATCTTCCTTGATTTCCTGCAGCAGGTTTACTGTCAGTAATCCACTGTCCAGATGCGCGCCCTCAACTTTGACATGATCCGGCAGCGAATAACGGACACTAAAGTCACTACGGCTGATACCACAATGCAACCAGCCATCTTCCTCCTTCGTAGACGTTTCTTCTTTGTGTTTACCAGAAATAAGCAGTTGCCCATTGTTGATGCTGACTTCCAGATCTTCATCGCGCCAGCCAGGTACGCTGAGTGTAATGTCGTAGTGGGTATCGTCGAGTCGGCGGATGTCATAAGACGGCGTGACGGATAAAGGCGTATCGCCTGTCAGCTGGCTGAACAACCGGTCTATACGGTCAAATCGGTCAGAGAAGAGTGAATCGGCAAACGCCGGAAATAAAGACACTGATTTGAATGCCATGGTTAACCTCCTGAATCGCAAAATACACATTCAAAAGTGCAAACCGCAAGGCAACGAAATTGTCTTGCCCTCACTCAATAAGATAATAGTGATTGTGAGACTTTCAAGTCCGCATGATTAAAAATTATGCAGAATGCCCATCAACGGTATAAGGCACAGGCATCCCTGCCTATGGTTCGTGCCAATCATTGAGCTTACGCCATTAATTTAAACCTGCCGACTGCGCGGCCAAACGCAGTACAGCACCAGCGCGGTCAGAAACGTCACCGGAGCAGAAAATGATTGCCACAGCGTGCTGCCATGCATCAGCACAATACCCGTGACCACACTGAGAAACCAGGCGCTCAGCCCATGCAGGTTGACGGTTTTTTCCGTAGGTTTAGGTAAAGGCGAAAACTGGCGAGCGGAAAAAATATGCCCTAACGCCACACCGACCCATGCCACAACAAAAACACCCTGATAGGCCAGCGCTTGCAGAATGTAGGCAAAGATATCGGCCAGCATCAATACATATACCGCCACGCCAACCACACAGGCCCAGACGATTTTGCGATAGCGAATACGTAACAACCGATCGAAAAATACCTGCATATTTACCGTCGCCAGATAGTAATTGGCGGTGTTGATACGGGTTTGAGTAATCCAGACAAACAGTAACCCCCATAACCCCAGTAAATTCAGGATCGCCACCACCACCGCTGTTTCACTGACACCACCTTGGTGGGCCACGCTACTGACCAGATAAATTCCGGCTATGCCGTTGAGCAAAAAGGTGATGAGATAAAATGGCATGCCAAAGTTGAACCGTGCATGGTAATGGCTGTCATTCTCTTTACCAAACCTAGCATAATCAAAGGTATACATCATCAAGACCCATACCCCCATGTAGTAAGTGAAGCAATTCCACCACCCATGGGCTGGAGGGGAAGTCGGCCCGAATTCCAGCCACCGTGGCTGATAACCATAATGATTAATGGACACCAGGACCGTAAGTAGCAGACCGATAAGATAGAACGGCAACAGCACACCATTGAATTTATCCAGCCAGTGCTGCACGCTACCGAAAATCAGCGGCACGCTGTAAAGTACCACCACCAACGCCGCCCAGTGATAAGCCACTTGTGGGAACAGATGATTGATGGCAAAGGCGATAACCGACCCTTCAAACACCGCATAGTAAATGGCAGTAGAGAAGAAAATCAGCGTGGCGAGCGCCGACCCCATACGGCCGAATAACAGATTGGAAAACAGTGCTACCGACAATCCACTGCGGATGGCAAAACGGCTGATCGTCCCATTGACCAAACCATAGCTCACCACCGATAGCGCCATACCAATGATGGCGTTTTTCGCGCCATAGCTCAGCGCCAGCGACGCCCCTACCACAATGTAGAAAATAGCACTGCATACTGCCCACCAGGCCATAGTCAGAGACAGTTTTCCCATTCGCTCTGCCCCGGTCACGGTTTCAGCGGAAATGGCGGAATAGGTCTCTTGCTCATGGGATAAATCAGCCATTGCAAACCTCCGGATACGCGGTTGAACATCATTTAAGGTTGAACAAATCCGCAGTTTGAGCAGAACCCAAACTGACAAAAAATATTTGTATGAATTACAAGATCAATCTATGAAAAGCTGCTCCAACCGCTGCAAACGGTTTCGGTATTGCTGTCGGGCCGCCAGTGCTTCTTCAAGACTGACCGGCACAAAACGTACCTGGTTATGCGGTTGTAACTGCCCGACACTATCCAGATCGGCACTAATAACCGTGCCCAGCGTCATGTAGCCACCGCCAGAAACCGCATCACGTAACAGAATAATCGGCTCCAGCCCACCGGGAACCTGAACAGACCCGATCGGATAGCAGGCATCAACGATATTGGAAGGATCCGATCCCGCGCCAAAAGGCGGCGTGCGGGGCTCAAATACCAGTGGTGCGCCACCTTTCAACCGATAACCGATACGATCGGCTTCGGTACCCACGGACCAGCTATCAGCAAAAAATTGCGCTACCGCCGCGGCTGTTAAACGATGAATGTACAAACCGGTCACCATGCGCAGCTCGACCGCTTTGGCAAATGTTGGAATGAAATCGTCAGGCACGCTAGCGCCCGCCTTTACCTTCATCCCCGCCATCCCAACCGTCAGCGTATCGTTAATCATCAAGCGGCGCCCCTGATACCCCCCCAACGCCCCTAACGTATAGGTGGAACGGCTGCCCAGGGCTTCCGGCACGTCAATCCCTCCGGCTACCGCCAGATAGCTGCGGCAGCCTGCCACGGCGTAATCGAAACGCAATATTTGCCCGGCCTTCACCTTGAAGACGGTATGCATCGGCATCTCTGTACCGTCGAGCGTTGGTTTCATCGACGCACCACACAATGCCACCAGCCCATCACCGGTAAACTCCAGTTCCGGTCCCAGCAAGGTTAATTCCAGTACCGCGGCCTGTTGCGGATTCCCCACCAACAGATTGGCCATACGCAGAGAATACTGATCCAGCCCGCCTGATGGCGGGATGCCAAGATGGTAATACCCTTCCCGGCCGGTATCCTGTACCGATGTCGCCAGCCCGGGTTTGAGGACATTAATCTGCATACAGAACCTCCTGAAGATAGTGCTTGTACCCTGTAGGATCGGCGGCAAATTTATCCAGCTCAAAAGTAACCGGACGAATACGCAGACGGAACGTTCCGTCCTCCACCTCATGGATGGCCTGCTCATAAGCGAGTTGATCGATGGGCTTGAACTGTACGATGTCGCCAGTCCGGAAAAACACCAGTAACTCGCTGAAATAATCCAGCCTCTGCTCCGGGTCATAGATAGGTGCCGGCGTCACACCAAATAACTGATAACCACCCGCGCCCCGTACCGAATAGATACAGCCGAAACAGCCGCCGTGCCCCACTGACAGCCGAGGCGTGTCAGTGCGCGGTCGCAAGTATTTCGGTACCTCAATCTGCTGTGCCCGTTCCACCATCTGAAACATGAAGGGTAATCCGGCGACAAACCCCACCATGGAGACAAACCACGGCGTACCACTGTGCGCGGCGATGAAAGCCGCGACATCTGGATAGCCATTACTGCGTGCCGCGTATTCCAGATCGGTTACGGTGGGATCCTGATGACGATCCCGAAAACGCATCAGCGTTTCCCGCGTCCAGGGATCGTCATATAACACCGGAATTTCAATGATGCGGGTTTCAAGTCGATTAACCGTCTGTGCCTGGTTTTCTGCCTGCTGCACCGCCTCCAGCAATGCCTGCGGCGCGATGATGTCCGGATTAAAGCGAATCTGAAAGGACGCATTGGCCAGACAAATATCCAGTATGCCGGGAATGGCCTGTCGCTCCATAGCGCGGGTAATCGCCATCCCACGGAAGAATGCGGGTAGAGACATCGATTCATCGACTTCAGCGAATAGATGTTCATCCCCACCGAAGGTGTAACGTATTGTGGCGTTTTCCATATCAGGCCTCCTGAGATATCGGGGTCTTGGAGTCCGCACGCTCTTTCAGCCAGGCTTCCAGCGTAGTGGTATCGAACTGCCCAGCCCGCAGACGTGGATCGGCAATCAGCCATTGATGCAGTGATTGTGTTGTCGTGATACCGGTCAGTTTTAGCTGATGCAACGCCCGCTCCGCTCGCGCGATAGCTTGCTGACGATCACGACCATGCACGATCAGCTTGGCCAGCAGGGAATCATAATACGCAGGAATCCGGTAACCGCTGTACAGATGACTATCAACCCGGACCCCCTCGCCTTGCGGCCATACCAGCTCTTCCACCACGCCGGGACACGGGAAGAACCCTCGAGCGGGGTCTTCGGCATTAATCCGCATTTCACAGGCGCTGCCGTTAATAGTGATAGCCTCCTGCGCCAACGTTAACGGTTCTCCCTGGGCGATACGCAGCATCCACTGCACCAGATCGACACCGGTGATCATTTCCGTCACCGGATGTTCCACCTGAATACGAGTATTCATTTCAATAAAATAGAACCGGCCGGTGGCGATATCGAACAGATATTCCAGTGTACCGGCACCGCGATAACGAATCTGTTGGGCCAGCTGTAACGCACTGTGGCAGATCGCCTCGCGTTGCGTCGGAGAAAGCGCGGGAGACGGTGCTTCTTCAAACACTTTCTGCCGCCGCCGTTGCAGCGAACATTCTCGTTCATATAAATGCACGACATGCTCGCCATCTCCCAGGATTTGCACCTCGATATGCCGGGCATGCTGGATAAAATGCTCCAGATAGACATCACCGGAGCCGAACGCGGCCCGGGCTTCACTCTGAGCAATAGGGAAATCACGTGTCAAATCGGCAGCATTGTGAGCGATGCGGATTCCCCGCCCACCACCACCAGCCGCCGCCTTGATCAGCAACGGATAACCAATTTCTTCTGCACACCGTAACGCGGCGGTGACGGTGTCCAGCGCCTTATCGGAGCCGGGAACCACGGGTACGCCCGCCGCCTGGGCAGTACGTCTGGCGACGGCCTTGTCACCCATCATACGAATGGTATCAGGCGTCGGTCCGACAAAAATATAGCCGGCCTTTTCCACTGCCTCGGCAAAATCAGCGTTTTCAGCAAGAAAACCATATCCCGGATGAACAGCGTCGACACCACATGTGCGGGCTCCCTGGAGCAGCGCTTCACTCTTTAAATAACTTTGATCCGCTCGGGCTGGACCAAGAATATAAACCTCATCGGCAAGACGGGCAGGCAGAGAATCGGCATCCGCCTCGCTACAGGCGGCGACAGTAGCAATACCCAGGCTTTTAGCGGCACGGATGATACGTACAGCGATTTCGCCACGATTGGCTATCAGCAATTTTCTTATTGGTATGTTCATCTCTACCTCTGCAATAAATCTTTATTGTTGTAATTATCTATCAGTTTTTATGATGGCAATAACTTGTCCCGGTTCAACAGCTTCACCATTGGAAACCTTAAACGTAATGAGACGTCCATCCTGCTCAGCATAAATTTCACTAAACTGTTTCATGACTTCAATTAAACCAATAACCGTATTTGGCGTGACCACATCATTTTCTTCAATATACACTGCCACATCCGGGGCAGGTTGCCGGTAGAAAATACCGGGTAAAGGAGAACAGATTTCATATTCTTTCATTACCAATGATTCCTTTAATTTAGTTATCAGATACCTGATTAAAAATCGATTTTACTGGCGATTTAATTTCAATATCAGCATTAATTAATACTTCTCGCGTGGTTTTAATTAATGCCAATGCGCCGGGGGTATCACTGTGAATACAGACCGAATCAAATGTAATCGGGATATCATCCCCCTCGACGGTACGGACTTTCCCTTCCAGGCAGGCACGCAACACTCGCTTTGCCGCCTGCTCCGGGTCAAGTGCCTCAACCCGGCGGGTGAAAACAATTGAACCACTTCGGTCATAATCCCGGTCACCATAAAATTCACAGATAACAGGATGTTGTGATTCTTTCGCTGCATGCCACACCGCCGAACCATGCATACAGAACAACAGGAGACCTGGCGCCAATGCATGCAGGGTTTCCACAAAAACCCGTGCTGCCTGAAGATCTTTTGCCAGATGCATATAAAGCGCGCCATGTGGCTTTATATGTTGCAATGGCAATTGATATAAATGGGAAAATTCCCGCAACGCCCCCAACTGATAAATAATATCGTTCACCACTTCTTGTGGCTGAATATTGACATGCCGCCGACCAAAACCCACCAGATCACGAAATCCGGGGTGTGCGCCAATAGCCACTTCATGATATTTTGCCAATGCAACGGTCTCTCGCATGATATTGGGATCCCCAGCATGAAAACCGGTCGCGATATTGGCGGAACTGATAAGAGACATAATATCTTTATCAACACTGTCACCGATGATCCACGGCCCAAAGTTTTCACCCATATCAGAATTAAGATCGACTGCACGTTTCATAATTATTTCTTATTTGTGATGGATTTGTTTAAAAATAATATAAAGTGAATTTTTTATATTCGGAAAGACATATTTTCAGATAGTAGAGTATCTGAAAAACAGATGGCTCATTCATCGGAGAAAACATCATGATTACGCTGCGCCAAATCCGGTATTTTGTCGCCACCGCTGAAATGGGGCAGATATCTCAGGCTGCCATTCAGTTGAACATTTCCCAGTCAGCGGTCACCGCCGCCATACAGGAGCTGGAAAGTTTATTGGGGAAACCGCTGTTTCTGCGCTCAGTACATGGCATGACACTGACGGAAAACGGCAGCTATTTTCTCAATCATGCCTATTCCATTCTACGCAGCGTGGACGATGCCACTAACATCCCACTGACCGACAACCGTATCAGTGGAACATTGAGAATAGCGGCCAGCTACACGGTGATGGGGTATTTCCTGCCATTTCACTTACAGCGGCTCTCTTATGGGTTTCCACATGTCAATATCAATCTGTATGAACGGGAACGCCGTGATATTGAGCAGGGCCTGATCAATCGCGCGTTGGATCTCTCTCTGGTGTTGACGGCAAACCTCACGCATTCGGAAATTATCTCTGAAACCCTGTTCAATTCCGAACGACGACTATGGTTACCCAGCCGACACCCATTATGCGAAAAAGCGGAAGTCAGTCTTGAGGATGTGGCAAAAGAACCCTTTATCATGCTGACAGTTGATGAAGCCGATCACAGCGCCATGCGCTACTGGGATCTTAATGGTCTCCAGCCACGGGAGATGCTGCGCACCAGTTCCGTCGAAGCGGTACGCAGCATGGTGGCGAATGGCTTGGGGGTAGCCATTCTGTCTGATCTGGTCTACCGCCCATGGTCACTGGAAGGTCGACGTATTGAAACCCGTTCGCTCAAGGATACCGTGCATCCAATGAGTGTCGGATTGGCCTGGCATCGTGACGCTGAATTTACCCCACCAATGCAGGCAATTCGGGAGTATTTCCGTAATGCGTTTCTGACACCGCACCTTAATTTTTCACGACGGTGACAACGCTCGGCGCAACTGACGATACAGAATCGTCTAATGTGATGACCCTTCCATCAGGCATCAGACATACGCCGGCTTACGGGGGCTAAAACGCAGCGCCATCAACATCAGAACGATCACACCGGCAGTCATAATCACCCATGCCTGTTCCAGCCCGGTTGAATGCTGGCGAATAAAGCCGGCCACTAATGGCATCAGGCTGGCGATAATGTAGCCGCCTCCTTGTACAAACCCCATTAACGCACCCGCCTGTTGGGGAATATCCACATTATCCAGCGCAATAATCAGTGAGAGCGGAAACAACGCTCCGATACCCAGCCCCAGAAGTATCATGATCGGAAATGCCAGCAAGACCGGTGCGAAAATCAGCCCCAACATCCCCAACAACAGTAACAGCAATACAGGAATCAACAGACGACGCCGATCCGGAAAATAGTTAATGGATGATGACACCAATAACCCGGCGACCACTTCTGTCAGGGTCAGTCCGCCCAGCAAAAATCCACTCTGAGAGGCGCTCCATCTCAATTGGGTGTAATACGGCGGTAGCCAGGCCAGCACCAGCGTGTAAGCTGCCGTACCGACGCCGAAGAAAATCATCAGTGACCAGGCGCGTGGCGTCAGCCGTGGAAAAGAGACGGAATTCCCTCCTGTGACCGATTTTGGCAGTGACGACATCTTTTTCCACGCCAGTGCCGCGATCAAAGCCAATATGCCCCAGAAAGCCAGCGCGCCAGACCATCCTATAACACCCGATAATGGCGACACCGATGAAGCCGCAATCGCCGCCCCGGCCATGATGGCCGTGGTGTAAATTCCCATCAGCGTACTACTTTGCTGACTGAAAAAATGTTTGATAAATGAAGGTATCAGCGCCTGAATCAGCGCAATGCCAATTCCCGCCAGTGCGGCGGTAATCAGCAACCCGGTACGGGTAGTGAACCACCAACGGAGGATGCAGGCGACGGCAATAATCGAAATGCCTAATGCAATACCGCGATATTCACCTAACCGCGCCTGTAACCAACCGCCAGACAAGGCACAACATCCCATCGCGAATACCGGCAATGTGGTGAGTAATCCAGCTTCTCCATCGCTCAACCCGGTTGCTGCCTGAATCTGATCCAGCAATGGGCCGATGCCTGCCAGCACAGGGCGTAAATTCAGCCCCAGTAAAACAATAGTTATTACAATAAAAAGCTGAGAGCGGGCGGTAAATTCTGTTGTCATGAGCATTCCTACTGGCTTGAGTCGATAACCTTGCTGGTTTAAACTGTTATATCTTTACACAAAGAATCTTAACGTCAAGATAAATACCATGACTAACAGAGCAGAAATTGCATTTGCACAATGGCAGCGGGAAAGGCCCGATGTGGATCCCTTTCCCATGCGACTGATTGGCCGCTTATATGAGGCATCGTTACGTATCGAACGTGACTACATCAATCCGCTGTTTACCCGTTTTGACCTGCGTCCCGGTGAGTTTGACGTACTGGCGACACTACGTCGCTCCGGTGCACCTTTTGCACTCTCACCCACTCAGCTTTATGAGGCGCTAATGCTCTCATCCGGGGGAATGACCAATCGTATCGACCGATTGGAAGACGCGTTGCTGGTCAGCCGCCAACGCAATCCGCAAGATCGACGTGGGACGCTGGTGGAATTAACTGAAAAAGGATTACAACTGGTAGATGAACTACTGGAATTACATGTCGATAACGAGCGCCACGTATTGTCAGTGTTGAACGCGGAAGAGCAACAGCAGTTGGATAACCTACTGGCAAAATTGGTGGCCGGATTAACTCAAGCATAATAAATATCCTCCGGCATAGCCGGAGGTTTTTCATATGCGCCTATAAGGCTCTGTTACCAGCCGCGCCCTAACAGGCGCATCGCGATCTGACATTTGCATCTATGGATTACTTACGGCCCGTAAGCGGGCTACCCGGATATGGGATCGAGAGTTGCTCACCCAACTTATCTTGCTCCAATTGGTGCTTTATGTATTCTTGTATCTTCGATGTATTCTTTCCCACCGTATCTACATAATACCCTCGACACCAGAATTCTCGATTTCGGTATTTAAACTTCAAATCGCCAAATTGCTCATAAACCATCAGGCTACTCTTACCCTTCAGGTATCCCATAAAACTCGACACACTCATCTTCGGCGGGATCTCCAGAAGCATATGGATGTGATCCACACAACATTCTGCCTCCACGAGGTTCACGTTTTTCCATTCACACAACTTTCTTAATATGCCGCCAATTGCCCTACGCTTTTCTCCATAGAACACCTGCCTTCGGTACTTCGGCGCAAAAACGATGTGATATTTACAGTTCCATCGGGTGTGCGCTAAGCTCTTTTCGTCCCCCATGGGACCCCCTTTCAATTTTTTGTTTAACTTTTGCAGTTGCCAGACCGCAAGGTGTTTTAACAAATCGAAAGGGGTTTTTATAACCGACTTATAGCTGAAAGCTTTACGGAACCCCCAGCCTAGCTGGGGGTTTTCTATAGACAAATAAATATCCTCCGGCATAGCCGGAGGTTTTTCATATGCGCCTATAAGGCTCTGTTACCAGCCGCGCCCTAACAGGCGCATCGCGATCTGACATTTGCATCTATGGATTACTTACGGCCCGTAAACGGGCTACCCGGATATGGGATCGAGAGTTGCTCACCCAACTTATCTTGCTCCAATTGGTGCTTTATGTATTCTTGTATCTTCGATGTATTCTTTCCCACCGTATCTACATAATACCCTCGACACCAGAATTCTCGATTTCGGTATTTAAACTTCAAATCGCCAAATTGCTCATAAACCATCAGGCTACTCTTACCCTTCAGGTATCCCATAAAACTCGACACACTCATCTTCGGCGGGATCTCCAGAAGCATATGGATGTGATCCACACAACATTCTGCCTCCACGAGGTTCACGTTTTTCCATTCACACAACTTTCTTAATATGCCGCCAATTGCCCTACGCTTTTCTCCATAGAACACCTGCCTTCGGTACTTCGGCGCAAAAACGATGTGATAATTTACAGTTCCATCGGGCGTGCGCTAAGCTCTTTTCGTCCCCCATGGGACCCCCTTTCAATTTTTTGCTTAACTTTTGCAGTTGCCAGACCGCAAGGTGTTTTAACAAATCGAAAGGGGTTTTTATAACCGACTTATAGCTGAAAGCTTTACGGAACCCCCAGCCTAGCTGGGGGTTTTCTATAGACAAAAAAAATCCGCTCATAAGAGCGGATTTCACATACTTACACTCAATAAGTACAAGTGTAGTAACGTTATTTAGAAGCGATAACCGACGCCGACATTCCAGCTGCCGATATCAACGCTACGGACACGGCTTTGTTCATAACCCACATCCAGTGCAACGTCTTCCCTTGGGTTGAACTGCAAACCAGCGCCGTAGACAAAGCCGACGTCACTGGTGCTGTGGTTAGCACCCCCCCCCGTTGCATTGTTAGTGAACTTAGCAGCACTTATCCCAATAACACCGTAGATGCTTGCCCAATCATTAATACGGTAAGCAGGACCGGCACTCAATCCATAGTACTGACCTTTCTGGTAGATACCGCCAGTAGTCTGGCTATCATCCAGATAAGTGAATGAACTAATAACACCCAATGGGCTATTATCAAATTCATAACGGTATTTCAGGTTAAAACCAGGGGCTTTATTTATTACGCCCTGCATATCACCTTGAGCATAACCTAACGACACAGTACTTTGACCCGCAACTGCGGAACCAGCACTCGCGGCCAAAACACAGGCCAAAGCAGAAAGACACGCGATCTTTTTCATATACAGCCTCGAATTCATCTTATGAAAGAATACTTACGCGCTATAAATATAACAAAAAAATAAGCACTTGGTTGCCTGGCAAATATTTTCCAAACCGGGAAAACATGTAACAAAAATTATCAAACACAAGATATCCGTATGATTTCAATTGATTTTTAATCATAATTATTAAATAAATACTTAATTTCTTGATAGCAAAAAAAACAGATAAATCTTAATTTTTCGCTTAGTTTTCAATCTGAAACTTATATTATGAAAATTTTCTCCAAACAGAGAGTAAATTAAGGTCAACAAGAGTAAACTAGATCTGAATAACTTGTTTATTTATGTAAAGCCCGGTTTTTATTAATTGCTCACTATTAAGGCCCCATGGATGACCTTATTCCCCACCCTGCGAACTTCCGTTTTACTCCCTGTATTGCTGATTTTTATCTCTATGCTATCCATTCAGAGCGGGGCTGCTCTGGCTAAAAGCCTTTTCCCACTTGTTGGGGTATCGGGTGTGACCGCATTGCGCCTGGGGTTTGGGGCGTTGATTCTTGCTGTCATCTTTAAACCCTGGCGAATGCACTTTGGCTCTAACCGTCTGCCACTACTCGTTTACGGTATCACACTAGGGGGAATGAACTATTTATTTTATCTTTCCCTGCGCACTGTTCCACTCGGTATTGTCGTAGCACTGGAATTTACCGGTCCCCTTACCGTCGCTATTTTCTCTTCCCGACGACTCTTCGACTTTCTGTGGGTCATACTGGCGATTGCCGGATTATGGTTGTTATTGCCTCTGGGGCAAAATCTGGGCAGCATATCTCCCCGTGGGGCCGCCTATGCCATCGGTGCCGGAGCCTGCTGGGCATTTTATATTCTGTTTGGACAAAAAGCCGGTAATAACCACGGTGCGGGTAGTGTCGCTATCGGAGCCTTAATTTCTGCGCTGGTTTTTTGTCCACTGGGTATATTTTTTTCCGATGCCAACTTGTTTTCTTTCTCGGTCTTGCCTATGGGAATCGGGGTGGCGATCCTCTCCACGGCACTGCCTTATTCGCTGGAAATGATAGCCTTGACACGTCTGCCGGCACGAACATTCAGTACATTAATGAGCATGGAACCTGCGATTGCCGCTCTCTCCGGCATTCTGTTTCTGGGAGAACATCTCATCCTGACCCAGTGGATAGCGTTACTGTTTATCATCATAGCTTCATTAGGTACCACGCTGACAATAAAAAAACCGAATCGGGCCAGGGAGAGTTGAAATAACCAATAGATTTCCCTATAACACAAGACTATAGGGAAACCTCAATATCTGCCCTTTCAGATAAAAAAATGAACTTAACATTCAGATATTGAGACTAATAAATAAGCTGAATATGTCGTGATGCAATTATTTTTGCATCAATATAAAAAATGGATTAATGTTATTTGGCATCACCTGTTAATTTATTTATTCCATTATTGCTCTTGTCAATCTATCTCAGCATGTCATCGTGTCACCTCACCATATAAATGTAATATAGAACAATAAGCCACAAATAAGACAATGACGGGTAATAGCAAGAATAGCAATTAACTCATTGTTAATAATGATAAATTATAACACAACGTTTAGTCATGTGAAAAAATATCCTGCTGGATGTCAGTCCTTCGTGTTACATGATAAAAATCAAATTCATGTGGAAGAAAAAATAATGCCACAGACTATTTGTATAATAGGTGATTCTTTGCGAACAACACTGGCAGAGTTGCTATAATTAACCATGTTGAACAGCAGAATTATGAACAATCAGAGCCAGTTGAAATTGAACTGGCAGTTAATAAAATCAAGAGGGTAACAATTATGCGTACAGCTAAACTGGTAAAATCCGCCCCTTCAGAATTCGTTTACACCCGGAATGATCTGGACGATGACGTTAAAGCCTCAACCATCAAACTGTTAAACCAACTGGTGATAGACTTTATCGATCTGTCACTGATCACCAAACAGGCTCACTGGAATATGCGTGGTGCCAATTTCATCGCTGTACATGAAATGATCGATACCTTCCGCGATGCTATTATCATCCACCTGGATACTTTCGCAGAACGTGTGGTACAGATCGGTGGTATAGCTACCGGCACAGTACAGGTGATTCATGAAAAAACCGCCCTGAAGAGCTATCCGACTGATATCCACAGCGTGCAGGAGCATTTGAAAGCGCTGGCAGAACGCTATGCCGTCGTCGCTAACGACGTCCGTAAAGCTATCAGTAAAGCGAAAGATGAGGATACTGCCGATATGCTGACCGCTGCGTCTCGCGATTTGGATAAGTTCTTGTGGTTTATCGAAGCGAACATTGAATAACTATCCTAAAATAAATCATTGCCCAACGGTCATCTGCCGTTGGACAACACTTATTCAAACGTCAGAAAAACCTACTTTTAGCTAGGTTAACCCTTTATCCTGCCAGCCTTTATGTACAAAAAATTAGCTTTTACCCACAATATTGCGATGTAACGCAAATCAACGGTTGTTTCCCCACTACAATTTAGTTAATCATAGCAGCGCGATACATAGGTATTTATGATGGCAGACGTTTCCTCCAGCTTATTATCTTGGCACGCGATAAAAACAATCAGGTTAAACACCATCTTTGACCACTAACCCCAGATGTTCACCACCGTGTCCGCGCTCTGCGGCTGGAGTGATGCAACCTATAAAATCGGGGCTCTTACAACCAATAGGAAGGATGTTGATGAAATCACTACTCAAAGCTTCAATTGCCGCCCTCGCGCTGGCCTTTAGCCTTTCCAGTCAGGCAGTAGATAAAACACTGATCGTTGCAACCGATACTGCGTTTGTACCGTTTGAGTTTAAACAGGGCGATAAATATGTTGGTTTTGATATCGATCTTTGGGATGCCATTGCCAAACAACTGAACCTGAGTTACACCCTAAAACCGATGGATTTCAGTGGCATCATCCCAGCACTACAAACCCGTAATATCGATCTTGCCCTGGCGGGTATCACTATTACGGAAAATCGCAAGCAAGCCGTTGATTTCTCGGACGGTTATTACAACAGTGGTTTGATGGTGATGGTTAGCGCCGATAATCATGACATTAAAGGCGAAAAAGACCTGAATGGTAAAATTCTGGCAGTGAAAAGCGGCACCGGCTCGGTGGATTATGCCAAGGCCAATATCAAAACCAAAGATCTACGCCAGTTCCCGAACATCGATAACGCCTATCTGGAATTAGCCACCCATCGTGCTGACGCGGTGCTGCATGATACCCCTAACATCCTGTATTTCATCAAAACTGCCGGTAATGGTAAGTTTAAAGCGGTAGGCGACTCCATTAAGGCACAACAGTACGGCATTGCCTTCCCGAAAGGCAGCGATCTGCGTGAAAAAGTAAACGGTGCGCTGAAAACCCTGCGTGAAAATGGTACTTATGCGGCCATCTATAAAAAATGGTTTGGCGTAGAACCTAAATAATCACCGTTTGTTGCTGGAGAAATTTAATGCAGTTTGATTGGAGTGTCATCTGGCCGTCGATTCCCCTCTTGCTGGAGGGGGCAAAAATGACCCTGCTGATTTCAGTGCTGGGTCTGTTCGGCGGGCTGGTTATTGGTGTGCTTGCGGGATTTGCCCGCGTCTACGGCGGTAGAGTGTCCAGCCATATCGCGCTGGTATTTATCGAAATTATCCGCGGTACGCCGATTGTTGTTCAGGTCATGTTCATCTATTTCGCATTGCCGATGATTCTGACGTCTATCCGCATCGACCCATTTTCTGCCGCGGTGGTGACCATCATGATTAACTCGGGAGCCTATATTGCGGAAATCACCCGTGGTTCTGTGCTGTCGATCCATAAAGGCTTCAGCGAAGCGGGTCTGGCGTTAGGCTTGTCCCGCCGCGACACACTGCGCCACGTCATCGCCCCGCTGGCGTTGCGCCGCATGTTACCGCCCTTGGGTAATCAATGGATTATCAGCATCAAGGATACTTCGCTGTTTATTGTTATCGGTGTGGCGGAACTGACCCGTGAAGGGCAGGAAATCATCGCCGGTAATTTCCGAGCCCTGGAAATCTGGAGTGCGGTAGCAGTGATTTACTTGATCATCACACTGACACTGAGCTTTATTCTGCGACGTCTGGAAAGAAAACTTAAAATTATATGATTGAATTTAAAAATGTTTCCAAACACTTTGGTCAGACAAAAGTTCTGCACGATATCGATCTGAAAATTGACCAGGGTGAAGTGGTCGTGATCATTGGGCCGTCAGGTTCCGGTAAATCCACGCTGTTACGCTGTATCAACAAGCTGGAAGAGATCACCAGCGGTGACTTGATTGTAGATGGTTTGCACGTCAATGATCCTCACGTGGATGAACGCCTGATCCGTCAGGAAGCGGGCATGGTATTTCAGCAGTTTTATCTGTTCCCACACCTGACGGCGCTGGAAAATGTAGCGTTTGGGCCCATCCGGGTGCGGGGAGCCAGCAAGGAAGAAGCTAAAAGGTCGGCCCTCGAATTGCTGGCTAAAGTCGGGCTGTCCGAACGCGCACATCACTATCCATCTGAACTTTCCGGCGGTCAGCAACAACGAGTGGCGATTGCCCGTGCGTTGGCGGTGAAGCCCAAGCTGATGCTGTTCGATGAACCAACATCCGCGCTGGACCCGGAATTGCGTCATGAAGTGCTGACGGTAATGAAAGATCTGGCCGAGGAAGGGATGACCATGGTTATTGTGACGCACGAAGTGGGCTTTGCCCAGAAAGTGGCGTCACGCTTGATCTTCATTGATAAAGGTCGTGTTGCTGAAGATGGTGACCCGGAGACGCTGGTCGCCAACCCACCCAGCGACCGTCTGCGTGAATTCCTGCAGCACGTTTCCTGACCACATTCTTCCTCCTCGATATCCCCGCGCTCCTGCGGGGATATTTCGCTTTCGGCTTAACATTCTGATCTTAAGATATCGCTACAGCACAGATACTTTTATTCCGCCGTAGCCGGATATTCCTGTTGTATCACCTCGGCAAAATCACGGCACATCACGTCATCGCCATGCAGATTATCTGCCAGTACCCGCTCACCATCCACCACCCGAATTCTGGCATTCAAATTAAAGTCCGCTGCTGGCTGAGGACGTTTTGCCGCCGCGGTGATAGTCGCTTCAGCCGCTTGCCAGACGTCATCCACTGTCTGGTTACAGACCGTCGCCAGATAATCCGGGTTAAATCCCTCACCGGTCAGGCTACGTAGGGTGTCGTCATGGCTGACACTGTTACCCGGGTTCCAGTAATGTTGCGCCAGATCCGGACCAATTAGTGGATTGTCCGTCAGGTAACCATCGCGTTGCAGGAAGAAATGGCGCGTCTGTTCAACGGCCATCAATGCCAGCAAGTATCCCTGATACGAACAGGCGGACTCCATTGACAGCAAATGCGGGATCGCCAGCGTAGGGCGTGGGCTGCCGTCGATGCCCAAAATACGCCGTTCCGTATCCCGCGCCAGCTCGGTAACGGCCTGCGGTGTGACCTGGTCATCATCCCAGGAATAGAGCTGCCATTCAAAATAGGGCACCAGCAAAATATGCCGCTCATTAAACGCTCGCATGGGTTGGCGAGTGCGGATATCCGCCTGAATTAGCGCATCGGGAATCACATCGCCTTCAACATTGGTGGCGTAGCGCTTCAACCAGTCAGCATCCTGCAATAAGCTGTCGCAAAACATTGATTGTGTCTCGGCATACGCCATCGACGTTGGTGGAAACTCTTGGGAAAAGCAGGGGGCATTCTGGCGAATATTGGCAAAATGCGCCGCATGACCGCCTTCGTGAAATAACGTATTGATGCCATTCGCCCCACTGCCGATCTGGTCTGGTTTCGCCAGACTGGTAAAATTGATACGCGCTGGCACCCAGTGTCCTTGCTGAATAAACGGTGGCACTGGTTCGTGCATAAACCCGTTTTCATATTTGCCCTTGCGCACCAGCAGATCGAGCTGCATGTCGGCGCCGTTAAAACCGATGTGCAGACGTTTGAAACTGTTTACCCAACGTTCAAGTGATGCGGCAAACGGGAAGTAAGGATCAAGCTGGCGGGTTACATCCCCTGAACTGGCATAACGGACATTCCAGGGTTGTAATGCGTCTTCCCCGTTTTCCGCCGACAGTTGACGCAGACTACGCAGATTGGCGTCACGGGTTTGCGCTTCAAAGCGGTCCAGAATGGCAAAGAGTTGCTCCGGCGTCATACGCTCGGTCTTATTGACCTTGTAATCGAAGTAATTACGATAGCCCATCTGACGTGCGAAACGATTACGCAGGCTGACCAACGTTAAAAATCCATGCTGTAATAACCACTGCTCCAGATCGCGTAATGCCTGCTGTGAACTACGCCGGGAAGCTTCGTTATCATTGGTGGCCTGATTGGTTAGCAACTCGCCCAATGAAGCCTCAACCCGCTCACCTTCTTCATTCAGATGGGTCATCTCATAGGTTTTACGTTGGGAATACAGCGTATTTTCCGCTGAGATAAGTTCATCCAGCAGGGATTGTGCCTGAGGATCTTCAATCACATTACAATCGAAAAAACGATACCAACCGCGTAAGCCGTGTAACAACGCTGCGTTATCCACGGTATGCGGTGCCGCCTCCAGCGTGGCAATATGCGCACGCAATGTCGCCAATTGCTGTGGTTGTGAGATAAAACGCTTGTAGGCACTTTCCGCCTCGGCAAAACGAGCCGCCACATCGTCGTTGCCGGTTCCCATATAGTATTGCCAGAACAGATCTTCTTTAGTCTGGTGCACCGCAAGATAGTCGCGGTTCAACGCATTGAAATAATCCACTACCTGTTGCATGACTGATCCTTCTCTTATTTTTGCCGCTGAGGGAAATATTCACCTTCAGCCCAGTTGCTTTCTGATGGCGGAGGCGGCCTGCTCCATCGTGGATGCGACCCCGCTTGCCACCAGGCAACAAGCCAGTTGTAGACGAATTGCCTGCGGTATGGCCTGTTCCCCCGCCAGGCATTGTGCCGTCCAGCGGGCTGTCGTCTCGGCGTCTTTTGTGGCGGGCAGCGCATCGGCAGCCACCACGATATCCTGCCGCAATTGCAGTACCTGTTGCTGCTGATGGATAAAATGTATCTCCGGACAACGCTCGGGATGGGCGTAGACTTCCCCTTCCGTACCGTGCATCAACAACGCCCGTCCACCCATATTCTGAAAAAATGAGGCAACCCGTGTCACATATTCCGGATGAGACACACTGGCTAACCGAAGCGCCGCCCCTTCGGCAAACGGAGTCGCTATTTTCGCCAGCGTATGCGCACTGTTTCGCACCCCCATCCGCCAGCGGAAATTCAGTTGCCGTTCCATCGGCGGACACAGGACGGATACCGGCATAAACACGGGCTTCCCACTGTCCAGCCGCTTCTGCGCCTCTATGTTGTCCTTTACCGGCATCACCCCCAACTCATGCAGAATTTCCGCACTGGTCACCCGGGTAGGATCCTCACTAACGCCGTGGATCAGCACCGGGAAACCGAGCTTTGATAGTAGTAACGCCAGCAATGGCGTCAGACAGGCCTGTTTGCGCGCGCCGTTATAGCTGGGAATCACGATGGGTGGTAAGCGCTGCGCGGGAGGGTTCAAATGCAGAGTCTGCTCACACATTGCCTGATAAAAACCACGCATCTCGGCGTCTGACTCCCCCTTGATACGAAACGCGATCAATAATCCCCCCAACACCAGTTCAGGAACCTGATCGTTGAGCATCTCACGGTAAAGTTCGTAGGCGGTAGTCTGGTCTATATCCCGGGCGTGCTGTTTGCCGCGCCCGACTTCTTTGATAATTTTAGTGAAATCCATGATGCGTCTCATCACTAATACGGTAGTCAATCGGCTAACTGCGAAAATACCATGTTTTTGTTTGATCCGTGTCACCAAAGCCATTATTATCGCCCGCGCATTAATAACAACCGATTAACGATTTATCTTTTATGCGTATTTCGCCACGCTGATCCATCCTTTTTTACAAACTGTACGCCCACACGTAACCATTTTCTGCGCAACATGCGCCTGTCGCCGATGAATCGGCGTCAACCGACAGACCAGTCGGTGTATTGATAATCGCTTTATTAACCAACAAGGCCTTATGACTATGTTGTTGTCTTCAAACCGCCAGGACTGGCTTGGCAATATCCGTGGCGATATCCTGGCGGGTATCGTTGTTGCTCTGGCGTTGATTCCAGAATCCATTGCCTTTTCCATTATTGCTGGTGTCGACCCTAAAATCGGGCTATATGCCGCGTTCTGCATCACTATCGTGATCGCGTTCATTGGTGGCCGTCCCGGCATGATTTCTTCCGCTACCGGCGCCATGGCGCTGCTGATGGTCACGCTGGTGAAAGAACATGGGTTGGAATACCTGTTTGCCGCGACGCTGCTGGCGGGTATGCTGCAAGTTCTGGCCGGTTATCTGAAGCTGGGCAGTCTGATGCGTTTCGTCTCTCATTCGGTGATTGTCGGGTTTGTGAACGCACTGGCTATCCTGATTTTCATGGCGCAGCTACCTGAACTGACGCATGTTGGCTGGCCGGTTTATGCCATGACAGCGCTGGGACTCGCCATTATTTATCTCTTCCCCTTTATCACCCGTAGCATCCCATCTCCGCTGGTTTGTATTATCGTGTTGACGATCCTGTCACTCAGCCTGGGGCTGGATATTCGAACCGTGGGCGATATGGGCCAGCTACCGGATACACTGCCGGTTTTCGCCCTGCCGGACATCCCGGTAAACCTGCACACATTGGCGGTGATTTTCCCTTATTCCGCAGGGTTGGCCGCGGTCGGATTACTGGAATCGATGATGACATCCACCATCGTTGATGAGATGACCGACACACCCAGCGATAAAAACCGGGAATGCAAAGCTCAGGGGATTGCCAACATGGTGACGTCACTGATGGGCGGAATGGCGGGTTGCGCCATGATTGGTCAGTCGGTGATTAATATTAAATCCGGTGGCCGTGGACGCCTCTCGACGCTGACCGCCGGTGTCTTCCTGCTGTGTCTGGTCATGTTTCTGCGCGACTGGGTATCCCACATTCCGATGGCTGCACTGGTTGCCGTCATGATCATGGTATCCATCAGCACCTTTTCCTGGCGCTCCATCCGTGACCTGCGGACGCATCCGGTTTCCACCAGCGTGGTGATGCTGACCACCGTCACGGTTGTCGTGACAACCCATAATCTAGCCTACGGCGTTCTGGTCGGTGTATTGATTGCGGGGATTAATTTTGCCAACAAAGTGGCTCAGTTTATGCTGGTAGACAGCGTTGTTTCAGAAAATACCCGGCATTATCAGGTTAAAGGGCAGTTGTTCTTTGCTTCAGCCGAACGATTTGCCAATAGCTTTGATTTTAATGACAGCATTAATCACATCGTTATCGATTTGCATCATGCACACTGTTGGGACATCACATCCGTCAGCGCACTGGATAAAGTGGTCATGAAATTCAGACGCCTGGGCAAGCAGGTTGACGTCACCGGATTAAACACCGCCAGTGCTACGATTGTCGATAAATTTGCCATTCATGACAAACCCATCGACGCGACGAAACTGCTGGAAGAACATTAACGGGCATCACGACTAAGTACGTCGTCTTTTCAGATACAACGGGCTGCCAGTCAACGGGTAGCCTGTTTATGTATCGGCTTTACCCTCTTCCGGCATATCGCGCTGTTCAATTGGAAATACCGGCAACGCCGCCAGTAATTGTGCCCCATAGCTTTTAGTCAGCAGACGGCGATCGTAGATCACTATTTCGCCGAAACAGTCATGACTGCGGATCAACCGTCCCACCTGCTGGATCAGCCTGAACGACGCACTCGGCAGGCTCTGAACCACAAACGGGTGGCGTTTCAGGCTTTTCAGCCATTCGCCTTCTGTCAGGATCACCGGACTGTCAATCGGCGGAAAGGCTATCTTGTGAATATGCACTTGCGTTAACAGCTCACCTTTCAGATCCAGCCCTTCCGCAAAAGATTGTAGGCCGACCAGCACGCTGGTTTGCCCCTCTTCTACCCGCTGGCGATGCAGTTCCACCAATCGATAGCGAGGCTGGTCGCCCTGCACCAGCAGCATTAACCGCAAATCGGTCACTTGTGTCAGAAACAGTTGCATAGCACGCTGGCTGGCAAACAGCATTAGCATGCCTTTATGGGTATTTTTCTGAAGTTCCGAGCGAAAAAAACGTGCCATTTCAGCAATATGTTGTGCTTCGCACGCCATCAGTGGCTCATAGCGCATTTTAGGGATCACTAACCGACCTTGCTCACGGTGATTAAACGGCGAATCCAGGGCAATAAACGTATCCCCATCTTCTTCACTCAGCCCCGACAGCTCTTTCAAACGGGTAAAACTGTTCAGTGAGCGCAGCGTCGCCGAAGTCATCACAACATGAGAAAGATTGCGCCACAGTAATCGGTCAAGCTGGTCGCAAACACGGATCCCAGCACAATGCAGATAAAGATGCGGCTGGCCGTCCCACATCTCGCGGACAATCCACTTGGAAACCGGCGCATTGGAAGATTGCTCCAGCGCCGCCAGACGCCATAATTTACTCACCGTTTCCAGATAATTCAGGATCCGGCTCATCCGCAACATGGTGTGGTGTAATCGCACTATATCGTGCTGGCCGGTTTTTTCGCCCAGATCATTGAGCATATACTCCGCCAGTCCGCGCAGACTGTCGGTCAGCTTGAACAGGCGGGAGCAGACATCACTCATTTCTTCCGGCAATTTTCCCATCGGGAAACGATAATCCGCCGATACGGCGTCAACGGGCAGGAACGACACGCACATCTGCTCAAATATCTGCATCCGTTCCCGCACTTCACCACAATGCGCTAACAGCCGTTCGGCGTTGGCCAACCGAGGCGGCGATTTCGGAGCAAACTGTGCCATGCAGATACCCATTTGTTGCACCAGCTGTTCCAACTGGTACTGAGTCACACTGTGGGTAATATCAGCGGATACCTCTAATGCATCCCGGGCAACATCAGGCACGTGATGTCCTTCATCCAATACCAGTAACAGATTTTTGGCGCTGGGCAACACCGAATCACTTTCCATCGCCGCCATCACCAAGGCATGATTGGTGACGACCACATCAGCCTCTTCAATCTCACGCCGGGCGATAAAAAATGGGCATTCGCGGAAATAGTGACAGTTACGCCCCAGACAGTTCGCCTTATCGGTGCTGAGCCTGGCCCACAGTCCATCGGTTATTGATGCCTGATAATGATCCCGAAGTCCGTCCCAGGTATGACTCTGCAAGGCTTTTGCCAGTTTTGTGCAGATGGCCTGCTCTTCGCGACTGGAAGGAACCCGTTCATCATCCAGAAACAGGGTTAAATCCCCTTGTGCATCGACATCCGTCGCCATGACCGCCAGATTACGTGGACAGATATAGCGTCCCCGACCAAACGCCGCCGTAAATTTCAAGTCGGGAATGAACGACTTCAGCAGCGGTAAATCCTTGCTAAAAAGCTGATCCTGTAGTGCGACATTGGCCGTACTGACCACCAGCGTTTTCAGTTCAGACCGACCGACCGCGATGCCTGGAATCAGGTATGACAGGGTTTTCCCCACCCCAGTCGGCGCTTCGATGACTAAATGGCGCGGATAATCGCCCGCCAGCGCTTTAGCCACTTCAGCTATCATCTGTCGCTGTGGAGTACGGGAAACAAAATCCGGAATTTGCTGCTGCAATGCCTTATACCATTGGCCGATCTGCAGTTTTAACGCGGGGGAAAGGGCCATGCCTGCTCAATATCAGTTAATTCAGCAGGCATTGTCCCACAGACGGCAGGTAATACGCCACTTTCGTTATGGAAGCGCAGGTTTACACCACGTCTTGACCACCGTGGATGATACGAATTCAAGAAACCGGCAGCGGCAGTTTACTTGTATCACCAGCGGAAGGCTTTATAATCCAGAGGAATTAACAAAAGGATAACCTGATGAGTTTAAGCAAGCTGGGTATGATCGGGCTATTTGCCCTGTGTGCATTGAGTGGTATTGGTGGCGTCATGCTGGTGGGTTATATCATTATTGTTCACAGCAACTGACCATACGATAACGGCAGACTCGTGTCTGAGGGGAAAAACTATTCAACCGCTATTGCCCCTGTACCATCATTCCCTGATGGCGTTTCCCGACCCCATCACGGTGGTCAGGAAACGGAATTGATGAAGGCATTAACGCCAAGAAAGGTGTTAATGCAAGGTAAGGTGTTAAAGCAAGGTAAAGTGCTGTGTTTTCACCCGTTCTGAATCCACGCCAATCATGACATCAAATCGGCCCGGCTCCACAACATGCTGCATTTTCGCGTTATAGAACATCAAGTCTTTAGGCGAGAGTGTAAAGCTGACGGTTTTTTCTTCTCCCGGTTGCAGCATCACCCGTTGAAATCCTTTCAGTTCTTTTACCGGACGGCTAACTGAAGCCACCACATCATGTAAATACAGCTGGATGACGGTTTCTCCTGCGCGTTTACCGGTATTTTTTACTGTCACTGACGCGGTTAATGTTCCGTCACGTTTCATGATCGGGCTGGAAAGCCGGATTGCCGACACGTCAAACGTGGTGTAACTCAGGCCATATCCAAATGGATAGAGCGGGCCATTGGCTTCATCATAATAATGCGAGGTGTACTTACCCGGATTCTCCGGCGTATAAGGACGTCCGGTTGGCAGGTGATTATAGTAAATCGGAATCTGCCCTACAGAACGCGGAAAGGATATCGGCAGTCTGCCGGAAGGGTTGTAGTCGCCAAACAACACATCGGCAATCGCGTTCCCGCCTTCCGTCCCGCTGAACCAGGTTTCCAGCAATGCGTTTGCCTGCTGATTTTCTCGTACCAGCGCCAGAGGACGTCCATTCATCAGCACCAGCACCAGGGGTTTACCCGTTGCTTTCAACGCGGTGATTAATGCTTCCTGACTATCAGGGATAGTAATATTGGAACGGCTGGAGGCTTCATGCGCCATGCCTTGCGCCTCACCCACTACCGCAACCACGATATCAGACTGTCTGGCCACGCTCACCGCTTCTTCAATCATCGCCTGGGGCGTGCGGCGATCTACCGTCACCGCAGGTTCATACTGATTCAGGAAATCAATAATCCCTTTATGATTACTGATGTTGGCACCTTTGGCATACAGAATATGGGCCTTATCGCCTACGGCGTTTTTAATCCCCTGATATACCGTTACCGACTGTCGGGCAACGCCAGCTGCCGACCAGCTACCCATGATGTCGCGTTTACTGTCCGCCAACGGCCCTATCACCGCAATCGTACCGGTTTTTTTCAGCGGCAGAATATTAAGCCGGTTTTTCAGCAAGACCAGACTTTCGCGCGCGACTTCCCGCGCTGCCAGACGATGCAGACGGCTTTCCGCATTAGTATCCACCGGGTCAGAACCTACTGGCCCAAGGTGGCGATATGGGTTCTGAAACAACCCCATATCGTATTTCATATTCAGCACCTTCCGACAGGCCGCTTCGACATCCTTTTCGCTTACCGCACCGCTTTTTACCAATCCCGGCAAGTAGCGACCAAAATATTCATCGCTCATGCTCATATCGATACCGGACGTAATGGCAATACGCGAGGCATCGCGCGCATCCGCCGCCACCCCGTGTTTAATCAGTTCTTTGATGGCGCCATGATCGCTGATAGTGACGCCGTTAAAATGCCACTGATCGCGTAGTACATCTTTCATCAGCCAGCGATTGGAGGTAGCCGGTACGCCATTGATGGAGTTGAGTGCGATCATGACCCCGCCACTCCCCGCATCAATCGCAGCCTTATACGGCGGCATATAATCCTGGAACATGCGCTGCAAGCTCATGTCCACCGTGTTATAGTCGCGACCACCTTCGACTGCGCCATACAGGGCGTAATGTTTAACACTGGTCATCAGGGAGTGCCGGCCCGTAAGATCGTCGCCCTGAAAGGCTTTCACCATCACACGGGCAATTTCACTGGTCAGCCAGGTATCCTCGCCAAAGCCTTCGGATACTCGCCCCCAGCGTGGGTCACGGGTAATATCCACCATCGGCGCCCAGGTCATGTTCAGACCATCTTCAGTCGCCTCATAGGCTGCTGTACGCCCAGTCAGCGCGATAGCATCCATATCCCAGGAAGAGGCCAACCCCAGCGCGATAGGGAAAATGGTACGCTGACCATGTACTACGTCATAAGCAAAAAACAGTGGAATCTTCAGGCGACTGAGCTGCATAGCCTGATCCTGCATCTGCCGGATATCGTGGCGAGTGACAGTATTAAAGATGCCACCCACTTGCCCGTGTCGAATCATTTCACGAATGGCTGCCTTCGGGTTATCCGCTCCCACGCTGATTAACCGCAACTGGCCGATTTTTTCTTCCAGCGTCATTTTTTTCAGCAGATCGGTTACAAAAGCATCGCGTTGCTGATGCGAAGTTGACATCACCGCAGGTGGTGTTGCGACCAACGGTTGGGCAGCAACAACATTACCGGCAAGCCCGATTACAATCGTCAGTGAAGTAAGCCATTTCATTATTTTTTCGTACTCAATCAATCCCTTGTTTCTGGCGATATCACCAAAACACGGCATAAAAGTTGGTGGGACAGGTCAGTTAATGTGCCATAACCCTGAAGTGGCAAGAAGAGTATTCACCCTCCACACGCCATTGTTGTGATGTACCACAGAATACATCGCACATCATGATAATGATTTTCAGACAAAAAATTGACTTAAAAGTGAAAGAATTATGCGAGTTGCTGCACAGATGACCATGATCATCGGGTGAAGTGACACCACGCCACATTACGAGCAGGATATTATTAGCAGGGCCGATAGCAGTATGACGTGATGGTGGAGGCAAGCACCCGGCCTTGTCCGGCCGGGCACAGGAGAGTGGCTAATTGGCAGAACACACTATAATGCAGTAGCAGTCAACGCCTTATCCAGCGAACCGACCAGCCAGTCAATATCCTGCTCCTGAAACGCCAGCGGTGGGCGCAGCTTCAATACGTTACCATACGGTCCGGCAACTGATGTCAGCACATGATCGGTTCGCAAACGTTCAATCACATCCAGCGCCAACGCTTTGTTTGGTGTTTTTGCATCACGGTCGCTGACCAGTTCAAAACCGATGAACAACCCGGCACCACGCACATCCCCGACACTCGAGTGCCGTTGTGCCAACAGTGCCAGTTCGCGACGTAGTTTTTCCCCGACGTTTTTGCTGTGCGCCTGCAATTTCTCTTCTCGGATAACCTGTAACACCGCCTGTGCGGCAGCAATCGACACCGGGTTCCCCCCGAACGTATTGAAATAAGGAATCTCATCACTGAACGCCGCCAGTACGTCCGGTCTGGCCAACAGTGCTGAGACGGGAATACCGTTACCCATCGGTTTTCCCATCGTGATGATGTCCGGCACGATGCCGTGGCGGGCAAAACCCCAGAAAGCGTCCCCGGTCCGGGCGAAACCAGGTTGCACTTCGTCAGCGATGAAAATACCGCCATTAGCGTGCACCACATCGACAGCCGGCTGCAAATAACCTATCGGTGCTGGCAGTACGCCATCTGATGAAAAAATGGAGTCGGCCAGAAAGCCGGCAAATTTAATACCGTGTGCCGCCATGTCATCAATCTGCTTTTGAATTTCGTTAGCAAACCAGATGCCGAGGTCAGGAGCATCGACCCGATAACGATCCGGGGCCGGAACCAGCCGGGTTGTTGCCGCCAACGGCTGACCGCTGCCCAACGCCGGTGAAGCACCTGATGTCAGCTCACTGGTCCCGTGGTAGGCTTCCTGACTGACAATGATTCCCGTACCACCGCTATAGGCGCGGGCGACACGAATAGCCAGGTCGTTAGCTTCCGACCCGGTACACATGTACATCGCTTTGGTAATTTCCGCTGGTACCGTCGTCAGTAAATCCTCGGTGTAATCCAGGATACGTTCATGCAGATAACGGGTATGCGTATTGAGCTGGCTCATCTGTTGGTGCACTGCGGCGATAACGGCAGGATGGCAGTGTCCGATACTGGCCACGTTGTTATACACATCCAAATATTTATCGCCAGCAGCATCCCACAAATACTGCCCTTCTCCTCGCACCAGATGCACGGGGTTACGATAAAACAGGCGATAGGAGTCTCCCAGCACCCGACTACGTTTATCAGTAAGTTTACGAACATCCTGACTCAACGCATCGGCATGTTCGGCTCGAAAGCTGTTGGTATCCATAATGGTTGAACGTGTTGCCATGATGACTCCTGTCTAGAAGATGAATGAAAAACCCAAGATGGGTTCTGCCAGCGGGTTATCGGGTATATGCCCGAGTGGCAGTACTGCCTATCACCATACAACAAAAACAATAAAATACACAAATACAAAAATAAGCACTAATAATCTGCCAAAAAAACCCACAATAAACCTAATTTACACACTCAAACTAAAATACTCATGACGCAACAAAAAAATTCAACTTATTGTTTTTTAACTTAAAATAAGATCTAATATTGACCTCTAAGCCGAAAATATCAATGCCATCGTCAAGTAATAAGCACAAAAATACACATTTATGCAATAATTTATCCACCCATCATCGTTGAACTTGCCGGTATAATGACACTGGGACACCCAGGGACATCAAGAAACAGAACACCAATAAACCTGACCCTAACGAGGTTTGTTATCTGTTACACACGATAATGCAAGCTTCGAAGATTTCATTCCAAGAGTGAGACTCATGCTAGAAGAAACCCGTCTACACCGTATCCGCGCCTTGCTGTCCACGTTAAACCGGGTCAGTACGGAGCAAATTATTCAGCATCTTGGCGTTTCCAGAGAAACGGTACGACGGGATATTCTTAAACTGGAAGCCCAAGGCGGACTGCGGCGGGTTCATGGCGGTATCGTGGCTACAGATAGCTCGCCAGAACCCCCGCTTGCCATACGTAATGCTGTGCGCGCCAAAGAAAAACACGCCATTGCCCGCGCTGCGGTACAACAATTACGGGCTGGACAAACCCTCTTCATTGATGCAGGCAGTACGACATCGCTGCTGGCTGATGAATTACTGTCGATGCCCGGCATGACAATTATCACCAACAGTCTGAACATTGCGCTTACCTTAAGTGCGGTCGACTCAGACAAACTGTTGCGCCATGACGTTATTTTGCTCGGCGGGCATATGGGCCCGTCAATGCAGGCAACCAGCGGTGCACTGACCGTCAGTGAAATTCAGCGCTATCGCGCCGATGTCGCGTTACTGTCCCCCGTCGGCATTGCCAGTCAGTCCGGCGCCAGTAGTTTTGCCCACCATGAGGCTGAGGTTGCAGGGGCGATGGCGCATCATGCCAAAACACGGATTATTCTGGCCGATCACAGCAAGATTGGCGTTACCAGTCGTATTATTTACGCCCCTATAAGCGATATCGACATGATTATTAGCGATGAAGCCGCCACCGATAGCAGCGACTGGGAATTACTACAGGTTGCCTGCGGACATGTCATTCTGGCGTGAACACCGTTATAAACGAATGGACGCTGACACCGTGGTTATCCCCACGGTCGGGATGTCAGCTGACATTTTTCGTGCTAAAGATAAGGTATGGATAACAAAAGGAGAATAAGAGATGTACCAGTTGTATATTGCAAACAAGAACTATTCATCATGGTCACTACGACCCTGGATCATGCTCAAAGCGTTGGAAGTTCCCTTTGAAGAAAAATTGGCTCCTTTTTCTCCCGGGCTTACACAACCTGCCTTCAAAACCTTTTCACCCACCGGTAAAGTGCCTTGCTTAATTGATGGTGATACCACGGTGTGGGACTCACTGGCGATTATCGAATATCTGGCCGAACATCATCCAGGCGTCTGGCCGACTGACGCCGCGGCCCGCACCTGGGCACGTTGTGCAGCGGCAGAAATTCATTCCGGG
The DNA here is from genome assembly GCF_032395385.1 of Brenneria uluponensis. Classification (NCBI taxonomy): domain Bacteria; kingdom Pseudomonadati; phylum Pseudomonadota; class Gammaproteobacteria; order Enterobacterales; family Pectobacteriaceae; genus Brenneria; species Brenneria uluponensis. The sequence goes on from NZ_CP135917.1 coordinate 3,118,552, forward strand.
TTTAATGCCATACGCAACCAGTGCTCGATGAGTTGCGGCGTGCGGATCAAACTACATGACATCACGCCTGAACTGGAAAATGACCTGACACGCCTGAATACGCTGTGGAAAGAAGGGCTCTCCCGCTTTGGCGGTCCATTCCTGGCGGGCAAACAATTCAGTGCGGTCGATGCGTTTTTCGCGCCGGTGGTATTCCGCATCCAGACCTACAGTCTGCCACTGGAACCGGAGGTGGAAAATTACTACCGCCATATGCTGGGACATCCAGCCATGCGTGTCTGGATGGAGCAGGCATTGTCAGAGCCCTGGAGGGAAGCGACTCATGAAGAAGAAATCACCCGTTTTGGGGATATCACGCTAGATCTCAGGGTTCCGATATAACGCGGTGGGCGGGTAAATTGCTTCTTAAAAGCAAGCTTGCGCGATGGCGACATGCCTCGAGGCATAAAGGTATGCAGAGGCCGTCGCTACGGCTCGGAGTGGAAACGTAACCGGTAGTACTGCGGGGGCCACATTCCCGTCAGGCTTCCCGCGAATAATACCGGCTTATACAAACGTGGTATTTCTCTAATGTCGGAGTTTTACTTTGTCGCGGTTAACGCCATGTCGATTGTTTCTGCGTCATGAGACTCACGCGACGCCAGGGCTCTCTCCCTTTTATAACTCAGCGCAGCTGCCGGCACAGCACTGACCTTCCCGGTTTCCAGCCAGTTACGCAGACGATTGGCATCCGCGAAATGCGTATATTTTCCATACGCATCTAGTACCACCAGTGATACCGGACGATGGTTGATTACCGTACGCATTGCCAAACAATGACCTGCTTGATTGGTAAACCCGGTCTTCGTCAGCTGGATATCCCAGTCAGACCGATAAACCAGATGGTTGGTATTGCGAAACGGCAAGGTATAAGTCGGATGAGAAAACGTCTCCATTTTTTCGTGAGTGGTACTCAGTTGACTCAGTAGTGGGTACTGTCGGGAGGCAATCAGCAGCTTGGTCAAATCCCGGGCAGTGGAAACGTTATTGATCGACAGCCCCGTCGGTTCTACATAATGCGTGTGAGTCATTCCCAATGCTTTGGCTTTGGCATTCATGGCCGCAATAAAAGCCTGATAACCGCCACGATAATGATATGCCAAACTGGCCGCTGCACGGTTTTCAGAAGACATCAGCGCCAACAGCAACATATCATGACGGCTGATTTCACTACCAAGACGCACACGGGAATACACGCCTTTCATCTCTTTCGTCTGGCTTATATTCACGGAAAGAAGCTCATCCAACGGCTGATTGGCATCCAGCACTACCAATGCCGTCATCAGTTTGGTGAGAGACGCAATGGGTACCACGACATCAGGATTACTGGAATACAGCACCTTGTTGTTACTCAAATCCACCACCATGGCACTGCCGGAGGCAATCTCCTGATGGGTAGCAGTATGCTGCACAATATGTTGTTTCGCCATCGCAGCGGGAAGCAGCAAAAATGGCGAAGAAAGAAGCACGAGTCCCACACAGGGATATTTAAATTTTTTGTTCATTATTCAACAACTTAAACAGTAAACTGTTAAATTAAAAAGGAGAGAACGCGGCATTATAATTGACCCATTCCCTCGGTGCACTCGAAGTAACCATAAAGCTTTGTGACAAAGTTTGACTGACGTTGAAAAACTGATTACCCAACCATAAAAATCGGTCTGTCCCCGGTTACTCACGCCATCCCGGATCCGCTTTCCTGTTGTAGCACCGTAAGAGGCATTCCTGCATCGTTAACGCCCTTGGGGGCACCGCATTGTAAACACATCAACTCTGGTTAATAATTTGTCGCAACAAAGCTCGTTTTTGCTTAACAATGGATAATATTTATGCCCAATGAAAAAAACGCGTCAAACGTTCAACGACCGTTATTAACACTACCAGGCACGGCTGACAAATTGCTGCTTCATTCCTGCTGTGCGCCTTGTTCAGGAGAAGTGATGGAAGCGCTGGCGGCTTCAGGTATTGATTACACCATTTTTTTCTATAACCCCAATATCCATCCACAACGAGAGTATCTGATTCGCAAAGAAGAAAATATCCGTTTTGCCAAAAAGTATAGCGTGCCTTTTGTCGATGCGGACTACGATACCGATAACTGGTTTGCGCGGGCGACAGGTATGGAGTGGGAACCGGAACGGGGGATCCGCTGTACCATGTGTTTTGATATGCGTCTTGAGCGTACCGCGCTTTACGCACATGAACATGGCTTTAGCGCTATCGCCAGCTCATTGGGAATTTCGCGCTGGAAAAACATGCAACAGATCAATACCTGCGGGATGAACGCCACCCGGAAATATCCAGGAATGGTGTATTGGGATTATAACTGGCGTAAACAAGGTGGTTCAACCCGGATGATTGAAATTAGTAAACGAGAGCAATTTTATCAGCAAGAATATTGTGGTTGTATTTATTCATTACGCGACACAAATAAGCATCGAAAATCTCAGGGCCGGGATATTATTCGCATTGGGGAACGGTATTATGGTGATGATTCAACATCATCCTGATAAACATAATACCAAAAGAACAAACGTCGTTTGATGCTAAAACAAGGCTGTTCTATACAGAACAGCCTTGTTTTATATCGCAAAATCAATAGCCAAGCAATTGTCGATAAGACCGATGTTCCATATTATCCAGCAATAAACCCAACCGTAATGCACAGTCTTGGCATTTTTCTCCAAGAACATCCAATGCAGAATCATCTTCGGCCATACAAGATATTTTCACATAGTGACCCAGTGGTTCTATATAATCTATTGTAATATTGAATGTATCCAGGAAATAAATACTACGGTTTTTATTGAGCTCAAAAATCGGTTTGTAACCTAATGTTCTCAGGATACTGTCAGTTATTTCAAAAGACTCGACATTAACTGCTTCGCTCAACCCGGTACGTGGCCCCTTGACAATCCATAGCTTAATTCCCGATGGTGCCATACGACGCAGGACCATACTGATATTTTGCTGCTGAAGTTTATTTTCTTCAGAATCATAATAAATATCATACTCTTTATTTTCAAAAACATAAGATTCAGGGTGTTGGCTAAATAAACTCTCACGAAAAGTCCCAATTTCCTGAATGCGAAACTTCACGTCAACTTCATATTTCCCTCTGTAATACTCAGTCACTTTCACTCTCCACTATTAACTATCGATCTGATACTACAAACCACCAGGGAAAAGGATCGAACGGTCATTTTTAATGTGCCAACTAAAACAGAAATAATAATATATTTTTCCAGGCACACCGGGAATATACTATTACAGATAATAATTCTTATTTAACCTGATAAAATAAAAACTCTATCATAACAGTATATTGGTACATGCCTTAATGTATTTACTTGTTGGTTACTATCGGACAACTTACTGATAGTGCTATAAAATCAAGTAGTAATCTTATACCTTAAGCAAGAGCTAGTGTTTACTCAATAATTTTATTTAATAAAAAATTCATTCCCCCTCCACTAATGTGCCAACGAATGTACCCAATAAATTTCGAGTGGCAGGAGAGCACAAACAAAAAATCCTGATACGCTTACTCAAGTAAAGGTTGTCTCGTTCTGCCAGTGTTTTGTCCATACGTTATGGATAAATGGACAGTAAAGCTCAGTGCGCTGATCTACTCCTCAGAAAGACATATCAACGAAAACGCCCATTCGCTAACTATGTATAGATACGAAAGAGTGATAATACAATCTCTCCGACATTAATTTGTAAACTCAGTGCAAATAGCTGTGTAAATTTTCATTTCAAAGACGATCTGGGTTTCTGCCATGTTCTTACCTCATCCGGAACATGTTGAAAATAGGCAAAACTCCACTTCAACAAGCAACATTAATAACCTGCGCAATGGCCGCAGAGCGGTTCAATGACCGAATCTCACTAAACAACCCAGTCGCTTCTGCATATTCTTGACGTAAATATCCCAGCCACTGTTTGATGCGGGCGACGTGATACATGCCGGTATCCCCTTGTTTCTCCAGCCGAACATATTTTTGTAGTAGCGCCAACACCTGTGTCCATGGCATCCGAGGTTCATTATATTTAATCACCCGACCAAGATTGGGCACATTCAATGCGCCACGACCAATCATCACCGCATCACAACCGGTTATTGTTATACACGCCTGTGCACTTTCCCAATCCCGAATGTCACCATTAGCGATCACCGGAATGCGCAGGCGCTGGCGAATTTCACCGATTGCCTGCCAATTGATGCGATCAGAACGGTAGCCATCTTCTTTGGTGCGACCATGAACCGCCAGCTCACTGGCTCCCGCTTGCTGTACCGCGTCAGCAATCTCAAACCGTGCGTCACCGCTATCCCACCCCAAACGGACTTTCACCGTGACCGGCAAATGTTCAGGTACCGCGTCACGTATGGCTTTGGCGGCTTGATAAATCAGCTCGGGATCCTTTAACAACGTTGCTCCACCGCCACTGCCGTTCACCAATTTTGACGGACAGCCGCAGTTGAGATCAACACCCCAGGATCCTAACTCTACTGCCCGGGCAGCGTTCTCCGCCAACCACTGTGGATATTGTCCTAGCAGTTGTACCCGGACGGGTGTCCCGGAAGGCGTCTGGCTGGCGTGTTGTAGTTCCGGACAAATACGATAGAACGACTTTACTGGCAAGCGTTGGTCCACCACTCGCAAAAATTCGGTGATGCACAGATCATAGTCGTTCACTTCGGTAAGCAATTCCCGAACCAGGGAATCTAGCACACCTTCCATCGGGGCCAGTAAAACGCGCATAATTCAACTCAATCAATAACGGCAGGCAATGGTACTGTTGGTAGGCAAAACAACGCAATGGAAATAATGAGACAGGCACTTATCGGTTAAATGATGTTATTACCCTACTGTCTAACCGATTGACGACTTTGTACGATAATTATGCCATAAAATACGCAAGTAAAAACGGAGGGAGATAACTTGATTAGTAGAAAAAGTATCCACGTGGCTTTTGAGATAAGTTTACTTTTCAAGGCGCTGCTTGCCGTCTCTGAAATTGCCGCTGGTATTTTCACTTACTTTGTGTCAAAGCAATATATTCTCAATCTGGTGGAATCCATTACACACATCGAACTAACCGAAGATCCCCATGATGTTATAGCCACCTATTTGATGCATACCGCACATGGCCTATCCGTAACCAGTCAGATGTTCACTGCATTTTATCTATTAAGTCATGGAGTGATTAAACTGTGGCTCATCGGCGGGCTTTGGCGAAAAAAATTACATTATTACCCGATTGCCATCGCCATATTCTGCATTCTCATTATTTATCAACTCTATCGATACAGTTTTACCCACTCGTGGTTATTACTGTTAATCAGTCTACTGGATGTTGTGGTTATTGGCTTGACATGGTTTGAGTACCAGAATTTGCGCTATTTATCGCCTGAAGAACAAAGATAATATATTGGGTAATGACGCTGACACGCTACAGGAAAAACAGTCCAAATCTATATAGGCCGATTACCCAGACACATTGTTCAGACAAGCTATCCCATATTCAGTTGGCAGATCATAAAAAAGGAGCCTATTGGCTCCTTTATACTGTTAAGCTTTTGCTGAAGATTTCTGTTGCGGACGCGGTGAACGACGCGGTTGTCCATCCTGCTGGCGCTGACCGGCTCCTGCTGGTCGAGACGTCGCGGGTTTACGCGCCGAACGGGAATGATCGCCCTGCCCGCGCGGTCCCTGGCGATCACCCTGGCTACGCGGTGCGCTGGCACGACTATCACGGCCACCTTGACGGCCATTCTGGATCGGGTCGGCTTTAATCGTCGGGTCCGGCTCATAACCGTCAATCGCTATACGGGGAATTTCACGATTCAACAGCCGCTCAATATCCCGTAGCAACTTGTGCTCATCCACACACACCAGTGACAGTGCTTCACCAGTTGCTTCCGCTCGCCCGGTACGACCAATACGATGGACATAATCTTCCGGCACGTTCGGTAACTCATAGTTCACCACATGGGGTAACTGGTCGATATCCAGCCCACGAGCGGCAATATCCGTGGCAACCAGTACGCGGATGCCTCCGTCTTTGAAATTTGCCAACGCCCGGGTACGAGCACCCTGACTTTTATTACCATGAATGGCCGTGGCGGTAATACCATCTTTATTCAACAACTCGGCCAAATGGTTAGCACCGTGTTTGGTACGGGTAAAAACCAGTACCTGCTGCCAGTTGTGTTTGCCAATCAAATAGGAAAGCAATTCCCGTTTGCGTTTCTTATCAACAAAATGCACATGCTGCGCCACCAGTTCAGATGGCGTATTGCGACGCGCCACTTCCACCGATGCCGGGTTGGTTAACCATTTACTGGCCAGTGTTCTGATTTCATCCGAGAACGTTGCAGAAAACAGCAGGTTCTGACGTTTGGCCGGTAATTTTGCCAGTACGCGGCGTATATCGTGAATAAAGCCCATATCCAGCATCCGGTCGGCTTCATCCAACACCAGGATTTCCACCTGTGACAAATCAACCGCGTTCTGGTGCTCCAGATCCAGCAATCGTCCCGGCGTGGCGATCAGAATATCGACGCCGCCACGCAGCTTCATCATCTGTGGATTAATGCTGACACCACCGAAAACCACCAGTGAACGAAGATGTAGATATTTGCTATACGCCAGAACGTTTTCACCAATCTGTGCTGCCAGTTCACGGGTTGGAGTCAGGATCAGCGCCCGTACCGGACGACGCCCTTTGGGAGCTGGTTTAGTGCTGAGTAATTGCAACAAGGGCAGCGTGAAACCGGCGGTTTTACCCGTGCCGGTCTGTGCGCTGGCCATCAGGTCACGGCCTGCCAGCACAATCGGGATTGCCTGACGCTGTATCGGTGTCGGTTCGCGGTAACCCTGCTCTTCCACAGCACGCAAAATATCAGCGCTCAGGCTGAGAGATTCAAAAGACATAAAGAGAACAACTCCAGATCAACCCTGACCGAGCACAAGCCGGTGTAGTTTCCAGGGTGATATCAAGACGGGGTTAGCGCGGCATGTCATTCCAGCACGCATGCGCGATAATCTCGGTGAATGGGCACAAACTACGGTGCATAACTGCGGGCGATTGTAACAGAAAACCGCCGGTTTCAAGAATTTTTCTATGTAAATCACATTTTCTTTACTCAACCGACTCACAACTATCCATCACGATCTGATTAATATCAATCCATTGGCATAACTTTTACGCGATAGTGACCACCAAATTCTGATAAAGGCGTATACACTAAAAGTATTACCGCTGACAGGTAAACGCTGACTACCTGCGCCATAGTCACCCGTCGTTACTCTCCGACGCAGCCTGATAGCGGCCGATTCTGATTAACAGACTAATCCTTAACAATGGATTGAATTATCAAGGTGATAACGAGGAACCGGGAGAACCATGAACAAAAAAACAGGGATAATGGTAGTTATTGGTCTGGTGTTGATCGTCGTCGTTACTTATGGCGTAACCCTCTATCGCCAGCATCAGGAACAGCCGCTTACGCTCTATGGCAACGTGGACATTCGCACTGTCAATCTGGGATTCCGGGTCGACGGACGGCTGGCAGATCTGAAAGTCGATGAAGGCGACACCATCCAACCAGGGCAACTGCTGGCGCAACTGGACAGCGCTCCCTACCAGAATGCATTGCATGAGGCCGAAGCGGATACTGCCAATGCCCGTGCACAACTGGCGTTATTGCAAGAGGGGTATCGCAGCGAAGAAATAGCGCAGGTGCGTTCTCAGGCCGCGCAGACAAAAGCCGCTTATGATTATGCCAACAGCTTCTATCAACGCCAACTCGAACTATGGAAAAAGCACACCATTTCCGCCGATACGCTGGAAGACGCCAGAGCCTCGAAGGATCAGGACCGGGCTAATCTGCAAGCGGCGTTAGAAAAGCTGAGCCAGTATGAGCGGGGTAACCGACCTCAGGAAATAGCAGCGTCCAAAGCCTCGCTAGCGCAAGCCGAGGCTGCTCAGGCACAGGCGATGCTGAATTTACAGGATACGAAGCTGCATTCGCCTTCCGCCGGAGTCATCCTTACCCGCGCCGCCGAAGCGGGCAGTATGCTCAGCTCAGGCAGCACTGTATTTACGCTGTCGCTGACACGACCGGTCTGGATCCGCGCTTACGTCAGTGAAGTCAATCTCGGCCGTACGGTGCCGGGTCGTGAGGTACTGATTTATACCGACGGCCGGCCAGACAAACCCTATCACGGTAAAGTTGGGTTCGTTTCTCCCAGTGCCGAATTCACGCCAAAGAATGTTGAGACAGAAGATCTGCGCACTGCACTGGTATACCGTTTGCGTATCATCGTGAACGATGCGGACAACGGCTTACGCCAGGGAATGCCGGTAACATTACGTTTTGCACAGGATAGTCAGCATGCCGGAAAATAATTCCACGCGAATCATTTTTGAGGCGCTGGAAAAAAGCTTCCCCGGACAAGAAAAACCGGCATTGGCCCGTCTGACAGCAGAGATCGATAGCGGTGCAGTAACCGGTCTGGTGGGGCCGGATGGTGCCGGAAAAACGACACTGTTGCGCATGTTGGCCGGACTACTAACCCCCAGTTCGGGCACTATGCGGGTCATGGAACTGGATCCGGTGGCAGACGATCGTCAGCTACGCGCCATTTTAGGTTATATGCCGCAAAAATTCGGGTTATATGAAGATTTGACGGTAATAGAAAACCTGACGCTCTATGCCGATTTGCGTGGCATCACTGGCGAGAAGCGGCGTACGACATTTGAACAATTGTTGGCCTTCACCGATCTCACCCACTTTACTAAACGGCTGGCGGGCAAACTCTCTGGTGGTATGAAACAGAAACTGGGGCTGGCCTGTACGCTGTTGGGTCAACCCAATGTGTTACTCCTGGATGAACCCGGCGTGGGTGTTGACCCTATCTCCCGACGTGAGCTGTGGCGGATGGTGCATGAACTCGCTGACGACGGTATGTTGATTTTATGGAGCACCTCATATCTGGACGAAGCCGAACAGTGCCGCGATATTCTGCTGCTTAACGAAGGTGAACTCTTATATCGTGGCCCACCGCAGGATCTCACCCAAAAAATGTCCGGTCGCAGTATATTGGTCAATAGTATGACCGGCAGCCATCGACAGTTACTGCAAAAGGCACTGTGTCAGCCACAGGTCAGTGACGGGGTGATCCAGGGACGCTCTGTCCGGTTGATCCTGAAACCAGACGCCGATCGGGAAGCACTGTTTCAGGCACTGGCGTTATCGCCAGACAGTGTAGAGAACACAGAACCTCGTTTTGAAGATGCGTTTATCGACCTATTGGGCGGTGGCCCGGCCGAAACGTCGTCATTGGCAAAAATCATGCCACAGATTGAGATTCACGCAGACGAAACGGTGATTGAAGCTCAACAACTAACGAAAAAATTTGGTGACTTCACCGCCACCGATCATGTGAACTTTAGCGTAAAACGCGGAGAAATATTCGGCCTGCTTGGCCCTAATGGCGCGGGAAAGTCTACCACATTCAAAATGATGTGCGGACTCCTGGTGCCCACGTCGGGTAAAGCCCTGGTGCTGGATATGGACCTGAAAACCGGTTCTGGCAAGGTGCGTCAGCATCTGGGCTATATGGCGCAAAAATTCTCGCTATACGGCAACCTGACGGTGGAACAGAATCTGCGATTTTTTTCCGGTGTCTATGGTCTGCGCGGCACGCGTCAACAGGAAAAAATGACGGAAATGACCGAAGCCTTCAATTTCCGGCCTATCTACCACCAAACCCCCGACTCATTGCCGCTGGGTTTCAAACAACGGCTGGCGTTAGCCTGCGCCCTGATGCATGAACCCGACATTCTGTTTCTGGATGAACCAACATCCGGTGTCGACCCGATCACCCGCCGGGAGTTTTGGCTGCATATTAACGGTATGGTAGATAAAGGTGTCACGGTGATGGTAACCACCCATTTTATGGATGAGGCTGAATATTGTGATCGTATCGGATTGATTTACCATGGAAAACTGATTGCCAACGGTACACCAGACGACCTCAAACAGCAGGTCGCCAGTGATACGCTTTCCGATCCCACGATGGAGCAGGCGTTTATCGCGTTGGTACAGGAATATGATGAGGAAGCTGAGGAATCGTCCCATGTTTCAACCCCATGATGACACCCGCTTTTCCTGGCGTCGCCTGCGGGCACTGTGCCTGAAGGAAACCCGCCAGATTCTGCGCGATCCCAGCAGTGGATTGATCGCCTTTGTGATTCCGCTAATGCTGCTGTTTATTTTCGGCTATGGTATCAACCTTGATTCCAGCAATCTGCATGTCGGCATCTTAGTGGAACAACAGAGCGACGATGCTCACAGCCTGGTTCGTGCCTTTGCCGGATCGCCATATCTGGAACCCACTATCAGCGATAATCGACCCTATCTGATTTCTCTCATGCAGGCAGGCCGTATCCGCGGATTGATCGTCATTCCCAGCGACTTTGCCGAACAGATGGCCCGACCTCGGGTTAGTGCGCCAATACAGGTGATCACGGATGGCAGCGAGCCTAACACCGCCAATTTCGTACAAGGTTATGCCGAAGGAGTATGGCAAATCTGGCAGCAACAACGTGCCAGCGACCGGGGACAGGAATTCGAATTACCGATTGAGGTACAGACACGCTACTGGTTTAACCCCGCGGCCATCAGCAAACACTTTATTATCCCCGGTGCCATTACCATCATCATGACGGTAATTGGCGCCATCCTGACGTCTTTGGTGATTGCCCGCGAATGGGAGCGAGGCACCATGGAGGCCTTGCTGTCAACGCAGGTAACACGTGCCGAACTTCTGCTGAGCAAACTGTTACCGTACTATGTTCTTGGTATGGCCGTCATGGTGCTGTGCATGGTGGTATCCGTGTTCGTGCTAGGCGTACCATACCGGGGATCTTTGTGGTTACTGTTCGGCATCAGCAGTCTGTTCTTGGCCTGTACTTTAGGGATGGGGCTGTTGATTTCCACCCTCACCCGCAACCAGTTCAATGCCGCGATGGTGGCGCTGAATGCCGCCTTTTTGCCAGCCGTGATGCTCTCAGGATTTGTGTTTGAAATCGACAGTATGCCCGAACTGGTACGAGCCGTGTCCTATATCATACCGGCCCGCTATTTTGTCAGTACGCTACAGACCCTGTTTCTGGCCGGCAATATCGGCAGCGTACTGGTCGTCAACTTGCTATTTCTGATTGCTTCCGCCGTCATTTTTATTGGTCTGACCGCCTGGCAAACCCGGCGCAGGCTGGATTAGGGATCCATTATGTTTTATCGTCTGTGGACACTGATAAGAAAGGAATTACAGTCACTGCTGCGAGAACCACAAACCCGGACCATTTTGATAATGCCGGTGATCATTCAGGTTGTACTGTTCCCATTTGCGGCTACGTTGGATGTGACCAACGCGACCATCGCCATATACAGCGAAGATAACGGCCAGGCATCGATAGAACTGACACAACGGTTTGCCGAAGCCAAGGCATTTTCCCATGTGGTGATGTTACATAGCCCACAGGAAATAGTCCCCACATTGGATAACCAGCGAGCTTTACTGCTGATCCGCTTTCCTCCGCAATTTTCCCGCAATCTGGCCAGCGGCAATAGCACCGCACTCCAGGTAATACTGGATGGCCGACACTCTAACAGCGCCCAAATTGCCGCCAACGATATACAACACATCGTACGGAATTACCAGTTGGAACTGACGAATGACCAAACCCGCCTTAATAACAGCGAGCTGGTCGTTCGTAACTGGTACAATCCCAATCTGAATTACAAATGGTTTGTAGTGCCATCACTTATCGCCATGATCACCACCATTGGCGTGCTGATTGTGACATCCCTTTCCGTGGCCAGAGAACGTGAGCAGGGAACGCTGGAACAGTTACTGGTTTCACCACTCTCCACCTGGCAAATTTTCGTCGGCAAGGCCATACCCGCGCTCATTGTCGCCACGTTTCAAGCCTCGATTGTGCTGGCGGCAGGCATTCTGGCGTATCGCATCCCGTTTGCCGGCTCGTTGCTGCTGTTTTATGCCTCTATGCTGATTTACGGGTTGTCGCTGGTCGGATTCGGCCTGCTGATCTCCTCACTGTGCTCTACTCAACAGCAGGCGTTTATCGGGGTATTTGTCTTTATGATGCCAGCGATACTGCTCTCCGGTTATGTTTCACCGGTGGAAAATATGCCGCAATGGTTGCAAAATATCACCTGGGTTAACCCTATCCGACATTTTACCGACATCACCAAACAGATTTACCTGAAAGATGCCAGCTTTGACATTATCTGGCATAGCCTGTGGCCGTTGCTGGTGATCACCGCCACGACGGGCAGTGTGGCCTACTGGATGTTCCGACGCAAAATTGCATAAAACACAGAACAAATGCAATGCACGGTACGGCATACTGACAACACTGACTTATAGCAGGAACACAACTGATGAAAATGGCGTGGCGCGACGACAACCAGATTGAACTGCTGGTGAACGGTGACGAATTTTACCCCAGTGTGTTTACTGCTATTCGTCAGGCCCGTAGCCGGGTAGTACTGGAAACATTTATCTGGCATGAAGACAATGTAGGATATCAATTGCAGTCCGCCTTGCTCACTGCTGCACAGAATGGCGTCAGTATCGATGTTACGGTGGATGACTACGGTTCCCATGATTTATCCGCCGTGTTTCTTGCCCCCCTGATTAACGCTGGCGTGCGCGTGCGCTTCTACGATCCACAGCCACGCTTCTTTGGCATGAGAACCAATCTGTTTCGTCGCCTACATCGCAAAATCGTGGTTGTTGACGGTGAAATGGCCTACATCGGTGGGATTAATTATTCCGCTGAACAGATGATCGATTATGGTCCAGACGCCAAGCAGGATTATGCAGTGAAAGTCCGAGGTCCGATCGTGGATGACATCTACCGCAACGCGCTCGCGATGCTGTCCGGTAAAAAGGAGCCGCGGCAATGGTGGCGACACCGATTTCGTCGTCCGATTCGCAATAAAAACCCTGGCGATGCACAAGCCCTGTTCGTTTATCGGGATAACGGCGAACACCGTAACGATATTGAAAAACATTATCTGTATATGCTGCGCCAGGCCAAACGTGAAATTATTATTGCCAACGCCTACTTTTTCCCTGGCTACCGGTTACTGCGGGCCATGCGTAGCGCTTCACGGCGCAACGTGAGAGTCAAACTGATCATTCAGGGGCACCCCGACATTCCTATCGTCCGGACAGGCGCACGCCTGCTTTATCGCTATCTGATGGCTGCCGGAGTAGAAATCTATGAGTATCAGCGTCGCCCCTTACACGGCAAAGTGGCTGTTCAGGACGACCATTGGACCACGGTCGGTTCCAGTAACCTCGACCCGTTAAGTCTGGCGCTGAATCTGGAGGCGAATCTGTTCATTCATGATCGCGACTTCAACCAGCAGCTCCGCGACAATCTTCAGCAAATCATCAATGATGATTGCCATCTGATTGATGCCGATCAGTTGCCTAAACGCACTCACTGGCAATTCATCAAAAATGTTGTGGTATTCCATTTTCTGCGCCATTTCCCGGCGATGGTCGGCTGGTTCCCGGCACATGTTCCCCGGTTATCACTGGTTAGATCATCAAAATCAGCCACGTTGGAAGAGATGAAACCAGAGCATGTTGAAACCGACAATAAAGAGATATAATACTGAGTCATACCAAAAAAATGGGGCCAATTGGCCCCATTTTCATCACAATGATTCGGTCATCAGCGGCGGTTGCCAAAAATACGCAACAACATCAGGAACAGGTTGATGAAGTCCAGATACAGCGTCAACGCCCCCACAATGGAGTATTTGCGGAAGCTATCTTTATCATCCTCAGAAAGCTGTTCACCAATGTTTTTCAGTTTCTGAGTGTCATAAGCTGTCAGGCCCACGAACACAATCACACCGATATAGGTCACCGCCCACATCAGCGCTTCACTCTTCAGCCAAAAATTCACTACCGACGCCAGCACAATACCAATCAGCGCCATAAACAGCATACTGCCCATACCGCTCAAATCACGCTTGGTGGTATAACCATACAGGCTCATGGCGCCAAACATGCCCGCCGTAATCAAAAACGTACTGGCGATGGATGCACCGGAATAAAGAACAAAAATACTGGAGATAGTCAGACCGGTCAGCGCGGAATAAAGCATGAACAGGCTGGTGGCCACTGCACCGCTAAGGCGTTGCACCATGCCGGAAATCACAAATACCAGCCCCAGTTGCGCAATGATCAAACCAAAAAAGGTGATCTGACTGGAAAATACCAGATGGAGTACCGCAGGCGTATGTGCTGTATACCAGGCGACAAACGCCGTCAGCAACAGGCCACAGGTCATCCAGCCATACACCTGCGCCATATAGGCTTGTATGCCGGTGCCAACCCGCTGGACAATCGAATCGTTGGAACGTGGATATCGATCCATGATGCTACCTTTACTTTAAGTGAAACACACGGGACTCGATGAGCCCACCTCTTCGTCCATAGCTTAACACAAAATACCACAGCAATAGGTAACCCCAAAGACCTGCTCGCAGAGATAATCTCTGAATTGAGATATCCTCGGCAGACTTACCCACTCTGCCCCGCAATAGATCAGAACGATGAGTGCATGATTGTGGTGCTGGACTACTGACGGTCATTCGCCATAACATATATTTGGCCGGACATCCGCACCTTGCACTGATATCACCAGCGTTCGGCAGCCTGTTTGTCGCTATCGTGAGACTCGATCCAGCGATCACCCTCTGGCGTCGCTTCCCGTTTCCAGAATGGGGCGCGGGTTTTCAAATAGTCCATAATGAACTGAGCGGCATCAAAGGCGGTACTGCGATGCGCGCCGGTCACACCGACAAACACGATTTCATCGCCAGGATAAAGCGCCCCGATACGATGAATGACACTGACGCGTTGTAACGGCCAGCGGGAACGGGCCTCAGCCACGATGTCCGCCAGCGCTTTTTCCGTCATGCCGGGATAATGCTCCAGCGTTAACGCACTGACGTGTTCACCTAAATTGTGGTTACGCACTTTGCCGGTAAAGGTGACCACGGCACCATCTTCGTCACACTGGGCCAGCCAGTTATACTCTTCGCCGACATTAAACCCGGCTTCACCTACATGAATGCGTGTCTGCTCCATCATCAGCCTCCCGTCACTGGCGGGAAAAATGCCACTTCATCCCCATCCTGCAACGGATGGTGCATGTCCACCAGCGACTGATTCACCGCGGTCAGCAGCTTGCCCTCTTCCAGCGCCAGCGCCCAGCGATCCCCTTGCTCACACAATGCCTGGCGCAACACCTCAACCGTGGCATAGTCAGCGGGCAGAGCAAGTTGCCCGGTTCCGGTCAATTCCCGAACCTGCGCAAAAAACAGTACGTTAATCATGCTACGTCCGCCTTAAAATCGCCGGATTTACCCCCACTCTTCGACAACAGCCGTACCGGGCCAATCACCATATCTTTTTGTACCGCCTTGCACATGTCATAGATAGTCAGCGCCGCCACAAATGCCGCCGTCAGCGCTTCCATTTCCACACCGGTCTTACCGGTCAGACGACACACCGATTCAATGCGCACCCGATTGTGCTCGGGTTGAGCTTCCAGCTCCACCGCGACCTTACTCAATAATAGAGGGTGGCATAGCGGAATTAACTCCCAGGTACGTTTTGCCGCCTGAATTCCCGCGATGCGGGCGGTAGCAAACACATCACCTTTGTGATGACGGCCATCGATAATCATGGCCAGCGTCTGCGGCGCCATTTCCACGAATGCCTCGGCGCGGGCTTCCCGTACCGTCTCCACCTTGGCGGAAACATCCACCATGATGGCTTCTCCTGCGGCATTAATGTGAGTCAGTTGTGTCTGCGTCAGTTGTGTCATAGTTACCGCTATTTCTTCAGATGTGGATGAACATTGCAGGGTTTCTGGCGTGCATCGAGCTGCTCCTGAATGATGCGTTCCCAGGCGGTACGACAGGCTTTGGTCGACCCCGGCATGGCAAATATCACTGTACAATTTGCCAGCCCGGCAATCGCCCGCGACTGAATGGTCGCGGTACCGATCTCTTCATACGATGCCATACGGAACAATTCACCAAATCCTTCCATTTCACGATCAAACAAAACGCTGATGGCCTCTGGCACCACATCACCCGGTGTAAACCCGGTTCCACCATTGATCAGAATCACCTGCACGTCATCACTGGCGATCCAGGCAGAAATCTGGGCACGAATCTGGTATAGATTCTCTTTTACTATCGCGCTGGCAATAATCTGATGGCCTGCCTCCTGCGCCACTTCGCGCAGATAATCTCCCGAGGTATCATCAGCCTCAGTGCGATGCGCGGAGATCGTCAGCACCGCAATACGCAACGGGATAAACTCACTGCTGACCTTACTCATAACTGGCTCCTTACAAATCAATGAACGGCAGTATCAACCGCCAATAAAGGACAGATTCTGCGTGATACCGCTATTGCCATCATGCAGGAAATGGGTCTGCTTTTTCATCAGCAACCCACCGGAAATCCGCATCTTCAAATCGTCAAGCTGCCCGTCATCGGCCAGCAGATCGCGTAATGGGATTCCCTGTTCGCCAAACAGGCACAAATGAAGGTTACCGATCGCTGAAACTCGCAGCCGGTTACAACTCTGACAGAAATCTTTTTCATATGGCATGATCAGGCCGATTTCACCTTGATAATCAGGATGACAAAACACCTGTGCCGGGCCATCGCTGCGTTGACGTTCTTGCCGCTGCCAGCCTTGCAATAACAGGCGATCGCGGAGCACTTTGCCAGAAACATGGTGACGGCGAAACAGTTCCCGCCCATCCCCGGTTTCCATCAATTCGATAAACCTCAGTTGTATCGGCCGTGGTTTAATCCAGGCCAGAAACGTATCCAGGCTGCCGTCATTGACATCCCGCATCAATACGGTATTGACCTTGACCTTACTGAATCCGCAGACAAACGCCGCATCAATACCCGCCATGACCTGACGAAACTTGTCCTGCCCGGTAATGGCATGAAACTGACGGGCATCAAGGCTGTCCACGCTGACATTCAGTGCTGTCAGTCCCGCATCACGCCATTGGGCCACATCACGCGTCAGCCGATAACCATTGGTGGTGACCGCTAACGTGTGAATAGCCGGGTTTTCACGAATTGCGGCAATGATGTCGACAAAATCACGGCGCAGTGACGGTTCACCGCCGGTTAAACGCACCTTTTCCGTACCCAGTGCCGCAAAAGCACGGCTGACACGGCAAATTTCGTCTAGCGATAAAAAAGTGTGGGGGTTAAGTCCATGGGATTGATAACCATCAGGCAGACAGTAGGTACAGCGAAAATTGCAAACATCCGTAATCGACAGACGCAGATAGTAAAACTTGCGCGCAAACGCATCAGTCAGTTGACTCACCATAAACACCTTTCCAAATACGGGAGATGCCGGCATTTCTACCCTGCACCCTGGTGACCACAAGAGCCACGGCCAGGGCACCCTATTATGCAAACTCATACATAACGTAGGCACCAAGGCTAGGAGTTTGATCCTATAGCAACTGTCTTGACAGATGTCACCACAGAACCTTGATTACATCGTAAAGTCTATCGCCAAAATCGACAGATAGTCATTGAAAATACGGTATATAGTTGTGTATATAACGGATTTTCTTCACTTTATGTCCTGATAGCATACCGGAAAAAACTGCTCTCGGTTTGTTTCAGGTCATGCTCCACACGACATTTTCCATTTTTGTACTCACGATCATAATCACTCTATGTATGTTAAAAATTCGCACGTTTGGTAACAAATTGGCTAAGGTTATATCAAGGGTTATTCAGCACATCGACTTATGGCAAATAAATAAACAGTCGACTCTGATTCAGATTCAGTCCCCTTTCTGATATATATCATCGCGCCATTTTTTACATAAATTCGATAAGGGTATCTATGAGTAATCGCACGTTGACTGACCTTGATCGCGTGGTGGCTTTAGGTGGTGGACATGGACTGGGACGCGTGATGTCATCGCTCTCCTTTCTGGGTTCCCGGCTAACGGGGATTGTCACCACGACCGATAATGGCGGTTCAACGGGCAGGATTCGTCGTTCCGAGGGCGGCATTGCCTGGGGAGATACCCGTAATTGCCTGAATCAGCTCATCACCACACCTAGCGTGGCTTCCGCCATGTTTGAATACCGCTTTCATGGCAAGGGCGAACTGGCGGGGCATAATTTAGGAAACCTGATGCTTAAAGCACTCGACAACCTGAGTGTGCGCCCACTGGAAGCCATTAATCTGATCCGTAATTTGCTCAACGTAGACGCGTCCCTGATTCCCATGTCCGAACACCCGGCAGATCTGCTGGCGATTGATGCTCAGGGAGATCAGGTGTACGGCGAAGTGGAAATCGATAAACTGTCTGTTTTGCCGCAGGAGTTGATGTTATATCCAGCAGTGTCTGCCACTCCGGAAGCCCTGGAGGCCATCGCCGAAGCCGACTTGATACTGATCGGCCCTGGCAGTTTTCTGACCAGCCTAATGCCGCTGCTATTGCTGGACGATTTAACCTGGGCGCTACGCCAAACCCAAGCCCCCATGGTCTATATCGGTAATCTGAGCAGAGAGCTCAATCAGCCCGCCGCGAACCTGACGCTATTGCAAAAGCTGTCGATTATTGAAACCAAAGTAGGACGCAGAATTGTTGACGCTGTTGTGGTCAGCCCACAGGTGGATGTCAGTCTGATAACGGGACGAGTTATCATTCAACAGCCTCTGGAAGCTACCGATATGCCACATCATCATGACCGGCAACTGCTGCGCAAAGCGCTGGAACGAGTGTTACCGTTACTGGAAGTTTGCACATTCAGCGCCGACGAGTTGTCAGCGATAGTAAGATAATCAGGACACTGCGATAAATTGTTCCCGTAATGCATGAACCTGATCACGCAATTGTGCCGCCTCCTCAAATTCCAGGTTTTGCGCATGCATCATCATCTTACTCTCCAGTTCGTGAATTTTATGCTCCAGCGCTTTCGGCGTCAGTAGCTGATACTCGGCTACCGGTTCAGCCGCTTTCCTGCTGCGACCTTTACCTCTACCGTGGGCAGACTGACCAATCTGCAATATATCGCCAACTTTCTTATTAAGGCCCTGAGGTGTAATGCCATGTTTTTCATTATATTCCCGCTGTTTTTCGCGGCGGCGTTGCGTTTCACTAATCGCCCTCTCCATCGACGGCGTGATTTTATCCGCGTAAAGAATGGCTCGCCCCTTAAGATTACGGGCAGCACGGCCAATGGTCTGAATCAGTGACCGCTCGGAGCGCAGGAAACCCTCCTTATCGGCATCCAGGATTGCCACCAGAGATACTTCCGGAATATCCAGTCCTTCCCGCAACAGGTTAATCCCCACTAGCACATCAAACTCACCCAATCGCAGATCCCGGATGATTTCCACCCGTTCAACCGTGTCGATATCAGAGTGAAGATAGCGCACCCGTTCGCCATGCTCTTCCAGATACTCGGTCAAATCCTCCGCCATGCGTTTGGTCAGTGTGGTGACCAGCACCCGCTCATTAATGACGGCGCGTTTACGGATTTCCGACAACAGGTCATCCACCTGCGTCGTTACTGGTCGGATTTCAATTTCCGGATCCAACAAACCGGTAGGACGCACGACTTGATCGATCACCTCACCACCGGATTTTTCCAGCTCGTACTTACCTGGCGTCGCCGAAACGTAGATGGTTTGCGGCGCCAGCGACTCAAACTCCTCAAACCGCATCGGCCGGTTATCCAACGCCGACGGCAGACGAAAACCGTACTCCACCAGTGTCTCTTTACGCGCCCGATCGCCACGGTACATTCCCCCCAGTTGCGGAATGGTTACGTGTGATTCGTCAATGACCAACAAACCATCGGCTGGCAGATAGTCAAATAAGGTAGGAGGCGGCTCGCCCGGACCGCGACCAGAGAGGAAGCGTGAGTAGTTTTCAATCCCTGAGCAATAACCCAGTTCATTCATCATCTCCAGATCAAATTGGGTTCGCTGGCTCAGACGTTGCTCTTCTACCAATTTATTGTTGTCCAGCAACACCTTACGACGGTCAACCAGCTCAACCTTTATATCTTCCATCGCTTGCAGAATGCGTTCGCGCGGCGTCACATAATGTGTCTTGGGATAAATGGTGTAGCGTGGCACATTTTGCATGATCTGCCCGGTGAGTGAATCAAACAGCGACAACCGCTCCACTTCTTCATCAAATAGTTCGATGCGCAGCGCGACTTCATCCGATTCAGCCGGAAAAATATCGATAACATCGCCCCGGACACGAAACGTGCCGCGCTGAAAAACCTGATCATTACGGGCGTACTGCAATTCGGACAACCGACGCAAAATGGCTCGCTGGTCAATCAGCATGCCTTGAGTCAGATGCAGCATCATTTTCAGATAAAGATCTGGATCACCCAGACCATAAATGGCTGATACCGATGCCACCACTACAACATCGCGCCGTTCCAGCAACGCTTTGGTGGCGGATAACCGCATCTGCTCAATATGTTCGTTGACCGAAGCGTCTTTCTCAATGAAGGTATCCGAACTCGGAACATAGGCTTCGGGTTGATAGTAATCATAATAAGAAACGAAATATTCCACGGCGTTGTCCGGGAAAAACGATTTCATTTCACTATAAAGCTGGGCCGCCAACGTCTTGTTCGGCGCCAGCACCATCGTCGGGCGGTTGAGATCCGCAACCACGTTGGCAATAGTGAACGTCTTACCGGACCCCGTTACCCCCAACAAGGTCTGATGCGCCAACCCATCCTCCAGCCCTTCCTCCAACCGGCGAATAGCCTCAGGTTGATCGCCTGCGGGTTGAAAATCCGAATACAGTTTAAATACTTTGCTCATAGCCGGGGATACCTGATGAAAAAACGACAGAACTAGGACGACGATAACAGACACTCTGCATTATGAAAATCCGCCATCGATGTTACCACTCACATAATACTGAATATATACCCAGTACAGGAAGACGACAACCGAGTGAATCTCCCGCGGCTTGTGGTAGCCTTGTGCTGACCATGGTTGCTGTTTTGTCCGCACCCGACACTATTTTCTATTTTCCCCTCTGCTTTTGCCTGATTACACCAGCGATATAAAGTCACTTTCAATATCCCCATTCATTTGCGCAACTGAGGTAACATTCACGTTATACGTGGCAACATTTTGGTCAATGCGGCGGGACTTTTCGTTCCGATGAAATACATTTCATATCGTGTCCCCATCACTATATTAACGTTCTTGATAAGGGTGAAATGTATTCTGACTCTTATGACAGTAACCATCAAGATACATAAAGAAGTGATCGTGACTATATTGAGAATCATCATTACAACATATTTAAGTTATGACAGATATATTGATAAATAAATTCCCCGATAACGTATCAGGGAATATCAGAGTTCATCATTAAAATAAACAACGCCAGAAAATATTATTTTGGAGTCGCTAAAATCACATTAGATGCTTTAATTAAAGCAATCACTTCACTTCCTTTCGCAATCGCCATTTCATCCATGCTTTCATTAGTGATATTAGATGTCAGTTTTAATCCATTAGCAGTTTCGATATGCACTGTAGAATTCACCGCACCTTTAATCACATGTTTCACTGTCCCTGCAAACTGGTTACGCGCTGAAAAATTCAACCCACAATCTACCGATGCCAAAATAACCCAAGGCGCTTTGATCAAAGCGATCGCCGTTTTACCCGGAGCTAAGCCCAAAGAGTCACAACTCGCCTTGGTAATCACGGTTGCCAGTTGCTCCCCGCCATCCAGCGTCAGTATGACCTCATTATTAATCGCCCCAGGAATAACACCTGAAACAATACCTGTTAATTGATTTCTTGCAGAAACTGACATAGTTACTCCTTTTCATTTGTCTATTAAATGACACATGTCTAGCTCAATCCATATGGCGGTTACTACAATACCCCACACTTTATAGTGTAATACCTCACTATGACGCGCAACACAATGCTTCCAACACAACTCAATAAAATAGTGGCTGGAACACCTATAATAAAGCGTTCATCAGCCCGGCAGAACGCGGAGATCACGGTGGCTTATCGCCGCATTGATAATACGGTAAGAGTCAAGGAAGTTGTCACCCCTGATTAATGTAAGCGGCCTGTTTTGCCCGCTCTGGATTCAGGGTAACGGCACCTGCGGTTGCCTGTTTCTCATCTTGCCTGACCACCGCTCCGGGTGCGCCTGTCTTGCTATCCTCCGGTACACTTCATCACGCGACTTCAGCAGGGCTCAATCTTCTCCACGGTGCCGCTACCAGGTGACCCAAAACCTTACGGTGCAGACCAATATTAATAACCTGTTCGATAAAACCTATGATGAAAACCTGAATGGTTCCGTGGTGTACGGCGAACCGCGTAATTTCAGTGTGTCAGCAAATTACCGGTTTTAAGCATAACGGCAACAAGCACATTCCCGCCAGCAGGCCTGATTGCGGCGGGATACGGGTTTAACTTGCTTCCCGACACTGTAGCGGTACCGGGTGAATTCCCCTCTTGTAGCTGCGCATCAGCCCCGGGTAGCCCCTTGCAGCAAAATTTTTCGTACTGTGCGGACTGGTAAAAATCAACTGCTGCATGTTTTTATGTATTCAGGCAGATTCACGCTCAACCAGGTGGAAACCGATATCAATAATCGACTCCTCGCAGTGCTGTTGTTCAATACGGTTGGCCAGCAGGGAAGCTGCCCGCTGCCCAATAGCGCGCCGGTCCACACTGATGGTGGTAATCGCGGGCCGGTTGCTGGCTGCAAAATCCAGGTCGCCAAACCCCATAACGGCCAAATCCTGAGGCACCCGCATACCCCGGCTTTCAGCCTCCATGATTGCGCCTTGTGCCAAAGTATCTGAACTGCACACAATGACATCAAATGTTCCGTCGCCAAGCAATTGCGACAACCCGGAACGCCCCAGAGCCAGTGATGCCGGAAGTGCTACATCCACCTGGGGGATTGCTTTGCCGATATGGCCGGTAAGTACGTCGCACAGACCTTGCTTACGCTGGGCTGCACGGCTGTCTGATGTCCACAGTAACCCGGGGCGACAATACCCTTTACGTAGCAGATATTGCCCGGTTGCCTGCCCGACACGTTCATGAGAAAACCCCACCAGCATATCCAGCGGGGTTGGCGTTAAATCCCAAATTTCCACCACCGGAACGGCGGCATTAAGAATCACTTTTTTGAGTTCGGTTGTATGGTGAATACCCGTGATAACCACACCATCAGGGCGGCGGGAAAGCAACGTGGCAACCAGCTCGGCTTCAGTTTGTTCTGTATACCCTGCCACGCACAGCAACATATGGTAGCCCCGCAGTGCAAGCTCATCACTCAGTGCCTGGATGGTATCCACGAACATATTGTTGTTAATTTGAGGCACCACAACCGCCACCAGTTTACTGCGCCGCGATGCCAGCCCCCCGGCCATGGCATTAGGGATGTAACCCGTGGCACGAACCGCAAGCATTACTTTCTCAACTGTTTTTGGGCGCACCAACTGTGGGCTATTCAACGCCCTGCTTACCGTCATAGGCGACAACCCGGCATTGCGTGCAACATCTTCCAGCGTAGGGGCGCGTGGATGTTTGGTACTATTCACCGTTGATTCCCTGAAATCCGTTGATTTATCTGCACATTATTCATCATGCCTCTGGTCATTGCCAGCACCCCAACGTTCAGGCCATAAAAACAACAGCCCGGCATCTCCCCATCCATTAAAATGTTAACGCAACCATTTAGATATCCACAGACAATGCTAATAGTTGAAAATGTGATCTTTTTAAAAAAACTGCCAAAATATCGCCTTTATTTGTGATCTATTGTTCAAATTTACGTCTCATCGCTGGATAACCCGGTTCATTGAAAATAAAAATGTTAGCGCAATCATTTTAGTTAATCAGGAGAGAACGATGTCTTTAAGTGCAAATTCTGAATCTGTTACCTATGCAAAAGTGGCAAATGGAAAAACCGCCGCTGAAACCGGAGACCGGATTGAGTGGGTAAAACTGTCACTGGCATTTCTGCCGCTGGCAACACCTGTCAGCGACGCCAAAGTACTGACTGGCCGGCAAAAACCTTTAACTGAAGTCGCCATTATCATTGCTGAAATCCGCAGCCGTGACGGGTTTGAAGGCGTGGGTTTCAGTTATTCCAAACGGGCCGGAGGCCAGGGTATTTACGCGCATGCTAAAGAAATTGCCGATAACCTGCTCGGCGAAGATCCCAATGACATCGAAAAAATCTACACCAAATTATTATGGGCGGGGGCGTCGGTTGGGCGCAGCGGTATGGCTGTTCAGGCTATCTCCCCTATCGACATTGCTTTGTGGGATATGAAGGCCAAACGCGCTGATTTACCCCTGGCAAAATTACTGGGTTCCCATCGGGATTCTGTGCAGTGTTACAACACTTCAGGCGGCTTCCTGCACACCCCACTGGAACAAGTGCTGAAAAATGTTGTTATCTCTCGTGAGAATGGAATTGGAGGAATTAAGTTAAAAGTAGGCCAGCCCAACTGTGCCGAGGACCTGCGCCGCTTAACAGCAGTACGTGAAGCGCTGGGCGATGATTTCCCATTAATGGTTGATGCCAACCAGCAGTGGGACAGGGAAACGGCTATCCGCATGGGGCGCAAAATGGAGCAATTTAACCTGATATGGATTGAAGAGCCGCTGGATGCCTACGACGTGGAAGGCCATGCACAACTTGCCGCCGCCCTCGATACGCCCATAGCAACAGGCGAAATGCTCACCAGCTTCCGTGAGCATGAACAACTGATCCTCGGTAATGCCAGTGACTTTGTTCAGCCCGATGCTCCACGTGTCGGTGGGATATCGCCATTCCTGAAAATTATGGAACTGGCGGCAAAACATGGTCGTAAACTCGCGCCACACTTCGCCATGGAGGTTCACCTGCATCTGGCCGCAGCCTACCCACTTGATCCCTGGCTGGAGCATTTCGAGTGGCTGAATCCATTATTCAACGAACAGCTTGAATTGCGTGACGGGCGTATGTGGATTTCTGACAGGCACGGCCTGGGCTTCACACTCAGCGAACAGGCTCGCCGCTGGACGCAACTCAGTTGCGAATTCGGCAAACGCCCCTGATAACCCGAGGCGGGTAATGCCCGCCCTCTATCCCTACAGAGATCATTCTGCCCTTACCTGCGGAGTCGATAAATGAGCACAATAATAAAGCGCACTAAAGTGCGCTACAGCATTCTGATATTTCTGTTTCTCGCTACGGTATTTAATTATGCAGACCGCGCAACATTATCGGTCGTAGCCCCTATCATGGGAAAAGAATTGGCCTTTGATCCCGAAGCATTGGGCCTGGCCTTTTCCTCATTCGGCATTGCCTATGTCATTATGCAGTTACCGGGTGGCTGGTTACTCGACCGCTATGGTTCACGGCTGGTTTATGGCTGCGCACTGATTATCTGGTCACTGGTAACGATGCTACAGGGTACGGTTTATCTGTATACCAGCCCATTAATTGTTTTAGTTATTCTGCGTCTCTTGATGGGCGCGATTGAAGCACCCGCTTTTCCGGCAAATAGCCGTTTAAGTGTTCAGTGGTTTCCTAATAATGAACGCGGGTTTGTAACTTCAGTTTACCAGACCGCGCAATATATCTCGTTAGGGATTTTCACCCCACTAATGACCATTATTCTGCATAATTTAAGCTGGCATTTTGTCTTTTATTATATTGGCGCAACCGGCGTTATTCTTGGAGCACTCTGGCTGATTAAGGTAAAAGACCCGCTGAAGCACCCAAAAGTCAATCAACATGAAATTGACTATATCCGTGAAGGTGGCGGAGAACCCGCTTTGGGTAGCCAAAAAGAGACGCAGAAAATCACCCTGGCACAAATCAAAGGTGTCTGCCTGAACCGGATGATGGTTGGCGTATATATCGGCCAGTTCTGCCTCACTTCAATTACCTGGTTCTTCCTGACATGGTTTCCAACTTATCTGTATCAGGCAAAGGGGATGTCTATTCTTAAAGTGGGTTTTGTTGCCAGTATTCCTGCGATATGCGGATTTATCGGTGGCCTGCTGGGTGGCGTTTTTTCTGACTGGTTGCTCAAACGTGGCTACAATCTGACAATTGCACGTAAACTCCCGGTCATCTGCGGAATGCTGCTCTCCTGCGTGATAGTGATTGCCAATTACACGTCTTCAGAATTTGTGGTGATTGCCGCCATGAGCCTGGCTTTTTTCGCCAAAGGGTTTGGTAACCTGGGCTGGTGTGTACTGAGCGACACTTCGCCCAAAGAGGTTCTGGGCGTTGCAGGTGGCGTATTCAATATGTGTGGTAATATGGCAAGCATCATCACGCCACTGGTGATTGGTATCATCCTTGCCAATACACAGTCATTCAATTACGCCATTTTATATGTGGGTTCAATGGGGTTGATTGGGACGGTTTCTTACCTGTTTGTCGTCGGGCCGCTGAACCGGATTACCCTGGCCCCCACTACCGCCTGATTGCTCAGTGGTCACCACTTTACTCGCGCTGTTTCGGAAATAGCCGGAACGGCGTGAGTAAGATAGCCCAAAGTGCGTGCTTCAGTTTGCAGGGATGCTTACACAAAGAGTGGCGATATTGCTTTAAGCGCCTCTTTATAGTCCTGGTCGTTACGAATAGGTTTAACGTTGTTAGCGCCAGTGATATAAGACGGTAATTCACCATTAGTATTGTCCGCTCCACCCTACATGTTGTTTCCTTTAGGTTCTCACACCAGAAAGGACATCAACATGCTGAGCAGAGAGGACTTTTACATGATAAAGCAAATGCGCCAGCAGGGTGCGTACATTGTCGATATTGCGACTCAGGTGGGTTGCTCTGAACGAACTGTCAGACGCTACCTCAAATACCCTGAACCGCCAGCCAGAAAGACTCGCCACAAAATGGTTAAGCTGAAACCGTTTATGGACTACATCGACATGCGCCTGGCCGAGAATGTCTGGAATAGCGAGGTCATCCTCGCGGAAATTAAGGCAATGGGCTATACCGGCGGGCGTTCCATGCTGCGTTACTACATCCAGCCCAAACGTAAAATGCGCCCATCAAAAAGAACGGTTCGCTTCGAAACCCAGCCGGGATATCAGCTCCAGCACGACTGGGGCGAAGTCGAGCTGGAGGTTGCCGGGCTACGGTGTAAAGTTAACTTCGCGGTTAATACGCTGGGGTTCTCCCGACGCTTCCATGTCTTCGCCGCGCCAAAGCAGGATGCTGAACACACCTATGAGTCGCTGGTTCGCGCCTTCCGCTACTTCGATGGCAGTGTGAAAACTGTGCTGGTTGATAACCAGAAGGCAGCGGTGCTGAAAAATAACAACGGAAAAGTGGTGTTCAACTCCGGGTTCCTCTTGCTGGCCGATCACTATGACTTCCTGCCACGGGCCTGCCGCCCACGCAGGGCCAGAACCAAAGGAAAAGTAGAGCGGATGGTGAAGTATCTCAAGGAGAACTTCTTCGTCCGGTACCGCACGTTCGACAGCTTCGCTCATGTTAACCAGCAACTGGAGCAGTGGATGGCGGATGTTGCTGATAAACGGGAGCTTCGCCAGTTCAAAGAAACACCGGAACAGCGCTTCGCGCTGGAACAGGAGCATCTGCAGCCGTTGCCGGATACAGACTTCGATACCAGCTACTTCGACATCCGCCATGTGTCCTGGGACAGTTATATCGAGGTTGGCGGCAATCGTTACAGTGTTCCTGAAACCTTGTGTGGACAGCCGGTCTCAATACGGATCTCACTGGATGATGAGTTGCGGATCTACAGCAATGAGCAACAGGTGGCGTCACACCGACTCTGTTCAGCATCGTCTGGCTGGCAGACTGTGCCGGAACACCACGCCCCGCTCTGGCAGCAGGTCAGCATGGTAGAACATCGCCCACTGAGTGCTTATGAGGAGTTGCTGTGATGCATGAACTTGAAGCGCTGCTGAGTCGCCTGAAAATGGAGCACCTGAGCTATCACGTTGAAAGCCTGCTGGAGCAGGCGGCTAAAAAAGAGCTGAACTACCGGGAGTTCCTGTGCATGGCGCTGCAGCAGGAGTGGAACGGCAGACATCAGCGCGGCATGGAGTCCCGACTGAAGCAGGCGCGTCTGCCATGGGTCAAAACGCTGGAGCAGTTCGACTTCACCTTCCAGCCGGGCATCGATCGTAAGGTTGTCCGGGAGCTGGCCGGTCTGGCGTTCGTGGAGCGCTGCGAGAATGTGATCCTGCTGGGTCCTCCAGGTGTCGGGAAAACCCATCTGGCCGTTGCTCTCGGCGTGAAAGCGGCGGATGCAGGGCATCGGGTACTGTTCATGCCACTGGACAGACTGATCGCGACGCTGATGAAAGCGAAACTGGAAAACCGGCTGGAGCGCCAGTTACAGCAACTGAGTTATGTCCGGGTGCTGATCCTGGATGAAATAGGCTATCTGCCAATGACCAGAGAGGAAGCCGGCCTGTTCTTCCGGCTACTGAACCGTCGATATGAAAAAGCGAGCATCATCCTGACGTCAAATAAAGGCTTCGCAGACTGGGGAGAGATGTTCGGAGATAACGTGCTGGCTACGGCGATCCTGGATCGGCTGCTGCATCACTCAACCACGCTGAATATCAAAGGAGAAAGCTACCGGTTAAAGGAGAAACGCAAAGCTGGAGTGCTGGCCAAAAACGCCACGCCAATCAGTGACGATGAAATGGCGGAAAGCGGACAGCATCAGTAAAGAAAGCATCTAGCGGGCATGAAAATGGCAAATAACGGTCAAAGATCGTGGCGTTGACAACGTTCATCATTTCACTCCGGTTCTGACCCTGCCCCACAATCCTGATCCATTCAGAAACAGAATTCCGGCATGATAACGCCCACTAAAACGTAAGCGCCCTTAAATCGGCATCTTTTTTTCAGTGATTAACTGCGCCACACTGCCGCTGTCTACCATAAATGCAGGGCGCAATCATGACATCTCAACAGCGGGCCGAGCATTGGCGCGAACAGATCACCACCTGGCAAGCATCCGGTCTTTCTGGCCAGGTTTTCTGCCAGCAACAGCAGCTGACATACCACCAGTTTGTTTACTGGCGGCAAAAATATTGTACCGATAACCCGACTCAAGCGCGGGCCCCAGGGTTTGCCAAAGTCACCGCCGACATCACCCACGTCGACACCCCAACCGAGCTGACACTCTCATTGCCCAATGGCCTGGTGATCACCGGTCTTAATGACCGCAATGTTTCCCTGCTGGGCGCTATTCTCAGGCAACTCTGATGCGTAACCGTGACTTACGCCCGGCGCTGGCGATGCCACAGATTTTTCTTTATCGCGCACCCATCGATTTCCGCAAGCAGGTCAACGGGCTGGCGGCGCTGATAGAACAGGAATTGGGACACGATCCTTTTACCGGGGCGCTGTATGCTTTTACTAACCGCCAGCGCAATAAAATCAAATGTCTGATGTGGGAAGACAATGGTTTTGTCCTTTATTACAAGGCGCTGGCAGAGGAGAAGTTCAAATGGCCCAGTCTGGCCGATGACCTGTTACCCCTGACCGGGGAGCAGATTAACTGGCTGCTTGATGGTTACGATATCAGTCTACTCAATGGGCATAAAAAACTGCATTATGATGGCGTTAATTAGTCGAAACAGGAAGCATCAGGTGGCTGTTTTTGTTATAATTTAACCATGAAAACGCCCACTTTCCCGCCAGCCGAAAACCCAGACAACCGCAGTTTATCTGCGGTTGAATTGCTGGCGCAGGTCGAGGAACTTCAGCAACAGCTTCAACATCGCGAATGTTATATCGCCCTACTCGAAGAACTGCTCCGCCTCAAAAAAGCCCAACAGTTTGCCGCCAGCAGTGAGCGGCATACTGACCAGATTGCCTTGTTCGATGAAGCCGAACTGGACGTGGCAATGGAGTCCTTGTTGGCTCAACTGCCGGATGACGTATCGCCGCCCCCACCGCCGTCTGGCACCCAAAAACGCCAACGCGGTTTCTCCGCCAACCTGCTGCGTGAACGTGTGGAGTTGTGCCTGTCCGACGAAGAAAAAGCCGGCGCCCGCGCCACCTTCTTCAGCAAGGTTAAAGAAGAGCTGGCGTTTATTCCCGCCCAATTAAAAGTCATCGAATACTGGCAGGAAAAAGCGGTGTTTGACCGCGATGGCGAGGAGTTTATCGTGGCGGCCCGCCGCCCGGTCCATCCGCTGGGCAAATGTTTTGCCACCACCGCCTTGCTGGCCTATATCATCGTGGCCAAATATGCCGATGGGCTGCCGCTGTACCGTTTGGAAAACATGCTTGCCCGCAGTGGCCACCCGGTAAGCCGCACCAATATGGCCCACTGGATCATCCGGCTGGACAAGGTATTTACCCCGCTGCTGGCCCGGCTGCGTGACGTACAAAACAGCAGCCGTTACCTGTAAATGGATGAAACCCGCATCCAGGTACTGAAAGAAGAAGGCAAAACCGCCCAATCGGACAAATGGATGTGGGTGATACGCGGTGGCCCCCCCGATAAACCCTCAGTGCTGTTTGAGTATGATCCGAGCCGCGCCGGTAGTGTTCCCGTGCGCCTGTTGGCGGGATTCACGGGTATTTTGCAAACCGATGGTTATGCCGGTTATGACGCGGTGTGCCGTGAAAACAATCTCGTGCGTACCGGCTGCTGGGATCATGCCCGGCGCAAATATATTGAAGCGGGCAAAGCGGTCCCCAAGGGCGCAAAATCTGCCAAAGGCAAACCCACTAAAGCGGATGTGGCGCTGGGCTACATCGGTAAACTGTATGGCATTGAACGGAGCCTGCAGGGGCGCAGTGCAACGGATAAATATCAGGCTCGCCAGCAACATAGTCTGCCGTTGCTCAATACCTTTAAACTATGGCTGGAGCAGAATGTTGGCAAGATGATGAAGGGATCGCTGACCCGTCAAGCCATGGACTACACGCTCAACCACTGGGCAGAATTGATAGGTTATTGCGATCATGGGCAGGTGAACATCAGCAATGCGTTGGCGGAAAATGCCATCCGCCCGTTTGCGGTCGGTCGCAAGGCATGGCTATTTGCCGACAGTTCGCAGGGCGCCAGCGCCAGTGCCGGGTGTTATTCCTTGATCGAAACGGCGAAGGCCAATCAGTTAGAGCCGACGGCGTATATCCAGTATGTGCTGGATCACATCGGCGAGGCGGATACGCAAGAAAAACTCGACGCGTTATTGCCCTGGAATGTGGACCTGGTCCCCTTTTTAAAAAATGTGTCGCAGTATGGATAGGGGGAGTACGTCGATTTAACGGCGCTTACACTAAAACGGAGATAGTGCCGATGAAGAAGTCACGATTCACTGAAGAGCAGATCGTTTTTGCCCTGAAACAGGCGATTTCGGGGCATATGACAATTAGCCAGACAGCATGGTACGGATCGTAAAATACCGATCGCACCGGTCGTTGGCGGTCAGAATAAAGACTCAAAATAATTGCATATTCACCAAATGCGCAAAAATCATATTAGGAATAATAGTAGGAAAGGGACCTTCAGACGCAAAAAAACCACCTTGCGGTGGTATAGAATTATTTTATAACTTATTATTTTTATTAAATTAAATCAATGGTGCCCAGGGCGGGACTTGAACCCGCACAGCGCGTACGCCGAGGGATTTTAAATCCCTTGTGTCTACCGATTCCACCACCTGGGCCGAAAATTTGGAGGCGCGTCCCGGAGTCGAACCGAGGTAGGCGGATTTGCAATCCGCTGCATGGCCACTCTGCCAACGCGCCTTACCTTAAAATCTTTGCAGCTACTATAGGATAAAATTGGAGCGGGAAACGAGACTCGAACTCGCGACCCCGACCTTGGCAAGGTCGTGCTCTACCAACTGAGCTATTCCCGCAACGAACAGAATACTTTGTTTATCAAAACGTTCCAATAAACAGCGCCGCTGTCGATGCGGTGCATTCTACTTACCTGACGCAGTGAGTCAATAAAATTATCAACCAACTCTATCTGTTTGCTGTTTTTTAAGGCGCCCCGATCAATGTTCAAACAAATCGTGACGTGCAGCGTTCAAATACTGAAACATTGACCAGAAAGTGAGCACTGCCGCAATGTATAGCGCAATCACACCGATACCTTCAACAATGCGCTCAGGACGCCATAGTAATCCAAGTAACGCTATCATCTGCGCCATAGTCTTGATTTTGCCGATCCAGGAAACAGCCACACTGCTTCGTTTACCAATCTCAGCCATCCATTCACGTAATGCAGAGATAATTATCTCACGCGCGATCATGGTAGCAGCCGGTAACGTAATCCACCATGAATGGTAATGTTCGGCAACTAATACCAGTGCGACTGCAACCATCACCTTATCGGCTACGGGATCTAAAAAAGCACCAAACCGGGTAGTTTGTTTCCAACGTCGGGCGAGAAAGCCATCAAACCAATCAGTAACGGCTGCACACACAAAAATAATGGCACAAACCATGGGTGCCCAGGCGAATGGAAGATAAAACGCCAGCACAAAGAAAGGAATCAAAGCAATACGAAACAGGGTAAGCCACGTAGGTATATTAAATTGCATAGCGCTTAAGTCACTGTTGGCTGGAGTGATATTGTGAGTATGTTGCTACATTGTCCCTAGTGTTTCAATGCATAGAAGATTTTTTCTGCCAATGCAGGTGAAATTCCCGGCACATTAGCAATTTCCTCAACACTGGCATTCATTAAAGGTTGCAGTCCTCCCATATACTTCAGGAGCATCTGACGACGTTTCGGGCCAACACCTTCAATAGTTTCAAGCGTACTGGTGCTTTTCACTTTTGCCCTTTTCTTACGATGTCCACTAATGGCGTGATCATGCGAGTCATCACGAATATGTTGGATAACGTGCAAAGCGGGAGAGTCTGACGGTAAGGCAATACCATCACCTGTCGCTTCAAAGAACAACGTTTCCAGCCCGGCCTTACGATCACTGCCTTTCGCAACCCCTAACAGTAACGGCTTACTTTTGTCCCAAGGAACCGCTAAAGAGTCAAAAACGGCTTTCGCCTGCCCTAACTGACCTTTTCCGCCATCAATAATGATGACATCCGGGATCTTACTCTCATCCCACGCCTTGTCGTAGCGACGCCTCAGTACCTGAGTCATCGCCGCATAATCATCTCCCGGTGTAATCCCGGTAATATTATAGCGGCGATATTCTGAACGTAGTGGACCATTGGCATCAAAAACCACACATGATGCTACCGTTTGTTCCCCCATCGTATGGCTAATGTCAAAACACTCCATCCGTTGGATTTTTGGCAGCTTGAGTACATTGGCCAGTGCGGTCAATCGCTGATGGATAGTCGACTGCTGAGAAAGTCTGGTTACCAGTGCAGTTCTTGCATTTGTACGCGCCAGCTTGAGATAGCGGGCTCTGTCACCCCGGGGTTTACTCTGAATTTGTACTTTACGTCCGGCAATATCTGTCAAAGATTCCGTGAGAAGCTGTTGATCGGGAAGTGTGAAATCCAGTAATATTTCCGTCGGTAAAGTCCGGGATAAACTACCTTGCAAATAAAACTGCCCGACAAATGTCTGCACCACCTCTCCCAGCTCGGTTCCTCCAGGGACTCTCGGGAAATAACTACGGCTTCCCAATACTTTCCCCTGACGGATAAAAAGCACATGAACACATGCCATACCCGTATCAAAAGCGACACCAATTACATCCAGGTCATCGCCATCACCGGAGACAAACTGTTTTTCCGTTACCCGACGTACTGCTTGAATTTGATCACGGATACGAGCTGCCTCTTCAAACTTCAAACTCCGGCTTGCCAATTCCATGCGTTCAATTAACTTGGTCAATACCTGCTGATCTTTGCCAGACAAAAACAGGCGAACATATTCAACCTGCTGCAAATATTCTTCCTCACTTACCAGCCCGGCCACACACGGCCCAAGACAGCGACCAATCTGATATTGTAGACAAGGACGGGAACGATTGCGGTACACGCTGTTTTCACACTGACGGACTGGAAACAACTTTTGCAATAGCATTAAAGTTTCACGTACAGCGTTTCCATTAGGAAACGGTCCGAAATACTCTCCTTTGGCATGCTTAGCACCACGATGCACCGACAGACGTGGATGAGGATCTGCGCTCAAAAAAATCATCGGATAGGATTTATCATCCCGCAGCAGTACGTTATAACGCGGTTGATATAGCTTGATGTAATTATGTTCTAGCAGTAAAGCTTCAGTTTCAGTGTGAGTGATCGTGACATCGATCTGATAAATACTTCGAACCAAAGCCTCTGTTTTACGGCTGGGAACATGACTGCGGAAATAACTGGAAAGACGTTTTTTTAAATCTTTTGCCTTACCGACATAGATCACCGTGTTACTGGCATCATACATACGATAAACCCCAGGTCGACTGGTTACCGTCTTCAGGAACGCCAGGGAATCAAAACATTCACTCACTGCTAATCAATGTCTCCGCATTAAACAGGCCGTGTCGAATTGCCAGATGGGTCAGCTCCACATCACCATTAATGTTCAGCTTGTTGAACATTCGATAACGATAGCTATTCACGGTTTTAGGGCTCAGATTAAGTTGATCGGAAATTTCCGTCACTTTCTGCCCTTTGGTAATCATCAGCATAATTTGCAATTCTCGTTCAGACAGGCGTTCCAGAGGCGTTTCGGTCTGTGGCTCTAACTGACTCAATGCCATCTGTTGTGCAATATCGGAAGCGATATAACGTTTACCGGCATGAACGGACCGAATCGCATAGATAACCTCCTGAGGTGTAGCACCTTTACTTAAGTAGCCTGCCGCACCAGCCTGCATAACTTTAGCAGGCAAAGGGTTCTCTGTGTATATAGTCAGCATTATAACCTTTATTTCGGGAGAAAATCGTACGATTTTGCGTGTGGCTTCAAGGCCGCCGATCCCAGGCATATTCATATCCATTAAGACGACATCAACACGATTACTGCGGCACCATCTTACAGCATCTTCGCCACATTGAGCCTCACCAACGACCTTAAGGCCTTTGATATCGTCGAGAATGCGCTGTATCCCTGCCCGCACCAGTTCATGGTCATCAACAAGAAAAACGCTAATCAAAGAACAATTCTCCAAAAAAGAGAGTAACACTTACAGACGAAATGTTGCAGGTGATACTACGTGGTTTAAAAAAACAATGAATACACTTTTTAATTAAAAATGTACTTTATTTACCATGCGGTAATATGTTCTAAGCTCTAGTTAAGGATACCAATAGAGTACTAGAAATAGAACTCTCCTCCGTCACAGCATCAACATTTCAAACCTGGCTTTTAGAGAATGGGAGTCATACACTGACAAAACCCAATAAAAAATCAAAAATACTTTATAAATCAATATGATAAAGTCAATTTTTTTATGATAAAAATACGTGAATTTACTCTCTATAAGTCGATTATAACAATCACTTAGCTTTACTGCGACTATTTTCTATAGCTAGCATCTTTATATCCATACAGAATTTACTATGTTTGTTATCAAATGCATTTAAAGCTCAGCAGCCATATAATCAAGGACAGACAAATATAACCCAAAAGGTTCATAATGTGCGAAAAATATACATTTTTACTATTGGGAATTTATTCTGAATAGAAAGAACCCGGATTCCATATGTTATACTCGGCCCTAATTCCATAATCTGAAAGGTAATGATGTCCTGAAACTTATCAGATCTCAGTACCGACTATATTTTTTAAGAAAAAATATGGCCGATAGTGATTTCACTACAATAACTTCAGGAGAGGCTTCAGCATACAAAACGGCTTGTTTAAAAACGCTGTTGACACTAATTTCAAAAACGATTAGTCAGTTTGATATAGGTAAAGTAATCATAAAAATAGAGAAATATGCCACCCAAACGAAATATTTGACTTAGTAAGAAACATTTAGCAACAAAATAAAACAGACAAAGATAACCTGTTATAGATAACAGTATAATTTTTGATAAGAAGTCATAGTTTTTCTATAGAGTAATAGATCATTTTTTTATTTTAATCATCATATTAATGCATTCGTTTATTATCTATTTTTATTCTACGCCCAATAGGTTTCGAGGCGCAGAAAGACGGCAAGCAAAAGGATCCCGGTAAGTAATTTGAGTGGCTGAGCGCCAACAACTTGCAATATGACGGATATAAACTATATTTTGCAATTCAGTTTATAATACTGTCAATTGAGACTATTTCGTGCAAAATAATTAATTAGTGAAAATGCATTAATTAACATTTCCTATTGATGAAGAATTTAATCAGTCAACGCGAATGGATATCTTACATGCAGATGAAAAAAACAGAATGAAAATAAATGACATAAGGTAAGTGTTGGTGGGTCGTATAGGGTTCGAACCTATGACCAATTGATTAAGAGTCAACTGCTCTACCAACTGAGCTAACGACCCAACGGGGACGCATTATTCTCTGATTAACGCCATCTGTCAAATGGTTCGTATTGTTTTTTTAACTAACGGAGAGAGATAACTGTGTTTAAACAACACTCTCGCTGCCAAGTTTGGGTTTTCATACTATATCTTGTACTGTAGTGAACTTATTTGCTACTTACCGTCTAATTGGCTACAAAATAGGCAGACTCACATCGAACATTATTTCACCATATGAAATGGTGCTCACCCCTTATAAAATAAGTACAGCAGTGACACTATAATATTACTACTGGTTTAGAATGAAATATTACAGAGAGCCATTCAAGAGCATCTAACAACATCACAGACACGAGACAGGAAAAACAATTAAATGGTAGATCAATCAAAAGAGGTTGAAGCTAGTGATCTCACAGAAACCGGCCATGACGGTTTACAAAGAAATCTGACTAACCGACATATTCAGCTAATTGCTATTGGTGGTGCTATCGGTACCGGACTATTTATGGGTTCAGGTAAAACCATCAGTCTGGCAGGACCATCAATTATTTTCGTTTATATGATTATTGGTTTTATGCTGTTTTTTGTCATGCGAGCAATGGGTGAGCTATTGCTCTCAAACCTGAACTATAAATCATTCAGTGATTTTGCAGCCGACTTGCTCGGCCCCTGGGCAGGTTTTTTTACCGGCTGGACTTACTGGTTCTGTTGGATAGTTACCGGTATTGCAGATGTTGTTGCCATTAGTGCCTATACACAGTTCTGGTTTCCCGACGTTTCCCAGTGGATTTCCTCTTTGCTATGTATACTGCTGCTTCTGACGTTAAATCTGGCGACTGTTAAGCTGTTTGGTGAAATGGAGTTCTGGTTTGCGATGATAAAGATCATTGCTATCACTGCGCTAATCATTATAGGTGTCGTACTCGTTGCCATGCACTTTCCCTCTCCATCCGGCACCACCGCTTCTTTTACCAACTTGTGGAACGATGGCGGGATGTTCCCCAAAGGGATTACTGGATTCTTTGCCGGCTTCCAGATAGCAGTATTTGCTTTTGTAGGCATTGAATTGGTAGGTACAACAGCTGCTGAAACAAAAAACCCTCATGTTGTATTACCGCGTGCTATCAATGCCATACCGATTCGCATCATTATGTTCTACGTGTTCGCGCTGGTCATGATTATGTCAGTCACGCCCTGGAGTCATATTGCAGCAGATCGCAGCCCGTTTGTTGAAATGTTTGTATTGGTTGGATTACCAGCAGCTGCCAGCATAATCAATTTTGTGGTTTTAACCTCTGCTGCCTCATCTGCCAACAGTGGAATATTTTCCACGAGTCGCATGCTATTCGGATTGGCCAGACAAGGTGATGCGCCACAACGTTTCGGTGTTCTGTCAAAGCACGCAGTTCCTTCTACTGGACTTCTGTTTTCCTGTACCTGTCTGCTGTCAGGTGTCATTCTTATCTATCTGATCCCTAATGTAATGACTGTATTTACTCTGGTTACTACGGTATCAGCGATTTTGTTCATGTTTATCTGGAGCATTATTCTATTTTCGTATCTGGCTTATCGGAAACACCGACCTCAGCTACATGAAAGTTCGCAATACAAAATGCCATTAGGTAAATTCATGTGTTGGGTGTGCATCACCTTCTTCGCTTTTGTACTATTCCTGCTGATGCTACAGCCAGATACCCGGCAAGCACTGCTTGTCACACCAATATGGTTTATTGTGCTGGCTATTGCATATCTCTTCATCTATAAGAAAAAACAGACGATTTAATCGTTCTGGCAGGATATATGTGCTGAAGGAAATCAAAGAAATACCAGGAAGGTTGGATTAACGCGGTCAGCTATATCAGATAACTGACCGCGTTAAGATCAGGCATTTACCGTTTGCCGAACACCATTAACCGCGCTCTTTGCCTGCTCACATTGATTTAAAATAGTTTGCGCATGTGAATATAGAATTTTTCCTGCCTCAGTCGGCGTCACTCCACGACGACTACGCACCAGCAACTGTTTTTCAAGCTCACCTTCCAGCGTAGCAACTTGCTGACTCAGCGCTGGTTGCGCGATATGCAACATTTCAGCAGCCTGCGTCAAGCTACCGATATCAACGATTTTTACAAAATATTTGAGTCGTCTAAGATTCATGTGTACCTCCCGAATAGTCACCTTCTACAGGTAGCAAAAACCGCGCCATATTCCTTTTAGTCGCGAATAAAAAACATGGGATGAGCTTAAGAGGTTGTAAAAATAAGTAAAAGCAATGGTCCATTAAATTTAAGGTTATGAATTCGCTATGGTCTTTCCAATAGAGCCGCCCCTTGAATGCACCATTACAGTGCGCTATTTGCAATCTGCAAGTGCACCAGTTTGCTGGCGCACCGATTAGTCAGGCCAGAGTAAGGGATGCTATGACAATAGTTTCAATGAGTTGATTAGAAGTGCATCAAACGATTCCAGAAGAAGGTTCCATCCTTTGACAAGGCCAACTACTGCCGCTATCATCCCTCGCACTCAGCGATTCCTCTGTAGTTCAGTTGGTAGAACGGCGGACTGTTAATCCGTATGTCACTGGTTCGAGTCCAGTCAGAGGAGCCAATTTCCTGCTTTCATGCATCCTTGCGAATCACTATGTGATTCAGATTCAATAAGTTAGCGTGAAAAGTCTTCCCGGTGCATGTTCAGTTTTCCCTCCGCATCGGGAGAATGTGGTGGTCAGATTTGGGGTCAGGTTAGTTCGATGACGGAGTGACCCCCACATGTCTCTTAATGATTCAAAAATCCGCAACTTAAAAGTTTCCGCAAAACCCTTCAAAGTCGCCGACTCTCACGGTCTGTATCTTTTAGTCAA
Organism: Brenneria uluponensis; assembly: GCF_032395385.1. NCBI lineage: Bacteria > Pseudomonadati > Pseudomonadota > Gammaproteobacteria > Enterobacterales > Pectobacteriaceae > Brenneria > Brenneria uluponensis. The sequence goes on from NZ_CP135917.1 coordinate 3,158,054, forward strand.
TCCCGGCGGTTCGCGTCTCTGGTATCTCAAATATCGCATCAACGGAAAAAAGAGGGTCTTCCGCAACTTGGGTGGAGAAATATTGATGAAACTTTCTAGTTAACAAGGATCTAAGCTGTTTTAAGTTATGGATAACGCAATGCCCTCACTTAAGACACTTTTACAGTTACCTTGCGGATGGCAATACGGCCGACAAGTTATTAGTCCTGATGGTATAACCCTCCATCTCCGTGGCAAACGCAAAACAGCACTATGTCCCGAATGCCTTAAGCGCAGCGACTCTGTTCATAGTTGTCGCCGGCGCCGGATACAGCATCTACCCTGCTCAGGCCAGGCTCTATGGCTGATATTTTCCATCCGCCACTGGTACTGTCGTAACCCGGCCTGTCCACGCAAAATTTTTGCCGAGTCGTTGGCTCCCTTCGCAAGTTCACGGCAGCAGTCTTCGCTGGCGTTACAAAATTTACAGCGTCACTTGGGATTAATAGCGGGAGGTGAGGCAGGAAGGCGGGCAGCTACGGCAGTTGGTCTCTGTAGCAGTGCAGATACTCTTCTTCGCAGGGTGATCAATACCCCGGAGCCGAAACCGGCAGGCACGCCCCATGTTGGTATCGACGAATGGGCATGGCATCGGGGTCACCGTTACGGCACGTTAATAGTCAATCTTGATACTCACCGTCCCCTCGTACTGCTTCCTGGCCGCGATCAGCGTACGCTGGCTGCCTGGTTCAGAAAATATCCAGAAATACAGGTTGTCTCGCGCGATCGCGGCGGTATCTATGCCACAGCAGCACGTGAAGGAGCTCCTCAAGCCAGACAGGTTGCCGATCGCTGGCACTTGCTGAAAAACATTGGTGATGCGCTCGAACGGATGATGTACAGACATATGCCTCTGATACGTCTTGTCGCCAGTGAGTTGTCGCCAAAGAAACCATCTGAGCCAGAACGGGTTGAACCAGCTCCATATATCCGTCGCCCGGAGCGACTTAAGCAGCAGACTCGTGATAAACGCCACCAACGCTGGGTGGAGGTAATAACCCTGCATAAAAGTGGATGTGGGCTCCGTCAAATATCCCGCACCACAGGATTATCACGCGTAACGGTCAGGCGCTGGCTCCAGTCAGGTACATTCCCTGAAATGTCGACCCGTCCCCGGAAACCAAGCCTTCTGGATCCCTGGCATGGTTGGCTGGAGGAACAACGTGAAAACGGTAACCACAATGGCAGTCAGATATGGAGGGAAATGGTGGCAAAGGGATTCACCGGTAGCGAAACCACCGTCAGAGATGAGGTTGCCAAATGGCGTAAAGGCGGGAGCGCATCTGTTACTGCGCCAGCCAGGCTTCCATCAGCTTCGCGCGTGAGCCGTTGGTTGATGCCCTGGCGAATAATAAGGGGCGAAAAAAATTATGCTTCCCGCTTCATCGGGCTGATGTGTGAAAAAGAACCGCAGTTGAAAATAGCGCAGCAACTGGCGCTGGACTTCTACCAGATCCTGAAAACCAAAAACAAGCCACAGCTAGGCAAATGGTTCACTCATGTCAGCGAAAACGGCCCTGTTGAGCTTCAGCGTGTTGCAGCCGGGATGGAAGCTGATGCAGCAGCAATATGTGAAGCTATTACCAGCAGATGGAGTAACGGTGTAGTCGAAGGGCATGTAAATCGCCTGAAAATGCTAAAACGGCAGATGTATGGCCGGGCCAGCTTCGAGTTACTGGTAAGCGCCCTTAAATCGGCATCTTTTTTTCAGTGATTAACTGCGCCACACTGCCGCTGTCTACCATAAATGCAGGGCGCAATCATGACATCTCAACAGCGGGCCGACTATTGGCGCGAACAGATCACCACCTGGCAAGCATCCGGTCTTTCTGGCCAGGTTTTCTGCCAGCAACAGCAGCTGACATACCACCAGTTTGTTTACTGGCGGCAAAAATATTGTACCGATAACCCGACTCAAGCGCGGGCCCCAGGGTTTGCCAAAGTCACCGCCGACATCACCCACGTCGACACCCCAACCGAGCTGACACTCTCATTGCCCAATGGCCTGGTGATCACCGGTCTTAATGACCGCAATGTTTCCCTGCTGGGCGCTATTCTCAGGCAACTCTGATGCGTAACCGTGACTTACGCCCGGCGCTGGCGATGCCACAGATTTTTCTTTATCGCGCACCCATCGATTTCCGCAAGCAGGTCAACGGGCTGGCGGCGCTGATAGAACAGGAATTGGGACACGATCCTTTTACCGGGGCGCTGTATGCTTTTACTAACCGCCAGCGCAATAAAATCAAATGTCTGATGTGGGAAGACAATGGTTTTGTCCTTTATTACAAGGCGCTGGCAGAGGAGAAGTTCAAATGGCCCAGTCTGGCCGATGACCTGTTACCCCTGACCGGGGAGCAGATTAACTGGCTGCTTGATGGTTACGATATCAGTCTACTCAATGGGCATAAAAAACTGCATTATGATGGCGTTAATTAGTCGAAACAGGAAGCATCAGGTGGCTGTTTTTGTTATAATTTAACCATGAAAACGCCCACTTTCCCGCCAGCCGAAAACCCAGACAACCGCAGTTTATCTGCGGTTGAATTGCTGGCGCAGGTCGAGGAACTTCAGCAACAGCTTCAACATCGCGAATGTTATATCGCCCTACTCGAAGAACTGCTCCGCCTCAAAAAAGCCCAACAGTTTGCCGCCAGCAGTGAGCGGCATACTGACCAGATTGCCTTGTTCGATGAAGCCGAACTGGACGTGGCAATGGAGTCCTTGTTGGCTCAACTGCCGGATGACGTATCGCCGCCCCCACCGCCGTCTGGCACCCAAAAACGCCAACGCGGTTTCTCCGCCAACCTGCTGCGTGAACGTGTGGAGTTGTGCCTGTCCGACGAAGAAAAAGCCGGCGCCCGCGCCACCTTCTTCAGCAAGGTTAAAGAAGAGCTGGCGTTTATTCCCGCCCAATTAAAAGTCATCGAATACTGGCAGGAAAAAGCGGTGTTTGACCGCGATGGCGAGGAGTTTATTGTGGCTGCCCGCCGCCCGGTCCATCCGCTGGGCAAATGTTTTGCCACCACCGCCTTGCTGGCGTATATCATCGTCGCCAAATATGCCGATGGGCTGCCGCTGTACCGCCTGGAAAACATGCTTGCCCGCAGTGGCCACCCGGTAGGCCGCACCAATATGGCCCACTGGATCATCCGGTTAGCCAAGGTATTTGCCCCGCTGCTGGCCAGGTTGCGTGACGTGCAAAACAGTGGCCGTTACCTGCAAATGGATGAGTCCCGCATCCAGGTGCTGAAAGAAGAAGGCAAAACCGCCCAATCGGACAAATGGATGTGGGTGATACGCGGTGGCCCCCCCGATAAACCCTCAGTGCTGTTCGAGTATGACCCGAGCCGCGCGGGTAGTGTTCCCGTGCGCCTGTTGGCGGGATTCACCGGTATTTTGCAAACCGATGGTTATGCCGGTTATGACGCGGTGTGCCGTGAAAACAATCTCGTGCGTATCGGCTGCTGGGATCATGCCCGGCGCAAATATATTGAAGCGGGCAAAGCGGTCCCCAAGGGCGCAAAATCTGCCAAAGGCAAACCCACTAAAGCGGATGTGGCGCTGGGCTACATCGGTAAACTGTATGGCATTGAACGGAGCCTGCAGGGGCGCAGTGAAGCGGACAAATACCTGGCCCGTCAGCAATATAGCCTGCCATTGCTCAAGGCATTCAAACTATGGCTGGAGCAGAATGTCGGCAAGATAATGAAGGGATCGCTGACCCGTCAGGCCATGGACTACACGCTCAACCACTGGGCAGAATTGATAGGCTATTGCGATCATGGGCAGGTGAACATCAGCAATGCGTTGGCGGAAAATGCCATCCGCCCGTTTGCGGTCGGTCGCAAGGCATGGCTATTTGCCGACAGTTCGCAGGGCGCCAGCGCCAGTGCCGGGTGTTATTCCTTGATCGAAACGGCGAAGGCCAATCAGTTAGAGCCGACGGCGTATATCCAGTATGTGCTGGATCACATCGGCGAGGCGGATACGCAAGAAAAACTCGACGCGTTATTGCCCTGGAATGTGGACCTGGTCCCCTTTTTAAAAAATGTGTCGCAGTATGGATAGGGGGAGTACGTCGATTTAACGGCGCTTACAGTTACTGCGACGACGAGTAATGAGCCCTCTGGCGTAAAGGGCTCCACCCAAGTTGCGGAAGACCCATTTTTACATCGGTACTAACAACTAACCTTTCCACAGTATCTGGTGATGCTGGAATTGTTTAACGGCACTCCACGCACGGTGGGCGATATCGGGAATAAGCTCGGCATGGATACAGGAACCATCACGCCCGTTCTCAAACGGCTTGAAGCTGCCGGACGCATAATTCGTACCCGGGACCAAGCAGATGAAAGGCGGGTTCTCATTACCCTGACTGATGAAGGGAATGCGCTACAAAGCGATCTGTGGCGCATAACCGACAGCGTCAAATCAGCCTGTCAGTTATCGGATGCAGAACTCGCAGAGTTGCGAGATACCCTTAATAACTTTGCCCATCCGGCTGGTCACTAATCATTTGCCATACAGACAAAAGGTAATGGTATGAACATAGGCATTATTGACACCGGAAACATTGGCGCGACGCTGGCACATAAGCGCTCTGGTCAGGGCCACGCTGTTAAACTGGCGAACTCAAGAGGACCAGAAACGATTGCAGAGCTGGCGCGAAAGGTGGGTGCAGTAGCTGAACGTCAGGAGGCCGTTCGCGATGTAGACGCAGTCATCCTCTCAATACCTTTCGATAAGCATGCAGAGCGGGCGAGCCTGACGGACACGTGCTTTCATTTAGTGAAGCCGTCCGCAAGCGTCGTTCTTACCGTGGATTCCTGCCAACGCCGGTTCCGCAAGAAAAGCTTATTCGTATTCTGGAAGACGCACAGCGCGCCCCATCTAACTGCAATACACAGCCATGGAACGTACATATTGTATCAGGACAGAAACTTGCCACGCTGTCCGTTTTGCTTCACGAAAAATATCAGACCGGTGATATAACACCGGATTTTACGTTTGACATGAATCATTTTTATAGTGTGTACGGTGAACGTAAAGATTCGCAGGGCAAGGCATATTACGACGCACTAAACGTTGCCCGTGATGACTCAGATGGCCGTAAAAGGGCTTCAGGCTATAACCTGTCTTTTTTCAATGCCCCACATGTGGCCCTGCTTTTCGTGCCTTCTTTCGGTGATAATGTCAGGGTAGCTGGCGATATCGGTATGTATGGACAGACCCTGCTGCTGTCACTCACTGCTCACGGGCTTGGCGGCATTCCTCAGACCTCTCTTGGTTTCTACGCTGAACCCATACGGCAGTTCCTTAATATCCCTCGGGACATGAAAATGCTCTTCGGCATCTCATTTGGCTATCCCGATGAAAGTGCACCAGGTAATCGCATGAAAATGGACCGCGTCAATATCAACGAGTCCGTGACGTTTCACAGCTAAGAGATTGAATGGCGACATTTATAAATGTGTATTTTCTGATAGCGAGTAAAAGGGAGATAATAAAATAAATCCAGATGCGGATTATATCGTTCGTTTGCATCGTGCACGTTTCATGTAGGCAGCCCTGTATTCTGCCGGGAAAGACTGTTTCTCCGGCAGAATCTCCTGGGGATGAGCTTACACAATTATTGGCTTATAAATGATTTTTAAGCATCACATGTAATCAATGCAAAATACGATTTATTCAACAAAGCCACCTTAGTAATAATTTGCATGTAAAACACGCATCTTAATATTCAATAATAATTTATAATGACTGTTAATCTTGATGTCGTGATATAAAATCCATAATAAATATCCTCCGGCATAGCCGGAGGTTTTTCATATGCGCCTATAAGGCTCTGTTACCAGCCGCGCCCTAACAGGCGCATCGCGATCTGACATTTGCATCTATGGATTACTTACGGCCCGTAAACGGGCTACCCGGATATGGGATCGAGAGTTGCTCACCCAACTTATCTTGCTCCAATTGGTGCTTTATGTATTCTTGTATCTTCGATGTATTCTTTCCCACCGTATCTACATAATACCCTCGACACCAGAATTCTCGATTTCGGTATTTAAACTTCAAATCGCCAAATTGCTCATAAACCATCAGGCTACTCTTACCCTTCAGGTATCCCATAAAACTCGACACACTCATCTTCGGCGGGATCTCCAGAAGCATATGGATGTGATCCACACAACATTCTGCCTCCACGAGGTTCACGTTTTTCCATTCACACAACTTTCTTAATATGCCGCCAATTGCCCTACGCTTTTCTCCATAGAACACCTGCCTTCGGTACTTCGGCGCAAAAACGATGTGATATTTACAGTTCCATCGGGTGTGCGCTAAGCTCTTTTCGTCCCCCATGGGACCCCCTTTCAATTTTTTGCTTAACTTTTGCAGTTGCCAGACCGCAAGGTGTTTTAACAAATCGAAAGGGGTTTTTATAACCGACTTATAGCTGAAAGCTTTACGGAACCCCCAGCCTAGCTGGGGGTTTTCTATAGACAAAAAAACAAAAGAGACATTGCCCTTTTGTTTTTTTAACCTATTTATTTAAATTGAGGGAGATAATCCTTATTAATCTCAATCATTTCATCCAGAATCTGTTTAGTAACATTTCCTTTTCTCACTAGTGGGTTAATTGTCAAGGCCTGAAGAGCTGTACCGTAGTCACCTTCAACACCTGCCTTAACAGTTAATTCTTCAAAGGCTTTTTGCAGCTGCAATGTTCCACGAATTGCTGGGTTCTCAATGGCAGGAATATTTAATGGGTGCGCCCCAGAAGCTGTAATCAGCGATGTTACTTCAATCGCACAATCTGGAGGTAGTTCGGAAATAGTACCATTATTACGTGTATTTACGTGCATAAGGATACCTTTATTATTGTAAATGCTATTAATCAATTCACATGCTGCATCAGAATAGTAAGCGCCACCACGTTCTTCAAGCTGCTTAGGCTTAATATCAAGATTAATATCTTCATATAATTTAAACAGTTCTTTTTCGATCGCTTGGACCTCTTCCCCGCGCGTTACGAAATCTTTTGCATCCATTTCCTTATGCTCAGAATCATCCTGCATATAATAGTACTGGTGATAGCCACACGGAATTGCATTAAGTTGTCTTAGTTGCTCAGGCACCCATATTACCTTACCGAGGTTTTTGGGTAACTCGAAGTCATCCCCTTTACACATTCGATTGATGACTTCTTTAATATGATCTTTCCCTTTATTATCCCAAATGTGAAATGCATGGATAAAATGGTTTAGGCCAGCGAACTGTATCTGAACCTTTTCCCCAAGTAATTCCTCGATGCCATATTGAGTAATAACAGGAACATTGCACAAGCCAATAACTTTAACGCTGGTGTGCTTTAATACAGTTTCAGTAATGATACCTGATGGATTAGTAAAGTTAATAAGCCAGGCATCTGGACAAATGTTTTCAATATCTCGACAAAGATCTAATGTCACAGGAATGGTTCGCATTGCTTTTGCAAACCCACCGATACCATTTGTTTCCTGACCAATCATTCCATATTTATGTCCAAGACGTTCATCTTTAATTCGGGCAGGGATCATGCCTACCCTCATTTGAGAACATACAAATAATGCGCCTTCTAACGCCTCAGCACGATTGAAGGTAATCGTCAGATTAATTGGCAAGCCCGCTTTTTGAATCATTCGTTTAGCAAAAGCACCAACGGTTTCAACTTTATAACGACCTTCCTCAATATCATACAAGCAGATATCAGTAATAGGCAATTCATGGTACCTGTTGATAAACCCTTCAACGATTTCCGGAGTATAGCTGGAACCACCACCAATAATTGCTATTTTAAGCATTTTGTTTTTCCTTACATTGACGATACAACTCAACAAGTTCAGTTGCAATTTCTTTGCATAACATACCATTCATAATATGATCTTGGATGTGGGTTAAAATTAAGGTCATTTGTATTTTACCTTTACCCTCATCCATACTAATTAATTCAGTCTGACATTTATGGACCTCTTTGAAGATTTCATCAGAGATCTGTAACTGATGAAGTGCTTCCGAATGAGAACCCTCGCGAGCTTTAAAGATAGCGTCCATAGCTGCGCTTTTAGCAGCACCGGCCTGACAAAGTAAATTCATTAAATATTCTTCATCAAGAACAGAATTAGTTTCCATAGTTAAACCTATATTTATAATTTAAATTAGATCATTCAGTTTTTAATTTGTTGCGCCGACTCTTCTTTTAACAAAGATCTTTCATATATCTTAAAGAATGGAAAATATATAATAGTGGCAAGAGTAAAGTTAATTGCAATAACTACCAGTGCCTGAACTGACCAGTTTGTTGCCCACATAGCGCCAATCGGAGCAGGCGTGGTCCATGGCGGAAGAATAACAATCCGATGAAGCAGTTCAAGTTTAAATGCAAACCATGTTACGGTACCACAGACTAAAGGTGCCACGACCCATGGAATAAAGAATAAAGGGTTGAGCACAATAGGAGTACCGAATACCATAGGCTCATTTATATTAAAACAACCTGGAATCAATGATAATTTACCAATTGATTTTAAATGCAATGAGCGTGACCGCAAGAATAGTAGCACTAACCCAAAGGTCGCACCTGATCCGCCAAGCTGAATGAAAAAGTCAATTAATGGTTGAGCAAAAATCTTTGGTAGCTCTGTCCCTGGAGTACCTGCCGCAAGGGCTTGCTGGTTAACAGCTAAGTTTGATAAAACAAACGGAGCTATAACTCCGCTAGCAATCGTTGCCCCATGGACACCAGCCCACCATAGAACCTGAGCAACGAGGGTGATCAGCAACACAGCGCCCAGACTGTCTGAAGCAGAAATAAGAGGTTTGAATGCTTGCATTATTAACTCAGGAATGATCATCCCAGTTTGCTTGTAAACAATCACACTCAGTGGATATACAACAACCATGACTAAAGCTATTGGAATCAGTAAGTCAAAGGACTGCCTGATTTTATCAGGAACTTGTTCTGGTAGTTTTAATCCAATGTTGTTTTTTATTAAGAAGTGCATCATCTCAGGAATGAAAATCCCGATGATCATTGCCGTAAAAATTCCTGTCCCCCCCATATTTGCTATGGGTAGTGCTTCATTGCTCGTCATGGGGGCTGAAAGCATTAAAAACGTTACTAGTGATAAGATACCTGCAAGAAATGGGTTAAGTTTACGGTAGTTCTTGGCTAAGTTATAACCAAGTCCAGTTACTACCCATAATGCCATTATTCCCATAGTATAATTATATGGAGCCATAATTTCATTATGATATTTCGCGGCAAAAACGGTCCAAAAATTTACTGTTTGCTTTGAAAAAGGAGGGTACGCAATAACAAGCGCAAATGAACCGACAATAATAAAAGGGATTGCACCAATAAAGGCGTCCCTAATTGCCATAACGTGTCGTTGAGCCCCGATCCTACCCGCAAAAGGCGCAAGATGCTCTTCTAAGAAATAGAATAATTTGTTTTTCATAAGACACCTGGTAATTATATTTTTGACAAGGCTTGGTTTATGGCCGCTTTTTCAATAAACATGCCGAAATATTTCATTTATATTTTAAAATAAGGTAGTTATTTTTTCATAAAACACCTGGCGATTAGATTTTTGACAAGGCCTGATTTAGAATTGCTTCACCATTAAGCATCCCATAGTCTTTCATTTCTATTTTATAACACGCCTTACCAGACTCATCGCATCGTTTTTTAAAATCATTAAACTTATAACTTACCTGTGGAGCTACCATACAAATATCATAACGTGGCAGCATGTCTTCAAACTCAGAAATTGAATATGCTTCAATAGCGACATCAAGATTTTTCGCAGTTACGACTTTCCTCATGTTATTAACAACCATTGATGTCGACATACCCGCAGCACAACATAAAAAAATTTTAACCGTCATGATAAAGCCTCTTTAAATATGATTATATAATGCATCTCTCTTATCGTGCGTAAAACTCAAAGCTGTATTGATTTAATCGGAAAATATTGATGCTATACTCGAATACTTTTCCTTTTTCATATTCCCCCATTGAAATTACTTTCAAAAGTGGGTGGTTTACTTTGACATCAAGGACTTTGCTTAACCTTTTATCAGCCAGTTCAACTGATACGATTTGTTTATTCCCATAAATACTTATTCCTTTCGAACGGACATAGCTATATTTTGATCCTGACATAATCTTGACGGTTAGGTCAGAAAACATATTTACTGGCATGTATGTCCTTTCAAAAATCTCAGCTTCATTATTTATATATCTGATGCGCTCAATATGAAAAACCTGATCTGTAGGTCCTAAACAAAGCCGTTCACCTACCATTGCATCTGGATGAATGATCTCAAATGTTATGACTTTGGTAGTGACTTCTTTTCCTTGTTTCTTAATCTCTTGCTGGAAACCCGTTAGCTCAGCAGCGCCATGAATCGCTGATTTATTTTTCTTTACATAAGTACCTGACCCCTTCACTCTTACAAGCAAATCTTGCTCCGCCAGTAAAGCCAGTGACTTACGCAGGGTCATCCTGCTTACGTTATAAATCTCACATAGCTCGACTTCGGTGGGCAGCATGTCTCCTTCCGAATAGAAACCCTCATTAATTTTATAGACTAGGTCGTCGGCGATACTGATATAAACTGGCTTCATATTAACTCTTATACATACTCACTAATGTACATACCGTATACATTTTGCGGTTGTATGTATACTATTAGTATACTCATATTTTATAATTTTGTGATCGGACTCACATAGCTCACGCGCCACTATCTGAAGGCTGACGTGGTCCCCCTCAGTGTCATCATATAGATGTCACCCTCTATGAAAGAATGATCCAGAGAGTGATGAAGTGACACGTAAAGCGAATTTCCCCCGAGCATAAAGCTAGTGTGCTGGCAAAATTACGGGCATGGCCGTAGCCGCGGTTGCGCAGAGGGAAGGAACATCTGAAGCTATCCTGTGTAACTGGCGTAATCAGGCTAAATATGGGGAAAACCGGTGCGGGTGCAGACAAAACAGTGAACAATGACCAGCAGAAGCATTGGCGAAGGCAACAGCGATACTGTTGCTACGAAAACTATTACGGAGAAACTGAAGACGACTAACGCCGACGAATGAGCAATATCAATTTATCCGCCGGATAAATGAAGCCGTGGCAGTCAGTGCACATCATGCGTAGTCTGTCGTCAGTGGTGCGTGGTCGCTGGCATTATCTGTATCTGGTAGAAAATGAAAATGTGTTCAGTCGGAAAATAACTGGCGCTGAAGTTCACGAAAAAAAGAAATAGCCTTATTCGGCAATACTTCCCTAAAAGGACCTGTCTGGCTCAACATTCACAACAGGATCTTGATCAAGTCGCAGAACAATTAAATGACAGGTCGAGAAAAACACTGAAATTTAAAACGCCAAAACAAGTTTTTGAAAATGATATTGCGTTGACAAGTTGAATCTACAGTAGTCTTTTTAAAATATTGTTTTCCATTTCAACACGTTGTAACCCTCTTTCACGTTGCATGTGCGTTGGCTACGCTCAGTTACTTTCCCCATCCTTGGGTCTCGCCCCTTTATGGTCGCTGCAAGCAGCGTTCAAATCTACTCCCGGCAGATTTGCCCGATGAACTTACTTGAGTAAGCTCATCGGGACTCCTTCACATACCACCGCCCTGCAACTCGAAATCTATCGGGTATATATTAAATGGTAAGGAACCATTAGATTATATAGCCGGCTCACCTTCGTAAGCTTTTCTGTAGAGCTCGATAACTTGTTCTTTAGTCGCTTTACGCGGATTGGTCAGCTGACAAACGTCTTTTTTAGCATTTTCAGCCATAATGGCGAAATCTTCTGGTTTAACACCAAGGCTCTTCAGATCACGAGGAATACCAACTTGCTTGCTCAATCTTTGAATAGCGTTGATAGCTTTAACCGCAGCATCATCAGTGGAAAGACCAACTATATTTTCTCCCATCGCTTCTGCAATATCCTTGAATCGATTAAGATTGCTCATTAGGTTAAATGATTCTATGTAAGGTAATAGAATTGCATTACATACACCATGCGGTAAATTATAAAAACCGCCAAGCTGGTGAGCCATAGCATGCACATAACCTAAAGAGGCATTATTAAATGCAATGCCGGCCAAATATTGAGCATAAGCCATATTGTCTCTGGCTTTCATATATTCACCATTAGCAACAGCCTTAGGTAAATATTGGGTAATCATTTTAATTGCTTTTAATGCTGCGGCATCAGTAAGTGGATTAGCCATTGTTGATACATACGCTTCAATCGCATGGGTCAATGCATCCATCCCCGTTGCGGCAGTTAACGAGGGCGGCATACCTACCATTAACTCAGGATCGTTAATTGAAATTTGCGGTGTAACACGCCAGTCGACAATGGCCATCTTAACTTTGCGGTCGGTATCGGTAATGATGCAAAAACGCGTGATTTCAGAGGCCGTGCCGGCAGTGGTATTAATTGCCATTAACGGGATCATATCATTACTGGATCTATCAACGCCTTCATAGTCCCTTATATTTCCGCCATTAGCCGCAACCAGACCAATGCCTTTAGCACAGTCGTGTGACGATCCACCACCAAGCGAGACTATTGAATTACAGCCTTGTTCCCGATAGACCATAATGCCATCAGCGACGTTTTTATCTGTCGGGTTAGGTTCCGCACCAGAGAAGACATGAGTGTCAATTCCCGACTTTTTATAAATTTCAGCGACTTTATCCGCCATACCACTCTGAGCAAGAAATTTGTCAGTAACGATCAGTACTTTTTTAGCGTTTAGCGTTTTCGCTAATTCACCTACTTCTTGCACACTACCTTCGCCGAAAACATTGCGTGTCGGTAAAAAATAATAAGTTGACATGTATTTTCCTCTCATTGATTAGTCTTTGCATTGTGTCCATGAATATATTTAAGCTATCGCCACAAAAATAAAAAAACACCACCAAAATTTTCGGAAACATATTTTCACAGAAAATTGATACAAACTTATAATGTCACTATACCCGCGGCGACAGGACACCTGCTGGGAATAATATATGAAAATCAAATAATAATTGTGAACAACCTCACAAAATATAAGGTTTTTGTCATTAAAAGGTTACAGATATATCAGCACTATTGTTGCAAGATAATACGATGGTGCAACCTCATCTATTTATTTTATTGATAAAAATAACAAACGCTTTCATATTCCAATATATCCATTAATGCCACGTTCTTACATCATAAAAATATAAGTTATATTTCGTAGACCACCCTCTAAAGTAGCATAAAATGCCACCATGTGATTTCACCATGTAACATCAGCCGTGAATACGAAGGAAAGCATCATTATTAAATAAGGAAATGCCAAGCACCCAAAAACCTCGAAGAAAACTTTGATCTGCAACTGTTTTCCGCCACCACGGACAGGGGTATCCCCCACGCCATGTAACCGCCGTTTCTATGAGAAGGCTGCCGATTTAGCCTATAGCTTACCAATAAGAAACAAACTGTAATGATAATTAATATTGACATTTAGTTGATTAAACATTAGTTTCAGATGAAATAAATGCCTAGTCAATATGTTGTAAGCATGAAGAAAAAACTTGCTGAAAATACCTATCCACTTGGTTTGCTGATTCACTTGGCAAACCAATTTAAAGATCAATTAATTAATGAATACCTTGCCGGTAGTGACATTACCGCTGCCCAGTTCAAGGTCTTAATCAATATTCGTAACGGGTTTGTCAGTCCGGTGGAAGTGAGTAAGAACATGATGATGGACGGGGGTGCACTGAGTCGCATGATCGAACGGATGGTGAAACGGAAACTGATTCTGCGTCTGCCTCACCCCAGCGATAAGCGTCAAGTGATCTTGGCGTTGACTGAAAAAGGGACGACGATTTGTCAGCGTTTCGAGCTGGAGGGGATACAGATTTTACCGGTACAGATGACCGCCCGGCTAACCCCGCAGGAAACGGAACAACTCACACAGCTCCTCACCAAGATGTTGCCGAATGACGTCATAGAACGCTTTTTCCCTCAATAAACGAACAAATGGCAAAGGTCATCATCACCATGGAAACAAAACCAGATTCCCCTCTTCCACACACCAGTCGCCGTAAACGTAATTTTGCTGTTTTGCTGGTCATTTTGCTGTTGGCTGCTGCTGCTGGTGGGATCTACTACCAACTGTACGTGCGTTTTTATGAGACCACCGACGATGCCTATGTTGATGGCAACCAGATAACACTGACACCACAAATCGATGGTACCGTGACAAAAATCAGTGTTGATGTCGGAGATTATGTAAAGAAAGGACAAATACTGGTGCAACTCAGTCCGAGCGATACCTTCATCGCCTTGCAACAGTCGGAAGCGTCGCTGGCCAAGACCGTGCGCCAGGTGCGTGGTCTGTACAGTACCGTGGATAACTATCAAGCGCAGGTGAAAGCCAAGCAGGTGGCACTGCAACAGGCCATTGGTGATTATAACCGTCGTAAAGGACTGGCCGCCAAAGGCGCTATCTCCACAGAATCGCTGGCGCATTATCAGGATGCGGTCAACAGCGCCCGCAGCAACCTTAATGCAGTAGAAGAGTCTCTGCGCGTCAATCAGGCCATGGTCAATAATACCGTGGTCGACAATCATCCCGAGATCAAAAGTGCGGTGGCAGACCTACGTAGCAAGTATTTGGATTGGGCACGCTGCGCTATTGTTGCTCCAGTAAGCGGTTATGTTGCGAAGCGCTCCGTTCAGTTGGGGATGCACGTGAGTTCCGGCGCGACGCTAATGACAATCGTGCCCCTTGATCAGATATGGGTCGATGCCAATTTTAAAGAAAGCCAAATGCAGCAAATGCGGCTTGGTCAGCAGGTTACCCTGACGTCCGACCTTTATGGCGATAAGGTGATATACAAAGGTGCGATAGAAAGCCTTGGTATCGGGACTGGCAGTGCCTTCGCCTTGTTACCTGCCCAAAATGCCAGCGGAAACTGGATAAAAATCGTCCAGCGACTCCCGGTGCGCATTGCTCTTGATCCAGAAAGTATAAAGCAATATCCGCTGCGTATCGGTCTGTCGATGTACGCCAAAGTGGATATTCACAATGATCAAGGCAAATTATTACCCACAGAAACGGTCAATACGCCACGCTATCACACCGACGTTTACGACGTTACTCTTAAGCAAGCTGACGAACTGGTAGCGCAAATTCTCCATGACAACAGTTTACCGTTGACGAACACACATGGCTAAGGAAGGCAGTGATGAACGATAAGGCTGCTTTTACACCGCCGAGTCTGGCACTGGCGACATTTGCAATCTCGCTGGCTACATTTATGCAGGTGCTGGACTCCACGATTGCCAACGTATCGTTGACGACGATTGCCGGTAGTCTCGGTGTCAGTTCGGATCAGAGTACCTGGGTGATAACCTCTTTCGCCGTGTGCAACGCCATTTCCCTGCCATTGACTGGCTGGCTTTCCCGTACCATTGGTCAACTACGACTATTTATTGTCTCGGTTTTACTGTTCAGTCTTGCGTCTTTCCTTTGCGGTTTTGCGCAGAACATGACAGAGCTGATTATTTTCCGGGCCTTACAGGGTTTCTTTGCCGGTCCAATGTACCCCATGTGCCAAACGCTGTTGCTGATGATATTCCCACCATCCCGACGCAACATGGCACTGGCACTTTTGGCGATGGTGACAGTAGTAGGTCCGATCGTCGGCCCTATTACTGGCGGCTGGATCACCGATAGTTATTCCTGGTCGTGGATTTTTTACATCAACGTGCCGATCGGCATTTTTGCCTCGATCATTGTCTGGATGCAGCTACGTGACTGGCGGAATACCATAGAACGCGTCAGTGTCGATTATATCGGTATTGGGCTGTTGGTCATCGGCGTTGGTTTGTTGCAGGTGGTGTTGGATAAAGGCAATGATCTGGACTGGTTTTCTTCTACGAATATTGTAACGATGTCGATTATTTCCGCCATCGCGCTGGTGTCCTTTATTATCTGGGAGTTGGGAGAACGCCACCCGATTGTTAACCTACGGCTGTTTGCCGACCGAAATTTCACTGTCGGCACGCTATCGTTGATGCTCGGGTACGCCGCATTTTTTGCCATTAACGTGATCCTGCCTCAATGGCTTCAGAGGTGGATGGGATATACCGCAATCTGGGCGGGACTGGCAGCCGCGCCAATGGGGATGTTGCCAGTGATACTGTCGCCGATTATTGGACGTTATGGCAACCGGGTGGATTTACGGCTGCTCGCCACAGTGTCGTTTGTGATCATGGGAGTATCATGTCTGATGCGCTCTCAATTCAACACCAATGTAGATTTCATGACCATTGCCGGTGTGCAGCTATTCATGGGAATGGGCGTGGCGTTTTTCTTTGTGCCACTGACCTCTATTTTGCTCTCGAGTCTGCATGGCAAGGATGTGGCTGAAGGCTCAGGACTGGCAACCTTTTTGCGCGTATTGGGTGGGAGTTTTGCCTCATCGCTTTCCACCTGGATCTGGTCAAATCGTGAGATTTATCACCACGCGATACTGAGCGAAAGCGTGTCCATATATAACCCGGCGGCGGTAAGTTACCTCCATCGGATGGGCGGTATCACGCAAACCAATCTGGCGCAACTGGATAAAACCGTGCAACAACAGGCGTGGATGTCCTCGACTATCGATTACTTCCATTTATTGGGGTGGGGATTTCTGGGACTGATCGTGGTTATCTGGTTTGCCAAACCACCGTTTACGACGCCAGGAACAGTATCGTCAGGACATTAACTGGCTTAACGATATCAGAGCGTCGCTGATGAAGGAACAGAGGCGCACGCCATAATCCTTGCCATAAAGCGATCCTGAATACGTCAAAAACCCGCACACTCCCTTAATCTGTGTCACAACCGACTGCCGTCTGTCTGCAACGCCAAATCTATTGGGTATATAATTCGCTAACTTATTCAGAAATGGACGAAATAAATGAAAGTGTTAACTTTTGGAGAAATGATGTTGCGGCTGAAACCTGTTGGTAACAATCGCATTATTCAGTCTGATGTCTTTGAAGCCGCCTATGGCGGTGCCGAAGCCAACGTCGCGGTATCATTATCACTGCTTGGAAATAACGCCGCCTACCTGACCAAATTGCCCAAAAATCTATTGGGTGAAACAGCACTTTCCACACTGCGTAAATATGGTGTCGATACGACAAAAGTGTTACGTGGCGGAAACCGTTTGGGGATCTACTTCTTCGAGAAAGGTGCCAGCGTACGCGCTACCAATGTCGTCTATGATCGTGCTGGGAGCGCTTTCGCGGAAGTGAAACAGACAGAGTTCAACTGGGAAGCCATTTTCAGGGATGTCGATTATTTCTATTTCTCCGGTATCACTCCCGCCATTTCAGTCGAGCTGGAACAAGCCGTAACAGCTGCCTGCGTCTACTGCCAGAAGCATAATATCCCGGTGGTCTGCGACATGAATTACCGTGGCAAGATGTGGTCACCAGAAAAAGCGCAAACAGTGATGTCCAGGCTGATGCATTACGTCACAATTTGTATCGCCAATGATGAAGATTTCGAAGCGACGCTCGGCATCAAGGCATTTGATGGCGATATGTCCCGCGGCATCGAACAGATTGACGCGTTTAAAGACGGCATGCAGGAAGTCACTAAAAGATATCCAGGTTGCAAGATGGTAGTCAGTGTCCTGCGTAATATCCAATCCGTCGAAGACAGCCAGTGGATGGGGCTGCTGCTGAGTGAAGGTACATTCTATGAAACCAACCGTTACAATGTGCATGTAATGGAAGGCGTTGCCGCAGGTGATGCTTTTGGCGCCGGCTTAATGCACAGCCTGCTACACAAATTTGACACACAGGAAGCGATTGAATTTGCGATTGCAGCCAGCGTATTGAAACTGACCATCAGCGGTGATTTGAATCTGGTTCAGGAGTCAGATATCCGCGCGGTGATGAAAAAAGGCGGTGGCGCAAGCCTCAGCCGTTAAGCGGTAGGAAAAAGTATTCCGGCTGAAGCTATCGGCCGGAATACGCCCACCGCTGACTGAATGACATCTGACTATATAAAATACAACCCAGGTAATAGCTGCTTGTCCACAATTTGCCGCCACAATGCCGTGGCACGCCAGCGCAGGTTAAACACGCTCGACAATCATTGCCACCCCCTGCCCACCGCCGACACAGAGTGTTGCTAATCCCAATGTTTTATCCCGGTTAATTAATGCATATAACAGCGTTACCAGAATACGGGCGCCAGACGCGCCAATCGGATGGCCCAGCGCGATAGCGCCGCCATTAATATTGGTTTTATCCATATCCAGCTTCAACTCATTACCGACGGCGATAAACTGGGCGGCAAACGCTTCGTTGGCCTCAATAAGATCGATATCCTTAATCGTCAATCCCGCCCGGATCAACGCCTTACGCGTGGCGGGCACCGGGCCAATGCCCATTACGGCGGGATCTACACCACAGGTAGCATAGCTGCGGATTCGTGCCAATGGTTTAATTCCCTGACGCTGGGCGGATTCCTCACTCATCACTAACAGCGCGGCTGCACCATCATTAATCCCCGAGGCATTGCCAGCGGTTACCGAACCAGCGGGATCAAATGCCGGGGGTAATTTGGCCAGACTCTCCGCCGAGGTATTCACCCGTAGGTGTTCATCAATAGCAAAAAGGCTATCTCCACGCTTACTTTTCAGCGTCACCGGGATAATCTCTTGCCGAAATGCACCGCACTCAATCGCAGCGGCGGCCCGCTGTTGAGACAGTAACGCAACATCATCCTGAGCCTGACGGCTGACATGCCAGCGCTTCGCGACATTCTCAGCGGTGATCCCCATATGGTAATGATTTATGGCACAGAACAGACCGTCATTAACCATAACATCGGTCGCTGTCTGATCCCCCATTCGGTATCCCCATCTGGCATGATTAAGTAAATAGGGTGCGGCTGACATATTTTCCATTCCCCCCGCCAGTACAGTATCCGCATTGCCGGACACAATATTTTGCACTGCGGAAATAACGCTATTCAAACCGGAGCCACAGACCATATTTACACTGGTTGCCGGTGTGGTATCCGGCAGGCCTGCCAGCAGCGACGCCTGACGTGCAGGATTTTGCCCGAGTCCGGCTTGTAGCACATTACCAAAAATCACTTCATCAATTACCGACAGTTCAAGTCCCGCCCGATTGACCGCGTCTTTCATTACCAACGCCCCCAATTGCGGCGCGGTAAATGTACTTAGGCTACCGCCAAATTTGCCGATTGCCGTACGGACGGCACTGACAATAACAAGTGATGTCATAATTGCCTCTTGTAATGAAAAAATAAAATCGGATATTTTTCTAAAAATAAATAACAGAGATATTTAACACCATATAAGATCACCATAAAATAAAACACAGGAATGGCTATAGTTATCGCCAATTTTTATTTTCAGTCAGAATTAATCATCATAGATATTACTTATTTTCGGTCATATCATTTTCCGATCGTCACTCACCAACAGATTATTTAATTGGCATACTGAATCCAAGATGAAAGAATGAAACATCAGCATCATTCTTCGCCCGCAGCGAGAGCAATATCCTGGCATTTACTGAGAACGAACCAAAATCATAAGCCAGCAAAGGGCCAACCAGCACATGCTCCATTCTATTCCCCTCGCCATAAAAACCCGATATTGCCGATACCGTTTTTCCACCAAGCTTATCGTCAGTGATTTGCTTGGTATAATTACCAATCAATCCCACGGTAAAGTTATTAATATTTTTAGCTACAGTAACATCCAGATAATAGGTTATACCTGAACGATAGTCGGTCGTTTTATTAGTGGTATTAATATCCAGAATATTATTAAAAGTGATATTCCAGTCATCAGCTAAATACGTTAATGCCAGATTTGGTTCCACCGTCCAGTAATCATTGCCAATAGACGTAGAAGCCTTCACATTACGTCCAGTGGATGCATCATAGGTATAACGAAACTTGCCGTTACCGGTATAAAGGGTCAGCCCACTCCCCAGATAGTACCCACCGCCCAGATTCCATGACAGAATAGCTGGCGTGATGGCGGTATTGACCATACCACTACTGCTCACAATGCTACTGCTGTCCGCTCCGCTGATCCGTGTCCGCGCCCACTTGTATGGCTGTGCAACAGCGACGGCATAGCGCGCCCCCAACATCTCCCAGCCAGGCACCCAAACCAACGCCATCACGGAACTGACATTCGACGCCTTAATGCTTTGCCCGGCTGGCGTTCGGGCTGTTTTTCCCTGCCCATTCTTCAGCTTGCCCCCTTCATAATCGGTATCCATCATCAGGTACAATCCCGGTGGTGGCAGCACTCCGGCCGCATTACCCGTCGTTGCGCCGGGTTGCAGCGGACTGATGCCCTCTGCTGCGCTGGCGTAACCCGTGATAGCACTGATATAAAGCATCACCGAATAAATCATGTATTCAGACACTGATTTGCTATAAAACATCCGCCTTTCCTCGCTAAGATAGTTTTATGTCGTCACTTATTCAGTACGATGTGATGAATTATCAGTGAACACGCCAGCATCCACTGGCGTCACGTCAGTCTGCCAAATCAACAGCAACGCGATGGCCCCGACACCCAGCAATAGCAGGTAGGCGCCGGTATACCCCCCCAGATATGCCAGGCCAAAAGCCAGAATAGAAAATGCAAAACAGCGCACGACGGATTGAATGGGATGCACAATGCCGATCGCGCGCACATAGAGGCGACGGGGAAACTTGGTAGCAATCAGCGCAGTGCTTAAATTAGTGGCACCCGGCAGGCTAAAGCCGATCATCAGCAAAGAGACCCACAGCATGGCGGTATGCTGGGCAAACAGGTTGATCACCACGGAAACCATCCACCAGGCGGTGTAAATCAGCAATGCGCGCTTGACCCCAAGGCGGTCATTGATCCACCCCCAGCCGTATGCCCCCAGTGTGCCAAACAGCGCCGAAATGGACATATAGAAGATAGCGGTATTCAACGCATAGCCCATCTCCATTAACCGGGGAACAATCTGACTGACTACCCCTACCAGCATAATGTAGATGCCACCGGTGGAGATCCCCATAAACCAGACATCCCGCATGCGCAGCAATTGCCGGATACTGAGCGGGCAGACATAGCTGTCATGCTGCTGCATCCGATTACTCAGTTCGGCGACGGTGAGTTGTTCATTATCGGGAGCCTGTCCGACATCTTCGGGTTTATTGGCGACAAACAGCGACACCAGCGCAGCCATGACAAGCATCATGGTTGAGATACCCCAAAAACCATCCCGAACGCCCAGCCAGACGAACAACGTGGCCAGCGTGGGAACGAAAAACGCGCTGGAAAACGTCTGCCCCACCGTACACCACCCCAGCGCCCGTCCTGCCTTACGCACGAACCAACTGGTCATGATAGACGTGCCGCCCACGTAAGCAAAACCAGTACCAAAGAAACAGACGCCAGCGAACAGCAGGGTGAACCCCGTCAGCGAACTGCAGTGTCCCAACAGGCCAAAGCACAGCCCGCAGGCGATTAAGCAGAAAATGATGTTGAACTTTGGGCCTTTCTTTTCACATAACCAGGCACATATTGGCCCGGCAGGGATAGAAGCCCAGGAAGCGGGTGTCGCCAGCGCCAGTAGCGCGCTGTATTCCAGGTGGTAGGTCTGCGACAGCGCAGGCAGAATCACGTTCAGACCATGAGTCACCGCGCCGGCGGCAATCCAGAACATGACTGCCTGAAACACGATGATGGTCCAGCCGCGCGTACCAAAACCGTTGCGGCTGGCGGTAAAGAGAGGCGTATCACCCTGGGTAGAACAATCTGTGATCTCATTGAACGCAATATTATTTTTTTGCACAGTCATAAGGATATGCTCCCACAGCGCCGGTACGATAATGCGGCCAGACCGCTGTTATGCGTTGGTATCAGAAGGTTTTCCAATAATCCAATAGGTGGTCGTTCGGGAAGCGGGAGCGTATTGCCGTCCCGCTTCAGTGAGCTGCGCTATCTCTTCACGTCACATGCCGGCCTCTGCACACAATGATGGCGAAGCCGATAGTCAGAGGATGCGCATTTGGTCTAATCCACGTAGGCGTCATTTGCCAACGGCACCGCCCATGCATCATTCCTGGCAAGTCAGACTGGCATCGTGACCAACGAGTCAGCGATGATCAGACGAGGTTCAACCTGGCGCTGAATATCTTCGGGTGTCAGGCCTTCCAGCAGTTCGACCAGTATCAGTCCATCGCGAGTGACATCAATCACACACTGCTCGGTCACGATATGATCCACACAGCCTTTGCCCGTCAGCGGATAACTGCATGATTTAACAATCTTCGGCTCACCCTGTTTGGTACAAAGCTCCATGGTGATAATCACTTTCCGGGCGCCATTAACCAAATCCATCGCGCCACCCATGCCGAATACCCGGCCGGGTTGTGCCCAGTTGGCCAGATCGCCATTCTCTGCAACCTGCAACGCACCCAGAACAGAGGCGGCCAGTTTGCCGGAACGAACCAGAGCAAAAGATTCAGCGCTGTCAAACGCACTGGCACCAGGTACGGGCGCAAAGCGCATGGCCGTGGCATTGGAAAAACCCTCCACCGCCAGCACACCGGAGACCAGCGGCCCCATCCCCACCAGCCCGTTTTCCGTGTGAATCATCACTCCCGGCACGGCATAGTCACTGCACAGGCTGGGAATACCGATGCCCAGATTGACGACATCACCGGAAGAGAAATAACCTGCAGCGCGCTGGGCGATCCTGTCACGAGCGTTCATTGCGTAACTCCTTGTTTATCAGTATTTTATCCACATAAACACCGGGAGTAATAATGCTATCCAGACCCAATTCATCCACATCTACCAACATGTCAGCTTCCACCAGTGTCAGGCGGGACGCTTTAGCCACCAGGGGATTAAAGTTACGCATTGTGCCGCGGTAAGTGAGATTGCCCAGTGGATCGGCAGTGCGGGCACGTACCAGGCTAATATCCGCCTGCAGTGCTGTTTCTAGCAGATAGGCTTCGCCATCGACCATGATCTGTTGTTTGCCCTTTTCCACCACCGTACCGATACCGGTTTTGGTCAGCACTCCACCTAATCCCGATCCACCGCAACGCATACGTTCAGCCAGGCTACCCTGTGGTACCAATTCCAATTCCAGTTTTCCAGCCGCGACCAGCGCCACTGTTTCGGTGTTACGCCCGATATGCGACGCAATCAATTTGTCCACCAATCCGTGATGAATCAGGCGGCCCACGGTCAGATCTGCATCACCGCTATCGTTGGAAATCAGGGTAAAATGCCGGGCCCCGCTGTCTATCACGCACTGGATCAGTTGGTTAGGCACACCATGGTTGGCAAATCCACCACACATCAGCGTTTGTCCATCCTGAAACAGGCGGGTGATTTCATCTGTTAAAGCGAATTTTCCCGACATCATCATTCCCTCGTTAGCAGAACCGCGACACCCTGACCGCCACCGACACAGAAGGTGATTACGGCGTTATTCAGATGGCGATGTTGCATGTCATAAACAGCTTTGGTGGCCAGGATGGCCCCACTTCCAGCCAGTGGATGTCCCAATGCAATCGCCCCACCGTTCGGATTAACTCGATCTGGGTCCATCCGGATGTCGCGGATACAGGCCAAAGACTGAGCGGCAAAAGCTTCATTCAGTTCCCACAGCTCAATGTCCTTAACCGCCATACCGGTTTGTTTCAGTAGCTTGGCGGTAGCAGGCACCGGCCCCAGCCCCATGAAGTTGGGATCCACGCCAGCGGCGGCATAACCGCGGAATACCGCCAGGATCTCCAGACATTGCGCTTCAGCCAGCGAACGCTCCATAACGACCAGCGCACCTGCGCCGTCGCTCATCGGCGAGCTATTGCCAGCAGTAACCATTCCGTCTTTGCAAAAGCAGGGACGCAAGGATGCCAGTGTCTCCAGTGAGCAATCAGGACGTACTGATTCATCCCGCTGAATAATGATTTCCTGCCCTTTTTTGTCCGACAGAGAAACCGGCACCACTTGTCCGTCAAACCGCCCTTCCTGCCAGGCGGTGGCCGACAGCCAATGGCTACGCAATGAAAATTCGTCCAGTTCTCTGCGACTCAGTGCATAGCGACGGGCAATATTTTCAGCCGTCACACCCATCGGAGGGTTACCCAGCTGATCTGGTGAAGTGTGAATGTCCACAAAACGTGGCGGTTGTACCGAATAGGCGGTTTCAGTTTTCTCCAGTAACCAGGTACGGCGCGAATCACTCTCCACACCACCCACGACCACTGTCTCAGCAAAACCGGCCATAATCTGGATGGCACCATAGGCCAGTGCATTAAGTGAGGCAGCACACTGGCGATCGAGCGTAATACCCGGCACCGAGATAGGCAGACCGGCTTCCAACGCCACCATCCGCCCCATATTGTTGATCTCGTTATTCATTAAATTGGCAAAAATGACATCATCAATGCGTTCAGGGTCTATTCCGGCCCGACGCACTGCGTCTTTCACCACCAGCGCTCCCAGCACATGCGCGGGGACCGATGCCAGCGCGCCACGACAGCGGCCTATCGGCGTGCGAACCGCCGAAACAATGACTGCTTCTTTCATAATCCCCTCATACTTTCCGATGCAACTGACGACAGAGGACGGATCCCCAGCATTTTTCTGGCACTGGCTGGCGTAGCGACCTGTTTACCCACCAGGCGGACGGCCTGAGCGGCGCGATTAACCAGTTGTGCATTGGTTGCTTTCACGCCTTTACTAAAATAGACATTGTCCTCCAGCCCCACTCGCACATGCCCTCCCAGCGCCAGCGTGGCAAACAGCATCGGCAAATGATGCTTGCCAACACCAAAGGCTGACCACGTAGCATCAGTAGGAATGTGCGCCACCAGATAATGCAGATTCTCTACCGTAGCGGGCATACCGCCCGGCACGCCGAGGCAAAATTGATAATGCAAGGGGGACGAGAGTTTGCCTTCCCTGGCAAAGTAGTTGGCAATACCTAACATGCCACTATCGAAAATCTCTATTTCCGGCTTAATCGCCCGTGTCGTCAGAATTTCGCCCAATTGGCCTAAAAATTGGGGAGAATTGATGAACACACCACTGGGCATCCAGTTAAACGACCCGGCATCCCAGGATGCCATTTCAATACCATTCAAAATGGAAATATGTTCCATTCTCTGTGCATCACTCGCCCTATGATCACCTGAAGTTGTGCAATTTATAATCGCGTCACAGTCATGGTAACCACGCAGTAAGCGGATTGTTTCGGCAAACTTCTTACTGTCCATCGTGCCCAGTCCCTGATCGTCTCGCATATGGAGATGCACAATGGCAGCGCCCTGCTGCCAGCAGCGATAGGCGTCTGCAGCGATTTCTTCTGGTGTCAGAGGAATATGTTCATTGATGTTTTTTGGTGTCACCGCACCGGTTAAGGCGGCGGTAATAATGACATCGTCTCCTGTGTTCATGGAGTCGCTCCCGTTTATGGTTTGATAAGTTTTAACTGGTTGAATCGAAACGTACCATTGCTGTATAAACAGTAGAAATTCTTTTTATTTTTTCAGTTATGTCCTTTCTACATAACGGTGGCAGCGAAGATATCTGGTGATAAAAGCAACACTGATGGATTAAATTCATCGGGGTATTATCTTGACGAGAAATCGGTTATTGCTCGTAATACAGGCGGGTTAAAAAATGAGAAAACACGGAGTGACAACAGCGTTAAAACTGTTGAAAAAGACGTTGATGTTAGATTTTGAAAAAAACAACAGAATTGAGTGTCATATTAAACAATGGCTGTCACTTGTACATCGGAGAGCGTTACATGCGTCATAAAAAGAACCATGTCAGAGATCTGACATAGTCCTTTTATTATCGATTTAGGTGACCGCAGCCCCTGCCTCCTGCTGACTAAAGGACGATGGCTCAGAAGGAAATCAGGCTTAAATCAGGCCTTTTACTTGATTTCATCCTCTTCCTGACCACCGTCGATTCTCGGACGAACAACCTTGCCTTTCTTCTCGGCGGCTTTGACGAGTTCTGCTTCTTCGTGCGCCCAATTCCAGTAATTGACTTCGTGCGGGGAGTGCTCAGTGGCGGTCACGAACATCTCAGTGGAGAAAGCGTTACGGAGCTCGTTCGCTATGTCTTCCTTCCAAGCCTTACGCAGTTGCTGAGTAGTAATGCGGCGGGTGACACGAGTGCCAGTCCGCATGATGAGTTCGGCGATCTCCCTGGCCCGATCGTAAGCCGCTTCCGTATCAGGACAGATCTCGTTGACCATACCCAGAGCAAGAGCTTTGCGTGCCGTGATAATCTCCCCAGTCAGCTCCGCATAGGCATATCTCTTCCGACCCATGAGTTCCCGCCATGCAATCTGCACACCGTCACCGGGTACCATGTTCACCCGGAAATGCATCTCCGTTGTCCACGCATCTTCAGTACAAAGCGTGATATCGCTGAACAGGACAAGATCAGAGTGGAAAGCAGCACCGTTCCATACACCGATAGTGGGCACTTCAACATCGAAGACCTGCCCTTCTATGTCATTTGTTCCATCATAATACTGATATTCATACATCTTCCATGCCTCTTCCGGCGCAGAAGCAAACTCGGTAGCCGGTTGCCATTTTCCTTTATCATCCAGTCGACCAATACCCTTCATGAAATCCTTGCCCGTTCCGCCAAGGATAATGATTTCATTATCCGGGTCCCGTCCGGCCCAGTCGAAGAAGTAGTGAAGGGCCTGATGCGCAGGTGCCCCCCATTGCAGACTGTCGCCATTGGTATGCAGCCGGGCTTCAAGAATGCCATTCTCCCGCTTCATGGTGAAGCAGTGTTTCAGTCTTTCTGAGTATTCTTCGAAAGGCATATGCGGAATGGTTCCCAACTCCTTGTGTGACATTTCTTTCCGCTTCCCGGCATCGGACTCATAATTGGCTTTAATCACCATGATTTACTCCTTTTTTGGAAATGTAGTGAAATCTAACGACATTGATTGCCGCGGTATTGGCTTCTCGACATATCCCAGTGACTGAATTAACCCAGAGCCTGGTATATATCCCGTCGCCATCTGGCGGCATCTCGACATTCATTGGGCATAGATATACACAACCTGAAGATATTGATTTCAGGATATGACGTTACAAATTCTATTTCTTGCCATCATTTAAGTAATGATTATTCATATCTTATTTCCGTTGTGTTCCAACACAGGAAAACGTATCACCTCATGCTCAATCAGGAGAAATTCTTTTTATTTTTTTAGTTATGTCATTTCAACATAACCATTTGTCAGAGATGATAAATTTAAAGGCTAAACAGCAAATAGATAAATTAAAAATACAGAAATTCCGTTATTTAATTCATTCGAAAATAAAAAATTAGGTATATTATTCAATCGATCTTGGTTAATTCCCATTCTGATGTCTTTTATTTTTCAACGAAGAGAAACGACGATATTGAGCATGTTCTCAGAATAATTCGAGTTGCAGGAAGGCGGTAAGCAAAAGCCCTCCGGGTGCTTACATCAGTAAATAATTCTGATAAGTGGCAAATCTGCCAGGAACGGATTTGAATTAGTTTGCCGCGACGCCAGAAATGGCTCGGCCCGATTGACTCAAGTCACTAAGGACAGACAGCACAGCGACAATGTAAAAATGACAGATATAAACACGATTATCACGTTATGCCGTCAGAAGTTCTCCTTCACGATCCAGAAACACTTTGAACTTACGCGTAAACAAATTTACACACGGATTGCTATTATGCCGGTCCCACACCAGTTCCAGAATAAATTCACAATCCTGATCATCCACTTCCAGCAAAACACTGTTGTTACCCAGCAGATAACCGCGATGTTTAGGCATCAACAACACGGCATGGCGATTCATCTCCAGATCGAAACAACAGGTTTTCAGATTCGGGTATTCCTTGTATAACGTAAATTGAATGTCACGGCTGCTGAGAAAATGCGTACTGTAAAGCTCCGACAATGCAAACTCACGCGGATCAACTCGAATGATCGGCCAGTTGACAATCTCCTTCAGAGATACACGTTGACGATTGGCCAATGGATGATGACGATTCACTGCCACACACAGCGGGTCTGTCTGAAATGGCAATGAACAAAAATTTGCACGCTGCGGTATAAAATTGGGGCGAATGAGAAAGCCCAGATCAGACTTCCCCATATCCAGCAGAACCAGAGCCTCGTCCAGTTCACTGTCCCGACAGTCGACCACCACATCCAGATACTGGCACCGGAAACTATCCACCAGATCAATCAACAACTGACTGATGGCTTCCCCCAGAAAAACAATTGACAGATGGCGACGACTTTGGCCAGTGAACGTACGCATTACCGACATTGAGTCATCATATTGCTGGGTAATTTTACGCACTTCCGCAGACAATAGTTGACCGGCACCAGTCAATTCCACTTTATGAGTGTCACGGCGAAATAACTCTACATCAAAGTAGGCTTCCAGCTCTTTCATGTGTCGGCTGAGAACAGGCTGTGTAATATGGAGCTTTTGCGCCGACTTGGTGAAATTAAGCCACTCTGACAACATCAGGAATTCACGCAGTAACTGGATTTTCATAGAGCCCTCAGTATTAACACCGCTTCGTGATACAGGAATTTTTATCCTATATTGGTGAGCAAAAATAAGCAGTGAGAGGGGTCACAGCACATACATTCCCATCAGTCGTGATTTTTCCACAATAACGAGAGCGGGAAACGAGACGAACGGCGCCAATAAATGGAATTGATGGAACGCACAACATCGAAAAATGCAACACCCACCAAAGCGACTGAAACCAGGTGTCGTCGGGCTAATCTAAAGGCGTCAAATTTAGGGCGTTATACCAAAAAATAGGGTTCCAATAAAAGCGGCATGCAAAATAACAGTCCGTAACCAAATAATTTATATTATCATTTACCTGAGAATATAAATATTCATTGAAAGATATAATATTTAATGCCGCTTTGTTGCTTAAATTCATATGTGTTAAAAAATAATAATGCCGGGGATGGAAATTCCCCCCGGTACGGTAAGCCGTGCCAAACAACAAAAACAAAGCCCGCTTACGTTTTCTTAAGCGGGCTTTTAACTTTTGCTATTTGATACATTTTTTATTTTGGACGGTATCTATTTCCCCTGGAATGGCAAAAAATTACTCCTTCACCGTTTCTTCCAGCGTGAAACGGCCTAACGGGTTTTGGTGGAATCCTTTAATGTTTTTACGAGTAACGTTGCGGTACGGGCTGTAATAGAGATCGATCCAGTTCACATCCGCTTTGGCCATTTTTTGCAAATCGATATACATCTGCTTACGCTTGACCGGATCCATTTCGACACGAGCCGCGGCAACCAACGCTTTGACCTTTGCATTATAGTAACGGGTCATGTAATTCATGTTGGAATCATCACCCAAAACAAAGGTGGTTTTCTGATCGGGGTCGAGAATATCGTTGGTCCAGTACATCACTGCAATGTCATAGTCGCCAGCAACCAGCATGCTCCAGCTCTGGCTTGGGTCCACCTTCTGCAATTTGGCGGTGATGCCCGCTTTTGCCAACTGTTGCTGCAACAAAATGGCAATCTGTTCATCCACTTCGTCACCGGCATTCACCAGATAATTGAGCGTCAGATTTTTTACGCCGGCACTGGCTAACAACTGCTTGGCTTTTTGTGGATTGTAAGGCCGTTGCAGATTATCCGCGTAGTGATAAAGCGCCCCTTCAGGAATATAGGAATTGGCGATTTTACCGTAGCCAAACGTGATGGTATCGACGATGGCTTTTTTATCTATCGCAAAATCTATCGCCTGACGCACCGCCACCTTGCCTAACGGGCCATGTGAATGGTTAATTAGCAAGTGATCTTCGCGGGTTGAGCGGTCCAGATCAACGTTCAGGTTGGGATCTTTTTGCAGCGACGCGATGCGGGAGAAGGGGATAGACAAAGCCGCATCAATCTCGCCAGCCTGCACTTTCAACATACGGGTGTTGTCATCCGGCAGCGTCAGCCATTCCACGCCATCCAGTTTCACTTTGTTGGCTTCCCAGTAATAGGGGTTCTTCACCAACACCACCTTCTCGCCCCGATCCCATTCTTTGACACTAAAAGCACCAGAACCTACCGGGTGTTCGGCAAAGTCCTCTTCACCTTGCCTGGTCAACGCCTGTTGCGATATCACCGAAGCATTAGGCAACGCCAACTGTGACAGAAATGCCGCTGACGGCGTTTTCAAGGTGATCACCAACGTGTGCAGATCTTTGGCTTCCGCCTTATCAATAATGC
Source organism: Brenneria uluponensis (assembly GCF_032395385.1). NCBI lineage: Bacteria > Pseudomonadati > Pseudomonadota > Gammaproteobacteria > Enterobacterales > Pectobacteriaceae > Brenneria > Brenneria uluponensis. Next base: position 3,188,496 of record NZ_CP135917.1, read on the forward strand.
TGTAAGAATCTCGCCACAACGATTCGGCATTGTCCCGGATACGCAGCAGGCTGAAAACGGCATCGGCCGCCGTCACCGGTGTACCGTCTGAAAATTTGGCGTCACGCATTTTCAGGGTATAGACCTTGCCATCCGGAGAAATACTCCAGCTTTCCGCCAGTCCCGGCACCAATTTTGTGCCACTGTCATCAACGCGAATCAACGGATCAAACACATTGGAGAACACCCAGTTATCCGCGTTTTGTGCCGATTTTATCGGGTCAAACGTGGTGCTGTCTTCATGGCGTCCAATAGTGAGAATCCCGGCAGCCTGTGCCATTTCACTGACCAGGCTGAACGCCAGCATCAGCCCGGCGGCAATAACGTTAAAATGCTTTTGCTTCATGTAACATTTCCTCAGTCAACGGATAAATCCTGTCGCTGCTGCTGTCATCAAGCACGCAGGCGAAGGCATGGTCGGCAATATGCCGGGTTTCGGGTACTGTGCCCTGACAGCATGACGGTAAGGCATAGGCACAACGTGGATGGAAAGCGCAACCGGCAGGAATATCCAGCGGACTAGGTGGCTCGCCCTGTAGCGAATGCCTGGGTAGTGGCCGGTCAGGGTCAATCTCGGGAATCGCTGCGACCAATGCCGCGGTATACGGGTGTCGCGGCGTGCTGAAAACGATGGGTGTTGGCCCACTTTCCACAATACGGCCGAGATACATCACCGCCACCCGGTCGCACAGACGACGCACAATCGCCAGATCGTGGGCGATAAACAGAATCGCCAGCCCCATACGCTCACGCAGGTCCATCAACAAGTTGATAATTTGCGCCTGAATAGAGACGTCTAGCGCCGCCACGCATTCATCGGCAACAATTAAACGCGGCTCGATGGCCAGCGCCCGGGCAATACCCGCCCGCTGGCACTGCCCACCGCTCAATGCCTGCGGACGGCGCGTCGCCTGCTCCGGGCTCAAACCTACCAGCGTCAACAACTCGGCAACCCGTGCCGCGATGGCAGATTCCGCCACTTTGTGATGCACACGCAGCACTTCGGCAAGGCTTTCACCTAGCGTCTGACGCGGATTCAACGACGAAAACGGGTCCTGGAAAATCATCGCGGTTTGCTGGCGCAACCGAGTAATATCCGGCCTCATCCCATCGGTAATCAATCGACCGTCAAAACGTACACGGCCTGAAGTGGCATGTTCCAAATGCAGAATCGCCCGGCCCAGCGTGCTTTTCCCGCTGCCGGATTCCCCCACCAGCCCCAGCGTTTCACCGGCCTGAATGTGTAAGGACACCTCATTGACGGCGTGAACATACCGTTTTTTAGGACTAAAACCACCGGACGCCGGAAAAACGACCGAGAGATCTTCCACTTCCAGCAATGGATACGATTTACTGGCCATGTTCCCTCCCACACAGCATGGCATGTAACGGATGGTGACACGCGGCAGCATGCGCACTGCCAGGCGTGGCAGTCTGCATCACCGGCTGAACACGTTGACAGTCAAGGGTGGCGTGCGGGCAACGTGGATGAAAACGGCAACCAGTGGGAAAACGCTGCGCCAATGGCGGCTGACCCGGTAGGGTGATCAATCGCCCTAATCCACCCTCGCTGGCGGGCTGGCAATCAATCAGCCCTCGGGTATAGGGATGGCGCGCCTGCGCAAGTACCTGACGTTTATCCCCAGATTCACACAGTCTCCCACCGTACATCACCGCAATGCGATCACAGGTTTGTGCCACCACGCCGAGATCATGAGTGATCAGAATGATGGCAATGCCCAGCCTGTCCCGCAGGTCGCTAAGCAGTCGTAGAATCTGCATCTGTACGGTGACATCCAGCGCTGTGGTGGGCTCATCGGCAATCAACACCTTCGGTTCACAGGCCAGTGCCACGGCAATCATGGCGCGCTGACGCATACCGCCAGAAAATTCATGCGGGTAGTTGTCCACTCGCCGAACCGGATCGGGGATGCCAACCTGACGTAATAATGTAATCGCCTGCTGGCGCGCATCGTGGCGACTGGCGCCGAAATGCAGACGCCGACTTTCGGCAATCTGCTGACCGATGGTCATCACCGGGTTCAGATGACTGGCTGGATTCTGGAAAATCATGCCAATTTCCCGACCGCGGATGGCAGTCATCTGCTTGTCGTTGAGCGTCAATACATCCGTGTCATTGAGCCTGATTTGACCCTCGCGAATCGTCAATCCCTCACCGGGTAAGAGACGCATCATCGCCCGGCAGGTCAGGGTTTTTCCTGAGCCGCTCTCCCCCACCAGACCGAGAATTTCCCCGGCGTCCAATGACAGTGACAACGTATCCACCAGCGTCGTACCCTGACGGTCTTCAATCATCAGGCCTGAAACCTGCAACAGTGTCATGGTTGTGCTCCCAGCTTGTCGCCCAATCCGTCAGCCAGCAGACTGAAGCCCATCGCCAACACAACAATGGCCAGTCCGGGAAACGTGGTTATCCACCAGGCGGTGGTGATAAAACTTTGGCCTTCGGCCACCATCACGCCCCACTCGGCAATCGGTGGCTGAACGCCAAGACCGAGGTAACTCACTGCCGCGCCATTGAGCAACACCAGCACGCAGTCAGACATGGAAAACACGATCGAGCTGGTAAGCGCGTTAGGTAATATATGTATAAACAGAATGCGCGGGTGGCTATAACCCAGACTTCGCGCCGCCAGAATAAAGTCCCGATGTTTAAGCGTCAGCACCTGTGAGCGCACCAACCGCGCATAAGACACCCATCCCACCATCGCCATAGCGATATAAAAACTGCCGAGTCCTGGGCCAAGAATGGCAATAATCGACAACATCAACACCAGAAATGGAAACGCCAGCACAATATCGATGATCCGCATCAAGATGGTATCCACCGCACCACCGAGATACCCGGAAAACGCGCCGATGACCGTACCGATGGTAAAGGGGAAAATCACCCCGATGATGCAGATTTGCAGATCCACCCGTGTGCCCCACATCACCCGGGAAAAAATATCCCGGCCAAAGTTATCGGTACCAAAAGGATGAAGCAGACCGGGCGGCAACAGTGTCGCGGCAACGTTCTGAGCGATGGGATCGTAAGGTGCCAACCAGGGACAAAACAGAGCCAGTAACACCCAAACAAACAGAATCGCCATGCCGGTTCTTAACGCCTGCTGGCGCGGTAGCCAGCGACGTTTGACACCAGAGAGGATGGTCATCGCGCTCATAGTTTCACCCTCGGGTCTAGCGCCACGGTCAACACGTCAGCCAGGAGATTCACCACCACCGTCGCCAGGGAAAATACCAGCACCACGCCCTGAACCACCATGTAATCACGGCTGATGATCGCCTTAACCAGCAATTGCCCCATGCCGGGAATAGCAAAAACACTTTCAATTACCACGGTACCGCCAATTAGCCACCCGATATTGACCGCCAGCAGATTGACAGTCGGCACCAGTGAATTCGGTATAACATGACGCCAGAAAATACGATTTTCGCTCTGTCCACGCGCCCGAGCGGCGGTGACATAATCGTTTTGTAATTCCATCAGCAGGCTGGCGCGCAAATTACGGGTCAGCACGGCGGACAACGCCAGCGCGACCGTCAGACAAGGTAAGAACATGTGATGCAAACGTTCGCCCCAGTCACTGCCATAGCCCGATACCGGAAACCACCCCAGCGAGAGGCTGAACAGCAAAATCATCATGATCGCCAACCAGAACGAGGGCAAACCCAGGCCAATGGTAGAGAATAGACGGACAGCCTGATCGGCCAACTTTCCGCGATGACGGGCGGCACTGGCGGCCAGTGGTACGGTAAACAGTATCGATAGCAGCACACTGCCCAACACCAGACAGAGTGTCGGTTCAAGACGTGACATGATCAGTTTCAGGGTATCAACCCGATAGATAATCGATTTGCCCATCTCACCGTGCAGCAAATTGCGCAGAAAATAGAAATATTGCAGCCACAGCGGTTCATCCAGTCCATATTGCGCACGAACGCGGGCGATAGCGGCTGGTGTACTGTGCACCCCCAGCAGAATGCGCGCCGGATCGCCGGGAATGGCTCGCACCATAATAAAAGTGAGCACACTGATGCCAAACAATACCGGCAGCAATTGCAACGGGCGCCACAACATAAAGCGGTAACGGTGCATGGCTATCCCCTCATGTGATGCTTAAAATTCGGTGTACGGTGGCGAAACAACGGATCATGGGTATGCCACCTGAATGTCGGACATGGCTGCGCACCGACTTGGTGCAACGCGGTATAACACGTCATACTGCCCAGACCTTCCATTCGGGCATTCCGCCTTTGCTGCTGCGCTGAATGGTCACGCTTTATCATGTTGCCCCCTGCTTCTGATGGATACTTGCCAGGCCCACGGCTACGTTAGCCTCTGTGGTATGCCGCCGGTAGTTAGTAAAAATACTAGTTTTTCGTAATGAGGAAGCTGGCACCGTGTTTGCATGATGTCTGATCGGTAGCAGTATTTGTGCCCGAATAGACAAGTGCCGATGAAGAGGAGATGGTTTCATGAAGGTCGCGGTGCAAGACAGAACCACACCAATGCGGGAAACAACGGTGGATAGCGCGTTTAGCCAACTTTTCGCGCAGACATCCCGTCTTGGTTTTGACGCGCTGATTTATGACTACACACCCGTGCCACGTTCGCTGGAAGGTGAGTTGATCACGCCGTCGATACTGCATATGTACAACGTGCCTGCCGATATGCAACGGCTGTGGAGTGAGAGCGGTTATTATCAGGTCGACCCAGTGCAACATTATGCGTTGGAAAGCTGTGCCCCTTTCATCTGGTCTTATCAACGGCCAGATAGCACCTCACTGCACAATCGGCTCAGCGACAAGAACAAACCCGTCACTCACTACATGTGTGACAACAATATGCCCAGTGGCGCGACCGTGCCGTTGCATCTGCCTCATGGTGGTTTCGTGACCGTGACGGGCATTCACACCGGTACCGGGCATGAGCTGGATATTCATGACGTACTGGCCGAATTCAGTTTGCTGGCACAGACCTTTCAAGAGCATATCTATCCGCTGTTTGATGATCGTGTTCTCACCTGCCATCATGTGCACTTGAGTAAACGCGAGCGTGAATGTCTGTCCTGGGCGGCCGAAGGACTGACGGCCAAAGAGATCGCTCGCAAACTTAACCGTTCGATCGCCACCGTGACGCTGCATCTTAATACTGCGGGGCGCAAACTCGGTGCCAATAACCGTGTACAAGCGGTGGTTCGCGCCCTGCACTATCGTCTGCTCAATAGTTGAACACGCGTCAGAACGCCGTGCTTTTTCTATCTTTTTTACTAGCTGTTCAACACCGCCCGGACGTTTACCCTGTGGTTATTATTCACCGACAAGGGAAACGTTATGTACAACATCACCGAAGGCTACGCGCCTTATCTGGAATATCAGACCTGGTATCGTATCTGCGGCAACCTTCACAATGGCATGACGCCGCTGGTCGTGGCACACGGCGGACCGGGATGCACCCACGACTATGTGGATGCCTTTCGTGATATTGCTAAAACCGGCCGGGCAGTCATTCATTACGACCAACTGGGTAATGGCCGCTCCACTCATCTTCCCGACCAACCCGCTGATTTCTGGCAGCCGTCACTGTTTCTGGCTGAACTGGATACCCTGTTGTGTCATCTCGGTATTGAAAACAACTACGCGCTGCTCGGACAATCCTGGGGGGGCATGCTGGGTGCCGAACATGCCGTCACCAATCCGCCGGGCCTGAAAGCGCTGATCATCGCCAACTCGCCAGCCTCAATGGCCTTATGGTTGCAAGCCGCATCCCGTCTGCGTAGCGAATTGCCAGAGGAGGTGCAGGCCACGCTACTGGCCCACGAATCTGCTGGTACGCTGGACAGCGACGAGTACAAAGCCGCGTCTCAAGTATTTTACCAGCGCCATGTGTGCCGCCTCAATCCCTGGCCAGACGACGTCAAGCGCACCTTTGACGCCATGGACCTCGACCCGACGGTCTATCACGCCATGAACGGCCCCACCGAGTTCCATGTCATCGGCAGTATGAAAGAGTGGACGGTGATTGATCGCCTGTCCGCTATCGACGTCCCGGTACTGCTGATTTCTGGCTATTATGACGAAGCAGCACCTGAAGTGGTGCAGCCTTTCGCGGATCACATCAAGGATGTGGAATGGGTGATTTTTGAACACTCCAGCCACATGCCGCACGTTGAAGAACGCGAAGCCTGCATGGCCAAAGTGGCGACGTTTCTGCAACGAAAAACGCCCGCCTGAACATTTCCCTCATTGGCAGAGATCATTTCAGACCGGTTTTTATCACCAGCCTGACGGGAGCCTGAAGCGGAATCACAGTAATATGATGACGCTTCAGACTACGCGGCATTACCCCGGGAAGGTCAGCGTGTTCCCCGGAGCCTCCCGATGGATATGCAGAAACTGCATATGACGTTCGTACTGATCAAGAATGTCATTGATGATCTGCTCTTTACTGTAATCCATCAGATCATTGCCCTGAGTTCCTTCCATAAGATAGGTTTCCAACCGGTAATAATGAGATTTGCCTGAGCGCGCCCGATAGGTAAATGCCGGTATCGAATAGCGTTGCGGCCAGATCTGATACACAAAGTTCTCCTCATCACCCAGCCGGACCAGCAATTCCAGATGGTTCAGGCGTTCATCGTCCTGCGGCGGCAGTTCGTTGAATTCCACTTTCGCCCCACGCAACGCCAACTCCCGGGCCACGTCCTGCATGGCCGGACGACAAACTGTATTCAACATCTCCTCGGTATGGGTAGTACCAGGATAATTCATCACCCGGGACAGACGCTGTTTCCAGTTCAGCACTTCATCGCCAGAAACCGGTATTGGTGCGAAGATTTGCTGCGACCCAGCTTTACGGTAATCCTCCACTTTCAATGATTTATATAAACCAACCATGACAAAAAACATCACAAAACTGAACGGTAATCCCATTATCACCGTGGTGTTCTGCAAAGCGGTAATACCGTCGGTCATCAACATGCCCAACGTCAGCGAACCGATAGCCAAAGACCAGAAAATCCGTAGCCAGTTGGGTGCGTCATTATTGATGTCAGTCAGGCGAGAGGTGAAGTTCCCTAGCACCAGAGAACCCGAGTCCGCCGAGGTGACGTAAAATAGCAGACCGGTGATGGTTGCCACTGACGCGCTGAAGGTAAATCCGGGATATTGTGCCAGCAAGCTGTAAAAACCACGCTCCGGATACGCCATCACTTCTTTGGCAAAACCGATATTGCCATGCAGAACCTGATACAGCGCACTATTCCCGAAGATAGACAGCCACAGCAAGGTGAAGATAAACGGAATAATCAGTGTTCCCGCCACGAACTGACGGATGGTCCGGCCTCGTGAGATACGTGCCAGGAACAAGCCGACAAACGGTGACCAGGCAACCCACCAGGCCCAGAAAAATAGCGTCCAGCTATTCATCCAGTCGGTCGGTCGATCAAAAGCAAAACTGTTTAGCGTCATCCCTAAAAAGCGATTGATGTAGTCACCCACATTGAGCACCAGTGCATTCAGCAGAAATGCCGTATCGCCCCAAAACAGCAGAAACAGAATCAGTCCCATAGACAGCAGCACGTTTAGCTCGGAGAGAAAGCGGATACCTTTGTTAACACCAGAGGTTGCCGAGACGGTCGCCATCACCACAGACAGCATAATCAATGCTGCTTGCGCCGTCAGGCCTTCCGGAATGTGGAACAGAACGTTGAGGCCGTAATTAAGCTGCACCACGCCGATCCCGAGTGTCGTGGCAATGCCAAAAATAGTACCGATGACGGCAGCGATGTCCACGCTGTGACCAATCGGGCCGTAAATACGCTTACCGAAAATCGGATAAAGCGCCGAGCGAATGGTCAGCGGCAAATTGTAGCGGTAACTAAAATACCCTAGGGCAATCCCCATCAACGCGTACATTGCCCAACCAGTCAGCCCGTAGTGAAACAAGGTCCAGACCATCGCCTGACGCGCCGCTTCCAGGGTTTGCCCCTGGCCTTCCGGCGGCATCATATATTGTGTTACCGGCTCGGCGACCGAAAAGAACATCAGATCGATACCGATGCCCGCGGCGAACAACATCGACGCCCAGCTTAACAGGCTGAACTCTGGCTTGGATTGTTCAGGCCCGAGTTTGATGGAACCATAACGCGAGGCCCCGATATAAATCACAAAGACGATATAGAGCGTGGCGGCCAGCAGATAGTACCAGCCAAACGTAACCGACACCCAATTGAGAACAATACCGATCCATTTATTGGAAAGTACGGGATAAAAAATAGTCATTAACGTGAACGCGAGGATCAGTCCTGCGGACGTAAAAAACACCACCGGATTTATCGTATCCTTTTGCGGTTTTGTGTCGATGTCTGAAGTCGCCATCGTTTCCCCTGCATAGGTTTAAAGTTAAAGCTCCAGAGTGAGTTGGGTAAGCGTGCCTTAGCGCATATCAGGATGAAGTAAGCCAATGACACCAGGCTAACCACGGGAGATCCGCTGAGTACACTTGCCTTCCTCCACTCGTTACGAACCCAAAAAATCATTAATTCTCTGTAGAGAATTAATGCCTGAAATTCAACAATCACCGACCACAAATCATACAATTTATTAACGCGGCGGTAATAAAATATATTCATTTTTGATTGAACGTTCAATCAAAAAAAAGTTTAATGGACATAATTGAAGACAGACGGTCCATCAGAAGACCGCTTTTCTGATGGCATTTATTGATTGGATTGATGGGAGTCAAACCCGTGCCCAAAGTAGGAATGCAGCCGATAAGACGGCAGCAATTGATTGAGGCGACACTGGCCGCAGTGAACGAAGTAGGAATGCACGATGCGTCGATTTCACAGATTGCACGTCGGGCTGGCGTATCTAATGGCATTATCAGTCACTACTTCCGTGACAAGAATGGCCTGTTGGAAGCGACCATGCGTTACTTGTTAAGTCGCCTTGGCGAGGCTGTCACACAACGGCTTGCCGCGTTGAACGACAACGATCCACGTACCCGTTTGCGAGCCATTATCGAAGGCAATTTCGATGAAAGCCAAACCAACAGCGCCGCCATGAAGACCTGGCTGGCATTCTGGGCCAGCAGTATGCATAGCCCTCAGCTCTATCGGCTACAACGGGTCAATAATCGCCGACTTTACTCAAATTTATGCACCGAATTCAGGCGGTGTCTGCCTCGCGATCATGCGCGACTGGCCGCCAAGGGAATGGCGGGCCTGATTGATGGATTATGGTTACGCAGCGCATTGAGTGAGCAAACCTTTAACCGCGATGAAGCCCTGCTGATCACCCATCAGTTTATTGAGCAGCAACTGAATGGCGTTTAATCGCCACGAAAAAGACTGGAGAAACCATGTCCCGCTACGGCTTACAAAAACTCTATATCAACGGTGCCTATACCGACAGCACCCGTGATGACACTTTCGATGCCATAAACCCGGCCAACGGCGAAATCATTGCGCAAATTCAGGCCGCCAGCGCAGCGGATGTTGACAACGCAGTGGCCGCCGCCGAGCACGGGCAGAAAATATGGGCAGCGATGACCGCCATGCAGCGTTCGCGCATCCTGCGGCGGGCGGTGGATATCCTGCGCGTACGCAACGATGAACTGGCGGCGATAGAAACTGCCGACACCGGTAAACCCCTGTCCGAAACCCAGACAGTTGACATTGTTACCGGCGCTGATGTGCTGGAATATTACGCCGGGCTGATCCCGGCACTGGAAGGGCGGCAGATCCCACTGCGTGACAGCGCGTTTGTCTACACCCGCCATGAGCCACTCGGCATTGTCGCCGGTATCGGCGCATGGAACTATCCTATCCAGATAGCCTTATGGAAATCGGCCCCGGCGTTGGCAGCAGGCAACGCGATGATCTTTAAACCGAGCGAAGTCACATCGCTGACCGCCTTCAAACTGGCGGAAATCTATACCGAGGCCGGTTTGCCGGATGGCGTGTTCAACGTATTAACCGGCAACGGTCAAGAGGTGGGGCAATGGCTGACCGGACATCCGGGGATTGCCAAGGTCTCTTTCACCGGCGGTGTCGTCAGCGGCAAAAAGGTGATGGCCAATGCAGCAGGTTCAACGCTGAAAGAGGTCACCATGGAGTTGGGGGGGAAATCCCCGCTGATTATTTTCGACGATGCGGATCTCGATAAAGCGGCGGACATCGCCATGATGGCCAACTTCTACAGCTCAGGACAGGTTTGTACCAATGGAACACGGGTGTTTGTGCCGCAATCATTGCTACGCGCCTTTGAGCAGAAAATTGTTGACCGCGTAAACCGTATCCGTATTGGCGATCCTACCGATCCGCACGTCAACTTTGGCCCGCTGGTCAGTTTTCAACACCGGGATGCGGTGATGCGCTATATAAATAGTGGTAAGCGCGAAGGCGCCACGTTGCTGACCGGCGGACATTGTTTGACGGAAGGCCCGCTGGCACAGGGCGCGTATGTCGCACCGACCGTATTTACCGACTGTCGTGATGAGATGCAGATCGTGCGTGAAGAAATATTCGGGCCGGTGATGAGCATTCTTGGCTATCAGCATGAAGATGAAGTTATCCACCGTGCCAATGCAACGGAATACGGCCTGGCAGCGGGACTGATCACCCAGGATATCAGCCGGGCACATCGCGTTATTCATCAGCTTCAGGCGGGTATCTGCTGGATCAACACCTGGGGAGAATCCCCGGCGGAGATGCCGGTTGGGGGTTACAAACAGTCTGGCGTGGGACGTGAAAACGGGATCAGTACGCTGGAACACTACACACAAATCAAATCGGTACAGATTGAGTTGGGTAATTTCAGCTCGGTTTTCTAATCCATAAACAGGAGGGAATATCCGATGGAATACGACTACATCATTATTGGCGCTGGTTCGGCCGGCAACGTGCTGGCAACCCGTTTGACGGAAGATCCGACCATAACGGTGTTGCTGCTGGAAGCTGGCGGGCCAGATTATCGGCTGGATTTCCGCACCCAGATGCCAGCGGCACTGGCTTTCCCGTTACAGGGGAAACGCTATAACTGGGCTTATGAAACTGACCCGGAACCGCACATGAACAACCGTCGCATGGAGTGTGGGCGCGGTAAAGGGTTGGGCGGATCATCATTGATCAACGGTATGTGTTACATCCGTGGCAATGCGCTGGATTTTGATAACTGGGCCACACTTCCCGGCCTGGAGGACTGGAGTTATCTTGATTGCCTGCCGTATTTCCGCAAAGCGGAAACCCGTGACTGCGGCCCGGATGATTTTCACGGTAGCGATGGACCGGTGAGTGTCACCACACCGAAGGAAGGCAACAATCCACTGTTCCATGCGATGGTGGAAGCCGGGGTTCAGGCGGGCTATCCACGCACCGACGATCTCAATGGTTATCAGCAGGAGGGCTTCGGTCCAATGGATCGCACCGTGACGCCGCAAGGGCGTCGGGCCAGCACTGCCCGAGGTTATCTGGATCAAGCCCGTCAGCGTAAAAACCTGACCATCATCACCCACGCACTGACCGACCGGATTTTATTTGATGGCAAGCGTGCCGTCGGTGTCAGCTATTTCAGAGGTGATGAACGCCGTGCCAGAAATGCCTGTGCCCGCCGGGAAGTTTTGCTGTGCGCTGGTGCCATCGCCTCGCCGCAAATCCTGCAACGTTCCGGAGTGGGGCCAGTTGAACTGCTCAACCGGCTGGATATTCCGCTGATACACGATCTACCCGGGGTCGGCGAGAACCTGCAAGATCATCTGGAGATGTACCTGCAATATAGCTGTAAACAACCCATATCGCTCTATCCGGCGTTGCAGTGGTTCAATCAGCCACAGATAGGCGTGGAATGGTTACTAAAAGGCACCGGTGTGGGCGCCAGCAATCAGTTCGAGGCGGGCGGATTTATTCGTAGCAGCAAGGTATTTGACTGGCCGAATATCCAGTATCATTTTCTACCGGTAGCCATTAACTACAACGGCAGTAATGCGGTGAAAGAGCATGGTTTTCAGGCACATGTCGGCTCAATGCGCTCACCAAGTCGTGGTCGTGTGCAGGTCAGGTCAAAGGATCCACACCAACATCCTAGTATCTTGTTTAATTACATGTCAACAGAGCAGGACTGGCAAGAGTTTCGTGACGCGATCCGCATTACCCGTCAAATCATGGCGCAACCGGCATTGGATCCCTATCGTGGTCGGGAAATCAGCCCTGGTGCACAAGTACAAAGTGATGAAGAGCTGAATGCCTTTATCCGCGAACATGCCGAAACGGCATTCCACCCGTCATGCTCATGCAAGATGGGTAAGGACAAAATGGCGGTGGTGGACGGTCAGGGACGTGTGCATGGTATTCAAGGGCTGCGGGTTGTCGATGCGTCCATCATGCCACAAATCATTACCGGCAATCTTAACGCTACCACCATCATGATGGCCGAAAAGATAGCCGATCGCATACGAGGTCATCAGCCGCTGGCGAAAAGCACGGCCAACTATTTCGTCGCCGGGGATACGCCGGCCAGAACAGCACCGGTTAGAGAAATTGCCTGACAGATTCTGATTTCGCCCACTCAGGCCGCTTTCGGACAAGAGTTGAAAGCAAACAGTAAAAAGTCCCATTGCATAACAATGGGACTGAGTTTGATGATAATCGTTCTGGTTCTGATCCCTTCCCTTGCCAGGGGATGGACGTTATTAACGACAGAGAGAGGGCCGTTTAACGCGTTCCTTCCGATATCCGCTTCGATGCCATAAACCGTGCAGAAACCAACCCGTACAGCGTCCAGCCGAGGAACGTCACAATCGCGCCCCACATCATCGCATCTGAACCGGAACTGTACAGTGCATAAAAACTGTACAAAGCACCGATAAAGGCAATCACATTAGCGATGCGCGCTTTACCCGCTTCAATACCAGACATTTTCTGAATAACCAGTAACGCTGCCATCGACAGAATATACGGAATGATATTCGTCACCACCGCCAGATTAACCAGTACATCAAACTGTTTACTCAGCGACGGACTAATTGTCATCAATGACATAGCACTTTGCAGGATAACAATGACCAGCATGCCTTTAACCGGCGCATCCGCTTTGGAGACTTTTGAGAAAATCCTGGGGAAAAAACCGGCATCGGCAGAAGACTTAAACACCTGGGCAATAGTGAACTGCCAACCCAGCAGAGAGCCCACACAGGACATCACCATTAATGCCATGATGATTTTACCCACTGTCGGATTAAACATATGGGCAAACGCCAGACCAAATGGTGCATTGGAATTGGCCAACTCCATGTTAGGCACAATCCCGGCGATAACATTGGTTGAGATAATATAAATGACCGCCGCGCTTAATGTCCCGCCCAATACTGCGATAGGGACGTTACGTTCAGGGTTTTCCACAGTTTCGGTGTTGGCGCAAGCGGATTCTAACCCCAGGAATGCCCACAATGTCATGGAGATAGACGACCCGATAGCTTCAAACGTTGGCACATGATGCGGATTCCAGGACGAAACATAGGCGTCACTGCTGAACCAGAACCAACCGAACAGGGATATTCCTACTACCGGGATAATTACCCCCCACACGGTGATACTACTAAGTTGCCCGGTAATCCGTGCGCCACCGAAGTTGGCGACAGTGGCCAACCATAGCACGCCGATGGTTGCGATACAGATACCAAACGGCGACAACGACGTATCCAGCAATTCGATGCCATAACCGACCGCCGAAATCGCGATGGCAATGTTGGCGATCAGCAAAGAAACCCCGTAAGTGTAATTCGCCATAAAGTTACCGGGCTTGCCGAAGGTATATTCAGCGTATCCACCCATTCCTCCGGGCTTACGACTTAGCATGCCACATTTGGCAAAAGCGAAAGCCAGTGCCATTGAACCAACCGCGGTTACCAGCCAGGATATAATGGATATCGTCCCTACTTCGGCTAATTTGGTGGGGAGCATAATAATACCTGACCCCATCATATTTACGGTCGTCAAAATCGTGAGCGAGACTACGCCCATTTTATTATTGGACTTACTCATAGTTAATCTCTCTTTCTGTTTTCCCTGGTGATAATGTATTACTGACACAGGGTATTTCAGTAAATTCACTGGTATTAATTAGCAATTAATGACATAGCCATAAGCTCTTTTTATTCCATCATCGTCCTGTTGGATATAGACACCCTGTAATTCTGGTGCGAAACCCGGCAATAAATTAATACCTTCTTCCAATGCCAGAAAATAATGCAATGCCGAACCACCCCATATTTCCCCAGGAACTACACATAATACGCCGGGAGGATACGGTAATGCGCCTTCTGCAGCGATCCGCCCTTCTGCTTTACACAGAGGAATTAATTCAACATTACCGCGAACAAGTTCAGTATTGGCATCTTGTGGATTCATGGCGATGGCAGGAAAATAATCTTTTCGGAACATCTCTTTCTGTAACTGTTTGACATTATAACTAACATAAAGATCGTGCATTTCCTGACAGAGTTTCCGTAGGGTATAATTTTTATAACGGATCTCGTTATTTTTATATATGGTAGGTAACACCTCGCTCAGCAATGTATTTTGTTCAATATGTTTTTCAAAACGGGCAAGCAATGCGACCAGATGCTGCATTTTGGCAATATCTTCCGCCGGAGTCAGCAGGAAAAGAATAGAATTGAGGTCACATTTTTCCGGCACAATACCATTTTCACGCAGGTAATTGGCTAATACCGTAGCCGGAATACCGAATTCAGTATATTCACCGGTATTGGTATCAATACCCGGTGTCGTCAACAGTAATTTACAAGGATCAATAAAGTATTGTGATTCGTCATAACCACTAAATGCATGCCATTTTTCACCGGGAATAAAATTAAAGAAACGCAGATCATTGGCCATGACAGAGGTATCGTAATCCTGCCAGGGGCGGCCATCCACAGTAACCGGCACAAAAGGCTTAATCATCTTACAAGCTTCCAGCAGCATCTTGCGCGCTTCGATACCCAGCTCAACACATTCGCGCCATAAGCGACGTCCACTCTCCCCTTCATGCATTTTGGCGTTGATATCCAATGCGGCAAACAATGGGTAAAACGGACTGGTGGACGCATGTAGCATAAAAGCATTATTGAAGCGTTTATGGTTGCAATAACGGGGTTGTCCTTTGATATGTTTATCTTTTTTATGTATTTGCGATGTCTGTGAAAAACCGGCTTGCTGTTTATGTACCGATTGTGTCACCAGAATCCCGGGATCGTTTTCGTTCAGTTCCAGCAGCAACGGCGAGCAGTCTTTCATCATGGGAATAAACTGTTCATAGCCAACCCAGGCAGAGTCGAACAGAATGTAATCACACAGATGGCCTATTTTATCCACGACCTGGCGCGCGTTATAAATGGTGCCGTCATAAGTACCGAGTTGAATAATGGCCAATCGGAATGGCCGTGCTTCGCTGGCGCGTTCCGGGGCAACCTGGCGGATTTGATCGCGCAGATATTTTTCCGTAAAACAGTGGGCATCAATACCGCCGATAAAACCGAACGAGTTACGGGCCGTTTCCAGATACACTGGCGTGGCGCCAGCCTGAATCAGTGCACCATGATGGTTGGATTTGTGATTATTACGATCGAACAGCACCAGATCGCCGCGGGTTAATAACGCATTGGTGACCACTTTGTTGGATGCAGAGGTTCCATTTAAAATGAAGTAGGTTTTGTCGGCGTTAAAGACCTTAGCCGCGTGAATTTGCGCGTCGCAAGGGGCACCTTCATGGATCAGTAAATCCCCCAGTTTGACATCTGCGTTACACATATCCGACCTGAATATCGTTTCGCCATAAAAATCAAAAAACTGGCGACCCGCAGGGTGTTTACGGAAGAATTGCCCCCCTTGATGCCCCGGACAGGCAAAGGTTGAATTCCCCATCTCCACATACTGTTTTAATGTATTAAAAAACGGCGGCAATAGTTCACTTTCATATTTTGCCGCTGCCGCTTCCAGTTGCCGACCATAAAAGTCAGTATTCGCTGTACACAGTTCAAATACCCCGGTCAACGACGATAACGTCGTACTGTCTAATTCTTCTTCACAGCAAACCGCAATAAATATCGGGATAGAGAATCCCGTATTTTCTACCTGTTTAATCATGCCATTATTAACGTCATCAACTGAAATCACGACCGCCGCAATATCAGTAAAATCAGTATGATTAATATCCACCACTTCCCTTTGTATTTCGAAGCAGGATTGTACCGATGTACTAGTGGCAATTTTTAATTTTTGCATCTGGTTATCTTCTTTTATTTTAGGGTGAATCAATCCCGTCAGACCGAATTAATCGGTCCAACTTATTACTTGCCTAATTCAGGGCGCAAGGAAGCCTGACAATTCTTGTATACTTTAAATAATTCGAGTTACAGGAAGGCGGAAAGCTAATAAATCCCGATGAGATTACTCACGTAAGTGATTCGGGTGAATAAGCTCGGCCAACACACATGCAACTTGAAGTATGACAAGTAGAATTGTTCTTCCGATTACCGTTGACTACGCAAACATGTAATGCCGTAAGTTACAGCAATGATTACAATAATTAAGGACGTATCCAGTGATACCAATTATTGAAGACAAAGCATCACCTTTCGAAAAAAATAATCGAAGTGAGTTTTTGTTTCAACAGAGATGGATGACAGTCCGTAATAATTGAGAATCAAAATTAACGGATGCCATTGAAGAAGGGCGACTATTTTTTATTGAAGTAGGCAAAAGTAAAGCAACTGCGACAAGACATCTTCATTAGATGAGTAACCCGCCTGATATGCGGCATAAAACGGTTATTATTTTCCATTTTCTGACACCTTCTTGGGTTGATGATTTAGCGCTAATTCTAGCGTTAAAAAGCCATCAAACGGTGATATAGATCAATTATTCCCGCTCATTATAAATAACCATGCAGTCAGAAATGGATTTATTTGCATAAAAAAACACTTATTTTGACTTTTATTTTCTCCTTTATTTATACGTTAATTTTATTATTCTATTTTTAAATCATTATTTCATTAACAGTCTGGAAACATTAATGGTTTCCTTGCTAAGTAATATGCCCCATTATAGTGCAATGCTGGGGGGACATGTTCATAAGGTGTTACCTGCCGGGAAGAATTTATGGCAGATGCGGAGAATCAAAACTGGAGTGCATAAATATTGCATAACTATGCACTATTGAAATTTAACCGAATTGTTGAATATGTGATGCAGTTCAAATAAATAGGTTGTAAAAAATACCCACATCAGAATGGGAAAAAGCGAAAACCAACAATAATTCATTAAATACAATTAGTTATATGAGTAACTTGTTGCATGAAGATAAGCATAATTTTATCGTTTCAGGGAGTAATGCTGTGAACAGGTGAAAATTTTCGGCCCTCGGTTCAAAGACAGGTCGTTATCTGGAATCAGTACACAGCACAAACAAAAAATCTGAGAACGGTATATCACCCCTCTCAGACCATAATCACTGCGCCATTTAAAGAATTCATCACTCAGACGCGGAACCGCTTACGTTGTTATTCCTGTGTGAGGGCTATCACGCCCTGCCCTTGCTGCACAGCCAGACAGGAAAGGCGACCGTTAGACGTCTTCCAACCCCAGAGAACGCAGAACCCGCTGGTGCACCTGCAAAATATTGCGGGTATCCCGTGGGGCGATCCAGACAATATTGCTGGTCGCCACCACGCCCAACACCTCTGGCAGAGCGTGGTGATCAATGACTCGCGCAACCGCCCGCGCATAACCGGAAACAACGGAAATCAGGATAAACTCATGGTTATGCTCAACATGTACCACCATATCGGCGATCGGTCGGGAAGCATCCGGTTCAGGTTGCCCTTGTGGACTAAGTGCATAGATTTTGTGTCCTTTCGCGTTTCTGATTTTAATGACGCCGAGCAGCGTTAACAGCCGGGAAATAGTGGATTGACTAATTCCCTGGTACCCACGCCGTTGCATTTCCTTACGTAGTTGCTCCTGAGAACTATAGCTATTGCCAATAATTAGCTGCTGGCAAAGAGCCAGTTGAGCCTGTTCCTTATCGAGTGTTGTTCGAGATTTCTTCACCATAACGACAATCCTGTAGACAATAGAGTGCCAAATTTATAGGAAATAAAGGGTTTACTAAGGCAAATTTGCACATCAGCCGCAGAAACGATTACGCAACGAGATACAGCCGAAAAACGGCGTGCTTACAGAAGTACCCCCAGACTCAGAGCGACCATCAGCAGTACAGTCAGGATCGCGATTAACGGCGCGACCCATTGCAACCAACGCACATAGGGAATACGGGCAATTGCCAATCCACCCATCACAACAGCGGAAGTAGGTGTAATCAGATTGACCACGCCGGAAGCGGATTGATATGCCGTGACGACCAGCTCGCGACCGACGTTGGCAAAGTCGGCCAGCGGCGCCATGATGGGCATGGTGAGCACCGCCAGACCGGAAGAGGAAGGCACCAGAAAAGAGAGCAAGACTTCAAGCAGGAACATCACGTTAATGAACAGCACCGAGGACAACCCGCTTACGCACTCTTCCGCCTGATTGAGAATCGTGTGTGTGATCATCCCGTTGTCCATAACGACCACAATGCCGCGGGCAATGCCGATAATCAGTGCCACACCCAGCAGATCCCTGGCGCCATCGATGAAAGTGGAGGTCAGTTCTGCTTCACTCATCCGGGCAATCAAGCCGATGATAATCGCTGCGGCCAGGAAAACGCCGGAAATTTCCCCCATCCACCAGCCCCGAACGGATACGCCGTAAATCATCACGGCGAAAGCCAGGGCAAAAAGGGTTAGCACCACTTTGCGGGTAGTGGTAAACGGCAGTATCTCATGGCTTTTATTGCCCAAAAAATGCTCACGATCGGCGTCCAATTGATCGGCTATTATCGACGCGGCAGGATCTCGTTTCACTTTACGGGCGTAACGCATGACATAAGCGACACAAATCAACCAGCCAATAATCAGAATGGCAATGCGCAAACCGATACCCGCCGTAAACGGAATTCCCGCCGCGTTGGCGGCAATCACGGTAGCGAAGGGATTGATGGTGGAGCCGAGTGTACCGATGCCCGCCCCCAGCAAAACCGTTGCTGCGGCAACAACCGCATCAAAACGCGCCGCCATCATGACGGGTACCATTAGACTGTAAAAAGGGAGCGACTCTTCCGCCATGCCATAAATGGTTCCCCCGGCGGCAAACAGGGCCATCAGAATGGGGATCATCCACTCTTCGCGCCCCTTTAAGCGCACTGTGACTCGTTCTATCCCGGCATCAATCGCACCAGTTTTAGTCACAATGCCGAGAAACCCCCCCACGATAAGAACAAATAGCGCCACATCAATGGCACCAGCTTCATTAGTACGATGATTGTATAGACCATCGATCGGCGCCAGCAGCACATCCGTGATCCCCTGTGGGTGGGAGGCCACCGGATGCCAGGTTCCGGCCACTGGCACCTCTTTGCCCAATGTGGGGTTCATCTTCATATCATATTGACCCGCCGGAATAACCCAACTGAGCATGGCCATGAGTGTGATAAGTAAAAAAAGAATGGTGTAGGCTGAAGGGAATTTAAATGTTTTCATGATGTTACTTCCTTGCGCAGTGCATTAAGCACTGACAGGTGTGGTAAATAACCATCGCGGAATAAGCACCGGAGAAAACGAGACACCCATCATCCCCGGTGGCGACAACTACCTTGACGCGGATCAGGCATTAACCAGCCAGCGTGGCAACCATGACGGCTTTGATGGTATGCATGCGGTTTTCCGCCTCATCAAAAACAATGGCGTTCTCGGACTCGAAAACGTCGTCCGTCACTTCCAGCCCTTTTAACTGGTAAGCCAGTTCAATCTCACGGCCTACCTGGGTGTGCTCATTGTGAAAAGCGGGCAGACAGTGCATGAATTTGGCCTGGGGATTACCGGTAGCCTCCATCACGGCACGGTTGATCTGGTATGGTTTCATCAAGCTGACTCGTTCGGCCCAGGCCGACTTGGGTTCCCCCATTGACACCCAGACATCGGTGTAGAGGAAATCGACCCCTGCGACGCCTTCATCGACGAATTCGGTCAAGGTAATACGGCCCCCGGTCTGACGAGCGATGTCCCGGCACTGCTGTACCAGCGTGTCTTCCGGCCAGTAGGTTTTCGGTGCCACCAGCCGGATATCCATGCCCATTTTGGCGGCACCGACCATCAATGAATTGCCCATGTTGTTGCGGGCATCGCCCAGATAGGCAAAGGAAAGCTGGTTTAGTTGTTTACCCGGCGCATGTTCCAGCATGGTCATCAGGTCGGCCAGAATCTGGGTTGGATGGAATTCGTCGGTCAGACCATTCCATACCGGTACACCGGCAAACCGGGCCAGTTCCTCAACAATGGCTTGACCGAACCCGCGATATTCAATGCCGTCATACATTCTGCCCAGCACGCGGGCGGTGTCTTTCATCGATTCTTTATGGCCAATCTGTGAACCGCTGGGGCCGAGATAAGTCACTCGCGCTCCCTGATCAAACGCGGCCACTTCAAATGCACAACGCGTGCGGGTGGAGGTTTTTTCAAAGATCAACGCGATATTTTTACCGGTTAATTTCGGTTGCTCTGTACCGCTGTATTTGGCCTTTTTCAAATCAATGGCCAGGTTGATCAGGAACTGGATTTCCTCGGTAGTGAAATCCAGCAACTTCAGAAAATGGCGGTTATATAAATTAATAGACATTATTTATTCCTTTAAAATCAATTACATAATTTTTACGCATCAGGAATTTGGCGCACAGTATTCCTGACCGTGAATAACGGTTTAATTAACCAGGTGTTATTTATGCGAAACGGATGAGGGTGCCTTTTTTCCCGGCCAGAATAGCCGCGCCATCCGCGAGTGATCCGATGCCTGCCACCCCATGACATTGATTGACAAACCCACAAGCGGCAGCGATTTTAGGCCCCATGGAACCGGCATCGAAAGACATGCCCGCCAGATCGCCGGGCGTGACTTTATCCAGGGGTCGCTGGGTGGCTTTCCCCCAGTCGAGGTAGACGGCGTCGGCGTCAGTCAGTATCAGCAAAGCATCTGCCTTGATTTGACGCGCCAGCATGGCGGCCGAAAGATCTTTATCGATAACCGCTTCGATACCCGATAGCTGGCCCTCGTGGTTACGGACCACCGGAACCCCACCGCCACCGTTGCAGATAACCAGATGGTCACGCGCAATCAAGGTACTGATGGCATCGCTCTCAACAATACGTTGCGGTTGTGGCGATGCGACAACACGACGGAAATGCCCACCATCCGCTTTCATGATCCAACCTTTTTCCCGCCGAATAGTTTCGGCCTGTTCCTGCTGATAGACCGGACCGATATATTTTGTTGGCTGAGTGAAGGCTGGATCGTGCGGATCAACCTCCACCTGCGTCAACAACGTACTGATCTCATGCTGCGGCAAATCATTGTGCAGGGCCTGTTGCAACAGGTAGCCAATCATGCCCTGACTTTCCGCCCCCAGAATATCCAGCGGATAAGGGGTAACCTCGGTATAGGCGTTATTCTGTAGTGCCAGCAATCCAACCTGTGGGCCGTTGCCGTGTACCAGCACCACACGCCAGTGTTCAGTTAGACCGGCAATGGTCCGAGCGGCCAGTTCGATATTACGGCGTTGAACCTCCGCTTCCAGCGGTTCGCCCCGTTTGAGCAAGGCATTGCCACCGAGCGCAACAACCAATGTTGGTTTTGTCATTCTGTTTCTCCTGTGATGTGGCTCAGATAGCGTCACGTTCAAGTGGGCAACTCATGCAACGCGCACCACCACGTCCCCGTCCGAGTTCATCACCGGGAATAGGTAACACCGTAATGCCTGCCTTATCATATTTCTCATTGGTCCATGTATTGCGCTCATAACCAATCACCACACCGGGGCGCACAGTCAGGACATTATTGGCATCGTTCCACTGCTCACGCTCTGCTTCAAAACGGTCGCCACCGGTAGTAATCAGCCTGACGTGATCAATACTTAGTGCCCGCTCAATGGCTTTCAGGAAATTCGCTTCCTCCTGACGTTTCAGCCCACCATGGCCGTCGTCGGTCAACGTCCAGCACTGGGTGTCGTTACTCACGATTTCGGGATAAACAGAGAACGTGTCGACATCAATATGTGTCATCACGGTATCAAGATGCATACAAGAGCGGTGTTTCGGCAATTCCAGCGCAATAACGCAATCGGCCTGTTTATGCTGGAATAAAGACCGCGTCAGGAATTCAACACCCTGGGGAGTAGTGCGCTCGGACATACCAATTAATACCGCACCACGACCGATAACTAATACATCGCCACCTTCCAGCGTGGCATGATCGTAATTATTGTTATCATCACCGAAATACTTGATAAACCCACCTGAGGCAAACAACGGATGCCAGCGGTATATTGCCCGCAGATTATTGGTTTCTCGCTGACGCGCAACTTTTGCCATTGGATTAATGGAAACACCGTTATATATCCAGCATGAAGTATCCCGGGTGAATAAATGATTGGGTAACGGCTTCATGATAAAATCCGTTTCCCGATTGGTGTCCACTACCATATTACTGAACGTTTCGGGAATTTCGTTATATGTCAGCCCGCCGGTCATAATCCGGGCCAACTGACGGTGTGGCTGATCAGCAAGCCAGCCACGAATGTCAGCTGCAAAAGAAGGGCCTAAACGGTAATCAGAAATCTGGGCATTTAACAGCCAGTCTTTGGCTTCTGGCAATTCCAGTGTTTCGGTAAGCAAATCTGTCAATAATAAAACCTCGACATTTTGCTGACGCAGGACATTAGAAAATATGTCATGTTCCTGACCAGCTCGTTCAACCGACAGCACATCATCAAATAATAATTCCTGACAGTTTGAAGGGGTTAGTCTTTTCAGACTTAAATTTGGCCGATGCAACATTACACTGCGCAATTGCCCTATCTCTGATCCGACATAATGTTTCTGCATGGTGATTCCTTTTAAATAAAACAGACAATATTAATTCGCGGTAAATAATGAATATTTACCAATTAACGTTTTTATTCCTGTCTGGAATACGTGGCCATATTATTTAATAGCGATGGGTTTATTGTGACTGAGATCACATGACGATATCTGAAATAAATAAACTTCTTTTTTATTGAGCCAGCGCATTGTTTTATTTATTTAAATAAAATCAAATTTGAATAGATAACATGAATAAGGACTTTTTATGTTCAAATGGAAATTTTTAATTTATGAATCACCATTTACACAATTATTTAACCGCTTGATATTTATCATATGTTTTTCTTATATTTAATAAATATACTTTCTGCGCGATTAATTATTTTACATTAGTCAAAATTATCAGAATTGTTATTCATAAATATGCAAAATATGATAAAACATATTCTCGTGACGCAGTCGTCATTTTTAATTCTCTATTAATAACAGCATATTGAAATAGTCACATAGATAGCGTGAGTAATTACCTATTCAGTATAGTTGCATAAGCATTTCTCTTTAATTTATCTCTGTTTGTATAATAAAGAAATAGTTATGTACTGTTGTCTGATTGAATATTGGAAAACCGATAGCAGGCAGAAGAAAAAAGATACCCCGGCGGTTTGAAATCCATACTCGTCATCTTTTAAATCACAGGCGTTTTATCTGCTGGTCCATCCCTGGACCTCGCCTCTTTGAGGCCGTTGTGAGCCACATTCAAACCAATCCTTCAGGGATTTATTCGTTTGTTTCTTTACAACAGATTGAAATATATTGGGTATATACTTTTTTGACTATTTCCCCAGTTCGCTATTGGCGATGGTGTGATAGACAGAAGATACCGGTTTATAGAATTTTCCATCCAGTGCTTCCCAATCCAGATCGTCGAGTCTAACTGCGGTGACTTGCGGTGAGTCGTAATAACGAATGGCATACACGTTATTTATCAGATCTTTGCTTACTACCCATTGGGTGTAATCTTCCGCTCCTTGTTCACCCGGTTCCTTGAGAACCCCTTTGGGAATGTCGGTTGTATTAAGGATATGGAAAGCCAAGTTCATTGCTTCATCCGAACTGACTGGTTGATCGGCAAAGCTGGTTATGGCAACAGCCCGGACAAAACGACTTGGCGGAGTCAGGTCACCGGGCATACCAAGCAACCCGGTTCCATTGCCTGTCGCCTCTACAACGTATGAGTTGAAGGAGGCCGTTGTAATATTGGTTTTTTGCAAATTGACATAATTTCTCAAATTTTGAAGATGCACTGGAAATTCAGGAACATTAGTACAAACATGCACCGGATTATTATATATGTGCATTTTCCCCGCGATAAATTCGATGACAATGCTATGTCCCGTGGCATCATTGATGGAGTAGTGAAGAGGAAAGAAATCATTCGAGTCACTAATACCAAGATCTTTATAAGAGATTTTAGAGACATTGACTTGTGGCTGCGTGCCCGGCAGAGGTTCATACTCAAAAAATGTGTGAAGGTCAGCCCCATCCGATACGTTTCTGCCTAGTGCGCTAATGACCTCATTGCAACGAGAAAAACTACTGAGCATCCATTGTAGAAAATCGACGCTGGAGATGGTGTTGGCTGGATTTGTATTCTCAGGATATTCGCTACCGGGCAACCATAGCATGCCACCAGAAAGTCCGTCGGTATTCATGCCATCGACTGCCACATCAAGATTAAAGGCATTCATGCTCACGAAACTATACTTTCCTATCCAACTAAATTGGCATCGCTCAAGGCGCGCCGTTGAGTGGTACGGGTATCCCGCCTTGCGGAAAAATAGTCTTGAACCCAGTTCATCGGCAAACTCCATTGAACGCCCATTTACCGCATATTCGTTACCATTTTTGTTAATTAAGAAATCTAAGCACATGGTGTGTATCCTTTTATTAGGTTTGCTGCCATCAAAAACAGTTAACACAGAGTCTGAACTGTAAGTCACCCGGATAATCCAGGTGATAGAGACTTATTCTTATCACTCTTACATAACGACACTTTATAAATAATAGCTGGTTTTTTATATCTGGCTAAAACGCTGGCAGAATACCAAGACAAACCACTGCCTTATTAAGGCCGCGCATTATCTCTGATAGAAAAAAAGGATGGCCATAATAGCCAAAAAAAACGTCACATACCAAAATTCGGATTATAAAAATTCTCATCGAGAATAATATCGATTTAATCCACTAAAAATTTACCATACCGACATATCCCCCTTTTTACTCAAGATTGTATCGATAAAACCGTGCAGCGCCATAGCGGAATCCGCTGTCTTAATAAAGATAGACATTATAGTTGCACTATCCTGTGAATTAGGATGGACAACATCCAGGTAAAACCATTACTTTATCTCCAGGCATGTTGAAATTGACTATACCCGTCACTTTTCAAGTTGCAGGAAAGCGGTAAGTGAAGGCGTCCCGATGGCTTACTAAAGTAAGTGATTCGGCTGACTGAGAGGATTTCCCGATGAGCCAGATAAAAAAGGAGAGTGTGCAATGAACGTTCAGTCTACGTTTCATAACAATGGACTACCAGAGCTGACCATGACAGGGCAAGCGTTGGATGACGCAGGGTTTACGGCGGGAACATGGTTTCATATCCAGCTATACCGCAACGGGTTGGTACTCACCCGGCTTAGCGACGATACCGACATTGCCGAGCTGATGACACAGTTGGATAGCACTGAACAGGAAGGCGCTGACTGGGTACATGACAACGGTGAAATTTATCTGGCGGGCGACTGGCTTACCCGTAGTGGGTTAATGGCCTCAACGCATAATATTGAGCTGTTGCCCGGTAAAATCATTATCCGAGCTGAACAACATAGTATGTTGGCGTAATATAAATCCCGGATATATAAAAATAGCCGGGAATATTTTATGATTATGTCGGGCTAAATGCCTGTTCTGCTTTTTCCTAAAGAATGAAATGACATAACCTATTTACCTGTTACTGCTAATTTACAGACATACATATCATTAATTAATTGGTTTACTTTTGCATCATCAATATTTTTGTTGGTTCTACCAGAAACGCCCGTCAGCGCTTTTTTCAAGGTATCCAGATCAGGTGTCAGAAGTTTTACATCAGATTGTTTCTTTTTTAGTTCGTAAGTGATATCGCCTAAATATCTTTTTTCTTCTTCTAATAGCCCTGGGAATAAATTAATGTTATTACTAGCACGCAAAAATTCACCGTTCTTAACTACCACATCATAAATACAATTTGCCGCTTCAGCAGCACTCCGGTAATTCATGGCCTGTGCGGAATACTGATATCGCTGTGGCAGAATAGAAGAACCTGCCGCTACCCCGCCTCCAGCCCAGGCAGTCGTTGTGGCACCATTAACCCCAGCGACCAATGCCGTGACCGTGCCGATAAAACCCAATTCACTAAAGGCATTCGACTGAGTGACAAGCCCGAATGATTTATTACTCCAGACATCACGATATAAAATCGCCAAAGTCGTCATTTTTTGATACTCATTTATATCTTCATTAAGTACATTATTTATCTCTTCAGAGGAAGGCTCGGTGACGGGCACGGGATAGGGACTAACACACCCTGTAATTAGCATACACATTATTAGCATATGTGTTCTTTTCTCTGCGTGAGTCGTTTTCATAATAGAACCTCTGCCATTGATGAAACATATCAGTGTCATACCCTATTTTTATATTTAGACTACTACGAATGTTTTTACATAAAAGGGCAACAATATATTTTCATGCAATTGTATAAATCCGAGAATACTCTATGAATAACGTACTAATATATTTGAATAGCTATGTATATTCTGAATAATTCGAGTTGCAGAATTCGGTAATACGTTGCGAGCAGGCGTAGTAGGAACACGTATCAGAAGGGATCTCGCTATCGTCTTATTCTCGATGTTGAGGGCGAATACATCGCCCCAACAATCAAGCCGTCAATAATCCACGAGCCAGATAGTCACCCGTGTTTTTCACCCCCGGTAGTACAAAGAAATAGCCACCACCGATCGGTTTGATGTACTCCTCCAGCGGTTCACCATTGAGCCGTTTTTGTACGGTCAGGAAGCCATTTTCCAGGTCAGCCTGATAGCAGACAAACAGCAACCCCATGTCGAGCTGGCCCGAGTTGGATACGCCCAGAGAATAACTGTAACCACGACGCAGCATCAGATTGACACGCGTCTCGGGTGTCCGTGGATTGGCAAGACGCATATGGGCATCCAGTGGGATCACCTTGCCTGCCGGATCCTGACGGTAGTCCGGTTCGTCATGCTCATGTTTCATACCAAGCGGTGCGCCGCTGTCTTTTTCGCGCCCGAAAATAGTCTGTTGTTCCTGAAGAGGAGTCCGGTCCCAGGATTCGACATAAAAACGGATAATTCTCACCGCCTGATAACTGCCGCCCACCGCCCATGACGGCTCCCCAGAGTGCGGACCAACCCACAGAATCTTATCCATCAGTGTAGTGTCGCCGGTGTTGGGGTTGGCTGTCCCGTCTTTAAAACCCAGCAGGTTGATCGGTGTCTCTTTCCCGTTAGTCCGCGCCGCATGGCCAGAAATGAACCCTTCCCGCTTCCAGCGCACACTCAGCAGGTCCGGTGTGTGTTTGATAATATCGCGCAACGCATGCAATACAGTTTCGTTGCTATTGGCACAAATTTGCAGTAGCAGATCCCCGTGACACAGACTGGCATCCAGCGAATCATGTGGGAAACGAACCATACGTTGCAGTTTCAGCGGCTTGTGCGCCTGTAGTCCAAAGCGCTCATCAAACAGAGACGTCCCCACCGATACCGTAATCGTCAGGTTATCAGGGTAAATCACCGGTCCCATGATGCCCGAATCCACTGGCGGCAACAGAGGATTAACCGCCGCCACCTCGCCCCCGGTGGTCAGAAAGGCAATGCGTTGGGTCAACAATTGAAACAGGCGCGTTAAATCGGCCTTGCTGGTCGCGAGCACATCAAATGCCACCAGCAACATCGATGCTTGCTGTGGGGTGGTAATACCAGCCTGGTGAAGGCCATAGAACGACTGTTTTCCCCAACGATCATCCTGTGGTGTCGACGGTTTTTCCTCCGCCTGTACCCCCCGGCCTCCCCCTAGCGCCAGTGCGCCACCCATCATACCCAGTCCTTGCAGCAAACGCCGGCGCGACGGTGATGCGGCTTCCGGCTGCGGTGCATGTGGCCCATTATGCGGGCCAGTTGTATGACGACTCATGGTAATCCGCCTCAGTCCAGTCCAAGCACACCGCGCAGTAGCGCCAGATCTTCCGCCAGCGCAGTAATCGGCCCTTTCAACGCCGTGCGATCCGCATCAGTCAATTTCTCATAAGATTCGAAACCGTCTTTGGTCCGGTACTTCGCCAGAATGCCATTCACAGTCTTAAAATTGGTATCGATCTTAGCCAGCAGTGGCTGATTGGCTTTTTCCAGCAGAGGGCGTAATAAGTTGACAATCTTTTGCGCACCGTCAACATTGGCCTGAAAATCCCACAGGTCGGTACGACTGTAGCGGTCTTCCTCACCACTGATTTTGCTGGCTGCCACTTCTTCAATTAGCCCAGACGCGCCGCCGACCACTTTACTCGGCGGGAAAGTCAGCGTCGCAATTCGTTGTTGCAATTCCAGCGTATCGCTGTACAGACGCTCGGCATACTTCGTCATGCCTTTAGTGGTGTGATCAGCAAATAGCGCCTTCTCCAGGCGGTGAAAACCAGTGAAGTTTGGATCTTCAGCTTTCTTCTCATAGTCATCTTCACGGGCGTCAATACTTCCATCCAGATCAGAGAACAGCTCCGCGATGGGCTCAATCCGTTCATAATGTTGGCGAGTTGGCGCATAGAGCTGCCGCGCCTCCTCCAGCTTGCCGGCTTTGATGGCATCGGTGAACTTTTTGGTCTGCTGTACCAGTCCATCAACCTCTTTAGTCACATAGACCTTGTATTCCGCGATCGGCCCGACCAGATCCAACAAATTGATTTTCGCTCCAGACATCTTGTCTGACGCCGCGGTAACTACAATCTTGCCTTTAGGATTACTGAGCAGACCGCAAGTCATGTCATATTCGCCCGGTTGCAGGTTGGCGGTCATTTTTTGGGTAAAACCTGGCGCGATATTTTCACGCTCTTCCACCACCATCACCCCTTTGAGGATTTCCCATTCCAGATTTTTCTGGCTGGCGTTCGATACCACAAACTGTGTTTTGCCCGCCTTCAGGGTGATTTGCATCGGTTCACACTGTTTGTCGCTAACCGTTACCTTAACTTGCGGAATATCCGCAGCCAGTACGCTAAACATGGGCAGGGTAAATAAAGCGGCGCACAACGATGTACGATTAAAGAATGGTGCAGACATAGACATATCCCTTTTTACAATTAATGATGATTTTTATGTTGTGCCGGAACCGCTATTGGCCCCATGCGTTGCGGAAAGAAAAAGAAAAACAGCACCGGGATCAAATACATAAAATAGACAACCACCTCGCTGACAGTTGGCGCTTCCTGATAGCCGAAGATGCCTTCTAGCAACGTGCCAAACAGTGTATGGGTAGAAAGTGTGGTACTGAAATCAAACGCTACCTGTTGAAACTGGTTCCACAAGCCCGCTTCGTGGAAGGCGCGGATCGCCCCCGCGGCCAGACCAGCGGCAACAAACAGGATGAACAGACTGCTCCATTTGAAAAAGCGGGCCAGATTCAGTTTCACGCCGCCCCAATAGATCATCATCCCCACCACGATGGCACACACGAGTCCGAGTACGGCGCCAATCGGTGCGGCAATACCGACATCCTGCTGAAAAGCCGCCAGAAGAAAGAACACCGATTCCAACCCTTCACGCGCGACGGCAAAAAACACCATCGCCACCAGCGTCCAACCCTGACGTTTACTGGCGCTGAGTGCCTGATCGATAGCACCTTCCAGATGCACCCGAACCGACCGGGACACTTTACGCATCCAGAACACCATGTAGGTCAGTATGCCAACGGCGATCACCGCGACAAGACCTTCGAACAGTTCCTGCTGTTTCTGCGGAAACTCTCCCGTAGTGGCATTGATAAACACCCCAAGCGCCAGACACAACACCACTGCCAGAATGACCCCGCCCCAGACCGCACCCTGCCATTGTTCGCATTGGGTACGTTTCAGATAACTGGCGATCAGGCTGACGATCAGTGCCGCCTCAAGCCCCTCACGGAACATGATGAGTAAGGGAACAAACATGAATAATGACTCCTTAAGCGGACATAATGCGTAGCGGAACACAGGTCCGCCGCAACAATATAAATGCAAACACAAGTGGTAACAATAATAGTTCTTATTTAACAATAAAAAGTAAGATGAGATAAAGTGATTTTTCTAATTAAATATTGTAGAAAGACGAACCCACCGACAGCCCAGCTATAGGCTTCCTGTATCACAGAAGCCGAAAAACACAGGTAATGCGCTGAAATACCGACGCTACTGGCCAGTAGTGCCAGCGCGTTATACATCAGCGCATCGGCTCGTAATTGAATATAATAATTTGCATATGCTATAAACGAAGCGTATATATGGCATATGCCACTATAAAGGAGACGTTATGCCGCGACCTAAAATTCCAAGAATCATTTGTGGAAGGCCCGCTAATAGCTGTTTCAAACCTAATGGCCGGTCAATGAATCAGCTTGAACGTGTCTATCTGAAAGAAGATGAGTTTGAAGCATTACGGCTGGTTGATCTGATGGGAATGCAGCAACAGGAAGCCGCCGTCGAAATGGGCGTTTCCCGTCAAACACTGGCCAACGTATTAAAAGCAGCCCGCTTTAAAGTCGTGGACTGCCTGTCTCAGGGGAAAGCCCTGATGATGTCCCATAATGAGAGGAGTATTGACAATGATCACAGCCATTCCGATGAATGAAGATCGTATTGCCGGGCACTTTACCAAAGCGCTGAGCATCGCGTTCATTAATGAGCATGGCACAGAGATAAGTCGCCATGCTAATCCGGCACTGGACACCAACTGTACCGGCAAGCAGCAACTGATTGAGTTACTTCTTGAACAACAAGCCGACCATATCATCGTGCGTAATATTGGTACACAGATGCTGGGACGCTTACTGGAACATCATTTCCAGGTATTCCAGCTGGATGGCCGTCAACCTGATACGCTCAAACCAGACGACATCCCCGTGACCGCATTAACTGAGGCCAGTCAAGGGAAAGCCTCGCCAAACCATGCTAACAAGCCGGAAGGTGGATGTGGCTGTCACCATCATGATGACAATCCCGCTACTGGCGGAATTGTCAGACGCTGCTGCCAGCAAGATGCCATTCATGCGCCTGGACATAGCGCCTGCCATTCAAGTGGGAACAAGTCCGGTCATGGTAAATGCTGCCATTCCTGATGTTCTATACCCAAAATAATTCGAGTTGCAGGAAGGCGGCAAGAGAATGAATCCCGATGAGCTTACTCAGATAAGTGATTCGGGTGAATGAGCGCAGCCAACACACCTGCAACTTGAAGTATGACGGGTATATACTTATTTATCTTGCGGTGGAAACACCCATTATCGAGCCATACGTTTGTTAACAGGAGCCAAGCATGAGCAAGAGCTACAAAACCATTAATCAGGAACAACGTCAGTTAAGCATGGCTTACCAAAAAGAGAGTACGGAGGTCATGGATGCGTTCATGACGCTACACAAAGCAGCCATAAAGGAAGGCGCGCTAAGCATCAAGCAAAAAGAGCTAATCGCGCTGGGCATCGCTATTGCCGCGCGTTGCGACGGTTGTATCGCTGCTCATGTTGCCGACTCACTCAAGGCCGGAGCCAAAAGAGAAGAACTGGTAGAGGCTATCGATGTTGCCATTTTAATGGGCGGCGGCCCATCGATGATATATGGCACCCAGGCACTTGCCGCCGTTACTGAATTAACTGAATAATTCCGACTGACTTCCATACCGCGCCTGAGTCTGTATTCATTGACTGCTTCCAGCGATTATCAAAAAGGCGCGGATGTAAAAACCAAAATATACCCTGAATAATTCAAGTTGCAGGAAGGCGGCAACACAGCGAATCCCCGGAGCTTACTCCCATAAGTGACCAAGGTGAGTGAGGAGAGCCAACACCCCTGCAATTTGCAGGATGATGGGTATAAGATAGGTATTAATGCGAATCTGCTGATAACAGCATTATTAATTTTTAGTTAAGGTTTATATTATTCATAGCATGAAACATTCAATAAAAAATAATAAAAAATATCACTACTCATACTAATAACAGATTGGGATAAACATAGTTACTGATCCGATGAATATACCTGTTATCTCACGTATTACAGGTATATTGGTATCCTTCAGTTACCCGGCACATCTCTGGGTTTCACCCCTTGGTGCAGCCGTCAGCCGCACGCAAACAACTCTATATAATATTAAATAAAATCAATAAATTATATTGAAAAATCAGAAACCACTTACCTCCTATCTTCCAGCATATTGAAACCTGTTGGGTATAACAGCATTGCGATATAATCTCGTAACATAGTTAGTACGGATAAAATAGTTATCGAAAAAGCGAAAACAGATAATTATTTCCACTGGATTAAAAAATAAAGATTGGTTGCTTAATTCATCGCGTGACACAGATCAACGTTATGTCATATCAATATACTTTACGATGATTTAACATTTACTCAAGGATAATGGAGAGAATAATGGGAATAATATCGTCTTTCCTCTCTGCTGCCGGTAAAATCGGCATTCACGGAACCAGCCCCACCAGTGGTAGCTTTGATTGTGATGCCCTGCCAACATCACTCCACGCAGTCGGTGTTCCCAATAAATCAGGTCTGCTGCTTACTTTCGTGCCTCCCAATGTGAATTTTCCGCAGGTCAGTGCTGCCTGGCAGCGGTTCTCCACCCCCAACAGAACCGTGATTACCCTTTCATCGACAGGAGCGTTGTGCACCAAACCAGACGCCTCCACCTACTGCGACATGGAGGGCCATCAGGGCAGTTGGTTATGGTTACCTCAGTCATTGATTTCCCAACATGAAGTCCACATGGTTGATCTGCACGTGCAGAGAAAAGCCACTGCACGTCAGCGGATTGATGCTATTCGCAAGGAATTGGAACGACTTGACGTCAAAATGCCGTTATCGGCGGACAGAACGTTTGCCCTGGTGTATTGCGATGGACTTTCTGCCTCGGAAGGTTTTTTGATGCAGGCCTGGTATGCCTGCGGACGCTTTCCCTGCCTGCCGATTGGTGGTTCTGCTGGCGGTAAACTGGATTTTAGCGCCACTTATATCGGTACTGGCGGTTCAGTACTACAGGGAAAAGCGGTATTAATTTTCTGCCGAATGGCTAAAGGCAAATCCTTTGCACCATTCAAAAGTCAAAACTTTGAACCGACATCAAAAAGCTGGCTGGTTGCCGAAGCCGACCCGGTGGCACGTACCGTTACCTCAGTATTCGATGATCAGGGCCAGACAATACCCATTGTTGCAGCATTAGCCGATTACCTCCGTTGTCCACCAGATCAAATCGGCAATCGTCTAGAGGGAAAAACCTTTGCAGTAAAAGTGGATAACGAATATTTCATTCGTTCTGTGGCGGCAATCAAAGCTGATCATATCGACTTTTTCTGCGATCTGGAGTTCGGCGACCGACTCCATCTGCTTCAGGCAACCGATTTTATCGCCACAACCCACAATGACTGGCAACAGTTCGTTTCCCACTGCGGTACAACACCCAGTGGCCTGCTGCTTAACGATTGTGTTCTACGACGAATGGGAAATCTCACAAAGCTGGGTAAGGCCAGTTTTTTCGGCAACGTCCCGGCCGCAGGCTTTTCCAGCTTTGGTGAAATTCTCGGTGTTCCTATTAACCAAACCTTGTCAGCGCTGGCTTTCTTCAATCGCGATATCCAGGCCATGACTCGCTTTCCTGTCGAATATGCGGCATATGCTGGTCATTATGCGCAACGTTCATTGCGCCGCTGGGAAGCGCTCAACAGCATTCAATCTCATGTTGTCAATCAGGTTGTAGACTATGAACGAACACTCGCGCCGTTATTAAGCACTCTGCCCCAACTCGAAGATGCGACGATGCGTCAGAGCAAAACACTGGAAATGGCGCAATCCAGTATCCGCGAAATCAGCGACAGTGCGACATTAACCCGCGCCGAACAGGATCGGCTGGAAAACGGTCTTAATGATCTGGAGCATATTTCGCTCGGTATCAGTCAAATCACCGGCGGTATCAATGCCATTGCCGATAAAACCAATCTGCTGGCGCTTAACGCGGCAGTCGAGGCTGCCCGGGCTGGCGAGGCAGGCCGGGGTTTTGCCGTCGTCGCTGAAGAAGTGCGCAAACTTGCCAGCTCGTCAAAAGAGCAGGTGGATGCCACCACAAAAAGCATTAAGGAAGCGGTGAATACCATTGCTCATATTCGGGAAATTGCCTCACAAACAGTCAGTACGACACAAGGAATGGCTGATAAGAGCATTTCTGCCGCGAATCAGATTGCCAGCATGAGTGCGGATACCAACAAAAACCACAGTAACCTCACCGCGAATCTGAATAATCTGAAAGAATTGGTCAAAGGGATGGATGCCATGCAGGACGCACTTGACCAATTAACCATGTTGCAACGATTAACATCATCCTGATGTACTGAATATTCGGCCCCCCTCCTACCCGTGACGAATACACGAGGGGGCCAGCATTATTAATGGTCAGGATAAAGGGAATTCTGCGTGAGTCTGGCGGGTAATCAGTGATCGCAGCGGAACACTGCTTTTCATAATCGGCGATTTAATAACAATATAACTAAAGTATTTATCGATACCGACCTTGCGGTCCAACAGCCCTTCTATCACGTCCTGATAATGCTCAATGCTGCGGGTAATGAAACGCAGCAGATAGTCGTACCCGCCGGTAATCAGGTGACACTCC
The DNA here is from genome assembly GCF_032395385.1 of Brenneria uluponensis. NCBI lineage: Bacteria > Pseudomonadati > Pseudomonadota > Gammaproteobacteria > Enterobacterales > Pectobacteriaceae > Brenneria > Brenneria uluponensis. The sequence continues at coordinate 3,223,566 of NZ_CP135917.1, forward strand.
ATCAGTTCATCCACCTCGCGGATCGCGTTTTCAAACTTGATGAACTCCTCCCGGCGATGCCCTGCCAACGTCACTTCAGTAAACACCGTTACCGAATCGGTAATTTTAGTGAGATTGATATGCGCCTCATAGCCAGTAATAAAGCCTGCAGCTTCCAGTCTTTTTACCCGTTGTAGGCAAGGACTGGGGGAAAGGCCAACCGCGTCAGCAAGGTTCACGTTACTGATACGACCGTCTTTTTGCAGGTGTACCAGAATATTGATATCAATGCGGTCAAGTTTCATTAAACCGTTCATAACCCCCCTCATTGGCCAGTCAGGCACTATTACTCAGATGATATAGCACGACTCCGACGGTATAACACGCTTTCGGCCTGTTACGCCAGTGCTAACCCTGGGCATACCATCAGTATGTAATTTGTGAATAATGCTTTAAAATCAATGAGGAATGAGATAACTATCCCAACCGCCCCGAGGCACGAGCCAGTGCGATATCAAAGATATGCGAGGCTTCTTCCAGTTGCGAATCACTGATGACCAGCGGTGCCAGAAAACGGATGGTATTACGGTATAACCCGCATTTAATCAGTAACAACCCTTCCTGACAGGCATAATCCAGAATTTTCTGCGTCAATGCGGCATCCGGTTTACGGCTATCTGGATCAACTATTTCGGCAGCCAGCATAAAGCCCGTACCGCGCACGTCACCGATGCAGGCATACTTTTCCGCCAGTTGCTGCAATCTGGCCCGCAGTTGCTGCCCCAGCGTATTTGCCCGAACCAGCAACGTCCCTTCTTCCATCAGATCCAACACCGCCAGCGCAGCGGCGCAGGCCAGGGCGTTACCACCATAAGTACCGCCCAACCCGCCTGGCAGAGCGGCATCCATTATATCGCCGCGACCAATCACACCAGAAATCGGTAATCCGCCGCCAAGACTTTTGGCAACCGTGATCAGATCAGGCACGATGCCGCTGTGCTCATAGCCAAACATTTTTCCGGTGCGGCCAAAACCACTCTGGATCTCATCACAAATCAATACGATGCCGTGCAGCTGGGTTAATTGCCGCAGCGCCTGCATAAAATGGGGTGATGCGGGCAAAAAACCACCGTCCCCTTGTATCGGTTCGATAATTATCGCTGCGACCCGCTCCGCCTGAATTTGTGCTACAAACAGCGATTCCAGCGCCGCCAGACAGGTAATTTCACTGATGCCATGGAATGTATTGGGAAATGGAACCCGATAGATATCTCCCGGGAACGGGCCGAAATTCTGTTTGTAGGGCTGACTCATGCCGGTGAGCGCAATACCTAGCGATGTACGGCCATGAAAAGCGCCGTCAAAAGCTATCACACCACTGCGCCCAGTATAGGCTCGGGCTATTTTCACCGCATTTTCCACAGCTTCGGCACCGCTGGTAAAAAATATGCTTTTATACGCCACGTCGCTGCCTATCAACTGATTCAGCCGCCGCGCCAATTCAATGTAACCAGGGTACGCCGCCACCTGGAAACAGACATGAGAAACCTGCTGGAGCTGTTGCTGTACCGCAGACACCACCGCCGGGTGATTATGGCCCACATTCAGGACGCCGATTCCGGCGACAAAATCGAGATAACGATTACCTTCGATATCCCAGACCTCAGCCCCTTTACCTTTGGCGATAACCAATGGATGTGCGGTGACGACACCACGCGGGATGTGCTCTGCGCGGGAATCCAGTAACAGGGTGTTATCAGCAAATACCTGCTGTTCAGCCATGAATTTCTGCATTGCGTTACCTCATCGACGGAAAAATATCTGTGCTTATGTAATAAGCGCATTCTGCTGACGATCGGGATCACCGTATCAACAGCATTACCTATTGATTTCAAGGGTATTTGCGTAGGTTATTTCAGAGCACACTGCACGAATGGAGCCGATGACAGTGGCAGATCAACGGCTAATATCCCTGTTGCCGGTCAATCAGCCCGACCATCGTTTCACCTCGCTCAAAACGGACGATATTCTCCAGCAATGCCTCAACCGCTCCTTCAGCCTGAGTCTGACTGGCAATATGCGGCGTCAGCCATAATGCCGGGTGGGACCAGAAAGGATGTGCGGCCGGCAAAGGTTCAGGATCCGTCACATCTACCACCGCCGCGCGCAAATGGTGGCTATCCAGCGCCCGCAATAAGTCCTGATGATCAAGCTGTGCCCCCCTTCCCACTTGAACCAGCGATGCCCCTGCGGGAAGTTGTGCAAATAATTGGGCATTCAGCATGCCAGTCGTCGAGGATGTTAACGGCAGCAGGCAAACCAAAATATCCGTACGTGCCAGAAACGTGTCGAGTTCAGCTTCACCACACCAGCAGCGCACGCCTGGTAACGCCTTCGGCGTACGGCTCCAACCGCCACAGTCAAAACCGAACTGTTGCAACTGCGCCAGCACCGCTTTTCCCAGTATGCCCAGCCCCATCACGCCGATGCGGCGTTGCGGCGCAGGAATCAATTGATGTTCTTGCCAGCGAGCTTCACGTTGTTGTTGCAGATAACGCGGCATGTCACGGTGCAATCCTAAAACCGAAAACGTGACATATTCCACCATTCCACGGGTAATGCCCGGTTCGACCATACGCACCACCGGTAATGACCGCGGCAACCTGTGAAAATCGAATTGATCGGCCCCCGCCCCCACTGAAAACAGCACGTTGAGATTCGGTAAACGCGCAATCAATTCTGCTGGCGCATCCCAGGCCACCAGATATTCCACCGCGGCGGGATCCGGGATCTCCGGCCACTGACGAAAGATCGCTGTTGGCTGTTGTTGGGCAATTAGCGCCGCCCATTGCCGACCACGTTCCGGCGTGGATTTAAACAGAATGTTCATCAGGACAACGCCTGCGTCATCAGAGCAAAAGAGTGCATGCCCGCCAGTGTTGGCCGCCAGGGCGTACCACGATTCATAATCACCGACGTATCCACCTGTTGCAGACCACAATCCCTTAACCAGCTTCCCAGACCCAGTGTTGGATCGCTGTCGATGCGCACAAATTCCCCGCGCCGTGATGACATCAAGGCACTGATCAGCTGTTGCGCCGCCATCGCACTATCAGCGATAACTGGGCCGATCACGCATCCGCGGCCGAAATGGTGTATGGCCGCGAAACCCACGGTTTTGCCATCCTGCACCAGCATTATCACTCTGGCCGTCGCCAGCAAATGCTCAAACAGCGCCGGGCGATACAACCCATGAGCTTGCTGATCCAGCGAGGTCAATAACGCTGTGTCATCAGGTAACGCCAGACGCAATTGTTGCCCCGGCAGCAGTGGGATCGCCGCTATCGGCCTCAGTCGCGAACATTGATACTGGTGAATTTCTCCAGTGGCAGCGAATCCCAGCCGGGCATATAGCGTCTGACCCGCGACAGTCGCATGCAGACGGACATTGTATCCCGGTAACCCATCCAACAGTCCGTCCATCAGCAAACGTCCAATCCCCTGCCCTTGTCGTGCCTTATCCACCACCACCAGACCGATAGTGGCCCGTTCATTCCCCCAGCGCCAGCACAGTGCGGTGCCGACGGGTTGACCATCCGCTTCCGCCATCAGACCCGAACCAAGCTTCAGCGCATCCTGCCAGTCTTCCCGGCGATGCGGCCAATCCATCTGCTGTGTTAACCCCCAACCACAGTCAGCATCTGCGGTAGTCATCGTGCGCAATCTCAGACTCATTTTTTCCTCACATCATGCCCGGTGCATCAAGCCCGGAACCATCCACCAGTCGTGAATAACGAAACGGGGCCGGGTCAACAATCGGCGTATCACCCGCGATCAAGTCCGCTGCCAGGCGCCCGGCACCAGGGCCGATACCAAAACCATGGCCACTGTAACCAGCCGACAGTAACAGACCCGGTAATTTTTCCACCGGAGAAATAACCGGAATGGCGTCCGGCGTGCTGTCGATCATCCCGCCCCAGGCTTGTACCGCCCGTACAGTAGCCAACGCAGGATACTCTTTCCGCATCGCTGCCAGACCTTCCTGCACCATCGACATATCCGCCGCCGGATCAAGGATACGCACATTTTCAAACGGTGAACGTGCATCAAATTGCCAGGATGTGAAAGCTTCCGGGCCAGTGAAGAACGGCCTGAACCCGATACGGAGTGAAAGATTTTTGCGGCGCGACTTGAATGTTGGATAGAACTGTCGGGCATAGCGCAAGCTCTGGATGCCCGGTTCCAATCTGCCCCGACCAGAAACGGAGACCGTATAGCTGCCATCCATCTGTGGTCGACAGGCAAATGCCGCGGTATAGAAAGGCATGCTGATCACTTGTTCAATCGGCGCGGTACGAAACGCGGTCCCGATGACGTTGCCCAGCGGCAATTTGATACCGTGACGGTGGCAAAACATTGAGGTCCACACGCCACCTGCACAAACCACACGGGTAGTTTTAACCAGCCCGCGCTCCGTCCACACCCCACTTACCTTGCCTGCGGAAATATCCAGCCCGCGCACCGCGCACTGCTGGATAACATCGGCACCCAGACGTTGTGCAGCGATCACCAGTCCGGCACAGGCCAGCGCAGGTTCAGCATAACCGTCCGTCGGCGATGACACCCCCCCTAACCAACGAGTGGTGCTGCCCGGCGTCATGGCTTTGGCCTGCTCGGCGGTCAGAATATCGCTGTGTACACCATAGGCTTTAGCCATTTTTCCCCAACGATCCCAGGCATCAATCTCAGTCTGATCCTGCGTGGCATACAGTAAACCAGAGCGACGGAATCCCAGTTCCTCGCCGGTTTCATGCTGCATCTCTTCCCAACGCTGCAAAGCATAGATAATTAACGGCAACTCCCGCTCATCCCGGTTCTGCTGTCGACACCAGCCCCAGTTACGGCTGGACTGCTCCGCCCCGACCAACCCTTTCTCCAGCAACAAGACACTGATCCCTTTTTTGGCCAGTTCGTACGTCGCTGCGGCACCGGCAATGCCGGCACCAATCACCACCACATCCACGGCTTCCGGTAAGTGACCGCTATCCTGAACATATCTGATCGGTGCTGGCATCTGTTTTCCTCTGTTTAACCTGTCTTGCCCGGTATGCGGGCTTATTGCTGTAAGGTAGTTGTGTCATCCGACACTATTCCGCTTTTAAAATCTCGATAGGCAGTGCTTCGTGCTCTTCCAGCCAGCCTTGTCGTAATTCCGGCACCGCCCGTTTCAATCGCTCATAATACAAATCAGTAGAGGGTTTATCGTAATCGGCCCGCACTACCTGCGTCACTTTGCGACCACCCTGCATAACAATAATCTCATCGCACACGGCGCGTACCGCATGCAGATCGTGGCTGATAAATATCACCGTCAACCCGAGTTCCCGACGCAGGTCGGTAATTAAATCCAGTATGGCGGCGGCCACCACCGTATCCAGCGCCGAAGTGACCTCATCACACAAAATCAGATCAGGTTCGGCAGCCAGCGCCCGCGCCAGATTAACTCGCTGTTTCTGACCACCGGACAGCGCGGCGGGACAGCGATGCAACACATCATGCGGCAGCTTGACCAGATCGAGTAATTGCCGCACCCGCCGTTCCAGCGCTACACCGCGCAGCCCGTGAAAAAGCATCAACGGGCGTTTGATTATGGTGCCAATGGAGTGTGCCGGATTCAGCGCTGTATCCGCCATCTGGAACACATACTGGATGCGCCGCAGCTCATCCTGTGAACGTTGTGACAAGCTGGCGGCAATGTAATGACCATTAAACAGAATGTGACCGTCACCCGGCACATTGATACCGGCAATCGCATGTGCCAGCGTGGTTTTCCCCGATCCGGATTCACCGATAATCCCCAGTGCCTGACCGCGATATAGCCGGAAATTAAAATCGTCCAGTATTTTGACCCGCGGCTGCCCATCCGCCCCCGTTGGCCCATAACCTGCTACCAAATCACGCACTTCCAGCAGTGGCTGCACCGTTGATTCTTGCGGCTGCCATACGCTTTCACGTTGATGTTGTCGGGCCGCCGCCAGCAAGGCGCGGGTATATTCCGCCTGCGGTGCCGTCAGCAATTGGTTGGTGGTGCCATATTCCGCGATATTGCCATTGAGCAAGACCAGAATACGGTCTGCCATCTGGGCTACCACCGCCAGATCGTGACTGACGTAAACCGCCGTCATGCCGCGCTGGCGCACCACACGCCGGAACACTTTCAGCACCTCCACTTGCGTGGTGACATCCAGCGCGGTGGTGGGTTCATCCAGAATCACCACCTCCGGATCACTCATCAGGGCCATCGCCGTCATCAACCGCTGCAACTGGCCGCCGGACACCTGATGCGGATAGCGCTGACCAATACTTTCCGGTTCAGGCAGCGCCAAATCGCGGAACAGCGTCTGTGCTTTGGCTTGTGCCTCTTTACGCCGCATCAGACCGTGGATCAGTACCGGCTCAATCACCTGTTCCATAATCCGCATCGCCGGATTAAACGCCGCAGCGGCGCTCTGGGGAATATAGGCCACACGGTTGCCACGGAACTGACATAACCGGGATGGCGTCAACGAGCGGACATCCGTACCAGCAACGTGGATGTTACCGTCGGCAATCCGGCAACCGTGACGGGCATAGCCCATCAGCGCCAGTGCGATGGTAGTTTTGCCGGAACCGGATTCGCCAATCAGCGCCAACACTTCGCCTTTCTGTACCGTAAAGCGAATATCGGAGACCAGATTCACCTCCTGTCCCTCATCAGTCTGAGCGACAATACGCAGGTTCTCTACCGAAACCAGCGGCCGTGCCGTATGCGCTGTCACGTTCATGCACTCCCCCTGGCCAGCGTAAGTGGACGCCGTGTTTGCAGACTGTCAATAAACAGATTGGCGCCGATGGTCAGGCTGGCGATAGCGATGGCAGGCATCAGCACCGCCGGAGCACCATCAAACAGTCCTTGCATGTTTTCCCGTACCAACGTACCCCAGTCAGCATAAGGTGGCTGCACTCCCAGCCCGAGGAAACTCAACCCACTGAGCAGCAGGACGATATAGACAAAGCGCAGACCCAGATCAGTCAACATCGGGTGCAGCATATTCGGCAGGATATCGTGCACGGCGATATACCAGCGACTTTCCCCCCGCAAGCGGGCCACCTGTACATAGTCCATTGAGCGCAGACTGCTGGCCATCGCGTAGGCAATACGATAAGCACCGGGCCAGTAAGTCACCACCGCAGTGAGAATCAGCATCGGTAGCGACGATCCGAACACCGCCACCAGCATCAAGGCCAGAATCTTGCCGGGCATAATCAGCATCGCATCATTGATGCGGCCAATCACCTCCTCCAGCCAGCGTCCTGCCAATGCGGCAAACAACGCCAGCGCCGTTCCCAGCAGACTTGCCAGCAACGCGGCCATCAGTGCCAGCCCGATGGTATAACGCGCGCCATACAGAATCCGGCTTAGCATATCCCGGCCGAGATAATCGGTACCCAGCCAGAAGTGGCGGCTAACGTCGCCGAACAGATCGCCACTGCCGATATCCTCCAGACTGTGCGGAGCCAGGCTGTTGCCACACAGCGCCATCAAGATCCAGAACAGGGTGATCGATAAACCCACCCGTCCGGCGATCGACAGTGATAAAACAAAGCGCCACGGTAACAGGAGTTGGTTCATCAGCCCCTCCACTTAGGATTGAACGCAATAGTGATGATGTCCGCCACCAGCAACAACGACAGATAACAGACCGAGAAAAACATCACGCAGATCTGTACTACCGGCAGATCACGGTTGCTGACCGCATCCACCATCTGGCTGGCCAGACCGGGATAGCTGAAAATGGTTTCAATGATCAGCACCCCGCCGAACAGATAGGACAGACTGAGCGAGACGGCGTTGGCAATCGGCCCTACTGCGTTGGGTAAAGCATGACGCAGGATGGCGCGCAGCGGTGAAACCCCTTTGAGCAACGCCATTTCAAGATAAGGGCTGTCCATCTGATTGATGATGGCCGAACGCGTCATCCGCGCCATCTGTGCCACCAGCACACAACACAGAGTTATCACCGGCAGCGCGTAGGTACGTAAAAACCCCGCCAGATCCTGATTCGGCGACCCCAGAGACATAGCGGGAACCCAGTGTAACTTCACCGCAAAAATCAATACCGCTACCGTCGCCACCAGAAACTCCGGCACGGCTACTACGGACATCGTGCCGATCATCAGTACGCGATCCAACAGAGAACCACGTTTCATGGCCGCAGTAATACCAATCACTAGCGACAGTGGGACAGATACCAGTGTGGTAACGGCTGCCAGCTCAAACGTGGCCGGAATACGTTGCGCGATCAATTGCGTGACCGGAACATTACTGGCGAAAGAGGTACCAAAATTCCCGTGCAATATACCGGTAATCCACAAGATATAACGTACCGGCAAGGGCTGATCTAACCCCAGTTGCTGACGCAGCGCTGCCACAGTTTCCGGCGTGGCGGACTGCCCGAGAATCATCTGGGCCGCATCCCCCGGCAACAGACTGGTGATGAAAAACACCAGTGCCGAGATAATCAGTATCATCAACAGACCAGCGCCACAGCGCCGGGCGATCAGTGTCAACATGTACCGGTTCATTACGCTTCTCCTTGATCAGGCAGACAACCAGGCAAATTCATGGAAGCGATATCCCATCAGCAGACCTGACGGCCAGGCTTCAATTCCTTTCACCTTACGGCTGTAACCATCAAGAGAACTGATGAACAACGGAATGAGTGTGCTGTTATGCTCATAAATCAGCTTCTGCATATCACCGTACATCTGCTTGCGTTTTGCCGTATCACGCTCACTGCGCGCTTGCATCAGCAACTGGTCAAACTGCACATTCTTCCAGCCGGATTCATTCCACGGCGCATCAGAGCGGTAAAACTGAGAGAACAGCATATCCAGCGTCGGGCGCGGATTAATGGAGCCGTAACCGATGGGATCTTTCATCCAGTGTGCTGACCAGTAGCCATCATAGGGTACGCGTCGTACCTGCAAATTCATCCCCACCGATTTCCCAATTTGTTGTAATAACTGACCGCCTTCCACCGCCCCTTCAATATTCGGCGTGGTAACAATTTCGGCTTTGATGCCCTGTAGACCAGCCTTTTTCAGATGAAAGCGGGCTTTATCCAGATCGTAGGGCCGCTGAGGCAGATCCTTGTTGTACATCGGATGCCAGGGGGGAACCGGCACATCGTTGGCAATGTCGCCATAGCCCTGCAACACGGTTTTCAACAACATTTCTCGCGGTTGCATGTACTTCATGGCCAGAACAAAATCAGGATTGTTTCCCGGCGCATGATCAGCGCGGATGATCAGGTCACTGTACATACCGGACTTACTTTCCAGAATGCCGAACTGATTGCTCTGGTTGAGGCGTTTTACATCCCGGGCCCCAATGGTCGCCACGACATGCAGGTCGCCAGACAATAGTGCGTTAACGCGGGCCGCCTGATCAGTCACGCCCAGCAGTTCGACCTCATCCAGATGCGGCAGTCCCGGTTTCCAGTAGTTTTTATTGCGGATCCCCACTGAACGCACACCCGGTGAAAATTCCTGACAGACATAAGGGCCAGTGCCCACGGCTTTGGTGAAGCTTTTGGTGCCGTCCTGCAGGATCAAGAACGGGCTGGTGGCAAGGATGGATGGCAAATCAAAGTTGGGCTGTACCAGCACAATCTTTATTTCTGTCGGGCTGATCGCCGTTGCCAACTGAATCTGATCCACCAGCTTGATAGCCACTGAACCGACTGCCGGATCTTTATGCCGCAGCAGGGAATAAACCACATCCTGTGCTGTCAGCGGCTTACCATCGTGGAACGTGACGCCGGAACGCAGTTTGAACTGCCAGATGCGACCATCGGTAGTTTCAATACTTTCTGCCAGGGCTGGCTGAGGGATCAGGTGTTTGTCCAGCTCGGTCAACCCACTGTAAAACATGAACTGGCGTGTGTAGTCGCCATTATTACTGCCTTTAGCCGGGTCGAGGGTATCGGTAGCCGAGGCATTGGACACCGCTGCGCGCAGTTTTCCGCCGTTGACCGGGGTTTCGGCGGCGAAGCTCAGATCCGGGAAACCGAACAGCCCGGTACTCATCACCACACCAGCGGACAGCAGCTTGATGACGCCCCGTCGGGAAAACGACACATCCGTGATGGCTTGCGTCAGCGGCGAAATTTTTACCTGGTTATCTTTATCAAATTTACTCATCTGTCTACCCTCAAAATGATAACGTTGTAGAACTCAGGAGAACCGATCCCTGGCTTTGTAGTAGAGACCCGCTAGTGGTAAAAACCAGGGCTTGCCGAAATAACCGGGTATCGCTGGCCAGTGCTTGCGCATCCACGGGTTATCGCCGGTATGGCCAGTAACACAGTTCGCCATAACGTTTCCCATCCATACCGACATCTGGGTACCGTGTCCGCTATAACCTACCGAATAGAACACGCCATCATGTTCACCAGCCCGAGGTAAACGATCGGCGGTCATATCTACCTGCCCCCCCCAGCAGTAATCAATCCGGGCCTCTCGCAATACGGGGAATAGCGCACTCATGCCCGCTTTCAGTACCTCGCCACTGCGCTGATCCGAGGTCGGGTTGCTCATCGCAAAGCGAGCACGGCCGCCGAAAATCAGCCGTTGATCTGCCGTAGTACGAAAATAATTGCCGATATTCATCGACGTCACATAAGTGCGTGTCGTCGGAAACAGCGCGGCCAACAGCCCGGCATCCAATGGCTCCGTAGCCACGATAAAACTGCCTACGGGAATAATGCGGCGCTGGAACCAGCGGAACGGGCCGTGATTAGAACAACCGGTCGCCATCAATACCCGGTCGGCATCGATTTCACCACGCGGCGTTATTACCCGGTGGCGATAGCCTTCCACCCGATGCAGCCCCGTCACGGGAGTCTGTTCAAAAATACGTGCGCCATGACGAGCCGCCACATTCGCCAACCCAATGCCAAACTTGCCCATGTGCATCTGTCCGCCACGGTGTTGAATCAACCCGCCATGAAAACGGTCGCTACCGATTTCATGGCGGACATCCGCCGCACTCACCAGCTCAACGTCTGGATCAACCGTGTTACGCATCATTTCCCAGGCTGCCTGCAACGCCGGGAAATGAGACGGTTTACTGGCCAGTTTCAGCTTTCCGCAGCGCAGGAAATCACACTCGATCTGCTCTTCCACCACCAGCCGCTGCACATAATCGACGGCATCGGCATAAGCACGGTAATAGCGACTGGCCTGCTCCAGCCCCTGACGGGCAACCAGTGAAGAAAAGTTTTGCGCCACACCGGTATTGCAATGCCCCCCGTTGCGACCTGACGCCTGTCCCAGCACCGTTTCCGCTTCTAACACCACGACTTGCTGTCCGCTGCGGGCCAGACTTCTCGCCGCAGACAACCCGGTAAACCCGGCACCGATCACCACCACATCAGCCTGTGACGGCAGTGCATCCTGATCCCCGCCAGTGAAAGCCGGTGCTGTTGCCTGCCAGAAGGATTCCAGTTTCATTACCCGCCCCTTTTCGTTACGGCGTAATTTGCGGTTTAAAGCCCGACGATGGCAGCCAGCCCACCGATATTGCTAATTTCGGTGTAGCCATAATATGGATTGGCGGCATCATGCCCGCGGTTTACAAAAACCTTATGGGTAATCCCCATGTCGTGGGCAGTCATCAGGTCATAACGCAGGCTAGAAGAAACATGCAGGATCTCTTCCGGGCCACAGTTGAGCTGCTCGAGCATATATTCAAAGGCCCGCATCTGCGGTTTATAAGCGCCAGCCTGCTCGGCGGTGAAAACCTTGTGAATCGGCGCGCCCAGGCGCGGCACGTGATATGTGATCAAGTCATCCATAGAATTGGTCAGCAGCACCAGCGGGAATTCACGTGCCACGGTTGCCAGCCCGGCGGGAACATCCGGATGCGGTCCCCAGGTGGTGACAGCGGTATTGATGGTGTCACAGTCACGTTCGTCACAATGGATATGCCATTTGGCACAGGTGCGTTGAAGCGCGTTACCCACTACCTGCGAATAGGGTTTCCACGCGCCCAACACTTCATCCATACGGTAGGCCGAGAAATCGCTGATGAATCCAGGCATATCCGTTTCGCTGACCCGATCAGCAAATCTGGCGGCAGCAGCACCGGCCATATCAAATTTGATCAGAGTGCCATAGCAATCGAACGTGATGTATTTCGGTTTAAACACAGCCATTTGCTACCTCAAAAAGTCAAAAATGGAAAACACCGTGATGATTCAAAAATCAATCAATACACTTTTATCGCGACGACAGCTTTCAAATGCCTGGCGACCTAAATCCTTGCCAATCCCCGAGCCATGAAAACCACCAGTAGGAATAATGAAGTCACCGGAACGGCCATAACGGTTGATCCACACTGTGCCCGCAGCGATACCCCGCATGGCACGTAAGGCTCGCTGAATATTCAAGGTATGCACTCCGGCACACAGGCCGTATGTCGGATGCGCCGCCAGCGCCAACCCCTCATCTTCATCGTCGAACAGTTGCACCGTGAGCACCGGACCGAAAATCTCTTCAAGGACTGCCGGGTTATCCGGCCGCACGCCAGCAATCAGCGTCGGTTGCCAGAAATAGCCATCACCGGTGGCGTCAAAACGGGCCCCACCCACCAGAACGTCTCCCCCTTCAGACCGGGCCGCCGACACCAGTTGTGCCACCTTCTGCGCTTGCCGGGCATCGATCAGCGGAGAATAACGGCTGCTCTCCAGCCAGGTCGCACCGGGACGTATCCTCTGACAACCGGCAATCAGCTTTTCAAGCAATGGACCCGCGATACCGCGCTGTACAATCAAGCGGGTTCCGGCCACACAAACCTGACCGCCGTTGGCGGTAAATCCTCGCAGGATGCGCCCAGCCACCTCGTCAACGTCCCCGGCATCATCAAATACCAGTTGCGGGCTTTTGCCGCCCAACTCCAGCGTCACCGGCTTCATACCGTTGAACGCAGCGTCGCTCATGATGCGCGCGCCGGTCCGGGTCGAGCCGGTGAACGAGACTTTGCGGACCAGCGGATGTGCTACCAGAGCAGCGCCGGTGACCGCGCCGCTGCCCTGAACGATATTCAGCACACCGGGTGGCAAACCCGCTTCCAACGCCAGTTCAGCCAGACGTACGGTGGAGAAAGGTGTCAGCTCAGACGGTTTCAGCACCACCGCATTACCTGCCGCCAGCGCCGGACCACATTTCCAGGACGCCATCGACAGGGGAAAATTCCACGGTGTGATAGCACCAATAACCCCATAAGGTTCAGGTACCAACATGCCAAGACTGGCGTCGCGGGTAGGAAACAGATCACCGCTATACTTGTCGGCGCACTCGGCATAAAAACGGATGGCTTCGGCAGTAAAAGGAATTTCGTGCTGATGCGCATCAGTAATAGGACGGGTTGAGCCCACCGCTTCAAGCTGGCCCAGATAATCTGCATCGGCTTCGATCAAGTCGGCCCAGCGCCGTAATACGACAGCACGCTGACGCGGCGGACAACGACTCCAACCACTCTCCTTCAGCGCGCTATCCGCCAGCGTAACGGCCTCATCCACCAGTTGGGTATTCGCTTCATGTAAATCTGCATAAGGCTGACCATCTGACGGACGCATCACCGTGATTGAGTTGCCTTGCCCCACCCGTTGCCGCCCGTCAATAAAATGACTGGCAGGCAGTGCGACACTCTCGGGATTGAAACTCAACATAACTTGCGCCTTATATTTGAATGCACTGTTTATAGTCACCATTTTTCAAGATGACGGTGTGGTAGCGTCGTTGAAAAATATGTTCAATTATCAGATAAGTTTTAATTAGTTAAGTCACATCGCAGCGTTAACCTATCCGCAACCTTACGTTAACTCCGCTTTTAATTTCTGTTTTGACTAATGCAGAAAGTATGCCAGCCGATAAAAAATAATAATGCGTAAAAACGGAGCCAAAAAAATTTTATGCCGTTATGAACGGTAAAATTTTCCAGATACGCCGACCAACTAATTACATGATTTTAATAAAAAATAAATGCACTATCACAATGCAATCAATTCACTACTTGCACCATTTAGGACCAGTTGATTCTCGCGGACAATACGCTGAAGACATGTGGGGAAAAATAAAAGGGAAGAAACGCCAATCTGGATTAATTCTGTCGGCGTTTTAACAATTACATTAATTAGGGCAATAAATAATTAATAAAACTTATCTGATAATCCACCGAATTTACAACCAGTACTGCCTGAACCTGCCGTCACATCTCGCAACAAAAAATCAATATTTATTCATTATCTCTAAACCCTTTCTGATAGCCGAATAATACGAGGTCGCCACACTGAAAAGGATTTCAACCACAGAAGGTCACTATCATGCTATCAAGAAGACGCATATCTCGACTTGGCTACCGACCAGACCTGCCGGATATCCGCGATCACCACTACGCACCTGCTCTTGCTGTCCTGCATAGTCTGCCACCTGCAATGGAGCTGACTGTCGATTTTCCAGCTTATAATCAGGGAGAACTCGGTTCCTGCACCGCCAATGCACTGGCCGGTGCAGTACAGTTTGATCGGCGTAACTCCCATGAATCCCCCGATTTCATTCCTTCCAGACTGTTCATCTACTACAACGAGCGCACCATTGAAGGTGACGTGAAACACGACTCCGGTGCCACGCTACGTGACGGCATTAAAAGTCTACACAAACAGGGCGTATGCCCAAAGTCTGACTGGCCTTATGACTACACGCGCCCTGACAGTGAAAGTGGCGCCTTTCCCCCCGGTGCGTTGGCCGCCACCAAACCACCAGCAGATTGCTATAAAGAAGCACGGCAGTATGTCATCACCAATTACCAACGCGTAAATCAAGATCTGTCGCACCTACAAGGATGTCTGGCAAGCGGATTTCCATTTGTGTTCGGTTTTGTTGTGTACGACACCTGGCTGGAACACCCTAAGCCACCGACGGTAGTCCCCATGCCCTCAGATAAAGACAAACCAGAAGGAGGACATGCCGTACTGTGTATCGGTTATGACAACAGCACCAACCTATTCAAAATTCGCAATTCCTGGGGAGTTGACGTCGGGGAACAAGGCGACTTCTACATTCCTTACGATTATCTGTTGGATAAGAAACTTTCCAGCGACTTCTGGGTGATCAATACGGTGAAAAATTGACGTTTTCTGCTTAACCCACACTCAGTCGACGGTAGTATTTGGCCCGTGATAGGTTCACGGGCGCTTCTCAACATCGCCATTACAGCGGTTCAGCCCGGTACAGCGCGGATGACTGTTCCCTGGCGCCCGACAGGGTAAACACAGAAACCAGTGTGATACTCAACACTATCCCGCCCAGGATAAGATACGTGTCCTGAAACCCGATGCGATCGTACATATTGCCGGCAAAGGCAGAAAGGAAAATAGCCGCCAACTGTTTGGCAAACTGAAAACCGATCAGATAAATGGTGGCAGACAAACGCGTGTCGAACGTCGTAGTAATGTATTTAAACGCGCCCACCAGCAGGAATGGGACTTCCAGAGCATGCAGCATCTTCAGCGCCACCACTTCTATTGCCGTGGTGGCAAACGCGGAACCGATAATACGCACCGTCATAATCAGTCCGGCCACCAGCAATGTGTTTTTAGCCCCGATACGATTAATAATCCACGGTGAGCAAAACATGATGATGGCATTCGCCAGCTCGCCCAGCGTAGTGGCAAAACCGAAGATTTCATTGCCCTGTTGCGGCGAGGTAAAAAAGGATTTGAAAAAGGTGGCAAACTGCTGATCGAACACGTCATACACACAGGCCACCCCGACAACATACAGCACGAACATCCACAGTTTAGGCAGACGGAATAGACCAGTGACCATGCGTAGCGTCAGTTGGGGTTGGTTGGCACCCAGCGCATCCATCACCTCTGCGGTCTGATTTTTCTCTGGATGGGCCAGCAGCAGCAAAATAAGCAGAATCACCGCCGCACCGGAACCCATCCAGAACACCAGCGCCGGATTGACATTAAACAACACACCGGCGGTAGAGGCACACAACCCCCAGCCAAGGCAGCCAAACATCCGCGCCTTACCATATTCAAACCCGCTCTGACGGCTGACACGCTCAATATAAGCCTCCACCGCACCGGAACCGGCTGAAAACACCAGACCGATATAAATCCCCCCTGACAGTGCACCCAACAAACTGTTCACTTTCAACAACGGGGCAAACACATACAAGAAAAAGGGAGCGAACAGAAACAGCAGTATGGTAATGATCCATAACAGATGTTTTTTCAGCCCCAGTTTGTCAGAAATAATGCCCATCACCGGCTGGAACAGAATGGCGAACAGCGAGATACAGGAAAAAACAATCCCAGTTTGGGTTTTGTTCAGGCCAATGACATCCGACAGCCAAATGGGCAAAAACGGAAAACAGGTGGCCATGATAAAGAAATAGAGAAAGAAAAAAGTACCAAATATCCAGAAGTTACGGTTTTTTTTGTAGGTACATACGCGTTCGATCGTGCGACTGGTATCCATGTTCTTATCCTCGCGATGCGATAAAGGAGAGGAGCTGCCTCTCCCGGCGGCATTACAAACGTTCTAATCCTATCAGCAGCGCAGTTTCCGGATTCATGATCGGCAACCGAAGTCCGGCCTTCATCAACCACTCCCCACTAAACTCAGCAGATTGCACTATCCACGACGGCAACCGACGCATGGTGCTACCACCGTCGATTACCGGTTTCAAGTCGGGGTGGTCAAGAACCGTCAACCGATAACATGCTTGAGGATTTAACCCTGGCAACCGCAGTACACCAGCCAGTGAGTAATCTGGCATCGCTAACTGCGCCACCAGAAATACCGCCTGATCCTGTAGCTGGCTGATCACGCCCTGAACCTGCGTAGTGCGATCCGGCATGTCCACTCGCCACAGATTGCCGGTATGCAATAGCGAACGCAGCTGTTTGTGCAAGGCCACATAGCGTTGAAAACCAGCCTGCTCCTGCGCATCCGCCGTGACCGGATCCAGTTCGATACCCATATGACCGAACAGTGCGGTCAAACCGCGAAAGGCGATGCTGTGTTGACGCCCGGTGGCGTGGCAACAATGGTGGCCGATGTGCGCCCCCATCACTTCCGGCGGGAAGAAATAACTCATACCACGCTGAATAGACTGGCGTTCCAGCGCATCGTTATTATCCGAAGCCCAGAAACGATGACAGCGTTTCAGCACTTCATAATCGATACGTCCACCACCGGAAGCGCAGGACTCGAACTCCACTAGCGGGAAACGAGCATGCAAGGTATCCAGCAGACGATAGAAATGCAGTGTTTGCGCATGGGCGACGGCTTTGCCTTGATGAGCCGGCTGCACCAGCTCACGGTTCATATCCCATTTGACATAGTCAACTGGATGTTCACCCAACAGCCAGCTCATGCGCGACAGCAGGTAATCGAACACCGCCGGATTCGACAGATCAAGCACGTATTGATAGCGCCCGGTGGGGGCGTCATAACCAGGAAGGGCCAGCAACCAGTCAGGATGTGCGCGGTAGAGGTCGGAATCCGGATTAATCATTTCCGGTTCCACCCAAATGCCGAACTCCATCCCCAGTGATTTGACGTGCTTGATCACCGGCATCAGCCCCTGCGGATATTTCTTCTCGTCAATATACCAATCCCCCAACGCCGCCCGGTCATGATCACGCCCGTGAAACCAGCCATCGTCGACAATGAAGCGTTCCACCCCTAGCTGTGCCGCCCGATCGGCCATCCGCATGATGTAATCCGGGTCATGGTCGAAATAGATCCCTTCCCAGGTATTGAGATGGACCGGGCGCGGATTATGGTGTGGGAAGTGGATAATGTTCCGTCGCAAAAAACGGTGGAACTGTTGGCTCATGCCATTCAGCCCGTGCTCGGCACAGGTGGCGTACAGCCACGGCGTCGTCAGTGTTTCCCCCTCTGCCAGCGCCACTTCCCCCGGCAGATACAATGCTTCGGCCTGAATCACCCGGCGACCATCCGTTTTCACTTCCGCCTTCATACGGTGATTACCACTCCAGCCGAGATGCGCGCCCCATACCGCCCCCGTCTGTTCACAGAATCCCGGTTCGCCACAAACCAACGCCGGGAAATATTCATGGGACGTTCGCCCCCGGCGGTTTTCCTGTACCAGACTGCCATGTTCCAGCAACACCCGATGCGGCTGAAATTCACGAATCCAGCGACCATGAAACGCCATCACTTCCGCCGCCTGTTCCGGTATCGGCAACGTAACCGCCAGGCGGTTTACCTGCCAGGGTTGATGATGCAGATTGGTTAGCTGATGGCGGATTTGCAGTACGCCGCTGTCGGCATGCAGTTGCAGCTCACTGACCAGGCGTAACCCGGCCTGTGGGTCTTCGGCCGTAATGGTGAGATGGTCAGCCTGTTGCACCACATCGCGGGTAACAAACACCGGAGACGCATCCAGCCCGTTGCGGTGTCCCTCAATGCCCGGGGAACCAAATAGTCCACGGCCAGTTTCAGCCGCCAGCGTCACCGGGGTATCCACATCCAACCGGCCATTGGCTATAGGACGTTGCAGACTTTGCGTATCCTGCGGGGAAAAACAGTCAAGATGCGGCCCCCAGTAGAGAATTTCGGTTGCCGGAGAACAACGGACAATCAAGTCGGCCACCGAACTGGTTAAACGAATGACGGTAGAATCCATAGTGATATTCCTGCGTGGGATTTCCATCATTCTTAATCCGAAACGTTTCGGAATAAAACCGAAACGTTTCGGATTCGTGATCGACTTAAAGAGTAATCGTCGTTATCTCAGTAGGAAGGCAGATTATCCGTGCTGCCAAGACATAGCTGTGGTTGCCATAATACCTGTAATGTCGACACATCCTGCCCGGCAATCAGACGAAAAACCATCTGCGCTATTTGCCGCCCTACTTCAGCACGAGTTGCTTGGGTGATAGCCGTCACCGGCGTATCAATAATCGAGTCACCAGGCAGGCCGTCATAGATGATCAGCGATATCGCATTCTCCCCCTGTAAGCGGCCACATTCCCGCAACGCCAGCGCCGCACCCTCACCTTGCGTGCTGCAATCAGTCACTATCGCGGTCGGCGGTTCCGCCAGAGCCAGTAAAGCCAGGGTCGCCTGATAACCAGCACGGCGAGAAGGTTCGATCAGACAAAAATAGGCTTCCCGAAAGGCCAGCCCAGCTATCTGCAACGCCGCCAGATAACCTTCCCGGCGCTGAATAATGAACGATTCAGGATTGTTTTCCCCCAGAAAAGCAATGCGTTGGTGGCCCAGACTCACGAGACGGTCAGTCGCCAGCGCGACACCGGCCTGGTTATCAAAATCAAACCAGGCATACGGAGACGGCAAATTGCTACGTCCCAGCGCCAGAAAAGGGAAATTAAGTTCCTGTAGACAATGCAGACGTGCATCATCAGGCAGTGTGTGGGCAATGATCAGCGCATCCACGCGGCGACTCTCCACCATCCGTAGAAATGCGTGATGATCCGTGGTGTCTTCATCAGCTATCAGCAACAGGTCAATTTCCTGCGTTGCCAACTCATGGCTGATTTCCGCCACCATGCCCATAAACGTATAGTTGCTCAGCGGCGCAGCCCGAACAGGAAATACCAGTCCGACAGCGTCTATTTTGCCCATTTTCAGACGGCGGGCAAAGGTATTGGGGCGATAGCCGCGACGTCTGGCCTCCTCTTCCACTCGCAGGCGAGTTTCCTCGGCCACATCATCATAACCATTCAGCGCACGGCTGACGGTAGTAACAGATAGCCCCAGCTTTTTTGCAATCACCTTCAGTGACATAGGTATCCGGTAATATCAGACGGGTAAGCAGATAGCCTATCATAAACCGGATGCCGACCGAGATGCATCCGTACAGCACAATGCGGGTTACACAAACCACCATCACTCATTGGGAATCAACATCAGCAGGTCAGTGGACCCGATATCAATACCTTCTTGTGATAATAGGGTTGTGACTTGTCCCCGGTGATGGGTTTGATGATTAAAAAAATGGACCAGTAAAGCAAAAAAGGGTTTGTTTGAAGCAATACCCTTAGTGTTTGAATATCTTAACGTGCTATCAAGATCCGCCTCGGTTAACAAACAGCTCCATTCACGGATAGTGAGATCAAGCTGTTTGCGGTGTTGCCACAGGCTCTCTATATCGGCGAATAATATTTGCGCCAATGCTGTCGGCATGGGTTGAACCAGGACAAAATCCAATGCCGGGTTGTTGGGCAGATGATTGGCAAAACGTTTAAGCCACAAGGTATCAGCCACGACCAGGTGATTAAGTGTCCCCAGGATAGAGCCAAAGAAAGCTTTTTTGTCCTCACTCAGTTGAGTGGGCGATAAACATCTGGCAGCCTCATAGATCTTGGTGTTCATCCACTGGTTGTATTCCGTCAATAGTTGGATATGTCCGGTTCGCGTCATTGTCATCTCCAAAGACAGATGTTAATTAAACGGTCAGCTCATAGGGTCAAAGGCATCATCCGACCCTCTATTTTTAACCCATTCATGGCCTGTTCATGTGAGAACAAAGCTCACCACCCATCATTTACCATCCACATCAGGCATTGACCACCCGCACACATTGCCGGGTGCGCAACATGTGAGCATGCTATTTTTGAACTTTACCATAGCTTATCGACTGAAGATAAATACTGGACAGATGATTCCCGGAGGCTGTATGTCGAACCAGACCGTTGACCATTATTCTGCTGAAACCGGGCGATTTTATAATCCTCGAAAAACCACCGCGCCGCGCCTGAGTCTGAGAGAAAGCCTGTCGTTACTCTTCAAACTGGGGTCCAATAACGCCTCACGCGTCCCGGCTGGCAAACTCCCCGACATCCAACCGGATATGACTGCCTTTCTGACACCGGCAGACCACCTGAAATTTATCTGGTTTGGGCATTCCACACTACTGCTGAATCTGGAAGGGAAAATCATGCTTGTCGATCCGGTGTTTTCTGCCACCGTTTCGCCTTTCAGTTTTATGTTTCAACGGTTCCAGCCAGCGGCAATAACGCTGGATGAACTACCAAAAGTGGATATCATCCTGATTTCCCACGATCATTATGATCATCTGGATAAGAAAACCATCAGGTTCTTCCTCAACCAGGAAACCGTATTCATCGTGCCGCTCAAGGTCGGTAAACATTTACAGAAATGGGGGATTGAGCGCTCACGCATTCAGGAGTTCGATTGGTATGACACCCTGAGCTACGGCAATCTGACATTCACCGCCACCCCTGCCCGTCATTTTTCCGGCCGTAGTCCCTTTGCGCATAACAAAACTCTGTGGGTTTCCTGGGTGATCCAGAGTCAGTCCGAACGGATTTTTTTCAGTGGCGACTCCAGCTATGACACCCACTTTAAAGACATCGGCGAACGTTTCGGCCCGTTTGACCTCGCCTTCATGGAAAATGGTCAATATGACCGGCGCTGGCCGGATGCGCACATGATGCCGGAAAATACCATTCAGGCGGTGCAGGATATACAGGCAAACGTGTTTGTGCCCATCCACTGGGGGATGTTCACCCTCTCATTCCATCATTGGTCAGAACCAGTGATTCGCACCAGCCAGTTGGCAAGCGAGCGACAGCTCACTATGCTGACCCCACGACTGGGTGAGATTGCCACCAAACATCTGTCCCCCGTCTCACCGGCCTGGTGGGAGAGGGTACAGCACGCTGATGGCGTATTGGAAACCGCTGTGCCTTCACAGGAAACCCAGGTGGAATAGCCCGTGATGTCGATGTATTCCTGCATGCATCAATGATCTATCCAGTCGTTGGTTTTGCCCGATAAACCACAAAACCAACTATCGAAAAAATGACTAGCCTGATAGATCAGCGCGGTTTTAAAGGCGGCGCGCTATCTGTCTGACGCGGCCCGGTGAGAAACGGTTTTTCCTGATACAACGCAATGGGCAGACCAATGATATAACGCTGGCGTAACCGGGAAGAGAGGTAATCCATTAGCATGACTACCACGACCAGAATCAGGGTGATAAACATCACCACATCCCAGTTCCACAACCGCATGTTTTCAGCGTAAACCAAGCCGACACCGCCCGCGCCCACAAAGCCCAGGACAGCGGCCGAGCGAACGTTAGATTCCATCTGATAAAGGCTAAGCGCCAGTAAGGTAGGAAAGGATTGTGTGAAAATACCAAAGCGATGCTTTTGCAGGCTATTCGCCCCCACCGCCGTCAATCCCCGACTGGGTGAGCGCTCCACGGCTTCATGACCTTCGGCGTACAGTTTACCCAGCAGGCCGGTGTCCTGCATGATGATCGACAACACGCCAGCCAGCGGCCCCATTCCGACGGCGCGGACAAAGATCAACCCCCAGATAGCCATATCAATGCCACGTAATGTATCCAGCACCCGTCTCACCAGTATTGCCAGCGGTCGTTGCACTGGCGTTATCATCACATTGCGGGCGGCCAAAAAAGAGAGCGGCAGCGCCATCAAGGTCGCCGTCAACGTACCGACAAACACAATGGCAAGGGTGATCAGTATCTGCATCAAGTAATAGCCAAAAGGCCAGTTAAGAAAATCGTGCCAGACAAACATACGCAGGAAATAGTGACCAATTTCACCGCTTCCCTGTAACCACTGTGCCCAGCTGATACCAAAAAAGACAAAAAAATAGAGGTAATAGAGCACGATAGCGACAGCCAACAGACCCAAACGGAACAAGTAACGCCGTTGTATGCTAAACAGTTCGTGGTGTTGCTGTTTTACTACGGACAACTCCATCTGCGGCAGGTTTGTCAGCTTCATTTTTCCCCCTCCACCACTCGACGGCGCAACTTGCCGGAGAGCGCGTCCAGGACGAAGACCACCAGCACAATCTGTAGCATCGTCATACTGACCTGATCATAACGATCCAGTTTAATGTTGGTCATGAGTTCCTGCCCAATACCGCCCGCCCCCACCAGACCGAGAATGGTGGACTGACGGAAATTGATTTCCAGTCGCATAAAGCTGTAAGACAGAAAAACCGGCTTTACCTGCGGCCACATCCCGAAACGCATACGTTGCAGGACACTGGCCCCACAGGCTGCCAGACCTCGTACCGGTTTGCCGGATGCAGTTTCAATCGCTTCATAAAATAGCTTGGTCAAACTACCGACAGTGTGCAGCGCCAGCGCCAGAAAGCCCGGTATGGCGCCGATGCCAAACGCCATAACAAACATCACCGCCCAGGCCAGTTCCGGCATGGTACGTAGAAAAGCCACCAGAGTGCGGACAGTAAAACGCACCCCCGGTGGACTTTGCGTGTTATTGGCCGCCAGAAATGCCAGCACTGTCGCTACCATCACCGAAAACACAGTGGAGGCCAGCGCCAGTTGCACGGTTTCCCAAATCAACGGCAGTTGGATTGGCAGACGATAACCCCAGTAGGCCAGCGACCCCTGTGTATGACCATCCGCCAATAGCAGCTTCCAGTGCAGCACCGGCAGCGTCTCTGACAGATAATCCAGAAAATGAGGAAACGCCACCAGAATGGTACGCGGATTAAATTCCGCTATATGACCCGCGCCCAGATACAGCAGAACCAGCATCAACGACCAGAGTAGGGAATCACGCGTCTGCCGCCCGCGTATCTGTTGGTAATAGTGTTCAAAGTCAGGGTTCAACATGCTGTCATCGCCTGTTATCAGGCCGCCCATCCAGGTGGCGGCCTGTATTCACCGTTCTGTCAACGACCGCCGCTGATCAGTTCGCGTTTCAGTTCGATGATCGTTTTATAGTCATCCAGCGTGGCATCGCCAATGTGCTGCTTGCCACCCATCGCTTTCACGAAACAGGCATGGTCTTGCTTATCCAGCGTTTTTACCGCGGCAATCAATTTGGCTTTGAACGCTGCCGGCAGCGCATTGCTCACCAGTATCGGACCGTTAGGGATCAGCGGCGATTCCCAGATAATGCGGATCTGTTTCATCAAATCCGGGTGATCCATGCGAATCAGGCGAGTAAAGGCACCGCTGGAATACCCGGTGTTATAATTACCCACCATTGATGTCCAGGTCACCGCACCAGCAAACTGGCCATTCAGCACGCCCAGAATGTCCTGCTCATGTCCGCCCGAGAATGTGGTGCTGGAAAAAAAGTGGTTATACTGATTATCCATCGTGCCGCCAAATTCCTTTTTGAACGAATGGTTAGGGATCAGGAAGCCAGAGGTGGAATCCGGGTCGGCAAAACCAAACGCCTTACCTTTCAGATCTGTCAGTTTCTTATAGGGACTGTCAGCCTTGACAATAACCACTGAGTGGTAACCGCGAGACTGATCAGTGTCATCCACCGCAATACCCGCGATATCCACCGCTTTTGGATCTTTGATGTAGACCGAAGCAAACGCTGACGGTGACATACTCAGCACCAGATCGATTTTCTTGCCCAGCAATCCCTGAATTACGCCGGAATAGTCGGATGCGTTGCGCATCTTGGTATCCACATTCAATGTCTTGTCCAGAAAATCTTTGACGCACTGATTGTCGCCAATCTGCTGCGTGGCATTCTGCCCACCCAGAATACCCAGGTTAAGCTCTCTCGGTGCATCGGCAGCAAAAGCGTTGGCCGCAAACATTGCAGCTAACATCGTGGTCAAACGAACAATTTTTTTCATTGGTTCTCGCCTATATGTAGTCATGTCAAAGATAGTGGTCATGCCAAAAGTGGCGTTATTAGTGGAGTTGATTAATCTCATCGCCATAGAGAGTGTGAAGCAAAGCGTCGGTTAACTCAGCGGGATGGCCGTCAAACAGAATGCGTCCTTTAGCGATGCCGATCGCCCGCGTGCAGTACTCTTTTACCAGTTCAACGGAGTGGAGATTCACCACCACGGTGATGCCGTTGTCACTCACCTGACGCAGGACATCCATGATGCGTTGGGTATTTTTGGGGTCGAGCGATGCGACCGGTTCATCGGCCAGCAGAATGTGGGGGTTTTGCATCAGCGCACGGCAGATGGCGACACGCTGCATCTGTCCACCGGAGAGATTTTCTGCCCGCTGCAACGCATGGGGTAGCATACTCATCCATTGCAGCAGGCCGATGGCATGCGCACGATCTTCATCAGAAAAGCATTTGAAAAAGGATTTAACAGGGGACGTCTGGCTCAACCGGCCAAGCAGGACATTGGTAAGCACATCAAGCCGCGGCACCAGGCAAAAATCCTGGAAAATCATCCCGCATTCACTGCGCCACTGCCGCATCTGGCGGCTGTTGAGTTGTGTGATGTCCTGTGTATCGCCATTGTCGCGGTAGTGCAGGATCTGGCCTTCACTGGCCGGGAGCGTACCATTCATGACATGCAACAGTGTTGACTTCCCTGCCCCAGAACGGCCAATCACCGCCACCATTTCACCACTGTGCAGATCAAAATTGAGGTCATCCAGTACCCGTTGCTGCGCCGTATAAGCCTTACTTAACTGGCGGACTTCCAGCACTTTCTTCTGTGTAATCGGCTGGGAATGAACGTGCAGATAAGTCTCAGATTCCAACAGTACCTGTGTCATAGCTGTGCCATATCTCGTCAATCAGTGAACGGAATAGCTGCTATTAAGGGCATCACAGATGAAAGCTTCATGACAGATTAATGATTAAAAAATGAACATAGTGGAGAACGTGTCATGATTGGTGCCAATTAAGATGTAAAACACCGCCAATTTGCATCAGGCATGCAGTATCAGACCATCCTCGGCGGTAGCTACTCTATCCGGTAGGGTATGCATCATTAACCAACTGTCCATTTCATGACTCAGGTGTGTCAACCAGGTCTGCGCTGGGTTAAGCGCCTCATGAATGGCCAGTGCCCGGGTCAGGTCATTGTGATTTCGGGGCGGCGGTTCGCAAGGGGCGGCGGAGCAATCGACAATCAGATGAGTCAGCGCCCGTTCGCTCAGATAACGAAACGTCTCCGTCGGCAACCCGATCGTGTCCGTCAGGTACGCCAGCGTCTGGTGAGTATCTTCCAGCAAATAACCGAATGTCGGCCGCGAATGATTAAGTGGTAGCGGTGTCACGCGAAGTTCGCCTAATCGCAGCATCTGGAACGGGGTCAGAAACGGTTTAAAATCCAACATCCCCGGATGCTTGTAGAGATCGTCGCAGCCCTGCATATCTGGCGGGCCATATACCGGGATTTTCTCCCCGATCCCCCAGCGTAGCGAAAACAGTCCCTGAACATGATCCATGTGGTAATGGGTTAGCACTATATGACTGATTTCGCCCGGACTGAAGCGCTGTTCCAGTCGCGGCAGCCCGGCATCCAACAACGTCGTTTCGTCGCCACAACGAATCGACGCGCTACAGGGACCGCGTCGGTAACGGTATTCACGCTGCGCCCGAACACACGCAGGACAGTCACAGCCAAACACCGGCACTTGCCGAACATCGCCGGTTCCCAGAAAAGTAAACTCCATCACGTTTTCTCCAGCAGTTGGCAAAATGCCAGCAGGGTGTGTGATAACGGTCCATCATTCATCAATTGCTGACAATCGGCCGGCACCACATTATTGGCACGGCGCAGTCGTTGCTCAATCTCAGCAGCGCTCTCCCGTCCGCGTTGACGCAACCGCTGAGCCAACACCGAAGTAGAAACCTGTAGACACACTGGCAGCAGTTGTGCGCCATAACGCGCCTGAGCCTGATGCAGGGCAAACCGCGAGCCATTAGCCACCACATCCAGCCCTTGGCCCAGCCAGACATCAATCTCAATTCCCAGACCGTAATAGTGCTGATGCGCCTGCCAGTGCAGCGCAAACAGCCCGTTGACCTGACGACAGATAAACTCCCTCTCACTAAGAGCGACATGATTCTCGCCCCCGGCATCGGCAGGACGGGTGATATAACGATGAGCCACCAGCAGGTCATCCAGTGCCTGCTGGCGTAGAGCCGCTAGTAATGAGTCCTTGCCAGAACCGGACGCACCCATCAGCCAGATAAGCCGTGCCATCAAAACACCTGTCGCCCTTGCGCCCACACATGCTGCACCCGCACCTGACCATGCGGCGCATGCGCCAGCACCAGGTCCGCCCGCTTTCCCTCGGCAATCTGACCGCGATCCGTCAACCCGATGGCCCGGGCCGGATTAGCAGAGACCAACGCCACTGCCTGTGACAGAGTGAATCGGTTACTGTCATCGTCGGCGATACGGAATACCGCATCCAGCATACTGGCGGGATAATAGTCCGACGACAGAATATCCAGCAGGCCCAACGCAGCCAGATGATGCGCCGACACATTGCCGGAATGCGAACCGCCGCGCACAATATTCGGCGCCCCCATCAATACCTGCATACCGCATTGGTGAGAGGCGTGGGCCGCTACTTCGGTGGTGGGAAACTCCGCAATCATACTGCCCAGCCCATAGGACTCCTCGACATGTTCAGCCGTGGCGTCATCATGACTGGCCAGTGCGATACCCCGTTCACGACAGCAAGCGGCAATCGCCAACCGGTTCGGTTGGGACCAACGCCCCGCCAGACGACGCTGATCCGCGTCAAACGCATCCATTTCATCATCATTCAGATGATATTTTCCCTGATAGTATTCGCGGTATTTTTCTGGCGAGGCGAACTGACGCTGCCCCGGCGAGTGATCCATCAGGGATACCAGCGACAAATTCTGCGTATCGATCAACGTCTCAAACAGCGGTAGCGTTGAATCATGTGGTAACTCGCAACGCAGATGAAGACGATGTTCCGCCCGGTTCACACCCTGCTGTTGACTATGAACAATAGCGCCAATCATCCGTTGCAGGTTATCCAGCCGGTGGCCGCCATCGCGTACATCACCAACCGCCACTGCATCCAGCACGGTGGTAATACCGCTGGCGACAATCAGCGCGTCGTGACTGCTCATGGCAGAATGTGCCGGCCAATCAACCTTCGGGCGTGGCATGAAAAATTTGTCCAGGTTATCGGTATGCAACTCCACCAGTCCCGGCAATAACCAGCCATTCTCCCCGTCCAGTGCCTGCGGCAGCCGGCTGGGAGTATCGGAAATCGCACAAATCACGCCATCCCGGCATTCCAACGAACCGCTGACCACCTCATGGTCCAGAACCATCCGTACATGATTGATAATCATAGCGCTGGCTCCTGTATCACCGGATCCATCACATACAGACGATCGGCTACTCTGGCGCGCACTTGCGCATCATGAAATATCCCCACTATGGCAGCGCCACGTTCACGTGCCGCTTCGATTAGCATCACCACCGCGTCGCGGTTGGCATTGTCCAGTGAGGCAGTCGGTTCATCCAGCAGTAACACCGGATAATCCGCAATAAAGCCACGCGCAATATTCACCCGTTGCTGCTCTCCGCCGGAAAAGGTGGACGGCGCCAACGACCACAGATGGGATGGCACATTCAGGCGCGACAACAGTGTCCGCGCCCGCGCTTCACACTCGCTGCGTTCCACTCCCCGCTCCAATAGCGGTTGCATGACCACCTCCAGTGTCGGAATACGTGGGATGACCCGTAAAAACTGGCTGACCCAACCAATGGTTTCCCGCCGTACTGCCAGCACCTCGCGGGCCGGGGCCGTCACCAGATCGACCCACTGTTGCTGATGGTGTACCCAGACATGGCCGCTGTCCGGTTGGTAATTGGCATACAGTGAACGCAGCAAGGTGGATTTCCCGCTACCGGAATGACCATGCAGCACCACACACTCCCCGGCCGCCACCGTCAGACTGGCATCATGCAGCACTGGCAATTGGATGCCGTGCTGATTATGCAGCACAAAGGTTTTACACAGATTTTCGACGCGAAGCTGAATATTCATGGTTTTTACAACCTGTAGAGAAACATTATGGGTACCCGCGATATTGGTTCGGGCAAGCAAAACGACTCGTATCTATAGACACCTGATGAAGTTCGTGTGAATGCTAGTTCAGCACCGATGACACCAGCAGTTGGGTATAGGAATGATGCGGATCATCCAGCACCCGATCAGTTAATCCGCTTTCCACCACTTCACCTTGACGCATTACCAGCAAACGATGGGCCAGCAACCGGGCGACACCGAGATCGTGGGTCACGATCACCACCGACAGATTCAAATCCCGGACCAGATTGCGCAGCAGATCAAGTAATCGCGCCTGTACCGACACATCCAGGCCACCGGTAGGCTCATCCATAAATACCAGCCGGGGATGCGTCACCAGATTGCGGGCAATCTGTAGGCGTTGCTGCATACCGCCGGAAAACGTGGTCGGCAGATCATCCAGTCGGGAAAGTGGAATTTCCACATCCGACAGCCATTGCCCGGCCTGACGACGGATATCGCCATAATGCCGCTGTCCCATCGCCATCAGTCGTTCTCCGATATTTCCCCCGGCGGATACCTGCGGACGCAGACCGTCCATCGGATTTTGGTGCACCACACCCCATTCGGCGCGCAACAGCCGACGACGATCGCTCTCGCTCATGGCATATAAATCGCGTCCCTGATAAAAAACGTCACCGTGTTGTGGCGTCAGACGCGCCGACATCGCCTGTAACAACGTGGTTTTACCGGAACCGGATTCGCCAACAATACCCAGCACTTCACCGGGATAAATCTCCAATGACACATTGCTGAAACCCTTCCCCGGCGCGTAAAGATGGGTGAGTTGTCGTACTGTCAGCAATGGTTGTTCGACAGTCTCGCTAGTGTGAGTCATGGCGCTGGGCCTCCTGACGTTGCTGGCAATAATCGGTATCAGAACAGACAAACAGTCGGGTGCCCTGGTCATCCATAACCACTTCATCCAGATAACTCTCCTGCGAACCGCATAGCGCACACGGCTGCTCCCAGCGTTGTACGCTGAACGGATGGTCATCAAAATCGAGGCTTTCCACTTTGGTATAAGGCGGTAAGGCGTAGATACGTTTCTCTCGCCCGGCGCCGAACAACTGAAGCGCGGGCATCATGTGCAACTTGGGATTATCAAATTTCGGGATTGGCGACGGATCCATAACATAGCGGTCATTGACCTTTACCGGATACGCATAGGTGGTGGCAATATGACCGAAGCGGGCAATATCTTCATACAGCTTCACCTGCATAATGCCGTACTCCTCCAGGGCGTGCATTTTGCGAGTTTCCGTTTCCCGCGGTTCGATAAAACGCAGCGGCTCGGGGATCGGTACCTGATAAATCAGAATCTGATCTTCACGCAGCGGGGTTTCCGGAATGCGGTGACGGGTCTGAATCAACGTGGCTTGCGTGGTACGTTCAGTAACGGCAGCGCCACTGACACGCTGGAAAAAACGCCGGATAGACACCGCGTTGGTGGTATCGTCCGCGCCCTGATCGATCACTTTCAGTACATCCTGTTCGCCGATCAGACTGGCGGTCAGTTGAATACCCCCCGTGCCCCAGCCGTAGGGCATCGGCATTTCCCGTCCGCCAAACGGCACTTGATAACCAGGTATGGCCACCGCCTTGAGGATCGCCCGGCGCAGCGTGCGCTTGGTGTGCTCATCCAGATAGCCGGGGTTATAGCCGTTCAACGCTTTCATCCTTTCCCTCCTGATGTGCCTGACGTAAACGCCGTAACAGTTCCAGTTCAGCCTGAAAATCCACGTAATGCGGTAATTTGAGATGTGAAACAAAACCGGCGGCTTCGACGTTATCCGCATGTGACAGCACGAACTCTTCATCCTGCGCCGGGCTAGTCACGCGCTCGTTATACGCTTCAGCCTGCAAGGCACGATCCACCAGCGCCATCGCTATCGCTTTACGTTCAGCACGGCCGAATACCAGTCCGTAACCACGGGTGAAATACGGCGGCTCCTGTTCCGGCACCGTGAAACCGTTCACCATTTCGCATTCCGTCAGCAGGATCTCGCCCACCTCCAGTGAGAACCCCAGTTCTTCCGGCTCAATCTCTACCGTGACATAGCCAGTACGAATTTCACCGGCAAATGGATGAGTGCGGCCATAACCCCGTTGGGTGGAATATCCCAGCGCCAGCAAAAAACCCTCATCGCCGCGTACCAATTGTTGCAGGCGTGCGGAGCGGGGGGCGGGATACGAGGGAGGATCACGGGTAATGTCCTGCGGTTCGCTGCCATCATCTTCTTCCCGGGCGGCAATACCTTCCGACGTCATCAGCGCAAACATCGGTGGACATGGCTCAATCAGCACATTATCCGACGTCGACGTCGATGGAGTCGCACCTTCCGCCAACAGAGCAAAATCCAGCAGGCGGTGGGTGTAATCATAAGTGGGGCCAAGCACCTGCCCACCAGGCAGATCTTTGTAAACCGCCGAAATACGTCGTTCCAGACGCATCTGACTGCTGTCGAGCGGCACGCTGTCCGCCAGACGCGGCAAGGTCGTACGGTAAGCACGCAGCAGGAAAATAGCTTCCACCAGATCGCCACTGGCCTGTTTAATCGCCAATGCCGCCAGTTGTCGGTCATAAATCCCGCCTTCGGTCATTACCCGATCCACCGCCAGACTCAGTTGCTGTTCAATTTGCTCTACCGACAGTTCCGCCTGGTCGCTCGTTCCCCGGCGTAACTGCGCCTGTAACTGGTGGGCAGCGTCGATCGCCTTTTCGCCCCCTTTGACCGCAACGTACATCAGGACACCTCCACATGTGTGGTGCGCGGCAGTGCCATCAGCGACTCACCACTGGTGAAAATAAAGTCAAATCCCAGCGGAAATGGGTGCGGCCGCTCACGCAAATAATGCAGCACACTTTCCGGCAGTTGCGGCGCGACACCGCGCGGTTCCGCCATTCCCGGCCCGCTAATTTCCAATGGAAGTCCTCCGCCCAGACTGGGCACCTCCACAATGATCGAGGTGCTTTTTTCCGGTGCCAGTGCATCGCCGGCGGAAAAACCCGCCAGTGAAACCTGTGGCACTGACAGCAATAGCGCAAAATCCGCCTGCGCACGTTCAGTAACCAGTGCGCCAGTATGAAAGCGCAGATTAGTGAGCAGGGTTTCATCCTGTAACGCCGGATCCAGCCATAGCGGCGTTTCACGATCGACCAACGTCAGCAGAACCGCGGTCGCGGCCGGCGAAAGCGCGCCCCAACGCGGCGAATGAAGGAGAGAAACAATCACGCCCGGTTCGCTCATGGCCTTTAAAATACGGCGGAAGGCGTATTGCGCGTCCCCGAACGGATGGGTAAAGCCAGCAAGTAGCGTCATTCATTGTCTCCACGAACCAAAGTAAAGAAATCCACCTTGCTACTGGCAATTTCCTGTGCCCGCTGCTGCAATTGCTCTGCGCGGGTTGCCGCCAACGGTACGATTAGCTGCTGATAAAGCGGTGTATCGGTACCCTGTTTTTGCAACAGGGCATCCACCAACGCACACAGCTCGGCGTGCGGTTTGTTACGTCCGGTCACGTAGCTGTAACCACAAGTGCCATCATCCAGCCGTACCACTGCGCGAGTAAGGGTGACATCTCCCAGTACAAAGCGTTTTCCGGTGCCCCCCATGCGCCCTTGCACGCGCGCCAGTCCGGTCTCTGGTGTACGCAACACCTGATAGCTATAGCGCAAACCCAGCTGTTGCCAGTGTTGTTGCATGACGTCCGGATCGCTGTGCGCCAGTATCGACATCCAGCGTTGTCTTGCCGTTTGTATTGCCATCTAGTGCTCCATGGTCAGTTCAATCATCTCTGCCCGAACCAGGCTGACGGAATACTCCGCCACGCGATCACTGTCGGTACAGATATTCAGGGTACGGATGCACAGCAGTGGCGATTGCGCCACCGTTTCCAGTAGTTGCCGCTCTTTCGCCTGCGCCGGACGGGCACTGATGCGGGTTTGGCGACGGGTTAACGGCTGATGCAGTTCGCGGGCGATAAAGTCGTGCAGCGACCCGCTCTGGAATTGCTGTAGTGCGGGCCACCAGTTGAGTTCCGGCAAATAATGGTCGATCACGCTGACCGGTACAGCATTGACCCGCCGCAGGGTACGCAGGTGAATCACCGGTTCCCCTTCCTGACAGCCTAGTGCAGAGGCCACGTCGCTATTGCAGGGCCGCAACACGGCCAACAGACGTTCACTGGTGGGATGGCTGCCCTGCTCCATCAGATTCTGACTGAACCGGGCCTGGGCATGCAGCGGATAATCATAAGGACGCATCAACACCAGGATACCGATGCCTCGACGACGCTGAACCAGCCCTTTATTCACCAGTTCGTCCACCGCACGGCGTAGTGTATGGCGGTTCACTGAATAGCGATCCGCCAATTGCTGCTCAGAAGGCAGGTAATCACCACTGTGATATCCCTTGCGTAGTTCTTCTTCCAACTGCGCGGCAATGGCTTGATATAGAGTGGTAGGATGTCTAGATAACTGAATCATTCAAAAAATCCCGTCATTGTCAGGTGAAAAACTCGTATCAGAAGAAAATCCATCAAATTGCATGAAACAAGAGCGAATACGCAGGGGAACAACGGTGGTTGGCATGACACTTACCTTCTATGGGCAATGGGTAACATGATGCGGGCTGACTGTGACACTGAGGTGAAGGATGCATTGCGGGATAATGAAGAGATGTAACGGAGGGAAGACAAAATAAATATCCTCCGGCATAGCCGGAGGTTTTTCATATGCGCCTATAAGGCTCTGTTACCAGCCGCGCCCTAACAGGCGCATCGCGATCTGACATTTGCATCTATGGATTACTTACGGCCCGTAAACGGGCTACCCGGATATGGGATCGAGAGTTGCTCACCCAACTTATCTTGCTCCAATTGGTGCTTTATGTATTCTTGTATCTTCGATGTATTCTTTCCCACCGTATCTACATAATACCCTCGACACCAGAATTCTCGATTTCGGTATTTAAACTTCAAATCGCCAAATTGCTCATAAACCATCAGGCTACTCTTACCCTTCAGGTATCCCATAAAACTCGACACACTCATCTTCGGCGGGATCTCCAGAAGCATATGGATGTGATCCACACAACATTCTGCCTCCACGAGGTTCACGTTTTTCCATTCACACAACTTTC
Organism: Brenneria uluponensis; assembly: GCF_032395385.1. NCBI lineage: Bacteria > Pseudomonadati > Pseudomonadota > Gammaproteobacteria > Enterobacterales > Pectobacteriaceae > Brenneria > Brenneria uluponensis. The sequence continues at coordinate 3,257,646 of NZ_CP135917.1, forward strand.
TTAATATGCCGCCAATTGCCCTACGCTTTTCTCCATAGAACACCTGCCTTCGGTACTTCGGCGCAAAAACGATGTGATATTTACAGTTCCATCGGGTGTGCGCTAAGCTCTTTTCGTCCCCCATGGGACCCCCTTTCAATTTTTTGCTTAACTTTTGCAGTTGCCAGACCGCAAGGTGTTTTAACAAATCGAAAGGGGTTTTTATAACCGACTTATAGCTGAAAGCTTTACGGAACCCCCAGCCTAGCTGGGGGTTTTCTATAGACAAAAAAAGCCAGTCAGATTACCGGACTGGCTTGTCACATCGTGACAACACGACGTTGACAGAATTTCGCTGGTTTTTCACTGTATCGAAAGTTCCTCATCGATAAATTCTGGTTTAACCTCTGCCCGCTGCGTTTTCCATAATTTCTCCAGCGCCCGTTCTGCTTCAAGCAGAACATGGCAACATTGTTCATGGGTGATAGTCAGCGGCGGCTCAATACGGATCGATTTGGCATTGTTCAGCGTACCGGCCACCAACACTCGGCGTTGGAACAGTTCACTGGCAAAAGCATAACCGATCTCGTTCTTTTTAAACTCAATAGCCTGCAACAATCCCCGTCCGCGAACCTCGGCCACCAGCTCTGGATAACGTACCGCCAGCCGTTTCAGCCCGGACAGCAGGAAGCTGCCTTGCTGCGCCGCCTGTTCAGGCAGATTGTCCCGCAGCAGCACATTTATCGTTGCCAGCGCCGCCGCACAAGCCAGCGGATTGCCACCAAACGTAGTGGTATGCAGGAACGGATTATCAAACAGCACCGAGAATACCGCTTCGGTTGCCACTGTCGCGCCAATCGGCATCACACCCCCGCCCAGTGCCTTCGCCAGACAAAGAATATCGGGCTGGACACCATAATGCTGGCAGGCAAACATTTTTCCAGTACGTCCCATACCGGTCTGAACTTCGTCCAGAATCAGCAATGCCCCAATCTCGTCACACAGTGCACGCACCGCAGGCAAGTATTGATCCGGAGGCAAAATCACCCCACCTTCACCCTGAATCGGTTCCAGGATCACGGCGGCAATGCCTTCACCGTTACTTTGGCATTGATGAATCTGCTTTCTCATGGCGTCAATGTCACCAAAAGGCACATGATGGAACCCCGGTAACAGTGGCATGAAAGGTTTGCGGAATATCGGTTTGGCGGTAGCGGAGAGAGAACCCAGCGATTTACCGTGGAACGCCCCATGAGCGGCGATAAAACTGAATTTCCCTTTTGGACCCTGATACGCTTTCGCCAGCTTCAATGCCGCTTCCACTGCTTCCGTGCCACTGTTGGATAAAAAGCTGTATTTCAGGTTACCCGGCGTAATCGCCGCCAGCGTTTTTGCCAACATACCGCGTAGCGGGTCCAGCAATTCCTGGCTGTGCAATGGCTGTTTGGCAAGCTGTTTCTCAACGGCAGCCACCACGGTAGGGTTACGGTGGCCAACATTGAAAATGCCATAACCACCGAGACAGTCGAGATATTCATTACCTTGGGTATCGAGCAGGGTATTCAGGCCGCTGGCGCGCCACTCTACTGCGCCATAGCCACCGCCGCTGGTAACTGATTTCCGGTATTCGAGGAAACCAGGATTGACATATTCACGGAAGGAATTCAGTGTTTCCTGATTCAGTGTCTGTGCATCCTCATCGGATAACACATCACTCATAATCCATTTAAGCGCCTGCTGAGAACACTCTAGCGGGTTGAGACAAGTCGGCAATCTGGACAAAATAGACTCCTTGCTTAACGGGTATCATGTGATACCAGTTTAAGTAATGCACAGAACACGCCAGTTGCCCATCAAATTTTGAAATAAAAACTTTTCGCCTCCGGATAGATGCTTTGTAAGATTAAATAAACAGGAACAGTGTGGAACAGAGATAAAAACCCATATCAATATTCTTCAGGATCAAATACCGCAAAACACCCAGACCAAATGCACCATTAGTGGGCATACTGCCCACTAAAACGCCATTATTCATCGACAACACTATTCATCAATAACAATGGCGCTGGTTCTGAATCAATGGCGGAACATAATATGGCGCACCACGGTGTAATCCTCCAGCCCGTACATGGACAGATCTTTGCCATAACCGGAAAGCTTTTGCCCACCGTGGGGCATTTCACTCACCAGCATGAAATGCGTGTTTACCCAGGTACAACCATATTGCAGACTGGCCGCGATACGATGGGCACGGCCAACATCTTTCGTCCATATCGACGAGGCCAAACCATAGCCGGAGTCATTGGCCCATGCCACGACCTGGGCTTCATCATCAAATGGGGTGATGGAAATCACTGGACCAAACACTTCCTGCTGCACGATTTCATCGTCCTGACGGGCATCGGCCAGCACTGTCGGTTGAAAATAGTAACCGCCGCCTGATACACGCGCCCCGCCGGTAATGACCCGAATATGCGATTGAGCTTTGGCCCGTTCCACAAAACCAATCACACGTTCCAGTTGTCCGGCTGTGATCAGCGGCCCCAATTCAGTATCGTCATCCTGCGGATCACCCATATTCAGGGTGGAAACCGCTCTACCCAGCGCCGCGACCACTTCCTCATAGACTGGACGTTGCACATATAACCGACAGGCCGCCGTACAATCCTGACCCGCATTATAGAAACCAAAGCTCCGGATCCCCTCCACGACCTGCGCCAGATCGGCATCCGCAAATACAATGACTGGTGCCTTGCCGCCCAGCTCCATATGCGTGCGTTTAACACTGCCAGCGGTATGAGCCACAATATGAGCACCGGTGGCGATGGAGCCCGTAAGCGATACCATGCGCACCAATTTATGACCGGTTAAAGCATCACCGATATCTTTCCCCCGACCAAACAGGATGTTGACCACACCCGGCGGGAAAATATCTGCCAGCAGAGTGGCCAGATAAAAGGTGGTCAGCGGTGTCTGCTCTGCAGGTTTCATCACTACACAGTTGCCGGCGGCCAGCGCTGGAGCCAACTTCCATGCGGCCATCATCAGCGGATAATTCCAGGGTGCGATAGACGCGACAACGCCCACCGGATCACGGCGGACCATCGACGTGTGTCCTTCAAGATACTCACCGGCGGCCGACCCACTCAGGCAACGGACTGCGCCGGCAAAAAAGCGAAAGACATCGGCGACGGCCGGGATCTCATCGTTCAGTACCGCATGGTAGGGTTTACCACAGTTCAGCGATTCCAGTTTCGCCAGGGCTTGAGCATGCATTTCAATCGCTTCAGCCACTGCCAGCAGCAGTGCGGCACGGGTTTTGGGTGATGTACGTCCCCAGTGGACAAAGGCCGCGTCCGCCGCGTTGACCGCATCATCGACCTGCGCCAAATCAGCCTGTGGAATAGCGGCGATCTCTTCGCCGGTAGCAGGGTTGTACACCGCCAGATATTCGCCGTTTCCCGCAACCTGTTTACCATCAATAAGTAATTTGTCGTACATAACACTCTCCCTTTGAGCAGAAATCTATCGGTGATGGACTAGCAAAATAGTTGCCACATTCAAAAAAGATGGCGACCAGTCACTGACCAGCATCGGTGTTTGTTGGCCACGTTGCCTTTACGCCCAAGATCCCCAGGGATACCGCGCCTAAGGTCACTCCGGCGGCTTACACCGCTACGCCCACCGACGCACACGCCCTGATATCTGAGATATCTGAGATATCTGAGATATCTGACTTTGTCAGCAGTCTGCTGATTCCGACCACTGGCTGACCGACGTTTTTCGCATATATCTTGTATAGCGCTGCACTGCGCATTTCACCAGATATTACTCTAGGTTCGATAATCAGATGAGAGGGGTCAGATGAAGGGAAAGTAACAGCGGCGGCAACGGCAAACCGGCAAGGTCATATTGCAGAGGACGGAGCATGAAAGTACGGTGATTTTTACATACTAAACGGTTATCAAAACACGTCTATACCCGTCATACTTCAAGTTGCAGGTGTGTTGGCTGCGTTCGCTCACCCGAATCACTTACCTGAGTAAGCTCATCGGGATTCGCTCACTTGCCGCCTTCCTGCAACTCGAATTATTTTGGGCTTATACCGCTATTTATTGTCCATATTATACTAATAAGTTTTATATTATCTTCATTTTAATAACTAAAGATACTATTGAGTTTTCTAACCATCATCCATGGAAAAATGTGAATCGCCCTCACATACCGGCACAACGAGTTGAATCTGTCGCAATCGCTAATCATTATCATCTGTTGATGAGATAATAAAGCGCGTTAATATTGACATTAATATTAATAAAGCGAACAATAAAGAAATAATCTAAAATTATCATGTTTATCAATTGATTACGTTAATTACCATAGGCTATCCATTTCAGAAGTCATTTAGATTAAGACATTTATGAGTATTAATCGTCAATAAAAAACAAACAAAGAACCTTATTACAACAAAAACAAAACAATAATATAAACAAAAATCGACAACAAAGCCAAAATCAAACCTGAAAATAGCGCTTAATATTTAAGATTATTTAATAAACTAATTTTATAATTAAGAAACTAAAAAAACCAATAATTATTTATTATTGCAGGGGAGTTCTTTTATTTAAGATAAATTTAAGACAAATTAAAGAAACATTAAAAATAATAGACTCAGATCAAGAAAAAAAATGGTCAATAATATCTATAGTAGCCGTGACGAAAGTAAGCCAATCTTAATTAATTAACTCGTCATTATGAGTAATGGGGAATCTATGGACTTTATCATTCAGCTTATCATTGTCCTGATATGCCTGTTTTATGGCGCACGTAAAGGTGGGATCGCGCTGGGTTTATTAGGCGGTATCGGGCTTGTAATTCTGGTTTTCATTTTCAAACTTCCACCAGGAAAACCACCAGTTGATGTAATGCTGGTTATTATTTCTGTAGTAGCCGCATCCGCAACACTGCAAGCATCTGGTGGTTTGGATGTCATGTTGCAAATGGCGGAAAAAATGCTGCGCCGTAATCCGAAATATGTTTCGATTATTGCGCCGTTTGTCACCTGTATCCTGACCATTCTTTGTGGTACTGGACATGTGGTGTACACCATTCTGCCCATTATCTATGACGTGGCAATCAAAAATAATATCCGCCCTGAACGTCCAATGGCGGCCAGTTCTATCGGTGCCCAGATGGGGATTATTGCCAGCCCGGTTTCTGTCGCCGTGGTATCGCTGGTTGCCATGTTGGGTAACTTTACCTTTCAGGGTAAACATCTTGAATTTCTGAACTTACTGGCAATCACAGTTCCGTCAACCTTACTGGGTATTCTGGCTATCGGGATTTTCAGTTGGTTCAGGGGTAAAGATCTGGATAAAGACCCCGTTTTCCAGAAATTTATTTCCGTACCGGAAAACAAAGAATACGTCTACGGTGATACCGCTACGCTGCTGGATAAAAAACTGCCGCGCAAAAACTGGATAGCCATGTGGATCTTTCTGGCGACTATTGCGGCTGTAGCGTTGATGGGGGCAGTACCCAGCCTGCGTCCGGTATTTAACAACAAGCCGTTGTCCATGGTGTTGGTCATTCAGATGTTCATGCTACTGTCTGGCGCCATCATCATCATAGCGACGAAAACCAATCCCGCGTCTATTTCTAAAAACGAAGTGTTCCGCTCAGGGATGATCGCTATTGTCGCGGTGTATGGTATTGCCTGGATGGCGGAAACCATGTTCGGCGCCCACATGTCGCAAATTAAAGATACACTGGGCGCATTGGTAAAAGATTACCCCTGGGCTTACGCGTTGGTCTTGCTGCTGGTTTCCAAATTCGTCAACTCTCAGGCCGCAGCACTGGCTGCCATTGTGCCTGTAGCACTGGCGATTGGTGTTGATCCCGCCTATATCGTGGCATCAGCGCCAGCCTGTTACGGTTACTACATTCTGCCGACTTACCCCAGCGATCTGGCTGCCATCCAGTTTGACCGCTCCGGTACGACCCACATTGGCCGTTTCGTCATTAACCACAGTTTTATTTTGCCAGGATTGATTGGCGTGAGTACATCCTGTGTCTTTGGCTGGATTTTAGCGGCACTGTACGGCTATTACTAACCGCGCGATGCGCCGGATGGTTCAGGGAAATCCGGCGTTAACGTGAAAAAGGTTTTCAATCGTCAAAAAACCGGGCTATGCCCGGTTTTTTTATAGCGACGTTTCCTGACTGGCGGGCCGAGCCTCAAGTCCGATCAGTTCACGCTCGTAAGCCCGTGCTTTCTCCTCGTCAAACTGACCTTCCCATTTGGATATCACCAGCACCGCCAGTGAGTTACCTACCACATTGAGCGCGGTACGCGCCATATCCAGAATACGGTCAACCCCGGCGATAAACGCCAGGCCTTCCAGCGGAATCCCGACACTGCCCAGCGTCGCCAACAACACCACAAAAGAGACCCCTGGTACACCGGCGATACCCTTGGACGTCAGCATCAGCGTCACCACCAGCAACAGCTCCTGGCTAAGAGAGAGGTCAATACCATAGAGTTGGGCGATGAAAATGGCGGCGATACTCTGATACAAAGTAGAGCCATCCAGATTGAAAGAGTAACCGGTTGGCACCACAAAGCTGGTGATGGCTTTCGGCGCACCATACGCTTCCATTTTTTCAATGATCCGTGGCAGTACGGTTTCCGAACTGGCTGTGGAATACGCCAGAATCAGTTCATCTTTCAGAATACGGATCAACATTGTCACGCGCAGACCACTCACGCGTGCCACCAATCCCAGCACCACCAGCGCAAAAAACAGGATGGCGACATAAACCAGTATCACCAGTTTTGCCAGTGGCCACAGTGAAGCAAAACCGAAATTGGCCACGGTGACAGAAATCAGCGCAAACACCCCCACCGGAGCATAACGCATGATCATATGTGTCACCTTGAACATGGTCTCCGATGCACTGCGGAACACATTCAGCAAAGGTTCACGCTGTTCTCTCGGTAGCGAGGACAAGCCCAGCCCAAACAGTACCGAGAAAAAAATCACCGGCAGCATATCCCCTTTAGCCAATGCGGCAAAAATATTGGAGGGGATCAGCGACAGAATAGTACCCACCAAACTGTGAGTACCGCTTTGTACTTGTTGCGTGGTTTTTTCATACTGGGAAATATCCACCGAGGTCAGCGTCGACATATCGATGCCGTAACCAGGATGAAAAACATTCGCCAACGTAATACCGAGAATAATTGCCAATGTCGTAATGATTTCAAAATAGATGATGGTCTTTAAACCGATGCGCCCCAATTTCTTGGCATCACCAACACCGGCAATTCCCACCACCAGCGTAGTGATAACAATGGGGACCACAATCATCTTGATTAACCGTATAAATATATCCCCTGCCGGACTAAGGATATTACTGATTAGCCATTGCTTGTCATTGGGATACTCATGTAAAAGCGCGCCGACAACAATACCGATAATCAGTGCGATGAGGATTTGCCAGGCAAGACTAACTTTCTGTTTTTTCATAGTGATAATCCATGTTTATGCTCCCTGCGCTAACCTGTGACAAAACGACTGCCAGCAATCAATTCAGCTCAAGCTGAATTGATAAAACGAGGGGAGATTACGGAGATAAAATGTTGTTATTATCGTGACAAGCCATTTCATTCCAGCAGGCCACATACTTGAAAATCACATAGTTATTCATAAAAAACGAACAAGTATTTGATTACAAAAATAAAACATATGCCATAAGTTATTGTTATCGCCGTAAATGCTACTATCCAGAACAGATGAGATCAAGAAAATCGTGAAATTGATAGTTCATAACTATGCTGAATGGCACTCCATAATGGTCATCATATGCGTTATACCCGATCGCAAAAAAGGCAGCCATCTCGCGGATATGGCAGCTCACACCGGATCAGGAAGAGAGAACCGCATATTAGCCACTTCGGCCAGGTTGTAATGGCAATGTGAAGATTCACGGATAACTTTTTAACTGCTGAAAGTTCACACCTTACTTCAAGTCAATTATGCTAGTGGCCATCATCAGTACAAAGTTTTGCTATTCCATACCAATACATAATTTGATTCTTTTATGGTTTTTCTATCACAAGTATTTCGGTTAGCAGGATCACCGCTCCCCTTGGATATTTTTACTACAGAACAGGAAGGCTAATGTTAACCGGTATCGTGTTTGCGCTATCCGCAGGCTTGATGTGGGGATTGATATTTATCGGGCCGCTACTCATACCCGACTACCCAGCCGCCTTACAGTCTACCGGGCGTTACCTCGCGTTTGGTCTGATTGCCCTGCCGCTGGCCTGGAGTGATCGCGCCCGTCTGACGCAGCTAACCCGTCAGGACTGGCTTGAGGCACTGAAGCTTTCGACGATCGGCAACCTGCTGTACTACCTCTGTTTGGCCAGTGCCATCAAGCGAACTGGCGCACCGATTACTACCATGATTATCGGAACGCTGCCGGTGGTGATCGCTATAAGCGCCAACCTGCTTTATGGTCGTCATGATGGTCGCTTATCATGGCGACGCCTGACACCCGCGCTGGGGCTGATTGCTGTGGGGTTAATCCTGGTGAATATAGCGGAGATCACCAATGCGTCGGCACCGCTATCGTTATGGAACTACCTCAGCGGCATGGCATTGGCCCTGCTGGCTGTTGTTTGCTGGACCTGGTATCCATTGCGCAATGCTCGCTGGTTACGCCAGCATCCGGATAAGAATCCGGGTACTTGGGCTACTGCACAAGGTGTAGCGACATTACCACTGGCACTGGTGGGATACCTGCTGGTTGGTGGTTATCTGGCGTTGACCGAGCCGCGCTTCGCACTCCCTTTCGGCCCACGACCGGAGGTATTTATTACGTTGATGGTGATCATCGGCCTGTTCAGTTCCTGGCTCGGCACGCTGTGTTGGAACGAGGCGAGCCAACGCCTGCCCACCGTATTGGTGGGGCCACTGCTGGTATTTGAAACGCTGGCGGGTCTGGCGTATACCTTTTTGCTGCGCCAGTCCTGGCCGCCATTACTGACATTGTGTGGAATTATCTGCCTGATCAGCGGCGTCATTTATACCATGCGGATTAAACTCAAACCGATGGTTTCCGCCGTATCGCCCTCGCCGGTGACTGACCACGAGCATGGTTGAAGCCGCGCCAGAACAGATCAAACAGGCGATTGGCTCTGCGGAGGCACATTATTATATGAAACCCCGTATCTGGGGTGACAGTATTATCCCCGCCGCGTTGTCATCTCGATAAAATGAGTGCGGGATGGCAGGCTAGCGGCATCTCCGTCAGGTTCTCAGAAACACTGTCACGTCCTGTTCTACTTCTTCCATCTGTCGTAATGCGTCCAACGTATCACGGGCCTCACGTTCGTCGAGACGGCTCATGGCAAACCCGACATGAACCAGAACCCAACTGCCGATTAACGGTTGCTGATCGTCATCACCCACGATCAATGCCACATTGACCTCACGCTTTACGCCACAGACATCCACCCACGCCAATTGGCGATCCACTGACGCCCACTCCACGACCTGACCCGGAATACCAAGACACATATCCAGCTCCTCTCGATTGTCGACATAAAAAAGAATGAAACAGACTAAGCAAATTTAATGCCAGCGATCTTGATTACACCCAACTGAACCATAAAAACAGCGCTTATGACGATAATTTACCCTTTGATTCCCACTGCTTCGGCGAAAAACGCATCATCTGCCCCTTTCCGGTGTTTTATCCAGAATGAAAAAATCTTTTGCTGTCGATAGTGACGAGATTACCTTCATTATCGGAAAGAACCGTCGTCACTAATGTCGAGCGACGTTTTTCACGTCACCCACTTTTCAGAAAAAAAATAGATCAACACATTGATTTAAAATAACTAAATGAGAACTTAACTCATGTGGCATGGAATATGCTTTCCGGCGATGGACTACTTCATCATGACCCCGGAGGGTATGGCTATGAACCGCTTCGTCATTGCGGAGCCAAAACGTTGTATCGGATGCAACACCTGTATGGCCGCCTGTACACAGGTACACCGCCAACAGGGACTACAGACACATCCGAGATTGACGGTCGAGCGCGATGCCGGTGGCACCGCTCCGGTACTATGCCGTCACTGTGAGGATGCGCCCTGTGCCAAGGTATGTCCGGTCAATGCCATTACGCATCAGGATAATGCGGTGGTACTGGATGAGAATACCTGCATCGGTTGCAAGCTTTGTGCTATCGCCTGTCCATTTGGCGCAATCACTCCATCAGGCAGCAAGCCGCTGTCTATTCCGGAAACGTTTGATCAGCATATTCCGCTGTCCATGCTCTCTGACGTGCCGGTCAGCGTTTCCTCTATTCATCCGTTCCTGTCATGGAATGCCGGTGTTCGCAGCATTGCGGTGAAATGCGACTTGTGTGACTTCCTGGAAAATGGCCCGGAATGTGTGCGTGTCTGTCCGACCAACGCCTTGTATCTGGTCGATGACCAGAGCATGGAAAACGCTATAGCCGCCAAGCAGAAACAGGCGATGGAATGGCCAACCGGTAATATTCCTTTCCCGCCAACGGAAAATGAACGGGAGCCAAAATTATGATGACTGCATTGCAATGGCTGAGTCTGTCACTGGCATTTTATCTGGCGGGCGCACTGCTTTCCCTGTGTCTGTCGCGTCAGGAGTCGCTGGCTATCCGCCTGAGTGGGCTCTGTTCGTTTGTCGGCGGTTGCGCCGGCGTCGCGGCGGCATTACCCCTACTACTCGGTGGCCCGGTCGTCACTGCCATGTTTAGTGGTCCATTTGATGCCTTCGCTCACCTGACCTTACGTCTTGATGCCCTGGCGGCATTTATGGTGATGGTGATTTCCCTGCTGGTGATGATGACATCGCTCTACTCACTGGCTTATCTCCAGGAATACCGCGGACGCGGCGCCTGGGCGATGGGGTTCTTCATGAACCTGTTTATCGCCTCGATGGTAGCGCTGGTGGTGGTGGATAACGCTTTCTACTTCATTATTCTGTTTGAAGTGATGTCCCTTAGCTCCTACTTCCTGGTGATTTCCGAACAAAACGAAGAGGCGGTCAGCGCTGGTCTGCTCTATTTCCTGATTGCTCACGCCGGTTCGGTGCTGATCATGATCGCCTTCTTCCTGCTCTACCGGCATAGTGGTAGCCTGGATTTTGCGGATTTCCGAAAGGCATCGCTGTCTGCACCACAGGCTTCCGTTGTCTTCCTGCTGGCGTTCTTTGGTTTTGGTGCCAAAGCCGGGATGTTGCCGTTACACGGCTGGTTGCCACGTGCTCACCCGGCAGCGCCGTCACACGCTTCCGCGTTGATGTCCGGCGTCATGGTGAAAATCGGTATCTTCGGGATCATCAAAGTCGGCATCGATCTGCTCGGTGCCACCGAAACATGGTGGGGCGTGGTGGTACTGGCGTTTGGTGCGGTGTCTTCGGTACTGGGTGTGCTGTATGCGCTGGCCGAGCACGATATCAAACGGCTGTTGGCTTACCACACGGTAGAGAACATCGGCATTATTCTGATGGGTGTCGGCGTTGGCATGATTGGCATTGCCACGCATCATCCGCTGCTGGCGATGCTGGGTCTGCTTGGTGGCCTGTATCACCTGCTTAACCATGCCGTGTTTAAAGGCTTGTTGTTCCTCGGGGCCGGGGCCGTCATTTATCGTCTGCACACTAAAGATATGGAAAAAATGGGGGGTCTGGCTCGCCTGATGCCACGTACCGCACTGGCGTTTATGGTCGGGTGTATGGCTATCTCCGCGCTGCCGCCACTAAACGGTTTTGTCAGTGAATGGTTTACCTATCAATCGCTGTTTAGCCTCAGTCACGACGGCAGTTTTGGCCTGCGTCTGGTGGCACCGATTGCCATCGTGATGCTGGCGATTACCGGTGCGCTGGCAGCCATGTGTTTTGTCAAGGTTTACGGTATCAGTTTCTCTGGTGCGCCACGCAGTGAAAAAGCCGCTCAGGCCCGGGAAGTCCCATGGCCGATGACCACCGCCATGTTGTTGCTGGCGTTACTGTGCGTGCTGCTGGGTATCGGTGCCAGCGAGGTCGCTCCCGTCATTGCACAAGTGGCCGCCAGTCTGACCCACAATAGCGCCCCGACTGTGGCACTGGGTATGCAGGTATTCCCTGGCAATCCGCAACAGACCTCGCTGAACACCCCCTTGATCTTCATTCTGTTGCTGGCATTACCGCTGCTGCCGCTGCTGCTTTACGTCGGCTGTCGCGGTGCTCGCCTGAACTTCCGTCAACGCGGCACGCCGTGGGCTTGTGGTTATGGTTATGAAGCCTCGATGGCGGCATCAGCAGGTAGCTTTACCCAACCGTTACGCGTGATGTTCGCACCACTGTACCGGATGCGTAAAACCCTGGATCCCGCCCCGGCGATGCAAAGCGCACTGGAACATACCACCCAGGCGGCAGGATACGTCGAACCGGTGTGGGACGACCATATCGTGGGGCCATTAGTGCGGGGCGTACAACGTCTCGGCCGCGCCGCGCAGTGGATTCAGAATGGTGACTTTCGGGTCTACTGCCTGTATGTGGTCGCCGCGCTGGTTATTCTGATACTGGCGACAATGGCCTAAGGAGAACAGGATCATGACTCACGTTTCCGTATTTACCCTGATCGTCTGTGCCCTGTTACAGGCCGTGCTGTTACTGGCTATTGCACCGCTGATGTCTGGCATGTCGCGGGTCATCCGCGCCAAGATGCACTCTCGCCAGGGGCCGGGCATATTGCAGGATTACCGTGACCTCTTCAAACTGCTGCGCCGGCAGGAAGTGGCGCCGCAGCACAGTGGCGGTGTCTTTCGTCTGATGCCGTTTGTGTTGCTGAGCACCATGATGGTGGTCGCGATGACGTTACCTATCGTCACCGATGCCTCTCCGTTCGGGGCCGGCGGCGACATTATCACCCTGCTCTATCTGTTTGCGGTGTTTCGTTTCTTCTTCTCGTTATCCGGTCTGGATTCCGGCAGTAGTTTCGCCGGGATTGGCGCCAGCCGTGAGCTGACACTCGGCGTGCTGGTGGAGCCGATTCTGATTCTGGCACTGCTGGTGGTAGCACTGATTGCCGGATCGACCAATATCGGCAACATCAGTCAGCAATTGGCCAACGGCCATTGGGTTTCACCGACCGCAACCGTACTGGCGCTGCTGGCCTGCGCCTTCGCCGTTTTCATCGAGATGGGCAAAATCCCGTTCGATGTAGCCGAAGCCGAACAGGAATTACAGGAAGGCCCGCTGACCGAGTATTCCGGTGCTGGCCTGGCATTGGTGAAATGGGGTATCAGCCTGAAACAGGTGGTGGTTGCCGCGCTGTTTCTGTCAATTTTCATCCCGTTTGGTAAAGCCGCCAGTGTCTCGCTGGCGGGCATACTGTGGGGTTCACTGACCTTTGTCATCAAGCTGGGAGTGGTATTTATCGTTGCCGCCCTGATTGAGAACAGCCTGGCCCGTGGACGTTTCCTGCTGACCGGACGAGTTACCTGGCTGGGCTTCGGCGTTGCGGCGCTGGCGTTCGTTTTCTATCTGACTGGTCTATAAGGAGTAAGCATTCATCATGGAGACTTTTGCAATAGAGAATGTTGCCCTTGCGACCATCCTGCTGCCGTTCTTCGGCGCACTGTTGATCGCTTTTATGCCGCAGCGACAGGCCAAAATCCTGTGCAGTCTGTTCGCATTGCTGGCGACGCTCGGCATTGCCTGGCTGGCCTGCGCCTATTTCAACAGCGGGAAGACGGACGTCACCTTCACCCTCTACCGCTACGGCCAGACTGAAATCTTCGGATTCATACTGGACCGAATCAGCCTGCTGATTGGCTTTGCCGTGGTGTCCCTCGGCCTGCTGGTGAGCATTTATTCCTGCGGTTACCTGACGCTGGGCAACCGTGAACATCCCCATGAAGGAACCAACCGTTATTACGCGTTCCTGTTGGTGTTCATCGGTGCGATGGCCGGGCTGACACTCTCTTCCACCATTCTGGGACAGTTGCTGTTCTTTGAAATCACCGGAGGATGTTCCTGGGCGCTGATCGGCTACTACCAAACCCCCAAGTCGCTGCGCTCGGCGATGAAAGCACTGTTGGTAACCCACGTGGCCTCCATCGGGCTTTATCTGGCGGCGGCGTATCTGTTCGTCAACACCGGCACCTTTGCGCTCAGCGCGCTGTCGCAGTTGGATGAAACCGGCAAGATCATCGTGTTCAGCGGAATTCTGTTTGCCGCCTGGGGGAAATCCGCCCAGTTCCCGTTACACGTCTGGTTGCCGGACGCGATGGAAGCACCCACACCGGTCAGTTCGTACCTGCACGCCGCGTCAATGGTGAAAGTGGGGGTTTACATTTTTGCCCGCGCCATTCTGTCTGCTGGTGAGGTTCCGCACGTGATTGGCGTCGTCGGTATCGTGATGGCCACCATTACCCTGGTGTATGGCTTCCTGATGTATCTGCCGCAAAAAGATATGAAACGTCTGCTGGCCTACTCCACCATCACCCAGCTGTCTTACATCTTCTTTGCGCTGTCACTGTCGATCTTCGGCTCACGCATGGCCTTTGATGCCGGTATTGCCTACATCTTCAACCATGCTTTCGCCAAGAGTCTGTTCTTCCTGGTGGCGGGCGCGCTCAGCTACAGCAGCGGTACCCGTATGTTACCGAAGCTGAAAGGGATCATGCGCAAGATGCCGCTGCTGGGCGTGGGATTCTGCGTCGCAGCGCTGGCGATCACCGGGGTGCCGCCTTTCAATGGCTTCTTCAGTAAATTTCCGCTGTTTGCCGCCGGTTTTGCGCTGTCCCGTGAACAAGTGTGGTTGCTGCCACTGCTGATCATCACGCTGATTGAATCGGTTGGCAGCTTCGCCTGGTTCCTTTACTGGTTTGGCCGCACCGTACCGGGCGAACCTTCGGAGGAAGTGGCTACCGCGACACCAGTGCCCCGCTCCATGCAGGCGGTGCTGTTGGTACTGATTGGGATGTCACTGTTTTCCAGCGTCATTGCCGCCCTGTGGCTGAAATAAGGAACGATCATGACTGGATCACTTATCGTAAATAACCTGGCCGGACTGCTGATCATCACTTCACTGCTGGTGATCGGCGCCAGAAAGCCCACCACCTCAGCTTGTCTGTACGCACTGCAATCGTTAGTGCTGGTGCTGATTTTCATTTCACTGGCCAATACCTTGCACGCACCGGAGTTGTACTGGTGGTCCATCAGCGCCTTTATCACCAAAGTGGTGCTGGTGCCAACCATCATGTACCGCTCCTTCCGTAAGCTGGCCGACCCGAAAGCCGATGGCGGCGTGCTCAGCCCGGCGATGATTATTCTGATCGCCACGGTGATTGTGGTGCTGAGCTACTTCGCGGTGGCCCCGGTGCAACTGCCGATGGTCAGCGAACTGAAACCAGCGCTGGCAGTATCGCTGGGACATTTCATGATTGGCCTGCTGTGTATTGTCAGCCAGCGCAACATTCTCAAACAGGTATTTGGTTACTGCCTGATGGAAAACGGTGCGCATTTGACGCTGGCGTTGCTGGCAAACCGCGCACCGGAGCTGGTGGAAATCGGTATCGCTACCGATGCCATTTTTGCGGTCATCGTGATGGCACTGATGGCACGCAAAATCCATCGCACACTTAACACGCTGGATGTTCAGCAACTGACAGCGCTGAAAGGGTGAATAACATGAGTAATATCGATCTCTTTCTCATCCTGCTGGGTTCGCCGCTGGTGGTCGCCCTGTTGGCCTTTGCCTGCCGCTTTACCGGCGGCGCGGCGCGCGGGTTGGTCAACCTGTTGCACTTGCTGGGTATCATCGTGCTATTGGTTGTCACACTGTTCGCCGTGTGGACCGTCTACCAGCACGGCGAGTTGCTGGCCGCCAACCGCTGGTTGCATCTGGATAGCCTGAGCGCCCTGTTCCTGGTCATTCTGGGTATCATCGGCTTTATCACCGGCCTCTATTCTATCGGCTATATGCGCCATGAAGTGGACAGTGGTGAAATCACCGTGACCACATTGTGCAACTACTACGGTTTCTTCCACCTGTTCCTGTTCACCATGCTGTTGGTGATCACCAGTAACAACCTGATCCTGATGTGGGCGGCGATTGAAGCCACCACGCTCAGCTCGGCGTTTCTGGTGGGGCTGTACGGTCAGCGTTCCTCGCTGGAAGCGGCCTGGAAATATATCATTATCTGTACCGTGGGTGTCGCGTTTGGTCTGTATGGCACGGTGTTGGTGTATTCCAATGCCGCCAGCGTGATGGCTAACCCTGGCGACGCCATTTTCTGGACTGAAGTGATGAAACACGCCAGCCAGCTAGATAGCACGCTGATGCACCTGGCATTTATCTTCATCCTCATCGGCTTTGGCACCAAAACCGGCCTGTTCCCGATGCACGCCTGGTTACCTGACGCACACAGTGAAGCCCCCAGCCCGACCAGTGCGCTGTTATCAGCGGTACTGCTGAACTGTGCATTATTGGTAATAATCCGCTATTACATGCTGATCAGTGCCGCCATTGGCCCCGAGTTCCCACAACGGCTGCTGATTATTTTCGGCACAATGTCGGTCGCCGTGGCCGCGTTACTGATTCTGGTACAGCGTGACATGAAGCGTCTGCTGGCCTATTCAAGTATGGAAAATATGGGGCTGATTGCCGTGGCGATCGGTATCGGCGGCCCGCTGGGCATACTCGCGGCGTTGCTGCATACACTGAACCATAGTCTGGCGAAAACCCTGTTGTTCTGTGGTTCCGGTAATGTGCTACTGAAATATGGCACCCGCGACATGGATGCGGTGAAAGGTATTCTGCGCGTGATGCCGCTCACCGGCGCGCTGTTCGTAGGGGGTGCGCTGGCGCTGGGCGGCATGCCGCCATTCAATGTGTTCCTGAGTGAATTTCTGACCGTTGTTGCCGGTATTCACGGCGGACATCTGGTGCTGGTGATAGTGCTGCTGGTGCTGCTAACCGTGGTATTGGCTGGTCTGGTACGCATGATAGCCAGTACCGTACTGGGCAGTCGCCCAGAAGCGGTCAGCAAAGGTGAACTGGGTTGGTTGACCACCGTCCCGATGGCGGTTCTGCTGATACTGATGCTGGTAATGGGCACCCATATTCCACAGCCGGTTACCCACCTGCTGGAAAACGCCACCACCATCGTACTGAACAACGGCAAGCCAGCCGAAACGCAGCCATTTTCCTTGTCATGGCAGTCATTGTTTCATCGTCAAACGGCGATTACCACCACCGCAACGGACGCTGCGCCGCTGGCTGAGCATTCATCGTTAACCCCTTCCCGTCAGGAGATGTACCGTGATTAATGAAACCCCTGTTGCCAACCTGGACAAACTGGGTGCTGGCTATGTCGCCCGCGTCAGAGAGAAATTCCCGGCGACAGTCCTGGAGGAGGAGTGGCAAACCCACAACCAACTGACCCTGACCGTCAAACTAAACATGCTGCCGGAGGTAGTGGAATTTCTGTACTACCAGAATGGCGGCTGGTTATCGGTGTTATTTGGTAATGATGAACGCTCACTCAACGGTCACTTCGCGGTCTACTACGTGCTGTCGATGGAAGAAGGCGAAAAATGCTGGGTGGTAGTGAAAGCCCTGGTGAATCCTACCGTACCGGAATTCCCGTCCGTCACACCACGCGTACCGGCTGCCGTCTGGGGTGAGCGCGAAGTGCGCGACATGTACGGACTGATCCCGGTGGGTCTACCGGATGAACGCCGTCTGGTGTTACCGGATGACTGGCCGGACGAACTCTATCCGCTGCGTAAAGATTCAATGGATTACCGCCAGCGCCCGACACCAACCTGTGACGACGAGTCCTATACTTTCGTCAACGAAGCCACTGGCGACACCCGTGTGGTGCCAATTGGTCCGTTGCATATCACCTCGGACGAACCGGGCCACTTCCGTCTGTTTGTCGATGGTGAACAGATTATTGATGCCGATTATCGCCTGTTCTATGTCCACCGCGGCATGGAAAAACTGGCGGAAACCCGCATGGGTTACAACGAAGTGACTTTCCTGTCTGATCGGGTATGCGGCATTTGTGGTTTCACCCACAGCGTGGCCTATACCTCGTCGATTGAAAACGCGCTGGGCATTCCGGTACCGCCTCGCGCCCATGCCATCCGCAGCGTGCTGTTGGAAGTGGAACGTCTGCACAGTCATTTGCTGAATATTGGGTTGTCCAGCCACTTTGTCGGCTTTGATACCGGCTTTATGCAGTTCTTCCGGATACGTGAAAAATCCATGCAGATGGCGGAGATGCTGACCGGCGCACGTAAAACCTACGGTCTGAACCTGATTGGTGGCGTGCGCCGCGATATTCTGAAAGACAGCCGGTTAAAAACCATCAAGCTGGTGCGGGAAATGCGTGAAGAAGTCACCCAACTTACCGATATGCTGCTCAATACCGCCAACATGGGACAACGCACCCAGGGTATCGGTATCCTGGATCGCAAAGTGGCGCGTGACTACAGCCCGGTCGGGCCGATGATCCGCGCCAGCGGCTTCCAGCGTGATGTGCGTATCGATCATCCGTTTGCCGGTTACCTTGACCTGCCGATGGAGCTGCATCATCTGGATGCCGGCGACGTCTATTCGCGGCTGTTGGTGCGCGTGCGTGAAGTCTTCACCTCACTGGCGATGATTGAATTCGGTCTGGATAACCTGCCGGAAGGCCCGCTGCTGAACGAGCATTTCACTTATCAGCCGCATAAATTCGCACTGGGCTTCACCGAAGCGCCACGCGGTGAAGATATTCACTGGAGCATGACCGGCGATAACCAGAAGCTGTTTCGCTGGCGCTGTCGTGCCGCCACCTACGCCAACTGGCCGGTACTGCGTTACATGCTGCGCGGTAATACCGTTTCCGATGCGCCGCTGATTATCGGCAGTCTCGATCCGTGCTACTCCTGTACCGACCGGGTAACACTGGTGGATGTGCGTACGCAGAAAATCACCACCGTGCCTTATAAAGAAATGGGGCGTTACGGTCTGGAACGCACCAACTCGCCGCTTAAATAGAGAGATGCATTATGTTGAAACTGTTTAAAACTATCCTGAAAGCGGGCAACAGCACGGTGAAATACCCGTTTGCCCCGCTTGAAGTTGCGGCGGGTTTTCGCGGTAAACCCGAGTATGACCCGGAACAGTGTATTGCCTGTGGCGCCTGCACCATGGTCTGCCCAGCGAATGCACTGACCATGGAAAACGACGTGGTGAACGGTACCCGCACCTGGCAGTTGTTTCTTGGCCGCTGCATCTTCTGTGGGCGCTGCGAGGAAGTGTGTCCCACCCGCGCCATCGCGCTATCGCCGGAGTTTGAAATGGCGGTCAGCAATAAAGCCGACCTCTATCAACGGGCAACGTTCAAATTGCTGGACTGCCATGTCTGCCATCGTCCGTTTGCACCGCAAAAAGAGGTGGAATATGCCATGGCGCTGCTGGTGCAATCCGGGCTGACGGAAGCTGAAGTAGAATCTCAGCGCAGCCGTTTTGAAACCTGTCCCGAATGTAAACGTAAACAGAATATGAACCAACGGGGTAACGTGATGTTGAGTCAGCATCTGTCCGCCCCGACGACCAGAGAGGGAGAGCGCTCATGAGCATGCTGCCTGATGGTGTCGATCACTATCGCACTACGCCTATCACCCTTGATGAGCAGGCGATTAAACTGAAAAAAACGCTGCTGAAGGACATTCAGCGTTCTGCCTATGTTTACCGCGTGGACTGTGGCGGCTGTAACGGCTGTGAAATCGAAATTTTTTCCGCCATTACGCCGCTGTTCGACGCCGAACGCTTCGGTATCAAGGTAGTGGCTTCCCCTCGTCACGCCGATATCCTGCTGTTCACCGGCGCGGTCACCCGCGCCATGCGCACACCAGCGCTGCGTGCCTATGAATCGGCGCCGGATCCGAAAATCTGTATCTCGTACGGTGCCTGTGGCTGCGGCGGCGGTATCTTCCACGATCTGTATTGCGTGTGGGGTGGTAGCGACAAAATCGTGCCGATTGACGTGTACATTCCCGGATGCCCGCCAACCCCCGCCGCCACTATCTATGGTTTCGCCGTGGCGCTGGGCCTGCTGGAGCAAAAGTTGCACGGCAGCGACCATACTCAGGGTGATAACGAAAAAGCGACCTTGATTCACCCGGATGTTCCACTCGATTTACGCATTCTGTTGGAGCGTGAAGCCCGTCGTATGGCCGGTTACTGGCAAGGTCGGGAAATCAGCGACAGCTTTTTGGCCTTGCTGGAAAACCAGCCGCTGGAAGGGCTTGATCAACGTATCAATGCCTACCTTCAACAACATAACGATCCGCGATTAACGGAAATCTTCGGCCAGTTGCAACAGATTTATCTGTCGTTACTTAATGGGGAGCGTTTGCGATGAATACGCGGGTCATTTTCTATGCCTTGAATCAGAAATTTCTCGATACACAGGACAAGATCCCGGAGCAGGCGCAGCAGGTCATGTACTACTCGCTGGCTATTGGTCATCACGTCGGGGTCATTGATTGTCTGAAACGGGTATTGGAATGCCCGCTGACAGAGTACGAAAGCTGGATCGATCAACTGGCGGAGGGTGAAGCCAAACGAAAAATGGCCGGTTTGATGAAATTCGGTGAAATTACGATTGATAGCACTCACACCACCCTGTTGGGTGGTGCTTTCAGCACACTGGACAGCACGCAGGACCACTACGCTGAATGGACCCGCACCCTGATGGACTATCTGGGGGCGATTGACCGTGAAACGGCTCTCTACCTGATGGTGAAACGCGTTGATTACTGAACGTCCACTACGAACTGAAAATATGGTGCTTACCGTCGGTAATACCATGATGGGCGACGATGGCGCGGGTCCGTTGCTGGCCGAGCGCATGACGCAACAGCCGATTGATGGTTGGTCGGTGATTGATGGCGGCGCCATTCCAGAAAACACGGCGCACACGCTACGCGAACTGTGTCCACAGCGCCTGCTGGTGGTGGACGCCACTGATATGGGTCTCAACCCTGGCGAAATCCGCATCGTCAATCCTGATCGTATCGCCGAAGATCTGTTGATGAATACCCATAACCTGCCGCTAAATTTCCTCATTGATCAGTTGAAGGAAGACATTCCCGAAGTGATTTTTATCGGCATTCAGCCAGCACTGGTGGCGTTCTATTTTCCCCTCGGCCCGGAAGTCACTCAGGCGGTAGACACGTTGTACCAGCGGCTGGCGACCTGGGAAGGCAATGGCGGGTTTAGCCCGTTGGAATGATTACCCCACCCTAACCCTCTTTTCGGCAAAAGCGGCCCCTTGATCAGAGCGTCTGATCAAGGGGCCGTGTCAAGGTGAAGGCCGGATGGAGATGGCCCCTCTTACCGCATTTTTTCGCTTGTGCCCCAAAAAATTTGGCTCTATTTTATGATGCATCATATATCTGGAGTAACCCTGATGACAGATCATAAGACACTGTTGTTAACCGGTGCCAGCCGGGGGATCGGCCACGCGACGGTCAAACATTTCCATGCCGCGGGCTGGACCATATTTACCGCCTCGCGGCAAAGTTGGGTGGAAGACTGCCCTTGGGCTGAGGGATTACTCAATCACATTCATCTCGATTTGGAGGACATCGACAGCCTGAGCGCGGCCATACCGATGATTAAAGAGCGTCTCGGTGGACGACTGCATGCACTGGTCAATAATGCTGGTGTTTCTCCCAAAGGGGCAGACGGCAGTAGGCTGGGCGTGCGTGAAACCGACTATGCCACCTGGATTCGAGTATTTAACGTCAATCTGTTCTCCACGGCGATACTTGCCAACGGCTTGTTTGACGAATTGCAGGCCGCCCAGGGAAGCATCATTAATATCACCTCTATCGCCGGTTCCCGCGTACATCCGTTTGCCGGAGCGGCTTATGCCACTTCAAAAGCCGGGTTATCCGCGCTCACTCGTGAGATGGCATGCGACTTCGGCAAACATGGTATTCGCGTTAACGCGATTGCGCCCGGCGAAATTGACACCGCCATTCTTTCACCCGGAACACAGGAGATGGTGGAGCATACCGTCCCCATGAAACGGCTGGGAAAACCGGAAGAAGTGGCGTCGCTGATCTATTTTCTCTGTACGGCGGGCGCCTCCTATGTCAACGGAGCGGAAATTCACGTCAACGGGGGACAGCATGTCTGATCCTCATGTCCTGTTCACCACCGATGTGCCATTGGTATCGCTCGCGCAGGCACATCACGCTTCCCGTGAACGTTATGGTGTTGAAGGCGATATCACGCCACTACCGGGTGAACGTGATGCCAATTTCTATCTTTGTACGGAAAAACAGCATGGATACATGCTGAAATTTATCAATCCGGCCGAAGAACTGGCCGTCAGTGATTTTCAGAGCGCCCTGCTATTACATATCGAACAACAACATACCGATTTGCCTGTTCCCCGCGTCCTTGCTGACCAACACGGAAATAGGGCTCCGGTCGTAGATCTTGCCGGACAAACGCTACAGACCCGTCTGTTTTCCTGGTTATCTGGCACACCATTACATCAGGTTACGCCGAATCCGCAACTGGCTCACCATCTTGGGCAAACCCTGGCGCAACTTGATATCGCATTGCATTCATTTACCCATCCAGCGGCAGAGCGGACGTTACTGTGGGATATTACGCACATGGAACGGGTAGCGGGATGGCTGGATTATGTGGAAGATCCGGAGCAACAGATATTGATCAAACGTGGGTTGTCGCAGTGGGAAAACAGCGTTGCGCCCGTTATTCATAAGCTGCGTAGGCAGGTTATTCACAATGATCTCAATCCGTACAATGTTTTCACCACCCCACAGGCGGACTGGCAAATCACCGGCATCATTGATTTTGGCGATGCCCTGTACGCGCCGTTGATTAATGAGCTGGCAACCGCCCTCGCCTATCAGATCAGCGAGAGTGATGACCCGCTGCTATGGATTACGCCTTTTGTTTCGGCCTACCATACCCATCTGCCGTTAACCGAGCAGGAAGTCTGCCTGCTTCCCCGGCTGATCGTGGCTCGTCTGACGCTGATCCTCTCAATTACGCAATGGCGCAGTGCGCTCTATCCGGAAAACCGGGAATACCTGCGGCGGAATCTTCACCGTGCATGGCGTAGTTTGCAGAATCTCAGTCGTTTCCCGCTGACACAATATGAAGATCGACTCCTGACCACCTGTAGAAAGGGCATCCAATGACCCCTCACTCTGAGCGAGATTTGCTGGCACGGCGCAAAAAATTGCTGGGTGCCGGCTATCGGCTGTTTTATCAGCAACCGCTTCACGTTGTCCGCGGCGAAGGCGTCTGGCTGTATGACAGTGACGGCAACCGTTACCTGGATGTCTACAACAACGTGGTGTCTGTCGGTCATTGCCATCCAGACGTCGTCGCGGCGATCGCCACCCAGTCAGCGCAGTTGAATACCCATACACGCTATCTTACTGATGCCATTCTGGAATTTGCCGAGGACTTTTTACAGGAATTTCCTGATGAACTGCAAAATATCACCATGACCTGTACCGGCAGCGAGTCGAATGATTTAGCCTTGAGAATCGCCCGACAGGTTACTGGCGGAACCGGCATATTAGTCACTCGCTGGGCGTATCACGGCGTGACTACCTTGCTGTCCGGCCTATCCCCGGCGCTGGGCGCTGGCGCACCCCGTGGTGACAACGTCTGGTTGATTGATCCGCCCGACACATACCACCATGCTACTGGCAGTATGACCACCAGCGTCGTCCGGGCGCTTGAAGCGATGCAGCAGGCTGGTGCGCGCCCGGCAGCGTTGTTGTTTGATACCATTTTTTCCAGCGACGGTGTGTTCAGTGGTGAGATGCAAGACGTTCAGCAGGCCGTCAGGTTGGTACGCGACGCGGGCGGGTTGTGTATTGCGGATGAGGTGCAGGCCGGATTTGGTCGCACCGGTTCACACCGTTGGGGGTTCGCTCGCTATGGCATCACCCCCGATCTGGTGACGATGGGGAAACCGATGGGTAATGGCCATCCTGTGGCGGCGGTGGTCGGGCGACCGGCGTTATTTGATGAATTCGGCCGCCGTCAACGTTATTTCAATACCTTTGGCGGCAATCCGGTCTCCTGCCAGGCCGCTCATGCCGTACTGAACATACTGCGACGGGAACGATTACAGGAAAATGCATTACAGGTGGGCCATTATCTTGAGGTGGGTTTACGTAAACTGGCAGCACAACATGATGTGATTGGCGACATCAGAGCCTATGGTTTGTTCATTGGCGTCGAACTGGTGAACAACGCCAGTCGCCAGCAACCGGCAAGCGCTTATGCGGAACGGGTGGTTAATCTGATGCGGCAAAAACGGGTGCTCATCAGCACGACCGGGCCGAATGGCAATATCCTCAAAATCCGCCCTCCGCTGGTTTTTCAACCTGAACATGCCGATATCCTGTTAAGTACGTTGGGTGAGGTGCTGACTATGCACCCTAACAGTTAACGGTCAGGGTTTTCTCCCCGTGGGTTGCCTGCGTTGCGCTTTCACCGATTTGATCGGCAACACGTTGTAATGTTGATAAATATTTCTGCGCCGCCTGTTCTATGGTCATTGCCTTGGCAATATAGATTAAACTCAGGCAGCCAATGAGTCGCTCATCATGACGAACAGGCACCGCAATAGCCGCGATGCGAAATTCACTCTCCCAATTCTGATAGTTTTCCCCATAGCCATTCCGTTGTGCGCGGCGCAAAATTTCTGCAAGCCTCACCGGTTCTCGCGCCAGACGGTACTCATCGCCTTCACGCCCCGCCAACATCGTAATAATTTGCTGTCGTTCATTCTCCGGGCAAAATGCAAGGTATGTCAGACCGGAAGCCGTCAATAACAATGGCAGCCGTCGCCCGACCATAGCCCGGTGAAACGACAGTCGACTGAAACGATGGGTAGTTTCTCTGACCACCATCTCATCCACATCAAGTGTGGTCACATCCGTAGGCCACACCACTTCCCGCAGTAAGTCACCCAGCAATGGGGCAGCAAGAGCGGAAATCCACTGTTCGTCACGAAATCCTTCACTTAACTGACGCACTTTCAATGTCAAGCGATAGCTATCATCGAACGCGCTACGGCACACATAACCCTCCTGCTGAAGGGTTTCAAGCAAGCGCCTGACCGTGGTGCGATGTAAACCGGTCAATAATGAAAGCTGGTTGCAGTTTGCGCCACCATCCAGACGGTTAAGGGCATTGAGAACATCAAGCCCACGGGATAAACCGCGCACATTTTTATATTCACTCATTGGATTATAGGGCTCATTTTTACTAAAAAGTTTTATTTAACAATGAAGTGCACCTGGTGCACATCCCATCACTTTTTCATTGTAGACCAAAAAATACCCTCTATACTGATCCAACAATTAAAATATATTTCACATAAAATTAACATATAAACACATTACCTAACCCTACACCGTCGCTGCCATGGTCTGATTCTTTTATCCGAGAACCCGATCTGCCCTGCATAACCGCTGCACGGTGTCGCCCCGAAAAGTTGTAACGGGGTAGCAACCATCAGGCACCACTTAGGTGCGTTTCTGCATAACACAGATTTCGCTTGTAAAAGTGTGGATGGCTATTGCCCAAATCCGGCGATAAGTCTCGGCTAAATGCAATGAGGTAACACCATGACAACGACACTGTCGGCGTTAACGCCGAAGGAATATCAATCACAAGTTGCCATTATAGGCACGGGTCCGGTCGGGCTGATGATGGCCAATTATCTTGGTCAGCTCGGCATTGAGGTGCTGGTGATTGAAAAGCTCGATGCGCTTATCGACTACCCTCGCGCCATTGGTATTGATGATGAATCATTACGCACCATTCAGTCCGTGGGATTGATTGAACAAGTCCTGCCGCATACCACTCCCTGGCACGCCATGCGTTTTTTAACCCCCAAAGGACGCTGTTTTGCCGACATTCAACCGATGACCGACGAATTTGGTTGGTCTCGACGTAACGCTTTTATTCAGCCTCAAGTCGATAAGGTGTTATGTGAAGGTCTGAAACGCTTCCCGAACGTACAGATGCGTTTTTCCCGGGAATTGACTCAGGTAACTCAGCAGGAACAAGGCGTCACGCTAACCCTGGACACCGCTGAGGGCAAACAAGAAATCGTCCATGCTCAGTGGCTGGTCGCCTGTGACGGCGGCAACAGTTTTGTACGTCGTACACTGGGCATTGGGTTTGAAGGCAAAACCGCACCTAACCAGTGGATTGTGATTGATATCGCCAACGATCCACTCAGCACTCCGCATGTTTATCTGTGTTGCGATCCGGTCCGTCCCTACGTCTCTGCCGCGTTACCCCATGGTGTGCGCCGCTTTGAATTCATGGTGATGCCGGGAGAGACCGAAGAACAGCTAATCCAGCCGGACAACATACGCGCACTACTGGCAAATGTGTTGCCCGACCCAGATCGCGTCGAACTTATCCGTAAACGGGTCTATACCCACAACGCCCGGATTGCCAGTGAGTTTCGTCGGGATCGTATTCTGCTGGCAGGCGATGCCGCCCACATCATGCCGGTCTGGCAGGGTCAGGGGTATAACAGCGGCATGCGCGATGCGTTCAACCTTGCATGGAAACTGGCTCTAGTGGTGAATGGCGAAGCCAGTGACCAATTGCTGGATACCTACCAGCAAGAACGCCGGGATCATGCCAAAGCGATGATTGATTTATCCGTGATGGCAGGAAATGTCCTGGCGCCACCAAGGCGCTGGCAGGGTGTCGTACGTGATAGCCTGACCTGGGCCATGAACTTCTTTCCACCGGTAAAACGCTATTTCCTTGAAATGCGCTTCAAACCAATGCCGGCCTATCGGCAAGGGGCGTTGATCACCACAAATGACAAAGAGACGCCAATTGGTCGCATGTTTATTCAACCCCCGGTACTGCTGGAAAACGGGAATCGAGTGTTACTCGACGACGTGATCGGGCCTCGCTTTGCGGTACTGGTATGGGGATCTAATCCCTTATGGGGACTGAATGCATCCCAGATAGCGCAATGGCGCCATGTGGGCGTCACGTTTATTGAGGTCGTACCGGATGTGCAACTGTCGGCGCTCGGCGACGGGATACCCGGCGTGATCCGGGTGGGGGATGTGACAGGCCGTTTACGTCACTGGTTCGCCGCCAACAAAGGCTCCGTCGCCATCCTGCGTCCAGACCGCTTTGTGGCTGGCGTGGCTATTCCACAGACGTTGGGCGATACCCTCGATAATCTGGCAGCAATTATGACGCTCGCCCCATCATCTGTAGAAACACAGATTGAAAAGGTGGCCTGATATGAGCGCCTATTTACACTGCCTGTCTCATACCCCGCTGGTGGGATATGTAGACCCGGAACCCGTTGTTCTCAATGCGGTAGATGATGTCATTGCTGCCGCCAGAAAGCGCATCGCCGAATTCAATCCCGAACTGGTCATCCTTTTTGCACCGGACCACTACAACGGTTTTTTCTACGATGTGATGCCGCCATTTTGCATGGCGATGGCCGCCACCTCGATTGGTGATTTTGACAGTGAACCCGGCGAGTTACCGGTTCCCGTCGATATCGCGCAGGCATGTGCCAGTGCACTGCTCCATGACGGTATCGATATGGCCGTATCATGGTGTATGCAGGTCGATCATGGCTTCGCCCAACCACTCTCTTTCTTGCTGGGAGGGCTGGATCGCTGTCCGGTCTTACCGGTGTTCATCAACTGTGTGGCCCCGCCACTGCCGACGTTCCAGCGCACACGTCTGATGGGGGAAGCCATCGGGCGTTTTATCCGCAATCTCAATAAACGCGTGCTGATCCTGGGGTCCGGCGGTCTGTCTCATCAGCCCCCGGTGCCTGAGCTGGCAGGGGCTGATGCCCATCTGCGCGATCGGTTGCTCGGCAGCGGTCGCACTCTACCGCCCCACGAACGCGATCTTCGTCAACAACGCGTCATCAATGCTGCCCGCCAGTTTGTGGGGAATCCCCACTCGCTCCATCCTTTAAACCCGGTATGGGACAACAGCTTCCTGAACATTCTCGATCAAGGGCGTCTTGCCGAGCTCGATGCTATGAACAATGACGAATTGTCTGCCATTGCCGGGAAATCAACCCACGAAATTAAAACCTGGGTTGCCGCGTTTGCGGCGTTATCCGCGTATGGGTCTTACACCACGGAAGCACGCTATTACCGCCCGATCCCGGAATGGATCGCGGGTTTTGCCTCCATCAGTGCTGCACCACATCGTTAACCCTGTCAGGAGAATTATCATGAACACACAATTGTCTTTCAACGAAGCAGAAACCAGTCATTTTGTTGATGTAGAAGAAAATGGTCAGCATCTGCGTATTCATTACAACGACTGTGGCAGCGGCAAAGAAACGGTCGTGATGTTACATGGCTCTGGTCCAGGGGCAACCGGCTGGGCGAACTTCAGCCGCAACATCGACCCGCTGGTAATGGCCGGTTACCGCGTTCTGTTGTTGGACTGCCCAGGCTGGGGGAAGAGTGATTCGATTGTAAACACCGGATCCCGCGCAGATCTCAATGCCCGGGTGCTGAAACAGGTGATCGATCACCTGGATATCGAGAAAGTGCATCTCCTTGGCAACTCCATGGGTGGACACAGTGCGGTGGCGTTCACCCTCAGTTGGCCTGAACGCACCGGCAAGCTGGTATTAATGGGGGGCGGTACCGGTGGTATGAGCCTGTTTACGCCCATGCCGACGGAAGGAATCAAGCGCTTACAAGCGTTGTATCGGGAACCGAACATCGACAACCTGAAAGCGATGATGGACATTTTTGTCTTCGACACTCGCGATTTGACAGACACCCTGTTTAAGACCCGGCTCGACAATATGCTGGCCCATCGTGATCACCTGGAAAACTTTATCAAAAGTAGCGAAGCCAACCCGAAACAATTCCCGGACTTCACCCCCCGACTAAATGAAATCAGTGCGCCGACACTGATTATCTGGGGCCGTAATGACCGTTTTGTGCCAATGGATGCCGGGCTGCGTTTACTTTCCGGAATACCGGGATCACAACTGCACATTTTCCGCGATTGCGGTCACTGGGCTCAGTGGGAACACGCCGACACCTTCAACCGCATGGTTGTTGATTTTCTGGCCCACGCATAAAGGAGCCGATGATGAGTCACCATGAACTTGACGCGCTGGCACTACAGCTACGCGACGCTGAGCATACCGGTCGTCCGATTGATCCACTACGTGACACACTGGGTATAGACAACGCCCAGGATGCCTATCTCATTCAACGACTGAATGTCGCACACTGGACAGCGGAAGGCCGCCGGGTGGTTGGGCGGAAAATTGGGCTGACCAATCCGAACGTCCAGCAACAACTGGGGGTTAATCAGCCCGATTTCGGCACCCTGTTTGCGGATATGTGCTTCGGCGATAACGACCCCATCCCCTGGGATAACGTGATGCAACCCCGTATTGAGGCAGAAATCGCCCTGATCCTTAACCGGGATCTACCAAACACCGACACCACCTTCGCTGAACTGGCGGCGGCAATTGAGTGGGTGATTCCGGCACTGGAAATTGTTGGCAGCCGAATCCGTGACTGGTCAATCAGCTTTGTCGATACCGTGGCGGACAACGCCTCATGCGGACTGTTTGTATTGGGTGGGCCATTCCAACCTCTGGCTGGGGTGGATTTACGTCACTGTACGATGCAAATAACCCGCAATAACGAAGTAGTGTCCACCGGTCAGGGCAGTGAATGTCTCGGTAATCCTATCAATGCCGCCGTCTGGCTGGCGCGAAAGATGGCGATACTTGGTGAACCACTACGCAAAGGCGACCTGATTTTAACCGGTGCGTTGGGGCCAATGGTCAATGTCAATGCCGGGGATCATTTCGAAGCCACCATCAGTGGTATTGGCTGTGTCGCCACCCGTTTCACTCACATCGCCGAACAGGAGTATCCCCATGAGTAAAGTTAACGTTGCCATTATTGGCTCGGGCAATATCGGCACAGATTTGATGATCAAAATCCTGCGCCAGAGTAACCATCTCAACGTCGCGGCGATGGTAGGAATTGACCCCGATTCCGACGGGCTGGCACGGGCACGACGTATGGGCGTGCCAACCACACACGAGGGGGTAAAAGGGCTTATTGCCATGCCCGAGTTTGCCGACATCCGTATTGTATTCGATGCGACCAGCGCCGGTGCCCATGTCCACAATGATGCCTTATTGCATGCCGCGAAACCGGATATTCAACTGGTCGATCTTACCCCTGCCGCAATCGGTCCGTACTGTGTGCCGGTAGTTAATCTGTCCGAAAACCTCACCCAGAGGAATGTCAATATGGTGACCTGTGGCGGACAGGCCACCATTCCAATCGTTGCGGCAATCTCATCCGTGTGCCAGGTGCACTATGCCGAAATCATCGCTTCCATCGCGAGTAAATCCGCCGGGCCCGGCACCCGCGCCAATATCGATGAATTTACCGAAACTACCTCACGAGCGATTGAAGTGGTAGGCGGAGCCAGCAAAGGCAAAGCGATCATCATCCTCAACCCCGCAGAACCACCACTGATGATGCGGGATACGGTGTATGTACTCAGTGAAGCGGCATCTCAGAAACGTATTGAGGAAGCCATCCATCTTATGGCAGCCGCGGTGCAAGCGTATGTACCTGGTTACCGCCTGAAACAGGCGGTTCAGTTCGACGTCATCCCACCGGAACAACCATTGCATATTCCCGGTGTCGGGAATTTCTCAGGGCTGAAAACGGCTGTCTACCTGGAGGTGTTGGGGGCAGCGCACTACTTGCCCGCGTACGCGGGGAATCTGGACATCATGACCTCTGCCGCACTCGCAACCGCCGAGCGGATGGCCGAGTATCAACGTCAATCAGCAGGAGCCATGGCATGAATAAAAAACTCTATATCTCCGATGTCACACTACGTGATGGTATGCATGCTATCCGCCACCAGTACTCATTGGATGATGTCCGGATCATCGCTCAGGCGCTGGATACCGCGGGAGTGGACTCCATTGAGGTCACCCACGGGGATGGATTACAAGGCTCAAGCTTTAACTACGGATTCGGCGCTCACACAGATGTAGCGTGGATTGAAGCGGCAGCAGATGTTGTCAAACAGGCCAGTATCGCCACCTTACTGATCCCAGGTATCGGCACCATCCATGATCTGAAGCGTGCCTGGCGCGCAGGAGCCCGTGTAGTACGCGTTGCCACCCACTGCACTGAAGCAGACGTCTCACGCCAACATCTGGAATGGGCACGGGAAGCCGGGATGGACGCAGTGGGTTTCCTGATGATGAGCCACATGACCACCCCCGAAAACCTGGCCCATCAGGCAAAACTGATGGAAAGCTATGGCGCCACCTGCGTATATGTGGTGGATTCCGGCGGTGCCATGAATATGAACGATGTCCGTGCTCGATTCCGGGCCCTGAAATCGGAGTTAAAACCAGAAACCCAAACCGGTATCCACGCTCACCATAACCTGAGCCTTGGCGTCGCCAACTCACTGGTGGCAGTGGAAGAAGGCTGTGATCGTATCGACGCCAGTCTTGCCGGGATGGGGGCCGGGGCGGGTAACGCACCACTGGAAGTGTTTATTGCCGCTATCGACAAACAGGGCTGGCAGCATGGCACTGATCTGTATGCGTTGATGGATGCGGCGGAGGATCTGGTGCGACCCCTTCAGGACAGACCGGTCAGGGTTGATAGAGAAACGCTGGCGCTGGGCTATGCTGGCGTCTATTCAAGCTTTTTGCGTCACTGCGAAGTGGCCGCCGCTCGCTACGGGCTAAGTGCAGTGGATATCCTGGTTGAACTGGGTAAACGGCGGATGGTGGGAGGCCAGGAGGATATGATCGTCGATGTCGCTCTTGATCTTACTCGTCAGTAATTCCTGATAGTCGAATGATGATAACGCGTCAGCAACGAACTGACGCATCGCATAACGTACTGTTACTTTACCTGCAGGTACCCATTATGAGTATGAACATCGCCCTACCTACGTCCCGATTACTGTTAACTATCTCGTTATGCTTTCTTGTCGCTTTAATGGAAGGACTTGATCTACAGGCTGCGGGTATTGCGGCGCCTGGGATAGCTACCGCGTTCTCCTTCGATAAAATGCAAATGGGCTGGATTTTCAGCGCCGGTATCCTCGGACTATTACCCGGGGCGCTGGCAGGAGGCTGGCTGTCAGACCGATATGGCAGAAAACCGGTTCTGTTTGGCTCCATGGCATTATTTGGTCTGTTTTCTCTTGCAACAGCACTCTCGTGGAATTTTCCCACCCTGGTGCTCGCCCGCTTCCTGACCGGTGTTGGATTGGGTGCCGCCCTACCCAATCTGATTGCACTATGTTCGGAGGCGGCAGGGCCGCGTTTGCGGGGTATCGCCGTCAACGTAATGTACTGTGGCGTACCGCTTGGTGCGGCATTCGCGGCATTCACTGGTACTTTTGTCAGTATCGGTGAGTGGAAAACAGTTTTCTGGATTGGCGGCTTCACGCCGCTGGCACTGTTGCCGTTACTTGGCTGGTTGCTACCGGAATCAGCACATTACCAACGCCAAAACAGCGCAACCCCACCCCCCGTGCGGGTGTTGTTTACTCCCGGCACAATACGGGCAACCGGCTTACTGTGGCTGTGTTATTTCTTCACCCTGCTAGTGGTGTATATGTTGATCAACTGGTTACCCTTGCTACTGGTAGGTCAGGGTTTTTCATCAGGCGAAGCCAGTTGGGTGATGCTGCTTCTGCAACTGGGCGCTACCTTGGGAACCCTGTCGCTGGGATATTTAATGACCCGGTTGAACGCGCTGGCGATGGCAACATTAATCTACCTCGGCATGTTGACGGCATTGCTGGTGTTAGCCAGCGCCGAGCAACTCAGCACCATGCTGCTGGCTGGCTTTATTGCCGGGTTCTTCGCAACAGGCGGTCAGGGGGTCTTGTATGCGCTGGCCCCTCTGTTTTATCCCACCGAGATTCGTGCCACCGGCGTTGGCACGGCGGTGGCGGTCGGGCGCTTGGGCGCGATGAGCGGCCCTTTGCTGGCAGGGAAAATGCTGTCCCTTGGCACCGGAGCGATAGGCGTAATGGGCGCGGCAGCACCTGGACTGGTGATCGCAGGTGTCGCCGTGTTCTGGTTGTTCAACTGGCAACAGCAGCAGTCTCTGGTTAAAGGCTGACCGGCAGGATGAAGTGACATAAAAAGCCACTGTCATGAAGTGGCTTTTTCATCAGATTCCAACGACGAAAACGATCATCTGTCTCGCGGGAGTGGTACTGAATGGTGCTGAGAACTGCCGTATAATTGAAGCTCATTCATCGACTGTCTATGCCAGTTGATCATTACCTTTACTCTCCACACTGTTAAACAGCTTTTCATGACCATCCTGAATATCGTCCTGAATCGCTAATCTGGCGGCCTCTGGATCACTGTTTCTCAGCGCTGCCAGCACGTCCTGATGATGACCGATAGCCATGTGTTGCGAAAACTGGGCATAAGACTGCGCAATCAGCGGTCCGGTTCTCATCCACAAACGATCCAGAAAACTGCAAAGCAGTGGCATCTGTGCGGTTTGCGCCAATAGCAAATGGAATTCGCTGTTCAACCGCAGCGCATCCGGGAAATCCGCCTTGTTAATCGCCTTAATATTTAGCGCGATGTTCTCTTCAATCTGCGACAGCCTGATTGGCGTTACCAGACGCGCGGCGTTCTCCGCGCCGATGCCTTCGATGGCGATACGCAATGTGCGTATTTCCAGGTACTGCGCCAGTGTCAGTTCCGGCACCCGAATATCCCTTGGGGTGCGAAGTTCCAGGGCTTGCTCTTTCGCCAGTTGCAAAATAGCGTCGCGCACCGGTGTGACGCTGGTTCCCAGTTGTGCAGCCAACTCTCTGATACGCAGACGATCATTCGGCTTAAGCCGCCCGGTAATCAATGCATCGCGTAATGTTGCATAAACACTGGCACTTAAACCGGCGCGATTAATAGACGCAATCGGATAGTTCACTCATTCACCCAATAGATAGTCATAAGAAAAGGAAAACAGATAATGTGTTTAGCGAAGATTCACTGGTTATATACCCCAAATAATTCGAGTTGCAGGAAGGCGGCAAGCGAGCGAATCCCGATAAGCTTACTCAGGTAAGTGATTCGGGTGAGCGAACGCAGCCAACACACCTGCGACTTGAAGTATGACGGGTATAAACAACAGATACCTTATGGCAATATATACCCTAAAAGTGAGATCGCTTACCACGCGTACCCACAGAGACGTCTCCATCACGCGCTACGACCCACCGTCGTCAAATCTGCCGACACACTACGGCCAGCAGTCGTCACTCTGCGCTGAGTGACGTATAACTCGGCTAAAAATAATATTTAATACTTTATAAATCAAATAATTAATACATAAGAAACAATCCTGGCATAAACCCTGCTTTAGGTGTGGTGATGTGTCGGCAGCAAGTCTATTGTCGACAAAACCGCAATTTAACCTGAGCCGAGGAAGGAGAAAGATGTCATGAACCGGTTCGTATTAGCAGATCCCAAGAAATGTATTGGCTGTCGCACCTGCGAAGTCGCCTGTGTGCTGGCTCATAGCGATGGCAATCCTTCTTCGCTGTCATCCGAACATTTCTCGCCACGGCTGAAAGTGGTAAAGGGACTGAACGTCAGCACCACCATTCAATGCCGGCAGTGTGAAGATGCCCCTTGTGCCAACGTATGCCCGAACGGTGCCATTATCCACGATGGGGATCACATCAAGGTTCTCCAGGAAAAATGCATCGGTTGTAAAACCTGCGTCGTGGCTTGTCCTTATGGTGCTATGACGGTGATCAGTAAACCGGTCGCTCGTATCAGTCATTATCAGACGCTGGGTCACTGCATTAAGGCCGAGGCGCAAAAGTGCGATTTGTGCGAAGGTCGAGCCGCAGGCCCGGCGTGTATTGAGGTCTGCCCGACAAAAGCGTTACGAATGATCAACCGTGATGAAATTCAGGCCATGATCCAACGTAAACAACGGCGTGCGGCACTTGATGAAGCCGCAGACATGCAATTCTGAGTAGTGCCATTCGGGTACGCTGAAGGAGAAGAATCATCATGCAGAAAGTGATTACCGTCTGTCCTTACTGTGGGTCAGGCTGCAAAATTAATTTACTGGTAGAAAATGGCAAAGTCGTCGGTGCCGAAGGTGCCAACGGTGTCACCAACGAAGGTGAGCTATGCCTGAAAGGCTATTACGGCTGGGATTTCCTCAACGACACCAAACTGCTGACCCCACGGCTGAAACAGCCGATGATTCGTCGTCAGAAAGGGGCGCCGTTTGAAGTGGTCAGTTGGGATGAAGCCATTGAATTCGCCAGTTCCCGCCTGATGGACATCAAGGAAAAGTATGGTCCGGATGCCATCATGCACACCGGTTCGTCCCGTGGTCCGGGTAACGAAACCAACTTTGTAATGCAGAAATTTGCCCGTGCGGTGACCGGCACCAACAATATCGACTGCTGCGCCCGTGTTTGCCACGGCCCGTCGGTTTCCGGCCTGCAAGTCACGCTGGGCAACGGCGCGATGAGTAATTCTATCTGCGAGATTGAACACACCGACTGTATTCTGGTATTTGGTTACAATGCCGCCGATTCACATCCGATAGTCGCACGCCGAATCATAAAGGCCAAAGAGCGCGGTGCCAAAGTCATCGTCTGTGATCCTCGCCATATCGAAACCGCCCGTATCGCCGACTTGTGGTTGCCACTGAAGAATGGCTCCAACATGGCGCTGGTCAATGCGTTCGCCAATGTATTGCTTAACGAAGGTTTATATAACCAGAACTTTGTCGCCCAGCATACCGAAGGGTTGGAAGAATATCGCAACCTGGTGGCCAAATACACGCCGGAATATGTAGCAGAAATCACCGGTCTGTCACCGCAGTTAATCCGCGATGCCATACGAATGTACGCCGCTGCGCCGTCCGCCACTATCTTGTGGGGTATGGGTGTAACGCAATGGACGCAAGGTGTCGACGTCGTGAAGGGGTTATCCGGCCTGGCGTTGTTGACCGGCAATCTGGGTCGTCCCAACGTGGGCGTCGGTCCGGTACGCGGCCAGAACAACGTGCAGGGTGCCTGCGATATGGGCGCGCTACCGAATCAGTTCCCCGGCTATCAAAATGTTACCGACGCGGCTATCCGCGAAAAATTTGCCAAAACCTGGGGCGTACCTTCCCTGCCCGCTCATGTAGGTTACTC
Organism: Brenneria uluponensis; assembly: GCF_032395385.1. Lineage (NCBI taxonomy): Bacteria > Pseudomonadati > Pseudomonadota > Gammaproteobacteria > Enterobacterales > Pectobacteriaceae > Brenneria > Brenneria uluponensis. Next base: position 3,293,994 of record NZ_CP135917.1, read on the forward strand.
GCTCACTGACGTGCCTCATAAAGTGAAAGAAGGTAAAATTCGGGCCAATTATGTCATGGGAGAAGACCCATTACAGACCGAACCCGATTTGTCGGTGGTACGTGAAGCCTTCAATGAGCTGGATTTGTTGATCGTACAAGACATCTTTATGACCAAAACCGCTGCCGTGGCCGATGTCATTTTCCCCGCCACGTCCTGGGGAGAACATGAAGGGGTTTATACTGCGGCAGACCGTGGTTTCCAACGGTTCTACAAAGCGGTGGAACCGCAGGGCAATGTGAAACCGGACTGGGAAATCATTAGTCTGATGGCGACCGCCATGGGCTACCCGATGCACTACAACAACACGCAGGAAATCTGGGATGAACTGCGTCACCTGTGCCCACTGTATTACGGAGCGACCTACGAAAAAATGGCCGGTCTGGGTTATGTTCAGTGGCCGTGTCTTACCGAAGATAGCCCGGGCACACCGTGGTTGTACGCCGGTAACAAGTTTGACCGTCCTAATGGTAAAGGCTTCCTGTTTGCCACCGAATGGCATCCGCCGATGGAGCAGACTGACAGTGAATACCCACTAGTGTTGTGTACCGTGCGTGAAGTTGGGCATTATTCCTGCCGCTCCATGACAGGCAACTGTACCGCATTGCAAACACTGGCCGACGAACCCGGTTATGTGCAGATCAGTCCGGAAGACGCCGAGCATCTTGGTTTGCATGATCAGCAACTGACCTGGGTTGCTTCACGCCGCGGTAAAGTCATCAGCCGAGTATCGATCAGTGAGCGCATCAACAAGGGCGCGGTGTATATGACCTATCAGTGGTGGATCGGTGCCTGTAACGAGCTGACGCTGGATGAAGTTGATCCCATCGCCAAAACACCGGAATACAAACACTGTGCCGTCAAACTGGAAGCGATTGCCGATCAGAACTGGGCGGAAAATTATGTCCAGCAAGAATATAGTGCGCTGAAAGCCAGACTGCGCAAGGAAGCAGAAGTCGCTGGTTGATCTTCATAAGGCGCTCCGCTCTGGAGCGCCTCAGACCGTTGACAAACCTGTGTATCAAGTCAGAACGGTGATAATGAGGGAGAAGAGTAAAGCATCCGCGCCAGGAATGGCGCGGTTTGAGCTTACAAGGAGGTACTTGCAGCGTCTTTACGATCTTCTCATTATCGCCGCGATACCAGACGTTGTCATCACACTCAAGCGCTCCGTTCTGGAGCGCCTTAACTCACAAAAAACAACACGTTTATTGCCATTCCCAGCGATCTCATCACCGTCGTTCTCCTACATGAGATTGAGTTAGCACGGTGGCGATGTTATGTCCGACTCACTCAATATTCTCGATTTCTTTCACCGAGATCCCCATTCGCTGCATACGGGAAAGCAGCGTGGTTCGCTTCAGGCCCAACCGGGCGGCAGCCCCTTTCGGACCCGCGACAATACCGTTGGTTTCCCGCAATACCCGGATGATTTGCTGACGTTCGGACTCCTCCTCGCCCTCTTGCTCCAGGTTTTTTTCGGCCACCATCGGTGACGATGGGACCTCAGTCGCATGATAAACCGGCTTTGGCGCCTCCAGCGGCGAGAGATGGTGTTGCAACTCTTCCATTTGCAGGTTCAGCGTAGTACCACGGGTCAGGATCACCGCTCGCTCAATCACATTCTCCAACTCACGCACATTACCCGGCCACGGTAGACGACTTAATTGGCGCAAAATATCGGACGGTATACTGTCAATAGTGCGATTCATTCGGCGGGCGATCTTGCGAGTGAAAAATTTCACTAGCAACGGAATATCTTCCGGACGCTCACGCAGTGGCGGGATCACAATCGGGAAGACATTAAGACGATAGTAAAGGTCGCTACGGTACTCACGGTCAGCCACCATCTGTTTTAGATCGCGGTTAGTAGCGGCGATCAGCCTTACATTCACAGGAATGACTTTACTGCCACCTAAACGTTCAATTTCCCGTTCCTGCAATACCCGCAGCAACTTGGGTTGCAGCTCAAGTGGAATATCGCCGACCTCATCCAGAAACAGCGAGCTCTTGTCCGCCAGCTCAAAACGTCCCTGCCGTAGGCTAGTCGCGCCGGTAAAGGCGCCTCTCTCATGACCAAACAGATCACTTTCCAGTAAACCGGAAGGGATAGCCGCGCAGTTCATTTTGATCATCCGGTTGGATTTGCGCTGGCTGAGACTATGAATCGCCCGGGCAATCAACTCTTTACCCGTACCAGTTTCTCCGAGGATCAATACCGTGCTATCGCTGGCCGCCACCATTTCCACTTGCTCCAGCACCTGGCGGATAGCAGCACTGCGACCAATAATCTCACCGAACTCTTCACCACCGACACGATGAATGTGCTCGGTCAATTGCTCGGTCAGATAGAAGTTTTCATGAATCAGCGAGTCTTTCAACCGCGTAATCTGCTCATAAGCCAGCGCATTATCCAACGCAATCGCAATACGGGCCGCAATCTGACGCAACAGTTTGATTTCTGCGTCACTTACCGTCAAATCACTGCGATGCGCCAGTTCCAGAACGCCCAGCACCCGGTTTCCAAACGCCAGTGGCAGCAGGCAGGCATGCTTTAACTGGCTGTCAGACCACTGTGCCAGATAGCGCGGCGCACCGGCATGGATAATGGACTGTTCAGCATTAATCAACTGCACCTGATTCGTATCAATAACGCCAGCTGCCAGTGCTTCGGCACGATCTACTTCACCCTGCACCTGTTTGGGCGAGCGCCCGGCAAGGTAGTGAGTGGCGTAATATTTCAATCTTTTTTCATCGCCATCGCTGTCCTTTAATACCAGCGCAATGAAATCGATACCAAAAAAGCGGTGAATTTCCTTTGAAACTTCCAGCGCCAGCGCTTTCAGTTCCAACTTGGAAATCACGGTATTGGTGACATCTACCAAAATACGATAGTGATCGCGCTCATGCCGCAGACGTTCTTCTTCGCGCTGCGTCAGCTCACGCTCACAGATATTCTCGACCACGACAGAGATGACGCCGGACAAAGCCTGGAAAAAATCAATCTCACTATCAGTAAACCGGCTGCCGTCGGTTTTAAGAAACTCGATGCCGCCCAATGCGCGATGAGATGCCAACAATGGTAACTGGCAATAGTCGCTCAACCCAACATAAGCGGATTGTTCAATAAGATGGGGGAAATCACGTTGAAAATACACACGATCACAATGTAGCAAGGCATGGGTGTTCCACACTACGCCGCCCGGACCATCCGCCAGTAACACATTCTCTTCGCTGCATATCGTACAGCTCGCCTCACGGTCATGACGGTAAAACAGGATCTGGTTATGTAGAGGATCGATCAGCAACAGGTTGACGCGCCCAAAACGCACCACTGAAAATGACAGGCCATCCAATACCTGCAACAGCGCATCAATACTTCGTTGCTGCAATAACGTCTGTGACACTTTCAGTAAGGCATCCTGCCACAGAATGGAAAGACGGGAAGGTGAATCTGTCAGTCGTGTCGCCATAACCACCGCAATCAACTTGCTATAACCAATTATGGAGAACAGTTTAGGATCTTCATCCAGTAAATGACACGTTACCTCGCCAATAGCTTGATCTGAATCGTACTTAAGAAGTGCTAATTAACCTTATCAACACCCTAGGATAATAATAAGAATTATTTACCATCATACTGATCTCATTTTTTGTTCACGGTAAGAGCCGTATCGTCACTTTTGACGAATAGGCATTCTGCTGATGGTCATGTGACGTCGCTGCCTTATTTTAGTTATTTATTCCCTGATAACATATGTGACGCCACAATGACATTGTCAATGCAGAAGTGCCATTACCTGGATTCATCGCACTGAGGAAAACCGATATTATCCACTTCGGCGCCAATATTGTGGAAATAATGAACAGCATTAACGATAGATACTCATAATCACGAAACAAATATATTACTTCCTGACAATAAGCGGTTTAATGAATAAACAATAAGATGCTTATAATTAACACAATGAAATTCTGCCAAATTTTATTTATCGTTAATAACACCATTACCATAAATAAATCTTATGATTTAGCCATCTCAGGATTGAAACTTCAACCGTTTTTATACTAACAACTTGTTTATAAGTGTCATTCATGATAGTGCGCAAACGATTGCCAGCAGTCATTCGCTCGCCATTTCCCATCAAAAGAACGCTACCCGCTTTTTTTTCATCCAATATGATAATTTTGAATCTTATCACGCAGAAAAAAATGTAAAAAAAAATAATCGCTGTAATATCTGGGGCGCAGACACAACACCCCAATAACAGGTCAAGGGCGGCAACACCGTGTATTCACACGATACACGTAGCCCGCTATGCCAATAATACTGTGTGTTGTCTGAGTCAATTCATCAACATGAGGTCAATATGCAAAGGCAGAAGTTAGTTATACAAATAGCTCTGGCTATCCTATTAGGGATATTCGTAGGATGGGTATGTCATCAATATCTGGATGGCGGACGTGCAAAAGAAGTAGCGTCTTACTTCAATATGATTACCACCATTTTTCTGCGCTTGATCAAAATGATCATCGCACCACTGGTATTTGCCACGCTGGTTTCCGGTCTGGCCAGTATGGGGAACTCTTCAGCGGTAGGACGCGTCGGTCTGAAAGCCATGACCTGGTTTATCTCCGCCTCTTTCCTTTCCCTGCTTATCGGTATGGTGTTGGCCAATTTCTTCCAGCCGGGCGCAGGAATGAATCTGGTGGTCACCGCCAACGCGCATGTCGCTACCGGTCTGAACACCGACGGCTTCACATTGAAGAACTTCATCAGTCATATCTTCCCGAAAAGCATTGTGGAAGCGATGGCAAACAATGAAATTTTGCAAATTCTGGTCTTCTCTCTGTTCTTCGGCTCGGCTCTCGCTTATGTCAAAAACAAGAATAAAAATGCGACAGCGATTGCATCCCTGATCGAAGAGTTGGCTAAAGTGATGTTCCGCGTAACGGATTACGTCATGAATCTGGCGCCCATTGCCGTGTTTGCCGCGCTGGCTTCTGCCATTACAACGCAAGGCCTGGGACTGATTTATGACTTTGGAAAATTGATCGGCGAATTCTACCTGGGTCTGGCATTACTGTGGGCAGTGCTGTTCTTGGTGGGTTACGTGTTTCTGGGCAAAGCGATCACGGTGTTGGCAAAACTGATCCGCGAACCCACGATGCTGGCATTTGCCACCGCAAGTAGCGAGTCGGCATATCCAAAGACCATGGAAGCGCTAACTAAATTTGGCGTACCGAAGAAAATTACCAGCTTTGTGTTGCCGCTGGGGTACTCTTTCAACCTTGACGGCTCCATGATGTATCAGTCATTTGCCATTCTGTTTATCGCTCAGGCTTACAATATTGATTTAAGTCTGACGCAACAGATCCTGATTCTGCTGACGCTGATGCTCACCAGCAAAGGGATGGCTGGCGTCGCTCGCGCCTCAGTAGTGGTGGTCGCGGCAACATTACCCATGTTTAACCTGCCGGAAGCCGGTATCCTACTAATTATCGGGGTTGATCAGTTCCTGGATATGGGACGTACCGCCACGAATGTGATTGGTAACAGTATCTCCACCGCCGTTGTCGCCAGTCTGGAGAAAGACGTGACTGACGACGAGGAAGAAGATGCTATCGCCTATCAGGAAGCACAGGCCGGCCAGAACAGTTAATCATTCGGGTCATATGTAATCGATTTCAGGTGCAGGAAAGCGACCATCGAGTAAATCCCCAGGAGCTTACGCGAATAAGTGACTGGGGTATGTGAAGGGAGTGTTAGAAATTCCGTGGTGCGACACGAGGCTGTTCCTGCGATTGTTTCAGCCAGTATGTAGTAATCAGTGCGAAGAAACCTGCTGTCTCACCAGCAGTTCCCTACCCGGCTGTGCGTTGAGAGTAATTTCAATGTGCAAAGCGCCGGGGACAACGTAGCCACGGATTATCTGTAAGAGCGGACCGTGAGGTTCAATCTGAAACTGCCAGCCGCAGGCGGTGAAGGCGCCAGGGATAAGGGTATGGTCAGCATAAGCAAACCCCGATAAGCACCGTAATACTTAAGAAGCCAAAGCGGCTGTCAGGCTTCAGCCAAAAAGGCACGCGATCAGGTATGTTCTCTCACAGATGGGACATCGTGAGTGGTGTATCGCCGGTGTTAACGGGGGACCTAACCTCTTGAGTCACAGGAACGGAACGTGGTAATCCCGTACAACTCCGTAAGGTAGCGAACTCGTGAGAGCAAGCCATGGTTGTGCGGGAACGGGACGCTGGAAGAAGCGAATGATCGGTTGTAATGACCGATATACGGTTTTTTTTTTTTAACCGACCCGAAAGGGGGCTGACGTCCAGTGGGTCTTCTCTGGCGAGAAAATCGGGAATATCGACGTTATGAGGGAACGCAAATGACGCAGGCCACAAGCCAATGCGGTGCACCTTCAGCATCGTCCATGTGGTCATCGATCGACTGGCAACAGGTGGAGGATGATGTATTTCGATCACAGATGCGTATCGCCAAGGCAACCAAAGCACAGCGCTGGAATAAAGTGTGTGTGCTCCAACGACTTCTTACCCGGTCTCATCAGGCGAAGTTGTTGGCAGTGAAACGCGTCACATCGAACCGGGGGCGTAATACTCCAGGTATTGATGGCGCATTATGGGTAAATCCGCAGCAAAAATGGCAAGCGGCTCAAGCGCTGACCTGCCGGGGTTATCAGGCTCAGCCTCTAAGACGTATCCATATTCCCAAAAAGAATGGCAAAACAAGGCCGTTAGGGATCCCAACGATGCATGATCGTGCCATGCAGGCACTTTTTCTATTGGCAACAGAACCCGTGGCAGAGACTACAGCTGATCATCACTCGTATGGTTTTCGGCCAAAACGCTCAGCCGCAGATGCAATAGAACGGTGTTTTGTGGTGCTGGCTCAGAGGTCATCAGCGCAATGGATCCTCGAAGGGGATATTAAAGGCTGTTTTGATAACATCAGCCATGACTGGATGATACAACATCTCCGCGTCGAGCGCAGAGTACTCGCGCAGTGGCTGAAGGCAGGGTTTGTGGAGAAAGGGCAGCTTTTCTCAACCGCTGCAGGGACGCCGCAGGGTGGAATAATTTCCCCTTGTCTGGCTAATGGCGTTCTGGACGGCATGGAATCAATGCTGAAAAGCATCACGAGACCCGCTGATAAAGTTCATATGGTCAGGTACGCCGATGATTTTGTGATAACCGGAAGTTCAAAAGAACAGCTGGAAAACATGATCAAACCGGCAGTAACGGTATTCCTGCAGGAAAGAGGGTTAACGTTATCTGAAGAAAAGACTTCGATCGTTTCAATCTCGCAGGGATTTGATTTTCTGGGGTTTAATGTTCGCAAGTATGGAAACAAATTGCTGATTAAACCTGCAAAAAGCAGCATCAAATCTTTCCTTGATATTATTCGAAAAGAGATCAAAGCAGGCATAGCTTTACCCACTGCAACGTTACTAGGCCTTCTCAACCGCAAACTGATGGGTTGGGTAAACTATTATCGACACGTGGTGGCAAAAGCCGTCTTCAGTAAAATTGACGCCGTCATTTTTCGGGCGCTCTATCGGATGATAAGGCGAAAACATAGCAGGAAATCGGCCGGCTGGCTCTGCCGAAAGTATTATGGCAGCAGAGGATTGCGACGCTGGATATTTCACGCGGTCTATCGGGTGAAAAGTGGCGAAATCAGGACCATCAGCCTGAAACAAGCTTCGGCAACGCCAATACGACGTCACAGACAAATCCGTTCAGCCGCCAATCCTTACGATGTGGAATACCTTGATTACTTTAAAGAGCGAATGCGGAAATATCCTTCACAACAGTGGGTTGCTGGGTCAGGTATCTCTGGCCTTATGGAGGGCTTGAGCCGTGTGCAGGAAAACTTGCACGCACGGTTCTGAGGAGAGGGAGTCGCAGAAATGCGGCTCTCTTATCCGACTCATTCCAGTAATATATCATCAAAAAGGAATGACAAATGTCCCAACCCTTTGATTTCGACAAAGCCCTGAAAGCGCTACAGTCCGGTCAGTCACTGACCGGCAAAGATGGCATCTTAACCCCGTTAATCAAACAGTTAACTGAAGCAGCCCTGTCTGCGGAACTTGACTCCCATTTGGCTTCAGATGTGGAAGCCAACCGTAAAAACGGCTCTGGTAAAAAAACCATTAAAGCCCCGACCGGCAGCTTCGAACTGACGACTCCGCGCGATCGTAATGGCACTTTTGAGCCTCAACTGGTGAAAAAGCATCAGACCACACTGTCCGATGAGATCGAGCGCAAAATCATTCGTCTGTTTGCGCTGGGGATGAGTTACCAGGATATCAGCCGGGAGATTGAAGATTTATACGCATTCAGCGTGTCTACCGCCACCATCAGTGCCGTCACCGATAAAGTCATTCCTGAGTTAAAACAGTGGCAACAGCGCCCGCTGGAGAAAGTTTATCCTTTCGTCTGGCTGGACGCCATTCACTATAAAATCCGCGAGGATGGCCGTTACCAGAGCAAAGCCGTTTACACTGTGCTGGCGCTGAATCTGGAAGGCAAAAAAGAAGTTCTGGGTCTGTATCTGTCGGAAAGCGAAGGGGCAAACTTCTGGCTATCTGTATTAAGCGATCTGCAAAACCGTGGCGTTGAAGACATCCTGATAGCCTGCGTGGACGGGCTGACTGGGTTCCCGGAGGCGATAAACAGCATTTATCCGCAGACAGAGGTGCAGTTGTGCGTTATTCACCAGATACGCAACTCGATTAAATACGTGGCCTCAAAGCACCATAAAGCCTTCATGTCCGACCTGAAACCGGTGTATCGTGCGGTGTCAAAAGAAGCCGCAGAAACGGCACTGGATGAGCTGGAGGCCAAATGGGGTCAGCAATATCCGGTGGTGCTCCAGTCATGGCGGCGCAAGTGGGAAAACCTGTCAGCGTACTTCCGCTACCCGGCTAACATACGCAAAGTGATCTACACAACCAACGCGATAGAATCGGTGCACCGTCAGTTCAGGAAACTGACCAAAACCAAAGGCGCTTTTCCGAATGAAAACAGCCTGTTGAAACTGCTTTATCTGGGACTGATGAATGCACAGGAGAAATGGACAATGCCGATCCAGAGCTGGAATTTGACATTGTCGCAGTTAGCCATTTATTTTGAAGGGCGACTGAATAGTGTGATAACGCTATAGAGTTTTTAACGTGACACAGAATTCTGAACGCTCTCTATGTGAAAGCCGACAACGCACCTGCACATGAAAGATAACGAATACCGCGGCCATCGCGGTCGCTATTGTTTTATCTTCCTACTGATGTAACGCTTTCATGTAACGCCAGAACTTTTCTGAAGCCACATTCAGCCGGGCATCAAGGCGATAAAGATAGACCTCCATATGCATAACCGCATTTTCCATCTGAAGAATAACCAATTCCCCATTCTTCAATTCTTCTTTGATGGAATAGTCCGGTAACCAGGCAATACCGTAACCTTTTTGCGTCATGCGCTTCAGCAGATCGCTCATGGAAGAAACGAAATTTACCGTGAATCTTTCGCTATCAATGCTAGAAAGATAACGGTTAACCTGACGTCCCATGTAACTGGTATCAGCATAATTCAGTAGTGGGACAGTAGCAGCATTCACATCAAATATCGGCTTTCCCGCCGGGGAAGCAGCACATACCGGATAAAGCCGCGACGCCAGAATTTCTGTATGTAAAAACGGCTCAGACATCAACTCTTCGTTATAAAAAGAGAAAATAAAATCACTGCGGCCATCTTTAAGGTTTAAAACCGCTTCATCTACATCGATAGATTCCACATAAAATATCTTTTCCTGTGGTTCTGGAACGGTCTTGAGTAATTCCGGCATGATAAATACCGATAATGAATGTGCGGCAGCAATAGTAATTTTGTTTTTGTAATTGCTGCCACCATGCAGTTTATTTATCTGATATTCAAGATCATCTAACGTATTACGGATATGCGCATGGAATACTTTGCCCTGCTCTGTTAATTGCAACGGTGTAGAATTACGGTTAAAAATATCAAAACCTACGGCACTTTCCAGTGCACGAATACGTCGACTAAAGGAAGATTGAGAAATATTTCTTTTTTCGGCGGCAGTAGTAAAACTACGGTATTCCTCCAGAGCGATAAAATCATACAGCCATTTGGTCTCAATATTATTCAGCATGGTATACCCGTCGTTAACATGGATAGTAATGCCAGTAAAAGCATAGAGATAACTAAAGCTATGCAAATCATACATAGCAGATGGGAATTTAGCAATTCACATTCTGAGCGATTATGAGATTATCCTTTTAATTTCAATATATAAGAGGTTAAGAGTGTGAACAGTTTAATCGGTATTCTTGGTGGCATGGGGCCAGGCGCCACTGTCGATGCCATGCAAAAATTGATTAAAAACACGCCGGCCTACAAGGATCAGGACCACATTCCGCTGATTGCCATTTCTATTCCAGATATTCCTGATCGCACTCAATGTATTCTTCAGAATAGCGCCTCACCGCTGAAAAAAATGATTAAATACATGAAAATATTAGAAAATGCGGGCGCAGAATGCATCATTATCCCCTGTAATACCGCGCATTACTGGTTTAATGAATTAAAACAACACACCCAGGTTGAGATGATCAGTATTATTGAAACCACCTGCCAACTGATCAAAGAGAAAAATATTCGCCGGATTGGATTGCTGGCAACGACGGCCACCATTAAAGCCGAAATATATCAAGGCTCTCTGAGGGAAAATCAGGTGCAGTGCTACATCCCTGAAAGGACAGAGCAGGAACAGGTCATGAACAGTATTTACGCCTATAAAGCCGGTGATTTTGATCAGGCTTATCATCTGTTGCTACCGGTAAAAGCACGCCTGCAACAAATGGGCGTGGAAAAAATAATACTGGGTTGTACCGAACTGCCGCTCATACTGGAAAATGAAATCAAAGCCGCACCATCCGACTATATTGACGCCACCGAAGAGTTGATTAAAAAAACCGTGTCTTGGTATTACCAGCACGCAGGTCGCAATAACGTCGCAGCGTAAACGTCCAACCGCTCAATTACCCAAGACTCAGAATAGACGCTACGCGTTGCCATACCGCGTAGCGTCTGAAACACCATGTTCTGCCATAACATTCACCGTGGTGCATATTTCCTTACATTGTCCCGCTACCTGAATTGGTTATAACATACCGACCATATTTCACGTTGCCAGAGTTTTTTATCAAACCACGCGCGGCCACAAATTGCTTCGTCAATTAAAACCACAGTTAATCAGTTTGATTTAATGTGGTGAGACTTCCTATTTACTCCGGCAAAAGATATCGTGATGCTCAAATAAACTCTGAGCGAATAACAATAATACTACTGGTTACTATCATTGTTGCCGACGAAGCAGGGAAACTCAGCTTTATGTCTATTTCAATCTATCCGCATCATACGCTTACGACTCTCACGGCTGTTCTGGCCCGGCGTGATTGGGAGAATCCAGCTTGTACTCACGTTCAGCGCTTGCCGGCACATCCCCCATTCCAGAGCTGGCGGACGCTAGATCAAGCCAGAGATGATGCGCTGTCACCGCAGCGACACTCGTTAAATGGCGAATGGGTTTTCAGCTATTTCCCTCAACCGGAAGTGGTACCAGAAAGCTGGTTACGTCAGGATTTACCTGACGCTGACCAGATCACCGTACCCTCAAACTGGCAGATCGCCGGTTACGACACACCCATTTATACCAATGTCAAATATCCAATTCCTGTCAACCCACCCTATGTACCCAGACAGAACCCCACGGGGTGTTATTCGCTCACATTTTCTATGGACAGTGAGAGAATAAATCACGAACAGACAAGGATTGTTTTTGACGGTGTCAGCTCAGCCTTTCATCTATGGTGTAATGGACATTGGGTGGGCTATTCTCAGGACAGTCGCCTGCCTGCCGAGTTTAACCTCACCGCCTATCTGAAAGTGGGAGAAAACCGACTCGCCGTCATGGTATTGCGCTGGTCGGATGGTACCTATCTGGAAGATCAGGATATGTGGCGTATGAGCGGAATTTTCCGCGATGTCTCGCTGCTGCATAAACCCGATATTCATCTGTGCGATGTGCACATCACCACACCGTTACATCATGATTACACCCAAGGAACGTTGTGTGTGCAGGCGCAGGCCAACCTACCAGAAAAGACGACATCGACCTGGCAACTGCATGTACAGCTGTGGCGCGGAAAAGCGTTGGTGGGAGAAACCCACCGTCCGTTTGGCAGCCAGATCATTGATGAACGTGGACATTATCACGACCGCGTACAGCTACAGTTACCCGTCGAGCATCCCGCACTATGGAGCGCCGAAGCCCCCAATCTGTACCGTGCGGTGATAGCGCTGGAAACCACGGAAGGAGCACTGATTGAAGCCGAAGCCTACGATGTCGGTTTTCGTGAGGTCGCCATCAGCCAGGGATTGCTGAAGCTTAACGGCAAACCGCTGCTGATTCGCGGTGTCAATCGCCATGAACACCAGCCTGAACGCGGACAAGCTATCGACGAAGCCACCATGCGTAACGATATTCTGCTGATGAAACAGCACAATTTCAACGCAGTACGCTGTTCGCACTATCCCAATCACCCATTGTGGTATCGCCTGTGTGATCGCTATGGTTTGTATGTGGTAGATGAAGCCAATATTGAAACCCACGGCATGCAGCCAATGAACCGTTTATCCGACGATCCAGGCTGGCTACCCGCGTTTGCGGAACGGGTAACGCGTATGGTACAACGTGACCGCAACCACCCGTGCATTATCATCTGGTCGTTGGGTAATGAATCAGGGTATGGCCGTAATCACGATGCCATGTACCAATGGATCAAGCAGCAGGAACCTACCCGACCGGTACAATATGAAGGGGGCGGCGCCAACAGCAACGCAACGGATATCGTTTGCCCAATGTATGCTCGCGTCGATCAGGATCAACCCTTCCCGGCCGTCCCAAAATGGTCAATCAAAAAGTGGATTGGTCTACCGGGAGAATCACGTCCACTGATTTTGTGTGAATACGCCCACGCCATGGGCAACAGTCTGGGTGGCTTTGATCGCTATTGGCAGGCATTCCGCCAACATCCCCGGCTGCAAGGCGGGTTTATCTGGGATTGGGTCGACCAGGCATTGATACAGTATGACGATCAACAACACCCTTTCTGGGCTTATGGCGGAGATTTTGGCGACCAACCCAATGATCGCCAATTCTGTCTGGATGGCTTACTGTTCCCCGATCGCTCTGCGCATCCCAGCCTGTATGAGGCTCAGCGCGCCCAGCAATTTTTCCAGTTTGAACTGATTTCCACCCAGCCCCTGATACTGAAAATCACCAGCGAATACCTGTTTCGCCATTGCGACAACGAAACGCTGCACTGGAACATCATGCAGGACGATCAGCAAATCAATGCCGGCAGTCTGCCGTTGACTCTGGCACCACAGTCCAGCGTCACCATTACATTACTGGATACGCTGCCGCACACCGACAGTGTGGAAGCCATGTGGCTGAATGTTGATGTCGTTCAACCCAATGCCACCGACTGGTCAGCCGCTAATCACCACTGCGCCTGGGATCAGTGGCAATTGCCCGTTTCACGGCTATTACCGACGCCTGACCATTTCGATGGAACACCACCACAACTGCATCAGGACGACGCCTGGGCACACGTTTATCACAACGATCAACACTGGGTTTTCAACCGGCAGACCGGCCAGTTGGAACAGTGGTGGCAAAATGGCAACGCAGGTCTGTTCAGCCCGTTACAGGACAATTTTGTCCGCGCCCCGTTAGATAATGACATCGGTATCAGCGAAGTTGACCACATCGATCCCAACGCATGGGTAGAACGCTGGAAGTTGGCGGGCTTATATCAACTGAAAGCTCAATGCATAAGGATGGAGGCGGAGCAGTTAAGCAACCGGGTGCAAATCGTGACCGAACATACCTTCTGCCACCGGCAGCAAACACTACTGATAAGCCGCAAAGTATGGCAGATCAACCATCAAGGCGTACTGACGCTCGATATTAACGTCGATAGGGCAGTGTCCCTGCCAGCGCTAGCCCGCATCGGATTGAGCGTTCAACTGGCGGATTCACACCCATCAGTAAGCTGGCTGGGACAAGGCCCGCATGAGAACTACCCCGACCGTCAACTAGCCGCACGCCACGGGCGCTGGACACTACCGCTGGAGTCCATGCACACACCGTATATTTTTCCGTCAGAAAATGGTTTGCGCTGCCATACCCGACGACTGAATTATGGCAACTGGTGCGTCGAAGGTGATTTCCATTTCGGTATCGGCCGTTATAGCCTGACGCAGTTGATGGACTGTAGCCATCATCACCTGCTGAAACCGGAACATGGCGTATGGCTGAATCTGGATGGTTTCCATATGGGGGTTGGCGGCGATGACTCCTGGAGTCCGAGCGTACATAGCGACTATCTGTTAACCGCCACTCACTACCACTACCAATTACGGCTCCAAAGGCAGTGATCAGCACAGCATCAGGGAAGATAGCCCTGATGCTTTCCGCCTGCTATTAAGCAAATCGGTGTGTTGATGGTTTTGCCAGTACCACTTGCCATGCAGGTCTGAATATAACGGTGCCAAACAATGTCATTCTGACGCGTGTTGCAGAATATTTGACACGGCCCGACAAGGCGTGAGGATCACGGTTTCAGCCAGATCTGGTGATTTATTCTGCACTCGATACAAAAGTGTGAAAACAGGCTTTGACATCCCCTCAGGCCATCGTTAAGATGCGCCCCGTTCACACAATTCCTCTGTAGTTCAGTCGGTAGAACGGCGGACTGTTAATCCGTATGTCACTGGTTCGAGTCCAGTCAGAGGAGCCACATTTAGAAAAGCAGATGTCGAAAGGCATCTGCTTTTTGCTTTTTATTCAGCGTGATGACGTGAAAAACCGTCCCAATGCATGTTCAGTTTGCCCTCCGCGTCGAGAGAATGTAGTGGTCAGATTGGGGGTCAGGTTAGTTCGATGACGGAGTGACCCCCACATGTCTCTTAATGATTCAAAAATCCGCAACGTAAAAGCATCCGCAAAACCCTTCAAAGTCGCCGACTCTCACGGTCTTATCTGTTGGTTAATCCCGGCGGTTCACGTCTCTGGTATCTCAAATATCGTATCAATGGTAAAGAATCCCGCCTCGGCTTAGGTGCCTATCCTGTTGTCTCTCTCGCTAATGCGCGTCAACAGCGTGATGGCATCCGTAAACTGCTGGCGCAGAATATTAACCCCGCACACCAGCGGGCGGCTGAAAAGCGCCCTGTTCACCAGAAAAAACCTTCCAGACCGTGGCATTGAGCTGGCATCAAAGCAACCGGACATGATCAGAACACCACGCTGCTTGCCAGCATGAACAATCATATCTTTCCGGTTATCGGGCATCTGTCAGTGACAGAACTGAAAACCCGGTAAGTATCAGCGCAGTTGACTGCAAGTTCAAAACAACACGACAAACGATTCTCAGGGTAAGGGCTGGGAACTCTTCAGTTGCAAAATTTCGTAGACACAAAAAGCCCGGATGATAAATCCAGGCTAAATATCAGGTTATCAGAATTTTAAGTAATGTTTATTAATCAATTAGTTACTATATTTATCAAAAGAAGGTGATTTGGTTGAAAACCTCGCATCCCAGGCATCGCGTTCGTAACCCTGACGTTCACTCAGTATCTCATAAAGTTCAGGCCGTCGACCATGGATCCACCGTCTTCCAGTGGACATTTCCAGTAGACTTAAATCCAGTTCGGCGCTGACCATGGTATCTTCAAATGAATCTGTTTCTTCTACAATTCGTCCGTATGGGACAAGAATCATGGCATTCCCGGTGCGTACTTCTCCATGATCCAACCCGACGCCATTAGTGAAGAGAATAAACATCCCATTATCATGAGCTCTGGAGGGGAGCCAGCGCATAAGCCATCCACGCCCGCTATCTCCCTGTAATGCAGATCTCAATGCTTCAGGATTGTCATACCGCTTCTGCCACAGTTCAGCAGGTATTGGCTTCATTCCATGTGGACTACGGGAGTTTGTCCCTCCAGTTTGATGAGGAGCAATCAGGATATCAGCCCCCATAAGTGCAGTAGCCCTTACGTTTTCAACCAGATTATTGTCCCAGCAGATAAGAATACCTACTTTCACTCCCCAGGGGGTATCAAATACAGTGAATCGATTACCACAGGCAAAGTCCGGGTGCTCAAAAGCATGAAGTTTGCGGTGAACATGCATCTGGCCATCCGGCATGCAAACAGCGTATGAATTATAAAAATTTCCATCTGCTCCCAATTCAATGAACCCCACTCCTGTTGCAATATCATACTGACTCGCAAGTCTTCTTATTCGCGCTAAAGATGGACTGTCATCAATACTCTCAGCCAGAGCTAAAACGTCTTCACTACTCAGATCTGGTACATGCCAGTAGCCTGTAATGCACATTTCTGGGAAAGCGAGAATTTTGATCTCATCTAGGGCTGCTTTGCGAATAAATGCTTCAATGACTGATAGGTTGTAGTGTTTATCACTTGCGCGGTGACAAAACTGCACGGAAGCAGTTTTCAGACTTTTTACCATGATGTTAACCCCTGTTTCAAAATAGATATTCATCTATTCATCTAAGTCTGAAATGGGAATACTGTATAATTCTGTATTTTCCACAACCGATAACTAAATGGAATGGATATAAAACTTCTGCGAGCATTCGCAATATTAGCTCAACAAGCCAGTTATCATTCCTCTGCGAAAATACTGTGTATTACGCAACCTGCCTTGACAAAGCAAATACAGGCTTTAGAAAATTTCTGTGGCCTTTCCCTTTTTCAGCAAGGCCGCCATGGCGCAACACTCACTGATAGCGGAAAGCTCCTTCATAATCGGGTATGTGATTTACTTTCACAGCATGATGATTTTTTGCAATTTATACGCCAGATACAGAAAGGAAATGCGGGCAGTCTTTCACTGGGATTCGGCATCTCGACGTTCAAACTGGTTCCAGAACCACTTTTATCACACAGCCTAATCGATGAAAAACTGGTGCTAGCTATTCCAACAGGTATAAAGATAAACCCGGTCAACATTCAACCTGTATTTGAAAACTATCAATTACTTCAATTAAACCCCATCCGAGGAAAGGGACTGGTAAATCAAACATCCAGTTTTCTTTCGGAAAATAAACTGAACGTTAATGCAATATCAGCGGCAGATGACATTCATACCTTACTGGCTCTGGTTTCTGCTGGAAATGGAGTAACACTGTTGCCTTCGGGTGTAAGGCATTTTTTACCGTCGGGGGGTGAAACTCGTTCAGGTCAGGGGAAAACATGTAAGCAGGCAGGTTGGCGTTGCCTGGTTTCCCGAAAGAGATGATAGTTTGCGCGATAATTTTCTACAGATGTTGATATACACTCCATACACTCACATCTAAATTATTTGTATCAAAATTGCTCATAAATCCTTCTGCATCACAAGTACCCAAACATCGAGAACCCCATTTATAAAGATCCTCTCACTTCGTTCTTCTTGTAAGCGGGCTTAAAAGCTTACAAGTCGAAGACTTATGCTCAACAATGTGTCCGCCAACATCCGGATATGAGCTCTTGGGTCTGACCTCAATCGCTTTCAATCTTTTACTGCGGCAGTACACGGTTGCTTGGTGCTTATATATTTCAGCTTAATTTCCGCGCTTCGTACCAATGGTGCCAGCAGAAATATTGCTCCCAGCATGAGCGCCATCACCATGTACACATTGGAAAACCCAGTGCGCTGGGCAAAGAAACCTATAGGCGCTGGTGCCATCAATGTACCTAAATAGCCCATGGTGGTGGCGATACTCATGCCGGTACTTGGTGCGATGCGCGGCTGGTTACCTGCGGCTGAAAACGCAATCGGGACAATATTTGCAATACCGACCCCTGCTATTGCGAAGGCGATAATCGCTTGCCACGGACTGGTCGCCAATGCAGCGATTAGAATGCCGGTTGCCGCTAACAAACTTGAAACACGGATGGTACGTACTGCGCCGAAGCGATTACGCACAGAGTCGCCCATGAAGCGAAGAACTGCCATTGACCCGCCGAAAGATGCGAAAGCGAGACTGGCAGTCTCAAGTTTAGCGTTCAAGTCCTTCAACAGATATCGCGATGACCAGTCTACGACCGCGCACTCCGGGATCATACCAAACAGTGCTATGAGGCCGATGAGGTAAACGGCGGGCGAACGCGGCAGGCGCATCGGCTGTTTGACTTCTGTTTTCAGCGCAGGAACATCTTTTAGAACAAACGGACAGATGACAGCGATGAGCGTTACCGCAGTCGCGCTTACCAGGAAGATATGGGTGAGAAATCCGAAATGTTTGATGGTATAGCCTCCAACTGAACCGGCAACGAACAAGCCGATGCTCCAGGAACAATGTGAAAAGGATAACACTGCTCGGGACAGGGTTTTTTCCACCGCCACTGCGTTGGAGTTCATGGCGACGTTCATCGAACCGATCATTGCGCCGAGGAAAAATAGGGCAACCACTAACAGTGAAATGTCCGGAGCAAACCCGAGTGGTAGTAGCGCCATAGAAGTTGCGATGGCAAAAATTCGGACAATGCGCTGCGAGCCGAACTTCGCCATCAACATACCGGACACCGGCATCATGATCAGCGCGCCTAATCCAAATGTTAGGATAAGGCGACCTATTATTCTGTCCGTAGCGCCAAAGCGCGGGACGAGCTGAGCAATCTGCACTGCCCAGCTACCGGTCACAAAGCCGTTGACAAAAAACAACACAGCAACGGCCCACCGCCCTTTTTGTGCCTGTTGCATTAGGAATGGCCTCGTAGCGCTGGCTGCCTATCTTGATGCGCGGATAACCGTTCAACGATCACCTGATGCCCCGGACAAAACGATAGGATCGCGCCATCAGCTCCGTTGGTCAGCACTTTCATGTCCCGGAAATCGGGGAGGATAAATTTTGCGCCGCAGGGCAGCAGGTCTTCATCACCGATGCCGACGCAATAGGCACCGGCAGCAACAGCGGAGGTCACCCCGCTCTTAGCATCCTCGAAAACGACAGTTTTGCTGGCGGGGAGACCCAAGCGTTCGGCCGCGAGCAAATAGGGATCTGGGTATGGCTTGCCACGAGTTACGTCATCCCGTTCAACGATCACCGAGATATAGGGCTGCGCCTGAAGCAGCGCAATGACGCGATCGATCTTCAAGCGCCACCCGCTGGTCACGATACCCAACGGGATCCCGGCCGCGCCAAGGGAAGCGATGAGCTGTGCCACGCCCAGTATGGGCTCGCAGTCAGCGGTGTTTTCCACATGGATGATATGCGCCTGTACCTTCGCTTGGTCGGAAAGCGGCAGGTCATGGAACAGAGCTCGGATGGTATGCGGTCCGGGCTGACCGTGGATGTGTTTCATGATGTCTTCTTCAGTGATTTGGCGACCGTACATCATGGCCGCCTCGCACCATCCTTGCTCAATAACGGCCCTGGAATCGATCAGAACACCGTCCATGTCGAACAAAACCGCCGCTACTCTCTCTACAGACTCACTCATCTAGTTATTCTCCATCACACAATAGTGCTTCGAGCTTGATACGGGCGGCGGCGACGACCACCTGCCCCAGGGAGACGCCACCGTCATTGGTCGGCACCAATTGATGGCAATATGGCTTAAATCCACGCGACTCGAGGCAGCTCAGCGTGTTGATCAGAACAAACTCGTTACAGAAAACGCCGCCGCTCAACACGATCTGTTCAACCCCAAAACGCTCAACTAGGCACTTGCACACCTCGCCAACGATGTCCACGACCGTTGAGTGGAACCGACGGCTGAGTTCGGCGACATCACCCATGGGTGAACACAGCAACTGGACCAGTTCGTCGACGAGGGGGCGATAGTCCACTTCAAGGCAACCATCTCGTTCCTGGATGTCATAGTCCAATGGCTTGGCCATACGGAAGTCGTGCAGCAGCAGCGCCTCCATCTCGATAGCTGCTTGCGCCTCGTATTCAACCTGTGAGCAGATTCCCATAAGTGCCGAGATACCATCGAACAAACGACCCATGCTAGTGGTAGTGGTCGCGTTAATTTTCCTTACGGCCATTTTGGAAAAAACCTCGCGCCGCTGTTCGGACAGACTGCGGATGGCCGGGACGTCTACTTCAGCTACACGATCACCGAAGGTCTCGACCAGCAGCGACATAGCGACGCGGATCGGCTCTTTCACGGCCTGATCTCCTCCCAGCAATAGCATGGGGCGCAAATGGCCA
Organism: Brenneria uluponensis; assembly: GCF_032395385.1. Lineage (NCBI taxonomy): Bacteria > Pseudomonadati > Pseudomonadota > Gammaproteobacteria > Enterobacterales > Pectobacteriaceae > Brenneria > Brenneria uluponensis. Next base: position 3,314,375 of record NZ_CP135917.1, read on the forward strand.
ACGCGTTCGAATCCCTCGAAATCGCCGAGCAGGAACTCACCACCCCAGATGGTACCGTCGGTACCGTAACCGGTACCGTCGAAAATTACCCCGATGGTTTTTCCTGATAACCCGTTTTCCGCCATGCACGAGGCCAAGTGGGCATGATGGTGTTGAACCTGGACGACGCGTGTTTCGGATTGTTCGATGGCGTTCCGGGTCGAGCGAAAGGCCGGGTGCAAGTCACAGGCGACCGTGCTGGCCCGCACGGCCAGCAGGTCTTGCATGTGCCTAGCGCAATCGATGTGTGACCTGAAGGTGATATCGTTTTTCAGGTCACCAATATGCTGGCTGATGAAGACCTGTTTGCCTTTGCTGATACTGACGGTGGTCTTCAGCTCGGCACCAAGTGCCACCACAGAACCCAACGAGTAATCTAGGTGAATAGGGTACGGAGCATATCCGCGTGAACGGCGCAGGAAGAATATCTGTGGCTTGTCCCTACCCATGCGGTGAATTATACGCACGACAGAGTCGTCCACACGAGTACGGATGTCGCGATCGTTCAGAACGAAATAATCCGCGATTTTCCCTAGTTGTTCGATTGCCGTATGGTTTTCGAACACGATAGGATGACCGGAAAGATTACCGCTGGTCATGACCAGCATTGGTAGTGCAGGATCCGCGAGCAGCAGGTGGTGCAGTGGCGCTGATGGGAGCATCACACCCAAATTGGGATTATGGGGTGCGATCGCCTCAAGAAGGGTCTCTGGAAGTTTGCGCAGCAATACGATGGGCCGCTGCACGCTCTCGAGAAGCTCCTTCTCGTGCGAACTGATAAAAGCCCACTGAGCGGCGTTCTGGCTGTCGGCAACCATCACTGCAAAAGGTTTTGCATCGCGCCGCTTGCGGCAGCGTAACTCACGTACCGCCACCTCGTTGCTAGCATCTACCGCCAAGTGGAAGCCGCCTAGGCTCTTTATAGCGATGATGGCACCCTCGCGCAGCCTTGAGATGGCATTGCGCACGACATCATCGGTCTCTATTGGAACGCCATTCCGGTCAGTGAGTTGCAGATGAGGTCCGCAAGTCGGACATGCATTCGGCTGGGCGTGGTAGCGACGATCCTCAATGTCTTGGTATTCGTGCCCACATTGCGGGCACATGGTAAACGAACGCATAGTGGTCTGTGCGCGATCGTATGGCATGCCAAGAATGATAGAATAGCGTGGACCACAGTTAGTGCAATTAATGAAAGCGTAGCGGTAACGACGATCACCTGAGGTGCGCATCTCTCGCAAGCAGTCTTCGCAAACGTTTGAGTCTGGTGGAATGATGGTGTCCATGTTTGCCAAGTCGCGACTCTTGTGTATATCGAAGCTCCGGTAGCGTGGTGCGGGCTCGTCCAGCAGCACCTCGCGAACGTCGTTGATACGCGCAAGAGGCGGTGGCTCCGATACCAGCTCTTCAAGGAAGCTTTCAATGGCCTTCGCCGACGCCTGCAGCTCAAGCAAGACACCTTCGGAGTCGTTGAGCACCCAGCCAGTTGCCCCATGTGTGCGTGCCAGCCGATGGACGAAGGGTCGAAAACCTACCCCTTGCACTATCCCGCAAACTCGGTAACGTCGAGTCACGAACGCTTCGAATGACTTAGCAGAGTCTAGGGAGTTCTGCGCCATAGAGTTCCTCGATAATTGTCTGGGTGCCATCCGATTCCACCATGCATACCTTCGGTAAGGAAGAAGCCTGAACCTCGCCGATGATAGCTGCCTTCTTGCCACAGGGGTCCTCGCGCAGTAGTGCCAGGACCCTATCCGCCATGTCGGGCTCGACAAATAGGCACAAGCAACCCTCGTTGGCAAGGTTGATCAGGTTGACTCCCAGCATGTCAGCGGCCATGGCGGCTTCCGGCAGTATCGGCAGCGCTTGCTTGTCGAAGCGGATCGCGCAGTTGACCGCGCGCGCGTGTTCATGTAGCACCGCTGATAGGCCACCGCGGGTAACATCACGTATAGATGCAACCTTACCGGTCGGCACATTATTAAGTACCGCATCGATCATATGATTGAGTGGTGCGCAGTCACTTAGTACCTTACGCTCGAAGCCCAAACCTTCGCGGATCGAGAGCAGGTGGATGGAGTGATTTCCGATGTATCCGCTGAGGATGATTTTTTGCCCAGGCCGGACGTTGTGTACGGAGACTGGGGGACGCTCTAATACACCAACGCCGGCTGTGTTAATGAAGAGCCTGTCAGCCTCTCCCTTGCCGACCACCTTGGTATCCCCTGCTACGATCTTGACGCCCGCCGAACGAGCAGTGTCACGCACGGACTCAATGATCTTGAACAGATCTGCCATCGGCAGACCATCTTCAATGATGAGACTGAGCGTAATATAAAGTGGGCGCGCGCAACTCACAGCAAGGTCGTTCACCGTGCCGCATACGGCGATTTTTCCGATGTCGCCATTTCCAAAAATGAGCGGAGTCACCACGAAAGAGTCAGTGGTGAAAGCGGTACGATTGGTAGGAAGTTCCAGCAGCGCGCTGTCCTCCATGGTACCGAGGTATGTATCGCCTAGGGTCTCGGATATCCGTTCCACGAGCTCTCGGCTTAGCTTGGCACCGGTACCATGGTCTAAAACCACAATTTCGACTAGAGAACCATATGATCCAGCGGCCGAACCATCACTGCCGGTCTGTGTGTAAGCCTTATTCATGCCGACATCCTTTCGCCACGCTCGGGGAGGTCGTCACTTTTGCCTAGCCAGGACAGAATTTCCGCTGAAGGCGCTATGGTCGCACAGTAACCGGCCAACCATTCTAGCGCCCGGTCGGTGTCCTCGACTGTCGGGGAGAAGACGCAGTCATCAGGTACCCAGACATTGTAGCCTCGGAAGAACGCATCAGCAGCAGTGGTCTGCACACAAACATGGGTTTGCAGCCCGGTGACCACCACTGTTTTGACTCCGAGCTTTTGGAGAGTTTCATCTAACTTGGTCTCATAAAAACCGCTGTCCCGCCCTTTCACGACCACCACGTCTGAAGGATGGTATATGGTATCAATCAGCCGGTTTCCTGGAGTACCTGCTATTGCCGGGATACCCGCCGCACGATTGCGGTAGCGGCGTTGCACCATCGGGTCTTCAGGGTCGTGGATAAGTTGCAGGTGAACGACAGCCTGATCTACAGCTCGAATACCATCAAGAAATGTTTTGAATTTATTAAGTTTACGCTCTAAAACCTGCTGGTCAGTAGTTATCTTATAGGTGAATTCATATTGCAGATCGTTGGTGAGCACAGCGACATTTGGCATATTTTCATTCTCTTATGGGCTTACAAATAAATGCTGTACACCTGCAAGTTGTATTATTCCTGGTGTTCCTACATCATGCAGATGGTGCGCTACGAACTTCAGGGCAAAACTATTTCTGTCATCCTGTTCACCTCAATCTCAAGGTGTTAAGCCTTTAGGATTCTTTGGGCGGCTAAATACTCTCGTAAAAGTTATCCTTAACTTGAAACTGACGACAATTTTAGAAACTAATTATAATTTCACGCGCAAAGGACAAACTGTACAATTCCAATTTAACTGGATTTGATTAGTGGCAGGAATGGATATAAAACTGTTGCGGGCATTAGTTACATTGGCTGAGCAGGGAAGTTATCACGCTGCTGCGGATATCCTTTACTTAACACAATCCGCATTGACAAAGCAGATCCAGGCATTGGAGCATGAGACTGGAGTGAGCCTTTTTACGCGTGGTCGTCATGGCGCGAAGCTGACAGTCACAGGGGAGCAGCTTTATTCCAGGGCCTGCAAGTTAGTGAAAAATTACGATGAATTTCAAGATTATACTCGCAGTTTACAGAAAGGGAATGTGGGCAAGCTGGCGATGGGGTTTGGCATATCGTCATTTCAGATTGCGCCGGCATGGGTAAATATTTTCAGTGAGCGGTTCCCTAATGTCGAAGTATCTCTGAATGACATGCCTTCCAGCGTTCAGTGTCGAATGATACTAGAAGGACAGCTTCAGGCTGGATTTATCCGACTGCCTGTGACCGAGGCGCTTAAGGTCAAGGTGCTGATGGAAGAAAAACTGGTCCTGGCCGCCCCGATTGGCGTTCGAGTGGATACAGCGAATATCCAGCCTATACTTGATAAACATCAATTACTGCAAATCAACTCTCATCGTGGGCGAGGTCTGGTGATTCAGACAACCAATTTTCTCAAAGAGAATAAACTCAGCGCTAAAGTGGTGTCTGCTGCTGACGATATTCAAACCTTGCTAGCGCTAGTAGTGGCTGGAAACGGAGTAGCCTTACTGCCTGCCGGAGTAAGGCATATTTTGCCTACCGGTCTGAAGATTGTGCAACCTGATGGGGAACACACGAGATGGCATGTAGGGATTGCCTGGAACCCGGCGATACAGGATGTGTTGCGAGACAAATTTCTACAGATAGTGGCAACTAAAACATGAAACACGTTAGGAGATGTGAATTGATAGTTCGCTTATCGTACAATTTTCCCTTTATTAATAGCAAAAAATTAGCGTACGAATTTTGCGCTTCGTGAATAGGCCCCTACACCGCTAACCCTGTTAGCTCCCTCCCTTCCTCGACTTATCCACCTTCAGTTACTAATTTTGAATTTTTTATGTAAGCGTCCGGCGAACTCGTATTGTTAACAAAACTCTGCTGCCACATGCTTCCCTCATTCAATACAACGAATGTAAGCGCCGTTAAATCGACGTACTCCCCCTATCCATACTGCGGCACATTTTTAAAAAAAGGGACCAGGTCCACATTCCAGGGCAATAACGCGTCGAGTTTTTCTTGCGTATCCGCCTCGCCGATGTGATCCAGCACATACTGGATATACGCCGTCGGCTCTAACTGATTGGCCTTCGCCGTTTCGATCAAGGAATAACACCCGGCACTGGCGCTGGCGCCCTGCGAACTGTCGGCAAATAGCCATGCCTTGCGACCGACCGCAAACGGGCGGATGGCATTTTCCGCCAACGCATTGCTGATGTTCACCTGCCCATGATCGCAATAGCCTATCAATTCTGCCCAGTGGTTGAGCGTGTAGTCCATGGCCTGACGGGTCAGCGATCCCTTCATTATCTTGCCGACATTCTGCTCCAGCCATAGTTTGAATGCCTTGAGCAACGGCAGGCTATATTGCTGACGGGCCAGGTATTTGTCCGTTTCACTGCGCCCCTGCAGGCTCCGTTCAATGCCATACAGTTTACCGATGTAGCCCAGCGCCACATCCGCTTTAGTGGGTTTGCCTTTGGCAGATTTTGCGCCCTTGGGGACCGCTTTGCCCGCTTCAATATATTTGCGCCGGGCATGATCCCAGCAGCCGATACGCACAAGCTTATTTTCACGGCACACCGCGTCATAACCGGCATAGCCATCGGTTTGCAAAATACCGGTGAATTCCGCCAACAGGCGCACGGGAACGCTACCCGAGCGGCTCGGGTCATACTCAAACAGCACTGAAGGTTTATCGGGGGGGCCACCGCGTATCACCCACATCCATTTGTCCGATTGGGCGGTTTTGCCTTCTTCTTTCAGCACCTGGATGCGGGATTCATCTATTTGCAGGTAACGGCTACTGTTTTGCACGTCACGCAACCTGGCCAGCAGCGGGGCAAATACCTTGGCTAACCGGATGATCCAGTGGGCCATATTGGTGCGGCCTACCGGGTGGCCACTGCGGGCAAACATGTTTTCCAGGCGGTACAGCGGCAGCCCATCGGCATATTTGGCGACGATGATATACGCCAGCAAGGCGGTGGTGGCAAAACATTTGCCCAGCGGATGGACCGGGCGGCGGGCAGCCACAATAAACTCCTCGCCATCGCGGTCAAACACCGCTTTTTCCTGCCAGTATTCGATGACTTTTAACTGGGCGGGAATAAACGTCAGCTCTTCTTTAACCTTGCTGAAGAAGGTGGTGCGGGCACCGGTTTTTTCTTCGTCGGACAGGCACAACTCCACACGCTCACGCAGCAGACTATCGGAGAAACCGCGTTGGCGTGTTGTCTTTTTTGGCGCGGATGATGTAGCGGGAACATCTTCAGGTAATTGCGTCTCCATGGCCTCAAGCGCCGCTTCCAGTTCGGCTTCATCGAACAAGGCAATCTGGTCGGCATGTCGCTCACTGCTGGCGGCAAACTGTTGGGCTGTTTTGAGCCTGAGTTTCTCTTCCAACAAGAGAATATAATAGTCACGGTATTGCAGTTGTTGCCGCAATTCTTCGTTCGATGCTAACAATTCAACCGCAGATAAACTGCGGTTGTCTGGTAAGCGCCAATTTAACCCCACCTACCAATAATACCACCCTCGCGGCATAGTGCTCCTAACCACAAGGAGCACATTATGACATCTCACGAAAAACAGCAATACTGGTCTCAACTCTTTGTACAACAAGCTCAAAGTGACCTCTCCATTACCAATTTTTGTAAAGCCCACCAGATTAATATCGGCACCTATTATTACTGGAAACAAAAACTCAGCGACCACTCATCCACACTGCGGATTCACCCAGTACGCGTACAAGAATACCGCGACTTATCGCCTCATGGGGTGGTGATACTCTCACTGCCTTCCGGACTGTCGGTCGAACTGCCCGCCGACTTACCCGCTCACCACATCCAGAGCTGGGTTAACGCGCTGCTATGTTAGTCCCCCATTCGGGTATTTACCTCGTCTCCGGTTCTACCGACATGCGCAAATCAATTGATGGATTGTCTCTGATCGTCGCCGATGTGCTGGAGATGGATCCACTGAGCCAAGCCTGGTTCATCTTCTGCAATCGCGCGCGCGATAAAATCAAAATCCTCTTCTGGGATACCAACGGCTTCTGGCTCTATTATCGACGCCTGGAAAAAGGCCGCTTCAAATGGCCAGCACCCAAACCCGATAATGCGATACACATCAGCCAGGCTCAGCTCCATTGGCTCTTGTCGGGGCTCACTATCGAGCATGCTCAAGCGCATAAGCCGCTGCATCACTTAAACGTGTGACCGGTAAAACTGATCGTCATTTGTCACTTGAACGATCCTTTTAGGCTGTCACACTTGACTCATCTTATTACGATGAGCCTTGACCATGACTGACTTGCCCGATGATGTTGACCAACTGAAAGCCATGTTGCTGCAACTTCAGGCCGAAAATGGCTCGCTCAAAGAGGCACTTCATACGCAAGCAGAAGCGGTGGTTGAACTTGAAAATCGGCTTCAACTGCTTATTGAGCAACTCAACCTAAGCACATCCAGACGCTTCTCGGCCCAAAGTGAGCACGTGCCTAAAGGCACCTTCAACGAAGCCGAGCAACAACATGCCATCAGCAAACCTGCGCCAGCACACCACAAAAAAGGTCGTAAACCGCTACCCAAAGCGCTTGAGCGTGACGTCCACACTCACACGCTGAATGCGCCGCACTGCGAATGTTGTGGTCATGAGCTGCATCCCTGTGGCGTCGAAACGTCTGAGCAGTTAAAAATCATCCCACAACACGTCAGCGTCATTCGTCACGAACGTACCAAATACGCATGCCGCCACTGTGAGTCCACCGAAATGCGCAGCAAAATCGTCACCGCGCCCAAGCCACCGAGCATGATCCCCAAAAGCATCGGCTGTCCAGAAACCTTTGCCGCCGTGGTCACCGCTAAATATGTTGATGCGTTGCCGCTCTATCGCCAGGAAGAGATATTAAAACGCAGTGACATTGAACTGAGCCGCACAACATTGGCCAACTGGTGCGTGCAACTGGGCAGTAAAGTTGGGGTCATCATTGAAGCAATGAAAGGTCACTTGCTGGCTGAGCCTCTCATCTGCGCCGATGAAACCACCGTGCAAGTGCTCAATGAACCGGATAGAAAAGCCCAGAGCCAATCGTACATGTGGGTTTATCGCAGCGGTGAGTTCGAAGCGGATCCGGTGGTGATTTACGATTATCAACCGAGTCGTGCGGGTCTGTGTGTCCAACACTTTTTAGGTGACTACGCCGGGTATTTACTCACCGACGGTTACGCTGGATACGACACATTGAAAACCGTCACTCAAGCAGGATGCTGGGCTCATGCCCGGCGTTACTTCGTTGATGCGCAAAAGTCGCAGCCGAAAAAGAAAGCCGGGCGAGTAGAAAAAGCGCTCAATTACCTCGGCAAATTATATGGAGTGGAGCGAGAAGTCAAAGCCCTCAGTCCGGACGAGCGACAGGCGCTGCGCCAGAAAAAAGCGGTGCCGGTACTGAATGAATTTTATCAATGGCTTGTTGAAACGCAGCCTGGTGTGGTGCCGAAAAGTACGCCAGGCAAAGCCGTTAACTACACGCTGAACCAGTGGATGAAACTGCAAACCTACCTTGAAGATGGGCGAGTGAGCATCGATAATAACGTGACCGAGCGAGATGTCCGCCCGTTCACCACGGGCCGCAAAAACTGGATGTTCTCCCAATCGGTGGGCGGCGCCATCGCGAGCGCGAATCTGTACAGCCTGGTGATGACCTGCCGCGCCAACGATCTCAATCCGTATTACTACTTCATGCATCTGTTCCGCGAACTGCCTAAACGGACATCGAACGATGATCTGAATGATTTACTGCCGTGGAATGTGGTGATCAGCGAAGCTGAATAAGGCTTCACCGGGTAACTCGGCGCTTACCCAGTTATTGATTAAACCATCTTTGATACCGTCTTTGGCATCACAGGCGGCAAGCACGGCACGGCTGACCAAATTTAAATCCTGCGGCGCCAGGGCATTGGCCAGAATAGGTTTACCCTGAGCATTTGGCGGGGCGATTTTTATTAACTGCTGGGTATCCCAGGCCTGTCCCAAAGAAGCCTTGCTTAAGCGAAACCCCGGATTACCGGCAATTATGCCATCAAATTCATTAGGATAGCGCTGCGCCGCAATCATAGCTTCTCGACCGCCGTTTGAACATCCCATAAACAGCGATTTTCCCGGCGATGAATGATAGAAACTATTGATCAGGGCTTTCGCCACGCTGGTGACCTTGCCAATTGAGGCATAGGCATAGTCAATACGCGCCGCCTGATCGGTCCCAAAGTCGGCATTATTGCCCTGATGTCCGCCGTCCATGCTGACCACGGCATAACCACGATTCAGCGCCGGTCTGGCCGTCGAGTTATGGAACGGTATACCACCCACCGCCGGTGCCACTACCCCATCCATTCCTCCGCCACCCTGGAACAGAAAGCCTCCATTCCAGTTTTCCGGCATCCTTAATTCAAAGTGGGTGCCGTATTCCCGATTATCGACCCCCCTGCGCGCTCCGATTACCCCAGTAACCAGGCAGTGTTTCCCTACTTTCTCCTGGTTAGCTGAAGCGCCGGTTAACGCGGAATTTTTACCGGCGCCGACCAAAGCAGAGGGTTGTAACTCGGCATAGCTGAGCGTTGTTGACGGTAGCTTGCTTTGCAATAACGCATGGCAATCCTCGGTGAAGTTGGTCGCAGCAGGACTATTAACAGAAAAAAACAGGATAAGTATCGCGAGGGTGGGGTATCTTTCTTTCATTTTGAATAATCCGGTAAAGCGAGGACGCTGTTAAGCCGTCCTCAATGAGGAATGAGGACATCTTGATTATTTTAAATTTTCAGGAAAATTAGCGGGAAGTTCACTGGCGGCACAGTTGATTACTGTTTCGTTTTGCTCACCGCAATCACGTATAAACGTTATCGTGGCAAATTCATCGATGACTTCAGTCGGGTATGCGGGTCCTTGCTCACGCAGCGATTCCATCGTCGGGATATGATCATTCTGGAAGCAAACCGTTTTTTCAGGATGGTTAATCACCCAGCGCGGGAAAAATATGGTGCCGTGAAAAATCTTATCCCCTAAGTTGACGATCAAACTGACATCGGTACCCGTTGGTTCTGTCCAGGATATTTTATAGACGTCTTTGGCGACGCGAACGATAAACGCGTGCTGATCCCTTACCCAGCGGTTCCCTACGATCCCACTGTGGATACGGTAGTCGAGTGTTGTACCGTTTTTCACATAAATTTCGTAATTCCATCCGTTATCATAGGTATACACAATATGTTTACCGACAAAACCGCTTAGATCATTTTTATCAAAGGTCATCATTAGTTCTCCTGAGGTGTTTTCGCTACTATAAGCATTTCATAAGCAGATAAAAAACCGTAAAATAAGAACATATTAATCTAAATTTTGGATAGGTTATGTCGCTGAAGACCACACTAGAACAATGGGAATTATTACAGTCGATTGTTCAGGAAGGCAGTTTTGCCAAGGCGGCCGAAAAATTCAATCGCAGCCAGTCCGCCATCAGTTATAAAGTATCGTTGTTGCAGGAAAGGCTTGGCGTCCCTCTTCTGGCCATCACTGGCCGCAAAGCCGAGCTGACCAAAGAAGGCCTGGCGCTCCTGGAGCAGGCCAGGCCTATTTTGCGATCATTTTATGCCTTGGAAAAACGGGCCTTAGTGCTCAAAAACGGCGATAAAATGCGCTTGCGTATGGCCGTGGACAGTATTTTCCCCAAGCGTCATCTCTTCAAAGCGATGCGCGCTTTTCAGCGCCAACATCCCACTATCTGCATTGATTTGATGGAGGTATTGCGCAGCGAGAGCACCGCCCAGCTAATCGCACGCCAGGCCGATATTTACCTGATCACCAAGCGTGACGACCTGCCGGGAAAAGGCAATAAGCTTATCGAACTCACCTTTATGGCAGTGGTCAGCGCTTCCCATCCGCTGCTGATGCAACCTTCCCCGTTAATGGAAAGCACGCTTGCCGCATGGCCGCGTATCGAACTTACGCACATTAACCAATATACACCGCCAAAAGAGGCTCTATCCGTGGCAGATAGCTGGACATTCACCACCATTGAAGCCGCCATTGATGCCATATCACATGGGATCGGTTATGGTTGGTTGCCCATTGATCACATTGAAAAACAACTTCAATCGGGAGAGCTTGTCCCATTGCCACTGATGTATGGTCAGACCCGTTCTACTTCGCTTTATCTGGTAATTGACGAAAACAGTAAGGCTTTCGATAACGAAATCAGTGCACTCGCAAACTACTTGTCTTTTTATGCGACAGAGTCATAGGCATTGCTTGTGTTTAATGATATTGCCAAGCTAAGTAACATCTCATCCAACAAACTCAACGACTGTAATAATAACGGCGGCAGTTTGAAAATCAGAACCTTGCTTAGAACCGTGTCCACTTTACGTGGGTAAGATCAGCTAGCCGGTTCGCTGCGGGCCGAACAACGCATGGACACAATTCTGAACCTGCTGGAAGCCGCGAGACTCAACGGTCACTCTCCTTATATATGGCTACGAGATGCATTAATTTGGTTACTAACTTGGCCCGACAACCGAATAAACGAACTGCTTCCCTACGCCGAAAGTTAGATCTCAACATGCTCATCTCAATGCTGTCGGAAGGGTAGAGTACATTGCAGCCACTGACGATGAGGCGTTAGATGCTTTCCAGGCTTTAGCTAAAAGTGAGAGAACTATTCCAGCTTTAGAATCTGCTAATTCACTGGCCCATGCTCTTAAATTGATCGCGGAATCGCCTGAAAAGAAACAACTATTAGTTGTAAATATATCAAGGCGTAGCGATTTACATTCTGGGGAAATACGTTTCATTTGTCACTCCATCGCTTTCTGTATTCATTTTCAGAAAGGGGTGACAACTATGCTGACACTGAGGGAAACCAAGGCATTCTATTCTGTTCCATATTAAAGTAAATATTGTTCTATATCAATTTTTTGCGTCAAAAAGGAAAAGCCAAATAAAATGCATTGGAATACTATTATTTTGGATAACGATCACCCTATGACTTCTAAATTGGTAAGGATTGATAATGAAAGAATTACCAACAATACCTAAGATCTCGTTAGACGAGGTTGAAAACAGTAAAAAAATCAAACCGATTATTGCTGGGATTGTAGTTGGAATTTTAGCTGGGAGCAGTGTGAATGCCATTGCGTCAACGGACACCATGCCGGTGAATAACGGAGCTCAGGAAAACATCATTAATACCCGCACCAACCCGCAGGCCGGAGTAGCCGTTATTTTAAATCAGCCGGCGCTATATGGCCAAGTGTTTGCCGCCCACTATAGCCATTCCAGCCATGCGAGCCATGCAAGCCATTACTCTTGCACACCGGGTAAAACTTGCTAATGAGTCATAGCCAGCAGCAATGCTGGTTATTTATAGGAGTAAGTGAGCCATGTTGCCCATCGGTAAAGGTACAAATGCGCTCGGCGATTATTTTTTTGTCATTGCAGACAAAGATATATATGCAATCAATGCGGTAATGAAAACATGCTACGCATTGACAGACCAATTCTATATGCATGTCACTAAAGCAACAAATAATCAATTGTCGATTTATTTCTACAATAAAAATACTACGGCATCAGCCAACGATATAGACAAGGCAGTTCATGATTTTCTGGATCTACTGCATGAAAACCAGATGCGTCAGATTGTGCTAGACGAAACAAAAATAATTCATGCCGAGATCGTTAGAAAGGCCTTTTCGCCGGTGGCCACGCTAGTATGCGATGCTGCTTCTGACGATAGCCTTCATATACTGACTTCCTCGGTATAACGCTTATGCAGATTATCCTGGATTCTGATTTTTATACGCAGCACGCCGTTGAAGAAATGGCAGTACTATTCGCGGATTATCTATCAGTAACCGCCCAAACCGGAGATGCTATGCTATTGAATTTCACTGTCGCAGAGGCACATCTCCTTGAAAAGGCGGAAATAATCAATACATTTCTCAATAATGTACTGATGCTCAGCATACAAGAAAAATTTAATCATGAGCGTTAAATTCGCAGGCATTGAACATTTTCACCAACCCTATTACCAACTGTTGCCCTTTAGGTTCAGTAAACTGGATGCAGATCGATATTTTATCTCGACCGATTACGGTGAATGGATCTGTTTAACCGCCGAACAGCTCAGCATATTGGTAAATAAAAAAGAAATAGCCGATAAAAAGCTCTACTATGAATTGCGATCGAAGCACATCATCATCAATGACACGGCCCTAGATCCGATCCCCCTGTTGGCATCCAAATATAAAACTAAAAAAGCCTTTCTCGAAAATTTCGCCCAGTTGCATATATTTGTGCTGACCGTGCGCTGCAACAACTCTTGCATTTACTGCCAAGCATCGAGAAAATCCTGCCAGTCTGAGCCCTCTCGCTTTGATATGAGCGAAGCCGTGCTCGACGGTAGCATCGATATGGCATTGTCTATGCCTTCCCCCACGCTCACTCTGGAGTTTCAGGGCGGAGAATCAACGTTGACAATGCCGTTGGTCCGGCGGGCCGTGCAGCGTGTGCAACAAAAAAATACCTCGAAAGAGATCCAATTTGTGCTGTGCACCAACTTATGCGATGTTAATGACGACGATATCAACTTTCTGATCAAGCACAAATTCTCTATTAGCACCTCGTTGGATGGCCCGCAGTCCTTGCACAACGCTAATCGGAAGTTTAGCCAGGCCGGCGCTTGGGAAGCGCTTATCGATACCTTGCACCGCATCAAACAAAAAAACGCCTTCACTAAGGTCAGCGCGTTAATGACGACCACGCGCCAAAGTCTCGGTCTGCACCAAGAAATTATCGATGAATACATCCGGTATGGGTTTAGCAGCATCTTTATCCGCGAGTTGAATCCTTACGGCTTTGCGCAAAAATATTTCAACAAAATTGGCTACTCGACCGACGCCTTTTTAGCATTCTATGAAAAATGCTTGGACTATATCATCCAGTTAAACAAGGATGGACAGCCGTTTCGCGAATCCTATGCCAGTCTGATCGTGAAAAAACTTGTCACGCCCTGGGCAACAGGTTTTGTCGATCTGCAATCGCCCTGTGGTGCCGGTTTCGGCGTCACCTTATATAACTATGATGGCAATATTTACCCCAGCGATGAAAGCCGTATGATGGCCGAGACCGGAGACAGGCATTTTAAAATGGGAAATGTGCTGGAGAATACTCAGGCAGAATTGTTTTTTGGGCCGGTAATGCAGGAATTGGCGGCAGCAGGGGTTAACGACGGTTTGCCCGTCTGCTCAGACTGCGCTTATGCCCCCTATTGCGGCGCCGATCCGGTTCGGCGTTACCAGGTCACGGGTTCCCCCTATGGTCGGCCGGGTAAGGACGACTTCTGTCATAAAAATCAAAGTATCATCAAAATGATTATCAAAAAATTAACTTCGGGTGACAGTCAAACCCGGCATATATTGCTGCAATGGGGTTTGCAATGAGGTCGGCCTCCCCCCTAGACACCTGTTTTCTATTTACACAGGCAGAATCGACCTACGGCCTGGATCGAGCACTATTCGGCAAAGTGGTTACGGGGTCTGCCCCAATGACCAACCGCAGTATTCTCTATTTGACCGCCGATACCGTCCTGCCTTCATTGCAAGAGGTGTGCCCAGCCGCGCTGATTTGTGCAGACAACGACTGCCGTGCGCCTGCGTTGCGGGAAAATAGCCGATTTCCCGTACTTCTGGTTAAACCAAATATTGTCTTCTCGTGTGGAGACATTATCAGCATTAGCGTCAAAGGCAGAATTCACCGCCATTACCGCACTGCGTCTCGCAACAATGCCTTCCTGATTACTGAGATCTGTAATAACTTATGCGTGATGTGTCCCCAGCCTCCCAAGCCGGCAGGGATCATAGCTCCCTTGCAGTTGGAGACCAGTGTTGCTGACACGATAGATCTGCTGGATGACGACCATTTGCCCGAGACATTATGCATTACCGGCGGCGAGCCGACGATGCTGAACGAAGGATTAATCCGCATCATTGATAAGATTGCACAACGCTCCCCGCAGACCCTGATCCATCTTTTGACCAACGGTCGCTATTTTTATTATGAGAGCTATGTCGCCCATCTTGCCGCCGCAGCCCGCGGCAATCTACTCGTCGGCATCCCGATTTTTGCTCATGTTTCAGATATCCATGATTATATTGTGCAAAGCCGGGGCGCATTCGACCAAACCGTAGCGGGATTGCTTAACTGTTATAAGCAGGGTATTCCCATTGAATTGCGTATCGTATTGCACAAAAAGACGATTGAATATCTTATTGATTTAGCGGAGTTTATTGCGAAGAATTTTTTCTTTGTCAAACACGTGGCGCTAATGGGCATGGAGAATATGGGCTACGCCAAGCTTAATCGGTCAGACCTTTATATAGACCCATGGGATTACAAAGATACGCTGTCGGCAGCGGTTGCAACTCTCCAGCGCTATGGCATAGAAGCCCGCATTTTCAACTTGCCACTCTGTGTGGTAAATAGTGATGTCCATGCCGTCTGCGCCAAAAGCATCAGCGATTTTAAAAATATCTATCTGCCATTATGCACTCAGTGTGTAAAACGCAACGACTGCGGCGGCTTTTTCGATTCCTCTACCGATAAATTCTTTCTTACCCAACATATCACGCCATTTTTGGTTTAAGGACGCTGCCTTCCGCCTTATTTCTCTGCGTCAGACCGATACGTTGCAAAAACGCCTTACGAATACGATCGACAATTGTGTTAACCATCTCTGCACCTCGTCGGACGGATCGATACATACGCGAAAAAGACGTTTACTGTAAAGAGCATCAACAATTTCGGCCATCTCAGCAATGACGTCGGCAACATCGGTACTTTCCGGCACGCATGCAGCCAAACCGTTGAGCAACTCAACTCCTCACCTAGACCAGCAGTTGAGCCATTTGCGGTTACTCGCTGAGCAACTAACACATTGATATCATAGAGTTGGTAGACCTGCTCTGCCCGGAACGCTTCGGTTGACCCGTAAACCATATAGCCGACATTGTGCACAACAACATCCAGATGCCCCTGTTCTGTGATGACCTGCGCAATAGCCGCATCAGCGGAATCCTGAGAAACACATCTAGCTCAGCGGTATGTAATGGTCTTTGGCGTAATCCAGCGTGCCAGTTACCTGCGGTGCATTACAGTCTGCGGTATCACGCATGTTGGCGTAAACGGTATGGCCTGCATGGGAAAATGCACGTGCAGACAATGGCCACTGGAAGCACCGGTAATCAGAATAACCTGCTTCATGAATTGACCCCTGAAGGACGGATAGTCTGGCTATCTGCTCAAATATGAAAATTAAGCGAAACCACCATTAACCCGAATAACCTGGGAATTTACCCAGCCACCATCAGGACCTACCAGAGTAGCGACAACACTGGCGATTTCGTCTGGTGTCCCGATACGCTCCAGCGGAGCCATTTTTGCGATGGTATGGATTTGCTCCTCACTCTTGCCGTTGAAGAACAGATCTGTGCCGGTTGGCCCCGGTGCCACAGCGTTGACTGTGATATTCCGACCTCGTAGTTCATTAGCCAGAACATGTACCAGACCTTCCACACCTGCTTTAGAAGCGATATATGGGCCATAAGCCGGGAAGGATTTCGCGATAACGCTGGTGGAAAGTACAACAATACGGCCACCATCGCTGATGTACTCTGCCGCGTTCGCCAGAATCAGAAAGGCACCACGCAGATTGGTGTGGATCACTCTATCGAAATCCGCCAGACCCGCCGTGGTGATTTTCGCCATCGGCATAATGCCGGCGCTGTGTACCACCACATCGAGCTGGCCGCTGATAGCTTTTACTTCTGCAAACAGGCGGCTCACATCGGCTTCGTTAGCAACATCTGCCTGAATAGCGATGGCTTTCCCACCCAGGGAAGTAATCGCCTGAACAGTTTCTCCCGCGCTTACGGCATTGCCTGCATAGTTTACGATAACGGTAAAGCCATCTTTTGCCAGACGTTCTGCAATCGCGCGGCCAATACCACGGGATGCACCGGTAACCAGCGCTGTTTTGTTTGATGTGTTCATTGTTTCTCCCGATATTTTGTTGGGCACTATCAGTGCCGACTATGTTCGATATGTATACTAGTGTTTATCTCAGAGAGATAAAGGTGGCTAATTTAATATAATAATTCCATTATTATTAACAATAGAGAGCATCGCGCCACCAAAGCGCTAGAAAATCATCCTGAATGTCGTCTACTGGAGCACATCACTCGTCATGTGAGGCCGTTGCTGGACGGTCAGGCATACGAACGTTGCACTCATATACTGTCTGAACTGGATGACGATCAGAACCGGCTGGGTGATTAACGGTTCCGGGATATTTTCCGAGGCATTGCTTGGACCACAGTCAACATATTATCCAGCAAAGAAATAGCCTGCCTGCTGAATATTAATCGGAAGAATGAAGGGATATCTTTCTTCGGAGCCAGCCCGATAGCAATGAGATCATCCCCGTTCTGGAGTGATATTTTTACCGGGCAATGAGCGCTATACTGAGGTTGAACTTTATAGCTTGAGTAAAGGAGAGCCTGTCAATGTTGTTACCGATTCAGAAAGATGACGACGAAAAAAAGGAAACTGAGCAGAGCAATGCTTCATCGCTTATTCAGCAAAAAATGTTAGAGTCCCGCTCTATCATTATTTCAGGTGAAATCGATCAGAAGCTGACAGAAAAAGTGGTTTCACAGCTTCTGTTACTGCAAGGAATCAGTGCCGATCCGATCAAAATATACATCAATAGTCAAGGTGGACACGTTGAGGCCGCAGATACTATTCATGATATGATCAAATTCATCAAACCCGAGGTACATATTATCGGTACCGGTTGGGTTGCCAGCGCAGGGATTACTATTTTCCTCGCAGCAAAAAAAGAACACCGTTACTCCCTCACTAATACCCGTTTTATGATTCATCAGCCACTTGGCGGCGTCCGCGGCCCGGCCAGTGACATTGAAATTGAAGCCAAAGAGATCATTAGGATGCTGAACCGGGTCAACCAATTGATTGCTGATGCAACAGGACAACCGGTAGAGAAAGTAAAAAAAGATACGGATCGTAACTACTGGATGACACCGCAAGAAGCGATAGACTATGGGATTGTGGGTAAAGTATTGACTCGCTATGAAGATTTGAATCTGGACTAACTGCCCGACTCTTGCTTATTTTATCCCTGGCTCAAGGCCTTATGGGGGAGTGTTAGAAATTCCGTGTCATTCCAGTAATATATCATCAAAAAGGAATGACAAATGTCCCAACCCTTTGATTTCGACAAAGCCCTGAAAGCGCTACAGTCCGGTCAGTCACTGACCGGCAAAGATGGCATCTTAACCCCGTTAATCAAACAGTTAACTGAAGCAGCCCTGTCTGCGGAACTTGACTCCCATTTGGCTTCAGATGTGGAAGCCAACCGTAAAAACGGCTCTGGTAAAAAAACCATTAAAGCCCCGACCGGCAGCTTCGAACTGACGACTCCGCGCGATCGTAATGGCACTTTTGAGCCTCAACTGGTGAAAAAGCATCAGACCACACTGTCCGATGAGATCGAGCGCAAAATCATTCGTCTGTTTGCGCTGGGGATGAGTTACCAGGATATCAGCCGGGAGATTGAAGATTTATACGCATTCAGCGTGTCTACCGCCACCATCAGTGCCGTCACCGATAAAGTCATTCCTGAGTTAAAACAGTGGCAACAGCGCCCGCTGGAGAAAGTTTATCCTTTCGTCTGGCTGGACGCCATTCACTATAAAATCCGCGAGGATGGCCGTTACCAGAGCAAAGCCGTTTACACTGTGCTGGCGCTGAATCTGGAAGGCAAAAAAGAAGTTCTGGGTCTGTATCTGTCGGAAAGCGAAGGGGCAAACTTCTGGCTATCTGTATTAAGCGATCTGCAAAACCGTGGCGTTGAAGACATCCTGATAGCCTGCGTGGACGGGCTGACTGGGTTCCCGGAGGCGATAAACAGCATTTATCCGCAGACAGAGGTGCAGTTGTGCGTTATTCACCAGATACGCAACTCGATTAAATACGTGGCCTCAAAGCACCATAAAGCCTTCATGGCCGACCTGAAGCCGGTGTATCGTGCGGTGTCAAAAGAAGCCGCAGAAACGGCACTGGATGAGCTGGAGGCCAAATGGGGTCAGCAATATCCGGTGGTGCTCCAGTCATGGCGGCGCAAGTGGGAAAACCTGTCAGCGTACTTCCGCTACCCGGCTAACATACGCAAAGTGATCTACACAACCAACGCGATAGAATCGGTGCACCGTCAGTTCAGGAAACTGACCAAAACCAAAGGCGCTTTTCCGAATGAAAACAGCCTGTTGAAACTGCTTTATCTGGGACTGATGAATGCACAGGAGAAATGGACAATGCCGATCCAGAGCTGGAATTTGACATTGTCGCAGTTAGCCATTTATTTTGAAGGGCGACTGAATAGTGTGATAACGCTATAGAGTTTTTAACGTGACACAGAATTCTGAACGCTCTCCCTTATGGCTTTGAGCTACACCATCCTCCCACTCACATGCCTCATCGTCATGAGTGCAGCGAATCAAGTGTTCGCATCATCCACTAGAAGTAGAAAGAATTGGCGTGATAAGCTGCAACTCAATACCGAGTCTAATCGCATGTTTAGCATTTATAGCGCCGATTTTTTTCACAGCATTACCAATATGAAACTTTACGGTACTCACTTTTATACCCAGGATCAGTGCAATTTCCTGATATGTTTTACCTACACTCGCCCAGTACAGGATTTCATTCTCTCGTTGAGAAAAGATCTCTTTATCATTTGACACTTTATTACTATTATTTTTGGTCATATCACGGTAAAGAGAAGTAATTTTCTCATGCGCTGTAATAAGCAACATTTGCAATTTATCTTTATTATTTTCGATCATCTCTTCAATATCACCAGTTTTAAACTTGTTCAGTAAAATAGACAGCATCGCCAAATTATTATTTTGATCATGAAGTACAAAGGTATATCCATTAACAATATTATATCTTTTTGAAAGATTAAATATTTCTGATAGTTTCAAACTTGAATTAATAAGAATGTTTTTCTCTAACCACAGAAAAGGAGAAACTTTATTTAAAGCGGTGAGAACGACGGGATCGATGTGTTGATAATTGCCTTCTTTATATATTTCAATCCATTCATCGGGGTAATTGGAAATTACCACTGGTTGTGTCAGATTTTTCTTATTCACGATCATATAAGCATATTTTATGTCACTATAATGATTTAATTCCTTATGAAAATAATTTTTCATTATGCTGCTTATAGTTTCGCTATCAAAAAATACCACTGACATTTAATTCCCCCAATACATAGCCAATGTCCCTATAAGGCTCAAAGCATAGTGTGAAACTATACTTAAGTCTAACTACTATCCCTTTATCGTCCCCTTTATACTCCTCGAACAATACTAATACGTCTAATAATGCTGTTCTGTTTTCTATTATGGCTAATGCCAGGGAATACTACTGTCGTTATATATTTTAACCACCCCCTCGCCCTCTTGCGCCCTTTTGAAAGGAGCGTAAGAGGGCGGTTCCAATAAATGTGTGATCCTGCTCACTAAAACCAATACACAGATATTTTAATAATTCATCAAAATTTTTAAATGACTGATGTACTTATGTCAGCCGATTCTTAACTGATTTTTGATAGGCAATCTTGCATAACAACGTCTTTAAAACACCTAACGACAAGACTCGCCTCACGGCTCTTTAGCCAAATCATCAGCGTATCGACTTCCCCAACCATGGGGGAATAAAATGGCAGCATTTATCCACTCAGATTCTAAAACTTGTTACGGCGATGCCATGGCTCTACGTTATATCAAAATTACCATTGAAGACGTCACCGCCGGGCAAAAATGCCAACGCATAACTCGTCATCTTTCAAATTTCAAATCGCAGGTGCATTGGTTTGTATACATATACGGAACTTGCCTTACCGTTAACCTACCTCATTTTTTGCTCAGAATTCATAACGTTAACGTTCCAAAAGCGCCTAGCCAGTCTTTTTCAAATTTTTCAACCGCGGCCTCTACCGCTGGCATTGAAATGAACTGTTCCGCAACGTCAGGAGGCAAAGTGATACATTGACAGCCCGCCAGCAAACACGCCATCACCTGACGCGCCGTTTTAAAACTGGCGGCCAGTATCCTGGAATCCGGCGCATGTAAAGAAAGTAATTGCTGAAGATCCTTGACCATCTGAATACCATCGCCACCTTGTACGTCCAGACGATTGACATAAGGAGCGACATACTCCGCCCCCGCCAGTGCGGACAATAGCCCCTGACCGGCGCCATATACAGCGGTCCCCAAAGTTGGAATACCTTCTGATTTCAAAATATTAATCGCTGCCAGTCCTTCTCTTGTCACCGGGACTTTGATAATCACATCGTCAATGATACAACGTAACTGTCGAGCATGATTGACCATCCCTTCCGCCGTCGTGGCCAACACCTGAGCAAACAGACGGCCTTTTCCACCCAACGCCTCTTTTAACTCAGGCAGCAGGACATCAATCGGCTTCCCCGCATGTGCAACAATACTCGGATTGGTTGTGACACCGGCCAGTGGAAATACGCGTGCCAGACGCTTTACCGCCGCCACATCAGCAGTATCGAGATAAAGTTCCATCGTAGTCTCCTCACAAAGTGTGATATTTCGCATATTTTGCCAGTATAACGATCAGAACCGGTTTCTTTGTTGATAGAAATCAATATAGGTTTCTTTCGAAACATATTAAATCTTCATATGAAGAATTTAGTGGGTTGATTTTATGATCTTCAACATTCAGCGATATTCAACACACGATGGCCCAGGCATCCGTACCGTTGTTTTTTTGAAAGGGTGTGCGCTGAGATGTCGGTGGTGTCAAAACCCGGAAAGTTATTCTCAAACCCAGGATGTGCTGTTCGATGCCAGGCTATGCCTGGAAGGGTGTGAACTGTGCCATCAAGCCGCACCCGATGTGATTACCAGAACGGCACAGGGTCTGGTCATCGATCGTCAGAAACTCCGACCGGAACATTATCGCGCTTTGCAAGACTGCTGTCCGACACTTGCCTTAACGCTGTGTGGCGAAGACATGGATGTAGAGCAGATTATGGCGATAGTGGTGAGGGATAAACCGTTTTACGCCCGCAGTCAGGGTGGCGTTACCTTGTCCGGTGGTGAACCGTTCATCAATCCACAATTGACAGAAGCGCTACTCCGAAAAAGTCATGAGCAGGGTATACATACTGCGGTCGAGACCTGTTTGCATGTGCCCTGGCATTACATTGAACCCGCCCTGCCCTGGGTAGATCTGTTCCTGGCAGATCTTAAACATGTGGACGCGACGGTGTTTAAAGCATGGACCGGGGGTTGTGCCAAACGCGTGCTGGACAACTTGCGTCGCCTTGCCGCCGCCAACCAGAAAATGATTATTCGGGTTCCATTAATCCCCGGCTTTAATGCCGACAAAAAATCAATCCGGGCGATTACGAATTTCGCCGCAGATGAACTGAATGTAAAGGACATCCATTTTCTGCCTTACCACACCCTGGGGATGAACAAATACGTTTTACTCAATCAATCCTATTTTGCCCCGCAGAAACCCTTTGATGATCCACAACTGCTTGATTTCGCAAGATCATACGCTCAGCAGAAAGGTCTGACGGCCACACTAAGAGGATAAGATGATGACTACCCTGAAACTGGATATTCTCAGTGAGCGCATTAAGGCGCATAAAGATGCACTGGTTCATATTGTAAAACCATCGGTATGTACCGAGCGAGCACAGCACTACACCACTGTCTATCAATCCAACATGGATAAGCCACTTCCGGTTCGCCGGGCACTGGCGTTGGCCTACCACCTGACTCACCGTACTATCTGGATTCAACATGATGAATTAATTGTTGGCAACCAGGCGAGTGAAGTTCGCGCCGCCCCTATTTTTCCAGAATACACCGTCAGTTGGATTGAAAAAGAGATTGATGAACTGTCCGAACGCCCGGGAGCTGGCTTTTCAGTCAGCGATGAGAATAAACGCTTATTGCATCTGATTTGTCACTGGTGGCGCGGGCAAACCGTTCAGGATCGCTGCTACGGTATGTTCACCACCGAACAAAAAGCGTTGCTGGAGGCCGGCATAATCAAAGCGGAAGGCAACATGACGTCCGGTGACGCCCATCTTGCCGTCGATTATGCCTTACTGCTGGAAAAGGGTCTGGATGGGTTGCGTGACACGGTAAGCGAACGTCGTTCCCGTATCGATCTGACTGTGCTGGAAGATGTGCACGGAGCGCAATTTCTGAAAGCGATTGATATCACACTTCAGGCGGTAAGCCAGCATATTGAACGTTACGCTGATCTGGCGCGCGGTATGGCAAAGAAAGAGCCTCGTGCCAGCCGCCGGGAAGAGCTACTGATCATCGCGGGAAACTGCGACCAGGTTGCTCATAAACCACCGGAAACCTTCTGGCAGGCGTTGCAGCTTTGCTACTTTATCCAGCTTATTCTGCAAATCGAATCGAATGGCCACTCCGTGTCGTTTGGCCGCATGGACCAATATCTCTATCCGTGGTATCGCCGTGATGTAGAACTCAAGCAGACACTGGGTCGCGAACAGGCGATTGAAATGCTGCAAAGCTGCTGGCTCAAACTGCTGGAAGTCAGCAAAATTCGCTCGGGTTCCCACTCTAAAGCGTCGGCAGGGAATCCGCTGTATCAAAACGTGACGATTGGTGGACAAAACCTGATCAAAGGTAACGCGGTTGATGCGGTGAACCCGCTTTCTTATGCGATTTTGGAATCCTGCGGTCGTCTACGCTCGACCCAACCCAACCTCAGCGTTCGCTACCATGCCGGCATGAGTAATGACTTTCTGGACGCCTGTATACAGGTTATCCGCTGTGGCTTCGGAATGCCGGCCTTTAACAATGATGAGATTGTCATTCCCGAATTCATCAAGCTGGGTATCGAACCACAAGACGCTTACCAGTATGCGGCGATCGGTTGTATTGAAACAGCGGTTGGCGGCAAATGGGGATATCGTTGTACCGGGATGAGTTTCATCAACTTTGCACGTGTCATGTTAGCGGCGCTGGAGGGGGGACGCGACGCGACCAGCGGCCAGGTTTTCCTGCCGCAAGAGAAAGCCTTATCCAAAGGTAACTTTGCTCATTTCAGCGAAATCATGGATGCATGGGACGCTCAGATCCGTTACTACACCAGAAAATCTATCGAGATTGAGTATGTGGTAGATACCATGCTGGAAGAAAATGCGCATGATATCCTCTGTTCCGCACTGGTTGATGACTGTATTGAACGGGCCAAGAGCATTAAACAGGGTGGCGCAAAATATGATTGGGTATCTGGCTTGCAGGTCGGCATCGCCAACCTGGGTAATAGCCTGGCTTCAGTCAAGAAACTGGTATTCGATCAAGGTATTATCGGACAGCAAGCGTTGGCCGAAGCGCTGGCAACCAACTTTGAAGGCCTGAACAATGAACAATTGCGCCAACGTCTGCTCAATACAGCGCCCAAATACGGTAACGACGATGATGATGTTGATCTGCTGCTGGTTCGTGCTTATCAGACCTACATTGATGAAATAAAACATTACCATAACCCACGTTATGGGCGAGGCCCGATTGGCGGTAATTATTACGCGGGTACATCCTCCATTTCCGCGAACGTCCCTTTCGGCGCCGCCACCATGGCAACGCCTGACGGACGTAAAGCAGGAACCCCTCTGGCAGAAGGCGCCAGCCCCGCGTCCGGTACCGACCATCTGGGACCAACCGCCGTGATCAGTTCAGTAGGGAAATTACCCACCGGCTCAATTCTGGGGGGCGTATTACTCAATCAGAAACTAAACCCTGCCACACTGGATAACATAAACGACCGGCAGAAACTGATGGCACTACTGCGTACCTTCTTTGAAGACCATAAAGGCTGGCATATTCAGTACAATATTGTTTCTCGGGAGACGTTGCTCGACGCCAAGAAACATCCCCAGCTTCATCGGGATTTGGTGGTGCGCGTTGCCGGTTATTCCGCGTTCTTCACCGCACTTTCCCCCGATACCCAGGACGATATTATTGCTCGTACCGAACATACCCTGTAATCAATACGACTCAGGATTAAGCTACTTGCCGGTCGGGAGAAAATGAGAGGGTAGCCACTGGCGAGTGGCTACCTGACAGCAGGAGAACTCACATATTCTGCGGCAAAGGTTCTGGCACAATGTCCAGTTGAATATTCTGCTCTTTCAGATGCCGCTGGTAATCAGGCGAGAGTCCGCTGTCGGTGATGACTCTGGAAAAGTGATGTTCGAGGGACAGGGGATAAGGGTGAATAAGCCCAAACTTTGAGGAATCCGTCAGCGCGATATTCTCGACGCCCTTTGCCAGCACTGCGCTCACCACATCGCTGCGCATCATATTACGGCTGGTAAACCCGGTATCTTCGTGATAACCATCAATACCAATGAATGCCTTATGGAAATGCACCTGATGGATACAAGAACGGGTTAACGGACCGACCACGGATTCGCTGCTTTTCTGATACAACCCGCCAAGAATAATCACTGAACAATCGGTGTCTTTGAGAAGATGGGCGATGTAATAGCTGACCGTTACAATCGTCACACGTCGACTCTCGGCCAGACAGCGCGCCAGTAAGGCATTAGTACTGCCACCTTCAATAAATACCGACTCTCCATCGTTGATAATTGAAGCGGCATAGTCAGCAAGGGATTGTTTTAACCGATAACGTGTGCACATGCGGGCACTCACGTCATCACTGTCAATGGCGACGGCGGCACCATGAACACGTTTGAGGTAGCGCTCCCGTTCCAGGATAGTCAAATCCTGACGGACCGTCACTTCTGATACGCCAGTGATCTGCGCCAGCTCACTGACACTGACGTTACCGCGCTCGTTAACCAATTGAATGATGTGCTGCTGGCGTGAATTCATGCGCAATGGCTTTTTTGATTAAGTATCGGGACAGTGTATCAAAAAAGTCGCTTACGGTCAGAGAGGCGCGGGGGGAAAGAATAGAGATTGCATCAAGGTCCGTACATCGTTTACCAACAGTACGATGTACGGACGAATATGAAATTAACCAGGGTTCACTTCATCAAGCACGTTGTGGATCGCCGTTGCCAGCTCGTTCACTTCGAATTTTGCCACATACGCATTAGCGCCCACATTGCGAACATGCTCTTCATTGGCACTGCCAGACAACGAAGAGTGGATAATGACTGGAATTTTCTTTAGAAAATCATCACGTTTAATATTCCGTGTCAGAGTGAAACCATCCATCTCAGGCATTTCCAAATCGGTCAGCACAAACGCGATTTTATCCGAAATCGGCTTACCTTCGGCTTGCGCCTCTTGGGCCATCAACTTTATTTTATTCCAGGCTTCCAGTCCGGTGACATGCATGATGAAGGGAATCGACATGATGTTTAAACCCTGTTCAAGCATCACGCGAGCAACTTTAGAATCTTCAGCCACAATGGCGACCGCCCCTGGCTTTAGGTGAAACGTCTTCGCTTCCACGCTCTCGATCTGCATCTCGCGAGCAGTGGGTATGATGTCATGCAGAATCTGCTCAACATCCAGCACCAACGCCAGACGGTTACTCTCCTTATCCTGGTCAAGGCGAGCGATACTCGTGATATAACTGCTGTTGACACCCGGCTCGGCGGCAAGCACCTGGCTCCAGTCAAGACGAACAATATCGTCAACGGATTCCACAGCAAACGCCTGGGTACTACGCGCATATTCCGTCACCAGAATGATATTGAGCCCGGTACGTGGCACACACCCGACAACGGCAGGGAGATCAATAACCGGGATGACTTGCCCACGAATATCAACCATGCCAAGCAGCGGCGATTTCATACCAGCAGCTTTGGTCAACGATGGCATCGGAACAATTTCCCGGAGCTTAAACACATTGATACCGAACAACTCAGATTGTTCTTCAGGTGAAGCCGACCCCACCTGGAACAATAACAGTTCAAACTTATTAGATGAGGTGAGATTGGTTCTCTCCTCAATCTCTTTTTGAAAATTATCCATATTTGCCTCAATGTGAGTACTTAATTAATGTACGGTAACAACGTGATATGAGTGATACAGGCAACATCCAGCTCCCCCACTGTACGCAATACTTTCATTCAAATCACGTTGACATATTATCCACCGCAAAAAATAAAATATGTGTTCCACATCCTCTGCTACATATTCTTGTTACCAATAGCATAATCCAGCGGACTGATATCCATTCTTTTTTAAACAAAAAACTCTGACGCCACCGCATGGACATTGTCCATCAGTTACCATACCGGCACCAAAAGCGGGTCAGAAGCGCTCAACAATACATAGGGATAAAGATGATGGTATGTCTACGGGAAATGAATAGTCTGAAATAACGCGCCCTCTGAGATAATAGGGAATCACAGCGCGGCAATCGAAATGATTAACACAACCGGCTTACGACTCCTGTACCCAGTGCCCATCTTCATACTGATGATAACGTCGCTCGGGCGGACAATAATCCACCGGTCGCAGTGGGCTGGTCAGTTCTTCTTCGAATAGCGAACGTTTAACCCGTTTTTCAGGATCGGGAACCGGCACGGCGGCCAACAAACGGCGAGTATAGGGATGTTGAGGATTATCAAAAATTGCCTGCCGTGAACCGATCTCAACGATTTCCCCCTGATACATCACCGCGACCCGGTGGCTGATACGTTCGACAACCGCCATATCATGAGAAATAAACAGATAAGCCAACCCCAACTGTTGTTGAAGATCGAGCATTAAATTAATGATTTGCGCTTTCACTGTCATATCCAATGCGGAAACCGACTCATCGGCAATGATCACTTTCGGGTTCAACGCCAATGCACGGGCAATACAAATTCGCTGGCGCTGTCCTCCGGAAAACTGATGAGGGAAACGTTCACTCATATCAGCGCGCAGTCCGACTTTTTTCAATAAGTCGGCCACACTTCTCTTTGCCTGTTCGGGTTTGATGATGCCATGAGTGATCATCGGTTCGGCTATTGCCTCGCCAATACGCAGACGCGGATTCAGGCTTTCATAAGGATCCTGAAATATCATTTGCACCTGCATGCGCAATCGTGCCAATTCACTGCTATCTGCCGCCAGCATATCTTTTCCGTTAATAGACACCATGCCGCCACACGGCGATGTTAAACGCAGAATAGAACGCCCGGTAGTTGATTTACCACAACCAGACTCGCCTACCAGCGACAGCGTTTCTCCTGGAAACAGTTCAAAAGAGACATTTTCAACGGCGTGTACGCGCCCGGTAACGCGTTTCAGCCAACCCGATCTCACCTCAAATCGCGTCACCAAATCCTTTACCGCTAATATCGGCTCACCATGTTGCACCGTATCGGTGATTTGATCTTCAGTGATATTTTGCCAATCTGGTATCGCGGGTTGATCGGGATCAACCAGCGCAAAGCGCTGCGGTAAGCGCGTACCGGCCATGGCGCCCAGCCGTGGCACAGCGGAAAACAGTATCTTGCTGTACGTATGTTGCGGTTGCCGGAACAGCTGCCGGGTGTCAGCCATCTCCACCCCTTCGCCCCGATACATCACCATGGTTCTATCTGCCACTTCCGCCACCACACTCATGTCATGGGTGATGAACAGAATCGACATGCCGGAATCTTCCTGTAGGGTCTTAATCAGTGACAGAATCTGCGCCTGAATCGTCACATCCAGTGCCGTCGTCGGTTCATCGACAATCAGCAGTTTAGGCTGGCACGCCAACGCGATAGCGATCACGACTCGCTGGCGCATCCCGCCGGAAAAACTGAGCGGATACTCGTTAAGCCGCGACTTCGCCGCCGGAATTCGCACCTTCTCCAGCAGCCGAACCGCTTCCGCCTGCGCGCTGGCTCGGTCCATGCCACGATGGCGCCTCAACACTTCGGTAATCTGTGTACCAATCTTCAACACCGGATTAAGGCTGGTCATCGGCTCCTGAAAGACCATCCCAATATGGTTACCGCGAATTCGCTGCATGGCGGATGCAGACAGGGACAATAACGCCTGTCCGTCAAACTGGATGCTACCACTGACGCTGACCTGTGGACCGGCCAGCAGCCGCATGATCGACATGGCGGTCACGCTTTTACCAGAGCCGGATTCTCCCACCAGCGCCACAGTCTCACCTGACGCGATATCAAACGACAGATCGCGCACCACATTCATCCATTCGCCGTTGACGCGAAATGCTGTATTGAGTTGTTTAACGCTAAGCACCGGCTGGCTCACGCCTTACTCCTCATTTCTTGTATTTAATATGTCGCGCAGGGCATCACCAATCAGGTTGATGGAGACAATCAGCAACAGCAGCATGATTCCGGGGAACAAACTGATCCAATAATCGCCCGACATCAAATAGTCGAAACCGTTGGCAATCAGTAACCCCAATGACGGTTCGGTGATCGGCAGACCAATACCCAGAAACGAAAGTGTGGCTTCCAACATGATGGCATAGGCAATCCGCATGGTAGCCACCACGATCAGCGGTGGCAGGCAGTTAGGCAGCATATGATGAAACAGAATACGGCGATCAGACAACGCCATCCCGCGGGCGGCATCGACATAACTGCGTTTACTTTCAATCAGCGCGGAACCGCGAATAGTACGTGCGTAATACGCCCATTGGGTAATCACCAGCGCCAGGATAATTTTATCCACCCCTTGCCCAAAAACAGCCAGCAGAATCAGGGCAATCAGAATCGGCGGGAAACTCAACTGGATATCCACGATACGCATCATTAACGCATCGGTTTTTCCGCCATGCCAGGCGCTGAACATTCCAACCGTCATCCCAATCAGCAGGGCAACGACCGCGCTGCTCACGCCGACAATCAGACTGGTCCGCGTGCCGTAAAGAATGGCACTCAGCAGATCTCGTCCCTGATCGTCGGTACCCAACCAATAGATCAGCCCCGCTGGACTCTGTGAGCCGGGCGGCAGACGATTATCCATGATCTCCAACTGGGCAAGGTCGTAAGGATTCTGCGGTGAGATATAAGGCGCCAGCACGGCCAGAAGAACAATGACCGAGAGTAATACCACCCCCATTAACGATAGACGGTTACTGAGCAGCGCATGCAGCGTGCGGATAAAGGCCGACCGTGTCTCCACGACATGCTGAGTGGTAGAGTGGACTGAATGGTCTGACACGTTTAGCGCCCTCCCAGCCGGATACGCGGATCGACCACCGCATACAGCACATCGACCAGTAAATTAATCAGGCTGAACATGACCACGGTCATCATCAGGTAAGCCAGAATCACCGGTCGGTCGAGCACCGCGATGGAGTCGATAATCAGCTTACCCATGCCCGGCCACGCATAGATGGTTTCTGTCACCACTGCAAAAGCAATCAGCGACCCCAGTTCAAGACCAATCACCGTAATGAGCGGAATCAGCGTATTTTTCAACACGTGGACAAACAAGATGCGCGTCTCGGACAGCCCTTTGGCGCGGGCAAAACGCACATAGTCTTGCTGCAGACACTCCAGCACACCGGCGCGAGTCAGACGGATAATCAGCGAAATTTTGAACAACGCCAGATTGAGTGCTGGCAGGATCAGGTGCCGCCAGCCATCAATGGTCAACAGGCTTGTCGGTATGCCAAATACCTCTACCGTCGTCCCCCGGCCAGAAGACGGCAATATTCCCAGCTTAACGCTGAACAACATGACCATCATCATACCGATCCAGAAAGTAGGCAGGCTGAAACCAAGAATGGAAAACGTCATCACCGATTTGGCCGCCAGACTGTCCGGCCGCATCCCGGCAAATACCCCCAGAGGAATTCCCACCACCAGCGCCATCAGAAAAGCGACCAACGCCAGTTCCAGTGTCGCTGGCATGCGCTGCAAAATAAGATGCAGCGCTGGCTGATTAAAAATATAGGAGTTGCCCAGATTGCCATGCAGCGCATTGACCACAAACAGCGCGTACTGCTGCCATAACGATTTATCCAACCCGAAGGCGTGAATAACCGCATCGCGTTCCGTTGGCGTTGCATTGCTGCCCAGTAATAAATCGATGGGATTGCCGACCAGATAGATCCCGCCAAATACCAGCACCGACATCACAACCAACGTTATCAGCGTTTGTGCCAGACGGTTAAGTAAGAAAGCGGTCATGAGATAGCGGTCCTTGTGTTATCCCTGATGATAGCCGTAGTGGCTCAGTACCCTCGTCAATAGTGCCATAAATTTCGCCTCATCGATGGATTGCATCACCGTTGCATTAGGATCAGTCGGTAACTTGCCATAAAAATCCGCCCAGGTATAACCGGCGGTTTCCCCGGTAACGGCCACGCCGATGGTCGCCGACCTGCCGGCAAACAGCGTCGGTTGCAGTAACCAGGCGATCACGGTGGCATCATGAATCGGCCCACCCTCGCGCCCCAAACGACCAATATCACTACGGTCAAAAGCGGTCAGCAAGTTTGCAATCGCTTGTCCCGGCTGTCCGGCTGTTTGCTGCAAAGTCGTGATCTCTTTCTGAGTGATCAGCGCTTGAAACGTCATATCAAGCGGCATCACGACCAGCGGAATACCGCTGGAAAACACCCGCTGTGCGGCATGAGGATCCGCATAAACATTGAATTCAGCCCACGGAACACGGTGCCCCAGTGCGGTAAACGCACAACTCATGGTAACAATCTGACCAATGCCTTTCGCTACGTCCGGATGCTGAATCAACGCCAGCGCCAGATTGGTCATTGGCCCGATGGCACAAAATGTAATCGGATCATTATCCGCCGCCGCCTGACGTGCAGTGCGCACGATAAAATCAACGGCATGCTCTGACTGCACCGCATAAGATGCGTCAGGCACCAGATCGTCACTGAATGCACCGATCGCCGCATATTTGCCATACCGTTGCGGACCGATCAGCGGCCCGTGGCTACCGGCATAAATTGCTACGCCCTGACGGCCTGAAAGGCTCACAATTTTCGTCGCATTGGTCACCGCATCATGAAGCGGCACATTACCAGCCACCACCGTAATACCCAACACGTCCAACTGTGGAGACGCCAGTGCCAACCATAGTGCAATCGCGTCATCCACGCCTGGATCGGTATCAATAATAATGCGACGTGTCATAGGCCGGTCCCATACACAGAAAATAACTGACAAAACAACTGAAATACCTGTTCTGTATCCACACCGATAACAATGTCCACATTGGCAGTCTGACCCGATTTATTGTACAGATCGGCAATGGTTTGCCCCATGCATAGCTCACTCTGATGCTCGACAAACACCCGGGCCCGTTCAGTCCGAAATAGATCAGGGCGCAGCACCCAGGCAATCACCAGCGGATCGTGGAGCGGCCCGCCACGCGAACCATAGCGGCGGACATCATTACGATCCCAGAAAGCCATCAAGTTGCCCAACGGCGCACTGATTCGCCCGGCCTGCGAGACCAGTTGCGTCACCCGTTCCGGCGTTAATATCACCTGATGGGTAGCATCCAGCGGTAATACGGTGATCGGGAGTGTCTGCGAAAAAACAATATGTGCCGCATGTGGATCGGCAAACATATTGAATTCAGATGTCATAGTACGGTTGCCTGCTTCACGGTAGGCACCGCCCATCAACACTATACGCTCAATTCCCGACACAATATCGGGTGCGATACGGAGCGCAGAGGCAATGTTGGTTAACGGCCCTAACGCACAAAGCGTGATCCGTTCGCCCGAGATAACGGCAGCACGACAGCTATCAATCAAGAAACCGACCGCATGCTGTGTTTTTACCTGCCGTCGCGGGGTGGGAAACTGACAATCACCTAATCCGCTTTCACCATGAAACCGCCCGTGAATCGGTGCACGTAGTATGGGTTGCCAACAACCGGCGAACACCGGTATGTCTTCACGCTGGCCGAGTTCAACAATCTGTAATGCATTGCGCGCGGTGTGGATTACCGGCTGATTGCCATTGACCACGGTGATACCGAGAATGTCGAGCTGAGGGGCGACAAAAGCGCTGAGCAGCGCGATAGCATCATCAATACCGGGATCGCAATCAATAATGATAGGAATTTGACTCATAAAGCACCAACTGTATGCAGTACAGCGGCGATTTCTTGTCTGGCCTGATCGTTCAACGGCTGCTGTGGCGGTATCGGATTACCAACGGCAAAACCCTGTAGTTCCAGCGCAGCTTTGATACAGGCGGCAATAGTGTATTTGGCAAAAATTTCATTAACGCGCCACAGCGGACGCTGTAGATCCATCGCCTGCTGCCAGTCACCACGTTTCGCAGCGTCGTACAGCGCCAGGCTCTGTTTGGGTACGATACACGCCGGTCCCGCCATCCACCCTACCCCGCCAATTAACATGACGCAGGCTGGAATATGTGCCGACGCGGCAAAAACCCGCATCCGCCCCTGCGTTCGTTCTATGATCGATAATAACCGTCCAGTGTTGGTCGAGGCATCCTTAATGTAGTTGATATTGTCAACATGACTGAGGCGCTCGATCACCGGCAGACTTAAGTCGGCACGCTGAAATTGTGGATTGGTGTACAACACCACCGGTTTTTGCTGTGCCGCCTGTGCGATAGCGCGGAAATAGCCTTCAATCCCGGCATCAGTAACCGGGAAATAGGCTTCCAGAATCGCCAGGATGCCATCAACGCCAAGCTGGACATACGTTTGCGTTTGCTCCACCGCCTCCTGAACCGCGGTAGCGGCGACACCGGCAATAATCGGTACTCGCCCCCGCGCAGCATTCACTACGGTACTGACTACATCAAAACGCTGCCTGGTGTTCAGATAAGCAAACTCTCCCGTGCTGCCCAGCGGAACAAGACCGTGCACACCGCTGGCAATCAGGTGCTCCACCAGATCAATCAGCACGGCCTTGTCAACGCTGCCATTGGCATTCACCGGCGAAACCAGATAAGGATAAACGCCGCTAAATTCCTTCATTTTCTTACTCTTATTAGATAAAACCCTGGTGTTAACGCAAAAAATCACACACTACATATTTTCTTTTTTATGTACAAAATAGGGCAATGTATAGCCGTCTGTGCGGCCGGAATAGCTATATCCTTTCTTCATTGCCCAGGTATTGGACAGAAACAGTAAAGGGATAACCCCCTGCTCTTTCATGGCCAAATCGGTTGCCTGCTGTAGCAGTTTGTCGCGCTTAGTATCGTCGAGCGTAGCGCGCGCCTGATTTAGCAGTTTGTCAAATTCGGGATTGGAATAACGCCCACGGTTACCCTGCCCGGCATTCGGTCCAAAGGTTTCCAACAGCGGGCCGAGCACTCCGGAGGCTTCGCCGGTTTCAATCGCCGCGCCGCCCATCACCAGACTGAATTCCCGTTTGGACGCTTTAGCGAAATAGATACTGCCCGGCATGGTCACAACGCTGGTTTTAATCCCAACCTGAGTAAACATCTGCCCCAGCGCCTGAGCGATTTTGGCATCATTGGGGTAACGGTCATTGGAAGCATGGAACGTCAACGTAAATCCATGCGGATACCCAGCTTCCGCCAGTTTCTTCTTCGCCAACGTCGGGTTATAAACCGGAGCCGGAATATCTTTTGAATACCCTGGATAACCGGGTGGCACCAACTGAGATGAAACCAGTCCCTGACCATCCAGAATACGTTGCACAATCGCATTACGATTAATGGCTAACGACATCGCCTGACGAACCAGCAGCTTCTTCAGCGGGTTTTTGCCATCATCACCTTTGGCAAACGGTGATACATCGCGGTCCTGATCCGGATGCAGGTACATGATGCGGTTGCCCGGTATCGAAACAGTGGTCAGGTTCTGTTGCCTGATAATGTTGCTTCTGTCAGCGGTAGGAACCTGTTCAATCATGTCAACGTCGCCAGACAGCAGTGCCGCAACACGTGCGCTACTGTTTTTAAACACACGTAGAGTGACTTTCTTCCACTCGGCTTTGCCCCCCCAATATTGGTCGTTACGCTGCAAAACCACCTTGTCATCAGGGGTGTAGGAGACAAACTTGAACGGACCGGTCCCAATTACATCTTTACCACTGTTCAGGACGTCGGTCGGTACATCGACAAAACGCGCGGGCATAATCGCGATGCGGCTTAAATTGTTCAGTAATAGTGCCGTAGGTGTTTTGGTCTTTATTTCTACGGTCAGCGGATCGATAGCTTTGGCGTCAGCAATATCCGCCACATACGGCGTATAAGCGCTAGGGCTATTTTTAGCCGCCAACGACACCCGTTTGAAACTGGCAATGACATCTTTAGCTGTCAGTGTGCTGCCATCGTGAAATTTGACGTTAGGCCGCAGCGTAAACCGCCAGGTGGTATCATCAATTTTTTTCCATGACACTGCCAATGCTGGCGTAATTTGTTGTCTTTCATTCTGATTAACCAACCCGTCAAAAATATTACGGGCCATCGCACTATTGGCGCCCCCTACGTAAAACAGCGGGTCCATAGAGGTGGTGGACGAAGCCAGTCCGATAGTCAAATCCGCAGCTTGAACCATTGGCAGAGGCAGCAGCGGTGCCAGAGCCATCAGGCTGGCAAATAGCGTTGTTCCTTTCATTCTGCATCCTTGTTATTTTCGTCATAATCGCGTTGTGTGACTCATGACAAACTGTACCTGCTCACTTTTTCGAGTGTAAGAGCTGGTAAAAATAATTAAAAATTGTATTTTGTATCGTACTCATAAATAAACGTTATGATTGGTAACATCTTATGCAGCGTATCAACCTACGACAAGTCGAAGCATTTCATAAAGTGATCCTTACTGGCGGTATTACGCAAGCAGCCAATATCATGAATATTACGCAGCCAGCAGTGAGCCGTTTGATTAAAGATTTTGAATATTCGGTTAATCTGAAGTTATTCGATAGACATGGGCGAGGACTGGAGCCCCGGGAAGAAGCACTCAAACTTTTTCGTGAAATAGAAAGACTCTATATGGGCGTAGACCATATCGCTCACATCGCGGATGATATTCGTCACGCCAAAGGCGGCGTGCTGCGTATCGGTGCCGTGTCGGCATTGTCTAACCTATGTACCAGGTACATTTTCCCTACCTTGTTGCAGCAACA
Organism: Brenneria uluponensis; assembly: GCF_032395385.1. Taxonomy (NCBI): domain Bacteria; kingdom Pseudomonadati; phylum Pseudomonadota; class Gammaproteobacteria; order Enterobacterales; family Pectobacteriaceae; genus Brenneria; species Brenneria uluponensis. Next base: position 3,350,400 of record NZ_CP135917.1, read on the forward strand.
CCCCGACATCTCACTATTTATGGATGTAGAAAGTACCGTGTCCATCACCGATATGGTGATGAGTAGTCAATATGACGTCGGTTTTATCAATGGTACACGAGCTATAAAAGGATTACGGGCAGAATTACTGGGTGTCACTCAAGCGGTGGCGGTGATTTCACCACAACACGAACTTGCCAGCGCAGACCAAATCACCCTGGATGATTTGACACGATACCGCGCCATCCTACCCGGGCGTAAAACGGTATTACGCGGACAGTTGGCCAAACTTATCTCAGCGGAAGATCGGGTCCTTCATTGTCCCATAGAGACGTCACTGCGACACTGTTGCGCTATGGCCTCATCCTGTCTGGGAATCGGCATTGTCGATTCCATAACCGCCCACACCAACGAGTCCAATATTCTGATCAAACCGTTTGAACCTAAAATAGATGTGGCCTATCTGGCCATCTTCCCACCCCAAAGTGCGAAAAGTTTACTGGTTGAAGCAATCATTGAAGACATGAAAAAACTCATCACTCTATAACCTCAATACACCCGTTATAGTGAGTGCCTACTATTAAAAATAGCAGGCCTGATGAGATGGAGATGGGCACGTCTCACGGTCCGTCTGAACAGGCAGGTATTAAATATAATGAAGCTTAGTTTCAGACGATGACTCAGCATGAAAATGGTTGAAATCCCCAGACTGGAGAAAACCAAAGACCACATCATGATCCTTTAGTGCTCGATATCAACGACATCTATTAATAATCTGCCAATAACCCGTAGTTATACTAAGATTATTCACATATCTACCCCAACCATCAATCCGGCTACTTTTCACTACTTCTCAACGCTATAACCTATCAAACCATAAAAATTGATCGGTCAACCAATCACACTAATCAATCAATACATAGTTATTGATCGTTTTTATAGATTGATCAATAATGCTCAAAACATACCCAAGCAGGAAGCCATGGTGATTATCAATTCAGCCTTAAATGATAAAAAGCGCTATGTTATGGAGCCGATTTATAGCCGCCAGAACGAGCTGTTCGCTATGGAACTGCTTGCTCGATTTGATAATAGTCAGAATACAGAAAAATATATTCAGCAAATGAATAGTGTTGAAAAACAAGCACTATTTGTCGATAAATTAGAGTGCATTGCAGAGAAGAAATCATATTTTATAGATAACAACATACTATTATCTATCGATGTCGACTTCTCAACAGTGGCATTTCTACTCCAGGATCTGCCCACAAAAAATTTACTGGATAAACTACCATTCATACGCCTGGAAATAAGTGAAAACTTTCCAAATCTTAATGATGGTAAACATAATCCATTGCTTACAAAACTACATGAATGCTACCCACTTTGGCTGGGTGATTTTGGCAGTGGAAACGCAAATCTTTATGCCGTCACTCAGTCTATATTTGATTATATTAAATTAGATAAGAATTTTTACCAGCAAATAATAAAACATGAAAAGAGCTATATATTGTCAGTCCTGATAGAAAGCATAAAAAAATACTGTTCTGGTGTCATTATTGAAGGCGTACAACATCATTCAGAATATTATTTTTTAGAAGACTGCGAAATAGATGGTATACAAGGCGACATTTACCCTAAATATACACTAGATGGTATCAAGATATTGGAATAATGAGAATATTAGCTATAGGATACGTTTTACTTTTTAATCATTTATTCATCGTTCAAATACACCATGAGCATCAATCCAAAAACAAAACCATCGTTTATCAGGCAAACTGATTTGCTGCACTGTTGTGCAGCAAATATCCACTATTACCGGTAAATCAATCCGCCATCAATCATCGGCGCCTGCCCGGTCATATAATCCGAATCCGGACTAGCCAGATAGGCGACAAATGCTGCGACATCATCCGGGGTTTCAGCCCGACCTAATGCAATGCCGCCGACATATTTCTCATAGGTTTCACCAATTTTAGCACCGGTTTCTTCCGACATACGCTTATCAATTTCAACCCACATATCAGTGCCCACTACCCCTGGACAATACGCATTAACAGTAATTCCGGCGCTTGCCAGCTCTTTTGCCGCCGCTTGAGTGATTGCCCGCACGGCAAATTTGGTCGCAGAATAGATCCCCAATAAAGCAAAACCCTCATGCCCGGCAATCGACGAAGCATTGATAATTTTACCCTTCTGCTTTAGTTGTTTAAATTTCTCTGCCGCCGCCTGAATTCCCCACAGCGTACCTTGCAGATTAATACCGAATATTTTATCCACTTCCTGAGGGGTAACCTTAAGTAATGGATTAACCTGGCTGATACCCGCATTGTTGACAATAATATCAAACCCACCCAGTTCTTTTGCGGCAAACTCGACAGCCGCGAATACTTCCTCACGGTGGCTGATATCAGCCTTAAAGGTGACAGCCTTGCGTTTTAATGCTCTGATTTCTTCAGCGACTGCTTTGATTTTGTCATCTTTAACATCCACCAATGCTACATCCGCACCATCTCGCGCCAAACGTAAGGCAATAGCCCGGCCGATGCCTTGCCCCGCACCGGTAACCAACGCAACTTTTCCATCTAACGCCATGATATTTCTCCTCAACGTACAACGACAAAGATGGCTGACATGTTTCATTTTAGCCAGCCCGTTTCACTAAAATTAAAATCTGTTTACTGAGTATAGACGTTAAAATAAGCCCGCTTATCACATTAATGAGTAACAAACTCTCTCTGCTTCAAATGATTTTATTCAACCATCAGGCGATTTAAGTCATCATCTGACATACTCATATTAATTATTCTTGTCCCGGCATAAGCAGGACGATGTCGATCGTGCTACATTTAAATAAATATAAAAATCAATCATGTATATAGCCAATAGATTTCAAGATACCGGAAAGCGGCGAGATGACGCATCTGCAACTTGAAAAATAAAAGGTATATGCATGGCTCTGAATGGAGAACGCATCATGCTACAGATCTTTACGCTCACGCTCGCTCCTTCGCTGGATTGCGCCACCACCACGCCCAGAATTTACCCGGAAGGCAAACTACGCTGCACCACACCGGTATTTGAACCCGGGGGCGGGGGTATCAATGTCGCCCGGGCGATTGTCCATCTGGGTGGTGAAGCCAGTGCCATTTTTCCGACCGGCGGCCCGACGGGCGAACATCTGGCGGAGTTACTTAAACAGGAAGGTGTCGGAACCGACACCGTACCCACGCAGGACTGGACGCGACAGAATCTGCACGTCCATGCAGATAACAGCGGCGAGCAGTATCGCTTTGTGATGCCCGGAGCCAGGCTGACTGAAAGCGAACTTGAACAGTTGCTCGACCGGGTGTTAAAACTTCCCTCGGGTTCAATATTGGTCATCAGCGGTAGCCTGCCGCCGGGTTGTGATGTCGACAAACTGACACATTTAGTGAAACAGTCACAGGCCAACGGGTTACGTTGCATCATCGACAGTTCCGGCCCGGCGTTGGATGCCTGCCTAAAGCTCGGTGGTCTGGCACTGGTGAAACCTAACCAAAATGAGCTGTCAGCCCTGATTGGGCGGCCATTGGAAAGCCCGGATGACGTTTACAACGCCGCATCAGCGCTGGTGAAGAAGGGAGCGACAGAACGGGTCGTGGTATCACTGGGTCCACAGGGGGCGCTGGGCGTAGACCACAAGGGGCGTATACAGTTTGTTCCGCCGCCGGTGAAAAAAATGAGTACCGTCGGTGCCGGTGACAGTATGGTCGGCGCGATAGCCCTAAAGCTGGCCGCCGGGGCCGAACTGGACGAAATGGTACGCTATGGCGTTGCCGCCGGTACCGCCGCGACACTGAACCGCGGAACTCGCCTCTGTACCCGGGAGGATACTCAGCGCCTGTATGACTATATTCTTCAGAGCAACATGGTTTCCCATGACAACATTACGCCAAAGTAACCAACTGATTTAACAGACCATGACAAGGGTTGATACGTCACGAATTCAACCCCTGTCAAGGCGTCCCGCGCCTCAGGGCGTCATCAGAAAACGATCAAGCTGCCGGCGTAACTGCTCATTCTCTTTCTTGAGTTCATCGAGCTTATCCAGCAGCGTTAGCGTCATCGCAATGCCTGACCAGTCCAGATCCAGCTCGGCCTGCAATCGCAAAGCGCGCTTAAGGCAGCTCACCGCGTGAGAATCGAAGATCCAGTGCGGATCTTCCGGTTCCAGTGGGACAATAACACCCAGCCCCACCACTTCAATCAGCTCGTCCTGAGAAATATCCACCGACTGACACAACTCCATCACGGTAAACGTCATTTCTTCAGACATCGTACTTACTCCCATCCGGCTCGAGGATTAAATGCAGCCTGCTCTGCAAGTTGTTTCCACAGAGCACTGACTTTTTCATCTGGTTTCGCGGGCATAACCACCTTCAGAATGGCATACATGTCTCCAGTCCCTTTTTTACTGACCAATCCTTTTCCTTTAATTCTCAGCCGGTTTCCGCTCTGGCTACCGGGAGGAATCGTCAGGGAAATTTTATCCGTGAGTGTCGGCACCTCAATCCGCGAGCCTAACGCAGCCTCCCACGGTGCCAGCGGCACCACAATGTGCAGATCCCGACCGTCAATATCAAACAGAGGATGCGGAGCAATACGAATAACCAGGAATAAATCACCGTCAGGACCACCACCAATTCCCGCACACCCTTGCCCTTTCAGGCGAATACGGTCCCCATCCGCCACACCGGCCGGGATCTTCACATTCAATGTTTTGGCTATTTCTCGAATCTGACGACCGAATTCATCATAGACCGGCAACTGGTAAGAAATAGGCCGGTTTTGTCCCACCAGCGTTTCTTCTAAAAATAACGAGATCTTCATTTCAAGATCTTGCCCACGTATACCATGGGTTCGGTGGGATCGAGCAGAAGATCGATGCCCCGCCGCAGCCTGACTACCAAACATTGACTCAAAGAAATCAGAAAAATCATGCTGCGTCTGCCCATTGCCTCTGTAGCCCGGAGGGGCCTCAGAAAATCGGGGATCGTTACGGTGCTGCCTTAGTTCATCATATTCGGCACGGCGAGCGTCATCTTTCAGCACCTCATACGCTTCGGCAACTGCCTTAAACTTGTTTTCCGCGTCCGGCTCGGTGCTAACATCAGGATGATACTTGCGCGCCAGCCGGCGGTAAGCCGTTTTGATCGTTTTCAGATCGTCTGATGGCTGTACTTCCAGCGCGGCATAGTAATCTTTAAACTCCATGCGGTAGTACCCTCACAATTCACTTGGATTATATACCCGTCATCTTTCAAGTTACTGAAGCGTTGGCCACGCTCAGTTACCCGGCCACATCCGGGCCTCATCCTTGAATCCATTGGCTATATGTTCAACGTTATTTCCATCACTTATTAATGCTAGCTATTTCTTTAACTGTCAGTTCTTAACAATACGCCCTTCAGCAAGCCATTGCGTTATAAAAACCGTAGACGATAAGTCAGCCTTTCGGTGTGATCTGACTAAAGGTGCCTGAAAAAATAACAAATTGACGAACAATATGATTGCAGCCCAGCCCGTTACTCTGGGCATGTTTTTAGCACACGATGAACCATTTATCGAAACTCATGAAGCCGTCTCATGTAAGAAATGGCACCTTTCGGCGCACCGTAAACATCGGGACATGCCGAATACGCGACCATCAGGTGATACTGCGGTGTATTGGAAAAATAGAAAATTGAATCGTTAATTTTTATTAGTCGCCCATTTTATTTCACCCCGATACAGACGCCAGCGTCTGAAAATAAAAAAACATTAAATAACAGCGCATTAAATACTTCTCTCCGTCATTTTCTACAGCCTGGGTAACTGGCGCGTTTATTGCTGTATTTACTGACAGAAAAAGAAAACGCATTTCTGTTTATCTGCTTAATTTAAAAACAATAAAAGGCGATGTTATGAATTACACAAGGCGCCGGTTTATCGGCAACCTCGGAATCAGCAGCATTATATTACTGGGAGGATCCCGTCTGTTATTGGCTGGCGAAAATGTCGCTACCGGGAAACAATATGGACTCTTACATGATGAAACCCGCTGTATTGGCTGTCAGGCATGTGTAGCTGCCTGCCGCAAAACCAATAACGTACCTGAAGGTGTCAGCAGGCTCCAGATAGTCCCTAACAACGATGAAAAAACCGGCAGTCAGGTAGATACTTCTAGTCGTCCCGTCCGGCAGTTTTTTCGCCGCTCCTGTGAACACTGCGATAATCCTCCTTGTGTCAGTGTCTGTCCGACCGGCGCATCATATAAAGATCCGGTAACAGGTATCGTCGATGTTCATCACGATCGCTGCGTTGGCTGTCGCTACTGCCTTGCCGCCTGCCCCTATCATGTCAGATTTATCAATCCGCTCAATAAAACGGCAGATAAATGTAACTTCTGCCGTGATACCAATCTTGCTGCGGGTAAATTACCGGCCTGCGTACTTATCTGCCCAATGAAAGCACTCCTGTTTGGCGATGTTAACGATCCTCAAAGCGATATTTATAAAGCCATTCATAGCCGTGTGGTTTATCGAACCAAAATTTATCTTGGCACCGGCCCCAATTTATATCGGATCGCCGGTAAACAAGGCGAAATTCATCAAAATCGGACCTAATCATTTGTAGAGCTAAGGTGAGCACTATGTTCAGTCAGTATTTTCATTTTAATACGCTAGTCTGGGATTGGCCGATAGCCATTTATTTATTTGTACTCGGTATTTCCTCCGGTATCGTGCTTATTGCCATTACAGCGAAAAACTATTTACCGACAACCGGGCGATTGTTATTTTCCCGCTACGCCGCCGTTATCGCACCAATGATGGTTATACTTGGTCTGTCGATTCTGATTTTTCATCTAACTCAGCCGTATGATTTTTGGTATGTGATGATTTTTTACAATCACACCTCGGTAATGTCACTGGGCGTTATTCTGTTCCAGATTTATTTCATCGCCCTAATTCTATGGCTGATAGTTATTTTTCATCCCTGGATCTATATCCGATTACAGCCTCTTGCTACACGTAATACATTATTTTCGGTCCTCTGGCGAACAATTAACCGACTCAGCCAATTGCTGATACGCCATGAAAAAAAACTGGATCGGGTACTACTGCTACTGGCGGTATTACTGGGTGTCTATACGGGATTTCTACTCTCAACGCTTAAATCATTTCCGCTGCTGAATAATGGATTACTGCCGGTATTATTTTTAAACTCTGGCGTCATCTCTGGGTTAGCCGTGCTGTCTCTCTGCTGTGTCTGGAATAGCGGCACCTGGCAACAGCATTCCCATCCATTACAATTATTGCATCATGTGGAACTGCCACTGGTATTACTCGAAATACTGTTATTGGTAGCTTTTTTCTTTGGCCTATATGCTGGCGGCGGACAAAAAACACTGGCAACCACTACTGCGCTGAGCGGTTTTTGGGGGGGCACTTTCTGGATAGGTGTTGTCGGGTTCGGTATTATGTTACCACTACTGATGCGCGTCATGACGGACAGTTTGCATTCCCGCCAACGGATCATTGCCATGTCCTGCATAGCATTGGTAAGCGTGTTTATCTTCAGGATGTTTATTCTTTACGCCGGGCAAATAGTCACCTCCTGACAATAAACCCGATAGGATTAAGTGAGTAACATTACCGTAAGGCCGGGACTTCCCCGGCCTCTGGTTATCGAACATTAATGAGAAGGAGTGAGACCCAATAACTTATCCAGATAAATATTGGTCTGAATGAAAAAGGTGTAGCCATCTTTGGGTATCTTATTGGTATAAGGATTCGCCCAGTTATTCATTTGCCAGGTACGTGATCCTATCAGTTGAAGTTCGATATTCTGGGTCAGAAAAATATTCCCGGTGAGACTAAGTTGGTACTGATTACGGCTGGGTAACCAACCCTGTCCCGATGAAGACTCAAAGGCGTCTCGCAAAAACAGCTGCTCATCTTTCGTCAACTGGAGCCAACTGAAATTAAGACTATAGTGGTCCAATGGACGGGATTGCCACGGTGCTGAGAGCACAATTCCGGTATGTAGCAACGTCCCCAGACCATTATCGACATTATTGGTCAGCAGATGCGTCACATCACCGTAAATACTGAGCGCTGTTGGTGTCGGATTATCTTTTTCCTTACCACCATCAAGACGCCATATCCCTTTTTTGGCACCGACATATAATGCGGTCACCCCACTGTCACGGCGGGGCGAAGATGACGAATCGTATACCTGTGATGTGCCATTAACCGTGTAATAAGGCTCGTTATATTCCCGATAGCTATGGGTGACCATCATTTCCCACTGTAATGGATAACGCTCCTGCTGCCAGCCCGCATTGCGGGCAACATTCATGGCAATCAGCGCACTTTCCCCCTGTCCATTGCCGTTGAAGCCCCCTTCCCAACCGGTAGTAAAAGGGTACGCTTTATAAGTACGCCAGCCGCCAATACTGGTGCGGATATTCGGGGTTATACGGTAGTCGATCTTCGCCCCCCAACCAGAATAAGGCATTGGCGAAAAGCCAACTGAATTCACCAGTAAGGTATTAACGCAGGCGAATGGGGAATCGCATAGTGGAATACCAAAGTATTGTCCGGGGTTACTCTTGCCAATCTCAAATGAAAATTGATCACCTGGCAATAGTTGTTCATATGTAAAATGCATCAGATGCGCTACTTTCGGAATATAGGGCGGAGGATTGCCCGCCAGCACATCACCAACCTGTGTGCCGTAGTCCCAATTATGGCTAAAAGGCACCCATAGTTGCAAAAAATGAATTTTACCACCGGGAATGAGTGACATTTTTTCCAAATCAAAATCCAGACCGGCAAAAAACATGGTCAAAGCTTCACTTTTACCCGTTTGTAGACCGGCACTGGGATTGTTGAAATATAACTGTGAAGCCTGTAAATAAGGGCTGATGCCACGTTCATTCAACCAATCACCTAATTCTGATAAGGGTTTTTCTGATTTATTCTCCACTTCGATAACGGTGAACAGATTATTAGCGTCATGTTGTTCAGCATGTAAATGCCAAGATGACAGACCCAACATTATGTAACAGGCAGAGATAATTATTGTTCTATAATTAAAAACAAATAACTTTTTCATTGTTATTATTCCATTTTATTATGGCACAACCCCTGATTAACCCGAGTGACAGGAAGGCAGCAAGCGAATAAACCCCCAAAGACTTGCCCCGGTTATATATGCAAAAAACAGAAAGCACCTTGCACGCAATAACAAGGCAAATATTCAGACGAAATATTCAATCGCCACGCGGTAAAATTTATTCTATGAATAGACTTTACCGCACAGTTAACAAGGCCAGGTTCACAGTTTCTATATTATGAAAAGCACTCGCTTAAAATCACAGAGATCAACAACAAGTGACTATCTATAGGGAATTGACCAGATGAAGATTATTTACCTAAAACATAATGTGCTGCATTTTCTCCGGCGATACGCCCCGTATTATATGCATAGCCATTAGCCAGCCCCTGATATGGCGGATAGGTTGGTGTACTGTAAAAACCCGCGGCATCATTACCGACCACATATAAACCGGAAATGGGTTTGACATTACTATCGGTTGCTTCAAGTTTTTCATTCACCCTGACCCCGCCAAGCGTACTCAGGCTCACATCCTGCGCTTTCAGCGCATAAAACGGACCTTTACTCACCGGGAATACCAGATAACGACCGGACTTCAGAAACTGAACATCTTTTTTACTACTGACCGCCATATTGTAACGAGCGATTGTGGCAGTCAGTTTTTCAGGTGCCATACCGGTATTTTTCGCCAGCGCCTCAAGGGTATCGCCTTTAATGATATTACCCGATTTTACCCCGTCCTCACTCAAGGCCACAAAATCCCCGGGTTGTGTCGGATTAGGCGCACCGGCACCGGAAATATCAAAAGGGAGTTTACCTTTGCTGAATGCTTGCAAAGTCGGCGTATCAACAATGATAAAGTAACTACCACCTACGCTATAAGTGGCATTAGACCAGTAAGCCGTGTCATAGACCAGTCCTTCGTCTGCAAAACGATTACCGGTAACATCCACCCATAGTAACGGTGATTTCAATAATCTAATTAACGGGCTGTCATTAAACCCGCTGCCTTTCTGCGCATCGACCCCGACCAGTTTATTGGCATGTAATAACGCTGACTGTAAATTCCATTTTGCCGCCCCCGCTTCCCATGCCATCTTCACCCCTTCCCCACTATTCGGCCAGGATAACAGCGATATATTGGGTGTCAGCATTACGTCAGAAAGCATTTTTTTATTACCGCCGAACCCACCCGTAGCCAGAATAACGGCTTTGGCATGAACAGAAAGTTTGCCACCATCTGCTTTAGTGGCGATCACCCCTACCACATCCCCTTTCTCGTTTTTAATCAGCGAATTTCCGGTAGTACGGGTAAATAATTTACCGCCCATCTGTTCAAAATGAGCATACATATTTTTAAAGGCTGCACCGGTATCTTTATAATGATGGTAGATTTGCCAACGGATCGGATCCTTATTCTGAGCCTGTTGCGGATTCTTATCCGACAAATAAGTTTCCACGCCGTATTTCTGTAACCAGCTGATGGTGGACCCGGATTTATTGATAACTTCACGCGTCAGCGCCGCATTAGACAGATAATGGTTGTAATCCATCAGACGCTTATATAGCTCGTCGGTGGTGAAATTGATTTTTTTAGCTTTTTCAAGTGAAGACTCGACAGCAAATAACCCGCTGGCCAACTTACCGGCGCCGCCAACTGCCGGTGCCTTTTCCAGCACAATAACTTTTACGCCCTTCTCGGCAGCCGCCAGCGCGGCTGCCGTACCTGATGCACCGCCACCGATCACCACAATATCAGTTGTGGTTTCTTCATTCGTACCAGCCGATTTCACTACCTTTTTCTTGTAAGCGCTGATATCGACACCGGCCTGGAGCAGCGCGGCTTCTGCCGCTCTCTTGACGGCATTGCTGGTTTCTGTAGCCCCGGTCATACCATCCACATCCAGACTTTGATGGTCCACAATGGCCTTGCCGACTTCCGGTCCGGCCACACCGCCCAGCTCTGGTGTTTCTTTGGATGCATCCACCGCCACGTTGCTGATTTTCCCTTTCTTATCAACGTCTACAGTGACTTTAACCTCGCTATCTTTACCTTGCGCTGAAGCAGTATAACTGCCCGCTACAATGGCAGAGGTACCATTAGCATAAGCACTGCCCATTACAGTAAACGTCATAATGCAACCGGCTATTATCGACAGGGCCGGTAATAGTCGTTTTTCCTTGCTGTTATTTTTATATTTCATAATAATTACCTTTTATAATGTTATTACGCCAATAATTTACTTTCATCAAGGCCAACAGAATTACTTCATTATTTTTTATATCCGACCATTGATGATCATCTCTATCATTAATATATCCCTCTCTAATGCACTCTCACCTTGCCAGAATTAGCATCCAGCCAGGAAAATAGTGGTGTAATCAGTAGTAATCCCATGCCCATTACTTCAAAGAGCATGTAATATTGCTGATTCAATTCATGGGTGAAGCGCGCAGAATACGAATGCAGGAAAGTAAAACTCAATGAAATACTCAGTAGTATGGAAATAAGCTGCACCACAGTAAGTATGTTATTACCTGCGCCATAGGTCGCGTGATTAAGCTCGGTAAACGCCAAGGTATTAAGACAGCTATAGATCACCGAGCTGGAAATACCAATTGAAAATGCCACAAACAACATGAATTGTGTGGATACCATTAATTTCATACCGGACAATGAGAAAAGCAGTAGTGCAGATATCAGCGTAAACAGGGTTAATAACCACCGGTAGCCCAACCACATCAATATCCGGGGAATAATCAGTTTCGCACTCAATGATCCCAGGGAAAACATCAACATAATCATCGAAGCAGATAACACGGTGTAATGGTATTCAGTTTGTAATGCGAGAGAGAACATCAGCGGCGCAGCAGATAAAAACACCCTCACCAATGCATTTCCTACAATGCTGATCAGATAACTACGTTTTCTGAATAAGGACAGTCGGAATACGCTGCTTTTCACTTTTGAATGATGTAGGAAATAGAGGCTGCCCAGCAAGAGCATCAAAAACGCCAAAAACGTTTTACTATCACTTGATATATATTGTTGCCCGACGCTACTTAACAGCAATAAACCCAATGAAAGCATTGTCGTGATAAGCAGGTAACCATAGAGATCAAAACGACGAACCGGTCCTGATATTGACAAGCCCGCTTCATGTCTCCTGCAACCAAACAGACACAACAGGCATAATGGCAACGCCAGCCAAAAAAGATAACGCCATGCGGAAAAAATCAAGCATCCACCGCCAGCCAGCGGGCCCAGCAACGTACCAAATAGTCCGGCGGCCGTCACCAGATTAAGGGTCTTTACCTGCTCGTCTACCACAGTTCCTTTGAGTAACATCACCCGAGCGGCGGGTAACATTAATGCACCACCGACACCTTGTACCAGACGCCAGAAAACCAGCGCCGACAGGCTATCTGCCTGAGAACAAAAAAAAGCAGCAATGGCAAATAATGCGATTGCCCGGCGATAGACTCGCTGTTCACCGACCTTTTCCATAAGCCAGTCACTGAAAGGCGTGACAATCACTACCGCCACCAGATAAATAACCGCCACCGTATCCATATTTGACGTAGGTTGGTGTAAATCTCTGGCAATAGCGGGCATCGCCAAATAGAACATCGTAGTATCAAATGACTGTATTAAAAACGTAAGTGCAGTGATTCCTAATAACCACCACGATGTGGTGAAATTTTTATTATGACTCTGTGAACAAATCATACTTACGACCTTCCCTGGCTATTTTCAGTAGAGGTATTTCTACTACAAAGCAATTAGCATGCCATTTCATTTACGGCTAATTACCATGAGAACATATTAATTTCATGTTGTTGAAATCAATATAATTAAATAAAAATAAAGATATTTTTTACTTAAGGACAAATGAAAAAATTATCACCAATAATACATATTTGAATTAATATTCATCTCTTCATCCATTTTTAAATCAATCCCCATACGCAATCGTATGATACAATTAATCTGTTAGATCTTTAATACTGTTATCTGTTGAATGAAAATGAAAAGCTGTTCTACAAAAACGAACAAAGAATAGTATTGTTAACATCCAGTTAATTAAAATAAAATAATCAACTTTATATTTACTTTTATTCCTCTCATAAACAAACCATTTTTAGACTGGGTTAACATTCTTTTTTATACCTTCACGATACATTCCAGTATTAACTCTCTGCCACTACAGTAGATAATGATTGCTGTGGAAATTTGGCTACCATACAAGCCAATACATAAGGAATTATTATTGATGAACACCATTGATTGCAAAACAGACATTGATATTAATTTTAAGGAAATTCTCGATCACCTTGAATGCCCGATTTGCATCACCGACTCAAACGGTGTCACCAAATATATCAATCAGGCCTATATAGCAGAGAACCCGATGATTGAACCGGAGCGTATGATTGGCAGACACATTCAGGAAATAGTAGACGAGGGAAATTATTTTGATAAGACTATCGACTTAAGAGTCATTCAGGAACATCGGGAAATACTCGATCTGCTAAACCATCATCTAATGCCGGATAAAAATGCGTTTGTTTCTGGTCGCCCCATTTATGACCAACAGAAATCGGTAAAACACGTTGTATCAATATTGTATGTGGACTCTTTTTTTCAGCGGCTACACACTCATTTCAATTATCCCCTTCGCCCGCTCAGTTCCTTTGAAGGAACCGTAAAAACCGACGCGCCTAAAGACCCACAGCTTGATACCAGCATTATTGGCACCAATCGTGCCATGCAAAAAATAAAAGCCATGATTATGAAAGTAGCACCAGCCGACGTTCCAGTATTGATTACAGGTGAGTCAGGAACCGGCAAGGAAGTGATTGCCAACGCAATACAACAAAACAGCACCCGGGTGGATAAACCCTTTGTCAAAGTTAACTGCGCGGCGATTCCGAACGGGTTACTGGAAAGCGAGCTATTCGGTTATGAACGAGGGGCATTTACCGGTGCCGCAGCAAATGGAAAAATCGGTTTATTCGAACAGGCAAATGGCGGCACTATTTTTCTTGATGAAATCGGTGATCTGCCGTTTGAAGCTCAGTCTAAATTTCTGCGTGTTTTACAACAACAGGAGATTCAACGCGTCGGCGGGAATAAAATCATTCCCCTTAACGTACGTATCATTGCGGCAACCAACTCAGATTTGGAAGAAAAAATACAGCAAAAACAGTTTCGCAGTGATCTCTTCTATCGTTTGAATGTCATCCCGCTATGGGTGCCGCCACTAAGGCAACGGCCAGAAGACATCCCGTTGCTAATCGATCACTTCTGCCATCAATTTGATGTAATCTATCGACGGATAGTGCGTTTCAGCAATCGCAGTATTGCCAAACTCAAGGCTCACGTCTGGCAAGGCAATTTACGTGAACTGAAAAATCTCATTGAGTATTTGTATGTCTGCTCAAGCGAGAATTACATTGACGAGACGATGTTAACTGAATACCTCTGCCAGAATTTCCCTGCCGAGCCATCCTTACCATTATCCTCTTGCGTAGAAACGTCGCTGCATGACTTTTGCCTTGAGCAAATAACGGACAACATGCCATTGAAGACGGTAGTTGAAGATGTCGAACGCCACTTGCTGCGGTTAGCCCTGGAGCAATATAAAACCACTTACAAGATGGCGGAGAAATTGGGGGTCGCCCAGCCAACCATTGTCAGAAAACTTCATTTACTCGGCATCGTCGGCAACAAAAAGTAGCCAACATCGAGGATGAGAATAACCTTCGAGCTATCTGACCGATAAAGGCACGGATCACCACGTTTTTATCGGATTGCCCGCTATCTCGTTCCCGCCAGAGAACGTCGGCAAGACCAGCATTGTTTCGAACAGATGTACGATGACATTGGTACAAATACTGGCATTATGAACCCCATCACACCAATATATCTTTCAGCACCGCGAACAGTTTGTCGAAACGCGTATAGCCGTCTCGTTCAAGAAAATGTCCGCTATCTGGCACGCCGTAAAGATCGGCATCAAGCTGCTGGCTGAGCGCCAGGCTGAGTTCAGGGGGGACAATATCGTCATTGAGAGAAAGAATGACCGCCCGACGCAGGATCTGTGTTTTCAGTTGCGTCATATTGAGGGGTTGTGCGGTAAATTCATCCAGACTAGGCAGTATCGGTAATGATGAGAGAAATCCGGCGGCCAGCACCGCCCCACCCAC
The DNA here is from genome assembly GCF_032395385.1 of Brenneria uluponensis. Lineage (NCBI taxonomy): Bacteria > Pseudomonadati > Pseudomonadota > Gammaproteobacteria > Enterobacterales > Pectobacteriaceae > Brenneria > Brenneria uluponensis. The sequence goes on from NZ_CP135917.1 coordinate 3,365,736, forward strand.
TTTTACACTGGCAGGTTTACTTTGCAGGTAGCGTAGCAATGTCACGCATCCCAGACTGTGACCGACAAAGAAGGTCTGCTCGTCCAATGTTTTCACATTTTCTGTAATGTGTTTCTGCCAGGCAGCATTGTCTGGGTCAGTAGAGTTCGGCATCGCTAATATAGAGACGTCCGTCCCTAGCGAGTGTAACTGATCCGTTAGCCAGCCAAACCAATGACTGGTGGGCGTTGCGGTATAACCATGAATAACATAAACGTGCTTTTTATCGTTCATCGATACATCCTGCAAAAAGTTAGGGAAGAACTAAAGGGTCACCGTCACGGCTAATCCTATGGTCTTCCCTATTTTCATATCCAGTATCTTTTTATTTTTTTTATAACCGATGGCAACGCACCGCGATACCAGAGGCCGTCGGTAGTAGATCCTGCGGTTTCTGGCAGCGTTCATCCGCGTAAGGACAGCGCTCACGGAAAAAACAGCCCTGTGGCAGATCACGATTGCCAGGCAACTCGCCCTTACGGTCAGTCTGCCCGTCATCAAGAGAACGACCCGCCTGTGGAACGGAGTCCAGTAGCAAGCGGGTATAAGGATGTTGCGGTGCGCCAAGCACCTGTTGTGTCGGGCCGAGTTCGACGATTTGCCCAAGATACATCACGGCTACGCGATCACTCATGTGCCGAATCACCGAGACATTATGGGAAATCAGCACAAAGGTGAGATTGCGCTGTTGCTGTAACTCCACCAGCAGATTCAGGATCTGCGCCTGCACGGAGATATCCAGCGCCGACGTGGGCTCATCCAGCACAATGATATCCGGCTCCGACGATAATGCCCGCGCAATGGAAATACGCTGACGCTGACCGCCGGAAAACTCATGCGGCAATCTGTCGAGATACTCTTGCCGAATGCCGACTTGCGCGGCAAGCTCTGCTGCCAGCGCCCGCCGTTCAGCCACACTGTTATGTTTTTGCACATAAACCGGTTCGGTAATAATACGCCAGACAGGCAGGCGTGAGTCGAGAGAGGATTGCGGGTCCTGAAACACCATCTGCATACCTGAACCGAACCAGGAACCGTCCTGCCGGGCGCGAACCAACTGGCCGCTGCTTGGTGACTGTAACCCCATCAGCAATTGCGCCAACGTACTTTTACCACAGCCGGATTCACCCACAATGCCCAGCGTCTCGCCACGCAGGATGTCCAGGTCCAGACCGTTAAGCGCATGGACAAACGTCTTGGGTTTTCCCAGCCAGTTATAACCGACCGGAAAGTGTACCCGCACATTCCGTAATTCCATCAAGGATTCACTGATCATGACGTCGGCTCCTTCTTCGCCTGTTGTGGATGCCAGCAGGCAACCTGTTGGTGACCATTATCGTTCAGTGCCATAAGTGACGGGGAGACACTGCATTGCGCATCGACATGCTGGCAGCGACCACAGAAACTACAGCCCGGCGGCAAATCTGCCAGATTGGGCACCGTACCGGGAATGGCCTTCAGCATACTGCGTGGCGCTGCATTTTCTGGCGCGGCCTGTAACAAACCGATCGAATAGGGGTGTGCGGGATGGCCGATGACCTCATCGGTAGTACCACTTTCAATCACCTGCCCGGCATACATCACATACACCCGGTCGCAAAGCTGTGACACCACGGCCATATCATGAGTGATAAACAACACCGCCGTGCCACTGGCTTGCGCTTTTTGCTGTAGCAGGCGCAGCACCTGGCGCTGTACCGTTACATCCAGCGCGGTAGTAGGTTCGTCGGCAATAATCAATTCCGGTTCACAGGAAAATGCCATGGCAATCAGCACCCGCTGGCGCATACCGCCGGAGAGTTCAAACGGATAGCGGTTCATCACCTGCTCGGCATCCGCTATCTGCATCTCCCTGAGTAAACCGATGGCCTTAACCCTTGCCTGCTGATAGCTCAGTGCCTGATGCAGACAAATCACCTCACACATCTGACGGCCAATTTTGCGTGTCGGGTTCAGCGCGTTCATCGGCTCCTGAAAGATCATCGCTACCCGGGCGCCACGCAGAGTGCGCATCTGTTTTTCGCTGGCGTTCACCACGTCTACACCCAGCATACGCAGTTGCCCCCCGGTAATGCTAAAACCCTCTGGTGGCAACAATCTCATCGCCATCATGGCCGTTACGGATTTGCCCGAGCCGGATTCCCCCACCACGCCGACGATTTCACCGGCGTTCACGGTCAACGACACCTGATTCAGCGCGTTCACCTGCCCACCGTACACCGGAAAAACCAGTTGCAGCCGGTCAATTTCCAGTATCGGCGCAGACGCATCAGGAGATATTACGGTGGCAGTATTCATGGTTAGCGCCCTCTCCCTTTCGGGTCCAGCAGGTCACGCAGACCATCGCCGAACAGATTAAAACCGGTAGCGGTAATCAAAATAGCCATACCCGGAAATGCCGAATACCACCACTGATCGAGAATATAATTACGCCCATTCGCCACCATCGCCCCCCATTCGGCGGTCGGTTGCTGTGCCCCCAACCCGATGAACCCCAGTGTGGCGGCCATCAGGATCGAGGTGCCGATATCCAGTGAGGCCTGCACCACCAACGGTGGCAGCACATTGCGCAACACATGCCAGGTAATGAGGTGCCAACGCGACGCGCCAAAAGTCCGGGTAGCCTGCATATACGCCTGATGGCGCAGCATTAGCGTTTGCCCACGGGCCAGACGCACATAGAAGGGAATACGCACCACGGCAATCGCCAGCATGGCATTGAATAGACTCGGTCCAAGGGCCGCTGCCAACGCCATGGTCAACACCAGCGACGGTACCGACAGCATGATGTCCATACCACGCATAATCAGCGCATCCGCCATGCCGCCAATCACCCCGGAAAAACAACCGAGCAGTGAGCCAACCGTCCCAGCCAGTATCACCACCGCCAGACCGGCAGTGACCGACTGCTGGCTACCTATCAATACGCGGCTGAACAGATCACGTCCGACTTCGTCGGTACCGAACCAGTGCACGGCAGACGGTGCCTGCAAACGGGCGGCCAGGTCGATAGCATTAGGATCGAACGGCACCAGCCACGGTGAAAACACCATCAGCAACAGCACCATCAACATAATGGCCGCGCCGATCAGCGTCAGCGGGCTACGGCTTAGCAAGTAAAAGGTTTTGCGCATACCGGCAAAGCGCGAGCGCGATGTCACCGCGGTGGCGGTCACCGCACCACAACTCTCGTTCATGACAGGTTCAATCATAGACATCCGGTTCACCCCTCTCATCCGATACGCGGATCAATCCACACATAGAGCAAATCCACCAACAGGTTGACGATCACATAGGCGAACGACACCACCACCGCAAACCCCATCACGGCTGGGAAATCCAGCGCCTGAATCGAATTCACCACGTAAGCCCCCATACCAGGCCAGGCAAAAACAGTTTCGGTCAACACCGCACCATAAAGTAAATCACCGAGTGCCAGCCCAAGCACAGTTACCGAAGGAATCAGTGCATTGGGCAATGCATGACGCAGGATCACCCGCCAGTGAGACAGCCCATTGGCCCGAGCGGTGCGGATATAGTCTTCTCCCATCTGTTCCAGCATCGCCGAACGGATTTGTCGGGCGACAATACCCATATGGACAAACGCTAACGTCAACGCTGGCATGGCAAGATGCCGCAGACTGTTCCACAGGACAGCGCTATTGCCGGTCAGCAATGCATCGATTACGTAAAACCCGGTGATATGCGTAGGCGGATCGAGCCAATCGTCCAGCCGGCCGCCACCCGGCAACAGGTCTAGATGGCCATAGAATAGAATGATCACACCCAGCCCCAGCCAAAACGCCGGAGTTGAGATACCAAGCACCGACAGAAAGCGCACGAGGTGATCAAGAAACTTATTACGATAAACCGCTGACAACACCCCCAGCGGTACGCCAAGCAAGATGGCAATCAACAGTGCACTCAGCGCCAATTCCAGCGTCGCCGGGAAGAAAGCGCGCAAGTCTTCCAGCACCGGCCTGCCGGTACGAATTGAGACACCCAGATTGCCGTGCATCAGATCATACACATAGTGATAAAACTGCACATAAAGCGGCTTATCCAGCCCCAGTTGCTGACGAATATGCTGCACAATCGCATCACTTGCATGGTTGCCTGCCAGCAGTCTTGCCGGATCACCGGGAATCAGGTGCGAGATGATAAAGGTGATGACACACACACCTAACACCACCAGCACCAGTCCCCAGCAACGTTGGCGAATAATGGTCCAGAAAGTCATAAACATCCCCTGACCGGCTCACAGCACAATTCACCGTTTATCTTTCAAGCGGCAGTGGTACCCAAACCTCAGTCACTGAGTTGACTCAGCGCCTGAGTTCTGTTGGATTACCACCTTCTTGTACCTTGAAATCTATCGGGTATAAATGCTGTTCGCCGGGTATAAACCGTCACTACACAGAGCATTACCACGCGGCTACTTCTTGCTCATTTGACCCACGTTAAACACCTGCTCCAACATCGGGTTGAACACAAAACCCTGCACCTGCTTATTCATCGCCACCTGATAGTTCTTCTGGAACAGATACACATAGGCTGCATCGTTGATGACGATGTTCTCCGCCTGCTGGTAGTAGTCCGTACGCTGTTTTTGATCCGAGACCAATACGGCCTTTTTCAGCAACGCGTCCACCGCGGGATTACTGTAGAAAGATCGGTTTCCCGGCAAGCCTTTTTTATCCGACTCGAACCAGTAGTTCATGTACATATACGGGTCGGCGAAATCTGGGCTCCAGTTACCGATAGAGATGTCATAATCCCCTTTACCGATACGGTCGCGCATAGTGGCATTGGCCAGTTTTTCCAGCTTCACATGAATGCCGACGGAAGCCAGTGTGGCCTGCATGGAAAGCGCGATGGATTCCCAGTTCGGATCGTTATCCGAATAGAGGAAGTCCAGCGTCTGGCTGTGATCTTTCACTTTGGACAGTGCGGCTTTGGCTTTGGCCAGATTCAGGCTGTACTGCATTGCCGTAGCATCAAAGCCCCACATACCGTCGGGGATCGGGCCACGCATTTGTTTGGCGTTGCCACCTAGAATCCCTTTCACCATGCCCTGATAGTCCGTCGCCCAGGAGATGGCACGGCGGTAATCGACATTATTCAGCGGCGCTTTGGCGTTGTTGAGATACAAATATGTCACACGCAGCGCCGGGAACTCGTCTACTGCCACTTTGCCTTCTTTTTTCAATGCCGCGAGTTGATCGACAGGCAGCGAATCCGCAATATCGATATCGCCACGGGAAAGCTGCAAACGGCGGGAAGCACTTTCACCGATGATCTTCACCGTAACGCGTTTAAAGGCCGGCTTGGGGCCGTGATAATAGGTGTTTGGCACCATGACCAACTGCTGCCCTTTCTGCCAGCGCGCCAGCATGTACGGACCGGACCCCGCAGTGTGGGTGGACAGCCAGGCTCTGCCCTGATCGTCAGGATGTGCTTTGGCGATAGCCGGGTTCACAATACTTGCGCCGTCGTTTGCCAGTGTATAAAGGAACGGGGCAAAGGGCGTTTTTAGTGTGAAACGCACCGTCATCGGATCAACGACCGTCACCTGCATATCTTTCGGAAACGCTTCCGATGGACCTTGCCCTATCTGCATCAGACGATCGAACGACCACTTCACGGCAGCCGCGTTTACTTCGCTGCCATCATCAAACTTTTCTCCCGGCTTGAGTTTGAACGCCCAGACCAGTTGGTCGTCTGATGCTGTCCAACTGGCGGCCAGTTCACCTTCTACCTGCGTCGAGCCTTTACCGTTTTCAGTTTTGTACTGTACCAATCGCTGATACGCAGGATAGGTTACCGTCCAGTCGTTGTTATCAATGGTGACGGCCGGGTCGAGTGTTTGCGGGTCGGCTGCCTTGCCAATTACCAACATATCCTTGGGTACTGCCGCCTCAGCCGGTAACACAGCGCCAGCCATGGCGAGCATGATGGCTCCGGCTACAACGCAGCGGGTAAATAGATGGTGAAGTGGTGTTGTTGTGCTGGTTATAGCGGTTATTACTGTCGTTATTCTCATGGCAAACTCCTGAAGCAGATAAAAGTTATCGACTGGTGTTGTGATAAAGCCTAAGGACGAACAAGACTGTCACTGGGCCGATATCGGCGGATAACAGCCGAAACGGTCAGTTAACAGCGGGTACGACAATGCGTCTGGCAGTTCGAAATGCCACCATTCGCTGGTAATCCCCCGATATCCTCCGGCTACCATCACCGCATTGAGCAACAGGCGGTTACGCTGAATCTGCGGGGGGAAATCAGGGTAAAACGGGTGAGAACGTTCGTGCATTTCATCAAAATCAGCCCCCATATCGAGCGCCTCACCCTGTTCGTTCAACAAGGTGAGATCGATTGCCACCCCACGGCTGTGATGGGAACCACGACGAATATCCACTACATATTCCGGGTTGGGGAATGCCGTCCACAGGCAGACCTGTGCCTGCTGCGGGCGATAAGCATCAAAAATTTTCAGACCGAAACCGGCCAACTTTGCCACTGCGGCACTGCGTACCAGAGCCTTAGCCGCATCAGGATGCAGGAGACAGTGATGCTTCCGGTAGATAGGCTGACCGGTCAGGTTATCGGCGGTGGCGTATTTCAGGTCGATGACCGCATCCGGCAGTAGTTCGGCGATATCCACCAGCACCACGTTGTCATCGTTAATCAAACCGTTTTGCATCACGGCATTTCCCTCTCTCATCATCAAAATCGTACAATACAGTCGCAGTCCACTCAGCGTCAGGATTCGAACTGACCGAACTGTTTTTGCAGCTGACGGTTATCCGCCAGTCGTTGCTCTATCTCCGTACCACCAAGCTCCAACACTGCCGAAATCAGCAAGTTAAACAGACAACTGAGTGGTGCCAACGAATCCCAAAACTGCCCCGTATCGGTCTTCACTTGCAACAAATCGACGGGGTAGTCACGCGCCCAGGGGCAGTAAATGTCGGTAATTAATGCCACATTCAGGCCGCGTTCACCGGCTACCTGACAATATTTCTGGGCTACCACTGAATAGGCGCGAGTATCGGTCACCACCAAATATGGCGAAGCAAATTCCGAATTCAGCGATTCCACATAGGTGCCGGAAAGCCCGTCGGCGAAATAGACTTTGGGGCGCAAATACTCCAGATGGCTGTAAAAGGCATTAGCGATCCCGCGGGTGGACTGAATACCCAGAATAAACACCGCCTCTGCCTGGGCCAGTCGGCGGCTGATGCGGGTGAAGCTCTCGCTCTGCGCCAGTTGATAGACATGGTTGATGGCTTCCAGTTCTAGCGTTAACGCCTGCTGCAACTTTTGCGGTTGCGGTTGCTGTCGACGTTCCTGATAGGCACCAAGACGATCCGTCACCAGCCATGGCTGATAGAGGCCACCGCTGTTTTGCTGACGCAGTGTGCGTTTGAAGTCATCCAGATTGCGGTAGCCGAGACTGCGCAGATAACGCCCCACCGAAATACCGCTGGTGGCCGCACTGCGGGCAATACTGTCTGCTGTTTCAAACGGCACCTGTGCCAGATTCGCCAGCAGGTATCCGGCAATGCGTTTGCCTGTCGGCGTCTGTACCGCAAACGAGGCTTCTATCTGCGCAATTACATCCTGGTTATCACTCATCATCAGCCCTTTGTTATTCATCCATCATACTTATGACATTTGTTATAAAAGTAACAATGCATGGATTATGCCAATACTGAAATAAACGTGGTTTTTTCATGACAAGCAGTGTGCGACAAGGAGTTCGCAGGAATACGCTAAAACGAAGGGATAACAAGAGAGAGGGAAACAGGTCACCTTTGCACAACAAACAGGCAACCTGGTGAAGCTATGGTGCAATCACTATAAAGCGACGCTTGCCGAACGCCGCATGACGCCGGTCAGCAAAACCGTGACAACCACTGACGCCATAAAAGCCAGAATAAACGTCGCCAGCACCCCAGCCCAAAGTATCAGTTCCCGGATTACCACATAGAACAGGATGACGCCCGTTGCACTGACTGCATTACCACGCACCACAGCGGCCATGTCTCCTCTTCCCCCTTGAATGTGGGCAAATAGCGTCAACGGCCAGGCAATAACGGGGACAGGAGCAAGCATGCCACTTATCTGGGGACCGAGCAGGTGCGCAGAGGAGGTAATCGCAAACAGCAACGCTGTTGCCGTAAGCATACGCAAGGGAATATCCCAGTATGGTACTGCCGGTTCTTTTACTGCCCGCTCACCACGGTCAGTTAACCGCAGGATGATGATAATCGCCACGACACTGACAATAATCGCACCTTCCGTTGACGCTAAGAATAGAAACAGTGTGGAGATCATCCCAAAGAAACAGATAGCACTGACACCAGCCACCAGGATGGAAAAGAACCGGGTCAGGATGAAATAGAAAAGATAGGTGAGTAATACCGCACTCAGTCCGGATAACGCTGCGCCAGCCGCTTCGGCAGCAAAATGCGGCCCCTGTTCGACCGCCAGAAAGACAGCCACCGGGCCAGATGTCAGCGGCATACCGGAGAGTATACCGCCGACGAAACTACCCCACTTCCGGACAGCCAGAGAAACGACAAGCATCAGAATCGGCGTGACAAGCAATTTAATGGTAAATATGTCCAAGTATGCCACCGCCTTTATTAACGACCAGGTTAACCATCGATGAACTGAACAATGCAGTTCCTTTTCATGAAAAATGACATTTAATTAAATAAATTCAACAAGATATAAACCAACGTCATCGCTGAGCGCCCGGTGATAGACAATCAATAATATGCAAGCGACTGCTCTCTCTGCAACCGCGCTGAAACAGTCAAATTGAACCGGTTATCTGTTTCGGTATATTGGCCTGTCTCTCATCACTGGGCAATAGTCCATTTATCCCCATCATCGTTTAAACCGCAAGCACGCTAACGCCCCCACGCCCGGTTGCCATCTTCCTGCATCTTGAAGCCTATTGGATATAACACATCAGATTTCTCTGTATTTATCACTTGATCGTTCTAAACCACACGCTAACCGATGGTTAGCAATCTACAGAGAGGCCCCATGTTTAGACGCAGATCCAAGTGTTCTTAATAAGAAACAATAAGTAAAAATATTCACATTGGTTAGGTTAAAAAAATCAACAAAAATAAATCAAAAACCACTAACGAAATGTAATTTATACATATTTAATTAAATCATTTCGTGGATTTGTTAATTTAAAATTAACATATAAAAAATATTTGTTCGTTTTAATTTTTAATTGTATGTTTATTAAGAACGAAAGGAGGACAACGTGGCTACAAACCTGACCCCAACGCAAGAGCACGTAACGCCACTGCATTGTTTCTTTGACGCTGCGACAAAATATCCAGAGCGCATCGCAGTAAAAGACTGTGCCAAGAGCGTTTGTTACCGAGATCTAAAAAACCAGATAATCAATATTGGCAACTATCTGCGTGGACAAGACATCAAAACAGGTGATCTTATCGCCGTTGAGTTTTTTCCGTCGGTTGAACTTATAGCAGCACTACTTGCGGTACAAAGTGTAGGAGCAGCCTATGTACCTATAGATAAAAAAGCCCCCAGAGAAAGAAATCAGCTGATACTTGACGATGCTCAGCCAGCACTCATTATCAGTGATACGCAAACTTCATTGCATCCCGGCTTTCGTAGCAAAGACATTAGCGACATCATTAATGCGAAACCGACAGAAAATAGTCACGATGAATCAACGCCAGATGGAATTGCCTACGTGATTTACACCTCCGGCACGACTGGCAGACCGAAAGGAGTTCCCGTTTCCCATCAAAGCCTACGCACACTATTTGCGGCAACAGACGGCCTCTACCACTTCAGCGAGAAAGATGTCGTGTTGATGTATCACTCTTATGCGTTCGATTTTTCAGTCTGGGAGATATGGTCAGCTCTTGCCTATGGCGCCACGCTACTGATCCCGGATGAGGAAACCCGGGTGATGCCAGAGAAACTGGCCAGACTCATTAAACATGAGAGAGTCACGATTTTAAACCAAACTCCGACAGCGTTTTCCATCAATGCAGAAAAGCTTTGTCAGCTTAATCCATGGGAACTGTCGTTACGATTTATTATTTTTGGCGGAGAAAGACTCAATTTTCAGACATTAAAAAACTGGAATCATCATTTTGGTCTGTCTTCTCCGCTATTGGTTAATATGTATGGCATTACTGAAACTACAGTTCATGCTAGTTGGCACATAATAAATGAGAGTGATTTAAAACGATCCGAATCTAACATCGGAAAAATACTCCCTGGATTTTATTATATTATCCGACCACTTGGTGATCATGAATGGCCAGATAATAGCGGTGAACTTTTACTGTCTGGTCCTCAGGTCACTTGTGGATATCTAAATATTGATAATGAAGAAAGTGGCAAATTTGTATGGCTGGAAAATGATGGTGTTTCACATCGATATTACTGTTCCGGAGATATTGTTCAACATAATGCCAATAATGATTTAATTTATTTGGGTCGCAGTGATCAACAGGTCAAAATTCATGGCTATCGTATAGAAATAGGTGAAATAGAATCAGTCCTGGCCCAAATGGAAAGTATCAATGATATATCCGTTATCGCTACTCATTCTGAGTTGCACGGCCATCACTTAGTTTGTTTTTTTACTTCCACGACGCCTGCTGCCGAAATTATTGAAAAATTAAAGTCTATGGCAAAAAACCTCTTACCAGTTTATATGCGTCCGGCACTCTATAGAAAAATAGACATTATGCCTAAAACAGTTAATGGGAAAGTTGATAAAAACAATATTATATACTCACTCACTGGAGCAACCTATGAACATCACTAATGATATAATTAAACAAGATAGTCAAATTAAGTCAAAAGCATTAGAAAAATACATATCTTGGTTAGAAGATATACTAGAGCAGCCAATATCCAAGGATGAAAATTTTCTAGATATTGGTGGCCACTCTATGATTGCAATTTCATTGAACGAACGCGTTAAAAATGAATTCGGCCTTAGTCTTTCCATTGAAAGATTATATAACACAACGTTAGACGAAGTATTTTCATCTGCTAATTACCTTTCAGAAGAAGGATGTTAAAAATGAATAAAACACTAAACTTAAATGAAGAACAGTTAGCAAATTTTCATAACAATGGATTCATTGGTCCACTCACTATTTACACCCCGGAAGAAATGGCGGAGATGTGGAATACAATACGCCGTCAACTCCCCAATCGTAGTAACGCAGCTTATCCAGCAGACTCTTATGGCGCGGCTACCAATATATCAAACTATGATCGCCACTTAGATATTCAACTACTCAGCCAGCATATTACCAATCCACAGATAGTGGCGGCCGTATCCAGTATTCTGGGTGACGATGTCTTGTGCTGGAGAACAGAGTTTTTCCCAAAATACCCAGGGGATGAAGGCACTGATTGGCATCAGGCAGACACCTTTGCCAACGCCAGCGGTAAACCACAAATCCTGTGGCCCGGTGAAACTGAAGAGCAGTTTGGTAAAGGAACATTGACAGTTTGGACCGCTTTTACCGATGCGACAATTGAAAATGGCTGTCTGGAAATCATGCCTGGCACCCACAAGAAAATGAACTATGACGAAACCAAGTCGATGGCTTACCAGACCGACATTATTAATGCTTTGAATAAAGAAGGAAAAAACCGTGGATTCTTTGGTTATGACTACCGGAATCTTCAAGTCGATCCAAACTGGAAACCGAATGAAGCACAAGCCGTCCCACTGGAGATGAAAGCGGGCCAATGCGTGATCTTCTGGTCAACACTTATGCACGCTTCTTATCCTAATATTTCCGAAAAAAACTATCGTATGGGTTTTGCATCCCGCTACGCGCCAAGCTACGTCGATATTTATCCGAATACTGATCAGGTAAGTGAATACGGCGGGAATATCCCACTTGATAAGTTTGGCTGCGTGATTGTGTCTGGTAAAAATCACAACAGAAACAATCGTGTCGCGTCTCATAATTTACTTGGTCAACCCTTTATCCAACTGTCAACTGGCGCGTAACGCGGGAGAAATTCGATGACTCAAATTCAGTGTTACCTTGATGATACTTACCGTTTTCACTCATCAAGTGAAATTATTGATAGCGGTTCTGATGAATCAGGCCAATGGATTGCACTAAAAGACAATATTTTTCATCCACAGGGCGGGGGGCAACCCGCCGATGTTGGCTGGGTCAATGATATCCCGGTTCGGGTTGGTAGGCTCTCCGCTGATAAAGTAATTCTCTATCCCGAAACGCCGCTGAGCACTATGGATAGCGTCCCGTTGACCGCGACACTCTCCGCAGCGGATCGCTTGTTACATGCAGCATTGCATACCGCAGGTCACCTTCTGAACTGGGAAATGCGCCAATACGGTTGGATGGCTGTCAGCGGACACCATTTCCCAGGCGAATCGCGGGTCGAATTTTCGCCAATGGGCTCGACAGCCATGCTGGTCGACAAACTGCCATTACCGCTTATTCAGACAAACATTCAGGCATTGCTCAGAGATGGCCGCCCCGTCACAACCTGGCATGAAGAAGAAACGCGTCTCTGTCTGATTGAAGGAACCGAACCCATGCCTTGTGGAGGCACTCATGTAGATAATCTCAATAAGATTACCGAGTTCTCCATTAAGTCTGTCAAATTCAAAAAAGGTAAGTTACGTATCAGCTACGATGCCTCTCATGCGGTTTAAGGACTGACTATGTCTCATGACACATTGCAACTTCCCCGGTCCCAGCTTTATCTATTGGATTTCGGATTACTGGTTGTCGCCCTCTCCTGGGGAGCAAGTTATTCGTTAATGCAACTGACGGTTCGGGCCGGTGTTACCGTACCACTGTTTTTAATGCTTCGTTTTGCACTGGCTGTTCCTTTTATGTTTATCGGCACCCGGATACGTTTACGTGACATACAACGTGGAGAATGGGTTAATGGACTGATATTTGGCGGTTTACTCTATGCAATTCTGACGTTTGAAACCTTGGGGGTATCCCATACTACCGCAGCTAATGCAGGCTTTCTCATCGCCTTGTCTGTCGTTCTGGTGCCATTTTTTGAACGAGTAATTGGTAAACGTAAACAAAGTAAATTCATTTACTTTACCTGCTTTCTTTCTCTGGCTGGAGGAGGATTACTCAGTTTTTCTAATGCGACGGGTTTTGGGTTTAACAGTGGTGATACGTTGATTTTGATCGCAGCGTTAATCCGTGGGTTTCAGATCTTTATGTTCGGCAGACAGACTTCCGGCCAAAATTATTCACTGGTTAATATTACATTAATAGAATTGTTTACTGTTGCCATCCTGGGATTGGTTTTCGTTCTGCTATCTGATCCTGCGTCGCTGAATATCATCCCGACTATTTCCCTTAGTGTCTGGGGATATATTTTGTTTTTAAGTCTGCTGGCCACAGCCTTCGCCTTTTTAATGCAACTGCACGCGGCAAAGACCACCAGTTCTACACGTGTCGGATTAATTCTTTCATTGGAACCCGCGTTTGCCGCCATGTTTGCCGTCTCGATTATGGGCGAAACCATCGGCTTACTTCAGGGTACTGGCGGGATAATCATTGTCTGTGCTGCATTGATGGGGCGTATTGCAGAAGGGAAACGTTATGAATGATCCACGCGCTCATCTGGTTATTTTCCATCATGCAGGCGGTAACGCGGCAGCATTGAGAACATTTGCTAAAAGTTTCCCCAGTGACTTTAACATCATTCTGATGGAGATGCCGGGTCGTGGACGTCGGCGCCAAGAGCCTTTATTGTTTGAAGCTGATAAAGTGATTCAGGACTTTTTTCCTCGTATCCCTGCTGAAGATCCGATTGTTTTCATCGGCCATAGTTTGGGAGCTTATATTGCCTATTTAATGGCAAGTTACTGTCGTACACGCGATCCATACAGAAATATTAGTTTGGTTGCTATTTCTAATTTACCAATTCACTGTCGGCAGTATTTTCCATCGTTAGACCTTAGTGATATATCACAACAACAGTTATTACAATTTGCGGAGCTGGCGGGCCAGCTTCCAGACTGGTTAAAGCAGAATGAACGGCTAATGAGGCAGTTTTTACAAGTATTCGCCGCGGATTTAAGCGTAGCAAATTCAATTAACACTGAGCAGGAGGCTCCTTTGGTGAATACGCCGATACTGGTAATCTATGGAAAGGACGATCCTTTACTCCCCTCGCCGCCCTATCGCTGGCAAGAGTGTACACAGGATACATTCCAAATGATCGGCATACCCGGAGAGCATTTTATATTAAATCAACACGAGACTGATATTAGTGGAATAATTACTCGATTTATTGATAAACATTATTGTATGGGATAGTCGCAAATTTAAATCAGCAAAACTGCTATTGCATGACAGGGAGCCACATGGCTCCCTGTTTGTTAATATCAAATAGAATAGGACATTACCACCGTTGCACTCACTGTCGCTTCAGGACATACATAAGAGTGCAGAACATCACCAGAAAAGGCATAAAAATCACCAGGTTGCAATACAATACTTTTATTATTTTCAAACCGGAGCATCAGTACGCCATAATGGATGATGATATGTTCATGTGTTCCGGAAATATGCGCTGGACTATTAATAATAGTCCCCGGATTCATTTGTAAATGCCATATTTCAGAGATATTCCCCAGCCCGATACGAAACTTCATGACCTGAGAATAGGGGGTCTCCATCGGAAGATATTTTTCCAGATAGGGATAGAGTTCATTATTGCCACCCAGTAGATCCCCCAATGGAAGACGCAGCGCGCTGGCAATGGCGTCCAGTGTATCAACGCGAGGATTAGAACTGCCAGACTCTAATTTGGAGAGTGCAGCCTTGGATACCCCGGACAGTCGAGAAAGCTCGTTTAGCGAAATATTCCTTGCTAACCGTAACTGCTTAACTTTTTTGCCTATAGTACTGCAGGTTTTTTTTAATCCATCTTGCTGTTGAGTTATGTTCATCGCTGAGCCGAGTACCAGTTATATATTTATTTATCATAACAGAATAAAAACACCCTTTCCGCAAAAAAATACCCTTAGATCAAGCCATATTTAACACAAAATAGAACCTGAGATACTTATTAATACCTTCCTGAACATGATAAATACTCAGTAAGATATTAAAATAATTTATACTGGTCATATTAAATAACCGCTTTTAATCATTTAGTACATTACGTGTCCACACCCATTAAATGCGCAAGCAGTTATCATCTGATGACGACTCCAATTGATTGATGCATGGTAATGCCCTTTGGAGCCGGTTCCGATGGCAAGCATTGATGCCATTTATCCTTCTGTGGTGCAATAACCGCCAAGGCGGATTGGGCGCCACTCTATGGAGACTTAATGGAATAATGTGTAAATAATAACGCCTTGACATGCTGATACCGGCCCAGGTAAGTGTAATACTTTGGTCAGAATCCACAGCAATGTAAACCCTCCTAAAAAATTAATATTTTCCCTCGTGATATTGACATTTACCTATGCAGAGAATGGCTTAGAGTACAAATGTGATTATCGGTTGCCCCACTATTTTGTAAGCCCTGGTTTTACATTTGCTAACAGATAACTTACCAAATACACCAAACCTCCACAGAAATACGACAAAATCTCCATAATCAGCGTTTAACATAGCGAAAAGCACAACAGATTTAAGTCATGCAAGGATGAATTAAACGAGTCTGATTAGAAAATACTCCATGTATATAAAGAATGAAATAATCATGGCATTACTGCCCAAGCATTCAACATCGGCAAGATTTATAAAGGTGAAGGTGGCATGTTTAAGATTTTAATTACAGGAAGCACCGGTTTCATTGGGGGTAGTTTCATGGCCTATGCTTTGGAAAAATACGGAGCTGAAAATATCCTCACGATTGCCCGCGAAACCCAGGATAAAAGTGCACTGATACGTGTTAGGGAAAATCTAAAAAATTTTCATGTTAGTGATGAACTACTAGAAAAGTTATCTGATGATAATATCATCAATGGCGATCTATTGAATCCGGAACATTTTCTTAACGATGAACGCTTAAACGTTGTGACTCATGTTGTGAATTGTGCTGCTGTGGCTTCATTTGGCAATAATCCACGCATCTGGGCAGTAAATGTTGAAGGTACGTTTAAGTTAGCCCAAAAAATGGCTGAAGTTGAAGCCCTGCAGAAGTTTGTTCATGTTGGCACGGCAATGGCGTGCCTGCCGGAAAAAGGAGCGTTTGTCACTGAAAGATTATCCTCTTCCAGCCATGGTCAGCATATCGTGCCTTATACTCGTTCCAAAGCCGAAATCGAAGAACGAATAATAAAATATCTTCCTGGATTACCTTTAATTATCGCACGTCCATCCATTGTGGTAGGGCATTCTAAATATGGCTGCGAACCGTCGAGTAGCATTTTTTGGGTGTTCAGCATGGTGATTAAACTGAGCAAATATATGTGCTCACTTCAGGATAAAATAGATATCATTCCGGTGGATTACTGTGCGGAAGGATTGGATCTACTCATGAATTGTGGCGATATCAATGATCCGATTTATCATATCTCTGCGGGAGAAAAGGGAGCGGTTACTTTTTCTGAAATTGACGCCTCATTCGCCGAAGCGCAGGGGACAGTCTCGATCTCAAAAAATTATGAACAGGTTGAATTTGACTATTTTTTAAAAAATAAAAGTGATTTCCGGATCATCTTTGGGGATTGCAATGAAAAATTGATGTTAAAGTCGATTTATTTATATGGTGAATTCTCAAAGCTTAATGTTATTTTTAGTAATGAGAAAATTGTTGCTCTAAGTTTAAAAGAACCAGCCCGGTTCACAACATATATCGACAAGTGTGTTAAAACCACTCAAGGGAAAAATATTATGGAAATGATGATGTGTGATTTTAAATAAACTTACAAGTCTTCGTGAATCTGTAAATAATTATATGTAACTGCCACTATATTAATGGTGATCGCTCATGCGGTCACCAACCTCGAATAATAAAGCAGTTTATCACCAGCGCCAATTTTGGGTGGCCATACTCCATTTTTTCGATACTGCCTGTATTGCCAGATAAATGACCTTACATACTGAGTCATCTATCAGAACCTGGTACACCGCCTTTAATCCTCCAACCACATGCCCAACAGCGTTTTCTGGTCGTTGGTGTTGTAGCAGGCTTTAATTACAAAATAATAAAATAAAACAACTGGATATAGTAAATACAGCAAACAGTTTTGCCATTCGGTAATAAATTATAGTCTCATCGCTGTGGATTATTCCTCAATTTATAGTGAGCTATTTTTAGTCTCGGTTTTGTTAGGCCAGCGTACCTCGAAGAGGGTCCCACCAGTTAATGAGGGGCGGCAAGTCGCTTGCCCGCCATGTGCCAGCGCGATAGCCCGCACGACAGCCAATCCCAGTCCGCTACCGGCACCTTCGCGCGTGCGTGCGGAATCCCCACGCTGAAAGGCATCGAACACGTGGGCCGCAAGTGTTTCGGCAATTCCTGGGCCATCGTCTTCGACGCTCAGGTAGGATGAGTCATGCTCCACTCGCATCTGAACACGAACACCGCCGGGTACAGCGTGGCGTCGTGCGTTTTCCAGCAGCGCCAGCAACGCCTGGAGAATCCTGGCTGGGTCACACCGAACAGGTTTGTCTTCCAAATCGAGTACCGGTGACAAACCGGCCGCGTGCAGGCTGGGTTCAAATAACTGCATGGCGGCCTTGATTTCACCAGAGAGGTCAGCGTCGCACAGCTGAATTTGCAGGTGACCACTGTCGGCAAGTCCTACCACCCTCAAATCCTCGATCAAGCGAGTCAACCCCTCAACCTGAGCGAGTAGGCTACGAAACTGCGCGGCGTCAGGTTCAAAAACGCCTTCGGCAAGCCCTTGCAGTCTACCCCGGAGGATGGTCACCGGCGTACGCAACTCGTGAGCAATCGCCGCGTTCCAGAAGGTTTGCTCTTGCGCCATACGCTGTAGGCGTTCAGCCATAGTGTTAAAGTCATGGACCAACAAAGCAGCTTCGCTCAACGAACTGTCGTTTGTGACTGCCCGGGCATCAAGATCGCCTTGCGCAATCTGACGGAGGCTCTCGGCAACTGACGTTAGCGGTAAAAGGATGCGACGCGAGAGCTTAATGGCGACAGTGAGCGCGAGGGTCAGTGCGACAGCGGTGGTCGATAGTATCCAGCCCCATTCAAGCCCCGATGGTGCCCAGTCGTCATTTGGCGGAAAGCTGTCCGGCCAAAACATCAGCAGGGCCGCATAAAAAGCATAGGATCCCAAGATGATCAGTAGAATGACCCCCAAAACCACTGCCATCATGGTCAGAGCAATCTGGCGGCTGAGCCCGGTCAATATTTTCATGAGGTACTGCCAAACTTGTAACCTACGCCGCGCACACTGGTGGGCACACATTTCACCCCAAGATCCTCCAGTTTCTTGCGCAGTTTGCTAATATGACTGTCCACCGTACGCTCCAGTGTGTCACCCTCTGGCAGGCAAACAGTCAGTAGTTCGCTGCGGCTGAATACCTGTCGGGGTGCTTTCGCCAGGTGCGCCAGCAGCTTGAACTCAGTAAGAGTCAGAATAAGAAGATGCTTGCGATGACCAAGGTCCACCGTGACCTCATGCTGGTCCAGGTCGATCTCGAAGATATCCACCCGCATGACTTTTGGCTCTGAACTCATGCCCCGGGCTGACGTTCGTCGCAACACAGCCTGTACGCGCGCGACGACTTCGGCAGGGTTGAAGGGTTTGACTACGTAATCATCTGCGCCGATACGCAATCCCATTAGCTTGTCGATATCCTGATCCAGCGCGGTAAGCATGATCACTGCCGTATCGCCACGATGGCGGATCTCGGATAGTACCTGCCAACCATCCATACGTGGCATCTGCACATCCAACAGCACAAGGTCGGGTTTAAGTGTCAGGTGTAGCTCCAGCGCCTGTAACCCATCAATGGCGTGGACGGTGCGTAAGCCACTACGCGTAAGATAAGCTGTCAGGATTTCAGCAATCTCAGACTCATCTTCGGCGATGAGTATCAGAGTAGATCCCTTACCATCATCCACTAGCTCAGTGGATAAATTATGTGGAAAGCCTGCCATGTTTATCTTTCTCGTTTGCGAGCATTAAATTTACCAATTTCATCATAATTCCACATATGTTCAACTCAAACTACATTCTTTTTTTGTAAAATCTCCACCTTTTCTGGAAGTACAACGGCAATTATAGTTCGTTGAATAGATTGATCCTGACCCAGCCAAAACCAGAATTCCGGTATGATAAATACGCCCCTGAATGGAGGTTGTGGCGATGAAAAAGTTACGATTTACCGGAGAACTGACGCTCCTCGCTATTAAGCAGACCGAACGGTGTAGTGCAGGATCGAGGACTCTCTGGGGGGCGTCGAATTGAACTCTGGGTTAAAATAACATCGGTTACTTCTGATCATTGTGTTACCTGTTTTTGACTATGAGGCGATGATATCACCGCTATCCAGGTGACCAAATTCAGAATTCCACTTCAATAAAGTCTATCTTTTCAAGAGTCATAATCAGCCATAATGAAAGTATACTGATTGATTTTAAAGCATTTTCTCCAATTTAAGTAATTTAGGAGAAAGAAAACCGGTCAGACACACCAGGCCGCCAAGCACGCCCATCAGCACAAATAACCACCGAATGCCGATCAGTTCACCCAACGGGGTAGAGATCGCCAACCCAATCGGTGCCGCCAATCCCATCACGGTATTCAACAGCGATAACACACGCCCCTGCAAATGGTTAGGTATGGTGCTCTGTAACAATGCGGTGAGCGGCGCATCACCGAGAATAAAGGTGAAACCGCTCACCACCCACCAAGCAATCGCCACCCCAAAAAGCGTGGGCGGTACCAGAGCGGTCAACGCCAGAGAAAAACACGATGCAGTAAAGCCCCAAAGAATCCAGGGCATTTTCCTCCGTGGCGCACTTGCCGCCACCACCAAGCCACCGAGCACCATGCCTATGCCCTCCAGCCCTTCCATGAGGGCTACCTGAGGTGCGCCACCAGCGAAGTATTCTTTCACCAGCAGCGGCACCAGCATAAACGACGGCATAGTAACCAGCACGACAATCCCTAGTAAGCCATAGAGCCTACGCAGACCGGGGTCTGACCATACCAACTGCAGCCCTTCGCGGAACTCGCGCCATATGCTGCTGGAGGCATTCATACCGGCGCATGCCTGAGGAATGCTGAATATCAGCAAAGGCACGATGCCGAGCAACGCGGTGGAGACATCAATACTTAGCGCCCAGCCCAGCGGCATCACGCTGATGGCAAGCGCCCCAAAGGGAGCGGCCGCCACCAGCGTCAAGGCTTGCAGAGTCTGATTGAGTCCCGCTGCGCGCGACAAGAAGCTATGCGGCACCAGCATAGACATGCTAGCTGCCGCCGCCGGGGCCTGAAAAGCCTGCATCGCGCTGCGGATAAACATCATGGTGTAAAGGTGCCACAGCTCGATACGCTGGGTCAGAAACAACACGATCAATACCAGCATGCACAACGCGCTGATCACATCAGCGCCGATCATCAGCAGACGCCGACTATAGCGATCGGCGAACGTACCGCCCAAGGGACTCAGTAAAGCCTGGGGTAGCAGTGCCGCCATGCCGGCAGTAGCCAAGGCGGACACACTGCCGGTGGTATCCGTTATCCACCACAACAGCACAAACTGCGTCAGGGCGGAGCCCAGCAGAGACAGCGCTTGCCCACTGAAAATAGCCCAAAACCGTATCCGCCAATACGGACCGGGGTCAATATTACCTTCCGGTTTGGGCTGGTCCATAGGAACCTGTTTTGATTCAAGACTCATCAGCATAAAGAATCCATACTATTTTGGGCATTTGCCGCATCGATGGTTACGACGGATGAGTCATTAACTAAACCACTCTCCAAGGCTTTATACAGTGTAACCGCATTACTAATTTCATTTCGGCGCAGACCCAGCAACGTCTGGCATATGGCATACAACTGTCGCCCGGCATCAAGCAGATCCCGGTTGTTGACCAACGACAATACCGTCAACCGCGGCAATCGTAGATCGCCGAACATCCTATGCCAGCCTGAGTCAGCGGTTTGGTCAGTTATACTGGCCAAACCGCTCGGTACAGGAAACATTACCAGTACCGAAGTGACAGGCTTAACCAGTTTGGACGTCAGGAAACATGCAATAAGTGTCAGAATGAAAGGAAAAACAAGAAACGGCATTATTTAATCCTTTCTACACTGAGAATGGGCGGTCTTCCTAGCCCGACGTTCGATGCGCCATGCCTCGAAACGCGCCTGTAGCCCCATGACAAATACAAAGAATACCGGAACAAAAAATACCGCCAGCAACGTCGCACTGACCATGCCGCCGAATACGCCCGTGCCGATAGCGTGCTGGGTTTCGGCGCTGGCGCCCATGGCAACCATCAGCGGCACCACGCCCAGCCCAAACGCCAGCGACGTCATCAAGATCGGCCGCAAGCGCAGTCGAGCCGCCAATACTGCGGATTCCACCAGCCCCTTACCTTGCTCGCGCAGTTGCTTGGCAAATTCCACAATCAGAATGGCATTTTTGGCCGACAGGCCAATAACCGTGATAAGGCCGATCTTAAAGAACACATCGTCCGGCAGGCCACGCAACAGTACGGCTGCAACCGCACCGATCAGGCCCAGCGGCACCACCAGCATCACCGACAGAGGAATTGACCAGCTTTCATATAGGGCTGCCAGCACCAGAAATACCACTAGCATGGACAGCACCATCAGCATCGGTGCCTGCGTCGCCGACTGCCGTTCCTGCAAAGACTGCCCGGTCCATTCGACCGTAAAGCCCGGCGGCAACTGTGCGGCCAAACGCTCCATCTCGATCATTGCTTCTCCGCTGGACGTCCCCGGCGCGGCGCTACCCGATATCCTGGCTGTGGGGTAGCCCTGGTATCGCACCAGTTGCAACGGCATTTCGCCCCACACCGGCGTGACTACCTCGCGCAACGGCACCATACCACCCGCCGCGTTACGCACATAAAGCTTGAGCACATCGTCCAACTGCATGCGTGCCGGTGCGTCCGCCTGGATGATGACCTGCTGCATGCGTCCGGCATTGGGGAAATCGTTAACATAAAGCGATCCAATAGCCGCAGACAGGATTTCGCTGATATCGGTGAACGATACCCCTAACGCCTGGGCTTTAGTGCGGTCGATATCCAGGCGGATGCTGGTGCCAGCTGGCAGGCCATCAGGATACACACCAGTGACTTTTTTGCTCTGCTCGGCCAGTTGGATTAACTGGCTTTGAGCGGCCAGCAGCGCGGCATTTCCCTGGTTGGCGCGGTCTTGCAGCCGCAATGCGAATCCCGATGTCGTACCCAGGCCGTCAATAGCCGGAGGCATCAAACTCATCACGGTGCCATCCGCTGTCTGCGACATAACCTGCTGGGCTAGCCAGACTTCCTCCTGCGCCGTCGCGCCGTGGCGGTCACCCCAGTCTTTCAACGTGGTAAATGCCAGCGCAGTATTCGGACCGGAACCGGAGAATCCAAAGCCCAGGATGGAAAGATTCGCTTCCACACCGGGACGCTTAGCCACATACCGCTCAAAAACCTTGACCACATCAAGTGTGCGCTCCATCGTCGCGTCCGCTGGCAACTGGAACGAGGTCATGAAATTACCCTGATCCTCTTCAGGTAGAAAGGCGGATGGCAATTGACGGAACGCCAGCACCAATACCACCACAATGGCGCCAAAGACCATCATAACCCGGCCAGTACGCACCATCTGCGCGGATACGCCCATTTCGTAACCTTGCGTCAAACGGTCGAACCGCTGGTTAAATCCGCCAAAGAAACCGCGCTTTTGTTGATGCGCCGACACCACCGGCTTAAGCAGAGTGGCACATAGGGCTGGCGTCAGGCTCAGCGCCAAGAAGGCTGAAAACAGGATAGGAACCGCCATTGATAACGCAAACTGTTTATAGATCACGCCCACCGAGCCACTGGCAAACACCATCGGGATAAACACCGCGGTCAGCACCAGAGTAATGCCGATCACCGCCCCGGTGATTTCACGCATCGCTTTTATAGTCGCCTCTTTTGGCGATAGGTTTTCGGTGGCCATCAGCCGCTCAACGTTTTCCACGACTACGATGGCATCGTCCACAATGATACCGATAGCCAGCACCATGCCAAACATGGTCAATACATTAATCGAGAATCCGGCAGCCAGCATCACCGCGAAAGTGCCCAGCAAGGCGATAGGTGCCACAATGGCCGGGATCAAGGTATAGCGGATATTTTGCAAAAACAGGTACATCACCAGAAACACCAGTACCATAGCTTCCAGTAGCGTGTAGATAACCTTCTCGATGGAGACTTTTACAAACGGCGCGGTGTCAAACGGTATCGAGTAATGCATGCCACGCGGCATTGACCTACTCAGCTCCGCCAGCCTGGTACGCACCGCGTCAGAGGTTCTCACTGCGTTGGCGCCTGGTGAAAGCTGCACCGCGGCACCCGTGGACAGCTGACCGTTCAGGCGCGTACTAAAACCATAAGATTGCGCACCCAGCGCAACCCTGGCCACGTCACCCATCACCACTTTAGAGCCGTCCGCATTGGCGCGTAGCACAATGGCTGCAAATTGCGCCGGTGTCTCCAACTGCCCTTGTACCGTCAGCGGAATGGTCACCCACTGCCCCGGCAACGCGGGTGCATCACCCACCCGGCCCGGCGCAATCTGGGCATTCTGCTGACTGATCGCAGTGGACAAATCGTTCATGGACAGGTTAAACGAGGTCAGTTTGGCCGGATCGACCCAAATACGCATTGCTCGTTCGGCGCCAAACAACTGGACACGACCCACGCCATCGATGCGCCTAAGCTCTTCGATAATGTTGCGCGACATGTAATCGCTCAACGCAATCTCGTCCAGGTGTCCGTCTGTGGAGGTCAAAGTAACAATCAGTAAAAAATCCGAGCTGGACGACTCGACGTCGACGCCATTTTGTCGCACCACCTGCGGCAAACGTGGTTCGATCGCCTTGAGGCGATTCTGTACGTCCACCTGAGCCAGATCGGGGTTGGTACCCGGCTTAAAAGTTACCGTAATTTGCGCAAAACCGGAAGTATCGGTGGACGACTCGAAATACAGCATATTTTTGACGCTGGACAGTTCCCGCTCAATTAAGCTCACCACCGAGTCATTCAAAGTTTGCGGCGTGGCCCCGGGATAGGACGCAGTAATGTTGACGGTTGGAGGCGCCACTGAGGGATAGCGTTCGATCGGCAATCTGGGAATGGCGATCAGGCCAAACAATACGATGAAGGCCGCAACTGTCCAGGCAAACACCGGGCGGTTAATAAAAAATTGTGGCATCACGAAATTTCTCTATGGTTTAACAGATTGCGGCGTGGGCGCGGAGGCATGGGTCAGCCATGGAGAAGACGCCACTTCGGCCCCCTCTGCCAACCGCTCCATCCCTTCAACCACAATGTCCTGACCAGCATGCAACCTGTAAGGATAAGGTATTGGCGACCCACCAGCTCGCCGAGCCGTACTAATACCAAATGTGCCCGACGCTTCTCGTCTATGACCCAAATACAGGCATCCTCCCCATTACGCACCACCGCCTGCTGCGGCACCAATAGCGCCTCGGCATAGCTCCCGTGCGGCACACGGGCCCGCACGAACATGCCGGGCAATAGCAATCTTTGCGGGTTATCCACCAGAATGCGTAGCAGTACGTCGCCAGTGCTGGCATCCACATTAATGCCCGAGAACAGGATGCGGCCGTTAACCGGATAAGCATCACCATTATTGCGAAGAATGGCCACCGGCAGGCCGTGACTGTCAGCCGTATTTGCTGCGGCGAACACGCCACGCAAAGATTCCAACGTAGACGCCGGTTGCCTCACATCAACATAAACTTGATCGATTTGCTGAATGCGGGCCATGGGATTGGTGTCGGACGCCCCCACCAGCGCGCCCTCAGTGACCAGCGCCTGATCGATACGCCCTGAAATGGGTGCATCCACCGTAGCGAATGTCAAATCCAGACGTTTGCGCTCCAGAGTGGCCCGGGCCTCTGCCACCTCGGCGGCAGCCTGATCGCGTTGCGCGACCGCATCGTCATATACCTGATGGCTAATGGCGTTGGTGGCTACCAAAGGATGCAGACGCCCAGCATGCACTTTTGCGCGTACATACGCGGCTTCGACACGTTGCAAAGCAGCCGACGCTATGTCCACATCAGCTTTAAAGGGGGCCGGGTTAATCTGGAACAGCGGTTGGCCAGCTTTGATTTCAGCACCCTGTTCGAACAGGCGGTGCTGAACGATCCCGCCCACCTGAGCGCGGATTTCCGCCGTACGCACCGCAGCCACACGACCAGGCAATTCATTGGTTAAATCCACCTTGGTCGCCACCAGTGTCATGACTGAGACCTGTCTGGGCGTATCTATGCGTTTCTGCTCAGGCTCGTCGCATCCAACTAATATCAATGCCGCCAGACAAACCACTCCAATATTGCATCGCCACCAGTACATTTTCATATCCATTCAACATCGGTTTTTCTGGAAAGAGCCGCATTATGCAAAATGAAAATGGAGTTTAAGTTGGATATATGTGGAGGCATGATGGAGAGAGCAAATTAAATGACAAAATGGTATATCTGGCCGACAGTTAACGTAAATATCGCCCCACCTGAATAGCAGAGATGATGCCAACATATTGATTGCTGTCCAGTCATACCTTTTGGAGCCAGTTTCGATGGCAAGTATTGATGTCATCGGTCTTTCCTGTAGCGCAGCAGATGGCGTGTTTCGCAATGGTAAAATACCGCTGGTCATCAGCGCTATCGCTGTTTCCCTGCATATTGCAAGCTGCTAGGTATACATTAATGAGCCAAATGACCTATACCAGCCAATAACGTCATTTTTTCCCTTCCCATTGCATCAGTAAACTCAGCGCCGCCGGTAATACCGTCAGCGTAAAGATCGTGGCCACCAGCAATCCACCAATAATGGCATACGCCATCGGCCCCCAAAACACCTGATGCGCAATAGGGATCATACCGAGAATTGCCGCACAGGCGGTGAGCAGAATAGGTCGTGACCGGTGACGAGCAGCCTCAATAATGGCCGTCTGCGCCGCCGCACCACGGCAGATATTGCGGTCTACTTCACTGATCAGAATAACTGCGTTACGGATAATCATCCCCGCCAGCGCAATCACCCCCAACAGAGCAACGAATCCCATTGGCGTACCGGTCGGAAACATCGCGGCCACCACGCCAATCAGCCCGAAGGGCGCCGTCAGAAACGCCAGGATCATCCGAGAAAAACGCTGTAGCTGAATCATCAGCAATATCAGCAACCAGCACCGTCACCGGCAGAACGGCATACACCGAGCCATTGCCTTTGTCAGACTCGACAACCACCCCGCCTTCCTCAATGCGATATCCCGTCGGCAATGTGGCCATGGGGAGAATACAAGGCATGATCGATGGTGTTTTCCCACTGCAAAACGCCCAGCTAACCATGGTAATTAAACAGCTTGAGCAGCTCAACCATGTGATTCAGGATCTTCACTTTCTTTCCCTTGCCAGAGCGGGACAACTCATACTGGTTAAAACACCTTTCTATCTGGAGGAGGTGATTTCAGAAAGACTTTCCTGGTATCGACCACAACTGGAAGCCGCCGGTTTCTGCATCCAGCAACATATTGAGCAAACTGAATTTTGCGTAGCCGATCTTGAGCGATTGGGGCAGGTGTTTTCCATCCTGATAGAAAACGTACTGAACTATGCACGTGAGGGGAAATATCTGGGCATCCACGTCATCGAACAGGAACATCAGTGGGTAATCAGTCTCTCCGACCACGGTCAGGGCATTGATCGCGACTCGCTGCCAATGCTATTCGATCGCTTTTGGCGCGCGGAGCATTCACGGGGACGGCATTCCGGTGGCAGTGGGTTAGGATTATCCATTGCGTCAGCCATCATTACGGCTCACGCTGGAACCATTCATGCCGTTTCTGCACAAGGAAAGGGGCTCACCATTGTAATTACATTACCCCGTGAAACCTGAAATCGCTCACTTTTGATCATCAGCAGGACAGAGTACAGAGACGCGTAACTGGCGTTCGACAGGCGACACTGAATGTGTTTAACGCAATTTAATTTTGAATGTCATATTGGTGACATTGGTTATTCACCATAATCTCCTAAAAATACAATTTCTCGTCTATCTTCCTTTTAGCTACATTCCATTCTGCCAGGAGAGATCAGGATGAAGTATAAAAAATTATTATGGGCCATCGCCATAGTGATTATTTTTTTATTGTTTGTCCTATGGTTTATTTTAGGACGAGGAAACAGTAATGCACTCTGGGAAATAGTGAGTCAGAAATGTGTTCCTAATCAGCAGAGTAATGGTAATCCTGCGCCTTGCTTAAACGTCGATCTGAAAGATGGATACGCCTTACTTAAAGACCTCCGGGGGCCTTACCATGATTTGCTGATACCTTCCACAAAAATTACCGGTATTGAAAGCCCAGTGCTCTTACAAAATAATACGCCTTCCTTCTTCGCGGCCGCATGGAATTACCGTGGGTATATTGTCAAAGAAATCGGTAAACCGGTAAAAAATGAATATTTGTCACTGAGCATTAATTCTCAATATGGTCGTTCTCAAAATCAGCTACATATTCATATATCATGCCTGCGACCTGAGGTTTACCATACGTTACATGAACAATCGACAGCAATTTCAACCCACTGGCAACCACTGGGCGTTGAACTTCAAGGGCATAAATATCTGGCGATAAAACTCACTACAACCGATTTAACGCAGTCAGATCCCTTTAAGACGTTATATCGATATGTTCATAGACAGGATGACAGCATGGGCAATTATGGTCTGGCTGTTGTCTTCACCCCCAGCGGAGACCCCATCCTGCTCGCCAATCGTCTTGATATCCTGGATGCTAATCGCGGATCGGCAGAAGAAATTCAGGATATTACCTGTGCACTGGTTAAAGAAAACAATTAACACGATGCGGCGTATGCCTTAGATAGAATAACGCCCCGATAGCGTATTAAGAAACGGGGATACACGGGGCGGCCGCCACGTTCGGCCTCTTTCCGAGCCCCCCACATCGGAGCCAGGTGAACGACACTGGTGTTAAGCCAACAAGGCGTAAGGTCAGGTAAAGCCACCGGTTTTCCCGGCGACAACACTTACCCACGCCGTTGTTAATGATCAAGCAATACACCAGACTTTTGGTGTGCCGTCGAGAAGATAACGTAGTTTGCTATCAGGGATTTAACTATGACCAGGAAACTAGCCATTAGACGGTTGAAAATGAAAACCACCAGGTCCTCCGCCAGGCCCCCCACCATGTCCACCACCACCCGGAGGAGGGAAAATACACCCATTCAGGGCGACCGTCAGAATAAGTAAGCCCATCAGTTTCAATAAACGCTTCATGTTTTACCTCGTTATACACGTTATTCGGCCGCATCATAGAAAGGAGGTACCGGTTAAACAAGCATCTTATTCCTAAAAAAAAATGTATTAACAATAAGTTATGTTATTTACATTTCTCAATGGGAAAATAACCGTTTCCTTTACGATAATCTGATTGTCGCCAGAAAACAGGCGAAAAAAAACTGACGCTAATCAAGTCAATAATGACCAGACGGGCATCAGTTTTTGCTCAGAAAACCTGATAACGCTCCCAACGGTGAGTTATCACCACTCTGACTGACGAACACAACACCAGCACAGGCAGTAATAGTGATATTCTCTCGACGGATAGAAAAAAGCGCGGTTTGAACAGACGTTCAAACCGCGCTGACACTAATAATTAATCAAAACTGACGTCATGTTTATTCCAACCATTCGGTATGGAATACCCCATCTTTATCAGTACGCTTATATGTATGAGCACCAAAGTAATCACGCTGCGCCTGAATCAGGTTAGCCGGCAGAACCGCTGCGCGGTAACTGTCATAATAGGCGATAGCCGCAGAGAAGGTCGGGGTCGGAATGCCCTGCTGAACAGCGTAAGCCACAACATCACGTAACGCCTGTTGATAGTCATCAGCAATCTGCTTGAAGTAAGGTGCCAGCAGCAGGTTGGCAATATTGGCATTCTGAGTGTAGGCATCGGTGATTTTTTGCAGGAATTGAGCACGGATAATACAACCGGCGCGGAAAATCTTGGCGATTTCTCCGTAATTCAAAGACCAATTGTTTTCATCAGATGCTGCTTTCAGCTGAGAGAAACCTTGTGCATAAGAAACGATCTTTCCCAGATACAACGCACGACGTACTTTCTCCACAAATTCCGTTTTATCACCAGCGAATGGCTGGATTGTCGGGCCGGTTAGCACTTTTGATGCTGCAACCCGCTGAGATTTCAGGGAAGACAGATAACGCGCGAACACGGACTCGGTAATCAGTGACAACGGTTCTCCCAGATCCAGTGAACTCTGACTGGTCCATTTCCCGGTTCCCTTGTTTGCCGCTTCATCCAGAATCACATCCACCAGATAGTTACCATCCTCATCTTTTTTGGTAAAGATATCAGCAGTAATTTCAATCAGATAACTGCTTAATTCACCTTTGTTCCACTCCGAGAATGTTTTAGCCAGATCGTCATTATTCAGGTTCAATGCCTGTTTTAACAGCGAGTAGGCTTCGGCGATCAACTGCATGTCACCATATTCAATACCGTTGTGTACCATCTTGACATAATGACCGGCACCATCAGCACCAATGTAGGTGACACAGGCTTCACCATCAGCACGAGCGGCGATTTTCTCCAAAATCGGCGCCACCAGTTCATATGCGTGTTTCTGTCCGCCAGGCATAATGGATGGCCCTTTTAGCGCGCCTTCTTCGCCGCCGGAAACCCCGGTACCAATGAAGTTGAACCCTTCGGCAGACAGTTCACGATTACGACGAATAGTATCTTTATAGAAGGTATTGCCACCATCGATCAGGATGTCACCTTTCTCCAGGTGCGGTTTCAGTGAATCGATGGTTTTATCTGTTGCTTCACCAGCCTTAACCATTAACAGGATGCGACGCGGTTTTTCCAGGGATTCAACAAACTCCTCAACGGTGTAGTAAGGCACCAGTTTCTTACCCGGATTTTCTGCTACAACCTCATCGGTTTTATCTGCAGAACGGTTAAAGATGGAAACGGTATAACCACGGCTTTCAATGTTAAGCGCCAGATTGCGCCCCATCACCGCCATACCGACAACGCCAATTTGCTGTTTGGACATTAAAGCAACTCCTGTCTGAAGGATAATCTACCTGTTGCGAATATATACGACACAGGCAATTCAAAAGCAGACAGACATGGTAACTCAGCTAACGCTAGGTGGGTAGTAATTGGTTTGATAGGAAGAGGTGTTCTATAACACGGGGATAACACCCTGCCTGAGCATCCGCTCAGACAGGATTGGTCACTAGGCAGAATGTCTGGCGAGCAGTGCCTTGATGTTCTCTTTAAACGCAGCACCCAGTTCTGGATTATGTAATCCATAAGAGACGAAAGCCTGCGCATAACCCAGTTTACGTCCGCAGTTGAAATTATGGCCTGTCATCTGCACCGCATCAACCGGTTGATGTTTGATCAACTCGGCAATGGCGTCAGTCAACTGAATACGTCCCCAGGCACCCGGCAGAATCTGCGACAAAATCGGCCATGCATCCGCCGTCAGCACATAGCGTCCGACAGCAGAAAGGTCAGAGCCTTCAGTAGGCGTTAGCGTCGGTTTTTCAACCATGGAAGTAATGACCGCTGAATCACCCGCATTGATTAACGGCTGTGCGCATTCCACCACGGAGTATTCCGGCAATACTTCATAAGGACGGTGTTTTACCAGCACCTGACTGTGCCCGGTAGCTTCAAAACGAGAGATCAATTGTGCCAGGTTATCTTTGGATTGATCCGCCGAACTTTCATCCATGACCACATCCGGCAAAACAACAACAAAAGGTGCATCGCCCACAATGGGATGCGCACAGGAGACCGCATGCCCAAGTCCCAGCGTTTGCCCCTGGCGAACATTCATAATAGTTACGCCAGCGGGACAAATAGCCTGAACTTCTGCCAATAACTGGCGTTTGGCGCGCTCTTCCAACAAGGATTCCAGCTCAAATGAGGTATCAAAATGGTTTTCGATCGCATTTTTGGAAGCATGTGTTACCAATACAATGTCCTTGATACCCGCATTGGCGCACTCATTAACAATCTTCTCAATCACCGGACGATCGACCAACGGTAGCATCTCTTTCGGGATAGCCTTGGTAACCGGTAATAAATTCATTCCCAAACCAGCAACCGGGATAATCGCTTTTAATGTTGTCATTCGTTGCTCTCTCAAAAAGAACCCGCAGTCTCACCTGCATTCAGAACACACTCTATCACTAGCTTTATACCTAATCGGAACCGAAGAGATCACGTGTATAGACTTTTGCTGCAACATCAGATAATTCCGATGCCATCCGATTAGACAGTATCACGTCCGAAATCTGTTTAAACTCCTCCAGATCATTGATAACCCGCGATCGGAAAAACTCGGTCTCTTTCAGCTCCGGCTCATACACTACCATTTCGATGCCTTTTGCCTTGATACGCTTCATTACCCCTTGAATAGCGGATGCACGGAAGTTATCAGAACCGGTTTTCATCACCAGGCGGTAAACCCCTACAACTTTAGGGTTTCGCTTAATCACCGAGTCGGAAATAAAATCCTTACGCGTCGTGTTGGCATCCACGATGGCACGAATCAGATTATTGGGGACAGCCTCGTAATTTGCCAGCAGTTGCTTGGTATCTTTCGGCAAACAGTAGCCGCCATAGCCAAAAGAGGGATTGTTATAGTGCTGACCAATTCGCGGATCCAGTCCAACCCCTTCAATGATTTGTTTGCTGTCCAAACCCAACGTCTGTGCGTAAGTATCCAGTTCATTGAAATAGGCAACACGCATTGCCAGATAGGTATTGGCAAACAACTTAATGGCTTCTGCTTCCGTGGAACCGGTAAACAATACCGTGATATCGGTTTTTCTGGCACCCTGCACCAAAAGTTGAGCAAATTGTTCCGCACGTGGTGATTGTTCACCCACCACAATCCGCGATGGATACAGATTATCGTACAGTGCGCGACCTTCACGCAGAAATTCTGGTGAAAAAATGATATTTCCCGTACCAAACTGCTCGCGTACCTGCTGGGTATATCCCACCGGAATAGTCGATTTGATGATCATCAGCGCGTGTGGGTTGACGGCAATGACCTCACGGATCACCGACTCAACCGACCGGGTATTGAAGTAGTTGGTTTTGGGGTCATAATCGGTAGGTGTGGCGATAATCACGAAATCCGCCCCCTGATAGGCAGACTTGCCATCCAACGTTGCACGGAAATTGAGCGACGGATTACACAGAAACTCTTCAATTTCTTTATCTGCAATCGGTGAAATGCCTTTATTCAACATTTCTACCTTTTCGGCGAGAATATCTACCGCCACTACTTCATTATGCTGCGCCAGCAGCATTGCATTGGACAGGCCAACATAGCCAGTGCCCGCAATTGCTATTCTCATTTTTCAGTCACATTAATCAATATATTGTACGCAATGTACAAATTAAAAAAGAAATAGCAATGTAGCAGAAGACAACGTCTGCATATATATTGCTGTGCATCAATAACCAATTATTCAGACTTGATAAAAATCGCGGTACCAGTCGACAAAGGCCTGAACACCTTCGACCACGCCTACTTTAGGGCGATAGCCGGTCATCGCCAACAGGTCTTCAGTATCGGCGTAAGTTTGGTACACATCGCCTGCCTGCATTGGCATAAAGTGCTTTTTCGCTTCAATGCCGAGTGCATTTTCCAATGCGGTAACAAAATCCATCAGTTTCACCGGACTGCCGTAACCAATATTGTACACTCGATACGGTGCCGAACTGGTTGCCGGAGATCCATTTTCCACCGTCCAGGTGCTGTCTGCGACAGGAACCTTATTCGCAATACTCACGACACCGTCAACAATGTCAGTGATATAAGTAAAATCACGACGCATATCGCCATGGTTATAAATATCAATGGGATTGCCAGCCAGTATGCTCTTGGTGAATTTGAACAATGCCATGTCCGGCCGCCCCCACGGACCATATACCGTAAAAAAGCGTAACCCCGTCGTGGGAATGCCATATAAATGCGAATAGGAGTGCGCCATCAGCTCATTGGCTTTTTTGGTGGCGGCATATAGCGAGACAGGATGATCCGTCGAATCACAGGTAGAGAAAGGTGTTTTACCATTCAGACCATACACTGAACTGGAAGAGGCATACAGCAGATGCTCAACATCATGATGACGACAGCACTCCAGAATATTCAGATGCCCGATAAGGTTGCTATCAGCATATGCCATCGGATTTTCCAGCGAATAACGCACGCCGGCCTGTGCCGCCAGATGAATAACCCGGTCAAATTTTTCTGCGGCAAAAAGCGCATTCAGCCCTTTGCCATCATAGATGTCCAGTTTTTCAAAACGGAAACGACTCACTGTCTGAAGTTTTTGCAAACGCGCTTCTTTGAGAGAGACATCATAGTAATTATTAAGGTTATCAATGCCGATAACATCATGTCCGTCAGCGCACAGTGACTGACTTACATAAAAACCGATAAACCCGGCCGCACCGGTAACAAGAAATTTCATTACAACCCCTTATATAACTTCACATATGATGCTGCAGCAGCATTGATATCATATCGTTTATTTAGACTATTATTAATACTACTTGTTTTTTAACTGAAACCATCAATTTTCTAAGCTGACAATATCATTGCGCTTATATATCCGTCATACTTCAAGTTGCAGGTGTGTTGGCTGCGTTCGCTCACCCGAATCACTTACCTGAGTAAGCTCATCGAGATTCGCTCACTTGCCGCCTTCCTGCAACTCGAATTATTTTGGGTATAAATATATATTACATGTTGATATTATAGATATAATCTAACATAAGATTAACCATCAGAAATAAGGCAACTTTAAAAACATAGGTATTTAATAAAATTCGAATACATTCATTAACCCACATTTACATATTAAAAATAGAATTTGAATATCCACTCAAACTCTATAAAGCATAAAACTTCCATACGTATGATGAAGAACAATGAATTATAATTCAAAAACCAAGAATGAACAGTCCTATCCTAAAGAATGGAATCATCACATCATTTAATTATCATTTTCTTGATTGTAAAAATCAAGACACTCTTTATATGCCAAAAAAAATGCCTGGAAAATATTTTTCGATTATTATACTGGGCATAGTGCACCGCCTTTACCATAGGTAAATATAGTGGCTTTATGTTCTTCTTCGTTGAGCGATAACAGATATCTATATCCTCACAGTACATAAAATATCGCTCATCAAATCCTTTCAAATTAGCATAATGGCTCACTTCAAAAATCATAAAAGAACCGGCCAACCAATCCACATAAGCGATATCATTGACCTCTTTTCTATTTATTACAGTATCATTCTTACCTAAAAAGAATGATTTAAAAAAATCAGACAAAACCGGGTAATGCCTAATGCCCTTATCATGAATTGTGAAATTCTCATCTGTGAATAGATTTATACCCGCTAATTTAAAATGATACTGGTCATGAAGAGAAATAATTTTTTCAATTTCTTCGCATGTAATAAGCACATCTGGATTTAATACAATAAATAGATCATTGTCTTTAGGATTAAACTTATCTTGTATATATTTAAATATCAAATTATTATTTTCGCCAAACCCTAGATTTTTTTTATCATCAATATAGTCAATATTATTTTCCAAACAAAAAACATCAAACCCAGAGCGATAACGTTCTGAATTTTCTTTTACAACAACTTTATATTTTTTGGCAAGATCAGGAAGGCAATGAATGTTTTTTATCATGCATTGATGACCATGTGAAACGACAGAAATATATACATTCATATTAAAAATATTCCGAGCATAAAATTTCATGCTCTCTAAGTATTCTTTATTAACAAGACAGAAGCTATACCAATCGACCGTTTAATATTTGTATTCTATCACTCTCAAGTATGTTCACAAAATTCTGCTAATCAACATGATGCAAAGCAGAACAATATCTTCACATTCAGTTAATACACACCATTAATCTGAAAAAATCCACAAACCAGCGAACAGAAAAACGCCAGATCAGATGCCTATCAGAAATGCAGGGATTTTTCATACAAAAGAAAAAATCAAGCGGTTAGATTTAAGATTTAATCATAAAAAACAATAACAGGCAGGAAAAAGCAGTTTACACTATGAACTAAATAACGCACATGCACGCTACCGCCTTGGCTTTCTGGCTACCAATGCGCGACCAACCACAAATCCAAACTTGTGTCCATCACTATATCAATCTAAAGTGGCACCTAAAGATCAGAACACCCTTTGCTGAAACGAAGTAAAACAGCTGCCGCTACATTATTAACTGCATATAACATAATACAAGTGAAATATCCCGAATGAGGGAAATTTTACCAAGCTATAACTATCTTTTACATTTGAATTTCCGGGCATTTCTGTCTTCTGCACTTTTCGATCTCCATTCCGAATTTATATATGCTTTATCACCGAAGAAATTTTACAATAAAATGCTGTAGGGAGTAGTATTCGATGGGTTATTAATTCTTTCTCTCTCCCTAAGAAATCGCCTAACATAGACAACAAACGAACAAATCAAATAAAATTTAGAATATTATTCCAAAAAAAGGTAAAAATTCAGTATGGAATGGATAGTTGATCCAACAGTGTGGGCAGGATTGGCAACACTGGTGGTGCTTGAGCTGGTATTAGGCATCGACAACCTGGTCTTCATTGCGATTCTTGCTGAAAAGCTGCCGGAAAAACTGCGGGACAAGGCTCGTGTTGTCGGTTTATTACTGGCACTGCTGATGCGGTTTATCCTGCTCTCCTCTATATCTTGGCTGGTTTCCCTTACTAATCCGCTGGTTACAGCGCTGGATCACGCTTTCAGCGCCCGCGATATTATCATGCTGGTCGGGGGATTGTTCCTGTTGTTCAAAGCTACGATGGAGCTTAACGAAAGGCTGGAAGGCAAGGATCAGGGACAACAGACTCAACACAAGGGCGCACGTTTCTGGCCGGTTGTCGCACAAATTGTCATTCTGGACGCTATTTTCTCTCTGGATTCAGTTATCACCGCCGTAGGGATGACAGAGCATCTACTGGTTATGATGGCAGCCGTCACCATTGCTATCGGCTTAATGTTACTGGCCAGCAAACCACTGACTCGCTTTGTCAATGCGCATCCGACCATCGTCATTTTATGCTTGAGTTTCCTACTGATGATTGGTTTTAGTCTGGTGGCCGACGCCTTTGGTTATCATATTCCTAAAGGCTATCTCTATGCGGCCATCGGCTTCTCCGTGATGATTGAAATGCTCAATCAGATTGCGCAGTTTAACCATAAACGTTTTCTCTCTTTGTCTCTGCCGTTACGTCAACGAACAGCGGAAGCGGTACTACGAATGCTACGGGGCGAACATAAAGATGCCGAACTGGATAACCAGACATCAGCCATGATTGCGGACAACACCGGCGACGCCGGTCAATCCGTTTTCAACCGACAGGAACAACGGATGATTGAGCGGGTGTTGGGCATGGCTCAACGTTCAGTGAGTAGCATTATGACCTCGCGGCACGATATAGAAAATGTAGATATCGACACCGAAACTGAACATTTCCCTGCTTTGATGGAAAAAAATCAGCATACCCGGCTGGTAGTGACAGACAAAAATGTATCGAATGAACCACTCGGTGTCGTGCACATTATCGATTTGTTACGCCAGCAGCTTAATTGCCAGCCTCTGGATCTGCGCAAGCTGATCCGTCAGCCGCTAATTTTTCCAGAACAGCTATCGTTGTTATCAGCACTCGAACAATTTCGTGAGGCCCATACACACTTTGCTTTCGTGGTAGATGAATTCGGCTCGGTAGAAGGGATTGTTACATTAAGCGACGTCATGGAGACCATTGCCGGGAACCTTCCATTGGAAGGTGAAGAATTGGATGCTCGCCATGATATTCAGGAAAATGAAGATGGTACGCTGACCGCTAACGGTTATCTTCCCGTAGAAGATTTGATGATGTATGTCCCGTTACAATTGGATGAAAAGCGTGAATATCATACTCTGGCCGGATTGCTAATGGAGTACTCACAAAAAATCCCACAAGAAGGTGATGAAATCG
The DNA here is from genome assembly GCF_032395385.1 of Brenneria uluponensis. Lineage (NCBI taxonomy): Bacteria > Pseudomonadati > Pseudomonadota > Gammaproteobacteria > Enterobacterales > Pectobacteriaceae > Brenneria > Brenneria uluponensis. The sequence goes on from NZ_CP135917.1 coordinate 3,403,160, forward strand.
TCATTGATGGATATCGTTTCAATGTGCTGACGGTCGAAAGTCACCGCATACTCAAAGTGTTAATTATTCAGGATACGCCACAGTCCGATTACGAGGTTTGAAATACAGCGTTTTAAATACACGATGGTGGCAAGTCAAACGGTCAATATGACTCTGCAGGCGTATATATCGCCTGCAGAGTTAATCACAACCCCTGCATCAGTTGCTTGATATCTTTATTCTTCTGGTACTGCTTATTTTTGCCTATCCATTCATTTAGTCGTTTCTTCATTTCATCTTGCAGACGATTGCGTAGAATTTGATCAACCTGAAGTTGGTAATTAAGGTTATGCCAAGAACCATACAAACGGAACGGTATCACGATATCCTGAAGCATCTGTACAACGTTTTTGTCACCTAGCCATCCTTGAGTGACCTTCACACCCAGGTTGACATCACAGCGCTGTGCTGGGAGGTCAAATGTACCCTCACCGGTCAGTGACAATATGTCGGAACGACCATCCAATGCCTGTAGCTGTAATTTACCCGCGCTAAGACGAGCTTTAGCGGTCATCTGCCGCACTTCGGTATAACGTTCATAATTGCCTTGGCTGTGGACGCTGCTGTTATTACGCTCAACCGCCTGCTGAATCATCTGTTGAATATTCAGGCCATTCAGCCGCAGACCCGTCGCCTGCAACGTGGCATTGCCATGCCACTGTGACATAACTGCGGCGGCAGAAAGTGAATTGCCACTCATATCCCCTTGCAGACTAAGCTTGCCACTTAGGGTTTCCGGCAAACCAAAAGCGTGTAGCAGTGGTGATAACGCTATATTTCGAAGATCCGGTTGTACGGTAATAGAGGGAGACGCATCTATATTCATCGATCCTGGCAACGAAAAACGCCCATCGCCTAAGGTACCCACTAAGGTGGGCACCGATAGTACCCCGCGTTGATTGGTCGCCTGTAGTGCAAACTGGGTAACATGCAAGCCGTGATAAATTAGCTCATCGGCATCAATGGCAACATGGGCGGTAAAACCTCTCAACACTTCATTATCTTTTTGACCTGTCACATCTTTAGAAATCACTGGTTTGGCTGCAATGGCTTTATCTGCCGGCGCATCGCTATCCTGGAACTGTGCCAGTCCTAGCAATTCGTCCAGATCCAGTCGCGTAGATTTCAGACTCAGTATGTAGTCAGGAACACTCCCCAGTACTGCCGTCACAGAGCCTGTCAACTGACTGTTATTAGCGCTCAAGGCAAATTGACTGATGGTCATTTTTTCTGGTTGCTGTTGGTAACTGGCCTTCAGACTGCCTTTACCACTGATACCGGTCACCGGAATCCCTGCGCCCTGCAGCTGATAATCAAACTGTTCAACACTGGCGCTGACTTGTTGTGGGAAATGCTGCATGTCCATGCTGGCTGCCAACGTAAACGATAAGTCACGCTGATCACGGTTAATACGGCTGGACAGATCCAGCTGTAGCTGATTGGCGCTGTTACGCACAACTTTCAGATTAATGTCACGGACATTAATCAAATCGTTATCAGTACGCTGGAAGACTAACAGGCTGTCGGCCACTTCTATACGGTTAATATCAAAGCGCCAGCCCGTTTCTTCTCCTGGTTCTGAAGGCCCAGGAGGAGCAATAGGTGCTCGACTCATCCGTTTAGCGGCACTTTCCGGTGTGAAGCGAATTACCGCACCTTTGAGCATCACCTGTTTTACTTCCAGCCGGTGGGAGAGCAGAGGCCATAACTTGACATCCAGGCGCATGTTTTCTGCGCTGACCAGTGGTACCTCTGCTCCTGGAGCACTCAACGACATACTGCCGGAAAGAATGCTCAACTCCGGCCATACATGCCAGCGCAATTCGCCATCAAGCTTCAGCTTGTAACCACTGTGCGCTGCCACCTGACGCACCATATAATCACGGAAGTCGTTAGGATTGATCAGTACAATCAGCGAGGTCATTCCCACGACCAGCACCACCAGCAGAATAACCAGCGCTGTTAGAAATCTTCTCATGCCATCCTCATTACAATAGGCATACAGCAAACTGTCGGAAGCTAGTCTTCATCAATCCGGCTTGCGACAGCACCTTTCTGATCTTTATATTTAGCGTCCTGACGACGATTATAAGGCCTTGCTGCCGGACCGGATAATGGTTCAAAACTCAGGGCACCAATCATCATGCCGGGGCGTAATGCCAACGGCAACTTACCTGAATTATAGAACTCCAGCACGATGAGTCCCTGCCAACCAGGATCAATACGGTGTGCCGTGACATGAACCATCAACCCTAAACGCGCCAGTGAGGAGCGGCCATCCAGCCATCCAACCAGATTATCTGGCAGTGTTACCGACTCCAGCGTCACAGCTAACGCCAATTCTCCCGGATGTAGGAAAAAAGCTTCTTTTTCGGTCAGATTGATTTCGTCGCTCATCACGCGATCCAACGCAGCACTGACTTCGTCTTTCGGACCACTTAAATCAATGAAAGGCGCCGTATGTCCACAAAATACGCGAAATTGATGGCCTAATCGGACATCCACTGTGGCACCATTAATTCGCTCTTGAGGGGGGCGAGGCGTAATCACCAATCGGCCATCATCCAGCCACCTTTCAATATCACGATCACACAGTCTCATTATTTTCTCCACTCAAGCAAGGTACCCACTAAAACGGCCACAGCCAGCCAGAAATCACCATGCCGACAATATATCCGTCATCTTTCAGGTGCAGGTGTGTTGGCATCATTCAAATCTGCCCCGACAGACTCATCACTCTAACCATCTACTAATGTAGGTTCATCGGGATTTATTCTTTCACCGTCGTTCTGCATCTTGAAATCTATTGGGTCTACATACAATAATAAAAAAACAAATTATTCAAAGAATTGACTAATTTTTGCTTTCAAGATATCAATCGCAATCCGATTTTTTCCGCCCCGCGGGACAATAATATCGGCATACTGCTTGGATGGTTCGATAAATTGCAAAAACATCGGACGAACGGTTTTCTGGTACTGCTCCATTACCGAATCCATCGAACGCCCGCGCTCATTAACATCACGGCGCATACGACGCAGCAAGCAGATATCCAACGGTGTATCGACAAAAATGGAAAAATTCATCTCTTCCCGTAACCGGGCATCCGTTAATAACAGAATGCCTTCCAGAATAATCACTTTCTTTGGTTCAAGCTGTACCGTTTCCTTTAACCGGGTATGTTCCACATAGCTATACCGGGGCAATTCAATTGGCTGCCCTACCTTCAGCATTTTCAGATGCTGCAGCAGCAAACCATGATCCATCGCGCCAGGATGGTCATAATTAGTTTTAACCCGAGTTTCCATGGTCAGATGAGTCTGGTCCTTGTAATAACTGTCTTCCGACACGACACCAATATGTTCATTGCCAACCTGATCACGTAACTCACGGTAAAGCGTACTGGATATAAGACTTTTGCCAGATGCAGATGCTCCGGCAATCCCGATGATGACACACTGATGAGATTTATCAGTCATGGTAATAAAGACCTGATTCACAAAATAAAGGAGGGGATGCATCGCCAGGATGCCCTGGCGCAGGCAATTATAGGGAGTTAGCACGGTTCATGCCAGCGTTTCGCGGAAACATGGCATTCGGATGGTGGGTTTCCGCGCCCTCTGCCGATGACGCGGAATGATACGATGCCAATTACAATGAGCGAACGGCTATCTCGGTGGGAATAACTTCACCCTGCCAGTACAGTTGAGCGGCCACACGACCGGCCAACTCACGGTAGAGTGATGTAAACTCACTATCCGGGTGGCTGACCACCGTCGGCTCACCACGATCCAGATCCTCGCGCAAGGAAATGTGCAGCGGCAACTGTCCCAGCAGAACACAGTGATATTTTTCTACCAGTTTCTGCGCACCACCGGTGCCAAAAATGGGCTCCAGATGGCCACAGTTGCTGCAAATATGCACACTCATGTTTTCTACAACCCCCAATACCGGCACGTTAACCTTCTCAAACATGACGATACCTTTCATTGCATCCACCAAGGCAATATCCTGCGGCGTGGTGACCACGACAGCCCCCGTGACGGGCACGCTCTGTGCCAGTGTGAGCTGAATGTCTCCGGTTCCCGGCGGCATATCCAGCACCAGATAATCCAGATCCGGCCACAGCGTATCCTGTAGCAGTTGCAGCAAGGCTTTACTGGCCATCGGTCCGCGCCACACCATAGCATTATCATCAGTAACCAGATAGCCAATTGAATTGGTTGCCAGCCCATGCGCCATGATCGGCGCCATATGCTGGCCGTCAGGTGACGTAGGACGTTCGTTGACCGCGCCCAGCATCGTAGGTATCGAAGGACCATAGATATCGGCATCCAAAATACCGACGCTGGCACCTTCCGCCGCCAGTGCCAACGCCATATTCACCGCTGTGCTGGACTTCCCTACTCCACCCTTGCCGGAACTGACGGCAATAATATTTTTAACGCCTTTGATTCCAGGCTGGTCGTTCACCCGGCGCAACGTCGCGATATTATGTGATAACCGCCATTCCACTACTGTGGCGCCACTCAAACGCAGCAATTCGGCGCTAACCGTTTCCTTTAATACTTCCAGGCCACTCAACCAGACAAACGGCATGATCAGTTCAATATGTAATACGCCATCCAGCAACGCACAATGATGCAGTGCATTAAGTGTCGTCAGGTTATTTTTGAGTGTTGGATGCTTAAAAGTAGACAGCACTCCGGTAACCATGGCACGCAACGCATCAGGGCTCTGCTCGGAGAGTTTATCGTTCATCCCGGCTCCTTGAAATTTGGTTATTTACCGATAAAAGACCGCTATAGCATATCAGAACGCCACGGTCCTGATGTACTGAAGGTCAAAAAACCGGGAGATAAACGAAAACGTGTTCCGGGCACGGTGGCCACCACGGGGAGGCGTATTCTCTTTGCCCCAATCTTCGTTTACACACACCAGCGGTTTACGTGCAAAGGCGCTATCGGTTAACATCAACACTTCGTCTCAATCACCATACAAAAAGCAAGTTCCCCACTATGACTCAAGTCGCAAAGAAAATATTGGTAACGTGCGCGCTACCTTACGCTAACGGTTCTATTCACCTCGGCCATATGCTTGAACACATTCAGGCAGATATCTGGGTTCGTTACCAGCGAATGCGCGGCAATCAAGTCAATTTCATCTGTGCAGATGATGCCCACGGCACACCGATCATGCTGAAAGCACAACAACTGGGCATTACGCCCGAGCAGATGATTGCGGAGATGAGTCAGGAACATCAGCAGGATTTTGCTGGCTTTAATATCAGCTACGACAACTATCACTCGACACACAGCGAGGAGAATCGTGAGATTTCCAGCCTGATCTACCATCGGCTGAAAGAGAACGGTTTTATCAAAACCCGGACTATTTCCCAATTGTACGATCCAGAAAAAGGCATGTTTTTGCCGGATCGTTTTGTAAAAGGTACCTGTCCAAAATGCAAGTCACCGGATCAATATGGCGACAATTGCGAAGTCTGCGGTGCCACTTATAGCCCGACTGAACTTATCAACCCAAAATCAGCGGTTTCCGGCGCCACACCGGTGATGCGTGAATCTGAGCACTTCTTCTTCGACCTGCCGGCTTTCAGTGACATGTTACAGAGCTGGACCCGTTCCGGTGCGTTGCAAGAACAAGTCGCCAACAAAATGCAGGAGTGGTTTGATGCGGGGCTGCAACAGTGGGATATCACTCGCGACGCGCCTTACTTTGGCTTTGAAGTGCCTGATGCTCCGGGAAAATACTTTTACGTTTGGCTGGATGCGCCTATCGGCTACATGGGTTCCTTTAAAAACCTGTGTGATAAACGCGATGATCTGAATTTCGATGAATACTGGCGCAAAGACGCCACTACCGATCTCTATCACTTCATCGGTAAGGATATTGTGTATTTCCACAGTCTGTTCTGGCCGGCGATGCTGGAAGGCAGTAACTTCCGTAAACCAACCAATCTGTTTGTTCATGGTTATGTGACGGTCAACGGCGCGAAAATGTCCAAATCGCGCGGCACATTCATCAAGGCAAGTACCTACCTGAAACACCTGGACGCCGATTGTCTGCGTTACTACTACGCTGCCAAACTCTCCTCCCGTATTGATGACATCGACCTCAATCTGGAAGACTTCATACAGCGCGTAAATGCCGATATTGTTAATAAAGTAGTCAATCTGGCCTCACGTAACGCGGGCTTCATCAATAAGCGTTTTGGTGGCCAGTTGGCAGATCAATTGGCTGATCCGGCGCTGTATAAAACCTTTACCGATGCGGCACAAAACATTGCCGATGCCTATAACAACCGGGAATCCGGGAAAGCAATCCGCGAAATAATGGCGCTGGCGGATATGGCCAACCGTTACGTGGACGAGCAGGCTCCGTGGGTAGTGGCAAAACAGGAAGGGCGTGACGCGGACCTGCAAGCGATCTGCTCAATGGGCATTAACCTGTTCCGTGTGCTGATGACCTACCTGAAACCAGTATTGCCCAAGTTGACCGAACGTGCAGAAGCTTTCCTGAACACGGAGTTAACCTGGGATGCAATCACCCAACCGCTGACCCGCCACTCAATCAATGCGTTTAAAGCACTGTTTAATCGTATTGAACTGCCACAAGTACAATCAATGATTGACGCGTCTAAAGAAGATATTGCAGCAACGTCTAACGCCGTAACGGGTCCCCTGGCGGATAACCCGATTCAAGACGTTATCGGGTTTGACGACTTTGACAAAGTGGATATGCGCGTGGCGCTGATCACGGCAGCCGAACTGGTTGATGGTTCGGACAAATTGCTGCGTCTGACCCTGGATATCGGCGGTGAAACCCGTCAGGTATTCTCCGGTATCCGGGCCGCCTACCCAGACCCGGCCAAACTGGAAGGCCGACTGACGGTAATGGTGGCTAATCTGGCGCCTCGCAAAATGCGCTTTGGCGTTTCCGAAGGGATGGTCATGGCAGCCGGCCCGGGCGGGAAAGATATTTTCCTGTTAAGCCCAGATAGCGGTGCCCAGCCAGGTATGCAGATAAAATAGTACTGACTCGGGCCGGGAAATATTCCGGCCCGCACTTTTCATCGGTCACTAGATTGGAATGGCGGCAATTGTTTCTTCCCCGACACACTCCCCACGACGACGCTGCCTTTGCTTATCTTGCCCTGGTATAGCAGATTCTCACTTCACTATTAGTCCAGTTGCAGAATAGAAACCCACATCGGGCCCTGACCAACCGCATAGCGCGCCAACGGATGCAACTCACCGGTTTGCTGATTGATACGGTAAACCGCAATGTGATGAGATTTCTGACCGGAAGAAATCAGGAAATTCCCGCTATGGTCAATATTGAAACCTCTTGGCTGGGCTTCTGTCGGCTGGTGGCCGGCTAACGTTAATACACTACCCTCTTGCGAGACCTGGAAAAGACTCAACAGATTGGCAGTACGATCAGAAGTATAGAGATAACGGCCATCCGGCGTCATATGGATATCCGCCGCCCAACGGGTATCGGTAAAATCGGCAGGCATGGCATCCAGTGTCTGTACCCGGCGGATCTGGCCATTGACAGTATGGCGCTGAAATACATCCACCGTGCTATTCAGTTCATTAACACAGTAGGCAAATTCACGGTTCGGATGGTAGGACATATGACGAGGACCCGCGCCGGTGACAGCCATCAACTCCGGTGGGTTATGCTCACTTAGCTTTCCGTCATCACCCAAATCATATAGCCGGATGCGATCTTCCTTCAGGCAGGGTGCCCACAGCACCTGATTGTCCGGGTCAATATTGGTAGAATGGCAACCTTCCAAACCGTCAAGTTGCTGAATCGGCGCTTCCACCACACCACTGGCATCAATCGGGCTGACGCTGACACAGGCATTACTGTAAGACGCACTGAACAGAAAACGTCCGCACCGATCGGTAGAAAGATGTGTCGGACTACCCGGTAATGGCGCAGAACCGGCTTCAGACAGCAATCCTTGTGCATCAATACGATAGCTGATCACCCTGAACTCAGGACGAACGCCAACATACAGATGACGCTTATCCGGCGCAATTACCATCGGCTGTACTTGCCCAGGAACATCCACTACTTGCAAGAGCGTTAGCGCACCTTCAATACCCAACTGCCAGACATGGATCTGCTGACTTTCCGGACTAGCGATATAAACAACTTGCTGCATGAGATTCTCCTTGTTACGCAAATTATGCGGCTGGACACCGACTCCAATGGGTGAATGGGGGTGTGCTCTGTTTGGCCGCAGCTCCGACTTGAAATGGCAAATAAAACAACCCTATTGGGATAGGTGAACATACAGTGTACCATCTGCTGAAAGACGACTTTATAACCTGATGAGATAATTATGACCTATCGTGTAATCGCGCTTGATCTAGATGGTACTTTACTGAACCAACAGAAAAAGATCTTGCCGGAATCACTGGCAGCACTGGCATTAGCCCGACAAGCCGGAATAACCATACTGATTGTGACAGGTCGCCATCACTCGGCTATCCATCCCTTTTATCAGGCGCTACAGTTGGATACACCCGCAATCTGCTGCAATGGCACGTATCTGTATAATTATCAGACAAAGCAAACGTCGGAAACCAACCCACTGACTGCCACACAAGCTAAAAACGTGCTACATCTGCTTGATCAGTTTGATATTCACGGTCTGATGTATGCTGACGACGCCATGTTGTATCAACATTCTACCGGCCACGTCACCCGATCACTGGCTTGGGCGGAAACACTGCCCGAACTGCAACGTCCTACATTTACCTATGTCAAAAACCTGTTCACCGCCGCGGATGATGCGTGCGCTATCTGGAAATTTGCCACATCACATGCGGACAGTACCGCGCTGAATAAGCTTGCCGAATTGATAGAAAAAGAGCTGGGATTAACCTGCGAGTGGTCATGGCAGGATCAGGTCGATATCGCTCAGGCGGGCAACAGCAAAGGAAAGCTATTGCAGAAGTGGGTGGAATCACAGGACATCGACATGAAAGAGGTGATTGCCTTTGGTGATAATTTTAATGATATCAGTATGCTGTCAGTCGCTGGGCTGGGTATTGCCATGGGGAACAGTGCCGATGAAGTGAAAGCGCACGCCGACCTGGTAATTGGTCATAATGAGCAGCCGGGGATCGCGGAAACAATCATGAAACGGGTGTTGGCATAGAAAGGTTGATTCCTGCCTGAACATGCAGGCAGGAAATCACCAGGAGACTACGGTGTTATCGATACGCTTTTTATCTGTGCATACAGCCATTGATAAGGATGTAGTGCCAATTCATCCCGAGCCCAAGGGGTTATACGGGCCCACAGCACTTGATCACCGATCGACAGCTTAACCTCCACCTGCTCACCAACATCAATGCATTCCAGCACTTTGACCGCCAATATGTTACGAATACTGCTGACCTTTGGTCGTTCCGTCACCAGTGATACATCGGCAGCATTGATACGGATACGCTGCTTCACATTCAGTGGCGCATCAATTTTACCCACCCACAGATGCTGTTCACCCAGTGACAATGCGGTCATTGCATAGCGAGGATGATGTTCCAGAACGGTGACATTCATAATGCTGCTTTGCTCCTCGCGCGGCAACCACGGACGCAACGCGTTACTAGCCCAGACAGCTTCCAGTTCACCTTGTGCCTTCACCTTCCCTTTATCCAGCACCAAGACGCGATCAGCTAACCGTAAAATCTCTTCCATGCTATGGCTGACGTACAGGATCGGCGTATTGACCTCTTTTGACAACCGTTCCAGATAAGGCATCAGCTCGCGCTTGCGGGGTAAATCCAGCGAGGCCAATGGCTCATCCATCAGTAACAGGTCTGGTGCCGTCAGCAGAGCCCGGCCGATGGCTACTCGCTGCTTCTCCCCGCCAGAGAGTGTCATCGGGTAGCGCTTGAGCAACGGTTCAATACCCAGTAACTGGACGATATCATCAAACTGACGACGCATGGATGCTGCCATGCCATAGCGCAGATTTCCTTGCACACGGTAGTGTGGGAATAAGCGTGCATCCTGAAAAACATAACCAACTTTGCGCTGTTCCGGTGGCAGGAAAACACGTCGCCGGGTATCCACTAGCACCCGCTCATTAAGCTGAATATACCCTTCATCAAGGTGTGTTAACCCGACGATAGCATTAATCAATGAGGTTTTCCCGGCACCAGAAACACCAAAGATAGCCGTGATACCATTGGCTGGCAGGTTCGCTTTCACCCTGAGCGTTAAATCACCCAATTGCTGGTTAATATCGAGTTGTAGCATTATCCCCCCAACCGACGTCGGCTCCAATGTGTCAGCCACTCCGACAGCAACAGCGATATCAACGAAAGGACAATTGCAATAACACATAGCCGCCCGGCCTGCATTTCTGCCCCAGGTGTTTCAATCAATGTGTACATAGCCAGTGGAATAGTGCGCGTTTCATCGGGAATATTGGACACGAAAGTGATGGTGGCGCCAAACTCACCTAACGAGCGAGCGAAAGCCAACACCGTGCCAACAATAACACCGGGTAACATCAGAGGAAGTGTAATCGTAAAAAATACCCGCCAGGGATTGGCGCCTAGTGTGCGAGCTGCCAGTTCCAGCCGGGTATCGACGGCTTCCAGCGCCAGGCGAATAGCTCTGACCATCAAAGGAAAAGCCACCACGGCAGAGGCCAAGGCTGCCCCGCGCCAACTAAAACTGAAGCTGAAGCCAAACCAGTCATAGAGCCATGACCCGATAACACCACGCCGTCCCATCGCAACCAGTAAAAGATAACCAATCACCACTGGGGGCAACACCAGTGGTAAATGGATAACACTATCCAATAGCGATTTTCCCGGAAAGTGACAGCGAACCAAAATCCATGCGACCAGTATTCCCAACGGCAAGCTGCACACGACCGCCACAACCGAAACTTTAAGACTCAGCTCGACGGCCTGCCATTCATAATCACTTAGCAACATTAACGGGTGTAAATCCATAACGAACAAACACGCTTAAAGCCTGTGGCGTTTTCAGGTAATCATAAAATGCTTTCACCGTCGGAGTGTTATGACCTTTCACGATGGCCATAGGATACTCCACCGGTTTGTGGGTATTTGCCGGGAATATACCAACCACTTTGACTTTATTGCTGGCTATCGCATCTGAACCATAGACAATACCCAATGGTGCTTCTTCCCGTTCTACCAGCATCATGGCCGCGCGCACATCATTGGCTCTGGCCATCAACGGTGAGAGGGTGTCCCAGGCTTTCAGTTTTTGCAGTGCTTCCTTGGCATAAATCCCCGCTGGCACATGATCAGGATCGCCTACTGCCAGACGACCACCTTTCAACAGACTTTTCCAGTCAGTATTTTCATCAATTTTGACCCCTTTTATCGTGGCCGATTTAGGCGCGATAACCACCAGATCATTGCTCAGCAACGTATAACGGCTGTTATTATCCATCAGTTGTTTATTCTGCACATAATTCATCCATTGCTGATTCGCAGAGATAAACATATCGGCAGGCGCCCCTTGCTCAATTTGCCGGGCAAGCGTAGACGACGAAGCGAAAGAAGTGACGATAGAAACCGATTTCCCCTGTTGATACTGCGTTGCAATGTCCTGTAACGCATTGGTTAACGATGCAGCTGCAAAAACAGTTATTTTCTCTTCTGCCGCAGATGCGGTTGCAGTAATACTGAAACTCAACGTCAAGGCTGCCAACCATTTAGTCCATTGTTGCTGCATTGCTTTCTCCCAAAATATTTATCGTTGTGTAAGGGCTAATATAACGATAAAAAATAAAACTTCATCTGTTTTATACAAATGATCCTCCAAAAAAAAGTCCGGCAATATGCCAGACGTTTTGGAAACAAAAAGGAATCCTACAGATTATTTATGGGTAGTATTTTCTTTGTCATGCCCAATACCGGAGAACACATTAAAGGCCTCTCCCAGCCCATAAATGGCTCCCAGAATCAGCGCCATCATCAATGGCACCATCGCAATCGCGAACAACAGGCTTTCTAATAACTCCAACATATCTACCTCACTTATTGCAACGGCTGTATATTGAACACAGCTCAATACTCAAGATTATATAGTAAACTTTCTCACTATCATCATAGTGGCATAGTTTACCTGAACGAACAAAAATAATACGGCCATTAGTGCGATTTGCTCCCTCGGGGGAAAATAGCGACAATACAAGCTGTTAACCGCTTCTTTCACGGACATTCCGCCATGCAAGCAGAAATTCTTCTCACTCTCAGACTTCAGCAACGCCTGTTTGCTGATCCCCGGCGCATCGCCTTACTCAAGCGGATTAAACAAACCGGATCGATCAGCCAAGGGGCGAAACTGGCGGGTATCAGCTATAAAAGCGCCTGGGATGCCATTAATGAAATGAACCAATTGGCCGAACAGACACTGGTCGAGCGCATGACCGGTGGGAAAGGCGGCGGCGGTGCCCAGGTAACTCGCTATGGTGAACGTTTACTCCAGCTCTATGATTTGCTGGAACAGATTCAACAAAAAGCCTTTGACGTACTTCAGCAGGATAATCTGCCGCTGGATAGCCTTTTGGCGGCCATTGCCCGCTTTTCACTGCAAACCAGCGCCCGCAACCAGTTTTTCGGCACCGTACTGGCACGCAGCCAGCAACAGGTACAGCAGCATCTGGAAATATTATTGGCTGATGGGCAGACGCGCATTCAAGCGGCTGTTACCCAGCAGAGTGCGGACCGTCTGCAACTAACCAGTGGTAAGGAAGTTCTGGTGCTGATTAAAGCCCCCTGGGTAAATATCACCGCCCTTTCTGCCCCGGTTCCAACAGCAGACAATGTGTTATCAGGACGCATTACCCACTTACAACCTGGGGAAGATCATAGTGAAGTATTACTTGCTCTCAACGGGGGAGAAACCTTGTGTGCCACCGTTGCCAACACAGTTATTGAACAGTTGGGTTTACAGACGAATCAGCTGGTCAACGCCTGTTTTAATGCTGATCAAGTGATTATCGCCACGCTATGCTGACGCCCCCTCACACGTTCACACATTGACAAGCAAAGAAGATATCGTAATTCGTCTAAAGCGCGGATTACCTCTAAAACGGAGTAGACATGTCATTACTGCACATCCACCAGGCATTGTTTCGCTTAAGTGATACCCGCATGTTACGTCTGGATGAACTGACGATTCAGCATGATCAATGCTGGGCCTTTGTCGGTGCCAACGGCAGCGGTAAATCCGCGCTGGCCCGCGCCTTGTCCGGCGACCTTGCGACACTGGATGGTCAGCGTCAGTGCAATTTCCAGCGCGTAGCCAGACTCTCCTTTGAACAGCTTCAGCAACTGGTGTCGCAGGAATGGCAACGTAATAACACCGATATGCTCAGCGTGGGTGAAGACGATACCGGCCGCACAACGGCTGAAGTCATTCAGGACAACATACTGGATCCGGACCGTTGTGTGCAGTTGGCTACTCAATTTGGTATTTCTCATTTACTGGAACAGCGCTTTAAATATCTGTCTACCGGCGAAACCCGCAAAACCATGCTGTGCCAGGCATTGATGTTACAACCGGATCTGCTGATTCTGGACGAGCCCTTCGATGGTCTTGACGTCACTTCCCGAATCCAGTTAACGGCGCTACTTGCCGACTTGGTCACGCAAGACTACACGCTGGTGCTAATTATCAACCGGTTTGAGGATATTCCAGATTTTGTGAATCAGGTCGGCATTCTGGCTGACTGTACTCTCACCCGACAGGGTGAACGTGAACAAATCATGTCCGATGTTCTGGTGGCGCAGTTGGCCCATAGCGAAAAGGATGTGGCCACAACCCTGCCGGAACCGGAAGACCCCCGACAGCAGCCGATGTTACCGGCAGACCAGGCACGAATCATCTTGCGTAATGGTGTTGTTCAATATAACGACCGTCTGATTCTGAACGATCTGAGCTGGGAAGTGCTACCTGGTCAACACTGGCAGATTGTGGGTCCAAATGGTGCCGGTAAATCAACATTGCTGAGTCTGATAACCGGCGATCACCCGCAGGGTTACAGTAACGATTTAACGCTGTTTGGCCGTCGACGCGGCAGCGGGGAAACTATCTGGGAAATCAAACGTCATATCGGTTACGTCAGCAGCAGTCTGCACCTGGATTACCGGGTCAGTATTAGTGTGCGCAACGTAATTCTTTCCGGCTTTTTCGATTCTATCGGTATCTATCAGGCCGTATCTGATCGCCAGCGTCACCTCACTACGCAATGGCTAGCGTTACTGGGATTTTCTGACGCGGTGGCCGATGCGCCATTTCAGTCACTGTCCTGGGGCCAGCAGCGGTTGGTACTCATTGTTCGTGCGTTGGTTAAACATCCTGCGCTATTGATTCTGGATGAGCCGTTACAGGGGTTGGATCCCCTTAATCGCCAGCTCATACGCCGCTGGCTGGATATTTTGATCGGTGAAGGTGAAACACAGTTGTTGTTTGTGTCGCACCACGCTGAAGATGCGCCACAGTGCATCACTCATCGACTGACATTTATCCCACACCATAACGGACATTATGATTATCAATTTGAAGACCTGAATTTAGTCTAACCATCATCTCAGATCCATGAACTCTGTTCGTGAGTCTCAAAATGGTAACGTTACCATTTATTTTTCTTCTCTAACGGGTAGAATAGAAAACAAGCAATCATCAGGCTAATAATATGATGCTGTGCCAGAAAATGCGCATTACTATTGCACTGATCACCGTTTTAAATGTTTATGCATGCTACTTTTCAATTAATTCACCACAACAGGAGTCATTATGAAGGTATTGGTTACTGGTGGAAGCGGTTACATAGGGAGTCATACCTGCTTACAATTAATCGCAGCGGGCCATCAGCCGATTATTTTAGATAATCTGTGTAACAGTAAAACCGGTGTGGTTGATACCATCGCACGACTGAGTGGTCAGACACCGGTTTTTTATCAGGGTGATGTTCGAGACCGTCACTTACTGGATGATATTTTTTCGCAGCATGCCATTGATGCCGTCATCCATTTTGCCGGGTTGAAAGCAGTAGGCGAGTCAGTGCGTGAACCCATCAACTACTACGACAATAATGTCTACGGTACACTGACGCTGGTGGAAGCGATGAAAAAAGCGGAGGTCAACACGTTGATCTTCAGTTCATCCGCCACGGTTTATGGTGATCAGCCGCAAATTCCTTATCACGAAAGTTTTCCGACCGGCACACCCTCCAGCCCTTATGGTCGCAGCAAGCTGATGGTGGAGCAAATTCTGCAGGACCTGCAACGGGCAGAGCCAGATTGGAGCATTGTCCTGCTGCGCTATTTCAACCCGGTCGGCGCCCATCCATCAGGTGACATGGGAGAAGACCCGCAAGGTGTCCCCAATAACCTGATGCCGTATATCGCGCAAGTCGCTGTAGGCCGCCGCGAATCATTAACAATATTTGGTAACGACTACCCCACCGCCGATGGCACTGGCGTCCGTGATTACATTCACGTGGTTGATCTGGCTGATGGCCACGTAGCCGCCATGAATATTTTGCATAAACGACCTGGCGTACATATTTACAATTTGGGGGCAGGTGTCGGCTATAGCGTACTACAAGTGGTTGAAGCTTTTGGAAAAGCTTGTGGCAAACCGATTCCTTACCATTTTGCACCGCGCCGTGACGGTGATCTGCCCGCTTACTGGGCTGATGCGGAAAAAGCCAACCGAGACCTTCACTGGCGTGTGAGCCGTTCACTGGATGAGATGGTAGCCGACGCCTGGCGTTGGCAGTCTAACCATCCCAATGGTTTTATTGGTTGATAATAAAAAAGGTATCACATGGTACATTTTGATCCTGTTGAACACCCACACCGTCGTTATAACCCGCTAACCGGACAATGGGTGCTGGTTTCTCCGCATCGTGCCAAACGCCCGTGGCAAGGACAGCAGGAGTCAGTATCCCCGATACAGCTTCCCCGGCATGACCCTGACTGTTTCCTTTGCCCGGGAAACACCCGTGTGACCGGAGACAAAAATCCGGACTATCAGGGTACATACGTTTTCACCAACGATTTTGCCGCCCTGATGTCGGATACGCCAGACGCTCCCAGCAACAATGATCCGTTGTTGCGTTGCCAAAGCGCACGCGGCACCAGCCGGGTAGTCTGCTTTTCCCCCGACCACAGTAAAAGTCTGCCGGAACTACCAGTACCCGCACTGGAACAGGTGATTATCACCTGGCAACAGCAAAGTGAAGAACTGGGCAAACACTACCCATGGGTACAGGTATTCGAAAACAAGGGTGCGGCCATGGGCTGCTCTAACCCGCATCCACATGGGCAAATCTGGGCCAACGATTTTCTGCCCAACGAAGCAGAGCGGGAAGATCGGATGCAGCGGGAGTACTTCCATCAGCACGGCATACCGTTGCTGGTTGATTATCTGAACCGCGAACAGCAAGAACAAGTACGCCATGTCCTGGAAACCGAACACTGGCTGGTGGTCGTGCCGTACTGGGCGTCCTGGCCATTTGAAACGTTACTATTACCCAAGGCTCATATTCTGCGCTTGCCGGATATCAATGCGGAACAGCGTCACGACCTGGCCATTGCCCTTAAAAAACTGACCAGCCGTTATGACAACCTGTTCCATACCTCCTTTCCTTATTCAATGGGCTGGCATGGAGCCCCCTTTAACCAGGATGATCAACGTCATTGGCAGTTACACGCCCACTTTTATCCGCCGCTGCTCCGTTCCGCCACGATACGCAAATTTATGGTGGGATATGAAATGCTGGCAGAAACCCAACGCGATCTGACCGCAGAACAGGCCGCCGAGCGGCTACGAATGGTCAGTGATGTCCATTATCGTGATTCAGGAGTCTGATAATAATGACCTTATCCGAACGTACCCAGACGTTTTTCCAACAACAGTTCTCCTACACTGCGACACTCACTGTACAGGCTCCCGGTCGGGTCAATCTGATTGGCGAACATACCGACTATAACGACGGTTACGTATTGCCTTGCGCGATTAATTACTCCACAACCATCAGTATTGCTAAACGTGATGATCGGCTGATACGGGCGATTGCCATAGATTATGACGGTCAACAGGATCAATTTTCTCTTGATGCACCCATCCAGCCGCATGCGACCTGGCAATGGGCCAACTATGTTCGCGGGGTGATAAAACATCTGTTACAGCGCAGCGATGCCTTTGGCGGCGCCGATCTGGTGATCAGCGGCGATGTTCCTCAGGGTGCGGGGTTAAGCTCGTCGGCGTCACTGGAAGTTGCTGTCGGCAAAGCGTTACAGGCCTTGTACAACCTGCCACTGGATAACGTGGCGCTGGCATTGAATGGTCAGGAAGCGGAAAATCAGTTCGTTGGCTGCAACTGCGGCATTATGGATCAGTTGATTTCCGCGTCGGGCCAGCGAGGTCATGCGTTATTGATCGACTGTCGCTCCTTGATAACGCGTGCGGTACCCATGCCGAACAATGTAGCAGTAGTCATTATCAACTCTAACGTCAAACGTGGTCTGGTGGGCAGTGAATACAATACCCGACGCGAGCAGTGCGAGGCCGCCGCCCGCTATTTCCAGGTTCCCGCACTGCGTGATGTCAGCGAAGCCACATTTATGGCAGCCGCAGCACAACTGGACCCAGTGGTTGCCAAACGGGCACGCCATGTCATCACTGAGAACACCCGCACACTGGCGGCAGCGGAAGCTCTGGCCAGTGGCAATCTACAACAGATGGGGGTGTTGATGGCCGCCTCCCATGCCTCCATGCGGGATGATTTTGAAATTACCGTGCCCCCGATTGATATCCTGGTTGATATTGTCAAATCGGTGATCGGTGATGAAGGTGGTGTCCGCATGACCGGTGGTGGATTCGGTGGCTGTATTGTGGCACTGATCCCACAACATCAGGTTGAAGCGGTACAAAATGCGGTGATGCGGGAGTACCCGCTAAAAACAGGGCTACAACCTACCTGTTATATTTGTCAGGCATCATCAGGAGCAGGTTATGTTGAATGAAGCAGAATCAGCAATGGCACCCGATGGTCAGCCGTTTCAACTGACCGTATTGCAAAACCGTGCCGGTATGCGTGTATGTGTGATGGATTGGGGAGCCACCTGGCTTTCATGCCTGTTACCGCTAGCCAGCGGTGAAATCCGCGACGTATTGCTGGGATGTGCGCCAGAACAATATCCGCAACAGAATGCTTACCTTGGTGCCTCTGTGGGTCGGTATGCCAACCGTATTGCCAATGCCACTATCGGCCAGGGAAGCGATATTATTCCACTGGTTGCCAATCAGGGAAGCCATCAGCTTCATGGGGGACCAGAAGGATTTCACACTCGGCGCTGGCAAACCCTTCATAAAGACAATAATCAGGTCTCTTATCAGTTGAATTCACCGGATGGCGATCAGGGTTTTCCCGGCAATCTCAATGTACAGGTTTCCTACCACCTGACCGAAAAGAATGCTCTGGAAATCGAGTACCGTGCAGTAGTGGAAAAACACTGCCCGGTGTGCATGACCAACCATGCGTATTTTAACCTTGATGACCATAATATGGATGTACGTAAACATAAACTCCAGTTATTTGCCGACTACTTCCTGCCAGTGAACAGCGAGGGTATCCCTGGCAATGAATTGCGTCAGGTAAATGGCAGTAGCATGGATTTCCGCCAGCCCAAGACGTTGTTTAAAGACTTTTTATCCGATGAAGATCAAAAAGCCGTGGGCGGTTATGACCATGCGTTCCTTCTTCACCGCACTTGTGGCTCAACAGAAAGCCCGGCAGCTAACCTATGGTCATCTGACGGACAGATACAAATGTGCGTCTACACCAGCGCGCCAGCGTTACAGGTCTACAGCGGAAACTTCCTTGGCGGCACGCCCAACCGCGAAGGCGGCCGCTATGAAAATTACGGCGGTATTGCGCTGGAAAGCGAGTTTCTGCCGGACAGCCCCAATCACTTTGACTGGCCGCAGCCTGACTGCTGGTTAAAACCGGGCAAACTCTACCGTTCCCTGACAGTCTATGAATTCCTTTATTGACTGACTCGCTCTTCGGGTCAGAAGCACGATGGCTGGCCCTTTACAAATTGGTGCAATTTTCTGCTTGCCAGGCATGCAGCAACAAGTTTAAAGATTCACTGCTAATGCACCAAAAAAGCGGTGAACACTCCGCCTGCACCAGTTGGCAGATTGACATTCGAGAAGACAATATAGTGCGTGTTCACCCTAAAATGATAACCGTAGCCATCACTATGACTGGTGTTTTGCCTACGATTATATGGGAAGCTGGTTGCGGCTCAAAAATTGTGTGATGTATCGCCGCCCCATGATAGGTGGCATGATGGAGGTCGTCATTACTGTTCATGCTGGTTATCCCGTCCGTGTTTTACTGCTGTACCGCCTTGTGACAGGAAACCCACAAGCTGAATCGTTCAAGCTTGTCTGTTTTCGCGCCATCACTGCTGGCAGTAAATCAGGTAGAGCAACGACTAGCGATTGCCGATAACCGCCCTCCCGCCATATAATGCGAACAGTAATCATAGAAATCTTAGGATCTGAAGGAGTTAAGCTATGGCTGTAACTAAGCTGGTATTGGTGAGACACGGCGAAAGCCAGTGGAACAACGAAAACCGCTTCACCGGCTGGATGGATGTTGATCTATCTGACAAAGGCCGCACCGAAGCCAAACAGGCCGGTAAATTGCTGAAAGACGAAGGTTATGCCTTCGATTTCGCCTATACCTCCGTGCTGAAACGTGCCATTCATACCTTATGGAGCGTTCTGGATGAACTGGACCAAGCCTGGTTGCCAGTAGAAAAATGCTGG
The DNA here is from genome assembly GCF_032395385.1 of Brenneria uluponensis. Classification (NCBI taxonomy): domain Bacteria; kingdom Pseudomonadati; phylum Pseudomonadota; class Gammaproteobacteria; order Enterobacterales; family Pectobacteriaceae; genus Brenneria; species Brenneria uluponensis. The sequence continues at coordinate 3,423,089 of NZ_CP135917.1, forward strand.
AAATTAAATGAGCGTCACTACGGTGCTCTGCAAGGTCTGAACAAAGCCGAAACCGCAGAAAAATATGGTGATGAACAAGTTAAGCAATGGCGTCGTGGTTTTGCCGTTACACCACCAGAACTGACCCGTAATGACGAACGTTTCCCGGGACATGACCCACGTTATGCTTCCCTGAGCGACAAAGAACTGCCGTTGACAGAAAGCCTGGCACTGACAATTGAGCGAGTGGTTCCTTACTGGAACGAAACTATTCTGCCTCGCATCAAGACCGGTGAGCGCGTTATTATTGCTGCTCACGGCAACTCGCTTCGCGCGCTGGTCAAATACCTGGATAACATGGGCGAAGATGAAATTCTTGAGCTGAACATCCCGACCGGTGTACCGCTGGTTTATGAATTTGACGAAAACTTCAAACCAATCAAACATTACTATCTGGGTAACGCTGACGAAATTGCGGCCAAAGCCGCAGCAGTAGCCAATCAGGGTAAAGCGAAGTAATTCTACCAACTAAAAGACCACCTCCAGAGGAGGTGGTCTTTTTACTTTCCTTACATCAGCCACGGCGCTGGCGAACTGCCGCCGCTAATTGCCGTAGCAAGTTTTCCGTATCATCCCAGCCAATACAGGCATCGGTAACGCTTTTGCCATAAACTAACGGCTCACCGCTTTCCGGATTCTGGCTACCTTCCACCAGATGGCTTTCCACCATCACACCCACAATGGCTTTTTCACCACTGCTGACCTGGTGACTAACATCATCACAAACATCCATCTGTTTTTTATACTGTTTGCTGCTGTTAGCATGACTGAAATCGATCATTATCTGTGGAGGCAGGCCCGCTTTTTCCAGGCCGACTTTGACTGCCTGAACATGATCCGCACTGTAATTCGGCTCTTTACCGCCACGCAGGATAATATGACAATCATGGTTACCGCTGGTACTGACAATGGCAGAATGGCCCCATTTGGTTACCGACAGGAAGCAATGTGGCGCTCTGGCAGCATTAATGGCATCAATAGCGATCTTAATCGTGCCATCAGTACCATTTTTGAATCCAACCGGGCAGGACAAGCCAGAAGCCAGCTCTCGGTGTACCTGAGACTCGGTGGTACGTGCGCCGATCGCTCCCCAGCTCATCAGATCAGCCAGATATTGCGGCGTGATCATATCCAGAAACTCACCGGCGGCAGGCAGACCAGAATCATTAATCTCCAGTAACAACTGACGGGCAATACGCAAGCCGTCATTAATCTGGAAACTGTGATTCATGTGCGGGTCATTAATCAGCCCTTTCCAACCGACTGTAGTCCGTGGTTTTTCAAAATAGACACGCATCACCACTTCAAGATCATCACCCAATTCCTGCCGTAATTTGAGCAGGCGATCAGCATATTCTTTGGCCGCTTTGGTATCGTGAATGGAGCAAGGTCCAATCACCACCAGTAACCGGTCATCATTGCCATTGAGTATTTTGTGAATTGCAGTCCGTGCCTGAAAAACGGTTTCAGCGGCACGTTCTGTTGCCGGGAATTTTTCCAGCAGGGCCACTGGCGGTAGAAGTTCCTTAATCTCTTTAATTCTCACATCATCATTTTGGTAATTCATAGTGGTTCCATCGATCTGAAACGATACGCTTAACCCATCGTCAACGCACGTCCCGAAGGGGTAAAAACGACAGTCATAAAATGCGCAGTGCATATTGCAAGCTAGCTATTATAAGTCAAGAAGACGAAACAATGACGCTAAAATCATTCGATTTTGCATAATCTCCTGCGTCATAAAGCAATTCTTTGCAAATTCACTCTCTTTCCGTGTATTAAGCAGGCATAGGTTTTCCTTTACATTTACAGTAAAGTGAAACGGATATACCACTGGTGATTGATAACTCAGGACGAACTATGACTCATTCACATTCCGCGGGGCAAGGCAGCAGCAGACGCCTGCTGGCGGCTTTTATCGTTACAGCTCTATTCATGGTGGCTGAAGCCATCGGCGGTTTTCTATCTGGCTCTTTGGCGCTATTGGCCGATGCTGGACACATGCTGACAGATGCCGCAGCACTATTGGTTGCACTGCTGGCGGTACGCTTTGCCCAGCGGAATCCCACCGGTCGCCACACTTTCGGCTATCTACGTTTGACCACGCTGGCCGCTTTTGTCAATGCCATCACACTGTTAGCCATTACCTTTTTTATTTTCTGGGAAGCCATCCAACGTTTCTATCATCCACACCCTATTGCCGGTACATTGATGCTGCTGATTGCTATCAGCGGTTTGCTTGCCAATATAGTAGCGTTTTGGCTCTTGCATCACGGCAGTGATGAAAAGAATATGAATGTACGGGCGGCCGCAATACATGTACTGGGCGATCTACTCGGCTCTGTCGGGGCGATTGCCGCGGCACTCATCATCATGTTTACCGGCTGGACACCAATTGACCCTATTTTGTCAATTTTGGTATCTGGATTAGTATTGCGCAGCGCCTGGTCATTAATGAAAGAGAGCATTCATGAATTGCTGGAAGGGACGCCTGACAAAATTGATGTTGATGAGCTAAAAAAGAGACTACAACTGGATATCCCGGAAGTACGTAACATTCATCATGTGCACTTGTGGCAAGTTGGCGAAAAACCATTAATGACGCTTCATGCCCAGGTGATCCCACCTTACGATCATGATGCACTGCTGCTACAGATTCAAAACTACCTGCTTGAGCATTACCAGATAGAACATGTTACGATTCAAATGGAATATCAGCAGTGTGATGACAACCATTGCCATATCCAGCGCACAATGGAACATCATCATCACCACCATCATTAGTCACTGTACTCTCTGGTCACAAGGTCCGCGCCAACGGTTGGGAGTGATTCTCCCGCGCGCCTTTAATCCACAGCCAGGAACCGTTGAGCGCGATCAGCGTCAGAATGGCATATTGCAACGACATGGCATATACCCCTTGATAAGCGAATATCACTACGCTGATAACGTCAATCACCACCCACAACAACCAGTTTTCAACATATTTACGCGTCATTAGCACCATCGCCACGATGGAAAGAACAGTCATTGTGGAATCCCAGAATGGAAATGCATCCGGTTGCAACTGTGGCAATTGCGCATCAATCCCTACCGACTGCATCAAAGAAACGGCGATAGATGATAATACTGCAAAAACCGGATCAATATAGGCGCTCATCAACCCAATAGCGACGACACATACTGCTCCCCATACCAGTGTTTGCGGCAACGACAACCAACGGATCTTCAGCTCCGCCTCATGACTACTGGTTTTCCGGCTCCAGGCATACCAGCCGTACAGGTTTGCACCAAAGAAAAAGATTTGCAGCAGCAGGCTGGCGTAGAGTTGAATCTGAAAAAAAATCAGCGCAAACAAGGTGACATTAATCAGGCCAAACAGGTAATTAATGGTTTTTTCCAGACTTGCCAGCCAAATACATAACAAACCAAAAATGGTTCCCAACGCTTCTACCCAAGAAAGAGCGTAACCATTTGTTCCCAGAGGAATATAAACCAAAATGTTGCTGGTACTGAAAAAATCCATATTTTCTTTACTCCGAATAAAAACGCTGTTTACCAGTCCCTTGTTGTTACTCAAACCAATTACCAGCAAAACACAACCGTGGCGTTCTGAGATAATGTCACGCCATAATCGGCTTCAGCCTTTTGTTTTTTCACTGAACAACATGGTGCCGGATGATGGATCTTCCCCACATTTACACAGAAATAAGTCAACGAGTTGCCAGTTATGCTTACTGCTTATCCCCTGAGTTTAGCAGCAAAATCGAGCATCCTGTTCAACGGAAGCAGCGCACGCTCACGCACCAGTGAATCCACATGAATTTCATGGTTTACGCCACCGTCTTCCAACGCAGTGGTAATCGCCTGTAGTCCATTCATCGCCATCCACGGACAGTGCGCGCAACTACGGCACGTCGCGCCCTCGCCAGCAGTTGGTGCCTCCAATAAGGTTTTATCCGGACATGCTTGTTGCATTTTGTAAAAGATACCCCGATCAGTCGCCACAATAAGCTCTTGATTGGGTAACCGTTTAGCTGCCTGAATAAGTTGGCTGGTCGACCCCACTGCATCAGCCATATCCACCACGCTTTGCGGCGACTCAGGATGCACCAGAACAGCAGCATTCGGATAAAGCGCCTTCATGCGTTTTAGTGACTGATTCTTAAATTCATCATGAACAATACAGGCTCCCTGCCAACACAATACATCAGCACCCGTTTGCTTCTGTACATAGCGCCCAAGGTGACGATCGGGTGCCCAAATGATTTTTTCACCCAGACTATCGAGGTGATCGATCAGCTCCACAGCAATGCTGGATGTTACCACCCAATCAGCGCGAGCCTTTACTTCTGCCGATGTGTTGGCGTAAACCACCACAGTGCGTTCCGGATGATTATCACAAAAATCACTGAATGCCTGAGCCGGACACCCTAAATCCAGCGAACATTCGGCATCCAGTGTCGGCATCAATACCGTTTTCTCAGGATTAAGAATTTTGGCAGTTTCACCCATAAACCTTACGCCAGCCACAATCAGCGTTGAGGCCGGATGTGTATTACCAAAACGCGCCATTTCCAGCGAGTCGGCGACACAACCTCCGGTTTCTTCCGCTAATGACTGAATTTCCGGATCGGTATAATAATGCGCTACCAGCACGGCATTCCGTTGAATCAACAGCGCCTTTATTTGGTCGCGATAATGCACCTTTTCATCAACTGAAAGTGGTTTGGGTTTGACGGGAAAGGGATAATCGATTTCTTGGCTATCTAAGAATAGGCTCATGATAAATTCCGCACGGTTACATTAGCCCCTAACATCATCATTGGGCCACTTGTTTTTTATCCTAAACAAATTACCGTAGAAAAGCGATAAAGTCGCTTTATTTTTCCCAGTATGGGTGAAGTTTGTTTACTGGATTAAAACGATAATCGGCAGAAAGGTACTATTGATTGATATCATAGGGGAATAACAAAAGCTGACCCGGAATAAAGGTCAGCGATAACAGTAATTAACCGAATAACTGATGCCAATACAACGACAACGGGATGATGAGTATTAGTGCAGGCAGGAAATTTACCACAGCAAACGTCTTTATCTGAGCAATACGCAATCCCACAGCCATCATGATAATGCCACCGCAAGCAGAAAAATCCCCCATCGTGATAACCGTCATCACAGGCATAATCAGTTTGGCTGAAAAGAATAACAGCATCTGGACAATGAACTGAGGAATAGCAATAGACATGACCGCCATACCCAGAGTAGTAGCAAAAATGAGTGCGGTAAAAACATCCAGTACCGATTTAATTATGAGGAGTTGGTAATCTCCCGTCAGACCTTCCGTCAATGCGCCTACCACGCCTGTACCACTGGCGCAAAACAATACAATTAACGCCGTAAAGTTCTGCGAATAGACGTCCTGAGGTAATCTATGCTCGGGTGGTGGTACAAACCGACTCAACGTCCGCTCAACAAAAATACCTGCCTTCTGTACACCCAATTCTAAACGTAACAACTCGCCGATACTCACGCCGATGACAATAGACAATGCCACTGCCGGAAGTTGTTGAACCTTCACAACTAACGTTACTCCCATGGCAATAGAAACCATTGCAAATGCAGGCGGCAAACCATCTCGCATACGTTGGGGGATAAAACGACGCAATAAAACACCTAAGCCTCCGCCAATTAAAATGGCAGAACCATTAATAAATGGACCAATCATTAAACGACCTTACTTGTGGGCTTGTCTGACTACTACATGAGTATTTCAGATGCAGTAAAATCCCGAGAGATTAAACAGAAGGATGAAACAGTCATTATAACGCAAACAGGCAGCCGGCAAGCCAGGAAAAAGGGGAATACCTGATACTGATCAGGAATAGCATTTTGTTTTGTCGGTCTATTCGGCAATCGACGACTGTCGACGTCGATTGCGTGACAAACAGCGGCCATATCAGATGATTAGCGGCATGTCCTCCATTCGACACGCTGCCACTGGGCTACCGTAGCTCACTTTGCCAGTGGGAGCGTTTCGTGCACCGCAAACGCTCTGAGATATACATTGGTCGCATCCTCAACCGCTGCACGGCGGATTGCTGTATCGGGGGCCTGGTCTAGCCCCCACAGCTGGCGCTCGACGAGGCCTGCCTCACAGAGTGCCTTGAAATACAGACCGGCTTGCCGAATGTCAGTACAACGCAGCTCGCCGCGATCCATCAGGAGTTCGATCGTTTCGCAGATGATGATCAGAGTCTTTCGGGGACCGTTCTCATAGAAGATGCGACTAAGTTGAGGATGTCTCCCGGCTTCTCCCATGATCAGTCGGTTGACCTCAATCACGTCCGAACGCGTGACGAGGTTCAGATACGCCATACCGAGGCGATGAAGAATCTCCCTCACCGGCCCATACTGTTTCGCGGCTTCGAGTTCTTCCAGGCCTCCCTTGCCTGCTTCGTGCACAAACGTCTCGAACAGAGCTTCCTTGCTCGAAAAGTAACTATACAGCGTAGCTTTGGAGGCACCAGCCCGCAATGCGATTGCTTCCATCGTAACGGCACCGAATCCTTGTTCGACTAATAACGCTCCAGCAGCCTTAACAAAACTCAGTCGACGATCCTCAGTTTTCCTTCTCACTAATGATGACTCCTTTAGAAACTTTTGCTTACACAGCGGTAATTCTGCTTAACCTTTAATTGAACGATATCGTATAGAAAACTTGACTTTTATGAAAGAATAAATAATAACTAAACGATGTCGTATAGATATAATTTACCTATGGCTCACACATGACACAAACCCGGTCCGACGAAAGAGCTTTTCCATTTCACCGATCCTATCGTGAGATCGACTGTGCTCGGAAGGTGCCCAACATGAATGTCCTCCGTTCGGAATTGCCTCCGATTTTCGCACTACGGACAACAACCGCTGCGCTTTTCGCTTTCGCGACCGCCTGGAACTTCGGCATCCACCATCCTTGGTGGGCAGCCATGACAGTGTGGCTTGTTGCACAGCCGACACGGGGGCTTCTGCTTGAGCGCAGCCTCGCACGTCTTATCGGAACGATCGGCGGCGCGTTAGCCGGTGCATTGATCCTGGACTTGTTGGCGGAGAATCGGCTAGATGCGCTTGTAGCTGTCGCTACCTGGCTGGCGCTGTGTGCCGGGCTAGGTAGTATCTTTCGGCATTTTCGCAATTACGGCTTCGTATTGGCTGGTTACACGACGTCTATTATTGTCCTGTTCGGAATTGGCGAGGGGGTACCCGCTCCCGGCCTCACGCTCGACCGGGTCATCTGTACAATGATCGGTATCATCTGCTCAGCGGTTTTCTCGTTTCGCGCATTGCCCGGCCGTAGCAAGGAACTGGCATGTCGGAGGACAGACGTAGTGGATCGCTGCCTCGCCTATGTTGAAGAATCCCTCCGCAAGGGCGCTATGAGTAAGCCCTGCGTTACTCTTTTTTCCGAAATCACAGCGCTCGATCGCTGCGTCGATGAATATGCCGCTGGTTCGCTCCATCGCCAGCGCGAAGCCCGACGCACGCGATGCATCTCGGGATTGCTTCTGGAATTGATCGCTCTGAGCGCCACGTCGCACGGGGGCAACCTGCCATCAGAGGTCAATGGCCCCACCGAAAAGCGTCTGGCAATGCTGATCGCGGCAGCCAACGATTCCGATCAGTCGGCCATGGCGGGCACACTCGACGAATTGCGACAGCTCCTGGCGAATGAGAAAACATCACCTGAGCCCTTGCAGCTCGATATCGATCCATCGTCCGTCTGGCGTGCGGCATCACGTCCCGTTGTTGCCTTGGCGATTGCCGCAATCATCTGGTGGGTGTCGGGCTGGGGAAGTGGTGCCATGATGGTGATGACGGCAGCGCTTTTCACATCGCTGTTCTCCAGCCACGACCAAGGCAATCACATAGTAATCCAAGTGCTGCTCGGCACTCTGGCTGGCGCTATCACCGGGGCTCTGGCTCGACTCTTTCTGCTGCCCCATGCTGATGGCCTCGCAACGACCTTGTTGTGTATCGCTCCCTTCCTGCTTATCGGTGCCTGGTTAATGCAGCGTCCAGCGACGTCGAAGATGGCAATTGACCTTACCATGACCTTCCTGCTGATATCACAACCCTCTTCGCCGCCAGTTGGGGCCGCTCTCGTGCTCAACGAGGCAGCAGCGATAATTGTTGGCGTGATGATCGCCGTGGCGACGTTCTGGGCCATCCTTCCAGCCACGCCGTCTGTTCGTAGCATGCTGTTAGCGAGGAGGATCGTCCGACTAACCTTGCAGCTTTCGAAAAAACGGAGCACCACGTCAGCCAAGGCCATGCAGCAAAATCTGCGCAGTGCTTTGGCGAGACTACTCTATTTTACCAAGCCGCAGAGCACGATTTTTCTGGCCGCTCAGGAATGCCTCGCAGCCGCCAGCCAAGTGCTGGCAACGAAGAGCGAAAATCAAACCCTATCAACCTCATCGCCAAACACACCAACGTACGACTCTGCCGCAAGGCAAGCTGCCGCCACGCTGGCTAACGCACTTACAAAAAACCAAAAGGGAGAAACCTCATGAGTGCTATCAATCAAGCCCAAAGTAACTACACAGGCCAATATATCGCAGGGCAATGGCGGCCCGGTCGTGCCGGAACCACGCTTCAGGACCATAATCCCTATAACCAGAAACTACTGACCGAGATTGCCTGTGCCTCGCGCGACGATCTCGATGACGCCTACCGCTCCGCTGCCGCAGTCCAACGCGACTGGGAACGGCTGATGCCAAGCGAACGGGCCGCTGTCATGTACCGTGCCGTCGACGTTCTTGACCGGCGTCATAGTGAGATCGTCGACTGGCTGATCGCCGAGTCCGGTAGTACCCGAATGAAAGCGGAGATGGAATGGGATAGCGTTCGCGCCTGTACGCTTGCGGCTGCCACCATGCCGGCCCGTATTGCTGGGCGCATTCTGCCGATTGACGTTCCCGGCAAGGAAAGCCGCGTCTACCGCCGTCCTCTCGGCGTCATCGGCGTCATCAGCCCCTGGAACTTCCCTATGCATCTATCCAACCGGACGATCGCACCTGCACTCGCTATCGGCAACAGCGTTGTGGTCAAGCCGGCGGATGACACGCCGATCACCGGCGGCCTGCTGCTCGCGAGCATCTACGAAGAAGCGGGCCTACCTCCCGGCCTGCTGAATGTGGTGGTTGGCGAGATCAGCGAGATCGGTGATGCCTTTACGCTTCACCCTATCCCGAAATTCATCTCCTTCACAGGATCCACGCGCGTTGGCCGCCATATCGGCGAACTGGCAATGACGGGTCCGATGTTAAAGCGGGTTGCACTTGAACTCGGCGGCAATGCGCCCTGCGTGGTGCTGGATGATGCTAATCTCGACCGTGCGGTTAGTGGGGCGATCGTGGGTCGTTTTCTGCATCAGGGCCAGATCTGCATGAGCAGCAACCGAATTATCATTGAAAATGGTCTTTATGACCGTTTTGTCGACGCCTTCGTAGAGCGGGCACGCAAGCTCAAGGTCGGCGATCCCAATGAAGCCGATACTGTGATCGGCCCGTTGATCAATGAGAAACAGTTCAAGGCCGCACTGAAGCATATTGAAAAGGCGCGCGCTATCGGCACTCGACAGCTTCTCGGGGAAGAGCCGTCGGGACTGGTGCTACCGCCGCAGGTCTTCGCCGATGTCGCCAACGACTCAGATCTCGCCCAGACCGAATTGTTCAGCCCAATCGCCCCGCTCATCCGAGCAAGGGACGAAGCTGATGCCCTGCGTATAGCCAACCAGACAGAGTTCGGACTGTCGAGCTCGGTGTTCACCGAGGATACGGCGCGGGGCCTTCGTTTCGCCCAAAGCATCGAGGCGGGCATGACCCACATCAACGACATTTCTCCCAACGACGATCCCAACACGATGTTCGGTGGAGAGAAGAACAGCGGCCTCGGCCGCTTCAACAGCGACTGGATCATCCAGGAATTGACGACCGACCACTGGATCAGCGTGCAGCATGAACCGCGCGCCTATCCCTTCTGAGTGCCACCTGGTCAGCAATTCATCGCAAAAAACTGAGGAGCAATGATCATGAGTCTGAAATTTCCTGAAACGCCGGAGTTCTCCGGCCTGTACAAACCGAGCCGTGTCGAGACACAGGTCTTCGATCTAGAGATCGAAGGCGAGGTTCCGCCCCAGATCAAAGGCACCTTCTTTCAGGTCTCTCCGGATTCCTACTATCCGCCGATGCGGGGCAAGGACATCTTCTTCAACGGTGACGGGCTTGTATCAGCCTTCAAATTCGAGAACGGCCACGTCAGCCTACGGCGCCGTTACGTTCAGACTGACAGGCTGAAGGCACAATGGAAGGAGCGACGTTCCCTCAACGGCATCTACCGCAACATCTACACCAACGATCCGCTGGCCGCCGAGAACAACACCACGGCCAACACTACCGTGCTGTTCCATGCTGGCGTCTTGTTGGCAATGAAGGAGGACACGCTGCCTTATGCACTCGATCCTGACACACTGGAAACGCTTGGCGTCTGGGACTTCAACGGACAGATCAAATCGGCCACCTTCACCGCGCATCCCAAGATCGATCCCGACAATGGCGACCTTCTGTGCTTCGCCTATGAAGCCAAGGGCGATGGTACATCGGACATTGCCTATTTCGAGATCGATGCCAGCGGTAAGCTGAAAAAAGAAATCTGGTTCAAGGGCCCCTATGCAGCGATGATTCATGACTTCGCCGTCACCGCCCACCACGTCGTCTTCCCACTTATCCCGCTGACCGCCGATGTCGACCGGATGAAAGCGGGCGGTCAACATTTCGAATGGCAGCCGGACCTGCCACAACTCTTCGGTGTCCTACCGCGTGACGGCAGCAGTGAGGATGTTATGTGGTTCCACGGACCGAAGGATGGCTTTCAGGGGCATACCCTCAACTCTTATGAGGAGGATGGTTTACTGCGCGTCGACATGCCGGTAACGAACGGCAACGTATTCTATTTCTTCCCACAGGCCGACGGTTCCGTTCCTTTACCGGAGACCCTGAGTTCACAGCTCATGCGATGGACGTTCAATCTCAACGGCCCGGGAGAATCAGGGGCTGGCCAACAGACTCTCCAGCCACAACCTCTCACGTCCTTCCCTTGCGAGTTCCCCCGCTGTGATGAACGCTTCACCGGCAAGCCATATGAGCACGGTTTTGTCCTTGCCTTCGACCCGGCCCTGCCCTTCGACGAGACACTGGGCGAACGGCCATTTCAGTTCTTCAACCAGCTTGCTCATGTCAACGTAAGGACCGGCGAGACTGAAGCCTGGTATCCCGGTAATGCGCAGTGCTTTCAGGAACCGATTTTCGTTCCCCGTTCACCAGATGCGCCCGAGGGCGACGGCTATGTGATCGCGTTGCTAAATCATCTCCACGGCAACGATACCGAATTAGTGGTGCTGGACTCGCTGAAGATGGCTACCGGCCCTGTCGCCCACATCAAGGTTCCGTTCCGTCTACGCATGTCACTGCATGGCAACTGGACCCCGGCAGAGGCGTTGGAGGGCACCCAATCCGGCCGGTAACTCGGCAATTAGACACAGTCAGAGGTAGATCACGCATGGCTGGCATCGACACAAACTCTCCTTGCAAGAGGATTGTTGTGAGCGGTGCCAGTTTTACAGGACTGCAATTCGTGCACAGTCTCCACCATCACGATATGTGCAACACGCGGTTTTGGTGAAATAAAGATAATCAGCGTAATTTGAAATGGTGGGTCGTGCGGGATGATTCGGCCTTTGGCCTCACCCTCTGGGTCAACGCTATCGCGTTGCTGTCTCGCTTTCGCTCGGCTCGAACCTGAACGCAGGTTCTCACCCACACGATATGTGCAACATGCGGTTTTGGTGAAATAAAGATAATCAGCGTAATTTGAAATGGTGGGTCGTGCGGGATGATTCGGCCTTTGGCCTCACCCTCCGAGTCAACGCTATCGCGTTGCTGTCTCGCTTTCGCTCGGCTCGAACCTGAACGCAGGTTCTCACCCACACGATATGTGCAACATGCCGTTTTGGTGGAATAAAGATAATCAGCGTAATTTGAAATGGTGGGTCGTGCGGGATTCGAACCTGCGACCAATTGATTAAAAGTCAACTGCTCTACCAACTGAGCTAACGACCCGCAATGCGGAATTCTGCAAAGAAAAAATAGTATTTCTTGAAATTTGGTGGGTCGTGCGGGATTCGAACCTGCGACCAATTGATTAAAAGTCAACTGCTCTACCAACTGAGCTAACGACCCAAATTTACAGCTGCTTTAGCGATTCAGTCTTGCCTTGGCAACGGCGGCATATATTACTAATATAATTTCTCAGTGCAACCTATTTCCCACCCAAAAGGTCCGACTGCTTGTTCTTCACGCAATAAAGCACAAAAATCACACGGGATGAGTGATTTTTGTGCTTACCGAAAAGAATCACAAAGCCGTCAAACGCTTCCGTGCCTGTTTGGCGCTTTCAGTGTTGGGATAGATTTTAATAACCTGCTGATATACTGCTTTTGCCTTATCAGGCTGACCTTTTTCTTGCATGATTACCCCAACCTTGAATAACGCTTCAGATGCTTTGGGGGATTTAGGATAATTTTTGACGACATTAGCAAAATAATATGCCGCATCGTCTTTTTTACCTTTGGTGTAGTACAGTTGCCCAAGCCAATAGTTGGCATTTGGCTGGAAAGTAGAATCAGGATATTTCTTGATAAAATTTTGGAATGCAACAATGGCTTGATCATACTGCTTTTTTTCAAGCACTAAAGCTACGGCTTCATTATAGTCGCTGTTTGCATCCCCCGAACTGGCAGGCACAGCGGCCGGAGAAGTGCTGCTGGTATTTGTTGCGCCAGCATCAGGTGTCGTTGCTGTGCTGCCTTCCGCTGCCGCAGAAGACGGCTGTCCCCCTTTGGAACTCAGTCCATCAATTTGTTGATATATTTGTTTCTGTCGCTCAACAACCTGCTGCAACTGATACTGATTTTCCTGAATTTGGCCGCGTAAGCTATCAATCTCGTCTTGAGTCGCCGAGACTTGTTTCTGAAGTTCGGTTAAAAGCTGACCACGAGCGTTAGCGATACGCTCAAGTTCAATGACTCGATCTTCTATCGAGCCGGAGCCGGCATTACTGATTGGTGCCTGGGCAGTAGCGACCCAAGGGGTCGCTACGCCAATCAGTAACGACAGACTCAACAAATGATGTCTGAAGTTACTGTTCATGCGATTCTCTTAATATACCAGGACAGCACGACGGTTTTTAGCGTAAGCCGCTTCATCATGACCCAGAACAGCGGGTTTTTCTTTACCGTAAGAAACGATAGAGATTTGGTCAGCCGAAACGCCTTTACCTTGCAAATACATCTGTACCGCGTTAGCACGACGTTCACCCAACGCGATATTGTACTCTGGAGTACCACGTTCATCCGTGTAACCTTCGATAGTCACTTTGTAGGACGGATTATTACGCAGGAAGGCAGCATGCTCGTCCAACATCTGCGCAAAGTCAGAGCGGATATCATACTTGTCCAGATCAAAGTAAACGGTATTGTTGCGCTGCAATTTTTGTATCTGCAGGCGAGCCTGTTCAGCAGATGACATATTGCCATTGTTTTCCATTCCCATTCCCGTTCCGTCCGTAGACGATTGGTCATTGTTAGCATGTTTATTAGAGCTACATGCGGCAACGGCCAGCACCGGCAAAGCCAACATGAGGCCTTTCAGTACTTTATTGAATTGCATTTTTATGTCCTTTGAATAGGTTATACATATTTGTTTGCATTTATAAATACGGCGACCAAGCAGGAGAGTTAACCTGTCCATCAGTAGCCGGAAGGCGCGCTTTGAAACGTCCATCAGTCGAGACTAACTGAAGCACGGATCCCAATCCTTGTTCAGAACTGTAGATCACCATGGTACCGTTAGGCGCAATACTTGGCGTTTCGTCCAGGAACGAGTCCGTTAATACTTGAACAGCGCCCGTTACCAGATCTTGCTTGGCAATGTGTTGAGCACCATTGTTAGTGCTCACCATCACCATAAATTTACCATCATTACTGATTTCCGCCTCTTGATTCTGAGGCCCTTCCCACGTCAGACGCTGAGACGGTCCACCGTTAACGCTAATCTTGTATATCTGGGGACGCCCGGTCTGGTCAGAAGTATAGGCCAGTGTCTGGCTATCTGGAAACCAAGTCGGCTCCGTATTATTACTGCGACTATTCGTTATCTGGCTAATCTGTCCAGAACTCAAATTCATGACATACAGATTCAGGCTTCCACTTTTGGAAAGTGCAAACGCCAATTTAGTGCCATCAGGAGAGAATGCGGGTGCGCCATTGTGACGAGGGAATGAAGCAACCTGACGGATAGCCCCGTTAGCCAGCGTTTGGATAACCAATGCCGAGCGACCACTTTCAAACGTTACATAGGCCAGTTTGCTGCCATCCGGCGACCAGGCTGGTGACATCAGCGGTTCAGGAGAGCGATGAACGACAAACTGGTTGTAACCATCATAATCAGCTACACGCAGCTCATAGGGATATTTACCGCCATTGGTTTGAACCACATAAGCAATACGGGTACGGAAAGCGCCCTTAATACCGGTCAGTTTTTCAAATATTTGATCACTGGCGGTATGTGCCGCATAACGTAACCATTGTTTCGTTACCTTAAACTGGTTTTGTGACAGGACGTTACCCGTGCTACCGGAAACATCGACAAGCTGATAGGAAATTACATACCCATCAGCACTCGGTTGAACCTGACCAATAACCACATCATCAATACCCAGTGCAGTCCATGCTGCTGGCGTGATTTCAGCAACACTTCCTGGTTGTTGAGGCATACGACTCGGATCAATTGGATTGAATTTCCCACTGTTACGCAAGTCCGCTCCTACAATGCCACCAATGTCTGCCGGTGCAGCACCAGGGCCAACCCATTTGAACGGAACAACACCAATCGGGCGTGCAGAGTCGACACCCTGGGTTATTTCTATACGCACTTCTGCATGTAGTACAGATGCCCACAGCATTAAAAAACTCAACGCAACTTTAAATGCCTGCTTCATTTTATCTCCCTTATCCAGGCTCTTAGCCTATGATAAACAGCAGAATCTCAACAAACCAATATCAACAAAACACTATAACCCAGCCCACTTACCATAGTAATAGTCTCAAACCCATACTGGTAAGTGACATAATTATTGCGGTTTAAAATCTATCGGCGCGTTTTTAAAAGCTTCGTACACTTCCCGGCTAGGTGGCTTAGGAATTCTGGCCTGCTTAGCCGCAGCAGTAGCGGCCTGACATAAAGCGGGATCGCCACCTTCAGTCTGAACATCAACCAGTAAACCGTCTGGCGCCAATTTCACCCGTAATGTACAAGTACGCCCCTTATATGACTCCCAATTATAGAATTTACTCTGAATAGCTGCTCTGACCTGACTGCCATAGCTGTCAAGTGCAGCACCAGAAGCACCACTTTTCTTGTTGTTGCCAACACCAGCGGGTGCATTACCGGCATTTGCCGTCGCACTACTACCACTTTTGGGGGCATTCTTCGAAGAAGCCAGACCACCTAACAAATTATCAACAGTATTGGCTTGTTTAGCCGCTTCAGCAGCCGCTTTCTTTTTATCTTCAGCTGCTTTTTTTCTGGCAGCGGCTGCCACTTCGGCTTTTTTGGCTGCATCTGCCGCGGCTTTTTCTTTGGCTGCTACGGCTGCTGCCGCCTTGGCTTTTGCTTCTTCTTGCGTTTTTTGTTTCGTTAACTCTGCTGCTTTTGCCTTGGCAACATCTTCCGCTTTTTTCTTCGCTTCCGCTGCTGCCTGTTTCTTGGCTTCATCTTCCGCTTTTTTCTTCGCTGCCGCCGCGGCCTGTTTCTTGGCTTCATCTTCCGCTTTTTTCTTCGCTGCCGCCGCGGCTTTCGCCTGCTGTTCAGCCTCAGCCTTCACCTTGGCGGCTGCCGCTTCAGCTTGTTTTTGCTGTTCTTTGGCTTGCAGTACCGCTTCTTCTGCTTGTTTACGTTGTTCAGCCTGCTGCTGAGCCTGCTTTTTAGCCTCTTCCTGAGCCTGTAGGCGTTCTTTCTCCAATTCTTTCAAACGCTGCTGCTCAGCCGCCTGTTTTTCCTGTAACTCGACAGCCTGCTGTTCAGCTTGTTTTTGGCGTAACTGTTCAGCACGTTTGGCATCGGTCTGTTGCTGTTGCTGGCGGTTATACTGTTCAACAACCGCATTGGGATCAACCATGACCGCATCAATCGATGAACCGCCGCCGCCGCCACTAGCATCCATATTCTGGTTCGATGAACTCAGAACCAGCAACACAATCAGAATGATGTGCAAAACTGCCGAGACAATTACGGCACGTTTTAACTTGTCGTTTTGTTCGTTTGCCTTTAGCACAAGTGGTTTCCAAAAACAGTGTTGCCAGAAAAATGACTAACGCTCATTAACAAACCAACCTATTTAAATCGGTTGCGTCATCAAGCCTACAGATTTCACACCAGCCTGATGTAACAAATTCAATGCTTTGATAATTTCGTTATATGGAACATCTTTCGCTCCGCCAATCAAAAATATCGTTTTGGGATTCGCCGATAAGCGGGACTGCGCTTCTGCTACAACCTGCTCCGGCGGTAACTGCTCCATACGATTATGATCAATGACCAAGCTGTACTGCCCGATGCCAGATACCTCAACAATCACTGGAGGGGTGTCATTGCTGGAAACCGTTTTTGACTCTGTTGCATCCGGCAAATCGACTTCCACACTTTGGGTAATAATCGGTGCCGTCGCCATAAAAATGAGCAGCAATACCAGCAATACATCCAACAGTGGAACAATATTAATCTCGGACTTCAGCGCCCGGCGACCACGACGTACACGTGCCATGCTATCCTCCTGATTAACGACTATTTTCGCTGGAGAATGCCTGACGATGCAGGATGGCAATAAACTCTTCCATAAAGTTATCGTAATTCTGCTCGAGCCTGTTTACCTGCTGATTCAGGCGGTTAAATGCCATCACAGCCGGGATGGCAGCAAACAAACCGATAGCCGTGGCAATCAATGCCTCGGCGATGCCCGGAGCCACCATCTGCAACGTTGCCTGTTTTACCGCACCAAGAGCAATAAAGGCATGCATGATCCCCCATACAGTACCGAAAAGCCCGATATAAGGGCTAATGGAACCCACGGTACCCAAAAACGGAATATGCGTTTCCAAACTTTCCAGTTCTCGATTCATGGAAATACGCATCGCACGGGATGCACCTTCAACCACAGCCTCTGCCGCATGGCTGTTTGCCCGGTGCAGGCGAGCAAACTCTTTAAAGCCTGCATAAAAAATTTGTTCTGTTCCCGTCAGACTTTCCCGGCGAGTCTGGCTCTCCTGATAAAGACGTGATAATTCAATACCCGACCAGAATTTGTCTTCAAATGCTTCAGCATCACGAGCCGCCGCATTCAGAATACGCGTACGCTGAATGATGATTGCCCAGGAAGCGATAGAAAAACAGATTAAAATTAGCATGATAAGTTTAACCAAAAGGCTAGCCTTCAGGAACAAATCAAGGATATTCATGTCAGTCACTGCTTAAACTCCGCGACAATAGACTTAGGAAGCGCAATCGGCTTCATTTGATGTGGATCGATACAGGCGATCAAGACCTCAGCATGGCTTAGCACACTACCATGCGAATTGAGAATACGCTGAGCGAAAGTCAGAGAAGCGCCACGTATCAAAACGATCTCGCTTTGCACTTCCAACAAATCGTCAAGACGCGCTGGAACAAGGTACTCCACTGCTATTTTACGAACAGCAAAGGCAATATGTTCTTCCAACAGCGCCTGCTGATGAAAACCATGCTCACGCAGCATTTCCGTCCGAGCCCTTTCATAAAAGGCAACATAACGGGCGTGGTAAACTACCCCACCTGCATCAGTGTCTTCAAAATAGACGCGTACTGGCCAGCGGAACACCTTCACCTTATTACTCACTTTACATTCCGGCAATGCGATAAACCTCGTTACTATACGCAAGAGGGATGGTGTTTGGAATCGGAAGTATGTACAGGAAAGTAAATAATTATGGGTTGTTTACAACCCATAACAAAAAGGAATTAAAGATTCGTTTACAAGAAGTAGTAATACAATCCTGAGACAAGAATCACAAATGCAGGAAGAGGAGAGAAGATAGCTCGCCACCGCAAACGTTGCGGTCGGTAACCCGTCCCATGGACGACACCAGCACACACGGCCCAAACCAGTAAAAAACCTTGCCAGACAGCAAGAGAACTGGTTTTAGCAGCGAAACGTGCCGGTTCCCAAAACACACACCCAGCCAGCAAAAGCGCCATGATCAGGGAAAAGGCCCGAAACGGGCCTTTGTCCATTAAACGATAGAGATTATCAACAAGACGACTCATTGTGATTTATCTTTCACCGCTTTGTTTGCTTCACCCTGCTCAAGCGCCAGGGCAGTAACAATTCCCAGCGAACAAGCAAGAAGCGTTCCTAGTATCCAGGCAAAATACCACATAAATTATGCTCCTTACTTAATACAGCGAATGAGAGTTCTGCTCAACATGCTCTTTGGTAATACGGCCAAACATCTTGTAGTAACACCAGCAAGTATAAGCCAACATAATCGGTACGAAGATAATCGACACGACAGTCATTACCTGTAGTGTTAACAAACTGGATGTCGCATCCCACATGGTCAGGCTAGCATTCGGCATGGTTACGGACGGCATAATGAATGGGAACATAGCTGTACCGGCTGTCAGAATGACACCCGCAATACTCAGTGATGAGAACAAAAATGCCATTGCATCTTTTTCCAACCGGGCCATCATCGCTGACAATAACGGTGAGACCACACCTAACAGTGGAATAGCCCACAGCACCGGATATTTATTGAAATTAATCATCCATGCTCCCGCCTGACGAACAACTTCTTTATGTAGCGGGTTAGATTCGGCAGCCGTATTAATCACAGAAGTGATGACATAGCCATCAATACCATAAACAACCCATACGCCGGCCAGTGCAAACGTAACCACCAACAGAAGTGATGACACCTGAGCCGCGACTTTGGAACGAATGTGCAATTCGCCGGTTGTACGCATCATCAGGTAAGTCGCACCTTGAGCCAGAAACATGCTCAGGCTGACGATACCAGCCAGTAATCCGAACGGGTTCAGAAGCTGGAAGAAGTTGCCGGTGTAGTACAAGCGCAGATATTCATCCATATGGAATGGAACACCTTGCAGCAGATTACCGAAAGCTACGCCAATAACGACTGGCGGGATAAAGCTACCGGCAAAAATACCCCAATCCCACATATTGCGCCAACGCGAGTCTTCAATCTTGGAACGGTAGTCGAAACCGACCGGACGGAAGAACAATGAGGCCAGCACCAGAATCATCGCAACGTAGAACCCAGAGAATGCAGCGGCATAAACCGTTGGCCATGCAGCAAACAACGCTCCACCAGCGGTTATCAACCACACCTGATTACCATCCCAATGGGGAGCGATACAGTTGATCATTACCCGGCGCTCGACATCATTTCGGCCCATCAGGCGAACCAGGATGCCCACACCCATGTCAAAACCATCGGTGACCGTAAAACCGATCAGCAACACGCCAATCAGCAGCCACCAGATAAAACGTAATACTTCATAATCAAACATAGCGGACTCCTGTTACCGTGCGTCCTGCGCAGCTGCAATCGGCTGTTCAAAGTGGTAGGCACCCGTTTTCAGGCTACTGGGACCGAGACGCGCATACTTGAACATCAGATAGGTTTCTGCGACAAGGAATAACGTATACAGACCACAAATCAGCCCCATAGAAAACAGGATATCTCCGGCAGTCAACGACGAGTTGGCAACAGCGGTTGGTAATATTTCACCAATTGCCCAAGGTTGACGACCATACTCGGCGACAAACCACCCTGATTCGACAGCAATCCACGGCAGTGGGATGCCATACAATGCCGCACGATGCAGCCACTTTTTATGACCAATTTTGTTTCTCAACACTGACCAGAAGGAGAGGCCGATGATCAGCAACATCAAACCACCGCAGGCCACCATAATGCGGAAGGCGAAATACAACGGAGCAACACGCGGAATAGAATCTTTTGTTGCCTGCTTGATTTGATTCTCAGTTGCATCGGATACATTGGGCGTATAGCGTTTCAGCAGCAGGCCATAACCCAGATCTTTCTTGGCTTTATTAAAGGCCTCACGTACTGAGGGATCAGTATTACCCGCACGTAACTGCTCCAGCAATTGATAGGCTTTCATTCCATTGCGGATACGGACTTCATGTTGCGCCATAAGCTCTTTCAGACCGGTAACCGTTTTATCGGTAGAACGGGTAGCGATCAAGCCAAGCACATAAGGGATCTGAATAGAGTACTTATTCTCCATCGAATCCTGATTTGGCAGGCCAAACAGCGTAAAAGCAGCAGGTGCCGGCTGGGTTTCCCACTCGGCTTCAATGGCAGCCAGTTTGGTTTTTTGTACGTCACCCATTTCATAACCGGATTCATCACCCAGCACAATAACGGACAACACAGCAGCCATACCGAAACTGGCTGCAATTGCAAATGAGCGTTTGGCAAAAGCGACATCACGGCCTTTCAGCAAATAGAACGAACTGATACCAAGAACAAACATCGCACCAGTACAATAACCTGCGGCCACAGTATGAACAAACTTCACCTGAGCTACCGGGTTCAGTATCAGCTCACTAAAACTCATCATTTCCATACGCATGGTTTCGAAATTGAAATCAGAGGCGATGGGGTTCTGCATCCAGCCATTCGCAACCAGAATCCATAGTGCAGAGAGATTGGATCCCAGAGCGACCAGCCAGGTAACCGTCATGTGCTGAACTTTGCCCAGACGATCCCAACCGAAGAAGAACAACCCGATAAACGTGGATTCCAGAAAGAATGCCATCAGGCCTTCAATCGCCAGAGGTGCACCGAAGATATCCCCGACATAATGCGAGAAATAAGACCAGTTAGTACCAAACTGGAATTCCATGGTTAGTCCAGTGGCAACACCGAGTGCAAAGTTAATTGCAAACAGTTTGCCCCAAAACTTCGTCATATCTTTATAGATTTGTTTACCAGACAGGACATATACCGTTTCCATAATCGCCAATATAAACGTCATACCTAACGTTAATGGAACGAACAGGAAATGATACATCGCTGTTAAGGCAAACTGTAAACGCGACAGTTCGACTATATCTAACATCTTGACTCCTTGCTCCTCGCAGGAAGGTTTTAGCTTTCAGTATAGACAAGCTGCTAAACACCCGGCAGTAATACCCTAAAAAGCACAAAAAATGCTTCAGCGCAGGCTGATACCCATGATCTTTCAAGTTACAGTAATGTTAGCGTCGTTCACTCACCCGAATCACTTATTTAAGTAAGCTCATCAGACCTCATTCACTTGCCACCTTCCTGCATCATGAAATCTATCAAGTATATACACATTGCAAATAAGTATAGTAAATCCAACAAGTAGACTCAAAAGAGAACATTGGTATTACAAATATCATACCCAAATAGAGTAACCGTATATTACGCCTCTAATTATCTACAATAAATAAGTTTTTACGTGATGTAGATTGGGTTTTTGATTCTATATCAACCCTTCTCACATATACACCCCAGAATGCAATTGATCTGGCGCAATTTAGCATTATTAGAGAAATAACACTGGGTAGATTTTGTTGATCTGAAACAATTATTCACGCTTATGTTAACTATCGATGTTATTTAATTTTTTATTGGCCGCATTGTTAATTTTATGTAATTCTTAAGTTTCAAATTATCGCTAACGATAATATATTTTTTACTTAAATTAAAAAAAATGTGTGTTGATCCCAATTATCAAAAATTATAATTAATAATCAGCATTGTTATAATATTGTTGCGGATTTGATATATTTTAATTTCGCAAAAGTTATTTATATGCATATTAATAATGACAATACAAAAAAGGCCACGCGAAGGTGGCCAAACATGTCGAACTTTAAAAATATTACACACTAGCGTAGGAATATGTCCTGTAGTGTGGCTCTAGCGTGTCAGCACAGACTTTACTGCGTCGCCAATATCAGCCAGACTACGAACCGTTTTAACACCGGCAGCTTCCAGTGCTGCGAATTTATCATCTGCAGTTCCTTTACCACCGGCAATAATTGCCCCGGCATGACCCATTCGTTTACCTTTTGGCGCGGTCACCCCGGCTATGTAGCCGACGACTGGTTTTGTAATATGCTCTTTAATATAAGCAGCGGCCTCTTCCTCGGCAGTACCACCAATCTCACCGATCATCACAATAGCCTTGGTTTGGGGATCCTGCTCAAACAGCTTCAGGATATCAATAAAGTTTGAGCCGGGGATCGGATCACCACCAATACCAACACAGCTCGACTGCCCCAGACCAATATCCGTCGTTTGTTTCACGGCTTCATAAGTCAATGTACCTGAGCGGGAGACGATGCCCACTTTACCTGGCAGGTGAATATGGCCCGGCATAATACCGATTTTACACTCACCTGGCGTAATGACGCCCGGACAGTTAGGTCCAATCATACGAACACCGCTTTGCTCCAGCTTGACCTTTACGCTCAGCATGTCGAGGGTCGGGATCCCCTCGGTGATACAGATAATCAACTGAATGCCAGCATCAATAGCTTCCAGGATAGAATCTTTACAGAATGGAGCCGGTACATAAATAACTGATGCAGTGGCACCAGTGGCCTCTACCGCTTCGCGCACAGTATTAAACACCGGCAGTCCGAGGTGCTCGGTACCACCTTTACCCGGCGTTACACCGCCGACCATTTGTGTACCATAAGCAATCGCCTGTTCAGAGTGGAAGGTACCCTGGCTACCAGTCAAACCCTGGCAGATAACTTTGGTGTTTTTATCGATCAGAATGGACATTATTTACCCTCCACTGCAGCAACCACTTGCTGAGCCGCATCCGTCAGACTGGTCGCAGCAATGATATTCAAACCGCTGTCCGCCAATTTCTTCGCTCCCAGCTCTGCATTGTTACCTTCGAGACGCACAACGACAGGCACGTTTACACCCACTTCTGCTACCGCCCCGATAATACCGTCAGCAATCAAATCACAACGCACGATGCCACCGAAAATATTCACCAGCACCGCTTTTACCTTGTCATCCGATAAAATAATTTTAAAAGCTTCTGTTACACGTTCTTTCGTCGCACCACCGCCCACGTCCAGGAAATTAGCTGGCGCGCCACCATGCAATTTGACAATATCCATGGTGCCCATTGCCAAACCGGCGCCATTCACCATACAACCGATGTTGCCATCCAGAGCCACATAATTAAGCTCCCACTGGGCAGCATGCTCCTCACGCGGATCTTCCTGACTGGCATCATGCATCTCACGTAATTCCGGCTGACGGAACAAGGCATTGCCATCAACGCCCAGTTTGCCATCCAGACACACCAGATCACCCTGTTGGGTGATGACTAATGGATTGATTTCCACCAATGCCAGATCACGTTCCAGGAACATGGTTGCCAGCCCCATAAAAATCTTGGTGAACTGAGCAACCTGCTTACCGCTGAGACCCAGCTTGAACGCTAACTCACGTCCTTGATAAGGTTGAGGACCAGTCAGCGGATCCAAGGCAGCTTTATGAATCAGATGCGGCGTTTCTTCAGCCACTTTCTCAATCTCAACGCCACCTTCAGTGGAAGCCATGAAGACAACACGACGACTGGCACGGTCAATCACTGCACCCAGATAGAGCTCTTTATCAATGTCGGTAGCACTTTCCACCAGAATTTGGCTTACTGGCTGGCCATTGGCATCAGTCTGGTAAGTCACCAGACGCTTACCCAGCCAATTTTCCGCAAAGGCGCGGATGTCTTCTTTACTTTTTACGACCTTGACGCCGCCAGCCTTGCCTCGACCACCGGCATGAACCTGACACTTGACCACCCAGGGACCAGCACCAATTTTTGATGCAGCTTCTTCTGCCTCACGCGGCGTGGTGCAGGCATAACCGGTGGGTGCGGGTAAACCATACCGAGCAAAGAGTTGTTTTGCCTGATACTCGTGTAAATTCATGATGTTCTATCCATTTAAGTTTGAAGATAAGTCCTGGGACTTTCTTGTATTTTGGATAAAGCCGTTATGAAAACGGCCTGCATAGCACTCTCGACAGGCGGCATAAAATTGATTATGCCGCCCAAACAGCTTTATACGTCCAACAACAGACGAGCAGGATCTTCCAGCATCTCTTTTATGGTAACCAGGAAGCCAACAGACTCGCGTCCATCAACCAAACGGTGATCATAAGAAAGCGCCAGATACATCATCGGCAGGATCACTACCTGGCCGTTAATCGCCATCGGACGATCCTTAATGGCATGCATACCCAGAATAGCGCTCTGCGGCGGGTTAATAATCGGGGTAGACATCAGTGAACCGAACACACCACCGTTAGTAATGGTAAAGTTGCCACCGGTCAACTCTTCAACCGTCAGTTTGCCGTCACGACCTTTTACCGCCAACTCTTTGATTCTTTTCTCGATATCCGCCATACCCAAGGCATCAACATCTTTCAGAACCGGAGTCACCAGGCCACGCGGCGTTGAAACCGCAATACTGATGTCAAAGTAGTTGTGATAAACCACATTTTCGCCATCAATAGACGCATTCACTTCCGGGTAGCGTTTCAGCGCTTCGACAACGGCCTTGATGTAAAAAGACATAAAGCCAAGACGAACACCATGACGTTTTTCAAACGCTTCACCGTATTGGCGACGCATGTCCATAATCGGCTGCATGTTGACCTCATTAAACGTCGTCAGCATGGCAGTACTGTTCTTCGCTTCCAGCAGGCGTTCAGCAACACGCTTGCGCAGACGAGTCATCGGGACTCGTTTTTCACTGCGGCCACCTAGCACCGGTGTCTCTACGACATCCGTCACTGGCGTCGGTGTCACTGTCTTCTTACTTTCCTTACTTTGGGCGGCGAGGTGTTTTTCCACATCTTCACGCGTGATGCGACCACCAACTCCACTGCCTTTAATGGCTGTAGCATCCAGCTCATGTTCAGCAATCAGACGACGAATCGCCGGGCTAAGCACATCATTATTTTCTTCTTCCAACGCCGCGGTGTAACGCTGGGCAGGTGTAGACTCTTTGCTCTGTGGTTTTTCACTGCTCTCTTTACCCGTACTGTCACCCGGACGAAGACGCCCCAAGACCTGACGGGAAGTTACCGTTGCGCCTTCATTTTCCAGAATAACATCGAGAATGCCCGCCTCAGCAGCCGGAACCTCTAAAACCACTTTATCCGTTTCGATCTCAACCAACACTTCATCGCGCTGAACGCTATCACCCGGGTTTTTATGCCAAGTGGCTACGGCAGCATCTACGACCGATTCAGGCAGGTCAGGAACGAGAATATCTACGCTACTCATTATTTATCCTTCTAATTTAATCAACGTTCAGCGCGTCATTAACCAGATCTTGCTGCTGTTTCTGGTGTACGGACATATAGCCGACGGCGGGTGAAGCAGAAGCCGGACGCCCGGCATACCGTAGAGATGCCCCGAAAGGAATCACCTCACGTAAATGATGTTGGCTGCAATACCAGGCTCCCTGGTTAAGCGGTTCCTCCTGACACCAGACAAAATCATGCACATGAGCAAAAGCTTCCAGTGCCGCTTGTACATACTGATGCGGGAACGGATAAAGCTGCTCAATGCGAACAATCGCCACATCTTTCTGCTCATTTTTACGACGCTGTTCCAATAAATCATAGTAAACCTTACCGGAACAGAGGACGACGCGCTTCACTGCCTTTGGCTCCAACGCGTCAATTTCAGCAATTGCAGGCTGAAAATGCCCATTAGCCAGCTCATCCAGTGAAGACGTAGCCAGTGGATGACGCAGCAGTGATTTCGGTGACATTACCACCAGCGGTCGACGCATGCCACGCAGTGCCTGACGGCGCAGCATGTGGTAAACCTGAGCTGGTGTTGATGGAATACAGACCTGCATATTCTGTTCAGCACATAATTGCAGATAACGTTCCAGACGTGCGGAGGAGTGTTCAGGCCCCTGCCCTTCATAACCATGCGGCAATAACATCACCAGACCACACATCCGCCCCCATTTTTGCTCACCAGAACTGATGAACTGGTCAATCACCACCTGAGCGCCATTGGCAAAGTCACCAAACTGGGCTTCCCAGATAGTCAACGTACGGGGCTCTGCTGTTGCATAACCATATTCAAAGGCCAGAACGGCTTCTTCAGACAGTACCGAATCCCATACTTTGAATTCGCCCTGGGAATTATGAACATGCGCCAGTGGAGTATACGTCGAGCCATTTTTCTGGTTATGCACGACGGCATGACGATGGAAAAACGTGCCACGCCCGGTATCTTCGCCAGACAAGCGTATCGGAATACCTTCATCAACCAATGTAGCGTAAGCCAGTGTCTCGGCACCACCCCAGTCAAAAAGTTTCCGACCCTCAGCCATTTCCGCGCGATCCTTATAAACCTTAATGACACGCGGCTGCATCTCTATGGCTTCAGGAATTTCACTAATCCGTCTGGCGAGTTCCTGTAATCGTTTCATCTCAACTTTATGAGGATACTCTTCATCCCATTCATGGTTGAGATACGGTGACCAAGTGAAAGAGTGCATATCCATCGGCTGCCACTCTTCAACAACGCATTCACCCTCATCCAGCGCATCACGATAGAGATTAACCAACTCGGTGGCATCTTCCAACGTAGCAATCTTCTGCTGTTCCAGGCGATCGGCGTAAATCTTGCGCGGTGTCGGATGTTTTTTGATCTTCTGATACATCATCGGTTGGGTAGCACTGGGTTCATCCGCTTCATTGTGACCATGACGGCGATAACAGACCAGATCGATGAATACATCACGCTTGAAGGTGTTACGGAAATCCAGCGCTAAACAGGTGACAAAGGCCACAGCTTCTGGATCATCAGCGTTCACGTGAAAAATAGGTGACTGCACCATCTTGCCGATATCGGTACAGTATTCGGTAGAACGAGCATCAAGCGGATTAGATGTGGTAAAACCGATCTGATTGTTGATCACGATACGGATCGTACCACCGACTTCATAACCGCGAGCTTTGGACATGTTCAGGGTTTCCTGAACCACACCCTGACCGGCCATTGCCGCATCACCATGAATAGTGACTGGCAAAACCAACGAACTACTTGGCTGATCGAGACGGTCAATACGGGCGCGAACCGACCCTATCACCACCGGACTGACAATTTCCAGATGGGAAGGATTGAATGCCAGCGCCAAATGCACTTTACCGCCTTCAGTGTCAACGTCAGAAGAAAAACCCTGATGGTATTTGACATCACCGGTGCCAAGATGTTCTTTATGTTTGCCAGAGAACTCATCGAACAGTTCCTGTGGCTGTTTACCCAGCACATTAATCAGTACATTCAGACGGCCACGATGCGCCATCCCCAACACAACTTCTCGCGTACCGTTTTTACCGGCATGGCGAATCATCTCTTTCAACATCGGGATCAGGGCATCCCCACCTTCCAGCGAGAAACGCTTGGCTCCCGGAAATTTGGCGCCCAGATAACGTTCCAATCCTTCAGCAGCAGTCAGCTCTTTGAGGAAACGCTTTCTTTCTTCAACGCTGAAATTTGGTTGACCGACAACCGACTCAATACGTTGCTGAATCCAACGTTTTTCTTCCGTATTGGTGATATGCATGTACTCTGCACCAATCGAACCGCAATAGGTCTGTTTCAGCGCAGAGTACAGATCACCCAGTTTCATGGTTTCCTTGCCAATCGCAAACGAACCCACATTAAAGGTTTCGTTCAGGTCATCTTCCGTCAGATGATGATAGGCAAGATCCAGGTCAGGAACGATCTCCCGTTTCCACAAGCCAAGTGGATCAAGATCAGCAAGCTGATGACCGCGGAAACGGAAAGCATTGATAAGTTGCAATACCTTAACCTGCTTGGCATCACTGTCTGGATCGTTTACCGAAGAAGTATAGCGTGTTGTATCTTTCGCCAGGCGGCGAAAGTATTCCCGGGTTTTAGAGTGAAGTTGGTCCGGTTTGACCCCAGTAGTAGGCAATTGTTGAAAAATCGAACGCCAGCTGAGATCGATAGAATCCGGATCAGTTAAAAAATCTTCATAGAGCTGCTCTATGTAGGACTGGTTCGCGCCCGCCAGATAGGAGGAATCCAGCCAGGCCTTCATTGCGCCGTTCTGCATTATGATCCCTTAAGCTAATAAGCTTCAGTTTTCGCCGTGGTTAACATGTTTATTGTGCCGTATAAAAAACAGGTTGCCGTAAAAACGGTTCACTTATCGCGCCTGCTTATTGCAGGCTGAGGATATCCTTAACCTCTAAGGAACCTTTAAAAATCGGTTCGGCGCATAAGCCGGTTTTTAAAGATTTCCTGCCGCCCCTCTGCAAAAAACACAGAGGAGCGAACATGCTACTCGCTACGATTTACTGTCAGGCACTGCGTTGCAGCAACATTGACTTGATATGACCGATAGCTCGTGTCGGATTCAGTCCTTTCGGGCATACGCTGACACAATTCATAATACTGTGGCAACGAAAGACACTGAAAGCATCGTCCAAATCATCCAAACGTGCTTGAGTTTCCGTATCGCGACTATCAATCAGGAAACGATATGCCGCCAGTAATCCGGCCGGACCGATAAATTTGTCCGGATTCCACCAGAATGATGGACATGACGTAGAACAACAAGCACACATAATGCATTCATATAATCCATCCAGTTTTGCCCGTTGTTCTGGGGATTGCAGATGCTCACGTGCCGGTGGATTTCGCCCATTATTCAACAAGTAAGGTTTGATTTTCTCATATTGGGCATAGAATTGCCCCATATCTACTACCAAATCACGTACCACTGGCAAACCAGGAAGAGGACGAATCACTATCTTGTTGTTACCGCGCTGCAAGGAAGAAATCGGCGTAATACAAGCCAGCCCATTTTTTCCGTTCATATTTACTCCGTCTGAACCACAGACACCTTCACGGCAGGAACGACGGAATGCCAACGTGGGATCCTGTTCTTTCAACTGAATCAGCGCATCCAGTAGCATCATGTCACGCCCAGCGTCAACATCCAGGCGGTAATCCTGCATATGCGGCGCATCATCAACATCTGGGTTATAACGATAAATGGAAAATTCGAGTTTCATCGCTTAATCTCCGCAATTAATAAGTACGCACTTTCGGCGGAAAAGCCGGGCGCAATTTAGGTTGCATGTTCACCTTACGGCGCGTCATGCTTTCGGTTTGCGGTTGATAGAGCGTATGACACAACCACTTATCATCATCACGATCAGGATAGTCGAAACGACTATGCGCACCACGGCTCTCAGTGCGGAAATTCGCCGAAACAGCGGTGGCATAAGCGGTTTCCATCAGGTTATCCAACTCCAGACATTCAATGCGCTGTGTATTGAAATCGCTGGAAGTATCATCCAGACGAGCATTCTTCAGACGCTCACGAATCACCTTAAGCTCTTCCAAACCTTTTGCCATGGCATCACCTTCACGAAATACCGAGAAGTTGTGTTGCATACAAGCCTGCAGTGCTTTACGAATTTCCACCGGATCTTCACCGGAACGGGTACTGTTCCAGCGATTAAGGCGATCAAGAGAAGCCTCGATATCAGAATTGCTGGCATCACGGGTTGTACCCTGTTCTTCCAGTGATTCCTGCAGATGCATACCGGCTGAGCGTCCAAACACGATCAGGTCCAGCAGTGAATTACCGCCCAGACGATTAGCCCCATGTACAGATACGCAGGCAATTTCACCAACAGCGAACAAACCGGGGATAACCACATCCTCACCTTGTTTATTCACGGCCAGTACCTGGCCGGTCACCTTGGTCGGGATCCCCCCCATCATATAGTGACAGGTTGGAATAACCGGAATAGGCTCTTTAACTGGATCAACATGGGCGAAAGTACGGGAAAGCTCCAGGATACCTGGCAGACGGGATTCCAAAACATCTTTACCGAGATGGTCTAGTTTCAATTTGGCATGAGGACCCCATGGGCCATCACAACCACGACCTTCACGGATTTCGATCATGATTGAACGGGCAACAACATCACGACCCGCCAGATCTTTGGCATTCGGCGCGTAACGTTCCATGAAGCGTTCGCCGTGCTTATTGAGCAAATAGCCACCTTCACCACGACAACCTTCAGTAACCAGCACACCAGCACCGGCAATACCTGTTGGATGGAACTGCCACATTTCCATATCCTGAACCGGCACACCGGCACGCAATGCCATACCAACACCGTCACCGGTATTAATGTGGGCGTTCGTCGTGGATTGATAAATGCGTCCGGCACCGCCGGTTGCCAGCACGGTGGCACGAGCCTTGAAATATACGACTTCACCGGTTTCGATACAAATGGCGGTACATCCCATCACCGCACCATCCTGATTTTTCACCAGATCCAGTGCATACCATTCAGAAAATATCGTCGTGTGATTCTTCAGGTTCTGCTGATAAAGGGTATGCAACAAAGCATGACCGGTTCGGTCCGCCGCCGCCGCAGTACGCGCCGCCTGCTCACCACCAAAATTTCTGGACTGACCACCAAACGGTCGTTGATAAATACTGCCATCATCCAGACGGGAAAAAGGCAACCCCATGTGCTCCAGTTCCAGAACCGCTTCCGGACCAGTTTTACACATGTATTCAATAGCATCCTGGTCACCGATATAATCGGAGCCTTTCACCGTGTCATACATATGCCATTCCCAGTTATCTTCATGGGTATTACCAAGCGCAACGGTAATCCCCCCTTGGGCGGAAACGGTGTGGGAACGGGTCGGGAACACTTTGGATAGCAGGGCGCAGGAAAGGCCCATCTGGGAAATTTGCAATGCAGCGCGCATACCTGCGCCGCCCGCACCGATAACAACAGCATCAAACTCTCTGACTGGCAGATTCATTACGCACCCCACACTACAACAGTTCCATAAATGACATACACCATCAGCACAACCACGATCGCTAACTGCAAAGTTAGTCGGACGGCCAGCGGTTTAATGTAGTCGGTCAATACCTGCCACATTCCAATCCAGGCATGAACCAGAATCGAGAACAGTGTTAACAGGGTGAAAACTTTAGTGAGATGCATGGCGAAAAAACCATGCCAGACTTCATAAGTTATGTCATTAGCGCTGACAATGAAGCCAACGATATAAAGCACATACAGCACGATGACAATGGCAGAAGCGCGAAGTAATAACCAATCGTGTATGCCATTACGTCCCAATGCAGAGGCATTACTTACCATACGAGGACTCCAGCCAAAAATGAAAGCACGACAGTAATAATGAAGGAAAGATTTGCAGAGCGAGTTCCTGAGACGAGATCTTCTTCGATATATCCAAAATCCATCAGCAGATGACGCAGACCACCAACAATATGGTAAGCCAATGCAGTCAAGATGCCCCAGAGGATAAATTTCACGATGAAGCTGTCCATGATGGCAGCAGCCTGCATGAAACCTTCCGGAGAAGAGAGGGAAATGCCCAGCAACCACAGTAAAATACCGACGGCGACAAAAGTAATAACGCCGGAGGCACGGTGAAGAATTGATGCGATCGCAGTAATAGGAAATCGGATCGTTTGCAGATCCAGGTTGACAGGTCGTTGTTTTTTCACAGATTCGCCCACACAGCTTTTATTATTTTCTTCCTCCGGACCTGTTGTGGGGGGTCAGACAGCATAAAAGGTGGAATCAGTTTCATATTCCTTTGCTCACGCCGCTCTTACATATCAATGTCGAATGTTCAAACCGCGCAGACCTATCATACTGGGTGCTCCTACTGCAGGGTATTCCGGAGACCTGGCGGCAGTATAGGCACTTCACATTCTCATTACAATTACCACACAAACGGTTTGGACACATTTCCCTTGAACAGTGATTTAGATCACGATTTTCACAATTTATATAAAATCAATTATCTGATTTGACAAAAGATCAACATTTAAATTACAACTAGTGACTGGATTTCTTATGCTGTGCTAAAGGTCAACAGTGGCCCTTTCCCATCTGCACAAGTTATGTAACAGTGGGCAAATAACGTCCCCGGGAAAATCATAGTGCATCGTTAATGACTACAATGAATTCAGAACATGGTTAATATCCACGCAGGGAGAACAACTTGTTCATCCTGAATGAAACCTGCCTGACGCACATAGTTTCGGCTCTGTGCCCTATCGGTGCTGCGCATCCCTCTACAGAGTCAGGCATGACGATGTTTCTACGGTGGAAAATATTTAAAATCAAAGCGCTAAGGAGACTATAATGGCTGATAAAAAAGCGACGCTTATCATAGATCAAGAGCAGATTGAGCTTGATGTCTTGACAGGTACGCTCGGTAATGACGAAATTGATGTTCGTACCCTCGGTTCTAAAGGCTATTACACCTTCGACCCTGGCTTTACTTCTACCGCATCGTGCGAATCCAAGATTACCTATATCGATGGCGACCAGGGAATTTTGTTACACCGTGGCTTTCCTATCTCTCAGCTAGCTGAAAAATCGACCTATCTGGAAGTCTGCTATATTCTGCTGTTTGGCGAAGCACCGACTCAAGAGCAGTATGATACTTTCAAGACCACCGTTACCCGCCACACCATGATTCACGAACAGATCACCCGTCTGTTCCATGGTTTTCGTCGTGACTCCCACCCAATGGCCGTGCTGTGTGGGGTAACTGGCGCTCTGGCTGCTTTCTATCATGATTCACTGGATATCGGTAACGAACGCCATCGTGAAATTGCAGCATACCGTTTGCTGTCAAAAATGCCGACCGTGGCGGCCATGTGTTACAAATACTCTATCGGCCAGCCTTTTGTTTATCCGAAAAACGATCTCTCCTATGCCGGTAACTTCCTGCACATGATGTTTTCTACTCCGTGTGAAGAATACAAGGTGAACCCGGTACTGGAGCGTGCGATGGATCGAATCTTGATCCTGCACGCTGACCATGAACAAAATGCGTCTACTTCTACGGTACGTACCGCGGGTTCGTCTGGCGCAAATCCCTTTGCCTGTATTGCCGCAGGTATTGCTTCATTGTGGGGACCGGCACACGGTGGCGCCAATGAAGCCTGTTTGCGCATGCTGGAGGAAATCAGTTCTGTTAAACACATTCCGGAATTCATTAAACGTGCGAAAGACAAGAATGACTCTTTCCGTTTGATGGGATTTGGTCATCGTGTATATAAAAACTATGACCCCCGTGCCACCGTAATGCGCCAAACCTGTCATGAAGTGCTGAAAGAACTGGGTACGAAAGACGATCTGCTTGAAGTGGCAATGGAACTGGAAAATATTGCGCTCAACGATCCGTACTTTATTGAGCGTAAATTGTATCCGAATGTGGACTTCTACTCTGGCATCATTCTGAAAGCCATGGGAATTCCTTCCACCATGTTTACTGTTATTTTCGCTATTGCCCGCACCGTTGGCTGGATTGCACACTGGAGTGAAATGCACGGCGACGGCCTGAAAATCGCCCGTCCGCGCCAGTTGTATACCGGTTATGAGCAGCGCGACTTCGATTCATCGATAAGCAAACGCTAATCCCGTTTGTATTACCTCGCGTCATAAGGGCCGGATAATTCGGCCCTTAACTATTTTTAATACAACAAGTAACAACTGTAGCAAGTACCAGACGATGGCAATATTTTCTCAAGAACATAACCATTGTGGTGCTTATTGAGCGGGCACCCATGCGTTCGTCGCAATCGCAACGCCTTTCCATCTCGCCAATTCAGACCTACTGCGCACTGACCCGAATACCGTATTGGGTAAAACTTTGCCGTAGTTTCCGTGCAAAAATCAACGCATGATCACCATCGCCATGCAGACAAACCGTATCGGCCTGAACCGTGACCCAGCTTCCGTCACTGGCCCGCACCCGCTGACGCTGAATCATCTCCAGTGTCTGCGCCAATGCCAGTTCGTCACTGTTAATCAATGCTGAAGGCTGTCCACGCGGCACCAATGTTCCATCAAGCTGATAACCCCGATCGGCGAAAACCTCATGGCGGGTTTTAAGTCCAGCTCGTTTTCCAGCCCGTATCATCTCACTACCCGCCAGACCAACCAGACACAAGCCAGGATCAACAGCCTTGACCGCTTGTGCAATAGCATCAGCTAACGCTGGCTCCCTGGCTGCCTGGTTATAAAGCATACCATGAGGCTTTACATGGAACATCCGCGCCCCTTCTGCTTTAATGATCGCGGATAATGCCCCCAGTTGATAAACCACCTGCGCATAAACCGTTTCCGGCGGTAACTGCATGGCAGTACGACCAAAGTTTTGCCGGTCTGGAAAACTGGGGTGAGCACCGATGGCTACGCCATATTTTATTGCCCAGAGAACTGACTGGCGCATGCTCAGCGCATCTCCGGCATGAAATCCACAGGCGATGTTGGCAGAACTGACCAACTGTAATAATTCCTCATCATATTGGCCACCTTCTCCCAGGTCGGCATTTAAATCAATTATCATGTAGCCTCCAAGCCAATTGTTCCAGATAACGCTGTTGCTCCTGCAACGTTCGCTGAGCATCCTCAAGCGAGCAGTGAATAAAGTGTACCGGCTCACCGAGGCGAATTTGTGCCAAATTGTAAAGATCGGCTTCGATTACACAGGCAATGCGCGGATATCCCCCGGTGGTTTGTGCATCGGCCATCAATACAATAGGTCTGCCGTTGTGCGGTATTTGCACCACGCCTGGCAACACGCCATGAGATAACATTTCACGCGATATATGGCGCTTAAGCGACGGTCCCTGTAAACGGTATCCCATACGATTACTTTGCGGACTAAGATGCCAGTCAGCACGCCAGAAAGTATTACGTGCGTCCTCACTAAACTCCTGATATTCCGGCCCCGGCAGTGCCCGTATACGATTACTGAACAGTAATTGCTTCACACCAACCTGTTTTTTAGGCAACACGCTGGGTTTACCTAGCTGAAGCTGGTCACCGTCTGCCAGCAAACGTCCATCCAGGCCGCCGAATCCGGCTTTTAGATCAGTACTGGATGATCCCAGTATTTCGGGTACCTGAATACCGCCAGAAACCCCCAGATAGCTGCGCATACCATGTCGTGGTGCTCGCAAGCGCAATACCTGACCGGGTTCAACTGCAAAGCGCCATCCCGTCCACAACGGCTTTCCATCCAGATCTGCATGGCAATCAGCGCCGGTCAGCGCAATCCAGCAATTTGACGTAAACGAAACCACCAACTGCCCCAGCGTAATCTCCAGCGCGGCGGCATCACTATCGTTACCAACCAGCAGATTGGCAATTTTCAATGCAGGAATATCCAACGCACCACACTGACTGACACCTGACCGCCGCAAACCGAAACGGCCGGTATCCTGTACCGAGGTATATAAACCGGCCCGGATAATATTCAGCATATTCCCTCCGGCTGGGGAACAAAACGTACCCGATCCCCTGGTCTTAACAAGGTAGGGGGATTGTCTGTCGGATTGAATAAAGATAAAGGGGTATGACCGATAAGCTGCCAGCCACCCGGTGTCGACAGAGGATAAATACCGGTTTGATGACCGCCAATACCAACAGAACCCGCTGGCACGTACAACCGCGGCTCGGCCCGGCGTGGAGTATAAAGCTGTTCATCCAGTCCGCCCAGATAAGCAAAACCAGGCTGAAAGCCAAGAAAATAGACGATATAGCGGCCTGCGGAATGACATGCCACCACCTGTTTTACACTCATTCCACAATGCTCGGCCACCAACGACAAATCGGGGCCACTATCACCGCCATAGACAACCGGAATAGCAATATCCCGTGACTCCATCTCCAATAATTCACTCGCTTCCCACCAATGCTGCAACCATTCAATAGCATCCAGCGCCACTTGCTGAGGGTGTTCCAGTACAACCGTAATATTATTCATACCGGGAATGACTTCTCTCACATCCTCGTGATAACTCAGACGTTCAGCCAATCCCCAGATACGCTGCTGGCTTTCCAGTAGTACCGGGGGTTCCAGTTCCAGCACTACAGCCTTCTCCCCCAACAGATAACAGCGTGCCCGTTGCATCCTTCCTCCACTATTGACGAATGGCCGGCCGCCAGTGGCCCCAGCCTCATATCATGACTGAACGGTTCTTACGCCGGGTTAGGTATATCAATAAAGGTCACGTCAAAGCCGTGGTGCTGACCCAACCACTCTCCCAACGAACGAATACCGGCTCGCTCCGTGGCATGATGACCCGCGGCATAGAAATGAATTCCCATCTCACGTGCGGTATGAATGGTTTTTTCAGAAACTTCGCCGGTGATGAAGGCATCGACGCCAAAATCGGCCGCTTGGTCAATAAAACCCTGGCCACCACCGGTGCACCAGGCAATACGTTTAATTACCGCTGGCGCATTATCGCTACAGTGCAGCACCGTTCGGCCAAGCAGGACTTCCAGCTTTTGGCATAGATCTTCACCACTCTGTGGCTGACGCAGTTCACCATATGGCAGATACATCTCGATATCGCCTTGTACGTCAATATCCAACATCGCTGCCAGCTTAGCGTTATTCCCCAATTCAGGATGGGCATCCAGTGGCAAATGGTAGCCGTACAGGTTGATATCATTGGCTAACAATGTTTTCAGACGCTGGCGTTTTATGCCGCGAACAGAGACGGGCTCGTTTTTCCAGAAATAGCCATGATGTACCAGTACGGCATCTGCGTTCCTCTCCACTGCGACATTCAGCAATGCCTGACAGGCAGTGACACCCGTAATAATACGTTTGACCTCAGGCCGCCCTTCGACCTGTAGCCCGTTCGGGCCGTAGTCCTGAAACGCCGTGACATTCAGTAACTGGTTAATCAGTGTTTCCAGTTCGGTATTACGCATAAACACGCCTCCTTTGTTATTTGCCACCGTTAGCGTTGACATCTTTTGCCGCCTTAAAAGCGGCCAACGCCCGCAAGCGGGCCTGTTTGTGATCAACTATAGGCTGAGGATAGTTCAACTGACGATGCTGACTTTCCGCCCAGCGGTGAGGTTGATGAATCGACTTTCCTGGTACTAGCGCCAATTCTGGTACCCAGTGTCGAATAAATGTTCCTTCAGGATCAAAACGTTCACCCTGAACAGTTGGGTTAAAAATACGAAAATAAGGCGCGGCATCCATTCCTGTCGAGGCCGCCCACTGC
This sequence comes from Brenneria uluponensis, assembly GCF_032395385.1. Classification (NCBI taxonomy): domain Bacteria; kingdom Pseudomonadati; phylum Pseudomonadota; class Gammaproteobacteria; order Enterobacterales; family Pectobacteriaceae; genus Brenneria; species Brenneria uluponensis. Next base: position 3,460,523 of record NZ_CP135917.1, read on the forward strand.
CAGCCACCATTGTTAGCGGCCAGATCGCCATCCAGCAGTTGCATCATGAAATAATGTTCACCTTCCCGCCAATCGATCAATAAATCCTTCACCAGAAAACTGGCGCAAATCATACGCAAACGGTTATGCATCCAACCCGTCTGATTGAGTTGTCGCATGCCGGCGTCCACAATAGGATACCCGGTATCCCCCCGCTGCCAGGCAGCTAACCCATGAGGATCCTGGCGCCAGGCAATCCGTTGGGTCCAATCGATATAGGGTTGCCGTTTACACACGGATGGATTGAATACCAACACGTGGCGATAAAACTCCCGCCAAATCAGTTCATTGAACCAGACAAATGCTCCCCCCTCACGTTGCTGTAACCAGTCGGGCTGTTCTATCCGCATACGGTTAATGCATTGCCGTGGCGACAACACGCCCAGTGCGAGATAAGGAGAAAGCTTACTGGTAGCTGCTTGTGCCGGGAAATCACGTTGTTGGTGATAAAACTGAATCTGTTCGTGGCAGAAATTACGTAACCGCTGTAATGCTGGCTTTTCCCCCGCTGGATATGCGTCATTTATTGTTTGCAGGGGATAACTGAATGGTGTCAACGGCTGTAATGGAAGCGTGGTTGCCGTTGTGCGTGGCACCGGGGCGGGAACACAATGGATATTGCTATGTAGCAATCGTTTGATGAACGCCTCACGAAATGGTGTAAATACCTTATACATCTCACCATCTCCAGTCATAACACTACCCGGCGGTAGCAATACACTGTCGTCAAACCCCTGGCAAATTACCTGTCCGGCCAATTCCTGTTCCAGCGAAAGATCTCGCTGACGCTCGTTCAATTCATACTGACAGTTATAGAACAGATGGGTAACTCGCTGTTGTCGACAATATTCCGTCAGCCAGCGGACACTATCAGTAAAATCAGCACATTGGTGATAGTGCAGTTCAATACCGATGTCATGCAAAGACCGTTGCAACACATGCAGATTTTCCAGCAAAAACGCGGCCTGACGCGGCGACATATCATGCCGGGCCCACTGCGCCGGAGTGGCAATAAACAGGGCTATCACGTTGACCGTCGGATCCTGACAAGCCGCATGTAATGCCAGATTATCGGTAAGGCGTAAATCGTTACGAAGCCAGACCAGATGTGTGGTCATGAACCATCCTTTTCACTGAAAACTAATGACCATAACGTAAACGCAACGCTTCCGGGTAAGGGTCAAAATAACGCTGCTGGGACAAATAAGCATCTGGGTACTCAGACAGGTAGTGGCGTAACAACGTGATGGGCGCCAATAGCGGCTGCATACCCTGACGATACCGTTCAATAAGATGAGTCAACTCCTGTCGTTGCAGTGTTGTCAGTTGGCGACGGAAATAGCCCTGCACATGCATCAGCACGTTGGTATGGTTACGCCGACTGGCCGGATGCGATAACAGCTTCATCAGCCGTAAACGGTATTCCGCAGCAAAATCTACCAGCGAATCCCACTGTTCCATCGCGGCCACAAAACGCCCCAACTCTCGGTACCCCGGTTGAGAGTGCGCCAGCAGCAGCAGTTTGTAACGGCTATGAAAATTCATCAACGCACCACGACTTAACCCCTGTTGCCATAGTCGATTCAATTCATACAACGTGAAAACCCGCTCAATAAAATTTTCACGCAGCACCGGATCATGCAGACGTCCATCCTCTTCAACCGGTAACCACGGCATTAACGTCATAAGTTGCTGAGTGAACAACCCTACGCCACTTTTACGTGCATTCTTCTGGGATTCGTCATAAACCTTCACCCGCTCCATACCGCAACTGGGGGATTTGGCACAGACGATGTAACCACATAAATGCATAAGCTTCTGTGTGGACTCCGTTGCAAACAGCTGCATTTTTTCGGTGACATCCAGCGGCGCACCATTACTGGCGCACATAGTGACCATGCCCTGGCCATCCTTTACCAGCCGCAGCGCCGGACGAGGCACTGGCAACCCTATCGCCATTTCCGGACACACCGATTCAAAACCAAAATAAGGAGTCAACTGCTCTACCGCGAAAGGAAAACGCTTGTGGCCACCATCAAAACGTACCGGATTTCCAAGCAGACAAGCACTAATACCAACGGGAATCTGATCAAGTGTCATTATGGCAACCTCGCTAAAAGATAGAGCTATCTCAATAGCATAGCGGATTTATGTCCGTTGCTGTGAAGAAGGGACAGAAAATAACGTAATAAATAATGAGACTGACTGGCAGGAAAAGGGCAAACAAAACCCTCGTTTATATGAACAGTGTGGTGTCCCAGCGAGGGCTGAAAAATAACGGTACAGTTATCAATAAAGATCGTTAATAACACTCTCTGACTGTGCCAGCCATACCGGTTTGTCACTGGTTTTCAGCCAGACGCAATGTAAATAGCTATAAAAGCGGGCGCGATCTCGCCAGAAAAGCAGCGCCGGAAACATCAGCGCACCAATTACAATCACCGTTATGCGGCGCAGAAAAATTCGATGCCAGGAATAAGCAGTATAAAGAGACATGACAATCCTCGATGTAAGGCAGTCAGGAACGATAAACCCCCGACTGGCAATGAATGTCTACATTGGTAATGTCGATCAAAACGCTACCATGCGGATAAAATCTTATCACTTTATAGATCAAAAAATGCACAATTTATTACTTGATTATTCAGCCACGATTTTGTTGCATAGTCGTGAATAACATTACACTTCACGAGTTCCTCCCTCCGCAAATGCTCATTTCGCAGCCCGGCATTTTTATACTTTTTTTACACTGGTCCTTGTCAAATTTGTACTTTCTTTTTTTCCATCCGAGTAACCTGACGTTCTCTCGCTCTGACAGCACCGTTGGGGGTGTATTGTGAATTTCGGAACCATCATAGGCAGCATTCTGGTTGTGCTACTGTTGATCTATCTGTTTTATGCCTTACTGAAGGCGGAGGATTTCTGATGGCCTCGGATGCTTTTTTACTGATTGCCAGTCTACTGGTGGCAGTAATACTGCTGGCTCAACCCCTGGGACAATTTTTGGCTCGTCTGATCGAAGGGGAAACCGGTACGGTACTACAGCGGTTCGAACTGACAGTGGCACGTGGCTTCGGTTTTAACACGGATGAAATGTGCTGGCAGCAATATACGTTAGCCATACTGGTGTTTAATCTGACTGGCGGATTGTTGCTGTTTTTCCTGCTGATGTTTCAGGATCACTTACCGTTAAACCCGCAAAATATGCCAGGGCTGTCATGGCATCTGGCGTTGAATACCGCCGTAAGTTTTATGACCAACACCAACTGGCAGGCTTACAGCGGGGAGAACACCCTAAGTTACTTCAGTCAGATGTTGGGGCTGACGGTACAAAACTTCCTCTCCGCCGCCAGCGGTATCGCGGTAGCGTTCGTGCTGATTCGTGCTTTCGCGCGCCATTCAACAACCGCATTAGGTAACGCCTGGTTAGATCTGTTACGTATCACGCTATATGTACTGTTGCCACTCTCGCTACTGTTAAGCCTGTTCTTTATCAGTCAGGGCGTAATTCAGAATCTGCTGCCTTACCAACACCTGACGACGCTGGAAGGCGCTTCGCAAATTCTGCCGATGGGCCCGGTAGCGTCGCAGGAAGCCATCAAGTTATTGGGTACCAATGGCGGTGGTTTCTTTGGTGCCAACTCGTCGCACCCGTTTGAAAACCCTACCGCGTTGAGCAATATGGTACAGATGTTGTCTATCCTGCTGATTCCCACTGCATTGTGTTTTGCGTTCGGCCGCGCAGTGAACAATCCCCGGCAAGGTCACACTCTGCTGTGGGCCATGTTGCTCATCCTGGTCGTGGCTACCACGGCAGTAATGTACGCGGAAGTCAGCGGTAATCCGCATTTGCTGGCACTAGGTGCCGACAGTAGCCAAAACATGGAAGGTAAGGAAACTCGCTTCGGCATTCTTTCCTCGGCGTTCTTTGCCGCTATCACCACCGCGACGTCCTGTGGGGCCGTTAACGCCATGCATGACTCATTCACCGCATTGGGTGGCATGATACCCATGTGGCTAATGCAGATGGGTGAAGTCGTATTTGGCGGTGTAGGTTCCGGGTTATACGGTATACTGATTTTCGTGCTGATCACCGTCTTCATCGCCGGGCTAATGATTGGCCGCACACCGGAATATCTGGGTAAAAAGATTGCCGCCTATGAGATGAAAATGACCGCACTGGTCATTCTGATCACCCCTGCACTGGTGCTGCTGGGTACGGCGCTTGCTCTCAGCACCGACGCCGGACGCCGCGGGATCCTCAATCCGGGAGCACATGGCTTCAGCGAAGTGCTGTATGCCTTCACTTCGGCGGCGAATAACAATGGTAGCGCGTTTGCCGGTCTGAGCGTCAACACTCCGTTTTATAACGTCTTGCTGGCGATTGTCATGTTGATTGGTCGCTTCTCGGTAATGATACCGGTCATGGCAATTGCCGGTTCGATGGTCGTCAAAAAGCGCCAACCAGAAACCAAAGGTTCGTTGTCAACCAGTGGTCCTCTGTTCATCGGCATGCTGATTGCCATCGTGCTACTTATTGGTGCACTGACCTTCATCCCCGCTTTGGCGTTAGGCCCGGTGGCCGAACATTTGACATTTAATCTGGTTCACTGAGCCGGAGATCTATGATGATTCGTAAACAGCAAGCACTTTTTAATTCCACTCTGATGGGTAACGCCCTGTTAGATGCAGTGAAAAAACTTGATCCCCGGGTACAGTGGCGCAATCCGGTGATGTTCGTAGTGTATCTGGGTAGCCTGTTAACAACCGGTATCTGGCTGGCGATTATCGCCCGGGAGACGACGGGTGATGCCTTCTTCACCGGTACGGTTTCCTTGTGGTTGTGGATTACCGTACTGTTCGCCAACTTTGCCGAAGCGCTGGCGGAAGGCCGTAGTAAAGCGCAAGCCGAAACACTGCGGGGAGTAAAAAAAACCAGTTGGGCCAACAAACTGACAGCACCGCACCACGATGCCGATGCCCAGCGAGTGACGGCGGAAAGCCTGCGCAAAGGCGATGTGGTGTTAGTTGTCGCCGGAGAGATGATCCCCTGTGACGGCGAGGTGCTGGAAGGCGGCGCTTCTGTAGATGAAAGCGCGATTACCGGTGAGTCCGCGCCGGTTATCCGCGAGTCCGGTGGTGATTTCGCCTCTGTCACTGGCGGCACCCACGTATTGTCCGATTGGCTGGTGATTCAATGCAGCGTTAATCCGGGGGAAACCTTTATTGACCGCATGATTGCCATGGTAGAGGGGGCCCAGCGCCGTAAAACGCCGAACGAAATCGCTCTGACGATTTTACTGGTGGAACTAACCATTATCTTCCTGCTGGTCACCGCTACGCTGTACCCTTTCTCACTGTTCAGCGTGGCGGCCAATAACAGCGGCACGGCAGTCAGCATCACTATCCTGGTGGCGCTGCTGGTGTGTCTGATTCCCACCACCATCGGCGGGCTGCTGTCCGCTATCGGAGTGGCCGGGATGAGCCGGATGCTGAGCGCCAACGTCATTGCCACCAGTGGACGAGCGGTGGAAGCCGCCGGGGATATTGACGTCCTGCTGCTGGATAAAACCGGCACCATCACATTGGGGAATCGTCAGGCTTCCGCATTCCTACCCGCGCCCGGGATCAGCGAGCAGGCACTGGCAGATGCAGCCCAACTGGCATCTCTGGCAGATGAGACACCGGAAGGCCGCAGCATCGTGATTCTGGCCAAACAGCGCTTTAACCTGCGTGAACGACCATTGCAGGAATTGGATGCCACCTTTGTGCCCTTCTCTGCGCAAACACGTATGAGTGGTGTCAATGTTCAGGGACGAACCATCCGTAAAGGCGCAGTGGATGCGCTACGCCGTTACATCGACGCCAACCAGGGACATTTCCCGACGGAAGTAGAAGAGATAGTGGCCGGCGTAGCGCGTCAGGGCGGAACACCACTGGTGGTCTCCGAAGGCAAACGCGTACTCGGCGTGATAGCGCTAAAAGATATCGTCAAAGGCGGCATCAAGGAACGTTTCGCCGAGCTACGCAATATGGGCATTAAAACGGTGATGATCACCGGAGACAACCCACTGACTGCCGCGGCGATTGCTGCTGAAGCGGGTGTGGACGATTTTTTATCAGAAGCGACGCCGGAAACCAAACTGATGTTGATTCGCCAATATCAGGCAGAAGGCCGCATGGTCGCCATGACCGGTGACGGTACTAACGACGCTCCGGCGCTGGCACAGGCCGACGTGGCTGTCGCCATGAACTCTGGTACACGAGCAGCGAAAGAAGCCGGGAACATGGTGGATTTGGACTCCAACCCCACCAAGCTGATCGAAGTGGTACACATCGGTAAACAGATGCTGATGACCCGTGGATCACTGACTACATTCAGCATCGCCAACGATGTTGCCAAGTATTTCGCCATTATTCCGGCCGCGTTTGCCGCAACCTATCCACAATTGAATACGCTGAATGTGATGCGATTGCACTCACCGGCCTCCGCCATGCTGTCGGCGGTGATCTTTAACGCGCTAATCATCGTGTTTCTGATCCCGCTAGCGCTGAAAGGCATCAGCTATAAACCAATGAGTGCGGCAGCGCTGCTAAGTCGTAACCTGTGGATCTATGGTCTGGGCGGGCTGCTGGTACCCTTCCTTGGCATCAAACTGATTGACATCCTGCTGACCGGGCTGGGTATAGCATAAGCTAAGGAGAAAGTTATGCGTTATGTACGTTCTTCGATTCTATTACTGCTGTTGTTAGCTTTAATTACCGGGCTGGCATACCCGTTACTGGTCACCGGGCTGGGACAATGGTTATTCCCATCCCAGGCCAACGGTTCATTGATCTACCGGCAGGACAAAGCCGTGGGTTCAGCACTAATAGGACAGCCATTTAGCCGTGACGGCTATTTTCTGGGCCGCCCATCCGCAACCGCCGACAGCGCCTATAATACGCTGGCTTCTGGCGGCAGCAACCTGGCGGGTAACAATCCGGCGCTGGACAAGGCCATCAGCCAGAGTGTTGACGGATGGCATAAACGCATCGGTAATACCGAACCGGTGCCAGTCGATTTGGTAACGAGTTCCGCCAGCGGTCTGGACCCTAACATTTCACCACAGGCGGCTTACTATCAGGCCGGACACATTGCGCAGGTACGCGGTATATCGCGGGAGCAGGTTGAACAGTTGATAAACCGCACCATTCAAAATCCTCAACCTGCATTTGCCGGAGGGCCGGTCGTTAATGTATTACTGTTAAACATGGCGTTGGATCAATTAAAACCACTTCCTTGATAAGGAAAAATCATGACCAACGAGGAACCACGTCGCCCCGACCCGGACAGTCTGCTAACGCAGATTGATGAGCATCCCCGCGGCAAGCTCAAAATCTTCTTTGGGGCCAGTGCCGGCGTAGGGAAAACCTACGCTATGCTACAGGAAGCGCATCGGTTGAAGGCTCAGGGACTGGATATTGTGGTTGGCGTAGTGGAAACCCACGGACGCGATGAAACAGCAGCACTGCTCAACGGTCTTCCTCGACTGCCGATGAAGAAATTCAACCATCACGGTCGGCATCACGATGAATTTGACCTGGATGCCGCGCTGGCTCGCTACCCGGCGATGATCCTCATTGATGAGCTGGCACACAGTAATATCCGCGGCTCCCGGCACCCCAAACGCTGGCAGGACGTGCAGGAACTGCTTGATGCCGGGATTGACGTGCTGACTACCGTTAACGTCCAGCATCTGGAAAGTCTGAATGATATCGTCGGCGGTATTACCGGTATCCGAGTACGGGAAACCGTACCTGACCCGATTTTCGATGATGCCAATGAAGTAGTGATGGTGGATCTACCGCCGGACGATTTGCGCCAACGCCTGAACGAAGGCAAGGTCTATCTGCCGGTACAGGCGGAACGAGCCATCGAAAACTTTTTCCGCAAGGGTAATCTGATTGCACTGCGTGAACTGGCGCTACGCCGTCTGGCTGACCGGGTCGACGACCAAATGCGCGCCATGCGCGCCAGTCAGGGATGGGAACATGTCTGGCATACCCGCGACGCCATACTGTTGTGCATCGGCCAGGGTGCTGGTAATGAAAAGCTGGTTCGTACCGCTGCCCGTTTGGCAGCACGCCTCGGTAGCCTCTGGCACGCGGTCTATGTGGAAACGCCGCGTCTGCACCGACTGCCAGAAGCACAGCGCCGGGCCATTCTGAGAGCCCTTAAACTGGCGCAAGATCTGGGAGCGGAGACCGCCACTCTCGCCGATCCATCCGTAGAACGCGCCGTGCTGCGCTATGCCCGCGAACACAATCTGGGTAAAATCGTTATTGGTCGTCACCCTGAGCAAAAGCTGGGATGGTGGCGGCGTACCCGCTTTGCCGAAAAACTGGGGAAACTGGGGCCTGATCTCGATTTGGTGGTGGTTTCTGTGCAGGATGAAACCACGCTGCTTCCCGCCAAAACGCCGGACAATCGAGGGATAGCAGAAAAATGGCGCATCCAGTTATATGGCTGCGCCATAGCGGTGATACTCTGCTCCCTGATCACGCTGCTGGCGTTATGGTCTCCCTTCTCCATGCTGAAACCGGTTAACCTGGTGATGGTTTATCTGCTCGGCGTAGTCGTGGTTGCACTGTTTTACGGCCGCTGGCCCTCAGTATTTGCCGCCATCATCAACGTCGCCAGTTTCGATCTGTTTTTCATTGTTCCCAAAGGCACATTTGTCGTGGCCGACGCACAATATCTGGTTACCTTCGGGGTGATGCTGAGCGTGGGCATTCTGGTGGGAAGTCTCACCGCCGGAGTCCGTTATCAGGCACGAGTGGCCCGCTACCGTGAACAGCGCGTCCGGCATCTGTATGAGATGTCAAAAGCGCTCAACTGTAGCCTGTCAGTGAATGATATAGCCAAAGCCAGCCACCATTTCCTGCGTTCCACCTTTCAGGCAAAAATTGCCATCCTGCTGGCTGACCAGGCATCTTCGCCGACCGCAGAATTACAGCAGGCCGCGGTTGAAGAGCCAGATCAGTTGGTTGTCGATCAGGCCATTGCCCGCTGGAGTTTCGATCATCACGCGCCAGCAGGCGCCGGAACCACCACCCTGCCCGGCGTCCCTTATCAGATTCAGCCGCTGTCCACGCCCCAGCAAATTTTTGGCGTCATCGCCATTGAACCCAACAGTGTCCGTCAATTGATGATCCCTGAGCAACAACGCCTGCTGGAAACCTTTACCGTATTGATCGCCAATGCACTGGAGCGTTTGCAACTGATTAAAAATGCTGAGGATGCCCGGCTGAACGCTGAACGGGAACAACTACGCAATTCTCTGCTGGCCGCACTGTCACACGATCTACGTACACCGCTAACCGTACTGTTCGGACAAGCAGAGATTCTGACGCTCAATTTGGCATCAGAAGGCTCGCAGTATGCCCCACAGGCCAGCCAGATCCGCCAGTACATACTGAACACGACCCAGTTGGTGAATAATCTGCTGGATATGGCCCGCATCCAGTCCGACGGATTTAACCTGCGTAAAGAGTGGCAAACGCTGGAAGAATTAACCGGCAGCGCACTGCGGCAATTGGAAAACTTATTGGTCAACAATACTGTTCGGGTCAATCTACCGCCTGAGATGGTGCTAGTGTATTGTGATGCCAGCCTGATTGAGCGGGTGTTGATCAACCTGCTGGAAAACGCCATCAAATATGCAGGGGAGCGGGCTACCATCACTATTTCCGCTAAAATCAACAAGTCATCTGCTGTCGAAGAGAGTTTGGAAGTTACCGTGGCGGATAACGGCCCAGGTATTGCCAACGGTCTGGAAAAGATAATTTTCGATAAATTCGCCCGCGGCCATAAAGAATCATCCATTCCCGGCGTAGGGCTGGGGTTGGCTATCTGCCGTGCAATTATCGATATTCACGGTGGCAGTATCTGGGTTACCAATGCAGAAAACGGTGGTGCCGTTTTCCATTTCACTCTGCCACTCGCGACACCACCAGAGATAGAACCTGAATATATGGAGCCATGACGCTATTGCAGACCAACATCCTTATCGTAGAAGACGAAAAAGAGATCCGGCGCTTTGTCCGTAACGCGCTGGAAAGTGAAGGCTGTCGCGTATTCGATGCAGAAACACTGCAACGGGGTCTGATTGAAGCGGCAACCCGCAAGCCGGACCTGATTATTCTGGATCTGGGGTTACCCGACGGCGATGGTATTGATTACATCCGCGACCTGCGACAGTGGAGCACTATTCCGGTAATTGTGCTATCGGCCCGCACTGATGAACAGGATAAAATCGCAGCGCTGGATGAGGGTGCCAATGATTACCTCACCAAACCGTTTGGCATTGGTGAACTGATGGCCCGTGTTCGCGTGGCATTGCGGCGCTTCAACGCCCCTTTACAGGAAACGCCACTGATAAACTTCGATGCAGTGACGGTAGATTTGATTAACCGCCAGGTATTGCGTGATGGCCTGGAACTGCATCTCACCCCACTAGAATTCCGCTTGCTGTCGACCCTGATTGCTAATCCCGGCAAGGTGCTGACGCAGCGGTATCTGTTAAATCAGGTTTGGGGACCCAATGCGATAGAACATAGTCACTATCTACGTATCTATATGGGACATTTACGTCAAAAGCTGGAAAACGATCCGGCTCGTCCACGCCATTTCCTTACCGAAACCGCCATCGGCTATCGCTTTATCCCCTGACACACTGGAGCTGAGCAATTAGCAGGTGTAGCATCAGCATTTTCTCAATGAGAAGATATCGATGAGTAGCTGGCTAATCTATGCATTATTGTCCGCATTGTGCGCTGCGCTGGTAGCGGTGTTTGGGAAAATCGGACTACAACAGTTGGATGCCAATACCGCGACAGCAATCCGTGCGGTGGTGATGGCGTTATTTCTGGCGGGTGTGGTGGTAATGCAGGGAAAACTGGCACTGGTCGGCACCATTTTGGCCAATCATAGCGCACTGCTATTCATTCTGCTCAGTGGTATTGCAGGTGCCATGTCCTGGCTGTTCTACTTTATGGCGCTGAAGACCGGTAGCGTGGCACAGGTTGCGCCTATCGATAAACTCAGCGTCGTGTTTGCCGTTATTCTGGCTGTATTGTTGCTGGGAGAAAAAATCTCGCTGTTGGCGGGAGCCGGTGTAGCGTTGATATCGGCAGGAGCGCTACTCGTTGCTTTAGGATGAAAAAAGGCGCTGTATTCAGCGCCTGTAATCAATATCGGTAGCGGTCTTATTTCGTGTTATTCAACACCGCGCTGACAATTTCGACCGCTTCTTTCTCGATTTTCTCGCGATGTTCAACGCCAAGAAAGCTTTCGCAATAGATCTTGTAAGCATCCTCAGTACCTGAAGGACGTGCCGCGAACCAACCATTATCAGTCATCACTTTCAGGCCACCAATCGACGCGCCATTACCCGACGCCTTCGTCAGACGAGCAGTAATGGGATCACCGGCCAACATACTGGCAGACACCTGATCCGGCGACAATCGGGACAACGCCGCTTTCTGAGCGGAAGTGGCAGGCGCCTGTATACGATTGTAGCTCGGCGCACCAAACCGTTTAGCCAGTTCATCATAGTGCTGCTGCGGGTTTTCCCCGGTAACAGCGGTGATTTCCGCCGCCAGCAAACACATGATAATGCCGTCTTTATCCGTCGACCAAGGTGTGCCGTCAAAACGCAGAAATGATGCTCCGGCACTCTCTTCACCACCAAAGCCTAAACTGCCATCAAACAGACCATCCACAAACCATTTAAATCCTACCGGGACTTCCACCAGCTTACGTCCGAGGTCAGCCACTACACGATCAATCATTGCGCTGGACACCAACGTTTTGCCCACGGCAACAGACGCATCCCACTGTGGACGGTGCTGAAACAAATAGTTGATAGCCACCGCCAGATAATGGTTGGGATTCATCAATCCGGCTGGCGTCACAATGCCGTGGCGGTCATAATCCGGATCGTTGGCGAACGCCAGGTCGAACTTATCACGCAGCGCCAGCAGGCCAGACATCGCACAGACGGACGAGCAATCCATACGGATCACCCCATCGTGGTCCAACGTCATGAAGCGGAACGTCTGATCGATAGCATCATTGACCAACGTTAGATTCAATTTGTAATGCTCAGCAATTCGTTGCCAATACACGATGCCAGAACCACCCAATGGATCGACCCCTAATTTCAGGTCAGCGCGCTGAATCGCGGTCATATCCACGATATCGGTCAACCCTTCCACATACGGCTGCACCAAATCCTGCTCATGCAGGTATCCGCTCTGTTGGGCTTTAGCCAGCGTCAGGCGTTTCACACCACGCAGATTATCTGCCAACAGTGCATTGGCCCGCGTCTCAATAACGCGGGTAAGATTCGTATCAGCTGGACCGCCATTAGGCGGGTTGTATTTAATGCCACCATCTTCAGGCGGGTTATGTGAAGGGGTAATAACGATACCGTCCGCCTGAGCTTTCGTCTGGCAATTATGCGTCAGAATGGCGTGAGAGATCGCTGGCGTCGGTGTAAAGCCATTATCCTGTTGGATTATCACGTCCACACCGTTGGCAGTCAGTACTTCCAGCACAGAAATAAATGCAGGTTCGGACAACGCATGCGTGTCCTTTCCGACATAACAAGGGCCGATGATCCCCTGTCTGCTTCTCTCCTCAGCAATCGCCTGAGCAATCGCCAGAATATGCGCTTCATTGAAACTGTGACGCGCTGCGCTACCACGATGACCAGAGGTCCCGAACTTGACCGCATGAGCCGGTTCACTCACATCGGGACACAGAACATAATACTGTGACGTTAGCTGTGCGACGTTAATCAAATCGCTTTGCCGGGTGTGTTGTCCGGCTCTCGGGTGATTAGCCATTGGCGTTTCTTCCTGACGCTATGATTTAAAGGGTTCCGCAAACTTTCTCTATCAGCTCTGGCGGGAGCTGCATTGCCAGCATAATGCTTTCAATCATGCTGCGTTTACGATCGGTATTCGTATTAGTAATAACCCAGTAGGGCGTACCCTGGATATGCTTTGGCTTGGTATGTGTGCCATTCTGAAGCAGCGTTTGCTCATCCCCAGCGAAATAGACCCGAGTGCGACCAAGAAGAGACTCTGTTGCCACGGCAAATTCTTTAGGCGACAAATGATACAGTGTGGACAGAATCAACATAAAACGATTAACCGCCTTACGTTGATCCGCATATTCATCAGACAATAATAGCTCACGCAGAGTTCTTACCCGATCACGCGTACTCAGTGAAGCTGGAGCCAGGGGCTGAGCTTTTTCAGCTACTACCGGTGTTCCCGTTGCGACTGCTGGCTGCCCGGCGTTGAACTTCAGCATACGCCGCAAGATATCAGAAGCACTCTCGCCAATATGCTGAGTGTGGCTGGCGATATAACAATAAAGCTCTTCGTCAACGTCAATAGTTTTCATCTTTATCCAATACTGTTTTATGACTTAAAATCAATCGTCATGGATTATATACTCGCCATACTTCAAGCTGCATGTGCGTTGACCGTGCTCATTCACCCGAATCACTCACTTGAGTAGCTCATCGGGATTCCTTCGCTTGCCGCCTTCCTGCAACTTGAATTATTTAGATTATACAGATTATGATTCACCCTCAAATAGCGACGAGCGACAGTCTACACAAAAGTAAGACAATACCTCATCATCTCTGCCACCATGAAGGTAAGCACCTGTTTAGTCCACGGCAAGATAACGCAATAAAGTCATGATACCCTAAGCATCTGTCTCTCTAAATGAACTTCACTATGAAATTGAATTATCGTTGGCAAAACGCTCATCAGCCACAGAACAATTTACCTATTGTTTTTATCCATGGCCTGTTTGGCAATCTTGATAATCTTGGCGTATTGGCGCGCGATCTGCAAAACCAACATGACATATTGCAGATTGATGTGCGGAACCACGGTCTTTCACCACGTTCACCTGAAATGAATTACACCGTCATGGCAGAGGATGTCTTGGCACTCCTCGATGATTTACAACTAAAACAGGTCATTATGATTGGTCATTCCATGGGAGGAAAGATCGCGATGGCACTGAGCGCATTAATGCCCGATCGCATAGACCGCATTGTAGTTATTGATATTGCCCCCGTAGACTATCAATTACGCCGCCATGACCAGGTATTTTCCGCAGTGAAAGCCGTCAGCGCCGCAGGTATCACTCAGCGCGCCGCCGCCGCCGTACTGATGCGTGATTATTTGCCGGAAGAAGGTGTCATTCAGTTTTTACTGAAATCATTCCAGCAAGGAGAGTGGCGTTTTAACGTACCAGCCTTGTGGGATCAATATGAAAATATTGTTGGCTGGCAGGAACTGCCAGCATGGCATGGCCCGATTCTGTTTATCCGTGGTGGGAATTCCCCGTACCTGGATGATCGCTACCGTGATGCGCTACTACGCCAGTTTCCCGCCGCTAAAGCACACGTAGTCGCAGGGGCCGGTCACTGGGTTCACGCTGAAAAAACCGAGGCCGTTCTTCGTGCCATCCATCGTTTCCTCGATACCCATTGATATTGTTACCGTATTCACCGAACACGGGTTCAGTTAACCGTTGTCGCGGCCAGTACGGCTGGGGTATGATGGCGGCCGCAGTAAAGGAAGGCTGTCTGGCCACTGGCTTCATTAACCACATCATCAAAATGCAGCATTTGAAATGCACGCGTTTTGATCCGAATTTCTTGCAGTACCATTACTTATGGCAAAAGAACAAACGGATCGCACCACGCCGGATCTGTTCGCTGATGAGCGCCGTCCGGGTCGACCGAAAACTAACCCGCTCTCCCGTGATGAGCAGTTGAGAATCAATAAACGGAATCAACTGCGACGAGACAAAGTCCGTGGGCTACGTCGCGTAGAGCTGAAGATTAACAGCGATGCAGTGGAAATTTTAAATACGCTGGCGGAGGAACGTAATATCAGCCGCAGCGAATTGATTGAACAGATATTACTGGCGCAGTTGGCAGAGCGAAACGATTGATTTACCACCTTGGCGTCTTCCCTGACGCCCATGGTTATAACCTAGAATGTTTCCCAGTTATCATTACTTTTACCGGCAGGTAACGCCTTCCTGGCCGGAGTAGCAGCTACTGCTTTTGGTGTTTCACGAACTTGCGTCAGCGCCGCTTGATCGTTGGTCAATTGAAACAAGGCTACCGTCTGAGTCAGTACTGAAGCCTGCTCCTCCAGTGATCGGGCTGCGGCTGAAGCTTCTTCAACCAACGCGGCGTTCTGCTGGGTTACACCATCCATTTCAGTAATTGCCATTCCAGCCTGAGCAATGCCTTTACTCTGCTCTTCTGATGCAGTGGCAATCTCGCCCATAATATCCGTTACGTTGGTTATGCCACGCACAATTTCTCTCATTGTGGTACCCGCATCAGCCACCAGCGTTGAGCCGGTATCCACACACCTCACCGATTCAGAAATCAGATTTTCAATCTCTTTGGCCGCCTGAGCACTGCGCTGAGCCAGACTACGAACCTCACCCGCTACCACCGCAAAACCGCGCCCTTGCTCACCAGCACGAGCCGCTTCCACCGCCGCATTCAATGCCAGAATGTTAGTTTGGAAAGCGATACCGTTAATTACCGTAGTGATCTCGGCAATCTTCTTCGAACTACCGGAAATATCTGCCATGGTTTTCACCACATTATCCACCAGATCACCACCTTTACGAGCGGTGGTCGATGCCTGGTGAGCCAACTGGCTAGCATGGCTGGCATTTTCCGCATTCTGTTTTACCGTAGAGGTTAACTGTTCCATGCTGGCGGCACTTTCTTCCAGTGCTGCGGCCTGCGCCTCTGTACGTGATGAAAGATCATTATTCCCCGAGGCAATTTCCGCGACACCCTGATAGATGGAGTCTGCACTATGCCGAATCGTGCTTACCGTTTTCGCCAGACTGGATTGCATGTCGCGTAGCAACGGGAAAAGACGGCCAACGCAGTTATTACCAAAATCGATGATCGGTTTACTCAGATTTCCAGACGCAATAGCCTGAAAATGAGCGCGCAGATCATTCAATGGACGCATCAGATAAGCCGCCAGATAGCGATCTGTCAGGAATAACATCAGCAAACCAGCGACTAATCCGGCCAGCAGAATATTTTGTCCCACCCAGGTGATACTCTCCAGACGCTCACCTGAATCAACAAACATTTTGGAACCGGCTTTATCAAAATGAGTAAACGCCACATTAAATTGTCGGCTAAAAGCAGGAACAATATCTTTGGCATATTTTTCATATTCGCTCAGGTTCTGGGCAACCGCGTTCTGATACATTGGTTCAACCCCTTGAAATACCAGATTACTCCAGCCTTGGGTAACCGCATCGACTAACTCCGGTGACATCCCTGCATGATCAATTTTTTTGAATGTGTCTAAATTTGACTTTAAAAGATCCAGTGCCGCCAATGCTGATTTCTGCTGATCATCCGCTTTTTTATTATCACCATTACGACGATAGTCAACCGAGCGAGCCAGGCGTGTAACCATACGAAAATACTGGTCGTTGCCGGTATTGACCAGATTCATGTTCTTCACCAGTAATGAACTGGTTTTTGAGGTTACATTCATTGTTTTGAACGAGTACATGGTATAGACCGAAACACCAATCCATAATGTACAAAAAGTACCTAGCACCCATAGCATAGCCGTTCTAATAGAAATGTTTCGCAGAAATCGCATGTGTAGTCTCCAGACCTAACAACATAGGGAAGATGTTGTGATAACTAGCCAACATTAAACAAAGCGCATTTTTACGACCTTGACTTTGTTGTATGCTGAAATAAGAATAAAGAAGCACCTTCCTCTTTAATCGACATAATTAGAGGAATATTTAACGATAAATTGTGATTTTATAGTTATAAAATTTACAAATTAAGCATAATTAATAATGCTTTCAAGCAGATAATACATTTAGTTTTTTAAAAAAAATTAAAAAACCATCTACCCAAAAAGAGAAGAACAGCTAATCATTTTCTCATCTTAGAACAATGTGTATACCGATATTCAAGTTTCTCATGCGGAAAGTGTCTGCTATTATTACTCGATCAGTGATGGCAAAGGTCATCATACCATTAAGAATCAAGAGGTTATTTTATTCATGGCACTCATAGGAATTTTCTTTGGCAGTGATACTGGCAATACTGAAAACATTGCCAAGATGATCCAACAACAACTGGGAACAGAAGTTGCCGAGGTTCATGACATTGCCAAAAGCAGTAAAGAAGATCTAGAGCGTTTTGACATTTTACTGCTGGGGATTCCAACCTGGTATTACGGTGAGGCCCAATGTGACTGGGATGATTTTTTCCCAACACTGGAAGAAATCGACTTTTCCGGTAAATTGGTAGCCCTGTTTGGCTGCGGTGATCAGGAAGATTATGCTGAATATTTCTGCGATGCCATGGGCACCATACGCGATATTATTGAGCCACATGGAGCCATTATCGTGGGCAACTGGCCGACAGAAGGCTACCACTTTGAAGCATCTAAAGGTCTGGTGGATGATGACCATTTTATTGGTCTGGCCATTGATGAAGATCGTCAGCCGGAGCTGACCAGCGAACGCGTCAATGCTTGGGTTACAAAAATCAGCGACGAGCTAGATCTGAAAGGACTTCTTGCCTGAATCATGTCCTCTTTTGGCTCTGGCAATATTTTGCGCCGGAGCCACATCAATAGCGAAAAACTATTACAGAAGTAGATACATTTTTTTAACTTTTCGCAATGGCAAGGTACAATGACGCTATCGGTTTGCCGAAATCATCATAATATTTCGCTAATCAACAAGGCATTACGTTATAGACCGCCCCGCTAGGCAAGAATAATATGGTTAAGATTCCGTTGTTTCTATTTTGAATATGCAGTTCTATAATTGAGACGCATAACCTTTTTTGAGCCGACCGATAATATTAGGCTAGGTAGCCTCCCTTGATAAAGTAGAGTAACAGGACTAAATCCGCATGACTGACAACAACACCGCATTAAAGAAGGCTGGCCTGAAAGTAACACTTCCAAGACTCAAAATTCTGGAAGTGTTACAGGACCCTACATGCCACCATGTCAGCGCGGAAGACTTATACAAAAAGCTGATTGATATGGGTGAA
Source organism: Brenneria uluponensis (assembly GCF_032395385.1). Taxonomy (NCBI): domain Bacteria; kingdom Pseudomonadati; phylum Pseudomonadota; class Gammaproteobacteria; order Enterobacterales; family Pectobacteriaceae; genus Brenneria; species Brenneria uluponensis. The sequence goes on from NZ_CP135917.1 coordinate 3,478,729, forward strand.
GAAATTGGTTTGGCTACAGTTTACCGTGTACTTAACCAGTTCGACGATGCGGGTATTGTGACCCGTCATAACTTTGAAGGCGGAAAATCTGTCTTTGAATTGACCCAACAGCACCATCATGACCATCTGATCTGCCTGGATTGTGGCCGCGTCATTGAATTTCGTGATGAATTCATTGAAGCTCGCCAACGTGAAATCTCTGAAAAACATGGTATAAAACTTACCAATCACAGCTTATATCTGTATGGCCACTGTACCGATGGTAATTGCCGTGAAGATGAAAGTATTCACGACGAACGATAAAATAAATCTTCTGCAAAAAATAAAACCGCCGCGGCGGTTTTATTTTTTTGTACCCAGCCCTGCTTTCCCGCTTAACCAACCCAGGTATCTCGCAATCCCACCGTACGGTTAAATACCAGATTTTCTGTACTGGAATAGACGCGGTCTGCGCAAAAATACCCTTCACGTTCAAACTGATAGGCTTTTTCCGCTTTAGCATTGGCCAGACTGGCCTCAACAAAACCATGCTCAATGATCAACGAATTAGGATTAATAGTAGAGAGGACATCTTCTGCAGCCCCGGGATTCGGGACACTAAACAAGCGATCATACAGACGAAACTCTGCAGGAATAGCATGTGCTGCAGAAACCCAGTGGATCACCCCTTTTACCTTACGTCCATCCGATGGATCTTTACTCAACGTTTCAGGATCGTAACGACAATAAATAGTGGTGATCACACCTTGTTCATCTTTCTCGATATGCTCGGCCCTAATCACATAGGCATTGCGCAGGCGAACTTCTTTACCCAATACCAGGCGTTTATACTGCTTGTTCGCTTCTTCGCGGAAGTCGGCACGATCGATATAAACTTCACGGCTAAAAGCCACCTGACGCGAGCCCATCTCCGGTTTATTAGGATGATGTGGCATGGTTACCCATTCTTCGTGATCCATAGGCAGATTTTCGATCACTACTTTTACCGGGTTCAGCACCGCCATTGCGCGTGGCGCATTGTCATTCAGATCGTCACGGATACAAGATTCCAACGCTGCCATTTCAACATTGTTATCCTGTTTGGTTACACCAATACGACGGCAAAATTCACGGATAGACGAAGCAGTATAGCCACGACGGCGCAGTCCGGAAATCGTCGGCATACGCGGATCATCCCAACCTTCCACTACCTGTTCAGTAACCAATTGATTCAATTTACGCTTGGACATTACAGCGTATTCAAGATTCAAGCGCGAGAATTCGTACTGGCGTGGGTGACACGGGATAGTGATATTATCAAGCACCCAGTCATACAAACGACGATTGTCCTGAAACTCCAGTGTACATAACGAATGTGTTACGCCTTCCACTGCATCGGAGATACAGTGGGTGAAGTCATACATCGGATAGATGCACCACTTATTGCCGGTTTGATGATGCTCAGCAAATTTAATACGGTACAACACGGGATCACGCATCACGATAAATGGTGATGCCATGTCAATTTTTGCACGCAGACATGCCATACCTTCGGCAAAACCACCGTTGCGCATTTTTTCAAACAACGTCAGGTTTTCCTGCACAGAGCGGTCACGATGAGGACTGTTTCTTCCTGGTGAAGTCAACGTACCACGGTATTCACGGATTTGTTCAGGCGTGAGCTCATCCACATACGCCAATCCTTTACTAATCAACTCGACGGCATAAAGATGCAATTGGTCAAAGTAATCTGAAGAGTAATGTATGTCACCACTCCAGGAAAAACCCAGCCACTTGACATCATGCTTGATAGATTCAACGTACTCGATATCTTCTTTTACCGGATTGGTATCGTCAAAACGCAAATTACATTGGCCGTTGTAATCATCCGCAATACCAAAATTCAGGCAGATCGATTTAGCGTGACCAATATGCAAATAACCATTCGGCTCAGGGGGAAAACGCGTCTGAATATGATCATGCTTACCGGAAGCCAGATCTTCATCGATAATCTGGCGGATAAAGTTAGTTGGGCGGGCTTCAGCCTCACTCATGCTTGATTCCTCAAATACGAAAAACGACATATAACCACTAATGATCCAACAAGCCTCGTCGGGAAACAACCGTTTGTTTCACCTAATTGCACGAAAATAGGGAGAATAGAAAGCGGGATGAGCTTTTCTTCTCATCCCGCCGATAGCCACAACATCTTAATGTATCAATACTGCTGTACTATTCTTCACTTACTTCACGCATAGCAGCAGCGATGCTTTCCGCCTGAGTTCCCACCACAATCTGAATACTCTGCTTATTCAGACGAATAACCCCGGCAGCCCCCAGCTGTTTGGCCTGTGCATCATTAACAATAGCCGAATCTTTCACATTCAGACGTAAACGAGTAATACAGGCATCAATGCCAGTCAGATTTTCCTTTCCACCAACCGCCTGCAAGTAGCCACTGGCCAACACCCGACTGTCTGATGAGTTTGTCACCACTGCATGACTAACCTCTCCGCCGCCAGTTGCAGCAACATCAGCAGGAAGCTCTCGTCCAGGCGTCATCAGATTAAAGCGGGTAATGGTGAAGCGGAATACGACATAATAGATGATAAAGAACACGAATCCCTGCGGAATCAACATATACCAGTGTGTCGCCAACGGATTACGGGACGAAAGCACCATATCCACCAGACCCGCACTAAATCCAAATCCGGCAATCCAGTGCATACTGGCGGCAATAAAGACTGAAATCCCGGTCAATACCGCATGCAATACGTACAGCACCGGAGCTACAAACATAAAGGAAAACTCAAGCGGTTCGGTAATCCCCGTAAAAAATGATGCAAAAGCCGCCGCCAGCATGATGCCGGCCACCCGGCTACGATTTTCAGGACGCGCACAGTGGTAAATCGCCAACGCAGCGCCCGGCAAACCAAACATCATGATCGGGAAGAAACCAGCCTGATAACGTCCGGTAATCCCTGGGATGGCTTTCCCGGCATCAATTGCCTGCTGGCCACTCAAAAAATTGGGGATGTCATTAATACCCGCCACATCGAACCAAAACACCGAGTTAAGCGCATGATGTAATCCGACGGGTATCAGCAGACGGTTAAAGAATGCATAAATGCCTGCACCAACCGATCCCAACTGCTGGATATGTTCACCAAACGTAACCAACGCGTTGTAAATCACTGGCCAGACAAGCATCAGCGCGAACGCCACCACAATCATCAGCAACGAGGTCAAAATAGGCACCAATCGACGGCCACTGAAGAAAGACAGCGCTTTTGGCAATTCAACACCACTGAATCGATTGTATAATTCAGCGGAGATCACCCCGACCAGAATACCAATGAACTGATTCTCAATTTTTCCGAACGCAGCGGGTATCTGCGCCAGTGGAATCTTTTGGATCATGGCAACCGCCGCAGGTGAACACAACGTGGTCACCACCAGGTAGCCCACAAATCCAGACAATGCAGCTGCACCATCTTTATCTTTAGACATGCCATAGGCCACACCTACTGCGAACAACACTGCCATATGTTCAATAATGGCAGATCCAGACTTGATAAAAAGAGCAGCCAAAGCACTTTGGCTACCCCAACCAACCGGATCAATCCAATAACCCACGCCCATCAGAATGGCGGCGGCAGGTAGTGTTGCGACAGGCACCATCAGCGCCCGACCTATTCTTTGTAAATAGCTTAATATACTCACCTTCCCCTCTCTTCCCTTGTGGGCAAATAACACAACCAATCAGATTTATCTGCCATAAAACGCCATTCAATACACAACACAGTCAAGTAACCGGGTTACCCTGGGTATTCACAAAATCGAGTATTCCTCGTTTCGTGTTGTCTCTGACAATCAACCCGCTTAAGCAAGCAACAGAAAGTTTCAGGCTAGCCTGACCATGGAGTGTAAAAAAAATAATTCGCCTCGAAAATTAAACTCAATCATTATGTGATATAAATCACCAAAAAAGCACATACAAAAAGTTTATGGCACTATATTTTCGCCACTTATTTAAAGACAAAAAAAAACAAGTTACACTACAGACATACTATGGAGATGAGGAAACGCACCCATTGTGTTTTTCCCCTCATACTTAAATTCGATTACCTCACCAATCCGCCAGGAGAACCCTTTATGAGATTGATTCCTTTAGCCACCGCGGCACATGTAGGTAAATGGGCTGCACGATATATTGTACAGCGCATCAATGACGCCAACCCTACGGCAGATAAACCGTTTGTGCTTGGCCTTCCTACAGGCAGTTCTCCGTTGGAAGCATATAAGTCGCTGATAGAACTGTTTAACGCGGGTGAAGTCAGCTTTAAACATGTGGTGACCTTCAACATGGATGAATATGTAGGATTACCGCCTGATCATCCGGAAAGTTATCGCACGTTTATGTATCAAAATTTTTTCAATCACATTGATATTCCGCAGGAAAATATTAACCTGTTGAACGGCAATGCTGAAGATATTGCTGTTGAATGTCAGCGTTACGAAGAGAAAATCAAGTCTTACGGTAAGATCCAGCTGTTCATGGGAGGCGTAGGGAATGATGGACATATCGCGTTTAATGAACCGGCATCGTCCCTGGTTTCCCGGACACGCATCAAAACACTGACTGAAGAGACCCGTATCGCCAATTCACGCTTTTTTGGTGGTGACGTCAATCAAGTCCCCAAATATGCATTAACTGTTGGCGTGGGTACATTACTGGATGCCGAAGAAGTCATGATTCTGGTTAGCGGACGCAACAAGGCTCAGGCACTCCAGGCTGCAGTAGAAGGCAACGTGAACCATATGTGGACCATCAGTTGCCTACAGCTTCATGCCAAAGCGCTTATGGTATGTGACGAACCTTCCACCATGGAACTGAAGGTGAAAACCGTTAAATATTTCCGCGAATTGGAAGCTGAAAGTATCAAAAACCTTTAATCGGTAAGCCGGGAGCTCATAATGTACGCTTTAATTAATGGTCGTATTTTTACTGGACATCAGGTGCTCGACGATCATGCTGTCGTTATCGCCAACGGCCTGATAGACAATGTTTGTCCCGTCAATGAACTGCCTTCCGGGCTGGAAACACGTGATATTTCGGGTGCCTTGATCGCCCCTGGATTTATTGATCTTCAACTTAACGGTTGCGGTGGTGTTCAGTTTAACGACTCTTTGCAAACCATCTCTGTGAAAACGCTGGAAATCATGCAACGGACCAATGTGAAGCACGGTTGCACCAGCTTTCTACCCACGCTCATTACTGCTTCCGATGCGTTAATAAAGCACAGTGTTGAAGTCATGCGTGCCTGGCTGGCACAAAATCATCATCAAGCACTGGGTTTGCATATTGAGGGCCCGTGGCTGAACCCGGTAAAAAGAGGGACTCATGATGCAACACTCATCCGTCAGCCAGATCCAGAACTGGTGAATTTCCTCTGTGAGAATGCCGATGTCATCAGCAAAATCACCCTGGCGCCAGAGATGGTTGCCTCGACAGTTATTCAGCAATTGACCCGCGCTGGTATTGTCGTTTCCGCAGGGCATTCAAACGCGACCTGGAACGAGGCCAAACGTGGTTTTGCCGCCGGTATTCGCTGTGTGACGCATCTGTTTAACGCCATGCCTTATCTGACCGGGCGTGAGCCAGGGCTAGTAGGTGCTGTCTACGATGCGCCTGAGATTTACTGTGGTGTCATCGCCGATGGCCATCACGTCAGTTGGGCTAATATCCGCAACAGCAAACGCATCAAAGGTGACAAGTTGGTGCTGGTTACGGATGCCACCGCACCCGCTGGCGCTGATATTGATCGGTTCATTTTTGCTGGTAAAACCATATACTACCGCGACGGCATCTGTGTGGATGAGAACGGCATCTTGAGCGGATCCGCGCTCACCATGATTGAAGCTGTGCAAAATTGCGTAGATCAGGCGGGTATCGCTCTGGATGAAGCACTCCGAATGGCAACACTATACCCTGCGCGTGCTATCGGTGAAGACGGCAGATTAGGCAGTATTGAATGTGGTAAAGTAGCCAATCTGACGGTATTCACCCGTGATTATCACATCATCAATACTTTTGTGAATGGTGAAGAAGTATTGACCACAGGCGAGTAACGTTTTAATGACCACAAGCGGACAGACACAGATAGGGAATATTGATCTGGTTAAGCAACTCAATAGCGCGGTGGTATACCGACTGATTGACCAGCAAGGCCCAATCTCACGGATACAAATCGCGGAACAGAGCCAGCTTGCCCCCGCTAGCGTTACCAAAATCACCCGCCAACTACTTGAACGCGGGTTCATAAAGGAAGTTGACCAACAAGCCTCCACTGGAGGGCGTCGCGCCATCTCCATTATTTGTGAAACCCGCCCTTTCCATACAGTGGCAGTAAGGCTTGGTCGCTACGATGCCACGATCGCACTTTACAACCTACAGGGACGAATGCTGGCAGAAGAACATTACAGCCTGCCAGAAAAAACCCAGGAAACGTTGGAAACTGCACTATTTAAAGCCATCGACCACTTCATTGACACCCATCAGCGCCGCATCCGTGAACTGATTGCTATTTCAGTCGTACTACCTGGGCTGGTCGATCCGTTCGCGGGAATGGTGCGTTATATGCCACATATTAGTATTGATAATTGGCCATTGGTCCAACACCTGCAACAACACTTCAAGACTCACAGTTTTGTCGGTCACGATATCCGTAGCCTGGCACTGGCTGAACACTACTTTGGTGCCACCCAGGATTGTCAGGATTCGATACTGATACGCGTACATCGTGGCACCGGAGCCGGTATTCTGGTCAATGGGCAGATTTTTCTCGGTAGCAACGGTAATGTCGGAGAAATCGGTCATATCCAAATCGATCCATTGGGCGAGCGTTGCCACTGCGGAAATTTTGGTTGTCTGGAAACTGTCGTCTCCAATGCGGCCATTGAGAAACGGATACGAAATTTGCTTGAACAAGGCTATCCGAGCAAGCTAACACCAGAAGAATGTCAGATTTCTGCTATCTGCAAAGCGGCCAACCGTGGCGATGCACTCGCACGTGAAGTGATTGAACATGCGGGGCAAAATCTGGGAAAAGCAATATCGATTGCGGTTAACCTGTTCAATCCGCAACGGGTCGTGATTGCCGGTGAAATCGCCGAAGCTGAAAAAATTCTGCTGCCGGCGATTCAACGCTGCGTTAATACCCAGGTACTAAAAGACTTCCGTAATAATTTGCCGATTGTCATTTCCGAACTACAGCATCTTTCTGCTATCGGTGCATTTGCCTTGGTCAAACGCGCCATGCTTAACGGTGTCTTGCTCCAACGTTTGCTTGAAAATCATTAAGTTTGGTTTTCCACCATAAGACCCGATTATGGAATCTCCAAAATTCAGGCATTTCTCTCTATCTGTTTTGAACAATACGCATCAAATTCCCATTAAAAATGAATATTCGATAGCACAAAGGCTTTTTTTATTAAACGATATTGAATTGTTATAGCATTTTGATGCTAAATCATTGGTACTGACACGGCAGGTGGTCATCATGGTGCAGTTGTAATGCGACAACATACCCCCTCTGATTGCTGCCGATTAATCTGAATATTGTTCACTTCAAACCAAGAGTGAATCAAGGGAGTCTCTTCTATGTGTTCCATTTTCGGTGTGCTCGATCTGAAAACCGATCCGGTTGAACTACGCAAGAAAGCGCTGGAGCTATCTCGTTTAATGCGTCATCGTGGCCCGGACTGGTCCGGTGTTTACGCCAGTGATAAGGCGATTTTGGTCCACGAACGTCTGTCTATCGTTGACGTAAATACGGGCGCTCAGCCGCTGTATAACCTTGATCACACCCATGTTCTGGCTGTTAACGGTGAAATATACAACCATCAGGCCCTACGTCAGCAGTACGGCGACCGCTACCAATTTCAAACCGGTTCCGACTGCGAAGTGATTCTGGCGCTGTATCAGGAAAAAGGCCCAAATTTTCTGGATGACCTGCGTGGTATGTTCGCTTTTGTACTCTATGACAGCGAAAAAGACGCCTATCTAATTGGCCGTGACCATTTGGGCATTATTCCGCTCTATATGGGTTACGATGAACACGGCAACTTCTATGTCGCTTCCGAAATGAAAGCACTGGTACCCGTCTGCCGCACTATCAAAGAATTCCCGGCAGGTAGCTATTTATGGAGCCAGGATGGTGAGATTCGTGAGTATTATCATCGCGACTGGTTCGATTATGACAATGTCAAAGACAACGAAACCGATGCCAACGCGCTGCGTGAAGCACTGGAAGAGTCCGTCAAAAGCCACCTGATGTCTGACGTACCTTATGGTGTACTGCTGTCTGGCGGTCTTGACTCTTCCGTTATTTCCGCCATTACCAAAAAATTCGCCGCCCGTCGTGTAGAAGATGACGAGCAAAGCGAAGCCTGGTGGCCACAGCTTCACTCTTTCGCTGTCGGTCTGGAAGGCGCACCGGATCTGAAAGCCGCTCAGGAAGTAGCTGAACATTTGGGTACCGTTCACCATGAAATTCATTTCACAGTACAAGAAGGTCTGGATGCTATCCGCGATGTGATTTATCACATTGAAACCTATGACGTCACCACCATCCGTGCCTCTACACCGATGTATTTGATGTCTCGTAAGATCAAAGCGATGGGCATCAAAATGGTACTGTCCGGTGAAGGTTCCGATGAAGTATTTGGCGGATACCTCTATTTCCATAAAGCGCCCAATGCTAAAGAGTTTCATGAAGAGACCGTGCGTAAGCTATTGGCATTACACCAATACGACTGTGCCCGTGCCAACAAGGCGATGTCTGCCTGGGGTGTGGAAGCTCGTGTCCCATTCCTGGATAAAAAATTCCTGGATGTGGCCATGCGCATCAACCCTCGTGACAAAATGTGTGGCAATGGCAAAATGGAAAAACACATTTTGCGTGAGTGTTTTGAATCCTATCTGCCACACAGCGTAGCCTGGCGCCAAAAAGAGCAGTTCTCTGACGGTGTCGGTTACAGCTGGATTGATTCACTGAAAGAAATCGCTGCCAAACAGATTTCCGATCAGCAGTTGGAAACCGCACATTTCCGTTTCCCGTACAACACGCCGACCTCAAAAGAGGGGTACTTGTACCGTGAAATATTCGAAGAACTGTTCCCGGTACCCAGTGCGGCTGAATGTGTACCAGGTGGTCCTTCTGTGGCCTGTTCTTCCGCTAAGGCGATTGAATGGGACGAATCCTTCAAAAAGATGGATGATCCGTCGGGTCGGTCAGTCGGTGTTCACCAATCCGCTTATTAGTAATCTGTTTTTTTCTCAGCATAAACGGGCCTTTTACGGCCCGTTTCTCTTTGTTAATTGTGTTAAAAAACAGGCCTCCTGACGGTTTTCTCACCAGACTGTTCATAACCCAAACAAACGACGCCTCTTATCTGCTTTTCGGGAAAAAATGTGTTGACGACAAAAGACCAACTACGCATAATGCGCCCCGCAACGCCGATGAAGGTGACGCGGAAAGGATGGCTACGTAGCTCAGCTGGTTAGAGCACAGCACTCATAATGCTGGGGTCACAGGTTCGATTCCCGTCGTAGCCACCATCTTTTTGCGGGAGTGGCGAAATTGGTAGACGCACCAGATTTAGGTTCTGGCGCCGCAAGGTGTGCGAGTTCAAGTCTCGCCTCCCGCACCATTTACCTTCACGGTACTGACAAGATTTCTTGGGGTATAGCCAAGCGGTAAGGCAGCGGGTTTTGATCCCGCCACGCCCAGGTTCGAATCCTGGTACCCCAGCCATATTAAAGTAAGACGTTCTGCAAAGTACGTACCCAGTTGGGGTATCGCCAAGCGGTAAGGCAGCGGATTCTGATTCCGCCATCCGAGGTTCGAATCCTCGTACCCCAGCCAAGCATTTTGTCCGAAGTTATCAAACTCCGGAGATAACAAACAGTAATTTGGCTACGTAGCTCAGCTGGTTAGAGCACAGCACTCATAATGCTGGGGTCACAGGTTCGATTCCCGTCGTAGCCACCACATTATTGGGGTATCGCCAAGCGGTAAGGCAGCGGATTCTGATTCCGCCATCCGAGGTTCGAATCCTCGTACCCCAGCCATATAAAAAGCCCGCTTTAGCGGGCTTTTTGTTGTTTATTTTTTATAAAACTGCTCGGCAGCACAACATTACAAACCAAGCGCGTACTTTAATGCTGCTTGCTTCAGTTTACCAGCACGCTGCGCTGCCATCAGGGCAACATTACGAGCCAGTTCCAACGGCGGAAGCTGATTGCTGAAAACACCATAAAACAGATCCATACCGCTTTGCATCAGCATATTATCGATTTTGCGCCGATGCTGATAACGGCGTAGAACCGTTTCCGAATACCATGTTTCTCCGCTATCCCGCGCATGAATAACTACATCCAATAGTGCCTCAACATCACGGTAACCTAAATTCACGCCCTGCCCTGCCAATGGATTTATGGTATGTGCCGCATCTCCCAGCAAAGCCAACCCCGATAGCACATAACGCTGGGCATGGCGACGCACCAATGGGAAGGCACCGGCAGCAATAGCATTAACGTTGCCAAGACGAACGGGAAAGGCTGCCGAAATCTCTTTATTCAGTTGTGATAAGGGCATAGCTTGCAACTGTCGGATACGAGAAGGCGTGTCATACCAAACCAATGTCCCCCAGTGGTCAAACAGAGGCAAAAAAGCACGCGGCCCTGCTGGAGTAAACTGCTGCCAGGTAACATCCTGTTGTGAACCAGACATTTCAACACTGATCAACATACAGGATTGACGGTATTGCCAGCCACTGACACCAATGCTGGCCCATTGTCTGACCTGAGAATTGGCACCATCGGCACCAATAACCAATGCGGTGCTGAGTGTTTGTCCATCCTCCAGTATCAGTAACCAATCCTCACCTGTCTGAGTCATTGATTTCAGTTGTATCGGACAGAAAAGATGCATGTTGGAACTACGCTGCAAACATTCCCACAGTGCCAGTTGCAATATCCGGTTCTCCACCATGAAACCGAGCTCCGGCAAACCAAGTTCTGCAGCATCGAATACCACGCGGGCGTTATCCCATTCCCAGGTTTCCAATCGGCGATAGGGAGCACACCGCCTTTTTTCGACCCCATCCCAGGCGCCCAACTGTTTCAGCAGAGCCACCGAAGCATAGCTAATGGCAGATACGCGCAGATCCGGGGTACTACCAACATCAAATTCTGTCGGTACATCCTGCTCCAGCACCGCCACCTGGAAACCGCTTTGCGAAAGCCCCAGCGCTACCGCAGCGCCCACCATACCGCCACCGACAACGACCGCATCATAGTGCATACCAGCCTCATTACTCTTTTTCAGTGTCTGCCAACAAACAAAATAAATATCTGGTGACAGTTTACTGGATTTTGGGTCAATGTTTCAGAAAAGCGAGTGTTTTCACGCACTGGTCACAACGGCAGCAAAAGATTACAATACGCGCCCGCATGCAGGTAACGCGGGTTACCTGCACTGAGTAATGGCGTAATGGCAAGCTGATGACGATGACAAAAAAACTGCATATCAAAACCTGGGGCTGTCAGATGAATGAATACGATTCATCCAAGATAGCTGACTTACTGGCAAGTACGCACGGTTATACACTGACCGACGTCGCGGAAGAGGCTGATGTTCTGTTGCTGAATACCTGTTCAATCCGTGAAAAGGCGCAGGAGAAGGTCTTCCATCAGCTTGGACGCTGGAAAGCGCTGAAAGATACCAAACCAGACCTGATTATCGGCGTGGGTGGATGTGTCGCCTCGCAGGAAGGCGAACATATTCGCGAACGAGCGCATTATGTAGATGTGATTTTCGGGCCACAAACCCTGCACCGTCTGCCGGAAATGATTAACCATGTTCAGGGAACCCACAGTCCGATAGTTGATATCAGCTTCCCTGAAATCGAAAAATTTGATCGTCTGCCAGAACCACGGGCAGAGGGCCCGACAGCCTTTGTCTCCATTATGGAAGGCTGCAACAAATACTGTACGTTCTGCGTAGTACCCTATACCCGCGGTGAAGAAGTCAGCCGTCCCTGCGACGATATTCTGTTTGAAATTGCGCAACTGGCGGAACAAGGGGTGCGTGAAATTCATCTGTTGGGGCAAAATGTGAATGCCTATCGTGGTGCCACCTATGACGATGAAATCTGCACCTTTGCAGAATTACTGCGTTTGGTCGCTGCTATTGACGGTGTTGACCGCATCCGTTTTACGACTAGCCATCCCATTGAATTCACCGATGATATTATCAGCGTGTACGAAGACACACCCGAGCTAGTGAGCTTTCTGCATCTGCCGGTGCAAAGCGGTTCTGATCGGGTACTCACCATGATGAAACGCCGTCACACCGCGTTGGAATATAAGTCGATCATCCGTAAATTACGCAAAGCCCGCCCGGATATTCAGATCAGCTCCGACTTTATCGTTGGTTTTCCAGGCGAAAACCAGGAAGACTTCGAGCAAACCATGAAGCTGATTGCTGACGTCGACTTCGATATGAGTTTCAGTTTTATCTACTCGCCACGTCCAGGTACACCAGCCGCTGATATGGCAGATAATGTGTCAGAAGAAGAAAAAAAACAGCGCCTGTACATCCTCCAGGAACGGATCAGCCAACAAGCCATGCAATACAGTCGACGCATGCAAGGCACCGTGCAACGTATTCTGGTTGAAGGCACCTCACGGAAAAACGTGATGGAGTTATCGGGTCGTACCGAAAATAACCGTGTGGTTAACTTTGAAGGCTCGCCGGATATGATCGGTAAATTTGTGGATGTAGAGATTGTTGACGTCTATCCAAACTCGCTACGTGGTGTCGTCATACTGACGGAAGATCAGATGGATCTGCGTGTTATCGAGTCTCCGGCCGACGTAATAGCACGTACCCGCAAAGAGAATGAGAACGGCGTAGGCATTTACCAACCTTGATTCCTGTCTGGAACGGGTAGTTCAAGTTCAACTGCCCGTATCCATAAATTATTCCTGTTATATTGCTTTTGCGGCACTGTACCCCAATATAACAATTGTTACTTGCACCCGGCTGCATTAGCGATAAATAATCAATGTTCGCATATGTATCAACCCCGGACACAGGTTAACGAATCGCTGATACCAAGGGTATCATTCGTTTTCCGGCTAAATACCAAGAGGAATAATTTGAACGTAACGATAAAAGAAATTGCCCTCGAACCCGCTGACAATAAACGCTTACTCAGTCTGTGTGGCCCGTTTGACGACAACATCAAGCAATTAGAACGTCGTTTAGGCATCGAAATCAACCGTCGCGATAACAAATTCAAGTTGGTAGGTAAAGAACTCTGCATTCAGGCGGCGGCTGATATCCTGTTGCACCTGTATGTTGATACTGCCCCGGTACGTGGTGAAATAAAAGACCTTGACCCAGAACATATTCATCTGGCAATTAAAGAGTCCCAGGTACTGGAACAAAGCGCTGAAAGCGTCCCTGAGTATGGTAAAGCCGTTCACATCCGCACCAAACGCGGTGTCATTAAACCCCGGACGCCTAATCAGGCCCAGTACATCGCTAATGTACTCGATCATGACATCACTTTTGGTGTTGGTCCTGCCGGTACAGGGAAAACCTATCTGGCGGTCGCTGCCGCCGTGGATGCGCTGGAACGTCAGGATATCCGCCGCATTTTGCTGACCCGGCCAGCAGTAGAAGCCGGTGAAAAGCTGGGTTTCCTGCCCGGTGATCTGAGTCAGAAAGTCGATCCTTACTTGCGTCCTTTATATGACGCCCTGTTTGAAATGTTGGGCTTTGAGCGCGTCGAGAAATTAATAGAACGTAATGTGATTGAAGTCGCTCCTCTCGCTTATATGCGTGGTCGCACCCTAAATGATGCTTTCATCATTCTGGATGAAGGCCAGAATACCAGCATTGAACAGATGAAAATGTTCCTGACGCGTATCGGGTTTAACTCCAAGGCGGTGATCACTGGTGATGTTACCCAGATAGACCTGCCGCGTAACCAAAAATCGGGTCTACGCCATGCCATTGAAGTACTGGCGGATGTTGAAGAAATCAGCTTCAACTTTTTCCATAGCGAAGATGTAGTGCGTCACCCGGTAGTTGCCCGTATTGTTAATGCTTACGAGGCATGGGAAGCAGCCGATCAAAAACGCAGAGATGCACTGGCAGAACAACGGAAGCATGAGGCACAGATCTCATCCGTGCAGGAGCTCAAATGAGTCAGGTGATTCTTGATTTGCAAATCGCCAGTGAAAAAACGGAAGGCTTACCCACTGAAACTGATTTTCAACGCTGGCTGGAAGGTGTACTGCCGCAATTTCAGGAAATTGCAGAAGTCACTATCCGCATCGTGGATGAAGAAGAAAGTCGCCAGTTGAATTACACCTATCGTGGCAAGGATAAACCTACCAATGTGCTCTCTTTTCCTTTTGAAGCACCGCCAGAAGTTGAACTGCCACTTCTGGGTGATTTGATTATCTGTCGCCAGGTGGTGGAACGAGAAGCAGCAGAGCAGGACAAAACGCTATCAGCACATTGGGCGCATATGGTTGTTCATGGCAGTTTGCATCTGTTAGGGTATGACCATATCGAAGACAGTGAAGCTGAAGAAATGGAAGCGCTAGAAACCGAGATTATGCAAATGATGGGATACACTGATCCCTATCTTGCAGAAAAAGAAGATTTTACCGAATAGCATCAAATTCTGTATCCTAACATCTGTAGTGAGCACCAGCGGTCGCAAAAATTCAGAAAGTCCGCTGGTCATAATTTCTTAACAAGAGTGATATTTACTAATACTCCATGAGCGATGACCATTCTACAAACAACGATAGCCCCAGTCCCAAAAAGGGATTTTTTTCCCTTATTCTTAATCAGCTCTTCCATGGTGAACCCAAAGATCGTAACGATCTGCTCACACTGATCCGTGATTCTGAGCAAAATGACCTGATCGATCCTGATACCCGCGATATGCTTGAGGGTGTCATGGATATCGCTGAACAACGTGTGCGTGACATTATGATCCCACGTTCACAGATGATTACCCTGAAACATAATCAAACACTGGAAGAGTGTTTAGACGTAATTATCGAATCCGCTCATTCACGTTTTCCTGTCATCAGTGAAGACAAAGATCATATTGAAGGGATTTTGATGGCCAAGGATTTGTTGCCGTTTATGCGCAACGATTCCGAACCATTCAGCATGGACAAAGTGCTGCGACCTGCTGTTGTTGTGCCAGAAAGCAAGCGGGTAGATCGCATGCTCAACGAATTTCGCTCCCTTCGCTACCATATGGCAATCGTAATCGATGAATTTGGTGGTGTATCCGGGCTGGTCACGATTGAGGATATCCTTGAGTTGATCGTTGGTGAAATTGAAGACGAATATGATGATGATGAAGATCGGGATATTCGCCAACTCAACCGCCAGACTTATACTGTCCGGGCACTAACCCCCATTGAAGATTTCAACGATGTTTTCTCTACCCAATTCAGCGATGAAGAAGTAGATACCATTGGTGGCCTAGTGATGCAGGCCTTTGGTCATTTGCCCTCTCGGGGGAAAACCATTGACATAGACGGTTACCTGTTCAAAGTTGCCATGGCAGACAGCCGACGTATCATTCAGGTTCATGTCAGACTTCCTGACAACGTTCCACAACCACAACTGGAAGATTAAATCGGTCATGGCTGTAACCTCCTTATTACAACGCCAGCAGGTTCGTATACTGCTGGCGATTTTATTCGGTGCCTGCGGCACACTGGCATTTTCACCTTTTGACATCTGGCCAGCTGCGATTATTTCTCTTATGGGATTACAGGGACTCACGCTTAATCGTACTGTGCGTCAGTCATCCTTGATCGGCTTTTACTGGGGAGTAGGTTTATTTGGCAGTGGAATTCACTGGGTATATGTCAGTATTGCCGACTTCGGTGGCATGCCTGGGCCGGTGAACGTTGGCCTCGTTGTTTTGCTGGTGCTCTATCTGTCGCTGTACCCGATGCTGTTTTCAGGTGTATTGACTCGATTATGGCCGAAAACCACCTGGTGGCGGGTGGCTATAGCCGCGCCGGTTATCTGGCAACTAACTGAATACCTACGCGGCTGGGTACTGACGGGCTTCCCCTGGCTACAGTTTGGCTACAGCCAGATCGATGGTCCGTTAAAAGGTATTGCCCCCATTATGGGTGTGGATACCATTACGTTTATGCTGATGATGATCAGTGGTCTGTGGGTACAGGCACTGAGTCAACGTCGCTGGAAACCTGCGTTGATTGCCGTTGCTCTGTTTATTTTGGCCTGGCCATTACGCTCACTGCAATGGTTTCAACTCCAACCAGAACGAAGCGTCAACATGGCTTTGGTTCAAGGTGATATTCCACAAGAAATAAAGTGGAACCCTGATGAATTGCTGAACACACTGAAAATCTATCTGGATAATAGTTTGCCCTATATGGGCAAAGCCCCCATTATCGTCTGGCCAGAGTCAGCCATTCCCGACGTTGAAGTCCGCCAAAACAAGTATCTGACACTGCTTGACAATGTGCTACGTGAACGCCATAGCAGCCTGATTACCGGCATCGTCGATGCTCGCCGGGTAGGAAATAGTACCAAGTACTACAACAGCATTATCGTGCTCGGTGACGAGAAACCTTACCATTACCCTACCAGTAATCGTTACAACAAAAGTCACTTGGTTCCTTTTGGAGAGTTTGTTCCATTAGAAAAACTGCTACGTCCACTGGCGCCTTTTTTTGACTTGCCAATGTCATCTTTCAGCCGAGGAAACTACATACAGCCGCAATTAGTCGTTAATGGCTACAGACTCACCTCCACTATTTGTTATGAGGTGATTCTTGGTCAACAAGTGCGGGATAATTTCCATGAAAACACCGATATGTTACTGACTGTCTCCAACGATGCCTGGTTTGGTCACTCCATCGGACCCTGGCAGCATTTCCAGATGGCACGGATGCGGGCACTGGAACTTGGCCGGCCATTGGTACGAAGCACCAATAACGGAATTACTGCCGTTATCGATCCTTATGGTGAAATCAGTGCCTCCCTGCCGCAGTTTACACGAGCGGTTCTTGAAACCCGCGTGACACCCGCTACCGGTATGACCCCTTACGCTCGCTTCGGTTCATGGCCTTTGTGGATCCTGAACCTGTTATTCGGCTTCAGCGCACTCATTTACAGCCTGCGCAGGCGCTGAACTCCCGGCCTTCCATCCATTCTGGGCATGGCTGTCAGCATGCCCAGCGTCTTTTCCTGGCATATTAATTGCTTGTATTTACTCGAAATGGCTAATTTCATGTTTTTTGTAGATTTCTAAATTGGATTAGCACACATTCAGGGCATCTCACGCACTAAATGTGTGCATCAGAGCCTTTTTGCAGTGTTTTGGTGCGGCACGCCTCTCAAAAAACAAACATTTCCGTTTCAATATATTCACAATCCGCTATTTTTTAACAGTACAGTGTTTTTTTCGCTCTTTAGCGGTGCACGTTTTTTGTATCGCTTGAGATCAAATTATCATTTAATGGCTTAGCACCACAGCAAAGGAGTTAGAACATGCAACTGCGTAAACTGGCACTCTCACTACTTCTGATTGGTACCGCGAGTAGTCTGGCTCATGCAGATGACCTAACTGGCACCCTGAAGAAAGTGAAAGACAATGGTGTTATCGTTATTGGCCACCGTGAATCATCTGTGCCATTTTCTTACTATGATAACCAGCAGAAAGTTATCGGTTATTCTCAGGCGTACTCCAATAAAATTGTTGAGGCAGTCAAAAAGAAAATAGATGCACCCAATCTTCAAGTAAAACTTATTCCTATTACTTCTCAAAACCGTATTCCATTGTTGCAAAACGGGACGTTCGATTTGGAATGTGGTTCTACAACCAATAACCTGGAACGCCAGAAACAAGTTGATTTCTCCGATACTATTTTCATTATAGGTACGCGTCTGCTAACCAATCGAAATTCAGGTATTAAAGATTTTCCTGATTTAGCGGGTAAAGCCGTTGTGGTAACAGCCGGTACTACTTCTGAAATTCTGCTGAATAAGCTCAATGACGAGAAGCATATGAAAATGCGCATCATCAGTGCCAAAGACCATGGCGACTCTTTCCGTACACTGGAAAGCGGACGTGCCGTAGCTTTTATGATGGATGATGCCTTGTTGGCCGGTGAACGCGCCAAGTCAAAAAAACCTGACCAGTGGGTAATTGTTGGTACGCCACAGTCACAGGAAGCCTATGGCTGTATGCTGCGTAAAGATGATCCCCAGTTCAAGAAACTGGTCGATGACACTATTGCTCAAATTCAAACCTCTGGTGAAGCAGAAAAATGGTTTGATCGCTGGTTCAAACAGCCAATTCCACCTAAAGGTCTGAACATGAACTTCACGCTGTCAGATCAAATGAAAGCATTATTCAAGGCACCGAACGACAAAGCGTTGTAAACGAATTAATAATGAAAATAAGGGCAGTTTTTTCTGCTTTATGATTGCTGATTCGTGGCAAGACAGACAGGCATAGGGTGGTCGTTCCCCACCCTGTGTTCATCGCCACTCATCAATCTTCAGGGTAGCTTCGCTACCCTTTTTTTACCGGAGTTTGTTATGTCAATAGATTGGAACTGGGGTATTTTCCTGCAAGCCGCCCCGTTCGGGAATACGACTTATCTCGGGTGGATTATTTCTGGCCTTGAGGTCACGGTAGCCCTCTCCTTATGTGCCTGGGTCATCGCATTTATACTGGGTTCGCTCTTCGGTATTCTACGTACCGTACCTAATCGGTTTATTGCCAGTATCGGTACCTGTTATGTTGAACTTTTCCGTAATGTCCCACTAATTGTACAATTTTTCAGTTGGTACCTGGTTGTGCCGGAGTTGTTGCCTTCCAGTATTGGTACCTGGTTTAAAGCTGAGTTAGATCCCAACATCCAGTTTTTTGTATCTTCCATGCTTTGCCTCGGCATGTTTACTGCGGCTCGTGTTTGTGAACAGGTACGTGCGGGCATTCAGTCTTTGCCGAGTGGACAAAAAGCAGCAGGACTGGCGATTGGACTGACGCTCACACAAACCTACCGTTATGTATTACTGCCGAACGCCTATCGAATCATTGTGCCGCCGCTGACATCTGAAATGCTCAACCTGGTCAAAAACTCAGCCATCGCGTCTACTATCGGTCTGGCCGAATTAGCCTCGCAAGCCGGGAGATTGCTCGATTATTCTGCCCACGCCTATGAGTCTTTCACCGCTATTACACTAGCTTACATCGGCATCAACACCATTATCATGCTTATCATGCAAGTGGTTGAAAGAAAAACCCGTTTGCCGGGTAATATGGGGAGCAAATAAGTATGTATGATTTTGACTGGAGCTCAATCGTACCGGGTCTCCCCTACTTGTTACAAGGGCTGGGAATTACGTTCAGAATTACCATTACGGCCATAGTTTTCGGCATTATTTGGGGAACTGTCCTGGCAGTGATGCGTCTATCACCACTCAAACCCGTACGCTGGTTTGCCAAACTTTATGTAAACCTGTTTCGTTCAGTACCGTTAGTGATGGTGCTGTTATGGTTCTACCTGATCGTGCCTAATTTATTACAAAATGTATTTGACCTTTCACCGAAAACCGATATTCGGTTGGTATCCGCTATAGTGGCCTTCTCATTATTCGAGGCAGCCTATTATTCGGAAATTATCCGTGCGGGTATTCAGAGTATATCCCGCGGTCAATCCTCGGCAGCCTTGGCTCTGGGAATGACACATTGGCAATCCATGAAGCTGGTCATTCTGCCACAAGCGTTTCGCGCCATGGTTCCATTATTGCTGACACAAGGTATAGTCCTGTTCCAGGATACCTCGCTGGTATATGTACTCAGCCTGGCTGATTTCTTTCGCACCGCGTCCACTATCGGTGAGCGTGACGGAACTCAGGTTGAGATGATTTTGTTTGCCGGATTTGTTTATTTTATTATCAGCATTTCTGCATCGATGCTGGTCAATTACCTGAAGAAAAGGACGGTTTGATGATTTTCCTGAAAAATATTTCTAAATGGTATGGTCACTTTCAGGTTCTTACCGACTGTTCCACAGAAGTAAAAAAAGGTGAGGTAGTCGTCGTTTGCGGGCCGTCTGGCTCTGGAAAATCGACACTAATCAAAGCCGTTAATGGCCTGGAACCGATCCAACGAGGGCAGATTGAAGTTAACGGTATTATTGTTAATGACAAACGGACCAATCTGGCTCAGTTACGTTCCAAAGTGGGGATGGTATTTCAGCATTTTGAACTGTTTCCTCATCTTTCCATTATCGATAACCTCACACTGGCGCAGATTAAAGTGCTCAAACGCCAGAGTGAGCCAGCACGCGACAAGGCACTGAAATTACTGGATCGTGTTGGGTTATCCGCACATGCCAATAAATATCCAGGCCAGTTATCCGGTGGTCAGCAGCAGCGTGTGGCCATTGCCCGAGCCCTGTGCATGGACCCGATAGCCATGTTGTTTGATGAACCAACCTCAGCACTGGATCCTGAAATGATCAATGAAGTGCTGGATGTCATGGTTGAACTGGCGCAGGAAGGGATGACCATGATGGTCGTCACTCACGAAATGGGCTTTGCCCGTAAAGTGGCACACCGAGTCATTTTCATGGATGAGGGCAAAATCATTGAGGATACGCGTAAGGATGATTTCTTTAGTAATCCTCAATCCGAGCGAGCCAAAGATTTTCTGGCGAAAATACTGCATTAAGCCTTCCAGCGAGAGTGTCATTGACACCCTCGCTGTTTCTCCATGACCAGAAACTCATGGTTGGAAAGGCTGCCGATGAAACTGATTGTGAGAACACTTAGGACAAAGTGGCAACACTTCCGGGGTATAAAACGCAATATGATGATGACACTTCTCACAAACCAGATTGCCTAACCCGACGACTTCACCACTATTATAGATACCATGGTGGTTGACATCTTTGAAAATTTCCCGCCATTCAAGCTGGGTTTTATCTGTGATATCCGCCAGTTCCTGCCATAGGCTTTCTTTAATCACCCGCATAAATACACTATCAGTAACCGCCTCCTGATTTTCTTCATAGCTACGGGCAAACTCTTCCAGATCGCGCCGTATCGCCTGCATCACCAGTTCAATTTCTTTCTGCGTCAGCTCATTGCTTTCCTGTAACATCTTCCTGGCATTAGACACCAGGCTATCCAAATCCCGCTCACCATTCTTCAAGTGTTCGGACACTGAAGACATCAGTTCACGGTAATAGTGGGCGACTTTGTTCATAGCAACTCCTTAGCGATTCTGGTGAATAAAACGTTTGCCGAGAGTGAATATCCACCACCAGGGGGTAACCTTCACTGATGAATCAATAAGCTATCTTTTCATTTTAGATCATTTCCTCTCCACAACCGGGAGCCGTACCCAAATATGAACAAATTTACAGCGTTCATACCCATCAATGCATAAATCTGCGCCTGACTGACTCAGGGTGTTGTTGCTCCACTCGCTTATCAGCTATGCTATGCGGATCTTTTGATTGAAACAAACATGCTACTGGCGTAGCTATTATCACCATAGGACCCCTGGCAGCCATGCAAGAGCAATACCGCCCAGAAGAAATAGAAGCGCACGTCCAGCTTCACTGGCAAGAGAAGCAGACGTTTAAAGTGACCGAAGAACCCGGCAAGGAAAAATATTACTGTCTTTCCATGCTACCTTATCCTTCTGGCCGTCTACATATGGGACACGTTCGTAATTACACTATTGGCGATGTCATCTCCCGTTATCAACGCATGTTGGGGAAAAATGTTCTACAGCCTATTGGCTGGGATGCATTCGGTTTGCCCGCGGAAGGCGCAGCGGTAAAGAACAACACCGCCCCCGCCCCCTGGACCTACGCCAATATTGAATATATGAAGAACCAGCTGAAACTGCTGGGTTTTGGCTATGATTGGAACCGTGAACTCGCTACCTGCCAACCTGATTACTATCGTTGGGAACAATGGTTTTTCACCAAACTGTACGAAAAAGGCCTGGTTTATAAGAAAACCTCCGCAGTAAACTGGTGCCCGAACGACCAGACGGTACTGGCCAACGAGCAGGTTATTGATGGTTGCTGCTGGCGTTGTGACACCAAGGTCGAGCGTAAAGAGATTCCACAGTGGTTCATAAAAATCACTGCCTACGCGGATCAGCTGTTGAACGATCTGGATACGCTGGAAAGCTGGCCGGAACAGGTCAAAACCATGCAGCGTAACTGGATTGGCCGTTCTGAAGGTGTGGAGATCACCTTTGATGTGGCTGACAGCGACCAAAAACTGACCGTTTATACCACTCGCCCGGATACCTTTATGGGTGTCACTTATGTGGCTGTGGCTGCGGGTCATCCGTTAGCCTCACAGGCTGCAGAACATAACCCGGCACTACAGGATTTCATTGCCGAATGCCGTAATACCAAAGTTGCCGAAGCTGACATGGCGACAATGGAGAAAAAAGGTGTCGCTACCGGTCTATTCGCTATTCATCCATTATCCGGGGAAAAAGTCCCGGTGTGGGTGGCTAACTTTGTACTAATGGAATACGGTACTGGCGCAGTGATGGCCGTTCCAGGACATGACCAGCGTGACTGGGAATTCGCCACTAAATATAATTTGCCGATTAAACGCGTAATACAGTCTCCAGTTGAAAAAGCATATAGGGACGCTTTACGATTTGGAACAGCTTCAGTTAACGATCCTGAATATTTTGAACCTCTGACTGATAATCAAAGAGTCCAATTTGAATGTGATTTGTCAAATGAAGAGAATCAACCATATTTGGAAAAAGACGGCACCACATATAATTCTGGCGAATTTGATGGTCTGGAGTTCGATGCTGCTTTTAACGCCATTGCCGACAAACTGGTCGAGTTAGGTGTTGGCCAACGAAAAGTGAATTATCGTCTGCGTGATTGGGGTGTATCTCGTCAGCGTTACTGGGGCGCACCCATCCCGATGATCACACTGGAAGATGGAACTGTCATTCCAGCCCCAGCGGATCAGTTACCGATAATACTGCCGGAAGATGTGGTGATGGACGGGATTACCAGTCCAATTAAAGCCGACCCCAATTGGGCAAAAACCACAGTTAATGGTCAGCCAGCACTGCGTGAAACCGATACTTTCGATACGTTCATGGAGTCATCCTGGTACTACGCACGTTATACCTGTCCGCAATATGATCAGGGTATGCTTGATCCGGCGGCGGCCAATTACTGGTTGCCAGTCGATCAGTATGTCGGTGGTATTGAACATGCCATCATGCACCTGATGTATTTCCGCTTCTTCCATAAACTGATGCGTGATGCTGGTATGGTGAACTCTGATGAACCGGCCAAACGGCTGCTATGTCAGGGTATGGTACTGGCTGATGCCTTCTATTACATTGGCACGAATGGTGAACGTATCTGGATATCACCTGCCGACGTTACCATAGAGCGTGACGAGAAAGGACGCATTGTTAAGGCGTTTGATACCGAAGGTCGTGAGCTGGTGTATGCCGGTATGAGTAAAATGTCGAAATCGAAAAATAACGGCATTGACCCTCAGACCATGGTAGAGAAATACGGTGCCGACACCGTACGCCTATTTATGATGTTTGCCTCCCCGGCAGAAATGACGCTGGAGTGGCAAGAATCTGGTGTAGAAGGCGCTAATCGTTTCCTGAAACGTGTCTGGAAACAAGTCTTCGATCACACAGGGAAAGGGGCCACACTACCTTTGGATATTGCTTTGATTACCGAAGATCAGAAATCCTTGCGTCGAGACCTGCATAAAACCATCGCCAAAGTCACCGATGACATTGGCCGTCGGCAAACCTTTAACACCGCTATCGCTGCTATTATGGAGCTGATGAATAAACTGGCCCGCGCACCGCAGGAAAGCATTCAGGACCGTGCCTTGACGCAGGAAGTGTTACAGGCAGTAGTTCGTATGCTTTACCCATTCACACCACACATCTGCTTTACGCTGTGGCAGGCGTTGCATGGTGAAGGTGATATTGATAAGGCCCCATGGCCGATTGCTGATGAACAGGCTATGGTGGAAGACTCCAAACTGGTTGTGGTTCAGGTCAATGGGAAAGTACGTGGCAGAATCACCGTGGCGGCAGAGGCTACTGAACAACAGGTACGCGATCGCGCCGCACAGGAACCATTGGTGGCGAAATATCTGGACGGCGTCACTGTTCGTAAGGTGATTTATGTCCCGGGCAAACTGCTTAACCTGGTTGTGGGTTAAGGGAGGTACAGTGCGACACCCACTATTAACGTTGTTGCTGGGGCTAGTGGTCTTGGTTACCGCCGGTTGCGGATTCCATCTTCGCGGTACGACCCAAGTACCGTCACAGTTACATGACCTGATCCTGGATACAGGCGACCCCTATGGCCCGGTATCTCGCGCCATTCGGGAACAACTGCGTCTCAATAATATTAATATTGTTGAGAATGCGAGCCGTCGGGACGTACCCTCTCTACGTATTATTGGAGAATCTTCGACACGTAATGCTGTTTCTGTTTTCCAGGATGGTAAAGCCGCCGAATACCAATGGGTTATGGAATTAAAAGCGCAGGTTCTGATACCCGGGGATGATATCTATCCGCTCAATGTCAGAGTGTTTAGTACTTTCTTTGATAACTCGCTTGCCGCGTTGGCAAAAGATGCGGAACAAGACATTATCCTTCAGGAAATGCGTGACCGAGCTGCACAGAAGTTGGTCCGTGAGCTTTTGACTATCAAAGGGAAACAGGAAATGAAAAACAGGCAGAAGGATAAGGTCATCACACCATCTACACCAGCTCATTCATGATCCGTATCTATCCTGAACAACTTGCCGCCCAACTCCGCGAAGGGTTGCGCGGCTGTTATCTGACTTTTGGCAATGAGCCGCTTTTATTGCAAGAAAGCCTGGACAACATTCGTGCTGTTGCCCAACAGCAGGCGTTTCATGAACATTTCAGTTTTACACTGGATAACAATACCGATTGGGATGCTATTTTTTCTACCTGCCAGTCCCTCAGTCTATTTGCTTCCCGGCAGACATTGTTATTGGTCTTACCGGAAAATGGCCCCAGCGCATCAATGAATGAACAGCTGGTGAAGCTGTCTGAACTCTTGCACCCTGACATATTGCTGATGCTCAGGGGAAGCAGGTTGACAAAATCTCAGGAAAACAGCGCCTGGTTTAAAACATTATCGCAAAACAGTGTTTACATCCCATGTATAACACCAGAGCAAGAGCAATTGCCTCGTTGGGTTGCGCAGCGCGCCAAAACCATGAAGCTGGAGCTGGATGACCCCGCCAGTCAATTAATCTGCTATTACTATGAAGGGAATCTGTTGGCACTGGTACAGGCATTAGAGCGTCTTTCCCTGCTTTATCCTGATGGTAAACTGACACTGCCACGGGTGGAACACACTGTAGATGATGCCGCGCATTTCACACCATACCATTGGCTTGATGCACTACTTGGCGGGAAAAGCAAACGCGCCTGGCATATTTTGCAGCAATTGCGTCAGGAAGAGTGTGAACCGGTTATTTTATTACGTACTGTGCAGCGGGAATTGTTGTTGTTGTTGACACTAAAACGCCAAATGAGTGCCACACCATTACGCGCACTACTCGATCAACATAAGGTTTGGCAAAACCGTCGGGCATTGCTTACACAAGCACTACAGCGTTTATCTTTACTTCAGCTACAACAGGCAATAGGTTTACTGGCTAAGTTGGAAATTACACTGAAACAGAATTACGGGCAATCTGTCTGGTCCGAACTGGAAACATTAGCAATGATCCTGTGCGGCAAAGCGTTACCCACAAGCCTGCTTGAGGTTTACTAGTTTGTCGAGATTTACACCTAGACCACCGTTAACAGCTTATTTCGGTGGCACATTTGATCCCATCCATTATGGTCATCTACGCCCGGTAACTGCGCTTGCTACCCAGGTAGGATTACAACGCATTACGCTACTGCCGAATAATGTTCCACCACATCGTGAACAACCCGAAGCCAGCGCACTCCAGCGCAAACAGATGGTCGAACTGGCGATAAAAGATAATCCGCTGTTTAACGTAGATGATCGGGAATTACAACGCGAGACGCCTTCTTATACCATCGATACCCTCGAAGAACTGCGGCAGGAAAAAGGGCCAGACGCCCCACTGGCGTTTATCATCGGCCAGGATTCACTGTTTACACTACATCACTGGCACCGGTGGCAAGACATTCTTGGACAGTGTCATCTGCTGGTTTGCGCTCGCCCCGGTTACAAACAGCAACTCTCTACACCGGAAATGCAGCGCTGGTTGGAAGCCCACCATACCTGCGATCCACAGCACCTACACCAAATTCCCAATGGATTGATATATCTGGCTGATACACCATTGCAACCTATCTCTGCCACCGAGATACGTCAACGGCGTCAGCAAGGACTCGATTGCCGCGACCTGCTCCCCCCCACCGTACTGAATTATATTGACACATACCACTTATACCGATAGTGACGGCTTTATATCACTCACCCTAAGTGCGTGATATACTCCGCCGCTGGTTTCAACCACAGGTCCTGTGGTGGTTACGCGGGTATTCAAACTGATGCCACGCAATCCCAGTCAGGCTTCAGTTGATTAACAGTAACCCAGGGGGAACCTTTGCAAAACCAAGCACTCCAAGACTTCGTTATCAATAAAATTGATGATCTGAAAGGTCAGGATATTATTGCGCTGGATGTTCAGGGCAAATCCAGTATTACTGATTGCATGATCATTTGTACTGGTACGTCCAGTCGCCACGTCATGTCCATTGCTGACTATGTAGTACAGCAGTCCCGCTCTGCCGGCTTGATCCCGCTGGGTGTTGAAGGCGAGAACGTTGCTGACTGGGTGGTGGTTGACCTGGGCGACGTGATGGTGCATGTCATGCAGGAAGAGAGTCGCCACCTGTACGAACTGGAAAAACTCTGGGGTTAGTATGAAACTGCAACTGGTCGCCGTCGGTACTAAAATGCCAGACTGGGTGCAAGCCGGATTTACTGATTACCTGCGCCGTTTCCCTAAAGATATGCCACTCGAACTGGTAGAAATTCCAGCCGGGAAACGGGGTAAAAATGCAGATATCAAACGTATTCTGGAACGAGAAGGCGAGCAAATGCTTGCTGCTGTGGGTAAAGGTAACCGTATTGTGACGCTTGATATCCCAGGGGCACCATGGGAAACGCCTTATCTGGCGCAACAGTTAGAGCGCTGGAAACAGGATGGCCGGGATGTCAGTCTGTTAATCGGTGGGCCTGAAGGATTATCTCCTGAATGCAAGGAGGCGGCGGAACAAAGCTGGTCATTGTCACCGTTAACGTTACCCCATCCGCTGGTGCGGGTACTGGTTGCTGAAAGCCTGTACCGCGCCTGGAGCATTACTACTAATCACCCTTACCACCGGGAGTAAGGCGATATGATGAACTACGTTAAGTAAAATCGCCGGATGAAAATAGAACATAACCCTTTCCGTGATTATACCGCTGAAGCAGCTCTGTTTGTTCGTCGCGCATTTGTGGCGTTTTTAGGCATCGTGCTACTTACCGGTATTCTCATTGCCAATCTTTATCATCTGCAAATTTCACGTTTTGACGATTATCGTACCCGTTCCAATGAAAACCGCATCAAACTGGTCCCTATCGCACCCAGTCGCGGCATCATATATGATCGCAATGGCATCCCTCTGGCACTCAATCGCACAATCTATCAGCTAGAGCTGGTCCCAGAAAAAGTCACCAATGTCGATGCCACACTGAACGCATTGAAGCCTATCGTTAATCTGACAGATGAAGATATCGATAACTTCAAAAAAGAGCGTAAACACTCACGCCGTTTTGCCTCCATACCTTTAAAAACCGACCTGAATGAAATTCAGGTGGCACGTTTCTCGGTGAATCAATATCGTTTTCCCGGTGTTGAGGTGAAAGGATATCAACACCGCTACTACCCTTATGGTTCCGCACTGACTCACGTTCTCGGTTATGTTTCAAAAATTAACGATAAAGACCTTGAACGACTGGATAAAGAAGGCAAACTGGCCGACTATGCCGCGACCCACGACATTGGTAAGCTGGGCATTGAGCATTATTATGAAACGCAGCTGCACGGAAAACCCGGCTACGAAGAAGTAGAAGTTAACAATCGGGGACGGGTCATCAGGCAACTGCATGAACAACCACCGCAAGCGGGAAAAGACATCTACCTGACGATTGACCTGAATCTGCAGACTTATATCGAAAAACTACTGGTGGGAAGCCGAGCAGCAGTAATTGTTACCGATCCGCGGGACGGTAGCATATTGGCGATGGTATCCACGCCCAGTTATGACCCGAATCCATTTGTGGATGGCATTTCCAGTAAAAATTACCGCGCCTTACTCGATAACCCCGACCGGCCCTTGATTAACCGGGCCACTCAAGGCGTGTATCCTCCAGCCTCCACCGTAAAACCCTATATTGCGGTTTCAGCTCTGAGTGCCGGTGTTATTACGCCCTACACTTCCTTGTTTGACCCTGGTTGGTGGCAATTGCCAGGATCCGAGAAACGTTTCCGAGACTGGAAACGATGGGGTCATGGCCAACTGAATCTGACCAAGGCACTGGAGGAATCCGCTGATACCTTCTTTTATCAAGTCGCTTATGATATGGGGATTGATCGCCTGTCCGAATGGATGACCAAGTTTGGTTACGGCCAATATACCGGTATTGATATATCCGAGGAACGTGCAGGCACCATGCCGACACGCGCCTGGAAATTGAAACGATATAAAAAACCCTGGTATCAGGGTGATACCATACCGGTGGGGATTGGCCAGGGTTACTGGACAGCGACACCTATCCAGATGATGAAAGCACTGATGACCCTGATTAATGATGGGCAGGTGAAAACCCCGCATCTGTTGGGCAGTATCAGGGAAAATGGCGTATTAGTCCCTTACCGTCAAACCACCCATCAGCAAATTGGCGATATCCACTCCGGTTACTGGGAAATCGCCAAAGATGGCATGTATGGCGTAGCAAACCGTCCCAACGGGACGGCATATAAAAATTTTGCCAACTCTTCTTATAAGATCGCGGCTAAATCAGGGACTGCACAGGTATTCGGACTGAAAGCGAACGAAACCTATAACGCACATAAAATTTCAGAGCGATTACGCGATCATAAGCTGATGGTCGCTTTTGCACCTTATAATAATCCCAGAATCGCGGTATCCGTCGTTCTGGAAAACGGCGGTGCAGGCGCATCTGTAGGGACTATCACGCGCCAGATTCTCGACCATATTATGTTAGGTGATAACAATACAATACTACCGGATGCGCCCCCCTCGCCACCCGGCAGTGAAACCGAGTAAGAGATACCCATGACCGAAAGTCAACAACAAGGCTCGTTCTGGACTAAGCTTCATATCGACCTTCCTTTTCTCCTTGGCATTATGGGATTGTTGGGTTATAGCCTGATAGTCATGTGGAGTGCCAGCGGGCAGGATGTTGGCATGATGGAGCGCAAGATCGCCCAGGTCGTGCTGGGGCTCGTGATGATGATCATCATGGCTCAAATTCCCCCCAGGGTTTATGAAAGCTGGGCGCCCTATTTATACATTATCTGTTTCATTTTGTTGGTAATGGTCGATATCTTCGGACAAATCAGTAAAGGGGCCCAACGCTGGCTGGATCTTGGTGTAGTGCGCTTCCAGCCTTCGGAAATTGCCAAAATCGCGGTACCACTGATGGTAGCAAGGTATATTAACCGCGATATGTGCCCTCCTTCGCTGAAAAATACGGCTGTTGCCCTGGTACTGATTTTTGTACCAACGCTGCTGGTTGCGGCACAGCCCGACCTGGGAACATCAATCCTGATTTGTGCCTCAGGGCTTTTTGTCCTGTTTCTGGCTGGAATGAGCTGGCGGCTAATTGCCGTTGCAGCACTACTTGTTGCAGCCTTTATTCCCGTGCTTTGGTTCTTCCTGATGCATGATTACCAACGCGATAGGGTTATGATGTTACTGAATCCGGAAGCTGATCCTCTTGGCGCTGGCTATCATATTATTCAGTCCAAGATTGCCATTGGTTCAGGGGGATTATGGGGAAAAGGCTGGCTGCATGGCACACAGTCACAGCTTGAGTTCCTACCGGAACGGCATACTGACTTCATCTTTGCCGTGTTGGCGGAAGAGCTAGGGTTGATCGGCGTACTGGTTCTACTGGCACTCTATCTGTTCGTGATTATGCGTGGTCTGGTCATCGCAGCCAATGCACAGACCTCCTTCGGTCGGGTTATGGTCGGTGCATTAATGCTGATCTTCTTCGTCTACGTTTTCGTTAATATCGGCATGGTCAGTGGTATTTTGCCAGTAGTCGGTGTACCACTGCCGCTGGTCAGTTATGGCGGATCAGCACTTATCGTATTAATGGCGGGATTCGGCATCGTCATGTCGATACACACTCACCGCAAAATGTTATCCAAAAATCTATAGGGGTGGGAAATGCGTAAGGATTGGTTTTGGATTAGTGTTATCGGCCTGGCGCTTTCTGGCTGTACCGTAACGGAACAACCTCAGTCACCACCACACCAGAAGATATACAGCGGACCAGTAGAAGAGATCGGTGGCGTGGAGCCGCACTATGAGCCCTATAACCCATCCACATTGCAGGACTACGTCGTAAAAGGGCACACCTATAAGATTGTCAAAAACCCGGAAAACTTCAGCGAAACCGGTCTGGCATCATCGTATTCCAGAGAAGCTTCAGGCAACCGTACCGCCACGGGCGAAGTGTTCGACCCCAACGCATTGACCGCTGCACACCCAACACTACCGATTCCCTGCTACGTGCGAGTAACGAATCTGAGTAATGGGCGCCAACTGGTGGTACGAATCAATGACCGCGGCCCCTATATGCCCGGTCGGATTATTGACTTGTCAAAAGCGGCCAGCGATCGACTGAATATTTCCAACAATACCAAGGTTCAAGTAGATTTTATCAATGTATCTCCCGATGGCTCGCTTTCTGGCCCAGGAACTATTGGTACTCGCGTAGCCAAGCAAAGCTTTGCTTTACCAGAACGTCCCATCCTGGGATCCAGCGAACTTGGTACGCCGGTAATGCAGACTGAAGAACCATCTGCCACCACAACAGTCCGCCCTATCAGTAACACAACATTGCAACCTGCGACAAACAACACAAATACAATAGACAACACCTCAGTTTCCCACGGGAGTTTTCTTGGCGCACCAACACCATTGCGCAGCGGCGTACTGGAAGGATCTGAACCCGTATCAACGGTAAACACACCACAGTCGGTGGTATCTGCTGGCAGTACGCCACAACCTCGGTCGTCAGACAGCGGACATTACGTTGTCCAAGTCGGTGCGCTGAGCGATCAACAACGGGCACAGAACTGGTTACGCAGCCTGAACGATCGCTTCCACGTTTCAGGTAAAGTAACGGCTAATGGCGGGCTGTATCGTATTCAGTTAGGCCCATTTAATAATCGACAACAAGCTACTGAACTTCAACAACGCCTGTTAGTCGAAGCTAAACAGCAATCTTTTATCACTACTGTTCCTGGCACACGATAGCAACAAAATCAAGTGAAAGATGAGGGAAGCTAACTCATTAATCCTTCTTATAAAAAAATGGGCGGTCCAAATAAGACAACATGACTGATATCAACAAGATCACGTAACATATTGTCGGATGCCCACACATTTTTCATCTGTTATAGTGTGACTCGTTTTTTAACTTATACCCACGGATGTCGTTGTTCCCATCATGAATACAGTAATCACGTCTCGCCACACTAAACATATTGTACTTAGCGCCCTGCTCGTTATCAGTGCATCATCTTTCGCCTACGCCGACGACATTAATCTGAAAACCATGATTCCTGGCGTTCCGCAGATTGATGCTGAAGCTTACTTCCTGATGGATTACAACTCAGGCAAAGTTCTGGCCGAAATGAACGCTGATGCCCGTCGAAACCCAGCAAGTCTGACAAAAATGATGACCAGTTATGTCATCGGTCAGGCGATAAAGTCAGGGAAAATCAACCCAAACGATATCGTTACCATCGGAAAAGATGCCTGGGCTACCGGTAATCCGGTTTTTAAAGGTTCGTCGCTGATGTTCCTGAAGCCAGGTGATCATGTGCCGGTGTACATGTTAAACAAAGGTATCATTCTACAGTCTGGCAATGATGCCTGTGTCGCCATGGCGGATTATGTTGCTGGAAGCCAGGATGCGTTCATCAATCTGATGAATGGTTATGTTAAAGAACTGGGGCTGAAAAACACCCATTTTGAGACCGTGCATGGTCTGGATGCGGAAGGACAGTACAGTTCTGCACGTGATATGGCGTTAATTGGTCAGGCATTGATCCGAGATGTACCGAATGAATATGCCACCTATAAAGAGAAAGAGTTCACTTTCAATAACATTCGCCAGGTCAACCGTAATGGCTTGTTATGGGATACCAGTCTTAATGTAGATGGCATTAAAACCGGGCATACCGCATCCGCCGGCTATAATCTGGTAGCATCCGCCACCGAAGGGCCGATGCGTCTGATTTCAGTGGTACTCGGTGGACATACATTTAAAGGCCGTGAAACAGAAAGCAAAAAGCTACTCACCTGGGGATTTCGTTTTTTTGAAACTGTTTCCCCGCTGAAAGCGGATAAAGAATTCGCTTCCGAACCCGTATGGTTTGGTGACAGCGACCGCGTATCACTCGGCGTGGCAAAAGATGTTTACATCACCATTCCACGCGGACGCATGAAAGATCTTAAGGCCAGCTACATCCTGAACAATACCGAACTGCACGCCCCATTAAGTAAAAATCAGGTTGTGGGTACCATCAATTTCCAACTGGATGGCAAAACCATTGATCAGCGTCCGCTGGTCGTGATGAACGAAGTTAAAGAAGGCGGGGTATTTAGCCGGATGATCGATTACATAAAACTGATGTTCCATCACTGGTTCAGTTAATTTTGATCGTTCAGGAGATACGTCTCCCCATGGCATGACAAATATACTCCCGCTCAGGCGGGAGTTATACTGACTATCCATGTACTGTATCTCTATGCATACTACTCTGGAGTTTTCATGAAAACCAAACTCAACGAATTGCTCGAGTTCCCCTGCCCTTTTACCTACAAAGTGATGGGATTGGCAAAACCAGAACTGGTAGATCTGGTAGTTGAAGTTGTACAACGCCATGCGCCTGGTGACTATACACCGCAAATCAAACCCAGCGCCAAAGGAAACTATCACTCGATTTCTATCACTATCACCGCGACTCATATTGAGCAGGTTGAAACGCTATATGAAGAACTGGGGAAAATTGACATCGTGCGCATGGTTCTCTGAAACCAGCTCATCATTTAGACGGTTATCCTTCTCACACCAAGAAAAGCAAGTGTGGAAATCTCTGCTATTCGCTACTGCATCACGTCGTTATAATTGACACATTCCTCCTTAACCTGAAGATGACACGCTTGCAACAGGATAAGATAATCATTCGCCATCTGGGCGTGCTTCCTTATGAGCCAGTTTCACTGGCTATGCATAACTTCACTGAACATCGGTACGACACGACCTTTGATGAACTCTGGCTCGTTCAGCATCTCCCGGTATTTACCCAAGGTCAGGCAGGAAAGGCCGAACATGTCTTAATGCCTGGTGATATTCCGGTGATACAAAGCGATAGAGGCGGTCAGGTTACTTATCATGGGCCCGGCCAACAAGTGATGTATGTACTGATCGATCTCAAGCGCCAAAAACTGGGTGTACGGCAGTTGGTTACCGCTATTGAAGAAACCGTAGTACAAACGCTATCGCACTTTCACATTGATGCACATGCCCGACCAGATGCTCCGGGTGTTTATGTCGATGAGCGTAAGATCTGCTCGCTGGGGCTACGCATCCGCAAAGGCTGCTCCTTACATGGATTGGCACTGAATATTGCGATGGATCTGTCTCCTTTCCTACGCATTAATCCATGCGGTTATGCCGGTATGAGAATGACTCAACTCAGCGAGCTGGTCACTGGCGTAACGCTGGATGATGTTGCTCCGGTACTAACGTCATCTTTTATGCGCCTTCTGGGCTATAAAGAACATGAGCAAATTATCTGGGACTGGGAACATCAGGGTGAACCTCAGCCTCGTCCCTTCAGCGATTCTCCATAAAGCTATTGGTATTTTTATGCTGATGAATTCACATTTTATTTACACTTTTTGTTCATTTTGATTGTGCAAAAGCTGCTTGCCTATGGCAAAGATGATATAATTTTGTGATATTTTTAAAAAAAAGTTTAATCATTAAGATGATCCCATGAATTCTAACCATAAATTCATGATAGCGATTCAGAACTGGAACTTACGCAAATATGAGTAAACCGATTCAGATCGAACGTGGCGTAAAATACCGCGACGCAGATAAAATGGCCTTAATTCCGGTGAAAACAGTAGCGACCGAACGTCAGGAAATGCTACGGAAACCAGAATGGATGAAAATCAAATTGCCTGCGGATTCCAGCCGGATTCAAGGTATCAAAGACGCAATGCGCCGCAACGGGCTGCACTCGGTATGTGAAGAAGCATCCTGCCCTAATCTGGCAGAGTGTTTTAATCATGGTACGGCAACATTTATGATCCTGGGTGCCATTTGTACCCGTCGTTGCCCATTCTGTGATGTTGCCCATGGACGTCCAATCGCCCCAGACAACAATGAGCCAGAAAAACTGGCTCAAACCATCCACGATATGGGATTACGCTACGTCGTCATCACCTCTGTCGATCGAGACGATCTGCGTGATGGCGGGGCTCAGCATTTTGCCGACTGTATCAGCGCTATTCGCCGTAAAAGCCCACAGATTAAAATTGAAACACTAGTGCCTGACTTCCGGGGACGCATGGACCGGGCACTGGATATTCTGACCGTGACACCGCCAGACGTATTTAACCATAATCTGGAAAACATACCGCGTCTGTATCGCCAAGTTCGACCAGGGGCAAACTATGAATGGTCCCTCAAACTGCTGGAAAACTTTAAGGCTGTACATCCGGAGATTCCAACCAAGTCGGGGTTGATGGTGGGATTGGGTGAAACCAATGAAGAAATTCTGGACGTGATGCGCGATCTGCGACGTCACGGCGTCACAATGTTGACATTAGGTCAGTACCTACAGCCAAGTCGCCACCACTTGCCGGTACAGCGTTATGTCCATCCGGAAGAATTTGAAGAAATGAAAACGGAAGCAATGGCCATGGGATTCACCCACGCCGCTTGTGGTCCATTTGTACGCTCGTCCTACCATGCCGACCTACAGGCAAAAGGCGTCGAGGTAAAATGATTTACTTCTGGGAAAATCGTCGTAATGCGCGGTTACATTTTCCTGATGCGAAAAAACGCGGGCGGTCACATGCCGTCCGCTATTGGTTTTTAACCGTCTCAGGAGCTTGCTCTTTGTGGGACCTTACTCTTTGTGATGAGTCGTATCGTTAAGTGCAACGGGTTCATCTGAGCTAGCATTATTCGCTGGTTGCTCATCACTCATCGCTTTTTTGAAACCCTTGATTGCCGCGCCAAGATCTCCGCCCAGGCTGCGTAATTTATTGGTTCCAAATAGCAAAACAACAAGCACGCCGATCACTAAAAGTTTGGCAATACTGATACCTTCCATACCTACCTACCTGATTATATACGCTGGGAACCAGCATGTTTCTTATCACTCTTTTTAAAAGAAAGCCCTTAACAACACAAAGGCTATATGTAACAAAGTAAGACCATGCCAGCCAAGAGCATGGTTACTGATGATCTGCTTTACGAGTAGAGTTCAGATTACCGTAATACAGGAGCCTTGAATCGGTTGTGACGCAAGACAGGTAACTGATGGCGAACATGTTGAATACGCTCAAAATTAATATCTGCAAAGATAAGGTCAGGAGCTTCTGCCGCCTGGGCAATCACAACAC
This sequence comes from Brenneria uluponensis, assembly GCF_032395385.1. Lineage (NCBI taxonomy): Bacteria > Pseudomonadati > Pseudomonadota > Gammaproteobacteria > Enterobacterales > Pectobacteriaceae > Brenneria > Brenneria uluponensis. The sequence continues at coordinate 3,514,838 of NZ_CP135917.1, forward strand.
CCAACGGGTCAACAACCAGACTGTTGCCAATATTCTTTTCCCCACATTCACCGACTCCGACCATATAGCAGGTATTTTCCAACGCTCGCGTTCTGGTTAACAACTCCCAGTGCGCTTCCTTCTGCGGCCCTTTAACCCAGGCGGAGGGTAATACCAATACCTCCGCGCCATTCATGGCCAACTGTCGCGCCAGGTCGGGGAAACGGACGTCGTAGCACACCATCAATCCCACTTTTATTCCTGCTATTTCAATAATGGCCGGTATTGACTCACCTGGTATCACTCGCGTTGATTCCTGGGAAGAAAAAGCATCATAAAGGTGCAGTTTATGGTAGAAAGCCAACACTTCACCCTGACGAAGCACCAATAGAGTATTGTGCACAAACTCATTATGAACGGGGGTATGAATAGTAAAAATAACTGAGATATCAATCGATTGACTGGCTTCCAGCAATTGACTGACAAAAGGACCATTAATAGGCTGAGCGGCGTCCATCCCCCATTCAGCATTATTATTATCCCTGGCATGAACAGCTTCTGGTAACACTAATAAATCGGCTCCCGCCGCCGCTGCCCTCTTCATTAATGCTATACAGGTAATAGCATTGTCTTGCCATGTACGCTGTACGGCAAACTGGCCGAGTGAAACTTTCATCATCAGGCTCCTTAATATGTGTTAACACATTACACCGCATTGCATGCCATTTCATGGCAACACTCTCTACAAAAATGCGAGACAAAAAGGTAAACTTTTATACCAGTAACGGAGATGACATTCCTCCATAACCGCCTTCCGGCTAATGATGTCTACGAGCTCCTCGAAAAGGGGTCGTAGCGTTATACTCTTCTTTTCGAGATCATTCTGACTTTCCTTTAAACAAAAAGGTGACCATGTATAGTACTTTATTTGCTGTTTTTATTGGTGGCGGGATAGGAAGCGTCTTACGCTGGCTGCTGAGCCTACGTTTTAACAGCATTTCCCCTCAGATACCAATAGGGACTTTTTTGGCTAATATGGCTGGGGCTTTTATTATCGGTGCAGCAATGGGCTATTTTATTCGCCAACCCGATCTTGATCCGCACTGGAAACTACTCATTACGACAGGTTTATGTGGGGGCTTGACGACGTTCTCTACATTCTCTTTTGAGGTCGTCACACTATTGCAAGGCGGAGAGTGGCTTGCTGCCGGGTTGAATCTACTGTTAAATCTGGTCGGTTCATTGTTAATGACATCGCTGGCATTTGCTTTGGTAACCGGACTTACCGCACACTAGATCAAGTGATGTGCCACAAAATAAAAACCCGCCTTTGGGCGGGTTTTTTAAGAAACCGGTATAATTAAATAGCGATAACGTTAGCAGCAGAAGGACCTTTAGCACCGCTAGTGATTTCAAACTCTACACGCTGACCTTCAGCAAGAGTTTTAAAACCATTACTCTGGATGGCAGAGAAATGTACAAATACGTCTTTGCTACCATCTTCCGGAGTAATGAAACCGAATCCTTTGGATTCATTAAACCACTTAACGCTACCTTTAATCTTAGACATCAAACTTACCTTTAACATGAATGAAAGACACAAAATCTGTGTCGCGTACAGTACAGCAATAGATGGACCATTTGTCCAGTCAAAGATAGATAAAAAGTGATAAAACACGATAAAAAAATGAGCAAAAAGCATTAATTCACCACTTTCAGGACTTTTCCCTCTTTTCTCTGATACGTTATTCTTGATTCATCACTTTTTTCAGTATCCAAGTCGGAGGAGACTTTACATGCAAAAAATGCTGGGATTACTCGGAGGGATGAGCTGGGAATCCACAATCCCTTATTACCGGATTATCAATGAATATGTAAAAAACGAACTGGGTGGTCTGCATTCAGCCCGACTACTACTGCACAGTGTCGATTTCTATGACATCGAACAACTGCAATCGCAAGAAGACTGGGAGACAGCAGCCCATGTTTTGTCAGAAGCCGCATGTGGATTAAAAAAAGCGGGCGCTGAAGCCATTGTGATTTGCACAAATACAATGCACAAGGTTGCGAACCAGGTAGAAAGCGCCTGTGAGCTGCCATTGATTCATATCGCCGACGCCACGGCCATCAGCATCCAGCAACAAAGTATCACCAAGGTGGCGCTGCTGGGCACGCGCTATACCATGGAACAGGACTTTTATCGTCAACGCTTGACAGATCTATATGGCATCACCGTCCTTACCCCTGACCAGCAGGAAAGAGAAATCATTAATAACATTATCTTTCAGGAGCTGTGTCTGGGAAAAACGCTTGATGCTTCGCGCCAACAATTCCGGAAAATCATCCAACGATTGGAACAGCAAGGCGCTGAAGGGATCATTCTGGGCTGTACAGAGATACCGTTGCTAATTAATGCAGACGATGCCCAGGTGCCTTTATTCGATACCACCTTACTACATGCCACCGCCGCGGCCCGTTATGCCCTTGGATGAGGGGAAATCGATCCGACAAACCGATGGATTGCTGACATTTCAAACAGAATGAGAATAATAGCCTCTTTTATTTACTTGGTTTTCCTCATTTATGCTCTGGACCAGACATAACCATTTCCAACGGGCATCAAAAAAAATCGCGAAGTAGATCACAAAAAAGGAAGTAAATTCTAAAGAAGAGAATAATGCCGTCTTAGGTTATCCGAAGTGCCGTGACGAAAATTAATATTTAAAAATCAGTTAATTAATAAATTAAATGTTCACTATCTCAGACACAAAAAAGCAGCAACGTCGACGTTACTGCTTTAGATTGCTCAAACTTTGTTCCTGGTCGGTAATGACACAAACAAAAATTATACTAATATGAATAGACCAATTGTTACTTACGTAACATCGCTTCGATGAAGCTTTTCCAGTTATTGAGTTCTATCTCAATCATGATAGCCCCTTAAGTTTTCTTATTCGGCGGGGTTATTATATGCTTTTTTTTTGACCATAATAAACCATTATACGCATACATGATGTGCCGGTATCACTACCCATTCTATAAGAAATTCATTTTTCAACTTAATTATCAACACATTACCTTTCCATTACCACACTACAACACCGTGCCATTTTGTCATAAAACAGAAGAATAGAGTGGCACCGATTATACCCCGGACTTACCCCACAAAATTGGCCCATAAACAGCCACATAACCTAGGGTGGGATGGCGTGTGGTACCAGAGTATCTATGCCAACACACTGAAATATGTCAACAACTCCGATCCAAGGCATTTCCCCCGTAGCTTGGCCAGCATATTGAAAAAGCTAATAGAGGATACTGAGACGCAGAGTGACTACCGGCTTCTGGTATGTTGAGTCAATGATTGAGTAAAACGATCCATTGTGGGCTTTTTATATAAAATTTATCCTTTAGTTGAGTATGGTGACTCGTAGCTGGTTTTCCATTTTGACATGTGGTGACATTTACGCCTTCTTAAACACTTGATCATTTCAACTATTCTTGTAGAATTGAAACAATGAACAAAGAAAACGCAGTTATTATTTTTGAATCTCTGGCATCCGGCATTCGATTGGATATTTATCGTTTGTTGGTGAGAACCGGGCTGAAAGGCCAGGTAGCAGGTGATTTAGCGCAGGAGCTTGATCTCGCGCCAAACAAACTCTCTTTTCACCTCAAAGCCTTGACACATGCCGGATTGACGACAGTCGAACAGGAAGGACGCTTTCAGCGTTACCGGGCTAATATCCCCGTGATGCTGGATGTTATTGCTTACCTGACTGAAGAGTGTTGCTCCGGCCATCCGGAGGAATGCGCGTCATTCAGAAAAGACACTTCCTGTTCTTCGGCGGTATTGCCCAATGTATCCACACAAAAGGACTGATGATGAACGTTTTATTCCTCTGCACTGGTAACTCTTGTCGCTCCATTTTGGGCGAAGCGATTTTCAATCAATTGGCTCCAGAAGGTTGGCACGCAATGAGTGCCGGCAGTAACCCAACCGGCCAGGTACATCCTCGCTCAATCGCGTTGTTACAGCGCGAAGGTATTTCCACTGAAGGCTACTACAGCAAGTCATGGGAAAACCTGCCAGCGATACCTGACATCGTGATCAGTGTTTGCGGAAATGCAGCGAATGAAACCTGCCCGGCTTATCTCGGCCCGGTATTGCGTACTCATTGGGGCGTTGAAGATCCGGCGCATGCAACAGGTACTGATGAAGAAATTGACGCTTCATTCATACAGGCTTACAAGATCCTACGTGCCCGTATCGAAGCTTTTTTCGCTCTGCCGCTGAATGAGCTGCAACACGATAAAACTGCACTGAAAACAGCGATGGATGAAATTGCTCAAATCATTGTGTAGAGAGAAGCCATCATGGCGCTTATCCAGATTTTTGACCCGGTAATATGCTGTTCAAGTGGGGCATCCGGTACAGAAGCCGCTAATTTTCGGGCTGATTTACACCAGAAGGGTATTGAACCGTGGGCATGGCTTATCAATAGTCGTCTGATGCTCGGTCATTCTACATCACCGCTATTACAGCAGCCTCTTGAACGGCCTGGAACCCAATCACATTAATTCAAACGCTAACGGTTGGTATTGAGTAACAATCATCCACAAATTAAGGAAAATCCTCAATGAGTGACATCACTCGCAAACTCTCATTTTTAGACCGATATCTGACTGTCTGGATTTTTGCTGCAATGGCTCTGGGTGTGGGTCTCGGTTTTTTAGTCCCTGGTGTAGAGAACTTCATTAACCGCTTTCAGGTGGGAACAACCAATATTCCGATTGCTGCCGGGCTGATCCTGATGATGTATCCCCCTTTTGCCAAGGTACGGTATGAAGAGCTGCCAGACGTATTCCGCGACAGAAAAGTGTTAACCCTGTCGCTGATCCAAAACTGGATCATCGGTCCGGCACTCATGTTCGCATTAGCCGTGATTTTCCTGCATGACAAACCGGAATACATGGTTGGGCTTATCATGATCGGTCTGGCGCGCTGTATCGCCATGGTGATTGTCTGGAATGAACTGGCGAAAGGCTCAACGGAATATGCGGCGGGTCTGGTGGCTTTCAACTCGATATTTCAGGTGCTGTTTTTCAGCGCCTATGCCTGGCTATTTATTACCATACTGCCGCCGTTCCTCGGATTGTCTGGTTCAATTGTTGATATCTCCATCGCGCAAATTGCCAAGAGTGTGTTTATCTATCTGGGCATCCCCTGTATTGCCGGCGTACTGACCCGAGTGATCATGCTGCGCTTTGTTTCAAAAGAGTGGTATCACGCCCACTTCGTTCCCAAGATCGGTCCTATTACCCTAGTTGCGCTGCTGTTCACCATTGTGGTGATGTTCAGTCTGAAGGGGAAATTGATTGTCAGTCTCCCTTTCGATGTCGTACGTATTGCTATCCCTTTGCTTATCTACTTTGTTGCTATGTTTGCCATCTCATTTTTCATGTGCAAACGCTTAGGCGCGAGTTATGAAAAGAGTGCAACACTCTCGTTTACCGCTGCCAGTAATAACTTTGAACTCGCTATCGCGGTAGCCGTCGCTGTTTATGGCATCAACTCTGGTGCTGCTTTTGCCGCTGTCATCGGGCCGCTTGTTGAAGTGCCAGTGATGATTGGTCTGGTGAATGTTTCCCTTTGGATCAGACGAAAATACTTCCTTTCAGCCTAAAAAAAAGTCTGTGCTGCTATCAATAGTGAAACGGCACAGACTAATTTCCTCTTCCCAATAGACAGCCACTTCACTTAACTGCATGATCTACTAAAACAAATTCAATACCCTGCCACCATTAGCGCGAATACGGTATGCTCTTCATTCTTATCAGATAAAAAGTGAAGAGTTTTATAAAATGATGACAGTTATGTACGGTATCAAGAACTGCGACACCATCAAAAAAGCCCGTCGCTGGCTAGAAAACAATCACATTGACTATCGCTTTCATGACTATCGGGTGGACGGTCTGGATGACGTACAATTGCAGGCTTTAATCAATTTGGTCGGTTGGCAACCCTTGATTAATACCCGTGGAACAACCTGGCGCAAACTGGATGAAGCGAAACGTAATGCAACCAATAATGAAGACGCGGCAAAAACTGTTATGCTGGAGCACCCCTCGCTCATCAAACGGCCCTTGTTAGTCACTGACCACGGTGCCGCATTGCTTGGTTTCAGCGAGGATAGCTACCAGCACTTTTTTGCGGAGAATAAATAACGTGTCTTGCCCGGTACTAGAACTGGCTCAGCAGTTAATTAAACGTCCTTCCCTCAGCCCTAATGATGAGGGTTGTCAGACGTTGATGATTGAACGTTTGCAGGCGATTGGCTTCAACATAGAAAAAATGAATTTTGGCGATACCCAAAATTTCTGGGCCTGGCGTGGCACAGGGAAAACACTGGCTTTTGCCGGTCACACCGACGTGGTTCCCTGCGGGGATGAAAAGCAGTGGCAGCACCCCCCATTTGAGCCCACGCTATGCGATGGCATGCTGTATGGGCGTGGTGCAGCAGATATGAAAGGGTCGTTGGCGGCGATGGTGGTTGCCGCTGAACGTTTTGTTGCCACGCATCCCCACCACCAAGGGCGCCTGGCGTTTTTAATTACTTCAGACGAAGAAGCCAAAGCCATAAACGGTACGGTTAAGGTTGTTGAAACCTTGATGGCCCGCCAGGAGCGCCTTGATTACTGCCTGATCGGCGAACCCTCCAGCACGACACGTATCGGGGATGTGGCGAAAAATGGCCGTCGGGGTTCAATCACCGCCAACCTTTATATACACGGTATACAGGGTCATGTTGCGTACCCCCACCTGGCAGACAATCCGGTACACCGCGCCATGCCCGCGTTGCATGAACTGATAGCCACGGAATGGGATCAGGGAAATGAGTTTTTTCCTCCCACCAGTATGCAGATTGCAAATATTCAGGCAGGAACCGGCAGCAATAACGTTATTCCTGGCGAACTGTTTGTGCAGTTCAATTTTCGCTTCAGTACCGAATTGACCGATGAACGCATTAAGCAACGTGTCGCTGAGCTACTTGACCGTCACCAACTCAAGTACACTCTGGATTGGCAATTATCTGGGCATCCCTTCCTGACCGAACACGGCGAACTGGTGAATGCTATTATTGATGCAGTTGAACATTATTGTGAAATCACACCGCAACTACTGACCAACGGCGGCACCTCTGATGGCCGTTTTATTGCGCGGATGGGAGCACAAATAGTTGAACTCGGACCGGTAAACGCCACTATTCATAAAGTGAATGAGTGTGTCAGTGCAGCAGATTTGCAGCTGTTAAGCCGGATGTATCAACGCATCATGGAGCAGTTGATCGCATGATTACGTCGGCCATGCTGACAGGCAAGAGTGATGGGCATCTGGTCACCCTGACAGGTCAACACCGTTTGCAACCGGAAGCCGTTATCGCTTTTAAGTCCATGCAACAGGCGGCCCGGCAGGATGGCTTTAATCTCCAGCCAGCGAGTACCTTTCGTGACTTCGGGCGTCAGCAACAGATCTGGAACGGAAAATTTACCGGTCTGCGGCCGTTACTGGATAAAGACAATCAGCCGTTGGATGCCCTCACGTTAAGTGAGGGTGACCGTTGTGAAGCGATACTGCGCTGGTCCGCATTGCCAGGTGGCAGTCGGCATCACTGGGGCAGCGATCTGGATATCTACGATCCTGACCGTCTTCCTTCGGGGCAAACACTGCAACTGGAGCCTTGGGAGTACGAAACTGGCGGATATTTCTCTACGTTGAGTGACTGGTTGGACTCACATATGCGGCTATTCGGGTTTTATCGACCTTACGCGCATGATCATGGCGGTGTTGCGGTTGAGCCTTGGCATATCAGTTATTTACCGTTAGCGCGATTAGCGATGGCGCAGTTGACGCCAGCAGTTATCCGTGAATCCTGGCACGGGGAAGAGATAGCTGGCTATCAGTGGCTGAATAAACATCTGCCACAACTTTTTACCCGCTTTATCACCCGTATCGATGAGGTATAACATGGCATGGCTGGCTGACTATTGGTGGATCATTCTGGTGTTCCTGCTGGGAGTAATACTCAATGGTATCAAAGAATTACGGCGTCTTGACCACAAATCCTTTTTGAACGACAAACCGGAAATTCCACCCCATCGTGATAACAACGATAAATGGGATGAAGACGACGACTGGCCACAAAAAAAACCCTGATACGGCGCATCCTTCAGGCCCGAGTCAAGCACGTTTATATTCATACCATGTATGGTTATGATAAAAACGTAAGCTTAGCAACAGGTCAAGGTATTGCCATGATCGTAGAACGGATCTAAACAGGCTGTAGATATTTGAATCAGTGTGTTCTGAGGAAACCGCATGCAGCAGTACCACTACCTGCTTCATGCGGTTGATCAATCATCGGAAAGCGATTAACTCTCCACGATTACCTTGTACTGCTTCATCCCAATAACGCTGTGGAATATAATTTTTCAGCCGATCCAATGCATAACCCATCATTTCATCATCAATGGCATGACCTAATTCTGGTACCAGATCCAGCGTAAAATCAGATCCATGCGAACGCAGGCGATGCGCCGCAGTGCGCACGTGATCCACCGCAATAACCGGGTCGTCTTCACCGTGAATCAAATGCACCACAGTCTCGGTGAATGGTTGTTCCGGCAACGCGGCAAAGCGGCCACTGAAGATGACCACCCGACCAGCAAGATTCTCTTCGGCTTTTAACGCTTCCAGTATCATTATTGAACCTTGCGAAAACCCAATTAATGCAGTGTGTGCATAATCAACCTGACTGTATTCCTGCCAATAACGCACCGTGTCGATAAAACGGGGCATGATAGTGTTAATCCGCTCGACCCGGTTCTCTTCCGTAATTCCCTGTATCGAAAACCACTGTCGACCATTACCGACGCCACTGCTTTCTGGTCCGCCAATGCTCACCACCAGCGCCTGCGGGAAAGCCTCGGCGAAATAACGGCCTATTTCACCCATTGATACCGGATTATCGCCGACACCATGGAATAACAAGAATAACTGTTTAGGAGATACGGCATTCTGCACCATAACGTATTCATGTTTCATTTTACGTCTCCTGCCGGCTCACATTATGCAACCGGTACTTATCGATGTTTGTTAGCAGTTACTATACACTCCTCATTGGTAGGCCAATATTGAGGGTTATTGAACAAGTCATTCCATTATCCTGTATCAATATCAGTGTATACCACGGAGGAAGGACAGATGACTGAGGGCAAAGATCGAATTGGTAAAAATGTGAGCGATGCCTTATTGAAGGTATAAATATTTTTTATTTAATTGATTAAGTTATCTAATATAAACACTCGGTTCATGTGATAAAGCGCCATATATAATAGTGTCGTAATATATATAAACCTTACGCGAACCTATTTATTTTTAACACACCAGTATTCAAATATAAAATCGTCTTGATAAATAACATTCTACAGTTTTAAAAATATTTAAACGTTATTGTAGCCTGAGTGCATATCTCAACATTCATCTATCTAGACATCGTCTTTGTATGTAATTTCGTTGCTCTCAAATTAACTCATTTATACCCGTAATACTTCAAGTTGCAGGTGTGTTGGCTGCGTTCGTTCACCCGAATCACTTATCTGAGTAAGCTCATCAGGATTCACTCTCTTGCCGCCTTCCTGCAACCCGAATTATTTTGGGTATATACATCCACATTATGCTGAGAAATACTGAAGGCAGACAATCCGCCTGCAACATGCAAGATAACAGGTATATACGACAAATCTAATTAGCCATCAGATATGAATTCAGGTTAATGATTTAATACTCCACCCTCGCCAGCGTTGTTCTGCAAAGGCGTCCAATTGCCGTAATACACTGGAAGTTTCATTACGCCAGCACTGTATCAACGCTTTCCGTCCAGCCAAATGCAGGTGCTGAACACATTGCTCGACAGACATCCCCTGCACCAGCCATAACCGCAAAGCAGGGATGGATTGTTCAGTATGGGTTATCAAACGGGATAACGATGCCAGACAAGCCTCTGGTGGCCGGTGGGCAAAAGCAAAACCCGCCAAATTTTCCCAGTCAGCTTCGCTGAGGCCAGTAGCGTTATCCAGCGGTAAATCCAGCATCAACGGGATTGAACGGCGCAACCAGTACCAGTCACGCGCCAGCTGCGCACTTGCCTGTTCGGTCAAGGTTTGCCCTGCCTCACTCAGAGGAAGCAGCGCCATCGCACTGTAACAACCACTGCTGGCCTCAATATGGCTGCCAATACGCACCAGCGTAAATCCGCAAGAGTGCCAAAAGGCCCACAGATCGGCCTGAAAACCAAAACTTACCGACAGATAATCCAATCCTTGCCGTTGTGCCGCTTGTTGCTGAAAATCAACCAGGGCACGCCCTATCCCATGTCGGCGGCGCGCCGCCGTGATGGCAATACGGCTAATCCGACGCGAACGCAGTATTGGTGCCAGCCACTGTCCTCCATGTGCTGCCAAAGACTGTGCCACCAGATTGCCACGAGGCCGGCGACGTCCGGCCCACACCTCATGCGCCAACGACGCAGAAAGCCCGCCTTCATCCACCGACCAGATAACACCGTAAATCACATCCTGATGGCGGGCGCTAGCCACATGCATACCCGATGCATCCATTAACCGGCGCAAATCCAGCGGCGAGGTACGGTAATGGGCACTGCATAACAGGCCATAGCATTGCGCCAATCGCTGTGGATATGCCAACCACGCATCCCGACTTTCATCATCAATGACAGGTTTGGTCTGTATGCTTGTCTCAGAAACGGCCTCTTCAGCGGTAAACAGCATCGACCTATCCAGCAGACGTTCCAGAGGATCGTCACCAGCCCAACGCAGTGGCTCAGTTAATTCAAATCCTTGCCAATCGGGTAATGCCGAACAGAATTTCAGTAAAAATCCGCGTCCGGTACCTTCATAACCTAGCACCGTTGTGGTCAACAATATCCGGGGAAAAAATGGCAGGATGGCATGCAGTATCGGCGCAGGGATGGCGGCGGCTTCATCAACAAGTAACCAGTCAATAACGGGTAAAGGGTGAGAGCGGCAATACTCCAGCAATGCATCCGGTGCCCAAAAATGAACGTTATCTCCCGAATGATGCAACAAGACATCCGTTGCCGCACGAGACGGCGCGATAACCCAGCATTCCCCACTGCAACAACGAGTCAACATCCCCGCCAGCGTCGACTTCCCTCGACCACGTGGCGCAGTAATCACGGAAACTGCATGCCGGGGCTGCTGAAGTCGCGCCAGAATCCGCTGCTGCTGACGCGTGGGTGTGCCACTGGCAGGATGCCAATCAGGACGAGGGCGCAACGGCCTGATATGCAAGTCGTCCCCTTGACGCCATATCACCGTGTCTTCATCCGCCAACAGCTGATGCCGGAAATGACGGATAAAGTGTGGTGTGATAATAGGTTCTGGCTGTTCGCTCCAGCGCAGACTATCTTCATCCGGGCGTTCCGGCCAATCATCCCATGCAGGCACCAGCAGAAGTAACCAACTTCCGGCTTTGAGCACCCCCGCCAGCATCGCCAACGCCTCAGCATCAAGACCGTGACGAGCATCAAATACAGCATGAAGTTGCTCTTGCCCCAGTAGCGTTCGTACCCGGCCAGGAGCAACTGATGTTACCGCCGAAGGTGCATGGGCACTTACCCACAGCCAGTCGCCCGCCAGACAGTGACTGAGCTGGTATGCTTGCGTGGCACTCCAGTCCTCGTCCCCGCTTATCACCAGCAGGCGACGAAGACCATAACGCCGTTGTAGCTGCCCGTTGGCGATAAAGCTCTTCATATCTGACCTCTACCGATCAAAACCACTTCACCCTTTACCAATTAATAAAGAGAGCAGCCCCGCAGCAATCAGCGGCCCCACCGGGACGCCGCGAAATAGCGCCACCCCCATAACGGTTCCCACCAGTAACCCCGCGACCACCGAAGGTTGGTTACTCATCAGGGAAACACCACGTCCCCCCAGCCAGGACACCAGAACACCGATAAATACGGCCAGCAGTGATTTCCAGTTCAGAAACGAGTGCAACACATCACTGGCGGTAATTTTCCCGCTGGCAATAGGCGACATCACCCCGATAGTTAATATCAGAATACCCAGGGTTAACCCGTATCTTTCCACCCAGGGTAAATAATGGTTCAGTGGTGTAATGCGTATAGTCAATAGCGCCAGCATTGCCAGCGTGACAGTCATGTTATGACTGATAATTCCCAGTGCAGCCAACACCAGTAGAATCAATAGCGTCGGGTCAAAATTGGCCATGAAGAATCCTTGCCAGGATGAAAGAAGAATTTACAGCGGAAAGAAAATGATAACACTAATATTCAGGGGACGATTGCAGATATCCGGACATCAAGCCGGAAAAATGAGATACAGTGAAAAATTGAAACAGTCAGGAACTCCCTGTTCCTGACGCTGGAAACGTAAACGATTGCGCAGTCAGTCTAATTTAATGCCAAGACGGTGTGCGACTTCTTCGTATGCTTCAATAAGGCCACCCAGACTCTGACGGAAACGGTCTTTATCCATTTTATTCAGCGTCGCTTTATCCCACAGACGGCTACCATCCGGAGAGAACTCATCACCCAGCACAATTTCGCCGTTGAACAGACCAAATTCCAGCTTAAAGTCCACCAGAATCAGCCCTGCATCGTCGAACAGTTTGCTTAATACGTCATTGGCTTTGTAGCTCAGTTCCTTCATCCGGGCCAGATTTTCTTCACTAACCCAACCGAATGTTTTGCAGTATGACTCGTTAACCATCGGGTCATGCATAGCATCGTTTTTCAGGAACAGATCAAACAACGGTGGATTAAGGATTTCACCTTCGGTAACACCCAAACGTTTCACCAGAGAACCTGCCGCACGGTTACGGACCACACACTCCACCGGCACCATTTCCAGCTTTTTCACCAGCACTTCGGTATCAGAAAGCAGGCTTACCATTTGAGTTGGAATACCTGCGTCTGCCAGCTTGGTCATAATGAAGTAGTTGAACTTGTTGTTCACCATACCTTTACGATCGAACTGCTCAATGCGCTGACCATCCAATGCTGACGTATCATTGCGAAACTCCAGCACCAGCAGATCAGGATCTTCGGTGGTGTAGACAGTTTTCGCCTTTCCACGATACAACTCAGCTAGCTTTTGCATCTTTAATTACTCCACACAGTGAGGGCCACCCGCAACGGCCCGATAATTTAACGCGTTGATAACTTAATGAAGAAGGGCCGGATAATCCGACCCTTACAGGTTACTTGTTGAATGCCGCCTGGAACACCGAGACCAGCGCATCGTTTTGCGACTGACCTAGCGTATGGCCTTTGGCGTCGGTAAATTGCAGGCTGCTGCGGTTACCAAGGTCACCAACCTGTAGTTTATAATCACCTTTGGGCAGTTGAGGATCTTTGGTCCCCAATGCATCCCAGGTGCTGCTGCCCGGCGCTTTGTAAGTGATGGAGATCGATCCCTGAGACTTACTGCGATCAGTCACCTTCATGTCGATATTTTCCAGTGCTTTTGGCAAGCGATCCCAGACTTGGGCATAGGTACCACGCACCACTAACAACGGCAAGCCGGAGTCATCGGCACCACTCTGCACATCCAGTGACGTACTACTGTGGTTAGCAAGCTCATCTGCGCGCTCTTGAGCTTGTTTCTCCAGCGCATTAGATATCAGATTAAGCATTATGCCGGCGTAGCGCTGCCTCTGGATAAGATCGGTAATCGCAACGTTCAACTGTCGCAGATCCAGCAACTTGACCACCAGCGCCAGTTGATAGCCTTGTGGTTGCACGGTGATCTGATAACGCGCCTGGTAGGCGACATCCTCATCTTCACGTTTCCAGGTAACCCAGTCAGTAGCCAGCGTCTGGTTGGCATCCTGACGGCTGGCAATGGTGAATCCTCTGGATTGAATAATATGCGTGACCTGAGACCAAAGCTGACTGTTATTGGCATTTTTTTCCAGTAACAGTGTAGCTGTATCACCGCTAATACGGCCACGGGAACCATTCAACAAAGCCAATGGCTGCATTGGCGGACGGATATCCAGTGCTTTACCAACCATACCATTCTGGTTGGCCGACGGAATATCATAGTCACCATTTTGCAGAGGAAGAATCATACCTGCCGGCACTTTTAACGCCCGCTGTTCTGGTGTTTTCAGATAGGACTCATCGCCGCTGACCTGACGCTTGTAACGCTGGTCACTGGAACAAGCGGCCAGCAGCATCACCAGTGATACGCCAATAACCTTAGCCACCATCGACTTTTGCAATGAAGAACTCATCAAATCTCCCTAACGGTTACAGCAAACCGGCCTGCTTCATCGCGAGCTCCAACACCGGCCGACCAGTTTCAGTCAACGGTGTCATCGGCAGACGAAGCGTATCGGTCGCCATTAATCCCAATGCCTTACAGGCCCATTTCACCGGAATAGGATTGGGTTCAACAAACAGTTTCTGATGCAGTGGCATCAAACGCTGATTCAGGCGGCGAGCTTCGGTAAAATTCCCCTGCGCCGCCAGTGCACAAAGTTCAGCCATTTCACGGGCAGCAATATTTGCCGTCACGGAAATAACCCCTTTGCCACCCAGTTGCATAAAGTCCAGACTACTGATGTCATCACCACTCAGCAGAATAAAATCTTCATGAACCAGCACTTGGATCTGACTTACCCGGCTTAAGTTCCCGGTTGCTTCTTTAACTGCCACAATATTTTTAATTTCTGACAAACGGGCTATCGTTTCCGGCAGCATATCGCAACCGGTACGGGAAGGTACGTTATACAGGATCTGTGGCAAATCAGTATGTTCGGCAATCGCTTTGAAGTGCTGAAACAACCCTTCCTGCGTCGGTTTGTTGTAATACGGCGTTACAGTAAGACAACCCGCAACCCCGGTATCATTAAACCGCTGAGTCAGAGAAATCCCTTCCGCCGTGGCATTGGCACCGGTTCCGGCAATAACCGGGATACGGCCATCGCACAACTCCAGCGTTAGCATCACCACATCGCCATGTTCATCATGGCTTAATGTGGCAGATTCACCGGTAGTACCTACCGAAACAATCGCTGACGTCCCGCTAGCGACATGATAATCAATCAGTTTTTTCAGGCTAGCACGATCAACAGCACCTTTGTCGTCCATCGGCGTAACCAGAGCAACAATACTTCCCGTAAACATTAGCCATCCCCTCCACAAACAAGTTCTTCATGGTACTTTTGACTTCTATGCAAAAGCAAGCTTGCAACCGCTGTTGTAAGCGCTTGGCAGGTGGTTTTTTTTGTGTTTACCATGTTACTCCCAACATTTTGTACAGGAAGCATAATTTTGCCGAGCCAACAAGAATACTATCTGGTCATCACCGCACTGGGGACCGATCGTCCCGGAATCGTCAATGCGATTACCCGCCACGTCAGTAGTTGCGGCTGTAATATCGAAGATAGCCGTCTTGCCATGCTAGGCAAAGAGTTCACATTTATCATGTTGCTTTCCGGCAGTTGGAATGCCATTACGCTGATAGAATCCACCTTACCGCTCAAGGCTGCTGAAATGGCGTTGCTGATTGTGATGAAGCGTACCGAATCACAATTTCGCCCACCGATGCCTGCTACTGTATGGGTAAAAGTGGAAGTCACGGATTCACCCCATATTATTGAACGCTTTACCAATCTATTTGATTCTTACCAGATGAATATTGCAGAGTTGGTTTCTAAAACACAGCCAGCAGAAGGGAATGCCCTCCCGCGGTTGTATATCCAGATTACCGCACACAGTCCTGCCGTACTGGCAGGCTCAATTATTGAGCCTGCCTTTCATCAGCTATGTACAGAACTGCACGCACAAGGCAATATTAGCGTCGTAAACTATCCGCAGCATGAAGAGAACGATGGAGAGTAGTGATGAACACACTGAAAGCCGGTGATATCGCACCGAAATTTAGCTTGCCTGACCAGGATGGCGAACAAGTTAATTTGACCGACTTCCAGGGACAGCGGGTCCTGGTGTATTTCTATCCCAAAGCCATGACACCAGGTTGCACTGTGCAAGCCTGTGGGCTGAGAGATAACATGGATGAGCTAAAAAAGCATGATGTTGAAGTATTAGGCATCAGTACGGACAAGCCGGAAAAACTATCTCGTTTTACAGAAAAAGAGTTATTGAATTTCACCCTGCTTGCCGATGAAAATCACGAAGTTTCAGAGCTGTTTGGCGTCTGGGGTGAAAAAACCTTTATGGGCAAAACCTATGACGGTATTCACCGCATCAGCTTTCTGATTGACACAGAAGGTAAAATTGAAAAAGTGTTTGATGATTTTAAAACCAGTAATCATCACGACATTATACTGAGCTATCTCAACGGCGTGTGATTTTTCGGGGTAACAATCTATTGACACCAGTGCTTTGTTTTTAAAGCACCGGTGTCTTGTATTTCAATTCACTGACTCTTTTTCCTGCCAGCTTTTCTCTATAAGTATTTCTTTGTGTGCCGTCGCTGGCTAAGATGTTGGCAGATACGTCTTATCTCACATGCTGTTCAGAAGGTTTTACCCGTTATGTCTAACCGACTCGGAAAAACGGTCATTCCCATTCTGGTAGGAACACTGCTGGCAAGTGGGGCGATCACCGCATATGCCGCATCCCAGGATTTGCTGCCGGATATTGGCACAACAGCCGGTAGTACGCTCAGCATCAACCAGGAGCTGGCGATGGGGGATTTCTATTTGCGCAAACTACGTGCCGGCGCACCATTGATTAACGACCCGTTATTATTGAACTACATCAACCAGCTCGGTGATCGGCTGGTGCAATCCGCGAATTCCGTGCGCACACCCTTTCATTTTTTCCTGGTTAACAATGATGAAATCAACGCGTTCGCTTTTTTTGGCGGTAATGTTGTTATCCATTCTGGATTATTCCGTTACGTAGAAAATGAAAGTGAGCTAGCCTCGGTACTGGCGCATGAAATCTCTCACGTGACCCAACGCCATCTCGCCAGAGCGATGGAATCGCAAAAGAATAGCGCGCCGCTCACCTGGGCGGGAACGTTCGGCTCAATCCTGCTGGCGATGGCCAACCCTCAGTTGGGAATGGCGGCGCTCAGCGGGACGTTAGCGGGTACCCAGCAGGGGATAATCAGCTTTACCCAAGCCAATGAGCAGGAAGCGGACCGCATCGGTATTCAGGTTCTGCAACGTGCCGGGTTCAATCCACAGGCTATGCCGGATTTTCTGCAACGTCTGGCCGACATGTCGCGCTATGCCACTAAACCTCCCGAAATGCTGTTAACACACCCATTACCGGAAAGTCGCCTAGCTGATGCCCGTAATCGGGCCAACCAAATGCGAGTCACCCCAGTACACTCCTCTCAGGATTTCCTGTTCGCACGGGTCCGGGCATTGGGAATGTATGGTTCTCAGGACAATCCCTTCAATGAAGTACTGCTGAATCGTTGGGCCAAAGGCAATATCCGACAACAGCAAGCTGCACGGTATGGGCGGGCCATCCAAGCCTATCAGGCGAAAAAATACGATGATGCCCGCAATACGCTGCAACCGCTGCTGAAGAAATCGCCCGACAATCCGTGGTTCCTCGATCTGATTACCGACATTGATATCGGCCAGCAACGAGCAGCACAAGCTATATCCCGTCTACAGAAAGTTCCTGATGTACAGGATAATCCGATATTACAGATCAACCTGGCCAACGCTTATGTGGAAGGTCACCAGGCAGCGGCAGCCAGCAAGATCCTGCGCCGTTATACTTACGCACATCCAAACGATCCCAATGGCTGGGATCTGCTGGCGCAAGCCTATGCTGCCCAGGGATTGAACAATGAGGAAATGGCAGCCCATGCAGAAAATCTGGCCCTTGACGGCGAACTTGATCAGGCGATCAGTCTGCTCAGTAGCGCCAGTTCACACAGCAAGCTTGGCAGTCTGGAGCAGGCCCGCTACGATGCTCGTATTGATCAACTGCGGGCACTGCAACAACGGTTCCGTAAGTATGAAAAATCCTGACGTTAAAAAGGTTACTATCCCATGAACAGTCACGTCACTATCTACCATAACCCGCGATGTTCCAAGAGCCGGGAAACGTTGGCATTACTGGAACGGCATGATATTCACCCAACAGTGGTGCTTTATCTGGAAACTCCGCCTGATGCCGCGACCCTTGCGGTGCTGATCAAGCAACTTGGATTTGACAACGCCCGCGAACTCATGCGCAGCAAAGAAGATCTCTACCGACAACTGAACCTGGCGGATGATACCCTCACGCAAACCCAGTTGATTCAGGCGATGGTGGAAAATCCTAAACTCATTGAACGCCCGATAGTGGTAGTCAACGATCAGGCCCGCATCGGCCGGCCGCCGGAAAGTGTGCTGGAGATTATTTAAACGCGGTCATTACAGACCAAGGATCTCTTTAACAAAGGGAATCGTCAGTTTGCGTTGGGCGGTAATAGAAGCATGGTCAAGCTGATCCAGCGTCATAAACAGGGTGCGCATTTCCCGATCCAGCCGTTTCAACAGGAAACGGCTGACATCTTCCGGCAGTTCAAAACCGCGGAGTTTGGCTCGCAGTTTCAGTGCTTCGCCTTTTTCTTCATCCGATAGTGGCTGAAGACGGTAAATTTGCCCCCAGTCCAGCCGGGAAGCCAGATCGGGCAGTCGTAGGTTGAGTTGACGAGGTGGGCAGTCACCAGTGATTAGCAGCCGGGTATGGCCTGCCTCCTGAATGCGATTATAGAGATTGAACATCGCCATCTCCCAAGACTCATCACCAGCAATAGCATTGATGTTATCGATGCAAACCAAGGCCAGTTGCTCCATACCATCCAAAACTTCCGGCACAAAATAAGCACGTTTATCAAGCGGCACATAACCGACGGCTGTACCGGCACGAGAAAACTCGGCACAGGCGGCATGCAGCAGATGGCTCCGTCCCCCACCCTGACGAGACCAGAAATAGATGTAACTGCCATGCTCTTGAATCAAGGCATTATGGAGAGCCGCCAGCAGAGACGCATTTTCTCCCGCATAGAAACTGGCAAAAGTTTCGTCATCAGGTAAATAGAGTGGCAATGAAAGCTGCGCCGGCGTGTTCAGAAGCACCTCAAGCAAAACGGGCAAAAAAACGGAGTAAGTCTAGCATAGAAACTTCACCCTGTTGAACCTGCAAACTCGTCAGGCCAACAGGGATATATCAGGTTGCTGTCAGTGTTGAGCTGGTTGCTCTTCGTCTGATGGATCAATGATCTCTTCTTCACCGCGAACCAGACTGATGACCTTGAACAACAAACTCAAGCAAATACCCACCACCGTTGCCAACGCCATGCCTTTCAGTTCAACCGCGCCCAGATGCACCTTGGCGCCACTTACACCGATAATCAAAATCACCGACGTGAGAATCAGGTTCTGTGCTTTGTTATAATCCACTTTGGATTCAATCAGCACACGAATACCGGAAGCGCCGATAACCCCGTACAGCAGCAAAGACACACCGCCCATCACCGGCACGGGTACCGCTTGAATCGCAGCCGCAAGCTTACCCACGCAGGAGAGCAGAATGGCCAGCACCGCTGCACCGCCAATCACCCAGGTACTGTAGACCTTGGTAATAGCCAGTACGCCAATATTCTCGCCATAAGTTGTATTCGGCGTAGAGCCGAAAAATCCAGACAAGATAGTGGAAATGCCGTTGGCAAACAGGGAACGATGCAGACCTGGGTCACGAAGCAAATCTTTTTTAACGATATTGGCCGTTACCACCAGATGCCCCACATGCTCGGCGATCACCACTAACGAAGCAGGCAGGATGGTCAACATGGCAAACCATTCAAACCGTGGGGTGTAAAATGTAGGTAATGCAAACCAGTGTGCCTGGCTGATCGATGCAAAATCCACCATCCCCATGGAAAAAGACAGAGCGTAGCCTGCCAACACACCAATCAAAATCGGGATAATCGCCAGAAATCCCCGAAACAACACAGAACCCAGTACCGTTATTGCGAGCGTAATCAGAGAAACCGTCACGGCTTTACTGTCAACCGGCACACCGTCAGCAGGCAACAGTCCCGCCATTCCTGCCGCAACCCCCGCCAACTCCAGCCCAATGACAGTGACAATCGCCCCCATTGCGGCTGGTGGGAAAATGACATTTAACCAACCCGTCCCGGCCTTTTTCACAATCAGCGCAACCAGACAAAACACCAGTCCGCACAAGATAAAACCACCCAGTGCAACTTCGTATCCCAAAGGCAGCAGTAGTAAAACCGGTGAAATAAACGCAAAACTGGAACCAAGGTAAGCCGGAATTTTGCCTTTACAGATAAAAAGGTAAAGCAGCGTTCCGATGCCATTGAACAGCAATACGGTAGCAGGATTGATTTTGAACAGAATCGGTACCAGTACGGTAGCGCCAAACATTGCAAACAGGTGTTGAAAACTCAGCGGAATGGTCTGTAGCAATGGTGGTCGTTCACTTACCCCGATGGCACGACGAGTCATCTTTTTTTCCTCTGTAATATTACTTTGGTGAAATGCCGACTGTCCGGCTGAAATAGGCAAAAAAAAGCCGACTGTAGAGTCGGCTTAAAAATCATTTCGTACCAAATATCTTATCGCCCGCATCTCCCAGGCCCGGCATGATGTAACCCTGTTCGTTTAACCCTTGATCAATCGCCGCGGTATACAACTCAACATCCGGATGCGCTTTTTCCAACGCAGCAAGCCCTTCCGGGGCCGCCACCAGTACCAGTACCTTGA
This sequence comes from Brenneria uluponensis, assembly GCF_032395385.1. Taxonomy (NCBI): domain Bacteria; kingdom Pseudomonadati; phylum Pseudomonadota; class Gammaproteobacteria; order Enterobacterales; family Pectobacteriaceae; genus Brenneria; species Brenneria uluponensis. Next base: position 3,535,665 of record NZ_CP135917.1, read on the forward strand.
TGCTACGACAACCCGCTTTCTTCAGCAGATCAATAGTGGCGATCATCGAACCGCCTGTCGCCAGCATGGGATCAACCACCAGTGCCATACGCTCGTCAATATTGGAAACCAGTTTTTGAAAATAGGGCACTGGCTCCAGCGTTTCTTCATTGCGGTACATCCCTACAACGCTAATTCGCGCGCTGGGTACATTTTCCAATACCCCTTCCATCATCCCCAGACCAGCTCGCAGAATAGGCACTACAGTAATCTTCTTGCCCTTGATTTGATCGACTTCAACCGGTCCACACCAACCTTCAATAGTTACTTTTTCTGTGGCTAAACCCGCAGTTGCTTCATAGGTCAATAAACTCCCCACTTCTGACGCCAGTTCTCGAAAACGTTTGGTACTGATATCGTGCTCACGCATCAGCCCCAATTTATGTTTAACCAGCGGGTGTTTCACCTCGACGATCTTCATCACTATTCTCCTCTTCGGCGATAGACGGCCAAAAAAATCGCCGGATTATAACGCTTTTTTGGGCCAAGGCCATATGATTAAGTCTGATCCAGATCAAGCGATAACGGAAATTACTGATAGCAAGCAAAAAGCAAGTGCTTCTAATACTCCACTCGCAAACGATTGCTTACACTGTTAGAATTAGCGCGCTTGATTTCTCAATCACCAATCGTAACCTCCGTGGGGACTCCTCAGTGACCGACAAAACCTCTCTCAGCTATAAAGACGCAGGCGTGGATATTGATGCTGGCAATGCATTGGTAAACCGTATTAAAGGTGTAGTGAAACAGACCCGTCGCCCGGAAGTCATGGGTGGACTCGGTGGTTTCGGTGCCCTGTGTGCCTTACCGCAGAAATACCGTGAGCCAGTGTTAGTTTCCGGTACGGACGGTGTCGGCACTAAACTGCGTTTGGCTATGGACCTTAAACGTCACGATGCGATTGGTATCGATCTGGTTGCCATGTGTGTAAACGATTTGATAGTTCAAGGTGCCGAGCCGTTATTTTTTCTCGACTATTACGCGACCGGAAAACTGGATGTGGACACCGCTGCCAGTGTGATTAGCGGTATTGCCGAAGGCTGCAAACAATCTGGCTGTGCCCTGGTGGGTGGTGAAACGGCAGAAATGCCCGGCATGTATCATGGCGAGGATTATGACGTAGCCGGATTCTGCGTCGGTGTGGTTGAAAAATCTGAAATCATTGATGGCAGTAAGGTTCAGGCAGGTGATGTGTTGGTTGCTCTGGCGTCAAGCGGCCCACATTCCAACGGCTACTCGTTGGTTCGCAAAATTCTGGAAGTCAGTGACACTGATCCAACACAGGTACAGCTGGAAGGTAAACCATTGGCCGATCACCTGCTGGAACCGACTAAAATTTATGTCAAATCCATTTTGTCACTGATTGAAAAGAGCGATGTACATGCCATATCACATCTTACTGGCGGCGGTTTCTGGGAAAATATCCCGCGTGTGCTACCACAGGGAATGCAAGCCACCATTGATGAATCAAGCTGGCAATGGCCCGCAGTGTTCAATTGGCTGCAACAAGCAGGGAACGTCAGTCGCCACGAAATGTACCGCACATTTAACTGCGGCGTAGGTATGATTATCGTTCTGCCTGCGGCGCAAGCAGACAACGCCATCGCGTTGTTGAACAATGACGGTGAGACAGCATGGAAAATCGGGGTGATCACTCATACGGATACCGGAGAAACAGTGGTTATTAAGTGATGAAAAATATTGTTGTTCTGATATCAGGCCAGGGGAGCAATTTACAGGCGTTGATTAATGCCTGTAAAAATGGACGCATAAAAGGGAGAGTCGCTGCCGTATTTAGCAATAATCCCGACGCTTTCGGCCTGACACGGGCACAGGAAGCAGGGATTGACACCCATGTTCTCAGTCCGAAAAATTTCGAAGAGCGTGCCGCTTACGATGCAGCACTGGCTGATGAAATAGAAAAATATACTCCTGACCTGGTGGCACTGGCAGGTTATATGCGCATTCTCAGTCCTGAGTTTGTTGAACGCTTTGCCGGAAAAATGCTTAACATCCATCCGTCCCTGCTACCCAAATATCCTGGCTTACATACGCATGCTCAGGCTCTGGCAAATGGCGATATGGTACATGGTACATCGGTACATTTTGTCACTGACGATCTGGATAGTGGCCCCGTCATTCTGCAGGCCAAAGTGCCCATTTTTGCAGAGGATACTGAGCAAAATGTACTCGAGCGTGTTCAAGTACAGGAGCACACCATCTATCCGTTGGTTGTCAACTGGTTCCTGGAAGGCCGCTTGAAAATGAAAGATGGCGAAGCCTGGTTGGACAGCGTACGCATTCCCTCTAATGGTTACGCCGCTGAATAAGTAACCTGTTTCCCTGCCCCGACAAACCATCATTGTCGGGGTATTTCACAACTACCCTCCGATATTTCCGCGCTCCTGTATCTCAATCAAGCCCATGTTCCCAACAATTATGTTAACCACCTTGTGTCTGACACTATCAGATATTAAATACTGAAAGCTCGCTGACAAAAAACACGCATTCAGGATAATGATTGTCATCACAAAGGTTACAAAAAAGTTACAAAATGGCATGTAACCGCTTTCATTAGTGTGACAAAACTCACGCTGTATTCTGAAAACGCCTGACAGAATAACCATAAATATATTTTCATATATCAGGTAACAAATTTGTCTATTTCCTCTGTGGTGAATGTCCATGATTACTATACGTGATGTCGCACTTCAAGCTGGAGTGTCTATCGCTACCGTGTCGCGCGTGCTCAATAACAACAAAGCGGTAACGCCGGAAACGCGAATGCTGGTCCTACAGGCTATCGAGTCATTGGGCTACCGCCCTAATGCCAATGCTCAGGCGCTGGCAACGCAGATCAGCGACACCATAGGTGTTGTGGTCATGGATGTCTCAGACGCTTTTTTTGGTGCCATGGTCAAAGCGGTTGATACCGTGGCGCAATGCATGCAACACCATGTTTTAATTAATAACTCATACCATCAGGAAGCAAAGGAACGCCATGCTATCGAGATATTTATCCGACAACGGTGCAATGCACTGATCGTTCATGCCAAAGCGCTATCAGATGCCGAACTGGCTGACTTTATGGACCATGTACCCGGCATGATACTGATCAATCGTATTGTTCCCGGCTATGCCCATCGCTGCGTCTGTCTTAACAATGTTTACGGCGCAATGATGGCAACCCGCATGTTGCAGCAAAGTGGACATCGACGTATTGGCTATCTCAGCTCCAGTCATCCCATTGAAGATGTCGGGCAACGCCGTTCAGGCTGGCAACAAGCATTGGCTGAACAAGGCACCGTACCGCCAGATATGTGGATTGCCAGTGGGGACCCCGATTTACAAGGCGGTGAAGCGGCAATGATAGAATTATTGGGCCGCAATCAGCATCTCACGGCCGTTTTCGCCTACAACGACAACATGGCGGCTGGTGCGCTTTCTGCACTGAAAGACAATGGTATTCAGGTACCCCAGCATTTATCCGTGGTTGGATTTGATGATATTCCCATATCACGGTATACCGACCCTCAACTAAGCACTGTACGATATCCCATTGTTTCCATGGCAAAATTGGCAACAGAGCTGGCATTAAAAGGCGCGGCAGGTCAGCTGGATAACCGTGCTCAACACTGCTTTATGCCTACGCTAGTCCGTCGCCATTCTGTGGCCACTTGCCAAAATGTGGAACCAGTCACTAATTCAACCAAAGCCTCCATGTAACCGCTTTCAATTTGTGAGTAATTTCACAGTTAATTAACATTGCGTTATTTATGATGACATTGTCCTGCAAGGGCTAACAAAATGTAACACGATGAAATTCATCATTACCTTATCGAGTCCTTACGGCAAAACGATTCATAACCTATTTTCAGGACGTTTTACGCAACAGGGAAGTCAGGTTTTGTAGTAGCGTCCACCAGCCTGGCGTAATCACTCGCCTTGCTAATTTTTCTTAACTGATTGTCAAACCACTCTCATACAGCGTGGGCGTGGTAGACGTAGAACTACCCTGCATAAACCCGGAGATACCATGAATAAAAAGGTTTTTACTCTCACCGCCCTGGTTGCCAGCATGATGTTCGGCGCCACTGCCCATGCAGCAAATATCCGTATCGGCGTCACTATTTACAAGTATGATGACAACTTCATGTCGATGGTGCGCAAAGACATTGAGAAAGAAGCGGAAAATATTGGCGGTGTACAGCTGCTGATGAATGACTCACAGAATGACCAATCCAAACAAAACGATCAGGTCGATGTGCTGCTGGCTAAAGGGGTTAAAGCCCTGGCGATTAATCTGGTGGATCCAGCGGCGGCGGCGGTGATATTGAATAAAGCCAGTAGTAGTGGCATTCCAGTGGTGTTCTTTAACAAAGAACCGAATGCCAAAGTGATGGCTCGCTATCCTAACGCCTACTACGTTGGCACTGACTCCAAAGAAGCCGGCATTATCCAGGGGCAGCTGATAGAAAAACATTGGAAATCAACCCCGGCATGGGATCTGAACAAAGATGGCCAGATTCAGTATGTGCTGCTGAAAGGTGAACCAGGACATCCTGATGCTGAAGCACGAACCAAATATGTCATCAGCACACTGAATAAAGACGGTATCAAAACTCAGCAGTTGCAGATGGATACGGCCATGTGGGACACCGCTCAGGCAAAAGATAAAATGGATGCCTGGCTGTCCGGCCCAAATGCCAACAAAATCGAAGTCGTGATTGCGAACAACGACGCGATGGCCATGGGCGCTATTGAAGCCCTGAAAGCACATAACAAAACGTCTATTCCCGTATTCGGTGTTGACGCCTTGCCGGAAGCTTTATCGCTGATAAAATCTGGCGCTATGGCGGGTACGGTATTAAACGATGCGGAAAGTCAGGCGAAGGCCACTCTGGATTTGGCAAAAAATCTGGCGGAAGGTAAACCGGCGACTGAAGGAACCGAGTTCAAAATAGAAAACAAAATTGTCCGTGTGCCTTACGTTCCCGTCGATAAAGACAATCTGTCACAGTTCATGAAATAAATAAATCGCTTCGGGCACAGCATAGTACTGTGCCCTGCTTCGCTTGACCGAATGATTTTTTCAGCCAGGTAAATTATGGCCAGTGATAAAACAACACCACAACACGAATTCTTACTGGAAATGACCAATATCAATAAGTCATTTCCCGGAGTAAAGGCATTAGATAATGTCAATTTGAAAGTGCGACCTCACTCTATTCATGCTCTGATGGGAGAGAATGGTGCAGGGAAATCGACACTATTAAAATGCCTGTTTGGTATTTATCAGAAAGATGCAGGAAATATCCTATTCAAAGGGGAGGAAATTAATTTTAACAGTTCCAAAGAAGCGCTGGAAAATGGCGTATCAATGGTTCATCAGGAATTAAATCTGGTTCTGCAACGCTCAGTTATGGATAACATGTGGCTTGGTCGTTATCCCAAAAAAGGACTGTTTGTTGATCAGGATAAAATGTTTCTGGATACCAAAGCGATATTTGACGAATTAGATATTGATATCGACCCGCGGAGTAAAGTGGCGACACTATCTGTTTCTCAAATGCAGATGATCGAAATAGCCAAAGCTTTTTCCTATAATGCGAAGATTGTCATTATGGATGAACCGACTTCCTCGTTAACCGAAAAAGAAGTCAATCATCTTTTTACCATTATCCGAAAACTTAAAGATCGCGGTTGCGGTATTGTTTATATCTCGCACAAAATGGAAGAGATATTTCAACTGTGCGATGAAATAACTATTTTACGCGATGGCCAGTGGATTACGACTCAACCACTGGAAGAACTGGATATGGACAAGATTATCGCCATGATGGTCGGTCGATCCCTCAACCAGCGTTTTCCGGATAAAACCAACAAACCGGGTGAAGTGATCCTTGAAGTAAGAAATCTGACATCACTACGCCAGCCTTCCATCCGTGATATCTCCTTTGATTTACATAAAGGCGAAATTCTGGGCATCGCTGGTCTGGTCGGTGCAAAACGTACCGATATTGTCGAGACACTCTTTGGCATCCGCGAAAAATCAGGCGGCAGCATTAAGCTGCATGGCAAAGCCATTAATAACAACAGTGCCAATGAAGCCATTAATCATGGGTTCGCACTGGTCACGGAAGAACGTCGCTCAACCGGTATCTATGCCTATCTCGATATTGGCTTTAACTCGCTGATTTCCAATATTCGTAAATATAAAAACAATATTGGTTTACTGGATAACAACCGGATGAAAAGTGACACCCAATGGGTAATTGATGCCATGCGAGTAAAAACGCCTGGGCATCGTACTGCCATCGGATCACTGTCTGGCGGTAACCAGCAAAAAGTTATTATTGGTCGCTGGTTGTTAACCCAACCAGAAATATTAATGCTTGATGAACCGACACGTGGTATTGACGTTGGGGCAAAATTCGAAATCTATCAGTTAATTTCCGAACTGGCGAAGAAAAACAAGGGAATTATTATCATCTCCTCTGAGATGCCGGAGCTTTTAGGTATTACCGACAGAATACTGGTGATGAGTAATGGCCTCGTTGCAGGCATTGTCGAAACCAAAAATACCACGCAGAACGAAATATTGCGTTTAGCGTCGTTACACCTTTAATGATGCAAGGGCCGTTATCATGAACGTTATTACTAAAAAAAATGCGCTGAATTGGTTAAAAGAGGGCGCCATTTATATTGTTTTGCTGGCACTACTGGCAATTATTATTATCCAGGATCCAACTTTCCTCAGTTTAATTAATCTGAGTAATATTCTGACACAATCTTCTGTGCGCATTATTATCGCGTTGGGTGTGGCAGGATTAATCGTCACACAGGGAACCGATCTATCAGCAGGACGCCAGGTTGGTTTGGCGGCGGTGGTTGCCGCCACGTTGTTACAGTCGATGGATAATGCCAACAAGGTGTTTCCGCATATGGAAACCATGTCAATTCCGCTGGTTATCCTGATTGTCTGCGTTATTGGCGCGATCATCGGTTTAGTTAACGGATTGATTATTGCCTATTTACAGGTTACGCCGTTTATCACCACGCTTGGCACCATGATTATCATCTACGGGATTAACTCGCTTTATTACGATATTGTTGGTGCATCGCCCATTGCCGGCTTTGATTCGAAATTTTCAACATTCACTCAAGGGTTTTTGAAATTTGGCGATTTGAAACTCTCGTATATTACGTTCTACGCGATTATCGCCATTATTTTCGTTTGGGTGTTGTGGAATAAAACCCGCTTTGGCAAAAACATTTTCGCCATTGGCGGTAATCCAGAAGCGGCAAAAGTATCTGGTGTCAATGTGCCATTAAATCTGATTCTGGTATATGCCTTGTCTGGCGCATTCTATGCCTTTGGTGGCATGCTGGAAGCTGGTCGTATCGGCAGCGCGACCAATAACCTGGGCTTTATGTACGAACTGGATGCTATCGCCGCGTGTGTGGTCGGTGGCGTGTCCTTTACCGGTGGTGTGGGGACGGTTGCAGGCGTCGTCACTGGGGTGATCATTTTTACCGTCATCAACTATGGGTTGACCTACATCGGCGTGAATCCATATTGGCAGTACATCATCAAGGGCAGCATTATTATTTTCGCCGTAGCGCTGGATTCATTGAAATATGCACGCAAGAAATAAGGTAATGCCAACCAGGCATTAACCTGAAGATCCCTGCGCAAGCGGGGATCCATTCTGGTGTAAGTACATTGATGAAACACATTGATAGGAAACGGATTCCCATTTCGTGAATTATATTCACCGTTTTTACGTTTTACCTTCCCGGCATGACATGATAACCACGTTATCGGCGATGCTCACCTCCGATATAACCCATCGGTTGATCATGTCATCTACTGTTATAAGATAGCGGTTTTACCGATTTCCGTTGACGGAAACCTTCCTGTAAAGTGGACTTTCAGTGGTTAGCATCCTGGTTTGTAGGGAATACTGATGAAGAAAATTTTTGCATTACTCGCTCTCAGCATAGTGATGTGCCTTACCTTTGGTACCGTATCACGGGCGGGTGAAACGCTCGATCGGGTAAAACAGACCGGTGTAGTGCGCAATGTGTTGTTTAATGATTATCCACCGTTCAGTTACCTTGATGACAATAATCAACTGGTTGGTTTCGATGTTGACGTGGCCCACGCCGTGGCACAAAAACTGGGCGTAAAACTGGAACTGGCCACCCCCGGTTGGGAAACCATTGTCGGCGGTAAGTGGCGGGGTCGTTGGGATATGTGTATCTGTTCCATGACACCGAATGCTGAACGCATCAAGATGCTGGACTTCGCAGCACCTTATTACCGTTCTTATGCCGTGTTAATCGTGCATAAAGATGAAAAAAACATCAAATCAGCCGCTGACTTAAGCAATAAGAAAGTCGGGTTGGGTCTGGGTTCCAGCTATGAAAATTACCTGAATAAAACATTGGTGATCCCCGGTTCAGCGCCTATCGCTTTCCCGTTTGATCATGTTCAAGCCATCCCCACGGATGAAGCAATAGCCTTTCAGAACCTGGCACTTGGCCCCGGTAAACGCCTGGATGCTGTCATCTCCGATCGTATCACCGCCAAAGCCCGCCTTGCCCACATGCCCCAGCTACGTATGGTGGCGGAGCTGTATGCCGAACCCAACTGGATCGCTATCGATAAAGGCGACCCTGCATGGAGTAAGACGCTGGCCGATACCATTAACGCCCTGCGAGCAGACGGTACGCTGGAAAAAATATCCCGACACTGGTTCGGCGAAGATATTACCCGGATTACACCATGATGCCGCCGCCCTCTCCTCAGACGGAAAACCCTACCCCATCAGCACCAGTAGCACCGCCACATATCGGCAATATCGGATTTCGCCTGCGAACCGGCCTGACCTGGATATTGCTGCTGAGCCTGCTGTTATGGCTGTTTTCCAGCCTGAACATGGATGTCGGACTTATCCGGCAAAAATTGCCTTCACTGCTTGGTCTGCACCTCTCACCGGATGGTTTCATACAAGGCGCGGTACTGAGCATCGTCATCACCGTCATTTCCATGCTGTTTTGCACCCTTCTGGCCATTATTACCGCCACAGGACGTCTATCATCCAGCGCACTGGCATTTGGCTGCGCGACGTTTTACGTTTCCCTGTTTCGCGGCACGCCGTTGCTGGTACAGGTGTTGATTATTTACCTGGCGTTGCCACAAGTGGGCATCGTGATAGGGGCATTTGCTTCCGGTATCATTGCGTTATCGCTTAATTACGGTGCTTATCTGGCAGAAACCATCCGTAGCGGTGTGATTGCCGTTCCCCGTGGGCAAACAGAAGCCGCTATGGCGCTGGGGCTGTCTCGCTGGATTACCGTCACGCATGTCATCGCGCCTCAGGCATTGCGTATTATCGTGCCCCAGGCCGGTTCACTGTTTATTTCAATGATTAAAGATTCTTCGTTGGTTTCCCTGATGGGATTATGGGAACTGAACTTTCTGGCTCAGTCGTATGGACGTAGTACCTATCACTATATGGAAATGCTGAGCACAGCTGCGGTTATCTATTGGTTGATGTCACTGGTACTGGAGCTGTTACAAGGAAAGCTTGAACGCCATTTTGGCCGTGGCTATCAGCATAATTCCTCCCAACAATAGGACTTTTCATACTGTCATCAGATGATTTCAGTGCCTGATTTCACTTGAAGAATATCTCACTGCCACCATCCGGCAGATTTAATTATTTACATAAATTTAGTCATCATACTGATATATAAATATTTTTATTTTTATCCCCTCTGGTTCTTTTTTACTTATGTTGCAAATAATAATTATTATTATTACCTTTCCCATCCTGATTATTATGGGAAACACTGATGCGCATCATCCTACTACTGATTTCATCACTGCTTTGTAGCACACCGTCGCTGGCGAAAACCGTTACCGATATATTAGGTCGTCAGGTTGCTATTCCCGACAATCCACAACGTATTGTGCTGGGTGAAAGTCGGATGCTCTATACGCTGGCGCTGATAGAACCAGGAAATCCTGCCAAACATATAGTGGGATGGCCAAACGATATGGCACGCTACGATGCGCAAAGCTGGCGGCTCTATACAGAAAAATTCCCCGAAATAGCCAACATTCCCCGATTAGGTAATGGCAATCCCAATGCCCTTAATGCCGAAATGCTACTACAGCTGAAACCTGATCTGGTCATTCTACCGCGGCTGGCAAAAGGTTCCGACAACGAACAGACACTGCAACAGGTACTGAATCAAGCCGGAATCCCCTTTATTTACGTCGATCTGCGAATCGATCTGCTCAATAACACCCTGCCCAGCATTCACCTGTTGGGAGAGGTGCTAAACCAACCAGAACGAGCGGCGACGTTCAGCCGTTTTTATCAACAGCATATGGATAAAGTTCGTCAACGCATCAGCCAGTATCACGGCAAGAGAACCACCGTCATGTTGCATTTGCATCTTGGTCGCCGCAATACCTGTTGTACCACCGCAGTAGGCGGCAACCTTGGCGATCTGCTGCGTTTTGCCGGCGGAGACAATATCGCCAGTGGCATTATCACTACCGTTTATGGTCAGCTCAGTCCAGAGCAGGTTCTGGCGGCCAAACCCGACGTCTATATTGCCACTGGCATGGCTGGACCCGGAGGAAAAGGCAACTCAGGTCTGATGCTCGGACCGTTGGTTACAGCAAAACAGGCACAGACAAGCTTCAGTACATTGATCCAACGAGATCCATTGCTCTCGCAGCTTGGTGCGGTGAAAAACGGCCGGGCCTGGAGCATGTGGCATAATTTTTACCTCAGCCCTTATCACGTCGTGATGGTAGAGATGTTCGCCAAAGCGCTCTACCCCGATCTATTTAACGATATCGATCCGCAGCTTACCTTAAAACAACTTTATCAGCAGTTCTTACCTATTGGTTTTTCAGGGAATTATTGGAGTCATCTACCACATGAATAAGCGATTATCGCGCGGAGGCTGGCCGCTATTGGCCATGCTGCCTTTTTACACACTAGCCACAACACAGGACGATACATTGGTCGTCACTAGTGAAATCGGCACCGATAAGCAGGCGGAAAGCGATTATCAGCCACACAAAACGGTGACGGGAACCCGCACCGAAAGCCGTCTTCTGGATGTCCCGCAAGCGGTTAACGTCGTGCAGCAGCAGGTTTTGCAGGATCAGGCGGTGCGGAATATTGATGAGGCGCTGTATAACGTCAGCGGCATCACTCAGGCCAATACACTGGGCGGTACGCAGGATGCGCTGATGAAACGCGGTTTTGGTGATAACCGCGACGGTTCTATTCTACGCGATGGTGTTCGCTCTATTCAGGCCCGTAATTTCACGCCTACCACGGAGCAGGTCGAGGTTCTAAAAGGACCGGCGTCAATGCTGTACGGCATGGGGGACCCCGGCGGGATGATCAATATCATCAGCAAAAAACCACAACTGGTGCAAAAAACACATGTAGAGGGCTGGGGCAGCAGCTTTAATGGCGGTGGCGGTCAGTTGGACGTCACCGGTCCGTTAGGTACTTCCGGCTTGGCGTACCGTATGCTGGTTGACCATGATGAAACGGACTATTGGCGTAATTTCGGCCGTAACCGTCAGACGACTATTGCTCCGTCGTTAATGTGGTATGGCGAGAATACCACGATACGTGTGGCCTATGAGCACATGGAATATCTGACCCCATTTGACCGTGGCACCGTTATCGACAGTCGCACCGGCAAGCCGGTCAATACTCCGCGAGAGCGCCGTTTTGATGAAAGCTATAACGCAACCCGGGGTGATCAGGACACCATTACGTTTCAGGTGGATCGCACCCTCAACGACCGCTGGAAAAGTAGCATGACCTATTCTTACAGTCGTAATCGTTACAATGATAATCAGGCCCGCGCCACAAAATACAACGCCAATACCGGCATGTTAACCCGTCGTGCGGATTCCACTGCTAATGCCCGTAGTCAGGCACAAGTAGTACAGTTGACCCTGAACGGTGATATTGACTGGGGATCGGTGAACCATCAGTTGCTGTTTGGTGTCGATCACGAAGCAGATCGCACATACCGTGGCGATATGCTTCGCAGCACAGCGGTAGGTGGTTTTAACGTCTTTGACCCGGTGTATGGGCTGTTACCGGCATCGACCACCGTCAGTGATTCAGACAGCGACCAGCGTGAAAATATAGACAGCACAGGTGTGTTGATGCAGGATGCCATGCGCCTCAATGATCACTGGCTGTTGTTGGGTGGAGTGCGCTATGACAGTTTCGATGTCATGGCTGGGAAAGGCCGCCCATTTGTCACCAACACCGATAGTTCAGACAGCCGACTGGTACCCCGTACCGGCATTATTTATAACCTGACCTCTTATTCTTCGCTCTACGTCAGCTATAGCGAATCCTTCAAGCCCAACTCATCAACTTCCACACAAATTGGTGCACTGGCGCCAGAATACGGTAAATCTTACGAAATCGGTGCCAAACTGGATCTCCCCAATCGCATCACCGGGAATCTGGCCCTGTTTGATATCCAGAAGCGCAACGTCATGGTCAGTGAACTGGTGGACGGCGAAACCGTCACCCGTACCGCCGGTAAAGTCCGTTCTCAAGGTATTGAAGTGGATATGGCGGGGAAACTGACGAACTCGCTGAGCCTGATCGGTTCTTATGCTTACACCGATGCCCGCGTTACGTCCGATCCAGAAAATCAAGGCAATGAAATGACCAACGTGGCGCGCCACACCGCATCACTGTTTCTGACGCAGGATTTCGGAACACTCGGTCTGCATGCCGGTGACAATCTGCGGGCCGGCATCGGTGCGCATTATGTCGGGCGTCGTCCCGGTGATGCCGCCAACAGTTTCTATCTGGATGCCTACACGGTTGCCGATGCCTTCGTGTCTTACAGCATGCCGGTAAAAGGGTACAAAGTGAAATGGCAACTTAACCTGAAAAACCTGTTTGATAAAACCTATTATCCATCCAGTGGCAACAACCTGCGGATTGCCATCGGTGAACCCCGGGAAGTGGTATTGCGTGCCAGCGTCGATTTCTAAGCGGCAAAGCTGATTATCTAGCCTGCATTATCAGGATAATGCAGGTTTGAGTTTGATGACGAAGCGCGCATAGCGGCAATAATGAGCTATTCATGCCGAGTAATGTCGGAATAGCGCCTTACCCCGTAACAACCGCAGCCCCAACCAACCGCCACACAGAGAAAGCAGCAGCGCACTGAGTGGCGGTAGTCCGACCCACAACCACAGATTGGGTTGCCACGGAAAATCAAAGACCTTGCGCTGCAATAACCACAACGCCATTTCAGCACCCAATGCCGCCGCGATACCAGATACCAGCCCCAATACAGCGAATTCGCACCACAACGTGGTGCGCAGCAGACGCAGCCCTGCGCCGAGAGTGCGATAGACCATCAGTTCCTGACGGCGCTGACGCATCCCCACCTGAATCTGAGCCAACAACAGCAGAACGCCGCAGAAAATCACCAGCACGACCATAATCTCCAGCGCCTGACTGACTTGCTGCAACACCTGCCCGACCTGTCGCAGAATCGTGCCAATATCCAGCACACTCAATGTCGGAAACCGTCGGTTCAGTTGCGTAATCAGATTGTCATTATCCTCATGATGAAAACTGGTCAGCCAGGACTGTGGCTGGTTATCCAGTACGCCGAGTGGGAAAATAAAGAAAAAATTGGGGCGCATACTTTCCCAGTCCACCTGACGGAAACTGGTGACTTTAGCGCTGAATGGCTGAGTGTCGCCGGTAAACGTCAGCGTATCACCCAGTTTGATACCCAACCGGTTTGCTACGCCCTGCTCCACAGAGACTTCACCCGGTTGCGATGTCCAACGCCCCGCCAGCAGTGGATTGTGATCCGGTAACACCGGTAGCCAGGTCAAATTCAACTCCCGGTTAACCGTTTCGCCCCCTGGCGCATCCTCACGGATCAGTTCAGTGGCCACTTTCCCGTTAATTTCCGTCAGACGGGCACGGACTATCGGATAAAAGATTCCCGGCGTCACCTGGTGTTGTTCAAGAAACGTTTTAACCGTCGGCACCTGTTCCGTCGTGATATTCAGCACAAAATAATTCGGGCTATCGGGCGGCAATTGCTGCTGCCAACGCGCCAACAAATCCCCACGCAGTAACAGTAACAACGCCAACAGCATAAAAGAGAGGGAAAATGCGGCCAGTTGACTGGCCGTCGCCCACGGTTGCCGCAACAAACGATTGATAGCCAAACGTAACGCCAGCTGTTTTAGCGTTATGCGGCGTAGCAGCAACAGGCTACCCCAGCCAATGGCGGCCAGCAGCAGCGACAACACCGCCATCCCGCCCAGCAGAGACCATAACAGCGAACTCCCACCGGAAATCAACACCAGCAGGCTGACAACAATGGCCGCCACCACGGGCAGGTAGTAGCGCAATGGCCACAGGTTAACCACAATATCCTGCCGCAGCACCCGCAATGGCGGGGTCGCCAATAACAGCCGATACGGGCGGAATCCCACCAACAATGAAATTAGAACCAGCGTACCCAGTGCCCATCCCCACGGCCATAGCCCAGAGGGGGGTAACGTCGCAGGCAACACTGGTGCCAGCATTTTTACCAGCGCGGCTTCAAAGAGCAGCCCCAGCAGACAGCCACCGATGGCGGACAGAGCAAGTACAGACAACCATTGCCCGATGATTAGCCGCCGCAAAGCCTGGCGTCCAGCCCCCAGGGTTTTCAGGATCGCCACCAGATCATAACGACTGCGGCAATAATGACTCATGGCGACAGCCACTGCGGCGATAGACAGCAGTAACGTCAGCAGCGCGGATAACAACAGGAATTGTTGGGAACGTTTTAAGGACTGGCTCAGTGCGCCTGGCGAATCCTCCATGCCATACCAGCGTTGATCCGGCTTTAGTTGCGGCTGGATAAAATCACCCAATCGGCTGATTTGTTGCGAATTACCGGCAAACATGTAACGCCAGGTGATACGTCCGCCCGGCTGAACGGCACCGGTCTTTTCCACATCGGCCATATTTATCAGGATGCGGGGAGCCATCTGAAAGGGATTAAATCCCGCATCCGGTTCCTGAATCAGCTCCCCGGCAATACGCAACGAGGTATCACCCACATCCAGTGAGTCACCGACCTTAATATTCAGTAATGCCAGCAATCGTGGCGCGACCAATACCGAACCAGGTGTCACACGCAATTGTGGTGGCTTAGTCAGTAACTCACCATACAACGGATAACGTCCATCAACGGCCTTGACCTGTGCCAGTTGTGCCGTGTCTCCAGCGTAGGTCATAGTCATGAAAGAAATCTGTCGGCTGACGGTCAAGCCCTGCTGCCGGGCATACTGTAACCAGGATTCGTCCACAGGATGCGAAGCACGCAACACGCGATCACCGGCCAGAAAATCCCGGCTCTGCTGATTCAGCCCTTTCTCCATCCGATCGCTGATCATACCCAGCGCCAACACACAGGCGACCGCTAATGTCAGTGCCAGCCAGACAATCAGTAATGAAGGAGAACGACATTCACGCCAGAACCATCGCCAAATCATTCCTCCTCCCATAATTTTCCATCCAGCAGATGCAAGCGGCGTTCACAACGTGCGGCAAGTTGTTCATCGTGGGTCACCAAGATCAAGGTGGTTGCATAGTCACGGTTGAGGGAAAACAGCAGATCGGCGATGCGTTCACCGGTTTTGCGATCCAGATTGCCGGTCGGCTCATCGGCAAACAGCACGCCAGGACGACCGCTGAACGCTCTCGCCAACGCCACCCGTTGTTGTTCTCCGCCGGAAAGCTGAGCTGGCAGATGGTGCAGTCGGCCACCCAAACCCAGCTGTTGCAGTAATTGTTCAGCTTGCTCACGACTCTGTCGGTCACTTTCCCCACGCAACAAAGCGGGCAATTGCACATTCTCCAGCGCATTCAGTGTCGGCACCAGCATAAAGGATTGAAACACAAATCCGACGTCTTTGGCGCGTAGTGCGGCGCGCCCTTCCTCGTCCAGTTGGTTCAGCGATTGCCCCATTAGCGAGACTTCACCTTCACTACCATCATCAAGTCCGGCCAGAATACCCAACAGGGTCGATTTACCGGAACCCGACTCACCAATCAAGGCAATCGTCTGCGCAGGTTTGACAACCAGCTCAACTCCGGTGAGGATTGAGAGCTGGTGTTCCCCTTGACCAACGTGTTTACCAAGATGATGAACTTCAAGAATGTTTTCCGCTGGCATTTTCTCGTCCTTTTGCTTCTGGTATTACTCAGTGTACGTGCTCTGGCGGCCAATACGCTATTAGTGCTGGGCGATAGCCTGAGTGCTGGCTATCGTATACCGGCCGCCACGGCCTGGCCCGCGTTGCTGAATCAAAAATGGCAAAACGCACCAGATGGTGTAAAAATTATCAATGCCAGCATCAGCGGTGATACCGCTGCTCAGGGGCTGGCGCGACTGCCGGCATTACTACGGCAACACCAACCACGCTGGGTACTGATAGAATTGGGCGGCAACGACGGCTTGCGTGGTTTTCCACCACAAAATCTGGAAAAGGATCTCGCGCGGATTATTACACGGGTCAAAGAAGCGAAAATAGAGCCATTGCTGATGCAAATCCGCTTGCCAACCAACTACGGACGACGCTATACCGAATCGTTCAGCGCTGTTTATCCTCGTTTATCCAAACGGTTTAATATTCCTTTGCTGCCCTTTTTTATGGAGCAGGTTTACCTGAAACCGGAATGGATTCAGGAAGACGGTATTCATCCGACCCGCGATGCGCAGCCTTTTATCGCTGACTGGATGGCAAAACAGCTAAAACCATTAGTTAAACACGGCTCCTGATATTTAGGGCTTTTAGTTAGGTAAAGTTATGCAAAAAGCGGTTTTAATTACCGGCTGTTCCAGCGGCATCGGTCTGATTGCGGCGCAGTATCTGCAACAGCGCGGTTATCGGGTGTTGGCTGCTTGTCGGCGGTCGGAAGATGTTGTCCGGATGACTACGCTGGGCCTGGAAGGTATCGAACTCGATCTGGATGACCCAGACAGCGTGGAACGGGCGGCGGCCCAGGTGATAACTTTGACCGATAACCGGCTTTACGCGCTGTTCAATAACGCCGGTTATGGCTTATACGGACCGCTCAGCACCCTTTCACGCCAGCAGTTGGAACAACAGTTTTCCAGTAATCTGTTCGGCACCCATCAATTGACACAACTGTTGCTCCCCGCCATGCTGCCATACGGCGAAGGACGGATCATCCAGACCAGCTCGGTAATGGGATTGGTAGTAACGCCTGGCCGCGGTGCCTATGCTGCCAGTAAATATGCGCTGGAAGCCTGGTCTGATGCATTGCGTATGGAGTTGTATGGCAGCGGCCTTCACGTATCACTGATTGAACCCGGTCCACTGGCTACGCGTTTCACAGACAATGTCAGCCAGACTCAAACCGACAAACCGGTGACCAATCCCGGCATTGCCAGACGTTTTACCTTACCGCCAGAAGCCGTGCTGCCCAAATTGCAGCATGCACTGGAAAGCTCGCACCCCAAGTTACGTTATCCGGTGACGCTAATAGCCTATGCGCTTTCATGGTTACGGCGCTTGCTCCCCGGACGTGCGCTGGATCACCTGTTACGCACCCGTTCCTGATACGGGCTTGAAATGGTGGCATTTGTCCCCCATAACTAATTGAAACGGATAAGAGAGAATTCCATGCCAGAACAACACGCCAACGTTATTGAAATTAACGAAACCAATCTGCATCAGGTGCTGGAACAATCCATGAATGCGCCGGTGCTGTTTTATTTCTGGTCTGCCCATAGCCAGCACTGTCAGGAACTGGGGCTGGTGCTGGACAAACTGGCCCGCGAGTATGCCGGCCAGTTTACGCTGGCCAAAGTTGACTGTGATGCAGAACAACGCGTGGCCGCCCAGTTCGGATTACGTGCCATCCCTACCCTGTATTTATTTAAAGATGGTCAGCCGGTAGATGGTTTACAAGGACCGCAGCCAGAAGAGGCTATCCGCGAATTGCTGCTACGCGTGCTGCCAAGAGAAGAAGATCTGAAAACGGCTGAAGCCCAGCAATTGATTCAGGAAGGCAAACTGCCGGAAGCGATGCCGTTGCTGAAACACGCCTGGCAATTGGATCCAAAGCGTAGCGACATCGCGCTGCTACTGGCTGAAGTACAGATTCAGCTTAATCGAGCTGAAGACGCGGAAGCGGTGCTGGCCAAAATCCCGTTACAGGATCAGGATTCCCGCTATCACGGTCTGGTGGCAAAAATAGAATTGATGAAACAGGCAGCAGATACGCCGGAAATTCAGCTGTTACAACAACAATTGGACGCTGATCCGGATAATGCGGAGTTGGTGGTGCAATTGGGGCTGCAACTGCATCAGGTCGGGCGAAACGAAGAAGCCCTGGAATTGCTGATGAATGTGCTGAAAAAAGATCTGTCGGCCGCTGACGGTAGCGCACGTAAAACCCTGATGGACATCATGGCAGCATTAGGAACTGGGGATGCGCTGGCTGCCCGCTATCGCCGCCAACTGTACTCTATGCTGTACTAATCCCTGACGATAAAAACCCGCCGCAATGGCGGGTTCAGCATGCGGGCCGGGAGTTACACCAGATCAAGACCTATCACCGACCTCCGAGCAAACACTGATACTGTTTTACAGCGTCTCCAGTACCGTGATCCAACCGTGGCCACCATATACCGACCAGCCATTTAACCATCGACGCATCATATTCATCGCCAGCATCGCTACCACTTCCTGATGGATTTTCAGACTATGGCGCTGAACAGTAAACTGAATGGTCTGGGCAAAAGTGCCGTCCGGCGTGTGTAACGCCATTGACAATCGATCATCCTGTAACGCCCCTATATGTAGTGCCAGTGGTGCGTTATGACGGGCAGCCAGTTGGCGGGTCTGCTCCGCCAGAAATGGCAGATCAGGCTGGCTTTTCGTGGTCAATAACTCTCCTCCCGCCAACGGGACATTGGCTGACTGCAACTGCCAGTTAAGCAATCCTGCGGTAAACTGCTCACTGACTGCCACACACAGTTGACGCTCATCCAACCGGCGAGCCAACTGTGCCGGTAATCCTTCCGTCCCTTCAAAAACCATATTTTCACCGGCAACCTGACGCACCTGCTCCCATACGGTTTCCATCGCATGCCGCTGCGACGCCGGCCCGGTCAGCTTCAGTTCAATAATCGGCATAGACGAGCGATAACCCAGCACCGATCCTTCGGGCAACGGCAAACCATCCAACTGGTTGGCAAGATCACTTTCAGAACGACCAAAAGTGGTTAAACGCAGACACAACGGCGCATCAACCACCTCAAAACGCTGCCGCAGTCGCGGCATAATTTGTTGTTCTACCATCACTTTAAATTCAGATGGCACGCCCGGAGTAAAAAACATCAGGCACTGATTTAGCGCCAGGGCAAAGCCACAAGCGGTTCCCACCGGATTATCCACCAGTTCGGCGCTAGCCGGGATCTGTGCCTGCTTGCGGTTGCTGGGTGCCATTACCCGGCTCCGTTCGGTAAAAAACGCTTCCATTCGGGCAATCCACCCTGGATGTTCGACCAGCGTTTCACCAGCAGCCGTAGCCGCGGCAAGTGAACTCAAATCATCGCTGGTCGGCCCCAGTCCACCGTTGACAATCAGTACATCGGCAAACTGGCTCCGCTGGGTCAGCGCGGTGACTAGCGCGTCAAGATCATCTCCCACCGTCATACGGCTCGACATCGGTAGTCCCTGCTGGAACAAATAGTCCGCCAGCCACGCCGCATTGGTATCCACAATCTGACCATGCAGCACTTCATCCCCCGTACACAGCATCTCAACCCTAAGCATTCGCTATTCCCCATGATGGTTTTCAGTCACTTTAAAAAGTCACCGGTTCAAATACAACGCTTGTTTTAATTATTGATGAAAACACCAGGGAGAATGGTGCCCCGTAAAAAAACCACTACTCTTCAGTTGGTTGGCAGATACAAAAAAAGGGTGAGCAATTAGCCCTCCCTTTTTTCGCAATCTTCGCTGTACTGCGTTAAAAACTCAGGCCCAGCCCCACATATGCAGTATCGGCAACTTTATTATCATTATCACTTTCACCCGACGCCATATTGATATAACGATAACCGACATCAACAGACAACGGACGGAATACCTGCCAACGCACCCCGGCTTTGGCTTCCACATAATGATCAACATGGCTGGAGAACGCATCCGGTGAATAATAACCCTCACCATAAAGCGAGAATGAACTGTTCAACGGTATCTGCAACCCACCGCCCAGCGCAACACCATAACCATCGTCAAAATGGTTCTGGTTCATATACACCCCTTTCGCTCCCACGGTCAAAGAGGCATTACTCAGACTAAATGTGTAACCTAGCCCCAGGCTGTAGGAGTCATTACTGTGATCGCTATTATGTCCCCAACCCACATTTCCGGACAGCCCAGGGACTGGCAGTCCAAACCCGGCGCTAGCTCCCACATAATCACGGCCAGCTTCGCCAGAAACACTGACGGCCTGAGCCGATGCTGTGGCAAGCAGCAGGCTCCCTGCACAGGCAATCACGAACTTTTTCATTATGAAAATCCTTAAAACAGTAGATTAAACGCACATAAAACATGCCACGATAGCCTTGTCGAGGCTATCTGAATTTATGGGCCATTGCCGTTCAGAGCGGCATATTCGCCCACATGAATATACGCCGTGTCAGCCGCATGATACTCGTTGCCGCTGCACCCAGGTTTTCACTTGCTGACGGGAAATTTTAATGCCGCCGGTTTTTAATTCCAGAGGTAGATGGTAGTAAGCTATCGGGCGCTGAAATCCGGCCAACTGCGGTGACAACCAATCACGCAGACTTTCCAGCGCCACTTCTGCTGCCACTGCCACAACGGCTACTGGCCGATGGCCGAACTCCTCATCATCCACTGGCACCACACACGCATATTCAACGGCAGGATGTCGCAACAGCACCGCTTCCACATCTTCAGGCTGGATCCCCTCTCCGGCACTAAAAAACTGATTATCCAACCGCCCGAGAATACGCCACTCATCCTGTTCCCGACAGCCACGATCGCGAGTATGGAACCAGCCATCCTCATCAGTTAGCGGGATTAACCGACCATCGCGCCAGTAGCCCGATGCCAGGCTGCTACCGCGCAGTAAAATCTCTTCGTTGAGCAAGCGGATTTCCCGAGCTGCCAGTACACTCCCCACACCAGGACGCCCATCCGCACGCTTGGCACAAACAGTGGAAGCCAGCTCGGTCAGGCCATAGCCACACCAGCAGCGAATCCCTTGTGCCTCGGCCTGCTGCGTCAGTGATGGTGGGATCATCGCGCCGCCCAACAACACGTTTTTCAATGTTTGCGGTCTCTCGTCCTGCGACAACAGACGCCACAGTTGGGTAGGCACCAGCGAAGCATGGGTACAACCCCGCAATGCCGCAGGTAATGGCCGGGAAGGTCGTACCACCAGCGTCGCGCCAGCCACCAGCCAACGCCAGACAATGCCCTGACCGGAAACATGAAACAGCGGTAACGATAATAACCAGCGCTCGCCCGGCCCGAACGGCATCAGTTGTAACACACCTTCCGCACTGGCCAGATGCGCAGCATAGTGATGTACCGCCGCTTTGGGCATGCCACTCGATCCAGACGTTAGCGTCATCGTGGCAAATCGCTGCGATTGCCACTCCAGCCTGGATGGCGGTTGGTGTACTACTGATGTTGTTAGGTGGAGTCGCCTGATACCAGCAGGCCAGGATTGGTTTTTCAGGCAAAGCGCAAAATCGATATTCAGCGCGGTCAACAGTTCATCGGTCAAGACATTAGGCAGTTGTGGATTGAGCGGCAACAATCGCGCCCCACATTGCAGCAGGGCCAGATAACACAACAGTATCTCACTGCTGTTTTTTCCTCGCAGCGCCACACCACAGCCTGGGGCAACGCCCTGCTGCACAAAATTAGCTGAGAGATCATCAAGATACCCGGCCAACTGCTGCCAGTTCCAGTCCGTATCCTCAACGATCAACGCCGTCGCTTGTGGACAGCGACCAGCCCAGACGTGCCAGGGCCAGTCATTCAAAATTGCCATACCACGTCCAGTTGGCCGACATCCAGTAACGGCAACGCACTATCAGGCCAACGGCGGACAATCTGTGCCTGCATCAGATCCAGTGTGTCGAGTCCCGGTATGGTCAATGGCGTTAGCCACCCTGCCAGGCGCGCCAGTTGTGTCAATCCCAGACTAGATTCGATACTGGAACTGATGACCGCCGTTAATCCTGCCTGATGGGCCTGATGTACCAGTTGCTGGCAGCGAGCGATACTGCCAATCAGGGTTGGCTTAATAATAATGGCGCTAACGCCCGGTTCAGCTTCCACTTGAAAGTCCGCCTCGCGCACGCTTTCATCCCAGGCAATATTGATCCCGGTTGTCAGCGCAAAATCACGAGACTCGTCACGGGTTTTGCAAGGCTCTTCCAGAAACGCAATCCGTGAACGCAGTTCTGGGGAGACATAACGGGCAAAGCCATCAGCCTTGGTCCGTGTCCAACTACGGTTAGCATCCAAACGCAACGAGAGATCAGGCAACGCCTCCAGCAATACGCTGACCACCATGCCGTCACGTACCGCTTCATACAATCCGACTTTGACCTTGGCCACTTTGTCGCCCGGCAACCCTTGCAACATGGCAAATAACTCGTCCGGATCACCGCTGCACAATGGCACTTTACGGTAGTCCGCCTCGATGGGTAACTGCTGCGACAGCTCCGCCAACGCACAGCTCAGTCCGAAAGCGACAGACGGCGGTAACGAGTCAGACACACTGTCACCGGCCAGCCACCGCGGTAACTGCTCAAGAATTGCTGCTTCCGCTTCGGCCAGCGTTTCGATACTGAACTGCGGCAGAGGCGCAATTTCACCCCAGCCCTGCTGTCCATCCTGTTGCAGGCAAACAATTAATCCGTCACGGGTTTTCAGACGCTGGTTACGCAGCACGACGCCGGCATCCATCGGCACGCTGTAACGATAGAGAGTTACCTTACGCATTATGGATTCCGCCGGAATTTGCTGAAATCAGGCTGCCGTTTTTCGTTGAAGGCGTTACGACCTTCCTGTCCTTCATCCGTCATATAGAACAGCATGGTGGCATTACCCGCCAGTTCCTGTAATCCGGCCTGACCATCACAGTCCGCATTCGATGCCGCTTTCAGGCAACGCAACGCCATTGGGCTGTTTTGCAGCATTTCACGACACCAGCGCACGGTCTCTTTTTCCAGTTCAGCCAACGGAACCACCGTATTGACCAGCCCCATGTCCAGCGCTTGCTGCGCATCATACTGACGGCACAGAAACCAAATTTCACGGGCCTTTTTCTGACCGACGATGCGCGCCATGTACGATGCCCCCCATCCACCATCAAACGATCCCACTCGCGGACCGGTCTGGCCGAAAATGGCATTTTCAGCCGCAATGGTCAGGTCGCACATCATATGCAGCACATGCCCGCCACCGATGGAGTAACCGGCGACCATTGCCACCACGGGTTTTGGACAGGTTCGAATCTGGCGCTGAAAATCCAGCACATTCAGATGGTGAACACCACTGTCATCCTGATAACCACCGTAGTCGCCACGGACTTTCTGGTCGCCACCAGAACAAAACGCTTTATCCCCCGCGCCTGTCAGAATAACAGTGCCGATACCGTCGTCATAACGAGCGTTTTCCAGCGCCTGCATCATCTCTTTCACCGTTTGTGGACGGAAAGCGTTACGTACCTGAGGGCGATTAATAGTGATTTTAGCGATACCATCAACCGATTTGTGATAAAGAATATCGACAAAATCACCGCTGCAATCATGCCACTCTACCGGGGCATAAAGCAGTTCTTCACTGGGATACAGCATAATCATTGTTCCTTAGAGGGATGCGAAATAAACCAACGAATCCGTGCGGCATAGTCCGCCGGATTCGCCTGATGAGCGTTATGACCGGCATTGGCCACGCTCAAGAGCGGTAATTGATATTGTGCTGCCAACGCCTGAAATTTGTTATCACTGTCGCCGCACAGGTAGCCAAACGGCACGCGAAGCTGGCGCAGTTTGTCCACCAGCCACGGCTGGTGGGACAACGAAGTTGCCTCCAGCATACCCGCTACGGCGGGGCCATGATTGTGGCTGCGCCGCTCAGTCAGCGCCTCACGCTGCATTTTGTTCAGATCGGCAAATACCGGCTGCGTGTACCAGTCCGGTAATACCTGCTGCAACGGCTCGGTGCGAAAACGCGCCGCCCAGTGTGCATCATGCTGTTGCCGCGCTTCCCGCTGTGCGACATCGGCCAGACCGGGATGCCCACCCTCCACCAGTAATCCACGTAGCCCAGGGTCATCACGCTGGCACGCGTGATACATGGCGAGACGGCCACCCAACGAATACCCCAGCAGCCAATAATCCGTCACCGATTGCTGAACCAACAGGTCATGCAACTGTTGGCTAACCGTAGCAAAACTGTCCGCCGCGACCCATCGAGACGCACCGTGACCGGGAAGATCCACCAGTAACACCGGACGATCCTGCAAAAATGGCAGTAGCGCTTGCCAGTCTTCACCGCTGCCAAGCAACCCATGCAGAAACACCAGCCACGGTTGTCCTGGCTGCGCCGTTCCGATTTTCTGGCAATGTATTACCATGATGCTACCTCGGAAAGCAGTTGGCTCAACGTTTCAGCCCCCGCTTTTGGCGTTACCATCACCTCCAACAGAGTAGTGTCGCACTGTTGCCAACCTTGCGTGACCGCATCTTCTACCTGCTGCCAGTTCTCCGCTCGTACATAACGCAAGCCAAACATCGCCGCCGCATGGCCGAACTCCACCTGCTGCGGCATACAGTAAAACATTTCCCGCTGTTCTGGCGGTGTTGGTAGCAGAGAAAATATCTGCCCACCGTTATTGTTAACCACAATGAGCACCAAGGGTGCTGGCACCTGACGCAATAACGCCAGCGCATTGAGATCATAAAGCGCCGACAGATCGCCAATGATACCCAGTGTCGGACGACTATTCGCCCGCTGCACACCAGCCAGCGTAGAAATCAGACCGTCAATACCACTAGCCCCACGGTTACTGTAAACCGGATATCCAGCCGGCAATTGCGCCAAAGCATCCACCAGACGCACAGTCAGGCTGTTACCCACAAAAAATTGCCCATCTGTAGGCAGCAATTCGGGAACACGGTGCGCCAGTTGTGCCTCACCAAAACCGAAAGTCAGTCGAGAAACCACCTGCTGATGTACTCGCCCGACACAGTCGTCGAGTGCTTTCGCCCAGGGAGCCTGAGCGGAAGAAGGATGGGCCGTCAGCCAGACACCGATATCAGCCACCAGTCGCCGCCCACGATGTTGGGCCGGGTCAAGACGCCCCGATAATGGATCAACCAGCCAGTATTCCAGCGGCTGGCTCACTGCCTGCCACTGCAATAACCGTTTTCCGGTCAGGCTACCGCCAAACTGCACGACCAGTTCGGCCTGTTGCAAAATCGCAGCCTGCGGGTGTGCCAACCATAAATCTGCGCATGGCAACGGCTGTCCGCTTTGTGAGAGAACATCGCCAATCAGTGGCCAACCAAGCTGTTGTGCCCAATGGGCAATTTTTTCACCCTGTTCTGCCGGCACTCGCCCAACGATGACCACACCGCGTTTCTTCTGCCATGATAGCCAGTCCGGCTGCATAATACACCCGGCCGGAGCAGTATCCGCCCGCAGCCAGGGGGAACCCTCCTGCCACCAGTCCCCCAGCGTTTGCAGCCAATCCTGGTAAATATTCGGGTCATCAGCGCCATAGAGTGGTTCGGCAAATGGACAATTGATATGCAGCGCGCCATAGGAAAGTGATGTCAGGGCGTTATCAACGGCGGATACCAGCCAACGGGCAGAAATATCGGGTGTCGGACGGGGCAGGCTCAGTGTTTGCTGCGGATGTGAAGCAAACATGCCTGCTTGACGAATAGCCTGATTTGCCCCGCAGTCAATTAGCTCTGGCGGACGATCGGCGGTCAATACGACCAACCGTTCACCGGTCAACCCCGCCTCTATCACTGCCGGATAAAGGTTGGCGGCTGCCGTACCCGACGTCACAACGATCGCGACGGGTTCACGTCCTGCCTTCGCCAGCCCTAACGCCAGATGTCCCAATCCACGCTCATCAAAATGCGTATGGCAAATCAACGCCGGATGATTGGCGGCGGCAAGCGTCAATGGCGTAGATCGAGAGCCAGGCGCGATGCAGACATGGTGTACACCGTGACGGGTCAGCGCTTCGAACAACACTGAAGCCCAGCGGTGGTTAAATACATTTGTGGACATGATCGTCTCAACAACTCTGGTTGCGGGTTGTAGTCATAATTATATTTTTTTCTGTACCATCGACTTTGATATAAACCAGCAACTGGCACAACGAACATAAAACAAAACTATGACATATCACCGTCTAATAGCGATTTAAGTCCAGCGGCCTTGTTTTCCAGCTCCTGCCACTCTTGTTGTGGATCAGAACCAGCCACAATACCGGCGCCGGCATACAGCGTTAGTATATTTTCCGCGATATCTGCCGAGCGTAGCGCTACACAGAACTCCGACTGCTGACGGGAAAGATAACCGGCAGATCCAGCGTACCAACGACGGTCAAACGGCTCATGCTGCGCCAAGAATTGTCGGGCTGCTACTCGCGGTAATCCTGCCACCGCCGCAGTGGGCTGTAGCAGGTGGAGGCAGACACGGTCCGAGGCTTCACGCAATGTTACCTGAATGGACCGTCGCAGATGCTGAACTTTGCGTAAACGAACAACCTCAGGTCGCATTACATCCAGCGTCAGTGCCGACTGACGTAAGCGCTGGCAGATATCGTCCACCACCAACATGTTTTCACACTGGTTTTTCACATCATTCATCAACCAGTCGGCCAGTTCTGCCGCGCGCCTGTCGTCCCGATCACTGGCCACGGTCCCGGCAAGGGCTTCTGTTTCCAGTTGATTTATCTGGCGGAGATACAAACGTTCGGGGCTGGACCCCAGAAAAGCCTGATGGGCATCAAACGCCAGCATAAAGTGATAACAGCGATGATTGACTGCACGACTGGCGGCCATAAACGTTGTCGCCCGCAACGGCGTATCCAGCGTCAGGGTGGTCGCCCGAGCAGGAACTACCTTTTCCATTTTGCCAGCGTTAATGTCTTCCAGCGCGTGGTGCAACATGTCGATCCACTGCTGGCGATCAGGTTGGTGCTGCGTGTGCTTAATTACCGCATATAGCGGTGGTAGGGCGTGTAATGGGGCAAGCTGGCGCATAAACGCCAGAGCCTGATGCGCATCATCCTGCAACGATGTGTCACTGAACAGGTTAACGCACACCTGCAACAGATTACCCTGCCGCAATAGCGCAATACGTGGCAAGAACAGGTAGCCCGCTATCTGCTCTCCGTCCCGCTGTTGTTGCCCGAAAGCATTCAACCCCCAGATACGAACACGGTTATCAGTCGTATGCTGCTGCAAAAACGTTTCTGCTTCTCCAATATTATTGAAGTTACAGGCCTGGCCACACACGGCGGCCTCTTCATCATCCTGACGGTGCTGCCAGTAAAATTGGGGGTACAAGGGCTGTGACGCCAGCCATGCCAGTAATAAGGAGGTTTCAGTCAGCGTCATCGACAATGTAATGGGCCGAAAGCCGGCTTTCTCTGGCAATGGTTTACTTAATTCTTTCTGCATGCGTTGCAACAAGCCTGAAAGTTGCTTCACGTTAACCCCAGCATCCTAACTGAAAGGATGGAATTATACGGGCCGTCTCGTAGAAACGAAATGCCACAGAAGTACGATCCCGCATCAATCGCAAAATCCACTATCTCAGAGAATAAAAAATGGCCGAGTGAGGTCCAGGAATGGAAAAAGTAATCAAAGGCGACCAACGCATTTGCAACTCGAAGGATAACGGGTGCGTACTTAATAGATTTTAAGTTACAGATATGGGTAACCTCGTGGATGATACGGCAATAAATACGGCGTTTAATCGGGAATAGCACCCGCCTGATTGATAAGGCACTAAAAAGCGTAATTCCGGGCCACCTCAACGTTTATCATTTAAAAGTCGAGATACATACTCTATTTTTAAACACATAAAACAACACTTATTTACAATATGATACGACAATGCGTAAGCAATAGGGAAAAGTCGTTAAAGATAAATATAATCAATAAATTACAATCATAAATTTTCATTAAAAATAATAATTATAATTTTTTTCATATTTAAATATGAGATATTTCAGCATAATTGCCTATTCATACACGGATGTTATGAATGAAAAACATTCTGTCGATATATGATATCATTTCGCATTAAGTGATAAAAAAGTAGAAAATGAACGCATTACACTAATCATTCTTCATCATCTTCATTCCTCTATTAAGAATATTTTCTTTTCTATTGCCGGTTCGTCCGGCATTTTTTATAGTTCGATAGAACCGGCTATACCCCAAATAATTCGAGTTGCAGGAAGGCGGAAAGAGAGTGAATCCCGAGGAGCTTACTCAGGTAAGTGATTCGGGTGAACGAACGCAGCCAACACACCTGCAACTTGAAGTATGACGGGTATATACCCAATAGATTTCGAGTTGCAGAAAGACGTCAAGTGAAGGAATCCCGATGTGTCCACTCAGGTAAGTGATTCAGGTAACAAATCTGTCGAGAGCAGATTTGAACCCTGTTTATAGCGGCTCCAACAGGGCGAGGTTTGGTCATGGGCGCGTCATTGGACGCCACCAACGCACCCGCAACTTGAAAGATGACGGATATATCACTGTGTTTAACGCTCATACTCCTCATTTCGCAATCACGCAGAGAAAAACGCTTCCCTTCGCGATAAAATGATTCACTTATGGTAAAAGTAAGCGCTTATTTGTGTTTTTCTGACTCATGTTTTTTCTGGCGGTATCCATCAGGCTATGAGTACAACATTAGACCCCAAAACGACCAACGGACAACCGTCGCTTTCTGGCAGACCCGAGCAGATGGCAACACGCCTCGTCTTCTTCATTACGGGTATCACCATTTCTGCCTGGGCACCACTGATACCGTTCGCAAAGACGCGACTCGGCATCAACGATGCGTCACTCGGCGCATTGTTATTAACGCTTGGTATCGGATCATTACTCGCGATGTTACTGGCTGGATTCCTTACCAGCCGTTTTAGCTGTCGTCGTGTCATTCTGATAGCCACAATCTGCACATGTCTGATACTCCCTGCGCTGACCCAAGCCGATACCATACTGGAAATGGCGGTGGTTCTGTTTCTATTTGGTTTTGCGCTTGGCCTTATTGATGTTTCCATCAACATTCAGGCGGTGGTGGTGGAGCAGGTCAGCGGCCACGCCATGATGTCGGGGTTCCATGGCTTTTACAGCGTGGGGGGGATCGCTGGCGCCGGAGGGCTCAGCGCCTGTCTTTGGCTGGGGCTGTCACCGTTTTTCGCTACATTGGTGGTGGTGACGCTCACTCTGCTGTTATTGCTTGGGTCACAACGTCATCTACTCCGGTCAAGAAGCACACAGAACAAGGGGCCATTATTGGTACGTCCTCGTGGTCGGGTACTGGTTATAGGCATACTTTGCTTCATAATGTTTCTGACCGAAGGCGCCATTCTGGACTGGGGGGCGCTTTATCTGACTACCGCTCGTGGTTTTGACAATAGCTGGGCGGGTATCGGTTATGTGGCTTTTTCCATTACCATGACGGTGGGAAGACTTAACGGTGACCGAATCGTTAATGCGTTAGGACGTTACGCCGTCGTCGCAGGAGGTAGTTTGTGTGCCGCTTTGGGTCTACTGTTAAGCATCAGCATTAACCATCCGGCAACGACCATTGTCGGATTTATGATGGTCGGCATTGGCGCGTCTAATGTAGTCCCCATTCTTTTCACTGCTGCCGGTAACCAGAAAACCATGTCTACCAATATGGCAATCGCGTCTATCTCCATCCTCGGCTATATCGGTATTCTGGCCGGTCCAACACTGCTGGGATTCATTTCACAATGGAGCAACCTATCACTGGCACTGGGTGTTGTCGTACTGTTGCTATTGATTGTCAGCGCAAGTGCACGCACCGTGACCCGTCCATCAGGAGTCTGATTTAATGCCCGCCATCATCATTCGTTACTTCGCCCTGTTCATTATGCTGTTACTCCTGATAACCGGGGTGTTTAGCTATAGCTATATCAATAGTTGGATGACGGAGAAAAAATACGATTTGACTGATATTGCAGAAGATATGCAAAAGCGTATCGATGCTTATCGATTCTATACCGACCAAATATACAAAAACCTGATCAACGATCCTGTCACCGCCACAGATAACAGTAATATCAATCTCATCACACTGGTGCCGAATGTATTTTATGCAGAAAAAAGCGGCCAGAAAACAGATGCGCTGATCTTCGGGCAACATGACCAGGCGACCCTGAATTCAATGCGCAAAATGTCGCAGTACCTGGACATTCTGTGGGGTGCCACAACTGATGTATATTCGCTGTATTATCTGAACGGTGCGGATAATAGCCTGACGATGATCTCCACCCAACCACTGAAAGATATCTCTTCACAATTTCGCGGTAACTATATTTCCTCAATGGTGGAAGCCCGTAAAGCCGAGATGCTACAGCAGGCCAATGCGCTGGACGAACGCGAAAGCTTCTCTCCGCTACGTAAACTACGCTTTTACAACGATTATTATTTTACGCTGCGCACGACATTCAATCAGCCGGGACATCTGGCAACCGTGATCGCATTCGATCTGTCGATCAATGATCTGATTCCCAGGGATATGTCCAGCGAAGGGTTCATCCTGCGCCAGCAGACACCACCAACCAATATTGAACCGACGACAGAGAATGAAATCCCCACCGATGTCACTCTGGATGGCAGGACACTGGAAGTTTCTGCGCAGCTAATGAATGCTCCGATCAAAATCATCTACATGATTCCGCTGGGTCGTCTGATTACCAACATGTTAAGCGCCAATATCTGGCTGATATTGCTTAATCTGGCTCTACTGGTCATTGCCCTGATGGGGTTCTATGCCTTCCGCCGTCACTATACTCGTCCCCAGGAAGATCTGTCGTATCGTCTTAAAAAACAACAAAGAATGTATACGGAAATTATCAGTCAGGTTCCCATCGGGGTATTGGTTTACGATTTCGGTAGCAACAAGGTAGTGGTCTCCAACTCGCTGGCGGAACGGCTCTCCCCGCATTTGAGCCTGAAGAAAATTGCAACACTGGCGGAGGAGCATCAGGGAGTCATTCAAGTGACTGTCAATAACGAGATGTATGAAGTCCGTCTGTTCCACAGCCAGGAAGCACCTGATTATTACCTGTTCCTGCTGCGTGAGCAGGACCAGGAAATTCTGGTGAATAAAAAGCTACAGTTGGCACAACGGGAGCTTGATAAGAATATTGAGGTACGCAGCAGTCTATTTCGCAATTTAGGTCAGGAATTCAACCAACCTTTGTCATCAGTATATGATCTTGCGCTTTCACTACAGAAAACCGATTACCAACCAGAACAACAACAAGTCATTCGGCAATTAATTGCCGAAGCGGCCCGCGCCGTCAGACTGATAGAAAATATTTCACTACAAGCGCACCTAGAGACAGAGGAATGGACTTCGGCACATGACACTTTCTCGCTATTGACACTGATGGACAATCTGCTGCTGGAATCACTACCGCATATTCGCCAGAAAGGATTGATGCTATTTAACCATTATAATCTCGACATGCGTCAGACTTATTGTGGTGACAGCGAACTGTTAAAGAAAATGCTGTCATTATTGCTGGATTACTCCATCACTAATACAGATTACGGCAAGATTACTGTTTCCCTGACACAGGCAGACGATGCACCTGAACAGCTGATTATTCAGATCAGCGACACAGGTACTGAAATTTCTGACGTCATCCAGGATAATCTGCGCCACCCTTTTTCTGCCCTGCCACTGGCAGATCGATTCAATCAAAATTCCGGACTAACCCTATTTTTGTGCAACCAGCTTTGTAACAAACTGGGGGGACAGTTACAAATTAACAGTAAGTCAGGACTGGGAACACATTATATTCTGACGTTAATACTGAAACCGGAAGCTCTGCCTGTCGACGACGACGACGAAAAATTGCTGGATGGTATTACCGTATTACTCGATATCACCGCGATTGAAGTGCAACACATTGTCAATCGCATGGTCAGTAGTTGGGGGGCCAATTGTGTTATTTACGATGAACGATTGATGACACAAGAGGCCGCGCTGACGATTACGGATGATATGGAAAAATTGACCGATTACACCATTCTGGTTACCAGTGACGACACACAACTGGTGCCGATAGGTCATCGTCGATTGCGTACCAATTACAACATCAGCCAGCTTATGCTCGATGCCATGCTGAAACTGATTGAGCAGCAGTTGGAAACTTCTTCTGAAGATACCGTGTCAGAAAACGCTGACGGCATCAGTTTCTACGTCCGTCAGATCAAAAACAGTGACTATTACTCACTGTTTGTAGAGACAGTACCGGAGGATTTAAAGAGACTGTATACTGAAACAGAAAACGGCGATTTTTTGTCACTGGCGCAGACCGCACATCGGCTTAAAGGCGTATTCGCCATGTTGAATCTGCACCCTGGCAAGCAATTATGTGAAGAGCTGGAGAAACTTATTACCTCACAGGATAGTGTACAGATTGAAAATAACCTTCAACGAATTGAACGTTTTGTCAGTGCATTACTACAGCAGGGGGTAACTAACAACATGAGTAATAAACAATGAGTAACCTAAACGTAATTATTGCAGACGACCATCCTATTGTCATTTTTGGCATCAGAAAGTCGCTTGAGCAAATTGAATGGATAAATATCGTGGGTGAATTTGAGGAATCCACAACACTGGTCAATAATCTGCCTAAACTGGATGCCGACGTTTTAATTACTGATTTATCCATGCCTGGTGATAAATATGGCGATGGTATTACTTTAATCAAATATATCAAACGACATTTTCCGCAGCTCTCCATTATCGTTCTTACCATGAATAACAATCCAGCCATTCTCAGTGCGGTGCTGGAGTTGGATATTGAAGGTATTGTGTTAAAGCAAGGTGCGCCAACAGACCTTCCCAAAGCGCTGGCTGCCTTGCAGAAAGGAAAAAAATTCACACCAGAAAGCGTCACCAAAGTGCTGGAGAAAATCAGCGCCAGTGGTTATGGCGACAAGCGACTGTCCCCCAAAGAGAGTGAAGTGCTGCGTCTGTTTGCCGAAGGTTTACTGGTGACAGAAATCGCCAAGAAACTGAACCGTAGTATCAAGACTATCAGTAGTCAGAAAAAATCAGCGATGACCAAGTTGGGTGTCGATAATGATATCGCCTTGCTGAATTATCTGTCTTCCGTCAGCGTTACCTCTGACAAAGAATAAACACACCGGGCGTGGTGAATACTTGTTTGCCATTCCCGGCCACGTTAGCCAGAGTCAAGAAGCGGATGATTCCTGTTTTTGTCGCACCAGATTACTGTAGTAGGACAGCGTTTTTTGCAAGGTATCTAACGTCACTGGCTTAGACAGACAGTTGTCCATACCGGCCTGTAAACAGCGTTGCCGCTCTTCTGCCAGGGCATTGGCAGTGACGCCAATCACGGGAAAAGTCTGTTGCATCTCCCTCAGGCACTGAGTCAATTTATAGCCATCCATATTCGGCATATTGACGTCAGTCAGCACGATATCAACGCTGTTCTTCTTCAACCGCTCTAATGCATCAATTCCGTCATTGGCAGTAATAACCTGATACCCCAACGAAACCAGTTGATCTGCCAGCAGACGCCGGTTAATCGGGTGATCATCCACGACCAGAATATTGATGTACTCATTTTCATTGTGGCTGTAACTATCCACTTCCGGTGTTGTCACCGATGCCGGAAGTTCTGCCACCACACGATAGATTCGCCGCAATAATAACGGCAAATCCTGCGGTGCAGAGGTACTGTGCACCCAACAATCCGGACTGACTTGTTGCGCAGAACCGATATGTGAACCGCTAATCATGATCCAGGCACGCATGCTTACAGGCATTGTTAACAGATAATCGGCGATCACCACATCGTCTGCACCGATCTTCTGCCCTTCATGACGTCGAGCATCCAACCCATGATCCTGCAAGAGATCCAGTAAATAGCCCTCCAGACGTACATTACGGACCAACAACCAGCATTTTTTCCCCTGTAAACTGGCGTCAATCACCGAATGAACATAATTAGCCTGATAAAGCGGAATGCGAATGCCAAATTGGCTTCCGATACCAGATTCAGATTCAATCATGATATCACCATCCATAAGGCTGACCAGCTTCTCACAAATCGCCAGCCCCAGTCCGGTTCCCTGAAAATGACGCTGGACACCTGTTCCAGCCTGAAAGAAAGGATCAAACAACTTCATCACTTCCCGGGTATTAATACCGACGCCAGTATCCCGGATCAGAAACTCAAGATAACCATCCCGACAGCCCACCTGAAACACAATACAGCCTGTATCAGTGAATTTAATGGCATTACTGATCAAGTTGGATAATACCTGCTGTAAACGAACCGGATCACCAGAAAGATTCAGCGGTACTCGGGGATCAATAAAGCAGTACAGCGTCAACCGTTTCTTCACAACCAACGGTAGATAATTGCCCACAATATGACTGATGACTTCACGGGGGGAAAACTCACAGGGTTCTATTTTCAGTTGTTCAGACTCTATCTTGGAAAAGTCGAGAATATCGCTGATGATTTTCAGCAGTAGCTCAGAAGAGTTATGCATGGCGGAAACCAGACGGTTTGCATCTTTGGGCAACGTCTTGGTTTGTATCAAATCAAGATTACCGATAATGCCATAGAGCGGTGTTCGCAACTCATGACTAACCGTCGCCAGAAACATGGATTTAGACTGACTAGCCTGCTCCGCCGCATTTGCCATTTCCTGCAATGACTCCTCCATCCGGACACGCGCACTCACATCCAGCAACACACAGATGGCGACATTCTCATTACGATAGCGCGAATGGACAAAGCTGATTTGCAGATGATGCTGGCGTCCAGTCAGTACATCGACCGACTTCGATTGCTGTTCACAAATAATATGGGTGATCCGTAAACGATCTTCATAGCTCAACAGATTAAGATAATTATGGGCCAGCTCATTACTGAGAATATTAGTGCCGTCACTAAGGCGTAGAATACAGATACCCACAGGGGCAGAAGCTACAATTTTACGATTGAACTGTTCATTTTCTTCCAGTTGAAATGCATTCTTCTCTGCCGGTCGGAATATCTTGCGCTCAAAGAGCCGCGTCATCAAAAACAGGAGAACAGCCACTAGCAAATTCAGCACCACAGTTTTAATTATCAGCGAATTGAGCGCACTTAGTAGCACATCCAGCGGCAGCGAATACACAACATTTAATGTGGTTGGCAACAACACCTTTTTCAGAATCAGCTCGTTGTACCCATCGACATAACCAAAATAGTTAATCACCTCAGGGTAATGGCTGATACTTGCACTATTACGATTCATATCGCTGAACTGCAACAGTGTCTTATTATTTTTATCCAGCAATTTCACGCCAATCGGTAAATCACTGCTCATCAGAAAATCATCCAGACGAATGGTTTGTTCTATCCCCATTATCGTGATGAGCCGGTTATTGTCATAAATTGGCGTTAAGGCATAGAAATAACCCACATCTGATGTAGGACCAGGAGTAACCCAGAAAACACTGTCGTTCCGACGGCCTAACAATTGCTCATTTTTCTCATTCAGAAAGTGGTCCTGCACATTCTTCATCAGGCTTTCACTATCCAAAGACTGGTTGCGGATCCCAAAATCCACCATGCACTGTTGATTGCTATCGACAAAAAAGATTCTGTTGAGATCGTAAACCGAAGAAAAATCCTCATGCCACTGTTCAAAAAAAGTCACCAGCGGTGTCAACTGCGCAGGATTTTTAGCATATATCGCCGAGCAATTTCGCCCCGAAGCAAGGGAATACACTGAAAACAATGATGATTTGTCAGGCACAGACTGGTCATGCTCTGCCGCCAAAAGAGTGCTTAACCGTTGGGTAGCCATGTATTTCAATTCATGCGCAATATCGGTGGCATGACGTATATATCCTTGCGACTGATCAAAGTTCAGGTTGAAGATCTGACGCAGTTGCGACTCTTTATCATTCATCACCTTACTGACATAAAATACCGATATCAGCGCGCCAAGGAGCCACAGCATAATAGCCAGTACCCGGAACATATAGCGGGATACTTTGAGCGTAGTTTGAAATGAAGCTATAAATTTCAAAGGAATACCGTAAGGTTGTGGAATTATCACCAATAGGTAAAATCTGCGAATACACTACCGACACTGCATAAAAAAAGCCAGCGTATCACTCGCTGGCTCTGGGTTACTCTGGGCAAGTATCTGGGTTATTCATCATCTTCGGGAATGTCGTCATCGTTATCGATGTCATCGACATTACCCTCGTCTTCAGGCACTTCACCCTCAACGGCCACAACACCGTCCAGTTCTTCGTCTTCTACAGGTTCAGCAACCCGCTGCAAGCCAACGACATTTTCATCGTCTGCCGTGCGAATCAGCGTAACCCCTTGTGTATTACGGCCAACAATGCTGACTTCGGATACACGGGTACGTACTAACGTGCCGGCATCGGTAATCATCATTATCTGATCAGCCGCATCAACCTGCACCGCACCGACAACCTTGCCATTGCGGTCGCTCACCTTGATTGAAATCACGCCCTTGGTAGCACGGGATTTCACTGGATATTCGATGACCGCAGTACGCTTGCCAAAACCATTCTGCGTTACCGTCAGAATATCGCCCTCACCTCGAGGAATAATCAGGGAAACCACCCGATCTTCGCCCTGCAAGTTGATACCTCTCACGCCTGTCGCTGTCCGGCCCATGCAACGGACTGCGCCTTCGGAGAAGCGAACCACTTTACCGGCAGCAGAGAACAACATCACTTCATCGCTACCATCGGTGAGATCAACCCCGATCAGCTCATCACCGTCATTCAGATTCACAGCAATGATACCGGCGCTGCGTGGACGGCTGAATCCAGTCAGTGCGGTTTTCTTCACTGTACCGCTGGCCGTTGCCATGAACACACTCTTCCCTTCTTCGTACTCACGTACCGGTAGGATAGCCGTAATACGTTCATTTGGCTCCAACGGCAACAGATTCACGATCGGGCGACCGCGTGCTCCACGGCTGGCTTCCGGCAACTGGTAAACTTTCATCCAATAGAGTCGGCCACGACTGGAGAAACACAGGATAGTGTCATGGGTATTAGCCACCAGCAGGCGATCGATGAAATCTTCTTCTTTAATACGCGCAGCAGATTTGCCTTTACCACCACGACGTTGTGCTTCGTAGTCGCTCAGCGGCTGATATTTGACATAGCCCTGATGAGACAACGTCACCACAACATCTTCCTGGCTGATCAAATCTTCGATATTGATGTCAGCAGTGTTATGGGTGATTTCCGTACGACGGGGATCGTTATACTGCTCTTTGATCGCTTCCAGCTCTTCGCGGATCACTTCCATCAGACGTTCTGGATTCTGCAGAATGTACAGCAGCCCGGCAATCTGAGTCAGAAGTTCTTTATACTCATCCAGCAATTTCTCATGCTCAAGACCAGTCAGCTTCTGCAAACGCAGATCCAGAATCGCCTGAGCCTGAGGCTCGGTGAGATAATATTTCCCTTCATGAATACCGAATTCCGGCTCCAGCCATTCCGGCCGTGCGGCATCATCCCCCGCACTTTCCAGCATGGCGGCAACGGTACCCAAATCCCAAGGTTTGGAAATCAACCCCGCTTTGGCATCCGCCGGTGTTGAAGCATGACGAATCAACTCGATTATCGGATCGATATTCACCAGAGCAATCGCCAGGCCTTCCAGGATATGGGCCCGTTCGCGTGCTTTACGCAATTCAAAGATAGTTCGGCGGGTAACCACTTCACGACGATGACGGACGAATGCAGATAAAATATCCTTCAGCGTCATAAGTTTAGGTCTTCCCTGATGCAGGGCGACCATATTGATACCAAAAGAAACCTGCATCTGCGTCTGGGAATACAGATGGTTCAGCACCACCTCACCGACCCCATCACGCTTGATTTCAATCACGATGCGCATACCGTCTTTATCCGACTCGTCACGCAGCGCGCTGATTCCCTCAATACGCTTATCTTTTACCAGCTCGGCGATTTTCTCAATCAGGCGGGCTTTATTCACCTGATATGGAATTTCATGAACGATGATCGTCTCACGACCACTTTTGGCATCAGCTTCTACCTCGGCGCGAGCACGGATATAAACCTTGCCACGACCGGTACGGTAGGCTTCCTCAATACCACGCTTGCCGTTAATGATGGCCGACGTAGGGAAATCCGGCCCTGGTATATGGGCCATCAGGCCTTCGACGCTGATATCTTCATCGTCAATATAGGCCAGGCAACCGTTGATCACTTCAGACAGGTTATGAGGAGGAATATTGGTCGCCATCCCCACCGCAATACCGGACGAACCATTTACCAGCAGGTTCGGAATGCGGGTAGGCATAACGTCAGGAATCTGCTCCGTACCGTCATAGTTCGGTACAAAATCGACGGTATCTTTTTCCAGATCGGCAAGCAGTTCATGGGCAATTTTCGACATGCGAACTTCGGTATAGCGCATTGCAGCGGCGGAATCGCCGTCAACGGAACCGAAGTTACCCTGACCATCTACCAACATGTAACGTAATGAAAACGGCTGCGCCATACGCACAATAGTGTCATACACCGCGCTATCACCATGTGGGTGATATTTACCGATAACATCCCCGACCACACGGGCCGATTTTTTGTAAGGTTTATTCCAGTCATTCCCGAGTACACTCATCGCAAACAGTACGCGACGATGTACCGGCTTCAGGCCATCACGAACATCTGGCAACGCACGCCCGACAATAACAGACATGGCATAATCCAGATATGAGCTTTTCAGCTCGTCCTCGATGTTGACCGGTGTAATTTCTCTGGCAAGGTCGCTCATGGAGCCGCTATCCCTCTATTAATGCATCCACCCGGGTTCAAAAGGTGAAAAATTATAGCACAAAGCGCAGTTTCTGGGAAAACTCCACACCCGTTACCCTACTTTTATTCATCAGAAAAAACGTCACCCGGACAGAAAAGAATCGCCACATCACATTTATCCCTTCATACCGACAAGAATAACCAGCCGACTACAACATCGGTTGCAGGATAGATATACTCGCTATAGCGAAAATAAAGACAAGGTTATAAATACCCATGAATGCAGACACCAAACCCCTGAATGTCGATCACCAGGAAATTGCCAAATTTGAGGCAGTAGCCTCCCGCTGGTGGGATCTGGAAGGTGAGTTCAAACCATTACATCGTATTAACCCACTGCGCCTGAATTATATTGCTCAACACGCAGAAGGTATTTTTGGCAAAAAAGTACTGGATGTCGGCTGTGGCGGCGGCATTCTGGCAGAAAGCATGGCCCTGGAGGGAGCCAGTGTTACCGGGTTGGACATGGGTAGCGAACCGTTACAGGTAGCGCGGTTGCACGCACTGGAAAGCGGTATTACCGTTAACTATGTGCAAGAGACGGTAGAAACGCACGCTGAAACCTGTGCTGGTGAATATGACGTCGTCACCTGTATGGAGTTGCTGGAGCATGTCCCAGACCCACAGTCAGTAGTGGAAGCCTGCGCCAGGTTGGTAAAACCGGGAGGGCACGTCTTTTTCTCCACCATCAACCGTAATGCCAGGGCCTGGCTGATGTTGATTGTCGGTGCCGAATACATTACCAATATGGTTCCTCGTGGTACGCATGACATCAAAAAATTTATCCGTCCGGCGGAACTGTTGCAGTGGGTTGACGCCACTCGTCTGCGAGAGCGTCACATCAGTGGCCTGCATTACAATCCGCTAACCGACCGTTTCCGGTTGGGAGCAAATGTAGACGTCAACTACATGGTACATACCCGGTGCGACAGTTAAAAAAAACCAAATAATTTTTAAAACCAGTGCCTTTGTAACACTGGTTTTTTTATATCCAAAGCTCAAGAATAGAATGCCCCTTCCACTCTCCCGGCTATTTAAAGGATTTCGGCGTCAGCAGATTATTCCGAACGCTTCGTACTTGAATCCTCTTCAGATCAAGAAGATAATTTTCACATCGGACAAGAAACCGGCATTCGATCAATTTTTTTATTTTTCCATTCATTCGGTTGACAAAAAAAGAAGCCGCATAGGGGCTGGGATTTAGCGCATTTGTAACATTTCGTCCCTATGTTATCCACAAAACCTCAGTTTTTGTTTACTTGCAATCACTGACTTTTCCCACTATCTTGTTATCAAAACCAACCCAACCCCCTATATATAGTGTTTGCTTCTGACAGAAAACACTATTTTCATTTTTGTTATGATAGGGTGTTAAAAGAAATAACAGGTACTAAGCCACATGAATCAGAGTCTGCTCGTTACCAAACGCGATGGCAGTAAAGAACGCATCAATCTGGATAAAATCCACCGGGTGATCGCCTGGGCTGCAGAAGGATTACACAACGTCTCTGTTTCGCAGGTTGAATTGCGTTCCCACATTCAATTTTATGACGGCATAAAAACCGCTGATATCCACGAAACCATTATCAAAGCGGCGGCCGACCTTATTTCCCGGGAAAGCCCTGACTATCAGTATCTGGCCGCGCGTCTGGCCATTTTTCATCTGCGTAAAAAAGCTTACGGTCAGTTTGAACCGCCATCACTGTACGATCATGTGGTGAAAATGGTTGGGCTGGGCAAATACGATCATCATCTGCTGGATGATTACACGCCTGAAGAATTTACCCAGATGAATATGTTTATCGATCACTGGCGCGATATGAACTTCTCCTATGCTGCTGTCAAGCAATTGGAGGGGAAGTATCTGGTGCAAAACCGCGTCACGGGCGACATCTATGAAAGCGCTCAGTTCCTGTATCTGTTGGTCGCAGCCTGCCTGTTTTCGGGCTATCCGCGCGAAACGCGTCTGGATTATGTCAAACGCTTCTACGACGCCACTTCCACGTTCAGGATTTCACTGCCGACACCCATTATGTCTGGCGTGCGCACCCCGACCCGTCAGTTCAGCTCTTGTGTACTAATCGAGTGCGGCGACAGTCTCGATTCCATCAATGCCACGTCCAGTGCGATTGTTAAATATGTTTCCCAGCGAGCAGGTATCGGTATCAACGCCGGTCGCATCCGTGCACTGGGTAGCCCGATCCGCGGTGGTGAAGCCTTTCATACCGGCTGTATTCCTTTCTACAAACATTTCCAGACGGCAGTGAAATCCTGCTCTCAGGGCGGTGTACGTGGTGGTGCGGCCACACTGTTCTACCCGTTGTGGCATCTGGAAGTGGAAAGTCTGCTGGTGCTGAAAAACAATCGGGGTGTGGAAGGTAACCGCGTCCGTCATCTCGACTATGGCGTACAACTCAACAAACTGATGTATCAACGGCTGGTTAAGGGTGAAGACATTACGCTGTTCAGCCCGTCAGATGTTCCCGGTCTCTATGACGCGTTCTTCGCCGATCAAGATGCATTCGAACAGTTGTATGTGAAGTATGAACAGGATGATAGCATCCGCAAAAAGCAGATCAAAGCGGTAGAACTGTTCTCCCTGATGATGCAAGAGCGCGCGTCCACGGGCCGCATCTATATTCAGAATGTGGATCACTGCAATACCCACAGCCCATTTGACGCACAGGTAGCGCCAGTACGTCAGTCCAATCTGTGCCTGGAAATCGCGCTGCCCACCAAACCGCTGAATGACGTCAATGACGAAAGTGGTGAAATTGCGCTTTGCACGCTTTCCGCGTTCAACCTTGGCGCCATTGACAGTCTGGACGACCTGGAAGAGTTGGCGACACTGGCGGTACGCTCGCTGGATGCTCTGCTCGATTATCAGGACTATCCGATCCTTGCTGCAAAGCGCGGTGCTATGGGCCGTCGCACCTTAGGTATTGGTGTCATTAATTTCGCCTACTATCTGGCGAAAAACGGCGTGCGCTATTCCGATGGCAGCGCTAATAACCTGACGCACAGAACCTTTGAAGCCATCCAGTATTATCTGCTGAAAGCATCGAATGCATTGGCCCGCGAACAGGGTGCCTGCCCATGGTTCAACGAAACCACGTATGCACAAGGTCTGCTGCCGATTGATACATATAAACGCGATCTGGACGCCATTTGCAGTGAACCTCTGCATTATGACTGGGATGCGCTACGTAAGGATATTAAACAGTATGGTCTGCGTAACTCTACGTTGTCCGCGCTGATGCCATCCGAAACCTCATCACAGATCTCTAATGCGACCAATGGTATTGAGCCGCCTCGGGGTTATATCAGTGTGAAAGCTTCCAAAGACGGTATTCTGCGTCAGGTGGTGCCTGAATATGAACGTCTGAAAGATGCATATGAATTACTCTGGGACATGCCTAACAATGATGGTTATCTGCAACTGGTAGGGTTAATGCAGAAATTTGTCGACCAGGCAATCTCCTCTAACACGAATTACGATCCGGCACGTTTCCCGTCAGGGAGAGTTCCGATGAAACAGCTCCTGAAAGATTTGCTCACAGCGTACAAATTTGGTGTGAAAACGCTGTATTACCAGAACACCCGTGACGGTGCCGAAGACACGCAGGGCGACCTGTTGGATACACCTCAGGACGACGGTTGCGAAAGCGGTGCTTGTAAGATCTGAGTCTATTACAGAGGCTGCTCCACAGCCTCTGTGTTTAACAAGAAAACCATTACTGCCAGATCGAGATACTCATGGCCTATACCACTTTTTCACAGAATAAAAACGACCAACTACTGGAACCGATGTTCTTCGGCCAGCCAGTCAACGTGGCGCGTTACGATCAGCAAAAATA
The DNA here is from genome assembly GCF_032395385.1 of Brenneria uluponensis. Lineage (NCBI taxonomy): Bacteria > Pseudomonadati > Pseudomonadota > Gammaproteobacteria > Enterobacterales > Pectobacteriaceae > Brenneria > Brenneria uluponensis. The sequence continues at coordinate 3,578,880 of NZ_CP135917.1, forward strand.
TGAAATTTTTGAAAAGCTGATCGAAAAACAGCTTTCTTTCTTCTGGCGCCCGGAAGAAGTCGATGTGTCCCGCGACCGTATCGACTATCAGGGTATGCCCGAACACGAAAAACACATTTTTATCAGCAACCTGAAATACCAGACGCTGCTGGACTCCATCCAGGGACGCAGCCCAAACGTGGCCTTGCTGCCACTGATTTCCATTCCCGAGCTGGAAACCTGGGTGGAAACCTGGGCGTTTTCAGAAACGATTCACTCCCGTTCCTACACACACATTATCCGTAATATTGTCAACGACCCGTCACTAGTATTTGATGACATTGTGACCAATGAGGAAATTCTCAAACGGGCAAAAGATATCTCCGGCTTTTATGATGATCTGATTGAAATGACCAGCTACTACCACCTACTGGGAGAAGGCACACATCAGATCAATGGCAAGAGTATTACTATCAACCTTCACGTATTGAAGACAAAACTCTATCTATGCCTGATGAGTGTCAACGCACTGGAAGCCATTCGTTTCTATGTCAGTTTTGCCTGTTCATTTGCTTTCGCTGAACGCGAGCTGATGGAAGGCAACGCCAAAATCATCAAGCTGATCGCCCGTGACGAAGCCCTGCATCTGACAGGAACGCAGCACATACTGAATCTGATGCGTGCTGGTCATGACGACCCGGAAATGGCGCAGGTGGCAGAAGAGTGTCAACAACAGTGCTACGATCTGTTCGTACTGGCAGCGCAGCAGGAGAAAGAGTGGGCAGATTATCTGTTCCGCGATGGCTCGATGATTGGCCTGAACAAAGACATTCTTTGCCAGTATGTGGAATATATTACCAACATCCGTATGCAAGCTGTTGGTTTACCACTACCGTTTGAAACCCGCACCAATCCGATTCCGTGGATCAACGCCTGGCTGGTTTCAGACAATGTACAAGTGGCGCCACAAGAAGTTGAAGTCAGCTCTTATCTAGTCGGTCAGATTGATTCGGAAATCAACGCCGGCGACCTGAGCGATTTCCAACTGTAATTTCCATGAATATTTCAACAATTACTCTGCGCATCTCTGGTGCGCAGCTTTCCTGTTCAGACGAACACTCGTCACTGCTGGATGTTCTTGAATCCCACCGGATAAATGTCGACTATCAGTGTCGATCTGGTTATTGCGGCGCCTGTCGTACCCGACTGCTGAAAGGGAGTGTGGTCTACCGACAAGCACCACTGGCCTGCCTTCGACAGGATGAGATTCTGCCCTGCTGCTGCATGCCTGTGGATGATATTGAGCTGGATATATAATAATGCCTTTGTAACTGCACTATTATTCTGTTTATTTTTATAGCTACAGGCGTCGCTTAATCATTTCGGATAACGCAGGTTATTCTAGTTAGCAATATTTCATTTTATGGTTTTCTAGCAAGACACTATACCCAAAATAATTCGAGTTGCAGGAAGGCGGCAAGAGAGTGAATCCCGATGAGCTTACTCAGATAAGTGATTCGGGTGAACGAACGCAGCCAACACTCCTGCAACTTAAAGTATGACGGGTATATTTCCTCATACTAATTACGTTCAATAATAAATAATTGTCGGCACCTGCTTGTCCCGCCATCTTCCGGTCGTCTCAGTGAAGCCATATTGCTCAATCCAGTTGAAAACAGAGCGATGAAATCAGCAGATCGGCAAAGCAATTGGGCAAATTGCAGTATCTCCGATATTATCATTAACAAACAATCCCGAATCAGCAGATAACGGGGGTTTGGTCGCTTGCTGGGAATAGGCAGCAGCCACTCCGTCGAGCGTCGTTCCCCCCGATGATGTGTAATGAGATATCGGCTTAATCGGGATATAAAAAACCACTGGAGGCTCATTGATGTTTACGTTTATTCCTGTCGTAATTTTTGTCGCGCTGATCATTGTCTGGTCAGGTATCAAGATCGTGCCACAAGGTTACCAATGGACGGTGGAACGCTTTGGGCGTTATACCCGCACGCTGATGCCCGGACTGAATCTGGTGGTACCGTTTATGGATCGCATCGGCCGCAAGATCAACATGATGGAACAAGTGCTGGATATCCCGTCACAAGAAATTATCTCACGTGACAACGCCAATGTAGCCATTGATGCCGTTTGCTTTATTCAGGTTATCGATCCTGCACGAGCGGCTTATGAAGTCAGCAATCTGGAGCAGGCTATTGTTAATCTGACCATGACCAACTTCCGTACCGTGCTGGGTTCAATGGAACTGGATGAAATGCTCTCACAACGCGACAGCATTAATACCCGTTTGCTGCACATTGTCGACGAAGCAACCAATCCATGGGGTATTAAAATCACCCGAATAGAGATCCGTGATGTTCGTCCGCCAGCAGAATTGATTGCTGCCATGAACGCGCAGATGAAAGCCGAACGTAACAAACGTGCCGATATTCTTGAAGCGGAAGGTATCCGTCAGGCCGCGATTCTGAAAGCCGAAGGGGAGAAGCAGTCACAGATTCTGAACGCGGAAGGTCTTCGTCAGTCCGCATTTTTAGAAGCCGAGGCCCGCGAACGTGCAGCCGAAGCCGAAGCCCGTGCCACGCAGATGGTATCTGAAGCAATTGCGGCGGGTAACATTCAGGCAATCAACTATTTTGTAGCACAGAAATATACTGATGCGCTAAAAACCATCGGCTCCGCCAGCAACAGTAAAGTGATTATGATGCCACTGGAGGCCAGTAATTTGATGGGGGCGATTGGCGGCATTACCGAACTGATAAAAAGCAGCCAGGATAATCGAGGTCAATGATGGGAATTGAACTGGTGATGGAAAATGCGCACTGGTTCTGGTTATCACTCGGCGGCCTGTTGCTGGCAGCCGAGATGCTGGGTACCAGCGGCTATCTGTTATGGAGCGGGATGTCCGCAGTACTGGTTGGGTTACTGGTCTGGCTGGTGCCGATAAGCTGGCCGTGGCAGGGGACCGCATTTGCCATTCTGACCATTATCACCGCCCTGCTCTGGTGGTATTGGCTGCGTAAACGCGCACTAAATCGTCCCCCCTCTACACTGAACCAACGTGGACAGCAATTGGTCGGACTACGAGTCACACTAACTGAACCGGTCGTGGACGGGTTTAGTCGCGTCAGAATCGGTGATAGTACCTGGCGGGTGACAACCAGACAGGATTTGGCGGCAGGTACGGTCGTGGAAGTGATCGCCGTTGAAGGCATTACACTACATGTCCGCGCCCTTAACACCTAGCGGGAGTTATTCTCTCCCGACGGCAGTACGGTATCCTGATGGCAACACCCGGACAGATGGCTCATAATCGGACACTCTGCATTGTTGTCACCAGGACACTCATCGGCCATCGCCATCAAGCGCTGACGCATGTGTTTTAATTCTTCAATCTGTACTTCAATGTCCCGAACTTTTTGCAGGGTTCGTGCTTTGACATCAGCACTGTGCCGCATCGGGTCATTAAACAGCGTGACCAGCTCACGACACTCTTCCAGACTAAACCCAACCTGGCGTGCCTGGCGCAGTAGTGTCAGTTCTTCAACATGATGAGCGTTATAACTACGATAGCCATTTTCACAACGTAATGGTGCCGTCAATAACCCTTTTTCCTCATAAAAACGGATTGTCTTGCTGCTAAGACTGGTTTTTTTGGCTACGTCGCTAATGTTCATTATTCCCCCTTGACCCTCCCCTTGCTGGAAGGTTTAACCTATCTTATAACTAGTGGAAATCATACGACCGGTCAACGAGTTTGACCAACGGTTGTGATCACGGGAGAAAATTATTATGTCTCAAACTATTGTATTGTCACTACAGGGTTTGTCCTGCGAGCACTGTATTGGGCGAGTAAAAAAAGCACTGGAAGATCGTCCGGATGTGGAACATGCAGAGGTATCACTAAAGTATGCCAAAATTACCGGCGAAGCAGACAACCACACGCTGATTGCTGCGATAGAGCAGGCTGGCTATAAAGCCAGCCCCGCCACCATACCGGACGTCACCTTGCAGCTTTCCGGTCTGAACTGCCAGCATTGTGTGGCGTCGGTCCGTAAAGCGCTGGAAGCCGTTCCTGATGTTAGTGCAGTGGATGTTTCACTGGAACAAGCGCTGATTTACGGTGACGTAACCCCAGACACACTAGTGCAAGCTGTTGAACAGGCTGGTTTCCATGCCAGCGACACTACAGGTGCTGCTCACCCAAAAACTGAGCCGCTGACACCGATAGCAACTACGCCGGAAATGCTGTCAGCGGCTTCAGTATCCATTCCGGCCATCACTGAAAATACAGATGACGAAGAGAGTATTCAGCTCTTACTGCAAGGTATGAGCTGCGCCAGCTGTGTAAATCGGGTACAACAGGCGCTTGAGAACGTCAGCGGCGTCACCCAGGCCCGGGTCAATCTGGCCGAGCGTAGTGCATTGGTCAGCGGAACAGCATCGCATCAGGCATTGATCGACGCAGTGGAAAACGCGGGCTATGGCGCTGAGATCATTCTGGACGAAGAGGAGCGACGGGCGCGTCAGCAGCAAACAGCACAGCAAAACGTTCGGCGTTTCCAGTGGCAGGCGGCACTGAGTTTACTACTGGGTATCCCGTTGATGTTGTGGGGCGTTCTGGGCGGTAGTATGACATTAACCGCCGGGAATCGTACTCCGTGGCTGATGATAGGTGTGCTCACACTGGCCGTGATGATCTTTGCCGGAGGACACTTCTATCGCAACGCCTGGCGCAGCCTGCGCAACGGCGGCGCCACCATGGATACGCTGGTAGCGTTGGGGACGAGTGCCGCCTGGCTATATTCCATCACCGTCAACCTCTGGCCGGATAGCTTCCCACTGGAAGCGCGTCACCTCTATTACGAGGCCAGCGCCATGATCATCGGTCTAATTAATCTCGGTCATGCACTGGAGCAACGAGCCCGTCAACGGTCATCTCGTGCACTGGAACACCTGCTGGATTTAACCCCCCCGACGGCACGAGCTGTCACTCCACAGGGAGATCAACTTATCCCACTGGCGGAAGTGAAGAGCGGAATGACACTGCGTCTGACCACCGGCGACCGAGTGCCAGTTGATGGTGAAATTCTGCAAGGCGACCTGTGGATGGATGAAGCCATGCTTACTGGTGAGCCGATTCCGCAACAAAAATCAACCGGCGAGAAAATCCATGCCGGTACACTGGTGCAGGATGGCAGCGCCACCTTTCGGGCTGAAGCGATTGGCAACCAGACTACCCTGGCCCGAATCATTCACATGGTTCGTCAGGCTCAGAGCAGCAAACCTGCCATTGGCCAACTGGCAGACCGAATTTCTGCCGTGTTTGTACCAATAGTGGTCGCGATTGCGCTGATCAGCGGAGCCATCTGGTATTTCATCGGACCACCACCGCAAATCATCTACACACTGGTGATCGCCACCACAGTACTGATCATCGCCTGCCCTTGTGCATTGGGTTTGGCGACCCCGATGTCCATTATCTCTGGCGTTGGGCGGGCCGCCGAACTGGGTGTACTGGTACGTGATGCGGACTCACTGCAACAGGCCAGTCGACTGGATGTACTGGTATTCGATAAAACCGGGACATTGACCGAAGGGCAACCACGGGTAGTGAAAATCCATACTTTTGGCGACATCAGTGAGCAACAAGCGCTTATCTGGGCGGCATCGCTGGAACAGGGGGCCAATCATCCACTGGCAAAAGCTATCGTCAACCAGGCTGACGGACTGCCTCTCAGTGAAATCACCCAATTTCGGACATTGCGGGGGTTGGGTGTCAGCGGGCAGGCTGATTCGATATCCTTGTTATTGGGCAATCCGTCACTGCTAAGCCAACATCAGGTTGCACTTACCACCGTCCAACCTGATGGGTTATCACCTCAGCAACGCTTGCAGCAGCAGGCAGAGCGTGGCGTTACCCCGGTGTTGTTGGCGGCGAACGGTCAAATCGTTGCACTGTTCTCAATATTCGATCCACTGCGCCAGGATAGCGCAAGTGCATTACAGCGCCTGCATCAACAGGGATATCAATTAGTCATGCTGACGGGAGATAACCCGGTGACCGCCAACGCGATTGCCAAAGAAGCCGGTATCGATCAAGTCATCGCCGGAGTGTTGCCGGACGGCAAGGCGGATGCGATTAAAGCCTTACAGGCACAGGGTAAACGCGTTGCCATGATTGGTGATGGTATCAACGATGCACCAGCGCTGGCTCAGGCAGATCTGGGAATCGCCATGGGCGGCGGCAGTGATATCGCTATCGAAACGGCCGCTATGACGCTAATGCGCCATAGTTTGCATGGCGTGGCCGATGCGCTGGCGCTATCGCGCGCTACGCTGCGAAATATGAAACAAAACCTTATGGGAGCGTTTATCTATAACTCGCTGGGTATCCCTATCGCTGCCGGCGTGCTTTACCCCATTACCGGAACACTACTCAGTCCGGTCATCGCCGGAGCAGCCATGGCACTCTCTTCCATCACGGTAGTCAGCAACGCTAACCGATTGCTGCGTTTCACTCCCCGCTCCTGATGTAAACACCTGACCACTCAAGGGTGGTCAAACAAACTCTCTCTTTTCGGTCTAATACCGATACAACTTGTCCCTTGATGCGTTTAGCATGGAGAGATCATCACAGGAGACAATGCGTATGAGGCAACTGCTACGACAAATGGCGACATTTCTGGGTTTTATCTCTCCAGGAGGCTATGCCTACCCCGCCGTCGATGTTCAGGTAGCAAACCAGCGGCAATTTCATCTGGTGGGCAGTATTCACATGGGAACTATTGATATGTCTCCGTTGCCCGTTGAATTACGTCGGCAACTGCAACACGCTTCAGCACTGGTGGTAGAAGCCGATATTTCAGACCAAAGCTCGCCATTCAGCGATATTGAGAGCGAACCACCGCTGGCGGAGCGGCTGGATACAAAAACCGACGCGTTATTGAAAAAATTATGTACCGAGTTGACTTTCAATTATGACAGTATTGAACATCTCCCCGCCTGGCAGATAGCCTTAATGCTACAGGCTCGGCAGGCCCTGATGCTGGGATTGCGGCCCGACTATGGTATCGACTATCAGTTGATTACGGCGGCCAGAGAGCAAGGGCTGGAAATTATTGAACTGGAAGGTCAGCAAGCACAGGTAGGATTGCTACAACAATTACCCTATGGCGGAGCGCAACTGTTAGAGGACACATTAATCCACTGGCACACCAACGCCCGGCTACTGCAAACCATGGTGAGTTGGTGGTTAAACGGCAAACCCGTTTTAACTGAGCAGATTCCGCCTACATTTGGCAATGAAATGTCGGAACTGTTAATGAATCAACGTAACCGTCACTGGAAACAACGGTTAATAACGCTGCCTCCCGGGCAGTATGTCGTGGCCGTCGGTGCACTTCATCTGTATGGCGACGGCAACCTGCCCCAATTATTACAGACTCATTGAACAACCTATCCCATGTAAGGACCGTGACATCATGACTCCCGCAGTAAAACTGCTTGAGAAGAATAACATCACCTTTACGCTTCACAGTTACCATCACGATACTGATGAAACCAATTTCGGTGAAGAAGCCGCAAGCAAGCTTGGCCTGGATAAGCAGCAGGTCTATAAAACACTGTTGGTCGCATTAAACGGCGATGCAAAAAAACTGGCGGTGGCTGTCACCCCCGTCGCCAGTCAGCTGGACTTGAAAAAAGTGGCAAAAGCGCTGTCCGCCAAAAAAGCCGATATGGCCGACCCACAAATTGCCCAACGGGTTACGGGCTACCTGGTCGGTGGGATCAGCCCGCTGGGTCAAAAAAAATTACTGCCTACCGTGATTGATGAAATGGCACAACAGTTTGGCACCATTTTTATTTCCGGGGGAAAACGCGGTCTGGATATTGAACTGGCCGCATCAGATCTCGCGCATCTGCTGAAAGCCAATTTCGCCGATATCGCCAAACGAGACTAAAAAAGTTGGTAGTCGGGGGTTTCGCGGCCAGTGGACTCTCGGCTACCGCTTCGTAACACAGTAGCGGATAACGTTCCCCCGTCACACAAAGCGTATCATCGGACCACGCTGCACAGTCACCGTTAAATCACGGTTTTTCAATTCTGCCTGACGATCACCGATCCCTTCTGACATCAGTCCTCATATTGGTCCTACCAATCAAATAGAAAATGTGACCGTTTTAGGCATAACGACAAAAAAAACAACACATCCATTGCCATTTGTTAACACTGGATCAACGATTGGTCATCATTTGTCTTACATAACAAGATTGGTCCTACCAATCAAGTAAGAAATAATAAGTACATCACGTTCTGGAGATACCTGCATGCAAGTCTGGCAACAAGTCTACGATCCGGTCGGTAACATCTGGCTATCAAGCCTCATCGCCGCCATCCCGATTCTGTTTTTTTTCTTCGCGCTGATAAAGCTCAAACTTAAAGGCTATATGGCAGCTACCTTTACTGTGGCTCTCGCCCTACTGGTAGCACTTTTTTTCTACCACATGCCGGTTGACCGCGCTGTCGCCTCGGTGGCTTACGGTTTCTTCTACGGCCTGTGGCCGATTGCGTGGATCATTATCGCTGCCGTGTTCGTCTACAAAATCTCGGTAAAAACCGGGCAGTTCGACATCATCCGCTCATCAATTCTCTCCATCACCCCCGACCAACGTCTGCAAATGCTGATTGTCGGCTTCTCCTTTGGAGCGTTTCTTGAAGGGGCCGCTGGCTTTGGCGCGCCAGTCGCGATCACCGCCGCACTGCTGGTGGGACTGGGTTTTAACCCGATGTACGCCGCCGGGTTGTGCCTGATTGTCAACACCGCCCCCGTCGCGTTCGGTGCCATGGGCATCCCGATTACCGTTGCTGGTCAGGTCACTGGATTGAATAGTTTTGAAATCGGCCAGATGGTTGGCCGTCAGTTACCCTTCCTGACTATTATTGTGCTGTTCTGGATCATGGCGATCATGGACGGCTGGCGTGGCATCAAGGAGACCTGGCCAGCGGTCATGGTCGCCGGCGGCTCATTTGCCATTGCCCAGTACCTCAGTTCCAACTTTCTCGGGCCGGAACTACCGGATATCATCTCGTCGCTGGTCTCATTGGTATGTCTGACAGCATTCCTGCGCGTCTGGAAGCCAGTACGTATTTTCCGCTTTGGCGATCTCGGTGCCTCAATGGTGGACAAGACGCTTGAGCGCGGCAACTACTCTATCGGGCAAGTGATTCGCGCCTGGATGCCGTTTATTTTCTTGACCACCACGGTCACGCTATGGAGCATTCCGCCGTTTAAAGCGTTGTTTGCCTCGGGCGGTACGCTGGCAAACTGGGTTATCAATGTCCCCGTACCGTTCCTCAACGAACTGGTCGCAAAAATGCCACCCGTGGTAGCTAACGTTCTACCGTACGCAGCGGTCTACAAATTTGACTGGTTCTCCGCCACTGGCACCGCCATTCTGGTCGCCGCGCTGATGTCCATTGTCTATCTGCGTATGAAACCCGCCGCCGCCGTGGCCACCTTTACGGAGACCCTTAAAGAGCTGGCGCTACCAATTTACTCCATCGGCATGGTGCTGGCGTTCGCATTTATCTCGAACTACTCTGGCCTTTCCGCCACGCTCGCTCTGGCTCTGGCGCATACCGGCCATGCGTTCACGTTCTTCTCACCGTTTCTCGGCTGGCTGGGCGTGTTCCTCACCGGATCCGATACTTCATCAAACGCGCTGTTTGCCGCATTGCAAGCCACCACAGCACAGCAAATTGGCGTCTCCGACCTGCTACTGGTGACTGCCAATACCACCGGTGGCGTTACCGGGAAGATGATCTCGCCACAATCCATTGCCATTGCCTGTGCAGCGGTGGGTCTGGTGGGTAAAGAGTCTGAGCTGTTCCGCTTTACCGTGAAACACAGCTTAATTTTCACCTGCATGGTAGGGGTGATCACTACCCTTCAAGCCTATATCTTAACCTGGATGATTCCATGACGCTGTCTGCTCCACGCCTCGCCGACCACTTGGTGGAACAGGTGAAGGCACTGATTCATGAACGAAAATTGGATGCGGGCATGCGCTTGCCCGCGGAACGGCAGCTCGCCACCGAACTGGGTGTCTCTCGCTCATCGCTGCGCGAGGCGATCCAGAAATTGATCAGCGAAGGGGTGCTGATCAGCCGCCGTGGCGGTGGCACCTATGTGCGCTACGAGCGCGAACCCTGGTCGGAACAGCGTATCGTCCAGCCGTTGAAAACACTGGTGGAAAACGACCCCGGTTATCGCTACGACATTCTGGAAGCACGTCACGCCATTGAGGCCAGCACTGCCTGGCACGCAGCAATGCGCGCCACCGAGGCGGACAAAGAGAAACTCAGGGCCTGTTTTGATGCTACGTTGAAATTTAAAGAGAGTGACAACCCAGATTTGGCTGCCCAGGCCGACGTGCGTTTTCACCTCGCTATCGCCGAAGCCTCGCACAATGTGGTGCTACTCCAGACTATGCGCGGTTTTTTCGATTTACTTCAGTCTTCGGTGATGCACAGCCGCCAGCGTATGTACACCGTACCGACCATCTTTGCCCACCTCACCGAACAACATGATGAACTGCTGCGGGCAATTCTGGATGGCGACCCGGAACGCGCGAGCAAAGCCGCACGAGCACACCTCGGGTTTGTCCACACCACCATCAAAAACCTGCACGAAGATGAAGCCCGGCAATCACGCATTACCCGGCTACCAGATGAAAATACCGATGTTAAAAGGAAAGACAAGCCATGATTATTTCCGCTGCAACTGATTACCGCGCCGCAGCACAACGCAGATTACCGCCGTTTCTGTTTCACTACATTGACGGTGGTGCGTATGCCGAGCACACGCTGCGCCGCAACGTGGAGGACCTGGCACAAGTGGCGCTGAAGCAGCGTGTGCTGAAAAACATGTCGGCACTAAGTCTGGAAACCACTCTGTTTAATGAGACGCTCTCCATGCCGGTCGCCCTCGCCCCGGTTGGGCTATGTGGCATGTACGCACGTCGGGGAGAAGTACAAGCCGCGCAAGCCGCCGCAGACAAAGGCATTCCCTTCACACTGTCCACCGTGTCGGTATGCCCGATTGAAGAGGTTGCCCCAGCCATCAACCGTCCAATGTGGTTCCAGTTGTATGTGCTCAAAGATCGCGGGTTTATGCGCAACGCGCTGGAGCGCGCCAAAGCGGCGGGCTGCTCCACACTGGTATTCACCGTGGACATGCCGACGCCGGGGGCTCGCTACCGCGATGCGCACTCCGGCATGAGTGGCCCCAATGCCGCGCTACGCCGCTACTGGCAGGCAGTGACCCATCCGCAGTGGGCCTGGGATGTAGGTCTGCATGGCCGTCCGCATGACCTGGGAAATATCTCCGCGTACCTGGGAAAACCGACTGGGCTTGAAGATTACATCGGCTGGCTGGCGAATAACTTTGACCCGTCCATTTCGTGGAGCGATTTAGAGTGGATCCGCGAATTCTGGGATGGGCCGATGATCATTAAAGGAATCCTGGATGCTCAGGACGCCCGTGATGCGGTACGTTTCGGTGCCGACGGGATTGTCGTCTCCAACCACGGTGGCCGCCAGCTCGACGGTGTGCTCTCATCGTGTCGCGCCCTGCCCGCCATTGCTGATGCGGTGAAAGGCGATATCACCATTCTTGCCGACAGCGGTATTCGCAGCGGACTCGATGTGGTGAGGATGATTGCGTTGGGTGCTGACAGCGTACTGCTAGGTCGTGCGTACCTATATGCACTGGCCACTAACGGTAAGACGGGGGTGGCCAACCTTCTGAACCTCATCGACAAAGAGATGCGTGTAGCAATGACGCTAACCGGCGCGAAAAACATTAAAGAAATCTCCCGTGAATCACTGGTGCAAGAAGGTCTGCACGATGTTTTGCCGGCTGAAGGCATCGCGGTTAGATTCTGATACATATCCTGCATCTCAAGATGCAGGTTCCCCTTCCCCCTACCGAAAACACCATGAAGGTTCTGGACTGATTCACAAAGTAATCATCGATAAACAGAACCTTTCATGTAATTGCAAGCCATCAGGCATATAACCCTACATTTTCCCATGTAATGACAGTCAGAATATGATCTATCATCGCCAATGTGTCTATACCCGTCATACTTCAAGTTACAGGTGTGTTGGCTGCGTTCGTTCACCCGAATCACTTATCTGAGTAAGCTCATCGGGATTCACTCTCTTGCCGCCTTCCTGCAACTCGAATTATTTTGGGTATATAAGCCCATCATGAAATCATCAATGATTAGATTTATAGTAATTAATTATTCATATAATTCAATTACAAAATAACAAATATACCGATAAATACATGTTATAATTCAAAACATGGTTTAATTAGGATTTATCACAAAATTCTTTTATTTCCCCACATTATGTTTTCCATATACATGTACACTTAATTAATGAGCCTATCCCACAAACGCTTTAATCCTATGCATGGCGTATAAGCGATACAGTAAGGTTGAAAACGACATGAGCCATCTGACCTCATCGGCTATGGAACCTTCGCTCATTCACGTTTATCTATAAGCAAAGGAGTCAGGATGCATGACACAACACCGCTAATATCCACTATGGCTGTAGGTCTGGTACTTGCTTTTCTACTGGGTATTCTGGCGAATCGTTTGCGGATTTCCCCATTGGTAGGCTATCTGCTTGCTGGCGTGCTGGTCGGTCCTTTTACACCCGGTTTTGTAGCTGATGCCAAGTTAGCGATCGAAATTGCCGAATTGGGGGTAATTCTGTTGATGTTTGGGGTTGGCCTGCATTTTTCCCTGAAAGATTTGATGGCAGTAAAATCTATCGCTATCCCCGGCGCTATTGCGCAGATTGCGGTTGCTACACTGTTGGGTATCGGTCTTTCTTCCCTGCTGGGCTGGAGTTTACCAAACGGATTGGTTTTCGGATTGTGTCTTTCCACTGCCAGTACCGTGGTGCTGCTGCGTTCACTGGAAGAACGCCAACTCATTGATAGTCAGCGTGGGAAAATAGCCATCGGCTGGCTGATAGTGGAAGATTTGGTCATGGTGCTCACACTCGTGTTATTGCCAGCATTCGGCCATATGTTTGAATCGTCGACCACAAATATCTATCAGTTACTGTACGATTTAGGCTGGACACTCGGTAAAGTGATTGCCTTTATTACGCTGATGGTGGTGGTTGGTCGTCGTGCTGTGCCGTGGATACTGGCTAAAAGCGCCAGTACAGGTTCACGGGAATTATTCACATTGGCAGTGCTGGCGATGTCACTGGGCATTGCCTTCGGTGCCGTCAAACTGTTCGACGTCTCTTTTGCCTTAGGTGCTTTTTTTGCTGGTGTAGTGTTAAACGAATCAGAACTCAGCCAGCGGGCAGCCCACGACACACTACCGCTGCGGGACGCCTTCGCAGTACTGTTTTTCGTCTCTGTGGGTATGCTGTTTGATCCGATGATTCTGCTCAACGAACCTATTGCCGTACTAGGAACACTATTAATCATTGTATTGGGTAAATCAGTGGCCGCTTTTGTACTGGTGAAACTGTTCGGACACTCTAAACGTACCGCGTTGACGATCTCCGTCAGTCTGGCACAAATCGGTGAGTTCGCGTTCATTCTCGCCGGACTGGGTATTTCGATCGGCTTGCTGACCGAGAATGCCCGCAATTTGGTCCTGGCGGGCGCTATTCTTTCTATTATGATCAACCCGCTGCTATTTTCCTTGCTGGGTCGTTATCTGATGAAAACAGAAACTATCGAAGAACAGATCGTGGAAGAGGCGATTGAAGAGGAAAAACAGATCCCGGTAAATTTATGCAACCATGTGCTGCTGGTGGGTTACGGTCGAGTCGGAAGCTTAATCGGATCACGTCTGCACCAGGCCGATATCCCGATAGTAGTGGTCGAAACTTCGCGCACCCGTGTCGATGCCTTACGTGAACAAGGCATCAAAGCCATACTGGGCAATGCCACCAGGCCAGACATTATGGACATTGCGCATCTGGACTGTGCTCGTTGGCTTCTGCTGACCATCCCCAACGGTTATGAAGCCGGAGAAATCGTGGCCGCAGCCCGTTCCAAACGGGAAGATCTGATCATTATCGCCAGAGCGCATTATGACGATGAAGTTAACTACATTACCGAACATGGCGCCAATCAGGTCATCATGGGCGAGAGAGAAATTGCAGACGCCATGATTACGCTACTGAATATTGATGAAGCACAATCGGTAAAAACGTGTCCACTTTAAATCGGAAAACATCAGACGCGAATGCAGCGTCTGATGTTCAGTGCGTCAATTACCCTGTGTAACTAATTGCTCAAACAAATCGATATGCATAGGATCGGCATTCAGTGCAGGGATGTAGGCAAATCGCTCCCCACCCGCATGTAAAAAAACATCCCGGTTTTGTTCCTGAATTTCTTCCAGTGTTTCCAGACAATCCGCAGCGAAACCAGGACAAATGACCTGAATGTGTTTCACACCCTGCGCTGGCAATCCTTTCAACGTCTCATCAGTATAAGGTGTCAACCAGGGCTCACGACCAAAGCGGGATTGATATGTCATCAGCACTCGTTCTTTCGGTAATCCCAACGCAACAGTCAGCGCGTCAGCCGTCGCCGCACAATGCAGCGGATAGTCATCCCCTTCATCGGCATAACGCTGCGGAATACCGTGAAAAGAGATAACCAGTTTATCCGGCACACCATACTGGGCAAAAGATTGTTCTGCGCGATGCTTCAATGCGGCGATATATGCTGGATGTTCCGCATAGTCACGGATAAAACGGATGGCGGGTATCTGCCGATACTGTTTCAAGAGAGTAGCCAGGCCATCCCATACTGCTGCCGTGGTGGAACAGGAATATTGTGGATAAAGCGGTAAAACCGTTAGCTGAGTGACGCCTTGAGTCAACAAACTATCCAACGCAGAGTGCAAACTGGGTGAGCCATAGCTCATACCTAACGCAACGGGGATGTCCGGCAAGCGTTCAGCCAATGCCTGTTGCTGTCGACGACTGAATACCAGCAGCGGGGAACCGTCTTTCATCCAGACAGACCGATACAATTTTGCCACCCGCGGCGCACGAATCGGCAGGATAATGCCATAGAGAATAGGCCACCAAATCCAACGGGTAAGATCCACAACTCGCCGGTCGCTGAGAAATTCGGCCAGATAGCGCTTTATCGCCTGAGGCGTAGGTGAATCGGGTGTTCCCAGGTTAACCATCAGCACACCACGTTTTTCTTGCCTCATTAACGTTATCCTCTTCCAGCTACAGGGCTGGTGTATTGTTTTAAATCCCATTATCAGACCGCTATTGTAGCGAAAAAATCGAATAAAAACGGGCAGACAACATGGTTAAAATCAATACTAGCGATTGCTGAAGCTGATGTAGTGAAAAACCATAAAAAATGCCAGACATAGTGTCTGGCATCATAATTAACACCGTACCGCATAACGACCGAATAGCAATTTGCGACGATATCTATTAGCCCAGAATACCAGCCAGTTCGGCGCTGACTTCACTCACTTTACGAGTACCATCCATTTTATGGTACAGCGTGTTGCCCGCAGACGCTTCTTTCTGATAGTAGGTCACCAGCGGTGCTGTTTGCTGATGGTATTCTACAAGACGTTTGCGCACAGTGTCTTCATGGTCATCCTTGCGGATCGTCAGATCTTCACCAGTGACATCATCCTTACCTTCCACTTTGGGTGGATTGAACTTCACATGGTATACGCGACCTGACGATGCATGAACACGACGACCCACAATACGTTCCACAATCAGCTCATCAGGCACAGCAAACTCGATAACATAATCAACGTTGATGCCCGCTTCTTTCATGGCATCAGCCTGAGGAATCGTACGAGGAAAACCATCCAGCAAGAAACCGTTACGACAATCATCCTGTGCAATACGCTCTTTCACCAAGGCAATAACCAGTTCGTCAGTGACCAACTTACCCGCATCCATAATTTCTTTTGCTTGCTTGCCCAATTCAGTACCAGCTTTTACTGCTGCGCGCAGCATGTCACCGGTGGAAATCTGAGGAATTCCATATTTTTCCATGATGAACTGAGCCTGAGTACCTTTGCCTGCGCCCGGAGCGCCCAGCAGAATAATACGCATCGCGTAAATCCCCTTGCATGTAATTTTTTTAAAATAAATTTGAAAATCGCCAAACCATACCATTCCATGCGCCCATCCTCAAGGAACGGGCTCGGTTCAGCTTTTTTTCGCGCATGAAATCATGACCCGTCAGTGCTATAACGGGTGTTATGACAGTGTAGACGATGAATTAATTAACAAGCCAGTAACAAGAAAAAACACTTACGAGACATTGCCCCAGTTGTAAAACCGGGGCAACAGAGGATTTAAGCCGTTAACAACTGATTCATACGGCGAACAAACTGATTCGGATCATCCAGTGTACCGCGTTCTGCCAGCAGAGCCTGATCCAACAGTAATTCCACCCACTCAGTAAACTGAGTGTCGTCGGTAATATCAGATGCCCGCTTCACCAGCGCATGCTCTGGATTCAATTCAAAAATGTATTTCACTTCCGGTGCCGCCTGGCCCGATGCAGCAAACAATTTCGCCATCTGAGTGCTCATGTCACTAGCATCAGTAGTGACAATCGCTGGCGTATCGGTGAGCCGATGAGTCAGACGAACATCTTTCACTCGTTCACCCAGCAGATTTTTCACACGATCAACAAAAGGTTCCAGCGCTTTGTCTGCTTCCTTCTGCGTGTCGCTTGTTTCATCCGCCAGTTTGTCCAACGCTTCATCCGCCTTGCTGACTGATTGGAAAGATTTACCATCAAATTCCGTTAGATAGCTCATCATCCATTCGTCAATGCGATCGGAAAGCAGCAGTACCTCAATGCCTTTTTTGCGGAACAGTTCCAGATGAGGACTACTCTTGGCTGCGGCGTAACTGTCGGCAGTGATGTAGTAAATCTTCTCCTGACCTTCAACCATATGGCCGACATACTCTTCCAGCGATACCGTCTGGGCAGCGCTATCAGTATGCGTAGAAGCAAAGCGTAACAGTTTGGCAATCGCTTCACGGTTGCTGCCATCTTCTGCCGGCCCTTCTTTCAGCACCAAACCGAACTGTTGCCAGAATTGCTGATATTTTTCACTGTCGTCTTTCGCCAGTTTTTCCAGCATCTGTAATACACGTTTAGTCAATGCGGTACGCAGGTTCTGAGTAACACGGTTATCCTGCAAAATTTCACGGGAGACATTCAGTGGCAGATCATTAGAGTCGATCAGACCACGAATAAAGCGCAGATAATTTGGCATAAACTGTTCAGCATCATCCATGATGAACACCCGCTGTACATAAAGCTTCAGACCGTGTTTATGGTCGCGGTTCCACATATCCCACGGCGCCTGGGATGGAATATACAGCAGACTGGTATATTCCTGTTTCCCTTCAACCCGGTTATGGCTCCAGCTCACCGGATCGGTAAAGTCATGGGCAATGTGTTTATAGAATTCGGTATATTCTTCGTCGCTGATTTCAGACTTGCTGCGTGTCCATAACGCCTGAGCCTTGTTAATCTTTTCCCAGCTTACCGTCGCTTCGCCACCCTCTTCCTTGCTTTCAGTACGGGACTCAATCTCTACCGGCAAAGCGATGTGGTCAGAGTATTTGCTGATGATGGAACGCACGCGCCAACTGTCAAGAAACTCGTCTTCACCTTCACGCAGATGCAACGTAATTTCCGTGCCACGCTCTTCTTTGGTGATATCGGCAATGGTGTAATCCCCTTCGCCCGTGGATTCCCAGAATACCCCTTGATCAGGGCTGGTACCCGCAACGCGAGTGCGGACAGTGACTTTATCCGCCACAATGAATGCAGAATAAAAACCGACACCGAATTGACCAATAAGCTGGCTATCTTTTACCTGATCAGAGCCCAACGACTCTAAAAAGGATTTAGTGCCTGATTTGGCAATTGTTCCCAGATTATCAATGACCTCGTCGCGGGTCATCCCAATACCGTTATCGGCAATGGTAATAGTCCGTTTTTCTTTGTCAGTAGAAACTCGCACCCGCAACTCGCCATTGCCTTCATACAGTTCAGGGGCAGACAACGCACGGAAGCGTAATTTATCAGCCGCATCAGAAGCATTGGAGATCAATTCACGCAGGAAAACCTCTTTATTGGAATAAAGTGAATGGATCATCAAATGCAGCAACTGCTTCACTTCAGACTGGAACCCGCGGGTTTCTTGGCCTTTCATACTCATTGTGGCTTACCTCAATATCTGTTTTATTCCGACTGATTAAACAAAGATGAGCATGAGGTGGGGATAAAACAGTGGGATTTCAAGGGAGAAACGAGAAATTAAACGTAGAAAATAGTAAGTGTATGACAGCCGCCGGCCAGAACGCCGACAGCCACAAGATCAAAACGTGATTGGATGCCGCCCTGCCAGCGAATGAGATAAGGTGGTACCATCCACCATTTCCAATTCACCACCGACTGGAACACCATGAGCAATACGGCTGGCCATAACGCCATACTGTGAGCACAACTCGGCAATGTAGTTTGCCGTAGCGTCACCTTCGACTGTCGGATTGGTCGCCAGAATCACCTCGCTGATAGATTCCGTAGACAAACGCTCTTCCAAACGCCCCAAACCGATATCATCAGGACCTATGCCATCCAAAGGTGAAAGGTGCCCCATCAACACGAAATAACGCCCGGAAAACTGACCTGTCTGTTCTATTGCATGGATATCAGCCGGACTTTCCACCACACAGATTTGTCCTGTTTGCCGACGACGCGGATTAGCGCAGATAGTACAAACATCCTGTTCGGTAAAGGTACGGCAGTCGGCACAATGTCCGATTTCAGACATCGCACGGGTCAACGCCTGCGCCAACCGCATACCACCGCTGCGATCACGCTGCAACAGATGGAATGCCATACGCTGCGCCGACTTCGGCCCCACGCCAGGTAAACAGCGCAGGGCTTCCATCAACGACTCAAGAAGTGGACTGGTCTGCATCAGAACGGCATTTTGAAGCCCGGTGGCAACTGCATACCACCGGAGACTGACGCCATTTTCTCTTTCTGCGTTTCGGCGATACGGCGTGCCGCATCGTTAAATGCCGCAGCGACCAGATCTTCCAGCATTTCTTTGTCGTCTTCCATCAGGCTGGGGTCAATTTCCACACGACGGCAGTTATGAGCACCATTGATAGTCACTTTCACCAGCCCGGCACCCGACTCCCCCGTGACTTCCAGATTGGCAATCTCTTCCTGCATCTGCTGCATTTTCTCCTGCATCTGCTGGGCTTGTTTCATCAGATTGCCTAAACCACCTTTACCAAACATATCGCTCTCTCTATCACTTCGGGCTGCTTATTCAGCAGCAGTTAAACGGGGCGGATACTTTCTTCGTCCAGTTCCGCGTCAAAGAAACGCCGCAGCGTTTGAATATTATTGTCCGTCATAATGGACTGACGAGCCTCGGTCAGCATCTCTTCATAGATAACCTGTCGCCACTCCAGCGGTGTATGCACCGTAAGGTCATCATCTTCAACTACGGTCAGCACTATCGGACGACCGTAGTGTGCCATCAATGCCTCTGCTAGCGTTTTTTGCGCCACAGCACTATTCAGGTGGCGCAGAGAAGAACGCAGATGCAACTGCACAACACCCACTTCCGGCTCTTTTTTAAAAGCATTCAATGCCAGCTGTTGTACCAGTTTTGGCAACGTCAAACTGTGGATTTCCGCCGCCCAGGCATCCCTTTCTATCGATTCTTCAACCAGACGAGCCACCAATTCCGGTGTTTTCTCATGTTCCAATGCCGAACGCAATGCCTTGGGCGTTGTCGTGACATTTTTCTCTACCACTTCAGTTTTTTTCTGTGCTCGCCAGCGATAAGCTTCCTGCTTTTTCTGCTCCGGCTGTGCGGTTTCTTTAGCAGACATCTGTTGTTGACCACGCTCAGCCACGGAAGCCAGACGCTCCAGTGCCGAGGTTACCGGCCGCGTTTTACTGAACGCCGCCGCTTCACTCTTTTTTGGTGGAATTGCCTCTTGCTTGCGTAACAGTTGGCTACGAGCTTGCAACAGTTGCGCGGTAGAGTCAGACAGCTCACTACTGTAGTTGTCGTTTTCCGGACGGCTCCCCGCAGGCTCAGGTTGTTCAGTTGTAGCAGTTGGCGCCGGGTTTTCTGACGGCACCATCGTCCGGGGGTGATTTTCCGTTCGCGACATTGAAGCCGCTGGCTGATGTGGAACAATCACTGGCTCTATGGCCGAAGGAGTCGATGTAGAAACCGGGGCCTGGGATTCAATGACCTGATTGGGATGAAAAGCCAGCGCCCGCAGCAGCGTCATTTCTACCCCCATACGGCGATCTGGCGCATATGGTAATTCTTTGCGGCCAATCAGCAAAATTTGATAGTAAAGCTGAACATCCGCTGGTGGTAACACACGGGCCAAATCTCGCAACCGTGGCGCCACCATCGCATAATCGTCACCCAATGCGGAAGGCAGTAGCTGCACCATCGCGATGCGATGCAGAATGGTGAGTGTTTCTACCAGCAGCGACTCCCAATCAACCCCGCGGGAAGCCGCCTGCGCCAACAGCATCATGACCCGTTCACCATCCGCTTTCACCAGTGCTTCAATTAACGCCAGCGGTTGTTCATCATCCAATGTCCCGAGCATCTGGCTTACCGCGGCTGTCGTCACCTGCCCCTGTCCAATGGCAATCGCCTGATCGGTCAGACTTAATGCATCACGCAGGCTACCATCAGCCGCACGGGCCATCAGTTGTAACGCCCGCGGCTCAAAAACCAGTTGTTCTTCCTGCAGAACATGTTCCAAATGCGCGCGAATTTGTTCAACATCCAGCGCTTTCAGATGAAATTGCAGACAACGTGACAGAATGGTGATCGGCAACTTTTGCGGGTCAGTGGTAGCCAACAGGAATTTAACGTGGGCGGGAGGTTCTTCCAGTGTTTTCAGCAGCGCATTAAAACTGTGGCGTGACAGCATATGCACTTCATCGATGAGATAAACTTTGAAACGACCGCGCGCCGGGGCATATTGCACGTTATCCAGCAGGTCGCGGGTATCTTCAACTTTTGTACGTGAAGCCGCATCAATCTCAATCAGATCGACAAACCGCCCTTGTTCGATCTCTCGGCAACTGTCACACTGACCGCAAGGTGTCGCAGTGATGCCCATGTCACAATTCAGCCCCTTTGCCAGCAAACGCGCGATGGTGGTTTTTCCCACGCCGCGAGTGCCAGAGAAAAGGTAGGCATGGTGAATCCGGCCTAGGGAAAGACCGTTAGCCAACGCCGTCAGCACATGCTCCTGACCAACCACATCAGCAAAGGTTTGGGGGCGCCACTTACGGGCAAGAACCTGATAGCTCATCAATACCGCAACAGTTGAGTTATTGAAGAGGTGATGCTAACACAGTCTCGCCACTATCGGCGAGACTGTTATGCTTAATGTCCGGGGAAGTCAACCAGGCTGTAACAGTTCACGCCTATGCTTTCAAGACGCTGGCGGCCACCCAAATCGAACAGATTGATAATAAACGCCGCATCAGAAACCTGCCCACCTTGACGGCGAATAAGTTTCACAGTGGCTTCAATTGTGCCGCCTGTAGCCAACAAATCATCAATCACCAGCACCCTATCACTGGAATCAATTGAATCTGCATGCATTTCCAGCGTATCGACACCGTACTCCAATACATAGCTTTCACTGACAGTAACACGCGGCAATTTACCTGGTTTACGCACTGGAACAAATCCTACGCCTAACGCCAAAGCTACCGGAGCACCAAACAAAAAACCACGGGCTTCAGTACCCACAACTTTGGTAATCTCAGCATCCCGATAATGCATTACCAGCATCTCAATACTCATTGAGTATGCCTGAGGGTTTTCCAACAGGCTCGTGACATCCCGGAACAATATGCCCGGTTTAGGGTAGTCTCGAATACTTTTGATACTATTTTTAATTAATTCTGGTTGCAGTGATACGGTCATGATCTTGTGCCTGATAAAACGTTCTGTTTACTGAATAACCCGCTGCGGACCTTCGCTTCATCAATAATAAAGCGCCATTTACCGCAAAGAAGGAAAGTGGTGATCTACACACGAAAACGCCCAAATCTAGTCAAAGTGCTCGGTAAATGCAACCGCCCCACCAAAATCAACTCGTCTTTTGTTGCTCAGGATCAATAACGGGCAGGCGTAGCATAAAAATCAGCAACACAGCCAAAATAGCCAGTAGCAAGCCTCTGACCCAGGTAATTTCCACCATCCAGAGTGATAAAACAAATGTTGCTATAATTACAGCAATCGCTTTTCCTTTCACCCGTGGTGGCAAAGCACGGTGTTGCTGCCAGTGACGAAGATAACCGCCAAACAAAGAACGGTAAAGCAACCAATGATGAAAACGTGGCGATGACCGAGCAAAACACCAGGCAGCCAGTAGCAGGAAAGGTGTCGTCGGCAATAACGGTAATATCACGCCAAATGCCGCTAGAATCACCGCCAACCACCCGATGACAATCAGAAATCCACGATACATGCACACCTCTTTTCTAAATGATAACTACCCGCATTTAACTTTATCATCACATTTGGCTTTTTACCGGATAATATCCTCTGTACTGTAAAGGCTGAAATAGGACCTACGTATTGTATCTATCGGGATTAACAGGCAAGCTTGCCGCCCATGCCAATGGTGAGGAAACTGTGTGAATACGCAAACATTGTTGCAAGCGCTGGAACATCAGATAACAACCCTGGCGCAGGAAATCGCCTCTGTTGCCACACATCCCGCTTCACAATCTCGGTTTGATCGTCAGTTGTTCAGCTGTTACGGCACTCGATTAGGCGATTATCTGCATGAAGTACAACAAAACCATCAGCATCTCCGGCAATATGTTGCGGAAAAACGCACCGAACGAGTAGCATTTATGGCAGAAAAGCTGTTGGCGCAAATCACTGCGCTACAACGTGAATTAGCGACACAGCAATTACGCCAGCAAGAACCCACTTCTGCTCCACCGAAGGATCTTTACCATAAACTATCCGAACATCAAGGTTTTGAGCGCCGTCTGCTGGCAATGATTCAAGATCGTGAAAGCCTGTTATATCAACAAACTACACTCAGCGAACAACAACGACTGCAAAAAGAATTGGCTGCATTGGAAGGTCGTCTCTTACGATGCCGGCAGGCATTGTCTCGTTTAGAAAAACAGATAGAGCGGCGGGAACAGGGCCACTAAATCTCGTGGTATCAGGCAATATCTGCTATATCTAAAAACCGGACTTAGAGCAATAGGAAGGTGGACTCACTATGTCACTGGAAAATGCAGCTCCCGAAGTCAAGCTGGCGGTAGATCTCATTATGTTGTTAGAAACCAACCATATTGAGCCTGAAATCGCGCTGGCTGCGCTGGATATTGTACGCAGGGATTATCAGCAAAAAACACAGCACAAAGAAGACAGCATGGCAAGATAAGGTGATTTGCTCCGCCGGAGCAAGATTGCCCTTTCTTGCTCCGACAGGCTCTGGCTTATTCAACATTCAGACTATCATCTGGCTGTTAGCGGGAAACTTCTTTAAACTCAGCGCCCTGAGTGTTATGCAGATAAACTTCCAACTGATTGAAAGCAATATTAATATTATTTTCCCGGCACAGGCGATCAATCGCTCGATTGAGTTCATCCACGGTATAGCTGCGGTCACCCAGTTCCCGGACATACAACCGCAGCTCGTGATCCAATGAGCTGGCACCAAACTCCAGGAAAAAAACTTGTGGTTCAGGATCAACCATAACTCGAGGGTTCTCCCGAGCCGCCTGTAACAACACCTCTTTTACTTTGTCCAGATCCGAGCCATACGCCACACCAATACGAATAATGACACGCGTAATCGTATCTGACAGTGACCAGTTGATCAGCCGCTCTGTCACAAAGGCCTTATTGGGGATGATGACTTCCTTGCGGTCGAAATCCGTAATCGTGGTGGCACGAATACGGATTTTGCTCACTCCCCCGGAAAACGAACCAATGGTGATGGTGTCGCCGATGCGCACCGGACGCTCGAACAAAATAATCAGGCCAGAGACAAAGTTGGCGAATATCTCCTGCAAGCCGAAACCTAATCCGACAGATAATGCTGCCACCAACCATTGCAGCTTATCCCATGATACGCCCATCGAACTTAAAGAAGTTGCGGCACCGATGATCGTAATCAGATAAGTCAACATCGTGGTAATGGCATAGGATGTCCCCTGACGTAATTGGAGTCGGGAAAGAACCAGAACCTCCAGCAAACCGGGGAGATTTCGGGTCATCACATAAGCCACAGCAATAATCAACAATGCGACCAGAAGATTACCCAGTGTCACCGCCTGCAAAACACTACTGCCAGCAACAGAGGTGTTGTAGTGCCACAACGTAATGCTGTCCAGGTAAGAGAATACGGTGATCAGCTCTGACCAAATCCAGTAGAACGCCACGGAAAAAATAAGCAACATCACCATCGTGGCCAAACGCAACGACTGTTGACTGATCTGCTCTAGCGCCAGAGGTGCTTCTGGAACTGGCTCACTGCCTTCCGCGCCCTCTTTAGCCATATTCTGCCGTCTTGCCAGCGCGCGACGATAAGCCAGACGCCGGGCCGCAACACTGAGTCCTCGGATTATTGTCATATAAACAGTATTCCATACCATCCATAGACAGAGTGTTTCTATCCAGCGTGCCGATAGTCGTAAGGTAGTATAGAAATAACCATTGAACATCAAGCCAATCAGGAATAGCGGCATGAGAACAATGGCCGTCACAATGATAAGTCTGGCAGTATGACGCTCTTTTTCACGCCAACTGTCTCGGCACAACGGGAAAACCAGAACAGTCAGCAAAATCAGGTTACAAACGATAATAATCTGCCCAATAACATCGTCAGCCAGATAAAGTGGCATTTTGTCGCCGATCACCGACCAAAAAACCAGCGGTAGTAATGCGCTCCCTAACCTCACCGTTTGTCGGCGATAATGCGCGCAACGTGAGGACGGAATACTAAAATGGCGTTCACAAAGACCACCGGGTTTCAAGCTGATATAAGTCATCCCGAATACCAGCCAGAGCAACGCTAGATTTTCACTCAGTAGCCAGGAAAAACTGCTGATCTGGCTATCCATCTTTTTCAACCATATCCCCAGGATAAGAATAATCAGCACCCCGGGTAAGGTTTTTAACACAACCAGCAGAATAAACTGCGGCGTGTGAAGCTGGCTGTCTCGCTTAAGCTGACCGACATCATCCGACAGCTTGTTCATGTAGTTATCAATCGCCTTGCGTCGCCAATAAATCAGCCCGATAGCAAGCAATGATGGCACCACAAACAACAGTGATTGCAGTGTGCCCTGCAATAATTGTGCTGGCTTCAGCGTCAGATGCAGATCATTTACCTGCTGCTTCAGCGCTGATGGCAAATCTTCCAGCCAGCTCCAATCCATTGGTTTATTGCTGTTTACCCAGAAGATCTGCTGCGTTAACGTGTGCTGCAAAGAGGTATTAATACCCAGTAACTGCTGCCTGTTGATTTGTAGGTTTATCGCCAACATCAGTTGATTACCCAGTTGCTTATTGAGCTGATCAAGCAACTCTCTTCGCATGTCCAGCACTTGTCCCAGAGCATCAGTTACTTCCGCATCAACCGGCTTATTACTACGTGCTAACAATTTCTGGATATATTCATCCCCGCGGAACAACACATCACGTTGCTGATTAATATCGAATTGCTCAAGACGTAAATCAGCAATCTGCGCACTCATGTCACTCAGTGAATCAGCAGAAGGCAGGTTAAGCTGCTGCTGATAGAGAATCCGCGATAATAACAAACTGCCTTTTAATACTGTCACCTGCTCTTTCAGATTACGCTCAGACTGAGAGGCGCGATCCAACCAGTTTTTTACCTGAATAGTTTGCTGGACCAGCGTATTGCTCTCTTCGGTAGCCTTGATTAAGCGCTGACTAAGCTTTTGATTTATATCCATTTCTGTTTTCACTAATGGATTTTCTTGGATGCGTTGTAAATCTTCGGAATTTTGCGCTTCTTTGGCTGTTTTTTCAGAAAGGTTCAGACGCTTGCCATTAATAATGCCTTGCAGTGCCTGAACCATGCGTTCCAGTTGGTTAATTTGTGCCGCAGTATAATCACGCTGTTTCTGTAATAAATCCTGCAAGGTCGTATTCACCTCCAGGCTTTTACGCTGCTGCTCCATTTGCAACGTCACCAGAACTTGCTCTGCCTGCAACAATACCTGCTGACTTGAGCGCAAAGGCGCTTGATTCGAGTCCAATCCATTGAGTTGGTTACGTAACTTCTGGCTACGCTGCAAAGCAGCAACCAGAGCGCTTTGTACACGCTCTGGTTGAGTTTGCAGAGAAATTAATTGACTGTTGTAGGTAGAAAGGTTTTCCTGAGCAGATTGTAAATCATTCAGGGTTTCGTTCAAACGTGCTTCGAGCTGTTTGAGGGATAGAGATTCTAATGATTTAGGTACATCATCCTCGCTCGTCGCATTGAGGGCATCCAGATCTCCACTGACCTGTTTTAATTTGGCAGGTGCCTGCGCTGCCTGCTGTTTAAGCTGGCTAGTCTCCTGCTTTACCCGATCAATGGTATCCAATACATCAAGAGTTTGTGTTAAATCCTGCTGGGTCAGCTTATCCGTCGGCGTAAGGTTTTTTTGTTTATTCAGTATATTCAGCCGATTTTGGATTTCACTATGCGTTGGCAAATCACTTCCAGCTTCCACCGCAGGTGAAAACAAGAGTATGGCAAAACATATCATCGATATGTGTAACATATGACAAAACACAACATCGAGGCGATAATCAGAAAAAACTGAACGAAGACGGAGCGAAACCACTGGCCAGTAAACCATGATACATCATCAAGTTGATGGAAATACTTTAGCTTACCATGACTCGTTACAACAAAGTATGAGGATTGTCAGGTAAAAGTAACACTTTCCTTCACGCATTATTTACCGGCACAGGATCACTCACGTTGACCGCGCAATGCCGGGCTGGTACGAAGCATATCAATTAAAATATCCACCAACAGAGGAGATTCCTGCTTCAGGTTGAAGCTGCTCGGCATAAATAACCAGTTTTCCATGATACCGGAAATATAAGCGCGCGTTACAATAGCGGCCCGCCTCACGTGAAGATTGATAGGCAGTAACCCTTGGCGAATACAATGCTCCAAGTTTTCTTCTATTTGTAGATAACAATCAAGATACAATTCTTTACGTCCGTTGTATAATGGCACCATTTCCCCGACAAATTCACACTTGTGAAAGATTATTTCCATCATTGAACGCCATCCTGGATCAGACTCGGTGAGTCTCAGGATATAAATCAGCATTTCTCGCATCACATGCAGTGGATTATCGGGAAATTTTGTCTGATACTCGGTTTTGAAATCAGTAATTTTAGACTCTGCTCGCGCCCAAATTTCATCAAAAAGTTCAGCTTTGTTTTTGAAATGCCAATAAATAGCGCCACGGGTCACACCAGCAGCAATTGCGATGTCAGACAATGATGTAGAAGAAACCCCACACTCAGAAAAAAGATGTAGTGCAGCATCCATTATTTGGATTTTTGTTTCCTGAGCTTGTCGTTTGGTTTTTCGTGCCATAGCGCCGCTTTTACAAAAAAGTGCGATTTACATACATTCGAGAATGTATGTAACATAGCATGAGTATAACATTACCGCAGCAATGGGTTTAAAAGCTTGTGATCCATTGACCAATTTCAAATCGGACACTTGAGGTTTATTTATGAACAAAAACAGAAGGCTTACACCTCTGGCAGCAGTGCTGATGCTTTCTGGCGGCTTAGTGCTCACGGGATGTGATAATAAAGGGAACCAACAGGGGGCACATCAAAGCCTTCCTGAGGTCGGCATCGTCACGATAGCTGCACAACCTCTCAATATCACAACAGAACTCCCTGGGCGCACGAGCGCTTATCGTATTGCAGAAGTTCGTCCTCAGGTAACCGGTATTATCCTGAAAAGAAATTTCGTAGAAGGCAGCGATGTCAAAGCAGGTTCATCGTTATACCAAATTGATCCTGCTACCTATCAGGCACAGTACAATAATGCCAAAGCCTTACTGTCTCAGGCCCAGGCTAACGCAGCAATCGCTCATCTGACAGTTAAGCGCTATAAACCCTTGTTGGGTACCAATTACATCAGCAAGCAGGATTATGACCAGGCGGTTGCTACTGCTCGTCAGGATGATGCATCAGTAGAAGCCGCAAAAGCGTCTCTGGATTCAGCACAGATCAACCTGGCTTATACGCGGGTGACCGCGCCGATCTCCGGTCGAATTGGTAAATCAACCGTCACTGAAGGTGCGTTGGTTTCCAACGGTCAGTCCACAGCTTTAACAACGATTCAGCAGCTTGATCCAATCTATGTTGACGTAACCCAATCCAGTAACGATTTTTTGCGTCTAAAAAAAGAGATGGAAGACGGCACACTGGAGCAGAGTAATGGGAAAGCCAACGTCCGATTATTACTGGAAAATGGGACTGAGTATGCCCAAAAAGGTACGCTGGAATTTTCTGATGTCACTGTAGATGAAACCACCGGTTCTATTACTCTGCGAGCCGTATTTCCCAATCCACAGCATAACCTGCTGCCAGGTATGTTTGTGCGTGCGCGTTTAGATTCCGGTATAAACAACAACGCCATTCTGGTACCTCAACAGGGAGTAAGCAGAACACCACGCGGTGATGCCACGGTAATGGTGGTGGATAAAGATAATAAAGTGGAAGTTCGCTCGATTGTCGCCGCTCAAGCGATTGGAGACAACTGGCTGGTGACATCCGGTGTTAAATCTGGTGATCGCGTGATTGTTTCTGGCCTGCAAAAAATCAGACCAGGCATCCAGGTAAAAGCCCAGGAAGTGACTTCCGATAATACCCAACAACCTCAGGCACAACCCGCTAAGTCTTAACAGGAGCCGGTAATCGATGGCTAAGTTTTTTATAGATCGCCCCATCTTTGCATGGGTAATCGCCATTATGGTGATGCTTACCGGGATGCTGGCAATTGTTAAACTGCCCGTTGCGCAGTACCCGACTATTGCACCACCAGCAGTACAAATCACCGCATCTTATCCAGGTGCTGATGCTAAAACACTTCAGGACAGTGTAACGCAGGTTATCGAACAGAATATGAATGGCATCGATAATCTGCTGTATATGTCTTCCAGTAGTGACTCGTCAGGTACGGCGCAAATTACTCTGACCTTTGATGCCAAAACCAATCCCGACATTGCTCAGGTTCAGGTACAAAATAAGTTACAGTTAGCAATGCCGCTGCTTCCTCAGGAAGTGCAAGCGCAAGGTGTGAATGTTCAGAAATCCAGCAGCAGCTTTCTGATGGTTATCGGTTTTATCAGTGATGATAAAAACATGACTCAGCAGGATATTGCTGACTACATAGGCTCCACTATTAAAGACCCAATCAGCCGTGTAATGGGCGTAGGTGATACTGAGTTGTTCGGTGCCCAATATGCCATGCGCATCTGGCTCGATCCTAACAAGCTGAATAACTATCAGCTCACCACATCAGATGTGGTGAGCGCCATTACAGTGCAAAACAACCAGATTGCCGCTGGTCAACTGGGTGGTGCTCCGTCCGTTCCAGGGCAAAAACTGAATGCATCCATTATTGCACAAACTCGCCTTAACTCTCCTGAACAGTTCTCTAACATAATCCTTAGGGTCAATAAGGATGGCTCTCAGGTGCGTCTTAAAGACGTAGCAAGAGTAGAGCTGGGGGGGGAAAGTTATAGTACTGTCGCACGCTACAATGGCCAGCCCGCCTCTGGTCTCGGTATTAAACTTGCTACTGGGGCCAATGCGTTAGATACCGCCACTGCTGTAAAAGCGGAAATAGCAAAACTGCAACGACAATTCCCGGCAGGAATGAAGGTAGTTTACCCCTATGACACCACACCCTTCGTTACGATTTCGATCAACGAAGTAGTGAAAACCCTGATCGAAGCTATCGTTCTGGTGTTTTTGGTGATGTATCTGTTCCTGCAAAACTTCCGTGCAACACTGATTCCTACTATTGCGGTGCCGGTAGTATTGTTGGGGACTTTTGCGATTTTGTCTGCGTTTGGTTATTCGATTAATACACTGACAATGTTCGCGATGGTGCTAGCCATCGGTCTGCTGGTAGATGATGCCATTGTTGTCGTGGAAAACGTCGAGCGCATAATGACCGAAGAAGGTCTGTCACCCAAAGAAGCAACACGTAAATCGATGGGGCAGATTCAGGGGGCATTGGTCGGCATCGCGCTTGTTCTATCAGCTGTATTCGTTCCTATGGCTTTCTCTGGCGGTTCAACCGGGGCCATCTATCGACAGTTTTCTGTAACCATCGTGTCAGCCATGGTGCTTTCAGTGTTAGTGGCGTTGGTTCTAACCCCTGCGCTTTGTGCCACAATTCTGCAGCCAACCCATGGTCACGATGAAAAAAGAGGCTTATTTGGTTGGTTCAATAAGCTATTTGGAAAAAGCACCAATCACTATTCTGACAGTGTTGCCAGAATATTGCACAGTACCGGCCGCTATGTTCTCCTTTATATGATTATCGTGGTGGGCTTGGGGCTACTGTTTACACGGATACCAAGCTCTTTCCTACCAGAAGAAGATCAAGGGGTTCTGTTGACCATGGTGCAATTACCTGTCGGGTCAACACAGGAAAGCACACAGAAAGTTCTCGACAAAGTAAGTAATTACTATCTGGAACATGAAAAAAATAACGTTAACTCCGTTTTTACTGTTAATGGCTTTGGTTTTGCTGGTCGAGGCCAAAACATGGGTCTGGCGTTTGCCAGCCTGAAAGACTGGAAGGAACGTCCTGGTTCGAAAAATAAAGTTAGTGCTATTATCGGAAGGGCTTACGGCGCACTTTCACAGATTAAAGAAGCGTTGGTCATCCCTTTTAATATTCCGGCTATTGTTGAGCTAGGCACTGCCAGCGGATTTGACTTCGAGCTCATTGACGAGGGTAATCTTGGCCATGAAAAATTGATGGCAGCTCGTAACCAGCTGTTGGGAATGATTGCTCAACATCCTGATACGTTGATACGCGTACGTCCGAATGGCATGGAAGATACGCCGCAATATCGGATTGACATCGACCAGGAGAAAGCAGAGGCATTGGGAGTCTCGATTTCTGATATTAACTCAACGCTTTCTACTGCATTGGGTGGTAGTTACGTCAATGACTTCATCGATCGTGGCAGGGTGAAAAAAGTTTATGTTCAGGCTGATGCCCCTTTCCGTATGCTGCCCAAAGATATCCAGAACTGGTATGTCCGTGGCACATCAGGGCAAATGGTCCCTTTCTCCGCATTCTCATCAGCACATTGGGAATATGCCTCACCTCGTCTGGAACGCTATAACGGCTTACCTTCTGTTGAACTGGTGGGTGAAGCCACTCCAGGTAAGAGTACTGGTGAAGCAATGGCAATGATGGAGAAATTGGCATCGCAATTACCGAAGGGTATTGGCTTTGACTGGACCGGGATGTCTTATCAGGAACGTTTGGCTGGTAACCAGGCTCCTGCATTGATCGTTGTTTCAGCCATTGTCGTGTTCTTATGCCTAGCAGCGCTGTATGAGAGTTGGTCTATCCCATTCTCAGTTATGCTGGTTGTTCCTCTTGGTGTCTTGGGTGCGGTTATTGCAACCAGCATGCGTGGCTTGGAAAATGACGTTTACTTTAAGGTAGGGTTGCTGACCACCATCGGGCTTTCAGCGAAGAATGCTATTTTGATCGTCGAATTCGCCAAAGATCTGATGCAAAAAGAAGGTAAGGGTTTAATAGAAGCAACGTTGGATGCCAGTCGTATGCGTCTACGTCCTATTCTGATGACATCACTGGCCTTCATTCTCGGTGTTCTTCCGCTCGCTATCAGCACGGGGGCTGGTTCTGGCGCTCAGAATGCTGTCGGCACCGGTGTGATGGGGGGGATGATTACGGCAACAATACTCGCCATCTACTTTGTGCCTGTATTCTTT
Source organism: Brenneria uluponensis (assembly GCF_032395385.1). Taxonomy (NCBI): domain Bacteria; kingdom Pseudomonadati; phylum Pseudomonadota; class Gammaproteobacteria; order Enterobacterales; family Pectobacteriaceae; genus Brenneria; species Brenneria uluponensis. Next base: position 3,611,046 of record NZ_CP135917.1, read on the forward strand.
GTTGTCGTTCGACGCCGCTTCGATAAAAAGAAAGATAATGATGCGGCAGATCAATCTATAGAACACCATTAAAAATATCTATTAGTAGTGATTAAAAGGCCGCTGACGCGGCCTTTTTTATTCGCTACTTAAAAGTAGTGTTCACCACCAAAACACCTACACCCCTTGCCTTGAAGCTTCAAACCATATTTCTACATCTTCGTTTTCTTTCACTTTAAAATCCAATTGTTGATCAATCAGTGAAAAAAGAGCAACATGAAGGTTATGTTATAACATATCCATTAACATCTTTATAAAGCCCGTCATCCAGACGAACTATCGTACAAAGGTATTTTATGACATCAGTGATTGTATTTTTTTACCAGGTAAGTCCAGCGAAGATTAATGCATAACCCATTAAGCGGAAAGGAAAGATATATATCTATACCCAATAGATTTCAAGATGCAGGAAGACGGCAAAAGAGAGTCTCAATGAGCGTACTCAGGTAAACGAATTCGGGTAAGCGAACACAGCCAACACACCTGCAACTTGAAAGATGACGAGTATATGTTAATGTTGATATTTCCTTTGCCTTACTACGGGAAAACAGAAATAATATTTCACGGTAGGAAGCGCTACCGACGCTCTCGAAATGCTTTGGCTGACTTTTGAAATTCTAGCACTATCCATGCAGGTACTAAGCGCACACCATGCAGCTTAAACACCTCATAAAGATTGTATTGCTGTCCAACGATACAGACATAGCGGTGTAATTTGTAAAACAAACCCTCGATTCCACACCATACGATGGAAAAAAGAAATGGTGATAATGTAGCTGAGCAGATAACCATTAAAGAGAGGTGCCAGTATAGCATTCCGATTTTATTTTAATTATTTATAAAACAATAGGATAAATATTTTTTACTTTTTATTGATACTCATCTGCGAGACAGACATATAAGCTCAGTCAAATAACCGGTCCCCAATCACGGATTAAAGGTAAAAAAAGGTAAATAAAATTAGACAATGGCCGATTAATATACTGCAATGTGGAAAAATGGGGCAACCCCGATAGCAATGTTAGGTACAAAAAATGACACCAAGGTACAAGTAAGACTGATTTTTTTGCTATAGTTAAGACAGAATAATTTTTGATAGTGAAGTTGGGTCATTCTTTAACATTCACCTCATCGCCTTTGTTTGGTCTTCACCCAGTAATTCGAGGCATACTGAGGGGGCATTCTATCTTCTGCAATTCATCACTCTACCTGTTTAGCAGGTGTTAACCCTAGTAACACTGATCGCGGTTTAACGGAGGGATTGAAATGGATGAGTACTCACCTAAACATTATGATATTGCCCAACTCAGATTCTTATGTGAAAATCTGCGCGATGAAAGTATCGCTACGTTAGGTGACAGTAGCCATGGCTGGGTTAATGACCCTACGTCGGCTGTCAATCTTCAGCTAAATGAACTTATTGAACATATAGCTGCATTTATTGTCACCTATAAAATTAAATACCCGAACGACGAAGAACTTTGCGAGCGGGTTGAAAAATACCTAGACGATACCTATATTCTTTTTAGTAACTATGGCATCAATGATGGCGAGTTACGTAGATGGCAGAAATCTAGGTCACAATTATTCAGAATGTTCTCGGAAAAGAGCATCTGTGCGGCAGTCAAAACTTAAGCAATAATTTGTCTTATACTTATTCTAATCCAGGAAAATTCATAAAGGTTATTATGAAAAAAATCGATTATTTGATGCGTTTACGTAAATGCACCTCCATCGACACACTTGAACGTGTTATTGAAAAAAACAAGTACGAACTTTCAAACGACGAGTTAGAAATGTTCTATTCTGCAGCTGACCACCGCCTGGCCGAGCTGACTATGAATAAGCTTTATGACAAGGTTCCTGTTGCTGTTTGGAAATACGTACGCTAGTTGTTAATTAATTGCGAGAACATTAGCAGCGCTAAATACACTGGGCCGGTATCAATATCGGCTTTTGTTTTTATAGGCTATGTAGTGTTATAGCAAAAGTTGTAACAAACTGTATGGGAGAATTGATAATGTACTGTTCTACTTTTAAATTATGACTTAACCAATACAGACAATATAATCACTTCTTTTTTGTCAAAAGCATCCTATCAACAGCATTGATAAATAAAAATCTTGTTTTTTTATCTTATGTGATAAGAGTACCAGAAACCATTTACGACTGAATAACGATTAAAGAACCACTGTCGTTAATCACGAACGGAGAAAAGCTGAATTGATATTGCAGAAATGGTGGGGGCCCTGCCAGCTACATCCCGGCACACACATCGTCTGCTGCGGCTGCTTCCTTCCGGACCTGACCGAATTCACAGAGTAGTGTTGCGGGAGAACCGACAGAGCCCCCATTGACAGCTCAACTAGTGTAAAGCGGAGGGCATTATCTGTGATGGATTATGTAATTGCAAGCCTACATCATCTAATCGCTGTTTTCTTACTCATTACTCGTATTATACTTCCTGTTTTATCATCTAAATCAGTATGAGACTTACAATGCCTAACAATAAGGATAATTTTCGTCAGCGCGTTTTTCATATTGTTTCGGCCATTCCCTATGGAAAGATTGCCACCTACGGAGATATTGCATGTTTGGCAGGCTCCCCACGAGCAGCTCGTCAGGTTGGTGGAATATTGAAAAACCTCCCTGAATGCACCAAGCTACCATGGCACCGGGTTATTAATCGTAAAGGGGAAATATCGTTGATAGGTAACGACTATCTGCGACAAAAAAACGCCCTTGTAGCTGAAGGGATCCAATTTGATGAAACAAACAAAATAAATTTACATCTCTTCCGTTGGCAGTACACATCCTAGATTTCTTTCAGAGTGATGCACCATCAGAGTCGTGACTCAAGGTTATTACGCTGAAGTTAAATAAACAGATCATGCAAAGAATTATTATAGGTTATGCATCCGTATTGCCAGAGGTTTAGTTGGAGCAGGCCTTGCGATACAGGCCCTGTGGGTTGAGGCCCCTATCATAACGACAGTTCCCCTCCCCAGTGAGTATAATTGAAAATGTGATAACGCCCAATGTAGATCATAATTTCATGTGGCAGGTCTCTTTTTCTTATTGTCTGATTATAATCTCCTCATGTGGAACTCTCTTATAGCTACTATTCCAGTCAATTTTCTTTTTTATAGACATATTATTAATAAGGATAAAACTATGAGTCAGGCATTGCAGAACCTGCTTAATCTGCTTAATTTGGAGAAACTTGAAGAGGGGCTATTTCGCGGACAAAGTGAGGATCTTGGATTACGGCAAGTATTTGGAGGACAAGTTGTAGGACAGGCACTTTCAGCTGCGAAACAGACAGTTCCTATTGAACGATTCGTTCACTCCTTTCACTGCTACTTTTTATTGCCTGGAAATAGTCAGAAACCGATCATTTATGACGTAGAAAAACTACGTGATGGAAACAGTTTCAGTACCAGACGTATTCGCGCCATCCAGAATGGAAGGCCTATTTTTTATATGACTGCCTCTTTCCAAAACAGAGAGGTCGGATTCGAACACCAAAATGTCATGCCTCAGGTCCCACTACCAGAGGGGCTACTTTCCGAACAAGAGATTATACGAAGCATATCGCATCTGTTACCTGAACAATTCAGCGACAAGTTTACTCGCGAAAGGCCCATTGAGATACGTCCGGTAAAATTTCACAGCCCTTTCAAAGGCGAAGTAGAGAAACCATTCAGGAATGTATGGTGCAAAGCCAATGGCGACATGCCGGACGATGAACGGACACACCAGTATCTGTTGGGCTACACGTCAGATTGTAACTTCTTATTGACGGCATTACAGCCTCACGGTGTTGGGTTTCTGGAACCGGGAATGCAAGTCGCTACCATTGACCATTCAATGTGGTTCCATCGCCCTTTTCGCTTAGATGATTGGCTGCTTTATTCGGTAGAAAGCACTTCTGCTTCTGGGTCCAGAGGATTCGTCCGCGGACAGTTTTACTCCCGTGATGGTGTCTTGGTTGCCTCCAGCGTTCAGGAAGGTGTAATACGCCGTCATAGTGTTTGAAATTCAGACATAAAAAACCACCTACTAGAGGTGGTTTAATGGCAAAGGCGTGAAGTCACACGCCTTGGGATAATTAACGATTACTGGTTGTATGCATTCTCACCATGGCTGTTCACATCCAGACCTTCGCGTTCCTGTTCTTCCGGTACGCGCAATCCAACAGCCATATCCGCAACTTTGAAAGAAATAAATGCGGCGACGCCAGACCATACAATACAAACGACGACGCTGAATAGCTGCACCCACACCTGATGAGTCATGGTCACACCTTCAGCATAGCCCGTACCACCCAGTGAGGCAGAAGTGAATACACCAGTCAGGATGCAACCGACAATACCACAGACGCCATGGACACCGAACACATCACACGGATCATCGACACGTAACCATCTCTTCAATACCGTTACGCCCCACAGACCAGCGAAACCTCCAGCCAGACCGATAATCATTGCACCGCCGATACCAACAGTACCTGCAGCAGGCGTGATAGCCACCAGACCGGCGATACAACCAGAGCAAGCGCCCAGCAAAGAAGGTTTGCCTCGAGCGACCCACTCACCAAACACCCATGCCAGAATAGCGGCCGCTGTTGCAATCACAGTGGTCAAGAATGCCAGTGCAGCGATATTGTTGGCACCGCTGGCCGAACCGGCGTTAAAACCAAACCAACCAATGTACAAAATAGCGCAACCGATACATACCATTGGCAAGTTGTGTGGTTTAAATGCTTCTTTACCAAATCCAACACGTTTACCCAACAACAATGCGCCAACCAGGCCAGCAACAGCAGAATTAATATGCACCACCGTACCACCGGCAAAATCCAGTGCACCATCAGCCGCCAGATAACCACCCCCCCAGACCATATGTGTCATCGGCAGGTAAGACAGCGTGAACCAAATCGCAACGAAAATCAGCACAGCAGAGAAACGGATACGTTCTGCAATAGCACCAATAACCAGACCAACAGTAATACAGGCAAACGAAGCCTGGTAAGCGACGTGAATAAACTGGTAGAACGTCCCGCTCTGCGAGTTAATATTAATGCCATTCAGCATAAAGTTAGTCAGACTACCGAAAAACGCATTGCCGGAACTAAATGCAATACTATATCCATAAACTACCCACAGGATACAAACTAAAGCAAACGACACCATGACTTGAGTCAGCATGGATAACACGTTTTTAGAACGGTTTAAACCACCGTAAAACAATGCAATACCAGGTATAGTCATGAAAAGTACCAGAGCGGTACAGATCATCATAAAAGCGTTATCCGCTTTATCAATAGCAACTGTATCTGCCATCGCCCATGTGGGGAGCATGGCTGCCACACCGAGGCTCAACGAGAAAGAAAGTTTCTTCATTTTTCACTCATCCCTATTCATAAAACCAAATCAGGTAGTTGTTATAGTGCGGCTTCGTCAGTTTCGCCGGTACGGATGCGGATAACACGCTGTAATTCAGCGACGAAAATCTTACCGTCGCCAATTTTTCCGGTATAAGCCGCTTTACTGATCACATCAATGACCTCATCAAGCTGATCGTCAGCAATAGCAATATCGATTTTCACTTTCGGTAAAAAGTTAACACTGTACTCTGCACCACGATACAGCTCCGCATGCCCTTTTTGACGTCCGAACCCTTTCACCTCAGTGACGGTAAGCCCCTGGATGCCCACAGAAGATAAAGCCTCACGTACATCTTCCAGCTTGAACGGTTTAATCACTACAGTAACCAGTTTCATCCTCATCTCCCTAACCATTAAGTCCAGGCCTTCGCCCGTCACTATCAAATGTGTATACGCCACCAATAAAGCAAATGGTGTGCCATAAAATGATTTATCTTAATCAAAGCGGTAAAACATGACAGGCTCACGTTAACAAACAGATGATGGTTTATAATATGAGCACTAGAGAAGAATATAGTACATTTCGGTAGCACTATTTTGGTGCAATACGCTTAATTGCAGTGCATCTTAAGGAGGCAAAAAAGAAACAGCTGCTAATTTATGGTGCGTGTCTTTGCACTGAAGAAATACTACAGGGACTCAAGAGAGCTCGGTAATAGTCTCATGTCGTTCCGTGGCTGTGAGCTCTTTTCCCGCCAATTGCAGTTGATACATTTGATAATAGCGACCCTGAAGGGTAAGTAACTGTTCATGTGTACCCTGCTCTGCCATCTTTCCATGATGGAGCACCAGGATGCTATCTGCATCTACAATGGTCGATAGCCGATGTGCAATCACAATCAGTGTGATTTGTTCGCGGATAAGCTTTAGTGCCTGTTGAACAGCCTGCTCCGTCCCGGAATCAATATTAGCCGTGGCTTCATCAAGGATCAGGATCTTTGGCGCTTGCACCAACACTCGGGCTAACGCCAATAACTGTTTCTGTCCCACAGAAAGGTTATTGCCCTGCTCTCCAATACGACTATGAATACCTTCCGGCATTCGGCGAACCAGTTCGGCAAGCTGAACAGCTTCCAGTGCTGCCCAGACTTTTTCTTCACTGATAGCACGCCCTAATGCCACGTTAGCGTACATTGAATCCGCCAACACCACCGGATCCTGCTGTACCATAGCCACATTATGGCGCAAAACCTGATGAGACAGTGTTGACAATGGTCGGCCGTCAAGACGAATCTCCCCACTATCAAGCGGGTAATATCCCATCAGCAAATTTGCCAATGTACTTTTACCGCTACCAGTATGCCCGACCAATGCAACAAAGCCGCGTTCGGGTACGGTAAAAGAGATATGTTGTAATACCGGTTTCCCTGCATGGTAGGAAAATGTGACATCATCAATATCAATACGCCCGCTGGTGAGCATCTGTTGATCGCTACCGTACTGCTGCTGAGCACCATCCATCAGTTCAAAAATTCGCTCACCCGCCACTACAGCCTGCTGCAACATAGATTGTTGCGTCGTCAGTTCTATCAATGGTTCATTCAAACGCCCCAGATAGTTAACAAAAGCATACAGAACCCCGACGCCAACAGAGCCGATGGAACTGAAACCAAACTGGATCAATAGACCACATAGCACCAGCGCTGAAAACAGGCTCATCAGTGGACGCAACAAAAAGCCGTTCAACCTCAGTGTTTGCACACGTGTCTGATAATGTAACTGACTTGCAGCATTCAGCTTTTCACCGAAACGGATTTGCTGACGGAATTGCTGGATGACATTCATACCATTAATAACTTCATTAAAGCCGTCATTAATATCTGCCAGATAGCTGCGCATCCGACGAACGATCGGCGTGCTGTAGCGTTGATAAATTATCATCACAATGATAACTGCCGGGAAAATAGCTAAAACCACTAAAGCCATACGCCAATCCAGGCTGAACATTGCCACCAGCATTGCACCAATCAAAGCAGCACTGCGTAATACGGTGGAAACCACCATCACATAAAGATCTTTTACCACTTCAGTATCATTGGTGACACGGGAAATCAGTTGCCCAACAGGTTGTGTATCAAATGTAGACAGCGGCTGGCGCAACGCAGCATCCATAACATCAATTCGCAACTGCTGCACCACGCCAACCGAAACACGGTTGAACACGATGGCCTGAAAATAGTGCAATGTTGCAGCCAACACCTGCAAAAGCACATAAGCCACGGTCAAGCCCGTGACTATCAACAGCGGGAACTTCCCTTTCGCTACCAGTTGGTCAATGAAATAACTGACTAATGCTGGTCCGGTGACTTCAGCCGCAGCAGCAATCCATAACATCAACACACCTTGCGCTAGTGGCTTACGCCATGGAGAACCATACGCAAGCAACCGTTTCAGCGTCGGCCATAATGGATGGGAATTATCCATCTTTCCTTTCCCCATCAACAGGTAAGTCGTCCAACGCCGCTTCCAATTGCTGATAACGATACATATCCCGATACCAACCTGCCTGCTGTGATAGCGCCTGATGATTTCCTCGTTGCACAATACTTCCCTGCTGAAGAACTAAAATTTCATCGGCATTGGTCAATGCTGAAAGCCGATGAGCACTGATAATTAACGTTCGTTTTTCACCCCACTGGCGAAGGTTGTGCAAAATGCGATGCTCAGTACGACCATCAATAGCTGACAACGCATCATCCAGCACCAATATCTCAGCTTTTAGCAACAAGGCACGGGCGATGGCAATACGCTGCTTTTGCCCCCCAGACAACATCACCCCCTTGTCTCCGACTTCAGTCTGATATCCTTGAGGTAAACGTAAAATATCGTCATGTACACTGGCTAAACGAGCTGCCTCTTCGATTTGCTGCTGAGTAGCACCCGGTCTTCCCAATGCAATATTATTCGCGACTGTATCAGAGAACAGAAAGGGCGTTTGTCCGACAACAGCAAAGCGATGACGCAAGTCATCCAGCGATATCTGACGTAATGGCGTCTGGTGATAATGAATTTCGCCCTGCTCAACATCGAAATAACGCAAAATTAACGACAGTAAGGTACTTTTCCCTGAACCGGTCTGACCACATAATCCCAGAACATCGCCTGGTTTCAAGGTAAAACTAACGTGGTTAAGCACCGATTGAGTATGGTCGGGATAATGGAATGATTGAATATCCACCACCAAGGTTCCTGCGCTTGCGGGAAGTGAGCAGTTACCATCTGCAACAACCGGCTCCTCCGCGAGTAACTGTCGTATACGGCTGTACGCTGCGCTACCTCGCTCAACGATATTGAACATCCAGGCCAGTGCCAACATCGGCCAAATCATCAGTCCTAAATACATCACAAAGCTGGTTAATAGCCCTAGCGTCAACGAACCATTAATCACGAGCCAACTCCCCCCACCGATAGCCAGCAAGTTTGAAAAACCAACCGCAATATAAATAGTGGGGTCAAAGCGGGCATCAACGCGGGCAACATGGATATTTTTTTCCCCCGCATCCGCAGCAACCAGAGCAAAGCGATGTGACTGATAATCTTCCAGACCAAAAGCTTTAATCATTCGGATACTGGTCAGGCTTTCCTGCGTTTGATCGTTCAATGAGGAGAACGCCGCCTGCGCCGCTCTAAAACGCTGGTGGAGCTGCGTACCATAATACTTGATTACCATTGCCATTATCGGCATTGGTACTAATGCCAATAACGTCAGTTGCCAACTGATCTGAGTACACATTACAACCAGAACTGCACATCCCATCACCAGTGAATCAACCAGCATCAAGACACCTTCACCCGCAGCAAACACTACACGATCCACATCATTGGTGGCGCGGGCAATCAAATCACCTGTACGGTGATGCAAATAAAAAGCGGGATTCTGGCGACTTAACTGGCAATAAAAATCTTTGCGCAGTTCTACCGCCAACTGGTAGGACGCACTAAACAACAACACGCTCCATAAGTACCGGAGCAGGTAAATAACAATTGCCGTAAGCAGAAGAATACCAATCCACCGAGTGATAGCTGCAGCAGACATGGTATTTTGAGTAACGCCATCAACAATAATTCCAACTACTTTAGGTGGCAATAATTGCAGAATGGCAATAATGATTAACAGTATTACCGCGCTCAAATATCGTTTCCATTCGCGGCGAAAATACCATCCAAGTTGAGTAAAAAGTCTCACGCAGTCTTAATTCCAGTTGCTAAGCAAGCGTCGTTGTTATACTGAACAGAAATATTATACATAAAGCTGATGACTGATAGATTTTATATCTGAAGCGGCAAAGCGGTAGTATGTTTTATACGTTCCATGGCAAAACTGGAAGTTACATCCACCAGACCGGGAATACCATTAACCAGCCGCTTGTAAAAATTATCATAGCTCTTCATATCAGCTACCTGAACCTGCATCAGATAATCATACTCGCCAGCCATTCTGTAAAATGCCAAAACTTCTGGCATATCCGAAACAAAACTGGTGAACTCACGATACCAGGAACTGTTATGCTGCTGAGTTTTCAGCAAGACAAATGCCGTCAACACCAATCCAAGTCGATCGCTATCCAGCAATGCCACACGCGCCCGGATGTACCCATCTTCATCAAGACGCTTAAGGCGTTTCCAGCAAGGTGTCGACGTCAGATTCACCGCATCTGCCAGCACTTGCAATGACAAGGTGCAGTCTTGTTGCAACAACGAGAGTAAAGTACGGTCAGTTTTATCTAACATTCCGTCACCTAATAGAAAATATTTCTCCTATTTAGTACATATACAGTGAAAAAGGCAATCTTTTTTTCCTGAGTAACCGTTACGCTACTGCTATCGTTGCCAACAGAGTTTTTCATTATGACCAACACCTGGATAAAAGAAGCCATCAGCACCATTGAAGCAGACTATCAACGTTCGGCAGATACCCATTTGATCCGTGTGACATTATCAAACTATCCCGGTATTTATTTTTATTTAAAAGATGAGAGCACCCATCCCAGCGGCAGCCTGAAACATCGGTTGGCTCGCTCACTGTTCCTCTACGGCTTAAGCAACGGCTGGATAAAAGAAAACACCCCGATCATTGAGGCATCTTCAGGCAGTACCGCTGTTTCAGAGGCCTATTTTGCCCGCCTGTTAGGGTTACCGTTTATTGCCGTCATGCCTGCATGTACCGCAAAACGCAAGGTGGAACAAATTGCGTTTTATGGTGGCAGTTGCCATTTTGTCGAACAGTCCAGACAGATTTACGCGGTTTCAGAACAACTCGCCCGAGACCTGAATGGTCATTACATGGACCAGTTCACCTATGCAGAACGGGCAACCGATTGGCGTGGTAACAATAACATCGCCGATAGCATTTACCGGCAAATGTCCCGTGAACCATTTCCAGTACCCGATTATCTGGTTATGAGCGCCGGCACTGGGGGTACCTCGGCCACATTAGGACGTTACATTCGCTACAAGGGACTGGATACACAACTGGTCGTCGTAGATCCGGAAAACTCGGTATTTTATGACTGTTATCAGCATAAAGATCCCATGATTACCGGTCAGTATAGCAGCCGTATTGAAGGAATTGGTCGTCCACGTGCGGAGCCGTCGTTCATCCCAAGCGTTATTGATGAAATGATCAAAGTACCCGATGTTGCCAGCATTGCCACTATTTACTGGCTGGAAAGTATTCTGGGCCGCAAAGTCGGTCCGTCCACCGGAACCAATGTCTGGGGGATGTTACAACTGGCTAAAAGAATGGTAGACGAAGGACGCGGGGGTTCTATCGTTACCCTACTGTGTGACAGTGGTGAGCGTTATCTGGATACCTACTACAACCCTTACTGGGTAGCGGAGAACATCGGCGATATTGCACCTTATTTCCAACAATTAGCAGAAAAAACCAATGATGAATGCACGCCGGTTTGATCCCCTGGAATCCTTCGCTGAACAGCGGGAGATTTTTCAGGTACCATATCTTTTTCTATGATACGTGAAGTTATATGACCGATGTTATATAACAGCATGGAGACTCATCCCCGGTAAGGTGAATCAGAATGAAAAGCGCAGTTGTTGTTTTTAGTGGTGGACAGGATTCCACGACCTGCCTGATACAGGCACTGAAGCAATATGATGAAGTCCATTGCGTTACCTTCGACTATGGACAACGTCATCGAGCTGAAATTGAAGTAGCCAAAACGCTCGCACAACAACTGGGGACCAGATCGCATAAGGTGCTTGATGTCGGTTTACTTAATGAATTAGCCATAAGCAGCCTGACTCGTGACAACATTCCGGTACCTGAATTTGAAGCCGACCTTCAGGGACTTCCCAGTACTTTCGTTCCCGGACGTAATATTCTGTTTCTGACGCTAGCCTCAATTTATGCCTATCAAGTTGGTGCCGAAACCGTAATCACTGGTGTTTGTGAAACGGATTTTTCCGGTTACCCAGACTGCCGCGACGAATTTGTCAAAGCGCTTAATCAGGCCATTGCTCTCGGATTGGCCAAAGACATTCGTTTCGTAACACCTTTAATGTGGCTGAATAAGGCTGAAACCTGGGCCCTGGCCGATTACTACCATCAGTTGGATACGGTCAGAAATAATACTCTGACTTGTTACAACGGTATCAAAGGTGCAGGATGCGGCCACTGTGCAGCCTGCCACTTACGCGCCAAAGGTCTGGAAGAATACCATCAGGATCCCGTTGGGGTCATGGCGTCACTGCGCCATAAGACAGGCTTGCAGTAATTATACAAAGACGATCAGATAATGATCACTGCCTAGTCTGAACACCGTCCTTTGATATGACTCTCATCTATTATCTGAGATGGTTATAATCTCAGGCACAATTCGGTCCATTCTCCGGAGAATGGACCGGACGAATATCCCCCAAACGTACTGCCTCAGGGACCCCAGGTAGCAAGCACTGTTTACATGATGAAAATGCCAATATTATAGCCACGAACAGTGATACGGGTTTGTGTTGTCTTACAATAGTCGTCTCAGGAAAGAACCTGTTCAATTGATACGCATGGCAAAGGTTCGCAGCCAGGTGAATCTGCCACACCAGGCCGCGAACAATATCACAGTTTTAAACGAGACAGATTCCGTCCGACCAGCGCGGCACCAATCCCTGGAACCTCCTGGAGTTGTTCTATCTGGGTAAAAGGACCATTTTGCTCACGGTAGGTAACAATAGCTTGTGCTTTTTTCAAGCCGACCCCATTCATAATCGCCGCCAGTTGCTCTGCTGTTGCCGTATTGATATTTACCTCGTCTTCATCGCTGTCAGCTATGATTGCTTTTTCCAGTTTCTGTTTCGGTACAGACGATTTCATAACCTCCGATGATTTTTCCAGTGCACCTTTCTGTTCAACCGTAGTGGCTTGTACCATTACCGTTAAACCAGACAATCCCATTCCAACAATCAGGCAAAGCGCTTTTATTCCTGACTTTTTCATGCTGTTTCCTCCTTGTGTTTGACAGCATCATCACATTGCCGCAACGTCAGATAATCAGCAAACCTCAAAGTTAAAATGTGGAAAAGGCCGCGAAAGCGGCCTTTGTTTATTGCAGAGATTTGCAGATGTTTGCGAGGACGATTACTGTTCCTGGATGACTCTACCCAGTTTGATTGTTGCTTTGCTACGCAGGCTGCTAATCAGCGAATCAAACAGTGTGCCAACAGCCCCTTGTTCAAGCTGGGAAACAAACTGCGTTTTCTGTTGTTCTTCCAGGGTGTGCGGCTTAACGCTATCTAGCGCTACCAACACAATATTACCGGCCTGATCCTGAGCAATTCCATAAGAAGGTTTATCTTTCTGCGGATGTGGCAAAGAGAAAACAGACTCAGCCATCACATCATTCTGAGCAACAGAGGACATAGTTCTTGGTTCGCTGAAACTCAAGCTTGCGGCCTTAAGACTATCATCCTTGCCTTGTTTCAGATCGACCAGAATTTTTTCAGCTTCTACCCGGGCCTGTTGCTCTGCTTTCTGACGCTTCAGGGTCTGAACCACCAGATCATGAACCTGGTCCAGTGGTTGAGTCGTTTCAGCTTTATGATCAGTGATCCGGAGAACAAAAGCACGATCACCATCAACGGTGATGACATCAGAGTTATTGCCCGGCGCCCCATTTTCACCTAACAGGGAACCGCCAAAAATGGCCTGGGTCACCGGCTGGAAATTCAGCGCTGCTGGCGGCTTGTCACGTGTAAACCAACCCGTCGATATAGCTTTGGTGCCTGAAACCTGCTCAGCCGATGCCAAAGATTCATTATCATTGGTGGCAGCGTCACTCACTTTCTGCTGCAACGCATAATATGCATCCAGCGCCTTCTCGCGCTTAACCTTGGCAACCACCTCGTCTCTGACATCATTCAGTGGCTTGATACGCTGAGGCTGAATGTCATCCAACCGAACAATCAGATAACCGACTGAAGACTTGATCGCACCAGATAATTGGCCCTTCTTCGTCAGGTTAGCCTGTTTCAGTTCATCCACCGTGGAATCAGCATCCATCCAGCCCAGATCACCGCCCTTAAGACGAGAAATGACATCTGTCGATTCTTTTTTAGCCAAGGTAGCGAAATCAGCCCCTTTCTTCAGCTTATCCAGAACAGCGTTAGCATCAGATTCACTTTTAACCTGAATCACGCTATATCTCTTACGCTCTGGCTGAGAAAAATCGCTTTTATGCTGATCGTAATACTGAGTAACGGCTGCATCATCTACCGTGGTTTTATCCATGATAGCGGCAGCATCCAGCATGATATAGCTGACTTTAAACTGTTCAGGCGCGAGATAACGACTCTTGTTCTGATTATAGAAGTTCTGTATCTCTTCATCGGTAACCGTTTGGGTTTTCGCACGATCAGCAATATTGATAGTCGCAGTACGAATAGTCCGGTCCTGTGCCGCCATAGAAATCAAGTTATCGATTTCCTTCGGTAACAGAAAATCGGTATTACCTAGTCCATGAATCAATTGCTGTGTAATCAACTGCTTGCGTAATAGTTGAGCGTAAGCATCGGCTGTCAGGCCAAGACGACGAACCTGAGCCAGGTATTTTTCGTTATCAAACCGATTATTGGTCTGGAATGCCGGCACTGCAAAAATCGCCTGTTTAACTTGCTCATCGCTAATGCTCAAACCAAGCTTATGTGCGTACTGATCCAACAACACTTCATCGATCAATTGCGACAATACCTGATTACGCATCTGCTTCATGTAACCATCGTTACCAGCCAAAGCGGAAAAATTTTCCCCCAGCATTTCCTGCTGACGGCTACGCTCGTTCTGTACCGATTGCTCCAGTTGAGCACGGGAAATTTCCTGTCCATTAACCTTCGCAGCATAATCACCTGAACCACTAACCAGGTAACTGCCTACGCCAGTCAACACAAATGAACCGATGATCAAGGCCAGAATAATTTTAAGCACGACGTTATTAGCGGCCGCGCGTAAATTGTCCATCATAATGTGACAACACTCCGCTGTAGAATGGATAAAACTCCCTGCGCAAGCCGTAGCCATACGTCCTTGCTATTGCTATAGCCGAAACCGGCTAGGGCGCATTCAACCTTTTGACTGATAATAATAATCCTGACTATCAGTAAAAAAGGCACACCATAAAATGGCGTGCCCTCTATCTTACCCTACCAGTAACTTTGCGTCAGGTAATGTTTCCGGGAGAAACCAGCATTCCCAGAGCTTTTCTGTCCAATGATCAGTTAACTGCATCCTTCAGCACTTTACCGGCACGAAAGCCCGGCACTTTTGCTGCCGGGATACTAATTTCTTTTCCGGTCTGTGGGTTGCGGCCAGTACGTGCTGCGCGTTCACGCACAGAAAAAGTGCCAAATCCCACCAAAGCAACGTCATCTCCTGTTTTCAGAGATTCGGTAACAGACCCAATAATTGCATCTAACACACGCCCTGCTGCCGCTTTGGAAATATCAGCATCTGCGGCAATTTTATCGATCAATTGTGACTTGTTCACACTTTCATCCCCCTCTGAAATCTTGTAATCATGATGTCTTTTTTAAAAACACGATACGTAACTTTATATAGATTCTGCCAAGTCATCCCAAACGTTATCGATAAACCTAACAGTGCTCTAAATTAGCGGTACAAAAAAAGGCTGGCAAGCATCATTTAACTTACCAGCCCTTATTTTATCAATGGTTTTTGCTATAGGTCACTATTTGGCCGTAGCTGTGACCACTTGCATACCATAAGGTGCATTCAGCAATGCTATAGACAGAACTTCCTCAATGCATTTCACTGGATGAATATCCAAGTCAGCAATGATATTCTGCGGAATCTCTTCCAGATCACGTTTATTCTCTTCAGGAATCAACACTGTTTTAATCCCACCGCGATGAGCTGCCAACAGTTTTTCCTTTAATCCACCAATGGGCAAAACCAACCCACGTAACGTAATCTCACCAGTCATGGCCACATCCGCTCGAACCGGGTTCCCCGTCAGACAAGATACCAGCGCGGTACACATGGCAATCCCCGCACTTGGACCGTCTTTTGGCGTTGCCCCCTCGGGCACATGCACATGGATATCCCGTTTCTCATGGAAATCCGCATTGATACCCAGTTTATCTGCTCTGGCTCTTACTACTGTCAGCGCTGCCTGAATGGATTCCTGCATCACCTCGCCCAATGAACCGGTATAGGTCAACTTCCCTTTACCTGGCACACTAGCCGTTTCGATAGTCAGCAAGTCCCCACCCACTTCTGTCCAGGCCAGCCCGGTTACCTGACCGACTCGATTTTCATCATCTGCCCGGCCATAGTCATAACGCTGTACACCCAGAAAGTCCTTCAGATTATCGCCAGTGACTTCAATATGCTTGACAGATTTATCCATCAGTAATGTTTTCACTGCCTTACGGCATAGTTTGGAGAGCTCTCGTTCCAGATTACGCACACCCGCTTCCCGAGTGTAATAACGAATAATGCCAGTAATAGCACTATCCTCAACGGTCAATTCACCTTTTTTCAGTGCATTGCGCTCAATCTGCTTTGGCATCAAATGCTTTTTAGCGATATTGAGCTTTTCGTCTTCGGTATAACCGGACAAACGAATCACTTCCATACGGTCCAGCAGCGGTGCCGGGATATTCATGGAGTTGGACGTCGCAACAAACATCACATCAGAAAGGTCATAATCGACTTCCAGATAATGATCGTTGAATGCCACATTTTGTTCAGGATCAAGCACTTCTAACAATGCCGATGCTGGATCACCACGCATGTCCGAAGACATTTTGTCGATCTCATCCAATAAGAACAGTGGGTTTTTCACCCCCACCTTCGCCATTTTTTGGATCAATTTACCTGGCATTGAACCAATATAAGTCCGTCGATGACCACGGATTTCTGCTTCATCACGCACCCCGCCCAACGCCATACGGACATACTTACGCCCAGTCGCTTTGGCAATAGATTGACCCAAGGATGTTTTACCCACTCCCGGAGGCCCGACCAGACACAAAATGGGCCCCTTGATTTTGCTCACGCGACTTTGAACGGCAAGGTATTCCAGAATACGATCCTTAACACGCTCCAGACCATAATGATCGGTATCCAGCGTTTCCTGTGCCTTAACCAAATCTTTCTTCACTTTACTGCGCGCATGCCAAGGAACCTGGATCATCCAGTCAATATAGCTACGGACCACTGTCGCTTCAGCAGACATCGGCGACATCATCCGCAATTTCTGCAACTCAGCTTCGGTTTTTTCCCGCGCCTCTTTCGGCATATTAGCGGCATCAATCTTACGTTTCAGCGCTTCATGCTCATCGGGCGTATCATCCATTTCGCCCAGTTCCTTCTGAATAGCCTTCATCTGCTCATTCAGGTAATACTCACGCTGACTTTTTTCCATCTGTTTCTTAACGCGGCCACGGATCCGTTTTTCAACTTGTAACAAGTCGATTTCCGACTCCATCATCGCCATCAGATACTCCAGACGCTCAGTCACATCTGACATTTCCAGTACAGACTGCTTGTCCGCCAACTTCAGCGGCATATGCGCCGCTATCGTATCAGCAAGACGAGCTGCATCTTCAATGCTATTCAGTGAGGTAAGTACCTCAGGAGGGATTTTTTTATTCAGCTTGATGTAGCCTTCAAACTGATTAATAGCCGTGCGCATGAGAACTTCTTGCTCACGCTCTTCAATTGCCGGCGAATCCAGATACTCGGCCTGAGCAGCAAAATGCTCACCGCTGTCAGATAACGTCGTAATACGAGCTCGCTGTAGGCCTTCAACCAGTACCTTAACAGTGCCATCGGGCAATTTTAGCATCTGAAGAATGGAGGCTACCGTCCCCACCGAGAAAAGATCGTTAACACTTGGCTCATCCGTTGATGCCTCTTTCTGCGCCACTAACATGATTTTTTTATCATGATCCATGGCGGCTTCAAGGCACCGAATCGATTTCTCCCGACCAACAAACAACGGAATGACCATGTGCGGATAAACCACCACATCGCGCAATGGCAATACGGGGATTTCTATGCGTTCGGAACGCTCAGGGTTCATAGAGCTCTCTCTTAGTTTCATTTCCGCCAGGTTAAGGGAATCTCGTGAAACTCGGTCATCACGGGTTTCACCTCTAGGTATCGAGTATATGGGGATAAATATCTTACATTCAACGACCAGAATACGCGTAAAAACGAATGGGGGGGATAACCCCCCCCCATTTTATCGCTTAGTTTCATTTTTTCGGCTATTTATTCGCCAGATGCCTGCTGAGCTTCCGGTTTACCATAAATCAGCAGTGGTTCAGATTGGTCAGCGATGACTGATTCATCGATCACAACTTTATCAATATTTTCCAGAGAAGGCAGATCGTACATGGTATCCAGCAAAGCAGCTTCAACGATGGAACGAAGACCACGTGCTCCTGTTTTACGAGCCATTGCTTTCTTGGCAATTGCTGTCAGTGCTTCATCACGAAACTCCAGATCCACACCCTCCAGTTTAAACAGTGCCTGATACTGTTTGGTCAAAGCATTTTTCGGTTCACGCAAAATCTGGATCAGCGCCTTCTCATCTAACTCTTTCAATGTCGCGACAACAGGCAAACGGCCAATAAACTCAGGAATCAAACCAAACTTGATTAGATCACCCGGTTCAACCTGGCTTAGCAGCTCACCTTCCGTCACTTTCTGTGACGGACCTTTGACTGTGGCACCAAAACCGATGCCACGCCCAGTATCGGTACGCTGTTCAATAACCTTGTCCAGACCAGCAAAAGCACCGCCGCAGATAAACAGAATTTTAGACGTATCTACCTGTAAAAATTCCTGTTGAGGGTGTTTACGACCCCCCTGAGGAGGAACCGCTGCAATAGTGCCTTCAATCAGTTTCAACAACGCCTGTTGAACCCCTTCACCCGAGACATCACGAGTGATAGAAGGGTTGTCTGATTTACGAGAAATTTTGTCAATTTCGTCAATATAGACAATACCACGCTGTGCCTTTTGTACATCGTAATCACATTTTTGCAGCAGTTTCTGGATAATATTTTCGACATCTTCACCTACGTAACCGGCTTCGGTAAGCGTAGTAGCATCCGCCATGGTGAAGGGGACATCCAGAAAACGTGCCAGCGTTTCTGCCAATAGCGTTTTACCGCTACCGGTTGGGCCAATCAGCAGAATGTTACTCTTACCCAGCTCAATACCATTCTTACTGTCACCGTTCCGTAAGCGCTTGTAGTGGTTGTATACCGCGACTGCCAGTACTTTTTTCGCCGGTTCCTGACCGATGACATAATCATCCAGGTGGTGACGAATTTCGTGTGGCGTTGGTAGCGCACTACGTTCACGATGCGGGGCCACTTCTTTAATCTCTTCGCGAATAATGTCGTTACACAAGTCAACACATTCATCGCAGATATACACTGACGGCCCGGCAATCAGCTTACGAACCTCGTGCTGGCTTTTGCCGCAGAAAGAGCAGTACAGCAACTTTCCTGAACCGTCTTTGCGCTTATCTGTCATCAGTAAACCTCTTCTTTAGTCTCTTGCCCGCAGGACAACCATACAGCGATAGCGTCACAGCGATCACCGACATTTCTAGCCAATACGCGCAACAACGACTCGCACAACAGACTATTCGGCCGAACACTGATTCTAACTACTACAAACCACTTCCCCGCGCATAACATTAACATTACTCACGATGGGTTAATACGGAATCTACCAGACCGTAGTCTACCGCTTCATTAGCGGAGAGGAAACGATCTCGCTCAGTATCTCTTTCTATCGATTCAAGAGACCGTCCCGTATGAGTGGCCATTAATTTATTCATCCTTGCTTTCACTTTAAGGATTTCTGTGGCATGGATTTCAATATCTGTGGCCTGTCCCTGAAATCCGCCCAACGGCTGATGAATCATCACTCGTGAGTTAGGTAAACAGAAACGCTTGCCTTTGGCACCAGCCGTCAACAGGAATGCCCCCATCGATGCAGCTTGCCCCATACAAATGGTACTAACATCCGGTTTAATAAACTGCATGGTGTCATAAATCGACATACCGGCAGTAATGACCCCGCCTGGAGAGTTAATATACAGGTAGATGTCCTTTTCAGGATTTTCGGCTTCCAAAAACAGCATCTGAGCCACAATCAGGTTTGCCATGTGATCTTCTACCTGACCAGTCAGGAAAATCACACGTTCCTTCAGTAATCGTGAATAAATATCGTAAGAACGTTCTCCACGCGAAGTCTGCTCAACCACCATCGGCACCAGAGCCATATGTGGAGCTTGTGTTTCTTGTTCGCCACTGTATGACATTAATGTCTCCTAGATAAATACATTCGGCGTATATCGCCTGATTCTACTTGAGATATAGAGTGAAGACCATGCTCAGGCATCCAGTTCGCCAATCCCTTTAACACAACAAAACCAATCGGAATCCCTGACGGTGCGACATGTACTGTTGCTAATCAATTGGGGTATCCTGCATCCGTTTTCAAGCTTACACCAGTGATTAATCTTGATTAAAGCCTTATCGTTATGAAAACAGGCTTCATCACTAATGATAGTGCAAATTCGGTAGCGTTAGCCGGGGATTTCATATCAACGACCGTAGGTAGCTGGGTAGAAAAAAGCCCACAGCGGCAAGACTGCGGGCTCTACCTGATTCAACGCTTCCCCGAGGGGAATCGTTATTATGCGGCAGTGGTCTGGTTCATCAGCTCATTAAAGCTGACAACTTTTTCAACCACTTTCGCCTTGGATAGCAGCATTTCAACCGCCTGTTCTTCCAAAGCGACATTGCGCATATTGTTCATCATTTCTTTATTTTTCTTGTAGAAATCAATAACTTCTTTTGGATCTTCATAAGCAGAAGCCATTTCTGCAATTAGTGTATTAACGCGAGCGTCATCCACTTTCAATTCGTTGACACTAATAACTTCACCTAACAACAGCCCAACAACCACACGGCGTTTGGCTTGTTCTTCAAACAACTCGCGTGGCAATTCCAACGCCTGCTTTTCATCGCCACCGAAACGCTGTGCGGCCTGGCGACGGAGAACATCAATTTCACCATCAGTCAGCGCAGCAGGGACATCGATTTCATTCGCTGCCACTAGCCCATCGATAACCTGTGATTTCAAACGGTTACGTATAGCACTTTTCAGTTCACGTTCCATGTTTTTACGTACTTCGGCACGCAGGCCGTCAACAGAACCGTCTTCAACACCAAAACGTTCGATGAATTCAGCCGTCAATTCTGGCAATTCACGCTCTTCAACCTTTTTCAGCACAATAGCAAACTTGGCCGCTTTACCTTTCAGGTTTTCAGCATGGTAATCTTCAGGGAAATTTACATCAATCGTGAATTCTTCACCGGCTTTATGGCCCACAACACCATCTTCAAAGCCAGGGATCATACGATTCTGACCCATTGCCAGTACAAAATCGGACGCTTTACCACCTTCAAACACCTCACCGTCGACAGAACCGGTGAAATCGATAGTTACACGATCTTCTGCCGCGGCTGCGCGATCAGTTTCTTTCCATGTTGCCTGCTGTTTACGTAACGTTTCCAGCATGATGTCAACATCAGCATCAGTCACTTCAACCAGCGGTTTTTCGACTTCAATTGTATCCAGACCTTTCAGCTCCACATCCGGATAAACTTCAAACTCCACAGAGTAAGTGAAATCAACACCTTCCTGATATTCACCCGGAACATAGTTCGGAGCACCAGCAGGATTAACTTTTTCTTTGATGATGGCGTCAACAAAATGACGCTGCATCAAATCGCCCAGCACGTCCTGACGCACGGATGCACCATAACGCTGAGCAACGATGTTCATTGGCACTTTGCCTTTACGAAAGCCGTCGATACGAACCTTTTTAGACACGCTGATCAGTTCGTTCTTAACAGCAGTCTCGATACTATCAGCAGCAACGGTAATCGTTACGCGGCGCCCAAGGCCTTGAGTGGTTTCAACAGAAACTTGCATCTTGTTACCTCAAAAAATCACAGTGCTCGGTCAACCCCAAGGGCCATTTTCATGAAGAACATCTCAGTAGATGTTCTGCTGATCACAGTCTAACAGAACCAGGATGGCTACTTTACCAGAGCCCTGTTCCCTTTAGTCAGAAGCGTCCCGAATACATTCCGGAAAATAAGACGCAGCATTATAGCGATATAGATAGAATGAGTCGAGGAGAGTAACCACTCTATTAGAGAAGGAGATTCACACTTTTCGCACCATGGCATCCGTGCACTCTCGAAAAGCGTGCCTGAAGGTCTAAATTGTCAGCCCTGCGCCACCACAAGGTGGAGAAGAAGGCACTGCATTTTTCAGGTCATTCCACTCTTTTGGGGTATAAGTATGCAATGCCAGCGCATGCACCGAATCCGCCAACTCTTCGGCTAATACACCATAAATTGCACGGTGGCGACTGATCACCTTCTCACCGGAAAAATGCTCACTGACCACGACAACTTTGAAATGGCTTTCAGAACCAGCAGGTACGTTGTGGCGATAGCTTTCATTGATCACTTCAAGGTGCTCTGGTGCAAATGAGGAGCGTAATTTAGCTTCAATATTCTCACGAATCATACAATTACCCTTTTAGATCTTAGGGAAAGGAGCAATATCTATCGGTGTTTTCATCATGTTATAAACTCTCTGTTCAATCCAATATTAGCGGTGTTTTCACTGATATGAATAGCTTTACTCAAGTGATAAGTAACAAAAAAACGCGCGCACCGCCAGCGTGTATTACGCCATCAGTTTATAGTAAAAAATCAAACATCCGGATTAGCCCGAAAAAGAGAGCATTCGGATGATATTAACCACTCTCAGCTCTTTCCCTTATTAGTGGCAATGATATGATGGCAGGAATGTTTATCAGCTAACGCCCCTAATCATTACTGAGAAAATACGCATGTTAAAAAAATTCATTTTACCCCTGTTCGCCGCACTCATACTCGCAGGATGCGCGAGCAAAAGTAATACGCTTGAGATTACTCCCAAGATTACGCTTCCTTCGCAGGATCCTACATTGATGGGGATAACAATTAGTATCAATGGTGTTGATCAGCGAACTGATCAAGCCTTGGCCAAAGTTAACCGTGATGGTCAACTGGTTACCCTAAAGGCTTCCCGCGATCTGCGCTTTCTGTTACAGGAAGCCCTGGAAAAACAAATGGCGGCCCGTGGTTATATGATTGGTACCGGTGGCCCAGTAGCATTGCAGATCGTTGTTAATAAACTGTACGCCGATGTCACTGAAGGTGACCTGCGCTATAGCATCACTACTCGTGCGGATGTTTCTATCATCGCTCAAGCAACAAATGGTAATAAACAAGTAAAAAACTATCGCGCTACTTATGATGTTCAAGGCGTACTGACCGCCACCAATGACAAAATAACCAAAGCAGTTAACCAGGTGTTAGGTGATGTCATTAACGATATGGCACAAGACACCAGCATAAGCAGTTTTATCAAGACCAATTCCCATTAACTGTTCATTCCGCTTCCCTTGTCCTGATAAAACCGTTCAGGACAAGGGAAAGGATCTCTCATGTTAAGTCGTATTTTCGCACTGTTAAGTCAACGTAATGCCATTTTTCTGCTGGTGTTGGGATTCGCTTCCGGACTACCACTGGCATTAACGTCGGGTACGCTTCAGGCATGGATGACAGTGGAAAATATCGATCTGAAAACGATAGGTTTTTTTTCACTGGTCGGTCAAGCCTACGTTTTTAAGTTTCTCTGGTCCCCGTTGATGGATCGTTACACGCCACCTTTTGCCGGACGCCGTCGAGGGTGGCTTCTACTAACTCAACTTGCTCTGGTAGTTTCCATTGCGTACATGGGCATGCTCACACCATCAAGCGATTTATGGTTGCTTGCCACATTGGCCATTTTCGTCGCCTTCTGTTCGGCCTCGCAAGATATTGTTTTCGACGCTTACAAAACGGATCTGTTACCCGCCCAGGAACGGGGTAGTGGCGCAGCAATATCCGTATTGGGCTATCGTTTGGCCATGTTGGTATCGGGAGGTCTGGCATTATGGGTAGCCGACCGATTTTTAGGATGGCATCTTACCTACTGGCTCATGGCTGGATTAATGCTGCTTTGTGTTATCGCTACCGTATTCGCCCCTGAACCAGACAATAAGCCAGCACCACACAATATGGAACAGGCGATTGTTGCACCATTGAAAGACTTTTTTGGCCGTAATAATGCCTGGCTCGTGTTGATATTGATCGTTCTGTACAAGCTCGGCGACGCTTTTGCTGCCAGTCTCAGCACCACATTTCTCATTCGTGGTGTGGGTTTCAATCCAGGTGATGTCGGACTAGTGAACAAAACGCTGGGGCTGTTTGCCACCATCGTAGGCGCACTCTACGGTGGCCTGCTGATGCAGCGTTGGTCTCTATTCAGAGCTTTAATGATATTTGGCATTCTTCAGGCGGTGTCCAATGCCGGATACTGGTTTCTCGCGATCACTGAGCGGCATATGCTAACGATGGCCAGTGCCGTTTTTCTGGAAAATATTTGTGGTGGTATGGGGACGGCGGCATTTGTAGCCTTACTGATGACACTTTGTAACAAGTCATTTTCCGCAACACAATTCGCGTTACTATCAGCGATTTCAGCGATAGGACGTGTATATGTCGGTCCAATATCAGGGTGGTTTGTCGAATATTATGGCTGGGGATGGTTTTATCTGTTCTCTATTTTTATCTCTATTCCTGGATTACTACTGCTACTGTTATGCCGACGCACCCTTGAATATACACAAATAAATGACACCTTCATGCCACGGGATTCGTATCCTAAATTTTATACTGCTGCGGTAAGGATGTTTTTCATCGGTTGTGTAGTCGTGGTGGGTGGCGCGGCCTTATGGATACTTCATCGACTGGCGTGGTTTCACACCACTAGCGTCTTTGATGGCATGTTGCTACTGGGAATGACATTGGCAATATCCGGTATTCTTCTAGGCGGCCTACTGGATTACCTATCGTTACGCCGTTTGTAAACTTGTTTACTGCATCGATAAAACATGGAAATAAAGCACCGATGAGTATTTAATCACTTCGTTGAATTATTTTTTCCCTGTCAGGATAAAAGAAGAAAAAATTTAATTTTGCTGCTGTAGTAATTATTTCAACTATTTTTTTATTATGACGGTACACCATTCAGTGTTATGCATTACATCTGCAAAATTAATCCACAGAGTCAATTGTATTTTTTAGCATGAATCCATATTTTCTTTTAAAATATGTTACTTACTGTTTTTAAAATAATTTTTCATAATAGGTTGCATATGTGACAAACAGAGCAAATTTTAGCAACAAAAGGGCGACATACCCTTAATAATGTTTACAGTACGGCAACCTTCCCGTAAAATGCCCGCTCGCGTAAATGACAATAGAGCCCTTGTAATTGAGGTCGCTAGATGAGACTCAAGAAATACAATAAAATTTTTGGGATGTTGTCTTTATTTGCAACTACTTTACTACTTAGTGGTTGTGATATGGCACTAATGAACCCCAAAGGACAGATCGGCTTAGAGCAACGTTCGTTGATACTGACAGCCCTTGGCTTAATGTTGATCGTCGTTATCCCCGTGATCGTTATGACGATCACTTTTGCCTGGAAGTTCCGTGCGTCCAATGAGAAGGCGAAATATACGCCAAACTGGTCCCACTCCAATAAAATCGAAGCCGTAGTCTGGACAGTGCCAATTATCATTGTTGTGATCCTGGCTACCATTACCTGGAAGACAACCCATTCGCTTGATCCATACAAGCCACTGGATTCTGATATCAAACCTATCACTGTCCAAGTCGTTTCCCTTGACTGGAAGTGGCTGTTCATTTACCCCGAATTGGGTATCGCCAGTGTAAACGAACTCGCTTTCCCGACAAACGTACCTGTTTCGTTTAGGATTACGTCGGATTCAGTGATGAATTCCTTCTTTATTCCTCGTCTTGGCGGACAGATCTACTCGATGGCTGGGATGCAGACAAAGTTACATTTGATCGCAAATGAACCTGGGAAGTATAAAGGAATTTCAGGCAGTTATAGCGGAAAAGGATTTTCTGGAATGAAATTTACCGCTATCGCCACACCTACCCGAGAAGCATTTGATCAATGGGTCGATAACGTCCGTAAATCATCCCATACACTGAGTAATATGGATGAGTTTGACAAACTGGCGCAGCCGAGCGAGTACCATCCAGTGGAATACTTCTCGCAAGTACAACCGGATCTGTTCCGTCAGATCATCAAAAAATTCACTGGCAACGACATGATCATGCAACACCATGATGAAAGCGCATCTAAAAAAGATGACACGCCACACCATGAAAACATGAACATGAGCGAGCACTCCTCTCATTGAGGAACCGAGGGATAATACGATGTTCGGAAAATTAACTCTTGATGCGATTCCATACCATGAACCAATCGTCATGGTCACCGTCGCAGCGATCATTCTGGGTGGATTAGCGCTGTTGTCCGCTATCACCTATTTCGGTAAATGGAAATGGCTGTGGTCGGAATGGTTTACCTCTGTTGACCACAAAAAAATCGGCATAATGTACATTATTGTCGCTTTTGTCATGATGCTGCGCGGTTTTGCTGATGCCATCATGATGCGTACTCAGCAGACACTGGCCTCTGCTGGTGAAGCCGGGTTCCTGCCGCCTCACCACTATGACCAGATTTTTACCGCACACGGCGTTATCATGATTTTCTTCGTGGCAACGCCTTTCGTCGTGGGTTTGATGAACCTTGCCGTTCCGCTGCAAATCGGTGCCCGTGACGTAGCCTTCCCCTTCCTGAACTCGCTCAGTTTCTGGTTTTTTGTGGCTGGTGTGATTCTGGTTAACATTTCACTCGGGGTTGGCGAGTTCGCACAAACTGGCTGGGTAGCCTACCCTCCCCTTTCAGGTAAGGAGTACAGTCCTGGCGTAGGTGTCGACTACTGGATATGGAGTCTACAGATATCCGGTATAGGTACCACACTGACCGGGGTGAACTTCTTCGCCACGATTATGAAAATGCGCGCACCAGGCATGAGCCTGATGAAAATGCCGGTTTTCACTTGGACAGCATTGTGTACCAACATATTGATCATTGCTGCGTTTCCGATCCTGACGGTTACTATCGCATTACTGACGCTTGATCGTTACCTTGGCACCCATTTCTTCACTAACGATATGGGTGGCAATATGATGATGTACATCAACCTGATATGGGCGTGGGGTCATCCAGAGGTTTACATTCTGATACTGCCGGTATTTGGTGTTTATTCCGAGGTAGTAGCGACATTCTGTAAAAAACGTCTGTTTGGGTATACTTCCCTGGTTTGGGCAACAATTGCCATTACCATTTTGTCTTTCATTGTCTGGTTGCACCACTTCTTTACAATGGGATCCGGTGCAAACGTCAATGCTTTCTTCGGCATAGCGACCATGATTATTTCGATCCCAACCGGGGTTAAAATATTTAACTGGTTGTTTACCATGTATCAGGGACGCATCCAGCCTCACTCTTCAATGTTGTGGACTATCGGTTTCATTATCACCTTCACTATTGGCGGCATGACAGGTGTACTGCTGGCGGTTCCCGGTGCCAATTTTGTGTTGCATAACAGCCTGTTCCTGATTGCTCATTTTCACAACGTGATCATTGGTGGTGTGGTATTTGGCTGCTTCGCAGGTATCACGTATTGGTTCCCGAAAGCCTTCGGTTTCACATTGAACGAAACCTGGGGTAAACGTGCTTTTTGGTTCTGGATCATTGGTTTCTTTGTCGCCTTTATGCCGCTATATGCATTAGGTTTCATGGGAATGACCCGTCGTCTGAGTCAACACATCAACCCGGAATTCCATCCGCTGCTGGTAGTGGCATCAGCTGGTGCCGGATTAATTGCACTCGGTATTTTATGCCAGATAATCCAGTTCACTGTTAGCATCCGTGATCGCCATCTGAACCGCGATCTGACGGGTGACCCATGGGATGCACGTACACTGGAATGGTCGACATCCTCTCCACCGCCGTTTTATAACTTTGCCATTGTTCCACACGTTAATGAACGCGATGCCTTTTGGGAAATCAAAGAGAAAGGTGATGCTTATCGTAAACCAGCTAAATATGAAGAAATTCATATGCCTAAAAACACTGGTGCAGGGGTAATCATCGCAGCGTTTGGCCTGGTGTTTGGTTTCGCCATGATATGGGATATCTGGTGGATGGCGATTATCTGTTTCGTCGGCATGATTTCGACCTGGATCATACATAGCTTTAACGAGGATGTTGATTACTACGTTCCAGTTAAAGAAATTGAGCACATCGAGAATCAGCATTTCGATCAAATCAGCAAGGCAGGCGCGAAAAATGTCCACTGAAACTCTGACTAACCATAATGCAGCCCATGTTGAGCATGGGCATCATGATACAGGAGCGACCAAAGTATTCGGCTTCTGGATCTACCTGATGAGCGACTGTATTTTGTTTGCGTGTCTGTTCGCAACGTATTCAGTACTGGTGAATGGCGTAGCGGGTGGCCCAACAGGAAAAGATATTTTCGAGCTGCCCTTTGTTCTGGTTGAAACCTTCGCGTTGCTTTTCAGTAGTATTACTTACGGCATGGCTATCGTTGCCATGAACAAGGGCAAAAAATCACAGGTGACCACCTGGCTAGCACTGACGTTTCTGTGCGGTCTCGTGTTTATCATGATGGAAGTTTACGAATTCCATCACCTGATTGCCGAAGGATTTGGCCCGGATCGCAGTGCCTTCCTGTCTGCCTTCTTTGCACTGGTGGGAACTCACGGTATTCATGTGACGTCCGGTCTGATTTGGATCATTATCATGATGATTCAGGTATCTCGCCGTGGTCTTACTGCTACAAATCAAACACGGCTGATGTGTCTCAGCCTGTTCTGGCACTTCCTTGACGTGGTATGGATTTGTGTCTTCACCGTTGTTTACCTGATGGGGGCGATGTAATGAGTCATTCAACATACGATCAGGCAGGCGCCAGTCACGGCAGCGTAAAATCGTATCTGACAGGTTTTATATTATCGATTATCCTCACTGTCATTCCCTTCTCCATGGTGATGACTGGCTCAGCGTCCAATAGTACCGTTATTCTTACCGTAGTAGGTTGCGCGATAATTCAGATCCTGGTGCATTTAGTGTATTTCCTGCATCTGAACACGTCTTCAGAAGGACGCTGGAATGTGGTAGCACTTGTCTTCACCGTCCTGATTATCGGAATTGTGGTAACGGGTTCCATATGGATCATGTGGAGCACACACTACAACATGATGCTTCAGTAACAGAGCCGTAAATGATGATTAAGCAATACCTGCAGGTCACCAAACCAGGAATTATTTTTGGTAATCTAATTTCTGTTATTGGCGGTTTTTTACTGGCAGCCAAGGGAGTCATTGATTATCCCTTGTTTGCTGCGACGCTGATTGGTGTGTCACTGGTTGTCGCATCAGGTTGTGTCTTTAACAACGTAATCGATCGTGACATCGACAAAAAAATGGAGAGAACCAAGAACAGAGTGCTGGTTAAGGGACTTATTCCACTGAAGGTAACTCTGGTTTACGCGTCTCTGTTAGGTATTGCTGGTTTTGCATTACTGTACATCGCAGCAAATCCGCTGGCCATGTGGTTGGCAGTGATGGGTTTTGTGGTTTATGTCGGCATATATAGTCTTTATATGAAACGGCATTCTGTCTACGGCACATTGGTTGGCAGTTTATCCGGGGCTGCGCCTCCGGTAATTGGTTATTGTGCAGTCAGTAATCAGTTTGATGCGGGCGCCTTTATCCTGTTACTGATTTTCAGTCTTTGGCAGATGCCACATTCCTATGCCATAGCTATTTTCCGTTTTAAAGATTATCAGGCAGCCAATATCCCCGTGTTACCGGTGGTAAAAGGTATCTCGGTCGCTAAAAATCATATCACGCTCTACATTCTGGCATTCATGATTGCCACGCTGATGCTGTCTATCGGCGGTTATGCAGGTTATAAGTATTTAATTGTTGCTGCGGCTGTCAGCGTGTGGTGGCTGGGAATGGCACTTTCCGGTTATAAAAAACCCACTAATGACCGGGTATGGGCGCGAAAATTATTTGTGTTCTCTATTGTGGCGATTACTTCATTAAGCATCATGATGTCCGTAGACTCCATCGCTCCGGCACAAGAAGCATTACTCACCTACCTGCACTGATCAACCATTCCACACTATAACAGACGAGAATGCTCGTCTGTTTTTTTACACTCTCCTGCCGTCATAACCAATCACATATCAGTTAACAAAGCTGTCGTTTACGGGTTGACGCTTAGCGAACTAAAATAGCGCTGACTGATAGCTAGAGGTATTAATGAACGACAATAGAATGACACCTACAGAATTGCGTGCGACATGGGGACTTGGCGCAGTATTTTCTCTGCGCATGCTTGGCATGTTCATGGTTCTTCCGGTTTTGACCACCTACGGTATGGCCTTGCAGGGTGCCAATGAATCTCTTATTGGTATTGCGATCGGAATTTATGGCCTGATGCAGGCAATATTTCAAATCCCGTTGGGCCTTATGTCAGATCGTATTGGCCGAAAACCACTGATTGTTGGTGGATTGCTTGTATTTGCTCTGGGGAGTGTTGTCGCAGCTCTCAGCAGTTCAATATGGGGAATTATTCTCGGCCGTGCAATGCAAGGTTCCGGGGCTATCTCTGCGGCGGTGATGGCGCTGCTTTCTGATTTGACACGTGAACAAAACCGAACAAAAGCAATGGCTTTTATTGGTATCAGCTTTGGCATTACTTTCGCCATTGCGATGGTTATTGGTCCTATCGTGACGCACGTTCTGGGGCTACATGCCCTATTCTGGGGGATTGCAGTATTATCCGGTCTGGCGATTATCATCACATTGATATTAATTCCCACCTCGTCAACGCATATTCTTAATCGAGAATCCGCTATTGTCCGTGGCAACTTCAGCAAAGTATTGACGAATAGCCGCCTGCTGAAACTGAATGCCGGTATTATGTGTTTGCATATTCTGCTGATGTCGAGTTTTGTCGCATTACCTCGAATAATGGAACAGGCTGGTTTAGCACCGCAGAATCACTGGAAAGTCTACCTGGGAACCATGCTTATTGCCTTTGCTGCAATCATTCCCATCGTCATTTATGCCGAAGTCAAGCGTCGCATGAAACAGGTATTTATCATTTGTATCCTGATACTTATTACCGCTGAGCTGGTGTTATTCATTTCGGGCCATCGTCTGTGGTACATCATTTTCGGGATTCAGTTATTCTTCCTGGGCTTTAATGTCATGGAAGCATTACTACCATCGTTGATCAGTAAAGAGTCTCCTGCCAGTTATAAAGGTACGGCGATGGGCGTTTACTCCACAACACAGTTTATTGGCGTTGCCATCGGCGGAAGTCTGGGTGGGGCTCTGTTTGATTTGCACGGTGCACCGCTGGTGTTTGGTGCAGGGGCCGTAGTGGGTATAGCATGGCTACTAGTGAGTTTCACTATGCAAGAGCCACCGTATCTCAGCAGCTTAAGACTTACCTTATCGGATCTTGCCCTACAGGATAATGCGCTGGCTCAGAAACTACGTACGGCTCCTGGCGTTGCCGATGTCGTCATCGTTCCGGACGAGTACAGTGCCTATGTAAAAATCGATAATAAAAAAACCAGTAGGCAAAAACTGGAACAGTTGCTGAGTCAATGCTGATAACGCCGTAGTGTTGTCATGGAAATCATTACGTTGAGCTCTCGGGGGAACGTCGAACATGATGTTCCCCCAGGTATGTTTTTCTCAACGGACAGGCATTATCGCTCGGGTCTTTTATTACTAATCACGGAAATTACTGAATTGAAACGGTTGCCCTAATTCAGCACCACGCACCAACGTAATAACACTTTGCAAATCATCACGGGATTTGCCTGTTATCCTAACTTGCTCACCCTGAATTTGCGCCTGTACTTTAAGCTTGCTGTCCTTGATCAGCTTGACGAGTTTTTTCGCCAACGCCGTTTCAATACCTTGTTTCAGTTTTGCCTCAACACTATACGTCTTGCCGCTACGTTCCATTTCCTCTGGGATTTCCAGTGCGCCACCGTCGATCCCGCGTTTGGACAGTTTCTCCCGCAAAATGTCTACCAACTGTTTTACCTGAAAATCAGACTCACTAGTGATCTTGATCGTTTGTGCTTTCTCATTTAGATCAAAGCTGGCAGGAATATTACGAAAATCCCAACGGGTACCGAGTTCACGTGTGGCATTTTCTACAGCGTTGCGCGTTTCCTGCATATCAATTTCCGAAACTATATCGAAAGATGGCATAATTTTCTCTCCTGACAAAATCGCTGCCGAGCATAATAACCGTTCCCATCTCATAAACAAAATGCGAGGCAACACGAGGATTATTGTGGTTAGACTTTATTCTACAATCACAGCTTATTAGTCTGTTCTAGGCTACTGGTAAGGGGAACAGCCTATTATAGGCCTAAACAAGAACGAGAGTTCCCGCCTTTATAAAGGGAGATATGCATGAAAATTACCGTTCTTGGTTGCGGTGCAATCGGACAACTATGGCTCGCAGCTTTACATCGGCAGGGCCATGACGTACAGGGATGGTTACGTATCCCACAACCGTTTTGTCCAGTGAATGTCATGATGCTGAATGGGCAACACTGTAATCTGAATCTGACTGCAAACGATGTTGAACATCTGGCACAAAGCGAATTATTGCTGGTAACACTCAAGGCATGGCAAGTTTCTGATGCTGTGACCAGCCTAATCTCACGGCTTGATCCCAACTGTACTATTCTGCTGTTGCATAATGGCATGGGTGCCCGTGAAGAGCTGCCGACGCTTAAGCAACCTGTATTGCTTGGTGTGACAACCCACGCCGCACGCCGCGATCCCACCACCGTTGTACATATGGCCGCTGGGATAACACATATTGGTTCAATAAATGGCGTTGATACGCAAAGCCACTTTGCAGAAATACTGCACCATGCCCTGCCAGATGTTGCCTGGCATAACAATATTACCGTTACCTGCTGGCTGAAACTGGCGGCAAACTGTGTCATCAACCCGCTTACTGTCGTACACCACTGTACCAATGGTGAATTACGGGCCTACCCACAATTACTACAATCTCTTTGTCAAGAAATTGCACTGGTGATGGAACGTGAAGGATTCCATACTTCAACCGAAAGCCTGCTACTCTATATAAACCAGATTATTCAGAATACGGCAGACAATACATCCTCCATGCTACAAGACGTATTGGCACAAAAACACACTGAAATTGATTACATCACGGGTTATCTGTTGAAGCGCGCTCGCGTTCATGGATTGTCATTGCCGGAAAATAGCCGTTTGTTCGAATATATTAAGCGAGAGGAAAGTGACTATGAGCGCATCGGTACTGGTATGTCTGGCACCTGGTAGCGAGGAAACGGAAGCTGTCACCACTATCGATCTATTGATAAGGGCTGGTATACGGGTGGTCACCGCCAGTGTGGTGAGTGATGGTCATCTTGAAATTATCTGTTCCCGTGGTGTCAGACTGGTAGCGGATGCGCCGCTGGCTGCTGTCGTCGACCAGGAATTCGATGCTATTGTTCTTCCGGGAGGGATGCAGGGTGCAGAATGCTTCCGTGATAATCCGTTACTGATTGAACGAATTCGTCAGACACACCAGGAAGGAAAAATTATCGCAGCAATCTGCGCTTCTCCTGCAGTGGTATTGGAATATCACCAGATCTTCCCGATGGGGAACATGACCGGATATCCGACCCTGAAAGCGCAAATCGGCATAGATAAATGGGTGGATAAACGCGTGGTTTTCGATCCTCGTGTCAATCTACTGACCAGCCAAGGACCAGGTACCAGCATGGACTTCGCACTAAAGTTGATTGATCTACTATTGGGAAAAAAGAAAGCAGCGGAAGTGGCGGCACAATTGATATTGCCGTCGGGAATTTATAACTATCAAGACTGAATGCAAAAAGGCGCGCCTGCGCCTTTACAATCGCGCCATTATCGCCGCCGCCATGTGCACATTATCACCAACCTCAGGTGTGCCAGTGTTTTCCTCAGGGACGATAAACTTTCACATTACTAAAGCCCTGTTCACGCAGATAAAGCGCCTGTAATCGACTCATCACACCACGCGCACAATAAAGCAAATAGGTTTTGCTTTGGTCCAAATCGCCAAATTGGGTCGCCAGCTTATAGAAAGGCAAACACTTAATCGTTACCTGATCCAGCGACAACGGTTTCTCTTCCTGCTCATCAGGCGAGCGGATATCCAGCAAAACATCATTGGCGACGAAGCCCGCCACGGTTTCCACTTCAACGACTTCCTGACGGGTTTGCTCTGCAATCTCACGGATATCAATATTGCGGGCTTCGCTAACCACTCGGTCCAGAATGGAAAAGTCAAAATGAGCTTCTTCATGCTCAATTTTTGCTTTTACCGCTTTTACCGTCGGGCTCTTGGAAATCACACCACAATATTCCGGCATGGTCTTGGCAAAATCTTCAGTGCCCAGCTCGCGCGCCAGCTTGATAATGTGTTCTTTATCATGAGAAATCAGTGGACGTAAAACCAATGTATCGGAAGCATTATCGATCAAGCGTAGATTGGTCAATGTCTGGCTGGAAACTTGCCCCAGTGCTTCGCCGGTAACCAGTGCTTCCACACCATAACGCTCGGCAACTCTCGACGCCGCACGAACCATCATGCGCTTCAGGACGACACCCATCTGGCCATCATCGACGTTCTCCAGAATTTCTCCCACCACTGGTTCAAAATCAATAGCGACAAAACGAACCCGGTGTGAACTGCCAAAACGATTCCAGAGATAATGAGCAACCTGCTTCACACCGATTTCATGTGCCGCTCCGCCTAAATTAAAAAAGCAGTAATGGACACGGCAACCACGACGCATCAGCATATAACTCGACACACCGGAATCAAAACCGCCAGAAATCAGAGATAACACATCCTCCTGGGTACCAATCGGGAAACCGCCGATACCTTCATGGCGCCCTTTAATCAACAGCAGGCGATCCTGCTCGATTTCCAGATGCACCGTCACCTGTGGAGCAGTCAGATTGACACGTGCACTTTCGATATGCTGGTTCAAGCCACCACCAACATAACGCTCTACATCCTGAGAGCTGAAATCATGCTTACCACGCCGCTTGACTCGGACACAAAAGGTTTTCCCTTCCAACTGTTCCCGATACATTGCCAGTGTTTGTTCAAAAATATGGTGCATATCCGTATAGTCACGATCTTCAACTTCAAGAATATGGTGAATGCCAGGAATTCGAGTCAGCGCATCACATATGCTATCGTGCTGAAGTTCATCTTGTGCTCGAACTTCAATATGATCCCAGTGACGGACAACCGCCAGTGTTTCATCATGGGACTTTAAAACGTTACGAATATTACTGGTGAGAATTTTAATAAAGCGTAACCGCACAGATGGGCTTTTGATGGTAATTTCTGGGAACAATTTAATGATAAACTTCATGGTGGCTTTCGTTACTTGGTCTGAAAGGCGTAAATAAATTTACCCTGAGCGCTAAAATCGCGTTATCGGTAAAACCAGCCGTTTATATGATGGTTTACCAATAGCATCTAAAGCGCGGAGTATATCACCATATTGCGGATGGCTGCGTGCTTTAAGCGTATAATTGCAGCGATATTGCAAGCTGGTACGCTGATAATTGAGTGGCGTCCTCACAGCCAGACGCGTATAAACAGGAGTCTGAAACCGACTATGCCGAAAAAAACTGAACAACCCGTCAGCTTTGAAAGTTCACTCAGTGAACTGGAGCAAATCGTAACGCGTCTGGAATCTGGCGAATTACCGCTGGAAGACGCGCTGAATGAATTTGAGCATGGCATTCAACTGGCGCGTCAGGGTCAACAAAAACTTCAACAGGCTGAACAACGTGTGCAGATTCTATTAAATGATGACCCGGAAGCAGCATTAACGTCTTTCACTCCGGATAATGAGACGCTATGACAGATTTCGATACGCAGCTGAATGTTCTCTACCAGCGCAGTAATGCTGCCTTGAGCTGCTTTATTTCAGCACTACCTTTTCAGAGTAGTCCATTGGTAGACACCATAACTTATGGCACGCTTCTCGGAGGGAAACGGCTGCGTCCGTTTCTGGTTTATACTACCGGACACCTTTTTGGATTAGCCACAGAAAGCCTTGATGCGCCAGCGGCAGCGGTTGAATGTATTCATGCCTATTCACTCATTCACGACGATCTGCCCGCGATGGATAATGACGACCTGCGCCGAGGACAACCTACCTGCCACATGAAATTTGGCGAGGCCAGCGCCATTCTGGCAGGAGACGCATTGCAGACGCTGGCGTTCTCTATACTGGCTGATGCGCCTATGCTGCATGTCAGTGACCGTGACCGGTTGGCAATGTTATCTGAACTGGCTCAGGCCAGTGGCGTCAGCGGAATGTGTGGTGGTCAGGCGCTGGATCTTGCTGCGGAAGGGCATCAGGTGGATTTGTCCTCGCTCGAACAGATCCATCGCCACAAGACCGGCGCATTGATTCGAGCCTCCGTACGATTAGGCGCACTTGCGGCTGGCGAGCGTGGACGGGATGCCTTACCTTATCTCGATCGCTACGCCAATGCTATCGGGCTGGCTTTTCAGGTTCAGGATGACATACTGGATGTCATTGGTGATAGCACCACGACGGGGAAACGTCAGGGAGCCGATCAACAATTGGGGAAAAGTACCTACCCCGGCTTATTGGGTCTGGAGAACGCGAAAGCCAAAGCTCGAGATCTTTACCAGGAATCTTTAGCCGCGCTGAATGATTTGGTGGCTTCCAGTGATATTCCATTAGTCGTAACACCACTGCAAGCCTTAGCGAATTACATCGTTGAACGCGATAAATAACACCAATACAAGTAACTCCTTAATGGGCATCCGATGAGCTTTGATATAGCGAAATATCCCACGCTGGCGTTAGTGGAAACTCCAGAAGAATTGCGTCTGCTGCCAAAAGAAAGCCTGCCAAAACTATGTGACGAACTACGGCAATATTTGCTAGATAGCGTTAGTCGTTCGAGTGGTCACTTTGCCTCCGGTTTGGGTACAGTTGAGTTAACGGTCGCATTGCATTATGTCTATAACACCCCTTTCGATCATCTGGTGTGGGATGTGGGCCATCAGGCTTATCCGCACAAAATTCTAACCGGACGCCGTGATCGTATATCCACTATCCGTCAAAAAGACGGTCTACATCCGTTTCCCTGGCGCGAAGAGAGCGAATACGATGTACTCAGCGTGGGACACTCATCCACGTCCATCAGTGCCGGGCTGGGTATGGCCGTGGCGGCCGAACGTGAAGGTATGGGACGACGTACCGTTTGTGTTATCGGTGATGGTGCCATTACAGCAGGAATGGCATTTGAAGCCATGAATCATGCAGGCGATATCAAGCCTGATATGCTGGTGGTTCTAAATGATAACGAGATGTCGATTTCAGAAAATGTCGGTGCATTGAATAATCACCTCGCTCAACTGCTGTCTGGGAAGCTTTATTCCACCCTGCGTGAAGGCGGCAAAAAAGTCCTTTCGGGATTACCACCCATCAAAGAATTGATGAAACGGACTGAAGAACATCTGAAAGGTATGGTAGTGCCCGGAACCTTGTTTGAAGAACTGGGTTTTAATTATATTGGCCCGGTTGACGGTCATGATGTTCAGGCGCTTGCGCAAACACTGAAAAATATGCGTAGTCTGAAAGGCCCGCAACTACTGCATATCATGACCAAGAAAGGCAAAGGTTACGCACCTGCCGAACAAGACCCCATTAGTTGGCACGCAGTGCCAAAATTTGACCCGGCCAGTGGTACTCTGCCTAAAAGCAAGGAAAGCCTGCCGACCTACTCCAAGATTTTTGGTCAGTGGTTGTCTGAAACAGCCGCACAAGACAGTACACTAATGGCTGTCACTCCTGCCATGCGCGAAGGGTCAGGGATGGTGCAATTTTCCCGCGACTATCCGCAACAGTATTTTGATGTTGCGATCGCTGAGCAACATGCCGTTACCTTTGCCGCCGGTCTGGCAATTGGTGGTTATAAACCTGTTGTAGCTATTTATTCAACGTTCTTGCAACGCGCCTACGATCAAGTGATTCACGATGTCGCCATCCAGAATCTGCCAGTACTGTTTGCCATCGATCGTGGTGGCATTGTCGGT
Organism: Brenneria uluponensis; assembly: GCF_032395385.1. Taxonomy (NCBI): domain Bacteria; kingdom Pseudomonadati; phylum Pseudomonadota; class Gammaproteobacteria; order Enterobacterales; family Pectobacteriaceae; genus Brenneria; species Brenneria uluponensis. Next base: position 3,649,349 of record NZ_CP135917.1, read on the forward strand.
GCTGACGGGCAGACTCACCAGGGTGCTTTCGACCTGTCCTTCCTGCGTTGTATTCCCAACATGATAATCATGGCTCCCAGCGATGAAAACGAATGCCGTCAGATGCTTTACACTGGTTACCATTACCAAAAGGGCCCAACGGCAGTACGTTATCCCAGAGGCTGTGGGATCGATGCCGAACTCATGCCGTTGCAGGCATTACCCATCGGTAAAGGTGCCATCCGTCGCCAAGGTGAGAAAATTGCCATACTAAACTTCGGGACATTGCTGCCAGAGGCGAGGACAGTAGCTGAAACGTTGAACGCTACGCTAGTGGATATGCGATTTGTCAAACCGCTGGATGAAGCATTGGTTGAGACATTGGCGAGCACTCATCAAGCACTGGTAACGCTGGAAGAGAACGCCATTATGGGCGGAGCCGGCAGTGGCGTGAATGAATTCCTGATGTCAAAACGACTGTTGGTCCCGGTGCTGAACATCGGATTACCGGATCGTTTTATTCCTCAAGGGGTACAGGGAGAGATTCGGTCCGATCTAGGTCTGGATGCAGCAGGTATTGAGCACCAGATAACGCAATGGCTGGCATAACGGGCTGATAAAAAACAAGGAAGTAGTGACGCGTCCCTGATAGTGTTCACTTAGAACGATTGCCACAAAAATACGGAGTGAGATCCTAAGGAAAAGGTATCCACTCCGTATCGACTATCCCGATTGCTTCACTGACCGGTATTCATGTTTAAAAAAGTTCACAGCGGCTAATAATGGCCAGCCAAATAAATAATCCCGGTTGATATCGCGCCAGCGACGATGTCATCCACCATAATACCTGCGCCACCATGAACATTTCGGTCAAACCAGCGAATTGGCCAAGGTTTCCAGATATCAAGACAGCGAAAAACAACAAATCCTATAGCAATCCAGCCTCAGTTTCTGTTTGGAATCGCCATCAGCGTGATCCACATGCCGACAAACTCATCCCAGACAATGCTGCCATGATCGTGGATACCCATGTCTTTTGCCGTCTGATGACAAAGGTAAACACCGACACAGATACTACACATCACCAGCAGCACGTAAAGTTGTCAGGACAGGAACGACATCAGATACCACACGGGAATCGAGGCCAGAGATCCTACTGTTCCAGGCATCCAGGGTGACAAGTCGCTGCCAAAACCCGTTGCCAGAAAATGCAATGGATTACGATGCGCAAACGGTTTTTGGCAATTGAAGCGCTTTTCTTATCATGAGCCAAAATGGTCATAGCCCTTCAGATTCAGTTCAAGGGGTTTATCATGCTGAAAAAAACGTAACCCTTCAGAAGAAGGACCAATCTGCCCGATACAGGTATAGCGAGCCCCCAGATGGCCCAGGGCCACATCCAGGGCACCACGATTAAGCTCCGGAACGGTAAAACACAACTCATAATCCTCACCACCACTGAGCGCCAGGTTCATTGCCCAGGATGGATCCGCGTGTGCCAGCAAGGCATCAGAATAAGGTAATGCATCAAGGTTGATTCGCGCACCACATCCACTTGCTTTCAAAATATGCTGTATATCGGATACCAATCCATCGGAAAGATCGATAACCGCACTGGCCAGATCGCGCAGCGCCTGCCCTTGTAAAATCCGCGGATGTGGCCGTAAGTGGCGTTGAATCAGCATCTGATGTGCTTCAGGATCAGCAACTTCCCATTGATTCTGCAAAATCGCCAGACCAGCCGCACTGTCCCCCAGTGTGCCAGTGACGTAAATCCAGTCGCCAATACGAGCCTTGCTACGTGTCAATGCGCGTCCGACCGGAACCAGGCCATGGATAGTCAGTGTCATACTCAGCGGGCCGCGAGTCGTATCACCACCGATTAACTGCATGCCATAGTAATCCAACTGCTCAAACAGACTGTCACTATAGGCCGTCAACCACGCGTGATCGATTTCCGGCAATGTTAATGCCAGCGACAACCAGGCAGGATCAGCGCCCATGGCAGCCAAATCGCTCAGGTTAACCGCCAGGGATTTATAAGCCAGATCAGCGGGATCAATATCAGGCAGGAAATGAATCCCGGAAACCAGTGTATCGGTACTTATCGCCAGCAGTTGCTTGTCAGCGACTGTTAACAAAGCACAATCATCACCGATCCCCAGTTCGACATCCCGACGTGAAGTTCTTACCCGATCAAAATAACGGGCAATAATCTCAAACTCACCTTCAACCATAACCCTTCCAGACTGGTGAATCTAAAAAAACCAAGGCCGGTAAACCGGCCTTGGTTATCTTATTTTCTGCCTTTACGTATGTGAGGAGCAGCTTTATCCAGCACACCATTCACAAATTTATGACTATCTTCTGCACCGAAAGTCTTGGCCAGTTCAATGGCTTCATTAATTGCCACTTTATAGGGCACATCCTCGCGCTTGCTCAATTCGAACAGCGCCAAACGCAGAATGGCTTTTTCCACCTGACCTAATTCTCCCAATTGACGGGACAGATAAGGAACCATCAAGGCATCAAGCTTATCAGCCTGACTGGCAACCCCTGACAGGAGTTCACGAAAATAGGTGATGTCGACATCTTTGACATCCTGCTCGCTCAAAAATTGTAGTTCAATATCGGCAATATCGTTCTTTGATAACTGCCAAGAATAAAGCGCTTGAACCGCACATTCACGAGCACGGCGACGAGCAGCAGGTTTCACGGAATTCCCCTTAACTTAATAAATCAGGCTTACTTGATAGCGTTTAATACATTAATCATTTCAAGCGCGGTCAGGGCTGCTTCCGCCCCTTTATTACCCGCTTTGGTACCCGCACGCTCAATGGCCTGCTCAATACTTTCTGTCGTCAATACCCCGAAAGCGACCGGAATATCACTACTCATGGCGACATGAGACAAACCAGAGCTACACTCGCCGGCGACCAATTCAAAATGCGCAGTACCACCACGGATAACCGTTCCCAGAGCAACTACGGCATCGTACCCACCATTCTCAGTACTTTTGGTCAGCGCACGGACTGCCAGCGGCAATTCATAAGCACCTGGGACCCAAACGACGGTAATGTTCTCATCTTTAACCTGGCCAATGCGTTTCAGTGCATCGATAGCACCTTCCAGCAGGCTATCATTGATAAAATGGTTAAAGCGGGCAATAGCAATCGCCACACGGGCATTAGGAGTAGCAACAACACCTTCAATAACGTTCATAGCTTTCCTTTGACTGTTTTATTACCCCGCAGGGGGGCGGATTCTATCATATTCTTTTGGTCGGCGTATCCGCTTTTGTCGGACCAGGAGAGTCGCCTGACACCGGTTATTACTCTGGGTGTTCAGTACTGTGGCTTCAGGATAATCCGCAGGTCCGGCCCCACCAATCGGACATCTGTCATTGAGAATTCAGGTGCCCGCGCCAACGTCTCCAGTCCCGGCAACACACACAGCGGACGAGCCAAATCCCCAAGCAGTCTGGGTGCCATGTAGATAATCAACTCATCCACCACATTTGCTTGTAGTAACGCCCCGGCAAAGCGAGCACCAGCCTCCACCCACACCGAGTTAATCTGACGCTTTCCCAGCAGCATCATTAATGCCACCAAATCGCTACCATCACCTTGTTGCGGAACCAAAAGCTGTTCAACCGTATCCGGCCACGGCTGTTGATCCCGCTGGGGACGCGCCAGCCAGGTCATACCCGGCTGATGGATAATACGATGCTGTGGTTTCACCCGTAGTTGGCTATCGACAATAATCCTCACGGGCTGACGCAGTTGATCTTGCGGATAGACACGTTGCGTATCCGCATCCAATTCCGACCAACGTACGGTAAGTGAAGGGTCATCAGCCAGCACAGTAGCGCTACTACTCAGAATAGCGGCACTCTGTGCCCGAAACCGCTGCACATCCTGCCGTGCCTGCGGTGATGTAATCCACTGGCTTTCACCGGAGGCCATTGCCGTACGTCCATCCAGCGAAGCCGCCATTTTTAACTGTACATAGGGGAATCCGGTACGCATCCGCTTGAGAAACCCCCGATTAAGCTTTTCGGCTTCCGCCATCATGACACCGTGGGTAACATCGATACCGGCCTGCTGCAAACGATACAAACCGCGCCCTGCCACCTCGGGGTTGGGATCCTGCATTGCCGCAACAACTCTTGCCACTCCTGCCTCAATTAATGCATCAGCGCAAGGCGGTGTACGACCATGATGGCTGCACGATTCCAGCGTTACATACACCGTTGCACCGTTGGCCTGCTTTCCCGACATCCGCAAAGCATGGATCTCTGCATGAGGCTCACCGGTTTTATGGTGATAACCTTCGCCGACAATTTGTCCATCACGCACAATGACGCATCCCACATTCGGATTCGGCATCGTCGTAAAGCGACCACGCCGCGCCAGCGCCAATGCGTGAGCCATATAAAATTCATCAGACTGTATAGCCATCCTGCGAGTCCTTTTTGCGTGAAGAAAAACAGTTTTATTCTTCTGAAAGTAGCGGATTAGTCTTGCAAACGGGCAATTTCTTCACCAAATTCGCGGATATCTTCAAAACTACGATATACCGAGGCAAAACGGATGTATGCGACTTTATCTAACTTTTTCAATGCATCCATCACCAGATTTCCCACCATCTTGGCAGTAACTTCCCGTTCGCCAGTAGCCCGGAGTTGAGATTTGATATGACTAATGGCCATTTCAACGTCATCAGAACTGACGGGCCGTTTTTCCAACGCCTTTAGCATTCCGCTACGCAGTTTATCTTCGTTGAAAGGTTCACGGACATCATTACTCTTGATTACCCGGGGCATCACCAGTTCGGCTACCTCAAAAGTCGTAAAACGTTCGTTACATACCAGGCACTGTCGGCGACGGCGGACCTGAGAACCTTCCCCAACCAAACGGGAATCAATAACTTTGGTATCAACAGCAGAACAAAATGGGCAATGCATAAGATTTCCCGACCATAACCATCAACATGGATATAGTTTACCCTGAATTCCCCGCGTGACCAAAATCCCGACACGAGTCCGCGAGTGAAACACACGCATTTGACCGACCCCGCGACAAACTGTAAAAAATTCGTGTTAATTATACGAAAGAGTAACGGTTTAAGCTTTATTGAGGCTACATCAGCTAAAGTAGCCCCGCGATGTGGTCGTCCTATGCGCCAGTTTAATGAAAGCTGCCGATAGCGATTAGACCCACCTGTAATACCGCAGACTTGCCCTATCGTCTGCGCATGTTCAATAACCGGAGAACCCCTAATGGGACCAGACCCTAATCCTCACCCGGAAAACAGAGTCATCCACCGGTAAGCCAGCTTTTTTGCTGCCTTGCCGGTAACAGGCAAGGCAGTGACGTCTTCGTTCGTCCCTGCTGAAAACAATGAACTGCACGCTGGTGTATCGCCGCCACGTGTCGTTTTAGTCGTGGTATCTCTGATACTGCGGCAGGGAGATTTTTATGTTGTTTATTCGTCTCACACGGCAGCTGTTGGCACAGCTCAGCCGTCATTTACCACGCCGCCTGTTCCAGCGCGATCCGCTGCCAGATGGGCACCTGACTGCCACTCACGCGATGGCAGATACCATGGCCGAACGCTGCCTACGTCTTTCCAGACTAAGTGAAGTCGCGCTATATCAGGAATTTGCCAGTCATCCAGAAGGGCTACTGCCCGTCGAAGTAGTGCAGGCCAGAGAAACACACGGCGAAAACCGTATCCCCGGAGAGCAACCCGCGCCTTGGTGGATCCATCTGTGGCATTGCTACCGCAACCCGTTTAACCTGCTGCTAACACTGCTAGGGATGGTTTCCTACGCCACGGAAGATATCACCGCCGCGTTGGTGATTGCCCTGATGGTGTTAATCTCCACCCTGTTGCACTTCATTCAAGAGGCACGTTCAGGTAAAGCGGCTGACGCCCTGAAAGCGATGGTCAGCAACAAAGTGACGGTACTACGCAGCGATGCGCAGACCGGCTACAGCGACTATCAGGATATTCCACTGGTTCAGTTGGTCCCCGGTGATATCGTCAAACTCGCAGCCGGGGATATGATCCCGGCGGACTTGCGGGTGCTGCAAGCACGCGATCTGTTTATCAGTCAGGCTTCGCTGACGGGTGAATCCATCCCGGTAGAGAAAGTGGCACAGTCCCGGCAACAGAACGGTGTAGCTGCACTGGAATGCGATACGCTCTGTTTTATGGGCACCAATGTGGTGAGTGGTACCGCGTTAGCTATCGTGATCGGCTCTGGGGCCAATACCTGGTTTGGCCAGTTAGCTAGCCGCATAGTTCATCAACCCGGAGAGGAAAATGCCTTCCAGCGGGGTATCAGCCGGGTCAGTTGGCTATTGATCCGTTTCATGCTGGTGATGACGCCAGTAGTGTTGGTGATCAACGGCTATACCAAAGGTGACTGGTGGGAAGCCGCCTTGTTTTCACTCTCTGTTGCCGTAGGTCTGACACCAGAAATGCTGCCGATGATCGTCACCTCGACGCTAGCCAAAGGCGCAGTGAAACTGTCGCATCAAAAAGTGATCGTCAAACGCCTGGATGCAATCCAGAACTTTGGCGCCATGGATATTTTATGCACGGATAAAACCGGCACGCTGACACAGGATAAAATTGTACTGGAGTGTCATACCGATGCGTTTGGCCGCGCCAGTCAGCAGGTACTGCATCGTGCCTGGCTCAACAGCGCCTACCAGACCGGATTACGAAATCTGCTGGACCAGGCGGTACTGGACGTTATGCCACCCGATCAACAGCATTCTACCCTGTCTCGCTGGCGGAAAGTGGATGAAATACCGTTCGACTTTGAACGTCGTCGTATGTCGGTAGTAGTGAGTGAGAACCACAGTGGACATTTGCTGATCTGCAAAGGGGCGCTGGAAGAGATGCTCAGCGCCTGCTCACAGGTACGGCGAGGCGAACAGTTGCTGACATTAGATGATCAGTTGCTGACACAAATCCGCCAGTTGACTGACGATCTCAACCGCCAGGGGCTGCGTGTGGTGGCCGTCGCCAGCAAAATGATGACAGCTGACCGCCAGGATTATAGCCGTGTAGATGAGTCCGATTTAATTCTGGAAGGCTACATCGCCTTTCTTGATCCGCCGAAAGAAAGCACCGCGCCGGCACTGAAAGCGCTGAAAGATAACGGTGTAACGGTCAAGATCCTTACCGGCGACAGCGAACTGGTAGCAGCCAAAATCTGTCGGGAAGTTGGTATTGAACTCGAAGGCAGTCTCATCGGCAGCGATATTGATGCGCTCAACGACAAACAATTGGCCACAAAAGCACTCACCACGACACTGTTTGCTCGTTTAACGCCGCTACACAAAGAACGGATTGTGAGGCTGCTACGGTCTGAAGGACATGTGGTGGGCTTCATGGGCGACGGTATCAATGATGCTCCAGCTCTACGTGCCGCAGACATCGGTATCTCCGTTGATTCGGCAGTGGATATCGCCCGTGAAGCCGCAGATATCATCCTGCTGGAAAAAAGCCTTATGGTGCTGGAACAAGGCGTGATTGAAGGACGTCGCACGTTTGCCAACATGCTGAAATATATCAAAATGACTGCCAGTTCTAATTTTGGCAATGTTTTCAGCGTGTTAATTGCCAGTGCTTTTTTACCGTTCCTGCCAATGTTGCCGTTGCATTTGCTGATTCAGAATCTGATGTACGATATTTCGCAGATTGCCATCCCGTTTGACAATGTGGATGAAGAGCAACTCCGACAGCCACAACGCTGGAACGCCAGAGATCTGGGGCGTTTCATGGTGTTCTTCGGTCCCATCAGTTCGATTTTTGATGTGCTGACATTTGCGCTTATGTGGTGGGTTTTTCATGCCAATACACCGGAACTACAGACGCTGTTCCAGTCTGGCTGGTTTATTGAAGGCCTATTGTCGCAGACGCTGATTGTGCATATGATTCGTACCCGCCGGATTCCCTTTATCCAAAGTCGCCCGGCATGGCCACTGGCAGTGATGACGCTATTGATCATAGGAACGGGTATTGGACTTACCTTCTCACCATTGGATGGCTTCTTGCAATTGCAGGCGCTGCCCCTCAGCTACTTCCCGTGGCTGATCGCGATTCTGGGTAGCTATATGTTGTTGACGCAGGCAATGAAAGGCTTCTTTGCCCGTCGCTATGGCTGGCAGTGATACCTCTGCTTCTATTCCTCCGATACAGCGGGCAGCGTCCCGCTGTATTTCTATTTTTCACTACAATTCAGCATTCTCCACCTATCTTTCCCTGAAAGTTGTCAGTCACTATAGCGGAGATTAAATCACCTCTACATTGATGATCATTAAATAGCTCATGTACACGGTCCAAGGGAGAAACACGACATGACCATCCGCTATCGCCTCATCTTCACGCTGTCGGCTATGGCATTGCTGGCAGGCTGCGCCCAGCCTCAAACAACCCATGTACAAAATGAAATCGGTCAGCTCAATCAGAAACTGCGAGATCTGTCCGATCGCGCCGCAGCGCTGGAACAGCAAAATTCGCTGAATGCCAACTCAACCTCCGGGGCATATCTGTTGCCTGCGGCGAAAGACAGCGCACTCATTGATAGCAGTATCGGCAGACTGAGTCTGTCACTCAGCCAGATCGAGCCCGAGGCCAATGGCACCCGTGCCTTGCTGGTGTTCCGCACGCTTAATGACACAGCTTTACCCGCTTTCAGTGTCCAGATCAACTGGGGTCCGCTCGATCCAGTCAGCGGAAAACCGTTGGATATTGATATGCAAACCCTGTCACTGACAGTTCCACAGCCCTTGATACCAAAACCAGAAGTCACTGTCGACGTCAGGTTATCTGACCTCTCCCCAGAGCAACTCGGATTTGTACGTGTACACCATATTATTGCCGAACCATCAACTCATGGTGTTAATGAGTCCACCGGGACGTCAGGACGGAATTAATATCCATAACTAAAAAACCCGCCAATTGGCGGGTTTTTTAGTTCAACTGAAGGTCAATCTTTATTAAAAATCCGAGAAACCAACGGATTACGGCAGCAGTGACGGCTGGTCAGCCCCTTCTTTCTCTACTTTTTGCTGAAGCATATGTTCACGTTTCATACCGAGTTTCAGCGCCAGCGCAGAAGCTACGTAGATAGAAGAAACCGTACCAACTGATACCCCGATCAACATGGAAAGTGCAAAACCATTCAGCATCGCACCACCAAAGATATACAGCATCAGTACCACTACCAGCGTAGTGGCGGATGTCATAATAGTACGGCTCAAGGTCTGCGTCAGAGAGACATTCATGATTTCATACGACGTACCACGGCGAATTTTACGGAAATTTTCACGGATACGGTCAGAAACCACGATACTGTCATTCAGTGAGTAACCGATAACGGACATCAGCGATGCCACGATAGTCAGGTCAACCTCTATCTTGAACAGTGATAACACCCCTAACGTAATAATGACGTCATGAGCCAAGGCAATAACCGCCCCAAGGGCCAAACGCCATTCGAATCGGAAGCCCACATAAATCAGGATACAAATCAGTGCAGACAGCAATGCCATAGCACCGGCTTGCGCCAAATCACTGCCCACGCTGGGGCCGACGAACTCAATCCGTTTTACTACTGCATTCTGCCCGATTTTCTGGTTAATCACGCTCAATACCTGATTACCCAACTCCTGTCCAGAATTGCCCACTGACGGCGCCATGCGCACCATCAGATCACGGCTGCTGCCGAAATTCTGAACCAGCGGATCAGCAAAACCCGCTTGTTTAAGCGCATTACGCATCACATCCAGATTGGCTGGTTTCTCAAGGTGAATTTCAATTACCGTACCACCGGTAAAATCCAGCCCCCAGTTAAAACCACGAACACCTATCAGGACGAGAGCGATAACCACCAGTGTCCCTGAAATCAGGAAGGCAAGATTATCCCAGCGCATAAAGTCAATGACTTTACGCCCGTAGTTGAGTTGCTCAACAGTATATTCCTGTGCCACAACGCACTCCTCAGATAGACAGCTTGTTTATGCGTTTACCGCCGTAAAGCAGGTTAACGATGGCACGAGTACCAACAATTGACGTGAACATAGAGGTAAGCACCCCGATGGTCGTCGTGATGGCAAACCCTTTTATGGAACCGGTACCGACGGCATACAGGATCACCGCAGTAATCAACGTGGTCACGTTCGCATCAATAATACTGGAGAATGCGCCTTTATAACCTTCATGGATCGCCTGCTGAACAGTACGGCCGTTCCTCAGCTCCTCCTTGATACGCTCGTTAATCAGTACGTTGGCGTCAACGGCTACCGCCAGCGTTAGCACGATACCTGCGATACCCGGCATCGTAAGTGTTGCCCCTGGCAACAGCGACATCACACCAATAATCAGCACCAGGTTAGCGAGCAACGCGGTGGTCGCTATAATGCCGAACTTACGGTAGTAAACCACCATAAACAGAATAGATGCCACCAATCCCCATAGACAGGCTTCCAGACCCTGTGTGATGTTCTGCATCCCCAGTGTCGGCCCGATGGTCCGCTCTTCAACAATCTGAATAGGTGCAATCAATGCACCAGCACGCAGCAGCAGTGACAGCTGACGCGCTTCATTTGGATTGCTGATACCTGTAATTCGGAAGCTATTCCCCAGACGAGACTGAATAGTCGCAACGTTAATCACTTCTTCATGTTTCACCAGGATGGCGCGACCTTTGGCATCTTTCTTACCACTGTCTTTATACTCTACAAACAGTGTTGCCATCAGCTTACCGATGCTGTTCTTGGTGAAGTTGGACATGATGTTTCCACCAGTGCTGTCCAATGAAATATTCACTTGCGGACGGTTATATTCGTCAGTGCTCGAAGTAGAGTCAGTAATGTGGTCACCGGTCAGAATCACGCGTTTGTATAGCACTACCGGAGAGCCATCCTGCATGTACTTCACTTCTGAGTCACCCGGTATATGGCCACTGGCCGCCGCCGCTGCGTCAACATTACTGTTTACCAGACGGAATTCCAACGTTGCGGTAGCCCCAAGGATCTCCTTGGCTCGCGCGGTATCCTGAATCCCCGGCAATTCAACAACAATACGGTCTGACCCTTGACGCTGCACCAATGGTTCAGCCACGCCCAGCTGGTTTACGCGGTTACGCAGAATGTTAATGTTCTGCTGTACGGCATATTCGCGAGCTTCTCTCAAACGGGCATCACTCATCACGGCATGCAGCATGTCGCCGCCTGAAGCATTGATAACCAAATCACGGTGGCGTGGCGTCAAATAGTTAACAGCTTCATCACGGGTCTGACTGTCGCGGAAACGAATCTCGACACCATAATTATCTGACTTACTAACTGAAGAATAAGGGATACCTTTGTCACGCAGGTCGCTGCGCAGGGAATCCATGGTCTGCTCTTGCAGTTTACTTAGCGCGGTACCCATATCCACTTCCATCAGAAAGTGAACGCCGCCACGCAGATCGAGCCCTAACTTCATGGGCTCTGCTCCCAGCATTCTCAACCATTGCGGTGTAGCCGGAGCCAGGTTAAGCGCCACTACAAATTTATCGCCCAGCGCGCTGAGCAGCGCTTCCCGGGCACGAAGCTGAATATCAGGATTAGAAAAGCGAGCCAGAATCGCACCATTTTCCAGTGCAATCGACTTGCTGGCGATATTTTGTTCTTTTAATACTTTCTGGACCTGGACCAGCGTAGATTCACTGGCGGCGACACCTCGCGCGCCAGTAATCTGTACCGCCGGATCCTCACCATACAGGTTAGGAAGTGCATAAAGCAGACCGACAGCAAGAATCACGATCAGCATGATGTACTTCCACAAAGGATAACGGTTCAACACGGTAGTTCCCTTCGGGAAAGTCGAAAATTACAGGGCTTTCATAGTACCCTTCGGCAACACTGCCGCCACGAAATCACGTTTGATAATGACTTCATTATCATCATTCAAGGCAATCGAAACATAACCAGTATCGGACACTTTGGTTACACGGCCAACCAAGCCGCCGGTGGTCAATACTTCATCACCCTTGCTGATGGAATCCATCAGCTTTTTGTGTTCCTTGGTACGTTTTTGCTGGGGACGCAGGATCATGAAGTAAAAGATCAGACCGAAAACGGCCAGCATAATAACCAGAGAGTACGGGCTTCCCTGAGCCGGAGCACCAGCGGTTGCTGCTACAGCATCGGAAATAAAAAGACTCATTTAAGTTTCCTCTTTGTTATCAACACAAAAATGTTATCAATAAAACGATATTTAAAGGTGGCCACCCTTATCATCTACAACATCCTGTTCAGCCAACGGCGGAACCGGCTTACCCATACGCTGATAAAACGCAGCCACAAAGTCCTCTAATCTACCCTTTTCAATGGCCTGACGTAAACCTGCCATCAGCCGCTGATAATAGCGCAAATTATGGATAGTATTGAGTCGTGCACCAAGTATTTCGTTACAACGATCAAGGTGATGCAAGTAGGCACGGCTATAATTGCGACACGTGTAGCAATCACAGTGTTCATCCAATGGTCCAGTGTCGTCCTTATACTTGGCATTACGGATTTTTACTATCCCATCGGTGACAAACAAATGACCATTACGGGCATTACGCGTTGGCATTACGCAGTCAAACATATCAATGCCACGCCGCACCCCTTCAACCAAATCTTCCGGTTTTCCGACCCCCATAAGATAACGGGGTTTATCCGCCGGAATTTGCGGACAGACATGTTCCAGAATTCGGTGCATGTCCGCTTTAGGTTCGCCGACTGCCAAGCCGCCCACAGCGTACCCATCAAAGCCAATGTCTACCAGTTCTTTTACCGAGACATCTCGTAAATCTTCGTAAACACTACCCTGAATAATCCCAAACAGCGCATTCTTGTTACCTAGCTCGTCAAAACGCTGGCGACTGCGTTGCGCCCAGCGCAGCGACATTTCCATTGAGCGCTTGGCATAATCCCAGTCAGCAGGATACGGCGTACATTCGTCGAAAATCATCACAATGTCGGAGCCCAGATCATGCTGGATTTCCATGGATTTTTCAGGGCTCAGAAAAATGGCATCGCCATTAATCGGGTTACGGAAATGGACACCCTCTTCCGTAATTTTACGGATATCTCCCAGGCTAAACACCTGGAAACCGCCGGAATCAGTAAGAATAGGTCCATGCCACTGCATAAAATCGTGCAGATCACCATGCAGCTTCATGATTTCCTGCCCAGGACGCAGCCACAGATGAAAAGTATTACCTAACAGGATCTGCGCGCCGGTTTCCTTGACTTCTTCCGGAGTCATCCCTTTAACCGTACCGTAAGTACCTACCGGCATAAATGCCGGTGTTTCCACTACACCGCGTTCAAATACCATGCGACCACGGCGAGCGCAACCATCGGTATTTAATAATTCATACTTCACTTAACCTCCAGCATCAGAGAAACAGTCTGATGTTATCGTTGATTGCTTATAAAACAGTCATACCCACAGAACCTGGTCTGTAGTACATAATAACAGGGAGTTACCCGATTTTTTCCTGCTCAGCCGCAGCATTGTGCGTGATAAACATCGCATCGCCATAACTGAAAAAACGGTATTGCTCTGCCACTGCCTGCTGATAGGCGCTCATGGTATGGTGATACCCGGCGAAGGCTGAAACCAGCATGATCAACGTGGATTCAGGCAGGTGAAAGTTAGTCACCAGCGCATCGATCACCCGATAGTGGTAACCGGGATAGATAAAAATGCGGGTATCACCAAAAAAAGGGGAAATCAATCCATCCTGGCTGGCCTGCGCCGCACTTTCCAGCGAACGGACTGACGTGGTGCCAACAGCAACAACCCGATTGCCTCGCGACTTACAGGCCAATACCTCATCCACCACATTCTGTGGTACTTCAGCGTACTCCGCGTGCATGATGTGCTCTTCGATGGTCTCGACCCGTACAGGTTGGAAAGTACCAGCCCCGACATGCAAAGTGACAAACGCCATCTTCACACCTTTGGCGCACAGAGCAGCCAGCATCGGTTCATCGAAATGCAATCCAGCAGTAGGCGCGGCTACCGCACCTGGTCGCAGGCTGTAAACCGTCTGGTACAGCTCCCGATCGCTTTCTTCATCAGGGCGGTCAATATAAGGCGGCAACGGAATATGGCCGATATCATTAAGGATGGTCAGCACATCGCGCGCGTCATCAAAGCGAATCTCAAACAAGGCATCGTGACGGGCCAGCATCGTTGCACGTACGCTCTCATCTTCACCGAGAATCAGCACCGCATCGGGTTTCGGCGCCTTAGACGCACGAACATGTGCCAGTACACGGTGTTCATCCAGCACTCGCTCCACCAGCACTTCCAGTTTGCCACCACTGGCTTTACGACCAAACAGGCGAGCCGGAATGACTCGAGTATTGTTGAAAACCAGCAGATCGCCAGCATCCAGTTTGTCCAATAGATCGGTAAACACGCCATGCGTTATCTTCCCTGTCGGCCCATCCAGCGACAGTAAACGACAACCACTGCGTTGTGGCTGTGGATAATGGGCAATAAGAGATTCAGGAAGTTCAAACGAAAAATCGGTAACACGCATGACAATTCACTTAGCTTTTCGACATAGTAAAAAAAGAGGCGGCCTAGTCTAGAGCCGAGAGAGGATGGCTGCAAGAAATAAGCAAGGAATACAGATAAATTGCACTATACTGGGCACATGAATTTTCTCGCGCACCTCCATCTGGCCACACTGTCCAACAGTTCTCTGATCGGGAATCTGATGGCTGATTTTGTACGGGGTAATCCCCAGGAACATTATCCGTCTGACATTGTGGCAGGCATCCGATTGCATCGTCGCGTCGATGTCCTTACCGACAGTCTGCCTGAAGTACGGGAAGCCTGCCGCTGTTTCAGTGCGGACTATCGCCGAGTCGCCCCGATCACACTCGATGTTCTGTGGGATCATTTTCTGTCACGGCATTGGTCGACACTGGAACCTACGACCTTGCTGGATAACTTTATTACTACGGCGCAATTGCAAATAGTCCCTCATTTGTCCCAAACGCCAGATCGTTTCCAGAACCTAAACCGTTATTTATGGCCGGAACGTTGGCTGGAGCGCTATGCAGAGCTCCCCTTCATCGCCGATGTACTGCATCGGATGTCAGTGCGTCGCCCGCGTCTGGCCGCACTTTCCGGCTCTTTTAGCGATATTGAACGTCACTACCACCAATTTGAAACATTATTCTGGCAATTCTATCCTCGTATGATGCAGTTGGCGAAAACGGGTCAACTTTAGATCTTAAGCTGGTCTGCTATAGTTTTGTCGATACTGCTTGCCCTTTTAGACAAAGGGATTAATTTAAGTATCAGGGTTAAATACCAATTGATTCGATAGGCAAAAGCTATCTCATTGATTGGTCGCTTTACCTTTATTCACTAGTATGGAGTCCCTATACTTACTAACGTTTTCTACATCAATCCATCATTCACAATTATTTACAGGAGTAATTATGGTCCTGGTAACTCGCCCAGCCCCCGACTTCACTGCTGCAGCTGTTTTAGGAAGCGGAGAAATTGTTGAAAATTTCAACCTGAAAAAGCATATCAGTGGTAAACCTGCTGTGATCTTCTTCTGGCCGATGGATTTCACTTTCGTTTGCCCTTCCGAGCTGATCGCATTCGATCACCGCTATGAAGAGTTCCAGAAACGTGGTGTTGAAGTTGTTGGTGTTTCTTTCGATTCTGAATTCGTACATAACGCCTGGCGCAAAACGCCGATCGATAAAGGCGGTATCGGCGAAGTGAAATATGCAATGGTCGCAGATTCTAAACGTGAAATTCAGAAGGCATATGGTATTGAACATCCAGATGCCGGCGTGGCACTGCGCGGTTCTTTCCTGGTTGACAAAAATGGTGTTGTCCGCCATCAGGTTGTTAACGATCTGCCGTTAGGCCGTAACATCGACGAAATGCTGCGTATGGTTGACGCATTGCAGTTCCACGAAGAGCATGGCGAAGTATGCCCGGCTCAATGGGAAAAAGGCAAAGCCGGTATGGGTGCCTCCCCTGATGGCGTAGCTAAATATCTGTCTGAAAACGCGGCCAAGCTGTAAGAAACAACTTCTTCCGGTTATTAGTTTTCATCAGTGTTAAAAAGCCAATTGCTAACGCAATTGGCTTTTTTCTTATCTTTAAGATTTATCTAACGGGAAATACCTGACAGCAGCAAAGCCGTTATCAGCAGGTAGCTGTTTCAAGTTTTTTACGACGTTGATAAATGGCATAGCTTAGCAGCAGCATAACTATCCACAGCACCCCGACATACAGAGAAATTCGGGTATCAGGGAAATAACCAATCAATCCAATGATAAAAATCAGGAAAACCACCCCGACAGCAGAGGTGACAGCGCCACCACGTAACGGGAAGGCCAGTGCTTTTGTTTCTTCACGGCTGAGTTTGCGACGAAAGGCGATTTGAGAACACAGGATCATAATCCACACCCATACCGTCGCGAAGGTTGCCAGAGAGGCGATCACCAGAAAGACTTTTTCCGGCATGATGTAATTCAGGTACACCGCCACCAACAACGCCATGGTCATCACTACTACTGTCACCCAGGGAATGCCATGTCGTGAAAGTCGGGTAAAGATCCTGGGCGCTTGTCCTTGTTCCGCCATGCCGTGCAACATACGTCCTACACCAAAAACATCGCTGTTAATCGCGGAAAGCGAGGCAGTAATCACCACAAAATTCAGAATACCCGCTGCGGCGGTAATGCCCATATGCTGGAACGTCAGCACAAACGGGCTACCATTAGTCCCTACCTGATTCCATGGATAGATGGACATAATCACGAATAGTGTACCAACATAAAATACCAGAATACGCCACGGCACTGAGTTGATGGCCCGTGGAATCGATTTACGAGGGTCTTGCGCTTCCCCAGCGGTAATACCGATAATTTCCACACCGCCATAGGCAAACATCACCATCTGTAGTGAAATAATCATTCCCATAACCCCATGGCTGAAAAAACCACCGTTGGACCACAGGTTATGAATACCGGTCGATTCACCACCATTGCCGATTCCCCAGACGATAATACCGACGCCGGCGATGATCATGACAATAATGGTTGCCACTTTGAAGAAGGACAACCAGAACTCCAATTCACCAAACACCTTGACGTTCATCAGGTTGATCGCACCGATGATCATCACCACGCTCAGCACCCATACCCAGTGCGGGACATCGGGAAACCAGACGCTCATGTAGATGCCAAAAGCGGTAACATCGGCAATCGCAACGATCAGCATCTCAAAACAATAGGTCCAGCCGGTGATATATCCCGCCAACGGCCCAAGGTAATCCAGGGCGTAACGTGAAAAAGAACTGGCCTGAGGGTTATTGACCGACATCTCCCCCAAGGCGCGCATGATAATGTAGGCCACCACGCCCCCAATCAGATAAGCCAGCAACACGCTGGGTCCCGCCATCTGAATAGCGCTGGCTGAGCCATAGAACAAGCCGGTACCAATCGCCGAACCTAAAGCGATAAAACGGATGTGCCGCGCACTTAACCCACGCTTGAGCTTGGATTGTTGTTCCATAAATAAGCAACCCTGTTTTACAAACGAAAAAACCACAGGCGCTTGCCTGTGGTACAAAATTCAAACAATCACAACTTAAAGATGCACCCTGACTTCCTGATGACCAGACACCCGGTCGTAAATAATCGCCACCAGCAACACCGCCATGGATGGCGGCAGCCAGGCCAACCCTTGTTCACTCAACGGCAAATGCAATATCCACAGTGGCAGCAACGGCTGGAAGGCAGACGATTTTACACCATCAACCATGCCAAATAACAGGCTCACCAACATCACCGGCGCGATAATATGCGCACTGTTATTCCACCAGCGAAGCGTAAAACTCAGTAAAACCAGCACGATACAGGGCGGATAAATCGCCGTCAGCACCGGAATGGACATTTGAATCAAGTGGCTCAATCCCAGATTAGACACCACCATTGAAAACAGCCCCAGGGTGAAAACCAGTGTACGGTAGGAAAAAGGCAGATACTGGGAAAAAAACTCCGCACAGGCGCAAGTCAGCCCTACCGCGGTCACCATGCAGGCAGTAAAAATCAGCAATGCCAGAAAGCTACTGCCCATATTACCAAAGGTGTGCTGAACATAAGCATGCAGAATTTCAGCCCCATTCTGCGCTTCCGGCACCAAAACACCGCTGTTCGATCCCAACTGGAACAGACTCAAATAAACCAGTGTTAAACCAACACCCGCAATCAACCCCGCCAGCATGGTGTACCGGGTAAGCAGGGCAGCATCGACAACCCCTCGGGAACGGGCGGCGTTAACTATTACAATACCGAATACCATCGCCCCCAGCGTATCCATAGTGAGATAACCATTAATAAACCCGCTGGAAAAAGGCACATGCTGATAGATATCAGTAGCCGGAATGGGAGCACCGACAGGCCACAGTAGCGCCGCCACACCCAATATCGTCAGAGCGATAATTTTTACCGGTGCCAGAATATGACCGACAGTATCCAGCAAACGCCCCGGATACAGGGAAATCCCGATGACAATCGCAAAATAGATCAGGCTATATATCAGTAGCGGTGTGGTGCCCTCACCCACCAACGGTGCAATACCTACTTCAAACGATACTGTTGCGGTACGAGGGGTTGCAAACAATGGCCCGACGGCCAGGTAGCATACCGTCGCCAGCACAACGCCGGCTTTCTTGCCAATCGGACTGCTCAAGGTATCGATACCACCGCCAACCCGTGCCAAGGCAATAATGGTTAGGACCGGTAGCCCAACGGCAGTGATCAAAAAACCGAGTGCGGCGATCCAGACATGTTCTCCCGCCTGTAAACCCACCATCGGGGGGAAAATGATATTCCCCGCGCCGACAAACAGGGCAAAGGTCATAAAACCCAATGCCATGATATCTTTGGACGTTAAACGATGACTCATAGTTATGTCGTGTTGCCTGTATAAACTCGCTAAAAAAGAAAAAACCGGGTAGAAAAATCAGCGACACCAGATTTTCATTCGGGCAATGTGCAGAATTATTGAAATAATTGATTGGCGTATATATCCATCATCTTTCAAGTTGCAGATGCGTTAGCTGTGCTCAGTTACCTGGTTGCCGTCTTCCTGCATCGTGCAATTTATTGGATATAGCCACAATGGGGGCTAAGTAAAGCGTTTATAGCGAAAAAATACAACACTTGATCTAAAAAGCAGAATATTAAACTAAATTTAATTGCTAAGATGACATATTGAGTTAATTTAGGACAATCGGCCAATACATGATTTGTGCATCATAAGAATATTTAGTGCAATAAAATCCCATTAAATACTTAGATTGTACAAAATAAAACCATAACTAAAACTTATAGAAATAAAAAACGCTGGCGAAATATGCCAGCGTTATAACAAACATAAACGGGTACTGAATCACCACACACGCTGGGCGATATCGACCACTAGTTTCAGCTTGTTCCACTGAGCTTCTTCGCTCAGGCTGTTGCCCTCTTCTGTTGACGCGAAGCCACACTGCGGACTCAGACAAAGCTGTTTTATGTCGACATATTTTGCCGCTTCAGCAATACGACTTTCTACATCCTGTACATTTTCCAATTCGCCATTTTTAGTCGTGATAAGCCCCAGTACAACTTGTTGGTGTCCCGGCTTGATATAGCGCAACGGCTCAAATCCCCCCGCACGCTCCGAGTCATACTCCAGAAAGAAAGCATCGACATTCACTTCACCAAACAGGGTTTTGGCCACCGGTTCATAGCCCCCTTCGGAAATCCAGGTCGAACGGAAATTCCCCCGGCAAACATGCAGCCCGATAATCAGATCGTCTGGTTTGCCAATCAACGCTTTATTCAGCACATCCGCATAAATACGGCACAGTTGTTGTGGATCTTCACCACGTTCACGGATTTGGCGCTTCTGATCGTCAGAACACAGATAAGCCCATACCGTGTCATCCAGTTGCAAATAACGGCAACCTGCATCATAAAACGCTTTAATGGCATCACGCCAAGTCTGAGCCAAATCGTCAAAGTAGGCGCCCAGATCGGGGTAAATGGTGCTATCAATAGCCTTACGACCGCCACGAAAATGCATCACGCTTGGACTGGGTATGGTCATCTTCGCCACCGCATCGCCCGCAATAGCGTTCAGATAACGGAAGTCTGCCAGCATGGGATGCTGTGGGTTGAAACTCACTTTACCGGTTACTTTTATGCCACGGGACTTGGTCTGAATACCGTTGAACTGAATGCCTTGCTCGGCTTCATAACGCTCAACACCGTTCAACCCTTCAAAAAAATCGAAATGCCACCAGGCACGACGAAATTCACCATCAGTCACCACCTGCAATCCGGTGTTCCGCTGCAACTCAACCGCACGCAGAATTTCCTGATCTTCTATGTTCCGCAATTGAGCGGCGCCAATCTCACCAGCCTGAAACTGCTCACGGGCCTGTTTAATTGCTGTGGGACGCAACAAACTACCGACCACGTCGGCACGAAACGGAGGAAGTGTTTGTGTCATGTTTTGCTCCTGACAGCCTGTTGACAGCGCAATTACTGTCACAGAGTTATAGTTTCATTATAAAATAATTACGCCGCTGTATTTAATGGACATCTAGACGGCTAAAAGTGGGAGCATCTTGGCATGAGTATTAATCAAGGACAAGGGAGTAATTTTCACATCACATGAAATAAATTCATCTTCCCGTGACAAATACTCATGAATGTATAGCGAGGTTGGGTACCGCAAACAACACCGAGCAGCAACAACGTAGCTGCGGCGGTGTGATAGCGGATTTCATCAGGTATTTCCGTCAGGCTAACGGTTTAGCCGTATTTTGGTTCAGGGCGGAAGACACTATCAACCGGTTTGGCAGGGTAAACATAAAGCGAGAACCGATACCTTCTTCGCTAATAACTTCCAGCTTGGCGTCATGATGGCCAAGGGCGTGTTTCACGATAGCCAGCCCCAGTCCGCTACCCCCGGTCTGGCGGGAACGGGCTTTATCCACACGATAAAACCGCTCGGTCAGGCGAGGTAGATGTTTGGGGGCAATACCTGGCCCGTTATCGCTCACCTGAAACTGTGCGCCCGACGGCGTCTGTTGCCAGCACACCTCAATACGGGTTCCCTTCGGCGTATGATTCACCGCGTTATACACTAAATTGGAAACCGCGCTGCGCAGCTGATCTTCATTACCGAACACTTTTAATTGTTCATTAACACGAAAAATGATCTCATGGCGCCCTTGACTCAGCGTCTCCGCTTCACGCTGTAACACCCGCAGCATCAGCGGAATGTCCACTTCCTCGCTCAGATCGATAGCGGTTGCCGCCTCGATGCGGGATAGCGTAAGCAGTTGTTTAACCAGACCATCCATCCGCCGCGTCTGCTCCTGCATGGTATTGAGCGCCTTTGCCTGTAAAGTGGCATCCAGCGATTCATCACTCATCATTTCCAGATAACCTTGTAACACTGTCAATGGTGTACGCAGCTCGTGACTGACATTAGCAAAGAAATTACGGCGGGCACCTTCAAGCTGATGCATTTGTGTCACGTCGCGAGCCACTATCAGCAACTGCCCTTCTGAATAGGGCATCACGCGGAACTCGACATGATACGAATTATTCAACAGCAACATCAGCGGTCCACTGAAGTCCCGTAACTGCATATATTCGGTAAATTCCGGATAACGCAGCAGATTGAGAATATTTTGACCATTATCCTCTGGCCAACGGAATCCCAGTAAATGCTGGGCTAGCCGATTACACCAGATCATGGTGCCTTCTTCTGTGGTGATCACTACCGCGTCAGGTAGTGACTCAGCGCCGCTGCGAAAACGTTTGATCAACAGCGCCAGTTCGCGTCGACGTCGACGGTTGCGCAACTGCATCTGATAGAGACCATAAAACAGCGGTTCCCAGCTCCACCGACCGGGAGGTGGCGTCATGCTGCGGTCAATCCACAGCCAATGAGAGAGTTTAAGCTGATTGTAAAAATTCCAGCATAAAGCCGCCAAAACAAAGACCAGAAGAAACCAGGGCAGATAACCAAAAATCAGCCCAAGCAACACAGCAGGAGTACAAAAAAAAGCCAGCTCCAATGCCAGCTTTTTCCAGGATAAACGTTCTAGCACGTTAGAAAATCTCCCAAACTAACGCTGTCAGTAACGCGTCGAGAAACGATAACCGGTTCCACGAACCGTCTGCACCATTTTGTCATGCCCACTGGTCTCCAGCGCTTTACGAAGACGGCGGATATGAACATCAACAGTACGATCCTCAACATAAACGTTAGTGCCCCAAACATGATTCAGCAACTGTTCACGACTATATACCCGTTCAGAGTGCGTCATAAAGAAATGCAGCAATTTAAATTCAGTTGGCCCCATATCCAGCGCGTACTCATCCGTCGTCACTCGATGTGAAGAAGGATCAAGGCTTAACCCGCGCATTTCAATCACTTCATCCACCGCCATGGGTGAAATCCGACGCATCACAGCCTTGATACGCGCTACCAGTTCCTTGGGGGAAAATGGTTTGGTAATGTAATCATCCGCACCAACTTCAAGCCCACGCACCCGATCTTCTTCTTCTCCGCGCGCGGTAAGCATCATTACCGGAATATCCCGGGTCAGTGTTTCACGTTTCATGTGCTTGATGAATTGCAGGCCTGAACCGCCAGGCAGCATCCAGTCAAGCAGAACCAATTCAGGGTATGGTTCAGTCAGCTGGTTTATCGCGCTATCATAATCTTCCGCCTCAACTGGCTGATAACCGTTCTGTTCCAGCACAAAGCACACCATTTCACGGATAGGCGCTTCATCTTCCACAACCAAAATACGTCTTGCCATCGTTAATCCTGCCATTAATCATCGCTATTAGCGTGCGGAATGCATTATGCGTCACTTTTGTGACAGATTTATGAACAGAAACCTGCCCCCGGGTCCACTCTTCTGGTCTGATTTAACCTGACGTAATTACTGCTATTCTTTGCGACAGCACTAAACTGACCACCTATAATCGCCGATGATAACTATTACATAACCCCATCAGCAGGGAGTTTCATGCGAATTATTCACACTTCTGACTGGCATCTTGGTCAATATTTTTATACCAAGAGCCGTGCCGCTGAACACCAGGCCTTTCTATGCTGGTTGATTCATCAAGTTCAACAACACGATGTGGATGCAGTAATAGTAGCAGGTGACATTTTCGATAACGGAACCCCGCCCAGCTATGCACGGGAGATGTATAACCGTTTTGTCGTGGATTTGCAGCACACCGGTTGCCAGTTGGTGATACTTGGCGGAAACCATGACTCAGTGGCCACGCTGAACGAATCCCGTTCCCTGCTGGCCTGCCTGAACACGCAGGTCATCGCCAGCAGCGATAACGATATTGACCGGCAAGTGCTGGTACTGAATAACCGTCAGGGGGAACCGGGTGCCCTACTGTGCGCCATTCCTTTCCTGCGTCCGCGCGATTTGCTAACCAGCCAGGCTGGCCAGTCTGGTGCAGATAAACAGCGAGCGCTGCTGGACGCCATTGCCGAACATTATCAGCACTGCTACCAGGTTGCCTGTCAGCGACGTGATGAGCTGGGATTACCCTTGCCCATCATTGCTACTGGTCACCTTACCACTGTCGGTGTCACGACATCGGATTCAGTGCGTGATATTTATATTGGCACGTTGGAAGCCTTTCCAGCTCAAATCTTTCCCCCCGCCGATTATATTGCCCTCGGACACATTCACCGCCCTCAACGAATCGCAAAGACCGAACACATTCGTTATAGCGGCTCCCCCATCGCATTGAGCTTTGATGAGTTGAATCACGAAAAATCCGTTTATCTGGTCACGTTTGACCAAGGATCACTCCACACTGTCGATACATTGACCATCCCAGAAACACAGCCGATGCAGTTGATCAAAGGCGATTTGGTAGAAATTGAACGTCGCCTGAACGGATTCAGGGAGTATCAGGGAGCATCGCCAGTCTGGCTGGATATTGAAGTCGCCACACAGGACTACCTGAATGACATTCAGAAACGGATTGAAGAACTGACGGTGGGGCTACATGTTGAAGTGCTGCTACTGCGCCGGGCGCGGGAACAACATTTACAAATGCTGATACAACAGGAAAAAGAGACACTGAACGAACTGAAACCAGAAGAGGTCTTCGAACGGCGCCTGGCGTTGGAGCCCGACCTGGAGACACCACGTCGACAACGGCTTCAGACACTGTTTACACAGGTCATGCATGACATCGAACAGGATGAACATCGGCAGGAGGACAAGGTATGAAAATACTCAGCCTGCGTTTAAAAAACCTCAACTCGCTACAAGGCGAGTGGAAAGTTGATTTCACCCGCGAACCTTTCGTCAGTAATAGCCTATTTGCCATCACCGGGCCGACCGGTGCTGGTAAAACCACACTGCTCGACGCCATCTGTCTGGCGTTATATCACCAGACACCGCGGCTGAAAGTGACACCCACTCAGAATGAACTGATGACGCGACATACCGCTGAGTCGCTGGCCGAAGTTGAATTTGAAGTCAAGGGTATTGCCTATCGAGCCTTCTGGAGTCAACGTCGGGCCCGTAATTCACCGGAAGGGAATCTACAACCACCGAAAGTCGAGCTAGCCCGGTGTGCCGACGGCAAAATTCTGACAGAAAAGATCAATGACAAGCTGGCAATGATTGCCGATATCACCGGCCTTGATTTCGACCGGTTCACCAAATCCATGCTGTTATCCCAGGGGCAATTCGCCGCTTTCCTCAACGCTGACGCCAACGAACGGGCAGAATTACTGGAAGAGCTGACAGGTACGGAGATTTACGGCCTCATTTCCGAACGGGTATTTGAACAGCATAAAGAAGCACAGGTTCAATTGGATACATTCCGCGCACGCGCCAGCAGCATCGAACTGCTAAGTGATGAACAGCGTGCGGAACTGGAACATCAGTTGTCAGCACGACAACAACGAGAGCAGTCACTGAGTCTACAACGTGATGAAATCCTCGCACATCAGCGCTGGTATGAAACACTGGCGCAATGTCAGCAGGCGCTCACTGCCACGCAACAGCAGCGCAGTCAGGTAGAGCAGATGCAACAACAGGCTCGACCACAACTGGAACGATTGGCGACAAGTGCGCCAGCGGAAAAATTACGCCCTCTTTATGATACGCAAGAACGATGTCAACGTGAAAAAACGTTACTGGCCCAGCACATTACCGACTTGACTGACCAATTGACCAACCAGCAATCCGTCATGGCTTTACTGAAATCACAAGCCGAAAAAGCGATAGTGGCGCAACAGGAACATGCCGATTACCGTCAGCAACAGGAAACCCTGATCAACGAACAAGTCCTACCGCTGGACCTCCATATCGCCACGCAACAGGAGCAACGCAACCGGTATCAGCACGCGCTAGAGCAACAGCGTAACCAACAGAAAGCCGCTATCGGCAAGCTAGAGCAATTACGTCAGCAGTATCGCCAAACCCAGGAACGGTTAAGGCAAATTGACATTTACCGACAGCAAAACCTGATGTATCAACACTGGGGAAGCCATATTCCGCTTTGGCAGGCCCAGTTCCCACAGCAACGAAAACTATTACAGGAACTGCTGATACTACAGGACAGACTTGCACAACAGCAGGAGCAGTCAGAACATCTGCAACGTCAGCAGGTAAAGCTAATCGAAAAACGTGATGCACAGCAGGCCGCCACCGGACGAGCGCAGCAGTTACTCGGGCAACATCAGCAACACCACCAGCAACAGGAACAACAGCTGCCAGTAACGACGCTTCAGCAGCAGCTTGTCCAACTCACCACTCAGCGGCCGCAACGGCAACAACTCTCGACCAGCACCACAGTCCTGCACCGATTGTCCAACCAGTATCAATTGTTGGATGCACAGCAACAGGACTCTCAACACCGCATCGAGCAGTTGGAAGCATTACAGTTACGACAACGTCAGGAGTATCAACGACAGGCCCAACACCTGATCGATTTAGATAAACGCTATGAACTGGAACAGCGGATTGCCAGTCTTGAAAACGAACGAAGTCAATTGCAGCCGGGTAAAGAGTGTCCATTGTGTGGTTCTACACATCATCCGGCAGTTGAACGCTACCAGACACTGCGCGTTTCAGAAACCCAGAATCGACTGCATGCCCTACGTCAGGAAGTGGAAACACTGAAGGCGGCAGTGATACAAACAGAAACGCAGCTACAGTTATTACAGCAACAGCGTCAACAACAACAAACTGCACTGTTAAATGTTTCTCAGGAACATGAGGCACTACAACAGGAATGCCAAACGCTAAGTGAACACTTACTTGTAAACTTCAACCCACAGCAGCCAGAAACACTTATCACCTGGCTGGAGCAGTGTGATGAGCAGGAACGGTCACTCCAGTCCCAGATTACAGAACGAGAGCAAAATCAGCACCAGATACAGAAAAGTAAGGATTTACTGACCGCAGCCAATCAGCTATTGCAACAAACGGAACAGCAGATGGCGTTGAATATCCAGCAGCGACGCATGCTGGAAACCACGCATATCGAATTGCAACAAACTCGGGAAAAGGTCGAGCAGGAGCAAAATCGACTGCACCAATCCATCACGCAATCACTTACGCGTTTCGGTCTGCCAATTCCCGAAGCTGACGAGCAAGAATCATGGCTTGGTCAACGTCAGATGGAGTGGTTGCGATGGCAGGAGAACGAGCACGAACAACATCAGCAAACCCCTCTGTTATCGTCACTGAATACCGAAATTGAAGGTGATGAACGGCGTTTGCGTGAAATAGACGAAGCCATCAAAACACAACAACAGCAATTGACGGAAACGGAGCAGTCGCTGGAACAGGCTCAACAGACCCGCTGGCAGTTATTCGGCAATAAACAGGTCAATGACGTTCTTGGGCAATTGCGTCAGCTCAGTCAGAAGCATGAACAATACCGTCAGAAGTCTCAGGCACAATGGCAGCAAGGACAGTCTGCGTTCAGCCGTCTTACCGGTGAAAAAGGCAGTCTGGAACAGCAATATCAACGAACACAAGCCGCTTATCAGCAGGCGGTACAGCATTTTGATACTGCGCTGCAACAGAGCCAGTTTGAGAATCAAGACGCATTCAAACGCGCGCTGTTGGACGAAGCCGAGCGTAACCAGCTTATGGCGTTGAAAGAAAAAATCAGTCAGCAACAGCAGCAGGTTGAGGCATTGCATCAACAGGCGGAACTGGCGCTGGCACAGCAC
The DNA here is from genome assembly GCF_032395385.1 of Brenneria uluponensis. NCBI lineage: Bacteria > Pseudomonadati > Pseudomonadota > Gammaproteobacteria > Enterobacterales > Pectobacteriaceae > Brenneria > Brenneria uluponensis. Next base: position 3,676,691 of record NZ_CP135917.1, read on the forward strand.
CTGGCCGGAAAACCTGATTCATTGTCAGAAGACATTAACCCGTCAGATATCAATCAAACGCTCGCTGGATTGAGCAATGAGCTTAAAACCGAAGTTCAACGACAGGGAGAGTTGCGTCAACAACTGGCCAGTGACCAGCAACACCGACTCAAACAACAGGTATTGCTGGATGATATTGCCAAAAGCCAGCAAGGATGCGACGACTGGGGCTACCTTAACCACCTGATCGGCTCGCAAAAAGGCGACAAATTCCGCCGTTTTGCCCAGGGATTAACACTGGACCATCTGGTCTATTTGGCCAACCGCCAACTTTCACGCCTGCATGGCCGTTATCTGCTGCAACGTAAGGCCTCTGACACGCTGGAGTTACAGGTAGTAGACACCTGGCAGGCGGACGCCGTCCGGGATACGCGAACCTTGTCCGGCGGGGAAAGTTTTCTGGTCAGTCTGGCGCTGGCGCTGGCGCTCTCCGATTTGGTCAGTAACAAAACACGTATTGACTCGCTATTTCTGGATGAGGGCTTCGGTACGTTGGATGGTGAAACGCTGGATTCCGCGCTGGATGTGCTGGATAACCTGAATGCCTCTGGCAAAACGATTGGCGTAATCAGCCATGTTGAGGCGATGAAAGAGCGAATTCAGGTACAAATTCGGGTAAAAAAACGCAACGGTCTGGGCATCAGCCAACTGGACAGTGAGTATGCAGTGAAATAACAACTTACGGGCCACGATATCCCCGATACCGTGGCCCGATTCAACACTCGCGACACGGGAAACGACGACATACGCTGACCGTGAATCCGTTATGAGACTATTTTATCTTACTTTCTCCCATCGCAATTCGTTATCATGCGCACTGTGAATAAAATCGCGTGTCTTTACCACACGCCAGCCTGGGATAACATAAATGCTGTGGTTTAAAAATTTAATGATCTATCGCCTGAATCGCGATATCAGCCTGTCAGCGGATGAAATGGAAAAACAGCTGGCCGCCTTTGCCTTTACACCGTGTGGCAGCCAGGATATGACCAAAAGTGGATGGGTTTCACCGATGGGTTCCCATAGCGACGCATTTACTCATGTTGCCAACGGCCAGATTATTATCTGCGCACGCAAAGAAGAGAAAATTCTACCCTCACCAGTCATTAAACAAACCTTGCAGGAAAAAATTGAAAAACTGGAAGGCGAACAACACCGTAAACTGAAAAAAACCGAAAAAGACGCTTTAAAAGATGAGGTTCTGCACAGCCTGTTGCCTCGGGCCTTCAGCCGCTTTGGTCAAATCTGGTTATGGGTAGACACAGTCAACAATCTGATTATGGTTGATGCCGCCAGCGCAAAAAAAGCCGAGGACACACTGGCCTTACTGCGCAAAACCCTCGGTTCGTTACCAGTAGTCCCGTTAACAATGGAAAACCCGATCGAACTCACGCTTACTGAATGGGTGCGATCTGGTGAGACGCCTGCTGGTTTTACACTCCAGGATGAGGCAGAACTGAAAGCCATTCTGGAAGAGGGTGGCGTTATCCGTTGCAAAAAACAGGCACTGGTCAGCGATGAAATTGCTGCCCACATCGAAGCTGGCAAGGTGGTGACCAAATTGGCGCTGGACTGGCAGGAGCGAGTACAACTGGTACTATCCGATGATGGTTCGCTCAAACGACTGAAATTTTCCGATATACTGCGTGAACAGAACGACGATATAGATCGGGAAGACGCAGCACAACGCTTTGATGCGGACTTTATCCTGATGACCGGCGAGTTGGCCGCGTTGATCAAAAATCTGACGGAAGCCTTGGGTGGCGAAGCCCAGCGTTAAGAACGTTGGTGCGTAAAGGCATCCCGCCGCATAATCCGGCGGGATGGGTTGCGTTATGACAATTACAGTTTGAAGTGTCCGATGGTTGAGGTTAACTCTTCCGTTTGAGATTGCAGTGCTGCGGAAGCCGATGCAGATTCCTGTACCAGTGCGGCATTCTGCTGCACCATCGAATCCAATTGCGCCACCGCTTTATTGATCTCCTGAATGCCGCGCATCTGCTCTTCAGAAGCTTGTGTTATTTCAGACATTACTGTGGTTACAGTAGAGACACCACTCACTATTTCATTCATGGTGTCGCTGGCCTGACGGACCTGTCGAGACCCTTCGGTAACACTCTCTACCGTCGCTTCTATCAATGTCTTAATTTCTTTTGCCGCCTGCGCGCTACGCTGTGCCAGCCCGCGAACCTCAGACGCCACCACGGCAAAACCACGGCCTTGCTCGCCGGCACGCGCCGCTTCCACCGCCGCGTTAAGAGCCAGGATATTAGTCTGGAACGCAATACCATCAATAACACCGATGATATCGCCGACTTTACCAGATGCGACGACAATCTCATCCATCGTGACGATAACATCGGATACCACTTTACCGCCGGTACTGGCATCACTCGCCAGTGATAGCGCACGAGCATTGACCTGTTGAGCGGACCCTGCCGACTGCGTCACGGTAGCAGAGATCTCTTCTAACGCCGCGGCCGTCTGCTGCAAACTCGCCGCAGAGGCCTCAGTTCGAGAGGAAAGATCGTTATTCCCGGCAGCAATTTCATCGGTAGCCACTTGTAGCGAGGCACTGATATCCCGGATTTGCAGCATGATCATGCTAAGTTTATCGATGAAAGTGTTAAATGAACGGGCAATCTGCGACACCTCATCATGACCGTCATCCGGCAAGCGAAGTGTTAAGTCATTGGTACCACTGCTGATGTCGTCCATCGCGTCACGAACTTGCAACAAGCGCCTCAGCGAAGAATTGATCAGGAATCCCACAATCAGTGATCCCAGAATTGCAATCACCACCAGCGTACTCACCGACGTCCACAACAGTGAATGCATTCCAGCCGTAGCTTCTTTTTCATTCAACGCCACCAGCATATACCAGTCAGTCCCCTTGACCACCTGAGCACGTACCAATTTATCACTGCCACTGATCACAACATTCACCGGATGTTCCGCTTTTAGCACCTCACTCAAATTAATGTCAGGTGCAATATCCGTGATTTTCTTCAGCGTCAGTTTCTCATCAGGATGTGCAATGATAGTACCGTCCGCTTGAATCAGGATGCCGTAGCTGGCAGGTGTGGGATGGATGGATTTAACGTTGGCAATGACACTTTGCATCGTCACGTCGCCGCCCAATACGCCTTTCACCATACTGCCATCCAACACTGGCGCAACAAAAGACACGACAATCGTGTTGGTCGCCATATCCAGATAAGGTGCGGTGACAACCGGTTTGCCCTCACGTACCGCCTGTTGATACCAGGGTCGGACTGTCGGGTTATAATCGGCAGGAATATCACCAGGATCGGAGAACTTCGCTGTCTTGTTGGCATACCCCATATAAACGTTAATAAAATTTCCTGCGGCAGCCATCTGCTTGAAAGCAGGAATCGGATGATCACTGGTCAGTGCAACATTATTCAATGATGCAATCATCTGTTTTTTTGACTCAACCCAGTCCCCAATGGCGAGACTATGACTTGATGTTACTGCTGTCAGAAGGTTATTGATGGATTCTGTATTGTATTTGTCCGTCACCCGATAGTTAAAAAAGGTATTAATAGCCAGGGAGAACACAATGATGGTCGTACAAACAGCCAGAATACGTGAACGTGTCGTTTTAAGCATAGTTAACCACTTATGAAATGATTATTTATACCCGCCGTCGTTCAAGTTGCAGATGTATTGGCTACGCGCTCAGTTACCCAGTTCATCTCTGGACCTCGTCCCTTTGGGACAGTTGTAAGCGGCGTTCAAACCTGCTCTTGGCAGAGTTGTCACCCTGGCCACTTACCTGAGTAAGCTCATCGGGATGTTTTCGTTTGCCGCCTTTCTGCCACTCGAAGTTTATTGGGTATGTAATCATGCTGATTATTTTAAATAAAAACCCAGATATTCCATTTTGTGAGAGCAACAATATTCCTGCCAAATTCCCGCTAACCACCATTCCCCCAGAAGACTTGATTAAACGATCTGTCCAAAAGGAAAAATCTGCTCAAAGAGAATAAGAGAAAAATCAGATTAATCTCACAGAAAAAATACAACGACTTGCATTCATTTTATAGAGTTTTAATTTATTTTTTAATATAAGAAAATGTTATGAATCAGAAAAAGTGGTAGGAAATATAAAATATTTAATAAATTCAATATATTATTTAGTCACCCTCTCGTACTCATCTCCTGCATCTTGAAATCTATTGAGTATCAGGGTGTATAAAAACTGGAGAGTATCGGCTAATAACATTTCATTATTAGCCATCACAAGAAGAGATAATTACGTACTGTGACTACAAGTATTTGCAAAGATAGGATGAATTTTCAGATACCTGTAAATTGAATTCACTTTTAGCCGGTACGAAAAAAGACTCACCTGGCATAAAAACCTGCCAATCAGGCGAACCGGGCAATAATACATTTAAGGCGCCGCTAATAACTGTCATCTCTTCGGCCTGGCCGGTACTAAAAGTATATTCCCCTGCTGCCATCACGCCGACACTAGCGCGGCCAATGCTGCCACTATCAAATCCAATTGATTTCACTTTCCCTGAAAAATATTCATTTACATTCAGCATAGTGCGCTACCTTTTTGTCGAAAAGTCGATGAAATTCATATTAGAAGGAGAAAAGGCTGGCTGTCACGATTTATTCTGCGAATTTGTGCAGCCACTGGCATTGTCTCACGCTATTGGTAAACGCAACGCCTGTATTACATCGGTCACAATGGATGACAATGATTGCGTGGCATCAATCCTGTAATGAGCTACATCCTGATAAAACGCCTCACGCTCCGCCAGAACTTCCGCTATTTCTTCAGCGATCGGTCGCCCGGTTAATGTAGGCCGCTGATGTGCCTGTGGGCTTTCTTCCAGACGTTGAACCAGCGACGAAGCTGGCGCATACAGATAAATAACCGTACCCTTTTCACGCATGAAGCGCCGATTCTTCTCCAACAGAACCATGCCGCCACCAGTGGCAATGACCCGATTCGACATCGTGACTGCCTGCAATGCTTCACTTTCCCGACGGCGAAACTCTTGCCATCCTTTCTGAGCTACGACATCGGCGACAGTCATATGACTGGTCTCCTGCATAAAAATATCCGTATCCACAAAGGTATAACCAAGAGTCCGCGCCAGTTCACAACCAACCGTGGTTTTACCGCACCCTCTGGCACCAACCATAAAAATGGGCTGTGTCATCTAAAGATGTATCCTTATTTTTCTCTCAGGCCGGTCACCAACGAAGAATGTCGTTGGCCATACCAGCTGCACAAGCCCCAAATCATACAAGTAAAATTCATTAATAAGGAAGACTCTGATGTGGTAATGATCGGGAAAATCATCAATATTGGTGCTTCTAGTGCCAATTTCCGCACTTTTTTGCTGAAAGCAGGCAATTGAGAATAATTAATGATGATATCAAATTATTTTTTGGCCTCCGAAAAGAAGTGACATTATAGACATGGATTCGATGTTCTGGTGATAAACGCAGGAGGCGATATCTTTTCATAACCCCATTTTCGACGGACAAAAAGATCCCGTCATCTCGACGATATGGAGACACGTTTTATGACTATGATTCCCGACATCCCAGTGGAACGGTTCGCCGCCTTTTCGAATGGTGATCATGGCGGCAATCCCGCAGGTGTTATGATCTGCAACACGTTCCCTGAGCCTTCGGTCATGCAACGTCTCGCCGCCGAGATCGGTTATTCCGAGACGGTGTTTGCGATGCCTGATAGTGGTGACTGGCGTGTTCGTTACTTCGCACCGGCCATGGAAGTGCCTTTCTGTGGTCATGCGACTATCGCGCTTGGCGCAGCATTGGCGGCGAGACAGGGAGACGGCCACTTTCGGCTCCAGCTCAAAAATGGGCAAGCCACCGTCGAAGGACGCACATCTGGTCGTTTGACGAGGGCTACTTTACAATCCCCGCCAACCACGATGAAGATTGTGCCACCCGCTTATCTTTCGAAAGCCCTTGATTTATTCGGCTGGTCAAGTACTGATCTCGACCCGCGCATCCCACCAGCGATTATCAGTGCCGGTGCCAACCATCTTCTGCTGGCCCTCAATAACCGCGAAAGCCTGCGTGATATGACCTACAACCTTGATGCTGGCAAAACAGTGATGGATGCTGAATCACTGGCGACGATCATGATTATTTTCTCCGAAACGGCTCAGCGCTTCCATGCGCGCAATCCGTTCGCTGCTGGCGGCGTCTACGAAGATCCAGCGACAGGGGCTGCCGCTGCCGCCTTGGGGGGATATTTACGGGAAATTCATTGGCCCCATGGCGGCAACATCACGATCATACAGGGCGAGGATATGGGCATTCCATGCCAACTTGATGTGGAAATCACCGATATCCCCGGTGCCAGCATTCGGGTCGGCGGTTGTGTTCGGAGGCTATGATATGCAAGTAAAGATAAGGATGCCGTCATGATCATCAAAGCCGGCGACGTTGATAACCCCCAAGCCGTAGAACTTCTTCACCTTCATTTGCAGGGTATGCACGCTAACTCCCCGCCCGGCAGCGTATTTGCGCTCGATATGTCCGGCCTGAAGCGACCGGATATATCCTTCTTCACGGCCTGGGAAGACGATAAATTGCTTGGGTGCGGTGCATTACGCGAACAATAGCTCCTTTCTTACGCAAGCAACGGTTACTGATTTCATGGTTCAGGGGCACTTTGCCCGCCATCTCAGGAAAATGCGCACGCTCTACGCGCTACGGCGTCGCTATCTGATCGATGCCCTGGTTCAGGTATTTGGTGAGAAATTACAGATCTCTTCGTGGGCAAACGGCCTTCATGTGCTGGTATATCTTAAAACGACACACAGCGACGACATCCTGGCCTCATTGGCGAATGAGCAGGGGCTGGCAGTCCACGCGTTGAGTAATTGGTCTATGCGCAAAGGCTCACCGTCAGGGCTCATACTGGGTTTTACCAATCTCGCCACACCGGAGCAGGCCCTGGAAAATGTGCTGCGCTTAAGTAAAGCGTTGGGGGAATTCTAGCCCTCATCCTTAAGCCAGGAGGGGCTTATCTTTGACAATACCGGGATAGTGGAGCAGGTCACTGCACCCCGCATCCGATCAATTCGCTGATGTCATGATAAGCCGCCGGATCAGGGACGTCCCCCGGTGGGGTTCAAACTGGTTTCGTATTGTCGGGTTCTAACCGATCATCGAGCACCAACTGGAAAAAGGCGAGATCGAGCCATTGCCCAAATTTTGTGCCTACTTGCGGCAGCAGACCAACGTCCACAAACCCGAGTTTACGATGCAGTTCGATCGAGACAGTGTTGGTCGCCTCAATGCCAGCCACTATTACATGTTTGTCAAGATCACGAGCGCGCGCAATCAGCGCGTTCATCAGTACCCTACCTGTCCCGTAACCGCGTCGATCCTTATGTACATAAACGGAATGCTCCACCGTATGACGGTAGCCGTCGAAAACACGCCAATCGCCAAAGGAGGCATAGCCGAGTACAGCATCCACATCATCGACAGCCACCAGCACTGGATAGCCCTGACGGCGCCTGTCTGCGATCCAAACTTTCCGATTATCCGCGTCGACCGTCTTCTCGTTCCAGATCGCAGTGGTGTTAAGTACAGCATCGTTGTAGATCGCCGCAATACCATCGGCGTCATCATCATTTGCATCACGTATTTGCATGGTTCTCTCCGGATCATCAATATGGTTAAACGTGCCGCCGATCCACCAAAGTGAACAGACCAACGGCAGAATGGTATTCCACGCCATCTCACTAGTCTAATAAATTAGACATATGAAAATAGTATTCTGCAAAATAAACCAAAATATACGAATAAAACGCCCTACTTGTCGGTTGAAAACACGACATTTGTCCACTATAGTATTACGCGACAAACAACAAGGAGAACACCATCGACAAGCGCATCGGTACTCGCATCAAGATGGAACGGGAAAGTCGCGGCTGGTCATTAACCGAGCTTGCTGAGCGCTCGACCGTATCGCGGGCCATGATTCACAAGATCGAGCGAGGTGAAAGTAGTCCGACTGCAACGCTGCTCGGCAAACTTTCTGGCGCTTTTCAGCTCAGTATGTCAACACTCATCGCACGAGCCGAGTCCCAACAAGGGCGCCTGCTTCGCAAGGCCGATCAACCGGTCTGGACCGACCCACAGACGGGGTATCAGCGCCGGCACATCTCGCCGGACTCAGACATGCCGCTCGACCTGGTTCGCATCGAGCTGCCAGCCGGAGCCCAGGTTCCCATGCCCGCGTCCGCTTATGCATTTGTGCGTCAAATTATCTGGGTTTTGGAAGGTAATCTGGTCTTTCTGGAGGGCGACACAAAGCACGAGATGTCAACCGGAGACTGCCTCGAACTCGGACCGCCATTGAATTGTACGTTTCAGAACGAAAGCAATAAACTCTGCGTTTATGCGGTCATCGTCCTGCACAGGACATAACCAATAGTAGCGTCGCCAGAGTCAGATATTGTGGGCTGTGAGCATAGACAATTCGACCGGCTAGCCTCAGCGTAGATCACCCCAATTCAGTTGCTAATCACTGCACAAAGTAAAAACCCCGCCTAAATGCGGGGTTGAGCAATACAAATCAGCAACAATCAGTAGGTGTGGAAATATTCCTGAATCACTGCCGGATTCGTGGTTTTAGTCAATGCCAGCATCAGCAGAATACGAGACTTGGCTGGGTTAAGTGAATCAGAAACCAGGCCGGGCTGGTTAGCATCCGGTGGCACAATGCCATTGCCAGTCCGGGTGGAACGAACCACGATAATACCTTTACTTTCAGATTTACGGATACCAGCGTCACTACGTTTGGAAACGGAGCCCGCTCCCATGCCAGCGTAGACAATCCCCTTCACACCATGCGCAATAGCGCTGTCATACATGTATTCCGGGTCGTCCTGATAGCCATAGATAATATCCACTTTCGGCAGTGATTTCAGATGCGTCACATCGAATACAGAACGAGTGGTATGGATTTTGTCCAGTCGATTCTGATAGTAGATATGACCACCAATAATCACGCCCAGATACCCCTCTTCCGGCGCTTTAAAGGTATCCAGTGTAGAAGCATTGGTCTTGCTGATAAAACGTGCAGAACCGATACGATCATTGAGCACCACCATCACACCACGACCACGTGAATTCTTGTCTGCCGCGACTTCCACTGCCTCAAACAAGTTCATCGGACCATCGGCACTCATGGCCGTTGCCGGACGCATGGACGCTGCAAACACAACGGGTTTATCGCTTTTCACGGTCAGATTGAGAAAATACGACGACGCTTCCAGCGTATCTGTACCGTGGGTGATCACGACACCATCCACATCGTCACGCGCCAATAGCGCATTAACCCGGTGACTCAGTTTAAGCAACACGTCACTGGTCATATTTTCACTACCGATGTTGGAGATTTGCTCTCCTTTTATATTCGCCATCGTTTTTAGCTCTGGCACCGCATTAATCAGGACATCAACCCCTAATGCGCCAGCTTTATAACCCGTAGTCTGCGTATTAGTGGCCGCAGACCCGGCGATAGTACCGCCTGTTGCCAGAATAACAATGTTCGGCAGTTTTTCTGCCGCGTTGACCATGAAAGAAAAACAAAGGACAAGAATTACAGAGAGAGTTTTAAACAATTTTTCCATAACATATTCCAACTCATATGTCAGAGCGACAAACCAGCCGACCAGAATTCCGGGAAGGTGATTTGCCTGTTTTTTATTTTCGGTATATCCATACTGCTGATCGAATGTATCAGCATCGACGCTTATCTTGCTCCAGCACTGCTAATCTGTATAGCTGATGATTGCTAACTGGAGAGCTAAGTCACTGAATGGTCAAAGTTTAGACAGCCCAGTTTTCCTATTATCGCCAGGACGTAAAACCAGATGACTCACGATTAATCAGGCATCGTCCACACCTCTTGCGCGATATTGACAATATGACGTAACTTCGCCCACTGCTGTTCCTCCGTTAACATCGCCTCTCCGTGCGTCGAGGAAAAACCACATAGCGGACCAAGCGCCAATTGTTGTAAAGGCACATAAAGCGAAGCAGTGTTAACCGCCATTTTTATCGCTGCCGAATCTTCCAGTTCGCCTTTGTGGGGAGTGACAACACCCAGCACCACCTTTTGATGGGTAATATGTCGCAATAACTCCAGGCTACAGGAATGCTCATCGTCATACTCCAGAAACAGGCCATTAACATTCACACTGGCTATCACATAACCAATAGCGTCATAGCCGTCCTGGTAAATCCAGGAAGGCATCGCACTTCCGCGGCAAATATGCATGCTGATGTACATATCCTCAGGCCGCACTTCCAGCACCAGATTAAGAGTCCGGACACAGATATCCAGCAGATACTGGAGATCGATACCCGCTTCCTGCTCTTTTTCCCTCTCCCGTAGATCAAAGAGGTAGGCCAAGAAAACGTCATCCAACTGCAGATAACGGCAGCCCTCATCATAAAAAGCCAGGATCGCCTTACGATAGGTATTGGCCAAATCGTCGCTATAAGCTTCCAGTGAAGTGTAAAATGCATTCTCCCGGATGCAGGAATGCATCAGCATGGTGGGACTCGGCAACGTTTGCTTTGCCAGACTCCAACCATCAATACCAACGGCTTTATGCAGAAAACGGTAATGTTCCAGAAAAGGATGTGAAACATCGAAATCAATTTTACCCACCACACGGATATGATGAGTACGTGGCTGAACAGTATTAAAAGGTTCACCATCCGTATCGTTATAGCCTTCAAGACCTTGTAAATGATCAAAAAAATCAAAATGCCACCAGGAACGCCTGAGCTCACCATCAGTAATCGCCCGCAGGCCACACGCTTTCTGGTTTTCCACTACCCGCAGAACTTCTTCATCTTCAATTTCAGTCAGTTTGTCTCGAGACAACCTACCTTGTTCCCATTCAGCACGCGCCTGTTTCAAACGAGAAGGTTGAAGGAAACTACCGACATGATCGGCATGAAAGGGGGGATAGTTTTTTTTTACTGTACGGCTCATGCCAACTTCATCCTTTTCATTAACAAGCCACTGTCAGCGCATCAATGCGCTATTTTTTAACTCAACGCCATCACGATAATGCGAATCTCACAATATAACGGCTAACATGCATCGTTTTCAGGTACATACCACATGCCTACGACAGCGGGTAACATATTTAAATGGTAAAGCTCAAATAACTATATCTAATTATTATTTTCGAAATCTTATTTAAATTTTCGTTTTATTTACAGTTTAAGCTGTAATTATTATCTTTTCGGGCGCGGTAACAGTACCAGTCACTATTAACACCCGTTCAGGGCTACATCCTGTAAAAACCTTTCGCTTTCCCGACGCAGTTCCTCGGTAAGAAAATCGATAAAATAACTCAGTGCTACCGAGCGATGCTTCCCGGCCATGGTTTGTACCTGGAGTGTTCGCTGGCCAAGCTGCTCACTGTCCACCGATTTCAACGTCAAATTATCTGCTCGCGCCCGGTACAACACGGAGAAATGGCTGCAAGCGGTAATGGCATTCGGAGTCTGCAATGTGAAGTAGTAAAGAGCGGAGAAATTGTTACAGCTAAGCGTGGGCTCAAGAAATGTCCCGCTCATCCGACATGACAGATCAAATAGTTGGCGAATAGTCGTGCCCGAATGTGAAAGCGCTAGCGGGAATTCATGCAGATCCTCCATGTGTATTTTTTTCCGTGCCAGCGGATGTTCGTCCCCCATCAGCAACAAAACTGGTGCGGGATAGACGGCGATAACCTCAACACCTCGTTCTGGCGCCAGACAAAACTGCAAGGCGATATCGCATTCACCATTGCGCACCATTTCTGAAACCTGCATAGCGGAACCCACCACCAAGTGAAACGTCACTGACGGCGTTGACTGTCGGAAACGGGCGAGCAACCCTGGCAGCAGATCAAATGCCATTCCGTCGGTACAGGCAACGCGCACAAAAGTACGCCGTATCGCCTTCAATCCTTGAATTTCAGCGATGGCATAGTCCATATCCATCAGGCTTTTGCGCACATGGTTTTCCAGAATCTGCCCGGCATCGGTCAACACCATACCGCGGGCATGACGCTCGAACAGCGGTACACCAATCCGCGTTTCCAACTTCTGAATCTGCCGGCTAATGGCGGAAACCGCCACGAACAATTGCTGGCTGGCCGCGCTTAATGAACCCATATTCGCGACAGCCAGAAAATAACGTATTTCACTACTGTGCATGAGAATCCCCAGTCCGCCTCTTTTTTGTGCAAAGAGATTTATATTAAAAGCAATGCTTGCTTGCAATTATTATTATTGTGGCAAGGCTGGGTTTTGGTTTAGAAACCAATAAACATTAAAAAAAACCAAACAGCCCCATAAGGCATGACAAGACAGGGTAACCATGACCGTTGAACAAGCCGTAAGACAAGCACTGGACTTTTTTGATAGCGGAAATTTTAAACAGATACTGGCACGGCGCGTTGCCATCACCACCGAAAGCCAGCGCCACGATCGTAACGAGGCGCTGTACCATTATCTCAGTGCTGAAATCATACCCACATTGCAAGCTATGGGTTTTGAACTGCGCCAGGTAGATAACCCGCAAGCCACTCATCGCCCTTTTCTGCTGGCGACTCGAACTGAAAACGCCGCTCTTCCCACGCTGCTTTGCTACGGTCATGGGGATGTGGTGTTCGGTGATGATGAAAACTGGAGCGATGGTCGCTCTCCGTGGCAACTGACTGAGGACGGTGACCGTTGGTATGGACGGGGCAGCGCAGACAACAAAGGCCAGCACTCCATCAATTTCACTGCGCTAGAACAGGTTTACCAAGCGCGTGGTGGGCGGTTAGGCTTTAATTGCAAATGGATTTTTGAAATGGGAGAGGAAATCAGCTCCCCTGGATTAGCTGAAATCTGCCAGCAATATCGAGAACAGTTGCAAGCGGATATATTTATCGCCTCCGATGGTCCGCGTCTAAATGCAGAACGCCCTACGTTATTTCTCGGATCCCGCGGTTGCGTCAATTTCCGTTTGAGTATTCATGCCCGCAACAAAGACTACCACTCTGGTAACTGGGGAGGCTTGTTAAGCAATCCCGGAACGCAGTTAGCCAACGCTATCGCCAGTCTGGTAAACCAACAGGGTCAATTGCAGGTTGAAGCACTGAAGCCACCACATCTGACTCCCGCATTACGGGATATCCTCAGCGATATTACCCCAGGTGGCAATGCCACTGATCCTGATATCGATAGCCAATGGGGAGAAGCAGGATTAACAGCATCCGAACGACTGTTCGGCTGGAACACACTGGAAATACTGGCCTTCTTGACGGGAAACCCACAGCGTCCCATGAACGCTATCCCCGGGCACGCCACGGCTGTCTGCCAACTGCGTTTTGTGATCGGAACCGACTGGCAGAATCTGGCCCAGCATCTTCGGCACCATCTGGACGCCCAGGGATTTACCATGGTTGATATTTCAGAAGTCCGAGGCACACCGGCCACCCGGTTGGATCCAACCGACCCACTGGTGAACTGGACACTGGATATCATGCGTCAGAGCAGTGATAAAAAACCGGCACTATTACCTAACCTCGGTGGTTCCCTGCCCAATGAAGTTTTTGCCGATATCCTTGGGCTACCGACATTATGGATCCCGCATTCATATCCTGCCTGCGGTCAGCACGCCGGGGATGAACATATGCTGATCTCCGTCGCCCGGGAAGGGCTACAGATAATGACCAGGCTGTTCTGGCAACTAGGGGAACAGGGAAACGATATTTTGGCCAGACACCGCGCGCACCGCGCATCTTCTGACATTCGCTGAGGTGAACCATGAGCATATTATCCAGCCAGCTTGATTCACCCGCTGCAACGCTTCGTCCCAGTCTATACAAAACGCTGTTTGCCACGTGCATCGGTAACGCGTTGGAGTGGTTTGATATCGCAGTATATGGTTTTTTCGCCATTTATATTGCCCACGCATTTTTCCCGACCCAAGATTCGGCAGTCTCCCTGCTGCTGACCTTCGGCAGTTTTGGCATAGCGTTTCTGATTCGTCCACTGGGTGCTGTGGTGCTGGGTGCCTATGCAGATCGCGCCGGACGCAAAGCATCCTTACTGCTGTCCATCAGCCTGATGCTACTGGGCGGCGCTATCATTACATTCATGCCGACCTACGCGGCGATTGGCCTGGCGGCACCCATCCTGATTATCCTGGCCCGTCTGATTCAGGGTTTCTCTGCGGGTGGAGAATTCGGCAGTTCCACCGCCTTTCTGGTTGAGCACTTTCCCGAGCGCCGGGCCTTTATCGCCAGTTGGCAGTTTGCCACCCAGGGGGCCAGCACCTTGTTGGCGTCAGCGTTCGGCCTGGGATTATCACAATTTCTGAGCGAAACGCAGATTCAGGACTGGGGATGGCGTATTCCTTTCGCTTTCGGATTAATGATCGGGCCGGTTGGACTGTACATTCGCCGGCACATTCATGAGCCGGACAGTTTTCAACAGGCGGAAAAAAACGCCACACCGGTAAAAACGATTTTTACCCGTCAGAAGAGCCTGTTTTTTACCGCTATCGGTTTGATGGTGATTTCAACCGCCATCAATTACATGTTGAATTACGTACCAACGTATGCCACCAAGACATTACATCTGGCCTCGACCACCGCATTCAGCGCCACACTGATCGCCGGTATTATCCTGACCATTGTCACCCCCTTGATGGGACTGTGGGCAGAAAAAATCGGCCGTCTGCCACTTATGTGGGCGGCACTGCTGTTACTTATCATCACCATCTATCCGGCATTCTGGCTGATGACGAAATACCTTTCTCCACTATCTCTCATCATCGTAGTCGGTTGGATGGCGCTGCTGAAATCGGTTTATTTCTCCACCGTTCCTTCCATGATGGCAGACCTGTTTCCAGTATCTACCCGCGCCAGCGGCATGGCCATCAGCTATAACGTTTCCGTAACGGTCTTTGGCGGCTTCGCACCGTTTATCTGCACGTTGCTGATCAGTGCGACCGGTAGCAGCCTGGCCCCCAGTTATTACCTGATGATAGTGGCATTACTAAGTGTGATTGCCTTGTGGAAAACACAGCAGACCCATCATTGATGTCCCGATAATTTACGCAACGGATTGCAACATCATGCGCCGCCGGTGGCGCATGATGTTTATCAGGCTTCATCCGGTAATATGGTGTCGCCAGCACCCAGCGCCCGCTGAAGTAATACCGTATCCACCCAGCGTCCATGCTTCATGCCAACTGAACGCAATGTGCCAACCATTTCAAAGCCCAGCGATTGATGCAATCTCAGCGAAGCATGGTTCTCGCTATTTCCTATTACAGCAATCATCTGTCGGTAGCCCTGATTTTCCGCCAATGTCAGTGCCGTCGATAAAAGCTTTTTCCCGACACCTTGCCCTTGGACATCAGGATGAATATAGACTGAATCTTCCACGGTAAAACGGTATGCCCGACGTGTGCGATACAGCGAGAGATAACAATAACCAACCACCAGATCGTCTCGCAACGCCACCAGCCAGGGTAGCTTTTCAGCGTGGACTTTCCTGAGACGGGCCTGCATTTCAGCAATATCGGGAGATTCTGTCTCAAAGGTTGCGATACCATGCAGAACATGATGACTATATATCGCCTGAATCGCAGCGATGTGATGATCTTTGGCTTCTTCAATAACGACCAGATTCATGCATACTCCTTATTGATGTTTAGCAATAAGAGTAAAACTTTCATTTTCTGGTGGATAGAGCCTGAAACTTATACGCGGTATAAAGGAAACTTTGCTATGGCCAGGTTGAATCCGGATCTGTTGGCAACGTTTGCCATCGTTGTGCGGGAAAGCAGTTTTTCAGCCGCCGGAGATATTCTCGGGCTGACACAACCGGCAGTTAGCCTACAGATTCGTCAGTTAGAGCACTATTTTGGGTTGCGGCTGGTGGAACGTGCCGGGAAAAAACTCCGCCCGACCCCGGCGGGAGAAGCACTCCTGACACAGGCTGAACGAGTTAGAGTCGTACTCGATGATGTACAACAGGTCATGGCTGATTATTCACAGGATATCATCGGCAGTGTAGTGCTGGGGACTGGCGCCACGGCTTGCATTCATCTGATGCCCCCCTTGCTCCGTGAACTTCGACAGGATTATCCGCGAATTACTGTCGGCATTCGTACCGGCAATACACGGGACATCGTCAAAGCCGTGGCAGATAACCAGATTGATGCCGCGTTGGTCACAATGCCGGCTAGCGGACGAAATCTTGTTATCTCACCCTTACTGGAAGATGAATTCGTAGCGATATTAAGTAAAGACTGTGCCACGGCCCTCCTTTTCGATGCCGCAACACTGAATCGTTTACCCTTAATTGTATTTGAATCAGGCAGCAGTACCCGCAGTCTGATTGATGGCTGGTTCAGTGCATCGGGGGAAAAAAACGTTCCAGTGATGGAGTTGGGCAGTATTGAAGCCATCAAAGAAATGGTGGTCGCTGGATTGGGATACAGTATTATTCCCCGCATAGCCGTGACACCCGAATTACTGCGGCGTGGTGTCTACGCCCATACGCTAACACCGCCACTCAACCGCACGTTGAGTATTGCCCTACGACAGGACAAGTTACTGAGTAAAGCATTAAAAATTGTGCTTAACCGTCTTGAGACAAGTGCCCTGACAAAATAAATAGAAACAAAGCGGTAATTTGAAAAAACAAGAAACACTCAGCACTCAGTCAATGACTTAACCGGAAAATATCATACAAGTGTTAGAGATATCCCCACGCTTAACCGATTTAAGAGAAGAGATCTGATGAACCAACGACTTCCCAAGTCATGTCGTCAGACTCCATATTCAGCATCTGCTGTATCTTTTCGTAGATTTCAGCAGCAGACATTCCTTTATATACTCCTTGGTTATAAAAATTGAACATATCCAGATTTTCACTGCTATTTTGCTGATTCATCCATGCGACATTTTCGGATGTCACTCGTTGACCGGTAAACGCGTCAAACGCTTCCCAACTACCATCCGGGTAGCTAATCATGGAAACTAGCGTTCCACCATACAATGGAATACCATTCATCATCTCCAGAGTACGTTCTGAAGACACCCCCTCCCTTCGCTTTTCCTGTTCGTCCCTGGCTTCCTGTTCAGCGGCTTTTTTCTGAAAATCACTAATACTTTCAGTTGACTGGGTAGCATTTGACTTATCTTTTCCGTCAAGGGATAACGTGACCTTTGTACTCGGCTCAGGGGTAGTAAATAAGTTCGCCAGCGCGTCATTACTCGTGGAGTCCGATGATACATCCACTTTATTCACCGAACTTATGGTTGTTATGAGCGGGTAAAAAGACTTTACATTCTGACTATGTGTTTCAAGACCCGATATAGCCACGACGTAACTCCTTTCGTCTATTGAATTTAACGTCTGTATACGAAATCTATTGGGTACATATTTCTGATGGTGGCAATTGTCAGTCGTGATTCACACACAACCCAGTCAAGCAAAAGCATGACATCGAGAAATCTGATCACCCCATCGATACATATAACCGTTTTCCATATAAAAGATAACTTATGAAGAAAAGTGAATAAAAAAACATTTTGTCATATTTACTAACGATAATTACTTATTTTGGCAAAAATAATTACAATTACTAACGTATAAAATATATCGGCCAATTTGATTTTTTGTTAAGACATAATTGGAATAATGGTGTTCAATTATTGAGCTCATAAGAAATATTCACACTATTCCCCTCACGACATCGGCAAGATTCGCTGACCCATAACATCCCTATTACCCAGTCACAGAAGGCAATAGTTGCGGAATAATGTCATGAATTCGTCATATAGGGTTGTTATGTTTTATTCAGAACAATCTTATTGTTAAGACACCTGATGCATACCTTATCTGTCCCGAAACCACAGTTGCCGTCCCCAGTGCATTTTCCCTGTGCGCGCGACTTGTGTATTACGACACCCGATGTTTCTCCGGCTACAGAGAATGCCAGCGTATTACAGATCTTTGGTCAGCATAAAGATCTGGTCAGCCTGCCAGTGGTCGAAAATGGCCGGCCATTCGGATTAATCAACCGGAATATTTTCCTCTCTCAGATGGCCCGCCCTTTCTATCGCGAGTTGTACGATAAAAAAAGCTGCATTGCCTTCATGGATAAAAATCCGCTGGTAGTAGAGGCTTCTGCCTCCTTAAGTGACGTGACAGATAAGGCGGTGATTACCGGCGATAAATTTCTGACTGATGGATTTATCATTGTTGAACAAGGGCAATATCTCGGCATTGGACTGGGTATTGACTTAATTAAAAACGTTGCGGATATGCATGCACAAAAACACCAGCAAATCATGCAAAGTATTGAGTATGCCAGCGTCATTCAGGGAGCAATGCTGGCATCCTCACATCAGGCAATGTCCAAAACGTTGGCAGAATGGTGCCTGATATGGGAACCGCGTGATTGTGTCGGGGGAGACTGTTACTACTTCAAACCCTATGCTCATGGCTGGCTGGCCGTAGTGGCGGATTGTACAGGTCATGGTGTCCCTGGTGCGTTCATGACACTGATTTTTGCCTCGGCACTGGAGATGGCGCTAACCCTACATGGACCGGAACAACCAGCACAGCTGTTGCAGACTATCAATCGCCACATCAAAGATACATTGGGGCAGATTAGTCATATCGGACAGAAACCTTCCTCTAATGATGGCTGCGACGCCATTCTTATATTTATGGAAACCGCCTCATCTACCCTTAACTGGGCCAGTGCGCGTATACCCGCCTTCATACTTAAAGCCCAGAATCGTGAAATCACGATGCTTGAGAACGATCGCATGGGCGTTGGCTATACTGACACACCTTATGACTACACTTGGCCAGCGTTCCGACAAACACTGGCACCACAGGATATAGTTTTCACGACCACCGATGGACTGACCGATCAGATCGGTGGTGAACGACAGATCATGTTTGGTAAGCGTCGCCTGCAAGACTTATTGCTGCGTTTTCAAACACTCCCGATGCATAAACTAGCCAACCAGTTGATGCAGCAACATAACGCCTGGCAAGGCGAACAATATCGACGAGACGATCTGACATTTTGGGGTTTCAGGCAATAAACGAGATTATCAATTGGGTGGATCAGCAATATGTCAGACACGAATTACGACAGTTTTTTTGACCTTACACAACAGCAGGATCTTACGCTGTATTACGTGGGGTACTTTTCACAAAATATCATCTGTTCCCTGGCGGAGACAGTGAAATTGCAACTGGAAAAAAAACAGGTACCTGCCAATGTTCGCCGCAAATTGTTTTCCAGTTTTGTAGAAATAGTTCAGAACATCATCCGCTATTCAGCCGCTAATCTGACATCAATTGATCACCCAAATGAAATGCGGCATGGATTGGTATGCATCGGCCATGAAGCAGGGAAATACTTTCTGCTCTGTGCCAATCGGGTCCATCCCTATGACATGGAAAAACTGCGAGTGCGTCTGGAACCGCTGCGTCACATGACGCTCGAAGAAATCAAACTCGCCTACAAAGCCTCGTTACGTGATGATACCCCGCCCCAGAGCAAAGGCGCTGATATGGGGTTACTGACTATTGCACGCGATGCCAGTGAACCCCTGCAATTCACTTTTCGGAATGATGAATCAACGGGGTTTCCCACGTTTTATCTAAAGGCAATTATTTAACATGACAGAGACTATAACAACAGAGAATCTCCATATTGCTGGCACGCCAAGCTCGCCAACCGTAGATTTTTATTTTGATACACACCAGCTCTCTCTTTCCGGTGAGTCCTATCCTGAAAATGCGGCGGCGTTTTACAACCCGCTCATTACGCGGATTCAGCATTATCTCACCACCATACAGGCTACAGACATCCTTCTTGACAAGAAGATCGATGTGCATGTGTCGTTGATTTACTTCAACAGCTCCAGCACCAAAATGCTGTTCAGCCTATTTAACCTTCTCAATCAGGCTGCTGAAAACGGGCTTCCCATTGTCCTACATTGGTATCACGACCAAGACGATGACATTACAGAAGAATTCGGACAAGAACTGCATCTGGATTTCCCGGCACTTGAATTTCATAGCCATATTTTGGAGTAACGCCATGAGCACCAATGAACTGTTTACACCAGAGTATGATATTTTGCTGTCAGCACGTCACGTCGCCGCACAACTGGATATGCCAGCTGAAATATATCGGGACAATCTGATGCTGTTATCAGAACATTACCAGCGTCTGGTTCGGGAGACCTACCGACTGATTACCCGCAGTGATCGTGCCGAAAAGGAACTTACACGCCTTAATACCCAACTTCACACATTAGCAGTCGAGTTGGAATACAAGGCGACCCATGATCCGTTAACCGATATTTTTAATCGCCGCGCGATTATCGATCTTGTCGACGAAACGCTGGCACAGAAACCAGCCGCGCTGATTGTGCTGGATATTGATCATTTCAAACAGGTCAATGATACATTCGGTCATCCCACCGGCGACACTGTGATTTGCAATTTGGTTTCACGCATTCGAGAAGTATTGCAGGGACAGGGCTATATTGGCCGCGTGGGCGGCGAAGAGTTCACTATTCTGTTGAGTGAATATACGCTGATGCAGGCAGTCTCTATTGCGGAACAGATCCATCACAGTCTCAACCAAACCCCATTGCTGCCCCAGCGAAAAGTAACCGCCAGTTTCGGCATCAGTTGGACACCGGCTCAAGCTCGCTTTGACACACTCTACAGCATCGCTGATAACGCGTTGTATCGGGCTAAAAATAAGGGTAGGAACCGTGTCGAATATAGCGTCGATGCCATCATAGAATAGTGGTGGTTAAACAAGCCGCCACCGTTGCCGAACGAATATTCCCGCCAAAGCGTCGCGCTCATCGGCTGCGTTTTCATGGTCTGTACTCATGGTTCGCTGATGGAAATTCTCCTGACCGGCCGGGGCCACGATGCCCACAGCGATGATGCGACAATCATCCCTCCCCCCAACCATGCAAATACGCTCAGCCGCTCTTGCAACCACAGAGTGGCAAATATGGCACCAAAAAAAGGCTCCGACCCCATCAATAATGAAGCCCGTGTTGGGGTGATTCTGCGAACGGCATAGTTTTGAGCAAAAAAGGCAAACATCGTGCAAAACAGCACCAGATATAACGTCGCTGACCAAAACGCCCAGGTCGTTGGTAATGGCGGGATCCCCTGCTGAGTACAAAGCAACAGGATCAACGAGCCGCCCGCAACAACACCGGTTTGCACTGCGGTAAGCGCCAACGCGGGAACATCATGATGCTCCATCAGTTTTTTGGTCAGACAGACCATCAGTGCGCGCAGCAATGCCGCGCCCAGTACCAATACATCGCCGACATTCATCTCAATATCGTCGTTTGTGCGGGTTAACAGTAGCGCACCACACAGTGACAATGTGGCTGCAACGAACACGGCGGTTTCTGGCCGCTGGCGAAAAATGGACCACTCGACAAATGGCGTCAGGACCACACACATGCTGATCAGGAAAGCTGCATTACTGGCGCTGGTATACATGACACCGAAGGTTTCACACAAGAAGATCGCCAGCAAGAGCAAACCAAGGACAGCACCCGGCAATAACGCCTGACGATAATGATTGCGCAGCACGGGCAGCAGTAAAACAAATGTCATGATAAACCGGATAAACAGGAACCCGGCTACCGGATAAAATAGTATGGCGCCTTTCGCCACACCATAACTGGTTCCCCAAATCATCGCGACAGCCAGTAGCATTAACTCCGCATAACCACGGGTGCTTTTGTGTAGTTTATTCAGCATGGGCATTCTCGCTCAAAGGCAATAACCAGGACATCACGATATCCCTGTGAACCTTGACTACAGGAGATAGGAGAAACCTCGTGCATTATTCGGCGGTCATCAGCAACAATAATATCCATCGGCTGGTTAAGCGTTTTGCTATGCAGAGGTGTACGTTGGCTATCCGTAATGGTTGTCACACCTCCCGAGACATTGACGCGTCGAATTAACGCCATGGCAATATAGTCAACACCATCACGATGTAATCCTTCCGGGGTCGGTTTTCCAGCCTCTATTTTATTAGTCAGAATACGATAAGGATGCAAACGAATAGTCCATATAATAGAGGGAGGAAGATTACAGTAATATGCATGTAATCAGTTCTTTTCCGTAGCGGTATTGATATAGCTTCTGAACAGTTTCCCGGCACCGTAAATAGGACCGACACCCAGCACTGCATAGACTACTTTGATCAGGAATTGCGACAAAATCATCTCTTTGATTATCTCAAAACTCAGTACATTATAGAATGCCAGGGTACAAAAAATAATACTATCCAGGGCAGATGCTGTAACGGTACTGGTGATCACGCGGATAAACAGATAATTGGATTTGGTCAGGATCTTTATTTTATACAATACGTAGGCATTAACGTTTTCAGAAATTAGATAAGCGAGAGACGAGGCTACCAATACGGCCATCATACTATGAACAATGCCGTTATAAGTTTGGCCGTATTCCCATTGTGGCAGTGACGGAATCAGGCTAGTAACCCATAATGCCAATATAAAAAAAAGACGAAAAAAAAAGCTGATGACAATCGTTTGTCTGGCCAATTTTAAACCATAAAACTCATTAAGAATATCCACCAGAATAAACGTGATTGGATAAATAAACCCCGCGGATGGAACAATCATCTCCAGTATGGGAATATAAACAGGTTTAACACCAGCGATAGTAGAGAAAATAAGAATAACCGTTAATGCAATACTAATCAGGACATAAACATGCCATGAGCGAACATGACGATCGCTCATAACATAAGTAGTCGTAATATCTTTCCCACTATACAGCTTTTTATATAAAGCATTCAATTCATGTCGGCTAAAGTCCTCTGAGATTTCACTATCAGCAAGTTTCTTTAAATTCATATTGATAGTTTTTCCCGTAGCCAGCACCATGATATTGGCTGATAATTTTCCTCTATGGTTAAAACCCAATAATTTAAACTTCCTGTTAGACTCCATGTACAATATTTCCTCTACAATATATACTAAGGACTTTATATCCTGCATATTTACATTAGTTTTAATTGCCAGAATAATTACTTACTCAATAAATCGTTCACGAGCGTCAATGACTTTTAATCTGACACCAAAGAATTCCGCAATATATTGTAAATCCTCGCTGACAACACCATCGCCAAGATCAATAGTTAATGCCGTGACTTTACAGCGATACTGCGATAGCTTGTAAAGAAGATAGCTACTATCTACCCCGCCGCTAAATAAGGTGAGAATATGTTGTGTGTGCTTAGCAATAAAAGACAGATCTTCCAAACTCCTCACTTCCAGAGAACGCGTCATTTTCGCTTCCTTTTAGCTGTGTATTGTAATGATAATGACTTGCTGCCTGGTCAGTATCGCTGATCCGTCCACGTGGAATAATAGTGATAAACAAATAACTCTTTTGCATTATGAGAACAAATCAATACATGGGTTTAATGCCGTACATGGCTGTTTTCGTCCAGGTCGTTGAGTCTGGCAGCTTTTCAGCCGCCGCCGAACAACTTGGCACCACGGCATCATCAGTTAGCAGGCAGATAGCCAGCCTGGAACAGGCGTTGTCAATAAAATTACTGGAGCGCACGACGCGCCGGCTCAAACTCACCGCCGCTGGCACGGAAGCTTATGCGTACTGTAATGAGATGATTGAGTCAGCAAAAAATGTAATGGAAATAGCAGATCGCTTCTGTAACAGCCCTCAGGGGCTGGTGAAAATCAGCGCCCCCAGAGCATTTGGCCGTGATTTAATCACACCGCACATTGCCGAGTTTCTACGGCTGTATCCCCATGTGGATGTGCAATTAATGCTGACCGACAGGCTGGTTGACTTGATTGGCGATGACATTGATTTAATTATCAGAATTACAGATGATCCTCCCGCCGGACTGGCCGCAAGACCACTTATTCGCGTTAATCATATTATTTGTGCCACAAAAACTTATTTAGATGAAAAAGGTACGCCTCAGCATCCTCTTGATCTGACGCAACACAGTTGTATTTATTTAGGTGAAACACCTGGCGATAATTGCTGGAAATTTAAAAATACCGTCACTGGAGAACAAAGCAGAGTAACGGTAAGAGGCCGTTATGCCACCAACCATAGCAAAGCGCGGCTTGATGGCATTCTCAACCATTTGGGCATTGGCTGCCTGCCTTTTTTCACGGTACAAGAAGCAATTGAAAAACAGCAAGTTATTCAGGTACTGCCACAGTGGGACTATATGACAACCTATTACGGAATGTCGTGGATCCTTTATCATCCCAATCGCTATTTACCCTCTAAATACCGGGTTCTCATCGATTTTCTGACGGAAAAGATTTTAGTCCGCAAACAGACCGGCAACCCTTAGCCACAGTGAAAACGGCACCCACAACCTTTCGCAGTGTGGGTGCCGTTCCATCGAATGGGTTCGTTGTGAGAGTTTACTGTCAGAAAGCCCGGCGGTAGTAGCTGAGCTTCATTAATCAGCTTTTTTTCACAAACTCGGATTTCAGTTTCATCGCACCAAACCCATCAATCTTGCAATCGATATTGTGATCGCCTTCGACCAGACGAATGCCTCTGACTTTCGTCCCGATTTTCAATGTTGAGGAACTGCCCTTTACTTTCAAGTCCTTAATCACTGTCACAGTGTCGCCATCCGCCAGCAAATTACCATTCGCGTCTTTGACTATCAGGCCCTCGTCCTGAGAAGCAGAGCTGCTGTCTGCCGACCACACATGACCACATTCCGGACAATTGAATAACTCGCCATCTTGCCACGTATATTCAGAATTACATTTTGGGCAACTCGGTAACTGAGGCATCAGTAAACTCCTAAAAAGATAAAAAAATAGAGAAAAAGTGTATAAAATCATATAAAAATGAGTTTGCTCACCACTATTTTATCTTGTTGTCATCGTGGTGAGTAGCCATCTTTTACAATGAAATTACCGCGATTGCCTCAACCATCGTATCAAAGGAGAAAATCAGCACGCCTGATAGAGGCTGGCTAAGCGTTTCCGATCAAAACCCCGGCGGCAAAAACAAGTGCACCCCCCAACACTACCTGTAACGCAGCACGCCAGAATGGTGTTTCCATGTAGCGCTTTTGGATCCAGGCAATACTCCATAATTCACAGAATACCATCACAAAGGCGATGCTGGTTGCCATCCAAAAATTAGTGATAAGATAAGGTAATGCATGACCCAAGCCGCCCAGGGCCGTCATCACGCCAGCCGCCAATCCCCGTTTGATTGGCGATCCCCTTCCGGAAATTGTCCCGTCATCAGCCGCCGCCTCCGTAAACCCCATAGATATTCCCGCACCAATCGATGCGGCCAGACCAACTAAAAAAGTGGTCCAGGTCGACTGTGTTGCGAACGCTGTAGCGAAAACCGGAGCCAGAGTCGAAACAGAACCATCCATTAGTCCTGCCAATCCCGGTTGTACCCAGGTCAGGATAAACTGGCGATGTGCGAGAGCATCCTCCTCCGAACGCACATCCTCAGGCAGCATCTCTTTTTCCAGGCTCGCCACGAGATCAGTGTGCCGGGCTTCCATTGCTGCCAGGTCACCGAGCAATCGCCGAGTATCCGCGTCACTCGTACGTTGTGCGGCTAATATGTAAAACTGATGTGCCGCCTCTTCCATTGCTGCGACTTCTGCCCGAATCCGGGCAATGCCCAGATTTTGAACCAGCCATAGTGGTTTACGATTGTAATAACCGGCAATATGCTCGCGTCTTATCAGCGGAATAATATTCCCAAATCGACGCTGATGCAGGGATATCAGCCGTTCGCGATGACGGTTCTCCTCCTTTGCCATCCTCAGGAGCATTTCTGCTGTTGCGGGATAGTCCTCTTGTACATGCACCGAGTACGTCTGGTAAATACGGGCATCATCCTCTTCAGAGGAAATTGCCAGTGAGAGGACCTCTTGCTCATTAAGCTCGGAAAACTGACGCCTTCTATCAAATCCAGACCACACATTGACCCCCTAAATACCAAGAATGAATAACAGAATGTAACGTTAATTTAAGATGTCTCGAATTGCTTTCCCTTGCCGACAGCAGGCGGGCGCTTTCGGTAATAACAAGGCAAGCCAACATGTTGATTCAAATCCATTAAAGATGTCATTGTTACAGGCAACAACAACCAAGAGCTCATTTTTGATAGAAAAATGCCTGGGGAACCGCCATAAATTTTGCAGTTGCCCGCGCCAAATACTTCAATTCTCCCCGAAAACAGATAGTAGATTCCAATCGAAAGATATTTTTTCTTTGCGATAAAACCCAAGAGGTAATCGACAGGTAACTACCCACTGGGATTGGAGTAGAAAAGCGCACCAATAACTCTACCGTTAGAGCATGAATACCTCGGGAAAAGAGGCAATTTGTCATGGTTGCATCCAGAAGCGTCGAGATCAGACCACCGTGCAACAATCCCGGATAACCCTGGTGTTCAGGTGTCACCAGAAAATCGGTGGTAACCGCACCATTGGCCATTTCACGGAACACCAGCCCGAGAGCCAGTTGCCCCTCTGCTGGCTCACCACAAGCGATACATTGCGCATGAATCTTCTTCGTTTCCGTATATAAGCTATTCATAATGTGTCTCCATGGGGGAAAAGAAGCCCCCTTAACCAGACTGCTGTTCGGAGGGCTCATCCACAATAATCCGCGTCCGAGTCATATAAATTACTACGACACCCGCTGCCCATCCATACAGTAGCATCAATGGTTTCAATCAGTTTTTTATTGCATTGCTCCTATCCCGAACGGTCCTGACATCAAAATAATTGAATTCACTTTATTTCGACTAACAGCCGTTACGTTCAATCAATGGCGCCCAACGTTCTGGTCAATAAGCATATTGGGTCTGAGCTGGCGGCTCCATTTATAGCATATGCCACATAATAATCTTATTTATTGCCTATGTAATTATTTAATCTTACCGATATTTTATGACCGGTAACGGACTCATTAGCCACTCTTCAGTATCAGGGGGTTGCCCATGCAAACCGGAAAGATTAATCAACGGCGCGGATGCCCCATATAGCGTGGTGTAGAAGAGCAGTAATTTTCGGGGTAAATGGCAAACTGAGCACTCAGCCGTGATGACAAACCCGGGAAGTTCGTCACGACCTTATGAGTTAAATAGCTATATAATTCATATTGATATGTTTAATCATCTGCCGATAATACCGCGGATAATCTCCGCGTTCTCCCAATGGGGAAAGTAACAAAGCCTTCGAGTTTCATTGCAAAAGTGTGCAGATGATCACCTCAAGTTTCTCTTTAGAATGCCGTTGGTTGTATTCAGGCAATCACGCTTTTCAGCTTAAATGGTAGACATATGTTAAAAACAACACAGTCTCGCTTTACTGTCTCCATCCTCGGTTTTTTCGTCCTGCTGATCATTGTGACCGTGGTGGTTATCAAGCAATTTGTGGCGCCGCAGTTGACCGATAATGAAGAACGCCTCGTGCGCTATCAAGTTGACTCACTTGCAACCACGATCATAGAACAGATGAACCGCGTACAAGCACAGCAACGCAGTATTACCGAAGCCATCAGCGTGATGGACAGTGCATCCATTGATACCTTACTGCCAGCACTGGTCAATCAATATCAGGATACCAACGTGTTTGGTGGCGGTATCTGGCCGCTGCCGAAACTGCGTGATCCGGAACGCGATAAATTTTCGACCTTCTTCGCTCGAGACGACAGTAACCAGCTCAAAGTGAATACCTACTGGAACTCGGCGGAAGCGGATAAATATTACGAACAACCCTGGTATAAAGATGGTATGGCTGCCGCCAAAGGTGTGTGCGCCTGGGCGAAAGCGTATCAGGACGCAGCCAGCCCACAGCCCCGAACCAACTGTGCGATGGGCATCTATCGCAATGGCAAAGCCTGGGGTGTCGCCACCATCGATGTGACGCTTGGTTTTTTTAATAACCTGGCGAAAAAAATGGGCGACGCCATTAACGGTCGCGTACTGATTATTGAAGCTGATGGAAAAGTGGTGGGTAATGCGGCACTGGTTGGCGCTGCGCCCAAACTGGAAAATCTCAGTACACTCACCTTGCCAATGGCGGCACCACTGCGGGCCATGTTGGTAAACGCCGGTAAAGAACCGATTCAAAGCCAATATGACGCTAAAGACGGTAGCCATACGTTGTTCGTTCAACCAATTGCCGGCAGTCCCTGGTATCTTGCCAGCGATGTTCTTACCAGCCAGTTGACTTCACAAACCAGCGATATGCTGATACGTCTGGGTGCCGTTCAACTCCCATTGGCCATTATTCTGCTTCTGGTATTGTTGGGTTTTATCCGCACGATGATGAAACGCCTCAATAACCTTAACGACAATATTCTATCGCTCTCAACGAGCGGTGCCGATCTGACTCAGCGCCTTCCCGTCAGCAATAGCCCGGAATTCAACAATGTTTCCCAGAGCTTCAACCATTTCATCGCCTATCTACAGGATATGATGCATCAGGTTGGTGACAGTACGCTGGCGATCACCTCCGCGTCACGCCAGATTGCTCGCGGTAACATGGACTTATCATCACGTACCGAGGAGCAGGCCAGTTCAATTGTGCAAACGGCAGCCTCCATGGAAGAACTAACCGGCACGGTCAAACAAAATGCCGACAATGCCACTCATGCCAACAAACTGGCCAGTGAAGCGTCGCTTGTCGCCGAACGGGGAACACAGGTGGTACAGCAGGTGGTTTCAACCATGGGTGAGATCAATACCTCATCACACAAAGTCGTCGATATCATCAGCGTCATCGACAGTATCGCTTTCCAGACTAATATTCTGGCGCTAAATGCCGCTGTCGAAGCCGCCCGTGCTGGTGAACAAGGGAGAGGATTTGCCGTGGTCGCCTCAGAAGTTCGCAGTTTGGCACAACGCTCAGCCAACTCGGCACGTGAAATCAAGAAATTGATTGAAGAGTCTGTTGCCAGCATTGACGCAGGTAGCAACCTGGTAGAACAGGCAGGACAAACGATGGATGAATTGATGCAAGGGGTGAACAATGTGACGACGCTGATAGGCGAAATCATGTCCGCCAGCCGGGAGCAAAGCATGGGCATTGAACAGGTGAATCAGGCGATTAACCAACTGGATAGCACCACTCAGCAGAACGCCGCACTGGTTGAAGAGGTTTCTTCCGCTGCCCGCGCGATGGAAGAACAGAGTGAGCAGCTCGAATTGGTGGTTCAAAGCTTCAAACTCTGATTCTGACCAGCCACTCCAGGGACGAACCGAAAACCAGGTTCGTCCCTCCTCGTTCCACCGGGACTCTCCCGTTACATCTGATGAATGTCCCCATCTGGCGTTAGCGGCAAGCCGAACTATCTTGTTTGAGGTGAGCAGCCTGATGCTAGCTCGAGTTCCTCTCTGCATTTTTTCACTGTTCCCTTATACTACCCGTCTATAACGATGATGAATGGCGAGAAAAAACCGGGAATGATGAATAACGACGTGCTACGTAGCGTGCGCTATATGCTGAATTTAAATAACGATCATCTGCTGGCAATCCTGACGCTAGCGGAAATGACTGTGCCTCTCCAGCAATTGGCAAGCTATGTGAAAAAAGAGGATGAAACCGGCTACCAGCCGTGTCCTGATATTGTGATGAGCTATTTTCTCAATGGCTTGATTCTGCAAAAACGCGGCAAAGACGAAAACCAGCCAGCACTGCAAGTCGAGCGTAGAGTCACCAATAACATCATCCTGAAAAAACTGCGCATCGCATTTTCGCTGAAAACCACGGATATTCAGGAAATACTGGCCTCCCAGGATTTCAAGGTCTCTCAGCCAGAGCTGACGGCCATAATGCGTTCACCGGATCATAAAAATTACCGCGCCTGCGGTGATCAAATTCTACGCTACTTTCTAAAAGGATTAACCGCACGAGTTCGTCAGCGTTGACCGTCCTTGTGACATTCTGCCCACTGTCGAGATCAGGCTGCCGCCGGTGCCATAAGCGGCATCGGTAACGCCGCGACCGTCAATGCCGGGTGATGGCAGAATTTCACTACCTCGCCGACCACCAGCAGGCTGGGTGACTGTGGTTGATAACGCGCCAGCAATTCCGGTAATGTCGCCAGTGTAGCGGTTAACAATCGCTGTTCCGGCTGAGTGCCGCGCTCAATAATCGCCACCGGCGTCTGTGCAGACAACCCATGCTCGATCAAACGCTGACATAAGCGGCTGCCGTGGCTTAATCCCATGTAAAACACCAGCGTTTGTTGCCCATCCACAAATGTCGGCCAGTCCAGTTGCGGTTCACCATCTCGTGAATGTCCAGTCACAAAGCGTACCGACTGCGCGCAAGCCCGATGCGTTAATGGCAGTCCGACTGCCGCTGCACAACCGGTCGCCGCCGTAATTCCGGGAACAACATGACACGCAATACCCGCCTGCTGGGCATAATTCATCTCTTCACCACCGCGACCAAAAATAAACGGATCACCACCTTTGAGACGGACAACGCGCTGACCTGCCTGCGCCAGTTCAACCAGCAACTGGTTGATTTTTTCCTGAGAAAGACGATGGCAACCACGGGTTTTGCCCACATCAATACACAGCGCCTGCTGTAGCACCAGATCCATTATATCCGCTGATACCAGCCGATCGAACACCACCACATCAGCCTGTTGGATAGCACGCAGCGCTTTCAGCGTCAGCAGTTCTACATCGCCCGGCCCTGCGCCAACCAGCCAAATTTCGCCCGCCAGTACCGGCTGACTTCGCTGCGCCTGAACCATAATCTGTTGCAGTGTTTTCATTTTTTACCTCTTACCTTCGTCAGCAGGTTAACCTGCTTTCTGTAGTTCGCTCTTCGCCGCCGGCGTATGCTGACTCAATAATGCTTTCAGCTCCGGGATACAGGAACCGCAGTTGGTACCGCACTTCAGCTTGCGACCCAACGCCGAGACGCTGTGACAACCTTGCCGGATCGCACCAATAATGATTTCCTCACCCACGCCATAGCAGCTACAGACGGTCGAACCCTGTTTCAGCTGCCCTTGTGCCATTTTCCCCGCCAACAGCGCCTGTCGCTGGTAAGAGGATTCTGGTGGCGTGATAAACGCGTTACAAATACTGTCGTTATCAATCTGTAGCGACTGTGCGCTGACATACAACGCCAGCACTACACGCTGGTCACGCCAGGCAACCAGATGAAACAGGCCTTTACCCTGCGCAATCTGATACTGCACGCTATCCCGCCCACTGTTTTCTATAAATCCATAGTGCTCTGCCAGCCACCCTCGCCAGTCAGCAATATCCGTTTGCCCAGCGAGTACATATTGCGTTACGGTTTCATGCGGAATCTTGCTCCAATACGCCGTTGGCGGTTCGCTGGCATTCGACCAATCTCCGGTATTGGATAACCGCGCCTCATCCAATAAAAACAGCGACGCCTGCCACGCCGGCTGCCAACGCTGCACCCGCACCCTGCCATGCTTACTCTCGGGCTGCCCGGAATAGGGATCGGTGATGGGTGCAATCAGGCTATCGACGCGGGCCTGTGCGCTGAACTGTCGGTTCCAATGCATCGGCACAAACACGCTGCCACGCGCTTGTCCGGTGCTGATTTTTGCCTTAGCCAGCATCCAGCCCTGTGCTGATGACAAGCGCACCAGATCACCTGCGTGAATATCTTCGTTCTTAGCGTCCAACGGATGCAGTTCACAGTAAGGCTCTGGCTGGTGACGCATCAATCGAGCGGATTTACCCGTGCGCGTCATGGTATGCCACTGATCGCGTATCCGTCCGGTGTTCAGTACCAGCGGATACGCCAGATGATGAGGATGTAGAGGAAGCTGTGGCGTCACGGCAATCAGCCGGGCTTTGCCATCGGCATGCCAGAATTGCCCATCGTCACCCAGTCTGGCGCGCCCTTGAGGGAAACGTGCGTTGACCGGCCACTGGACCGGTGCCAGATGCTGCCACTGCGCGTCGCTGAGCGCTGCCAACGCGCTGATATCAAACACCCGGCTACCGTTATTCTCAAAACCGGATAAGGCGGCGTGTTCACGGAAAATCTGTGCTGGATGCTGGTAATCAAATGCCGCCGCAAATCCCATCCGTTGCGCCACTTGAGTCAGTATCCACCAGTCAGCTTTTGCTTCCCCCGGTGCAGGCAGAAACGCCCGCTGGCGGGAAATACGCCGTTCAGAATTGGTGACGGTGCCATTCTTCTCCCCCCAACCAAGCGCCGGAAGCAAAATATTCGCGGTCGTCCCGGTATCCGTGTGGCGCATCACATCAGAGACAATCACCAGCGGACAACGCGTCAGCGCCTGTTTTACCCGGTCGGCATCCGGCATCGATACCACAGGATTGGTGCCCATGATCCACACTGCTTTCACTTCACCGCGGTCAATAGCGTGAAACAACTCCACGGCATTCAGGCCAGGTTGGGTTGCAACCCGATCGGTCTGCCAGAAACGCTTCATTCGATCAATATCCTGCGGCGTAAATCCCATGTGGGAAGCCAGCTGATTAGCCAGACCGCCAACCTCACGCCCCCCCATCGCATTGGGTTGTCCGGTAATGGAAAAGGGACCGCTGCCGGGACACCCGATTTTCCCGCTCAGCAGATGAACATTAATAATTGCGTTGCATTTATCACTACCAGATGACGACTGATTAATCCCTTGGGAATAGAGTGTCACCACCGTTTGCGACTTGCTGAATAGACGATAAAAGCGCTCAATCAGCGCCGCATCCAATTGACAAAAATCAGCGACTTGCGCTGGTGACCAGGGGTCGGCCGCCGCCAGCGCGTCATCCAGCCCGGAAAGGCATCCAGACAGCGCCCCACGATCGAACACGGCTTCCTGCTGTAGCCAGCGCAACAGACCGTTGAACAATCCGGCATCGCTGCCCGGCTGTAATGGCAGATGCAAATCGGCAATATCACAGGTGGCAGTGCGACGCGGATCGATCACCACCACCCGCATGTGCGGCCGTTGCTGTTTAGCCTGAACCAGCCGCTGATACACCACCGGGTGTGCCCAGGCCGTATTAGAACCCACCAGCACCACCAGATCCGCCAATTCAATATCTTCATAGCTGCAAGGTACTGCATCTGCCCCCAGCCCACGTTTGTAGCCAATCACTGCCGACGCCATACACAGCCGGGAATTGGTATCCATGTTGGCGACACCGATAAAGCCTTTCATCAGTTTGTTGGCAACATAGTAATCTTCCGTCAACAGTTGACCGGAACCATAAAACGCCACGGACTGCGGCCCATGTTCGGCGATGGTTTTCTGTAAACGCTCGGCGACGGTGTCCAGCGCCTGCGACCAACTGACGCGATGGCCTTCCACTATCGGCCACAGCAAGCGGCCTTTCAGATCCAACGTTTCGCCCAACGCAGAACCTTTTACGCATAATCGCCCAAGATTGGCCGGATGATGGGGATCACCTGCAATGGTCACCTTTCCCTGTTCGTCGATTTCGGCCAGCACGCCACAGCCAACGCCACAGTAGGGACAGGTTGTCTGACAGATGCGGCGGTTCATGATACTTCCGCCATGGCCGCAGTTTTAGTCAGACTCAGCGGCTGACGGTTCACCCAGATCTCCCCTTGTTCAATCCGTACCGGCCACACCTGTACACGCAGTTCCGCATCATCCGGACTGATGCCATCACACAGTCGGAAACGTTTTTTGTATAACGGGGAGATCACCACCGGCTGGCCGGCTGCGTCGCCAATCAGTCCACGGGACAACACATTCGCCCCACTGCCCGGCTCGTGGTTTTCCAGCGCGTAAACCTGTGGCTCACTACCGGAGAGATGAAACAGAGCGATCTGCTGCTGCCCGATACGGGCCGCCATCCCGGCATTGGCGGGGATATCCTGCAATGCGCCGACATGAACCCATTCCGTCTCATGATCCGCCGGCTTCAAGGCAAATGGCGCGTTAGCTGACGGCTTTTCATCACCCTGCGCCGGACGAATTTGTCCCCGTTCCGGCACCATCACTACCGCTTCGTCGGGGCTGTCGCTATTGAGGAACCCACGGAACAGCGCCAGACGCGCCGGACTCTCCAGCGTGGTTTGCCACTCGCACTGGTAGCTGTCCACCACCCGCTGCATGTCGCTGTCCAGTTCGGTCCCGATGTTGAGGCTATCATCCAGAATGACCTGACGCAGGTAGTCGATGCCGCCTTCCAGATTATCCATCCAGGTGCTGGTGCGCTGTAGCCGATCAGCGGTACGGATGTAGAACATCAACACCCTATCGATGGTCTGAATCAGGGTTTCGGTATCCAGATCACTGGCAAACAGATCAGCATGGCGCGGCTTCATACCGCCGTTGCCGCACACGTACAGATTCCACCCCTTATCGGTAGCAATCACGCCGATATCTTTACCCTGCGCCTCCGAACATTCACGGGTACAGCCGGAAACGGCCATTTTTATCTTATGCGGTGAACGCAGCCCTTTGTAACGCTGCTCCAGTGCAATAGCCAATCTGGTGGAATCCTGCACGCCGTAACGACACCAGGTTGATCCGACGCAGGATTTCACGGTACGCAACGATTTGCCGTAGGCATGGCCAGTTTCAAAACCGGCGTCGATCAATTCACGCCAGATCGCCGGTAACTGCTCCAACCGGGCGCCAAACAGATCCACACGCTGACCACCAGTAATCTTGGTATACAGGTTGTAGCGCTGCGCGACCTGACCGATGGCAATCAGCCCTTGTGGGGTAATTTCTCCAGCCGGTATACGCGGCACGACAGAATAGGTGCCATCCTTCTGGATATTGGCGAAGAAGCGGTCATTGGTATCCTGTAACGGCAGGTGCTGGGGGTGCAGTAAATAGTCATTCCAGCAGGATGCCAGCATGGAACCCACCAACGGTTTACAGATTTCACAGCCCAAACCGTGACCATAGCGCGCAACTAATTCGTCGAATGAGCGGATCTCATGGACGCGGATCAGGTGATAAAGCGCCTGACGGGAGTAGGCGAAATGTTCACAGATGTCTTTCTTCACTTCGACACCCCGTTGCGTCAATTCATACTCCATCACCTGTTTCAGCAGTGGAACACAGCCGCCGCAACCCGTACCGGCTTTAGTGCAAGACTTAATCGTCCCCAGTTCGGTGCAGCCGCTGGCTACTGCGGCGGAAATATCGCCTTTACTGACGTTATGGCAGGAACATATCTGTGCGCTGGCAGGTAACGCCGCCACACCCAACCCTTTTGGCGCATCACCGGAGCGGGCTGGCAAAATTAAACTTTCCGGCTGAGTAGGCAGCGGCATATCATTCAACATCATCTGCAACAACGTGCTGTACTCACCACTGTCACCCACCAGTACCGCGCCCAGCAGATGTTTACCGTCCGCGGATAGGATGATTTTTTTATAAACCTCGTTCGGCCCATCCACCCACTGATAGCTTTGACTGCCCGGCGTGCGGCCATGCGCATCACCCACCGACGCCACCTCGACGCCTAACAGCTTCAGTTTGGTGCTCATGTCCGCGCCAGTAAAAGGGGTTTCCCGCTGCGCCAGCGTATCTGCCACGCTACGTGCCATTTGATAACCCGGCGCCACCAGGCCAAAAATCTGTCCTTTCCAGAGTGCGCATTCGCCAATGGCGAAAATCGCCGCATCCGATGTCCGGCAGGCATCATCAATCACAATGCCGCCACGCGGACCTCTCTCCAATCCGCAAACTTCAGCCAGCTTATCGCGCGGACGAATACCGGCGGAAAACAGCACCAGATCAGTTTCCAGCACACTACCGTCGGCAAAGCACAGCCGATGTTGCGCCTGCTCGCCATCAATGATTTCACGGGTTTCCTTGCCGGTATGTACCCGTACCCCCAACGCTTCAATTTTGCGGCGCAGCATCGTTGCCCCGCCGTCATCAAGCTGTACCGCCATCAGACACGGTGCAAACTCCACCACGTGCGTTTCCAGCCCCAACTGACGTAACGCATTCGCCGCTTCCAGGCCCAACAGACCGCCGCCAATCACCACGCCGACGTTGGACTGCTTCGCCTGAGCGGCGATGGCGTCCAGATCATCCAGCGTGCGATAAACCAGACAACCCGGTCGCGTATTCCCGGGGATCGGCGGTACAAACGCATAGGAGCCGGTCGCCATGACCAGTTTGTCATAAGCCGTTTCTCGGCCCTGCGCATCACAAACACATTGATGCTGACGATCGATATGGATGATTTCACGGGCGTTGCGCAGTTCAATACCACTGTTGGCGAAAAATCCCTCTTTTACCAGCGACAACGACGCAGCGCTGCGACCGGAAAAGTATTCGGAAAGGTGAACACGATCATAGGCTTCATGACGCTCTTCGCCAAAAACCACAATGTGATAACGCTGATGCAGATCGCGTTCGACCAGTTGTTCAAGAAAATAGTGGCCGACCATGCCATGACCGATAACCACCAAAACTGGCTTGCTCATTACAGGAATCCTTACAGCCGCTGGCTGTGAATCAAAATCAGAGAAAGAAAGACCAAAAAGCAGCGATGTAGGAGAAGGCCGCAAGGTCTCAGGTTGAGGATTCTCCATGATGTTCAGCAGGTGCTGGTTATTATTCGTATCGCCGTACAACAAGACGCCAGCCAGACGGCCAGCGCGAAACAGCAAACGACGATAGTGCTGTTCCAGAGGATCAAACAGGGTGTAAAGCTCATCATCAGGAGCCACATTGATGTCGCCGCCGCTGACCACACCGATGCCGGTCACCTTCAGTCGGGTAGCGACTGGCTCGCGCTGATAATCCACCGGTGTGTGGCCTGCCAGACGTGCGGCCAGCAGCATCGCCTGAGACAAACAGGGGGCCACCAGACCGAAGGTTTCGCCGTTCAGTTCACAGCATTCGCCAATGGCGCTAATGTTAGGATCGCTGGTACGCAGTTGACCATCCACCAGCACGCCACGATGACACATCAACCCACACTGGCGCGCCAAATCGCTGTCCGGCAAGACACCCGCCGTGACCACCACCAGCCCGGCAGGTATCACCCGGCCATCTGCCAGTACAACGGCGCAGACGTGATCCGCCCCGTTGAGGAACTCACCACGCAAGGCCACCACCTGAACATCGGTTTCACACACGATGCCGCGTGACTGTAAGCTGTCACGCAGCAACGCGCCGGCCGTCGCATCCAATTGGCGTTCCATCAACACCGAGCGGCGGTGCAGCAGCGTGACATCCGCACCACGTCGCTTCAGTGCCGCCGCCGCTTCAATCCCCAATAGCCCGCCGCCAATCACCACCACGGGGACACACTGGCTGATCGTCGCCAGCATCAACTCCACGTCGTCCAGAGAGCGAAAACCACAAACGCCTCGCAGATCGATACCCGGTATCGACGGCATAAAAGGTCGGGAACCTGTGGCCAGCACCAGATGGTCATAGTCGATCTGGCGTTGCGTAGTGATAACCTGACGCCGTTGGCGATCGATAGCGATCACTCGCTCCCCCAGATATCGACGAATCGCGGGCGATTGATCTTCAGCGCTGGAAACCCCATCCGCTGGCAGCAGGATTTCAGCAACCGTTTTTTCACCGCTCAACACCGGTGACAATAAAATACGGTTATAGCCGGGGCGTGGTTCCTCACCGACGACTGTGATTTGATAGTGCTGCGGTGCCAGTTGCAGCAGCGTGTCTACCAGTCTGGCGCTTGCCATGCCATTACCAATCACCACCAGATGCGGTTTCATCATGTCAGATGCCTCCCGCTCAGGCGGCCTTCGGCTGTTTTTCATACAGGAAGTGCAAAACTCGCTGCCGGTAGTGGTGATAACGGGAATCATCCGCCAGCGCGATGCGTGAACGCGGGCGCGCCAAATCGACAGCCATGATTTCCCCTATCGTAGCCGCCGGGCCATTGGTCATCATCAAGACACGATCCGACAACAACACGGCTTCATCCACATCGTGGGTAATCAGTACGATGGTGGTGTGCAGGCGTTGTTGAATGTCCATCACCGCATCCTGCAAATGTGCGCGAGTCAGTGCATCTAGTGCGCCGAACGGCTCATCCATCAGCAGCACCTTGGGTTTCATCGCCAACGCACGGGCGATGCCCACGCGCTGTTTCATGCCACCGGAGATCTCATTCGGGCGCTTATTCAACGCCTGGCCCATATGCACCAGTTCCAGATTGTGGACAATCCACTCATGCATTTCGGTTTTACTCATCTGCCCGCGAAACACCTGATGTACCGCCAGCGCGACATTGTCGTAAGTGGTCAGCCACGGCAGCAGAGAATGGTTCTGGAACACCACGCCGCGATCCGGGCCGGGGCCATCGATCTCGCGGTTATCACACAGCAGACCTCCGCTGCTTGGCAGCGTCAGACCGGCAATCAGGTTCAACAGCGTAGACTTGCCGCAGCCGGAATGACCAATCAGGCTGATGATCTCTCCGGGGTGAATATCAAAACTTACGTCACTCAGTGCCAGAAACTCGCCACTGGCAGTATTAAAACGCTGGCTGACCTGTTGTACCTGAATAATCGGATTCGTACGCATCATGGGCTCCTTAACGATCGTCATAGCTGAAACGTTTAGCAATCAACATCAACCCCTGCTCCAGCAACAGGCCGATCACACCAATCACCACGATGGCGATAATGATGTTTTCCACGTTCAGGTTGTTCCACTCATTCCAAATCCAAAAACCGATACCAATCCCGCCAGTCAGCATTTCCGTCGCCACAATCACTAACCAGGCAATGCCGATCGACAAACGCACGCCGGTCAGTATGCTGGGTAATATCGCAGGCAGCAGAATCTTACGCATCACAGTGAATTCAGACAGCTTCAGCACCCGTGCCACATTCAGATAGTCTTGTGGGATATGTTTTACGCCCTCAGCAGTATTGAGGATCATCGGCCAGATGGAGCAGATAAAAATCGTCCAGCTGGAGGCGGGTTCGGCGCGCTGAAACAGCAGCAGACCGATGGGCAGCCACGCCAGCGGACTGACCGGACGCAGCAAAGAAATAATCGGATTCAGCATGTGGGCCAGAAAGCGAAAGCGGCCAATCAGGAAACCCGTCGGGATCCCCACCAACGCCGCCAGCCCAAAACCGATACCGACGCGTTGCAATGATGCCAATACATTCCAGCCGATCCCCTGATCGTTCGGGCCAGCCACATAGAATGGATCGGCAAAAATACGCAATGCCGCCAGCCAGGTTGACCACGGCGTCGGGAAGTTTTTACTGTTCAATGCCGCGATCTGCCAAATACCAAGTAACAGTACGATGCCCAACAACGCCGGGAAGATTCGCAGTGCAGCTTGACGCAGCAGCGAACGATAGCGCCTGACCGGTTTCATCACCGGGGAGGCTAGCCTCTCGGGCGTTGCCACCGTTGACGGTAATGACATAACCTTCGCGCCAGGTGAGATTTCAGGGGCACTATCTGGTGCTATCGAAATGACTTGGGCCTGGTTTTTCATCATTGCCTCACTTATTTCTTCACACTAAAACTGTTGGCATAGCCTGCTGGATCGCTGCCATCCCAACGACGACCATCCATCAGTACACTGCTGCGCATGTCGCTGCCTGGTAGCGGCACATTGCCCACCATCGCAGCGGCCTGTTTGTAGATATCGATACGGTTAATCTGTTTGGCTACGGCCAGATAGTCCGGGTCTTTGGTGAGTAGTCCCCAGCGTTTATGCTGTGTGAGGAACCACATGCCATCGGATAGATAGGGATAGTTCACTTCTCCATCGTGATAAAAGCGCATGGCATGAGGGTCCTGCCAGGTTTTCCCCAGCCCGTTCTCGTACTGACCCAGCATGCGTCCAACAATGATTTCTTCTTTGGTGTTGATATAGGCGCGGCCCGCCACCACACTGGCCGTCTCACGGCGGTTAGCATCCGACGTGTCGATCCAGCGTGACGCGTCCAGAACGGCAGCGGTAAGCGCACGTGCGCTGTTCGGATTGGTATTGACCCAGTCGGCGCGTGTGCCGAGCACTTTTTCTGGATGATCAGGCCAGATGTCCTGTGACGTCGCTGCCGTGAAGCCAATTTTTTCGCTAATGGCGCGCTGGTTCCACGGTTCACCCACGCAATAGCCGACCATGTTGCCAATCTTCATGTTCATCACCATCTGTGGCGGCGGCACCACCACGATGCGGACATCGCTCAGCGGATTAATGCCGCCGGCTGCCAGCCAGTAATAGAGCCACATGGCATGCGTACCGGTGGGAAAAGTCTGGGCAAAGGTATACGTCCCCGCCGGACTAGCGGCGACATATTTTTTCAGCGCGGCAAGATCCGTCACATTGACGGCACGCAGTTGATCGGCAAGCGTAATGCCTTGCCCGTTCTGGTTGATGCTCATCAGCACAGCCATGTTGGTTTGCGGACCCGCCAACCCCATTTGCAGGCCGTAGAGCTGACCGTACAATATGTGTGCGGCATCAAGCTCACCGGAGATCAGTTTGTCACGTACCGTTGCCCAACTGCTTTCTTTACTGGGAATAATCTTAATGCCGTATTTCTTATCGAACCCTTTCACAGCGGCCATCACAACCGACGCACAGTCCGTTAACGGAATGAAGCCAACACGGATCTCTTTTTTCTCCGGCGCGTCCGATCCTGCGGCCCAGGCACTGTTCATCAGACCTGGCAACATAAAACTCCCCCCAATTGCCGCACTACTCAGTAAAAACTGACGACGGGAAACCGTTATGCCTTTTGTCTTGGAATCACTCATTAACGATACCTTTTCAGCAGATAGCCGTTTACGGCCGTAAAAAACAAAACGGCGTCCATAAGCCTATGCAAAGTCATGCACGCTTATGGACGCCGTTATCCAGTTAACTCATTTCGAACCGCCATTGGCGCAAAATGCGTTAATGATGTTTAATTGTTGCTGCTAAGTTAAAGCAATGTATATGCCAAGAGTGATATCTCATATAATAGCGAGGTGGGATTATAGGTAATAGCGTGACGAGATAACAGAGCGCGTTTTAGTAATAGAAGCTATTTGTGTGCCGCCATATTGTCATTTCTGCTACGTCACAGCACGCGCTCGGCACAAGGTACTCCGTCATTGCCGCTCCGTGGGCCAAGGCTTTTCACAAACATAATGTCGCTACGCGATACTCTCAGAAAAATACTCGCCAGCAACGCAATATCCATAATGTTTTTCAGGATAATAAGGATATGCACATCTCTGCTTTTGCACCGCAAGTTAGCAGAATACGCACAGTTCATGTGCATATACTCCTTAAGGAGTATCTTGAAAAACATCAGCTACCGCCAGCATGGCAGTAGCGATCTCAATCAGTTTTTTATTCTGATTCATCGCCATCCGGCGCAAGGTTTTATATGCGTCTTCCTCACTCAAACCACGGTGCTGCATCAGCAGGCTTTTCGCTCGATCGATATGTTTTCTTTCATTCAGTGTATCCCGTAACGCCGCCAGTTCGTGATCCAACGTCTGTAGACGCCGCGACTGTTGTTGCACTAATGAAAGCAACGAACGTCCCAGTTGAGGCCGGAGACCGTCACTGTTCAACCAACCGTTCGGTGTACGTTGTCCGTCCGACGCATGCCCGGCCATATCATGGCCCGCAATAAACACCGAATAACCCGGATCATCGTGTCCCTGCCGGGACATCAGGCTTTCAATACCCGCCATTTGCTCACTGCAAGCCTGTTTCGCAGCAGTGATGCGGGTGCGGCAAAGCTGCATCAGCGTCAGCTCCAGATGATCTTCCACCTGCTTCATTTCATCAATGCGCTGCGTGGCGATAGCAAACCACCGCAGGCTACCCTCCTCCGGCAATTTCTCCGTGCTACTGCGCGTACAGGCGATACGGCGCAGGCGTTCAAAATCACTGTCTGTCGCTATCTGTAACCAGCGCTGCCGGTTCTCTTCATCGGTGAAATCCGCAAACGTATCAAAACAACGCTCTTGTCGTTCAATCAAATCCATCAGCTTCAGCCGGGTTGCTTCATTGAACTCGCCTACGGCAAAGGCCGCTGCCCCGATGGCACGCTCTTGCCCGGCGAGTTCCTTACCCTGCATAAAACTGAACATGGCAATCAACGCCCGTGAAATCACCGGCTCCGTCGCCGTGTCCGAGACTTCAAACACCAGTGATAACAGATTGCGGATAATGTCATTGAAGAAGTCCATGGCCTGCGGCTGTTGCAACAACCGCTGCCGAATTTGCTGACGCAGTGTCGGCAGCAGGCCCAGCGCATACACCACGCTGGCGACACGGCTGAACAACCGGCTGGCCTGCGGTAAATCGGCTGTCATGGTTTCCAGCTTTTCCAGATGCTCCATCAGCGGCACCTGTGCCAATGCCACTTCCTGCTCACGCAGTGTTAACTCATCAGCAAACAGACGGCCATCAGAACAGAGAAACAAGTTGGATGAGCCACGTTCACGTTGCAGCATATGCACCAGCTGGCTGATCTTCCCGACCAGTTCACCGCTTTGCAGTAGATAATGCAGACTGTTCAATTCACACTGGCGCGAAGCAAGTAAAAATCGAATCGTTGTGGAAGGGTCTGCTACCATCATCGTTTCTCCCGAAAAATCATCAATCAGGTAATGCAATTAACACACCAGTTAGCCAGAGATTAATATCCACTACAAGCGTCCCCGATGACCATCGCCGTTCATAAAGGGATGAGAGTGATAATAACCCAGGCATGGAAAGCGTTGTTCCAGTGGTTGACGGATATACGCTGTAGACGTCATCTTGATGCGATAATATGGTGACCTTCATGTCCTGTTACGTGTCCTGATCAACGCAACATAAGCAGCAACCCATTAATGTCAACAATGTGAGAGGAGAGAAAAATGACACTGAATGAAGCCGTCATTAACCGCCATACCGTTAAGGCTTTTGACTCAGGAAAAACGCTGCCGGAATCCCAAATTGAATCCCTGCTAAATGTGCTGCGCAACAGTCCTTCTTCTGTGAATTCCCAGCCCTGGCATTTTGTTGTTGCATCAACCGCAGACGGGCGGGCGGCCATCGCAAAATCAACCACCGGTGCGTTCGCGTATAACGAACCTAAAGTATTGAATGCATCGCATGTTATTGCATTGTGTATGCATACCGATATGGATGAACAGCATTTGGACAATATCCTGACTCAGGAAGATCAGGATGGTCGTTTTGTCGCGGAAGGGTCTAAAGCCGGACAGGATAAGAGTCGTCGTTCCTATGTGGACATTCACCGCTACGAACTGCGGGATATGCCGCAGTGGATGGAAAAACAGGTTTACCTGGCGCTAGAGGGATTGCTTCTAGGAGCAGCAGTATTAGGCATTGACGCCACGCCGATGGAAGGGTTTGACCAGCGCACACTGGATATTGAACTGGGGCTGCGTGAACAAGGGCTGACTAGTGTGGTACTGGTCTCGCTGGGGGTCAAAAGCGACAAAGACTTCAATGCTCTATTACCTAAATCACGATTGCCACGCGAGCAGATTTTCACCTTTATCTAGACCAAAGAATGTTTCCGACCCGGCGGGAATCGATGCCATGCTGAGACTAAACACGTGGTTGATTGATACCCGCCCGCATGACAACAACAGTTACACCACCAACGTAGTCCGAAGAAAAAATCTGAAGATCATATATTTCTCCTAACGCTACATCCCGTTAATCGTTATTTAGTAGATTCTTATATTCTTCTGAATCAAAACCAGATGGCAATATGCAGCGGTTAAAAGCTCAAGGTATCATTTTTTA
This sequence comes from Brenneria uluponensis, assembly GCF_032395385.1. Taxonomy (NCBI): domain Bacteria; kingdom Pseudomonadati; phylum Pseudomonadota; class Gammaproteobacteria; order Enterobacterales; family Pectobacteriaceae; genus Brenneria; species Brenneria uluponensis. Next base: position 3,720,641 of record NZ_CP135917.1, read on the forward strand.
TTATGGATATCTAAAAAAAAGAATCAAAAAATATATTGTAAGCGCATTGACATGATGTTCATCGAACATTAACATTTTTTTGCAAAGACATATAAAAAAATATTATTAGTAGATAAGTACAAATACTTTTACATTAAACATACGATTAAATGTTCTTTCTGTTTGGGGTTAATATTGTGCTAGCGAGTAATGATATTGTAGATATCTTTGTGGATTTACATCCAACCTTGCAACGGATAGTCACTTACCGTACAGGTTCTAAGCAAGTTGCTCAGGATCTTACTCAGGACATTTATTTTCGTATATTAAATCTGGCCAACCAGCTTCCAACTCATGATGATGCCCGTAACTATCTTATACGTATTGCACTAAATGCATCGACCGATTACATTCGCACGGAGCAACGGCGTATGCAGTTGCTGAAAGGAACTTGCGAACTATTTGAAAGCTACATGCCTTCGCCAGAAGAAGATTTACATTATAGTCAGCAAATCAAAGAGATAGATGTAGCGCTCTCTTCACTGCCGGAAAAATCCCGTGAAATACTTTATATGAGCCGTGTTGAAGGCATGACTCATGGAGAAATTGCGGAAAAACTCGGTGTATCCCGCAGCTTGGTAGAAAAATACGCAGTGAGAGCGGTACTACACTGCCGCGATGTACTAAAGAATGTCAAATAAAAAAACAAACCACTAAAATATTTAAATTAAATTATCTTATTTCAGAATGAAAAACTCTCATTAAAATACCCCCTTTCTTTAATTTTCATCGTCATAACGGCTTCACTGTAGAAATTCATGAAAAAATCGACATCATCCAATTAAACATGATATCGATTTAATTTTTCTCTGAGAATTAATTAAATAAATTAACCATTTCGAATCACAAATGATATTGGAACTACCAGCTCCATTCTATCTGAGTCGCGATCAAAAGCGCTTGATGGTGGTTTAGGTAATGGAGATACCCGTTCTAATAACTGTAATGCTTCACGATCCAGTGAAGCGTATCCTTGACTTTTCACTATTGAAGAATCTAGAACCTTTCCATCTCGATCAATAACAAAACGCACCATCACAGTATCCTGCTGCTTCATATGCAGTGCGTATCCAGGATAACGTTTGGCACGTTGCAACCGTGCCAGAATGATTGACTGCCAGCTCTGTTTCATTGCAGTTGAATTATTGCTTTCCGCGCCAACTTGAGGGGCCTGGCTATGCTGTGAAAGCCGATCACTATTATTACTCAGGGTTGACGCAATCGCCGTGACTTCAGACGGCTTCTTTACCTCAATTTTTTTCGGCTGCGGTTTCACCTTATCATGTTTCACCCGTTGGAGTTTCTTTTCCAATTTTGGCTTGGGTTCCACTTTCGGTAGAGGTTTCGCATCATGAACAACCGCCTTTACATCTGCATTCTTAACTTCTTTTTCTGCCGCATCCAGTTTCGCAACTGAAGGGGGGAGAGTGGCCTCATCCGGTACCCTCTCTTGCCGGGCAACATTTTCATAACTGTATAATTGCGAGGTAGCAGGCACAGCGGCCATAGTTACGACAATTGGTGCCGCAACTGGGCTCGGCTGAGCATTCACTAACTGCGATGGATTTTGGAGAATATATAATAATAGTAACAAATGAATCCCGATGGCCAGTGCCGGACTAATCACCCACAACAGCCTTTCTTTACTAAAAGGCGGTTGGATTCGTGGTGTTGTATCCAGAATAAAACTGGTCATTTTTTACTACTCGTCTGGTCACTGGGTAGGCCTATCAGTGCGATTTTTGTGTATCCGCCATCCCGCAGTAAATCCATAAACGTCATCAATCGGCCATAATCGATATCCTTATCCGCACGCAAAAAGATACGTGCGTTTTTATTGCCTTTAGATCCTTTATCGAGCTCGGCAATAAACTGATCTTTACTCACTGGTTCATCACCGATGTACATCTGATTATCCGCTTTCAGGCTCACCGTAATCGGTTCCAGCACGGGAGTCGGTTGTATCGATGTTGTTGACGGCAAATCTAACGGAATATTGGCTGTCGACAGCGGAGCCGCCACCATAAAGATAATCAGCAACACCAACATGACATCAATAAAAGGCGTCACATTGATCTCTGACAACACATTCATATCGTTATTGTCTAAAGGGTGGGATGAAAAAGCCATAATTATGCCGCGCTCGTCAGAATGTTATGTTGATCTTCTTCCATGGTATCCAGGTCATGACTCAGCAAACACATGGTACGCGTCATCGCATCCGCCAGAAGCATACGATATCCGCTAATCAGTCGGCCAATGACGTTATAGAGAATGACCGCCGGTATCGCCACCACCAATCCAAGCGCCGTAGCAAAAAGCGCCTCCGCAATGCCCGGAGCCACAACACTAAGGTTGGTCGTTTGTGACTGTGCAATAGAGATAAAACTGTGCATAATTCCCCAGACCGTACCAAACAGACCAATAAATGGCGCGACAGCGCTGGTAGTCGCCAAAATGCTGGCACCACGTGTTGCACATCCAATTTCAGCAGCTTCAATACGCTGAATCTGTGCATGCACACGCTCCTTAATCGCCTGTGTGGTATGCTGCGAGATTCGGCCTTTCACATAGTTCAGTTCCGACAGGGCAACAGCGTGCATCTGTTCGCAGCTCTGTGCCGCAAGTTCTCCACACTGACGCAGTGAACGTTTACCGGCCAACTGACCCAGATTCTTTCTCATACGCCGACCGCGTACCAGCAGTTCCCAAACTTTACCTAGCCAGATACTCCAGCTCAGCAAAGAAGCAAAAATCAGGATCAAAATGACCGTTTTCACAATCGAATCAGCATGGTTATACAAAGCGATAGGTGAAAAACTCAGTGATGCTGGCGGCAGACTGGCTGCAGGAACGGTGACAGTGGACGATGTTACGGGCGCAACGGAAGTCACGCCAGAGGCCACTTTCGAAACATCAGATACCGGCACCGTTAAAGGTGGTTGCACTGCGTCAACAGCAGCCGGTTGAGGTTCGGCCCATGCAGTCATCGATACTGTGGTTAACAGAAATAAGGCGATGCCAAAACAGACCCAGTTTTTCGTGTTTCCCCGTAATCCAGTACATTTTTCAGAAAAGGTATTCACACTCACTCCTCACTAGACGACAGAATTATTACCATGTTCCACAGGTATTAGCTGGGTATGTGAGGAAAACGAACATCATTCAATTTTTCATCAATCCAATAATGAAAAAAGTGAAATATTTGCAATAAAAATGAAAAGAAGGGCAGTTAATTTGATGTGTTGTACTTTAACCGCTAATCACACTAAAAATAGCCATCACCATGGAATAACCTAGAAGAGACTTTTTCTCCTCTTTGAAAACTCTTCTCTTGAATTACCCCTTGATATCGTCCTCTTTACTGCGATTTTGTTGACTACAATCTGCGATCTCGCACGCGATGTATTACACCGCGTTAAATATTTTCATCTGTTGAATGCGAAGAATACGTCGTTCATTCGTTTCATTTCAGTTGGCAGTACTTACGCTGACTTTCTGACTAAAGTGATGCCCGCCATCAATGCTCTGGTGAAGTTCAACTGAGAGGATATATCTTTGACAATGCAGTTCAGGCCACAGCAAATACCGGAAAAGAGTGACCTCTTTACTGATATCCATATCCCTGCTACTACTTTTACCCTGGAGAATGGGCTGACAGTGATTGTGTCTGAAAATCACGATGTCCCACTAGTCTCACTTCAGCTTATTTATCAGGTCGGTTCAAAAGATGAAGGCCAGGGAAAAACCGGATTTGCTCATCTGTTTGAGCATCTAATGTTTGAGGGTAGTGAGAATGCCCCCGGCTCATTTCTCGATAATATGATGCGAGCGGGTGCCACTAACCTTAATGCTTTTACCAGTACGGACCACACCACCTACCATGCAACAGTGCCAGTTGGTTCTCTCGACTATGCGCTGTTTATGGAATCAGACCGTATGGGGCATTTTTATAACACCATTAATCAGGCGTCACTGGATCAGCAACGCCGGGTAGTGCTCAATGAAAAGATGGAAACCGAAAGTGGTCCCTATGGAAAACTCTATGAGTGTAAATCGAAAGGTTGCTTCCCTGCGGATCACCCCTATGCCCATACCGTGATCGGTGAAAAAAAAGATGTAGAAACGGCAACGCTGGAGAATGTCCAGAATTGGTTCCGTATGTGGTACACACCGTCCAATACGGTACTGGCTTTATGTGGTGATATTGATATTGCCAGCGCACGTGAGAAAGTCACCCACTGGTTTGGCGATATCCCCCCCGGCCCGCCGGTGGCCAGACCGGTGGCCTGGGTTGCAGATATTCCGCAGAACCGGCGCGACAGCTATCAGGTAAAAGTACCTAATGGTTCACTGATGCTGGTTTGGAATATCCCCCCTTATGGCGATACCGACTGCACCCTTCTATCTCTGGTGGCTGACTATTTTGCTTCTGGCATCAGTTCACTATTGGTGAAAAAACTGGTGTATGAAGACAAGATTGCCAGCAATGTCGTCGCCTATATGGCACCTGCCACCTTCTGCAGCCAGTTTATTATTAGTGCAACTGTAGTTGATGGCATGACGCTACCTCAACTTGAAAACCAACTGCTGCGTGAAATTCATACTTTTCTGGCTGTCGAGTGCGACGCTGAATTACTGCAACAGGTGAAAAATGATGTGCTGAACAATTTCATCGAATCTTATAAAACCTCTGCACAGATTGCAGCCTTGCTCAGTAACTCCCATGTCTCGCTGGGTACAGCAAATGGCTATCAGCAAGTGTTATCTGTGATACGACAGGCATCAACACAGGATATCCGCCAGGCAGCACAACGCTGGTTGAGTCGTTCACACTACACTCTAGAACTGAAACCGTTTATAGCTAGGCGTGATGAAAATGCCGTTGCCGCCGATCGCCATCTACCGCCACAAATCCTGCCACCAGTACTGGTGGCCTTGCCTCCAGCGCAACATGCACAGTTGGATAATGGCATCAAACTGGTCTTTTTGGAGCGACACAGTCATAAAGATATTTACCTCGATCTATTATTGCCAAAAACAGCATTACCACGCCCCGGCCAGCATCAGCTACTCCTGGAACTGTTGAATCAGTCCGGTGCCGGTAACAGGGATGCCTTTGAATTCCACAATGCCTGTCGCAAAATTGGCTGTAGTATTCAGATGCGCAAGCGGTTACGCCACTTGTCGGTGCTCCTATCCTGCCGGATCGCGCATTTCCCTGATGCGTTAAGCCTGTTAAGCGAACGATTACAGCACAGCGTGCTCAGTGAAGAGGACTTCCTGCGTCAACGGGCGTTACTACAAGATGCACTAATAGAGCAACAAAATATGGGTAGTGTTCAGGTTTTGCGTGTGCTGCCTGGCTTGATATACCCTGCGGGCCATCCCAGCCAGGTGCCAGAAGGCATCGAAGGCACTGCATTAAGCCTTGCGCAAACCGAGCTGATAGAACTGACCCACGCATTGCCTGATTTACTGAATATAAACGGTGCGACATTAGTGGTTACCGGAGATACCACGCTGAAACAACTGTTGTCGCTGTTGAACCAATCCATCGGCAACATTACCGTTCGCCCTCGTCATCGACCAAATCCGGTGCCAGTGATAGCGCCAACTCGCCCGCACGTATTCTTGTTGCATATCCCAGGGGCTGATCAAACCTCCATCGTGACCGCCTCGCTGCTGCCAGGTATCCGTGAAACTGAAGAAGCAAGTTTCGAACTGCTGAATACGGTGTTCGCAAACGGATTTACCTCACGAATTAACCTGAATCTACGTGAAGATAAAAATTGGACTTATGGCGTGAAAGGTCAACTGATTAATGATCCTGACCACCGGGTGCACTATATCCAAACTGAGGTTCAGGCAGACCGCACTTGCGATGCTATCCAAGAGATCCTTGCTGAATACCAGGCAATAAACGGTCTACGCCCAGTGACAGAAAAAGAGCTGGAAGATGCACGTACCACGAATCTGCTGAGCTTCAGCGGGTCGATGGAAAGCCTTGCAGGGTTGAATAATATGGTTTCATGGCAGATCAGATGTCAGTTGTCAGACGATTTCTGGCATCACCACCAACAGCGGATCAGCCAGATCACCGTAGAGCAGGTGAATGAACTTGCCCGCCGCCTGTTCTCAACCAATCAGCTAACGTGGGTTATCGCTGGCGACACCACATTGTTTGCGCAACAGCTTTCCGAACTATTCCCAGGATCGATACAGATGATTACTGATACTGGCGACAGTCTCTATGACTGACACTTCCTACGCTGTTTACTCTTTTTCGTTCCATTACGTTAAATCATAATTACTGGATTTTGGAGCCATTATGTCTGACCTTATTGTCAATCTGACTGATTCAACACTAGACGATACTTTAAAGAACGCCTCTGTCCCGGTCTTACTGGATTTGTGGGCACCTTGGTGTGGCCCTTGCCTGGCGGTTGCCCCGTTACTGGAAAAAGTTGCTAATAGCACAGCAGGACACCTAACGGTTGCCAAGCTTGATGTTGAACAGTACGAACATCTGATGCCGCGTTTTCGTGTACGCAGCATCCCGACACTGTTGTTGTTTCGCAATGGCAGCGAAATTTCGCGTAAAGTTGGTGTGGATTCGCTATCAGATCTCAATAGTTGGTTGCGTTCGCAAGGCATCGCCGTGGAAACAGCGGAAGAAACTGTACTGCCCGTCTCTTATCCATGGCCATCTTTCTATCAGGATAAAGCACTCTTTGATTTTCTGACTGGACGCCTGAAAGCTAAAGCGCATGCAGGCGAGATTTCACATTACAATTATCCACGCCCAGAAGGCCTAACCACCAGCCCGTTTGTCATGGTAGGGCAAGAATCGTTGGATGTTTTTGAACGGGTCACTGCTCTTCCCAAAACGCTGGCTAAATGGCTGGAATGTTTCGATTATATTACCCCATCACAAATTGATGCACTGATAGATGCTCTCGCCATTGGCAAGGATTACAGCACTACCCCTCTGCGCTTTGTAACGCATTGGCTGAGTAATAATAATATCCCATGGCAAACTCTGCTGGAGGCTCCCATCGCTAAGCTACATCAGCAATGGCTAACACTGGCCAATGATTATCTGGCAGCGAAAGAAACTCCTCGCCAAAACTGGCTCAGCTTACAACAACAGGCAGTAGAGTTTTATCAACTGTGCCAGAACAGTCGTCACTTTGAAATGCATCTTTGCGCCCTGCTGTCTGTCCTGTCTCCCCCACCAGAGTTAAATGACGATCAGATCGCCGATGTAATGATAAACCATTGGTTTGAGTGTCAGATTTATCTGGAAAAAATTAAAGCGGGGTGGAGCAAAGAAGAAATTGGTATGGCCGATGTACGTTGGGCATGGATAGAAGCACGGCTGACAGAAGATATTCCTGAGGAAAAAGTACAGAAAATGATTGATTCATTGAGACAGGATTGGGCGGCAGAAGCACCTGAATTTACAATTTTCGCGCAAAAAGAAGTGGCTTTTTTCTCCGAATACCCAGCATTAGTGGCCAAGATTAATCAGCCGTTTCAAGCCCTGTTCCTCACATTGTTACAGCAGGCACCAGACGTAATTTAATATTACGCAAAAATATTACTGTTTTTAGATCAAAAAGTCTGCCTAATAACACGGCAGACTTTTTTATATTTAATTATTGTTATGTTTCAAATAAAGGAAATTTATCCCGGCCAGCCATATTGCTCATCGCTCCCTCCCAAAAACCCCGAATCATATTCAAGGTGTTGAAAGAAACATCCATTACTAATGGATATCAAAGAATTATTGGAATTTACCCGTGAGTGTCAGCATAAAGTTGCGTGGTTCACCATACCAAAAACCACCATTGAAACTACCCGTTGTCTGGTAATAATTACGATCCAGAAGGTTATCACCCCGCAAGGCAACGCTCCAGTTCTTGTTGATCTCATAAGCAATACGAGCTGAAAATACAGAATAAAAACCGCTTTTAAAGTTAAATTCACCACAGAAGCTGAAATCGTCAGTACAGTAATCTCCTACGGTATATGATGCCGACTGTGCCTGCACTCCCAGACCGAACTGGAAACGGCTTAACATATCGCCATAATCAGAAAAATGAAAATCATTCCATAATTTAATGGTATGTTTAGGAATAAAGGTTTGCAGCGGCTTTCCTTTTCCTTGCGTGGATAATTCCGAACCTTTACTAATACTGTAAGTATAACCCAGGCTCATTTGCCACCATGGCATCATTTTCCCGGTAATTTCCAGGTCAACACCCTGACTAATATCAGCCTCGGTCGAATTTTTATAATAACCTGTGCGCCCGCCGCCTAGATCCACACTTGGAAGAATCTGACCTGTCTGCGAATCATAGCGAACAATTTCCTGACCTACTCCCTGACGATTAGTACGATACAACGCCACAGAGGCATTCATCATACCATCAGGACGAGCGTATTTTATGCCAGTTTCATAATTGCTGCCGGTAATAGGTTTAATCGGCACCCCGTTTAACCCTATCATTGATAACTGCGGAGTGTAGATGTCGGTATAGCTTCCATACCATGTCCAGTTATCATTAATATCAAAACTGATAGCATAATACGGTTTTTCAAACGAACGGTCTGAATCATTAGTAATACTCTTCAGCGTGCGCCATACCCCGTCCGTGTCTTCTCCTGGAGTGTTATCCAGAGAATAAGAACGATAACTGTTCAGACGCATGCCAAAAGTAAAATGTAACGGTTTCCAGGGCGTAATCTGAAAACGAGAATATATTCCCCATTGTGTCATGTTCAATAGGTTGGAATACATATAGTTTGATGCTGGAATAACAGGTTCCGGGTAGGAAGTATCCCAATGAAACGGATCAATCAATAAATCTGATGGCAAGATGGAGCCATCAGAACCGTCGCCTGGTGCAGTGATCTTGGAGCGAATACGCTGCCAGTTGCCGCCAATGGTTATTTTCTGAGGTAAATCGAAAACATAAAACTTACCATTTAATGTCAGATCAAAAGAATCCTGGCTACTTTGCGAGCGGCTGGCCGCTGAATACAAGGACACTGATGAACCATCCAACGGAACAGTGCCGATAGGTTCCGCTTCGATCATGTCATTTTTTTGTGATAACCGGGTGTAATTTAATTTCGCGTCCCAGTTTTCACCAAATTTCTGTTGTATTGAAGTAAAGATTTCGGTGGTATCCGAATCAGCTTTCTCCCACGGATAAGTCCATCCGGTATTACGCGGCAGATGAGGATCGCTACCATTAGCATAGACCATGAGCCCGTTATACCACGGTGTTCCACGCATACGACTATAGCTTCCACCAACATTAAATAACGTCGTCGGCGTTAAATCTATTTCCAGACTACCAAAAGCGATTTTATTATCGTCATGCGCGGTATCGTAAAAAAAATCACGATTATTCCAGGTTAAAACACCTCGCGCGCGCACTTTGCCATCAGCATCTAAAGGTCCACTGACATCAAGCATATTGCGGTAGTTATTCCAACTGCCGACTGAACTTTCCAGCACGGTCTGATAATGATCCAATGGCTTTTTACGCACCAGGTTAATCGTTCCTCCCGGACCAGTGGAGCTATTACCATTAAATAAACCATCAGCACCGCGCAACACTTCAACATGATCATATAACGACATGTCAAACGATGGTTGAAAACGATAATTACTTTGTGCATTTCCACTAATATCAATCGGCGAGCCGCCATCAATTTGCATATTTGTAATTTGATAGCCGCGAGAATAAAAAGTTGTCGAGCGAGAGTCAGAACCTTGTTGTGTGGTCACGCCAGTTGCATGAGTCATTGCATCATTAAGATTATAAATATTCTGCTGCTGCATCGATTCCTGAGTAATCACACTGACTGACTGAGGAGTCTCTTTGATACTGGTTGGTCCTTTAGAACCCAGGGTCAGAATACTGCTATTGAGGCTACCGGAACCTTCAGTCGCCGTAACATCCTGGCTACCATTAACCCCGCCACTCACTGAGTCCGCATCATTCACTGCTCCTTCTACCTGTACAGCGCCCAGGACTTCAGCTCCCTCTACCGGAGTGGCGGCAATACTGTATATCTGAATGGTGTTGACGCTAACATATTTGAAGGCCAGAGAAGTCCCGGATAACAATTTACGCAACGCCTCATCTGGCTGGTAGCGGCCCATTACACCGGTAGTTGATAGCCCGGCAGTCAATTTGCTTGGAGCAATCAACTGCAGTCCACTTTGCTGACCAAAGGCCAGCAAAGCACTCGAGAGTGAACTACCTGAAGGAATAGTAAAATCAGTGCTATTTAATCTGAGTATTGACTCACTACTTGAATGTTTAGTCTCTTGTGCCACAGCCGTTACGCATGCAGCTAAATTTCCCCCAAGTGCCACCAGTACTAACCAGGATTTATAATTTTTAGAGCCCATAGTGAACAATTCCAGTCATAGAGTTTATGTCGTCTATGTTTGAACGAATCAGTAACAGAAACTCATCAACAGAAAGTCACTTGCTTACAGATATTTATTGATACAGGGTATCTGGGCACTCAGGGAAGAGGTACGCAGGTAGCGTTAATAACTGTTCCAGCTCACTGCAATAATCAGCAATATCCCCTTGCAGGATCCATTTCCCCGCTTCTGGTCGCAGATATTGCTGGATTACATGGTCTACTTCTCCAACGCTTAAAAGCGATAATGATGTCTGCATATCATACCAGTAATGCTCGGTCAGCCCCTGTCGCAGCAGAGATTCCTGCTGGCATAACGCTTCATAGTCGTTAGCAATGGGTCTACACAGCCGTAAGCGTTCCCCCTGGATTAATGACCGCATCTCAGATATTGACAATGGACGGTTGTCGAGTAATTCACGCATTTCCTTACAGATAGCTTGCACCGTCTCCAGGATATTACCCGCCGCCACTGTCAGTTCAAATCCCAATAATCGCCCTCCTGGAAACACCTGTTGTAGTGCGCTCACGCCATAGCTAAGCCGATAAACTTCACGCAGACTAAAGTTTATCCGTGAGCCAAAACTGGCGGCCAGCAGGTTATAAATCAACTGGACCGCTGCATCTTCCGGACTACTGCGCCCCGGCAGCACAAAGAAAACACTCAAGGTGGTGACAGAGGTTCCCGGCTGATCAACCAACATCAGAGAACCTGCAGATATAGGTACTGCTGGCACTACGGCTGACGGAGAGTCAATTTCAATGGAATGCCAGCGGGCAAATGTACTTTCCAAAAATGACTCCAGCTGAGCTGAAGACAGTGAACTGTACACAATCAAACTTGATCTTTTCGGGCGATAGTAGCGTCGGAAAAAGTGCTGTATGTCGTCACTTGTTATTTGTTGAAGTGTTTGACGACAGCCTTCCGTAAATGCCGGATGCCGCAATGGGTGCTTTGGTGGGAAGGTCATTGCGGGCAAAGCCCATTGCACCACGCCCCTTTCTGGCAACATTTGAAGATAATGCTCGCGATGAGTTGATATCAAATCTGACCGTAGTTCGTGACAAGAGATGGTATCAGCCAGCAAGCCCAGTACGGTTTCGGCGTTTTGCACTGGCATTTGCATACGCAGGGCAATACTTTCCATACCAACGTCAGTTTCAAAACCCGCGCCTTGCTGATAAATTTGCTGATGAAAATCTGTATGTTCATCCTTCCCTACGCTTATCAGGCCAGCGACCAGTTGAGCCATACCACCCAGATCTGGCGGATCATACATCGAACCAGCATTAACTATCAGACTGGCACTCAGCATGGATTCTTCCATAGCGGGCATACAGATAACCCGTAAACCATTCGATAACATCAGACGGTGACTGACGACTGTCTTCGACATTGGTGCAATTTCAATCGCTGGGGGAATTCGAGGCAGTACCGAAGTGATATCAGGCGGTGCCGCCATATAAGGCTCCACCGTCAACACCAAGTTGCCATCATCCAGCCATTCGCCAACAGCGGCCAGCACAGTTTCCGTTGTCATGGACAGAGCCTGTTCTACTCGTTGTCGCAAACCTTCCGCTTTTGTCGGAAACATTTCATGCTTTCCGAGCTCCACCGCCAGTGACAAGTTATCCCCCCACTTGTCAAGGCTCGTCTGCAGCAGGTACTGCTGACTATGTTGCAACAGGTCATTATCAATACCCGCTGCCATTATTTCTGTAATGGTCTGTTTTACGATTCGTTCAACCTCTGTAGGCAACGCCCCAGGCAGCAACATGATCCTCAGGTTGAAATAGCTGGCTAAGATACCCGGCTCAATGAAGGATGAGACATCGCTGGCCAGGTTATTGTCCATCATCAGTCGCTGTACCAGCAGAGATTGCGTGGTATCAGTCAGCACAGTCGAAAACAGTTCCAGTGCAGTAGTGCTCTCCTCTCCATATGGTGGGATTACCCAGCAAATTCGTATCAGCGTACTATCTACACGATCCTGTAAAGTGACTCTACGCGTATAGCATAACCTGGGGATCCATCGGTTACAGAATCCCAGCGGCTCACCTGGTGGTATATGGCCAAACCAGTGATTTACCTTATCCAAAGCCTGCTGTGCCGTTACCGCGCCGACCAGTGTAACCACCGCATTATTCGGCCGGTAAAATCGTTTAACCCATGATTTGACTTGTTCAAAACTGACTTGATCCAGATCGGCTCGTTCTCCCGCGACCTTATGTGCATAAGGGTGATCGGACGGAAACAGATGGCGCAAAATGACTCCCTGTACGGTACCGTAGGGCTGTAATTCGTTTTCTTCCATTTCACGGGTAACCACTTCACGCTGCACATTCAGCGCCTCCGTCTGGAGCCCCTCCAGCAAATGTCCCATACGATCAGATTCAGCAAATAACGCAAAATCGAGTGAACCGACTGGTACCGACTGAAAAAACTGCGTCATGTCAGCATTGGTTACACCATTAAGTCCCTGCGCACCAGCCAGTTCCAGATGGCTGATATAACTCCCCGGCAAACCAGCACTTCCTGAAAACATCAAATGTTCCAACAAATGAGCAAAACCAAACATTCCTACAGGCTCATCTTTGGCACCCACACCATAGGTGACATGCACAGCAACCATCGGCGTGCTCTGATCTTCTTGAACCAGTAGCGTCAAACCGTTATTCAGCGTAAAACGTTGAAAAGCAACTTCAGGAATACTTGCCACTAAAGAAGTGGCAGAAACAGATTTATCGTTCATGCAGGCTCCAGAACCAAAGACATTCGCCAGGCGAGAGGAAGTAACTGAAGAACGAACAAACCTGCCGCTTCCCACAATTATTTCTGCACAATTGAGGATTAACCACTACTCACTCGTTCTCAGAATATCTGGAACCTTGGTGGATATTTTCGATGTCAGTTGATGAGCAACACGATAGCGCCTCTCGAAGTCACAAACTGAACGCTCTGTTTTTTCGCCGGTTATATTCTCTGAGCGAGCCTTACTGGTGTCGGAAAGCCGCATGGAAATCCTGGACGATCATGGTGATGCTGCTCTCTTCTGCCGGCGCATTAAGTATCATTGGCGGGTATATTTCCAACCTGGTGGCCGATTCAACCAACGCTTTAGTGGCGAAAGAAAGTATTTACTGGCACATCATGATCTGGATGGCCTTTGTCAGCCTGATGCAGACACTGACAAATCAGGTAACGAGCTTTTTTAGTACATGGCTACTGCTGGATTGGCGCAAATGGATGACGAACCATTTACTTCATACCTATATGCACAACCGCACCTATTACGAAATTGAAAAAGACGCTTTTATTGATAACCCCGACCAGCGCATTCAGGAAGAGGTCCCTTCTGTCTGTCAGACGGTAATCGGCATCCCCCAATTTATTATCAGTTCCATGATGACCATCGCCGTTCAAGCCAGCATCATTATTAAGGTTTCTCCCGGCATGTTTTGGGCCGTCGTGATTTATTCCATGCTAAACACGCTGGTTTCCCTGTGGCTATATAACCCGACGATTAAACAGAACTGGGACCTGACCGTTGCCAATGCCCGTCTGCGATCCAAACTAATGCATCTGCGTGATAATGCCGAGACAATTGCTTTTTATCGTGGTGAACATAGCGAACGGCTGCGTCTCCATCAGCGGCTGAAAGAGGTCGGACGCGTCAAACGAACCATGATTTATTACGGCATACGTATGGGTGTAGTAAATCAGGTACTGAGCCTGATTTTCAGCCTGCTACCCGTCATTTTTATCGTTCCACTTTATTTTCAAGGAAACGTAGCCTATGGCTCCATTGATCAGGTAGGTGCGGCATCGGCGATGGTGCTTACTGGTCTTTCCGTCATCTCAAATTTTATCCCCGCCATGACTAGTGCGATGCCCAGTGTCGTCAGACTGGCAGAAATTCAGGAAAAATTTGAACAAATTTCTAACCAGGAATCGCAGCATAATCATTCACGCATTCGACATAGAGAAGGCGAGGTTATCGCGTTACAGAATGTCAATGTGTATACCCCTGGCGGAGAACAGCATTTAGTGACCGACTTATCGCTCACCATTGCCCCAGGGCAAAATACGGTGATTGTCGGACAAACCGGCGTCGGTAAAAGCTCGTTACTGCGAGCTATTTCCGGGTTATGGAGCCGTGGGGAGGGTGAAGTTGTTCTCCCTCCCCACCAGCAATTGATGTTTATTCCACAGCAGCCCTATATGATTCTTACCGATTTACGCTCACAGCTGTTCTACCCGGAAAGCTGCACCAGCAGTGATGACCTGCAAGTTCATCAGGCGTTTATCCGACTAGGCAGACCCGACTTTCTGGCAAAACAAGGCGGTCTGGATTGTATAAAAGACTGGCGTAAAGTGCTGTCGCTCGGAGAGCAGCAATTGGTGGCGTTCGCACGCATCCTGCTACGCCGTCCACGTTATGTTTTTCTCGATGAGGCCACCAGTGCAATGGATGTTGAGACCGAGCAGCAAGCCTATAGCGCACTCGGTGGATTAGATATCACCTATATCAGCGTTGGCCACCGGGAAACTTTGTTGAAATTTCATCCGCAGAAACTCCACCTGATGGCTAAAGGAGAGTGGCAGCTCACTCAGTTGGCTCAAACTTCCAGTAATCATAGTGACATACCCAACAGTGAAAACAATGTCCAGGCCTGGGTGAGCTGAATGTCATATCTAAATGATTTAAATAGCATTAATGTAGGATATTACTGATGGCCATTATGTTATCTGAACTTAAAAACGATCGAGACAGGCATACATTAAACCGCTTGTTCTTTCTGCGCGTATGGTTATTGGCAAAACCTTACTGGGTACGTAAAGGAGTATGGAAATCCTGGCTGATGGTCGCATTTCTTTGTGCCATGATGGCTGGATTTAGTCTGAGCGGTGCCTATTTTTCCAAAATGACCGCAGATGTAACCAATGCGCTGGTGGATAAAAAAACCTCCATGTACTGGGATCTGTTTACCTGGATGACGGTACTAGGAGTTCTCCGCTTTGGTGCGGACATGGTGCAACAACTGGCGAGCTCGCTACTTGCCATGCATTGGTGGCGCTGGATGACTGAATACATCATGGATAACTACCTGTACCGTCATGCTTATTATCATATTCTACAGGACGAAAAAATTGATAACCCGGACCAGCGTATTCAGGAAGAGATTGAGCCATTTTGTGGCACAGTCGGCGCATTTCCCCGTCAGTTTCTCGGCTCCCTGATGGATATGGGTGTGCAGAGCAGTATCATGATGAGCATCTCCACTCCTATGTTTTTTGGTGTGATTGGCTTTGCCATCTTTCAGTCCATTGCAATGTATTTCATTAACAAGCCCACAATTAAACAAAACTTTGATATTACGGTGGCCGAAGCTGATTTACGTTACGGTTTGACGCATGTACGCAATAATGCCGAAAATATTGCGTTCTATCGCGGCGAACAGGTCGAGATAACGCATATTGGTGCGCGCCTGCTAAATGCGTTAAAGAAACAGATGCGCTCAAATGTGTATGGCATCTACATGCAATTGATGAATGAAGGTGTTGCTCAGGTATGGACTTTCCTCCCGTTAATTATTCTGGTTCCCATCTATTTTCGCGGAGACATCAGTTATGGCAGCATTGCACAATCGACCGCTTCAGCAACTATGTTACTCAACAGCCTGTCTGTACTGACCACTTATATTCCGCTACTAAGCCAAACCGTTCCCAATGTTGTGCGTCTGGCTGAGATCCATGAGACATTCTTGCAACTGAAATCCAATCAACATGACGCAGAAAACCACCTGGTTATGGAAAAAAGCCATGATATTCAGTTAAAAAAAGTCAGTCTGAAAACTCCGGGCGGAGAACAGTCACTAGTAGATAATATTAATCTACAGTTGGATGATAACAGCCGACTGGTGATTATCGGACGTACCGGTGTGGGTAAAAGCTCGCTCTTACGTGCAATCGCCGGGCTATGGAAACGAGGGCACGGAACGATTTCATTGCCGTTAGATGAGAATGATTGTCTTTTCTTACCTCAACGCCCTTATACCTTTGAGGGTGATTTACGTAGTCAGCTTTGTTATCCAGCAACCGAGTCTCCGATAAGTGATCAGGAATTGACAACGGTGTTGAATAAAGTCTGCCTGGGAGATCTGTTGATGCGTCACGGCACACTGGATACGGAAAAAGACTGGCCGCGAGTGTTATCGCTCGGGGAGCAGCAACGCCTTGCCTTTGCCAGAATTCTGCTAATTAACCCGCGCTACATCTTTCTTGATGAGGCCACCAGTGCGCTAGACCTTCCAACAGAGGCAACGCTTTATAGCCTGCTGGAGAGTTCAGGTTTTGCCTATATCAGTGTAGGACACCGCCCCAGTCTGATAGGTTATCACACCAAGGCACTACGCTTGCAGGAGGGAGGTAAATGGCAGCTTCTGCCGGTGGAAAAACTTACTGTCGCAGAAGACGAGTGCTGATTCTGATCATAAGGCAACAGCTGTCTTATGATCTCATATTGTTTAATTGATCCCACGCACCCAGACTACTGGACCAACTCGGCTTATTTTAATCGGCAAAGACCGTTGCAAACCGTCATACCAATCATCCAGATGATGAATATCGATAATCGCATTCAGCCTCACTGTAGAAAGCTTATCGCTATTAAACATAATCACCCGCTTGTCATAACGCTTAAGCGCAGACAGTATGTGACTCAATGGTTGATCCTCAAATACCAGTTGTCCCTGATGCCAGGAAAGCGCTTGTTTGGCGTTAACGTTAATGACATTCACCGTATCCGGCTCGGAATGCAGCTGAATTTGCTGATCAGCCTGTAACACCATATCCGGTTTATCTTTACGACTGAGTTGAACCTTACCGTGCTCAACAGTAACGACTATCGCATTAGAATCGCGTTGCACGCCAAAAGTCGTGCCCAGCGCTTTAATCTCTCCTGCACCGGCATCAACAATAAACGGCTGCAAAGGATTATGCACAACGTCAAAAAATGCTTCCCCTCGAGCTAAACGGACAAAGCGCCGACCAGAATTAATGCGGATATCAGCCGCACTGTCGGCATCAAGCCACATTTTACTGCCATCATCCAGTGACAACATGCGTTGCTCACCCGTTGTAGTGTATTGATCATACTGCCAACGCGACAGCCAGCTCTGGGTCATCCACATCGAGAAAATCAGCAAGACTACCACAGGTAATACCACCTGCCAGCGCAAAAAATAGCGACGCAGATTTTCATCTGGCATCATGCCATTCAACATATCTGGTTGGTAATAATTCTCCAGAGGTCTACCGATACCGACCCATAGGCGACGAACTTCAGATAAAGCCGCCTCATGGCGGATGTCTGACTTACGCCAAGATTCAAAAGTGGCAAGTTCGCTATTAGTGATATCACCAGAAGTCAGGCGAACAAGCCATGTAATAGCCTGAGTCTCAATGTCCGTTTTCTGCTGTGCATTATCCTGGGTCGTTGGCATATAGGGTTAAAACTGTTGATTAAAGGTATCGTACTAAACAGTGCCGAATATTCGGAAAGTGGCTAGCCCACAGGCTTATATAACAGGATCGTTGTTCCAGTGCGCCACATAATATGCTAATTCTGCTGTCACCAACTGGACAGTTAGCTGCTATCTGTATAATGCACATGTCGAATACACATTAGAGCCGAAAATATAATATTCAGGTAGCATGCACAATCTCCGTTAACCGAGAGTTAAGTCTCCAGAAAACCAGTGGTCAATGCAGATTGAAACCATTCCTGTCAGCGTATCACTCTACGCCCCCAGCTATTCATTGATTTCAGTCAACCAATTGGCCATATCGTAGTGCCATTATGAATTCATATCACTAATCTATTAGAAAAATTTATGTATACACTACACAGATAGTCCTGTTTTTATCAGAAATAGAGAACGGCGACCTTGTTATATTTCATCTAATGGTTTTTTCACCAGCAACAGTGTTGCTTAAGAAACGCGCCACACTGCAAATTTCATCAATAAAAAGACATTATTTTTATATATGATGAAAACGTAATTTTCCATTCAAATATAACTAATTATATATAGGATAAATTTATCCAGATACATACACAGCACTGCTCCACATTCATGGTACGTAGGGTGTTCTTTTTGATATATACCCAATAAACCTCAAGATGCAGACTTCAGTACCTGAAAACGGTCATTAATTCGGGACGTCAGAGAACCCGCCATGTCCGGTAGCGTATCGCTGAAAAATTCAGATATTGCATCCCTGAACTCCCTGCTACTGCTGAAGTAGCGATTATTCCGGGCATGTTCGTTCATTAATTTCCACATTCGTTCTATCGGATTCAGGTTCGGACTGTACGGCGGGAGATAATGAAGTTTTATATTTACCACCTCCGCCCACTCTTTCACTAATTGTGAACGGTGATAACCTGCACCATCCAGAATAACATGAACTTTCTGGACATAATCAGGATAAACCTTACGTATCTCATTGAAAAAACGAGATACATTGTATTCATTAATCGTTTTATATTCGCAGATTAGCGGGTGTTCCGGGGCCTTCAGATTCAGCGCCCCCATGATGTTCAGCCGTGTACGACTTCTCGTTGTTTTTACCGCTTTTCTCTGGCCTTTGCGTATCCAGCCATAACTGATTTTAGTGGCCTGAGTAGGATGGACAGCATCAATAAAAAGAACCGGTTCATCACCCGCAGTTGCTTTCAGTTCCTCATAATATTCAATGAATTGTTTTTGTTTCTCTTCACTAAATTTATGGGGAACACCTGACGGTTTTTTGTAGGTAAAGCCGTTACGGTGCAGCCACTTATTCATTCCCGGAACGCTGAAAACGATGTTCCATGTCCGGGCGACAAACGCGACAATATCACGGGTCTGATGAAATACGTTATCAGATAACTGGCTGATTAAAGAGGCTGTTTTTTCAGCACTGAGTTTACTGTCTGAACCGCCATTCTCGGGTTTCAGTTTCCCTTTATTCAGAAACTCGCTGATATGATGGTCAACGGTTGTCTGATGCAGCCGCAAAGCCTGAGCGATCATGGCCGAACTCCAGCCTTCGGAAGCCAGAAGAATGGCTTTAATCGATCGCAAACACGTTTATCACGACTGGAATCGTGAAGGCGCTCAAGTTCAGCTTTTTGTTGGTCAGTGATGAATATTTTCATGGTGAACAGCATGATCTTCTGTTGCCTGAAAATCAAGCATCTTCAATGATCAGGGGTATATAAAGGTTACTTGAACATATTTAGCTTCTGGCATTATGCTAATATTGTACAATTTACATTATACTACGAGCAGATACTGAACGAAGGAAAGAGATCAAGTTTCATCGCAGTGGAAATTGTTTTGAGCGGAAGTTTCCAAAACGTCAATGTATCGACATTTCGGCTTGAAGAATAAATTAGTTGCGGTTGCTACAGATACGGGAAGCCGATTGGATACAATTCTGGATTGGCATTTCTCTTGATTTCGATCTGTGGATTTCAAAGAGTGTATGTTCATGTATGCCCTGGCCGAGTTCAAAGGATACGATGAAGTATTAGCCCAGAGGACATTGCAGTATAAAATTTGACTTAAGTCCTTGTTGTTCTTTATATTCGAGCTTGGACAGGAGGACACAAAAACCAGAATCTAACCCCTGATAACTTTTCTGGAAACGATGATTGTCAGAGCTGAATTCAGGGAAATGACTGAATGTGAGCCAGCATCTTGATTTTTTGCAGATTTCTCTTACAGCAAGGCCAAATCAGTATAGATAATAACCTCAAAAAATACTGATCTCTGAGCATAACGATGTATTGGTAGCGTTATGTCGCCACAATAATTTATTTAAATTTCAAACAGATAATAATAAAACGCTATCAAACCCAAGAGATTCATCATACAGGCCTGACTGTAGTGATGTAATAGACATTCCTCTTTAATGCAAGTTCCTGTCGCACTTATATTGCGAAGCACCAGGCAAACATTGCGTTCGTTTTACAAAAAGTAGTAAAAACCCAGACCCGCTCAGTTATGATGAGTATCAGAGACTCTGATTGAAAAAGACTGCCTGTACCCAGTCGACATAGTAGCCGTTACACTGGTTGTTTATAGCGACACGGCCTGGCGAATTGTTGACGCTAGCCGTTGAAGGTGTGAACCTGACGTCGCGAGGCAACCTTGCTTTCATCGCCAACCAGATGGAATACCAAGACAACGCAATGCTCGCGGAAGTCTATGCGCACTGAATAGACTCAGAGTCTCCCAGCGAACAGGATCGCATTTGGGAAAACATGAAAAATATGGTTCAAATTGCCCCCAAATTACCCTTAATTTGGCATCATAGTTTATAAGTGATTTATTTAAATGGAAAAAAAAGAAATTAGCTTGCACACCCCCATGATGCAGCAGTACTTAAAGCTAAAGGCGGAGCACCCTGAAATACTGCTGTTTTATCGTATGGGTGACTTTTATGAGCTGTTTTATGATGATGCCAAACGGGCATCTCAGTTACTGGATATTTCGCTGACTAAACGGGGTGCTTCGGCGGGTGAACCGATCCCGATGGCGGGTGTTCCTTATCACGCGATAGAAAACTATCTGGCGAAACTGGTTCAGTTAGGCGAGTCCGTGGCTATCTGTGAGCAGATTGGTGATCCAGCGACCAGCAAAGGTCCGGTAGAACGCAAGGTGGTCCGAATTGTTACACCGGGCACCATCAGCGATGAAGCCTTATTGCAGGAAAAGCAGGATAATCTGCTAGCTGCCATCTGGCAGGATAGCCGTGGCTTCGGCTATGCCACACTGGATATCAGCTCCGGGCGTTTTCGCCTGGCCGAGCCGACTGATCAGGAAACGATGGTAGCGGAGTTACAGCGCACCAATCCCGCTGAACTGCTTTATCCGGAAAACTTCGAGACGATGTCGCTCATCGAGCATCGTCGTGGCCTGCGCCGTCGCCCATTGTGGGAATTTGAACTGGATACCGCACGCCAGCAATTGAACCTGCAATTTGGCACCCAGGATCTGACCGGCTTTGGCGTCGAACAGGCCAAACAGGGGCTGCGTGCCGCCGGTTGTCTGCTGCAATATGCCAAAGACACGCAACGGACATCGCTCCCCCATATCCGTAGCATCACCATAGAACGGCAGCAAGACGGCATCATTATGGATGCAGCAACATGTCGCAATCTTGAACTGACACAAAACCTTTCTGGTGGTATAGAAAACACACTGGCAGCAGTGCTCGATTGTACGGTCACTGCGATGGGCAGCCGCATGCTGAAGCGCTGGTTGCACGTACCCAGTCGGAATACCCAAACCCTGACCCAGCGGCAACACGCTATCGCTGACCTACAGAATATTACCGCTGAACTGCAACCCTGTTTACGTCAGGTTGGTGATCTCGAACGGATCTTGGCACGACTGGCACTTCGAACAGCTCGCCCGCGCGATCTGGCCCGGATGCGTCATGCTTTTCAACAACTGCCCGAAATTCATGCGCAGTTGTCTTCGATTCATGCAGATTATGTGCATCATCTGGCGAGCCAAATTGGTCAGTTTGATGAACTAAGGGCGTTGCTGGAACGTGCCGTAGTAGAAGCCCCGCCGGTGTTGGTACGTGATGGCGGCGTTATTGCTACCGGTTATAACGCCGAGCTGGATGAATGGCGCATGCTGGCAGACGGCGCCAGCGATTATCTGGATAAGCTGGAAATCCGGGAACGGGAAAAACTGGGCATTGATACGCTGAAAGTCGGTTTTAACGGCGTTCATGGTTATTACATTCAGGTCAGTCGCGGTCAGAGCCATATGGTGCCGATACACTATGTTCGTCGCCAGACACTGAAAAACGCCGAGCGTTACATTATTCCCGAACTGAAGGAATATGAAGACAAAGTGCTGACATCGAAGGGCAAAGCACTGTCGCTGGAAAAAATGCTGTATGACGAGCTGTTCGATCTGTTGCTGCCGCATCTGGCTGAACTGCAACAGAGTGCCAGTGCACTGGCTGAACTGGATGTACTGACCAATCTGGCGGAACGCGCCGATACGCTGAGTTATGTGTGCCCCACGCTAAGCGACAAACCCGGCATCAAAATTGTGGGTGGCCGTCATCCGGTGGTGGAACAGGTACTCAGCGACCCTTTTATTTCCAATCCACTCTCGCTTTCTCCCCAGCGTCGGCTGTTGATCGTAACCGGTCCGAACATGGGGGGTAAAAGTACCTATATGCGTCAGGCGGCACTCATTGTACTGATGGCGCATATCGGCAGCTATGTACCTGCTGAGCAAGCCATCATCGGCCCGGTGGATCGCATATTCACCCGGGTAGGTGCCGCAGACGACCTGGCTTCCGGTCGATCCACCTTTATGGTGGAAATGACGGAAACAGCCAATATTCTGCACAATGCCACAGAAAACAGCCTGGTACTGATGGATGAAATTGGCCGGGGTACATCAACCTACGATGGACTTTCTCTGGCATGGTCCTGTGCAGAAAACCTCGCTAATAAAATCAAGGCCATGACACTGTTCGCGACTCACTATTTCGAGCTGACGACCCTGCCAGAAAAAATGGAAGGCGTGGTAAACATTCATCTTGATGCCATGGAACACGGCGACACAATTGTCTTCATGCACAGTGTTCAGGAAGGTGCGGCCAGTAAAAGCTACGGTCTGGCAGTCGCCGCCCTGGCTGGGGTGCCTAAAGAAGTTATCAAACGGGCGCGACAGAAACTGAAAGAACTGGAGTCACTTTCCAATAACGCGTCCGCCAGCCATGTTGACGGGTCACAGTTAACGCTGCTCAGCCCCGAGGAAGAGCCCTCACCCGCACTGGAAGCCCTTGAGTCTATCGACCCAGATACTCTCACACCACGCCAGGCACTGGATTGGTTGTACCGCCTGAAGACGATGCTGTAATCCGTTGAGGTCAGAAAGGATATTATATAGTAAGGGCTGAGGTCTGGCCCTTGCTCATTAAACTGCGTTCGCGTGAAAAAATCATAATAATCAAGAGAATATTACTACACGGGTATGATACGTTACTGGTTGCCAGATAATCACCGGAGCTTTCATTCGCGGTTCATCAATCGCAATTAACTGATGACGATTACGAAATTTCAGCGGTTTCCCGTCACTATCCAAAACTTCCAGTTCATTACTATTTTTGGGTCGGAAATAACGTTTCTCACCATTGAAACCGGTCAATACCAGCTTCTCTGCCGTCCGGCGCCACTGCCCATATTCCGCAGTAGTTTTCAGACCATCCTCCCCACTCTGATAATATTTTTGTAAGGCAAAACGGCCGTCTTTACCCAGAAACAGTGAAACTTCAACATTGACACAATCACTACTCGATAGCGTACCACGGTAATTCTGTGCCATCGGTCGCAAAGGTTCTTCCTGAATCGGAGAAAATGAACGACAACCGATTAACACTGACAACACAAAAACCAACCCCCCCCTTATCATCAGTTTATTCATTCTGATTCTCCTGTCGTATCTCCTTGTTGAGCGCTGAACATCATCTCTATTGCCGGGCAATTTGCCACTCAGTAAACGATAATTCCAGATTATTATCATTATCTGATAGCCAAATAATTCCTTCCTGTAGCGTAGCTTGTAATGACATATTACGCTGTACCAATCCTGCTAATTGATTAAGCTGCTGGTCATCCAGAAAACGTATCGTCAGGTTTTTGAATGCCACCACTTTCTCCGCCATATTTTGCCACCAAACCTGTGCAGCTCGTTCACCATAAGCATAAAGCACCACATGAGGCGATAAACTACAGGCTTTTTTGAGTCGCCGTTCATCCGGCAACCCGAGTTCAATCCATAGTCCCAGTTGCTGTGAATCGCTATGCTGCCAGATTTCCGGTTCATCATCCGCACTGAGTCCTCGGGTAAAACGCAGATTATCATCAGCATGGCAAATCCAGGCTAACAACCTTAACATCATACGCTGATCGGTTTCGGAAGGATGTTGGGCAATCGTCAGACTGGCATCGTGGAAAAACTGCCGATCCATATCTGCTATGTTGATTGCCGCTTTATAAACCGTTGCTTTTAACGCCATTATTCACCTCATTGAGTAATGCAGCCAGTGTACTTGAGAATGTGCAATGCTCACAGTAAAGGTGACACTTGCGCCACTAATCGCGGATTAGACTGTTGCATAATGCTGATAAGCTGTGAATGGCTATGCTATAGTCGAATGAGATAACAGAGTTTATCTTCGTAGGCTTACGTAGTCCGTTAACATAATAACGTATGATGCATGAATGCCTACCGGGTTGAGCTCTAAGGGAGGATCTTGTGCAACAATACAGTGAAATAGTACGCCGTCTATACGCTCAAATTGCCAGTGGTGATCTGGGCTATGTACCCGACGCACTGGGTTGTGTATTAAAAACCCTGGATGGAATCGCCACAAACAGCGAATTGCCGTCCTCAGTCAGGGAACAGGCGGCTTATGCCGCCGCTAACTTATTGGTGAGCGATTATGTCAATGAGTAATGAATATCAACCCATCAATTGTGATGATTATGACAACCTGGAGGCAACCTGCCAGCAGCATCTTACGCTAACGGTAGAGTTGCGTAATGGAGAAATCATTACCGGGAAAGCCAGCGATATGGTCTCCCGAAAACATATTGAATATTTGGTGCTTGAAGATGCTGGTCACCTCCATGAGCTTAGGCTCGATCATATCCTCAGCTTTAGCCATCCGGAAATAGGCAAAGTTGTTGTCAGTGAGCCTTAAATCGCTACTGTAAACGGACAACTCAGGTTGTCCGTTTTTTTATCTTCATCGCTGCCAGTCAATATGCCAACCATCTTCACCGTGTTGCACCTGCCCTTCCATCGTGATAAACACACCCACAGCGGCAATAAGTTGCTCATTATAAAAGAGTAGTGGCGTGCGTTCCCGCTGCCAGGGCGGAACACCCATTTCCTGCCACAACTTTTTCATCTGACGGCCATGTTGTCTACCCACTATATGAATTTTCCCTTGCGCCATAAACCGGACTGTTACCTGCTCTCCCTCTCGTGGAGAGCGCACATGAGTGCCATGAGACGCTAGCATTAAACACCCCAACCCATCCGGTAATACAAGCGGTGACGACGCCGCCAGTTGCCACGGCAGAATGCAAGATTTGAGTGAATCCATCAGCGGTAATAAATAAAGTTGCTGCCGAAAACGCCTGACTTGCACATTGCCCAGTTGTAATTGCGGCTCCGCATCCTGTTTACTCATTGCCACTTCTCGCCATACGCGTTGCAACTGATCACGGGAAGGCATCTGTGCACCTTGTCTTGCTATCCAGCGACGCAACAACGCAAAACGACGTGCCGGGCTCAATGGCATCAGTGCATCAATGCACAGAGCACCATCGGCATCGCTCATTGCCTGTAACGACTCGGCCAACAACTCATCCAGTAATTGCTCTTGTTCTGCGCACAGTGCAGCACTACGTGCCACAGCAGAAAGAAAATGCGGCCAGCGCTGTTTTAACAAAGGTAATACGTGCAGACGTAAAAAGTTGCGGTCAAAACGTTCATCGCCATTGCTGTCATCTTCAATCCAGGAAAGCTGTTGTGTCTGTGCATACGCTTCCAGTTGAGTACGGGAAAATGTCAATAATGGGCGCAATAAAACATGACCGTTCGACGCGGAGTGTTCAGCCATTGAGGCTAGCCCTGCCGGGCCGCTCCCTCGTTTGAGCGCCAGTAGAAAAGTTTCGCTCTGGTCATCCAGATGTTGGGCAGTCAGTAACGCTTCACCGGGTAACAAATGATTTTTCAATGCCTGATAACGCGCCTCACGTGCAGCTGCTTCAATCCCTTTCTGTCGGGCATCGACATCCACATGCAGCACATCAAACGGAACCTGCCAACGCTGACATTGCTGGCGGCAATGCTCTGCCCAGCTATCCGCCAGAGGATTCAAACCATGATGGACATAAACCGCTCGCAAGGAAATATGCTGTTGCTGGCTGATGCGCGTCATCAGGTTCAGCAATACACTGGAATCCAGTCCGCCGCTGTAGGCCACCAGACAATGAGAATACATTGCAGTCCTGCGACACACCTCAGCCAGCAACATCTCTTCGCTGCTCATATCATGGTTACCGTTCATACAATTCAAGTGGCAGTCCATCAGGATCACTGAAAAAAGTGAACCGGCGCTGGGTTTCCTCATCAACACGTAGAGGCTCACAGATCACACCGGATTGCGTTAGCTCAGCGATAGATTGTTCAATATCTTCAACAAAGAACGCCAGATGACGTAAGCCACAGGCCTCAGGGCGACTCACTCGGGTTGGCGGTTGAGGAAATGAAAACAGCTCAACAAGGTAATGACCATTTAATGCCAGGTCGCCTTTCCAGGAATCACGCGACGCACGGTAAACCTCATGCAACAGTGTAAAACCCAGCACATCACAATAAAACCGCTTACTACGTTCGTAATCAGATGCGATGATGGCAATATGATGAATATCTTGAATTTTAAGCATCACTCTCTCACGGTTTCAGTGCAAATAGTTATTCAGTACGGCAACACCCGGCATAAGCGAAAATCGTCCTGTCCGCCCCATAATAACAAAAAGTCCGCGCTCATTTCTGATTGCGGACTTTTAACGATGTTTAAATTACTGTGTCAAACCCATAGCGTTTGGAAACTTGAAAGGAATCAACAGTAACCGTAATTCATCAAACGCTGATAGCGACGATTAAGCAATTCCTGCTCACTAAATACATCCAGATCACGCAAGTCAACCAACAACTGGGACTTCAGTGATTCAGACATCGCTTCAATATCACGGTGAGCCGAGCCAAGTGGCTCAGGAATAACGCTATCGATCAGATTCAGCTCTTTCAACCGGTGCGCGGTAATACCCATCGCCTCAGCGGCCAGAGGTGCCTTATCGGCACTTTTCCACAGAATAGATGCACACCCTTCGGGGGAAATAACAGAATAGGTGCTGTATTGCAGCATATTCACCTTGTCACCCACACCGATGGCTAATGCTCCACCAGAACCACCTTCACCAATAACGGTACAGATGATCGGTACACTCAGACCCGACATTTCACGCAAATTACGGGCAATCGCTTCAGACTGACCGCGCTCTTCCGCACCTACGCCCGGGTAGGCGCCAGGGGTATCAATGAAGGTAATGATCGGCATTTTGAAACGCTCGGCCATTTCCATCAAGCGCAATGCCTTTCGATAACCTTCTGGTGCTGGCATACCAAAATTGCGACGAATTTTTTCTTTGGTTTCGCGACCCTTCTGGTGACCGATAATCATCACAGGACGCCCATCCAGACGAGCAATCCCACCAACGATGGCTTTATCATCAGCGTAAGCTCGATCTCCTGCCAATTCATCAAAATCAGTAAAGATGTGCTTAACATAATCCAGCGTATATGGGCGCAGTGGATGGCGAGCCAGCTGGGCGATTTGCCAAGCACCCAGATCAGCGAAAATTTTACGTGTCAACTCAACGCTTTTTTCGCGTAGACGCTTAACCTCTTCGTCCAGGTTAATATCCAATTTTTCGTCTTGACGGCTGACTGCGGTCAGCGAGTCAATTTTCGCTTCCAACTCTGCAATCGGCTGCTCAAAATCAAGAAAATTCAGACTCATAGTATTCCTATATTAGTCAAATTCCAGTTCTACCTGTTCATTACCCACTAAAGTGCGCAAATCATTCAGCAACACATCGGTCGGCGTGACACGCCATGCAGCACCGAAGCGTAACCGGGCACGCGCATTCTCCCGTTGGTAGTAAAGATGCACTGGAATCGTCCCTGATCGATGGGGTTCCAACGACTGACGGAGACGGTTTAACAACTGGTCATCAATTTGCCTGTCAGTCAGCGAGATAGCAAGCCCGCGAGCATATTTTTCCCGCGCGTCGCTGATATCCATTAACTCGCGGACCGTCATTTTAAGTCCACTGCTGAAGTCATCAAAGCTGACCTGTCCGCTGGCAATAAGAATGCGATCTTTTTCCAGCAGATGCTGGTATTTTTCCAGTGCATCGGTGAACAGCATGATCTCAAGACGCCCGGAACGATCGTCAAGAGTACCAACACCAATCCGGTTTCCACGCTTAGTCACCATAACTCGGGCAGACAGTACCAGACCGACTGCCGTGGTAAGTTTTCCCCGTTCCGTGGGGTGCATATCTTTTAAACGTAAGCCTCCTGCATAACGCTCAATTTCCTTAAGATACTGGTTAATCGGGTGGCCGGTCAGATACAAACCCAGCGTTTCCCGCTCACCATCCAGAACAACCTGTTCCGGCCATGGAGACACTGTACTATATGACTGCTCTACCTGTCCCGGCGCCTCCGCCAGGACACCGAACATGTCCACTTGCCCGATAGCTTCCGCTTTCGCGTGCTGATCCGCGGCTTTCAGCGCATCCCCCAACGAATTCATCAGCGCGGCCCGATGAGGTCCAAGTCGGTCAAAAGCTCCCGACATAATCAGCTTTTCCAGTACCCGTCGGTTAAGCTTTTTAGTATCAGCACGTGCGCACAGGTCAAACAGCTCCTTGAAGTAACCATCCTTATTCCGCGCTTCAATGATTGCTTCAATCGGCCCTTCACCCACGCCTTTAATCGCGCCAATGCCGTAGACAATCTCTCCGTCATCATTCACATGGAAATGGTACAACCCACTATTGATATCCGGCGGCAGAATTTTCAGGCCCATGCGCCAGCACTCGTCCACCAGACCCACAACTTTATCGGTGTTATCCATATCCGCTGTCATCACGGCAGCCATGAATTCAGCCGGATAGTGCGCTTTTAACCACAGCGTCTGATAAGAGACTAGCGCATAAGCCGCAGAGTGCGATTTGTTAAATCCATAACCCGCGAATTTTTCCACCAGGTCAAAGATTTTCATCGACAGCTCACCGTCGACGTTCATTCTCTCCGCGCCCTCTTTAAACACAGAGCGCTGCTTGGCCATCTCTTCGGGCTTTTTCTTACCCATCGCTCGACGCAACATGTCCGCGCCACCCAGAGTATACCCTGACAGCACCTGGGCTATCTGCATCACCTGTTCCTGATACAGGATAATACCATAGGTCGGTTCCAGCACCGGTTTGAGTGACTCATGCTGCCATTGGATATCGGGATAGGAAATAGCTTCTCGACCATGCTTACGGTCAATAAAGTTATCTACCATACCCGACTGCAAAGGCCCGGGACGGAACAAGGCCACCAGCGCGATCATATCTTCAAAACAGTCAGGCTTCAGACGCTTAATCAAGTCCTTCATGCCGCGCGATTCAAGCTGGAACACCGCCGTGGTTTCCGAGCGCTGTAGCATGTCAAAGCTCTTTTTATCATCCAGCGGAATAGAGGCGATGTTGATCGGATCCTGTCCGGCCCGAGCCCGACGCGCGTTGATCATCTCCAGTGCCCAGTCAATGATGGTCAGCGTTCGCAGGCCAAGAAAGTCAAATTTCACCAGCCCGGCGTATTCCACATCGCTTTTATCAAACTGAGTAACTGGGTGATGACCTTCCAGATCGCAATACAGTGGCGCAAAATCAGTGATTTTCGTCGGTGATATCACCACACCACCGGCGTGTTTACCGGCATTACGCGTTACCCCTTCGAGCTTGCGCGCCATGTCGATCAACGCTTTGACTTCCTCATCGGCATCATAAATTTCGCCTAATTGAGGCTCGGCGGCAAATGCTTTTTCCAGGGTCATACCAGGATCGAGTGGTATCAGCTTGGAAATTCGATCCACAAAACCATATGGATGCCCCAGTACGCGCCCTACGTCACGGATTACCGCTTTAGCTGCCATCGTACCGAAAGTAATAATCTGGGAAACGGCATCCCGACCATACATATCCGCGACGTGGTCAATAACCAGATCACGCTTTTCCATGCAAAAATCGACGTCAAAGTCTGGCATGGAGACACGTTCCGGGTTAAGGAATCGTTCGAACAGCAGATCGAATTCAAGCGGATCAAGATCAGTAATTTTCAGCGAATACGCCACCAACGATCCGGCGCCTGAACCTCGCCCCGGACCAACCGGTACATTGTTATCCTTAGACCACTGAATAAACTCCATCACGATAAGGAAGTAACCGGGAAATCCCATCTGGTTGATGACTTTCAACTCAATATCCAGACGTTCATCATATTTTTGACGTTTCTCAGCCCGATCTTCTTCATTCGGGAATAGATACTTCAGACGCTCTTCCAGCCCTTCTTTCGCACGCTTAACCAGGTAATCTTCCGTGGACATATCACCCGTAGGAAACTGCGGCAGGAAATACTCTCCCAGCCGAATAGTGACATTACAACGTTTAGCAATCTCCACGCTGTTAATCAGCGCTTCAGGAATATCCGCAAATAGCTCGCACATTTCCTCTTCGCTGCGCATGTATTGCTGCGAACTGTAATTGCGCGGACGTTTGGGATCGTCCAGCGTAAATCCATCATGAATGGCAACGCGGATTTCATGCGCATCAAAGTCGTCTTCACTGATAAAGCGAACATCGTTGGTCGCGACCACGGGCAAACCATGCGCCACCGCCATTGCCACGGCAGAATGCAGATAACTTTCTTCATCGGGACGACCAGTACGGATCAACTCAAGATAGTAACGATCAGGAAAATGCTGTTGATAAAAAGCCAAACATTGTGTTGCCTGCGCCTGATTACCACGTAATAAAAATTTCCCTACATCACCATGTCGCCCGCCTGACAACAATAACAAACCATGTTGATGCTCAATCAGCCATTCACGTTCAATGGTCGGCCCAACAGGACCGTAGCCCCGCTGGTAAGAACGAGAGATCAGTAGCGTCAGGTTCTGATAACCTTCATTATCCATTGCCAGGATAGTGAGTTGAGACGGCTCATCGCCCAACTCTTCACTTGAAACCAGTAAATCAGCACCGACAATAGCCTTAATTCCAGCACTGTGCGCACCGCCGTAGAATTTCACCAGGCCACACAGGTTGGTGAAATCGGTAATCGCCAGCGCTGGCATTCCCAGCGACGCTGCTTTTTTTACCAACGGCCCGACTTTCGCCAGTCCATCGATCATGGAATAGTCACTGTGAACACGCAGGTGAACAAAACGTGGTTCGGCCATATCCAGATCCTAGAATGTGTCAAGTAATTAACCTGATAACATAATAAAATTATCAGGCAGATAAGTAATATGTATTTCTACTATGCCAAGCCCAACGCTCGTTTAACCGGAGCGAAACTGCGCCTGTGATGATGGGTAGCCCCTAAGGTAGCCAGTTTTTCCAGGTGATAAGCGGTAGGATAGCCTTTATGCTGCGCAAAACCATAAGCGGGGAAAATCTTGTCCAACGCTTCCATTTCCCAGTCTCGCGTGACTTTGGCAAGTATTGATGCGGCACTAATCTCCGGTACGAGGTCATCACCCTTCACCACCGCCAACGACGGCATGGGTAGCATCGGGCAGCGATTACCATCGATTAAAACATAATCAGGCGTCAAGACCAAACCAGCGACTGCGCGTTGCATTGCCAACATTGTGGCATGCAGAATATTCAGTTGATCAATCTCTTCCGGTTCTGCACGTCCCAGACTCCAGGCTAGCGCCTTGTCCTTAATTTCGTCATACAGAGAAAGACGGCGTTTTTCACTCAATTTCTTCGAGTCCGCCAACCCGACAATCGGGCGGTTAGGGTCAAGAATCACTGCCGCAGTAACAACTGCGCCCACTAACGGGCCTCGCCCTACCTCATCAACCCCGGCAATACAGGTTGCCTGAGGGTAACTAAATGATTTATTCATGATTTTGATAATTCCAGTACTGCCTGAGCAGCCTGCTCGTCAGCATTACAGCGAATCTGTTCATGCAACGCCAGGAAATTACCCTGCAACGCGACGGCCTCTTCTCCTCTTTGCAGCCAAGGCATCAGAGCTGCCGCCAACTTGTCCGGAGTGCAATCCGCTTGCAGTAACTCTTTAACCAGTTCACGACCAGCCAACAGATTAGGTAACGATACCCAAGGGGTTTTTACCAGTTTCTGGGCCAACCAGAAGGTAAACGGCTTCATTCGGTAACCCACTACCATCGGGCATTTTGCCAGCATACACTCCAGTGCAGCCGTACCGGAGGCCAGTAATGTGGCGTCACTGGCCACCATAGCTTCGCGGGCATGACCATCCAGCATGTGAACTGTCAATTCCGGTGCTACTACATCTTTTACCTGCTCAAATTGAGCCCGACGTTTGCTATTAACCAACGGCACCACAATTTCAAGTTCTGGGTAAGTTTGTCGTAGCAACTGCGCCGTTTTAAGAAAATCGGCACTCAGCATTTTCACCTCGGCACTCCGGCTACCCGGTAGCAACGCCAGACAACGTGCATCCACCGCCAACCCCAGAGCAATGCGTGCAGCCTGTTTATCGGGATGTAATGGCATGGCATCAGCCATGGTATGACCGATAAAACGGCAGGGGACATTAAAACGATCATAAAACGCTTTTTCAAAAGGCAGAAATGCCAGAACCAGATCTGTTGACCGGCCAATTTTGAAAACCCGTTTCTGTCGCCAGGCCCATACTGATGGGCTGACATAATGAATGGTTTTGATTCCACGCTGCTTCAGACGTCCTTCCAGCGTGATATTGAAATCAGGTGCGTCAATCCCAACAAAAACATCTGGCTTCAATTCACTGAAGCGGCGTGTTAAATCACGACGAATCTTTAATAACCGAGGCAGACGTTCCAGTACTTCGACCACTCCCATGACTGCCAATTCCTCCATTTCGTACCAGGCTTCACATCCTTCCTGCAACATCTGCGGTCCGGCAACGCCCACAAAACGGGCATCCGGTATTTTAGCCTTAAGTGCGCGAATTAATCCGGCACCAAGAATATCGCCGGAGGTTTCCCCGGCGACTATTCCGATAATGAGTGGGCGCGGAGTCATAAATCAGCGGATAATACCGCGCGTCGAGCGGGCAAAGAAGTCGAGAAACACTTGTACTGCCGGATGACTAACGGCCAGTGCTTCAATCTCGGGTTTAACATCGTCGAGTGTTCTACCACTGCGGTAAATTAATTTGTAGGTGTTACGAATAGCATGCTGGGTTTCTTTATCAAAACCACGGCGTTTCAGACCTTCAATATTAATTCCGAACGGTGTGGCGTGATTGCCTTGGGCAATAACATAAGGTGGGACATCCTGCGCTACGCCGGAACAACCACCAACCATAACATGCGCACCAATAACACAAAATTGATGAACCGCCGTCATCCCGCCGATAATGGCGTAATCACCG
Source organism: Brenneria uluponensis (assembly GCF_032395385.1). NCBI lineage: Bacteria > Pseudomonadati > Pseudomonadota > Gammaproteobacteria > Enterobacterales > Pectobacteriaceae > Brenneria > Brenneria uluponensis. The sequence continues at coordinate 3,754,490 of NZ_CP135917.1, forward strand.
ATGTAGACATGACCACCCAACGTTGCATTGTTAGCCAAAATACAACGGTCACCAACCATGCAGTCATGGGCAATATGCGTATTGATCATCAATAAATTGTCGTTACCGACTTTAGTCAACCCACCACCTTGTACCGTGCCACGATGAATACTCACACTTTCGCGAATACGGTTACGATCGCCAATCTCGACACATGTCGGCTCTCCCGCATATTTCAGATCCTGATTAACTTCACCAATAGAGGCAAACTGATAAATTTCATTATCACAACCAATTTTAGTGATGCCGTTAACCACAACGTGAGATTTGAGTACCGTTCCTGCACCGATTTCGACCTGAGAACCGACATAACAAAACGGACCGATATGCACACCGGCACCGATAACAGCACCCTCTTCAATAACCGAGCTGGGATGAATAAAGGCAGTTTTATCTATCACGCTATCAAACCTCCCGACGACGAGCACACATCATTTCAGCTTCACAAGCCACTTCTCCATCGACTTTGGCTACACCTTTAAAACGGGCGACACCACGACGTTCTTTAATAAACTCGACTTCCAGGATCATCTGATCACCTGGTTCTACCGGGCGTTTAAAACGCGCTTCATCAATGGCAGCAAAATAATAGAGTTCGCCAGGTTCAAGTTTACCAACACTTTTAAATGCCAATATTCCGGTTGCCTGTGCCATTGCTTCCAAAATCAGTACACCGGGGAAAATAGGCTTCCCTGGGAAATGCCCTTGAAAAAAAGGCTCATTGAAAGAAACATTTTTAACCGCACGTAAAAATTTCCCTGCTTCAAAATCCAGTACACGATCTACCAGCAAAAAAGGATAACGATGCGGTAACAACTCCAGAATTTCTTCAATATTCAGAGTATGGGTGTCAGTATTCAAAATACTCTTCCTGTCCATATAAAATTGATATCATCAACAACACGGCTCGTATAGTTCCTAAAACAGGGAACATCAAGCGGACCGCAAATAAGGATTAAGCGCCTTTGCGCTCGTCTTGCTTGTAAAACACGGCGGAGATAAATATTGGTGACTAGATTTTTCCGAGCTTGCGCTCAACGGCTTTCAGCCGCTTACTTATATCATCAATATTCATTACCAATGCCGCGGTCTTACGCCAGACTTTATTGGGCTGCAACGGAATTCCTGATGAATAGACGCCAGGCTCGGTGATAGGGCGCATTACCATACCCATGCCAGTCACTGTTACTTTGTCACAAATTTCCATATGACCATTAATCACGCTGGCACCACCAATCATGCAATAACGGCCGATCTTCAAACTTCCTGCCATAATCACACCACCAGCAACTGCGGTATTGTCGCCAATCACAACGTTGTGTGCAATCTGGCACTGGTTATCAATGATGACACCATCACCGATGATCGTATCATCCAATGCGCCACGATCGATGGTAGTATTGGCACCGATCTCGACGTGATCACCGATTTTAACCGTCCCTAGTTGTGGTATTTTTATCCAGTTACCACGATCATTCGCATAGCCAAAACCATCTGCGCCAATCACTGCTCCTGATTGAATCAGACACTTTTTACCTAGCACGACATTATGGTAAATCGTTACATTAGCCCATAAACGGGTTCCTGCACCAATTCTGGCATTTTTTCCAATAAAACAACCGGCACCGATCACCACGCCATCACCTAGTACGGCACCAGATTCAATGACTGCATTGGCACCGACTGATACAGAATCCCCCAAACATGCATCGGAAGCAATCACTGAGGCAGGTGATATATCCTGAGCCGGAGTCGGCGTAGTATCCATCAACTGCGCCATACGCGCATATGTCGAATAAGGATTCTTTACTACCAACGCAGGAATCTTGCAATAAGGTAAATCCGCTTCTGTCAGTACGACTGCTGATGCTTGCGTATCTGCCAGTTGTTCACGATAGCGGCTATCAGACAAAAAAGTGATCTGACCTGCCAGTGCTGAATGCATCGACGCAACAGCGGTGATGACGATATCGCCATCACCGTGTAATTGAGCATCCAACTGTTGTGCCAAGGCGTCCAGTCGAATTGAAAGCATGTATTATTTAGCCTGTGTCAACACGTCAGCAGTAATATCTTTTGCATTATCCGCATAAGCAATAGCATTAGCGTCAATTACAATGTCATAACCCTGCTTTTTAGCAACAGCTTTTACCGCATCCTGAATGCGGCTCAAAATCTTGTTACGTTCTTCCACCTGACGACGACGGTTATCCTGATCGAAAGCCTGCGCTTTGGTAGAAAATTCTTTGCGCTGTGCCATTATCGCTTTTTCCATTTTACTACGATCACTGGCTTTCATTGTCGAGCCATCACGCTGTAGTTTCTGCATTTTCCCCTGCAGATCACGTTCCATAGCCTGTAGTTCAGAAGCACGGCCTTTGAACTCATTTTCCAGTTGTTTAGCAACTGTTTCTCGCTGTGGCAACTGTTGAAAAATGCTGGAAATATTGACAATTGCAATTTTGTCAGCAGCCTGCACACTGGCTGAAACAGCCAACACGAAACCAAGACCCGCGGCATACAACCACTTTTTCACTATAAAACTCCTCACCCTAACTGATTTGTGCTTTTCACACATTTTTAATCTGCACAATACAATGGTTTCGGCATACTAGTTTGAACACCGGCACCATAATATCCGTGCGACGCTTGCCTATATGATCAGATTACCAGGTCTTACCAATATTAAACTGGAACTGCTCCGACTTATCCCCACTATATTTCTTAATCGGTTGGGCATAAGAGAATACCAATGGCCCAAGTGGTGACATCCATTGTAGCGCAATACCGGAAGAAATACGGATGTTACCAGGGCTATTATAATCAGGTACTCCAGCAGCCACTGTTTGTGCTGTATTTTCCCAGTGGGTATCCCATACCGTACCAGCATCCACAAAGAGGGAAGTACGCACTGAACTGGCGTATTTCTCACTGATGAACGGTGTCGGAACGATTAATTCACCACTCATCACTGCCATAGCATTCCCGCCAACAGCATCACTGCTATTGTCGATCGGGCAATTGGCATAAGACGCCGCACCAGAAGCACAATTGTAATAAGCCGCCTTCGGGCCAATCGTGTTAGAACGGAAACCACGCACGGTACTGGAACCACCAGCATAGAAGTTATCGTAGAATGGCACTTCTTTTCCGCCCAAACCATCGGCGAATCCGGCTTTGGTTCTGCCCATCAACACCCAGTTATGGTTTTCACTCAGCGGTAAATAGCTCGTTGAATCAAAAGTCAGCTTATAGTATTCGTTATCCGAACCCGGCACGGTCACTTTTGCATTCAGAGAAGCACGGCTACCTGCTGTTGGGAAATAACCACGATCAAGATTGTTATAAGTCCAACCGGTCTTTACAAAGAAATCGTTCGCCGAGACGTCCGCGCTGGAAGTAGAACTGCTTTCCGAGACGACATCGGGATGGATACCCATTTTCGCCAGATAACGCCAGGTAGACACCTGCGGTTTCATATCCGATAAATCGTTGTGGACATAATCTAAACCAACGTTCAGCGAGTTATTTTCGTTAACCGGGAAACCCAGTGTGGCACCGGTTCCGAAACTGCGGTCAGTATAGTCAGATAAATCAGCATCAGAGGCGTCAAAATTGTTATAGAAGATTCGTCCACCTAAGCTGACTCCATCGACCGTAAAATACGGGTCGGTCATAGTAAGTTCAACGTAGGTCTGGTAATCATTCTTCGTGCCACTAATCCCCACAGAATTACCGGTACCCAACCAGTTATCCTGTTGCACCCCAGCTTGAAAACTGACACCACTTTCCGTACCGAAACCAATACCAAAGTTAAAAGTACCGGTATTTCGTTCTTTTACCTTATAGATGACATCTACTTGATCTGGTGTTCCTGGTACCCGCTGTGTTTCAACGTTTACGCTTTCAAAATACCCCAAACGATCGAGACGTTCTTTACCTTTTTCGACCAAATTGTTAGCAAGCCAACCGCCTTCCATCTGGCGCATTTCCCGCCGTAACACAGAATCTTTGGACGTATCATTACCTTCAAAACGGATACGGCGTACAGAAAAGCGATTCCCCGTATCAACATTGATATTCAAGCGAACCGTTTTATCCGCATCGTTGATTTCAGGCTGGGTAACCACACGTGGATAGGCATAACCATAACGCCCCAACAGTTTCTTGATATCATCTTCCATCCGGGTCACTTTAGTGCCGTTATACAGCTCTCCCGGCTGAATTTTGGTCAGCGCTTCGATCTCAGCCGAATGACCAGCCAGATTGCCACGGACCGTCACACCAGACAGCTTGTATTGCTCGCCTTCGGTCAGGTTAATGGTGATGTAAATACCTTTTTTGTCTGGCGTCAGGCTAACCTGCGTTGAATCGATTTTGAAACGTGCATAACCACGATCCAAATAGAAACTACGCAATGTTTCCAGGTCACCGGAAAGTTTTTGCTTCTGATATTTACGATCGCCGACAACATTCCACCAGGGAACCTCATCACGTAGTTGAAAATGAGAAATCAACTCATCAGAGTTAAATGCCTTATTCCCAACAATATTAATCTGTTGGATTTTCGCTGATACCCCTTCCGTGAACACCAACTTAAGGTCTACACGATTACGCGGCAGCGGAGTCACTATTGCTTTTACCGTAGCGCTATATTTACCCACGCTATAGTAAAAATCTTCCAGACCTTTCTCAATATTGGAAATCGTTGTGCGATCAAGTGCATCGCCTACACGAACACCGGAGGCATCCAGATTCTCCTTCAGCATTTCTTCCTTAACCGATTTATTACCGGAGAAAGTTATACTGGCGATCGTTGGACGTTCTTTAACTTGGACAACCAGTGTTTCGCCATCACGCAGGACTCGGACATCCTCAAAGTTTCCGGTCGCAAATAAAGCGCGAATGGTATTACCGATATCTTTATCACTAACGGTATCCCCCACTCGGACTGGCATACTAAGTAATGCCGCACCGACGGCAACCCGCTGCAGGCCCTCGAAATGAATATCTTTCACTACGAACCCGTCTGCACCGTATACGGTGGCGCTGCTGAACAGCAGCGACGCTATGAGCAACTTTTTCATCGCCATCGTTGTTATGCGCTTATCCTAACCTGGTCTCACACCTAAAGGCGGGAGAAATCATTAAAAAGTGCGAGCCCCATTAACATCATCAGCAACACCGTGCCAATGCGATAACCGAAGTTCTGCACACGCTCGGAAACCGGCTTACCCTTAAGTTTTTCAAGCACCAGAAAAAGCAGGTGACCACCATCTAATACCGGTAGAGGAAACAGATTGATGACCCCCAGATTGACGCTTATCAATGCCAAAAACATCAGGTAATAAATCAATCCATAATCCGCTGACATCCCTGCCCCCTGAGCAATCGATATCGGCCCACTCAGGTTGTTCAACTTTATATCGCCAGTAATCAACTTACCCAGCATACTGACCGTCAGCTTCATTAATTGCCAGGTTTTATCGCTGGCTTCATAAATCGCGCCAAACGGCCCATACTGACGTACCGTTCTATACTCATCGGGCAATGGTATGACTCGAGGGACAACACCAGCGAACCCCACATATTGACCTTGTCCCACAGACTTCTTGTCTGGCGTCAGAGACAACGTCAGGGTTTCCCCTCCTCTTTCAACCTCCAGAGTGACTACATTACCTGGGTTATCACGTATCGTGGTAACAAACTGCTGCCAACGCGTCAGCGGTTGACCATCGACTTTAACGATCCTGTCCCCAACATCTAAACCCGCTTTTTTTGCGGCTGAATGAGGCTGGACTTGTGTTAATACTGCGTCGATCTGCGGTCCACGAGGAACAATTCCCAACGAAACGGCAGGATCCTGTTTATCGGGCTCAAAATGCCAGTCACGCAAATTCAACGTTTTCCGTTCAATCTGCGACGAACCCAGTGGCGCGGTACCAATGATAACTTCAGGATCACCAATCTTGCCAATCAGAGCCAGACGTGCACTATCCCAGTCAGGCGTTTCGATACCGCCAATGGTCTTTAGTTCCATTCCTGGTGAAATTTGCGCGTGCGATGCAATCGAATCGGGCAAAACTTCACCAACCACTGGGCGTATGCCTGGTACTCCGATGATAAACACCATCCAGTATGCAAAAACAGCGAAGATAAAATTGGCAATTGGGCCGGCACTTACAATCGCAGCACGTTGCAAGACAGTTTTATTATTGAAGGCTTGGTGGAAAAGTGCTGTCGGGACATTATCAATCCGGCCATCCAGCATTTTAACATAACCACCAAGAGGGATGAGTGCGATAACGTATTCTGTACCATGACGATCATAGCGTCGCCACAACGCTTTACCAAAACCAATCGAAAAGCGTTCGACTCTGACGCCGCATCGGCGTGCGACCCAGAAATGGCCGAATTCATGAACCGTTATCAATACACCTAATGCAATGATAAATGCGGCCAGATTCCAGAGGATATTCATCATAAACAGGCCTTAACCTTTTCCCTAAATAGCTTTAAAAATCAGTAGCATCAGGCAAGAAAAAACCGGTACTGCCGCAGTAAGACTATCTATACGATCCAAAACACCACCATGACCAGGTATCAAGTGACTACTGTCTTTTAGACCTGCTTCACGTTTGAACATGCTCTCGGTCAGATCACCCAGAACCGAAGCTAACGCGGCCACAATAGAGCAAACCAGCAACGTTGTCATTGATGTCGCCAGTGGCACATAGTGACTAAAGAGTAACGAAATCAGCGCGGAAGTCACTAATCCTCCAACCAAACCTTCCCAGGTTTTTCCTGGTGAAACCTTAGGTGCAAGTTTACGCTGCCCAAATAGCCGACCAAACATATAGGCACCACTGTCCGCTCCCCATACAAGCAACATGACATACAACAACCACCAGGCGCCGGCGTACGGATTAGACTCGTAGTCATACTGCCGTAATGCCAACATTCCCCAGAAAAATGGGACAATAGTCAATACACCGAAGAGCAGGCGAAGTATCCGTGAAGAACGCCACAATGATGCTGACGCCGGATAAAACAGAACCAGTAGCAAAGCCAGGCTCCACCAAACTAACGATGACCAGAGTGACATCCTGACTTGCAAGATAGATACAGGATGATGATATGGCGGAAGGGTAAATAGCATCAGAGCCAGCAACAAGCCACAAAAAATCGCCAACCAGACTCGATGAGTATAGGATGCAAATCCGGCAAATTGCCCCCATTCCCAAGCTGCAAGCATACATACCGCCAACGTAACCAGGGCAAAACCCACAAGCGGCAATAAAAACAGTGCAGCGATAACAGCAGGAATAAGAATCAAAGCAGTTATCAGACGGTACTTCAGCAAAAGTTCTCCCTAGGATACATCAGTATCAATAGGTGTTGTTCCCCCGAAGCGACGCTCACGTTGTGCAAATGCATTCAGAGCACCTTCAAAGACTTGTTCATCAAAATCGGGCCAGAGAACATCGGTAAAATAAAGCTCAGCATAGGCAATCTGCCACAGTAGAAAATTGCTGATACGGTGCTCACCACCGGTTCTTATTACCAAATCCACAGGCGAGAGATCACTCAGACAGATGTAACGGCATAGAGTTTCTTCATTGATGGTATCAGGGCGTAAAACGCCTTCCTGTACCTGCTCCGCTATCTTTCTGACACTCTGAATGATATCCCAACGGCCGCCATAATTTGCAGCGATATTCAGCGTAAGCCCAGTATTATTTTCTGTCAGATGTTCCGAGCGGCGAATCCGTTCCTGTAACCGAGTATTAAAACGACTGATATCGCCAATAATACGTAACCGGACGTTATGTTTGTGAAGATTTTTTACTTCACTATCGAGCGCCCGTACAAACAACTCCATCAAAGACGTCACTTCCTGCGTCGGACGATTCCAGTTTTCGCTGCTGAACGCATATAGCGTCAACGCATCAAGATGATGACTGACAGAAAAACTCACAGCACGACGAACAGACTTTACCCCCGCCTGATGCCCGAATATCCGCAGTTTACCCCGATGTTTAGCCCAGCGCCCATTACCATCCATAATAATGGCGACATGACGTGGCCCAACGGGTAACTGATTCTGACTACCTTGCTGATTTTCGGACGGCATAACGTGTACTTAATTTCCTCAAATAAGAAAAACGGCTGTTTATCCGTGACGTTCGATCTGACCAGCGCAAAAATCGCGAACAGGTAGAACCTATTGCCATCGTTGACCGTCACACCCATCCCCCACACCAAATGGCGCAGACTATATCATTTCAATGGCACGTGAACAAACGCGCGATCAACTAAGGTTGCTGATATCGCAACAATGTCTGGGTGGCAATACGTCTGGCCCAACGATCAATGACAAGAACGTCGTCCACACTGTCAGGCTCAGGTAAAGCAAGCTGTTCCAACACGCTCTGGTTGACCGCAGCAATATCAGTAAAACGGATACCCGAACGTAGAAATGCCTCTACCGCAACTTCATTAGCGGCATTCAGTGTGGTTGTGGCGGCCTGCCCTTGATTACAGGCTTCAATGGCCAGCCGCAAACAAGGATAGCGATGATAATCTGGTGCTGAAAATGTCAATGCGCCAAGACGACAGAAATCCAACGTCTCTACGCCGGAATTCACTCGTGCCGGATATGCCATCGCGTGGGCAATCGGCGTACGCATATCGGGAGCGCCCAACTGCGCCAGCACACTGCCATCCCGGTAACGCACCATGGAATGGATGACCGACTGAGGATGAATGATAACCTCCATCTGTGCTTCCGAAGCATTGAAAAGCCAGCGGGCTTCAATGTATTCCAGCCCTTTATTCATCATGGTCGCCGAATCCACTGAAATTTTGCGTCCCATCGACCAGTTAGGGTGAGCACAAGCCTGATCGGGGGTCATTGTACTCATTTCTGCTAGCGGGATTTCACGAAAAGGCCCACCAGACCCAGTCAAGATAATTCGCTCGACACCGTATTGAATCAGAGAACCATGCCCCAACTGACATTGGATTTGCTCAGGTAAGCTCTGAAAAATGGCATTATGCTCGCTGTCTATGGGCAACAATTGTGCACGGCTTTTTGAAACAGCGTCCATAAACAGACGACCGCAGGTAACCAGCGACTCTTTATTGGCTAACAGCACCTGTTTATCGGCTCGGATGGCCGACAACGTTGGAAACAATCCTGCCGCCCCCACAATGGCCGCGATGACCTGATCGACATCATTCAGCGCCGCTAGTTCACACGCAGCTTGCTCTCCCGCCATTACTTCTGTACGACAACCATGCTGGCTTAGCTGCCGGCGTAATTCCCGGGCAGAACTCTCATCTGCCATTGAGGCATAGGTTGGATGGAATTCCAGGCATTGTTCTACCATGCGGGATACATTACGTCCGGCGACTAATGACTTGACCGAAAATTTATCAGGATTGGCCCGAATGACCGACAGTGAACTGACGCCAATCGAACCGGTAGAACCAAGGATGGTCAGTGTCTTCATGAAATGCTCTGAATAACTGCAATTGATTACAGGGAGGTAACTCAGTCTGAAACGATTAACATAAACTGTCTATGACCGTTATAAAAAAAATAACCCTGCATCAAGGGAACAATAAAAAATAAAGCGCCGCAGGGAGAGAAGGAATACATCCTGTTCCTACCCGGCGACGCCGACCCAAACTGATGGATTAAAAATCCATCAGTTCGCTTTCTTTATCAGCCAATGTGGCATCAACCTTTTTGATGTAACTGTCAGTCAGTTTCTGAATTTCATCCTGAGCACGATGTTCTTCATCTTCACTGATGGTCTTGTCTTTCAGTTGGGCCTTTAACTTGTCATTCGCATCACGACGGACGTTGCGGACAGAGACGCGACTTTGCTCAGCTTCACCACGGACGACTTTGATCAGGTCCTTACGACGCTCCTCCGTCAACGGCGGCAGCGGTACACGAATAACGGAACCTGCCGACATAGGATTAAGCCCCAGATCGGATTTCATAATTGCTTTTTCAACTGCTGCTCCCAACGTGCGATCGAATACCGTGATCGACAAAGTACGGGAATCCTCTACTACAATGTTGGCAAGCTGACGCAACGGGGTTGCAGTGCCATAATATTCAACATGAATACCGTCCAGTAAGCTGGGAGAGGCACGGCCGGTACGGATTTTGCCGATCTGGTTCTTAAAAACCTCAACGCATTTTTCCATGCGTGTTTCAGCATCTTTTCTGATTTCATTAGTCACGTTGTGAACCCTTGAAAACTGGTTGCCTGTCAGATCACGTCTCGACATGATCCGGTGAATAATTTACACCAGCGTCAGCTGGCAATGTATGGCGCTATCTTGTGCCACCAAAACAGAATATTACCTTACTTTTGTCGTCAGCCGTTATTACTGATCAACGTCCCTTCTTTTTCACCCATCACGACACGCCGCAATGCACCCGGTTTATTCATATTAAACACCCGGATTGGCAAATTATGATCTCTCGCCAAGGTAAAAGCAGCCAAGTCCATAACTTTAAGTTCGCGTTCCAGTACGTCCTGATAGCACAGTGTTTCGTACAGCGTAGCATTGGGATCCTGTATCGGATCGGCGGAATAAACACCATCGACCTTGGTGGCTTTCAATACCACATCAGCTTCGATTTCAATGCCGCGCAGACAGGCAGCAGAATCGGTGGTAAAAAAAGGATTACCTGTCCCGGCGGAAAAAATCACTACGCGATTATTACGCAACAGGCTGATGGCTTCTGCCCAACTGTAATTATCACAGACACCATTCAACGGGATAGCAGACATCAAACGGGCGTTGACATAGGCACGGTGCAATGCATCACGCATCGCCAGGCCATTCATTACCGTAGCCAGCATACCCATATGGTCACCCACAACACGGTTCATGCCTGCTTTAGCCAAACCAGCACCACGAAACAGGTTACCACCGCCTATTACCACTCCGACCTGGATATCCAGCTCAACCAGTTCTTTTACTTCCTGAGCCATGCGATCCAGGATGCTTGCATCAATACCGAAACCTTCGGCGCCTTGCAGGGCTTCGCCACTAAGCTTGAGCAGGATACGTTGATATACAGGTTTTGAGTTGGTTGCCATGGTGTTTTTGTCCTAACAGGCTGTCATCGTATTGAGGGTTATTACAATGACACTGAGCGACCTAGGATAAAGATACGCTCAGTGTCACGAAACTATTTTTAAGGTTGGATAAAAAGGAACCGCCAATCGGCGGTTCCTTTTTATAATTAAGACTGCTTACTCATTGCCGCGACTTCAGCAGCAAAGTCAGTTTCAGCTTTCTCAATGCCTTCACCTACTTCAAAACGGATGAAGCCGCTTACACTGGCACTATGCTCTTTCAGCAACTGACCAACCGTTTTGCTTGGATCCATGACAAAATGCTGACCAGACAGAGAGATCTCACCGGTGAATTTACGCATGCGTCCTTCAACCATTTTCTCTGCAATTTCACGCGGTTTTCCAGATTGCATCGCAATGTCCAACTGGATCTGATACTCACGAGAAACAACGTCAGCCGGTACGTCTTCGGCGTTAACATATTCTGGTTTGCTAGCCGCAATGTGCATAGCAACGTGTTTGATCAGTTCTTCATCAGCACCCGTGGCCGCGACGAGAACACCGATACGCGCGCCATGCATATAAGAACCCAAAGCATCACCAGTCTGAACAGCAACACGGCGAATGTTGATGTTTTCACCAATCTTGGACACCAGCGCAGTACGGCCTTCTTCAAACTTCGCTTTCAGTGCTTCAACATCGGAGATGCGCTCATTCAGTGCGGCATTAATAACATCTTCACCAAAAGCTTTAAAACCGGCATCTTTAGCCACGAAGTCAGTTTCACAGTTCAGTTCAACAACAACACCGTATTTGCCGTCTGCAGAAATTTTGGTCAGGATAATACCTTCAGCGGCAACACGTCCTGCTTTTTTCGCAGCTTTAGCCTGGCCTGATTTACGCATGTTGTCGATGGCCAGCTCAATGTCACCATTCGCTTCAACCAGTGCTTTCTTACATTCCATCATGCCGGCGCCAGTACGCTCACGCAGTTCTTTTACCAGGGCAGCGGTAATTTCAGCCATTATCTTTTCCTCGGTTATCTCATGGGGGAGATAAGTAAAAGGGGGCCTAACAGGCCCCCTAACCAACATATGTCATACCTGGTTAATAAGGGCTCAAAAGAGCCTGTCTTATTATTCAGCTTCGACGAAGCTCTCTTCTGCCTGTTCAACCAGATCCTGAGAACGACCTTCGCGCACAGCAGTTGCGACCGCACTCAGATACAGGTTAATTGCACGAATAGCATCATCATTACCAGGAATAATGTAATCAACGCCGTCTGGATCGGAGTTGGTATCAACGATAGCAAATACCGGAATACCCAGGTTGTTTGCTTCTTTGATAGCAATGTGTTCATGATCGGCATCAATAACGAATAGCGCGTCAGGCAGGCCGCCCATGTCTTTGATACCACCAAGGCTGTTTTCCAGCTTGTCCAGTTCACGAGTACGAACCAGCGCTTCTTTCTTGGTCAGCTTGTCGAAAGTACCATCCTGAGACTGCGTTTCCAGATCTTTCAAACGCTTGATGGACTGACGAACGGTTTTCCAGTTAGTCAGCATACCGCCTAACCAGCGATGGTTCACGAAGAACTGATCACAGTTGGTAGCTGATTCTTTTATCGCTTCGCTTGCTGCGCGCTTAGTACCAACGAACAGAATTTTACCCTTGTGAGAAGCAATTCTGCTCAGCTCAGCGAGAGAGTCGTTGAACATCGGTACGGTTTTTTCAAGGTTGATGATGTGAACTTTGTTACGTGATCCAAAAATGAAAGGTTTCATTTTCGGGTTCCAGTAACGGGTCTGGTGACCAAAGTGTACGCCAGCCTTAAGCATGTCGCGCATGGAAACAGTTGCCATGATTACCTCTAAATTAAGTATGGGGTTATGCCTCCACGTGTCCCATTACACCGACTCTGAATGCAAGCACCAGAGCACCCCGGCAAATGTGCCGACACGTGTGTGTTATATACACATAGTGAGTTCTATGAAGATTCAGCCACTTCTGTCGCAGAAATATAGCCGGATCGTCGGCGCGCTTTATACCATAATCAGCCCTCGGGCACCAACTTTTGTTGTGTGTTATACCAATGTTATGGAATCATGATTTGGCAGTGTCTGGCGGGGCTGATACCATAAGTTACTATCTTGTTGACTCTATTTCGTTAAAAACAACGACACTTGTGGACAAATTTCAATGGCAATATCAATTAAAACAGCTACAGACATCGAGAAAATGCGTGTAGCCGGGCGCTTGGCTGCTGAAGTATTGGAAATCATCGAACCTTATGTGGTTCCCGGAGTCAGCACCGGCGAACTGGATCGTATCTGCCACGATCATATCATCAATAAACAGCATGCGATCTCAGCATGCCTGGGTTACCACGGTTTTCCGAAATCAGTCTGTATTTCTGTTAATGAAGTAGTGTGCCACGGTATTCCCAGCGATGAAAAAATTCTGAAAGATGGCGACATCGTCAATATTGATGTCACCGTCATCAAAGATGACTTTCATGGCGATACATCAAAAATGTTTATTGCCGGGAAACCCACCATTTTGGGAGAACGCTTATGTCGGATCACCCAGGAAAGCCTCTATCTGGCGCTCAAGATGGTTAAACCGGGCATTCGTCTGCGCACCCTGGGTAAAGAAATTCAGAAATATGTGGAAGCCCAGGATTTCTCCGTGGTACGTGAGTATTGTGGCCACGGCATTGGCAAGGGTTTCCATGAAGAACCCCAAGTGTTGCATTACGATGCCGATGACGGTGGTGTGGTGTTACAACCCGGCATGGCGTTCACGATAGAACCGATGGTCAATGCTGGTGATTTCCGCATTCGCAGCATGAAAGATGGCTGGACAGTAAAAACCAAAGATCGCAGCTTGTCGGCACAGTACGAGCATACTATTGTGGTGACAGAAAACGGCTGTGAGATAATGACGTTGCGAAAAGATGACACCATCCCCAACATCATCACACATCAGGAATAAACACCAGCCGGCAATCGCCGGCTTTATCATGGTGGAAGATTTCTGTTTACCCGCTTTCGGGCCGCCACAAGTGGTGTTTAAAATCACTCTCTACGATTTCATATGGGTTGAGTAACATGATCGACAGAGACCTTCCGCACGATACGCTAGAGTCCGCCGTCGCGGTCCATATGACCCCCACCTCGCCATTAACCTTCAGCGATGGCATGCTCGAATGCCAGACGCTAAAACAGCATCTGGAACAATTCCAGTTGTGGTTGGCCGATGAGTTCAAAGCGGGTGTCAGTGCAGAGATATTAATTGATGCAAGAACCTTGTTTATCGATCATCTGTTGCAGCGTCTATGGCGCTTTTATGGTTTTGAAAACGTACAACAAACCGCTCTGGTCGCGGTAGGCGGTTACGGTCGTGGCGAGTTGCATCCACTTTCTGACATTGATCTGCTGGTATTAAGCCAACAAAAGCTGAGTGAAACCCAGTCGCAAACCATCAGCGCGTTTATTACCTTACTGTGGGATTTGAAACTGGAAGTCGGTCATAGTGTCCGCACACTGGATGAATGTCTGCATGAAGGGCGAGCCGACATTTCCGTTGCTACCAACCTGATTGAATCTCGAATGATTTGTGGCGATGTCGCGCTTTTTCTTACACTTCAGAAGCATATTTTCAGCGACGATTTCTGGCCCTCAGAGAGTTTTTTTGCAGCAAAAGTTGCTGAACAGCGGGAACGTCATCAACGTTATCACAGCACCAGTTATAATCTGGAGCCTGATATTAAAAGCAGCCCCGGAGGCTTACGGGATATTCACACCTTGCTATGGGTCGCCCGTCGCCATTTTGGTGCTACGTCCCTGAATGAAATGGTGGAATTTGGTTTTCTGACCGAGGCTGAACGCAATGAATTGAACGAGTGCCAGAGTTTTCTCTGGCGTATCCGCTTCGCGTTGCATCTGATTTTACCTCGTTATGACAATCGACTATTGTTTGACCGTCAACTCAATGTTGCCCAGCTTTTACAATATCAGGGAGAAGGCAACGCTCCGGTAGAACGAATGATGAAAGACTTCTATCGAATGACGCGGCGAGTAGGTGAGCTGAACCAGATGCTGTTGCAACTGTTTGATGAAGCTATTCTGGCACTGGATACCAGTGAAAAACCGCGTCCTCTTGATGAAGAATTCCAGTTGCGCGGCACCCTGATAGACCTACAGGACGAAACGCTGTTTGAACGTAAACCTGAATCCATCATGCGTATGTTTTATGCGATGGTACGCAATAAGGAAATTACCGGTATCTATTCCACCACGCTGCGCCAGTTACGCTATGCGCGGCGTCACCTCGCCAAACCCTTGTGTGCCATTGAGGAAGCGCGTCATCTGTTCATGATGATACTACGCCATCCCCACGCTGTGAGTCGGGCGCTGTTACCGATGCATCGCCACAGCGTATTGTGGGCTTATATGCCCCAGTGGGGAAACATTGTCGGACAAATGCAGTTTGATCTATTCCATGCCTACACGGTAGATGAGCATACCATCCGGGTACTGATGAAACTGGAAAGTTTTGCCGATGAATCCACCCGCACCAACCATCCACTGTGCGTGGAGCTTTATCCACGTCTTCCACAGCCCAACCTGCTTCTGCTGGCCGCACTGTTCCATGATATCGCCAAAGGTCGGGGGGGAGATCACTCCGAGCTGGGTGCCAAAGACGCACTTGAATTTGCCGCCCTGCATGGTCTGAACTCGCGAGAAGCTCAGCTTGTTTCATGGCTGGTTCGCTGCCATTTGCTGATGTCAGTCACCGCACAGCGCCGTGACATTCAGGATCCGGTAGTCATTCAGCACTTCGCCGAGCAGGTTCAAAGCGAAACCCGGCTGCGTTATCTGGTTAATTTGACGGTGGCGGATATCTGCGCCACTAATGAAACGCTCTGGAACAGTTGGAAACAGAGTCTGTTACGCGAACTCTACTTTGCAACCGAGAAACAACTGCGTCGTGGTATGCAAAACACACCGGATCTGCGTGAACGGGTACGGCACCATCGCCTACAGGCGTTGGCACTGCTGCGCATGGATAACATTGACGAAGAAGCACTGCATGATATCTGGAGCCGCTGCCGCGCTGACTATTTCCTACGTCACTCACCAAATCAGTTAGCCTGGCATGCACGCCATCTGTTGGAGCATGATACCAGTAAACCACTGGTGCTGATCAGCCATCAGGCCAGCCGTGGCGGTACTGAAATATTTATCTGGAGTCCAGACCGTCCTTATCTGTTTGCTGCCGTAGTCGGCGAGCTGGATCGCCGAAATCTCAGTGTTCATGACGCCCAGATTTTTACCAGCAGGGATGGGATGGCGATGGATACATTTATTGTGTTAGAACCGGACGGTAGCCCGTTGGCACAGGATCGTCACGAAATGATCCGCTATGCGATCGAGCAGACGTTAACGCAACGTGATTACCAAAACCCGCGTATCCGGCGTCCATCGTCCAAGCTAAGACACTTCAGTGTTCCCACGGAAGTCAGCTTTCTACCAACACATACCGATCATCGTAGTTATATGGAGCTTATCGCGCTCGACCATCCCGGTTTGCTGGCCCGTATCGGAGAGATTTTCGCCGACCTTAACTTGTCATTACACGGTGCACGAATTTCCACCATTGGTGAGCGTGTAGAGGATTTATTTATACTGGCGGACAATGAAAGCCGGGCATTAAGCCCCGAATTGCGTCTTAAGCTACAAGATCGGTTGACAGAAGCCCTTAACCCAAACGATAAAGTAAACTTGTCTTAATTGTTATTTCAGTAAATCAGGAAAGAGAAACAGAATGCAACAACTACAGAACATCATAGAAACCGCCTTTGAATACCGTGCGGAAATCACGCCCACCAACGTAGACAGCGAGACACGTGACGCGGTAAACCAGGTAATCAGCCAATTGGACAACGGGTCATTGCGTGTCGCTGAAAAAATCAACGGCCAGTGGATCACGCATCAATGGCTGAAAAAGGCGGTACTACTCTCTTTTCGCATCAACGATAACTGTGTGATGGAGGGTGCCGAAACCCGCTATTACGACAAGGTACCGATGAAATTTGCGGATTACGATGCCGAGCGTTTCCTACAGGAAGGTTTCCGCGTTGTACCGCCCGCCAGCGTTCGCCAGGGTGCCTATATCGCTCGCAACACGGTACTGATGCCTTCCTATGTCAATATCGGCGCTTATGTTGATGAAGGCACCATGGTGGATACGTGGGTTACTGTCGGCTCTTGCGCACAGATCGGTAAAAATGTTCATCTGTCTGGTGGTGTTGGTATCGGTGGCGTACTGGAACCATTGCAGGCCAACCCGACAATTATCGAAGACAATTGCTTCATCGGTGCTCGTTCTGAAATTGTAGAAGGTGTCATTGTTGAAGAAGGAGCCGTCATCTCCATGGGTGTGTTCATTGGTCAAAGCACCAAAATCTATGACCGTGAAACCGGTGAAATTCACTATGGCCGGGTACCGGCTGGCTCCGTGGTCGTTTCCGGCAATCTCCCCTCTAAAGATGGCAGTTACAGTCTCTACTGCGCCATTATCGTGAAAAAAGTGGATGCCAAGACCCGCGGTAAAGTGGGAATTAATGAGTTATTACGCACCATCGACTAAACTTCTCTGGCGGGTTAAATAACCTGCCATTTTTTTATGACCGGTAAGCTATCACAGACAACACAGACCAGCTACATCACTATAGTGACATGATTTACAACAAAAAGGTGGTGCTATGTACGACAATCTGAAAAGCCTGGGTATTACCAACCCGGAAGATATCGACCGCTACAGCCTGCGACAGGAAGCCAGCAACGATATTTTGAAAATTTACTTTCACAAAGACAAAGGTGAATTTTTCGCCAAAAGCGTCAAGTTTAAGTATCCCCGCCAACGTAAAACTATTGTGGCTGACAACGCCGGGCAAGGTTATAAAGAAATCAATGAGATCAGCCCAAACTTGCGCTATGTCGTCGATGAGCTGGATCAGATTTGTCAGCATGAACAGGTAGAAGTGGATTTAAAACGCAAAATTCTTGATGACCTGCGTCATCTGGAGAGTGTCGTGACCAATAAGATCAGTGAAATCGAAGCCGATCTGGAAAAACTAACCAAAAACCGCTAATCCTTTCCAGCACATGCAATCCGTTACTTTAACAGGACCTGTTCACTGCTAATCCTGTGCTTAGGGTGCCACCATGTCAGGTTCCTTCTCGAGGAGCACGAAACGTGGTGGTTGCCCTATTTTACTTACTTAAACTCAACAGGCAGTCGACCCCGGCCCGTTATTTTGTCTACTCGGCATTATCCTTGCGAATCAATCAGCTCCGCCCATTGCTTCACCCATGGAGATGAAAGCACTTCAGGCTCTGGATGCTCAGTTGCATCAATTTCCAGTACCTGACCAATGCGTTGCGCCCCGATCTCCTGCAACAGAGAATCAAACTGATGACCACCGCCACAGAAATGCTCATAACTGCTATCACCCAGGGCAATCAAACCATAATGTAACGCTGGCTGATAACCGCCCTTCTCTCGCAGCGCCTCATACAGCGGTGCAATAGACTCCGGCAATTGCCCCTGGCCAGTAGTGGACGTGACTACCAACACATAATGCTGACAGTATGCCAACCAGGACTCTAGCGAAGCGTCCTCAAACACAGCCACTTCGTGACCATGCTCTTTGAGAATGCTTTCCGCTTCTTCAGCAACCAACAACGCGTTCCCATAAACCGTGCCAACAAAAATGCCTATCTGCGCCATGATACTGACTCCCTTATGATTAATGCCGCAATCAAGTCAGCTATCCTGCCCCGGACAATCAGGAAACTCAACCCTTTCAAATTCAGGGAGATTCCCCTGCCACCCCAATTGTGCCATGACACCTTGCCACGGATCATCCCAGCGAGCTTCAAACGTCAGCATGTCTCCACTGACCGGGTGTGGTAACGTTAATCGGCTGGCATGTAACATCAACCGACCACAGGAAAAATGTGTTTCCATTCCACGATTCTGACGTAAATCACCATGGGCAGAGTCGCCAATAATGGGATGACGTATATGTGACATATGCCGGCGTAGCTGATGTTTACGACCCGTTTCCGGCTTCAGTTCCACCAGACTATAGCGGGACGTTGGGTAACGACCAATTGCTACCGGCATTTCCGCCTGAGCCAATGCCTGATAATGGCTGACCGCTGGTTGGGGGCCCTTATCCAGATTGGCATATTTATCAGCAATTTTATCCAGCTCTTCCGTTAGTGCATAGTCAATCACACCAGAGTCAAAGACGTACCCGCGCACCACCGCATGATACGTTTTCTGGATTTGATGCTGCTCAAATTGGACCGAAAGTTTACGTGCCACCTCACTCGACAGCGCCAGCAACAGGAGTCCTGAGGTTGGCCTATCCAGGCGATGAACCGTGAACACATGCTGGCCAATTTGATCGCGTACCGTCTGCATAACAACGACTTTTTCCTTGCGATCCAGCCAACTACGATGGACCAACCAACCTGACGGCTTATTCACGGCCACCAGATACTCATCCTGATAAATGATTTCAAGCATCTGATTGCCCGCTTAACAACACATCGAGCCGCCCCAGTTCAAACAACAGCGGCTTCACCCCTTCCAGAGTGTCATCCAATGCTTCTTCAAAGTAAGGCAATAGAGAAAAACGTGATGGCAAAGGTGCGTTGCTATCCAGTAGCCTATGCATCCGGGGTAACAAGACCCACTGCAACCATTGCTCGGGACGCATGGTATCAATACAAAAGGGTTCAGCACTGTTAAACGCTGTGGAATCTGGCGGGGACGACTGCCAGAAAGGGCTCTCTTTCAACACGCGCTCGGTTTCAAACAGCGCCTGACGAAGCTGGATCTCTACACTCATGCAAGTATCTCGACAGACTAACAACAAGGCGGCAAAGCATAGCATTGTTGCTTCCACCGATCACTCAACAGCCAATTCTGACGGAAAAAATGGGGGTACTGATTGCTCAGTACCCCCGATTCGTTTTATAGCAATCCCGCTACACAATTGCGTCCCTGCTCATCCTTGAAAACTTTTCCTTGAACGGTCTTCCTAACCAACAATCCTTGCCGGCGATCCCTCTTTCATCCTTGACGGTCGTTCCTTCATGATCATCCTGATCATTTCTCCTTTAGGCTCCTGCCCCACCAGCCTTCCCTATGCTGGCTCTCATTCTCCTTCCTGGAGGTGTCCCTCATTCTTCCTGAAAAAAGAGTCTGGCCATAA
The DNA here is from genome assembly GCF_032395385.1 of Brenneria uluponensis. Classification (NCBI taxonomy): domain Bacteria; kingdom Pseudomonadati; phylum Pseudomonadota; class Gammaproteobacteria; order Enterobacterales; family Pectobacteriaceae; genus Brenneria; species Brenneria uluponensis. The sequence goes on from NZ_CP135917.1 coordinate 3,774,932, forward strand.
CAGAACGCTGTCTACCTTCTTCATGATGGTATGAAATACTCTGTTACTGTGTTGCTCTACTGAATAATAAGATGTATTAATTAAACTGAATCGGCAAGCCACTTACACGGTGTAATAACCACACAAATTATAAAAGAAAGTAATAGAAATCATTAATCCCTTAATTAATAATGAAAAAAATAAATATAAATGTAAGTTACATATTAAAGAGAAGAGATAACTTACAAGTAATGTAAGAGATATCTTACAAGACAGAAAGCGAAACACGGTTCAGTAATGCGGAATCAATGGCTGGAGCTTATCGAGGAAGTCAGATAGTGTGGGGGCCAGAACATCCCGTTGCCTGGTACCAAACTCTTCCAGAATAACTTCGCCACTAATATTACATAAAGATATAAGCGTCATTTCAGTATTTGTGGTGGCTAAAAACAATGTTGGTGGCAATTTCAGTCTTTTCTGTGTCAAAAGATGACCAATCAGATTCTCTTGCATACGGATAAAATCATCCTCACTCCATACCTGCAATAAAGTGCAGGCAATATCACCGTAGTTCGCTTCCATATCGCCTGCATATTGACAGGTAAAAAATGCATGAGCGGCAGGATGGATACGTATGTTCAGCGCACGTTCGACGCCATCCAACCGAGATGCTAAACCGGAAGGTTGCGGCAACCATTGCACACGATGATCATCACTGGCAACAATGCATGGTGACCCTACACCATGCAACGCTTCACTGGCCGGAGGATGCCCCATCTCCAGCTGCCATAAATCGACATAACGTTGTGTAAACGTGCTCAGCGCCTGTACTATCTCATGCTCCATAATGTCTCTCATCATTTTGTCTGCCGGGTTACACTCATTGCCATTATATCTGGCTGATTATCCCTATAGTGCGGGATGTGGTCGACGGTTAAGGCAATAAAATGCGTGGAAATGCGCAACTTTTCCTGCTAACTGGAACCACCATTGGCAAAACGATGGCAGCACGTTAAGGTAGAGACAAACCGGTAAAGCATTACGTGATTGTCGTAACATACTGCATTTCAAGGAGTAAAATTGATTACACATATTAGCCCATTAGGGTCAATGGATTTGTTATCGCAGTTGGAAGTAGACATGCTGAAAAGCACTGCCAGCAGCGATCTTTATCGCTTATTCCGTAACTGCTCACTTGCTGTACTGAATTCCGGCAGTCAGACTGATAACAGTAAGGAGTTACTCTCCCGCTACGAAGACTTTGATATCAACGTGCTACGTCGTGAGCGTGGAGTAAAACTGGAATTGGTGAACCCTCCTGAAGAGGCATTTGTCGACGGTCAAATTATCCGGTCACTGCAAGCCAACCTATTTGCCGTATTGCGCGATATCCTGTTTGTTAATGGGCAAATTGCTTATGCGAACTATTATCAGCACCTGAATCTGGAAGATTCGACACATATTACCAATCTGGTATTTTCCATTCTGCGTAATGCCAGATCACTACATGTGGGGGAAGAACCAAACATGGTGGTGTGTTGGGGCGGCCACTCGATCAAGGAAAGCGAATACCTTTATGCACGCAAAGTTGGCAGCCAACTGGGATTACGGGAATTAAATATCTGTACCGGATGTGGTCCTGGCGCAATGGAGGCCCCAATGAAAGGCGCCGCCGTCGGCCATGCTCAGCAGCATTACAAAGAGGGGCGTTTTATCGGCATGACCGAACCGTCTATCATTGCCGCCGAACCGCCGAACCCATTAGTGAACGAACTCATCATCATGCCAGATATTGAAAAACGGCTGGAAGCGTTTGTCCGACTCGGTCATGGCATCATCATTTTCCCAGGCGGTGTGGGTACGGCTGAAGAGTTTCTTTATCTACTGGGGATCATGATGAACCCGGCAAACAGTGAACAAGTTCTGCCCATCGTGCTGACTGGACCAGAAGAAAGCGCGAATTACTTCCAGGTGCTGGACGAGTTTATCGTCAGCACGTTGGGCCGTCAGGCACGCCGTTACTACTCTATCATTATCAATGATGCGCCCGAGGTGGCCAGACAGATGAAAAAGGCCATGCCGCTGGTTAAAGAACAGCGCCGCCATACGGGTGATGCCTATAGTTTTAACTGGTCAATGCGCATTGAAGCAGACCTACAGCGGCCTTTTGAGCCTACACACGAAAATATGGCAAACCTCAATCTGCATCCAAATCAACCCGCAGAACAACTGGCCGCGACATTGCGTCGAGCTTTCTCTGGTATTGTCTCAGGTAACGTCAAGGAATCAGGTATTCACGCCATTGAGCTGAATGGTCCATATAAATTGCATGGTGATGCGGAAATCATGAAAAACATGGACAAGCTGTTGCAAAGCTTTGTCGCCCAGCAACGCATGAAACTTCCGGGCAGTGCCTATATTCCTTGCTACGAAATTTGTACCTGACAACCTCGATACCGATGGTGAAAACGACGTTACTATCGGTAGCATCAGGACTCTGCTTATGCTCGTACATCTATTAATTATTGATGCGCTTAATCTGATCAGACGTATCCATGCGGTACAGGGTTCTCCCTGTGCCACGGCTTGTGTGCATGCAGTCAACCAACTGATACAGCACAGTCAACCGACCCATGCAGTAGCCGTGTTTGACGATGAAGATCGCTCGACAAGCTGGCGCCATCAATTATTGCCGGAGTATAAGGCCGGACGAAAGGCCATGCCGGAAACACTGCGGCAGGAGTTGCCGCGGATTAAAGAAGCGTTGCTCACCATAGGGATCAATAGTTGGCATTCGCCCGGTGATGAAGCCGATGATCTGGCGGCGACGCTGGCAAAAAAAGTCGCCGCACAAGGGTTACACGCGACGATTATCTCCACGGACAAAGGATATTGCCAGTTACTGGCGCCAACCATTCAGATTCGTGATTATTTCCAGAAACGCTGGCTGGATTTACCTTTTATTCAGCAGGAATTCGGCGTCACCCCGCAGCAATTACCCGATTATTGGGGGTTGGCAGGTATCAGCAGCAGCAAAATTCCAGGGGTCAGTGGCATTGGCCCAAAAAATGCGGCGCAGTTACTACAACAGGCCGGTTCACTGGACAATCTTTACCAGCAATTGGACCAACTACCTGACAAATGGCGCATTAAACTGGAGCAACAGCGCGAGATGGCTTACTGCTGCCGTCAAGTAGCAACGCTCAGGACTGACCTTACACTTCACGGTAATCTGCAACAACTACGATTGCGCGCATCGGCTGGGTAATCCCAGCCCATTCTGTGCAATAACAAATCACCCGCGCTCATCGCGCCGCCCCGGCATAGCACTCCAGATACGTCGGGCATGTATCGTGACTTCTTCTCGATCGTGGTAGAGCTGTTTGGCGTGAATTTCAGAATTGATACCGTTTTCCTGCAAACGCTCGGTAAGCAAGGCCAGATTCTGCATCACTTCCTCATAGCGTTTTTTCATTGGCAACTTGAGGTTGAAAATAACCTCACGACACCATCCATTAACCAACCAGTCGGCCATCCTGTTAGTCACTTTCGCCGGTTTCTCCACCATGTCACATACCAGCCAGGAGATATTGTTACGGGGGGGTTCGAAACGGAATCCATCGACCTGATGATGAGTAACCTGTCCGGTATCCATCAGACTGGGAGCCATCATTCCGTTATCAACAGCGTGGACCATCATGCTGCGTTTCACCAGTTGATAAGTCCAACCACCGGGACAGGCACCCAGGTCTACCGCATGCATCCCGCTGGCCAGCCGCTCATCCCACTCATCGGCGGGAATAAACACATGGAAAGCCTCTTCAAGCTTCAGAGTGGAACGACTGGGAGCATCAGATGGGAATTTAAGACGCGGAATCCCCATATAGAAAGGAGAGTTATTATTAGTGTAGGAGTACCCTACATAACAACAGCCTGGCGCGATAAAGAGTACATGTATCACGGGTTTATCAGCCCTCTCCTGCGCCAGCAAAATATGATGTTCACGTAAAACGGCACGTAAGGGCACCGTAAATTTGCGACAGAACGTCATCAGCTCTTTACTTTCATTGGTGTCAGGCACTTCAACCCGCAGTTCACCAGCGCACTCCAGTACCCCCGTCAACATACCCACAATCGGCGTGATACGATCTTCCGGAGGCAGGTCCCGCAACAATTCGCCACAGACCATCATCTGCCGGACAAAAATCAGTTCCCGAAACGGCAATTCCTTAATCAAACGGTCAGCATCTTCATGTTGATAACATTCGAATATCACATAACCGCTGTTATCCTTTACTCGCACGAAACCGTATACATTGTAACGAGCGGCTTTATCGGTAATTTCCGCTGCACACTCTTTTTCAAAACCGGGCCGACAATACAAAATAACTTTATTCATGCTACTCAGCCTTTTTCTTTAAACGTAAGGCACCAATCAACAACAGTATCCAACCCACCAGGAAAAATACGCCACCCACCGGGGTAATATAGACCCAGAATTTCAGGAGAGAGAGTGCCAGACAGTAAAGACTACCGCTGAATAACACCGTGCCAAGTCCTAAAAAAACACTGCTCCAGTAGAACCACAAATTGCTTCTCTGATTCATGGCGATAGAAAGGGCCAGTATCACCAGAGTATGAAAAGCTTGATATTGTAACCCGGTATGTAACCAGCTCAGTTCAACGTCACCTAGAGATTTACTCAACACGTGAGCACCAAATGCCCCCAGCGCGACATAAATAAATCCGCTAATGGCAGCAAATACCATCATGAAACGACTGTTCATCGTTGTTATCCATTCACAAAGAAAGAGAGATCTGAAACCGTTATGGTATCAGCGTGTATTGTGATCATAACGAAAGCGAAATTTTTCCTGCTCACTGGCCGCCCGAGAGAGTATCCACTGGCGAAAGGCGGCTATTTTACCCAGTTCGGCCTGACTGTCATGACATACCAGATAAAAAGCGCTCTTGCTAACCAAAACATCACTAAACGGACACACCAACCGGCCCGCTTCAAGTTCTGTCTGTGCCATCACGTTATTGGCCAATGCCACGCCCTGCCCATGAATGGCAGCCTGTAATACCATAGCGCTGTGACTGAAAATCGGCCCCTGTTGCACATTAATCTGCTGAATGCCCAGTTGCCGGGTATAAGCCAACCAGTCCCGGCGGGAAGCGTCATGTAACAAAGTGTGCCAAACTAAATCTTCCGGTGTTTTCAGCGGATGTGCTCCCGTCAGCAATAGCGGGGAGCAAACTGGCAACAAGTACTCGGCATAAAGTTTTTCCACCCGTAAGCCCGGCCAATTACCCCGTCCATAAAAAATGGCCACATCTACATCATCAGACAGACGATCCTCTTCTCGATCTACTGCCTGAATCCGCACATCAATGCCGGGGTAATCCGAATTGAAACTGGACAACCTGGGTACCAGCCAATGGATAGCAAAACTAGGCAACAGACTGACGGTCAATGCCCCCTTGGCACTGCGGGCCTGTAGCTTACGCGTAGCTTCATTCAGCGCAGAGAAAATTTCTTTTATATCCAGAAAATAACTTTGCCCCTCCTCGGTAAGCAGCAACGAACGGTTGCGCCGTCGGAAAAGCTTCAAGCCAAGAAAATCTTCCAGAGACTTGATCTGGTGACTGACGGCAGCCTGAGTAACAAACAACTCTTCAGCCGCTTTGGTGAAGCTTAGATGGCGGGCAGCCGCATCAAATACGCGTAGTGCATTGAGTGGAGGTAGTCGTTTTGACATAAACGGATTTCTTTTATTTACCGGGAAGTAACGTGTAATACACACTCATATACACATTAGTTTTTATAATCCGAGGCATTATAAATTGTCCGTTGAGGATGCACCAGCAAATACCTATATTAGTGCTACTTCCTGAGCCGGAACGAAAAGCGCGAAGGGGAAATCCTGATGTGCTTTTGGCTTGTGGTTGTGATGTTGTGTTTGCTATTTGTTTATTGTCTGCCTTTTCAGACACCGGTAGCTCAGCTACTTTTTCACTTCCTGTATTTACCCTGTCTGTCTATAGTGATTTTGTATAGCACCGCGTACATGCGGTGCTTTTTTTTGCTATGAATGTCCCGTTAGTAACCCAAACACTATCAATGCGTTACTTGGCTTCACTCATTTGTTCTATATCGGAACGGTTAATCTGTTGCTCGTTACCCTCGGCGTCTTTGTATTTAATCATGCCGGTTTCATCATCCACTTTGGGTTTTCCTTGCGCCACAATATCCCGCCCGTCATGGGTATGCATAACGTAATTACTGGAACAGGCCGCCATAGAGAATGCCATCATAACCACTGCCAAAATTAATATATTATTCTTCATAATAAACTCCCGGTAATTTTAAAAACCCATTAATTGAATCTAAATGCCATAAAACTCCATTTCTTAACAGTGCTAAGGTTAGCAATCTTTATTCGTTTTGTCAGAATATGCGCTTAAGCATTGTCTGAAACTTGTTTCGACGGCAAGAATGCGACAAGATCTGCCGCTCAATAGAGGACTGCTATGAAACTGTTCAACGCCGCCACTTTTCGCCAACAATTCCCAGCATTACAGCAGCCTGGGGTCTACCTTGACAGTGCCGCCACGGCGCTGAAACCACAGGCAGTTATTGACGCTATCGAACAAAGTTATTCTCACCATATTGGGAATGTGCATCGTAGCCAGCATCATGGTGCCCAGGCGTTAACTCAGCAGTTTGAAGATGCCCGTGCGTTGGTCGCCGCATTTATCCATGCGCAAGACAGTCGAAACATCATCTGGACCCGTGGCACCACCGAAGCGATCAATCTGATTGCGCAAAGTTATGCTCGCCCACGACTACAACCTGGTGATCAGATCCTGGTGAGTGAAGCCGAGCACCACGCTAACCTGATCCCTTGGCTCATGGTGGCGCAGCAAACCGGCGCACAAGTCGTCAAGCTGCCAATTGGCACGGATTTAGTGCCAGATCTCAACCAACTGGCAACCTTACTGACACCCCGGACTCGGTTGCTGGCACTGGGGCAAATGTCAAATGTCACTGGTGGGATGCCTGATCTGGGAAGAGCGATTACGCTGGCACATCAGGTGGGGGCCGTCGTAGTTGTAGATGGTGCTCAGGGCGTCGTCCATCACACACCCGACGTACAGTTGCTGGATATCGACTTCTATGCCTTTTCCGGTCACAAGCTGTATGGCCCTACCGGGATTGGCGCACTGTATGGCAAACCTGACCTGTTGGAATCCATGCCACCGTGGCACGGCGGTGGGAAAATGATGACGGATGTTTCTTTTGCCGGTTTTGTTCCGCAGGTTGTTCCTCAGCGTTTTGAAGCCGGAACGCCGCATATTGCCGGTGTAATCGGACTCGCTGCCACGCTACGCTGGTTGGCCGAACAAGATATGGACGCCGCCGAACAATACAGCACGGCATTAGCTGAAGAGGTGGAAACCCGGCTGGCCACGCTTCCCGGCTTTCGCAGTTTCCGCTGTCCGGGTTCCAGCCTACTGTCATTTGAATTTGACCAGGTACATCACAACGATCTGGTTACGTTGCTGGCGGAAGACGGTATTGCGCTGCGTGCCGGCCATCACTGTGCACAACCGCTGATGAACGCGTTAGGTTTGAAAGGGACATTACGCGCCTCTTTTGCCCCTTATAATACCGAACAGGACGCAGACCGATTGGTTGAAGCCACCCGGAAAGCACTTGAATTACTTACTGATTAAATGACACGACATGAATAACCCACAACCTACACAACATCCGTTTGGCACACTCATCACCACAGAAGATTTGGCACAACAATTTAATGCCTGTCGTTCATGGGAAGAACGTTATCGCCAGATTATTTTGCTGGCCAAACAGCTTCCCGTGTTACCCGAAGCACTAAAACAGGATCAAATAGCACTGTCAGGCTGTGAAAATCAGGTCTGGCTGGGTTATCAGCGCCGGGATGATGGCACCCTGCATTTTTACGGCGACAGTGACGGCCGTATCGTGCGCGGTTTGCTGGCAATACTGCTCACCGCCGTAGAAGGGAAAACGCCAGAAGACCTGGGTCAGCAAGACCCACTGGCACTTTTCGAACAATTGGGTTTACGGGCACAGCTCAGCGCGTCACGAGCCAGTGGATTGTCAGCGCTGGCGACACGCATTCACGACATCGCCGCACAGAAACGCTAATTTACGCAATCGGTCTCTGCCGCTGCGCTTTAGCCATCATTTTTTTCAGCGCATGTGACACAGCCACAAAACCAAATGTCGCAGTGACCATTGTTGCCGCGCCGAAGCCAGAGGCACAGTCCATCCGCTTTACACCTTCCGCCGTGCTGCGTGAAGCACAAACAGAGCCATCTGGTTGAGGATAGACCAGCGGTTCACTGGAAAACACGCAGTCAATACCCAGCTTACCCTTGCTGTTTTTTACAATATTAAAATCATGTTTCAGCCGTTCGCGCAATTTCGCCGCCAGCGGATCTTGAATGGTTTTGGCAAGATCTGCCACTTCAATGCGCGTTGGGTCAATTTGTCCGCCGGCACCGCCGGTTGTCACCACCGGGATCTTATTACGTCGACAATAGGCCAGTAATGCGGCTTTAGCACGCACGCTGTCAATGGCATCAATGACATAGCTGAAATTTTGAGTCAGCAACTCTGCCATATTGTCTGCATTGATAAAATCGTCCACACAAGTCACGCGGCACTCAGGATTAATCGCTAAAATACGCTCGGCCATCACGTCGGTTTTCGGTTGGCCGGTATACTGGCGCAGTGCGTGGATCTGTCGATTGGTATTGCTAACACACACATCATCCATATCAATCAGGGTAATCGCGCCAATGCCGGTTCGCGCCAGTGCTTCCGCCGCCCAGGAACCGACGCCGCCAATGCCAATCACACAGACATGTGACTGGGCAAACAACGCCAGCGCCGGCTGGCCGTATAAACGAGCGGTACCACTGAAACGTTGCAAATAACCCTCGGATAATGGCGTACTCATTACAATCAACCTTGCAGAAATGAAAATAAAACGGTACGAATCATACCTCAGCGACGTTCATTTGCGGAGCAAATTACTTCGGATGTCAGGCAGTAGCCTCGCGACGATTAAAAATTTCTTCTGGACAATTTATCCCATCCTCAATCATGTTAATGATCATCATCGAATACCATTCGGTAATAACAAAATCGGCCTCAGCCCGTATGCAGTTCAGGAAAAACGATGAAACTTGAATGAGTAAAGGCGACAGCATCTGACATTAATTTTCTCTTACAACTAAGAGAGTTAACGATGGGGAAGTATCTGACTGAAATAGGGGCCGCCAATGACAAAGCATCCTACCTTAAACGGATCTTGTATAACTTTGAGGATGCTCAATTGGTTATGATTAACGGACAACCCGCCGGACTATTCAAGAGCAGCTTTAATTGCCGAAAAAGATCACTGGTATCTGGTGCAAATCCAGGTCCATCCAGATTTTCAAAATCTTGGTATCGGCAAAATACTCATCACTACCCTGCTTGAACACGCCCGCGCAGAAGGAAAAAATGTGCTACTGAGCGTATTGAAAAACAACCCGGCCAAAGCACTTTATTACCGATTGGGCTTTAGAACGACGGAAGAAAACGAATACGAGTATGTGATGGAATACCAGACCAGTAGGAAACCTGTATGAAAATTGCTGTATTAGATGATTATCAGGACGAGGTAAAAAATCTGGCGTGTTTCTCGCTGCTGGCAGGACATGATGTGCAGATTTTTCATGAAAGCTATGCCGACATCAGCGAACTGGCTGAAAAACTTCAGGATATAGAAGCGATCGTGCTTATCCGGGAAAGAACCGCGATTAGCGACGAATTATTGTCCAGACTTCCGCATCTGAGACTCATCAGCCAGACCGGAAAAATCAGTAATCATCTGAACCTTGCCACTTGCACCCGACATGGCGTGGCGGTGGCGGAAGGTATCGGTTCCCCCATTGCACCGTCTGAATTGTGCTGGGGACTGATTATGTCGGCATCGCGTTATATTCCCCAATACTCTGCGAATTTATCAAAGAATATCTGGCAGCATTCAAATGCACTTGGGTTGGGAAGAACGCTCAACGGACTGACACTGGGGATCTGGGGCTATGGAAAAATAGGTCAACACATCGCACAGTATGCAAAAGCGTTTGATATGCGAGTACAAGTATGGGGAAGTGAAGCTTCAAGAGCCAAAGCGCAGGAACACGGGTTTACTGCTGCAAAGACCAAAACCGAGTTCTTCGCTTCAGCAGATGTCCTCTCACTGCATTTACGGTTGAACGAAATGACCTACGGATGTGTGACAAAGACGGATCTCGAACAAATGAAGCCTGATTCGCTATTGGTAAATACCAGTCGGGCAGAATTGATCGAGCCAGGGGCGGTATATCAGGCATTAAGTACCAATCCGACTAAACGCGCGGCATTGGATGTATTTAATATCGAACCGGCCACATTGGAAAATGAACCGCTTCTCTCTTTGCCCAATGTCCTCTGTACGCCGCATCTGGGTTATGTAGAGAAAAATAGTTATGAGCTGTATTTCAAAGTGGCATTTGAAAATGTGATCGCATTTGCGCAGGGAACCCCCACCAACGTGGCCAATAACATATTGCCGTTCAGTTAACGTCGAGAAATATCAAATCAATAATGAAGTATCGTAACGGTATTCAGCAGAGAACGTGCCAGCTCGTTTATCAGCCGGCTCGTTCTCAAACCTTACTGGCACAGATTTAATTCTGGGGATTATCGACCAATAGCCCGCCACTGCCATTACCGGATGAACGATTGCTGGCACTGAACAGCGTGCCGGTGTTCCTCTGCCCAGGTGCGCTCTTCAACACCCATACACGGCCATAATGATTATAAAAACCAGCGGCATGACCTGCTTGTTTACCTATTCCCTGATAGATATCGAAATGCTGCCCTTTGATAGCCCCCCCCACATCCAACGCCACCATCAAGCGCATTTCATATTTGCCCGTAAATTTTCCGTCATTATCCAGCAGTGGTACTTCAGCCAACAATGAGGTACCTGCCGGGATCAGGGAACGGTCTGAAGCCACGGAAGCTTTCGCGACCAACGGAACCGCACTCGCGCCCTTGACTTGTGCCGCCATCATCGGCTTAAAGAAAACGTAAGAGGGATTTTGTTCCAGTAATTCACGGACTTCAGCTTCTGTATGGCACGCTGCCCATTTGCGGATTGCCTGCATGGACATATCTTCTTTCGCCACTTCACCACGGTCGATCAACACTTTACCGATACTACGATAAGCGTACCCATTCCTGCCGCCATAGCTAAAAAAGGTCAGCGGCTGCCCGTCACCAAAATCAACATAACCGCTACCTTGTACTTCCATCATAAAGTTATCCATCAGCGAGTTAGTCCAGGCAATGACCAGACTATTACTCAGCGCCCCAGCATAAATAGCACGACGATCAGGTAAACGATGGTTTTTCCTGACCCGAGGCATCGCATACAGCGGATAACGGAATTCTCCCTGACGATAATGGCGGGCCTGCAACACTGGCGTGTAATAGCCAGTAAATTGGACATTGCCGAAACTATCAACACCTTCCATTTGCCAGGCACTGAGACCGTACTTATTTAAATCTCGGGTATCACCGCCCGCCACGATCCAACTTTCGATAGACTGGAAAATGTCGTTGTTGCGGTAGTATAGCTCGGGAGATGCCGCCTGAATCTGGGTAACCTGATTAACAAAGTCTCTGGCATTCACTGGCTTACTGGTGGCATTCGGTTCATTCACCAGTTCCAAAGGCTGATTGAGGTGTCCGTCTTTATATTGCTGCCCGCGATCAGTCGGCCTTGTCTGGCACCCGGCCAGAATAGCGATCATCGCGCCAGTCAGCACATACTTACTCCACCATCCTTTCATTTCTAGCGCTCTCTTTATCTTTTAACTTTTACGAACACAACGTAGAACGATAACAAACAGCTATGGAGAATTAAACGCGCAGAGACAAAACCTTTCCCATTACGCTTAAAAAACAAACCATTCGACGACAAAAGCATCACTCATCGGTTCAATCGTTAACTATTTTAAAAAAGGGGTTGCATACCAATCCATGCAGAGTATAGTGCGCTTCCACAGACGCGGGGTGGAGCAGCCTGGTAGCTCGTCGGGCTCATAACCCGAAGGTCGTCGGTTCAAATCCGGCCCCCGCAACCAATTATCACTGAACACCCTGACGGGTGTTTTTTGCTTTTCAGGGCTTATCACTTCTGATATTTCCCGGCACTCGAGGTTATCACTACATTACCTGATCTGGCTGGCAAAATACGCCTTGATCCCCTCCAGAATAGAAGTTGCTATCTGTTGCTGAAAACGGCTGGTGCGCAGTTTACGCTCTTCTCCCAGATTGCTTATAAACGCCGTTTCCACCAACACTGACGGAATATCGGGAGCTTTCAATACCGCAAACCCGGCCTGATCGACGCGATTCTTGTGCAAACGGTTAACTTCACCCAACCGATGTAGAATCTCTCTGCCAAATTTAAGACTGTCGTTAATCGTAACGGTTTGCACCATATCGAACATGGTGTGGTCGAGGTAACGATCACCACTCATGCTCACGCCGCCTATCGAATCCGATTCGTTTTGAGAATGGGCCAGAAAACGCGCCGCCGAGCTGGTTGCGCCTTTTTCGGATAGCGCAAACACCGATGAACCACGAGCGGAACGGCTGGTAAACGCATCGGCATGAATAGAGACAAACAGATCGGCTCGTTGCTTACGCGCTTTGGCAACACGCACTCTCAGAGGGATGAATACATCCTCGTGACGCGTCATATACACTTTCATATTAGGCTCACGTTCAATCAGTGCCTTCAGACGATGCGCGATTTGCAGTACCACATCCTTCTCACGGGTTCTGCGCATTCCGATAGCCCCCGGATCTTCACCACCGTGCCCAGGATCCAGCATGATAACCAACGGTCTGTCACGCCCGATCTTGCCCGGTTTTGGCACCTCCGGCGGTAACGCTTGCTCCAGATCACCCTTGTTGTAATCTTCCAGCAACGCCAGTAACGGATCTTCCGCGTTATCGTAACGTCCCGCCAACGGATACAGATCCATCACCAGGCGATTTTTAAAACCGGCGACAGGCGTCAGCGAAAACATATTGGGATTAACACTTTGTTTCAATTCAATCACTAGCCGGACCGTATTTTTATCAAACTGGCCGACACGTGCTTCTTTTATCAGCGGGTCATTTTTGCCAAATTGCCCGCCCGCATTTTTCAGGACGCTGTTAAGCACCACATTATCAATGTCAATGACAATCCGTTTCGGATGTTCAAGCGTAAACTGCCGGTATTTCAGCGGATGATTCGACTCCAGCGTCACACGGGTATAAGAGGAGGACGGCCAAACACGTACGGCAATCACCTGCGATACAGCCGCTGCCATACTGACACCACTGACGCTTAATAACCAGGTAGCCGCTGCGCCCTGCAACAAGCGCCGCCGAGTCAGATGATTATTTGAATGAGACATGCAACTCCGCTTTCTTTACCGTATGAACCTGATAGATGATAAATGAAAATATCAAACATAAAAACGCGAAAAACTTTAACGAATCTATCACTGACTGTCATGCAAAAATCATTTTTCTACTTTATAAGTAGTTTAATCCACATCAGCTATGTCTCACTTTTCTCCTGATGACTTATCACTTGCCTTTTGCTTCATGAAGAATAAAAATACAAAAATATCGAATAAAAATTCAAAGAGGGCTCGCAGTGAAGGAACGTAGTACAGAACTGGTTCAAGGCTTCCGCCACTCAGTTCCCTATATCAACGCCCATCGGGGTAAAACGTTCGTGATCATGCTCAGCGGTGAAGCTATCGAGCATGAAAATTTTGCCAATATTGTCAATGATATCGGGCTATTGCACAGTTTGGGAATCAAACTGGTGGTGGTTTACGGCGCACGACCGCAGATTGACACTAACCTGTTGGCCCATAACCACGAGCCTCGCTACCATAAACATATCCGAGTTACGGACCGCACTACGTTGGAACTGGTAAAACAGGCGGCGGGTATGCTGCAATTGGATATTACGGCACGTCTGTCCATGAGTCTGACCAACACGCCACTTCAAGGTGCGCATATTAACGTCGTCAGCGGTAATTTCATTATCGCCCAGCCGTTGGGTGTCGATGATGGTGTCGATTACTGCCATAGCGGACGCATCCGTCGTATTGATGAAGAAGCATTGCACCGTCAACTGAATAGTGGAGCCATCGTCCTGCTCGGGCCAGTGGCTGTTTCCGTCACCGGTGAAAGCTTTAACCTGACATCGGAAGAAGTCGCCACCCAACTGGCGATCAAGCTCAAAGCCGAAAAAATGATTGGCTTTTGCTCCTCACAGGGCGTGACCAATGAACAGGGTAATATTATTTCCGAAATGTTGCCTGAAGCTGCGCAACAACGCATTCAGATACTGGAAGAACAAGGTGATTTCAACTCTGAAACCATCCGCTTCCTACGAGGCGCGACGAAAGCCTGTCGCAGTGGCGTGCGTCGCAGTCATCTGATCAGCTATCAGGAAGATGGTGCCCTGGTGCAGGAATTGTTCTCCCGCGATGGTATAGGAACCCAGATCGTGATGGAAAGCGCCGAACAGATTCGGCGGGCCACCATTAACGACATCGGCGGCATTCTGGAACTCATTCGCCCTCTGGAGCAACAAGGTATTCTGGTTCGTCGCTCACGCGAACAACTGGAAATTGAGATTGATAAATTTACCGTGGTAGTGCGGGATAATCTCACCATTGCTTGCGCAGCACTTTACCCTTTTCCGGAAGAAAAAATCGGTGAAATGGCCTGCGTGGCAGTTCATCCTGAATATCGGAGTTCCTCTCGCGGCGACCAGCTACTGCAACACATTTCAGCACAGGCCCGGCAACAAGGGCTAAAACGGCTGTTTGTATTGACCACCCACAGTATCCACTGGTTCCAGGAACGGGGTTTTCAACCGGCAGAAGTCGACGTACTGCCGAAGAAAAAGCAGGAACTCTATAACTATCAGCGCCGCTCCAAAATTCTGGTAACTGATCTCTAATCCGCTGTACTTTACTTGCGCGTGGTGCTCACTTCACCACGCGCATCATGTCATCAATATCTGAATCTGTTCGGCTAATCCACTGTAACGCAGAGTCGGTGTTTTCACTGCCCGACACAAAACAGGTATGTCCGTATACAGCGATAAACGCTCGCGGGCGCGGGTAATCGCGGTATAAACCAGTTCCCGGGTCAATACCGGCAGGAAGTGGTTCGGCAACGCCAGGGCCGTATGCTCAAACTCGGATCCCTGAGATTTATGTACCGTCATGGCATAAGCCGTTTCATGGCGTGGTAACCGATTGGGAGCCACGGACTTGGTACTGCCATCTGGTAACTGAAAGTAGACCCGCAAGTCGTTATTCTCATTCAACAACGCGATACCGATATCGCCATTAAACAATCCTAACACCGCGTCATTACGTTCAATCATGACCGGTCGCCCCACATACCAGTGACTGATGGAATTTGTACTGTGTCGTATCAGTCCGGCCTGATGTAAAGCTTGCTCAATTCGCGGGTTAAGTCCCGATACGCCAAACGGCCCTTCACGCAGGGCGCACAATTGGCGGTAACGCTGGAAAGCCCGCAGGATCGCTTCTGGTGTATCGTCGACGCCAATACGCGTCAGATAGTCACGGTAACCGGCGACAGCTTGAGACAACAACTGCTGGTAATCCTGATTATCAGCCAGCGGCTGACAGGTAATATCAGCATGCCCTTGTTGCAGCACACGTTGCACCTGTAGCTCATCACCGTCATTCACCGCCTGGGCAAGTTGGCCGATTCCCGACGATTGATCAAAACGATAGCTTTTACGCAGCAGGCAAATACTGTCTGCCACGCTGCGCTGCGTTTCTATCGCAGTATGTGTCAGCGGACAACCGGTAAGTCGGGACAATTGCTGACTGCGACTGCGGCTATAACCTTGTTCGGCCGAGCGACAGATATCACCCAATACGGCACCGGCTTCCACGGAAGCCAACTGGTCGCGGTCGCCAAGGAAAACGACACGGGCATGAGGAGGCAAGGCGGCTATCAAACTCGCCATCATTGGCAAGTCGACCATGGAAGCTTCATCAACCACCAGAACATCCAGATGCAATGGATTTTCCTGATGGTAACGCAGCCGGTTGCTATCCGGTACGGCCCCCAACAAACGGTGAAGCGTTGTCGCCTCTTGCGGGAAAACGTGCTGCTGTCCGGCACTGAGCAGCAGGTTGCCCAACGCTGCCCCCAATGACTCCGTCAAACGCGCCGCCGCTTTACCTGTCGGCGCGGCCAATTGAATACGCAATCGTGCACCGTGATGCAGTTGAACCAACGCTGCCAGCAATCTGGCGACCGTGGTGGTTTTCCCCGTTCCCGGGCCACCGGAAATCACGGTGATACGCCGTGTCAGCGCCACCGCAGCGGCAATTTTTTGCCAATCAGTTTCCGATGTAGCGACGCCAAACAAACTATCCAGCACCTGACGTACAGCCTGTTCATCAACGGGCTGATCGTGACGATCACTGGCAATGAACTGCGCCACCCGACATTCACTCTGCCAGCTACGCTGCAAGTAAAGCCGCCCGTGTTGTAGTACCAGCGGCGTTGCTGTACTGCCATCGCCCACCGCTGGACAAACTGACAGCTGACGATGCCACGCCGCTGTATCAGGCTCCCCGACCGATTGCCATACGGCCTGAGACAGCTCTGGATCACGCCCATCAAAAAAATCACGTGGATGCAATTGCGCCAGTGGTAAACAGACATGCCCTGCCCCGGCATGGTAGCTCAGACTGGCCGCAGCCAATAGCAAATGCGGTTGATCATCATCTGCCAGCATTCTGGCAAATTGCAGATCCAGCGAACGCAGTAATTGGCGCTGAAAAGCGGTTTCCAATAGATCAATCATGCCCGGCACGCTGTTCCCCCTCGCTGCCTTTCCCCTGAAATAGTTGGTCCATGCCTTCTACCAAACCCTGTGGTGGACAGCAGAAAAACACGCCATTTCCGGGATAGGCGACGTCAATACCCCGTAAAAAAAGATAGAACACACCGCCAAAATGCTGCTGATAATCATACTCAGGTAGCCGATGACGCAGGTAGCGATGTAATGCCAGGGTATACAATTGATACTGCAGATCATAACGGTGTTCCGCCATCGCCTGCATCATGGCAGACTGGGTATAAGCGCTGGCATCAGCCCCTAACCAGTTGGATTTGTAATCCAGCAGGTAATAACGCCCCTGCCAGCAAAACACCAGATCAATAAACCCTTTAAGCATTCCTTTGACCTGCTGGAATGCCAACGGCGGACATTGAGCAGAAAGAGGATCAAACGTCTTGGTCAGGCTATCCAGATTTCTGGCCTGCATCGCTTGCTGAATGGGCAGATAGAACTGCATTTCCGCCTGCTTATGTCCGTTATCCAACTCGGCAAGCTGAATACCGTCCTTATTCAGCGGGGTAGTCAGTATGGTTTCCATCCACTGTCTGAGTACCGAGCACCAGATCTCATCAATGCCGTATGCCTGTAGCTGCGTCATCAGCCAGTCATCATCAACGGGTTGGGTAAAATCCAACGATTCAAACAAGCCATGCAAGAAAGTGCCCGGCGAAGCGCCTCGGGGAAAAGTATGTGGCGTTAACTGTGACTCCGGCTCCTGCTGCCGCTCCCCCATGGCTTCGATATCAAGGCGGGGTAATAAATCCTGCACGACTGAAGAACCATGCTGCTGTAATCCGGAATAACTGGTCACCCGCCAGCCATCACGTAATACACGCGTATTCTGGCGCGCCTGCAACTCCTGCTGGTCTTCGATCAGTGGCTGCCACGGCTGCTCATCCTCCGGGTTCACCAGACAGGTGGTCACGCCATCCACTGCCATGCCATCCAGCTCGGCAATGAGCCCCGCGGCATCCGCTGGGACTCCCCGCTGTAACAGATACCCCAGAGCGCTCTGGTGCATGTCGCTATCCCCCTCTTTCTTCTGGGAACGCTGGTAAAGCGGAGCCACCCCGATACTACAGTGATAAATGGCCCGGGTCATCGCGACATAAAGCAGACGCAGATCTTCCGCCAAGCGTTCTTCTTCCGCCAGCGTCTGGCTCTCTTCACTATTTTGTAAATCCAGCAGTGCCTGAAAACTTTCCCGGTCATGATAAAGACCCTGCGACTGTTGCCGGAAATTACCGATAAAAGGCAACCATACCAACGGATATTCCAGTCCTTTGGATTTATGAATGGTGACAATCTGTACCAGATGCTGATCACTCTCCAGACGAAGCTGTTGATTTTCCGCCTGTGGATTGGGCTGCATAATCTGCTGCGATAACCAACGCACCAGTGCGTGTTCACTGTCCAGAGATGAAGAGGCTTCCTGTAACAATTCACCAACGTGCAGGATATCCGTCAGTCGTCGTTCCCCATCACGACTGGATAACAGATTTTCAGCCAATTGGTGACGGCGCATCAACGCCCGCAGCATCGGCAGTACACCACGCTGTTGCCATAGAAGACGATAGCCTGCGAATTCATCCACCAACGCATCCCAGTCCGCTTCATTATGATTCAACGCCTCTAGCGCCGGCGCATCCAACCCCATCAATGTGGTGGCCATGGCGCTGCGCAGTGTCCGTTCCTGCTCCGGGGCCAGCACAGCGTGTAATAGCCAAAGCACATCCCGGGCTTCAGGTGTGGTAAATACGCTATCGCGGTTTGAGAGATAAACAGAAGGAATATTCAGGCGGCCGAGCGCCTGGCGCACCAAGGTTGCTTCATGACGACTCCGTACCAGTACGGTAATATCCGCCGCCTGCACTGGCTGGCGTTTATCACCGTTCACCAGCCAGGCCTCGTGGCGTTGCCCCGCCATCAGCCAGTCACGGATTTGAGATGCACACTGTCGGGCCACTATCTGCTGGTATTCGCTCACACCGACACCTTGTGTTCCCGTTAACCAAAACTGCAATGCAGGACTCACGGCCCCCTGATACTCAAAGGACAGTGAGCGGTTGGACTCGGCCGGTTTGACCGCCATAAAAGGGATCTGCGAAAAAATAAATGGCGCATCGACGCGCTGGAACAGGCAATTGACGGCATTCACCATATCTGGGGAAGAACGCCAGTTGGTGTCCAATGTGTAATGTGCGGTCACATCGTCCCGCGCACGCATATAGGTAAAAATATCCGCGCCGCGGAATGCATAAATGGCCTGTTTGGGATCACCGATCATCAACCAGCCACATTGCGACTGACCGGCATACAAGGTGCGAAAAATACGGTACTGCTGGGTATCCGTATCCTGAAACTCGTCAATCATCGCCACCGGATAACGCTCGCGGATAGCCTGTGCCAGTTGCTCTCCCCCGGCCTGTTGTAATGCTTCATCCAGACGGGAAAGCAGGTCATCAAACCCCAATTCGGCCCGCCGTTGCTTCTCCTCACGTACCGAGCGGCGGATCTCTTTCAACGCCAACCAAATCATCAAATCCCGCAGTGACAGAGACTGCTGTAAAAACTGATCCACAGCATCAAAAACCGCATGTGATGGAGGTTCACCCTTGATCGTACGCTGATTCAGTTCTGACTGGCCAAACCGCTCCAAATCCTTGGGAAATTGATAGTCTACTGTTGGTTGTTCCTCGGCCCACTGGGTCACATTACGTAACCAGTTAGGTCGATTACGGCTGCTGTAACGCCGTTTGTCCACACCCGATGCACTGATTAACGCGTCCAGTTCCGGGGCAGCTTCCCGCCACTGCTGTTTGAAACCGTCGATAGTGGCAATGATTTTCTGATGCCGCTCTACCAACGTTTCACTTTCCTGCGGCGGCAGGCGCAGCGCAGGCGTATCACCATGCAAATAAGGCGTTAGTTCCTGCAACAGTTTTTCCGGCCCGCTCCACAGTGTCCCGATTACCCGCGCCATATCCAACGGCAGCGGGTAGCAGTAGCGACGCCAGAAATCAGCGCAAGCCTGACGACGCAATGGTTGTTCATCTTCCAGCAGACGCTGTTCAAACAACACCCCAGACTCGAACGCATTGCTGGTCAACATGCGCTGACAGAAACCGTGAATCGTGTAGATAGCCGCGTCGTCCATTTGCCGTTCGGCCATCAACAACGTTTCCGCGGCATCGGCCCGCGACGCTTCCGGGATCTCCGCTAACAATTGCGTCATCAATGGGTTATCACTCTGACGGCGGATACAGGCCAAACGCAGTTCATGGATCCGCTCACGGATACGCTCGCGCAGCTCTTCCGTCGCCGCTTCGGTAAACGTCACCACCAGAATTTCATCCACTGACAACGGGCGCAGATAAGCCGCTTCTTTACCCAACCCCAGCAATAAACGCAGATACAGTGCCGCCAGTGTGTAGGTTTTTCCGGTACCTGCCGAGGCTTCAATCAACCTTTCGCCAAACAATGGTAACGTGAAAAAATTCAGTGATTGTGGGGGCGCATTGGTCATTTATTTTCCACCTGCTCAATGGGCAGCGTTTTCTGCAACGACGACGCGTCGGGATAGATTTTCCATCCCTGAGGTGCCGCGTAATCCGCCTTATCATGATGACTACCGGAAACCTGAGACAGTACCGCCAATCCCTGCGGTTTCAACGCGTGTTGAAAAAAGTCGGCCAGTTGAGTGAGCGTTATCGCGTTCACCTGTTCGATCAGCTTTTGCCGCGTGTCAAAGGCAAAGTTTTCCCGCTCCAGATCGTTGCGCAGACGACCAGCTTCTTCATCCAGCGTCTGCGGACGCTGGCGCAATTCGTTAATCAATCCCCGTTTATTCTGTGCAAACTCGTCTGGAGCCATCGTTTGCAGGCGCTCCCCGGCTGTGGCATAGAAATTTTGATAACGCTGAAACAGATAAGCCGGTTGTCGGCTGTTGCTTTGCAGCAGAAAACCAATACCCCACTGACGACCGATGGAGAACGGCGTGGCAAACACCGCATATCCTAACTGTTCTTGTGTCCTGAGCTGGCTATAAAACCAGGGATGCAAGATTTGTCCCAGCAAACTGCTATAGGCCATACCCTGTACCTCATCATAGCCAGCCGGAATGTAAACCGCCGCCAGCGCAGAATCTGTACTGCTGCCCACCTGTTGCAGAGTGGCACGCTGAGTCTGGGTAATTTTCACTTTTTTGCTTCGCCACCACTGGACGCCGCCACAGCCCAGACGCTTTTTCAGGCTCTGCGCCAGACGGACCACATCATCCGGCAGCACGTTTCCCACCACCATCATTTCCGGTGTAGCTTGTTGCAGCAGCGCGTTGCGATAATCCATTACATCTTTCAGTTGTATGCCCTTGAGCAACTGACGGCGTTCTGAGCGTTCCGTGTAAGGAACGTGGGACAGCGCCTGTATCGGCTGTATCGCTTGTTCATACGCTTTAGCCTTATCTGCCGCATCCAGCTGTTGGGCATACCAGGACTTTGCCTGCGCTAACTGCTCTTGCGTAGGCGTAAACGAGGAGTAGACATCAATTAACGACTGCAATAATTCGGGTAGGTGCTGGGTATAGCCACTGGCCTCCATAACCACGCCACCATTACCGCCGGTAGAAAAACCAATGCCACCCACCGATGCTTGATAACTCAGTTCATCCAATGCCAACCCGGCCAGATAATCATGCAGTGCAAACAACACTTGATGACGAGCCGTATCGTCAGCCATTTTATTGCGTAACAGTAGGGTGATATTGGCTTTCGGTTCATCCGCAAAGTAGCGGCTGGGCATATACAGCACACGCAAACCAGGTTGTTCCAGCAACATTTTAGGATGGTCAATCGTGGTATTCGCTTTGATCAACGAAAAATCATTCGGAATATAAGGGTTGGTCGCAGGCAACGTCAGGTTGATACTCTTTTCCTGTTGTTGCCATTTGGCTATCTGGTCAGCCCTGATTTTGTCGACTTGATAAGGTGCCTGAACGAAGTAGGCCATTTTGTTATGCGGCTCATCTGGACTGATAAACCAGATACGGGCGTTCTGTGGCGTCATATCGTCCAGCCTTGCCGCAATAGCTTTGGGATCATAATGATCGGCAAGATAAGACGCGTCCAGGGTATGTTCAATCGGAACACGCAGCATGGTATCCACCAGCCACTCGATATAGCCCATATCACGATTGATCGAAGGATAACGGAAATCCACATTCAGTACATGCGCGATCTCATCAAAATAGCGTGGCTGAATCCCGTCCTGACGTATTCTGTGCAGATAACTGAAGATCGCGGCAATCACCTCATCTTTCTGCGCCAGTCCTTTATCCGTAAGATTCGCGGAAATAGTCAATATCCCGCTATTACGCTCAACCATGGGATTGGCACCCGCGCTGATCGAGTCCACCAGTCCCTGCTTCTGTAACCAGTCTGAAAGTGTATTCTGGCTGCGATTACCAATCAAATAACTGATATAGGTATCTGTTTTGCTTCGAAATGCCTGACTATTATTCTCAATTCTGAATTCAAGGCGCAGCTGCTTTCGTGGTTGAGCCGGCACGTAGTGAATAATGACACCGCGCTGTTTTTCAGTCACAACCGGTACCGTAATCTCTGGTACATGGGCTTGATGGTTGGCAATACGGCCAAAGGTTTCTGCTGCGGTTTTGGCCATTTCCCCCAAGGGTTTATTACTATAGATAACGCCCTTCATCAGGTTTGCGGAGTAATAACGCTGGTAAAAACGGACCAGTTCATCATGCAGATTGCTGCCTGGTTTATCACGCAGGGTTTCCAGATTCCCCCCCGCGAACCGAGAACCGGGGTGTGCCGGGTTCAGTGTCTCAGCGCTCACCTGTGACATTCTCAATCCGTCTCGTGAACGGGCCATAGTCAGTTCGGCATTGACGGCATGGCGTTCACGATCAGCATTGACCGGATCCAATAAAGGCTCCGCGATAGCATCTGCCAGGCGATCGACCGCGGGTTGCAAAGCATCATTTTCAACTTCCAGATAAAACGCGGTACGGTACGATGCGGTGCTGGCGTTATGGCTGCCTCCGTGTTTTTTCAAAAACTCGGACAAGCTTTCCGGCTGCGGATAACGTTTGGATCCCATCAACAACATATGTTCCAGATAGTGCGCCAACCCGGGCTGGCTCTTCGGGTTATCCAATGAGCCGACCGGCAGTGCCAGCGCGGCCAGAGAACTGGTTGCCTGCGGATCAGAAACCAGAAGCACCGTCATGTCATTGTCCAACTTGATCGCTTGATATTGCCGCGGATCGTTGGCGCTTTTATTGATGGTTTGCGGTAAAACCTGCCAACCGGTATCGGCCCAACTGATCGGAAGCCAGAAAATCAGTAACAACAATCCGGTGATCCAGACATACTGTCTACGCATGCAACGCTCCAAATACTTCACGTGGATATACTCACTTTCTTGCCGTACTGATTAAAACGCACCGGTGGTAACAGCCAGGTTTGCGCCGCATCAATAACCTGCTCCACCCGTTCACTGTCCATGATACGGATAATCCGCTGGAGGTGATAATCCTCCCCTTCGCCCAATATCATCCGGTTTCCCTGCCAGGCATCCAGCAGTTTGAGCCGGGCTTTTTGCCGAATGGCTTCATCTGACGACAGACGGTCAGCTTCGCGATCATAAACTTCCGTCAACCAGGCACTACCTGACCGATTAAGCAATAACAGAGGCTTATTCATTCCCTGTTGATACCCGTCGACCATCACTGCCAGGAATTCCCGCGCCAGCTCTCTACTCAAAGCCGGGAAGCGCCAACCGGTATCCTGACTACCATAGCTACGGCTCTCTCCCTGTCCGCCCATCAGGCAATAGGCCAAATGTTCCAGCCACAACATCATGCCGTCTTTCATCGCCAACTTGCCGGGGCGCCAGCGTAACAAACCATCATGCTGAACCTGCGTCAGCCAGCCTGTTATCCGTACGCCATCCAACTCGATATCCAGTTCCTGACTACCGAGCGGATCAGGTCGCCACTCTTCACGCACCTTGGCGGCCAGTTGGCCCATTTCTTCCTGCTGAGTCTGCCAATACAGTTGACCAAAAGCACCGTAAGGTAACTCTCCTGCCGCCCGGACATGCTGATACAAACGTTCAGCATCGCCACCATTAATCAAGGCATTGAGCAGTTGAATATTCATCTGATAACGGTTCAGACCATCAACCTGAAAAGGTTCCTCTTCCTGCATGTCACTTCCTTCCAGCAGGAAACTCACCCCCAGACGCATCTGGAAGAACGCTTTTATCGGATGGCGGTAAAAGCGACTTAAATCATCCAAGGTTATCTCGTGATACGTTTCATGCGGTAAAGGATGATCAAAAATCGGCTGACTTTCTCCCTGACGGCCTGCCGCCGCCAGCCATTCCGCCGCAAAACTTTGCGGAACCGGATCCGGAATAAAATTGACGGTATCGAACGGCATCCGTGAATGTTCATGCCACAAATGTGCTATTACCCTGTCTGCACTGGCATCAATATCCAGATCCTCGTCACCGGGCAGATAATGGCTTTGGGCAATATAGTCCATCAGTTCACTGACCAGCACAGATGGAAAACGCCGGGTGTTATCCTGTATTGAACGTCCGATAAAACTGATATAGAGACGCTGTTGAGCAGAAAGCAACGCTTCCAGAAACAGATAACGATCATCATCACGGCGACTACGATCCCCCCGACGAACCGGCCGGGTCATTAAATCAAAACCTAATTGCGGGAGTGTTCGCGGATAGACGCCGTCATTCATACCCAGCAGGCAGACAACATTAAAGGGGATAGAACGCATCGGCATCAGGGTACAAAAGTTAATTGCCCCGGCGAGAAAACGCTGACTCAAACGCGCCTGATCAAGCTTTCTGGCCAGTTCATCCCGCAACAACGTGATAGGAACCACCTCGGGGTAACGGGACTGCTCTCCCATATTGATAATCTTTTGCCACTGTTCTTCGATCAGTGTTAACGCGGCTTCGGTATCATCATCCGGTTTAAAGAAGGTCTCCAATAATTGACGACACAGCGGTTGCCATGCCTGTATTTCACGGGTTTGACGCAAACATTCCCGCCACCGGCTAAGCTGCATCAACAGTTCGGCCAATTGCCCAGCCAGTTCGGCTATCAAACCACTGGATTCATCGTAGGGTAATACGCCTTGCCAGTCTCCTGACTGGCTATCCATCGCATAACCGAGCAGCATCCGTGTCAGGCCGAAACGCCAGGTATGCTGACCAGTGGCAGGCAGGTTCAGATCTCGAACGTTATCATCGTCCAACCCCCAGCGAATACCCGACTCGGCCACCCACAGCCGCAACCGCCGCAGACCGTCTTCATCAATGCCAAAACGCGCTGCCAACGCCGGGACCTCCAGCAACGCCAGCACCTGTTCCGCAGTGAAACGGCTGTCAGGAAGCTCCAGCAACGAGAGCACCGCCTGTAAGGCCGGATGTGCATGGCGAGCTCGCTGGTCTGATATAGAGAAAGGCAAGTAGCGCTCTTCAGGCGCATTCCCGAATACCGCCTGAATAAACGGGGAGTAGCTGTCAATATCCGCCACCATCACAATGATGTCCCGTGGCATCAATTCAGGATGGTCCGCCATCATTGCCAGCAATTGATCATGCAGGACCTCAACTTCGCGCTGGGGGCTATGGCAGGCATGCAGAGAAACCGAGTAATCATCGGGCAACAGTTGTCGCTTCTGACGGCTGTTTTCCAATGCCTTCTGATCGGTGGCAATTACGCTGTGATTTTCCAGATCAAGAATATCGTGCTGAAGAGTCGAAAGCAGATTATGGGCATCGATATCCACGAACGCATCAATACTGCGCACCTCATCCAGTTGTTCCAGCAAATAGAGATGATCACGCCCCAACTTGCCCCATGAGGCAAGTAACGGATTTCCCACGCTCGACTCGCCACTCGCCTTGAATAAGGATTCAGCCTGATTGGGCTGACGAAACAGAGGCCGACTCATCGTCGTTATCTGGCTGTTTTGATACAGCAACCGTTGTCGACGCTTTAGTTTGGCCAGAAAGGTTTCATCCTGAATATCACTCCAGTAATCCCGGCATGGGTTGGTAAACAAGAGATGGACATCAATATGCTGCCCCAATGCCCGCAACGCCTGCAAATATATAGGGGGAAGCGCCGAAATACCGCAGATAAATACTCGCGTAGGTAATCCCGGCGGGCATGCGTCGGCACGCGCCAGAAGACCGATAAAACGTTCATAAAGACTGGCATGATGCCATCTCGGTTGTCCCAATTGATGAGTGTAATCCACCAGCGCACGCCAGAGAGGAGCCTGCCACTGTTGCGCATCGCCGATGTCTGCTACCCATTCATTCTTTTGCCAGCACGTTATCCAGTCAGGACGATAAATCAGATACTGATCGAACAGATCGGCAATACGCCCGGCCAACTGGTGCAGTTTGCGTTTGTCAGCATCTTCTTGTAGATAGTGCGCCAACAGGGTGAACGCCGGATCCTCCAGATGTTGTGGCAGCAAATGCATCAGCTTCCAGGCCATGGCATCTTTACTGAAGGCACTCTCTGGCGGAATATCCGGCATCAGAAGACGATACATCTCCCACAGAAACACGCCTGGTAAAGGGAATCGGATATTGGCGGCAATGTTGAAACTGTTTGCCAACTCTATCTGCAACCACTGCGCCATACCTGGACTCTGAACCAAAATCACTTCCTGCTGGAAGGGATTACTCAACGGTTGCCTCGCGATCAACGCTGCCGCTACGTCTTTTAAAAGATCCAGCCGATTTGAATGATAAACCGTGAACATCCTGACTCCTGACCATCCACTGCCATTTAAGGTGTAGTTTGCGTCTGCACGCCCAAAGAATTTTCCGCTACGATACGGCAAAACCAACGGGTAAGTACGGCCCGGTAACGATAAGGAGTTACTGTGGTTACAGTCACGCTATGACACGCCGTGGTACGGACTTGCTCTGTCAGTGTCATTGACCACCCTGACGGCAATGAGATGACCCGCACCTCTTCCCCGGCGGCTGAACCATAAACATCTAGCTGCTGATGTGCGAATCGCCAGGCCTGACGCTGCTGCCATTGATGCTGTAACAACTGTTGAAGCACCTGATGATATTGCAATAATCCAGCCAGCGAAACTGCAAACAACAAAGCCGCAACCAGTGTTTCCGGTAAACTGAACCCTTGCTGCGCCGACGCCAATCCGCTATCACTCACTGGCACACTGACTCTCCTGCGATTCAGGGCAGGAATCAAACCATCCCTGAGCTAATGGGCGCAAGACCAGACCAGTGGCTGAAGCCAGGCTTTCCACCCGGTGATAGAGCAATAACGGTGTGGTCTGTGACGAAAACGCGCCTTCACCCCGCAGAATGCCACGGCCATTTTCCGGCGAAAGTCGCAGACAAACCCGCAGTATTTCCGCAGATAACCGCTGACACTGCCAGTCGCTTTGGTCTCCCTGCCACTCGAGACTTAACCCCCAACTCAGTGACGAAAGCGCTCGATTGAACGCCCGCCAATATTGTTGTTCATCGCTCCCTATTTGCACCGTCGCATCTAGTTGCCGCTGTAATCCTCCCAACAGCAACAATCCGATCATTAACAGTAACATCACCATCAACAATGAGCTGCTTCCGGCCTGACTATCCTTTTTCATCATTTAGCCTCACGACCAGACGGCCAACCTGCTGCTTAATCTCAGGTCGTCGCGACCAATATCCCGCCAGTTGTATCATATAACGCGCGTTATCTCCGCCGCTTTGCGGCAGAACCTGAAATTGCGTTATCGTTACTTCATCGGGGTCGAGAAGTTTTTCCCAGCGTTCGCCCTGACATAAGCTTCTACCGGTTTGAACCTCCAGCGCGCCGGAACGTAAGCGGTAACTAAAAAATTCCGCCTCCGGCTGATCAGTCTCATCCCATTGTCCATTACGATTAACGTCGTAAGCCACCGTCAGGCAGTTTTGCGCCGGGTTTACCGTATCCGGGATAAGGGTTAATGCGCTCCCGTTACAGGTACCAGCACAGAAACCGGCCCGGCGGATGTCTTTTTCAATGCTGAATAATGCCTGACTGAGAAGCTGCTCCAGCCGGAAATAATGTGCGCTATTCTGACTCTGAGCGCGCAGCACCGGATAAATCTGTGCTGTAGAAAGTATAATCAAACTACTCAAACCGAGAGCCACCATCATTTCCAACAGGGTAAAGCCGCTTTGCCCGCACTGATTATGGTTATGGTTGTTCAGCATACAGAAATCGCCAGCACCGGTTGGGATTCGCTGCAAAGCCGTAATCGCCCCCGAACCGAAATGACCAACCGCACGCGCCCTGCAGGATTAGACAGCGTCAAATGTCCGGATTGCGCTGTATTGCGAAATCCATAAAATAAAAATTGATCTGCCGTTGTTTCTGCCAAATCAATGTGCTCCGCTGAGCGAGTGTAATACTTGGAGCTATCTGGCGGGCAGACCGGCATTTCCGGGCCACTGCCAACACACCAACGATCCCCGCTCTGTTTGATCCAAACCGAATATGTTTCATTATGCCAATAGGCATTAGCCTGAATGCGGGCAATAAAGCTCAGCAGTTGCCGAGCGCCTTGTTCCAGTATTAATGCCTGACGATATCCCAGCCAGCTGTGTAATCCACCCCCGGCCAATAATCCCACGATTGTCATTACCATTAATAATTCAGGCAGGGTAAACCCCTGCTGCCATCCTTTGCGTTTTTTCATACTCACAGTGTAGAGGACGAAGACCGGAGCGACAGAACGGCGTACTGCTTTTCCAAAGCAGTACGCAATGTTTTTCTGCAAACAGGTAACGGTGGAATAGTGGTGCGTAATTGTCTGGAAAAAAACATGAAAAAACCGCCCTAAAGGCGGTTCAGATGGGCACAGCTGGATTAGATGGCAACAGGTGCTTTGATGGCGGGATGCGGATCATATCCTTCAATATCAAAATCTTCAAAACGATAGTCAAACAGTGAAGCCGGACGACGTTTGATCACCAGTTTTGGCAGTGGACGTGGCTCACGACCAAGTTGAAGATGTGTCTGATCCATATGGTTGTTGTAGAGATGAGTATCACCCCCGGTCCAGACAAAATCACCGACCGCCAGGTCACACTGCTGGGCCACCATATGAACCAATAAAGCATAACTGGCAATATTGAACGGCAGGCCAAGAAATATGTCACAAGAACGCTGGTATAACTGACAGGACAGTTTTCCGTCAGCCACATAGAACTGAAAAAAGGCATGACACGGCGCCAACGCCATCTGATCCAGCTCACCAACATTCCAGGCCGATACGATAATACGGCGAGAATCCGGATCCTGTTTCAGTTGGGTCAGCACGTTTGTCAACTGGTCTATATGGCGACCATCCGCCGCCCCCCATGAACGCCACTGCTTGCCATATACAGGGCCGAGGTCGCCGTTGTCATCGGCCCATTCATCCCAGATAGTGACACTATTATCATGCAGGTAACCCACATTGGTATCCCCATTCAGAAACCACAAGAGCTCATGAATGATAGAGCGTAGATGGCAACGTTTGGTCGTCACCAACGGGAAGCCGTCCTGCAGATTGAAACGCATCTGATGACCAAAAATCGACAGTGTACCTGTGCCAGTGCGATCGTTCTTCGGCGTCCCTTCATCAAGCACTTTTTTCATCAATTCCAGATACTGTTTCATACAACCTCGTCTAAAGATTAATAATCGCCGTTATTGTTTTGCAGACTGATGCCGATACGCCCATATCATCATCAGAATCCCCACCAGCACCATGGGAATGGACAGAATTTGCCCCATACTGATAATGCCGTCGAACAACCCCAGTTGAGCATCCGGCTGACGGAAAAATTCGACAAAAATACGGAAAAGTCCATACCCGATCAAAAATAGACCAGAGACACTCCCCATCGGACGTGGTTTGCGGATAAAAGTATTCAGAATGATAAACAGCACCACACCTTCCAGCAGCATCTCATATATTTGCGAAGGATGGCGGGGCAATAGGCCATACTGATTAAAAATCGCCTGCCATTTAGGGTTAGTGGCGGCCAACACCATATCTTCACTGTGGGAACCAGGAAACAGCATTGCCCAAGGCGTATCTGTCGTGACGCGTCCCCATAATTCACCATTGATAAAGTTACCCAAACGCCCGGCACCCAAGCCAAATGGAATCAATGGCGCGATAAAATCCGCAACCTGAAAGAAGTTGCGTTTGGTACGGTGAGCGAACCACAACATCACCGTAATAACTCCTATCAGCCCACCATGAAAAGACATCCCCCCATCCCATACCTTAAATAGGTAGAGCGGATTCGCGATGAACAAAGGGAAAGCATAAAACAACACATAACCTAAACGACCACCAACAAACACACCGAGAAAACCAAAATAGAGCAGGTTTTCAACTTCATCTTTCGTCCAACCGCTTCCTGGCTTGTTTGCCCGGCGTACAGCCAGCCACATAGCGAAGACAAAGCCGACCAAATACATCAATCCATACCAGTGCAGCGAGACTGGCCCAATAGAAAAGATCACCGGATCAAACTTGGGAAATACCAAATAGTTCGTCGTCATCGATCACCACATCTCGTTGTTTTGTCCCTGATTACGGGGTTTTTGATAGACAGGAGGAAGAAACGACATTCTTCCACACACTGCGGTTGCGCATCATAACATAGCGCACCAGGACAAGCGGCGCAGTTGCAGGAAAAGATCTGTAAAATATGGGTTCAGTTAAAGATGGCTAAGCTAAAAACGAGCTTGATAAAACCGTGCCGACAGACGCCACATCTTCACATCCCCCCTAATATGAAAATATCAGGTAATGATTAACGGCCACCGCGAATCAACCCTCCCAGGCCACGCTCTTCAATGAAGATCGAGGCCCACTGCCGCACTTCGCTGGCCGTTTGTGCTTTCAACACTTTACTCGCCAACAGTTGCGCCTCTTCTTGCTCGATATGTCGCAATAAGTATTTCACGCGCGCCACACTGCGCCCGTTCATACTCAAGGTCCGGTAGCCCAACCCCATCAGCAATAACGCGCCCATCGGCTCTCCCGCCATTTCACCGCACACAGAAACCGGCAGGCTATAGCGCTGACAAGCGGTAATGATCATGTGTAATGCCTGCAACATGGCCGGATGAAGGCTGTCATACAGCGATGCCACATGAGGATTATTGCGATCAACGGCCAACAGATACTGCGTTAAATCATTGGTTCCCACCGAAACAAAATCAATACGCGCAGATAGATGCGGTAGCAGGAACAGCACTGACGGGACTTCAATCATGATACCGATACGGGGTCGAGGTTGCAGGAAGCCCAGCATCTCTTCCACTTCTCTGGCGGCCTGGTCAATTAGCCTTCGGGCCTCATCGATTTCATCCAGACTGTTAATCATCGGCAGTAAAATATTCAAGTTGCCAATATAAGCGTTGGCACGCAGCATCGCCCGCACCTGAATCAGGAATATTTCAGGCTGATCGAGTGTGACACGAATCCCACGCCAGCCAAGGCAAGGATTCTCTTCACTAATGGGCAAATACGGTAGTTGTTTATCAGCACCGATATCTAACGTACGCAGCATAACCGGGCGCGAAGGATAGAGACGCAGCATTCCTTCATATTGTGCCATCTGCTCATCTTCTGATGGGAAACCGTTCTGTAGCATAAACGGAATTTCAGTACGATATAGCCCGACACCATCAACCTGATTAATAAAGTGTTTTTCATGCTCGGCACTTAACCCGGCATTCAACATCACGTTTACCCGTTCGCCACTTTTCAACATGGCAGGACGGTCCATATCATCTTCAGTCAACCGGGTCAGTTCATCTTCCTCACTGATAAGTCGCTGGTATTCCTGAATCAGCACGGGTTCCGGATCTACCAGCAGTTCGCCGCGATAACCATCCAGAATCAACATACGCTGATGTAGCAATTCTGGTTGTATATCAGCGCCCATCAACGTCGGAATCCCCATCGCCCGCACCAGGATAGCCGCATGAGAGTTGGCCGCACCATCATAAACCACCACGCCAGCCAACCGTTCCGCCGGAAGTTCAGCCAACAGCGTCGCTGTCAGTTCATCAGCGACCAGAATAAAGCGCTCCGGCCACTGCGAAATACTTTGGGCATTATCATCAAGGTGAAACAGTAAACGTTGGCCCAACGCCCGTAAATCCCCAGCCCGCTCGCGCAAGTAGGTATCCTTCAGGACAACAAATTGCTCGGCAAAGCGTTCAATAACGACTTTGACTGCCCATTCCGCCGCGTTACCCTCCCCCACTTCCTGAAACAACTCTCGCTTCAAGCGGGCGTCATTCAATAAATGAGAATAGAGATCAAAAATAGCCGCGCTTTCTTTCTGTGCACCCGCGGTGAAACGTTTACTGAAGCGACGGAACTCGGCGGTAGCCTCTTCAATAGCCAAGAGTAAACGGGAACGTTCCCGTTCGGTATCCAAAGTAGAGGTGGGGAAAACCTGATCCAGCGAAGGTTGGCTACAGTCTTGCCAGCCCGGAGCAATCGCCACGCCAGAAGAAGCAGCCAGTGCCTTTATACGGGTCTGCCGATATTGTCCAAATAACGCTTTCATTTGTGACTGTGACAGAATAGCCGCCATCTGAGTGGCCAGCGTCACCATAAAAGATTCTTCATTCATGTCAAACTGGCGGTGCTCGCACTGCTGAACAACCAGAACACCCAACAGTTGACGGCGATGAATTATTGGCACACCCAGGAAGGAGCGAAAACGCTGTTCTTTAACCGCAGGAATGAATTTGAAACTAGGATGGCTTTGCGCATCCGCCAAATTGATAGGTTCGGCCCGCTGCCCCACCAGACCAACAATACCTTGACCAAAAGCCAACGTAATAGTGCGACCCCGAGGCTTTTTCAACCCCCGGGTCGCCATCAGGTAATAACATTGGCGATCATGATCGGCCAGATAAATGGAACAGACCTCTGTATCCATCGCCAGACAGGTTTCATTGACCAAAATATCCAGCGCATCATTCAGTTGAGCTGTAGCCGCGACTTTCTCGATAATTTCTCGCAAACGCGTGAGCATGATGTACTGAATTATCCTCTTTTTCGTCTGGAACCTGATGACATCCGGGCAGCAGCATTCTCCTGTAACTGTATAACTGGAGTGATAAACTCCTTCATCACCCGCCGATAAACATCCCGTTTAAAAGAAACCACCTGACGTACCGGATACCAGTAGCTCACCCAACGCCAACCATCAAACTCAGGTGTGTTACTGCTTTGCATATTGATATCTGATTCATTACACATTAACTGTAGCAGAAACCATTTTTGCTTTTGCCCGATACAGACTGGTTTTGTATCCCAACGCACCAAACGTTTTGGCAATTTATAACGAAACCAGCTACGGGTGAAAGCCAAGATACGGACATCTTTCTTCCGCAAACCAACTTCTTCGAACAGTTCACGGAACATCGCCTGTTCTGCACTTTCACCTGGGTTTATCCCACCCTGGGGAAACTGCCAGGAGTGCTGACCGTAGCGACGAGCCCAGAGAACTTGCCCCTGCCGATTACAAATCACAATTCCAACATTCGGGCGGTAGCCATCATCATCGATCACCGGACTACCTCAATAAACGTAAAATGCAAAGATAAGCTGATTGTTTCACACTCCCGCCAGACGGTAAACCACCGCTTAACATCGTTGACTTTATAATAAAATCTCGGTAACTCACAGATAAGATCAAAGTTATAAACATACAAAGCGTCATTGTATCGGTTTATTCACTTTTTCTGTGGACATCTTTGTGAAGAACATCATGAAAAAGTGAGTAAAACTTCTTTCTCTTGCAGAAGTACTTTCGATTAAAATTTAAAATAGCTTTTTAATTTCATGATGTTATTTCTATCCTCTACCACATTTATACCCGTGTATAACCCGACAAAAAAAACGGATCACTAAAATCGGTGAAATATCACGCTACGGACATTTTATCCACAGACGCTGAGGTAATATCAAACAAAAAACCGGCAAAACCAGCAAAAAAAGCGGCCGTCAAGGCTGTAAATGGAACCAGTGATCCCAACTTATTCCACTTATCCCAAAAAACTGTGGATAACATGGTGTGCAATCCTGTTCATTCCCGGTGTCTTACCGTGCACAAGTTAATAGTGATATGCTGAGTGATAAATATCATCAAGAAAAAATCCAGCAGAATCATGTTATTATTATTCTTATTCATGGTTAGCGTTATCTATTTTCTACTATCACCGCTGAGTGTGCTTTTTTTAATCAAAATCAGGTAATGGTATGTATTCACCTTCGATCCACAACATCCCACCAGAGAATGAGCAGGAGTTGCTGCAACGTGCCCGTGCGCTGGCAGGTTATAACCTGGCAGAACTGGCAAACATGGCCCAACTGCCGATACCTGCCAATCTGAAACACGATAAAGGGTGGACCGGCGTTCTATTGGAACGTTTTCTGGGAGCCAGTGCGGGCAGTAAGCCTGAACCGGATTTTCCACAGATAGGGATAGAATTGAAAACCATTCCCGTGGATGAAACCGGGCGGCCATTGGAAACGACCTTCGTTTGCGTGGCACCGCTAACTGGCAACAGTGGCGTTACCTGGGAAAACAGCCACGTACGCTATAAACTGGCGCGAGTGTTGTGGATTCCGGTTGAAGGTGCGCGTCATATTCCGCTGGCCGAACGCCGTATTGGCGCACCATTATTATGGAGTCCCAGTGCAGAAGAAGAAGAAAAACTGAAACAAGACTGGGAAGAACTAATGGATCTCATCGTACTGGGCAAGGTAGAAAGCATTACTGCACGGCATGGTGAAGTGCTGCAACTGCGCCCCAAAGCGGCTAATAGCCGGGCATTGACAGAAGCCATCGGCGAGTATGGTCAGCCGATTATGACACTGCCTCGTGGTTTTTATTTAAAAAAAGCATTTACCGCCCCGCTGCTGGCTCGTCACTTTTTACTCTGATTTGTCACGCATTATATTGCCTCCAGACTAACCGGGCAGCCTATAATTATCGTTTACGTTTTATTTAAAGGTGCAATGTTACAATGTTCAATTGGATTGCAGATCCCAACGCCTGGTTGGCGTTAGGTACACTCACCATTCTGGAAGTTGTTTTGGGTATCGACAACATTATTTTCCTTTCTCTGGTTGTCGCAAAACTCCCAAAAGCGCGGCAAAACAAGGCCCGTCGCATCGGTTTGCTTGGGGCGATGTTAATGCGCCTCGGGCTGTTGGCCTCCATCGCCTGGGTTATCCGGCTGACAAACCCACTGTTTACCGTAATGGGAAATGTAATCTCCTGCCGTGACCTGATTTTGCTCTCCGGGGGACTGTTCCTGCTATGGAAATCCAGCAAAGAAATTCATGAAACCATTGAGGGAGGATCAGAAGATCACGCTTCAATGGTGTACTCGTTTTGTGGCGCCATCGTGCAGATCATGATGCTCGATATTATCTTCAGTCTGGATTCGGTGATCACCGCAGTCGGCTTGTCTGACCATCTGTTTATCATGATGTCTGCAGTCGTGATCTCCGTTGGGGTAATGATGTTCTCTGCCCGTCCTATCGGTGAATTCGTGGAGCGTCACCCTTCAGTGAAAATGCTGGCCCTCGCTTTCCTGATTCTGGTGGGATTCACTCTGATACTAGAGGGTTTCGACATCCATGTGCCGAAGGGTTACATCTATTTCGCCATGTTTTTCTCAATGTCGGTAGAAGCGCTAAATCTGGTGCGTGGTAAAAAGTCGGATAAAGCCGTCTGAATAACACGGGGAAACGGGTGGACATACTCGTTTTCCTGACATATTTTTTTCTAAATATCAGTTATTTTCTTCCATTAATCCTAATTAAATCATCAAATCTCTTTGGTAAGCTGGTCGAACAACCTTCAGTTTTTTTGCTGTTAACAACAGGTACACCACCATGAACGTTTGGATGAAAACGGCGCTCACTCTGGCATTAATTACTCAGCTCTCCGGCTGTGCAAGTGACTACGTCATTGCCACACAGGAAGGCCAGATGCTGTTAACCAAAGGCAAACCCACATTGGATAAAAACACCGGGATGCTCAGTTATACTGATGAAAATGGCAACCATCACCAGATTAACCGCAACAAAATCTCCCAGATTATTGAACGCTAACAGCCACCGCTCCCTGGTCCGATACGCTAGATTACACGTAAAGACGCTTTCCCCTCTGACGAGGCTTGGTTATAGTCAGACTGAGGTGCCTTGACGAGCACCTGCTCCTCTCAGACAAAAAGGAAGCTGGCAATGCAATATCACCGTATTCCCCACAGTTCTTTAGAAGTCAGTGTGCTAGGTCTCGGCACGATGACATTTGGTGAACAAAACAGTGAATCTGAAGCCCATGCCCAATTGGATCACGCCATTGCCGCCGGGGTTAATCTGATTGATGCTGCTGAAATGTATCCTGTTCCTCCACGCCCGGAAACCCAGGGACTGACCGAACGTTATATCGGCTCCTGGCTGAAAAGCCGTGGTGGACGTGAAAAACTCATCATAGCGACTAAAGTCGCAGGCCCGACACGTGGTAACGATAATGGCATTCGCCCGCAGCAAGCACTGGATCGTAAAAATATCCGTGATGCGCTGAATGACAGCCTGACACGGCTAAATACGGATTACGTTGATCTGTACCAGTTACACTGGCCGCAGCGGCAAACCAACTGTTTCGGCAAGCTGAGCTACCAATACAGTGATGAAAAACCGACGGTAACATTACTGGAAACACTGGAAGCCCTGAATGAGCAGGTACGGGCGGGTAAAATCCGCTATGTCGGCGTATCCAATGAAACACCGTGGGGTGTGATGCGCTACCTGCAACTGGCGGAAAAGCATGACCTGCCACGCATTGTATCGATCCAAAACCCGTACAATCTGCTCAACCGCAGCTTTGAGATAGGTCTGGCAGAAATCAGTCAGCATGAGGGGGTGGAGCTATTGGCCTATTCAGGTCTGGCGTTTGGTACTCTGACTGGCAAGTATCTTAATGGCGCTAAACCGGCCGGAGCACGTAATACTCTGTTCAGTCGCTTTGTCCGTTATTCCGCCCCACATACCCAGCATGCCATTGCCGAATATGTCGCATTGGCACAGAAATATAGCCTCGATCCGGCACAAATGGCACTGGCATTTATCCGCCAACAGCCCTTTGTCGCGACAACACTGCTGGGAGCGACATCAATTGAGCAACTGCAAATCAACCTTGCCAGCCAGGATCTGACATTAAGTGCAGAATTACTGGCCGAACTGGAGGCGATCCACCGTCGTTTCACCATTCCGGCACCTTGATCTTTATCGGCTTACCATGCAGCATCGTCTCTTACAGAGACGATGCTGCATCTGCCGTCAGAACGCCATACTGAACTGCACTCTGGCACTGTCATCCTTTACATTGGCCGCATGATCTCCCTGATATTCAAGCAATAAATGCATATCTCGACTAAAATCCGCTTTCACGCCAACGCGAAGAAGAGTCAGGTTCTCTGCCGGTTGCAAACCTTCCACCTCGTACTGATCCCCCCCCTGAACAAACTGGAGTTGCATCTGGTTAGCCTCCTCAGTCATACGGTGTTGATAACCCACATCGCCGTAGAGCGAGATCGGTACGCTGGACAAAAGTTGGATTTCCATCCGCAAACCCGCAGTCGTAAACGCGGCTTCGCTGGTTTCCTTGTCAAAAACCAGCGCGGCACGATTGCCGGTTTCTTGCCCACGCGGGCTTTGCAACCATACATAGGCAGCATTGCCATAGGGCTCAAAGCTGACAATATCAAAAAAGCTGAACCGGTGGCTGGCTTCAACAAATCCCTGTGCCAGATTGGCGTGATAATCTGCTTCCGCCACTCCATTCAGCCCAGCAACAGTAATATCCCGCTGACTATCCAGAGTCAGATAGCTATAACTGATCCCGGAATGCAGATCGAGGGCTAATGTGTGACCAGAGAGATATCCCGCAATATGATAAGCAGTTACATCAGCGCGGGAGGCACGATCATCCATGGTAATCTGACCTTTTTCCGCACCGATGGCGAACCCCATGGCCCCCTGTTTACCTATCCGGCCACCATTCCCTATCAACAAGCCGTAGCCATCATGCTTCACCCCTGCCCTGGGGCCTTCACTATCCTGGTGCCCATCATAGGTCCAGGTGTTTAACCAAGGGTGTTCCGCCATACCAGCAGTACGCATGGTACTGTTCAGTGCATCACGCACATACCGACTGTTTTGTATCAATGCACTGCGGGATGTCGCGAAAAATTCTCCGCTGAGATTATCGAACGCACGTTGCGCCGACCCCACATCCTGTAAATCAGCAATGGCGCTAAATACCGGGCCACCAGACTGACTTTCGATAGCGTTTGCCACCGCTTTCTGATTACTGCCCAATGCCACATCACTGAACAACACATTATTTCGTGTTACATCAATGAAAGCGTTTTGTGCGCCATAACCAAGCTTATCCGTTAAAAACAGCGCGCTATTGGCTGCTTCCAGATTATCAAACGAACCAGAAAGGGTTCCACCCACCTCTAGCAGGGTAAAGTGATCGCCTAAATGCCCGACATTCTGGTTCACCACCTTCAGCGTCCCTGCCAGGGCGGCATTGTTTGTCACGATGAGCTTATCTGTATTCCCTTGTGAATCAATCTCATACTCATACACCGACCCAGGGTTAAACAGCACATTCCCCACGGTCAACGTCCCGATAGAGTTACCGGGAGAGAGGGTTCCATTACTCTGGACAACCACCGAGCCCTTGACCGTTCCGTGTCCGCCCAGTACGGCACCAGACGCCACCCAGACACTACCCGCCAGACTACCACTGCCGCCAGCCACTTTGCCGACCACCAACTTGCCGCCTTCGATCACGGTAGGCCCCGCAAACGTATCATTCCCAGTCAGATACAGGGTTCCAGTTCCTTGTTTGCGCAAGCCAACATCAAGCTGAAACAACGTACTACTACTGACATCGTTCTTCACCTGAGCGATATCATTACTCCAGGTACTGTCGAAGCCTTGCGTATTGACGGAGTACAGCGCGTATTTGCCACCAAACTGACCGTCATTCAGGTCGCTGTCGGTCAAACGTTTGGCATTCAGCGCCCCCGGACCTTGTACTGCCTTATAGGCGTTCACAATGCCTTGACCAAACAATGCTCCATAATCGTTTTGGGAAAGTACCGTAATACTCTGATCGGTCGCGGCCGCTAGAATGACTGCTTTTACTCGATCATCCGCCACGGAAGGTATTTGAATTTTCACTGATTTGATCAATGCCGTCATTTCTTCATCGCTAAACGTAATCCCCGTTCTGGTGGAATAGACCTTGATGGTAACGCCAGTAAGTTGCTGGGAATCGTCAAAATCTTGACGGAGCAGAACTACCGCTTTCGGCAAGTTTGCGCCGGTAAGCCGCGTGGCAGTAGAAAGCAAGACATCGGCGAGTTGTTTGCCGCTCATGTAAGGAAACGCTTCGCTGACCAGCGCCGCAACACCGGAAACATAAGGTGCGGCAAAAGAGGTCCCATTGGTTGTCACATAGCTATTATTTTCAGAAGTGGTGTTAATACCCACTCCTGGCGCTAGCAGGCTGTAATCTGAAGCGCCCTGCGCCAGATTGCTGAACGTGGCGATAAACGCGGCACTGGTACTTGCCTGGGTAGGATCATACGCCATCACGTTGAGCCAGTTATTGGCAATATTATCCTGAAAACCAGTGGTATCCAGTAATGTGGGGAATGCAGAGAGAAGTGACGGTGTTAAATGACCATCATTACCGGCAGAAAACACCATCAGTTGCCCTTGATTGGCCAGCGTTTCCCCTAAAGACTGGAATATCGGGATTATGGTATCGGTCAGTTCAGCCTGGGTATCAGAACCATAAGAAGCGATTTCGTCATAATACAGACTGAAACCCCAGCTGTTGTTGATGATTTTGACATCCGGGTGTGCTGCCATCGTCTGCATCGCTTGTGCTAGCGCTAGCGTGCTGGCATCGGTACCCAATGGCAACAAATTCACGTTATAGGCAACACCATGAATGCCGATGTTATTTTTGGCTGCTCCGATAACACCCGCCACCCAGAAACCGTGATCATTACCATCGTTTGGATCACTGATCCAGTGCGCACCGGAATCTATTCTGCCTTGAAATTCATCGCCAGTTAAATCTGCATTTCTGTCAATAATACCGACAGTCACTCCGGCTCCGGTATAACCTAACGCATAGGCTTCAGCAGCGTGTATGGAATCCAGTGCTGCACCATTGCGCATATATTCCATAGTGCGGAAATCCTCTGCGGTAGCCGCAAAAACAGAATTAACCGAAAACGTAATAACGGCCGTGAGTAATAGCCAACAAATTAATTTTAAATCACTTCGCTGGTTTTCAAGTGGTTTCCAAATATATCTAGAATAGGATCCTGATATTTCATTAAAATGATTAAAAAACGATTTATTAATTTTCATACATACATTCACCCTGGCAATTAAAAAACATGTAGCTTTCCTGGCGAAAAGTGTTTATTCCTATTCGCGTCATCGAAATACCATCGTGCTTGTCATTTGCTGTGCAAGGGTTAATACATAATTCAATTAATGGGTTGATATACTTGTCACTTTTCGAGTTTCAACTGCATTGATGGCGCACAATTACTTGGCCCATCGCTGGGTCTGTTGTTGCAAGCAGCGGCCACACTGGCTTCCGGCAGATTTATCACCCAAACTCTTATTTGAGTAAGCTCATCGAAATTCCTTCACGTGCCACCTTCCACCAACTCGAAATCTATTAGGTATATACACACTAAAAGGGACGATATTCCATTCCACTCATCATGAGTGATATCAGAAAATATCATTATTATTAAAGACACATAAATTATGTAAAGGCGATGCTTAATTTAAAATTCATCCATTGAATTATAACTAATCACAAAGCTACCAACAAAAACACTCAACTTATTAAAAATAACAATTTACAAAAAAATGAGAATCTCTTATCTAAATGATTACATTAAAAAATGAACAAAAAAAGCTATTTATTTTATTTTTTCATGACGAAATATGAACAAAGAAACAAAATGACATCAATATTAACACCATCAAACAATCGCAGTTATTTTCAACAATGGATTATTATTAAAGGAATAAGATGTTTTAAGAAACAAGGGTGGGTATAATTTGGAAAAAGAATAATAAAAAGACGAGAAATAAAAAACCTCGTCTTTTTCAAAAGAAGGCTATTTAATTGACTGTAAAAGAGTCTGGCGCTGTTTTTCCAATGCGGTTACGCGGCTACATACATCATGCCCAAAGCGCTGAAAATCCATTTCTTGATTGTTCCATTCACTCTGAATCGCTTTCTGTAACCCCCCCAGATTCCCCATTATCGCCTGCAATGGATTACTGCCGCCATTGGACATCTGCTTAACACCCATTTCATTCAGACTATCCTGCAACACCCCACCCAGACTGTTCTGCACAATCTGACGACCGTCCTGTTCTACCTGCTTAATCGCGTTGTGATGGAACGTCAGACCGTCGCTACGGTGCTCAATAATACGCTCCATCTGCTGTTTTAACTGTGTATCCAGCGCAGTCAAGCGTTTACGCACACCACTGTCACTACCCAGTTCTTGCACAATCACTTTATCCAGTGCCTGATTTGCTTTCTCCAGATGTTGCTCTGCACCGTTATCAATCCACGGAAGCTGCTCGCGCAGTGCCGCCTGATACGATTTTGCCTGCTGGCGCTGGGAAGCATTAAGGGATAGCGGTACTCCGTTTTGTATCACATCTCCTTGCGGGGAAAACTGTAAATCACCGCTAGCGCCCACCACCTTAACACTCTGCGGGCTAATGATGATGTCATCCTGAGGTTGGACACTACACTGATAGCTCGCCTGGGCTTGCCAGGCAAACAACATCAATATACCGAGGGTCATTCTACGCAACATATCTTTCTCCTGAAAAAACAGCGCTAAAAGCGGCAACAGGCGTCATCTCCGGCCTGAAAGACAAGAGATGACCGACAGATAGAAAGGCAGGATTAAGCGAGGTTGGCAGGCAAATCCCACCAAATATCAAACAGATCACTAACGCTTACTTCTGTCAACTGATGATCTTTCAGCCAGCTCATCACCTGTTGGCGATGTTCATCTGTGCAGTTACCTTGCTTTTGCAGGCAAATCAGCCCTTCCCATTGCAGATAACCACTACCTTCAAATGCCAGACCGTTTGGTTCAATTACGTCGTCCACAAATTGATCCAGTATACGATCGATCCCATTAACATCGGTCCCTTCGGCGAAGCGCCAGTTTACTGAGAAACCAAATTCCTTAAATTCGTCAATATGCATTTTTTTGCGTAAACGACGGCTACGATTCTTTGCCATTAGTTCATCCTCTCAAACATAAGATCCCAGACACCATGCCCCAAACGCTGGCCACGTGCTTCAAATTTCGTTAACGGCCGGGAAGCTGGCCGCGGTACATAGTCATTATTCTCGGCAAGATTGCGATAACCAGTGACTGAACTCATCACTTCGAGCATATGTTCTGCATAAGGTTCCCAATCGGTCGCCATATGAAATACACCGCCGACCTTAAGCTTACGCAACACCAACTCCACAAACGGCACCTGCACAATACGCCGTTTATTATGTCGTGCCTTATGCCACGGATCGGGGAAAAACAACTGCACCATCGACAGGGAGCCATCAGGAATCATTTTTTCCAGCACTTCTACCGCGTCATGACACATGACGTGCAAATTGCCGAGATTGGCATCCTGAGCTGAAAACAGACAGGCCCCCACACCAGGCCGATGGACTTCTATTCCTAAAAAATTCTGCTCTGGATGCTGCTCTGCCATCGTCACCAGCGAAGCGCCCATCCCAAAGCCGATTTCCAGCACTACTGGTGCATCACGCCCGAACAACTGGGTAAAATCCAGTGCTTCATCCTGGTATTCCACGCCCATCACTGGCCAAAAGTTATCCAGCGCTTGTTGTTGCCCTTTCGTCAGGCGTCCCTGGCGGCGAACAAAACTGCGAATCCTGCGCAGCGGACGCCCGTTTTCATCAAATTCCGGGGAGATGACATTATTAATCATAGTGCGTTATGTGAGTCCGATTTCATTAAGGAAACGCGCATTATGCAAGGATACCGGTGTTTAGCAAGTAAACAGCGTCGGAAAGTTCCGGTTTACAGCGCATTCACTCTGTGCTGGAATCCCAATCAAATTTTCACCTGCCGGATAATACCTTATTTCAATGATGCAAACGCAACCGTTCACTCGACAGGTGCTGGATTGGTATGAGCGATATGGTCGCAAAACCCTACCTTGGCAACTGAAAAAAACGCCGTATAAAGTCTGGCTGTCTGAAGTAATGTTACAGCAGACTCAGGTGACTACCGTTATTCCTTATTTCCAGCGGTTCATGGCAAAGTTTCCCGATGTAACCGCGCTGGCAACTGCACCGTTGGACGAAGT
Organism: Brenneria uluponensis; assembly: GCF_032395385.1. Classification (NCBI taxonomy): domain Bacteria; kingdom Pseudomonadati; phylum Pseudomonadota; class Gammaproteobacteria; order Enterobacterales; family Pectobacteriaceae; genus Brenneria; species Brenneria uluponensis. The sequence continues at coordinate 3,818,598 of NZ_CP135917.1, forward strand.
GCTGCATTTATGGACCGGGTTGGGTTATTACGCTCGCGCCCGTAATTTGCATAAAGCCGCTCAGATTATCACGGCAACGCATGGTGGAATATTTCCCACTACGTTTGAAGCCATCGCCGATTTACCTGGTATTGGCCGTTCAACCGCCGGTGCCATTCTTTCGCTGGCGCTAGAACAGCACTACCCTATTCTGGATGGCAATGTAAAACGCGTTCTGGCTCGTTGTTATGCCGTCGCTGGCTGGCCGGGGAAAAAAGACGTGGAACAGCGATTATGGGCTATCAGTGAGGATGTCACGCCGGCACAGCACGTCAACTGCTTCAATCAGGCCATGATGGATCTGGGGGCCATGGTATGCACTCGCAGTCGGCCAAAATGCGAACTGTGTCCACTGAATAATTGCTGCATCGCCTATGCCAACCACAGTTGGACTGAATATCCCGGTAAAAAACCCAAACAAACACTGCCGGAAAAAACGGCCTGGTTTTTACTGCTGCAACAGGATGATACGGTCTGGCTGGAGCAACGTCCGGCCATGGGATTATGGGGAGGGCTATTCTGTTTTCCACAGTTCAATAATCGGGATGAACTAGAGAGCTGGTTGCGGCAACGTGGTATAAAAACAGATCAACTGCAACAGTGGGTGGCATTTCGCCATACTTTCAGTCATTTTCATCTGGATATCGTGCCGTTATGGATCAATGCCGCACCATATCGTTCCTGCATGGATGAAGGCGCCGGTCTTTGGTATAACTTAACGCAGCCTCCTTCCGTCGGGGTAGCCGCTCCGGTAGACCGGTTGTTACGTCAGTTGGCTAAGCCACGATCAGCATCCGTTGATTCTTGAACGATAAAAGAGGAATAAGCATGAGTAGAACGATTTTTTGTACTTTTTTACAACAAGACGCCGAAGGACTGGATTTTCAATTGTACCCCGGTGAGTTGGGAAAACGCATTTATAACAACATTTCCAAAACAGCCTGGGCACAGTGGCAAACTAAACAAACCATGCTAATTAATGAAAAAAAACTCAGCATGATGAATGTTGAACACCGCAAATTGTTGGAACAGGAGATGGAGAAATTCCTGTTCGAGGGGCAGGACGTTCACATTGACGGATATACTCCGCCAGACCATTGATTAGTGAAGGATCCATGGCCTTGAATTCGTCCCTATCCCTATACGGTTTTATACAATGAAGAAACTGTTAGTTTTGCTGCTCGTCGCCCCATTGCTGATCTCCTGCTCCAGTAAAAAGGGGTACGTTGACAACGAAGCTTTTATCAAAGATACCAACGCTTTTGATATTCTGATGGGGCAATTTGCCAACAATATTGAAAACATCTGGGGTATCAATGAAGTACTGATAGCCGGCCCCAAAGACTACGTAAAATACTCCGATCAATATCTGACACGTAGCCATATCAACTTTGAGACGGGGACAATTACCGTCGAGACGATTTCAGCCACCAACTATCGAGCGAGCCTGCGTCAGGCGATTATCACCACGTTATTGATGGGAGATGATGCCAGCAACACTGACCTGTATTCCGATGCCAATGATATCCAGATCAGTCGCGAACCGATGTTATACGGTCAGGTGCTGGATAACACCGGGCAACCGATTCGCTGGGAAGGCCGAGCCAGTGCCTTTGCCGATTATCTGCTTCAGACCAAACTGCAAAGCCGCACCTCCGGGCTGCATGTTATCTGGTCTGTTACCATCCAGTTAGTACCTAACCACCTTGATAAGCGTGCTCACAAGTATCTGCCCATCGTGCGCCAGGCATCTGAGCGCTACGGTATTGATTCATCACTGATTCTCGCCATCATGCAGACAGAATCCAGTTTTAACCCTTATGCCGTGAGTAATTCCGACGCCCTGGGATTAATGCAGGTCGTTCAACATAGCGCCGGACGCGACGTATTCAAGATGAGGGGAAAATGGGGAAAACCGAGTCGCAGCTATCTGTTTGACCCGGAAAAGAATATTGACACGGGCACCGCTTATCTGTCGATTCTGAAAAATGTCTATCTGGCGGGCATTGAGAACCCCACATCACGGCGTTACGCCATGATTAGTGCTTACAATGGCGGTGCAGGCAGCGTACTGCGAGTATTCTCTAATGATAAGAATAAAGCGGTGAATATCATTAACGGGATGTCGCCAAGTGAAATCTACCAGACACTGGTAACACGTCACCCGTCTGCCGAGTCACGCCACTATCTGTACAAGGTCAATTTGGCGCAAAAAAACTACCGGCTTGGCCGCTATACTCAATAGATTTCAAGATGACAGGTATAGTCACAAATGATGTAGCCAGCAGGGTGTTCCTGCTGGCTATATTTTCCCCGCTGTTGGCAAATAATCAGCCTAAAAATATTAACGCGTGATGCTATTGAACTGCTTTGTAGTATCCGTTAATGCTATTTCTGTCGGTAGACGCTCCATCGAACTGGCACCATAAAAACCATCACATTGTGGACAATGTTCCATGATGTATTGCGCATCTTCCGCACTGAATACATAAGGTGTGGTCAGCATATTTTTCTCATGCGCCAGACGGATCATGTCCACTTCCAGAGCGTACCCCATACCGGTCTCTTCCAGATTGGCGCGGAAGTTGCCGTATGCCAGCAAACCCGCCAACGAACCACGTCCGGCCATTCGATAACGACCTGAGTTATATGATGTTCAGGTCAATGCCACCCGCTTCTTCACACTTCGCCGACAGACCCATACCGGCTCCGCCACCGATAATCGGTTCACGACAGGCAATCATCTCCTTAAATTTTGTCAACAACGGCTGATGATGTTGCACATATGTTTTTTCTCCTTATCTGAACAGAGCCCTAAACACAGCCACTGCCGTGCTGGCAAACAAAGGATCGTTAATGTGGTACGGCAAGTGGACTATCTGCCGTTTCTCCGTTTGGTTTACTGTCATTTCCAACGTCTGACTAAAGGCTTTTTGTGCCGATGGATCCCAAAACGCCTGACCAGGAGCATCCAGTGCAGAAAAACCGCCATCCGGGATCAGAAAACGAACTTCGCCTTCACAATGGTTAAGCTTGTTGCCAATCCATTTCGCCATAACGATGTTCTCTTCCACCGTGGTACGCATCAGAGTGACCTGTGCATTGTGGTTATGAAATAACCGACCAGCGTATTTTCCAGGAATGGTGAAAGGATGGCCGAAATTCACCATATCCAACGCACCACAGGAAACGACATATGGCAGTTGTGTTCGGGCAATGGAATCAAACCGTTCCGGCATACAGGCCAATACACCATCAAATAATAAATCACACACCTCAGTGGTCGTAAGGTCGAGCACACCTGCCAACAAGCCACTGTCCACCAGTTTTTCCATCGCCAGACCACCACTGCCGGTAGCATGGAAGACCAGACAGTCAAAATCGTTTTCCAGCGCCTGACAGACAGCCTGAATGCAAGGTGTAGTGACGCCGAACATGGTCAGCCCCAGCGCCGGTTTATCATCATGGTTTTGCTGCGTACGGAACTTCACGGCTCCGGCCATCTGGTGCGCGGCATTGCCCAGCACCTGACGAGAAATTCGGTTCAGGCCGGATACGTCGGTAACCGAGTACATCATGCTGATATCGCTAGCACCGATGTAACCTGAAATGTCGCCCGACGCCATAGTTGAAACTATCAGCTTGGGCAAGCCAATGGGTAGAGCCTGCATCGCCGGAGTGATCAACGCGGTACCACTGGATCCTCCCAACCCTAACAAACCTGCGACATCTTCACGAGATAGCATAAAACGCTCAAACGCTTGCGCCATGGCGCTAATCGCACATCCACGGTCACCGCAGAATATCGCTGCTGCCCCCTGTGGATGATAAGACGCCACAGTGCCAGCCCTGATATCAGTTCCCGCATCCTCAGTCAACGACTTGGTAGAAAGGTCAACAGTGACAGTATCAAGTCCGGTTGCCGCAATCAGATCTCGGATGTAAAACAGTTCTTTTCCTTTAGTATCTGATGTAGTTGCAATATAAATACTACCTGATCCCTTCCCCATTGACTCCTTTCCTACATCTGGTTAATCTATAAAAATACTTAATAATTAGCATGTTAAGTAATTTTATTATCAATACATAATGAGACTGCCGTATCAATATCGCAAATCACTAAGCAATCAAATGAGATTGAGGTCTCACAAAAATATTGTCGTTACTGTATGTTGTAGCGTAAAAGTTGACATGGCAGGTGTATCACCCATTTTATTATATTGCCGTCAATACAGCGGCCTGCTGTCTGACCATAGCGTGATAAAAATAATGAGGCCTACGTGACTGGACAGGAAATGACACTCACATCCACACGAGCACGAACCCGCCGGCTGTTGATTGAAACCGCCATAAAAATGTTCGATCAGGAAGTTTTTCCTTCGATTACCGACATCGCCGCCGAAGCACAGCTCTCCCGTGCGACAGCGTATCGTTATTTTCCTACTCAAAGTGCGTTGGTTTCTGCTGTGGTCGCTGAAAGCCTGGGGCCAATTCTTGCCTGGCATCCTACCCAGCCCGATGCAAAATTACGGGTTGCCGAGCTACTGAGCTTCGCCTATCCACGGATGTTTCAGCATGAAGGTGCATTGCGGGCGGCATTGCAGCTTTCGCTGCAACAATGGGCAGATCGTCAGCATGGTGACAGGCTGGTTCGTGGTAATCGCAAGCAATTGCTCAAACTGGCGACCGAACCGCTGACAGGTAAGATCACGGAACAGGAGCAACAGCGGGTCATTTATGCTCTGTCACTGATTTACGGCTCTGAGGTGTTTCTGGTTTTGAAAGATATCTGGAATTTGGACAATGGCGAAGTTCAGGATGTCACCCAATGGGTAGCCAAGGCAATTTTACGCCAGGCTGAAGAAGACGCCAAGGCCGTAAACATATCGTCACAGTAATAAGCAAATGCTATGATTAATTGATTACACAGCCAGAAAAACCATAGAAATACCTTATTTAATCAAGTTATTCTGGCTTTCTACGTGTTTCTCTTATAACCCTCTTATTTTGATTCTTTACCAACCCAGACAATTTTTGCCTCCCTTGTTAAGAAAAGGTAGCATCGCTGATGTTTTTAACGCCGCCCTCCCTGTTGGTTCGGGTTGTACGGCGCGCAGAAAACCTGATTTACAGCTAACTGATTAAAATAAAACATCAATTTCAGACTCCTGAATGACAGACAAGGGAATTAAACCGGTAATGAATCAGCATAAAAATACAGATACCGAGCACCATGCCGCGAAACGGCGCTGGCTGGACTCACATGAAGCGGGATATCACAAAAGCATGGGAAACCGCCAGGTACAGATGATCGCCATTGGCGGTTCCATCGGTACCGGATTGTTTCTTGGCGCAGGTGCCCGTCTGCAAATGGCAGGACCGGCACTGGCTCTGGTTTATCTGGTCTGCGGGATATTTTCGTTCTTTATTCTGCGGGCGCTGGGAGAGCTGGTTCTACATCGCCCTTCCAGCGGAAGTTTTGTTTCCTACGCTCGGGAATTCCTGGGGGAAAAAGCCTCCTACGTAGCAGGATGGATGTACTTTCTTAACTGGGCGATGACAGGGATTGTCGACATTACCGCGGTCGCGCTTTATATGCATTACTGGGGCACCTTTGCTGATGTGCCTCAATGGGTATTTGCGTTAAGTGCGCTGGGTATTGTCACCACCATGAATATGATCGGCGTAAAGTGGTTTGCGGAAATGGAGTTCTGGTTTGCACTAATCAAAGTCGCGGCGATCTCCCTCTTTCTGATTGTCGGAACCCTGTTTCTCGGAAGCGGCAAAATGCTGGGTGGTAATCCCACTGGCTTTCATTTGATCAGCGACAATGGCGGCATGTTCCCACACGGTTTGTTACCTGCATTGGTTCTGGTTCAGGGCGTTATTTTTGCCTTTGCTGGCATTGAGCTCATCGGTACCGCCGCCGGAGAGTGCAAAGATCCGGAAAATATGTTACCCAAAGCGGTGAACAGTGTTATCTGGCGCATCAGCTTATTCTACGTAGGCTCGGTGATCCTGCTGGTGTGCCTGCTGCCGTGGAATGCCTATCAAGCTGGAGAAAGTCCGTTTGTCACCTTCTTCAGCAAACTGGGTATACCCTACATCGGTACTATCATGAATCTCGTGGTATTGTCAGCCGCGCTTTCCAGCCTTAACTCTGGGCTTTACTCGACTGGTCGCATTCTGCGTTCCTTGTCGCTCGGCGGCTCCGCACCGAAGTTCATGTCCAAGATGAGTAGCCAGTCCGTACCCTATACCGGCATTCTGGTGACGGTGGGCATTTATATCATTGGTGTATTCCTGAACTACATCGTGCCATCACAGGTATTTGAAATTGTTTTGAACATTGCGTCTCTTGGCATTATCTGCTCCTGGGGGTTCATCATCATCTGTCAAATGAAACTACGACAGGCCATAAGGGAAGGAAAAGCCAAACCCGTATCGTTCAGAATGCCTGGTGCACCGGTGACCTCCTGGTTAACGCTGGCATTCCTGCTAGGGGTATTGGTTCTGATGGCAATGGACTACCCGAACGGAACCTGGACTATCGCCACCATACCCATATTGGTATTGGTGCTGATCGCTGGCTGGTATGGTTTGCGCAAACGGCAAAAAGAGGTCAATCGGCCGGATACTGAGCACAAAAGTCTGGTCAATTGAGCGTAAAACCCCGGGAATTCCCGGGGATTATCTGGGTTGGTTACTGTGTTTACTGTGCAATCACATGCGCATACAGTCGCTTACTACCATCGGCTTGCGCCACGCTGTAAACCCCTTGCAACTCCGGTGCGAAACCCGGCATCAGATTGATTCCTTCTTCTAACGCCAGGAAATAACGCAGTACCGCGCCGCCCCATACTTCGCCTGGCACCACGCAAAGCACTCCCGGTGGATAAGGCAATGCGCCTTCTGCCGCAACACGACCTTCAGCTTCATCCAGCGCAATGAACTCGATATCACCCCGGACAAAAGCGCTATTGGCTTCCTGCGGCAACATCACCACTTCAGGGAAAGAGGATTTACGAAACATCGCTTTTTGTAGCAGTTTCACATTATGACTGACATAAAAATTATGCATTTCCTGGCATAACTGGCGCAGCGTATAACCTTCATAACGCTGTTCATATTTATGATACAACCCCGACAACACGCTACTCAGCGGTGCATCCTGTTCAATCAACTGCTCAAAACGAACCAGAGCCTGCACCAGATGCTGCATCTTGAGACTATCTTCCGCTGGCGTTAGCAGGAACAAGATGGAATTAAGATCGCATTTCTCCGGGATAATGCCGTGTTCACGCAGATAATTCGCCAGAATTGTGGCCGGAATACCAAATGGGGTGTAATCACCGGTGAGCGCATCAATTCCTGAGGTGGTCAGTAACAGTTTACAGGGGTCGACAAAATACTGCTCCGGCGCATAACCTTCAAACGAATGCCAGCGATCACCCGGCCTGAAATTGAAGAAACGGACATCTTGCGCCATTACGTCGGTTTCGTGATCCTGCCAGTGGATCCCGCCGACACTGACCGGGACAAACGGCCGGATGAGTGAGCAGCACGCCAACAGTTGCTTGCGAGTCTCGATCCCTAACTTGACGCACTCCAGCCATAAACGGCGACCACCAGCACCTTCATGCATCTTGGCATTGACATCCAGCGCGGCAAACAGCGGATAAAACGGACTGGTCGAGGCATGCAGCATAAACGCATTGTTCAGGCGTTTGTGGTTGCAAAACCGCTTCTGCCCTTTAATGTGAGTATCCTTTTTATGGATCTGTGACGTTTGGGAAAAACCAGCCTGCTGCTTGTGTACCGACTGAGTAACGAAAATACCGGGATCATTCTCGTTCAGTTCCAGCAACAGCGGAGAGCACTGTTCCATCATCGGAATAAACTGCTCATATCCCACCCACGCGGAATCAAACAGGATGTAATCACACAGATGGCCAATACTATCCACCACCTGACGGGCGTTATAGATGGTGCCATCATAAGTACCAAGCTGAATCACCGCCAGCCGGAAAGGACGCTGTTCATCAGCACGTTCCGGCGCGACCTCCCGCACCAGCTCACGCAGATAGGTTTCATCAAAACAGTGCGCATCAATACCGCCAATAAAGCCAAACGGATTTCGCGCTGTTTCCAGATAAACCGGTGTAGCGCCAGCCTGAATCAACGCGCCGTGATGGTTAGATTTATGGTTATTGCGGTCAAACAGCACCAGATCGCCACGGGTCAACAGTGCATTAGTCACCACTTTATTGGCTGCCGAGGTCCCGTTCAGCACGAAATAGGTTTTATCCGCGTTAAATACCCGGGCAGCAAACTTTTGCGCCTTTTTAGCGGCCCCTTCATGAATCAGCAGATCGCCTAGTTTGACATCGGCATTACAGATATCCGAACGGAACACATTTTCGCCATAAAACTCATAAAACTGACGGCCCGCCGGATGCTTGCGAAAGAATTGCCCGCCCTGATGTCCTGGGCAGGCAAATGTACTATTTCCCATAGCGGCATATTTGATCAGCCGACCAAAGAAAGGTGGCAACAGCGCGCGCTGATAACCTTCCGCTGCCTGTTCCAGAGTTTCTGCGTGTTCGCCAGACTCATCCAGCCACAACCACTCACTGCCAGGTGGCAGCATTTCCAGACTGTCATTCGTTTGCTCCCGCGCCACAAAAGCCGGAATAGCAAAACCGGTGTGATGCAGCACCGACAAAATGCCGCTGCGCGCTTCTTCCACCGAGACGACTACAGCAGCGATATCGGTAAAATCGGTCTGACTCAACGCCACAATCGGACGCGTTGTGATTATACGGGAGGCAATCGCCGCATTAGCCGCAATTTTTAACTGTTTCATGTAACCAAACCTAAAACGGTTAAGGATGAGTGTACGTGCCTAGAAGACACAGTGCAGGAATAAGGTTCCCAACCAACTACAATGCCAATCAATCACGACACATGCATGATCTACAGCGTTAAATTGCCGATAACGAATGGGAAAACTGGGATCAGCACCATCCGATAGACATCAGTAAAATCAGAGGAGTTACTCTATTTTTAATCATGTCTAACAGTGAGCGTCATTATGCCTCACCGCATGGTGACAAAGGATAAACGGGGAGTGAAGAAAGCAGAAACAGAACCACCAGCATACTGCGACATCATCAAAGTTCTGGCACATTGTTTCCGCACCATGAGCATTGAATCTGGCATATCAGCGGCCCTCTATAACCACAAGTGAATGGGAAGTCATAAACCGCGCAATAGTGGCACTCTTTTAGGTCAAATTCAAGAAAACAGACTCACTCAGCAGGACGGATTACCAAGTGGTATAACAGTCATTTTGTACCGACTGATGTCATCCATTACCCATATTGATGATTAATCCAGCATTAGTGACTGAAAATAGAGCAACCGTACCGAGTTGTGACAGAAACCCGTTGACGACTTTAGTGATATACGGTTTAATGCGCCCCGTTGCCCGGATAGCTCAGTCGGTAGAGCAGAGGATTGAAAATCCTCGTGTCCTTGGTTCGATTCCGAGTCCGGGCACCATCTTCAGAGCCTGTTCGTTAAGGGATGAGATCCTTAACGGGCATGACATAAGTACCCGAATCGACTTCATGTGATAAATATGCTTATCGCATCGATTGTTGAACACTCGGGACTAAGAAGCTAGAGAGTGTCTGTAAACACTTTCTAGCTTTCTCTCGTCCTTCCGATGAGAATTCTTACAGTTTCCTACCGGTAGTGTCAATCTTCTGTAAAGGAAAGCGCCATTTTTTTGCTTTCAGTCACCTGAATTTGACCTGGTATTATCCCTGTCTGTCAAATACCTCGTCCAATGCCAACCGTAAACTGTCCATATTTCCTTCGACATACTCCAGTGTGACCGCAACACTTGAATGTCCAAGGAGTGTCTGAACCACTTTCAGATTACGATCGGGTGATTTCATCATATCGGTAGCAATGGTATGCCGGAACCGGTGCGGGGTGATGGTACACTGACACTCCTTCGAGAGCCGACGGAAGAAAGCACGCAGCGGTTGATAAGCCATAACGTCAGTTAGCATGTTTTTTCGTCCATCAAACCGGCTTGCGTTAAACAACATATCACTGTGTGTTGCGCCGCGTTCTGTGGCAACCATAATCAGTCGTTCTAGTCTGGGCCGCAGTAATCGGGTGATTGGAACCCGGTGCTCTCGGTGATTTTTAGACGCTTCTGATCGTAAATTTATCCACCCTTCCTCGAGTTGAACATCTTCCAGACGAATATTGAGCAGCTGATTTTGTCGCATCCCCGTATAGCGAAGCGTATCTACTACGCTAAGCCAATACCACGCCGGCCGCAGTGCAGAGCGTATTTTCTCAGTAATGCCAAGGCCCTCCTCCTTTTCCCTGGCCTCCAGCAGTAAATAGATTTTCTTGATCTCTGACTCAGTGAGCGTTTTTTTACGCTTAATATCGGGTCTGACAACAACGCCATTAAAAGGGTTATCTTTCAGGGGAATGATTTGTTGCTGTAATACATGATTATAAATCGCCCGCATATGCGCGACTTTGTTATTCCATGTTATGGATGACAGACACTGTTCATTTAATATATACCGGCGCCAATTCAGCACGGTCAGTCTGTTGACCTGGCCAGGTAAAACGTTATCTTCTGTATAGCGCCTGAATGAATTAACGACCTTCCGATAACTCAACTCGGTAGCCGGCCTTAATACCTTACTGAAGAAATAATCCTGCAATATATCGTCATAATTAATCAAATCCATTTCACTCTCCGTATCATTCAATTAAAGATGTCATTAATACTTATTTATTAGGTGCCAACCATGGGCTATCAGAAAGCACCACACCTTTCTTGAAAACCTGTGCTACCGGGATCATATAACCTGACATTTTTGTAAAACGCCCTTCTCTACCATCGTTCTCATATTTTCTGTAGATATAAATCCCCTTGCCATTCCTTGAATAATGCCTGTTCAGGGCTTCAAAGGTTTTTTGAACCTCATTTTTATCTGCTTCAGCATTATTCCGCGTTGCCAGGTAACGGTAAAAACAATCAGGCGTTTGAATGAAAACATACTGCGCCATAATATGAAGCAGGCTGTCCTGCGCATTAACGCTTAATGTTCCCTCCTCTGTGGAATCAATCAGCCAGTTCCAGAAACGCTCTCCCGAGGTGAATGTCTCGTCAGAGATTGGCTGAAGCAGAGCCTCCGCAGGGGAGAGACTCTCGGAGGAAGCAGAGCCAGAGATATCCGTGGGTTCAGCGCCGGTCATTTTATCCAACAACGTCAATAATTCCCCCGGCGTCCCTCCCTCCAATGGCGTATCTGTCCCCGATACGGCCTCATCAACTGGCTCGGATTGACTGATGGCAGAGACCAGTTCCAACCCGGGGAGAGAGACAGGTACGCCATTCGGCGACTGAGAGTCATTATCATTATTCTTGGCAGAAACAATGGGGCTGATAACGAATTCATCGGTGGGATGTTCGGCAGACGCCTGAAGTGCACTCTGGCGTAAAGACTCAGGATTTTCTGCTGCAGAGTTGACCGAAGACAGGAGAGAGGTGTGTTGAGCAAACAGCCCACATTTTTCGCGGGCCTCACTCACGGCGACATGAAGGATAGCAGCAGCGGACTTATCGCCCGACAGGTAAACCAGCAACGCGTCCATCAGTTGCGGCCAGCGTGCCACCCAGCGCAAGCCTTCACAGGGTAGCAAGCGATAAGCCGATGTGGCAGCCCGGACCACTGAATTCGTTGTCTGATCACAAAATCTCACCCGCCAGGGCGCATCAGGCACCTCGACCCCCAGATACCACCGGCGACCATCCTCATGAAAAGCAGCCATCTGCTCCAGGCTGCCCAGATCATGCAGCAATGCTGCCCAGAAAATGGCGGTGCACCAGGCAGCACTCTGTGCAGCCTGTTCTTCCGGGGGTGCCCCCGGCGGCAGCATCCATCCCCGGGACAACCTGACCGCGCAAACGGCCACTTCCAGCGCCTCATCCAGCATGCCTCCCTCGCGGGCGTAAGGCCCAGTGGACGCTGCCGGCAACTGCTGTAGTCTGACCGCCAGCCGCCTGACCGGATCCAGCCAAAACGCGTCCCATACCTGTCGGGAGAAAGGACTGTTGTCCCATAGCTGCTGTAGCGCCTGTTTTCTGGCCCGCGTGGACAGAAGCGCGTCGGCATTTTGCGGTGAAAACCACCCTCCGGTATTCAGATTCTCTGATACCACAGCAACCTGAGGTGACATATCTACTGTCAGAGTATGTAGCTTGCCTGCAATCCACTTTAGCATTGCCGCCCCGTATCAATCACTCGTAAAGGGGCATTACGCTATGCTTTATCGTTATCCTGGCAAGCCGGAACTGTTTATTGATTATCTCCATTAACCTCTTGATCTTTTTTTTGGATCTGCATGAAGAATTTCAACGGGTGAAAAATAGAGGGATGTGCATGAATGTGTTTTTTCAAAGGTAAGACACAGGCATGAAATCAGACCGTTTCCTGCTGGCTACGATTGCCTCCAGTTGGCTTTTGCTCTGCGCCGCCATCACCCTAATCATCACCGGAAGAGGCATCACATCAGGCTCATTGGTGGTGTTCGGCATACTTCATTTTTCCCCATTGCTGCTCAATCCGTTATCACGGGTGATGTTGTTGTTCAGAAGATCCCCTTTCGTGTTAATGAAAAAACGACACAGAGTATGGCTGCACCTCAACCCCTGGCTCTCTGTTGGCCAGCCTGGTCTCAGAGACATCACCCATTTTTGGGACGCGTTAATACACACTCTCAGTACCGGCTTAGCCTCTCCTGGACGCTCGCTTATCCTGTCATCGCATCTGCTAAGCTCTCGGCGGCTAGCAAGACTGTTACGCCACTTTCCCCCAGAGCATTACCAATACCGCATCCTGGGAAGGCCATTGGGCCGTGCAGAACGGTCAGGACTTCAGCTTGAGACACTCCTGAAGGAATGGCGATGGTATTCCCCCTCAGTGCACTGTGGTGTTCTGGTGATACGCAAAAAAGACAAGAGGCACTGACTGCTGTCATGGAAACGGATGAAAGCCACGGAAAAGGCCTGCAGGAACCGCTGCGAAAATGAGGAAGCCGCCGCGCACGACCATCATCTGCTGCCTCTCCCATTAATTTGCAATGCTGAATGAACAATTTCCCGTTATGCCCCTCCGGCGATGTATTCATACTGACTACATAAACCGTTTCGATCTGAACGATCGAAATTGTCCGTTATACAACTGCAATCTGTCTGATTATGGTATTCACATCGAATACAAAGAATAAAACACAGTCGATACAGCACATTATTTCAACACCAGGGAAAACCATGAACCTTAACGTCACGTCACTGCTTTCACACCTGGTCCTTGAACAGGACGATAAGCTCAGCGTGCTGCTCAGCGCCGCCGCGACGGAGAGTAAAAAATCAGGGGACCCATTGGCGGTCAGGTTCAAACCAGGTATCCGAGAATATGTCACGCAAGTCTCGGCGAAGTTGGGGATCTCAGCCTCCGAGTTTATCAATGTTTTGATTGAAGGCGTGATCCGGGAGACCCTGTCTCCCTTCCAGGCTCGGGCAACACAGGTTGTTGAACGTTTTCAGCTACTCATGGATGCCCATGATCTGAAGATCACCGATGTTGCCACACTGTTGTCTCAGTGGAACATCGGTCTCAGTGTCCTGGAAAACCGGGAACGGACGATGGATTATTTGACGGCACCGTTGCTTTCAGAGATGGCTGACTGGTTTAACGTCAACAAGGCATGGCTTCGGGGTGAAGTCGCCACACCAGGGATAACCTCAGGCAATATTACGGACTGGCACAGTCTGTCTAAACAAATTGATAATAAAATAGCTGAAATACCAGAAGCCCCATTACCTCAGATTATCTTATTGCGCGATGACCTCGCACCACCGGTCGATATGCGCAGTCATGAAACACTGATTAGTGTCTGCCTTATTCAATTTAAAAAGATCAATGGCATCAGGCTGCGCACCGTTGAATATCTTGGAGAGCAAATACCCTATGGTGGGCATGAGCCGTTTATTTCAGACTTTCTTTCATATTGTGGTGTGCTGGAAAAAAAGGGGCGTGCTTCTATTACAACCGCTGTAGCCGATGCTGCCATATTATCCCTGCTCTCATCCGGAAAAGTTCTGCCCATCATGGCTGTGGACAAAATACTTTTTTCAAAACAGTTATCCGCGTGGCAAACAGAAGAAGTAATGCCACTCAGATTTTCTGAAAAATAGGCAACACCGGCGTGGTTAAAATAAATAGATGACATGAACTAATTAATTAATCCGTTATTCAATAAACAAATAATTTTAATCGGTGCGTCAGCATCAGGGAATTCTTTTACCTAAAAAACATAAACTGCACAGGAAAATACAATAATGAAAGCCACATTAATAACACGCTGCCTGATGGTCGCCAGTCTGGCATCTTCACTGCCCACGGCGCAGGCAGCCGGTACCTGGTTTGAAGCCCGTAACGATGCGATGGGAGGAACCGGCGTCGCCTCCTCAAAATACGGCGCGGCGCCGCTGCTGAACCCCGCCCTGCTGACAAAGTCGGGCCCCAGCGATGATATCAGCATTATCCTGCCTGCCGTGGGCGCCCAGGTCAGTGACCCAGATAACCTGCAGGACGGTTTCGATAACGTCAAACACGCCTGGGACAATCTGGAGAACACCACCGGTACCGGTCATTCCGCTTCTTCAGCCGCTGACCTCAGAAAATCGCTGACCGATATCTCTGGTCACAGCGGTCGTGCAGATGCCGGTGTCGGTGCGGTGATTGCGGTACCGAATGCCACCCTGCCGTTTGCCCTGGTCATTAAAGGCTGGGGACAGGCGAAAGCGCGCGCCGTGGTGAGTGACAGCGACCTGACGTATCTCGATGCTGCCAGCACCGGCCTTGTTCAGCCTGATGACTCCACGCTTAACAACCTGACTTCGCGGGCTGAAGGTGTAGCCGCACTGATCAGTGAGTACGGTATTGCCATGGCACATCCGTTTACCCTGGGAAAGGTGCCGGTGTCCGTGGGGATCACCCCAAAATTCCAGCGTGTTGATACCTGGAACTACAACGTGGCCATCAACAACTACAGCACGTCCGACTTTCACAGTGGTGACTGGCAGCGTTCAAAGAGCGGCGCCAACGTTGATCTTGGTTTTTCTGCTGACCTGACTCCCGAGTGGACGGTAGCACTGGCAGTACAAAACCTCGTGGCACGCAGTGTCGATACCCGCAAAGTGAATGGCCTGCAGGACAGTTTCAACATTCGCCCTCAGGCCACGGCCGGTACTGCGTGGAGCAATGGACTCGTTACCTTCGCGGCCGACATTGACATGACGCCCGCCAGTGGATTCGCCTCCGATGAAAAAAGACAGTATGCCAGCATCGGTGCCGAACTTAATGCCTGGTCATGGGCGCAACTACGTGCTGGTTACCGCGCTGACATGCGTAACAGTGGCAACAATGTCGTGACGGCCGGCATCGGTATTTCTCCGTTAGACGTCGTTCACCTCGATCTGACCGGCATGGCCGGAACGGATCGTACCTACGGTGCCGTGGCCCAGCTTTCTGTCACTTTCTGATACCGCCAGGGGCATGTCCAACATGACCCGTCCCCCTTAACGGAGAAATACCATGACAACCTCAAAACGACACCGCGTACCTGTGATCCTTTTGGCTATGGCAATCGTCCTGGGTGCTACAGGATGCAGTAATAGCGATCTGGGCACCTTAACACGTCAAATCAGCGAGTTCGGTTCTTCTTTTTCACCATCGACAGCGTTATCTAATAACGGGAAATCACCTGAATGGGGTGAAGTCAGTAAAACCCTGACGGTTCATGCTGATGTCGATACGGCCGCCGCAAGGCTGAAACGTTATTACCGCTTCACGTCGGACGATGAAATCACCGCCGCAAAAAATAGCGGTAAAGGAAATTCAGGATGGGTGGCCAGCGCAATGGCAGAAGGGACTGACTGGAGCGCTCAACCGGGATCTTACTACCGGATGAGCCGCATCTGGGGGAACGCAGACCATCTGACACTGGAAGTCAGCCGAGAAGGGAGCAACAGCCAGGTCGCTGCAACCTATCGCTCAGCAGACTCCTCCCACCTTAAAGAGGCCTGGACAAAAAAACTCTGGACACAAATTGGCCCGGTGGCGGAAGGAGAAATTCGCTGATTTTTAACTATGATGCCATGAATTAGCGGGATGGGAGACTTTCAATGTTGGATCTGAATTCAAAATTGAACGGCATCCCCTCCTTCATTACTGATGCTGAAGAAATCGTTCAAAAAAGAGGGAGAAAACGCATTCAAAATACAGAAAAAAGTATTTCCAATGGGTTAAATAGGCCAGTGGAAATAAAGTCACATTAAGTGAACTTCATCTTGAAAACACGTCCAATGGATTAATTGCTATCGTCGGTAAAGGACACAACAACACCGATGCTACTATCAAAAATGTGTTCATCAAATTTAACCTTTATCAAGGTGACACTGTCGTCAGCGACACCATTGACTCAGCCACAAATCTATTACCTGGGCAAAACGTTAAGGTGCAAGCGTTTGTCAACACGATTAAAGGTAAACCGGACAGTTTCAACGTCACTGAAATAACTGCATATTAGCCTCTTCTGGCCATAAAAATTTAGCGCTAACGCAATGTATTAAAAGCCTCTGCAATGCAGAGGCTTAAGTTTAGGTTTATACAGCGTGTACAGCGCAGCTTTTTAGACGCGATGGCCAGTTTCCCAGCCAATGCGCCGGTGTAAACATGACCCGGCGACGTTCACCATTCAGTGCATTTCCCGTCACCACTTCACCAGCAACCCCCGTCAGAGACAACTGAATATAAGCCATTCCTGACGCCACGGGATCGATATCGATACAAGAAACCCAGAGATGCCGGGACGGATTAAAACCTTTCTCCTTTATCACCTCAGCGATAGCCAGAAGCATTCCAGCAGAACCGCAAGCTGGCTCGTAAACAGTAACAAAGGGCTTATCTATCAGTATGTTTTTGATATCACCCAACTGTATCTCAGCCATCATCCGGGAAACGCAAAATGGTGTGAAAAATTGGCCTCGTGCTGATTCACCAAGCTCCAGTTGCATGTAGAGCGAACCAAGAAAATCACTGCTTTCAGCCGCAAGCCCCATTGCAACTTCTTCCAGTAACATGGACATCCGTTCTGCATCTTTTGCCTCATACTGGCGAACAGTCTCCATATACTCCTGTTCCAGCAGGTCATCAAAACAGATACCGTTATGAATCGATGCGGCCGCGAGAGTAATAAAGTCGCGAAAGACCTTCTGCCGGTGATGGTAGCGGGCGGTTTCGTTAAAAATGGATATGAATTGCTTCTTATGGTCGACCATGATGTTCATCGCATATCTCCAGGGGAAATATGCCCTGAAGGGGATATTTCCCCTTCAGGATGGTGAGAGAGACGGAACGACGTTCCGCTTATGTAACTGTCGAATAAAGCACAGGCTTACCAGTCATGGACAGCAAACCCGCTTAGTACCTCACCGCAGCAGTCAAAGTGGATGAGAGAGATATTTAATCGTCTCATCAGTACGTAGATCAGCCTGCGTGCATTTTTTGAAAATCCGCGCCTCTTCAGAACCAGCAGCGGGAAGCTGAAGGCACTTAACCGCACCAGATAGCCGGTGCCAGTAAGATGGATCCACTCTGAATCCCCCCACTCACACCACTGATGACCGAGGCGATGACACAACTCAGCGTCTTGCTCAGTCAGATGTGCGGTACTGCAAACAACATACCGGTAAAGTTCTTCAGGTTGCGCGTATTCACCCGCTGTGCGACTCAACACCTTATTGTCATTGACCATTTCACGCATCCTTCACCTGCGGCACATCGGCCTGTTCATTCACCGACAACGCGTCTGCCGGGAAAGACAGCAGTTCAGCCGAAAACGACCCCGTCCCACACTTGCCGCTATCAACATGATCTCCGCGGTCATAGCAGTCATAACCCCGAATACCGTTGACCGGCTCCTGATACCAATGTCGGATTTCACAGTCAAAGATGGCTGAGATTTCCCCCATTAATTCACTGGAGGGCGGATACGATGGTGAATCGAACTCCAGTCGCAGGCTGTTTATACGGTCGCGATGCCAGAGAACGTTATGACCACAAGGCCACTCCATCCCGTGGACCCGACGGTAAAGGCTACCCGTACTGGACATCCCCGTCAGCAGATGGCCATTACCGTTAAGTTCCGCCGCAAGCCGGGAGGGAATAATCATCAACATGTCGCAATGGCAGGCACGATCAGGTCTTTTCCCCAGTTGTTCCCAACAGGCACCGCCATCGATATGAGATGACCAGGTGGCCACACCAAACCAGTCAACGTACTGCCGGGTCATTAACAGCGTCATTATCTGGCGTGCTGCCAGAGAGATCGTCTCCCATCTGACCGCACTCAGACCTGATTGCATCCAGATACGGTCAATCTGCCTGATGGTATCTGGATTGAGTACAGCATCTTTCTGCAGTAACTCCAGCCAGTGCTGAAAAGCCAGATTTGAGGCAATGGCCGGGCCAGAACCGTGAGACACCAGCCCAGGGAACGGGAGGTATTCCACATTTTTGGCCGGCTTCAGTATCCCTGCCGCGCCAGCCAGAAACAGCTGAATACTCTGTTGTACGGCGTGACGGTAGAGCGGAACTTCATCGCCCGTCACCCACTGCAGCATGACATCGATAAATACAGAACGACCGGTGATTTCCAGACGGTTTTTGCACCATTCAAACATGGTTACTTCTCCTCTTTTGGACATAAAAAGAGGGAGACTCCCCACTGGGGGAAGATCTCCCCCTGTGGGTGGTGAAATGAATAAAACGGGTCAGCCCCGTTTACGGGTGACTGATGAACCCGAGCGTTGCACCGGCCTCAAGGCCGGCAATCAACTCATCAGCCGCAGTCAGATAAGGCGAACGCGGCCGGTAAGCGGCACCGTCAAGATGAGTCAGGTGATACTTGTCCACCAGGTCATTAATCGCTTCAAAAGGTTTGATACCCGCTTTTTGCAACGCGTCCACACAGGCTTCATCGCATAAATCGGTATCATTCAACGTCAGGCCAAAGTGCCTGGCCAGCAGTGCCGATGCGGTGGCCTGCCAGAATTGTTGTGTCTGCATCATTATCTCCATCAGGCCACTTCTGAGGCCGTTAATGCCGATTCAGTGCCAACCTTCAGATTTAATAAAAACGCTGAAGCCTCCCGTGCCTGACGGCACGCCCGGAACAGGGCCCTTTTGTCTTCCTTGAGGGCTTTTAGCCAGCCACTGATGTAACTGTCATGCTGCACCTCGCCGTACACGCCAAGCTCTGCGCAAAGAAAGGCGCTGCCCAGCTCGGCGATGAGCTCCTCGAACGCATAAACCGGATCCCCAAATTGTCGAGTCGAAGAGGTTATCCCTTCCCGGTTTAGCCGTTTTTGATGGCCACTGGCATGCACCAGTTCGTGAAGTAATGTGGACCAGTAATCCGCCTCGGTAAAAAACTGCCCGGAAGTCGGCATCACTATCTGATCCGCGACCGGCCGATAACATGCCCGGTTTTGATTCAGAAAGTTTACGGTCACACCACTGGCATTGAATATCTCCAGTACACGGTTCATCACCGGTGCAGAAACCGTCTCCGTCTCTTCCTGAGTCAGAATAGTGGCCGGTGCATCGGACAACGCTGCCGGCAGACCGTCACATTGTTGCGTATTAAACAGTTGCAGGGGTTTGAGCATGGTGCGGGGTTCCATCACGGGTTTCCCGTCATCATCGACAAGCTTGTTGCCCTGGTCATCTTCAGCCTGGACCTCAAACGGCTTGAAAATCACGGCCAGGCTACAGGTTTCGCCAGTACGGATGTGTCCTCCGGCACGCTGTGCCTGCCGGTAGGTGAGCCAGCGATCGGAGCTGAACCCTCGCTCCTCTGCCGCCATCCATAACAGGGGGATATTTATCCCGCTGTAAGCGTTGCCGGTCGTGGCATTCGCCGGCAGAGAACTGCCGGCAGGCTTTTGTGCAGCACGCCAGGGTCTTCGCCAGGGCGCGGTCCCCTTCTCCAGGGCGGCAACAATTTTGTCAGTCACCTGCTGATAAAGGTCAGCACGTTCAGTTTTCGGTGCCCTGCGGGCAGAAGACGTTTTTTTCATGGGATAAACCTCAAAAAGGCGTATCCCGGCCAGTGGCGGAATACGCCACTGGGAGTGGAAGAAAATTATCGGTTATCGGGTAAAAGAGGGGATGATTTCACCCTCCGGAGTGACCGAATTGATACGATATTTGCGCAGAGAAGCGGAAGTAAAACGGAACATGATAAGTCCCCCTCTGTGGTTAACAGGAGAGACTTCCCGGAAGGAAGTCTCTCCGGGAAGCCATGTCATAAAATTCGGTGTCACCACGTGTTGAGGGCGCCATCGCTAAAACGATAACGATACAAAGCCAGATCGCGAGCCATTCTACGGGCTGCTTTCATGGCCTGACGTGCAGAACGCCAGTGACCACAGGTGCAAAAATACTGCACCTGCCAGTCACGGGAACTGCACCCCGTTCGACACGCGACCGAAGCGGTAAATTGCCCCAGCCCGTTTTGAAAGACTTCGGGACGGAAGCTCAGCTGGCCCGTTCGATTGGTGAACCAGTCGTTGTCATGCTGCTCCAGCACAGTAGAAAAATGTTCCAGGGCGACGGCTGCTTTATGTAAAGCAGAAATGAGGATTTTCATGGTGTTTCTCCTACAGTGAAGCGGAGAAACCTTCACCACCTGCGGGGGAAGTTTTCCCCGCAGGTGGTGATTAGTTAAGTAGCCCTGTTAGGACCTCGGTGAAGCGCTATCAGAAGTCTTCGACAGACTCCACGCCTTTATGGAATCCATATTCCCAAGCATATTCATCTACAGTTTGACCAAGAAGAATGAGCTCAGTGATATACTTTTGAAAAAGATAATCAGGTATCAGATTGGACTCGCAGGCTTTCCCGAGCTGTCCAGCAATCCAAACTATCTCGTTGGTCCGTGATGGGAAGCCATCTACATCGACGTCATCCGGAATACCACAGCGTTCTAATGCACGTATAGTGAGTAATGCCGCTTCCATTTCAGAAACGAGCACGATGAACTCAATATTCGACCGGGCACAAGCGTGAATACGTTCGACAGTAATGTCATAGACAGACATGGCAATATCCTCTGATAACAGGGAAACCATGCCCGAAGGGAGCAAAGTCCCTGCAGGGTAAGAAAATCTGATGGCGAAGTGCCATGGGGTAACAGCAATTAAGAGTAAAACGTGTGAAGTGAGCCTTAACCCGAAGGTCTCTGTTTTCAAAGGATAAACAGATTTAACTTAACCGCCCGAAAGCGCCATCTCTCAGGTCATGATGGCATTGGCATGTGATTACCCGAAGGCGTTCCTCTCAAATCACCGGAACATTGGCAGTTGTCGGAGACAACATTAGCGAATTAATCGTACACAATCTGCCCAGGCTCGGCAATACCATCAACGCAAAGATTTTTCCATTTTGTACGATAAAACCAGGTCATAAATCGTATTAGTGTGATTACCAAGAGATACTGACAGGTTTTTTGGTTAGGACACGATAAAACCTGACAGTCTGCAATGAGCGAGATATGGTCATTCGAACCCTGAGAATTACACTTTCAAGTGATTCAGGGTATGCGCTTACTGGTTACGAATATTGAGCGAGAATCATGTGATGATCACCGCTTTGCTTTCGAGCCAGTAGGTGCTCCACGTTCGCTAACGAATACTCAGGGCATGCAGACAAACTGCTGGCAATATTTCTTTCAAAGAGCGTGGAACGCATACCAATCCCCGATAAAAAGGAGTTGGTGATGACTGCGATAAATCAGTTTGCTGCTCATGTTGGTCTGGACTGGGCCGATAAGAAACATGATGTATATGTTCAGTTTAAAAACGGTGAACGCGTATTCCATGTGATTGAACATACTCCAGAGGCGATTGATACTTGGCTTACCGAGTTACACCAGAAGGTAAAAGGCAGGATCGCTATAGCTCTTGAGCTGAAGAAAGGTCCCGTGGTGTATGCTCTTCAGAAATATCCGTTTATCACCGTTTTTCCTGTACACGCTTTGTCCCTGGCTCGCTACCGGCAAACCTTCTGGCCCAGTGGCTCTAAGGATGACCCGCAGGATGCCGAGTTAGCATTAGAGTTAATGCTACGCTATCCCCAAAAGATAAAAGCCATTGAACCCGACAATGCTGATATCCGATTGTTCCAGCAGTTAGTTGAACAGCGTCGCCAGATGATTGAGGACAAACGCCGTTTTGTGAACAGTAAGCGCCCTTAAATCGGCATCTTTTTTTCAGTGATTAACTGCGCCACACTGCCGCTGTCTACCATAAATGCAGGGCGCAATCATGACATCTCAACAGCGGGCCGACTATTGGCGCGAACAGATCACCACCTGGCAAGCATCCGGTCTTTCTGGCCAGGTTTTCTGCCAGCAACAGCAGCTGACATACCACCAGTTTGTTTACTGGCGGCAAAAATATTGTACCGATAACCCGACTCAAGCGCGGGCCCCAGGGTTTGCCAAAGTCACCGCCGACATCACCCACGTCGACACCCCAACCGAGCTGACACTCTCATTGCCCAATGGCCTGGTGATCACCGGTCTTAATGACCGCAATGTCTCCCTGCTGGGCGCTATTCTCAGGCAACTCTGATGCGTAACCGTGACTTACGCCCGGCGCTGGCGATGCCACAGATTTTTCTTTATCGCGCACCCATCGATTTCCGCAAGCAGGTCAACGGGCTGGCGGCGCTGATAGAACAGGAATTGGGACACGATCCTTTTACCGGGGCGCTGTATGCTTTTACTAACCGCCAGCGCAATAAAATCAAATGTCTGATGTGGGAAGACAATGGTTTTGTCCTTTATTACAAGGCGCTGGCAGAGGAGAAGTTCAAATGGCCCAGTCTGGCCGATGACCTGTTACCCCTGACCGGGGAGCAGATTAACTGGCTGCTTGATGGTTACGATATCAGTCTACTCAATGGGCATAAAAAACTGCATTATGATGGCGTTAATTAGTCGAAACAGGAAGCATCAGGTGGCTGTTTTTGTTATAATTTAACCATGAAAACGCCCACTTTCCCGCCAGCCGAAAACCCAGACAACCGCAGTTTATCTGCGGTTGAATTGCTGGCGCAGGTCGAGGAACTTCAGCAACAGCTTCAACATCGCGAATGTTATATCGCCCTACTCGAAGAACTGCTCCGCCTCAAAAAAGCCCAACAGTTTGCCGCCAGCAGTGAGCGGCATACTGACCAGATTGCCTTGTTCGATGAAGCCGAACTGGACGTGGCAATGGAGTCCTTGTTGGCTCAACTGCCGGATGACGTATCGCCGCCCCCACCGCCGTCTGGCACCCAAAAACGCCAACGCGGTTTCTCCGCCAACCTGCTGCGTGAACGTGTGGAGTTGTGCCTGTCCGACGAAGAAAAAGCCGGCGCCCGCGCCACCTTCTTCAGCAAGGTTAAAGAAGAGCTGGCGTTTATTCCCGCCCAATTAAAAGTCATCGAATACTGGCAGGAAAAAGCGGTGTTTGACCGCGATGGCGAGGAGTTTATTGTGGCTGCCCGCCGCCCGGTCCATCCGCTGGGCAAATGTTTTGCCACCACCGCCTTGCTGGCGTATATCATCGTCGCCAAATATGCCGATGGGCTGCCGCTGTACCGCCTGGAAAACATGCTTGCCCGCAGTGGCCACCCGGTAGGCCGCACCAATATGGCCCACTGGATCATCCGGTTAGCCAAGGTATTTGCCCCGCTGCTGGCCAGGTTGCGTGACGTGCAAAACAGTGGCCGTTACCTGCAAATGGATGAGTCCCGCATCCAGGTGCTGAAAGAAGAAGGCAAAACCGCCCAATCGGACAAATGGATGTGGGTGATACGCGGTGGCCCCCCCGATAAACCCTCAGTGCTGTTCGAGTATGACCCGAGCCGCGCGGGTAGTGTTCCCGTGCGCCTGTTGGCGGGATTCACCGGTATTTTGCAAACCGATGGTTATGCCGGTTATGACGCGGTGTGCCGTGAAAACAATCTCGTGCGTATCGGCTGCTGGGATCATGCCCGGCGCAAATATATTGAAGCGGGCAAAGCGGTCCCCAAGGGCGCAAAATCTGCCAAAGGCAAACCCACTAAAGCGGATGTGGCGCTGGGCTACATCGGTAAACTGTATGGCATTGAACGGAGCCTGCAGGGGCGCAGTGAAGCGGACAAATACCTGGCCCGTCAGCAATATAGCCTGCCGTTGCTCAAGGCATTCAAACTATGGCTGGAGCAGAATGTCGGCAAGATAATGAAGGGATCGCTGACCCGTCAGGCCATGGACTACACGCTCAACCACTGGGCAGAATTGATAGGCTATTGCGATCATGGGCAGGTGAACATCAGCAATGCGTTGGCGGAAAATGCCATCCGCCCGTTTGCGGTCGGTCGCAAGGCATGGCTATTTGCCGACAGTTCGCAGGGCGCCAGCGCCAGTGCCGGGTGTTATTCCTTGATCGAAACGGCGAAGGCCAATCAGTTAGAGCCGACGGCGTATATCCAGTATGTGCTGGATCACATCGGCGAGGCGGATACGCAAGAAAAACTCGACGCGTTATTGCCCTGGAATGTGGACCTGGTCCCCTTTTTAAAAAATGTGTCGCAGTATGGATAGGGGGAGTACGTCGATTTAACGGCGCTTACTGTGAACAGGTTAATCAACACTCTTAAACAATATTATCCTCAACTTCTTATCAGGGCGTGAAGCGGACATTCATTTCTTTAATGAACAGCATTGTTGAGAAAAAAATTCACAATTTAAGAAGGTGGTGGTATAAATCCATAGGCTACATTTTTTAATAAACTCAGACGGAGTAATAATGTTACCTGCGTGCAGATCAACTGATAATGACTTTAAAGTGTTGATAGGTCAAAAGATTAAAAGTGGGAACATGAGAAATGTCTATGAAGTAAATGGATATACTGACTTTATAATTAAAGAGGATACTACAGCTGGTAACAAAGCAAATGAAACGGAAGCAACAGTATATTTCACTGCTGTTATAAAAAATTTTCAAAGTGTTCTTGAATGTATTGCCGAGATCAGGAGTATTAGCCAATCTGGTAAGTATCTTATTATGGAAAAATTAGAAGCTAACATACCGAGTAATTTAAGGCCTGATGGTAAGATGCCTGACGAGGTATCTGATAATAAGTTGGAGAATTTTGGAATAACCTTGGGTAATAACAAAATCAAATGCCTTGATTACGCACTTCTTAAAAATGATCACAAGCCAGGAAAAATATCAGGCAATGTGCGATCAGCAAACCTCCCCACGGATCAGATTATCGATGAGATGAAGCAACGTATTGAATCCATAATTCAGATAATTAATGATTCTTAACTACGACCTAAATTTTAATAATCCCACCAACACTTACCGGCGAGAAGCGGACCTGCCAATAGCGGGTATTTCTAACATGTGTTTGGTATGACTGCAGACAAGGTAGCGAACTTGGTGAGAGATGTAATGCCATGGCTCGTCGAACTACCTGCGAAACATCCCATCTTCACCTATGCATCTATCGATATGTTAAATAACTTTCCAAGCTTTTACTGCTTGTTCAGACATCCATTTTTGAAAGTCATTAACTGCCTCTAAATTCCAACTCGCATACTCCTTAACCTTTGATGCCAATTTGTATTTTGACTTTTCATATTCGGTTTTTTTTACCTCGAAAGAGGCTCTTTTTAGATTATCTTTATCCATTAAAATCATATTCCCGAGTCTATCTTTCACATCATTGACTCCCTCCCCAAAAGAAGTACACCAATCTTTTTCTGGATTGAAAGGACAAATATGCTCTAATGTAATTTTTTCATAATCGCAACGGTTACCTAGATATTCCTCAATCTCAGCCAAAAGGAATCTGATTTTTTTTGCTGTTTGTCTACTTGGCATTCGATGAAATTCAAATGCGTTAAAGAAAATATTATCATCAGGATACAATCGCTTGAACTCATCGCCATGTTTCACATGACTAGCTCTTTTATATTCTCGATTAGAAACCTTAATTGCAATTTGATTATACATAGATTCTTGTTCACTTGGTGACAAATGACAAATAACATTGTATCGAATAGATAATACATATAGACAGCGTGCAAGGTTGACAAATTCTTCGGGAGTGAATTTATTGAAAGCCGCAAGTAGTATAGTCAATGGCTGTTTTATATTGAATAGCCTAATTCCGTTGAGGTAATGCATTGCATCTTTGTATTTCATATCTTGTTCAGCCCACCATTCATCATTTGGACTAATCAATGATGCATAAATAGATGCGGAATCTATCAATGATCTTAAATAATCATATGCTTCTTTAGGGGTCGTTATTACTCTTCTCATGGAAGAGTAGAGGTCATTTTTTGTCACCATTCTCCTGTGAGAATTATGATGATACCTGATATAATCAGACACATTACTTTCTCCAAGCTGAGCAATGATCTCCGACCATTGCTCATCTAATTCATCTAGTTCCTCATCTCCGATCTTTTCATCTTTAGTTACTATTGAAAATAAATAGTTTTTCAATAGGTCTGGTGTTGATAATTGAACACCTCTAGCGTTTAAAGTTTCAAATACTTTGTATGCATTAAGATCATCTTGAACAATAATTTTCGTAAAAACCATGCTTGAAGAGAAATCAGCGATAAATTGTGCAATTTCAGACCCGGAGTTGCCGAAGGTTTTTTTATTGAAAAATTCAAAGCATTTTCGAAGTAATTTATTCGTAGAGGTTGTGCCACGACTATTAGGAGCCTCTAAGTTTGAGCATATTTTTTGAAAGTATCTTTTATTATTTCTGTTCAAATCGAGCTTGCTGATTACTTTTAACGAAACGAAGTTTTTATTACCAACAAAGGTCTTTGTTATTTCATTAAGTCGCTCAGTGTTCTCTTCAACTTCCTCTCCTTTGTCTATCAAATTTTTAATAGCTTTCATAGCCGCCAGAACTATAATAGACAAAGTAACTAACCGTTGTTGTCCATCAATGACTTCATGTTGGTACTGCTCTTTTTGTTGAAGAACTATATAACCCATATAGTGGAACCCTTCATCATCAAGCGTAGTGACATCACTCCACAGGTCTTCCCATTGGCCTATATCCCATGCGTAGTCTCTCTGAAATCTAGGAACAATGTACTTATTTGATCCTCCAATTAATTCATTAAAGTTTTCATTTTTTGGTTCCATTAACATAAACTGCTTAGTCATATAGTTAAAATCCTTTATTTTTTTGAGATTAATATCATAATTATGTCAACGCCACGATCTTTGACCGTTATTTGCCATTTTCATGCCCGCTAGATGCTTTCTTTACTGATGCTGTCCGCTTTCCGCCATTTCATCGTCACTGATTGGCATGGCGTTTTTGGTCAGCACCCCAGCTTTACGTTTTTCCTTCAACCTATAGCTTTCTCCTTTGATATTCAGCGTGGTTGAGTGATGCAGCAGCCGATCCAGGATCGCCGTAGCCAGCACGTTATCTCCGAACATCTCTCCCCAGTCTGCGAAGCCTTTATTTGACGTCAGGATGATGCTCGCTTTTTCATATCGTCTGTTCAGCAACCGGAAGAACAGGCCGGCTTCCTCTCTGGTCATCGGCAGATAGCCTATTTCGTCCAGGATCAGCACCCGGGCATAACTCAGTTGCTGTAACTGACGCTCCAGACGGTTTTCCAGTTTCGCTTTCATCAGCGTCGCGATCAGTCTGTCCAGTGGCATGAACAGTACCCGATGCCCTGCATCCGCCGCTTTCACGCCGAGAGCAACGGCCAGATGGGTTTTCCCGACACCTGGAGGACCCAGCAGGATTACATTCTCGCAGCGCTCCACGAACGCCAGACCGGCCAGCTCCCGGACAACCTTACGATCGATGCCCGGCTGGAAGGTGAAGTCGAACTGCTCCAGCGTTTTGACCCATGGCAGACGCGCCTGCTTCAGTCGGGACTCCATGCCGCGCTGATGTCTGCCGTTCCACTCCTGCTGCAGCGCCATGCACAGGAACTCCCGGTAGTTCAGCTCTTTTTTAGCCGCCTGCTCCAGCAGGCTTTCAACGTGATAGCTCAGGTGCTCCATTTTCAGGCGACTCAGCAGCGCTTCAAGTTCATGCATCACAGCAACTCCTCATAAGCACTCAGTGGGCGATGTTCTACCATGCTGACCTGCTGCCAGAGCGGGGCGTGGTGTTCCGGCACAGTCTGCCAGCCAGACGATGCTGAACAGAGTCGGTGTGACGCCACCTGTTGCTCATTGCTGTAGATCCGCAACTCATCATCCAGTGAGATCCGTATTGAGACCGGCTGTCCACACAAGGTTTCAGGAACACTGTAACGATTGCCGCCAACCTCGATATAACTGTCCCAGGACACATGGCGGATGTCGAAGTAGCTGGTATCGAAGTCTGTATCCGGCAACGGCTGCAGATGCTCCTGTTCCAGCGCGAAGCGCTGTTCCGGTGTTTCTTTGAACTGGCGAAGCTCCCGTTTATCAGCAACATCCGCCATCCACTGCTCCAGTTGCTGGTTAACATGAGCGAAGCTGTCGAACGTGCGGTACCGGACGAAGAAGTTCTCCTTGAGATACTTCACCATCCGCTCTACTTTTCCTTTGGTTCTGGCCCTGCGTGGGCGGCAGGCCCGTGGCAGGAAGTCATAGTGATCGGCCAGCAAGAGGAACCCGGAGTTGAACACCACTTTTCCGTTGTTATTTTTCAGCACCGCTGCCTTCTGGTTATCAACCAGCACAGTTTTCACACTGCCATCGAAGTAGCGGAAGGCGCGAACCAGCGACTCATAGGTGTGTTCAGCATCCTGCTTTGGCGCGGCGAAGACATGGAAGCGTCGGGAGAACCCCAGCGTATTAACCGCGAAGTTAACTTTACACCGTAGCCCGGCAACCTCCAGCTCGACTTCGCCCCAGTCGTGCTGGAGCTGATATCCCGGCTGGGTTTCGAAGCGAACCGTTCTTTTTGATGGGCGCATTTTACGTTTGGGCTGGATGTAGTAACGCAGCATGGAACGC
The DNA here is from genome assembly GCF_032395385.1 of Brenneria uluponensis. NCBI lineage: Bacteria > Pseudomonadati > Pseudomonadota > Gammaproteobacteria > Enterobacterales > Pectobacteriaceae > Brenneria > Brenneria uluponensis. The sequence continues at coordinate 3,847,855 of NZ_CP135917.1, forward strand.
CCGCCGGTATAGCCCATTGCCTTAATTTCCGCGAGGATGACCTCGCTATTCCAGACATTCTCGGCCAGGCGCATGTCGATGTAGTCCATAAACGGTTTCAGCTTAACCATTTTGTGGCGAGTCTTTCTGGCTGGCGGTTCAGGGTATTTGAGGTAGCGTCTGACAGTTCGTTCAGAGCAACCCACCTGAGTCGCAATATCGACAATGTACGCACCCTGCTGGCGCATTTGCTTTATCATGTAAAAGTCCTCTCTGCTCAGCATGTTGATGTCCTTTCTGGTGTGAGAACCTAAAGGAAACAACATGTAGGGTGGAGCGGACAATACTAATGGTGAATTACCGTCTTATATCACTGGCGCTAACATAATTAAGTTAAATGGACTCTTGCATCATATGAATCGTTACAGATTATCTTGACACTCTAGGACCATTGTTGACTACCCTATCCGGTAGATAATACAGCATTAGTGTAGGTAATGTCCGCTATGCATTCCACGCTCTTTGAAAGAAATATTGTCAGCAGTTTGTCTGCATGCCCTGAGTATTCGTTAGCGAACGTGGAGCACTTACTGGCTCGAAAGCAAAGCGGCAATCATCAAATCACATGATTCTGGCACAATATTCGTAACCAGTAAGCGCATACCCTGAATCACTTAAAAGTGTAACTATCAGGGCTCGAATGACTATACCTGGCACAGGCTGTGTGAAAACTACTATTCACTTTTTGGTCTAAGCAGTGACTTAATATGATCAACCATTCTTGATAAACCCATGCGGAGACCCACTTTATCTATTAAAATTAGAAGCATACGATTACATATTGCGAGTACAGATATGACGCATCACATTAAAGTCCAAGGCAGACATCGGTCGACTTTGTTCCCTGAGGTGCTGGATGATTTTGTCACTGAAGATAACCCAGTCAGAGTAGTTGATGTATTTGTAGAGGGATTACAGCTTGATTCTCTTGACTTCGAGAGAGTTAATGCGAATATAACGCCAGAATACCCACCCAACACCCAGCATCTTTTCTGGTAATACGCCGAATAAGATTAATGCCGAGATTAATATGAATTAACATCAGTCCCCCTCAGCCACATCATTCCGATAATAAACCTGTTTAATATAGCGCCCACGGCCATCACCGTGACCTAAATCCATTGAAACCAGTGCCAGGACTTCGCTATCGTTAAAACCATTATCTTTGTGATATTTTGAAAGTTCGCGGGCAAAATTATAGCGCATGCTATGTGGTGCTTTCTCACCATTCAAACCAGCTTTACGAAGAAAATATCGATACCGGTTAATTGCCTGATGAATGCCTGGCTTGTCAATAAATTTACCATTGCGCTCCCTGGCTTCTTTTTCTGCATACAAAATTGCCCTTCGGGCTTCATTGCGATCAATGATTGTTGTATCACGGGGACGGCCACCTTTCGTACCAAACACAACACGAATGGATTTATCACCACGCTCAATGGCCTGTTTCCAGGTTGATAATGATTTGCAGGCCTCAACCGACTCTTTCGTTCTTAATCCGAAAACATAGGCCAGTCTCATCGTGGCAGCCACACCGCGATCCTGTTTTTCAATTTCATTAAAGGCTTTTAAAAACTCATCTTGTGTTAACGCTGTTTTCGTTCCATCACGATTTACGCCCGAAATACCGAGCGATTTATTATTCAGTCGTTCATTTTTAGGGTCTGCCAACCGGTGTTTCCCCGCAGTGCATATTCTGGCCGCTCGTGAACACTCATTCTGGCGGAACGTGAACGCTGTTTCTGGTTTTGCGTGAACGCGTATTCCGGCGGAAAATACCACGATTTTGCACCATGACCAGAATCACTGTTCATTTTGCCAGAATCGGTGTTCACCTGACCGGAATTGCTGTTCACGTCTCCAGAATCATTCTTAACGCATTGATTTTTCCTGTTATACCTCTCCCTTTCATTCCTGGGAGAGATGTATGCCAAACAAGAGGATCGCAATGCGTAAAATCCATGAAATTTTAAGGCTGCGTTTTGAGGTCGGCCTGTCCTTCCGTCAGATAAGCCAGTGCGCCGATGTCAGCACGGGTGCCATCCAGAAAATGCTCAAACGCCTTGAGGCCTCTGGGATCACCTGGCCGCTACCAGAGGGGATGTCAGAGCCCCAGCTTGCCAGCATGCTGTATCCGGAGTCTGACAGTCGTCCCGGCGCGCTGGAAGATCCTGACTGGGCTGAAATCCATATGGAGCTGCGTAAGAAAGGCGTCACTCGCCACCTTCTGTGGGAAGAATACTGCCAGCGGATACCCGTCCGGGCGTACAGTTACTCGCAGTTCTGCTGCCGCTACCAGACCTGGTGCCAGTCGCAGAAACGCTCCATGCGCCAACAGCATCTCGCCGGTGAAAAATGCTTTATTGACTACTGTGGACCCACGGTGCCGGTTATCTCGCCAGAAACCGGTGAATGCCGCCAAGCGCAGATCTTCGTGGCAGTATTGGGAGCCTCAAACCATACCTTCGCGGAGGCCACGTATACACAGTCGCTACCGGACTGGCTTCTCAGCCACGTCAGGATGCTGGAGTTCTTCGGTGGCGTCCCCGAAATCCTGGTCCCAGATAACCTCAAAAGCGGGGTTAACAAAGCCTGTCGCTACGATCCCGAACTCAACCCATCCTACCAGCAACTGGCGGAGCACTATCAAGTTGCCGTGATACCTGCTCGCCCCCGAAAACCCAGAGACAAGCCAAAGGTGGAAGTTGGCGTTCAGATCGTTGAACGCTGGATCCTGGCCCGGCTGCGGCACCAGGTCTTCTTCTCGCTGGCAGAGCTGAACCACTGCATCCGTACGTTGGTTACGGAGCTCAACGAGCGTCCCTTCAAAAAACTGCCCGGCAACCGGCGGGAAGCCTTCGAAAGGCTTGATAAACCCGCACTTCGACCGTTACCGGTACAGCCATGGCGCTACCGCCACATAAAGAAAGCGAAGGTGAATATCGATTATCACGTCGAATATGAGCTGCGCCATTACTCGGTGCCGCATCAGTACGTCGGTAAAACGGTGGAACTCCATGCCTTCGACAACCTGCTTGAGGTCTGGGCTGATGGGCAGATGATCGCCAGCCACCCTCGACGTCTTCATCCGGGTAACAGTACTGCGGCAGAGCATATGCCAGAGCGTCACCGCCATCATCAGCAGTGGACGCCGGGGCGGTTGAAAAACTGGGCTGCCGGTGTGGGACCCGACACGCTCACGTGGGTCAGTGAACGTCTGGCAGAAAAAGCGCATCCGGAGCAGGCCTATCGCTTGTGTCTGGGGCTGCTGAGCCTGACGCGTGAGTATCCTTCTGAGCGAGTTAACAACAGCTGTCGGCTGGCTAATGCTGAGGGGCTGACCCGACTGAAGCAGATAAAATCGATACTGAAAAATAACCGCGACCTTGTTCCAGTGGACGGTGATCTGCATCCGTCACAGGAGCTTCCTCAAGAGCATGAGAACATCCGTGGCCCACGCCACTTCCACTGAAACAGGAAACCCAATAATGCCACATACGCTGATGAAACAACTGACAGAAATGAAACTGACAGGAATGGCTGCCGCGCTGTCGTCGCAGATGGAACAGCCAGGCACTTACGAGGAGCTCTCCTTCCGGGAAAGACTGACGCTGCTAGTCACGCGTGAATCTCTCGAGAGGGATCAGCGCAAGCAGAAACGTCTGTTGCAGAAAGCACGGTTAAGGCTGGAAGCTTCGGTCCACGACATAGACTATCAGCCAGCGAGGAACCTGGAACGTTCACGGATCGCCCAGTTAAGCCAGAACGAATGGGTGCTCAGAGGGCAGAACCTGCTGATAACCGGCCCCTGCGGTTGCGGTAAAACCTATGTGGGTTGTGCTCTGGGTAACAATGCCTGCCAGCAGGGTTACAGCGTGCAGTACTGGCGCCTGAGTCGGTTACTGGTTGAACTGACGCACAGCCGGGCAGATGGAAGCTACAGGAAGCAGCTTGCACAACTCTCGAAAACGCAGCTACTTATCCTGGATGACTGGGGGCTGGAACCGCTTCAGGCGGCTCAGCGCAACGATCTTCTGGAGCTAATGGACGATCGCTACGGTAAAAATGCCACGGTGATGATAAGCCAACTGCCAACGGATGAGTGGTATGGCTGTGTGGGGGATAACACGCTGGCCGACGCTATCCTGGATCGCCTGATGCATAACGCCCATCGACTGGAAATGAAAGGTGAGTCGATGAGAAAACGACTGGCACAGGTTGACTGAAAGTGAACGGTCGGTGTAATAAAAGGAAGTTAGGGCGCGTTAGGAAATAACGCGTTCACGTTCCTCCGGAACGACCGTTCATCTTCGCCAGAATACGCACGCAGCACTGAAGATCCCCCTTAATACTGACATTTCATTCTGCAGAGTGCGATTGCTCAGATTTAAACTCTTTCGGTATTCAATATAACTCTCTACGTAACGCACTTTTAACGCGTCAACGCTACGTAACTTGATACCTGTATTGTTAAGGTGTTCAAGAAAGTAACGCCCAATACGCTGACGATCTGCAATAGTCGCGTATCCCCCTGCCCCAGCTCTGGCAAGCGAAATGAACGCTTTCCTGAAACACTCAATCTTGGAACGGGTACTTTTCTGCTTCATTCTTCTCCCCTGCGCAACATTCAGACAAAGCCTTTCTGCCGTGAACCACTCATAAGTGGCACCTGGCAGAAAGACTCACAACGATGACCAATACGTTGGTCAGACGTCCATGCGTGTCGGTTAGTTTGCCATCCTGGCCGTCAGATACTGTGTAGCATGGCGAGGCTGTGTTGAGTTGTTGCAGGAGCCCGTTAAGCACTCTGTGCGACGGTTTTTATGCTCCCCGTTCACCCAGTTTTGGTGAACGCCTCAGTACCTGGACGATGTCCTCCTTTTTCATGTAGTCAGGACTTAAAAAAGTCATTAGTTGAAGTTTCAAGTTTTGCGGACGTCCGTGAAAACGGACGCAAAACGGATACGTAGTTACGGAGCGATTTGGTGATTCTCGTGAAAAACACTTAAAATCGCTTTCAAAGCCGCGTATTACGTGGTGTTGACGTTGTCCGCCTTGCGGCGTCACTTGGTACTCGTTTCACTCGAACGCAAGTGACGCCGCGCTCCTCTGCTCTCAATGCGTACGTGGAAGATGCCAAATGTTCCAATTGGCATACCCACGGTCTGCAAAGTTTGCAACCGTAAGCTGACGTCAAAGCATCAAATCGAAACGAGTAAAACATTCGCAGAATGTATCTGCGATAGAAGATTCTGCATAAAGCAGATCGTAGTGAAGTGAACCTTCATCGCTGTTGCGATCCTCGTTTTCAAAGGTTAAACGAGGGTACCGCCCGAAGGCGCCACCTCTCAGGTTAAGGTGGCATTGGCATGTGATCACCCGAAGGCGTCCCTCTCAGACCGCTGGGACATTGGCGTGTTGCGCGAGGCAACTGATATAACTCTGTTAGCTTAAGGTAATAGATGTTTTCGAAGCAAGGACTTTTAATCAGAGAAAACTCTCAATCTCATCCTGTCTTAGATATGTAATTTTCACTAATATTTTTTATAGTAGGACCATAAATCATAACCTCTGCTGACCTGCCCCCAATAATTAAGCCGACACTTAACTAGTAACATCGTTTTGAGCCGTATCATTTTTGCCACTGCGATAGTTTGCAGCGAATTCCAACGGCGTCAGGTAATTAAGCGCAGAATGTGGTCTTCGCTCGTTATAGTCCTGTCGCCAGTCGCTGATGATCTCGCGTGCCTGATCAAGATCCTTGAACCAGTGTTCATTCAGGCATTCATCCCTAAACCGCCCGTTAAAACTTTCGATAAAACCATTTTGTGTCGGTTTTCCCGGCTGGATAAGTTTTAACTCAATGCCATGATAATGAGCCCATTGGTCCAGCGCATGGCCGGTAAATTCTGGCCCCTGATCGGTGCGTATCGCTTTGGGATAACCCCTGAATAACGCCACATTATCGAGTATCCGCGTCACCTGTTCGCCAGAGATCCCGTGCGCAACAGCGATATCGAGGCTCTCTTTGGTGAAATCATCCACGCAGGTCAGGCATTTTATCCTTCTGCCACCGGCGAGAGCGTCCATGACAAAATCCATCGACCAGGTCATGTTTGGAGCACTGGGCCGAACAAGAGGTTGACGCTCCACGGACAGCCCTTTACGACGCTTTCTCCGGTGAACAGCCAATCCATTTTCATGATAAATACGGTAGACTTTTTTATGGTTTACGTCGACGCCATCGCGTCGCAGCAGTTGCCAGATACGACGGTAACCAAAGCGTCGGCGCTCATGCGCCAGCGCTTTTATCTGTTCCGACAGCGCTTCATCCCGTTGTGCCCGAAGAGAGCGATAACGACAAGTTGCTCTGGAAAGCCCGGCAAGATGGCAGGCACGACGTTCTGAAATACCTGATTGCTGGCACATCTGAGCAACCGCATTGCGCTTGTGAGACAGTGTTAATACTTTACCCCAAGCGCTGCCTGCAGGGCCTCCTTGTCCAGCATGGTTTCAGCCAACAATTTTTTCAAACGTGCGTTTTCATCTTCAAGCGCTTTGAGACGCTTGACTTCGGAGACTTCCAGACCGCCAAATTTTTTTCGCCACGTATAAAATGTCGCATCGGAAATATTATGCTTACGGCACAACTCCTTAGCTGTCATGCCGGCCTCAGCTTCGCGCAGGATGCCAATGATCTGTTCTTCAGAGAAACGCTTTTTCATGGGTAATGTCCTCATCGTTCAATGATAAACATTACTAGCCTGGCGATGGACTAACCAGAGGGGAGCAGGTCAAGACTATAAGAAGAATGTTAATTAATTTGCCAGTTGGCGTAAATGTGTGGAGATCCCCCAATAGAGCTTCACACATTTTCCATCCAACATTTCTAAAAGAGAATAACTAGCATTCGGCTGATAGTAGCGAGAAAAATTATCTATTTTTCCTTCTTTCAACAAAGCAAGTACCCCCTGAGTAACCTGCCCATGAGTTACAATACAAAGAGTTTGGTTCATCGCCATCGCTTGTTGTTCGTGCAAAAAATCGATAACACGTTTAGATGCCTCCACCAAAGACTCCCCTCCAGGAGGACAAAAACGAGCATCTTGAACAAACAGTGCCTTCGCTTCATCGGGATGCTCTCGTTGCAACTGCGTTAATGGCGTTCCTTCATAATCGCCGAAAGCCTGTTCCTTAAGTGAAGGATTTGCAATAAGCGGGCAGAGAAAATAGCCCGCAAGTGCCTTTCCCATACTCCACGCGCGACCAAGTGGCGATGAGTAAACACATTCTACGCAATGATTTTCTTCCGCTAACACCGCAAGTAATGCTGTTGTCTCCAACGCAGCACGTGCGGTCAATGGACTATCCTTGTGTCCTTGAATAATACCGCACAAGTTCCATTCTGTTTCCGCATGTCGAACAATTATCACTTTCATAATAAATTATAAGTGCTTAAGTAACTGGCCTGCATCCATTTGTGGCTGCGACGGCAAGGTGTGCCAGACATGCCAAACTGAGGCAATGACATGTTCTTTTCGATGTTCTGAAATACGATCTTCTGCAAGATGCTCAAGCCATTCAAGCGTATTCAAATAAAGTGTAAGATCAGTATATGCCGCCTTCCATAGAACATTCTCCAACATCAACATCAGCAACTGCTCAACTTTATTGAGGTTAAAATCAACATAAGGCTGATGTTTATTTGCACATAGCATCTTCACCAGTCTTTCACTTTGTGACAAAGTGGCTCTTGGGATAGCAATTGGTAATGTACTCATTTTCAATAGTGGAAGCATATCGCTCAACGCCTGCCGGAACAACGCTTTATCTACACCCGCAAAACTGTCTTCGCCTAATAACCAAGGCGTAATAGCACGCCGAACAGCATAAAATACTCGTACTGCTTTTTTGGCAATATCTAGGTCACTTACGCTCAACGCGGCGATATGAGAGAAAATTTCTCTCCCTTCATTACCGTGTTCACCTTCAATATTGATTTTTTCGTGCACAATCTGGCTTTGAATCGCCTCAGAGGAAAGATTTGAGTTTTCCAACACGTCAATGTAAATCTGACTCTCATCACTGTTACCTTCCATCAAAGTCACCAATGTCACAAATGTTGGTAGGTGAAAATGCGCAGCACGCAACAACATTGCCATCATGGTCTCAGTGCAAAGATGAGGGTGGCTTAACTCTATCTCCTCCTCGCTCATACCAAAACCTCGGAGGGAGCGGTGCAATAACTTTTCATGACCGACTTCATCAAAGAAAAAATCACGTATGGCCATCGTGAGACCATCATTATTATAATCGCGCAGTGAGGCGGTGAGCACACGCTCCGCAGCTCTGGTTACATGATAATATTCAACAGACCAACGCTTTAAAGCTGCATTATCAATAGTTTTGGTAAAGACTTTACGGCTAAACTCATCCTGTTCAAAGGCCGGCAAAACAATATTAAAATAGTAGTTCTCGATCTCACAAATAAAAGCCCGCCCCGAAATAACATCACTAACAGGCTGTGCGTCGGATAGTAAATGCTGCTCATCAAGAATAACAACAAAATCAGAAACAGAGTAAGGTTGCATTGCAAAGTCAAACTTCTCTTTTAAAAATGAAATATCAAAATCAGCATTGTTAAGATGTTCAAGTATATATCCAGCAGCTTGTGCCATTGTTTCACTTTCGAAATCTATAGTAAAATTTTCACTATTGTTGATAAAAGTAATTTGCTGTTTATCAATCTGATATTTGATACCTTGCACAAGGCATGGATAATTTTGATAAGTCATTTGGCATCCTTAATATAATAAAGGCACTCCATAAAAATGGAGTGCCGTACTTTCATTATTACAGACGAGCGTTCATTACTGGAATAACACGACGAGTTACTTTCATGTTAGCCTCCTTTCTTAAAGTTAATATTCCTCACATGAGGGCCTGTCCTTCAAAACGAGAATCTATTGGTAATAAAAAATTTAATAAATAAAACGATCACATATTTGATAACTTTCTTTTATTGTGACGCAGCCACATCTTTCAATATATTTAGCGACGACAGGCAGCCCTTTATTCATCCAGAGGGTCATTTCCTCTGTCGAATACGTTTTTGTTATCTGCCGTGGTGAATCATAAAGTAATCCATGAAACTTCACTACTTCATCAAACTGTTCACGCGTCATTCCATATTGCTGCTGATAAGGCCAGGATTGATTCTCAATAATGGAATAATCTCCATCCCACCGCGCAGAGCTACACTGCTGTTGTAGCCACGCAAGGAGTGCTGGCATCGGCTCATAAATTTCCGCCTTCCAGAAATCAGAAAGTAATAAAACGGGTGCTTCAAGCTTTGCTTGTTTTAAAAGCACTAATAATGACGACCACTCACTTTCTGATAATAAATTAAAAGAAAGTGTTACATCTATTATATCACGTAAAGTAAATTTTTTTGCAACCCCATCACGAAAAGTAAACTCGGCAATAGAAAGTAAAACTAAACGAGTTACTTCTGTCAAGCCAGATAATTGATCGAAATATAAACTCGAGAAATTCGAAACAGGAAAGGCATTAACATGAATCTCAACATAAATGTCATCAAGTGCACGCTCGCCTTCATTATTTTTTAGTCGAAATTTGGCCGAACCCGCCATGCCATTGCGAGTCTTACGCAACCAAACAAACATTTCTCTGAAACCTAACGACACTAAGTATTCATGTGCAGAAATAAAATCATGCTCATTTTTATATAATACATCAACATCTCGAGATTCTCGCTGAAATCCTTTGGGGTAAAGGCTCCTAAAACTTTCACCTTTGAGTTTAATCAGTGAACCTGGTAAACATCTACTCGTTAGTTTCTCTAGTATTTTTTCATGAAGCAATTCTTTCTGTTTATATATCTCTAGTCTTTTTTTAGCCCATGGTGTTAGTATATTAGTTTGACGCCAAATATCAAGCCAAGCATACAATAATTTATTACTATAAAGCTCTTCCCAATTGCTATCATTAATAACCGGCAAGGTAACCTCAGAACCAGCAATGAGATATTTATTGAAATAATCATAAAAACCAAGAATTTCTTTATTAAATTTCATAGACAGATTTTCTGTGTGATTGAATTGCCCATAATGTAACTGGGAATGTTAAAACTAACTCAGAAATCGCTGTAAGTAAATATACTTGGCGCACACCGGCGTGCCATGCAATATATCCACCGAACAATGTGGCAATAGGTATGCCGCATTTCACCATTGCTCCTGAGATACCTAGTGTAGTTCCGTAACTAGCTGGATCAGAGCATAGCTGACGCAACGTACGAAAAGAAACTGAAGAGACAACTATCGATAATGACTCAATGAACATTGAAACCATCAATATTGGATAGTTATTTAGTTTATAAACGAGAAAATAAAGTAGTGCATTTACCAGCATCGAGGCAACCAACAAGCCAAGCAACAACGATGGCTTTTTACTGATAAAACTCAGCAACCATGCACCCACAATGCCACCGATACCTGCCGCAGTGATAATGGTTCCGGTGTCTAGGGCGCTGAGTTTTAATTCATGTGTAGCGTAAAAAACCATTAATGTCGCGGGTGCAGTTTCAATGGCATTAATGAGCATTATTATCAATGATAGTTGCATCAGTACCCGGTTGATTCTGAATGCCTTAATCCCATTTTTAATCCTCGAAACAAACAATGAACCACACGGCACCTTGGATATTTCATTTTGGCGTTCATAATGCGGAGTGATAAGTGATACAATAAAAGAGAAAACAATCAACATGATCAGCGTTAACTGTAATGACCTAGTCAGTGCCCATCCCATAACAAGCGGCACGACCACAGTCACTATTTGTTCAAATAACGATGTTCGCGCATTAAAATTTCCTAAATCCTCTTTCGGTAACACATCATAAGCTGTACGGCTAGTACCTGCAGATACACTGTATGCAACGGCCGACATAATAAGTAGTGCTACATACAGAGCCTGTATTGGTAACCATTCGTTATAAACTAGAATCAGCACCAGTAGTGGAAGCAAATGAAGGTAGAGGCTCCAGCGCATGATCACACCTGCCCCCCAAGAGTCGATGGATGCGCCGACAATAATGCCAACTAAAATGTAAGGTACGTATTCAATAGCGCGGTATGACGCAAATACATCAGCATCAACGATACGCTGAGCAAGGAACACTGGAATTAAGACCGATAGGCCGACAGCTATGATTTTAGAATAGGTAAACTGTAGAAGTAATCGGTTCATATTTATACCTCTCTGACCGACTGATGAACATACAAGGTATCCATAGCATCATGTAACGTCGTGAAAATAGCATCTGTAGCCTTCATCAGCCAGTGAGCGTCTGATGGAAAAAACATCTCTTTAAATTCCTCGCGAACGCATTCATATAACGTTCCAGAACGTATCTTTTTACGCCATAACCAGTTTTCACGCTGCATTGCGATCATTACATCAAGAGCGGGATAGGTACCTACTTCAAGTACATATCCTTCTGCACGTCTTCCGTGAAAAAACGTATCAACATATCCAGTAAGCGTACCGCTCAGTAAAGAAGAAACGGCTTTATCGCTGGTATGATTAGTAGCTTGAGAAAATATGCGTTTATCGCTGATACCACTCCCTCCTTCACTAATAATACTGAGTTGTCCTTTTTCTCCCAACCCGGTATGAATATCCAGTACTAAGAAATCTCGAAATTGTAGGGCTAACGTCTGGAATATCTCCCGAACCGCGAGATTGCTTTGCGAAGGTTGTACTCCTCCATAAAAGAGGCCTTCAGCATGATGATACTGTCCGCTGGTAATCACAGACTGCACGTGAGAAAGGCCATCTTGTCCAATCCATTGCATTAATGCTTTGGCGAGTTTTGATTTATCTGGGAGTTTCTGCCAGTCAGGACAGATGATATTGCGCGCTCGCTCGTAACCCGCATTACGTTGTATAGAATTACCACCAATAAAATTTCTATTGAGATCAATATTGATCTCATTGACGCGCCGCATTTCATGCATTCCCCAAGGATTAACAGCATGCACGAGACAAATTGCCAATTGTTGTGGCGTCGGGAAATCTCTCAGGATCGCCTCCTGAATAAGCGATCCCGCCCCCCCCTCAATGCCATGTACACCTGAAAGAATGACGATACAGGTACTAGCTTGCAGATTCCCGAGCAGTGTATACGTTAAATTCAAAGCACAGCCGTCTTGTCCTTGGACAATAGGTATATGTTTTAAGGCCAACCCGCGTTGCTCTGCTATACGGCAAAACTCATCTCTGCGTGCGGTATACATGCTCATTTCAAATCACTCCATCAAGCTACGTTAACAATATTGGCTTTATCAAACGTCAGCTGATAAAGCTCTTCGTAATACATTACGAATAATTTGTAGACATTATCGATATGAGTCAAAATCTTTTCTTCATCTTCAGGAAGAGTCGCGGTTTTTACTAAAACATCCCAGACAAAATCGATATGATCGTCTTCAGCATCATGATCAACATGAGCTCGTTGACCTCTGACATATTCTTTTCCCATTACTTTTTCAATATTATTTATAATGTCAGGCTGTGTTTTTTCAGAAGCTGATTCAATAAAATAGGAGCTACACAAAGATGCCAGCGGACGGCCTTCATGTTCAAACCCATAATAAAAATAACCTTGAAGTAATTTGGTGGATAAAAGTGGTTCAGTAGAATAAACCTCATTTTTAGAGACTCCGACTTTCTTCAGATCCGAAGCAAACAGGGCATCATGAAGCATTTCATCGCCTGTATATTCACACCAGCGCTTCGCAAGCGGAGGATTATGTTTAGTGAAATAGTGAATAGTTAGTCCATCAATGGTACGTTTCATGCGTAAACGTAGAATGATCTCAATAAGATTACGTTTGTAATATTCAATATTAATTTCTTTCCCATCTTTCTGATGGCAAGCACCCGATACCGTCTCTAAAAAAGTATTTATAAGGCTAGCAATCAAACTATCTACTCGAGATCTAAATTCACTATGATTATTACTCATACTACCCCCTCAATAGAGTTAATATCTGATTTGTTGAATGAAAAGTACTTACCTTTACCAGCAAGCCAATCGTCGAGTCCATCACCACGCATTAATGCAAACTCCAGTGCATAGCTATGATGAATCAGATTAGTACAAATAATCATAAAAGCTTCGTTGCTAATATAAGTTTCTAACTGAGCAAGCTGGATCTCTAGCTCTTGTGCCGATAAAACCTGCCCGTTTGGAATTCCTTGATTCAACCACTGTGAAATATCATTAAATAATACCTCAGCAGCAGATGGATAAGGACTTTTCTTAACAGCCATCCTGAGTTCTTCTAATGCAGGAGGCCAGCTAAAATCACACAACGCAAAGCGTGCAGTTTTTTCCTGTAAATAATTAGCTAGTTGTGCAGAGTTATCATACTGAAAATTACGTGCTATATCCTGAAAAAGGCTTTGACGTTCCTGTTTACTAAAAATAATACCAGACTCACGGATAATATCTGCAGGTTCATCTGCCGTATGCACGAATTTAAATAAACGATTATGGCTTTTTAAAATCGCACGTAGCTGCTCAGGCTTATGCAATTCTGGTAATGAACTACCTTTAAGCGACTGAAGACGTACTGTTCCCGGTAACTCACATTTACTGCTGTTATCGCGAAAAATAACTATTGTACAGTCCTCACTGGTAAGTAGTTTTTCATTAAGAAAAATACGGTCCAATGAAAATTGATTTAATTGATAACGCCAGTCCTCTCGCATAGTCCAGTGATTATAGCGAAATTCTCTCCAGACGATAGGGATGAAATTATGTTTTATTAAATAATCCAAAGCAAGTTGAGATTTACGCGCCATAAATGAGTCTGGTTTAAATACCAGCACAGCTATATTTTGCAAAATCCCTACTGTATTTTCATTGAATGTGATATTTGCATCCCTCCATGCCTCTCTAAAATACACATCGCGAGAGTAGAATTCCTTTTTCTCTGGCATTACAGTTAAACCATGCCATTGATCATGACCGACTTCATTAACGATATCATCTGAGGTGCAGTAAATTAGTGACATTGCCTACCTTCGATTAAACCATGGTATAATTACTTCTGATGCCGATATAATCGTAGACAAATCAGCAGCAAATGAGAATCGGATGAAATTATTACCATTGTAAGGATCAAAATCCACCCCAGGGGTGATAGCCACACCGGTTTCCTCAAGCATTTTTTTACAAAATGATACACTGTCGTTTGTTAAATGTGAAACATCAGCATATATATAGAACGCACCCTGCGGATAGGTAATATTATTTAAGCCACACTTCCTCAGCGCGGTGTATAATATATCTCGCTTCTGCTTATAACCCGCTACGTATTCGTCCATTTGCTGGTATGCATCAAACGCTTTTGTAGCACCTACCTGACTAAGCGTAGAAGTAGATATAAACAAGTTTTGAATTAACCGCTCAACTGTTCTAATCCAGTTATCCGGTACAATCATCCAGCCAATACGCCAGCCTGTCATAGAGAAATATTTTGAAAAACTGTTTACTACAATTACATTTTCTGAATATTTCCGAGCACTAGTCGCTTTTTCTTTGTATGTAATCCCATGGTAAATTTCGTCTGAAACTAGACATATGTCCCGCTGATCGCAATACGTCACCAACTCGCTGAGAACCGCAGAGTCATACATCGTGCCTGTAGGATTGTTTGGCGATGAAACGATGACACCAACAACTGATTGTGCCAGATCGTCGAGGTGCTGCGAGGTTATCAAATAATCGCTATCCGCATTGACATTAATATCTACCGGCACGAGCTCCAGAGCTAGTAAGATATTACGATAGCAAGGATAACCTGGCACGGGTACAGCAACACGATCACCTTTATTAAACCCAGTTAAAAAAGCCAGGATAAAACCTGCAGATGACCCTGATGTTACGATAATATTGTGCGCAGGAACTGATAAGTCGTAAAAATCTGTATAATGCTTAGAGATACTTTCGCGCAGTGCAGTAAGCCCTGCAGCTACCGTGTAACCTAGTTTTTCTTGCGGCAATGCAGTCATTAGTGCATCGATAACAGGCAATGGCGCCGGTGTGCCTGGCTGACCAACTTCAAGATGCCAAACGACTTCTTCGCGAGCTTCGCGCTCAGCAGCAGCCTGCATAACATCCATTACGACAAAAGGTGAAATGTCAGACCGCAAAGATAATGGTTTCACGCTTTACTCTCCTGTATTGATTGAACGGTAGTAGCCTCATGGATATAACGTCTTAACGTATCGCCCCGACGAGCTATAACAGTCTGGGTCCAAGCTGAAATATGTGGAGTCATTATCACGTTATTGAGTAGGCTGAAGTCCTGCCACGCTGGGCTGGAAGTCTCATGTGCCTCTGCGGGGTAGAATTGCCATACATCAATCACTGCGCGACCAATTACTCGCTTGCGGCAAGCATCAGCTAGTGCGTCATAGTCAACACACTCGGATCTGGCTACATTAATGAGCAGCGAATCCGATGACATCAAACTCAAAGCACGGTAATCAATCATATTTCGGGTTTGTTCATCAACGCTACATGCCACAATCACAACATCACATCCATTGAGAAAAGCGTCCCGTTCAGCCCGTGGGAAAAATTCAACAGAACCAGCACCTTCAAATTTAAATCTTGTCAGGCAACGACACTTCGAACCGAAAAGCGTAAAAATCTCAGAAACCTTACGTCCAATTAGGCCGCCGCCAATTACCCCTACAGTGAGCTCACTAAGCTGTTTGCGAGCTTTTCCTCCCAACCGAGAGCAATCCGTCCAGTCATAGTGGGATTTGAAATTTTCGCCAATACTGTCCAAATCTCGAAAATAGGTAATAACATGGCTCAAAATATATTCTGTTACCGCCATTTCATGTGCTGCACAGGTTAATACCTTCACATTTTTTGGTACTTGTGAAAAATTTATCCTATCAACACCAACTCCAGGCACCAAAATTCTTTTCAGACTACTGCTTGCAAAGCGGTCATCAAATACCATCGATACTAAAATATCAGCACACTCACAATGAGATATAATATCTTCATCGCTTGTAGATTCATTTATAAATATTAGCTGATGTTGTTCTGAGCTTAAATTAATTTTTTGGCCAAAATAGCATGCCATGAAACCAAAAAAAACTATTTTCACACAAACCTCATCATTAAGTAACTTTAAATCGACTATATAACTGAGTGCGCGCATTTGCATCGGGGAGGTATAATATACAGATCATCCTGTCAACAAGCGTCATATTATTTAAAAAAAAGACATTTATGGTATTATCCCGACATAGCGGCATCTCCTGGTAAAAGTCACTAGGAACCAAACCGCTTGCATTGTAGACAATACCATTATCTTTATTGTACTCATAACCGGGATGAAGATAGTTCGCCAACTCTGTCGAAAACTTACTTAACTCATAGTCATTACCCAATGATATTCGTGGGAAAAAGACAGCATTATCTATATCTGAGAACGAAGATATTATCTTGAATGAACGAGGGTTGACCGTCTTTAATATAATATACTTATAGTCCAAGCCCACCTTTTTCGATAGCACAGAAAATAAACTTTGTAATATACAAAAAGTGACACGTGTTCCATGGCAACGTTCTGATATCAACAAAGTGTAAAGCATAACGCACGTTTTCCCGGCCACTGTTATTATATTACAACTCAAAAATCCACAACAATTATTAGTTTTTTTATCATAACAGAATAAGCAAAAATCAGTATTTGAAATAGTTTCTGGTTTTGCCATAAAGTAGTTTGTAACTTTATACTGAGGCATAGCCAGCGCAAGTTGTGTAATTGCCTGCTCCACATAATTTGCATCTGGTCTTGTTGCACCGAAAATATCTACATAAACCGATCCTGCTTGTACCATCTCTTGAAGACCAGTACATCTGAGTGGTTCGTTAAAAACGTTCTCATTCATCGTAAGAGGGCCATTACATTTGCTGAGGCAAACAAACTGTTGTGTCTGTGCTATCGATTTTTTGTAGTTCAGGCGCAACCTGTTTGAGATGGTCGAGTACAAGCCCTAAACGGCGAACGCGTTCTTTGGCAACAGGAGCCCCAACACTGTCGTACGGATGAGATTGTGCACTAGCTCCGACTTTAAGATACATTGGAGCGGCAATCTGAGCCAATTCGCCCACCTCATAAAAACGTAAATATCCACCTTTTGAAGCATACACATCAATAGGAATGTCGATAACTAGGTCGGGGTTGAATCGGCGAATTTCATACATAGTCGCAAGTGATAGATCATGCGCTGTAGTAATGCTATCAGCACCGGCATCATCCATCAGGCGAGCGATTAAAGCATTCGTTACCATGCAATGTGAAGATGTTTTAAACTTCATATTGGCAGGTAGAATTTCTTTATTTCGTAGATCGTTGAGGATAAATAATACGCCAGGATCGTAAACTATTAATCCGCGGCAACCCAACTCGCTTAGACGTAAAGCCTCCTCAATTGAGTGGGCAATTGCATCATTGTTGTTAAGTTGACGTCCTTGCTCCATACCAAATTGAGTTCGATAAAATGATGATTTAACGTCATATTCGGGACGTGGCCCCAAACCAAATAGCATGCCATATTTATTTTCATAACACAGATGAAGCATCTCTTGAATTTCCTGATCGGATAATAAAAAAGAGCCATGTGTTTCATTAAACCTAGTGCAATATGTTTCATTCTCATGAAGTGCCGAAACTATAGTATCGAGCATCATCATATTATTCACTGCGGGTATTTCAACGCCATACTGCCCACCTTTAGGAAACGAGCGACCTGAAGGTTCTAATGTAATATCGTCAGAAAAAGGGAAACCATTTTCTCGCAGAATGCTCCGCGCTCTATCAGCACTTCTTTTTAAGCTCATATTTAATCCTTTAGACAAAAAACTACATTGATGATGAAATTTCATTAAGGACAAAATCAATAGTAAATAAGTTCTTAGATAATAGGGTTAGCGCTTGCTTTCGGATTAATTTTTTATGGTGATCATTCAGATAAGTAAGCGTCGATTTTCCATCAATTCTAGCTAGCATCATTACTGGAATTAGGGTTGCAATACGCCTCTCCAGTTTATTACGGTTTTCCCAATTCACTTCACGCAAGTATGTTTCGGTAAGCACTCTGGCAAGCAGTATAAATTTAATATCCCCCAATCGATAAAATTTTATCAAAAGGTGGTTTAGACAAAATGCTATATCAAAAGCAGGGTCGGCATAGCACGCGCATTCTGCATCTAAAAAAATCGGTGTTGCATTACGACATAGAATATTTTTAGGACTTAGATCACCATGTATCACTGCGATGCGATTGGAAATTACTGACTCACCAATTTCGGTAAGACGCTCAGTCATTTCTGGATAAATATCAATAAGCGAAAAAATATACGGTTCAATACGAGTAGCACGTAGAATACCTGAACTGTCAAACTGTTTTTCGTAAAATTCATTAAAGGCCGTATATTGGTGAAAACGAGCAATTTCATGGCCTAGTTTTTTTACAAATGAAAGATCAAAACATGCTGAAAAAAGCTGCCTTTGCCAAACACTAGCATCTGAAATGTCAATATAATGGGTGATTAACAGTGGTTTGCTCTCATCAAAATAACACACTTTTGGAACACACTGCGGTGAGACCTGAGCAGCCATATTCAGCCATAAATATTCATATTTAGCTCGTTTTAATGGCGCTGACCAGTTTTTTCTAACACGCAATGTGGCCAATGGTTGTTTTATTACATAGCGATTACTGCTATTTTCCTGCGGGCAGTCAAGGAGCCACACATCTGAAGATATACCACCAATAATTCTCTTAACGGTCCCATTTATATGAGGCTCGATGCCTGAATGTGAGACCAAGTCCAACACATATTCAGCTTCTTTGTTATCCACTTCTACAACTTCCCCAGTTTGGGGAAATGAAAAATCTGTATCCATTAGAGCCATAGAATCATCCATATGAGATCAGAAGCTAGTTATTTAATGACCACATTCACATTGATTTTTTGAATCTATCCGATGCCGTTTAACAAGTAAATATCTTTTTTGTAATTTTTTTGCAAAAAAAATTGATTAGCCCCAAATAAATTCACAAAAAAGCAACACAAACAGTATCTACATGTTTTTTATTAGTTTTTTATGAATGTAATGACATTTTATTACAAATATCCCTCCATTTAATCTAAAAAAAAGTGCTTTCTTCCTTTTTTTTACAAGAAAAACCCTCGACAACACTCATTTGTAACATTAGATTTACTAATGAAAATTTTCTTCTAGCATTCCTTCAATCATTTTTCTCTTTCGAAGTTGTTAATCAATCAGCATGTGAAAACGAGAAGATTTGTCTATGGCTCAGAATAGAATCACAGCATTAACGGCTCGCCGAGTGTGGAGTTCTGCGGGTTTACCTGCACTTGAAGTCGAAGTTTTTATAAGCAAGCATATGTCGGCTAGAGCAATAACTCAGTCAGGTCTTTCTGGCGGCTACGTTGATCCGATATTTAATAGCGAGAATGTATGTAAACAGTTATATAAAATTTTGCACTCGAAAGTAGAATATATCATTAAGGAGCTAGCACCACTTGTAGTGGGTCAGTGTGTGGATAATCAAACATTAATCGACACCATATTGTGTCAGTGCTGGCAAAATAATACTCTCTCTCATGCCGACACATCAGCAATTTCTCTAGCAATTGCCGATTTGGCTGCAAAGAGCTATGCCATTCCATTATGGAAATACATCCAACCTGAACACGGTTGCTCACTTTTACCTTTACCAGAAATTGAGATTTTCGGTGGTGGAGCCCATGCCAGTCATGCTTCAACAGTGCAGGATATTATGATCATTTCCCCTGGAGCTGAAAATTATGAACATGCACTTTATCTCGGTGCCGAAGTCTTTCAACGTGTAAAAGCCAGTTTAGTTCAGAAAGGTAGATCAACCGGATTATGTGAAAAAGGTGGACTTTGGCCCAGCTATGATAACTTTCGCCATGCCCTGGATATGGTGACTGAAGCAATAGCGTATTCAGGTCTTACGGTAGGGCGGGATATTGGCATTGCTATTGATTTCGCTTCCGATGGTTTTTATGACTCAGGGAAATACTGGCTCAATGGAATTAAGGAGGTAGGGCAAGACTCACAGCAGTATATGGATACACTGAATTCACTTGTTGAAGAGTTTCCAATTCTGTCGCTTGAAGACCCTATGGCGACACATGATAAAACTGGTTACTGCGAATTGATGAGTGCTTTGGGCAATCGGATACAGATAATTAGTGATGATCTTCTAGATTCCGATCCATTACTAGTTGCATCCCCTCAAACCAAAATGCTATGTAACGCTATTATGATTAAACCAGCGAAGTCAGGTACATTGACCCATACGATTTCGGCGTTACATCATGCTCGCAGCAATGGCTGGGGAGCAATCATGGCGGGAAGATCCATTGATAGTGAAGATGTGGGTGTAATGCATCTTGCTGTTGGTCTGGGAATCGGCCAGTTCAAGATCGGTTCGCTGGCACGTTCAGAGCGCAGTGCGAAATTCAATGAAGGTATTCGTATTGCCGAAGCTGCACATGGACTAACGTTTGGCGGTCATACCGAGCTTCCGCGAAAAGTTTAAACTAAAGAGTGTGATTCTGACCTGCCCCCAGGATTAGATACAACGCTCAGTGAATAGACCCCAGTTTCCTAGACGGTTCCGTGCCTCATGAACCAGGCACTTTCATAAACTGCAGGGGATTGACCCTCACAGGCACTGTGGAGAAGATAATGCCCTGCTGAAGCAGCGTGATGACCTGTACCGGACGGCGCAGAAAGCCCATCCTGAGCGGTGGTCAGGGAGAACGAGAAACTGGCAGGCCCGGTAATGTAGTCCCTCCCGTTTTTAGTACCACCGCCAATGAGGATCTCCGGCCAGTTTTTGCCTCGCATAGATAACGGGTGGCATATCACCCAGTGAGCTATGCGGACGTTCTTCGTTATATTCTGCGCGCCAGTCTTCTGTTAGCACACGGACTTCTGACAGTGTTCTGAACAGATACATATCGAGTATTTCTGTTCGTAACGTTTTGTTAAATCGCTCAATAAATCCGTTTTGCATTGGCCTGCCTGGCTGAATAAAATCGAGTATCACGCCGTGCAACTCTGCCCATTCGGCTAAAGCAGCGGCTGTAAGTTCTGGCCCGTTATCGCTGCGTATAAATGCCGGATAGCCTCTTTCAGCACTTAACCGCTCCAGGATGCGTACAACGCGATGAGCCGGTATATTCAAATCAACCTCGATTGCCAGCGCTTCCCGATTAAAATCATCGACGACGTTAAATAACCTGAATCGCCGCCCGTCGATCAAGGCATCACTCATAAAATCAACTGACCAACAGTGGTTCATTTTATGCGGAATAACCAACGGCTGTGGATGCCTATTAGGTAAGCGTTTTTTTCCTTTACGCCGAAGGTTCAGTTTTAATAATCGGTAGACCCGGTAAACCCGTTTTGCATTCCACAGTAATCCTGCTTGGCGTAACTTATTGAACATGAGGCCAAAACCATAAGCCGGATACTGATGCACCAATTTTTGCAGTGCCTCGACCACGGGCAGATCCCGTGCCGTGTTCGGAGAATAATGCAACAGGCTTCGACTTATACCGATAATCCGGCACCCGCGTCGTTCGCTGGTCTGATGTTCCGTCATGACGTAACGCACCCACTCACGCTTTTCGGGTACCGCTAAAGTTTTTTTGAAACAACATCCTTAAGAATTTCATGATCTAAGATCAAGGAGGCATACATCTGCTTTAATCGGCGGTTTTCCTCTTCCAGCTCTTTCATTCGTTTGATATCAGAAGACTCCATACCGCCGTATTTAGATTTCCAGTTGTAATAGCTGGCTTCCGACACGCCGTTTTCGCGGCACACATCCTTAACATGCCGACCCCCTTCAACTTCTTTTAGAACTCGCAGGATCTGAGTTTCAGTGAAACGCGCTTTCTTCATGATGAGCCTCCTTTGGTTGTATTTTAACCAGAGAACTCTATCAAGCAGTAAGACTAAATTCAGGGGGGACTACAAGTTAGCGCACCTTTTTCTTCTAACCGATTGATAACAGATAATATTTTTACAGACAATTTATCTTCGTCTTTCAATCGCTGGTTGTTATCATGCCTAGTTACTGGGTTTCCCGATTTCTTTTCACGTTCAACATAATCATCACAACTAATTTCAAGGAATACCCTAAACATTATTGCAGCAGCATTTGGGCATTGATTAACCAATATTTCCTTACGCAGCTCACGGTATATTTCATTTATTTGGCTATTGGAAATACTCAAAGGCCATGGACAGAGAAACGTAAGCGCCAATTTAACCCCACCTACCAATAATACCACCCTCGCGGCATAGTGCTCCTAACCACAAGGAGCACATTATGACATCTCACGAAAAACAGCAATACTGGTCTCAACTCTTTGTACAACAAGCTCAAAGTGACCTCTCCATTACCAATTTTTGTAAAGCCCACCAGATTAATATCGGCACCTATTATTACTGGAAACAAAAACTCAGCGACCACTCATCCACACTGCGGATTCACCCAGTACGCGTACAAGAATACCGCGACTTATCGCCTCATGGGGTGGTGATACTCTCACTGCCTTCCGGACTGTCGGTCGAACTGCCCGCCGACTTACCCGCTCACCACATCCAGAGCTGGGTTAACGCGCTGCTATGTTAGTCCCCCATTCGGGTATTTACCTCGTCTCCGGTTCTACCGACATGCGCAAATCAATTGATGGATTGTCTCTGATCGTCGCCGATGTGCTGGAGATGGATCCACTGAGCCAAGCCTGGTTCATCTTCTGCAATCGCGCGCGCGATAAAATCAAAATCCTCTTCTGGGATACCAACGGCTTCTGGCTCTATTATCGACGCCTGGAAAAAGGCCGCTTCAAATGGCCAGCACCCAAACCCGATAATGCGATACACATCAGCCAGGCTCAGCTCCATTGGCTCTTGTCGGGGCTCACTATCGAGCATGCTCAAGCGCATAAGCCGCTGCATCACTTAAACGTGTGACCGGTAAAACTGATCGTCATTTGTCACTTGAACGATCCTTTTAGGCTGTCACACTTGACTCATCTTATTACGATGAGCCTTGACCATGACTGACTTGCCCGATGATGTTGACCAACTGAAAGCCATGTTGCTGCAACTTCAGGCCGAAAATGGCTCGCTCAAAGAGGCACTTCATACGCAAGCAGAAGCGGTGGTTGAACTTGAAAATCGGCTTCAACTGCTTATTGAGCAACTCAACCTAAGCACATCCAGACGCTTCTCGGCCCAAAGTGAGCACGTGCCTAAAGGCACCTTCAACGAAGCCGAGCAACAACATGCCATCAGCAAACCTGCGCCAGCACACCACAAAAAAGGTCGTAAACCGCTACCCAAAGCGCTTGAGCGTGACGTCCACACTCACACGCTGAATGCGCCGCACTGCGAATGTTGTGGTCATGAGCTGCATCCCTGTGGCGTCGAAACGTCTGAGCAGTTAAAAATCATCCCACAACACGTCAGCGTCATTCGTCACGAACGTACCAAATACGCATGCCGCCACTGTGAGTCCACCGAAATGCGCAGCAAAATCGTCACCGCGCCCAAGCCACCGAGCATGATCCCCAAAAGCATCGGCTGTCCAGAAACCTTTGCCGCCGTGGTCACCGCTAAATATGTTGATGCGTTGCCGCTCTATCGCCAGGAAGAGATATTAAAACGCAGTGACATTGAACTGAGCCGCACAACATTGGCCAACTGGTGCGTGCAACTGGGCAGTAAAGTTGGGGTCATCATTGAAGCAATGAAAGGTCACTTGCTGGCTGAGCCTCTCATCTGCGCCGATGAAACCACCGTGCAAGTGCTCAATGAACCGGATAGAAAAGCCCAGAGCCAATCGTACATGTGGGTTTATCGCAGCGGTGAGTTCGAAGCGGATCCGGTGGTGATTTACGATTATCAACCGAGTCGTGCGGGTCTGTGTGTCCAACACTTTTTAGGTGACTACGCCGGGTATTTACTCACCGACGGTTACGCTGGATACGACACATTGAAAACCGTCACTCAAGCAGGATGCTGGGCTCATGCCCGGCGTTACTTCGTTGATGCGCAAAAGTCGCAGCCGAAAAAGAAAGCCGGGCGAGTAGAAAAAGCGCTCAATTACCTCGGCAAATTATATGGAGTGGAGCGAGAAGCTAAAGCCCTCAGTCCGGACGAGCGACAGGCGCTGCGCCAGAAAAAAGCGGTGCCGGTACTGAATGAATTTTATCAATGGCTCGTTGAAACGCAGCCTGGTGTGGTGCCGAAAAGTACGCTAGGCAAAGCCGTTAACTACACGCTGAACCAGTGGATGAAACTGCAAACCTACCTTGAAGATGGGCGACTGAGCATTGATAATAACGTGACCGAGCGAGATGTCCGCCCGTTCACCACGGGCCGCAAAAACTGGATGTTCTCCCAATCGGTGGGCGGTGCCATCGCGAGCGCGAATCTGTACAGCCTGGTGATGACCTGCCGCGCCAACGATCTCAATCCGTATTACTACTTCATGCATCTGTTCCGCGAACTGCCTAAACGGACATCGAACGATGATCTGAATGATTTACTGCCGTGGAATGTGGTGATCAGCGAAGCTGAATAAGGCTTCACCGGGTAACTCGGCGCTTACAGAGAAACTTCCTTGCTCTTGATGACGGTTTGGCTCTCGGTTTATTAATTGTCTCTTGAGAGCCACTGTTTTGGTCTTCATTTGCCGTGTTCTTTCCGACCTCAGTACCATCATCGTTGCGTGCTCCCTCTGCTGATTTTGGCTCTTTAGTATCATTTTCTCCTTTGTTTTCTGAAGATACATCAGGCAATTCTTTCTGGGATTTTTGTTCAAGTTTCAGAGGGGCTAATTCAGGGGGAAGGTGGGATAAAAATGTTTCACGTTCTGAATCACCACGAATGTCATTGACATTATACCCTTCATTTTTAAAGAGACTTATAGCAAATTCTAAGCTTGGTGCTATGAATTGAAGTGGTAACGAGGGATGAATGAGGTGACTAATTATTTTTATTTGAAAAGCCGTCTGCGCTCTCTTCGAAGAAAATAATCGCGTCAAAGTAGTTACAGGAATAGAGAAAACGTCACTTATCGTGCATGTAGAGAAAAACTTTGGGTTGTCACGTATCATGTTTCTAATCTGTCTTCCTACAGATTCTATGCCAGTCTGACGTGCTCTTCTCTCATCACGAATATCACTATCCCAGTTAACACGACCCACACCATTGTTTTGACCCGTATGCTTCAGTTCTATCCAGAGATCGCCAGCTTCCCTGGACTCCACAACGCTAAATTCGACATCAGTAGGTAGCTGCTGGCTGTGAGTTGCATTCAAAGCTATAAAACTTTTAACAAGCCTTTCATCTGGACACAGGTCGGGTTTGAGTAAAAGCTTCATTGCTGTCAAACGCCTGTTACCTTCTAGCACAACATAACCCCCACTCCCATCAGTATCTGGAGTGACAAGCTGAAGTTCGGTAGGATCTAATCCATTTTTAGCTATATGTTCTGCAAGCCTTAAAATTTTACGAGCATCTTCAGGATCAGCCATCAGTAGCTCTATAGCTTCCCTTTGATTTTGAGCAATATCGCCACCAAACCTAACATTCTCTTGATCAAGTTTAACCAAATCAAGGGTGATAAGCTGAATCGTTCTTCTCATATTTATTTACCCAAAGATAAAAAAGTAAGGCACACTGATGCCATTGTGTTTTTTATGAATTGCTGGTGATTTTTGTCATATTAAGCTCATAAACCCTGCAGTTGCAATGTCAACATATTAGTTTCCTTACTCTAAAAACACATTACAATAATTCGCCAGCCGTAAGAGACCAGCATGTGCTTGAGTGCTAATAAACGTTATGAAATCAGTGGTAGCAGAACGAGCCACCCGGTCGCCAGATCAAAAAGCAGACCGGGACGTTCGTTGCTTATCCAGCTCCGTGTATATAAAAGACGGGTAAGTCGAAATGTCCAGGGCCAGACAAATTTCACTGCTAGACATAGCTTCGGCAATAAATTATCGTGACGCATCACGATAATTGATAATTATCAGTCTTCAACCATCCTGTAGCTGTAACGCGACGTGCCAACCGATTCGGCCAGTTTATCTAACCTGGCTTCTGCTGTTGATCTGGACAGCCCTTTTTCGACTGTTTGCCACCGAGCATTAGCCTTACGCTCCTGGATAGACCAGGATTTGCCAGAGTCATCATTTTTCGTGACGAACATTCGGGCCAGTTGCTCCTGGAGTGCCTGAATTTCATCGCGGGCGGTGGCCAGTTGCTCCCGGAGTTCGGTTATAGTGTCCGTTTCACTTTTTAGTGATGGCTTGATAGCTAGCTTTTTCCGTTCACGATAACGCCGGGCACGTTCTGCGTCCGATTGGGCGGTTCCGGTTCGTGGACGTCCACGAGTTGGCTGTGTAGTTCTTGTGGTTGGCATCGGATGGCACCGGGAAGATAAGTTGGTGTTATTTATTTTACGTGACGCGTCACGATAAATCAATAAATGGACAGAATGCCCTGACTGTCCAAGTGGTGCGGGGGAATTACGGGTGTCTGTCTAAGGTGAACACCGATGAAGTCTAGTGATTGACGACCCCGTCAAAATAGCATAGTATTTATGTCAATGACGCCTGCAACAACCCTTCGGGGAAGTTAGTAGGCTTTTTTTTTGCCTATTCAGGGATGATGCCGAGATGCCGACAACCCTTTACAGCAAGCTCTACCGTGCACCTTACGATCTTATCAAGGACTTAAAGCGTAAAAAGCTTGAATTTCTCGACGAGGCTGAAGCAGAGAAGACCCTGAGCCAGATCAGCTATTATCATTTCAAAATATATCTTCATCCGCTGTTAGATCCGGCAAGTCCGGGAGGAAAACATTACAGGAAGGATGAATATTTTGAATATGGACTTGAGTTGTATCGATTTGACGAAAAACTCAGGGCATTGTTGTTTGGCATGATTGCACGTCTGGAGGTAAAGCTTAGAAGCAGGCTCGATCATGCGCTTTCTGCCTATTCAAATAATCCGTTCTGGTATCTGGATGACACATTTTTCTATACGGGAGGTGGAGGTCATGCCTATATAGATAAAACACGCAGTAACATTCAGTACGACTTCTCTCAGGAACAGGAACTGTACGCCAGAAATTATCGCCAAAAATACCATAATAACGTTCATGCGCAATTCTCTGACCTCCCGCCCTTCTGGATTGCCAGCGAATTAATTACTATCGGGTGCCTGTTTAGAATATTTGACGCTATCGATCATGGTTATTTTCGACGTCTGGCTGCACCAGATAACGCTCTACTAGACAATCTGGCGAAAGAGTTTGGTGCGAATAATTTTAAGGTACTGACAAACTGGGTTCGACGTTTGCGTGACGTGAGAAACCGTTGTGCACATCACAGTCGCCTTTGGAATGCAAAACTAGCTACGCCGAGCCAGATCGTCGGGGAGCTGAAAATTACTGAGACACATCAGAAACGACCATACCTGACCGTCTGCGTAATGCATAAAATGATAAAGACTCTTGGGCTGAACGGTATAGATCTCAAGGGGGATATTTTGCGCCTTTTTGCTAACAACCATGCTGCTCAGCTATATATGCCTGAAACAGGCTTTCCATCAAACTGGGAAACAGATCCATTCTGGAATTAGACACGGCAGCGCAAAGGCCGTGAATCAACAGGCATCCTGGACAAAATTACCTAACTGTCCAGGGCGCGGAGAAATTAACAAAACTGGCTAAAACCCGTTTGTTATAGACTAATAGCAAGGCCGTTTGCACGTAAATAGGATGGTGAAATATTAGGAGAAGATTCAATTATTCAAACGGCTGATTCTGATACAAAGATAAAATTTCATGATAATTCGATTAACATTACTATACCCAAAGGACGGGCCATTAATGTCCGTTCGGTTCGCTTTGCTGTTTCAGAAAAAAAAGTGCTAATAATTATGGTTGATGATAGCCCCGTTATCATCAAATTTAATAAATGAGGTACTAAATGGGATTTGAAGTCCAATGGAACGAAAATGAACGGCCAGTTTTGAACGATAAATGCATCGAACCACCTGACCAGTCTGACTTGGATTTAAACTGATTTTGTCAAAATGCTCATTACAGAATCACAGAGGGAAAAATGATTAGTTCGATACTTACAATACTAAAACCTGTTATTTCAATACTGAAACCTGTTTTTAAAACAGTAAGTTACATTAAATATTACTTTGATCTCAAAAAAGCGGAGCCATGGACATTTACCATTGCCACCAAAACAAATGTTGGATCAATGCTCTATACGACAGGCCGAGTAGTCTCAATTAATCTGTGGCAGGTTGTGATTGACGGATATCAGGTCAACAACCCGCTGTCTACTTATGGTGAATTCGCCATCAAACTGTATTCAATTTGCGGAATTACACCTTCGGATCAATCCGTTGTAGGGGTCTGAAGCCCAACCGTACGAAAACGCACGCCAAGTATATCGGTCATTGGACTATGTTAATGCCATCCGGTATAAAATGACCTGTGCTCTGGCAAACAAGCTGGCCAGAATAGCCTGGGCACTGGCGGCACGACAACAGACGTCCCATGCCTAAAGTCAACAAGAATAATGATTTTAAACAGCCGCTTATCTGGTTTTGCAAATACTGATTATTGATAATACGAACGGCCAACCGACCTGTTAAGGAACCTGTAAAACGGAAAGGCTCATCTGAAGCCGTATATTTTCTAGAGGTTCATCAGGCGCGGAACTCATCGAGGCGCGGACAATTAAGCTCATTTAGACGCCGCTGGTCACTGGCACCAATACTGAAATACCATCACTCATGCCCATGTCCTTATTCTTGTCCCACAGCCGTGTTGCTGCAGCTCGACTCTTGTCCGGGAGATCCCGTTTCTAAAAACGCTCCACGAATCCGGATGATGCGCAATACGGTCAGGCGTCAAGGGTACGCCTGCCCTGACGCATGGCCAGCAGATGCTTGATAATTTTGTGGCCGTCGGTCCTGCAGGACAGCGGGTTGAAGTTACACAGCGTATTCATGCCCACCATGGCGAGATAGAGCCAGGTTTCGGGCCGGTCTCCTGCCAGCAGGTACACGCCAATTCCCCCCGCGAGTTCGGCCAGCGGACCGCTGAGGGTGGCTATTGTCACTTTCCAACGCGGCGCGTCGTCCGCGTAGGCGTAGGTTACCTGCCCACCAGGTACCGGACCCAGCATGAACCGAGTATGCCCCAGCGAGAAGGACAGTAAGCACGGCCGACCCAGCACAAAGGCGATCACCTTAGTCCCCAGCGTGCGGGCCATCAGCGCATGGCCAGACTCATGAAACAGCGAGGTTAACATTATCATCGCATACAGCAGCGCCGCGAATGTCAGCGGGGTGTTTAATACCGTATACCCCAGCAGGGTTAAGAAATCATGCAAGAACGTCTCGAGCATCAATTGTTTTCCTATCGTGTTTTACTCGGCGCGATGCCGTGTTTGCTGCTTCACATGGGACCCTCGAAGAGAACCAAGTCCGCCTCCGTGCTTTCTTTGTCAGCCAGGTCTAGGTGCAATGCTCTGCCTGGCCACGGAAACAACGACGCTCAGCTTGGCCCCATTATTTCCCCGCCGGATAGTTATTTTTTCATCACACGCGCACGAAGGTTCCGCGCCACGTTATCTCCACATGTAATTACCGACGGACCACCGCCTCGCTTCCGACTTTTACTATAGGCAGGTCTTCGGAAGTGCACCAGTCAAAAACGGGCCGTTTTGCCCCCGCCCCCCTCCGTCCGGGCATTACGTAGGCAGTGATACTACATCTAGTAGCTAGATTAAGTTTATAAACTACTACATGTAGTAATTGGCACCAAATTCAGTAAACCACTTCAATCTCCGAGAGCCATGGATTGCTGAAACAATCCGCAGTCCCCATTCTGACCATGACGGTAAACCTGGGCGGACTGACGGCGGGAATAATGAACGTTAACGCTTTCGCATTCTGATGATGTCATAAGCTGCTGTTGTTTGCTGCGCCAGGCAAAAGCTGTGATTCATACAGGCTGAGTTTCCGGGCAGCGACGACGACACCGATGCGCTCTGCCAGTTTCAGTGCTTCGTTGCGAAATTCAGGCGAATGTTGCTTACGGGGCTTTTTGCTGGTTAGTGGTGGTTTTGTCATGAGTCATCTCTGGTTGAAAGTTTACTCACTTAGCCGCGTGTCCACTATTGCTGGGTAGGATCAGTGAGCTTCGACAATGGCTCAATTCTGAAATTGTTGCAGGATGGAGTGCACAGCCGGATTGGCCAACGGCTGAGACCAAAACGATATGGACTGATTTTGTGCAAAGTTTTAGCCCAACAGAAAACCGTACTTGGGAAGAGCGTAGATACTGGGCAAACGTAGCTTGGTTCGGTGTTCCGCCGCCGCGGAGACGCCAGTGCAAATTTATCATGAGGTGGGGCAGCCACGTGTCTTGGCTGCAGATGGCAAACCTCTTGGTTCTATACCGGCAGCACTCAATTCCGCGAGAAGTGGGCCGTTGCGTGCCCAAGTGGCTCAAGACTTCACACGGATCGACCTTACTTACTTAGGACCTGCGGATTTATTACAGGAATAAATAACAAAGAGATCTCCTTCCTGAAAATAGCCCCAGTCTAAACTGAGGTATTCAGTCTTTCTTTTCTCTTACAAAGAGGAATATCACCATGAAAAAGACTCGTTATACCGAAGTAAAAATTAATTTTTCGCTTCAAAGGTGCATTATTGGTGGATGAAAAAGCTTATGCCAAACAGGTTTTTTGTTGAATGCTACCGATTTTAATAAAAATAAAATTACAGTAAATTAATAAATTCTTTCATTTGATAACCATCTGGATGCGAAAGATCATTAAGTATTGTAAAGTGATTAGTCCCAGGTACAATGATTTTTTTTACGTGCTCGCCTATTTCTTTACATGCCGCTAAGTATTCTTGTGAATGTCGTTTTAGTTCCATTAACTCATTGTTTCCTATTGATATTAATGTTTTTGCTCCTTTGTTTGCATTGAATAAAGGGCTATATTTCATAACTTCTTTTGAAGACAGTTTTAATTTTTTCTGTAGCCAGCTTAGACTAATTGGTTCTAGGTCAACGATAGCGCTTAACATGTGAACGCCACTTATAGCAGGGTGTGAACGATACATTGCTGCCAAGTGACCACCGGCAGAATGCCCGCTAAGGTACAAAGGGCATCCTGCAATACCTAATTTGTTTTCGTCTGCAGCAAGATGATGAATTAATCTTCCAATTTCTTCAACTATCTCGGTCATTGTTGCATGTGGCGCTAGCGAATATTCGGCAAGGACAACATTCATGTGATGTGCATGAGGGCCTTCAGCTATAAATGCAGTTTCTTCTTTATTGCTACTGCTCCAGTAGCCTCCGTGAATAAATACGTAGGTTGGAGCATCTGGTATACCACAGGTAAGGAAATCGTAGCGTTCGCGGGGGCGAGTACCATAGTTGAGGTCGCGAAGCCAGTTTTGACTGCTATATGAGTGACGGCTCCGCTGCTCAAAATCGGTTAAGACAGCAGAAAAGTTCACGGTAGCACCAGCTACATCATAGGCTGCATCGAGTTGCGAGCGATCCATTCCTTTGTACAATATTGCATTCATAATTATGGCCTTTAAAAGCAAACAGCAGGAGGTAAATTGTTCTGCTTGGTGTTTTTACCTTTCTGGAAGTCGACAGTGACGTAGTTATAAATTGTTAATGCTTATAACCATAAGTAGTTAAAAACATTTGGATTATGAACACTATTTACTACTTTTGCGCACTATGTCATCTCATTAGTGCTACTCTGGGAGATACGGAAAAATTCCTTGATCGATATTAACGTAAATGGTGCTCACCGGATGGTCAATAAATGGTTCTGAGTGATAAGTAAAAGACCACCTCCTAAGGAGGTGGCTTTACACGACGCCTTCTGGAAGGGGGGCAATATCCGAGTTAATTCTGTAACAACTCCATTTGTTGTTCGATCTCTTGCTCCTTCTTATCCAGATGCCTCACGTATCGCCTGATAATCTCTTCGCTTACTCCAACCGTATCGACAAAGTATACCTTTGCCCAAAAATGATTGCCCCATAGTTTCTTTCGTATATGGGAAAAACGGTTGTAAAGACGAATATCGCTCCGTCCCTTTAAGTGTCGCTACCCATGTAATTATGACCCACCGGGGGTGTGGATGTTTTCCTGGATTGCTTTATTGTGCGATCCCGAGTTGCCGACGGTACATTTCCGGGCTGACTGCGCCCAACGATAATTTAATACGCCGTTCGTTATACCACCTGATGTAAGCATCTACATGCTGCATGAAGATTTCAGGTGTTATGCCCAACCATTCGCGACCATAATACATTTCATTTTTTAACCTGCCGAAGAACCCTTCACATGCAGAATTATCTGGCGAACATCCTTTACCATGTCAGATGAGCGGGATAGAATCGTTAGTGAATGGCTCAAAGAGCATCCGAGGAAGGGACTCCCTGTACCTTGGGTAGCAGAAAAATGGCGAGATAGTGATTGGGCTATTGCTCAAATTTGTGGCCGCGATGACAGATTATCGATTGAGCAGGTACGATCGATATGCGAACTTGCCAAAGAATATTCAGCCGAGGAAATTTTCGCTCATATTGGTGCAAAGGACGTTGCTCAGGTTAATCGTGGACTTGAAGGCAAAACATATTCACGGATTGAGTAGCGTGGAGCATTACCAGAGCAGAAAATCAATCAGCTAACAATATCGTCAACTCAGGCGCATTTTCCGTTCGCTGCTGGCTAACAAGCAGCGTATGCCCTTCGGCTTTATGGGCGTTTTACCGAACAGGCCGCTAACATAGCGTTTCGGAGCTGATAAGGTAGGGAGAAAGCCACGCTTTTACATCTTCGGCTAGTATGCCCGTTTCGACATCTATACCAGCACTTTTTAAAATTTGTATACCAGCACCCTGATTACGAGGATCGGTATCGAGGATACCGACTACAACTCTCTTGGGTCTCTGATTCGATAATGCTATTGCACATGAGGGGGTCCTCCCGGCAAATGAGCAGGGTTCAAGGGTGACATACACGTCACACTCGCTGAGATCGCCTGTGAAAAGCGATAACGCATCAGCTTCTGCATGATATCCTCCGGGCTCACGCGTATATCCCTCCGCCACAATTTCGCCATGACGAACTATCACACACCCTACCGGTGGGTTAGGCAGACAATTTGGCAGAGCTTGTTGTGAAATACAGAGCGCCTTTGCCATAAATTTCTTATCCATTTCACCTATTCTCTCTATGTCCCGAAGTAGAACAAACTACAGCAGTTTTGGCACAATGCGTACAGAGCATTGTCTCTTATTAGGTTAATAAAACTGGCATTGCTAAAAAGCTGAGTATGAGTAAAGAAACTTCATATCGTTATCTCAGAGCAAGGATTGAAAACGGTCGCTTTTCAAGCATAATTATATTAACCTGTAAGAATAATTACTTTTTTAAAAAGGATATTATTTTGAAAAGTAAGCAAAATTTTTTGAAAGATGAAAAATCCGACTGGGACATCGAGCTGGGTTTACTTGAGCAAAATTCTTACTCCGCTGATTTGAAAGAAGCTGCAAGCGCTACTTTCAAAGTAGCAAGTACTGTGCTTTCTTTTTTACCAGATAAGAAACGCCGCAGTTCTTCTCTCACTGACGGGTTGTATGAAAATACCTCAAACGATGGCTGGCAACACGGCTCTCAAGGGTATGGTTTTTACATGAATGGTATGAAGGATAAAGATTAAAAACCGGCAACACCGGCTTTTAATCTCAAATTGATAACTTATCCTTTGCCTTTAGTAGCTGCAGTTTTAACAGCGCCGACCGCAACTTTACCTCCTTCACCACCTGCTTGCTGTGGCATTTTCGCTCCAGTGTTCATTGCGGAGTCAACCATGTTACCTATATGAGCTCCCGCCCATCCAAGTGATCCAATCCAAAATGCCGGGAAAACAACATACATCATCCCCAACACCATATTCATGATCCAGCCATCACGCGGTGAACTCATAAATTCCACAAGAGGGGCACTAAGATTTAACATCCCCTGTTCTGCCATGGTTTGGTAGAGAATGGTAATGAGTCTGTCATCGAGCCACCCTGCCAGTTCCCACCAAAACGTGATAAACATCAGAGCAAACAGTGCAAACGAAATGGTCACCACCGTCTTCGGCTCATAGGCGCTGAACATCATCAGCACCGGGATCACGATGATGATCATCATTTCCAGGAGTGCTTGGATCATCGGCAATGCCTGCTTCAGCGCATCAAAGCCGGGTAAGGCTTCCGCCTGCTTTAGCCCTAAACCTATTGAAGAGACAAGCCGGGTGACGTTGCCAGTCAACCCGGAGGCCGTATCACTACTACCAACGGCGTAAGTTTCTCCGCTACCCGATAAACCGACATTACGGGGACTCACCAGCCAACGCAGCGCCATCTCTTCCCACTGCGTTTTACTGAATTGCCGTTGCAGCCCTGCCTTTGTTGAATCATCGATATTGGCCAATACCCTTGTTTTGAGACCGTTGATACTGTCAGACCACCACTGTTTACAGGTCGGATAGCCGCCTTTTCCCACATCGGGATAACCGCTGTCCCTGACGTTGTCATAGGGCCACTGACTGCGTGGTTCAATAGACGTGTAGTAGTCATAATAACCGGCTGTATTAAGAAAATAGCTGCTGCCAATCCACCCCACGGCGTTGATGGTGGCATCACTCAGCTGGCTGTTGCTGTTCTTAAGCTTAAAGTACGAACGGGAGTAGCACTGGTCGGCAAAATCCTGCACTTCCTGTAGCACGATGGGGTCCCGAATTTTGGTATTCTGCACGTCAAAACGCAACTGGCGGAGCTGGTCGCCACAGGGGATTGACGCAATCATCGCCTGCGTGATGCCTTTGGAAATCAAATGCAGAAGGTACCACCACACTGGCACCTCGGCCGTCTTTCCGGCGAAATCGTTGACCAGCCCTTTATAACCGGAGTTCTGTGGTGTGGGTACGCTAACCCCACACTGTTTCGCCCGCGAACTGTCAAATTTAATGGTGTTGATATCAACGGGCAGCAGCGGAATGCAGCAGAACAACATCACGCAAAATGACACGTAGAGTGCATGCTCAACCCGCGGCAATGCCAGAACACCTTTATTACCCTCATCGGCCCCCTCTTCCCGCACCTTCAGCCAGATACCCAGCACTTTGAAAACCAGAGGAAGGGCGAACAACCCCGTACTGAGAAGAATGTTCCACAGTGCGTTGTTCAGCATCCAGCCGAACAACACCAGAAAATACTCCAGAAAACTATTAGCCGTCATGACATCCCCCCTTATGCCAGTATGGAACGCCAGGCGGCGAGTTCGAGAACCACGATAAACCCCACTGCCGTCCACTCCAGACGTCGAAGTGATCCCCCCAGAGACTTTTTAACGACCGCTGGGCGCACGAGACAAAACCAGACCCAACCCAGCACGACATACAGCGTCAGCCGCCACACAAACAGACCGTAGCGGCTGGCACTCAGCCAGTGCCGTACTTTTTGCCCATCCGGGTCAAATTCAAACAGCACTGAGGCGAACAGAAACAGACCGGTGGTCAGTGCCACCATCACCAGAAAAATCAGCACGAACTGGCCCGTCCGACCCAAACGACGCTGCTGTTTTTGTGACGTCGGTGTCCTCATTATTGCGCTCCTGATTTTTGGCTCATGTTGCTAAAACCCTGGTCCTGGCTTCCGCTGTGCTGCTGCAGACGACTGTCCTGATTGCGTGCGCCCTGGCGTTCCAGGGTAGTGAGCAAGCTGTTATTGCTGATAGATTTCCGCAGCGCCATTTCGTTACTCAGTGCAGCAAGCTCCCGGTCCAGCGCATCGATACGACGGTCACCTTCCGCCAGTGCTTCTGGCTGGTCAGCCGCATTCGGTTCAGACTGACCGGTGGTCAACATGCGGCGCATGGTCAACGCCTGCTCCACGGTGTCAGACATGGCCAGCTCTCCTGCGAGGCGCTGTACCAGTGCGGCGCTGTCCGGGTCGTCTTTCAGAGACTGGATGACCCCGCGGGTCACCACCAGGCTGCCCGTTTTCAGTTTGGCCAGGTTATCGGCGGTGGGCGCTTCTGAGCCGCCGACCAGTTTGTCTAACTGCTCGAGGTTCTCTTTGGTGGCATCTTCAAGCATGGGGGAGAAACCTGTGCCGGCGACAGTGCTGCCGGCGGCGTTTTCATCTCCTCCGCTGCCGCATTCACTGGCCTCACGGCACGTCCGGATAGACCGGTCGCCCAGCACTTTCACCACGGCTGCCGCCGCGTCCTCCGAGTTTGAGTAGCGCTGGCATACCGAACCGTTGCAACTGGATGTTCCCACGGTGCTGTTACTGGTGACCGGCAGATTGTTCATCATGTTGTAGCCGGCTTTGGCGAGGTCATGCGTCGGCTTAATCGACGGTTGCCCTTTGCCACCGCGTTTCTGTCCCCCAATCCAGGTAGCCCCGTCCTCACCGGTCGCTTTCTGCAGTTTCTGGTCACTGCTGACCGCATCACCGTCACTTGAGGCGACGATGTCCTTGTACTCCTCGGTCACGGCCGCCTGCGTCCACTTGTTTCCCATCGTGTAGTCAGCCATTTTATTGGCCAGGTTCTGACAGTTCAGTTTGGCTTTATCAAAACTCAGGCCAGCCTGAAGCACACCGTTGGTCAGCATTTCATACAGACCCGGATTAGCACGCTGTATCACCATCGCCGGCATGCTGGCCACCGCACCGGTGGCGCCCTGAATAACTGTACCCATCAGGTCTTTAAACCCGCTGGTCACACCATTAAGCTGGTTACCCACTGTCGTTTTAATGTCGAAGTTGCCGCACATCAGGTCACTGCTCAGACCACCGCTCATCCCCAGGCGCGTCATGCTGTTGCGGGACGCGGGCGGAGATATCACCGAGCCCCCGCCAATCGAGTAAAACAGGCCATCACTGATAGCCCCGTTGGCGGAGACGCCACTTGCAGAGGCGGTGACCTCGGCATATGCAGACGAAACGCCGCCGGTCAAGATAACCAACAACGTCAGTGGCAGAAGCGGATGGGTTTGTTTTTTCTTTTTCATAGCGTAAATCTCACTAAAAGTCGGTGCTAAAGAGGAAAGTCTGCCCACGACGTTTGCAGCAGCTATAGGGTTGCCAAAGCGTCCAGGCGTAGTTACCGTCCTCGGCCACAATTGCGCCGGTATCAGGGAAAACGGCACAGGTGGTCGACAGCGCCGGAGAAAGGCGTTGCCATTTATGGTTCTGAGTACCGGTATTCTCTTTTACCGGCTCCGGGGGCCAGTAACCTGGTGACCGCTGACCAACGAGCGGCTGATAAACGTGAAGCTGGCCGGTGCGGGTGATCACATCGGCCACGCGCTGAGCGACAACGGCCGCAGATTTATAGCTGTCTTCCTGCGTGACAAAACCACTGCGCGGGTAAATATTGCCCCACATGTTGGCGCTTGCCTGACTGCCGAGTTCACGTTGACCAGGGATGAGTGCTTCCGGGTACAGGGCTTCAGGCAGACCACTGCGCCATACCAGAGCATCCAGCGAACTGACAAAGTAAGGAACAAAAGGTGTGGCGGCAGATTTGCAGGAATACCCGGCAATCTGTCCCCCGATAAGCGTGGTAGCCGGATGTCCATAGGCATCGGCATAATGAAAATGCAGATTTTGTTTGCGCAGCCCGGGCGCTTTCATTTCCTGCTGGCCGCCACCAGCGCTGACGCCGCCAAGCGCGCCAATAATGCCACTTTCCCCGCTGCCGGCCGCATCACTGACGGTGGCCATTTCTGTCCAGGGATTATCCCCCGGGCCGGAATACGCAGATACCACGGCTTCCGGGATAAAATGCTCAACTTTTACCGACGTTTTGACAGAACAACCAAAGGGAGTACACAGCAACCAATAGCAGATCCCCTTCACCTTCCAGCTGATGCAGGATACGCTGGCCGCGCTGGAAATCAGGCTGGCGGTATTGACGCTGGCCATACACAGCCCGCTGCCGGTCAGCAGTGTGACCAATAACAGCCGACGCGAACGCCACGCGGAGTGTGTCATTGGTTTGCCCCCCGCCAGTCCGTCATGTGCCGCATGGCCACATTGACGTCAGTGGTCCCGTAGACCACCCATTTATCGTCAAAAACAACCGCAGGGTATTTGGTCAGCCCCAGTGACCAGGCTTTCATCAGCCCCTGATACGCGCTGGCCAGTTGCTGTTGTTGCGATTTGAACGCTGGTGAGCTCAGA
Organism: Brenneria uluponensis; assembly: GCF_032395385.1. NCBI lineage: Bacteria > Pseudomonadati > Pseudomonadota > Gammaproteobacteria > Enterobacterales > Pectobacteriaceae > Brenneria > Brenneria uluponensis. Next base: position 3,886,430 of record NZ_CP135917.1, read on the forward strand.
ACATCGCGGGCCTGCTTTTCGGCAAGGGCGGGATTTGCCGGTAAGGTGCCAAAGATACCCGTCTGCACACGCTCAGGCGCATCGAGGTACACCACAGGAATATCAGGAGAAGAAGAGGTAACGGGATGGGTGCTATCAGTATAAATGACCGTGCTGGCACAAGCACCCGCAGACAGGCACAGTGCCGGCAAACAGCCGATGAGTCTTTTCATGGTGAACACTCCTTAAGCGGATAACCCGCCTAAGGTGCGTCGATACGGTATTCACGTCAGTAAACAACTCAATATCTGACAGTGAAAATTTATTCGGATTACTCGACCGCTTCCTGGGGGGTAAGCCAGAACCCCAGTTACCGAACTGAAGCCTCACAGCGGCTTTTTTGCCTCCCGTTTAATTTCCGCCGTACCTGGATGTTCAGGTAATTCTATCCATACTCAAACATCAAAAAGACTTGTTAACAGGTCCTTTTGGTTATATTGTAAAGACCTGTTAAACGGTCTTTACAGGTGTTATATGCCAAATATCATCCTAAGTGATACGAGTGCTAGTGTCAGCGAACTCAAGAAAAACCCTATGGAGACAGTCAACGCCGGGGATGGTTTTCCAGTTGCCATACTTAATCGCAACCAACCTGCTTTTTATTGCGTCCCTGCCGAACTGTACGAGAAGATACTTAATGCACTCGACGATCAGGAACTGGTCAAGCTGGTAGCCGAACGCAGCCACCAACCCCTGCTTGATGTGGATCTGGATAGCTATCTATGAGCTACGCGGTCAAATTCAGGGAAGATGCGCTGAAAGAATGGCAGAAACTGGATAAAGCCATTCAGCAACAGTTTGCAAAAAAACTGAAAAAATGCTGTGAAAATCCACATATTCCTTCAGCTAAACTGCGTGGAATAAAAGACTGCTACAAAATAAAACTTCGAATGTCTGGTTTTCGCCTGGTTTACCAAGTGATTGACGATAAAGTAATTATCGCTGTTGTCGCTGTGGGTAAACGGGAACGAAACGATGTTTATAATCTGGCTAGCGAACGGATGAGGTAATGTTCCTGCCAGAGCGCTAACTATTGGGCCACTATGATGACATTTGAACAACTCACCGCGCAGACCACCGCCAAAATCGCTGTGGTTGAATATGGCCGTTGCTTTACAAAAAATAACCGATATTCATAAGGTAAGGGAGTTTAACTGTAAGGTTGATAAATACGTCGCACGGTTTGATGACAAGTCAGCCATGAAAATGTTCCATTACTAAAAAGTAAACCGGACGCTTAATCCTGCCGAAGGCTTCCTCGCCTCCCTTTAAAAACAAGCTAACGCGCCTGCGGCCTGTTCAACTGGCGTCGTCTGCCCAAAAGATTTGAGCAGCCGTCGCCAGTTTCCGATCACCTCTCTTTTATCGTGACAACGTCCAGCGATTTCAGCAGCCACACATGTCGGTGGCATCCGGCACATTGATATACCACCGGGCCCCCCTGGCATATTCATTATCATCTGGCCAGACCGTGTTACCAGCGAGGGTGATCAACAGATCCAGCGTGGTACCGGCCTTATCCCCCAGATGGATGGAAAGGCAATTGAGCATACCCACTCGGTGCGGCCGTATGGAGAGAGTCACCGGTGAATGCAGGCGCTGACGGATATTATCTTTCAGCTTCATCAGCTGACGGTGATCACTTTCACCAATATACGCATCCCCTTGCGGTGGCACATCAAACATGACGGCAAGACTCATTTCATTATCGTTGACCACCTTCGTCATATACGGTGAGAGCAGAGGATTTGTGGTCACAATACCCTGACGGACGTGATGGAAACAGCTGATGGCCGAATTGGCGACCACAATGAAAGCAACTGCCGCTATCACCAGACCACCCAAGGTCAGACCATCACGCAGATAACCTTTGATGGTGGCATATGTACCGCTCCCGCCGCCGGAGGTCGGCTACTCGATTGACGGCAGGTCAGCCAGGGCATTGCCGACATAAAACAGGGTACTGCCTGCCAGCAACGCAAACCTGTTTCGAAAGAAAGTCATTAACTTCATTGAATTATCCTTACTTCAGTGGAAAAAGAAGAAGAGTGTCAGGAGCAGCAGCACAATCAGACGAATAGCCGTCTCCGCAGCTTGCTCATGGGAATGGATTTATCAGAGACGACGCGGTAGGCGGCCACCAGCACCCAGGCAACAAACAGAAAAATCTCCTGTGTGTTTAAAGTTGCGGGGAAAGACTGACGCAACCGAACAGGGAGAGCAGCAGGAAACTGTTTATGGCAGGATGAAAATTAAAATGAAAAAGTCAGATTCCAGAACGAATGTGGTTATACCAACACTTTGGGAATATGTGTTTCTTAACCGGGTGTGAAAAAGCAACTACCCCTGTCACTTTCTACTTCTACTTCTGCTATTGGAACAGTGCAACTCCCTACAGCCCCAAAGGGCAGTTACGAGCGTGAAGCGAACCTTGATAGTACAAATAGTACAAAAAACCAACAATAACAAAGTAAGATCAATTAACATCTAATTGTAATTACAATTCCATAAGCCCCCTTTCATTAAATACGTCATATTTCAGGATTGCTCCTTTCATTGAATTCTGCCATCGCTCAACAAACGCTACAGTATCGGCAGATTCAAGGTGGGCACTCAGTGCAACTTGATCTTTCCAACGCTCAGATATCAGCAATTTCCCTGCTAGACGATCCTCTACAGCGGCGTCGTACGAAATGTTTCCATCGCGCCTCCGCACGGATTTAGCCAGTAATTTTATATCGTCCATAAATTGCCCCAACACAGAAGGCTGGACGTAAACATAACCTAGAATAATTAGCATGTTATACCTTCATTTTCCTGCCACGCATATAACCTCAATGAATAGCAAGTCGGAGAAGTGAGAATCAAAAGTTCGTGAGCACAATCTTGCCCTGAATGCTTCCCAACGCAACGCGCTTATGAGCATCTGATGCCCTGGCTAAGGGATAGGTGCTATCAACAACCACCCGGATAATCCCTTTTTCCAGAAGATTACCGGCTTCAACGAGTTGCGCACCACTTGAACGAACTTGCGTTGATGACACAGTAATATTCTTTCTAACGGCCTCATTCTGGCCGGAAAAACCCAAAGGATTAACAAGAAATAATGCTCCGCCCTGTTTTATACAGCTTAGGAAGCGCTCCATGTTTGAACCACCAACAGCATCCAGAACGAGATCGACATTTTTTACTACGGTCTCGGCTGCTGTAAGGGTGTAATCGATGAACTCATCCGCGCCCAGGTTGCGTAAAAGTTCCTCATTTCGGGACGATGCCACGGCAATGACTCGCGCTCCTTTCCACTTAGCTATCTGTACGGCAAGATGCCCCACGCCACCACCGGCACCATTTACCAGCACTGTCTGGCCTTCCAATGGAACAGATGTATGCTAAAATCGCTGGAATGGATTTGGTGCGTCGTGACCCAGTTCAACAAGGAATTGCCAGGCCGTAAGAAGAGACATCGGCGCACCAGCAGCCTGAACATGTGTGATCCCCTGAGGTTTTAACGCCAGCTGTGATGCAGGAATGCTCACATAGTCTGCATAGGCACCGCTGCCATTCATTACCCCCTCCGGAAAACGCACCATTGAATAGACCTCATCTCCAGGGCTGAATGCAGAAACATTTTCACCGGCCTCTGCAACTACTCCTGATACATCAGTTCCCGGGATGAGCGGGAATGTTGGGTTTGGCCACCATTCAGGCGGAAGCGTCCGATAACCGTTCCGCAGATACCAGTCAGGCGGATTAAGGCTGGCTGCATGCACTTGAACAAGTACTTCGTCGCTTTCCACAAATGGCCGTGCCGCGTCTTCATACAACAGGTTCTCTGGCCCGCCAAAAGCATGCAGTTGTACTGCTTTCATTACGTCAGTCATCATAATCTCACTCTAAAAAGAACTCAGGTGACAAATAATATAACTACCCTCTAAGATTGATAATCAGGCTGAATTTCGCTTTAATTATGCCATGAAGGAACAAATAGGTTTTGAAAGACTCACGGGTCTTATTGCATTCGCTCGTGCTGGGTCTCTCGGCAGCTATACTGCTGCCGCCCGCTCGCTGTCAGTTTCACCATCAGCGGTAAGTAAGAGTATCCAGCGACTGGAGCAGCGTCTTGGTGTCACTTTATTTGCCCGAACCACACGCTCTCTGGTTTTGACTTCTGAAGGCAGTGAACTGCACGAGCGAGCATTACGGTTGTTGCGCGATGCTGAGGAGATTGAGCAGATAGCGAAGCGCGCACGTGCGAAGCCCTCAGGAACATTGAAAATTGCGGCCTCTTTTCCGATCGGTATTCATATGATCGCCCCGGTTATTCCGCAGTTCTGCGCACGTTATCCAAAAGTGACGATTGACTTACGGCTAAGCGATCGCGTGATAAGTATCGTTGATGAGAGTATTGATATTGCCATCCGACTCGGCGACCTCGCGGATTCAAATCTCCTGTCACGTCGCCTTTCTCCATATCAGATGGGTTGTTATGCTTCGCCTGAATATTTGGCCAAGTACCCAGCTCCAAGACACCCGAATGAACTAATAGGGCATAAAACGGTCAATCTGCGTTATCAAAATACTGGGCAGATTTTTCGCTGGCCGTTCCGGTTTGGAGAGCAGGAGATCGAAATTGTGCCTTCATCTAATGTCATCGTTGATGCAAGTGAAGCCGTTATAGCGGCAGTTGCTGCCGGTGCTGGAATAGGAATGGCCACGAGCTTTATGGCTGATTCGTTGGTAAAGAATAAAAAATTAGTTCCCCTGCTGACGGATTTTACCGTAGAGCGGCATAATATTTCGGCACTATGGCATGAAAGTCGTCGTTCTAATCCTGCTGTTCGGGCATTCCTGGATCATCTGTTTGGACATTTCTAAATGTTTTTAACCTGCGTGAGGATTTTCAGGGCATCAAGATGATGAAGGTCCGCTGGCACTTAGCGAACTGTCACATTTATTCTCCACAGATAAACAATGGCTTTAAGTCACTAATAACCTTCACTATATCGTAGCTGTTGTTTGTAGCGTTCACGATTTTCCCGACGACGCTGGCCGGGTGCTATCTACCCAGACATGTTCAAACAATGTTCGCGTCGCCTGACAATCGCCTCACGAGCAGAATCATCAACGGTGAGATCGAGCACGTCCAGCCAACGGCGTGCTGCCCGACGCCACCATCCACGCTTTTCAAGCATCTCAGCCTGATTATCCTTTAACGTCATGTTCATCGTCGAGTAGCGAGCACGTATTACTACGCGCCCGCCCGCTAAGAACCGTACGTGCGACTTTCACCGCATACGTCTCAAGCCTTTATAAACCTGCTTCGCAGGCCAGCTTGTTGACAGAAAGTTCGCGCTCATGAACCTCATGATGGCAAGAAGGATGGAGCAATACTCTATTTTCGACGACATCTCGACCACCCCGATGACGAGGAAGCAGGTTATGTTCCTGCCAGCCCGTTTCCTGAATGATTGGCGTTTACAGACTCGTAAGTGGACAGATAACGCCGGTGTCGAACGCTGGACGACTGAAATTATGGTCAAACAGCAAGGCACCATGCAGATGTTGGGCAGCAGTAGCCGCACCAACACAAGTGGAAACGGTCAGGTAATTATAACCGTTCCTTGGGCTCGGTTATGGCGTCTGTCGCAACGCGATTTATGCCATTTCCTGATGATGACGTATTAACCTTAACTATCCACCTTGTGGGGAGAATTTTCCCCTCAGGGTGGTTCTCCTTCTTTTTTGGCGTCAGCATTGTGATGTTTTGCTGCACGTTGTTGGCACCAACATCTGGATGTTCAGATGCTTTGCGCAAACTAATCTGCCAGTTTTGACTGGCGTTCGATTCTCTGACAGACTCACCTTACTAAAGGTAAGGTGCGCTGTTAGCAGAGGACACTATGACTAACCGTTATGATACTGATTTTTATGGCTGGACCAGGGAACAGGCAGATCTGCTGCGTTCTGGTCGCCTGAGTCAGTTAGACACCCCAAACCTTCTGGAGGAAATCGAGAGCATGGGCAATAGCCAACGAAGCGAGCTGGAGTCACGCCTTGAGGTATTGTTCCTTCACCTCCTGAAGTGGGCTTTCCAGCCTTCGCACCGTGGCCGTAGCTGGCAACTGACCATTGCAGAACAGCGTCGTAAAGTTGCCCGTCGCCTTTCTAAAAGTCCAAGCTTACAGCGTGAACTTGATGAGATGACAACAGATGCTTACGGTGATGCGATTTTGTCTGCCGCCAGAGAGACGGGAATGGATGAGAAAACTTTCCCTAAATCCTGTCCGTGGACGTTTGACCAGGTCATGGATAGCGAATTTTATCCTGATTAACGCAATGAATATCTCGCCGGCTTGTCCGGCGTTTTTCTCTATATTCTCCCTTAGAAAAGCCCGCCTCCAGCCAGCGTGTGTCCGCCCAAATTTCGATGACACTTTTTTTCTTGAGTTCCCGGAAAGAGTTTAGCGTTGTTCCATTTTGTGCCGCCGTCAGAATATCCGCCACTTATTAGGAATACTCTCACGGTGAACATTGATGGCACGACTGACCCTGAATCCTGGGCACAAACTGGCATGGCTAACGCTGTCATTGCTAACCGCCGGGTGCGCCAATAACGGCATTTCTGCTGCTGACGCACTGCCGCGTATCCCCACTAGACGCTCTGTTCAGCAGCACGGCTGCGTCTGAAGCGTTGGTCACAGCTCGCCGTGCTGCGCTTGCTATCGCGCAGAAGGAAATGGAAAATACTCAAATTCTGACTCCGTACAATGGCCTGGTGGTGAGCCTAAACGTCTCATCAGGAGAGTTTGTTATACTCGATCAGGCTATATTCACGCTTATTTGACGCGGTAACAGATTGGTCAGATATGGAAACTGGTCAGTCAGTTTACGTAAACCAGATATACGTCGAGAATACAACGTCTTACAGCTAACTCCAAGACGCTTTTCCTGTGTTATGATGTTTTCACCAAGCAGCTGGTTCAGTATAACATCCAGCTCCCGGGAAGTTATCCCCTCTCCCCGGATGCTATTCCGCTCCTGTTCAGCCAGCAGAGGGATCTGGCTCCATGTCTTCAACATACGGGCTAAAGACTGTAAGGAAATTTCCGGAGACGCTATCCGCATGGCTGCCAATGAAGCTCCTCCGCCAGTGAGTGCGCGCAGGGTACTGTACAACCACTCCGGCCGTGCCGTACTTAGGATAAGCACCGACAAAGGGTGGGAGTATAACCGACAGAGCAATGACAGTTCCTGCAAGGTGGTCAGCATGGATATCAGTTCATTCGGGAGGTAGACCACCACACGGCTGTCGGACGTCATTTTACAAAGCCTGTCAGCAAACCCATCTCTGTTACCCGTCATAATGATGATACAGCAACGTTTTTCAGCGTTCAGCAGCGTTTCAACGCCGCGTGCGGCACATGGGCAAGCAGTCAGCATATAATCTACAGTGGGACTGCGTATGTCATTAGCCAGGGAACTCTCTCCCGGACGGCAATGGCTTTCTGTCAACATATGACCTCCGGTTGCAGCATGTTCTGCCGCACTTTAAAGCAACCCTGGCGGGCAGGGTTGCATATGACATTTAGATAATGGTCCCGATCTGGATTTAAGACGGGAACATCTTGCTGTTGCGGTGCACCAAATATTATGACCAATCTGTTGTTTTAGCTTGTCATTGAATAATTAACTTAACTTTGCCTAATAATAAGGCGGTAACTTTATTTACGCTTTATTTATCCATTTATAAATAACAATACTATAGGAACCGAAACAAGAATTATTGAGAATGAACTTATAGAAACATCTTAAATAACATATTATCACTATCCAATATCAATTAAGTACATGGCCACAAATTATGAAAATAGCAACTCTAGCCCTAATAGATAATTTGCAATTAAGGAAACAATAAAATATAAAAATCGCCTGATTACAAAACATCATGGTGGATGTAATAGTTATCCATCCAGGCACCAAAAAAAATCATTCTTTCGCTATAAATCATCGTGCAAATATTTTATCCTCCAGTTCGAAATCAGACCAAAAAGTTCCGCCATGGCTTCCTAGCGTGGTGAACATATTTGCGTCCCGCAAGAATAACTGTCAATAATGAACCAAAATATGTTTTTACTGGTAAGTCATCGTAAAAGTCGCAACACTATTCGCAAAACCAGACTTAATCGTGCTTGATGTCTGGTAGTAACGAGCCTGTAGTGGAATGGTCAGCGTTGTGGAAGCTTCATTAATAAACAGGCGAGAGCCTAATACTAATGGGTCGTTTTTATAAAGGAGCTGGACAGCAACGCCTGTTGCGGTTCCTTCTATATTACTCAATTTAAGAAGCCCTTTTGACGCATTCTCTATATTCCCGTCAACCTGTAAACTGACCAACGTATTTGCCAGACAGGCTAACTCAATATTCACATTTTTCGTATTACTACTGGCGGGAGTAGTGTCAGTACCGTTAAATTCACTCTTTTTAACGGTGCCCATAGCGACGCTGATGCTGCTGTTGCTGACAGAACAACCTGTCGACTGGATATTAAAACTGTGAAAGCCAAAAGTTGATTCCGGAGATTGCCAGGAAGACTGATTGTTTCTCAATACCAGCCCCCCAGTTGTTTTCCCGATCACCGTTCCTGGGTTAGTAATCGGACCTGTTTTGTAAAAAACTATCCCCGACGTGGTGGATAAGCTTCCATTAATCATTCCGCTTGCGCTACACAGCAGCCGTGTATTGATATCACCACCAATCGTATTTGAACCATCCACACTCAATGCAAAAGAGTTACCATTACAGCCAGCAGCAAGTCCATAGATCGCATAACCAACCCCCGAAATGTTCGTACTGTAAACCCGGCGTCCGCCTATCGTCATCACATAACTGCCGTATGCTTTAACGCCAAGCTCCTGATAAGTCAGCTCTGGAGAAGTGTTCACACATGAAAAAGGTATTGTTTCTGGTAATGCCGCCCCCAGAATAGCCCCGACCGATGCATCACGGGCGACAGTTATAGTTGGGATCGACCTGATATTACTCGGGGACGGTGTTGAGCAGGTGTACGCCGCCGCCATTTTTGAAAACGACATCAGTAATGAAACACTCAAAAAAAGAATAATACGCATAATATCTCCTGTCATTGACAGACAACCGTCACACCAGGGACAGATGCCGAATTTGCTGTTAACCGGTAAGGGGCGCTGCATTGCCCGCCTTGCCATTTCACCTGAACCGTTCCCTGCTCAGGCACACCTGTCAGCCAGACTCGCCTCTGTTCATCCACAATACCTGCCACCGTACGCTTTTCATTCTGTACGCTGGCCGTAGCCCCAAAGGGGATACTGGCGCCCTGCAGGGTAAACATCGCCTTTTTCCCGGATGCCGTCGGAAAATCCGCCAGCGCCAGCGCGCCATTTGTCGGCACGATGGTGCGCGTATCGCCCAGTACGTCGATGTCCTCTCCCAACGACGCGGTATCCAGCGTTAATCGGGTTCGCTGATAAGGACTGACATAAGGCACGACGGCGTAACCCTGGTTGTTGGTGTATACCCCAGTGTTATTGAGTAGTTTCAGGTCAGCGGCATCTTCAGCCCGTACTAGCGCTGTTGTTTCGCCTAATGGTTGCGTCAATGTCAGTCCATAAGGATGGAGAACAATGCCCCCCTGTGCGCCATACGTGAACTGCTGGCTCTGCTGCGAATAGTTATAACCTGCCTGATATTCCCCCGTTCGCCCCTTGTAATTCATGGCAACATTACCCATAGTATCCGCATGCTGGCTGTTGTAACCCTGCTGCGCGCTCCATGAGAGGTTCTTACCGGCGAGAGCCGTTCCCGACAGACCAGTCATCATCGTCGTATCCCCCCGTTTATTACTGGTACCTGACATACTTAACCAACTGTCAGACAAGAACCTGCTCAGCGGAATTTGTACGGACAGCGAGAACGTCTGGTCACTGCTGTTAAAACGCGATGCCTGCGAATAGCCATAGTTCAGGGCATAATTGATCCCGTTATAATTGCTGCTATAACCCATATTAATTGTCCGGTCTTTATCGCCACCCCAGTAATGCTGCTCATAGGCTGACAGATACAGGTTGCCATAATCCCCCAGACTCTGATTGATGTTAGCCTGTGTTCGGCTACGCCTAGTATGGGTATCACGCCAGTTTTTATACGCTCGCTGTTCGTCTTTAGTCTGATAATCCGCTGGCATGCTGTCATAGAAATCACCATTGGCCTCGTTAAAATCATGGTAACCCGGAGTCGAGTAGCGATAGCCAAGGATGGTAAACGTCGTGCCGCTGGTGACCAGATCTTTCGAATACTGGAAACGGAAAGAACCACCTGTGTCCGTATCATAGGCAAACTGACTGCGAGAGAATGTTCCATCCAGCGATACCGATCCTAAGTCCCCAAGGCCTTTTCCTACCCCTAAAGCCACAGAGGCATAGTTATCAGAGAAAATGCCGCCGCCATAAACCGTTGTGGTCCACGGCAGGCCATATATGCCTGTTCCCTGAATAAAAGATGGTTCTTTGCCAGCGGCATCGCCTGAATGATATTTTCCGGCCGCTAGTGCATATTTAAAGCGCCCTTCACGCTGCATCACAGGCACAGCAGAAAATGGCTGCATCGATCGTCGTTCTGTTCCATCCGACTCGCGAATGATGATCTCCAGTTCCCCAGATGAGGAAGTAGGATATAAATCATCAATCGCAAAGGGGCCGGGTGGTACATATGACTGCCAGATAGTGCTCCCGCCCTGACGTATGGTGACCTGCGCATTGCTACGTGCTATTCCCCTGACAATCGGCGCAAACCCACGCTGACTCTCTGGCAGCATATTGTCATCGGAATAGAGTTGCAGACCGCGAAAGGTAAAGCTGTCGAAGACATTCGACTGCGTTTGTCCTTCCCCCATCACAAACTGACTTTTCAGCATTTTGATATCCCGCTGCAAAGAGGTACTGATATTGTCCCACTGACTACCGCCATGGCTGCTGCTGTAAGCACTGTAATTGCGCAGACGCCAGGCCCCTAAGTTAGCGCCAGATCTCAGGTTAAGATAATCACTACTGGCTGTTGCCGACGTGTTAGTGTTGCGTGTCGTCGCGCCTGAATAGCTGTAATTGAGAAACAGCATATTCAAACCATCATCCCATTCCGTTTCAGGAACATATCCCTGTGGGTTGCTGGCCACATATTGTTGTGGAACAGTAATGTTGAGCCGTCGCTGAGGAAAATCAAAATCAGTGTAGCTTTCAGGTAATAGCTGCTCAATCCCGGTGATATTACTGTTCATATCAGCCTGCATAAATTCGGGTGTTGCATGCTTAGCAACCCCCCACTGCAGCAGATCCCCGGCTGTTATCGCTGGCGTCAGTTTCGCATTCTGTAATGTAAACGTAATATCACGTTCAGCGACATAGCTTCCGTTAAGGTAAACGGATACAGCATAAACACCCGGAGCCTGCCCCCCTGCACGGCTGAATTGTGAAAGATCGATTCTCTGAGACGTATTACCACGGATCTCAATCGCATCCGGGGAAAAATAATCTTCCGCGCTAGCATTGGCTGCATAGAGATTAAGTAAAATCGCTGCAACAGACAGGACACGCTCTGGTTTCGGAAGTTTTTCATTATAATTAAATTGTCTCATAGGAATATCTTTTAAATTATTATAATGTGACTTCATGCTCAGCAGTTACACCGCCAAAGTCATTTATTGCACTCCACCTAATTTTATTTCCCGGCGTAGCGTTCTGGCCTAGCGATATTTCCTGTCCTGGCAATACCATAGGTGTGTTTTTTATTTCTTTACCGTTCACTTTTATATCGTAAAATGAAACGCTATAAGGTGTTGGATTAGAAACAACAAGCACGCCATTCTTTCGGGAAAATATCATTTTTTTCCATGCCGTTGCTGGATCCCCATTCAGACCAGCCGGTCGGTAAATGAGTTTCATCTTGGTTTTCACTGCAATAAGCAGTTCATTGCTGACATTACTGTTCTTGGCAGGAATACTTTTAATATTCAGCCAGTAAACCGACTCTTTATCCTGAGGAAGTTGGTTATGACTTAAAACCACCCGCACTGAATTTTGGGTACGAGGCTCCAGGCGAAAGAGAGGAGGTGTTGTCACAAACGTTTCATCATTATCATCTCCGTTCTCTTTCTTATTCACCCATGATTGAATAAGAAAAGGTCTGTCGCCAGGGTTACTGACACTAATGGACGTCTGCTTGCTGTCACCATTATAAATAACGCGAGTACCACCGATCTCCACGCCGGCATAAATAAACATTGGGAATAAAAATAGAAATGATAAAAGCGTATTTCGGGAAAATCGGAACATTTATAAATCCTGTGTTAAACAACACAGGGCCGTCACCAGCCCTGTGGTATTACAATATTATGGATATGCAATTGTGAAGGATGCTGTTGCGTTGGCACCGCCAGCGGTAACAGTATCCCCCGTAGCCATATATTTTGCGATATATGCCAATTCATTTGTACCAGTCGGTGACAGCGTTTTGGCGGCTGAAGCGGTACTAACCGGGATCAGTGTGCTACTGTCATCTTCATAGATAGCCACCCCAACACCTGCTGCTGTCTGTCCGTCATTAAGGCGTAGAATCGAGGAGTTACCCAGAGCGGTTGGACCATCGAAACGCACTTTTGCGGTAGTGTCAGGACAAGCAGTCAGTGAAATAGTAAAGCGAGTTGGTGATGCTGTTGACCCTGCACCATTAAAAGCACTACTTGACACCGTTCCCATTTCCACGGTCTGATTGGCGGAAGAAGTATCTACGGTACACGCTGTATCTGTAATGCTCCCATTAAAATTAATCGTTCCGTCAGCTGCACTGGCATATTGCGTCGAAAACAATGCCGCGATCGTGGCGATTAATAAAACTTTCTTCATGACATTTCCTTGGGAAAAAAATTAATAAACGATTGGTTGCATAACTTAACCGATATAAAACGGCTGCAACGCGTTACATATAGTGACGTGGTCAGTCCTATCTGTGTGCAGATTTAAGGCTGATAAGTCTGGTATGATTGATAGCAGGTGCTCATTGCCATCCGTTCACGAGGTGTATTATGAGGAATTTAGTTTAGGAATATATAAGGAATACCTTAAAAACTTATTTTTTATATTTCCATTCAGGAATCCTTAACAATCTTTACATTTAAATAAAAAGAATAAGGATTTCCTTATATAAAACTCTTTCCGCCATTTATATTATGGTGAAATGTCAAAGATTAAATATGATACTCGCTTATACTCATCACATCAGGCCCCGCGTCTGCCAAAGACATTGCTGTATTTATTTGCGATGGCGCTACTGTTTTGCATAGCTGTCGCGTCTATTTTTTATCTTTATTACACCGTCAACAATACGGTCTCAGACTATCGACGTCAGATGAATTCCGCTGCTTATAGCGCACAGTATTTCTTTAATAAACGCGAGTCCATGTTGCAATCAATGGCGACAGCTATAGTACTTTTACCGAAAGGATTTCAGGCTGAAAAAGTGCAAGACTCCATTACATTTCCAGAAGTTACCGTTCACCCGCTAAGTGGTAGCGGAAGTCCAAAAAACCATGGTGTAATGTTGACCTACAAAGACCAGGTTGAATTTGCACGGAGTAAAACCCAGCTTATTTATACGTCGGCTAAGACTGGCAAAACGACTACGGTATTATCGTCACAAAGTGACATGCTCAGAATAACGCCGGAAAGCGAACGCGAAATAGTGTCGTTTCTGTCAGATCAGAAATGGCTGACGGGGAATAATGGTGCGCTGCCTATCGCCTGGTTTAATCCCACCGGGGATGAAGATGACCGGCTTTACCTTTATACACCGGTGGATGTCACAGACCCAACGTCAGGTTGGTTGGGGCTCACTTTTAGCGGTATTACTTCCAGCATCGACTTTTCACCGCTACAGGGTGGCAAATACGACCTCATTGATCCGCAAGGGTTGCTGGCTTTACATGGAAACCATATACCCGGTCAGAATGTGTATTGGGTTGGAAGGTCCATTGCCGATACATTCGGTGTAGCCGGTGGACGATGGTTTCCAGAGTATCTGATATTACGTAAATCAGTAGGTCACGGTGGTTGGAGCTTGGCCTACTCCGTGCCCGTTTCTCAGTTAATTAAAACGAATCTGCCTGCTTTCCAGGCCGTAGGATTCATGGCTTTAATGCTCACGATATTTGTCGTGTTGAGTATTTGGTATCTGTCACGGCGAGTTTTACAACCGGCACTTAGCCAGTATTCCGCACTGATCGATAGCGAAGCGCTGAATCGAAAACTGATAGCGACAGCCCCGGTAGGTTTAGCTCTGGTGCGTTACAGAGACGCAGAACTTCTGTTTTTCAACGAGCTGACGCAAGTGTGGATAGAAAGCGACCGGGCGTGGTTTACCCGCATCTCAGAGAATAGTGAACCATCTATCACTCACGAAATTGTTCTGCAAGATGGACGCACAATTCAGCTGAGTTGTACGCCGACATTCTGGGGAGGAGAGGATGCCATTCTCTGTGTGCTCAGTGATATTTCCCGGTTAAAAGATACCGAACGCTCTCTGGTCGAAGCCAAAAGCGCGGCGGAATCGGCAAACCGGGCGAAAACCCTTTTTCTCACAACAATGAGTCACGAAATACGTACACCGCTCTATGGGATCCTGGGAACGCTTGAGTTATTCACACTCAGTGGATTACGCGGGCAACAGCGCGAGTATATGAAAACGCTGTTGCATTCATCATCGAGCTTGCTGCGCATTGTTAACGATAGTCTGGATCTGTCCAGTATTGAGGCCGGTCAGTTAACGCTGGAAAGCACGCCCTTCTCGCCCATGGAGCTTGCTGAGTTGGTAATTGAAACGTATGCGGCAAAAGCCGAGAACAAAGGTCTGCAGATCTACGCTATCTCTGATACCAGCGTCCCGCATCTGTTGACGGGTGATGCTACCCGGATACGCCAGGTACTGGATAACCTTATTAATAACGCGATCAAATTTACACTATCAGGCCATGTAGTGTTGAGGGTTTATGTCTCACAGCACCTTGGCGATAACGTCAGTATGGTCTTTCAGGTGGTGGATAGTGGTATAGGTATTTCATCCGAGCATTTGCCCCGATTGTTTGATCCCTATTTTCGCCCGGCAAACAAACTCTCCGGACAAGAGTCTGGTTCCGGTCTGGGGTTGTCTATTTGCTCGCGCCTGGCTCAGCTTATGCAGGGCAGGCTGTGGGCAATCAGTGAACGTAACCTGGGCAGCCGTTTTACCTTTGAGGTGACATTGCCCCTGGCGAATGACAACAACATACCGCCATTACCTAATCTGCTGCCAAAGCCTGTTTACGTCGATGGTGCAGTGCCTGAAATCGTCTACAACCTTTGCGAATGGTTACGCTACTGGGGAGCTCAGGCACTGCCTTTTCGCAACGTGACAGCCAGCGATTGCGCAAGGGGAATACTGATTCAGGCCTGGCCACCACCTGTTCATACATCAAACTGGCGGGGTAAGCGGATTATCGCGCTGCCGCCAACGTTAGGCCATGAACGCAAAAGTGAACATGACACCATTATTACTGGGGCTTACAGCGTGACCGCAATAGGACGCATAGTGCAGTCAATGCAGCACAGCATGATTCCCGAGGCACCGGTAGCAACCCCGTTTATTGCAGAAAAGTTTGGTTTACGTCTGCTGATCGTTGATGACAGCCCGATAAGTCACATGATTTTACGCGAGCAGCTTGAGCTGCTCGGGTGCACTGTCGCCCTGGCCAGTAATGGTCATGAAGCTATTGATTTCTCTGGTATTTCAACATTTAACGCCGTGATAACAGATTTGCGCATGCCTGATCTGGACGGATATGAAGTCGCCCGCAGGCTCCGGGAAAAGGGATATGCAGGGCAGATAATCGGCCTAACTGGTAACGCCTGCCAGAAGGAAGAAAAAGAAAGGGGATACGCGGCAGGGATGGACTACCAGTTGCGTAAGCCTCTGTCGCTATCACAGTTACGTGCGTTGTTGCGCACAATGAACAAAAGCAGGAGCTGACGTTATGCTGTCGAATTACAAAGTACTGGTTCTGGATGAGCAACCGCATAACATAATACACATCCATAGGATGTTACATGCAACTGGCCTCTTTGATGTCCACATTGCCAGCAATGCATCCGGGGCCCTGTCCCTGCTGGAAAATCACCATTTCCATCTGGCAATCATTGATATGAGTACGCCTGGAATGGATGGCCTTCAGTTTATTAGCGAAATCAGTAAACGGCAGATGAATACAATGCTGATGCTGGTCAGCTCGCATTCACGAAGCCTGATGAATAGCGTCAGTCTGGTGGCCAAAGAGCATGGTCTGGCCGTTATTGGTACCTTTCAGAAACCTTTTAGTGATGAGGCACTGCGACTCCTCCTGCAACAGATCAGGTCCACGGTGGGTGAAATCCCGACGAAAAACCGTGGTGATATAAGTACTCAACGCATATTCGATCAGCATATGGTTGAGAATGGCCTTAAGATGGGGGAGATAAAGGCCTGGTTCCAGCCAAAAATTGATTTAGACAATGGCAAAATTGTCGGTGCTGAAGCCCTGACCCGCTGGGATCATCCGGAGTATGGTTTCATGATGGCGGGCTCGTTTCTCGACGCGATACGCCGCTATACGCTCCAGAAAACGCTTTTATTCAGAATGTTGAATGATGCGCTTGATGCACATTTGCTGTGGCAACACAATGGATACACTGTGCAGGTATCTGTCAATCTTCCCGTTCCGTTGCTTAACGATCCACAACTTTCCGAGGAGTTGTTTCAACAGGTTGCCGCCCGAGAGGTTGAGCCAAAGAATATATGCTTTGAACTGCTGGAAGATGAGGCAATTTCTCAGCCTGTAAATTATTATATGGGGACCAGCAGGTTGCGTTTAAAAGGGTTCGGCCTGGCACAGGATGATTTCGGACGTGACTACAGCTCAATGTATAGCTTGATCTCCACCCCATTTACTGAACTGAAGATCGATAAGTCGTTTGTGAAGGGGGTTGCTGATGATGAGATCCGAAAAACAGCGTTGATCACGTCGGTACTACTGGGCAAACAACTGGGCCTGACCGTCACCGCAGAAGGCGTTGAAACCACACGTGACTTGCAGTTTCTTCGCGGTATCGGGTGTGACTGTGCTCAGGGATTTTTGATCTCGGCGGCCATTAGCGCGGAGGATTTTGGGCTGCTGCTGATCTCTGAAAGCAGTGATTTGTATTCGTTATCTTCGTTCGCTTAATAGGTTAATATTGGCTATGCAGGTGACCCCATTCAGTAAAATCACGCACAGCTCGCGTAGGCAGCACTGGGTTTTTTTTACCTTAATTCCTATAGTGATACTGCTGGCTGTCGGCATGTATTGGGGTACTCAGCGTGCCGTTGAACAGGAGCAACGTCGTTTTACGTTGGATTTTTCGACGCTGCTTGGCTACATCAACGAGCAGGAAACGTTCTTACGCCAGTTGCAAAAACAAAACGAACAACTGGCAACCCTGCCCTTCCTGCGGGTTGCCAGTTTTCATGAAGTATCATCCCCGGCTGACTGGAACAGCCGGTTGTTCGAAGGCCGGGAATCAGCCGTAGACATGCCATTTTCTCTGGCCTGCCAGGGGCAGAGGGACTGTCCTAATGTGCCAGGCTCTCTCTTTGCCATAGGTAGCTACCTGGCCGATTTCTACTCCTCTTTCTGGGCCTCTTCCTATTTTCCAGCAGCCGCTGTTTTCTTTGTTAATGAAGGTGACAGCGTCAGTATTGGTGTTCCTGCCGTGAATGCCAATGCGGGTTACGAGCCGATTAACGTGCAGACATATCGCGCAGTTACCGTTGCAGTACGTCAAAGGCTGCGAAGCACTCCCCATCAGGGCTGTCAGAATACAGGCAGTACAGATGATATTGTCTGGTTTAGATCCCCATCGCTTCCCGAGGGAATTATTGGTCTTATTCAGGCGGGTTTTCCCTCCGGCGTCTGGAGCAATTCTTCCCATCATCCCACTTGTATCTACGCCGCGACGCTGCTGAATCGCTCGCGGATCGGCGTGCTGGAGCGGACCGTGAATCCAGCACCCAAGCATTTGTTCTGGTTACAGCACCGGGACAATAACTGGCTATCCCATAAAGAACACAGCCTGTTAATAGGCAACGGTGAACTACCACAGCTTCCACGCCCGGGGTTGCACTATACTCTTCATGGGTTGGTGCTAAAAGTGACCGATCAGACGGAAAGCTGGACAGGTATCTATCGGATGAACTATTCCAGTTTTTTCAAAGATAACCTCTGGTTACCGTTAGGTACTCTGTTGATGTTATTACTCAGCACGCTGGGATACGTGTTCTATATGCGCTGGTATAACCGCCGCGTGATACTGCCCGCGCAGGAGGCTCAACGAGAAATACTGGAAAGCGACGCCTTCAACCGAACGCTAATCCAGACCGCCCCTGTGGCTCTGTGCCTCATTGCCCAAGACAATGGACACCTAGTTTTTGCGAATACTCTGGCACTGGACTGGCTGGGTGCAACGCAGGGAGAACCGCTACAAAATACGGAAGCAATGTTGACCTTGCTCAGCCAAGTTCAGCACGCGGTTCAGGATGGGTCGATTAAACGGCTTGCTATTTCCAGTGAACTAACACTTTATGTTGCTTATGCACCCACACGCTATATGCAACAGGATGTCACGCTCTGTGCATTTACGGATGTAAGTTCGCATGCGGAAATGGAACGCAACCTGACCCGAGCCAGGAAAGCGGCGGATGAAGCTAATGAAGCAAAATCCACATTTCTGGCCACTATGAGTCACGAAATCCGCACACCGCTTTATGGTGTGCTCGGTACGCTGGAACTGCTTTCCCTGACGCAACTGAACCATCAACAACGTCAGTATGTGGATCGCATTGAGGACGCCTCGCAGATACTGTTGCAGATTATCAGCGATATTCTGGACATCAGTAAGATTGAAGCCGGGCAGCTTCAGTTGGAACAGACTACGTTCAGCCCACGAGAATTAGTACAACGCTGCACTGGGACGTATGCGGGAATGGCTTCCCGTAAAGGGCTGCTGCTTTTTTCAGTCATAGCGACAGATATTCCCGCGAAGGTCAAAGGTGACCCGACACGGCTGCGCCAGATCCTGAGTAACCTCATCAGCAATGCCATCAAATTTACTGAGGCAGGGTTTGTCATTGTACGCCTGAGCCAGGTGAACAGCGCACCTTCAGGCACACGTATGTTAATGGAAGTATGCGACAGCGGCGTGGGCATCAGTAAACCCCGTCAGGAAAAACTCTTTACACCGTTCTACCTTGCTGACACTGAGCACAATATTTCAGGAGGGGCCGGTCTGGGGCTCTCTATCTGCGCACGCCTGGCCGAGTTGATGAACACCACAATTCAAATCAGAAGCGAATCTATGATGGGCAGTAAGTTTTTCTTCGAGTTAGAGCTCGAAACTGCGCCTGAAGAGGATCCGGTCAAACCTGAACTTAATCAGGCAAGAGTCTGGGTACGCACGCCTCACCCGGAGCTAACAGAAAATATCTGTGCCTGGTTAACCCACTGGGGCGCGAAAGCGATGGCAGTAGATGAGATACCAGAAACAGCTGATTCGTCTGCAGTGATGCTGGACGTCATACGCAGACCACATCACCTGACTGTCGACTGGCAGGGACACTACCTGCCGCTCTCTTTATCTGGTGATACCGGGACATCAGGAATAGATGCATACAGTATCAGCAGTATCGGATTTGGGGTTGACCACCTGTTACGCGACCAAACACATGTTCCCGCCGATGAATCAGAGTTGCCGCGTTTTCATCTGCGAATTTTGGTGGCGGAAGATAATCTGCTGAACCGGATTACACTACAGGAACAACTGGAAAGACTAGGGTGCGAAGTCACGCTTGCAGAAGATGGCGAAGAAGCGTTAGCGCTGTGGGATATTGACCCGCATGACATAGTGTTAACCGATGTAAACATGCCCTATATGAACGGCTATGAACTGGCCCGTAAACTTAGGTCAGAAGGCGTTAGCCTGCCCATTATTGGCGTGACTGCTAATGCCATGAGGGATGAAGAACAACGATGCCTTGAAGCGGGTATGAACGCCTGGTTGGTGAAACCGATTGGATTACGTGAGTTGGTTTCACTTTTACGCCTGTATCTTCCATACGGACAAATTGCTCCCCTGAGCGATGCTTACGGGATTGAGCTGAAAGAGCCCAATGTCCTTGAGAAGCATCGACGGCTTTTTTTGCAAAATATGTGGGATGACTGGCACGCTTTAGCATCCGGAGTCTCCCAGAAAAATGTGGAGGTGGTCATAATGATCCTGCACCGTATGCGTGGCGCCCTCGTCCTGGCGCAACAGCGGGAACTGGCGTCACGGATAGAGCAGCTTGAACTGCAAATGCAAACATCCGGACTGGATAAAGCCTGTATGGCTGAGGTGGTTACGATAGCAGAAGACATTAACATCCTGCTCGTTCATATCGAAACAGAATCACTATAATGAGAAAAGAAATAAAAAAACTACACGTTGTTCTGCTGGATGATCACCAAGTTGTCCTGGCAGGAATGAAGGACTTCCTGGATCAGGTGCCTAATGTGTGCGTCGACGCCACCTTTGCCACATCCGCCGCGTTAATAGAACATGTTCGTCAGAACAAACCTGACGTCATTATTACCGATTACAACATGCCGAAGGATGAGGTCCATACCGATGGTCTAAAATTGATCGCTTATCTTTTACGCACGTTCCCGGGGGTCAAAATACTGGTACTGACCATGATTACTAATCAGATGATCATCTCGGCACTCTACGACACGGGGGTCTCGGGTGTCTTACTCAAACAAGACCCACTGAGCGAAGTTTTGTCTGCGCTTCTCGCAGTGCGCGCTAACATCAGATACTACCCACCGTCATTTCAACAAGATATGCTTCGTGCTGAGCGTGAGATTTTTCTGCGCGAACGCGTAAATAGCCTGTCGCCCAGGGAATACGAAGTGTTACGCTATTATGTTGCCGGCGAATCGCTTTCCCAAATTGCCGAAAAACTGCATCGCAGTGCCAAAACAGTCAGCATTCAAAAGAACTCGGCAATGCGAAAACTGAATGTCACGTCAAATCAAGAATTAATCCGATTTTGCGTAGAAAATCATATTTTTGATTAATTTTTAATTTTAGCATGATGCAAAAATAATTACGCCATGCTGAAACAGGGGATGGAAGTTTTTTCATCCCAGACTGATCATCCGCAGAGCGTTTTCCGCAAGGTTATTATCTGCTTCTGTCCGGCCATCTTCTGCATAGTAAATCCGCGCTGCCCACTGGTTCAGCGCATAAACGAACGCCTTCGCCAGCGCTAAGTCCAGGGACAGAGTTTTCACCTTTCACGCTGCCAGTTTTCCAGTGATTTAAGAAGCGTTTTCGTTTTCATCTGGTGTTTGGCAAGCCGCTGCTCTGCCTTGTGCCTCTTTTTAGAAATGTCCGCAGTAACGGGGGCCCCCTGGGCAAAGCTAATCATTAACGATGACGTTAACGGTATGAAAATTGTTAATGAAGTATTGCTTCCTTTTCCAAATTTCATCTCTGGTTTTAATTATTTACTCTAAGAATAAAGAATGGGAGTTATTTATTTCAAATGAGTCTCGTTATGAAAACATTCTTGTCATGGGTTTTAAATTTACTTGTCACATAGGCTCTGATACAATTACTCGCCGTGCCCTATGACAACGTTGAAATATATTTTTATTATGGGAACGCTATAATGATAGACTTTTTTGATTTAGATTATGATTCATTATCCAAAAAGAGATCATCCGAGCTATTTTCGCTTAGAAAAAAAACGTTTAAAGATCGCCTTAACTGGAGAGTGAGTTGTGAGCAAAACATGGAATTTGATGTGTATGATAATAAAAATACCACGTATATCTTTGGTGTTTTTGAAGGGAGTATTATTTGCAGTTTGCGGTTTATAGAAACAAGATTCCCTAACATGATAATCGATACATTCAAACCCTATTTTACTCAATTGCATTTACCGGAGGGTAATCATATTGAAGCCAGCCGTTTATTTATTGATAAAGAGCGTATTAGAGCGCTTCACCTGCAACAACACCCGATCAGTTTACTTCTTTTTTTATCGATGATTAATTATGCAAGAAGTCTGGGCTATGAAGGTATTTACGCAATTGTCAGTCATCCGATGCTGATTATATTCCAACGCTCCGGTTGGCAAGTTTCTGTTGTTGAAAAGGGGCTTTCAGAGAAGCATCAGAATATTTATCTGATCCATATGCCTGTGGATGAGCATAACCAGCATCTATTGATAAAACACATCAACAAGAAATCACCCCTCTTGAATAACGCATTAAACGCGTGGCCATTATCATTCTGTGTCAGGGAGAATCGGTCTGATCAGTTTCAGCTCGACCCCAAGCCTTATGGCATGTTTGGCATTGGTAACACCTAGTTTTTTGACAGCATTACCCACATGATATTTTACTGTGGTGAGTTTAATCCCCAAGATAAGGGCGATTTCTTGATAAGATTTCCCCATGCTTGCCCAGTAAAGTATTTCATTTTCACGCTTGGAAAGTATTTCTTTTTGGTTTTTTTTATTAAATTGATGGGTGTCATTGATTTCTTGATAAAGTGCTATCAGTTTTTCATGCGTTGTTAATAACAACATTTGCAGGTCATTTTTCTTGTCGACTATTATCTTTTCTATATCATCATCGCAGGACTTGTCCATGATGATAGACAGAACAACCAGGTTGTGATTGTGGTCGTGAAGTACAAAGGTATACCCATTAATGACATCATAGTTTTTAGCCATATTAAAAATCTTGGGCATTTTTAATCCTGAGCTGATCATGATGTTTTCATCCCATAAAAAGGGGGTAAAACAGCATGATGCCGTGATTAGAACGGGATCGATAAATTGAAGATTATTTTTAGTATAAAAATCAAACCATTTCATTCTGTTGGAAATGATGGCGAAATCATTCGGATTCTTTTTATTCATTATGGCATAAGCGTATTTGATATTGTTAAATACTTTTAAATTTTTCTCCAAATAGTTTTTTATGGATATATTAATAGACGTATTATTAAAGAATGAATTAGACACCCAATTATCTCCTTGATAAAAACATATCGCAATCGTCATAGTATACCATAAGATCCTACTGTAGGATAATTGTCTGACAAGCATGAATGCCTATCAGAAAGTTACTCGGATATTTTATTCTGTAAAAATGAGCGTAATATGCTGATTACGATTGTATCATAATACACGATTCCGCCTAACTAACATCAATCAATAAATACCAGAAAGAAAAGAAAACTGGACAATCTGAATACGTCAGTATTCTACTTTATCAAGACTGAATTAAATAAAATCGTTAGCGTGTTATGTTATTTCTTTCTTTTTGAAGGCCATCATTGTTTGAATGCATGTGCATTTTTACCTGGTAAATAACAACAATATAGTTTATTTATAAAACGGCAGGGATGTAGGAAGAGTCTCACTCGTTTATCACAAAGTGAGACTAAAATTGACAGATTATTGACTATTCGTAATAATGGTAAAAATTTTCCCTGGTGTTGGCCAAAATGGCACCTGATCCTTTAAACGGGATCAGTTTTTTTTCACATTCAAAACACTTTATTCTTGTGCAGGAACAATAAAGTTTTTTATCAATGAATGATAGATAGACTAAAGTACAGTCTCACACTGTACTTTATTGGTAAAAGGTCTTCATTTCATCTTCTTCTATGGATTAATAGCTCGCTAATTCAGTGTAACCACCCGGCCACAGGGGGAGACTTCCTTCTTGTCAGATACTGATCTGTCCTTGATTTAATGCCCACCTTGTTTTCAAAGCAGTCAACGAAAGCGAGGTCCCTATGGCAAGACAACAATATACCCTGGAGTTCAAGCGCCGAGCCGTAGCATTACTGTTCGAAAGCGACAAGTCCGTAACCCGCGTGACGCAGCAACCTGATACCAAAGAGAATACACTCCATAACTGGAAAAATGCGGTTAGTGATTTTGAACTTTTGTTTTTGCCAAGGGATACCGCGATATCATCAGGAATATAATGATCTGATCCTGATTGCGGCCAAAAGTTCGATTTATTCACAAAACCCCTTTTTTTACGAGATATCAAAAAAGCGTGGTTTCAAGACTGATTTCTTCCACACGGATGATCCCGGATATGTCAAATCCTTCCATATCAGCCTTGAACTCCTCACTACGCATATATTCCTGATTCAGAGTATGGAGATCACATCCGTCAGGAAGAGTAACAATCGCTATAACCTGACAGGCCTGATCATCTGTGCCAAGATACACGTTGTTAATAAATATACCAAATTTAGGTAGACTTATCAGATGTTTGGGCCAGTGGTGATAAAAGTAGGTCTCCGCAGTACTCTTGTCTTTCAGTGTATAGATTCTGAGTTGTTTCATCGTTAGCGCCTTAAAATTATCTGTTCAGCAGGATGCCAAACCAGCATACAGATACAAAGTTAAGTTGTTTTAACAAAAAATCACACATGACAGGATGAGAATGGGCAGAATTCTCCTATTGTCCAACGCGCGAAGAATAAAAAACGTCCCAAGGTGGTGAAAAATCGTTCACACCAGGATCGTAGATCACCGTCGCCATGCTTAGGTTGTACAGCCAGATTAACCACTGAGGTATCGATTTGCGTGATCAGTACAGCGGGGCAATGCGTGATGAATACCGCTTTTGAACTAGAGGATTTCGAAGCCTGCCCTTCTACCAAAGGGTTGATTTGATGATTCGGCATTGCATTGGTGGTTATCTTTAGCATTTTCAGAAGTATCGCCCCTGCGCTTTATCAAGCCAAGCGTCAAGGACGAGACTACATTTGCGTAGCATAAGATGCCAGGTTAGAGACCGCTGAACCAGTTATACCCCTGATCTTCCCAATATCCTCCCGGATAAGTGTTACTTACCGAGATGGCGACAATATGCTTGGCATTTTTAAAACCCAGCTTGGTGGGAAGGCGCAAACGCAGCGGAAAACCGTAGGAATCCGGCAAAGTTTTACCGCTAAAGTCCAATGCCAGCGTGGTCTGCGGATGCAGCGCGGTGGCCATATCAATACTCGAATAGTAGCGATCGGCACAGCGAAAACCGACAAATGCGGCGTGAAGGTCTGCGCCTATGCGTTGTAAAAAGGTACTTAGCGGTACGCCACTCCACTGACCAATGGCGCTCCAGCCTTCAATGCAAATCAGTCGGGTAATTTGACTTTGTTGTGGCAGCGCTCGCAGTTTCTCCAGGGTCCAGGGTTGTTTGTCAGCAACCCGGCCAGAGACCTCCAGACGGTAGCTCGACAAATCAATCTCCGGCACATTGTCCTCTGGGTAAAAGGCATTGAATGGAAACGGATGGGTTATCTGATCGGCCGCGTAGGTCTGTGCCAACCGCCTACCCCCGAACAACCACCCCTGAACCCGATCGTTCCAGCGGGACATCGCCCAAAGTACTTTGTCCACCTGGTCGCCGTCTTGCATATTGCAGCCGCTAAGCAGGGTCAACGCACCGAGCGTCAGGCCGGAACGCAACAGCAAACGGCGTTGCAAGCAATGCAACTGCTTTTGTTGCGCGGGTTCCAGTTGGAGTTGGGTTCGTGGTGCCGCCGGATGATCATTGCTGCGGTTCTTTTCAAGCTCAGTCATGATTGATTTCCTGTCGTCCACGCTTAGCGTTCGGCTTCGCGGAGCCGGTGATCATTGGCAGCAAGGTCGAGGGAACCATTATCACCATCGCCATATGCACGATGACGAACAGCCCGATGCCGGCCATGGCGAAAAAATGGACATAACGCGCCCGATCAAACCCGCCAAACACCATTACCAAATAGGATAGCTGTACTGGTTTCCAAATCGACAAACCGGACAAAACCAGCACCAGACCACATAGCAGCACCAACAGATAAAGCGCCTTTTGCACCGTGTTATAGCGCCCAAGCCGGTGTTCTAAACGCAGCGTCAAAGCCAGTTTGATATCCACCAGCAACGAACACGGCGTCACCGGTAAAAAATCGTGGCGAAAATGGCCGCTGCACAGTCCCCATAACAGATAAAGCAGACCATTGGCTACCAAGGCCCACATTACCGCCAAATGCCAGGCAATCGCCCCACCCAACCAGCCCCCGAGTGTCAGCGCAGGAGGGAAAGTGAAGCCAAACAGCGGAGACGCATTATAAATTTCCCACCCGCTCATCAACATCGCACCGATAATGGGCACGTTTAACCAGTGCATAATCCGCACCGGCGCGCGATGAATTCGGATTTTAGGCAACTTGGCGGATTTTCCCACAAGACCTCCATAAACCAGACCTTCGTGAACAACACCTGCATGCACCACACTTCGGTGAACCGGCCGAAAAAGCTGTTGGGCATCCCGGCCTGAATGGATATGGCCTCAAGTCGGATTGGATTACATCGGCGGTATAATACCGTTGACGCCGACAATCATCCGCCCCGCAACGATAGGCTTCGAGTCGCCGGCGGCCGGGAATAGAATCACATGGGCGCCCATTTTAAGCAGCGATGAGTCTCCAGATGACAACAACACAACTGGCACATCCTCCGGCACAACGATCTTTTTCTCACCATGTTGATACTTAACGGTCATTGTTCGGCCATTAGCATTCACCAACTGCCCCACCGTGCCGTTGGTCATGGTGCCAACCTTGCCATCCGCGCCTTGCCAGGGTCTGAACCCCTCACCCGAACCACGCAGCACCGGATCAAACACATGGACCTCCAGCGCTTTTAACGTACCATCCGGCTGAGGCGCCGCCGCAGTGCCAATAAAGCTGTCGGGTTTAATGTCGCTGATTTTACCCTGTGTCACTGCGATAAAGCTGGTTTTACTGGTGAATGTCACCTCATGGTTCCCCCCTTTTCGATCGGTTACCTGTAGATGATCGCCACTTATCTTGGTTAGGGTACCGCGTAAAATGGCCATCGATTTGCCCGGTGCATCTGCCGCCATCGCCGCAAAGCTACCTAGCGTTAGGGCTCCCAATAAGATACCTGTTAACATCTTCTGTCTGGTCATTTCCACTCCTGTTATCAGTCTGGCCGAACGCCTGGGCGCCAGGTACAACACTTATACAATGCCGCTCTATCCTGAATCGTAGTTAACATCGTTAGCTTGGCAAACCGACCCGCTCCCCCAGATGACCATTTGATGACAATATTGTCATCAAATAACCGAGGACGAACTGCTACACTGGTCGCTCGGCTGCCATGGGCCGATGATAAACGGCCTGGTTTGCCGGGTGTGGAACGACGAGGACCCCGTGGATGCGTATATTGATAGTCGAAGATGATCACAGCACCGGAGAATATTTGCGCAAAGGACTGGGTGAGGCGGGTTATGGTGTGGATTTGGCTCGCAACGGTACCGACGGACTGTTTATGGCGCTGGAACAAACCTATGATCTGATCGTACTGGACGTCATGTTGCCCGGGCTGGACGGCTGGCAACTTATGGAAATTATCCGTAAAAAAAACGATGTGCCGGTATTATTTCTAACCGCCCGCGACGGGGTGCAGGACAGGATCCATGGTCTCGAATTAGGCGCGGATGACTATTTGATAAAGCCCTTTTCATTTACCGAGTTGGTATTGCGTATCCGAACCCTGCTCCGGCGCGGCGTCACCCGCGAAGAGAATGACTATTGGTTGGCGGATCTGCATCTTGATGTATTACGGCGTAAAGTAACCCGGCGAGATCTGGCGGTTGTGCTAACTAACAAAGAGTTTGCCCTGCTCGCGCTATTTGTTCAGCGCCAGGGTGAGGTTTTATCCCGTACCCAGATAGCGTCTCAAGTGTGGGATATGAATTTTGACAGTGATACCAACGTGGTTGACGTCGCGGTTAAACGCTTACGCGCTAAAATAGACCGTCCGTTTGAATTAAAATTGATCCATACAGTACGCGGTATCGGTTATGTCTGCGAGCCTCGGCAATGAAAACGCCGCCAATGCCATTGCTTTCCCTGACACTGCGTTCGGCACTGCTGTTCGCTGCTGTTGCCGCGCTAGTGGTGAGCATCGTGGGGTTTTACCTGTATGGTGACATCGCCCATTCCATGCGGCGCATGGCCGGCATACATACGTCCGGTCGAGTAGAGTATTTCCGCAATTTGCTCAGTAATCAATTCCCGCTATCCAGACTCAGTGAAAACCCGCACTTATTTGAAAATATGCTGGGCAACGAGTGGGATATTCTGGTTTTCCAGCGGCCCGGACAGCCCCCTTTGATTAATGTCAATCCACGCGGTTATGTCTTGCCTGCTGTCACGCCGGTGCCCGCCGACCAGCCGCTGAACCTGGCAACCGTCCATCTGGCGACAACACCCGACGGCGTGCCGATCCGTTTTGTCAGCGCGCTGGTGGATAATGATGATCAAGAAACAATACAAATTACCGCCGGTCACGTGATGGTCAACGAGACCCGGATGCTGGAACAATACCGTAATCGCATTATTGAGGCGACGATTGGCGCATTTATACTGATAGCAGTAATGGGATATTTGGTTTTGCGTCAAGGTCTCAAGCCATTGCGTCGTATGGCGGCTCAAGCGCGGGGTATTCATCCGGATACGCTTGATACCCGGCTATCGGAGCAGGGTGCGCCCCCTGAACTGCACCAGCTTATCGGATCATTTAACCAGATGCTCGATCGGTTAGCGGACGGCTATCAACGCTTAAGCCAATTCTCGGCTGATTTAGCCCATGAAATACGCACGCCGATCAATGCATTGATGGGGCATTGTCAAGTGGCGCTTTATCAGCACCGTTCTGCGCAGGAGTACAAGAGCGTACTGGTGCGCAACAGTGAGGAGCTAGAGCGTATATCGCGCCTGGTGGAAAATATCCTGTTTCTGGCACGAGCCGGGGAAGCGCATTCGGCGATTCAACCGACGCTGTTATCACTTAACGCCGAGATCACAAGAGTAGCGGACTATTTTGAAGGTCTGGCAGAAGAGCGCGAGCTTTTATTGGATTGCCAGGGCCACGGCCAAGTGTGGGCAGATGCCATACTATTACGCAGGGCACTGAGCAATTTAGTGGATAACGCCATCCGATATGCCAATCAACATAGCCAGATTATCCTGTGCGGCCGCCGTACTGCCGGCGGCTGGCTAATCGAGGTGACTAACCAGGGGCCGGTTATTCCGACACAAAGTATGGACAGGTTGTTCGACCGTTTTTACCGTGCCGATAATGCCCGCACCCGTAGCGGCAATTCCACTGGTTTAGGCTTGTCTATTGTCCAGGCGATTATGACGTTGCATCAAGGCTATGCAACGGCCCGTTGCGATGCTGACGGCACCCTGTGTTTCAGCCTTTACTTCCCTGATCGCCCCCCGCAAACTTGCCCGGTGGAATAGCAATATAATAATGGCCGTATCATTAAAACAGTGTCCCACTAAGGTCCCATCCGAAAAGGCCCTGTCTTTGTAATGTTTGTCACGAAAAAACTGTTATTTTAATGGGTTGTAGCGTCGTTATGTCTGAAGTAACCCCTCCGGTCGCCAGAAATCCCTGTGATGAAGATTATATAACTTTCGCACTCTGAAGAAATACAAGGAGATATTGGATGAAAAATCATAAAGATACCGTCATGAGTGCCGAGGAATGCAAATATTTTCTCAGACGATATTCCTTTGGAACCCTGGTTACCCCCGATCTCCAGATCAGTCACATTCCTTTTATTTTTTCCGGTGAAAATCTGATTGAGACTCATCTGGCGTCAGGCAATCCACAATTGACCTCACTGGACAGTCAAGTCTGCCTGCTAAATGTTCTTGGTCCACATGCGTTTATTTCTACAAGCCATTATCTGGTTCGCCCGGCCGTTCCCACCTGGAACTATGCCTCGGTCAGCCTAAAAGGGATCAGTACACTGATGGCGCCACATGATCTCAGTTTATCGCTGGATAAAATGCTGGCGTTTTTTCAACCGGAACTGATGCAGGATAAGGAGATGCTTCCGGATGAGTTCAGAAAGAAGCTCATGCTTGGAATAACAGGGATAAAAATTGAAGTAACAGAAATGAAAGGTAAGTTAAAGCTGGGTCAGCACCGCAACCAGGCTGACCAGCTTAATGTGTTTAAGCAGTTGGCGGGAAGTCACGAAGAAAATGCCTTATATGCCCATTTTGCACAGCAGTGGCTGAAAAAATTCCGGCCGTCTGTTTTGGATGGTGCCTCTTCATAATGACAGGAATATTCATGGTTTTGAGGGCGGTCCAAGCGAGCAGCTAAGTAAGGTGCGATCTTTATGGGCCGGGCAAAACATACCCTTGAATTAAGGCTGGCAGTGGTAAAGCATTATCGTTCCGGCAAAGACGGGCCGGTATGCTCTCTCTTTTTATTCGGGTTTCACGCAGCGTTTCGGTCGCTATCTAATTCCTGCACATAAGCGGGAGCCATTTTCACTGTCCCCGTTCGAAAATGGCTCCACAGTCTGTTAATAATGACGTTTCAACTTACGTATCGCGCCACCTCGGCCTCTACAGGGGTAGATTAACGTTGTCAGCGCTTGTTCGCCGGCAGCATAAAGCCAGCAAAAAACGCTGACAATTCGTCAAACGCCTGCAACGGCAGGACATGAGCCACATACTGGTCGGGACGTACCACCACAATGGCGCCCGATGTGCGATCTATTCCCCGTACGGAAAAAATATCCTCCCCGGACTTCAGGTCAGGGCAAAATATTTTTTCATAATCAATTAACCCATATTGACCTTTCCGGGGGAGTAAATAGGGAGGCAGATGGTCTATTTTAAGCTCGCTGGCCGGCTGCTGAAAAATAACTCGGATATCAAACACATCATCACAATCGCCGCCCGGTGGGGTGAAACGATTAATCGGGGAACCAATATCCTTATAAAGGAATGAGCAAAGCTGATTGACGGCTGATGACGCCTGATAAGGATCCTCATCAGAGGCAAAGATAAACAAACGCCAGCGAGCATCGCTTTTAATGACATGACCAAGCTGTACCGGTTTGATATCCGCCAGACGAAGGACCGGGGCCGAGTGGAAACGGCTGCCAATGATGAATCCAGAGGCGAGATCCTGCCAGGCGGCTATCCCGGTCAGCCTGGAGGGCTGATAAGTCACCGACATCCCCGCGGTATAGCGACCATGCTGAATAAAATAGCGTTGAAATTTGGGCTCATTACCCTGACTGTCGTCATTAAGTTCTGGTCGTTCACTCATAATTCTCGACCATTCACGATCAAAATTAATCAGATCCTGCGCCACGCTCTGCCGCTCTTCTGAGTAGGTGTGCAGAATCTCCGGCGGACTGATGCCTTTCATCACGGCGATCAGCTTCCAGCCGAGATTAAACGCATCGCCCATGGAAACGTTCATTCCCTGTCCAGCTTTCGGGCTGTGGGTGTGGCAGGCATCGCCACAGATAAAAATGTGGGGCAGTTGATGCGCCACCGCCGTCTGCGGCACCTCATCAAACTTATCGGTCAGCCGCTGTCCGATTTCATACACTGACCACCAGACCACCTCTTTGACGTCAAAGTGATAGGGCTGAAAAATACGCTGTGCCGCGCCAGTCAAATCATCAATGGTGATATGGCGATTGCGGATCCGCTCACCCTCAGTCAGTTTATCCAGTTCGATATAGAGTCGAGTCAGATAACCGCCCTCGCGTGGAATAATAATAATGTTGCCCTCGAAGGCTGACTGAATCAGCGACTTACAGCGTATGTCCGGAAAATCCGTAACGGCCAGGACATCCATCACCCCCCAGGCCTGGTTCGCCGAATCGCCAACCAGCTCGCGGCCAATCGTCTTACGCACCGTACTGCGCGCACCATCACACCCCACCACATATCGAGCGCGAATGGTTATCCGCTCGCCCGTCGGCATGTCGTCAACCAGCCGGGCCAGGGTAACTTCAACAGGGTACGTCGGGTCTGCTTCCGGCGTCAGCACGATGTCGGTCACGCTGATGGAGTAAACTGGCTCCAGACGGGATGGGGATTTACGCATCAACTCCAGGTACATATCGTGAATGCGGGCCTGATTAAGAATCACATGCGGCATCTCTGATAACCCGTCGGCAACGTCCTGGATACGTCCATTGCGGGTAATGGTGGTAGGCGCATTATGGTCAGGTTTCCAGAAGGTAGTCTCATTCACCCAGCAGGCCTGTTTCAATATCTGTCCGGCAAATCCAAACGCATTGAACATCTCCATTGAACGACAGGAAATGCCATCCGCCTGCCCCTTTTGCAGCGGCCCTGGTTTTCTTTCCACAATCAGCGTTTCTATCTCGGGAAAAGCGGCCAGTTGCGCGGCCAGGGTTAAGCCTGCCGGGCCGCAACCGACGATCAGCACATCGGTTTTGTCAGGTAACGTATCCGGTGCTCGTACGTTTTTCCTGCCATCTTTGAACCACTCCGGATCGCCGGGCTGAAAACCATTAAGATGATATTGCATACTCTTTTCTCCATTTAGCGGGCTACAGGCTAGCTATACCGCCGTTCGACCAAAGCAATAATTGAGGGTGTATCGCGCAAGAGAACCAAGGCACTGTGCCCTGAGAAAGCAGGGCCGATCGCCATGCGATCATGCCGTTGGCTCTTTTCCCGCCACTGAATAGATGACCTGCTGATTACGGGTTTTCATAAACTCATCCAGTGGCACGCCTTTCATGGCCGCATAGATATCCAGGTTTGACGCACCGGTTACCGCACCAAACTTCTCCAGTAGGAAAAAACTGGCGCCGTATTGGATCAGCTTGCGCCAGTCGCGTTGGCGTATCATTTCGCATTCCTGTTCGCTCAACTTCGCTTCGGCGAACATTGTCTGCGCATCGTGGCGAAAACGTTCACGCAGTGCAGGCTTAATCAACTGGTATAAAAAACGGTTCAGTCGCAATGCCTCCAGACTGCGCGCCTGGGTAAACGGATAGGAACCCGATAGTTTTTCTATCCCCGCCAGCTGTTCCGCCATCTTGGCCTGATGGCGTTTCACCGTATTCACCGGGAGCGTACCTGACTGATTTTCCAGGATTAATGTGGCAATACCCGTCATGGACGGCAAATAATAGGCCTGATGCTTTTTCACCACATTAGCCGAAAGCGCACCGCGCATGACTAGCCACATAATCTCCTCGGCACCTTCCACTCCACTGAGTTCGGCATACTCTGCAATTGTCATTTCTGTTAAACGTTGTGGGTCATTTACCAACAACTCCATAAACTGCGCGTCCCATTCCACGTTATTAAAACCGCAGCGTTCACCATGTACCTGATGTGATAACCCTCCGGTAGCCACAATCGCCACATTGATATCCTCCGGGTAACTCTCGATAGCGCGACGTAACGCCTGGCCCAGTTTGTAACAGCGTTTTGCGGAGGGAATGGGGAATTGCAACACGCCAACCTGTAGCGGGACGACACGGGTTGGCCAGCCGTCCTTGAATGGCATCAGCGCTGAAAGGGGGGAGAATAATCCGTGATCCAGTGGCTTATCCATAAAGAACGACATATCGAACTCATCGCTCATCAGGCTGGTGCCAATATGGCGAGATAACGCGGCGTCACCTTTCACCGCCGGCAACGCACGCGGACCGCCACCTTCATCAGCGACGTGATACTCATGGTCGATTCCCAGTGAAAAAGCGGAGTAGTGATCAAAAAAAAATGAAGTGACATGATCATTGAAGATATAGACCAGCGCATCCGGCTTTTTCTCGGCCAGCCATTGCTGCATAGGGCCGAAGCCATCAAAAATCCGCTCCCAGGCTCCTTCTTTCTGTTTATCGTGATCAACGGCAAAGCCGATGGTTGGGGTATGAGACACGGCCAGGCCGCCTATGATATTTGCCATAACGATAACTCCACTTATCAGTTATTTAACGTTTGTGACAGCGTAGGGATTTCACCGAGTCCGGCGTCCTTTACTTTTCTGACCCGAGTAATGTTTTTATGCAAAATAATGCTCAGTGCGGCAAAAAACGCCGACAAGGCAAGCACGAAGAAAATCGCTGATTGCCCGGGAAACGCCCCCATCAACAGGCCGCCTAACGATGAACTGGTGATAGCGCCAATGCGGCCAATACCGTGCATCCAGCTCACGCCGGTGGCGCGGATTTCCGTTGGATAATAGCCAGGTGAGTAAACTTGTAGACCGTTCTGCGCGCCATTAATGCATACACCGGTAATAAAAATGATCACGCCCAGCGCCACGCTGCTAAACCCGAGGATCCCTTGCATCAACAGGCAAACAAAACCCATCAGGTAGAACAGACCAATGACATATTTTGTCCGCAGTTTATCCATCAGGATACCGACGATAATGCCACCCAACGGCCCCCCCAACTGAAACAGTCCGGCGATGATGGCGGCCTGTTCAAGTGAAATGCCGCCGGAGTGCATGATGGTCGGCAGCCAGCCGTTAAGCAGATAAATGACAAACAATCCCATAAAGTAGGTCAGCCAGAGGGCGATGGTGCCGCGAGCGTACCCATGGTGGAACAGCTCGGTAATCGAGCTGTTCCGTTTCACGTCAGACTCAGGAATCGTAAACTCGGTGTCGGCAGAAAAGGTGCCACCCATGCGATTGAGCAGCGAGACGATTTTTTTAGGTGCCGTTTGGCGCGATACCAGATTAAGTGCTGACTCGGGTAACAACCAGGTGAACAGCGGCAACATCAGCAAAGGTACCGCCCCACCCAGGATCA
The DNA here is from genome assembly GCF_032395385.1 of Brenneria uluponensis. Lineage (NCBI taxonomy): Bacteria > Pseudomonadati > Pseudomonadota > Gammaproteobacteria > Enterobacterales > Pectobacteriaceae > Brenneria > Brenneria uluponensis. The sequence continues at coordinate 3,921,319 of NZ_CP135917.1, forward strand.
ACACAGATTGCCAATGATAACGCGCTAGCAAACCTGCCGCGATAAACCCGCCGAGACCAGAACCGATATTAAATCCGCTGAACATCAGCGTTATCATCAACCCTTTACGACGCTCCGGTATATATTCCGCCAGCAGCGTTACGCAGTTGGGCATCACGGCCCCCAGGCCAAGCCCGGCGATAAAGCGTAACAGCGCCATCTGAAGCGGTGAGGCGGCAAAGGCACAGGCAAGACTAAAGGTGGAAAATATCAGTATAGAAAACAAGATAGTACCCTTGCGACCATAGCGATCGGAGAGCGGCCCGGCGATCAGCGCGCCAAGCGCTACGCCAAACATCGCGGCACCCAGGATGGGGCCCATAGCAGCACGGCTCATCCCCCAGTGCTCGATCAAGGCCGGGGCGATAAATCCCATTACCGCCGCATCATAACCATCAAACATAATGATAATCAGGCATAGCACCAGCACACGCCACTGGAAGGCAGTGATAGGCTGTGCGTCAATCCAAGATTTCACGTTGATCAAGTTGTTTGTTTTCATCGGGTACGCTCTCTGTCATGCCGCTAATGGCAGCTATTGGTGTAGTGAGAGAAACTTAACAATCCTGCAAAACGTTAAGCGTACCGGCGAAAAGTGTCTGTCAAAAAAGACTTTTAGAGGTATGAGTTAGGTTTATATTGTGATAGAGATGGCAAAGTTTCAGTCAGGAAAAACCCGGTAACAAACTCTCTATGCGGGCATTTAGTCGAAGGTTTTCAATAAAGGCCATATGAATTTTGTTTAGTCTGCCAAGACAGAGGGGATCAGATTGGCCGCACTACCTCACTGATGCACTGTAACAGCGCCGTCGCGGCTGGCGAATGCAGAGCTCCCTGACGAAACGTCAGGCCTATTTGCCGCCGCGTATCGGGCAGATTCAAACGTAGGGGTTTCAGTATCCCGGCACTGAGTTCATATTCCAACTGGTGAGATGACACCGCCGCCACCATATCCGAATTAAGCAGCAGGCCACGCACGATGGCTAAATCGCCACTTTCCACCACCGGCAAGGGAACGTCCATCCCCAGGGCCTGAAACGCGCGGTCGAGCAGATGGCGCGAAGGGGAGTTATCGCGCGGCAAGATCCACTGCGTGGCATGCAGATCAGTGGAGACCAGCGGGTGTCCCGCCAGCGGATGCTGAGGCCGCGCCAGCAAGATCAGCTCTTCGTCGAACAGCACCTGATTGTGAATATCCAGCACGGCTTCATCCTGCCGCAACGCGCCCAGAATAAAATCAATATCACCCGCGCGTAACTCGGTCACCAATGCACTAAAAGCGCTTTCATTGGTTACCACCTTAACGCCAGGATAGCGCGCCATCAGTAGGCAGATGGCGCGGGGAAGCAAACTGCTGCGGCACAACGGCAGAGCGCCGACGTGTACCGTACCGGTCAGCACCCCCTGATAAGCGGCAATGTCTTCCGGGATGCGGCGTATCTCATTCAGGGCGCGGCTGATGAAGGGAGCGATTTCGCGTCCAGCCGGGGAAGGCATCATGCCTTTAGGCGTTCGCTGAAACAGCAGCATACCAGCCCCTTTTTCCAGCACCTTCAATGCGGCGCTAACCGCTGGTTGGCTGATGCCCAACGCACTCGCTACGCTCTGGGTATGGTGCAAATGGTAGAGCGCCAAAAAAATCTGCAAACGTCGCAAGTTGAATAACCAAATCGGCTCGGCATCGTTACGCCGAGCGGTGTCGTGTTGTCTTAGCCGATGCAACATCTGCGGTGCCTGGTGTAATTCCTGAACGGCGCGCCGGGCGCGTGGCAATACGCATTTCCCCATTTCCGTCAATAACATGCCGCTGGCATGACGTTCAAACAAGAGAACGGACAGCGTAAGCTCCAGATCGCGGATTGAACGGGTAATAGCTGATTGGGTACGAAATAAATTATTGGCAGCAGCGGAAACTGTGCCGCGATCAGCAATCATGCAAAAAGCCCGTATTTGCATGATTTTTATTGGATTATCATCATTTTTATTTTTCATTTCCATACCGTGCAACAGACGAGGGGAAGATCACAACATAAATAAAAATCATAGCCTGCGCAATGAAAGGCATTATCCGCCATTGCTGACTCCATGCCACGATGAAACAAATGGTCAAATCGGGAGTGGACAGTGATGAATAACACAGAAAAAACAGGAAAAAGTGCCCTGGTGGTCAGTGCACATTCTGCTGACTTTGTCTGGCGTGCCGGCGGCGCTATCGCCCTGCATGTGGCGCAAGGCTACAAGGTGCACGTGGTGTGTCTCTCTTTTGGCGAGCGTGGCGAATCAGCGAAGCTGTGGCGCAAGGGCAATATGAGCGAAGAGACGGTTAAACAGACGCGGCGCATTGAAGCGCAGGCCGCAGCAGAGATCCTCGGTGCCAGCATTGAGTTTTTTGACCTGGGTGACTATCCGTTGCGCGCCGATAAAGAGGTCCTGTTTCGTTTGGCCGATGTTTTCCGGCGCATACAGCCGCATTTTGTATTAACCCATTCGGTTAATGATCCCTACAACTATGATCATCCACTGGCGGCCAGCCTGGCCCAGGAGGCGCGCATTATCGCGCAGGCCGAAGGATATCGCCCAGGAGAAACTATCATTGGCGCGCCACCGGTATATTGCTTCGAGCCACACCAGCCCGAACAATGCCAATGGAAACCAGACGTGCTGTTGGACATCACCACCGTGTGGGATAAGAAATACGCGGCGATTCAGTGCATGAACGGTCAGGAGCATCTGTGGGAATACTACACCCGGGTGGCATTGCAACGCGGAGTACAGGCAAAACGTAATGTAGGTATCGCCAGCTCGCGCGTTATCAGCCACGGCGAGGGGTATCAGAGCCTGTTCCCTCGCGTCACGGAGGACCTGTCATGAGCATAACGGGTAAAAAAGGCGTGGTGGTACGCCATATTGAGCGCGCCGATGCGGCGCTAATGCCGCGCTTCGCCAGTTATGGCGTGGCAACGGTACACGAAGCCCAGCAACGCCAGGGTTTACTGAACGTGCGTATCCGTCCCGTGCAACAAGGGAAGAGCATCGCGGGCAGCGCGGTAACGGTTCTGGTTTCACCGGGTGATAACTGGATGTTTCATGTCGCCGTCGAGCAGTGCCAGCCAGGCGACGTTCTGCTGGTTACGCCGACCTCCGAGTGTCACGATGGTTTTTTCGGCGACCTGCTGGCAACGTCCCTGCAGGCGCGCGGCGTGGTGGCACTGGTGGGCGATATTGGTATTCGCGATAGCCAAACGCTGCGCAACATGAATTTTCCCGTCTGGTCGCGCGCAGTTTATGCCCAGGGCACCGTTAAAGCCACGCTGGGCTCGGTGAACATTCCCCTCATCTGCGCCGGACAGTTAATCTATCCCGGTGATGTCGTGGTGGCGGATGACGATGGTGTCGTGATTGTCTCTCGCGAACAGGCCGCTGCGGTTGCGCTGGCGGCGCAGAAACGGGTTGAACTGGAAGAGGGCAAGCGGCGGCGGCTGGCGTCGGGTGAACTGGGGCTGGATATCTATCAGATGCGATCGCAATTGGCGGAAAAAGGCCTGCGCTACGTGGATTCTCTTGAGCAACTACAGAGTGAACAATGATGAAACAGACGCTGCTTCCCTGTGTATTGATGCGTGGTGGAACCTCAAAGGCCGCCTGCTTTTTAGCCACCGATCTGCCTGACGACGGCACCCTGCGCGACCGGGTTTTGCTGGCGGTCATGGGTTCGCCGGATGTCCGACAGATTGATGGCATTGGTGGTGCCGATCCACTGACCAGTAAAGTCGCTATTATCTCGCCGTCGTCACGTCCTGAGGTTGATGTCGATTATCTGTTTGCCCAAGTCAATGTTGATAAGGCGGTGGTGGACTATGGCCAAAACTGCGGCAATATTCTTGCCGCCATTGCCCCTTATGCCATTGAAAAGGGGCTGGTGACAGCACAACGCACGACAACGATAGTGCGTATTTTTATGGTAAACACCGGCCAAATCGCCGAAGCGGTGGTCGCCACACCGGATGGGGTAATAGAGTATGAAGGGGATGCCCGGATTGACGGCGTACCGGGATACGGTGCTGAGCAAATCCTGAACTTCGAAGATACCGCAGGTTCCAGTTGTGGTGCCCTGTTACCCACCGGCCAGGCGCGTGACTGTTTTGATGGCATTGAGGTTACCTGCATCGACAATGGGATGCCGGTAGTGTTGCTGAGGGCGGCCGATCTTGATCGAACGGGCTATGAAAGCCGTGACGCGCTGGATAAAGACGAAGAACTGAAAACCCGTCTGGAATCCATTCGTCTACAGGCTGGAGAGAAAATGCATCTCGGTGATGTGCGCCAGCGAACCGTACCAAAAATGACGCTGATTGCGCCCCCGACTCAAGGCGGCACCTTGGCTACCCGCACGTTTATCCCGCATCGCTGTCACGCCTCTATCGGCGTGCTCGGGGCGGTAAGCGTGGCGACTGCGTGTCTGATTACCGGCAGCGTCGCGGCGGGCCTGGCGCAGGTCGGCACAGAAGAGAAACAACGCCTGGCGATCGAACACCCCAGCGGAGAATTCGGCGTGATGTTGCAGTGTGACGCGAACGGCGATGTCGTGAGCAGCGGATTGATCCGTACCGCTCGTTTGCTGTTTGACGGCAAGGTGGCTATTCCGGGATCGCTTTGGGACGGCAGATGAAGAAGAGAGAATTCCCCCCCGTCAAGAGTTGGGGGGAATCAGGATGTGGATGTATTGTAGAAACGAATAGCACTGCGTCTTCTCAGGACGCCCATTAGCGTTGAAATTGGGATCAACGACGCGTAACCGGCGGCATTTTCCCCGGCCTCCCCCGCTTAAGTGGAATTATTACCTGTAAGTTGCTAGTTGCTAGTTGCTAGTTGCTTATTTTAGAAAGTTCAGAAGGTTATCACGAATAGACGACTTATTTAGCTGTTTCACTATCCAAGGACTGAATACAAAAGGAGTGAGCTTTATTACCGTCAGGAGATCCGGCAAGGCTATCCACTGATGTTCCATTACCTCGTCGGGATTGGGATGAACATCTGATGCGGCATGAGCAGCGAACACCGGGCAATATTCATTTTCAACAATTCCCGAGGCATCCCGAAACATGTAGTGAAAATTATCGTCGATGATAGTTACATTGCTGACTTGCATATTCAGTTCATCACCGGTGCGACGTCGCACCGCCTCCACTGGCCTTTCCCCTGGTAGCGGATGGCCACACACGGAATTCGTCCAGACACCTGGCCAGGTTTGTTTATCTATTGCTCTGCGGGTGATGAGTAATTGGCGCTGCTCATTGAATATATAGCTTGAAAAACCCAGGTGTAGCGGCGTTGCCATGCTATGCACCTCGGCTTTCGCCATTTCTCCAATTACGTTGAAAGATGCGTCCAACAGTACGACATTTTCTCTGTGAAGCATTCCAGTTACTCCTGTATAAGAACAGTGAGCATAATGCCCACTGGGAAATAATTATGACTTCGCCAAAAGAGGAGGAATGACCGGCACTTCAGGTGCGTTATCAATATCCTTCTGCGTCATACGAAAAGCCTCCGGATAATGTTCGCGCTGAGTCCGGCGCTCAGGTTCGGTATCGCGCCAGGTATACAAACAATGCTGGCATTGATATACCGTCCAAATGCCGGTTACTGGCGATTTGGCCATGACTTCAATCTGTTCATCTGTACAACGTGGACATATCATACTTATTCTCCTTAATTACGATTGGCCAGAAGAGCGGTCAATTTCTCCACCCAACGCACTGTTTCAGGCAGGTCTTTTACCGGCTGGCTGTAATGTCCACGCATATCGGGTGCGACAGGTGTGGTAGCGTCAATGATCAACTTGTCGGTGATGCCTGCGGGGCTTGAGCCAGGATCGAGTTCCAACACCGACATGTTGGGTAGTTGCACCAAATCGCCCGCCGGATTCACTTTTGACGAGAGTGCCCACATGACCTGCGGCAGATTAAACGGATCGACATCCTCATCCACCATGATTACCATTTTCACATAACCCAGACCATGCGGCGTGGTCATCGCACGCAGTCCTACCGCCCGGGCAAAACCGCCATAGCGTTTTTTGGTGGAGATAATCGCCAATAGACCGTGGGTATACATGGCATTAACTGCTTGTACTTCGGGAAATTCCGCTTTTAATTGCTGATAAAGAGGCACACAGGTCGCCGGCCCTATCAGATAATCAATTTCAGTCCAGGGCATGCCAAGATAAAGAGATTCAAAAATCGGCTTGGTGCGATATGAAACTTTATCGATACGCACCACCGCCATATTGCGTCCCCCCGAGTAGTGGCCGGTGAATTCTCCAAAAGGCCCTTCAATTTCACGTTTACGCCCTTCGATCACGCCTTCAAGAATGACTTCCGACCCCCAGGGCACATCGAAACCGGTCAGCGGAGCGGTAGCGATAGGATACGGGCGTTCACGTAACGCGCCGGCCATTTCATACTCCGACTGATCATATTTAAGGGGGGTGGCGCCCATCAGCGTGATAATGGGGTCATTGCCCAAAGTAATCACAATGGGCAAATCTTCACCCCGCTCTTCCGCTTTATGCAGATGCAAAGCGATGTCATGCATCGGCACCGGCTGCAAACCCAGCTTACGTTTGCCTTTGACTTCCATGCGGTAGATACCCACATTCTGTTTGCCGAAGTGATTCGGATCGAGCGGATCACGGCTAACCACGCAGGCTTTGTCGAGATAGAAGCCACCATCGCCATCGTTCAATCGAAATAGCGGCAGAATGTCGAACAGATTAATGTCTTCACCGTCCATCACATTTTCCGCCCAAGCTGGGTTCTCGCGACGCTCCGGTGCCACTGGAAAATTATCCCAGCGACGGATGAATTCATCAATTTGCTGCTTCACTGGTGTGTTAAGGGGCAACCCCAGTGCGATAGCATGGTTTTGCCACGAGCCAATGGTATTCATGACAACATGTGCATCCCTGAATCCACTGATGTTAGTGAACGAAAGTGCCGGCGCGCCTTCGCCGATACGTCCGGTGGAGTTCGCCGCCGCCGCGATATCGGGCTCGGCCTGCACCTCTTCGCTGATGTTGAGCAATTGTCCCTGCTCATCCAGCGCCTTTAAATAACTACGCAGATCATCAAATGCCATTTTTAATCCTCATGTCTCAGGTCATTATTCAGTTTTGAATCTCGCAACCCTTGCCAGCGTCGCGCCTTGGGATAATCAAGGCCGAACTGATCGAGAACGCGTGCAACAATGTGGTCTGTCACATCCTCAATGGTTTCGGGATGGTTATAAAAAGCCGGCATAGGAGGGACTATCGCCACCCCCATGCGTGACAAGGCCAGCATGTTTTCCAGATGAAGGGTGCTGAGAGGCGTTTCGCGGGGGACCAGGACAAGCTTACGTCCCTCTTTCAATACCACATCTGCAGCGCGCCCGATGAGGCCGTCGGCATAACCGGCACGGATACCGGCCAGGGTTTTCATACTGCAAGGAATAATGATCATACCGTCGGTATGAAAAGAGCCTGAAGAGATCGACGCAGCCTGGTTTGCCGGGCCGTGCACCACATTCGCCATATCGGCTACATCGCGGGTAGTGTAAGGTGTCTCAAGCTCAATAGTAGTTTTGGCCCACCTCGATATGACAAGATGGGTTTCAACCTCAGATATCAATTTAAGCGCCTTTAGCAAGGCAATGCCTAAGGGCGCACCTGTCGCGCCAGTGATCCCAATAATTAGCCTCATGGCATTTCCCCTACATATTGTTCGTATAAGAACAATAATTCACGATACCCTGTTATCTCGCGACAAACAAGCTAGCCATAAAAAAAGTTCTTACACGAACCTGATGGCAATATTTTACTCACTCACAGATTACTCAATCAGGCGGGTATTGCTGTAGCCACCACTTTTTGCGATGGTACGGCCACAGTTTGAATTGATGAAATCACGTTACAATGACAAAAGTTCTCAGAAATATCCCATTTCACCTGATGCGACAGCTTTTCCAGGAACATACCTCGCTATGGCAAAAATTGCTGCCTGAACTCACTAAGCAACAATATGTCGTGCTCTGCGTCGTCGCCGAGCAGCCGGGAATTGAACAGATGGATTTGATTGATGCGGCGCTCAGCACCAAGGCCACGCTGGCTGAAATGCTAAAGAGGATGGAAAAAAAAGGCCTGTTAGTAAGACATCAACGTGACGATGACAAGCGCCGACGCTTTATCTTTCTGACCGACAAAGGGCTACAGGTATTGCAACGCGCCCGTCCGGTGGCCAACGATATTGACACTGCGTTTCTGTCACGAATTTCTGCCAATCAACGCGATGACCTGGTGTGTCTGCTGAAGGCCATGTTGGATACTTAAGGATCTTCGCATATCCTCGTAGCGAGTTGATTCCCTGGCCTGTGTTAGATCACCAGCTTCCATAGCGCTGACCCACATCCTGAAGACTAACCTGTTGAGCCCATATAATATAAGGATTCGCGGAGACCCAGGTCACATTTAAAAAATATCGTAACTGGAATATGAATTTAAACAATTTTATTTCCATTCAAAAATCATAAATATGTAGTTAAAAATAGGACTATTTTATTCTGGAATAAGGGGTTCTGTATGAAAATTAGTGATGGCAACTGGTTAATCCAGGATCACTTAAATCTGATATCGCCTGTTCACCTCTTTGAGTACCAACGTACCAGAAATAATGAAATTACCGTGTACGCTTCGCCTGTCGACGGAAAAATCAGAGAGAATCAAATTGGCTCTCCCCTTTTTACTATCACGCTAACAGCACCGATAACTAATGTAATTGGCGTTCGTTATGCGCACTTCAAAGGTAAAAAAGACAAAGGCCCACACTTTGAACTAGCGGAAAAACATGTCCAATTTGAAGTAACAGAAACCGATGATGTGCTGATCGCTCAAAACGGTACCTTAGAAGTTCATATAGAAAAAAGCAGTTGGGGAATTAGCTTTTATCATAATGGTGTTGAAGTTACTAAATCCACGACGACATCATCAGGCTATGCAATGGATAAGCAAGCCGGCAAGAACTACTTTTTTGAACGTCTAGATCTTGGTGTTGGTGAACTGGTTTACGGATTAGGTGAGCGTTTTACTGCCCTGGTCAAAAATGGTCAACAAGTTGAAACCTGGAATAAAGATGGTGGCACCAGTACAGAGCAGGCTTACAAAAACATCCCATTTTATATGACAAACAAAGGTTACGGTGTTTTTGTTGACCACCCAGAAAATGTCTCCTTCGAAGTCGCATCAGAAAAAGTATCCAAAGTTCAGTTTAGCGTTGAAGGTGAATCACTTTCATATTACGTGATTGATGGCCCTACGGGTAAAGACGTATTAAATAACTATACCCAATTAACCGGCCGTCCAGGTTTACCACCAGCCTGGACATTTGGTCTTTGGTTAACGACCTCATTCACAACCAATTACGATGAAGCTACTGTAAACTCATTTATCGATGGCATGATCGAACGTGATATACCTCTTCACGTATTTCACTTCGATTGTTTCTGGATGAAACCATATCAGTGGTGTGATTTTCAGTGGGATGACAAAACATTTCCAGATCCAGAAGCAATGCTCGCTCGCCTAAAAACAAAAGGCTTGAAAATTTGTGTTTGGATCAACTCTTACTTAGGTCAAAAATCACCATTATTTGAAGAAGCGGCACAAAAAGGTTATTTGCTTAAGAACCTTGAGGGTGACATATGGCAGTGGGATCACTGGCAAGCAGGAATGGGTATTGTAGATTTCACTAACCCAGAAGCATGCAAATGGTATGAATCCCATTTAGAACGACTCATCGACATGGGCGTCGATAGCTTCAAGACCGACTTTGGTGAACGTATACCAACAGACGTTCAATGGTTTAGTGGCGCATGCCCTCAAAAAATGCACAACTACTATACCTTCTTATACAACGCATTAGTGTATCGAGTTCTAGAAAGAAAATTAGGCCAATATCAAGCAGCACTATTTGCTCGCTCAGCAACTGCCGGTAGTCAACAATTCCCTGTCCATTGGGGAGGGGACTGTTATGCCACGTATGAATCAATGGCTGAAAGCTTACGAGGTGGCCTATCACTCGGTCTCTCAGGGTTCGGCTTCTGGAGTCATGATATTGGTGGATTTGAAAATACCGCCCCAGCGCATCTATATAAACGTTGGTGTGCATTTGGTTTGCTATCAAGTCATAGTCGTTTACATGGTAGTAAATCTTACCGTGTGCCCTGGGCATATGACGAAGAGTCTTGTGATGTAGTAAGAAGCTTTACCAAGCTGAAAGCTAATTTAATGCCCTACCTGTACTCTATGGCTCATAAAGCAAAAGAGACTGGCACCCCAATGATGCGTGCTATGTGGCTTGATTTCGAACAAGATCTAACTACGCACAACCTTGATCTTCAATACATGCTAGGTGATAACCTGCTAGTCGCTCCAGTATTTAGCGAAAAAGGAGATGTAAATTACTATCTGCCACAAGGTAAATGGACGCATCTTCTAACGGGTGAAGTGGTTGAAGGTGGTAAATGGTATCAAGAAACTTACGATTTCATGAGCCTGCCTCTATATATTCGCCCTAATACCTTGTTAGCTTCTAGTGTTGATCAAACAGCAGTGGATTATGACTTTATTGCTAATGCTCAATTCCACTTGTACCAACTGTCTGATGGTCATACCTCTCATGCTCGAATCATCAATCCTGATAATAAAACAGAAGCCACTGTTTATGTGACCCGTAATTCAACGGACTTAGATGTGACGGTTGAAGGTCAAATAACAAATCTAACGCTACAACTACATGGGCTGAAACCACACAGCTTAAGTGTGTCTGGCACAATTCAAAATGAGCGGGTTTCTATTGAAGCAATAACTGAGGCTGAAATACATCGCTTCCAAATTAAATTGGAAGCATAAAGGAAATAATCTGATGACTAGTTCAACTCAACCTACACAACTAACTGAAAAAATATCTTCAAAGGAGAAAATTGGCTACGGCATGGGGGATGCTGCCAGCCATATAGTATTCGACTCCTGTGTCGCTATCTTAGCTTATTTCTATACTGATATTTATGGGTTATCCCCGGCAATCATGGGTACTATTTTTTTAGCAGTACGCTTATTGGATGCTTTTACTGACCCAATTATGGGCGCCATTGCAGATAATACTGTTACTCGCTGGGGACGTTTCCGCCCATATTTATTAATCATCAGTATTCCATTTGCTGTTAGTACAATATTGGTATACACAGTTCCAGATTATGGCGAAACGGGGAAAATCATCTTTGCTGTCGCAACCTATGTCTTCATGACGTTAATGTATACTGCGATTAATATCCCTTATTGTTCTTTAGGTGCAGTTATTACGGCTGATCCAAAAGAGAATATGTCGCTTCAATCATATCGCTTCGCTATTGCTCCAATTGGTGGCGCTTTAGGTACAGCGGCAATTCTTCCGCTAGCCGACTACTTGTCTCCCGGGGATAGAGCTGCGGGCATCCAGATGGCAATGGCTATTTTCGGTGTGCTTGGCTGCTTAATGTTCTTATTCTGCTTTTCATTTACAAAAGAACGTGTTCAGCCCCTAAGCGAAGAAAACATGGATATTATTCGTGACTTGAAACTCTTGGTTAAAAACGACCAGTGGAGGATTCTTGCAGTCTATAACTTCACCATGTTGGTATCCTTGGTCATTCGTGCCGGTATGATTTTGTATTATGTTACTTACATATTGAATAAAGATACTGATATAGCCTCATATTTCCTATTAGGCACAACGATATTCAGCATGTTGGGCAGCCTCATTGCCAAACCATTTAGCGACCGTTTCTGTAAAATCCAATTATCTATCTGGAACAATATATTACTAGGTTTAGCCGGATTACTATTCTTCGTGATTCCTGGAGACGACTGGATAGTAGCACTATGTTTATACCTATTCTTACAAACACTACAAGGTGCAAATGGCCCACTACAGTGGTCAATGATTACAGATGCTAACAACTATGGTGAATGGAAAACGGGCCGTCGTATTACAGGGATGAATATTGCAGCTAATATTTTTACCATTAAACTTGGTGTTGCCGTTGGTGGTGCTCTAATTGGATGGGGGCTTGCATGGTTTGGTTTTCAAAGCGCGGTTGACGGCAAACCAATACAGCAGACACAAGAAACTCTGAATGGTATTTTGATTATCTTCACGGTATTCCCAGCGATTTTATACTTAATTACAGGTCTATACCTGAAATTCAAACGCTATGATTTAACAGAAGGTAAAGTGAAAAACATCATACATGACTTAGAGCATGGACGTTTTTCTAATAAAGTAAACGAGCCAGTTCCCCCGGAGCCAAAGTAGTTGAGAAGATCCCCTTTCCGGGATTTCATCCTTAATTTAGGAAGCTGGAGCCTCTCCATGTCGCAATGAAACACTGAGAACAGAAATACTGGATATGTATCTATTTAAGGCATTGTCAGAGATGTGATATTTAATAGAAAACTGGCGTACAGAATATAACGCAGAGCGGCTACACAGCCCATTCTGAAATCTGCCGCCGGTTATTTATGCACGACAAAAACAGATCGCTTCTCTTTGATCAACCAGGCCGAAATTGTAATGTCACCAGCTAAATAACTATATGGACGTTGCCGGTACATATTCAATACAGTGTCCATCCTGAAAAGCGCCGATATGAGCAAATGCGGCTTCTCCAAAGTGCATCCCGGCAACCAAGAGTTTCTCTCTGGCGGCTGATTCCAGAATCATTTTACGTGTTTTTACCGCCTGCCCGGGGTCGTAATCAAAGGCGATGGTGACATCCGGATGTAAAACCTGAATATAGGGAAAATGAACGATATCGCCCCAGATCAGCAGGCTCTCTCCACCCGAATCAATGCGGTATCCTGTATGCCCTGGAGTATGTCCGGGTAACAGAATGGCCCGGAGGCCGGGAACCACGTCATCCTCATCCAAGAGGTGCAGATTCTGACGGTATACGTCAAGAACACGCCGGGCCAGCGAAAAATTACCCTTTGCCCTTTCACTCGCCCCATATAAATTATCGTCATTCAGCCAGTATGCAGCTTCACGCGGATGAATGCAGAGTTTCGCGTCGGTAAACACGCTGTTGCCATCAGAATCGATCAGGCCGCCAATATGATCAGGATGCCCGTGAGTCAGAAGGACGGTATCAATATCCTGTGGGTTAACTCCTGCGGCAAGCAGGTTATTTACCAGTCTACCGCCCTTCTGGTTCGGGCCTCCGGTGCCGGAATCTATAAGGATAGTTCTCCCCATACCACGAACAAGATAACAATTAATATGAATATTACCAGGAACTGCAATACTGGCAGATCGCTGTATATGTTCAGCTTTATCAGACTCAATGCCGGATAACATATTCAGGTCTATGGCCATGTCACCATCACTGATTGCCATAACGGAAAAACTACCAATACTTTTTGTCACCAAGGGGAAATTGCTCATCGTCAGGTCTCCTGAATGCTGAGTGTTAATTGCGCGAATATATCTGCGATGGTGCAGATCCAAAGCAGCGGATCCGCGCCATCAGGCCGATCTCCTGCTGAATTACAGCCTCCAGGTCGCTCATGAAAGATGCCATAACTTCCGGTGTACGGTGCGGTTCAAGGCGGTAGCGGACTTCTGCATAAACCGGATGCCCACGTCCGTGCCGGATGGCAATGTATATGATGTGTACTTTATCCGGTTCAGCTTGCAGTATGCCCGTGCAGAGCTCTGCGCACCGATGAGTTAGCGCAGGAAGTCCGGTTAATTCATCGAATTTATCGTCAGAGATATAGAAAGAAATATTTGGCATCAGGAATCTACTCTATAGGAGAAACAGAACCGTTTTTCAGTTGCTTCGTCATCGGTTCGTAACGGTAAATACCTGCGGAAGAACCAGAAATAAGTCCTGAATCTTTCTGTGACAACACGTAGAGCCAACGTTGTGCCGGTGATTTTTCGAGCCCCACTGCCCGTAATTCAAGCGGCATCACCCCTATTTCACATTCAAGAAAGTCAACAGGGGATAGGCTAAGTACCATAATCTCATTTTCCGCAACAGCTGGCGCGGCATTCACGCCATCATAGAGATTCCGGTGCCAGTCTGAAATATGCCGCTGCCAGCGGGAAAAATTTCCGCCACCTTTTTGTCGGTATTCCTCACTGTCAAGCACACCAGGATCCCGAACAGTATGGATAGCCAGATACACAGGACATCCGTCGGTAATAGCCCTAAACCGTTGAGATGTACTGAATCCGGTTACTGAGACAAGCGCCGGTAACTTCTCTGAACTATAAAATTCATTCCATCCGGTTTCACTGTCCGGGTCGGTATAAGTGCATTCCACCGTATAAAACATTAACTGACCTCTTCTCTTACTCGTGAGCCATACGCTGACTCATATTGCATAATGATGTTTAGTCATGCTACATGTCAGAATACACGGCAGAAATCGATTTAATCTCATCCTTCAGTGACATTATGTCAATGTAGGACATCATTACCCGGAGGCAGAAATGCGTCGTAAAATACCCAGTACGTCAGCTCTCATGGCCTTCGAAGCGGCAGCAAGGCACGGCAGCTTTGCACGCGCAGCCGGGGAGCTGGCCCTGACCGAAGGCGCTATCAGCCGGCAGATTGCACGGCTCGAAGAGTTCCTGGCATGTAAACTGTTTGACCGGGCGGGGAACAGAGTTAGTCTGAGTTCCAACGGCGCCAGGTATGCCCTACAGGTGCGTGAAATTCTTGAACGTCTGGACAGGGATAGCCAGTATCTGAGAGGCTTACCTTCAAGCAGCGCAAGCCTTGAAATTGCTGTAATTCCGACATTTGCTAGCCGGTGGCTTATTCCCCGCCTGGGCCGCTTCCAGGATAAGCACCCTGGAATTACTCTCCATCTTGCTGAACGAACCGAACCGTTTGTGCTTCCCGGAAGTGGTTTTGATGCAGCGGTTCATTTTGAACACCCCGCCTGGGCAGGCATGAGTATATTCCGCCTATTTCAGGAGGTACTGGTACCGGTCTGCCATCCGACACTCCTGACAGGAAAAGATGTCAACGTTTTACTGAATACACTGCCACGCATACACCGACGCCAGAACCCGGACGCATGGGAAAATTACGCACATGAGACAGGCATTGTGCTGGAAAACCCTTCAGCTGGCGTCCGCTACGATCTGCACACCATGTCAATTGCATCAGCTCTGGCTGGACTGGGCGTCGCACTTGTTCCTCGGATCTACATCGAAGCGGAAATTCATGAGGGAAAGCTGGTTGCTCCGTGGCCGGAAGCAAAAACAGTAACGAAAAACTTCTGTCTCGTTCTTCCAGGAACCGCGGCTCAGAATGAAGGAGCGCTAATCACTTTCCGGGAATGGCTATTGGAAGAGGCGAGAAACTGATGAAAAATGCCTCTGCCAGACAACGTAATGGAAGACGTAAAATCAAAATAAATTCATATCTAACTACGAGTTAAAAACGTGGATTTCACACGGTTGGCGAACTACCCAACATCGCTCCTGACGCGATGCCGAGATTGAAAGCCGGGATTCCGTTCGGTATTAAGGAGCATGAATACCTTTGCTCCTCCCCTTGGCAAAGGAGGAACAAAGCATAACGATTTTAGTGCTTAACGCTTTCAATAAACGTCTTGCGGGCAGTTTTCGACCCCAGACGTTCAGCTTCATCAAGTAATTTCAGCGCCTTATCAACGTCCCCGGCTTTCACGGCTTTCTTAATTGCGTTGTTGTAGTAGTTTTCAGAATCCGACAGCATCGGTTGAGACGGTTTAGCTGGCGTCGCAGAAAGTGCTGGTTGCTGGCCAACGACGACGGGTCCAACAGCCGACGCATCTGTGGCGCTGTTAACGTTCAGAGCCTGGCCGATCATGATGTTTCCGGATTTCTGCTCGGCACGGACTTTAATGCTCAGGATGCCGGACGACGTATGACGGGCCACCGGATCCGGAATATCCGGCACGGCGTTACCGACACCGGCAGCATAGGCTTTCGCCGGGTTAGTCATCTGGGTGGTTTCAGCCAGATCTTTTTTAGTGGTGTACACCAGCAGGTAAATTTGTTTTTGACCCAGCGCTGGCGTCAGTTTCAAGGTGCCTTCCAGGCGATCGCTGGAGACAATGCCTGGTTTTTCATACGGGAAGTAGCTTGACGGGTAATAAGCCGCCGGGCGCATCTGTTCGTCCAGAACCAACACATTAGGTGCGTAGACGGTTTTACCGTTCGCGATGCTGGTCAGGGTTATTTCCAGCGACCCACGGTCCGCAGGCAATGCAAACGCACCTACTGCCCCCTGAATATCCCCCTGATTAATTTGTACACCTGTGGTACTCAGCGTGACATCCTGTGTTACTGGCGGAACCAGCGGCGTCCAGGGTAAATGATGTAAAGTCTGAGCAGAGATCATTGGCGCAATTGACGCATCATTTTGCGCCGCATTCACTCCCGCAGGTACAGTAGCCAACAGGCTCAGCGACAGACACAGTGACAGCAGATTTTTTTTCATCGTTATTTCCTTTTGAATCACCATGAAGGCTAGCGGTCAGCCTAAACATCCCGCCAGCCAGCACATCTAGTTACTGCGAATTATTTGTAGAGGTTTCCACTTTTTTTCCTAACTCATTCGTGTTGCTGGAAGGCGGCAACCGGCCAAGTCCCCGGGAGCGTACATCAGTACATGACCGGGGCGAGACGGGCAGCCAACGCACCAGCGGCGCGAAGGAGGACAGAAAAATTACCACCAGATTTCCATCTGGGCTCCGAAGGTAACTTCACTGTCTTTACCACGGCTGAAAGTCTGTAAACTGGTGTCGCTCATGGCCAGGCCGTTATTTATACCGCTGTCGGTGTCATAACCCCATTTTTCATCCCATTTTGCGTACGTGGCGAAGACGCGGATGGCCGGGCGAGACCAGATGCTATCGCCTGCCTGCCACTGTTGCGCCAGCGTGACTTTATATTGTCCGTTGGTATCGCTGGTGCGCTGAGATTTCACATTGTCGTAACCGACTTCCAGCAAGGTGCTCATGACTGGCGTCCATTTGTACATCGGACGGACACCCACGGTATACCAGGTGGTGCCGTTATTGTTGTCACGGTTGACATCCTGATACATCGCTACGTACATCAGGCCCCAGGTATCGTTGAAGTCAATCGCACCATGGTCGATTACACGCACCATATGGCCATTATTATTGATGCTGGCACCATTGGAGTGACCGGTTGCCGCCCCCGTCGTCGGGTCAGTCATTGAATCAGTGGCGTATTGCAGTACAAACTTGTTGTAGCCGTTATAGATGCTTTGCGTGTGTTCTGCGGTCAGCATCACGCCATCTTTGGTCGCATCATTAGCAAGGGAATAGCCGTCACGTGCATTGGCACGCCCGTAATCCACCCCCAGTTCAAGTACACCACCGGGGTTTAGGTTCAGACCGGCCAGGCGCGCATCGAAAACGTCGTTTGACGTCGGCACTTCGTTACGCTGGTTAGCGATATAGCCATAAGATCCGCCGCTTTCGGTGTTACGCGTCGCCGCTAAAGACAATTTACCAAAGCCCAGATCCACATCTTCCAGACCAGCACCCGGGCCGGAGATATCCCAGTAGTAGAAATCGATCATGTGGATGTCATGGCGCTGGTAGAAACGTTTGCCGGCCCAGATTGTCGATCCCGGTAGCCATTCGATCAGGTTTTTACCCTTAACGTTCGCTTCGCGGAAAGCCGGACTGGTTGATTCCCAATCGTTCTGTTGTGAAACGGAATACGCCACGTTGGTGTCAAAATAGAAGCTCTTATCCCCTTCTTTCCACACTTCCTGCCCAAGCTTTAACTCGGCATAAGTCTCACATTCGTTACCCAGACGGTATTTGCTGTCAGCCCCTGTCGTTTTGAAACACTGCTGCTCACCACCGCTGCCGGTCCAGCCGATGCCAGAACGTGCGTAACCAGTGAAGTCCACTGCCATGGCTTGTGTAGAAAAAATGCCTGCCGCAATAGCCAGCGGCAGAGAGTATTTACGCAGAGTTATCATCATCATTATTCTCCTGTAGGGGGATGCGTGCTTTAAACGCCAGGCTCCGGGTGTAGCCGTCGGCACGCAGTCCCGTCCTCGCGGAACAAGTGACAGCGATGTGGCGGCAAGCCAATAGCGAATGTTGCACCTTCTTCTACCAGCACTACGTCGTTCTGGCGGTACACCAGGTTTTGACGGATAGCCGGGATCTGGATATGAATCTGAGTTTCGTTGCCGAGCTGTTCGACTACCTGCACCAAACCGGACAGCGCCACTTCGGCGAGATCGCTCGGTAATAAGTGTTCGGGACGGATCCCCAGAGACAGATTGGAACCAACCGTGACATCGAGGCCTTCTACCGGCAGCCAGACGCGCTGGCGATCTGGCAATTCGATTTGCACACGCTCAGGTTCAGCACCGGTGACTTTCACCGGCAGGAAATTCATTTTTGGCGAGCCAATAAATCCGGCAACAAAGCGGTTGGCTGGATAGTGGTAAAGCGTGAGGGGCTTACCGATTTGCGCCACGCGACCGGCATCAAGCACCACGATCTTATCGGCTAGCGTCATGGCTTCGATCTGATCGTGGGTGACGTAAATCATTGTGCGTTTCAGACGCTTATGCAGGCGAGAGATCTCAATACGCATCTGTACGCGCAGGGCAGCATCGAGGTTGGACAGTGGTTCATCGAGTAAAAATACGTTGGGTTCAGCCACTAGCGTGCGACCAATCGCCACACGCTGACGCTGTCCACCGGAGAGCGCTTTGGGGCGGCGGTCAAGCAGATGAGCCAGTTGCAGAATCTCGGCCACCTGATTCACCCGCTGGGCGATCTCCACTTTTTTGCTACCGGCCAGCTTTAGGCCGAAAGACATGTTTTCCGCCACCGACATATGGGGATAAAGGGCATATGACTGAAACACCATACCGATGCCGCGTTCCGCCGGAGGAACTTCATTCATACGCTTGTCGCCAATCAGCAACTCGCCGGAGGTAATGTCTTCAAGACCAGCAATCATGCGTAACAGGGTGGATTTCCCGCAACCGGATGGCCCGACAAACACCACGAACTCGCCCTCTTCAATCTCAATGTTTACGTCTTTTGAAATAACTGTTTCGCCAAAGGCCTTATAGAGATTACGAAGTGATACGCCTGCCATACCCGACTCCTGAACTGACTGGTAAAAAGTCCTGTGAAGCAAGGCAAGTGTGAGGTGATGAGCCTTGTCAGCAAGGAAACTGAATGTCAGCGAATAGCGTGAGGGAAATAGCGAATTGGGTAATCATCCGTAACAAAGTTTTTCATGGGGGAGGACAAAGGAGGATGAGCCTTTTGCATAACAGGCTGAAAGTTCACACCAAAAGTCAAATTCGTGATCTTAACGGCAAAATGCCACCCCGGTTTTTGAGTGTTCCTCCACAGAAAGCGCGGCAGTGTTAACTGGATCACACAACCAGAGCCGGGGGCGTAGAGCTGGGGATGATGAAGCCATACGGCCTTATCGCCGACACTAGTCCGGTACGCTTTTCTTCATCTTTGATAAGCATCCAAACTTCATGTAAAAACCCGACTCCCTACAGAAACTCAAAAGGATTGGATTATGACTATCAGCATTAAGACTTTTCACATAAAGAAATTGGTCAAACGCACTCTGGCACTGTCAGCGCTGGCTACGCTGGTACTGTCCTCCTCTGCCTTTGCCAAAATAGAAGAAGGCAAACTGGTTATCTGGATCAACGGTGACAAGGGCTATAACGGGCTGGCGGAAGTCGGTAAAAAATTCGAGAAAGACACCGGCATTCCGGTCTTGGTGGAACATCCAGATAAACTGGAGGAGAAGTATCCGCAGGTGGCCGCCACCGGCGATGGCCCGGACATTATCTTCTGGGCCCATGACCGCTTTGGTGGCTACGCACAGTCAGGTCTGCTGGCTGAGATCAACCCGGACCAGGCCTTCAAGGACAAACTCTTTCCTTTCACCTGGGATGCCGTAACCTTCAACGGCAAGCTGATTGGCTATCCGATCGCCGTTGAAGCGCTATCGCTGATTTATAACAAAGACATTATCAAGACCCCCCCGAAAACCTGGGAAGAGATCCCGGCATTGGATACGGCGCTGCGCGCCAAAGGTAAAAGCGCCATCATGTGGAACCTACAGGAACCCTACTTCACCTGGCCAATCATCGCCGCTGACGGCGGTTACGCATACAAGTACGAAAACGGCAAATACAACATTAAAGACACGGGTGTGAACAACGCAGGTTCACAGGCAGGTCTGCAATTCATCATCGATATGGTGAAGAACAAGCACATCAACGCCGACACCGACTACTCCATTGCTGAAGCGGCCTTCAACAAGGGGCAGACCGCAATGACCATCGACGGTCCGTGGGCGTGGTCAAACATCGACAAGAGCAAAATCAACTACGGCGTTACCCTGCTGCCAACCTTCCACGGGAAACCGTCCAAACCGTTTGTCGGCGTACTGTCCGCTGGCATTAACGCAGCCAGCCCGAACAAAGATCTCGCGAAAGAGTTTCTCGAACACTATCTGATAACCGATGAAGGTCTGGCCGCCGTCAATAAAGATAAACCGCTGGGTGCCGTGGCGCTGAAGTCTTATCAGGAAAAGCTAGAGAAAGATCCGCGGATTGCCGCTACCATGGCTAACGCAAAAATGGGTGAAATTATGCCGAACATCCCGCAGATGAGCGCCTTCTGGTACGCCGAGCGCAGTGCGATTATCAATGCCATTAATGGCCGTCAGACCGTGAAACAGGCGCTGAAAGAAGCAGAAACACGCATCATCAAATAATACGTAAATAAAACGGCGGGAAACGTCTTCCCGCCACAGCAACCTGAAGGATGAGAACCCTATGCAAGCAGCTCAAACCGGACTGCCTATTCGCAAAAAACGGCAGATAAGCGATGTTCTGAAGGGGCTGATTATTGGCCTGTTCGCACTGATCACCGGTTACCTGATCGTACTGATGTATGCGCAGGGAGAATATTTGTTTGCCATGCTGACGCTGCTGCTCTCCTCCGTCGGCCTCTATATTTACACTAACCGCCGCGCTTATTCATGGCGCTACGTGTATCCCGGTCTGGCCGGCATGTCGTTATTCGTGTTGTTTCCGCTGGTATGTACCATTTTTATCGCCTTTACCAATTACAGCAGTACTAACCAGCTGACCTTTGAACGCGCCCAGTCAGTACTGATGGATCGCCAGTTTCAGGCCGAAAAAACCTATCCATTTGGCCTGTATCCGGCAGGTGAAAAGACGGATCGCTGGCGCCTGGTGCTGAAGGCGCCTGATAGCGGCGCTATATTGGTGTCCGCACCGTTTGATTTCAACGCCACCACACCGCAGACCCTGACGCTGGCACCCGCGCCGATGCCGCAGGGTGAAAAAGCCGGGCTGCGGGTGATTACCCAAAACCGCCAGGCGCTGGGAGAACTGACAGCACAGCTTCCCGATGGAGAAACCCTGCGCATGAGTTCACTGCGCCAATTTTCTGCCAGTCAGCCGCTGTATAAAAAATCCGCCGATGGCAAACAGCTGACCAATGTGAAAACCGGCGTCACTTACCGTCCCAACATGAAGAGCGGTTTTTATCAGGCGGTGAACGCCAACGGCGAATGGCAAGCCGAAAAACTCAGCCCCGGATTTACCGTCAACATCGGCTGGGCCAACTTCCTGCGCGTACTGCATGACGACGGCATACAGAAGCCGTTCTTGTCGATCTTCATCTGGACCATTATTTTCTCGCTGCTGACCGTGGTCCTGACCGTGGCCGTCGGCATGGTGCTGGCCTGCGTGGTGCAGTGGGAGGAACTGAAAGGCAAAGCGGTTTATCGGGTGCTGCTGATCCTGCCCTACGCGGTACCGGCGTTTATTTCCATTCTCATTTTCAAAGGATTGTTCAACCAGAGTTTCGGGGAAATCAATTTGATGCTCAGCAGCCTGTTCGGCATCAGACCGGCGTGGTTCAGTGACCCGCTGACCGCCAAAACCATGATTATCATCGTCAATACCTGGCTGGGTTATCCGTACATGATGATCCTGTGTATGGGCCTGCTGAAAGCCGTTCCCGAGGATCTCTATGAGGCCTCCGCCATGGACGGCGCAACGCCAATGCAGAACTTTTTTCGCATCACGCTACCGCTGCTTATCAAACCGCTGACGCCGCTGATGATCGCCAGTTTTGCCTTTAACTTTAACAACTTCGTGCTCATTCAGTTGCTGACCAATGGTGGCCCGGATATGCTCGGCACTACCACACCCGCCGGCTACACCGACCTGCTGGTCAGCTACACCTACCGCATCGCCTTTGAAGGCGGAGGCGGGCAGGACTTCGGGCTGGCTGCGGCCATTGCGACGCTGATTTTCATTCTGGTGGGTGCGCTGGCGATTGTGAATCTGAAAGCCAGCCGAATGAAGTTCGACTAGCCGACCAAGGAGAAAGAAGAAATGCCCATGGTTAAACCGAAGTCGCAAAAAATCAGACTGTTCGTGACGCATCTGCTGTTACTGTGCTTTGTGGCGCTGATCCTCTTCCCGCTGCTAATGGTGTTTGCTATCTCGCTGCGGCCCGGCAACTTCGCCACCGGGAGTATTATTCCCGATCACGTGTCGTGGGATCACTGGAAGCTGGCACTCGGCATGGCAGTGACCAACGCCGATGGCAGCGTCACCCCGCCGCCGTTTCCGGTGATGCTGTGGCTGTGGAACTCAATCAAAATTGCGGTGATTACCGCGATAGGTATTGTGTCGCTCTCTACCACCTGCGCTTATGCCTTTGCCCGCATGCGCTTTCGCGGCAAAAGTACTCTGCTGAAAAGCATGTTGATATTCCAGATGTTCCCGGCGGTACTTTCACTGGTGGCGCTTTACGCCCTGTTCGACCGCCTCGGCCAGTATGTGCCGTTCCTTGGGCTGAACACCCACGGCGGAGTAATTTTTGCCTACATGGGAGGAATTGCGCTACACGTATGGACCATCAAAGGCTATTTCGAAACCATAGATAATTCGCTGGAAGAAGCCGCGTCACTCGACGGCGTCACGCCGTGGCAGGCGTTCAGGCTGGTACTGTTGCCGCTGTCCGTGCCGATCCTGGCGGTAGTATTTATTCTGTCGTTTATCGCCGCCATCACCGAAGTTCCGGTCGCTTCGCTGCTGCTGCGTGACGTCAACAGCTACACACTGGCAGTCGGTATGCAGCAATACCTTAACCCGCAAAACTACTTGTGGGGCGACTTTGCCGCCGCCGCGATTTTATCGGCAATACCCATCACCGCCGTGTTCCTGGTGGCCCAACGCTGGCTGGTTGGAGGCTTAACAGCCGGTGGTGTGAAAGGATAGATTTATACCCTGAATCACTCGGGTTGCAGGAGGGTGGCAAACTCAAGGCTCGTCCAGGCGCATGACCGTATCCTGTGACCGGGATGAGTGAGTACTGCCAAGCATCGGTGACATGAAGTATGACGGGTAGAGTGCAAGGCCCTCGTTGTTTTTTTGGTAGTACCTCTGTGTCTGACGTTCTTTCGGCGGCCTGAACAGGCCGCTTTTTTTATATTTTCAATCAGGATAGCGAAAAAAAAAGGGTTTCCATTTAATCCCGGAAACCCTTTCCCATTTCGATAAAGCATTTGATCAACGCGACAAAACCTAACTCACTGACACTTTCCTGCGCCGTTTATCCAGGTCCTTGATCAACTTATTGACGTCATCGTTGGCAAACATCGCTTCCAGCGTGCAGGTCAGTTTGCGCCGCCAGTTGGGGTACTCGTCTATGGTGCCGGGAATATTGACCGGCTCGTGCATATCCAGCCAGTCTTCCGGCTGAAGTCCCAGCAAGGCGCAGGCACTGTCAGCCATATAACGTTGCAGGCCACGGCTAAGCGTCGGGGTCATGCCCATCGCATCGGCTTTGTGTCCGATATTCTTTGGCACACAGCCATAATTGTGCAAGCCGTCGAGCAAGCCCTGGCGCGCACGCGCACGGTCGACGAACAGCTCATCCAGCACCGCTTCATCAGGATACAGACCGAGTTTTTTACCCAGCGTCAAATCGTCGGCTTGCCAGTAACCACGCAGCGTTGGCAGGTCATGGGTGGTGATAGTCGCTATCGCCTGTACCGGATAGGACTGTGGCGCACGGAAATTGTTATCGGTATCGCGCTCGAAGTACAATACCTTGTAGGAGTAAACCCCGCTTTCACGCAATTTGCTGACGATCTCCGCCGGCACCGTACCGAGATCTTCGCCGATCACCATGCAGCGATGACGCTGGCTCTCAAGCGCGAGGATCGCCAGCAGATCATCCACCGGATACTGCACATAGGCGCCGTTATCCGCCGTTTCCCCGCAAGGGATCCACCACAACCGCAATAATGTCATCACATGATCAATACGCATTGCGCCACAGTTGGTCATATTGGAACGCAGCAGATCGATAAACGGCTGATAGGCACGCTTGACCATAACGTGTGGATCCATTGGCCGCAGATCCCAGTTTTGACCGAGAGGGCCGAGAATATCCGGTGGCGCACCCACCGAGGCTTTCAAGCAATAGACATCGCGATCGCCCCAGGTTTCCGCGCCACCTTCTACCACGCCCACCGCCAGATCTCGGTACAAGCCGATCGGCATGTCAGCCTGCTGGCTATCGTGGTAACAATGGGCAAATTGCCATTCGGCCAGCCACTGCAACCAGAGATAGAAATCAACCTCGCTTTCGTACTGTTCACAATAGGCTTTCACCGCAGCACTTTGCGCGCTGCGATACTTCTGCGGCCAGTGCGTCCAGCCACCCGGTTCATCACCCTGCTTCGCCAGATGAGCATACAACGCATCAAAAACCGCTTGCTGATAGAGGCTTTCCCCACCTTCACGGACAAACCGCTGATATGCCTTTTGCATAGGATCGCTGGCGCGGCGTGTCATAAATCGCTGATGTGCCAGATGCAATCCAGTCAGTTTTAGCAGAATGACGCGGACATAATCCACCCAGGCACTATCGCGGACTTCGTTAAGGATTTTCTGCGTTTGCGGCTCATACCACCAACGCTGAGCCTCTTCACTCAGTTGGAAATCCTCAACCGCGTTGACATCAATATAAATCACGTTCAGCCAGCGCCGCGAGGACGGGCTATAAGGACTAGCGGCCACCGGGTTACCAGGGTAGAGCGAATGAATCGGATTGAGGCCGACGAAGGCGCCACCGCGACGGCCTATCTCATTGACCAACTGACGAAGATCGCCGAAATCACCAATGCCCCAGTTATTTTCCGAACGCAGCGTATAAAGCTGCACACAGACACCCCAGAGCTTTTTGCCCGCCAGCAGTGCATCAGGTTCATAGCAGCGCTTCGGCGCAACAATGATCCGACACACCCAGTTTTGGCTCTTCTGGGTCAACGTCAGTTGGTGATAGCCGGTCGGAATTTTACCAGGCAGCGCCAGCGTCATTTTTGCACTGGTGCGGCCCTGCTGAACCACGCCGTTTTCCAGCTGCAATTGCCACTGAAATTCACCTTCACCAGCGATCGGCAACGCCAGACGGTTGCCTTTGATAAACACCTTCACTACCGGTACCGGCGAGGAAACGGCCTGTTGCTGACCGGGTTGCCAACCCATCGCCTCGAGTAATTCCCGTTTGGTGGCAGCAGCAATGGCCTGTTGTTTACCGTGAGCGTTGATGTATCCGGCAACGATCCCCGCTTCGATTGCCGCCTGTTCGAGTTGCTTGTTCTTCATTCCTGCTCCTTTAGCGCTTCGCCTGCCAGATCCGCTGTTGATAATCGCGGATCGCGCGATCTGAACTGAACATGCCGACACGAGCGGTATTGAGAATAGTACGTCGTGTCCATTGCGCTTTATCACGGTACAACGCATCAACCTGCTGTTGCGCCTGGCAGTATTGGGCAAAGTCGGCCAACACCAGATAGGGATCGCCCCCCGTCAGCAGACTGTCGATCATCAGGCTGAAAGCACTCTCGTCACCGTCACTGAACATACCGCTTTCCAGATCTTTCAGCGCCGCATCAAGGTGTCTATCTTTTTTGCGCCACTCCAGCGGATCATAACCGTCCGCTTTGAGGGCTTTAACCTGATCGACCGTATTACCGAAGATGAAGATATTCTCTTCACCGACCTGCTCAGCGATTTCGACGTTGGCACCATCGAGTGTGCCGACGGTTAGCGCGCCGTTCAGGGCCAGTTTCATGTTGCCGGTGCCGGAAGCTTCCGTCCCGGCGGTCGAGATCTGCTCAGAGATATCCGCCGCGGGGATCATCAGCTCAGCCACCGATACGCGGTAGTCAGGAATAAATACCACTTTGAGACGATCGGCGACGATTGGATCGTTGTTGACCTTTTCCGCCACCTTGTTGATCGCATGAATAATATTTTTTGCCAGGTAGTAGCCCGGCGCCGCCTTGGCACCGAACAGGAATACACGTGGCGCCCTATCCATCTGCGGGTTCTCGCGTAACTGGCGATAGAGTGAGACGATATGCAGCAAATTGAGATGCTGACGTTTGTACTCATGCAGGCGCTTGATCTGTACATCGAAAATCGCCTCCGGGTTCAGAGTGATGCCCATGCGTTGCTGAACGTAGGCGGCCAGACGTACTTTGTTGTCGTATTTGATCTGCTGATAACGCTCGCAGAAGGCCGCGTCATCGGCGAATTTTTCCAACCCTTTGAGCACATCAAGATGAGTGATCCATTCGCTTTTCAGGCTCTCATCAATCAGCGCAGAAAGCGCCGGATTACACTGTTTCAGCCAACGGCGCGGCGTGATGCCGTTGGTCACGTTATGGAATTTATTCGGCCAAAGCTGGTGATATTCAGGGAACAGATCTTTCACGACCAAATCAGAATGCAATGCTGCCACACCGTTGACCGCAAACCCGCTGACCACGCACAGATTAGCCATATGCACCTGCTTGTTCTGATGCACCGACAGCTTCTCCCATACCGCGTTGTCGCCCGGCCACTGTTTTTCCACCAACTTTTTAAAGCGCGCGTTGATCTGCTTAATCAGCGAAAAGTGGCGCGGTAACAAGCTACGAACCAGTTTCTCATCCCAGCACTCCAGCGCCTCCGGCATCAGTGTGTGGTTGGTGTAAGCGAAGGTTTTGCTGGTAATAGTCCAGGCGACGTCCCAGGTCAATTGATGTTCGTCGATCAGAATGCGCAGCAACTCGGGAATAGCAATAGTCGGGTGAGTGTCATTAAGCTGGATAACCTCAAAAGCAGGCAGATCTTCAATCTTACGGCCAAGGAAGTGATGGCGACGCAAAATATCTCGCACCGAACAGGCGCACTGGAAATATTGCTGCATCAGACGCAGGCGTTTGCCCTGCTGATGATTGTCATTCGGGTAGAGCACCTTGGTAAGTTTGGCGGCATCAATGCCCTTTTGCTCAGCCTTCAGGAATTGTCCGTCGTTGAACAGCGTCAGGTCGAACGGGTGGAGATCCGTTGCCTGCCAGAGGCGCAGCGGCTGACTGACGCCGTTACGGTAGCCGACCACCGGCAGATCCCAGGCTTCGCCACGCAGGCTGAACGCGGGCTGCCACTGCTCCACTCCGGCGCTGTTTTTCGTCAGTTTCCCACCAAAGGAGACATCCACCGCCAAGCGGCTGTTGTGGCTGAACCACGGATAGCTTTCGCGATACCAGTCATCCGGCGCTTCCTGCTGTTTGCCCTCGTCAAATGACTGACGGAATAAACCATACTGGTAGTTCAGCCCGTAACCGGTAGCAGGCTGGCCGACCGTCGCCATTGAATCAAGGAAACAGGCAGCCAGGCGTCCCAGCCCGCCGTTGCCCAGCGCCGGATCGGTCTCCTGTTCCAGCACATCAGCCAGTTCTACGCCTTGCTCAGACAGTACTTCACGCACGCTGTCGTACCAGCCGAGGTTAATCAAATTGTTGGCAGTCAGGCGGCCAATTAAAAATTCCATCGAAATGTAATTTACGTGACGCTGATCCTGTTTCTGATCCTGCACCAGAGGTCTCGCCGCGAGCTGTTCGGACAGCGCGCTGCTGACTGCCTGCCACCACTGATGCGGTGTCATATCCTGTGCGCTTTGCAGACCAAAGCCTTGCCACTGGCGGGTCAGGGCATCCTGAAACTGTGTTTTTTCTAAGGTGAGTTGTGACATAGATCCTCTCTGAGCAGGTAATTTTGCAGACGATAACGGTATGCTGAAGGGAAGCCTACTGAGCGGCATCATCCCGCCGGGGATTAGAGAGGGAGGAGATAAAGGGCGTAGTACAGACGGAATTAAGTAGTGTAAAAACAAATAGTAAAACTGTGATGCAGTGCAACTTACCAACACGTAAAAACGTAACAATATTGTTATACCCGCTGCATTGAAAGACCTTGGTAATACTATTAATTACGCATTGTAAAACAAATATACCTCCCGTTAGTTTATCGTCATAAGAATGGATAACCATGCTAATCCCTTCGAAACTCAGCCGCCCGGTGCGGCTACAAAATACCGTAGTGCGCGAGCGCCTGTTAGCCAAACTTGCCTCTGCACAAAATTACCGTCTAGTGCTGGTCGCCTCGCCTGCCGGTTACGGAAAAACCACGCTGGTTGCCCACTGGGCAGCCGGAAAAAACGATCTTGGCTGGTATTCGCTGGACGAAAGCGACAATAAACTGGAGCGTTTTGCCAGCTATCTGGTGGCCGCCATCCAACAGGCCACCGGCGGGCACTGCGTCAAAAGTGAAGCACTTAGCCAGAAACATCAGTACGCGAACCTGTCGGCGCTGTTTGCGCAATTATTTGTCGAGCTGTCTGACTGGTACCGCCCGCTGCTGCTAGTGATTGACGATTATCATCTGATTTCCAATGACACCATCCACGAAGGGATGCGTTTTTTCCTGCGCCATCAGCCGGAAAATATCACTCTGATGGTGCTGTCACGCACCCTGCCACCGTTAGGCATCGCCAATCTGCGTGTGCGAGATCAACTGCTGGAGCTGGATGCCGCGCAACTGGCCTTCAATCATGCCGAAGCCCAACAATTCTTTGACTGCCGTCTGTCAGAGCCGATTGAACGGGCTGAAAGCGGCCGCCTGTGTGACGACGTCGCAGGATGGGCCACTGCGCTGCAACTGATTGCACTCTCAGCACGCCAGTCCAGCGCATCTACTGCGTCAGCGCAGCAGTCAGCTAAAAAACTGGCCGGACTGAACGCCAGCCATCTTTCAGAATATCTGGGAGATGAAGTGTTGGACCGCGTCGATGCGCCAACCCGTAACTTCCTGTTGCGCTGTTCACTGCTGCGCTCGATGAATGATTCGTTGATCGTCAAACTGACCGGCGAAGACAACGGCCAGCAGCGACTGGAGGAGCTTGAACGTCAGGGGTTGTTTATTCACCGTATGGACGACAGCGGCGAGTGGTTCAACTTCCACCCGTTGTTCGCCACGTTCCTGCGCCAGCGCTGCCAGAGGGAACTGCCGGCCGAGTTACCAGCTATTCACCGCCTCGCGGCAGAGGGATGGCTCGCGCTGGACTTCCCGACAGAGGCTATCCATCACGCACTCGGCGCAGATGACACCCATTTACTACGCGATATACTGCTGCAACACGCATGGTCGCTGTTCAATCAGAGCGAACTGACGTTGCTGGAAGAGTGCTTGAATGCACTGCCGTATGAATGGCTGATTCAGGCTCCGAAACTGGCGCTACTACAAGCCTGGTTGGCCCAAAGCCAGCATCGTTACAGTGAAGTAGAAATGCTGCTGGAACGCGCCGAAAACGAGATGCAACGCCGACATATCGAGATGGATAAAACCCTCAACGCCGAATTTGATGCGCTGCGGGCACAGGCCGCCATTAATGACGGCAAGCAGGATGAAGCCGAGAAACTGGCGACGCATGCGCTGCGGTATCTGCCCTATTCCAGCTATTACAGCCGCATTGTCGCCACCTCGGTGACCGGTGAGATTCAGCACTGCAAGGGCGATTTAAGCCGCGCGTTGCCGCTGATGCAGCAAACAGAACAGATTGCCCGCCGCCACGAAGCTTGCCACTATGCCCTGTGGGCACTGTTGCAACAGAGTGAAATTCTGATTGCACAGGGGTTTTTGCAGGCCGCTTATGAAACACAGGACAAGGCGTTTGAACTGGTACGTGAACAGCATCTGCAGCAATTGCCGATGCACGAATTTCTGCTGCGGCTGCGCTCACAGCTTTTGTGGTCATGGGCACATCTCGACGATGCTGAAAACGCCGCCCGTGACGGACTGAAAGTGCTGGCTAACTTCCACCCCCAGCAGCAGTTGCAGTGCCTGGCCATGCTGGCCAAATGCTCACTGGCCCGCGGACATCTCGATAATGCGCACCATTACTTACAGCGCTGCGAAAGCCTGCTACAAAACGGCCAGTACCACACTGACTGGCTGACCAATGCCGACAAACCCAGGGTGATTTACTGGCAAATGGTCGGCGATAAAACCTCGGCGCGCAGTTGGCTTAACCAGACGGCCAAGCCTGGCATGGCCGACAATCACTTCCTGCAAGGCCAGTGGCGCAACATTGCCCGCATGCAAATTCTGCTGGAACAGTTCGACGAAGCCGAAGTCGTGATGGATGAACTTAATACCAATGCCCGTCAATTGAAGCTGGTAAGCGACCTCAATCGCAACCTGATCCTCTGCAACCTGCTCTACTGGAACACCGGACGTAAAAATGAAGCCCAGCGTGTATTGATTGAAGCGCTGGAACTCGCCAACCGCACCGGGTT
Organism: Brenneria uluponensis; assembly: GCF_032395385.1. Classification (NCBI taxonomy): domain Bacteria; kingdom Pseudomonadati; phylum Pseudomonadota; class Gammaproteobacteria; order Enterobacterales; family Pectobacteriaceae; genus Brenneria; species Brenneria uluponensis. Next base: position 3,952,218 of record NZ_CP135917.1, read on the forward strand.
CATCAGCCATTTTGTGATTGAAAGCGAGATGATGGCGCAGCAGTTGCGCCAACTTATTCAGCTCAATTTACTGCCGGACATGGCACAGCGCCGGGCGCAGCAAATCCTGCGCGATATCAATCAGCATCATCGGCATAAATTCGCCCATTTTGACGAAAGCTTTGTGAATAAGTTACTGACCCATCCGCAGGTGCCAGAACTGATCCGCACCAGTCCGTTGACCCAGCGTGAATGGCAGGTACTGGGGCTGATTTACTCCGGTTACAGTAATGAGCAGATTGCCGGTGAGCTGACGGTGGCCGCCACCACGATAAAAACCCACATTCGCAATTTGTATCAGAAGCTCGGCGTCACGCACCGTCAAGATGCGGTGCAACAGGCCCAACACCTGTTGCAGGTGATGGGCTACGGCGCCTGAACCCAATCAACACCAACGCACCTCATAATCAAGCCGCCAGCCACTGGCGGTTTGATCCGAAACATATTGTGCAGACTGTTGGCTTGGGAACGGTGACATTCAAGTAGAAATTATGGGTCATCAGGTACAGCGTGTCACTGTCAACCAGGAGCTTCGATAGGCCACTTTATCTTTCTTTTCCTTCATTCATTGTTTTTACCTATTACAATAATTAAGCCATTCTGGTCAGAAACCCCCCTTCATCCATTTCAAAATGGCACATGCGAGCCTATAGTTGCTGTAGCTTTTTTTTAAAAGCATCTGCAAGGATATTCCGAGTAGATGCGGGCCTACATCGCTTTTTAGTCAAAAATATCAACAAATAACAGGAGTGCTCGATGGAAGATAAAAATGCAAGTTCCGCTGGTAAGTGCCCAGTCATGCACGGCGGTGCCACATCTGCGGGCATGTCCAACATGGAGTGGTGGCCTAAGGCCCTGAACCTGGACATCCTTCACCAGCACGACAGCAAGACCAACCCGATGGGTGCGGCCTTCAACTACCGGGAAGAAGTCAAAAAGCTCGATGTCGACGCGTTGAAACGAGACCTGAAGGCATTGATGACCAGCAGCCAGGAATGGTGGCCGGCGGACTGGGGGCACTACGGTGGCCTGATGATCCGTATGGCCTGGCACTCGGCAGGAACCTACCGCATCGCTGATGGTCGTGGCGGTGGTGGCAAGGGCAATCAGCGCTTTGCACCGATCAACTCCTGGCCCGACAACGTCAACCTGGATAAGGCTCGTCGTCTGCTGTGGCCGATCAAGAAGAAATACGGCAACAAGATCAGCTGGGCTGACCTGATCATCCTGGCTGGCACTATTGCTTATGAATCGATGGGTCTGAAAACCTTTGGTTTCGCCTTTGGCCGGGAAGATATCTGGCACCCCGAGAAAGATACCTACTGGGGTTCAGAAAAAGAGTGGCTGGCCCCCAGTGGCAGTGCTAACAGCCGCTACTCTGGCGAGCGCGATCTGGAGAACCCACTCGCCGCTGTGATGATGGGACTGATCTACGTGAACCCGGAAGGCGTAGATGGCAAACCCGACCCGATCAAGACCGCCCACGACGTGCGTGTCACTTTCCAGCGCATGGCCATGAACGACGAAGAAACCGTGGCCCTGACCGCTGGCGGCCACACGGTGGGCAAGTGCCATGGTAACGGTGATGCGAAGCAACTGGGCCCCGATCCCGAAGCCGCTGATGTAGAAGATCAAGGCCTGGGCTGGATCAACAAGACCAGCCGAGGCATTGGCCGTAACACGGTGACCAGCGGTCTCGAAGGCGCGTGGACCACCCACCCCACTCAGTGGGACAACGGCTTTTTTCACCTGTTATTGAACTACGACTGGGAACTGAAGAAGAGCCCGGCAGGTGCATGGCAGTGGGAGCCAATCAACATCAAGGAAGAAGACAAGCCGGCCGATGTCGAGGACCCTTCTATCCGCCATAACCCGATCATGACCGATGCCGATATGGCCCTGAAGATGGACCCTGAGTATCGGAAGATTTCGGAACGCTTCGCCCGAGACCAAGCCTACTTCTCTGAAACCTTTGCTCGCGCCTGGTTCAAACTGACCCACCGCGACATGGGGCCGAAGGCACGCTACATTGGCCCAGATGTTCCGAAAGAAGATCTGATCTGGCAAGATCCGGTGACTGGCGGTCGCAAGGATTACGATGTGGCCGACGTCAAGGCAAAAATCGCAGCCAGCGGGCTGAGCATCAGTGAAATGGTGTCCACGGCCTGGGACAGCGCCCGCACCTTCCGTGGTTCGGACAAGCGTGGTGGCGCCAACGGCGCACGCATCCGTCTGGCCCCACAAAAGAACTGGGAAGGCAATGAACCAGCCAGGCTGGTCAAGGTGCTGGCCGTACTGGAAGGTATTGCGGCGCAGACCAAGGTCAGTGTGGCCGATGTCATCGTCCTGGCTGGGAATGTCGGGGTCGAGCAGGCTGCCAAAGCGGCGGGTTTCGACGTCGTCGTACCTTTCGCACCTGGCCGTGGCGATGCCACACCGGACATGACGGATGCCGAGTCGTTCGATGTGCTGGAACCGTTGGCCGATGGTTACCGTAACTGGATGAAGAAGGACTACGTCGTCAAAGCCGAAGAGTTGTTGCTTGACCGCACTCAACTGCTGGGCCTGACCGCGCACGAGATGACGGTTCTGGTAGGTGGTATGCGCGTCCTCGACACCAATCACGGCGGCACCAGGCATGGGGTGTTCACTGATCGCGCGGGTGTTCTGACAAACGACTTCTTCGTCAACCTGACCGACATGGCTTACACCTGGAAGCCTGCGGGGCGCAACCTGTACGAAATTCGCGACCGCAAGACAGGCGCCGTGAAATGGACCGCCACGCGTGTCGATCTGGTTTTCGGCTCGAACTCGATACTGCGTTCCTACGCTGAGGTCTACGCACAAGACGACAATAAGGGCAAGTTTGTGCAGGACTTCGTTGCGGCATGGACTAAGGTTATGAACGCCGACCGTTTCGATCTGGCCTAATGTCGACGGCGGACTAACCCGCCAACACTCAGTCGCAGAAAGACCGAATAGCATAATTGCTTTTCGGTCTTTTTTTGCACTGTTGAACTTGCTGATCTGTCTTTGATTTAGCCCTCACCTTGTTTTCAAATCAACCAACGAAAGCAAGGCCACGATGACAAGACAACAATATACCCTGGAGTTCAAGCACAGAGTCGTTTAACGATCTCCCGGTTTGCCATCAACGGAGATCGCTATATGTACCGAGCACCATCAAGACAATATCATTGAGAAGTAGCCACCAATCAGAGCAAGCACTGTCGTCAACGCATAGCCAACCGGATAGGGTACGGCAGCGATGGAACTACCAGACTCCTCGATGATCGCGTTCAAGCCCGGTGTGCTGTTGCGGGCTCCCGTGGCGGCACCGTCGGCAATGATCGAGTTCAGACCGAACACCTTGATCCCAATCCAGAAAGCAACGAACGGCGGCACTAGTGCTCCGATAACACCGATCAGCGCAAGCCACAGGATCGTGTCGCCGCCAAGAGCGGTAATAACCTTGGGACCGACATTGGCTGAAAGGACGGCGACAAAGGCATTCAGACCGAAATCCTGAAGGAAGCTCCGCGCGCCTTCGTGTACAGGGCCACCGAAGTCAGGATTTCGGCTTCGGAAATAACTCACGCCCACACCCGCCATGATTACCCCGGCTGATGTTCCGAACGCAAAGGGGATACCCGAAATAGTAACCGTAACAATACCCACGAGATAGCCCACCAACATGGCCAGCGCGAGATAAAGCACCTCTGACTTCATGGTCGGCAGGATGGCATGTCCGCCCAGTCGCTTTGCCGTTTTCTGTAGTGCCACGTCTGGACCACTCAGTCGCAGTACGTCACCGAACCGGACATCACTCTTTGGCCCGAGAGGCAGTTCAGTACCGCCACGAAACAGGGCCCGCACGGCAACGCCGCCCGGCATAATCCGCCCAAGATCCGATAAACTCTGCCCTGATAGTTTGTGCGAGCTAATGTGTACATCGGCAACCTCTATCGGGACGTTCCGAGCCAGCGGGTCGTCGGATTCCGGGCCAATCAACTCGCCCTCTTCCAGGATAAGGTTGTCCACATCCGCACGCACCGTGACGATGTCATTCTTTTCCACAGTCGGGTCGCTGTCCAGGTCAACAATCTCGCCGTCCCGTACGACGCGCAGGATGGGCGCTTCGGGAAAGTCTTCGGCCAGTTGCGATACTGTGCGGCCGATGAACTTTTCATGTGTGACGGTAAAGGCGCGGACGCCGAAGGGAGAAAACCCCATAACCAACGCACCGGGGGCACCTGGCACAGGATGCGTAGCACCACCGCTGAACTCGGCCTCCGCCAGTTTCGCGTCGGCGACAGCGTTTCGACCGAAGAGGCGTGGAAGATAGCGGATCAACAGTATGATGCCCACCGTAGACAGAACATAGCTGATCGCATAAGCGGCCGCCATATTGGCACCGACTTCCGCGACCGTCATGCCCGCCGGCGGCGTATACGCGCCGCTGGCCAGTGCACCCTGACCGACGCCCAGGATCGCCGTGATGGTATAGCTTCCCGAGATCAACCCGGTCGCATAGCCCGGTGCGAGACCTACCAGCTTTGCCCCGAAATAGCAGATGACCCAGTTCAGACTCCAGACGATCAGTCCGATACAGACGAACGCCAGGCCACCCTTTCGCAGACCTGAAAAGAACTGCGGTCCCACCTTCAGCCCGAGGGCATACATGAAGAGCAGCAGCATAAAGGACGACAAGATGCCCGGAATCGCATAGGTAATGCCATACGCGGCTTCGGCGATCATCGAGAGCACGATCCCCACCAAAAGGGTGCCTGCCGTAGACCCGAGAGAAATAGTCTTGAAGCTGAACTTTCCGAGCAGCGTGCCAAGGGCAAGTGCGAGCAGGACAAACGCAATCGGCTGGTTGCCCAACAGTTGGAAAAAACCGTGAATTCCCGTCTCCGTCACAGGACGGATCGTGTCGAACACCTGCCCGATAACGCCACTGGCCGATGGAGTCGCATCGCCCTGGGCTACAGCAGACCTGGTGACGAAAAACAGCGGCAATCCTACGCTATTGATGGCGGATTTCAGGATCGTCCTGTCGCCGCGTTCAAGATCAGCCATGATGGAACCCCGGCTTCGCCGTAGAGCTCAGAATCGGGTTCTTCGTGAGGTGATCGATCGCTCGCTTGATATCGTCGAGAAGCAGTTGCGCCAGATCCCGACTAACCCCATGGCGGATCAGGATGCGTTGAACGACCGTTTCCTGACGGTTCATTGGCAGTGGATAGGAGGCAATCTGCCATCCGCCCATCCGTACCCGTTCCGACAGATCGTAAAGCGTAAAACCTTGAACCGTATCGGTTAGCTTGTAGGCAACCGCGGGAAGACCGCCATGACCATCATAGACCATCTCAAAACACTCGAGCGCCGCCAACTTTTCACCCAGCCATTGGGCGGTATCAGAGCAGGCTTGCTGGACCGCGGTATAGCCCTCGCGACCAAGGCGCAGAAAGTTGTAATATTGCGCGATGATCTCGCCGCCGGGGCGCGAGAAGTTCAACGCGAATGTGGCCATGTTGCCACCGAGGTAATCCACGTAGAAGATCAGCTCTTCTGGCAGGTCTTCCTGGGATGCCCAGATCACCCAGCCCACACCAAGGGGGGCCAGGCCATATTTGTGGCCAGAAGCGTTAATAGATTTGACGCGTTCTAACTGGAAATCCCATACAAGATCGCGCTGAATGAAAGGAGCGATGAATCCGCCGGACGCCGCATCCACGTGGATAGGAATATCGAGCCCGAGGTCACGCTGCATTGCATCGAGTTCCTTCGCCAGGGCCTCAACGGGTTCATAGATACCGGTGAAAGTGACACCCAGCGTCGCCACAACACCGATCGTGTTTTCGTCGCAATACTGGCGCAGGTCTTCAGGTTTCAGGCCAAGGGCGTTGCCCTCCAGTGGCACTTCACGGATCTCAACATCGAAATACCGAGCGAATTTCTTCCAGCAGATCTGTACCGGACCCGTCACGATGTTTGGCTTGCTCGTATCCTTACCTGCCGCTTCCCGGCGCTTGCGCCATGCCCACTTGAGCGCCAGACCGCCCAGCATGGCCGCCTCGCTTGATCCGGTCGTTGAACACCCCACCGTTTTCCGAGATTTATTCGCGTGCCAGAGATCAGCAATGATGTGAACACAGCGATTTTCGATTTCGGCCGTTTGAGGATACTCATCTTTGTCGATCATGTTTTTGTCGATCGAGTCGGTCATGAGTTGCTTGACCTCGTCCTCCACCCAGGTGGTGCAGAAGGTTGCGAGGTTCTGGCGGGCATTCCCATCCAGCAAAAGTTCATCCCGAACGAGCGCATAGGCGGCGCGAGGTTCAGTACGACCTTTTGGAAGCTGATACTTGGGGAGGCTGTCTTGTGAGGCTTTCGTGGCATAAATATCCAACCGACTGGACTGGTTATTTAAATCAACGTGATGGATAGGCATTTCATCGCTCCTCTGGAGAGATACTTACTGCTAGCGGAGAAAGCGCCGCCTCGCTCTTGTTTGCGAACGCAACCGTAATTACAAGCTATACCCAATAGATTTCAAGATGCAGGAAGGCGGCAAGAGAGCGTCCCGATGAGCTTACTCAGGTAAGTGATTCGGGTAAGCGAACACAGCCAACACACCTGCAACTTGAAAGATGACGGGTATAAACACGCAGTACCACCTAGAGCGCATAGCGCCCTCCTGCGTTCGATTCAGTTGCATCCCTGAGTGGTACACGCCGGAGCGTCTTTCACCGCTTGCCGGGACCGATTTACCAATATAAATAGAGTAGTACATGACATCAGTCTCTGTGGCAGCAGCCACCAAATCTAAGTCACGGACATACCGTTCGGATGTCAGGCACGCCTTGTCGTGGCGCGCTGAATCTGGCTTCCTGAATAGAGATAATATTCTTGAACTTGTAGCAAAATTTGGTCAGGAGTTAGTAATCTATTACACTCAGCGAATGGAATTACCAAAATATTGTAATAAGAATAAAACTGGATAATCGGGTGGTAGCCTTGAAAACCTTACATTTTAATAATGAAAATTTCCCTGTTATTACCGGAGAAACATTTGAGTTAGCCGATTTTTCCGAATGTGAATTTACACGGATAAATCTAAGTGGAGCTACCTTTATTTCATGCGATTTCTATGATAAAGAAAGGAATATGGGATGTTCATTCCATCATGGAAATATAAGAGAAACCAGATTTATTAACTGTGATTTATCATTAAGCTCTTTTAGCTACACAGATGCTTTTGGCGCAGAATTTCTGAACTGTAGATTGATAGGTGCAGATTTTGAAAACGCCAGCTTTGCAAATTTCATTGCCAAAAATAAATTTTTCTGCTCGGGCAAAATAGAGAATTGCAATCTCAGCAATGCAAACCTGGCAGGTATCATTATGGAGAACTGTATTCTGAGGGAAAACAAATGGTTTGAAACAGATATTACGAAAGCTATATTTAAAGGCTCGGATCTCTCTAATGGCGAGTTTTCGGGTATCCGATGGACCGATGCCGATTTCACCGAAAGCGACTTAAGAGGCTCATCGCTACATGGACTTGATTTAAGAAAAGTCAACCTTACAGGGGTTAAATTGGATGCATGGCAGATTTCCTTTTTGATTTCAGAATTAGGTATTATTATTTCTTGAGCAAGTGAACCATAATTTGTGGCACTTTCTTATTTTTAATATAAAAATCACAGATAAACCGAGTATTGCCCGAGGCAATAATTCCACTCAAGATAATATTCACTAATACAGTCACCACTCCCTGAACTAAAATTAATCTCACGCTTATTGGTGTCATATTATTTGAGTGAACAATAACGCCGAACAGAATTATTGCATAGAAGACAGTAATAACGCCTTACTTAAAAGTAACCGCAACATCGCGCTATCCGCGCTCGAACTCCGGGGTGTATTGATGTCTTGCCACAGTGACCTCACTTTCGTTGGTTGTGTTGAAAACAGAGTGAGCACAAAATCAAGGGCAGATGGCTTCAACCCGATTGACTCCGGCCCCATATATTCACCTAATCGTATAATTTAAATCAGCGCATCTGCACCAATGGTTCAAGACTGAACGCAACCTTCGTCTCAGGGACATGACATAGCAAAGAAGGGTTATCGATTTTGTACGCGAAACAGGGCAAAACCATCCCAGCCTTTACTTCCAACGGTCTGCAATGCGGTGCCGGTTAGCGCCGGTAACCCCTTCACCGCGGTCAGCATCTGGCAAATTCCTTCGGCATGCACGTCACGCTGCACATCAACAATAGCGCCGCCGCGGATAACATTATCCATAATGATTACGCTTCCGACACAACTGAGCTTGATAGCCCATTCCAGATAAAGCAGACTGTTCTGTTTATCGGCATCGATAAAGATCAGATCAAATGGCGGCTGATGCTGTAAAGTTGGTAACGACTGAGCCGCTTCGCCGACAATAATTGTCACCTGATCCTGCAAACCGGCCCGCATCAGATTCTCACGCGCCACCTGCGCATTGACGGCTTCTTTCTCCAACGTGACCAGACTGCCGTTCGGCGGCAGCGCCCGCGCCATATATTGAGTACTGAAGCCCCCCAACGTGCCGATTTCCAGTACCCGCCGTGCACCACTGATCTGTACCATTAGCATCAGAAATTGCCCTTGCAGAGAGGACACATCGTGTGGCGGCAAGCCCCGCTCAGCATTTAGCGCCAGGGTTTGCGCCAGATTAGCATTCTTCGGAAGTAAACTACGTTCCAGGTACGCATCTACATCCTGCCATTTCTGCTGCATACTGATCCTCCGGTGAATACGAAAATAACAATATAGCGAGAATATCAATTCAGCCCGACAGTTCCAGGCGTAAGTCATTTATTATCAATTATCATTTTTGTCGCCAAGCCAAACAATACCGTTCCCATCAGGTAACGTTGTACCTGCAACCAGGTGGGACGGTTGGCAAGATATACGGCAATTGTGCCGGCACTGATCGCAATAATGGCATTGACAGTAACACTGATAATAATTTGCATAAAACCAAGAAATAGAGATTGATATAAAACAGAGCCATGTTCAGGTGAAATAAACTGTGGCAATAAAGAGAGATACATAACAACAGCTTTAGGGTTAAGCAGGTTGGTAATCAATCCCATCGTAAACAATTTTCTATTACTATCTGGCGGTAATGCTTTTACCTTGAATGGAGATTTACCACCTGGTTTCACCGCTTGCCATGCAAGATAGATTAAATAGCAAGCACCGGCAATTCTTAATGTGTCATAGGCAAAGGGCACCATCATCAAAAACGTGGTGATGCCAAAGGCGGCACACAACATATAAAAAACAAAACCAACTGCCACACCAAGTAATGAAACTAATCCAGCCATTCGCCCCTGACAAATCGAGCGAGAAATCAGATAAATCATATTCGGGCCAGGTGTTAGTACCAGACCCAAGGCAATGAAAGCAAAACCAACCACATTATGAATTTCTGGCATAACGCATCCCTCATCATCCCACGGTTTCAGTGCGCGAAATCTACAAAATTACAACATAGTTAAACTAAACCATCAAACTCATTAATGACTCCGAAAACAAGCCAAAGGCATTGCTAACTAAATGATATATGTATATTTTTTGGTGATAAGTTCACTGTATTGATGTTTTAAACTTCGTGATTTTCATGGCGTTTGCTTTTCGCCGGTGCGCACAAGAGTGACCTTATCCTGTTTATGCAGATAACGCCCGGTTAGCGTTGCACCCGCCGTCGCGACGATCAATGGTATCAAGAAATCAGGCTCGACATGCGTAAACTCCACGATCAGCACAATGCTGGTGAAAGGCATGTTCATTGCGGCACCCAGAAATGCGGTGGCTCCCACAAGAGCGAAAGCGCCTGGCGCGTACTCCGGGAACCACAGGTTCCACACGGCTCCGGTAATATACCCAAGCAGCGCACCACAGCTCAGGCTGGGGGTCAATAATCCACCTCGGGAGCCGGCTTTCAGCGAGCCCCACACCACTCCTGTTTTGCAGATTAACAGCAGTAGCGCCAAGCTTATCGACAACTGGCTGGTAAAGCTCATTTCGGCAATACCTTTCCCGTTGCCAAGCAATTCCGGCAGCCAGAGAACCAGTACGCCCATCAACGTGAAATTAATCAGGTTGAAAATAAGCAGGCGCTTATTCTGCGGTATCGATTGCTTGGCAGAGTGCATCATACGAGAAAATAGCCAGGCTGCCGCACCGAAAATGGGGCCGACCAGGAGTGCCCAGATAACCAGGCTACTCGATATATGGAATGTAGCATTGAGAGGATACTGATAATTGTCGCCCAGTACATAACGGGCGGTGAGTGTGGCAAGAACACTGGTGAGCAGCGCACAGAAGGTCAGTTTCAGTCCGGTTTTTTTTAACAAAACCTCCATGGAAAACACTGCGCCAGCGAGCGGCACATTATAGACTGCGGCTAAACCGCTGCCGGCGCCACAGGCTATCAGGACACGCGCCTGTTCAGGGAGTAAGGACCACCGCTGGCTTAAGTGAGATGCGAATAACGAGCCTAGCTCGCGAGGCGCGGTTTCTCGCCCCAGCGGCGAGCCTAACCCCACGGTCACTATCTGCAAAACAATATGGATCAGCGTCTCCCTGATCGGCATGCTGACGGCGCAGTTCTGTAGTGCTGCGGAGATGCTGACCAGCCTGCGTCCATAACGATACAGCAGCATCCATCCCGCGCCAGCTACCACGCCGCACATCATCATGGCCAGAAAGCGACGTGAGGGAACAGCCGCAGTGACGCCATCGAGAAAATGTTGTTGACCCAAAATATGATTCAGGCTGTAGCCATAGGCCAGATGCTGAACAGCATGCAGTAGCAACGTCAAGAGAATGCCGCCTATTCCCGCCACAATCCCGGTCAACACCAGTCCAGTGATGAAGCGCCAGTTGAAAGGGGGGGAATATGACATAGTTCACCATCGTGGATTAGCCGTTACTGGTATACGATATACTCGCGATATTACAGGAGGAAGGTGTTCACCTTACTCACTGAATCATCTACGTTTCCGTCGATTCGCGCGCCGCTTTCCTCGTAGCTTAAATTATTTATACTATAAATAATTGACGTGTATCATGTGTTTGTGGCGCTGCTCTTGTGTTTAAACTACATTTTTAACCTTAAATTTGATTCAACCTCATCTATCAATGATGTTGGAACCTCTTGTATATCAGCGAGTTTTCTCCAACCAGATACCGTCTCGATGGTTTCATCAATGATGTTGTTGATGCGCCCTTTGGTAAAAAGCGGGCTCAACTTTTCAAGTGCATAAAAATCCTGGCGAACAAAATCATCCCGTTTGCCATTCAAGCTCATCCAGTGACAGTTTATCCATTGGCTTCCCGGTTTATAGCTGTAGGCTAAGTCGTAGGCTGGAGCCAACGACCACGTATCTCCGGTTAAAATGAAAGCCACGTTTTTGGAGTGATCGTCATGGTTTCGAGCAACAATATTGAATGTCATTCTTCTTAACAACTGCTCGGCATCAGTTGCTGACAATTTAAGTTGCCTTGCCACACTAAAAAGCTCTGAGTAGGAAAATGAACCCGGCTTTTTATAATCGACGTGTGCAATGCCATTCAGTGTTTGAACATGGACTTTTTTATTCCCGAGGCGGTCGAATCGTTGTGTGATGAAATGTCTGCGATTTCCTTCAGGTAATAACCGACACGGCATCATGTTAATGCCACAGCCTTTAGCCATTAGATAATAAACATATTCCATCGCACAGAATCCCAAAGGATCACCGAAAGTCTCCTGGTTCTTATTGTGTTCGCTTACACCGTCAAATTTCATTAAGTAATGGGTAAACCCAGCGGGAACACTGGATTGGCCTGAACGAGCCTGAGTAAAGTCTGCATTAAAAGCTAAAACGGCTTTCGGTCTTGCACCACCGGCACTCATACCGACGGAAAGCAAAGACAGCATGGCTTCTCTGTCTTCCTGACCATCCTTGTTAAGCTCAATGTCGAAGTTGCTTCGAGAATCCAATATTTCCTGTGCGATAGAAATCAGGGCGTTAATCTCAACCTGTTTCGTTGCATTTAGCCCCTTCATTCTGGTTGCGGGCATATACTCAAGCGCCCCCATACCACGCTTCCCGGTATATTGGAGCCTTTGAAGTGGTGTAATTGTGCTGGGAGATTTACCTTGTGTGGCGACCCATGCATTAAGTACCGCGTTGCCAAAATCATCAGGCAGTGAATCTGCGATTAAACCGGGTAACCCTTTAAAAGTATTAAAATTCAGCTCTGGGAAACTATAGATGCGTTTTGCTAAAGGCATTTTCAGAGGAGCGAGTTCTATGCCTTTCTTGATGAAACCAGGATCGTATTCGAAAGCACCAAGCCCGCTGTCCGTATCAAAACTTACGGCGCCGACTACATGGTCTTTATAGCTGACATTAATAACTTCCATCACCATTCTGGTACATCCTCTTCATTGCTTTTTCGCTGTCCTGAGGCGCGTTGACGCTTTTTACCCTGTAGCCTGGATAGCTGGAGCGGCGAAATCTGTTGCTTAGGAAGAAAACGCTCTAATTGCTCTGTTAAATTAAGCGCAGCCATGATGGCAACAAAAACGTCTAGCTGAACTCTCCCTTTTTCCGCATTAAGGACTGACTTTCGCGTGATCCCGGCACGTTCAGCTACTTCTGCCTGGGTCAGATCATTGTTCAGTCGAGCCTGTTTTAAACGCTCGCCTAGCTCTTCAGCAATCGAAGATGCCGACCTTTCAAGTAAAGTCATAATGCTCCTTAAATGGCACTTTATATCTTAAAATTATAGTTAATGAGCCAATTGTAGCACATAAACAGAATTTTATTTTATTACTAGTTAAGGTTCAAAATTAAGCACACAATACGAAAAAAACCGCTTAAAGTAACAAATATAGGACATTAAAATATAATACCGCTAATACCAACGACAAAAACCGGCGTGATGGCACCCGATGTAGGCGTAATGGAAAGGCCATAACCTTGAGAATCTATTGATCATCAACATTAATAAAATTGGTACGGCAGAGTATGTTTTTTTCACGCCCATGACAGAAGAACACATGATGCCTTACGTGCTACTGACACTCGCTGCCATGTTCCGGGGAGGAAACTATGTGGTGGGCCATATTCTGGTCAAAGGGGCAAACCCTGTCGTTATGACCGAAGCACGCTGGGCGCTTACAGCTGCGCTGCTGATGGGGATTTGGCACTTTTCCCATCCTGGCTGTCTTATTTGTTTTGGAATCGTGGTATTGCTGAAATTGGTGCCACCCGAGGAGAAATCTATACCCATATTATTCCACTGTCTGGAGGCATTTTTAGTGTCGTGTTTCTGGGAACCAAATTTGAATCATTCCACCTTATCAGTGCCGGGCTCATCATGGTCGGGATCTGGTTGTGCTCAAAAACGCTGGCTAAGTCGTCACCTAAGGCAGCGCTTTCAGAATAAATAAGGTCTTATCCGTTACTATTTTTAGCACCTACTCAAATTCATTGAGCATCACCAGCCAGCGGGCAGATAGTCCAACAGTGACGCGATGGCATACACTGCGCTGGACAGATACAGCAACACAATACTGACCTGCAACAGTGGGTGGGTGATCCAACTACACTGCCAGCGCGGTACTTTGTCACCATGCTTACGCGCCCCTCGCAGAATCAACATCGGCATAACCGACAAGATCACCCCACTGAATACGCCGGCAAAATACAGTGCGTTGACGAATGACACCAAACCGCTGTAAGCCAGGACGAACGGTGGCAACACCACTAACAGCAGTACGCTGAAACGACGTAGCGGTTGCTCATCACGACCCAGTTTGAACTGATCGAAAATATTGCTCAGAAAACTGCCGCCCAGCCCCCAGTAAGAGGTCAACATCGCGCACAACGCAAAGATGTTAGCGGAGAAAAACGCCCACTGCCCCAGCGCCTGGCCCCACGAAATAGTTGCTACGTCGGAGATACTATTCAGTCCGCCAAGTGCAATCACCGACATCGGCACCGCCGTCAGCAGCACAAAGGTCATCACCATGCCAACGATAATCGCCTTTGGCAACTGCTCAGGCTTGTCCGTAAAGCCGCGTGCCATTTCCGGCACGATATATTGTGCCGAAAAACAGAACACCACTACGTTGAATACCGGCACCATAAAACGCCAGTCACCGTCCAACAGATTGTGCATCTGGGTCGTGTCTTTCAATAGCGTCGCGACTACCAGGACGCTCAGCATCACAACCATGCCGATACTGATAAATTTCTCACCGCGACCAATCGCTTTTAGCCCAAGATACAGCACCCCTGCGGCAGGAGCGAAGAACAGTAGACTACCGATCGCTGGGGAAATACCGAACAAAGACTGCAACAGCTTGCCACTGCCGGTCATATAAGCGGTGAGCGCTCCCACACTATTGACGCAAACCGAGGCAAACATCAGCCAGGAGCCCATGCCACCGACATAACGCTTTGCCAATCCGCTCAGTTGCAGATGGGCATGCGTACGCAATGTGGATTCAGCGACATACAGCATGGTAATGGTGGTCAGCACACCGACCAACACCAACCAGAACAACAATGGTAAAAAGCCGGATTTGCTGGAGGCGTAGGCAATAGAGAGGACACCAGCGCCAATGTTGGTGCCGACGATCATCGCCACCCCTTCGAGAAAGCTCAGAGGTTTGGCCGGTGCAGGTGTTCGTGCCACGGTGGTAATCGCCGAAGAAATATAGGTATTATCAGAAGACATATGTATCATCCTTTCTTCCCCGGTAGCGCCGGCTAGCGGGATAAGTTAATTTGCCAGTGGTTAACAGCCACATCGCTATACCCGATAAATTTCAGGACGGGTATGCGCAGGCATTTCAGCTCCAGATACACCTAAATTCTGTAGCGCGATCCATCACACCTGGTCCTGACGGTTTCATATCGCCAAAGGGTACCAGTTACACCATTCATTCACATTTCTGAAACAATAAGTTTTATTTATGCAGAATGTGGCCCTGTAATCTAGAGCCAGTTGCAAATAATTGAAGGATCCAATTTCGATCATGAGATGATGATCTGTTGTTGCACATCTTGATGGAATAGCTAATAAATTCATGAATAATAAGTGATATAACAAATACATCATCAGTATTACGATGTACTAGCTGTCACCTTTCAGCTGTCAATCATCTTGCGGGGCATAATGCGACAGCCAGGCCATCACGCAACACAACGTTAACTATCCGTGAACAATTATCAGAAGGGGAAGGGAAATAAAAGTACGATAACAGAGCAAAATCGTTTCCAGACAAGACGGCGGGTAGCCGGCCTAACCACGTCAGAGTAAAGCGTACTTCAGATCGACCAGATTAGGGAGAGGTTCTTCTTGCTTAAATATAGCATATGCCATATTGTTCTATATGTAGCACCTGCTCTTTTGATTGATCAGCAGGATCGTTTCCAAACCTTAAAATAAAGAGAAACTTTGCGACCAGGCAGCCTGCCGAAGCGTTAAACTGAATCAAAGCTCGGATCTCTGCGTCATTATGCAGATGAGCTCGAATAGTCGACATAGCCGATTTACCCGAGGATGTAACAACGACGGGCTACGATATCAACAGGGGCTTCACGCCGGACATTAGCCAACACGCTAGAAACCGTCTGATGTACAGTGATTGACTGTCTGACTCACGGGAAAACACATGTCTGGACAAGCCCGCAGCTCATCCGGACCAGAGTATAAAGAGATATCTATGAATTACCATGACCTCAGAAAGATCATCACATTGCGTAAATTGGGCCTAAAAAAGCGTAGCATTTGGAAGATGATGTGGTCTTCTGACGCAACAAAACTAAATTACCCGCAATTTATACAACAGCTACAACAACTCGAATCATCCTATCAGCACAACAAGCTGCATTCAGATAACGAAATCAACAAGCTGTATGCGCTTCTCAAAAAGGATTTTCTTGAGCAAGTTAACAAATTCGATCTTCAGCGGGAAACGTTGCAAATCCGCTGTCAGGCGCTCAGCTCGGTTGAAGCTATTGGTCATCCTCAACATCAGGACTACCCCATTATTCGAGGTCATGAAAAGATGATCGAGGCGGATTTTATGGGGAGCCGGGGCCAGGCGTTTACCGATCACTATCACAACAGCGAGTATTCACTACAGCAGATCCTTGAACTGCCACTGGAGAATGACCAGCAGCGGGCTGATTTTATTGCCGCACTCAATGCAGTTTATCGACACCTGAAACTATGCGATAAGACCGTACATTGTAAAAACGATGAAATCGTCCTGTGCGGCAAACAGGTAGATAGTGCGGTGATGGCAGATCAAAAAATTTTACTGATCGGTCTACAGCCGAGGATTCTGGAAAACTTGTCGAGCAAACAGCCTATTCGGGTAATCGATCTTGATCCGAGCAATATAGGCCAGCACAAATATGGCGTCACTATCGAAGATGAATCGCAGACCGAGACAGCCATCGATTGGTGTGACCAGATCCTGGCAACCGGATCGACGTTGGTTAATGGCACCATCTGCCAGTTTTTACAATCTCAAAAACCGGTTACCTTTTTTGGTGTCACGATCTCAGCAGCAGCAAAGATCTTGAATCTGGATCACTACTGCTTTTGTGGGCGCTGACACCATACACAACATAGCCACAAAACCAACCGGCGGCATCTTAACTTCGGCAATAACAATGAAAACAGCAACCGGTAACGAATTCATGTTCTATTTAAAACGCTCGTCAGATAGCGTCTGATGTGGATTCATCCCCTGCAAATACCAGCCATCACGGGTTCCCTGAACATTATCGAAAGCTTGAATATAAGGTTTGATATCAATAATGGGTGTGCCGTTCAGCAGATCCAGACCTCGAACATGCAAGACATTTCCCTCCCGGCGTTCTAATTGCACAATAGTGAGACCAAGTGGATTAGGCCGTCTTGGTGAGCGAGTAGCAAAAACGCCTCGCTCCTGAGTATCCAGGAACGGTTTTACCTTAAGACTATGGTTATTAGAACGATGCAGATGAAACAGCAAATAAAGGTGGGAGAACCCCTCAATATCTTGTAATCCTTCGGCGTAATCATCAAAAAGCACGATCGTCCCACGAGAGTCGGAGATACCATATCCTTGTAATGGAACGCCATCGACGGATTCGAACTCTGTCATAGCCTTGCCGATTTCAGAAAACTTAATCATTTGATGCTCATTAACAGTAGATGGTGGCAATATTTTACCGCTTGAATAGAGCATATGCCATGAAAGAGTGACCTTGATGCCCCAAGCTATTGTTAATCAAACCGCTACTGTTCCCTGAGCTATCCACTAAAAGATAAAGGGGATAAAGCACTTCACTTTCCTTTTATAGTCAAGCCAGGCGTTACCATAGCGCTGTTCGGCCATTTTCTCACTTTTGGGAATCGCATCAGCGAAGTATTGGACAATATTGGTCAGCGGCGCAATTACCCCAAACCAGTTGCCCGCCAGCAGTCCGAAACTGGCAAAAATCAGAAAGTCGCCAAAATAATTGGGATGACGAGACGTCGCCCAAAACCCGGAGCAGAGGATCTGGCCTTTATTGTGCGGATTTTGTTTGAAGCGGCGCTTTTGGTAGTCGCCGCCAAAGTGATAGAGGGTGCCGAGACTATAAACCACGATGGCTACCCATTGAACTGTGCCAAATGGCCCTTGCAATTGGCTGGCCCAGTAAAAAGGCAGGCAATACAACCACCCGAAGATGTTCACCATCATCACCGCTAACAACGGCACCTGTTGTGTGGGTAACACATCCTTGAGTTTGGATGCAGCAGTATTGCCGTACCATAGTGTCAGCACAATATTCATATGAAGCAGATAAATACCGACAAAGGCCAGGATCAGGACTTTATGGTTTATATCACCCTCACCAAAATAGCAAAATACCAAGGCAACCGGCCCCATCGCATTGAATCCCCACAAAAACATCGGCCGGGTATCCCGTGCCTTTTGGCTCGTCACGAAGGCCAGAACAGACATGACTAATAATACGGCAACCACTGCAATCCAAACGTCCATTATCGATTCCTTATCCGGTTAGGGTTGTTTTACATCAGCCCCGTTTTCAGGGGAGAAACTATGCTGTGTTGTGGTTAAAATACGCTGCCAGGCGCGTCTTGGGGTGGGTATTCCTGACTGACGGTGCTGACCAAAACGCGCAAAAAAAACCGGTAATCCGGTGAGCCGGGCAGTGTCAGCCAAAGCGCGCCGCGCAGTGGCGTGCTGCACCAGTACACTGATCGGATGCAAGCTCCACCCCCACGACTGTAACATCAGCCACAGTTGGCCAAGCTTCATTCCGGCGATAAACAGATTTTCGTCGCTCTCATGTTCAAGGCTCAACGCCAGGTATTGCGGGCCTTCCACCACCAGTTCGGCCAGCCCTTTCGCCATGGAAGCAGGCAATCGCAATCGTTTTGCCAGCCAACTTAGCCTGGGATGAAACGCAATCCGGAAAAACCACCTGAATCCGCATGACACCGGCCCAAACAGATGATGCAGATAAAATCCATCTTCGGCGGCCTGCTGCTCATTGAACCGAATATAGTGATAGGTTTCCCGCCAGGCCTGTTGATCGGCAAAATCAAGCGATGCATAGTTTGCCGTGAGAAAAGCGACGTCATGACGCGTTGCTTCGCCATATTTGATATTGCAAGTCACCGGTGAGCGGTCAAATAACGCGTATAGTTGTGCCTGTTGTTGTTCATTCACCTGTGTCGGCTGATAGGCCGTTCTGACCGTATGCCGATCGCTGATCCTTTGCACCCATTGCTGATAAGCCGCCAGATCAGCGACACATGGCGCACCCGGCGCAAACGATATCAACATGTCGGTCGAGCCGTTCTGCTGCGCCCCCACCCACTGCCAGTCAAGCGGATAGCCCGAATATTTGAGCAACGTACTCAAGTATTCAAAGAAGATCCCACAACTCATCAGCATCTCGCGCTCCAGAGAAGGTAATCCCTTGAGGGCGCGCTGCCGATCAATCGCGACGCCACCACATCGGGTAACCGCATCGTAGTGAACAGACCAAGGCTGGCAATTATGTGATGATGGTGCTAATCGTGCGATATTGATGGCATTTTGCAATGCTTGTTCAAATGCGTCATTCACCATGATGATATTCCCCTTGTTGCTCGATAGACCCACCGGGAACCACCACAATATCCATGTCAGTCATCAATGATCCCTGTAACGGAAAACACAGTGCGCATACCCAGTCCAGGCTATACCACAGCCAAAACTGCCGGCACTCCAGTTGGCCAGGATGCGATACCAACGCATTATGCCAATCGATCCGGATATCCCTGAGCCGATAGGGAAGTCCACAACCATGACTTTTTAAAAATGCTTCCCGAATGGCCCAGGCCGCACACGCCTGAACCCGGCCCCAATGCTGTTCACCGGCAGCAAAGGCGTAACGCCACGCCGTTGTACCAAAGGTGCGATACTGCTGAAGATCGATTCCCACCGCAGTGTCGCTGGTCGCCCCGGCATACCATGAATGCGAATGGCTGATCGACACCGCATATTCGCCCAACAGGGGATGTTCACCCACCGGCTGACCACTCGGCCGATGGGTCAGTGTAAAACCCGCCATCTGAGAGGCGCCATCCCCGGTTTGCCAAACCCGATTCAACAGCGCTACCGCCAGTTCACGCGCCTGCTGTTTCACCATCCGTTGTTGTAGGGCAACCCCTATCGTGTGGCATTCGGCAACCGAAATGGTAATACCTCGATGATGATGCCCGCGCTTAACCCATGGCGGCACAGCGCCGTCTTTATGATGGATAACCATCGGCGATCCGCTCACCCGCTATCTCCTCAACTACCTCAGCCAGTTGATCAAACTGGCTCACCAGTCTTTGAAAAAGCGGGGTTTGCATCTCTTGTGCAAAGGCGTCCATTGAGCTTATGTGAATAATCTCAATAAAGTGAAATGGCGCTTCCGCCACCTGACTGACCTCAACCACTTCAAAGGCCAATACGGCGTCAAGGCTCTCGCAAGCGCAATAATCCGTGGTTTCAACCCAATGACGAAATGCCGAACGCTGAGTAATATCTTTCAGGCGAATTTTATGGACGATAACCTTCATCTACACTTCCTTTTTAAGACGATTGTCTGATGACAAGGTGATAGTTAATACCGCCAGTGCCAAAGGCGTTGATCGCCGCCTTGCGCTGACCATCCTCAGACAGCCGCCAGGGTATGGCCTGTTGTGGCACCTCCGCCGGGATATCGCCCAAGGGTAAATCAACATTGAGTTCAGACACTGGCGTGGGGGGGATCCGCTCATGTTCGAATGCGCTCAACACTTTACACAAACTGAGCGCACCAGCACCGGCGAAACAGTGACCAAAGTTGTACTTCGCCGACCCGATATACAGCGGTGAATGCTTGTCACGGTGATAACTGTACTTCAGTGACATCACTTCCGATCGATCCCCAAGTTCAGTGCCTGTACCGTGTGCTTCAAGGTACTGCACTGTTTGGGCATCAATGGCGGTCAGACTCAGGGTTTTCTTGATCGCCAGCGCCTGTCCCAGTGGATCTGGCGCCGTCATGGAATAGCTATCGCAAGAACCCGATATCGCTTCAATGGTGGCAATCGCCCGAGGTACAGGGTGATGGGTCAGCATAACAAAACCACCACCATCTCCCGGCGTAAACCCGTCAGCGCCTTGTGAAAACGGGCGAATGCGCGAGACCGAAAGCATCATTTGCGCGCTGCACAGCACCAGATCCCGCTCTAATGTCGCCGTTTCAATGCCGCCAACAATCACCGCGTCATAACGTCCCGCTTGCAGTGCCCTGACCGCATCATGCACTGCGGCCAGCGAACTGGCACAAGCGGCTTCCACCGCATAGCAATCAGCGCTAATGCCAAAATATTGCGCCAAAAGCTGTGCTGTCCCGATGCCGCAGGCACCGTACCAACTCCAGTGGTTAATCGAAGGCAGCTCAGGCAGAGGGATTGCTCCTTCTGAACCCGGCAGGCCGGACCATAATGCCCTCATAGCCTGTAACCGATCCGCGCTTAACGACAAATTACTGGCAATGATGATCGCCACACGCTCGAATTGGCGGATTTTTTCAGACCAGGAATGGCAGCTATTCAGCGCATACAATTGCGTCACATCCAGACGCTGTTTTTTGGCCGGCATCATCGGTTTTTCCAGCGCCACGTCACTGGGTGAATGCGCAGGAAAACTCATCGTACGATGAATATAGGTACTGAGTTTTTGTTGGGTGGTGCGCACAAACGCCTCAGCATTAAGCTGCGCCGCACTATGCTCCCGCAGCGCATCTTCACCCTGCTCCAGCGTCTGCCAAAACTGCGTTTTGTCCAATCCCTGACCGGTAATCGGCTGATAGTCGACAATCGCGACACGGTCATCCACGGCGGGAATCAATGACTGCGTTTGCGCTACGTTGACCTGCCAACGCCCGCCAGTAAAGGACCGGCCTTCACAACGCTGATGCTGACGCAGCACCATCTCAACGATCTGGCAAAAAACCTGGTTGGCTCCGGCAAAGTATAACGCGGCCGGATGGTCTGCCTCAGGTTGCGGTGACCCATCATGGGTGGTCACAATATCCCCGAGTTGGGTCAGCACTGGCCACCCTTGCTCATGCGCCACCGCGAGGGGACACACCACCAGGCTAATCGCGCCTTCCAGCCAACAGGCATCCTGCGATACCCCTTGTTCGAGCAGCATGTACGCCTGGGGACGATGGTGAAAGCATTGAACAGAAGTCAACACCGCCATCTGGCTATCATGATAGCGAAAGCAGTCCTGAGCCAGTTGCAATAAACGTAGCCCGCCCTTGTCAGCACCGTCGAGGGTCTGACATTTACCGCGCGTATGAGCAAAGTGAGCGATTCGCGCAGGAATGCTGGAGGCCATTTCCCCCACCCGATCATGAGATGAACACCCAAGCGACTCCGCCAGCGGTTGTTTATAGTCGTCAAGCCGACGCCTCACCTCCGCCGCCGGGCAACCTTGCGCCTGAAGTTTTTCGGCTAATGCCCGTAACGCGCCCACTTTCGTCGCATTGCGGTAGGCAGCATCACTGCCCAGGTGAATGGCACAAAACTGATCGCAGCAGTCACGCAGTGATTCCGGCAACACCAGCCCGGCCAGAGCATCTTCGGCAGCCCGCAGTGCCAAACGGGTTTCCCGGCTAACGGCTTTCCTGAATAAAGGCGGAATAGAAAACTTTTTAAAATCAAACCCGGAATCATCCACCTGCCGACCTTGAATTGGTCGGGATGTCTCGCTCCACGCCAGCGGAGACGCCGACTGAAACACCGTTTCCCAATCCGCAATAGTGTCTAGCGCCCGAAAATGGTCAACACCGGGCAACACGCACCCCATGCTGACCACCGCCAGTGGTGAGATGTGTTTATCATTACTCATACCGCAACCACCCCGGCTAACTGCTTACGATCAACCTTGCCATTGGCGTTAACCGGCAAACTTTCGGTGATCACCAGCTTATTGGGGATCATATAAGAGGGAAGTTTCTGTTGCAGGAACTGTTTTAGTTCCAGCAGACCCGGCGGCACCGCGCCAGTCTGTAGACTGATCACCATGATTAATGTCTGCCGGAGATCCCCGAGTTCGACACATAGCGCCGCCCGATCAATCGCCGGATGCTGATGAAGTACCGATTCAATCTCGCCTAACTCCACTCGATAACCATTGATTTTGACCATATCATCAATACGACCACGGAATACCAGACCCTCTGGCGTCATCTCTACCCAGTCCCCGGTGGCATGGCATTGACGTGGATGCAAAGCGGCCTGCCGGGGAACGACCACATTGCTGTAGCCCGGCGTCACACACGGCCCGCTGATCAGCAACTCGCCGCTTAAGCACAGTTGTGCCGTCAGCGGATGTCGGTCACCATTTTCATCTTCGAGCTGTGCCGTCAGTCCTTCAAGGGGAAGTCCAATCGGCACCTGTTTCAACATAGCCAGTCGCGCCCGGTCAATCGCATAGGCCACGCAGACATTGGTTTCTGTGGGGCCATACCAGTTACTGACCCGGCATGGCTGAGGCAAACAAGGCAAGAGCCGTTTTAACGCCGTGACCGGATAGGGCTCGCCAGCGAAAATGACTTGCCGCAGAGATTGGCCGAGCGTCGGGTTCAACAGTGTACTTTTTTCCAGCATGGCTAAAATGGAAGGCACGCTGTACCACACCGATACCGCATGTCTTTGCAGCCCCTGTGCCAACGCGGCGCAATCTTTCTGTTCGCTTTCGCGAATAATCCAGGTGGCAGCACCGACATAAGCACTGGCAAACAGGTCAAAGGTACTTAAATCAAACGCAAAACTGGCGTGATTGGACAGCACATCCCGCGCTGTCAGTTGCGTATCCCGCACCGCCCACTGGATAAAAAAGCCCAGCATTTCGTGGCTGATTTGCACCCCTTTCGGGGTGCCTGTCGAGCCGGAGGTATATAAAATGGCAGCGATGGGATTGTGGTACACCACACGCCCAACCGGTTGCTCCGCATCGAAAGAGGGTTGGCTATCGAGTGTGGCTAACCACGCCGTATCAATAATCAACGCCGGGGCGGCGGCGGCAATAATGCGTTCAATACGTGATGACGGCTGACTATAGTCAATGGGAATGTAGTGGTTACCACTTAGCCAGGTGGCATATATCGCCGCAACCGCATCCAGACTTTTCGGCAGATTAAGCAAAATGGCCTGACCCGATAATCCGGCCTGTCGCAGGGCCGAGGCCATAACGTGAGCGCGAGTGACCAATTGCCGATAATTCCAGTGTTGATCACCACACAATAAGGCTGTCTGTTCTGGCGTTCGCTGGGCGTGCCTGATGAGACTGTCGATAATCACGGGAGTGGATATTGTCATCGGTTAAGCCTCCGCGACACTCGCGTTCTCTTCCTGATGAGCGGATGCATTAACCGGCACACCGACTTCCAGAGCCGATGCCACCAGGATCGCATACGCTTCGTCCAAATCTTCCCGAGTGTGTTCAGAGGTGATGCTAATGCGTAACCGCGCATCCCCTACGCTGACACCAGGGAAAACGACCGTTTGGCAAAACATTCCCCGCGCCCGAACCGCTCGACCAAAGAAGAGCGTCTTGGCATCATCGCCGACCACAATCGGAATAATGGCCGAATCAGAGTTCTCAAGATCAAAACCGGCATTGAGTAATCGGGTGCGGAAGTAGTAAATATTGTCCCACAGTTTGGCTAAACGCTCGGGTTCACGCAGCATCACATCAATTGAGGCGATCACTCCCGCCGCCACGGGTGCCGGAATGGTGGCGGCAAAGACATAGGAGTTGGAATAAAAGCGTAAATACTCAACCACGTCGCCATCACCACAGACATAGCCTCCCAGACCGGACAACGCTTTACTCATGGTTCCCAGTTCCAGATCCACCTGACCTTTCATATTGAAGTGTTCCGATGTCCCCGCCCCGGTTTTCCCTAAAACACCAGTGGAGTGCGCATCATCCACCAACACGCGTGCACCGTAACGCTCGGCCAACTTCATCAACCTGGGCAGGTCAACAATGTCGCCATGCATACTGAACACCCCATCGGTCACAATCAGTTTACCGCCAGGATGATCAGCATATTTGGCCAGGGATTTTTCCAGACTGGTCAAGGAGTGGTTGTAGATCTTGCGCTGCGCGCCAGCCAGCTTACAGCCATCCTGAATACTCATGTGATTGATGGCATCGGTAAACACCAAATCGTGTCTGCTGGTCAGCGCCGAGATGCACCCCAGGTTGGCTGAGTAACCGGAAGGATACACAATGCAGTCATCACGACCTTTAAGTTTGGCCAGTTTGCGCTCCAGCTCTAAATGCAGCACATTACTGCCGGCGATAATACGACAGCCGGTATTGGTGGCCCCATATAAGCTGGCCGCATCCTGGATGGCATGAATGATTTCCGGATGATTCGACAACCCCAGGTAGCTGTTGGAGCCAAACATTAAAAACTCACGATGTTGACCGGTTGCTTCATCAAACATAACGGCCCGGTTTTTACACGGCGTCTCCAGCGGCATGCCATAGAAATAGAGCTGCCGTTTCTTTTTATCCTGATAAAAGAGGTGGAATTCCCGCGCCTTGTGGAAAATATCCGGATGTTCTATTCCCACAAAATCACGCATGGTGCGTGGATCGCCGATCTCGGCATTGATCGCGACGGGTGTCGCTGTTGGCGGAGTCACCTCCGTCGTCGTGTCGGCATCATGGTCAATGTCGGAGTCGGATTGCCCTCTCCCACGTTGTTCAAACCAATCCTGACCTTTTTCTTGCACCAGACGCGCTGCTAAACACTGCTTCAACGCTGACAACGTGTTGCAATTCGCGATGATGGTTTCGCTATTTAATTGCAGCGTATTGAATAGTTCACCCTGAGCGGACGCCACCGACACCGAGTCTATCCCCAGATCACTTTCGATTTCAGCATCCAGCGCCAGCACATTAACATCATAGCCACTATGGCTGGCAAAGATCTGACGGACAAGATTACCAAGCCAAAGGTCAGCGTCCCCGGAGAGAGCAATTGCTGCCGGCTCGACCTTTTCCGACAATTGAAACTCGCGTTGCAAAATGCCGTCAAGCGTGTCCTGGATGGTGTTTATATCCTGAATCAACAATGGCGTATTAAGCTGAAACTGTCTGCTCAGCGAGACGGCAATCTCTGCCAACGCGATGGAATCCACCCCCAGATCATTTTCCAAATGGCTGGTTAACGATAGCTCTGACACGTTGTATCCGGTCAATTGCGCGAAGGTGTGCAATACAGATTGTTTCAGGGTTTCATAGGTCTCGGTCGTTACATCGTTCATGCCGCGCCTCCCTGCTCCGGATGCGCCTTCAGCCGTTGCACCAGCGCAACCATGCTCTGCACGGTGGCGAAATTTGCCGGGTGAATCTCTTGCATGCCAATCGAGACCTTGCTCTCTTGCCTTAAAAAATCCACCAGATCAAAAATTGCAGCCGAGTCAACTATATTCAGCTCAAACAAGGGCGTTTGGCTATCCAGGCCATCCTTTTCACCATCCAAAAACTGAGTAGCAATATGGTTTATCAATTTACTTTCTAACATTGTGAACTCCCGTTGTTATGCGTTGTTTTCTCGCCGACTATCAGTGTACGAGGACCGGATATATCCATGATCCGGGCATTGCTGAATCCTGCCTGATGAAACCGGGACAGATACTCCTGAGGACTGCTTTCGATACCGCCATCGGTGGATACCAGCATGTTCAGCGATAACAGTGCGGTAAACTCAGGGCCTGACTTATCCGCATTCAGCGGCGTTTCCGAGGCGATAAACCGACCACCGACCGGCATCGCATCATAGATATTTTTCAAGATGATCAATTGCGTTTCAGGAGCGTAGTCATGCAGCATCCATCCCAGGTGGATCAGGTCATAATCGCCAATCGGCAAATCACCGCTAATCACATCCCCCTCAAGCACCTGGATCCGCTGCCCATAACCTTGCTGAACCAACTTGTCACGCAAAAACGTCGACGTTTGGGGCAGCTCGCAAATCGCCAGATTCACGCCCGAATAGGCATTGGCTACCGCGATAGGCAAACTCCCAATCCCACTGCCAATATCTAAAAATGCCTGATGCTGTGAGAAGTCATAATCCTGAATAAACCCGTCGATAAAAGGGGCGGCGAATTTTCCCAGAAACTCCTGAAAATCAGTCACGTCATCTGGGTTCTGGTACAAAATATCGAACCAGCTTCGATCATCGCCGAAGACGGTCTGGCGCTGGTGGGTATCGTTTTCAACAGCCGCTTTCAACTCTCCCCATAGCGGGTATAGAAAAGTGTCGATATGACGGCCCAGCCATCCCAGCCACTGTGGTTCATCGCTGACCAAAAACGCCCGGTGTTCCTGCGGCAAATGATAAAGACCGTCCTGTTTTTCAAGATATCCCATCGCCTGCAAGGCAATGAGTAACTGCTCGCTCGAACGCAAAGGACAGTTGAGTAATGCGGCCATCTGTTTAGCGCTGCGATCCTGATCACGCAGGTGATCAAACAACTTTAATGACAGCGCCGTGATCAGCGTTTTGGACTGAAAAAAGCCCATCATCTGGTTGACTGCGTCTTGCTTGGTTAATGTCATTTCAGCGTCCTTACTCTAAAAATGTTGATAGCTCATCGCACACCGTGGCAAACGCACTGACAAAGCGATCGATCTCAGCTTTGCTGATGGTCAGTGGCGGTTGAATTCGAATAACGGTTGAGCTGTTGGCGGTAATAAAGGTCAGAATGTTGTGATCCTGACAAAGCTTGGTCACAAATTTCATGCAGAACATTTCACCCAGTGATTGTTCCATACGCTCCATCGCCGCCTTTAAGTGGGCTTGTACCGGATCAGGCAGGAATTTCCAGGTTGTGTGCCAGTCACCAGGCAGTCGGGTGGCAAATTCGCGGGCCGAAGCATTAACGGCACCAGCGAAGGTTTGATCGAACTGGATCCCTAACATCAAGCCGCGTCCGCGGATTTCCGCCACAAAGGGGTATTGGGCAGCGACATCGGTAAGCGCCTGCTTAAAGTACGTGCCCAGTCGCTCGGCGTTCCCAACCAGATCCTGAGCCAGAATTTCTCTTAACGCACTGAGTGCCACCACCGCCGCGATATTCCCGCCGCCAAAGGTCGAGCTGTGCATCAAAAAGCGGTCTGCGGTGCCATAGGCCCGTTGCCAAATGTCAGCCCGACATAACGTGGCGCCAATAGGCATTACCCCGCCGGACAGTGATTTCGATAGCATCAGTACATCCGGCTCGATCCCTTCCCACTCACAGGCAAAGAGCTTCCCGGTGCGCCCCAACCCGGTTTGTACTTCGTCAACCATCAGTAAGGTGTCGGTTTGGCGGCAGATCTCCTGAACGGCTTGCAGATATCCAGGCGGAGGAATATGGACCCCACCTTCACCCTGAATCGGTTCGATCATCAACGCGCCGATGTCATCACGGCTTAAGGTTTGCCGCAGTGCCTCAATATCAGCAAACGGCACTTCAACCATCAACTCTAGCAGTGGCTTAAAATGACGGCGGTGTTTTTCTCGTCCGGTAATGGATAACGCGCCCAGCGTTTTGCCATGGTAGCTATTTTTCAGATACGCAATGCCGGCCTTGCCCGTCGACGCTTTGGCCAGCTTCATTGCCGCCTCGACCGCCTCCGTCCCTGAATTACTGAAGAACACTCTCCCCATATTGCCAGGGGCGAAATGGCAGAGCACTTCGGCCAACTTGGCAGCTTGCTCGGGGATCGAAATATACTGAATAAAATTGGGCCCCTGAGCATCGAGATAGGCTTTTAAAGCATCGATGATCGGTTGCGGATTGTGACCCAGATTGATGCAACCATAACCGGCCACCATATCCAGAAAGGCTTCTCCGTCAGCGGTAAACAGCTGAGTACCCGAGGCCCGCCGGAATACATTGTCACAGTGTTGCAGTTTGAGAAATTCCACCATCATCGGGTTAATGAACTGATGGTAGCGATCCAGAGTGTCTTCTCTGGCGGGATCCTGGGCAATAATCGCGTCGATAAAGGCTAACTGCGACGCCGGTTGTTGTTCATTATCAGGTTCATCGGAATAAATATCATGGTGATAGTAACGCTTAAGATTGATCACCCGTTGACGATCAATCCGCTCACCATAAGAGGCCAGTGGATAGACCAGGAAACCATGTTTTTCCGCAAGTTCCCCGATTTCAAGCACGTTATCCAGCGCCAGATAGCGGCCCAACGAGAAATTCTCCCGGCGATTTTCCAGTGCCAAAACAATGGTTTCCGCCATACAGCCATTCAGTTGCTGTTTAATGGTGACGTTCAGTGACTCACCACCCAGTTTGACCGCATCGGTGGCCGTAACGCAGCCGCCGTCGATAATCAAAATGTCGTCCCGATCGGGACGCGTGTCAGAATTGATATCTCTGGGCAGTGCCACATCAATAAAGACCGAACCCGGTTGCAGTTTATACGGGTCAATCACGCCTCCGGCGGATGTTGCGGCGACAAACAGTTTACAACGCGGGTATAAATCCTCGGGATCACTGGTCAACGTGACGCGTGAGCGATACTGCTCCGGCAAATGGCTGAGCAACTCGTCTTTATCTTTATGGCCGGCCCGGTGCAGCAGATGCAGGGAAAAACCCTGGGCGAGCAATAACCGGCTCAGCGCCAAACAGATGGAGCCCGGATAGCCGACAATCGCAACCGGCTCCTGCTCTGGCTGAATATCCAGCCAGGACTGAATCTGCATCAGCGCTTTGTAACCCGCATAGGTGGTTAACGAATTACCGGAGGTCACCGGAACCGGTGATTTCTCGGCGGTGGCTTCACCGCGCCGCCCGACGATGGAGGTGAATCCTCCCAAACCGACCAGTTCAGCGCCATCCTCGACCAGCTCTTCGATACCCGACACCACACGATTGGCAATGCCGCGAGCATCAGCCAGCATCTCATCCGCGACCAGCGGCATGTATTTGATCACTCCCTCACAGGTAGCGCCGGTCGCTGAGGTAATTTTGGCAAAGTTCATGAAAGGGACCAGGTTTTCCCGGCGCCAAAGGTCTCGTTTGTACCCGCTATGCAACTCCGTCGAATTACGCTGCAATAAATCAATCATTTTGACATAGCGTTTTAAACCAACCGAGGTTGGATGAGCGATAAATCCAAACTTCATGATATAGCTTCCTTGTTTTGACCTTGGTCGAATGAAGTGCTTGTCGATTCGGGCTGGCGAGCCGCCCAGTCTTTGCGCTCTTGCAGCGCTTCCCGGTCGCAGGGGTCGCGTTGCCAACCTTTGGCTGTGGCTAACGAAATGCCATCCCCTTCATTGTTATGCCCCAGTACCACTGAAAACAGGTTCAGTCGTTTGGGTGTCATCAATGCATGACGAATGGTGTCCTCATCAAAATGAGTGAGTGTTTTACCCTGAATATGAAAATCATCCACCGTCTGCTCAAACGCGGGTTGATCAACGTTCACCAGGCGCATCTGCCGCGATGTGCGGTTAAACAAAATACGTTCCTGATAGGTGTTGATGACCGACAAGCCGCCATTGCAAAAATAGAAAATGGTGATGCTTTTATTGAGTAACTGCGGATGGGTGAGAATGTTGTCGATAAAGGCGGGTAAAATATCCGGCACAATCCCTTTGGCCCCGTCGCCGATAAACGCCACCACATGGGTGGGACTGGTATGCGCCAGATAGCTGGTGGCCAGTAATGCATCGCCCATCAAGGCCCGACCATACCAACCCGAGAAACCGCGCCGCGTCTTGGCAACATTGCGTACCGCTGAAATACCACAGCGCCCCACATCGTAAACCCCGGTAAAATCGAAATTTTCCGTCTTGATTAAATTCTCGATAACCCGATTCAATTGGCAAAAAAAGTAGTTCGCCGACATCGGCAGGCTGGGTAACTGGCTAACAACATCTGAAGGGGAATCCAGATAGGCAGCAATGAGCGCTTTGCGTTTCTCCCGTAGTGCCGCATCGACATGCAGATTGGCTTTCACCGCCCGGAGGAAAGTCAGGCAATCCATATGCAGTTTCAAATCAGCGTACGGCGATAAGTGTCGTTCATCGTGCGTGAGTTGTACCAAATGCACCTTGCGCTCGAGCCGACCATCAGAGAACGGCGTGGTGATCTGCGCCACACGGCTTTTGATCATAAACACACTTTGATCACTCATTGGATTGAGTTTGTCGTTGGTATGCAGGAAGTTGTAAACCCGGGGGCTATAACCATAAATGGCCAGGGTTCCCAAATAGTGGGGATTGCGCTTGCCCTGATAATATTTCGGTGCCGAACCCGGATGCGCTAACGAATCCACCAGCGCCAGGCCGGCAGCATCGGCAATTTCATGAACCAGGGCATACTCATCGTCACTGACCGGTCCTAACTGCCAGACCAGTTTTTCCGGCCCGTCATTAATCAGCGCCATGGCTTGCTCAAAACTGTCGCTTATCGGTGGGCAGTCATAGGCTGGCAAACCAGAAACCGGCGGCAAGTCACCCGGCACCGGCTCCAACGAGAGAGTCGATTCCAGTACATTTTGCGTCGCTAAAATAACTACCGGCCCCTGGGCCTGATGGTAGAGCCGAAATACTTCAGCCAGGCCATCAGCAATCCCGTCAACATCATCAATATAGACATACGGAATGCGCTTGGCGGCCAGGACATCACGCATATCTTCAGTCGGCGTCTGTGTGCCCTGGAAGCTATACCACTGATTATTACGATTCTCTGCGGCAACAATGATGCCCTGTGCTGCCGTCTCTTTCAGATTGATCAGCGTGCCTTTAAATTCATCCATCATGCCGGAGGTCACAACCCCCAGAAAAGGCATGCGATAAAGCTGCCAGTTCGCCATGGCGCCACAGGCAATGGCATGTTCGTTAGGGCCACGCAGAACTAACGCACCATGCGCTTCGGCATGTCTGTCCAGATAACCGATCAGATTAGAGATGATCGAACCGGTATAGTAAGACACCAACCAACGGCTGGCGGCGGTACGCTCAAAGAACTGAATCAGTTGCTCGGCCAGGGTGTTATGAAGTGCCAACGCCCCAATCGGTTTGACACGGCGGTTGGTGTAATTCATCTCAAAAAAGTCCATCCACAAACACAGCAGTTCGGTTTGGAAGATGGCGGGGTCTTCACTGCGGACAATTTCCCGATACTGCTGGGGTAGATAACGAAACGACGAACGGACATCACGAATAAAGGTTACTGTTGAGAAGGTGGTATAAAAAGCGGGGATCCCACCTCTCTGCATGGCGCTATAAAACGCGTCCAGATCCCGGTCAATTTTCTCAATGCTGTCGTCAACATTCCCCAACGAGGTTTGATCGTAAAACAACATTCCCATCTGAAATTCAGGCTGCTGTTCCAGAGCATGGGTATAAATAATTTTCCCCGTCGCTTCGGCAAGACTGGCACACTGGATGACTTGAATATTGAGCGCCTTGCTCTGATTTTTTAGAAAATGAATAGCTTTTTCGCGGGCTTCGGAATAAAGCGGGTCCGACGCTAATTCAGATAACTTCAGCGGAAGTTCCGATTGAATATGCACGCGATTGAACACATAGTCGCGAATATCATTTAACACGCTGAGCCCGGTTTGAAAAAATGCGGGATTGCGCGTCACTACCACCACACCCACAGTGAGGGTATCGGGCTCCATCCCTGGACAGGGGGCTTGTTCTGCTTGCCAAGCCTGCTCATAAGAAGAGGAGCCTGCTTGTCTTGTTTGTCCTATCATGGTTGTCATGACCGAATCCTTATGCAGCCAAAATATAGTTATGACGTCGGCCAATCAGACAAATTTGGCACGACACAGCCCGTAACGACGTTGCCGTGGTTATGACCACTCGCACCGCCATCGTTGTATTGCATTCATTACAGTGAGTTAAATCAGATCGTGACAGCCCGGTTAACCGTCATGGTTGCGCTCCTCTTGGTGTTGGATAATGACCGTCCCGCTATCTCCATCAAGGATCAACATGTCGCCACTATTGATCATCTGGGTGGCGGTTTTCAGGTTCACCACGGCGGGGATCCCAAACTCACGCGCGACAATACAACTGTGTGAAAGTGTGGAACCAATATCCGTGACAACACCGGCCGCCAGGGCAAATAACGGCGTCCAACTGGCATCGGTAAAACGAGCAACCAGAATTTCGTCTGGCTGGAACTCACCGGCCTGGACCTGCAAGTCAGTAATCACCCGCGCTTTGGCCACTACGTTGCCAGGACTGGCCGCCAGGCCAGTGAGTGACCGGATGGTTTTATCATCCTGCGTGGGTGCTTTCACTTTGGGGGTATAGGGACCGACAATCGCCATCGGCGGTTCTTCGGCATGTAAATTGAATAAATGTTGATGGCGATTCTGATCGAGCCGCGCTTTGGAAAACGCCTGTTCAGCTGGGATGGTCCCCGCCACATACGCACGAAACTGTTCAAAATCGACATAGGGCAGATCGGCACTACTGGCAATCCCCTGCGCGTCCAGACGCCGTAGAACTTCTAGCATGATGCAACGGTAGAACCAGGTTTCGGTGATAAACGTTGGCCGCGTCGCTTCACGACGTTCGGCCATCATGCCATACAGCTTGATGAGGGTTTTGAGCTTGAAACGGCCCGACCAGGACATCGCACTGAACAGTGCTTCACTATCCTGCTGACGCAGCAGTTCCGTTTCCCTGAGCTTCTTGTGCAAATCTACCGGGTGTTGCAAATACATCTTCATTACTTGCAATAAATAACTCGGGTCATCACGCCAACGCGGGATACTCAGATCAAACTCCTGGCGACCGCGAGAACCAAATTCAACCAGAAAATCTTCAAAATCACCCTGCCAGAAAGCACGGGATATGTCATGGACAGGTAGCAAGGTGACTAACTCATCGGCACGATGCTGTTCAAATAACGCTTTTAATTCAGGCTTTTGGTTAACCGTCGCAACCAATTTGATGATACCGAGCGTCACTTCGATCGTGCGCAGGTTATTCATTGACGCCTTGATGCGATTTTGCAGACCTTTACCATCCTTGATATAGCGTTCACAGGCTTGCGCCAGCGCATCGTAAAGGGCAAATGATTGCAGGAAAAAAGGCATATACGCCGCACAGCTATCGAGAAAAAAGCGGTCAATCCGTTGCAGCTCTTGGTCCAACTGCTGAAGCGTCATGGCGGTCAGATCAAGCCCCAGAAACCGTGTGGTTTCGTCCTGACGCAGAGCAATCATCTGCTCGACGGTCCTGGCGGCGCTGCGCATATTACGGACTTGCTGTTTTAGCCAGTACCAACAACTCTTGGCATAGTCCCAGCCCTGCACGCCCTCGCCATAGGGGTTTTTATAGTCCCTAAAATCGATCTCGTCCGTGGCATAGCGGGTGGTGAATTTCATTTCATTACGGGTCGGTGGACACTGCCTGAGCATATAGGCCGAACCGGAAATATTCAGATAGACATAGCCCTGGATATAGCCCATATAGATCTGCCAGTGACTAATATCGGCAAGCCCCATGGTCTTGATGGCTGGGCCATGAATGTGCTTTTGATAGAACTGACAGAATGACAACCCCAGTGGCGTCATCAGCCCCGTCACAATCTCTCCGGTATCCATCCGCGAGAAAAAAGCGCCCTCCTTCACAGCCGGGTCGCTCTCCCACGGATTGGCGTAGATAACGTTAGCCGTTTTGGCCGATGTGGTTACCGGACGCGCCTGTAATAACCAGACTTTGTCATCTTTCACCGCCCATTCAATATCCAGTTCGGTGCTGTAGATAAGCTGGGCCTGTCTGGCCAGCGTGACCAACTGTTGCAACTGAGCCGGCGTCAGACTGGGGAGATCCCGTTTGGCCTCCGGGGTTTGCAACAGTGTCACCAGACCATGTTCGTCCCGCTGGCAGTAACTCGGTTTATGGCGAATCTGCTGATCACATAGCTCGCCGGTGGCTTTATCCAGCGTGAAACTATCCGTGGTGACCTGCCCGGAAACCACGCCTTCCCCCAGCCCCCAACAACTGTCAATCACCACCTTATCGGTGCTCCCTGACAGAGGATCCTGAGTAAACATCACGCCCGCCGCATCGGCATCAACCATCACTTGTAGAATCACGGCAATGGCACTGTGCGACGCAGGTTCATGACGATATTGAGCCGCTCGTTCAGCCCAAAGCGACGCCCAACAAGCCTGGACCTTGTGCAACACTGCCTCTGAGCCCTTCACATGCAGGTAAGTCTCGTACTGCCCGGCAAATGACTGACGTTGGCCATCTTCATCCAATGCCGAAGAACGAACCGCAATGGTCGTGTCATGGCCCAGGTGTTGATAAGCATCACCGATAGCCTGCTTTAGCGAGTCGGGAATATCGGCATGCAGGATGGCGTCACGCACCGCAATCAGGTCGCCGTCAGTTAATTCCACCCCAGGCACCGCCTCTTCAATAAACTGTTGGTAGGCTTGTGCCGTCACACAAAATGCCGAGGGTACTGGCAGGCCCGCATGAATCAGGTTGTTGAGTGAATAACCCTTACCGCCCAAGTGGTGATGTTCAAGCGCCTTATCACCGGATATTTCAACAACCAGTGGTTGATTCATCCCGCCACCTCCACGGCATTTTCCGTATCCATGAGTTGCGCTTTAACCGCGTTGGCTGCATCAAGTCCCGACAGGATGGCACTCTCGATATTGCCGACGCCGACACTGTCCTGATTAGCGAAATGAATATTTTCAAATGACTGACGGGCGGTTTCGAATACGCCTTCAGCCTGTTGCCCCACTACCGACGTCACCAGCCCTGCGGGCCAATACCAGATCTGGATATCCTCAATAACCTCGGCACCAATCCCTATGTTGCGCAGAACCTTGGCAATTTCGGCATAGGTTTGCTGTTGTAGCGCTAAAAACGCATTCTGTGCGGTACGGTCTTGCCGCTCTGAGCGAGTCGTGGGTTTAAGCAATGTCAGCACGCCCACATCCACGTCAGCATGATCGTCCATCCAGTTGGCCACCAGGCAAGTCCCCGCTTTACACCAAGAGAATGGATCTTTATTGCTGTCCGGTTCGATCATATAGCCACCAAACGAATGACCCAGCACCGGTTTTGACAGGAATACATTCGCCAGATAGTAGTCTTCATGACGAATGTTCTTGATGGCCGCCAACTGTTTGGCTGGCAATCCCGGTAGCCATGTGGCAAGTTGCGTTTTAGGCGCGGCCCAAATGATCTGTTGAGCCTGCACCTGGCGGGGTTGGCCATTGATCGTGAACTGGATGCATGCACCATTGCGCTGCGGCTCAACCGCTGTCAACTGGACATGGTTTTGCAACGTGACATTGCGCTGATGGCTTAGATACTTACACAACCCCGCACTGATACTGCCATTACCGCCAGGCAAGGTGACCAGGTTTCCGCGCAGATAGCCCACCAGAAAGTGCAAACCGACATAGGCAGAGACATCATGAATATCCAGACACTCAACCCGCAAGGTGGTGGATACTGCATTCTCAACCAGTTTGCCCAGTCTGGCGGGTGGCCGCAGCTGTTCCGGTAACCGGCCAAGCT
Source organism: Brenneria uluponensis (assembly GCF_032395385.1). Classification (NCBI taxonomy): domain Bacteria; kingdom Pseudomonadati; phylum Pseudomonadota; class Gammaproteobacteria; order Enterobacterales; family Pectobacteriaceae; genus Brenneria; species Brenneria uluponensis. The sequence continues at coordinate 3,988,481 of NZ_CP135917.1, forward strand.
TATCCGGCTCAAACAAATAGGTGTAAAGGGAAATATTATCGAGCAACTCCATATGCGCTTTGCTCCAGGAACCGTTCGGTGTCCAGGGCAGGCGTGGATAAAAGTCGCCACGAGGAGAGAACTTATCCAGAAAGGTATAAAGATCGGCAAAGATCGGGTCACCAAGTTGTTTGGCCGCTACCACGTAGGGTTTACCAATTATCGCATGCAGAAAAAGCTGGCTGGTCAGCCCCCAGACCGAGAGTTTGAGCAGATAACGTGGTTGCTTAATAAAGCCGACCACAATTTCACCTAAGCATTTGAGCAATAAAAAGGTATCAAAAAAGACCAGCGTGTCCTTTTCGTTGGACTTGTATTTTCCCTCCAGACCAATCTTTTTCAGTAAGCGCAGCATATTCGAACCGGGAAACGGTTCTTGAAAACAAACACCGGCGGTGGGATGCTTTAACCGGTTAAAGGTGTGGTAACGGGCATTCCCCCCGAAAGTTGAACTTTTTTCAAGCACCAACACCCGTTCATGAGTAAATTCACTGGCCGCCGTCAGTCCGGAGGCGCCACCGCCGATAATCACGACATCATACTCATCACCCAAGGGAGCAGAAAACGATGATTCAGAAGAGGGTGTGGGCAGCGAAAAAGACGTGGTCGGGAAGGTTCGCGGCTTAGGCTTACGGTGATACTGACCGCGCAGCATGTAAAGCGCGGCCAGCGCAAATACGCCATCCAGCAACATGACCTGGGGCTGGGACTGATGCAAAATCACCACAAAGACAGCCATCATCAAAAGCTGGGCGTAGATCACCAGCGTCGTCCAGAGTGGGTTGAGTATTAATATCACTCCCGACCCAAACAGCACCACTCCCACCAGGATATTGATCACATCACCATGTGCGCCCAGCCAGATACTCGCCGCCGCGTACCAGGTTCCTTGGTTGGCAATTGCCGCCTGCCGAAGAACAGCGGGAACATTCTCAAATTGCGGGAAAGCTTTCGCCAAACCGGCAAGTATGTAGAGGATGCCGAAGAGCCGTTGAATAATCATGATGATGTTCCCCTTAAACCGAGTTTACGGGCAATAATCTCTTTCTGGATATCATTGGTACCGGAGAAAATTCGACTCGGGATCATATTCAAAAGATGGCGAACCAGGCCGAGTTCCTGATCCATCGCTGCTCCGCCAAAAGTTTGAATGGCATCCAGACCGGATTGAACCGCGTACTCGGAAATCAGCAGTTTACTCATGGCGATATCGGCTTCGGCATCCTGACCCTGATCATGTTTCCAACAGGCGCGATAGAGCATCAACCGGCACTGCTCCAGACGCAGTTTCATATCGATAATTCGATTAGAGACAGACTGGAACTGACCGATCGCCTTACCAAATTGCTGGCGCGCTTTGGCATACTCCAGGGTCGTTTCTAAAAGGCGCGCCAATCCCCCCACAAACAGGGCCGACAAGCAGCCTTTTTCCCAAATCATTGAATCATGGAAAATAGCCCCGCCCGCACCTTCCATCCCGATACGCTGTGATTGAGGAATAAAAATGTCGTTGAAAACGATCTCACTCCAGGGGCAATTAGAAAGACAATCTTTCGGGATCACCTCCCCTACGTTCAGGCCGGGCGTGCCTTTCTCGATAAGAAAGGCCGACACGCCCAGGAACCCGTGATCAGGATTTGTTTTCGCATAGATGATAAATACATCGGCAATCGGCGCATTGGTAATAAAAATCTTTTTCCCATTAAGAATATATCCCCCTTCACAGGGTTGGGCTGTCGCCTTCATATTGTAAATATCGGAACCTGCATCAGGTTCGGTGGCCGCATTTGCTGCAATTAATTTCCCGGTCACCAACGATTCAAGATATTTATCTTTCAATTCACTTGAACCAAAACGATAGAGAGGAATAACACAAGCGCATAAATGGGCGCATAATGAAAACGATAATCCAATATCACGGCTTCCTTTTCCCAGGGCCTCGATCATCAATGCAGTATCAAGCGCTCCCAGCTCAGAGCCGCCAAATTGGTGAGAAACCGGACCATGTGCAAATCCATAAGCAGCAGCTTTTTTCCATAATTCAGTGCTTAAAATCTTCTGTGATATTCGTGTTTGTGCATCTTGATCTAATACATCGCAAGCAAATCTATACGCTGACTCATATATATCTGACTGACTATTTGATAGGTTAAAATCCATAAAACACTCCATTGCTTCCATTGCTACAACGGTTAATTGACTTCGCTATTATCTTTAATGTTGATGAGCACAAAATGCAACACTGGAAAATACGTCGTAATGTGAATAGCTTTCCAGTTACCAGTAACATGGTTATATACCCACACTTAACATATGGGTTAACCTTTGATATATAATAAATTTTTAATAAAACAATAATACACAATATTTTACAAATTACACTTTCAATAAACAAATATTAAACAATCCAGATCTTACATAAGCGTTTGACGTCTTTTTGACTTACAACGCAGTGAGAACATTGATGCATGCTTAATATTGATTTAGCTAAGTATTTTTATTGCAAGTAAATGGATGTCATTGTCAAACCGACGCGGAAACGGCACCAATGACCGAAAGCCATCAGTTAGGGATTTATTGCGCTTATTGTTACAACCTGGTGAAGAAGAATTGGCGTATCGAGGCAGACAGTGACCATATCATGATATAAATTTATAGATTACGATGTGCCTGTGCGTGAGGTTTTTCCTGAATAAAGGGTTAACTGATCAGTTGGATTAATATCGTATTTTATACAAAACATTACTGCCATATATTATTTAAATATTACAATATCATTAAACTTATAGTTTAATAAACTCCGGAGTTAAAACAATAAAATAAATAACTTCATCTAACAATAAAATACAATAATGGTAAAAAGTAATTACCCGATGTTCGAAATATTGAACAAATAAGCATATTACATAATAATGAATATATATGATCTGGATAACTTCAGTTGCAGGATGGCGGCAAGCGAAAAAATATCAGTTATTGCACTCACACAGTGAAATCGTATTTTTATATTACATCATCTGGTTTGGCATGACGGCCCCTATACCTGCCATCATGCCAATGATTAATCCGAACGCTAATGGTTCAGGCGGACAACATCAGGCTGTAGGTTTTATATCCCCCGGACAAATTTCGGGCGCGGAAGCCATGTTGCGTGAGTAACCGATAGGCAACATGACCGCGTAAACCCGATTGACAACCGATTAGAATTTCCTTGTCTTTCGGTAGTTCATTTAAGCGACCGCGTAATTCATCAACCGGGATATGTAATGCTGCTGGATATGTACCAATCGTTTTCAACTCTTGCGAGGTACGTATATCCAGCAAGCACTGTCGCTGATGGTCAATATTCACAATGTCGGCGACATGGCAAATCTTGGTATCACCATTAATCACGTTGCTCGCCAGCATACCTGCCTGGTTAACCACATCACGCGCACTATTAAAAGGAGGTGCGTAAGCAAGCTCAAGGTATTCCAAATCCTGAACTTTCAGATGTGCCCGCTGTGCCACCGCTATCACATCAATACATTTATCAATGCCAGCTTTGCCCACCGCCTGCGCCCCGAAAATATCGCCAGTAATGGGATTAAACAGCAACTTGAATGAAATCGGAGAACTGCCAGGATAATAACTCGCATGATTGGGTGTATGGATATACACCTTCTGGTAGTCCATTTGTAAACGCCCCAGCGCTTTTTCATTCAATCCCACACTGCCAACAGCATGATCAAACACTTTACAGATAGCCGTACCCTGACTGCGCTGGTAGCGACGCTCACCACCCAGCATGTTCTCGGCGGCGATACGCCCTTGACGGTTGGCAGGGCCGGCCAGAGGGACCAGCATCGCATTACCCGTCACCCATTCTGCGGTTTCGACAACATCACCGACGGCATAAATATGCGGGTCAGATGTCCGCATAAACTCATCAACCTGAATACCGCCATGCTCTGCCAATGTTAATCCGGCGCTTTTGGCCAACTGGGTGTCGGGCTTAACGCCGATAGCCAGCAGTACCATGCCAGTAGTCAACTGCTCCGTATTGCTTAGTGTAATTTGCAAACCATCGTGATCATCGATCTGTTTTATCGCGCTTAGGCCGGATTGCAAACGCAAGTCCACCCCCTTCTGGCGGATCACCTGATGTAATGCGGACGCCATCTCGATATCAATAGACGCCATGACTTGTGAACTCAATTCCAGCAATGTGACCTTGAGCCCCAAATGTACCAGGGACTCCATCATTTCCAGACCGATAAAGCCGCCGCCGACCACCGTTGCATGCGTCACCTTATGTTGCTGGATATGCGCCAGAATATCATCCATATCGGGAATAGCTCGTAGAGTAAACACACCAGGAAGCGTGATACCCGGTAACGGCGGAATGATAGGACTGGCGCCCGTGCTTAACAGCAGTTGGTCATAATTTTCGCTGTATATCTCACCGGTGTGCTTATTTTCAATCTGTATCACTCGTTTGGCAGCATCAATATTTAACACTTGATGTTCAACACGCACATCAATGTTGAAGCGTTGGGTAAAATCCTGCGGTGTTTTTACCAGAAGTTGTTGGCGTTCAGGGATTTCCCCACTGATGTGGTAGGGCAGGCCACAATTGGCGAAAGAAACATAGGCGCCACGTTCCAATAGAATGATTTCGGCTGTTTCAGATAAGCGCCTGGCCCTGACCGCCGCAGAAGCACCGCCGGCAACCCCACCCACGATAACGATTTTAACTTGACTCACAGCAAACTCCTTTTTTATATCTTGGAGATAAAAACAATTTTTCTCGATTACAAACGATTTAAGGGAATCTTTAAGTAACTGACGCCATTTTCCTCTGCTGGCGGGAACGTACCAGCCCGGATATTTACCTGGACAGAAGGTAGCAAGAGTATAGGCATCGGCAGGGTTTCATCCCGCGCATGGCGAAGCGCTACGAAGGCTGCCTCATCCACGCCATCATGGACATGAATGTTATGCGCGCGTTGTTCTGCGACCGTACATTTCCATAGGGGGCCACGGCCGGACGGCGGATAGTCATGACACACATACAGACGTGTATCTGCCGGGAAAGAGAGGATTTTTCTGATGGAACGATAGAGCGCCTGGGCATCGCCGCCAGGAAAATCACAGCGGGCCGTGCCGACATCCGGCATGAAAAGGGTATCCCCCAGGAAAATGGCATCATCAATATGAAATGCCATATCCGCCGGGGTATGACCGGGCACATGCATCGTCTGCAACGATAACTGACCGACTGACAGCATTTCACCGTCTTTCAACAAATGGTCAAATTGCGAACCATCCGGCAAAAATGTGCGTTCAATGTTAAAGATATCCTTGAAGATCTTTTGTACTTCAACAATTTTTTCGCTTATGGCGATCTTCCCACCGACCTGCTCGCGTAAATAATGCGCCGCTGAGAGATGGTCCGCATGAGCATGGGTTTCCAGCAGCCAATCGACGGCAATACTATGTTTTGCCAGATAATCAATTAACTTATCAGCGGATGCGGTATGCGTGCGTCCAGATTTGGGATCGTAATCCAGAACAGGATCAATAATCGCGGCATGACCACCAGCCTGATCATAAAGAACGTAACTGACAGTACTGGTGGCAGTGTCGAAAAAACCCTCGATATGTAGTGTCATGGTTAACTCCTTACTGGCGGGTTCCGGTCTATTGCCTTAAACAACAAGACTTGAATTAAATATACGATATTATATTATATAACATTGTAAAGTGTTTTGTTGAACTATACCTTAGTTTGAAAGGATCCCTATGGATAACGCGACGATTAGCCAGGAAAAAATTGACCAGGAAAAAATGCGCGACGCCGCCGCAACAGCCACCACGGTATTACGTGCATTGGCTAATGATGATCGTCTGCTGTTGATGTGTCATCTCAGCCAGGGAGAGGCATCAGTAGGTGAAATGGAAGCGGCCCTGGGTATTTATCAACCAACATTATCACAGCAGTTAGGCGTGATGCGGCGGTTACAACTGGTTGCAACGCGTCGTGAAGGAAAACAGATTTTCTATCGTATTGATGACCCGAAAGTCCTCGTTTTACTCAATACGTTATATCAACTTTACTGTCCAAAAGATGAAACAGAAGGCACAGGTCATGACCATTAATATTGAGCAGTTCACGCCATTGATGAGTTTTCTCGGAGGAATGTTGATTGGGTTTGCAGCATGGATATTGATCCTTTTCTGTGGGCGCATAGCAGGGATAAGCGGCATCCTGGGCGGGTTACTCTCCCCAAAAACGACGGATCGCACCTGGCGACTCGCCTTTCTGATCGGCATCATCGCATCACCCGTCTTGTATAGTCTGGTCGCCCCCTTACCTGCCAGTAAGATCGACGCCCCCTGGCCAGTGTTGATCACCGCCGGATTACTGGTCGGAATAGGTACACGTTATGGTTCCGGCTGTACCAGTGGTCACGGTGTGTGTGGGTTATCGCGTTTATCATTGCGCTCTCTGGTGGCCACACTCACCTTTATGTTGGTGGCCTTTATCACCGTCTGGCTAATGGGTTCGCAAATTTAACCCCCAATTATCTATTCACACTATTTACACCGAGAATCGGTTAAAGGATCCGTATGAACTTACTTTTTTCACTGTTGGCCGGGGTCCTATTTGGCATCGGGCTACTGGTCAGTGGGATGGCAAATCCCGCCAAGGTTATTGGATTTTTAGACATCACTCGTGTTTGGGACCCCTCATTGGCTTTTGTTATGGGAGGCGCAATCAGCGTCGCTTTTTTTGCTTTTCGTTTTGTCAAAGGTCGAACGCAGTCAGTTTATGGCGGACCGATAAGTTTACCGACCCGTACACATATCGATAAGCGGTTGGTGGGGGGCGCCATTCTGTTTGGTCTCGGCTGGGGATTGGCAGGAATCTGTCCCGGACCAGCATTGGTGCTGCTCGGTACGGGTGCGACCAAAGGCATCGTATTTGTGGTGGCAATGCTGGCCGGCATGCTGATTTTTGAACAATTGGAAAAAACCAGACAAAGACATTAATCATGCCCACGCCTACCGGTTCATTCGCTCAGGAAAAAACATGTTCATTTCATTAGTTTTAGGTTTGTGTGTGGGGGCTATTTTAGGGATAACCGGTGCAGGCGGCGGTATTTTTGCCGTTCCTGCCCTGGTTATTGGCATGGGATGGAGCCTCCCACAGGCCGCACCTGTCGCCCTGGTCGCGGTAGCCGGAAGCGCCGCCCTGGGTGCCGTCGAAGCCTGGCGCAAGAATCTGGTGCGCTATCGTGCCGCAATTGTGATGGCATTGGCCGGTATTCCGGTCACCGCTGCTGGCGCTTTTGTCGCTCGCCACACCTCCCCCACGCTACTTACCTTACTTTTCGCCGCCGTAATGATCGTGGTAGCCGTTCGTTTACTGCGCAGCCAACACAAAAAAACCACGACGGACACACAAGAGATCACCACTTATCGTGTCGTGTTAGATGAACATACTGAACGATTCGTATGGACGATGTGGACCTGGTTACTGTTTTTAAGTTTTGGTGCCATTACCGGATTTATGACTGGGCTATTAGCTGTTGGGGGCGGATTTATTATCGTCCCTTTGCTGCGACAATTTACCCCCTTGACCATCCACGGTTGTATCGCTACTTCACTGCTAGTCATAGCGCTGGTAAGTTCCGGCGGTATTGTTACCACTGTTATGCATGGCGCATCATTGCCGCTCCCCATGACCGTATGGTTCGCACTCAGCACGGCTGCTGGCATGTTCATTGGTCGGAAAATCGGCAATTATTTGCCTGATCATATCGCTCAACTCAGTTTTGCCGGATTATTGATCATTGTGGCACTGGGGATGGCGATAAATGCCACGATAGTTAGATTTGCCGCCTGACCACTTTTTGACGGTGGTTAAACCACCGCCAGATAATATCCCTCAGAAGCTTCAGGTGGTTATTTAGTTTATATATCTCCTTCATCGTTCAGGTTACCTGTATGTTGGTCGCGCTCAATTACTCGCCCCTGGTTATAAACTAAATACCCCTCTGGATAGCCGTTACTTGATCCTGTTAAATACTTTCCCTGGTGAGGATAAGTATTGCCGTTTTAATAGTTCATGGCTGTTAGTATTATTAGTTTAATTATTTTATCTCATAGTAAAAATAGACAATACTATTTTTACCGCAATATTATTTCACAATACCACCCTCTTCACAGATTGAAACGAGTAGACATCTCTCTTGTAATAAAAAATATTTCGTGGTATCAGGAAGCACTCACAAGAGTGAGTATTAAGATCAATGACACTTCAGGATTAAAATAAGAATGAATTTGAATATTACCGACACACCTAATCAAAAAGAGGAAGATTATGTTATTAAAAGTTTATGGCAGCACAATGAACAATATGATGCTGTAGATATTCATCCCCTGTTTTTAACCATCACGGACGATGATAACAACATCATCGCCGGATTAGTGGCCAGGACATGGTGGGGAGGGCTTGATATTCAGTATTTGTGGGTGAGTGAGAAGTACCGGAAAAGCGGGTTGGGTAGTCAACTCATGCAAAACGCAGAAGAAGAAGCGCTAAAACGTGGTTGTCATATGGCTTATGTCGATACGTTTAGTTTCCAGGCCCGAGGGTTTTACGAAAAACGAGGATACCGTGAGTATGGAAACTTGTCAGGATTCGCCCATCGACACACTCGTCACTATTTATCCAAGCGTATTCAATGAGTAAACTCTCATTATAAAAGGAGGACGGGATGCCACCGTCAGAGAAAACCATTACAGATTATATCAGTAACCTGATTACTTTACTGGAAGGATTAAATGAGCCGTGGGGTATAAAAGATTTAGAATCACGGCACATCTATATGAATAAAGCGGCATATCTTTACACCAACACACCGCGACACTTTGATATAGAAGGGAGATTTGATGAGGAATTTCCGGCCGAATGGGCTGAACTATCCGATGACTTCAAAGAACATGACCGGCGCACAGAAAAGAGTAAAAAACGCGTTGCTATTATAGAGACTCATTATTGGTATGGAAAAAAAACATTGACGCCGTTTATTAGCGAAAAAATACCCATCTTTGATAACGATAAGAAATGTATTGGAACACTGTGGAATTCCAAACAACTCGACACACTCTCTCCGCTGATATATATCAACAAGGAAAAGCCGACAACATTAAAAACAGAGCTGACCACAACTATTTTCACTAAATCAGAGTTTGATATTATTTTTTGGATGTTGCAGCGATTTTCAAGCAAACAGATAGCGCAAAAAATCAATGTCTCACATAAAACAATAGAGAACAGGATATATAACATGTATCAAAAGGCCGGTGTACATTCACTGCATCAGTTTGAAGAGTTCTGTTATCACCTAGGATTGAATAATTATATTCCTGATTCCCTGATATCCAAAGGCGTGCAATTTATTTAAGGAGATTACTTAAATGGAAAGGATAGATGATTATCCAGTCAGTCGAGTTCCCCTGGACATGAGATTGCCATTTTTCAATGTGGCGTTGGTTCACATCGGCATGCTGACGGCATTGGATCAATTCATGCTCGGGGCGGTATTAGGTAATTCGATGACCTTAAGTCATGCCTATTTGTCGATATTGATAGGCAGTTTTATTTTTGGCGTGGTGACGTTAGGACTTGGTTATGCTGGCATGAAAGAGGGGCTGTCAGGTAGCGTACTCGCGAGATGGTGCGGATTCGGACGTTTAGGTTCAGTCTTGATAGGCGTCGTCATTGCGGTAAGTCTGGTCGGCTGGTTCGGGGTGCAGAATGCCGTTTTCGCCAAAGCGCTCAATTTCGCCTTGAATAACCGTCTCGGCTTCGGCTGGTCAGCGGCAATATCCGGTATCGCGTTGACTTTTTTGGTGGCCTTCGGCTTTAAAGCACTGCGATTTACCGCAAGAATAGCCGTGCCAATGTTCATATTGATTGTTGGGTATATATCAACAATGACACTCGCCGGGCATGGCATTAATGAGCTCATTAGCTCGATACCACCAGGCGTGCCAATTTCTGTTAGTGCTGGTGCCACAATGGTGGTCGGCGGTTGTATTGTCGCCAGCCTGATTACGCCAGATATGACGCGCTATTCAAAAAAAGGGCAGCATGTATTCTGGATGACGATCATGTCGATTATTGTTGGTGAGTTCATTGTTAACGGGTTAGCAATATTAATTGCGCGAGCGTTAAATACTGCTGACGTCGTGACCATTATGTCCCAAACGGCTGGCGGGATCGGTCTTATCGTGGTTATTTTCTCTACATTAAGGATCAACGACATCAACCTTTATTCATCATCCTTAGGAATCGCTAATGCTGTAGAAGGTATGACAGGAAAGAAGCTCAGCTATATGTCGATAACATTGGTTATTGGTTTTATTGGAACGTTTCTTTCTGTGATTGGCATTTTAGACCGATTTGTTGATTTCCTCACTTTGCTCGGCGTTCTTTTCCCCCCCATTATCGGAATAATGTTGGTCGACTATTATATTTTGCAGTCCCATCAAGAACTGCTGACAGAGAGTCGGCGAACAGGGAAACTCCCGGAGATAACAGAAACACCGCGCATTGGTTGGGCCGCGATCATTTCAAGTATTGTCGGTGGCGTAATAGGGTTCGCAATCGAATGGGGAATACCGGCCCTTAATTCATTGTTGGTAGCCAGTATTATGTATTGGCTACTTAAAAAGCACGCCCTCGCTGGCGCGGTTGAACACGAGCAACGTACTGAAACTTGAGCATACACGGAGTCTATGAGGATATTAAGCACCGCTCAGATTGAGGCCTTCATGAGATAGTCTCAACGGTGATAATGGGAGAGAAGAGTAAAGCATCAGCGCCAGGGATGGCGCGGCTTGAGCTTACCAGGATGTACTTGCAGCGTCTTTACGATCCCCCCATTATCACTGCGATGTACATCTGGTCATAAAACGCAAACCGGTAGGTTATCTGCTGGCGTTGGTATCTACCTCAACAGGATCGACATGGGTCATCATGTTCAGAACGGAGAAATTATCCAGCACCGCTTTCCTCGCAGCAACAGCAATATCATGACCTTCCCTGACTGACAATGTGCCATCAATTTCCAAATGCACATCGACAATAATCAGATCGCCCATCTTACGGGTTTTCAAATCGTGAATGCCGGATACACCTTCGGTTGCCAGGATGGTATGTTTGATTTTTTCTTCTATTTTCGAATCAGCGGCTCTGTCCATCAGATCGTGCAACGAATCCCACATGAAAGCCGCACCCATCTTCGACACCATCAAACCCACAACTAATGCGGCGATCGGATCGAGTAGTGTGAATCCCATCAGGTTTCCGATGATACCCACCGAGACAACCAGGGACGAGGCGGCATCCGAACGAGCATGCCAGGCATTGGCGACCAGCATGCTTGATCTGACCCGCTTTGCCACAGCCAGCATGTAGCGAAAAAGGAGCTCTTTAGATACCAGCGCCACCAGTGCCACCCACAGTGCAATGATATGAACTTGTGGGATAGATGCCGGATCCTGAATTTTATGACCAGCGGACCACAGCATTCCTATACCGACGACCAGCAGCAACGTCCCCAACGCGAGAGATGCCGCATTCTCATAACGGTGATGACCGTAAGGATGGTCATCATCAGCTTCTTTCTTGCTTTTATGATTGGCGACCAAAACCACAAAATCAGCGACCAGATCAGATAATGAATGAATACCGTCGGCAATAAGACCTTGAGAACCAGAGAATACGCCGATCGTGACCTGACCCAGAGTAAGAAATACATTTACAACGACACTGACCCAGGTACTTTTACGGGCAGCGTTAAAACGTTCTGACTGTTTGGTGTCGTGTTCATCAAATAGCATCTCTTTTTCCATAAAATATTCCTGCTAAAACCAGCATTGATAATTAGTGATTAACTTATGGTAATTATTCAGAGTGTGGTTTACCGCGGCAAAACCACACCAGCGTCACAGAGATGCAGCACATCGAAGGAAATATTGAATGGCTACGACTCTGAATGACAATCCAGTTTTAGGACTGGGATTGCTGTCCAAAGTGATAACCCACCGGTTAACGGCGATGCTTATTATCTGGGGTTTTATTTGTTCTGTAAACTGCGCTGTTACACCCTCCATAGTCTATCCTTTAATAAGTCGTATCTTCTGGATTTAACATGAATAAAAACCGCCAGCATTTCACCGGCCTTACCACCCGGGAAGCTGATCTGCGACTGTCAAAGTTCGGCCCAAATCAATTGACGGCCAAACCACCCCACCCGGTTTTGATGGTATTGCGGGAAACATTGACTGAACCGATGTTTTTGCTGTTGATTGCAGCAGGCGCTATCTACATGTTGCTAGGTGATATTCACGAAGCCATGTTGTTGGTGGGTTTTGTGCTTATCATTGTGGTAGTCACCGCCTTGCAGTCACACCGAACCGCCAGGGCGCTAGCCGCATTGAAAGAGTTGTCCTCGCCCCACACACACGTCCTGCGTGATGATGAATGGCAACAGATCCCAGCAGAAAATCTGGTTCCCGGCGATGTAATACAAATAGGTGAAGGCGAGCGTTGTCCGGCCGATGGTCAGCTGCTATCCGCGCATGAGCTTGCTGTCGATGAATCACTGCTCACCGGTGAATCTGTCCCGATTGCCAAATTTGTCTTGTCTGCTGATGCTCCCCGTACTCGTGCCGATCTTTGTGCCGGGACCGTCGTCACTCGAGGACAAGGCATCCTGCAAATAACGGCTACAGGCACGCTCACGCAGTTGGGGCAAATTGGCACCAGTCTGGCCGAAATGGAAGACACTCCTTCGCCTTTACAGCAGGAAATTCGTCATTTCATCCGGCGCTTTACTCTATTTGGCGGAGCAGTCAGCTTTATCGTTCTGTTATTGATAGGTCTTATACGCGGCCAATGGGTAGAAGGCTTTCTTGCCGGGATCATGCTGGCAATGAGTCTACTGCCTCAAGAATTCTCCGTCATTCTTACCGTATTTATGGCACTCGGCGCACGGCGGATTGCCACACACGGTGTACTGACCCGCCGGCTTTCTGCCATCGAAACGTTAGGTGAAACACGCGTGTTGTGCGTGGACAAGACCGGCACACTCACCCGTAATCGTATGGCGGTAAGAATGCTGTCGGTGGGCGATGATCTGCTAGATGTTAATGAAATCCAGGCCAGCACATTGCCAGAGGCATTCCATGAACTGGTGGAGTACGGCATTCTGGCCAGCGAACTTGAGCCATTGGACCCAATGGAACTGGCTATTCATCAGATTGGGAAAGTACAACTCTCAGGTACCGAACATTTGCACAATAACTGGGTCCTGGCGCGGGAATATGAAATTGCCCCAGACCTGTTGGCCATGAGTCATCTCTGGCAGGCGCCTGGATTCAAGCATTTCCCGGTCGCCTGTAAAGGTGCGCCTGAAGCCGTGGCTGATCTTTGTCATCTGCCGCCGCAAGCGTCACAGGCTATGTTGGCGCGTGCTGATGAAATGGCCAAACACGGTCTACGTGTGCTGGCGGTAGCCCGGGCACAACATAATCACGGAAACTGGCCTGAGATTCAGCACGACTTTGTCTTTGAGTTACTCGGTCTGGTCGGGTTGGCTGATCCACTGAAAACAGAAGTGCCGCAAGCCATTACCGCATGCCATAACGCCGGGGTACGTGTAGTCATGATCACGGGAGATCACCCGGCTACCGCCCGGGCCATTGCTGATGAAGCCGGTATTCCATCATCACAGGTTATCACCGGCGACCAGCTGAAAAACATGACCGATGAAGAACTCAGTCTGAAAGTCAGCAGCGTCAATATATTTGCCCGTATCGCCCCTATTCAAAAGTTACGATTGGTGAATGCGTTTAAGCGCGGCGGTGATGTCGTCGCCATGACCGGGGACGGCGTTAATGACACACCGGCACTGAAGGCCGCACATATTGGGATCGCCATGGGCAGCCGCGGTACCGATGTAGCGCGACAAGCCGCTGATCTGGTGTTGGTCGCGGACGACTTTGCGGCTATTGTTCAGGCCATGCGTATGGGGCGGTGCATCTACCATAATTTGGTCAAAGCAATTACCTATGCTATCGCCGCACATCTACCGATCATCGGTATTGCCATGTTGCCCCTGCTCTTCGGCGCCCCGATGATGCTGACACCGGCACTTATCGCCTTTCTGGAACTGGTGATCAGTCCAACCTGCTCCATTGTTTTCGAGGCGGAAACCGCCCCCGAACGCTTGATGCATGAACCCCCTCGTTCACAGGGAATGCAACTGTTCAGCAAAAGAACACTGCTGCACAGTGTGGCTCAAGGTGCGTCCGTCTTTGCTGCAACAGGGTTGACCTATTGGATTGCGCACACAATTGGAATGGGAGAGGCCGAAGCTCGCACGCTCGGCTTCCTGACATTAGTGCTGGGAAATCTGGGATTGGTTTACGTCAATCGGGATCTTGACTCGCACTGGATGGCGGTAAACTGGCAATTTGTCAGTGTGGCTGCCGGTTCACTGGGACTCATGCTGTTGATTATTCATCAATCGACGCTAGCTGCTTTATTTGGATTTTTTCCACCGGAAACAAAATATTATGCACTGGTCATCGTCTGTGTCATCACTGGCAGTCTGTGTGCAGCGCTGGGGGGAAAAATCGTTGATATATTTATTGATAAGTTAAAAAAATAATAAATTCCAAATTTTCACCTGTGATGAAAAACTAATCATGATATCGAGGTGACATATATGTATTACTTACTTGGAATAATAGTTATCTGTGCAATGGCATGGTTGACAAGTATCCCCGCTCAGAATGACGTCGTCGATTTTATATATTGGAGAAATCAGATAATTCAGCTTTCCGGATTATTGTCCACGGTTCTGCTCAGTACACTGCTTATTTTTGCCACCCGTCCATCCTGGATTGAACAACGATTAGGCGGGCTGGATAAGCTTTATCTGTTGCATAAAAAAATGGGTATAGCCGCTTGCATTATGATCACCATCCACTGGCTCTTGTCAAAAGCGCCCCGCTATCTGTCTGAGTTAGGTTTCATCCGCCTTGGGCCACATCGGAATCATGGCACAATTCCATGGCGAGGCTTTATGGTCGATATGGGTGAAATAGCATTTTATGGGATAGTGATCATTGTCATCATCAGTCTTATAAAAGCACTACCCTACAATCAGTTCAAAATAACCCACAAAATTGCTGCCATTGTGGCTGCATTAGCGCTAATTCATGGCGCTTATCTTGTAACACCCGCCTTGCGTTGGACATCATTCGGTATATTGACATGGCTGACATCCGCTACCGGTTTTTGCGCCGCCCTCTTTTGCCTCAGTGGTCAAATAGGCAAAAAGCATCGATTCTCAGGAAATATCATCGCCAGTAGATCGCTTAATAACGATGTCATTGAAATAGATATCAGCGCGGCACAAGGGTTTGTGGAAAAATATCAGCCAGGCCAGTTTGCTCTGGTAACCCTCGATGAAAAAGAAGGCTCACATCCTTTTACCGTGATGAAATATGATAGAAAAAATAGCACATTAACATTTGCAATTAAAAAATTAGGGGATTACACGGATAAATTACACGCTTCAATTAAAAATGGAGCATCCGTTTCTGTAGAAGGTCCTTATGGTCGATTCATCTTACCGTCTAACAGCAATACTACAACTTATTGGATCGCTGGCGGCATCGGTATAACACCCTTTATTGCATGGCTGGAAGCGCTGGCTGAACGGAATGAAAAAAGGCCACACACCACGCTGATATATTGCGTTAATAACCATCAGGATTTGGTCTTCGAGGAGCAATTAAAACGCCTCACCGCACTGTGTGGCATTACTCTGAAAATTTTAGTACAGAAACAGGACGGATTATTAGTCCCGTCAACACTAAACAACTATCAGAATAGCGACTATTGGTTTTGTGGGCCAATAGGCATGAGAAAAATGCTATTAGCAAACCTGCCCAAAAACAGAATTCACTTTGAAAACTTTACTTTCAGATGACAGACGATACTGTCTGGTAAAGAGAGTATTAAAAACACCCGTTGAATGGTAATTAAACCTGACCGCCGCTTTCTCCCACCATCTCGGATATATCAATAGATGACTAGATGCAGGAAAGCGGCAACCGAGTGAATCCCCAGGTAGCGGCGAGGGGTATATTGGGATAAGGCACTCAGTCCTGGAAACATCATGATCAATCCGCACCACAAGCATTAATGTTCTAATCAAACGGCGTCACCCTTTTCCTATACCGATAAAAGTTAAAAATGGAGCCATCGGTTGTACCTGCTGCGAAAATCAGCTAATCACTCTTTCCCCAACCTTTTCTCCTTGCTTCTTTTTCTTTATATAGCCCCCAGACAGCGCATGTTTTTTTCTCCGATGAGATCATAAATAAATATCACTTACTTTAGCCCTATAATGTTCATGTGTATGTAAAAACGCCAAGCTTACCACTGTATCAAAATCGTACTTTCCTTGGTGAGCAGGCTCGATATCTGTTCGTCAGAAAATTCGATAGGCACCGACAGCAAGACCTTATGGTAAAAACAAGCTGAGTTTGCGAATAATTTTTCCATTACGCCTTTTCCTTTTTAGATAGAGCTGAATGTTTACACATTCAGATTAAAGGAAAACATGTACCGGGCTATTCTAATATTTCATATTCAAATGCTAATTTTTAAAAGCATCAGACCCACATTCAGTCACTCCCTTCTTTTCATAAAGATGAGATCGATCATCTAATTCTTCACCTCACTGCCACCATGGGTTCTCGGATGGCAGCCGTACAAAGGTTCAACGTATCAGACAGCGGTAAGTTACAAACGGAAACATATCCTGAAACCGTTACGCAATGATAATGGAAGATCCGCTATGATGAACTGTTTGCAAAAATGGCGCACACCGCTGCTGGTCATTCTGCCTTTGTTGGCACTGGCACCTGCAACCGTATTAGCTAGTGCGCCAGTAATCATGAATATCAATGGGTTAAATAGCACACTGGATAATGGACTGGTCAAGTTCAGCTTCGGCTCGGACGGCAGTGCCCAAGGAGTATGGAAAGATGGCACCAACCTGATCACTCATCTTTCCGGCGCAATACGCGACCCCAGTAAAAACCGTAGTTTTTATCTGGATTACTATTCCAGCGGCGTCAATGATTTTATCCCCAAGCGTGTTGAAGTTATCAGACAAACGCCAGAACTGGCCCACATTGCTTATATTGACGATAGCGGTGGCAAACTACGACTGGAATACCACCTGATCATGAAAAAGGGTATCAGCGGCCTCTACAGCTATGTCGTCGCTTCAAATCCGGGACAGGAGGCGGTCAATATCAGTGAACTGCGCAATGTCTATCGTTTTGATGCCAGCCGGATGAACCAGCTCTTCAACAGCAAACATCGTGGTACACCACTGCTGTATAGCGAGTTGGAACAATTGCCTAAAGTTCAGGACGAAACCTGGCGGCTGGCCGACAATAGTGTTTATTCCAAGTATGACTTTGCCGGTTATATCCGGGAAAGTCCTTATTGGGGGGTGATGGGTAACGGCTTTGGTGCCTGGTTAGTGCCAGCCAGTTATGAATATTATTCTGGCGATGCCTTAAAACAGGAACTGTTGGTACATCAAGACGCCATTATTCTGAACTATATGACTGGCTCCCATTTCGGCACACCCGACCTGGTGGCGCCACCGGGCTGGGAAAAACTTTATGGTCCTTGGCTGCTGTACATCAATCAAGGTAGTGACACTCAACTCATCGCGGATGTCAATCGGCAGGCAAGTCATGAACGTGCCAGTTGGCCCTATCGTTGGGTTGAAGATTCACGTTATCCACAACAACGAAGCACACTAACCGGTAAGTTAAACATGAGCGTACCCAAAGCCATGGTCGTGTTGACCTCCAGCGATGAGCCGTTCGATATTCAAACCCATGGTTATTTCTTCTCAGCCAAAACAAAGCGTGATGGTCTCTTTTCTCTGCATAATGTTCCCGCAGGAAAATATCACTTATCGGTATATGCTCTCGGTGGACAACAAATCGGCATACTGGCACAGCGTTCTATTACTGTTGAGAAACAACAGCAAAATCTTGGCACCATCAAGGTCAAACGAGCAGACAGGATTATCTGGAGTATTGGCAAGGCGGATCGTCGCGCCGGTGAATTCAAGTGGGGTGACCGTCCACGCCATTATCAGTGGCAGACACAAGTGCCCGCCAACCTGACATTTGAAATCGGCAAAAGTAAGGACTCACAGGATTGGTACTATGCTCAGACCAAGCCCGGCAGTTGGATAATTCAGTTCAACACCCATGTCGACGCATCACCACGGGTACTGAATATCGCTATTGCCGCAGCCAGTAATAATGGTATGACAACGCCGACCACTACCCCTCAACTGGCGGTGAAGGTCAACGATCAACGACTGAGTACGCTAAGGTACAGCAATGATAAGGCCATTTACCGTGAAGCCATGCAAAATGGTAGATACCACGAGGTCCATATCCCGCTACCTGACGGCGTTCTGAAAAAGGGGGTCAATCGCGTCACACTGGAGTTGCAAGGTGGTATGGTGATGTATGATGCCATCAGCCTGAGTGAGCCGTCTGAAGAGGAATAATCGACGAGTTATCCCATAGCAAACATCCCCCCGCTTACACGGGGGGATGTTATTGATGCTGTCACCACAGTAGTCACTCCCTGTATTTAATCATCAAAATACAAGCGTCCTTTCTTTGGTTCCCCTGGTGTTGGGGGATGACAGATCTCGTTATTTCCAATAAAAAACAAGCAAGCAAATTATAATTTAAAAAATAATAACTTATGTAGCCAATAGCCAATTCATCAGACCAACTAAACGATAGCGCAATGCAAATGTTTAAGTCAACGGATTAGTAGACATAAAGGTGTTATTTGTGTCTACTTTTTATGATTTTTAGGCATTCATTCCAGTTTTACTCATTTATTCTCCTATAGCCTCGCCGCCTCACCACTAGACATATATTGGCTCGCAACCTCACGAATGTTCTGCTTTTCCACAGAAACGGAATCTTGTTCCGCTCAGGGTTGGATGACATCACGGCGTGATATATAGTGGTCTGAGAAGCTATTGCTGAAGGAATTACCATGAAAACAACCAATGCCCAGCGTAAAGTAAACATCATTAAAAATATTGAATATCTGATGCGTACGCGTGGAGAAACCAAAGCCTCTTTTTCAAACCGCACCGGCGTTACGCGAACCACAATCTATAAAATACTTGATGGTCGCGTTAATAACGTGCAGCAATCAACCGTCAACAGAATCTCGGACTTTTTTGGCGTTTCCTGTGAAGAAATAGAAGATTACGATCTTGAAAAGGTCGAGTTACTTAATAAAACCATCTCTTTTGAAGGCAATAGAAATCCGTCTGCCGTACCTATAATTCCTCAGTCAGAACTACTATCTGTATTTGAACAAAAAATTGGACAGTTAACCATTCAATACCCGCTAACCTATTTCTTTGGCGATGAAGCAAATATGCTGGCGATAAAAGTAGAGACCGCTATTGGTGATCAATTCTCACCTAACGACACTATTATTATCAAACGCCCACCAGCACTGGTATTGAATACACCAATGCTCTGCTATTCATACTCATCTGGCTTTATTATCCAATCAGCAGAAGAGCAGTCTACAGCAGATAAAAATAAACCACATGATATAAAGCTTTTGGGATATATCATAGAGGAAAGATTGTAAATGGAGTCTAACAGGAAGTTTAAATTATTAGGTTTTAACCATAGCGGGAAACTATCAGCCAATATCATGGTTCTCGCTACGGGAAAAACCATCAGCATGGATCTGAAGGAACTCACTGATAGTGAAATATCAGAAGATTTCAATCGGCATGAACTGAATGCCTTATACAAAAAGCTTTATAGTGGAAAAGAAATTGTTACTACCTATGATCTTAGTGACCGTCATGATCGTTCCTGGCATGCTTATGTTCTGCTCAGTATCGCACTAACTGTTATTTTTATTTTTTCCACTGTCGCCGGCGTTAAACCCATTAATATTCCCAAATTGAATATGATTGTTCCACCTGCGGTTTTCGTTTATCCCATTACGTTTATTCTGGTGGATATTCTTAATGAATTTTACGGTTTGAAACTGGCCAGACGGACGATTATCATCAGCTTCTTCGCCCACCTTTTTTTCGTGTTGGCGTTATGGATTACCAGCCTGATTCCACCACTGCCCCAATGGGAATACGGCCAAACTTATAATGGCATTATTCATAGTATGATGGCCGTATTGGTGGCCTCCTCTCTCGCTTATCTGGTTTCTGAAAACGTTAATGCCTACGTACTGTATAAAATAAAGATCCTGACCAAATCCAAATATCTGTTTATCCGCGTGATTACCAGTACCGTTACAGCGTCTGCCCTGGACAGTATTATTTTTTGTACCCTGGCGTTCTATAATGTGCTGAGTTTTGAGATAATCAAAGAGATGATTTTGTCGCAATTTCTGATCAAAGTAGTCTATGCGGTGCTGGGTGTCGGCCCTATTTATGGTACCCGCAAACTGTTCAGAAGCTATATCAATACCGCTACGGCAAGGAACTGATTACATGCATATTACGGAAAAAGATCACATCACACATTTGGGCGTCCGCTCCCATTATCCAGACCAGTACTCACCCCAGTTGCTGGAAGCCTTACCCCGCGCCCGTGGCCGGGAAGTGATTGGTTTGAATACGCCGGCGTTACCGTTTACCGGATACGACTTATGGACAGCATTTGAGCTTTCATGGCTGAATAATAAAGGCAAACCCGTGGTGGGAATTGCGGAATTTATTATTCCCGCCAGCTCTGAAAACCTGATTGAGTCAAAATCATTCAAACTTTACCTTAACAGCCTCAATCAGACCCGTTTCCGAGACCTTGAAACCCTGCTCGCGACCTTAATCAACGATTTGTCTGAAGCCGCCAAGGGAGATGTCAAGGTTACGCTGTACCCTGGATTATCTGGTTACCCTTCGGCTATTGATACACTGCCCGGTATCAATATTGACGATCTGGATATTGAAGTGAACAACTATGACTTTAATCCGGATTATCTGAAATACGCCATATCCGAAAAATCAGACGATATCGCTGAAACACTATGCTCCAATTTACTGAAATCCAACTGTCTAGTGACCTATCAGCCTGACTGGGGCAGCGTCGTCATTAACTATGAAGGTAAGCAGATCGATCGAGAATGTCTGCTACGTTATCTGATCTCTTTTCGTCAGCATAATGAGTTTCATGAACAGTGCGTGGAAAGGATCTTCAATGATATCAAACGCTACTGCCAACCTCAGAAACTGACCGTGTTTGCCCGTTATACGCGACGTGGCGGACTGGACATCAACCCATTCCGCAGTGATTTCGAAGAAAAAACAACGACGGGACGCCTGATTCGTCAATAAACCGCTATACCCCAAATAATTCGAGTTGCAGGAAGGCGGAAAGAGAGTGAATCCCGAGGAGCTTACTCAGGTAAGTGATTCGGGTGAACGAACGCAGCCAACACACCTGCAACTTGAAGTATGACGGGTATAACCTTTCCGCCTACGGTTAAACTGAGTCATGCCCGTGCAATACCGGGCATGACGCGATAGAACAATAAAAAAATATATCAACAACCTGGGATGTTCCAGTGTAAACGGGGATAGCGTCTAATCAGTTGCCTCAGTTACCCCTTTCACCATCAAATGCTGCTTCAGGTAGAGAATAAACGTATTAATACGCACCGGTACATGACGGCGATGCTGATAAACCGCATAAATATCCGCATCAGGCGTTTTGAAATCCGTCAGCAGCGCCACCAGTTCCCCCCGTTCGAGATGAGCCTTCACATCCCAGAAAGAGCGCAGGATAATACCTTGCCCATCCAACGCATAATGCACAATCGTTTCACCATCATTGCTGGAAAGGTTGCCGAAAGCACGATGTGTCAGCTCCTCACCGTCCCGATAAAAACGCCATAACGCATAGTCACTCTCATACTGACGCAGCACCAGGCAATTATGGGCAACCAGCTCCGCTACCGTTGTCGGTGTTCCGGCACGTTCAAGATAGGCAGGTGCTGCGCACAATATGCGGGGATTACTCATCAGTTTATGAGCAATCAAGCGGGAGTCCGGTGGCTCCCCCACCCGGATATCAATATCAACCCCGGCATCCAACATGTTTACTGGCAAGCTCGCTAGCCGAAGTTGTATCTCCAGTTCAGGATGCTGCTGGGAAAAGGAGGAAATCAGTGGTGCGACATACCGTCGGCCAAAACCAAAAGAGGCATTGATGGTTAACTTACCGCGTAACGCCAGTTGATTACGGCCCACCACACTTTCCAGCTCTTCAATCTCATTCAGTATCGGTAGCGCCCCTTCAGCATAAAGTTGTCCTTCCGGGGTCAAATCCAGGCGTCGGGTCGTTCGTTGAATCAACTGCACACCCAAACGGTGTTCAAGCCGAGTCAATCGTTTACTGACTGCGGGCAGTGACACGCCCTGTTCCCGTGCCACGGCAGTCAGGCTGCCAAGAAACGCGATGCGACTGAAAAACAGCAGATCATCAATAGCACTCATGCATTCTTCTCTTTAATTCAACAATGACTTGCTCATAAGGCGAATTGTTTACATAAGACAGAGTAAATACACTGGTTCCTACGTTAGTACAACCACACAGGAATCTCTGATGTCTGCACCTCACTACAAAATTGCTGTTATTCCCGGCGATGGAATTGGCAAAGAAGTCATGCCGGAAGGCGTACGGGTGATGGATCGCGCCGCACAACAATTCGGTTTGAACATCCAATGGGAATGGTTCGATTTCGCCAGCGCCGATTACTATCTCAAGCATGGCAAAATGATGCCGGATAACTGGTTTTCCCTGCTGAAAGACGTTGATGCTATTTATTTCGGCGCTGTTGGCTGGCCGGAAGTGGTAGCGGACCACGTGTCACTCTGGCAATCCCTGTTGTTGTTTCGTCGCGAGTTTGATCAGTACGTCAATCTACGTCCTTGCCGCTTGATGCCGGGGGTAAAAACGCCACTGGCCGGACGTCATCCGGGGGATATCGATTTCTATATCGTGCGCGAGAATACCGAAGGGGAGTACTCCAGCGTTGGAGGTACGATGTTCGCCGGTACTGATCGGGAAGTAGTGATACAGGAAACAGTAATGACCCGCGTCGGGGTTGATCGCATTCTGAAATTCGCTTACGAGCTGGCGATGCGTCGTCCTAAAAAACACCTCACATCGGCGACCAAATCCAATGGTATCGCTATCACCATGCCATATTGGGATAGCCGTGTCGCAGAGATGGGGAAAAACTATCCGCAGGTCACGGTGGATAAATTCCATATCGATATCCTCAGCGCCAACTTTGTACTGCATCCGGACTGGTTTGATGTGGTGGTTGCCAGTAACCTGTTTGGCGATATTCTTTCCGACCTTGGTCCGGCCTGTACCGGCACCATTGGCATTGCACCATCGGCCAACATCAACCCGGCCCGAAATTTTCCCAGCCTGTTTGAACCGGTACATGGTTCAGCGCCGGATATCGCGGGGAAAGGCATTGCCAATCCGATTGGTCAAATATGGTGTGGCGCGATGATGCTGGAACACTTAGGGCATTTCGATGCCGGTGCAGCGGTATTGAAAGCAATTGAAACTGTGCTGGCGCAAGGGCCGGAACAGGCGCCACTGACGCGAGATCTGGGAGGGAAAGGCAATACTGAATCATTGGGAAGAGCGATTGCTGACGCACTGTAAGTGAGAATCGAGAAAACACAAAAAAAGGCCGCTAAACGGCCTTTTTCATAGAAATATTAATGCATGGCGCCAGGAGGAACATCTTTATAGACGTTGACATAAGCGGCCAGGATTTTTTTCAGTAATTTACGCACGTTGATTACCTTGGTTTACGTTGTTGTCTTGTTACTTACCGGTGAAATATTCTACTGAATGTTGATAAACACCACAATATTTTTGTGATATGCATCACAAAAATATTCATGTATTCATCTTCTGGTGTATTAATAACGCGACATATGCTGGTTTTTAGGACCTAAAATCAGACAAGTTTTAACGTACTGATGTAACCTGTTTCGTTATTCTTTGATATATAAAAGCATTTCACGATGACATAAAAACAGCCATACTAGTACTTCGCCGCCTAAGTCATTACCATTCTTATCTTATGGAAACATGGAAACTCAATCTCTTCTCTGCCTGGCTAGGATGCTTTTTCACCGGCATGGCAATGAGCCAGATCCTACCTTTTCTACCACTGTATATAGAACAGCTTGGCGTCACTGATCATGCGTCACTGAATCTCTGGTCTGGTCTGGTTTTCAGCTCATCCTTTCTGGTTTCAGCCATTGTCGCACCGCTATGGGGAAGTCTGGCTGATCGTAAAGGCCGCAAGCTGATGCTGTTGCGGGCCGCGCTGGGGATGGCGATCGTCATGTGTCTACAAGGTTTGGCAACCAACGTCTGGCAACTGTTTTTCCTGCGCGCGGCAATGGGCCTGACATCCGGTTTCATTCCCAATGCCATGGCGTTGATTGCCTCGCAAGTGCCACGCACCAAAAGCGGCTGGGCACTGGGAACACTCTCCACCGGGCAAGTTTCTGGCGTGATTATTGGCCCGCTGCTAGGGGGGTTCATGGCGGATCACCTCGGGCTACGGCTGGTATTCTTCGTCACTGGCGGCATGTTGTTCATCAGCTTTTTAATCACGCTATTCGCTATCAAAGAGAGTGTTATCAAAGTCAGTAAAGCCGACCGGCTAAGTGGAAAGGCGGTGTTCTCCACGTTGCCTTTTCCAATGCTGATTATCAGTTTGTTCTTCACCACCATGATGATCCAGATGGCAAACGGCTCGATCAGCCCTATTCTGACGCTATTTATCCGTAATCTCTCGCCCGGTATTGATAATATTGCCTTTATCAGTGGCGTCATTGCCTCCGTCCCAGGTATTTCCGCATTGATATCAGCGCCCCGGCTCGGCCGGTTAGGTGACAGAATTGGTTCTCAGCGAGTGCTGATTGTCGCGTTGATTTTCTGTGCCTTGCTATTTTTCCTGATGTCTTCCGTGCAAAATGCCACACAGTTGGGTATTTTGCGCTTCCTGCTCGGGTTCGCCGACGGTGCCCTGATGCCCGCTGTACAGACCTTGCTGGTTAAATACAGTAGCCAGCAGGTAACGGGTCGTATCTTTGGTTATAACCAGTCTTTTGGCTATATGGGCAATGTCGTCGGCCCGCTGCTCGGTTCCAGCATTTCCGCCATGGTAGGCTACCGCTGGGTATTTTTGGTGACGGCTCTGCTGGTACTGATCAACATGCTACAGTTGCTCATCAGTTTCCGCCGTCTGCCAAGAAAAACCTGATGTTCCAGACTGTTGGCTAACCGATGTATGGCGTCAGAACGGTGATAATGGGAAAGAAGAGTAATGCATCTGCGCCAATACTGGCGCGGATTGAAGCTTACAAAGATGTACTTGCAGCGTCTTTACTCTCTCCCCATTATCGCGGCTACTTGCACTTTGCCATCAAACGCATGTTCTTTATTCTCCATACCCTACACGCCGATAGCCAGGTTATAGCGGCTTAGTTGTCGCATCGCAGACTCTTCATCTGCCTTTCATGATTTTGTCATCTTCCTCCTCAAAGATAGCGCCTGTGCAAACGTATGCACTCCTGAAAAAAGGCGCTCACTATGTTTGGCAAGAAACCACTTTCACGTTTTATTCTCGCTTCCGGGCTGCTGTTTAGCCTGATAGGCCACGCAGCAGATTTGGTCATCGCTGGCCGCGATGACGTTTATGGCAAAGCACTCGACAGCACACTGACCCGTTTCCAGCAGAAACACCCCGGCAAGCAGATTGAACTGCTTAAGCTGCCCTACGGCAACCTGTATGAAAAACTGGTCATCTCCATGCGTGAAAACGCATCAGCCTACGATCTGGTATTGATGGACGATACCTGGAGTCCTGAGTTTGCAGGTAACGGCTGGCTGCAACCGCTACCGAAAAAGATGCAGAGCAATGACTTTATCCCGGCGGTGATGGACATCTCCCGTGTGCCGGAAAAAACCGGCCCGGCATACAGTTTACCGGTAGTCGGTAACGTAGAAATGTTTGCCCTGCGCAAGGATCTGTTCGACAAACATCAGCTTAAAGCCCCCACCAGTTGGGACGATGTGTTGAGCAGTGCGAAAATCCTGCAACAACAGGAACCCGGTATATCCGGCGTGGTGTTCCGCGGCATGAAAGGCAACCCGATCGTCTCTGGTTTTATGCCTATTCTGTGGGCCTACAACGGCGCAGTGGTTAAAGATGGTAAAGCTGCGCTGGATTCCCCACAGGCGTTACAAGCCCTGAAAACCTTCATCGCGTTAAAAGCGTTCGCGCCAACTGGTGTAGATGTTTATAACGCCGCCGATGTCCGTCAGTCGCTGGAGCAAGGTAAAGCAGCGATGGCGATTGAAGTGTGGCCGGCATGGGCGGCGGCGCTGGATAACCCGGACAAATCCAAGGTCGTAGGTAAGGTTGAATTACAACCGGCACCCGGACAGGTTGCCGGCCCATCCCCTATGCTAGGCATCTGGCAGATGGCGATTACCAAAAACAGCCAACACAGCAAGCTGGCGCAAGAATTCCTGACCTACCTCACCAGTGCTGAAAATCAGAAAGCGTTGGCGCTGGAACTGGGACTTCCGCCGACCCGCCGCAGTGTTTATCAGGATAAGCAGATTATCCAGAAATACCGCTGGTATCCGGCACAGTTGACCGCACTGGAAGCGGGCAGAGCCCGCCCACGGATCCGTAACTGGCAGGAAGTAGAAAGTATTCTGGGCGACTATCTGCAACTGGCGTTGATGGATCAAATGCCAGCGCAGGTCGCACTGCAACAAGCTAACCAGAAAATTGCCCAGGCGCTGAAATAATCCGCCGCTGCCGACAACGCGATCCCTGCCACGCGGGGATCGCGTTAAACGCAATACTGCGGTGGAAACAGGACTCCTGCCTGCGCAGGTGTGACACCCAGGCTAACCGCCGAGTTCAACCGGCGGTATCCGTGATTTGATGGCTGAAGGACACTCCATGCTTTTTGATTCCCGCTGGCAGCGCTGGCTGTTACTGCTCCCCGCCACGTTACTGCTGGCAGCGCTCACGCTCTACCCTATCGGACAAATGTTGCTCTATTCGTTCAGCCATGTCGATTATGCCTCCGCGAGCCATCACTGGGTGGGCTGGAATAACTACCGCCAGTTATTCAATGACTGGTTCTTCACCACCAGCCTGAAAAATACGCTGTTGTTCTCACTGGGCAGTTCACTGTTGCAGGTCTTGCTTGGTCTGGTACTGGCGCTGCTGCTGTATCGCCACTTTCCTGGTCGCCAGTGGGTTCTGAGCCTGATGATTTATCCGATGATGCTGTCCACGCTGGTCTGTTCCGCTATCTGGCGCGTCTGGTTTCACTATGATTTTGGCCTGCTGAATAACTGCCTGACATCGCTGGGCCTGATGCCGGTGGAGTGGCTCTCCAACCCACACATCGCCTTATTATCACTGATGCTGGTGGATATCTGGCAGTGGACGCCGATGGCCTGCCTGATCATCCTGGCAGGATTGCAGTCAATCCCCAAAGAGCTGCTGGAAGCAGCACAAAGTGACGGTGCCAACGGCTGGCGACGTTTGTGGTATGTCACGCTACCGCTTATTCGTCAACCTATTTTGCTGGCGCTACTACTGCGCTCCATCGACACCTTCAAACTGTTTGACAAGGTCTATGCGTTGACCGGCGGCGGCCCCGGCTACGCCACAGAGACGCTGTCACTGTACATCTATCAGCAAGGATTCAAGTTTTTTAATCTGGGGCTGGCCAGCGCCGGAGCCGTCATCATGTTGTTGTGTGCCAGCGTGATGAGCCTGACATATGCCTGGCAATTGATGCGCAAAGGAGAACCCCAATGACACGTTTTTCCTGGTTATCGATCTTGCGCGCCACGGCCATTATCACGGCGATGCTGTTTTTTACTCTACCGATTATCTGGATGGCATCGGCGGCCTTTAAGTCTACCGCCGAATTTTCCAGCCGACACAGTCCCTTCTGGCCACAGCACTGGACACTGACCCACATCACTACCTTGCTGGCAAACGGCTTTGTAGACCGGCTGATCAACACACTGCTGGTCGCAGGCGGCGCTACCGCACTGTCCCTGCTGGTCGGGTTTATGGCGGCTTATACGCTGGCGCGTCACCGTTTTCCGGCACGACTGGACACGCTGTTTCTGTTGCTGGTATTGCTGATCAAAATGATGCCGCCGATTGTGGTGGCTATCCCGTTGTTCTCATTACTGAAAACGCTGCATCTGCTGAATAGCCTCGCCGGATTGGTACTGGTATATCAGGTTTATACGCTACCATTCTGTATCTGGATGCTGCTGAGTTTTATCCGTGAGATCCCACTGACACTGGAAGAGGCCGCGGCGATGGATGGCGCCAACCTGTGGCGACGTCTGCGCTACATCGTCATCCCCGCCTGCGCGCCTGGTCTGGTGGCAACCGCCATTTTCACCCTGATCATCGCCTGGAACGAATTTCTCTTTGCCCTGCTTTATCTGCAAACACCGCAGCAGTTCACACTGCCACTGTTCATCGCCAATTTTATGACGGAAAACCAGGTGTACTGGGGAGAGCTGATGAGTATCGGCCTGCTCTCATCACTGCCGGTGCTGCTGGTGGCGGGTTTTGTTCAACGTTATTTGTTACGCGGCTTTGCCGTTAGCCAGAAATAGGAATCCGGGATGAGTGAATTACAGTTACACCACATCACCAAAGGCTTTGGCAAACAGTCGGTGCTGAATGATATCGATCTGCACATCAATCACGGCGAATTGATGGTATTTGTCGGCCCTTCCGGCAGCGGTAAATCCACATTGTTGCGGATTATCGCCGGGCTGGAACAGCAGGACAACGGCCACATCCTGCTGGATGGCGAGGATATTTCCCGTCAGGCACCAGGACGGCGTGAAATGGCGATGGTATTTCAGTCCTACGCGCTCTATCCCCATATGACGGTAGCGGAAAACATGGGCTTTGCGTTGAAGATGGTCGGCGAGAAACAACCGGTGATTGCGGAAAAAGTCGCGCGGGTGGCAGAGATGCTTCAGCTCACACCACTTCTGAAACGCAAACCCGCTGCGCTCTCCGGCGGACAACGCCAGCGGGTGGCTATTGGTCGAGCCATCGTGCGTAAACCACGTTTATTCCTGTTCGATGAACCGCTCTCTAATCTGGATGCCAGACTCAGAACCCACACTCGTGTACAGCTCAAAGCGCTGCATCAGCAACTGGCCGCCACAATGATTTACGTAACACACGATCAGGTGGAAGCCATGACATTGGCTGATCGGATCGTGGTATTGCATAACGGTAGCATCGCCCAGATTGGCACGCCGGAAGAGTTATATCACCGGCCCGCCAACCGGTTTGTGGCCGGATTTATCGGTTCGCCGGAAATGAACTTCTTCCCGATCATCGCCGAACAACCGCTGGCGCCGTGGTTGCAACGGCTGTCATTGACCAATACGGCCGCCGTCACGGTAGGCGTGCGCCCGGATGCCTTTGAAATCATCGATAGCGTACCGACTTTTCAAGTGGATCTGCTGGAAAGTCTGGGTGCGGTATACCACCTGCATGGTCACTTTATTCATGAACCGCACATTACGGCGGTGGTGGAAACCCGTCAGACAGTTAAGCCAGGGAACCGACTGGCGCTTAATGTCAATTTATCTCGCTGCCACTGGTTTGACGTAGCAGGCAATCGCCTGACTTCCCCTGCTGTTTCCTGTAGCGCAACGCAGAAAACCGGAAAGGGAATGTAATATGGAACTGGATATTCTAGGTAGCGGGGAAGCCTACGACAGTCAGCGGATCAATGCCTCTATACGGCTCATCAAAGGGGATTTTCAGTTACTGATCGACTGCGGACCAACGGTGCCCCAGGCACTCTGGCAACGGCAGATCCAGCCGGATCAGATTCAGGCGGTCTACTTTACCCATTGTCACCCCGACCATGTGCTGGGCTTCACGACCTGGTTGAACTGGTGCGAGTCTTGTGGACGCACTGCACCACTACAAGCTATTGCGCCCCGTCAACAACTGACTCAGTTACAAGCGCTGGCGGATTTCGCTTTTTGGCCCGCCAACCGGCCACAGTTCGCTATCCATTGGCTGGCAACCGATCAGTTGCACACCCTTGGCCCGTGGCAATGCCAGACCGCCGCCACACGCCACTCAGTACCTAACGTATCACTGCTACTAACCGGGCCAGAAGGTTCGCTGTTTTACAGTGGCGATGGAGCGTTGTCTCCGAAGAGTGAAGCGTTACTCGCGCAAGCGGATATGGCGCTGGTGGAGTGTTTTTCCGTACAGGACAGTGCCTCGCCTTATCATGGCTCCTGGTCAGAGATCCAACACTTTACCCGCAAACCAGATGCCATGCTGGGGCTTTATCACGTTCAGCAAATGCAAAAACCCTTACTTCAACAAACGCTGAAGCAGACAAAGCAGGTATTCCTACCCGAGCAAGGGGAACGCTGGCAACTGCATAATGGCATCTGGCTACCTATCGCAGGAAGACAATCATGACGGTAAAACGTGTCACATCCATTGACGTCGCCCGCTGTGCGGGGGTTTCGCCTTCCGCCGTATCTCGCACGTACACAGCGCAGCACAAGGTCAGCCCGACAACCCGAGCCAAAGTTCTGGCAGCAGCGGAAACGCTGGGGTATCGCCCCAATGCGCTGGCGCGGGCGCTGGTAAATTCCGGACGCCAGGGCTCTGGCATTATCGCCGTGGTGATGAGCGAGTTCGACAATCCGTTTCAGCCCTATCTATTTTGCCTGTTAACCCAGGCGTTACAACGACATGGCTTCGTGCCCATGCTGATCACCGTTATCGAACCATGTGATATTCGAGCCCAGTTGCAACAGGCACTCTCCTATCAAGTGGAAGCCGCGATTATCTCAGCCGGCAGTCTGTCACAGCACACCACTGAACGTTGTCTGGAACTGAATCTGCCCATGGTACTGATGGGCCGCGAGGATAAGCGTGAAACCATTACTGCTGTGTTGTCCGATAACCGGATGGCCGGACAACTGGCGGCAGACTATCTGGTCAGTCTTGGTCTGACCCAGTTGGCGTTTATCAGTGGCCGGCAAGATGGACAGGCTTCGCAGGAACGACTGGCTGGTTTCTGCGCCGCACTGCAACAATGCGGATTGCCATCGCCGTATATCATGATCAATCAGGATTACGCTTATCACAGCGGGTATCGCGCCATGAAGCAGCTGTTGCAATGCTATCCCGCGACTGAAGGCGTGTTTTGCGCCTGCGACGCACTGGCGTTTGGCGCGTTGGATGCCCTGCGACTGGAAGGTGGCGACACACAGAAAATTATCGGCTGCGATGACACACCGATGGCAGCGTGGGAAGGTTACCGACTGACCACGATCCGCCAGCCGGTGGAGCAGTTGGTAGAACAGGTACTGGTGAATCTGGAACAGGTACTGAATGGCACCGTCAGCGGTGGGGCTACGGTGCGTATCAAGCCAACGCTGGTAGTACGTTAATATGAAACGACTGAACGACAATAATGGGTACCGTGGCAATAAACCAGGTGAATTCCTGGGAGTTGACTCCATGACAAATCCACCAGAAGCCGATTTGAACGCAGTGTGCAGCCGCCCCGTAGAAACGAGGCCCATGAATGGGGCAAGTGTAACTGGGGAACGACACAATACACCGGCAGTTTGACAGATGACGGGTATAGAACCATTTTTTATAATCCGACTAATGTTCTGGCACCGATTCCTCTCACGCAGTAGGATCAAAGACGGTTTTTGTGGTCAAACGAAGGAGGTTATTGTGTACACAGCGTATGACAGATACAGAAATCCACTCAACCCCGGTTGTCGGGTGATGCAAAACGGTTCTCATCTGGTGGGTACTATTGCCGCTATTCACGACGAAAAGTTGAAACGTGAAGAGGTCCGTAAAGCAAAATGTGTTGAGCTGAAAAACGTGGATGGCTATTTCGCACCAGAAGAGCTGATGCGTCTTGGGGGAGACTAAACCACGTTTATCGGGCGTCGTTCTGTCGCCCGATAATCATGTTTTCCGTCACATATTTTTTCTCATTATCCGCAATAAATCCCACCGCACACCTAAAACCCGCATCAGAAATGCTCGAACCAGTCGCGATTCTGTTGGGCAATCGGGGTGATGGAATAGATCATTTCCTGAAGGTGTATACGAATGGCATTCTCCGCATCATCCGCATTGTGGGCTTTCAACGCGTTGAAAATCTGGTAATGCTGCTGAATCAGACTCTGTGGCGGTGATACCTGGCTCAGACTGAGGAAACGAACTCGGTCCATGGTGGACTTAATGGAATCTATCGTATCCCATGCCAACGGACAACTCGCCATCTGGGTCAAAAGGCGGTGAAAATCATCGTCAAGGTTAAGAAATTCCCGCATCTGGTTGTTTTGCGCGGCCAGCTCCTGCCGGTGCAAATTATGTTCCAGAATCAGCAGTTGTTCATCCGTCGCCGCTTCAGCAGCACGACGGGCAACGGCACACTCTATCGCCTGCCGAATGAACCTCGCTTCGGCAACCCGCTGCTCCGAAATTTTCATCACAAAAGTACCGCGCTGGGGCAATATCTGCACCAAACCAGCTTCGGCCAATTTGATAAACGCCTCACGGACTGGCTGTCGAGAAACATCAAAACGCGTAGATATTTCCTTTTCGGATAACAACGTACCCGGAGGAATACTGCACTCAACGATATCTTTACGCAGCAAACGATATATTTGCTGATTTATCGGCTCATTGTTGTTGATCTGAGAAGATGTATCCATACCACACAGTGATTTATTCAAGAAATTTATCAATCATGATACATGTATAATCAAGACGATATCCATCTTCTTTTCCCAGCATTACATCAATCTGGCGTTAATCATCATCACGCCCATATTTTATTGAATGCATGTAAATTTGGCTCAGTCTATACTCAAAATAATTCGAGGTGCAGGAAGGCGGCAAGTGAGCGAATCCCGATGAGCTTACTCAGGTAAGTGATTCGGGTGAGCGAACGCAGCCAACACACCTGCAACTTGAAGTATGACGGGTATATATGGAGGAACACTATACCGTCGGCAAGTGACGGTATAGTGGAGTGTGTATCTGAACAAGGAAGGTTAGTCTGTCCAGACTTTTTCATATTTATAACCGGTTAAATCTTCAACAACCTGTTTGGTATTTACATCTACGGTTTGTTTACTACCGTGATCTCTTAAACGTTCAACTTCATTGACCAGAATAGTGTGTGTTTTCTTATTCAATCTAAAGGTCAACGCGATCATTAATGCCAGAACTAATAAAATCCCCGTTCCCATAAACAGTAGTAAGGAAATTGTTTTTATCGCTTCTGGTGATTGAATGCTACTACCCGTTACAAACCCACCTTCCTGCAAAACCACCCCGACAATAAAGGTAGCGATAGCAACGGTGGTTTTTCTGGAAAATGTCATTACTGCGGCAAATAACCCTTCGCGCCTTTTTTTCGTAATGGCTTCGTCTACATCCGGGATAAAGGGAAAGACATTCCAGGGAGTGAACTCCAGCACACATCGTCCAACCTGATAAATACCTGCAATGACAAACAACAGCATGATTTTTGACTGTGGTTCATAAACATACACCGCATACAGGCCCCCCAGACACAGCAACATGACGGAATAGGCAAATATATACAGTCTGGACGGTCCATACTTGATCATAGCCAGACCGGCCAACAGCGTCACCGGCAACCCGATAATACTTAATGACAGCAAACTGGCTGCCACAGAAGAAGAAATACTCAAACAATATACACAGAAGAAAACAAATACGGTGTTATAGATGTCTTTAGCCGTAAACGACAGTAAGTAGATGGCTAAATGTTTCCTGAATGCTCTGACTTTTAAAGTAGAAGCATATTCGGCCCACAGATTACAAAAACGAGTGAACTGTTCTCCAAGCGTCCTCTTCTGAGTGGCTTCCGGGGACTCTAATACCGCCTTCATCTCATCCGTCAATTCACGTTCCCAGGTGACTTTATAAGAGATAAATACACAGATGGCGAACAAAATAGCGAAAAACAAACCATTCACAAAATAGGCCGATGGGTTATGTTCCCCAAAATGGCTAATCAACAAACCAGGGATAAAGGTTGCCAGAAATGTCCCGACTGCCGATAAAAACATGCGGCATGTTGACAGTTTGGTACGCTGATTAAAATCTTTGGTCATTTCCGATGGCAGCGTTTCCCATGGTATCAATACCATGGCTGCAATCACTTCAAATAATAGATAAACCGTCAGATAGAACCAGTAGTTCATACCATTCACCCACAAGAGGGTATAAACCAGCATTAATGGTGTGCCAATTAGCAGGAAAAATCTCCGCCTGCCAAATTTCTTGCCGAAATAATTCTTGTAAAAATGGTCGGTAAAGCTACCCATAAACAAGCTGATTATCGCATCGACAATACGGGCGATCGCAACAATTGACGCGGCTTCTATAGGTGTTAAACCAACAAATGTGGTATAGAAAAATAACAACCAGGCACCGATAACCGTAAAGGCGCCTCCACCCATAATATCTGTTAACCCATAGCCGATGCCAATGGGTACGGTAACTTTTTTAGACATTCTATTAAGCCTCTATTTGCAAAAAATTATACGCAATGAAGATATCGTGGTAAAAATGTTTTTTTAATAAGGCCATCAGATACAGAGAAAAAATCATCTTCATATCTAACTTATTTGAACATCATCATTTTCACCTGGTGTATTCATCTCCTCGACAATGAAAATCCTGATAGCGCTCTATTTTATTTTTATAAAAATCTCAAAAAACAACACAATCTAAAATACAGCTGATAGATAAAATTCCATTTAATAAAGACAGGAAAAAATCATATCAGGTATATACCCGTCATACTTCAAGTTGCAGGTGTGTTGGCTGCGTTCGCTCACCCGAATCACTTACCTGAGTAAGCTCATCGGGATTCGCTCACTTGCCGCCTTCCTGCACCTCGAATTATTTTGGGTATAGTTATCCTTATTTAAAACTAAAAATTAAAGTAATCCCGTGAGTTCTGATAACAGATGCTCTTAATCAGTCGGGTTAGTAGCTCATTATCGTCAGGTATTTCACCATCCGTTACCCACTCCCCGACTAGATTGCATAAAATACGGCGGAAGTATTCATGTCGGGTATAAGAAATAAAGCTACGTGAGTCAGTCAGCATACCGACAAAATTCACCAGCAAACCATGATCAGCCAGCGCGGTTAATTGTCGAATCATTCCACGTTTGGTGTCATTGAACCACCATCCCGCCCCCAATTGCATACGGGATTTCACAGCGCCTGCCGCCTGAAAATTTGCCAGTGAAGAAGCCACGACATCGTTATAGGTTGGATCCAGGTTATAAAAAATAACCTTAGGCAGCGCGTCATTACGCGACATCGCATCAAGCAACCCATTTATATTACTGGCGACATCCGTTTGATCACAGATAGAGTCATAACCGACATTGGCGCCTAACTGTTTAAACATACGGCTGTTATTATTACGGGATGCGCCAAAATGAATTTGCATTGCCCAGTCACGTTTGGCATAAGAGGCCGCTAACGACAACAACACCGCAGATTTATAGCGAGCATCATCATCGTGAGATAATGCCAGACCTTGTCGTTTTTTCGCAAAAAGCGCTTCCTGCTCTTTTTCATCCGACAGCATGAATTCCAACTTGGTTAAATCATGATCGGATAAACGCCCTCCTTTCTGATGAAAATAGGCTACACGCCTCTCTAATGCGTCGAGGAAGTCTTGAAAATTGGTGATCGTCTTATTGTTCAATTGTTCCAGACGGCCAATAAACTGAATAAAGGTGTCGCCATGACCATCGAGGGCCTCATCCGGCCGGAACGTCGGCAACACTTTGGTTGTAAATGTTTTATCTGCCCGCAGAATATCATGATATTCCAGTGAGTCAGTCGGTGCATCTGTTGTACAAATGGTTTCCACATTAGATTTCTTAATTAATCCTCTCGGAGAAAATGCCGGTGAACGGAGTAATTCATTACATTTTTCCCAAACAGATTTCCAGTTATGACTATTTAACGTCTCCGTGATCCCGAAATAGAACTTTAATTCCAGATGCGTCCAGTGATAAAGCGGATTACCAATACACGATTCAACGGTTTCAGCCCATGCCTGGAATTTCTCTATTGCTGTTGCATTCCCGGTTATTTTCTCTTCCGGAATACCATTAGCACGCATTGCCCGCCATTTATAATGATCTCCGGCCAACCAAAGCTCCGTGATATCAGCAAATGGTCTGTCTTCAGCGATTACTTTTGGATCGAGATGACAGTGATAATCAATAATCGGTTGATGCTCAGCTACATCATGATAAAGTTTACGAGCGATCTCATTATTTAAAATAAAATCCTTTCCGATAAACGCCATACTTTCCCCCTTATGTAAATAAATTCACACCACAGTCCATTTATTTCCTAGAGGGAAGATAATATCCTTTCCTCAATAAGAAAAAATAACGTCATATTTAGTGCCAATTCATTAATATATAGGGATAATGTGTCACACCGTTTATCCCTATTACTCAATATCAGTCAGATTATGAAATCAGTATTTATTTACCTTCGGCAAAATCAGGCCAACTGATTTTTTTGCACCATGCGTTTGCAGTAATGTATAAGCCGCAGAGACCTGCTGAATAAAAATAGAACTGTCTGGCAAATCGTTACCAAATACGTCACGCAAACTTAATAACGCGTTGACTCTGGCCTGGCCATCCACACTTTGTGCCACCAGTTGTGCCAGTTTTTCTTTCAATGGATCACTGATCTCAATAGTTTGCCCTGCATCGTCCACACCACTGACATAGCGCATCCATCCCGCCACGCCCAGTGCCAGAAAATCAAAAGGCTCGCCTTTAGCCAGATGGACACGAATTGAGTCCAGCATGCGTTGTGGCAGCTTCAACGTTCCGTCCATCGCAATTTGCCAGGTACGGTGCTTCAGCCCGGTATTCCGATAACGCTCGAGCAATGACTCGGCATAAGCCACCAGATCGACATTTTCAACATGCAACGTTGTTGCCTGCTCATTCAGCATCAACTGCCGTGCTGCCTGAACATAGTCCTGGTCCTGCATGCACTCATCAATATACTGATAACCCGCCAGATAACCGAGGTAAGCCAGAAAAGAGTGACTGCCATTCAGCATTCTCAGTTTCATTTCTTCGTAAGGCAGTACATCAGCGACCAATTCTGCACCGGCCCTCTCCCAATCGGGACGTCCAGCGACGAAATTATCTTCAATGACCCATTGTCTAAAGGGCTCGCAGGCTATCCCCACCGGATCCTGAATGCCTCCAATGACCTGTGTAATTTTCTCCAGAGAGTCTGGTGTTATCGCGGGAACAATCCGATCAACCATCGTTGAAGGGAAGCTGACGTTGTTTTCGATCCATGTGGCCAACGTAACATCCTGCGCTTTAGCCAATGCAAGAACTACGTTGCGGGTGACGCTGCCATTATTCGGCATATTGTCACAGGACATCACGGAAAACGGCATCAGGGATTTTTCCCGACGTAACCGCAATGCTTCAATAATCACTCCAGGCGCGGAGTGTGGCTGACGCGGGTGAGCGATATCATGCTGGATCAACGGGTGACTCACATCAATAGATGCGGTTGACGGTAAATAGCAATACCCTTTCTCCGTCACCGTCAGCGAGACAATCGCAATATCAGGCTGAGTCATCGCCGCAAGCACCTTCTCAATACCATCCACTGCGCCGTGCAGCGCTTGTCGCACAACACCCACGACACGACCATGCCAATGGCTGCCACTCATTTCACAGACGGAATAGAGTAAGTCCTGTTGTTTCAGATCAGCAATTTGCTGTTCGCCGCCAATCAGGTTAACTTCGCAATATCCCCAGTCGCTGCCATGTTCAGCAGCCAGTTGATCAGCGAAAACCGCTTGATGTGCCCGATGGAATGCGCCGAAGCCCAGATGCACGATACGTATTTTCAGTAAACTACGGTCATATACAGGAACAATCACGCCTGGCGACACTTGTTTAAGATTATTTTGTGAAAGATTCATCGAAAGACTCTCATTTCAAATTCAGCAAGCTAAGCGGAACCTTAGCCACAATTTTACGAACCGGCTGTACTGCTTCCACCTGACATAACGGAGTGTGAATGTCCCAGGGGAACAGCACGATAAAATCACCACTATTGAGGATCAAGGATTTTTCGTTACCTGATTTTCCATAATAGAAATCATTGTCCTGTTCAGGATGTGCCTCATCCGATGTACGCGAGAGCACCGGCTGATATTCCAGATACTCAGTGCCAGAAATAACGAACTGTACATCTATATTCTGTCGATGAGTTTCAGCGATACGGGTTGCTGATGGCGCAGTATTCGCATGGAATGTTTTGTAAACCACACCCTGCTCGACCATTTCACCGTCTGGATGCTGGCTAAAATCCAAATTACGGATCCGAGCCAAAACGTCATAGATAGTCTCAGCAAACTCAGCTCGGCTTTTTTCTAGTTGGAGAATATTGCCAATAATCATGCGATCACCGATTTCGACAATGCCAAAACTTCAGCCCACACCCCATCGTCGACCGGAATTCCCTGAACCCGATTTTCATTGCGGGTTTTCATCTCACGCTCTCCTGGGTAGTAAACCTCTTTCTGCCCTTCGGCAAGTTCCGACGTTGTAACGTAATCCGCTACACTATCAGCC
Source organism: Brenneria uluponensis (assembly GCF_032395385.1). Classification (NCBI taxonomy): domain Bacteria; kingdom Pseudomonadati; phylum Pseudomonadota; class Gammaproteobacteria; order Enterobacterales; family Pectobacteriaceae; genus Brenneria; species Brenneria uluponensis. Next base: position 4,027,544 of record NZ_CP135917.1, read on the forward strand.
ATACGATTACTGAAATCACTCCCGCCAAGCTGAGTTGGATCAAAAACGATAAAAATCTGACTGGCCCCGGTACAACTGCCTCGTCCAACTTTATCGATCTCATTCGTTGGATTACCGGCAGAAAGCAGAGCGGCCATCGCATCAAGCAGAATTGCCATACCGGAACCTTTCCAATAACCGGTAGGGAGAATACGCATGGATTGTTCAATCGGGCCTGGCTCATCCGTCAGGTTGCCCTCTTTATCGTAGCCGCCGGGGAAAGGTAAACGTTCGCCTTTCAGGCGCGTTACCTGTAACTTTCCGTACGCATATTGCGACATCGCCATATCCAGTACCAACGGCCCTTTTTCACGCGGCACCGCCATCACAAAGGGGTTATTACCCAAGCGGGTATTTTTAGCGCCCCATGCTGGCATGCAAGATTCCGTATTGGTCCAGCAAATGGCAGCGAGCCCTTTTTCTGCGGTTTTCCATCCATACGTGCCGCCTCGCATCCAATGTGTGGTATTACGTAATGCAACAATACCGATGCCATTTTTACGTGCGACTTCTGTCGCTCTTTCAACAGCAAACAATGCGTTAGTAATACCGACACCTTGATTACCATCATAAATTTCAATAACACCTAATGATTTAACTTGAGTGGGTTCAGCCTGAATATCAACCCAACCTTTTTTAACGTAATCGACAAACCGGGATACGCGATTCAATCCATGTGAATAGATGCCATCACAGCTGGATTCAGTATGAATCTGAGCACAAACCTCGGCTTTTTTTTCACTTAATCCCACATTCAGAAATGCTTTTTTCACCGTCGCTTTCATGACATCAAAATTAATTCTTTGCATATATCCCCCCATTAATTATGTGAGTTAAAGATGACTGTTGTTTCTATTCAGAAATCATGATCAAGAAGGATGACATACCGCATCAATAATTAATGTTGGTTGAATTCCATTTAATAACATCATGACATATACCTGCTAAATATTCCGAATACAACAGAGTGGATTATAATGTAGACGCTGATTTCAATGATTCGTTTGATAACTTTGGCGGTTTAATCACCAACAATACTAATACTGCCCCCAATGCTGCCACACCACCAGCAAGAATAAATGCACTGTCAAACTTACCGGTGTTTTGCACAATAAAACCGGTAACGACAGGACCGACAATCCCTGAAATACTACCAATTAAATGAATAAATCCACTGGTGCCACCAACGCGGCTTTTATGTACCACATCCTGAATAATCGCCCAATAGATAGCACCTGTAATATAAAGGAAAAAAATAGACACAGACATTAACATAACCGCTGGGACAACACTGGAAACCATCCCCGCGAATGCGACGCATACTGCGGCAGAAAAAAGAGATACAACTAACACTATTTTACGCGAGAGCAGTAACCATCCGGTAATTTTAAATATCTTATCTGATATCCAGCCGCCCAATGCCAAACCAACGAAACCGACAATCCATGGGATAACTGTAGTTAGACTCATTTCTTTAATATTAAGACCATGTGCCTGCACCAAATAAGCCGGAAACCAACTGAGAAAGAAAAACAGAATATAGTTGTAACAAAAGAAGGCGAAGGCAGTGACAAGAATTATCGGTTGGCAAATATAGTATCCCAAGCCATGCGCAGCCTGAGTAAGTTCATCTTCAGAAGAGAGATTCTCTTCTTTCAATTGATTAATCAGCGCCCGTTCATTCTCGGTAATCAGCTTGCTGTGAGACGGGTTGTCTGACGAAATAAAAAACCAAACCACCATCCAGACAATACCCACCGCGCAGATAATCATAAAGGCGGGACGCCAGCCAAAAGAGAGTGCAAGATACCCGACAATAGGCCCGGCGACAGCGCCTCCCAACGGCGATCCGGCACTTAACAGTCCCATCGCGGTAGCAGCCTGTTTTTTGGGAAACCATCCGTTGATCATTTTATTCGCCGACGAACAGATAGGACCTTCCGCCATGCCGAACAGTACCCGTAAAATCAATAATGACCAGAATCCCGTTGCTATTGCCGTCATGCCGCAGAAGATGGACCATAATCCAACAGCGAATCCCATTACTAATGTTGGACCAAATTTATCTACCGCCAATCCACCAATAAAATTAAATAATGCATAACCAAAAAAGAAACTACCAAAAATCATGCCGAACTGTTCAGCATTAATCATCAAATCTTTTTCGATCATAGGAACGGTAATAGATAAGGCCACACGATCAAGATAATTAATCATGTAAACCATAAATAATAAGAAGACAATAACCCAACGTAAATTTCTGAACATAATTGCTCCGAAACATTAATTTATTTTTAGTAATGTAGAGGCAGAGGCAGCATAGCCGCCTCCCTGGAGTCGTTAATTCATGCTTAAAATAACCTTACAACAACTATGCTGATCTTTCTCAAATAGGCTCATTGCCTTTTCTATGCTCTCTAACGGAACATAATGCGTTACCAACTTTTCCGGTTTAATAAATCCTTTCACCATCCATTCAATAACAATGGGGAAGCGATGACTATTCAGACGAGAGGTAAATAATGATAACTCTTTACTGGTTAGACTCTGCTGTGTAATTAAACTGGGTTCGCCAGAAAACCCAAGTAGACCAATACGTGCGGCAGGTGATGCTAATGATGCCGCTTCAGCCAAAATAGAAGGATGACATGCCGCATCAATAATTAATGTCGGTTGAATTCCATTTAATAAGTCAGACAAGGGTGTCTGGCTATTATCCAATATAATGTCAGCGCCATTTTCTTTTGCCATAGCCAGACGTTCAGGCAACCGATCGGCAACAATAACCTGTTGTACGTTGTAAACGCCTTTTAATACCTGAACGGCGGTGAGCCCCATCGGCCCGGCACCATATACCAGCGCGACATCTTTTGCGGTCGGTTGTAAAAAGGCAGTAATGTTGGCCGCGATCGTGAAAGGTTCAACCAAACTCGCCAGCTTGTCTGGTATTGAATCAGGAATACGGTAAGCATTGGTTGCAGGGGCACAAGCGTATTCGCTGAAGCCGCCATCACGATGTACGCCGATGACCTGTAACTCGCTACACACATTAGGACGACCGACAGAACAAGGGTAACAATGTCCGCAGCTAACCACCGGGTCTACCGCAACACGTTCCCCAATACGCGAGACATCAACGCCCTCACCCACTGCATCAATAATGCCAAAAAACTCATGACCAATAACCCGAGGATATTTCGCAAACGGATTGTGTCCGTGCCAGATATGCACATCAGAACCACAGATACTGGCATAGCTCACCTTTACCCGAACTTCATTCGCGGTGGGCTGAGGCAGCGGACGTTCCTGAATAATCAGTTTTCCTGGTGTTTCAATCACAACACTTTTCATTGCCTGGATTCCTGTTTTTTAATTGTCACTATTTACCAGTTCCACATCGTGCCATCTTCCAGACGCGCGACGGGCAAACAGGCTGGCTCATAGGGATATTTAGCGGCCAGTTTTTCATCAAAATCGATACCCAATCCCGGTTTATCGCTGGGGTGCATGTAGCCGTCTTCGAATGTCCAGTGATGTGGGAAGACTTCCAGCATCTGTTCGGAATAGCCCATATACTCCTGTACGCCGAAGTTCGGTACCCACAGGTCAAAATGCAACGCCGCCGCCATACAGACCGGGGATAAGTCAGACGGGCCATGAGAACCGGTACGCACCTGATACAAAGAGGCAAAATCAGCAATACGACGCATACCGGTAATGCCGCCCGCATGGGTAATGGTGGTACGGATGTAGTCGATCAACTGCTCTTCGATCAGTTGTTTGCAATCCCAAATGCTGTTAAAGACTTCCCCCACCGCAATGGGCGTTACCGTATGCTGGCGAATTAAGCGGAAACATTCCTGGTTTTCAGCAGGCGTAGGATCTTCCATCCAGAACAGGCGATAATCTTCAACGCTCTTGCCAAAACGGGCCGCTTCAATCGGCGTCAGGCGGTGATGCATGTCATGCAGCAGATGTTCGTTAAAACCAAACCGCTCGCGCACCGCTTCAAAGAGTTTGGGCGTGAAGTCGAGATATTTTTCGGTCGACCATAACTGCTCTTCAGGCCAGTTACCTTTCGTGGCCGGTTCATAAGCCAGACCTTTACCTTTCGCCATGCCATAGGTGGTTTTCATGCCCGGAACTCCACACTGTGTGCGGATGGCTTTAAAACCCATTTCCTTATGTTTGGCGTAATCATCCAGCACCTCATCAATGCTGTGACCCGTCGTGTGACAATAGACCATCACACCACTGCGGGAAGCGCCACCCAACAACTGGTACACCGGCATATTGGCAACTTTTCCTTTGATATCCCACAGCGCCATATCCACGGCGGAAATGGCAGACATGGTGACCGGCCCTCGTCGCCAATACGCCCCTTTATAGAAATACTGCCAAATATCTTCAATCTGATGTGCATCACGGCCAATCAACTGCGGGCAGACATGATCTTTGAGATAAGACGCGACGGGTAACTCACGGCCATTCAATGTGGCATCGCCCACGCCGGTCACGCCGCTGTCGGTCGTAATTTTTACGGTGACGAAGTTACGCCCTGGACAGGTAACAAACACTTCAGCACTGACAATTTTCACTTTTCGTATCCTTTTAAACTCGATATAACGGCTTAGTTCTAATGCAACTACCATACAAGTATAACCAAATATAAAAATTGAAGCACCTCACAGTTATGCATTCAGGAAAAGGAAAGATCCCGACAGGATCCTGATGACAAAATGTCACCACTCATGATGAGCTTAATACTTAGTTAGGCAGGAATAATCAGGAAAAACAGTCGTGTTCGTGTGGTGGGAACCTACTAACCGGCTTTGCGAAAAGTCAGGTTAAAGCGGTATACGCCCGGCATACCCGCCGGAAGTGGGCCGGTTTTTAACGACTGAACCGCATGGTAATACAATCGAGACGCCCCACCCCACACCACAACATCACCATGCCCCAGTAACAGCCTTTGAACCGGATCATTGCGTTTTATGCCACCGAATAAAAACGTCGCGGCCAGCCCCAATGAAAAAGAAACAATAGGCTGGCTAAAATCCCGCTCGTCTTTATCTTGATGTAGTGAAAGCCGGCTCCCCACGTCATAACGGTTAATCAGACAAGCATCGGGGAAAAAATCCGGGAATCCTGCCGCCTGCGCGGCGAAGGTCGCCAGTTGAAAAAACAGCGCCGGCATCTCAGGCCACGGCTGAGCGGTTAATGGATCTTCGGTCACATAGCGATAGCCGCGTTCATCTGTCACCCATCCCCGCGGGCCACAGTTAGTCATAGCCACCGACATGGTATAACCGCCTGGCGTCACCATATGGCGAAACGGTGAAGCGTGGGTAATCTCATCAATCAGGGTGATCAGTGTCTGCGCTTGTTCCCACACATAACCATGCAGGATGGCGGCACCCGGCGCCAGGTTTTCTGTCCAGCGCCTGGGCATTTCATCGGCAAATAAATCGAAAGTCATCGTTACTCCGCGTTCGATCTGTCTCTCTGACAACATTTATCCTGTCTTCACGGGCATGCGCCGCATTCTGCAAACAAAATAGTTATCGCTGATTGACTCAATGCCAACGCGTACACTGCAACCGTGATTTAATGTGAACCCACTACCTTCTCACGTCGAAGAACTCGCTCGCGCAACGTATCATAAACCCAATTATAAGCGACGGTATAAGGCAGGAAAAACAGGAAAAAACCCATCTCAATCAGGAATGCTTGCCACAGGGTAATATTCAGCATCCCTGCGGCCAGCGGCAGACCGATCACGATAAAACCACACTCAAAACCAACCGCATGGCTTATACGTATGGACAGACGTCGTTTGATTCGGCTTACCGGCCACAGCCGATCGAACAGACGGTTGTAAATCACATTCCAGATCATTGCCACGCTAGAGAGCATCATCGAGAGCAGACCTGTGTCAAATAGCGGACGATCCCTCGCTGGCGCACAGATTAAAATCGCCACGACCTCAAATCCTACGGCATGAACCATCCGTTCATATAAGGTTTTTTCTTTCATTTCACACCACAGTTGATAAAACAGTGGTCATTTTCATCGCTATAATCAATAGAAAGAAATTAGTTTCCATCGAAAAAAGCGATAGAGGTATGATGATGCGTTATTCTCCTGAATCCTTGTTAGCTTTCGTGACAACTGTCAATACCGGTTCTTTTTCCGCAGCGGCGCGCCATTTACATAAAAGCCAGTCAACAATCAGTACTTCCATCGCTAATCTGGAAGCCGACCTGAGGCTGACGCTGTTTGACCGACACGGACATCAGCCCGTATTGACTCCGGAAGGCCGCAAAGTGTTGACACACATTAAGGCGATCCTGTCAGCCAGCGAAGCACTGGATGAATTAGCTATCCGACTAGGAGACAGCACCGAGCCAAAACTGACGTTCGTACTCTCTGAAACCTGGCAAAACATCCACTATGAGTCTGTCTTACAACGCTTTTCCCAGCGGTTTCCTGATATTGAGTTTGAATGCCTGATTGCCGAAGATGAAGATGTGCTTGACCTATTACAATCCCAGCGCGCCCATGTGGGTATACTGCGCGCCCGGCCGCACTATCCAACGGATATTTCGGTGTCGCGACTGCGGGTGACAACAGAGATGTCCGTGTTCGTTGCCACCACTCATTCATTGGCTCAGATGCCAACCGTAACCACTAGCCAACTCGCCACCGTGCGGCAATTGTGTCTGAATACCTACGCACAAGGAGAACGTCCCCAGACTGAAGGGCTCATCTGGTCCGCGCCCTCTTACCTGATGTTACTGGAAATGGCAGAGCAAGGATTCGGTTGGAGTATTCTTCCACGCTGGCTCATTACACAGTACGGCAATCAGAAGCTAACAGAACTGACGCTACCCGGTTGGCCACAGCACATTAAAGTAGATATCGCGTGGTCACGCCCTCACCCACCGGGTCCAGCCGGGTTATGGATGATTGACAACCTGCTGGCACAAAGAGAGTAAATATCCAGGAGTTACTCTCGCACATAGCAGTAACAACGGTTTCTTTTACGATGCATGGTTATTGCAACCCGTCAGGGAATTAATTAAACAATAAACCACATTTATTTAGTGGTTATTAAACTCACTCATCATCAATACTTTAATTAATTAAGTTAATTAACTGATTTAATGTTTATGCTGTTCATAAAAGCACATTACGGGCGCAAACCATTGCTATTTTTTCAATAAAAACATGATAGAGATTAATAATAATGTGACACAACAAAGTGGTACTAAGCGTTATAAAACCCTACTATGATAAAGCTTATTGCTTTTTTCATAACGCAAATTGAGATTGCCACGATGACGAAGACCTGCACAAGAACATAAATAAAAGTCCATACCCAATAGATTTCAAAATGCTAAAATCGTCAAAATATAGATCTATGTGAAAAATACAACAGGGTAGCAAGCCTGACTCAGGTTCATGATGGCAAAATAAGCCAGCCCATTGGGATAATCTCTAAGGAAATTAAACCTAACAGGATTAACACCTACAATTAATACAGCTGTAAGTGAGAAAACAATGCCGAATAAACCTTTTTATTACCAAGAACCGTTTCCGCTAGATAAAGATAATACTGAGTACCGTTTAATCAGTAGCGACTATGTTTCCGTCGCTCAATTTGAAAACCAGGATATCCTTAAAATCGCCCCGCAAGCACTGACACTGCTGGCACAACAGGCTTTCCATGATGTCTCCTTCATGCTTCGCCCCGCTCATCAGCAACAGGTTGCTGATATTTTGAGCGACCCCGAAGCCAGCGAAAACGACAAATATGTCGCTCTGCAATTTCTGCGTAACTCTGAAATCGCCGCCAAGGGAATTCTACCTACCTGTCAGGATACCGGCACAGCGATTATCGTCGGCAAGAAAGGCCAGCGCGTGTGGACTGACTGTAACGATGCAGAAGCCTTGTCTCACGGTGTTTACAATACTTTTACCGAAGACAATCTGCGTTACTCACAAAATGCGGCACTGGATATGTACACAGAGATCAACACCGGCACTAACCTGCCCGCACAGATCGATCTTTACAGTACCGAAGGCGAAGAATACAAATTCCTGTTTGTTACCAAGGGTGGTGGCTCCGCAAATAAAACCTATTTGTATCAGGAAACCAGAGCATTGCTGACACCGGTAAAATTGAAAAACTTCCTGGTGGAAAAAATGCGCACACTGGGCACCGCAGCCTGTCCGCCTTATCATATCGCGTTTGTCATTGGTGGTACTTCTGCGGAAACCAACCTGAAAACAGTGAAGCTGGCATCCACCAAATATTACGACACGCTACCTACAGAGGGTAATGAGCACGGTCAGGCGTTCCGTGATGTGGCCTTAGAGCAGGAATTGTTGCAGGAAGCCCGTAATCTGGGTCTGGGAGCACAGTTTGGCGGTAAATATTTCGCCCATGACGTACGTATTATCCGGCTGCCGCGTCACGGTGCGTCCTGTCCGGTCGGTATGGGGGTTTCCTGCTCCGCAGACCGCAATATCAAAGCCAAAATCAACCGCCACGGCATCTGGCTGGAGCAGTTGGAACAAAACCCTGGTAAATATATTCCGGAACACCTGCGTCAGGCTGGTGAGGGTGAGGCTGTCCATATCGATCTCAACCGCCCAATGGCAGATATTCTAAAGACACTGTCACAATATCCGGTATCTACTCGCCTTTCTTTGAGTGGCACTATCATCGTGGCTCGTGATATCGCCCATGCCAAACTGAAAGAACTCCTGGATAATGGTGAAGCGTTGCCGCAATACGTGAAAGATCATCCGATCTACTATGCAGGCCCAGCAAAAACCCCGACCGGTTATGCTTCCGGCTCTCTTGGCCCCACTACGGCTGGACGTATGGACTCTTATGTAGATCTGCTGCAATCCCACGGTGCCAGTATGATCATGCTGGCAAAAGGTAATCGCAGCAATCAGGTTACCTACGCCTGCCATAAACACGGCGGTTTCTACCTTGGCAGCATCGGTGGCCCGGCCGCGATCCTGGCAGAAAACAGCATCAAGAGCCTGACCTGCGTGGAATACCCGGAGCTGGGTATGGAAGCTATCTGGAAGATTGAAGTAGAAAACTTCCCGGCCTTTATTCTGGTGGATGATAAAGGTAATGACTTCTTCCAACTGATACCGCCAAACAAATGTAACACGTGCGACTAAATATCACCGATAGTCCAGTAAAACCCCGAGAGTGTCGGGGTTTTACTGTTTTCCCTGTCTGTTTCCCCCTCTTCAGTAACAATACCACCCACAGCCAGATGCCTTAATTGATGCATTTATAATACATGTTATTGGACATACTATGACAAGGTTTATAGAATCACCTCATGACACAGAGACAAGAGGTTTTTATGCAGGCGTTGATTTGCTACAAACAGATGCCAGTGTGGAACAGTAACACGTTACCGGCAGCGTTCAGGGAAAAGCACAATACTCAGGAAGGTACCTGGGCAAGATTACATATTCTGAAAGGCAATCTGACTTTCGCACAGTTAGAAGAGAACGGCGACACTCGAGAGTTACACTATTTTTCGGTCCAACAACAACCACCTTATATTGAACCCCATCATTGGCATCGCATCGTTTCATGTTCTGATGATATGGAATGCCAACTTGGTTTTTACTGTAGCACAGAAGATTATTACCACCAGAAGTATGAGTTAACCCGCACCCATTCAGAAGTCATTAATGCAATAGACTATATCAAACCGGGTAAAGCATTGGATTTGGGTTGTGGTCGTGGCCGTAATTCACTCTATCTGAACCTGAAAGGCTTTGAGGTAACGGCCTACGATAAGAGTGCGCAAAGCATCAGTGTGCTAAATAACATTATCACCCATGAACAGCTCAACGGGATCCATGCCACTGTACATGACATTAATCTGGCGGATATCCACGCCTCCTACGATTTTATCTTGTCCACGGTGGTATTCATGTTTCTGGATCGGGAACGTATCCCTTTTATTATCCGCAATATGCAGCAAAATACATCGGCAGGAGGTCACAATCTGATAGTGACCGTCATGTCGACAGACGATTTCCCTTGTACCATTCCGTTTTCGTTTACCTTCAAACAGGACGAGCTACGGCACTACTATACCGGATGGGAATTGCTCAAATACAACGAAGACGTTGGCGAGCTGCATAAAACTGACGCTAACGGCAACCGTATCCAACTACGCTTTGCCACTTTGTTAGCGAGAAAACCGGAATAAATTCCCAGAAAAAAAGGCCGACAAGTCGGCCTCTGCTATATCGTTCAGTTCAAGTCACCAAATCAGCTTGCTTTGCGCTCCAGGGCGTGACGATATTCCACCAGATCTTCAATGGTCAGCACAGGCATATCGTGTTGTTTGGCAAAAGTGATCACTTCAGGTGCGTGAGCCATGGAACCATCATCGTTAGTTAATTCACACAGCACACCAAACGGTTTCAGGCCAGCCAGTGTCATCATGTCGACAGTTGCTTCAGTGTGACCCCCACGAACCAGAACCCCACCCGGCAGAGCACGCAGCGGGAAAACATGACCAGGGTGATTCAGGTCGCTGGGACGGGCATCATCGGCAATCGCAGCACGGATAGTGGTAATACGGTCAGCGGCAGACACGCCGGTGGTTACACCTTCTGCGGCTTCAATCGTCACCGTGAAGGCCGTCTGGTAATGGCTGGAGTTATGCTCCACCATCATGGGCAGTTCCAGCGCCTGACGGCGTTCTTCTGTCAAGCACAGGCACACAATGCCACTGCCATGACGGATCGTCAGTGCCATCTGTTCCACCGTCATCTTCTCCGCAGAGAAGATCATGTCACCTTCGTTTTCACGATCTTCGTCGTCCAGCACCATAACACCACGCCCTTGACGCAGAGCATCAAGCGCACGTTCAACGCGTTCAACAGGAGTACCAAATTTGGAAAGTAATGTCTGATTCATGGTAAAAAACCTCACCGTTATTATGGGTTACCAGAATCAGGGCGATCTTGAGGAGTTGCTTTTGTCACTGATTGCAACAAAAACCAATAAAATAACGCGAGCAGGCATTAACCTGACAGAAACCGTTAATCTCTCCCATCCGGACTATAACCGTCGGCTCCGGAATTTCACCGGATCTGCTGACCTCAGGCTGCACGGGCAACCTGAGCGCTCGCGGGCTTCCAACGGATATACATCAGTATATCGCTGGTTTACCGCCGGTGGGGAATTACGCCCCGCCCTGAGAATAAGTTCGATAACTATAACGCCAATTATATTACAGAGCAATTCATAACATGGGTGTGCAGAGTGAAATTACACACGATGGCAATCACTTTTAGTTTATACAACGCCTGACACGCATTACACTTACAGACATCATTATGCCGTCAGAGAAACCAGGAAAACCTCATGATTGACCCGAAGAAAATAGAACAAATCGCCCGCCAGGTGCATGAATCCATGCCCAAAGGCATCCGGGAGCTGGGTGAAGACGTGGAGAAAAAAATCCGCCAGGTGTTACAGTCGCAACTCACCAAACTCAATTTAGTCAACCGGGAAGAGTTCGACATACAAACGCAGGTACTTTTACGCACCCGCGAAAAACTGGCGATGCTGGAGCAAAGGCTGGCTGAGCTTGAAACGAAAACAGCCGCTGAGGCTGCGGCGCAACAACCTACTGATCACGAGTAGCGCATCAGACAGAGCCATGACGAATCCGGCTCTGTCTTTTGTATACCAATAGTGGTTTTATTCTGATAGCAACGCAGTAGACTTATGCGGCAAAAACAGCCACAGCGCACCGAACATTATCAGTGCGTAGAGCGACTTCCCACCAATTACGACCAACAAAGCACCACAGAGTACGCTGCCGATAGCCGCCATCACTCGCGAGCGTCCCCGTAATAAACGACATCCCGCCAGCATACAGAGCAGGTATATCAGCACAAAAATACCATTGGCATACACAATCAGCGTATCCAGCGGTAGCGCCAGCCAGTAAATCAGCACACAACACACCAGGCAGCAGAGCACCACGACAGAAAGAGCATTAACGGGAGCCTGGCCGGCGGAGAGCTTTGCCAGCGGGCTACTGCTTGGTGCCTGTGACCACACCAGGCGAGAAAATCCCTGCGTATAAATGTTCACGCTGGCAAAGCAGGCAAGATAGCCCACGATACAGGCAATCCACAACGCACGCTCACCAAACAACCGTACAACGATGTCTGGTAACGATGCCGTAGCGGCCCTACCCGGGCCATAGGCGCCAAAATGCAGTACCGCGACAGTACATCCCCAGTAGACGACTCCAGCGACCAACATGCCGATCAACAATGCGCGTGGGAAATCCCGTTCCGGTGATTTGAATTCTGTTGCCAGATGAGCAAACGCCTCCAGCCCGACAAAACACCAGAACATAACCGCTAGCGCATTAAAGGTATGAGGCCATGAAATATTATCCAATGCTGGCCAGGGAATTTGTGCCGGCGTAATATCGCCCCGCCACCAGATAGCCACCACCAGGGCAACCACCAGGAATGCGATAATCGTTTGGATCGTGGCACTGGAACCGGCACTGCGTATCCCCAATAGCCAAATAACACCAAGCGTCAGCAGCTGAACCACCAACAACCCTCGCTCTCCCCACCCAAATGCCGCCTGCCAGAACCCGGCGGCAATTTGCATAGCGGCCGGCAAACCAATAGGAATAACAGACAAAAACAACCAGCCAGTCACCCGCGCCAAACGAGGGCCAAACGCCAACGTTACAAAATGCGCGGCTCCTCCAGCATTTGGGAAATGACGCCCCAGAGAAGCAAAAGCAATGGCAATAGGAAAGACGAACAGGATCAACAACGGCCAGGCCCACAAACTATCTGCATGTGATGATTGCGCCACTAATGCCGGTACAGCAAATACGCCGGTGCCCAATAGCGATGTTGACAGCAATCCGATACCCTGCACTAAACCAATTTCCTGTTTTAATCCATTCGCGCTCACAACCGACCCACCCTGTATTTCTATTGTTCACCACAGTTGGAATACTCAAACACATTCATCATGGTGTAAAAGTAAAAAGCCCCCGTAAGCGGGGGCTTTTTACTTTTACATCTAAACCACAGCTATCAACTATTGGCTTTCAGTACATCACGAATTCGAGCTTTATAAGACTCAACCTTTTGCGGCGTCATCATTCGTCGTTCATCATCCAACACCACGCCGCCGACATCATCTGCAATACGCTGAGCTGACTGTAGCATCAGCTTGAAATTCTGATTGGCATCGCCGTAGGAAGGCACCATCATAAAGATTGACACGCCAGGCGTCGAAAACTCGGACATTTCATCCACACTGAAAGACCCTGGCTTCACCATATTTGCCAGACTAAACAACACCGGACCACCGCCCGCAGGATTAACGTAACGATGGAAAATGCTCATCTCACCAAACTGGAAACCTGACTGCAATACACTCTGCAACAGCACTTCACCGCCGATGATGCCACCGTGGTGGGCCGCAACATGCAACACCAGTACGACTTCTTTTGCCGCGGCATCCTCATCAGGCGCGGATTCTGCCACCGGTGCATCAAATTCAGACTCTGAATAGGAAGTTTCAGACGGCTCTACAGACTGATCGTCATCCCTTGGCCGCTGCCGAGGCGGCACAACACCAGAATCATGCTGGACATGAAAAACGTCCTCCGACGTGTTTTCACCCAACAGTGGATCGTAATCATCGTCAGATGCTGACATAGAACGCTGACTTGGTGGAGAAGATGGTTTGTCAGCCGCATTCTGCCCCTGAGTATTATAGCTACCCAGAGATGGTTCATTCTCCGTTCGAGTCTTCCTGACACGAACTTCACCCACACCTTCGTCAAGCTCCTCAAGCGGCGTTTCAGTACGTTCCGGCTTGATACGCTTAACGGGACGATCTCGAAAAAGGGACGAACGCTCTTTACGGCTTGTCCACAAGCCGTGCAGTAACAGTGCTATAATTGCGATCGCGCCAACAACGATTAATATCAGACGCAAGTCCTGCATCATTGCTATCCCAGTTGTTCCAATACATTGCCACCACGGCAAACCCTCATACCACTAACTCTATTTGCCTGTGTACACAAGTGCAAGTCTGGTCGGTAGTTTATGATAATAAAGATAGATAGTACGCACCTTTTTGCTGTTTTTTCATACAAAAGCGCTCTAGCCAGCAGAAAATCATCTCTATATGATGCGATAACCTGCAATTAATGGAGCGACCGACAAGATGTCTGACCTGCAATACACTGATAACAACCATAGTGGTATCTATTACTTTGTGAAAGGATGGCATTTGCTCTCTCTTCCCGGCATCCGTCGTTTTGTCATTCTTCCCATGCTGATCAATGTTCTTTTGATGAGTGGCGCTTTCTGGTGGCTGTTGCATCAGCTAGATAACTGGATACCCCGCCTCATGGCCGATATTCCACATTGGTTGCAATGGCTAAGTTATCTCATCTGGCCACTGGCTGTTATTTCTGTCTTGCTGGTTTTCAGTTACTTATTCAGCACCATCACCAATTTTATTGCCGCTCCTTTCAATGGTCTGCTGGCCGAACAGTTGGAAGCGCGCCTGACTGGAAAACCGCTGCCGGACAGCGGCATCATCAGCATCGCCAAAGATATTCCCCGCATCATGAAGCGTGAAGTTCAGAAACTGGCCTATTATTTACCTCGGGCAGTGGTATTGCTACTGCTCTATTTCATACCGGGAATCGGTCAAACACTGGCACCTGTAATTTGGTTCATGTTCAGTGCCTGGATGCTGGCAATACAATATTGTGATTATCCATTTGATAACCATAAAGTCAGTTTTCCTGTCATGCGAAGAGCACTACGGCAGCACAAGATGACCAATTTGCAGTTTGGCGCCTTGATTAGTTTGTTTACGCTCATTCCGGTACTTAACCTGGTTATCATGCCAGTTGCGGTTTGTGGCGCAACGGCGTTGTGGGTTGACCGTTATCGCCATCTGTCCGAGGCACTAAAACCACGCCGGTAATGTAATCGGTTGATATCAAGTAAATGATGAAAATATATTTCCTAAGAACATAACGATATAACGATTCCTTACTTCACTGGCCGCCATGAACAGGTATTCTCTCTGATGTTCACAAAAAAATTTCATACAGTCATTAAAGGACAGGCTATGAGCAAGATCTATGAAGACAATTCTTTTACAATCGGCCATACGCCGCTGGTTCGCCTGAATCGTATCGGTAATGGGCGCATCCTGGTCAAGGTTGAATCCCGTAATCCAAGCTTCAGCGTAAAATGCCGCATCGGTGCCAATATGATTTGGGATGCGGAAAAACGTGGCGTACTGAAATCGGGTATCGAACTCGTAGAACCTACCAGTGGTAACACCGGTATTGCTTTAGCTTACGTTGCTGCTGCACGTGGCTATAAGCTGACGCTGACCATGCCGGAAACCATGAGTATTGAACGCCGCAAGTTGCTCAAGGCGCTGGGAGCCAACCTGGTACTGACTGAAGGTGCCAAAGGGATGAAAGGCGCGATCACCAAAGCAGAAGAGATCGTTGCCAGCGACCCGCAGCGTTATCTGATGCTGCAGCAGTTTAGTAACCCGGCCAACCCCGAAATTCATGAAAAAACAACTGGCCCGGAAATCTGGGAAGATACCGACGGTCAAGTGGATGTATTCATCGCTGGGGTGGGTACAGGGGGGACATTAACGGGAGTAAGCCGTTACATCAAGAACACCAAAGGTAAAGCGATCACTACTGTCGCCGTTGAACCCACTGATTCTCCGGTAATAAGCCAGGCACTGGCTGGTGAAGAAATCAAGCCGGGTCCACACAAGATTCAGGGCATCGGTGCTGGATTCATCCCAGACAATTTGGATCTGAAGCTGATTGATCGCGTAGAGAAAATCAGCAACGACGAGGCTATCCAGACAGCCCGCCGGTTGATGGAAGAGGAAGGTATTCTGGCTGGTATATCCTCCGGCGCAGCAGTAGCTGCGGCACTTAATTTACTAAAAGAAGATGCATTTTCAAATAAAACTATCGTCGTTATTTTACCTTCTTCCGGTGAACGTTATCTGAGTACAGCCCTGTTTGCTGATCTGTTTACCGAACAGGAACTACAGCAGTAACCCTCCACCATACGCACAAATAGTAATCAAAATGTTAAAAAAAGCACCTCGCGGGGTGCTTTTTTGCGGCAGACTTCAAACTTTCCATTACTTATGCATTGCTTTTCCGAGCCAAGTTTAGTATTTAACCGGTCAATTATTTTGATGCGTGAAATTAATATCCGTTAAGATCCTTTTTGCAAAATCGCGCTTGGTAGGGATGAAATAGTGAAAGTAAACTTCCCACACTGCCAGTGTTCGAGTAGAAAACAGGTGATTATTACTGATATTGTAATAAGGGAAACGTGAAGTTGTCTCCTTGCCGCATCCCGGCCTGCCCCTGTAACATGCTCAGGGTGCTAACCAAACAGGCTAAAGTTCAGTGAACACACTAAACTTTAGCTCCACAACACTAATTTTTAATCCAATAAGTTGGGGAAAACAGAATGTTCCAACAAGAAGTAACTATTACCGCTCCGAATGGCTTACACACGCGACCCGCTGCCCAATTTGTCAAGGAAGCCAAGGGCTTTGCTTCAGAAATCACCGTTGCTTCCAACGGAAAAAGCGCCAGCGCAAAAAGTTTGTTCAAATTACAGACACTCGGTTTAACTCAGGGTACTGTTGTTACTATTTCAGCAGAAGGTGAAGACGAACAGAAAGCTGTTGAACATCTGGTTAAACTGATGGCTGAGCTCGAATAAACGGCACGGTCTTTTTAGTGAACATCAGTATCAAGTAAGGTAAGGTTATGATTTCAGGCATATTAGTATCACCCGGTATTGCTTTTGGTAAGGCACTTTTACTGAAAGAAGATGAAATTATCATCAACCGAAAAAAAATCTCTGCAGATCAAGTAAATAAGGAAGTCGACCGTTTTCTGGAAGGTCGCGCCAAAGCGTCTAAACAGTTGGAAGTGATCAAGACCAAAGCGGCAGAAACGCTGGGTGCAGAGAAAGAAGCCATCTTCGAAGGGCATATCATGTTACTTGAAGATGAGGAATTCGAGCAGGAAATCATATCCCTGATTAAAGATGAGCACGCCTCTGCCGATGCAGCGGCGTTTTCTGTTATCGAGAACCAGGCCAAAGCGCTGGAAGAACTTGATGATGAATACCTGAAAGAACGCGCGGCGGACATGCGCGACATTGGCAAGCGTCTGCTGAAAAATATTCTCGGCATGAATATCGTTGACCTGGGCGACATCCAGGAAGAAGTGATTCTAGTCGCAACTGATCTGACGCCATCTGAAACTGCGCAGTTAAATCTGGACAAAGTGCTGGGGTTCATCACTGATATTGGCGGACGGACATCACATACCTCTATCATGGCTCGTTCACTGGAATTGCCAGCCATTGTGGGCACCACCGACGTCACCAAGCAGGTTAAAAACGGCGATTTTCTGATTCTGGATGGTGTCAACAACAAGGTTTATCAAAACCCAAGCCAAGAAACAATTGACCAGCTCAAAACGGTTCAGCAGCAATACAACACCGAAAAATATGAGCTCGCCAAACTGAAAGACCTGCCAGCCATAACACTGGATGGTCATCAGGTAGAAGTCTGTGCCAACATTGGTACAGTACGCGACGTAGCAGGTGCCGAGCGTAATGGTGCCGAAGGTGTCGGCCTGTACCGCACAGAATTTCTGTTCATGGACCGTGATTCCTTCCCGACAGAAGAAGAACAGTTCCAGGCTTACAAGGCCGTGGCTGAAGCCGTAGGTGCACAAGCAGTGATTGTCCGCACCATGGATATCGGTGGCGACAAAGATTTGCCATACATGAATCTGCCAAAAGAGGAAAACCCTTTTCTCGGCTGGCGGGCTATTCGCATCTGTCTTGACCGTAAAGAAATTCTTCATGCACAGTTACGCGCCATTTTGCGTGCGTCCGCATTTGGTAAACTGCGAATCATGTTCCCGATGATCATTTCAGTCGAAGAAGTTCGTGCCCTTAAAGCCGAACTGGATATGCTGAAAGTGCAGTTGAAAGAAGAAAGTAAAGCTTATGATGAGAATATCGAAATGGGCGTAATGGTGGAAACACCGGCAGCCGCAGCCATTGCTCACCATCTGGCGAAGGAAGTTGATTTCTTTAGTATTGGGACAAACGACTTAACTCAGTATACTCTGGCTGTAGATCGCGGTAATGAGCTGATTTCCCATCTCTATAACCCGATGTCCCCAGCGGTATTAACCCTGATCAAACAGGTGATTGACGCATCTCATGCCGAAGGCAAGTGGACAGGTATGTGTGGTGAGCTCGCTGGAGACGAACGTGCTACACTACTGTTATTGGGAATGGGTCTGGATGAATTCAGCATGAGTTCTATCTCTATCCCAAGCATCAAGAAAATAATTCGTAATGCAAATTACGAAGATGCGAAGGCGCTGGCGGAACAGGCTATGACCCTACCAACTGCAGAAGAGTTAAGTAACCTGGTAAGCCGGTTCATTAAAGAAAAGACGCTTTGCTGATACCACTACGCTGGCCCAATATTAATGCTTAGGAGAGAATCATGGGTTTGTTCGATAAACTGAAATCTCTGGTTTCTGATGATAAAAAAGACACTGGCAGCATTGTGATCATTGCCCCGCTGTCCGGAGAAATCGTAAATATTGAAGATGTTCCTGATGTTGTTTTTGCCGAAAAAATCGTAGGTGATGGTATAGCGATTAAACCGACAGGCAACAAAATGGTGGCCCCGGTTGACGGCACCATCGGTAAAATATTCGAAACTAACCATGCTTTTTCTATCGAATCAGACAGTGGCATCGAACTCTTTGTTCACTTTGGGATTGATACCGTCGAACTGAAAGGCGAAGGTTTCAAACGCATCGCGGAAGAAGGCCAGCGGGTGAAGAAAGGCGATTTGGTGATCGAATTCGATCTGGCTCTGCTGGAAGAGAAAGCTAAATCTACCTTAACACCAGTAGTCATCTCCAATATGGATGAGATCAAAGAATTGACCAAACTGACCGGGACAGTAGTGGTCGGAGAAACACCGATAATCCGCATCAAAAAATAATACCGATTACCAATTATTATATAAATGGCGCCTGGGTGAAGGCGCCGTTTTCATTTCCAGCGTGGGATACAGACCCGAATCAGTAATCCGCCTTGTCCCCGGTTTTCTGCTTCAATCTTACCACCATGAGCCTGTATTGCCTTGCGGGCAATCGCCAGCCCTAAACCATATCCTTTACCTGATAGTGGCGAATCTATGCGTATAAACGGGTCAAAAATACTGGAAAGCTTGCTTTTCTCTACACCAGGCCCTTGATCAGCCACACCGATAATCCATTCCTGCTCATCTCGTCCCAAAGTAACTGACACCTGTTGCCCATGCGAAGAAAAACGCAGCGCATTCCTGAGAATATTGTCAATTGCGCGACGAATCAGTTCTGAAACACCAGTCACCGTATAATCATCAAATCCACCGGTGCTCAATGTAATCTCAATCCCTGGAACCTGTGCCTCATAACGGGCGTCATTCACCACCGCCGTCACCAACCCAAGTAAGTCAAAGTATTCTTCATTAGCGGCCGTGTTTTCAGTACGTGACAATGTCAACAACTCACCGATCATTTTGTCCATACGTTCAGCTTCACGCTCAATACGGTGTAATGAATTTTCCAGGTTACCTTCGTTCTGTCGTACTAATCCTATCGCCAGTTGCAAACGAGCCAGTGGTGAACGCAACTCATGTGAAACATCGTGCAACAGTTGCTCTCTGGCACTGACCAGCACTTCCAGCCGCTCAGACATTGAGTCGAAATCACGGGCCACATCACTGATTTCATCATGACGCCGTCGCATGGCGGGCAGCAATCGCACTGATAAATCGCCCTGAGCTACTCGCCCAAACCCGGCGCGCAATTGACTGAGTGGACGTGTCAGGTTCCAGGCCAACATCCAGCTAAAAATCAATCCGCCCAAGACACCAATCCATACCATTGGTGCAGGCAGATGCAGAAACTGTTGTATCTCTGGTGGCCCGGGCAAGAACTCTTTACGCCAGATCTTCGTATCAAAATAAAGCTGGTAATGCTCACCGTTTGGCCCGGTAACCTGTGTCAGGATGTTCTCGGGTGAAGATCTGAAGCGATCCCAAAATCTATCGGGTTCACTGTGCTTATCAGTGATGGAATCTATTGGTGTGGGAAAATCTTTCGTGAAGACTTTTAAGTACCGACGCTCACTTTCAGGCCATGTGGCGACTACCGCTTTTAACCTAGGCAATCCTCCCTGTTGCAGGGCCTGAGTCGCTAACGCTATCTGTAAAGTGCTAACATGTTTTTCCACCTGAACTTCCGGTGGATCACGCCGGTCACCATAAAAAGAGAACCCCACCCACATTAGCTGAGATATAAAAATAAACGTGAACCACAGCCCCAACAGTATTTTCCAGAACAACCGCCCATACATCATTAACGTATCCGATAACCAACACTACGTACTGTTTCAATCAGCAAAGAACATCCATCCAGGGCAATGAGCTTTTGGCGAATATTACTGATATGTACATCAACACTACGATCATAGGCCTCGCGCTGGCGACCCAGACATTTTTCTGACAGCTCGTCTTTTGTCACTACACGTTCAGGAGATCGCACCAACAGTTCCAGGAGATTAAACTCAGAAGCCGTAAGATCAAACGGCTGACCACGCCACTCACTGCTACGCGTCGCTGGATTAAACACCAGATCGCCATAACTAACGATACCGGTGTTATCGGTTTTATCCGGTTTTTCTTCATAACGCCGGAACACCGCCCTCAGCCGAGCAACCAATTCTCGGGGATAACAGGGTTTCGGTACATAGTCATCCGCACCCATTTCCAGCCCAATGACCCGATCAATATTGTCACCTTTGGCTGTTAGCATAATGATTGGCAGTTGACGATTACGCCTGACATTGCGAAGGACATCAATACCGCTCATATCCGGCAGCATAATGTCCAGAATCATTGCGGCATACTGATCGGACATTGCACCTTCAATGCCCTCTTTTCCTGTCAATACCTGAGAAGCTGAGAATCCTTCCGCTCCCAGATACTCGCAAAGCATTTTTCCCAGTTCTGCATCATCATCCACCAGTAAAATTTTCATGCACTATCCCCATTATATTTTTACATTACAGAATCTATTGTCAGGCCTGGCCTTGATCTTCGCAGTCGGATTTACGGAATTCTTACTTTTCCCTTAAGGAAATACTACGTCTCACTACTGAAGTGAAGAGTAAATTATCACCTCTTGATGCCTTTCGTTTAGCAGTAATAGTGAGGAAACTCCTGTTTTGATAAAATCGCGTTTACTTTCAGCCCGCTCGCTACTGATATTATTGTCAGTAATAATCGTTGCGCTGCTTTTCTCCCTGTTCTTCGCCCATCAAGGTACTCCGGTACACTATATTACCACCCCGGTTGTTGTCCGCGATTTAGAGCAAACTGTATTAGCCGATGGCACCATTCAGGCACAAAAACAGGTAAGCGTGGGCGCGCAAGTTTCAGGGCAGATAAAAACATTGCGCATTACATTGGGTGATAAAGTCAAAAAAGGCCAGTTATTAGCAGAAATCGATGATCTTACCCAACAAAACTCGCTTAAAGACAGCGAAGCCGGGCTGAAAAATATTCAGGCCCAACGGTTGGCTAAGCAAGCCACGATGAGAAACGATCTACTCAGTTGGCAGCGTCAGAAAATGCTAATGAAAAAAGGCCTGGGAGTGCAGGCCGATTACGATAGCACACAGACCACTCTGGAAGCCACTCAGGCGGAAATAGCTGCACTTGATGCGCAAATCATTCAGGCCAAAATCGCGGTTAACACGGCCCAGGTTAACCTGGGATACACGAAAATCCGCTCTCCCATTGACGGCACTATCGTATCGATTCCGGTTGAAGAGGGCCAAACGGTCAATGCAGCACAAAGTACGCCCACGATTGCCAAAGTTGCCAATCTGAAGACCATGACGGTAGAAGCAAAAATATCAGAAGCTGATGTTATTAAAGTCAAACCCGGAATGCCGGTCTGGTTCACTATTTTAGGCAACCCCAAGAAACGCTATCAGGCTGTATTACGTGCAATAGAACCCGCCCCGGAATCCACCAGCACGGATAGCACATCAAGCACCAGCACGACCAGTTCAAGCAGTACCTCATCCTCCAGCACAGCCATTTACTACTACGGTCTGTTTGATATTGATAATCCAGGAGAAGTCCTTAGGATTTCCATGACGGCACAGGTCTATATTCTGTTGTCATCAGTAAAAAACGCGCTGGTTGTACCGGTTACCGCATTAAGCACGATCGACGGTAAAAATGTGGTTCAGGTCGTTGGCCCCTCAGGGGAAATATCAACGAGGGAAGTAAAGACCGGGGTTACCGATAATGCTTATGTCCAGTTGGCGTCGGGTGTCAAGGCCGGAGAGGAAGTGATTGTCAGTCAGCAAAGTAGCAGCGGAACAGCCACCACACAGCAACGTTCTGGCCCACCGATGGGATTCTGAATGATGGCGATTCCTTTACTTCAACTCACCAATATCACACGTCGTTTTGTTAACGGCGATCAAACTACTGAAGTCCTGAAGAACATCAATCTTACCATTCAGAGCGGAGAAATAGTCGCGATTGTTGGTGCGTCAGGTTCGGGGAAGTCAACACTCATGAACCTTCTCGGCTGCCTGGACAAGCCCTCTGAAGGCGACTATCAAATTGCAGGACGCTCGATTCTCTCACTGAATAACGATCAACTGGCTGAACTACGGCGTGAGCATTTTGGCTTTATTTTTCAGCGTTATCATTTACTCAACAACCTTACTGTTCAGGATAACGTAGAAGTACCGGCTATTTATGCGGGAAAAACACGCCATGAACGCCAACAACGATCTATTGAATTGTTGTCCCGGCTGGGGTTGGGAGAGCGCATTCACTACCATCCAAGTGAACTGTCGGGAGGTCAACAGCAGCGTACCAGCATTGCCAGAGCACTGATGAATGGCGGCGACGTCATTCTGGCGGACGAACCCACCGGGGCGCTGGACAGCACCAGCGGCCAGGAAGTCCTGAACATATTGAAGGAACTGCACCAGCAGGGACAAACCATCATTATCGTGACTCACGATATGCACGTTGCCCAACTGGCCGAAAGAATTATCGAACTAAAGGATGGTGAAATTATTACCGACAGCCGGACAAGCTCCGCAGTCCCTGTGGTTACGCCCAAACCGGCAGCAACGATCATCACCGCGAATCCGTTCAGCCAGTTCCGTAACCGCTTTTTTAACGCATTTGAAATGGCTTTACGCGCCATGAATGCCCAGCGGATGAGAACATTTCTGACCATGCTGGGCATCATTATCGGTATCGCTTCCGTCGTTTCTGTCGTCGCGCTCGGCAAAGGATCACAACAACAAGTATTGGCAAATATCAACGCCATGGGTACCAGTACGCTGGAAATTTTCCCCGGCAAAAGTTTTGGTGACATGCGTTCCAGCGCGATCCAGACACTACGGGCCAACGACATCGAGCCACTGGCTGAACAGCCTTATGTTCATAGCATAACCCCCTCACTTTCCACCAGCGCCACATTGCGCTATGGCAACATCGCGGTATCCACCAATGTCACTGGCGTGGGCGAACAGTTTTTCACTGTACGGGGATACACCATTGATGAAGGCATTACCTTTCCGCCATCCAGCGTAAAACAATTGACCCAGGATGCCGTTATCGATCAAAACACCCGGGCAGAGTTGTTCAGTCCAGGGGAAAATCCAATTGGACAGGTTATTCTGCTGGATTCTTTGCCTTGTCGGGTGATTGGTGTTGTCACCCGTAAACAAAGTGGTTTTGGCAGTGATGACAATCTGAATGTCTGGATTCCCTACACCACCATGATGTGGCGTATGGTCGGCCAGTCCTATCTCAAAAGCATTACGGTAAGAGTAAAAGATAACGTTGATCTCAGCGTAGCCGAGCAAGGCATCACGCAAGTACTGACCCGTAAACATGGTACCAAAGACTTTTTTATCATGAATACGGACAGTATTCGCCAAACCATTCAGAAAACGACATCGACCATGACACTGCTGGTTTCGCTGATCGCTCTGATCTCGCTGATTGTCGGTGGAATTGGTGTGATGAATATCATGCTGGTTTCAGTAACGGAGAGAACACGAGAAATAGGCGTTAGAATGGCGGTCGGTGCCCGCACCAGCGATATTCTACAGCAGTTTCTGATTGAAGCTGTCCTGGTGTGTCTGCTTGGTGGGTTTCTGGGCGTGATACTGTCTTTGCTTGCCGGCGTTATCTTCAGGCAGTTTACCAGCAGCTTCTCCATGGTTTATTCCACAACATCCATTATTGTAGCGTTCTTATGCTCCAGCCTGATTGGCGTGATATTTGGATTTTTTCCTGCCAAACGGGCCGCAAACATGCAACCTATCCATGCGCTGGAAAGAGAGTAATCTAATGAAAAATAGGCGTATTCTTATCTGAATCGAGAAAGAAACACACGCAAGAGTACCACTCTAATTCCTGGTTGAGTAAAAGAGGCAGGATATTTGCCGTTTCTACTAACTATACCCGCCATCTTTCAAATTGCAGATGCGTTGTTTGCCCTCACTCACCGCCAGCCATTTACTGGCGGTGGGCAGTTGGGGATTTACTCGGTTGTCACCCGCCTGAAACTTGAAATCTATTGGGTATAGATATGAATAAGCTGCCATTATCCGGCGGCCAATATATCTGGTAATCCCATATTGATCGCCTCAAACATGGCATTCAGAATTTAATCTGTACTTTTGATGATACTGTTTTATCAGCAGCGGTGATCAGCGCCATTTCAATATCTTCCGGTTTATATTCACCACTCAGTAAAGGTAGCGGATCAATACGGTGATCTTGTAACCACTGTACTGCGGTTTCAAATTCACCGACAAAACGGAATGATCCGACCCAACGAATTTCCTTCACCAACATCGACATTACCGGATACTCCACATTTCCCGCGCCCATTCCGACCTGCACGACAGTGCCAGCCGGTCGCGTCAGCGACACAGTCGACTGGACGCCCGCCACGCTGCCGGAAGCCTCGAATACGACATCAAAATAACCGTTATTTTCGAAATAGAGCGAAGCATGCTCTTTCTCCATCGGGTTAAATGTAGCGGTTGCACCCATTTCACGGGCTAATTCCAGACAACGACTGCTGATGTCAGAGGCCACTAATTCAGTGGCTCCGGCGCTGCGTGCAGCCGCAAGAATCAAACAACCAATAGGCCCCGCGCCAATAACCAACACTTTTTTGCCAACCAACGAACCCGCTACATTCACCGCGTGAATGGCAACAGCCAAAGGCTCGGCGAAAGCCATAACTTTAGGAAGCGTCTGCCCATCATAAGGAATACATTGTTTTTCATTCACCACCACATATTCCGAAAATCCGCCGTTAACATGTGGGGTAAACTGGGCGCTCCCCATAAAACGCATAGTAGTACAAAGATTCTGTTTCCCTTCCAGACAGAATTTACAGTGGTTACAAGGCTGTGATGGATTAATAGCTACAGGCTGACCGGCATATAATTTGGAGCCGATAGGTGATTTGCTGACGATACCGACAAACTCGTGGCCAACTACCATCGGTTGTTTCAGAATCGACATACCTGCTCGTCCATGCTGGTAGTAGTGAATGTCAGAACCGCAGATACCACCGCAGTCCACTTTTATCAGCACATCATTCTCTCCATATTCCAGTTCACGCTGTTCCACACGCACATCTTTTTCACCATAGGCGAAACAGGCTTTACAACTCATTGTTTGGTTCATTATTTAGCCTCAACATTAAGGGATTTCGCAGTAGATTGCGGTATTGAAGATTTTCCGGATTCAGGAGGGACGATGACTTCGATCTTTCCAACCAAAAAGGCATAGGCCAGCAACCCGATAAGGGCAACAGCGGCGATGTACCACATGGCATAATGAAAATTATTGGTACGCTGCAGAATTACGCCAATAACGATAGGACTGATGACACCGGAAAGATTGCCGCAAATATTCAGGCAACCACCCATGGTGCCAATAAAATTACGCGGGATAATATCACTCCATACTACCCATCCAAGATTGGAAAAGGCATTTGCAAAGAAGGCGATAGACAGAATCGCAATAGCAATTACAGGTTGGTTTTCAAAGAAATTGACCAGGCAGATAATCATTGTCAGGAACAAACCGGACATTACTGGCAGTTTGCGGGAAAAAGTACGTGACTTTCCTTTCTTCAACAACATGTCACTCAAGGTACCGCCGCACAGTACACCAGCCATCGCCATCATGTACGGGAAGGATGCCCCCAGACCAGCCTTGGCAATTGACAGGTTAAGTCCTTTCTCCAGATAAACGATAAACCAGGTCAAGAAGAAATACAGGGTGGAAGAACAAGCGAACTGGGCAATAAACAGTCCCCATATGGTACGTTTTTTCAGGAAAAAAGTGATATCACTCCAACGAACCTTATCACTGACATTGGTCTGATTTTCCGAGCCATAGCCACCCCCTTCACGAATATAGTCCAGTTCAAGCTGATTGGTTTTATCACTATGCTGAGGATCACGGTATTTCATCAGCCAATAAATGCCGAACAGTATCCCCATGCCGCCAGAGAGATAAAAAGACATTTCCCAGCCATAGATCGCCACAATGAATGACAGCACAGGCGTTAACAGTGCCAGACCAATATATTGTGCGCTGGAGTAAATAGCCGTAGCACGGGCACGCTCATGATCCGGAAACCAGGTAGCGATGATCTTGGTATTGGAAGGAAAAGAAGGTGCTTCAGCCACTCCGATCAATGCCCGGCAGGTTAACAACATCATGAATGAGGCTGTCGTGGTGACAAACAGGTGATGGGAAGAAAACCCCATCATAAAGGTAAATATGCTCCACAGTATGATGGCGGAGCCATACAACATACGTGAACCAATACGATCGAGCACATAGCCAATCGGGATCTGGCTGGCGGCATAAAACCAGGTAAACATCGAGAATAACAGGCCAAGCTGAGTGGCGCTTAAATCAAATTCGGACTGAAGATTGCTCCCGGCGACGGAAAGGTTGGCTCTATCCATGTAATTTATTGCCGTCACAGTAAATAACAGTGACAGAATAAAAAATCTTGATTTTGTTGCTTTCATTTTTTTGTCCTGGTCAATTGTTAGTTTTTCTTTTATTAACAGATAAATAAGCAGGTTTAATCCACGGCAGAGAAATGCCGTGGGTAGAGCCTTGATCAGGTAAGATGTGGCTTGGTTACAACACGGCCAGCCAACCGCCATCGACGTATATAATCTGACCATTGATGTAGTCAGAGGCTGTAGAGGAGAGGAATACAGCGGTACCAATCAGTTCTTTCGGGTGTCCCCAACGTTTAGAGGGATTACTGGCTTTTACCCAAGCATCAAACTCTTTATTCTCTATCAGAGCGGTATTCATATCCGTGAGGATGTAGCCTGGGCCGATCGCATTGGTCTGAATATTAAATTCCGCCCATTCTGCGGCCATGGAACAGGTGAGTAGTTTAATCCCACCTTTTGCCGCAGTATAAGGTGCGACAGTAGGACGTGCGGCCTGACTGGTTAATGAGCCAATGTTGATGATTTTTCCGCCATTTCCCCGGGAAATCATCCGTTTTGCGGCAGCACGTGAAACAATAAATGCACTGGTCAGATTGGTATCAATAACGCGTTTCCACTGCTCCAGTTCCAACTCAACCATGGGTTTTCGATATTGAATACCTGCGTTATTGATCAGGATATCCACGTACAGGCCTTGCTGCTCCAGCGTGGCAAACGCACTTTCTACCTCGTCTTCATTTGTGACATCAAAAACTATGCTATTTGCCTGATAGTCTTTCTCGCGTAATTTCTGTACCGACGCATTCAGTAAGTCTTCTCGTATGTCATTTAAAATCACACTGGCACCAGCAGCAGCCAGCCCTTCGGCATAGGCAAAACCCAGACCACGAGCAGAACCCGTAACCAACGCTGTTTTTCCTGTTAAATCAAATAGAGCTGACATAACAAAATCCTCATTTTTCATCATTAAAAGAAGAAATAGACACCACCAACTTGTATGACGTCATTTGTATTTAAATTGTTACACAGCTATTTTTAAATCAACATAAATTGGTTACTTTTGGAATTACGATCACAAAACAAACTTTTAATAGTTTTGGTAAACAAATAAAATTACTTATTTTTCAAATAAATAAAAACAATAACAACAAAAAATATTGCCATCATCATTTTCTTTTCGAGTGTATAAATAATGAAATAGCAAAAAAACAACTTGTATGACGACATATAAGTTGATAGATATGATTGCAGGCAATAACTGGATGTTTGTTGTTGATGGGAACGAGCATATGTCTGCGTATTGGACAATAAACCCAATTGGTTTTAGCATTGAAATTAAGGAGTTACTGTGAGTAGTGTGAAGATCACCGCAGTGAAGACCATCCTGACAGCACCAGGAGGAATTGATCTGGCAGTGGTAAAAATCGAGACCAGTCAACCCGGCCTTTATGGCCTGGGCTGCGCTACCTTTACCCAACGGATTCATGCAGTTAAAACTGCAATTAACGAATATATGGCACCTTTCCTTATTGGTAAGGAGCCAACACGTATTGAGGATATCTGGCAATCTGCCTGCGTCAGTGGATACTGGCGAAATGGCCCGATTATGAATAATGCCCTTTCCGGCGTGGACATGGCATTGTGGGACATCAAAGGCAAGCTGGCCGGGATGCCGGTCTATGAATTACTTGGCGGTCGATGCCGCGATGGGATCCCTTTGTATGTTCATACCGATGGGAGTGACGAGCTTGAAGTCGAAGACAATATCCGTGCGCGTATGGAAGAAGGATACCAGTATGTTCGTTGTCAGATGGGCATGTATGGCGGCGCGGGTACCGACGATCTGAAACTGATTGCCACCCAGTTGGCGCGAGCAAAAAACATCCAACCCAAACGATCTCCGCGCAGCAACACGCCGGGTATCTATTTCGATCCTGAAGCTTATGTAAAGAGCGTGCCGCGGTTGTTCGAGCACTTACGCAATAAACTGGGGTTCGGAATTGAGTTCATCCATGACGTTCATGAGCGCGTAACACCCATTGCCGCTATTCACCTGGCAAAAACCCTGGAGCAATACCAGCTGTTTTATCTTGAAGATCCCGTAGCACCAGAAAACATCGACTGGCTGAAGATGCTGCGCCAACAATCCTCCACGCCTATCTCAATGGGAGAGTTATTTACCAGCATCAATGACTGGAAACCGCTGATCACCAATAACCTGATCGACTATATTCGCTGCCATGTCAGTACTATCGGCGGAATCACCCCAGCCAGGAAACTGGCGGCGCTAAGTGAAATTCATGGTGTACGTACTGCCTGGCACGGTCCTGGGGACATTTCACCAGTAGGAGTTTGCGCCAATCTGCATTTGGATATGAGCGTAACCAACTTTGGCATTCAAGAGTACACACCGATAAATGACGCATTACGTGATGTGTTCCCTGGATGCCCGGAGATAACGCAGGGTTATGCCTATCTAAGCGAGCGTCCTGGGCTGGGAATTGATATTGACGAAAATAAAGCCGCCAAGTACCCCTGTATTGGCGGCATTCCATCCTGGACCAACGCCCGCACACCGGATGGCACGGCATCCCGTCCTTGAGAGCGTAAAATGGCTGCCTGGCAGCCATTCAGACGGCTGACAAGCCTATGTATGGGGCCCAAACGGTGATAGTGGGATAGCTGAGTAAAACACCTGTGTCGGGGGGGGGGGCAAAGCTTGGCTTACAGTAATGCACTCGCAGCATCTTTACCTTCCCCCCCCATTCTCACCGCTATAGCTCTTTGTTATAAGCCAGAGGCAATCTGAAATGTCTGTCTGTGCAACTGTTTCAATTATCTATTCATTTTTCGATACTGACTGTTTTAGCTTTTCAATCGCAATAACATTATCTGACATTGCTTCATTGAGTACCGCTACGGCGGTAGAAGAGTCACGGTTCTTGATAGCCATGAATACTTTGATATGTGCCTCGACACTTTCTAGCGAGATACCCAATGCTCGATTCAGTTCCTCAAGGTAGTAGTAGTAACTATCCTTAATGGAATTCATTACATTGTAGAATACCTTGTTCTGTGAAGCCTTAGCGATCGCCAGGTGAAAATCAAAATCTGCCTGAGAATATTTTTTATAGTCATCCCTGTTTATTAACATGCGATTCAATGCCTGTTCCAGCGCAGAAATATCCTCCGTGGTTGCATTCTGAACAGCCAACTCCATACATTTGAATTCAACAGTCTGGCGGAACACCATCATATCGTGAAACTCTTCCCGACTGAGATGCATGATCGGCTGTTGCTCATTGAGCAGGGTATGCAGATTGAGTTTCTCAGTAACAAAGCTACCTTTCCCATGCTGCGTAATCACAATACCCAGATCGCGTAAACGTTGCACGGCACTACGGATGCTGACACGGCTGACATTAAACGATGCTGTCAGTTCAGACTCTGAAGGGAGCTTACAGCCTGCCGGCCAACTGCCATCCAATAGTTTTTCCTTAATTTGCTCATATACCGCATCGACGACATTGTGTTTTTGTATTGATTGGATGCTCATAATCCTTATCGTATAAGTTGTCCTACAACATATCATTGGTATAGCATGCGGCATGAAACGTTGACCACTGTTTTGTGCTCTGAATCTAACGAAAACGTGGCGACACCAATACTGACAGTACCCTTTTTCCGTTCCCGCCTTGCCAAGGATTGTCTTCTGGTTCCCATATCACCGACGAAAGAAAATGATGATTATTGCCAGCACGACACCGGTATCATCGACCAGACGTTGTAGTGTGATAAACAGAATATTGCCAATGCCGGGTGTGGACGCAGTCACACCATCTTCCCCGATGAATTATCAGCATTTCCTACAGGTTAATTATTTTCCCCATAAAAAACAGGCACCGTTGAACGGTGCCTATATAACAAAATACGGGTTAATGCGTTACAGCGATAGCAAGCGATCAAGAGAGGGTGCAAAGAAATAGCTGCCGCTCACTGCGCGGGTAAAACGCAACATATCGTCACGTTTCCCGTCACGTTCACCGAACATGCTCAGCAGTTGTTGTTCTATATTGTACAGGCGGGCACAGTAGGCGATGAAGTAAAGACCGTTTTTGCCGCTGGCCGTCCCGTAAGGTAAGCTCTGACGCAGAATTTTCAGCCCCTTGCCATCTTCTTTCAAGTCAACACGGCTGACATGAGACGTCGCTGGTCGTTGATCTGACGACAATTCTTCATTGTCCTGTTTAGTGCGACCAATAATTTGTTCTTGCTGCCCTACGCTCATCCGCTGTAACTGCTTCAGGTTATGTTCCCAACGCTGAACGAAAACATAACTGCCGCCCGCTCCAGACTTCTCGTCAGGAATAATGGCAACACTATGACGCTCATCACCTTGCGGGTTTTCGGTACCATCCACAAAACCGCTCAGATCGCGCTCCTCTATCCAACGAAAGCCATGAGTTTCTTCTTCGATATGGATGGTCTTACCAAAACTGGACAGCACTGCCTGTGCCAAAGTGAAATTGACATCGTGGCGCAGAGACTGAATATGAATCAACAGGTCGCGCTGGGTAGCGGGTGCCAGGCCGTTACCTAATGGCGTGAAAGGTTTAAGCTCTGTCGCACTGTTTTCACAGTCCAACTCACGCCATACGTCGTCACCAAACGCAATAACAGCTCCCAGGCCAGCATCAGGGAAACGCTGCTGCAACTCACTCAATGCCTGACAAAACTTTTTGCAACCCTGGCGGATGGCATCAAATTCCCCTTGAACCATCGCTTCCATAAAAATGGCAAAACGGCGATGCTCCAGCAAAATACCGCTTTGAATTTGTGTCATCTCTTGCTTCCTCACGTTATTCAGTGCCTTAGTTGTTATCTGGCATCCACCATGCGCAGCCTGCTCATCATACCGGATACGGTAAATTTTACTTTGCTTCAGCGCAAAATGTTCCGGTAATCACATCGGTAAAGAAAGAAACTGGGAAATACGCTGGCGATAGGGGGTAACAAGGCGCGCGCCACAGACGCAACGCCTATAAATGCTCAGTTTCTGGCTTGGGCATGCCAGATAATTTTACTGACCTTCCATTTTTTCAGCATATCGTCAGGAGGCATCAACCCTTCCGGCCCACTCCATGTCCCAGAAAACAGGTAGCTAACGTGTTTGCTTTGCGGAGCAACACACTCCACACTTTGTGCGTTATTACCCTGCCCTAATCGACAAACATCAAACGCTTTACTGTAGTACGAACCGAATTCATCACCAATTTTCACACCCCATTGGCTGGCAATGCTCTTATCCTGTACTTCCACCTTGTTCACATGGCCTTTAGGCTCGCCGCTAATCACCAGCATCACGTTGTTATCTTTGCGAGCTTCATAAAACGCTGTCAGCTTGCCATTTTCGATACCCATGCCACTGAGCAGGGAGTAATTGCCATTCAGCGCTTTATCCAATACCGGCTGTGACAACGGCGTACCGGCGTTGATTCCCCCAACACCAGCATCAGAAACAGTGATTGGACTACCAAACCAGTTGAACGGCGACAAGCTAGACCAGGAAAAACCAGAAAGCGTACTGCATCCCGACAATAGCAGCGGTAATGCCAGAAACAACGGGCGGACTTTAATCACAACTCACTCCTCAAAATGAAACAGCACCTGATTTTTACTTGTTGGACCGATGGTGCAGACCTCAGCCGTTATGTCAGACGGGTAAAAAAACAAAAAGTGCCGCAAAACGGCTATATAGTTTAATCCTTATCAGTAAAAAAACCTGGATACACTGGGCGACCACCGCGTCGTGCGTCTCTCTGGGGAGAGACACAACCTAATACTCCTGATCTTCAATCAGTCGTTTACCCAATGTCACACTATCGACAGTTTCGTAATCCAGCTTTTCATACATCCCGATAACTGCCTCATTATCTTCTCGCACCATCAGGTGGATTTTCGGGCAACCACGGGCAATCAGCTTTTTCTCCAGGCGATTGATCAACGCATTGGCAATACCTCGGCCGCGAAAATCCGGATGGACACCAAGGTAATAGGCGGAGCCACGGTGACCGTCATAGCCACCCATTACTGACCCCACCACCTCGCTACCCACTTCAGCCACCAAAAATAAATCAGGATCATGGTTGAGTTTACGTTCAATATCCATTTCCGGATCATTCCAGGGACGCAACAGATCACAACGTTCCCAAAGGGTGATCACTTCCTCAAAGTCATCTTGCCTGAATATGCGAATTTCCATTGCTGATTGCCATTCGATAAATTAGGGATGTTTTGATTATCGCGTGATTTGTGTCAGACGCAACATCAAATTCATAGGCTTCTGACGGGAAAATACGAGTAACTGCGCTGATATTCATCTGCCGCCGATTCCCGTTATACTGGCTGCTTTCTCCCCCCTCATCATAAGGGACATTATGAGCACACCTGATATCAACCAGGTCAAAAGCTTTCTGCTTTCCTTGCAGGATACGATCTGTCAGCAATTAGAGCGTATTGATGGCGCTGTAACGTTCAAGGAAGATGCCTGGGGACATGCCTCTGGCGGCGGTGGTCGCAGCCGCGTATTGCGACAAGGCAGTGTGTTTGAACAGGCGGGCGTCAATTTCTCTCATGTATCAGGTCCATCTCTGCCGCCATCGGCCAGCACTCACCGACCAGAACTGGCAGGCCGTCGATTCCAGGCAATGGGCATTTCATTGGTTATCCATCCGTTAAGCCCTTACATTCCCACCAGTCATGCCAATGTGCGTTTCTTTATCGCGGAAAAGGAAGATGAACCCGCAGTATGGTGGTTTGGCGGTGGCTTCGATCTCACGCCGTTTTATGGTTTCGAAGCAGATGCCGTACACTGGCACCAAACCGCCTACAATCTGTGTAAACCGTTTGGTGATGACGTCTATCCGCGCTACAAGAAATGGTGTGATGACTATTTTTATCTCAAGCATCGGAATGAGGCCAGAGGCGTTGGTGGTCTGTTCTTTGACGATCTGAACACCCCTGATTTCAACACCTGTTTTGCTTTTATGCGAGCCGTGGGTGAAGGCTTTCTAGATGCCTATTTACCCATTGTGAATCGCCATAAAGACATGCAATGGGGTGAGCGTGAGCGTCAGTTCCAGCTCTACCGTCGTGGGCGCTATGTGGAATTCAATCTGGTATGGGACCGCGGCACGCTGTTTGGACTGCAAAGCGGTGGACGCACTGAATCTATTCTGATGTCAATGCCGCCGCTAGTAAGGTGGGAATACCAGTATCAACCCGAACCCGACAGCCCTGAAGCCGCGTTGTACCACGATTTTCTGCCAGCCCGTGACTGGCTGGGATTATTTGATGAAAAAGGAAAATACTAATGCCGGTTATTTGGGTAGATGCCGATGCCTGTCCCAACGTGATCAAAGAGGTGCTGTATCGCGCAGCGGAACGGACAGAGACACCAGTAACGTTGGTTGCCAATCAATCGCTCAAAGTACCACCTTCGCGTTTTATTCATACCCTGCGAGTACCCGCAGGTTTTGATGTGGCAGACAATGAAATTGTGCGCCGTGCCAAACCTGGTGATTTGGTGGTGACCAGCGACATTCCGCTGGCCGCAGAAGTCCTGGAAAAACAGGCGGTGGCGCTTAATCCTCGTGGAGAGCGTTATACGCCGGATACCATCCGTGAACGCCTTACATTACGTGATTTCATGGATACTTTACGCTCCAGTGGTATTCAGACTGGTGGCCCCAACGTCCTTAACCAGCGGGATCGACAACAGTTTGCCAACGAGCTGGATAAATGGCTACAGCAGAAGGCCGCTTCCTGACAGGGATAAAAAAGCCGGTAGATTTCTCTGCCGGCCTGTCAGAGACCAATATCACTTACCGCAACGTAGTCTGTGCTTCAACCACTGCCAGCGCCACCATGTTAATAATACGGCGAACAGAGGCAATCGGCGTCAGGATATGAACCGGTTTGGCGATACCCATCAGCACCGGACCAACCGTCACCCCTTCGGACGAAGAAACACGCAACAGATTATAACTGATGCGGGCAGATTCCATATTCGGCATGATCAGAATGTTGGCAGAGCCTTTCAACGGACTGTCAGGCATCTGTTCATTACGAATCGACTCCATCAACGCGGCATCGCCGTGCATTTCACCATCGATTTGCAAATCTGGCGCCATCTTGTTCACCAGCGCCAGCGTGTCGCGCATTTTCTTCGCTGTCGGGGAATCAGAAGTACCAAAGCTGGAGTGAGACAGCAATGCCACTTTCGGCTCAATACCGAAACGACGTACTGTCTCAGCCGCCATCAGCGTGATCTCCGCCAATTGTTCCGGCGTTGGATCAGCGTTCACATACGTATCAGCGATAAACGTATTGCCGCTTGGCAACAGCAATGCATTCATTGCACCCGCAACATGCACACCATCACGATAGCCAAACACATCTTCCACTACAGCGAAATGCTCTTCATAATTCCCGACGGTGCCACAAATTAATGCATCGGCTTCGCCGCGATGAACCATGATAGAACCGATCAACGTCAAATTGGCGCGCATCTCACGCTGCGCCTGATCCTGTGAAATACCGCGC
This sequence comes from Brenneria uluponensis, assembly GCF_032395385.1. Classification (NCBI taxonomy): domain Bacteria; kingdom Pseudomonadati; phylum Pseudomonadota; class Gammaproteobacteria; order Enterobacterales; family Pectobacteriaceae; genus Brenneria; species Brenneria uluponensis. The sequence continues at coordinate 4,063,475 of NZ_CP135917.1, forward strand.
CGTTTCATCATCTCAAAGTATTCTTGCCAGTACGCTTTAAAACGAGGATCGGACTCGTTATTCACAACCTCAAAATCTTTTCCGATAGTAATCTGCAAGCCGAGCTTCTGGATGCGTTTTTCTATTACACTGGGGCGGCCAATCAATATCGGGAACGCCAGCCCCAGGGTGACCAATTCCTGAGTTGCATGCAGGATACGCGGGTCTTCCCCTTCGGCCAGCACCACGCGTTTCGACTGTAGACGGGCCTGAGAAAACACCGGTTTCATGAACAGATTGGTCTTGTAGACAAACTCGGTCAGTTTCTCGGTGTAAGCATTGAAGTCCTCGATAGGACGTGTCGCCACCCCTGAATCCATCGCCGCTTTCGCCACGGCTGGTGCAATCTTGATGATCAAGCGCGGATCGAAAGGTTTGGGAATCAAGTATTCCGGACCAAAGGAGAGCTCTTGATCGCCATAAGCAGAGGCGACCACCTCACTCTGTTCCGCCAAAGCCAAATCGGCAATCGCATGAACACAAGCCAGCTTCATCTCTTCGTTGATAACGGTCGCGCCCACATCCAGCGCACCGCGGAAAATAAACGGAAAACACAGTACGTTGTTAACCTGATTCGGGTAATCCGAACGGCCGGTACAGACAATGGCATCCGGGCGGACAGCCTTCGCCAACGGTGGCAGAATTTCCGGTTCCGGGTTGGCCAACGCCAGAATCAATGGATTCGGCGCCATCGTTTTGACCATATCCTGAGTCAGCACGCCAGGACCGGAACAACCGAGGAAAATATCGGCGTCAGGAATGACATCAGCCAGTTTCCTGCAACCATTATCTTCAATAGCATAGGCGGCCTTGGTTTCAGCCATATTCACGTCACGGCCTTTGTAAATCACGCCACGTGAGTCACAAACCACAATATTTTCGTGTCTCAGCCCCAGCGCCACCAGTAAATTCAGACAGGCGATAGACGCAGCACCAGCACCAGAGACCACCAGCCGTACATCAGAAATAGCCTTTTTCACTACGCGAAGACCGTTAAGTACGGCGGCAGTACAGATAATGGCCGTACCGTGTTGGTCGTCGTGAAATACCGGAATCTTCATCCGTTCACGCAGTTTCTTCTCAATATAGAAACATTCCGGTGCCTTGATATCCTCCAGGTTGATACCGCCAAACGTGGGTTCCAGTGCAGCAATCACGTCAATCAGCTTGTCTGGATCCAGCTCATCTACTTCGATATCGAAAACATCAATACCTGAGAATTTTTTAAACAACACTCCTTTGCCTTCCATGACTGGCTTGCCTGCCAGTGCGCCAATATTCCCTAAACCCAGCACCGCTGTACCATTGGAGATAACCGCAACCAGATTTCCTCGTGCGGTGTATTTATAGGCAGCTTGCGGATCTTTGGCAATTTCCAAACAGGGTGCGGCAACGCCAGGAGAATAGGCCAACGCCAAATCACGCTGAGTGACCAGCGGTTTGGTCGGTGAAACCTGAATTTTTCCCGGTACCGGATATTGGTGGAAGTCTAGTGCGCTTTGCTTTAGTTGTTCATCCATTTTTAATTACCTTACCTTTTCGCTTTGTTGTTCAAGTAGGGTTGCGAGTTACTTAAGTATAGTGTTCACCTTTGGTTAAACCATGACGCATTACAAAATCCAAGAGTGAATATCGCTTAATATAATTAATTAATGAGGAGAAAAATCAGTTAGCGAGCGCCCTTCAGGAATAAATTCTCGGACGAGTCTATGCTCAAAGTCTGGGAAATGCAGATAGCCACTCCGGGACCGCTCTCCTGCAAATATCCAGCAACAGAAAACAGATAACACAATGCAGCACGACAGCCTGCCTTATGCTGTGTCATCGACATTTCCCGTCGCAGCAATCAGAGAAAGCGCATGTCATTCTTCCCGGTAATGATGCAGTGTGTTGCCTTGCGTTTTTATTTTCATATTATTGTTCAAGGAGTTAAGCGATGAACCAATTAGAAGCCCTTAAACAGCTAACCGTTGTGGTGGCTGATAGTGGCGATATCGAATCTACCCGTCATTACTCTCCACAGGACGCTACAACCAATCCATCCCTGATCCTGAAAGCGGCCAGCCTGCCACAATACCAACCACTGTTTGACGACGCGCTGGTTTATGCCCGCAAGCAGGGCGGTTCCCGTGAAACCCAACTGATTAACGCCAGTGACCGCCTGGCGGTGAACATTGGCGCGGAAGTGCTGAAAAGTATTCCCGGCCGAATCTCTACCGAAGTGGATGCCCGTTTGTCATTTGACCGTGGGATGTGTGTTGCCAAAGCCCGCAAGCTCATTGGCATGTATGAAGAAAAAGATATTCACCGCTCGCGTATTTTGATCAAACTGGCGGCGACCTGGGAAGGGATTCGTGCCGCCGAAGAGCTGGAGAAGGAAGGTATTAACTGTAATCTGACTCTGCTTTTTTCCTTTGCCCAGGCTCGCGCCTGTGCTGAAGCTGGCGTTTACCTGATTTCTCCTTTTGTCGGACGTATCTATGACTGGTATCAAACCAGACAACCCGTTGCCGAATACGATGCCGAACAGGACCCAGGCGTACTGTCGGTACGTAAAATCTATACGTATTACAAGCAATACCGCTACCCGACTATCATCATGGGCGCCAGCTTCCGCAGGATAGAACAGATTCTGGCGCTGGCGGGCTGCGATCGTCTGACCATTTCCCCTGCACTACTGGAGCAGTTGAAAAATAGCGACGCTCCGGTAGAACGCAAACTCAGACCATCCACCGAGGGTTTCCACCACCCGTTATCACTATCGGAAGCCGAATTCCGCTGGGAGCACAATCAGGATCCGATGGCGGTAGAGAAACTGTCTGAAGGAATACGTCTGTTTGCCGCCGATCAGCAGAAACTGGAAACGTTGCTGGCTGCAAAACTGTAATATCGGATGGCTCACCGTACACAGTAAGGGACACAAAAAAGGGGCGCCATCGCCCCTTATCGATGACTGAACTCTCAGCCTATCTTTCAGTAAACCAGCCTTGAATCTGGGCGTACTGTAATAACATAATAGTCTTACCATCTCTGATATGACCATCTTTGAGCAGAGCCATGGCCTCGGTAAAAGGTAGCTCAACAACTTCAATATCTTCATCATCCACGCCACCACCCCGCATTTCTCGCAGCGACTCATCGTATTCCGCTGCAAAAAAATGAATCAGTTCAGTCACCCCTCCGGGCGACATATAAGCTTCAAACAACTTTTCCACTTTTCCTATAGCGTATCCAGTTTCTTCAATCGCTTCATTGCGGATACAGGCCTCCGGCGACTGGTCATCCAGCAATCCAGCACAGACTTCCAGTAACATCCCGCTGTCGTTACCGTTAACATATGTCGGCATCCGGAATTGTCGTGTCAGCACAACAGTTCCTTTATCCCGGTTATACAACAGAATTGCCGCACCATTCCCCCGGTCGTAAACTTCCCGCATCTGGCGAACCAGCTCGCCATTTTTTCTTTTCAGATCAAATACATATTTATTCAGAACAAACCAGTGGTCGGATAAAATCTTCTTTTCAATAATTGTGATGGGTGACGACATAATTGAGCCCCGGCATACAAAGAATCCGTGGAAAATAATAAGCTTGGTAAAACAGGAATGCACGTGATACTACCAGGAATACAGGCGCGATTAACGCGCCAGCAGCGTATCGACGATCAGATAGAGGTTCAGTGAAACAACGATAAATACAATCAATTTTCCCGTGTTTTGTATCAACCGACTGTTGACCAGATTACCCATTAATTCCCGGTTTCCGGTAAATACCAACAGTGGAATTAATGCCAAAGCGATCCCGAAACTCAGCAGAACCTGACTCAATACCAGCACTCGGGTGGGATCCATACCATACAAAATCACAATAAATGACGGCAACATAGTAACAGAGCGGCGTAACCACAGCGGTATATGAAAATGCACAAAACCTTGCATCACCACCTGACCCGCCAGCGTTCCCACGACCGTTGATGACAGCCCCGCCATCACCAGGCTCAAACCGAATATGGTCGCGGCAGCATGCCCCAGCAATGGTTGCAACGTCAGGTAAGCCTGATCGAGATCGCTAATCCCAGTATTACCACTAAAATGAAATGCCGCCGCCGCCGTCGCCATCATCGCCAGATTCACAAATCCCGCAATGGTCATTGCTATGGAAACATCAACTTTAGTCGCGGTATAACGCTCTGCAGATGTATATTTCCCTTCCCGTTGAGTCAGGGATGAATGCAGATAAATCACATGCGGCATGATAGTCGCACCCAATACCCCGGCAGCCAGCAATACCGCATCCGAGGTCGGAAAACTGGGAATAACCATTCCTTTGGTCAATGCCACTAACTCCGGACGTGAGAAAATCAATTCCACAATGTACGCTGCCGCAACAAACAGCAGTAGACCACCAATCACCATTTCCAGTGGTTTTTGTCCACGCTGTTGCAGCATGAGGATCAAGAAAGTCGCAATACCGGTGAGTACAGCCCCTTCCAGCAGGGACACGCCAAACAGCAATTTAAAGCCGATGGCTGCCCCGATAAATTCAGCCAGATCGGTTGCCATGGCAATGATTTCAGCCTGAACCCAATAAGCCCATACGGCAGGACGCGGGAAACGGTCACGGATATGCTCCGCCAGATTTTTCCCAGTGGCAATGCCCAACTTGGCTGAAAGCAATTGGATCAGCATCGCCATCAGGTTGGCCCAAACCACAACCCACAGCAATTGATAACCGTAAGAAGCACCCGACTGAATATTGGTGGCGAAGTTACCAGGGTCGATATAACCGATCGCTGCGATGAAAGCCGGCCCCATCAAAGAAAGTTTAACCTTTCTCGATTTGCGGCTGACTGATTCGACTACACGACTTCCCGGCATATGAGTGACCCTTCTAAAGCTGTTGTTTTACTACTTTTACATTAATGATAATGATTATCAAGTGCATTTAGAACGGCAATAATTATTACTCTAATAGGTAAAGATAATGATGCATTTACCCTATGAAAAACACCGGATTCAGCAAACGAATATTAACAAATTATAAACAAAAAAACGCAATTATTTAAAATTCAAGAATACTTATTACTTCATGCGAAAAACACCACATGAACACAATAAAAAAACAGAGGGATTACAGGATTAAAGACAGGAAAATTTGAATGGAAATCTTCGAAGACAACCGCAGCGAAGCCATTGTCTTCGGAGAAAAGGGAATATTATTCTTTGGCTTTAGACACAGCCACCATTGCCGGACGCAGTAGTCGACCATTCAACGTGTAACCTTTCTGCATCACCATCATGACGTGATTCGGCTGATGATCGGCAGATTCAAGCATAGTCATGGCCTGGTGGACTTCCGGATTGAACGGCACATTGGCCTCATCAACCACATCAATACCAAACTTATGCACTGCCGCTAACAGAGATTTCAGCGTCAGTTCAACACCTTCAATCATGGCAGACAGTGCCTCATCAGACTTGTCGGCCATTTCCAGTGCGCGCTCCAGATTATCAATCACCGGTAACATTTCACCCGCAAACTTTTCCAATGCAAACTTGTGGGCCTTTTCAATGTCAATATCCGTACGGCGACGAATATTCTCAATCTCTGCGCGAGCACGCATCACGTTATCACGTTCACGCTGCTGTACATCGTTCAACTGTGCTTCCAGTTCGGCAATACGCTCATCACGCGGGTCAACCACTTCTGTCATCTCCGGCATGGCTTCCGCTTTTTGCCCTTCTGCCGTTTCCTTTTGATCCAAGACTTGCTCGTCAGGTGACTTCTGATCTTTACTACTCATGAAATTCTCCGCGGTTTTAGCATTGTTCTCGCTAGTTCGCTTATTATGGGGATCAAACGCGGGGTTTCAAGGGAACGATTCACATATTGCCTTAAAACACGGAGTGCCAGACACTTCGGTGAGGATAATCGATTCAATGAACAAACTATTTAACTGCATCGGCATTGTCGGTCATCCGCGCCATCCCACGGCACTGACCACTCATGACATGCTATATCACTGGTTGAGCGACAAAGGCTACTCAGTGCTGCTCGAGCCACAGATTGCCCACGCTCTCAATTTGAAAGACGCCGTAACCGGTAATCTGGATGATATCGGGCGACAGGCAGATCTGGCCATCGTGATTGGCGGGGACGGCAATATGCTGGGAGCGGCGCGAATACTTTCACGTTATGATGTTAGCGTGATCGGTGTTAACCGCGGCAACCTTGGTTTCCTTACTGATTTGGATCCCGACCATACTCAGCAACAGCTCAGTGATGTACTGGCAGGTCATTACATTTGCGAAAGCCGTTTCATGCTGGAAGCACAGGTATGCCGCACAAAGCAGGCCAACAGTATTAGCACAGCGATCAACGAAGTCGTTCTTCATCCGGGGAAAGTCGCTCATATGATCGAGTTTGAAGTCTATATCGATGATAGCTTTGCCTTTTCTCAACGTTCAGATGGTCTGATCATTTCCACACCTACCGGTTCCACCGCTTATTCCCTTTCTGGAGGCGGCCCTATTCTGACCCCTACGCTGGATGCCATTGCACTGGTTCCCATGTTCCCGCACACACTGTCGGCGCGTCCGCTGGTAATTAACAGCAGCAGTACTATTCGGCTGAAGTTCTCCAAAATCACCAACGATCTGGAAATCAGCTGTGACAGCCAGATCTCGCTGCCAATACAGGAAGGTGAAGAGGTTTTCATCCGGCGTAGCAAACATCACCTCAATCTCATTCATCCCAAAGATTACAGCTATTTCAATACATTAAGTAGCAAACTCGGATGGTCTAAAAAATTGTTCTAAAAATGACCGCAAGCCACTTTACTGTATAAAAAACCAGTTTATACTGTACGTAATCACACTTGTTGTTACATACAGGAAACTACCATGCTGGCGCAACTCACTATCAGTAACTTCGCCATCGTGCGCGAACTAGAAATTGATTTTCAAGCCGGGATGAGCGTCATTACCGGCGAAACCGGTGCAGGTAAATCCATTGCGATTGATGCTCTCGGTCTCTGCCTCGGGAACCGTTCTGATGCCAGCATGGTTCGTCCGGAAGCGGCACGTGCAGATATCTGCGCCCGTTTTTCACTGGCTGACACCCCGGCGGCATTGGTCTGGCTGGAGCAAAACCAGCTTGATGACAGCAATGAATGCCTGCTGCGACGAGTTATCGGTGCCGACGGACGTTCCCGTGGTTTCATTAACGGTACCGCTGTTCCGCTTTCCCAACTACGGGAACTGGGCCAACATCTGATCCAACTACACGGTCAACATGCACACCAACTGTTGCTTAAACCAGAACATCAGCGTCATCTGCTGGATGCCTACGCCGATGAACCTCAATTACTTTCTGCCATGCAGCACGTCTGGCAACAGTGGCACCAAAGCTGTCGTGAACTGGCCCAACACCAGCAGGCAACCATTGAACGGGAAGCACGCCGGGAACTTCTGCAATACCAACTGAAAGAACTGAATGACTTCGCTCCACAGGCCGGAGAATATGAACAGATTGATGCCGAGTACAAGCGTCTGTCCAACAGCGGACAGCTGCTCGCGCTTAGCCAACAAACGCTACAACTGCTTAGTGAAGGTGAAGAACAAAACTTGCTCAGTATGTTGCACACCGCAAAACATCAGCTTTCTGAACTGATCAGCATGGATGAAAAACTCGCTGGAACACTGGCATTACTGGAAGAAGCCGACATCCAAATCAGCGAGGTCAGTGATGAGTTGCGTCATTACAGCGACCAGATGGACCTTGATCCAATCAGATTGTATGAACTGGAACAGCGCATTTCCCGGCAACTAACACTGGCCAGAAAGCATCACATTGCACCGGAAGATCTACCCACTTTTTATCAACAAATGCTTAATGAGCAACAGCAACTGGATCAGCAGGAAAGCGATCATGAAATTCTGAGTCGCACAGTGAGTGAATACCATCAACAAGCCCTGCATTTGGCTGAACAATTACATATTCGCCGCAGCCACCATGCTAGTGAGCTAGCACAGTTGATCACAACCAATATGCATGCCCTGGCTATGCCGCACGGGCATTTCAGCATAAACGTCGAGTTTGCACCGGAATCTCTCGGCATCAATGGTGCAGACCATATTGAATTTCGCGTGACGACTAACCCAGGCCAGCCCCACCAGTCGCTGGTGAAAGTAGCATCTGGTGGCGAGCTTTCTCGTATTGCTCTGATCATTCAGGTCATTACAGCACAGAAAATGGATACTCCGGCGCTGATTTTCGACGAAGTTGATGTCGGTATTAGTGGCCCAACGGCAGCTATTGTCGGTAAGATGTTGCGTCAGTTGGGGGAATCCACTCAGGTTATGTGTGTTACCCACCTGCCACAAGTCGCAGGCTGCGGACATCATCACTTTTTTGTCAGCAAGCAAACTGACGGTTCAGCAACAGAAACCCTGATGCAGCCGTTAGATAAGCGAGCACGATTACAGGAACTCGCCCGCCTGCTGGGTGGCAGTGCTGTAACGAAAAATACGCTGGCAAACGCAAAAGAGTTGTTAGCCGCATAAAAACGTTGAATGTGTTTTTAACAGTGCGCTGTAACGACCTACGGGGTGGTTGTTGAGATGGATGCCATAAAAAAGCCCAACTTTTTTGACTTCCCGGGGTCTTACATGGGTCTTGCAGGTTTTCAAGTCAGGCAAGGTCTATTATCATCTGCAACCTATGCCCTTAAGGAATGTAATCACTATGCGCTGTAAAACGCTAACTATCGTCGCCACGGTGGTTGTTGTTATGCTGACTGCCGGATGTTCCACGCTAGAAAAAGTGGTTTATCGGCCGGACATCAACCAGGGAAACTATCTGGCACCGGCTGATGTCGCCAAAATTCACACCGGTATGACCAAACAACAGGTTATCTATATCTTGGGTACACCGATGCTGAAAGATCCGTTTGGTAGCGATATCTGGTATTATGTCTTCCGCCAACAACCTGGTCACGAAGCAGTGAAACAGCAAACCTTGACATTGACTTTTAACAGTGACGGCGTGCTCACAAACCTGAATAACAAGCCTGCACTGTAACAATGCCCAGATATTGTCGGCGATAGGCGGTTATTCACTTAGTGGTGAACTGCGCCGACAAATAGACAGATAATAAGGTACTTGCGTGCCTTATTTTTTTGCGCGTTCTGCACGTTGACGACGTAGTTCTTTCGGGTCGGCAATCAAAGGTCGGTATATTTCAACACGATCGCCTTCACTGAGTACATCAGTCAACCTGACAGGTCGGCTATAGATGCCGACTTTGTTAATGCTCAAATCAATATCTGGCCGTAATGCTAATAATCCAGAAGCAACAACGGCCTGTTCAACTGTAGAGCCGTCCTCCAGGGTTAATGACCTCAGGTACTGACGATCCGGTAAGGCATAAACGACTTCCACGTGAAGTTCAGGCACGGTAAACCTCTTTGGCACGTTGCGTGAATGCCTGAACCATATTGTTTGCCAGTTCTTTAAAAATCTTTCCGAAGGCCAGTTCAATCAATGCATTCTTGAATTCAAAATCCAGATGCAACTCGACTTTACAGGCATCTGCACTAAGTGGCGTAAAGTGCCAACCTCCATTTAGCTGACGAAATGGACCATCAACCAGTTGCATGGCAATGTTCTGATTGCTGGTTAACCGATTACGGGTGGTAAACGTTTTGCTGATACCGGCTTTTGATACATCAACAGCCGCGGTCATCTCCTCCGGTGTAGAGGACAAAACCCGACTCCCCGTGCACCCTGGCAAAAAATCAGAGTAAGAAGGGACATCATTGACTAGTTTATACATCTGCTCCGCACTGAATGGGACCAATGCCGATCGATTTATCTTGGGCATACAATTTTCCGTGAGTCATAAAACGCGCAAAATAATAGCATTGATAAGCGGTCAGACAAAAATTATGCGAACGTTATCGCACGATATCATCAACATTGCTTTAGACACACCGCAGGGATTTCATTCCCCTTTACATCCAGTATAATGACGACACTATGACAAAGAAAAAAGCGTACAAACCCGGTTCCGCTACCATTGCGCAAAATAAGCGCGCTCGCCATGAATACTTCATTGAGGAAGAATTTGAGGCAGGGCTTACGCTGCAAGGTTGGGAAGTAAAATCACTGCGTGCAGGCAAAGCCAATATAAGCGATAGCTATGTCACATTCATGAATGGTGAAGCCTACCTTTTCGGTGCGACGATTACGCCACTCAACGTTGCGTCTTCACATGTTGTTTGTGATCCGACCCGCTCGCGTAAATTATTACTGAACAAACGCGAGTTAGATTCGCTGATAGGACGAGTCAGCCGTGAAGGCTACACAGTTGTTGCGCTGTCGATGTATTGGAAAAATGCCTGGAGCAAAGTCAAAATTGGCGTAGCGAAAGGTAAAAGAGAACACGACAAGCGTGACGATATTAAAGAACGTGAATGGAAATTAGACAAAGCCCGTATCATGAAGAACGCTAACCGCTAATCAGTGGCTTAGTAGCGGTAGATTCTGGTATACTGGCGAAAGTCTCCTGGGGCTGATCCTGGATTCGACGGGATTTGCAAAGCCCAAGGTGCATGCCGAGGGGCGGTTGGCCTCGTAAAAAGCCGCAAAAAAATAGTCGCAAACGACGAAACGTACGCACTAGCAGCTTAATAACCTGCTTAGAGCCCTCTCTCCCTAGCCTCCGCTCTTAGGACGGGGATCAAGAGAGGTCAAACCTAAAAGAGATCGCGTGGATGCCCTGCCTGGGGTTGAAGCGTTAAATCCAATCAGGCTAGTTTGTTAGTGGCGTGTCTATCCGCAGCTGGCAGGCGAATGTAAAGATTAGACTAAGCATGTAGTGCCGACGGTAGAGTAATTCCGGACGGGGGTTCGAATCCCCCCAGCTCCACCAATTTAGACATCGGGTATTACCAGATAAGTCCGATGAAGTACGAAAAGCCCGCATGGCACAAGCCCTGCGGGCTTTTTTGTGTCTGTAATCGTCCGAGGTCATCCGGCTGAATCCAGAGAAAATTGGTACACGTTTAGGTACACGGTATACTGTGATCCATTAAACGTGTACCAATTATGGAAGGGCTCCAGACATGGCGCGCATCACACGCCCCCTCACTAACAACGAAATCCTCAAAGCTAAACCCCGCGAAAAAGACTTCACGCTTCATGATGGTGATGGCCTGTTCTTACTGTCAAAACATCAGGTAAAAAATTATAGCGCTTCCGCTATCAGCGTCCAGTCAGTGGTAACCGAACGAATTAAAGTCTCGGCTCTTACACTCGCAGCAGCTCGTCAGATACGCGACCAGCATTTGACCACGCTCGCACAAGGTATGGATCCACAGCAGCAGCAAGAGCAAGCATCAGAACTGCGCCAGATTGAGCTGGACAGCATTTTCTCAACTGTGGCAGCAACTGGTTCCAGATTAAAAGCAAGAGCGTCACAGAAGACTATGCGAAAGATATTTGGCGTTCTTTGGATAAAGACGTTTTCCCTGCTATCGGCACGATACCTGTTCAGAAGATAAAAGCCAGAACGATTGTTGAGGCATTGGAGCCAATCAAAGCATGCGGAGCTCTGGAGACAGTTCGCCGTTTGGTACAGCGCGTTAATGAGATAATGATTTATGCAGTTAATACCGTAAGCGCCCTTAAATCGGCATCTTTTTTCAGTGATTAACTGCGCCACACTGCCGCTGTCTACCCTAAACACCGAGGCGCAATCATGACATCTCAACAGCGGGCCGAGCATTGGCGCGAACAGATCACCACCTGGCAAGCATCCGGTCTTTCTGGCCAGGTTTTCTGCCAGCAACAGCAGCTGACATACCACCAGTTTGTTTACTGGCGGCAAAAATATTGTACCGATAACCCGACTCAAGCGCGGGCCCCAGGGTTTGCCAAAGTCACCGCCGACATCACCCACGTCGACACCCCAACCGAGCTGACACTCTCATTGCCCAATGGCCTGGTGATCACCGGTCTTAATGACCGCAATGTTTCCCTGCTGGGCGCTATTCTCAGGCAACTCTGATGCGTAACCGTGACTTACGCCCGGCGCTGGCGATGCCACAGATTTTTCTTTATCGCGCACCCATCGATTTCCGCAAGCAGGTCAACGGGCTGGCGGCGCTGATAGAACAGGAATTGGGACACGATCCTTTTACCGGGGCGCTGTATGCTTTTACTAACCGCCAGCGCAATAAAATCAAATGTCTGATGTGGGAAGACAATGGTTTTGTCCTTTATTACAAGGCGCTGGCAGAGGAGAAGTTCAAATGGCCCAGTCTGGCCGATGACCTGTTACCCCTGACCGGGGAGCAGATTAACTGGCTGCTTGATGGTTACGATATCAGTCTACTCAATGGGCATAAAAAACTGCATTATGATGGCGTTAATTAGTCGAAACAGGAAGCATCAGGTGGCTGTTTTTGTTATAATTTAACCATGAAAACGCCCACTTTCCCGCCAGCCGAAAACCCAGACAACCGCAGTTTATCTGCGGTTGAATTGCTGGCGCAGGTCGAGGAACTTCAGCAACAGCTTCAACATCGCGAATGTTATATCGCCCTACTCGAAGAACTGCTCCGCCTCAAAAAAGCCCAACAGTTTGCCGCCAGCAGTGAGCGGCATACTGACCAGATTGCCTTGTTCGATGAAGCCGAACTGGACGTGGCAATGGAGTCCTTGTTGGCTCAACTGCCGGATGACGTATCGCCGCCCCCACCGCCGTCAGGCACCCAAAAACGCCAACGCGGTTTCTCCGATAGTCTGCTGCGTGAGCGTGTGGAGTTGTGCCTGTCCGACGAAGAAAAAGCCGGTGCCCGCACCACCTTCTTCAGCAAGGTTAAAGAAGAGCTGGCGTTTATTCCCGCCCAGTTAAAAGTCATCGAATACTGGCAGGAAAAAGCGGTGTTTGACCGCGATGGCGAGGAGTTTATTGTGGCTGCCCGCCGCCCGGTCCATCCGCTGGGCAAATGTTTTGCCACCACCGCCTTGCTGGCGTATATCATCGTCGCCAAATATGCCGATGGGCTGCCGCTGTACCGCCTGGAAAACATGCTTGCCCGCAGTGGCCACCCGGTAGGCCGCACCAATATGGCCCACTGGATCATCCGGTTAGCCAAGGTATTTGCCCCGCTGCTGGCCAGGTTGCGTGACGTGCAAAACAGTGGCCGTTACCTGCAAATGGATGAGTCCCGCATCCAGGTGCTGAAAGAAGAAGGCAAAACCGCCCAATCGGACAAATGGATGTGGGTGATACGCGGTGGCCCCCCCGATAAACCCTCAGTGCTGTTCGAGTATGACCCGAGCCGCGCGGGTAGTGTTCCCGTGCGCCTGTTGGCGGGATTCACCGGTATTTTGCAAACCGATGGTTATGCCGGTTATGACGCGGTGTGCCGTGAAAACAATCTCGTGCGTATCGGCTGCTGGGATCATGCCCGGCGCAAATATATTGAAGCGGGCAAAGCGGTCCCCAAGGGCGCAAAATCTGCCAAAGGCAAACCCACTAAAGCGGATGTGGCGCTGGGCTACATCGGTAAACTGTATGGCATTGAACGGAGCCTGCAGGGGCGCAGTGAAGCGGACAAATACCTGGCCCGTCAGCAATATAGCCTGCCGTTGCTCAAGGCATTCAAACTATGGCTGGAGCAGAATGTCGGCAAGATAATGAAGGGATCGCTGACCCGTCAGGCCATGGACTACACGCTCAACCACTGGGCAGAATTGATAGGCTATTGCGATCATGGGCAGGTGAACATCAGCAATGCGTTGGCGGAAAATGCCATCCGCCCGTTTGCGGTCGGTCGCAAGGCATGGCTATTTGCCGACAGTTCGCAGGGCGCCAGCGCCAGTGCCGGGTGTTATTCCTTGATCGAAACGGCGAAGGCCAATCAGTTAGAGCCGACGGCGTATATCCAGTATGTGCTGGATCACATCGGCGAGGCGGATACGCAAGAAAAACTCGACGCGTTATTGCCCTGGAATGTGGACCTGGTCCCCTTTTTAAAAAATGTGTCGCAGTATGGATAGGGGGAGTACGTCGATTTAACGGCGCTTACTTAATACCGGTCTGATAGAAGCTAATCCGGCATCAGGTGTTGGTATGGCTTTTGAGAAACCCAAAAAGCAGAACATGCCAACGCTTCGACCAAAAGAATTGCCTAAGCTGATGCGCTCATTGGTTATGTCGAATTTATCTGTTCCGACACGCTGCCTAACTGAATGGCAGCTTCTGGCCCTAGTTCGTCCTTCAGAAGCTTCGGGTGCCAGATGGGCAGAGATCGATCTCGACGCCAAACTGTGGACGATCCCAGCCGAACGGATGAAAGCTAAGCGTGAACACATTGTTCCTTTATCACGACAAGCATTAGAAATTCTAGAAGTGATGAAGCCTATCAGCGCGCATCGCGAACATATTTTTCCTAGCAGGAATGATCCAAAACAACCCATGAACAGCCAGACAGCTAATGCAGCTTTAAAGCGAATTGGCTATGGTGGTAAATTAGTTGCTCATGGTTTAAGGTCAATCGCAAGTACAACTATGAATGAAGCTGGGATAAATGCAGACGTTATCGAGTCAACATTGGCGCATACCGATAAAAACGAAGTGCGTAGAGCTTATAATCGTTCAATCTATTTAATCCAAATAATAGATCTAATGGATTGGTGGGGGAATTACGTTAAGACACTATATACTCACAATTAAACCTAATGAAAAGAGATATGATAATGTATAACTCATTTGTTACAACGAAAGTCCGACCTATCCGTAAATTATTTATCATTAATGATAATGATCATAAAATATTTTTATCAATATTTATGTCGTTAATGAAAGATATTGATGGAATTTTGAATTTAATTTTACAATCGGATGATTTACTGTTCTCTGAAATAAATAAAGCACTTGTGAATAGCTACGACCCTGATGTTATAATTAACTACTCTAGCCTTGACGATAGAATAATATCAGAATTTTTCAATGCTATAACTTATAATTCTACATCAAGAAATTATGATTTGCGTAATTTCTGCTCTCCAGTTTTTACATTTTCTGGCACGCCTTATTTAACAACAAAAGATCCAACATTAATACCCAGCAAAGTTTATGCCTCATCACATATTGAGTTTACTGCCAATTCTTTATTCCTCGCTTTGAATTTCGGTGTAGTAGATAAGAAAAACTATGTTCACTTAAAAAGAATGCCATCAATATTCCAAGATGTGAATATTTCTTGCATAGCCACTTCCGGTAAAATAAACACCGATTTATTTGATAATAAAATTAAGTATCATAATTTAACCACCATTATAGGATCGGCATATACATCATCAAGCATATACGAAAAAAATTATAATCGACGCGGTTATTTTGATGATAACAACAAAAATTATTTATTTATCTCACATTCGTCTGATTTCAGTTTCATTATTTACTTTTGGAATACTAGAAATAGCTATAACTCCACCAGACTAGCTTGGTTACCACTTGAAACCCTTGAGCAATATATAGAAACCATTTCAAATGAAACCATACTTGTTGTAAGCAATGAAAAAGATAAAAATATAATACTCTCTTATTTCCCAAACAATACATACATTATTGCTGACAGATATTATTTCCCAGCTAATCAAGAGAGATGGATTAATTTTGAACATAATCAATATATCGTAGATCCTTCAGACATCAAAACGCTAACGCATCCCAATGAAAAAACATTCGCAGATATAGGTTTTGGTGGTGGGTTTATTTTTGAAATTAGAGGTCCAGTAGAATTTTCTTACCCGAAAAAATATTTTTTAGGTGAGTGTTTTTCTGATAACTCGGTAGATAAATCAACTTTCCCACATTATTTTACACGCTTGTCTAACAAAGGACTGTCCAAGTACTTCAAACATTTTTCACCTTACAGAACCTCAGGTATAACAGAGTCTTTTAGACTTCCTTCATTTATTTCATTATTACATTCTCATTTTTACCACTATGGTCTCACTTTAAAGCAAACATCAAAAACATTTATATTAGAGCAGTTAATCCATCTGCTCGGGGGAATTAAAAACGCAAGTTTGATTAGCGATAAAAAAATATTTAACTTATTAGTATCACTAACCCCTCATACAAGGACACAAAGACTGGTTCAAAAAGCATTCCCTGAACTTGAAGACAACATATCACAGGATGACTTAATTTCTTACATAGGCACGCTAAAAGATCGAGGCGACATATCGTTACCCTCAACAATTATCACTATGGAAAGTATAGAGGGTAAGTTAAAAGAAAAAAACTCGTCATCTATTCTTTACCATGAGAAACTACAAAACCTTTATAATGCAAAAATCTTATTGAGGGGTAAATACTTTCAATGCACTCATTGCTCAGCAATGCTTTGGTTCCCTTTGGAAACATTACAGAAAATAAACCACTGTGTCGAATGCGGAAATGTAATTAACATACCTATATTCGATAACGGTAAAACATTAAACGACCATTATAAATTAAATCAGTTAGTAGCAAGAGCAGTAGATCAAGGTCAATTGTCTACTTTGTTATTAATAAATTATATCAATAAGCAAGGATATAGCCATTTAAATTATGAATCCAATTATGAAATTTTTAAAGAGACAAATCTCGTATCCGACATTGATGTTTTTGTTAAGATAGGAAGTAAATTGGGCTTGTGTGAATGCAAATCCAATAGTTCCTTTAATACCAAGCAAATCGACGAATTAATCAATATAGCCCAAACTGTAAATTGTGACTTTATAATACTATCCTGCCTTCTTAACATTAATGATGAACGAATGGCTAGGATAATAAATTACCTTAATGATAAGAATCTTGATATGCCAGTATTCGTCATCACTGAAAACGAGCTTTTTACTGAAAAGCCTCAGAGAATCTATAAGTATTTTGAAATAGATTTCACAACTAGTGATTTTTATAAGGGCCCCATACTTCTTGGAAAATAAAAATATAGCAAGAAAAAACTCAATTTCCGCACTATGATTTTATTTTGAGTGTGAATAGCAACCTTATCTCAAGGTTCATAGGATTATGAATCTCAGCTATCAGCGACACTAATTATCTAGCTGTTAAATAATTAACTCGCCAGACAGCGCGCAGTTCTTTCCCCGCCTCGCCTGCCCGCTTTGCAGGGCGGTTTAAATGCAGATGCATGACCGGGCTCAGGCTGTGCCAGGACTGGCGCGGGCGGGGTTCAGGCTGGCAGAGAAATAAATGCAGTTAGATAACGGGGAGTGGACAAATGCACCTGCTGCATGCAGGGTATTTTTCGAAAAAATAACGGGATTTTTTGTGATTTTTCAGGGTGCTGAGAGCTCAGCCGGTAGCCAGTACCGGCGCACATAAATCAGGAGATTTTCGGGGAGTTATTACTGCCGGATATCTGCCCACAAAACTGGGTTTTCCGGCATGGCCGGTCTGCGAAGTACGAAAAGCCCGCATGGCACAAGCCCTGCGGGCTTTTTCATGCCCTTCGACATATTCTAAGGTCTTGTAACTTCCGGTGCCTTTAGGCACCTAACCACCGGGTACTTAGTAAGCGCCGTTAAATCGACGTACTCCCCCTATCCATACTGCGACACATTTTTTAAAAAGGGGACCAGGTCCACATTCCAGGGCAATAACGCGTCGAGTTTTTCTTGCGTATCCGCCTCGCCGATGTGATCCAGCACATACTGGATATACGCCGTCGGCTCTAACTGATTGGCCTTCGCCGTTTCGATCAAGGAATAACACCCGGCACTGGCGCTGGCGCCCTGCGAACTGTCGGCAAATAGCCATGCCTTGCGACCGACCGCAAACGGGCGGATGGCATTTTCCGCCAACGCATTGCTGATGTTCACCTGCCCATGATCGCAATAGCCTATCAATTCTGCCCAGTGGTTGAGCGTGTAGTCCATGGCCTGACGGGTCAGCGATCCCTTCATTATCTTGCCGACATTCTGCTCCAGCCATAGTTTGAATGCCTTGAGCAACGGCAGGCTATATTGCTGACGGGCCAGGTATTTGTCCGCTTCACTGCGCCCCTGCAGGCTCCGTTCAATGCCATACAGTTTACCGATGTAGCCCAGCGCCACATCCGCTTTAGTGGGTTTGCCTTTGGCAGATTTTGCGCCCTTGGGGACCGCTTTGCCCGCTTCAATATATTTGCGCCGGGCATGATCCCAGCAGCCGATACGCACGAGATTGTTTTCACGGCACACCGCGTCATAACCGGCATAGCCATCGGTTTGCAAAATACCGGTGAATCCCGCCAACAGGCGCACGGGAACACTACCCGCGCGGCTCGGGTCATACTCGAACAGCACTGAGGGTTTATCGGGGGGGCCACCGCGTATCACCCACATCCATTTGTCCGATTGGGCGGTTTTGCCTTCTTCTTTCAGCACCTGGATGCGGGACTCATCCATTTGCAGGTAACGGCCACTGTTTTGCACGTCACGCAACCTGGCCAGCAGCGGGGCAAATACCTTGGCTAACCGGATGATCCAGTGGGCCATATTGGTGCGGCCTACCGGGTGGCCACTGCGGGCAAGCATGTTTTCCAGGCGGTACAGCGGCAGCCCATCGGCATATTTGGCGACGATGATATACGCCAGCAAGGCGGTGGTGGCAAAACATTTGCCCAGCGGATGGACCGGGCGGCGGGCAGCCACAATAAACTCCTCGCCATCGCGGTCAAACACCGCTTTTTCCTGCCAGTATTCGATGACTTTTAATTGGGCGGGAATAAACGCCAGCTCTTCTTTAACCTTGCTGAAGAAGGTGGCGCGGGCGCCGGCTTTTTCTTCGTCGGACAGGCACAACTCCACACGTTCACGCAGCAGGTTGGCGGAGAAACCGCGTTGGCGTTTTTGGGTGCCAGACGGCGGTGGGGGCGGCGATACGTCATCCGGCAGTTGAGCCAACAAGGACTCCATTGCCACGTCCAGTTCGGCTTCATCGAACAAGGCAATCTGGTCAGTATGCCGCTCACTGCTGGCGGCAAACTGTTGGGCTTTTTTGAGGCGGAGCAGTTCTTCGAGTAGGGCGATATAACATTCGCGATGTTGAAGCTGTTGCTGAAGTTCCTCGACCTGCGCCAGCAATTCAACCGCAGATAAACTGCGGTTGTCTGGGTTTTCGGCTGGCGGGAAAGTGGGCGTTTTCATGGTTAAATTATAACAAAAACAGCCACCTGATGCTTCCTGTTTCGACTAATTAACGCCATCATAATGCAGTTTTTTATGCCCATTGAGTAGACTGATATCGTAACCATCAAGCAGCCAGTTAATCTGCTCCCCGGTCAGGGGTAACAGGTCATCGGCCAGACTGGGCCATTTGAACTTCTCCTCTGCCAGCGCCTTGTAATAAAGGACAAAACCATTGTCTTCCCACATCAGACATTTGATTTTATTGCGCTGGCGGTTAGTAAAAGCATACAGCGCCCCGGTAAAAGGATCGTGTCCCAATTCCTGTTCTATCAGCGCCGCCAGCCCGTTGACCTGCTTGCGGAAATCGATGGGTGCGCGATAAAGAAAAATCTGTGGCATCGCCAGCGCCGGGCGTAAGTCACGGTTACGCATCAGAGTTGCCTGAGAATAGCGCCCAGCAGGGAAACATTGCGGTCATTAAGACCGGTGATCACCAGGCCATTGGGCAATGAGAGTGTCAGCTCGGTTGGGGTGTCGACGTGGGTGATGTCGGCGGTGACTTTGGCAAACCCTGGGGCCCGCGCTTGAGTCGGGTTATCGGTACAATATTTTTGCCGCCAGTAAACAAACTGGTGGTATGTCAGCTGCTGTTGCTGGCAGAAAACCTGGTCAGAAAGACCGGATGCTTGCCAGGTGGTGATCTGTTCGCGCCAATGCTCGGCCCGCTGTTGAGATGTCATGATTGCGCCCTGCATTTATGGTAGACAGCGGCAGTGTGGCGCAGTTAATCACTGAAAAAAAGATGCCGATTTAAGGGCGCTTACGGTACTTAAATCATGGAGGTACCTATGGCCCGGTGAACAAAACCGCTCACCGATACAGAGATAAAAAACGCCAAGCCTCAGGGAACAGATTACACGCTACATAATGGCGATGCCCGCAACTGCTGATCAAAACCAACGGCAAAAGAGTCTGGCAATACCGCTATTTTTGGCCTTTCATCCAAAGGCGAGCAAAACTTACGTTTGGCCCTTACCCGAAGTCACCCTGGCCGATGCCCAGCGTAATTATTTGGCACCAAAACAGGCATTAAGCCCAGCCTGGGTATCTTTGCTTGGCAGACCAGGCATCGGTTTGTCAGCAATAAGCGTTACGCCGGTGTCAACATATCCAGAAGCTTTCTTGCCGTGTTTGGCATAGGCAACGGCTGCGTCAACCCCCATCGCGGCCATAGTTAAGGGATATTGCTGCGCCGTGGCTGCAATCTTTCCTTCACGTACGTTGTTTACGCCAGCACATCCGCCATCAACAGATAAAATCATGGCACTTTTTTCTTTACCAGCCTCCTGTAGTGCTTTATAAGCACCGGCTGCGGCTGGTTCATTGATGGTATAGACAAGATTAATATCAGGATGCGCTTTCAGGCAGTCGGCCATAACATCATGCCCTTGTTTTTCCGCTCCCTGTGTATAACCGGAGCACAAGATCTCGGGTGCGCCAGACAATTCACTGGAGTCGGCTCCCGCTGCTTGTAATCCTAAACCTTTCATAAAGCCGTTGTGTCGCCTTGCCCCCACTAAATGCCCAGCCGATAAATCCAGCATGGCTATCTTTAATGGTTGACCAGGAAAGGTTAAGGGCATCGCCGCCTGAGCATATTGGCCAATCAATTCGCCAGCTTTATAGTTGTCTGTGGCAAATAGTGCATCAACAGCACTGATGGGATCCGTCGGTGAATCGAGCGCAATGACCTGTACACCCTGGGCTCGCGCCTGCTCAAGGGCTGGCACAACAGCTTTAGCATCACTTGGGGTGATAAGCAGGGTGGTGGCTCCAGCGGCCACCATGGATTGAATCGCAATGATCTGCGAAGCGTAATCTTGATCTTCTTTACCCGCAGCGGTTAGCAGTTTCACACCGTGAACCGTCGCGCCAAGCATGGCACCTTCTTTCATTTTCAAAAAGAATGGGTTGGTATCTGTTTTAGTAATTAAACCGATGGTGATATTAGCATTGCTGCCGGCAAATACTGATGAACTCAACATTGCTGCCGCCACGGCAAAAGCGCAGAAAATTTTCATTAAAATACCTTAGCGAATCGCAATTGTCGTGCCGTTGAGATTTCCCGCACGGGAGATATCAAACTCAGAAATCCCCTGCAATAATATGTGGGCCTGCTGCTTTAAGCTTTCGGCGGCGGCGGCACTTTGTTCAACCAGAGCGGCATTTTGCTGCGTTGCCTCGTCCATCTGTACTACCGCTTTGTTAACTTGATCAATTCCGGTGTGCTGTTCGCTTGAAGCCAGGGTAATTTCAGCCATCAGGCTATTGACACCTTTAACCGCGTTAACCACTTCTTGCATGGTACTGCCAGCCTCATCAACCAGCTTAGAACCGATATTAACCCGGTCGACAGACTCGCCGATCAGATCTTTAATTTCTTTCGCGGCAGTAGCACTGCGTTGTGCCAGGGTGCGCACTTCGCCAGCGACCACGGCAAAACCACGGCCTTGTTCACCGGCACGCGCTGCTTCAACGGCAGCGTTAAGCGCCAAAATGTTAGTTTGGAAGGCGATGCTTTCAATCACATTAATGATTTGAGTGACTTTGCCTGAACTGCTGGCAATCTCATGCATAGTGCTAACGACGCGCTCAACAACGTTGCCACCACGTTGCGCTACTTGTGAAGCGTCATTTGCCATTAGATTACCCTGGTGTGCATTGTCGGCATTGTGTTTAACGGTGGCGGTCAATTGCTCCATGCTGGCAGAGGTCTGTTCTAGTGAGGAGGCTTGTGCTTCAGTGCGACGGCTCAGATCCTCATTACCCATGGTAATTTCGGTTGAAGCGGTGACGATACTTTCCGCAGAAACAGCGACCTGGCTGACTAACTGATACAGTTTCTCCTGCATCTCTCCAATCGCTGCCAGCACGCTTCCCTGTGGCGCGGTTTTTGCCCCTGTAACCTGACTGAGATCGCCACTGGCAATACGCTGGACCACTTGACCTAAAACTGCCGGCTCTTCTCCCAGAGCGCGAACCAGAGCACGGATAATAATCCACCCCAAAATAACCGCCAGACTCAAAGCAACCAGACTGATAATAATAAAAATCAAGCGGGTTTGCTGATAAGCACGTTGAGCGGTATCCAGGCTCTCTTTGGCTTGTTGTTTACTGTACTTCAGATATTGATCGGCAGTATTCAGTAAGGTGATTAATTGAGGCCGTAGTTCACGGTTCATACGGTCAATAGCCTCGGCCTTTTTCTCATCAAGCGCCAGTTCTACAATGTGTTGAGCAATGGGCTGATAAGCCTCTTCAGCGTTGAATATCGCGGCCACAAAATTGCGATCTTTGTCTGTTACATCAGAGTGTTGTGCAATTGCTGCTTGTAGCTGGGCTATCGCTGCGGCTGTTCTCTCTTCAGCGGCTGCAACCTGTTTTTTACCCGCTTCGATATCAGCGGCCTCACTGACCAGCACCAGCCCATAGATATTCAGTGAACTGTCTTTAACGCCGCTAAGGATCAAATTGACCAAAGATTCACGCGCTGAGACTTGCTGAACATGGGTCTTGAATCTGTCGTTAGCTTTGCTCAGGGAATCCACAGAGAGGATGGCAACGGCCAGGACAATGGCAACTAAAATCCCAAACCCCAGAGTAAGCTGGGTACGTACTGTTGCATTTTTAAATTGCATGAATTTCACTCCCAAGTATTGCGGTTTAAAAAGGTAAATCAATTACCGTAAAATGATTGTAATAAAGCTTAAAAAATCAAATACTTGGTTTTATTTTGGCTAAAGATCCTTAATTGAATAATCGGGGATGAAAATCGCTTAAAGGATAGCCAGGCTGACCGTCTCAGACGATGAAAGCGCTATAAGTAAACTAACGGCGTGCAGGAGAAAAACTTGATGGCTGTAACCACAATGTATGGGTAGTTAGTTAAACAATGTGATGGGGTCCAACTATTTGTAGTCATGCTGGGCGGGGGAACGTTTTTTAACTGTCTGTATCGACTGCACCACCGGCAAGACAGATAACATTAACACTTGCCATCAGAACCGACGCCAAAAGGTATTACTATCATCAATCAATAAGTTGGAATCATTACCATACATGACGATGGGCAGTAACAGTTCTGTTGGTAATATGCTTAATTCAGTGAATGTAATCCCGGTGTCAGCAGGAAAGCGCTCAAACTGATGGGGGAATATTACGTAGTATGAATATCGCCCAGGCAACGGGGATGGGTATGTACTACGGAAAGTGTTATCCCGAGCCCACGCGAGCGTTGATCAGACAAGAGCTTCGTCTGGGTCGATGGGCTCGTAATAAATACAGTGGATGTCACCCCGGTATACCCCACATCATCCCTGGATGGCTTAATGCTGTAACATCATTAGCCAGCAGGGCATACAGAATATGATTCAGTGTCTCACTCATAAGATTCTCCCCGCGAGAAAAGTATCATTGCGGCGTAAATCTTTTGGGGAGCCAAAAGAAAAGTTTTGCGCTGATGGCCGCGCATAATGTTGTCAACGCGTCTCCCCACCATTTCCACAATGTAAATGCAATCCCATACGCCAGTACCGAAACAACGGCAGCGCCGACCATATCCAGTGGGAAATGTACACCTAGAAATACCCGAGCCCAGGCAGCAAACAGCGCCAGAGTCATAACAATACTGCCGGTAATCCTTGCGCGAGACATGAATAATGATAAACCTGCACTGATAAGCAAGGTTGCATGATCACTGGGGAAGGAATTATCTGGTATATGGTGAATCCAGGTATAGCCGAGTGAGATCATAAAAGGGCGAGGATGGAAATAAAATAGTCCACTCAGGGCACCAAGACCTAAGGCAATCTCAATAGTCAATGCACAAAATAAAGCCTGCCGACGTCCGGTTTCCCCGGTAAGGAACCATAACCAAAGTAGCAGCACTGGAATGAAAAAAATCGTACCGTCGGCGCAAAATCGTGCAAAAGTGATGATCCCTTCAGGGGTACCGGGTTGAGCATTAATGGATAAAAACCAGGCGCGATTTAATGTTTCAAGCATAATGCAACGCATATCCGTTCAGTTTACGTTGAACCGATTATCGCGACATTACCTTAAGATAGGCTTAAACGGAGTAAACCAATTGAGTCCACTCCGTTACACTTGATGAAATTGCGTAGCGGGCCGGAAACTACCGGGAAGTGATCCTTATAGGCACAGACACTCGCTGCCAGATACACATGCAGGCTCCTCTGGCCTCGCCGGATCAATACGTGGACATCATGTCAAGGTCGTCTCACTGCCCCGCTTTGGGTAAGTTGCATCCGCAGAAAAACAGCAAACAGAGTGAGTAGATGTCTGCCGGACTATCATCTTCGCGTACTAACAGAAATGAATTCGATGAGTGTAGCCGTCCCGGGTGATATGGCGCTGATAATCGCCGGGGGTGACATTTATTAATTGTTTGAACTCGCGCAAGAAATGGGACTGATCGCTATAACCCAAATCCAGTGCCAACGTCGAAAATGATCCTTCTCTGGCGCAATTAATCGCATTAATTGCTGACTGGAAACGCATGATGCGGCAGAAATATTTAGGGGTCATCCCGGTATCTTGTCGAAACAAGCGCTGAATACTACGGCTAGTATAACCAGTTGTTCTCTCTAGCTCATCAAGACGAATATTGCCTTTTTTCTGCTGAATGGACTGAATAATAAACTGGGTTACCAGGGATGGCCTGCGCATACAGTTTGGCGCGAATCGCTCACGAAAGAGCGTGATCTGTTGCTCAAAATGAGTGCTTCCAATAATTTTTTCGAAGGTTTCCCGTGCATCCGGTGCCACATCAAGAAAGTTAAATTCCCGGTCAGGCAGATCTTTTGCTGTCAGATCAAGAAAATCCGGCATCACGCCTGGCATAAAACGCACACCAAAATAGTGGTGTCCACGTTTAAGCTCCACCGACTTTGCTTTAAGTGTCGTGCCGCAAACTCGCGCCAGAGGATGAGTATTGTGGCAATCAAACAGAATATCGGTACAACCATCCGGGACAGCCAGCGTCAAGGCGGCAGTTTCCGCCACCTGAAAGCTGTAGAAATGTGACAGGCCCGTATTACTTATATTGCTCATATCTCGCGCATAGTAGCGCTGGCTGGCACTGACCACAAAATAGGGCTGCTCAGGGCGGACATCATGATCAGATACGCGATGAAATAAAGATAACATAATGGCTTCCTGATGTTCACAAACGTGACGCACATGTTTTAGCCAAAGCAAACCGTATGCCATTTTATTTAAATGACATACCCTTTCCATGCATCCCATCACAAATCACCACGAATCATCACAAATTATTAACAATTTCCGTACCAAGAAGCGATGTCGCAAATATCCAATACATCCACCAGACGCTGGGTTACTAATGGCAGCGACAATTTACCTCAACCTGGAATGCTGCCATGCATATAGATGAAACCGCGACCTATTACACCGCCACAAAAAAGTACCACCTCAACTTCCCGCAAATAGAACGGGATTTTGATGTCGACGTAGTGATTATTGGCGGCGGATTTTCAGGTATCCATACCGCGTTAGAGCTGGCAGAACAAGGGGTTACCGACACAGTGGTGCTGGAAGCGCGCTACCTCGGTTTTGGCGGTAGCGGACGCAATGGTGGACAAGTGATGGCTGGTATCGGCCATGATCTCGATGCGATTAAAAAAGATGTTGGCGAAGAAGGGGTGAAAACCATTATCGAGCTCAGCGAGCTGGGCCCGAAAATTATGCGTGAGCGTATTGAGCGCTACCAGATTGATGCCGACTTCCACAGCGGTTACGCCTACCTCGGTTTTAACCAACGCCAGGCAAAGACCCTGCGCGAATGGGAAAAATTATTTAAATCTCTCGGTAGTGGCGATGAAATCCGTTACGTCGAAGGCGATGGACTAAAAGATATTATCGGCTCCGACACCTATCATGCCGGACTTCTGCATATGGGCGGAGGCCACGTCCATTCTCTGAATTTGCTGCTGGGTGAAGCCAAAGCATTAAGC
Organism: Brenneria uluponensis; assembly: GCF_032395385.1. Lineage (NCBI taxonomy): Bacteria > Pseudomonadati > Pseudomonadota > Gammaproteobacteria > Enterobacterales > Pectobacteriaceae > Brenneria > Brenneria uluponensis. The sequence goes on from NZ_CP135917.1 coordinate 4,089,766, forward strand.
GAAATCTATGGCGTAAAGATTTTTGAGCACAGTCCGGTCGTTGAGGTCACTTACGGCAAAAAAATCCGTGTGCGCACCGCCAAAGGCACCGTTACAGCGAACAAACTGGTATGGGCCTGCGACAGTTTCCTTAATAAACTGGAGCCTGAATTACACCCCACCACCATAAACACTTATGCGTTTCAGTTAATGACTGAACCACTATCAGATGAATTGATTAACCGGATTAGCCCGATTCGCGGCGCTTACAGCGATATCCGGCCGGTAATCGACTATTACCGAGTGACCAAAGAGAACCGTTTGTTATTCGGCGCCGCTACGCCGTTTCTTGATTACATTCCGAAAGATCTAAAGGAGTGGAACCGTAAACGGATGCTGAATATTTTCCCTTATCTCGACCAGGTGAAAATCGATTTGGCCTGGGGCGGGCCGATGGCCAGCACTCGAAACCTGTTCCCACAGATCGGCACCCTGCGCGATAAAGACAATGCGTTCTTTGTCCAGGGATATTGTGGGTTTGGTGTCACTCCCAGCCAGATTATTTGCAAAATCCTCGCCGAAGGCATTCTCGGTGGAAGTGAACGCTACCGATTAATCAGTTCGATACCACGCCAGACCATTTACGGTAAAGATAACTTCCGTTCATTGCTTTGTACCTTGGGAAAGGCTTTGCACCAGACCTCGGGGTACTGGAAGGGACGCCGCTAGGCTTCCGATCGCCGTATATTCTTACTTCACATGACATAAGGTAATGCTATGAGCCTGACAGCCATTAAACACGATCTCACCCTACAGGATTTAGATTCCTGGGGAAAATTCAGCGCCATCGGCGCCGAAGACCTCGGCGGTGATGTAGACGCTTTCGGTCGTATGACCATAGGGGCACCCACCGATCACGTAAGCGCCGGTTATTTCGGCACACCGCATGGGACATATCGCCTGCGCTACCCTTTCACCGAGCAGGCTACCTTGCTGTCGGGTGAAATCATCATGACTAACGAAGACACTGGCGACGTTTTCCATTTTAAATCCGGCGATAGCTGGTTGATTACGCAAGGCACAACGACGAAATGGCAGGTGGTGAGTCAAAGCTTTGTGAAGCACTATCTGGCGATAGTGACTGACTGATTGTAACCTTCCGCCCTCCTGACACCGCCGACACTTGTGCCGGCGGTACTCATTTCCATCATTTCTTTAATAGTGCGACGGCTTACGCTGGCAACAGCGTGATTTGTTACCAGAGATATACGCCACGTCACCAACAACACCAGATCAACAACACGAAGATAGCGCGTGATACTTAAGAGAGCATCAATTGCACCATTAACAGGCATTCCCCCACCAGATATTTCACCTACAACATGCTTTTTCACTCCGGTTGCCACTCATCAAAACAGATTAGAGTGGCCAAGCCTGGTTCGGCATATCATGAATGCATATAGAGCGTCGTCACTAATTCAGTCCGGTTTGCTACCGAGGTTTTAGCAAAGATATTCCGCATATGGGTCTTTACCGTAGATAACGATATTCCCAGACTTAACGCGATACGCTTATTGCTGGCCCCATCGCGCAACATCCCGACAATTTGACGTTCTTTTTCGGTTAACGGCAGTTGCAGCGGCAGATCCTGAGAATAGAGATTCTCCGCGGCCAATTGAATTAGAGGCAATATGTCCTGTAACCGCCCCAGTTCCATGTCGGTAAATAGGCTGTCGCGCAGAAGCGAAAAACCAGCCACAATACGCCCCTGCCGACGGATAAATACTTCGGTAATATCGCGAATCGCATTAGGCCGCATAAATCCCTGGTAATAATCCTGTGCCATCTTCTGGCTCAACTGATTGATACCTATCACGTTGACATCGGCATGGAGAAAATTGGCGGGGCGTAATGGGTCAATTTTTTGAAAACTTTCGACATATTGACGATGAATGCCGACTGACATGTTATGCAGGACGAATTGCTGTGGCATGAGCTGGTTATCAACCCGATAGAATGCGCTAGCCGTAACCGGCACTAATCTTGAGACGGTTTCCAGACAGGTCTGTATAACAGTATTGCTACTCATCAGCGCCGAAGACATTATTTTTACCTTAATACATTCCACCCACTTACCGTGGTTCAATGAACGCCATTACCTACAGAAAGTTCAGCCATATCCTGCAGAGCAAACACATTTAGAATATGCAATGCAAAAAATATACCAGGTAGTTAATCCCCCCGCTGATCCCCATTAAACCTTACAACAATCGAATTAATCCCTCGGCTATCGATCCGGCCATCGTCCTTTAGAACGATAGCTGGACGGTTCAGTTTGTTTTTATATTGAAACAAGCACGAAACAAGGTGGCAACATGCTGCCGTCGCCTTATGTCGGATACATACCGACTTTTACATTTCACAGCAGGGGGAGTGATATATGCCTTTTTCAAGCAAACTCACCACCTATCTTGGACAGGGTGTAATCGGTTTTCCGACCACACTAGCCAGTTCGGTAGGCGTGATAATGGCAAGCCCGGTGATCCTCACGGTAACCAGTGGTTTTGGTATGGGCGGCAATATGTTCGCTCTGGCAATGGTGATCGGTTTTATCATGATGCAAGCACAGCTCACCACATTTTCAGAAGCGGCGTCCATGCTGCCCACTTCAGGCTCGGTCTATGATTATATTTCCTGTGGTATGGGCCGTTTTTTTGCCATTACCGGCGCACTTTCCGCCTACCTTATCGTGCATGTTTTCGCAGGTACGGCGGAAACGATACTTTCCGGCATTATGGCGTTGGTTAATTTTGAACACCTCAACACCCTGATGGAGAAAAACAACACGTCGTGGATGGTGGGTGTCGGGCTGGTGGTCATTTTCGGCGTGCTCAACGCCGTCGGTATCGAGGCCTTTGGCAAAGCGGAAGTCGTGCTCACTTTTGGCATGTGGTCCACGCTAATGGTATTCAGTATCGCCGGATTGGTTCAGACGCATGCTGTGTCACTGGTCAGTTGGTTCGGCTCGCCACTGACCTGGGATGACCCAACGATGGTGCTCAGTCTGATTGGTATGGCGATGTTTATGTTTGTCGGTTGTGAACTGGTAACCCCCATGGCACCAGATATTAAAAACTCCGCTAAAACCATCCCTCGCGCCATGTCCCTCGGGCTATTCGGCGTCGCCTGCTGTATGTTCCTGTATGGTGCGGCGTTAAGTCATCAGGTACGAAATATTCCGTTGGACGCCACAGGCACTGTCCACCTCCTGGATACGCCAATGGCGATTCCCGCATTTGCCGATCAGGTGATGGGACAATTTGGCAAATACTGGATAGGTATCGGGCTACTGCTGGCTGGCGCGGCCACCATTAATACGCTGATTGCCGCCGTTCCGCGGATTCTATACGGGATGGCACTAGACGGCGCTTTACCGCGTATCTTCGCGTATCTCCATCCGCGGTTTAAAACACCGGTGGTAGGGATTGTGGTCGCGGTACTGATCCCTTGTACCCATGCCTTCATGATAAAGGGCAATCTGGACAAGATCATGCCGTTAGTCCTGGCCGCTGTCTGTGCCTGGGGCTTAGCCTATTTGCTGGTAACGCTGTCGGTGGTAATGTTACGGATTAAACGTCCGGATTTCCCTCGCGCCTATCGGTCTCCCTGGTTCCCATTACCACAAATCGTTTCCAGCGTAGGTATTCTCCTTGCCATCGCCTATATCACCCCACAGGGAATGAACCCCCGGGATATTTACATACCTTTTGCCATCATGCTGGGACTGACAGCGATATACGCCCTGTTTTGGACACTGGTGGTCCAGCGTGTGAATCCGTTTCAGCCGGTCCCGCTTGAAGAGGTGTTGTCCAAGGAATTCAGTAAGACAGACTTTATTGAGGATGAATTCGATGAATTTCGCTCCTTTTCGTGAGTATTGGGCGGGTATTTGTGGGGCTGACCGCTTACCAGCCGGCTATCTCGCCGGTGCGACGTTGCGCCGACTTCAGGACAACCTGGCACCTCATCAAATGGAACCTTCGCCACCAGCAAATTTGCAGCTTACGTTGCCTGATGGCGGTTTTGTGCATATCCGCGAACAAGTGCAACGACTTTTTATGGCCCACATCGTCAGTTGCCCCTTTAGCAGTAGCGGCACGATCCCCCTCGACGGCGCATTTATGCTGACGGTCATGCATACCGGAATGGTGCGCCGGAATGCGGTGCGTTTCCAGACAAAATCCGCTGCCGCCGAAGCCCATATGCTGGCAACCAGCTTGCAAGAGGATAAGCGGCTAATGGACCTCTTGCTGGGCCTTGATTTTCGACGTTGTGAAATATCGGTAGCTGAACGGCGCTGGACATTGTCCATTGAACACTTCGCGGCATCGGAAGTCATCGGACGCCTGCCGGCGGGGAGGCGCTATCTCAAATTGACACCGGCACAGCGTAAAAAATTATTGATGGCAATCATGTTGTTCAGACGACATCTATCGACGTTTCAACCGCAGAAATAGGATCACATTATGTCAGAACACAACTTGTCGCCGGTGACAATCATCACCGGTGGCGGTACAGGGATCGGTGCGACCTGCGCACGTCGTCTGAGCGCCGAGGGTACCCGCGTCATCCTGATCGGTCGCCGCATCGAGCCTATCGCATCATTGGCGAAAGAGATTGGCGCGATCGCGTTGGCTGGTGATGTATCGAATGCCGCCAGTTGGCAGTTATTGGGCAAGGAGATAGCCACCAATGGGCAGATCGTTGACCGTGTGATCTGCTGCGCGGGCGAGATGGGCATGGGGAAAATCACCGATATGTCCGATGCCGATTGGCAGCAGTCGTTAGAAAGCAACCTGACCAGCGCCTTCGCCACCGCCAGAGCCTGTCTGCCCGAGTTGATAAAAACCCGGGGCAACATTGTTTTTGTCGCGTCCATCGCTTCACTGGCGGCAGGACCGGATGCCTGCGGCTATGTAACGGCCAAACATGCATTACTGGGACTGATGCGCTCCGTAGCACGGGATTATGGTCCTCTGGGCGTTCGTGCCAATGCCGTATGCCCCGGATGGGTCAGAACACCAATGGCGGACGAGGAGATGCTTCCATTGATGGACGCTCACCGATTGACGCTGGAGCAGGCATATCAACACGTCTGTCGTAACGTCCCATTACGGCGACCGGCTACAGCAGATGAAATTGCGGCTATCTGCCAGTTTGTCAGTTCGCCAGCCGCGTCTATTTTAACCGGCGCCACACTGGTGGCAGACGGCGGATCCACTATTGTCGATGTACCCACATTGGCTTTTAACTCACTATAAACGAAGGTATCTCCATGACGACGGAACCCGTTTTTATTCAAGTAGGCGATCTGGCGACCGGCTTCGCCCCTCACAGTAATGTGCTCGAAACTACTGATGCATTGGTCAATCAATGTTACCAGTTGCATTTCGACGCGCTGGAATCGGTGGAGTGCCGATTCATCAGTGCTCAGGAATTAATCTGGGGCGGTCACAGTACAATACAATACCGTGCTACCAATATCCGTAACGGTATATTTTTTATCGATTTCTTACATCCGGAAAAAGCTTCTACAACGGTCAGTCTGGTACTTGATATCAACGAAGGAGGATTCACTCTGGTCGAGGGCCTGTTACCTGATGAGCAGCAAGTTCATCTAGACCCGTTTACCCGGGTGGGAAAAGGGTTGGAATTGACGGCAGTGAAGGCGGACTACTGCCACGGCACGTTAGATAAACCGTACCGTCAGGAGGATGTACCTCATACCGCTACCGATGAATTAATTGGTTTGCGCAACCTGTACGTGTATAGCGAGACCGAACGTTACGAACACATTTATCTCAATGGCTCATTTTATGCGTGGCAATGTCTGGATGGCGTGGAAAAAGGTCTGGCAGATGTGGATCGTTGTCATTATATCAAAATCGCCGCGCAGCTTTATCTGTTCATCTGGCGTGAAAAAATCATTCCTACGCTAGGGGTGTTGATGATTGATTTACAGCAGATGATCACCGACGGCAAGATCCTGGGTTATAGCGATGAACATTTCAGCACATTAAGTAATTTCCCGGTCGGGGCACATGCACAGATAATTAATCGCACGCATTACCCCGCCGCATAAGGATAACGAGATGTCTCATGACGATACTATTACACAGACCTTTTCAGCTATGGCCGTTGCCGGACAGGTCGTGTTGGTGACCGGAGGCACCCAGGGGATCGGCTTGTCAATCAGGCCATTACCGACCACACTCCTCTCGGGCGGTTGAGGGGGCCACAGGATATCGCCCCGAGTATGGTTTTTCCCGCCTCAGCCGCCGCAGGCTAAATTACCGGGCAAACCACAATTATTGATGGCGGCGCATTGCTTACGGAAAGCGGCGGATAATAACTAACCTGGCATACCGGTGCCGAACCGCGTCGGAAAAACCATCACGAACGGGCTATTTTAGCCCTTAATCCGTTCGTAACTCACAATCCAGTTTTTTCATGCTGGTCGATGCGTTACCATTGCTATCACGTTGTTTCTTTCCAGGTTGTATGGATATCTGATGCGTCATCTGATGGCTATTTTGCCGTTTCTTGTTCTATTGTCTGCCTGTAGCAGTAATAAATCGACTTCCCCCTCTTCCGCCGAGTTGTCCGAACATCCGTCAGCGAATGTGTCGGGTGGTTTTTTGCTCGCCCCATCACATATCGGCAACCTATCGACAGGCGATTTTGCTTTCAATCCGGAGATGGATCGCTTTATCGATGAAATGGTACGAGAGCATGGTTTCGACCGACAGCAATTGCACGATGTGCTGGCGCAGACTCGACGCCTGGACTGGGTAATCCGGCTGATGGATAGGCAGGCGCCACGGCCATCGACAGAACCGCCATTGAATATTCCGAATGGTGCCTGGCTCCGCTACAGCAAACAGTTCCTTACGCCGAAGAATGTGCAGAATGGCGTCATATTCTGGAACCAATATCAAGATGCGCTGAACCGCGCCTGGCAAATATATGGTGTGCCGCCCGAAATCATCGTCGGCATTATCGGAGTGGAAACCCGTTGGGGTCGTGTGATGGGGAAAACCCGCATCATCGACGCATTGGCCACCCTGACCTTCGCTTACCCGCGCCGTGCCGACTACTTTAGAACCGAACTGGAGTATTTTCTGCTGATGGCCCGGGAAGACGGATTTGACCCGCTATCCCTGCGCGGTTCCTTTGCTGGTGCCATGGGCTATGGGCAGTTTATGCCTTCAGCTTTCAGAAAGTATGCGGTGGATTTCAATGGCGATGGTATTGCGAATCTGTGGGATCCCATCGATGCGATTGGCAGCGTCGCCAATTACTTCCATGCCCATGGCTGGATCAAAGGTGGCAGCGTGGCCGTACCGGCGAATGGTCAGGCATTGGCGCTTGATACCGGCTTCGATACCCACTATCCGGTCTCTGCACTGCTGAACGCAGGGTTAAGGCCGACAAGGCCACTGGGGAATGTGCAGGAAGTCAGTCTACTGCGTCTGGATATGGGCAACCGTTATCAATACTGGTACGGATTGCCCAACTTCTACACCATCACGCGTTATAACCATAGTGTCCACTACGCGATGGCGGTATGGCAGCTTGGGGAAGAGGTAAAAAAAATGCGATGAGAAACCCGCTTCTCTTTTCCACGTTCAGGTGTTTGCCTGTCTGACTCGTCGTTTCTGTCTTCCGAACATATAATCCCCGTGAAAACGGGGATCTCCGCTAAAGCCGACACATTGACGTTAAAACCGACAGGAATGGCGCGCTGAAGATAACGTTAGCCGCTGGCCGTAACATGGTCACGCCGTCCCGCTATGCTTGGCCGCATATTCCGGACTGTTAATCCACTGGTGGTCAGACTCCCAACTAAAACGCCATTGCCGTGTCGGACCCGCCATGACATTCAGGTAGTAACTGTCATAACCAGCAATGGTCGCTACCGGGTGATACCCTTTCGGCACCATCACGACATCTTTATCGTAAACCGCCATGCTTTCATCTAGTGAGCGATCGTCGGTGTACACCCGTTGCAGGCAAAATCCCTGAGGTGGATTGAGCCGATGGTAATAGGTTTCTTCCAGATAGGTTTCATGGGGAGGATCATCACGATCGTGTTTGTGGCTGGGATACGAGCTGGTGCAACCTTCGTCGGTATAGACTTCCACTACCAGCAGACTGTCTGCGGCTTTATTCTCCGGCAGAATGTTGTGCACGTAACGGCGGTTGTTGCCATAACCACGCTGTTCGGCGTCAATATCCTGTGGAGCGATCAAACGCGTGGGATAAGTACCCTCTCCCGGCGCCGAGCACACCGCCAGTTCCAGCGATGTGTGCGCCACAACCGTGATGGTTTCACCGGATGAGACATACACGGCATACGGTTTTTTACGCTCAAACGGGCCCATCCGTTCACCGATATGCTCAAAGCTCGCTTTCGGTGTCGTCACTGTGGCCTTGCCACCCAGTAACACCAGGCAGCGTTCATTATCAGATGCCGCCAGCGACAACATTGTACCGGCTTCCAGTTGGTAGACTTCAAAACCCACATATTCCCAACGGGCCTTCTCCGGGGTGATACGCTGTATGCAACCCTGTTCGTCCGGAATATGGTAGCGGGATAACAGCTGAGACATGGCAATCCTCCTTGACTGAGAGCATCCACGCGGTGTGAATGCTTCAGTAAGACACGATGATTAAATCAGCCCGGCCTGTTGAACCAGGCGTTGCAGGTTGTTAAATCCCAGGGTGGCATAAGTCAGCGGATCAGCCACCGCCGGATCCTGCTCAGCTTCCACTACCAGCCACCCCTGATAGTGATGCGCCTCCAGGATACGGAATACCGCCGGGTAATCGACACAACCGTCCCCCGGCACGGTAAATACCCCACCAAGCACCGCATCCAGAAAGCTGGTTTTACGGTTTTTGACATCCCGTAGCACATCAGGGCGAATATCTTTGCAGTGAACGTGATTGATGCGCGTTGCCCAGCGTTCAGCAACTACCACGGGATCATCTCCGGCAAACGTCAGGTGGCCGGTATCCAGCAACAAACCGACTTCCGGCCCGGTATATTCCATCAATTTGTCCACGTCATCTGCACTTTCAATCACGGTTCCCATATGGTGATGGTAGGCGATCTGCACACCTTGACGTTGGGTATAACGGGCAAACTCGCTCAGTTTATCGCCATATTCCCGCCACCGCTCCACCGGGAAACGGGGACGCAGATGTACCGGTTTTTGCTGGTCGCCATGAATCGCCCCCGTCACTTCGGCAAACACCATGACGTCAGCGCCCAGAGAGCGCAACAGATTGAGATGATCCTGCACCGCTTCGATCTCCTCCTCCACCGTGTGGGTGAGCAGTTGCCCGGAATACCAACCGGAAACCAGAGCGAGATCGTGTTTTTCCAGAATCGGCCCCAATACACCGGGCTGGCGAGGGAATTTGTTCCCCAGTTCAAAACCAGCGAAGCCCGCCTGCCTGCCTTCACTCAGACAGGTTTCCAGCGGTGTTTCCGCACCCAGTGAGGGCAGATCGTCATTGGTCCAGGTCAGTGGGTTAATACCAAGTTGAACGGCCATACTATTTTCCCTTAATTTACTGGTAAAGAGGTTTGGGTTACCCACGCTGGCGCCACAGGGCGATCAGTTGTAGATAGTTGTGTTTAATGTGCTGAACCAGCAGATCGTCGCCAATCTCACCTTTCAGCCAACTCTGCGCGGGCTGGGCGAATAAGGTGCGTCCGACGGCAAATCCTTTGACAATGGGGAACCCCACCGCCGCATTGAAGCCCTGCCGCAAGCTGTCCAGCGGCGCGTCCAACCCCAGAATGACCACGCCACGGCAGTGCGGATCACGCAGCTCAAGAAGGTGGGTCAGCTGTTCCCATCCGGTCGCTGACAACGGTGGCAACTTCCACCAGTCCGGCTGCACACCCAGGTTGTAGAAACGCTGAATAACCCGCAGATAGAGATCGTCGCTACGCGGCATATCCGCCGGTAAAATGACCTCCAGCAACAGTTCATGGCCGGACTGGCAGCAGGCCTGATACACTTCCATCACCTTCTGTTCCTGCTCCAGACGCAAATGGCAATCATCGTCCGGGTGGAAAAACACCAGGCACTTCACCACATGCTCCAACGGCCAGGTGATCAGCTGTGAGCCGATATTGCCGTGTTCCAGCACCAGCGGGCGTGAGCCTGGCAGTTCAATCGGCCGTCCAATCCACCATCCTTTACCGGTAATGCTATTGAGCGCATCCTGCCCAAAGGTGCCGTCACACAGCAATCCGGCCTTCCCCTCCAGCCCGGCTTGCTGCGCGGCTGCGATACTGGCCTGCAAAATCAATTGTTTAAGTAACGAAATCCGCTGAATATCGACACCGCAGTCAAGCGCCATATCTTCCAGTTGACTACGGTGATCAAAGGCGATAACACATAACTCTTCCCACACCTTGCGCCGAGTGGTGACACGATGCAGATGGTTCAGCTGAGGATCGAGATCCGGACGCGGCACCGCCGCTGCGCGGGACAGGTAGTTATCCAGCTCGATGCGGCTTGGCATAGCCGGCGCGCAACCGTGACGAGATACCACCAGTGCGCCGCAGGCATTGGCGTAAGCGCAGGCTTTTTCCCACCCTTCACCACTGAGATAACCACGCAACAATCCGGACATGAAAGCATCACCGGCGCCGAGTACATTGAGCACCTCGACCCGTACTCCTTTTATCGTCAGGCCTTTGTCCAGATGATCCGGAATTGAGCCACTGAATACCGAACATCCCAGCGAACCGCGTTTACACACCAGTTCGGCCTGCGTTGCCGCCCGCACCTGATGCAATGCCGCCAGCGTATCGGTGCTGCCACCGGCGATATGGAACTCCTCTTCCGTACCAACAATCACGTCAAACAGAGTCAACACCTGTTGTAACTGCGCCGTAACCGGGGCCGATTCAATAAATCGCGTTTCACCATCCCCCAGCGAGGTCAACCCCCATAGCACTGGGCGGTAGTCAATATCCAACACCGTTTTGACCCCATTACGCCGCGCATAGCGTAGCGCCGTTAATACCGCTTCACGGGTACGGGGATGAGAAAGGTGCGTGCCGGTCACCGCCAGACAACGGGAAGAGGCAATGTATTCTTCACTGAAATCCTCCGGTGTAATGGCCATGTCCGCACAGTTATCCCGATAGAAAATCAGCGGGAAGGTTTCACGATCTTTAATTCCCAACACCACCAACGCAGTCAATCGCTCTTTATCAGTGATCAAATGGCTGGTATCGCAGCCGACCTGTTGTAACTCCTCACGCAGAAAGCGCCCCATATGCTCGTCGCCCACCCGTGCCAACATGGACGATCGTAATCCCTGCCGTGCCGTGCCATAGGCGACATTGCCGGAGGAACCGCCCAGATATTTGGCAAAGCTACCCATATCTTCCAGACGGGCACCAATCTGGTGTCCGTAGAGATCGACGGCTACCCGCCCCATACAAATCACATCCAAGGTTTTTTCCATACTCATAGCGACGAGATCCTGTTAATAAAGAAGGAATGTAAATTCAGTTAGTTGCCGGAATATCAGCTCACCTCAACCCAGCGCGATACCTGATGTGATAAGACGATGGCATCCAGAATCCGCGACACTTTCCACCCTTCTTCAAAATCCGGCCATAGCGGCAAATCGGCGGCAATGCCGTCGACCAGATCACGAACTTCTACCGCTTTCTGATCATTGAAACCAATACCATGTCCGGCACTGGCACAGAATGCGGCGTAATCAGGATGCAGGGGCCCAGTCAGCAACGTGCGGAATCCCTGACGATTGGCCGGATCATCCTGTCGGTACAGCTTCAGCTCCGCCATTCTCTCCTGGGTGAAGCTCAGCGCACCTTTCGTACCGGTGACGACGTAGGTCAACCCCATTTTGCGGCCACAGGCGACGCGGGAGGTTTCAATTACGCCATGCGCACCGTTGGCAAACCGCACCATCGCATGAGCCTGATCTTCGTTTTCCACCCGCACCTGTGTGGACGCCCCCGCCCCGGACGGACGCTGCGGTATCACGGTCTGCAAATCACCACACACACTGGCGATATCCCCCACCAGGTACTGCGCCATGTTGACAATGTGCGCCCCCAGATCACCCAGCGCGCCGAGTCCAGCGGTTTCGTTGAAACAGTGCCAATCGGCGGGTGTCGACGGATCCGCCAGATAATCTTCGTTATGTGTCCCGTAGAAATGGGTAACCTCGCCTATCCCGCCATGAGCGATGATCTCTTTTGCCAGTTTGGCAGTGGGATTTTTCATGTAGTTGAACCCCATCAGCGTTTTCACGCCGGCCAGATGCGCGGCGTCTACCATATCCCGTGCATCTGCGGCATTCAGCGCCAGCGGTTTTTCGGCGTAGACATGCTTGCCATGCCGGATTGCGGCCATCGCCATCTCTTTATGTAAAAAGTTGGGAGAACAGATATCCACCACGTCGATATCCGGATCCGCCACCAATTCACGCCAGTCGCCCGTTGAACGTAAAAAACCAAACTCCTGCGCCCGCCGGGCGGCCAGTTCAGGTGATATTTCCGCTACCATCGCTTTGACCAAACGGCCTTTGAGCGGAAATACCGTTGGTGCCTGTGCATAGGCAATCGCATGTGCACGTCCGATATAGCCCGTTCCGATTAATCCAATACGAACTTCTTTCATATCAACCTCGTTCGGAGCAATGCTGTTGACCCCAATTACATAGCGCCACGCCGACTTTTCGCGTAAGTATCAAATGCCACCGCCAGTATGATGATCAGCCCGGTAATGATTTGCTGGTAGTAAGCCGAAACGTTCATCAGCACCAGCCCGTTAATCAGGATGCCCATAATGATGGAACCAATGACGGTGCCGCTAATGCGTCCGTATCCGCCCATCAGTGAGGTTCCGCCAATGACCACAGAGGCAATCACGCGTAGTTCGAACGATATTCCCGCCACCGCTTCTGCGCTTCCCAACCGGGCGCTGAGAATAAACCCCGCCAGACCGGACAGACAGCCAATCACCACATACACACTGACCAGTACACGGCGCACATTCACACCAGCCAGACGCGCCGCTTCGGTATTGCCGCCGATAGCGTAGACAAACCGTCCCCAGCGGGTTTTATGCAGCGCCAGATAACCGATAATGGCCACCAGGGCAAAAATCCAGATCGGAATAGAGATGCCCAGCAACTCTCCCCGCCCCCACCAGCGATATCCGGCATCAAAACCGGCCACCGGCGCACCGTTATTGATGACCAGCGTCAAGCCACGCCAGATGGTCATTCCTCCCAACGTGACAATAAACGGCGGTAAGCGCAGACGGGTTACGCCCAATCCTTGCAGAAATCCGATGACAGTTCCCATCCCCAGACAAATACCCAGACCAATAAGCCAGCTCATGCCATACCAGGCATTGGGATCGACAGTGGTTAAGTTGTTACCTTTGATAAAGGTGGCAGCAGCCATGGCGCATACCGCCAGAATGGAACCAACCGACAGATCTATCCCGGCGGTCAGAATGACGAAGGTCATACCCACTGCCATGATGCCGTAGATAGAAACTTCGGTAAGAATGTTGGTAATGTTGCGTTCAGTCAGAAAATGGCTGTTCTGCAATTGAAAGAAAATCAGCAACAGAATCATGAAAATCAGCACACCAAAACGCTCGAAGAACGCGATGGGGTCAATTTTTTTCCGGCTTTCAACCGGTAGCTGGGTTTTGGAAAGCGGCAACATGAGTAACCTCCGTTATGCTGCGTGTAATGCGTTGTGGCAGATAGCCATCATGGTCATCAGCTTCTCTTCCGTAGCGTCGTCGCCGTGTATTTCTCCGGTCACCCGCCCTTCACTGAGCGTGATGATCCGATCTGAAATCGCCATGATTTCCGGCAGATCAGAAGAGATAACAATGACCGCCACGCCCTGCTTCGCCATATCGAACAACACCTGATGCACTTCGGATTTGGTACCAACATCAATACCGCGCGTCGGTTCGTCCACAATCAACACTTTGGGATTCAGCGCCATACAACGCGCCAGAATGACCTTTTGCTGATTGCCACCGGAGAGCTTGCGCACCTCCTGCTGGCTGTCGACCATCTTGATATGCAGTGCCTGACGATAGGATTCGATGAGTTGGTCCTCTTTGCGGGTATCGACGAACCAGCGCCAATGCAGTAATGACGAGAGGCTGGACAGCGAAATGTTGTCCCGAATGGACAACCCCAGCACCGCACCCTCTTTTTTACGGTCTTCCGGTACCAGCGCGATGCCTTGTTCCAATGCGTGCATGGGGTCGGTGGGATGATAGGGCTGACCATCCAACATAAATTCCCCGGTGGAAAATCCATCCGCGCCAAACAGACAGCGGGCGATTTCAGTACGCCCGGCGCCGACCAATCCGGCGATACCCAACACTTCACCTGCGTGAACCTGAAAACTGATGTCTTTTAACGTGATGCCATGAGAATCCAGCGCCGATTTTTCCCGGTTCAGTCCCATGACCTGAAGGCGGACCGGTTTATCCTTATGGCTCGTCTCGGCTAGCGGGCGCCGGTCAAACACCACATCACGGCCCACCATCATGCGAATAATTTCCTCAACGTTGGTGTCGGCAACATCACCTGAGCCGGTATAGCGGCCATCTTGAAACACCGTAAAACGCTCACAAAGCTGGAAGACTTCGTGCAGACGATGCGTCACATAAATCACACTGACGCCCCGGTTTTTCAGCTCCCTAACCACCCGGTGCAGGCTTGCCACTTCACTGTCACTGAGCGCCGCCGACGGTTCATCCATCACAATCAACCGCGCATTGAGCGTCAGCGCCCGGGCAATTTCCACCATCTGTTGCTGCGCAACACTTAGCCGCGCTACCTCGGTGGTGGGTGCAATATTCAGTTGCAGATAATCCAATATCAATTTCGCTTCCTGATTGACCGCCGCGTTTTCTACAAACAGATTGCCACGCAGTATTTCCCGGCCAAGAAACATGTTCTCCGCCACCGTCATATTCGGTAACAGATTGAATTCCTGATAAATGGTAATGATGCCGGCTTGTTGTCGATCAACCGGCGAATCCTGTGCCGACAGCACTCGACCGTCAAACCAGATGTCGCCGCTGGTCTGTGGTTGTGCTCCCGACAGAGCCTTCAACAGCGTCGATTTACCGGCGCCGTTTTCCCCCAGCAGGGCATGTATTTCCCCCGGCAGCACGGTCAGTTGAACTTTGCTCAACGCCCATACACCGGAAAAACTCTTGGCCAGATCGGTGATTTTCAGTAAAGGTTCAGTCATGAATCGCAATCCTCCGGCACGGGCCGCCGGAAAGCAGCCCGTATTTGATTGATTTATTTGCTGATTTCCCCAATACGCTCCGCATCCTTCAAGTTATCTTTGGTAATGATGATCGGTGGGTAGTCGGCGCCGGTGATGGGCGTTTTGTTACGGATATTGTCAGTCAATTGCGTCAGAGCAGTCGTCACGGCGTATCCTGGACGTTGGTCGGCGGTTACCGCCATCCAGCCATCACGAATACGAGCCAATGCTTCTGGCACGGCATCAAACCCGGTCACCATCACGTCACCCGGTTTTAGTCCCTCCTCCTGCAACGCTTCGATAGCACCCAGTGCCATGTCATCATTAGCTGACAAAATCACCTGCGGACGTTTGGGCAGCGCCGGCAGTGCACTTTCCACAATGCTCATCCCTTGTGAGCGCATCCAGTTACCGCTCTGGTCAACGACGATATGGTATTTGCTGCCACCGGCCTTCAGGCTGTCGCGAATACCATTCGTCCGTTCAATGTTGGAGGAAGAACCCGGTTGTCCGGTCAACAAAATGATGTCGGCGCCATTCGGGAATCGGGATTTGACGAAATTGGCAATCGCCTGCCCGCCTTTGTAGTTATTGGCACCGAAATGCGGCACTTTTTGCTTGGTGTTTATCGAGCGGTCCAGCGTCACAACCGGCAGGTGCGCATCCTGAATTTCTTTTACGGAACCGGCTACTGCGTTCACGTCATTGGGTGATACCACAAAACCCTGAGCACCGCGGGTAATCGCATTTTCCAGATCAGAGGACTGTTTCGGCGAGCTGCCCTGACCATCCAGCACTTGCAGGTTAATGCCAAGATCTTTGGCGACTTTCTCGGCGGTGCGTTGCATATGCACCTCAAACGGCATGGCAAGGTTGGGGGTACTAAAAACAATCTGTTCATTCTTTGCCTGAGCCAACCCCGCAATACTGAGTGCGATGAGGGTGACGGTGACGTTGATTATCTTTTTCATTGTTTTTTTCTCTACATGGGTTAGGAATCGTAGGGTTTTGTTAGCAGGTAAGGTTACAACGTGATTTCTTTGCCCTGAGCCAGAGACTCAAGCGCTTTGTCAGCCAGATACAACGCCCGCTCACCATCCGTACCGGTACACTCCGGCTGAGTGCGGCCATTGAGGACATCAACGAAATGGCACCACTCTGCGGCATAGGCATCACGGTAGCGTTGCAGGAAAAAATGTTCGGGTTTGGCGGCCAGACAGCCTTCGTCTGTCCACTGTTCCACCATGTTTTCACGAATATTGCCCGCGCTCAGCACACCTTTGGCGCCATGCAATTCAAGGCGCTGGTCATAGCCGTAACCGGAGCGGCGACTGTTGACGATGGTAGCCATCGCACCTGAGGCAAATTTCAGCACCACAAAGGCGGTGTCGATATCACCTTCTTTGCCAATGGCCGGATCCACCAGATTGCTGCCCTGAGCAAATACTGATACCGGCTTCTCACCCATGATGAAACAGGCCATGTCGAAATCATGAATCGTCATGTCACGGAACATCCCACCGGAGACTCGTACATATTCGGCCGGGGGTGGCAGCGGATCGCGGGAAATAATCAACAGGGATTCGGCCTTGCCGATACGGCCCTCTTCGGCCAGCGTTTTCACCCGGCGAAACTGTGGGTCGTAACGGCGATTAAAACCGACAAACAGCGGCACCTGCTGTTGTTCCACCACCGTCAGACAGTCACGGACGCGGGCGATATCCAGATGTACCGGCTTTTCACAGAAGATGGCCTTACCACTTTTGGCCGCCAACTCAATCAGATCAGCATGGGTGTCGGTAGCCGAGGCGATCAGCACCGCATGTACGTCAGGGTCGTTCATGACCTCTTCAACAGTCTGAATACGGGCGTGATATTTATCCGACAACGCCTGAGCATTCAGCGGATTGGGATCAACCACAGCATAAAGGGCAGTTTCTTTGTGTGCCGCAATGTTCACGGCATGAACCTGGCCAATGCGGCCGGCGCCCAGTAAAGCAATGTTAAACATAGAGGCTCCCTTGATACCTGAGTATCTTTTACATGGTTTGGGTGTAGGGCTGGGAGGCAACATCCTGCATAACGCCTCCCCTATATTTGTATCGCTGGTTTTGATGTCTAAAATTAAAGCAAATAAAACATTTATTTCAATTTTATAAAAACTGGAAATTATGTTTTTGCGTAGCAGTTAACATTTCCATGACATGATGCGTTATTTTTGTTATCAAAATCACAAATACAGCAGGAAAGACGCCGTACGGGGAAACATGATGAGAAAGGCAGAAGAAGAGAATATCAGTAGATTGCGCGACAAAATGAAATGTATATTTCAAAAAAGTCATACTGCCCATTCAGATTGGCAGTATGACGTAGAGGAGAATGCTTAATACTGACGGGCATCCATTAACTGAAGTTGTATCTGCCGGGCAGCCGACTCAATAGCCGGATCATCTGCCACTTGCGCAGTACCAGTACGCCACCAGGACTCATAGCCGTGGGTCATGGTTTTCGGCAACACCTTGATATCCAGCAACACCGGTCCAGGATGCTGGCGAGACGCTTCCAGCGCCTGCAAAAGTGATGCTTCATCGTGTACTTTCCACGCCTTGCAGCCATAGCTCTCGGCATTTTTCGCAAAATCAACCGACACCAACGGGCCACTCAGTTGACCTGACTCACGACAGCGGTGCCGGTTTTCGGTACAGAAACTGCCCATTCCCTGACTCATCTGCAAGTTGTTGATACAGCCAAACCCGGCGTTATCAAACAACAGTATGGTGATTTTTATGCCCTCCTGTACCGCTGTTTGCAGTTCCGAGTGCAGCATCAGGTACGAGCCATCCCCCACCATCGCATAGACAGGCTGACGGGGTGCGGCGAGTCGAGCACCCATCGCCGCGGCAATTTCATAACCCATGCAGGAGTAACCATATTCCAGGTGGTAGCTGTCCGGTGTCCGCACCTGCCACAGACGCTGCAAATCCCCCGGTAACGACCCGGCCGCCCCGACTACAATCGCGTCTGCTTCCAACGCCTGATTCAGCAGCCCCAGCACCCGGGTTTGTGTCAGATGGGTCCCGAGCGTCGTGCGGTATTCATCCAGTTTATCGTCAGACTGATCAGCAATCTCCGGTATCAGATCGCCATCATCCTGAATAGCGGACAACCGCTGTAGTTCGTTGTCCCACGCCGCACGCGCCATAGCGATCTCCTCACCATATTGGCTGTGATACGACTCCACCGCCAGACGCTGGGATAGCATCTGCAAACCGACCCGCGCATCAGCAATCAATGCGGTGGCATCCAGTTTCAGGGCATCAAACTCCGCGACGTTAAGCAGAAGAAATTCAACATTCGGGTGTTGAAACAATCGCTTGGAACCGGTGGTAAAATCCGTTAACCGCGTTCCGACACCGATAATCAGGTCAGCATCCTGCGCCAACCGGTTCGCCGCCAGGCCGCCGGTCACGCCGATACCACCACAATTGAGTGGGTGTGAAGACACCACCGCGCCTTTCCCCGCCTGCGTTTCACCGAAAGGAATATGACACTGCTCAGCAAATTGCAAAAATACCGTGTGGGCTTCAGCGTAACGGACCCCACCGCCGCAGATCAGCATCGGCCGCTGCTTGCGGCAAATCAGCGCCACCGCGTCTTCAAGCCGGGTCGCATCCGGTGGACGGCGTTCGATATGGTGTACACGTTTGTGAAAAAACGCGGCGGGGTAATCCCACACCTCAGCCTGTACATCCTGTGGTAAACACAGGGTCACCGCACCGGTGTCCGCCGGATCGGTTAATACCCGCATGGCATTGATCAGCGCACTCATCAGTTGTTCCGGACGATTAATCCGATCCCAGTACCGTGATACCGGTTTGAAACAGTCATTCGTACTGATTGAAAGATCGTGATATTGCTCGACCTGCTGCAATACCGGATCAGGCTGGCGACAGGCAAACAGATCCCCCGGTAACAGCAACACCGGAATCCGGTTCGCTGTAGCGGTGGCAGCCGCCGTGATCATATTGGCGGCGCCTGGCCCTACCGATGACGTCACCGCGTAAATTTTCTTGCGCTTGTGCTGTCTGGCAAAGCCGACGGCGATATGCGCCATTCCCTGTTCGTTACATCCCTGATGAACCAGTAGATGTCCGGCATCTTGCTCCAGCGCCTGACCGATACCCAGCACATTCCCATGCCCGAAAATGGTCATCACACCGTGTACAAATGGGGACTCCTTACCATCCACGCTGACATACTGCTGGGTGAGAAACCTGACCAGCGCCTGCGCCATCGTCATTCGTAGCGTATCCATCATGCGGCTCCTGCAAATTCAGCGGCCTGTCAGACAGGCCCTAAAGTGGAATCAATCACTCCAGCGTTGGCATTACAAAGCTGCTGGTATGCTGCTCAAGGCGTACACTGGCCGGCCAACGGCTGGTGACGGTTTTCATCCGGGTGTAAAAACGCACACCGTCGCTACCGTGCACATTGAGCGGCCCGAAAATGGAGCGTTTCCAGCCACCGAAACTGTGGAACGCCATCGGCACCGGAATTGGTACATTGACACCCACCATGCCAGCTTGCACATCCTCACAGAACTGCCGCGCCGTTTCGCCATCGCGGGTAAAAATCGCCGTACCATTACCGTATTCATGGCGGTTAATCAGCGTCAGCGCCGTCTGATAGTCCGATACTCTTACCACAGCCAGTACCGGCCCAAAAATCTCTTCACGGTAAATTTTCATTTCTGGTGTGACGTTGTCAAACAGCGTTGGACCCATAAAGTAACCCTGTTCATGATCGGGAACGCTCAGTGTGCGCCCGTCGACCCGCAGCGTTGCCCCCTGATCCACGCCACTCTGAATATAACCCGCGATTTTGTCTTTATGCTGCGCCGTGATAACCGGTCCCATTTCATTTTCCGGCCCTTCTGTTATCCCCGGTCCGACACGCATCGCGCCAATCTGTTGTTCCAGACGCTGACACAGCGCATCGGCTGTATCATCACCCACCGCCACCACCACCGACAGCGCCATACAGCGCTCTCCTGCCGCACCGAAACCGGCGCCCATAATGGCGCTGGCAGCCATATCCATATCCGCGTCTGGCATCAGGATACAGTGGTTTTTAGCGCCGCCCAGCGCCTGACAGCGTTTACCCTGTGCGGAAGCGGTACGATAAATGTATTCCGCCACCGGTGTTGATCCCACAAAGCTTACGGCCTGAACACGCGGGTCTGTCAGCAACACATCCACCGCTTCCTTATCCCCCTGAACGACGTTGAATACACCATCCGGCAGACCAGCCTCCTTCAGTAACTGAGCCAACATCAGTGAAAGCGACGGGTCTTTCTCGGAGGGTTTGAGCACAAACGTATTGCCGGTGGCCAGCGCGATAGGGAACATCCACATGGGAACCATGGCCGGGAAATTGAATGGCGTAATACCGACACAGACACCCAACGGCTGCATCAGCGAATGGCTGTCAACGCCGGTTCCTACGTTGGCGGAATGCTCCCCTTTTTGCAGGTGCGGAATACCGCAGGCAAACTCCACCACTTCCAACCCACGGGTCAGTTCTCCCACCGCATCGGAATAGACCTTGCCATGTTCTTCCGAGATCAACCGGGCCAGAGTATCCATGTTTTCTTCCAACAACGCTTTGAAACGGAACATAACGCGCGCACGCCGTAACGGGGAGTGTCTGGACCACGCCGGGAATGCCGCAGCAGCCACACTGATCGCCTGTTTCACGTCGTTCGCGTTGCTCATGGCGACCTGACGAATCTGCTCACCCGTCGCCGGGTTATATACGGCCGCATAACGTTGACTGCTACCGGAGGTCACTGCCCCCTGAATAAAACTAGATATGGTTTCCATGTTGACACCTCTATGGGGTTTAAGGGTGATAAGTGGCAGGTACGGGATTACTTTATATGAAATAAATATTCTATTTTAAGTTGAAATAAAATAAATATTAATTATTGTGATCCAAGACGAGTTTTTATGTAACCGGAATGCTGCGGTTTTTGATGCGATACTCCAGCGTTTTTGGTTCGAATGTCGCCATCCTGAATTGAACTGTATGTTCTATTTTTGAGGACAAAAATGAAAAAGACGTTTGAAATGACAGCATAAGTCACTAGAATCAATAATTAAGGACCTATTTGGGATAGGCTCCTTCTGGGGAGAAAAATCATGTCTGTGGCGACCAGCCTGAGAGAGTTACAAGAGCAGATCCGCGACCGTTACGATACGCTGAGTAAGCGTCTACAGCAGGTGTCACGCTATGTGCTTGATAATACCAACAGCGTGGCATTTGACACGGTGGCCGTGATTGCCGAACAGGCGGACGTTCCTCCCTCGACGCTGATCCGTTTTGCCAATGCCTTTGATTTCAGCGGGTTCAACGAAATGAAACAGTTGTTCCGCATGAATCTGGTGGAAGAGACCGCCAGCTATACCGACCGGGCGCGCCTGTTTCGCGAAATGGAAACAGAAACGGTGCCGGAAACCCCGCTCGACATTCTGCATGAATTTGCCCGTTCAAACGCTCAGGCGATGCAGCAACTGGCGGCACGTATACCACCGGAAGATTTGCAGAAAGCGGTCGATTTACTGGCGCATGCCGATACCATTTACATTGTCGGATTGCGGCGTTCGTTCAGCGTAGCCTCCTATCTGGCCTACGCGCTAAGCCATCTGGAGAGTCGCCCGATATTGGTTAATGGGCTCGGTGGCATGTTTCGCGAGCAGCTCAGCAGGATTAGCGACAAGGACATTGTAGTTTCCATCAGCTTTTCCCCCTATGCACAGGAAACCATGATGGCCAGCGAAATGGCCGCTACCGCTGGCGCACGCCAGATTGTGATTACTGACAGCCAGATAAGTCCGTTGGCAACACTCAGTGATGTGTGCTTCGTGATAAAAGAAGCACAAGTGGATGCGTTCCGCTCCCAGTCTGCCACGCTGTGCCTGGTACAATCGTTAATGGTGTCGTTGGCATATCAACAAGGCAACGGCGGCAGACAAACGCCAGGGAAGCAACAGCGAACCTGATCAACCAGAGAGCCGAGAATCATAAGGCCGTATCGATGAGGGGGCACGCAAAACCGGATCCCGGTCAATCAGGCAGTTAATCTGCGCGCGCTTCTGGGAGGCACCGAGATTGATGACAACGTGCGAATCTCAGCGGTTAAATTCAGACCATGAAAACTTCTGGTCCTTTTTCTTCAATAACATTGATGATGCGTAGCGCGGCCTGATTTGGTTTGCTCTCATCGCGCTCCCACTTCGACACGCTCTCAACTGACATGCCTATCATGCGGGCAAGCGCCGATAACACCATTAAAAATAGCCATCAGGAGTAAGTTAGCCTTGCACCGGCAGGAATTTAGCGGTTTCATTTAGCAAAATTGACTGAACACGAGCGACAAAAACGCTTCGTAACAGGAATGTTCATATGAATAAGATTCGGGTTGGTGTGGTGTTTGGCGGAAAATCGGCGGAACATGAAGTGTCACTACAATCGGCAAAAAATATCGTCGATGCCATCGATAAAACCAGATTTGACGTCACACTGCTGGGCATTGATAAGCAGGGAGAGTGGCACATTAATGATGAATCCAATTATTTACTGAATGCGGAAAATCCGGCGTTGATTGCCCTCAACCGCTCAAATCAGAATGTCGCGCTGATACCGGGCCAGACTCATCATCAGTTGATTGAGACGCACAGTGCCAACGCATTGTCACAACTGGATGTGATTTTCCCGATTGTCCACGGCACACTTGGCGAAGACGGATCCCTGCAAGGCTTGCTGCGCATGGCCAATATCCCGTTTGTCGGCAGTAACGTGCTGGGCTCCGCCGTCAGCATGGATAAAGATGTCACCAAGCGTCTGCTGCGTGATGCCGGTTTGCAGGTTGCGCCGTTTGTGACACTCACCCGCGCTAATCGTAGTCAGCATAATTTCGCCATCGTGACCGCCCGGCTTGGGCTGCCACTGTTTGTTAAACCGGCTAATCAGGGTTCTTCGGTGGGCGTCAGCAAAGCAAGAAACGAGGCCGAATTCCGTCAGGCCGTCGAGCTGGCGTTCCGTTATGATCATAAGGTGCTGGTGGAGTCCGCCATTGCCGGACGCGAAATCGAATGCGCCGTCCTGGGTAACGATTCACCACAAGCCAGCGTGTGCGGGGAAATTGAGCTCCATGACGAGTTTTACTCATACGATACCAAGTACATCAACGAAGATGGCGCGGCAGTGACGATACCGGCCAAGCTGTCACCGGAAACTCATGACCGTATCCGTGCCGTGGCATTAAACGCTTTTCAGGCACTGGAATGTCAAGGCATGGCCCGGGTGGATGTATTTCTGACCAACGATGAAGACATCATCGTCAACGAAGTGAATACCTTGCCCGGTTTTACCAACATCAGTATGTATCCCAAACTGTGGGAAGCCAGCGGTATTGACTACACGTCGCTGATTACCATCCTGATCGAGCTGGCGCTGGAGCGTCATACGCAGGACAGTAACCTGCAAAGCTCGGTGCGTTAACCGGTTCGGCCCGGCGCCATCGTGTCAGGGCCAATACTCACCGGCATCAGATATGGGTTAACGCACTAAATGCCTCTGTGGTCATCGAAGGCTGGAAATCAGTGATGTCGTAATTGGCCACGGCCTGAAACGGATCCTGCCGCAGGAACTCATCCAATGCCGCCCGTTCCATACTTTTCGCCAGGATCACCCCACCAACACGAGGATTTTTACGTCCGGACGCAATAAAAAAACCCTGTTCATACCCTTGTTTCAGCCAGCTGATATGTTCCGCCAACAAGGCTTCCACCTGATCCAGGCTGGTTTTATAGGTCAGATTGATAATATACATGGTTGTTTATCCTTATTACTGTCAACTGACCACCGGCCAGCTACTGTTTTGTAGTACCACCCGATAGCCATCATGGTCGCAGAAGGTTTTCCCCTGTTGATCCCAATATGAATTGAACGATTTTACTGTGCTGAATCCAGCTTGTTCCATACGCTGACAGGCAAGCGCCCATTGATCCTGCTCAGGAATATACAACACTAGCAGATCATCCACCTAGGGAGACGGTATTATCGGATGCGTATGACAGAACGTGAGCGCCAAATGCCAGGACAAATTTTCCCGTCCCAACATCACACCGCTAAACCCGGAATGATCAGCAAATTCAGCAAGTTTCTGTAATGCCAAACCGCGGCTATACATTGACTGGCTTTTTTGCAAATCCGTTACCGGACGGACAATGCGCAGTGTCGTTATCATAGAGAGTCCATATCAGTGTTAATCAAGTCCCTTTTTTACCATTTCCTTATGACAGATTCAGTTGGTTTATTCCTCTATTTTTGAGTTCTCTGATAATGGATTCCGGCAGGAGCAATAGCTGGCTGACCATCAGTATTAATATCAAGATCGAGCTGGCGCTGAGCTGTTTTAAGTTAGGGACAACTAAATGACTTCACTTCAGACTCTGTTGCAATTGGCGAGTACCCCAACAAATCACTACTCCGCACGGGGTGAGCATCAACCTTCGCTCCACCCGTAAATCAGCTAATTGTCCTGAATGCCTGAAACGCAGTGGCTCCGTACATAGCTGCCGGCGTATACAACATCTTCCGTGTTCAGGGCAAACGCTTTATCTAATCTTTGCTGTCCACCACTGGTACTGCCACAACCCAGTATGTTCACGTAAAATCTTTGCTGAATCTCTGGCCCCCTTCTCAGGTTCGAGGCAGCAATATTCAGAGGCAATGCAAAATTTACAGCATAAACTGGGGATAATCGCTGGTGGCGAGGCTGGCGGCAGGTTGCCACTGAACTGTCGCCAAAAAAGAATGCTCCGGAAGTTCAGCCAGCAACATCGCCGGTACTTCTACTTCCGGAGCGGATCAGGCAGCAAAGGCGTGAAAAGCGGCATCAACGCCGGACGGAAGTGAGTTTGCTCCATAAAAATGGGCGAGGGATCAGAGAAATATCTCTCATCACCGGGTTATCACGAGTGACTGTTCACCGATGGATACAGTCGGTTACGTTCCCTGGGATGTCAACCCGGCCACCAAAGCCCGGACTTCTTGACTCACGGCGTAGCTGTGACGAGAAAAGCGAACGCTTTGGCTTTGGTCTGCGTGGTTGTCACCGTGGTACGTCAGGGCGCCTGCTGGTCCTGAGTCTGCTGGCGACGTGGGCCACAGCAGTACTGTAGCTGTTGGGCTATGACGCTGAAAATAAAGGGTTACATCTGAAATATCAGGCCAACAGCGTAAAATCACGACGGGTCATCTCTTACCTGACATTAGCGGAGAATGCCTTGCGACACTCTCCGCTGACATTAAAACAAACAGCATTGCACGCTGTTTCTTAATCATCTCGCCAAAACCTACCGAAGTATGGTGTTGGTTTATTAGTGCTGATTTTGTGAGGATCCCTCAGCACGAAAGCGGGCTGTATTATCGTTATATTCAAACGTTAAGAAGACACCAGATAACGCTTTCCGGCCTGAATCCACGCGTTGTCGTAACAGGATCAATTCCCTCCGGTCACAAACGCCTCTATGCTAAAACATCGCTCTTATCCTGTTTCGGATCCGGAGATCCGATTTCTGTGATTCACGATAGTCAGTTTCTTGACAAGATGAGTTATGGGTCAGGAATCGTTCAATCGAGTTGACCACACCCGTCGCCAGCGTATGTGCAGAATTCAGACCGCCCGCAGGATGAGCCGGTGCAACCGAAGAAACAGCCTTACAAGGTGTAGTTGAACACGCTAATAAGCTTCTATTCCTTTTAGTTCACATCTCATAATTCCTCACGTGGAAATGAGGGTTCCACCACTTTTTTTTTCGTGGAACAACACACAATTCCGAAAACGATCAGCAAAAGTGTGATGATGTGATAAGTCTGGAACGCGTTGCCGAGAAAAGCGATCCCCATAATGCCGCCCGATACCGGGATCAAGTGGGTGTAAATCTCACTACGGGTGGTACCAATCAGCGAAACACCCTTGCTCCAGAACACATAAGACAGCCATGAGGGGAAGATGATTAAATAGAGAATGCCGACGATCACCACTGGCGAGATAATATAAATTACGCCGTGGAAATCTTGCGCTAGCGCGAGGTGAAGTAAAAACATCGGTATCAGAATGATTGTACCAATCAGTGAACTGAAGGCGACAAACGATGTATTTGTCACATCTTTACTTTTTAGACGCAAGAACGCACAATAAAAAGCCCAACTTAAAGCAGAAATAATGGTCAACACGTCACCCTTTCCAAAAGCCTGCATGCTACTGGCTCCTTTGGCATTGGAAAAAGCAAGATAGATAACGCCAACGGTGCTGGCGATCACGCCTATAATATTCTGCTTAGAAATACTTTCGTGGAAAATAAAATGATTGATAAATAATACGAGGCAGGGTGTGCTGGATATATAAATGGCTGCGTTAAGTGAGGTGGTATATTGCAACCCAATATATAAGCTTAGTGGAAAACTCACCTGCCCAAGAAAAGAAAGCAGCACGTTAATACCAATATTATTGCGTAAAGCAGAAAAGTCACGCCAAAAAGCTTTCCAGTAAAGTGATAACATAATCAGTGTGGTTCCGCTCCAACGGATCAGGCTTAATCCATAGGGGTCAACATATTGCACCAGTATATGCCCAACAACATAATTACCCCCCCAGAATATTGCTGCTAATGTCAGTAATAAATATGCCACATACCACCTCTTTATATATTTAATAGATGATGGCCCGACAATTATTTTCGGGCCATATGAATTATCGGAATGCATTCATTTTTTGCATTAGTTGGTCATAGTAGCGTTCTGCTGTTCGTAATCTGAGTAAACTTCCGATATAAAATTCTTTGCATGTTTCTGGGTATCTATTAGCGATCACATCAATAACATTGTAAAGCCAGTCATCACCGTGCTTGATGTCTATCATAATATGTTCAGTGTAATATTTTACATCTCTGTCAATTAAACCAAGGCGTAAACATCCATTCACTAATTTTTCGTATTGCGGGGGATCGAGTACCTCGGTCATCGCCATTACACCCAGTAATTTGTAGTAATGTTTTCGATTGACTGAACCAAGCATAAAGGCGTTGTGACCAGCTAATGCTTCGACGCCGTACATGTCAGCGTAGTGGTTTTCAGGTAGCTTAATATCCTGTCTTGTCAGCACATCTTTGTAGAGATTGACGTGAGTAAAAACATTATCGCCGTGCCCTATCTCATCCCACAGGTTTTCACTGATGGTACCTCGGGTTTCAGGTTGTGAACCGATAAGGGTATAGGCCACCAAGTCAAAAAAGATCAGGTTTAATGCACTATCACTTTTGAAGAAGTAATAAAGCTGTTCCCTTGAAGCGTCTTTTTCCAGAAATTCGAAAACCGGGTGGTGTGAGGCATTATGGGCTTGCCAAATGGTTTTTAAAAAATCACCAAAATGTGTCGAGCTTTCTACTTCTGGCGGAATAATTAATCCAGAAAACTCATATTCCAACCAGCCGTGCTCAATTTTATCTTTTATTTCCAGTAAATTGCTATCATATTGCCGGGATGCTGGCACGGATAGCGGATGAGTAAGTACGCTTTGGTAAATAATAAATAGGGCGTGTTGGATGATTTGTTGATCATTGATAGAGTTTTTATTATAAGCATGCTCAATGATATCATCAATTTTTTCTTTTTCAGGGAAGTTATCGCGCTCACCATGAATATAAGAGATTAATGCTTTTGTGAATCCATAAGTATCATCAGTAAAAGCTGGTTTTATTCTTTCAAGATTAAACATCTTATATTTCCTTATTAAAAACTCACTTATTCTGTGGTTATAAGTCATAAAAATTTTGTGATATACATCACAAAAAATAATTATACAATTAACAAAAAAAGCTCTTTAAGGGAGTTAAGGACGGGGTCTGAAGCCCACCGTGGCTTGCATGAATAATCCAGGGACTTAGGACTGGTATCAAATCAGGCTCTGTTAAGATTTGAAGTGAAAAATCAAAGCCATAAGAAAAAACTTTGTCACAATTTTGCCACACTCACACAGCAGAGCATAATTAAACTTAGAGATGATTTTTGCTTAGCGTGGGAAATTTTCCGTTTTCCAAGCGGACCCCTGTTCGTCATAAGTGCACCACGAACAACCTCATGCACGTGAGATTCTTATACCGATAGAAGTGATGTTCATAACGAATCCCCCAAGATTGAAAGTGTCCCATGATTGCACAATAGTTAACCAGTTACATAATCAGGGGAAGTCCCTTCCATTCGTTAAGACTATTTGTTGTTGCACTCACTCTCAGGAAGCTTACTTTTTCCAACATCGTCAGTCAGCCGCATCCAGTTGCCATAAGCAAAACTTGCCTTTCCTCCGTCATCCAGACCACATTCTTCCAGGAAACGTCGCGCTTCGCGGCCCAACCGATATTGATACGGGAAGTCAGTAGAAAACAGCAGGCGATCCGTACCCACGATGGCGGCAGCTCGCGCCAGAAAATGAGGGAGGAACATACCGCTTGCCGTAACATAAAGATTTCTACGCAGGTATGTCGCGATGGGGTGAGCCAGACCCGCCACGTGATCCATGGCAGCAAGGCGCTCCGCATAAAATAACACCAACTCCCCCCAATGGCCCAGAATGACCTGAAGACCAGGCATACGATCGAAATGCCCGGCAAGAACAAGACGGATAAACTGAATGCCCGCATCATAATGCCAGCCAAGCCCATATGTTGAGAGTGCGGCATTTACCTCCTGGCTGAATCCCGAATAATATCTATCTCTTACAACCGGATCCGGGACTCGTGGATGGAGAAATATCGGCGCATTCAATGTTTCAGCGCTGCGAAAAATCGGCAAAAAAACCGGATCGTCTATGTTGCCAGCGCCGGTTCCTCCACACAACATCCCCCCTTTGAATCCAAGTGTCCGGATACACCGTTCAAGTTCTAGTGCCGCTTCGTCGGGCATCGTGACGGGCAACGTTGCCAGTGCCTGGAACCGATCTGGATATCGCGTGACCACCTCTGCTATCGCGTCATTAATGCGTCTCGCCATATCGAGGCTTTCATGTCCCAAATCGTGAAGTGCCGGCGTGGTGAGTGATAGAACCTGAACATCTACCCCGCTTTCGTCCATAAGGGAGAGGCGCTCATCGGCGAGATCAAGGAGGCGTCTCCCTATTGGACCCGAATGGAGAGCAATACTGGGGTCTGACGCCTCGAGACCAATCTCATTCCAGGCTTGGTGAACCTCTGTAGTAAGAAAATGTTCTTCAATACCGATCAATTTCATCATAGTTGCCATTTCACCAAGGGATAGTGCGACCAAGATAATCGAGATATTCCAGGCCCGGTTTTCCCTGTTTCAAGAGAAGGACATTGACCAGGCTGGGAATACTGTCTTCGATGGTAAGCGGTGCTTCCGGGCCACCTAAGGCGGTATTGATCCAGCCCGGCGCCATTGCCACCATTGCACGCGATGTTCCGGCCTGACGAGCCGCGAAACTTCGCATGAACATGTTCAGGGCCGCCTTGCTGCCGCGATATACCTCACGCATGCCGGTCTCATTATTGCTGATGCTCCCCTGCCCAGACGACATCACTCCGATCAAACCTGTCTCGCCAACGTAGCACTCCAGGCTTTCGATAACACGCATCGGGCTAAGAGCGTTAGTGATCATGACATGTATAAAGTCATCGGTAGCCACCTCGCCAACAGTTTCTGTCGGATCCCGGTTGGTCGTCCCGGCATTGACAAATAGCATATCGAACATTTTGCCATACAGGCGGTCATGCAACGCCGCCAGTTGATTCTGGTCACAGATATCCAACGTTTCGATCTCGACCCGACCGCGATATTCATCGGCCAGATCATGTAGCAGAGTCCGGGGTTTTCCACCACGTACCGTACCGACAACATTCCATCCTTTTTTTAAAAATTCGACCGCCATGGCATGGCCGAGGCCACGTGATGCCCCGATAAGAAGAACCGTTTTTTGCGACTTATTGGTTTGCATTAATTATCTCCTCTGAGTTTGGTACTGACATCGAAACCAATACCCGTCGTGGTTTGGTTCATGAAATATAGCCATACAGAAGACATGGCGGAAGACACAGCATTTGCATTGATAACATGCATCAGACGCCTTCCCTCGTTTTTCAGATCGGCATACAATGCCGTATGACTGAACCCGATCTCAATCTACTCATTGCACTCAACGTCCTTCTTGCCGAAGGAAGCGTGGCTGGCGCTGCTCGTCGCCTTGGCTTAAGTGCTTCAGCGATGAGCCGTACCCTCAGCCGCCTTCGCGGCGTAACCGGCGATCCCTTACTGGTTCGGGCAGGCCGTAATATGGTGTTGACACCTTATGCTGAAGAGATACGTGAGCGCACTCAGCGCGCAGTATTTGAGGCTCGCGCCGTACTGCGCCCCTCGTCGTCAGAATTGAATTTATCCACGCTGGAACGAACCTTTACCCTTCGCACCAACGATGGCTTTGTCGAGGTTTTTGGCGCGTCGCTTATCGCCGCCGCCGCAGCGGTAGCACCTTTAGTGTGTCTGCGCTTTGCGCCAAAACCAGAGAAGACCTCAAGGCATTTGCGCGAAGGTCTGGTTGATCTTGAGATTGGTGTCTTAGGGGAGATGGGGCCAGAAATACGCTTGCAAGCGCTTTTCAGGGACCGTTTCATCGGCGTGGTAAGAAAAGGTCATCCATTTTTGGCCGAACACGGGGTGAACGCGGCGCAGTATGCTGCTTTATCACATGTAGTGGCTTCACGCCGTGGACAAATACGCGGGCCGGTAGATGAAGCACTGGCGGAATTAGGTTTAGAACGGAAAATTACCGCCGTGGTTCCGGGCTTTTCTGCTGCATTGGCAGTGGCTCAGGCAACGGATCTCGTGGCGCTTGTGCCTGCATCTTTCTTTACCCGTATTGATGGATCTTGGGCAACTAACGCACTTTGCGCTTTTGAACTTCCTGTGAAAACCAAACCAATTACGGTATCGCAGATGTGGCATCCGCGTTCTGAGGTTGATCCCGCACACCGCTGGCTTCGGAAACTAGTGTTGAGCACCTGCCAACAACAGGTGCCGGAGTTAATCCGCATCGCATAGCAATGGATCAGTCAGGGTGTATCAGCCTCACCAACAGACCCTGACTGTCAACTGACCACCGGCCAGCTACTGTTTTGTAGTACCACCCGATAGCCATCATGGTCGCAGAAGGTTTTCCCCTGTTGATCCCAATATGGATTGAACGATTTTACTGTGCTGAATCCAGCTTGTTCCATACGCTGACAGGCAAGCGTCCATTGGTCCTGCTCAGGAATATACAACACCAGCAGATCATCCACCGAGGGAGACGGTATTACCGGATGCGTATGGCAAAACGTGAATTCCAGATGCCAGGACAAATTCTCCCGTCCCAACATCACACCGCTAAACCCGGAATGATCAGCAAATTCAGCAAGTTTCTGTAATGCCAAACCGTGGCTATACATTGACTGGCTTTTTTGCAAATCCGTTACCGGACGGGCAATGCGCAATGTCGTTATCATAGAGAGTCCATATCAGTGTTAATCAAGTCCTTTTTTTACCATTTCCTTATGACAGATTCAGTTGGTTTATTCCCCTATTTTTATTGAGTTCTCTGATAATGGATTCCGGCAGGAGCAATAACTGGCTGCCCATCAGTATTAATATCAATTTAGTGAAAATACCGTTGCCACGCCACACACCATGTCTGTATATTTACACAGTGTTTTTATAGGGACAGCATTATGTATGTAGAACTGGTTTACGATAAAAGAAACGTGAATGGCTTACAAAACGCCGCAGTGCTGATCGAAGCCGAATTAACCAAACGTATTCACCGGGTGTTCCCAGATGCGGAAATAAAAGTCAAACCCATGCAGGCTAATACGATTAACTCCGACGCTACTCGGCAGGAAAAATCCACGATTAACCGCATCATTGAAGAGATGTTTGAAGAAGCCGATGAATGGCTGACGATGGAATAGCCAGCCCTTGATCCTGTTATTACATTACGCGTTTTGACATCACACCGCTGATTGCCAAGCGCGTATCACCTGAACGTAGCTGACGCTGACCACCACCCCCTTCGTATTCGCCGTACGCCATACAATAAGACAACAGCACTGGTATTTATGGCACATTGCGGTAACCACCGTCAGTGAATGCCCTGATAGACAGGGCATTGGGTAATTCATCACATTGATAACACACCGCTATTCACATCAGAAATACGTTGGCAGGGTTTCCACCACATTCAAGGATTCATCAACCAGCGTGACATAACGCCATTTATCAAAGGTCAGGCAGGGATGAGACGCGCCAAAGGCGATCACATCGCCAACCTGAAGCGAATGATGTTCGGGTATTTGCAGAAACGCGTGCTGATCCATCAACGCGGTAACGCGAAACGTCTCATCCAGTGCCACCGACGTGAATTGTTGTCGGGAAACCGCATAGGACCGTAACGGCACCGGCAATCCGGCATCAAACGCGATATCTCTTTTACCTAACGCCACAATGGCGCACCCCGGCTCAGGCAACGACTGAACATGGGCCCACACCTCCATCGCTGGCTGTAGCGCGCTATCCATTTCCGGATGACGGTGTAACAGCGACGCCTGTGACGTCTTGTACAAACCATGATCATGTACCAGATAACATCCCGGACGTAGCAAGGGCTGGAAGTCAGTTTCAGCCTGCAAGCGCTGAAACTCCCCGGCGATCAGATCATACCAGGCCGATCCAGATGCCGTGACATACGGATAGTCGAGATCAAACCTGCCAGCCGCTTTCAACATCACCGCCGTTTGTACCAGATAAGCGGCAAACTTGCGGATATCCTCTTCTGCCTGTTCGCCATGAATGACCCCCTCATAACCTTCGATACCGCTCAACCGCACCGCAGGACATGCCGCAATCGCTGCCAGCACCGCATCAACCTGTTCCGGCGTACGACAGCCACAACGACCATGCGCCACGCCGATCTCCAACATGACGTTGATCGTCAGCCCTTGTGCGGCAAAAAACGTCCCCAACTGACGCACATTTTCCGGGCTGTCCACCAGACAGTGGAACTCCACCTTATGCTGCCTCAGCAAAGCGGCGATGATCGCCATATTGGGTGTACCCACCAATTGGTTTGCCAACAAAATACGCGGGACACCTTGCGCTGCGGCGACCGAACACTGTACCGCTGTTGCCAGCGTGATCCCCCAGGCGCCAGCCTCCAGTTGACGTCGAAACAGGCCCGGCGTCATGGTGGTTTTCCCGTGGGGTGCCAAACGGGCACCGTGTTGCTCGGCATAACGTTGCATCCACATCAAATTATGCTGCAACGCGACCTGATGCAGGACCAGCGCTGGCAACGTCACCTGAGTCAGCAAATAGCTACCGTTAACCGGCACGCCTTTCTCTACATGGCTGTGAGACAGTTCACTCATTGAGAACTCCTGGGCATCAGTGGCCGGACAAACGCGCTTCCATCGCGCGAGCGCACTCCAGCAACACATCCCGATAATGGTTGTAATGGGTAATGGCATCACCACGCGGTGCCACAATACAAAAGGTGGCGACGCAGCGACGCGCTGAATAAATACCGGCGGCGAAACAGTGGGTATACGTATCCGCAATGCTGTCAAACGAGAAAAAACCATCGTGCCGGGCCTGATGAATTTCCTCCAGATAGTCAGCCACCGGCAGGTATTCGCCATTAGGCAGACGGAAATCCTCTGGTGGAATAAAAGCCTGGATTTCATCGTCACTCATGTGCCCCAACAGCAGCCTTCCAGATGCTGTCCAGGGAATCGGCGTATCCTGCCCCACTTCAGAGGAAATGCGAAAAGCACGCTCCCCCTCACGCATCAGCGCCACGTTGTATTTATTCCCGTTCAGCAGACACATCTGGGCCGTTTCACCCGTCTTTGCGACAATTTGTTGCAAAAAACGGTCCGACTCACGGGAAAAATCGAAATGATCAAGATGCGCCTGTCCGAGAAAATAGAGCTCTCGTCCTAAATACACCATGCCATCGTTCCCGACGGCTTCCAGAAAACGACGTTCCTGAAGCAGAGCCACCATCTCGTACACCGTGGATGTCGGCGCATTGATACCTTTCGCAATATCATTCGCCCGCATTGGCTGACGCTGTTTCTTCAGATAGTCCAGAATATCAAGTGCCCGGTCGATACCCTTGGCCCGGCGCCTGACGTCGGGTGATGTCATCATCAAACTCCTTACCCCACCATAGTCAATGTTGATGCCGCCAATCCCGGCTACTTAGCCTTGTAAGCCACGCAGTCAACTTCAACTTTACAATCTACCATCATACTGGACTGAACACAGGCGCGCGCGGGGGCGTCCGCACCAAAATATTCGCTGAAAACACGGTTGAAACTCCAGAAATCCCGTGGGTCATCCAGCCAGACGCCAACCCTCACCACATGCTCCAGTCCATATCCCGCTTCATGAAGAATAGACACCAGATTTTGAATCGCCTTGTGGGATTGCGGGATAATGCCCCCTTCCGCGACCTCACCGCTTTCCATCGCAATTTGACCGGAAACATACAGCCAGCCATCCGCTTCTACCGCTCTGGCAAAAGGCAACGGCTGTCCACCAGCGCCTTTTTCTCCGGCACCATAACGGGTAATACTCATAAAAAGCTCCTTGATTAAAAATGAGAATGTTTAAGAAATTCGACTAAACGCGGCGATTGTGGATGATGGAAAAGCTGTTCCGGTGTTCCCTCTTCCTCGATGCGCCCCTGATTCATAAAAATAATCCGGTCTGAAACTTCATAGGCAAAACGCATTTCATGTGTGACCAACAGCATGGTCATGCCCTCTTCCGCCAGACTTTTCACCACCGCCAGCACTTCTCCCACCAATTCCGGATCCAGCGCGGAGGTCACTTCATCAAACAACATCAGGCTCGGATTCATGGCAATAGCACGGGCGATAGCCACACGCTGTTGCTGACCACCCGAGAGCTGACCGGGGAAATGATCTCGCCGGGCCAACAATCCAACCCGATCCAGCCACCGTTCAGCAGTGGCTATCGCTTCATCCTTGCGCATCTTTTTAACTTTAAGCAGGCCCAACGTGACATTTTCCAGGGCCGAGAGATGAGGAAAAAGATTGAACTGTTGAAATGCCATACCGGTCATGGCTCGATGCTGTGCGATGACTTTTTCGGAATGACGAACCCGTTGCCGGTTTTTTTCGTGATAACCGATGCGTTGATTATTTAATAAAATATCCCCTTGCTGAAACTCTTCCAGCAGGTTGACGCAACGTAGCAATGTGGTTTTTCCAGAGCCACTGGAACCAATGAGCGTCACCACATCGCTTTTATTCATACAGAGATCGACGCCTTTCAACACCTCCACCGTGTCATAACGCTTATGTAGATTGTTGATCGTAAGCAGTGGCGTGCCTGAAGTCGCGGTTACTACAGTCTGATTCATGGAAGCCTCACTCTTTTTTCCAGATAACGCCCCAGGCACTCAATGGAAAAGTTGATGATGAAAAACAGCAAGCCGGCGAAAGCATAGAACGGCAGGGTCATAAAGGTTCGGGCGATAATCTGTTGAGAACTCAGCAGTAGATCCGCCACCCCGATGACAGAAAGCAAGGTGGACGCCTTGACAATTTCCGCCGCAGAGTTGACCCAGGTTGGCAGAATTTGTCTTAGTGCTTGCGGCAACTGCACATACCACAGGTCTTGATAAAAGGTCAGGGCAATCGCTTTCGCGGCCTCGCTTTGGCCTTTAGGAACCGCCTGTAACGCCCCACGGACAATTTCCGCTACGTGCGAACTACAGAACAGAGTCAGTGCCAGAACCCCCGCTTCAAACGCACCGATGTTCCAGCCGACAGCCGGCGCAATATAAAAGCAGGCCAGCACCAGGACCAGTACCGGCGTACCACGAATCACATCAATGTATAGACGCAATAGCAGGCGTAACAGACGATGACCAAAGGTGATGACTACGCCGATCAACGTACCCATGACCGTACCACCGATAATAGCCAGCCCGGAACTCAGCACCGTGACCATAAATCCCTGGGCAAGTGTTGTTTTGGCCTGCCACAGTTGGTACCACCAGCTAAAAGGATCATTCATAAGGCCTCCTAACGCGCCAATGCCAATCGCTGTTCGACCATCCGCAATGCGCTGGCAATCAGGTAGCAGCTCACGATGTAAAGCAGACTGGTCACCAGCCAGGTTTCAATCACCCGATAGCTTTCCAGATTGATCTTACGGGCATAGAACGTCAGTTCTGGCACCGCGATAGTCGCTGCCAAAGAGGTGTCTTTAAATAGCGAGATAAAATTATTACTCAGTGACGGCAGCACGTTGCGAAACATAATGGGAATGACGATATAACGCTTGATCTGCCACTCTTTCAGCCCGATGGCCTGCCCGGCTTCACGTTGTCCGGCCGGAATATTCAATAATCCGGCCCGGAACACCTCGGTCAGATAAGCGCCAGCATAGAGAGACAGCGTGACAATGAACGATCCGATCTGATCGAGCATGATACCGAGGCTCGGTAAGGCGAAGTAGATCATCAGAATCAGGATTAGAATCGGCAGGTTGCGCACCACGGTGACATAAATCAACGCCAGCCAGCGTAACGAGGCGTGTCTGGATAACATACAAAATGCTGAAGTAAGCCCCAGCACACACCCCAGAACAATGGAAAGCAGAGACAGTTCAAGCCCCAGCCACAATCCCGATAGCAGCAGATCGAAATTTTGCCACACCGGTGCAAAATTAAGTTGATAATTCATAGTGTTACCTCAATGCCCGGTGGAGAAAACCACCAGGCATTCGCCCCTTATTTATATTC
This sequence comes from Brenneria uluponensis, assembly GCF_032395385.1. Lineage (NCBI taxonomy): Bacteria > Pseudomonadati > Pseudomonadota > Gammaproteobacteria > Enterobacterales > Pectobacteriaceae > Brenneria > Brenneria uluponensis. The sequence continues at coordinate 4,127,082 of NZ_CP135917.1, forward strand.
CACCGGGAATCCGATTGCCGGCGATGGCAGGGAAACACCAAACCATTTCTTATAGGCAGTGGCATAGTCACCGAAATCTACCCCGGTCATGGCTTCATGTAAGGCGGTATTGAGATAGTTTTCCCACTCCTGATCGCCACGTTTTATCGCACAGGAATAACTTTGCGGGCTCCAGGCATAGTCAGGAGAGCGATAATGCCCAGGAGTTTGAACCATCAGCCAGCGTGCGGACGACTGATCGGTAGCAACAGCATCTGCCCGTCCCGAATTCAACGCCTGATACATCAAGTCAACACTGTCATACTGCGCAACAGTCGCTTTGGGTAATGCCTGATGCACCAACTGTTCGGCATAGACATTCTGCAATACTGCGACACGCAGCGAAGTACCGGCCGCCTTCATATCATCAACCTGTTTATACTTGCTGTTTGCCAGTAACAGCAACGCCACGCCTTCCCGATAATAAGGAATAGTGAAATCAACCTGTTGGGCCCGCTGAGCAGTGACTGTCATGCCTTGGCAGGTTAAATCCACTTTGTCCGTCAACAGATTTGGAATACGGGCATCCGAGGATTGTTGTACAAACTGCACTTTGTTCGGATCGTTAAACAATCCCTTGGCAATGATTCTTGCGATATCAATATCAAATCCCTGCAATTGACCATTTGCCCCTAAAAATCCCCACGGTGCATTGGTACTTCCAGTACCGACGATCAAATAACCTCGCTTTAAAACATCCTCTAACTTGGCGGCATATCCAGAAGTGGCATAGGCAAATAGCATCACGCCACTCAGCAACAAACAGCCCAGTTTTTTATTTTTCCCTGAAAATACGTTTATGTTCATAATGTCACCATTTTACGTTATAACGGAATTGTTTTCGTAACAATGGAATATATGCAGTAAAAATGCCAATATGAACATATTGAAAAAAAATTGCTTAATACGATGAAAAAAGACGAAAAATAGTTGATAAGGACAACGTGAAGGTAATGTCTCTGGGAAGAAAAAAAAGATGTAATTGCACCAAATTAAATCATGATGCACAAAAAAGAAGCATATATGGGAAACATCAGCGAAAGTGGCAGGTTGCTATTTCTATGCTTTTCGGCGGTAGAAACACAAGGTTTCTTCCCGTTCCAAAACGGGAACAAATAGGGTTTTGCAATCCAGAAAGTGAAAATGACTTTTTAGCAGCACCCGGCCTGATGCAGAATTGTGCCGCAGGTGGCAGCTGTATAGCTGGGTCAATCCAAGTTGCTCGAAAGCAAACTGGCAGATGTGATAATTTGCTTCCGTAGTAAACCCTTTACGTCTGAAATCCTTTCCCAGCCAAAAACCTGTTTCAGGATATTGACTATCAAGCGCCAAGAGCGACACCGTACCTATCAACTCGCCGCTCTCCCGCAGAGTAATAGCAAATACAACGCTTTTTCTGCTTTCCCAGTCACCGGGATGAGCGGCAATCCACGCTTCAATAGTAGGTAAAGGACAAGGATAAGGAATATCGATCGTCATCTCGGCAATGTGAGGATCGTCATTTAATAAGGCGCAAACTCGTACTGCATCATCGGCCTGGAAAGGGCGCAGAATTAAACGGTTGGTATTAATAGATGGCTGCTGCTGCATAATATTACCCTTCTGCCGGTGGTACCGATATCATAAACAGCGCCAACCTGACTGACGAACGATAACCGTTTGTGAGCTTCCGGCATTGATAGTTCCGGGTCTGGCAGCAAAAATACAGACCCGGAAACAGAATCAAGGGTAGAGCATGCTGGCAACCTGTTCGCTTTCCTGTTGGCAATAACCGGCATAGGACATTGCCGCGACAAATGTGGCGCGATCGATGTTCGAGTGGGCATCAGACGTGAGCACAATCTGTCCGATATCCTGTGGCGTCAGCTGTGGATAACAAAAGTGAATGCTATCCGCCACATCTCTACCGACATAACCGAGCTTACGCAAGATAACCCCATTATTCTGCGCGGAAATATCATCTTCGTAGGCCATCTGAAGAACCTCAACAACCAATCGGGCCGTCAGAATATTAATCCGGGAAACATCGGTATATTGGCTACCTAACGCCTGAATGATGTGATTAACCGCCTCTTCTGGCGTAAACCCGTTTTCCCGCAAGGAAGACAATACAGAAACCAGCTTATCTTTCAGCTCAGTCGACATCATGCTGTTCCTTCATTAAGTAAATGTTTCTGTCAATAAAAGTGCCCCGCTTCCTTACCGTCACAGCCTGATTCCATTAGCAAATAGGCAATTATCTCCCCGGATAAGCCACATCGCTGCCACTACACTTACAGACAACATAAACAACCGTTAACTGTTGCCTTATTCAAATCTACTGGCAATAACATCCTGTTGCACATCTTCTCGCTCAAATCGTGACATAAAATCAATTAATAGCTGCCCGCTCCCGTTTTAATTTCACACCATGTCCACTTTTCATTACCACACCCCATAATGTTCGCTGCTATGCTTTCACTATCTCATCTACGGGCGCTATCTCATCTACGGATTAGAAGCAGGATTCATGCAGTAAAAAATTACACACTTTGATACAACCCTATGTGACATCAACGGCGATAATACCGTTTCATACCGTAATTCGTTCAGCAATAAGGCGTAGTCATGATCACCACCGACGGTAATAACGCGGTCACCTCCGTGGCCTGGCGAACCAATGAAGTCATCGCCATCTACCCCATCACCCCAAGTTCCACCATGGCAGAGCAGGCGTCAGCCTGGTCGAGTGATGGGCGTAAAAATATCTGGGGAGACACGCCACGCGTAGTCGAGATGCAGTCGGAAGCCGGTGCTATTGCGACTGTACATGGTGCGTTACAGACCGGTGCGTTGGCGACGTCCTTTACTTCTTCGCAGGGATTACTGTTAATGATCCCGACACTGTACAAACTGGCCGGCCAGTTGATGCCGTTTGTACTGCATGTTGCGGCGCGTACCGTCGCCAGCCATGCGTTGTCTATTTTCTGTGACCATTCCGATGTCATGGCGGTACGTCAGACAGGCTGTGCCATGTTGTGCGCCAGCAACGTACAGGAAGCGCAGGATTTCGCACTGATATCCCAAATAGCCAGCCTGAACAGCCGTTTACCCTTTATTCATTTTTTTGATGGATTCCGCACCTCACACGAGATCAACAAGATTGAACCGATCAGCGATGTGCAACTGCATCAGTTACTACCACAGCAGGCCATTGCCGCACACCGTGAGCGAGCACTTACACCTGACCATCCGGTGATCCGCGGTATCGCCTCAAACCCAGATACTTTCTTCCAGGCCCGTGAAGCCACCAATCCCTGGTATGACAACGCCGTCCGGCATGTCGAGCAGGCAATGAATGATTTTGCCAACGTTACCGGGCGTCAGTACCAACCATTTGAATATTATGGTCATCCAGAGGCGACGCGCATTATCGTGCTGATGGGTTCTGGCGTGGGCACCAGTGAAGAAATGATTGATACACTGCTTACGCGCGGTGAAAAAGTCGGGGTGGTAAAAGTGCGGTTATACCGCCCATTCTCCGCTCGTCATTTGCTGTCGGTTATCCCGCAACAGGCGCAGCATATTGCTGTGCTGGATCGGACCAAGGAACCGGGATCGTTGGCTGAACCGCTGTATCTGGATGTAATGACCGCACTGGCGGAAGCCTTCTCTCGCGGTGAGCGCTCACTGATGCCACGAGTGATCGGTGGACGTTACGGTCTCTCCTCAAAAGAATTCACACCGCAATGCGTGGAAGCGGTATTTAAAGAGTTAGCACTGACCAACCCCCGGCCCCGTTTCACCGTGGGAATTTATGATGACATCACCCATCTATCCTTGCCGCTCAGCGCCGAAACGACACCCAGCCACTGCACACTTGAAGCACTGTTCTATGGACTGGGTAGTGACGGCACCGTCTCTGCGGCCAAGAATTCCATCAAGATCGTCGGGAATGCCACTCCCTTGTTTGTACAGGGTTACTTCGTCTATGACTCCAAAAAAGCCGGCAGTCTGACCGTTTCCCATATGCGTGTCGGCCCTCATCCGATTAACGCCGCCTACCTGATTGATCAGGCCGATTTTGTCGCCTGTCACCAGTGGCAGTTCATGGATAAGTACAATATGGTGGAACGACTGAAACCCGGCGGCATTTTCCTGATTAATACCCCTTACCCCAGTGATGACCTCTGGCATCGTCTGCCACAGGAAGTGCAGGCCGAGCTGAACCAGCGCCAGGCCCGGGTTTATTGCATCAATGCCGCCAGAATTGCCCGTGAATGCCAGTTAGGCGCACGGATTAACACCGTCATGCAAATGGCATTCTTCCATCTATCCCGCATCTTGCCAGGGGATGATGCACGGGAAAAACTGCGTTCGGCTATCGCTAGCAGTTACGGTAATAAAGGGCAGGATCTGGTTGAGCGCAACTGGCAGGCGTTAGATGCCACGCTTGACGCATTAGCTGCGGTGAATCTGGAACCGGTGAACCCGGAAAGCGGGTGCCGCCCACCGGTAGTATCCGATGCCGCGCCAGATTTCGTAAAAACCGTGACCGCAGCCATGCTCGCCGGGTTGGGTGATAGCTTACCGGTCTCGGCCCTACCACCGGACGGCACTTGGCCGACCGGCACCACCCAGTGGGAAAAACGCAATATCGCAGAAGAGATTCCGTTGTGGAAACCAGAGCTTTGTACCCAGTGCAACCATTGCGTGGCGGCCTGCCCTCATTCGGCGATTCGCGCTAAAGTCGTGCCCGCTGACGCCATGGCTTCGGCACCGTCGTCACTGCAATCACTGGATGTCAAATCCCGTGACATGCGGGGCCAAAAGTACGTACTACAGGTCGCGCCGGAGGACTGCACCGGGTGCAATCTCTGCGTGGAAGTCTGCCCTGCCAAAGATCGCCAGGATCCGACAATCAAGGCCATCAATATGGCGTCACGACTGAAACATCTGACCGTAGAAAAAACGCACTATGATTTCTTTCTGCAACTGCCGGAAATTGATCGTTCCAAACTGGAGCGCATTGATATCCGAACGTCGCAGCTGATCACCCCGCTGTTTGAATATTCCGGTGCCTGCTCCGGTTGTGGTGAAACACCTTATATCAAGCTGTTGACCCAGTTGTATGGTGATCACTTACTGGTGGCCAACGCTACCGGGTGCTCTTCCATTTACGGCGGCAACCTGCCGACAACACCCTGGACTACCGATGCTCAGGGACGTGGGCCGGCCTGGGCCAACTCGTTGTTTGAAGATAATGCCGAATTCGGTCTTGGTTTCCGCCTTAGCATAGATCAACACCGTCAACGCACACTACGGCTGCTGCTGCAACTGGCACCACAGTTACCGGCAGAACTGGTCGTCGATTTGCAGGAAGCGACCGCCACCACGGACCTTCGCCGCCAGCAGGTCGCACAGTTACGGGAGCAACTGAGCAAGATAAACAGCGAACCAGCCCGCATACTGGCCGCCGATGCCGATCATCTGGTGGATAAATCCGTTTGGCTGATCGGCGGAGACGGCTGGGCCTATGATATCGGTTATGGTGGTCTGGACCATGTAATGAGCCTGTCGGAAAACGTCAACGTACTGGTACTTGATACCCAGTGTTACTCCAACACTGGCGGACAACAGTCCAAAGCCACCCCGTTGGGAGCCGTGACGAAGTTTGGTGAAAAGGGCAAACGCAAGGTACGCAAAGACTTGGGCATCAATATCATGATGTACGGCCATGTCTATGTGGCGCAGATTTCCCTTGGCGCCCAACTGAATCAAACGGTGAAAGCCATTCAGGAAGCCGAGGCCTGGCCTGGTCCGTCATTGATCATTGCCTACAGCCCTTGTGAAGAGCATGGTTACGATCTGGCGTTCAGTCACGACCAGATGCGCCAGCTTACTACGACCGGCTTCTGGCCGCTGTACCGCTTCGATCCGCGACGTAGCGAGCAAGGTAAACCGGCCCTGGTGACGGATTCCCGTCCGCCGTCCGCCAGTCTGAGCGAAACCCTGCTTAATGAACAACGCTTCCGCCGTCTTAACAACCAATCGCCGGATGATGCAGCACGGCTTTACCAGGAAGCTGAAGAAGATCTGCGCCGTCGTTATGATTTTCTGACCATGATGGCCGGAAAAACCGAAAAAACGTCATCGGAGTAACAGCAAAAAATGTGATTCATCGCACGGAGTATTTCTCTGTGAGCTTTCTGCACATATAATGCGCATCCGGTCTCTATTGACCATAAATAAGCATACTCCGTTATGCTGGTAGGCTTTAACACTCAACAAAGACATGAAAATGAGTATTCGCGCGACCCTGATCCTAGTTCTGGCGACTGTCACATTTAGTCAAGCAGCACTCGCCGTTGTCTACCCACTGCCAGCCGGTAAAGGCCGGTTAGTCGGTGAAAATATTCACGTCACTATTCCAAAGGATAGTACGCAACCATTAGAACATTTTGCCGCCGAGTATCAGATGGGGCTGAGCAATATGATGGAAGCGAACCCCGGTATTGATGCCTATTTGCCGCGTCCAGGCAGAACCATGCTGATTCCACAGCAGTTGATCCTGCCGGATACGCCACATGAAGGCATTATTATCAACAGTGCGGAAATGCGCCTTTACTACTACCCCAAAGGCACCAACACCGTGATTGTATTACCTATCGGTATCGGTGAACTGGGTAAAGACACCCCGATCAACTGGATAACGTCCGTGCAGCGGAAAAAGGCGCGCCCGACCTGGACGCCAACGGCCGCCATGCATGCCGAATACGCTGCCCGTGGTGAAACACTGCCCGAGGTTTATCCGGCCGGTCCAGATAATCCGATGGGATTGTATGCACTTTACATTGGTCGGCTGTACGCTATTCACGGTACTAACGCCAACTTCGGCATCGGTCTGCGCGTCAGCCACGGTTGTGTTCGTCTGCGTGATAAAGATATCAAGTATCTGTTCGACCACATACCGGTGGGCACTCGCGTACAATTTATCAACGAACCGGTGAAAGCCACAGTTGAACCGGATGGTTCACGCTACATTGAGGTACATCACCCCCTGTCTCGTGACGCTGCGGAGTTCAACTCCAACGCACCCATTCCGATCACACTGCCTGACAGCGTAGCCAAAATCCTGGCGGATCCGAGCGTAAATGATCGCGTGACTGATCTGGCGCTTAGAAACCGTCTTGGCATACCGGTGAAAGTCAACGGACCAGCAGAAGAAGTGGATCCAGAGGTCACCCCTGCTCCCGAAACACAGGCGCCAATTATTCAACAGGCCTCCGCGACACCGGCCACTCCGGATAATAGCCCGTCCACCGCGCAACCAGCCGCCACAGCGGATGGAAGTGCACAAACAACAACACCAGCCACTTCGGATAGCAGCCAGTCTGCCGCACAACCGGCCGCCACAACGGATGGAAGTGCGCAAACAACAACACCTGCCACTTCGGATAGCAGCCAGTCTGCCGCACAACCGGCCGCCACAACGGATGGAAGTGCGCAAACAACAACACCTGCCACTTCGGATAGCAGCCAGTCTGCCGCACAACCGACCGCCACAACGGATGGAAGTGCGCAAACAACGCCTGTCACACCGGCGACCACCGTTAACAAATCGTAGTATTATTCTCAGGAGCAGCCCACGGGCTGCCCTGCTCTCCTCTATCATTTCCCTTTTTCTACCATGCGTAACCAGAGAGAAACGTCTGTGCGATATCGCACAAAATAAATTGACTTGTCATTAGTTGCATTGTTAATTAATTATATGTCACTCACTGGATATAAATCGTTATGTCATTTATTGAATCATCTTCCCGTCGTCGCTTCGCCGTGATGCTTGGGCAAACTACCCGTCTTTGGCGGCGTGTCATCGACCGTGAATTACAGCCGTATGGGTTAACACAAGCCACCTGGTTACCCTTGTTGTACATCGCCCGGGCAGAAACACCCTCCCACCAAAAAGCCCTGGCCGATGCTATCGGTCTGGATGCCTCAGCGGTAGTGCGGTTACTGGACTGCCTGCAAAAACAGGGGCTCATCGAAAGGCGAGAAGGTACAGATCGTCGTTTTAAAGAGATTCATCTGACCGAACAAGGTCTGCAACAAGTGGAAAAAGTAGAAAATATTGCCAACAAGATCCGTACTCAAGCATTGGAAGGGTTATCGGAACAAGACATTGAGCAGGTAAGCCAGTTTGTCGGGCAGGTCATTGATAATTTAACCCGCCTAGAACAAAACCAGTCATGAGAATAACGTTACCGATGCTGGCAGGGTTTCATCATCTGAATCACCGCCATAAAACGCTATTGCTGGGAGGCGTGGCAATATTGCTCGCCGTGCTGGTGGCAACCTCGTTCTGGTTTTACCAACGTTTGACGCACATTACTGAAAACGATGCGCATATCGTGGGAGAAGTCATTTCCCTTGCCAGCCGGCAAGACGGCTGGTTGACGGCCCGCCCGGTGATTGACGGTGATGTCATCAAAAAGGGCCAGATATTGGCGCAAATTGACAATCGTGACGCAAAATTGCAGCTTGCCGCGCTGGAGGGCAGCCTGGCGGCGGCCGATGCCCAGGTCAGCTACAGTCAGACTCAACGCCAAGTTACGGACCTTACCACTCAAGCTGAACAGGCACAGGCACAATCAGAGCTGGCGGCAGCTGAATCGGCTCTTAGCAACGCGGGTTATCAGCTCACACTGGCTCAGAGCAATTTTCAGCGTGATGACCAGTTATTAAAACGAAACCTGACGTCGAAAAAAACCTGGGACGAATCCCACACCACATGGCTACAGCGGCAAAGCGGACTACAGGAAGCGGAGGCTCAACGCGATGCACAACGGGCGGCACTCGCCAATGCCAAAGCACAACGTAATACACTACAGGTACTGGATCGACAGATCGATATGCAGCGCCAGCAACGCGCCGCATTACAGGCACAAGTTGAGCAATTGAAGCAAGACATTGCCGACCGGACACTGCGTGCTCCAGTAGATGGCGTCGTTGACCGCACCATCACCAACGTTGGGGAATACATTCAGGCTGGGCAATGGATCATGATGGTACATGACCCACATAACCTGTGGGTGGAAGCCAATATTAAAGAAACAGCTATTGCGCGGGTGAAAGTCGGGCAACCGGTTGATATTGAAGTTGATGCTTATCCTGGTCAACAATTTCAGGGACATGTCGTCCGGGTCGGAAACGCTGCAACTAACCAGTTTGCTCTGCTACCCAGTCCCAATCCATCAGGTAATTTCACCAAAATTACCCAGCGTGTACCGGTACGTATCGCACTGGATAACGTCGACACCCGCCTGAAACCGGGCCTCATGGCACAAGTGACCATCAATGTCGCCGATTGAAGCCCAGGCACAGCGTTTTGGTCACACATATCGCTGGTTAGCCACAGTGACAGTGATGCTCGGCACTATTGCGACTACCGCCACCGCGACTATTGTTAATGTCGCCATGCACGACATTATGGGCGCTTTCGGTATGGGGCAGGATCAGGTGCAATGGCTCTCCACCGCGTTTCTGGCCTCCATGACCGCCACCATGCTGATGACAGCCTGGACGCTGGAACGCTTTGGTTACCGCGCCACATTTGTCGGCGCGTTAGTTGTTTTTGTGCTGGGCAGCATCATGGGAACCCTCAGCCAGAGCAGTACCGAGGTGATTATCGCCCGTATCCTGCAAGGCAGCGCGTCCGGCATTATTCAGCCATTGGCGATGATTATCATTTCCCAGGTTTTTCCTGCCTCTGAACGAGGGCGAGCCATGGGTATCTACGGCGTCGGCGTCGTCTTGGCGCCAGCCCTCGGACCAGCGGCCGGCGGGCTGATGGTTGACCAGTTAGACTGGCGTGCCGTTTTCATGGTGGTTGTCCCGTTCTGTCTGGCGGGCATTGCCGCAGCCTTGGTGGTACTACCGGGAAAAAGTGCTGATGCCGCTACACCACGACATAAATTCGACCTGCCAGGGTTTATCTTGCTGTTGATCGCACTGACCACGCTACTGGCTGGTTTATCCAACGGACAGCGGGAAGGCTGGAACTCATTTTTTATCATCGGAATGTTGAGCTGTTCTGTACTGACGACCCTGGCGTTCATTATTTATGAACTGCTGACGCCACAGCCGCTGCTCAGTTTGCGGGTATTCAACAATCGGGCGTTTACTGCCGGCTGTATCGTTGCTTTTGCCCTGGGAGCCGGTATTTACGGTTCAACCTACATTATCCCGCTGTTTGTACAAACCATTCAGGGTTATACCCCTACCCGTTCCGGTCTACTGCTGATGCCCGCTGGCCTGGCATTAGGAATGGTGTTTCCATTGGCCGGGACGCTCAGTGATCGAGTGAAACCACATTATCCGGTGATCATCGGCTTGTTACTGTTCGGATTATCCTGTTGGCTCTCCAGTGATGCGGATACCAATACCCCATTCTGGACCATGGCTTGGTGGATTGTCGTGGGACGTGTCGGCCTGGGCGTGATGTTACCGGCGTTGAACGCTGGCGCACTGCGTGCCCTGACACCAGACAAGCTGGCTCAGGGGGCTGGCAGCCTGAATTTTATTCGTCAGTTGGGAGGGGCATTAGGCGTCAATCTGCTCTCGGTGCTGATCGAACGTCGCACCACCTTTCACGGTGAAATGCTGGCAGAGTCACTGACTGCCGCTAATCCGGTGGGAAACGATGCTATCCGCCAGCTCGGTAGCCTTTACACTCACTGGGGTAACCCGTTTGGCGACCCATTCAATATCAGTGTTAACCCTGGCGTAATGGAATTTATTCAGCGTATGCTGACACCTAAAGCACAGATGCTCGCTTATCAGGATAGCTTTTACATTGTAGCGATGTTCTTTTTTGCCGCGATCATCCCCGCCTGGTTTATCCGTCAGGTATCAACACTAAATCCGCCCCGCCGGTAATACCGGGTGATGCCGGCAAAGCTGACCGGATACACAGGTTGCTCCAGGACAGAAAGGTCGCTATCGTTAGGCAGTTAATCTCTTTTTCCATTTCGGAATCGCCGATAATGTCCAATATCACCCAAAACCTTTCTACCGTTTCCTTGCCAGCTACCGTTCAGCAGCCGCACTATGACCGCAATGCGTTGAAACCCCGCATTGTTCATATCGGTTTTGGCGCCTTTCATCGTGCACACCAGGCACTGTTGACCAACCGGGTGCTAAATCAGCAGGGTGGCGATTGGGGGATTTGTGAAATCGTGTTGTTCAGTAACGATACGATGATCACATCATTACGCCAGCAGGATCATTTATTCACTGTGCTGGAAAAAGACGCCACCGGAAATCACGCCATTATTATCGGATCCGTATGCAAATCCCTACACGCCCGCGTGGAAGGTATTCCGGCTATTCTGGCACAACTGGCAGATCCGGAGGTGGCGATTGTCTCCCTGACCATCACCGAGAAAGGCTACTGCATGGATGGCTCCAGCGGTATGTTGGATCAGAATAACCCATTAATACAGCAGGATCTGGCCGATCCTCTGCACCCGTCTTCCGTACCCGGCCTGCTGGCCGAGGCGCTGCGACTGCGCCATGAACACGGTATCGCGCCTTTTTCCGTACTTTCCTGCGATAACGTGCCGGAGAACGGCAAAATCGCCAAAAAAGCGGTGATGGAATCGGCCCGGATACGGGACGCCGATCTGGCGGAGTGGATTGACAGTCAGGTCACGTTTCCCAATACCATGGTGGACCGCATCGTGCCTGCCGCCACGCCGGAAACCTTGCAGCAGATTACCGACGCACTGGGCGTGGCAGATCCATGCGGGATAGCCTGCGAACCTTTTATTCAGTGGGTGATCGAAGATAATTTCGTCGCTGGCCGACCAAACTGGGACATTGCCGGAGCACAGTTGGTCGATGATGTCCTGCCGTTTGAAGAAATGAAGCTGAGAATGCTCAATGGTAGCCACTCTTTTCTCGCTTATCTGGGTTATCTGGCAGGCTATGAGCATATCAATGATTGCATGGAAGATGAGCACTATCGTCAGGCAGTTTACCACCTGATGCTAAAAGAGCAGGAGCCCACACTGCGGCTGAAAGACCGAGATCTTGTTACTTATGCTGATCAACTGGTTACCCGCTTCTCCAACCCGGCGCTGAAACACCGTACCTGGCAGATTGCCATGGATGGTACCCAGAAACTGCCACAACGTATGCTAGCCTCGCTGCGCTGGCACATCGAGCGCAGTAGCGATTGCCGTTGCCTGATTCTGGGCATCGCCGGTTGGATGCGCTATGTCAGTGGTACAGATGATGCAGGACAAACAATAGATGTCCGCGACCCATTGATTGAGACGCTACGGAATATTGTCAACACAACGGCTGATGACATCGAACGGGTACGCAAATTATTGTCGCTGAAAAGCGTATTCGGCGATGATTTGCCCGTCAACAATACCTTTGTCACTGCCGTCACGCAGGCTTATCTGGCGCTACGCGATCACGGAGCTAAATTTGCCGTTGCCGACCTGCTGAAATAAGCCACAGTACAACTATTGATAATCCCCCGTTCCGGCGGGGGTATTGATTCGCAGCCCCTTATTCATCCGGCCGGTATTCCAATAAATCACCCGGCTGGCACGACAATGCAGCACATATTTTCTGCAACGTATCAAAACGGATACTTCTCACTTTCCCTGATTTCAGCAATGACAGATTTTGTTCCGTAATCCCGATTAAGCAAGCCAGCTCCCGCGACTTCATTTTCTTTTGTGCCAATAACACATCCAACCTAATAATGATTGACATAAACCATCCTGATTATGGTGTTAATCATGGAAGTGCCATGAAGATGTTTTGCTCATTGCAGGAGAGTAAATAACAATACAACCTGTTTTCACTCTCCCGGTTCACTTCAGTTGTTACAATAGCGACAACGCTCATCCTCCGCGCTCACGAACACCTCCGCGCTAACACTTATCTTTTCATAACGGCATCATGCTGGTTGAAACACAACAAACTTACTGTATAGCGATAAAATATTAATGTTAATTAGTAAAATTATATATTTTTATTCACTTTTATCAGATCCAATTAAAAAATCTTATTTCATGATCTCTCTGACAGAATGCTATTAAAAACCACCAGAACCGTGATGGTTAGTTTACTTTATCAATTGGAGAGCAAATTATGGAAACATGAGTTCATTTCAAATGAAATAATGTTTCATAAGTGTAGGAAAATTGATCATGAGTAAACCCATCTCTTTTAAGCACACTTTCTGTTATGGCAGCGCTAACCTGCTGGGCAGTGGTGCCTTAGCCATCAGTGGTGCCTGGCTACTGTACTTTTACACCACATTTTGTGGTCTGACATTAGTACAGGCAGCGTCAATTTTCTCTGTTGCCAGTATTATTGATGCTATCAGTAACCCGGTAATGGGTTACATCAGTGACAATTTCTACAACACCCGACTCGGCCGGATGTTTGGCCGTCGTCGTTTCTTTATTCTGCTAGGCATTCCGTTGGTATTAGTCTATCCCATGCTGTGGATGCATGGTTTCGGCTTTTGGTATTACCTGGCTACCTATGTCCTGTTTGAGCTAATTTACACCTCAATCATGGTGCCTTACGAAACGCTGGCCACCGAAATGACCAGTGATTTTAAAATGCGGTCTAAACTAACAGGTTCTAAAGCCATTTTTGGTAAAGTGGCCAACTTTCTGGGCGCATTTATTCCAGGTCAATTTATTCTTATTTATGGCAAGGACTCTGCCACCCCCTTCTTCTACACCGGCCTGGTTTATGGTGCCATCATGTGTGCCGCAATGGTTTCACTCTATCTGACATCCTGGGAACGGCCTATCAGCGAAATCGTGCATGAAAACACTACCAGCCTATGGAACGCGCTGAAAAAACTCAGTGTGGATATGGCATCAACCTTCCGCCTGCGTATTTTCCGTAAACATATGGGTATGTACTTGTTTGGGTTCGGCGCTGAGTGGTTGTTCGCTTCTGCCTTCACCTATTTCATCGTTTTCGGTCTGAAGCAAAACACAGCGCTGGTTTCCCAGCTCTCCAGCTTCAGCTCTATTATGCAGTTGATTTCCACCGCAGCCTTTATTGGTATCTGTGTAAAAATGGGCTTCGCACGGCCGTTCCGCCTGGCGCTAACCGTGGTTATTGTTTGTGTAATAGCATATGCCGCGCTCTATTTTGCTAACTGGTCTCACACCGCAACCATTGCCGTACTGTTCGGTATCACCGCCATATTTGGTCTGAGCACCGGAGGGATATACTATATTCCCTGGACGGTATACACCTTCCTGGCTGACGTGGATGAAGTCCTGACTGGTCGTCGCCGTGAAGGTATCTATGCTGGCGCCATGACATTCGCCGGTAAAATGATTCGCTCCGTTATCGTATTTGTCATGGGGTGGACATTGAGTCAATTCGGGTTTGTTTCCGGTCAGTCAACTCAGCCGGAAAGTGCGGTTTTGGCCATTATCGGGGTGTTCTCTCTGGGCGTGACGGGTCTGGCTATCATCGCCATTTATTACACCACCCAAATGAAGCTGGATCGTAAAAACCACGCTATCCTGTTGGAAGAAATCGCCCGCATCAAAGCCGGTGGCGCTATTGCCGATATTCCTGCCGAAGCGCGAGTGGTTGCAGAAGAACTGACTGGTTGGAAATATGAACAGTGTTGGGGTAACAACCCGCTCGGGGTGCAACCAGAAGTAAAAGAACCGGTTGTCGCAATTTCATCCCGCTAACATGATATAAGTCACTTGTTCCAGCCCGGGAATTTGCCGGGCTGAATGTTTTGGAAACACCTCGTCACCCACCGTATTCAGATCAATGCAGCTTCTTTCAGCTCACTTTTCAGATAGGCATAGTATATCGGCGCGGCAATCACACCGGATATCCCGAAAGCGGCTTCAAAAACCAGCATCGCCAACAGTATTTCCCAGGCATGGGCTTTAATTCGGGTACCCACAATTTTAGCGTTAAGAAAATACTCCAGTTTGTGAATCAACATCAGATAAACCAGTGCCACCAACGACACCGGCACTGAAATGGACAATGCCGCAATGAACACCACGGAATTGGAAATCAAATTGCCGATCACCGGCAGCAGACCAAATATAAACGTCAATATCACCAGTGTTTTGGCAAACGGTAAATGAACGCCAAATCCGGGGAAAATACCCAGGATAAAAACGGCAGACAGGGTGGTATTCACCAACGATATTTTTACCTGCGCGAACACAATATTCCGAAATGATGCGGACAACAGCGCCACACGGTGTAGTAACTCTGTTTTCAGTAACGGTTTTTCAACGTCTGGTTCAACGTTATACAGAGAAATGATCGCACCCAGGATCATACCGATCAACATGGTGACAAATCCATGCAAGAAATCCTTACCCAGATTCTGCAATATCACTACATGCTTTTGCAGCCAGGACAGAAACTCACGCTGTAATTCGTCAATACTTACCGGTAAGTATCCAGGTAAATAAGTCATGAATTGCTTTTGCACGTCATGTAAAATAAACGCAATACGCTCATTAAATACGCTGGTGTCTTTCATTTCCTGCATCAACAACCCTACCAGCGTACCAAAAACCACACACAGCAGGCTAACCACTACCGTACTAATCACCGCCACCACCAACAACCGTGCGCGCTTACCACTGATAACTTTCTGAAAATACGGCGTTAGCAGATTGATGATTTCATACACCAGAAAACCCGCGACAAAACAAGCCAGCAGGCGTAGCACAATCAAAAGCAATAATCCGCTCATGATAAAGCCAATGCTTAATAATCTGGCCTGCCTCAAATTCAACAACTGCATGATGAGATCCTGTATTCTGGTGATTGATAACGTAATAGTCGCCATAATCATTTTGGCTGATTAAGTAATATTCAGGCCACGCCTCGCCAAAATAGCCATTGTCACGTGCATGACTATTGTCTTCGATATGACATCGACATCATTTAGCGACCCAAACTCTTCGGCTTCTGTGCCAGGCAGCCATTTGGATAGTTGAACAAAACATTTCTTGTGGCTCTCCGGGAGTATGACCCCAATGGAGTCAGGAACGTCACGCGTTGACGGTCCGCTTGAATTGTTTGTTATGTCTTCAGATATCTTGACAGTATACCGCTTATGAAAGGCTCTTTCTGGCGTAAGTAGTCAGCCATACTCATTCCTCTAGCAACAAGTTTTCTTTTGAGTTCACCATAAGCCTTGAAGTCACTTTCATGATGTTCAAGGCAACGCCCAACTCAAGCGGGCAATTTGCAGCAACAGCGGGAGATTGATCCATTGCGTGCGCTTGTTATACGCGAGCTTCAGACCACACCGCAAACTCATTACCACTTGGCTCAAGAAAATGAAAACGGCAGCCGCCAGGAAACGCAAATATTGGACGGATAACTTCACCACCATTTTTCAGCACGTTGCTTAATGTTGCCTTGATGTCAGCACTATAAAAAATAAGAAGTGCTCCGCCAGTTGTTGTTTGGCTACAAGCGTCAGATTTATAAAAACCACCGTCTAAACCTTGATTAGCAAACGCAGTATATTCCGGCCCATAGTCAACAAAGTCCCAGCCGAAAACAGTGGTAAAGAATGATTTTGTTGCGTCTAAATCCTTAGCAGCAAATTCTACGTAATTAAGTTTTTCATGCTGATTCATGTTCACTGCTCCGTCTGATTTTCCAGATAAGTGTATAACACGCCATTAAACCGCAAGCGTTAGTGAGCCCAGTGAAAGACTCGCCTTTTGCGGTCGGAACAATATTTGAGCGGCTTATTAGCATTTAGCGTTCCAGCACCATTGGCTGAAATCTAATTCCCTCTTTACTTGTCACAGACTCGGATTCCTTAAACCCCAACTTCTTATATATTGGGACAGCGTATATAGATGAACGAACTGTATAGGTGTTTAAACCCAAAGCAAAGTCGACGATGACTGAACATATTATCACCTGACGAGGCCATAATCTGACCTTTACCGTCCCTGTCTTTGAGCAGTTTCAACTAAAATCAGTCAGAAAACTGAAGTCTCTGGCAAACCGGTTGAATGTTAAAACGGAATGGGGTGATCTGAAACCCGTCAGGCAGCAATAATAGTCAGTAGATATACGGGTTAAAAGACCAAACTTGAATTAACAACGATGAGTATAAAGGTCACGATCAGTATTACTAATACAGACTACTCATGTAAATTTAACAATTCATTATATACCCGTCATACTTCAAGTTGCAGGTGTGTTGGCTGCGTTCGTTCACCCGAATCACTTACCTGAGTAAGCTCCTCGGGATTCACTCTCTTTCCGCCTTCCTGCAACTCGAATTATTTGGGGTATATATGCTGATTATTCTAAAAGGATTGGCAATATTCACAACATTACTCATAACACATGCATAAAGATAAATTTCTCTACTCTCATTAATGAGTTTTCTTATTCTATAGATATAATTTTTAATTATAAAAACACCACCATCGAAACGTATCGATGAAATCAACTGAAATAAAACTGTAATAAAGTGAGTGATTATTACTGGTCAAAAAAAATGGCAGCACTGCTGATAGGCGCAAAAATGTTCAGTTAAGGCTGCCATTCATTGTTTTGTGTAATAAAAACGCTTAAGAAGCGAGGTGTGATGTAGTGTCAGTATTTTCTTGATTCAGAATCACTAAGGATAATACCCGGTTTTCCACATTCAATTTCGAGAAAGAAAGCGTACCCTGGTTCTTTTTAGAAAAACCATCTGATAATAAATCCCAGACCACGCGAGTGCTAAGTACATCACTGTTGGTTATGAAATCCTGATATGCAAATTTCACGTTAACCGGCAATACATCGTCAATAGATACTGGAGTATTAGGCACGGAGCGTAGGCCAAAATGCGCATTAAATGCAGAATTGGCGTAGATCACCTTGCATTTTTCATCAATTACTGCAACAGCGCGCCTATCATTGTGCGCTGGGGCGGTACTTAACATGTTTATGATTTCGTTCTGCCCAAATATCAGACTCATTATTTCCTCTGCTTCATGCTGTGTAAAAGCTGTCCATCTGAGTAGGTGTGAGTAAGCCATAGTTCAAGAGCCACATGATGATAGTTCTTAAACTAACCAGATCGGGGAAATCCGATTGATGTAAAAATCGCCAAACCGTTCAGGAATAATAACCAACTAGTTGAATTATATAAATAATGAAAATTGTTCAACATTATTGGTTACTGACCTGTTTATTATAAATAGACAAATAATATTACCGTCGAGTCATTATTGGTTTTGATTATCCACATCAACACATCATTAAATAATCAAACCTATTTACTAATTTTCAGTCTATTTTTTATTCAAAAGAAGAAACTGGCAAATGGCTGTATAATACAGTCTGTATAGGATCTGCTTTCGATCCAAGCGCACTATACCGTCTTCTTCCCCGAGGTTATCGACTGAATAAGCGTGATTTTTGCGCCATTTGATCGCATAGTCCGATCAAATATTCATTAATAATAGTTATAAGCAATTGAAAGTGTCAGATTGGACATTACTTTCCTCATGATCAAGTAAATAGTTTTTGCAATACCTAAAAGTGTGATCGTTATCACATACCATCAATGCCTGTTATCAATCCCAACACCTGGTGTTTAAAAACCAGAGCCCCCTTAAATAGCAACCTCACCATGGCTTTCCAACAATGCGTGATCTATCGCGCAGAAAAGAAACAAATGCCGATGGCACACTACTATTAACTATTGGTTGACATATTATTAACAGGTTTAAGGAGAGCACTATGAGCCAACAGAATAAGCACCCCATACCCGTTAACATCGCGAAAGATGCGTTAATAACAGCCGATCAATATAAAAAGATGTACCAGGAATCTATCCAGGATCCTGCCGCCTTTTGGCGAGAACAGGGGAAGATCGTTGATTGGATGAAGCCATATCAACAGGTCAAAAACACATCATTCGATCCCGGCCACATCCATATTGGTTGGTTTGAAGACGGAACCTTGAATGTTGCCGCCAACTGTCTTGATCGTCACCTGGAAACACGTGGCGATCAAACTGCCATCATCTGGGAGGGTGATGACGCTAAAGAAAGTAAAAAGGTCACCTACCGGGAACTACACCAATCCGTCTGCCGCTTTGCTAACGTTCTGAAAGCACAGGGAATAAAAAAAGGCGATGTGATCGCTATTTACATGCCGATGGTACCTGAAGCCGCCGTCGCTATGCTGGCTTGCGCTCGTATTGGTGCTGTCCATTCCGTTATTTTTGGTGGTTTTTCACCTGAATCTATTGCCGGGCGTATTATTGACTCCAGCGCGAAACTGGTTATCACCGCTGATGAAGGGATTCGCGCCGGGCGTGCAATTCCGCTAAAGAAAAATATTGATGAGGCACTAAAAAATCCCGCTGTAAACAGTGTTTCCAACGTAATCGTTTTCCGCCGTACCGGAAAACAAGGTGAGTGGAAAACCGGACGAGACCTGTGGTGGCACGATCTGATGGAACTGGCCGATGATCATTGCCCACCGGAAGAAATGAACGCGGAAGATCCACTGTTTATCCTTTATACCTCCGGCTCGACCGGCAAACCCAAAGGCGTCCTGCATACTACCGGTGGTTATCTGGTTTATGCGGCTACCACCTTTAAATATGTCTTTGATTATCATCCTGGAGACATCTACTGGTGTACTGCCGATGTCGGCTGGATCACCGGTCACAGTTATTTGGTCTATGGTCCGCTGGCCTGTGGCGCCATTACGCTGATGTATGAAGGGGTTCCCAATTGGCCAGATTCCAGCCGTATGGCACAGGTAGTTGATAAACATCAGGTCAATATTCTTTACACCGCACCGACAGCCATCCGTGCATTGATGGCGGATGGAGACAAAGCGATTCAGGGCACCTCCCGGACATCGCTGAAAATCATGGGATCCGTCGGCGAACCCATCAACCCGGAAGCTTGGGAATGGTATTTCAACAAAATTGGTAATGCGAAATGCCCGATCGTGGATACTTGGTGGCAAACCGAAACAGGTGGTTTCATGATCACACCGCTGCCTGGTGCTACCGAACTCAAAGCCGGTTCAGCAACCCTACCGTTCTTTGGTGTACAACCTGCGTTGGTCGATAACCTCGGAAATCTTCAGGATGGAGCCTGTGAAGGCAATCTGGTCATCACCGACTCCTGGCCTGGTCAGGCCCGTACTTTATTTGGTGATCATGACCGCTTTGAACAGACCTATTTCTCCACGTTCAAAGGGATGTACTTCAGTGGTGATGGCGCGCGCCGCGACGAAGATGGTTATTACTGGATCACTGGCCGAGTGGATGATGTGCTGAACGTATCCGGGCATCGCCTGGGAACCGCTGAAATCGAATCTGCATTAGTGTCTCATCCCAAAATAGCCGAAGCCGCCGTCGTTGGTATTCCACACCATCTCAAGGGACAGGCTATTTACGCCTATATCACGTTGAATCACGGTGAAGAACCGACCAGCGAGCTGTATACCGAAGTACGCAACTGGGTACGTAAAGAGATTGGCCCGATTGCGACACCCGATATTCTACACTGGACCGACTCTTTACCTAAAACCCGTTCCGGCAAGATTATGCGGCGTATTCTGCGCAAGATCGCTGCCGGGGATACCAGCAATCTAGGGGATATCTCTACGCTCGCCGATCCTGGCGTTGTGGAGAAATTGCTGGAAGAAAAACAGACGATGAATATTCCTTCTTAGCCTCTGTCCGCTTTGCACCAGGCAGCCTGGACTGTCTGGTGTAAAGTAACCGGCCTCTCTCCATAGGACTGGATGCCTTGCGGTTTTTCTGCGACAACTACACTTTTTCACTTAGCACTGCTTCTAGTAAATCAAGCTCCCGTAGCATGCTTTGCAATGTTTCATTACTGATTTGCTGAGTCGCACGTAGATGATAAAGCTCGGCACGCTCCGCATTTACCGCCGCTAACCGAAAACGTCGTTCCAGATTCTCAATCATCAAGCTGTTTTCCAACTCATCCTTGCCCACCACCCGACGGCGTAACATTCCTATGACGCGGGTACTAACCTCTTTTAGTACCTGCTCATCAATATCCTCATCCCGGTCCATCGCCAGGCGCTCTTCCATCTTATGCAGACTATCGATAGCCACTTCAGCCATCGAAATACGGGCCATTCGTTCCTCTTTTTTATGCATACTCTTGTCTGTCAACACCATGCCTTTTAACAACAGAGGTAGCGCCACAACCCCGCAAAGCAATGACAGCAAAATAACGCCCGTCGCAATGAACACTAATTGATAACGCGATGGAAAAGCGTCACCATTTATCAACATCAATGGAATGGACAACACACCAGCCAACGTAATAGCGCCACGCACACCGGCAAAAGAAGAGATCCACAGTTCACGGGTCGAAAACTCGGCAAATAGCATCGGGTGCTTATCCTGGATCTTCTGACTATAGGTTTTCATCAACCATAACCAGCAAAAGCGCAACAGCAGTAATGCAAAATAGATAACCGCAATATCGGCAAATAACATCCAGGTTTCGATAGTAGGGTCACGGCTTGCCTGTAACATCGAATCTTCCAACACGCCGGGTAACTGTAGCCCTAGCATCAAAAACACCATGCCGTTAAAAACGAATTCCAGCATCGACCATACACCATTGGCGCGTAACCGCATGTTCAGAGGGGCGTTGCGAATAATACCAGATTGGCTGATGGTCATTCCTGATGCAACAGCAGCCAGAATGCCAGACACACCAAGATGTTCAGCAATCATATAAGCAGCAAAAGGGAGCAATAGCAGCAAGACAATCTGGGTTGCCGCGTCATCATCACTCCAGCGGCTGAGCAAGCGTAGCGATTTACTGTAAACCCAGGTCACAACGATACCGGCCAATAATCCTCCCAGCGCCACCAGCAAAAAGGCCAGCGTAATGCCGGAAACACTAAACGCCATGGTTCCCAGGGCTATCGCTACTGCAAACTTCAGCGAAACCAGAGCAGAAGCATCATTCATCAATGCTTCACCCTGCAAAATACTCATCAGCTTTTTCGGTATCCGGTCTTCTCCCACGATACCGGACAGCGCTACCGCATCCGTGGGAGAAAGCACCGCCGCCAGTGCAAAAGCAGCCACCAATGGCATTCCCGGGATCATCCAGTGAATAAGGTATCCCATGCCCACCACGGTAATCAGCACCAGCGCCAGCGCCAGCCCTAAAATTTCCCGCATATGGCGCAGAAATTCTCGCGTTGGTGTTTTCCAGCCATCAGCAAACAACAGCGGGGGGATAAATAACACCATGAATAATTCTGGGTTAAAGTCGACATGTAGACCGAATTGCGACCAGGCCAGCATGGCTCCCAACACAATTTGCATTAATGGAATGGGTATCTGAAACGGCATGATACGAGTAACAACGCCAGACAGCGATACCACCAGCATCAATATCAGAATGGTAAAAAAGATTTCCATACTTTCCCTGATTCATTGCTGTTACATCGAGGATGTCCTCACCGATTCCTCAACGCGACATGTCCTGTAACGATGGCCGATCCAGCAACCATCAACATCCGCAGGCGAGAGAACCACCTTGGCTTGTGCCGGTGAAAAAATAATAACAACATGTGACACAATAGAAAGGAAATGAAGGTAAAAATATCAGCGACAGGGATAAAAAAGGGAATACTGAGTTTAATAATAAAGGCTATATAGCGGCGATAATGAGAGATCGTAAAGACGCTGTAAGTCCCTCCCTGTAAGCTCAAGCCGCGCCATCCCTGACGCGGATGCTTTACTCCTCTCCCTCATTATCACCGTTCTGACGCTATACGTAGATTTGTCAACGCTCTGGGGGGAGCACAGTTCCCCTTCAGTTTACGGCAGCTAAGGATTTACAACGCCCAGCCACCTGCATAGAACACCACCAGCGCAATGGCAATAATTACCGTTCCTATGTTCAGCTTACGCCATTCACCAGCGAACAGACGTCCCAACACCAACGAACCAAAACCCAACATGATGCCGGTGACAATGTTACAGGTCAGTACGATAAATACCGCACACACCAGGCCAGACATGGCATCCACAAAGTCATCGAAATTCAGTTTGGATACATTGCTCAGCATCAGTAAGCCGACATACATTAACGCCGGGGCCGTGGCATAGGACGGAACCAGATAAGAAAGCGGCGACATAAACAGCATAAACAGAAACAGGACACCAACCACCGTAGCAGTCAAGCCGGTTTTACCACCTGCCGCCGTACCCGCTGCAGACTCGATATAAACTGCTGCCGGAGATGTCCCCACAAAGCTGGCAAAAATACTGCTCACGGAGTCTGCGGTCAGTGCGCGACCGCCACTGATGATCTGACCGTCTTTGTCCAGCAAATTAGCCTGCCCCGCGACGGCCCGGATAGTACCGGTAGCATCAAAGACAGCGGTCATCACCAGTGCCAAAACGCTTGGCAGAACAACTGGCTGCAAGGCCCCCATGATATCCAGGCCAAAGATCAATGACTGACCATTCGCACCAGTCAGACTTGGAAGTGCAAACAGCCCCTGATATGTCACATTCGGATCAAAGATCAGGCCGATAATGGAAATGGTGACAATCACGATCAGGATACCGCCCGGTACACGGCGTTTTTCCAGGCCGATGATCGCTGCCAGACCAACCAGCGACATGATAACCGGAAACGCAGTGAAATGGCCCAGCGCGACTGGCAAACCATCAATCGGATTCTTCACCACCAGGCCAATACCGTTAGCCGCGATGATCAACAAGAACAGACCGATACCAATCCCCGTACCATGTGCCACGCCTAATGGTAAGTTACGTAAAATCCAGGAGCGAATACCGGTAGCGGAGATCACAGTAAACAGTACGCCCATCATAAAAATGGCGCCCAATGCGACCGGTACACTAATATGTTGCCCCAGCACCAGACTGAATGCGGTAAACGCCGTCAGAGAAATGGCACAACCGATAGCCATCGGCAAATTTGCCCACAAGCCCATCAGTAATGAACCGAAACCGGCGACCAGACAAGTGGCAACGAAGACGGCTGCTGGTGGGAAACCAGCCTTCCCCAACATACCTGGAACGACGATCACGGAATAGACCATCGCCAGAAATGTCGTTAAACCCGCCAGGATTTCCTGACGGACGCTACTTCCACGCGGTGTGATTTTAAAAAAAGCATCAAGCGCGCCATGCGGACGAGCCGCATCGTCAGCCTGATGAGTCGTATTGGACATGGTGGTATCCCCTGAAATGTCATCATTATTAAAAGCCTATTCCAATAAGGCTACCGGAATAGGCTTTGAGTCAGTTTTCGGCTGAAACCACACCGTTTCATTTGCCCTTGCCAGACACAAACAAAACACAAGGCCTCAGCAACCCACTACGCAAACGATTACCTTGGTCATTGCCAAACAGCTGAATTCTGCCAGGTAATTTGAAGCGAACGATTATCCTGCCTTCATGACGTCGATTTCAACTGCTATTCACCACTATTTCGCCGTCGTTATCGTTAAATTACTCAGAGAAATGATGAAATAACGTAAATGTTATCCATGTCGAACAGGCACATCTTTTTATCGACCTGTGATGAAGTGTAGCGTGAGAAAATCATAATGATGGAAGGAATTGAAACGTGGGTTTAGTGACAACAAACTGTATGTTTGTTTTTTTGTGATTCACATCACAAAAAAGTTGACCGCTATTTTGACGAGGTGTATCTTTAAAACCGTGAACAGCATCACAAAAAAATTAACCAAACTGAGGAAGACGAAAATGAAACTGCTGAACAAAATTATCGCTATGTTTGAAAACATCACCGTAAGCTTCGGTACTTTCAACAACTAATTTTAAGATTACGTGTGGGTGCGACATATGAATATTGTCCGTGAAATCAACAAATTATTAAAAGCGTTGGGCAAGACCTATCGCGGTGTCAACCCATACGCTATCTTTCGTTAATCACTAACGTTCACCTGTTTAAAATGGCTGCCAAAAGGCGGCCATTTTTTTGCCTGACATTCACAATAGAAACCTACCGCTACGCTGCCACTTTATTCAGGCATACAAAGAAACTTCGCCAGCCGGACGCGTTTTAAAACGGCGATGGAGCCAAAGATATTGTTCTGGTGCCCGCAAAATTTCCTGTTCAATCACCCGATTAATGTAACCGGCCGCCAGTTGTTCATCATCGTACGGATAATCCTGCAATTCTGGCTGAATCACCAAGTGATATCCCCGACCATTCTCTTTACGGATTAACACGGTAGTGATCATGGCAGGTCTTGCCAGACGGCTGATGGTAAAGGTTCCACTGGTCGTGGCAGCGCGTTTCACCGCAAAGAATGGCGCAAATACGCTACCTTTCGGACCATAGTCCTGATCCGGCGCGAACCACACGGCCTCGCCCTGTTTTAGAGCCCGAACCATGCCACGCAGATCTTTACGATCAATCATCGCTTTATTAGAGCGAGAGCGTCCCCAGGTCTGCACCAGCTCCATCACCTTATTGTTATGCGGACGATACATCGCCATCATTGGTTGGCATAACCCCATCGCCCGCCCCCCCAATTCCAGAGACATAAAATGGATACCGATGATCATCACGCCTTTCTGATCCCGACCCGCATGCTGTAAATTTTCCAACCCACTGACATCAAACCATGTCCGTACCCGACGATCAGACCAAAACCAGGCCATACCGGTCTCTATCAGTGCCATACCCAATGACGCAAAATTGGCTATCAATATCGAGTCCCGTTGTGCAACAGGCATCTGCGGGAAACAGAGTTCCAGATTACGTCTGGCGATGACTTCTCGGCGTTTAAGAAAAAAACGAGAAAATCTGCCAACACGGCTGCCGAACCACATAAGTAGTGGATAAGGTAACTGAACCAGCAGGAATAACACACCAAGACCAAACCAAACCAGCCAATAGCGTGGATGAAGCAATGCTTTCGTAAATTTTTGTGGAGTGCTCATGAATATCGTCTTGTGTGCAGCCAACACCAAACAACAGTGCTGGCAGAATGAAGTATTTTTCGTTGGTTAAAGGCAACAAACCGAAAATGATTAATGGATAGACGTGTAAAAGACTCAGCGCCAGACAAACGAACGACACCATATTACCCGATGTGGCTGTCTGAATGATTATAAATAAAAGCTATATCACAATAGGGTAATAATTAAATGCTCGTAATATAGACAACATTGCCTCAGTTAAGTTCAGGACCACACACCGAACTTATGCATCGCGTTATGGCACCTCCGTTCACTTTCTCAACCTTGAAATTTATTAGATAGATAACGTAGTCAATAGTGCGTCATCACAAAACCGTCACTCACTTGCAATGTTCTTGCAGCATTTACTGCTCAGGATAATCCACTCTTTTTACAGAAAGAATGAATACACCATGCGTAGTAAATGGTTACCTTGGCTAATTTTGTCGCCTTCTCTGCTATTCCTGTTCTTGTTTACCTATTTCCCGCTACTACGGTCGGTTTTCGATAGTCTTTACGACACCCGCATGACAGAAAACTCGCCACCCTTTGTCGGTTTGGGTAATTACATCCGCTTGATGAACGACCCGGTATTCTGGCGCGCACTGCTGAATAATGCGCTGTACATCCTGATGACGGTGATACCCGGTGTAATACTGGCATTGCTACTGGCCGTCGCATTGAGGGAAAACTCCACGGTTAACCGTTGGTTGCGTACGGCTTTCTTTTTTCCAATGATTATTCCAATGGTCAGCGCCGCCGCCTTGTGGTTATTCATTTTTATGCCAGGCATGGGGTTGCTGGATTACTACCTGGCCAAGCTGTTTGGCCCGATGAATAACAACTATCTCGGCATGAGTCACAGTGCGCTGATTGCACTGAGCGTGATTGGTGTATGGAAATTCGCAGGCTATTACATGCTGTTCTTTCTGGCCGGACTGCAAGGTATTCCCCCCTCTACCCGAGAGGCCGCCATGATGGAAGGCGCTTCGCCGATACAGATTTTCTTTAATGTTACGCTGCCATTACTGCGCCCCACCCTCAGTTTTGTGATTACCACCGCGTTTATCTACTCCATTACCCAGATAGATCATGTGGTAGTGATGACTCATGGCGGGCCGGATAACGCCACTACCGTGCTGCTGTACTACATCCAGAATCTGGCCTGGGACACTCACGACCTCGGTAAAGCCTCTGCCGCAACCTTCCTTACGCTGGTCGCGTTGTTCCTCTTTTCGATGATTAATCTGAAAGTGCTTAATAAAGGGGCCCATTATGAGCGTTGAGATCTCTCCATCCGCTTCCCGTTCAGCCCACACAGTCGCATCTCTTCCTGCGTGGCTGCGAATACGCAGCCTCAACAGTGTGACGCTAAGTACCTTACTGATTTGCTCCGCATTTCTATGGGTAAGCCCATTTATCTGGATGTTGTCGTCCGCTTTCAGCGCCAGCACTTTTAGTATCAATATGGCATCACTACTACCGCGCTTGCCACTGACGCTGGACAACTTCCGCGATGCCTGGCAAAGCGCCGACTGGTTAAGTCTGTATGCCAATACGCTGTTTTTTGCCCTCGGCACCTTTTCCGTTCAGCTACTGACCATCACCACGGCCGGTTATGTGTTTGCCTGCCATGAATTTCGCGGCAAACAGACGCTGTTCACGCTGTTTCTGGTGCAATTGATGATCATGCCGGTAGTAATGATCGTACCCAACATGATGACCCTGAAACAATTTGGTCTGCTCAACACACTAACCGGCGTGATGATGCCCTATTTCACCTCCGCATTTGGCGTATTCCTGATGCGTCAGGCATTCATGAACATTCCCAAAGAGATTGAAGAGGCCGCGCTGATGGAGGGCTGCCGTTGGTGGCAAGTAGTATTTCGTGTGCTGCTACCGATGTCCTGGCCTTCCATTCTGGCGTTCGCCACAGTCAGCATTACCTACCACTGGAATGAGTATTTATGGCCGCTGATGATGCTCAATGACCCAGATAAGCAGGTACTGACTGTCGGGCTGGTCTCCTTCGCCATGGGCGCAGAATCCGGTGGGCAGTGGGGAGTAATCAGTGCGGGGACATTGATGGTATGCCTGCCGCTAATGTTGGCGTTTATTCTTTTTCAAAAGCAGTTTTTAAGAAGTTTTGGTTTTTCAGGGATTAAATGAAGGAGTAAGTCATGCTGTTAGCCCATATATCCGATACCCATTTTCGCAGCCAAGGGCAAAATCTGTACGGGTTTATTGACATCAACGCCAGCAATGCTGATGTCATGTCCCAGTTGAATGCATTAACTGAACGCCCGGATGCAGTAGTGATCAGCGGCGATATCGTTAATTGCGGCCACCCGACAGAATATCAGGTGGCGCGCCAAATACTGGGATACCTGCGCTACCCGTTGTATATCATCCCCGGTAACCATGACGATAAAACACATTTTCTGGAATATCTGCACCCGCTTTGTCCGCAATTGGGTAACGATCCGGAGAATATGCGCTACGCGATAGACGACTATCCAATGCGTCTGCTGTTTATCGACTCCAGCCGGACCGGTACCTCAAAGGGCTGGCTGACGGAAGAGACATTGGCATGGCTGGAAACACAACTCAGTACCAGCGGCGATAAGCCGACAGCCGTGTTTATGCACCATCCACCCATCGCACTGGGTTCGGCACAAATGGACCCCATCGCCTGTGAAAACGGCTATCGACTGCTGGAATTGGTGGAACGTTTTCCCTCACTGGTCCGTATTTTTTGCGGTCACAATCATTGTCTGATCATGACCCAGTATCGCCAGGCAATCATCGCCACCCTGCCTGGAACAGTGCATCAAGTGCCTTATTTCCATGAAGATAAACGCCCTTACTACAACATGTCACCACCAGCCTGTCTGATGCATCGGCTGGTCGACAACCATCTGGTGAGTTACCTCCATTCTCTGGCGCACTATGCAGGCCCATGGCTCTACGATGAAACCATCAGCTACCCGGTGGATGAACAGTGATGTCAATGTTGCGACTGAATAACATCAATAAGTATTTCGACGGCAAACCAGCGTTACAGTCATTATCCCTGGATATTGCCGACGGTGAATTTTTAGTACTGGTTGGCCCTTCGGGCTGTGGTAAAAGCACGCTGCTGCGATTGTTGGCAGGGTTAGAAAATGTCAGTGATGGGGAAATCTGGCTAAACGGCGAGAACATCACCACGCTTTCGCCCCGCGAGCGCAATTTCGCGATGATCTTTCAGAATTACGCGCTGTTCCCACATTTAACAGTAAAAGAGAACATCACTTTTGGCATGCGGATGCGTAAAGAACCCAAGGCTATCTATCAACCGCAAGTAGAAAAAGTCACTCGGTTACTGCAACTGGATACGCTGTTGGATCGTAAGCCAGCCAAACTTTCCGGCGGCCAGCGCCAACGAGTGGCGATGGCTCGTGCCATCGTGCGTAATCCACGCCTGTTCTTAATGGATGAACCGCTCTCCAACCTGGATGCCCGACTGCGCACCGAAGTCCGGGACGGTATTATGGCACTGCATCAACAGTTGAAAACCAGCACGGTGTACGTTACCCACGACCAGACGGAAGCCATGTCGATGGCTGATCGTATCGCCGTGATGGATGGCGGTAAACTGCAACAGATTGGTACGCCGGAGCAGCTTTACACCTATCCGGCCAATCTGTTTGTCGCGCGGTTTATCGGTACCCCAGCAATGAATGTATTTGAACTACCCTGCAATGATGGCAACGTGTTGGTGGATAAATGCACCATGCCGTTACCTTCCCATGCGACACAGATACAAAACGTCTTCTTTGGCGTACGACCAGAACATATCACCGACGCCCCCAACGCAGAAGAGCACACTCTACAGCTTACCGGCACCGTAATACAGCGGGAACTGCTGGGTGCCGAGTATCTGCTACACGTCAATACGCCTATCGGCCTATTGCGCTATTACCGCAAAAATCGCGGAACAGCTCCGATCACCGGCGAAACAGTCTGTCTCGGATTTTCACCCTTGGATGTTCATCTTTTTAATGCCGAAACCCGGCATAATTTATACCAGGAGATCCCCCATGCATAAGTTACAGGCACTAACGCTCAGCGTCGCCATAACGTTCTCTGGCGCGGCGTTAGCAAAACAAGATATTGATTTCATGTTTCCAGCACCAGTAGATGGCAAGCTGACCATGGAAATGACACGGATCATTAAAGACTTCAACAGCTCACAAGACAACGTGAAAGTACGCGGTATCTTCACCGGCAATTACGACACCACAAAGATGAAAGCGGAAGCAGCCACTAAAGCCGGCCAGCCTCCTGCATTGGTGATTATGTCTGCCAACTTCACTACCGATCTGGCACTGAAGAAAGAAATTCTGCCGATGGATGAACTGTTTAAATATGGCGATCAGAAAGCCACACCCTTCCTGATGAACGAATTTTGGCCCGCGATGCATAAAAATGCGCAGGTAATGGGCGTGACCTACGCTATCCCATTCCAGAATTCCACGCCGATCCTCTACTACAACAAAACCATGTTTGCGCAGGCCGGCATTCATCAGCCACCGCAAAATTGGCAGGAATTGTTGGCAGATGCCAAAAAACTGACCGATAAGAGCAAAGGTCAGTGGGGCATTATGTTACCGTCCACTAACGACGATTACGGCGGCTGGATTTTCTCTGCGCTGGTACGCGCCAATGGCGGTAATTACTATAACGAAAACTATCCTGGCGAAGTGTATTACAACTCCCCAACGACTATCGGTGCATTACGCTTCTGGCAGGACCTGATTTACAAGGACAACGTAATGCCAGCTGGCGTACTGAACTCCAAGCAAATCAGCGCGGCGTTTTTCTCCGGTAAGCTGGGTATGACGATGCTAAGTACCGGAGCACTGGGATTTATGCGGGAAAACACCAAAGGCTTTGAGCTGGGTGTCGCGATGCTGCCAGCAAAAGTACAACGAGCTGTAACGATTGGCGGTGCCAGTCTGGTCAGCTTCAGAGGCATATCGGAAGATCAGAAAAAAGCCGCTTACACGTTCCTGAAATATCTGGTTAGCCCGAAGATTAACGGCAGTTGGAGCCGCTTCACCGGCTATTTCTCACCGCGCAAAGCTTCTTATGACACACCAGAAATGAAGGCTTATCTGGCGAAAGACCCTCGTGCGGTCATTGCGTTGGAACAGCTGAAATACGCACATCCTTGGTACGCCACCTACGAAACCGTAGCGGTGCGCAAAGCGATGGAAAATCAGTTGGCCGCAGTGGTCAATGATGCAAAAGTGACGCCTGAAGCCGCGGTCAAAACCGCACAGCAAGAAGCGGATGCAATTATGAAACCTTATGTTGACCAGACCACGCTGAACACAGTGAAATAATCAATGCATCAGCCCCACGCGAGTGGGGCTGAATTTATTCGGTAGCTTATAAGTCTTTCAGCAAAGAGAACCATTTACTTTTATCACGATTAATTCAGGGAAGCTCAATTATATTCCGCAATCAAGCGTTCATAGATACTCATATAACTGTCTACCATTTTGGTAGCAGTAAAGTGCTCATAAAATCGAAGTTGTGCACTTTTCCCCATATCCTGGGCCATATCAGGATTGGACCAAAGACGAATCAATGCCTGTCTCAAATCCTGGACATCTGCTGGTGCAACGGCTAACCCCGTGACATTGGGTTCATTAACAAATGTTGTAGCAGTACCAATCTCGCAGGAAATCATTGGTCTTCCATACATGGCAGCTTCCAGCAATGTCATGCCATATGCTTCAGAGCGGAGATGTGAAGGGAAAACCATCCCATAGCAAAGCTCAAGCAATGCGCACTTATCTTCATCCGTAACTGGGCCGATAAAGTGAGTCTGCTTAAGCCCCAAAGCAGCTGCCTGAGCTTTGAGCTCCTTTTCGCAGGGCCCTTCACCTATAATAACCAGAGGATAATCCAGTCCGGCCATCGCCTGAAGTAAATAGGACAACCCTTTGTAATAGCGCAAAAAACCAACAAAAAGGAAAAAACGGCCACCAAATTGATTACGCCATTTCTCAAGTTGGGAAAAAGATGCTTTCGCATAGAAACTTGGTTCCAAACCATAAGGAATCACATCAGGTGTTCTTTTAAGTGACTGTAAGACTGGGCTGGTTCGCATATAATTCGGCGACGATGCAACAACGGCATCAACGCTATTCAGGAAGTGATACATCAACGGTCGATAAATGCGTAATAAGTTTTTTTGTTTAACAATATCAGCATGGTAACTCACAACTGTCGGTTTACGAGGACGAACCAGAAAATGGACCAAATCCATGTAAGGCCATGGGAAATGGTAATGTATCAAATCAGCCTTCTCGGCAAGGCGACGAAAATCATTGATTGCCGAGAGAGAAAATCCCGTTGATGCTACATATAGATCTTGACGAGATGTATAAACATGATGATTGCCATTGAGCCTATTTTGTGAAGGCCCATTAGGACTCAACGCTAGGACATCCACTTCAGCTCCCCGTTTACAAGAGCCTTCAGCAAGTTGATAAATGACTTGCTGAATCCCACCATAAGCGTCGGGATAATAAGTTTTGAAGAAATGAAGAATTCTCATTAGCTGTTAACAACTTTCTCATAAACGGCAATTGTCTGTTCAGTACAACGTTGCCATGAAAACGCGCCAGCACGTCGCAACCCACGGGTGATACTGCTACTTCTCCACGGCTCATCCTCAATAGCCTGAGCCAACAAATCTGTCATACTGTCTACATCATCCGGTTTGCACATTAATCCTATATCTCCAATTACTTCGGGTAAAGAAGATGAATCTGAGCAGACTACAGGGATACCAGAAGCCATTGCTTCAAGTACTGGTAAACCGAACCCTTCATATAAAGACGGAAAACAAAACACTCGTGCACCAGCAAACAACACAGGTAGCTCTCTGGCAGGCAAATAACCAAGATAACGAGCCCATCCTTCTCTCTCTGCAACTTCAATCCGGTGCATGATATCTTCATTATGCCACCCCTTATATCCCGTCAGGATCAAAGGAATTAGGCGCCGACAATTAAGAGAAAGTCTGGAATAGGCATCCAATAATGCCACGAGATTCTTACGTGGTTCAATGGTACCGACATAGAGTAAATATTGCTGGTATTTCAATTGATACTTGTTCAATACAGGAAGGCACTCATCTGCAGTGCGAGGGTGAAAATCAGCAGAACAGGCCAACGGAACGGCATGAATATACTCAATAGGCCAGTTGAAGTAATCTGCAACCTCCTGACGTACATAATCAGAGTCCGTGATCAACGCATCAGCACAACTAATTGTTTTTATGAGCTCTTTCTGCATAAAACGAATTCGCTGCGATGTGTTGCATTCCGTCCAGGTAAATGGAGATAAGTCATGGAAGGTGGCGATCTTTTTACCCTGAAATGGCGGTAAAAAAAAATTTGGGCCGTGATAAAGGTAATCACCATATTCTTTCAATGCCTTGCGTTTTAGCAAAGGCATTAGAACCCGGTAAACCTCGGTAGCAAAATAGCTTTTCTGTACCCACTGTTTCATACCGTGCTGCAGCCCGGCTCTCTCTTGAACCACAGGTAGCTCTGAGAGAAAACGATTACCAGCGAAGAACTTGAGGTCAGAAAGTTGGGGAGCCTGCATTAGAGCAGATGCAAGCTCCCATGTGTAACGGCCAATACCCGTTAAAGGAAACCGAATTGTTTCAACTGATAATATAATCCTCACTCCGATTCCAACATCCAACGGAGTGTTTCTTCAAGTTTCGGCGTCTGCCATTCACCAATCAACGAACGAAGCAAGGTAGCATCACCGCATAACGTTTTGACCTCATTTGTCCGAACACAAGCAGAATTCACACTAATACCTATATGATAACCAGTAATCGACTCACAGAGAGCAATCACTTCACGCAGGCTGTGCATCTGGCCGGAACAGACATTGACCACCTTGCCCGCGACACCATTTTCAATCAAACGGCGATATGCCTGAACCAAGGCACGTACATCACTAAAATCTCGCCAGACATCCAGGTTCCCCAGTTCAAGAATCTGAGCTTTACGCTTAAAGTGATCGACTATCTTAGGTAGCAGAAAGTCATTCGTCTGACCAATCCCTGTGTAATTGAAAGGCCGGGTGATGACGATCGGTAGGCGATCCATCCACAGATGGGCCATAAATTCCATAGATAACTTACTGACGGCATAGTCATTAGCAGGATCCGGCTGAGCATGCTCATCCAGCATGCCTTCCGAACGGTTACCATAAACATTGGCACTGCTGGCAATCAGAACTGACTGAGGCTTTTTGGTCGTTTTATCAAGGCATTCGAGCAGATTATGCGTGCCAATTACATTCACCTGATAGTAATCATTGGCATTACCATGGCCGATAAAGGCCAATGCGGCCAGATGGATAATCGCATCCGGTTGGATGTGATCAATAACGTCCTGCAATCCGGGTTGGTCAGCCAGATCAACCTGGAAAAAATCGGCTCCGGACGAAGGTTGTGTCCCCAACCCAAAGACATGATACCCTGCCGACGACATTTCGCCTGCCATATAACGGCCGGTAAACCCATTAATGCCAGTGATCAGAATGCGTTGTTCAGCCATCAGAAAGAGAGTCCTGTTTCATTACGACGAAGGTCTGCGCTCACCATCATCTGGCAGAGTTCTTCCAGTGTAGTTTTAGGTTCCCAACCCAATTTCTTTTGGGCATAGGCAGGATTACCAATCAGTAACTCCACCTCTGATGGACGATAAAACTTCGGATTCACTCGCACCAAGACCTTTCCAGTAGTCGTATCAATCCCGACCTCATTCTCTGATGCCCCTTCAAACTTCAGCGTAAAACCACCTGCTTTAAAAGCCATGGTCACAAAATCACGCACACTCTCGGTACGGTTAGTCGCCAGAACGTAGGTATCTGGAGTATCAGCCTGCAGCATCCGCCACATACCCTCAACATACTCCTTAGCAAAACCCCAATCACGCTTAGCGTCAAGATTTCCTAATTCCAGCACATCTAGTTTGCCCAATTTGATTTTGGCAACTGAATCAGTGATCTTGCGCGTTACAAACTCCCGACCACGCAGTGGAGACTCGTGATTGAACAGGATGCCGCTACAAGCAAAAATATTGTAACTTTCGCGGTAGTTTATGGTCATCCAGTGAGCATACAATTTGGCTACACCATAAGGACTACGTGGATAGAAAGGCGTGTTTTCAGTTTGCGGAATAGCCTGAACCTTACCAAACATCTCGGATGTCGATGCCTGATAGAAGCGGATCTTTGGATTAACAATACGAATAGCTTCAAGCAAGTTCAAAACACCAATACCGGTAATTTCAGCAGTGGTTACAGGTTGTTCAAAAGAAACGCCAACAAAACTTTGTGCCGCAAGATTGTAGACTTCTGTCGCCTTTGTGTTCTGTAGCAAACGGATACTGGCGGACATATCGGTTAAATCGTATTCAACCACATGAAAATTCGGATGTTTATCAATGCCTAGCTCTTCGAGACGCCAAAAGTTAACGGAGCTGGTGCGGCGATATGTGCCATATACCGTATAGCCCTTGTTCAGCAATAACTCGGCCAGGTAAGCGCCATCTTGACCAGTAATACCCGTAACAACCACGGATTTCATACCTACGCTCCAATTTAGTAAATAAATTTCATGCCAATAAACAAAATACCTATTTCTCTTCCACCTTCAGCTAATGAAAACGGGCACAGTGGATAAATAACAAGTCAATTATCGTCATTTCACAGGATAGAACAAGTTACCTTATAATCTATTGGGCAGAAGATATGAGTATAAAGCTATCTTAATGATCCCCATATACAAATCTCACCGAGTTATCAATATGTTCAGTGACCCCTTCACAGCTTTCGAGCCTAGTCAACTTATCGCCTCCTTAGTCAGAATAGATGGGATCCCCATTAAAAACACTTATAGAGATGGGGAAGAGGGTGGAACGTATTTCCCCCGAGCGTAAATCAGCGGCGTTGGCTAAATTATACCCATCAATCTGTAATCCCTCCGACTTTAGTACCACTGCCATTGAGAGTTTTCGGTCAGTTTTTATCATGCATAAATAACCGACGGCAGATTTCCGAGTGAGCTGTGTGGCCGCTCTTCGTTATATTCCATACGCCAGTTTTTTGTCAGATATCGTACCTCTGACAATGCATTAACACCCAGATTCAGTGCTTGCAAAACGGAGGTAGTCCATAGATATAGTAACCAGCTTTCGCTACGCCATTTTCGCGACAGACATCCTTCACATGTCGGCCACCTTCAACTTCTTTCAAGACCCGCTGGATCTGAGTTTCCGTGAAACGCGCTTTCTTCATGATGGTTCGCCTATTGATTGTATTTTAACCAGATGACTCTATTGCGTGACACACCTAAACACTTGTACATGCAGAGTCGTGCTAACCGTTCAATGTTTATGCTAGTGTGACAGGTGAAACAGAGGGCATTGATTCAATCACAAGGTCTATCTTTGATGTTCCCTTCATGAAGCTCAGTTTCATATGGTGATAGCGGATCATCACATCAGGAAGGATGCAAATTCTCTTCAGCGTTCTACTATTCAGCATATTCCTTTCCCGTCGTATTCTTGCTGAAAATATATAAAAAAGAGAGTTAAATGACAAAATGGTTTCAATGGTATGTTATTTAACTGGTTGTGATTTATGATGATATTGCGTTATATTACGCTTCAAAATTGAAGTCTGAATACCTTAGTCATGCGATATCAAGGCCTTAAAATCAGCCAGGTTGGTTTGTCTAAACATCAGCATTGTCCCCCTTGAAAGTAATAGCGTGGCGGGTGAGGCAGTTGTGAATACGTTTGCAAAAAATTGCGACTTTTCTATCATTAGCGGACAAAATATTGTGTTCTTGTATTAATTTCTTTATGGACGGAACGGAACCAGAACCATGTTTTGCTCTGGTGCGGCTCGATAATGACTCTCTGATCAGGAAAATTAACTTATGACTTTTGTTTCATACGCAAAAAATTTTGAGGATGTAATTTTAAAGCGTGCCCTGAAGCAGATGAGTAAAGGTTTTTATATCGATATTGGTGCAGCCCAGGCAGATATTCATTCTGTAACGAATGCATTTTACAAGGAAGGTTGGCATGGAGTTAATATTGAGCCGAACATAGATTCATTTAACCAATTGGTTCAGAAACGTCCTAAAGATGTAAATCTGAATATAGCGATTTTGGATAAAAAGTATTCAGATGTTCCGCTTTACGTTTTCAAAGAAAAAGGGATTTCAACATTTGAAAAAGGTTTAGTTAAATACTTTTCAGACTACGGGTTTAGCTACAAAACATATACTTCAAGTTCTTTAACCCTTAAAGATATATGGGAAAAATACGTTCCTCAGGGGCAAGAGGTGCATTTTCTCAATATTTCTGTGGAAAATACTGAGTTACAGGTTATTGAGGGAAATGATTGGAAACGCAACAGACCCTGGATTGTGGTTGTACAGACCGTTGATCCGCTCGGGGGGGAAACCAAATCAAAGAAAATTGAAGACGCATTTCAGAAAGCTGGCTATGATTCGGTTTGTTTCAATGGAGCCAATCGTTTTTATCTGGCGCATGAAAAACGTGAGCTTGCCGAGCTTCTCACATTACCTTCCAGTTTATTCGACGAATTTGTGCCTGTAACAGAGTTTGAAAAAGCTAATGCGCTGGTTGCGTTGAGCTCTGCTATTGCTGAACGTGATGAAGCGCGTGCTGCACTGAATGCGGCAATCGCCGAGAGGGACGAATACAAAGTTTCCGCTGATGCGATCGCGATTGAGCGTGATCAGTTTGAGAGAGACAGGCATTTTTTGCTGCATTCGCGATCTTGGCTGATCACAAAGTTCTTACGAGAATTGTCTCTTTTTGTTAAAACCCAGAAAGCTGC
This sequence comes from Brenneria uluponensis, assembly GCF_032395385.1. Lineage (NCBI taxonomy): Bacteria > Pseudomonadati > Pseudomonadota > Gammaproteobacteria > Enterobacterales > Pectobacteriaceae > Brenneria > Brenneria uluponensis. Next base: position 4,165,126 of record NZ_CP135917.1, read on the forward strand.
ATTAAGAAATAATATGAAATCAATCATCATTTTTTCTTATAAAAAAGCACGCAATTTCCCTTACCTGTTGAATCTTGTAAAGAAAATTTTGTCAATGTCTCCGCGCATTGAAATTAAAATTAGGCGACTGGTGTCCACTTATCGGCAAAACCTAATTCTCCCATGTGACAACATCAAAATAAAAGATGGACATGACGATCACAACGTCTCTCTTTTAGTGAATGGTTTGAATGTAAAGCCTATTCAGAAGAAAATCGTTTTTGTTTATGTTGATTTTACTTGCAGACAGGATTCGATGTTTGGCATTACTCGTGTGGTGACAAAATTGACCGAAAATCTTTGCAATTTGGGCGAAACTGTTGTTCCGGTTAAACTGTCTCCCGATACGCTCAGATTAGCGCCGTTGTCCGAAGCAGAATTGGAAAACTTCAAGAAAATTGCAAACATAAAGCTCAACTCTCTTTCGCGTCATCTTCTTGATAAGGATTATTTTGATCAGGTTGGGCCACATCTAAAATCGTCTCCGGTGCAACACTGGCTTCTTGTCCCGGAAGTTACATATCATACTTATCATAATGTTCCTGTGACCTCCCGGTTAATCAAATGTGCACGGGATTGGGGCCTGAAAGTTGGTTCCGTGTTTTACGATCATATTCCTCTGACACACGAGTCAGCGAGTTCTAATGCTCTTAAACATATGCGGTATTTGTCCGATCTGTCTCTGTCAGACATTATTTGGCCAATAAGTGATTTTTCCGGTAGAGAGCTACATCATTATTATGCCGCGATAGAGAAGCTTTCTACCAGAGAGACTCCCGTCATTTCTGCCAACAATTTGCCAGAAGCGGATGCATCTGAGAGACAGATTTTTGATTGGTCTTCTACTGAAAAAATCATTCTTTCCCTTGGATCAATATGCCTGAGAAAGAACCAGTTAACGTTGGTCCGGGCATTTAATGCCTATTGTCATTCTCATCCTGAAACAGAGTGGAAACTGGCTCTAGTCGGACAGTACGTCGAACCGGAATATATGGTACAGGTCCAAAACGAAGCCCGGAAAAATAAACGTATTTGCATATACAACGAGATGAATGATGCGGATCTGGACCTTCTTTATAAAAAGGTCGCCTTTACTGTGTTCGCCTCGACGAATGAAGGGTATGGATTGCCGATCGTCGAAAGTCTCTGGCGCCTGAGACCTTGCATTTGTGCTGCAAACGGAGCGATGCTGGATCTGGCAAAGCATGGTGGTTGCGTAACAGTAGATGTTACAGACCAAGTGGTTTTACAGAGTGCAGTTGAAAAGTTGATCGTAGACAGATCATTCTATGACGCAAAAATAGGTGAGATCATCCGACGACCAATGCGAAGTTGGTCTGAGTATGCCCAGCAAATAATCAATGAAACGAATCGACCTAGATCGAATCTGACATTTGATGGTGTGATTTGCGTTTGGGTTGATGCGACTATTGCATCTAGCGGGAATAGCGGTATTCAACGTGTAACCCGACAATTATGTCGCACTCTAATAGAGGCAGGACACCGGTTGGTGCCAGTAAAATGGGATGAAAAAAGACATTGTGTAACCGTTGCAAATGACACTGAGCTTGCAGTTCTGGCAGCATGGAATGGCCCAGATCCGAAGAGATGGTTGAAAGAGCTGCCTCAGGATAGTGACCATGAGCAGATCGTTTATCTTTTAAGCGATTTACCTCTCAATCGTGATCTTTCTTTTCAGCAAGAGGTGATTCAATACTTCAAAGAAAAATCGGCTCATTGTTGTAGCATTTTCTATGATGCCATCCCTCTTATCATGAATGACATATATCCGCAGCCCTTTGTTCAGGCGATGCAACAATATATGAAAATGCTCGATCAGATGGACCAGGTTTTTAGTATTTCAGAGAGCAGCAATGATGATCTTTACCGTTTTTTAAATATAAACGCTCTTAAAGGTCTTGCTCTTGAGCAAAGATTAAAAGCAGTCTGTTTGCCTGAACAGTACTCAGCATCCTCAAGAATTAAACGGCCTGCCCTGTCATCGGACGAAACATGCAACATTATTTGTGTGTCGACTGTGGAGCCAAGAAAAAATCACCTGGTACTTTTACAGGCATTCCTTGATGCTGAAAAAAAATCTCCACGAAAACTGAAATTAACACTGATTGGCAGCGGTAATACATTCGATACAACACTTAAGCCAAAAGTGAATGATCTGATTGCCCAATCAGAGAATATTGAATGGATTCAGGATGCTGATGATCAAAAGCTTAGCGAATGCTATCAATCGGCACATTTCACGGTCTATCCGTCTGTACGAGAGGGGTTTGGCCTGCCGATTGTTGAAAGTCTATGGTTTGGACGTCCTTGTATTTGCGCCAATTTTGGTCAAATGGCAGAGCTTTTACAGCATGGTGGGTGTTATGGAGTAAATGTACACAATGCTGATGAGATTAGAGACGCTATTATTGCGTTAGCCAATAACGGCAGTGAATATCAGAAACTTGTGGAAGAGGCATTAAATCGCCACTTTAAGACATGGGATCAATATGCAGAGGAGCTTGTTTCACTCATTTGCGAACATACTGCGTATAAAAAGGTGGCAGTTCTACCAGAAGTACCAGATACGTCAATTTCATTGTTCCTTCCGGAAAGGCCCAAGCTGTCTGTTTGCATAACAACATATAATCGTAAAAAGTGGCTTGCGATTAACATTGAGAACTTTATCTCGGTATCTGCCGGTCTGGAAAAGGACGTCGAACTAATTATTTGCGATAACTACTCTCATGAATGTATAGATGATCTGATTGCGAAATATCACCATTATTCAAACATAACGATTTACCAGAACAGTGCGAATATCGGGATGTTAAATAATCTTCCCCAGACGGTTTCGTTTGCAAATGGCGAATATGTCTGGCTGATAGGTGATGATGATCTGATCCACAAAGATGCTTTGCAAAACATCCTTGACATAATTAAGAAAAAATCTCCCGACCTTATCAATTTGAATTACAATGTCAGTAGTGCTGATGTGCCAGAAAGTCTGGATTCTCTCGATGAATATTTAGACAAGGCTCAGAATTATACCCTGGCCGGGGTGAGCAAAGTTGCACCGATCAGGGAAATATCGTCTCGGAACGAAAATTATTACACAGCCATTTATTCCTTTGTGGCGCGCCGAAATTTCTCATGGCGTATTTTTAACCAGGATACGTCAGGCGCTCCGTTCAGCAGCATGCAAACCTGTGTTCCTTCATCAAAATATATCCTGTCCAAGATGATGGAGGAGAAAGGCTATTGGTTAAACAAGCCAGCAATAACCATCAATCTGAAGGTATCCTGGGGAGAACATGCGTCAATCTGGCTGCTGGAACGAATCCCTGAAGTATACGATCTGGCTGAGCTGAATGGTGCGCCAGAAAAGGATGTATCTCATTGGCGTGACCATACATTCCGAAATAGTATCCATTGTCTAGATCTTCTCCAGAAAGCTGACAATAATGGATCTTACCCTAACTTCAGTTTTGCTCGCTATCTTCGTCGTAACCGCGGGGTGGACAGTTTTGAAACATATCTTCCAATCGTCAAGAAGAGCTATCAAAAAGCTCGGGATAATGGGATCCCATTTGCGGATCTTACCGAAGAGGAGTTTGCCACAATCTCAACTACTAGAGTGGAGCAGCAGCAATGAGCAATCCTCTTCTTAGCATTGCTATCCCTACCTATAATTTCGGCCGATTTCTTCCGGATACGCTCAATACCATTCTGCCGCAGGCAGAGGAGTATGATGTCAATGTTTTGGTTTTTGATGGCTGCTCGACTGATAATACACAAGAAATTGTTTCACAATTTCAAGAGCGCTACAATAACCTTAGATATATAAAGGCTATGGCGAAAGGTGGCATTGATTATGATATGACATTGAGCGTTTCCTTTGCCGACAGTGATTATTGCTGGCTTTTTTCGTCAGATGATTTGTGCCTTGATGGCTCTGTAGATTATCTTCTGAGCCGAATTAAACGATATAGACCCGATTTGCTTTTGGTCAGGCACAATGAATGCGATTTTGATATGAAAGTGCTGACAGATTGGCCTATTCTTAATCATAAAAATGAACGTTTGTATGATCTGAATAATCCACAAGAGTTAGAGCAATATTGTGGCTCGTCAAAAACATCAGAGGCGTTTTTCTCGTTTATGGGTGGTCTCGTTGTCAATCGTAAAACATGGTTCGATGTTCCGTTGAATCTGGATGCCACGAACAAAAGCTGGGCACATGTTACCCGCATTTTTTCGTTGACCCGTAAAAGCTTTAAGTTGCTTTATTGCCCTCAAGTGCTACTTAATAGACGTGGTGGCAATGACAGTTTTTCTCAGAGCGGGATGTTCGAACGTCTGAAACTTCAGGTTAATGGCCTTCAGTCTGCTGTTGCGAAATCAACTGAAAATCCGGTAGTTATGCGAAATCTGAAGCGTGTTATTTTGAACGAAATTTATCCTAATTGGTATAGGGCCGTTGAGGCTGACCTTGTGTCTCAAAATGCATCAGCAGAAACGATGTCGGAATTGGGATGCTTACTTCAATCAGTCAAGGAAGTTTAAGCTAAATGAAATATAATGCCATAAAACAGTGTAGAATCGGAAAGTCGGAAAATCTGCAAATGGTTCTTTCGTTAGGGAATCAGGCTCTTACTGGCGTTTTCCCCAAAAGTCCTGATGAAACTATCACATCAGGCCCGCTGGAACTTGGCTGGTGCCCGGATAGCGGCTTGCTGCAGTTAATGCATTCTTATGAACCTGATGAGATGTATGGCGATAATTACGGGTATCGCTCTGGCTTAAACCAATCAATGGTAGATCACCTTACCAGAAAGATTTCCTGGTTGGAACGTCGTGCTGAATTGCAGAATGGCGATACAGTTCTGGATATTGGATCAAACGACTGCACTTCTCTCAAAGCCTATTCTGTATCACATATCAAACGCATCGGCATTGATCCAACGGGACGTAAATTCAAGCAGTACTATCCTAATGATGTGAAACTAGTCCCTGATTTTTTCAATGCTGTGAATTTTAAATCCGCTAGTAATGAAAAAGCCAAAATCGTAACCTCGATTGCTATGTTTTACGATCTGGAAGATCCAATTGCCTTTGCGCGGGACGTAGCGTCCATCCTGCATCAGGATGGAGTCTGGCATCTTGAGCAAAGCTACATGCCTTCCATGCTCAGGATGACATCTTATGACACTATATGTCATGAGCATCTGGAATATTATTCTCTCGAAGCCATTTGCTACATCATGGACCAGGCCGATCTCAAAGTGGTTGACGTGTCAATGAACGCAGTCAACGGTGGCAGCTTTGCGGTAACAGTTGCACATAAAGGTAACACTCGTATTAAGCCAAATACGCCAGTTATCGAGTGGCTTCTGGCTCAAGAGGACGCAATGGGACTTTATACTCCGCGCCCTTATCGTGATTTTGAAGAACGCGTATATCGCCATCGCAAGGATGTTACCAATTTGATCCGTACCTTGACGGCTGATGGGAAAAAAGTTCTGGGTTATGGCGCGTCGACGAAGGGCAATGTGTTGCTGCAATTCTGTAATCTGACAGCAGCAGATATTCCAGTGATCGCTGAAGTAAACGAAGAAAAATTTGGTCGCTTTACGCCGGGAACGAATATTCCAATCGTGTCCGAGGCCGAGGCACGTGCAATGAAGCCTGACTATTTCTTTGTTCTGCCATGGCACTTTAAAGAAGGCATACTTAAGCGGGAAAAAGACTTCTTGAACTCTGGTGGCCACTTCATTTTCCCATTCCCGGAAATTGAAATCATCTGATACAGGAAACTGCAATCATTCTAGTGTCATAGAGAAAGATTGGGTCTATCTTGTCAACTACTGGAGAAAGGTTTTAAGTCTTTAGAACCTTTCTCAATATCAGCGCAGCAGACTTTTTGGCTGAGTAGGAATTAGATATTCATCGGCATCCAAACCATGGCCAATCGGCTAACTCTCGTTGTGTGGATAAAAAGATAACGTAATAATCTAAACTATTTTCGACGTAGGACAACAGCTCGTTTATCCGGTTGCTGAGCCAAGAAAACAATAGTATCAGCAGATTACACAATCAGAGATGAGGGTCATGACCGTTGAGTTTAACGCTTTCCAACTATAGCCAGGAGTGTCCACGATCCTAGGGGCAGTCCACCTTTTTATCAGAAGTGTCCTCGGTAACGGGGGTAGAACCCCGCTACCTAGACAACTATGCTGATACTTGGAGGTTGAGCTTACTGTTAATCAAATGATATTTTTTTAAAACTGAATCCAAGTTTTCGCCCATCCTCATTGAGTCCGACTTCTTTAGGCGAAGTAGCATCTGGCATTTTAAATAAGAGTGTATAAATTTCTGCAGTAGGAACACCTCTCAAATCAATCACTAATGGGTTATTTGAGTTTCTGGCTACGGAAAAATTGCCTTGATAAACATCCTTTCCATTAACAAACACCTGCAGGCGCTGACTATGCAAAGACCCATACAAGAACGGGGTGACCTCAAGTTTTACTGTTTTAAACACAGAGCCACCTGCAGCACATTCAAAACTCGCAACAGCTCCATCCGTCCACCTTCCATGAGATTCTGCACTACTAAATCCTTTCAATAAACGTTCAGGAACCGAACCGTCAAGTGTAAAGTCAAACGGGTGATGACAATTTCTTGCACTTTTGAGTCGATTCTCAAAGCACTGGGATTCGATTATTGAGATATCTCCAGAAGAAATACTTCTACAGCCAATAGATCCGTAAATTTTGTTTGACGATGAACTGACAATATATGAATAGTTTTTCAGTTGAGTGAGGTTATTTTTGATTAAGACGTTCTGTACCGCTAAATTCTTTGGAGTTTTGGCAATAGAAATTGAAAATAAGTAGTTAATAATATTCGGAAATCCATTCAATCCAATAATAACATTGGATTTACCCTCATTAGCCAAAGGAAGCGATAAGTCAACCAGATTGGTCAACCTCTTTTCCATTGAAACGATATCGGACACATCGAGAGTCTTAGTTGCCGGCACATTTAAAAAAAGAACCGAGAGCGAAAGGATAAATAGCACGATTGTATTAAGGATTGCGCAGTCAAACTTGGCCCCAAAAACACCTAAGCTTTTAGGCTTGGTCTTAGTAATGGCCATAGATAGCATCACTGATAGTTGTAATAATAATACCGTCGTTAACCCAAAAACATATTTTTTAACAGCATATTCTGATCCTTGGCCAAAAAAGGTGAGCACATACTGGAGCAAGCATAGTCCTGCTGTCGCCGCCCCATAAATAGAAAAATACTTTGCAGCGAGAAACTCACTGCCATCCTCGCGCCTTACCCACTGAATAAAGAGAATTATCGATGTGGTTAAAACAAAAAAACAGAGCGTCAAAAAACCAACAGGGTAAGAGATATTACTTAATTCAAGAGAATTATTATTCCTGGAAATTGCTCTCATAGCCGAGAATGAGGGATGAAGGACGATGGTACCTATCGATATAAGCAGCATTGCAGTAGCAAATATCAGAATTCGAAACCCGACACGACCATTCTGATACTCAGTAAATACAAATACAGCGATGAGACCCACAATTAAACCAAGAATTTCAAGGGCAGGAAGAAGATGAATGAATGCTACAAAAAACATTAGCGGCACTAATGCCACAATTGCCCATAGAACCCCATTCTTCTTCTCAATACTGATGGCAAAAACCATGCTCAAGAAAAGAAATGCGTGCCCCACCAACTGAGCATAGAAAAAATTGCCAACAATCTCATGGCCATGAAGGTCAAACTTGAAGACAAAATGATTGACCATCACGAGAGCAAGAGCAGTGGTGAGCGCAATAGTCCGTGCATAACTTGGCAGGCCGTTCAGAATGTAAATAGCGCTTAACCAAAGCAATGAAAATGAGATTAATGTTGTTAATTGAACTCCTAGAAAAGTTGAATTAGCTAATACTCCAATTATTGCAGCAATAATATGACTGCCCCTTGGATAGATATTCATTTCTCCAAGAGTTGGGTCGGAATGCGAACCAAGTGTCCATTGCTCTGAAATCCGATATGCGAGGGCGTAATGATGTGCCAGATCGGCGCTGGAACTCCACATTGCATCAACATTGTAAAGAATGAATATGGCCGACACACCGATCATCCATATCATATGTAACTTCTTCATCTAATTCTCCATCGAAGAGCTTTAAACGCGTTTTTACTCATAGGAACTTATCAGCAATTACCCGCGCTTCACGAATAGCATAATTAGTGCCTCTATCCTCCGGATAAATCTGTGCCATTGTCGATATATACCCAATAAACCTCAAGATGCAGATTTCAGTACCTGAAAACGGTCATTAATTCGGGACGTCAGAGAACCCGCCATGTCCGGTAGCGTATCGCTGAAAAATTCAGATATTGCATCCCTGAACTCCCTGCTACTGCTGAAGTAGCGATTATTCCGGGCATGTTCGTTCATTAATTTCCACATTCGTTCTATCGGATTCAGGTTCGGACTGTACGGCGGGAGATAATGAAGTTTTATATTTACCACCTCCGCCCACTCTTTCACTAACTGTGAACGGTGATAACCTGCACCATCCAGAATAACATGAACTTTCTGGCCATAATCAGGATAAACCTTACGTATCTCATTGAAAAAACGAGATACATTGTATTCATTAATCGTTTTATATTCGCAGATTAGCGGGTGTTCCGGGGCCTTCAGATTCAGCGCCCCCATGATGTTCAGCCGTGTACGACTTCCCGTTGTTTTTACCGCTTTTCTCTGGCCTTTGCGTATCCAGCCATAACTGATTTTAGTGGCCTGAGTAGGATGGACAGCATCAATAAAAAGAACCGGTTCATCACCCGCAGTTGCTTTCAGTTCCTCATAATATTCAATGAATTGTTTTTGTTTCTCTTCACTAAATTTATGGGGAACACCTGACGGTTTTTTGTAGGTAAAGCCGTTACGGTGCAGCCACTTATTCATTCCCGGAACGCTGAAAACGATGTTCCATGTCCGGGCGACAAACGCGACAATATCACGGGTCTGATGAAATACGTTATCAGATAACTGGCTGATTAAAGAGGCTGTTTTTTCAGCACTGAGTTTACTGTCTGAACCGCCATTCTCTGGTTTCAGTTTCCCTTTATTCAGAAACTCGCTGATATGATGGTCAACGGTGGTCTGATGCAGCCGCAAAGCCTGAGCGATCATGGCCGAACTCCAGCCTTCGGAAGCCAGAAGAATGGCTTTAATACGATCGCAAACACGTTTATCACGACTGGAATCGTGAAGGCGCTCAAGTTCAGCTTTTTGTTGGTCAGTGATGAATATTTTCATGGTGAACAGCATGATCTTCTGTTGCCTGAAAATCAAGCATCTTCAATGATCAGGGGTATAAAAGCATTTTTAAACGGTGTATCCCGTGCCGGAATATAGCTCGAGTAATCTCGTTCTGTGACCGGTTGTGCGTATTCGGAGCGCCAGACTTTATATTCCACAACCCAAGACTCATCGATTTTCGGGAACATGCGTTTTAAATGCCTCATAGCAAAATCGAAATATTCATCATCGGAATACAGCCAAACAGGATCTTCAACAGCAAGGTAACGAGAAAGATACGCAATATGCGTACCCTTGTAATTGTCTAGTGAATCGAAGTTGGTATGTTCAATTGTAGTCCCTCCTGTTTTTAGTACCACCCCAATGAGGATCCCCGGCCAGTTTTTGCCTCGCATAGATAACCGGTGGCATATCACTCAATGAGCTATGTGGGCGTTCCTCGTGATATGTCGGCAACACTGATATAAGACCGGAAAACAGCATGAATTTTGTCCACTCCACCCAACATAGGCTTCTCTTAAGGTTCCTACACCAGACGGAGAAGCCGCATGTTAAGCAGAGGGGACCTTCTCATGATAAAGCAGATGCGTATTCACGGCGCGCACATTATCGACATTGCCCACCACATCGGATGTTCTGAGCGCACGGTTCGACGACATCTCACTGAAAAAACCGTTAACGCCCGACGGCGTGAACCAATGAAAAAACTTCGTCCGTTCATGGACTATGTTGATCTGCGATTGCGCGAGCATGTCTGGAACACTGAGGTCATTTATCAGGAGATAAAACAACAGGGTTATGACGGCTGCCGCTCCACGTTGCGTCAGTATGTGCATCCCAAACGCGCCCTGCGTGCGTCCAAACAGACCGTACGCTTCGAGACGCAGCCTGGTCAGCAACTCCAGCACGACTGGGGTGAAATCGAGACTGTTGTCAACAACCAGCGCTGTAAAGTGAGCTTCGCCGTTAACACCCTCGGTTACTCCCGGCACTTCCATGCATGGGCGACTGATAGCCAGGATGCCGAGCATACCTATGAATCACTGGTCAAAGCCTTTGCCTACTTTGGCGGCAGCGTCAAAACGGTACTGGTTGATAACCAGAAAGCGGCCGTTCTCAAGCATGACAACAGTGGCGAGGTTATCTTCAACAATGGCTTCCTCCAGTTGGCAAAACACTATGGCTTCACGCCACGTGCCTGCCGTCCACGCCGGGCACGAACCAAAGGCAAGGTGGAGCGTATGGTGAAATACCTCAAGGAGAACTTCTTCGTTCGTTGCCGGCAGTTCGACAGTCTGGCACATATCAATCAGTTGCTGATGCAGTGGATAAATACGGAAGCTGACCACCGCACGCTTCGCCAGTTCAGTCAGACACCGGCAGAACGCTTTACCCAGGAGCACCCTCATCTGCTGGCATTACCGGCGGGCGACTTTGACACCAGCTATCACGACATCCGGCAGGTGGCCTGGGATGGCTATATCGAGGTTCGTGGTAATCGATATAGCGTGCCGGAAAGCTGGTGCGGTAAAGCGGTCAGCATCCGTATCTCACTGGATGATGAGCTCAGGGTGTATGGAGATGACGTCCTCATCGCTACCCACCTTCTGGCAGAAAAACCGGCGGGCTGGCAGACCGTAGCCGCGCATCATCGACCTCTGTGGCAGCAAGCCTGCCGGGTGGCACAGCGTGCGTTGAGCGATTATGAGGAGTTGCTGTAATGAGCGAACTGACAGAACTGATGGCGCGACTGAAGATGGAGCATCTGACAGATGCGGTAGACAATCTGCTTGAGCAGGCCGTAAAGGAAGAACTTAACGCACGAGAAACACTGGTTCGTGTGCTGAACCATGAATGGAATGGTCGGCGACATAAGGGACTGGAATCCCGGCTGAAACAGGCCCGACTGCCCTGGGTGAAAACGCTGGAGCAGTTCGACTTCAGCTTCCAACCTGGTATCGACCAGCGGGTTATCCGGGAACTGGCCGGGCTGGTGTTCATCGAACGTAATGAGAATGTCATCCTGCTGGGCCCTCCGGGTGTGGGGAAAACGCATCTGGCGGTGGCGTTGGGGGTAAAGGCCGCAGATGCGGGTCATCGGGTGCTGTTCATGCCACTGGATAAACTGATGGCAACACTGGTGAAAGCCAGACAGGAAAACAGGCTGGAGCGCCAGTTGCAGCAACTGAGCTACGTGCGGGTGCTTATCCTGGATGAGATCGGTTATCTGCCGATGACGCGTGATGAAGCCAATCTGTTCTTCCGACTGCTGAACCGGCGTTACGAAAAAGCGAGCATCATCCTGACCTCAAACAAGAGCTTCACCGACTGGGGTGAGGTGTTCGGCGATCATATACTGGCAACGGCGATCCTGGACAGGTTGCTGCATCACTCGACAACAGTAAACATCAAGGGAGAAAGCTACCGACTGAAAGATAAGCGGAAAGCTGGCACGTTACCCAAAACCATAGAGGAGAAAAACACCGAAAACTGAATGCTACAAGCGGACATCAGAAATGATGAAAACCGGACAAAATAAATGTTGAAAAGCGGTCATTAGGCAGTGTTGTTGACAGATATTCTGTGCGCCAGTCTTCTGTTAGTCCGCGCACTTCAGACAACGTTCTGAACAGATACATATCGAGTATTTCCGTTCGCAGTGTTTTGTTAAATCGCTCAATAAATCCGTTCTGCATCGGCTTATCGGGCTGAATAAAATCGAGTATCATACCGTGGCGTTCTGCCCATTCGGTTAAGGCGGCGGCGGTGAGTTCTGGTCTCACTGGCGCTGGCACAGTGGGCAGAAGAACATGATGTATTGCTGGAGTTTATTAATCTGGGCAAGCCGACACAGAATGCCTTTATCGAACGTTTTAACCGGACGTACCGGACAGAAGTCCTGGATTTTTATCTGTTCAGAACACTTAGTGAAGCACGGGAAATCACGGAGCACTGGCTGACTGAATATAACAGCGAGCGTCCCCATGAATCCCTGAATAACCTGACACCGGAAGAGTACCGGCTGATGGCTGAAAACCCCAAAATCTCAAAAAGTGCGTGGAACTAAAACAGATGCACTTACACTTTTATTCTTATTTTTTGAATATCTCCTTTACTTAACTTTATATATTCGCCATATGAAGTTTCTTTAGATGCATTCTTCACTATCGCATTAATTTTACTCTGATCAAAATGACAATTATCAGGAAAAATAACATCATTCCCATTGTGGGTAGGTGATATAAGCACTTTTCTGCAGTCAGGACCAACAATCCCTAAATATGATTTATCATGTATGCTTTCACCATAGCCAGAATATCTTTCCTGAAAAACTTCTACTGGAGGGTTATATAACCATGGCAATCTTTTTTGTATCAAGAATGAAATAGCTGATGGTGTGATATAACTCTCCCCTTTACGGGGATCATTCTTTTTAAATGTAAAAATTGACGTCATTATAATTAGAGTAATTATTATGTAAAATAAACCACTACGCAAAACAACATTTTTAGAAATAAACATAAAAATTGGAAAGGCTAATGGTAGATACCATAATGCATATCGGGCCAACCCAGGAGTGCCACCAGAATTTATGTTTGTCGTCGATGAATTTACGTAGAAGTTAATAGCAAGATAAAGCATTAAAAATAAAACTATCCGCCCATCAAAATATAGGCCTTCTCTATTTTTTTTCCTACACAGCAGAAATGCCGCCAATATAATAGAGAGAATACCCAATGGCCAATTAGGAATTAATCCTAAGTCAGGATCTAAAATCCATATATAGAATATAGATAAGTTCTTACCTAATGAAGCTCCGCTAGTAAGTAATTCAGGTGTAATTACCCCAAATCGCAAGAAATAATAAACAGGATGTACTAGCACAAAGAGAGCAGTAGCTACAAACATGATAACTTCAGTTAATAAATATTTATCTTTTCTTTGCAGAATGACTCTATAGCAGAAGGGAATAAATGCAATTAATGCGAAACTTGGATTTTGAGCCGATGCGATGGCAAATACTAATGCAGATGGAAGATATTTTTTTGCATATATAAATATTATACCTGACAGTGCCAAACAGTAAGTATATAGTTCTGTATGAACCTTATCAGTGAACCAGAGTACAGGAGAAACAAAGGTCATCAAAACAACGATAAAAACACCTTGCCATTTATAGTATCGGTAAGCAATAGACATTGTCATGAAAACCAAAAGAAAATGAAGTTCTAGGAAAGCTCCATGTATAGATATATTAATTCCCAGTAATGATGTAAATTTTGCACATATAAAAGCCAGAAAGCTATAAAACCAAAAATGATTAAAGTCAGCAGTACTTCCTGCGATTAAAGCAGGAAAGGACCTTTCAAGGGTATCACGAGGAACTAAACTTATTATCTCATGAGAGGAAATTAAGTGCCCATATGCGTCATAGGCTGAAGATGTCATCCAGGGACGGAATACAGTATCCCATGCATAAAAAAGAGCATAATACTCTGATCCATCGCCTACACGTATTGGTGTAAAACGGCCAACAATTAAGAAAAAGATGAGCAACCCTAAACCTATATAAAAGTAATGCCTTATTTTATTAACATCTACTTGATTAAAATCCGTCATTTAGCTTGTCTCTCCAAAATATTCTTAGCGATTCGTCTACCTTCACGAATAGCATAATTAGTGCCTCTATCCTCCGGATAAATCTGTGCCATTGTCGATATAAAAGCATTTTTAAACGGTGTATCCCGTTCCGGAATATAGCTCGAGTAATCTCGTTCTGTGACCGGTTGTGCGTATTCGGAGCGCCAGACTTTATATTCCACAACCCAAGACTCATCGATTTTCGGGAACATGCGTTTTAAATGCCTCATAGCAAAATCGAAATATTCATCATCGGAATATAGCCAAACAGGATCTTCAACAGCAAGGTAACGAGAAAGATACGCAATATGCGTACCCTTGTAATTGTCTGGTGAATCGAAGTTGGTATGTTCAATCACACCAACAAAGGGGAAACCCGGATCGTTCACGTTCAACCAATAAGTTCCCGATAAGCTGTGCTTCAATCTGAGAACCAGGCACATATTTCCTAGGTACTTTACTCGGCGCAAACTTGCGATCCATTTTGGATCAGTGGAGTCCTTCAAAATATCTGCAATGATTGGGAACGATGGTGTAAATAAATATTTATCACCTTCGATAACCCCTTTATCCGTCAGGATCGAGATAATTGCATCTCCGCTTGTGTTAGTGTTAACCCCTGTTACACGATGTCCAAGACTAACTTCGCCTCCATTTATCCTGATCGCCTCGACAAGTGTTTCTGCAAGCCTGCCAAATCCGCCTTTAAAATAGGCTAACTCCTCTCCGCCCTTGTCATTTCGGGTACTACCGCGAAGAACTAGTTTTTTCCACATCCATACTGCGTTTACTGTCTCTGAATAGATTGAAAATTTTGACTCAATTAAAGGTTCCCAAACAATTTTATATACAGCCTTACCACATAAAGGCTCTAACCATTCGCGGATACTAAGATGCTCAATTGTTTTCCAATCTTTAATACGACGAACCTGGAATACGAGAAGGCCGAGTCTGATTCGATCAATTAGCGATAATGCTTTGAAACGTAATAAATCTAGCGGTGTTGAAAGTTTCCACATACGACCATTAAAATACATGCCTGTCCGGGTTGGTAGTAGAATAATGTCGCCTTCCATCCCCAGTTCTTTTACTAACTCAGGTACATAAACATCATTGTTAAACCAATGATGATAAAATTTCTCAAGCTTAACACCATCAGCGAATTCAAAAGTACCGGCTAAACCACCTGGGGTACTATCAGCTTCAATGACTTTCACTTTTTTACCCTGCTTTGCCAATACATAGGCTGCAGTTAGGCCAGTAAAGCCAGCACCAACAATAACGACATCGTAATTATCCATAATTGTTACTCAATTTTTATATAAATTTATGAAACAGGTCTTGAGTGAAGAGACCTGAATAATTCAGGCTTCATTAAAATCGCAATTGCACCAGCCAATGTCGTTGGTAACCATAATGCCAAATGGGATAAAATTGCATAACTCCCCGCTTGGGTGGCAGTACCACCGAGCATCGATACTGCAGCGAAAGCAGCTAAATGGAAAGGCCCCACATAACCAGGTGATGATGGTACTAAGGTTGAAAGTGTAGCTATTGACATAACAACCACAGCTACAGCTGGCGTTGCATCGAAATCGAATCCAACTAATAAGAAGTAAAATAGACCGGATTCGCCAACCCAGACAAACATAGAAATGATTATTATAGAAAATAATACTTTTGGCCGTGACATAACCTCAAAGCTGGATAATAGGCCACTAGCCACTACTAATAGCTTATATATACGATCAGGACCTTTAGAAGATGCTCTTCTGCTGGCTATATGATTAATATACTTGGCTAGAGACCCGCTAAAGAGAAACCCCAAAATGAGGGCCGTTCCACCCACAACAGCCATTGTGACTGCAGATTCCGCGATTAGTGGTGGAAGATGAGTCCCACTTAATGTTAACAAGCCAATTGCCAAGCATCCCAATAGTGTCATCAGGTCAATTAACCGTTCCATAATCAGACTCGTGGTTGCTATTGTTTTACTTATTCCCATTACTGACGGGAAAACAAATGCGCGAACTACATCACCAAGACGCAATGGCAGTACGTTATTTAGTGCAATAGAGCCAAGAAATGGTGCTGCGCAAATGCGCCATTTTATATTAGTTCCTGTTGCACTCAGCATCATTGCCCAACGAAATATTCTCAGAGAATAACCTAGGGCAAGAGAAGCTATTCCCATAGTCAGGTATTCCCATTGAAAACTTTCCAGTGCAGAAATAACTTCCGCAATATTGATCTGACGAACAATAATTACCAAACACAGAACCGTAATCGTAGGTCCAATAAGGTATTTAGCCCAATTACGTTTCTTGTTATTTTCAGTCATCATTAAGAATTCCACACTTGCCATGGGGCGTTACCTTGACGCCATAAATACTCAAGCTCCCGTTTGTCACGGAGGGTGTCACAAGGTTGCCAGAAACCGGAATGCAAGAAAGCCGCTAGTTGATTATCTCTAGCCAAGTTAACTAGAGGGGCTCGTTCCCATGATGTTGCATCGCCTTCAATATAATTAATCACCGAAGGTTCGAGGATAAAGAAGCCGCCATTAATCCAACCAATTTCATCACTTGGCTTTTCTTCAAAACTCGTCACATGATGGTCTGAATTCAGGTTTAAAACACCAAAACGACCCGGAGGCTGGACAGCCGCTACTGTCGCAAGTTTGCCATGGCGTTTATGGAATGCGATTTCTGCTGTAATATCGATATCGGATAAACCATCGCCATAGGTTAAACAAAAAGTTTCGTCACCCAGATATTTTGCAACGCGTTTCAAGCGGCCACCGGTCAGAGTATCTGGACCTGTATCTATCAGGACAATATTCCAGTCTTCTGATTGGCTATTCAATATCTGGTGTTCACCTGTGCCAAGGTTAATACGCATATCAGCCAAATGATGATGGTAGTTAAAAAAGAACTCTTTTATGACGTAGCCTTTGTAACCCAGACATATAATGAAATCGTTAATACCATGATGAGCATAGGTTTTCATGATATGCCAGAGCAATGGATGCCCCCCAATATCTACCATAGGTTTTGGTTTAGTATCTGATTCTTCTGCGATACGAGTACCTAAACCGCCAGCTAAAATAACCGCTTTCATGTAATTACCTATTTAAAATTTTAGTTCAGATTGAGGTAAATTAAGACTTTTCTCAATCGTTGCAATGGGTTCAGCTCTGAGTAACAAATATATACGCAAAATGTACTCACCTATTATTCCCAACAGAAATGAATTAAGCCCGATACCAAATAATACAAGTATATGAATACTGGCAAGTCCACGAGGTAGCTCAGGGTTGAATAAACGTAAGGCTACATAATAAAGAGCACCTAACAAACTAATAGCCAAGATAATAGAACCGAGAAATGATGCAGCGCGAAGTGGAACGGTGGAGTGGTTAAATACTGCAGTTAATCCTAAGCGGACTAATTGTGATATATTAAACTTACTTTCACCAGAGATTCGTGGTTCTCGTTCATAGGCAATCCCGGTTTGGTTGAAACCTAGCCCAGCAATCATTCCTCTCAGATAAGGACTATAAGTCTTTATCTTACATAAAGCATTAATTACCTTTCGATCAACTAAACGAAAATCACCAACATCTCTTGGGATTGGATGATCACTGACTTTGTCAATTAACCAATAACCTAGCTTACGGAAACCATTCATTAACCATCCCTCAGGGCGTTTTTCCCTGATACCATAAACAACATGATAGCCTTGTTTCCATAATTCGAAAAAAGACTCCAGCATTTCTGGTGGATCTTGTAAGTCGGCATCAATTTGCATTACAGCATCACCTTTAGTGTGCATATAGTTTGCAAGAATTGAGCGTTGAAACCCATAGTTCTTAGAAAAACCGATAGCTTTTACTCGAGGATCTTTCGCTGCAAGTTCGCTTAACAGTTCCCATGTCTTATCATCAGAATGATTATCAGAAAACACGAACTCAAGGTCACATTTCTCGCTCATTTTATCAGCGATGTCACATAACCTTGAATATAAGGCTGGAAGGCTTTCTGCTTCATTAAGAACAGGAATTGAAATAGAAATCAGTGGTTTTTTATCAGAAAAATTATTTTCTTCCTCTGTCATACCAAAAACTCCCTATTCAGTAAACATTTTTTTAAATAGATCAAAATACCTGGAAGCGTGTCTCTAAACTCAATTCCATTCAACTCACTCGGCCGATGGGATATAATTCCATAGTTATCATCTTTGGGTTCTAAGTATGCCCCAATAGACAATAACTCTTCCAGAGAAAGCGCTTGGAATACATAATTAGCAATATCTTTTAACTTTACTGACTGCCCATGGCTTAAATTAAAAACCCCATAAATACCGTTATTTATTAATGTATGAATTGCTTTTACATCATCATCAATATGGTGATATTCTCTTAATTGGTTTCCTGGGGACATCTCAAATATTGATTTATTTTGTAGAGAATCATACAGTTGACCAAGAAACATAAATGGACTTGGCAAACCTACGCCATATAATGTATGCATTCTAATATGCAATATATTTTTATTTATACCAGACAAATTTGATATAAAGCTACCGAGCATAGCTTTGCTATTTACATATACGTTCCCAGTCGAAATAAGTTCCTCCATTATAGTCCCGAAAGTAACAACTTTGAGTCCTAAATGAGATGTGGCCTCAATAATATTTTTTGGTAGTAAATAGTTAACTTTTAGAAGTGCTTCTTGTGATAATTTAGGATCAAGTAGCCCTGACGCTATAAAAATAACAGAGTTAGGCTCGAATCTGTCTTCGAAATAACGAGTAATATCACCTCGACAGGACGTTACTCCCCAGTTTTCATAGAGAGAGCGCTCTAAAACTGTAATATTCTCTAGCGGGTAAGATTGATATATTGCATTGCCTAAGCGACCATGACTGCCTATTAAGAAGTTCACTCTTTTATACCCTCACGCCACGCATTTATTTGTTTGAGAGTTATTTCTCTGGCACAAGAAGGATTTTTATAATAATCACGATACCATGCTGATGTTTCTCTGATAACACGTTCGGTATCCCATACTGGGCACCATCCCAGCAGGTTACGGGCAAGAGAACTATCTAACGCTAAGCTACCAGCTTCATGTAGTGGATTATCCATATAATTTAATGATGGACGCTCCCAATTTAAGCACATGAGTTCCAGTACATCACGGACAGAATATTGTTTTAAGTCTTGCGGCCCTATATTCCAGGCTCTTGCATAGTGTGCTGGTTTTTCAGAAATTAAACCTGACATCAGAAGTATATAGCTATGGGCAAGAGCAAGTACATGTTGCCACGGCCGTATTGCATCGGGATAACGTAAGGTTAGTGAGTTATTTTCTACAACAGCTCGAGCAAAATCAGGGATAAGTCGATCCTCAGACCAGTCCCCGCCACCTATAATGTTCCCGCCTCTGGCAATCGCAATAGCTGGACCTTTACCTTCAGAGAACGGATATGAGGCAGCAAAGCTTTGAATAATCATTTCAGCGGCAGCCTTAGATGCACTATAAGGGTCTTTCCCACCGAGTGGATCATTTTCACGATATGGCCAAGGCCACTCATTATTTTTATAAACCTTATCGGTTGTAATACATAAGATGCCTTTGACACTTTTTACCATACGGGCTGCGTCTAGGACATGTGCAGTGCCTTGCGCATTGACTAAAAATGTTGAGACAGGTTCTCGATATGACCGACGTACTAAAGGTTGAGCTGCAAGATGGAGGATTAAGTCCGGTTCAAAAGCTTCAATAGATTTGAAGATTTCGTCATAATGGCAAATATCACCGAATGTGGTAGGAATATCGTCAGCTAAGCCAAGACAATCAAACAATGCGGGAGATGTCTCTGGTGGGAGTGAGAAACCCGCAACGTTTGCACCAATAGACTTTAACCATAAGCAAACCCACCCTCCGGTAAAACCGGTATGACCAGTGACCAGTACCTTTTTACCAATGAGTGACTTTTCAAATTTTAGCTCGGTAAGCACAATAGGTAATTACTCCATCTTATTGGTAATGATGCATATTTAAATTATATCAGATAACTTTGTTATGGGGTTCTTCAGATTTTGAAAAATATAGCTATTTCCGATAAAGGCGAGCCAAGTATAGCCTGAAATTCAGATTGTACCGCTCAATCCGCGGTGTGCAACGCTTACTAATAACATAAAATCCCCCCATCAAGGCAACAAACTCATACATTAACCAGCCATCTGTTATCCATATCGAATATCAAAAGAAAATAACTTCGATAATAGTCGGGATAACGCTATAGTTCTTCCAACATTTAGTCGTACCACACAATAGTGTTCTCTGGTTGATACTACCAACGGGAGAACTATTATAAAAAAGCATATTTCACAGAAATTCAGATCCTGCAGGTATTGAAAAAAGTTGAAGGTAACCGTTGAAATGTCAATTCACTAGTCAGATAAGGGCCCTTGTCTGCTAGTGGTACTATCTGCATCGGAGGCAGGTTGGTATACTCCGGTTCGTTACATACCATAACTATCTGATGCTCTTCTTCGGCAACCAGTTTATGGGCAGGCACTAGACGCACTGCCGTGGTTCGGCGCTTTTCAGTCTACCCGTTCCAGCACCGTCAGTTGCTCAGACTGAGACCACCTCCCGACAAGCGAAGACCAGGAGCATATTCGAGAGTAGAGGGCAGTCGTCCTCTTTCTCCTCACTGTAATGTTGATTCAGCTTTTTCTCAGTACTCTTCGGCATATCGAGGCTCATCACAGAACAAGGTTTTTGCTGAGTAACCATTGCAAGTACTGGAACTGATTTTAACCATGTTTTTCTCGTGACTAAGATGGAGGTGAGATCGGCAACGAGCACCTTAAGTTATTTTGGTCCATAATTTACCTGCCCATGTAATAAAGATGAACATATCAAGAATAGGAAATTACACAATTTTAATTATAGGTTCTGAAAAAGCCCTGCATACCCTACCCCGATCTAAATTCTTATTATTTATCTCAATCATTTTAGTATAGAAGAAACTCTTTTTATTATTATTTTAAAAAATATTTTAATTTCCCCTACAATGTATTGTTTTATGAAAAATTATTTATTTGTAGCATTATAAATAATAGAGTCTATTCTTTCTACTCTCACATGTACATTTTAGCATTTAACTTTTAAACTCTTAGAGACCGTTATTATTACATCCGAATTGACCATATATTCAACCTTCCTCAAATACTATTATTTATTCATTTTTGAATAAATAAATAGGAATAATTCCATGAAATGTCTTTTTATAAAACGTAGTGGGGATGTTACTTTCAAGACCTGCTATTAAGCAGCGCATTAACATGTTGTTCACTGCGTTCTAACTCTATCAAATAATGATTATTTCGCTCCTCAAGGTTAGAAATTTCATCCTGTATAGTTTTAATTACGGCATATATTTCCTGCTCTTTAGTATTAATTATGGTATATATTTCTCGTTCCTTGGTAATATACCCCCAAGATTCATACACATCCCTCAGATAATTATCTGGAACAGCTACCGATATATTAAATGGACTAGAGTACAAATCTATATTAAGGAATTTATTAACCCAAAACTCACGATCATCAAGAAGAGATTTATAATTTACTGCAACGCCATATTTCCTGGCTCTATCATCTAAATTAACAGATTCAACTCCAAAATAGGGTGATTCTGTATTTACAGATGAACTTATTGCACAGCATTTATCTATAGACTCTGTTATTAAAAATTTATAAAAATTTTTCTCTGATACAATTTCCGCGCCATATCGTTCTATAATTATTTGATCAACACTTTCATCGGTCAAATTAGGGTGTGGGCGATATATAACTCGCGGATAATCTCTGGCTAAGGCATCAATCTTATCGAGATAAGACGTTAATTTTTTAAATTCGCCATCGAAATAGATGCTCTTATCAATTGGAGTTTGGCCAAATATTGCTAACGTTTTTTCTTTTTTTATTGATGTTGAATTAATAGATGATTTAATTTTATTGACACAAAAATCGATTAAACCAGTGCTTGCCGCATGATTTGAAAGATCATAGTCAAATGATGTTGTAACGTCAAAATATAAATCATCTAAGAAACGTATAGGATGAATAGAAAAATTAACCCATGGTATTTTATTTTCAGAAAAATAATTTATGTCTGCATCAGAAATTTCAAAACCAATAATAGCCGTATTAGACAAATCTAGATTGGCAATTTCTGATACTCTATTTTTATCAATGGACTCCCGCCATACCTCAAGCCAATCAGATATGCTTACCTTCTTATTTACCTCACTTATATACATAGAGGCTGTGACGTTAACTTCTTTAAATACAGGAGAAAAAAAGGCGGAATAACCGCTCTATATTCACATCTTGGGCACCGCGATTCACATCACCAATAAATAAGACATTCATTAATTATTTCCTGTTTTCATTACTATATTTGGCAAGTATTGAATCTTATAAATTGTATCTTTTTTTCAAGAATGTAAATATTAACCTGACCAAACTGGTTTTCCACAAGTTTCATTTCATCCATAGGTAATAACTGGAATGTATTTATTCCATCTTGTTCAAATCTATAAACATCTTGACCAAACCATTTTACAAGTTTCACTTCTGGAGGAAGCATTTCTATAAATTTAGAATGTTTATAATGTCGGAAATGAAATTTATGAGGATTTTTCTCTAAGGAATGAATCTCATCATTAGGCACTGAAATAAATGCAGTACCACCAGGTTTCAATGAACTGATGATTTCATTTAACATCTTTTGATCTTCTTCTACATGTTCTAATGATTCAAAACATGTGACGAAATCAAAAGATGAAATGGGTAATTTAAACGGAAAAAGTTTGTGGCTGAAATAGTTATTTTCTTGAGTATAACACTCATTTGCTAGTAATATTGCTTCCTCAGATCCATCCAATCCAATTACCGTAGCTCCAGGTATATTTTTAGATATAATATAAGTACCATATCCATTTCCACAGAACACATCGGCAATATGAATAGAAGCGTCTTTTTTACAATCAGCTATATACTCAACAGCCATATAATATCTATTGGTATGATCTGATCTAATATCATCCAATTCTCTTCCAACTTGTCTTTCGCCACTTGTTAAAGAATAATCTTTATCCGTATCACAAGAAGCCTCTATATATTTATCATCATTAGAATGATCATTCGTAACCGAATCATTATTTTTATCATGAGTATTTATTGCTTCATCGGTTCTACCAACAAGGATTTTTTTAATAAAATTGATCATATTTAACTCACTTAGCTACTTTTATTTTTTCAATATGGATATCAGCATCAGCAAAAATATATCCACCAAAATTTCTTTTCAGTAATTCGATTTTTGGCGTTACCGTTATCACTTTTGCACAAAAAACTCTATCATAGAATATGATCGAATAGGGGTCTGGTTTGATACCAATATCTATACGAATTTCACCTGACGCTAAAGGAAACTTCATTTTCCATCTAATTACAATTAATTCTCCCTTATTTACTGCAGGTAAAAAATAGTCATAGTAATTTGAATTACACGCTACCAATGGATAGCCTGTTTTATCAGCCATTAATAATCCAATAGCGGAACCAGCTTCTACGTCATTATTAGCTTTGATATATGCAGAAAACTCTACAAGCTCACCTTGAGTACAGTTTGTAATTTGTACTCCTTCACGATTTTTTAAATCAAATTTTAAAAACTGTAAATGAAATGTACCAGTTTCAGAATCCAGAGAGTATTTTCTCAAATTTTTATCTTCTTCGATTATTTCACTCCCTATGTCATTTTCTATTTTAGAAGTAACTTCATCTTTCTCTTCTCTATCCAATCCAAGAAGATCATTTTGAAATAAATCACATACTTCTGATACATTTGAAAATTGTTCTAATCTTCCATCTTTAATATATATAGCTTTATCACAAAATTGCCTAATTTGATTAATCGCATGGCTAACAAAAAGAATAGTCGTCCCAATGTTTTTCAAATACTCCATACGCTGCATACATTTTGCTTGGAAGGCTATATCACCAACACTTAATGCTTCATCAATAATAAGGATGTCCGGTTTTACACAAGTTGCGACTGAAAACGCTAATCTAGACTGCATCCCACTAGAATATGTTCTTAATGGCTCATCAATATATGATCCTATATCAGCGAAGGCTTCTATTTCGGGCATTAACTTGGTTATTTCTTCTATGCTTAGCCCTTGCAACTGCCCTGACATGTAAGTATTCTGACGACCGGTAAAATCAGGATCAAACCCCATACCCAGTTCAAGCAAAGCTGCTACTTTACCGTCAGCTCTAATAGATCCTTCGGTCGGCTCTGTTGTGCCGGTAATCATCTTTAGCAACGTGCTTTTGCCAGCACCATTTTTCCCAACGATTCCAATAACCTCTCCAGGCTCAATATCAAAATTAATATCTTTTAAAATCCATGTCAGAGTGTGCTTTTGTACAGGAGTTAAGCTAATCCATTCAATTAGTCTTCCCCACTTATTATGATATTTTTTGTAGGCTTTACCTACTCCTCGAACTGATATATTTGCCATTACAATTCATCCACCATCTCGCCCACATGTTTTCTAAATAGATGCATGCCCAAAAAGCACATCGCAATACTAATAATTGTTACTAATATTAAGCCATCCCATTTTGGAACCTGTTTTAAAACAAAAATAGACTGAAATGCAGAAATGATTGGAGTCATAGGATTGAGTGATATTATCTTCCTTATGTTTTCTGGCAGTGCATTTATTGGATAAACAATAGGGGTAAACCAGAACCAAAATTGAAGAATGATATTAAATAGCTGTCCGACATCCCTAAAAAATACATTTAAAACGCCCAATGTGATGCCTAATCCAATTGAAAAAATGCATACTATGATTAGTACTGGAATAAAAGAAAAATATACAAAACCAGGATTTTCTCCACTAATAAGTAAAAAAACAGTGAACAGAGAAAATATAATAATAAAATTAATTAATGCATTAGCTACTACCACAATCGGTAGGCACATTCTGGGGAAACTAACTTTCTTTAGTAAGTTTGCATTATCAATAAAAACATTTTGAGCCCTACTGACAATTTCTGAAAATAATCCCCACGTCAGCACACCAGAACATAAATAGATACTATAAGCATACGTATCGTCAATTCCAGCAATTTTTGCTTTCATTACATGTGAGAAAATTACAGTATACACAATGATCATCGCCAGAGGATTTAGTACCGTCCATGTGGCTCCCAATAATGAATTACGATATTTGCTCTGAAATTCGCGCTTAACATTGCCGAGAATAAATCCCCGGTAATTCCACAACGCTCTCAACATTATGAGTGGCATACTTATCCTTTAATCAAGTGATCTATTTCAGCAACCTTTGCCCATACCAGCCCTGGCTGAGCCTGGGTTTCAATGTTCAGGCGCAAAAGAGGCTCGGTATTTGAGGTACGGACATTAAGACGCCAACCTGGCATATCCATACCAAGACCATCAGTGCGATCAATACTAACAACCTCAGACTTAAAGGTTTCTTCAATACGAGCAATGATTTCTTTAGCATTGGTAACTTTATAATTAATTTCACCACTACATGGATAAGCTCGCATACGAGCACCAACCAATTCGGACAACATCGCTCCCTTAGAAGACAGTAGTTCAATAACCAACAGCCATGGAATCATACCGCTATCACAATAAGCAAAATCACGAAAGTAATGGTGAGCACTCATTTCGCCACCATATATGGCGTTTTCAGCGCGCATACGCTCCTTGATAAAAGCATGACCCGTCTTGCACTGTACTGGTGTACCACCAGCTTCCTTCACCATCTCAATGGTATTCCAGGTCAGACGTGGGTCATGGATAATCCGGGCCCCTTGGTTTTTAACCAGGAAAGCTTCAGCCAGAAGACCTACGATATAATAGCCTTCAATGAACTCACCATTTTCGTCAAACAGGAAGCAGCGGTCAAAGTCACCATCCCATGCAATGCCTATATCAGCCTTATGCATCTTGACAGCATTAGAAGTTACGGAACGGTTTTCAGGCAATAGCGGATTAGGGATTCCATTTGGAAAATTACCATCCGGCTCATGATGAATTTTGATAAACTCAACGGGAATCTGCTGTTTCTGCAGCATCACTTCAATCGCGTCCACTACATGCCCGGCAGCACCATTACCTGAATTGACCACCAGCTTCAACGGTTTAATTTTTTTTACATCAATATAAGACATTAGATGATCGACATACTCATCCACCAGAGACAATTTGGTATAACCCCCTCTCTGATTCACAGTACAGAACTTACCCAGCTCAACTAAATCACGTATATCATTCAGCCCTGTATCACCACTAATCGGGTTGGCTCCACGGCCGACCAATTTCATTCCGTTGTAATCCATAGGATTATGGCTGGCCGTCACTTCAATCGCCCCATCCACATCTAGATGAAAAGCAGCAAAATAGATCTCTTCTGTTCCCGTTATGCCAAGATCAATAACATCAGCACCAGCATCCCTCAATCCCTCAGACAATGCTGATTTTAGTTCTTCACTACTCAGACGAATATCACCACCTATAGCCACTTTTTTCGCCTGCATGTATTGACCAAAAGCACGCCCAATTCGATAGGCAAGATCTACATTCAGTTCATCACCCAAACGGCCACGAATATCATAGGCCTTGAAGCAAGCTAATGTCATTGGTGAACACTCCCATTTTCATCAAATCTAACAATATCGTCGTCCCCCAGATATTCCCCACTCTGCACTTCAATCATGATGAGATCGATAACGCCTGGATTTTCTATTCTGTGTTGTTCACCTGGAGGGATGTAAGTGGATTGGTTCGTGGAAAGGAAAATATGCTTATTACCGTTGACGATCCTTGTCGCTCCAGCCATTACGATCCAGTGTTCACTTCTGTGATGATGTAACTGCATACTCATCTTCGCGCCAGGTTTGACAAGAACACTATTGATCTTGAAATTGTGTCCTTGTTCCAACACTGTCGATGTGCCCCAGGGTCGATGAACCGTTCGGTGAATCTTGTAGGCTTGATGCCCCTTGTTTTTGAGCTGGTTATAGATAGATTTTACATCCTGACCGCTATCCTTGCTTGCAACAAGCAAAGCATCCGGGGTATCGACAATGACCAGGTTATCGACACCTACCGCGCCAATCACACGCTCATCAGCCTTGATATAACAGTTAGTTGCATTATGCGTCAGTATTTCAGCATCACCTTCTATGGCATTACCATTCTCATCTGGCACGATTAATGCCCCAAGCGCCGTCCAGGAACCGATATCACACCAGCCAATATTGCAGGATACAACGGATACCTGTCTGGATTTTTCCATCACTGCATAGTCGATGGAAATATCTTCAACTTGTGAGAATGTATTCATATCTAACTCAAGTTGAGTCGCCCCACCACCTTCAAGCCTGCGAGACAGGCTCATGCTATGCTTAACATCTGACAGCACCTGTGGACACAACATTTCCATTTCTTTAAGGATAGTTCCACAAGAGAAACAGAACATACCGGAGTTCCAAAGGTATTTCCCCGACTCAAGATATTCCAATGCTTTGTTATAGGAGGGTTTTTCAACAAAATGCTCAACCAGGTTACCCCGATACTTGATATATCCATATCCGGTTTCTGGTTTTTCCGGCTGAATACCAAAAGTAACTAATCGAGATTGTTTCGCAAGTTGAGAAGCTTCTGATACAGCCTGTATGAATGCAGTATGATCTTTTATCAGATGGTCGGCAGCCAGAATCATCAGTACGGCATCATCACCATATTTTTGATGTGCCAAAAGCGCCGCTGATGCAATTGCAGCGGTAGTGTTACGACCAACAGGCTCCAAAATATAAGAGATGGGAACGGTTCCTTTGTACACCTCAGAAAATGCATCAACAGCTTTAAAAAGAAGTTCCTTATTCGTGACGGTAATGATCTCCTTAACACCATCAAATGTTAGAGCACGCAACAGAGCCTTTTGAATCAGACTACTTCCGTCGGCCAAACGAATAAATGGTTTCGGGTGTTGCTCACGAGAAACTGGCCAAAGCCGTGATCCACTTCCACCACACATGATCACGGGAATAATCGTTATTGACAAAGAGACCTCCTGCCCTTATGGGTTTCTCTTGCACCATAAGGAATGTAATTACATGAAATTTTCCTTAAAAATAGTAACAACAGATAAAAAATACTAGTTTCAGGCAAAGCTACCGCACGAAAGTAGACACTCTCGATGCAAATATATTGTACAAATTTTGCTTTTGGTATTCACCAAATCACCCTAGGCCAAATCCCCAAGACAGTGTGCGGGTTGGTCCTTTTCACACTACATCTACATTTATTACACGGTAATGATCAACACTCGCGCAGATGTATCTTTCTTACATTTACTCCAAGGTATCATCGCGCCATCAGACCGAATCAACGTGTCCGGGCATGATATTGACTACCTAAAAATTTCTATCGATTATACGCTGATGCCATCATTACCATTTGCTTTATCAGTATCTATTCCATGGAGATGGTATTCACAATGAAACGTAACGCAGAACAAGAATGAAATCATGGCGCATAGTCGTCCTACGGGCAAGTTCGACAGCATAGAAGGAGTTTTTTCAGACGTATCCCAAAGGGACGAAGCCACTTCAAGACAATGTTTCGTTGTTCCCTTATATAACTGTAGTGTCATTCTGGGCACCGATTTAGGAGCATTGAAGTAGTCAATAAAAATTGGCCTTGGCTTTTTAGTCATTTTCAGAATCTTTCCGATTCATTGGATATGAATCCATCGTGGTATTGGCAAGGATGGTGTTGGTTGTAATTACCAATAATATAATTATAGTGCTCCCATTTAAGCCAGACATTTCACCACAAGTATTAAGACGAAGGGGCTGACAGGTATTTAGCCCACCCTATCAGCACTTTTCGAAGTATAATACTAGCTCATTGATGTGAATTTTGTGGAAATCCCTCAGCCCATAGTGTGCTAACAAATGTGGCCGTTACATGAATACCGTGAACAGATGTTAGTGACCAATCACCCGTATCCGTTTTTTGTGAAGCAACGACAACGATCGCAATTAATGTGCCTAAATCAGCACTCAAAACAATTTGGCTTCAACACCACAAATACTATTGAAATATATACCTTTTTTATCTTTTTCGGATAAAACAGGAATTCCTGTCAACGGCCATTCAATACCAATATCAGGGTCATTCCATAAAATGGACTGCTCAGCATTGGGATTATAATAATCAGTACATTTATAAACGAATTCGGCTTCATGACTGGTCACATAAAAACCATGCGCAAATCCTTCAGGAATCCAAAGTTGACGCTTGTTTTCAGCAGAAAGGTAAACACCGGTCCATTGACCAAACGTGGATGACGATTTACGTATGTCAACGGCGACATCGTAAACTTCACCAGAAATAACACGCACCAACTTACCTTGGGCATTCTCAGTCTGATAATGAAGACCGCGTAAAATGCCTTGTCTCGATTTTGAATGATTGTCCTGAACAAAATTGCAAGGGCGTTTTACTACCATATCCTCGAATTTTTTTTGCTGCCAGGTTTCCATAAAAAAACCACGTTCATCACCAAATACAACGGGTTCAATAATTTTTACATCAGGGATTTCAGTATCGATAACGTTCATAATCTATTATTTATATGCATGAATATTATTTAGTGCCAGTTGCCAGTTACTCGGTTCGATACCAAATTGTGCATTGACCTTCTGGCAATTCAAACGAGAGTTTACCGGCCGTTTCGCCCGGGTTGGATAAGCCGAAGTGGGAATTGATGTTAGAACAGGGATCGTCTGCAGGACGGATTTTTCCGCTGCATGAGCAAAAATTGCTTGAGCAAAATCAAACCAGCTTACATGAGGCATACCAGAGAAATGGTAAATTCCCCATTCCGGAATTTTACCTGTTTCCAGGTAGTCCACCATTTTGATCAAAGCACCCGCGATATCACCCGCATAAGTTGGGCCACCAAACTGATCACCGACAATACTCAGTGCCTCGCGAGTTGCCCCTAAGCGCAGCATCGTTTTAACAAAATTATTGCCATGCTCACCAAATACCCAGGCAGTTCTCATAATTAAAAACTTATCAGTCGCTGCCGCCACCGCAAGTTCTCCGGCAAGTTTACTTTTGCCATATACGCTCTGCGGATTGCAGGGCATTGACTCATCATAAACAGATTCACTGTCACCATCATAGACATAGTCGGTCGAGATATGCAGCAACACCGCACCGATTTTTTTTGCCGCTTCGGCAAGATAGGCTGGCCCATCACGGTTTATCGCATAAGAGAGATCTATTTCATCTTCGGCTTTATCTACAGCAGTATGTGCCGCCGCATTGATAATGTAGTCAGGCTTGAATTGCGTAATAGCACGAGCCACCGCTACTTTATCAGTGATGTCCAGTGCATTCCGATCTACGGCCAACAGTTCGGCCTTACCGGCCAATTTAGAGACCAGACAATGTCCTACCTGACCACCACTACCTGTAATTAATACTTTCATGATTTCCAATCCTGAAATCGTTCGGCTATTTAAGCAGAGCCATAAGATATTTACCGTACTCATTCTTCAACATAGGCTTAGCAAGCGACATCAACTCTTGATTAGATAACCAACCATTTCGCCAGGCAATTTCCTCCAGACAAGCTACTTTTAGCCCTTGAACATTCTCAATGGTTTGTACGAAAGAAGACGCATCATGCAAACTCTCATGCGTTCCCGTATCCAACCAGGCAAATCCGCGACCAAAAATCTCTACGTTCAATGAGCCATCATCGAGATACATCTGATTAATTGACGTAATCTCCAGCTCCCCTCTGTGAGAGGGTTTTACTTGCTTGGCAAACTCAATAACTCGTTTATCGTAAAAATAGAGACCGGTGACAGCATAGTTTGATTTGGGTTTAGCTGGTTTTTCTTCTATTGAGATGGCTTTCATTTCGGTATCAAATTCAACTACGCCAAAACGCTCAGGATCTCTTACCTGATAACCAAATATCGTGGCGCCGAACACTTTCTCAGCGGCACTTTTCAGCATTTTACTGAATGACTGTCCGTAGAAAATGTTATCCCCTAACACCAGACAGCATCTGTCCTGCCCAATGAACTTTTCGCCAATAATAAATGCCTGAGCCAAACCATCTGGACTGGGCTGAATAGCATACTCAATATGGATGCCAAAACTGCTGCCATCCCCAAGCAGGCGGCGGAAACTATCACTATCCTCAGGGGTGGTGATAATAAGCACATCTCTGATATCTGCTAGCATCAGTGTCGAAAGCGGATAATAGATCATAGGCTTGTTGTAGATAGGCAACAACTGCTTTGATACGCCGCGAGTGATGGGATAAAGACGAGTACCGGAACCACCGGCCAGAATAATACCTTTCATTATTTATCCCCCCGCACCTAGACGTTCACGGCTATAAGAACCATCAAGGACACGGCTCCACCAGCTCTGATTATTCAAATACCACTCTACTGTTTTGCGAATCCCGGACTCGAAGGTTTCTTCCGGTACCCAGCCAAGCTCGCGTGCAATTTTCCCGGCATCAATAGCATAACGAACATCGTGACCGGGCCGATCTTTAACATAAATAATCAGGTCCTGGTACGCCTTTACGCCCTGGGGCTTATTGGGAACTAACTCTTCCAACAGTGCACATATTGTTTTCACCACACCAATATTGGTTTTTTCGTTATGACCGCCAATATTGTACGTCTCCCCGACTTTCCCTTCGGAAACGACCTTATAAAGGGCTCTGGCATGATCCTCAACAAATAGCCAATCACGAATCTGCATTCCATCGCCATAGACAGGTAGCGGTTTCCCTTCAAGCGCATTAAGAATCATTAGTGGTATGAGCTTTTCCGGAAAATGGTAGGGGCCATAATTATTCGAGCAGTTAGTGATGATGGTCGGCAAACCATAAGTCCGATACCATGCCCGAACCAGGTGATCACTTGACGCCTTGGAAGCAGAATAAGGGCTGCTTGGAGAATAAGATGTCGACTCAGTGAAAAGCCCGTCAGCACTTTCCAGGTCACCATAGACTTCATCGGTAGAGATATGATGGAAACGAAATCCAGATTTTTTCCCCGTACCTAATGTATTCCAGTAAGTACGAGCAGCCTCCAGCAGGGTATAAGTTCCCACGATATTCGTTTCAATAAAGGCAGCCGGGCCATCAATTGAGCGATCAACATGCGATTCTGCAGCCAGATGCATGACAACGTCTGGCTGGTGTACCTGGAAAACGTGATCCATTCTGGGCCGATCGCAAATATCGACCTGCTCGAACGTATACCGTTCGTGGTTTTCGATATCGGTCAGTGACTCCAGATTTCCCGCATAGGTAAGCTTATCAACGTTAACAACAGCATTCGCCGTATTTTTAATGATATGACGAACTACCGAGGAACCAATAAACCCGGCCCCGCCTGTAACCAGTATTTTCATGCTATTACATCCAATGACGAAATTGCTCGGGTCCGACAAGAGCTAATCCGAAGCGACAACTGACAAGCCTCAATCACGCTCTCGCCCTTAGTACCGCGCTTGAAAGACAAATTTCAATTCAATTGTTGATTATCATGTGTTTCTGACTGTCTGATAATGAAATCAAATTAACAGGGAAACAGTGCGCACATTCTACATGTCCATTGAGCAAGGTGTAAAACACCACGGGTTGACTCCTGTTAAGCGAGTGGCTCGGTGACATTAGCCTCATCATAACGCTGCTGAGACTGCATTATCACCTCGATATTGTTTTCGGCCCAATGTGTTAATTCGTTAATGGTTTTAACTAATGTTTGCCCCAACGAGGTAATGGAATATTCCACTGTCACCGGTACCGTAGCGAAAGCCTGCCGGTGAATCAGACCATCACGTTCCAGATTTTTCAGTGTCTGTGACAACACCTTCTGAGATATTCCTTCGACATCCCGTCGCAGTTGGTTAAATCGTACCGGTTCATCTGCTAAGCGATCCAAAATCAATAACGCCCACTTGTTAGATAAACGATCCAGTACAAAGCGGGCTGGGCAGTTTTTGCTATACACATTGAATTCAGACATAACGTTCATCCTCAAAAAACATTCCATCAGAGTGAAATATTCACCGTCAACTCCAACACTCCGCTAACCATACTGCACTTGATATCTTATTGAAAGTTAGTTTCAAATAAATACCAACATAACAAACCCACTGCCAATAGACATTTTAAAAATGCCACTTTTAATTACTTTTTATAACGCTACGAATACATTGATATAAACGGTTTGGTTTATCTCAGGAGAGATTTTATTTCTCTTATACCCACCATTTGTTGAGGAAGGATCCAAGACAACGATCTATGATAAATATCATGCTACAAATCATAACGATACCATTCATGACGATAATCATTTCACTGAGTATTTATGCTTTCCTTCGACTTTTTACTACTGACTTTTTAAGGATTATTGAACTTTATAAAAATAAAGCTTGCTTAATGAGCATCAGATGTGTGTTAATAGCGCCATCGGTTTGCAAGTCAGACCTTATGTAAGCAGTTTTAGTAAAGCAGTCCTCAGTTCAAGCGCTATCATAGATATCTCTTCTTCATAGGTCTCACCTAAGTGCATCATAAGCTATCTCGAAGGCAGGCCATAATACCCACATTTTGTGGAAAAAATTATAAAGGAAATATCTGTGTCTAATAAAATGACTGGTTTAGTAAAATGGTTTAACGCCGATAAAGGTTTTGGTTTTATCAGCCCTGCTGATGGTAGCAAAGATGTATTCGTACATTTCTCCGCTATCCAGAGTGATGATTTCAAAACACTGTATGAAGGTCAGAATGTGGAATTCTCTATTGAGAATGGCCAGAAAGGACCGTCAGCAGGTAATGTCGTTATACTGTAACCAGTATGCGCCAACGAAGCTTATAACAGCAATGAAAGTATATCTCTGAGCAGCTAAGCTTCATAAAAAAAACAATCCATATAATGTGGATTGTTCTTTTTGCATTCAACATGGGGGTCAATATAATCATTTCACTATCCATTATTCCACGACATCACAGATAGCCTTTCAAATAAATCACCGATGATTTTTATTCATAATTAAAATTGCCATCATGAAAATAATGATAAAAATAACCCGCCCATGAAAATTGTAAAAATATATAAATAATTTATTTTCACATAAATAAATCGCATACCTTCTAATAAATCAGGTCAACGCTAATAATGTATTATTTTAATAAAACCTATAGGTTCTATATTCTAGAATTTACGACGGTTTCGCATCTTTAGGCAAAAAAAGCGTGCCGCAGTTAGGGCAAATCAGCGTAACATCCTTACTGATTTTTGAGGCTGTCTGTTTAGTCACATAGGCACATTTAGGACACGCGATAGAAACTTTCCGCTCATTAAACAGTTTTAATCCATCCAAAAAAGACATCACGGTTTCCTCACCATAGATGGGTGGCTAATAATACGCCGTTAGAAAGAGAATTACCCGATATGTTTACTCCTTGACCACACTAGTTAGATGCCTGACGTTTCCTCTGTCGCTCTCGTATCGGTACTCATTGCCGCCATAATGCCATTAGTATAGACATTACTGGCCCAACGCGCGTCTGGCGCCAACCATCCTTGCTTTACCATGTCCGTTCGTGCACGCGCAGTCACATCACGGCGCAGAAACAACCGCAACGCAAAAGAAAAAATTTATTGAGGATAAAATTTGGTAAGGAGTATGAGATTAGACTATTTTTGGAGCGAGCGAAGGGAATCGAACCCTCGTATAGAGCTTGGGAAGCTCTCGTTCTACCATTGAACTACGCTCGCATAATAAATTGCACTGCATTATAACGCTATCTGTTTGCCGGGCAAGACAAAAACCCAGCCAACTGCATACGGTTTGAGCAATCAACCTGCCAGTACAGCAATCAGCAGAGAATGTGACAAAAAAACCGGTGCATAAGGCACCGGTTTTGATATCACGATAGTTGCAGTGATTATTTCTGCGGACGCATGGCCGGGAACAGGATCACGTCGCGTATCGTATGGCTATTGGTGAACAGCATTACCATACGGTCGATACCGATACCCAGACCTGCCGTCGGCGGCATACCATGCTCCAGCGCCGTGACATAATCTTCATCATAGAACATGGCTTCATCATCGCCCGCGTCTTTGGCTCGAACCTGATCGGCGAAACGTGCAGCCTGATCCTCCGCATCATTCAGCTCGGAGAAACCGTTACCAATTTCACGACCACCGATGAAAAACTCGAAACGATCAGTAATATCCGGGTTCTGATCATTACGACGAGCCAGCGGAGAAACTTCCGCCGGATATTCAGTAATGAAGGTGGGTTGAATCAGATTACTTTCCGCCGTTTCTTCAAAGATCTCGGTGACGATGCGGCCTAAGCCCCAGCTTTTCTCGATTTTGATCCCCAAAGATTGAGCAATCGCGGCGGCTTTATCAAAATCATCCAGATCGGCGACATCGGTTTCCGGCCGATATTTGCAAATCGCTTCGCGCATGGTCAGCTTTTCAAACGGTTTGCCGAAATCGAAAGTCTGATCGCCGTACTGTATGGTCGTCGTGCCTAGCACGTCCTGCGTCAGCGTACGAAACAGACTTTCCGTCAACACAATCAGGTCTTTATAATCGGCATACGCCATATAAAGCTCCATCATGGTGAACTCAGGATTATGACGCGGGGAAACGCCTTCATTACGGAAGTTGCGGTTGATTTCAAATACGCGCTCAAACCCTCCCACCACCAGACGTTTCAGATACAGTTCCGGCGCGATGCGCAGATACATATCAATATCCAGCGCATTGTGATGAGTCACGAACGGGCGAGCCGCCGCACCGCCGGGGATAACCTGCATCATCGGCGTTTCCACTTCCATAAAACCGTTACCAACCATAAAGCCGCGGATCGCCGCCATCACTTTTGAACGGATGCGGAAAGTGTGACGGGACTCCTCGTTAGCGATCAAATCCAGATAACGCTGACGATAACGGGTTTCCTGATCCGCCAGACCGTGGAATTTATCCGGCAACGGACGCAGCGCTTTGGTTAACAGACGCAGTTCAGTACAGTGAATAGAGAGCTCGCCGGTTTTGGTTTTGAACAGCTTACCGCGTGCGCCGAGAATATCCCCCAAGTCCCACTTTTTGAACTGTTCGTTGTAAATGCCTTCCGCCAGATCATCACGGGAAACATACAATTGAATACGGCCACCAACGTCCTGTAACGTCGCGAAAGAGGCTTTCCCCATGATACGGCGGGTCATCATCCGGCCAGCCACCGTGACTTCAAGATTCAGTGCTTCCAGTTCTTCATTTTCTTTATCGTCGTAACTGACGTGCAGTTGTTCAGAGATGCTGTCTCGGCGAAAATCATTCGGGAATGCAATGCCTTTTTCACGCAGCGCTGCCAGTTTTTCACGACGTGCTTTCAGTTCGTTATTAAGATCCTGCGCCTGCTCGGCACCCTGTGATTGAGGTTCAGACATGTGGATTCCTTATAGCCCCGCTTTTAAACTTGCTTCAATAAATTTATCCAGATCACCATCCAGTACCGACTGAGTATTTCGCGTTTCCACTCCGGTACGTAAATCCTTGATACGGGAATCATCCAGCACATAGGATCGAATCTGGCTTCCCCAGCCGATATCAGACTTACTGTCTTCCATCACCTGTTTCTCAGCATTTTTCTTCTGCATTTCAAACTCGTACAGCTTGGCTTTCAACTGTTTCATCGCCTGATCTTTGTTTTTATGCTGGGAACGGTCATTCTGGCACTGAGTAACAATGTTGGTAGGAAGATGGGTAATACGTACCGCAGACTCGGTTCGGTTAACGTGCTGACCACCCGCCCCGGAGGCACGGTAAACATCAATACGCAGGTCCGCAGGATTGATTTCGATATCAATATCGTCATCCACTTCAGGGTAGACGAAAGCGGAACTGAAGGAGGTATGACGACGACCGCCGGAATCAAATGGACTCTTGCGCACCAAACGGTGTACGCCGGTTTCAGTACGCAGCCAACCATATGCGTAATCACCCATAATTTTGATGGTGGCAGACTTGGTGCCAGCGACTTCACCATCAGACTCTTCAATGATTTCGGTTTTGAAACCTTTGGCTTCCGCCCAGCGCAAATACATGCGCACCAACATGCTGGCCCAGTCCTGGGCCTCTGTACCGCCAGAGCCCGCCTGAATATCAAGATAACAGTCTGCACTGTCATACTCGCCAGAGAACATGCGGCGGAATTCAAGCTGGCCCAGTTTATTTTCCAAAATATCCAGTTCGGCGTTGGTTTCGTTGAAGGTGTCTTCGTCGTCCTCTTCCACCGCCAGCTCCAGTAAGCCAGTTACATCGTCCAGTCCTTGTGTCATCTGGTCGATAGTTTCGACAATGGCTTCCAGCGAGGAGCGCTCTTTCCCCAGCGTCTGTGCACGTTCTGGTTCACTCCAGACGTCAGGCTGTTCCAGCTCGGCGTTTACTTCTTCGAGGCGTTCTTTCTTGGCATCGTAGTCAAAGATACCCCCTAAGGACGGCTGTTCTTTCAGACAGGTCCTGAATGCGGGTTTTTACCGGATTAATTTCAAACATGATTTTTAGGATCTTACGTTAAGTCGTAGATGACGGAATGCATTTAAACCATCAATTCTAACGGATTAAGCTCAGGGTTTATAGCAATCTGTACAGATTTTGACGCTATCCGACGCGATCGGGCTCTGGCTGGCAAGATGCCGAGACCAGAGCAAAGACAAAAACAGGATATAACCACGAATCGGCATTACAACGGCCACAGATGTTCGATCAGTAACTGTACCGAACGTTTGCCGCGGTATTCATTAACATCCAGTTTATAAGCCATCTCCACCTGCCGTACGCTGATATCAGGCCACAACAACGTGTCGATGTTAAAGGCGATACCATCCAGCAGCGGCCCGCCGTTCAGCGGTTCCACCATGACTTTCAGATGACGTTCTCCCACCAGTTTTTGCTGCAACAGACGAAAGCGTCCATCAAATGTCGGTTCCGGGAATGCCTGCCCCCACGGACCAGCCTCACGCAACATTTCCGCGGTAGTCAGCGTCAGATCGGGTAATTCCAGCTCTCCGTCCGACCAGATCACACCTTCTAACTGCGATGCATCCAGCCAGTCGCCCACCAACTCACCAAAACGCAGCCGGAATTCATCAAAACGGGTCTCCTCCAGCGATAATCCGGCGGCCATCGCATGGCCGCCAAATTTCAGCATCAAACCGGGATAAAGCGTATCCAGTCGCTCCAGCGCATCGCGCAGATGCAAGCCAGCAATCGAGCGTCCTGAACCTTTCAGAATACCGTCACCGGCAGGCGCAAAAGCGATCACCGGCCGGTGAAAGCGCTCTTTGATACGTGACGCCAGAATGCCGACCACACCCTGATGCCATTCCGGGTGGTACATTGCCAGCCCATAGGGTAATGCGTCACGGCTGTGTTCCAACTGATCACACAGACGCAGCGCTTCCACCTGCATTCCTTGTTCAATTTCACGCCGGGTCTGATTCAGAGCATCTAAATCATTGGCCAGCATCCGCGCCTGCACTATGTCATCACTCAGCAGCAACGCTACACCGATGGACATATCATCCAGCCGTCCTGCCGCATTCAACCGCGGTCCCAGCGCAAAGCCCAGATCACTGGCGGCCAATTTACTCGCATCACGATTAGCCACTTCGAGCAAGGCGCGGATACCCGCACGGCATTTTCCCGCGCGAATACGGCTTAACCCCTGCGCGACCAGAATGCGGTTATTCGCATCCAGCGGTACCACATCAGCAACAGTGCCAAGCGCCACCAAATCCAACAATTCTGCCAGATTGGGCTCGGACAATCCCTGTTGCACGAACCAGCCAGTCTCCCGCAGTCTGGCACGTAGCGCCATCATCAGATAAAACGCCACACCGACGCCCGCCAGCGATTTGGACGGAAACGCACAGCCGGACAAATTGGGGTTAATCATGGCATCGGCGGCAGGCAGAGTTTCACCCGGCAGATGATGGTCAGTCACCAGTACGCTAATGCCTCGCTGATGGGCATCATCCACACCGGCATGGGAAGAGATACCGTTATCCACGGTAACGATTAATTCCGCGCCTTTTGCCGCCGCCTGCGCCACCACCTCCGGACTCAGGCCGTAGCCATCCTCAAAACGATTTGGCACCAGATATTGAATATGACGGCCGCCCATACTGCGCAGCGCCAACAACGTCAATGCGGTACTGGTGGCACCGTCGGCGTCGAAATCGCCGACGATCACGATGCAAAGGTTGTCGGCCAGTGCTTGCTGTAACACATCAACCGCATGTTCAATACCGTCCAGCAAGTGGTAGTCCAATAATCCCCGCAGGCTGCGTTCCAGCTCTTGTGCCGCCTTAACGCCACGTTGAGCATACAGTCGGCGTAACAAAGGCGGCAGAGAAACGGGTAAATCAATGTGCTCCGCCGCCGGACGGCGACGGAGCTGGGTAATAAATTCCACTTAATCACCTGACTTCAGTGAAGCCTTATGCGCTTCCAGCATAGCAAGCATCTCTTTCGGATCCTGATAACCTGGAACTACCGTGCCATCGTCCATCACGATAGCTGGCGTACCCCGCACACCGAACAATACGCCAAGCTGGTACTGCGCAGTGATGTCGGTCTTGCAGGTAGCCGGGGAGATATCATCCCCTTTCATCGCAGCATCAAACGCTTTTTTGCGATCGGCGACACACCAGATGGACTGCATATCTTTTGCTGTCTCCGAGTGAGGCCCTTGCCGTGGAAACGCCAGATAGCGCACGGTAATGCCCAAGGCGTTGTAATCGCTCATCTGCTCATGCAGCTTGCGACAGTAACCACAAGTGATGTCGGTAAATACCGTGATGACGTGCTTTTCATCCGCCGCCTTGTAGATGATCATCTGATCCTGCAAGGCATCCATTTTATTTTTCAGCGCATGATTAGTGACATTGACCGGTGTCTTACCGCTGACATCATATAGCGGCCCCTGTAGCAGGTGTTTGCCATCTTCAGTGATATACAACACTCCACCGTTGGTCAGCAGCGCTTTCATCCCATTGACCGGAGCGTCCTGAATCTCTGCATTCTGCATCCCCAGACGGGCCAGTGTCTGTTTGATTGCCGCATCATCGGCGTGAGCCAGCCCGGTTACGCTGGTAGCCAACAAAGAAAGCAGTAATACACTCTTTTTCATTCGTTAATCCTGTTATCGGTAAGGCGCATGCGCCGGGCTAATCCGTTATGGCAGGTCTTCGTCAGCCATCATATCCGTAAATGGTCTGTCATGCCCGAGGATGATGCTGTTTATGCAGTTGTTTAAGGCGCTCTGTCGCGACATGTGTATAAATTTGCGTGGTGGAAAGGTCACTATGACCCAACAGCATCTGTACAACCCGCAAATCGGCACCGTGGTTCAATAAGTGGGTCGCAAAGGCATGACGCAAAACATGCGGAGAGAGTTTCGCACTATCAATAGAGGCGAGAATCGCATAGTGCTTGATACGATGCCAGAAAGTCTGGCGTGTCATTTTCTGACTCCGGTTACTGGGAAACATGATATCCAGTGTCCGACCATTCAGTAACCAGGGACGGCTGTATTCCAGGTACTGCTCCAGCCAGTAAACCGCTTCTTCCCCCAGCGGCACCAGCCGTTCCTTGTTACCTTTTCCGACTATGCGCACCACCCCCTGACGCAGGCTGACATCACTGATGGTCAGTCCCACCAGTTCAGAGACACGCAACCCAGTGGCGTACAACACTTCCAGCATGGCTTTATCCCGCAGTTCAAGCGGTTGCTCGACGCTGGGTGCCTTCAATAGAGAGTCGACTTGCGCCTCCGACAAGTCTTTTGGTAAACGCTGCGGTAACTTGGGAGAAGAGAGCACCGCACTAGGATCGTCCAGCCGCTGTTTTTCCCGATAAAGATATTGAAACAGGCGCCGCATGGCACTCAACAGACGAGCCGAACTGGTCGCTTTATAGCCACCCTCGATCCGTTCCGCCAAAAATGCTTGTAAATCCAGTGATTGAACCTGCAATAGATGATTGTCGTGATGCGCCAGCCACTCGGCCAGCGACTGCAAATCCAGCCGATAAGACGCCAGCGTATTCTCCGCCAGATTCCGCTCCAGCCATAAGGCATCGAGAAACTGCTCAATCAATGCCTGATCCTGTTCATGCATACGCTTTTCCTCTTTATCTTTCGGCTGACGCTTATCTGTCTCTACAGCCTATTTTCCGTTGCAACAGAACGTGAATGGAATAAAACCACACTGAATACCCCCCATGTTACGCCAACAAAAAATGAAGACGGCTCCGTAATATGAATTGTCAGTACAACCTGTTGTACTCAAAACAAAAAAAATCCGTGAAGTTGCTCACGATTATAAATGCTATTTTCCCGTTTTTTCGCACCACCTACGGTTACATGACCTCCGTCACATAATACCTGAAGAGAACCCACAATACTGATTCCACTAAGCAAGACAGGAGTCCAATATGTTGGAATCAAGCAAAGTTCCGGCGCTGACCCGCGCGATAGAGATCATGAATCTGATTGCCCACCGAGGTCCACTTTCAGCCGCAGAGATCATTGCTGAACTCACCATCCCGAAAAGCACCGCCTATCTGTTGCTGGCTGAACTGAAGCGGCATCGCTTCATCTCTGTGGATACCAACGATAACTATTGCCTGTGGACAAAACTGGTGGAGTTGGCAGAACACGCGCTTAGCAAAATCGATCTGCGTGAAATCTCCCGTGCACGCCTGACACAATTGATGGAGCAGACCAACCTGCTTTGTCATCTGGGAATCATTGACAATGGGAACGCCTACTACATTCTGAAAGTCGAATCCTCTTCCACCATCAGTGTGCGTTCACATGAAGGGAAAAGCCTGTCGCTCTCGCGTTCGGGTATCGGCAAATGTCTGCTCGCCTGGCAGCCGGAAGAACAGCGCGAAAAGATTATCGCCAATCTCGACTTCACAGCCAAAACCCCCAGCACCATCACGACACCGGAGCAATTACACACCGAACTCAACCATATTCGCCGCCAGGGCTGGAGCTATGACAATGGCGAAGATTATCGAGATGTTCGCTGCGTCGCCGCACCGGTATTCAACAGTCGTAACGAACTCACTGCCGCCATTTCGGCAGTAGGAACACGGTTGCAAATCAATAACGACAACCGTGATCTGCTCGCGAGCCAAACCCTCGCCTGCGCCAGGGATATTTCCCGTTTACTGGGTTGGAGAAGTCCGTTCGATTCCCAAACAGCCTAAACCTTATATATAACTACAATAGTGGAGAATGAAAGATGACCTTACCTACTATCAAACATATCCGCGCCTGGACCCTGGGTGGAGCCACCGCAGAAAAAGGCAGCGGTGGCGCCGATTACCACGATCAGGGTGGCAACCACTGGATCGACGATCACATCGCCACACCGATGAGCAAATACAAGCAGTATGAACAGTCACGTCAGTCTTTCGGGATCAACGTGCTGGGTACGTTGGTGGTGGAAGTGGAAGCGGATAACGGCCAAACGGGCTTTGCGGTGTCTACCGCGGGTGAAATGGGCTGTTTTATCGTCGAAAAACACCTCAACCGCTTCATTGAAGGCAAATGCGTCAGCGACATCAAGCTGATCCACGATCAGATGCTGAACGCCACCATGTACTACTCCGGTTCCGGCGGTCTGGTGATGAACACCATTTCCTGCGTTGATTTGGCGCTATGGGATCTGTTTGGCAAGGTCGTGGGGTTGCCAGTGTATAAACTCTTGGGTGGCGCAGTACGTGACGAGATCCGTTTCTATGCGACTGGCGCACGTCCCGACCTCGCCAAAGAAATGGGCTTTATCGGCGGCAAAATGCCCACGCACTGGGGACCGCACGATGGCGATGAAGGCATCCGCAAAGACACGGCCATGGTGGCGGATTTCCGCGAAAAATGCGGACCGGACTTCTGGCTGATGCTTGATTGCTGGATGAGTCAGGACGTCAACTACGCCACCAAACTCGCCCACGCTTGCGCGCCTTACAACCTGAAATGGATCGAAGAGTGTCTGCCGCCACAGCAATATGAAGGCTACCGGGAATTGAAACGCAGCGTGCCGGCAGGAATGATGGTCACCAGCGGTGAACACCACGGCACACTGCAATCCTTCCGTACACTGGCGGAAACCGGCATCGATATCATGCAACCGGATGTCGGCTGGTGTGGCGGCCTGACCACACTGGTCGAGATTGCCGCTATCGCCAAATCTCGCGGCCAGCTAGTGGTTCCGCACGGATCATCCGTCTATTCCCATCACGCGGTGATCACCTTTACCAATACACCGTTCAGTGAATTCCTGATGACCAGCCCTGACTGCTCCACCCTACGTCCGCAGTTCGACCCCAT
Organism: Brenneria uluponensis; assembly: GCF_032395385.1. Taxonomy (NCBI): domain Bacteria; kingdom Pseudomonadati; phylum Pseudomonadota; class Gammaproteobacteria; order Enterobacterales; family Pectobacteriaceae; genus Brenneria; species Brenneria uluponensis. The sequence continues at coordinate 4,208,792 of NZ_CP135917.1, forward strand.
CCTGCTCAATGAGCCGGTGCCGGTAAACGGTCGTATGCACAAGTCAGTGCTTGATAAACCGGGATTCGGCGTCGAGTTAAACCGGGATCTCGGCCTGCTGCGCCCTTATACCCACTAATTGCGCCGTCACGGGCCCCATTACTGCTGGCGGACCGTGGCCACACATCACCTCTGACGAGGACACATACTATGAATACCGTTCTGGAAAGTGCGGTGAAGAAGAACCGTGCGCGGTTGATTCCGTTCATGTTGTCGTTATACATCCTGGCATTTCTCGATCGCTCCAATATCGGATTTGCCAAAGAGGCTTATCAGCTTGATACCGGTCTGAGCAACGAGGCGTATGCACTGGGTGCCGGTATTTTCTTTGTGGTGTACGCCTTCCTCGGCGTCCCAGCCAACCTGTTGATGCGCAAATGGGGAGCTCGTCGCTGGATTGGGAGCACCGCCCTGGTATGGGGTTTGCTCTCCGCCGTGATGGGATATGCTGATAGCGAAGCCAAATTCTTGCTCATACGTACCCTATTGGGTGCGGCGGAAGCTGGCTTCTTTCCCGGCATGATTTATCTGACCTCGCAATGGTTCCCACAAAACCATCGAGCCAGGATCATGGGACTGTTTTACATGGGGGCGCCGCTGGCGTTGACGCTGGGTTCCCCGCTATCCGGCGCGCTACTGGAGATGCATGGTTTTATGGGGCATCCTGGCTGGTACTGGATGTTCATCATCGAAGGCGGACTAGCGGTCATTGCCGGACTAGTGACATTCTTCTATCTTGATGACACACCACAACAGGCACGCTTCCTCAGCGCAGAAGAAAAACAGGCATTAATCACCCAGTTGGCAGGGGAAGAGGAGAAAAAAACCGCCTCTCGTTTTACCGATGCCATCACCAATGGTCGGGTCTGGCAATTAGCCATTATTTACATGACCATTCAGATTGCAGTATATGGATTGATCTTCTTCCTGCCGACGCAGGTAGCAGCGCTGATGGGCACCAAAGTCGGCTTTATCGTCTCTCTGGTTGCCGCCATTCCCTGGATAGCATCGCTGTTTGGTACGTTACTTATTCCCTATTACTCTGATAAAACCGGCAACCGTCGCAACCTCGCCGCGATGACGCTACTGGCAGCGGCATTCGGTATTGGTATTTCCGGCCTCGTCAGCCCTATATTGGCGATGATCGCTTTGTGTGTGGCGGCAGTCGGGTGTATCGCCGTACAACCGGTGTTCTGGACCATGCCGACGCAGTTGCTTTCCGGTACGGCACTGGCGGCAGGGATTGGTTTTGTCAATTTATTCGGCGCAGTTGGCGGTTTTCTGGCACCACTTATCCGTGTTAATGCCGAATCGTTCTTCCATAGCAGTGCTGCCGGACTATTGGCCCTCGCAGGCGTCGCGATTGTTGGCGCATTGATTATTCTCACCCTGAGTGTGGCAAAAAGGGCAACGCTGACGACCCAGGTCAATCGCTAAAGTACCACCTGAAGTAAGGATTATTATGAACAGTGAATTAGAAAAGGATGCCTTAAACAACAAGGTATTAGCCAACCCGTTCAAACGGGGACTCCAGAATGGAGAGGTACAAATCGGCCTGTGGCTCAGCAGTACATCGTCTTATCTGGCAGAGATAGCCGCAACATCATCTTACGACTGGCTACTGATCGATGGAGAACACGCACCCAACACGATGCAGGATCTCTATCATCAGCTCCAGGCCATTGCGCCCTATCGTAGCCAACCCGTTATCCGCCCGGTAGAAGGGCAACGCAGTGTCATCAAGCAGGTACTGGATATCGGTGCGCGTACCTTGCTGATCCCCATGGTGGATACCGCTGAACAGGCGCGGGACGTGGTATCAGCGACCCGTTATCCGCCGCATGGCATACGTGGCGTCGGCGCCAGCGTTGCCCGTGCCGCACGTTGGGGCAGAGTAGAAAACTATATGGCGAAAGCCAATGAAGAGCTGTGTCTGCTGATTCAGGCGGAAAGTAAAACCGCGCTGGATAATCTGGACGAGCTGCTGGAAGTAGAAGGCATTGACGGTATTTTTATCGGCCCCGCCGATCTCTCTGCGTCACTGGGCTACCCCGATAATTCAGGCCACCCGGAAGTACAGCGAATTATCGAACAGAGTATCCGACGCATTCGCGCCGCTGGCAAAGCCGCCGGTTTTCTGGCGGTAGATGTCGACATGGCGAAGCGATGTATTGCCTGGGGAGCCAATTTTGTAGCGGTTGGCGTAGATACCATGCTCTATACACAGGCGCTGGATGCGCGTCTGGCGCAGTTCAAACCCGCCACAGCCGCTGCAACGCAGCAAAAAACCAGCTATTAGTCGTTGTTCAACAGCCAGGGACGGCTGTACACCCGAGACGGTTTCACCGGTCAAAGCGTATCGTTTCTCATCAGAGCCGGCCGCTCCCTATTACCAACCCTTGCCTGTCAATTTCCCACTATTATTTTCCACAAGCATGAACGGGGTACAATTCGGCAATAACGCTCATATTTGTAACATCCTGTGGCAAAAACCAGACGTTAAGGAATTATGTTTCACCATTTCCCAATCTTCCGGGATACGCGCCCTACAAGGCCTGGCGACCAACGTTAGCCGAGTTTGAAAAGAAGTTTTTTCTATGCATAGAATGCGCGTTCGTATGTTAAAAAAAAGAAAAACTTATGCAAGCCTCCATCACATCCACCATCGAAAATGACGCTCTTGCCACACCGGTTAATTCCCGTAACAAGGTTGTGGTGGCTTCATTGATCGGTACCGCGATCGAATTTTTCGATTTTTATATCTATGCCACTGCGGCAGTGCTGATATTTCCGCATATTTTCTTCCCTCAGGGCGATGCCGCGGCAGCCACGCTACAATCACTAGCCACCTTTGCCATTGCCTTCATTGCGCGCCCCATTGGCTCGGCGCTGTTCGGCCATTTTGGCGACCGCATAGGACGAAAAGCCACACTGGTCGCATCACTATTAACCATGGGTATTTCCACCGTGCTTATCGGCCTGTTACCGAGCTATGCGTCTATCGGCGTTATGGCACCATTGCTGTTGGCACTGGCCCGCTTCGGACAAGGGCTGGGGTTAGGTGGTGAATGGGGTGGTGCCGCCCTGCTGGCAACAGAAAACGCCCCCGCCCATAAGCGTGCGCTGTATGGTTCATTCCCACAGTTAGGTGCGCCGATTGGCTTTTTCTTCGCTAACGGCACTTTCCTGCTGCTCTCCTGGGGACTGACCAACGAGCAGTTTATGAACTGGGGCTGGCGTGTACCGTTTATTTTCTCTGCGGTACTGGTCATCATCGGTCTTTATGTTCGAGTTTCCCTACATGAAACACCGGTGTTTGCCAAAGCGGTCAAAGCCGGGAAGCAGGTACGTATCCCGATAGGTACGCTGTTAAATAAACACCTAAAAGCAACAATTCTCGGCACTTTCATCATGTTGGCCACCTATACACTGTTCTACATCATGACTGTGTACTCCATGACATACGGCACTACACCAGTTCCTGTCGGTCTAGGCATCCCACGTAATAACTTCCTGTGGATGTTGATGATTGCGGTCATTGGTTTTGGCCTGACGATCCCGATAGCCGGCCATCTGGCAGATATTTTTGGCCGTCGCAAAACCATGATCGCGGTAACCTGCGCAATGCTGGTGTTCGCGATGATTTTCCCTTCTCTGTTGGGCTCGGGTAATCAAATACTGATCATGGCATTTCTGGTGTGCGGGCTGAGCATGATGGGATTAACCTTTGGCCCGATGGGTGCCCTGCTGCCGGAACTGTTCCCCACGGAAGTGCGTTATACCGGCGCATCGTTTTCCTATAACGTCTCATCCATTCTGGGCGCTTCCGTTGCACCCTATATCGCCGCCTGGCTGACCAACCACTATGGATTGTTCTATGTGGGTGTTTATCTGGCCGCAATGGCATCATTAACGCTGATTGCCTTGTTGCTGACCAAAGAAACTCGCCATCACTCGTTCGATTAATCTTCACGGTGAAGGCGCTATTGCCTTCACCGATTCCTGAACCGCATCATCATTTCGTCTATACGAGCACCGGATATTCCGTTAGGCTAGCGGCCATAACACCGTTCTGCCCATCGTGGTAAACGGTATCCTTCATCCATTCAATAATCATCAACTGCTTATGAATATCGGTCTTTTTTACGGTTCCAGCACGTGCTACACAGAAATGGCGGCAGAGAAAATCCGCGACATTCTGGGTGAAGAACTGGTTGAGTTGAACAATGTCAAAGATGTCGCCCCGCAACGCATGGAAGAGTACGACATCCTGATTCTTGGCATTCCCACTTGGGATTTTGGCGAAATTCAGGAAGATTGGGAGGCTATCTGGGCCCAGCTTCCCGAGCTGAATCTACGGGGAAAAATCGTGGCGTTATATGGCATGGGCGACCAGCTAGGGTATAGCGAATGGTTTCTTGATGCGTTGGGCATGTTGCATGACCAATTACGGCCACTGGGTGTGAAATTTATCGGCTACTGGCCGACCGAAGGTTATGAATTCATCAGTCCGAAAGCATTAACGGCGGATGGTAAACATTTTGTCGGACTGGCGCTGGATGAAGTGAATCAATATGACCTGAGCGATGACCGCCTCCAGCAATGGTGTGAACAGATTTTGCTGGAAATGGCGTCACTGCTGTGAATACCAGGCTCTGATACCGCATCACGCGATGCGTTATGTTCGACAACAACGCCATCACGAAAGGACCACTATACACGGGCCCGACACGCGTCGAGGCCCCTGCCAGAACCTCTCGCGCTCACCCTGAAATCCGACTCCGCTACGGTTTGCAGCTATTTTCCCGGCAAATGACTAACGTTTCTGAAACCATCTTGCACGCGCTGATGTATCAAAAAAGCTCCAGGCCACAAAGCGGCTTTGTTTCTGTCCCTGCGCCATATTGATGGTCCGCACTTTTTCGACGCCCACACTTTCCAGCGCACGATAAAGATCTGGCAGGTTTTCTTTACGGGAAACCAATGACGTAAACCACAGACACTGCCGGGCAAAAACGGCGCTTTCATGGATCATCTGGCTGATAAAGGCTTTCTCTCCACCTTCACACCACAGTTCATCCTGTTGACCACCGAAATTCAGCGGCGAATTTTTGTCCAGCCCAAGATTATGGAATTTACGCTGCGAGCCTTGTCGGGCATCGGCGGCTGACGCATGGAATGGCGGGTTACACAGAACGGCATCAAACGATTCACTCTTGTGGATGATCCCCGTCAGAATCGCGTTACTGTTTTTCTGACGGCGTAACCGAATAGCACGATTAAGACCGGGGTTCGCCTCAATGGTGGCATTCGCCGCCTGCATCGCCTGAGGATTAATCTCACTTGCAGTAAAACGCCAGCCATACTCTCGATAACCAATCAGTGGGTAGATACAATTGGCACCACAGCCAATATCTAGGATTGATGCATTACGCGGTATGACAGATTGATTATCCTCGGCCAGCAAATCAGCCAGGTAATGAATATAATCCGCGCGCCCCGGCACTGGTGGGCAGAGAAAGTCTGCCGGGATAATCCAATGCTCAATCTGGTAAAAATGGTGCAATAACGCCTGGTTCAGCGTTTTAACCGCCTGTGGGTCGGCAAAATCAACCGATTCATCACCATGGGCATTTACTTTCACGAACGGTATCAACGCCGGATGACTTTGTTTCAGCGTAGTAAAATCATAACGGCTGCGATGGCGATTACGGGAGTGCAGAACAGTTTTATCAGCGGGCGTGGTCATCAGCTTCTCTCTCATTGAACGGCGCGTAAGATACCTGCTGCGGTGCTCTCCGTAAATCATTGCCGTCATTTTTCTGCAAACGCCCAGCCACGAGACATCATGCAGGTGGGCAAAAAGTGTATCAACAGTATTGATAATAATGGGAAGGAACCGGGCCAGGCAGGAAAATTACAGACGCCGGCAAGGCGCAAAAAACCATTTTACATCAGGCGATCACTCTGCCAGTTCTTATGCTGCAACAGCAAATGACACAAATGACGCCACTCCTCGTTCCCCATACTGTCCGACGCCAGCCATAAACTACGGCGGCGCGGGCTTTTACCCTCTGTCGTGCGCAACGATAACAGGATACCGTTTTTCAATACCCACGGACGTTTTGTTATTTGCCATTCCCGGTGCTGCCAACGCAGATGGTTTTCGTTATATAGCACAATCTCCCCATGCCGGGATTTAATATTCCGTTGACTGCGAATAAAACCAAACATCACCAATGTCACCAGCCCCAGCCAGACAGACACATAACCATCTGGCCAAGGAGCCAGCAAAATCAGCAACACCAATAATCCGTGCGCCAGCAATGAGAAAAGCTGCATACGCCAGGAAACCCGCAAATTACATTGCCACTGGACCACGGTTTTTATTTCGCGTTTGAATAAGGGAAACCATATGCTTCAAGCCCTGATCCGTTGGCTCACCGTGATTCATCAGCCAGTTGAACAGATCGGGATCGTCGCACTGCAATAGACGGATAAAATTACGCTTATCGTCGTCACTCAGTGTGTCATAGTCATGCTCAAAAAATGGCATGATTGAAATATCCAGCTCACGCATTCCGCGTCGACACGCCCAGTGAATACGTGGTTTATTATCGATATCCATGCTCTTTGCCTACTGTATCTTGGTGATAACCACCAGCCGCGATGAGAAGCGGTAGTGTAACCCGATTTCATCCGGTGGTATTCAACTAATAGTAACACTTTGACATATTTTACCGCAGCATTGATTCCCGTACATTTATGCCCTGCGAACTGCATCGAAAATAAGCGTGGTAACCCCATGACTATTTATAAACCAATAACCGCTTGCAAAGTGTCGCCGCTCTTTTACCATGAAGTCATTCGCTTAAAGCACCTCACCGCAGGATGGTAATATGGCTAAGCCGCTTCCTTTTTCATCACAACCACTGTTTGCTTCATCCCAACTGCCCGCCACTCTGATGTCGCTGGAAGACTGGGGGATGGTCACCCTGTCTGGACCGGATACCGTCAAATACCTGCAAGGACAGGTTACTACGGATGTCGCAGCACTAACGGCGGAACAACACGTCCTGTGCGCCCACTGCGACGCCAAAGGAAAAATGTGGAGCGACTTGCGTCTGTTCCACTACGCTGACGGCATGGCATATATCGAACGCCGTAGCGTGCTCGAGACCCAACTAAACGAGCTGAAAAAATACGCCGTCTTCTCAAAAACCACCCTCACCGCCGAGGACAACGTGGTGCTGCTAGCTGCCGCCGGGCAGCATATCCGCGAACTCATCGCACCAGAGTTCGATACGCTGCCTGATGCAAAAAACACCGTAGTACAACTGCCGGGCGCGACATTGCTGCATTTTACGTTGCCTACCGAACGTTTTCTGTTGGTCCTTTCGGTTGAACGGGCGACCTCCCTGTTGGAAACGCTGGGAGACAGCATTCGACTCAACAACAGCCAGCAATGGTTAGCACTGGAAATAGAAGCCGGCCAGCCAATTATTGACAGCGCAAACAGCGCACAGTTCATCCCACAGGCGACCAATCTACAGGCGTTACAAGGTATTAGCTTTAGCAAGGGATGTTATGCCGGGCAGGAAATGGTGGCACGGGCCAAGTACCGTGGTGCCAACAAACGCGCCCTCTATTGGCTTTCGGGTAATGCGGCTATCGTGCCGGTAACGGGTGACAGTCTTGAACTACAGATGGGTGAAAATTGGCGGCGTACCGGCACCGTACTGGCCGCCTGTCGACTACAGGATGGGACGCTGTGGGTACAGGCAATACTGAATAACGATCTTGAGGTCGACAGTGTGCTACGGGTACGTGAAGACATCGGCAGTCAGTTGGCAATCCAACCGTTACCGTATTCACTGGAAGAATAACCGGATATTGGTCATCAAGCTCATGGTCACGGAAATAATGAGCTTGGTGACCAGCCAAGGCACGGAATCAGACATACAAATAGATCGCCAGAAAATGGCACAGACTGCCGCCCAGCACAAAACCGTGCCAGATAGCATGGTTGAAGGGAATACGCTTGCATACATAGAAGATAACGCCCAGCGTATAAAACGCGCCACCGATAACCAGTAGTGTAATACCGCCGGCAGAAATCTTCATCACCAACTGGTAGATGACAACCAGCGACGACCAACCCATAACCAGATACGTCATTAATGACAGCACTTCAAAACGGTGTGCGAACGCCAGCTTGAATATCACACCCAACAACGCCATGCTCCAGATGACAATCATCAACCCGTCAGCCAACGGGGTATTCAATCCCACCAACAGAAACGGCGTATAGGTTCCGGCTATCAGCAAATAGATGGCACAGTGATCAAACTTCTTCAGCCAGAGTTTTGCCCGTGGATGAGAAATGCCATGATAAAGCGTTGAAGCCAGAAACAGCAGAATCAAACTACCGCCGTACAGGCTGTAGCTGGTAATGGTCAGGGTATTATCACCATTGTTCACCGCCTGCACCAGTAGCAACACCAACCCGACAATCCCGAATACACAGCCAATCCCGTGGCTAATGCTGTTGGCAATTTCTTCTGCCAACGAATAATCCAAGCCCCATATTTTCTTTGTCATTGCCAACCTCTGGTACTGCGCGCAATCTCGCATCTCGTCAAAGACATTTTTGCGTCTGCGACGCACAAACCATGAACAGCTTAACTGAGAATAATTTCAGTGTACACGTGTAAGCTAAAATAAATCAGCTGATCCAACTTCATCACCTAATGGCAACCATCACTCGTATTAATCTCCACTCGCTTCCCCTACAATTGATGGGTTTTTATTGCCGGAGGTTACCTGGATGTCGCTTGCTTCAACCGTATTGAATTTTGGCTCCCTGACCGACGTAGTCGGGTTTTTAATGGAAATTGACAAGTTAAAAAGCGTGCAACGCCGTTCAAAAGTGATCGGCACATCACGCCATGAAGACTCCGCTGAACATAGCTGGCACTTTGCCGTCGCGGTAATGAGTCTGGCACCTTACGCGGGAAAAGACGTGGATATTCAACGCGTCATTCAGATGGCGTTAATCCACGACATCGTTGAAATCGACGCAGGTGATGTTCTGGTCTACGACTTGCCCGCTCGCGCTGCGGTACATCAGCAGGAAGTTGCCGCCGCCGCACGTATCTTCGGCCTGCTGCCGGAGCCGCAACGACATTATTTCCAACAGTTATGGCAGGAATATGAAACCGGGGAAACAGCCAGCGCCCAATTTGCGCTGATGATTGACCGCATCATGCCAGTCCTGATGAATTTGCATAATGGCGGTCAGAGTTGGGTTGAAAACGGCATCCGGCTGGAACAGGTATTGGCCCGCAACACCTTTATCAACGACATCAATCCAGAACTGTGGCAACACATGAAGCAACATCTGGAAGCCGCACAGAGCAAAGGTTGGCTGAAGTAGTCAGCTTTCTCATGCTTGAACAGAAGGTAAATCGGGTTCCGGCCACCGTGCTGGAATCTGATCTGCTATCGGGGGCGGTATCGCTTAAAACCCGATATGGGCGGTGATTTGCTCATGAGTGAAAGAAACCAGGCAAGTAATTGCTATAGATGTCATTGAGCCCTACACATTTTTCTCATATCCTCATCATGTTAGGTGTGACCATCTACTTAGGTTTGTGTTTTCCGATAAGAAGTCATCATTTACCTAACCCAATAGAAACCGTAAACCCTGCGGCAACACCGGAAATTCCGCTAGTGTCACGACCTTACAGATTTACAATGTTGACTGAAAACACCTGACACCTTCACAGAAAAAAGGACTGGACGTGATACCAAGTTACCAGCAATTTATGCAGCCTTTTCTTGAGATTGCCCATAATGCTCGTGGACAGGAAGTTAAACTGCGAGATGTTATCAATCAGCTTGCAAACCAGTTTGGTTTAACTGAAGAAGAGCGTGTTGAAACCCTGCCTAGTGGCAAACAACCGGTACTCGATAATCGTGTTGGGTGGGCCAAAACCTATTTGATCAAAGCAGGGATGCTAGATTCGCCCCGCAGAGCTCACTTTATCATCACTTCTCGTGGTATCGATGCACTGAAAGACCCCAACGTAGAGATCAATAACGACTACTTAAAGCAATTTGATGAATTTGTGGCCTTTAAGCAAAAAAGTAATGAGATAGAACTTCAGCCAACACAAATCTATGAACCCGGAATTGATACCGAGAGCGATATCACACCTGATGAAGCGTTGTTAAATGCATATAAACGTATTAACGAAGCTCTGGCTGAAGAAATGCTTTCTCGCACCAGAAAAGTATCCCCCGCGTTTTTTGAAACGCTGCTAATCGAGCTTTTACTTGCCATGGGCTATGGCGGTAGTGGCGAAGGCGCGGCCCAAGCATTAGGAAAATCTGGCGATAACGGTATTGATGGTGTAATTAACCAAGACCCGTTAGGCGTTGACCAAATATACATACAAGCCAAACGCTATGCCGAAAGCAATAACATTAGTGCCAGCGATATCCGCGACTTTTTTGGCGCATTGAACCTTAAAAAAGCACAGAAAGGGATTTTCATTACTACGTCAGATTTCACACCATCAGCAGTACAAACCGCCAAAGATCTATCTACGCGTATTGTACTAATTAATGGCGAAGAATTAGCCAAACTCATGTTGCGTTACAACATCGGCAGCCGTGATGAGCAGGTACTACACATGAAGAAAATTGACGAAGAGTTTTTTGAGGCCAGTTAAATGAGTCAAACGGAAGCACAAACCGGGGCAGAGTTAATTGATACACTATTGGCAATTTCCGGCTGAAATGTCAACGTTCCTACTCAGGTCGTCGAAGAGTTCGACATTCTCACGCAAGCGCTCAGGGAGTAAAAAAAACCGCACAGGTAGTGCTCTGGTTGATGCCCATATGCGAGATCAGGCCATGCTGAGAACGTGCTGTTTTTGGTTGACCGCTACAATTGCAAGAGATCAAACCCACCGCTAATAATGAAGTCCTGAAGCAATTTATCGACTTTCATGTTGACCTTGAATACCGAAATACAGATATGCCACCATGATGATACTTCTCTACTGACCTTTTTGATTTCGCAAACCCACATTGAGGCAGACACAAATTAAAACAAAAAAAGCGAACCTCTCGGTTCGCTTTTTCAGCTTTGGCATTTAACGACTTAGTTAATCACAGACTTAATTAACCGCCGTTAAATCTACTCGCTGTTACTCATAGTCGCTCATTGGTACACAGGAGCAGAACAGGTTACGGTCGCCATAAACGTCATCCAGACGCTTCACCGACGGCCAGTATTTGTGGCTCTGTCCAGCCGGGAATACCGCCAGTTCACGGCTGTATGTGTGTTGCCAGTCACCAGTCAGTTCGGTTTGCGTATGCGGCGCGTTAACCAACGGGTTGTCATCCAGTGGCCATTCGCCACTGACTACACGCTCAACTTCTTCCCGAATCGCCAGCATGGCGTCAATAAAGCGGTCCAGCTCAGCCTGGCTTTCAGACTCCGTAGGTTCAATCATCAACGTCCCTGCCACCGGGAATGACATGGTTGGAGCATGGAAACCGTAGTCGATCAAGCGTTTGGCAATATCCATCTCACTGATACCACTACTCTCCTTCAGCGGACGAATATCCAGAATACATTCATGCGCCACGCGTCCGCCATGGCCGGTGTACAACACGGGATAAGCCTCGTTCAGCCGGGCTGCCACGTAGTTGGCATTCAGAATCGCCACCTGACTGGCCTGCTTCAATCCTTCCGCGCCCATCATGCGAATATACATCCAGCTGATCGGCAGAATTGACGCACTGCCAAACGGCGCGGCAGAAACGGCGCCTTGCTGCGTCAGCATGCCATCCATTGTTACCACGGTATGGCCCGGAACGAACGGGGCCAGATGGGCTTTCACACCAATCGGTCCCATGCCCGGCCCACCGCCGCCATGCGGAATACAGAAGGTTTTATGCAAGTTGAGATGCGATACATCAGCACCGATGTAGCCCGGTGTGGTAATGCCGACCTGGGCGTTCATGTTGGCGCCATCCAGATACACCTGACCGCCATACTGATGCACAATCTGACATACTTCACGGATGGTTTCTTCATACACACCATGAGTAGACGGATACGTCACCATAATGCAGGCAAGATGATCATCCGCCTGCTGGGCTTTTTCCCGTAGATCGTGCAGATCGATATTGCCCTGTTTGTCACAGGCCACCACCACCACGTCCATTCCCGCCATATGTGCAGAAGCCGGGTTGGTGCCGTGGGCTGAACTGGGGATTAAACAGATGGTACGCGCCGCGTCGTTACGACTTTCATGATAGCGACGAATCGCCAGCATACCGGCATATTCACCCTGCGCCCCGGAGTTCGGCTGCATGCAAATGGCGTCATAGCCAGTCAACTGTACCAACCAGCCGGAAAGCTGTTCGATCAACTGACGATATCCCAGCGCCTGCTCTGGTGGGCAGAATGGATGCAGTTCGGCAAATTCCGGCCAGGTAATCGGCAGCATTTCTGCTACCGCGTTAAGTTTCATAGTGCAGGAACCCAACGGGATCATCGCCTGATTCAGCGCCAGATCCTTGCTCTCCAGACGATGCAGATAACGCATCATTTCGGTTTCGCTGTGGTAACGGTTGAAAACCGGATGGGTCAGGATGGCGTCATTCCGCCATAACGCTGCGGGAATAGACGCTGACTGAGCGCTGACGGCGGCATCGAGTGTATCAATGTTCAACCCGTGATTATCACCCAACAGAACGGCAAACAGCGTTAATACGTCATCACGGCTGGTGGCTTCATCCAACGCGATACCCACCGCACCGTTCAGATCACTGCGTAAATTGATGCCAAAATGTTGCGCCCGACTCAACACCGCGGCTTTATCAGCCACGTCAACGGTAATGGTGTCAAACCAGGTTTGATGACGCAGCGCCAAACCACGTTGTTGCAAGCCATAAGCCAGAATATCCGTCAGGCGATGAATACGCTGGGCAATCCGCGCCAACCCTTCAGGACCATGATAAACCGCATACATTCCGGCGATGTTCGCCAGCAATACCTGCGATGTACAAATGTTGGAGTTGGCCTTTTCACGGCGGATATGCTGTTCGCGGGTCTGCATCGCCATGCGCAGCGCCGTATTACCGGCGGCATCACGGGACACACCAATGAGTCGTCCCGGCATGGCGCGTTTGTATTCGTCATTGCAGGCAAAAAATGCCGCATGCGGACCGCCGTATCCCATTGGTACGCCAAAACGCTGGGCCGAACCAAACACCATATCGGCGCCTTGTTTGCCTGGTGCGGCCAACAACACCAGCGCCATGATATCGGCAGCCATACAACTGATAACCTTTCGTTTTTTCAGATCGGCCATCAGCGCGCTGTAATCATGCAGTTCGCCGGTCGTCCCACACTGCTGTAACAGCACACCAAACACATCTTCATGTTCCAGCGCATCCTGCGCCTTGCCGGTGACAACGTCAAAACCCAATGTCCGGGCGCGGGTGCGCACCACATCCAACGTCTGCGGATGCACATCATCCGCTACAAAAAAGCAGTTTGCCTGCTTGAGTTTGCTGACGCGCTTAGCCATTGCCATCGCTTCTGCCGCCGCAGTCGCTTCATCCAGCAATGAGGCCGAGGCCAGATCCAGGCCAGTCAGGTCTTGAGTCACCTGTTGGAAATTCAGCAACGCTTCCAGTCGTCCTTGCGACACTTCCGGTTGATACGGCGTATAAGCGGTATACCAACCTGGATTTTCCAGCACATTACGCAGAATCACCGGTGGCATCAGTACAGCGTGATAGCCCATTCCGATGTAGCTTTTGTAACGTTGATTGCGGCCAGCGATAGCTTTCAGCTCTGCCAGTGCCTGATGTTCCGTTACCGCCTCTCCCACCGCAGGCGGGCTGGGTAACTGAATATCAATAGGGACAATCTGCCGGGTAAGTGCATCCAGTGACTCGGCACCGATAGTCGCCAGCATCTGTTGCTGCTGGCTGACAGATGGGCCGATATGACGACCAACAAAAGCGCTGTCGTGTTCAAGTTGACTGAGAGTCTGGGTCATGACGGGAATTTCCTGCATCAAACAAAATCAAACGGGCACAATAAAACGCCCCGGTTCGTCTGGCGTCCGGGGCGTTGCGATTATTCGTCTTCTTCTAACAATAGCTGATATTCATTGGCATCAAGCAGTTCATTCAGTTCAGACTCATCAGCCGCTTTGATGCGGAACAGCCAACCATCACTATAAGGTGCGCTGTTAACCAGTTCGGGGGTACTTTCCAACGCGTCGTTGATTGCCACAATCTCACCGCTGATCGGCGCATAAATATCCGATGCGGCTTTCACCGATTCCGCAACAGCACAATCTTCACCCACAGCGACGGTCGTTCCTATTTCAGGAAGATCGAGAAACACCATATCACCCAACAATTCCTGGGCGTGTTCCGTGATACCGACACTATAAATACCATCACCTTCCGCCATCACCCACTCGTGCGAAGTGGTATATTTTAACTCTGCCGGGACATTGCTCATTGCCACTCTCTCCTTCAATTCATCACAAAACGGTTAATACTGAACAATCGATTTTCCTGCGCGGACAAAATTCGGTTTGGTTACTCGCACGGAGACTTCTCGATTACGAATCTGAACAATCGCGTTTTCACCAATACCTGCGGGTACCCGCGCCAGCGCAATACTGACGCCCAACGTCGGCGAGAATGAACCACTGGTGATAACACCTTCCTGCATGACGCCGTGGGTATCGGTAAAGTGGACCGGCAGTTCATTGCGCAGCACGCCTTTTTCCGTCATGACCAACCCGACCAACTGCTCAGTGCCGGTAGCTCGCTGGAGCTCCAGTGCTTCACGGCCGATGAACTGACGATCTTCCGGCTGCCAGGCAATAGTCCATCCCATATTAGCGGCCAGTGGTGAAATACTTTCATCCATATCCTGACCATAGAGATTCATACCGGCTTCCAGACGTAGTGTGTCGCGCGCACCCAGTCCACAAGGTTTAACACCCACTGCCAACAACTGCTGCCAGGTGCTGACGACCTGTTCTTGTGGCAGAGCGATCTCATAGCCCGCTTCGCCAGTATAGCCCGTCGTGGCAATAAACCAGTCATCTGCCTGCACGCCAAAAAATGGCTTCATGCCTGCAACCTGCTGACGCTGTTTTTCCGTCAGTAAACCTTGTACTTTTTCCTGTGCCTGCGGCCCCTGAATGGCGATCAACGCCAGATCGTCGCGCACCTGAATATCAACCCCGAAAGACGTAGCATGCTCGCTGATCCAGGCCAGATCTTTGTCACGGGTGGCGGAGTTCACTACCAGACGGAAATAGTCTTCTGTCAGGAAATAAACGATCAAATCGTCAATCACGCCGCCAGAAGGCAGCAGCATAGCGCTATACAGCGCTTTACCCGGTTGGGTGAGTTTGGCAACATCGTTCGCCAGCAGATAGCGCAGAAATTCACGCGTGCGTGCACCGCGTAAATCGACAATGGTCATATGCGACACATCAAACATCCCGGCACTGTTGCGCACCGTATGATGTTCTTCTAACTGAGAACCATAATGCAGCGGCATCATCCAGCCGTGAAAATCCACCATTTTGGCCCCATCGGCCACATGCTGTTCATATAACGGAGTTTGCTTTGCCATCTTTTCCCTCTGCTTAGCTGCGCCTTAAAGAGATAAAACCACGACGCAAACGTTATCTATACACTGAACTTACCACCGAAATCGTTTCGCCACCACCGCCACAGTCATAAGTTAATTTATATAATAATGATGTTTTTTCATTGATTTCAATCATCCAATGTCAGTTAATAACACCATTAAAATTATAAAAATAAGAATTTAATACAGATTAAAAATAAATTAATCGATTATTTATAGTGATTTTTATTAAAAACACAGAATTTTAAATAAATCATATATATTGTTAAAGCATTATTTAAAGTAATGCGAAAAACAGGCAAAATTAGATTATTTCAGGCAAGCGTACTTCATTGTGATCAGCGAAGGCAGCATCGTGATTCGTACCATGAAAACCAGACTGAAACATCTGATCTGCTCGCAGACACTGCCGCTCCATCGTCTCCCGCTTTCTTCTTCTGACTGCCACCCACCTGCCGATAATGGCAATTGCCGGAAGGTAACCTCTGCGCGTAAATACCATACTATTTGTAGTGGTACCAATTGGTTAAATATCGACATAAACGGGTTGAGCACAGACATCAGGCGCCCCTCCAGGTGCCTTCCCTGCCTATCCCAGTCTAGTTAACTGGACCATTCTGTATACCGGGATCACAGGTCTTTATCTTGCTGCCCATAGGGTTTGATTTGCATCAATGCCAAACAAACTTCCTGACTTGCCAAAGCATTACAGGATTAGAGTCATTGATAGATTGCGTCTTTTTCACATATAGGCACGGGTCGGTGGAGACAACAACTTACCTCTGTCGGTATCACCGACCCATCACAACCCGCTGACACTGCCGACCCGGTCTCCATACAGTGGGGAATCGAATTTTTGAGTCTGAAAGTTTAAAAATCAAAACGTTAAGGAGATACACCATGACACATAGAATGATACTGAACGAGACATCGTACTTTGGTAGTGGCGCGATCGCGCACCTCGTCGAGGAAGTAACAAGGCGGAATTTCAAAAAAGCGTTAGTGGTTACCGACAAAGATCTGATCAAATACGGCGTAGTGGGTAACGTAACCACACTGCTGGACAATGCATCGTTACCTTATGAAATATATGATGAAGTCGTTCCCAACCCTACCATCAGCGTGGTGCAGAATGGGGTTGCGCACTTTAAGGCCAGCAAAGCGGATTATCTGATTGCCATTGGTGGTGGTTCACCACAGGATACCTGCAAAGCCATTGGCATTATTATCAATAACCCGGAATTTGCCGATGTCCGCAGTCTGGAAGGCGTGGCGGCAACCAAACGGCCCAGTGTGCCGATCTTTGCTATCCCTACCACATCGGGTACGGCAGCAGAAGTTACCATCAACTACGTTATCACTGATGAAGAAAAGCGACGGAAATTCGTCTGTGTGGATCCGCATGACATTCCCATCGTCGCCATTATTGACGCCGATATGATGACCAGCATGCCGGCCTCGCTGAAAGCGGCCACCGGTATTGACGCGTTGACTCACGCCATTGAGGGGTTTACCACCAAAGGCGCCTGGGAATTGACGGATATGATGCACATAAAGGCCATCGAAATTATCAGCCGTTCACTGCGTGATTCCGTGGCTGGCAAGGCTGAGGGGGTGGAAGAAATGGCGCTGGGGCAATATATCGCCGGCATGGGTTTCTCCAACGTCGGTCTGGGGTTGGTACACGGAATGGCCCACCCGCTGGGGGCGTTCTATAACACACCGCATGGTGTCGCCAACGCGATTCTACTGCCGCATATCATGGCCTGGAACGCCGACTATACCGGTGAGAAATTCCGCGCTATCGCAGTGGCAATGGGAGTGAAAAATGTACAGAACATGTCGATATCCAAAGCCAGGGAAGCCGCTATTCAAGCTGTGAAGCAACTGTCGCAGGATGTGGATATTCCCGCCCGTCTGCGCCAGGTTGGCGTGAAAGAAGAAGATATTCCGGCATTGGCACAAGCCGCCTTTGATGATGTCTGCACCGGTGGCAACCCACGCTCCACCAGTGTGGAAGAAATAAAAACGTTGTATCAGTCTATCTTCTGATATTGAGAAAAATGCGCGTCTTATACGGAGTAAGACGCGCCGTGCGATAAGTATTCTTGTTGATATAACGACAACCGGGAATGTCGCACTCAAAAGCCACAGTAACTGTAGCAGGTAGGTACTGAATGAGAAGGATCAGATAAGCTGACTGATATTCAGATTCTCCATCAGGTAATGGTTATCGGAATAATCCACCGGAATCGCAATCACCGCAGGCCCTTGCACATCCATCGCCTGCCACAGCTTACTTACCAGCTCGTCAGCGGACTCTACTGCAAATCCTTTGGCGCCAAAGGCTTCGGCATAAGCCTTGAAGTCAATCGGGCCAAATTTCACGCCTGACGAACGGTGATATTTTTTCTCTTCCTGAATCTCAACCATGTTGTAGGCGTTATCAACCCAGATAATATGCAGAATATTGCTCTGCAAACGTACCGCGGTTTCCAGTTCCATACTGGATTGCATAAAGCCACCATCACCCGATACCGAAACCACCTTCTGATGCGGATTCACCAGCGATGCGCCAATTGCCCAAGGCAGCGCCACCCCCATCGTTTGCTGACCATTAGTCATCAGAATCTGGCGCGCCCGGAAGCTATACAAATAACGCGCCAGCCAGATATGAAAACTGCCCATATCCACACACAACGTGACATCCTTATTGACCAAATCCTGCATCGCCCGTACCAACCGTAACGGATGGATAGCAAAGCCGCTCATATCGATGCCGCGTGCAGCCAACTGTTGGCGCAGTTGGGTACGCTCTTCCAGAATGGCTATTGATGACGACGAAAGATGCAGAGGGGAGTGAATATATTCATTAAGCATATCGATGGTGATACAGATATCGCCCACCAGCTCGATATCCGGGCGATACGCGGTATCAATTTCGGCCGGTAAAACATCAATATGTATCAGCGTTGCGTTACCACTGTTCCACAGTGATGGCGCATATTCAATCGGACTGTACCCCACGGTAATGATCAGATCTGCCTGCTGTAACAGCTTGTCTCCCGCCTGATTATTGAACAAGCCAACCCGCCCGGCAAAATGGTCGAAATGTTGCTGGTCAATGACCCCAGCAGCCTGATAGGTACTGGTCACTGGCAACTGACTGTGGTGCAACAGACGGCGTAACGCCTGTGCATTCTCAGGCCGACTCGCCATTAATCCCAGCAACAAAATCGGATTTTTCGCTTTTTCAATCATGCGAGCTACCCGTTCAACATTAACCGCGGGTGCGCTATTAAAAGTCGGCAAATGTGGATAAGCCAAAATCGGACCGGTCGCCGGGTCATTAATAATATCTTCCGGCAAACTGATAAACGCAGCACCGGGACGGCCAAATTCCGCCGCACGAAAAGCATTGGCGAGCACTTCAGAAATGGCAGACGATGCGGTGATTTCAGCGCTGAACTTGGTTACCGGATGGAACAGGCTAACCGTATCCAGACTCTGATGGGTGAGCTTCAGCCGATCCGCACGCTTAACCGCCCCGCCCATCGCCACCACCGGATCGCCTTCCGCCGTCGCCGTCGCCAGTCCCGTCACCAGATTGGAGCAGCCAGGACCTGATGTTACCACTGTCACCCCAGCTTTCCCGGTCAAACGTCCTATTGCCGCCGCCATAAAAGCGCCATTCGCCTCATGACGTACCGGGATAGTCTGGATGGTTGAATCAACCAATGCATCATAAACACGATCTATTTTAGCGCCAGGAATACCAAACACATACTTAACCCCTTGCTTTTCCAGGTGTTTGACTATCAACTCCGCACCACTGGACCAGTGTTGCGGCTCTCCGTTTGCTGGTTGATCCTGTTTTCGGGGTTGATCAATACCCTTTTGTTGGCCAACATTCATTGTTCTATCAATGGGTTGTTCTCTATCAGCAACTAACTGCTGGCCGCCGGTGTATTCCATGATGTTATCCTCTGCGATTCATTGTGCTTACTTTTCAGTACCTTGCCAGCGGGTTAGCTTTCAACGGAATGAATAGCGCTATCGAGATCTTCCGGGGATAAGTTGGCGCGCAGGAAATCCTTGTTCTGGGGGAGGTCTAGCACCAATTTGGTGATAGTTCCGAAGGTAAGAACACCTTCCTCCAGTTGGTAATCAAGGATGTGTCCGCCGCCCTGACGGTCATCGGTAATAAAGTGTTCGTGATAACCAGCGACATTAATCCCCTGAACATAGGCAGGACTACGGAAACCGATCACGCTGCCCCGGCAACGCTCAAAATTGAACATGGGTTGCTGGGCAATCGCTTCTAACATCGGTTTATAAGGGCGTTCCTGGCGAGGTACTGTGCGGGTTACAACATGGCTAAAACAGCCATCTATCCGCAGAGCACAAAACAGATTGTCAGTGTCGATAAAATCGTCAATACGACGATGAAGATCATCACGGCTGATTTTCTGATCAAAGTGCATTTTTTCTGTTGGTCTAAAAAAAGTCATTACTGCAAAGGGCGTCTTTTGATAAGGCGTGGCAGCACGGGCACTACCGTCTGAACGAAGCTGGAAAATATGACTATTGAAGGCCACCAGCTCACCATCCAGATGGTTAAATGTTCCTAATCCAAAATCACCCTGTTGCAGCAGCTCCTTCATGGTTTTACTTCCTTCATAAACCCCATTAATAAGTCCACTCATTAATGATGTTTGATAAACAACGCTCTCCGGGTGGAGACTATGCTGATGGGACACAAAACTGGTGAGCTCGTCCACACAAGGATCAGCCCAGTTGAAATCTTTCATATCCCTTTTCTCCCGATCACGTTAACTTAAATTTATTTAATGATTAACTTGAATATTGGCGCGATGGTCACCAAAGTTCCAATATAGAGATGTGGCTATTTGGAGATCGAAAAAATATGGAACTACGTTACCTGCGCTATTTTGTTGCCGTGGCTTCAACGCACCATTTCACCCGGGCAGCAGAAATCCTGGGGATATCTCAGCCGCCGTTGAGCCAACAGATTCAAAAACTGGAACGGGAAATCGGGACACCGCTATTCAAACGGCTGACGCGAGGAGTAGAAATGACCGAAGCGGGTGAGGCGTTTTATCAGGATGCCAACCATATTCTGCAACTGACCGACTCAGCCATCGACCGGGTACGCAGTATCGCCCGGGGAGAAAGCGGATCAATTAATGTCGGTTTTTCCTGCGCTGTGACTTTTCATCCGTTGATATTGATGCTACTGCGCCGCTACCGCCAACACTTTCCCAGTGTTAAGTTGCAACCGAGAGAAGAGCATATTCAGCAGATTCTTGAGAGTCTGAGGAACCGGAATACCGATATCGCTTTCGTTCGGCTTCCCTGTGACATTGGCGAAGAGTTTGATGGCGAGATACTGACTGATGAACCCATGCAGTTGGTGTTGCCTGATAACCATCCACTTAGTAAACAAACACAGATCCAACTGAGTAACCTCAATCAGGAACCACTGATTATTTTCCCACGGGAACTCAGCCCCAGCCTGTATGACATGACTATCCGTGCCTGCTATCTCGGTGGCTATGAACCCAAAATCAATCCACTAGCGCCCCATATCACCGCAACTATCAGCATGGTTGCCAGCGGGTTTGGCGTGAGTTTCATTCCAAAATCGCTGTCATGCATTCAGACGGGTAATGTGTCATATCATGAGGTCGACACCCCACACCTGACCACACAAATTGCCGCTATATGGCGTGCTCATGAACGCTCAGCGGCCATCATGAATATGGTGCAGTTATTGCGCCAACTGGCACCACATCACTAACGACATCATCTGCCTACCCCCTGCACGCGGAACATTTGCTCTCACAGGTGGGTTTATCGGCACGGGAAACCAGGCATGACTGAAATACTGTGAGTTATATAAATTAAAATCAGGTTGGTGAGTCATTGCCTTGAAAATAGGCAACAGGGCTGCGTGGCAACCCGCAACCCTGTTGATGGAATCAGTGCTTAATCATGACATGGCGGATCGTGGTGTAATCTTCCAACCCGTACATCGACATGTCTTTGCCATAACCGGATTGTTTCTGCCCACCGTGTGGCATTTCGCTGACCAGCATGAAATGCGTATTCACCCATGTACAGCCATATTGCAAACGTGCGCTCAGACGGTGCGCATGGCCGATGTTTTGTGTCCACACTGACGATGCCAGCCCGTAATTTGACGCATTCGCCCAGTCCAGCACCTGTTCTTCAGTGTCGAATTCGGTCACACTGACCACTGGCCCGAACACTTCGCGCTGCACGATCTCATCGTCCTGATGTGCGCCGGCCAACAACGTTGGCTGAAAGTAATACCCTTCACCAGAAACCCGAGCCCCACCCGCCACCACCTGAATATGTGGTAACTGTTTTGCTCGTTGCACAAAACCTTCGACGCGTTCTAAATGCGCGGCCGACACCAGTGGTCCCATTTCGCTACTCTCGTCAGTGCCCAATTTAATGGTCGAAACCGCGTCGCCGAGCGCAGATACCAGACGCTCATACACGCCTTTTTGTGCGTAGATACGGCACGCGGCGGTGCAATCCTGGCCAGCGTTATAGAAGCCGAAAGCCCGTATGCCTTCCACTACCTGCTCAATATCCGCATCGTCGAAAACAATGACTGGCGCTTTGCCGCCGAGCTCCATGTGCGTGCGTTTGATGCCGCTGGTGGCCTGCGCCACAATCTTTTCGCCAGTCGCCACTGAGCCGGTCAGCGAAATCATCCGGACTTTATCGTGGTGCGTCAGCGTATTGCCAACTGTTTTCCCATCGCCGAACAGCACATTCAACACGCCCGCAGGAAACAGATCCTGCGCCAGTTCACCCAGTTTCAGCGCGGTCAGCGGCGTGATTTCAGAAGGTTTGATCACCACGCAATTCCCGGCCGCCAGCGCGGGTGCGATTTTCCATGCAACCATCATCAGCGGGTAATTCCACGGCGCGATAGACGCCACCACGCCCAATGGGTCACGGCGGATCATTGATGTGTGCCCGGCCAGATATTCACCGCTGGCTAAACCATTCAGACAACGGCTGGCACCGGCGAAGAAACGAAAAACATCCACTACCGCCGGAATTTCATCGTTTAACGCCAGATGATAAGGTTTCCCGCAGTTCAGAGACTCCAGTTTTGCCAGCGTTTCGGCGTTGGCTTCGAGGCGAGCAGCCAGCGCCAGCAGCAGCTCAGCACGGGTTTTCGGCGTAGTTTGCCCCCAGGCGGTAAACGCCGTATGCGCCTGATCGACCGCCTGTGTGGTTTGCTGTTCGCTAGCCTGCGCCAGACGCACAATCTCCTGCCCCGTATGCGGGTTGAAAACTGGCAATGACTCCCCTTCACCGGCAACCAGCTCACCATTAATCAACATGTTAGTTTGCATCGTTGTTTCCTTATTATTTTCCGTCACCGGCCACATCCGACCCGTTTCTTGTGAGATACCATGCCCCCAAAATCGGGAACATGGTCAGCACCATCAGGCACAGCGCCACTACGTTAGTGACCGGCACATCGCGCGGCCGCCCCAGCTGATTGAGCAGCCAGATAGGTAAGGTGCGCTCGTGACCGGCAGTGAACGTCGTGACAATGATTTCATCGAAAGACAGCGCAAACGCCAGCATCCCCCCCGCCAACAGCGCCGTGCTGAGATTGGGCAAAATGATGTAGCGGAAGGTCTGCCAACCGTCTGCCCCCAAATCCATCGAGGCTTCGATCAGGCTGTGGGTAATACGGCGGAAACGGGCGATGACGTTGTTGTACACAATCACCATGCAAAACGTAGCGTGGCCGATGACAATCGTCAGCATACCCGGCTCGATTTGCGCGGCGTGAAAGGCGTTGAGCAGTGCCAGCCCGGTAATAATTCCAGGCAGGGCAATCGGCAACATGAACAACAGCGTGATACTGTTCTTGCCGTAGAAATCACGACGGTACAGTGCCGCCGCCGCCAGCGTGCCCAGCACCATGGCAATAATTGTGGCGTAACAGGCGATTTGCACCGAAAGCCAGGCCGCGTCGAGAATGTCATGGCGCCCGGCCGCCACGCTGAACCAGTGCAGCGTGAAGCCCTTGGGCGGGAAACTGAAAGCCGCATCTTCAGTATTAAAGGCATACACCGCGATGATAAACAGCGGGAAATGCAGGAATACCAGCCCGCCCCACGCGGACAATTTTAATAACCAGGGTGCGCGTTTAGAGTGCATCGAAAGCCCCCAATCGTTTAACCAGCGACAGATAGATGGCAATCAGCACGATGGGCACTAGCGTAAAGGCGGCCGCCATCGGCATATTGCCAATCGACCCCTGTTCCGAATAGACCATATTGCCGATGTAATACCCCGGCGGCCCCACCAGTTGCGGGATAATATAATCGCCCAGCGTCAGCGAAAAGGTGAAGATCGAACCGGCCGCAATACCCGGCACTGCCAGCGGGAAAATCACATAACGCAGCGTCTGCCACGGCCTCGCGCCTAAGTCTTCCGACGCCTGAATCATCGACGGCGGCAGGCGTTCCAGCGCTGCCTGAATTGGCAGGATCATAAACGGCAGCCAGATATAGACGAACACCCAGAAGCGGCCTATTCCGGACGTCGAGAGCGTATTACCGCCAATGCCCGGCAAACTCAGCATGGCTGTCAGCAACGGTTCCAGCCCCAGATGCTCGAGGAACCATTGCAGCACGCCGCCTTTCGACAACAATAAAGTCCACGCATAGGCTTTGATGATGTAGCTAGCCCACATCGGCATCATGATGGCGATATAGAAAAACGCTTTCTTTTTGCCGGTAATGTAGCGCGCCATGTAATAGGCAATGGGAAATGCCAGCACGGCGCTGAAAAATGACACCAGCAGCGCCATCGTCACCGTGCGAGAAATAATGTCGGCATTGACCGGGTCAAACAGCGCGCGGATATTGGCAAAGGTCAGCGTCGAAGACACCGTCATGGTGAAATCGTCGAAGGTATAAAACCCCTGCCACAACAGCGCGAACAGAGAGCCTAAATAGATTGCGCCGAACCATAACAGCGGCGGCACCAGTAGCAACGCCAGATAAAATCCGGGGCGATGATGCAGAAATGTCACCAGCGCCCGGCCGCGCCGCGATCGCTTCTCATAAGAAGTCATGCTGATATCCATCTTTTAGCCCTCTCGCAACGCCACCATTGCATCCCGATCCCAACGGGCAACCACCGGCTGCCCTTGCTGGAAAACGTATTGTGACGCCGTCGAAAGGTTATTGGGTTCGCTGACAAACAGCCGCTCGCCGCTTTCCAGCGCCAGTTCATAACGCGTCGCCGCCCCCTGAAAATGAATATCCCTCAGCACCGCGTTCACCTGCACGTCGCTACTGTCAGCGACGGATTGTGGCGCAAGACGGATATGTTCCGGACGGATGGAGCGACTGCCGGAAAGGCCGGTGAGTTTCAGCGAGAGATCGGGCGTCAGCACATTCGCAGTACCAACAAACTGCGCGACAAACGCAGTGCGCGGGCAGAGATACAACTCACGCGGCGTATCGACCTGCTCGATTCGGCCATTGTTAAACACCGCCACACGGTCGGACATCGACAGCGCTTCGCTCTGATCGTGGGTGACGAAAATAAACGTGATGCCCAGTTCGCGTTGCAGCTTTTTCAGTTCGCCCTGCATCTGTTCGCGCAGTTTGAGATCCAGTGCGCCGAGCGGTTCATCAAGCAATAACACGCTAGGCTGATTGACCAGTGCCCGAGCCAGCGCCACCCGCTGACGCTGACCACCGGATAAAAACGCCGGTTTACGTGCGGCAACAAAACCCAGCGCCACCCGCTCCAGTGCTTCCATCGCACGCTGAATACGCTCTTTTTTCCCCACACCTTTCACCATCAGCCCATACGCCACATTATCCAGTACGCTCATATGCGGAAACAGCGCGTAATCCTGAAAGACGGTGTTCACATCCCGCTCATACGGCGCGAGATGCGAGGCTTCCTGGCCATGAATACGAATAGCCCCTGATGTCAGCGTTTCAAAACCGGCAATTAACCGCAGGCAGGTGGTTTTTCCCGAACCCGAAGGTCCAAGCATTGAAAAGAATTCGCCGTCCTGAATATCAATCGACACATTATCAACGGCTTTCACTTCCCCAAATGATCGGGAAACATTAATAAACTGTACGGCGGCCATCATATTCTCCCGGATTTTCATTTTAATAAAAAAACCAAACGCAAAATCATTTGAGTTGTATCAAGGCGGCAACTGAGTGAATCCCCGGAAGCTTACTGAAGTAAGTGACCGGGGTTCGCGAATGCAGCCAACGCAGAAACGGCCCAAAGGATGAAGCGGATCACCGACCGCCCATGATGGCGATGTAGTCCTGCGTCCAGCGACTATAGGGGACGTATTTCCCACCTTCGGATCGCGGGGTTTTCCAGAATGAAATCGCGGTGAATTTATTGAATCCGTTGGTTTCGCACCCGTTGGCGCCCAACAACGTACTGGCTTTACAGCCAGCCGGAACGCTTGGCACAGAGCCAAACCACGCCGCAACGTCGCCCTGCACTTTCGGTTCAAGTGACCAGTTCATCCACTTGTAAGCACAATTAGGATGTTCGGCATCTGCCGCTAACATGGTGGTATCCGCCCAGCCGGTAACACCTTCTTTCGGGAATACAGTGGTAATCGGCTGCTTCTCGCTTTTCAGCGCGTTAGCCTGATACGGCCAGGAACTGCTGGCTACCACGCCTTCATTTTTGAAATCACTCATCTGAACCGACGCATCGTGCCAGTAACGGTGGATCAGCGGATGCTGGACGCGCAGCAATTTCAGCACCGCCTGATACTGCGTTTCATTAAGCTGATAAGGGTCTTCGATTTTAAGATCCGGCTGGGTACTTTTCAGATACAGCGCGGCGTCAGCAATGGCGATCGGGCCATCGTAGGCCTGAACGCGCCCCTGATTGCTTTTGCCGTCGGGCAGAATTTGTGGAACGAAGATAACTGACCAACTGTCTGGTGCGGTCGGGAAGGTTTTGGTGTTATACATCAGCAGGTTTGGCCCCCACTGATACGGCGTGCCGTAAACTTTGCCACCAACATTAAACCATGCGCCTTTCACCAAACGCGGGTCGATATTCTTCCAGTTGGGGATCAGTGCCGGATTGATTGGCTGAACACGTTTGCCGTAGATCAGACGCAATGACGCATCACCGGAAGCGGTCACCAGGTCATAACCGCCCTTCGCCATCAGGCTGACCATTTCATCAGATGTCGCTGCGGTTTTGACATTCACCTTACAGCTGGTCTGTTTTTCAAACGGAGTGACCCAGTCGTAATTCTTGTCACTTTCGCCGCGCTCGATATAACCCGGCCACGCAATAATATTTAATTGTCCCTCGCCTTTGCCAATGCTTGTCGGCATTTCAGCCGCCAACGCGGTACTTAGAAAACTTAGCAGGCCCAAACAAATAGCAGATAGGGTGTAATTACCGTTAATCTTGTTCATCGCTTACTCCTGTCGTCGTATTACCCGTTGTCCTTCGCGCTGTCTCCGCGTTGGCCGCCTTTATTCACCCCGACCACTTACTTCAGTAAGCTTCCGGGGATTCACTCAGTCGCCGCCTTACGGCAACGCCAATTGACGTTGGGTAATTATTTTCTGTTTTTAGAATTGAGGTTTGAATTTCGCCATGATGTGTCTGACTACGCTGTAGTCCTGTAGTGAATAACTGGAAAGATCATTGCCGTAGCCGGATCGTTTTAATCCACCGTGCGGCATTTCACTGACCAATGAAAAGTGGGTGTTAATCCACGTGGTGCCATATTGCATGTGACTGGAAATCTGCATCGCCAGATCGATGTTCTGTGTCCAGACCGACGACGCCAGCCCGTATTCTGATTCGTTCGCCCAGTTCACCACCTGTTCAATGGTGTCAAAACGCGTCACGCTAACCACCGGCCCGAAGACTTCACGCTGCACGATTTCATCGCTTTGCAAACAGCCCGCCAGCAACGTCGGCTGGTAATAAAAACCGGGGCCGGAATGCGATGCCGCGCCGGTAATCCGCTCGATATGCGGCTGACTGAGCGCCCGTTCGACAAAGCTCGATACACGATCACGCTGCCGACTGCTGATCAGCGGCCCCATAACGTTTTCATTGTCGTTCTTTTTGGCGAAGGGCAATTGCGAAACCGCATCACCCAGCTTTTCCACCAGACGCTCATAAATACCGGCCTGTGCGTAGACGCGGCAGGCGGAAGTACAATCCTGCCCGGCGTTGTAATAACCCCAGGCGCTGACCGCCTGAACCACGTCATCAATATCGGCGTCGTTGCAGACAATCACCGGCGCTTTACCGCCAAGTTCAAGATGAGTACGCTTCACCGTTTTAACCGCAGCCTGCAAAATGCGTTGGCCGGTGATGATATCGCCGGTCAGCGATATCAGACGGACGTGAGAATGGCTGACCAGCGCACTACCGACGCCTTCACCGCTGCCAGTGATCACATTCAGCACCCCGGGCGGCAGGATTTCCTGCAAGGCCGGCAACAACGCCAGAATAGTCAATGGGGTATGTTCGGAAGGTTTGAAGACCACGGTATTCCCCGCCGCCAGCGCGGGGGCGATTTTCCACGCGGCCATCATCAGCGGGTAATTCCACGGCGCAATCGACGCTACCACGCCGAGCGGGTCACGACGCACCATAGAGGTATGGCCAGGAAGATATTCGCCTGAAAGCTGCCCCTGCTGGCAACGCACGGCACCAGCGAAGAACCGGAAAACGTCAATCGCGGCGGGCAGATCGTCGTTCAGCGCCTGATGCAGTGGTTTGCCGCAGTTAATGGCTTCAAGCCGCGCCAAAGCGTGCGCCTGCTTTTCAATTGCATCGGCAATGCGCAAGAGTATCGTGGCACGTTCAGCGGGTGTAGTGCGTGACCAGCGGTAAAACGCATTATTGGCCGCGCGGACCGCCTGATCGACCTGTGTCAGAGAGGTTTCTGCCACTTCGGCGATAATGTCACCCGTGGCGGGATTGAAAATGCTTTGCGTCGCGCCCTCGCCGTGCAGAAGGTCGCCATTGATCGCGTGTTTTTCAGAGAAACTGGCAACAAATTCTGCATCCGACATTGCACTACCCTCAAAGCAGAGAATTATCGTAAATTAACAAAAATGTTATATATCGGTAACAAATTGCCAATTCATATTAAGTAATTTCCCTGAGGGCAACAAATAGCAATTATTGAAGGCTGCATTCGGTTTAACCGAATGCTCTGTTACAACGGCTTGCGCTTGGCACTGTTCTCCCGTGCAATGGTCAGGAATGGCGTCACCAGTTCCGGTCGCGCACTGCCGCGCCGCCACGCCAATCCAATATCCAGCGGTTCGATGGAATCCTCCAGTTTGCTGGCCTCAATCATATTACCTTCCAGCGACCAGGCACGGTATGCCATGTCCGGTTGCACTGAAACGCCAAGCCCGGCGGCCACCAGACTGCGCACGGCTTCAGTCGAAGCCGTTTTCATCGCTATATTCGGTTTCAGCCCCGCCCGTGCCCACAGGCGCTGCGCGTGTTTTTCCATTTCGTCGACATTGAGCTGGATCAGCGGCTCATTTGCGATATCTGCCAGCGAAATACTTTCGCGCTCCAGCAACGGATGCAGTGGCGGCAACCACAAGCGATAAGAGGAATGGGTCAACACTTCGGTTTGCAGCGCGTCGCGGTCTTCGAGGTTTGAGAGGATCAGCACGCCGATATCAATTTCACCGCTGACCAGTAAATGCTCAATGTACTGGCGCTCATCCTCGACGACTTTGACTTCCACTTTCGGATAGTAGGCGTTGAATTGCTTGAGTAAATCCACCAGAAAATAGCCGGCGACCAGACTGGTTACGCCCAGAGTGAGGTGCCCGGTGACACTTTCGGTGCCCATTTGCAGGCTGCGTTTAGCATTGTCGACCGTCGCGAGGATCAGATACGACTGCCGTAAAAACTGATGCCCTTGATGCGTCAGCGTCATGCCCTTGGCGTGGCGGTCAAACAACCGCGCTTCGATTTCTGTCTCAAGCTGTTGAATTGCCTGCGTCAGGGAAGACTGAGAAACAAAAGAAGCCTGAGCCGCCGCGGAGATCGAACCGGTTTCGGCAACGGTAATAAAATGGCGAATCTGGCGTAACGTCAGCATAACGGGAGCCCTACCTAGACATAAAACCGAATTCAGGTGGAAAGCATTCGGTTTAAGTGAATGATCAAATAATGGCAGGCAGCGGATTTTTGTCAAACAGGTGAACAACCAGATGTGAAGGATTTGAAACAGAACACAAAAGTCATGCCAATGATCATGACTTAAGGAAGGGAAATTGCTGTGTGGGGAGTCAAAAAATAACCAATAATGGAGAGTGGTGCGAAGAGAGGGACTTGAACCCTCACGCCCGTTAAGGCACTAACACCTGAAGCTAGCGCGTCTACCAATTCCGCCACCTTCGCACGGTTTGTAGCATCAATTTGTATCACCAGTGGTGCGAAGAGAGGGACTTGAACCCTCACGTCCGTTAAGACACTAACACCTGAAGCTAGCGCGTCTACCAATTCCGCCACCTTCGCAGGTACTGTGTAATACAAATCGGTGTGGTGATATTGGTGCGAAGAGAGGGACTTGAACCCTCACGCCCGTTAAGGCACTAACACCTGAAGCTAGCGCGTCTACCAATTCCGCCACCTTCGCTGACCTGCAACATTACGTCACATGATGTCACCACGGGGGCGAATTCTAGAGATTTTCCCGTTAAGGTCAATGATTATTTCCGTTGTATGCAGCGGTTTGATGCAAAAAAAGTGACATCAGTCAGTCAGTTGTTGATTAAAAAGCTCATGCAGCCATTCGATCACCACCCGGATGCGCGGTGCCAGAAAACGGCCCGGTTGATACATCACATAAAGTGGCATATCCGGCGGGGGTGTTTGCGGCAAAATTTCCACCAGTTCCCCGCTTTCCAGCAACGGCGTCAAACCGTAACGCGGAGCCTGAATGATCCCCAACCCCGCACAACAGGCGGCGATATACGCATCCGCGCCGCTGACATCCAGACGGGAGGGAAGCATCCGGGTCACGAGTTGCTCCGCTTGCATAAATTCCAGCGGATAGCGCTGTGACGTTTGCAGGGAAAAGTACCCTATCATCTGGTGAGCAGCCAGATCGGACAGGCTTTCGGGCACACCATGGATTGCACAATAGTCAGCCGAGGCACAAGTGAGCTGACGAAGTGAAGGAAAATGACGTGCCACCAGAGAATCATCATCTGTCTGCCAGGCGCGCAGGACACAATCAACACCTTCACGCATCATGTTAATGGTAGTGTCATTGGCGCTCAACACCAACGTAATCTGCGGATAACGTTGGTAAAATTCGGGTAAGGCAGGGATCACTATTTGTCGTGCCAGTGAATGCGGCATATCGATTCTCACCCGTCCACTGGGTTGCTGACGCTGGTGGGAGAACAGCGCATCAGTCTCATCAATTTCTGCCAGCAATTGTATACAACGTTGATAATAAATCCGGCCTTCATCCGTTATCTGCACTTGTCGGGTGGTACGCAGTAACAGACGCACCCCCAACCGCAGTTCAAGCCGCTTCAATGTCTGACTCACCGTTGCTCGCGGCAATCCCAGATTTTCCGCCGCACGGCTAAAACTTTCGGCCTCCACAATGCGGACAAACACCCGCATGGCCTGTATCTGATCCATCTTTCCACCACACATTGTTTGCTTTTCTCAAACAGTGTTGCACAAACAACGTGATTTATCTTTTATTTCCCAACAACCATACTGAACCTCTCATTCGTATGACAGGGGTAACATAATGCAGCAACGTAAACTGGGTCAGCAGGGCCCGCTCGTCTCCGCCATCGGTCTGGGATGCATGGGAATGAGCGATTTTTACTCTACAGCGATGGATGAGAAAGAGGCTATCGCCACACTGCACCGGGCACTGGAGCTGGGTGTCACATTACTGGATACCGCTGATATGTATGGTCCTCACACTAATGAACAGTTAGTGGGTAAAGCCATTAAAGGCAAACGTGACCAGGTCTTTCTGGCTACCAAGTTTGGTATTCTGCGCAATCCAGCGAATCTGCAAGAGCGTGGTGTGTGTGGCAAACCCGACTATATCCGCAAATCGGTGGAAGGCAGTCTGCAACGGCTGGGGGTAGATGTCATCGACCTCTATTATCAGCACCGCATTGATCCAGCCGTGCCGATTGAAGAGAGCGTAGGCGCCATGGCCGATCTGGTAAAAGAGGGAAAAATCCGCTATCTCGGACTAAGTGAAGCCTCAGCCAACACGCTGGAGCGCGCTCACAAGGTCCACCCGATTACCGCGTTACAAAGTGAATACTCATTGTGGACACGTGACGTTGAAGAAACCATTCTGCCCACCTGTAAACGACTGGGGATCGGTTTTGTCCCCTATAGCCCATTGGGTCGCGGTTTCCTGACCGGCGCCATTCGCAGCATCGATGATTTATCCGCCGATGATTTCCGCCGAGCCAATCCACGCTTCAGCGGCGAAAACTTTGCTAAAAACCTGCAATTGGTGGATAAGATCAAACAACTGGCGCAAGAAAAAGGCGTCACTCCCTCACAGTTGGCACTGGCCTGGGTGTTAGCGCAAGGCGAAAATATTGTGCCGATTCCCGGCACCAAACGCCGCCGTTATCTGGAAGAGAATGTCGCTGCGCTGGATGTGACGCTGACGGCAGCCGAACTGGCGGCTATCGAAGCCATATGTCCGTTCCAGGCGTTTGCCGGTGAACGTTATACCCAGGAAGGTATGGACACTATTAACGTGTAATAATCGTCACAATAAGGCCAGCAAGGGAAATTGTCACACCATTGCTGGCCTGCTATTAACGCTTTGCTTTCGCTGCGCGCGACAAGACCGAACGATATACCTTAAAGCGTCCGTTCTGGGCGATAACTTCATGATTGCCAAAGGTGTCACTCAGCAACGCGGGGTAAGGCAGGAAGGCATTTGCCACAATGCGTAGCTCACCACCGATGTTCAGATGTAACGCCGCACCGCGAATCAGCGTTTCTGCTGCATGTAGGCTGGTCTTCATACCCTCATGGAACGGTGGGTTAGAGATGATCATATCGAAGCGACCCACAATGTCGGAATACACATTGCTGGCAACCACATTGCCCTCCAGCTGATTCAGTGTCAGCGTAGCTTTACTGGATTCCAACGCCGCCGCGCTGACATCACTGAGTGTCAGACGTATCTTCGGCGAACGCTTGGCGCACACCGCCGCCAGCACACCCGCGCCGCTGGCAATATCCAGCACTTTGCCCTTCTGATGAGCCTCCAGTGTGGAAAGCAACAGCTGGCTACCCGAATCCAGGCCATCGCGACTGAAAACACCGGGTAACGTGCGAACAGGAACACCATCCACATCATAATCCAGCCACCAGTCATCCAAAGCAAACGAGGTATTCGCATCCAAACGACCGTGGTACAGCCCACAACGCCGGGCGCTATCAATTTTATTCAGGCTGGCGATACCCTCAAGAATATTCTCCGCGCTGCGCACGCCACTGCGGTTTTCTCCCACCACGAAAATTTCACATCCCACCGGCAACAGAGACAGCAGGTTGGCAAGCTGAAACTGCGCTTCCGATTTACTCTTCGGCCAGTAGTAAATCAGGGTGTCGCACCCCTCCACCACACTGGCATCCGCCAACAGAGAAAAGTGAACGAGTTCACCCAACGTTGGGTGCAACTGCTGCCAGTGATGGTACTGCGTGGTATGCACGCGCACCTCTACCGCATCAAACTGGGCTGGCAGGCTATCCTGCAAATCGCCAGCAAACAGCACCCGGCGGGAGGTAAATTCATCACTATGGCGCAGTATCACTTCACTGGCGGGGGTAAAAGCGGACATCAGTCTCTGGCTCCTTAATTAACTAAGCGGCGATTATAGAGGTTTGTTGGCGCATGTACGATGGGTTTGCTAGCATAGCGCAGCATAATCACGCTCCAGACAGGGGATGGCATGACATCAAGACGGGACGAGCTGCTACAACAACTGGGGATCACGCAGTGGACATTGCGGCGTCCGACGGTGTTGCAGGGAGAAATTGCCGTCAGCCTGCCACCTGGCACTCGACTGCTGATCGTGGCGAATCCGCTGCCCGCCAGCGATGATCCGCTGCTACAGGATGTAATACACAGCCTGAAACTTTCACCTGACGAAACCTATGGCCTGACACCGCAGCAAGTGGTGATGCTCCCCGAACACACTCGCTGTCACTGCTGGCGGCTGGGCATCGAATCACCACTGCATCTGGAAGGTATTCAACTCACCAGCCCGGCGTTAGCCGAGCTTTACCACAATGCCGGAGCCAAACGCGCTCTATGGCAGCAGATTTGTCAACATGAACACAATTTCTCCCCTGCTCCCGACTGATTTGGCGTCAGCCTTTCAGATTGAACATTTAAGCCACGCCTTTCCGTGGACGGAACAAACCTTTGTCAGTAATCAGGGTGAACGCTACCTCAACCTGAAGTTATGTCATGACCAGCAACTGGTCGCTTACACGATCACTCAGGTGATACTGGATGAGGCCACATTATTTAATATCGCCGTGCATCCGGCGCATCAGCGCCACGGCTATGGCCGCCAATTGCTGGAGTACCTGATTGATACACTGGAAAAGAAAGGTATTCTGACGCTATGGTTGGAAGTCCGCGCTTCCAACCACCGAGCGATGGCCCTTTATCAAAGCCTGGGATTCAATGAGGTTTCTATCCGACGGGATTATTACCCCACGGCACAAGGCCGGGAAGACGCCATTATCATGGCGCTGCCGCTGGGATAAAAACACTGCCAGTAGCAGCGCTCGCCGGATTAATCCTTATCGCCCAACAGAACAGACGCCAGCGCAATCTCAATCATTTCGTTGAAGGTGGTCTGGCGTTCTGCCGCCGTAGTCTGTTCCTGAGTACGAATATGGTCAGACACCGTGCAGATCGCCAGCGCTTTGGCGCCGAACTCCGCCGCCACACCGTAAATCCCGGCGGCTTCCATTTCCACGCCAAGGATGCCATATTTTTCCATCACGTCGAACATGTGCGGATCTGGCGTGTAGAACAGATCGGCCGAGAACAGGTTGCCGACGCGCACATTGGCACCACGGGCGTTAGCGGCATCCACTGCATGGCGCAGCAAATCAAAATCAGCAATCGCGGCGAAATCATGATCTTTAAAACGCATACGATTGACCTTGGAATCGGTGCAGGCCCCCATGCCAATCACTACGTCACGTAGTTTCACGTCGTGGCGTACTGCGCCGCAGGAACCGACACGGATAATTTTTTTCACGCCGAATTCCGTGATCAGCTCTTTGGTATAGATAGAGCAGGAAGGGATCCCCATACCGTGGCCCATCACAGAAATACGGCGACCTTTATATGTCCCGGTAAACCCCAGCATGCCACGAACGTTATTGACTTCAATGGCATTTTCCAGAAAGGTTTCGGCGATATATTTGGCGCGCAACGGATCGCCAGGCATCAGCACGACATCCGCGAAATCACCTCTTTCTGCATTAATATGTGGCGTAGCCATCCTTCTTTTCCCTCTTCATCAACGTAAAAATAATATCGCGCATACTCCAACCTGGGTCAGAGCATCGATTTACCGTAATCCATCGGTGACAAGCCAAAATAACATGCGACCGTTTGTCCGATATCCGCAAACGTGGTGCGATGCCCCCGGGAACCCGGCAGTACCCGTGGACCGTACATCAGCACCGGCACATGCTCGCGGGTATGCTCAGTCCCCGGCCAGGTGGGGTCGCAACCGTGATCGGCGCTCAGGATCAAGATATCGTCCCCAGTGACTTTCGCCAGCATTTCCGGCAGGCGATGGTCAAATAACTCCAGCGCAGCCGCATAACCAGCCACATCGCGACGGTGACCATAGGAGGAATCAAAATCCACAAAATTAGTGAACACAATGGTGTTATCACCCGCCCGATCCATCTGTGCCAACGTCGCGTCAAACAACGCATCAAGACCGGTGGCCTTCACTTTTTGGGTAATCCCTACATTGGCATAAATATCAGCGATTTTACCCACCGAGACCACTTCCCCGCCTTTTTCTTCCACCAGTTTTTTCAGCACAGTCGGCGCCGGAGGCTCAACCGCCAGATCGTGACGGTTACCGGTTCGCTGGAAATTTCCTGCTTTGTCGCCGACAAATGGACGAGCAATCACGCGGCCAATATTGTAGTTGCCTGCATCCAATTCTTCGCGCGCTATCTCACACAGCGCATACAGTTTTTCCAGTCCAAAGGTCTCTTCATGACAGGCGATTTGAAACACCGAATCTGCTGAAGTGTAGAAAATCGGCTTGCCGGTTTTCATGTGTTCTTCGCCGAGTTTATCCAGAATTACCGTACCGGAAGCATGGCAGTTACCGAGATAACCTGGCAGTTCGGCGCGTTGTACCAGCTTGTCCAGCAGTGCCGGTGGAAAACTGTTCTGTTCATCACGAAAATAATCCCAGTCAAACAGCACCGGCACGCCAGCCATTTCCCAATGACCCGACGGTGTATCTTTACCAGAGGAGATTTCGCTGGCGTAAGCGTAAGCGCCGACGATTTCTGCTTGTGCATCCAGTCCTATCGGGAAATGTCCGGTAGATTCTTCCGCCGCTTTACCCAATCCGAGACGGCTTAGATTTGGCAAATGCAACGGACCTTTACGGCCCTGATCGGCTTTGCCCGCCGCACAAACTTGCGCAATGTGGCCTAGTGTATCTGAGCCAGCATCACCAAACTTTGCGGCATCGGCAGCACTACCGATGCCAAATGAGTCGAGCACCATAATAAATGCACGTTTCATGTTGTTATCTCCTGTGTTCTTTATCGGCGATTTGCGCCGCTTTCAATCGGAAAGCGATACATCCTTTGCACTTAACCGACGATAAATTATCGGCATTGGCTTCGGCGCACAGTCACTGACAACAATTGCTGCCCGGACTTCCTGCTCTGCCTGTCGCCATTGCGCTTCTGTATTGGCATGAATAATCGCCAGCGGACGCTGCGAATCCACACGGTCTCCCAGACTGACCATGTCACTCAGCCCAACACGATGATCAATACTGGCACCGGCCTGACGGCGACCACCCCCCAGCGCCACCACCGCCATCCCCAGCGCACGGGTGTCCATCGTGCTGACGATCCCATCATGTTCGGCAAACACTGGTTTGCTCAACGTAGCGGAAGAGAGATAACGATCATGATGCTCGACGAAATCCACTGGTCCACGCTGTGCGGCCACCATGCGGCCAAATACCTCCGCCGCCTTACCATTATCCAGCACCGCCTGTAAACGCGACCGGGCATCCGAACTGTTGTTCGCCAGATGTCCCGCCAGCAGCATATCTTCACACAGCGCCATAGTGACTTCATATAATCGCGGATTACGGTGTTCTCCCGTCAGAAAACGCACCGCCTCCCGGACCTCCAGCGCATTCCCCGCACTGGATGCCAACACCTGATTCATATCCGTTAGCAACGCACTGGTACGGCATCCAGCGTTATTGGCCACGCCGACAATCGCCAGCGCCAGTTGTTCAGACTGTTCATAGGTCGGCATAAACGCGCCCGACCCCACTTTTACATCCATTACCAGCGCATCCAGTCCTTCCGCCAGTTTTTTCGCCAGAATGGAGGCGGTAATCAGCGGGATGGAGTCCACCGTGGCAGTAATATCCCGAGTGGCATAGAACCGTTTATCCGCGGGTGCCAGTGAATTCGTCTGGCCGATAATCGCCACGCCCACCTGTTGGATAATCCGACGGAATTCGTCATTGTCGGGAAAAATGTCCAGACCAGGAATCGACTCCAGCTTATCCAGTGTTCCTCCGGTATGTCCCAGACCTCGCCCGGAAATCATCGGCACATAGCCACCGCAGGCGGCTATCATCGGCCCCAGCATCAACGAGGTCACATCACCAACACCGCCAGTGGAGTGTTTATCCACCAGCGGTCCGTTAAGATTGAGGCTTTTCCAGTCAAGAACCGTACCGGAATCACGCATTGCCAGTGTCAGCGCGACACGCTCCTCCATGGTCATATCATGGAAATAAATGGTCATGGCCAGTGCCGCAATTTGCCCTTCCGATACTGTGTTGTCACAGATACCGTTAACGAAAAAGCGGATTTCTTCCGCACTAAGCGGCTGCCCATCACGCTTTTTACGAATGATCTCCTGAATCAGAAACAAGGTGTTTTCTCCAGCATAAGGGACGGTTAATCAATACCGTAGCATCGGGATTTACGGGATCTCCAATAACCACGATGCGCAGCGGCAGTTTAGTGTCCCAGCGTATTTAACAGGCTACCCAGTAAGCTGGAAGCGCCAAAACGGAAATGACGCGCATCAGCCCAACCTGTACCCATAATCGTATCGGCAAGTTGCAAATACTGAGCCGCATCCTCAGCGGTACGCACACCGCCCGCCGCTTTAAAACCGACCCGTTCACCAACACCCTTATCACGGATGACGCTCAGTATCACCTCCGCGCTACGCAGGGTCGCGTTGACCGGCACTTTACCGGTGGAGGTTTTAATAAAATCGGCGCCAGCATCAATGGCTATCTCGCTGGCCTGGCGGATCAACGCATCCTCTTTCAACTCGCCGGTTTCGATAATCACTTTCAGCAGCACACTGGCGGCATCACATACTTCTTTGCACGCCTGCACCAGTTTAAAACCCACTTGGGCATTTCCCGCTATCAACGCGCGATACGGGAACACCACATCCACTTCATCTACGCCATAGGCAATAGCAGCGTTGGTTTCCGCCACAGCAATGGCAATATCATCATTACCGTGTGGGAAGTTGGTCACCGTCGCAATGCGGATGTCCGGCGTGCCCTGTTCACGCAACGTCTTGCGGGCCAGCGGAATAAAGCGGGGATAAATGCAGATGGCGGCCGTCTTGCCGGCCGGGCTATTGGCCTGATGGCAAAGTGCGGTCACTTTTTCATCGGTATCGTCATCATTCAGGGTGGTTAAATCCATCAAACCCAATGCACGCTGCGCCGCAGCGGTTAACTCTGTCATACAATACTCCAACTCTTCAGCCAGTTTGATCGGTAAATACAAAAGCAGGGCCAGCGATATTTAAGCAATACTCGGCATTCTGGTTCACTGAGAATAGCACTCAGCAGGGGACTCGTGTCGAGTAGCCAAACCCACCGCATTACCATCATTCATCACTGACAGGAGCGTATTCACCCGTTCCCTGATATTTGAATCTACATCGACACGCTTATTTGTAATTTTATTCACATAAATAGGTAAATACAGTCAAATAAATCACATTAGATGTGATTATTATCACACCAAAACAAATAACAAACCATGCGCCGCTGATTTTACTGTTTGTATAAAATTTGACAATTTATCCATATATAAATATTTTATCCAAAACAGACATGACAGGAGCACCGTGGTGACAATCCAATCCAGCGAGAAACTCGCTCTTCTGACACAAATATCCTGCATTGCACAAGGGTTGAGTGACACCTTTGCCCCGTTTTGCGAAGTGGTGGTTCACGACCTGAAAAACCCGCAACACGCCATTTTAGAAATTTATAATAGTCTTTCAGGCCGCGAAGTAGGTGAGCCGGCAACTGAGCTGGGGTTGGCGCGCATTGGCGATCCTGACTATCCGCAAGTCATTGCCAACTATGCCAACCAGTTTGTCGATGGCCGTCCGGTGAAAAGTACGTCAATCGGTATTAAGGATGAAAACGGTCAGTACGTGGCAGCGCTGTGCATCAATGTGGATATGACGATGTTTCGCAGCGTACAAAATGCACTGGCCCAGTTTAGCCAGCTTAACAGTAATGCGGTGACGGAATCACTCGAACCTGCCGGAACTGAAGCCATCAGGCAGCGTATTGACCAGTTTGCCGCCCGTCTGGCCAGCACGCCACGGGCATTGAAAACGCCGGAACGGCGACAGTTAATACTGGAGTTACGTGATAGCGGCCTGTTGGACGTCAAACGGTCAATGGACACCATAGCGCAACATCTTGGTATTTCGCGGGCTTCCGCCTATAGCTACGCCAAATAACGGTCTTTGATGCTGAACTGCCGGGTTTGCATCCACTTAACCCCCGGCACGACATCATGGCGTAGCGCTGAAAATGGAAGCGACTGCGTTTAATCCCGAACCGGGTGACCGAGTTGAAAATATTAACAGGAGCCACACATCATGATCCCGTTCAAACTTCCTACTTATGAAGATGTTATCGCCGCTGCCGAGCGCCTTGACGGCCATGCACACCGCACGCCGGTTGCCACCTCTCGCACCGTTGATAATGATTTCGGTGCCGAGGTTTTTTTTAAATGCGAAAATCTGCAACGCACCGGCGCCTTTAAATTTCGGGGAGCCATGAACGCCTTATCCCGGTTTACGGCAATGCAGCGCCGAGCGGGCGTGTTGGCCTTCTCTTCTGGTAATCACGCGCAAGGAATTGCGCTTGCCGCTCGTTTGCTCGATATCTCGGCGACAATCCTCATGCCGCAGGACGCCCCTGAATCCAAAATTGCCGCCACACGAGGCTATGGTGCCAATATTGTCACCTATGATCGCTATACGGAAGATCGGGAACAGATTGGCCGAGATCTGGCCAACAAAGCAGGACTGATGCTGATCCCTTCTTACGATCATCCTGATGTGATTGCCGGTCAGGGCACATCGGCCAAAGAGCTGATTGAGGAAACGGGAGAACTGGACGCGCTGTTTGTCTGTCTGGGTGGTGGCGGTTTACTGTCCGGTTCGGCGCTGGCAGCGCGCCGGCTGTCTCCGAGCTGTAAAATTTATGGTGTCGAACCCGTGGCAGGCAACGACGGGCAACAGTCTTTTCGCACTGGCAGTATCGTCCACATTGAAACGCCCAAAACGATTGCCGATGGCGCTCAAGTGCAGCATCTCGGACAATATACTTTCCCACTTATCCAGCAACATGTGGATGATATTCTGACCGTCACCGATGACGAACTGGTCGCCACCATGCGGTTCTTTGCCGAACGAATGAAAATGGTGGTAGAACCCACAGGTTGTTTGGGTTTCGCCGCCGCCCGTGCCATGAGTTCACAACTGAAAGGGCAACGAATCGGAGTGATTATCAGCGGTGGTAACGTCGATATCAGCCGTTACGCGGCACTGTTAGCCGGTTAAACATCACTTATTGGGCCGCAAATCCCCGCGCGAGTGCGGGGATATCACCAAACGTTTACGTTACCCGTGCCATTGACGTCATACCCGAGAAATCAGGCATTCATCAGATGGCAGTGATGCATACAACCCGACATTCGGTCGGACAACTTCACAGGCCAGGCGCCTTCCAGAGCGAGGTCGTCAACCCACTGTCCACCAGCGTCAGTTGATCGGTATACACCGCTTGCCAGTTGGTTTTTGCTGCCTGATATAGCGCTTGATGCTCTGTGTTCGGGATAAATTCCCGCTCCCAGCGCACCAGCCGCTCACCGGTTTTATCCAGGGCATCATACAGCCCGACGCCCACGCCGGCAGCAATGGCACAGCCTAACGCGGTGGCTTCTTTTACCACCGGCACTTGCACCGGGATACCGGTCACATCCGCCAGAATCTGGCTCCACAGCTTGCCTTTCGATCCCCCGCCGGCAAAGACGACAGACGAGGCTTTCACACCGGAGAATTTAGCGATTTCGGCCAGATTGCAAGCGGAGACGATAGCCGCATTCTCTTCCAGCGCACGGAATAACGTGGCTTTGTTGCATTTTTCAGGATCAATGGAGAGGTTGATAAAAGAAGGGGCGGCGTGATACCACGACTTAAACCGCATCACATCAGAGAAAATCGGCATGACCCCGTAAGCGCCGGCTGGCACTCTGGCCGCCATATCCTCCAACAAGCTGTAGGTATCCACCCCCAACCGCTGGGCCAGCAGTTTCTCTTCGGCACAAAACGCATCACGGAACCAACGCATGGTCAAACCGGTAAAGAAGCTGATGGATTCCGCTTGCACCATGCCGGGAATGACATGGGGGTTAATTCGGGTATTCATATTGGGATCGGTAATCGGCTTTGGCAAGTTAACGACCTGCTGCCAGAATGTCCCTCCCAATACCGCCGTCTGCCCCGGTTGTACCACCCCCAATCCCAGGCAACCCAGTTGTACATCACCACCGCCCATGACTACCGGCGTTCCCGCCAGCAAACCACAGGCTTCGGCAGCCTGTGCCGTGACATGCCCCAGCAAGGTTCCAGTCTCTTTTACCGGCGATAAAATGTCAGCCCGCAGCCCGGCCATTTCCAGCAACGTCGGTTGCCAGTCGCGGGTGGACAAATCCAGCATGCCGGTAGTCCCGGCATTCGAAGGATCAACGGCCAGCTCGCCACTGAGCATATTAGCCAGCCAGTCACTTATCATCGTTAACGTACCCGCCTGGCGGTAAATATCCGGACGATGATGAGCCAACCATAACAACCGGGGCATCGCACTCAATGCCAGCGTCTGACCGGAACACTGATAGACTTCCAATTCAAACCCATCATTGTGCAACTCTTTTAGCTCACTGACTTCATGGCTGGCGCGCGCGTCCACATTGGCGCAAGCCCAGATCGGCGTGCCACTGCGATCATAAAGCACAATCCCTTCGCGCATTGAGCAGGCAGCTACCGCACGGATAGCACTGGACGGCAAATTAGCCAGATGCAGTGCCTGACGAATACACTGGCACGTCAATTGCCAGTTAGTCGTCAAATCAAACTCCATCGATCCTGGTACATCAGGCACCGGTAAATGTATCCACTCAGCCTGTCCGGCCGCTATCTGATTGCCGTTAAGATCAAATATTACGGCCCGGACACTGCCAGTACCGGCATCCAGCGCCATCAGGTAATCACCCGATGCGGTAGTTGTTGTACAGAGCTGACTCATTACGCGTTCCTCTGTTTTAAGTGATTTTTATATCAATTCGCGAATAATTCTGTCTCCCACGGGGAAATCCCCCACTACTCACATCAAAAGTTAAAACCATCTCAAGCTGACAAGAGAAATAGCCTGCAACTGACACTTAATTGGCGTTATTGTCGCCGTCAGATTGAGTGCGGACTGCACGCAGGGACCGGAGCATACACGTAGTATGTGACGGTAACGAGCACAGCCCAATCTCAAGCTGACAAGAAAAATAGCCAATTAAATCAAATTGATTACTGACCGAGCCGTCACCTCATCCGTCACCAACGCATTCACATACTTCCCCTGCAATGCGGCGACAATGACGTCTGATTTTTCCACACCACCTGCCACGCCGATAACGGTCGGGATAGTGGTGAGATCTGTCAACGAAATACCAATCAATTCCTGATGAATCTGCATGTCCGGAACCAGGGAGCCATCGGCCTGCATAAAGTAGCCAAGGATATCTCCGACCGCGCCTTTACGGCTGAACATCAATTGCTCGCCTTCACTGATATAGCCGGAGCGCAAAATGGTGGCCTCTTTTTTCTGATTGACGGAACCAATGCCAACTACCGCCACATCGGCTGCACAGGCAGCCAGCATCACATCACGAACACTGTTTTCCTGACGGAATGTGTCGGCAACGCTGGCACTGGATGCTCGCAGCGGCGCAGGAATAATACTGACCTGGCAGGCGGCATCCAACTGACCGATTCCCGTCATATAAGAACCAACACCGCCAGATAACGTTACCAGTCGAACTTGCTGCGATGCGATAAAACCGCTCAGGTGCTGTAGCGCAGACATGGTGGTTTCACCGAAACCAACAGCCAGTAGTTGTTGAGGCTGTACCAAAGCCATCAATAAATGCGCGGCACCGATACCCAGCCGGCTGCTGATGCCTGGAGCAGCCAGAGAAGGCAAGATACGAATATGCTTAAGGCCAAAGCGCTGTTGCAGTGTGTTTTCCAGTTCCAGACAGCCTTCATAGCGTGAATTAATCTGTACCCGAATCACACCAGACTGCCGACCCTTTTCCAGTAACCTGGAAACTTTTAATCGGGCCAACCCCAGCAGTTCGCCAATATCCCCTTGTGTTAAGCCATCGTGATAATAAAACCACGCAATGCGAGCGAGCAGTTCCTCTTCACTCATGCTATTACCCGGATATTTGTATTCATCATTGGACGACATGTTTTTTTCTTTGCTCACCGACTTTTCTTTCATGGTTGGTTTTTCTTTCATCATTACTGACTGCTTTCTTATTCCCAGACTGAAACTGTGCGTCATGGTCATATTCCACTGGATAGTCACGCTAACAGTTTACGCAACATATTTGAACACATTTTAATTTAAATATTTTTATTCACAAAAATGTGACATTGATTACGCCATTTGAGGGATTATCAAGCTATCTTTTTTGAACATTTTTATTTTTAAATTATTTTTGTTCACTTTGATCACCAGGAGCCACTGATGCCATACACCGTCCCCCCTTCGCCACCGCTGCTCCAGGCTCGAGGTATCAGCAAGCAGTTTTCTGGCGTAGTGGTATTGAAAAGTATCGATTTCACTTTACGGTCTGGTCAGGTCCATGCACTGCTCGGGGGGAATGGTGCGGGAAAATCCACACTGATGAAAATCATTGCCGGAGTCTTACCACCGGATAGTGGCATCATCGAGATTAATGGACAGCCATGCTCCGACCTCACGCCGGCGAAAGCGCATCAGTTGGGTATTTATCTGGTTCCGCAAGAACCGATGTTGTTTGCCAATCTTTCGGTGCAGGAAAATATCCTGT
The DNA here is from genome assembly GCF_032395385.1 of Brenneria uluponensis. NCBI lineage: Bacteria > Pseudomonadati > Pseudomonadota > Gammaproteobacteria > Enterobacterales > Pectobacteriaceae > Brenneria > Brenneria uluponensis. The sequence goes on from NZ_CP135917.1 coordinate 4,253,391, forward strand.
TCCGTTTGCCAAAACATCAAACTGATAAAAAGAAAATGGCCCAGTTGCTGGAAAGCCTGGGTTGCCGCCTGGATCTGTCTGCCAGCGCCGGTTCGCTCAATGTTGCCGATCAACAGTTAGTGGAAATTATGCGCGGCCTGATGCGCGACTCGCGTATTTTAATCCTTGATGAACCAACCGCCTCATTAACGCCCGCCGAAGCCAATCGTTTATTCAGCCAGATCAAAATATTGCTGCAACAGGGCGTCGGTGTCGTCTTTATCTCTCATAAATTGCCTGAAATCCGCCAACTGGCTGACTGGGTCAGTGTTATGCGTGATGGCGGCATTGCGTTGAGCGGCGCCACCGCGGATTTTTCTACCGAAACCATTATTCAGGCCATTACGCCACAGAGTAAAAATGGAGCGTTAAGTGATACACAAAAATTATGGCTGGAGCTGCCGGGTAATCGCCGCACCCAATCACGCGCTCAATCCGATCAACCCGTAATGCAAGTGATAGACCTGAGCGGTGAAGGATTCATGCATATCTCCTTTGAAATCCGGGCCGGTGAAATTCTCGGATTAGCGGGCGTCGTTGGCGCAGGCAGAACGGAGCTGGCCGAGACATTGTATGGCTTACGTCCTGCCAGCAGTGGCCGTATTACACTGGAAGACGTTGATATCACTACGATGAAAACCGTCGATCGCTTAACGACCGGGTTGGTTTACCTGCCTGAAGACCGGCAGGCTTCTGGTCTCTACCTTGATGCCCCGCTGAGCTGGAATGTGTGTTCACTGACACATGACCGTCAGGGAGTGTGGACCCATCCGGCACAGGAAGCCGCGACGCTGGAGCGCTACCGCCGGGCACTCAACATTAAATTTAACCATCTCGAACAGCCTGTTCGCACCTTGTCCGGCGGTAATCAACAAAAACTGCTGATTGCCAAATGCCTGGAGGCTAATCCCCTGCTGCTGATCATCGATGAACCTACCCGTGGTGTGGATGTATCAGCCCGCAGTGATATCTATCAATTGATTCGCAGTATTGCCGCACAGCATGTGGCGATTATTTTTATCTCTTCGGATTTGGAAGAAGTGGTGCAGATGGCTGACCGCGTGCTGGTCATGCATCAGGGGGAAATCAGTGGCGCACTGAGCGGCGATGAAATGACCGTCGATACGATTATGCATATCGCCTTTGGTGAACAGCATATCGACACCCATCAACCTACCGAAAATGAGGGTGTAGCATGTTGAAATTTATTCAGAGTAACCGAGAAGGCACCGCATTGCTGGCTATCCTGGCCTTATTTGCGTTGCTGGCGGCCATCGACAGCAGCTATTTCAATCTGCAAACCTTCACTATGATTTTCAGTAGTGCCCATATCCTGATTTTACTGGCGATCGGCGCCACGATGGTGATGTTGACCCGCAACATAGATGTCTCTGTCGGCTCTATCACCGGCTTATGTGCCGTCACCATCGGTATGGCGCTCAATGCCGGTTTCAGTCTGGCGATCTCCTGCCTGTTGACCTTACTGGTTGGCATGGTGGCTGGTTGCTTTAACGGCATATTGGTGGCCTGGCTGCGCATCCCGGCAATTGTCGCCACACTGGGTACGTTGGGACTATATCGTGGCCTGATGCTGCTGTTGACGGGCGGGAAATGGATTGAAGGGTTACCGGAGGATCTAAAAAGTCTGTCAACGCCGATTCTGTTTTCCATCTCCCCCATTGGCTGGCTGATTATATTGCTTATCCTGGCCATGGCCTGGCTACTGGGTAAAACCGCTTTTGGCCGCAGTTTCTACGCAACGGGCGATAACTTACAAGGCGCCCGCCAGCTGGGCATTCGGACTGACAGTATTCGGATTTTTGCTTTTTCCATGAATGGCGTAATGGCGGCACTGGCCGGAATAGTCTTTGCCTCACAAATTGGTTTTATCCCCAATCAAACCGGTAGCGGGCTGGAAATGAAAGCTATTGCCGCCTGCGTATTGGGCGGCATCAGTCTGCTGGGCGGAACAGGGACGATTATTGGCGCCATTCTTGGAGCCTATCTACTGACACAGATCGACAGCGTGCTGGTGCTGTTACGTCTACCCGCCTGGTGGAATGATTTTATTGCCGGCCTGGTGCTGCTGGGCGTGCTGGTGTTCGATGGCCGCCTGCGTTGTGCTATTGAACGCAATATCCGCCAGCAGAAATATGCCCGATTCACCACCAACACGAATGCTACCGATAAAAAAAATCCACCGACAGAACACCCGTCAAAACCAGGTAACCATAAGCCATCGAACAGTAAATCTTTCGCCAGCCGTCCCGTGAATGACAACCAATCCTTCAGTGATGGCAAGCCTTTTAACCACCAGATTAAAAAAGAGGTAGTGCGATGAGTATCTATCGACGTTACGGATGGGAACTGTCTCTGGGCGCACTGCTGGTGTTAGAGATATTACTGTTCGGTTTCTCAAATCCGCGCATGTTGGACATCAATGTGTTGCTGTTCAGCACCAGCGATTTTATCTGCATCGGGATTGTGGCCCTGCCACTGACAATGGTGATTGTCAGTGGCGGCATTGATATCTCATTCGGTTCCACCATCGGATTATGCGCCATATTCCTTGGCGTGATGTTTAAGGCTGGCGTGCCGATGGGTATGGCGATCCCGTTAACCCTGATCGTCGGCGCGCTATGCGGTTTAATTAATGCCGGATTGATTCTGTATACCGGTGTCAACCCGTTGGTTATTACACTCGGAACAATGTATCTGTTTGGCGGCAGTGCATTATTGCTGTCCGGTTTTTCCGGCGCGACCGGTTATGAAGGTATTGGCGGTTTCCCGACGGCATTCACGGACTTCGCTAACCAAACACTGTTCGGCCTGCCAGTGCCACTGGTGATATTTATGGTGTGTGTGCTGCTGTTCTGGCTGCTGATGCACCGCACTCACAGTGGCCGCAACATTTTTCTTATCGGACAAAACAGCCGGGTAGCCCGTTACAGTGCGCTCCCCGTCGCCCGCACCTTATACCTGCTGTATGCCTTGACTGGCATGGCCTCCGCCATTGCCGCCGTCCTGCTGGTGTCTTACTTCGGCTCTGCGCGCTCTGACCTGGGAGCCTCTTTTCTGATGCCAGCCATCACTGCCGTGGTGCTGGGCGGTGCCAACATCTACGGCGGTTCCGGCTCTATCCTCGGTACCGCACTGGCAGTACTACTGGTGGGTTACTTACAACAAGGTTTGCAGATGATTGGCACGCCAACCCAGATATCCAGCGCGCTGTCTGGCGCACTACTGATTCTGGTAGTGGTTGGACGTTCTATCAGTCTGCACAGACATTTGATTAATGAATGGTGGCAACGCCGCCGCACCAGACGGTCGGTAATCTAACGACCTCTTTTTCGTATTGAAATCGCCAACACCTCTACCCCTAACAAGACAGTGATTCGGAGATAGCAATGAAACCACAAAGATTAAAAAAGCTGGCACTGGTTTGTACCCTCGGATTTGCCTGCATCACGACTGCACAAGCGACAGAACGCATCGCCTTTATCCCGAAACTGGTCGGGGTGGGTTTCTTCACCAGTGGCGGGAACGGTGCTATCGCGGCCGGTAAGTCGCTGGGGGTGGATGTCACCTACGATGGGCCGACGGAACCCAGCGTGTCCGGTCAGGTTCAATTGATCAATAACTTTGTTAATCAAGGTTATAACGCCATCGTGGTTTCGGCAGTATCACCCGATGGTTTATGCCCGGCACTAAAACGCGCCATGCAACGGGGCGTAAAAATTCTGACCTGGGATTCTGACACCAAGCCGGAATGCCGCTCCATTTATATTGATCAGGGAACACCTAATCAATTGGGGTCGATGCTGGTCGATATGGCCGCCCATCAGGTGAAGAAGGAGAAGGCGAAAGTGGCTTTCTTCTATTCCAGCCCGACAGTGACCGACCAGAATCAGTGGGTAAATGAAGCGAAGAAGAAAATTCAGCAAGAGCACCCCGGTTGGCAAGTGGTTACCACGCAGTTCGGTTATAACGACGCGACCAAATCGCTGCAAACCGCCGAGGGCATTTTAAAAGCCTACAGTGATTTGGATGCCATTATTGCCCCGGATGCAAACGCCCTGCCAGCGGCAGCACAGGCGGCAGAGAACCTGAAACGCACCAATGTGGCCATTGTCGGATTCAGTACTCCGAATGTGATGCGCCCGTATGTGGAGCGCGGCACAGTCAAGGAATTCGGCCTGTGGGATGTGGTTGATCAAGGCAAAATCTCAGTCTATGTCGCCAATGAAATGCTGAAAAAAGGCACGCTAAATGTCGGGGACAAGATTGATATCCCGAACGTTGGCACCGTTGAGGTCTCCGCGAACAGTATTCAGGGCTACACCTACGAGGCAAAAGGCAGCGGTATCGTCTTACTGCCACAGCGGGTCATTTTCACCAAAGACAATATCAATAAGTACGACTTTTAATCTCGGTAGCCCGCGGCTTCCGGTCGTGGGCTGAAATGATACTTTTCACCTCCGGTTGGAGTAATTCAAGATGGCTGATTTAGACGATATCAAAGACGGTAAAGATTTCGGTATTGGTGTACCACAGAAGAACCCTGAATTTACGCTTAAAGGTTCGGGCTCGCTGGATTGGGGCATGCAATCCCGTCTGGCACGCATTTTTAATCCCAAAACCAACCGTACTGTGATGCTGGCATTCGATCATGGCTATTTTCAAGGGCCGACTACCGGTCTGGAACGTATTGATATCAATATCGCGCCACTGTTTGAGTATGCCGACGTATTAATGTGCACCCGCGGCATTTTACGCAGCATTGTTCCGGCAGCAGCCAATCGCCCGGTCGTATTGCGTGCCTCCGGCGCTAATTCAATTCTGACCGAGTTATCCAATGAAGCGGTTGCTGTCGCCACGGAAGATGCTTTACGTCTCAACGCCTGCGCGGCGGCCGCCCAGGTTTATATCGGTACAGAACACGAGCACCAGTCAATTAAAAACATCATCCAACTGGTTGATCAGGGAATGCGTTATGGCATGCCAACCATGGCGGTGACTGGCGTAGGCAAAGATATGGCTCGCGATCAACGCTACTTCTCGCTGGCAACCCGTATTGCTGCTGAAATGGGGGCGCAGATCATCAAGACGTATTATGTCGATAGTGGCTTTGAACGCATTGCCGCCGGTTGTCCAGTACCTATCGTGATTGCTGGCGGGAAAAAGCTGCCAGAACATGATGCGTTGGAAATGTGCTATCAGGCCATTGATCAAGGGGCTTCCGGGGTTGATATGGGTCGCAATATTTTCCAGTCAAAAGCCCCGATTGCCATGTTGAAGGCTGTTCATGCCATTGTGCATGAAAATGAAAATGCAGAAGCGGCTTACCAACTGTTCTTACATGAAAAAGGTTAACCGGGAACACTAAAACAACCGGTTGGTAAAGCGTGACAGTCTGGCAGCTGATGGCACGCTAACTACAAGGAGAAAAGCATGCACGTTACCCTCGTCGAGATTAATGTGAAAGAAGACAAAATTGATCAATTCATGACTGTTTTTACTGCCAATCATCAAGGCTCTATCAAAGAAGCCGGCAATTTACGCTTTGACGTGCTCAGGGATGAACATATCCCAACCCGCTTTTATATCTATGAAGCGTATGTCGATGAACAGGCCGTCGCCGCCCATAAGCAAACGCCGCACTACCTGAAATGTGTCGAGCAACTGGAGGAACTGATGACCGGCCCACGCAAGAAAACCGTATTTATCGGCCTGTTGCCTTAGCACAGACAGTAACGCCGGTTCGGCTCTCGCCACCATTCAGGGAAAGAGCTTATTCTCTAAGCCTTTCCCTGCCCAGTGACTGACACGTTTTCTATGTCAGGGTGATCTCTCCACGGCCCAGCACATATGCTGTTGCACGCCAGCTTATGTCATTAAGCCAGGCTTGCTGGATATGGTCTGAAATTACCAGACGGCTTTTCGTTTACACACGTTGAACGGATCGGGAAACCGTCATAATGCTTATCATAACGTCCGCAGGCAGATACAGGCTTTTTCTCTCTAATTCATAGCGTAGCACTTAGACGTTGCCACGTTCTGATCGGAGCCGGTTCCCGCACCTTTAAGAATGCAAATGATATAGTGCTTGTTGTTCTTGATGGTAACAACCGGCCCATATTGACCAACATAAGAAGACACAACCTCTGCTCCTTTATTGAGCATTGTTTCCAGAGAGGAATTGACCGGCTCCAGCTTGGTCGGGAACTCCATTGCATTCCCAGGTACCTTCGCCCCAGTTACCGGCGGCCAGCCTGCCGCTGATACAGTAAAAGCACTCAAAAACAGCAGTAGATAAACGAACGTAAATGACTTTTTCACAGATATTCTCCACTATTAGTAGCGCAACACCGTCTGACAGAGGCAAAAATCTTGCTTCATATCCCGTTCTGAACGCTGTTATTACCGATGCCTATCTTCTTCATATAGGTGACATTCAATATTGCAGGATTAGGTGACATTTTAACGTTGCATCAATCCCCTGATAGTTTCAACGCAACGGAACCACAATGTCATAAAATTAAACATTTATGACTTTCACTTTCTATCCAGATAGCGGTATTTTCCTAACATCTGGAGATAAAAATGATCAAGCGCTTATGATTACTGTTTTTGTATTATTAAAAACCACCACAGAATGGCTACGACTACCACGAAGCGAGAGAAACAGGATCGCTGATGAGGTAATACCTACCGTACTTTCTGGCGGGAAAGTATCGTTAAGAATGTTTGATGCTGAAGCATTCACAACGAAATGCACTGATGTGGCAATGTTCCACGCCGATGACATGGAATCATTCTATTTCGCTATCGAAAGGCTGAGAGATTCCACGCTGATAACCAAACCTTACTTCGAGATGATAGAAATCATCCCAACCATAGAAGATGGGTTTAAGAAATTCGAAGAAAAATCTCATATAGGCACTTAATTTCAATTTATCATCACATCAGTTACACGCCACTTCAGCATCTATTTGTCCTCGCTCGATACCCCGGCCCCGATGTCACATCACGCTGGGAACTCTCGTCCCGGCCCATCGCCGCCTGTCGTGGCGGCCTGCGCCCAAATAGATATTGACTGAATCGTCCGATTCGAGCCACCAGACTTACGCTAGTGTTGTGCTACACAGGGCTGCACCATAGGTCGGCTTGTCATCATAAATACTATCTGCACTGACTTATGCAATTTCGGATTTTAAGCCCATTGTGTCTGTTTTAAAAAAATTAAAAAATAGGGTCTCATATACAGGGAGTTAACGAATTTATAGGTGATGATTCAACATGAGCGGCATATTGAATAGGCTATTCAGACGGAATGAGTTGTCCTTGATTATTTTTTCTCGTTTGTAAAATTTCAAACGGATCTGGTTATTATATCCGATAACTTATTCTGCTTAATATTTGTGTTAGCTGGAATACTACATTCATGACGGTTTACCCTCGCAGGTACGGAAACCATCTAAAACTATCTCACTGTTTAATAATAAATTTTAAGCGTTCATAAAATCCGCCGACTTTCTCTGTTTTATAATAACGGTACTTGTTAATAAATAAAGATTAAAAAACAGGTATTGGCAGAGTTTACATTCTGCCAATTTATACCAGGATTTTAGCTTATATCGTTGCTTCCCTCAGAAGCATAACACCGTAGAATAAGCACTCTTCTCTTTACTGCGCTGGTTGAGCATGTTGAATCAGGTGATAACTGAAAATCCCGTACCGTGCTGGTCTCTCTATATGCTGCGTACCGCCAGCGGACTACTCTATACCGGTATCACTACCGATGTGCCACGCCGTCTGACACAGCATCAAACCGGAAAAGGTGCCAAAGCGTTACGGGGAAAAGGCGAACTGGTGCTGGTTTATCAGTGTGTTGCAGGAGATCGATCTACCGCGCTGAAATGGGAATATCGCATCAAACAGCTCAGCAAAGCGCAAAAAGAAAGGCTGGTACAAGACCAGCCCGAGACAGTAACCGCATTTCTTTCCGCATTCACAAATGGCTAAATGGCTCCGCATACTCCACCAAACCGCTGGTACCTTCAAAATGATTATCCGCCAGCGGATAAACCTGAAACGATTTCTCTGTACCTGGCCAACGGCAACGTAACTGTTGTTCAATTGCCAGAACAAAGCCAAAACGGGAATAGTAAGCCGGGTTACCTAATACCACCACTGCGGTATAACCAAATTCGTTGAGTGCATCCAGCCCTTCATATACCAGTTGCTCCCCCAATCCCTGACACCGAAAGCGTTCATCGACTGCCAGCGGTGCCAACCCCACCCACTGCCGGTCTTCATTTTCAATCGTTACGGGACTGAACGCAGCATAGCCAATCACACCACCTTCATCATCAGTCGCTACGATGCCTAAGGTCAGTTGCCCATTTTCACGCAATTGACGCACCAACTCAGCCTCGGCACCGGTCGGAAATGCCTGCCGCAACAAACTGTCAATGCCGGGTGCATCAACCGGAATTTCAACCCGAACTAGCATGACGCCGATGCGTGTACCGTTGATTGATCCACGCCCTCCTGCAAGCCCGCAGCAATAAATTCAGCCAGCTGTAACAATGTGACGCGCAACGGCGCCGGCATATTTTCCAGTTCAACGGCATCCATAAGGTTCTTCACATACAACCCCAGCTCAGTATCACCTTCAATACGCAGGCGACGCTGGAAAAACAGAGTATCGGGATCTTCCTTTCGAGCAGCGATCAGGATCAAATCATTGGCATCGGCACTAAAACAAACATCAGCCATTTCGTTATGACTCACCACCAGGTGATTATCCTGCAGCGTCATAAACCAGTGTAAATCCACATCACGGACGTCTATTTTCAGCCAGCGGCCTTCCAGAAACGCCAGTTCACCATCCTCCAGCGCTTGCCGAAACTGCCACGTTAGCAGTTGTTCCAGTACCCGATGCTGCAAGGCAAAAGGCGTGAACTTCAGTGGTTTGCCCAATAACCTCGGCCCTTGACGCACAATTTGTGCCCGTAGTTTTTCCAACACTGGCGTACTCCTATAAAGCGATGCTGACCTACTTGATAATCTGCCATCATTTTGCCACATCACACAAATGCAGCAGAGGCCTATGTCAATAATTTAACCTGTTATCGTGGAAATCACGACACATAGACGACATCAATCTTGTTTTCATCGCACATATGCTGGTTTAAATCAAAGTCCCGTGCCAGCGGGTTAACTAATATTCTGTTTCGTTAAAAACATTCATTGACTGATAACAACCTTCATCAGTCCGCCAACGTTATTGATCGCATCTGGGGGAATCCGATCGGGGAACCTTGATGTGTGAAGGAATTTGTATGGAACTGCTTTGCCCCGCTGGCAACCTGCCAGCATTGAAAGCTGCTATCGATAATGGTGCAGACGCGGTCTATATCGGGCTGAAAGACGATACGAATGCCCGACATTTTGCTGGCCTCAACTTTACCGATAAAAAACTTCAGGAAGCCTGCGAATATGTGCGCCATCACCGGCGCAAGCTGCATATCGCCATTAACACCTTTGCTCATCCCGATGGGTATCAACGTTGGCAGCGAGCAGTAGATATGGCCGCGCAAACCGGTGCGGATGCGTTGATTCTGGCCGACCTGGCGATGCTGGAATATGCGGCAGAACGCTACCCCCACATTGAACGACACGTTTCCGTACAGGCATCAGCCACCAATGAAGAAGCCATCCGCTTTTATCAACGTCATTTCGACGTTTCCCGCGTGGTATTGCCGCGCGTGCTATCAATTCATCAAGTGAAGCAACTGGCACGTACCAGCCCGGTTCCGCTGGAAGTATTCGCTTTCGGTAGCCTGTGTATCATGGCCGAAGGACGCTGCTATTTGTCATCCTATCTGACCGGTGAGTCACCCAATACCGTTGGTGCCTGTTCACCGGCACGTTTCGTGCGCTGGCAGCAAACCGATCACGGTATGGAATCCCGTCTCAATAACGTCTTGATTGACCGCTATCAGGATGATGAAAACGCCGGTTACCCTACCTTGTGCAAGGGTCGGTATCTGGTGGATGGCCAGCGCTATCACGCGCTGGAAGAGCCCACCAGCCTGAATACACTGGAACTGCTACCGGAACTGATGGCGTCCAATATTGCCTCGGTAAAAATTGAAGGCCGTCAGCGCAGCCCAGCTTATGTCAGCCAGATAACCCGCGTATGGCGAGAAGCGATTGATCGTTGTCAGGCTGCGCCGGAGAGCTTCGTGCCGACACAGGAATGGATGGATTCGCTGGGTGCGGTAGCCGAAGGGACACAAACCACTCTCGGTGCTTATCACCGTAAATGGCAGTAGGAGAAGATATGAAATACGCATTGGGACCCATTCTCTACTACTGGCCCAAAGCCGATATTGAGGCGTTCTATCAGGCGGCGATATCCAACAGTGCGGATATTATCTACCTCGGCGAAACCGTGTGCAGTAAACGCCGTGGCATGAAGGTGAACGATTGGCTCGACCTGGCTCGTCAGGTTGCCACCAGTGGTAAACAGGTAGTGATTTCCACCCTGGCTCTGTTACAAGCGCCCTCTGAACTGAACGAACTGAAGCGCTATGTCGAAAATGGTGATTTCTTGTTGGAAGCGAATGACCTTGGCGCAGTCAATATGGCGGCAGAACATCAGTTGCCTTTTGTCGCTGGTCATGCACTGAACTGCTACAACGCCTATACTCTGCGACTGCTGCACAAACAGGGAATGGTACGCTGGTGCATGCCGGTAGAATTATCCCGTGACTGGCTGCAACATCTGTTGAATCAGTGTGATGAACTGGGATTCCGTCATCAGTTCGAAGTGGAAGTCCTGAGCTACGGTCATCTCCCACTGGCCTACTCCGCTCGCTGTTTCACTGCTCGATCGGAAAATCGTGCCAAAGATGAGTGCGAAACCTGCTGTATCAACTACCCGCAGGGTCGTGATGTATTATCGCAGGAAAACCAGCAGGTATTTGTGCTGAACGGCATCCAGACCCAAAGCGGTTACTGTTATAACCTTGGCAATGAGCTGACATCAATGCAAGGACTGGTGGATATCGTCCGCCTCTCACCACAAAGCACGGAAACACTGATAATGCTGGATAAATTCCGCGCCAACGAACAAGGATTGCGCCCACTCACGCTGGAAAACCAGGTGGAGTGTAACGGTTACTGGAAACGGGTAGCCGGGTTAGAATTGGTTCAATAATATCAATCACATTGCGGGGGATAGCCCTCTCCCGCACACTTCATCCTGCGTCATCTCCTGAATATTGAGTAATATTAATTACTCTCATTCATTGACTGATCGCTGTCAGGTCAGCACGTAATCAGGCGAGCCATGCTTATGCCATCACATACTGTTCCCTTTTCCGTTCTTGATTTGGCTCCCATTCCGCAGGGCGCTACACCACGCGATGCTTTCCATCATTCGCTGGATCTGGCTCAACACGTGGAACAATGGGGCTACCATCGCTATTGGCTGGCTGAACACCATAACATGACGGGGATCGCCAGCGCCGCCACCTCGGTATTGATTGGCTACCTTGCTGGTGGAACGCACCGTATCCGGCTCGGTTCCGGTGGCGTAATGCTGCCCAATCACTCACCACTGGTGATTGCAGAACAGTTCGGTACGCTGGAATCCCTGTATCCCGGTCGTATCGATTTGGGGCTGGGACGGGCTCCCGGTACTGATCAGCGCACCATGCTGGCGTTGCGTCGTCACCTAAATGCCGAGATGGATGATTTTCCCCGTGACGTACAGGAACTTCAGCGCTATTTCACCGCCACGCAACCCGATCAACCAGTACAGGCAGTTCCCGGCCAAGGATTAAATGTCCCCATCTGGTTGCTCGGTTCCAGTTTGTATAGCGCCCAGCTAGCTGCCTCAATGGGATTACCTTTTGCGTTCGCAGCGCATTTTGCACCCGATATGCTATTGCAAGCTTTGCAAATCTATCGCAGCACTTTTCGTCCATCAGACCGTTTCCCCGAACCCTATGCGATGGTCTGCGTGAATGTGGTAGCCGCCAATAGCGATCGTGATGCCCGTTTCCTGTTTACGTCCATGCAGCAGCAGTTTATCAACCTGAGACGAGGTAACCCTGGCCCATTACCTGCACCAGTAGAGGATATGTCCGCCCTCTGGACAGCAGCCGAACAGTTTATGGTAGAGCAGACATTGCGGCTGTCGATAGTGGGAGATCGCAGTAAAGTTCGTCATGGTTTGCAAACGTTGCTGAGGGAAACACAGGTCAATGAAATCATGATTAATGGCCAGATCTTTGATCATCAGGCTCGGTTACATTCATTTGAAATGATCGCGGGATTGCGGGAAGAAGTCATTCAGGAAAACCAGATAAACTGACAATAAAAAACCAGCCCGAAGGCTGGTTTCAATTCACTGCGTTATGCTTCGCTGCGACGCGGTGCGCGTTGACCATCACGGCCACCACCGCGACGTTCGCCACCACCTTCACGGCGTTCGCCACTAAAAGGACGGCCAGCGCCTGCGGGGCGATCACTGAAAGAACGGCCACCGCGAGCCGGTGTTGCACCTGCACCACCACGTTCGCGACGTTCATGTGGCTGAGCATCACCCATCAGTTGCATATTCATTGGCTTGTTCAGGATGCGTGTACGGGTAAAGTGCGACAACAGGTCACCCGGCATTCCTTTCGGCAGCTCAATAGTGGAATGGGTAGCAAACAACTTGATGTTACCGATGTAGCGGCTACTGATATCTCCTTCATTAGCAATAGCACCCACGATGTGACGTACTTCAACACCATCATCACGACCCACTTCAATGCGGTACAACTCCATGTCACCCACATCACGGCGTTCACGACGCGGAGGACGTTCCCCGTCACGTGCTTCGCCACGGCCATCACGACGACGCTCACCACGTGGTGATTCATCACGATCACGAGATTCACGGCGTGGACGACGATCAATCACCGGATCCGGCGGCAGAATCAGCGGACGCTCACCTTGAGCCATTTTCAGTAACGCCGCAGCCAGCGTTTCCATATCAAACTCATCCTGTGGCTGCAACTTGGCCAACAGCGCACGGTACATATCCAGATCACTGCTTTCCAACTGCTGTTGCACTTTAGAAGCAAACTTGGCCAAACGACGCTGCCCCAGCAGCTCTGCATTCGGTAATTCTACTTCCGGGATAGTCAGCTTCATGGTGCGCTCAATATTGCGCAGCAGGCGACGTTCACGATTCTCTACAAACAACAGCGCACGACCCGCACGACCCGCACGACCCGTACGACCAATACGGTGGACATAAGATTCTTCATCCATCGGGATGTCGTAGTTGACGACCAGACTAATACGGTCCACATCAAGACCACGAGCCGCCACATCCGTTGCAATCAGAAGATTCAAGCGACCATCTTTAAGACGTTCCAGCGTTTGTTCACGCAATGCCTGATTCATGTCACCGTTCAGTGCGGCACTATTGTAACCGCTGCGCTCTAGCGCTTCTGCCACTTCCAACGTTGCGTTTTTGGTACGGACAAAAATAATCGCCGCATCAAAATCTTCTGCTTCCAGGAAACGGATCAATGCTTCGTTTTTGCGCGCACCATGCACCGTCCAGTAACTCTGGCTAATGTCTGGGCGAGTAGTAACGCTGGACTGAATACGGACTTCTTGTGGGTCCTTCATGAACCGACGAGTAATGCGACGGATCGCTTCCGGCATCGTTGCAGAGAACAGCGCCGTCTGATGCTCAGCCGGGATCTGCGCCATGATGTTTTCTACATCTTCAATAAAGCCCATACGCAGCATTTCATCAGCTTCATCCAGTACCAATCCACTAAGATTGGACAGACTCAGCGTACCGCGCTTCAGATGATCCAGCAGACGTCCGGGCGTACCCACGACAATCTGAGGTCCCTGACGCAACGCACGCAGCTGTACGTCATAGCGTTGACCGCCATATAACGCTACTACGTTGACGCCATGCATATGCTTGGCAAAATCACTGCAGGCTTCAGCCACCTGCACCGCCAGCTCGCGGGTTGGGGCCAGCACCAGCATCTGCGGTGCTTTTAAATCTACGTTAATATTCTGTAATAACGGCAAAGCGAATGCCGCTGTTTTACCACTCCCGGTCTGCGCCATACCCAGCACATCACGGCCGTTGAGCAGATGAGGGATACATTCTGCCTGAATGGGTGATGGTTTTTCGTAACCCAGATCTGACAGGGCATTAATAATTGGAGCGGATAGCCCCAAGCTAGCAAAAGAAATTTCAAACTCAGCCATGTAAACGTGCCTCATTTCATAATGGCGGCCAGTCTACATAACTTGTCGAGAAAATATTCAATCATTTTCATTGAAAAGTGTGAACCGGCTCAAATTGGATTAAAAAGCGAACAAAAAAGCCTCGCCCATAAAGGCGATAGAAATCATCATGATTTCAGGCTGATAGATGTTCGTCAGCTATTGCTGGTCCGATCCTGATAGGTCGTCTTGCTCTTGGCCTAACTGCGCCAATTCCAACAACGCATAGCGGTGCTCAACAAAGTTATGAACGTTGTTAGCAACCGTCAGCTTGAACAGCGCCAAAGCGGTGTTCTTGTCCCCCAGACTTAGGTAATGCTTACCTAAATAGAAGTCAGTTTCACTGAGATGCTCAGCGAGCGAAGTGTTATCCGTAGCTTCTTCCTGTACACGCTGCATCAACGTTTTTTCGCTGATGTTGCCCAGGTAGAATTCGACAATATCCCATCCCCACACACCTTTCTTCGCTTCCTCATAGCGCGCTTTTAACGCTGCATTGGCCTTCTCGGGATTAATTTCTCTCTCCACAAGATACAGCCACAAGGAACGAAAAGGATCATTAGGATCGTCTCGATAAAACGCCAGCAGATCATCCTGCGCTAACAGGTAACGACCACCATAGTATAAGGCGATCCCCCGATTCAAACGCGCATAATTGTAAGTTGGATCAAGCTCTAATACAGAATCAAACGCTTCATAGGCAGCATCAAAATTGCCTGCCTGCGTTAAGTAAATACCCAAATAATTAAATACTTCAGGCATATCGGGACGGATAGAGAGCGCTTGTGAAAAATCATTTCGCGCCAATGCCCGTAACCCCAAGCTATCATACAGCACTCCGCGCTCATATAATAGCTGCGCTCGCTCGTCGGGGGTAAGAGCCCGACTCGCCAGGATCTGTTCCATGCGAGCCAGAATCACTTCCTGTTGCAAAGTGGGTTGTAATGGAACTGCCAATACTACATCTTTGCGCCAATCTGTGTTGCTGCATCCTGCCAGCATGATTGCTGTCGCAACATAACACCAGCGCAAGAAAGGCTTCATTTCCTACTCCCGAAGACATACATTGTATGAACATCCTGTCCCCGACTGCTCAGTATAAAGATATCCATTCCTTATAATACACGCAGCTCCTTCACACTGTAAGGAGCTGCAAACTGATTAGCTGTTATTCTTCTTCCCCGGAAGCGGAAACCGATTCCTGAGGCTGGGCATTGGCTTCTTTAATGCTCAGACGAACTCGTCCCTGGCGATCAACTTCCAGTACTCTAACCGGAACTTCCTGACCCATTTGTAGATAATCAGTCACTTTCTCGACACGCTTATCAGCGATTTGAGAAATATGTACCAAACCTTCTTTACCACCACCGATAGCTACGAAAGCACCAAAGTCTACAATGCGGGTCACTTTACCTTGATAAATCCGACCGACTTCAATCTCAGCGGTAATCTCTTCGATACGGCGAATGGCATGTTTTGCCTTCTCGCTATCCGTTGACGCGATTTTCACTGTACCGTCATCTTCAATTTCGATGGTAGTGCCAGTCTCTTCGGTCAATGCACGGATAACAGAACCGCCTTTACCAATAACATCCTTGATCTTGTCAGTACTGATCTTGATCGTATGAATACGCGGTGCGAACTCAGAGATTTCACCACGCGGTATGCTGATTGCTTGCTCCATCACACCCAGAATATGCAAACGGGCACCTTTTGCCTGATTCAGCGCAACTTGCATGATTTCACGGGTAATGCCTTCAATCTTGATGTCCATCTGCAGCGCGGTTACACCATCACGGCTACCAGCCACTTTAAAGTCCATATCGCCCAAGTGGTCTTCGTCACCAAGAATATCGGACAAGACAACATAACTGTCGCCTTCTTTTACCAATCCCATAGCGATACCCGCTACAGCGGCTTTAATCGGCACACCAGCATCCATCAATGCCAAAGAGGCACCACAAACAGACGCCATAGAAGAGGAGCCATTAGATTCGGTAATTTCGGATACCACACGCACGGTATACGGGAATTCACTCGCTTTCGGCATAACAGCCAGAACACCACGTTTTGCCAGACGGCCATGACCGATCTCACGACGCTTCGGTGATCCGACCATACCAGTCTCACCTACGGAATACGGAGGGAAATTGTAGTGCAACATGAAACGATCAGTGCGTTCACCGGTCAGTTCATCAATATTCTGAGCATCACGCTCAGTACCCAATGTAGCGGTCACCAACGCTTGTGTCTCACCAC
Source organism: Brenneria uluponensis (assembly GCF_032395385.1). NCBI lineage: Bacteria > Pseudomonadati > Pseudomonadota > Gammaproteobacteria > Enterobacterales > Pectobacteriaceae > Brenneria > Brenneria uluponensis. The sequence continues at coordinate 4,270,014 of NZ_CP135917.1, forward strand.
GGGTAAACAGAGCAGAACCATGAGTACGCGGCAACACACCGGTACGCACATCCAGACCACGGATCATGTCTTTTTCACGACCATCAATACGCGGTTCACCACGTAACACTCGACTACGAACCACATTTTTCTCAATGCTGCCCAAAATGTCGCGGATTTCATCTTCATCCAGCGTAGCATCTTCTGCCAATAGCACCGCAGTAACTTCAGCTTTGATAGCATCAACCTGTGCGTAACGCTCTTGCTTTTCAATAATGCGATAAGCATCACCTAAACGGGCTTCAGACAGCGCCTGCACACGACTCTGCAATGCAGCATTCACTTTCGGAGACGACCAGTCCCATTTCGGTTTACCTGCTTCAGCAACCAGCGCCTTGATGTTCTCAATAACTACCTGCTGCTGGTCATGACCAAAGACAACGGCACCCAACATCTGATCTTCACTTAATAAGTCAGCTTCGGATTCAACCATCAGTACAGCCCCCTGGGTACCGGCCACAACCAGATCCAGACGACTTTCTTTCAGTTCATCAATAGTCGGGTTCAGCACATACTGGTCGTTGATATAACCAACACGAGCGACACCGATAGGACCATTGAACGGAATACCAGACAGGCTCAACGCAGCAGAAGCACCGATCATGGCAACGATATCCGGGCTTACTTGCGGATTCACCGACACCACCGTGGCAATAACCTGAACTTCGTTCACAAAACCATCTGGGAACAGCGGACGAATAGGACGGTCAATCAGGCGGGAGATCAGGGTTTCGCCTTCACTCGGACGACCTTCTCGACGGAAAAAACCACCCGGGATACGGCCAGCAGCGTAAGTACGCTCCTGATAGTTGACAGTTAGCGGGAAAAAGTCCTGACCAGGTTTAGCGTGTTTAGCACCCACTACCGTCACAAATACTGCAGTGTCATCCATACTAACCATAACAGCAGCAGTAGCCTGACGCGCCATCATCCCTGTTTCCAGAGTGACAGTGTGTTGACCATATTGGAATTTACGTACGATCGGATTCAGCAAAATTATATCCTTCACCATATGCTATGTGCGTGATTAGGGGACGAATTCACGCCAAGTTAACACCCGATCCAGTCACTACATCCTCGCGACTAATGACAACCTTCAGTCTGCCTTTGCAGATAAAGCCTCTCATTAGCCGCGCGAATCGCTGTAATAACGGATCCTATTTAAAACACAATACATTACTCTGTTTTACTAGACCTTCCTAGAAGAAAGGGGCCGCAAGAGGCCCCTTCCCACTGAAACTCGCCAGATTAGCGACGCAGGCCCAGACGTTCAATCAAGCTGGTATAACGCGCTACATCTTTACGCTTCAGATAGTCCAACAGCTTACGACGCTGCGAAACCATGCGCAGCAGACCGCGACGACTGTGGTGATCTTTTTTATGCTCAGCAAAATGGCCTTGCAGATGATTAATCTGCGCAGTCAACAAAGCAACCTGAACTTCAGTAGAACCACTGTCGTTAGTATCACGACCGAATTCCGAAACGATTTTAGCTTTAGCTTCAACGCTTAGAGACATAGTAAACTCCAGAACATTATAAATAAAAAAACAAGGCGCCGATCTCTAATTCAGCCACCCAAGATTTAAGCCGGGTTATTCTACTCGTAGCGCCTTACGATAGCAAGATGCTCACTGGATAGCCGGCTCTGCGTGTTCGACCACCAAACGCCGTGGTGCCACACGGCCTTCAACGTCCATCTCACCCATACCGATAAATTTATGCTCTTCACCTTCAGTAATGCGCACCATACCCGACAGTGGCGCCCCGGCAGTTCGAACAGCCTGGCCCAGCTTCAAATATCCTGCCATCACTAAAGAAAGATTCACTTCAGGAAACGCTTGTACCGGACTATCCATAGGCAGTAACTGTGCATCCAATGCCGACATTAGTGAAGATGCATCCACCTGATCCTGATCCAGCAATCCGTTAAGCTGCTCCAGCGTTATCATTCGCTCGATAGGGTAATTTGCTACCTGTAAACGACGCAGGTAAATGACATGTGCACCACAACCAAGCTTTTCACCTAAATCGTCAATAATGGTACGAATATAAGTGCCTTTGGAGCAATGAATTTCCAGCTCCAGCTCATTCCCTTCCCAGCGGATAAACAACAACTCATAGACAGTGATTTCCCGTGCTTCACGCGGAACCACCAGCCCTTGACGGGCATACTCATATAACGGTCGACCCTGATACTTGAGTGCGGAATACATGGATGGAATCTGCTGGATAGTGCCGCGAAATCCATCTAGCGCATGTGCCAGCTCATCACCAGTGAACGTAACCGGGCGTTCTTCGATCACATTACCGTCAGCATCAGAAGTATCAGTGCGCTGTCCCAACCGGGCAATAACACGATAACGTTTATCTGAATCCAACAGATACTGGGAAAACTTGGTCGCTTCTCCCAGACAAATCGGCAGCATTCCTGTTGCCAGCGGATCCAACGCCCCCGTATGGCCTGCTCTGTTGGCATTAAAGATACGCTTTACTTTTTGTAGTACATCGTTAGACGATATATTCTGTGGCTTATCTAGCAATAACACACCGTTTATATCTCGGCCGCGACGACGAGGACGCCCCATTAATCCTCCTGATCATCGTCGGAAGAAGAGCGACGCTCAATATCCTTTCTAACAACATTGGTCACCAGATTGGACATACGCATCCCTTCCACCAGGGAATTGTCATAAGCAAAAGTCAATTCCGGAACCACACGTAAACGCATAGCCTTACCCAACAACATCCGGATAAAACCAGAAGCATCCTGTAATGCCTTCAGGCCTGTTTTAACCTGTTCCGGCTCATTATCATTTAAAAAAGTCACAAAAATCTTGGCATAGGCCAAATCACGCGAGACCTCGACACCAGAAACTGTGGCCATGCCCACACGCGGATCTTTTACTTCACGCTGAATGATAATGGCGATTTCTTTTTGCATTTCCTGCGCCACACGCTGCGTGCGACTGAATTCTTTTGCCATGATGAATCCTCAGGGAAAAATCAGGGGGCACTAAGCCCCCTGAACGGAAAAATGAAATTACGTTATCGGAAAAATTAAGCGATAGTGCGTTTAATTTCAATAGTTTCAAACACTTCGATCATGTCGCCTGGGCGAACGTCGTTATAGTTCTTAACACCGATACCACATTCCATACCGTTACGGACTTCGTTAACGTCATCTTTGAAGCGGCGCAGAGACTCCAGCTCACCTTCATAGATCACCACATTGTCACGCAGGACGCGGATCTTGTTGTGACGCTTAACAACACCCTCGGTCACCATACAGCCAGCAACCGCACCAAACTTCGGTGACTTGAAGACATCACGCACTTCGGCCATACCGATGATTTCTTGCTTGTACTCTGGCGCCAGCATACCGCTCATCGCCTGTTTCACTTCGTCGATCAAATCATAAATGACGGAGTAATAACGCAAATCCACGCTTTCTGACTCAACGACACGACGCGCAGAAGCATCAGCACGAACGTTAAAACCAAGAATAATCGCGTTCGACGCAGCAGCCAGTGTTGCGTCGGTTTCTGTGATACCGCCCACACCAGAGCCCACGATTTTGACTTTCACTTCATCAGTAGACAGTTTCAGCAAAGAATCAGAAATCGCTTCACAAGACCCTTGAACATCAGATTTCAGAACAATATTTAGCTCAGAAACCTCACCTTCGGTCATGTTAGCGAACATATTTTCCAATTTGGATTTCTGCTGACGAGCCAGTTTAACGTCACGGAATTTACCCTGACGATAGAGAGCCACTTCACGTGCTTTCTTCTCATCGCGCACAACCGTCGCTTCATCACCGGCCGCAGGTACACCTGACAGGCCGAGAATTTCAACTGGAATAGACGGACCAGCTTCTGTAATTTCATGCCCCAGTTCGTCACGCATTGCACGTACTCGGCCATATTCAAAGCCACACAGAACAATATCACCTTTATTCAGTGTACCTTCACGTACCAGAACAGTTGCAACCGGACCACGACCTTTATCCAGGAAGGACTCAATCACGACACCACTGGCCATACCGCTACGGATCGCCTTCAGTTCCAGAACTTCGGACTGTAACAGGATTGCATCCAACAGCTCATCAATACCCGTACCGGCTTTTGCCGACACATGTACAAACTGAGACTCACCGCCCCACTCTTCCGGCATAACGCCGTACTGGGACAATTCATTTTTCACACGGTCTGGATCAGCTTCTGGTTTATCAATTTTGTTAACAGCAACAACGACCGGGACTTTAGCTGCTTTGGCATGCTGGATTGCTTCAATAGTCTGAGGCATAACGCCATCGTCAGCTGCAACCACGAGAACCACGATATCTGTTGCCTGAGCACCACGTGCACGCATAGCGGTAAACGCGGCATGCCCCGGAGTATCCAGGAAAGTAATCATCCCGTTTCCGGTTTCTACGTGATAAGCACCTATATGCTGAGTAATCCCACCCGCTTCGCCAGCTGCGACTTTAGTAGAGCGAATATAATCCAGCAGTGAAGTTTTACCGTGGTCAACATGTCCCATGATAGTCACTACCGGTGCACGAGATTCGGGTGCAACGCCAGTATCACGGTCACTCATTACCGCTTCTTCCAACTCGTTTTCACGGCGAAGAATCACTTTGTGACCCATTTCTTCCGCAACCAGTTGTGCTGTTTCCTGATCGATAACCTGGTTAATAGTCGCCATAGCGCCAAGTTTCATCATGGTTTTGATGACCTGAGAGCCTTTCACCGCCATTTTATTGGCCAATTCGGCAACCGTAACGGTTTCACCGATGACCACATCACGGTTGACAGCCTGCGCTGGTTTATTGAACCCCTGCTGCAGTGTGCTTGGTTTACGTTTGCCCTTACCACCACGAACGGCACGAGCCTCTTCACGATCAGCCTTGGACTCAGACAGACGATTACCTTTTTTCTGTTTGGTCACCTTACGGCTACGACTACGACGTTCACCTTCAACCTTGCGGTCATTCTCATCTTCAGCTTCACGCGCATGATGAGATGTTGTTACGTGGTAGTCAGCATCCTCGGTAACAACTGGTGTGCTTTGTGCTTCCCAAAGTCCGGCGTTCTCTGTCGCCATGCGACGGGCTTCTTCAGCAATACGCCGGGCTTCTTCTTCAACTTTCATCTGTGCCGCTTCTTCTGCTTTGCGCTTGAGTTCAGCCGCTTCAGCTTCACGTCGAGCTTTCTCAGACTGGGCTGGTTTGGTCGTACTGTCATTCTGTTGATTGATCACTTTTTCTTTTTCCGCTACATCACGCTTAGCTTTTTCGGCGGCTTCACGTTTGGCTTGCTCTTCAGCAGCGCGTTTTGCCTTCTCAGCGGCTTCACGTTTAGCTTTTTCTTCAGCTTCACGTTTAGCTTGCTCTTCAGCAATGCGTTGTGCCTGTTCTTCCGCTTCACGCCGTGCCAGCTCTTCCTCTTCAGCCTGTTGGGCATCCAGTGGATCGCGTTTTACATAAGTGCGTTTCTTGCGGACTTCAATCTGCACCGATTTACTCTTACCGCCGGTGCTCGGAATATTTAATGTGCTACGTGTTTTACGTTGTAATGTCAATTTGCTTGATGCACTACCGCGTTCACGGTTCAGGTACGTCAGCAGTGCTTCTTTCTCGTGCTGCGCCACAGAGTCTGAAGCAGACTTGGTAATTCCCGCATCAGCAAATTGCTGTATCAGGCGGTCAACCGAAGTCTGAATCTCTGCGGCCAGCGATTTTATGGTTACATCTGTCATGCTGTTCCTTTCCTGCTACAGTTTGTTATTCGTTGTCGTCACCAAACCAACAGATATTACGTGCAGCCATAATTAGCTCACCGGCTCTTTTTTCATCAAGCCCTTCAACATCTGCCAGGTCGTCGACGCCCTGCTCAGCAAGATCTTCCAACGTACATACACCACATGCAGCCAGTTTGAATGCCATTTCACGGGACAAACCAGGCAAACTGAGCAAATCATCGGCCGGTTGAACATCACCACGGCTTTCTTCACGCGCCAACGCCAACGTGGTCAATGCGGCTTTTGCACGCTCACGCAGAGATTCAACGATTTCTTCATCCAGATCGTCAATTTCTTGCAACTCTTTGATCGGTACATAAGCCAGCTCCTCCAGCGAAGAGAAACCCTCTTCCACTAAAAGTGTGGCGAAATTTTCATCAATATCCAGATATTTAGTGAAGATATCGATTGCTGCATGAGCTTCAGCCTGATGTTTCTCCTGAAGATCTTCTATGGTCATCACGTTCAATTCCCAGCCACTGAGCTGAGAAGCCAAACGCACGTTTTGTCCGTTACGGCCGATAGCCTGAGCCAGGTTGCCAGCTTCAACAGCGATATCCATGGTATGATTGTCTTCATCCACCACGATAGATGCCACATCTGCCGGAGCCATTGCATTAATAACAAACTGTGCCGGGTTATCATCCCATAGCACGATATCAACACGCTCACCACCCAGTTCACTAGATACTGCCTGTACGCGCGCACCACGCATACCTACGCAGGCGCCTACCGGATCGATACGCTTATCATTGGTTTTAACTGCGATTTTCGCACGAGATCCCGGATCACGTGCCGCAGCTTTGATTTCAATGAGTTCCTCACCAATTTCCGGTACTTCAATGCGGAAAAGCTCAATCAGCATTTCCGGGCGAGAACGGCTGACAAACAACTGCGCTCCACGGGCTTCTGGACGAACGGAATAAAGCACGCCTCGCACACGGTCACCTGGACGAAAATTCTCACGGGGAAGCATATCTTCACGGCCAATAACCGCTTCGGCGTTATTCCCCAGATCCAGGGAAATATTATCACGACTCACTTTCTTGATTACACCGGTTACGATTTCACCTTCCTGTTCACGGAACTGTTCGACAACCATCGCCCGTTCAGCCTCACGAACCTTCTGAACAATAACCTGCTTGGCTGTTTGAGTAGTGATCCGATCGAAGGTGACAGATTCAATCTGGTCCTCAATATAACCACCCAGCTCGACGGTAGGATCATCAAACTGTGCCGCTTCCAGGGTGATCTCACGTGTTGGTAAAGTGACTTCATTCACTACCAGCCAGCGACGAAATGTATCAAAGTCCCCTGTTTTACGGTCAATACAGACACGGACTTCAATTTCCTGTTCATACTTTTTCTTAGTTGCTGTTGCTAATGCTGTTTCCAGCGCTTCAAAAATTTTCTCGCGCGGAACGGCTTTTTCGTTTGAAACCGCTTCAACAACAGCCAGAATCTCTTTATTCATCCTAGTTGCCTCATCCAAACTTTAAAAGTGGGGTACCAGATTCGCTTTCTGGATGTTGCTCAGTGCGAACACTTCGTCTTTGCCTTCCACTGTTACAGAGATCATCTCACCTTCTACGGATTTAATTACTCCCTGCCACTTACGGCGATTCTGGACTGCCATACGCAGCACGACTATCACTTCTTCACCAATAAAATGTACATAATGATCAGCAGTGAATAAAGGGCGATCCAGCCCTGGAGACGACACTTCCAGGTTATAGGCGACGGATATGGGGTCTTCAACATCCAACACTGCACTGACCTGATGGCTAACATCAGCACAATCATCAACAGTGATCCCATCGTCACTATCAATATAGATACGCAGCGTCGATTGGCGACCCCGAATGAATTCAATACCCACCAGTTCATAACCTAATGCTTCAACAGGTGCTGAAATCATCTCTGTTAATTTTTGCTCTAATGTGGACAAGTCCACCCCCAAGACATAAAAAAAGGGCTTAATAGCCCAGTAATTCTGCTGTCAAATAACAAAAAACCCCGATATATCGAGGCTTTTAGTAACTGGACCCTATATACCGCCTATACAGCGCGGTGTAGTTTTCCGTTAAGGATTTTTTCAAAACTTACTGTGGAAGTGATACAAAGACACGCTAGAACAGTTTATTTGTGAAAAAAAACTTTATTGGGAAAATCAAGTGGTTGCGGGGGCCGGATTTGAACCGACGACCTTCGGGTTATGAGCCCGACGAGCTACCAAGCTGCTCCACCCCGCGTCCGAAAACGTGGCAAATAATACGCTGACAACCGCAAAAATGCAAGTTATCTCTAGGATTGGTACAAGGACGAGACTTGAAGATTTGGCCTATCGTATTGAAACACAAGGAGACCTGTCAAGACCTTATCGTAATGAATCCTCATCCATATACTTATCCCTGATTGTGTCCTTCGTTATCTACTATTAATAAAGTCAATAACAGCGGCGATAAATTACAACACAGGGTTTCTGATGCGGTGGGCATAATACCCACAACCTCACTCAATGTCTATGAAAGACAATAAGGAAAACAGGCAATCATCTCGCAGCCGACATTCACGGATAATGTTTGGGATAATATTGTTCATTGCCGCATTGATGGACAGTGACCGTCTGCATCTGCGGTGGAAACACGAGTGGGACCCATAGAGAAGGCTACCCGCCTGACCCAACGTGCAATTTCGAGGTGTAGACCTTCACCGCACAATCTTTCACCAGCCCACGATCTCACGCACCAATGCCCGATAAATAGACGCTGATTCATGCAGCAATCCAATTATCTACAACGCATAAACCAATATGTAGAACACCGGTAAGCTCGTCAAAACCGAGGCAACCATCTGGCGGACAAAAAAGCGATCACGACAGCTCAGATCGCTCCCCCAAAGATAAGGATTATCAGTAAATACCCTTACGACGTTGTTTTTCATAAGAATGATTGGGCTACAAATGCCGGTTAACCGGCATGGGGCGGAATACTGCAGAGCATCATGAAATATCTGCGGCATTCTCACGGGAACGTTTGGATCAAAAAAACATACCGATTGACGAAGACAATTACGGCCAGGGTTAACAATAGAGCCCAGCTCATTTCTGCTCCCTTGCGATGCGTGATACAAAGACTGAGATCATCATGCCGAAGTAACCCATGCTCACAATTGCGCCTTCTACGTCAAAATATGTGAGCAGCATGGAAAGTAGCAGTGAGGAAACGACACCGGAGAGCGCACTAAGATGCTTAATCATCGGCACAACAATGGTGATAAACATCGCAATAATTGAGAAATCGAGGTGATATCTATTCAGATTGGGAAGAATGGGTGTCGCCATCCCCATGAGGCTGAATGCAACCCATCCAACATAGAAGGTAATTACAGCACCCAGCAAATAGCTGACCGAGAGAACATGTATCCGATCTTCCTTACTACTCAACGCAAATAACTCGTCGGTCAGCAGAAATCCCATCGGCAATCGATACTTTACATGCAGCGTTGAAACGAACCGCCGAAGTGTAAGGCCATAAATAAAGTGCTGCGATGTGATAAAGAACACCGAAATCAAAAAACATTGGACAGAAACACCGCACTATTTGTAGACATGGTGAATGATAAGGCCAATCAGGTCGGTATTGATGTGCAGTTATTCCATCAATCTTCAATCTTTCACATATTGATTGGCGCGCAAAAAGCAGGGGTTGAGATTGCGCCCTCTGAAGATGCAATCTGGATGGCGCAAAAAAACGCGGCTATATACAGCGAGCTGAAAGCGATTCTTGCCCGCCAAAGTATTGATATGCACAAGTCCCATGGTTGGCTTAGTGCCTGCCATACGCATGACGTACTTGAAGATGCGGCAGGCAGGTTCCATACAGCGTTCACCATGTTATTAAACCAAAACAGTTCTACAGGTTTAGCGGACTAAGCGGAGGGAGCCATGATCGAGATCGTCAACTTCATCAACGGCAGGCATATTAGGGCAACGGGAGAAGGCAACCTGTTTTCGGTAAATCCGGCAACCGAAGAACGCATTGCCCACGTAAATATTTCATCACCAGTGGATGTTGATACCGCCGTGCAGGCAGCCAGAGCGGCATATACACAAGGGCCTTGGCCACGCATGGCGGTAGAGGAAAGGGCTGCTTACCTACATATGATCGCAGACGTACTGGAAGACAACCTGGTGTTATTTGCACAGCATGAATGTGAAGATACCGGTTTCTCTGTTGGGCCAAATCTTTGAGGAAGTCGGCCTACCAGAAGGCGTAGTCAATTTGGTACATGGCGCAGGGCAGCCAACTGGCCAGGCATTGATACAGCATCCCGGTATCGATCTGTTGTGTTTTATCGGCGGTACTCAGGTAGGTAAAGAGGTTTTAAGGTATTCGGCGAATACGGTGCGACGCTCGTTACTTGAATTGGGCGGAAAATCCCCGACTGTGGTACTGGCTGACGCAGATATTGATGCTGCATTGGACGGTGCATTGGTGTCTGCTTTCAGTAGCAACGGGCAGGTATGCACGGCGGGTTCGCGCATCATTGTCGAGCAACCCATTGCCGAGGCGTTTAGCCGCAGATTTATTGAACGAACCCAGCATATTCGCGTTGGTGATCCGTTTGATGAAACCAGCGAGATAGGCCCGATGATCAGTGCCATGCATCGGGAAAGGATGCTGGAAGCCATTGCGCAAGCCCAGCAAGCAGGAGCAAGCCGGAGAACCGGTGGGCATATACCGGCAGAACACCAGCAGGGTTTTTACATTGAGCCTACCGTATTCACGGGGATTCATCCTCAGAGCGATTTGGCCACACAAGAAATATTCGGTCCCATTATCGGAATTTTTACTGCGGACAATGAAGTTCACGCCCTTGCTTTGGCCAATGATACCCGATTTGGGTTAGCAGGATCGGTATGGAGTGCGGATCAATCCAAAGCATTGTCTTTTGCCCGACAAATGCAGGCGGGAAATGTTGGAATAAATACGCCATACATTCGGGATATTCGTTGCCCATTTGGCGGTTTTAAAGAGAGTGGCATTGGTGCCGTTGGGGGACGCTGGAGTCTGGACCAGTATACCCAAACGCAAACCCTGTGTTTGCCCCTCAACAAATATACTCTGCCTAAATATGGCGCACTGAAATAACGCCACCTGCCGACCAAAATTTATATCAATAATTACTGTGAGCGTGAACATGAATGAAACAATTAATAATCACTTCAGCCTAACCGATTATGACGTGTCACAATTCAAGAAGAATGGCTTTGTTGTTTTACGATCATTTCTGTCAACTTCACTGATTTCACATATTAAGAACTCCATCACTGAACACCTGCGGTTGTTGGATGAAAACCAAACTGGTTTCAAGCGCGTCGGATACGATATTTTTGAAAACGATTTAGTTATCAAGGCGCTGCTGGCCCATGACTGCTTCTCCGGCACATTGACCACGCTGGCTAATCGCAGCCTGTTCTATACCCAGGGGCTGGGTTTCCAGATAGAAAAAGAAAAGCACACGGGTTTTCCTTGGCACATTGGGACACAAAGCTTTGGTTATCAACATGGTGAGGATTTTGGCTGTTCGATGTGGGTGCCGTTAGTAAAAATTGATACCGATAATCAGGGAGGCGGTATGAGCTATGTGCCGGAACATATTATTTCGGGCAAGTTTATGTATATGGATATCGATCCGTCTATCGATCAAATGATACGTGAGCTTGCTGAGGTGGACAGAGATTCCCTTGAGTTGGGCAATTACATCGAGTTACGGCACAGTATTCTCAATTCACCCGCGCTCAGTACGTTACTAGAATATTACAAGCACACTGATTCGTTTAACCTCGGTGATGTATTGATTTTTAACAAAAATGTGATCCACGCCAGTGAACCGTTATTAGAAGGAGAGATCGCAACACGTACCGCTTTTGTGATGCGTTTTATCGACATCGATAGCCGCTACGATGAAACCCGTTCCCGCGGACTAGACTTCTCAATGATCTATTTTGGCCATCCCCCTTCCTCCGATTTTCACACTAAAGTCAGTGAGAACGATGGCGACCTGATCCGGGAAAGCAAGCTATTCAAGGATGGCAATAGCCGGATTTTGGCGAAGTCATAAGTAGAAATAGATGGAGGAGGAAACGTGGAAAAGGTGGAAAAGGTGGAAAAGGTGGAAAAGGTGGAAGAATACTCTATATGGAAAAACAGCCAGTTCCGCATTCTGTTCTCTGGGGCGCTGTTTTGTAATCTGGGCGGCAAGGTTTATGAACTGGCACTTCCGCTGTTGATCTATGACATTACTCGTTCATCAGAAATTATGGGCTGGGTGCGTGCCGTCGAGTTTCTGCCTTATATTCTGCTGGCGTCGGTAATTGGGGCGTGGATCGACCGGGTGGATCGCAGAGTGTGGTCGCAATGGATGGTTGCTGGGCAGGTTGTGTGTCTACTGACGGGATGGTTGGCCATTCAGTTTTTACCCAACCCGCTGTGGGTGCTGTTCCCTTGTGCCTTCTTTATGATGGCGTTCAATTTTGGTTATCTTAATGCCAGAATGGGCATGTTGAAGCACATACTCCCCTTATCGTTGCAAAGTGCCGCGACTTCCAGCATGAGTTCGCTAAACAGCCTGTTTCAGGCCATGGGGCCATTGCTATCAGGCGTGGTGATTTTATTCTCCTCTGTGCATATTATTTTTCTGTGGATCGCCTTGTTCCTGTTTATCGCTTGGTGTTACCTGATAAAAATGCCGTATGAGAGAGAGGTATTCAGGACCACCGGATCAATAGGAAAAGCAATTATTGAAGGGTGGAGAATCCTGCGGGCCAACCCTCCTCTTTATCATATGGCATTGGCAATTGCGGTGTTAAATACCAGCTCGGTAGTCTTTTCATTACAGTCAATCTATTACGCCAAAACCGTGTTGGCCATGAATGCCGTGGATATCGGTTATATGGCGTCTGCGGGCGGGATCGGTGGGATACTCGGATCGCTGTTGACGGTGCGTTTGCGCAACAAATTTGGTCTGGGAAAAGTGTTGATTACCACGACAATAACTCAGGCACTGGGCTATCTATTTATTTTGTTTTCTAACCATTCATTAGTACTAGTTTCTGCTTTCTTCTGGGTAAGTTTCTTCGAAGTCATTACGGCTATTCTCGTTTATACCTACCGGCAGGAAAGTATCAAAACCGAAAATCTGGGCAAGGTTATGGGGATCACTGGTACGCTGTTTAAAATGGGTTTGCCGTTTGGCCTCGCCATTTCTGGATACATTGTGTCGGGCTATGGCATTGGCACATTATTTACCGCCTGTGCTGTCGTTCAAATTTCCATGGGAATTTTATGCACGCTAAGCCCAATAGCGAAAGTGTCTTAGTCCTATAGAGATTAGAACTGACCACATATTGATTCTTGATTTAAAAGGATTTTCACCAGTTCGAAAATGTAGTTGCTCCCAAACATTTAGGGCTGGATTATTTACGGGTTAATCACAGAAGACAATAGACTATACCCTGTTTTCTATCGGTGACTTATTGAGTCAAGAATAATGTTTTTATCCCCTTTATATTTCGAATAAATACTGTCTCTCAGAAAGTCTCAACGCGTTCGACTTATTTATTTACCCAATTTTCTACTCGTAGTCCCGTCACTCGCTCAAACTCACAGACATTATTGGTTACCAGTATCAGTCCAGATGAGCGGGCATGGCTTGCCAGCAGGTATCATAGGAACCGATAGGCGTTCCTTTTCTTGTCAGTTCTGCGTGAATCTGACCGGTATGAACAGCGGTATCAAAGCCATATGTCAGCACTTCCATACGGGTGGCAAAACCTTCAATCACCGCCAGCTTCTTTTCAGGATTAATCGATTTTTCCGCACCGTAAATCAGTTCCATTAGCGTGACAGAACTGATGCCGAATTGGCCGTAATAGCGATAAAAAGCCTTTCTGACTTCCTGTGTTTATTTTTGATAGTGTAAATACAAATATTAGTATCAAGCAGATATTTGAGCATCGAAAGTCTTCCCTGATTTGTTCATTGGGTTGTCCTCGGTTACTCATAAAATCAGACGCTACGTCTGATCCTTCAAACTCGTTTCGATGCCGTCAGGTAGATAAAGCCACTATTTCAAATATTCCATGATCCAGTCCGCCGACTGTTGTCACAGATCAATCGGTACATCAGCACGGATCTTCCATGTATCCAGGCAGTGATGATTTGCCAGCAGCATAACCACTTGAACCATAAAACTGTAGGAATGACTATGTGTCTGACACCGTTCGTAGTTTAAGGCTTGGCGCGAACGACATAGCAATTACGCTAACGTTGCAATTTATCTGAACCAATTGCGACTTCTTGATGAATATTGCCAGGAGGCCTGTTGACGCCGTTTTCTATTATGAAAACGGAGGGTCACGTACCACCAATATCAGGCATTACAAGCATGGCCGGAGGCGAAAATGAGTGATGGTTGTAACGGCGCTACGTTTGAAGACTGCTGACCACCAGAAAAAGGCGGCAGTCAACATCCTGTCACTAATATCTCCTAGCGGGGCGGGACACGGTTATTTTCACCAATGCATTGAGTGCCCAGCACAACTTACAACCCTACAGTAAAACCACGGGGTTCAGATAAAAAAATAGACGCCTATTGGCGTCTATTGATTCTGTATTGGTACCGAGGACGGGACTTGAACCCGTAAGCCCAATCGGGCACTACCACCTCAAGGTAGCGTGTCTACCAATTCCACCACCTCGGCATCAAAATCTTACAACCCGATAACATATTCACTTGTCATCGATAAACTTCATCCGGCTCGCCTCAAGCTATCCGCGATTATTTAGGGATATCGCTAGTTGGTGCGGCAGGAGCCGTACTCTGCTCAACTTTGGCTGGAGCTGGCTGACTCAAGCTTTCCCACTCACTCCCTTTCTGGCTATGATTGGAGCTCATGTTACCTAAAAGCAAGCTGATAATGAAAAACAGCGTCGCCAATATAGCCGTCGTACGGGTCATGAAGTTACCAGAACCGCTCGAACCAAATAAAGTAGCGGAAGCACCTGCTCCGAACGACGCGCCCATATCAGCACCTTTACCTTGTTGCAGCATAATCAGCCCCACAAGGCTAATAGATACCAACAAGAAAATGACTAAAAGAGCTTCGTACATAATTGTACCTGTTACTGTTTCCCCACGAAGTGAGGATTGCTGAATTCTTGCGGTTAACCCGCCTGCTGTAGCCCGCAGTAGGATGTTGTTTCATCCCCTACAAAGCGGGTCTGAATACTAACCAAAGCATGCACCGTAAGCAAGGGTAATTTAGCGCTGCCTGGCCGATTGGGGAAAAAAACAGCGGACAACCAATCCCCACACCAAAGACCACATTATCCAATTGATTATTCAGTTTTAAATCAACAACGATATGCTTATGTCATCTCATCTGGGTAAGCGAGATAGTTGATCAATTATCAGCCAGGCAGGTGGCGTCATATATATTATCCGACGGCCTTTACAGCCTCGGCGATACGGTCAGCCAAAAGCGTAACCATCTCGCCATCCTCGCCTTCAACCATAACCCTAATCAACGGTTCAGTACCGGACTTACGTAGTAACACTCTCCCGCGCCCGGCCAGTTGATTTTCAGCATCCTGAGTAACTTGCTTAACTGATTCATCTTCCAATGGATTATGTTCACCAGTGAAACAGACGTTAACCAGAATCTGGGGAAACAGCGTCATGCCACTACATAAATCATGCAGACTCATATGATTACGAACTATAGCTGTCAGGACTTGCAACCCCGCAATCACACCATCTCCGGTAGTCGTTTTATCAAGCAGAATAACGTGGCCAGAATTTTCTGCACCAATCCGCCATCCTTTCTCCTGCATCAACTCCAGTACATATCTGTCGCCCACTTTAGCCCGCGCAAAAGGGATGCCTAACTGCTTAAGTGCCAGTTCCAACCCCATGTTACTCATCAGGGTACCGACAGCCCCTCCGCGGAGTTGCCCTTGACGCAAGCCTTCACGGGCAATAATGTACAGGATCTGGTCACCGTCAACTTTGTTGCCCAGATGGTCAACCATTATCAAACGATCACCATCACCATCAAAGGCAAGACCAACATCGGCTTTTTCAGCTAAAACCCGTGCCTGCAACTGGCTGACATCCGTAGCACCACAGTGTTCATTTATATTCATCCCATCAGGCTCGCAGCCAATGGTTATCACACTGGCACCCAGCTCACGCAGTACACTGGGAGCGATGTGATATGTCGCGCCATTGGCACAATCCACAACGATCTTCAGGCCATTAAGGTTCAATTCGCTCGGGAAGGTTCCTTTGCAGAACTCTATATAGCGGCCCGCCGCATCTACTATCCGGTTGGCTTTACCCAACTCGGAAGATTCAACACAGGTAATCGGCTTTTCCATTTCTGCTTCAATAGCCTCCTCGACTTCATCCGGCAATTTAATGCCATCGATCGAGAAGAATTTAATGCCATTATCGTAGTAAGGATTGTGGGAAGCCGATATAACAATACCGGCTTCCGCTCTAAAAGTACGTGTCAGGTAAGCCACCGCGGGTGTCGGCATCGGGCCGGTAAAGGAAGCGGAAAGTCCCGCTGCAGCCAATCCGGCCTCAAGCGCAGATTCAAGCATGTAACCGGAAATACGGGTATCTTTACCAATGATGATCTTTTTAGAACCATGGCGAGCCAGAACCTTCCCTGCTGCCCAGCCAAGTTTTAATACGAAGTCAGGCGTAATCGGTGTATCTCCAACTTTGCCCCGAATACCGTCAGTTCCAAAATATTTACGGCCGCTCATAAATTTTTTTTATTCCTTAGCTGAAAGTGTGGCTTCTACAATGCGCATGGCATCAACCGTTTCTTTTACATCATGAACGCGAATAATGTGAGCGCCCTGCATAGCAGCTATAACCGCGCAGGCAACGCTGCCATGCACTCGGTCAAGAGGCGGAACATTAAGTACCTGACCAATCATGGATTTTCTCGACATACCAACCAGCAATGGCAAACCAAAGCGATGCATCTCCTTCAGATGAGCAAGTATCTGATAATTATGCGCTAGACTTTTGCCAAATCCGAACCCCGGATCCAACAAAAGCCTGCCTTTCTGGAGATCGGCATTCACACAACGTGCAATATGATGCTCAAAAAAAGCAAAAACTTCATCCAACAGATTGTCATAATACGGGGCGTGTTGCATGGTTTCTGGTAATCCCTGCATATGCATCAGACATACTGGTAATCCGGTAGCTGAAGCGGCTTCCAAAGCGCCAGGCTCCTGTAATGACCTAATATCATTAATCAAATGAGCACCGGCCAATGCCGATGCAGTGATCACTTCTGGCTTTGACGTATCTACGGAAATCCAGGTATCAAAACGCTGGGATAGTGCCTCTACAACGGGGATTACTCGTGATAACTCTTCTTCCACACTTACTGCATTAGCTCCAGGTCTGGTTGACTCACCACCTACGTCGATCAATGTTGCTCCTGCCGCGATCATCTCCTGTGCATGGAACAGCGCGGCATCTAATGTGGCGTGCTTTCCTCCATCGGAGAAAGAATCCGGGGTAACATTTAAAATACCCATCACCTGTGGACAGGAGAGATCCAAAATCGCTCCTCTGGCAGTCAGCTTCATATTCATTCCTCAAAACCACGACCATTTTTATACTGCTGGAACCATTAAACTCCAGTAAAAAACCCCGGCAAGCCGGGGTTTACAAATCACAGAGATCAACAATACAGGTTGCTATACCATTATTTATCGTTTAGCTGTTCTGATACCGTATTACCCTGGTTGGGTGTAATTGGCTCATCGCCGCCTTGCGTTGGCATATTGGGAGCGCCGCCATTATCAGAATGACTATTCGATGCTGATTCCTCCCAATCCGCTGGAGGACGGACTTCTTTTCGTGCCATCAGATCGTCAATTTGCGGAGCATCAATGGTTTCATATTTCATCAATGCATCTTTCATTGAATGCAGGATATCCATATTTGCCATCAACAATTCACGGGCACGCTGATAATTACGCTCGATCAGTACCTTAACTTCCTGATCAATAATTCTGGCGGTTTCATCAGACATATGTTTCGTCTTGGCTACAGAACGACCCAGAAATACTTCTCCATCTTCTTCCGCGTACAACAAAGGACCCAGTTTTTCCGAAAACCCCCACTGAGTCACCATATTGCGGGCAATAGATGTAGCCACTTTAATATCGTTTGAAGCCCCTGTAGATACGTGCTCAGAACCGAAAATAATTTCCTCGGCTAAACGACCGCCATAAAGCGTAGAAATCTGGCTCTCCAGTTTTTGGCGACTGGCGCTGATAGCATCCCCCTCGGGCAGGAAGAACGTTACCCCTAATGCACGTCCACGCGGAATAATCGTCACTTTATGCACGGGATCATGTTCTGGAACCAGGCGACCAATAATGGCATGGCCCGCTTCATGATACGCAGTGGATTCTTTCTGTGCCTCAGTCATGACCATAGAACGTCGCTCCGCTCCCATCATGATCTTATCTTTAGACTTTTCAAACTCAGCCATAGAAACAACACGTTTGTTGCCACGGGCCGCAAATAAGGCAGCCTCGTTAACCAAGTTAGCCAAATCAGCCCCAGAGAAACCCGGTGTACCACGTGCGATCACTGAAGCATCAACATCCGGAGATAAAGGAACTCGGCGCATATGAACCTTCAAAATCTGCTCACGGCCACGTACATCCGGTAATCCCACCACCACCTGTCGGTCGAAACGACCTGGTCGTAACAACGCGGGATCCAGTACATCAGGACGGTTGGTTGCCGCGATAACAATGATACCTTCGTTACCTTCAAAACCATCCATTTCGACCAGCATCTGATTCAGTGTTTGTTCACGTTCATCATGCCCGCCGCCCAGACCTGCCCCACGCTGACGCCCTACAGCGTCAATTTCATCAATAAAAATGATACAAGGAGCAGCTTTCTTGGCTTGTTCGAACATGTCACGCACACGAGACGCACCGACGCCAACAAACATCTCTACAAAATCGGACCCGGAAATAGTAAAGAAAGGCACTTTCGCTTCACCGGCAATTGCTTTAGCCAGCAGCGTCTTACCCGTCCCGGGAGGACCTACCATCAGAATACCTTTCGGGATTTTACCGCCAAGCTTCTGAAAACGGCTAGGTTCACGCAGGTACTCTACCAGTTCACTGACTTCTTCTTTAGCTTCATCGCAACCAGCAACATCAGCAAATGTCGTCTTGATCTGATCTTCAGTCAGCATCCGCGCCTTGCTTTTACCAAAGGACATGGCACCTTTGCCACCCCCTCCCTGCATTTGACGCATGAAGAAAATCCAAACGCCAATCAGCAACAGCATCGGGAACCAGGAAATGAAGATAGAAGCCAGCAGGCTCGGTTCTTCAGGTGGCTCACCAACAACTTTCACATTCTTAGTCAGAAGGTTATCCAACAGCTTGGGATCGTTGACAGGGATATAAGTCGTATATTGCGTGCTGTCTTTTTTGACGACACTGATCTTACGTCCATTAATGTGTACTTCACGAACCTGATCCTGATTCACTTCAGTTAAAAAGGTTGAATAATCCACCCTACGGCCATTCGACTCGCTGGGCCCAAAGCTCTGGAATACCGACATCAGCACAACCGCGATGACTAACCAGAGGATCAGGTTTTTCGCCATGTCACTCAAGGGATTAACCTCATATTACAACTGTGTTAAAAAATAACGTTAGGGTACTACACTTTGCGCCCTGTCGCTACGATGTACACCTCACGGGACCGGGCACGCGAGGCATCTGGCTTACGAATCTTTACCGTTGTAAACAGGGAGCGAATTTCTCGCAGATATTCATCAAACCCTTCTCCCTGAAATACTTTCACCAGGAAACTTCCGCCTGGCGCTAATATATCCCGGCACATATCCAATGCTAATTCCACAAGATACATCGCTTTGGGTATATCCACTGCCGGTGTACCACTCATGTTCGGGGCCATGTCAGACATCACCACCTGAACCTTATCACTGCCGACTCTTTCCAAAAGAGCCTTCAGAACTAATTCATCACAAAAATCCCCTTGAAGAAAATCGACTCCGACAATAGGATCCATAGACAGAATATCACAAGCGATAATACGCCCTTTTTCGCCGATTTGGCTGACAACATACTGTGACCATCCGCCAGGCGCTGCCCCTAAATCCACAACAGTCATTCCCTGTCTGAATAGCTTATCGGTATGCTGTATTTCATCAAGTTTAAACCAAGCGCGCGAGCGGAGTCCTTTTTTCTGCGCCTGCAGCACATATTTATCGCTAAAGTGTTCCTGCAACCAGCGGCTGGAACTTGCAGAACGCTTTTTGTTAGCCATCAATTTTCCAACTATTATTAAAAAAGCGCGTTCGGTGAATAAAACGTCTCAATGACAACCAAATGACACAGTCCAATTGGTGATAATCATCAGATGGCGGTAGAATGGCCCGTTTTCAATCCCAACCTAAGTAAAAAAAGACAATGAATCTAAGTAATAAACAAAAACAGCACCTAAAAGGTCTGGCACATCCGTTAAAGCCAGTCGTAATGTTAGGCAATAATGGCCTTACTGAAGGTGTCCTGGCTGAGATCGAACAAGCTTTAGAACACCACGAACTGATCAAAGTAAAAATTGCTACGGAGGATCGTGAAACCAAAGGTTTGATCGTCGATGCCATCCTGAGAGAAACCCGCGCCAGTAATGTACAGGTTATTGGTCACACTTTAGTACTCTATCGTGCTGCAAAAGAACGCAGAATAGTGTTGCCACGATAACACTTTTAGGTTCAGGTCACCTTGTTTTCACAGCAAAGTGCCATGACCGTGGGTGCGAGAAAAGGCCGTAAACGGCCTTTTTCTTTACAAACTTTATCGATTTAACCATCAGATCTGCAAGAATTAAATATATTTAACATTCAGAATTTCAAATTCCACATCCCCACCGGGGGTACGGATTGTGACAATATCGTCCTTTTCCTTACCAATGAGGCCTCGAGCAATAGGAGAATTCACAGAAATGAGGTTTTGTCTAAAATCGGCCTCATCATCACCCACAATTCGATAGGTCTGTTCCTCCTCACTGTCCAGGTTCATTACGCTCACTGTTGCACCAAAAATCACACGGCCATTATTGGCAGCCATTTTAGTGATATCAATCACCTGTGCGTTGGAAAGCTTGGCTTCAATTTCCTGAATACGACCTTCACAGAAACCTTGCTGTTCACGTGCCGCATGATATTCAGCATTTTCCTTCAAATCACCGTGTGCACGAGCTTCCGCAATCGCTGAAATAATTTCAGGACGACGAACACTTTTCAAATATTCCAGTTCTTCGCGTAATTTTTCGGCACCACGCAACGTCATCGGAAATTGTTTCATATTGTCAATACCTCTAAAAAATCCGTACAAATCAAATAGCCATCATCCTGGCGCTATACAATCAACTGCGACGGAGTGTCTGTAGCCAGTGTTCCCTGACAATTAAGGCAAGCAAAAGCGCCCTAGCCCAGAACAAAACTTCCAGGTTAGACACCATGTTGCATTTTGATACGTATTTTACCCTAGAGTTCCACAAGGGTCATCGTTTACTTTAACCCTTATTGCGCCGTAGTATGACCACACGTTACCCTGTTCTTAGCTGAGATTATGCGTTTTTCATCGATTGTTGCTGGACTTACCTGTGCTTTTATTCTGCATGCCAACGCTGCTCCCATAGAGAATCATATACAATATTTGCCCAGTGGCGCCAATCTGGCGCTGATTGTGCAAAAAATCGGGGCATCGACACCAGTGATTGACTACCACAGTCAGCAGATGTCATTACCGGCCAGTACACAAAAAATCATTACCGCACTGGCGGCATTGCTTCAGTTAGGTCCCGATTATCGGTTTATTACCACGATGGAAAGTCACGGCGCAGTAACCAACGGTGTTCTAAGGGGTAATCTGATTATTCGTTTCAGTGGAGATCCTACGTTAACTCGCCAGGAAATACGCGATATGGTGCAAAATCTGAAAAAACGTGGAATCTACGGAATTTCTGGTGATGTGCTGATTGATACTTCCATTTTTGCCAGTCATGACAAAGCACCAGGTTGGCCCTGGAATGATATGACGCAATGCTTCAGTGCACCGCCTGGCGCTGCCATTGTTGATCGTAACTGCTTTTCTGTTTCGCTTTACAGTGCCCCCCGACCAGGTGACAACGCTTTTATTCGCGTAGCCTCATATTATCCGGTACACATGTTCAGTGAAGTCAGAACGCTGGCTAAAGGCTCTCCTGATGCGAAATATTGCGAACTGGATGTCGTGCCCGGTGAATTAAATCGTTTTACGCTGACCGGATGTCTGACACAGCGAGCGGAACCGCTGCCGCTGGCGTTTGCCATTCAGGATGGCGCAAGCTATGCAGGGGCCATTGTGAAAGATGAGTTGCTGCAGGCCGGCATTCGCATTAACGGTAACCTACATCGCCAAACTCAGCCGAACCCCGCGGGAACCATTCTGGCCCAAACACAATCAGAGCCCCTACATGAATTACTGACAACTATGCTCAAGAAGTCAGACAATATGATCGCGGATACTGTCTTTCGGACTATTGGTCATGAGCGTTTTAAAGTACCGGGCACTTGGCGAGCAGGGGCTGATGCAGTACGTCAAGTCCTGCTGCAAAAAGCCGGAATCGATTTAAATAACAGTATTATTGTGGATGGTTCCGGATTATCACGACATGACCTAATAGCACCGGTCACGATGATGCAGGTACTGCAATATATCGCTCAGCATGATAGCGAACTGAATTATATCAAGATGCTGCCACTGGCGGGATACGATGGCACATTACGCTATCGCGCTGGTTTACATGAGGCTGGAGTTGACGGAAAAGTTTCCGCGAAAACCGGGTCATTACAAGGCGTCTATAATCTGGCTGGGTTTATTACTACCGCCAGCGGACAACACATGGCTTTTGTGCAATACATTTCCGGTTATGCAGTTCCGCCGAAAGATCAGAAATCCCGACGCATTCCTCTCGTTCGTTTTGAAAGCCATCTGTATAAAGATATCTATCAAAACAACTAACCATTTATCTTACTTAAAAAATTCCCTTATCTACCTGCGCAGATAAGGGAAAAATCAACAAATCACAAGCAAATTCATTAACGAGAATTTCGTCGGTAATCATTTGTGATAAATGATTTCAACGCCTTCGTCGTCACCTTCATCCCAATCATCTTCAGCTTCCGCTTTGGCAGCCTCAAGTTGTTCACGATGATAGTCATCCCACATGAACTCTACTTTTTCAGAAGTCGCTTCTTCTGTAGCAGCCAATGCCTTAGGCTGTGTATTGAGAAAATTCATCACATCCCAACACAGTGCATTAACACCTTCACGGCTAGCTGCAGAAATCAGATAATATTTCCCTTCCCAGCTCATAGATTCAGCAATTTCTTTAGCTAGCCTTTCAGCCTCAACCTTATCCAGAAGATCAACTTTATTAAAAACCAACCAACGCGGTTTTTCTGCCAGTGCAGCACTGTACTGCTGAAGTTCATTCACGATAATCCGGGCATTTTCAATCGGATCAGATTCATCTATCGGCGCCAGATCGATCAAATGCAGCAGAACGCGGCAACGCTCCAGATGCTTAAGGAAACGGATCCCCAGGCCAGCACCATCCGAAGCGCCTTCGATCAGACCCGGAATGTCCGCCACCACGAAACTTTGTTCGCTATCCATACGCACCACACCCAGACTCGGGACCAACGTAGTGAATGGATAATCAGCGACTTTAGGTTTCGCTGCAGAAACAGCACGGATAAATGTAGACTTACCGGCATTGGGTAGCCCCAACATACCAACATCCGCCAACAAAAGTAGTTCCAGCATCAATTCACGTTCTTCACCCAGAGTACCGCTGGTTTTTTGACGGGGCGCCCGATTAACTGATGATTTAAAACGAGTATTACCCAGCCCGTGCCACCCTCCCTTCGCTACCATCAGACGCTGCTGGTGACGGGTCATATCACCCAGCACCTCTCCCGTTCCTTTATCCTGGATACGAGTTCCGACAGGAACTTTCACGGTAATATCTTTGCCACGCTTGCCAGTACAATCCCGGCTCTGACCATTCTGTCCACGTTCAGCCCGAAATGATTTTTCAAAGCGATAGTCGATCAAGGTATTCAGATTTTCATCTGCAACCAGGTAAACGTCACCGCCGTCACCGCCGTCACCGCCGTCCGGTCCGCCATTAGGAATATATTTTTCTCGACGAAAGCTGACACAACCATTGCCACCATCGCCTGCCACAACCAGAATTGTGGCCTCATCTACAAACTTCATTTACTGTCTCCGCAAAAACCAATAGAAAAACACTCTATCTGCTTCAGCAATTATTGGTTCTATTTGGCGTAACCATCTTATTTATATATGTAAAACATACATCATTAAAAACCGACGCGTTAGAACCATTTCGGTAAAGGGTGCTGATTGTACCCGCTTACTTCAAGGATTTCATCTGTATTAAAAATAAACAGCAAGGATTCAATGTCAATAATAAATACCGACAGCGTCTTCAGCTCAGTTGCTTTTACACTACCGGGCCTGATGGTTTCCTTGATGAGATCATACGATGTCCAATGGCTGAGAACATGGCACCAGATACAACCACAAAAGCACCGATATAACCCAACAAATTAAGCACCGGCACATCAAATGTTGTCGGCCAGACCGATGACAATAGTTCAGAAAATAATAAGGTAAACAAAGGGGTTAATGTAATGATGGCACTCACCCGAGCAGCTTGCCAGCGTGCCATGGCCTCAGCCAACGCACCGTAACCAATCAACGTATTTGCACCACAGAACAACAGACAAATAAGCTGCCATCTACTCAATTGGAAAATCACCTCAGGCTTCGCCAACGGTGTAATAAATAAGACACAAAGCGCATAAAGCAAAAGCAGAATTTGCGGTGATGTCAGACGCTGTAGCAGGACCTTTTGCGCTACACCATAAGAAACCCATGCAGCAGCCGCGCCAACGCCAAGCAAGACACCTAAGGTATAATCAGTCAGGCGGGTAAAAATCTCAGTCAGACTGGTATTAAAAAACATCACCAACCCACAAAGTAAAATCGCTGCCCCAATTGTCTGCGTAAATCTCATTTTTTCTTTTAATATAAGTACACTGGCAAACATCATACCTACAGGAGAAAGCTGCCCTATCACCTGAGATGCCGTTGGACTTAAATACTGCAATGACGAACTAAACAAGACAAAATTACCCAGTAATCCACAACTGGCAATAAGCAACAAAATCCACCAACGCCGGTGGCGGAAAACTCGTCTCCTGGGTAGCATGCCCTTGGAGTAAAGCACAATCCCCAACCCCACCAAAGCAATAACAAACCGGTACCATACAATGGTGTAGGGTTCCATGACCGCCAGAACCTGTTTCATCGCAATTGGTAAGGCTCCCCAACATATCGCGGTGGTTAACGCCAAACAAAATCCGATGCCAGCATTCTGTTTCATAATTCAACCCATGCAGTGATACTGCTCTATCAGAATGTAAAAAGCCCTGCAACGAATTGCAGGGCTTAAGTCAATGGACCTGAACTGTATAATTATTCAGCAACGATGCTTATATATTTACGATTCTTCGGACCTTTAACTTCAAATTTCACTTTGCCGGTAGACTTAGCAAATAGGGTGTGGTCTCTGCCGCAACCTACATTACTTCCAGCATGAAATTTGGTACCACGCTGACGAACAATAATGCTGCCAGCCAGGACTGATTCACCACCAAAACGTTTTACGCCAAGACGTTTACTTTCTGAGTCACGGCCGTTACGAGTTGAACCGCCAGCTTTCTTATGTGCCATTAATCCGCTCTCCTAAAACTTAAGCGCTGATGCCGGTGATTTTCACGTCAGTAAACCACTGACGATGGCCCGCTTGCTTACGATAGTGTTTACGGCGACGAAATTTAACAATCTTAACTTTCTCACCACGACCATGAGCAACTACTTCAGCTTTGATCTTACCGCCATCGACGAAAGGAACGCCGATTTTGATTTCTTCACCATTGGCAACCATCAAAACCTGGTCAAACTCAACAGCTTCACCAGTTGCGATGTCCAGCTTTTCCAAGCGAACGGTTTGACCTTCGCTTACTCGGTGTTGTTTACCACCACTTTGGAAAACTGCGTACATATAAAACTCCGCTTTCCGCGCACCCTATATTGATTTACTCAGAGCGCACTATAAATATTCATAATAGGGCGCGAATTCTACGCAAAAAACCCCCTCATGACAAGAGCAGAATCAACCAATATGAAGAAAAAGGATACAACCCACTAACTGCCATTTATCTACGTCATTTTTCAAGTACAATCATTTACACAGTCCCATTTAAATGCCGATAAACAGCAATCTTACGGCGATGTTGAAGAAACCAGCTGGCAGACTAATGAATCTAGAACAAATCACAGCATTAACCGCTCAGGATATGGCCGCCGTCAATAAGACCATACTTGAACAATTGAACTCGGATGTAATCCTTATCAACCAACTGGGCCACTACATTATTAGTGGTGGTGGTAAACGAATCCGGCCAATGATCGCTGTATTGGCTGCCAGGGCACTAAATTATCAAGGTGACAAACATACGACTGTGGCTGCCTTGATTGAGTTCATCCATACCGCGACTTTATTACATGATGATGTCGTCGATGAATCGGACATGCGCCGAGGAAAAGCTACCGCCAATGCTACATTTGGTAACGCCGCCAGCGTGCTGGTTGGTGACTTCATTTATACTCGCGCTTTCCAGATGATGACAAGCATCAACTCCTGGCGTGTTCTGGGCCTGATGTCAGATGCGGTTAATGTGATTGCTGAAGGTGAAGTCCTGCAACTGATGAACTGTAATGATCCAGATATCACCGAAGAGAGCTATATGCATGTGATTTACAGCAAAACGGCTCGTCTTTTTGAAGCCGCATCTCAATCGGCTGCCATTCTTGCTGACGCTACGGCCGAGCAGGAAAATGCATTACAGGATTATGGTCGCTATCTTGGAACAGCTTTCCAACTGATTGACGATCTACTGGATTACAGCGCCGACGGAAAAACCCTGGGAAAAAATACCGGTGACGACTTGAACGAAGGGAAACCCACTCTGCCTTTATTGCATGCCATGTATCATGGTAACCCAGAGCAGAGCGCCATGATTAGACTGGCAATCGAGCAAGGCAATGGACGTCATCTACTGGAAACAGTTCTTGCAACCATGCAACAGCATGGTTCTCTCATTTACACACGGCATCGAGCAGAAGAAGAAGCGGACAAGGCCATCAGTGCACTACAATGTCTGCCTGACACACCTTTTCGCTCTGCACTTGAAGGGTTGGCTCATATTGCCGTTCAACGGGAGTTTTAGTTTTCACAATCCCGGATTCTTAGCTATGTTGACTCATTCTTCGTTTTACCCTCAAGTTGGGACAGCATAGTTAACACCCCTTCACGCAAGATATAATTTATCAAATGCGAACGCTCTGTCTCTGAAAGTTGATGAAAAATTTGCACCCATGCAGCCCATAATGTTGGTTGTTGTGGTGCCATATAGTCAGGCGGCGTCTCTTGAATCAAGGTCTTTTTCACGTCTTCTGGCAGACTCCAGATCGCATACTCGACCCCTTTTCCCTGAATGCCTATTCGCCGACGTCTCTCCCAACCGTTATCCCTCGCCTTTTTATTAAGCCCTTGACGAGATTTGGGTAATCCTGCGATCCCCAAAAGTTCATTAGTCGAAAACCACTCTTTATCCATCTCCATATTTTTGCCCTGTTCCATTAGTTATTTCCTCACACTCCTTGATGATGACCAGTTTCCATATTAAGTTTCCACATAATAGAATAATTTTACCAAAACATCTAACAGTATGACGTTACAGAAATGGCTGAAATATTCGTAATGCAGGAAAAGGTATCGAACTTATTTTTCGATTAGACGGAGAAAATAGATTTGTCATTGATGGATGCCATTCCTTTGGTATAAGGAATGGCGAAAAACATTACTCGGAAAAATCTTTTGCTGATATTGATGACTCAGCATCCAACGTATGCAGGCCAAGATGCCTAAGCGTTGCCGAGACACCTTCACGCATAATATAACCAATCAGCTTTTCCCGCTCTGATGCTGAAAGCTGCTGGTATATCTGTATCCAAACAGCCAGCATGTCGGGCTGCTTCACCACGTACTCTCCTGATGACTCCTGTATTAATAATGAATGCTGCACAGGTTGCGGCAGGCTATGAATGAAATATTCCACTCCTCTTCCTTGAACACCTTTGCGGCGACGCTTTTCCCAACCATCTTCTCGGGCTCGTTTATTCAATCCTTGCCGTGATTTAGGGAGTCCGCCAATACCAACCAACTCGCTGGTCGCAAACCACTCTTTTTTCATGTCCTTTCATCCCGATAGTGCTATTCGTTACAAAAGCAGGTTCATTTGGAAATAAATTGGAAATAAATTGGAAATTGATGATATATTATTTCCAAATAATGACTTCTTATTAATGAAGTCATTCACCACGAACTGTTATTTATACCACTAATATGCTGTCGTCTTATAGCGATAAGGGAAGGATTATGAATTCAAGGAAACATGACTGGCATCCGGCTGATATCATAGCGGCGTTGAGAAAGAAGGGGACCACGCTCGCCGCTGTCTCCCGTGCAGCCGGATTAAGTTCATCGACACTCGCCAATGCCTTATCCCGTCCCTGGCCCAAGGGGGAATGGCTGATTGCTGATAAATTGGGTGTTCACCCCGCCGAAATTTGGCCGAGTCGCTATTATGATCCTAATACCAATGAATTGATCGACCGAAAGAAACTTATTCGCCCTCGATGATTAGCGAAACAAAAGCCGGAGATAACAAACTCCGGCTTTATTCACATAAATCATTTCAAGAATGAATTATTTATTAACGAAGGATTCACCCAGCGCAATATCATGATTCAGTGTATCCAGCATGCTACTCATTGATTGCTGCTCAAAAGCGCTCAGGGAACCGATAGTCTTGTATTCGGCAATACCGTCTTTACCCAGCAGTAATGGTTGCGCAAAGAAACGAGCGTATTTACCATCGCTTTCAACATAAGCACATTCAACCACACCGCTTTCCCCCGACATGGCTCGAACCAAAGACAAACCGAAGCGTGCAGCAGCCAGCCCCATTGACAAGGTCGCAGAGCCGCCACCAGCTTTCGCCTCAACAACCTCTGTACCTGCATTCTGAATGCGCTTGGTGAGATCAACAACTTCCTGCTCAGATAAGCTAATACCGGGGATTTGAGACAAAAGAGGAAGGATGGTTACACCAGAGTGGCCACCAATAACGGGCACATTAATCTCTTGTGGCTGCTTTCCTTTTAGTTCAGCGACGAAAGTGCTGGAACGAATAATATCCAGAGTAGTCACGCCAAACAGTTTGCGCTTATCGTAAACTCCTGCTTTTTTCAATACCTCAGCAGCAATAGCAACGGTCGTATTCACTGGGTTCGTAATAATACCGATACAGGCCTTAGGACAAGTACGTGCAATTTGCTCAACCAGATTACGAACGATACCCGCGTTCACATTAAACAGATCCGAACGATCCATACCAGGTTTACGTGCGACCCCTGCAGAGACCAAAACAATGTCAGCACCTGCTAAAGCCGGAGTGGCATCTTCACCACTAAACCCTTTGATTTTCACAGCAGTTGGAATATGGCTTAGATCAACAGCGACACCCGGCGTTACGGGGGCAATATCATAAAGGGATAATTCCGAACCTGAAGGAAGCTGGGTTTTGAGGAGAAGAGCAAGGGCTTGACCGATACCACCTGCGGCTCCGAGAACTGCAACTTTCATCCTGAACTCCTTATTATCGTTAAGTAATAAATGCCGTGGATTTGTTTAGTTTTATAAACTTCATGCTCGTGAGAAAAGTTAAAGCAATCAACCTACCATCAGTGGGCAATAACAATCGCTGCAAAAACAGCCATCTATTTAATAATAAATTAAAATCCACCTCGGATCTGAAAGGTAAGTAAAGTTATGGATAATTGCATTGATGACTCAGCATAAGTCCACGACTGATTAACTGGGCAGTTACATTACACCGACCATCAGCCTCCAAACAACATCATTCTGATAACATTTCCTTCACTTTTATGTGACGAGGAGCACATTTTTCTGACTGGCCAGGTAGCTAAAAATTTTTCAATTTTGAAGGGATAGGTGCCTGTAGATAATAGCGATTTTATACGCATTCACATTGCATAAAAATTCATTCTTATGCATAATATCGACATGACCCACATGCTTTATCTGGTGCAGAATGCGTAACTCAACAAAACAAGATGATTTGGTTAAGGCGTTCAAAGCGCTGCTGAAAGAAGAGAAATTCAGTTCTCAAAGTGAGATAGTGCAAGCATTGCAGGATGATGGTTTTGAAAACATCAATCAATCTAAAGTATCCCGCATGCTGACTAAATTTGGTGCAGTCCGTACTCGCAATGCAAAAATGGAAATGGTGTATTGCCTGCCCGCCGAACTTGGCGTCCCTACCACAAGCAGCCCCTTGAAAAACCTGGTGCTGGATGTCGATCATAACGACGCGGTAGTGGTCATTCATACCAGTCCTGGTGCCGCTCAGCTTATTGCTCGTCTACTCGATTCACTGGGAAAATCAGAAGGGATTCTAGGCACCATTGCCGGTGATGATACCATTTTTACAACACCGGCCAGAAGCTTCAGCGTTAAACAGCTCTATGAAGCCATTTTAATGCTGTTTGAGCAGGAATTGTAATTCCGTTTTGCCGATAGCCCCTTCCTTTACATAAAGGGGCTAATTACTCACTCGTTTCACTCAATAGTAGGCAATTCTGCCAACGGCCAGCGAGGCCTAACTGACACACCTAGCGTTTGTGTTCCGCCACATTTCAAACGTATAGTGCCCACATAGGCAATCATGGCTCCATTATCGGTGCAAAATTCTGGACGTGCATAAAACACCGCACCACCACGTTTTGCCATAATATCTGATAAGCGCTGCCTTAGCGTATTATTGGCGCTGACCCCACCGGCCATGACCAACCGCGTAAACCCAGTTTCATCCAAAGCACGACGACATTTTATTGCCAGAGTATCCACGACCGCATCCTCAAAGGCCCGTGCGATATCTGCTTGAGTCTGAGCATCTTTTCCATACTCACGAATAGTGTTGGCCGCAAACGTTTTTAACCCGGAGAAGCTGAAATCCAATCCTGGGCGATCGGTCATTGGGCGGGGGAATGTGAATCTGCCTGTCTGCCCATGCTGAGCCATTTTTGATAACAATGGCCCACCTGGATAATCCAACCCCAGCAATTTTGCGGTTTTATCAAACGCCTCCCCCGCCGCATCGTCAACGGATTCACCCAACAATCGGTACTCTCCAATACCCGTCACACTGATTAACTGGGTATGTCCACCAGAAACCAGTAAAGCAACAAACGGAAAGTCGGGAGGGCTGGCTTCTAGCATCGGTGCAAGTAAATGCCCTTCCATGTGATGAACAGGAATTGCAGGCACGTTCCATGCAAAAGCCAATGCGCGTCCAACTGTGGCACCGACCAAAAGCGCACCGACCAGCCCAGGGCCCGCCGTATAGGCCACACCATCAATGTCACCTTGTTGCAAACCTGCTTCGTGCAAAGCCGCCTGAATCAAAGGCACCGTTTTACGAACATGATCTCGGGACGCCAGTTCTGGGACTACACCACCATAATCGGCATGTAACTTAATCTGGCTATACAACTGGTTAGCAAGCAGCCCTTTTTGCGTGTCATAAATTGCGACACCAGTTTCATCACAGGATGTTTCAATACCCAATACGCGCATTGCTGTTTTCACTCTCACTATTACGGTACACGCTGCCTTTGGATGATGCAGCTTGCTTCATGCGGCGGATAGTCTACCATAAGCGTTTCTATTTTAAGCGCATGCATAGCCTGCGTGTTTTATAATCACCACAGCGCTTTACAAAAGCACCATAGTTGCAGTAGAATTCCGCACCATTTTGAAAAGGCTGGCACAAGGCCAGCGGCAAACCGAATTTATTGAGGTGAGAGGCACATGCCGGTAATTAAAGTACGTGAAAACGAGCCGTTCGACGTAGCTCTGCGTCGCTTCAAGCGTTCCTGTGAGAAAGCAGGTGTTTTGGCTGAGGTTCGTCGCCGTGAGTTTTATGAAAAACCGACGACCGAACGTAAGCGCGCTAAAGCTTCTGCTGTGAAACGTCACGCGAAGAAGTTGGCTCGAGAAAACGCACGCCGCACTCGTCTGTATTAATTTTTGGGAGGATATTGCCTCCATCGCGTGATTAATCCGCAGACTTAGCAGTTGCATACGAAGGCCGTGCTTTCCGAAAGGAATGCGCGGCTTGTTGTCGTTTATAAGCTTATAGATAAGGGGCTTATGGCTGGACGCATTCCACGCGCATTTATTAATGACCTGCTGGCTCGCACGGATATCATCGACCTGATAGACGCACGCGTAAAACTAAAAAAGCAGGGCAAGAATTACCATGCGTGTTGCCCGTTCCACCATGAGAAGACCCCATCGTTCACAGTTAACGGTGACAAACAGTTCTATCACTGTTTTGGCTGTGGTGCGCATGGGAACGCCATCGATTTTTTAATGAATTATGATCGCCTTGAATTCATTGAATGTATTGAAGAATTGGCAACCATGTATGGTCTGGAAGTCCCCTACGAAACAGGAACTGGTCCTACACAATTTGAGCGCCATCAACGGCAAAGCCTGTATGGGCTGATGGAACAATTAAATACATTTTACCAACAGAACCTGAATCAACCCGCTGGCGCCTCTGCTATGCAGTATCTGACGAAACGAGGATTGAGTGCTGAGGTCATCCGGCATTTCGCTATTGGTTATGCCCTGCCAGGATGGGATAACGCACTAAAACGCTTCGGGCGTAGCAACGATGACAGAAGTACACTGAACGATGCAGGAATGCTGGTGACTAACGAGCAAGGCCGGACCTATGACCGTTTCCGTGAGCGAGTCATGTTTCCTATCCGCGATAAACGAGGCCGAGTCATTGCTTTCGGTGGTCGAGTTCTTGGCGATGGTCTACCCAAGTACTTGAACTCACCAGAGACAGAAATTTTTCATAAAGGTCGGCAATTGTACGGCCTGTATGAGGCGCAACAGAAATACCCTGAATTGAAACGATTACTGGTGGTTGAAGGGTATATGGATGTTGTCGCTTTGGCGCAATTCGGCATTGATTACACCGTTGCTTCATTAGGAACCGCCACTACAGCAGATCATATTCAGTTACTATTTAGAGCTACCGATCAGGTTATCTGCTGTTATGACGGTGATAGAGCAGGACGAGAAGCTGCCTGGCGAGCGCTGGAAACCGCGCTACCCTATTTAAATGATGGTCGGCAGCTACGCTTCATGTTTTTACCTGATGGTGAAGATCCTGACACACTGGTTCGACAGGAAGGCAAAGATGCCTTTGAACTGCGGATTGAACAGGCAATGCCACTGTCGGTTTTTTTGTTTGAAACGCTACAGCACCAGGTGGACATGAGTACACCGGATGGACGTACAAAACTAAGTTCGTTGGTACTACCCTTGATTAGTCAAGTGCCTGGTGAAACGTTGCGATTATACTTGCGTCAGCAATTGGGAACCAAACTGGGGATTCTGGATGACAGTCAGCTCGACCGATTGTTACCAAAGATGTCAGAACAGACATCCTATCAACCCCCACAGCTAAAAGTCACAACTATGCGTATACTGATAGGACTTTTAGTTCAGAATCCCGGTCTTTCCGCAGAAGTGCCAACGTTGGCACTGGAAGATATTGAAGAAAGCAAAGTGGCGGGACTGGAGCTATTTCTGGAGTTGGTAAAAACCTGTGATGACAGTCCAGGTCTGAATACCGGCCTGCTGCTAGAGAAGTATCGAGAGAGTAAATATCGAAAACAGCTTGAAACCATGGCTGCCTGGAACCATATGATCGTAGAGGAAGAGCTTGAAGAAAAATTCAGAATTAGTTTGGCTGAGCTCTACGACCAACTACTGCAACTGCGCCTGGATACGCTGATTGCCCGCGACAGAACACATGGGCTCAGTGTAAAAGAACGAAAAGAACTTTGGTCATTGCAACTGGCTTTAACGAGAAAAAACTGATTACTGAGGCTTAATTGCCGATAAATAGTAGGGACTATCCCTACAAAATGCCGTGACAGGGGCTGCGGCGACAAGAAAAAATACCCCTAATGTTATTGTTGGCGATTTCCGCCGACCGACACCAACCCAAATACTCTGAAGTGTGGATACCGTCTTATGGAGCAAAACCCGCAGTCACAGCTCAAGCTACTTGTCACCCGTGGTAAGGAGCAAGGCTACCTGACCTATGCTGAGGTCAATGACCATCTGCCGGAAGATATCATCGACTCCGACCAGATCGAAGACATCATCCAGATGATTAATGACATGGGCATCCAGGTGATGGAAGAAGCACCGGATGCAGATGATCTTATGTTAGCCGAAAACACTGCTGACGAAGATGCAGCGGAGGCTGCAGCACAAGTGTTATCCAGCGTTGAATCCGAGATTGGACGTACTACCGATCCGGTGCGTATGTACATGCGTGAAATGGGTACCGTTGAACTCTTGACACGTGAAGGTGAAATCGATATTGCCAAACGTATTGAAGACGGTATCAATCAGGTACAGTGCTCCGTTGCTGAGTACCCTGAAGCCATCAGCTATTTACTGGAGCAATACGATCGTGTTGAAGCAGGTGAAAGCCGTTTATCAGATTTGATCACTGGCTTTGTCGATCCAAACGCGGAAGAAAACCTGGCACCAACGGCAACACATGTTGGTTCTGAGCTTTCCAGCGATGAGATAGATGACGACGAAGACGAGGATGATGACGAAGAGGAGGACGATAACAGCATTGACCCTGAGCTGGCCCGTCAGAAATTCGCCGAACTGCGTGAGCAGCATGAGACGACCCGGAAGGCAATCAAAGCCCACGGACGCAGTCATCCAAGTGCTGGTGCGGAAATTCTGAATCTGTCTGAAGTTTTCAAACAATTTCGATTGGTACCAAAACAGTTTGACCTGCTGGTCAACAGCATGCGTTCAATGATGGATCGTGTGCGTACGCAAGAACGCTTGATCATGAAGCTGTGCGTTGAGCAGAGCAAAATGCCGAAGAAAAACTTCGTCACACTGTTTTCCGGCAATGAAACCAACAATAAATGGTTTGCAGCCGCGATGGCAATGGGTAAACCCTGGTCCGAAAAACTGCACGACGTGAAAGAAGATGTACAGCGCGGCTTGCAGAAACTTCATATGATTGAAGAAGAAACTGGGCTGACCATTGAACAAATGAAAGACATCAACCGCAGGATGTCCATTGGTGAAGCGAAAGCCCGTCGTGCAAAAAAAGAAATGGTGGAGGCAAACTTGCGTCTGGTTATTTCTATCGCCAAGAAATACACCAATCGTGGCCTACAGTTCCTTGACCTGATTCAGGAAGGAAATATCGGTCTGATGAAAGCCGTAGATAAGTTTGAATATCGTCGTGGTTATAAATTTTCAACTTATGCTACCTGGTGGATCCGTCAGGCGATCACTCGTTCTATTGCGGATCAAGCGCGGACTATCCGTATTCCGGTACATATGATTGAAACCATCAACAAACTCAATCGTATTTCACGCCAGATGCTGCAAGAAATGGGTCGTGAACCCACTCCGGAAGAACTGGCTGAACGTATGCTGATGCCGGAAGACAAGATCCGCAAAGTACTGAAAATCGCTAAAGAGCCAATTTCGATGGAAACACCGATTGGTGATGATGAAGATTCACATCTTGGGGATTTCATTGAGGATACCACGCTGGAATTGCCGCTGGATTCCGCAACCTCTGAAAGTCTGCGTTCAGCGACACATGATGTGCTGGCCGGCCTGACAGCCCGAGAAGCGAAAGTATTGCGCATGCGCTTTGGTATTGATATGAACACCGACCACACATTGGAAGAAGTGGGTAAACAGTTTGATGTTACGCGTGAACGTATTCGACAGATTGAAGCGAAAGCACTGCGTAAACTACGTCATCCCAGTCGTTCTGAAGTACTGCGCAGTTTTCTAGATGATTAATCATCTTCTGGTTAAAAAAACCCCGATTCGTCGGGGTTTTTTTTATTGCTGATGCAATTGCAACTCACAATACAATTCACGATAAGCCGCTGTCAGTGATTCCACTGTCGCACGATTGAGGCCACTGGGATTAGGTAACACCCACACATGTGTCTTCCCCAGCGAAAAATCCTGCTTGCCCCATGCCACCTTAGTGCAGTTGAAAGCCTGACTGAATGCCTGTTTTCCCAATACTGCCAACGCACGGGGCTGATAGTGCAATATTTTATCTATCAGGGCCTCTCCACCCTTCTTCAACTCATGACGCCCCAACTCCGACGCCTCAATCGTTGGGCGTTCCACCAACATCGTAATACCACAACCTGTATCCAACAGTCGCGTCTCTTCCTCTGGTCTCAGCAAGCATTGAGTAAATCCAGCCTGATAAATGACTCGCCAGAAACGATTACTGGGATTGGCAAAATGATAGCCATGATGTGCACTGGAAAGACCGGGGTTGATACCGCAAAATACGACATGCAGGTTGAAAGCCAGAATATCCGTAATCATTATTAGCCCTTTAACATCGTTTATAAGTGTTATGGCAAATTCTGGCAGCAATAACAATAGGCTAGTCTGGATAGAAAACAGCCATACGGTCTCTCAGCTATAGACCGCCCCTGCCGGATTACCGTATAATTAGCGGCCGTTGGCCCCTTAGCTCAGTGGTTAGAGCAGGCGACTCATAATCGCTTGGTCCCCCGTTCAAGCCGGGGAGGGGCCACCAAATTTTAGCTGTAAAATCAACACATTAAGCCACTTCTCAGAAAGTGGCTTTTTTGTTTCTACACACGAGTGTCTCAAAAGTGTCGCTCAGGTTTTCAGGCATATTGAATTCAACCAACAAAAATCCTGCACGCGGGACCGCAGATAATCAGCAAAACGTTCAATCAGAAGGTGCTACTCATGGAAGAAATGCATTTCATCTATATAAATGCCAAGGGGTACATTGATGCCTATTCCGTTACAAAAATCAGTTACAGCGATAACCATATTCAGGGTATTTGCAAGGCATCCAACACACTAAAAACTTTCAGAAAAGATCGGGTTATTTGTCAGTTTGAATCTGAAACGTTAGCGATTGAGTCCGTGTGTAAATATTCTCCCGATGACTATGCACACCTCATTACAAAACCACCCAAAAAAGAAACGTTCGATATCTGCTTCACCGGATTTAAGAAAGCTGATAAAGACAGGCTCGCAGGCATCGCAACAGAATATGGGCTGATTATCCGAAGCTCAGTAACCCAAAACCTCAACATGCTGTGCTGTGGATACAACGCAGGGCCAACAAAAGTTAGCACCGCACGAATGAAAGGCGTCATCATCATTGATGAATCGCAGTTCATTGATTTTTTAGAAACGGGTCAAATCCCCGATATATGATATTAACCCAGACAATTTACTAAAAAAGCCCGCATGCGGGCCTTCTGTTAATCAGTTTGTATTGGTCAGATGTTCATCACCGCCTGCCGCCCCTGCGGATGAGGTGCAACAGGCTGAACAGTTTCGGGTCGCGAAATCGAACGGACATAGGTTTCATGACTGATAAACGTATGACCGCAGTTAATATTAGTACACTGGTTGTAACGTTCCTTTGTTGTGCTCGTCACCTCATAAGATGATCGCGTGTGTGCGGCACTTCCGCACAAAGGACATTTCATCATTTCAATAATCCTCAACAAATAACGCCATTGTTTGAATAAAGCTAATTATACAGCAGAATAAATTACATAAAATCTAATTTTTTATTCCATTTCAACTTCATCAATTTTTACCTCCAGATCCAGCGATGTGGTAAACCCCCGGTCACTGAGCGAATGCGTCACTGTGCCTATTGTCCAGTCGGCGGCGTCGATTTCTCGCTTGAACCCGGTCACTTTCACTGGCAGTTCCGGGTACAGCTCGGCCCGGCCTTTTGCCAGTTCAATGGAGAATGTCGCAACCCCGCGCTGAATACGTTCCCAATGCATTTTTGCGGCCCGTTCAGCATTTCCTTTGTTGGAATAGGTACGGCTGAGAACTAGCACGTTTTCATCTGTTCCCAGCAGGTACTCTCCCTGTTTTTCTTCCGGCGTTTTCTTTTTTGCCGTCGTGGTTTTGCGACGACGTTTTACCTTCACGGTCTGATTTTTCTTTAGATCTCGGGTATGCAGCCAGTGAGCCATGACGCCGGTGTAGGCGCCACGGTCAGCCAGGGTAAAACGGTGGCTGTCGCCGTCCTTGCGGCTGATGGTGGCAACGGGCAGCGCTTTACCACTGGCGGTTTTTCCCTGGCCTTGTCGCAAAAACAGCAGATGGCCATCTTTGACGGCGGCGATGGCGCCATGATCTTTCGCCAGGCGCATCAGAAACGAGCAGTCTGACTCATTGGTCTGGTCAATATGGTCAACCTCCTGCGCAGCAGTGTCGCTGTCCAGTGCCGGAGTCAGCTTATGCCGGGCGGCGATGTCGTTCACCATGGCCCCGACCGTGGTCTTGTGCCAGGAGCGTTCCCGCTTGAGGTTCAGCGTTTGCCGAAAATCTGCACTGCGGGCGCGTAGCGTCAGCCGGTCAGGTGCACCGCTATGCTCTATCTCATCCACCACAAAGGTTCCCTTTTTCAGCAGGGGTTCACCTTTCCAGCCAAGAAAGACGGTGATTTCAGCCCCGCGCCGGGGCAAGGCCAATTGCCCGTCGGCGTCGTCCAATTCAATATCCAGCTGATCGGCTTCAAAACCGCGATTGTCGGTGATGGTGAGTGACATCAGACGCTTATCCAGTGTGGCGGTAATGTCATCTTTCCCAATGCGGATGCGGTAATCCGGCGTTAATTCCGTACCCGCTAACCAGCCCATCAGGACAGCACCCCATTCACTGCCGACGTCACACTGTCGAGTGCCCCGGTCAGGGTTGTCTGTGCCTGGCCGAGATAGCTCGTTGCCTGGTTTTTCAGTGTGGAAAGCTGTTCCGTCAGGTCGCCCAGCATGGCATTCAGTGATTCATCCACGCGTTTTAACGTCAGGGTAAATTCAATCCGGCGGGCGTTGCCGTCGCTGAAAAACTGGCTACGGGTTTCACTCATGCTTTCAATCACGTACATGCCGTAAATGGTGCCGGAACCTTCCAGCAACGCCCAGGCTTTACCGGTTTCGGCCATCTGTTCGAGTACCAGCAGGGAGAGTTTGCCGCCGGTGACCTGGGGCAACAGTACCGCCTGTAATGTGATGGTGTCGTTATCCGGCCCCAAAAACTGTGCCACCGGACGGTAACCAACCCGGTTATTGGTGGGGTGCCGCCATGAGCGTTGCCTTTGTAATTCCTGATAGGGGATGGTCTTTAATGTAAAGACGAATAACCCCAGCACCATCATCATCCGATACCCCCTTGATCGCGGTAGTTGCTGCGTGATTTGGCGCGGGCGCGGTGTTCCCGTTCATCTAATTGACGGGCGACTTCGCGGGCAATGTCAGTGGCATTCTGTCCGGGCTGGGTCACGATAGTGATCGGCGCGTGAATAGACACCGGCGCCAGCGATGAAGGACGAGGTTCTGGCCGGCTCACCGCGTATTCTTTCGTGGGTAAGCTGAATGGATGCAGCGGACGCGCCATTACCGGTTGCGCGGCCGCGCCTAGCATCATGGCGGCAGAGGCGGCCAGCGCAGCCGTTCGGCGACGGCTGGTGATCCTCGCCGGGCCGTTAACGATTTCAGGGCCATTTTCCCCGACAATGCCAATCCGTCCGGACGGGATAACGCCACCGGTGTCAAACCGGGGGATGTCATTTAATACCGACGAACCGGCCCCGGCAGCACCCGGTACGGTGGGCAGGGATGGCATCTGCTTGCTATCGGGTTTCATCCAGTCCGGCAAGTAGTCAGTCAATGACGCCAGTTTGGTTTTCAACAATTCCCATTTTTCATTGATACCGGCCATCAGTCCATCAATCAGTTGGGAACCCGCTTCCTGAAACCGGGCAGGCATGGATTCAGCGGTGCTAACCAGCTCATTCCAGCGATCACTGATGGTTTTCTTGATGTTTTCCCAGGCTTCTGACACGCCAGCCTTGATAGCATCCCAGTTTTTATAAATCAGCCCCGGCAAGGTGTAGTTGAGAAAGTAAGACTTGATACCCTCCCAGGCAGTACTGATGGCGTTTTTCACCCATTCCCATGCCGCCGATGTTGCGTTGCAAATAGCATCCCACAGCGCCTTGAATTTGGGGCCGAGCGTGTCCCAGTGTTGCCAGATATAAATCGCCCCCATGGCAATCAGGCTGATGATCGCCAGAATGGGATTAGCCATCATCAGCCGTCCCAGCCACAGGACGGCTTTTCCCACAATGCCAAGCGCACCACGGATAAGACCGAAAGCACTGACGGCCCTGATCCCCAAGACATTGCAGCTCAGACGCAATAACGCCATCGGGCCTAGTATCGCCGCCACACTCAGGATGATGGTTCCCATCATTGTCAGGAAGCTGCCCAGTGCCAACACCGTACCGGTAATGACACGGGTCAGTTGGGGATGTTGGGTCAGCCAGCCGCCAACTTTCGACGTTAGCGCGGTGACGCTATGGGTGATGGCACGCAGTGGACTGTCAACACTGTCAAACAGCGTGATGCCAACATCCTCCCAGGCAGATGAAAAGCTTTTCAGATCGCCGCTGAGGTTATCGGTCATCGTACCCGCCACTTTTTCAGCTTCGCCGTGCGCGGCGCGCACCTCGGCCACCAGTTTCTGCAACTGTCCTGTCCCGGCCTGCTCAACCAGGACACTCAATCCGGAAAATGCCTCCTCTCCGGCAATGTGCTTAAAGAGGGACGCCCGCTTGGCGTTGCCCATTTTCTGAGTGCGGGCGTACATTTCTGACAGCAGATCCGTTAACGGGCGCAGGTTGCCGCGTGCGTCTTTGGTTTTGATGTTCAGTTCTGCCAGTGCCTCCGCCGCCGCTTTGGGAGGCGAAGCCAGCCGCGCCAGAATAGCGCGGAGTGAGGTTCCTGCCTGGCTGCTCTGAATACCCGCATCACCCAGCTTGCCCGCCGCCGCTGACGCGGTTTCCAGATCCACGCCCAGCGTCGCCGCCACGGGTGCCACATACTTCATGGTTTCACCCAGCATCTGCAAATTGGTATTGGAGCGGGTAAATGTGGCCACCAGACTGTCGCCCACCCGGCTCATTTGGTTGGCGGGCAGTTTGAAACCGGTCAAGATGTTAGAGCCGATGTTGGCGGTGGTTGCCAGATCGGTATCTCCCGCCAGCGACATGTTCAGTGTGCCGGGCATGGCGCCGCGTATCTGTTCCGGGTTAAAGCCCGCCATGGCGTAGAAACTCTGCCCTTGTGCCACATCATTGGCCGTAAACGCTGTGGATGCGCCCAACTGCCGCGCCTGTTGGCGCAATGCGGCCATTTCTGGTGCGGCTTTTTTCAGGCGGGTCAGCGCTTGCACTTTTGACATCCCTTGCTCAAAGTCAAAACCGGGTGCCATCGTGCGCTTGGACGTGTAAAGCATCCCGACACCCGCTCCGGTGATGGCCGCACCCTTTACCGACAGCTTATTGCGGGTTTCTATCGTTTTGGAATACCGGCTTCTGATGGCATTCAGTTTTTGCTGGCGCTCCCCCACACGCTTTAGTGCTTGTTGCTGGCGAGTCAGCGCGTTGGTCACCGATTGTGTATCACGGCGTAATTGCCGTTGGGCGTCGCTCAACTTTTTGGTGTCCAGACCAGACGCATGCAGCGCCTCACGCTGACGCTGAACGGACAGGCGCAGACCGTTGTATTTTCCCTGTAATTCATTTACGCGGTTTTTCGCCGCACCCAGTAGCCGGGTTTGCTGGGCAGTAGGCTTTTCTGTCGCGGCGAACTGTCTGGCAAGACGCGCCGCTTCTTCCCGTGCCGCCTTCAGGCTGTGACTGACTACAGCGGCTTGCGCACTGGTTTTACGAAAACCGTCAATCCGCGCCGCCTGGTTATCCAGTTGTTTCAACTGGGCCTGGCTTTTTTTGACGGCAGCGGCCAGCTTCTGGGTGCTGGCCTGTGCCTGTTTGAAGGGGCGGGTCAGTTTATCGACCGCATTCATGATGACCTGCAAACGCAGGTTATTGTCACTCATCACCGGCTCCGCTGCGGATGATTGCCTTGTGCCGCCATTCCAGTACGTCGGTTAATGGCATGTCCTGTGTGACAGAAGGCGGCCAGTGAAACACGGTGGCAATGTCCGCCACCAAATCATCTACCGTCAGTCCGTCAGGGAATCGGACCGGACCGACTTCGGCAACAAAAAACTGACCACCTCGACTGACAGGCTAATCAGGTCTGCCGGGTCCAGTTCCATCACCTCGGCTGTGGTTAATGCCGGTGTGGTGACACGCGGTAAAATAACAGTCAGTGCGTTGACGTCCATTTCCATCAGCGGTTGTAAGCGCGTACCGCGCAGCGCCCCGGCGCTGGGTTTGCGTACCGTGATGTGAGTCAGTGTGGTATCGCCGCGTTTCAGCGGGGTATCCAGCGTGACGGTTTTTTCAGTGGTCAGGGTGTCGTCGTTTTCCATCGTGTTCTCTCGTTATTCCGGGATATCTGAACGCACAGGCCGTTTCGTCTGTGCGGCGTCGGTATTACAGGCCAATGGCAGCGCGGTGTTCCTCCAGCCGGTCTTCACCGCCAATGTTTTCAATCATGTTCAGCAGGTCGATTTCTACCAGCACCTCACCGTTGACGGTCAGCTTGTAGTAGGTGCAGACGGTTGAAATCTTGGTTGTCGGTTTTTCGCCCTGTTTGTATTCGCCGCTGTCGATTTCTTTGTGACGGCCCCGGAGCGCGATTTCTACTGCCCACACCTCGCCCGTGTCGTCACGCTGGATGGAGGCCGTAAAGCGGAGCGGGACACCGTCGGCTTTCACGGTTCCCAACTGCTTGTAAATCAGCGGCTCCATTCCACCAATTTGCCACTCAGCCTCGAGTGCGCCATCATCCAGCCCCATGTCGATATCTGCGGCCCCGGACATGCCGCCGCCGCGGTATTTCTCAAACTTGCGGGTCAGCTTGGGCTGGGTGAATGACTCCACAATCCCCAGCCAGTTGTTGCCGTCGTTAAACAGGTTCAGATATTTCAGTACGCGTGGTAATGCCATGTTGCTCCTTAGCTGTTCACCTGGCTGGTAAAGTCGATCAGATAACTGTCAGTGATGCGTTGGCGCAGCATCAGGTTTTCCAGTGGCGGCACTGGCGTGTAGTCGTAGTCAATAGAGAGCTTGCCCGCTTTCAGGGTGTCCTTATCGTTTACGGTGTCATCAATCCAGCAGTCACCACCCAGCAAATAACCCTGTGCCGTCAGTTCACGCATCTTGGCGCGTATACCTTCGATAATGTCGCGGGCCAGTGAGGGATTTAGCGGTTTATCCACGGCCCACATGTGAGCCTCGGCCATGGTGTCAGCCAGTACCTGTGCGGTGCGGGTGTAGTTTTCAAAGGCGAATAACGGATCGTCTGAACAGGTGCGGGAACCCCAGAAGCGGAAGCCGTCTTTGCGGATCAGCGTAGTGACTTCATTCTGGTTCAGCAGACCGGCGTCGGTGGCCGGGTCTTGCAAATCCCAGAACACATCCGCAGAAATGC
Organism: Brenneria uluponensis; assembly: GCF_032395385.1. Classification (NCBI taxonomy): domain Bacteria; kingdom Pseudomonadati; phylum Pseudomonadota; class Gammaproteobacteria; order Enterobacterales; family Pectobacteriaceae; genus Brenneria; species Brenneria uluponensis. Next base: position 4,313,829 of record NZ_CP135917.1, read on the forward strand.
CGGTGACGCCGTTCACGCCGACGTTGGACAGGGTTTTGTGCCAGCCAGTTTGTTCGTCCAGTTTGGCACGCAGCCCCAGCGCACGGGCGGTAGCATAAGCGGTGGTGTCGGCACTGGTTGTGGTATCCCAGGCGATAAAATCCGGCCAAATCAGCATCAGTTCACGCTGACTAAAATTGTCGCGGTAGGCGATGGCCTCTTCCACTGTCTTGCAACCGTAGGCGCTGATGTAGGCAAAGGCACGCAGACTCTGCGCGATACTCGCGAGCTCTGCTGATACTGCCTGGTTGTCATGCCCCGGCACGCCGAGAATACGCGGTTTTACCCCCAGTTGGGCCTGGGCGGCCTGCAATGCTTTCATTCCGGTTTTCTTGCCGTCGGACGTCACGCCGCCGATGATGTTCGTGGTGGTTTCGGCTTCGCTCTCGCCCTGGGCGACACGCACCACTACCGTAACGGGCTTTGCCTGGTCACCGATGGCATCCAGTGAGTGAGCCAGCGTGCCGGATCCACCCGCCTTGCCACTGGCTGTCAAAACATCGGTGATCAATACCGGTTTATTGAGCGGAAAGGTTGCCGCGTCGGCATCGTCGGCGGTACAGACCAGGCCGATAATCGCTGTCGATACGGTGGTAATGGTGCGAGTGCCTTCGTTGACTTCAACGACACGCACACCGTGATGGTAATCAGTTGCCATAAACGGTTCTCCGGTGAGTGAGTAACCGTTATGGTGATGTGACCGGGGCGACTGTGCATTAATCGCTCCTTGTGTGAAGGACAGCACAAGGTTTGTGTCGCGCTCGGCACAAACCACGGCGCTGGGGTTAGTTCTCCGGCACCGTCGGCCAGTCGATATTCGGCGCGGTAGCGGTATCGATGCGACTCAGTAATACCACGTATTTTTTCCAGTCGGTCAAGGCCGCTTTTTCCTCGTCGGTTGCCAGAGCCAGAGCCACCGCATAGGTGAGTTCCGCGATACGGGTGTTAGCGGTTGCGCGACGGCTCAGTAATTCATTCTCTGCTGTTTTCACTGCCGCTGCGGCCAATTCTGCTGTTGACAGCCTAGGAGGTTGTACAGCGATGGGCTGTTCAGCCGCATCATTGAACTGGATGACGTTTCCATTAGATTGTTCGTTTAATAATTGTTGATAGTAGGCCGTGTTAATTTCAACCACATCAGCCGGCATCACATTGCCGTGAACGGCTTTTGTATAAAATCCACCCGTAGATTTTGAATAATATGGCATTATCAGTACCCCACAGCCATCCAGTTTATGGTCGGAAACATGTCGGTTCCAGCAGTAGTGTAATACAACGTAGCCCCCGCATTGGTTGCTTTCTCAAACGAGAAGCTGGTATACGAATCACCCGCCAGCCCTGTCCGGATCGAGCCCGATATCGAACACAGTGCAGCAGGGAACGTGATCGGAAACAAAAACGGTAATATTGTGTACGTATTGGCAGACGTTGAGGTCATGGATAGTGTTCCCCATTGCAGAATCAAGCCGCTCGGCAGCACTTGATATCCATTGTCGGCCAGCAAACTTTTAAATGATTCGGAAAAATCTTCGACGACAGACCGAACAAAGGCTGTGGTGGCAATCTGTGTGCTGTTTGTCGCTTGTGCTGGCGTCGGCGCCGTTGGTGTTCCGGTCAATACTGGGCTGTTAATCGGAGCGTATTGCAGATGTGGATTGGCCGCGGCAACATGCGCCGCTAGCTGGCTGTCGGTATAGGTTTTTACCTCAATAACCGCGTTATCAACATATTGACGTGTGGCCAACACCACCGCCGGGTCAATTTTCAGCGTCACCGCCTCCGTGTTGCTGACAATCAAAATCATGCGCACGGTCTGGATACGTCCGGAACCTTCCTGTAACTGCGGTTTGTAGGTTTCCGGGCAGTTGGCGATGGCAATCAGATTATCGTCAGCGTCATACAGCCCGATTTCCCGGATCCAGAAGCCGCCTTCATTTTCCGATATCACCTGTTCGGCAATAATATTGTTGCTGTTATTGGCATCAACGGTCAGCGAATTGAGCGGCGCTCGGCGCTTTTCGCCAATCAGTTCGGTTTGTGCCGGGTCGGGGGTGGGTAATGTTCCGCCGCCATCGCCAACGGCCATATGGGTAATATTCAGATGACCACCCAGCATGGTGGCATTTGCCAGTCGTGCCGCACCAATGTGGGTCAACAGTGCAAAATATTTGGTACTCATGCGGTTACGCTCACATTATCAGTCAGATGAAGAGCCACCCCGTGCACATCCGCGCCAGAGATGGTCAGGGTTTCAGGAAAATAGGGGTACACCGTCAGTTCATCGCCGCCGTAACTGCTGGCCGACACCGGTAGATCTCCGCTGGCATCCAGATTGATGGAGAGACCCAACAGGTGACGGCTGAGCGGTTTGGCGTCGGCAATCAGTCGCTCCAGCTCAAGAAAGGTTTCCTCGGTAATGCCATTGTCCTGCACGCCAATATCCAGCCGGAAGGTGCCGGGGGCGTCGCCGGTCTGCCACCATTCGGTGATGCGGATCAGGTAGCCGAATGGCTCCACGACACGCCGTAATGCGCCGAGTGTGCCTTTGTGTTTATGAATAAAAAACGCATTTTTTATCGCCTGGCGCTTTACGCTCTCCGGCCAGTGCTCATCCCAGCGGTCAACGGAAAACGCCCAGGCAAGGTAGGGAAGAAATGAGGTCGGGCAGGTATCCGGGTTCCATAACGGGCGTATCGGAACCGGTAACCCGCTGATGGTGGCGTCCACCTGTGCCAGACGGCGTTCTAATGCGGACGAACCCGGTGGCAACAGAGTGTTATTCATCACTGCCTCCGATGGTTATCTGCCAGCCGGTGCAATATGACGCCTGTGTCTGGTCCAGCACCACATCAACCAGTGGGGCCAGCAGGTTCACACGCTGCACGCCTTCGACATGCAGGGCGGCATAAATGGCTGACAAGCGGATATCACGCCCAAGGCGACGCTGGGCGGAAATGTAGGTCTGCAAACGTTCTTCCGCCGCAATGCGGACCGGTTCGGCTTCCGGCCCCGGATACAGATATAACTGGGCGTCAATCTCATAGTTCACCGCCGTGGCCGATTGCACCGTTACCCGGTCAGCCACCGGACGCACCGACTCATCATTCAGCGCCGTTTCTACTACGGCCAGCAGGTCGGTATCCGCAGTGCCGTCACCCTCGCGTGACAAGACGGTGACGATCACTTCCGCCGGTGAGGGGCTGATCGCGCTGGCATCTGATACCCGCCCGTCGGCGCTGACGGCGTGGAATTCATAGGCACCGGTCGGCCCGGCAACACTCAGTCCCTCAAACGCCGCCGGGATGCGTTGGCGCAGGTCATCATCGCTTTCCATGACCGCCTCTACTGGCGGGATAGCGGCGGTATCTGCCGGGGTAATGGTCAGGCGCTGCACGTTATGGTTGGCGGCCAACTGATCTAAATCACTGCCGAGGGCATAGGCCACCATCACCGCCTGTGCGGCTTCGTTGATGCGTTGTAGTAACAGGATCTCCCGATAGGCATTTTCCTGTAACAGTTTGACCACCGGCTCAGATTCTAATGCCAGCGTCGCGGCCACCGCGTCCTGCTCATCCGTTGGGTAGAGGGCAATAAATGCCGCTTTTCGTTCAGCGAATACCGTTTCAAAATCCGGCACCGTGACAATCTCCGGTGCGGACAATTGCGATAAATCAATCACACTCATCAGGTATTCCCCAACGATACGGATAAATTCACCGGCTGGCCGCTGACCAGTTCGGCGGTGACATCAGCGGCCATGCTGCCGTCAAAGGCGCTTTGCAACTGAACCGACGTTAACCGCAGGCGTGGTTCCCAGCGGTTCAGCGCGGTGTAAATAGCGGACATGACTTGTAAGCGCGTGGCGGCATTTTGTGGCTGGTCCAGCAGGTCAAAGACCAGTGAACCGTACTCACGCCGGGCCAGCCGGGTGCCTACTGGCGTGATCAGAATGTCGCGGACCGACTGACGGATATGCGCGGCATCGCTGATGCGTTCACCGCTTTGCTGATTCATGCCGAGGTAGCGCATTACACTGGCCCTCCGGTATTGCTGCCGCCGGTCTGTACACCACGGTGCTGATGGGTATGCACCACGACGCCATTTGACGACATAGCGCCACCCTGCTGGATGACCGGGCCGTTGATGGTCACCGCTGCATTAAGTGTGAGCGTGTCCGCGTTCAGCACCACGTGTTTTACGCCATCAATCAGCAACTGGCCGGATGCTGGCTCATACTCAAAGCGAGCACCATCGGGGAAGATAGTCACCAGCGCATCATCAGATACGGACGGCGGCGGATTCTCACTGGAGAAAATCGCGGGTAGCACAAAGGCCGTAGTCAGTTCGCCGCCGATGCTCAGTAACAACACTTGTTCCCCCGGTGAAGGTTTCCACCAGGTGCGGGACGTTCCGGCGCGGGTTGTTAGCCAGTTCAGCCAGCCGGTTTGCAATTCGCCGGTTTGTACCCGGCATAACCAGTTATCAGAATCGACGTCGATAACGACGCCAACCCGGATCAGGTTCAGCAACAGGCGCATGATTTCGGTAGTTTCTGCATTCATGGAGATAGCCTGCCAGCGATGAAACGACACATCACGGGCGGGCTATTGTGCGGAGGGTGATACATGCATAGAAATGCACTTGTGCACAGTGCCACTGTGCGTTATAATTTAAGCCATTCATCAGTAAGGACGATAAGGTGAGAGATGCAGAAGAGAAGCATCGACAGTTTCCGGGATCAGTGGCTTGAGGATTTTTTTCTATATGGAACGCCACATAAGAAAATCCCTGCGGGTATCGAATCTTCGATGGCGAGAAAACTGGATATTATCAATGCAGCGATAAGCCATCGTGATCTTCGTTCTCCGCCGGGAAACCGATATGAAGTATTAAATCCGCCATTGGGTGAGTATTCATCTATCCGGGTGAATGAGCAGTACCGGTTAATTTTTAAATGGTATGAGGGGAAAGCTTATGATCTGTACCTGGATGCTCATACGTATAAAAAACACAAATGATGATTGGCGGATAGCCTGATATCACAGTAATGAACAAATGTAGTAACCGCTGAGGATGACATATGCAAGCGACACGTAAACCAACAACCGTAGGGGATATTTTACTGTATGAATATCTGGAACCCTGCGGCCTAAAAATCAATGATTTGGCTGACATGCTGAATGTGCATCGCAACACCGTAAGTGCATTGGTGAACAATAACCGTAAGCTGACCGTTGATATGGCATTTCGTCTGGCCAAGGTCTTCGATACGTCCGTTGATTTCTGGCTTAATCTGCAAATGAATGTCGATTTGTGGGAAGTTCAAAACGATAGGCGTGCTCAAGAAGAGATTGGTCGCGTTACCACACTGAATGTGTTACTGGCCAAGAAAGAGGCAGAAAAAAAACAGGTGGCATAAGTTATCGCGCTAACCATCGTTGAAGCAGTACGTTAATTTTTTCTCTTTCGTGGTCATTCATCCCCAGCAACTGCCGGGCCGGATACTTCGTGACTGGCCCGCGTTCCCGCACCTTATCCCGTAACCCATAGTGATGTACGCGGGCAATGCGTTGTACCGCACCGGAAAAACCAACTTCGGCCACGTCTGCCGTGGCGGTGGCCTTCAGGTATTTGGCAGTACGCAGCTTGCTGAACATCTGCCGCCGGATACGACCAGGTTTAGTTCGAGCGGAAACCCGTCGGGCTTCAAACGTGGTGCCGTCCGGGTTCTGCTGTAACCGGATGTGGTCTTGCTGTTGTTTGCGCAGGTCGCGGGCAATCTCCCGCATCAGTTTCTTACGCTCGGCCGGGGCCAGCTTTGTCAGCAGAGCCGACAGCCAGCCTTCAACCTGGTGCAAGTCATCCATGTTTTAGCGTCCAGTATTCCTCGGGGTCGCCGGGCTCGGGCAACGCCGCGACCACCTGATTGCCGCCCTGCTCCTGAACCTGAATACGTTCGGTGAGTTTCAGGTCAATGCTGATATCACACGCCTGATGATTAAGTATGTCCACTTCAAAGGTAAACCCTTTTTCCCGGTTATCCGGGCTCGCCATTATGTCCGGTTGATTCTCTCGCAGCCAGTGCAGGATAGGCGCGATGAGCAAATTCTGGTCACCGGCAAAATCAGTCACAACAATGTTCAGGGTGTAGCGGTATTCCCATGACAACGAGGGGACCAGCGTGCTGACTACCGTGCCGTTATCGACAAAAATATGCAGGCACTCCGGGTTTTCCCGCAAGTGTTGAACGGCATTAGTCAGTGCGTTTCGTAGGGAGTGCGGTTTCTGCATGTGCGCGTTCCTGACAAGCTATCGTGATGTCTACCTGATCGGCGCAATCTGCCAGCGCCGCTTCGGTTTCATCCAGTTGATTATTGAGTTCGCCGTTGGTCTGTGGGCTGGCTGCCGGAAACCGGCACGGCGTTAGACTGGGACAGCCATTCACGGTAAGCGTGACCGCCGGTGAGGACGGGACGCTGGCGCAACCGGACAATATCAGCAGGCAAAGGGGTATCAGCCCAGCGTTTAAGTTCTGCATTCTCACGTTTTAACCTCTCTATGGTTTTCTGCCGGGCAGACAACGCCGCCTGGTTCTCATTAGCCAGCGCCCGTAATCGGGCCTGCTCCTGATTATTGTGTTCGGCCTGTTCAGCGACGCTTTTCAATTGACTGTTTTTCTCAGTTAGCGCCGTCTCTTGTACCGACAGTGTTTTTGCCTGTTGGATCGTCAGTTGTTGGGCATTGTGCAAGCGCCATGACTGCAACCCCAATCCAGCAATCAGCACCGCCGCCACTGCCCCAATAACCAGCCCTGCCCGCAATATACTCATGCCAGCTTTCCTCCTGCCTGTTGATAAAAGGCAACTAGCCGTTCAAAACCATGCTCATGCTGACCATATCCAGCCCCCGGCAAGGATGCCCAGATATTACGGCACTGGGTGATGGCACAAGCGATACGTCCGGCGATCACATCATCCAGTGCCCGCTGTTCGCGGATAAGCTGAACTGCCAGCGCATCTTGTGAGGCCGGGCCAAAATCGGGCAAGGTCAACTGTGCTTTGTAGTGTGGCCAGTAGCGGTATAACTGCTGATAACGCCCGGCGGCACTGGAGCGTTGCCCCTGTTTGTTAAACACTTTGGCCGGACGACCGTTGGCAAACGGGTGATCGCTATAGTCGGTAAAAATCTCCGGTTTGCCATCAATGCCCGTCACTACCACGTCATAGCCCCGATTGCGGGTTAACGGGTGGTTAGCCGTTCCCTCAGAAAAAGCCAGCATGGTCAGAAAGGCGATCACGTTCGGGTGATTACTCATTATCGGGTTTCTCCTGGCTATCCGTTTTGTCACTCATTTGGCGGGCACGACGCTGGATCAACAGCTCGATAGTCTGATAACCAGCAATCCCCAGCGCGGCCCCGATACCATTGATTGCCAGTGGCGACAGGTCGGGGAATTGCACCAGTGCCACTCCAGCAATCATGGAGACAAAGCCGCCCAACAAGATGCGGCCCACAAACAGCCGGAAGGTGATGGACTCACCACCGGCCAGTACCTTGCCGACCGCAATCAGCACGCCAATGATGAACAGGGAAATAAGACTTTTATCGGTTTCGTTCATAAATTAATCCCAGAGTTGAACAGTTTGCTGTGTGGGCGCAGCGACGACCTCCGGCATATCGACTTCCAGACCGTGCGGCAGAATGGGGCCGACATCAGCCAGCCCTGGATTCGCCAGTAAAACCTGTTCGGTCATGCCGTCGGTGCGTCCGTAGTAACGCCAGCACAGCGCATCAACGGTGTCGTATTGCTGCGCCCGGATTTTCATTAAATCAGCTCGACAATCATGTGCGACAGCGCTTGCAGACGGCTTAAGGCCCAGCGAACATCCCGCCATAAATCATCAATGGCCGGATCCAACGCGTCGGCGCGTTTGTTGCCCGACGCGGTGGTGTCATAGTCGCGGTAACGTTCGGTGAGATTGGCCCGCGCCCAGCACCACACCGCGCGGCGGTAGAGCTGGACACGTTCGCTTTCACCATCCAACTGCTCGGCGGGTACGTCAGCCAACGTGGTGTAACCGGCGGTTTGTTGTTGCTGTCGCCATTCGTACAGTTCGGCGTTAACTTCGGAAATGGCGGTCAGCACTGTCGGGCGTAGCCGTTCCTGTGTGACCGTGCCGTCAGTCCGCATCACATTGCGAAAATCGGCCAGATTAAGATCGGGCCAAAAGCTGGTATTTTTGATGACATCCGGCTGGCCCGGCATGGACTCAGGTGCAATAAAATTCATGGCATCCTCTGAATAGGTGGGCGGTGGACGGGGTTTTGATGCGGCTGATAGCCTGTCGCTACCCCGTGCCGCCCTGCGCGTGGGCACGTTCGGTTATCCGGCGCTACTGGCGTTGCGCAGTTGGCGTTCCAACTGTTCAATGTCTTTTTTCACGCCACTGTTTTGGTTAAGTTGCAAAGCCCGTTTCAAGTGATTGAGCGCCTGCATCGGGGACGCGGCGCGTAACGCATAGCCCAGCGCCTTATGCAGGCGTGCGCGGGATTCATCCGGCATGTCGGCACTGTCGGTTAGCGTCAGCGCCGTCATCAGCACGTCAGCATCAAAATCTTTCTGCGCCACAAAGGCTCGCATAGCGGCGTCGGCGAATTCTTCTGCCACGGTACAGGCGGTTTGTCGGGTGTAGGGGCGGGGCATCACCCAGTCATGGGTTAATGCATGACGAGCAAGCGCCAACGCCCCGGTGTAGTCGCCTGCATCAATGCGCCAGACCATGATGTGCATCAGTACGTCATCTTGCCGATGGCTCTTCGCTGCCAGTACGCCCGCCACCCAGGGGGCATACTTAGGTAGTAACTGGCGTTTCAGTTCGGCTTTTTTTTCTTTCGACTGAATGCGTTTCAGGTGATGCTGATCTTCGGTCAGTTGCATCAGCATCTGTTCATAGCCGGAGGCATGTCGGGTAGTGCCGCCTGAACGGGCGGCCTGTTGTGCTTGGATGTAACGCGTATGTCGCTGAAAAGGGTTAAGCGCCATGCTTACTCCTCGGTAGCGGCAGGTGTTACGGTCGCAGACTGGGCTTCAACTTTTCCCAGAGCGATGTTTTCTACCAGACAGGTGCAGTCGTAATCTTCGATAACGTAGGCTTCATTCACTGACTCAAAGTTTTCAATGCGATCACGTTTCGGATTATCAATGATGGCGCGACGGCGGGTGCCGTCCTGCCAATAGATAGACAGATTATCGAGACGGGTAATCAGCAGGGCATTAGCCGGGAAGAACGGTGCGCGTACTGCCTGCAATCCGCCCATGCGTTTCTGGCTGATAATCAGGTCCGCGGCCAGCACTTCACTGTTGGGTTGTTCCTTGTTAACCAGCGGGAAGTATTTGTCAGCCAGCAGGCCACGACCACAAATCACTACCAGTTCGGTATCGTCCTGGTACTGAACGGCGATTTTTTCATCCACGGCGGCCATCACCAGGGCGTCCAGATTATTGAAGTCACCGTTTTCGCCCACGCGGATTGTTTCGGAAATGACGGTCCCGTCTTCATCCACAATATTGCTGATAATGTGGGCGGGGGCCTCCTGTCGGATTTTTTCCAGCCAGCCGATATTGACATCCTGCAATAGTGGATATTGCACACGACTGGAGGTCTTTTCCCGCTTCACGCCATTAAACCCAATCATGATGCGATCCAACGCCTGGCGGGTAACAATCGCATTGCGGATACGGGTCTGGAAATCCTGAAATTTGGCCCACAGGTCAAGCTTGGCGTAGGTTAGCGCGGTATCAAAGTTGGTCTGAGTACACTTGTAGCCGGTTCCGTCGATATACGTCGGGTCGGTGGGTTCACGCTCTTGCTTGGTGGTATCGGTAGTGCCAGCAATAGTGGAACCTACGCCCAGCCCCAGCACTTCGCCGGACTGTTCATCCACCGGGATGATGTTAACCAGTTGCAGGAAGGCCGAGGATTCCTGAATTTTGTCTTCCAGTGTCTGGCTGACGGACGGTTCAACGTTAAATTTCGTACTGATGTTTTCCAGCGGTACGTTGTTTAACTGCGCCAGTTGTTGCAAGAACGCATTAAATTTAAAGCGGGTTTCATTTTTCATGAGGTCAGAAATTCCTTAGCAATCGGTGAGGATAACGGACGGCGTAGCGCCACCGGTGGCACGTTGACGGAACGACGGATTGCGATCCTGCTGGCTCAGGGTTTCCGTTAACGCCTTGAGGTCATTGGTCTGGGCGTTCAGTTGGGTTTCCAGCGTGTCGAGGCGGGTTTTCTGGTCAGAAAAGGCGCTGATTTGTTCCGCCAGTGCCTGCTGTTCCTGTGCGACCAGCTCCACCGCCTGATGAACGTCGTTAAATCGCGCATCGTCAGAGGTTTGCTTTTTGGCGAATAGGGTAGAAATTCGGCTGAACAATGACGGTTTTTCGTCGTCCAGGTCTTCGAATTCGATCAGCGTTTCTTCAGCGGCTGAAAACAGGTTGTCGGGGGAATTCTTGCGCTTTGCCAGTGGGTTGTGTTTTGCACCTGCACTGAAGGTCAGTAGTTCAGTACCGAGGCTGGCCGGATCATCGGTAACGGCTAGCCCTTCCAGATAGGCTTCTCCGCTGCCAGCAAACTTGGGGTTAATTTCCATAGACGTGAATACCTTTTGCCCTTTCTGGGTCATGGTGATCAAGTCTTCGGTTGGTTCGATATCGGCGTACAGCCCCATTTTCCCAGCCAGTTTACCGTCTTTGATTTCCTCTGCTGTCAGGCCAGTAACACGACCATAACGGCGGAAGGGGCTATCCGGGAGGATACCTTTGATGTGTTCCATATTAATCAGAGCAGTGCTATAGACCGGATCGTAATTCGTGGCCATCTGTTCCAGCCAGGTACGCTCGATGTTGCGCCCGTCAGTCGTGGCACCTTCCACGCCGATACGAAAACGCTTTGCTTTTTTTGCCATGTGACAGGCTCCAGTCGGGGTTTAGTCAAATCAGAGCCTTTATGGTCGCGGGGATGGGGCAGAGGAAACAACGCACGGGCATTGTGCAGCGTGGGACACAATCGGCGAGAGCGGAAAGGCGTTGCGGTGGGCCGTAGTCTGGCGGCATGGAAACGACAGCACAAAACACCGACCTCGATCCCCGCCGTCAGGCCATGTTCCTGTGGTTCCAGGGATTACGCATTGCTCGCATTGCCGAAATGCTGGGTGAGAAACCCGCCACCGTACACAGTTGGAAGAAGCGCGACAAGTGGGGCGATTACGGCCCACTGGATCAGATGCAACTGACCACGGCGGCGCGTTACTGCCAGTTGATTATGAAACCGCAGAAGGAGGGGAAAGATTTTAAGGAAATCGACCTGCTGGCCCGGCAGTCGGAACGACACGCCCGCATCAATAAATATCAAAACGGCGGCAATGAGGCAGATTTAAACCCTAATATCGCCAGCCGGAACAACGGCCCGCGCAAAGCACCGGAAAAGAACCTGTTCAGCGACGAGCAGATCGAGAAGCTGGAAAATATTTTCCGTGATGGCCTGTTTGACTATCAGCGCGTGTGGCAGCAAGCGGGCATGATGCACCGCATTCGCAACCTGCTGAAATCCCGCCAGATTGGAGCGACCTACTATTTCGCCCGTGAAGCCTTGATTGACGCGCTGATCACTGGCCGTAACCAAATATTTCTGTCAGCCAGCAAGGCACAGGCTCACGTTTTCAAACAGTACATCATCGAATTTGCCCGTGAAGTGGGTGTGGAACTTAAGGGCGATCCGATGACGCTCAGTAACGGGGCAACATTGTATTTCCTCGGCACCAACGCCCGTACTGCGCAGAGTTATCACGGCAATCTTTATCTGGATGAATATTTCTGGATCCCTAAATTTCAGGAACTGCGCAAAGTCGCATCAGGGATGGCGCTACACAAAAAATGGCGACAGACCTATTTTTCTACGCCATCCAGCCTGACACATAGCGCGTATCCGTTCTGGTCTGGCGCGTTGTTCAACCGTGGCCGCGCCAAGTCGGACCGAATTGATATCGACCTGACCCATTCACACCTTGCAAGAGGTGTGCTCTGTCCGGATGGTCAATATCGCCAGATTGTCACCGTGGAAGATGCGGTGCGCGGTGGCTGCAATCTGTTCGACCTAGACCAGTTGCGGCTGGAATACAGCCCGACAGATTATCAAAACCTGCTGATGTGTAAATTTATCGACGATCTGGCGTCGGTCTTCCCGCTGTCTGATATGCAGGCGTGCATGGTGGATAGTTGGGAGGTGTGGGAGGATTTCCAGCCGCTGATGTTGCGGCCCTTTGGCTGGCGTCCGGTATGGATTGGCTACGACCCGGCAAAAGGTACGCAAAATGGTGACAGCGCCGGGTGCGTGGTGATCGCGCCACCGATAGTACCAGGCGGTAAATTTCGCATTCTGGAGCGCCACCAATGGCGTGGGATGGATTTTCGCGCCCAGGCTGACGCCATCAAGAAACTGACTGAACAGTATAACGTGACCTATATCGGTATCGACTCGACCGGCGTCGGCCTCGGTGTCTACCAGAATGTAAAGTCGTTTTTCCCGGCAGTGCGGGAGTTCGTTTACAACCCTAATGTCAAAAACGCCCTGGTGCTGAAAGCCTACGACGTGATCAGCCATCGTCGGCTGGAATTCGACGCCGGTAACACCGATATCGCGCAATCTTTTATGTCCATCCGCAAGGCCGTTACCGCCAGCGGTAACCGTCCGACTTATGAAGCGAGTCGCAGCGAGGAAGCCAGCCATGCGGATCTGGCGTGGGCCACCATGCATGCCCTGTTTAATGAACCGTTGGAAGGTGAAAATGCCAACAGTAATAACATCGTGGAGATTTTCTAATGGCGAAACGCCGCAAGCCCCAACCGCAAACGACTACCCTGACCGCTCCGGTGACGCCGGGCGTAGAAGCTTTTACCTTTGGTGACCCGATCCCGGTGCTGGACCGGCGGGAATTACTGGATTATGTCGAGTGCGTACAGATGGATCGATGGTATGAACCGCCGATCAGCTTTGATGGACTGGCACGAACGTTCCGGGCAGCGGTACATCACAGTTCGCCGATTTTTGTTAAACGCAACATTCTGACCAGCACTTTTATCCCGCACAAGCTGTTAAGTCAGCAGGCGTTTAGCCGTTTTGTGCAGGATTATCTGGTTTTCGGTAATGCTTATCTGGAGAAACGCACCAACCGTCTGGGCGGTATTCTGGCGCTGGAACCGATACTGGCGAAATATACCCGGCGTGGGTTGGATCTGGATACCTATTGGTTTGCCCGCTACGGCTATAACAGCCAGCCTTATGCTTTTGAGCCGGGCAGCGTGTTTCACCTGATGGAACCGGATTTGAATCAGGAGATTTACGGCCTGCCGGAATACCTCTCCGCTATTCCCTCTACGTTGCTGAATGAGTCGGCAACGCTGTTCCGTCGTAAGTATTACCTTAATGGCAGTCATGCCGGATTTATTCTGTATATGAGCGACGCAGCCCAGACGCAGACCGATGTCGATAATATTCGTCAGGCAATGAAGAATGCCAAAGGGCCGGGCAATTTCCGTAATCTGTTTATGTATGCGCCGAATGGTAAGAAAGACGGCATTCAGGTGATCCCGTTGTCGGAAGTGGCAGCGAAGGATGAGTTTTTGAATATCAAGAATGTATCCCGTGACGATATGCTAGCCGCCCAGCGCGTACCGCCGCAGATGATGGGGATCATGCCGAGTAACGTCGGCGGGTTCGGGGATGTGGAGAAGGCCAGCAAGGTGTTTGTGCGGAATGAGTTGATACCACTGCAGCGCCAAATGCTTGAGCTAAATACGTGGATAGGGGAAGAGGTTATAAGATTCGAGGCTTATCAGTTGGACGTCGATGATGGGGGGATCTCTGTCTTACTTCCCTCTTCATAATGTCGCTATGTAACGTACTAATTGCAAAAAGCCGCTAAAAGCGGCTTTTTTATATTTTATGCTCCACAACGTTTATCGTTGGGTGAACACTTTAATCGGCGGCAATTACGACAATATGATTGTGGGATCAATCTTTCGCCATCAACAGTACGAAACCCAAATACTTCCTCAATTTTATTCAAATCGCCACTTGCAACCGTCTTACAGCAAGGACAAACGGCTTCAACTTGATACGCCATATATATCTCCATATAACCATTATTATCATAAGAGTATCTAATGATTTAAAAGTAAAATGGGATGTAGATCTTGAAACAGAATTTCACCTTAGAATGCCTTGCGCGCAATCATGGCCCCGCCACGCCTGCCCGCTTCGTGTAATGGTTTTCATGCAGGTGCATGATCCAGTGGAAAGCGCAGTGGTACTGGCGGCGGGTATGATTTCTTGCGCAATCTGGATCATGCGGATTCATGCGGTTTAAGCATGCAGTTATATACACCTACTGCGGGAGTTAAAATAATCTACTTTACTCAACACTACTCCCTATATACTTACCCGCTTAATGATAGAGTTTTAATCTATTCACCTAAATAGTCGCTAATCACCACTAGGTAATAATGCCTATTCAGTAATATATTCTTAAAATAAAAGAGTCAATAATGATATGATCTTCTCATTATTCGTTAAAAATCAAATAATATCGGGTATTATTTGATTCGTTAATTCCATTAAAACTCTATAACAAAAACATTTTCCTGATATACACGACCTAAGATTACTTCATGTGCCGTGTTAAAATCTGGAATTACTTTTAAAATAGCATTGCTATGTTTTAGTAAAGATTTGGCCCTATACATACCAATTCCACTACCAGCTCGATTGGATTTCCTAGCCATTTCACCAGAATACCCCTCAATAAAAATATCATCTACTTCTGATTGTTCAATTCTCAGACTAATCATTTTGAAAAATATTGATAATTTTTTTGTTGAAGGGTCTTTAGAAAAATAAATAGATAAATCCGAACCCGGTTTAATATACTTTACAGCATTCTCAATAATATGATAGACTGCGACATGGAAAGTTTCATAATCCATATTAACACGATCAGTTGACTTGGAAACATCAACAACTATCTCATTGTCAGTGAAGTCAGGAAAAAAAACATACATAACATTCATAATAACACGATGAATATCATGACTCTTTAAATTAATTTTCGGATTATCACTTAAAAGAGTATTATATACATCTATTTCCGTTTTCATTTTCATAGTATTCTTAGCTACCCTTACAAGGGATAACGATGTTTCATAAGGCTCATTTGTCACCTGTTTAATAATAGTTTCTTTCCAATCTGATTTTTTCTTATCCTGCATTATTTCTTGAGGGATTATAGAATATACTTCTTGAATATTATGAGCATTCAACGTAACCAAGTTATGTATTAAACGATTAATATGTTTTCTTGTTTCTTCCTTAATTTTATGATAAGCATCTTGTAACATAGGGATACTGAGCAAAATAACATTGACTCTAGATCTCATTAATTTTGAGCTTTTGAGCATTTCTTTATTATCAGAAATAGCAAAAATAGTTCCAACTTCATTACTTAATTTCAATGCTCTTAGAAGCCGACCGTCATGCTGAAACTTAACATTAGAAGAATCCAAATTTTTTATCTTATCAAACAATACTTCTTCTATCCCATTATGTAAAACACAACCATCACTAGCTACTATTTTATAAATAAAACTTGTCATATAGCACCTTTAATTATCAAGCGAAATCTTCAACAATCCGTTGAAACTGATAAGGATCTGCATCCTTAGGTAAAAAGTCATCAACTTCACGAAGAGCCTCATGAAACCGATCACCCGTTTGCTCCGCTGAATAAATTATAATCTTTTTTTCTGGATATTTTTGTTTTAAAGCTGAGGCTAACCCTAGTCCTTCTTCCTTTGGAGTCAATTCAAGACCAACACCTTGTATATCTACAAAAATAATATGCGAAGATTTTATTTCTTCTTGATCAAGACTTTCTGCATCCTTAATTAATTTTGTGTGAACCCATCCAGCACGCTGCAGAATTTTTACAACTTTGAATCTCACTTCATCATCAATAAAAAGAATTTTTGTGCTATTTTTTTTACATCCTAAATTAATTTCGTCATCTTTCATAGTGCATCCTTTCTCATTTTGAGTATCTGTCGCACCATTGTAGATGTTTAAATTTACGCTTTGTTCATTATGATTCTGTTCTGATGATGGCACAACTAGCGCCAAATTTTTAGACCGAAATTTTTTCAAAAAAAAACTAATGAACCACCCGACTACGGTAATTCCAATACCACCAAAAGCCCAGCTGATTATTGGATGAGCCAAAAGATCGAAATCCATATTATCCCCAGAATGAAAAACAAAACTTTTCTAATATAAAGAATAAGTAAAAATTGTTCAAACAATACAAAAATCAGCATAACACATTAAAATACAAACAAAATTTAACAACACCAAGAAAAAAATCCAAAAAATATGCTTTTTGTATAAAAAACATCACAATATAGCAAATATTTTTAACTCATCTAGCATAAATACTGTGTTACACATTACCGTAGCCTTTGGTTTTGTTAACCACCGAAATATCATCATTAATCTGTTAACCTACTTCTATTTACAGTTTTTCTAGCCCCATGGAAGGAAAAACGATCGAAGATGACCTGTTTTTCATCAAATTCCCCCTTGCAAGCTCAGCAATTAACTCCAGGGCAATCTCTCGATCTCTTTCCTGACATACACCTGCGGTTGTCAGGCGCGCAATCAGCTCCACACGTTCTAACATTACACGCTCACCTAACTCTTTATCCACATTATCTCCCTTGCGAATACTGTATATAAACACAGTATATACATAACATTTCAAATTGTGAATAGTGTAAATATTAATTATCAACGGCCTGACCAAAAATAAAAAAAACCGCCGAAGCGGTTTTTTACGGTGAGTGGACAACCTAGCGAATCACTGTGATCCGCTCCAGCGCAGCCTGTGCAAGAAAACCAGATCGGCTTTTAAATTCGGGATGGGAAGCAACAACACGATCAATACGGTCAATCAATACCTTTGGCAACGTGACGTTGATTTTTTCTGCGCCTCCCATCAGGCGGGAGATATCAACATCAACTAACGCCCATGTATAACCCGCATACTCCGGATTTTTCGCCAGATCCTGAACAGTGGAAACAGCAGGAATATCGCCCCCCGTCTCAATCAACAACTCAATGTGACCGGTAATAGCTTCTTTCGCGTTGCTCATTGCTTCATCAAGAGCATCACCAGCAGAAAAGCAACCCGGCAGATCGGGAACAGTCACACCATACGCGTGTTTTTCGTCGCCTGGCTCGATAGCAATTGGATACAACATATTTAGCCCCTCTCTGTGAAGCGGGGTTAAATCCCCGCTTGCTTCCTGATGCTTTTGACTGTGCCTATTGGCAAGTCCTTTTTAGGGTGTGGGATTGTCACCAACCCCGGTTTAGTCGGGTGAGTAAAATGGTGATGACTACCGTTAACCCTAACCAGAACCCAACCATCCGTTTTTATTTCTGCTATTAGCGTCTTGCTATCCATCCTTTCACCCGATCACCTTACGATAAAATTATTATAACCCTAATAACCCCGATAAACAACCAAGATAGAGTTATTGGGGTTATTCCCATTCCTCACCACCCCCACCCGTCCACGGACTCTGACGGCAACCGAATATCTTCGCCATCCACGCGCAGGGTGGCACCGCGAACCAGCGCTTCACGTTCCTGACGACTTGTTTCTATTCCTCGCCGATGCAAATCAGCTTGAATTCGGGTTAACTCCAGACGTTGTGCCATGGTTAAACGTGCCGACGGTGATCGCGGCGGGGCCGTTGTTGGGTCAATATTCTGTTGTAGCGTGCGTCGCCGTGTTATTTGCCCTCGGGCTGCGACTACCAACGACAGCACAGCTCCTTCATCATTCCAGTCAATCGGTATCGGGGGCGGCCCGGAAAACGCCGTGTTGCCCTGATTTTGTGGGTTAACGTGGCGATTTTTCTCGGTGCTGCCGATGCCCGATCCACAGTTATTGACAGGACTCCGAGACGCGGCAGAGCCGCTTTTTAACGGCAAAACCTCAACGTCAACGGCCTTTGGGACGATGCGCCATTCATCGGCTCGGGTGGTAAATACCTGGCCGGTGCCATAACGCGGCGAGAAGATCCCGACCACTTTTTGCACTTCTTCATCGTAGCTGTTGAGGTTGGCGGCCAGGGTACGCGCCACGCGGACAGTTTGCTGGTCACGCGGCACATTCGCGCCGCCCTGGGCTTTCATGTAGGCGGCAAAATCTCCGTTATCGGCGGCAAAGCGGACTGCCTCTACTTGTTCGTCAAATTGGTCGGCCAGCAAACAGTCACGAATACGGCGGCACTCGCGATACGCACCCATTGTCGGGATACCAATCGGGTGAAATTGAGGGATACGCCACGTTGCCGCCCAGGCGGTAACGGCGGACGCCGCGTCCTTCAATGGCTTACCGGTTTCACTGTCCAACTCGCCATCCAGCGCGTAGCCGTCAATATTCTTGGCAATGTATTTAGCGATATAGCCTGCGGCTCCGCCTTTGTTCAGGTGCTTGCAGTCAAAGCGGTTTTCTTGTGCGCCGGGTTCGTCGCCATCGTCTTTCAAGGCATAGCGGCGCATTATGTCGATAATCTGCTGACGCTGCCCTTTTTCACAAAACAGCATCATGTGCCAGTGCGGCGTTCCGTCGTGATGTGGTTCAACAACACGCATCCCATACACCTGTAGATCATTATCTTTAAACGCGGTGCGCATTAGCCCCCACACCCGCACCAGGTAGCGCTGCCCGTCTTTCGGCGTGAAAGCTTCCCGGTCCCAATTTCGGTTAAACTGCACTTTCCGGGCTTTGCCGATCACTCGCGTCGGGTGATATTTGGAGGGTGTCGTAAGGGTGATAAACATACCGACGTCATTCTGTTCGCTGGCATAACGCTCAATACCGGCGATGGTGCTCATCAACTCCATGCGCCGGATCTCCGGGTTAGAGATACTCGCCATCACCTTGTCTATCAGGTCGAAACGTTCCCCGGTAGCGACGTTCTCCACTTCACAGCTTTTCAGGAATTCAAGGTTAGCAAGACGGTGGGAATAGACTTCGCGGATCGCCTGTTTGCTGGCGTAGGGTGATGCGTCCTTGTTGACCTGGCCGATAGCTATCAGGAAGGCTTCACGCCAGCGGGTACGCTGGGCTTTCAACTGGCGCTCCCACCACTCCTCGTTACACAAACGAACCAGCGCGGCAAAGGCGCTGCGCATATCCAGTTTTCCCCGGCAATACTTGCGCCAGTGCAACGGCCTGACGTTAAATGCGCGGCACATCCCGGCGATTTTGCCATACAGGTGGCTTTGCGCTTTGTGGGTAAACAGCACCGCATTATCCGGGCCATGTTCCGTTAGATAGTCATCACTCAGCCATTCGTAGTTTTTGCTGACTTGCCGGGCAATGCGACGGGCAAACTGTTTTAAATCTGGGTCGGTCATGTCTGGCAGATGGCGAAAGCCGTCGGATTCATCCAGCGCCCGGCGCAGATCAACCCCGTGGCGCAGATTGATAGCCTCAATCCGTGGCCACAATCGGCGCTCAACGGTCAGCACCAGATAACGAAAGGCGGCGGCTAATCCCTGGGATTTTTTCAGATACTCGTAACGGCTGCGGAAGCGGGCCGCCAGAAAGCGCGGTAAGGTATGCAGGCGGGATAAAACCGCTTGCCCCTGAAGGATTTCTTCACGGGTAAGCGCTCTTTCATCGGGGCCGATGGCGGGGCGAGGAGCGTTCCATGGATAAGCCCATTCTTGATTCACACGGACGCTCTCACAGATTCAATAATCCGCCGCATGGCAACAGGCGGCACAGCATTTCCAGCCAGGTGAACAGTCATGCGGTGGCTATGCGGCGTGACATACGATGACGGGAAAGACATCGCGGCCATTACCTCACGCTTTGTCACCATCCGCATGCGACCACCATCAACAACAGCCCAGCGATCACGTGTTGTAATTGTGCCTATTGGCCTGTCAATTGAGCGCCCCGAGCGTGTGTTTCCGTAGTAACTAAAAATGAATCGCTCGCCGAACTGCCGGCGACCGTTTTCGATACGCTCAAGCGTTGATATCGCACGACCCGGACGATTTATCAGTGACCATTTTCCGTCATCAAAATCAATGAACGTCGCGGCAGAAACATGGCTGACGTGTGGCAGATCGAGTAATAGCGGGGAGCGACTGCGAGTGCAGATCAGAAACAATCGGACGCGATTCTGAGGAACCCCCAGATCAGCACAATCAACAATATGCGGCGATAGTGCATAACCCAAAGCCGCCATTGCCGCCAACCATGCCGGATATAGCGTCCAGCTCAGAAATTCAGGCACATTCTCAACAATCACCACTGACGGCCTGTGATATTCTGCTGCTGACACAACAGCCCATGCAGTCGAGCGACTTGCATCATGCTGCGGATTCCCGGCGGCTTTTCCGCGCGCCCGGCTATGCCCTTGGCAGCACGGTGACGCCATCATCAGATCGTGCGCAGGAACAGCAGCCCAATCTGCCTGATGTAAATCCTGACAGACATGGTGCGCATCTGGATGATTGGCTCGATGATAGTCAACTGCAACGGGCCAGTGATTTGCGGCCCAGACAACGCGCATACCGGCCATCCGCGCGCCTGTTGATGAGCCACCAAATCCGGCGAAAAGATCAATAACATCCATCAAAACACCTCCACTTCACCCTGCGCAGGCGCAGCCATATCCAAACCCCACCACAGCGGAACGCAGTATGGGCACACCCCACAGCCGTGGCCGCCACACCCCAGCACGCCGATCACTTCTTCAGTTTTTTTACGTGACCGACCAGCCGCCCCAACAGAGCGCGTTACATTGATTTCATAGAATTGGTAGTGTTGGTAAATCTCGCGGGTGGCTTCGGTGTCACTGTTGGAAATAACGACTTTCGCGCCATGCTTACGGTTAACTTCCAGCAGTGCCTGGACTAACTGGCGGTGGTTGTTTTCCGTAAATGGTTCGGTGTGGTATTGGGTAAAGTCGGCTGTTTTGCTCTCAGGCAGGTACGGCGGATCGCAGTAAACAACAACATCGCCACCGGTGACAAACTGTAGTGATTGCTGAAACGGCGCGCAAAGAAATATCGCCTTTGTATCATTGGCCTTTTCGGCAAACAGGAGAATTTCATTTTCAGGAAAGTAGACGTTTTTATACTTGCCAAACGGCACATTAAAGCCGGTCTTCTTGCTGTAACGGCAAACGCCGTTATAACAATGGCGGTTCAGGTAGAGGAATTGCGCAGCGCGTCCAATATTCTCCAGCGTATGCGCACACATACGCGCGGATCGCCGCTGAGTGTTGAAAGCAGTGCGAATTTTGCCGTAGCCCTCGGCATTGTTGAATTTTTCAAAGATTTCCTGCGCGGCTTCGATAACCAAATCCGTGTGGCTGGTTACGCAACGATAGAGGTTAATAAGATCCGGGTTAATATCGGCCAGCACATAGCGGCGGTAATCAGTATTCAGGAACACCGACGCACCGCCGACAAACGGTTCAATCAGGCAATCAGCGGCGGGAAGGTGTGGCAGCAAATCGGGTAGGACGCGGGTTTTACCCCCCGCCCATTTGATGAACGGACGGATCATTTGGTACCCCCGGCCGCAGAATGAATTTTCTGCCAGACGGCAGAAACTAGCGCAACCTGCTGAATGGCGTCATCCAGAGCGTTATGTTTGACGCCAACAGTTTCCGCCGTACCAATAAAACACCCCATGTCCATTACGACAAAACCGATTTCCTTCATCGTCCGTACATCACGTTCATTCCAGTAATTCCAAGGAATATCGGTATCGGTACGCTCAAACGCAGATTTCAAAATTTCGCAATCGAAAGATGGACTATTAGCCCAGACTCGCAGCGTCTTCAGGTCATCGGCGTTATCTGTCAACCAGTCGCCAAGACGGTTTACGGCATCCCATACAGGAATAGCGTCATCGCTGACCAGCTCCGCCCGCGCCTCTGACGACTGCCTCAACCACCATTTAATTGTGTCACCATCGGGGGCAGCACCGTTCTTCATGTCATTTTCAAAATCGACACGGCAATAAAACCTATAATTCAGTGCGCCCGTTTCTGGTTCAAAAAACACCGCCCCAATTGATGCCAGCGGCGCATTTTTATTTTTTCCCAGCGTTTCTAAATCAATCATGACGTTATTCATAAATTCCCCCGGTAGTGTTTATTTTTCAGCTCAGTGACTTCCTGACAATTCACACACAAGGCGACGCCCGGAATGGCAATGCGGCGGGCTTCCGGGATTGGGGCGTCGCACTCTTCACAGAAAAAGGCAGATACCAAACGGCCCAGCGGTTGCCGGGCTTTCTGAATCTGGTTTTCGCGGATCAGTTCTTCGCGCTCTTGCGCCATATCCATCAAATCCATTAGCGCAGTTCCTGTGCAGAGCGTTCAAAGTTTGCCGCCTCGATACGCAGCAGTTCGGCGACCTCTTTGCCTGACAATTCATTTTTCTGGATATGAATAGCCAGTTTGTCCAGTCGAGCCGAAACATACAGGTGCTGATTAGCGCGTTCATCCATCCGGGCTTTATTCAGCAGAGATAAAAAACCGTCTGCACTAACGTCTGTTTTTCTTGTTTCGATATTTCTCATCGCGGTACTTCTCTTATTTCAGGTAAAAGAATGCCCGACGCGGTGAAGCGTCTGATTTTTCCGGGCGTTAATTAACGGGTATAAATTTCGGGTTTAATACTGGTCAAAATAGCGGGTGAATCGTCGAACGCGCTTAACAGCTCCTGCAATGAGCGAATTAACGCGGGTTTCCATTCACAGCTATCGCTTTCAATACGCCAGATTGGTTGATTAAATTCCTCGGCAGATAATCCGGCATGGAAAAATAACGATTTTCTTTCGCTAATAGATAAACGCTGAATAAACGTAGTATTGCTAGTTTCGTGTTTACGGTATTTAGCAAAGGCGCTGCGTAATTCATCTAGTGCGCCGATCACCCGTTCGCAAACGTTGGTTTCCATTTCTTCAAGGTGATAAACCGCAACGCTCTGATTAAGCCCGGCATGGAAAACAACCGCTGCTCGGTAACGTTCAGGTAGGTGATTGTAAAAATCACAAGATTGCTGCCAGCGGCTACCGGCAAAGTGTTTGCCAATCAGGGCGCGTAAGTTGCCTGGCATGGTGTTCAGGTGCCCGGCAGTAAATGCGTAATGCTGGTTCATGAATTCCTCCTGAATAAGTCTTTGAACGTGCCTTTGGGTGGTGCCCAGCGACGGCCATCGGGCCGGATAATGATCCCCTGTTTACCTTTCCCGTGACGGATCTCGGCGGGGAGTGGTTTCTCTACCTGGTGACGCCAGAGAAAGGGTGCAACAGATATCGGTTTTTGCATTGTTCCCTCCTGTTGGTAACAGCCCACAAATAGGCAGTTGCGAATAGGTGCCGGGATGTTTCACCACGCCCGGCGCGTGGTTTCCCCTGGTGTTGTTATTCAGCTCAAACTTGCGCCTATCCCGCTGATAGCGTCTACGGTGGACGCCAGCGCCGGGTTTGCCTGGATGCGTGTTTGCAGCGACAAGCCAACTAATGACAGATATTTGATACCGGAATTAATACTGCTGATAAATGCGTGGCGTCGTGTCTGGCTCATGCGTTCGGTAGAGACGCTTTCTGCCGCTACGGCCCCCATCGCGGCGGTAGCCTGCAACACGTAAGTGGTGATGCGTTCGGCGTTCGCTTCGTTCATGGGAACGGCGGGCATACATTTGAGCTGTGCCAGTAGGCCATCAATTAGTGTGGCGTCTTCGGTCACATCAGTGATGGTCAGCAATTCTTCACATGTCAGTTTATGAGGCTGTTCCGGGTTCAATTTGTTGCGCAGCATTTGCGGCCGTATGTTGACGGCGTTTGCCACATCGACCAGATTCTGCTGACTGGCAAATTTTCGGCAGGCATCATCAAAAAGTGGCTGTTTGGCGATCTGGTAATCAAACATGGTTATCGTCGTCCTAAATCGCAATGATTAGTTCGCGTTAAGCGAAATGTCACACTGACTCAAGGCTTGGATCGTCAAGGCAGCCATATTCACTTCGACCAGCCCTTTCTTTTGCTGACCTTTCGGTTTGATAGGCAATTTCCCGTATTCAATCAGGTTTCTGGCTGTTTCTTTATTGGTGCCAGTGCGACGGCAATACTCGTCTAAGGGGAGGTATGGTTCAGGGATGATAATTGTAATGTTGGGACGCATAAGGCAAACTCCTGATTAGATTGATACGGCAATATCAGTCAATGACAGTCAAAAACTAACTACAAGATGGAGATTAGCTAGATATTATCTACATGTCAATATTTGTAGATTTAATCTAGCTTTAAAATTTTATGGCTAGATTCCGTATAAACCCCGATGCAGGTAGTGGCCCAATTTTGGACCGAGTGATTGAAGCCTATGGATTTACTCAGAAAGCTCACCTTGCTGACCATCTAGACATAGCATCTAGCTCACTAGCGGCGCGCTACAAACGCGGCGGTTTGCCCAGTGACATTATGGTGCAATGCATGATGGAAACAGGAGTAACGCTTGAATGGTTATTGACAGGATCTGGTGAAAAACATCAAGATAATGGCACTACCTCTACAAGTGTTGTTAGAAAAAGTCTAATTAGAGGTGAGCTTATTGATGCAGGCTATGTCTTGCTCGATAAATCACTATTCATTGAGCCACGCACGTTCCCCAATAAGCCTCAGTTAGTGGTTGACTCAGACACGCAATACATAGTTGATTTACATTTAGAATTAGTCAGCGATGGGCTATGGCTAGTCAATATCGAAGGAAAAATAAGTGTGAGGTCTCTAACACGTATCCCTGTCAAACGATTGAAAGTTGAAGGTGCGGGCGTGGCCTTTGACTGCAATATTGATGACATTACAGTATTAGGTAGAGTCGTTCTCACTATTCAATAATATGAGTGTACGTAAGTTAAAAAGCGGTGATTGGCTCGCGGATTTTTATACCGTTAACCGTAGCGATGGAAAACAAGGTAAACGTGTCCGTAAAAAATTTGCGACTAAAGGCGAAGCTCTGGCCTTTGAAAACTACACCCTACAAAAAATTGAAGATGCGCCCTGGCTTGGTGACGGGAAAGATAAACGCCGTTTGTCTGACCTTGTTCACCTCTGGTTTGAACGACATGGTATTACGCTACGCGATGGTGAGAAAAGACGGAGCGCCATGCTTTGGGCAGCGGAGTGTATGGGGTCGCCACTAGCTACTGAATTTAATGCCCAACTTTTTACAGCCTACCGAGCTAAAAGGCTTGAAGGCCACTTTGCGCGCACTAAACGTGTTAGCCAAGTGTCCCCACGAACAATGAATCTTGAACACGCTTATTTCTTGGCGGTATTTAACGAACTAAAACGACTTGGCGAATGGAAAGCACCTAACCCACTGGAAGACGTTCGACAGTTTCGCACCGATGAAAGCGAAATGGCCTATCTCACTAACGAGCAGATTGATAGGTTACTGGAAGAGTGCCGGAATAGTAGCGCCGGAGATCTGGAAATCGTTGTGAAGCTATGCCTTGCGACTGGTGCACGGTGGAGTGAAGCGCAAAACCTGCGGTGTTCCCAAGTATCGGATAACAAAGTTACCTTTGTTAAAACCAAGGGAAAGAAAAATCGGACAATCCCTATCGCTCCAGAACTGGCGGCTGAATTACCGAAAAAGAACGGAGGGCTATTTACTAACTGTTATTATGCGTTTCGCTCAGCACTGGAAAGAACGGGTATTGAATTACCTGATGGTCAAATGACTCATGTTTTACGCCATACCTTTGCCAGCCATTTCATGATGAATGGCGGTAACATATTAGTTCTTCAAAGAATCCTCGGGCATACTGATATAAAAATGACCATGCGTTATGCACATTTTGCGCCCGAACATTTTGAGGATGTACTTAAATACAATCCATTGGTGGAATATGAACACCCTTAAAAAGACTGTCACACTAATAAAGAAACTCCTTCGTTTAAAAAAAACAATAAGCTTTCTTAGCTTAATAGTTTTTGTAATACCTTTAGCATTATACTTTATAATATTTCATAAATCATTATCATCTGAATCAAGTGAATGGGCAGCCTTTGGCTCTTATATTGGTGGTGTCTATGGCCCAATCTTTGCTCTCGCAAGCGTGATAGTTTTAGTAGTCACTTTATTTAAAATTAATGATGCAAATCAAAAATTCTTTGAATTGTCTAAAAATTCAAATACGATTAACGAAATAATTGAGCTTTCAAAAATACTTGACGCATCCATAAACAAAAAAAAGTTATTCTCTCAAGACAGAAACTACGCATTTAGTTGGCTCGGGGATACGGTAAAAAACAAATTTCGCCATGCAGAACCAACAAGAGAAGAAGATATTATTGACGCTTGTGTCACAAGATTTACAGAAAATGACATTGAGATTTTTAGAGAGGAAGCAGACATAATTTATGAAATTTTGCTAAGAATCGATGCCATAGAAAATGGGGATCTTAAAGAAAGGGCAAAATCGATTTTCAAGGTGATAATTCCAAATTGCGAGCGCTTTTGGCTTGAATGCTATATTCGCAAATTTCATCCCAAAGCAACGCAGCTCGTCGATTTATGGTCTTATTTCAGCGTAATGCCCAACGATCTCTACTCCCTTATGCCTACAGAGGGTGATGTATAACCTTTAGTTGAAAATGTCGCAAAAGTGTCTCATAAACATAGATATATTGCCTCATAAAACCTTATATTGATGTTATAACCATATGATTATAAACCAAGTTGTTGTTTTCAGGTTAGTCATTATGGTTCTCATAATCGCTTGGTCCCCCGTTCAAGCCGGGGAGGGGCCACCAAATTTTAGCTGTAAAATCAGCACATTAAGCCACTCTCAAGAGTGGCTTTTTTGTTGCCATTGAAAAAAGGTGGTCCCAGAATTTTACGCTTATTTTAAAGGCAACGTAAAATTCCGGGAACACTATTGTAGTGCACGGATCGTAAATTCGATAATAAGGAGTTACCCCTATGCCACAAGATAGTAAATGGGTATCTTTATGGGGCTGACATTCTTATGGTTAATATCGTTACTTTTTTTGCCAAGAGAACCTTTGCCATAGAACCTTGTTTGCGTAATTGACCGCGCAGGTAATACATCATTGTTCAGCATTTGAACACTAATGCATATCCTCGGAAGAAAAGTCAGAGTGAGTGAGGTTGAGGGGGTGGCTTTTACTTGTTCTATCGTAAGCGCCCTTAAATCGGCATCTTTTTTTCAGTGATTAACTGCGCCACACTGCCGCTGTCTACCATAAATGCAGGGCGCAATCATGACATCTCAACAGCGGGCCGAGCATTGGCGCGAACAGATCACCACCTGGCAAGCATCCGGTCTTTCTGGCCAGGTTTTCTGCCAGCAACAGCAGCTGACATACCACCAGTTTGTTTACTGGCGGCAAAAATATTGTACCGATAACCCGACTCAAGCGCGGGCCCCAGGGTTTGCCAAAGTCACCGCCGACATCACCCACGTCGACACCCCAACCGAGCTGACACTCTCATTGCCCAATGGCCTGGTGATCACCGGTCTTAATGACCGCAATGTTTCCCTGCTGGGCGCTATTCTCAGGCAACTCTGATGCGTAACCGTGACTTACGCCCGGCGCTGGCGATGCCACAGATTTTTCTTTATCGCGCACCCATCGATTTCCGCAAGCAGGTCAACGGGCTGGCGGCGCTGATAGAACAGGAATTGGGACACGATCCTTTTACCGGGGCGCTGTATGCTTTTACTAACCGCCAGCGCAATAAAATCAAATGTCTGATGTGGGAAGACAATGGTTTTGTCCTTTATTACAAGGCGCTGGCAGAGGAGAAGTTCAAATGGCCCAGTCTGGCCGATGACCTGTTACCCCTGACCGGGGAGCAGATTAACTGGCTGCTTGATGGTTACGATATCAGTCTACTCAATGGGCATAAAAAACTGCATTATGATGGCGTTAATTAGTCGAAACAGGAAGCATCAGGTGGCTGTTTTTGTTATAATTTAACCATGAAAACGCCCACTTTCCCGCCAGCCGAAAACCCAGACAACCGCAGTTTATCTGCGGTTGAATTGCTGGCGCAGGTCGAGGAACTTCAGCAACAGCTTCAACATCGCGAATGTTATATCGCCCTACTCGAAGAACTGCTCCGCCTCAAAAAAGCCCAACAGTTTGCCGCCAGCAGTGAGCGGCATACTGACCAGATTGCCTTGTTCGATGAAGCCGAACTGGACGTGGCAATGGAGTCCTTGTTGGCTCAACTGCCGGATGACGTATCGCCGCCCCCACCGCCGTCTGGCACCCAAAAACGCCAACGCGGTTTCTCCGCCAACCTGCTGCGTGAACGTGTGGAGTTGTGCCTGTCCGACGAAGAAAAAGCCGGCGCCCGCGCCACCTTCTTCAGCAAGGTTAAAGAAGAGCTGGCGTTTATTCCCGCCCAATTAAAAGTCATCGAATACTGGCAGGAAAAAGCGGTGTTTGACCGCGATGGCGAGGAGTTTATTGTGGCTGCCCGCCGCCCGGTCCATCCGCTGGGCAAATGTTTTGCCACCACCGCCTTGCTGGCGTATATCATCGTCGCCAAATATGCCGATGGGCTGCCGCTGTACCGCCTGGAAAACATGCTTGCCCGCAGTGGCCACCCGGTAGGCCGCACCAATATGGCCCACTGGATCATCCGGTTAGCCAAGGTATTTGCCCCGCTGCTGGCCAGGTTGCGTGACGTGCAAAACAGTGGCCGTTACCTGCAAATGGATGAATCCCGCATCCAGGTGCTGAAAGAAGAAGGCAAAACCGCCCAATCGGACAAATGGATGTGGGTGATACGCGGTGGCCCCCCCGATAAACCTTCAGTGCTGTTCGAGTATGACCCGAGCCGCGCGGGTAGTGTTCCCGTGCGCCTGTTGGCGGGATTCACCGGTATTTTGCAAACCGATGGCTATGCCGGTTATGACGCGGTGTGCCGTGAAAACAATCTCGTGCGTATCGGCTGCTGAGATCATGCCCGGCGCAAATATATTGAAGCGGGCAAAGCGGTTCCCAGGAATGCCAAATCTGCCAAAGGCAAACCCACTAAAGCGGATGTGGCGCTGGGCTACATCAGTAAACTGTATGGGATCGAACGGAGCCTGCAGGGGCGCAGTGAAGCGGACAAATACCTGGCCCGTCAGCAATATAGCCTGCCGTTGCTCAATGCCTTTAAACTATGGCTGGAGCAGAATGTCGGCAAGATAATGAAAGGCTCGCTGACCCGTCAGGCCATGGACTACACGCTCAACCACTGGGCAGAATTGATAGGCTATTGCGATCATGGGCAGGTGAACATCAGCAATGCGTTGGCGGAAAATGCCATCCGCCCGTTTGCGGTCGGTCGCAAGGCATGGCTATTTGCCGACAGTTCGCAGGGCGCCAGCGCCAGTGCCGGGTGTTATTCCTTGATCGAAACGGCGAAGACCAATCAGTTAGAGCCGACGGCGTATATCCAGTATGTGCTGGATCACATCGGCGAGGCGGATACGCAAGAAAAACTCGACGCGTTATTGCCCTGGAATGTGGACCTGGTCCCTTTTTTAAAAAATGTGCCGCAGTATGGATAGGGGGAGTACGTCGATTTAACGGCGCTTACATTCTATCTACGGTATAAAAATAATTGGCTTAGTAGTATTACTCTTAATATAAAGACAAGGATTTCATAATGATAGATTACAGTACAGCCACGAAAAATCAGTTAAAACAAGAATTTTTAAGCTTGATTAGAGTAGTCTCAGACATGCCTTTTGGTACGAAAAAAGAGTTTTTCCACCTGCCTAACATCCTTAATGTAAGTGAGCAACCTTTGGCCGTAGCCAGTGGAATGATGAATGGCAACACCTGGCTTGTCGATGAAAGAGAAGGGGAATTAGTCTAATTGGACTTGATGGAGCATCGCTCACAGACGGAGAAGAACCAGCGAGAGCATTCAGAATTCTGTGTCACGTTAAAAACTCTATAGCGTTATCACACTATTCAGTCGCCCTTCAAAATAAATGGCTAACTGCGACAATGTCAAATTCCAGCTCTGGATCGGCATTGTCTATTTCTCCTGTGCATTCATCAGTCCCAGATAAAGCAGTTTCAACAGGCTGTTTTCATTCGGAAAAGCGCCTTTGGTTTTGGTCAGTTTCCTGAACTGACGGTGCACCGATTCTATCGCGTTGGTTGTGTAGATCACTTTGCGTATGTTAGCCGGGTAGCGGAAGTACGCTGACAGGTTTTCCCACTTGCGCCGCCATGACTGGAGCACCACCGGATATTGCTGACCCCATTTGGCCTCCAGCTCATCCAGTGCCGTTTCTGCGGCTTCTTTTGACACCGCACGATACACCGGCTTCAGGTCGGACATGAAGGCTTTATGGTGCTTTGAGGCCACGTATTTAATCGAGTTGCGTATCTGGTGAATAACGCACAACTGCACCTCTGTCTGCGGATAAATGCTGTTTATCGCCTCCGGGAACCCAGTCAGCCCGTCCACGCAGGCTATCAGGATGTCTTCAACGCCACGGTTTTGCAGATCGCTTAATACAGATAGCCAGAAGTTTGCCCCTTCGCTTTCCGACAGATACAGACCCAGAACTTCTTTTTTGCCTTCCAGATTCAGCGCCAGCACAGTGTAAACGGCTTTGCTCTGGTAACGGCCATCCTCGCGGATTTTATAGTGAATGGCGTCCAGCCAGACGAAAGGATAAACTTTCTCCAGCGGGCGCTGTTGCCACTGTTTTAACTCAGGAATGACTTTATCGGTGACGGCACTGATGGTGGCGGTAGACACGCTGAATGCGTATAAATCTTCAATCTCCCGGCTGATATCCTGGTAACTCATCCCCAGCGCAAACAGACGAATGATTTTGCGCTCGATCTCATCGGACAGTGTGGTCTGATGCTTTTTCACCAGTTGAGGCTCAAAAGTGCCATTACGATCGCGCGGAGTCGTCAGTTCGAAGCTGCCGGTCGGGGCTTTAATGGTTTTTTTACCAGAGCCGTTTTTACGGTTGGCTTCCACATCTGAAGCCAAATGGGAGTCAAGTTCCGCAGACAGGGCTGCTTCAGTTAACTGTTTGATTAACGGGGTTAAGATGCCATCTTTGCCGGTCAGTGACTGACCGGACTGTAGCGCTTTCAGGGCTTTGTCGAAATCAAAGGGTTGGGACATTTGTCATTCCTTTTTGATGATATATTACTGGAATGACACGGAATTTCTAACACTCCCGAATTACGTTAACAGCGTAACGCCTTCACTTTCTTCTAAATATACAGATTTAGCAATGACTAAGCATCACGCAAACGCCGCGCTATTTTCTTTAAATGGAACTAACGTATCGATTCCCGACATCAACACGTTAGTATCACATCAATGATTTGCAGCACTGTTTAAAATAATGGCAGTGATGACTCCCGTAGTAGCCGCAATCAACACATAATTTCCGTCGATGTAGCTCCAATAGTGGCCTGAAGGTGGCTGCTGAAGGCCCCGGGCGCGCCAATCATGAACACGATAACGTTGCCCTTGAAAATGACTGGGTATTGGTCGTCCTTTTCTGAAATCATGACCTTTCCATGCAAAATGATCACGTTCAATAGCGACAGGTCCGCTATGATGCTTTCTATCATTACCATTATTATGCCTGCCTGCCTCTGCCACATGAGCTCTGGGCTTATGATTAGGTCCAGCTTCATCATAAGGATAGTTCCCAGGCGACCGCATTTGTTCTCGATTATCCAACTGATCGGCCCAGGATATCGTGGAAAAAGCACTACTCCCTGCAAATACCATCATTACAAGTGCCAACATTTTTTTCTTCACTGTATGTTCCTCAATTTGCTAACAGCCACCTAATCTCTCAGATAATAATATCTATTAAAAAGACTCAAAAATAATGAAGAAATATCCTAAAAATTAATCAATTAACGACAAAAAAACAAATCCATATTGATTATTCCCAGTTTTTTACATCATTATAAAATAATGGGAAAGATGCCCGTACGCGCGCAGATGAAAAATAGGGAATAGCGCTCGCGCCCTATGTTTTTAAACCAATTTCATCTATTAAAAAGCGAAAAAAAATACCGCTGGCATTAGTCTATCACTTATCCAGTAAATAGTGATAAATAAAACCAGCGGCTTCAGTTGACTTGGATTATTATTGCGCTTTAGGTGCCGGGGTTCCTTGGTTCAAACGGTTGTCAAAATTTGCATTGAACTGCTTTTTCTGCTCAGGAGTCAGAATATTGTACATATGGTTTTGTTCTTCCAGACGCTGCATCATACGCGCTTTATTAGCTGATTCCATGCTATCCACGATGCTCTGCGCTTTCTGCTTATCGAAATTATCGCTAGCTATGATATTATGTAATTGACGACGCTCTTCAATTGAAGGCCATTGTCTATTATTTCTATAGCCTTGCATGAATTTCTGCATTTCTTGTTGTTGCTCATTAGTCAAATTCATTCCGTTAAACATCCTGTTATGTGGTGCCCATTGTCCACCACATGGGGATTGTCCCATCATGTTACCAGAACCCTGTTGGCCATAAAAATTACCATGAGCATCAGCAATACCCACAGCACCTAATGCCAGTGCAGAGGCAACTACAATAGCGGTAAATTTAGACATAATATATTCCTCGCGTTTCAGTTTTAGTTATCAACACATCGTATTGACCTATGTGACTAAGTATAGCCCTCTGAGCTTAAGGTAATGAGAGAAATGGTAAATATGTGCAAGAATGATACTCACAATTACGTCAATTATGGAGAATATGGAAATACTGTGTAGACCATGGTTGGAATATACTGACAACGAAAAGAATGGGCCATAACGACCCATATATATCTTACCCTGTTTTTTAATTAGCCACCAAACGTCAGACTAGATGTCTGAACTCCAGCATAGTTACTGGCAAAAGTTTTTGCAGCAGAAACCGATTTCAGGCTGTAACTATAGTTGGATGATGGTGTCCATTTACTTTGTGATGAAGTCTGATTGGTAATAGACGGTGTACTTCCCGTATCAGTGAATGTTCCGGTCCCTTTATCATCTAACATGCCATTTGTACTGCTGGTTGTGCCAAAATAATTGTACTCGGAAACAATTTTGGCATCCTGAGCCAACGTAAAGCCCAGATGATAATTTTCAATATAGTTATTGTAGGCATGAAAATAACCATACCGCATCAACCCAGGGCCACGAACATAAATATTATTGAAATAGCAATGACAAATGGTTAAATGAGGATAACCGTCATAAGTAGAAGAATAGCTGCTACCATCCGTCGGATAACCGAAAATCAGACCATATTCATGATTTTTAAATAGGCAATTACTAATAGTTACGTAATCAGCTTTCTCTCCGACATAAATCAGTTTATCGACACCGCCATCTGTCAGCGTATAACTATGCCCTGGGAAAGTCAGGTGATCAAGCCAGTATTTACTACCATGCGTCAAGTAAATCTGAATATCATCATTCCCATTAATAGTGCTTGTATGCTTGATGGTAAGATTCTGGAAAATTATATTCGTTGAGCTTGATGTGGTTCTGAAGTGAATATTAGTCAGTGTATTACTTGAATAAGATCCAATGATAGACTTATTGGCACCCATCGTGACTTTTGTTAAAGAACTCGCGGAAATATCAGCATTAATGACCAATATTTTGGAGTCTGTACCAGCAATATGTGTTTGTAATTCACTTAAGCTAGTAATTGAAACGACAGTGCCACCAATACCCCCTGTTGTACTACTTGCTTTTGCAAAACCGACCATACCTGTAGTGCCGTTATTAGGATATGACATAACTATACTCCTGTACTAATTAATAAGTAGTAGATAAAAAATGAAATAGAAGTATTCATTTCCAGTCATCTGATTTATCAGACAGGAGAACTCTACGATAGTGTTTACATACCCTCAATGACATATTATGCAGTTAATTACCACACAACAAAGTCGACAATAAATAAAGAACATTGATAAAATAAAGGAAAGGATACGTAAAGACAGCGGATCTTAATTGTTAGTTTTCTATAAAGTCCACAAATTAATAACTAGTTAACATTATCAAGATATTATCTAATAAGCATAAATATGAATAATTAACAATGTGAATTGAAATAGAAATAGAGTGATTATCTATACAAAGACATCATTGATGATGAATATCACCGATGCCCACAATCAAGGCAGAGTACGGACAAAGGCAGCCGCGTCCTCCGCCAACGCATCAATATGCATTCGAATTATATTAACCTTTTGCAGCAAAGGATTACGCTCGGGCGAGGCATCTATTGCATTCACTTGATTAACGAGAAGGCTAATTTGCGCACACAAATCAGCCTCCCGTTTCCTGGCCTGTATCAATTGCAAATGAAGATACTGATTATCACGCTGCCAAACCTGCTGTTGCCTCTGAACACTGTATTCCAATGCTTCTAATGCACTTTCCAAGCGCGCGCCTAACTCTTCAATATAAGACATAGAGATTCCTTCATTTACTTATCCAGCGAATTATAATGGCTGTCTAGCATGACAACAAATGATCTCAACACGTCAGACTTCATCATGGAGTTTCCTCGCTGTAGTGGCGATAATTACCACAATTAGTAAACATAAATTTCACACCTAATCATCACACAACTAGTGCTATCACGGCTTTATCAGACCAGATATATTAGATATCGATATAGTCATGACCGACTATTCCCACTTTTTCTCGTCACTGAACCTGGGCTTTGCCATATTAAAAAATCGGATTGCAATAGGCTCAAGGCATACAGATCTGGAAGATCACCCCGTCTCAGTTAACTGCATTCTACTGTGAGCGGGCGCGAGGGGGTGCCGGATTGATTGTTACCGCCGATGTCGCACTGAATCCCAAAGAAGTAATCACCCAATGAGCAACCACGTTGTATGCAACGTTTTCAATTTCCTCATCATCAGGCAATCACTGTGACTGCCCGTCAAGTCGGAAGGAAAAGCTGCGTTGCAAATTCTGTATGTTGGATGCGGGCCACTGGGTGTACCTTCTTTTTGACGATGCGGATATATCACAAGAACTGGATGCCCGCCAGGCGCTTCATCAGTCGACCCGACTGGCATTGAACATTTATTTTTAAGCTTAGCGATGTTTATCTGCTGTTTTCACTGCTCTTAACACCACGAATTTAGCGTTACTGGCGACGATCTCGCAGTTACCGAACAAGCGCTTCAGCTTGTGAAAATAATCAAGATGGCGGTTGCCGACAATGCGCAGTTCACCGCCGATGTCCAGACAACGCCGGGAATCACGGAACATCTGCCAGGCAACGCTATCAGTTACCGCCTGTTGTTGATGAAACGGAGGGTTACACAGTACGACCTGAAGGCTCTCGCGCCCAATCCCCGTCAACGCATGATTGACAGCGAAACCACATCGATCACGGTCCTGTGGCCGATTGATTTCCACATTCATACGACTGGAAGCGATCGCCATATAAGATTCGTCAAAAAAGCTGACATAAGCCTGCGGATTAAGCGCTAGCGCGCCAAGGCCGATTACGCCATTACCGCAGCCTAGATCCACCATTTTGCCTTCAACTTGCTGTGGCAAATGCTGCATAAAAAAACGGGCACCGATATCTAGATTATTACGAGCAAAAACATTGGCATGGTTATGGATGCAATACCCATACTCTTCTATCGGCCATGTTATTGTAAGTGACTGCTCACTCACTTCATGCATGTCTGGTTGGCAATGGATCAGGCGAGCTTTTTTCCACGCCAGAGAGGTGCGGGTCGGTCCCAGGATCTGCTCAAATAGTTGCAGTGTGGAAGTATGGATATCGCGTGCCTTGGCACTGGCAATAATCACCGTTTGTGGCACAACAACTTTTTGTAGCATTCGTAATTGATGCTCAAGCAATGCCAACGCTTTAGGAATCTTAATCACCACCAGCGCGGGAGCAGATGGCAATTCAGCCAGGCTATCCAGCAAGGTCACCGAATCCTCACTATAACCATTCAGTAATAGATTATGATGTGTCGCCAATTGGCTTAAATACGAATCGCTGATGCAATACGGTGACTGGGCCTGAAGTCCACAAGCCAGTGCGCCAAACGCATCATTAAAAATCAACTTTGGCCCAGGGCCAATGGACATGGAAGCAATCTCCCGCAGTAAAAATTCATCTGCGGCTTCCCATGCCTGCAACACCGTATCGTCCTCAATGTGAGGATAACGGGCCAGCGTCAGGTTATGTGTTTCCAGATTGAGTTGGCTCATCGCCTCTCCTATCATGCAAAATTTTGTGCCGTTTATCCCTTAAAACGATACAACAGTAAATGGTTTTCTCCGCCCTGCCCGGTATTGGCTTTAAGAGAGAGCATCAGTATCGTAAAATTGCCTTGAGATTCCATCATGATAATCTAGATTTATACTTACCTGTCAGAACCGTATGGTGAACCATAGTGATACGTTTTGCTATTGTAGGAACTAGTTGGATAACCCGTCAGTTCATTGATGCCGCCCATGAAAGTGGGAAAATGAAATTGACCGCCATCTATTCACGTTCGCCAGAAAATGCCCGACAGTTTCAGACCGATTATCTGGTTGATGGCCTATACACATCACTGGAAACCCTGGCCGGCTCTGACATCATTGATGCAGTTTATATTGCCAGCCCCAATTCCTTGCACTGCGAACAGGCTCAATTATTCCTGCGTCATGGTAAACATGTCATCTGTGAAAAACCGCTGGCATCAAACCTCAATGAAGCGGAGCAGATGATTGCCAGCGCCAGGCAGCATCATGTGGTGTTATTCGAGGCGTTTAAAACCGCCTATCTACCAAATTTCAGTGTAATTACTCAGGCCTTACAGCGTATCGGACGGTTGAGAAAAGTGGTTCTCAATTACTGTCAATACTCATCCCGTTACCAGCGATATCTGTCAGGCGAGAATCCCAATACGTTTAACCCGGCCTTTTCCAACGGCTCAATTATGGATATTGGTTACTACTGTCTGGCGTTTGCGGTTTCGCTGTGGGGCAAGCCACGTAGTGTACAGGCCAGCGCCACATTACTTGAAAGTGGTGTCGATGCCCATGGCAGCGTCATTCTCAACTATGGCGACTTTGATGTGAGTATTGTACATTCCAAAGTCAGTCAATCCGCTAGTCCAAGTGAAATTCAAGGTGAAGACGGAACACTGCTCATTGAAAAGCTATCGGAATGTCAGCAGGTACTGTTAGTTTCCCGTGATGGGAAACGGCTGGATCTGTCTCAACCGCAACATATTAATAGCATGCTGTATGAAGCCGAAGTCTTTAGCACGTTGGTCGCCAATAGTGAGGTTAACCATGTTGCACTGGCCCGTTCCCGCGCCGTAGCTGCGCTGCTGACGGAAATACGTCGGCAGACAGGAGTAGTATTCCCGGCCGATACCCTCACCTCCGGCAGCGGAAAGTAATATCACTATCGCGATACTTCAGCAAAGTGAACAAATTTCACCCGCTGGCGGACAGTTACTGCATATCTCCAACGTCGGTTCTTCTTCTGATAACGCGCTGACTATCATGGCTATCGTCCTCCTGTAGCGGAGGCTCTTTACGTATTTTATTGTGCTTTCTGTCCAAAAAAACGCGACTTTCCTTTCCTCAAACTTATATTTTCATATACTGATACACGCAAACGCACTTGGTAACAGGTCATAAAGTCATCCAGTTCCGTCAGAGAAGGCAAGCCTGTTAATCACAATCATTTCTCACAAGCGGTACCACCGTTAATATTATGAAAACACAATCAAGATTTTTTAATTATCTGATTCAGGGAAGTCTGGTAAAGCAGATCCTGATAGGACTGGCACTTGGCATTATTTTGGCCTCGGTTT
This sequence comes from Brenneria uluponensis, assembly GCF_032395385.1. NCBI lineage: Bacteria > Pseudomonadati > Pseudomonadota > Gammaproteobacteria > Enterobacterales > Pectobacteriaceae > Brenneria > Brenneria uluponensis. The sequence goes on from NZ_CP135917.1 coordinate 4,351,927, forward strand.
CCAAGCCAGCGGCCATTGCAGTAGGGTTACTGGGAACGTTGTTCGTTGGGGCACTTAAGGCTGTAGCACCGGTATTGGTATTGATGCTGGTTATGTCCTCTATCGCCAACCATAAGAAAGGCCAGAAGACCAATATCCGTCCAATTTTGGCGTTGTATATCATAGGTACACTCTGTGCAGCATTGGTGGCAGTAGTTCTGAGCTTTCTTTTTCCGTCCGTACTGACACTCCACGCACAAGCGACCGATGTGGTTCCGCCATCAGGCATCGTCAGCGTCCTTAAAGGCTTGCTGATGAATGTGGTGGCGAACCCAATCAATGCGTTGCTGAATGCTAACTATATCGGCATTCTGGTATGGGCTGTAGGTCTGGGTGTCGCATTACGTCATGGTTCTCAAACCACCAAAACCGTTGTCACTGACATATCTCATGCGACGACATTTATCGTGCGCGTAGTTATCCGTTTTGCTCCGCTAGGGATATTTGGCTTGGTCTCATCCACACTGGCGGCAACCGGCTTCAGCGCTCTGTGGGGCTACGCCCATCTGTTGGCTGTTCTGATCGGCGGGATGTTGATGGTTGCATTGATTACCAATCCATTGATTGTTTACTGGAAAATCCGGCGTAACCCATATCCACTGGTCTGGACCTGTCTGCGTGAAAGTGGGGTAACCGCTTTTTTTACCCGCAGTTCTGCCGCTAACATTCCCGTCAATATGGAGCTGTGCCGTAAACTGAATCTGGATGAAGACACCTACTCTGTTGCGATTCCGCTGGGTGCCACTATCAACATGGCGGGCGCAGCGATTACCATCACGGTGCTAACGTTGGCAGCTGTTCATACACTGGGCATTCAGGCCGATATCCCTACGGCTTTGTTGTTAAGCGTAGTTGCATCCATTTGTGCCTGTGGTGCTTCGGGAGTCGCTGGCGGTTCTCTATTACTGATTCCGCTGGCATGCAGCATGTTCGGTATCTCCAACGATATCGCTATGCAAGTGGTGGCGGTGGGATTCATCATCGGTGTATTGCAGGATTCAGCAGAAACTGCCGTCAATTCATCCACCGACGTAATATTTATCGCGGCAGTTTGCCAGGCTGAAGACACTCACCAGACAGAGCAGGAGCGTTTGGACGTACTGTAATCTTTTCCAGGGTAAGGGACTTTTCCTTACCCTGTTCTACATGCTGATCAGGCATGTTTCGATACTTGTTTTTCCACTTTAAACGGATCGATACCTCTTCGTTGCATACGTCGGAAACGAATAATATTAAAGCCATTCATCAGCAGGAAACTGCTTTCAATCAATGATCCGCCAATCGATCCTAACCAGATATTGTGCATAACCCACATTGCTGTGGCACACCATATAATGCAGCGCGTGGTCAAGCCATGAGTACGAAACAATGCCCAGGTGCTGGCTACGGTAGCGATAATAGGCAGTAGTTCCATCGGATGCTTTAACTCAGACAAGCCAAACACCAGTGTCAGGACGATAAAGACAAACATCACCGCAATATTGTTAGTTTTCAGAGTAATGAGTGTGCGGATGGAATTCAGCGTGGCGCTGATGCCCGCAGAATTTGCCCCCATTAGAAAAAAATGACAACCAATAACCACACTGTAAAGCGAGAGCTGAATTTTGAATTTTTTATCGTCACGGTTGAAAAACATGGTGATACCGACAAAAAAAGCCAGTACCCCTACTGCCTGGGCAAACCAGTAGTATGACATGATCCCTGCCTTGGAAAGTGTGACAAAAACGAACGGCGCCTTACAAAACGCCGTTTTATTTTATTCGGAATCGGATGGATTTACAACGTCACACCACTCTTGAATATTGCCAGTTCGCGGAAATCATTGACTTCGTTTCTGGTTTGTTTGCCATTAGCGATCTCAACAATCAAATCCACAAACTGCGCCAACAACTCATCCATTGGCATGCCATGAATCAGGCGACCCGCATCAAAATCAATCCAGTGTGGTTTTTTCTTCGCCAACTCGCTATTGGTCGCCAATTTTACCGTTGGAACGAAACCACCATAAGGCGTACCCCGCCCCGTACTGAACAGTACCATATGGCACCCGGCTCCAGCCAGGGCGCTGGTCGCTACCGCATCATTCCCCGGAGCACTAAGCAGATTAAGGCCCGGTGTATGTAACCGCTCACCATACTTGAGGACATCAACAACATTACTTTGTCCAGCTTTCTGCGTACAACCCAACGACTTCTCTTCCAGTGTGGTAATACCACCGGCTTTATTACCTGGTGAAGGGTTCTCGTAAATCGGCTGATCGTGGGCAATGAAATATTGCTTGAAATCGTTGACCATATTCACCGTTTTCTCAAACGTTGACTCATCACGACAGCGACTCATCAGGATACGCTCTGCACCAAACATTTCCGGCACTTCCGTCAATACGGTCGTCCCGCCATTGGCTATCAGGTAATCAGAAAAACGGCCTAGCAGCGGGTTAGCGGTAATCCCGGATAGCCCGTCAGATCCACCACATTCCAGACCAAACTTCAGCTCACTGAGTTTACCGGCTTCACGGCAATCGTTGCGCATAACCTGATAAAGCTGATGCAGACGTTCAACGCCGGCTTCCACCTCATCATCCTGTTGCTGACAAATCATAAAATTGACGCGCTCTGCATCATATTCACCCAACGTGGTACGAAAAGTATCAACTTGATTGTTTTCGCAACCCAGACCAACGACCAATACCGCACCAGCATTCGGATGACGTACCATGTTCTGCAACATAGTACGGGTATTTTCATGATCCTGCCCCAATTGTGAACAGCCAAACGGATGGCTGAACAGATAGACACCATCAATCCCCTGAGCATCATCTGTTTCTTTCAGAAAACGCTGCTGGATCTGGCGGGCAATACCATTCACACACCCAACAGTAGGCAGGATCCACAATTCATTACGAATACCGACCCCCCCATTTTTGCGGCGATAAATCTGTACCTCACGGTCATCCATCTGTGCCGGCAGAGAGATAACCTCCGGTTGATACTGGTATTCATCCAGATCGCTCAGATTAGTCTTGGCATTTTGCGAATGGATGTGTTCACCGGGAGCAATAGCGACCAATGCATGACCGATGGGCAACCCGTATTTAATAATCATCTCCCCCGGCATAATGGTGGCCAACGCGAACTTATGTCCGCGTGAAACGGGTTGTGCCAACGTTAAGGTGATATCATCAATCGTTACCGTTTCATCCTGCACCAAATCGCGCAAGGCTACGGCAACATTGTCCAAAGAGTGAATTTTAATGATGCTTTGCATGGATAAGCCTTTTGCGATTAGCAGTAACTCTCTAGCGCCGCACGCATACCGCGTTCAACGATAGATTGCAGTTGTTCAGTCACCTGCTCCACCAGTCCCGGCACATTAGTCAGGTCCTGTTCCCAATGTTGAGCATTACCTAATACCGCAGTAACCACTTGTGCCAAGGTAGTAGTATTGTCTTTTACACCACCCCATAGCGCCTGATAATGTTCCAGCCACTGCGCATCATCCTGTAATGGGTAACTCTCTCCGTTACGCTCGCCACGGTAAAAAGCGATCAACGCCGCCAGAGCAAAAGTAAGACGATGCGGCAACTCTCCGTTACGCTCACGGTAGGCCAGCAATTGCGGCAGGATACGGGTACGGAATTTTGTCATGCCGTTCAGTGCAATAGACAACAACTGATGCTGAATAAACGGGTTTCTGAATCGGCTTAATACCGCTTGGGCAAACGACATCAATTCGTCGTGCGGCAAGTCCAATACCGGGACAATTTCTTCGGCAATGGTTCTTTCCACAAATTTACCAATCTGGGCATCATTCATGGCCTCACCAACAGTATCCAGGCCTGCCAGAAACGCAACCGGTACCAGCGCCGTATGAGCACCATTGAGAATCGCCACCTTACGTTCTTTGTAGGGTTTGATGTCATCTACGATACGTACATTCAGGTTCAGTTTATTAAGGCGTAGTTCTTCCGCCAACCACTGTGGTCCCTGAATTACAAACAGATAAAAATATTCGGCAGTATCCAGGAATGTATCCTGATAACCCAGTTCCTGTTGCAGCGCCTCAACTTCGGCTCGCGGATAACCGGTGACGATACGGTCGACGAGTGTAGAGCAGAACGTATTATGTTCATTCAGCCAGACGGTGAACGCCGCTGGCAGTTCCCATTGCTTGGCATAACGCAATACCAGTTCTTTCAGTGCTACACCGTTGTAATCGATCAATTCACACGGCAGTAATATCCAGCCTTTGTCCGCTGCTCCGGCAAAATGGTTGAAGCGCTCATACAGCAACCGAGTCAGTTTGGCCGGAAAGCTGGCAGGTGGCGTATCGGTAAGGCGGTCTTCAGCGTGATAGCTGATACCTGCTTCTGTCGTATTGGAGAAAACAAAACGAATGTTAGCATCATGCGCCAACGCCAGATATTCATCGAATTGGCGGTAAACATTGATTTCACGATTAACAGAACGAATCAGTCGCGGTTCACGTACCGCGTCCCCTTGTTCGTTAAGCCCACGGATAATCGTGGTATACAGACCATCCTGAGTATCAAGAGCAGGTGGGAAATCAGTGTCTATCGGACGAACCACCACAACACCCGCATCCAAATCGGTATGCTCGTTTAACAAGTCCAGTTGCCAATCGATAAAAGCGCGAAGGAAATTGCCTTCGCCAAATTGAATGACGCGATCAGGGTAATGACGGCCAGGAAAATCACGGCGATTTAACGTTTGCATTAACGATGCTACCTCATGACATGAATAACAATCAGGGATAGGGTTGATACAAACCATCACTACCCCAGAACAGAAATCGTGGACAGGGCACCGTTAATGATGCCCGTTTTTACCCTTACAACTCGATGGCGAAATAACGCTTGGCGTTATCAAAACAGATGTTTTTTACCATTTCGCCCAGTAGCGGCAGGTCAGCTGGCGCCTCCCCGTTTTCTACCCAATGGCCAACCATCTGGCACAGAATGCGGCGGAAATACTCATGGCGGGTATAAGAAAGGAAGCTGCGGCTGTCTGTCAGCATACCAACGAAACGACTCAACAGGCCTAACTGAGCCAACTGCGTCATCTGACGTTGCATACCGTCTTTCTGGTCATTGAACCACCAGCCGGAACCGAACTGCATTTTCCCCGGCATACCCTCACCCTGGAAGTTACCAACCATCGTACCGATTACTTCGTTATCCCGCGGATTCAGGCAATATAGGATGGTTTTCGGCAGCAGGTTTTCTTCATTTTGTTTACTAAGCAGACAGGACAGTTCCTGGGCTAACGGGCGATCGTTGATCGAATCAAACCCCACATCCGGCCCCAACAGCTTGAACTGACGTAGGTTGTTATTACGCAGTGCACCAATGTGATACTGCTGGACCCAACCGCGACGTGCGTATTCCGCGCCCAGCCATACCAATACAGCTGTTTTGAACTGCGCCACTTCATGTTCATTCAGGATTGCACCGGACAGACGGCGCGCCAGAATGCTATCCAGCGTGGTTTCATCCGCTTCGGCGAACAACACAACATCCAGTGCATGATCAGATACTTTGCAGCCATGCGCAGCGAAGTGATCCAGCCGCTTGGTCAATGCTGCCTGTAAATCACTGAAACGACGGATATCGGTATCAGACACTTCACCAAGCTTCACCATATAATCGTTAAAGGTCGGTTGTTCGATATTGAACGCTTTGTCTGGTCTCCAGCTTGGCAAAACCTTAATAGAGAAACTGCTGTCTTGGGAAATCGTTTTGTGATGCTGCAAATCGTCAATCGGATCGTCGGTAGTACCGACCATTTTCACATTCATCTGCTGCATAATGCCGCGAGCTGTAAATTCATCTCGTTCCAGCAAGTCATTGCCACGCTGCCAGATAGCTTTGGCTGTCGCCGGTGACAACAGCGTACCGGTGATACCAAACGGACGACGTAATTCCAGATGTGTCCAGTGATATAGCGGATTACCAATGGTGTGAGGAACCGTTGCTGCCCAAGCCTCAAATTTTTCCCAGTCGCTGGCATCACCGGTACATAAACGTTCCGCTACACCGTTAGTGCGCATAGCACGCCATTTATAATGGTCACCCTTCAACCAGATGTCATACAGATTTTTAAAACGATAATTCTCAGCAATCTGCGCCGGCGGCAAATGACAGTGATAATCAAAGATAGGTTGATCAACCGCATATTCATGATACAGACGACGAGAAAACTCGGTGTCTAACAAAAAATCTTCACTCATAAACTGGGGCATATTTCGCTTCCTCACAATGCTTTTACCAACCAACGTGGTTGTTCTCACAAAGATATCACACCAATTATGTTCGATAACTTATCTCATTAGTGAGGTCATGATCGCAAAAAAAGGGCATTCTGCCGTAAAAAGCCGCATTCCCTATGCATAAACCCACTTTATGAGCACATCAGGACCCGTTTTTTTATTCCGTATGAAAATAATGGTTTTGTGATATCACTCAATTTTTAAATTGGTATGACAAATTATTGTAGCGCTGTATGACACAGGGATTCAATCTCAATATTGTCAACAAGGTTGGTTTTCCTACTAAGAAAACGATGACGTAGATAACAAGACAACTATGCAACCCGCCATTCGGACAAACAATCACCGCATGGTTTAACGCTCGGTAGCTGCCATGGTTTACATCTTTATGTCGGAAATGATGTTTTAGTGGAAAGTTATACCAGCGAGTCGACAAAAAAAACTATTCATCCCGTCACTTTCGGCGTGGTTTGTACAACATCGTGGCAGTACTTGTTCCGCTGCGATGATTTAACTCGGAGAGATTTTTGAAATGCGTAAAATTAAAGGGTTACGCTGGTACATGATCGGCCTGGTTACCATCGGTACCGTACTCGGATATCTGACGCGTAACGCAATTGCGGTCGCCGCACCAACGTTGCAGGAACAACTTCATATTACTACCCAGCAATACTCCTACATCATTGCTGCCTATTCTGCCTGTTATACCATCATGCAGCCCATCGCAGGCTATGTACTGGATATGCTTGGCACCAAAATAGGCTATGCCGTGTTTGCCATCTTATGGGCGCTCTTTTGTATAGGAACCGCGCTGGCAAACAGTTGGGGTGGGTTGGCTGTTGCTCGTGGCGCGGTCGGTATGGCTGAAGCAGCCATGATTCCAGCAGGTTTGAAAGCCAGCAGTGAATGGTTCCCGGCCAAAGAGCGTTCCGTCGCCGTAGGCTACTTCAATGTAGGTTCTTCTATCGGTGCAATGATCGCTCCACCACTGGTGGCCTGGGCCATTATCATGCATAGCTGGGAGCTGGCGTTTATCATTACCGGTGTATTAAGTCTGGTCTGGGCATTGAGCTGGCTCTATTTCTACAAACACCCTAAAGATCAGAAGAAACTGAGCGATGAAGAACGGGATTACATTCTGAGCGGTCAGGAAGCACAGCACCAAACCAACAACGCCAAGAAAATGTCTGCCTGGCAGATTATACACAACCGTCAGTTCTGGGGTATCGCCTTACCGCGTTTTCTGGCTGAACCGGCTTGGGGTACATTCAACGCCTGGATCCCATTGTTCATGTTCAAGGCCTATGGCTTTAACCTGAAAGAAATCGCCATGTTTGCCTGGATGCCGATGCTGTTTGCAGACCTGGGCTGTGTTATCGGCGGCTATCTGCCCATGCTGTTCCAGAAGTATTTCAAGGTTAACCTGATAGTCTCCCGTAAACTGGTCGTCACCATGGGTGCCGTGTTAATGATCGGCCCAGGGATGATCGGTTTGTTCGCCAGCCCTTATATCGCTATCGCACTTCTGTGTGTCGGTGGTTTTGCCCACCAATCACTTTCTGGCGCACTGATTACCTTGTCCTCAGATGTGTTTGGTCGTAATGAGGTTGCTACTGCTAACGGTTTAACCGGTATGGCTGCATGGACGGCAAGCACCATGTTTGCTCTGGTGGTGGGTGCGCTGGCGGATACGATGGGCTTCAGTCCACTATTTGCCGCACTGTCCGTGTTTGACTTGCTGGGTGCCATCGTTATCTGGACCGTACTGCAAAACCGCCCAGCAGACGAAGTTGCTGCAGAAAAAACCATATTACATGCTGCGCACTAACACTGATAAATTTTAGTTTCCTGCCCCTCATCCGGTATCATCTGATGCCGGATGAACCTTCCGCATATATTTCTACCACAATGAATAACTGTGACCCGTGATGTTGGTTGCAACTGAGGATAAGTGGTATAACAAATTATTTCAGCGTTCAACAAAGATAGTATCCGTAGCACTAATAACCAATTAGAGCCCGTCATCTATCTAAAGGCAGGCATCATGGCACTCACAGAATCTCGACGGCTTTATCAACAATTAGCAGCAGAATTAAAACAGCGTATTGAAAACGGTGTTTATCCGGTTGGCGAAAAATTACCGGCTGAACGTTATATTGCTGAAGAAATGAATGTCAGCCGCACAGTAGTGCGTGAAGCAATTATCATGCTGGAAGTTGAGGGTTATGTTGAAGTCCGCAAAGGCTCGGGCATTCATGTCATGTCCAATCAACAACGCCACCTCTTGCCTTCCAGCAGTGAAACCGAGTTTATTACCGCAGGTCCGTTTGAGCTGCTTCAGGCCCGTCAATTGATCGAAAGCAATATTGCGGAATTTGCGGCGACACAGGTGACTCGGCAGGATATCTTACAATTGATGGAAATCCAGGAGTACGCCCGGCAGGAAGACCGCTTCCGCGATTCAGAGTGGGATCTGAAGTTCCACGTACAGGTTGCTCTGGCCACGCAAAACTCAGCAATGGCGACCATTGTGGAAAAAATGTGGAGTCAGCGTGTACATAACCCCTACTGGCGCAAGTTGCACGAACACATTGACGATCGATCCATTGAAAGCTGGTGTGAAGAACACGATCAAATTCTGAAAGCATTGATCCGTAAAGACCCTTATGCCGCTAAGCTCGCTATGTGGCAACACCTGGAAAACACTAAGCAGATGCTTTTTCGTGCCACTACCGATGACTTTGAGTTCAATGTTGATCGCTATATGTTCGCTGAAAATCCAGTAGTACATCTCGATCAAATGCCCCACAGTAAACCCTGATTTTTCCTGCTTTTGCTCCATCTTTGTGGAGCAAAACATTCATTAGTCATCTAGTTTTGTCAGTAAGTGTAAATATTACATGGTTCACCTCTCCTCCCCCAATAAACAGCGCCCCATAGACCTTCCAACGAAATATTCCCCTGTCTCATTTCCACCTATTTTGTTACAGTTAGAACTCCTTTTTTACGATTAATCGGCCGTGATGGCATAAAACCGCTGAAATAAGATGTCGCTTTCAATCAGGCAAGACTAAAACACCATGTATCAGCGACATTGAGCGTAAAAAATAAAACACCATCGGTTAATGAAACGGACAACAGAATTAATAAAACATGCCGAGACATGCGAAATACGCCACCCGATGAATAGAAGACTGATTACCCTAACGTGGTCCCATCAATGCCGCAGTACAGGAATACCGGATGGATATAATTAAAGAACTTTTGCACGCACTTTGGCACCAGAATTTCGAGGTACTTGCCAATCCAAAGTTGATCGGCACAGTCTATCTATTGCTATTTTTGATCCTGTTTCTGGAAAACGGTCTACTACCTGCTGCTTTTTTACCAGGTGATAGCCTGCTGATTTTAGTTGGTGTGTTGATTGCTAAAGGCACGATGAATTATCCCTTTACTATCCTGTTACTGACTACCGCCGCCAGCCTCGGGTGCTGGGTCAGTTATATCCAGGGGAAATGGTTAGGGAATACGCGCATTGTTCAGGGTTGGCTGTCACATTTGCCTGCACATTATCATCAACGCGCACATCAACTTTTCCATCGTCACGGTCTTTCAGCACTACTTATTGGCCGCTTTTTGGCATTTGTGCGTACACTATTACCCACCATTGCAGGGCTGTCCGGCTTGAATAGCACCCGCTTTCAGCTGTTTAACTGGATCAGTGCATTACTGTGGGTATCCATTCTGGTTTCATTGGGTTTTGCGTTAGGGAAAACACCGATATTTCGGAAATATGAAGATGAGCTGATGTTCTGCCTGATGTTACTGCCACTGTTGTTACTCTGCATCGGGCTCGCTGGATCGTTAATCGTTCTTTGGCGTAGGAAACGAACCATCAATGCTGGAAAAGGAAATTGAGATGATCGCCCACTGTCTGAAACACAAACATGTCTGGCGTATCCTGTTGGTCGTGTTACCCGCCATTATCCTGACACCTTCGTCACGACACCCACAGGATGATGCGATGTTACACATCACGCCACAGCACCAGGGCGCAACACTTCCTGATGGTTTTTATATCTACCAGCGGTTGAATGAGCGGGGAATCGGTATCAAAAGCATTACTCCTTCCAATGACAGCATTATTGTTCGTCTTTCTTCACCAGAACAAAGCAGTGCGGCACGTGAAATATTGAGTATGTCGCTCCCCCAGGTGAATGTGGTTACACAGGCACCAGATCCAACACCTTTCTGGCGACATAAACTCATTCAGCAACAGTCCAAACTGGGTTGATTTTCTCAACCTTATACCTGTTTTTTCTCTTTAGACCATTCTTGGCGTCTTGTTCCCATCTTCCTGTTTTTTGCCCACAACATTGCCTGCTATCAGCACTGTATTGACTGTCCGTTTTACTGCGTTCTATTGGAATTATCATGATGCGCGACCAGGCAAGTCGAGAAATTTTGAACTATAGTTAGGTTTTAAGATTCATCATATTAGGGAGTTCTCACATGACTCAAGAATCAAGCTCTGACCAATTACGCGCGGAATTGCGCTCATTGAGTGACACACTGGAAGAAGTGCTGCGAACGTCCAGTGACAAATCCAAAGCTGAAATGGAAAAGCTACGCGGAAAAGCAGAAACAGCGCTCAAAGAATCACGTGAACGACTGAATAATGCCGGAGAACACATCGCCACCCAGACTCGTGAAGCAACTGAGCACGCGGAAGAATACATTCGTCAGAACCCCTGGACTGGCGTTGGGATCGGTGCAGCAGTCGGTATTGTACTGGGTATACTGTTGGCTCGCCGCTAGTACTATGACAGAACAACAACGACAAGGTCCTGCCAGTAGCGCCATCACCTCAGCCCAGCGCATCATTACGATTATAGTCGGAATGGTAGAAACCCGGGTCCGGTTAGCGGTCATTGAGTTGGAGCAGGAAAAAACAGCGCTGATCCAGTTACTGTTGGTGGTCGAGCTGACACTGCTATTTACTGTCTTTGGCTTAATCGGCTTAATTACACTGATAATATGGAGTGTAGAACCTCAATACCGTCTCATGACTCTTGGCTGGATTACTGGAAGTCTGTTTATTCTTGCGCTGATCGGTGGAATCTGGACGCTCAGGCATATTCGTAAATCGACACTGCTGAAAGCAACCCGCAAAACGCTGGAAACTGACCGATCATTGCTTGAAGGTAAATCAAAATGAACCGTCGTCTACAGTTAGAACAGGAAAAGGCACATTTGCTCCGCACCATTGAACAGCAACGTCTCGACCTGTCTGCTGAAAAGACACGTTGGCTGTATTCCACCCGCCACGCTGACCACTATTGGCGCATAATGATGGACGTACGTAAATACCTGATATTAGGATCTGGACTCGCGGTGCTGTTAGGTTTCAAACACCGTGGACGGTTAAACCGATGGTTACGCAAGGCGGTTCGTATTGGGGAAGCGGTAATGCTTATTCGGAACACCTTCACCAACCACTCGTGATACCTGCTTCATTGTTGCTGCATACTACCTATATCTCCCGGATATAGGTACTTTCTCTTATCGCCCGCATAGATAGTCAATTTTTCTGAAAAAAAACGACAGTTTTACTTACTGGCTTATCGTTTCTCCTACATCTAATATCATCATCGCCTGTTACAGGCATCCGCTTGATATACGCTATTGCTGGATGAATGACTTATAACATCGTACCGGCTTGCACAAAATAATTGGAGATAATGTTGATGAAAAAATTAGACAATAGCCTGCTGCTGATCGCCCGTATTTTAATGCCAATACTCTTTATTGTTGCTGGTTACGGCAAACTTGGTGCCTCGTACGCGGCAACTCAGCAATATATGCAAGCGATGGGTGTTCCCGGTACGCTGCTTCCATTAACCATCCTGCTGGAGTTGGGTGGTGGGCTGGCAGTATTGTTCGGTTTTCTAACCCGTACTACAGCACTATTCACCGTTATCTTTGCCTTGCTGACCGCTTTTCTCTTCCACAGTGATTTCGCTGTAAGCGTAAACCAAGTAATGTTCATGAAAAACCTGACCATTGCAGGTGGTTACCTACTGCTATTCGTGACTGGTCCGGGTGCTTTCAGCATTGACAACTTACTGAATAAAAAGTGGTAGAAACGGCATTACCCCACCGGTATTGCCTTTATTCTACAAATGCCATGGTGGTAAACGGATGAACGTTGCTGTCATGGTTTCATGTATTTTCAGGAAGGTACTCAAAATGGGACAATTAGTTGATGGTGTATGGCATGACACATGGTATGAAACTCGGTCGACTGGTGGCCATTTCAAACGCCCGGAAACATTTTACCGCAACTGGGTTACACCTGATGGTAAACCAGGCCCCACAGGCAAAGGCGGTTTTAAGGCTGAGTCCAGACGTTACCATTTATACGTGTCGCTAGCCTGTCCCTGGGCACATCGCACACTGCTACTCAGAAAATTGAAAGCACTGGAAGAACACATTGAGGTCTCGGTAGTACATCCGTTAATGCTGGACCAGGGCTGGACATTTAATACTGACTTTCCCGACGCAACAGGGGACAAGCTTTATCAGCACGAATTCCTTTACCAGCTCTATCTCCATTCACTGGCTGATTACAGCGGACGCGTTACCGTTCCCCTACTGTGGGACACGCAACAACATACTATTGTCAGCAACGAGTCCGCTGATATCATCCGCATGTTTAACAGCGCTTTTGATGATGTTGGTGCTGCGCCTGGTGACTACTATTCACCAGCACTGCGTCAGCAAATCAATGAGTTAAATGAATGGATTTATCATCAGGTAAATAATGGTGTCTATAAAGCAGGGTTTGCAACCAGCCAGACTGCTTATGATGATGCCGTAACCAACTTATTTTCTGCATTGGATAAACTGGAAAACAGGCTCAGCCATCAACGTTACCTGACAGGTGAACGGCTCACAGAAGCTGACCTTCGCTTGTGGACAACACTGATCCGTTTTGATCCTGTGTACCATACCCATTTCAAATGTGACAAACGCCGCATAACTGATTACTTCAACCTGTACGGTTTCGTAAGGGATATCTACCAACTACCTGGCATCGCCGAAACAGTAAACATGGATCATATCCGTCACCACTATTACCGCAGCCATCCCACCATCAACCCACACGGCATCATTTCCATTGGCCCCGAAAGATCATTTTCTGATCCACATGATCGATCCACCCGATTTTATGAATAATTTTTAGGATAACCGGGGGAATAGGAAAGTAAAAAACACCCGTACAGCCCCTTGAATCTACCGTGCAATGTAGATTCAAGAGGGTTATCTACAAGTAGTAAAAGGAGTACCCAATACTCCTTTTACTTAATGATGAATAACCATCACTTCTGAATAAGCAATTTTGGAATCTCACGTAAAAACCAGGACTTTGCCTCCCCCATACTATCCCGTCGCCACGCCATAATAATCTGACTTTCAAATGTGTTCTCCGGGCTGACAACTCGCAACCGTCCCTCAGCGATATCTTGAGCCACCATATCATAAGGCATAGTTGCCACACCTAACCCGGCCAGCAGTGCACGGCGTTTATCATCCATAGAACTTACGGTAAGACGAGGTTGTTTATCCAACAGTTGTACTGTCAGTACCGGACGTTCACGCGCAGTATCCGCAATAGCAATCCCCCGGTATTTAACACGAGTAACCTCGGACAACGGCTCTGGTTCATCATGAATTGGATGGCCTGGACTTGCTACACAAACACTTTTCATCAAATACAGTTTACGTGTATTGATTTCAGATGATGCGCGGAAATGCATGTCGGGTGCGATGACAATATCGGCCCGACCTTGTTCCAGACGTTCCCAGGCACCGGCCAGCACCTCCTGAATTAGCGACACCTGGGTGTTGGCCTTCAAGGACAGCTTATTCAGTAACGGAAATAATCGTTCAATCGGAACCAGTGCTTCAATCACAATCGTTAAATGCGTTTCCCATCCACGCGCTAGTGCTTCTGCATCAGTAGTGAGCTTATCCGCCGCATCCAGCAAAATACGTCCGCGTTCCAGCAGCATCCGACCAACATTGGTGAATTTGGTACGATGTCCGGAACGGTCAAACAGAACCACATCCAGCTCATCCTCCAGTTTTTGCATGGTATAACTCAGGGCTGAAGGCACCCGCCCCAATTCGTCCGCTGCAGCGGCAAAGCTTCCCCGACGGTCTATGGCATCCATGACCCTTAAAGCTTCTAACGTTAATGCCCGCTCTTTTGCCATTTTATACTCATTCAGAATTTTTGAACGTACAGACCAGATTAACTGGCTAACAATCCAGCGTCCAGCCAATTACTATCTAATACATGGATAATTTTACAGGCCGAAGACCATGATCATTAGCAAAGTAGCAGAACATTGCGGTCAGGCTGACTATGGCTGGTTACAGGCACGTTATACATTCTCTTTTGGTCACTATTTTGACCCCGAACTACTAGGTTATGCTTCTTTGCGCGTGCTTAATCAGGAAGTCCTTGCCCCTGGCGCGGCTTTTCAACCTCGAACCTACCCACAAGTAGATATTCTCAATATTATATTGCAGGGGGAAGCCGAGTACCGCGATAGCAACGGTAACCATGCCAGAGCAAAAGCAGGCGATGCGCTATTATTGGCCACGCAGCCCAATGTCAGCTATAGCGAACATAATGCTTGCCATAAAACATCACTTACGCGCCTGCAATTATGGCTGAATGCCTGCCCCACACAAGAAAACCGCACCTTGCAACGGCTCTCGCTGGATAAAAAAGGCTGTCATTTGCTGGCGTCCCCCGAAGAAACTCAGGATCAGCATAGTCTGTACTTACGTCAGCAAGTATGGATCTATCATCTGGATCTCAATATCCACGAGCAAAACACCATTACACTAAACGGTAATCGCGCTTATTTACAGTCAATAAATGGAACAATGCGAATTAATGGCATCACGCCAGAAAATAGCAAAACGTTGCATTGTGGTGATGGTGCCTTTATCCAGCAGGAAGCAAAAATAACCGTTCTGGCGGAAACGCCAATGCGAGCACTGCTCATCGATCTGGTGGTCTGATACTCGGACCAGGTTGTCTTTTCGGTGTTTTTGTCCAGGCATGATAAGATAAATCATAATGCTCTCAGACATGCTTCGGGGTTACTGCAATGGATTCAATCAATCCGGGAAAACTTCTTGCCTTGGCCGAACAGCTTTGTCAGCAGCGCTGCGTGCGCCTGACACCTCAGCGGCAGGAGGTTCTGCGTTTGATGGCGCAACAGCCTGGCGCTATCAGTGCTTACGATTTACTGGATCTGCTCCGTGTTTCTGAACCCCAGGCAAAACCACCTACGGTTTACCGTGCTCTCGATTTTCTACTGGAACAGGGATTTATTCATCGGGTCGAGTCCACTAACAGTTATGTGTTATGTCATCATTTCGAAGAGCATAATCACACATCCGCATTATTTATCTGTGACCGATGCGGCCAGGTAACGGAGCGGCAAACAGTCGGTGTCGAGGAAAACCTTCAGCAATTGGCTAAGCAGTCAGATTTCATTTTGCGCCACAGTGTGGTGGAAGCTCATGGATTATGCAGTGCATGCCAGCAGGTTGAATCATGCGACCACCGAGAAAATTGCAATCACGATCACAGTATCACCATTAAAAAACGATAGTTGCGACTCAATTTTCCTATCCCTCGAGTATTCCGCTGTGAACCACATAATCAATGTCCGCTAAGTACCGGTGGATGATTTAAAATTTATATTTTTGGAGAACTCATTAGAAAGTAAAAACTGTAAGAGGAATTGCTGAAATAGATGGCTGGTAAAAGTAGGGGAATAAGTAAAATAACGGCATCTCACTTGAAGACGCACCCGCTCATATTAGAAGAGCGAGCGCTATATTTTAAAGGCCGAGATGAATAAAGGAAATGAAGGAATATATCAGTTCCAATCGCTGTTACGAATGACACCAACCGCCAGTCCTTCAATAGAAAAACTCTGTTCACGCAAGTCAACAACAATAGGTTTGAATTCTCTGTTTTCCGCCAGTAACTGTATGATGTTACCTTGTTTTTTCAGACGTTTAACGGTAACTTCGTCATCAATACGCGCCACAACAACCTGACCATTATATACATCTTGCGTTTTATGCACGGCCAGTAGATCACCATCCAGAATACCGATATCTTTCATCGACATTCCGCTGACTCTTAGCAAAAAATCCGCACTCGGTTTAAACATGGATGGATCAACCTGATAATGGCACTCAATATGCTGTTGAGCCAGCAAGGGCTCACCGGCCGCAACCCGGCCAATCAAAGGCAATCCAAGATCTTCTTCTTCCATCAACAAGCGGATACCACGGGACGCGCCGGTAACAATCTCGATCACACCCTTGCGTGCCAGTGCCTTTAAATGCTCTTCTGCGGCATTAGGGGAACGGAATCCCAACTGCTGCGCAATCTCTGCCCGTGTAGGCGGCATACCGGTTTGTGAGATATGATCACGGATAAGATCATAAACCTGCTGTTGTCTGGCTGTTAACTCTTTCATCCCGCCCCCTGGTTGTTTATACAGTTTAGCTGTGAGTATATACAGGGAAGGTGTCGATGGGAACCTTGATATTGCCATTCAGCGCTTTTTTCTCCGATTCTGGAAGCCGTCATGCAAAATGATTCCACAGTAGTGAGATCCAGACGACAGCAGCCAACAAACAGGCGACGAAAACAGCTGCCGAGCCAATATCTTTCGCTCGTCCCGATAATTCGTGATACTCCAGCCCCACTCTGTCGACTACCGCTTCGATAGCGCTATTGACCAATTCAAATAATACAATCAGTACAACTGACCCGATGAGTAATAGCCTTTCAATTGTTGAAACTGGCAGCCAACAAGCAATAATAATAGAGGCAAGAGTGAGTAATGACTCCTGACGAAATGCAGCTTCATGCCGCCAGGCCTGCTTCAACCCCTGGAGGGAATATCCCGTTGCTTTGATAATACGGGTTATTCCAGTTGCTTTATTCATACTTACTCCATTCCTTTATTCGTGATTGAACGCAATTTTAACGCGCTATCATCGTCTCATCACCACAGATCTCCAGTGAGGTTTCTGGTATCCTTGCGGCGAGTTGCTAACAAGAGGCTTCTGGTTGTTATGTCAGGTTGGCGTAGAATTTACTATAACTTACTGAATTTCCCCCTTAAACTCTTGGTAAAGAGTAAGATTATTCCTCATGATCCTGTCGCTGAATTGGATTTGGATCCTTCACGTCCGGTTTTCTATGTATTGCCCTATAACTCTAAAGCGGATCTACTAACGCTGCGGACTAAATGTCTGGCGCTGGGGCTACCAGACCCTTTACAACCATTGGTTATTGATGGTGAAGAGTTGCCCAGCTATGTATTTATTAATGATGGTCCACGAGTATTCCGCTACTACGTCCCCAAGCAGAAATCCATAAAACTGTTTCACGACTACCTGGATCTGCATAGCAGTAACCCGGCGTTAGATGTACAGATGGTGCCAGTTTCAGTGATGTTTGGTCGCTCGCCAGGTCGTGAAAATCAACATCAAGCCACACCACACCTGCGTTTGTTAAACGGCATTGAGAAATTTTTTGCTGTTTTATGGCTAGGACGTGATAGTTTTGTCCGTTTTTCCAGTCCAATATCGCTCCGTTATATGGCGACAGAGCATGGCACTGATAAAACCATCGCTCATAAGCTGGCCCGCGTCGCGCGAATACACTTTGCCCGCCAACGTTTGGCCGCTGTCGGGCCTCGGCTACCAGTAAGGCAAGACCTTTTCAACAAATTGTTGACGTCAAATGCCATCACCAAAGCAATTGATGATGAAGCTCGTGTAAAAAAAATCCCCCATGAGAAGGCGCAACAGAATGCCATAGCGTTGTTGGAAGAAATTGCCGCGAATTTCTCTTATGAAGTGGTACGATTGTCGGACCGGGTGCTGAGCTGGACCTGGAACCGCCTTTATCAAGGGATTAATGTTCACAATGCTGAACGGGTACGCCAACTGGCGCAAGACGGTCACGAAATTGTTTATGTCCCCTGCCACCGCAGCCATATGGATTATCTGCTGCTCTCCTATGTGCTTTATCATCAAGGGTTAGTACCACCCCATATTGCTGCTGGCGTTAATCTGAATTTCTGGCCAGCTGGCCCGATTTTCCGCCGCCTGGGCGCGTTTTTTATCCGCCGCACTTTCAACAACAAACTTTACTCTACCTTGTTCCGAGAATACCTGGGTGAACTATTCACGCGTGGTTATTCCGTAGAGTATTTTGTCGAAGGTGGACGTTCCCGTACCGGACGACTGCTGGAACCCAAAACCGGCACGCTATCGATGACAATTCAAGCTATGTTGCGTGGTGGTACCCGAGCAATCACCCTGGTGCCCGTCTACATCGGCTACGAACATGTGATGGAAGTGGCTACTTATGCCAGAGAACTTCGTGGCGCCACTAAAGAAAAAGAGGGTTTCATACAGATGGTGCGTGGTTTGCGCAAACTACGTAACCTCGGACAAGGGTATGTGAATTTTGGCGAACCCCTGCCCTTAATGGCTTACCTAAATTCGCACGTACCACAATGGCAGGAAGCCATTGATCCTATCGAAGTCCAGCGCCCAAGTTGGTTGACACCCACAGTGCAGGACATTGCCATGAATATCATGGTTCGCATTAATAATTCGGCCGCGGCAAACGCCATGAACCTATGCTCTACGGCGCTGTTAGCTTCTCGTCAGCGTGCTTTGACCCGCAAGCAGATGGAAGAACAGCTGGAGTGTTATCTGCAAATACTGCGCAATGTTCCTTATGCTACCGACATCACCGTTCCCAACAAAACAGCAGCCGAACTGCTCGACCATGCATTGAGCATGGATAAGTTTGAAGTCGAAAAAGATAATGTTGGTGACATTATCATTCTCCCGCGTGAACAAGCGGTATTGATGACCTACTACCGTAACAATATCCAACACTTGCTGGTATTGCCCTCGCTGATTGCCAGTATCATCATCCATCATCGAACGGTTACCCAGACAGAGCTGTTGCGTCAGGTCACATTGGTTTACCCACTCCTGCAAGCTGAACTTTTCTTGCACTACGAAAAATCCCAATTGAGTGATGTATTGACTGCACTAACAGAAGAACTGGCTAGTCAGCGCCTGATTTTGATAGATGAAAAAGGGTTGGTACTGAATCCAGCGCGGATAAGAACACTTCAATTGCTATCGGCGGGTATTCGCGAAACCCTTCAACGTTACGCCATTACACTATCATTACTCAGCACAAATCCGAGTATCAGTCGCAGTATGCTGGAAAAAGAGAGTCGTAACATGGCTCAGCGCTTGTCAGTATTGCATGGAATCAACGCACCGGAGTTCTTTGATAAAGCTGTTTTTTCCACGCTGGTTAACACGCTGCGGACAGAAGGTTACATCAATGATACTGGCGATGCTATTCCGGAAAATACGTTGGAAATCTATAGCATCCTGGGGGACATGATCACCCCAGATGTCAGACTGACAATAGAAAGCGCCAGCGCGTCAGAGAAATCGGCAACACCGGAAATCCCTCCATCAGTGGCATAAAGCCACATATGGCTGCGGTAGTGTCCCTACCGCAGCCATTCGATTACAAACCGAGCAAAATGCCGGCAAACAACACCATACCAACGTAATTGTTATTTCTGAAAGCACGGAAACAACTTTCACGCTCACGCCCGGCAATCAATCTCTGTTGGTAAGCAAACAATCCGGCCGCAATCAGCACTGACCAATAAAATATTTCACTTAATCCGGCCAGATGCCCTAATGCCAACATGGCCATCAACGTGAACAACTGTAACAGCCCGACAATCAATGTATCATGACGTCCGAAAAGAATAGCGGTCGACTTGATACCAATCTTCAGGTCATCGTCACGGTCCACCATGGCATATTGAGTATCGTAAGCGACAGTCCAGCAAATATAAGCCAGGAACATAACCCAGCAGGACACCGGTAATGACTCACTTACCGCCGCATAAGCCATCGGAATAGACCAGCCGAAAGCCATCCCCAACACAAACTGGGGAAGATGACTGATGCGTTTCATGAAGGGATAAACCCATGCCAGCGCCAACCCGGCCACGGAAAGCCAGATAGTCATATTATTCATGGTCAGCACCAGCCCAAAGGACAGCAATACCAACACGATAAACAGCACTTTGGCGGATTGCTCACTGACCGCGCCACTTGGCAATGGCCGCGAAGCAGTGCGTTTGACATGACCGTCAAAATGACGATCTGCATAATCATTAATCACACATCCTGCTGCACGCATCAGAAACACGCCGGCCACGAACACCCATAGTATCCAAGGTTGTGGTACTCCCCGCCCAGCCAGCCACAACGCCCATAGCGTTGGCCATAATAACAGCAGAGAACCTATCGGCTTATCAATGCGCATTAAACGACAATATGCAACCCAGCGTCCTGCCGTTAAACTTCTTTCCAACTCGGTATTCTCCTCTCTGCCGGTCAGAATGTTTTACTGACCATCGAATAAAGTGGGGCATCCGGTAAAAAAAGCTCGGTGATCAACAGCGGATTACCGGAAAGTACCAGGCATGAACGACGAACCCAAAGTGAACCACAACGCCCGAGATGGATAAAATTACGCTTCGGTGGGCCTTGTAAAAACAGATAGCGTCCCAGTGGCGTATTACCTATCTGTGTCAGATCTATCTCAGCCTCTTCCAACGTTTGCTGTGGTATCACCGTGCGACCGAATAACCAGGGTTTCCCATCCCCGAGCAGCGTCACTTCACGCAACCAGTAACGGTTGCTTAATGGCAACAGTGGTTGTTCATTCTGCACATCAAGTGTGGAGATAAAATGCTCCGTACTCACGCGTACTGAAAGACGAAGGCAATGCCGTTCCAGACGACGCGTCATAGAATCATTATAGATTAACCAATCAGCAACCGTCGCGGGTACATCAGTAGGCTCACACCACTCCACTGAGCGTAGCTGTGCCAAAGCCTCATCAGACATTTTTCCCTGCTCCACCCGATATGTTTAGTAAATAAAATAAACGCGATCCATTGTAGCGCAGAATAACGGGCTGATAACACGGTCTGAACCAATTGTTAGTGATGTGAATAATATTTGTACAATATTTAACGTGTCAACCAGTGTGGATGACATGGGTTCGAACATGGTCCTGTGATATCAACGATGAACCTGAACGCAAGAGGGGAAACGTAGCTAAAACAGGCCAAATAAAAAACACTACCCGACCTACAGACCGGATAGTGTTTTAATTGTGGCCAAACAGAATGCAACGGATATACCGTGTCGCCATCAGTCAGTGGACGGCGACAGCAGTTATTACATCATACCGCCCATACCACCCATACCGCCCATGCCACCGGCTCCGCCTAAGTCAGCTTTGTCGTCTTTTGGCAACTCGGTCACCATACATTCAGTGGTAATCATCAGACCAGCAACAGATGCGGCATATTGCAGAGCAGAACGAGTTACCTTGGTCGGATCCAGGATACCCATTTCGATCATATCGCCATACGCTTCAGTGTAAGCGTTATAGCCATAGCTACCTTCACCCGCTTTCACCTTGTTCGCAATAACGGAGGCTTCTTCACCCGCATTAATCACGATCTGACGCAAAGGTGCTTCCATTGCACGCAGTGCAACTTTAATACCTACGTTCTGATCTTCGTTTTCACCTTTCAGGCCAGACGCCGTGACAGAAGATGCCGCACGAATCAATGCCACACCACCACCAGCGACTACACCTTCTTCAACTGCCGCACGAGTAGCATGCAACGCATCTTCAACACGTGCTTTTTTCTCTTTCATTTCGACTTCAGTCGCAGCGCCAACTTTGATAACTGCAACACCGCCAGCCAGTTTGGCCACACGTTCCTGTAGTTTTTCACGGTCATAATCAGAAGTGGCCTCTTCAATCTGCTGACGAATCTGGGTAACACGACCTTGAATAGTCGACTCATCACCCACGCCATCAATAATGATAGTGGTATCTTTGTTGATCACTACACGTTTAGCCTGACCCAGATCTTCCAGTGTTGCTTTTTCCAACTCCAGACCGATCTCTTCAGAAATTACAGTAGCGGCAGTCAGAGTAGCGATGTCCTGCAGCATGGCTTTACGACGATCGCCAAAGCCTGGAGCCTTAACGGCAGCCACTTTCACGATACCACGCATGGTGTTCACTACCAGAGTAGCCAGTGCTTCGCCTTCTACGTCTTCAGCGATAATCAACAGTGGCTTGCCGGCTTTTGCGACAGCTTCAAGTACCGGGAGCATTTCACGGATATTGGAGATTTTCTTGTCAGCCAACAGGATATATGGGCTTTCCAGTTCAACAGAACCGGTTTCTTGCTTATTGATGAAGTAAGGAGACAGATAACCGCGGTCAAATTGCATACCTTCAACCACATCCAGTTCGTCTTGCAGACCGGTACCTTCTTCAACGGTGATGACACCTTCTTTCCCCACTTTCTCCATGGCTTGAGCAATCAACTTGCCCACAGTTTCATCGGAGTTAGCAGAGATAGTACCTACCTGAGCAATAGCTTTGGAATCAGAGCAAGGCACAGACAGTTTTTTCAATTCTTCAACTGCAGCGATAACCGCTTTATCTATACCGCGTTTCAAATCCATCGGGTTCATACCCGCAGCAACGGCTTTCAGACCTTCATTAACGATGGACTGGGCCAAAACGGTAGCAGTCGTGGTACCGTCACCTGCTGCGTCATTCGCTTTAGAAGCGACTTCTTTCACCATCTGGGCGCCCATGTTCTCGAACTTGTCTTCCAGTTCGATTTCACGCGCAACGGATACGCCGTCTTTAGTGATAGAAGGTGCGCCGAAGGATTTATCCAGAACAACATTACGCCCTTTCGGACCCAGAGTAACTCTCACTGCATCAGCCAGTACATTCACGCCGCGTAACATTTTTACTCGTGCGTCATTACCGAATTTTACGTCTTTAGCTGCCATTGGTTATTTCCCTTAAATTCGTTCAGTTCAGATGATTACACGCGATTAAGCTTCAACAATTGCCAGAATGTCGCTTTCAGACATGATCAACACTTCATTGTTGTCGATCTTTTCTGCCTTAACGCCATAGCCATCATTGAAAATAACGATATCGCCTACTTTTACGTCCAGCGGTTTGACCTCACCGTTTTCCAAAATGCGGCCATGGCCGATAGCCAAGATTTCACCACGAGTGGATTTACCCGCTGCGGAACCGGTTAAAACGATACCGCCAGCAGACTTGGACTCGACTTCTTTGCGTTTAACGATTACGCGATCATGTAGTGGACGAATTTTCATTGATAGCTCTCCTTTGAGAAAGTCCATATCAGTTTAGGTAAACGCCGGATATGCCATCATACCCGGCCTTGTGGAGTTGTAAGTGGGGACGTTTCCATGCGCTTCAAGGGAGGAAATAAATTTTTTTTGCTTTAAACCTGTATTTTCCACGAAGAGCACAAAAAGCAAGCTAAATTCAACCAAATATCAGTGATTATCTCGATCATTATCACGGGGTTCGATACGGTCATTATGTTCCTTATCCTTCCGCTGATATTCACCTTCAAAAGTATTTCCTTCAGAACCTGATGTGCCAGTTCCCGTTCCGGAACGAGTGCGCCAGATATACAGATGAGGCATCAGTTTCAGTGTCAGATGCTTTTGCACTGGTGGCAATAACAACATCAAGCCAAGAAAATCGGTGAAAAAACCGGGAAGCAACAACAAGAAACCAGCCAGCACCAGTGATACGCTTTTTACCATTTCCACGGCAGGACTTTCGCCCGCTTCCAGTTTCTGCTGCATCTGGAGAAAGGTTCTCATTCCCTGATTACGAACCAGGGATACCCCTACACAGGACGTAAACACGACCAACAGTAATGTCATCGCCACACCAAAGACTTCGGCGACCCGAATAAAAATGGAAACTTCGATGTAAGTAAAAAAGAAAATCAGTAATAACGGTAACCAGCGCACCCGTAACTCCTGTGGTTAAAATTCGATGCGCCAACAGGAAATACTCTTCCGAATGACATCGTCGTAATATTTTACACAACGCACCGTAACAAACGACTGGAGGAAAGATTCGATCAGTCGTTAAGATAACGAACCATATAACGAAAGAAATGGTAGCTCGGTAGCGGATTTTCAACCTGCATGCGACGAGTTTTTTTACTCTTAGTGATAAGTCGTGACTATTATCACAGTTCGTAGCGAAGGAGGAACGTGTATCTACAGATAGTGATCCATTCGACGAAATTTCTCAATCAGCCAGAATATCATCACGATAACAAAGGCAGTTATGGTCAAACATTCTGAAATTGTTATCCACGGTAACACAATAGGTGTGCATAAATGCTAACCGACAAAAGAATAAGAGAAGGCTTCTATGTCAGATAACATTCGTATTGAAGAAGACCTGTTAGGTACCCGAGAAGTCCCCGCCGATGCATATTACGGTGTTCACACCCTCCGAGCTATTGAAAACTTCTATATCAGCAACCAGAAAATCAGCGATGTTCCCGAGTTTGTGCGCGGTATGGTGATGGTTAAAAAAGCCGCAGCATTGGCAAACAAGGAGCTGAAGACCATTCCCCACCAGATTGCCGATGTTATTGTCAAAGCCTGTGATGAGGTGCTGAACAATGGTAAATGCATGGACCAGTTCCCTGTTGATGTGTTCCAGGGCGGTGCGGGCACGTCTCTCAACATGAATACCAACGAAGTGCTGGCCAACATCGGTCTGGAACTAATGGGACACAAAAAAGGGGAATATCAATATCTTAACCCAAACGATCATCTCAACAAATGCCAATCTACCAATGATGCCTATCCCACTGGGTTCCGCATCTCAATATACAATGCCATTCTGAAGCTGGTTGATGCAGTCACGCAGCTGGGTGAAGGCTTTGAACATAAAGCCAAGGAATTTGAGAACATTCTGAAAATGGGCAGAACCCAGTTACAGGATGCCGTCCCGATGACATTGGGACAAGAGTTCCACGCATTTAACATATTGCTGAAAGAAGAAAACAAAAACCTGTTGCGTATCGCCGAATTATTACTGGAGGTTAACCTCGGGGCTACCGCTATCGGTACCCGACTGAATACCCCGGATGGCTACCAGCATCTGGCGGTCCAAAAGCTGGCTGAAGTCAGCGGTTTGCCTTGTATCCCCGCAGAAGATCTGATCGAAGCCACCTCTGATTGTGGTGCTTATGTCATGGTCCACAGTTCACTGAAACGCCTGGCGGTGAAACTTTCCAAGATCTGTAATGACCTGCGTCTGCTCTCTTCAGGCCCCCGCGCAGGCCTGAATGAAATCAACCTGCCGCAATTGCAGGCGGGTTCATCCATCATGCCAGCCAAAGTCAACCCGGTGGTACCCGAAGTAGTCAACCAGGTGTGTTTCAAGGTCATAGGTAACGACACCTGCATCACTATGGCGGCAGAAGCCGGTCAATTACAGCTTAACGTAATGGAACCAGTCATTGGCCAGGCCATGTTTGAATCTACCCATATCCTGACCAACGCTTGTTACAACCTGTTGGAAAAATGCGTGAGTGGTATCACCGCCAATAAATCGGTGTGTGAATCCTACGTGTTCAACTCTATCGGGATTGTGACGTACCTGAACCCATTCATTGGCCACCACAATGGCGACATTGTGGGAAAAATCTGTGCAGAAACCGGTAAGAGCGTGCGGGAGGTAGTACTGGAGCGTGGGTTGCTGACTGAAGCCGAACTGGATGACATCTTCTCGATACAGAACCTGATGCATCCGGCTTACAAAGCAAAACCTTACACAGATGAAAACGAACCGTCATAAGACCGCGCCATAAGCCATGTTAAGGCACGACAGTCCTGCGCCGACTGCGTGCCTTTTCTATAAGGTAATATAGGCTGTGTGCCCGGCATTGTCCGTGGTGCCATCGCTGCCCCAATTGCTATCTATCAAAACAAAGGGGCTAGTCTAGATAACTATAAGCGGCAACAAACATTTTTAAATTTTCCTATCTTATTAAGGAGCATAATCATGCTTACCATGGAACTCATTGTTGTTCTGCTCGCCATTTATCTGGGCGCTCGTCTCGGGGGGATCGGGATCGGTTTCGCCGGTGGCATTGGCGTACTGGTTTTAACACTCGGTTTCCACATCAAACCCGGCGTCATTCCTTTTGACGTGATTGAAATCATCATGGCGGTTATCGCCGCTATTGCCGCCATGCAGGTTGCAGGAGGGATGGATTATTTGGTCAGCCTGGCGGAAAAACTGCTGCGCAAACAGCCCAAATATGTCACCTTTCTAGCACCGTTAGTAACCTATTTCATGACGCTGTTGGCAGGAACCGGCCACACAGCATTCTCCACGCTACCGGTCATTGCGGAAGTCGCTAAAGAACAAGGTATTCGCCCTTCCCGGCCGCTCTCTATCGCCGTCGTCGCATCGCAGATTGCCATTACCGCCTCCCCCATATCTGCTGCTGTGGTTTTCATGGCCAGCATTCTGGAACCTAAAGGCGTCAGTTATTTGGCGCTGCTAGGTATCTGCATCCCCACCACACTGACTGCCATCATGCTAACGGCCATCCTTACCAACTTTCTCGGTAAAGATCTAAAAGACGATGAAGTCTATCAGGAACGCCTTCGCAAAGACGAAGTGACGCTACGCGGCAGTAGTAAACTGGTGTTAAAACCTCGAGCAAAACTGTCTGTTCTCCTGTTTCTCATCGGTATTGTCGCCGTGGTGCTTTATGCCACAGCCATCAGTGATACTGTCGGCCTGATCAGCAACCCGGTACTGCCGCGGAATGAAGCCATCGTGGTATTTATGCTGACCGTTGCCACGCTAATTAGCTTGACTTGCAAAATCGACACCGCGCAAGTTCTCTCGGCCAGTACCTTCAAATCCGGCATGAGTGCCTGCGTGTGCGTTATGGGTGTGGCCTGGCTGGGTGATACTTTCGTGAAAGCACATATCACCGATATCCAGAGCACAGCGGGTGCACTGTTGCAAAGTTATCCGTGGATGCTGGCAGTCGTTTTGTTTTTCGCCGCCACCCTGCTCTACTCTCAGGCAGCAACAACTAAAGCCCTGATGCCTGCGGCCTTATTGCTCGGCGTATCACCAGTGACTGCGGTAGCCTCTTTTGCTGCGGTGTCAGCGCTGTTTGTACTACCTACTTACCCAACCCTACTGGCGGCGGTCGAAATGGATGACACCGGCTCAACCCGTATCGGCAAGTTCGTGTTTAACCATTCATTCCTGATCCCAGGGGTTGTGGCAATTGCACTCTCTGTCGTCTTCGGGTTTATCCTTGGCAATATTGTACTGTAATTGGTCTGCGGATCGGTACTGAGGTATCGATCCGCTCTTACGCTCATCATCCAGGCAAGGTATAGTGTCCGGTGTTCAAACTCCCATCGCCGAGGTCACCATGTCCGAACAGATTGTCTGTGATGCGGTTGTCGTACTCTGTACCGCCCCCGACGAAAACAGTGCACACGCATTGGCCACTTCTGCGTTGGAAGCCCATCTGACAGCCTGTGTCACATTACTGCCAGGAGCGACATCGCTCTATCATTGGGAAGGGAGGCTGGAACGACAGCAGGAAATTCAGTTACTGCTTAAAACTGATGCTCAACATCAGCAGTTACTAATCGATCACCTAAAGCAACATCACCCTTACCAAACACCGGAACTTCTGGTGATACCGGTTACTGGTGGTGACAACGATTATCTCTCATGGCTCAACGCATCTTTACGCTGATTGTTCTGTTCTGCGCAGCAGTTTTCACCACTGACGCTGCGGCACAGAGCCCATTCGGGCAGAATACACAACCACAATTCTTGCCGGTGGATCAAGCGTTTGCCTTCGATTTTCAACAACATGGCACGCAACTCACACTGCAATGGCAAATTCACCCCGGCTACTACCTTTATCAGCAACAGATCAAGCTGGTTGCTAAAAATGCCACCTTGGGAAAGGTAGATTTACCCGCTGGGATCAGCCATCGAGACGAATTCTTTGGCGAGGTTGCCATTTACCGGCAACCATTGTCCTTGAATATTCCATTGACTGCCGCCCAGCAAGGCGCGCTGGTCAGAGTAACCTATCAGGGATGTGCCGATGCCGGATTTTGTTATCCACCGGAGACCCGTGAAGTACCACTCAGCGCAGTCAACGCAAGTAATACCAACCCACTGCCCAGCGCGGAAACAAAACCTGAAGCGCCATCCAGCACCATTGAGAAACCCGAACTGCCATTTTCACCATTATGGGCTCTGCTGATTGGTATTGGTGTCGCATTTACGCCGTGTGTACTGCCGATGTATCCGTTGATATCCAGTCTGTTACTCGGCAACCAGCAACGGCTCTCCGCGAGACGGATATTTTTACTCGCCATGACCTACGTACAGGGTATGGCACTCACCTACACCATGCTTGGTCTGGTGGTGGCGGCCGCCGGGTTGCGCTTTCAGGCTGCGCTGCAAAACCCGTATATGCTCATTGGCCTGTCGTTGCTTTTTATTGCGCTGGCGCTTTCCATGTTCGGGGTCTACAGCCTGCAATTGCCGTCTTCATTGCAAACCAAACTAGTGGAATGGAGCAACCGGCAGCGACAAGGCTCTCTGGCAGGCATTTTCTCCATGGGAGCGTTGGCAGGGTTGATCTGCTCGCCCTGTACCACTGCTCCGCTTAGCGCTCTGCTGTTGTATATTGCCCAAAGCGGTAATCTGCTGGCCGGGGGCGGCTCTCTCTACCTGTATGCATTGGGCATGGGGCTACCATTGATAGTGGTGACACTATTTGGGAATCGGTTACTGCCCAAAAACGGCCCCTGGATGGTGACGGTTAAAGAAGCATTCGGTTTCATTATTCTTGCGTTACCGGTGTTTCTACTGGAGCGGGTACTGGGAGACGACTGGGGATTACGCTTATGGAGTCTGCTGGGTGTTACGTTTTTCGGCTGGGCTTTTATCCTCAGCTTACGAAACCACACAGGCTGGATGCGGGGAGTACAGATATTATTACTATTGGCTGCATTGGTAACCGTGCGCCCGTTGCAGGATTGGCTATTTGTTCCGGCCCAGACAGCGGACAACACATCGACAAAAAGCCTATTTACGCCAGTACGCAACCGAACTGAATTACAGACGGCACTGGTACACTCTGGTCGGGCGACGATGCTCGATCTGTATGCAAACTGGTGTATCGCCTGTAAGGAATTCGAAAAATATACCTTCAGCGATAGTGCCGTCCGACAGCACCTGAAAACAATGCAGCGGCTACAAATTGATGTAACCGCTAACAGCAAAGAACAAAACGCGTTGTTGAAGCAATATCAGGTACTCGGCCTACCCACTATTTTGTTTTTTGACGCCAGTGGCAAAGAAATATCCGGTTCACGGGTAACCGGCTTTATGAATGCCAAACAATTTCAGTTACATTTGCGCAAACTGGGGCAATAAACAACAGCACGCGTTATCGGATACCAATCGTCAGAAGGAGGCGTTATGCAGCGAGAAGAAGTTTTGGAACACGCACTTATTTTGCTGGAACAGCACGGTTTAGCCGTCACAACGCTGGATATGCTGGCAGACAGACTGAATATGACGACCGATGAACTGCGTCCTTTCTGGCCAGACTGCGAAGCGTTACTGTACGACAGCCTGCGTTATCACAGCCAGCAAGTAGATATTTGGCGCCGCCAGGTGCTGTTGGACAGCACGCTCAATACTCAACAAAAATTACTGGCTCGATATCAGGTACTGCACAAATCGGTACAGCAACAGCGTTATCCTGGTTGCCTGTTTATTGCGGCATGCAGTTTCTTTCCTGATGTTGAACATCCTATTCACCAGATTGCGGAACAGCAGAAGAAAGCATCTTACCAGCACACTAAAACGCTACTGGAAACACTGGAAACCGACGATCCCGAGATGGTTGCCCAACAGTTGGAATTGATTTTGGAAGGCTGTCTTAGCAAATTGCTGGTAAAACGCCAGTTGTCCGACATTGCCATCGCAAAACGGCTGGCAGAAGACGTATTACGCCTGGCATTGTGCCGCAAGAATGGGGCGCTGACCTGAGTCACAGTGTGTGATGCAGCATAAAATCAACGCCTCTGGCTGAAAAGTCGGCAGTCAGTGTTATTTCCCCAAAACAGGCTCACAAAGCCGTTGACGCCACACCATCAATACGGTTTAATGCGCCCCGTTGCCCGGATAGCTCAGTCGGTAGAGCAGAGGATTGAAAATCCTCGTGTCCTTGGTTCGATTCCGAGTCCGGGCACCAAAATTTAGTTTCAGGATGTCCTTATGTGTCCGGAAACGTTAAAAAATCAGTAAGTTAAAAATAATCTGGAGTACCAATGGGTACTACCAGATTTTTTGACATCCGTAGTTTTTGGGGGCTTAATTGGGGGCCTGTCGGTTCGATAAACTACGGAGCCCCCACCATGCCTCTGACTGATACCGCCATCCGCAACGCCAAGCCGCTCGATAAACTTTACAAACTCAGCGACGCGCAAGGCTTATACCTGCTGATCAAACCCAACGGTTCCAAGCTCTGGCATCTTAAGTACCGCTTCGGCGGCAAGGAGAAGAAGCTGGCGTTTGGCGCTTACCCGACTGTCTCGTTTGCCAGTGCCCGTAAACTGCGTGAAGAAGCCCGGACTATTCTCAGCGCAGGGGATGATCCCGACGTAAAAAAACAGCAGGACAAGCAGGCGAGAAAAAACGGCAATACCTTTGAGACCGTCTCCCGTCAGTGGGTGGCCGCGAACATTCGCTGGAGTGAGGCACACGCCGCCAAAGTTTTGCGTTCACTGGAGCTGCACGTTTTCCCGCTCATCGGTAATGCCCTTGTCACCGACCTGAAAACCCCCGATCTGCTGATCCCGCTACGGGTGGCAGAGAAAAAGGGTTGTCTGGAAACAGCGGCACGGATACAGCAACGCACTACCGTCATCATGCGTTACGCCGTACAGGAAGGACTGATTGCCAGCAGCCCGGCCAATGATCTCTGTGGCGCTATCACCCCGCCGCCAAAAAACCATTACCCTGCCCTGCCGTTAGAAAGGTTGCCGGAACTACTGGAAAGAATCGAAGGCTATTCCGGCAGACTGCTGACAAGATTGGCGGTACAGCTTAATTTGCTGATCTTTATCCGTTCCAGCGAATTACGTTTTGCCCGTTGGACGGAGATCGATCTGGATAACGCCATGTGGACACTTCCCGCACAGCGGGAGCCCATTACGGGTGTGCGTCACTCAGAGCGTGGTGCAAAAATGAAAACACCGCATCTGGTGCCGCTGTCAAAACAGGCGGTAACGGTACTGAAGCAGCTAAAACTACTATCCGGCAACGGGGATTTGCTCTTTCCCGGCGATCGCGATGCCCGTAAGCCAATGAGTGAGAACACCATCAACAAGGCGCTGCGCACAATGGGCTATGATACGCAGGTGGACATCTGCGGACATGGCTTCCGCACGATAGCATGTAGCGCGTTGATCGAATCAGGTCGCTGGTCAAAAGATGCTGTGGAGCGGCAGATGAGCCATCAGGAGCGCAATCACGTTCGTGCCGCCTATATTCACAAAGCGGAACACCTCGACGAACGGACTCAGATGATGCAATGGTGGTCAGATTATCTCGATGCCTGCCAGCATCAATTCATCCCGGCTTATCGCTTTGAGAAGTCGATTAAGGTTGCCTGAGCCAGACTGATACACCTATGGAATAAGTCGCTTCTAATCGAACAGAGGAGGCTTATCTTGTTTCTCTACGCCGCTGTTGTATCAGGGCTGAGGCGGAGCGCAGCAGAGCGAGCACCGAACATCCCTGATAAAACAGCGGATTTTTCACCATCGCAATTACCCGTGTTTACAGGGACAAACGATATGACAGGCCGTGCTTGTATGGCTTTTTAATGGATGCGAACAGCAGAAATTAAAAAGTGGCGTAAGGCGAGTAAATTCCATTTCGTAGAAATGGCTAATTTGCGTCGCCCGAACCCACCAGCGAGCGTTTCCCCCAAGGGAAACCGAGCAGGCTGGGGGGAACCGAATAAATTTTGCCGCCCCAGCGAGCAAAAAGACGCGCCCACGCGTCGGTTTATTTGGGGGGCTTGCCCCGCACACCGTCGCCGCTAAGTCTCCGGCCACAAGCCGGTAGCGTGGCGCGACCAACCCATTTAAAGCTGCGTTTCCCGTTATTTCCCACCGAGCCTGCGAGAAAGAGAAATAACAGGCTAAAACGTGCGTCTTAAAGGGGTTGGTCGCGCGTAGCGGGCGACGGTGTGCCGCCGTTGACGTTGGGGGTTTTGGCGTGGTGTCCAGCCACGACATTACCCCCATGTGCCAGGCAATAAGGGCGTCCAGCCCGCATGAACTGGCGCACGCCGTTTTGTGCCGGGAAATGTATTTTCCGGCACATGACTGCATTGCGGCCACCGCATTCGCCTCACGCTGTCGGCGCATCACATCGGCTCATACCGTGAGGCGAACTAATGAGGCAATCTCATGAGGCGAATAACAGACGAAGATGATGGAACCAATAATAGTGACACTCACTATCGCGACTCACTGAGAAATTTATCGATAAAAGTAAACTGCCGCGCTTCGCTTGCCTTCTCCCGAACCGTTACCGACCCAGGCCGATAACGGGACGGGAGAGCTTGTTTTACTTTAACGCTCCTTTGGCTTGCGGTAACGGGAAGGCCAGATTTCCGCAGGCGAAACACCAAGCGCTTCCGCAATCAGCTTTTCCCCTTTAGGCCAGTGTCTTGTTAGCGCATTTGCCAGCGTGGAAGACGCTAACCCCGCGTTACGCGAAACCGCCGCCAGCGACGTTCCCCGCTTTTTCAGCGCCGCAATAATATCGGCGGAATGCCAGTCCTGTTGATTCATACCGCCTCCTCATTAATACATTTCACACCGTCTGCGGTACGTATCCAGCGCGGGACTTTCAGTTCAGCGGCAAAGTACCAGACAAGTTCAGCCAGCAGCCCGGTCAGCATCCGTTCCACTTCCGGCGACAGCGCCCGTCCTGCCAAAAGCTGCGTCAACGTAAAGCAATAGTCACAAAGCAATTCAGAATCGGGATCAAAACAGGGAGAAACAGCGGGAAGGGTATCAACGGTGAGGCTTTCGCACAGATGGCACGGAACAGGCTCGTTCAACGTGGGTCCCAGCAGCGCAAGACAGGCGGCAAGACGCCCGCAGAGCGCCAACCTCAGCGCCGTATCGTCGCTTTCAATCAGGGTTTCGGCAAAATTTTCACAATGATCGGCCAATACGGTGAAATCCGTGGCGGCGCTGAAAGGAACGGTAAGTAACAGGTGTGCTTGGGTGAGGATTGTAGCCATTAGGCAACCTCCAGTATGTGATGTTTAAACCACCACCGAAGAGACCAATCTTACGGGTGGTGGACTGAACGGAGTTGGTCTTACCGGCCATACTGGAACCGGCGCACCTTGCGGTGCCCCCGCCCAGCCCACCATAATTCGGCATAGCTAAGCATTACGACATAAAAAAAGACGCAAGGCGCGTCATATGTCGCCAGTATGGTATTCGGGAGACCAATCCCTGCACCTGATTTTGCAGATGCAGGTAAAAGATAGCGCGGCGATGAATTAACCGCAAGCGATTTTCTACGCTCATAAATTGTGCAAACAAATACGCCAGTCATCAAAATGCTTGAACCTAATATTGTAGTTAGCTAATTTAGCCAAATTAGCTAATACACCTTTAGTCACCCATACAGCATGAATGAACAGGACATCTACCACCATATTAAGCAGGCACTGGACAAAGCCCCGCGTAACCAGTACACCGTCGAGCTGCATCTGCAAATGATCAAATATGCCGACGAGCTGGAACACATTACGGCAAAAGCCTTTTGCGAAGGCACTGGTCTGAGCCAGAGTCTCGGCACCGAATTCAGCAAAATGCGTAACTTAACCCGTCGGCTGAAAGCCGCCGGTCTGAACACCGATCTGCTGTAACCCGCTTACGGCACATCACCGTGCAAAACGAGATATTTAATGGCTATCAAAAAAACCGAACTCTATTCCTCCCTGTGGGCAAGCTGCGACGAACTGCGCGGCGGGATGGACGCCAGCCAGTACAAGGACTATGTGCTGACCCTGCTGTTTATGAAGTACGTGTCCGACAAATATAAGGGCGATCCCGACGGCATTATCCTTATCCCGAAAGGGGCCAGCTTTGACGATATGATCGCGCTGAAGAACGATAAAGAAATCGGCGATAAAATTAACAAAATTATCCAAGCGCTGGCTGAAGAAAACGGTTTGAAAGGTGTAATCGATGCCGATTTTAACGATGAGGATAAACTCGGTAAAGGCAAAGAGATGGTTGATCGTCTGACGAAGCTAGTCGGCATCTTCGAGGGGCTGGATCTGTCCGGCAACCGGGCCGAAGGCGACGATCTGCTGGGCGATGCCTATGAGTACCTGATGCGCCACTTCGCCACCGAATCCGGCAAAAGTAAGGGGCAGTTTTACACGCCTGCGGAGGTGTCACGCGTTCTGGCGAAGGTGATCGGCATTACGTCCGACACGCCGCAGGATGCCACGGTTTACGACCCGACCTGCGGTTCCGGCTCGCTGCTGCTCAAAGTCAACGATGAAGCCCGGCGCGGGCTGTCGATCTTCGGGCAGGAGATGGACAACGCCACCAGCGCGCTGGCGCGGATGAACATGATCCTGCACAACAATGCCACCGCTAAAATCTGGCAGGGCAATACCCTGAGCGATCCGCAGTGGAAAGAAGCCAACGGCAAACTGAAAACCTTCGATTTCGCCGTGGCGAACCCGCCGTTTTCTAATAAAAACTGGACCAGCGGACTGGATCCGAAAAAAGATCCGTTTGAACGTTTCGTCTGGGGCGTTCCACCAGAGAAAAACGGTGACTACGCCTTTCTGCTGCACATTATTAAAAGCCTGAAAAGCACTGGCAAAGGGGCGGTGATCCTGCCGCACGGCGTGTTGTTTCGCGGCAACGCCGAGGCGAATATCCGCGAAAACCTGATCAAGCAAGGCTATATCAAGGGCATTATCGGCTTACCGGCCAACCTATTTTATGGCACCGGCATCCCGGCGTGCATTATCGTGATTGACAAGGAGCACGCCCACAGCCGTAAAGGCATCTTTATGATCGACGCCAGCCGGGGCTTTATCAAGGATGGCAACAAGAACCGCCTGCGCAGCCGGGATATTCACCGCATCGTGGACGTGTTTAACCACCAGCGTACGGTGCCCAGCTACAGTAGGATGGTGCCGTTAAGCGACATCGCTGGGAATGATTACAACCTGAATATCCCCCGCTATATCGACGGTGGCGAACCGGAAGATCTGCACGATCTGACCGCTCACTTACAGGGCGGTATTCCGGCGCGCGATGTTGATGCCTTACAGGATTACTGGCGAGTATTCCCTGCCTTGCGCGATGTGTTGTTTACCGACGATCGCCCCGGCTACTGTCGCGCGCAGGTAGAAGCCCGGCAGGTTAAACCGACCATTCTGGCGCACCAGGAATTTAGGGATTTTGCCACTCGCAGCCTGCTGCCATTTAAGGCATGGGTAAAAGAGGCGGCGCTGGCAGATATTGGCAAAGGCGATAAACCGAAGGAACTGATCCACGATATCGGCGAGATGCTGCTGGCGCAATATGCTAACAGCGAACTGCTGAATAAATACAGCGTGTACCAGATCCTGATGGACTACTGGGCCGACGCCATGCAGGACGATGTATATGTGATTATGCAGGAGGGCTGGAAAGCCGCCGCGCAGATCCGCGAACTCCAGCCGGTGAAAGGCAAGGACGGCAAAAACATCTGGAAAGAAGCGCACGATTTTGAGTTTGACAAGCGGCGCTACAAGGCCGACGTATTGCCCCGCTCACTGGTGGAAATTCGTTGTTTCCCGGAGCTACTGGACGTGTTGAACCGTGCGCAGGAACGCAGTGAAGAGGCCAGCCGCCAGTTAGCCGAGTATGTCGAGGAGCAAGCCGGTGAAGAAGACCTGCTGGCGGAAGCGAAGAACGACAAGGATAAGGTGACGCAAAAACTGGTCAATGCCCGCCTGAATCAGTTGAAGAAAACCACCGCCGACCCAGATGAGCTGGCGGCGCTGACCCGCTGTCTAGCGCTGATTAAAGCAGAAGCTAATGCGAAAAAAGCGCTAAAAGCCGCGCAGGAAGCGCTGGACTGCTCGGTGTTTAAACACTATCCCACGCTGGATGAAGCGGCGATCAAAGCGCTAGTGGTGCAGGACAAATGGCTGGCTACGTTACAGGCCGGAATTAAAGCGGAGATTGAGCGCATCACCCAGCAACTGGCGGAACGCGTGAAGGAACTGGAAGAGCGTTATGCCGAGCCGTTACCAGCGATTGAATTGTCTGTTGAAGCTTTGAGCGAGAAAGTGGCCGGGCATTTGCGCGCGATGGGGCTGGTGTGGTGATGGTAGATTTAATGATGAATGAGCAGCAGTCGGAAGCGGTGGTGAAAGGCGTGCCTGCGGGGTTTAAGTTGACCGAAGTGGGGGTTATTCCTGAGGATTGGGAAGTAGTCCCTTTTTTTGATGTAGTCTCGATTGTTAGTGGGCAAATATCACCGATATGTGAGCCATATTCTTCAATGATATTAATTGCCCCAGACCACATTGAAACAGGAACAGGTAGATTGATAAGTAAGCAATCAGCCAAAGAGCAAAATGCTATAAGTGGTAAATATGTTTTTCATGCTGGGGATACTATCTACAGCAAAATACGTCCATATTTGAGAAAAGCTATTTATGCTAATTTTGATGGGCTATGTAGTGCAGATATGTACCCTCTAAGACCTAAAGAAGGAATCGAGCCTAAATATATTCTTCCGTTAGTTCTTGGGAGCCGATTTTCGAAATATGCCGAGTCTGTTTCTGTAAGAAGTGGCATACCTAAAATTAATAGAAGTGAGATCGCAGATTTTTTATTTGTTATTCCAAGTCAAAAGGAAGAACAAACCGTTATTGCCAATGTACTGTTTGATACTGAAGCGCTAATTGCTGCTCTGGAACAGATTCTCGCAAAAAAACAGGCCATCAAAACAGCCACCATGCAACAACTACTCACTGGTAAAACCCGTTTGCCTCAGGTTGCATTGCGGGAAGATGGGACTGTTAAGGGGTATAAAAAGAGTGAGTTGGGGGATATTCCTGAGGATTGGAAAATATCAAAAATTGGAGAACTATCTCACGTTGATCCTGAAAATCTACCATCTTCAACTCCACCAAACTATGAGTTTGATTATATCTCGCTGGAGCAAATTGACCGCGGCGTTTTACTTGGAACAACTAGATTAGTTTTTTCTGATGCGCCTTCAAGAGCCAGAAGATTATTGAGATGCAACGATGTCATGGTTTCCACCGTGCGTCCTAATTTAAAGTCTCATTATCTTGTTGATCATGAGGTATCAGACCTTATTTGTTCCACGGGTTTTAGTGTCATTAGATGTGATATAGGACAACTCCACCCCGAATTTTTGTATCAACATCTCTTTGCCGCCTCAATTAATGAGCAAATAGATATGTTGATTTCTGGTTCAAATTACCCTGCAATCAATAGTGATAATGTAAAAGGCTTAATGGTACCTATTTGCTCAGTACCTGAACAAATCGCCATCGCCGCCATCCTCTCCGATATGGACAAGGAAATTCAAACCCTGCAACAGCGTCTGGACAAAACCCGCCAGCTTGAACAGGGGATGATGCAGGAACTGTTAACCGGGAAAACCCGCTTAATATAGAAGGGAAAGCATATGGCTTATGATTACAGCGCAAATCTCAACCCGGAAAAAGCCCTGATCTGGCGCATTGTCCATCGGGACAATATCCCGTGGATACTGGACAACGGCCTGCACTGCGGCAACAGTCCAGTGCAAGCTGCAAACTGGATCAATATCGGCAACCCGGAGCTTATCGACAAACGCGCCGGGCATCTGGTGCCTGCCGGGACGGGCGGGACGTTGCATGACTATGTGCCGTTTTACTTTACCCCCTTCTCACCAATGCTGATGAATATCCACAGCGGGCGCGGCGGCATTACGAAGCGCCCCAACGAAGAAATCGTTATTCTGGTCAGCAGCCTGCGACACGTGGCGACGCAAAACGTCCCCTTCGTGTTTACCGACAGCCACGCCTACTATAACTGGGTCAACTACTACACCCGCCTGGACGACCTGAACCAGATCGACTGGCCGATATTACAGGCGCGGGATTTCCGGCGCGATCCGGACGATCCGGCCAAATTTGAACGCTATCAGGCCGAGGCGTTAATCTGGCAGCACTGCCCCATCACGCTGCTGGGCGGGATGATTTGTTACAACGATGGCGTCAGGTTACAATTAGAGCAGTGGCTGTCGCAACGCAATCTGTCAATGCCCGTTCACGCACGGGCCGGGTGGTATTTCTCATGATGACATATACACAAGGCAATTTACTGGACGCGCCCGTGGAAGCACTGGTGAATACGGTTAATACCGTCGGTGTCATGGGTAAAGGCATCGCGCTGATGTTCAAAGAGCGCTTCCCCGACAATATGAAAGCCTATGCCCTCGCCTGCAAGCAAAAGCAGGTTATGACCGGCAAGATGTTTATTACCGAAACCGGCGAACTGATGGGGCCACGTTGGATTGTCAACTTCCCCACCAAGCAGCACTGGCGCGCCGACTCCCGCATGGAGTGGATTGAAGACGGCTTGCAGGATCTGCGCCGCTTTTTGATCGAAGAGAAAGTGCAGTCCATCGCCATTCCCCCGCTGGGCGCGGGCAATGGCGGCCTGAACTGGCCGGACGTTCGGGCGCGGATTGAGTCTGCGCTGGGCGACCTTCAGGACACGGAAATCCTGATTTATGAGCCCACCGAAAAATACCAGAACGTCGCCAAGAGCACCGGCGTAAAAAAGCTCACGCCCGCCAGAGCGATGATTGCTGAACTGGTGCGCCGCTACTGGGTGCTGGGCATGGAGTGCAGCCTGCTGGAAATTCAGAAGCTGGCATGGCTGTTGCAGCGCGCCATTGAACAGCATCAGCAGGAAGACGTGCTAAAACTACGGTTTGAGGCGCACTATTACGGCCCATATGCCCCCAACCTGAATCATCTGCTTAACGCGCTGGATGGCACCTATCTGAAAGCCGAGAAACGCATCCCGGACAGCCAACCGCTGGACGTGATCTGGTTTAACGATCGGGAAAAAGAACACATCAACCTCTGGCTTAACAGCGAAGCCAAAGCGTGGTTACCGGCGCTTGAGCAGGTCAGCCAGTTGATTGACGGTTTTGAATCGCCGTTTGGTCTGGAACTGCTGGCAACCGTTGACTGGCTGCTGACCCGGGGAGAATGCCAGCCCACGCTGGATTCCGTGAAAGAGGGGCTGCACCAGTGGCCTGCGGGTGAACGCTGGGCCAGCCGTAAGGTGAAGCTATTTGACGACAAGAATCTGCAATTTGCCATCAACCGCGTGATGGAGTTCCATTGCTGAAAATTAGCCTGTCCCAGCAGGCGTAATTGTTGCAGTCAGACTGGATGCGGACAGCGCGGAAAAACCGGAGCGTACACACTGTACGTGAGGATTTTGAGCACTGCCCAAGTCCAGTCTGGCAAATAAAATAGCCTGGTGGGACAGGCTCTAAGGAGAGCGCCTTTTGAGCACCATAGGCCAGCGCGAACGCGCCACACAGCAGCGTTTGATTCAGTTTTTTGTTAAGGATTTAGGATACCGCTATCTGGGACGGAGCGCAGGATATGCCGGTGACAGCAATATCGACACGGACATACTGAGTGCATGGCTGAAACGGCGCGGCGTCAGCGATACCCTGATCACCCGCGTGCTTCGGCAACTGGATTCCGCTGCCGCGCTCGGCGAAGGCAAAAAACTGTATTACGCCAATAAAGAGGTCTATCGCCTACTGCGTTACGGCGTAAAGGAAAAGGAAGGCGCGGGCGAGCAGAATCAGACCGTGTGGCTGATTGACTGGGCAAATCCTGAAGCCAATGATTTCGCCATCGCCGACGAAGTGACGGTAAAAGGCGAATACAGCAAGCGCCCGGACCTGGTGCTGTACGTTAACGGCATCGCGCTGGGCGTGATTGAACTTAAACGCTCGTCAGTCCACGTTAGTGAAGGCATCCGGCAGAATCTGGATAATCAGAAGAAAACCTTTATCCGCAATTTCTTTACCACCATGCAACTGGTGATGGCGGGTAACGATACGCAGGGCCTGCGCTACGGCACCATTGAAACGCCGGAAAAATATTATCTGGAGTGGAAAGAAGAGAATACCGGCGCATACACGCATAAGCTCGACTTCCATTTAAGCCGCCTTTGCAGCAAATCAAGGCTGCTGGATATCGTCCATAACTACATGGCCTTTGACGTTGGGGTGAAAAAACTCTGTCGCCATAATCAGTTCTTTGGCGTCGAGGCGGCTAAACAGCATATTGCCCGTCGTGAAGGCGGGATTATCTGGCACACGCAGGGATCGGGTAAGAGCCTGACGATGGTCTGGCTGGCGAAGTGGATCCGTGAAAACGTGCCAAATTCACGCGTGCTGATTGTAACCGACCGCACCGAGCTGGATGAACAAATCGAAAGCGTATTTATGGGCGTGGATGAAGAGATTTATCGTACCTCCAGCGGCAACGATCTTATCGCGACGCTCAATCATCCTAACCCGTGGCTCATCTGCTCGCTGGTGCATAAGTTCGGTCGTCGTAGTGAAGCAGAAGACACTGCGGCAACCGACGACTTCATCAGCGAGTTGCAGCAATCCCTGACCAAAACGTTCCGCGCCAAAGGCGATCTGTTCGTCTTCGTCGATGAGTGCCACCGTACGCAGTCCGGCAAGTTGCATAACGCGATGACCGCCATTCTGCCGGAAGCCCTGTTTATTGGTTTTACCGGTACGCCGCTGATGAAGAAAGATAAAAAGAAGTCGGTAGAGGTGTTCGGACCCTATATCCATACCTATAAGTTTGATGAGGCAGTGGCCGACGGCGTGGTGCTGGATCTGCGCTATGAGGCCCGCGATATAGACCAGTATCTGACGTCCGAGAAAAAGGTCGATGACTGGTTTGAAGCCAAAACGCGCGGCCTGTCGAATTTAGCCAAAACCCAGCTTAAGCAGAAATGGGGCTCAATGCAGAAACTGCTGTCCAGTAAGTCGCGGCTGGAGCAGATCGTTAACGATATTCTGCTGGATATGGATACCCGCCCGCGCCTGATGGACGGGCGTGGCAACGCCATGCTGGTATGCAGCAGCGTGTATCAGGCCTGTAAGGTTTACGAGATGTTCAGCCAGACCGATCTGGCGGGAAAAGTGGCGATTGTGACCAGCTTCCGTCCCGACTCGGCCAGTATCAAAGGTGAAGAAACCGGCGCGGGCCTGACCGAGAAGCTGTTTAAATTCTCGACCTACCGCAAAATGCTGGCCGACTACTTTGAGCAAAGCGAAGAGAAGGTTGCCGGGCGTATCGCCGAATTCGAACGGGACGTTAAGCAGCGCTTTATTAATGAGCCGGGGCAAATGCGTCTGCTTATCGTGGTGGATAAGCTGCTGACCGGCTTTGACGCGCCGTCCGCTACCTATCTTTATATCGATAAAACGATGACAGACCATACGCTGTTTCAGGCGATTTGTCGGGTCAACCGGCTGGATGGGGAAGATAAAGAGTACGGCTATATTATCGATTATAAGGATCTGTTCCGCTCGCTGGATAAAGCGATAACTGATTACACCACGGGCGCGTTTGACGATTACGATCAGGATGATGTTGATGGCCTGCTGAAAAATCGTCTGGAGCAGGCAAGGCTGGATCTCGACAGCGCGCTGGAGGTGGTTCGCAGCCTGTGCGAACCCGTCAAGGCACCGCGCGATTTGCCGGACTACCAGCACTATTTCTGCGGTCAGTCGGGGGAAAACCAGACGATATTAGGCGAAAAAGAGGCGCTGCGCCTGTCGTTCTATCAGAATGTCGCCCGCCTGCTGCGCGCTTACGCCAGCCTGGCGAATGAAATGCCGGAAGCGGGTTATACCGATGAGGAAGTGGAAAACATCCGCGCCGAAGTCATTAAATTCGAAAAACTACGCTATGACATTAAACTGACCAGCGGCGATCTGCTAGACATGAAGCGCTTTGAACCCGCCATGCGCCACCTGCTGGATATGTACGTTCGCGCCGACGGTAGCGAAGTGCTGATGGATTTCGAAGAGTTAAGCCTGATTGAGCTGATTGTTGAAAAAGGCGCAGCAGCGACCGCGGCTCTGCCGGACGAGATCCGCAATAATCAGGATGCGATGGCGGAAACCATCGAAAACAACGTGCGTAAAACCATCGTGGATGAAAACCCGGTGAACCCGAAATACTACGGGCGCATGTCGCTGTTGCTGGATGAGCTGATTACCCTTCGCCGCCAGAATGCGCTTGATTACCAGCAGTATCTGGAGCGTATCCGGGATTTGAGCAAACAGGTCATTCGCCCGGAACAAACCGCCGGGACATCCTACCCTGATACGATGGATACGCAGGCGAAGCGCGCGTTCTACGATAACTTCGGCCATGACGAGGTGCTGGCAACCCGTATTGATACGACGATCCGCTATACCAAAAAAGCGGAGTGGATTGGCGAT
Source organism: Brenneria uluponensis (assembly GCF_032395385.1). NCBI lineage: Bacteria > Pseudomonadati > Pseudomonadota > Gammaproteobacteria > Enterobacterales > Pectobacteriaceae > Brenneria > Brenneria uluponensis. Next base: position 4,395,059 of record NZ_CP135917.1, read on the forward strand.
CGTTTTAAGGAGCGGGAACTTTCCCGCGCACTGCGCGAAGAAACCGCCAACTATGACGTCAATATTGATGACGTGCTTGAGCTTGCCCGCAAGCAAAAGGAATACCACTGATGCCGGTCATGCAAATAGGCACGTTGCGCTTGCAGGTTAATCGTAAGGCGATTAAGAACCTGCATATCAACGTGCTGCCTCCCGATGGCAAAGTCCGCGTTTCAGCCCCGGAACACATGACGGAAACGGCGATACGGATGGCGGTTGCGTCCCGCTTTCGCTGGATCAGAAAACAGCAGCAGGATTTCGCCAGACAGCCCCGCCAGTCCGAGCGGGAGATGGTCAGCGGAGAGTGCCACTATCTTTGGGGTCGTAAATATCGCCTGTTTGTGATTGAGCGTCAGGGACGTCATGAGGTGAAGGTCGCGGGAAACAATAAACTCCAGCTTTACGTCCAGCCGGGAACCAGCAATGAAAATAAGGAGCTGGTATTAACCGACTTTTATCGGCATGAGTTGAAGCGACAGGTTGCCAAATTACTGCCCGAATGGCAGGCCAGAACTGGGGTTTCCCCGACGTTCTGGGGCATCAAAAAAATGAAAACCTTTTGGGGCACCTGTAATACCACCACAAAGCGAGTCTGGCTCAATCTGGAACTAGTCAAGAAGCCACCAGAGTGTCTGGAATATATTCTGGTGCATGAACTGGTTCACCTGCTGGAGCGTCATCATAACGAACGCTTTCGCCTGCATATGGACCGCTTTATCCCTAACTGGCGCGAGCGCCGGGATTTGCTCAATAAGATGCCGCTGGCGTTTGAAGCATGGGAGTATTGACGGGTTCTTGTTTGGTTCAGGTGCTCGTTGTCGTTTGAGTTTATTTATTGGTGATTTTGTCTATTGTGGCGCGACAGTGAGGAGACTTTTTAAACTTTCTGATGTGAAGGCGTGCGACGTGATAAATCGCTCAGGCGGCTTTTCATGACAACCATCACAAAAACAAAGCGATTTTTTATGGGGGCTTTCGTGGGGGCGCTGTTTACGATAAAAATCAAAAAAATATATAATTAACAGTAAGCTAATCGTGAGTATGATTCCGAGTCCGGCACCACCTTTCCTTTTTTATGCCTCCTTATCAATCCCTATATTGTTATGATTCAATCAGTTGGCGTAAAAACGCTTTCCGATACGTTTTGATTTATCCCTTCGTATTGGGGAATTTGTGGGTCAGATTGCGGGTCATTCAGTTCGATGAACGGGAGTGACCCTCATATGTTAACTGACAGCAAAGTCCGATCCGCAAAACCTCTCACAACATCTTACAAGCTCACCGACTCGCAAGGCCTGTACCTCACGGTATCCGCCAGCGGCGCTAAGCTATGGTATTTCCGCTATCGCCTTGGCGGTAAAGAAAGCCGAACAGGCAGGAGCGAAGGAGGATGTATGCTGACTTTTGATTACCGTGAGCGTCGGGCGCATAGTCACGAAAAGATGCGAGTCCTGCTCACCTTTCTGAAAGAAGAAACCTACGGCGATTTTAAGACCCTGATGCAGCTTTTCGATTTTAAACACCACAAGCCGCTTTATCTGCTGCTGGCAAAGGCCATCAGCATGGGGTTGATCCAAAAGCATGACGTCAACACAAAAAGGCGATAAAAATTGCGCTGAGGGGGATCACCCGTGACGGGCTGGCCGCTGTCATCACATCTGAGGATGGCGTTTTTCCTGCACGTTTTGAACCTGCCAAAATCACTGGCTGGACGCTGGAACATCACCTTAATAACCAGCTCGCCCGGCTTATTCTGGAGAAAAAGGCGCTTATGGGTGGCTGCACGGCGACCGAACCGCCTTTCGCCGCCGTTATCAGACCAAACACCGCCCGGATGGGGTGACAACGCTCCCGAATAGAACGGTCATCGCGATTGAAACTATTGGCACGCACCAATAAGCACTGGATGTACATTCTTTACATCGTGCCAGACCCACAGAAAAAACGAGCTATTGAGCTGCTGTTCAATAGCGTGAAATACGCCATCATTAACCGTCAACACATCCGGCTGGAAACGAAGCACCGCCATGTTTTTCGGGTTTATACGTTTGAGGAGTTGAAGGAGTTGGAATTGAATCTTGGCTAATTGCTGAACAACCATGCTGAGTATATACTCACAGTATGCATAAGAGAGGATTACTATCATGAAACACCGTGTCAGCGTTACCGTGGACAAAGACAATTATCAGGTTCTGAGTGCTGCCGGAGTCAATATTTCCGGGCTGGTGAACGATGCCATTGGCAAAGAAGCCCGCCGCATCAAGGCTGAGCAGTGGAAGAGAGAAAACCGCGAAGGGATGGAAGAAGTCGCCCGATTTATCGCACAGAATGGCTCCTTTGCGGATGAAAACAGGAACTGGTGAGCATGCAATTCATTGTTTATGAATACAAAAGAGCCAGCCACTACAAAATGTTTGTCGATGTGCAAAGCGATATTGTCGAGACGCCAAAACGACGGATGGTCATCCCGCTTATCGAATCGCATCATCTGTCTGATAAAGTGAATAAAACGCTGTTTCCTCTGATCCGCATCGACAGCGAAGATTATCGGCTGATGACGACTGAACTATCGAGCGTTCCTGTTGAGGTCATTGGCGAAGTGATTGCGGATCTCGGCGACTACGCGGATGAGATCAAGAATGCTATCAACCTTATGTTTTGGGGGGTTTGAAGGGAATTCAATGCATTTACATTGAGCCTTACACATAGCACCATCCGCAGATGAGTATGCAGAAAAAGATCTAAAAGTGGATGGTTCTGGTTACCGGGATACTTACAGGGCGGTTAACGCAAAAATTCTTTAACGCACAGTCAAAATATGAAACCCAACCGGCGCTGCGCGATTATCAACGCACCACTTTTGCCCTTAATTTTTGGGCCATAAAGCAATTTGCCACTCTTGCCCAGCCAATTATGCCGGAGGGCAGCGAATATATTCTCAAGCTGCTTGGTCTGGATTTTGACGGCTGGAAGCACGATCGGGAAGGTTTTATCGCAAGTTCTCACGTACTTTCAGAGTGCAATGAAGGCTATTTCAACATCATCCCCCGAGGATATTGGGGAACAGGTTTGCCAAATTAACTAACCGAAAAATTGTTTTATCGGGCTAATACAATTTACTTTTAATAACAGGAATCAATGTTATGTCCAATCCTAATTTGCGTGTAGTTATCACCGGTGCGGGCCGTGAAATGGGGCGTTCTCTGGCAATTCGCTATGCGAAATCTGGGGCAGAGGTGCTACTTTCAGCGCGCAATATCGAAGCGGCCGAAAAAGTGCGTTACGAGCTTCAGGCGTGTGGCTGTACCCGCGTGCACGCTTTTGCCTGTGATTTATCGGATCCTGCCAGCATCCGGGCATTTGCGCAGGCCGTTGAAAATAAGTTTGGTCACGTGGATGTGCTGATTAACAACGGCAGCCCGTGGGCAGAAGGTCAGGAACTTGATGCCGCCAGTGATGAGGAAATTACCAACGTCATCATGTCCTGCACGGCGGGCACGGTATTGATGATTAAACATTTCCTGCCACTGTTACGCCAATCTGAGCGGCCGGATATCGTGAACATTATTTCTTCTTCCGCTCACCCCCTCACCCATGACTGTGAAGGCCATGCCGCCTTTTATGCCGCCAAAGCCGGGCAGGGGCGTATGGCAGAAACTCTGTCCCTGCGCCTGCGTGAAGAGGGGATCCGCGTGATTTCCCTGTACCCGCCCAAATTTGACAACAGCGATCCATTCGTCGGCGACGGGCAGGTTTCTCGTACCTCAAAGGATCGACTGACTTCGGAGTCCCTAATCGATTGCATACAGTTTGCGGTGAATATGCCTAGAGACTGTTTCATCCGCCGCTTTGATTTTGAATCGGTATAAACAGGCTGTAGTGCGGTTGTAGTGCGGATTTTCCAGAGCATCACGTTTCTTTTTGGGAGAAGTATCCATGTGCGGAATTGCAGGATGGGCGACGTTTAGCCGTAATTTTCACGCCAGTCGGCGCGAGCTGGAAGCGATGGCGGCAAATCTACCAGGGGCAGCGTTGCGCTTTCTTACAGCGGTGAAGTCTATAACTTTAAAGAATTACGCCGGGAACTGACGCAATTAGGGCATATTTGGGTTATATAAATATACTGTGTATTTTATACAATAGAATTGTTAGAAAACACGGATTCTATGGATTTTTTAATATCATTTAACCTTACGGGTTTTGTTAAAATATCCACGCCTTTGATTGGACTTTTACTGGTATATGCACTAATGAATATAAACGGTGTATTTTTGTTTGGACCGCTGTTCTCTTTGATTTCTCTATATAGGTCATCACCAGTAATGATAGGCATTTGTAGATCACTTAAAACAAGGTCAAACGATTTCCGATATAATTTCTCCAATGCTCTTTCTGGATACGTTGTATATTCAACTGAAAAGTCATGCTGAAGAATTGACACTAAGGATTCGCATGCCATTTCATTATCATCGATAATTAATATACTAATCCCCTTAGCGGAAAAAGGTTTGTCATCGATATCGGTGATAATTTCAATCTCTGCAGGTGTTGACAGCTCAATGGGTAATGAAACGGTAAACACAGTTCCTTTACCAATGTCACTTTTCACATCAATAGTCCCTTTCATGGCTTTAACAACACCATGGACGATAGCCAACCCCATCCCAAAACCGGGCACTTTGTTGTCGTTTTCGACCCGTACAAACGGAGAGAATATGGCGTCTATTTTATCGTTCGGGATACCCTGCCCCGTATCTTCGACCTTAATGACCAGTTTAGACTTTTCGTGAACAATAGCATTTATCTGTACATTACCATTTTCGGTGTACTTTATGGCATTGGTGACAATATTTTCTATGATTTGCATGACTCTGGAAGGATCACTTTTTATATATACATCTGAAACTTTTTCCAAGCTTACATTGACATCGTTCTTGTTCAGTACGGAAATGCTTTGTTCGACGGTGTCATGCACAAGCTTATGTAAGTTGAATGATGAGCTTTTTATTTCGACGTTACCGTTATCAACCTTGGCAAATTCAGCAAGGTCTTTCATTTGACGTTCCATTTTCATGGCAGCATTTTCCAAACGTTCGAAGTGATTGAATGCAGTACCATCTTCTTTCTGAGTAATCACCTCTACCGAGGATATTATTGCCTGGAGTGAAGTTCTCAATTCGTGACCCAACACTCCAAGGAAAGCGTTTTTGTTGTTAAAGGATTTTTTTTCTGATTCTAATTGGTTGTTAATGTATTTTACTTGTCGATATGAAATAAAAAGCATCAACAAAAACAAGAAATACAGTGACGCAACTGGAAACTTCATAGAGTTTCCTTTATCGATATAGTCCTGTTGAATAATATTTCGCTGTCTGACTTCTGCATGATCTGAAATAACAACAAGTTTTTTATTATCTTGCCCTATTAATTCAATTTTTTTAAGGATGATCGAGTAGTCAGGAGTGTTTTTATTTAACTCGTTATCGATATTTTCCAGGTTAGCATTTATTTGTTCTACAGCTGTAGCATAACCAGTCTCTTCAAATAAGTATCTGGTTGATACACTTTCATGAAGTAAAACATTAGAGCTCGAAAAAAGAAGATCAAGCTCAGTTTGTAATTCTTCTTTATCAATGTTCCCCAATCGTAACTGACGCTCAATATTTTCATCAAATCCTGCCAGCCTGATCGTGAATTTAGCTATTGCCCATGCATAGTTTTCTTGTGGGCCTGCCGATTTCATATTATGGCTTGTGGAGAAATACTGTTCATACATCCACACAAAACCGCCGGTTAGAATCAAAAAAACGACGACGTACTGAATCAAGATCCGTTTTAGCTTCATTTTTCTATTACCGTCATACTATTTACTTGCCAGATATAACGAGCTTGATATATTGGGCTATTGAGTTTTTCGAAAAATCCATCTAAAGGATAAATAACGAAATAGGGACCGAAGTTTCTTACCTTCAGACCCACGCCATCCATTTTGTTTGCTAGAATAATATCGTATTGCTCTACGTCAGATAAAGGAATGTCGACCCAGTAGTCATTCAGTGCCCTCATTCTTAACGTTTTGCCATGAGCCCCGACAAGTGTCAATAAATCCTTGAATTTTACCCCTTCGAAATCCACCACGTGTCCAGTCTCAGTCCAGGATGTAGTTGTTTTTATATGGGACTTTTTTAGTTTATTAAAGTCATCCATGGTTAACAAATATCCGCTACCATGATTTTTATTGGTTATGTTGCCATCTATATAGAGATCCCCAATCTTTGCAAAAGAAGGGACTGAAAATAATAAAGTAAGTATGCATAATGTGGACAGTGATTTTAACTTACGCATAGTAAATCTCAAATTCTTTACTTATTGAATTAACTAAAATTACATCTTCACTATTATGGATCCCTTCTGTTTTATCATTTCCGATGTAAACAGACTCGCAATGAGTATAGTATAGACTACGAAACTCTGGTTTCACTGTTGTAAAAATACAGGTGGTTGGTATGTTAAAACCAGCGCCAATATGTAAGGCTGCGGAGTCACATGTATAGAGGTATTTTGCATATTTTATTATAGATGCAAAGCAAGCAGTGCTTTTTGATAACTCAGTAATGTTAGTGTAATTTTTATGGTGAACATCACTGAACCCAAGGACTTTAACCTTAAATTTATCGCTTAATTCAGATATTATTTTTCTATGATACTGTTGCGGTATACTTCTTATTTTTGTACTTGCGTGAGGGCAGAACAGAACATATTCACCTAGGTTGTTATTATCAAGGGTGGAATTTTTTAGCCATGAGTTGCTTTTGAACTCAACAGGAATAAAGTTATGTTCGAGACCAAGGTTTCTTAAAAAGAAATCGTGCATCTCCCACTTGTTAAAATCTTCCCAATATAGTTGATTCCCTATGTCTATTATTAGTTCGGATTCCGCTGCCTTGGTGATGTCAAATGGCATGAAGTGAATTTCATTTATTATATTTTTCGTTAGAGTATAAATTTCATTAACATAATTAGGGCAGTTCTCCGGGCGAATGACTCTGATAATAATGTTGGGATTTATATTTTTAATTGCATGCAGTGCAGATATACCGATTATAGAATCCCCCAGGGTCACACCTAGTCCATTGATGACAGACAGACTTTTAATTTTTGAGTAGTCAAACGAAATGTTGGTGATTGCGTTATTGTGGATCATTGGCATACATAGTGGGGAAATATCTCCACATAGCTGCTCTTTACTCACCCCATAAGGAGAAACAATATACCTTCCATCAAGTAAAAGGCTTCCGGTATATGTTAATAAACTATTGTTCATAATTACTCACTTAGGAAAATGCTTGTTGATTAGTGATTTTATAACACTGGCTTTAATCGGTTTTGCATGAGGACCAGTAATATCATAGTCATTTATTGCACTTGCGATTTCGCTATCAGCAATCCCTAGTAGCTGTCCAGTAAGAACTAGGATCATGGCATTTTTATTCTCTGAGTTTCTTATTTCTTTTATTGTGTTAAAAACGGTTCTCGCCCCAACAACCCAATCCAGTATATAGGCGTCATAAGGGCTGTTCTTCAGGCTCACTTCTAATGATTCTATGCTATAGAATGGGTCTACAACATATTCATAACTGCCAATGATTTCCTGAAGACTATCTACTATGTTCTTGTCGTCATCAAGAATTGCAATTCGGTGTTTTTTTACATTTTGCTTTTGAGGATATAGCTGAATAATTTCAATATTACGCTTTGACTCAAATAGTACGTCATCTTTTATATCATCAGTACGGAACACAACCCATTCGTCGTTGATTTTTAAAGCTGAGTACTCCGTTGGGCCATTGGAATTGATGTCTGTTAAATATATTTTGCATTTAACATTTGTCTTTCCATCGTTCCAGATCGCGGTATGTACTTCATTTACTGAATAGCTATATATGTCGAAGAAGTCGCTCATCTTCATACCGATAGAGTCAATCACTCTAATCAGTTGTGATACTTCCCAGTTCGAGGCCCCAGTCAGCTTCTTTTGTGCCGCAGCTGTTGTGATATCTAATACACGGCTGGTGTGGCTGATATGCTTTTGCTTTGGAATACCTCTCATCGCCAAAGCTTTGGCAATGACTTCCCCCAGAGCACTTTTATTGTTGATTTCCATCTCCCACCTTTGGCCAAATTCAGCTTAAAAAACAGTCATTATTTTACACTCAAAGTTGTGTTTTTCAATGAAAAGAGCGGGTTGTGATATCTTACAATGATTGAATAAATCGTAAAAGTATCAATTTTATTGACACAATGTCATTTAAGTTGATAAAAAGAAGCCGGAGTGTGGAAGCCAGAGAGAACGAGCTCAATCTTCTGAGCGTTATGCTTATTTTCTTTCAGATGAGTATAACGCTCAGGTGATACCAGCACGTACAACACCAGAGGAAGTTCCAACTCAGAGTTGGTAGGGGGTGCCTGACGATGAGGAGGGATGCGTATAACATTGAGGGTGGACTTTTCGCGCTTGAACGAATTCTTGTGAATCGTCAAAACACCCCGTCATAAATTCACCTGAGTTTTGTTGTTCTTGGCACCAGGGAAAATTGATAAAAATCATAATCAAATAACAGTATTTTGGCTTTGGGATTGCCTTCGGAAGTATCGATATTGCTCATTGATTTTACATTAATAGACGCCAGCAATGCTGGGTTGATAACTGTCTATCAACCTGAAAACGACTGACTATGGGAAACTTTCTCTTCTGGAAAAAGGTTTTTCTGTGGTGCTCGTCGTATTGACCTGCGCAGCATAAACGCCGGTCAAGCTTTGCGGAGTGCTGCTGATGTCTTATTGTTATACACCTGAACAGTCCGCCATCATCGGTTGGTCTGGAAGCAAACTGGTGGTTAAGGCTTTTGCCGGCACCGGAGAAACGTCCACACTGGTGCGGTTCGCGTTAGCGAACCCTGACAGCAGGGTGCTCTATCTTGCCTATAACCGGGAGGTCATGGATGAAGCAGAACAAAAATTCCCATTCAATGTGGAATGTAAAACGTCCCATCAACTAGCCTGGCCCAACTTCGGGCGCCACTAATATGCTGCTGAAACGGCAGGGAGAAACGCTGTCCGTAGTCGGGAACGGCGGCAAAGACAACGTAGTGGCGAGCTTGTCGGCAGAGGACAAGTCACAACACGTGGCCGTACTCAGTCGGACCGTTGCAAGCGTGATTGGTGTGGCGCTTGAAGTCAGCCTGGCGGGCAGAAAAGTGTATTGGGTTGGCGGTATCGCCGGTTACAAAACAGAAATGCTGGATATGTATCTATTTAAAGCATTGTCAGAGGTACAATATTTAACAGAAAACTGGCGTACAGAATATAACGAAGAGCGGCCACACAGCTCACTCGGAAATCTGCCGCCGGTTATTTATGCACGACAAAAACTGGCCGAAAACTCTCAATGACAGTGATACTAAAGTCGGAGGGATTACAATGTGTCCTCGCTAAAAACTGTTTTCTTTGGAGCTTGTGCTGCAATTCTTGGAGTATGTGCTTCACGCCATTCAGCGGAACTAGACCGGAAATATAAAAGCAAGGTAGCCAATATAATTCCCAAAAGCCCAGCAGAACAATTGGTGGAGTAATACGTAATACCGAGCCTTTCGTCCGGGCAACTCAGGTTCCCGGATCTTTTTAGACACTCTCCACTAAATCCCCCAACGTCACCATCAACATCATCGGGTCAATTGGTGAAGGTTCAAACCCCACCCGCAGGTAAAATTCCCGCGCTTCATCAGACAGTGCATGAACCAACATCCCGCGAATGCCGATAGTTTCCGCCACCTGAATCACCCGCAGCCCGGCATCCCTTACCAGCGTTCGGCCAACGCCCTGACCATGCAATGATTTATCTACCACCAGACGACCCAGCACTATAACTGGAATCGGGTCAGGCATATTGCGGCGAAAGCGTCCGGATGCAGCGTTTGTCATCACGGCACTGAAGGCCAAAGAGTAATACGCCAGTACCTTAGCATCATCACAGCAAACGAATGTACGGGATGCACCCGTTAGCTGATTTTTCATCGCCCGCTGTTTCAGCCAGTTGTCCATAGACTCCACGCCACAACAGAATGAGGAAAGCAGATGTTCGGCGCAGAGTGGATCAGGAGCGGAGATCATTTTTTCTGTTCCCACGGTGCAGGTGTTTGCATCGTTTTGCGCAATGCAGCATTCGGTGTCAACAACACTGCCTAATGACCGCTTTTCAACATTTATTTTGTCCGGTTTTCATCATTTCTGATGTCCGCTTGTAGCATTCAGTTTTCGGTGTTTTTCTCCTCTATGGTTTTGGGTAACGTGCCAGCTTTCCGCTTATCTTTCAGTCGGTAGCTTTCTCCCTTGATGTTTACTGTTGTCGAGTGATGCAGCAACCTGTCCAGGATCGCCGTTGCCAGTATATGATCGCCGAACACCTCACCCCAGTCGGTGAAGCTCTTGTTTGAGGTCAGGATGATGCTCGCTTTTTCGTAACGCCGGTTCAGCAGTCGGAAGAACAGATTGGCTTCATCACGCGTCATCGGCAGATAACCGATCTCATCCAGGATAAGCACCCGCACGTAGCTCAGTTGCTGCAACTGGCGCTCCAGCCTGTTTTCCTGTCTGGCTTTCACCAGTGTTGCCATCAGTTTATCCAGTGGCATGAACAGCACCCGATGACCCGCATCTGCGGCCTTTACCCCAACGCCACCGCCAGATGCGTTTTCCCACACCCGGAGGGCCCAGCAGGATGACATTCTCATTACGTTCGATGAACACCAGCCCGGCCAGTTCCCGGATAACCCGCTGGTCGATACCAGGTTGGAAGCTGAAGTCGAACTGCTCCAGCGTTTTCACCCAGGGCAGTCGGGCCTGTTTCAGCCGGGATTCCAGTCCCTTATGTCGCCGACCATTCCATTCATGGTTCAGCACACGAACCAGTGTTTCTCGTGCGTTAAGTTCTTCCTTTACGGCCTGCTCAAGCAGATTGTCTACCGCATCTGTCAGATGCTCCATCTTCAGTCGCGCCATCAGTTCTGTCAGTTCGCTCATTACAGCAACTCCTCATAATCGCTCAACGCACGCTGTGCCACCCGGCAGGCTTGCTGCCACAGAGGTCGATGATGCGCGGCTACGGTCTGCCAGCCCGCCGGTTTTTCTGCCAGAAGGTGGGTAGCGATGAGGACGTCATCTCCATACACCCTGAGCTCATCATCCAGTGAGATACGGATGCTGACCGCTTTACCGCACCAGCTTTCCGGCACGCTATATCGATTACCACGAACCTCGATATAGCCATCCCAGGCCACCTGCCGGATGTCGTGATAGCTGGTGTCAAAGTCGCCCGCCGGTAATGCCAGCAGATGAGGGTGCTCCTGGGTAAAGCGTTCTGCCGGTGTCTGACTGAACTGGCGAAGCGTGCGGTGGTCAGCTTCCGTATTTATCCACTGCATCAGCAACTGATTGATATGTGCCAGACTGTCGAACTGCCGGCAACGAACGAAGAAGTTCTCCTTGAGGTATTTCACCATACGCTCCACCTTGCCTTTGGTTCGTGCCCGGCGTGGACGGCAGGCACGTGGCGTGAAGCCATAGTGTTTTGCCAACTGGAGGAAGCCATTGTTGAAGATAACCTCGCCACTGTTGTCATGCTTGAGAACGGCCGCTTTCTGGTTATCAACCAGTACCGTTTTGACGCTGCCGCCAAAGTAGGCAAAGGCTTTGACCAGTGATTCATAGGTATGCTCGGCATCCTGGCTATCAGTCGCCCATGCATGGAAGTGCCGGGAGTAACCGAGGGTGTTAACGGCGAAGCTCACTTTACAGCGCTGGTTGTTGACAACAGTCTCGATTTCACCCCAGTCGTGCTGGAGTTGCTGACCAGGCTGCGTCTCGAAGCGTACGGTCTGTTTGGACGCACGCAGGGCGCGTTTGGGATGCACATACTGACGCAACGTGGAGCGGCAGCCGTCATAACCCTGTTGTTTTATCTCCTGATAAATGACCTCAGTGTTCCAGACATGCTCGCGCAATCGCAGATCAACATAGTCCATGAACGGACGAAGTTTTTTCATTGGTTCACGCCGTCGGGCGTTAACGGTTTTTTCAGTGAGATGTCGTCGAACCGTGCGCTCAGAACATCCGATGTGGTGGGCAATGTCGATAATGTGCGCGCCGTGAATACGCATCTGCTTTATCATGAGAAGGTCCCCTCTGCTTAACATGCGGCTTCTCCGTCTGGTGTAGGAACCTTAAGAGAAGCCTATGTTGGGTGGAGTGGACAAAATTCATGCTGTTTTCCGGTCTTATATCAGTGTTGCCGACATCGGCGAAGGTGCCTGATCCAAACGGGCGAGGAATTCCTGATAGGCGTCGGGGTCGGCCATGATGATGCGCTGCTCGATCAACGCCTCCTCTGCGGCAGCGCGAGCAGCCTCAAGGACAAAATCAGTACGATTTTTTCCTTTGGCCTTCGCCGCACGGTCGATAAGGTCGCGTTCGGCAGGCTTGATGCGTAAATTCAATGTTTCGCGTTTCGCAGAACCGCTGTTCGTCGCTGGCATGATGCTATCCTCCGGCTTACTCTCTGGATAGTAACCATACAGAAAATGTAACGCTAATGTCATTACGATTTATAGACATCATGGGGAATCAAACTGAACATTTCTTTATCGCATGTAACCCATCATTCTGATCTATCTATAAAAACACGAGTCACGCCACGAGTCTTGACAACAGAAATGGTTAAAATTCATACTAAAATTCAACTTAATAGAAAGCTGAATGATCCCAAGTCTGGCACTATCTTTTTATAGAAAAACCAGCCATAGGCTGGTTTTTTGCTTTCTGAACACCAGACACCTTATCGAACGTCGTTCCATTACTCGTCCCATCCAATCGCGCCACAAATTTTCAGCCAGAATATTGAGTTTCTGCGCCTATTACCACAGCATCCCTGATGCTTGCGCCCTCAAAATCAGGTGGTTTCAATAGTTGGCTCATCTCAAGCTATTTAATCCATGTAATATCTTTTTTCGGTGTCATAACAGTATCCTGTAATATTATTTACGTTTAAATATTAGCTAATACAATTATTTGTGATCCGCACACATGAAACATCATTTCATTTTATAATATCATGTATATAGTGTTTGAAGAAGGCAGCATATGTCACCCAGATACAGATCATAAGGGAAAATATGAACACTATTACTATTTTATATTTTTAAAAATCCTTAATAATATATTGAGTACGAAATTAAAAGGATAAGTAATAAAGCACTTTACTAGTAAAGTAGAGAGGGATAGTGCTGTCAATTTAATTTGTAAATATAACATTATTATTATTACAGACAAATATAAATACAATCAATAATATGTATAAAACCCAGTTAGTACTATTTTTAGTTAGAAAATAAGGAGAGGAAGAGATGATTGTCTAGATGCCGAATCATTAAACATGGAGTAATTATATAAATTGACTATCTAACGATGGCTCGGACATTTTTTATCAAAATAGTCAATAAAATATCAGGGAGATGAATATAGCAACCTGAGCATTAAAATCGGCCATTTTCCAACACTCGGACAGTAAGGTAAAACTGATGTTAAAAAACAAGTCAGGTATTTCCATAGTATTACTGCTGATAACATCGTCATATGCCACGGCAACATTGGCGGAAGGCTATAATGCCATAGTATCGAAATCGGCGCATAAGAATGAGTTCTCAACGATTGGCGCTGCACTGAGATCAGCACCAGATGGTGATACTCCTTATATCATCTATATAAAGAAAGGTGTTTATACTGAACGAATAGTCATTCGTCGTAAGAATATAACTTTAATAGGCGAAAAACGCAATGAAACAATAATAGAAGCAGATACCGCTGCTGGATATTTTAGCCCACAAGGGAAAAAGTTGGGGACATCGGGTAGCAGCACCGTATTAGTGAATGCAGCCAATTTTACGGCAAAAAATCTAACTATCCGTAATAGTTTTGACTTCCCTGCCAATAGTGTGAAATCAGACAATGATCCAACCAAGCTAAAAAGTACCCAGGCTGTTGCCTTACTGTTGGCTGAAAAAAGTAATAAAGCGCGTTTCGATAAGATCAACTTGGAAGGCTATCAAGATACGCTATACAGTAAAACCGGAAGTCGCAGCTACTTCACTGATTGTCTGATCACCGGCCATGTGGATTTTATTTTTGGATCAGGCACGACCGTATTCGACAACTGTGAAATCAGAGCCCGTAATCGTACTGATACCAAATCCCTTTATGGTTACATTACTGCCCCCAGTACTAAAAGTGATCAGCCATATGGACTGATTTTCATTAATAGCCGTCTGACCCGAGAAGTGGGGGTTCCGGCTGGAAGTTTCGGACTGGGTCGTCCATGGCATCCCACGACACAATTTCCTGACGGCCGTTATGCTGATCCAAATGCAATCGGGCAGACAGTCTATATAAACTGCACTATGGAAGATCATATTGGCCATTGGGTTAGCATGTCCGGCAAAAATAAGCAAGGTGAAACAATCTGGTTTCAGCCACAAGACTCTCGCTTCTTCGAATATCACAGTAAAGGCGCTGGAGCAAAAATAATACCAGAACGTCCTCAGCTCTCTTCTCAAGATGCAAAAAAATTCCGCTTAGCGGCCATTTTTCCTGATTGGAAAATAAAATAATCTCACTGTAGAAAGAACAGTAATGATACTGGAGATAGTTATATTTATTAGACAATAATATTAAAATAAACAATATATTTAAAAATGCAACAAAGTGTGAAGTGAGGGTTAATAATAACTCACAAAATAAATTGGTTATGGTAAAAAATTAGCAACCAGAACATCTATAAATTGAAGAGTAAAGGGTGCATAAAACAAAGACAAAAAAGGAGTTAAGGTATTTAATTGTGGGAATTAGCTCATTTATGTAGTGTTTTATAATTAACCAAAGGTGAAGTTACAGGATGAAGAAATCCAAGTTTTTTTTATTACTCTCAATCATTCCTTGTTTATCCTATGCTCAAGAAGATACAGCAGAATGGAATGACATGGTACAGTCTAAAGCATATTTTCAATATGAGCATAGTTTTAAGACTCAAGATCGGCGACATGGCGACAGCTTTAAAATAGTACAAAAAACCAAAAATAATTGGTCATGGGAATTGAAATATTCTACTTACGGGGGAAGTGGCAAAAAGTATGATGTAGCTTTTGAAGACCCCATATCAGGTTCAGCCGGTCTGGTAATACAGAAAGGGTTTAATCTTTCTAAAAATAATGCCTTGATACCATCATTCGAAGTGGATATGTCCAATAACTCACTTCAATATCTAGGTGGTGCAACTCTTTATTTTAATGGTCTCTCAAAAAATTGGCGCCCTTACGTCCGTTATCGCTATCAATATCGAAAATACAATCGAGCTGATCGCTGGGCTACAACAAAGCAATATGCCAATGGCGTTAACAGTTCCGACGGTTATAACTATGTTACTTATCGCAAAAACGGTGATGTAGGTACACATCGTTTTGAAGCTGGCCTCACTTATGCCGGTATAAAAAACTGGGGAATAACGTTCATTACTTTGTATGACTATGGTGATTACGTGAATGATGTAATAAGTTGCAATAGCTATACGTGTACAAAGTCAATATACAGTCAATATAATAACAAGAAAGGATACTGGTATAACGAAATAAAAGTACAATATAGAGGATGGGGAGACTTCATTCCTTATACAGAAATAGATCAAGCGGCTTATAGTTCTAGCAGCATTAAAGAACAGGCCACCATTAAAACCGGATTCAACTATTATTTCTAATTTATATAAATAATTTACAGGTACATTTATGAAAAAGGCATTTTTTTTCCTTTTAACAGTAAGTGCGCTCTCTATTTCCATAAACTGTTATGCAAATAAAAGCGTTTTTGGTTATCAACATGATTATTTTACTCAGAATCGTGTTCATACAGATACATTAGACTTTAACTACTATATTGGTAACAGTTTAATGGTTGGCGTGGGTGTAGACCTATTTAATAAATCCCAAGATGTTTTTGATAATCCAAGCTTACACAGCACCAGATTAAAAACAACATATAGCTACAGTATCACCCCAGAATGGAATATCACTCCGGCAATGGAATTCATGTTTTATGCCGGGACAAACCCTAACAGCGAAAATATTCCCAGTAAATCTGACTGGACAGGTGAAATAGGTGACACTGGCACTTCAGGCGTCAAATACAAACCAAGCATCATGTTGACCTATAAACCGGTTAATACTCTGGGTATCTCTGCCAAATATGAATACAACTTACGCAAGCTAGCGCGTTATTATCGTAACACAACGAAATATGGCGGCAGTGATCTTCGCACACATATCGTGGGCATCGATTTAAATTATCAACCCAACAAATACTTGACATTTAATTATGAAATTCGCTATCTGGATGCTAATTATATTGTTTATAACAACAAAAAACAGAACTATGACCAAAAGCTAAAAGTCATGTATCGCATTAATCGTGATTGGCAACCCTATATATCCATAAAAGACACCGCTGCAAAAACTGATACGTCCATGCGTGAAGAAGTTGTAGGTGCAGGTTTTCTCTACTATTTCTGATCCTGACAGGAACAGTCAGGATCATAACATGATATCTTTAAAAATAGTAAAAATGATATTATTTTCTTTTTAGAATATTCTACTTTATAAGTAAATACTTATAAAATATTGTTATCGATATGAAAAAATAACAATAGTAAACACCTCCGAAAAAGTTATTATTTATCCATATTAAGGAAATTGAGTGAAATGATAAAATATATATTACCATCCATTTTAGCGTTAACTGTCACAAGTATAGGGCACACCACTCCTATTGCAGCAGTCCATGCATCAGCCTATGATGAAACAAATGGACATAAACCTGATAACGCTATTGATGGGAATGTGGGCACCCGATGGGCTGCCCAAGGAAAAGAGACCTGGATTACGCTTGAATTAGCTAAGAATGAAAAAGTAACCAACGTGGCATTAGTTCCTTTTCGGGAAACCGAGCGTAGTCTTAAATTTTCGCTGTACTTGTCTAAAGACAATAAAAAATGGGAAAAAGTCGGCCAGGATTTGATGACCAACAAAGCTGACAAGGCAGGAGAAAAGTTCTCTTTTCCTGCAACGACAGCCCGCTATATTAAATTAGTCACAAACGGCACCGATGTTAATAACTGGAGTGCAATTAATGAAATCATGATTAACAGTGATAAAGATCTTCCATCCACTACAGTAAAATAATTTTATTATCACATAGGGGAGGTCGATACTTCCCCTTCATGAATACAGCTAATCCTCAGACTATTTTTAGGGTTATAGGCTACTGTATTGATGTCGGGGTTATTCGCCTAAAGCAGGTAGAGGTGAATCGTTATATTTAAATCCACGTCGATTTCCAGTATCTCCCGGTTAAAATCATCGACTGCATTAAACTGGTGAAAACCGCCCAAGCCATAACTCATAAAATAAACTGACCAGCGATATGGTTCATTTAATGATAAATATCAAGAGCCTAGAATACCGGGTGGGTAACTTTCTTACCTTTCTTTTGCGTTTTAGTGGACACGGGACGCGCACAGCGACAGAGGGTAAACCGGTAAATCAGGCCTACCTACCCTGCTGCATTTACGCCGATGTAGGTGATACAGGTAGCGGTAAGTGTTAATGAAGTTGTCACTCCAGGTTAATTTATGCAGCCTGTTTTTCCCGCTCTGAATTTAGCGTGACGCTATCCTGCCGTTGCCAGTTCCGCGGTTGCTGGTATAGCGCATGTTTACCCCATGCTGAGGGAGTACCCGCCACCAGGGCAGGTTTGCCATACGCGTATTAACTCAGGCCGCCGCCAGAAGATGTGGCCGTGCTGGTGACGTTCCTCGCCAGCGACGATTCGGATTACATGACCAACCAGTCTATCCTGAACGACAGCGGCCTGGTTTACCGTTAACTAACAAAAGGCTGACGGGTGGCAAAAGGTGCTGCCCGCTGGCGTACTATCTCCCCCAGCACCACACTGACCTGCTGGCATAAAGCCTGCTGTCGTTCTAGGTTGGCATTCATCAGCGCCGCCATATCAACAGTTTTCGCGGCATCATAATGATGACCGCTGCCAATCTGCTGTTCAAAATCATTAGCCCACTGGTGTACCCGGAGCAAGTCTACCGCCACCAACAACACCGCGTGTGCCAGCACGATGTGCCACCGTGGTTCGCCAGGTTCCTGTCCGGGCAATGACCGCCAGTATTGTGCGGTACCGGAGATTTTTCGCGCTGTAGCGTCAGTGCCACAGGCCAGGTTAAAGCGGCCGTCGCAAAAGGAGCCGCTCACTGACTGAAAGCGGCTGGCGATGCCAAAGGTTTGCAGCGTATCCCGCAATATTTCACACAGGTGAAGATAAACCGGCGTTGCCGCTTCCCCCAGACTTTGCTGTATCGGGTAAGCGAGGCTGAGGTTGATGATGCCCGGCCCCTGAGGCACCAGGCCACCGCCGGATTTGCGCAGGAAAACGGGGCAACCCTGTGCAGCAAAACGTTGGCGCACCTGCGCTAAGGGCGCATAGCGGGTGTAGGTACGCGGTACAACCAGCGCCTGCGGCGCCTGCCAGATTTTAGCCACCGCGGTGCCCGCCGCCGCATAGCCAAACAGCTCGTCCTCGGCGGCGGTGGGATCGTCACAGTGCTGTAATTGGTTGTGCAACCAGTGAAAAAGGCCGCAGCGTGCGGTTGCGGCCGATGAGTGCGGCATTCGTTCACCATCCAGTTGTCAAATAGCGCCCAGATGTTGCAGCAGTAGCTGGTTAACTTCCGCTGCCCTTTCCATCTGCGGCATATGGCCAGCAGCACTGAGGATCTCTACTCTGGCATACGCCTGCGCCTGTTCTGCGTGTTGTACAGGGATAATCTGATCTTCCGCGCCCCAAATCAACAGCAGTGGTATGCCGACATCATCCAACTTCAGGCCCGGTTGCGTGCTTTGCCTGCCATCGGCAAAGAGGCTGTTTTGCAAGGCAGTGAGTGCGTCGCCCACGCCGTCCAGCCGTTTGTACCTGAGCAGATCGTCCAACATTTGCCGGCTAACCAGCGCGGGATCGGAAAACAGCAGTTCAACCACCGGTTTCAGATCCCGGCGCACCTGTGCGTTGATAAAGCCTTCGGTATAACAGTGATTAATCTCCTGGCCGAAGCCGGCGCTGTCGATCAACGCCAGTGAACGCACGCGCCCAGGGTGACGCACCGCCAGTTCGGCGGCGATAGCGCCGCCCAGCGAATGGCCCACCTGGTGGGCGGCGGGCAGTGACAGCGCATCCATAAAAGCAGCGATAAAGTCAGCCAGATCGTTCAATTGGGCACCCGGTAATTGGGTGGCTGATTGCCCGTGTCCTGGCAGATCGAGCGCTATCACCCGGTAGTGCTCGGCCAGTGCGTCCAGGTTGAACAACCAGTTGTCCAGATCTCCGCCGAAGCCGTGGATAAACAGCACGGTTTCTTCGCCTGCGCCGCGGCTAGCATAGCGGATACGTAGGCCGTTCACTGTGAGAAAAGCAGCGACCGCCTGCTCGTCTTCACTCTCCTCCTCACTGTCGGGCGGGGTTTCCCAGGCGGCGATAAACGCGTTGATTTCCTCTTCGCTGATCTGCGATGGCGCCAGCACACCCAGTAGGGCTTTCACCGGTAGAACATCGCCCGGTTCTGCCACTTTGCGTCGCAGAATACCGGCATCGGTGGCTTCAACCGCATTGGCGATTTTGTCGGTTTCTACATTGAGAATCGCCATACCCGGCGTGATCTCACTGCCTTCGTTAACCAGCCATTCGTTGACTGTGCCTTCACGCATTGATAGCCCCCACTTAGGCATGACAACGGGAATAATGGTGTTATTGCTCATATCAGCGTTCCCCCTTATGACTAAGCGTCCGCTGTACAGCACTGATAATGCTGTCTACGCCAGGCAGGTAGCGGTCCTCCAGAGCTGGAGAGAAAGGAACCGGGGTATGCGGGGCGCTAATCATCTGCGGCGGCGCTTTCAGTGCGCCGAACGCATGCTGCACCACCTGAGCGATAATGTCGGTGGCGATGTTACAGCGCGGGTGGGCTTCATCCACTACCACCAGGCGACCGGTGTTTTCTACCGTTTCGATAACGGTATCGAGATCCAGTGGCGAGAGCGAGCGCAAATCGACAATCTCGACGCTGACCCCCTGTTTCGCCAACTGTGCGGCGGCGTCGAGGGCACGGTGCACCATCAGCCCATAGGTGATAATAGAAACATCGCTACCGTCGCGCACGATACTGGCTTCGCCAAATGGGATTGCATACGGATGCTCGGGGACGTCGCCCTCCATACCGTACAGATTTTTATGTTCGCAGAAGATCACCGGATCATTATCGCGAATGGACTGGATCAGCAACCCCTTGGTGTCATACGGAGTACTGGGGCAGATGACCTTCAATCCGGGAATATGGGTAAACAGCGGCGTCAGCATCTGGGAATGCTGCGCGGCGGCGCGAAATCCGGCACCAACCATGGCGCGGATCACCACTGGTGTTTGCGCCTTGCCGCCGAACATATAGCGGAATTTGGCGGCCTGGTTGAAAATTTGATCGAAACACACACCCATGAAGTCAATAAACATCAGTTCGGCGATCGGGCGCATACCGCAAGCGGCGGCACCGATGGCCGCGCCGACGTAGGCCGATTCTGACAGCGGGGTGTCCAGCAGGCGATCGCCATGCTTGGCGTATAGCCCTTTGGTAACGCCAAGCACACCACCCCAGGCATCTTTTTCCCCATCGGTTCCCATGCCGCCGACGATATCCTCACCGAGCATAATCACGCTGGGATCACGCGCCATTTCCTGGTCTATCGCTTCATTGATAGCGAGCTTCATACTAAGTTTACGAGCCATGTCCATTCTCCTTCGGGTGAAATTATCGTCAGTAGCTGACATAAACGTCGGTTAATAAATCGTCGGCGCTGGGATCGGGTGCAGCTTTGGCTTCTTGTACCGCCTGTTCGATTAGCGCGGCCACTTCACGATCGATGGCGTGTAACTCGTCAAGGCGGAGGATCCCGCTCTGTTGGACATGGTTGATAAAATGCTTCAGGCAGTCCTGGTGCTTGCGGATCGATTCCAGTTCGTCCGGTGCCCGGTAAGTTTGCGCATCCCCTTCAAAGTGACCGTAGAAGCGCACCATTTTGCACTCAAGCAGCGCAGGACCGCCGCCGGCGCGCGCATGGCGAATCAACTCACCGGCGGTTTCGTAGACGGCGAAAAAGTCTGTGCCATCAACAGTGACGCCGGGGATGCCAAACCCGGCTGCGCGATCGACATAACTATCTACCGCGGTGGCATACTGGCGTGATGTAGCTTCGGCATAACCATTATTCTCGATCACGAACAGCACTGGCAGGTTCCAAACCGCCGCCAGATTCAGGCTTTCGAGAAACGTCCCCTGATTGGCGGCACCATCGCCAGCGAAGCTGATGCCGATTTCACCCTTGCCGCGGAATTTGGCTGCCAGCGCCGCGCCGCACACCAGCGGTGCGCCCGCCCCTAAAATGCCATTGGCGCCCATCATTCCTTTGCTCAGGTCAGCAATGTGCATTGAGCCGCCCTTGCCGTTACAAGCGCCGCCAGTTTTACCGTAAATTTCTTTCATCATGGCGATAACGTCGACGCCTTTGGCAATGCAGTGCCCGTGGCCACGGTGGGTACTGGCGATGCGATCGCCATCGGTGAGGTGGGATAAAATGCCGACCGCCGTCGCCTCTTCGCCAGCATACAGATGGACAAAACCAGGAATGTCGCCACGTGAAAAATCGACGTGTAGTCGCTCTTCAAAATCTCGGATGGTACGCATGCGGCGATAGGCGCTCAACAAGGCTTCGCGAGTGAGCGGCAGGGAAGCAGAGTGTGGGTTATTATCGGTATTGTTCATAGCCATCTCCAGACAGTGAGTGGTGATTAAAGTAGGCCGCCGCTACAGCTGGCGGCGGCTCGTAATAATTTGTGTTCTGCGGCGTAATGCAGGCAGGCTTCGATGTTGAGGGCGCAGAAAGCGTGTTCGCGCAGCGTGATCTGTACAATGTCCTGTGGGCCGAACATCATTTCACGTTCGCCGTCCAGGGCAATGACACCCTGTCGCAAATGCGGGGTGCCTGCAACGCCGTGTTCGATGCGCTGCCAGTGAACGATGGGTACGCTACGCACCAGGCCAGGCGCCAGCGGGGCCAGCAGAGTTCCAGCGCCGGTGCCGAAAGTGACGCTAAGCCCGCCGGATGCATGGCGGCCAAGCGGCATCAATAAGCCGCCAATAGAAGACAGGCCCACGGTATGGGGCTCGGCAAAACACAGATAGAGCTGTGACAACTGTTCGGGGCGCCACACCGAACGGGCGCCGACGAACTGTTCGGCCAGAATTGCGACGTCAACAATGGCGATATCGTGGCGGGCATCGGGGCGACCAGCATTGATGGTGATATCCAGCCGTTTGTTCCATTGCAACACCTGTGCATTGGGAACTTTTCCGCTGGCATACAGCCCCACCGCCAGCCCGACGATAGTGGGTTCGCGCAGTTCCGGCCAGGCGTTATTGGTGCCGGTCGAGATACCGGCAATCGGTACGTTGCCACACTCTTTCGCTACCGCCCGATGTGTACCGTCACCGCCGAGAACCACGACGGCACGGGCTCCTCCGGCGTACATCATCCGGGCTGCCTGTAGGCTATCATTAACCGTGGCGCTAACGGCAAGCGGCAACCAGCTTAGCTGGGGAAGAGAAATGTCGTGGCGCTGCGCCAACATGCGGGTGAGGATCGCCTGTAGGCCTTCCCGATCCGGCATCATACGTACATCACCGATGCCGACAGCACCCAGTGCGGCCAGTAGCCGAAAGATTAGGTTGGCGCGTTCAGCCAGCGTCAGACTGCCAGCATGGCCTACCACGCGGCGGATATCACGGGCCGAAACCGGATTGGCGATAATGCCGACCCAAGCAGTGGATACGGAATTTGTACTGGCGGAGCCATTTACAGGATCAGACATAGGGGGACCTCTTGTCATCAACTGCAATCTCTATGGCAAATTTCGGGCCAAGTTTTATTATTGTTTTAAATCAGTATATTAGATGTTATTCCCCGACAAGCATCGGCCGGAACAATACAGGTGTCACCGGCCAGTTGATACAGGTCAGTTGCGCGTGTCCGTTTGGTTTGGGGAGCGGATACCAAAGCGCTGCATGCGGCGGTAGAGCGTCATCCGGCTGATCCCCAACTGGCGGGCGACCGCGCTGTGGTTCCACTGTGCCGCACGCAGGTACTGTATCAACGCAAGTCCCTCGGGGCAGGTGGTAGGTGATGATATGTTATTCTGAAGGGCTATTTTGCCCGTTTCGGTAGGTGGCAGTGGCCGGGTGGACAGGTGTAGCTCTTCGGGCAGATCTTCGGGGTGGATACAAGCGTTTTCGCAGATAGCACAGGCGTATTCCAACGCATTGCGCAATTCGCGCAAGTTTCCCGGCCAACGGTGGCGGTGCAGATGCACCCTGGCCTTGGCGGTAAGCACGCAACGCTTTCCTGCCAGCATGTTGTCAATCAGCCAGTCCAGATCGCTGCGCTCACGCAATGGCGGCAAAATTATGCGGGCGCCGAGCAGCCGGTAGTAGAGATCCTCACGGAATGATCCTTCAGCGATCAGCCGTTCCAGCGCACGATGCGAAGCGGATATCACCCGGATATCAACCGGTATCGGGCGAGTGGCGCCCACCGGCAGCACTTCGTGCTCGGACAGCACGCGCAGCAGGCGCGTCTGCATTTCCAACGGCATATCACCAATTTCATCCAGGAACAGAGTACCGCCATCAGCATCCTGAATCAGTCCGCGGCGCGGTTTATTACCTGCGCCGGAAAAGCTACCCGGCATGGCACCGAACAGTTCGCTTTCAATCAGGGTGGGTGGGATTGCCGCACAATTGACCGCGATAAACGGCCGCTGGCGACGGTTGCCCGACTGGTGCAATGCCCGGGCAAAAAACTCCTTACCGCAGCCGGTTTCGCCATGGATAAACAGATTAACCGGGGTATCCACCAGCTTCATCGCACGCTGTAACTGCAACTGTAACGTCGGATCACCGCCGCTGATGGCTTTTAATGGCGCGGGCAAGCTGGCTGATGCGCTGGCCACGCGCCAGCCGCGACGGTTGATCGGCGGTTGGGCGGTAAGAAACAACGTGTTATCACTGTTAATCAGATTGATGGTGCGCTGCCGCAGGCCCTCGGTATGCATATAGTCCGGCAGCTTATCGAAGCTGGTATTGAAAACCTGCTCAAAGCGCAACCCCAATAGCGGGCTGGCTGCATGTTGTACCGGCACAGGCAAGCCAAGCTCATCTTGCAACAGTCGCCAGGCGTAATGGTTATGCCCCACGATTTTGCCGCTGGCGTCAAAGGCGAGCAGATAGTCCGGGTTGACGTTAACCAACGAGTATGACGTGCTGAGCTTGAGCATCCAGTCGCCGCGGTGCAGGTGCTCAAAATAGGCGTTTTCAATCTGGCCGGCGTAAATGCGGGCGATTTGCAGCGCCAACTGCTGGCTGGTTTTGGGCTGCGGCGAGTTAAGCGCCGAGATATCCAGTACGGCATGCAGTTGCCCTTGCGGATCAAACAGAGGCACTGCGGTACAGGTCAGTGGGATATGGGTAGCGTCGAAGTGATCACCCTGGTGCACCGTCAACGCTTCGCCAGAGGCCAACGCAGTGCCAACGGCACAGGTGCCGGCGCTGGCCTCTGACCATTCAGCGCCCAGAAATAGCCCTGCGCGCCGCAGGCTGATTTCAGTATTGGCGTCGCCCAGATAATCAACGGTGATACCTTTGGCATTATTCAGCAGAACCACATAGCCGGCCGGTGCAATCTGCTGAAAAAGGCGCTCCATGCCCTGATGGGCGATGCGGCGAAACTCTTCCAGATTTCTCTGGTGTTCCTGCAATTCGTGCCAGGTGAGAATGCGAGCGTCCTGCATGCGGCTGGGATCGAGCCCATGATCGTTAACGCAGCGCAGCCAGGAATCGCGGATGAGCCTATCGCAGCACTGCAAAGTTGTTGAGACGGTGTTTCCGTTAATGGTTTCGACTACCGCGTCAATATGATCACGCTGGTGTTGATTCACGGTCGTGTACTCCTGAATTGCGTTTTGCTCAAAGCGCCAAAACGGATATCAAGATGAGCAGTAATTGGTCACCGCTATTTATTCACTTTTTATTAACAATAAATTAACAATGCGAGTATTACAGATAGCCGCTTTTTTTTCTGTGATCGAATGCAAAAGGCGGTTATTGTGCAGGGCATGACCGTTAAGACAGACACTCTTCTGATAGTTACAGGTAATGACTTTAAGGCTTTGAATTCATGCTCCATATGAATTTAAACATCGCCTCAATGCAATAACTCAGGCGTGCTTCAGATAATCTTTCAACATCCGCTACTCTATTTACCCCTGGTTCTCTTTCATATCAGCAGGTTATAGCCAAGATCAGCTATTCATCTCCAGGTAATTAAATCGAAGAAAGGAAATATTATGAGAAAGTACAATTTTGCTACCAAACGTACACCGTTTGTCTGTCCCGGCACACAGCGGCAAAGGGTAAACCGATAAATCAAGCCTACCCTGCTGCATTTACGCCGATATGGGCGATACCGGTAGCATGGTGATTACGTGTTCAGTGCCGCAACTTGCCCCACGATAATCAGGCACGGGCTACTGAGATCTTGTGCCAATCGAGCCAGCGCTTGCAGTGTCCCCCGGACCACCCGCTGCGATGGCAGCGTTCCCTGTTCAATCAACGCTACTGGCATATCATCCGGCACTCCCTGAACGTGCAACTGCGCCTGAATCACCGCAGCCTGATGCAGCCCCATATAGAACACCACCGTCTGCTCGGGGTGGCCCAGACCCTGCCAGTCTGGCAGTTCCTCACCTCGCGGATGACCGGTAACCAGCGTCAGCCGATGAGCACAATCCCGATGAGTCAGCGGGATCCCGGCCGCCGCCGCGCAACCCGCGGCGGCAGTAATTCCTGCCACCACATGGACCCGAATACCCTGCGCTGCCAGACTTTCCATTTCCTCACCGCCGCGCCCGAAAATAAATGGATCACCACCTTTGAGCCGGACGACACGCCGTTTAAGGGCGGTCTGTTCAACAAGCAACGCAATAATCTCACTCTGGGCAATACAGTGATGGCCAGCTTGTTTACCGGCAAAGATCCTCTCAGCCGATTCAGGAATCATCGCTAAAATCTCCGCCGAAACCAGTCGGTCATACACCACCACATCGGCGCTGTGTAAATACCGCAATGCCTTTAGCGTCAATAGTTCCGGGTCTCCTGGTCCGGCGCCAACCAAGGCGACCTCACCCGGCTGAAGTGGTGTTTGATTTAATCCACTCATCGGCCATTTAACCTGCATACGATTTGATGTGAATATTGCCGACTGTTTCATCCTCGGCCCAATACATCTGTTCTGCCACCATGGCGCCCGGATTAAGCTTAACGCCCTGTAGTACTCGTTCCTTAAAGCGCTTATAGCCGCCGCGATCAATCAAGTGGCCCATATGCAGGTATACTGGCTTACCATCAAGCATCTCTTTTTCAAACTCAAAGATGTTTGGAATCATCTGGGTGATCACCTCTTCGGTGACCCAATTGAGGAATATTTTACCAACCCGCGGGGTTTTCTTACTGGTCCTTCCGCCAAGGCGTACCTGATAAAGCTGCTCCGGTTCGCGCTGCCAAGCCAGCGTCGGGCACGCCAGTACACATTCACCACAACCGATACACTGAGATTCCTGTTTCACCGCCTTACCATTTTTGAGTGACAGGCATCCCACCGCATGGTGACCGCAACTGGCCACACAGGCCCCGCAACCAATACAGCGCTCGGCGTTAAAGCGCATCCGCGCTACCCCAAGTATCCCAACATCGCACATGGTGGCTTTGGCGCAGTCATTGGGGCAGCCGGCCAATACAATTTTTAGGTGATAAGGGCTCGGATAGATCAGCTTCTCCAGCCGACGGGCCAGCCCAGTGGTATCGGTATTGCCTTTCTGGCAGATTCGATTGCCTTGGCAGGCCACAATATTACGCCCGCCAATGGCCTGATAACCGGCTTTGGTATCGTCCACCGGAACCTCACACAGTTCCATCTCGATTTCGCGAATGAAGGGCTCCAGTGCCGCATTCACTTTATCCATATCCTCATAACGGATCCCCGGCATCGCCAGTTTTTGCCGTGTGGTCAGATGGATCTGCCCGTTGCCATAGGTTTCGGCGATATACTGGGCAACAGACAACAAATGTGCCGGCAATATCCCCCCGGGAATCCGGACGCTGATCATCGCCTCACCGCGGACTTTGGACAGTCGGAATTCGTTTTGTGCCCGGGCCTTGATAATATCTACATCAACACTCATGACGGCTCCCCCTTAGTCGATTAAGTGCCGTGCATCGGCATAGTTAAACACCGGCCCATCGACACACACATACACCTTACCGATCCGGCAGTGGCCACATTTTCCCGTGGCACAGGCCATTCGCCGTTCATAATCAACCCAGATCTGCGCCGGCGCGATACCGCGTTCCAACAACATCCGGACGGTAAACTGAATCATAATTGGGGGCCCGACCACGATCGCCTGCATCTGCTCGATATCCGATAGCGGCAACGTCGCCAAAACATCCGTCACCCGACCAATCTGGAAGCGCTCATCCGCCTCCCCCTCATCAAGCGTCAGAATCAGATGGTCAACGTTGGACCAATTCGCCATCTCCTCACGATACAGCACGCTTTGGCGGTTCTTATATCCGAGGATCATATCCAGTTGGCTGACCAACCCCGGATGTTCATTGAAATGGCGCAATAACCCCTTGACCGGAGCGACCCCGGTTCCGCCAGCGACCACCAGCAGCGGACGGCCATAAAACCGCTCCATCGGATAGCCATTGCCATAACACCCGCGGATCCATACCGCATCGCCCACATCCAGTTGGAACAAGGCCGACGTTACCTTACCAACGTTGCGGATCAGCAGATCCATCCAACCCGGACCACAATCTGAAACTGAAATAGGGGCTTCGCCAACCCGTGGCAGAGAAACTTCAACAAACTGGCCAAATCGAGCCGGCAAATCCGTACTGATCCGAAAATTCCACTCCAGTTCCGTGTGCTTTTCAATGGCGAGAATAGCGCATGGCTGGGGCATCAGGCTGTCCTGAACGCGTTCGCACTGACATTGTTCACTCATGATTTGCCTCCCCCGACCAGTGCCTGATGCACCGCGTCCGTCATTCGGTTGAGTACGGCTGAAAACTTAATATATTGAGGGCAGCGATCATCACAGCGGCCGCAGCCAACACACATATGCTCAATCCCAAAGCGGTCCTTGAAGTCGTTGACTTTATGTAGCGCCCGGTAGCGCAATCGCGTCCCGGTATTAGCTCTGAACCCATGACCACCGGCCATATCGCTAAAACCCGGCACCATGCAGCTGGCCCACTGCCGACGGCGCTCGCCGCGTTGTGGCTGCTCCTGATAGGCGACATCAAACACACTGTAGCACGTGCAGGTCGGGCATCCCGTCGTACAGCGGCCACAGCCAATACAGCGTGACTGATAGTCCGCCCAAAGCGGGTGATCCACCAGAATATCGCGGATCTGTTGCGGATCATCGCAAACACTGTCGGGTAACTGCACTTGTTGCAGGTTTTGTTCAACAAACTGAACCTGGTGTTCACAACACTGCCCTAAGCCATCAAGATAGCCAGACAATCTCTCATCATTAAGTGTCAGCCGTGCGCCGGTCGCATCAAAATGTACGGCGGCCGCATAGTCATCGGTGCGGTTGGTCCCCATAGATACACAAAAACAGTTCTCAAACGACTGCTCGCACTCCATGAGCACAAACTGGATCCGATCACGAATCGCCTGATAACGATTATCCGCTGCCGGTCCGTTGTGCAGGTACATGGCATCCAACCGCGACATCGCATGGATGTCGCATGAACGGGCGAATATCAATAATGGTCGCGTGTCTGTTTCAGCAATCTGAATAGTTTGTTGGTCGAAATAGAATAACGTTTCCGTTATTGGCATGATCACCGTATTCGGCGACATATGTGATTTTTCCCGCCAGACTATCTCATCAAAGTGGCTGACGGGTTGGTAAATAATATTGTCGGTATCGGAAAACCGACCGCCTCGATATTCGGCTTTCGGCGCATAGACACGCCAAGATTCATTCAGCCGTTTTAATAATTGACTAAATTCATCAGCAGTAAGTTGTATCGCCATAACCTGCCTCATGTGTGGATGCAGAAATAAATAATCTGTATTTAAACTATTCCTGAATCACATGGCAGACTAATTGAAAAAAGCGATAAACAAACTCAGCATAATCGATAGATTAACAATCACTTAGAGATATTAACAATAGGTGCTGAATATACACGCCAGCAGTATCTAATCACTATTCTGGATAAATTAAAGCCCTGACTATTCGGTAATGGTGCAAATATTCAATATTGCGCCAGACTGAAACAGCGCAGCAAAGGCTGCGCTGCCAGTCATTATTTACTCGCCAGTTCCGTGGTACGTTTTACCGCTGCCAATACGCTGCGTTGCAAACCAGCGGCAAAGTCACTGTTATTAAGTTCGTACAGGCCATGCATACCGACGCCCGCAGGGGAATTATTGATATCCAGTAGCTGACGCGGATGGCGATTACTGATTTTCAGCATTTCAACCGCTCCCACCAGATTTTCATATGCGACCTCGGTGGCCTGCACGCGAGGTAAGCCAGCCAGCACACCGGCATCCACCAGCGATTCAATAAAATAATACACATAGTTGGGTCCGGCGACGCCATAACCAGTAAAGACATCCAGTAGGCGTTCCTCCAGAAACATCACCTTGCCAAAACTTTCCAGAAACGCGCTGAGCGGTTCCACCTGCACATAGTCATTCAGTACCGCCCCGCTGTAACCATAACCAGTATCGGTCAGCGTATTCGGGATAACACGGGCAATAGCGCGTTTTTCACCCAACAGCTCGGTCAACCTTGCTAACGTGACACCCGCAATAATCGAAATAACCGTGGCATGCGACGCGGCATACTGACAAATTCGCTTCGTCACGGCCGGGATATCATCCTGCGGACGCACGCCCATCACAATATAGTCAGCATTGGCCAGCGCCTGTTCACCATCTGGTTGGGAGGAGAGCTGATAGCGGGTTTGCAATGTGGTAATACGTTCGGCATCAATATCTTCAAGGGTGACCTTTTCAGGAGAAAGGTTACCGCTATTGATAGCGGCACGAATAATAGCCTCTGCCATCTGTCCGGCACCGATAAAATGAATCTGACTCATCATATACTCCCGCAATCAGTGTTAAGTGAATGAACGGTCTTCAGTGATCTCTCCACCAACGAAACCCAGACCCGGATCCCATCAGCGATAATCCCGTCATTAAAATCATAAAACGCATTGTGCAGTGATGCGGATGGCGATACGCCATCCGCTCCCAGCCAAAAGTAGGCGCCGGGACAGGCCTGCAACATATAAGAGAAATCCTCAGCCGCCATTGACGGCGGATTACCCCAGTTCACCCGCGATTCCCCCAGTGCGGCGATTGCAGCATCCCGCAGCGTGAGTGCCGCCTCGGGATGATTCTCGGTGACCGGATAGCCATACTGCCAGTGCAACTCGCCGCTCACCCCGAACGATGCAGGTAAAGTGGTGACCAAATCAGCGAAGAGCGCCAATACTTTTTCCCGGGTGTCGGCTTGCAGGCAACGCACCGTACCGGAAAGAAGCGCCGTATCCGGAATGATGTTCATCGCATCGCCGGAATGGATCTGCGTGACACTGACCACTGCGGTTTCCTGTGGTGAGATTCGTCGTGAAGTGATAGTTTGCAACGCCAGTATCAACTCCGCTGCCGCGATAATCGGATCGATCCCCCGATCCGGCATCGCCGCATGGCAGCTTTTCCCGGTCAGCGTGATACAAAAACTATCGTGCGATGCCATCATCGGACCAGGATTTACCGTAACGTTGCCGGCGGCCAACCCAGGCCAGTTATGCAGCGCATAAATTGCCTGCATTGGGAAGCGCTGAAACAGGCCCTCTTCCACCATCATCTGACCACCACCCGCGTTCTCTTCCGCAGGCTGAAACACAAAATGCACCGTACCGGAAAAACGCCGGGTTTCACTCAGATAACGAGCCGTCGCCAGCAGTATCGCCATATGCCCATCGTGACCACAGGCATGCATACAGTTAGCGGTAGCGGATTGATGATCAAACGTATTTTTTTCCTGAATGGGAAGTGCATCCATATCCGCACGTAAGCCGATGCTGGGGCCATCACCATTACGCAGCGTTCCCACCACACCGGTTTTCGCTATCCCGCGTTGTACTTCCAGGCCAAAAGATTCCAGTAATGTTGCTACTCGCTCTGCGGTGTCATGTTCATGCAGGCCAATTTCCGGCCGGGCATGAAAAGCCCGCCGCCAGTCAATGGCCTGCGCAAGAATGTGCTGGGGAATGCCTATCATCACTGAACTTCCCGTTGGCTGACGTCAATAAACTCAAGAATGATATTGCCAGTGACTTCTGGCGCGACCAGTATTCGTCCCGGCGCACAGCAATGCGGTAACTGGTTGATCTCCAGGATATCGGCCAGCGCGCAAATATCCCGTGTACCGATAGTAATGGCGATGGCATGGGGTTTGGTATTGGTGGATTGCGGCAGGGCGATCCCGTCATACATATCCGCGGCCTTATCAGGATGCACGGCACGCAGCAGCCCGGAGCGAGTGTCGGCGATCAATATGTCCGCCTGCCAGGTAACACGATCGCCATAATCCTTGCGCCAGCGCGATTCCAGTACGGCCAGATCTTCATCCTGTGCCATATAGGTCACGGCTTCAATGCGGGTTGCACCGTTGGGATGATGACGCCATTCCTCGACCCAAATCAAATCCGGACGATGCTGCTGACAAATAAAACCGGACGCTTCCGGATAGTCGGGATCAATCAGTAATCCGATGGAAACCACCACTTCATCTGTCTGGCCGTTATCCATAATGATTTTACGACGAAAATCCATCAGCCCTTGCTGGTGTGGATGCTGTTTTACCAGACGAGCATAATCACCGCAGGCATCCTTGCTATGTAGGGCAATCAGCGAAACACCATCTTCCCCCCGATCAAGGAACGACCCCATCTGGCGGCCAAAACAAAAACCATTTACCGCATTGGTGCCGAATTTAGAGGCATCATTTACCCCTATCAGCTCAATAAAATTGTCATCAAACATCATAAAGCAGGTGACCGTACCCCACGGGTGATAACTGACCGGTGACGGGGAAAAACCCATTTTACGGTAGTTGTCTAGTGCCTGCTCATAGTGGTTCACGGTAACCAGCACATGGTCAAGACTCAATGTCGCTTTCTGGCTAATATTCATGGTCATATTCCTTTCCCTGAAACAATTTCAGGATTTACGCATCAATGTATTTCGCCGGCCATTATTTCCCTTGACTGAAAATAATGTTTTTCACCGGTAACAACAGGCTCCCTGATGGGCGCAACCAATAACATTTCATCGTTTGCATTGATGAAATAATAATAAGATATACATACTCGTCATCTTTCCAATTGCAGGTACGTTGACTCCGCCTCAGCTCCGAATCACTGACTTGAGTGAGTTCATCGGGATTTCTTTGCTTGTCGCCGGCCTACCATCCGAATTATTGAGAGTATAAATACACGCCGCCTCATTTATTACCGGCGATAACATTCCTGACGGCAGATAAATATATCTGCCGGGTGTTTTATTTTTTAGATCATTCTCAGATTAATTTTCTAAAATAAATCCGCGCCAGTCCCTCTTTGGTAACTTCAACAGCATGCTCCGCACTGAGTGAAACGTGTGTCTCAATTAACGGTATCCCTGTTTCCACATCTCGCTGACGTAATGCCGCGATAATTTCCACGTGTTCGTCGTAAGCGTTGTTACGTCGACTCGGGGTTTCCAGATCGATCCGACGAAAGAAACGAATCAGAGAATTCAGGCCATCAAGCGTTTCATACAATCGGGAATTCTTGGCGATTCTGGCAATCGACATATGAAATGCCTCATCAGCCTCGGCGACTTTTGTCCAATCGGTGATAGTGTCAGGGTCTGGCAATTCACGGCAACTCTGTTCCCAGATAGCCACCGTCTGCGCAATGTCACTGTCGCTGGCTCGCTGGCAGGCAAAGCGAAACGCGGCCTGTTCAATCACCGCCCGCAGTTCATAAAGTTCGCGTACACCGTCGGGCGTGATATCCCGGGAATAAAACCCGCGGTTAGGAACAAAGTTCATGAAGCCATCTTGCGCCAAACGATTCAACGCCTCACGAACTGGCGTACGAGAAACCCCCAACCGACTAGCCAGCTCAACCTCATTGACCCGTTCACCGGGCTTGAAGTGATAATCAATCGCCAGCGCTTTCACCACCTCGTAGACTTTCTCAACACTGTCCGCGCTCCGCGCGGTTTTCTGGCTGACTGACACGTTATATCCTCTTTATGGTTCACCAACGGTTAATCACATTTTACGCTTAGGTCACCTTATTACCGTGGCAGAGAAATGGTTACATTGCCCTTTAATTCAATTCATAGCATGGCTGAATTCATAACACAATCACAATGTGAATACACTTCTATCTACACATTGAAATCCAATCCTGTCACTATAAAAAATCATTGCAAGAGAACAGGTTAAATCTATTATTTTCTTTTCTTATTACTCACCAGGTAATTAATCACATTGCACCATAATGAATCCCACCGCACCAAACAGAAGCAGATTTGTCTTTCACTAAAAACCATATTCAGCCTTTTTTTTCTCTTTTTTCTGTCGCGAATAAAAAAATAATGATAGGTGAAAATCTGCGTCATGGCATATTTATTCCTTGTTATTTCAAACAATCTTCTAGCGATATTTCACTTATCTCAATGGCCGCTTAGCCAGAATTCCACCTGTTTTTTCTGAGATGGCATAACAATTGCTGTCTTTTGAATAGTCAAAGTGTATTCACTTCATCATTCACTTTGTTATTCACTTCAAGATAACAACCTGAAGTGGCTTGAATACAGCAAAGCACACCACTCGGGTGGTGGTTGATGACAACACGGCAACGCCCCACATGATGACAGCCGCCATAAACGCTGCCTCATTTCATCCAGACAGGAGACGCAGTATGACAGTGCACATTCGTAACGCTTTCTTTGCTTCAGCGCTGATGAGCAGCGCACTTTTTGGCTTATCCAGACCCGCGATGGCCGATATCACTGTCGGTGCTATTCTGCCGTTGACCGGTACCAGCGCCAGCATTGGTGAAGATCAACGCCGTGGGGTGGAACTGGCGGTTGATCAGGTCAATGCCCAGGGTGGCGTCGACGGGCAAAAACTGGCGGTGATAGTCGAAGATTCTGCCGGCAACCCGGTTACAGCGTTAGATGCCGTGCGCAAACTAACACAAGTGGATCATGTACCACTGGTGGTCGGCGCCTTTTCTTCCAGTGTCACTATTCCGATCGGGCAGTATCTAGTGAAAAACCATTTAGTGCACATCAACATCTCTGGCACTAGCACAGATATCCGCAAAATCGGCAAGTTCTCCTACAGTGTCATCGGACTCGATGATCTGTCCGCCCGCTTCTCCGCCAAAGATGTTTATGCCATGGGTTACCGTAAAGTCGCCTTCATCGCGCCGAACGGCGCTTATGGTCAGGGTATGGCGGAACAGTTCACCAAGTTCTTTCAGCAGCTAGGGGGCAAGGTCGTAGCCAAAACACTGTATACCAGCGGCCAGTCATCATATCGGCGTGAGTTGGAGCAGTTATCTCGCTATAAGCCTGACGTCTATGTTTACACGACTTACGGCCAGGATGCGGTAGTCCTCAACCGCGAGTCTTACGAGCTTGGACTGAATAAAACCCCTTGGTATGGCATGTATCTGACCATGTGTACAGCCAATTCACCGGCACAATACACCCAGGGGAAAATGGGGATGGAAGTGGCCGGACTGAGTGACAAAGGCCAACGCTATACCGAACAGTACCGCAAGCGCTATAACGAAAATCCAAAATCCGCCTATGGCAGTTATGCCTATGACAGCATCATGCTCGCTGCTGCCGCGATCAACAAAGCAGGTAGTGCCGACCCCGCCGCATTGCAGACAGCGATGCTAGCAGTGGCGCCGCACTTTGTCGGTGTGACCGGACCACTGAATCTGGATGCTGATCATATGCGCCAGACACAACCATACGAAAAAGTGAAATCAGTAAACGGTGCCCTGGCACCTCGTTAAACGGCGAGTGAGCCTGCTCACTGCACGATAGCCCTGTACAGGAAAGCATTATGTTCCAGTTCATGCTTGATACATTAATACGTACCGCCGATCTATCCTTGATTGCGCTGGGATTAAGTCTGGTTTACGGCCTGGTCCGGTTCGCCAATATTGCGCATGTGCAATATGCCATGGTCGGCTCATTTCTGACCGCTGCGCTGTTGCGGATTGGAGTGCCGTTTCCACTGGCGGTGATCATCTCCAGTGGCTTATGCGGCGTCATCGCCATGTTATTACACCACTGGGTATTCCGGCGACTGGTGAAAGCGGGTTCCGCCAATGCCATGATCGGCTCACTGGCGGTGTCGATGATCATGCTGGCCCTGGTTCTGGGCATTGCCGGTTCGTCACCGGTGGGCTACGGCCTACCGATAAGTCCGGCACTCTCGCTGGATGGCACCCGCGTATCGGGTGATCAACTGTGGACAATCGCCATCACCCTACTGCTATTATCCGGCTTTAGTTGGTTGTTGTTTCATTCCACTCTGGGCCGCGCTATCCGCGCACTAACCAGCAACCGCGATTTGGCGGCAGCTTCCGGACTTAATGCTAATGCTATCGTGCATGTGGTTAATCTCATTGCCGGTGCACTGGCCGGACTGGGCGGCTCTTTACTGGCTATGAACTCCAGCGCTTATCTCAATCAGGGTAATGATCTGCTGTTGCCCGTGCTGGCTTCCGCCATTTTGGGCGGATTGGGTAATCCAATGGGCGCAGTGCTGGGTGCCTTGTTGATCGCCGTGACGGAAACACTGGTGACCAACCTCAATTTTGGCTGGCTGACCGGTGGTGGTTTGGCATTTATTCCAGTGACTTACATCAATGCCGCCTCATTCGTCATACTGTTGCTGGCACTGTTGTTGCGCCCGTACGGCTTATTTAACCGGGAGGTTCGCCGTGTTTGACTTTCTGCTGCATATCATCACGATTGCCGGTATCTATGCACTGGTCGCACTGTCTTTGAACATACAGGCGGGCTATGCCGGATTACTGAATTTTGGTCACATTGCATTTGTGGGCATCGGGGCTTATGCCGCCGGGATAGGCGCACAACTGGGCATACCTTTTGTGCTATCCGGTGCCATAGGCATTGGTCTGGCGATGCTGTCAGGCGCTGGCATGGCCGTTCTCGGACGTCAGCTGGCCGCCGATTATTGGGGGATCGCCACGCTGGCGGTGGCAGAAATCATCCGCATTGTGATCATTAATGAAAATGAGCTCACTGGGGGCGCACAGGGTATTGGCAACATTGCCGCCCCCTGGTCCAGCGGATCGCAGCAAAGTGACAGTATCATTTTTGCCATTGTTATCCTGCTGGTGCTACTGCTGGTTACCCTGCTGTCACTACAGATAGGTAAAAGCCGATTCGGGCGCGCTCTACGTCTGATGCGAGAACAACCACAGCTCGCCACCTGTATGGGTTATCACCTGCAATGGCTGAAATGCCAAACACTGATGTGCAGTGCAGCAATCGGTGCTCTCGCCGGCATATTGCTGGCCTGGTACACCAGTTATGTCAGCCCGGATTACCTGCTCTCCTCCGAAACCTTTCTGATCTGGAGCATGGTGATGATCGGCGGTATTGGTAATGTTGCCGGGGTATTGATCGGCGTATTGGTGGTAGAAAGCCTGTACAACTTTATTCCTTTTGCCAAAGACATGTTTCACATCAGTTCTGATATCACCGGAGCGCTTCGACTAGGCATGGTTGGGGTTATTTTGCTGGGCTGTTTATTAGGACGGGCGGGCGGGTTACTGCCGGAACGACTGAGGATAATACCATGACGCCATTAATGCAGGTTGACGCCGTATGTAAAGCCTTCGGCGGCAACCGTGTACTGGAAGGGGTGACGTTTACCCTGAAACAGGGAGAAATTCTCGGCTTGCTAGGCCCCAACGGTTCGGGGAAAAGCACCCTGTTAAACGCTATTTCCGGTTTCACTCCCATTGACAGCGGCACCATTACTGTCAGCGGGCAGCGTATCGACCGACTGGCGACACATCATATTATCGAAACGGGTGTTGCCCGCACGTTCCAACTACCGGCAATGCCAGAAAAAATGACCGTGATGGAAGTGGTGATGGCTGCCGGGACACAACAGCACGGCTTTTGGGGCAGCCTGTTATCGTTACCGGCCACCCTGCGGGCAGAACGGGCCGGCAGAGAAAAAGCCGGGGCATTAATCGACGAGCTGTTACTGACACAGGTACGTGATCTCCCCGCTGCCGCCTTGTCTGGCGGACAGAAAAAACTGCTGGGGATCGCCTGCGCCCTGATGGGGAACCCCAAAGTTTTGATGCTGGATGAACCCATGGCGGGCGTTCACCCCAATCTTCGGCGTGATATTGTCGAGACACTGCTGCGACTGAACCGTGATGGCCTGTCGCTGGTGGTCATTGAACACGATATGCATTTTATCCGCGAACTTTGCCAGCGCTGCATCGTGCTGGACAGAGGAGATATCGTCGCCAGTTGTCGTCCGGAGGAACTGGCGGACAATCCACAGGTACTGGAAGCCTATCTGGGGCGCAGCACACAAGTATTACAGGAGGCGGTATGATTACGCTGAACGAGGTGATCGCTGGTTATACGCCGGGTATCGATATTCTACAGGGCATTTCCCTGCACGTTGAACGGGCAGAGATCGTCACATTACTCGGCCCCAACGGTTGCGGTAAATCCACCCTATTGAAATGCATTGCCGGTTATTTACGACCACGCCGTGGTCAGGTCATGCTCGATGGTCAGGATGTTAGTCAAATCCCGATTCACCGCAAAGTTCGTGAGTGCTCACTGGGGTTCGTACCACAAACAGACAATGTGTTTAACAATCTGACTATCAAGGAAAATCTGCAAACGGGCGGCCAGTTTTTATCGGATGCCGAACGCCAGCAACGCATGGAAGCGCTGTGCGAACGCTACCCATTACTGCGCAAAAAATGGCGAGCCACCGCATCAGCACTCTCCGGTGGAGAACGTCAGATTCTTGCCCTGACCCGAGCCCTGATGCCGAAACCCGCCACTTTGCTGCTGGATGAACCTTCTGCCGGGTTATCACCGAAAATGCTCAGCGATGTCTTTGCAGCGATTCAGGACATCCGGCGCCAGGAAGATGTGGCTATTCTGATGGTGGAGCAAAATGCGATGGAAGCATTGCATATCTCTGACCGTGCCTATGTCCTGGCGCTGGGCAAAGTCGCCCTGACTGGCAATGCTGATGAATTGTTATGCGACCCCCGCATGCGGGAATTGTATTTGGGAGGCCGGGCGGCATAACGGAAGCACATACGCAGTAAAGCTGGTCACCATAGTAAGTAAGTGCTTACACCAATGACAAACACCATGATACTTAAACGATAAGGCGGCTATGCCGCCCCATCGTTTATGATGGGTCAAAATGTCTCCCAGCCATCCTGACTGGCTGGAGTTTTGATCACAGATAACGACGGTGTTTTCAGTAATACCCGCTTTAGGGTTGGCGATATGGAAACCTGCCCCTCGGTCGACAATTCGCTATCAAGGCGGAAAGCAGATACGGCCTGATTTAATCTTTCTGCCTGTTCAGTCAGAGATGCTGCGGCTGATGTCGCCTCTTCCACCAGCGCGGCATTTTGCTGCGTCACATTGTCGATGGAATGGATCGCCTGCCCGACTTGATCAATACCTTTGCTCTGCTCCTGCGAAGCAACAGAGATCTCCGCCATAATATCTGTCACGCTAGTGACCGCGTTCACAATCTCCTGCATGGTGTCACCCGCTTTACCTACCTGCTCAGAACCCGTTCTGACCAGAGAAACCGATTCGCTGATCAGGCCTTCAATCTCCTTCGCCGCCTGAGCACTGCGCTGCGCCAGTGTTCGAACCTCACCGGCAACCACGGCGAAACCACGCCCTTGTTCTCCTGCCCGAGCCGCCTCTACCGCCGCATTGAGCGCCAGAATATTGGTCTGGAAAGCGATGCCATTGATAATGTTGGTGATTTCGGAGATTTTTTTCGAGCTGCGATCAATGTTTCCCATGGTTTGAACCACACCGGCGACAATATCACCGCCTTCGCGGGCTTTGCCGGACGCATTGCCTGACAATTGCGTGGCATGATTCGCGTTATCCGCATTATGTTTCACCGTAGACGTCAACTCCTCCATGCTGGCAGATGTCTGTTCCAATGCCGACGCTTGCTGTTCTGTCCGAGCGGACAGATCGGTATTCCCTGCCGAAATCTCGGTAATTCCCTGATAAATTGACTCAACCCCCTGGCGCACATTACTGACGGTTTTTACCAGCGATTGCTGCATATTTTGCAGATAATGCCCAAGTTGCCCTATCTCACCTCGTCCCCATTGCATCAGCGGCATTGTCAGGTCGCCAGAAGAAATATGCTCGATACGGGTCACCAAATCTTTCATCGGCTGGATCACGACACGACTCAGACACAGGAAAGTAAACAGTGAAACCAATACTGCGGCCACAAAACTCCCGCCCATCACCATATAACCAAGCCGTGACTCACTCTGCGCTTTGCTATTCAGGATTTCTGCCCGTTGGGTACGGATAGCCACCACCTTCAACAACACCTCATTGTATGCAAGATCCAGCTTACGGGTCTTTTTCCATTCAATATCAATAACATCAGCATAGCGACCATTTTTTACCGCATCCAGCATGGGTTTAAGGCCGGTATTAACATAATCGTTATAACGTTGCTGCAACGCCTCATCCAGCGCGGCATCTGCCGGGGTTTTTACTGCCCGTCCCTGGTAGGCCGCAAAGCTCTCTGCCGACTTTTTCAGCCGTGTTTCAGCCTGGGCAATACTGCTATTGGCCGTTTCCATGTCGCCTTCACGTGCAGCCGCAGCCGCCTGAATCAACATTAGCCGGGCAGCACGCAAGTGATTAGAACTATTTGAAACGCCCATCCGTACCTGTATTTCAGCAGTAACATCGTTAAGAGAATGGTTACTCAGCATCAGAAAGTGAACGGCAAAGCCGATCGACACAGCAAACAAGAGCAGGATGAGACCAATAATGGCGTTAAACAGAGGCATCAGTCGCCAGTTATGCCAAAAACTCATATCTGACGAACCCGATGAAATGGCTGAAGTATTCAATGTCTTTTCCTTTTCAAATAGAATAGCTGCCTGAATAAAAT
Source organism: Brenneria uluponensis (assembly GCF_032395385.1). Taxonomy (NCBI): domain Bacteria; kingdom Pseudomonadati; phylum Pseudomonadota; class Gammaproteobacteria; order Enterobacterales; family Pectobacteriaceae; genus Brenneria; species Brenneria uluponensis. The sequence continues at coordinate 4,435,793 of NZ_CP135917.1, forward strand.
CAAAGTGGTCTGGCCGCCAGAGAACACAATCCATTGATTTAAAAGAGATTATAAAAAACAAGTATGACTGTATATAGATAAATGCCAGAATAATAGGATCATTATTTTGGCAATATCACAATCACTAAGAGTAATACTTACAGCACCATATAATAGAGTAGCTATGTGGGTAATTGCCCACTAACTTAATAAATTTAAAAGTTCAGAAAAACGGAAAAAATAATGAGTTACGCGGAATTGACATAATTAAGTGATTCAAATTTATTCCAATCACTTCTTCACCATAAAATAATAAGGATGATAATATTAACCAGTACTGGCAGTACAATACATATTCAAGCAATGGCTTATCACAGATAAAAGCACCACACTTGGATAATAAAAAAAATAAAATACCGTAAAAGTCAAATAAACCGGAACCATGGTCCATTTTAACCATGTTCATAAGCATAGTATATCTTATTACCCCAAAACAGGCGTAATATTAATAAAATGATAAAGCCGTTATATATCTATCAACATGATCACATATTTTATTTTGATCTTTGCTACAGCGATATCTGCATTAGCAACCGACATGCTAGTTCCGGCATTGAATATTATCAAGGAAGATCTCTCTGTCAGTTATTCTACCGTACAGGCCACAATCAGTCTCTTTCTGATATTTTTTGCTGTCGGACAATTATTAGCGGGCTACTTATCTGATCGCGTAAAAAAACTGTATGTGCTTAATGGTGGAATGACTGTTTTTATCATCGGCAGCATTATTTGCAGTTATGCTGATAATGCCGCTGGATTATTGGCCGGACGGGCTCTACAGGCTATCGGTGCCAGTACGGGCCCGATTGTTGCACGGTCACTGGCGAAAGAGTGTTATGACGGCAAAAAACTTCAGCGTGTCATTGCTGATATTGCAACCGCCAGTGCAGTGATACCGCTTCTCGCGCCAGTATTGGGTGGTCAAATGGTGGAGCCGTGGGGATGGCGTTCATTGTTTTATTTTATGGCGCTATTTGGGGCAGTCACCATACTGCTGAGCTTATTCGCACCATTTAGACATCAAATAGCAGCGGCAACAGAACAAACATGTAATTACAACGATCTAATCCATAACCGTGCTTTCATCCATGGCACGTTGATCGTCACACTGACATTTTCTGGTTTGCTGTGTTTTATTTCTTTATCACCGGTGATCTATCACATCAGTATATTTTCATCACCCGCTTATTTCTCGTTTATTTTCTTTGGTGCGGTAGCCTGCTATATGCTGGGAACCCAATTAGCAAAAACAACAATCGCACATAACGTAGCAATGGTTATCTCCGCACAAATCATCAGTGGTTTATTATTCCTTTCCAGTGGATTATTTTTCCCGGAAAGCCTGTCATTACTGATCATTGCTGGCATCGTTTTTAATATCGCTTCTGGTGCTATCTATCCGCAAGGCCATACCCAGGCGCTCAATGTCAATATAAAAATAGTTGGCACAGCCACTGCAATTACCGGGTTTATTCAAATGATCATCGCCGCTGTGCTCAGCTACCTTGCTGGTCTGGTTACTGACTATGTTCCACGAACAGATATTGTGCTGGGACTGTTTATTATTATTATTACTTCAGGTCAATTTTTATTTATTTTTAAATCAAGGGGAAAAACCGATGATGTAAATTGTCTTAATTAACAAAAGGAATAATTATGAACAATTGGCAAGCAAAAAAAATACAACAATCTAGAACCCATCAGAACCGGGTTTTCAATGAACATGTAAACGAATTGGAAGTTTCAGAACGACACGGTAAAGTAATTACGCTGAGCGATGGCCGACGTATGGTTGAATTTGTTTCCTGCTCTTATTTAGGATTGGAAACACATCCTGATCTTGTCGCAGCAATACATAAAGCGGTTGATAAATTTGGCGCTCAACTTTCCGTTGCCAGAACCCGAATCAAAGTCGATATTTTTAATCGCCTTGAATCATTACTTTCATCTATTATAGCAGAGGTGCCGGTATTATCATTTAATGCAGTAACCCCCTGCCATTTGGCTGTATTACCTTTATTGGGTTCAGGGGAATTACCTCACTTTCCTTATAATAAAGGCCCGATATTTCTTTTAGATAAAACGGCCCATGCCACCATGCAAATCAATCGGGGATTATTATTGCAGTTCGGTGAAGTCCGTCGCTTTGATTTTCAGGATACTGACAGGCTGGAAAGCGAGTTTGCCGGAGCCGAGTCAAAAGGCCTGACGCCCGTATCCATTTCCGACAGTGTTGGTTCTATGGGTGGAGTGGCGCCGGTAAACCTTCTGCTGCATCTGGCTGAAAAACATAATGGCTATGTCTATCTGGATGATGCACACGGAACCAGCGTTTTCGGCAAAAACGGGGCGGGATATGTGATGGAATGTACCAATAATCACTTCCCCGAACGCCTTATTCTTGTGGGTTCTCTATCGAAAGCGTTCGGCTCTCATGGCGGTTTTGTCGCCTGCCAGAAAGAAGACACTCATCTATTTATCAAGCAATTTGGTACGACCTATGCCTTTGGCGGCCCACCGTCACTGCCAGGTATTGCCGCATGTGTTGCCGCTGCCGAGCTGCATTTAAATGGTGAAGTCACCAGGCGCCAACAATTGTTGCAAAAAATGATCAACGTCTTTGATGAGGCGTTCAACGCACATCACGTCATTAATCACAACGCGCTGATGCCAATACGTGGGCTGTTTATCGGCAACGAAGATCGCGCCATTTCAGTTTGCGCGGCACTTCACGACAAGGGATTTGCAACGACAGTTGCCATGTTCCCAACCGTTGAACAGGGCAAGGCGATGTTGCGTTGCGCTATCTCAGCCAACCATAGTCCGGAACAAATCAACGCTTTCGCCTCCGCGTTTAAAGACGTGTTAGCGGTTCATTGATTCGTTCGTCCCACAGGACTGATGCGGCGTGTAATCAGCCCTGTGGTCGGTTCCGCACTAAACGTCAGTCAGGTTCGTTGAACGTCCGGAATAATACTTCATAATTACCGTTTCGCTGGGCAAATCGGAAGGGTTGCGCCCGCTGCACCACAATTTCACCGGCAGTTGGCTGTGAAGATAATAACATCATGGTTTCACTGATAAATGCCTGTAATGGCATCGCCTGAGGATCGAACCCCCACTCGCCCTGTAAGCCGGTTTGTACCCAGGGAGGAATGATTTCAATCACCTGCACCGGGCTATTACGTAATTGGCAACGTAGTGATTGAGTGTAAGAGTGCAACGCCGCTTTGGTGGCACAATACGTCGGTGTGATAGCCTGCGGCAGGAAAGCCAGCTCAGAGGTCACGTTCAGAATTGCCGCCTGAGATTGCCGCATCAATTGAGGCAATAAGGCGGTGGTCAGATAAATCGGTCCCAGCAAATTGGTGGCTACCGTGTCCTCCACCGCTGACAACTGTGGACGAGTAAGGTCTTCCCGGCGCTGAATTCCGGCGTTATTGATCACTACATTCAACTGAGGATATCTGGCAGTGAGAGAGACGACGAAAGCGCTCACGTCACTGGCGTTGCGCTGATCCAACACTTGATAACTCATACCCGGATTAGCTGCTGCCGCTTGTTGCAGCGGCGTTTCGTGGCGACCCGCAATAATCACCTGATTTCCTGCCACATGGAACGCTTCTGCCAACTCCCGGCCGATACCAGAACCACCGCCAGTAATCAGTATCGTATTACCCGTCATCCTCATTGGTCGCTCCGTACTCACTTGCCGCTTTTAAGCAGAATATTACGCCATGACCGCCTCTCGCTGCATATATCTGTCACAAAAACAGCGTGATGGCGTTATCCACCACGCAGGTTGGAATTCAACAGCAAATAAACGTGGTCACATCCCGCTCACGCATCCGGTAAATACCACGAAAACAGCGCCCTGCCGGGTAATCAGGAGCCAGTGCAGTGCGCAATTCCAGCGTAAAAATCTGTTTAATGGTATCTAGTTCGACCATTCGGACATCCAGAAAATCAAAATAGCACTTTACATGTGGATACAGCGCCTTATACAGGCTCTCCTTTGCCGAGAAATTCAGCGTCAACATCTCAGTAACGGTGATCTGATCCTGTGAACGCAGCCAGTTGTACTCAACCTCATCCACGATACCTGGCCACAGGCTATCCGCCCGTTCAGTGGTCATCACAGTTTCAACGTCCAGCCCGATACAAGAGAAGGTCTCACTGTGGAAATGGGCGGCACAAAATGCGCTATCCACATTGTGACTCAGTGAACCTGACACCGTTGCTGGCCATTGCGGAGAACGATCACGCCCGTTTTGCAGGACAAAGTCACTAATGCCGAGACGTTCCAGTACCTGTTTCGCCAGATAGCGCCCCGCCAGAAACTCTGCCCGTCGCTTGGGTACCGAACGCTCCATTTCCGCCGTGAGAGGAATGCCAGCGAGGAAGAACATATCGTCCCGATACGCCGGCAGGTAAAAATAACAGCGAGCACTAAACCCTGGATAAATGGTGTTGTTATCAGCCAGGTGGAATGTCATCCACTCTATTTCTTTAATAAAATCAGAAAGCATGTCACTAAACTCTCAACCGGTATGTCGAACCATCCGGTTATGTTGCTACACCACAGGGAAATGCAGGATGATAAAACTACACCTCACCCGAGGTTCGACTTACAAAGCCAGAAAAAAACCCGCAATACTGGCGCTCATTAAATTGGACAACGTACCTGCCGCTACCGCTTTCAGCCCTAGTCTGGCAATATCATGACGACGTTGAGGCGCCATACTGCCCAACCCGCCAATCAAAATAGCAATCGAGGACAGGTTGGCAAATCCGCATAACGCAAAAGAGATAATCGCCTTGGTATGCGCTGACAAAACCTGCAACCCGGAGGCAGTCACCACATTATCCGGTTTCAAGTAAGCACTAAAATTCATGTAAGCCACGAATTCATTGAGTATCAGTTTTTGTCCAATGAATGAACCCGCCACCATCGACTCATTCCACGGCACCCCAATCAGGAAAGCTATGGGCGAAAAAATCCAGCCGAGGATCATCTCCAGCGATAACTGCGGAAAATTGAACCAGCCGCCGACACCGCCAAGAATACCGTTAAGCAGTGCGATCAACGCAATAAACGCCAGCAACATAGCACCAACATTCAGTGCTAACTGCATACCGGAAGCCGCACCGCTGGCAGCAGCGTCAATGACGTTGCTCGGTTTTTCTTCATCCCCGACAAAACTGCCGATCACATCCCGGTCATGCGTTTTTTCAGTCTCCGGCATGATCAACTTGGCAAACAGCAATCCACCCGGTGCCGCCATAAACGATGCGGCAATCAAGTATTCCAGCGGCACGCCCATCTGAGCATAACCAGCCAATACTGACCCAGCGACAGACGCCAACCCACCACACATCACGGCAAACAGTTCAGACTCAGTCATATTGGCAATATAAGGACGAACCACCAATGGTGCTTCGGTTTGACCAACAAAGATATTTGCGGTAGCAGAAAGCGACTCCGTACGCGATGTTCCGAGTACTTTCTGTAAACCACCGCCTAGAACACGAATCACCCATTGCATGACGCCCAGATAATAGAGCACCGCTATCAGTGAAGAGAAGAAGACAATAATAGGCAGAACCCGGAGGGCAAATACGAAACCGCCGCCACCAAAGACCTCAAACATTTTGCTCGACACCAGACCACCAAACATGAATGAGATTCCCTGGTTGCCGTAGGAGATCACATTGGCGACGCCTTCCGACATGCCGTTCAGGACTTCGCGTCCCAACGGAATATATAATACCAAGGCACCAATCCCGACCTGAATCAGAAACGCACCACTGACAGTACGACGGTTAATGGCCTTACGGTTGCCGGAAAGCATGACCGCAATCAATATCAGCACAGCCATACCCAACAGACTCATTAAGAGTTCCATGCGAAATTCCCTGTAGCGAGAGTGAACACAAAAATACCCGCCCAACAAAGCGGGAATACAGCCTGCCAATGGTAGCAGTTGATAACAAACACCCACGACGCAACATAGGCGAGTGGGATGCCACAAACTCATACAACATCAGGCAAAGAAAAACATCAGATAATGAGAGTCATCACCTTTTTTTGGCACAAAATTTCATTTTAGCAAAGATTTCCATACGAAACTCCCGCTCTACGGCCATTAGCCACAAAAGAAAAATAAGTTATCGTTATGAAAATAATACCGGGAAGCCGAGGAAAAACCAGAAAAGCGACAGATAGCACTCATTGGCAGGACACCGTCAACGGGAAAAGACGGTGAGTATTCTCATATAATACCGCCGCGAGCACCTCTGGCGATTCAGTACGCAGATCACATAACGACTGAAATACGGAACGGATACGTTCAGGTCGGTTAGGTTCCCCTTGATAACCACACACGGGCATATCTGGCGCATCAGTTTCCAGTAGCAAACGATCCAGCGGCAAACGGGCGATAGCCTGCCGTGTTTTATTGGCTCGCGGATAGGTAATGACACCGCCGACGCCAATATAATATCCCAATCGAATAAACGCCTGTGCCTGTTCAAAACTACCCGAAAATCCGTGTACCACCCCTGTACGTGGCAGTTGAGCCTGTTTCAATAATGCGGCCAACGGATTGTGACTCCGGCGTGAATGCAGAATAACGGGCAAATCGTATTGCTTGGCCAGTTCCAACTGAGCGTTAAGGAAGACGCATTGCCGTTCAAACTGCGGATCGTCCCGGTAAAGATCCAAGCCTATTTCACCAACCGCAACCAATCGGTGGTCACGATCATGAAGCCGAGATTCCAGCAGCGCCAAATCTGCCTCGTGATGACGCTCAATATAAAGCGGATGTAACCCAAGTGCCGCATACAACACCGGCCAGCTGTGGGCCAAATGCAGGATACGATCAAAATAATGGGACTCAACGGCAGGAATAATAATCCCTTCGACACCAGCTTGCGTCGCACGATGCAAACTTGCCACTTCGTCCGCCGCAAAAGGTGGAAAATCAAAATGACAGTGGGTATCAATAAACGCAACAGACGCGGACTGCGCAATGTCAATGGCAGTATCTGAAGATGCAGGAATAGCTGAAACGCGGGTTTGCAATGTTTAAACCTTCAGGACAGTGCAGGATGCATCGAGGATACCTTTTTCAGTGCGTCATCGTCATGCGCTTATAACACATCGGAAAGCAATTCGTGATCGTCCGCTAACCCGACTGCACAGCCGAATCGACGCTTCAGGACAATAACGGGCACACACCAGAAGCATACTGGTGTGAACATGACGGCACGGAAGACATGCCATCATTGGCCGCAATATTACGGACTCGCTATCCACGATAGGCAGCCCGCATCCGACCCGGCCTTAGGATTTTACTGTGAGATCGTTTTTAACACTCTTAACGCCATCAACCGATTTTGCTATTTTTTCAGCACGATCAGACTGCGCTTTGTTGCCCACCTGCCCTGTTAACTGTACGACACCATCAACAGTTTCCACTCTGACATGGCGTGAAGGCACAATGTCATCCGCCAGCAATTTGGCCTTGATCGTACTGGTCGTCACTGCATCTCCGGCATAGGCCATCAATGATTGGGAGCTGGCATCCTTTACTTGAAGCTTGTCGCTGACCGACTTAACACCTTCCGTTTTAGTGGCAATTTCTACGGCGCTGATGGCCAATTTCTGACTGGTCACAAAACCGCTGAGTGTTACCACTCCCTGGGTTGTTTTAACAGAAATATCATCACTGTCGAGGGTTTTAGACGCCAATAATGCCGCTTTCACTTTCGCGGTAAGCGCGCTGTCATCAACATAACCAGATGCCGTCTGGACCGAGCTATCGATTTTATTCCCTGTGGTTTCTGCGATATTTTTCGCTTCTTGCCCGATAGTTTCCTCCGCTAGCACATAGCCACTACCGGCCAGAACCGTCACCAGAACAATCGCGATCCGCGATAGTGCAATCTTGTTAGTCTTTTTCATCAACATCGTCCTTACAGTTATCCTGTTTCATCAACAGGTTTCACTAACACCTTCCCGCCAGGATAGGCAGTCGTCATTAGCCTTGTCCCATCACAACAAACAGATTATAGAATTACAAAAAATAAAAAAATTAATATAAGAATCCGCTCAAAGTCACATTTGCAGTCAAAAAAACCAGACTACCCTACACGCAGTTAACTATAGACGACAAAAAACAAAAACCCAGGCCGTTTATGAGAAAAAAACGTTTAGAGAACGATTTAAGATTTGTCTGTGAATTAATTCGATGGGAAAGGCCTGAAGGTAAATGCACTTAATATAATGATTATTAAAAGAAAATAATAACACAGGCTGATGACAGGAAAAGTCATCAGCCAGTCATTACCAAGCTTAGTGTTCGCGGGTCTTATGAAACTGAACCTCAGGATAACGTTCCTGAGTCAGGTTAAGGTTTACCATGGTGGGTGCGATGTACGTTAAATTATCACCGCCATCCAACGCCAGATGCTGTTCATTCTTGCGTTTGAATTCTTCAAACTTCTTAACATCACTACACTCCACCCAGCGCGCAGTGGAAACGTTGACCGATTCATACACGGCCTCTACGTTGTATTCAGTCTTCAGGCGCGCCACCACGACATCAAACTGTAGCACCCCAACCGCCCCGACAATCAGATCGTTATTGATTAACGGCCGGAATACCTGCACAGCCCCCTCTTCGGACAGCTGTACCAACCCTTTCAGTAACTGCTTCTGCTTTAACGGATCACGCAGCCGAATACGACGGAACAGTTCCGGCGCAAAGTTAGGAATACCGGTGAACTTCATATCTTCACCCTGGGTAAAAGTATCTCCAATCTGGATCGTGCCGTGGTTATGTAACCCGATGATGTCGCCAGGATAAGCTTCTTCCACATGGGAACGGTCACCTGCCATGAACGTCAAGGCATCAGAGATAATAACGTCTTTGCCCGTACGCACCTGACGTAGCTTCATGCCTTTTTCATACTTACCGGACACTATCCGCATGAACGCCACACGGTCACGGTGTTTCGGGTCCATGTTAGCCTGAATTTTGAACACAAAACCGGTGAATTTTTCTTCACCAGCGTTCACCACACGAACGTCTGTTTTACGCGGCATCGGTGATGGCGCCCAGGACACAAGACCATCCAGCATATGATCCACGCCGAAATTGCCCAACGCAGTACCAAAGAATACTGGCGTTAATTCCCCGGACAAAAAGTCTTCTTCATCAAATTCATTGGAAGCGCCTTTTACCAGATCCAGCTCTTCACGCAATTGAGCCGCCAGGTCTTCCCCGACCGCCTTGTCCAGATCCGGGTTATTCAAACCTTTGACAATGCGTACTTCTTGAATGGTGTGCCCCATACCACTCTGATACAGATAGGTTTCATCTTTGTAGAGATGATAAACACCTTTGAACAACTTACCGCAACCAATCGGCCAGGTAATCGGCGCGCACGCAATTTTCAATTCCCTTTCAACTTCGTCCAGCACTTCCATCGGATCACGGATATCGCGGTCCAGCTTGTTCATAAAAGTCAGGATCGGCGTATCGCGCAGACGCGTAACTTCCATCAACTTGCGAGTACGATCTTCAACCCCTTTTGCCGCATCGATCACCATCAAACAGCAATCCACTGCGGTCAGAGTACGATAGGTATCCTCCGAAAAATCCTCATGCCCTGGTGTATCCAGCAAGTTGACCAGGCACTCGTGGTAAGGAAACTGCATTACAGAGGTAGTAATAGAAATACCGCGCTGCTTTTCCATCTCCATCCAGTCGGATTTGGCATGTTGACTGGACCCACGCCCTTTTACCGTGCCGGCGATCTGAATGGCCTGCCCGAGCAACAATACTTTTTCAGTAATCGTCGTTTTACCGGCATCGGGGTGAGAAATAATAGCAAAAGTCCTGCGGTGGGAAATCTCTTGCAAAAATGAAGGATTTGACATCTTTTTAAATCTTCTATTTTAAATAGCGAGTTATATAAAGTTCTAATGGAGTCTACTGCAAATCGCTCCAAACATGGCCTCGTTTTATGAGGCCCAATTGGCGCTTATTCTTACTGATCTTGGCACTATAAACAATCAAGGATGAGATAAATGCGCTCAAGGCTTAGTATGGAAGAGAGTGTAGACAAGTCCAATAAGCAAGCTGATTACGTTGATTTGGTGTTATTGCATCGCTGATCACACGGAAGTAAAACCTCTTTTGGGTAAAGCGTGTTGACATCGACCACAGAGAATTACCGGTAGCACTGATAAACATGGATACTATCCAACTACTGCCAGTATTACTCTTTCTTAATATGTTCTGACGGAGCCACCTGCTCATCTGTATCTGCATCGGCATCTGTAGGCTCATCCTGCACTGATGTATTGGCTGTGAGTAGATAAGGAGACTGCTGCCAGCGAGTACGTCGGTTTTGCAACAATGTTCGTGCCAGAATGATCCCTATCGCCAATGCCAGGAGAATCATTAAACGCAAAATATTGGTGGTGTTATCCACCTGCGTGGCTTCTGTCACCAATACATGAGTATCCAGCGTGATACGCAGGAAACCTATCGGTCCGTCTTTACCATTCACGGGTTCCACTAGTTGATGATTAAAGTAGCTGCCTACCCTATTTCCATCCAGCGCCAACCGATCCCGGACATCAATCTTTTCGCCGGCTCGCGCGACCAGCGTCCCATCCTGCTGATAAATTGCAGCGTCCAGAATACGGCTATGATCCGTTAAGTTCTTTAGCATGGCGTTGATTTTCTGGCTATTATCATCACTACTTTCCATCAAGGGCGTCAGTGTATAAGCCACTTGTTTTGCCAATGTGCGCGCCAGTTCTTCAACCTGCTCTGAACGTGCCATCTGATGGTTCAAGCTGAAGTAAGAAGCTCCCTGCATCAATATGACCAGCAGAGCCAAACAAATCAGAACGATGGCTGTGCGATGTAAACGAAATTTTATCCGGGTCCGAACCATGGGAATACCTACGCGATTTGGATACTTTAATGTTGCCAGAAGCGCCGACGATAGGATAGCTTGTTGCGTTGATTTATGATTGTCCTTTTTGTGACCATCCAACACACCATCAATTCATCGTTACCCGCTGGAAAGGATTTACCCATGTCGAACCATTTAACCTATCGAGATCTACCGACAGAAATCAACTGTTGGCCGAATCTGCCGCTCTCACTGAGTGGCGATGAAGTCATGCCTCTCGATTATCGGGCTGGCTACACTGGTTGGTTGCTGTATGGGGATGTGCTCGATAAATATCTACTTTCCCGGGTTCAGCAACACCTCGGCGATCCACTGGTCGTCGTCAGCGCCTGGAGTGTAGATGATTATCAGGTGGTGCGACTGGCAGGTATATTGACACCTCGCGCCACCCAAGTCGCCCATGACCTGGGGCTCGATGTCGCTGAAATGGACAATATGCCCAGCCTGCGCGCGCCAGGTTTACTGGTGATGGATATGGACTCGACGGCCATTCAGATTGAGTGTATTGATGAGATTGCCAAACTGGCCGGTACTGGCGAGATGGTAGCCGATGTTACCGAACGGGCCATGCGCGGTGAACTGGATTTTGCTGCTAGTCTGCGCCAGCGGGTAGCAACCTTAAAAGGTGCCGATGCCAACATACTGCGTCAGGTTCGGGATAGTCTGCCTTTGACCCCCGGACTGAAAGTGATGGTGAAACAGCTACAGGACGCTGGCTGGTATATTGCTATTGCCTCTGGTGGTTTCACCTATTTTTCCGACTATTTGCGTGAAGAGCTCGATCTGGTCGCCGCCGTGGCAAATGAAATGGGTATGCGTGACGGTAAACTTACCGGTGAAGTGGTTGGCCCGATTATTGATGCCAGATATAAAGCGGATACGCTACGCCAGTTAGCAGAAAAGCTGGAAATACCGGTGAAACAAACGGTGGCTATCGGCGATGGCGCCAATGATCTGTTGATGATTCAAGCTGCCGGACTGGGCATTGCTTATCATGCCAAGCCCAAGGTTAACGCCAAGACATCAATCAGCATTCGTCATGCCGATCTGACCGGCGTATTGTGTATCCTGAGTGGTAGTCTTCGGCACGAAATCCGTTAATTTATCGAGGTAATCCGTGGCAAAAGCAGCCAAACGCGCATTTGTGTGCAATGAGTGTGGCGCCGATTATCCACGCTGGCAGGGGCAGTGCAGTGCCTGCCAGGCCTGGAACAGCATTACTGAAGTTCGCCTGGCCGCGGCCGTATCCTCATCGCGAAGCGACCGTTTCTCTGGCTACGCCGGAGAGAATGCCGGCATCAGCCGGGTACAAAAGCTTTCCGACATCAGTTTGGAAGACCTGCCGCGTTTCTCCACTGGATTCCTGGAGTTTGACCGCGTACTCGGTGGTGGTGTCGTTCCCGGCAGTGCCATTCTGATTGGCGGAAATCCGGGAGCTGGCAAAAGTACGCTGCTGCTGCAAACGCTAAGCAAACTGGCCGGACAGATGAAAACATTGTACGTCACGGGTGAAGAATCCCTGCAACAGGTGGCAATGCGTGCCCATCGTCTGGGATTGCCGACTCAGAATATCAATATGCTGTCGGAAACCAGCATTGAGCAGATCTGTCTGATTGCCGAACAGGAACAACCCAGACTGATGGTGATCGACTCCATTCAGGTGATGCATCTTGCCGATATCCAGTCCTCCCCCGGCAGTGTGGCGCAAGTGCGAGAAACCGCAGCATACCTGACGCGCTTTGCCAAAACCCGTGGTGTCGCCATTATTATGGTCGGGCATGTGACCAAAGACGGTTCATTAGCCGGCCCGAAAGTACTGGAACACTGTATCGACTGTTCCGTCATGTTGGACGGCGATGCCGATTCTCGCTTCCGTACCCTGCGCAGCCATAAAAATCGCTTCGGTGCGGTTAATGAGCTGGGCGTATTTGCAATGACGGAACAAGGATTGCGGGAAATCAGTAATCCATCGGCTATCTTCCTCAGCCGCGGTGATGAAGTGACTTCCGGCAGTTCGGTAATGGTGGTATGGGAAGGCACCAGGCCATTATTGGTGGAAATTCAGGCACTGGTAGATCACTCCATGATGGCTAACCCACGGCGAGTAGCGGTGGGTCTGGAACAAAACCGTCTGGCTATTCTGCTGGCGGTGTTGCACCGTCACGGTGGTTTACAGATGTCTGATCAGGACGTATTTGTGAACGTCGTTGGGGGTGTGAAAGTCACCGAAACCAGCGCTGACCTGGCGCTATTGCTCTCACTGGTCTCCAGCCTGCGTGATCGGCCACTGCCGCAAGATTTGGTGGTGTTTGGGGAAGTCGGCCTGGCGGGAGAAATTCGTCCGGTACCCAGTGGTCAGGAACGTATCGCCGAAGCATCAAAGCATGGTTTCAAACGCGCGATTGTGCCTTTCGCCAACATGCCGAAAAAACCACCCACCACCATGCAGGTGTTTGGTGTAAAAAAACTGGCCGACGCGCTGGCGATACTCGACGAGCTGTAACGGTGCATTTGCTTTGGATTGTCGCGGGCACTCTGTGATATTTTGTTTAGTTAGCTAAACAGGAGTGTCGGACAATGTCACCATACGATTATCTTAAATCTGCTATCAGGCAAAAAGGATGCACCCTACAGCAGGTGGCTGATGCCACGGATATGACAAAAGGCTATCTCAGCCAGTTAATCAACGCCAAAATAAAAAGCCCCAGCGCCCAAAAACTCGAAGCACTGCACCGTTTCCTCGGGCTTGAATTCCCTTATCATCAAAAAAGCATCGGCGTGGTGTTCGGTAAATTTTACCCGCTACATACCGGCCATATTTATCTGATTCAACGCGCTTGCAGTCAGGTGGATGAACTGCATGTGGTTTTAGGCTATGACGAACCGCGGGATCGTCTGTTGTTTGAACACAGTTCCATGTCTCAGCAACCTACCGTTAGTGATCGACTGCGTTGGCTGTTACAAACCTTTAAATATCAGAAAAATATTCATATTCATGCCTTCAATGAACAAGGTATGGAACCTTATCCGCATGGCTGGGATGTGTGGAGCCGGGGTATCAAGAATTTCATGGTCGAGAAGGGAATCGAGCCTAACTACGTCTACACCAGCGAAGAGCAGGATGCACCACAATACAACGAACATCTGGGCATCGATACTGTGTTGGTCGATCCTAAACGCTCATTCATGAACATCAGTGGCGCACAGATACGCCAGGACCCCTTCCGTTACTGGGAATATATTCCCACCGAAGTGAAACCGTTCTTTGTCCGCACGGTGGCGATTCTGGGTGGTGAATCCAGCGGAAAATCCACACTAGTGAACAAACTGGCGAATATTTTCAATACCAGTAGTGCCTGGGAGTACGGCCGTGACTATGTGTTCTCCCATCTTGGGGGGGATGAAATGGCACTGCAATATTCCGATTACGATAAAATCGCACTAGGTCAGGCACAATATATTGATTTTGCAATAAAATATGCTAATAAAGTTGCTTTTATCGATACGGATTTCATTACTACTCAGGCGTTTTGCAAAAAATACGAAGGACGAGAGCACCCGTTCGTACAGGCGCTGGTTGAAGAGTACCGTTTCGATCTGGTGATCCTGCTGGAAAACAATACTCCATGGGTCGCGGATGGCTTACGCAGCCTCGGCAGCGCATCAGACCGGCAAGCGTTCCAGGATCTGCTGAAAGCCATGTTGATAGAAAACAAGGTGTCGTACGTTGATGTCAGCGACTCTGACTATGATGGCCGTTTCCTGCGTTGTGTTGAGCTGGTGCAGAACATGCTGGGACACCCGCATAGAAATCAGTAACCTAACCGTAGCATCCTCAGGATTTACCACTGCCAGCAATGAGAAGGTGTAATAATCTCCGGTAACGCAACATCCCAATTATCCACGGGTAATGCCTCTACCTGCTGGCAATCATGTGCCAGCCCGATGGGATAAGGTCCACGCTGCTTCCAGTGTTGTAACGTGCGATCATAGAAACCACCACCCATACCCAACCGTTGTCCCCGCGCATCGAACGCCACCAGCGGAGCTAGCAAGATGTCCAGTTGCGTTGGAGGCAATACCTTGCGGACATCCAGACGTGGTTCCATCACCTTCAAACGGTTTTGCACCAACTCGGTTTCACTGTCATAGCGTAAAAAAAGCAGATGTCCCGGGCTGAATGGGTGCAGCACCGGCAGATAAACCTGTTTTTGCTGCTGCCAGAGCGCCTGAATCAATGGTTGAGTATTTAATTCACCATCAAACGAAAGGAAGACTGCCACGCGCGTTGCATGTTGTAAACGGGGATGGCTCATCACCCGTTCTGTTGCCTGACGGGCAAATTCAGCCTGCTGTTCAGCACTGAGTTGACGGCGACGTTGTCGCACTTCCTGACGAAGAGACTGACGTAACAACTGGTTAGAAAGGGGATTAACTGAAGGAGTGATCACTGGCATAGAAATCAACTACCGTACTGAGTAATTCAGGAAACAAGAGAGGGAATGGAATCTCCGAGATGCCGCCGTAGGCTGTAACCCTTGAACCCATGGTTCAAGGTGAACGCAACGTCGCAATCTTAAGGCTTCTCGGCCGAACCGAGCGTGCTCACCAACCACGGATCGTTACATTCTATTGGTATAAATATCGGCTCAGGGGACTGGCCCACTGGCAAACATCTCAGAGAAATTTTGTTCTTTACTCGAGTTAACTTTAACACGTCTGGCAACGTAGTGTTACCACAAAATACCGGACTTTTGTCAAAACGCGATGTTACTCAAACTGTGGGCCTTGGCGTTCTGTAATTTGCCCTTGTTCCAACAACGCCTGTTCAATGGTTTGTTGCAACATACGAATCCGCTGTTCCATGTTGGTCGCATAATCACGAGTTTTTAATCGTTCCTGCGCCAGTTCATGACACACATTGAGTGCGGCAATAAACACCAATTGCTCAGTGTTCGTGACTCTAGTGCGAATTTTGAGGTCTTGCAACCGCTGGTTAAGATCTTCCGCCGCCTGATTCAACGCATCCTGTTGTTCTGGCGGGCAATTAACTCTTAACGAACGACCAAATATTTGAATATCTACCGGTTGTGCAGACATGTCACCTTCCTGCCTTGTTTCATCTCACGCCCACATAAGATTTTATCCTGTGCCGCCGGGTAAGGGCCGGTTAAAAGCGGACGCTACTATATATATCCCAAAATATAAGATACAAGCCCTTTCTGGTGTAGCAACGGAGCTTGGTGGTAGCATAACACGAACTCCTTCTGCCAACGACGACGAATGCGCATGTCTATAGTGAATACATTCCCAGGCTATGAAGCCATTGACCATTTGCTGCAACAACAACAAGTCGCCCTGACGGCCGCTGAAATGCACGGCCTAATCAGCGGTGTACTCTGTGCCGGTAACCAGGACGACAGCTGGAAAACGCTAGTTTCCGAATTAACCAATGAAGGGCTGGCTTTTCCGCAAACGCTGGCGCAACCACTGCAACAGCTCTATCAAGTAACCCGCGATACGCTGGAAGATGATGGATTTATGTTCCGGATGTTCCTGCCGGATGACACGCAAAATGATGTCAGCGTATTTGATCGCGCCGACGCGTTGGCCGGTTGGGTTAATCATTTTTTGTTGGGGCTGGGCGTTGTGCAGCCACGGTTGGACAAAGCCCAGGGTGACCTGAAGGAAGTGATTGACGATCTACGAAATATCGCTCAACTGGGCTATGACGAAGACGAAGACAAAGAAGAACTGGAACAGTCGCTGGAAGAAATCATCGAGTATGTGCGGGTCGCCGCCATCATGTGCCATAACGAATTTACACATCCGGCAGCCACGGCGCCGGAACAGAAAAAACCGACACTGCATTGATCACGGCATGCCGCACCACGAGATATGTTCGATGCTGACTATTCAGGAGCAGATGATGAACCAACAAGAATACCTCCGCCGCCGTCTGGCTCTGCTGGATAAAATGGTTCCCGCCAGTGCTGCGGTTATTTATGCCGCTCCAGAAGCCCAGCGCAACGCCGACAGTGATTACCCCTATCGGCAGAACAGTGATTTCTGGTATTTCACCGATTTTAACGAACCTGAAGCGGTGCTCCTGCTGATTAAGAGTGATGAAAACCACCACCATAGTGTGCTGTTCAACCGCGTTCGCGACCTTACGGCGGAGATCTGGTTTGGCCGTCGTTTGGGCCAGGAAGGCGCTCTCGCTACGCTGGGAGTAGACCGTGCCTTACCGTTCGATGAAATCAAGGACCAACTGCACTTATTACTGAATGGACTCGATGTGGTCTATCACGCACAGGGGCAGTACCACTACGCGGATCAGCAGGTGTTCCACGCGCTGGAGATATTGCGTAACGGCACCCGTCAGGGCCTCAGTGCACCACCGACCATAACTGACTGGCGCCCGTTGGTGCATGAAATGCGGCTGTTCAAGTCACCACAGGAAATCGACATCATGCGCAAGGCGGGGGAGATTACCGCACTGGCGCATACCCGCGCGATGGAGAAGTGTCGTCCAGGCATGTTTGAGTACCAGCTTGAGGGAGAAATCCACCATGAGTTTACGCGCCATGGTGCCCGTTATCCTTCTTACAACACCATTGTGGGTAGCGGTGAAAACGCCTGTATTTTGCACTACACCGAAAATGAATGTCAGATGCATGACGGTGATCTGGTATTGATCGACGCAGGTTGCGAGTATCAAGGCTACGCAGGCGATATTACCCGCACCTTTCCGGTCAATGGTAAATTTACCGCCCCACAGCGGGCCATTTACGACATCGTTCTGGCGTCTGAACGCCGGGCAATCGAACTGTTCGCGCCAGGTCGCAGTATCCGGGACGTGAACGAAGAAGTGGTGCGCATCATGCTGAACGGGTTGATGAAACTCGGCATTCTACAAGGTGAAATAGAGACACTGATTTCAGAGCAGGCCCATCGCCCGTTCTTTATGCATGGTCTGAGCCATTGGCTGGGACTCGATGTGCATGACGTTGGTGACTATGGTTCCACCGACCGCGGTCGCCTACTGGAACCAGGTATGGTACTGACGGTAGAACCGGGCTTGTATATATCCCCGAATGCCGATGTTCCATTGCAATACCGTGGTATTGGCATACGAATTGAAGACGATATCGTGATTACCGAACACGGTAACGACGTATTGACCGCCGGTGTAGTGAAAGACGCCGATGCCATTGAAGCGCTGATGGCAAACGCTGTGGGTAAGATGCAATGACCATCATGATTGTCGGAGGAGGTATGGCGGGTGCCACGCTGGCGCTGGCGATATCCAACCTTTCCCAGGGGAAGATCCCGGTTGATCTGATTGAAGCCCGGTCGCCTTTCGAACACCAGCACCCTGGTTTTGATGCCAGAGCCATCGCGCTGGCGGAAGGAACTAGCCAACAGCTGGATGCCATTGGTATCTGGTCATCACTGATGGATGCCGCAACCCCGATTACCACTGTACATGTCAGTGATCGTGGTCATGCCGGATACGTTTACCTGAACGCCTCAGATTATCGGGTTCCGGCGCTGGGACACGTGGTGGAACTACACGATGTGGGCAAACGGTTATTCTCCCTACTGCAACAGGCTCCCGGTGTCCGACTGCATTGCCCGGCAACCGTGGTGGACGTCGCCCGCACAATAGATAACGCCACGTTGACGCTAAATAACGGCATCCAACTCACCGGGCAGTTACTGGTGGCCGCCGACGGTTCCCGCTCTATGCTGGCGCAGGCGTCCGGTATCGGTTGGCAGCAGCATCCTTATCATCAGATTGCCGTTATCGCTAATGTCACGACCTCACAACCTCATCAAGGACGGGCGTTTGAACGCTTTACCCAGCACGGCCCACTGGCACTGCTGCCGATGAGCAAGAACCGCAGTTCGCTGGTATGGTGTCATGCACAGGAGCGTCAGGACGACGTCGACAACTGGAGCGAAGCCGAATTCCGTCATCAGCTACAGTTGGCCTTCGGCTGGCGGTTGGGTGCCTTTACCCACATCGGTGAGCGTCACAGTTATGCGCTAAATCTGCTTACCGCTACCCGCCACATCAGCCATCGTCTGGCGCTGGTGGGCAATGCGGCACAGACACTGCATCCCATCGCCGGTCAGGGTTTCAACCTCGGATTACGGGATGTGATGACGCTGGCAGAAACGCTGGTGGATGCGGTTCAACGTGGTGAAGATCCCGGCGGTTATGCAGTGTTGCACCGTTATCAGCAACGACGCCAATCTGATCAGGACACAACTGTCGCCATTACCGACGGTCTGGTGCGCATGTTTGCCAACCGCTATTTTGCGCTGGAAGTCGGTCGTAACCTGGGCTTAATGGCCATGAATAGCCTGCCAGTGCTACGGGATGCGCTTGCGCGCCGTACTCTGGGTTGGGTGGAACGATAAACCGCCACAGACGCGGACACACAGGAACTCACTCTTTATGCAATCATTTGACGTGGTAATCGCGGGCGGTGGCATGGTCGGTCTGGCGCTGGCCTGTGGTCTACAAGGCAGTGGACTGCGCGTTGCCGTGCTGGAAAAGCAGCCGATGGACGAACAACCGTCGGGACCCGACCACGCCTTGCGCGTCTCGGCCATCAATACCGCCAGTGAGTATCTGCTGCGACAACTGGGCGTCTGGCAATCCATTACGGAACAACGTGTCAGCCCTTATAACGACATGTTCGTCTGGGACCAGGACAGTTTTGGTCATATCAGTTTCAGCGGTAAAGAATTTGGGTTTTCCCATTTGGGCCACATCATTGAAAATAATGTGATTCAACGCGCGTTATGGCAACGAGCATCCCATGCCAGCGACATCACGCTGATGGCGCCAGTCACGCTGAAACAGGTAGTCTGGGGCGATAACGAAGCGTTTATCACCCTGGAAGACGGCGGGATGTTAACCGCGCGGCTGGTGGTGGGTGCCGATGGCGCGCATTCCTGGCTACGCCAGCACGCTGATATTCCGCTGACATTCCGGGATTACGGTCATCACGCGCTGGTGGCGAATATCCGTACTGTCAACCCGCATCAGTCCGTCGCCAGACAAGTTTTTCATGGTGACGGGATGTTGGCGTTTCTACCATTAAGCGATCCTTACCTGAGCTCCATTGTCTGGTCATTACCTCCCACGCGAGCCCAGATGCTGATGGCTCTGCCTGCGGACGAATTCAACAAACAACTGGCAATGGAATTCGATATGCGTCTTGGGTTGTGCCAGGTAGAAAGTCAGCGCCAATCCTTCCCGCTGACCGCACGTTATGCCCGCAGTTTTGCTGCTCATCGGCTGGTGTTGATGGGAGATGCCGCCCATACCATTCACCCGCTAGCCGGTCAGGGTGTGAATCTGGGTTTTATGGACGTCGCCGAATTGATTGCCGAACTGAAACGACTGCAATCACAAGGTAAGGACATTGGGGAATATCTCTACTTACGTCGCTATGAACGCAAGCGCAAGCACAGCGCCGCGCTGATGCTGGCCAGCATGCAAAGTTTCCGCGATCTGTTCGCAGGCAACCATCCCGCCAAGAAATTACTGCGTGATATCGGTCTGAAACTGGCGGATACCCTGCCAGGTATAAAACCCACGCTGGTGCGCCAGGCCATGGGGTTAAACGACCTGCCGGCCTGGTTGGAAGAAAAACAGTAATCGGTTGCCATAGTGGGGCGCGATCCCCGCTATGGACACTCCCCCCACACACACCATCCGGATATTCGCCTCGCTTTCTCACTCGATTCGTCATTGTGTTGTAAATCTGTGACATTTCCCCGTCATTCCTTTCACCCACTGCCTGCTTGACGAAAGAAGTGGCACGCATCGGAAGGTCAGCTACATTCCCCGCTCCCTATACTGTGACTGCCTGATGTCACTGGCTCTATTCATACATTGCGCACCTGAGTTTATTAAATATAAAACAAGGGGTTACAGACAATGAGTTCATCTATTCTTCTCGGTATTTTCTGGCATTTTATCGGTGCGGCCAGTGCCGCCTGCTTTTATGCTCCCTTTAAGAAGGTAAGAAACTGGTCCTGGGAAACCATGTGGTCGCTGGGAGGATTTTTCTCCTGGGTTATTCTGCCCTGGGTCATCAGCGCACTGCTGCTGCCTGACTTCTGGGCCTATTACCGGTCATTCAGTCTGGCCACCCTACTGCCCGTGTTTCTTTTCGGCGCCATGTGGGGAGTGGGCAATATCAATTACGGCCTGACAATGCGCTACTTGGGGATGTCGATGGGTATCGGCATCGCCATTGGTATTACCCTCATCGTCGGTACGCTGATGACACCGTTACTACAGGGCAAATTTAGTCTGCTGTTCGGTTCAGTCGGTGGAAAAATGACACTACTTGGCGTGCTGATCGCCGTGATCGGCGTAGGCATCGTCAGCTATGCAGGCTTATTGCGCGAACGCGCCCTGAAAATTCAGGTGGAAGAGTTCAATCTCAGGAAAGGATTAATCCTGGCTATCCTGTGCGGTTTTTTTTCTGCCGGTATGTCATTCGCTATAGCCGCCGCCAAACCCATGCACGACCAGGCACTGGCGTTAGGTATCAATCCACTTTATGTCGCCTTACCCAGCTATGTGGTAATTATGGGTGGTGGTGCGATCATTAACCTTGGTTATTGCTTTATCCGGCTGGCAACCTGTAAGAACTTGTCCCTGAAAGCGGATCTTTCTCAGGCCAGGCCGCTGCTGATTGCCAACATCATCTTTTCCATCCTCGGCGGCACAATGTGGTACCTGCAATTTTTCTTCTACGCCTGGGGACAAGCTAACATTCCCGCCAACTTCGCCTATATCAGTTGGATGTTGCACATGAGCTTTTATGTGCTGTGTGGTGGAATTGTCGGACTGCTGCTGAAAGAATGGAACGGTGTAGGGAAACATCCCCGTCGAGTGCTAATCATTGGTTGTCTGGTGATTATTCTGGCTGCCAATGTGGTGGGTATCGGCATGGCATCCTGATAATAGGATTCTGAAGATTATTCACGGACACGACTGGAATAAGTTTGGCAATATCAATACGCGGTGTCCCGCCGTTACCTGGGATACCGCGCTATCAGCTCACGGTCTGAAAGCGCTGTCGGTAGATGCTGGGAGAAACACCAAACGTCTGGTGGAATACTACCGAGAAATAATTGCTGTCTTCAAAACCACACTGTGCCGCCACTTCACCGATTGTCCGCTGGTTATAGCGTAATAACTCCATCGCCCGACATAGACGCAGTTGACGCAGATAGTGCGACACACTCATGCTGGTCTGTTGTTTGAAACGCGCGCCTAAGCTGCGCATGCTAAACCCGTGCAATTGGCAAAATACGTCAAAACGGAAAGGCAGCGCGATACTGGCACGCAGTGCGTTCATCAGTAAATCCAACTGATGGGCATCCGCCAATTGTGGGCTATCCGGATCATGACGATAACGCAGCGCCAACAGGGCTATCTGCAATAACAGCGCTTCGCTGAGTTGGAGTGACAGCGCATCTGATTTCATACATTCCTGCGCTAATATATCCACATTGCCCCGTATGATATCCATGCTTTGCAATCCAAGGCGCCAGTAGCGCTGATGTTGTGGGATATCGACGCCCGGAAGCAGGTTTTGCCAGTCGGCGAGCAGCGTCAGACGGTCGCGGATATACAGGATATTGTCCAGCTCCAGCTCGTGGACAGACTCGTAACTGTGGCGATCACTGGACGTCACGTAGAACAAATCGCCACAAGTAATGCGATACGGTACATCATTCCAGATATGCAATCCGTTACCACGCCAGACGATCACCAACTCTTCAAAATCATGATGATGCATCGGAAACGCCGGTTGTGGACTACGTTCCGCTACCATGATCCGCATTTTATCGGTTAGAAAATAATCTTTCGTATGTAACATTAAGTCGCGTGAATTCACCTGACTCACCTATCGCCTGTAACTGAATCAATCCTCATTAAGCGCCTGATGGCGCAGCGATTTAGGTGCCAGAGAAAACGCTTTGCGAAACTGTGTCGAGAAATGGTTACTGTCGCCGAACCCGCAAGCGTGAGCGATGGTCGTGATAGAGTCATCGCTTTGCTGCAAACGACGACGGGCCTCCAGCAATCGCAACCGGTTCAGATAACGTTGCGGCGTCATACCAGTATGCTGCTTTAGCTGCCTATGCAGCGTGCGCAACGACAGAGAAAACCGATCAGCCAACACATCCCAGTTCACGTCTTCACTGAAATTGTTCTGCAACCATCCCAGCAACGCCTGAACGCCTTGTTGCTGGCTGCCATCACCCTGCATCTGAAAACATTTCTGCTTCAGCAGTACCAGGGTCTGCAAGAACAGGCTTTCACTGGCCGCGATATCCTCGGGCTGGGCGCTGTCGGCCAGAGTGGCCAGCCGGGAAATCAACTGTTTGAGCTGTTGCATCACCGGCGTATTCACCTGCCACTGTCCCAGCCATTCCCCATTGGCACCATAGGGCAGAAACGGTGCAATATCAGAAAGGAAACGAAAACCACGCGGGGAACGATACAGCACATTGGTCAGATGTAGCTCCTCCACCTGTTCAAACAGGTGGCGATCGTTGTCTCGCACAAAAAACACCGCACCACTGCACAACGCGTAAGGTTGGTCATTAAACACGTGCACACCAACCCCCTGGTCTACCAGCACAATCTCCCAGAAATCATGATGATGTTCAGGGAAAGCGCACTGCGGCATCCTGGGTTCAACAGCGACGGTCGCTGCCTGTGAAGCAAAAAATTCATCGCCACAAAGTAATGTCATTTCCAGCCTCCTTCTTTTTACTGCGTGACACTGATAGTAGTCAGAAGCTGGGCACCTACGCCTTAAAATAGCGCCACACAGAAGCTATCTTGATGTCATTTTTTCAAGATCTGGCGTTTAAATCGCTGAAGTGTGGTTAGGATCACAGGCTATGGGCCGCCACAACCATTCAAACGTCATCGCCGGAATAATCAGTAATGTGAGCCGGTTCACAGTCAACTTTGCCATTTTGCCAATCTCTCTCATTCTGATGGCACTCACCGGAAGGTTGTTTCCCCTGCATATACCTACACTGCCGACATAAGTTCAGAAAGGGGAATGGCAATGGCGGTGAAAAATATTGTGGCGATCGATCTCGGCGCCTCCAGTGGACGAGTGATGCTGGCCGTATTACAAACGACCACCCGACATCTGACACTCAAAGAAATCCACCGTTTCACCAATCAACTGGTTTATCAGAACGGCCATCATGCGTGGGATCTGGATGCGCTGGAACGCCATATCCTCATGGGTCTGAATCAGGTGGACATGATGGGGATTCGTCCCGACAGCATTGGTATCGACACCTGGGGCGTGGACTACGTCCTGCTGGATAAAAACGGTAACCGGGTGGGACAATCCTACTCCTATCGTGATCACCGTACCGACGGCATCATGGCACAGGTAACCACCGCACTCGGACAGCAACATATTTACCAGCGCACCGGTATTCAGTTCCTGCCGTTCAATACGCTTTATCAACTCAAGGCACTGCGTGAACAAAACGCCAGTGACTGTGAACGCGTAGAACATCTGTTGATGATGCCGGACTACTTTCACTACCGGCTGACGGGCAAAATCAATTGCGAATATACCGATGCCAGCACCACCCAATTGCTGAACCTTAACAATGGCGACTGGGATAAAGGGTTGCTGGACTATCTGGGTATTCCGGCGCGCTGGCTAAGCCAGCCGGTACAACCGGGACACCGCATCGGCTACTGGACGGCACCCAGCGGTCGGCAAATCCCGGTGGTAGCCGTCGCCACACATGATACCGCCAGCGCCGTGGTCGCCACCCCGCTTGAGAGCGAAGACAGCGCCTATCTGAGTTCCGGTACCTGGTCGCTGATCGGTATTGAAAGCCCGGTTCCCTATAACCATGCTGCCGCGCTGTCTGCCAATATCACCAATGAAGGGGGTATCAACGGGACATTCCGCGTGTTGAAAAACATCATGGGACTTTGGTTATTACAACGCGTCTGTCAGGAGCAGAACATCAACGATCTGCCCGCGTTAATCCGCCAGGCTGCGGCACTACCGGCCTTTATCAGCTTGATTAACCCGAATGATGATCGCTTCATTAATCCATCTTCGATGAGTGAGGAAATCCGCGCCTTCTGCCGTGAACATCAGCAACCAGAACCGCAGAGTCACGCCGAACTGGCACGCTGTATTTTCGACAGCCTGGCGATGTCTTACCGTCAGAGTCTGCTGATGCTGGGTAAACTGCGTCAGACGCCGATCAGTCGCCTACATGTGGTAGGTGGTGGTAGCCAGAATGAATTTCTCAATCAGCTTTGTGCCGATGTCTGCCAGCTACCGGTACTGTCCGGGCCGGTGGAAGCCTCCACTCTTGGCAATATTGGCTGTCAGCTCATAGCGCTGGAGGCCGTAGCCGATCTTGCCGAATTTCGTTGCCTGTTAACCCACAACTTTCCCCTGCACCGCTACAACCCTGGTCAGACTATTGATTTTGCTGGTCACTGGCGCCGTTTTCAGGCGTTGTGCCACTCCAAAGAGGAACTCACCGTATGAACACTGCTATTGAAACCGCCTGGCATCTGGCGAAAGAACGCTACGCCAAACTGGATGTGGATGTGGATGCCGCGCTACAACAATTGGATCTGATACCGATCTCCATGCATTGCTGGCAAGGCGATGATGTCACTGGCTTTGAAAACACTGGCGGTACGCTGACCGGCGGGATTCAAGCCACCGGTAACTACCCGGGAAAAGCCCGCACTGCCGATGAACTGCGGGCCGATCTGGAACGGGCGTTTACCCTGATTCCCGGCCCCAAACGACTCAACTTGCACGCCATCTATCTCGAGTCTGACACACCGGTGGCGCGCAATGACATCGAGCCCAAACATTTCAGCAACTGGGTGGCGTGGGCCAAACAACACCAGTTGGGACTGGATTTCAACCCGACCTGCTTCTCTCATCCGCTCAGCAGTGACGGCTTTACGCTGTCTCACCCGGATGAAAAAGTACGCCGTTTCTGGATCGAGCACTGTCAGGCCAGTCGCCGTATTTCAGCCTATTTCGGTCGCGAACTGGGTACCCCCTCAGTCATGAATATCTGGGTGCCGGATGGTATGAAGGATCTGACGATTGACCGTCTGGCATTTCGTCAGCGCTTGATGAACGCGCTAGATGACGTGATCGCCGAACCGCTGGACGCCGCACATCATATCGATGCCGTCGAAAGCAAATTGTTCGGACTGGGTGCCGAAAGTTTCACCGTCGGTTCCAATGAATTCTACCTGGGTTACGCCAGCAGCCGCGGCACCGCGTTGTGCCTGGACGCCGGTCACTTCCACCCGACGGAAGTCATATCCGACAAAATCTCCAGCGCCATACTGTATGTCCCGCGATTGTTGCTACATGTCAGTCGCCCGGTGCGTTGGGACAGCGACCATGTCGTGCTGCTGGATGACGAAACCCAGGCTATCGCCCACGAAATCGTGCGCCATAAACTCTTCGATCGTGTACACCTCGGCCTGGATTTCTTTGATGCCTCAATCAACCGCATCGCCGCCTGGGTTATCGGCACTCGCAATATGAAAAAAGCCCTACTGCGTGCACTCCTGGAACCAACCGACGCCCTGCGTGAACTGGAACTGAAAGGCGATTACACCACTCGACTGGCGCTGTTGGAAGAACAGAAATCCCTGCCCTGGCAGGCGGTCTGGGAACACTACTGTCAACGGCATAATGTCGCGCCGGGTAGCGAATGGCTGCAAGACGTGCGCCAATATGAAGAAACCATCCTCAGTCAACGTTAAGGGTCACGTGATTATGCAATCGATACAGTCTTCCTGGTTCGTGCAGGGAATGATCAAAGCCACCAGCGATATGTGGCTCAAAGGCTGGGATGAACGCAACGGCGGTAACATCAGCCTGCGCCTGACAGCAGAAGATATAACACCCTATGAAAGCGATTTTTGCCCACTGCCCCGCCATGAATCGTTATCACAACCGATGCCTGACCTGGCGAACTGCTGGTTTATCGTCACCGGATCCGGCAAATTTTTCCGCAATGTACAATTGGATCCCGCAGAAAATCTGGTGCTGCTACAAGTGGATCATGACGGCAAGGGCTATCAGATCTTCTGGGGACTGACGAGCGGTGGACTACCGACCTCCGAACTGGCTGCACATTTTCAGTCCCACATCGTGCGTATGGGCGTCAGCCGAGGACGCGACCGCGTGATCATGCATTGCCATGCCACCAATTTGATTGCACTGAGCTACGTATTGGAGCTAAACAATGCCACGTTTACCCGCGAACTGTGGGAAGGCAGTACCGAATGCCTGGTGGTGTTCCCGGATGGTCTGGGGATTGTGCCCTGGATGGTGCCGGGTACCGATGGTATTGGCACCGCCACGGCGGAGCAGATGCAGCGACATCCTCTGGTACTGTGGCCATTCCACGGTATCTTTGGCACGGGGCCGACATTGGATGATGCTTTCGGTCTGATTGACACTGCCGAGAAATCCGCAGAAGTCATGGTTAAAGTGCGTTCAATGGGGGGTAAAAAGCAGACCATTTCCACCGAAGAGCTGATTGCATTGGGACAACGTTTTGGCGTCACGCCGATGGAAGCAGCCCTGCGCGTATCAAGGTAAATACCGGGCCTGGGCGCGCGCGTCATCCCCACAAACACAGGGGGTGACACACGCGTTCGCATTAAATAACTGCCGGAAACCGATTGCGCCCAGGGCTATTGCCCATGCCCCGCGGCGATACCGTGACCACAGAACAACAGGAGCCGCTATTATGTTACGAAAAGCGTTTGTGATGTCTGTTTTCCCAGAATGCCATGAAGAGTATCAACACCGTCACAACCCGATCTGGCCTGAACTGGAAGCAGAGCTGAAAGCACACGGAGCCCATCATTACAGCATCTTTCTGGATAAAGAACGCCATCTGCTATTCGGGTATGTGGAAATTGAATCAGAAGCACGCTGGAATGCCGTGGCACAAACCGAAGCTTGCCAGCGTTGGTGGAAATACATGAAAGACATGATGCCTGCCAATTCCGACAACAGCCCGGTCAGCACCGAACTACAACCAGTTTTTTATCTGGAATAACCCTGGTGCAGCCTTTCGGCTGCACTGAAATAACAGCATGATTGCCTGGTTATAATAAAAACTGGCGTATTATTTTATTACCAACCGTAAATCGTTCCGCGGTGATATTATTCTTTTAATTAATTATCAAGGGAAATGGCTAACGACTAATAAGTGCAAGAATAAAAAGTCCTTAAATAAAATATTTCCCAAACTCACATCACAAAACAGGAAATAAAAATTCCCTGCATTTTTATTGATATCGTCATTTTCATACTGAGATAAAAATAAAGTTACCACACCCTTCGCCGTTAATATTAATACCCTCTTCGACTAAAAAAGTGCTTATGAAAAAATTATCTCAACTCACTGTGCTCGCCAAACTCTTGTCTGGTTTTTCTGTGTTGGTCGCCATGATGCTGTTGCTGGGTGTGGGGTCCTTGTACCTGCTCAACACGAATAATGACCGTATT
This sequence comes from Brenneria uluponensis, assembly GCF_032395385.1. Lineage (NCBI taxonomy): Bacteria > Pseudomonadati > Pseudomonadota > Gammaproteobacteria > Enterobacterales > Pectobacteriaceae > Brenneria > Brenneria uluponensis. The sequence continues at coordinate 4,464,442 of NZ_CP135917.1, forward strand.
AAGGCATATAGCGACAGCAGCCTACCAGGGGTGCGTTATAGCCTGGAGATGCGAGGCGTGCTCTCAGAACTACGTTTACAGCAGATACAGTATATTGATTCAAAAACCCCTGAAGAGCGTGAAGGGCATCGCCGAGAACTGTTACAAAATCAGGATCTGTTCCTCGCCTCCCAGGCGAGTTATGAGAAACTGGACAAAAACCCGGAAAGACAAGCCCTTTTCCAACAGATCGCGGATAACTTCAAAAATTTCAGCGATGTTAACGTCAAGGTGATAGAGGCCGTCAACCGTGGAGATGTAGCTGAAGCAGCCAAAATAAGCGGTGCCGTTTCGTCCAAGTATCGCAGCCAAATGATGAAGGACTTGGCTAAATTGGTAGAAGCGGAGGTCGGTACCGCCAAACAGGCCGTAATCGAAGCTAACAAAACCTATAACACCGCCAAATACTCCATGTTGGGCCTGTTACTGCTGGCACTGATCGCCACCGGCGTCATCGCGACCATTATTGCCCGCAGTCTATCGCGTCAATTGGGGGGAGAACCTTATTACGCAATGGATATCATGGCACAGATCGCCGCCGGTAATCTGAACACCGAGATAAAACTGCGCCCAGGTGACGAAAGCAGTCTGCTGGCGACCATGAAATACATGAACCAGCAGTTGAAGCACATCATTCATGGCATTGTACGCGGCAGTGAGTCCATTTCACTGGCGGCCAATGAAATGGCCCAGGGAAACAGTGATCTGTCCCAGCGTACCGAAGAACAGGCAGCGTCGTTGGTTCAAACCTCATCCAACATGCAGCAAATCACCGAAACCGTGAAACGCAATGCTGACAACGCCAGTCAAGCCAGCGAATTGGCGCGTAGAACGTCAACAACTGCGACCAATGGCGGCTCTATCGTGGATGACATGCTGAAACGGATGCATGAAATTTCCGACAGTTCACAGAAAATTGTCGACATCATCTCTGTGATTGAAGGCATTGCTTTTCAGACCAATATCCTGGCACTGAATGCGGCCGTAGAAGCAGCTCGCGCCGGAAGCGAGGGTAAAGGTTTTGCGGTGGTTGCCGGTGAAGTGCGAACACTGGCGCAGAAAAGTGCCGACGCGGCCAAAGAGATCAAAACGCTGATTGAAGGCACCGTGGACAAAATCACCGATGGCTCACGGCATGCCGACAACGCCAGTCATGCTATGGCGGATATCGTGGAATCCGTCAATAAAGTGACTGACATCGTGGCTGAAATTTCAATGGCATCCAATGAACAACATGTCGGTATCAAAGAGATCAGTGTGGCGATTGATCAAATGGACCAGGTAACCCAACAGAATGCCGCGCTGGTGGAACAGGCAGCGACCGCGGCCCAATCGATGACCGAACAAAGTGAACAATTGCGGGACTCAGTGCGTTTCTTCCAGTTGGAACAAGATGACCTGTTACGCATCGGCTAACATGGTCCAGCCCGTCTGTCCATGCAGACGGGTTGTTTCAGACTGACAACCCCACCACCGCATCCAGCAACCGACAGGCCATAGGGTGACGAACCTGATGTAGTGCGTGAATATCGTCTACCTGCTCGACAATGCGCCCCTGCGCAAGAAAAAGTACCCGCTGGCACAAGTAGGCAATGGCGGCCACATCATGGCTGATGAACAGATAGGTCAAGCCGTGCCGCTGCTGCAATTCTGCCAGCAAATCCAGAATTTGTACCTGTATTGTCATGTCCAGCGCGCTGACGGCCTCATCCAGTACAATTAACTGTGGCATACTGGCAAGCGCTCTGGCGATACAGACACGCTGCATTTGCCCGCCACTTAGCTGATGGGGAAACCGCTGACACAGTGACGCCGATAAGCCGACTTGCTCCAGCAACCTATTCACCTGTGAGCGCATCACCACTCTATCAGGACACAGCCGCTGTAATCGCAACGGTTCGGCGATGATGCGCTCAACGGTCATCACCGGATTGACGGATGAGGCATAATCCTGAAACACCGCACTGACGGGCAGTGGCAGCGATACCGGACGCCAGCTGCGCCGTCCGGTGTACAACACCTGTCCGGCCAGTTTTACCTCGCCACGCTGTGGCGCTTCCAGCCCCAGTAAAATGCGGCTCAGGGTACTTTTTCCACTGCCGCTCTCACCCACTATCCCCACACATTCACCCGCCTTCACCTGAAAAGAGACATCATCAAGGATCAGCGTCTTCCCATAGTGATGATGCAGTCCCATGACTTCCATCAGCATTCGTGTTTCTCCTGTGCAGACGCGGTTAGCGCGGAATAGCGCTGTTGTAGCATCTGTCGGGACGCCACCAGCTGTCGAGTATGTGGATGGCAAGGCTGATGTAAAACAGATGCCGCCGAACCCTGCTCGACGGTTCGTCCGTACTGCATCACCATCACGTTATCGGCGATACGACTGACCAGCCCCAAATCGTGCGAAACAAAAATCAGGCTGGTGCCCCACTGCTCACGGATAGCCATAAACTGCCGCATAATGTCCTGCTGTGTCACACTGTCCAGTGCCGTGGTGGGCTCATCCGCAATCAGTAGCGTCGGTTTCAGCGCCAGTGCGATGGCAATAGTAATCCGCTGTAATATGCCGCCGCTGAGCTGGGCAGGGTAGCGGTGATAAATCTGCTGTGGTTGCCGCAATTGAACCTGCGCCAATGCCTCCAGCGCCAGATCGCGGGCGGCGCGCCTACCCAGCGGCAGATGCGCCCGCAGTGTCTCGACCATCTGCCCGCCGACCGATTGCAGTGGATCAAAAGCCGTCATCGGCTGCTGCGGAATCAGGCTGATCATGCGACCGCACAGACGGCGCATCGCGACGTCATTCAGCGATAGTAGTTCGGTGCCATCCAGCCAAATCTCGCCACGACGGATAAATTCCGGCCCCAGTACGCCCATCAATGCCTGACAGACAAGGCTTTTGCCGCTACCGCTCTCTCCCACAATACCGACACAACCATGTCGAGACAGGGAAAAGCTGACCTGATGCAGCAGACGCGGTCCATTGCCCGCCAACTCAAGCTGCAAGTCATTGACCCGCAGTAAAGTCTCTGGCGGTGTATCAGTACAAAGAGGTGGGAGTAGGCTGTCAGACATCAATAAGTTGCCCCAAATCATGGGAAATCGCTTCGGCGGTATGTTTTAACGCCACTAACAATGCCTGTTCACCCAACTGCTGCAATTTGACCGTAGGCAACGAGATGGATATTGCATAATTGACGTGCTGATGAATATCGAAAACCGGTACCGCCAGACAGGAAACACCCAGTTCATTCTCTTCCCGATCCATTGCCATGCCAGTCGCCCGAATCGCTGCCAATTCACGGTACATATGCCCCAGGTCGGTAATGGTATTACACGTTAATGGCTTGATGTCGTTTTCATGCCGCAACCAGTAGGCGGGGACATCGTCAGGCGGACCATACGCCAGATAAATTTTCCCCATCGCCGAGCAGAACAGCGCCAAATGCTGACCGATATAGGCTCGGGTACGCAGCATTCCGGTTGTCGGTTCCAGCTTATAAATCAGAATACCATGATCATTCTCTCGGGTAGAGAAATTGACCGTTTCACCAGTCATGACATTCAGTGCATCAAGATGTGGGGAGGCAAGGCGGATAACCTCTGGCGAAATAAGTGATTTCTGCCCGACAGTAATAAACTTGGTCGTCAGGCGATAGCTTCCCGCGGCAGGTGCCGTTGTTACATAACCACTGGCCTGTAATCCCTGCAATAGCCGATGTACCGTACTCTTATTCAGTTGAGCCAATTCGGCCAGATGTGCCAGTGGACACCCGTTAGGATAATTGCTCAAAATCTCGATCAACTGGAATCCACGAAACAGGCTTTGACTCCCCGTTGGCTTTTCTTTGCTGGAATTGACACCTTTCATCAACCGCTCCCTTCTCACATATTCCGACACGCAAATAGGTTAGCGCAAAGTGTTCCGCGGCGCGACGCGCGGCGCATGATCTCCTCTTTTCATCCGCCAAACCATGACATCAAACATGCCGTTCTTCGGTCTTGTCGCTGTGAGCCGAATTTGTGGCCGCTATCACATTACTGAGATTAAATTGCTATTGCATTGATTTTACTTGATTTTAAAAATCCGTATAGCTTTGACTTGCGAAATGCAGGCCTGTATTATTTTTGAAATTACATATCACATAGTGAAATTTATAGAATAAAAAACGGACTATTCCATCAGCAGGGTAACAGGAGAGCCCAATGAAACTGACGTTTGAACAGTTAAAACTGGAATTTGAACGCGTACTGTTAGCAAGAGGTGTCGCAGCTGACACCGCCAATGAGTGTGCCACCATGTTCGCTCAGACCACCGAATCCGGCGTCTACTCCCACGGGGTTAATCGCTTCCCGCGCTTTATTCAGCAACTGGATAATGGCGACATTATTGCTGACGCCATACCGGAGCGGATACTGACGCTGGGTGCCATTGAACAGTGGGACGCTCAGCGGTCTATCGGTAATATTACCGCCCGCCACATGATGGAACGGGCGACCACATTAGCCGATCAACACGGTATCGGACTGGTGGCGCTGCGCAATGCCAATCACTGGATGCGTGGTGGCAGCTATGGCTGGCAGGCTGCGGAAAAAGGCTACATCGGCCTGTGCTGGACCAACTCCATTGCCGTGATGCCGCCATGGGGAGCCAAAGAGTGCCGTATCGGTACCAACCCATTGATCATCGCCATTCCTGGCGATCCCATCACGATGGTAGACATGTCAATGTCAATGTTCTCCTACGGCATGTTGGAAGTAAACCGGCTGTCCGGGCGCCAATTACCGGTCGATGGCGGATTCGACGATGATGGACAACTGACCCGGGAACCCGGCGTGATCGAGAAAAACCGTCGCATTCTGCCCATGGGATACTGGAAAGGCTCAGGACTCTCTATCGTGCTGGATATGATTGCCACCCTGCTATCGGATGGTGCCTCAGTGGCGGAAGTAACCCAGGAAAATAGTGATGAATATGGCGTTTCCCAGATTTTTATTGCTATCGAAGTTGACCGACTGATTTCGGGTGAAAGACGCGACGCCAAACTTAAACGCATTATCGAGTATGTAAAAACAGCTGAACGAGCCGATTCGAATATCGCTATCCGCCTGCCAGGCCACGAGTTTACCCGATTACAGGCAGAAAACCGCCGCAACGGTATCGAAGTAAATGACAGTGTGTGGGCCAAAATTCAGGCACTGTAACGGTAACAGAGGAATGGAAAATGCTATTCGGTCATATTAGTCAATCACCACCGTTTCCATTGCCAACCGCGCTAGTGCGAGGTTTAACATTTCTACGCACCACGAACTTTCAGATATTGCCCACCGGCCGCGTCGATATTGATGGCGACAAACTGTATGCCCAGATTATTGACCTGACAACACAACCTAAAGAACAGAATTTTCCGGAGGTTCATCGTCGTTACCTTGATATTCATTTTCTGGTCAGCGGTGAAGAAGCAATGGGTTACGCACCCGACAGTGGAGAAAACACCATTGCGGAATCTCTTCTGGAGGAAAGAGATATTATTTTTTACAGACCGATGGAAAACGAATCATTATTGGTAATGCAACCGGGAAATTACGCCATTTTTTTCCCGCAGGATGTGCATCGCCCGGCCTGTATTTATCGTCAGGAACAAGAAATAAGAAAAGTAGTGGTAAAAATAGCCATGACAGAAATAAATGCCAGTGGATAAACCAATATTATTCACTGGCATTTATGGTCAAGGGAGCCCTGGGTGATATTCCAGTGTAATACCTTACTCTGCTTTATAAATATGCCCAATAGATTTCAAGATGCAGGGTATGGCGAGAAAAAGTCCCGAATAACTTACCGGAGTAAGTTACTCGGCTGAAAAATTGCCGGAAGTATATTTCCACGCTACTTACAGCGGTCCTAAAGGAGCGAGGTTCAGGAATGGTCTGAATAATTAAACGTTGCTAACACATCTGCAATTGGAAAGATGACGAATATATACAGAATAAATTTCAATATAACGGGCATAGCTCACAGGTTCATTTGCCCTGCTTTATTTCCGGGCAGCTTCATAGCAGTTCATTTCCATCAGATGGGAATATAACGCATCTCCGTATTGATAAAAGAAAATAACATGGCATGGAGTAATATGAATATGAACGCAACAGCACTACAAAATACTATTCCTCACCATCGCTGGCTGAGGATTATTCCACCGATTCTGATTACCTGTATTATTTCCTATATGGACCGCGTGAATATCGCTTTCGCGATGCCGGGCGGTATGGACCAGGAATTAGGCATTACCGCGTCAATGGCTGGGCTGGCAGGCGGTATCTTTTTTATTGGTTATCTGTTTTTACAGGTTCCCGGCGGCAAAATCGCAGTACATGGCAGTGGCAAAAATTTTATCGGTTGGTCGCTGGTGGCCTGGGCAATTATTTCCATACTCACCGGACTGGTTACCCATGCCTGGCAACTCCTGACACTGCGCTTCGCACTCGGCGTGGCGGAAGGCGGCATGTTACCCGTGGTACTGACCATGATTAGCAACTGGTTCCCCGATAAAGAGCGGGGCCGGGCCAACGCCATTGTCATCATGTTCGTGCCGATTGCCGGTATGGTGACTTCCCCGCTTTCAGGCTGGATTATCGCCACACTGGACTGGCGCTGGTTATTCATTATTGAAGGCCTGCTCTCCATCGTGATACTGACACTGTGGATACTCACTGTCAGCGACCGTCCGCAAGAAGCCCGTTGGATAACACCCGCCGAGAAAAACTGGCTTATCCGCGTACTGGAAGAAGAGCAGCACACCATCGCCAGCAACAACATCAAAAATGCCTCGCTGGGAACAGTACTGTCTGAACCCATCATCTGGCAATTGATTGTACTGAACTTCTTCTACCAGACTGGAATTTACGGCTACACCCTGTGGCTACCCACCATCCTCAAAGGATTGACACACTCTGGCATGGAGAAAGTGGGAATGTTGGCGATTCTACCATTCGTCGGCGCCATGCTGGGAATGTACGCCATCTCATTACTCTCGGATCGTTCCGGCAAACGTAAGGTTTTCATCTTTCTACCCTTGCTGGGTTTTGCTCTGTGCATGCTCCTTTCCGTGGTTCTGAAACAACACATCTGGTGGTCCTACGCCGCACTGGTGGGCTGTGGCGTATTCCTGCAAGCCGCTGCCGGAGTGTTCTGGACTATCCCGGCCCGGTTATTCAATGCCGAATTGGCCGGGGGAGCACGCGGTGTCATCAATGCGCTGGGAAATCTGGGCGGTTTCTGCGGCCCCTATGCTGTTGGCCTGCTGATTACCTACTACAGCAAAGATGCGGGAGTCTACTGCCTGGCGCTGTCACTGGCAGTTGCCGCGCTACTGGCGCTGCTGCTGCCGGCCCGCTGCGATCAGCCGCATACCGCCGCGTCATCTTCACGCACTGCTCCTGAACATATTGGCGAATCACACCCGCAGGGCGCTGAAACAAGGTAACGATCATGGACTACTGGTTAGGCATCGACTGCGGCGGCACTTACCTGAAAGCCGGACTGTATGACAAACAAGGACAAGAACGCGGCATTAGCCGCCGCCCCTTGCCGGTCATCAGTAACCATCCCGGCTGGGCGGAACGTGATATGAACCAACTATGGTCCATCTGCGCAGAAACCATCGCCGACGTACTGCAATACCATCAGGTAGCGGGAGATCAGATCCGCGCGATTGGGATCTCAGCGCAAGGCAAGGGATTATTTTTGCTGGATAAACAACAGCGGCCACTGGGGAATGCCATCCTATCGTCCGATCGTCGGGCCATCACCATTGTGCAAAACTGGCAGCGTGATGATATCCCCCGAAAACTTTATCCGCTGACCCGCCAGACACTGTGGACCGGCCATCCGGTTTCACTGCTGCGCTGGGTCAAGCTACATCAGCCGGAACGCTACCACCAGATTGGCGCCGTCATGATGGCCCATGACTATTTGCGGTTTTGCCTTACCGGTCAACAAGGTTGTGAAGAAACCAATATCTCCGAGTCCAATCTCTACCATATGGAGGAAGGCCGTTATCACCCCACTCTTGCCTGTTGGCTAGGTATTGAGGAAATCAGTGATGTCCTGCCGCCGGTGGTCGGCTCGGCGGAAGTCTGTGGTGAAGTCACCCGCGACGTGGCCGCCCGAACCGGACTCGCCGCCGGCACACCGGTGGTCGGCGGTCTGTTTGACGTGGTTTCCACCGCATTGTGCGCGGGTCTGAAAGATGAATCGGCGCTAAACGCCGTGATGGGTACCTGGGCGGTGACCAGCGGCCTGACCGACAGCATTCTCAGTAATGAACCCCATCCCTATGTTTATGGCCGTTATGTCACGCCGGGGCAATACATCGTGCATGAAGCCAGCCCCACCTCATCCGCCAATCTGGAGTGGCTGACGCACCAATGGGGTATCAGCGGTTTCGATGAAATCAATCGGACTGTTGCCAGCCTGCCCAAAGCGGGTAGTGACGTACTGTTTATTCCCTTTCTCTATGGCAGCAATGCCGGGCTGGAAATGACCGCCGGGTTTTACGGCCTGCAATCAATCCACCAGCGAGAACATCTGTTACAGGCAGTCTACGAAGGGGTGATTTTCAGCCACATGACGCACCTGCAACGAATGCGCGAACGTTTTAACCGCGCCACCACACTACGTGTGACCGGCGGACCGGCACATTCCGACGTGTGGATGCAGATCTTCGCCGATGTCAGTGGTCTGCCAGTAGAACGGCCACAAGTGGAAGAAACCGGCTGTCTGGGTGCGGCGCTGGCCGCGCTGGTCGGTAGCGGCGCCTATCCGGATTTTGCCAATGCGCAAGCACACCTGCGCCATCCGGTCAGTGTGATCGAACCTGATCATCACGCCCAGAGCGCTTATCGGCACAAGCTGGCGCACTACCAGTTTCTCATTGAGGCGCTACAGGATTACCACACTCGATGCGCCGTACTGACTACCCCAAGGAGTACACCATCATGAGTCGACCATTGCTGCAACTGGCCCTGGACCATACCAGCCTTGACGCCGCGTTACAGACCACCGAAACATTGAAGCCGCATGTCGACATTATCGAAGCGGGCACCATTCTCTGTATTTCTCAGGGCATTCGGGTGGTTCGCCATCTGCGCGAACGTTGTCCTGACCATATTATTGTGGCGGACCTGAAAGTGGCGGATGCCGGAGAAACGCTAGCCAAACAGGCATTTGACGCTGGGGCCAACTGGATGACCGTGATCTGCGCTGCGCCGCTGGCAACCGTGGAACGTGCGCATGACATCGCCCAGCAGTATCAGGGGGAAATCCAGATCGAACTGTTCGGGCGCTGGACACTCAACGACGCCGAAACCTGGCGGGATATCGGCGTGAAACAGGCGATCTACCATCGCGGGCGTGATGCTCAGGCTAGCGGGCAAACCTGGAGCAAAGACGATCTGAACGCCATGACGTCACTTGCTGAGCTGGGTATCGAGCTTTCTATTACCGGCGGTATTACACCGGCGGATCTGGCGCTGTTCAGGGATATTCCGGTGCGGGCGTTCATCGCTGGCCGGGCACTCTCCGATGCCGTTGATCCGCCCGCCGTGGCAGCCGATTTTCATCAGCACATTTGTTCTATCTGGGGTTAACCGCCATGAGACAGCATCCGTTAGGCATCTATGAAAAGGCTTTACCAAAAAACCTTACCTGGCCGGAGCGATTGGCACTGGCAAAAAGCTGCGGTTTTGACTTCGTGGAAATGTCGGTAGATGAAACCGACGAGCGATTGTCCCGCCTGAACTGGACACGGGAACAGCGCGCCACACTGGTCAGCGCCATTCTGGAAAGCGGCGTCACCATTCCGTCCATGTGCTTGTCGGCACACCGTCGTTATCCGTTCGGCAGCCGAGATGAAGCCGTGCGTGAACGGGCGCGGGAGATCATGCTGCAAGCAATTCAACTGGCGCGGGATATCGGCATTCGCACTATTCAGCTGGCCGGCTATGATGTTTATTACGAACAGCAGGATGACGGCACCCAACAACGGTTCGCTGAAGGACTGACCTGGGCGGTGGAAAAAGCGGCCGCCGCACAAGTGATGTTGGCGGTGGAAATCATGGATACCGAATTCATAAACTCAATTACCAAATGGAAAGAATGGGATCGGCGCTTATCTTCCCCGTGGTTCAGTGTTTACCCTGATATCGGCAATCTCACCGCCTGGGGCAACGACATCCCCCATGAGCTGACACTCGGTATCGACCGTATTGCTGCCATCCATCTGAAAGATACTCACCCGGTTACCGCCACCTCGCAAGGGCAATTCCGCGATGTACCTTTCGGGCAAGGCTGTGTCGATTTTGTCGGTTTGTTTCGCAACCTGAAAAAGCTCAATTACCGCGGTGCATTCCTGATTGAGATGTGGACGGAAAAATCCAGCGAGCCACTACTGGAAATCATCAATGCCCGCCGGTGGATTGAAACTCGCATGCAGGAAGGAGGTTTCACATGTTAGAGCAACTGAAACAGCAGGTATGGGAAGCCAACCTGATGTTACCCCGACATCATCTGGTCACCTTTACCTGGGGTAACGTCAGTGCCGTCGACCGGCATGCCGGGCGGATGATAATCAAACCTTCCGGTGTGGAATATGAACAGATGAACGCCGAAGACATGGTGGTGGTGGATCTGGACAGCGGGAAAGTGGTGGAAGGTGACAAAAAACCGTCATCCGATACCGCCACCCATCTGGCACTCTATCAACGGTTTCCCGGCATCGGTGGTATTGTGCACACCCACTCCCGCCATGCCACCATCTGGGCACAGGCCGGGCTGGATTTACCCGCCTGGGGAACCACTCACGCCGATTACTTTTACGGTGCTATCCCCTGTACCCGGCTGATGACCGATGACGAAATTCATGGCGACTACGAGCGAGCCACCGGCGATGTCATTATCGAAACGTTCGTCAATCGCGGTATCGACCCGCTACAGATTCCCGCGGTGCTGGTCAACGCCCACGGCCCTTTTGCCTGGGGAAGCAATGCCGCTAATGCAGTACACAATGCCGTCGTGCTGGAAGAGTGCGCTTATATGGGCATTTTTTCCCGCCAACTGACACCCGCAATCGGCCCGATGCAATCCAGCCTGCTGGATAAGCATTACCTGCGAAAACATGGCGCTAACGCCTATTACGGGCAAAAATAGAATTGATACTACACCCGTTTCCCTGGAACAAATCAGGGGAACGGACGCGATCGGAACCGATCGCAACATCACCGTCAGGGATGCAATGAAAAGAGGCGTTCACGGACTTTAGCGTCCGATTCAAGCGGATCAGCGCCAATCTCACCGGCCAGCTTGGCCAGAAAATCCACCAGATACGCCGCATTAACCCGGGCAATGCGTTTCCCTTCCACGGTATGCATGGTTTGCGGCAACCCCAGCAGTTTCACCCGGAAATGATCGAGCGTATAGGATTGATCATCCAGCGGACGATCAAACGCAAAGGGATCTTGCGGTTCAAACAACGGTCTTTCCATCAGCCCTGCCACATAGAACACCCGAGCCAGGCCCAATGCCCCAAGCGAATCCAACCGATCGGCATCCTGTACAATTTTCGCTTCCAGCGTTTCCGGTGTTATGCCAGCACTGTAGCTATGCGCCGCCACCGCATGAGATACCGCACGGTAGAGCGTGGCTGGAAAATGGGGAAATTCGGTACGCAAAATCCGCAGGGTTTCTTCCGCGGCCATTCGCGATCCGTTTTTGCGTTCAGGATGATTCTTCGGCAGTGAAATAATATCGTGCAAATAACTGGCCGTGATAATCACCCGCAAGTCGCCACCTTCCGTTTGCTGAATACGTCGGGCATTGTTTACCACCCGCACCAGATGGCTATAATCGTGTGCGCCATCTTTTGAATCCGTCAACCGCTGCGCTATATAACGGCTTAAATCCTGTTCGAAGCTCAGAAAGTCCACACTTTTCTCCTATTACTGTAAATAAAGTATGACCTCAAAACATTTAGCCTGACACAGCTCTGTGACACTATGTGGAGTAAAAACATTATCTTTTATAGCACCTATTGTTATACCTCAGATAACTCAAGTTGTAGGAAGGCAGCAACAAAGTGAATCCCCAGGAGCTTACTCAAGTAAGTGTTCAGATGCGTGAGTGCAGCCAACGCGCATGCAACTTGAAGTATGATGAGGATAAAGGGCATATATTAATTCCAGACGAATTTCCTATGGCTATAGGCTAATTTTATAATAAGCAAGTAAATGGTTTTAATCCGCAACAGATAAATATGGCCAACTCAATAAATTGATATTTACTTTCCACACCACAAGTCACTATATTAGGTATAATCTGTAAAGCCGACTTATTTCCCGCTTATCGCGCGTTTCACTTTTGTGCAATACTGGATTAAGTTATTTTTTTAATTAAAAAAATTAACCTGATGAGAAATATCATTGGTAATTAAATCATGAATCGTGTTTTACTCTCTTTTTTATCTCTGGTTTTTATTGCCGATGGTTTAATGGTTTTTCTTATCCCGGTATTGGTTTATACCGAGACACAAAGTCTAACCTATTCCGGCCTCGCTTACGCTTTATGGTGGCTTCCCAGAATTATTCTGATTCCGACATTGGGATCATTTATCGATCGTTGGGGCGTCAGACCGATATCGATTGCTACCGATGCTATCAAATCATTGGGTTGTTTATTGCTCTGCCTGGTGTTGAACTTCGCGGACCAACCATTAACCATCGCCGTGACCGCTGGCCTGCTCGGCGCAGCTATATCCATTGGCAATGCTCAGACCATCGTCTCATTTGAAAAATTGATCGCCACACTCAGCCATCATATCGAACGGGATTCAAACCGGCTGACACGGTTGGACTTACTCGGCATGGTCGTAGGCCCGTTATTGGGTATGCTGCTTTATGAATACGGTTTTATGACACTGCTGTTCATCGCAGCAACACTCTATTTATGTAACGCTTACTATTTTCTTACTTTCAAAATGACTCCCGCATCAAATGTCAGCGATTTCATTGCCCATCCATCTTTCATTTCCTTACTCACTATATTGAAAAAACCGTTTATTCTTTTAATGGTGTTACTTGTTATGGGTAATAATATGTTTGATGGGTTAATTGAATCCGCTGGATCAGCAGTAATAGAAACCAGCATGGTATTGCCAGTAAAATATTTTGGCCTGATTGACATGTGTGCTGGTGCGATTGGTTTCCTGGCAACATTTTTTTATAGCACACTAATAAATCGATTAAACAAAGAGAGTCTGTTATTTATTGGACTTTGTACCATTATTGTGTCTTCCCTACTGCTATCCCGAACGCTGAATAATTTGATCGCGTTTCTCATTTTCTACTCACTGAGTACCGCGGGCAAAGTATTCACCGGTAACATTATGCGTGTTATGCGTATTGCCATTATCCCCCATGAAAAACTGGCCAGTGTTTCTTCAATCATGGTGCTGCTGAACCAATCCATTCTACCGTTTATGTGGTTGTTCCTGTTTTTGTCAGAACACTATTCATTGCCCATAACGTTATTCCTGCATATCGCCATTACCATTTCCCTGCTGGCCGGTATAGGAATGCTCTTTGCCTTGAGAAAAATCGATACCACGGCCCCCCATATTATCGCCACAGAAAAAGTAAAAACGGGTGATTTTTAGCACATGATAAACTTAGAAAAGCAATCATACTTTTTGTTACTTATTGGCTGGTTTGATTAATTGGGGATGTAACAATACAACGTTATTATCGCCTGCCTGTTTTCTTTCTCTCACCACCCAGGAGCCAATATGTTACGGAAAATGTGCCTTTTAACCTGCCTCATCAGTACCAGTGTTTTTGCCAGTGCGACACCCGATTTGTCGTCGCTCATTGACCAGCGTCTGAGCTATATGAAAGACGTGGCAGGATATAAAGCCGAACACCATCTGGCGATAGAAGATTTACAACAAGAAGCCAAAGTCCTCGAAGCTGGCCGTCAACAAGCCACGCAATATGGGCTGGATGCCAACTCGATAGCGCCTTTCATCCAGACGCAAATGGATGCAGCCAAAGCCATTCAGTATCGCTACCGCGCCGACTGGCTGGCCGTGCCGGAACAAGGTTGGCAACCTCGACCACTGGCCGATATTCGGGTCCAGCTTGGCAAACTCAATGGCAGCATTCTGCAACAGATTGCCCAAACACTACGTAAAGACGGCAATATGAATAGTCTGACCTACAGCCACTTTATGCATGTCGTTTCCCAGAAAAACCTCAGTAAACACGATAAAGAGCGACTGCTTTCCGCACTGAAACAGGCGAAACTGAAGAAAGATTAAAAATATTCCCCCGGCAATCAGTGCCGGGGCTGATGCCCACCTATCCCCCTTTCACTTATGCCGTAACATGCTTTTTGGTGTTGTCATACCGGATGCACGGAGAACATGCCATGCGACAATTTACCTTAATCGAATCAGACGTAAATTCTGAATTCAGGATAACGTGGCAAAGATGATTAGCCGAGCATACTGCCCACGGTCAGCTTCTCTTAATGCGTCAATATACGCTTTCCGGTGCTGATCCGGTGAAACCAGGTCATTTCCAGCATTGCCCCATGTAAAGAATCCTGAGCCCAAAACAACGCGTAAGGCATCACAAAATATGCGTGAATGGCGTCCATTCCCATTGGGAAAAGGATGGACCCAAACAATATCCCGGTGCAATCGCAGGCAAATCTCATCGACCGGAAATGTTTCATTTTCAACCCAGAATTTGACGTTATCCAGAATATTCCGTACTTGCGTAGAAATCATATGTGGTGGAGTGTTGCCGATGTTCACCTCTTTCTGCCGTAAGTGGCCTGCCCATTCCCACGTTTTATTAAACATCTGAAAGTGCAACTGCAAGCAAAAATCTACTGTTAAAACATCCGTATAGGTCAATTTTTGCCTGCTAAACCAAGTTAGTGCTTGTTGTATGTTAGATTTTTCGAACTCATTCAGATCCTCTCGCGTTTCGATATAAGAAGGAATAAGGCCTACCAGATCATCTGGGCTGAGTTCAGTCGCACCATCAGGCAGATTATCGTTGATTCCTTCGCTCATTTTATATCCCAGAAATCACGTGGCCATTTTTTGAGAAGTTCTTCTTTAATCTTGTCTCTATTGGTGCTCTGGAAAGTTGGCGAAGTCGACTGCTTTTCCAGGGACATATGAATTTCAGTGTAGCTGTTAAGAAAATCGGCTTTTTTGAAAGCCTGTTTCTCTCTTAACCCTTCAAGCGTATCGCCCTCTTTTGGTACAAAATAATAAACCACATCACAATTCAGCCCCTCAGCGACCTTCTCAAGGGTGTTTAACGTGAGTGAGCCCTCAACTTCGCCCTTCTCAATAAGCGAAACCCGAGACTGACTTAATCCAATTCGTTCTCCAAGGGCGCGGGTACTCATACCCAACGAGGTACGAATCAAGTTAATCCATCCCTTTTTAGGGAAGCGGATCTTTTTGCGGGAGTTCAGTTCAGTAATAATTTTATCTACCTGCTTGATTTGTAGATTTTTATCCCACATACGCCATACCTTTTATATTAAATATGAAATGTATTATGCAGTAATTAATATTATATATACAATTAATAAATAAAATATCATTGTGTATATACAATAAAATAGGTTTAATATGATGAGCAGACCACGACATTTTCTTACCGAAAGTGAAGACTAAGACCGCTCATTAGGCATCGCTGTAGCCTTAACATGCATTGTTAGCCCACACCATCCGTTCACCCGCTTTCTCCATAATTCGCTAAGTAAGCACTGCTGGCGCAGATCAAAGCCGAACGCGCCGTAGCCAACAAGCCTAAAGACACACCACTGCTGCATATTAGGGGAAACACAGGGGGAGGCTCCCGGCGGGACGCCTCACCCCTGTGGTCGACCCGTATATCTCGGACTGGCAGCTACGGGCTTTTACTTCGCTTTTGCGAACCGCATTACAAATCCGGCTACAGCACTGTTGTAAATCCATCCAACCACTTTCACTATTCACGCCGCCAGAATAAAGTAAACGTACTGCGGCAACACCCTCGGTCGGGCTTGGAATCCCCGAACATCTAGAACTGAAAACGCTTTGTTTTTTCAGGGGCTACGTGCACACTTTTATTCGTGGCTCAGGCAGGGCAACCGCAAGGTTGGCCGGTCGCTAGATCCGGAGTTCCAAACCTGTCTGGGTCATACCTTTAGTTTGGAACCTGAAGGCGTGATGACATAAATATCTAGCAATGGAAGACACAATCATAACGGACACACACGCCACAAACTCCAACAACTCCATCACCCTTTTCCGCGACCTGATCGCCTCGCTCCCCTTTCACAGCTCGATCACGTCCAACTCTGCGACCTCGGTGCCATTGCCGCCGAATCCGTCGAAGGCCTATGCCGCGGCCTCCACTACCTCGGCGACACGCTGGAAAACGACATCACCATTCCACCGGAAAACCTCGCCCAACTCAACGCCACCGCACACCTCATCCAGGCTCTGCTGGAAATCCGTAAACAGGCCGAACGCCACATTCCCACCCTAACTTCAGATTAACTACACCTAGTTATAAGAAAAAATTAATCAGTGATATGTTCTGTGTTTTTTTTGAAATGAGCCTATTAAGCTGGCATCAGTTACCACATCTGCCAGCAGGACATTATGAGGTAAACTACCGGTTTACCTCAGTGCTTCAACAAGCATGAACCTTGCACCGCAGACAATACAAAAATGGTTAAACGAACAATGTCAGCCAATAAATCGATCGATATGTATGCCGTCCACGTCTTTGTGACGATGGCGGAAGCAGGCAGCATGACTGCGGCAGCGACTCGATTAGGCCTGACGCCGTCTGCCGTCTCGCAAACGATCAGACTATTGGAAGAGGATTTTGGCGTCATGTTGGTCAATCGGGCAAGACGCCCGGTGGTGTTAACGCCGTATGGCATTGCATTGAAAAATCGGGGAGAAATACTGACCGAAGAGATCGCCAATCTGAAAGCACAGGTGCTGGAAGCTGGGAAAGGGATCAAACCCGACCTGCGCATCGGTCTGGTCGACTCCTTTGCCATCACTTGCGGCTCGGTGTTCACAAAACGCCTGATGAAGAGTTCATCCCAGTTGCTGATTCGTACCGGATTAAGCCCACAGCAGGGTGAAGCACTGATGCGGCGTGAACTGGATCTTATCGTCACCAGCGATCCATTGATAGATACCGACAGCGTGGTGCGTTATCGCCTGTTCTCTGAAGGTTACTTCATTATTACACCCCCAGATTACCGCAAACGTATCAAGACAATAGAAGATATTCGTGAACTATCTGCCGCGTTACCGCTGGTAAGGTTTAACCGAAACTCACAGATCGGCATGCAGATTGAACGCTATCTACGCAGAATCGATATTCGTGTCCCCAATATGCTCGAATTTGATAACGCAGATACTTTAACGTCGATGGTGGCAGCAGGAATCGGCTGGGCTGTGACCAGCCCAATCAGTTTTCTGCAATCAGAAACCTATTCCCGACAGGTTTTGACGCATATGCCAGAGCAACTGAATATAAAACGGTCACTGTATATTGTCGGTCATCGTGATGAGTACAGCGCTTTCTTTGACGAAGCTTGTGATGTGACACATGAAATAATCAAAACCGTATTTATTCCAAAGCTGGAGAACCTTAATCGGGGAATAGAAAAACTGGTTTCCATGGATCCAGAGAACACGGAATAGAATATTTACTACATCTTCAATAATTAGGAGCACTACAACCAACACACCTACGAATTGAAAGATATAAGGATGCAGATTAATTGCCCGCGTTTGTCGGGGCTGGTCATCCTGATGAAAATAATTACCCAATCATGATTTTCTGAAAAATCGTGATGGCTGAGTATCACCCTATGAATCAGCGAGCCGTATCTCCAAATGTGACTGATTAACGACTCGCGATTTTAATACTATCCAATGTAATCAAGTAAGTTAAAGGAATAATGGTTATGTCAAATAACATCCGTATAGAAGAAGATCTGCTAGGTACTCGTGAAGTTCCTGCTAATGCGTATTATGGGATCCACACACTTCGGGCTATTGAAAACTTTTATATTAGCGACAACACAATCAGTGATATTCCAGAATTTGTGCGCGCCATGGTGATGGTGAAAAAAGCGGCAGCATTGGCAAACCAGGAATTGAAAACTATTCCACGAAAAATTGCCGACACTATTATTCAAGCCTGTGATGAAGTACTGAATAACGGCAAATGCCTGGATCAGTTTCCTGTCGATGTCTATCAAGGCGGTGCGGGAACATCAGTAAATATGAACACCAATGAAGTGCTGGCGAACATTGGTCTGGAGTTGATGGGGCATAAAAAAGGCGAATATCAATACCTCAATCCGAACGACCATCTGAACAAATGCCAGTCCACCAACGATGCCTACCCGACCGGCTTTCGCATCGCGGTGTACAGCTCCATCCTGAAACTGGTGGAAGCGATCACTCAACTGGGTCAAGGGTTTGAGCGTAAAGCCAAAGAATTTGAAACTATCCTGAAAATGGGCCGTACCCAGTTACAGGATGCGGTTCCGATGACACTGGGCCAGGAATTCCATGCTTTCAACATCCTGCTGAAAGAAGAAAACAAAAACTTGCTGCGTACCGCAGAACTGCTGCTGGAAGTAAATCTGGGCGCAACGGCCATCGGTACACGTTTGAACACCCCTGATGAGTACCAGCACCTGGCGGTACAACATCTGGCGAAAGTCAGCGGATTACCCTGTGTCCCTGCCGAAGATCTGATCGAAGCAACGTCCGACTGCGGTGCCTATGTGATGGTTCACAGCGCACTCAAACGTCTCGCCGTAAAACTGTCGAAAATCTGTAATGACCTGCGTCTACTCTCTTCCGGTCCGCGCGCCGGTCTGAACGAAATCAATCTGCCAGAATTGCAGGCCGGTTCTTCCATTATGCCCGCCAAGGTTAACCCGGTAGTGCCGGAAGTCGTGAATCAGGTGTGCTTCAAAGTTATTGGTAATGACACTTGCGTAACGATGGCGGCAGAAGCGGGTCAGCTACAGTTAAACGTCATGGAGCCGGTTATCGGCCAAGCCATGTTTGAATCCATCAAGATTCTGTCGAATGCGTGCTGTAACTTGCTGGAAAAATGCGTCAACGGCATTACTGCCAATAAGAGCGTGTGCGAAGCATATGTCTTCAACTCCATCGGTATCGTGACGTACCTGAACCCGTTCATCGGTCATCATAACGGCGATATCGTCGGGAAAATCTGCGCCGAAACCGGTAAGAGCGTACGCGAAGTGGTACTAGAACGCGGCTTGTTAACCGAAAGCGAACTGGATGATATCTTCTCTATCCAAAACTTGATGCATCCGGCCTATAAGGCGAAACGCTGCACCGACGAAAAAGAATCCGTTTAACTACCTTTTCTTAATCACCACGGCTGGCACAGGAGTATTCAATTCCTGTGCCTTTACTGAAAAATAAAAAACCATAAAAATCAAAATAATATCTATATACCCAATAAATTTCGAGTTGCAGGAAGGTGGCAAGTGAAGAAATCCCGATGCATTTACCAAGGTAAGTAATTCGAGCGACAAATCTGCCAAGAACAGAGTTAAACGCTGCTTCCAGCGGCCTCGAAGAGGCAAAACCCAGGGATAGGCCGAGTAATTGAGTGATACCAACGCACCTGCAACTTGAAAGATCACGGGTATATTAAATTGTTTTAAGGAGCATTGTATGCTGGTCTTGGAACTCATTGTCGTGCTGCTTGCCATCTACCTGGGCGCACGCCTTGGTGGTATTGGCATCGGTTTTGCCGGAGGACTGGGAGTCTTGATTCTTACTCTTGGCTTTCACATAAAACCGGGCGCGATCCCTTTTGATGTCATCGAAATTATCATGTCCGTTATCGCCGCTATCGCCGCCATGCAAGTGGCGGGCGGCATGGATTATCTCGTCAGTCTGGCTGAAAAACTGCTGCGTCGTCAGCCTAAGTACGTTACCTTTCTGGCCCCGCTGGTAACCTATTTCATGACACTGCTGGCCGGTACGGGGCATACCGCGTTCTCTACGCTGCCAGTGATTGCAGAAGTGGCGAAAGAACAAGGAATAAGGCCTTCGCGTCCACTGTCGATTGCCGTTGTCGCTTCTCAGGTGGCGATTACCGCCTCACCTATTTCAGCGGCTGTCGTGTTTGTCGCCGGGATCCTGGAGCCGCACGGTGTCAGTTATCTGATGCTGTTGGGCATTTGTATTCCCACCACGCTGGCCGCCGTCTTGCTGACCGCCATCGTCACCAACTTTTTGGGTAAAGAGTTGAAAGATGATGAGGTTTATCTGGAACGGTTGAAAAAGCACGAAGTGACGCTACGCAGCACAAGCAAACTGGAGATACAACCCGGTGCAAAACTGTCTGTACTGTTATTCCTGCTCGGCATTATCGCCGTTGTGTTTTATGCCACGGCGATCAGCGATACCGTCAAGCTGATTGCTCATCCTGTATTACCACGGAATGAAGCAATCGTAGTGTTCATGCTGACGATCGCCACGCTTATCTGCATCACCTGTAAAATTGATACCAGCAGAGTGCTGTCAGCCAGTACATTCAAATCAGGGATGAGTGCGTGTGTCTGCGTGATGGGTGTCGCCTGGCTGGGTGATACCTTCGTCAAAGCGCATATCACCGATATTCAGGAAACAGCGGGAACACTCTTGCAAAGCTACCCATGGATGCTGGCTATCGTATTGTTTTTTGCCTCCATGCTGCTCTATTCGCAGGCTGCAACAGCCAAAGCATTGATGCCTGCCGCATTGCTGCTTGGCGTCTCTCCTGTAACAGCGGTCGCGTCGTTCGCTGCGGTATCCGCTCTGTTCGTCTTACCAACCTACCCGACCTTGCTGGCCGCCGTAGAAATGGATGACACAGGATCAACCCGCATCGGGAAATATGTGTTTAATCATTCGTTCATTATTCCGGGCGTGCTGACAATTACGCTCTCGGTCATCTTTGGGTTTATTCTCGGCAATATCCTGCTGTAGCCCGCAAACGCGCTGACTAACCACTTATTGCGCGCCGAACCGGACAGGCGGCACCGCACTGAAGGGATAACATGAAGAAGCCAGATTATCTGGCTTCTTCATGATGTGCGACGGTGATAATCAATCCTTCACGACATGATTAACCCACCGTCCACGTTAATGGTCTGTCCCGTAATGTAACGGGCATCGTCCGAAGCCAAAAACGCTACCAGCCCTGCCACATCCTCGGGTTTACCCGCACGCTTCAGGGGGATGCCCTCCACCCACTCCGCCATCAGTTCGCCTTTGGCATACCGTTTGGCGTCCGTACTGAGGATCTCCCCCCATACCCGGTCGTTATAGTCCCACATTTCACTGTCGATAATACCGGGACAAAACGCGTTGACCGTGATATTCCACGGCGCCAGCTCTTGCGCCAGACTCTGGGTAATGCCAATAACGCCCATCTTGCTGGCCGCATAATGTGGTGTATAGACAAACCCTTTGCGTCCCTGACCGGAAGACGTGTTAATCAGACAGCCGCTATGCTGCTTCACCATATATTTCGCGGCTTCACGGCAACACAACCAGACGCCGGTGGTGTTCACCGCCAGGACTTGCTCGAAGTCGCTCTTCGGCATTCGGTCAAAATAATCGATGGTGATCACACCAGCGTTCTGCACCGAAATATCGATATGACCGAAACGCGCTGACGCCTGCTGATACAGATTCTGTACCTGCGCCTCATCCGTCACGTCCACCAACAAGGGGAGTATCGCCACATCATGGCGTTCCCGAAGGTGGTCGGCAGTTTCAAACACCCGTTCGGCATTGGACACCATCACCAGATTGGCGCCCTCATGCGCAAAACGATCAGCAATCCCGGCGCCAATCCCCCGGCATGCGCCAGTGATCACGACGATCTTGCCCTGAAAATTTCGTTGCATTTCTCTCTCCAATATTGCGCTAAACGTGGATCGTCAGACGCTACGCTCCCGTCCATAGTGTGCGTTGCACCGCGGAGCGCCATCCTTGCCAACAGGTCTGATAATGCTGATGCCGCGCCTCATCTGGTTGCCAGGTATCATGAGCAGGCAACAGCGCTTCCAGTTGGGTATCACTCAAACCGCCCAGTATGCGACGAGCCAGCAGCCCGGCCCCCAACGCCGACAGCTCGGTGGTGACACTGCGCGCCACTGGACAACCCAACAGATCCGCCTGGAACTGCATCAGCCAGGGGTTCCGCGTCGGCCCGCCATCTACCATCAATGTGCTCAAATGAAAGTCCGGATGTTGTTTCATGGCCTCAATCACATCCGCAATCTGATAGGCAATCGCCTCCAGTGCGGCACGCGCCAGATGCACCGGTCCGCTACCACGGCTCAGGCCGCAGATCACCCCTCGGGCTTGCCCGTCCCACCAGGGTGCCCCCATCCCGGTCAGCGCCGGAACAAAATAGACCCCCTCGGTGGACTCAATGCTGGCGGGCAGCGTCTGTAATAACGCCGCCAACTCCGCCTTTGGTAACGAATGAAAACCGGTCGCCTGTAACATCCACGCCACCCCATCGCCGGTATGAGGAATATTGCCTTCCAGCCCATATACCGGATGAGCGCCATCGTGCCAGGCCACCGTGGTCGCCAGTTGAGTAATGCGGGTATCCGGCATGCCAAGGGGAGCCATGACCGATGATCCAGTGCCATAAGTTGCCTTCACGCCGCCCATTCGTCCCAGACCATGCCCATAAAGCGCGGCATGGGAATCGCCTACCATCGCCAAAATCGGAATACCGTCCGCAATCCCAGCTACGCCGTGAGTGACACCGAAATCCCCTGCCGAGGATGAAATATCCGGTAATGCCGCTCGCGGAATGCCGAACAGCGCCAGCATGCCGTCATCCCAGGTTAACTGGTGCAGATTCAGTAACTGTGTACGCGCGGCATTGGAGAGATCGCAACGAAATTGCTGTCCCTCAGTAAGATGCCATAACAGCCAGGCATCAATAGTGCCGAGACAAATTTCTCCGTTGGCGGCACGCACATGCCCCTCCGGCGTGTTGTCCAGCAGCCAGCGCATCTTGGAACCAGAGAATAGCGGCGCAACGGGTAACCCGGTCACGGAGCGAATCCATTCCTCCTGTCGATCACACTGGAGTTGCTCGCAAAACGGCGCGGAACGTGAGCATTGCCAGGTCAACGCAGGGGAAATAGGTTGACCATTGTCCCGTCGCCAGCCGATCACAGTCTCCCGTTGGTTACTGATCGCCAGCGCGGCAACACGCCATTCCCCCACCTGAGCGATCACGTCACGCACCACCGCCAAGGAACCTGCCAGCAATGCCTCACCATCCTGCTCTACCCAACCGGCCTGAGGTGTAATCAGCGCCAGTGGCTGAGACGTATTGGCGATCACCTGTCCGCTGGCGTTAATCGCCACCGCCTTCACGTTACTGGTGCCTTCATCCAGAGCAATGATGATATCCCTAGACATGACTCACCTCGGATAGCGGATTAACCGCCTGCTTTTTCTCATGACGACGCATCATGATTACCTTGTTTTGCAAACGCTGCTGGAACTGATCGATGACCACGGCGGTGACGATCACCAGCCCTTTGATCACCATCTGCCAGAAATCGCTGACGCCCATCATCACCATACCGTCGGCCAGAAACACGATGACGAACGCGCCGATTATCGATCCGGAGACCCGCCCGCGCCCACCGGCCAGTGCCGTGCCACCCAATACAGTGGCGCCGATGGCGTCCATTTCGAACATGTTGCCGGTCATCGGGTGAGCGGTCTGCAACTGAGACGCCACCACCAACCCCACCAACCCTGCACACAGTCCGGAAAAGGCGTAGACAAAAATCTTCACATTAATGATCGGTACCCCCGCCAGCCTGGCGGCAGATTCATTACCGCCAATGGCGTAGATATAACGGCCCAACGGGGTTTTGCGCGTCAGGTACAAACCGAGCAACAGGAAAATCACCATCAGCCAGATCGGCAGAAAAATGCCTAACACAGAGCCGGAGCCAAGAAACGCAAAACCGGTGTTGCCCAACGCTGGTATACCGTTGAGATTGGCATAGGTTCCGCCGTCGTTGAACAGCAGCGCGGCACCTCGGGCGACGTACATCATGCCGAGGGTACAGATGAACGGCGCAACCCCAAGCCGAGTAATCACCACCCCGTTCACAAACCCAATCAGCACGCCAAACAACGCCACCACCACAATCACTTCCGGTACGTTGAGAAACAGGAGATTGCCTCCCCACAGCGGGATACCATTGGTCAACAGTGCCCCGGCTACCATGCCGCAGATCCCCGCAACTGCCCCGACAGACAGATCAATACCACTAGTGAGGATCACCAACGTCATGCCGATCGCCAGCAGACCGGTAATCGCCACATGTTGTGTCATGATCAGCAGGTTAGAGGTGGTGAGAAAGTTCGGGACCATAACGCTGAAAAAACCCACCACAATCAGCAACGCGATAAACGTTCTAGCTTTCAGCAAGTACATGTAAAGCATATATTTTTGATTCATAGTCAACTCCGGCCAGTTTATGCGTGGGGGGTAGAAGCGTTGATCAGCGCCTCTCGCGTTGCCTGTTCGCGGGGCAAGTCCGCCATGATGCGCCCGTCAGCCATCACCAGAATGCGATCAGCCAGTGCCATCACCTCATCAAGCTCCGACGAGGAAAACATGACTGATAACCCCTGCTGAGCCATACGACCAATCAGGTGATACACATCCGTCTTGGCACCCACATCGATACCGCGAGTCGGCTCATCCAACAGCACCACATGCGGGTTGGTCATCAGCGCCTTACCCAACACCACCTTCTGCTGGTTCCCACCCGATAACGAGGTAATCGGCAGTTCGGTATCTCCTGCTTTGATGGCGAGTTGTCGCACCATCTCGTTCACCCGCCGATCCTCGTTTGCGGATTTCAACCAGGACCAGGCTCGCCAGAAACTGCACAGACTGAACGAAGAGAGCATCATGTTGGCTTTGATGGACATTAACTGCACCACGCCCTCTTTCTGCCGATCTTCCGGCACCAGCGCGATGCCTTTTTTCAGTCGTTGCTGGAAACTGAGGCGATCAAGGTTATCGCCATTCAGGCACACACTGCCCTGCTGACACGGCATCAGCCCAATCAGCCCTTTGAACAGTTCGGTACGTCCGGATCCCAGCAGGCCGTAAATCCCCACCACTTCCCCTTTATGCAGGTTGAAAGAGACATCATGAAGGCAGTAACCGCCGCTCTGATGCAGCGCCGTCACCCCCTGTACCGCCAGGACGCTTTCTCCTTGCGGCGCGGGTTGATAATCAAAATGTTTTTTCTTGTCGCCCACCATCTGTTCAATGATCCAGGGCACGCTGGCGTGGCGTACTTCCCGTTCAGCGATAAAACAGCCATCGCGGAAAATGGTGATGTGATCGCCAATCTCCATCAGCTCTTCCAGTCGATGGGAGATATAGATGATAGTGACGCCACGCCGCTTGAGCTGTTCAATTACGCCAAACAGGATCTTCACTTCAGACTGGCTCAGAGCGGACGTTGGTTCGTCCATGATCAACACCCGGGTATCCTTGGACAACGCGCGGGCGATCTCCACCAGTTGCTGATGGCCGATGCCCAGCTCGCCGAGCAGCATGTGCGGGTCGATATCCAGCTCCAGCCGTTGCAGCAATGTCGTCGCCAGTGCGTATTGATACTTTTCGTTGATCACGCCACGTTGAAAAAACTCGTTCGCAATGAATATATTGTCCATGACGCTCATATTGGGAAACAGGTTCAGCTCCTGAAAAATAATGCTGATCCCCTGTTTTTCCGCCTGATGGGTCGAATCCAGCGTCACTGGCACGCCATCCAGCATAATCTGCCCTGACGAGGGCATCTCAACCCCCGCCAGCATTTTCATCATAGTGGATTTGCCCGCGCCATTTTCGCCGATCAGCACATTCACCTTGTTGCGATAGACCTTGTAATTGACCTGATCGAGCGCGGTTACGCCAGGATAAACGCGTGACAGGTTACGTGTTTCAATGATCACTTCCGGTTCAACGTCAGCCAGCGCCGCCGGTTGTGCGTTAGATACGGCAGGCGCGTCGGACGCCATCACAGTCGCCAGTCTCATCGGTACGATCATGTCTGCCATCATCCCTCCTTGCCATCACGCGTTATCTGTGCCGGAGTGATATCTGGCACGGTCTGAGGGATATCCCAACTGCTGAACACGCCACTAACACTCAGTCGATCGCCTACGTTGGGATGGACCGACCGGATCATCGTCAGTGCCTGCTGATTGATGACGCGGCCAAAGTCTCCGTACAACACCTGATCATTAAAATCCTGATATCCTATGCCTTTGTAGCCATCTCGCAGTTCGGTGCCACGGAGCGTTGGCCCCAGTTGCACCGTAATGCTTTCACCGCTGACGTCTTGAATCACCATCTTGCCGTTGCGCGAGGTGGTATCAATGCTCGTCACGGTACCGGTGACACGAACGGTGAAGATGCATGGCGTCTCATCCTGCGCGCGATAACCAAATTTTTTACAGGCACTATCCATCTCTTTGGCGGCGTGCAGATCGCGCATCACATCGGAGACGGGCCGGGCCTCGCTCACCACTTGCGGCACAATCTTCTGCTGCCAGGTCTTGTTGATGTTCGCCAGATAAGGGTTAGGGGGATGCTTCAGGTCGGCCAGCTCCTGCTGCGACACGATGCGGCAACCGCCCAATCCCAGAATGACTAATGCCAGCCAGACGGGTCTGGACCTCTTTGCGGACATATCTCTCTCCTTTGCGCCCCTGCAGGGGCGCAACAGCGTAGCCTCAGGACTTGAAATTGAAGTCTTGTACCTTGTTCGCGTTTTCCGGCGTGATCAAAATGCCGCGGAACATGACGCGCTGTTTAGCGGGTTTCTCACCCTTTTGGAGATAATTGTCGAGGTCGGTGACGCCCTGGGCGGCGATGGACTGGGCTTGCAGCATCACGGTGGCTTTCAGCGAACCTTCTTTCACCGCATCACGCTCGTCATTACTGCCGTCGATACCGACCACCACCACATCATTACGTCCGGCGGCTTTCAACGCGGCGATAGCGCCCAACGCCACCGGGCCGTTGCCACAGATCACTCCTTTCACGTCTGGATGCGCCTGCAGAATGCTGTCCATGATACGCTTGCCATCAATCAAGGTGCCTTTAGCATCCTGGCGGGCTATGCTGGTCATGTCCGGGTATTGATCAAGCACCTGATGGAAGGATTTGGAACGGGTCACGCAGTTGTTATCCGCCAGACTACAGGTCAGCTCGGCATACTTGCCTTTTTCACCCATTTTTTCGACGAACACGTTGGCGACATCTGAACCCGCCTGGAAGTTATTGTGGGTAATTTGCACCAGCGCCACGCCATCAACCGGGATTTCACGGTTGATCAACACTACCGGAATACCGGCATTTTTGGCTTTCTTAATCGCGGCGACGCTGGCAGTGGAGTCGGCGTTATCCAGTATGATGCCTTTGACTTTCTCACCGATAGCGGCATCGATCAGCTCACTCTGTTTCTTTACGTCCTCGCCGTGCGACAGCACGGTAGTCTTGTAACCCAGTTCCTGTGCCTTCTTGTCCGCCCCTTTGGCTTCCGAGGCGTAATAAGGATTATCCAACGAGTTGACCATAATCATGATCGTGCCTTTTCCCGCCGCGTGGGCAGTCAGCGACAAGACACTGGTGATGGCAACAGCTAACAGCTTTGAACGCAATTTCATCATTATATTCTCTCTTTCTTAGTTATTGTCGGGGTACAGCGAAACGGCGTAATCAATGGTTTTCTATTACATTTATTAAAATCATGGCACAAGCATGATCATCACCAGATGGTGAAGCCGCCATCAATCATCAGGTCGGTGCCGGTGATCATGTCGCTGCCGTTACTGGCAAAGAACAGCACCGCCGCCGCAATTTCATCGGTGTACGCAAAACGACCCAGTGGGATCAGTTTTTTCATCGCTTCACCTTTCTCGCCGCGCCAGGCTTTTTCGCCCATCGGCGTCAGCACCACCGTCGGCGACAGAGTATTAACGTTGATACGGTGCGGTGCGAACTCTTTCGCCATCACCTTGGTCATTCCCAACAGTCCCGCTTTGGCGGAGGTGTAAGCAACATGGTTATCAATGGCGATGGAAGCGGCTTGCGAGGCGATATTAATGATTTTCCCGCCCTTCCCGGCATTGATCATGCATTTCGCCGCCGCCTGCGAGCACAGGAAAGGCCCGGTCAAATTGACGGCAATCTGTTTTTGCCACTCGGCAAACTCGGTTTCGAGTACAGGTTGCAGCATCACATAGCCCGCGCAATTGATCAGAATATCAATATGACCGTAGTGCGCCTCAACCGCGCTAAATGCCCGTTCCACATCCTCTGGCGCGGTGACGTCGCACTCGACAAACTGCACCCGCGCGGGGTCAAAACGCTCTGCTACCTCTGCCGCTTTTTCACACTCAAAATGGGGATAGAGCAACGCCAGACTGGCGCTTTTTTCCAGCAACATTTCATTGCTCGCCATCGCGATGCCACCCAACCCGCCCGTGACCACCGCCACCTTGCCGCTCAGATCCAGCCCGATATCCACGCCATAACGTAGATTCACGTCATATTCACTGCTCATTACAGTTTTCTCCTTTCTCTACGAATAGAACGACCCATCATGGCCGCAACACCCGATCCCACGATCAGAAAACCCAGTGCCGTCGCCGACAAGTCAACCTTTATGCAAAACTGTGGAGCGCCCGTTGTTCCAGCGTCTGACGCAGCCCTGCCGTGTCAATGCGGAATTGTCGGCGCAACGTGCTACGATTGCTGCTATGGGTAAATTCATACGGCGGGATGCCGAGCGGGATAAACGTCGGGCGCAACTGATGACGCAGTAAGATTTCGCCGACAATACTGCCCAGACCGCCACTCAGCACATGCTCTTCCATGGTGATCACCGTCTGGTGTTCATGTATCAGGTTCAGCATGGCCTGTTCATCCAGCGGCCACAGCGACGGCAGCGAGACCACGGTAATATCCGGTGAGGCCGCCAGCGCTTCGTGAGCCAGCGTCCCAAGACAAAACACCACCGTATCGGCGCCTTGCTGTAATACCACCGGTTTACCCGGCGTAAAACGCCAGTCTTCATCGTGCAATACCGGCAACTTGTCGCTATCCATACGGATATACACAGGCCCGCGATGGACGATGGCATGACGCACCACCGCACTGGCCTGCACCGCGTCCGCTGGCGCGAAGATTTGCAGGTTGCCCATTGAACGTGCGATAGCGATATCATTCATACAGTGATGAGTCGCCCCCAACGGGCCGTACGCAAACCCGGCATTCAACCCCAACATCTTCACGTTGGCTTCGGTGTAACAAATATCGTTTTTCACCTGTTCATTGGCGCGTGCCAGCAGAAAAGGCGCGGCATTGGCTGTAAAAACCGTTGAGCCACTCAGCGATAATCCTGCGGCGATGCCCACCATGTTCTGTTCGGCAATACCGACATTTACTACGCGTTCAGGAAACGCTTTTTCAAATGGAGAAATTTTTGAGGTGGAGGTAGAGTCCGCCACCACCACGCACAGGTCAGCGCCAGCGTTCTGCGCCTCCAGCAGCGTGGCCACTACCGCATCACGTAAGTCTTGCATGGTCAGTCCTCCAGCTCCACCAGCCCTAGCGCCAGCTGTTCATCATTCGGCACCGCGTGATGCCATGCCGGTACATTTGCCATGAACGAAATACCACGCCCTTTTTCGGTATTAGCCAGGATCACCCGAGGTTTACCCACCGACGGGGCTTCAATCGCCTGGATAAGTGCCTGCGGATCATGACCGTCACAGATCCGGACATCAAAGCCAAAGGCGCGCCATTTTTCGTCCAATGGTTCCAGCGGCATGATCTCTTCGGTTTTACCTGCCAATTGCAAACGGTTTCGATCGACAATGGCGATCAGGTTATCTAACTGGAACTTACTCGCCGCCATGGCGGCTTCCCAGTTGGATCCTTCCGCCAGTTCGCCATCCCCCAGCAGCACGAAAACGCGGCGGTGACCACGGTCGGCCAGCTTATTGCCCAGTGCCAGTCCCACTCCGATAGGCAAACCATGACCCAGCGCACCAGAATTGATCTCCACTAACTCCGGCAATTTCTGATGGATGGGGTGACCCGCCAGCAGTGTGTCGTCCCCCATATACTGATTCAGTATCGAGGGATCAATCAGACCCATCGCGGCAGCGCTACAGTAGAGTCCGCCGGCCCCATGCCCTTTCGACAAAATAAACCGATCCTGATTGGGCCGTTCCTGCGTGCGATCCATGACCGCCATAAACAGCGTGCAAATAATGTCCACCTCCGATAAATCTGCTCCGGTGTGTCCTTTACCTGCCCGATGATTCATCTGCAACACATAGCGTCGGGCTTGTCGCGCTGTCCGTCTGATTGCTTGTATGTCCACCCTCACCTCCTGACTGCTAACAAAAACGCGAATATTCATTTTCAATTGATTTTCGATCGAAAACATATAACATCTATTTAACCTATTTTGTGGCAGAGATCAAATATCAAACAAAAATAAAAAAAGAAAAGGTAAAACAGATATCGAGTTCGATGCAGCAAACTGCCGCT
The DNA here is from genome assembly GCF_032395385.1 of Brenneria uluponensis. Taxonomy (NCBI): domain Bacteria; kingdom Pseudomonadati; phylum Pseudomonadota; class Gammaproteobacteria; order Enterobacterales; family Pectobacteriaceae; genus Brenneria; species Brenneria uluponensis. The sequence continues at coordinate 4,495,261 of NZ_CP135917.1, forward strand.
CTCCCTGACATGATGTGTAAAAATGAGCGTGGATCGCATAAGAACCCGGCAGAAAACATCGATAGGTTTTCATCGCCATCGCCTCGCATTTCCGGCGGGCGGGCGGTAAACTTTGATCAATTGGCAGCTGGAGAGCGTCACTCGGCATAAAAAGGAACATTTCGATTGAAAAACAAAAGTGAACAATTGGCGGATATGAGGCAGCGCAGGGACAAGATCCTGGAGATGATCCGTGAAGACGGCACCGTCACAGTGAAAATGTTGACCGAAACTTTCGGACTGACCGAAGCGACGATCCGCACCGATCTTCGTGAGTTGCAGAAAGAAGGTTACGTTCAGCGTTATTACGGCGGGGCGACGCTGGTTACGGGTAAACAGAACACGGGAGCGTTGTTGCTGGAACGGCAAATTCATTTGGAAGAGAAAGACGCGATCGGCCGTCTGGCAGCCGAACAGATCGAAAACGGCGATACGGTGATTTTCGATTCCGGTACCACCACTACGGCGATTGTGCAACATATGCCGAATATTCACCGCTTGTCGGTCATTACCACGGCCGTCAATATTGCCCTCAAATTGGGCGGTGAACCCGGTATCAATATCCTGCTCACCGGCGGGACGTTCAAGTTTCCCACGCTGTCAACCTCGGGGGAAAAAGCAGCCAGCTTTTTCGAAAATGTGCTGGCCGAGAAACTGTTCCTTGCCACCGCCGCGATCTCGCCACGCCTGGGATTAAGCTTTCCCAGCGAAACCGACATCAAGGTGAAAAGCGCCATGATCCGCTCAGCCAAAACCGTCTATGTGGTGGCAGACTCCAGTAAGATCGGCAAGGTCTCGATGTTCGCCCTGCCGTGCGAATGGAGCAACATTCACTATCTGATCACTGACGCGGGCATCACCCAGGAGGCGATCGCCTCCTTTGAATCGCTGGGCGTCACGGTGATGGTGGCATCGTGAATACACAGGCATGGCCGCCGGCCGAATAAAGGACCAGCGGCATACACCTTAAGAATTCAATAGCGAACGGCTCATGCGGGAAATGCGCGGACCACTAACTACGGCCGCCAGCGCGGCAAAGGTACCTGCGGCAATCAGCGAAACGTGAGTGCCTTGCCCGCCAAACTGGTTGAACATTAACGCCACCAGAGCCGCCCCCATCGTTTGTCCGACCAGCCGTGCGGTGCCCAACATGCCGCTGGCACCGCCGCTACGATGGCGAGGAGCAGCGCTGATAATGGTGTGGTTATTCGGCGACTGAAACAGTCCGAAGCCAACACCGCACAATATCATACGCAAACAGATATCCAGATAACCTGGCGCGGCAGGCAACCAGGCCAGCGAAAAGAGCCCCAGCGAGAACAACGTCAGGCCGATGGTACACAATATTCCAGCATTGACACGCTCCAGCAACCTGCCCGCCAACGGCGCCGTCACCATAATCGCCAGTGGCCAGGGCGTCAGCAATAAACCGGTTTCAATTTCACTCAGTCCCAGCGTATTCTGAAAATAGAATGGAATCGACACCATCGCCAGCATCTGCGCACAAAAAGAGCTGATTGAGGTACCCATCGACAGCGCAAACACCGGGATCCGTAGCAGGTCCACCGGCAACAGCGGGTACGTCTGGCTCAACTGACGTCGGAAGAAATAAAGCCCGACCAACAGTGTCAGTATCAGTTCTCCCAGCACCAGCCACAGATTCTGATTATGAGCAAAGCCACCCAACGCGATAAAGAATAGGCCAAAAGTCAAGGCGTTAAGCAGTGCGCTCGGTGTGTCGAAACGCGACGATCGCCGCCCTTCATTGCACGGCAGAAAACGCCACCCTAATATCAGAGCTACGATGCCGAACGGCACGTTAATAGCAAACAGCCACTGCCACGACGCTATGCCCAAAATGCCTGCCGCAATGGTCGGCCCAGCAGCACTGGCCACCGCCACCACCAGAGAATTGATCGCAATGCCTCGCCCTAAGCGGTCCTTGGGGTAAATCAGCCGGACCAGCGCGATATTGACACTCATCAGTGCCGCCGCCGCCAGCCCTTGCAGGATTCGCGCCAGCGTCAGCGTCGTCAGTGAATCCGACAGTGAACACACCAGCGACATCAGGGTAAACAACACCAGCCCCACCATATAGATACGGCGATAACCAATGATATCGCCGAGCGATGAAAACGGCAGCAACGTCATGGTGATTGCCAGTTGATAGGCATTAATCACCCAGATCGAAGACGCTGGGCTGGCATTAAAATCAGCAGCGATGGTGGGCAACGCCACGTTGACGATCGCCCCGTCCAGCACCGCCATGGTGATACCGAAAGCAATAGTGAGAATGGCACCAATCCGCATTGGCATCGGTAATCCGTCGCCTACGGACACCGTCACCTGACTGGAAAAAACAGATTTCAAGATAAGATCCGAATACGAAAGGAGTGAAGTACGAGCCCGGTTATTCGCCGTGCGTTTTTTATCTTTGTTACCCTACTGTGTTTAACTGGGAAGCGCAATCATCCGCATGTGGAGGATAATCAATAAGCACGCAGGGCTAATCATACGGTGGTGTCGTTAACTATCCACCAGTGTCGTACTGTGACTTCATCAGTGATCAATCCGCACAACATCCCACTGGCTAGCCCGGCGCGAGATCTTCCTGCATAGTGACAAAAAACGACACGAGGTTTAGCGTTTCTCTGAATCTTAGCCTCGATTATGCGTCGCCCCGTTAAAACCACCTATATTCTATTTTCCACTTAAAACTCATTGAAATATTCTTATCGCTTTCTTTATGCCCCGCTGAATAACAATTACTGGCCGCTGAGTAGAATGGAATAAGCGTTACCGCCTTGATCTTTTTTTTTGCGGGAACAGCCCCAGGAATTGCTGATGTTGTATTCACACATATAGCGCTTATGTGCCAACACAGTTTCTTGACCTGATCATGCACACTACATCAGTCTGGGCGATCTGTCTGAAATGTGGTGGATTAAGGGCTTATTGCTTGTTTAAGTAACGTGTTGTGGAGAGGAATATGAGGAAAAATACCGGACTTGCTATTTTCGCTGCCGGAGCGCTGTTTGCAGCAGGATTCAGTGCATCAGCTTTCGCCGGACCACCTGGTCCTGGTCCTGGTCCGTGGCTAGGGCCTGGTTGGTGGGGACCGATGTGGTATCCGGGGCCTGTCATCGTCGTCAGGCCGGACCCAGGGCCGAGAGTGATTTATGCTCCGCCGCCGCAACCCCAGGTATGGGTTGAAAAAACACCGACGTACCGTTACTACTGTCGCCATCCGACCGGGTATTACCCAAAAATCGCTCGCTGCCCCAGTGGGTGGATGAAAGTGGTGTCTGATAAACCGTAATACCAATGAAGTCTCATCAGGAAGGGGGAAGGACTAGCGAATGAAAAAGAATTGTGCAGTAGTCGGCATCGTGCTACTTGCGAGCGCCGAACTAACGGGGTGCGTATCCACACCTACAGCACCAACGGTGATATCCCTGCCCGGTAATGGTAAAAGTTATGAGCAATTCCAGGCCGACGACGCCGTCTGTAAGAATACGGCCTATCGTTCGCTCAATGGTGAGGCAAACACCGCCAACAATCAAAGTATAGCCACTGCCGCCACCGGCGCAGCTATTGGTACTGCAGCAGGGGCGCTATTGGGAGCAGCAAGCAGAGCACCGGGAGGTACTGCCAATGGCGTGGCAGTAGGGGCAGCCAGTGGCTTGCTGATAGGATCAGCGATCGCTGGCGGTAACGGTGACCGTACCCAAAGTTCCTTACAAGATCAGTTTGATACTATCTATATGCAGTGCATGTACGCAAAGGGAGAAAAAATTCCGCAGGCGTATTCCTGGGATCAGCCTGCCAACACATCAGACGTGCCACCAGACTATAACAATAGTGTGTATGACAATAGTGCATCAGAGGTACCACCAGATTATCATCCACAGTAGTATTCACGTATGAACGCAGCTAAGAACATGGGCGCATTCATTCAGGGATGTGACGCGATTAAAGCGGCAACACAGGCCACAGTGCTGATTATTCATCATTCAGGCAAAGATCAGGACAAAGGGGCCCGGGGCTCCAGCGCCTTCCGTGCCTCGCTGGACGTGGAATTTAACGTCAGACATGAAGGTGATGGCGGCGCGTTGATCCTCAGTTGCACCAAGATGAAAGATGCGGAAGAGCCGCCGCGCCGGGCCTATGACCTGAATGCTGTCAATCTGTACGTAGACGATGATGGCGATCAGATCACCTCGCTGGTACTGAACGATGAAGGCCGTGAAGTCAGAGAGGATGATGTTGGCAACGATCCTGATTTAGCCGGTATTTCTAGGCTGACAGAAAACCATGTCGCCTTATGGCAGGCCATTCGTTCACGCACGGGCAACGGCGAAGGCTGCACCCGTTCATTAGTACGAGACGATATGCGGGCAATGGGCTTTGATGTGAACAAGAAGTTCACCCGATGGTTGGACAAGCTGGAAAAAGATGGCCTGATCGCCTTTGAAGGGGAACGGATCACGCCGTTATCGCAACGGAATAAGATGGGGGATTAAACGGGGGAAAGTGGGGGCGAACGGATAATGCGTCATCCTATCCGGCATTTTCCCCCACTTCCCACGCATATATAGACGCGAAGTGGGGGAATAACTTAACTCACTAATAAATAATCACTTTTAATCTAGCCATGAAAATCATGGTTGGGGAAGCCGTGATCCCTGAGCAAGTGGGGGAAAGGTGGGGGATGGCTTGCTAATGGTTTAGTATGCCAATACGCTAAAATATAACATTTGAGTTATTATAACTTATGGATTATATTCCCCATTAATAAGGGGACTGACATGTACGAATTGATTTTTCACCCCGAAGCTGCAAACGAAATTTATGACCTTGAACCTGTTATGCAAGCAAAAGCGCTTAAAGGGCTTGAGAAACTTGAAGCTAAAGGGCCAGAGCTAAGATATCCAGACACGGACATCATTGAAGGTGGATTGTTTGAGCTACGGGTTGGTAGAAAAGACATAAGCAGAACGTTTTTTGCTTACGCAAAAGGACGTAAGATCTATATTTTAAGGACGTTCGTAAAGAAAGCCCCTAAGACCCCGAAAGCTGAAATAGCGCTGGCAAAGTCAAGATGGGAGGAATTGAAAGATGGCAGTTAAAGGTATCAACTTCTCTGAAGTTAAAGCGAAAGCGCTTTCTAATCCTGAAGTTAAAAAAGCGTATGAGGACGAAACTCAAGAAGAAGAGCTTCGCGCTGTTCTGATCGAAATGAAGTCCAAGTCAGGTCTGACAAGTACAGAGATCGCAGCTCGCATGGGTGTAAGCCAACCTGCGGTGAGCCGCCTTGAGAGAAATGTTTCCAGTGCGAGTATCTCAACCTTGCAACGGTATGCTGCTGCTTGCGGGATGCAGCTTAAGCTGTCACTGGGTTAAGATTAGCGCGGTATTCATAAGCCGGATTTTGCACTGGCTTGTCGGCTAGCATCGATGATACAGGTTCCGGCTTGCTACTTCTATACGGTGGAAAACGATCTGGTGGAAATGATACCTAGGTATGATGAGCAGCAGGAAAATCATCCACATAAGAAAAATGAGCGCCAGCCCCTCCCAAAAAAGGGGCTGGCGCGGTGCTTAATACATATGCTTTCGATATAGGATACGCCCCTGTATTTCTATCGATTATGCTTGCTTCAGTCTGGCAATAAACGCCTGCATATCAGCGTGATTTACAACACGCCTAGCATCAACATCAGCAAGCCCCTGTAAGACCCTCTGATGACGCTGTTCTGCCTCTTCAATCAAAGAAGTAAGCGCCACCATTGGTTTTTTTGGTTTTTTCGTTTTTTTCATCGTTAACTCACTAATGAATCAGATCTTTTTAAACTCATACGGCACCACATACTCATCCCGATTGGCATCCAGATAAATCCGCCCCCCATTGCAGCATTAGCCTGCGCTCATCCAGATGTTCCGCTTTGTGGATATAGGCAGCGCGAACACCGTTGCGTTCCATATGGCTCATCTGCCGCTCTACCGCATCCCTAGACCACAATCCTGATTCAATCAAAGAGCTACAAGCCATAGTACGAAAACCGTGGCCGCAGACTTCAACCTTAGTGTCATACCCCATTACCCGCAGCGCGTTATTCACCGTGTTTTCGCTCATGGGCTTACGCGGATTGTGATCGCCAATAAAGATCAGTTCATGGTCACCGCTAACTTGCTGTATTCGCTTAAGGATAACCAACGCCTGCCGGGAAAGTGGCACCAAGTGCGGAGTACGCATTTTAGAACCGCGATGGGAATGTTTCACACCTTCGATGGGTTCACGCTCAGGGGGAATGGTCCACATTGAAGTTTCAAAATCGATCTCCGACCAACGGGCAAAACGCAGTTCGCTGGAGCGGATAAAGATCAATAGCGTCAATTCTACCGACAAGCGGGTTAACGGTCTGCCGGTGTAGCTATCGATGCGCTGAAGCAGTTCGGGAGTACGCTTTAGCTCCAGTGCCGGGCGATGTTGCCGATTGCTCGATGCAACTGCACCTGCCATTTCCTGTGCTGGGTTGTAGTCGATTAATCCACTCTGTACGGCGTAGCGCATTATCGCTGTCGTGCGTTGCTGAAGCCGTGACGCGACTTCGAGGCGGCCCGACTGTTCCACCGTCTTGATAGGCGCTAACAGGTCACGCGTTTTAAGCTCGGCAACGTTACGTTTGCCAATAGCAGAGAAAAGATTATCTTCCAGACTTTTCAGTACTCGCCTGCTGTGCTCTTCCGACCACTTTTGATTGGTGGCGTGCCACTCTCGGGCTACGAACTCAAAGGTGAATACCGCTTTCGCCTGTTCTTCTTGCACAGCACGTTTTTGCTCACGCGGATCAATACCGGCAGCGACCAGCTTTCTAGCGGCTTCTCGCTTTTGCCTTGCATCAGCCAGTGAAATTTCGGGATAGACGCCAAACGCCATCAGGTGTTGTTTGCCACCGAAGCGAAAACGAAAGCGCCAGTATTTTGAGCCGTTGGGATGAACCAGCAAAAACATGCCATCGCCATCAACCAACGAATACTCTTTTTCTTCAGGTTTAGCAGAACGTACCTTGGTATCTGTCAGGGCCATAGTGGTTGTCCTTCCATAATCCTGCTGTGAGTATATAAGCAATATCGAACCAGCATATATACTCGGTTCTATACTCACAAGCAGATTGATGTGGGTGGAGTCAGGTTGACTTCCGTTGACAGAAAATTCGGGCAAAGCCTTGTGTAGCGCGGATTTCAGGCATAAAAAAAGACCTCAGTTGAGGTCTTTTTACATACTGTTGGTGCCGAAGGCCGGACTCGAACCGGCACACCTTGCGGCGGTTGATTTTGAATCAACTGCGTCTACCGATTTCGCCACTTCGGCACTGAAGTAGTATGCGGAAAACGTCGTGGATTATACCGTGGCATTACGCTTGCGCAACCCTAATCCATAAATATCTGACTTGAATGCTGAAAAAATCGTCTCTTTGTACATTATCTCGCAATTATGATGTGTTGCATCAGGTGGTTGCTGATGCATCAGCAGCTTTATCGACGCTTGAGCAACAACAAAATGCTGATAACCAGGAATAGCGTGCTTGGCAGTAATGCCCCCAGAATCGGCGGAATGTGATACACCAGACTCAACGGTCCGAAGATCTGATCCAGCACATAAAACAGGAAACCGAAGCTGATACCAATCACTATCCTCATACCTGCCGATACACTGCGCAATGGACCGAAAATAAAGGATAGTGCCATTAGCATCATCACAGCTACAGAAAAGGGTGAAAACAGCTTGCTCCACATGTTGAGCTGATAGCGATTAGATTCCTGCCCACTCTGTTTAAGATATTTAATATAGTTGTACAAACCATGAATAGAGAGCGCACTGGGGTCAAGGGCTACCGCACTCAATTTGTCTGGCGTCAGATTGGTTTTCCACACGCCACTGAGCATCTGGCTACCACCAATCTGTTTGCTGTTTTGGAGATCAGACTCTTCAACCTGAGACAGCTTCCAGACACCATCATCGAAATTGGCGGAAGCGGCATAACGGACAAAAAGCAATTTATCATTTTTGTCGAAATGGTAAATATTCACCCCGGCAAGCTCGGTGTCACTCACGACCCGCTGAATATACACAAAATCGTTGCCGTCTTTGGCCCATAATCCATTTTGGGAGGAAAGCATGGAACCACCGTACATCATCTGGGAACGATAATCACGCGCCAACTGCTCGCCTTGTGGCGCGCCCCACTCACCGATCATCATCGTCAGCAGTACCAGCGGAATGGCGGTTTTCATTACCGAACCAGCAATTTGTAGACGGGTAAAACCAGAGGCCTGCATCACCACTAACTCACTGCGGGTAGCCAGTGTTCCCAACCCTAACAACGCACCCAATAAAGCCGCCATCGGGAAAAATATTTCAATGTCTTTCGGCACACTGAGCAGTGTGTATATACCGGCACCCATCACCGAATAACTGCCCTGCCCTACCTTACGTAACTGATCAACAAACTTGATGATGCCGGACAACGAAACCAACATGAACAAAGTCATCATGATGGTATTAAAAATGGTTTTACCGATATAACGATCTAATACACCAAACATCAGGCCGCCCCTCTCAGATTCAGACGGGCCCGTATTTTACGCGCAGGAACGCTATCCCACAGGTTGAGTCCCACTCCAATAGCGAAATAGACCAGGTTGGTAAACCACATCCATATCATCGGGTCGAGCTTACCTTTGCCAGCATTGGAACGTAACGAGCTCTGTAACAAAAAGAAAATCAGGTAGAGCAACATTGCCGGGAGCATACTCAACACACGCCCCTGACGCGGGTTAACCACACTGAGTGGCACCACCATTATGGCCATCACCAAAACAGAAACGATCAACGTCAAACGCCAATGAAACTCAGCTCTGGCATTAATATCTTTGGAGTGCCACAGCGTTTTCATGCTCATCTGTTCTACATTACTGGGATCAACGGTCACTGCCTGATGACCCACGATAGCCTTATAGTCTTTAAAATCCGTGATGCGAAAATCGCGCAGCATAGCCGTACCTTCATAGCGGGTACCCTTATTCAGCGTGACAATCTGGGAACCATCACTGTTCTGTGAAACATGACCACGGTCTGCCACCACCACAGATGGACGGCTATTATCGCGGGGGCGCAACTGTGCCAAAAATACATGTTCGAACTCCTGGCCGTTGACATTGCTGACAAACAGCACAGAGTTACCATCCTGAGTCGATTGAAACTGCCCTTCCGCCAACGTTGCCATTCCGGGGTTGGCTTTCGCCTCCGCCAACACTTCATCCTGATGACGCGAGGACCAGGGGCTCAGCCATAAGACATTCACCGTCGCCAGTACAACAGTGAATATAGACAACAATAACGCCGCCTTCAGCAGGACATTCTTCCCCATCCCGCAGGCATGCATGACTGTGATTTCACTTTCAGAGTATAAACGGCCATAGGCCATCAATAATCCGAGGAACAGGCTCAACGGCAGAATAAGCTGCGCCATCTCCGGGATACCCAGCCCCAGCAGGGATAAAACCAAATTTGTCGGAATATCGCCATCAACCGCAGCGCCTAATATTCGTACTAATTTTTGACAGAAAAAAATCAGCAGCAGAATAAAAAGAATGGCTACTTGGCTCTTGAAAGTTTCCCGTACCAGATATCGAATGATGATCACGTTCAATTACGCCTGTGAAAACTTGTCTTTTTGCAGGAAAGTCGATAGTTTTTTCGCTAACTCGCCATTTATACTCATTTGTGGCAACCTTCATAGCGACAATAGTATTACGACATCCTGCATTCGGGGTGTTCTATCAGAACCTGCTTATAATCACCAAAACAGATTCGCTACGTCGTTTAGATTAACACAGGTTATGTTAACGCAACGACGGGAAGTATTACGGAGTATCATATTCTAGCCGTAGTTCCCGTTTTTGTCTTTAAGATTCAGGAGAGTACATGGAGTTCAGCGTAAAAAGCGGTAGCCCGGAAAAACAACGCAGTGCTTGCATTGTCGTCGGCGTGTTTGAACCGCGTCGTCTGTCCCCTATCGCTGAACAACTCGATAAAATCAGTGACGGCTACATCAGCGCGTTACTTCGCCGCGGCGAGCTTGAGGGCAAGGTAGGACAATCATTGCTCCTGCACCATGTACCGAATATTCTTTCCGAACGCATCTTGCTGATCGGTTGCGGAAAAGAACGCGAGCTTGACGAACGCCAATACAAACAGGTAATTCAGAAAACCATCAATGCACTCAACGATACCGGCTCAATGGAAGCCGTATGTTTTCTGACCGAGTTACATGTAAAAAGCCGCAACACTTACTGGAAAGTACGTCAGGCCATCGAAACCGCCAAAGAAACGCTTTATACCTTCGATCAGTTAAAAACCAACAAAGTCGAACCTCGCCGTCCACTGCGTAAAATGGTGTTTAACGTTCCCACTCGCCGTGAACTGACTTCCGGCGAACGCGCCATTCAGCACGGTTTGGCAATTGCTGCTGGTATCAAAGCCGCAAAAGATCTAGGCAACATGCCGCCTAATATCTGTAATGCCGCTTATCTGGCGTCTCAGGCGCGTCAGTTGGCCGATACCTACGACCATATCACCACCCGCGTGATTGGCGAACAGCAGATGAAAGAACTGGGAATGAACGCCTATCTGGCTGTTGGCCAGGGCTCACAGCACGAATCACTGATGTCCGTCGTCGAATATAAGGGCGATCCGTCAGTTGATACTAAGCCTATCGTGCTAGTGGGCAAAGGATTGACATTCGACTCCGGTGGCATTTCCATCAAACCCGCCGATAGCATGGACGAAATGAAATACGATATGTGCGGCGCTGCTGCGGTCTATGGCGTAATGCGCATGGCCGCTGAACTGTCTTTGCCACTGAATATCATTGGCGTGCTGGCCGGCTGTGAAAACATGGTGGACGGTCGTGCTTACCGTCCTGGCGACGTACTAACCACGATGTCTGGGCAAACGGTGGAAGTGCTCAACACCGACGCCGAAGGCCGTTTGGTATTATGTGATGCTCTTACCTATGTAGAGCGCTTCGATCCTGACGTCGTCATTGATGTCGCCACGCTGACCGGCGCGTGCGTGATAGCACTTGGCCACCATATCACCGGACTGATGTCGAACCACAATCCGCTGGCACATGAATTGCTGGGTGCATCGGAACAGGCAGGCGATCGCGCCTGGCGGTTACCATTAGCAGATGAGTATCAGGAACAACTGGAATCCAACTTTGCCGATATGGCCAATATCGGTGGACGTCCAGGCGGTGCTATTACCGCAGGCTGCTTTCTGTCGCGCTTTACCCGCAAATACAGTTGGGCGCATCTGGATGTTGCCGGAACAGCCTGGCGCTCCGGCAAAGCCAAAGGAGCGACGGGTCGGCCGGTGGCGCTATTGTCGCAGTTTCTGCTTAGTCGCGCAGGTTTCAACGACGCAGAATAAACTGACGGGCGGTATCAGCTAAGGCAGTACGTTACAATGGTTATGTGTCCCTATGAATGTCTGCCCATTTACGGCAATCCCCGCGCAAGCGGGGATTCATCATTACTATTAATGTATTTATTTTAAATGGATTGATTCCTGCGTAAGACATCGTCACCGCCCGGAGAAAATAGAAGCGCGCGACAGTCTTCGATGGAAACACACAGGAAACTATGAAAAACACAACGTTCTATCTTCTTGAACACGACAGTAAAAGCGGCGAACTGAGCGCCTGCGAGGCACTGGCCTGTGAACTGGCAGCGGAACGTTGGCGTGCGGGAAAGCGCATACTGATTGCCTGTGAAGATGAACAGCAGGCCATACGACTGGACGAAGCATTGTGGCAACGAGATCCTCACGCCTTTGTACCGCATAACCTGGCGGGAGAAGGCCCACGACAAGGCGCACCAGTAGAACTTTCCTGGCCTCAGCGCCGTGGTAATGCACCACGTGATCTGCTCATTAATTTGCAAGGGCAATTCGCAGATTTTGCCACCGCTTTCCATGAAGTGATAGACTTCGTCCCTTATGAAGAATCTCTGAAACAGTTGGCGCGCGATCGCTACAAAGCCTATCGCAGCGTCGGCTTCCAATTGACCACGGCAACACCGCCAACCCACTGAATTTTGAGCATAATGGAAACGAAATACAACCCGCAAGATATCGAGCAGCCACTCTACGAACACTGGGAAAAACAAGGGTACTTCAAGCCTAACGGCGATACCGGCACAGAAAGCTTCAGCATTATGATTCCGCCGCCCAATGTCACCGGCAGCCTGCATATGGGTCATGCTTTCCAGCAAACCATCATGGACACCATGATCCGCTATCAGCGGATGCAAGGTAAAAACACCTTGTGGCAGGCAGGAACAGATCATGCTGGTATCGCAACTCAGATGGTGGTCGAGCGTAAAATCGCCGCAGAAGAGGGCAAAACCCGTCATGATTATGGTCGTGAGGCTTTTATCGACAAAATCTGGCAGTGGAAATCCGAATCCGGCGGTACCATCACTCGCCAGATGCGTCGCCTGGGTAACTCTGTAGATTGGGAGCGTGAACGTTTCACAATGGATGACGGTCTTTCCAATGCGGTGAAAGAGGTGTTCGTCCGCTTATATAAAGAAGACCTGATTTACCGGGGAAAACGCCTGGTGAACTGGGACCCGAAACTGCGTACCGCCATTTCTGATCTGGAAGTGGAAAACCGCGATGTGAAAGGTTCCATGTGGCATTTGCGCTATCCGCTGGCCGACGGTGTGAAAACCGCTGATGGCAAAGATTACCTGGTCGTAGCCACAACCCGGCCGGAAACTGTGCTCGGCGATACCGGCGTGGCGGTTAATCCAGAGGATCCACGCTATAACGATCTGATTGGCAAAGAAGTAATCTTACCGTTGGTTGGTCGCCGTATTCCAATTCTTGGTGATGAACACGCCGACATGGAAAAAGGAACCGGCTGTGTGAAAATCACCCCGGCGCATGATTTCAACGACTACGACGTCGGCAAACGTCATGCACTGCCGATGATCAACGTCCTGACATTTGATGGCGATATCCGTCAGGAAGCTGAAATTTTTGATACCAACGGTGAAACCAGCACGGTTTACAGTGATGAAATTCCGGCGCAGTTGCGAGGGTTAGAGCGTTTTGCCGCCCGCAAAGCCGTCGTCGCGGCCTTTGATGAACTCGGATTGTTGGAAGAGATTAAAATACACGACTACACCGTCCCTTATGGCGATCGCGGCGGTGTGGTGATTGAACCCATGCTGACTGACCAATGGTATGTGCGTACAGCACCACTGGCAAAAGTCGCCGTAGAAGCAGTTGAAGACGGCCAGATTCAGTTTGTACCGAAGCAATACGAAAATATGTACTTCGGTTGGATGCGCGATATCCAGGACTGGTGTATTTCCCGCCAACTGTGGTGGGGTCACCGCATTCCCGCCTGGTACGATGCCGAAGGCAAAATCTATGTAGGCCGTGATGAAGCGGAAGTGCGCCGTGAAAACCACATCGCCGACGACATCGTGCTGAGGCAGGATGAAGACGTACTGGACACCTGGTTCTCCTCCGGATTGTGGACATTCTCCACCCTCGGTTGGCCGGAACAGACGCCAGAACTGAAAACCTTCCATCCCAGTAGTGTGATGGTGAGCGGCTTTGATATTATTTTCTTCTGGATTGCCCGCATGATCATGCTGACCATGCACTTCATCAAAGATGAGAATGGCAAACCACAGGTTCCGTTCCATACTGTCTATATGACCGGTCTGATTCGTGATGAAGAAGGCCAGAAAATGTCCAAATCCAAAGGGAACGTCATTGACCCGCTGGATATGGTGGATGGTATTTCACTGGCGGCGTTGCTGGAGAAACGTACCGGCAACATGATGCAGCCACAGTTGGCAGAGAAAATCCGGAAACGTACCGAGAAACAGTTCCCGAATGGTATTGAACCGCATGGTACTGATGCCTTGCGGTTCACGCTGGCGGCGCTGGCGTCCACCGGACGCGATATCAACTGGGACATGAAGCGTCTGGAAGGGTATCGAAACTTCTGTAACAAGCTGTGGAACGCCAGCCGTTTTGTACTGATGAACACAGAAGGTCAGGATTGTGGCGCGCAGGGCGGCGATAAAGTGTTGTCGCTGGCAGATCGCTGGATTCTGGCGGAATTCAACCGCACGGTGAAAGCCTACCGTGAAGCACTGGATAGCTATCGCTTTGATCTGGCTGCCAATGTGTTGTACGAATTTACCTGGAACCAGTTCTGTGACTGGTATCTGGAACTGACCAAACCGGTGATGAGTGGTGGCAGTGATGCTGAACTGCGCGGCACCCGTCATACGTTGGTACAGGTACTGGAAGCATTGTTGCGTCTGGCGCATCCGATTATTCCGTTCATCACAGAAACCATCTGGCAGAGAGTGAAAGTGTTGAAGGGAATTACGGCCGACACAATTATGCTACAGCCGTTCCCGACATTTGATGCCGCACAGGAAGATACTCAGGCACTGAACGATCTGGAATGGATCAAGCAGGCCATCATCGCGATACGTAACATTCGCGCTGAAATGAACATCGCACCCGGCAAGCCATTGGATGTGCTATTGCGTGATACCAGTGCTGAAGCCCAGCGTCGTGTAGAACAGAACCGTAGCTTCCTGCAAACGCTGGCTCGTCTGGAGAGCATCACGATTCTGCCAGCCGGGGATAAAGGTCCGGTGTCTGTCACCAAACTGGTGGACGGTACTGAACTGCTGATACCAATGGCGGGTCTTATCGATAAAGCGGCAGAACTGGATCGTCTGGTGAAAGAAGTTGCCAGAATCGACGCTGAAATCAGCCGTATCGAAAACAAGCTGTCCAATGAAGGCTTTGTGGCTCGTGCGCCGGAGGCTGTCGTCGCTAAAGAACGTGAAAAACTGGATAGTTATGCCACAGACAAGGCTAAACTACAGGAACAACAGGCGATCATTGCTGCGCTGTAAATGCTATAAGCCCCGCGATGCGGGGCTTATTACACCGGCCGGATAAGCACCTCTTCCATCATCGCCTCAGATACCCGATTTTCTTGACTGAACGGCATAACACCATAATGACGGACATGTTGCCGGTTCAGTATCAATAACGTCGTTTAAGCGCAGATGACTGCGATTAAACCATCGGAAAAGGAGAGTGACATGACGATGCACCCGATGATCAAGCTGGCCGACGGAAACCTTATGCCGCAATTGGGGCTAGGTGTCTGGCGGGCCAGTAATGAAGAGACCATCACTGCGGTTACTGAAGCCCTGAAAACCGGTTATCGGGCGATTGATACCGCCGCCATTTACAAGAATGAAGAGGGTGTCGGTCAGGCCTTAAAGGCGGCAAATCTCCCCCGGGAACAGGTGTTTATTACCACCAAACTGTGGAATGCTGATCAGAAACATACGCAGAAAGCGTTGGAAGAGAGCCTGCGCAAACTACAGCTGGATTACGTCGATCTTTATCTGATCCACTGGCCGTTACCTCAGCAGGATACCTACGCTGACGCCTGGCGAGGGCTCATCAAGCTACAAGAACAGGGACTGGCCAAAAGCATTGGCGTCAGTAACTTCCATCCCCACCACTTGCAACGACTGAAAGATGAAACAGGCATTTTGCCGGTTATCAACCAGATAGAGTTGCACCCGCTGATGCAGCAACGTCCCCTCAATACCTGGAATGCCACTCATCATATCCAGACCGAATCCTGGAGTCCGCTGGCTCAGGGTGGTGAAGGGGTTTTTGATCAGCCGATTATTCGCGCGTTGGCCATAAAATATAGCAAAACACCAGCGCAGATTGTCATCCGCTGGCATCTGGATAATGGCTTTGTCGTTATTCCAAAATCAGTCACACCTACCCGTATCCAGGAAAATTTCGATGTATTCGATTTTCGTCTGGATAAAGAAGAGCTGAGTGAAATTGCCAAGCTGGACTGCGGTAAACGATTAGGCCCTGATCCTGATGCACCACGTCAATAACATCTACTATCAAAACCAAACATCCACCGGCCATGTCGCTGGTGGATGGAGTTTATTCTGACACCTGAAACTCGTAGATATCACTACGGCAGTAAATTTCGCAGTATTCCAACAGATCACCATGAGCGTTATAAGTATGCTGACGGCTTAACAGCAGTGGCGTGCCTGCCAAAACGCCCAGGTGTTCGGCAATCTCGGGCATGCAGCTCACTGCTCGCAGCCGATAACGTTTGTTTTGTGGGAAAATATTGCGATCCGCCCAATATTGATACAGTGAAAGTTCCACTTCTTCGGGGTGCGGTAACCACTTTTGCGGGATCCATACCGTCTCCAACGATATGGGTTCGTCATTGAGCAGACGCACCCGGCGTAGCTTGGTTACCATCGCACCAGCCGACAGTTTCATTTCTGCTATCAACGCTGAAGGGATGGGCAATTGGGTACGTTCCAACCAGATATTACCGGCGATACCACCGCGTTGCTGTATCTGCGCCGTAAATCCCACGTCCTCTTTATTCAGTGCATAATCTAATTGCTGAGTAATACGAGTGCCCACTCCCTGCTGCCGCACAATCAGCCCTTTTTCTTCCAGTAATGCCAGTGAACGGGAAACCGTTACACGTGAAAGCCCCAGTGACTGGACAATCTGTCGCTCCGGCGGCAAAAACTGCCCGGAAAGATTATTGTATTGGCCAATGCACAGCTCCAGAGCAGCAGCCAACTGCATATAACGGGGAGCCGACGATGGCTGCTCCAATATTCCCCGTACTTTGGTCAAAAGCGCTTGCATAGTTGCCTTATAGTTATCGCAGTAAATCCGACATCATTATTTATTGTGAATCACAACCCATTGAATGTGCCAGTAGACAATAACAAAGTCCTTAGGCTTTATATTGGCATTATAAAGGCATTAAATTGGACTTGCTATTGTCGAGTGCTTTTTGTACATTTAAAAACAGGAATCAGGTATCAGAGCCAACACCAGGTGTCATTTCATGACCGTAAAGAGAAATCCTCACGACGCCATCCTCGGCTGCTTGTATGGGCAAGCTGTGGGTGACGCGATGGGGATGCCATCAGAACTATGGCCGCAGGAAAAGGTCCGCCACCATTTTGGCTGGATTAGCGATTTCCTGCCCGGTCCTGATGAAAACATCGCCGCGAAGGGATTTGTTGCCGGCGAATATACAGACGATACACAGCAAGCCATTGCGTTATTAAATGCTGTTATTGAAGCCAATGGTGAGGTCGAGCCCGAGCGCATTGCCAGACATATTTTGTCTTGGGCCGACCACATCAATGCGTTTGAAAAAAATGTGCTGGGTCCCAGCTCCAAGGCCGCATTAAACGCTATCCGAACGGGTATTTCCGTTCATGACATCGTTGCCAATGGTGTAACCAATGGTGCGGCTATGCGTATCGCGCCAGTAGGCTGCCTGATGGCAACCACCGATAAAATGGCATTTATTGACGCGGTACGACAGGCATCCAGCCCTACCCATAAATCGGATATCGCTGTTGCAGGTGCTTTTGCCATTGCCTGGGCAATCAGCCGTGCCATTGAAGGTGCCAGTTGGGAAGAAATAAAGGCTGAATTACCTGTACTCACGGAAGAAGTTCAGCAGCAACACATCACCACTTTTTGCCCGCAATTGGGCCGCCGAATTATGCAGGCACTCACGTTTGTAGAGAACCTTCGAGACTTACCCGATCCCCTGGCACTATCAGAGCTTTATGATACGCTGGGTGCAGGTATGGATACTCTGGAATCAGTGCCAATGGCACTGGCCATTGTCGAACTCGCCGCAACCATCCCCCAGCGCTGTGCCATATTAGCCGCCAATCTTGGTGGTGATACGGATACGATAGGTGCCATGGCAACCGCTATTTGTGGCGCGTTGCACGGTATCAGTGCTTTTCCTGCGGCATGGATCTCTACAATCAATCAGGCCAACTCGGTTGATTTCATCCCCCTTGCCGCTATTCTCTCTGAGCTCAGGCTGAAAAGGAGTACGCCGACATGGGTGAAATCCAGCAACAAGATACATACCAGCAAAACAAAACATGGAAAGTAGAAAATACCGGTATTGACCTGGTGCCGGAGGCAGAACGCACCGGCAGCCCAATGCAACTTTTCTGGATCTGGTGCGCGGCTAACATCGGCATCCTCGGTATTGTTTATGGTGCTATCATCGTCTCGTTTGGCTTGTCCTTTATTCAATCAGTACTGGCGGCAGTGGTCGGCGTTGCCAGTTTTTCCCTGGTGGGTTACACCTCTTTTGCCGGCCAAACCGGTCGTACTTCTACCCTGACGCTCTCACGGACCATTTTTGGTCTGCAAGGCAACATCGCTCCCACCGCCTTTAGCTGGTTTAACCTTATCGGTTGGGAAGCGGTGAATGTCATTACCGGTACCATGACACTGGCGGCACTCTTTGAAGCGTTGGGATTTAGCGCCAGTACGACGCTAACTACCGTATGCCTGCTGCTGTTTGCCGGTCTGACGATTATCGTCAGCCTGCTAGGCCAGAATACGCTGTTCATGATGCAAAGCTGGTTCAGCAAGATCTTTGGCACCATGACCTTGATTGTGGCGGTTTATATTTTATTCGATACCCCCTGGGCTCAGGTGTTGAGTATGCCTTCCGGCAATTGGCTGACCGGTTTTTTACCGGCAGTTTCGGTGATTGCCGCCGGCACAGGTATAGGCTGGACCATCGCTGGTGCCGACTACAGCCGCTATCAAAGTCCCACTACCTCACGCAACCACCTCTTTTATGCCGTGGTAGGTGGGGCCTGTCTGCCACTGGTGCTTCTGATGCTAGCCGGTATCCTGCTGTCCTCACAGTTGCCGGATCTGGCCAGTTCTGCGAATCCCATCGCGTTGATTGGCACCGTGCTGCCACCCTGGATGTCCGTTCCCTATCTGCTGGCCGCCACCGCCGGGATTGTGACCATTGCGGTACTGAGCCTTTACTCCGCCAGTCTCAACCTGCTGACGATTGGTATCAAAGTGCCTCAATCTGTCGCCGTAGCAATTGACGCCATCCTGATGTTGGGTGTGTCTATTTACGTCCTGTTTGTTTCCGGCGACTTTCTGACACCATTCATCTCGTTTCTGATTTTTTGCGGCGTCTTTCTGGCAGCCTGGGCGGCGATGTTCATTCTGGATTACCTCTGGTTGCGTCAGCACCACGGCTATAACACTGCGGCACTGTTCGGTTTGGACGGTAAAAATCAGGGCGTCCGCTGGGTACCGCTGTTCTGCTGGGCGTTAGGTGCTCTGAGCGGATTAATGGTCACCAAAACCGGATTCATTGATGGCCCGCTGGCAAAAGGCATTTTTGCCAGCTCCAGTCTCGGCATTTTTATCTCTTTTGGTATCAGCCTGCTGACTTACGCGTTATTTCTGATGATTAAGCCACAGGAAAAACAACTATGAGTATTTTTCAGGCAAAAGTGCCCGTAGTGGCTATCGGTGGTGCCGTATGCGACATGGTGTTATCGGTGGAACGTCTGCCGTTCAGTGGTGAGGATATTGAAGCTGAAGATGGTGGACGACAAGTCGGTGGCTGTGCGTTTAACGTCACCAGAGCTCTCTGCCAGTTACAGGTTCCCGTGATTAACGGCATGCCTGTCGGCAACGGCCACTGGGGGCAGATGGTCAAGCAGGCCATGACTAAACTCGGCCTCCCCGTTTTATTACGCAATCATGAAAAAGACAACGGCTGGTGCCTGGCACTGGCGGAGCGAGATGGTAATGACCGCGCGTTTGTGTCCATTACCGGTTGCGAGTCCATCTGGACACCAGAATTACTGCAACTGCTCTCACCGCCAGAAAATGCGCTGATCTATGCCAGCGGCTATGAACTTGCCGGAGAAACCGGTGCCGCCCTGCGTGAATGGCTGCTGAACCAACCGCAACGCAAAGTGATCGATCCTGGCCCGCGGATCGCGGATATTCCTGCCACATTCTTTCAGGCATTACCTGGCACAAATACGCTGTTGACGTTAAACCGGGATGAAACTCGCTACCTGTGTGGCGGGGGTGATACCGTCGCACAGGCATCCCATTACGCGAAACAAAACGGACTATGGCTGATTTGCCGTCTGGATAAGGCCGGAGCCTGGATTTGTCCTCCCGACGCTGCCGCTCAGGAAGTACCAGCCTATAAAGTTGATGTAGTCGATACCATTGGTGCAGGCGATGCCCACTGTGGCGGCCTGCTCGCTGGTCTGGCAGCCGACTGGTCATTACATGATGCGGTTGATTTGGCAAATCGTGTCGCGGCCTGTGTGGTTGCCAGCCAGGGAGCCGCAGGAGCGCCAGATTGGAAAGAATTACAGCAGCGTTTCCCTGACGTTCACACTAACCCTGGCAGATAACAACGGACCGCGATGACTCTCCCCGTGAAAACGAGGAGAGTCATCCCCCACTTATGCAGGGATGACGTCAGCCTGCCTCTCGGGTACGGCGGCAATAAACGCTGGTAGCGCGGTGCAGTGCTGATAAATCCGCTGGCAGTATGGATAAGCAGACAGGTCGCATCCCATGCGTTTGGCATTGGCCCACTGTGGAATCAGGCAACAGTCAGCCAGTGTAACGCGCCCACCGACGCAGTAGTCGCCAGCATCTCCCCGTTCCAGCAAGCGTTCCACCGCTCCGAGGCCTTGTTTGACCCAGTGAGCATACCACCGTTTTTTTTCCGTTTCAGACACATCCAGCTCGTCGCCCAGGTAGTGCAGGATGCGCATGTTGTTGACCGGATGGATATCGCAAGCAATGGCGAAGGCAATCTCCAACACCTGCGCCCGTTGCTGTTCATCATCCGGTATCAAACGAGGCTCCGGATAACGACGATCAAGATAGTCAATAATAGCCAGTGACTGGCCTATCTGCTGCCCGCTATCGGTAATCAAGGCCGGCACGACGCCCATTGGATTTAGCGCCAGATAATCATCGTGATACTGCTCGCCGTTACGGATGTTAACGCCCACAGCATCGTAGCGAATGCCTTTTAACGCCAGCGCAATGCGGACGCGGTAAGATGCCGAACTGTTGAAAAAGGTGAATAACTTCATGATTTCATCCTTTTATGTGCCTTTAGCGAATAGCCACAGTCAGTTCGGTCAACCCTTCAACGCCACAAGTGATTGTGTCGCCTTTGACCACCGGCCCTACACCTTCCGGCGTGCCGGTGTAAATCAAGTCGCCGGGTTGCAGTTCAAAAAAGGCGGACAGATAGCTGATGGTTTCCGCGACCGACCAGATCAGGAAGTTCACACCGCTGCGTTGCCGATCTTCACCATTGACTTGCAACCAGATCGCCGCCTGCTCAATGTTTGGGCAACCCGCCACCGGATGCACCGGCCCGATGGGGGCGGAACGGTCAAATGCTTTGCCAATTTCCCAAGGGCGGCCCATCTTGCGCATATCTATCTGACGATCGCGACGGGTCATGTCCAGCCCAGCGGCGTAGCCGTAAACATAGCTCAGCGCTTCTGTTACCGGGATGTCTTTTCCACCTTTACCAATGGCTACCACCAGCTCGATTTCGTAGTGGTAATTGTCGGTCTGCGCCGGGTAATCCAGCATCAGCGTTTCGCCCTTCAAGACCGGGACGACCGCATCGGACGGTTTGCAGAAAAAGAACGGCGGTTCACGATCAGGATCGAACCCCATCTCCCGGGCATGTGCGGCATAGTTACGCCCGACGCAGTAGACCCTGCGCACTGGAAACAGGGTGTCGCTGCCGACAATAGGGATAGCAACCTGTGGAGCAGGCGAAAAAACATACTGACTCATAACGAACTCCTTAAAAAAACATCAATCATTCAAGTAAATGCACGTAAATAGCGCATCAGCCACGTTTTTCACGAAATAGCCCCAGGGCTTCCTGTACCGGGCGGTCGGAAAAACTGAACAGCACGGTATCCGCCAGACTTTCAATACTGAGGGGTATCCAGGAAGGCACCACGAAGATATCTTTCGGCGCGAAAATGAATTGCTCCTGGCCGATGGTGACCCGGCCTTCCCCCTCCACCACGTGATAAATGGTGCTATCGGTGGCGCGGATAGGCTGTGTCGTCAGCCCGTGCGGCAGCAGTTGCATGAAAGTCGCCATGGTCGGCATCGGATGGCCGCCGTTGGCGGGGTTGATATAACGTAGCCTGAAACCTTCGCATTCGTCCGGGTCTCCATTGCGGCTGAGTTGCTCCAGCGCATCGCGGCTGCGGTCATAGCGATAGTTGAAAATGGGTGATGAATTTCCTGACTGATAGCGTACCGGCAACATGTTGGCGGCATAGCGCGGTAGGTAGTCCCCCATCGGGCGGATTACCGGCTGCTGGTCTTCCGGATAATTTTCGGCGAAACCGCAACCTAGGAAATTGACCAGCGGCAGATCGAGACCATCGAGCCACACCACCGGTTCGTTGCCGGGATTACCATGGTCGTGCCAGCACCACTGCGGGGTCAGGATAAAATCACCTGGATGCATCATGGTGCGCTCACCGTCCACGGCAGTGAAAGCCCCCTGGCCTTCCACGATGAAACGCAGTGCAGACTGGGTATGGCGGTGACTCGGCGCGACTTCGCCCGGCATAATCAACTGCAACCCGGCGTACAAGGATGAGGTGATCGATGACTTGCCTCGCAGCGCCGGGTTTTCCAGAACCAGCACTCGGCGAACCGCTTCTTTCGCGCCAATGAGTTCGCCGCTTTTCATCAGGAAAGGACGTACCTGCTGATAGTTCCACAAGGCAGGCATCGTAGGTGTATGTGGCGTTTGCGGTACCAGTCGATGCAGCGATTCCCAGAGCGGTGACAGGTTCAGCCCGGAGATTCCCTGATAAAAATGTTCCCGACGATCAGTGGCTGTAGTATTAATTTCGTACATGTCAGACTCCTTATGATTTACTGAGCGCGGAGACTTGCGCGGTGTTAACAGCGAACGCTGTGCGTCGTCCGTACATCCACAACATGATCAGGGCGATAGCGGCCGTTAGGGCTGGTAGGGCCATCACCAAGAGCATCACGTGGAAAGAAATCTGCCAGGCCAGCAACATTCCACCGCTGAGCGATCCAATGATGGCACCACAACGTCCCATAGCGTTCGACCAACTCACACCAGTAGCGCGGCAGTGAGTGGGGTACAGCGACGCGGATAACGCGTTCAGCCCAACCTGCGATCCACTGATGCCGATACCGGTGCCCAGTACCGCCAGAGACATTGCCCATAGCGATCCTTCACTGGTGCTGATCAGGACAATGAATACAGCTCCCAGGGCGTAACTGATCGCCAGTGTCCAGTAAGGATTGAAACGATCCATTAGCTGGCCGATCAACAAAGCGCCTGCGGTGCCGCCAATCTGAAATGCAGTGGTCACCCAGGCTGCATGCTGGAGATCAATACCGCCGCTATTCAGCATGGTCGGTAGCCAGCTCGACAGGGAGTAAATGATCAGCATGCTCATAAAAAACACACACCACAGCAAGAGCGTGACTGGGAGAATGCCCAGCGCGAACAGCGCGGTGACGGCGTTTTTTCCGCTGTGTGTTACGGCCTTGTTTTCGTCCAGCCGAAATGTCACGTCGTGGTAGTCTTTTCCCGTGATGTTATGTAGCACCTCAGCCACTTTCTCCGGCTGTTTGCCGCGTAACACGCGGTAACGCGGCGACTCCGGAAGGAGCCACAGCAACACCAGGCTCAGCGCCAGCGGTAAGGTGCCGCCGAGAATCAAAATACCCTGCCAGCCAAGCACCGGGATCCACTGGGCGCTAACCACGCCGCCGAGTGCCGAACCAAGCGTAAAACCGCAGAACATGAGTGTAACCAACCCGGCACGACGGCGGGCAGGCACGAATTCCGAGGTCAACGTAATAGCGTTGGGCATGGCGCCCCCCAGTCCAAGCCCGGTGAGAAAGCGCAGAAACGTTAGTGTGGTCATGTCAGGCGCAAAGGCGGAAAGCACGCCCATCAGGCCAAAAAACGCCACACTCAGCCACATGACGTTCTTGCGACCAAAGCGGTCCGCCAATGGCCCGAACAGTAGTGCGCCCAACATCAGGCCGAATAGCCCTGCACCGAAGAGTGGCGCCAGGCGCGCCGCATCAAGCTGCCATTCCTGCCGAATGGCTGGTGCGATAAAACCGATGGCTGCGGTGTCGAATCCGTCCAGAGTGACAACCAGAAAGCAACAGACCAGTACCCGCCACTGAAAGGCGGACACAGGTGCCGCATCAATGACTTCCTGAATTGTCATGCTACGCGGTTTATTCATCTTTTAGCCTCGCGATTGTAGGGTTGAGGATGTGTTTATTGTTGTTTTTGTGAGTTATGTTGCGAAATTGTGAATACTATGCTGCGTGGTGATATGAAAAGATAATGGTATTTCAGCCCGACCTATAACCTGGAGGTTATATCTGTGAGTGACTGGACCCAAAGGTTGAAAGTGCACCATCTGCGGCTGCTGGTGTGCATCGGCGATCAAGGCAACCTCTCGCAGGTCGCCACGATGATGAATATCACTCAGCCGGCCTTATCAAAATGGCTCAGCGCATTAGAGGAGGAGATCGGCCTGACATTGTTCGAACGCCACAGTAAAGGGCTGCGTCCCTCCGCTGGCGGGCGGCTGATGCTGGAACACGCACGGCGTATTCTCAATGATCTGGAACGCTCTCGTGTCGATATTGAGCAGTTTAAACAGGGGTCTCAGGGTAGCCTGATCGTCGGTTGCTCCCCGGTGGCGACAGATTGCGTCGCCATGGCGCTTTTGCCACTAACGGCAGACTACCCGACGTTACGGCTACATGTAGTGGAAAACGTGATGACACCGCTGCTGCAAAGTCTGCTCTCCGGCAAGATCGATGTTGCAGTGGGACGTGTTGGCGGCCGGGCACTGGAGTTGCCGCTGAATTATCGGGTGCTGTATACCGAACCCATCTGCTTCGTCAGTGGGCGGAATCATCCGTTGGTGCAGCGAAACAGCATCAGTTGGCATGAATTACTTAGCTATCGATGGATTGTCTGGCCGACGGGTACGCCTATCCGGGTGAGTATCGACAATGCGTTGGTGGAGCATGGCGCCATGTTGCCGGATAATTACCTGGAGTGTTCATCCATGAGCGTCACCCTCAACATGGTACAGGCCAGTGAAATGGTATCGATCCTCTCCTGGCGGCTGGCACGACGTTACGAGGCACAAGGGCAACTGGCGATTTTACCCCTGCCACGCATTGAGCAGAAAGGCAGCGTCGGTGTGTTCTGGCGCAAACGCGAAACGCCTTCCGGCGTGCTGCAACGGTTTCTGACACACCTGCTTGCCACCGCTGGTGATGACCATAATTAGGGCAGTTAACTTCAGCACTAATGTCTCCGGTGCTCATGACGATACGATGAGGAAACCATGTTGAAACCAGAACCACCATATCCACGAACAAACCGGAATCCTGGCGATTAGGCTGTTGATTTAAAAACCGGCCTCATTTCCCAAACGAGGCCGGCCGGGTATGTCAGTTATCCCGTACCACCAGTTGTCCGGTGGAACCACGATCAGCCATTTCAAGTATCTGGCTGTAATAGAGAAATGGGAATTGCGCTGATGAATCCTGGTTGAAATAGACCAGCAGTTCGACATCCGTGTCCACCCACACTGTATCTTTCCAGCCACTGTCTTCCGGCGGAACTCTGCCGCCATTAACACTGCGGACCAGAAACATAACGCCTTGAATATGAAACGGCTGCGGTTTGTCGGCATGGACCAGCCAGCGTTCACATAGCCCTACTTGAGTCTGAACATCCACACGAGTCATATCCCACATGGCACCATTGATACCCGGTAGGGTGTCACCTAAACTGAACTCACGGGTACGACTGATATTCCCTTCAACCACATTATCAGCTATCAGATGCAATGGCAGGCTATCTGCCACCAACGACAGTAGCCCCGTCGGTTTCAATGTTAAAATCTGATTGGAAATCAAAATATTGGATGGTTCAAACAATCCATGCAAGCGATCCATAATCCCGGCGGATTCTCCGGTAATCAGCGTCACTTCCTCACCTTGCGACAGATCAATCAGGATTTCCCGCCGTTCGCCAGGAGCCAATGAGATCTGGTTTAACGTGACAGGTATGGGTAAAAAACCCTGATCATTAGCGACAAGGTGCATTGGACGACCATCGCTCATACGCATCACATAGCGACGAGCATTCGACGCATTCAGCAGTCGCAAACGCACCCAACCACGGGAAACCTCGATAAACGGATTCTGAACCCCATTAACGAGCAAAATGTCACCGAGAAATCCGCCATGACGGGGTGAGTCATAAATCGGCGCACCAAAGTTATCCAGCCGCTTATCCTGAATAATCAGCGGGAAATCATCCAGGCCGTAATGATTGGGAATCGGCAACGCCTTGCTGTAGCGGTCTTCCACCAGCCAGAGTCCCGCCAGACCGTTATAAACATGCGGCGCCATCCGATTCGGTGTGTTGGCGTGATACCAGCAGCTTGACGCTGCCTGACGAATGGGCATCACTGGATACCAATTCATACCAGGCGGAATGATACGCCCTGCTCCGCCCATCAGTGAACCGGGTACCTGTAAACCACTGACGGTCATGGCTACCGGTTCTGGCAGATGGTTAGTGTATATCAGCTTCACATCGTCATTACTGAATACCCGGACTGTTGGCCCCAGATATCGGCCATTGATTCCCCAGACCAAGGCTTTCTTGCCGCCGCTAAATGACCAGTGCGCCTGCTGCAGCGTCAAAAATACCGGTTGTCCTCGCCGGGATTCAATCAATGGCGGAATAGGTAATGCGTTTTGTGTACTATTGGCCCTGGCCGCTAATGACACGGTCCCAGCGCAAAATGCGATACCTGAAGCCTGCAAAAATCGACGCCGGCTCAATGACATAGTGACTCCGAAAACCTATTAACCGTATGCAAATGCATCACTTCCCTAAGGAAGAAAATAGTGACAACACTACCTCCATGACACAACAACTGTCATGGCTAAAAAAGTGACAATATTATTCAGATTTAACGTTTCTCTGCTGCTTCTCGTTCTGCCACTTCGGCATCCAGTTGTACCAGTTTCGCTGCCATCAAATCATGGCAATAGGCTGCCAGTTTGCGCGCTTGATCTTTAGTATAAGTGCTGGTATCAACCGGTGGCAGTATTTCAACGATCACATGGCCATTGTTCCAGCGATTAAGTTTGATCTTATTGCTGGTAGTGGAAATACAAATCGGCACCACTGGCACCCCGGCGGCAATTGCCGCATGAAAAGCGCCGGTTTTAAACGGCAGCAAACCACGACCTCGGCTACGAGTACCTTCCGGGAACATCCAGATAGAAATATTGTGCTCTTTGATATGTTTGACCACCTGGGTGATCGTGCCGTGGGCTTTAGTCCGGTTTTCCCGTTCAATTAGCAGGTTACCGGTCAGCCAGTAAAGCGGCCCAAAAAAAGGTATCCACAGTAGACTTTTCTTACCAACAGTTACAGTACGTGGCTGCACCACACTCGCCGCCGTGACCATATCGTAATTATTCTGATGATTGGCAATGTAAATGCATTTACCGTAATGCGATGCCGCTTCTGGCACCCTCAGTTCCACTTTCAGGCCTAAAACCACAGACAATCGCCCGAAAAGACGGCCGAATGTTGATACATGACGGGGATTTCTAGGGCTGAACAGGCAGTAAACAGAACCAAAAACACTGACCAATATGGAAAAAACCATCACCACCAGGAACCGGAGAATGAATAACATAACAACCTCATTAGCCAACTGCCACCGCTAATACAGCGGTTTCACGATAAAAACACGGTGATCCTTCGACCTAAAACACCTTATCTTCCAGCCGGAAAATAAGGAGAAAGACACCAAAAGAAGAAACAGAAGAGGTGATAAAACACGACTTTATTTCCCCCGCCTGACTCCACGTTGCCGGTACAATCACTCTTCACTGTTGCCGTCACTGGGCGTTTCAGGCGTATCCACGTCTATCCGATCCACCCGCTGCAATCCACGTGGTAACAGCGTTCCCTTGCAACCCCGGCTGGCGTGATATTTCTGCAAATCTTCCGGATGCAGGTTGAGCTTACGTTTACCGACATACATTGTAACGGATGACTGCGGTGTGAGGATAAACAACCAGTTGATTTTATCCACACCACTGGCCGCCTGCGCGGCCGGGATAGCAATGATCTTGTTACCCTTTCCTTTCGACAATTGCGGCAAATCAGATACCGGGAACAATAACATCCGCCCTGCTTCAGTAATGGTCAGCAGCAGATCATCATCACGATGAGTTTCCAACGGCGACAATACCTTCGCGTTTTCCGGCAGCGCCAACACCGCTTTACCCACACGGTTACGCGCGACCAGATCATTAAAGGTACAAACAAAACCATAGCCAGCATCCGAAGCCAATAACATCCGCTGATCATCAGCCGCCATCAATACCTGTTCGATGGAGGCACCCGGTAGCAACATCAGCTTGCCAGTCAGCGGTTCGCCTTGTCCACGTGCCGATGGCATCGTCAGTGGGTCGAGAGCATAACTGCGCCCGGTGGAATCAATAAAGACCACCGGCTGGTTGCTCTTGCCGCGTGCGGCGGCACGGAAACTGTCTCCAGCCTTGTAACTCAGCCCGGAAGGATCGATATCATGTCCTTTGGCGCTGCGTACCCACCCCATTTCGGAAAGCACAATCGTTACCGGCTCTGAAGGGGTCAGGTCATGCTCGCTCATCGCCTTGGCTTCACCGCGCTTACACAGTGGTGAACGGCGTTCGTCGCCATAAGCCAGAGCATCAGACTGAATCTCTTTTTTCAGCAGGTTATTCAATTTCCGTTCAGACGCCAGTAGCGCCTGTAGATGATCGCGTTCCTTGGCCAGATCGCTTTGTTCACCACGGATTTTCATCTCTTCCAGCTTGGCCAGGTGACGCAATTTCAATTCCAGTATCGCTTCAGCCTGTATTTCACTCAGACTGAACTGGCGCATCAATACCGGCTTCGGTTCATCTTCGGTACGGACGATATGAATAACATCATCAATATTTAGGAACGCAATCAGCAAACCTTCCAGAATATGCAGGCGCTTCAGCACCTTTTCCAGCCGGTAATCAAGACGACGGCGCACAGTTTCACGACGGAAAGTCAACCACTCGGTCAGGATTTCCAGCAGCCCTTTCACACTGGGCCGGCTATCCAGACCAATCATATTCATATTGATACGGTAGCTTTTTTCCAAATCGGTGGTAGCGAACAGATGATTCATCACCTGTTCCAGGTCGACACGGTTGGAACGCGGCACCAGCACCAGACGCGTCGGGTTTTCATGGTCAGATTCATCGCGCAAATCGTCGACCATCGGCAACTTTTTAGCCCGCATCTGACTGGCGATCTGCTCTAGCACCTTGGCCCCGGACACCTGATGCGGTAAGGCGGTAATGACTACACTGTTGTCCTCTTGTTTCCAGACCGCACGCATCCGTACCGAACCACGCCCGGTTTCATACATTTTGCACAGTTCGTCACGTGGCGTAATGATTTCCGCCTCAGTCGGGAAATCCGGCCCCTGAACATGCTGCAACAGTACATCCAGCGTGGCGTGCGGATTATCAATCAACGCTACGGCGGCGGCGGCAATCTCACGGATGTTATGCGGGGGAATATCAGTTGCCATACCCACCGCAATACCCGTCGTGCCATTCAGCAGAATATTCGGCAGACGAGCCGGTAACATTCTGGGCTCCTGCAGGGTGCCGTCAAAGTTCGGGGAATAATCGACGGTGCCTTGTCCCAGCTCGCCCAGTAGCACTTCGGCATATTTGGACAACCGGGATTCGGTATAACGCATGGCGGCAAAAGACTTCGGATCGTCCGGCGCCCCCCAGTTTCCCTGTCCATCCACTAACGGATAACGGTAAGAGAACGGTTGAGCCATTAATACCATCGCCTCATAACAGGCGCTGTCGCCATGCGGATGGTATTTCCCCAATACATCCCCCACCGTACGGGCGGACTTCTTGAATTTGGCACTGGCATTCAGGCCCAGTTCCGACATAGCGTAGACGATACGGCGCTGTACGGGTTTCAAACCATCGCCGATAAAGGGTAATGCCCGGTCCATGATGACGTACATGGAGTAGTTCAGATACGCATTTTCAGTAAACGTATGCAGCGCAAGGCTTTCTACGCCGTCATGAGTTATCTCACTCATTTATCTTATTTTCCTCACATCGCGGCGTGATTATTGAACTTTCCGACACGCCACACAGCGGTATGTTTGGAGAGGATAGTACCTTATCTGGTGATGTTGTGTCACAGGGAACAGGACACTGGCGGTGGAAAACAAGTCTGTCATTCGCTAAATAGCAACAACATGCTTATTTACTCGTCATTATGTAAGTAATAATTAATATGTGGATAAGGTCACAATTATTTATTTTGGCGAATAATGTGATCACGTTCTCAATTAATGGATACTGAAAGCAATGTTTTAATTTTGTCTCATCTTATGGACAGAATTTAGTATTGTCGTGATTTACTATCGCAACTAGATTAATCATTACAGAATTACCTGAAATAATACCGACTAAAAATAACCGTAAAGGAAATAAGTTAAAGAAACTAATCGACTATAAGCATCAGAAAATCTGAAACTCAACATAAGGGTAATATGATGCAGCCACTTACCTCGCGCCAGAACCGATTATTGAAATATCTGTTACAGCATCAAGAGTATGTAACAGTTAAAAATATTGCACATTACCTGGATGTGTCAGAAAAGACCGTCTATCGCGATATGCAATTTGTTGAAACCTTCCTTTCTGTCTGGAATATTCATCCAGACAAAAAGGTCGGTGCAGGAATCATGCTGACTTCCGATGATGATCGGGGTTTAACATTGCTGGAACAGCAGATTGTTGTAGATGACGGCGATACCGACGCGTTGATTAACAACGCCAGACGGATAAAAATCGCATCACAACTGTTGAGCGACACCCCCCATGAGACGTCGATCAATAAACTGTCAGAACGTTATTTTATCAGCAGTGCGTCGATCGTTAACGATCTCAAAATCATCGAAAGCTGGTTACAACCGTTGGGATTAACACTGGTTCGCAGCCAGAGCGGCACACATATTGAAGGCAGTGAAAGCAGTGTGCGACAAGCGATGGTCTCGTTAATCAACGATGTCATGCAGCACAAAGAGCCCGGTCACCTTAACCATTCTCGCCTCGATCCCGGCAGCTATAAAGCGCTGACAAACCATTTCGGTGAAGACGATGTCGGTTTTGTGCAAACACTGTTGCAGGAAATGGAACAACAGCTTTCCTATACGCTTGGTGAACCTTATTACATCAATATCTTCACCCATACCTTGATTATGATGCACCGTATCGCGCAGGGAAAAGCGTTAATGATGGATGAAGATCATATTCATCAGCAGGTTGACAATCGTATATTTTCTATTGCGAAAAAAATGGTGAGCAGGATAGAACAGCGCGTCAATAACCGTTTACCTTCCGATGAAGTCTGGTTTATTTATCAATATATCATTTCTTCCGGCATTGTTATGGAAGAGCGAGAGGATAATCAGCTTCTTCGTTACCAATTCTCCAACGAAGAATCACGTCAGATAACTGGCACACTTATTCATGAATTTTCTAACCTGGTCCACTTTGATTTACGTGACGACAATATATTGCATGAAGGACTGCTTATTCACATTAAGCCGCTACTTAACCGATTAAAATATCACATTCATATCCGAAACCCTTTATTAGAAGATATCAAAAATGAGTTTCAGGATATTTACCAAATTACTCATCAAGCAATGAATGAGGTTTGTAATAAATTCCAGCTGGCACCCATTACCGAAGATGAAATTGGTTATCTGACAATCCACTTTCAGGCAACGTTAGAACAGAAGATTGCCCATAAGCGTATCCTGGTGGTCTGTTCCAGCGGAATCGGCACATCGCATCTGCTGAAGAGCCGTATTCTAAGAGCATTTCCTGACTGGATTATTGTCGGTGTTGTTTCGGCCAGTAATATGGTGACCTTTTGCCAGCAGGAAAATGTTGAACTGATTATTTCCACCATTCACCTGGAAGAACAGCAGATACCCATTGTCTATGTATCCGCCTTTTTTAATGACGATGATATTAAGCGCGTAACAAAAAAAGTCATCGCCAATAAATTGCATCAGGCCGTTCATCAATCTCCCACGGCCGATCATTCATTTTCTTAATTTTATTTATGAGGTGTGATTAATGGATATCAACAAAATACTCAATGCCAATCGTGTAAAGTTGGCTATGACCGCAACGAATAAAGATGAAGTTATTAATGAATTAACTGATCTGTTATATGCCGATGGCGCCATAAGCAGTAAACAGGATTTTATTCATGATGTCTGGTTACGCGAGGCTGAAGGTTCCACTGGTTTTGAAAATAATATTGCTATTCCACATGGAAAATCAGCGGCGGTGAAACAAACCACGTTAGCCATTGGTCGCACACTTCGGGATATTCCCTGGGAAACACTGGATGGTAGCCACGTCCGCTGCATTATCCTCTTCGCCGTGCGTCTGGAAGATCAGAACACGACACACATTCGCCTGCTGTCTCAGGTTGCCAGTGCGCTGGCCGACGATGAGGTGATTGCTCAACTGTTAGACGAGTCCGATCCCCATAAAATTATCCAACTGTTCAGTCAGTATGCAGAAACAGACCTTGTAAACCCTACATAAGACGAGGCTCAAAATGAATATTGTTTGTGTTGCCGCTTGTACGGCAGGTATCGCGCATACCTATATCGCGCGTGAGAAACTTATTAAAGGCGCCAAAGCCTTGAATTACGCTATCAGAGTAGAAACACAAGGCACTATTGGTACAGAAAATGAATTAACGCCGGATGAAATAGCCGCAGCCGATGTCGTTATTCTGGCTGTCGATATCAAAATAAAAGGGGAAGAAAGATTTAAAGGGAAACCTATCGTCCGGGTAAAAACGGAAATTGTCATTAAATCTCCAGTCAAGTTTCTGGAAAAAGTCGCCGGCTCTTTAGCACGTGCCTGAATAACCATTTTTCGGGGAAAATATTATGAACGGCAAAAATAATACACTTGGCCAGGAAATAAAACGGCATCTCCTTACGGGTATTTCCTGGATGATTCCACTGATTGTCGCCGCCGGGATCTGTATCGCCCTCGGGCAGGTGATTGGCGGCCCCAGTGTCGCAGAGAAAACAGGCACCATTGCCTGGATGTTAAACCAGATTGGCGGCTGGGGTATGGGTTTGATCGTTCCGCTGATAAGCGCTGCGATTGCCTATTCGATCGCTGACCGCCCAGGCTTCGCTCCCGGCCTGATTGTGGGTTTCATCTGCGGTCAGATTCAAACTGGCTTTATTGGCGGTATTCTCGGCGGTTTTTTGGTCGGTTACGTGGTGCTTCTGCTGCGTCGCTATATCAAACTTCCGGCCTCTATGCAGGGGCTGATGCCCATCATGATCCTGCCGCTGCTCAGTACCATTATCGCGGGCTTACTGATGATGACATTTATCGGCCAACCTATCGTCTGGCTACAGAAAGCGCTGATTCATTTGCTTGAATCCATGCAAGGCGGCTCGAAGTTCCTGATGGGGGCTATTCTGGGAGCCATGGCGACTTTCGACTTCGGTGGGCCGGTGAACAAAACCATGTCACTGTTCGCCGACGGCATGCTGGTGGATGGTGTTTATGGCCCGGAAGCCGTCAAGTTTGTCGGTTCCATTATCCCGCCATTTGGCATCACACTCTCCTTCCTGCTGACCCGTTATAAATACACCCGAGCAGAGAAAGAGGCTCTAAAAGCCGCGTTCCCCATGGGTATCTGCATGATCACTGAAGGCGTGATCCCGATTGCTGCCCGCGATTTGTTCCGGGTCGTTGCCAGTTGCGTGGTTGCTTCAGCGATTGCTGGGGGGCTGATCATGGTCTGGGGCGTAGAAGCGCCGGTGCCGCACGGCGGTATGTTCGTCGTCCCGCTATTTACCAAACCGCTGATGTTTTGCCTGGCATTAGGCATCGGTACGGTCATTTGCGGCGTGATGCTATCGCTGCTCAAGAAACGCGTCACTCAGGAAGATGAAGAGTTCGACGATGTTGAAGATACCAGCGTCCGTGATGAAGACATTAAATTCACCCTCGAGTAAACAGGAGCCGCCATGTATGCCCCAATGAAAGCCATCATTGATGACGCGTATCAACGGCAGTATGCCGTGCTCGCCATCAACTGTTTCAACCTTGAGACCGCCCGGGCCGCTATTGCTGCCGCCGAACAGCAACAGGCTCCGCTGATTCTCAATGTCTACCAAGGACACTGCCAGCATTTCCCACCGCATCTTGCCGTGCCGCTGGTTCGTGCACTGGCGCAGCAAGCTGCCGTTCCGATCGCGCTGAGCCTGGATCACGGTACAGCGTTCGATCTGATCGGCCAGTCATTTCGAGCCGGGTTTACTGGCCTGATGATCGATGCATCCAGCCATCCGCTGGCGGAAAATATTCGTCAGACGCATCAGGTCGTGCAAATGGCGATTACCGCCGGGGTCTGCGTAGAAGGGGAACTCGGACATATCGCCGACGCACCAGTGCATGACCGGGATGATGCCGCCGTGAAGATGACGCAGGTGGAAGATGTCATCCCCTTTATCCGTCAGACCGGCATTGATCTGCTCGCCGTATCGGTAGGTACCGCCCATGGAATTTATCCCCCGGGCGTGACACCACAAATTGACTTTGAACGCCTTGAAGCCCTGCATCAGGCATCGACAGTGCCACTGGCGTTGCACGGCGGCAGCGGCACCAAGGCGGATGATATCCGCCGGGTGAGTCGCCATGGCGTTGCCAAAATCAATGTTGGTGCGGCGGTCTTTGAAGCAGGGAAAACGATGCTACAGCAGACATTACAACAGCATCCTGAAACCGAACTGGTTGATGTGCTGACCAGGATGGAATCCGCCTGCCGAGACGTGGTTTGTGAGTATCTCAGTTGGTCCGGCGCTTCGAATAAAGCATAACGCCTGACCATACCCGTTTTATGTAAGACACATCAGTGATGCCTCACTGATGCGGAAAAGCTTTACCTATCATCCAACACAGGGAGACAAAACATGTTGATTTCCATGCACGAAATATTGAAACCCACCCGCGAACATCGCTTTGCCATCGGCGCATTCAACGTCGCCGATAGCTGCTTTATCCGTGCCGTGGTGGAAGAAGCTGAATCAACCAATACACCCGCCATTATTTCCATTCATCCCAGTGAACTGGAATTTGTTACCGATACGTTCTTCGCCTATGTACGGGAAAGAACCTTGCGCAGCCCAGTGCCCTTTGTGATTCACCTCGACCACGGCGCGTCTATTGCGCATGTACAGCGGGCCATTCAGTGTGGGTTCACCTCCGTCATGATCGACGGTTCGCTGCTGCCTTATGAAGAGAACGTGGCGCTGACCACCGAAGTGGTCAAACTGGCGCATGCCGTCGGCGTTTCCGTTGAGGGAGAGTTGGGGACGATTGGCGATACCGGCACCACAATAGAAGGCGGCGTCAGTAAAGTCATCTATACCGAACCTGAACAGGCGGAGGATTTCGTCAACCGAACAGGTGTTGATACGCTGGCAGTGGCGATCGGCACGGCGCACGGCATTTACCCGAAAGACCTGAAGCCAGAGCTACAAATGCACATCCTGCGGGATATTTCGCAACGCGTGTCAATCCCGCTGGTATTACATGGCGGCTCCGCCAATCCGGATGAGGAGATCGCCGAAGCCGTGACACTCGGCGTGGGTAAGATAAACATCTCCAGCGATATGAAATATGCCTATTTTAAAAAAGCACGTGAAATCCTCAGCCGTGAAACCTGGTGGGATCCCAATGCCATTTACCCGGAACCCATCAAGGCGGCCAAAGAAGTCATTCGCTATAAAATGGCGCTGTTCGGTTCTACCGGTAAAGCCAGTTTATATTGATACGACAAACAGATAGTCACAATACAGACAGGGAGTGACGACACTCCCTGTCACTATGATCCAACTGACAGACATCGATGCTGAAGGATTACTATTTGATTAGTCAGCAGTTTGTATGACTGGCGTGTTTATCCATTTTCGCATTATTGTTATTTAGTCAACAGTGTTGTGCGCAATCGCACATTTTTCTCACCTGTCATGCTGAGTAGACTACACCCATCTTCAATATCATCATGACTACCGGCGAGATAATCTGTCATGCATAACATTCTATTGATTAACGCGGGCAAAGCGTTTGCCCACTCCAAAGGCGCACTCAATAATACCCTGACCGATACTGCGGCGACGTTCCTGCGCGACAGTGGTCATAACGTTCGGATCACAACCGTCGATAACGGCTACGATATTCAACAGGAAGTTCAGAATTACCTGTGGGCTAATGCGGTGATTTATCAGATGCCAGCCTGGTGGATGGGCGAGCCCTGGATCCTGAAAAAATATATTGATGAAGTCTTCACGGCAGGCCACGGTTCACTCTACGCCAGCGATGGACGAACCCGCTCCGACGATGGCAAAAAGTACGGTTCTGGCGGTTTGTTACAGGGGAAACACTATATGCTTTCCCTGACCTGGAATGCCCCGTTGGAAGCGTTTACCGACCCAGATCAGTTCTTTCACGGTGTAGGGGTTGACGGCGTTTACTTACCGTTCCATAAAGCCAATCAGTTCATCGGCATGTCACCACTGCCCACCTTTATCTGTAATGATGTGATGAAACAGCCTGATGTTGCTGGCGATATCATCCGTTACCGTCAACATCTCGGACAGATTCTGGCCTAACGCCCCGCGCGCAACCCTGCCCTGTGTCTATAGTGGGTGTTGCGCGATTTTTTCACTGAGGAAATCCAGAAAGCAGGCGATCCGCACCGCCAACTGGGTATTACGGTAATACACCGCATTCACCGGCAAACGCATATCCACCGTTTCATCCTCAAGGATCTGGACCAGATGTCCCGCAGCGACATCCTCCCGCGTCATAAAATCCGAGAGTCGCACGATACCTTCGCCACGCAGCGCCAGCAGGCGCAGCATCTCACCACTGGACGCAGCCAGTGCAGGTCTGATCGGGTAAACATCACCAGAAGCGCTACGTAACGGCCAGTGATTGAGCGATTCGATTTGTGTAAACCCCAACAGAGTATGGCTAGCCAACGCATCCACACTCATTGGCACGCCACAGCGACGCAGATATTCAGGGCTTGCCAGCACTCGCAACCGACTGGCTCCCAACGCACGCGCATGAATGCTGGAGTCTCGCAGCGTACCAATGCGAATAGCGATATCGGTGTGCTGTTCCAGCAGATCGATAATCACATCATCGGTATTCAGTTCCAGCACAATTTGGGGGTAACGGCGACGAAACTCGGGGATCAACGGCACAATGACATGCTGCATAAACGAGGCGGCCGCATTAATTCGCAGCCGCCCACTGGGTTGTTCACGACGCAGTGCCATTTGTTCTTCGGCATATTCTACCGCCTGGATAACATCACGGGCCTGCTGTAAAAACAATTGCCCCTCTTCAGACAGAGAAAGCCGCCGGGTGGTACGGTGGATCAATGTGATATCCAGTTTGTGTTCCAGACGGCTCAAGGCACGGCTGATGCCGGACGTCGTTTGCCCTAACTGTTCAGCCGCCGCCGTGATGGAACCACTATCCACCACCACGACAAAAGCCTGCATCTCTTCCAGCGTGATTTTCATCGTAGGGTTACACCTCGATGTCGACCTTATCGCCTTTCTCCTGCAACCAGTTACGGCGATCTTCAGAGCGTTTTTTCGCCAGCAACATATCCATCATCGCCAGGGTTTGTTCTATATCACCTGCGTCAATCGTGAGCTGCACCAGACGCCGGGTATTAGGAGCGAGTGTCGTTTCACGCAACTGTAGAGGATTCATTTCCCCCAACCCTTTGAACCGCTGTACGTTTGGTTTGCCTTTTTTACGCTTCAGTTGTTCCAGAATGCCCGCTTTTTCTTCTTCATCCAGCGCGTAATAAACTTCTTTACCCAGATCAATACGATACAACGGCGGCATCGCCACATAGACATGGCCACCCTGAACCAAAGCGCGGAAATGGCGGACAAACAGTGCGCACAACAACGTGGCGATGTGCAGCCCATCAGAGTCCGCATCTGCCAGAATACAAATCTTGCCGTAACGGAGCTGACTCAGGTCGTCACTGTCTGGATCGATACCTATTGCTACCGAAATATCATGTACTTCCTGTGATGCCAGCACTTCATCCGAGGACACTTCCCAGGTATTGAGGATTTTTCCCTTCAACGGCATGATAGCCTGAAACTCACGCTCACGTGCCTGTTTAGCGGAGCCGCCAGCAGAATCCCCTTCCACCAGAAACAATTCAGTGCGATTCAGATCCTGTGAGGTGCAATCCGCCAACTTACCGGGTAATGCCGGACCACTGGTGAGTTTCTTGCGAACCACTTTCTTGGCGGCACGCATACGCCGCTGGGCACTGGAGATCGCCAGTTCAGCCAGTTGTTCCGCTTCCTGGACGTTCTGGTTCAGCCACAAACTGAAGGCATCTTTCACCACGCCGGATACAAATGCGGCGCATTGACGGGAAGAGAGGCGTTCTTTGGTCTGTCCGGCAAACTGGGGGTCCTGCATTTTTACCGACAGCACATAGGCACAGCGATCCCATAGGTCTTCTGCGCTGAGTTTTACCCCGCGTGGCAGAATATTACGGAATTCACAAAACTCCCGCATCGCATCCAGCAGCCCTTGACGCAGACCGTTAACATGCGTACCACCTTGCATGGTCGGAATCAGGTTGACATAACTTTCAGTCAACAGCTCGCCACCTTCCGGTAGCCAGAGCAGCGCCCATTCCACCGCTTCGGTATCACCGAGAATGGAACCAGTGAACGGTTTTTCCGGTAGCGTGGGCAGGCCGTTAACCGCTTCGCACAGGTAGTCGTTCAAGCCATCCTGATAACACCAGCGTTGCTCGGTATTGTTAATCAGATCCTTGAAGACCATTTCCACACCGGGGCACAATACGGCTTTGGCTTTCAGCAGATGCGTCAGACGTGATATTGAAAAGCGCGGGCTATCAAAGAATTTTTCATCCGGCCAGAAACGCAGCCGAGTACCTGTGTTGCGACGACCACAAGTACCCGACACTGTCAGGTCCTGTACTTTGTCGCCGTTTTCAAATGCAATGTCATAGACTTGTCCATTCCGGCGTACTGAGACTTCAACCCGGAGAGACAATGCATTGACGACTGAAATCCCGACCCCATGCAGGCCACCGGAAAACTGATAGTTTTTATTGGAGAATTTGCCGCCGGCATGCAGACGACACATGATAAGTTCAATAGCCGGAACACCCTCTTCAGGGTGGATATCCACCGGCATGCCGCGACCGTCATCAATCACCTCCAGTGATTGATCGGGGTGCAGAATGACATCAATACGATGGGCATATCCTGCCAATGCTTCATCGACACTATTATCAATAACCTCTTGTCCCATATGGTTGGGACGCGTGGTATCCGTGTACATTCCCGGGCGACGGCGAACCGGCTCCAGTCCACTGAGTACTTCAATCGCATCAGCGTTATAACTTGATTGAGTCATGATTTGAATGAGTTAAGTCGTTGTTTGAAATGTAATGACGGCGTGTAACTTACACATGGATGACAGGCAAATTTTCGTTTTTACTCTGACACTATCACCGCAGTCTACGCCATGATGGTCAATTAGTCGTTAGCCCCAGAAAATCGATAATGGGTGCAAAAAAATGCTCAAACCCCATAAAGGCGTGGTTGCCCCCCGATTCTACTGTCTGACGACATGCGGTGTAATAGGCCACTGCCTGCCGGTAATCTAACACCTCATCGCCACTCTGTAGCAGACACCACAATAAATCCGGAGACTCCAGCGGTTCCACTTGCATGACCTTGAGATCATAAATGTGCCGAGACTCTAGCACATATTGCTCTCCGGTGTAGGGGTTCCGCTGTTCACCCAGATGACCGAGCAGTAGTTCAAACGGTCTCACCGCCGGATTAACCACCACCGCCGGTAACATAAAACACTGGGAAAGCCAGGTAGCATAATACCCACCCAACGAGGAACCAACAATGCCAAGCGGGCGACCGGCCCGCTCCATCACCAGGTTCTCCATCATTTCGGCAGCATCTGCTGAATACGGCGGTAATTGAGGTACCAGCATCTCGATTTCAGGATGCTGCTGCGCAAGCCACGCCTTGAATGCTGTGGCTTTAGCCGAGAGGGGAGAACTGTTAAAACCGTGAAGATAAAGCAAGGTAGGCATCAGTAACCATCCGAATCCATATCAGGCCGGAATTCATCACCTTCCAGGCGGAACACTTGGGTTTCCATCCGTCCATCCGGGAATAACTCAAGATAACGCCAGCCAGGGGACACATTGTCAATGGTAAAGCTGGTGCAATGCGGTTTGAACTGCACACAGGTAGACGGCGTTGCCAGCAGACGTCGACCATTCCAGTCGAGATCCAGCTCTTGATGGATATGTCCACATAATACGGTATTAACCCGTGGATAGCGCACTAGCACAGCATTCAAACTATGAGCATTACGCAGACTGTGCTGATCCAACCATGAGCAACCAGAAGGTAGCGGATGATGATGTAACATCAGCAGAGTAAAACGATGTGGGGCGGCAGCAAGACAACGCTCCAGCCATTCGATCTGGTAGTCGCTCAATTCACCATAAGGTACGCCAAACACCTGGCTATCCAGCAGAATCACCTGCCAGTCATCGCCAAGTAAGACGTGTTTGGACGGTGCAATACCCGCGTCAGCCAGCGCATCCACCATGGCAGGCTGAAAATCGTGATTGCCCGGTAACCACACACAGGGAACAGCAAAACGGCGTATACCACAGGCAAAATGCTGATACGCTTCCAGTGAATGATCCTGCGCCAAATCACCAGTCGCCGTAATCAGATCAAATTCATATCCCTGTGCCTCAATAGCATCCAGCACCGCGCGGTAGCTGCGGTAAGTATTAACGCCAAGCAATGTTTCTTTCTCGCGGAGAAACAAGTGGGTATCTGTTATTTGTAAAATCCTGACTTTGGCCCCACGCGCCACAGGAAGTGTTAACAGGCTTTCCAAATAATGTCCTTTGTCTCTGAAATCTGTCTAACAAACCGGAACCGACATCGAACCATACGCCAAACAATATTTTAGCCAATCAGCAAGGAACTGATTAATTTGATGCTTTTCGTCACGTTGATGTAACTTCTTGTTCGGATAATCATAACGTGCTTTAAAGCGGAAGATCTGCTGACTGGCACACACTTCCGCAACCATCGCATCATGGTATAGCCGAACCACGAGTGTTGGCAGGCTCCAGTAACTTACCGCCGGGGCAATTTGCTGAATTTTCACCAGCGAAGTGTAGCGTGTAGACTCAAGAATAGTTAAACGATAGCTGGCATTATGGATGTGATAAACCACCCTTTCGCCGACCTCGTCATTACGGGGCAACAAACGGCGTAATTGTGCAAAATTGGTATCACACAGCCGCATCATTTCCGGGAAATCCGGGGTATAACGCCTCATAAATTCAGTCCGCCCACTCGTTTCTCAGTTTTTCATGGTGCAACGCCAACCATTGCAAGGCAATGACAGAAGCTGCGTTATCAATAATCCCTTCTTCTACCCATTGGTAACTCTGCTCACGGCTCACCACATGGACGCGAATGTCCTCATGTTCTTCCGCCAGCCCATGGATCCCGTCCGCAGTACGGCTATCCACTTCCCCCACCATAATATCCAGACGTTCGCTGGTACCGCCAGGGCTGGATAAATAACTTAACACTGGGTTACATCGCCCCACCACCAAACCGGCTTCTTCCCGTGTTTCACGTCGTGCTACATCTTCCATGCTTTCGCCAGGTTCAATCATGCCAGCAACCAGTTCAAACAACCACGGGGAAGGGCTGGTATCGTAGGCGGCTATACGGATCTGTTCAATCAGAACGACCTCATCACGCACCGGATCATAAGGCAGCAAAACAACAGCGTTGCCACGCTCGAAAATTTCACGACTCACTTCACCACTCATTTCCCCATTGAACATGCGATGGCGGAAGCGATAGTGTTCTAACGAGAAAAACCCCTTATAGAGCGTTTCACGTGCGATAATTTCTACATCGTCTTTGTTAAAAGTCGCCAGATTCCTGTCTGAGGACGCCATAATTCAACTCCCGTTAACAAATAGCTGTGAAGCCAGTCTTGAGTGATAAGAAATGATGGATGATACTCACTGTGTCTGTATGATATTGACGTGAACTTAGTCGTCCATTTTGCAGGCATAATGATTATAGGCAGTCTGCATGTGAATAACGTGTAAACCCCGGAACGTACACGGATGATATACGGCACGGAAGTGCGCCCAACATGTCATGAGCTGTCAGAATGGCAAAATACCATCGCCATTCTGAAATAGCACTGGAATACGATGGCACATTCGGCTACCTAATCCTATTGGTTGATTCTGATAGAATTCGCCACTAATCGTCTCTAGATGGCGCTACCATAGCAACTTTGCGGCACAACAAGGAATGCAAATGAAGAAATTGCTCTCTCTTCTTATCGGTCTGAGCCTAAGCGGCTTTAGCGTTGTAAGCCAGGCGGAAGATTTATTACAAGTTTACCAGCAAGCTAGAGAAACCAACCCTGACTTGCGCAGTTCAGCGGCGACCCGTGATTCCGCCTTTGAGAAAATCAATGAAGCGCGTTCTTCATTGCTACCTCAGTTGGGCTTAGGTGCGGATTATACTTACACCAACGGTTTCCGTGATCGTAATGACGTTAACAGTAATGTGAAGAGTGCTTCATTGCAGTTAACTCAAACACTGTTTGATATGTCAAAATGGCGGGCATTAACCCTACAGGAAAA
Source organism: Brenneria uluponensis (assembly GCF_032395385.1). Taxonomy (NCBI): domain Bacteria; kingdom Pseudomonadati; phylum Pseudomonadota; class Gammaproteobacteria; order Enterobacterales; family Pectobacteriaceae; genus Brenneria; species Brenneria uluponensis. The sequence goes on from NZ_CP135917.1 coordinate 4,538,388, forward strand.
GCAGGCTGGTATCTCAGATGTAACTTATCAAACTGCCCAGCAGACTCTGCTTCTCAATACCGCGACGGCCTATTTTAACGTGCTGAGCGCCATTGACTCGTTGTCTTACTATAATGCGCAAAAACAGTCCATTTATCGTGAACTGGATCAGACCACGCAACGTTTCAATGTGGGATTGGTTGCCATTACCGACGTTCAGAATGCTCGGGCGCAATATGACAGCGTGCTGGCAAGTGAAGTTTCCGCACGTAATACATTGGATAATGCGCTTGAAAGTCTGCGTCAAATTACTGGCAATTTTTATCCACAATTATCTGGTCTGAATATCAGCAATTTTAGTACTCAGAAGCCTGAACCGATTAATGTTCTGTTGAAAAAAGCTGAGAATCACAACCTTACCTTGCTCTCTGCCCGTCTCAATCAGGATCTTTCCCGCGAACAGATTCGCTACGCGGAAAGTGGCCATTTACCAACACTTGATCTGACTGCATCTACCGGATTGAGCAATACTAAATATTCTGGTTCCAGGGCCACAGGCAGCAGTTATGTCGATAACAATATAGGTCAGAACCAAATAGGCTTGAGCTTCAATCTGCCGTTATACAGTGGTGGATCGACCAGTTCTCAAGTTAAGCAGGCCCAGGATAACTATGTAGCCAGCAGTGAAGATCTGGAAAGTTCTCATCGCACTGTTATTCAGACAGTACGCTCTTCCTATAACAACGTTTCTGCGTCCATCAGCAGTATCAATGCCTACAAGCAGTCTGTGATTTCTGCTCAAAGTTCACTAGATGCGATGGAAGCTGGTTATCAGGTAGGGACGCGTACCATTGTCGATGTATTGGATGCCACGACCACGTTGTATAATGCCAAACAGCAGTTATCCAGCGCGCGTTATAATTATTTGATTAACCAACTGAATATTAAAGACGCGTTAGGGACCCTGAACGAAAACGATCTGCGAATACTAAACGCGACACTGGGGAAACCGGTGTCCACAACACCAGTATTCGTTGATAATAAGCCCATTGTTGCCATTTCACCGACAGCAGCCAGTAAATCCCGCCCGTAATGTTTATACCCAATAGATTTCAAGATGCAGGAAGGCGGCAAGAGAGAGTCCCGATGAGCTTATTCAGGTAAGTGATTCGGGTAAACTAACCGCAGCCAACACACCTGCAACTTGAAAGATGACGGGTATAGTAGTGGGGAGCAACACTGACTCCCCACCATTTCTTCACAATTCTGTTTCCCGATCTTGTCCTCAACTAATTGTATAGCTGCGTAAAGAGCCTTTCGGGACAGTGCACATTACTTTAAATCCTTTTGGTGTTCCCTTATTCTTACAACTGCTTACAATCATTAGATTAATGTTGGGCAAGGAGCCCTTTCTCTGGGACAACATAATGAAAAGAACACAAAATATCAGTCACGACCACTTTCGCAAAGAGTGGCGGAACTATCATATAGCACCAATCGCCCTGGCGGTGAGTTCGGTTTTTCTGCTGGCCGGATGTGAAAAAGCTGACGAAACCGTCTCGTTGTACCAAAATGCCGACGACTGTACGCGTGCTAATCCATCGATGAAAGAACAGTGTTTGGCGTCTTATAACAACGCGCTGAAAGAAGCAGAAAAAACCGCGCCCAAATATGCTACAAGAGAAGATTGTGTCGCTGAATTTGGCGAAGCGCAGTGTACCCAGGTTCCTGCCCAGGCCGGAATGGCAGCACAGCCGCAACAAAGCGGTAGTTTCTGGATGCCGCTAATGGCAGGTTATATGATGGGTCGATTAATGGGCGGAGGGAGTTACGCGCAACAACCTTTGTTTACATCCAGGGCACCGAACAGCCCCGCCAATGGCAAATTTTTTGACGCTTCCGGTAAAGATTACGGTAAAGCAACAACCGGCAGAACAATAACGGTACCTAAAACCGCACTAGCCCCTAAACCCCCTACCACCACAACCATCACCCGTGGCGGATTCGGCGAACGGATTACCAAACAAAACACGCTGCGACGCACTAGCAGCGGCACTAAAATGTACCGCTCTATGGGTGGCTGAGGTTCATAAACATGAAACGGATTGCCATCACAGAACGGCCTGACTGGCGCGAAAAAGCAGCGGAATTCGGCTTCCAGTTTCACACCATGTACGGTGAACCTTACTGGTGTGAAGATGCCTATTACCAGTTTACACTGCCCCAGATCGAAGAGTTGGAGGATACCACGGCCGAACTGCACCAAATGTGCCTTCAACTGGTCGATAAAGTGGTGAACAGTGAGGAACTGCTGACCAAATTCCACATTCCCAAACATACTTGGGAGTTTGTACGACACTCATGGTTGACTCATCAACCGTCGCTCTACTCGCGTCTTGATCTGGCTTACGACGGGAAAAGCCCGGCAAAATTATTGGAAAATAATGCCGACACGCCAACGTCGTTATATGAATCTGCATTCTTCCAATGGATTTGGCTTGAGGATCAGATTAATGCGGGGAAACTGCCGAAGAGTGCCGATCAGTACAACAGTATTCAGGAAAAACTGATTGCGCGGTTTGAACATTTGCATATCAATCATGGTTTTAACCTATTGCATTTTACTTGTTGTCAAGACTCGCAAGAGGATCGGGGAACGGTACAATATCTACAGGACTGTGCATTAGAAGCCGGACTGGCTAATGACTTCCTGTTTGTTGAAGAGATAGGTCTGGGTGAAAAAGGGCAATTTACTGACCTACAGGATCACGTCATCAGCAATCTCTTCAAGCTATATCCATGGGAGTTTATGTTGCGTGAAACCTTTTCCACCAAGCTGGCAGATGCCGGAGTACGCTGGCTGGAGCCCGGTTGGAAAAGCATCATATCCAACAAAGCGCTATTACCACTACTATGGGAAATGTTCCCCAATCATCCTAATCTGCTGCCTGCCTACCTTGCACAGGACAATCACCCGGCAATGGAAAACTATGTCATTAAACCGTTGTTTTCCCGTGAAGGAGCAAATATACAGATCATCCAGAATGGTCAACAGATTGCGTCAGTGGATGGCCCCTACGGTGAAGAGGGCAAGATTGTGCAACAATATCATCCACTGCCCAAATTCAATGACAGCTATACACTCATCGGCAGTTGGCTGGTGGATGATATCCCTTGCGGCATCGGTTTACGTGAAGATCGTGAACTGATCACTCAGGACCTGTCACGGTTTTACCCACATATCATTCTGGACTGAACAAAAGACACCGATTCAGGTGTCTTTTGTTTGTATAGCTAGCCGATCTGCGCCGATAACATGCTTAGCGATCCCATCTCAATACCATCCACCAGCACTGAAATCGGCTCTTCACCATCCCAGCTTCCCAGCACATATAGCAATGGCAGGAAATGTTCCGGCGTCGGGTTGGAAAACGCCGCATCCTCATGCTGTGTAAAATTCACCAATGGATGCTGTTTGCCTCGATAAGTCAGGTTTTCACGCACAAAATCATTAAATGCCACCGCCCAGGAATAAGGAGCCATATCTCCCTGCCACTTCACCATTCGCAAATTATGTACAACATTGCCACTGGCAACGATCATAACGCCTTGATCTCGCAGCGTAGCCAGCTTGCGGCCCAATTCATAATGATACTCTGCCGTCTGCGATCCATCCACACTCAGTTGTACAACCGGGATATTCGCGTCGGGGTACATTTTTATCAATACGCCCCAGGCCCCATGATCCAACCCCCAGTCACCGTGATCGGCGGATACCGCAATCGGTGCCAACAATTGTTGGATTTTATAAGCCAATTCTGGTGCACCAGGAGCAGGATATTGAGTATCGAATAGCGCCTGTGGAAAACCGCCAAAATCATGGATAGTACGTGGCTTTTCCATCGCGGTGACAGCTGTACCACGGGTATACCAGTGTGCGGATATTGCCAGAATCGCCTTTGGCCGTGGTAGTGTTTCTCCCAGCCGGCTCCAGACACGGGTATAGTCATTGTCTTCCAGCACGTTCATCGGACTACCATGTCCGAGGAACAGTGCGGGCATCCGGGAAGTGCTCATAAGCGTATCCTTAATTAACATTGGTAACGATATGGACACTACTTTACGCATATGTTTTTCAAAATGCTGTCAGATAAACGTGATAAAGACAGTCAATAAATTTGACAGTAACTTGTTATCAATTATGAAAAATGAAGGTTGGCACTTTAAGAGGTGGCAGTCATTGCATTGTTTCCACATAAAAAAAGCGGCACATAGTCTATTACTACGTGCCGCTTTAAAAGATGGTGGAGTTGACCGGTAAGCCGGGTTCTGTCGTGGACAGCCATTCATCTAGGCCAGCACTCGCGTACTGGCTCAAGCAGCCTACCCGGGTTCAGTACGGGCCGTACCATGTGAACCCCTATTTGGCCTTGCTCCGGGTGGAGTTTACCGTGCCACGAACTGTTACCAGTCGCGCGGTGCGCTCTTACCGCACCCTTTCACCCTTACCTGATCCCGCTTGCACGGGCCATCGGCGGTTTACTCTCTGTTGCACTGGTCGTAGACTTTCGTCTCCCAGGCGTTACCTGGCACCCTGCCCTATGGAGCCCGGACTTTCCTCCCCTCCATCTGTCTCCCCCGAAAGGGACGGCAATGAAGCGGCGACTGTCTGGTCAACTCCGGCGCGGATGATAGGGCATATTGACGCTATTGTCATCCTTGTTTATTCGCTTTTTCCATCTTGTTCCAAAGCATACCGGTACAAGGCATTTTTCTTCACACTGTGAATTTCCGCCGCCAACGCCGCCGCCTTTTTCAAAGGAAGCGCTTCCCGCAGCAACGCCATCGTCCTTAACGCTTCAGCTGGCAACGCATCTTCATCCGGCTGATGGCCCTCAACAATCAGCACCATCTCACCTTTACGCCGGTTTTCATCTTCCAGTACCCAGTGCAACAACTCACCTACCGGCGCACCATGGATTGACTCCCAGGTTTTGGTCAGTTCACGCGCCAACACGATATAACGCTGTGGCCCCAATACCTCACAGATATCCTGCAAACTCTCCAACAAACGATGTGTCGATTCGTAAAAAATCAGCGTTCTCGGTTCTTCCTGCAACTCACGTAATATGTCTTTACGCGCTTTGGTTTTGGCAGGCAAAAAACCTTCATAACAGAAACGATTCGATGCGATACCAGCCGCAGAAAGCGCAGTGATAGCCGCGCAGGGGCCAGGCAAGGGCACGATACGGATCCCGGCTTCACGGCAACGTCTGACCAGGTGATAACCAGGATCGTTAATCAGAGGCGTTCCGGCATCCGATACCAACGCGATGCTCATCCCACCCTGTAAGCGGGTTAGCAATTGTTCTGTTTTCTGCTGTTCATTATGGTCATGCAGTGCGAACAGTCGCGCATTAATTGCGAAATGTTGTAACAATAAACCAGTATGCCGGGTATCCTCTGCCGCAATAAGATCGACATGTTTCAATACGGCCAGTGCCCGTTGGGTAATATCGCCAAGATTACCAATGGGTGTCGGCACAATGTACAGGGTGGAGACAGAAATCTCTGCTTGTTGGTCTTGATTCATTGTTTCATCCGGGTTGCCGATTTAATATTGAGCATCTCTAAAACATTACTGGATACAGTATGCTTCCCTTAAATTATTTTCATACCCATACAGGCCGTTTAATACCTGTCATGTTAGCGGTACTGTTTCTCGCAGGTTGCCCAAGCCAGGTGCCACAGGGTCCGTCTACCCAACAGGTAGAGGGTAAAGCCGGGGCGACATCTGATTATTATCTGCAACAAATGCAGCAAAGCAGTGATAATAACAAGGCTGCCTGGCAATTACTTGCTATTCGTTCCCTTTTCCAGGAAGGCAAGCTGCCTCAGGCCAGTGCCCAGTTGAACGCACTGCCAACCCAATTAAGTGATAGCCAGCGCCAAGAACAACACCTGTTAACCGCAGAAATCGCCGCAGCTCAGAACGATGCGGCAGTGGCCAACACCGCACTGGGGCAACTAAATGTAGCGTCACTCTCCAAGTCGCAATTAGCGCGTTATTATCAAGTACAAATCAGCATCAATCAGGGGCATCCATCCCTGACGCTGATTCGTGCCTATATCGCTCAAGAGCCGCTTCTGCAAGGAGATGCCCATCAGAAAAATATCGATCTCACCTGGAGCGCATTGACAAAACTAAGTGCTCAGGACCTGATGTCGATAGCCATTAAAGCTGACGAAAACACCTTGCAAGGCTGGCTTGATTTACTAACTGCCTACCAAGGCGCGATAAAATCACCGGCAGATTTAAAAACGGCGATTGAGTATTGGCAGAAACGCTATCCACACCACCCAGCGGCCAAGACCCTGCCAACCGCACTAATCCAGGCACAGAGTCTACAGCCATCCGCGGTTAACAACATTGCTTTACTGCTACCGTTAAACGGACAGGCACAGGTATTTGCCGATGCCATCCAACAGGGCTTTAATGCAGCCAGAAGCGGCCAGGTCAGCATCAACACTCCAGCAGTACCTACGCCGTCGGCACCAGCATTGACCACACCAGATCAGACCACAACCACACCACAGACGCAGACGCAGACGCAGACGCAGACGCAGACGCAGAATGATACTCTGTCGACGCCACCGTCATCTGCAGAATACAGCGCCGCCTCAGCGCCCACTCCATCACCAACGGCTTTGCCGGCCAATACGGTGAAAGTTTACGATACGTCTACCCAACCGCTGGCCAACATCATCGCTCAGGCCCAGCAGGATGGCGCTTCACTTATTGTTGGTCCACTGCTGAAAAACGAAGTGGACCAGTTGCCAGGCATGAACTCAACACTGAATATCCTCGCGCTTAACCAACCCGAGCACATTCAAAACCGTCCGAACATCTGTTATTTCGCGCTGTCGCCAGAAGATGAAGCACGCGATGCAGCGCAGTTCATTCACAGTCAGGGTAAACAGCATCCGTTAATCCTGGCACCTCGCGGCAATCTGGGTGATCGCGTCGTGATGGCATTTGCCAATGCCTGGCAGCAGTTGGGAGGCACAACAGCGCTGCAACAACGTATTGGTGGTGTTGATGAGTTAAAGCAGGCGATGAACAGGGGAGCCGGTTTGACACTCACCGGTCAACCAGTTATGACATCTACCGCTCAGAGCTTACCGTCAACCACCGGGGCGGGGTTGACTATTCCAGCGCAAGTGCAACCAGTAGCCAGCGTGTCAACGAACGGAAATGTAGATGCGGTTTACATTATTGCCACACCAGACGAATTGTCATTGATTAAACCGATGATCGACATGCGAACTCAGTCGCAGAACCGCCCAGCACTGTATGCCAGTTCACGCAGCTACCAGGCAGACCTGGGACCAGACTTCCGCTTAGAGATGGAGGGATTGCAATTCAGTGAAATTCCTCTATTGGCTGGTAGTAATCCGACGCTGATGCAGCAGGTTAGTCATCAGTTTAAAAATGACTATTCTCTGGTACGCCTTTATGCCATGGGAATGGACGCCTGGTCGTTAGCCAGCCATTTCACACAGATGCGACAACTGCCCGGCTATCAGATCGCAGGTGCAACAGGTACACTCAGTGCGACACCAGACTGCGTAATTAACCGCAAATTGACCTGGCTACAATTCCGTCAGGGACAGCTGGTACCTGCATCCTGAACCAGCGTGCCACCGGAACTCAATTTGAGCAACAGGCCCGGCGTTATCTGGAACATGCCGGGTTGGTTTTCGTGGCAGCCAATGTGACATTGCGTGGTGGCGAGCTGGATTTAATCATGCAAGACCGTCAGACTCTGGTCTTTGTCGAGGTTCGTTACCGGCGTAATGCCGACTTTGGTGATGCTGCTGCCAGCGTTACCTGGCAAAAACAGCGACGGTTACTTCATGCGGCAGCGGTCTGGTTATCTCGCCAGGGGGGCAGTCTGGATACTATTGACTGCCGCTTTGATGTGCTGGCAATTACCGGTAATCAGATAGACTGGATTCCCAATGCGTTTGCCGCACACACATAATTTTTCTGATTCCTAACCCTGAAAAGTAGGTTAACCAAACGTGCTGGATAGAATTAAAGTCTGTTTTACCGAGAGTATTCAAACTCAGATTGCTGCTGCAGAAGCACTGCCTGACGCCATTTCTCGAGCAGCGGTCGCCATGGTTCAATCATTACTTAATGGTAACAAAATTCTGTGCTGTGGTAATGGTACGTCAGCTGCCAACGCACAGCATTTTGCCGCCAGTATGATTAATCGTTTTGAGACAGAACGGCCCAGCTTACCGTCTATTGCACTTAGTGCAGATAATGTGGTCTTAACAGCGATTGCCAATGATCGATTACACGAGGAAGTCTATGCCAAACAGGTTCGCGCATTAGGACAGACCGGGGACGTGTTGCTGGCAATCTCAACCCGCGGAAACAGCCGTGATATTGTGAAAGCGGTCGAAGCAGCAGTGACAAGGGATATGACCATTGTGGCATTAACCGGTTATGATGGCGGCGAGTTGGCGGGTCTGCTTGGTCAACAAGACGTGGAAATCCGCATCCCTTCCCACCGTAGTGCCCGTATACAAGAGATGCACATGCTGACAGTCAACTGTCTGTGCGATTTAATTGATAACACGCTTTTTCCACACCAAAACGACTAAGGAGCACCCATGAGGATATATTCTTGCATTGCCGTGCTATCTGCAGCCCTGCTGCTACAAGGCTGTCTCGGGGTTGTGGCTGTCGGCAGCGCCGTTGCAACAAAATCCGCGACTGATCCGCGAACAATAGGAACCCAGGTGGATGACGGAACGCTGGAATTGCGCGTATCCAATGCATTAAGCAAAGATGCTCAAATAAGTAAAGAAGCACGCGTGGTGGCTACTGCCTATCAAGGCAAAGTGCTGCTGACCGGCCAGTCTCCAAATACGGAACTGTCTAATCGGGCGAAACAGATCGCTATGGGCGTGGAAGGGGCTACGGAAGTTTATAACGAAATCCGTAAAGGTAAACCGATATCATTAGGCACTGCCTCCATGGATACCTGGCTCACAACCAAGATACGCTCTCAGTTACTGGCTAGTGACACCGTGAAATCATCCGATGTCAAAGTTACCACGGAAAACAGCGAAGTATTCCTGCTCGGAATAGTAACCCGTCGTGAAGGTGCGGCGGCGGCAGAAATCGCCAGTAAAGTCAGTGGTGTAAAACATGTAACTACCGCTTTCACCTATCTGGATTAGACCCACTGTTATGGCAAAACCGTCAGACCGCTGACAAACTTGCATAAGCACAAATGGCCCATTCTTGAACAAGCAAGACTGGGCCATTTTGAATCAAACCGTTAAATATCATCGTAGCGTTTCATTACCAAGAATGCCGATGTCAGCAAGCTGTTTTCTGGTCGGCGGTGATAACAACCAAATATTCCGCCTGGTTTCAACACTGACGTTTCTGGCACTTTTCCCTGTGTCAGAGTCCTCTGCTCCCGTTAGTAATGAGGCATATCCTGCACGAATAATCTGCTGTTGGTAACGGGGTTGGGCAAGGGCCGCATCTGCCTGCAGCATTAATGGAATCAACCGACTGCTTTGGCGGTCCAGCGTTTTATGCGGCCATAGCTTGTTTTCGTCCAGATAAGGAGCCATAAAATCCAGCATCGCTATCAGTCCACTCCCCTTTGCTGTTCGATATTTCCAGAGATTTTCACCGACTTTATCTGCCAGAATAGCCATGGACGTCACCGCTTGCAGATTAAAATAGCTATAGTGAAAAGAGCGAGTGCGAGCCAGCTCTTCTGGCTGTGAGCCATCCGCCGCAAGCTGGTGCTCAAGCTTCTGGCGCTGGAGTTCTACCATCGCTTTTACCAATGCAGGTTGCTTCAGATACCAGGCAATACCTGCAACCTGAACCGCATACCAACTGCCATGATTATTCTTCGCCGTAGCCTCTTTCTTACCATTCCTGCTAGTTTGCAGCCAGGTGAGATACTCATTCATCCACTGGTGCATCTTTTGCTCATCCTGTGCGGTCCATTTCGGAGACTGACGCAGCATAACCAATGAATCAACGATACGAGTCGAAAAGTAACGGCCATCAAGAACGCCAGCGCCACGTCCAGAATCAATACCCGGAATCCCTTGCGCGTAATTGAGATTTGGATTCATACGGGTAGCTGGTTCAATAAACCAGGTACGGATCATTGAAATAGCTTTATTGGCGTATTCAGGCTTGTCCGAAAAATACCAGGCCAATGTCAGCGCCTGAACATGTTCGGTGAAAGCCGCCAGCCGAACACCATCACTTTGCTCATTTTTACTGGCAGGATTGACCTGTCCATCTCGCCGAATCCAGGGGAGTCCATCCTCCTTTTCCGGGTCAGGCCACCAATAGGCACTCAGACTCATATAATCGTGACGGGAACCGCTGGGAGGTATTGAAAGTTTTTGAGTAACCGAGGGGTTAGGAGCCTGAAGTCCTTTGTTCGCTTCCGATAAAAGTTGACGATAGGCCAATCGGGTCTGAGGTGTTGCTACCTGTTGCTTAAGCTGCTGTTTAACTGTTTGTAGCTGGGTTGGATCCAAAAATACATAAGCATGCCTGTTGTTTTCAGCACTTGCGCTTCCTATTACACTAAAGCCGCCCCATAACGAGAGCGCCAACAGCAGCAAATAACTCGGGTACATATTCGCCCTTTAGAATAAATCATCTATCACAACTTACTTATATTAATACTCTTTTTACTATAATCCATTCGTTTTCAGAAATGCCTCTCCGCCAATCTGGTGCATCTGTCTCAAAATCCATTGCTGTCTACGTATGACATAGACTGATGGGGCATTGGCATGATAGTGAATAGGGTTAGGTAATACAGCAGCCAACATTGCCGCCTCGCTGGCAGTCAGACGGCTGGCTGGCTTCTTGAAATAATATCTGGCCGCACGCTCGACGCCAAACACTCCTGGTCCAAATTCAGCGATATTAAGATATACCGTCAGAATACGGCGTTTGGTCCAGACTAGCTCGATGGCGACCGTTAACCCGGCCTCCAGACCTTTGCGAAACCAACTACGGCTATCCCACAGCATCAGATTTTTCACTGTTTGTTGTGACAAGGTCGATGCGCCTCGAATACGTCCTTCGTAGCGTTCATTGTGTCTGAGAGCCGCATTGATCGCTGCAAAATCAAACCCCCAATGATACGGGAACTTCTGATCCTCTGCCGCAATGACAGCTAATGGCATCGCCGGTGCGATCTCATCCATAGAGACCCAATCGGAGTGGGCCACATAAGAAAAATTTCCATTAAACCAAGCCGTTAGTTGTCTATCAACCATCACAGTCGAAAAAGGTACTGGCAAGAAAGCAAACAATAATATTTCCAGCAGCCAGAACCCCAACACCACCAGTATCGCCCGGGAAATCCAACGTTTTGTCGTCACGAAAAGACGAGTGCGGTAACGCCCCGGCCTCATTCAGTCAAAGCCAGTACACGAGAAACCAACTTCTCAATACCTGTAGCAGCTTCACTAATGGAATTCGCTAACATATAGGCTGGCGTAGTCACAATCTTGTTATCAATGTCGACCACAATATCATTCACTGGACAAACGACATGGGTACCGCCCATCTCCTCAATGGTTTCTGCTGTTTCAATATCATTGCCAATGGTAAGGCGGACAGGAGTTTTAAGCAGTTTTGGTAAAATGGCTGGAGCGATGCAAATAAAACCAATTGGTTTGTTCTGCTTATAAATTTCATTTGTTAGTATTTTCAGGTCTTCATCAACTTGGCACGCTGCACCACGGATGGCAAAATCACTCAAATTTTTTGCAGCACCAAACCCACCAGGAACAATGAGTACGTCAATCTGCCGTGCGTCCGCCGCAGACAAAGGCTGGATTTTCCCCCTGGCGATACGTGCGGACTCCGCTAAAACATTGCGTTTCTCGCTGGTTACTTCCCCGGTCAGATGATTCACTACATGCAGTTGCTCCTTATCTGGAGCGAAGCAAACAGCTTCAGCACCAGCCCGATCAATTGCAAGCAGAGTCAAGACAGCTTCGTGAATCTCTGAACCATCAAAAACTCCACACCCACTAAGTACGACGCCGACTTTTTTCATCATATAAACCTCATTTCATTACATCAACTAATTGATTTTTTGATTGACAAACACTAATCTACATCACACATTTTAATGATTCTTGTAACAAACGGCGCTATATTTGCTATGGTGTTTGTTGCCAGAAGATGTAATTCCACACACACCTGCGAACTAACAACTTTGAGAGCAGATTGCAGGTGTACAAGTTTCCCTGGTGTTGGCGCATAATTCGCGCACCCCGGCTTCGGTCGGGGTCATTTTTTTTCAGCTTCCGAAACCCAATCCTTCAGCATTTGAACATCATGACGCCAATCATGCTTTAGTTCGTCAATCCACTCCTGAACGTTATCCCACCAAGCCGGCAATGTTGTGGTCTGAATCTGCTGGGCTACCTGCTGCAAATGCCGTAACCCTACCGTTCCGGCCGCACCTTTGATTTTGTGTCCTTCTTCCGCGATACCTTTCTGATCACGTGCCGTCATATTGGAATCCAGTATTGCCAGATAGCCCGGCATCATTTGCTCGAACATCGCCAGACTTTGATGAATCAGTTTCGGACCAATCAAATCGAGATATTGTTCCAGCATGGCGATATCCAACGTGTTTTCCTGAACCGACTCAGGAATATCTTCCGACACGACAGGGGCGTCGCCTTCATGATGATCCCAGTACTGTTTGATGACGGCAGTCAGTGCCGGCACGGAAAGTGGTTTGCTCAGCACATCGTCCATACCTGCATCCAGATATTCTTTTTTGTCCTTGAGTACATTGGCCGTCAACGCAACCAGCGGCGGCAGATCCCGATGGGCATAACACTCACGCAGCTTACGAGCCACATCCAGACCCGTCATATCCGGCAACTGGATATCCAGCAGCACCAGGTCAAACTCGTCAGGATCAAACATATCCAGCGCCGCCTGACCGGTCATTGCCACATCGACGCTATTGCCCAGTTTTTCCAGTACCGAGCGGGCCACCACCACATTCAACTCAATATCTTCCACCAGTAAGACATTCAGTGCCGGCAATGGTATGTCTTCCTCACCTTCGGCATCTGCGCTCTCTCCTTCCACCGCTGGCGCCACGACTGTCAAAGTGAAACAAGAACCTTTGCCCAGTTCACTGGTAACAAGAATGTCGCCGCCCATGTTCTGCGCCAAACGCTTCGATACTGCCAGACCGATGCCGGTTCCGGTGGCCGGTTTGCCGCCATTCTGATCCTTTACCTGATAGTACATGGAGAAGATTTTTTCTAACTCATCGACGGGAATGCCCATACCGGAGTCTTCAACCTCAAAGCGCAGCTGATCACCTGGTCCATACTCCACTCGCACCACAATGTTTCCCTGCTGGGTAAACTTCACAGCATTACTCAGCAGGTTCCACAGGATTTGACGTAACCGGGTACCATCCGTAATGACGCTCTTCGGCAAGGGTTGATGCAGTTCCATTTTTAATCGCAGCCCTTTCGGTTGCGCCAGCAACCCACCCAGATTCTCCAGGTCGACAACAAAGCCTTCAAAATCTATCGGCTGATTATCCAGTTGAACCTTGCGGCGTTCCTGCTTATCCATTTCAATGACATCGTTAAAAATATTGCCCAGCGTGATAGCGCTGACATGGATGGTCTTCAGGTATTTCTGCTGTTCCGTATCCAGATGCGTATCGAGCAGAATACGGCTTAAACCGACAATGCCATTAAGCGGCGTACGAAGCTCGTGGCTGATTGTTGAGATGAAAGTGGTCTTCTCCCTGCTCGCATTCTCTAACGCGTCCTGGTAACGCTTACGCTCCGTTATATCGCGTCCAAACCCCATCAACCCATGTCGTTTTCCCATTCGGTCATAAAATGGTACTTTTCGTAGTTCAAAACAGGCCTTGCGCCCATCGGGGTATACCAGCCACTGCTCATAGGTCAGGGAAACATTATGACGGAAAACTTTTTCATCGGTTTCCATCACTTTTTCCGCAATTTCTGGCGTGTAAACATCGATTGGTGTCAGACCAATCAGCTGCTTCTGGCTTTTGCCAAGCAACAATTCCATCGCACGGTTGCAACCAGAGAACTCTTTATTTTCATTACGATAATAAACCAGGTCTGGTGAAGCATCGAGAAAGGAACGCAGCAAGGCTGATTGTTGCTCTAGCTCAACCTGCGCCTGTTCCCGACGAGACATCTCCTCGCGCAATTTACTCACCATCAGCAGACGAGCGTCTTCGGCTTTGATACGATCCGCAATTTCCTGATTAAGCTGAACAATATTATCTTGTAATTGTTCATTCAGTTGCTGGTCGCGATGACGCATTTCCTCCAACTTGGCTACCAGCTTGGCAAGCCGCTGACGCGACTCTTCCAGTTGTTCCACCACGACAGAAAGGAAATAAACCGCCCAGGGAGTGATCACCAGGCCAAAAAAGATGGATCGCACAACATCAATACTGGTGACTTCACCACTGAGCAATAGTGTTACCGCCATCTGCACCACCAGTGCCAACAACACCAGCACCGAAGCCAGTAGCAGAGAAAAACGGACAAGACCCAGTTTTACCATTAAATCAACGTAGTACTGAGCCAATAGCCGGATTTGCTTCATAGTGTTTTTCCTTAGTCGTGGACCCGCAAATCATACCGTAAAATAATAATGAGCGCGGTAAATGAGCAGTTAATTTGCGAACCGCCACGAATATCGGTCTTCAGGCAGGATGATACTGATAGGGGTGACCTAATGCAGAGCCTTGCACACCATGTTCCAGCAAATAGTTGTTGAGTCCAACCATGCCGGTCCAGCGATTTTCACACCACAGTGGGGCCAGCAATGTGGGTCGGCGGGCACTGGCAGAAATCCGGTGAAAAACAATTTCCGGTGGCGTATACCGAATCATTTCCCCGGCGATTGCCACATAATTTTCCAGTGTCAGTTCCGATAACCGCCCGGCTCGCCATGCTTTAGCCATAATACTGCCATCCACAATGTGTAGCGGGTGCAGCTTTATCCCCTCAACACCTGTATCAACAACCTGTTGCAGCGTTGACAGACAACATTTGGCATCTTCTCCAGGCAGACCGACAATAAGATGACAGCAAACCTTTAGGCCACGAATATGGGCACGATAAACCGTTTCCTGGTAGCAGGAAAAATCATGTCCACGGTTAATACGATGCAACGTTTTATCACTCGCGCTTTGCAATCCCAGTTCCAACCATACCTCATAACCTTGCTCCCGATATCCGGCCAGTAAATCCAACACAGCGTCTGGGACGCAATCAGGCCGGGTTCCCACACATAATCCAACCATCTCCGCCTGTTCCAGTGCCTGGCAATACATGGACTCCAATACCTGAACTTCGGCGTAAGTACTAGTATAGGCTTGAAAGTAAGCCAGATAACGTTTAGCACGATTTACCTTTCCTGCCTGCGTCTCCAGCTGCTGGGTGATACTAATTTGTTGCATGTGTTCATCCGCAAATGACGCCACATTACAAAACGTACAGCCGCCACGCCCCAGAGTGCCGTCCCGGTTTGGGCAATTAAACCCACCGTGCAGCGTAAGCTTATGGATCTTTTCCCCATAACGACGCTGAAGGTCACCACCAAACATATTGATTATTTTTTGTAATTGCATATTCTGTTCTTCCCCCGCAGGAACAGCAGCCTACTCTTTCATCTGTTTTACCGCGATGACTACGATCAATCCCGCTCCGGCGCGTTAAAGTGCATGGTTATTCATTTTTATTGAAAATAAAATCATATCCCAGCCGATTAATTTTTCTTATCCTCCCAGCCGATTTCATTAAAAGATGACGTGAAGATAAAAAACAGTGACATAAAGTAAAAAATTAGATTCAAACAGAATAAGATGCCGATAAGAGAAGATATAGCAGCATGTCGCGGTCATAATTCGTCATTAGCATAGTGATACAGCTCACATTTAAATGACTCCCCGTATCTTGCCAACACCTTCTTTTAATTGTAAAAATGCTTATCTTTCATATGAATAAGTAAATATTATCCCTGAAAGTCAGGTTTGATATTGATATTTGACCTGAACAGGGTTTCTCGCTAATTTGGGAATCCGCTGGAAGCTTTCCTGGCGAGATGATGTCTCGTCATATTTATGCAGTAAGAAGAAGACTCCCTCATCAAGCAAGTTATTATCACTTGTGAGATCGTCACGATAGGCCGGAAAAGAGAGCGGCAAAACCCACTGACGCTATATTTACGTCAGTTGGATATCGCTCGCACAAAGGTGCCCGCTGACTGGTGGGAGAGAGTCATATAGAGCCTGGGGAGGTTCACTGAATATGTTGTACGATGCATCCCAAGAGAGAGACAACTGTGGTTTCGGATTAATCGCCCATATAGAAGGTGAACCGAGCCATAAAGTAGTGCGTACTGCCATTCACGCGCTTGCCCGTATGCAGCACCGTGGCGCGATTCTTGCTGACGGCAAGACCGGTGACGGCTGTGGTCTATTGCTTCAGAAACCTGACCGCTTCTTCCGCTTGGTCGCCGAAGAGCATGGTTGGAGGCTGGCGAAAAATTATGCCGTCGGCATGATGTTCCTTAATAAGGATGAAGAGAAGGCCCGTGCCGCCCGCAAGATTGTAGAAGAAGAGTTGCAGAATGAAACCCTTTCTGTGGTTGGCTGGCGCGAAGTGCCCACCAATCCGGATGTCCTGGGTGAAATCGCGTTGTCCTCACTGCCGCGTATTGAACAGATCTTTGTGAATGCTCCGGCAGGTTGGCGTCAACGTGATATGGAACGCCGCTTATTCATGGCGCGCCGCCGTATTGAAAAGCGCGTACAAGATAACGATTTCTACGTGTGCAGCTTCTCCAATGTAGTGAACATCTACAAAGGCCTGTGTATGCCGACGGATCTGCCGCGTTTTTATCTGGATCTGGCAGACCTGCGTATGGAATCAGCCATTTGCCTGTTCCATCAACGCTTTTCCACCAATACCGTACCACGCTGGCGTCTGGCTCAACCGTTCCGTTATCTGGCGCACAACGGTGAGATCAACACCATTACGGGGAACCGTCAGTGGGCCCGCGCTCGTGCCTACAAATTCAAAACGCCGCTGATCCCGGATCTGCAAGATGCGGCCCCATTTGTGGACGAAACTGGCTCGGACTCCACCTCGCTGGATAATATGCTGGAACTGTTTCTGGCTGGCGGGATGGATATCGTGCGCGCCATGCGCCTGCTAGTGCCACCGGCATGGCAGAACAACCCGGATATGGATCCGGAACTACGTGCTTTCTTCGACTTTAACTCTATGCACATGGAGCCATGGGATGGTCCGGCAGGTCTGGTACTGTCTGATGGGCGTTATGCTGCCTGTAACCTGGACCGTAACGGTCTGCGTCCAGCACGTTATGTCATCACTAAAGACAAACTGATTACTTGTGCGTCTGAAATTGGTATCTGGGATTATCAACCGGACGAAGTGATCGAAAAAGGGCGTGTCGGGCCAGGTGAACTGATGGTTATCGATACCCGTAATGGCCGCATCCTGCACTCAGCAGAAACCGATGATGATCTGAAAAGCCGCCATCCCTACAAAGAGTGGATGGAAAAGAACGTTAAGCGTCTCGTGCCGTTTGAAGAGTTACCTGATGAACAAGTGGGTAGCCGCGAGCTGGACGATACCATGCTGGAAACCTATCAGAAGCAATTTGGTTATAGCAAAGAAGAGCTGGATCAAATCCTGCGCGTGCTGGGTGAGAACGGTCAGGAAGCCACCGGTTCCATGGGTGATGACACCCCGTTTGCCGTGCTCTCCAGCCGTCCGCGTATTATTTATGACTATTTTCGCCAACAGTTTGCCCAGGTAACGAATCCGCCTATCGACCCACTGCGCGAAGCACATGTTATGTCGCTATCAACCTGTATCGGTCGGGAAATGAACGTATTCTGTGAAGCGGAGGGTCAGGCCCATCGCCTGAGCTTTAAATCACCGATTTTGCTCTACTCCGATTTCAACCAGTTGATCAATCAGGATCAGCAGCATTACCGTGCGGACAGGATCGATCTGACGTTCGACCCAAAACAGCAGACGCTACAGGAAACGGTTGAAAAACTGTGCGACGAAGCGGAAAACAAAGTCCGTGACGGCGCAGTATTGCTGGTACTTTCCGACCGGAGCATCACGCAGGATCACCTGCCAGTACCGGCACCAATGGCGGTAGGTGCCATTCAGAGCCGTCTGGTGGAGAAGAGCCTGCGTTGCGATGCCAACATCATCGTTGAAACCGCCAGCGCCCGTGATCCACACCATTTTGCGGTACTGCTCGGCTTTGGTGCTACTGCCATTTACCCTTATCTGGCCTATGAAACACTGGCCCGGATGGTAGATAATCGCACCATCGAGAAACCATACCGTACCGTGATGCTGAACTACCGTAACGGCATCAACAAAGGTCTGTACAAGATCATGTCAAAGATGGGCATTTCAACGGTGGCGTCCTACCGCTGTTCCAAACTGTTTGAAGCCGTCGGTTTGCACCAGGATATTTCATCCCTCTGTTTTCAGGGTGTAGTCAGTCGGATCAGCGGAGCCAACTTCAGTGATTTTGAGCAAGATCTGCTTAATTTGTCAAAACGCGCCTGGTTGAAACGTCATACATTGGACCAGGGCGGTTTGCTGAAATTCGTTTACGATGGTGAATACCACACCTACAACCCGGATGTAGTAAAAACGCTACAGGCAGCAGTTCACAGTGGTAAATACAGTGACTATTTGCAATATGCCAACCTGGTAAACCACCGTCCGGTGGCGACGCTGCGCGATCTCCTGGCGCTACAACCACAGGAAGGAGCGGCCATCGCGCTGGACCAGGTGGAACCGGCGACAGAACTGTTCAAACGTTTTGATACGGCTGCCATGTCTATCGGTGCGCTCAGCCCAGAAGCCCATGAATCACTGGCTGAAGCCATGAATAGCCTGGGTGGTTTTTCCAATTCCGGTGAAGGTGGCGAAGACCCAGCGCGTTATGGCACCAATAAAGTATCCCGCATCAAGCAGGTTGCCTCCGGTCGATTTGGCGTTACACCCGCTTATCTGGTCAATGCTGATGTTATCCAGATCAAGGTCGCACAAGGAGCCAAACCAGGTGAAGGCGGCCAGTTACCGGGGGATAAAGTAACCCCATATATTGCCAGACTGCGCTATTCAGTGCCCGGCGTTACTCTGATTTCACCACCGCCACATCATGATATTTACTCTATCGAAGATTTGGCTCAGTTGATTTTCGACCTGAAACAGATCAACCCAAAAGCCATGATTTCAGTCAAACTGGTTTCTGAGCCGGGAGTAGGTACTATCGCCACTGGTGTGGCTAAAGCCTATGCCGATCTGATTACTATTGCCGGCTATGATGGCGGCACCGGCGCCAGCCCGTTAACATCAGTGAAATATGCTGGCTGTCCGTGGGAGCTTGGTCTGGCAGAAACCCAGCAAGCACTGGTGTCTAACGGTTTACGTCACAAAATCCGTCTGCAGGTGGATGGTGGACTGAAAACCGGTCTGGATATTATCAAAGCGACCATTCTGGGTGCGGAAAGCTTCGGCTTTGGTACTGGCCCAATGGTAGCTCTCGGCTGTAAATACCTGCGTATCTGTCACCTGAATAACTGTGCTACAGGTGTTGCCACCCAGGATGAAAAACTGCGTCGCGATCACTATCACGGTCTGCCAGAACGCGTAGTTAACTACTTCAATTTTATCGCGCAGGAAACCCGTCTGCTGATGGCCGAGCTAGGTGTAAGTCGTCTAGTCGGTTTAATAGGCCGCACTGACCTGCTACTTGAACTGGATGGTTTCACTGCCAAACAAAACAAGCTGGATCTGTCACCGTTACTGCATACTGCACAACCTCATCCAGGTAAGGCGCTGTACTGTACCGAGAATAATCCGTCGTTCGACAAAGGATTACTCAACAAAGCGCTGGTGGAGCAGGCTCAGTCACATGTCGAATCCAGGCAAGGCAAAGCACTCTATTTCGATATTCGTAATACCGACCGCTCTGTAGGCGCCACCTTGTCCGGTGTGATTGCTGCACGGCATGGCGACCAGGGACTGGCGAGTGACCCGATCAAGGCTTACTTTAACGGTACAGCCGGGCAAAGCTTTGGCGTCTGGAACGCTGGTGGCGTTGAGCTGGCTCTGACCGGTGACGCCAACGACTACGTAGGTAAAGGCATGGCGGGCGGTATTATCTCTGTGCGCCCTCCCGTCGGCTCCGCGTTTCGCAGTCATGAAGCCAGCATTGTCGGCAATACCTGTCTGTATGGTGCCACTGGCGGTAAGCTGTTTGCCGCAGGTCGTGCCGGAGAACGCTTTGCCGTACGTAACTCCGGTGCGATTACCGTAGTGGAAGGTATCGGCGATAACGGCTGTGAATACATGACTGGAGGCATTGTCTGTATTCTGGGCCGCACCGGCGTCAACTTCGGTGCAGGGATGACTGGCGGTTTCTCGTATGTTCTAGACGAAGACGGTGAGTTTCGTAAACGCGTCAACTCAGAACTTGTGGAAGTGCTGGACGTAGAGAATCTGGCGATTCATGAAGAGCACCTGCGTGGACTAATTACCGAGCATGTTCATCATACCGGATCCCAGCATGGCGAAGAGATTCTGGCCAACTGGCCGGCATGGGTATCAAAATTTGCTCTGGTTAAGCCAAAGTCAAGTGATGTGAAAGCGTTGTTGGGTCATCGTAGTCGTTCCGCAGCTGAGCTGCGGGTACAGGCGCAGTAAGAGGTCATCATGAGTCAGAATGTTTATCAATTTATCGACTTACAGCGCGTTGATCCGCCCAAAAAACCGCTGAAAATTCGTAAAATTGAATTTGTTGAGATTTACGAGCCGTTCTCGGAAGGCCAGTCAAAAGCCCAGGCAGATCGCTGCCTGGCATGCGGTAACCCTTATTGTGAATGGAAATGCCCGGTGCATAACTACATTCCAAACTGGCTGAAACTGGCTAACGAAGGGCGCATTATTGAAGCGGCAGAGCTGTCACATCAAACCAATAGCCTGCCAGAAGTTTGTGGCCGCGTCTGCCCTCAGGATCGGTTATGTGAAGGTTCCTGTACACTGAATGATGAATTCGGTGCGGTTACCATCGGAAACATAGAACGATATATCAATGATAAAGCTATAGAAATGGGCTGGAAGCCGAACGTATCCGACGTTCAACCTACTGGCAAGCGTGTGGCGATTATTGGTGCCGGGCCCGCAGGACTGGGCTGTGCCGATGTGCTAACCCGCAGCGGTGTGAAAGCCGTAGTGTATGATCGCCATCCTGAAATTGGTGGACTACTGACTTTTGGTATTCCATCGTTCAAGCTGGGAAAAGAAGTGATGATTAAGCGCCGCGAAATCTTCACCGAAATGGGTATCGAATTCCAGTTAAATACCGAAGTGGGTAAAGACATCCAGTTAAGCGACCTGCTGGAAGAATATGATTCCGTATTCCTGGGTGTCGGGACTTATCAATCCATGCGTGGTGGGTTGGAAAATGAGGATGCGCTGGGCGTTTATGATGCACTACCATATCTGATTGCCAATACCAAGCAACTGATGGGGTTTGCCACCACAGAGGATGAGCCTTATGTTTCCATGCAAGGTAAACGTGTGGTCGTTCTAGGTGGTGGTGATACCGCAATGGACTGCGTGCGGACGTCAATCCGCCAAGGAGCTACGCATGTCACTTGCGCCTACCGCCGTGATGAAGAAAACATGCCTGGATCCAAGCGAGAAGTGAAAAATGCACGAGAAGAAGGTGTGGAATTCAAATTCAACCTGCAACCGATGAGTGTGGAAATCAACGACTCGGGTAAAGTGTGTGGGGTGCGTATGGTGCGCACTGAGCTCGGTGCGCCGGATGACAATGGACGCCGCCGTCCGGAAATTATCGAAGGCTCAGAGCATGTGCTGGAAGCAGATACCATTATCATGGCATTCGGCTTCCGCCCGCATAAAATGGACTGGCTGGCCAAACATGATGTGAAACTGGATAGTCAGGGGCGTATTATTGCGCCAGAAAACAGTGACAGCGCATTCCAGACCAGTAATCCAAAAATCTTTGCCGGTGGTGATGCTGTCCGAGGTTCGGACCTGGTTGTTACTGCCATTGCTGAAGGTCGTAAAGCCGCAGAGGGCATCCTCAACTTCCTTGAAGTGTAACCACGACAAACCAGACAAAAGGCAGCTCAAGCAGTTGCCTTTTGCTTTTTTGGTACACCCGAAACATGCCCTTTATTCAGATTTTCACGATGCGGACTGATCAATGACATCCTGCTCTGTCAGCATCGGTGTTTGCTGCACAAAATCGTAATAATCGGGTTTGTTATCAATGTAGATTTGAGAAATCATCCGCTTTTCCCCGTCAGGGAACAGGCCAGCAGAGAACTCATAGGTTTCTGATTCAAGCAGCTTATAAAACAAATGTGTTCCACACTTACTGCAGAAGGCGCGCTCAGCCCAGTCAGAAGAACGATACGATGTAATATTCTCTTCTCCCTCAATCGTCACGCCATCTGGACACTCAATCGCCATCAGTGGCCCGCTGCCCCACTTTCGGCATACGCCACAATGACAAACACTAACCTCGTGAGTGTATTGCTCAGGAATAGTTATCGTTACTGCGCCACATAAACAGCTACCTTTGCTGGTTTGCATCACATGTACCTCTAGCAATGTTAGTAATGGATAAAATTTTACTAACCAGTTTATTTCTTTTATTTTTCAATGCACTGGATAATAAAAAAGAGCACTATCGTGTGCCCTTTTTTATCATTAGAGACTGTTATTTGACAACCCGCAGTGCCGGCCTTCCGCCCCGGGGGGGCTGTGGTGGGTCATCATTGGGATTACCATCGTCATCTGTTGCTGACGGTTCGTTATCCACCACAGATATCAAAGCCGTTTTATTCTCATCCTGATCTTCAAGCTCATCAGTAATAGCTTCATAGGCAGGTTCCGGTTCAAACATGGTACCCGCCCCATTTTCGCGGGCATAAACCGCCATGACCGCCGCCATCGGGACAAAAACTTGACGTGGCACACCACCAAAACGTGCGTTGAAGTGAACGCTATCATCAGCCAGTTCGAGATTACCTACAGCACGAGGGGCGATATTCAAAACAATCTGCCCATCGCGGGCAAACTCCATCGGCACCTCTACACCCGGGATGCTGACATCTACGACCAGATGTGGTGTCAGTTGATTATCCAGCAGCCAGTCATAAAAAGCCCGCAGTAAATACGGACGACGTGGAGATAACTGAGACAACGCCATGTAGTTTAACCTCTGGTTTGTAAACGGATTTCACGTTCAGCTTCTGTGAGGGAAGCCAGAAACGCATCACGTTCAAAAACACGCGTCATGTAGCCTTTCAGCTCTTTCGCACCAGACCCTACCAGTTCAATGCCCAACAGCGGCAAACGCCATAACAGTGGAGCCAGATAACAGTCAACCAGACTGAACTCTTCGCTCATAAAATAAGGTGTTTCATTAAATACCGGAGCAATGGCCAGTAGCTCTTCACGAAGCTGTTTACGCGCTACATCCGCTTCCTGTGCATTACCCTTCATAACCGTGTTCATCAGGGAATACCAGTCAAGCTCAATGCGGTGCATCATTAGACGACTGTGACCACGTGCTACCGGATATACCGGCATTAAAGGTGGGTGCGGGAAACGCTCATCAAGATATTCCATGATAATGCGCGATTCATATAATGTGAGCTCACGGTCAACCAGTGTTGGCACTGAGCCGTAAGGATTGAGGTCAATAAGATCCTGCGGCAGATTGTCCATGTCTACCTGCTCAATTTCGACACTAACCCCTTTTTCTGCCAGCACAATGCGAACCTGATGGCTAAAAATGTCGGATGGACCGGAAAACAGCGTCATTACCGAACGTTTGTTGGCAGCGACAGCCATGAAAACCTCCAAGTTTATCGAAAAAATACGGCGAAGAACCGATCGAATATTATCCTGCAGGCCTTGCCGCGTTTAAATTTCCTACGGACTGCGGGAAACCGCTGACGACATCTGTCATTTTCTCAAAAATCACCAGCTGGCAAACAGGCACAAAATCGGCAAATAGTGTATCAGATTTTGTTCGTTTTGTGGGGATATAAGCACGCTTTCATAGTTAACCCCTAATAAATAAAGGTTATTTTTTAGACATTACATATATCAGGTGAAAAAAACCCGGTGACCAGCACCGGGTTCTTGGCATTAATTCCGCTGCAAAGCAGCCAAAAATTAACGCTTGGAGAACTGAGGACGACGGCGTGCTTTACGCAGACCGACTTTCTTACGTTCAACCTTACGAGCATCACGAGTGACAAAGCCAGCTTTACGCAGCTCAGCACGCAGAGACTCATCATATACCATCAACGCACGGGTAATACCGTGGCGAATTGCACCTGCTTGACCAGAGATACCACCACCTTTAACGGTGATGAACAGGTCAAATTTTCCAACCATGTCGACCAGTTCCAGCGGTTGGCGAACTACCATACGTGCAGTTTCGCGACCGAAGTACTGTTCCAGACTACGCTGGTTGATAACGATGTTGCCACTGCCCGGTTTGATGAATACACGAGCGGCAGAACTTTTGCGGCGACCAGTGCCGTAATATTGATTTTCAGCCATTGCCATTAATCCCGATTAAATGTCCAGAACTTGCGGTTGCTGTGCCGCGTGATTGTGCTCATTACCCGCGTAAACTTTCAGTTTACGGTACATAGCACGACCCAGCGGACCCTTCGGCAGCATGCCTTTAACCGCGATTTCAATCACACGCTCAGGATGGCGGGCAATCATCTCTTCAAAGGTCGCTTCTTTAATACCACCGATGTAACCGGTGTGATGATAATACATCTTGTCAGAACGTTTGTTGCCAGTTACAGCAACTTTTTCAGCGTTCAGAACAATAATGTAATCGCCAGTATCAACGTGCGGAGTGTATTCCGCTTTATGCTTGCCGCGCAGACGACGAGCCAGTTCAGTAGCGAGGCGACCTAAAGTCTTACCGCTCGCATCAACAACATACCAGTCGCGTTTTACGGTTTCTGGTTTAGCTGTAAAAGTTTTCATTAAAAGCTTACCCAATTTAAGTTACACGTTGGCGAACACCCAAACGCTTCAATAAATAGTGTTGAGGTTCACACGGCTATCTAGTCCAGCAAACCTACCCCTTCGAATAGCTATTGCCAGCACGATAAAGTTTCGGGAAAAAAACTTTGTTGTAACGTGGGGTCGCAAGATTATAGAGAAGTCGGTATCAAAGGTCGACCCTTTTTCTATCGTTTCCCGTAGAAAAAGGGATCTATTTCTATGCAAGGTGGAGCTGGCTCTATGCAAGGTGGGGCTGGCGCAAATACTCCTCGCTTTGCATCTCCTGTAGACGGGACAAACAGCGTTGATATTCAAACTTCAGATGTTCGCCCTGATAGAGGTCAAACATCGGTACCTGGGCAGAAATGATGAGCTTCACCCGTCGCTCATAAAACTCATCCACCAGCGCCAGAAAACGTCTGGCAGTATTTTCTTCTTTTGTTCCCATCACCGTGACGTTATGCAACAACACACTATGATATAAGCGGGAAAGCGCAATATAGTCATTCTGGCTACGAGCCTCGATACACAGTGTAGAGAAATCCACCGCCACTACACCATCTCCGGCGCTCAGCGTTGCCAACGGGCGATGATTGATTTCCAGTACCGGTCCGGCAGTTGTAATTTTCTGCCCGGACAGTCGGCTGAATATCTGGCGCATCGTCGTTTCTGTCGAGGCATTCAATGGTGTCAAATACAGATGCGCCTGGGTTAACGTGCGTAGACGATAATCAATCCCCGCATCCACATTTAATATGTCACAGTGTTGCTTAATCAGGTCAATTGCAGGTAAAAAACGTGAGCGCTGTAATCCGTTACGATAAAGCTCATCCGGCGGGATGTTGGATGTTGCCACCAGTGTAATCCCCCGTAAAAACAAGGCTCTAAGTAATTCTGCCAACAGCATTGCGTCTGTAATATCCGATACAAAAAACTCGTCAAAACAGAGCACATCCGTTTCGGACTTAAAGCCATCAGCAACTTTTTCCAGCGGATTCTCCTGCCCTTGCAATTGGTTCAGTTCCTCATGCACGCGCAGCATAAAACGATGGAAATGCAGACGTAATTTTCGTTTTGAAGGCAAACCATGGAAAAACAGATCCATCAACCAGGTTTTCCCACGGCCCACACCACCCCACATGTAAAGCCCTTGTACCGGTGTCGTTGTCTCTTCCCGTCCCCCCAGCCATGAACGCCACTTCCCCAGCAGCCCTGTGGGTGGAGTCTGAATGTCCTGCACATGTTTAACCAATTCCTGATGAATATTATCCAGCCGAATCACCGTCTGGTATTGTACTTCATCCGGCTGATACTCCTGCGCTGACAAAGCCCGCTGATAAAGCGTCAAAGGGGTTACTCTCTGCATAGCTCCAAAATCCCTGAGAAAAAAGTTAGTTATATTTTATCGCGTGTTAACGTCGATTTGGCCCGTAATCGTAGCAGTTAACCACCTTGCAGCCGTAAGCAATATCATAATACCTTACGACATCTCGCTTCGGGGCTCCACTCAGGCAAGGTTAGCGGTTATAGTGGCTATTATTAAGTGGAAAAACCCTACGGGACAACTAAGTCAAAATAGGAGTCATTATGACCTGGGAGTACGCGCTGATTGGACTAGTTATCGGTGTCATAATTGGTGCTGTCGCTATGCGTTTTGGCAATCGTAAACTGCGTCAGCAACAGGTATTGCAAAATGAACTGGAGAAAAGCAAAACGGAATTGGAACAATATCGCCAGGAGTTGGTTGGGCATTTTGCCCGTAGCGCAGAGCTACTGGACAACATGGCAAATGATTATCGTCAGTTGTACCAGCATATGGCGAAAAGCTCCAACAACCTATTACCTAATTTACCCACGCAGGATAATCCGTTCAGATATAGCCTGACGGAAGCCGAAGCGGATAACGATCAGGCACCAGTCGGCATGCCACCCCGTGATTATTCTGACGGCGCTTCAGGTTTGCTGCGCGGCGAACGCCCTGCCAGCAAGTAAACACAAGATACCACTCTCTACCTGTGAGGCCTCTTCGGCCTCATCATGTTCTTCTGTCTTCAACTGTAAATTTACATGAATTATGGTTACATTCTACTGAAGAAAGGTCAGTGAACTTTACATCATAATCCCCGGTCTGACTCTTCATCATGGGTTTGGGTTTATATATCATCGTTTTATTCATACGCAGGTCGTGAGAGAGTTAACAATCAATGAAAAAAACATCGTTGTTATGTAGCGCATTGGCAATAAGCATAGCTTTATCCTTATCATCTCTACCTGCGGCATACGCTGCGTTACCGGCAGTGGTACAGGGTCAGCAACTCCCCAGCCTGGCGCCTATGCTGGAAAAAGTCTTACCTGCTGTGGTCAGCGTACATGTTGAGGGTACGCGAATTCAGCGTCAGCAGATTCCTGAAGAGTTTAAATTTTTCTTCGGGCCTAACACGCCATCTGAAGAACAGAGCTCTCGGCCATTTGAAGGCTTGGGATCCGGCGTAATCATTAATGCAGCCAAAGGATATGTGTTAACCAACAACCATGTCATCAGCAATGCTGACAAAATCCGTGTACAACTTAATGATGGCCGTGAATATGACGCAAAATTGATTGGTCGCGATGAGCAGACCGATATTGCGCTGTTGCAGTTAAACGATGCCAAAGACCTGACTGAAATTAAAATAGCAGACTCAGACCAGCTTCGTGTCGGTGATTTTGCCGTAGCAGTGGGCAACCCTTTTGGCCTGGGACAAACTGCCACATCCGGGATTATTTCCGCTCTGGGCCGTAGTGGCCTGAATCTGGAAGGGCTGGAAAACTTCATTCAGACTGACGCGTCAATCAACCGCGGTAACTCTGGTGGCGCACTGGTCAATCTTAACGGCGAACTTATTGGGATTAATACCGCCATTCTGGCTCCAGGGGGCGGAAATATCGGCATCGGCTTTGCCATCCCCAGCAATATGGCTCAGACCTTGTCTCAACAATTGATAGAGTTTGGTGAGGTAAAACGCGGGTTGCTGGGTATCAGAGGCAGTGAAATGACCTCTGAAATGGCTAAAGCTTTCAAGGTAGATGTACAACGCGGTGCATTTGTTAGTGAAGTATTACCAAAATCAGCTGCTGCAAAAGCAGGGATTAAAGCAGGTGATGTACTAACCTCGCTGAATGGTAAAACCATCAGTAGCTTTGCCGAACTGAGGGCGAAGATTGGCACTACAGCGCCAGGTAAAACCGTTCGAGTCGGTCTGTGGCGTGATGGTAAACAGTTGGAAGTTTCTGTCATCCTGGGCAATAGCGCCGCCACTGCCACCAGAGCTGAGTCTCTCTCACCGGCTCTGCAGGGAGCGTCACTAAGCGATGGTCAGTTGAAGGATGGTAGCAAAGGTGTAATTATCGATGGCGTGACCAAGGATACACCGGCCGCCAAGATTGGATTACAAAAAGGCGATATTATTGTCGGTATCAACCGGGAGCGGGTGGAAAACATCGCCCAACTGGGTAAAATTCTGAAAAGTAAACCTTCGGTTATAGCGCTGAACATAATGCGTGGTGACCAAAGCATTTATTTGTTGTTACGCTAAGCCGGTAAAAATTAGACACCACGCGGTGTGGTGTCTAACTATCTCATGATATTCTGCAGTTAATCTTTTACTTATACCCAGATGCTTATGCTAACCAAACTTATACGTTCGGCGCTGATGGGTGTCATCGTTGCAGGTATTCTGCTACTGGCACTTCCCATGCTGCGTTCAAACAACGGACTATTCAAACCAGACGATAGTGCCGAAAGCGAAACACCTGTCAGCTATTATCAAGGTGTACGACGCGCCGCGCCCGCAGTCGTCAACGTATATAACCGGGCATCCAATCCAAATGAGAAGGATCAACTCAATATTCGCACCCTGGGTTCCGGCGTTATCATGAACAGCAAGGGTTACATCCTCACCAATAAGCACGTTATCAATAATGCTGACCAGATCATAGTAACCCTACAGGACGGACGTGTGTTCGAGGCTCTGCTGGTCGGTTCCGACAGCCTTACCGATCTGGCAGTGTTGAAAATTGAGGGAACCAATTTGCCGGAAATACCCATCAATACCAAACGAGTAGCGCATGTGGGTGACGTGGTGATGGCTATCGGGAATCCTTACAATCTGGGGCAAACCATTACTCAAGGTATTATCAGCGCCACGGGACGGGTTGGTTTAAGTCCATCAGGGCGCCAGAACTTCCTGCAGACCGATGCGTCTATCAATCGTGGCAATTCAGGCGGAGCATTGGTTAACACGTTGGGAGAACTGGTTGGCATCAATACGTTATCTTTTGACAAAAGCGATGATGGCGCTACCCCAGAAGGTTTAAGCTTTGCCATTCCTGTGGCACTGGCTATCAAAGTGATGGGCAAACTGATTCGCGATGGTCGGGTTATCCGCGGTTACATCGGCATCAATGGGGCACAAATTGAAAATCAAGACCAGAATGTATCGATAGATAACAGATTACGGGGCGTATTTGTCAAAAAGGTGGAACCAGGCGGACCTGCGGATAAAGCTGGTATCAAAGAAGGGGATCGGTTGTTAAAAGTGAATAATAAACCCGTTCGATCTGTAATTGAAACCATGGATCAGGTAGCTGAAATCCGTCCTGGCTCAGTCATCCCAGTTGTGATTTCCCGGAACAATAAAGAAATAACGCTGAATGTAACCATTCAGGAATTTCCAGCTAGCTGACTGCTTTATTTATAAAAAAGATTTATAAACAGACGGAAAATCGGGTGGGTTAACCCACCCGGTTCAGAGCGGAACGCTATTCGCCTTCCTTGACTCTTTCAATATTTGCACCAAGTGCCCGTAACTTATGCTCAATACGCTCATAACCGCGATCAATATGATAAATACGATCCACCATAGTGACACCTTCTGCAATACAACCAGCCAGTACCAGACTTGCTGAAGCGCGTAAGTCCGTTGCCATCACCTGAGCGCCAGATAATGTCTCTACGCCATGGCAGATAACAGTATTACTCTCAATCTCTGCCTGCGCGCCCATGCGGATCAATTCCGGAATATGCATAAAGCGGTTTTCAAAAATGGTCTCAGTAATGACCCCTGCACCTTCAGCGACCAGATTTAGCAAACTAAACTGAGCCTGCATATCAGTAGGGAATCCGGGATGTGGAGCAGTACGCAGGTTAACCGCTTTAGGACGACAGCCATGCATATCCAGGCTGACCCAATCTTCACCGATCGCAATATCCGCACCCGCTTCACGCAGTTTGGCCAACACGGCATCCAATGTATCTGGACGTGTATTACGACACATCACTTTACCGCCAGACACAGCGGCAGCCACAAGAAAAGTCCCCGTTTCAATGCGATCTGGCAGAACGCGGTAAACCCCGCCACCCAGCCGGGCTACACCTTCAATAACAATCTTATCGCTACCAGCACCACTGATCCTGGCACCTAGCGTGTTGAGGAAATTGGCCGTATCCACAATTTCCGGCTCACGCGCCGCATTTTCTATAATGGTTTTACCTTCAGCCAATGTCGCCGCGCTCATGATAGTCACCGTGGCACCCACGCTAACTTTATCCATCACAATATGAGCGCCTTTTAGGCGGCCATCGACCGTTGCCTTCACATACCCCTCTTCCAGGGTAATTTCTGCGCCTAATTGCTCCAATCCATTGATATGTAAATCAACCGGACGAGCACCAATGGCACAACCGCCAGGCAAAGAAACCTGGCCTTGACCAAAACGGGCTACCAGCGGCCCCAGTGCCCAAATAGAGGCACGCATGGTTTTTACCAGCTCGTACGGTGCGCAAAAGACATTTACCGAGCTGGCATCAACATGTACAGAACCATTTCGCTCGACACGGGCCCCTAACTGACTCAGCAGTTTCATGGTTGTGTCGATATCCCGAAGTTTGGGAACATTCTGAATCTCTACCGGCTCTTCAGCGAGTAAAGCGGCAAACAGGATAGGCAGGGCCGCATTTTTAGCCCCGGAGATAGTAACTTCACCAGTGAGCCGAGTAGGCCCCTGCACACGAAATTTATCCATAGTAACGATTTCTCAATATTCAAATTCAATAGTGCGGCATCAAGTCCGATCGCTCAAAAACCGTTGAGTTTACGATCGCGCTGCCACTCATCTGGCGTATAAGCCTTAATGGATAACGCATGAATACGGTTATCGGCAATATACTCCATCAACGGGGCATACACCGTCTGCTGTTGTTTTACGCGGCTCATACCACTAAACAACTCACCCACAGCAATCACCTGAAAGTGACTGCCATCGCCGGATACATGGACGTCCTGTAGTGCCAATGCATTCATCAGCACATCTTTAATTTCGTTATTTTCCATCGCTCTCGATTCTGCGTCAGGGGGATGATAAACAGCTTGGTATCTTAGATGAATCTACCTTCATCTTAAACAAAAGAAATCCCCCTTTGCACAAAAGCAAAAGGGGATTTAGAGATAGCTTGAAGGTTTTTTCAGCTAATGAGCTGGATGGGTATAATTTTGTCCAGGCTATAGAGCTCAATCAATGTTTTGAGTCGGTCACTGACACCCGTAATTTGCAACGCCACACCGTTCTGCTGTTGCTGATGATAAAAATGAACCAGCAATGCCAGTCCAGAAGAATCCACCCGATTTACCTGACTCATATCCAGCACAGTCTTTCCTTGCAGCAGAGTTTCACGCTGCTGCCACAGCGGCAATAGTGTTTCACGATCTAAATCGCCGTCCAACACCAGCGTGGATGCATCGGACTTCCAGTTAAGCGTTGTGCTAACCATTTCGTTGCTGATCCAACGTGATTGGCTGTTGTGCGGCAATACGAAGTTGCTGAGTCAAACCATCAATCCCTTTTTGACGCAACGTTGCAGCCCATTCATTCTGTTTGGTCGTGATCATGCTCACTCCTTCCGCGATCATGTCATACGCTTGCCAGTGGCCCGTTATACTGTTCTTACGCCATTGGAAATCCAGACGAACTGGCGGGCGCCCGTCGTTACCAATGATAGTCACGCGGATTGAAACAATAGTGGCATCACCGAGTGGTCGTTCAGGCGCGATTTGGTAAGTCTGGTCATGATACAGCGCCAGAGCCTGACCATATGCCTGCTCCAGATAGGCGGTAAATGCTTTGAAATAGGTTTCACGTTGTGCTGGTGTGGCACTTTTGTAGTACGGCCCCAACACTAATGCTCCAGCGTATTTCACCTGAATATAAGGTAATAGTTCTTCCCGCACCACAACACGCAGATAGTTGGGGTCTTTCATGATTTGGGGCTGATCATCTTTAAGACGGGTAAAAACTTTCTTCGCCGCATCATTCATCAGACTATACGGATTAGTCTGATCCGCTGCACTGGCAAACGACGACACTGCCAGTAACGCTACCACTAATAAACGTTTTAACATGCAAGAGCCCTCTTATGGATGCGGTGTAACAGAATTGGACTGAGGCTCTGGAGCCGCTACCGAATCAGTGCTGTTTTGGCTGTTATTCTGAGTGTTGCCACTACCACCCTTATATAGGAATTGACCGATAAGATCCTCCAATATCATGGCTGATTTAGTGTCTTGAATAACGCCGCCATTTTTCAGAATTGAGGTTCCCATGGACGGATCTTCAAACCCTATATTCAACGCCAGATATTGCTCTCCCAGCAGACCAGAAGTTCGCACCGACAATGAACTGGTATCTGGAATATGGTTATAACGCTGTTCGATATCCATCGCGACACGCGGCAGGTAGGTTTTTTGATCCAACGAAATATCTTCCACCCGTCCAATCACGACTCCCCCTACTTTTACTGGTGAACGTACCTTCAGACCGCCAATATTGTCGAAAGTCGCATACAAACGGTAAGTCTGTTGATGACCAATTGATTTCAAGTCCGCCACTTTCAGACATAGAAAGATAATGGCGCCCAGCGCAATCAGCATAAATATGCCAACCCAGATTTCATATTTCTTAGTTTGCATCGACTCATTTCCCAAACATCAGTGCTGTCAGCACAAAATCCAATCCCAACACCGCCAGCGATGAATGCACTACGGTACGGGTCGTCGCACGGCTTATCCCTTCTGACGTCGGAATCGCGTCATAGCCATTAAATAACGCAATCCAGGTGATGGTAATGGAAAACACTACGCTTTTTATTACACAGTTAAGCAAATCGTGCCGCCATTCCACCGCGCCTTGCATGGCCGACCAGAAAAAACCGGAATCGATTCCTTTCCAGTCGACACCCACTAACGCCCCCCCCCAGATGCCCACCGCCACAAAAATGACAGTCAGCAATGGCATACTGACCAAGCCAGCCCAGAAACGGGGAGCCACAACACGCCGTAACGGATCAACCGCCATCATCTCCATGCTGGAAAGTTGTTCAGTGGCTTTCATCAGGCCAATCTCTGCCGTCAGTGCCGAACCGGCACGTCCGGCAAACAACAGCGCCGTCACCACAGGCCCTAGTTCACGCAGTAACGACAAAGCAACCATCATACCCAGACTGGCTTCCGCACCGTAAGTTGTCAGGACAAGATAACCCTGCAACCCCAGTACCATGCCGATGAATATGCCGGATACAATGATAATCAGCAGTGACTGAACCCCTACACTGTAGAGTTGTTTGCAGAACAACGGCCACTGTTTCGCCAGCTCGGGTTTCCCCACTAGCGCATTGAAAAGCACCAGCCCCGCGCGACCAAAAGAAGCGCATACGCTGATACCGAGGCGTCCTAACGACGCGACTGCCTGAAGTAGCATGAATTATTTAACTCCCAGAGCCTAGTAACTCAAGTTGGTAATCACCAGCCGGGTAACG
Organism: Brenneria uluponensis; assembly: GCF_032395385.1. Classification (NCBI taxonomy): domain Bacteria; kingdom Pseudomonadati; phylum Pseudomonadota; class Gammaproteobacteria; order Enterobacterales; family Pectobacteriaceae; genus Brenneria; species Brenneria uluponensis. The sequence goes on from NZ_CP135917.1 coordinate 4,572,475, forward strand.
GAACGGTACCGGCCCGTCAGCAATGCCATCCAAGAACTGGCGCACACGAGGATCTTCATTTACTTGCAACTCCTCCGGTGTGCCTTTAGCGATTACGCGCTGGTCGGCGATAATATAAGCGTAATCAGCAATACTCAGTACCTCATGGACATCGTGAGATACCACGATAAAGGTCGCTCCCAGCGCATGATTCAACTCACTAATGAGCTTGACTAAAACCCCCATGGTTATGGGGTCCTGACCACCGAAAGGCTCATCAAACATGATCAGTTGAGGATCCAGGGCAATTGAGCGTGCTAACGCAGCACGTCGCGCCATCCCCCCGGAAAGCTCCGAAGGCATAAGTTGTGCGGCACCACGCAATCCCACCGCTTCCAACTTCATCATTACCGTACTGTGAAGCAATGGTTCCGGTAACCGGCTGTGCTCACGTAACGGCCAGGCAACATTATCAAACACGTTCAGATCGGTAAACAATGCCCCAGACTGAAATAACATGCTCATTTTCTTACGGGATTCATATAATCCGGAACGAGAAAGCGTCGGAATATTTTTCCCATCAAACCAGATGTCCCCGCTGTCTGGCTGAAGTTGACCACCAATCAACCGCAGCAACGTCGTTTTCCCAATCCCCGACGGCCCCATAATGGCCGTCACTTTTCTTTTCGGTACATCCAGCGAGATGTCAGTAAATATCGAACGCTCTCCACGTCGGAAATTGAGCCCGCGAATTTCAACCAGGTTAATCGCCTCATGGTTCATTATTTATTTCCTTCCCGACCGCCAGTAAGGGCGTTGTCATTAATATTAACGTGTACTTATGCCATTTTGTTCGCACTTAAGGTAAGCACAAATGACAATCACGGTACTGTGACAAAAACACGTCGTCAATTCGTGACCAAAGTTGCCATTGGTTTTACTTTTTCGCCCTACACAGTCAGAATTAGCACCAATGGTAAAAACACGATTTTCTGTTCACTATTCGTCCAAAAATACTGGTTTGTCTACCAATGAACCAGTGATTATACCTGAATAAAGGACGCTGCATGCTTTTTGCAACAGTACTCTTGATCATTGGTTTGATTTTACTGGTTTATGGTGCCGACCGCCTGGTATACGGAGCTGCTGTTCTGGCCCGCTCTTTTGGCATCCCCCCGATGATAATCGGGATAGTGATTGTCGGTATGGGGACATCGCTACCGGAACTCACCGTTTCGGTGACTGCGGCTTTGAATAATCAAATAGATATGGCAGTGGGGAATGTGCTGGGCTCCAATATCACCAATATCTTGCTAATTCTGGGCAGCGTGGCACTTATCCGGCCGCTGACGTTTCAATCTGTTCTATCGCGTCGTGAGATCCCTCTAATGCTGTTGGTCACGCTGCTTTGTGGTTTTCTGTTGCATGATAGCTTTCTGAGTCGGATGGATGGAATAATTCTGCTGTTGATTGCTGGTCTGTGCATTCTGCTGATGCTGAAAATGGCCCATAACAATCAGCGACAAGAAATGGATAGCTTCACTCGTGAACAGATAGCCGAATTACCCCAAGAGAGTAATTACACTGTGGCGCTGCTATGGTTGATACTGGGGTTGATTATCCTGCCGATGGCGGCCCGGATGGTGATTGATAATGCCACAGTCATCGCCCGCTATTATAACATCAGTGAACTTACCATCGGTCTGACGGTATTGGCTATCGGTACCAGCCTGCCAGAACTGGCGACGGCTATCGTCGGAACATTAAAAAAAGAAGATGACATCGCATTGGGTAACCTGATCGGCTCCAATATCTTTAATATTGTGATTGTCCTGGGGGTACCCGCGTTACTTTCACCTGGTGCACTTAACCCGCTCGCGTTTGAGCGCGACTACTGGATCATGTTAGGGGTCAGTGTATTACTGGCGGCGCTCTGTCTCCGCCGGAAACAGTGCATCGGTCAAGGCGCGGGGGCACTCTTGCTGTGTGCCTTCATCGCTTATATCTCGGTGCTGTTCTTTCTTCCATAATCAGAGTATCAGCAACGCAGGATTTTTACCGCATGTTACATTATGAGCTACAACCCGGTTTCGATTTCCAACAAGCAGGCAAGCAGGTTCTGAACATTGAACGCGAAAGTCTGGCCCAGTTAGGTCAATACATTGATGACAACTTTTCCCGTGCCTGTGAGAGGATTTTTCATTGCCAAGGCAAAGTTGTGGTAATGGGCATGGGCAAGTCCGGACATATCGGTTGTAAAATGGCAGCGACCTTTGCCAGCACCGGTACGCCCGCATTCTTTGTCCATCCCGGTGAAGCCAGCCACGGTGATTTGGGGATGATTACCACGCAGGATGTAATAGTTGCCATCTCCAACTCCGGTGAATCCCATGAAATTCTGTCACTGATTCCAGTGCTGAAACGCCTACAGATCTGCCTTATATGTATGACAGGCAACCCGGAAAGCACAATGGGCAAGGCCGCCGATATTCATCTGTGTGTACACGTTCCACAAGAGGCCTGTCCGCTTGGCCTGGCACCGACGTCCAGCACGACTGCGACACTGGTTATGGGGGATGCGATAGCCGTAGCGTTATTACAGGCCCGTGGTTTCACCGCCGAAGATTTTGCCTTGTCACACCCAGGAGGGGCTCTGGGCCGCAAACTTTTGCTGCGTGTTAACGATATTATGCATTCTGGTGATGAAGTGCCGTGTGTGAACCGTGATGCTTCCCTACGAGATGCGCTATTGGAAATTACCCGTAAAAATCTTGGCATGACAGTAATTTGCAGCGATGGCTGGAAAATTGAAGGGATCTTTACTGATGGTGACCTGCGCCGTATTTTTGATATGAACATTGATTTAAACAGTGCTCGTATCGCGGATGTCATGACTCGTGGCGGAATACGGGTCACGTCCCAAATGCTGGCCGTAGATGCCCTTAACCTGATGCAATCACGCCATATAACTTCACTACTGGTGGCAGATGATGACCGTCTGCTCGGAATCGTTCATATGCACGACATGCTGCGGGCTGGTGTGGTTTAATCTGTCAACACTGCGGTCATGATATTGCATAACCATAAGCCTCTGCTAAAACCAAGGATAAGCGTGAATGAGTGAAACCGGGACGCAAACCGACACTTGCTACGGGCCTGTCGACTCGCGGGTACTGGCCAAGGCCCGAGATATTCGTTTGTTAATCTGCGATGTCGACGGTGTACTCTCCGATGGCCTGATCTACATGGGGAACCAGGGAGAAGAACTTAAGGCATTTCATGTGAGAGATGGCTATGGCATCCGCTGTCTGCTGACTTCCGGCATAGATATTGCGATTATTACAGGTCGTTCAGCACAACTACTGGTAGATCGCTGTATAACATTAGGGATTACTCACCTTTATCAGGGCCAGTCTGATAAGCTTTTAGCCTTCCAAAAGCTGTTGGGTGAGCTGTCTTTGACAGCGGACCAGGTTGCTTATATCGGCGATGATTTAATCGACTGGCCGGTGATGGCCCAAGTAGGGCTGAGTGTAGCCGTTGCAGACGCCCATCCATTATTGCTGCCAACGGCGGATTACATTACACGTATTTCTGGAGGCCATGGTGCTGTGCGTGAAATTTGCGATCTTATTCTGTTGGCTCAAGATAAGCTGGAGCATGCCAAAGGGCTGTCGATATGAGTAAAACGAAAGGTTGGCTGACTATTCTGCTGGCATTGATCGCACTGATCCTGCTCGGTTTGAATTTAACCAATAACAAGACAACATCGAACCCAGTGGTCACAACAAGTAACGCCCCTGATTATACGACCAAAGAAACAGTGACCGTAGTTTATGACCCAGCAGGGAAATTAAATTACAAACTGGTAGCAAGTGAAGCCGAATTTTTCAATACCGATCAGGTGAGTTGGTTTACCCTGCCCGTTGCCACCTTGTTTAATGAGCAGGGCGTGGCCACCTGGTCAGTGCGCTCTGATCGCGCCAAACTGACAAAAGATAAAATGCTCTATTTGTATGGTCATGTTGAAGTAAACAGCCTTACCGCAGAGTCGCAACTGAAGCGCATTAAGACGGACAATGCCCAGATAAACCTGATAACTCAAGATGTCTCATCAGATGATGAAGTCACACTGTACGGTACCGGCTTTACTTCCAACGGATTAAGAATGCGCGGCAATCTGCGCGACAAAACTGCCGAGTTGATCGAAAAGGTAAAAACCTCCTATGAAATCCCACAAAACAAATAATCTGATACGTAGTACCTTGCTCGCCAGCTCTCTGTTTGCCGTTAGCATTCCGGCACTGGCATTAACCAGCGATACCGAGCAACCAATACATATCGATTCAGACCAGCAATCCCTTGATATGCAGAGTAATGTTGCCACTTTTACTGGCAACGTTATCGTCACCCAAGGCTCCATCATAGTTCATGCAGATAAAGTCGTGGTTACCCGCCCTCAGGGGAAACAAGGCCATGAAATTATTGAAGGCTATGGTAATCCCGCCACATTTTATCAGATGCAGGACAATGGCAAACCTGTAAAAGGTCATGCGCAAAAATTGCGCTATGAGCTGGATAAGGATTTTGTCATCCTGACGGGCAACGCCTATCTGGAACAGTTGGACAGCAACATAAAAGGCGACCGTATTACCTATCTGGTAAAACAACAACAGATGGAAGCATTCAGTGACAAAGGAAAACGAGTAACTACGGTATTGGTGCCCTCTCAACTTCAGGATAAAGGCGACCAAAGTAAATCGCAGAGCAAGTCACCCAAAACGCAACAGCGAGTGGCACAGTAACCTATGGCTACATTAATTGCAGAAAATCTGGCCAAAGCATACAAAGGCCGCAAAGTAGTGGAAGATGTCAGTCTCACCGTCAACTCCGGTGAAATTGTTGGTCTGCTCGGTCCCAATGGCGCAGGTAAAACTACGACGTTTTATATGGTGGTGGGAATAGTGCAGTGCGACGAAGGCCGTATCATTATTGATGATAATGACATCACTTTACTGCCTTTGCATGACCGTGCGCACCGCGGTATTGGTTACCTGCCTCAGGAAGCATCCATTTTTCGTCGTTTGAGTGTCTATGACAACCTGATGGCTGTACTGCAAATCCGCAAGGATCTGACGACAGAACAGCAGGAAGATCGCGCAAATGAGCTAATGGAGGAGTTTCATATTGTTCACTTGCGCGATAGTCTGGGACAATCGCTCTCGGGTGGTGAACGTCGACGGGTAGAGATAGCCCGGGCGCTGGCTGCCAACCCGAAGTTCATCCTGCTGGATGAACCTTTCGCCGGGGTAGATCCTATTTCGGTGATTGATATTAAAAAGATCATTGAACACCTGCGCGACAGTGGCTTAGGCGTACTGATCACCGATCATAACGTTCGTGAAACGTTAGACGTTTGTGAACGCGCTTACATCGTTAGCCAGGGTCACCTTATTGCCCACGGCTCACCGATGGATATACTGGCCAACGAGCAAGTAAAACGAGTCTATTTGGGTGAAGGATTTCGACTCTAATAACGTCGTTTTTTAATTATATAAGGAAGTTAGCGCTATTTATGAAGCAAGGTTTGCAACTCAGGCTTAGCCAACAATTGGCCATGACACCACAACTGCAACAGGCAATTCGTCTGCTGCAGTTGTCCACGCTTGAACTCCAGCAAGAGATCCAACAGGCGCTGGAAAGCAATCCATTGTTAGAACAGGCTGATACGCATGAAGAAGTAGACACCGTAGAAAACACCGACAGTGAAGCATTAGATACACGGGAAGCGCTGGAACAGAAAGATATGCCAGATGAACTGCCGCTGGATGCCGCCTGGGATGAAATTTATACTGCCGGAACCCCTTCAGGTACCAGCACTGACTACCGCGATGACGAACTGCCAGTCTACCAGGGAGAAACCACCCAAACCTTGCAGGACTACCTGATGTGGCAGGTGGAACTGACACCGTTTTCTGATACTGATGCGGCTATTGCCACATCAATAGTGGATGCGGTTGACAACACTGGCTATCTGACCGTATCGCTGGATGAAATCCGTGAGAGCATCGGTGACGATAATGTCACGATGGAAGAAGTGGAAGCAGTACTCAAGCGGGTACAGCATTTTGACCCGATTGGTGTTGCCGCTCGCGATCTGCGAGACTGCCTGCTAGTACAACTTTCGCAATTTGCGCCGGATACGCCCTGGCTGTCAGAGGCTAAACTGATTGTCAGTGAGTTTCTGGATCTGCTGGCAAACCATGATTTTCGTGCCTTGATTCGTTCCAGTCGTCTGAAAGAAGATGTACTGAAAGAAGCTCTGGCATTAATTCAATCCCTTGACCCGCGCCCTGGTCAATCAATTAACACTGGTGAATCAGAATATGTGATTCCCGATGTTCTGACTCATAAGGTACAAGATCGCTGGATAGTCGAACTGAACACAGACAGTGTTCCCAGGTTACAGATCAACCAGCAATATGCGGCGATGGGCAACAGTGTGCGCAGTGACAGTGACGGCCAGTTTATCCGTAGTCACCTGCAGGAAGCCCGCTGGCTAATCAAAAGTCTGGAGAGTCGCAACGAAACCTTGTTAAAGGTCACTCGCTGTATCGTCGAGCAGCAACTGGCATTTTTTGAACAGGGCGAAGAGTTTATGAAACCCATGGTGCTAGCGGATATCGCCCAGGCTGTGGATATGCATGAGTCCACTATTTCCCGCGTGACTACGCAGAAATTTCTGCATAGCCCACGAGGTATTTTCGAACTGAAATATTTCTTCTCCAGCCATGTGAATACAGACAGTGGTGGCGAAGCGTCATCCACCGCTATTCGTGCGCTGGTCAAGAAACTGATCGCTGCGGAAAACCCCGCGAAGCCATTGAGTGACAGTAAACTAACCACTTTGCTCTCTGAACAGGGAATCATTGTGGCTCGGAGAACTGTTGCAAAGTACCGAGAGTCTCTATCTATCCCGCCGTCAAATCAGCGTAAGCAGCTGGTCTGACCCTAATTGAGAAGGAAGATGATATGCAGCTCAACATTACCGGACACCACGTCGAAATAACTGATGCCTTGCGCGATTTTGTCAATACAAAATTCGCAAAACTTGAACAATACTTTGATCGTATAAATCAGGTGTACGTGGTACTTAAAGTGGAAAAGATCCAGCAGATTGCGGATGCTACAATCCACGTTAACGGCGGTGAGCTGCACGCTACATCAGAAGCGGATGATATGTATGCTGCCATCGATCTTTTGATCGATAAACTGGCGCGACAGTTAAACAAACATAAGGATAAACTGAAACAACACTGATTTTTTCATCGCCTTCAGGCGCAGGGACAGCAATCAGCCTACTGTTAAACAGTAGGCTGATTATCTGAGGCACAAAAGTGTCGTTAAGTGAAAACGAAATGAACAACGATCCCGTTATGCAACTCAGCGCAGTGCTCCGTAAAGAGTGCACCCGTAGTGCTGTCCACTGCCAGAGTAAGAAACGTGCCCTGGAAATCATCAGTGAACTGGCGGCTCAACAGCTCAATCTGCCCTCGCAGATTATCTTCGAAGCGATCCTGACACGGGAGCGCATGGGCAGTACAGGTATCGGCAACGGCATTGCGATTCCCCACGGGAAACTGGAAGATGAAAATACACTGGGTGCAGTTGGTGTGTTTATCCAGCTAGAGCAGCCCATTGCCTTTGATGCCATCGATAACCAACCTGTAGATTTACTTTTTGCCTTGCTGGTTCCCGCGGAACAATGTAAAACCCATTTACATACGTTATCCCTCATTGCCAAACGGCTCGCCGATAAAACAATATGTCGGCGTCTGCGTGCGGCACAAAGTGATGATGAGCTGTACCAGATTATGACCGAGGCCGAATAATGTGGCACAGTTACTGGCAACACCGTGGCGCAAATCGATAGACATACCATAAAAATTCAACGGTGTCAGACCTTTGCCTGACAACAGCCCGGGGTTGCGAAATTAACCATAGATTCCGGCGTCGCCGGGCTACTAACGGAAACTAACTGTGGCGGTGGATCTTCATCATCTGCTGCCAGGGGGGAATCTTCAGATGGTGCTGATGATTGTCAGTGGTCGGTCAGGTTCGGGAAAATCCGTAGCCCTGCGCGCACTGGAAGACATGGGCTTCTACTGCGTAGATAACCTACCGGTGGTTCTACTACCGGACCTCGCCAACACGCTAGCAGAGCGTAACATCTCTGCAGCCGTCAGCATTGACGTGCGCAACATGCCTGAATCGCCGGAAATACTGGAACAAGCCATCACGCAGTTGCCAAAAAGTTTTTCGCCTCAATTACTGTTTCTGGATGCTGATCGCAACACGCTGATCCGCCGTTACAGTGATACTCGTCGTCTTCATCCACTCTCCAGCAAGAATCTGTCCCTGGAAAGCGCCATTGATGAGGAAAACGATTTGCTCGAACCTCTGCGTTCCCGTGCCGACCTTATCATTGACACGTCAGAAATGTCGGTACATGAACTGGCCGAGATGTTACGTACCCGTTTGCTAGGTAAACGGGAACGTGAGCTGACAATGGTATTTGAATCATTCGGTTATAAACACGGTATTCCTATTGATGCCGACTATGTTTTTGACGTTCGTTTTTTGCCTAATCCCCACTGGGACCCAAAACTACGCCCAATGACCGGGTTGGATAAACCGGTAGCCGCATTTTTGGATCGTCATACTGAAGTTCATAACTTCATCTATCAAACCCGTAGCTACCTGGAGTTATGGCTGCCGATGCTGGAAACCAATAATCGTAGCTATCTAACGGTGGCGATTGGTTGTACGGGTGGTAAGCATCGCTCTGTCTACATTGCGGAACAATTGGCCGATTATTTTCGTTCCCGTGGTAAAAATGTACAGTCACGTCATCGTACGTTGGAAAAGCGAAAATCATGACCGTAAAACAAACCGTTGAAGTCAAAAACCGCCTTGGAATGCATGCTCGACCAGCCATGAAATTATTTGAACTGGTACAAAGCTTTGAGGCTGAAGTTCTTTTACGTAATGATAGTGGTGTAGAGGCTGAAGCCAGCAGCGTCATTGCCATGCTAATGTTGGATTCAGCCAAAGGGCGCTATATTGAGATTGAAGTCAGCGGTTCGGATGAAGAACAGGCTTTGGCGTCGGTTATTGAACTGTTTGAAGCCGGATTTGACGAGGATTAATTTATCCTTCATCAGGATCACCGTCCATCACCATCTTCGTGATCCCGATCTCTTCCTTTCACTCCCATAAGAACCTACTATCATTTAAAGCATGTCCTTTTTATACACCCCCGCCCCTCTTGGCGCGGGGGTGTTGCTTTTATGTTGTAATCATATGAAAACCGGAGAGGAGTATGACAAAACCAAACCTGACAATCAGCGAACTGGATGCCGAACGCCTCGACACATTGCTGGAGAACCCCGCTTTCGCGAACACAGCTACGGCTCTGGCACTGAACGAAGAGTTAGATCGTGCGGAAATCCTGCCGCAAACAGAGATACCCGCAGATGTGGTAACCATGAATAGCCGGATCCGATTTCGCGATCTGAAGACACAAGAAGAACATATACGGACATTGGTTTATCCGTCAGCAGTAAAAGATAGTCAAGAGCAGCTTTCCGTTATGGCACCACTAGGCGCAGCCTTACTCGGCATGCATGTGGGCAGCACCATAGACTGGAAATTGCCAAATGGAGAAGAGGCGCACATTACCGTGCTGGAACTGTTGTATCAACCAGAAGCGGCTAGCGAATATCATCGCTGATAATTCAAGTTAGTATTATTGGATGGACGATCCCCGCACTATGGGGATCGTCAGGCGTCGTCGTTTATGCTCCGGCAATTTTCATGGCGGGTAACAACACTGAGCCACATTGGATATTACTGCGGTTTTCTATATCATCACCCGTGGTAACGATGTTACGCAGCATATCTTTCAGGTTCCCGGCAATGGTAATTTCACTCACCGGATACTGGATTTCCCCATTTTCGATCCAGAAACCTGCCGCGCCACGGGAATAGTCGCCGGTGACCGCACTGACGCCATGTCCCATCAACTCAGTCACCAACAGACCTTTACCCATTTGTTTGAGCATACCGTTGAAATCCAGCCCTTGTCCGGCAATATGCCAGTTATGAATACCACCAGCGTGTCCGGTACTCTTCATACCCAGTTTACGAGCGGAATAACTGGTTAACAGCCAGGTCTGCAGGACACCATCCTTCACAATTTCCCGTTGCTGGGTACGAACACCTTCACCATCAAACGGTGAAGACGCCAGCCCTTTACGCAGGTGTGGGAACTCTTCGATAGTCAGCCACTCAGGCAGAATTTGCTGCCCAAGTTTATCCAGCAGGAAGGTTGACTTACGGTATACACTGCCACCACTGATAGCCCCCACCAAATGACCAAATAGTCCGGTAGCCACCTCAGCGGCAAACATCACTGGTGCTTCCATGGTTGATAATTTATGCGGATCCAACCGTGCCAATGTGCGTCTGGCACACTCTTCACCCACCCACTCAGGTGTCTTTAAATCATCCAGAGAACGCCCAATGGTATAAGCGTAATCACGCTCCATATCACCATTATGCTCAGCAATGACACAGCTGGACATCGAATGCCGGCTTGAGCAGTAACTTTGCAACATACCGTGGCTGTTGCCGAACACCTTGATGCCATAATGGCTGTTGAAGCTACCGCCTTCCGTATTCGTGATACGTTTGTCGGCTTTCAGTGCCACTTGCTCAGCACGAGCTGCCAGCTCAATACCACGCTCAGCATCCAGTTCTGCCGGGTGAAACAAATCCAGATCCGGAGCATCAAACGCCAACAAATCTTTATCCGCCGGGCCAGTGCAGGGATCGACCGAGGTATAACGGGCAATATCCAACGCCGCTTTTACTGTGCGGGCGATAGCATCCGGACTAAGATCCGTGGATGAGGCACTGCCTTTACGCTGCTGGTAATACACGGTAATACCCAGTGCTCCATCGCTGTTGAATTCGACATTTTCAACTTCACCATAACGGGTACTAACACCGATTCCTGTTGTTTTTGTCACTGCGACTTCTGCCGCATCAGAGCCAACGCACGCCAACTCCAACGCCTGTGCCACCGCTTGTTCCAACGTTTTCCGTTGTTCTGCAACCTGAGTGATTATTGTCATCGATCTGCCATAATGAGTGAGAAAATATTCAGATAAATGATGCTACGAATTCCGTGTGAACGCTATTCGTCACCACACATCCGCATAAAAAGATGTAGCATAATGCTTTTGAGTCTAACAGGATCTGCAGACAATTTCGCAGAAAGCCCATAACCTGATAGGATCAGCCTCTTTTTTAGGGAGTCAACCATGAACAAACATCCCGAAGACTGGCTGGATGACGTTCCAGACAACAGCCAAGACGACGACGATGATGATGAAATTATCTGGGTCAGTAAAAGCGAAATAAAGCGTGATGCCGAAGCCTTGAAAGATCTGGGTGCCGAATTGGTAGAACTGGGTAAAAACGCGCTGGACCGCATTCCGCTGGATGAAGATCTGCGAGCAGCGATTGAACTCGCGCAACGGATAAAAAAAGAAGGCCGCCGTCGCCAGCTCCAGTTGATCGGTAAAATGCTGCGTGCCCGTGATCCAGAGCCGATCAAAGCCGCCCTGGATAAACTGAAAAACCGTCATAATCAGCAGATTGTGCTATTTCATAAGCTGGAACAACTGCGTGATAGACTAATAGAGAATGGAGACGATGCTATTCCAGATATTCTGACACGCTATCCACAAGCCGACCGTCAGCAATTACGTTCTCTGGCAAGGAACGCGCAAAAAGAGAAAACTGATAACAAGCCGCCAAAATCAGCCCGCCAGATTTTTCAGTACCTGCGTGAACTGGCTGAATCAAACGAATAACAATGCCAGTAATGAGAAAATTATTCCTGATATAGCCGACTCAGCCCCGAAACCGGGGCTGTTGTCCGATATCAATCTGACCAACCGGCATTACGGACGAGCAACGAACCCAATAGCTTCATATACCTTCGTCAGCGTTTCCTGTGCACGGATACTCGCTTTTTGCGCACCGTCACGCATTACCTGTTGCAGAAAAACCTCATCATTACGGAAATGATGATAGCGTTCCTGTAATTCACTTAACATTCCTGAGACGGCATCAGCTACAGCACCTTTCAGGTGACCATACATCTGGCCTTCAAATTCCGTCTCCAGTTCAGGGATCGCTTTACCCGTTACCGCAGACAGAATATCCAGCAGATTGGAAACCCCAGGTTTGTTCTCCAGATCGTAGCGCACCACTGGCGGCTCGTCGGAATCAGTCATCGCTCGTTTGATTTTCTTCACCACTGATTTTGGATCTTCCAGCAATCCAATCACATTATTGCGGTTCTCATCCGACTTAGACATCTTCCTGGTCGGCTCCAGCAGTGACATCACGCGGGCACCAGATTTAGGGATGAACGGCTCCGGTACGCAAAAGATATCGCCATACAGCGTATTAAACCGCTGGGCGATATCGCGACTCAGTTCCAGATGCTGTTTCTGGTCTTCCCCAACGGGTACCTGATTGGTTTGATACAAGAGAATATCCGCCGCCATTAGTACCGGATAGTCAAACAGGCCGGCATTAATGTTTTCAGCATAACGGGTAGATTTATCCTTAAACTGCGTCATCCGGCTCAACTCACCAAAATAGGTATAACAGTTGAGCACCCAGCTTAACTGAGTATGTTCCGGTACATGAGACTGAACAAAAATGGTGCTCTTCTGTGGGTCAATACCGCAGGCCAGATAAAGTGCCAGTGTATCCAGCGTTGCTTTCCTCAGTTGCTGTGTATCCTGTCGTACCGTAATGGCGTGCAGATCCACAATGCAGTAAACGCAGTCAAAATCATCTTGCATGTTGACCCACTGGCGTAACGCACCCATGTAGTTACCAATGGTCAACTCACCAGACGGCTGTGCGCCGCTAAATACAATGGGCTTACTCATGCTAATGCTTCCTGATTTTTTAAAGATGACGGCCCGACAAGGGGCAATAAATCAGCAAAACGATCCAGAACCACATCAGGGTGGCTAAGTGCTATCGCTTCACCATAGTTATATCCATAGGTCATACCGACACACGGGCAGCCGGCAGCCTGGGATGCTTGTATATCATTGCGTGAATCACCGACAAACAACAGCTCATTTACCCGTAACCCCAATTTCCCCAATACCAGATATAACGGTGCAGGATGCGGTTTCTTCTGTACCACATCATCACCACCGATAATCAATGGGAAATAGTCACCGATACCGAGAGAATCCAACAGCGGGGCCACAAAAGGCGTAGGTTTATTCGTGACTACCGCCATCGGGAAACCACGCGCCACCAACTGGGCCAATGTCTCTTTGACCTGTGGGAATAGCGTGCTGCCGCTGTCTATCGTTTGGGCATAATACTTGTCGAATAACATCCGTGTATCACGAATCTGTTGCGGTAGCGGCGCGACACCAGCCCAACGTAGTGCACGTTCAACAAGGACATCCGCACCATTGCCAATCCAGGTGGACACGCGTGTTTCACCCGCCACAGGTAATGATTGTTCCTGCAATGCCAGATCAATGGCCTGAGCCAGTCCCGGAGCACTGTTTACCAACGTACCATCAAGATCAAACGCCAGCCCGCGGATAGAGGTAAACTCAATCATGCGCGACCTTTGCCAGTTCCTTACGCATCTGATCAATAACCACACGGTAGTCTGGCTGATTGAATATTGCCGAACCAGCAACAAACATATCTGCGCCCGCTGCTGCAATTTCACCAATCTTGTCCGCTTTGACGCCGCCATCGACCTCCAGGCGGATATCATAGCCACTGTCATCGATCAGTTTGCGTACCTGACGCAATTTATCCAGTGTCGCAGGGATAAACGACTGGCCGCCAAAACCGGGGTTAACGGACATCAGCAGGATGACATCCAGCTTATCCATCACATAATCCAGGTAACTAAGTGACGTAGCAGGATTAAAAACCAGACCGGCTTTGCAGCCATGTTCCTTAATCAATTGCAGGGTACGATCGATATGTTCAGAAGCTTCAGGATGGAAAGTGATAAAACTGGCCCCCGCTTCGGCAAAGTCCGGAATCAGCCGATCAACGGGCTTTACCATTAGATGAACATCAATCGGCGCGGTAATCCCGTAACTACGCAGCGATTTAAGCACCATCGGGCCAATCGTCAGATTGGGAACATAGTGGTTATCCATCACGTCAAAGTGAACCACATCTGCTCCTGCCGACAGTACCTTCGCAGTATCTTCACCTAGCCTGGCAAAGTCAGCCGATAATATAGACGGGGCGATTAAAAACGGTTTCATTCGCTTCTCCAAACCATCAAGTCTGTATTCTACTGCCGGGACTAATCACGTAACGATCTTTCCGGTCAGCTACTGTGCGGAAACAATACTCTTTTCCAGTCAATCACATCTTTAATACTACTACGACCGACTCAGCGATATAAAGCCAGTAACTCGTTAACCTTGCTGCGTCCTGAAATATTGCGGCTGATAGTACGACGAGCCATAACCACATACAACGATGATGCCCCTTGATACCATTCTCGTGTAAGTAATGTGTCATGGTTGGATATCAGCACTGGTATATTGTTTTCCACAGATAGTTGATAAGCCAACTGCGCCAGATTCTGCTGATCATTATTATTAAAATTACTGGTGTGGTAGGCCGTGAAATTTGCCGTTGCCGACAAAGGTGCATAAGGTGGATCACAATAGACAACCGAGCCACGCTCAGCTTGAGTCAAGGTCTGATGATAATGTTCACAAACAAAGATGGCATTTTTTGCCTTTTGTGCAAACCAGTGTAATTCTTCTTCCGGGAAATAAGGCTTTTTATAACGGCCAAACGGCACGTTAAATTCACCACGCATGTTGTAACGGCATAACCCGTTGTAACAATGACGATTAAGATAGAGAAACAATAATGCTCGTCGATAGGCATCCGTACAGAGATTGAACTCACTTCGCAATACGTAAAATACTTCGGAAGTATTCATTTCATCAGTAAATAATTTGCGAGAATCTCGGATAAAATCATCAGTATTGGTTTTAACGATATTATAGAGATTAATGAGATCACTATTAATATCTGCCAGTATATAATTATCGTACTCCGTATTGAGAAATACCGAACCTGCACCAACAAAAGGCTCAATTAAGCGATCTCCCGCTGGTAGATATCGGCGAATTTCCTCTACCAGCGGATATTTCCCACCAGCCCATTTTAAGAAAGCGCGGTTTTTCTTCATGCCGTCGTTAGCTACTCATACGTTACAGAGCCACGGATTGTACTCTGTTTCAGACCGCACATCAGGGCTTAATTAGTATTACTTACTCAAGTCTTGCTTCACCTGACGGATCGGCTTAACCCATGGTTTTTTTGCCTGGACATCTGCAGGCAAAGACACAACAGCACGCCTGGCATCGCCAGAAGATGCATAAACACCATTGACCAACACATACCAAGGCTGTCCATCACGCTTGGTTTTATACACCCAATAGTTAGTCAACTTCTGCGCCCTGGCGTAGGCTTTCAACGAATTCTCGTGGGAAGCGCCACTCAATTGCAGTGTAAAATAACTAGCTGGTGCGTTTTTGATGGCGACGCCCAGATTGCCGACAGTCGAAGCGGAACCTCTGGAACTTGTTGCTACTTTACTGGAAGGAGCCGGCACCACTGCCGTAGTCGGTGTTTTTGGCCTACTGTACGTACTTTTTACCGGTACCTGATGCTCCGGTGAAACCCTCTTCGACGAAGAGTTCGACATTTTTTCACTCGGAGAACGAGTTCCGGGCGGCGGCATCACGGTCGCTGGCGTAGTAGGTAACGTCGATAAGCCTGCATGATTACCCATGTCCTCCTGAGTAAATGCATTAATTCGATCCTGTTGCTGTGGTTGAGAAAGCGTATCAGCAATATTACCCGGCAACTCAATTCGTTGTTGATTTGCATTCTGCGGTTGCAACGGCGCCTGCGTTGGTGTGTCGGAAATCGGAGGAGCACTCAACGTCTGTGGCGTAATAGCATTGACATTATTCCCAACGACAGGTGCCGGAGTACCTTGTACTGTAGAAGATGACGACGACAGATCAATATTCTTCTCTATGGCTGCTGGCTGCTGGGAGGCCTGTTGAGGCGGTGGTGCCTGTAGTGCGGAACCAATACCTATGATCAATAGCAGCAATACCAGAATACCAATACCAATCATCACGTATTGTCTGGACAACGCCACGCTGGAAATGGCAAAACCATTACGTTTTTTTTGCTGGCGTGGTGGCCGATGATCGCTGGCATCCGGCTTAAGGTCATCTTCCGGATTGAACTCACCCATTTAAACCCCTCCCCCTACTGAAAGGCTAATGTCTGCGGATATCGGCTACCCGCGCGTCACTAAATTATAATGCCTTGTATTTTAACAAAGTATCGGGAACTCGCCAGTTCTGGTTAACCAGACAAATGCCTTTCCTCAGGGAAGACAATCTGCAATTGACGCCAGAACAAGCTCATGGGGAACACCGCTGCGCACTTCAGATTGACCAATAGCGGTTGGCAACACCAAACGCAGTTCCCCCGCCAGTACTTTTTTATCCCGCATCATATGTGGCAAATAAGATTCAGGTGCCATTTGCTGAGGGCCATGAACCGGCAACCCGGCACGTGACAATAACAATTTGACGCGCTCTACGTCAGAGGAAGAAAACTGCCCAAGACGCCTGGCGGTATGAGCTGCCATCATGATTCCTGCCGCGACTGCCTCACCATGCAGCCAGTTGCCATAACCCATTTCCGCTTCAATGGCATGCCCGTAAGTATGGCCTAAATTCAATAAGGCACGCAGACCCGTTTCACGTTCATCTGCAGCTACCACTTCTGCCTTCAGCTCACAGCAGCGACGAATACAATAAGCCAGTGATGCATCCTGAAGCTTGCACACTGTCTCAATATTCAGCTCCAGCCACTCAAAGAACGCATAATCAAGGATAATGCCATATTTGATCACTTCGGCCAGACCGGAAGAAAGCTCCCGCGCAGGTAGCGTTTTCAGACAGTTGAGGTCTATCACCACCGAGGCTGGCTGATAAAAGGCCCCGATCATATTTTTCCCCAGCGGGTGATTAACAGCTGTTTTACCGCCCACCGAGGAGTCAACCTGAGATAGTAATGTGGTAGGGACCTGGATAAAGCGTACGCCACGTTGATAGCTGGCAGCGGCAAAACCGGTAAGGTCACCGATTACGCCGCCACCCAGTGCGATCAACGTAGTATCCCGGCCATGAGGTTTAGCCAGTAGCGCTGAGAAAACCTGGTCCAGTATCGCCAGTGATTTGTACTGCTCACCGTCTGGCAAAATAACCTGGTCAACCCGTATACCATTCTTTACCAACACATCACGCACAGTATCAAGGTATAACGGTGCCAACGTTTCATTGGTCACCAACATTACTTGATCGCCAGCTTTCAGCGGCAGAAAAGAAGCAGGGTCATTAAACAACCCAGCGGCTATCGTAATCGGGTAGCTACGCTCCCCCAGCGTTACGGTAATTCTTTCCATGCGCGTACCATTGACCTGTCAGAAACCTGCGTTATGCAGGCAATGTTCAAACTCAGTTGTTTTCCAGCATACTAATAATCTGGTTAGCAACTACCTTAGCGCTTTGTTCATCGGTGCGAATAGTGACATCAGCGATTTCTTCATACAAAGGATTACGTTCTTTCGCCAACATTTCCAGCACTTCTCGCGGTTGTGTCTCGACATGAAGCAACGGCCGTTTTTTATCGCGCTGTGTGCGAGCCAGTTGCTTCTCAATGGTTGTTTCTAGATAAACGACGACGCCCCGCGCAGAAAGACGATTACGAGTCTCGCGCGACTTTATTGAGCCCCCGCCTGTCGCCAGGACGATCCCTTGCTTTTCCGTCAATTCATTAATGACTTTCTCTTCACGATCACGGAAGCCTTCTTCGCCTTCCAAGTCGAATACCCAACCCACATCAGCCCCAGTGCGTCGCTCAATTTCTTGATCGGAGTCGAAGAACTCCATATTGAGTTGCTGAGCTAACTGACGGCCAATAGTGCTTTTGCCGGCACCCATAGGCCCAACCAGAAAGATATTGCGTTTCTCTGCCATGTTTTTTGGTATTACTAAGACAATTCGTTAATGATAACCCGCCCCGCCAATGGAACCTGCGGCGGAACCTAAACTGAAACCTCATGAGCGATAGTGCGAGAATCAGACAAAAAATTATCTCAATACTCAGGGTAGTTTGGCAACCGAATAAACGCGAGACTTACCGCATAAGGGTAAATAGTACGTTTTATCGACATCTCCGGTGGAACAACACTTTAGTGCTCAATTCGCTAATCCTTGTATGCTAAAACCGTCGCAGCGTCAAACTGAGAACACAATAATTGACGAAAATAGTGACTCATTGTTAAAAATTCATCTTATTTTTATTATTAATCGCAACCTTCGCTACTTGTTGCATCGACTGAATGAGGGTCGGTGTGATAAAAATAACCAATTCCCGTCTGGTCTTCTGCAGAGTACTACTTTTAAACAGATTACCTACCCAAGGCAACCCCCCCAGACCCGGTATCTGGTTACTATCCTTATTTTTTTGTTGTTGAAAAATTCCCCCCAGCACAATGGTTTCACCATCAGCTACTGTTACCTGTGTTTGAATCTCCTGTTTATCAATAGCTAATGCCTCACCTTCCCCCTGCTTGATTGTCCTTCCCGGCATGTTTTGGCTGATTAGCAAATTGAGTGTAATTAACCCGCCATGCAGAATTTTCGGCGTAACCTGCATACCCAGTACTGCTTCCTTGAATTCGATAGAGGTGGAGCCACTAGCTCCGCTGGAAACCTGATAAGGAATTTCAGTCCCCTGCTTGATGCTCGCAGTCTGTTGATGAGCGGTAATCAGACGAGGACTGGCAATGATTTCCACTTCATTTTCCTGTTCCAGCGCCATTAACTCCAAATCCAGCAACCTTCCATTAAGACGTGCCAAATGGAATCCTGCATTGATTGTCGGTGTTTCCACCGGTAGGTTGATGTTAAAATTATTCAGACGCAGAGCCTGACTGGTCGCGCCCGCCTCCCCCAACCCCCAATTGACACCCAGTGCCTGTAAATTCTCACTACTGATAGTAACAATGTGCGCGGCCAGTTGGACCTGTGCCAATGGCTTATCCAGCGCCTTAATCCAGGGTTCCATCTGGGCCAGAGCATGAGCAGTATCTCTCACTAATAGTGTATTGGTCCTTTTGTCCACGGTTACTCTGCCTCGTTCAGTAAGTAACGTACCTCGCTGTCCCTGGAGACTGGATACCACCTCCGTGGCATCAGCATACTGCAATGCTACTGACAGGCTGTGCAATGGCTGTTGCTGCTGTTGCTGTGCTTCTCGCTCTTTCTGTTGTTGTTGTACCTCTTTAAGATGATCCGCCGGGTAAACCATCAGCACATTTCCCTCCCGTTCCAAGGTCAGCTTTCCCAAACGTAGAATGATGTCTAGCGCCTGTTGCCAAGGGACGCCATTCAGATTCACGCTGATCGATCCCTCGACCCCTGGAGCGACCACCAGATTCAACTGCCGATGTTCAGCCAATACCTGCAGAACCTTTTGTACCGGTGAATCATCAAATGCCAGTGAAACTGGACTGTCTTTCGTTCCAGCTACAGCAAACAAGCTGAAAAACAGTAGCGCTAACATCATTACTATCTGGTATCCCATCGCTTTTCGGTGGGTACTCACCCTCGTGTTACCCATGCTTCGATTCCTTGTTAGCAAAGGGTGAAGCCAGCATGATTTCAGTCTCTCCACAATGCGCTTGCGCTTCACTGACACGGAATACCACACCTGTTTTATCTAACCTTACAACCTGGAGACCTTCTGGCTGGATAAGGTCTCCATACCTGATACGCAACCACGGTTTTTCTGGACGCTCCAGCCATCCCACCCATTGTGTCGCATCACCAACAAGCCCTCTCAACGTCCATAACGACGATGGATTTACCTCATTACAGCTGACGTTGACTGCTGGCAAGAAAGGATCTCGCCCACTGATATCTGACGCATTGCCATTCCCCATGCCAAGCCATGCGACCATCACTACCCACCGCGTATATCCGTTCATGACGAGCTCCCTTGTTGAAAGGGCCGAGACAGAGAAAGTTCTACCCGTAACCCGTTAATCTCTTTTTTGATCACGAGTTGACTGATACGCGGCACAGCAGGTAACGCATTGAAACTTTTCAAAAAAGACATCAGACCTGAATAATCGGTATTAAGCATCAATCGCCAGTTAGGGGAAAACGGTTCCGCAACCTCAGTTGACGAAGGCTGCCAGGAGATCAGCCTGGCATCAGACTGATTTAACGGTATTGCCAGTAATGTGGCGATACTGTCAGAAGATAAGGTGGTATCAGGCAACCGGCGAGCTGCCAGTTGTTGTTGCAGTTGGGAAAGCGTAGGTAGCCTGGCTAACTGCTGTATGAGTTGCTCAGTATATTGGCGACTTTCAATTAGCTGTTGTCGCGTCTGATCCAGATGCTGACGTTTATTGATGATAACACTCCCGCCAACCAGCGCGGTAAGACTCACCACCACACCAAATTGTGCAGCAAGCAACACCCGGAAAGGCGTATTCATCCATATTGCCGCATACTTCACTGGCGCTCTCCTTCCTGCTTATCGTGGCTACGCCATTCAAGCCGCAATACAAAACTGAGCAGCGTATCGTCCTGTGCTGAACGCTGAGTCTGATGTAACACAACCTGCTGGATAAACGGCTCACGAGCCAGCGCATCCGTAAAATCGATAATAGCGTCATACTGACTGCTGACGCCTGAAAGATGTAACGCATTACCGGTATCACTCAATGCGGTCAACCATAGGGAATCCGGCATGAAAGTAGGCAGACGCATCAATAATTCCTCATAACGCTGATTACTACGGCGCCCCTGTTCCTCGTTGGCCAACCGAGCCTGATATTTCTCCATCTCACGCCACGCCTGTCGTGTTTGTCGGTATAGCGTTTCATACGCTGCCTGCTTTACTTGCACTTCTCTGAGTGTGGTGCCTATCGCATCCTGCTGTCGTTGTTGGATAAGGACAACGACTGTCATTACCAGAAGCGCGATGGCAATCTGCAGTAAAAGTAATATCAGCCATTGCCATATCCGCCGTTTGATATGTCGTTTACGCCAAGGTAAAAGATTAACCTGCAACATCAGTAAGTATCTCCAGGGCGTAATGCCAGCCCGCCTGCGATGACAAATGCTGAAGGCATTGGGGGTAACGGAGGATGCTGCTGGTGAAATGCGACCAGCGGCGACCAGGAGATCAGCATTTCTGACATCCCGGATAAATCATCAGCAATAGATGAACTGCAATAAACGGGCTCTTCAGTGGCCATTTGATAGCAGGTACTCAGATGTGAAATTAACGCTTGTTTATCAGTTATATCTTCAGGTTGAAATGTGCCGAAATGCAGGGGGTGATTCAGCGGCGAGGTCCAGAGCCAGTGATCGTCGAAACGATGCAACAGCAGGCGTTCAGATAACAGCCCAGCTTGCTGCGCCATACAACGTAACGCACAGGGTGTAATATCCATCACTTCAGGCTCCAGACCAGACTGGCTGAAACAGTCCTGCCAGGCGACCAGCTCTGCGTTTCTAGCTGCGGTCACCAGTAGCGTATCCGCTATTTGTGGATCGGTACGATAGTCAAGTGCCAGCATGTCACGGCTGACCGGAAGTTTCCGTAGCGCCATTTTTTCAATATATTCGCCACGCGCCGGCTCACGCAGACGTTTGTCTGGTTGGGGTAGACGTTGTTGTAATATCTGTGATGCAGGAAACCCGACCCGCAGCGAAATGAAACGAGGCAGTTCCCTGCGCCACTGACGCAAAATTTCACAAAGCCCGTCAGCATGGTATAGGCTCCCTAAGCGTAACGTATCGCCCGGCAAAGGAAATTGCCACCAGTGGCGGAGCTGCCAGCCATGACGGCAGCGCTGAACGGCCAAAGCGCGCATGCAGCCATTTTGTATATCTACGCCAACCTGCCAGATGTGGTAAGCCATATTCAATTGATCTCCCTATCGTCCGTTAAAAGAACGTATCCACCGTGCTGGCTTACCTTTATACTAGCGTGCGAATGTTTATCGACTCTTAAACCGCTACCGAATGGAAAATCCCAGGTGAAGTTCGTAAAGTATTTTTTCATCCTTGCAGTGACTTGCATCCTGTTGGGAGCTGCCTCGCTATATGGTCTTTATCGCTATATCGAGCCACAATTACCCGATGTCACCACACTGAAAGATATCCGGTTGCAGACACCAATGCAGGTTTACAGTGCTGACGGAGAACTGATTGCCCAGTTCGGTGAAAAACGCCGTCTTCCCCTGAAGCTGGATCAGATACCGCCTATGCTGATCCACGCATTTATTGCCACTGAAGACAGTCGGTTCTACGAACACCATGGTGTAGACCCTCAAGGTATTCTCCGGGCCGCATCGGTTGCCCTGATATCTGGCCATGCTTCGCAAGGAGCCAGTACCATTACCCAACAGTTGGCCCGTAACTTCTTCCTGAGCCCGGAACGCACACTGCTGCGTAAAATCAAAGAAGCGTTTCTGGCTATCCGTATCGAGCAATTGTTGAGCAAGGATGAAATCCTTGAGCTATATCTCAACAAAATTTATCTCGGTTATCGCGCCTATGGTGTCGGGGCTGCGGCACAGGTTTATTTCGGCCGCCCCGTAGATCAACTGACGCTGGGAGAAATGGCGATGATTGCCGGTCTACCTAAAGCGCCTTCTACTTTCAATCCGCTTTACTCTTATGACCGTGCCGTCGCCCGTCGAAATGTGGTTCTGTCTCGTATGCTGGAGGAAAACTACATCACTCAGGCACAGTATGATCAGGCTCGTAACGAAAAACTGATTGCGGATTACCACGCACCGAAGATTTCGTTTTCTGCTTCTTACATAGCGGAGATGGTGCGTCAGGAAATGGTCAAACGTTATGGTGAAGATGCATACAGCGATGGCTATAAGGTCTACACCACCATTACAAAAAAACTCCAGCTGGCTGCGGAAGAGTCATTACGTAACAACGTGCTAGCCTATGATATGCGTCACGGTTACCGTGGTGCGAGCCAGAGGTTATGGTCAGCAGGAATGCCTGCCTGGCCGCAAGAAAAAATCGTCGATGCACTAAAAAAACTGCCGGTTTACGGCCCATTATTTCCTGCCGTCGTGATCGAAGCCCAGGCGGACAAGGCTCAGGCCCTGATGGCCGACGGGAACCAGATCGAGTTACCAATGGCCGGTATACGCTGGGCTCGGGCCTATAAATCTGATCTCTCTCAAGGTGCGACGCCGAAGCGGGTCACCGATGTGATCCAGGCAGGTCAGCAGATTTGGGTAAGAAAAGTGGATAACGACTGGTGGCTGGCACAGATACCGGAAGTAAACTCAGCACTGGTTTCACTCAATCCGAATAATGGCGCTATTCTGGCATTGGTGGGTGGTTTTGACTTTAACCTGAGCAAATTCAACCGCGCCACTCAGGCACTGCGCCAAGTTGGCTCAAACATCAAACCATTCCTATACACGGCCGCGATGGATAAAGGGTTGACGCTGGCTACCATTCTGAACGACGCGCCTGTCACCCGTTGGGATCCTGGCGCAGGTTCAGACTGGAGCCCCAAAAACTCGCCACCGGTTTATCAAGGCCCTATTCGATTACGTCAGGGACTCGGTCAATCTAAAAACGTTGTCATGGTGCGAGCCATGCGTGCCATGGGTGTCGATTATGCAGCGAAGTACCTGCAACGTTTCGGCTTCCCAGCACAGAACATCATCCATACCGAATCGCTGGCGTTGGGCGCCGCGTCCTTCACACCATTGCAAGTTGTCAGAGGTTACGCCGTGATGGACAACGGTGGCTATCTGGTTGACCCTTACTTTATCAGTAAGATAGAAAATGAAACCGGAAATACATTATACAAAGCTACACCGAAGATAGTGTGTACTAGCTGCGACCTACCGGTGATTTATGGTGATACTCCGCGCTCAGCCATATTGTCTGATGACAATATGGAGAATATAGCAACATCGAAGGAACCCCCTGTTCCCGGGAGTTCACCCGTTTTGCAGCCGGATCCCATTACACCACCGGAAGCTGCCATGCAGGAAGCCAATGATTATGCGCCCCATGTTATCAGTACACCGCTGGCGTTTTTGATTAAAGACGCATTGAACAGTAACATCTTTGGCGGACCAGGCTGGATGGGAACGGGGTGGCGTGCCGGCAAAGTTCTGAAACGCCATGATATTGGAGGCAAAACGGGTACGACCAATAGCTCGAAAGATGCCTGGTTCTCCGGCTATGGCCCGAATATTGTTGCGTCAGTCTGGATAGGGTTTGACGACCATCGTCGCGACCTCGGCCGAAGTACCTTTTCCGGCGTCATTCACGATCAAATTTCCGGTTATGAAGGTGGTGCCAAGAGCGCACAACCAGCGTGGGATGATTTTATGAAAGCCGCACTGGCAGGCGTCCCTGAACAGAAGACACCCGTACCACCAGGGATTGTCAGCGTGCTCATTGATCGCAGCAGCGGCAAGTTGTCAAACGGTGGCAGTAACAGTCGACTGGAATACTTCATTGATGGTACCCAACCATTGGATTATGGCGTTCATGAAGCAGGGACGACATTAATGGACAATGGCCAATCAAAAGAACTGTTTTAGGTGCCATAGCCGTTTCAACAGTCGACAAAAAGGCGCGATTTCCGCGCCTTTTCTCTATTCTGTACAACTGTTATTGCTGATTTAACCAATTCTGAGCAAGAAACAGAGCACTAACGTTACGTGCCTCACGGAAATCCGGTTCGTTAAGCAATGCCATCATATTTTGCAATGGCCAGCGAACTTGCGGCATCGGTTCAGGTTCATCACCTGGAAGACTTTTTAGATAAAGGCCATGGGCAATCACAATGCTCATTTGACTGGAAAAATAAGACGGCGCCATCGTCAATGTTGCCAGCAAATCGATGCGCTCTGCACCAAACCCCACTTCTTCCATCAACTCTCTATTTGCCGCTTCAAAGACAGTTTCGCCAGGATCAATCAATCCTTTTGGGAAGCCCAGTTCATACTGTTCAATACCGACAGCGTATTCATGAATCAGCAGCAAATTATCGTCAATGACGGGCACAATCATGACCGCTTCCCGACCGGAGGGGCGCATACGTTCATAAACACGACGTGCGCCATTGCTGAACTCCAAATCCACCGATTCCACATCAAACAGACGTGAGCGGGCAACGGTCTCAACCTTAAGGATTTTGGGTTTTTGCAGGTTACTATTCATCATGGCCCCATAAGGAACGGACTGCCGAAACGACGCCTTGATCTACAATCAGAAAAGGCAACCGATGCCCTAGCCAAAAGAGATGTGTCGTCGAACGAAAAACATTCATTCAAAATAAGTTTGGTGTATCACGTTTTGCCTTAACAGTGACACTGCTCGCAATTTTACCATAGTGTTTTTACGTTTTCACAACATGCGACACACATTACTTTTGTTAAAGTAAAAAATAAAAGTCAATAGGTTAGATAAAATTCAGATTATCCTCATTTTAGCTACTTATCTTAATTGTTAACATAATCTATTACATAAGTAATATTGGGTGATTTCAATTAATAAAGGCAGCTAACGGAATAACATGGGTTAACATTATCGCTGTAATTTTGTTAGTATCCGAAAAAACAAAGAGAACCCTGGGCTGTTAGATGGAGATAATATGAGCGCAATACTCATCATATTGGCTGTATTGTTTACCAGTCTGATCACCGTCGGGGGTTTCATTGGCTATCACATGTATCGTCGTTTTCTTTTTGTCAAACACTTGCCGGTCGTGCCTTCAGGACATCGTCATCTGACGTCGTCAGAGCGTGTCGCTGTGGAACACTACCTGACGCTGAACGCCCTTGATAAAACGATACTACTGCCGCTGACGATGTCCTTACCTTTGCTTCCACAACTGCTGCCCGGTAGCCGGGTTTACCCCATTACACATAGTATTACCCGCTACGGCATCAGTACCGATGCACCCAATAAATGGCGTTACTATATTGATACCCAGGAAATTCATCTCCCCGCGATTTGGGAACAATATATAACGCAGAATAATGAAATTGAGCTGATCAAAACCCGTTCCATTCCACTGGTTATCTCCCTCAACGGCCACTCCCTGACGGAGTTTGTTAACAACCCGGAGACCCTGTCAGGAACAGAAATCCCCATCGAAAAAGCTTTTATACGGAAAGAAGAAAACGAACCCACCGAACTGGTGACAATTCGCAAGGAAACCCGTGAAGAGCATGCCATTCATCGCTCCCGTGGGATCAAAGAAGCCGGGCTGCTCAGTCTGGCTTTTTTCATGCTGGCATTCAGTCTGAACAGCCCACTGGCGCTACTACCTTGGCTAGCGGGTATTGCGTGTCTGATAGCATTATGGTGCTGTTGGGAATGGTTCCGTCCTGCAAGCGAGAAAGAGCGGCTGGAAGTCCATTGTCTGAATGGAACACCACAGTGTCTGGGATTGTTTGGTGAGTCCAATCAAGGTCAGTTCGGTAATATTTCACTCGGTAATATCGACCTCATCTATCCTTCCCACTGGCAACCTTACATCAATTATGATCTGGGCAGAAAAACCGATATTGATATCTATTTAAATCGGCAGGTTATCCGGCAAGGGCAGTACCTATCATTACACAATGAGGTGAAATACTTTCCGCTACAGCGCTGGGGGAGAAATCTGTTACTGGCCTGTGGTTCGTTAGTCAGTCTGGTGCTATTAGTCAGTTCCGTTCCGCTGGATTTGCCACTCAAACTCAGCATGGCCTGGATGCAAGGGGTGGAAAATATCAAAGTGACTCAAGTCGGTGAGCTTGAAAACAAGTCGCTGCACATCGGTGATACCCTAGAAGTTAAAGGTACGGGTATGTGCTACGTCCCACCTATCAATTCAAATGATACTGCACCCAAAAAGAACCCTTTCACACCATTTGACTGCTCAGCTATCTACTGGAATAAGGCAGAACCACTACCGGCCCCCGAATCAGACATTGTTGAGAAAGCCTCAGCACTGTTAAAAACCGTGAATGAACAGTTGCATCCGCAAGACACCAATGACGGTAGGCTCAGTTCGCCGTTAGCCAGCACTATTCAAAAGTCAGGCATGATTTTACTGAGCAATTTTTCCGACATCATACTGAAAACCGAAGATCTGTGTGAAAAAGATGACAACTGCATCCGACTGAAAAACGCCTTGACCAACCTGGGTAATGCAAAAAGTTGGAACCTGCTGGTCAAACGTGCCCGCTCCGGCGCATTGAACGGGATGAACGTTATATTACGGCCTGTCAGTGCCGAAACGCTGGAATCGCTGGTGAACAACGCCGCTGACTACTTCTATTATCAGGAGATCACCAACGCCGCCAACTCGTTGAATAGCCCACCGCCCGGCGGTTTTCTGATTCGCAGCGACGAAGGTCAGCAGTTTGTCTCATATCCGTTGCCCGCCACACCGATACAGAATTATCCTCCGGCAGAGCAATGGCTGGAGCTTCAGCGCCTATCGTCCATGCTGCTACATACACCGTTTAAGGCCAGCGGCGTCATTACCCAAATCAGCATTGATGCCAACGGTACCCGCCATATCTCACTACACAGTGAACCCGATGCCGTCACGTTGTGGCGTTATCTTGGTTCCTGCCTGCTATTCTTGCTGTTCTCCGTCATTCTGGTGGTGAATATCGTGTTATTTACTGTCAAACACCGCCACAGTCGACAGAGAATTGCCAATATCCAGCAATACTATGACCGTCATCTGGTGCCATCAACACCC
This sequence comes from Brenneria uluponensis, assembly GCF_032395385.1. NCBI lineage: Bacteria > Pseudomonadati > Pseudomonadota > Gammaproteobacteria > Enterobacterales > Pectobacteriaceae > Brenneria > Brenneria uluponensis. The sequence continues at coordinate 4,600,492 of NZ_CP135917.1, forward strand.
ACATTTCCTCTCATTCACTAATGTTTTCCATCGGTAAACAGAGCTGGATCCGTCGGTAGGTATGCTACGCTGATAGCATCTTTTGACGCGATATCCACCACCAGATATCACGGTGTTTCATCTGGAGCGTTTATGAGTCCCACATTTAACTGGAATGAGATTGATACCGTCTTGCTGGATATGGACGGCACCCTGCTTGATCTGGCCTTTGACAGTTACTTTTGGCTGCAACTGGTGCCGCAGTCCCTAAGTGCCCAACGCGGGATAAGCCTTGAACAGGCAAAACAGCTCATCACCACGGAATACCGGGCTGTACAACATACGCTTGACTGGTACTGTTTCGACTACTGGAGTGAACGGCTGAGGTTGGATATTCGCCAAATGACCAGTGATATTGGCCCACGGGCTCGTTTGCGTGACGATACCGCACCATTCCTGGCAGCACTGAGAGAAAGCGGCCGGAGAACTATCCTGCTGACCAATGCGCATCCCCACAGTCTGGCAATAAAAGTCACCCATACCGGCCTTGATCAGCACCTTGATTTATTACTTTCTACCCATACTTATGGGTATCCAAAGGAAGATCAGCGTTTATGGCATGCGGTGCAGGCGCATACGGGATTTAACCCGACCAGGACCCTGTTTGTGGACGACAGCGAACCCATTCTGGATGCGGCCAAAGCATTTGGTATCCGCTACTGTCTGGGGGTCAGTAATCCTGACTCCGGCCAGCAGGAAAAAAGTTTCACGCAGCACCCTGCCATGAACAATTATCTGTCGCTATTACCGGCTATCTATCAATCGGATTCCAACTACCATCAGGAGCACTCATGAGCAAAGAAACCCAACGTGATGATGATGATAGCGTTCGGCTGGATAAATGGCTTTGGGCTGCCCGGTTTTATAAAACCCGAGCCATCGCGCGGGAAATGGTGGAAGGCGGCAAGATTCATTATAACGGCCAGCGTAGTAAACCGAGCAAGTTGGTGGAGCTTAATGCCGAAATCAAACTGCGCCAGGGAAATGACGAGCGCGTCGTTGTTGTTTGTGCGCTTAGCGCTCAACGACGCTCTGCAACACAAGCACAGGCCATGTATCAGGAAACGCCGGAAAGCATCGAAAAACGTGAAAAACTGGCGCAAGCCAGAAAAATGAACACCCTGTCCATGCCACACCCGGATCGGCGCCCGGATAAAAAAGAGCGACGGGATTTAATTAAATTTAAATACAGTGACACAGAATAATCCGCAGTCACCAAGAGAGACAATTATGGCCCATCATGACCAACTACATCGCTATCTGTTTGAAAATCACGCCGTTCGTGGCGAGTTGGTAACGGTAAGCGACACATTTCAGCACATGCTGGCAAATTATGACTATCCAACGCCGGTCCAGAGACTGCTGGGTGAAATGCTGGTTGCTACCAGTTTGCTAACCGCCACACTAAAATTCAGCGGCGATATTACCGTGCAGTTGCAAGGTGATGGCCCACTGAAACTGGCGGTGATTAATGGCAATCATCAGCAAAAAATGCGTGGTGTCGCCCGTCTGCAGGGGGAGATTGCCGAAGGCAGCACGCTGCGGGAAATGGTCGGCAACGGTTATCTGGTGATTACCATTACACCAACCGAAGGTGAACGTTATCAGGGTGTCGTGGGGCTTGATGGAGAAGATGTCGCCGCCTGCCTGGAAAACTACTTCCTGCAGTCCGAACAGTTGCCGACCCGTTTGTTTATCCGCACCGGAAAACATGAAAACAAAATGTCTGCCGCCGGTATGTTACTGCAAGTATTACCCGCGCAAAGCGGCAACCGTGATGATTTCGAACATCTGTCTCAGTTGACCGACACCGTAAAAAGTGAAGAATTGTTCTCTCTGCCAGCCAACGATGTACTTTACCGCTTGTATCATCAGGAAAACGTCACGCTGTATGAACCACAACCCATCACTTTTAGTTGCCAATGCTCCCGCGAGCGTTGTGCTGATGCACTAATGGCGCTGCCAGAAACCGAAGTCGACGACATGCTGGCACAGGATGGTGAAATTGACATGCACTGTGACTACTGTGGCAGCCATTACATTTTCAGCGCTGCCGATATACAAAACATTCGGCACGCCTCTGCTGGTAATACGCTACACTAATCCTTGCATTCTCATGATGGGCACGCTAGTGCCCTTTTCTCTGCTTTTTCACTAAAAAATACCTCATCTACCTGATTTTCCTCCAAATGTATAAGCAAAGTTATTAATAAATTTATTTAATTTTATGAGTGTTATCGCTGTTAAAATACGCTTTTTCTCTACAATTCATTAATAGTATGACTATAACAATTGAGGAGTAGCAAGATGCAGATAAAAGGTATTACACCAGAAGCTCTAGCGGCATATGGTATCCGTGATGTCAGCGAAATTGTCTACAATCCGAGCTATGATTTACTGTTCCAAGAAGAGATATCTCCTACCCTGCAAGGCTATGAACGTGGCATCGAAACCCAACTGGGTGCTGTTTCAGTTGACACGGGCATTTTTACCGGGCGCTCTCCCAAGGATAAATACATCGTTCGCGATGATGTAACTCGAGATACCGTCTGGTGGTCCGATCAAGGAAAGGGCAAAAACGATAACCATCCGCTTAGTCAGGAACTCTGGCAGCATCTGAAACAGTTGGTTGCCCAGCAGTTATCCGACAAACGCTTGTTCATTGTAGATTCCTTCTGTGGTGCCAATGCTGATAGCCGGCTGAAAGTCCGATTCATCACCGAAGTGGCCTGGCAGGCGCACTTTGTGAAGAACATGTTTATCCGTCCCAGTGATGAAGATCTACAGGATTTCGAACCTGACTTTGTGGTAATGAATGGCGCAAAATGCACCAATCCACAATGGAAGGAGCAGGGATTAAACTCTGAAAACTTCGTTGCCTTCAACCTCACTGAACGTATCCAGTTGATTGGCGGTACCTGGTATGGTGGCGAAATGAAGAAAGGCATCTTCTCCATCATGAACTACCTGTTGCCACTGAAAGGTATTGCCGCCATGCACTGCTCGGCCAACGTGGGCGAAAAAGGTGATGTCGCGATATTTTTCGGCCTCTCCGGTACTGGGAAAACCACCTTGTCCACTGATCCCAAACGTCAGTTGATTGGTGATGACGAACATGGCTGGGATGATGACGGCGTTTTCAACTTTGAAGGTGGCTGCTACGCGAAAACCATCAAGCTGTCCAAAGAAGCTGAGCCAGATATCTATGGTGCCATCAAACGCGATGCGCTGTTGGAAAACGTCACAGTATTGGCGGACGGTAAGGTCGATTTCAATGATAATTCAAAGACCGAAAATACCCGCGTCTCCTACCCTATCTATCACATCCACAACATTGTGAAGCCGGTGTCCAAAGCCGGACACGCCACCAAAGTGATCTTTCTAACGGCAGATGCATTTGGTGTATTACCGCCGGTATCAGTGCTGACATCCGATCAGACGCAGTATCACTTCTTATCTGGCTTCACCGCCAAACTGGCTGGCACCGAGCGTGGCGTAACTGAACCGATCCCTACCTTCTCGGCCTGTTTTGGCGCTGCGTTCCTGACACTGCACCCGACACAATACGCTGAAGTGCTGGTAAAACGCATGAAAGCGGCAGGAGCACGGGCTTACCTGGTTAATACCGGTTGGAACGGATCGGGTAAACGCATTTCTATCAAAGATACCCGTGGCATTATTGATGCCATTCTGAACGGCAGTATTGATGATGCAGATATGCAGACATTGCCTATCTTCGATCTGGCCATCCCGAAAACCTTGCCAGGCGTGGATCCATCTATTCTCGATCCGCGGGATACCTATGCAAACAAGGCTCAATGGCAGGAGAAAGCCGAAGATCTGGCGCGGCGCTTTATGGCCAACTTTGATAAGTACACCGATACACCCGCCGGTGCTGCATTGGTCAAAGCCGGACCGAAGCTGTAATCAGGTAATGTAAAAAAAACGAGATACTTAAGACGATCACCACGTTTGGCGTCCCTACAGGAACCAAACGTGGTGATTTCCCCGAAAACTTGCAGACACGGGAATCAGGAAACCAGGCGTTTTAATCTGAATCCCGAGTCAACGCCAATGGATGATCCGTCTTCGGGGGCTCAAAGGTCAATGGCAAATAGGCTCGTACACTCAATCCACCACGTTCACTGGTACCAACATCCAGTCCTCCGTTATGAGCGTCTATAATCCGCTGAACAATCGCCAATCCCAGTCCCGTACCACTAGTACTACGGGCGCTGTCACCACGGACAAACGGCTGAAACAGATGTTTTAGCTGCGCGGGTTCAATACCAGGGCCATCATCTTCTACCTGGAACCATGCACGCTGTAATTCACGCCCGCTGCTGACCCGAATCCAACCATTACCATAACGGGCGGCATTCACCACCAGATTCAGCGCGGCACGCTTAATGGATAAAGGACTGGCTCTGACCAACAATTCCCCTTCTGAGAAATGGCTGTCAATTTCACGCTCGTAACCACTTTCGGAAGCAACCACTTCACCCAGAATAGTGTTTAGATCGGCAACCTCCATCTGCATTTCCTGGCCAGTACGCAGATAGTCGATAAACTGCTCAATAATGGCATTACACTCTTCAATGTCTTTATTAATCGACTCCGCCAGATAATCGTCATCCTTGCTCATCATTTCCGTCGCCAGACGAATACGCGTCAGCGGCGTGCGTAAATCATGACTCACCCCGGCCATCAGCAAGGTGCGATCATCAGCCAACAATTTCACCCCAGAAGCCATCTGATTGAAAGCACGGGTAACCGAACGCACCTCGGACGCGCCATATTCTCGCAAAGGGGGGGGGATAATGCCTTTACCTACCTGGATGGCGGCGTGTTCCAGCTCCACCAGCGGACGGTTCTGCACCCGGATAAACAGCCAGGCGCCGCCTATCACCAACAACATAATGGCCAACGTATAACGGAACAGAGGGGAGAAATCGCCTTGATGAATTTCCGTGAGTGGCACCCGCACCCAGATATCCGGTGAAAGCCAGGTTTTCAGCCATACTACCGGCGTATTTTTACTGACCTCCACCCGCACATCGGTTGGCCCGCCCAACTGTTGTGCCATCTGATCACTCAAGAATTTGTAGTGCTGAGCCCAGCGCAGGCCGCTGTCCTCCGCCGCTGCGTTGGTATACAGAGAAATGCCCAGTTCCCGATAAATCTCACGTCGGAACGCCGGAGGCACTTCCAGCGACGTCCCATCTTCCAATTGCAATTTATCGGTCATCAACATTCTGACTTCATAAGCCAGCACTTTATTAAACTGCTGAAGGCTGGGAAGAATCGCAAAGTTGAGCACCACCAAATAGGTGGTGACCAGACTGACAAACAATAGGGTAACTATTAGCAACAGCGTTCGTGCAAAGGAGCTACGTGGAGAAAAATACCATCGCCTCATGCTTTACTGCCATCCGGAACAAAGACGTAACCTAACCCCCATACTGTCTGGATGTAGCGTGGATGTGCCGGATCTTCCTCCACCATACGGCGCAGGCGTGAAATCTGAACGTCGATTGAACGCTCCATCGCACTGTATTCACGACCACGGGCCAGATTCATCAGTTTGTCACGCGACAGCGGTTCCCGAGGATGGCTGACCAATGCTTTCAACACAGCGAATTCCCCACTGGTCAACGGCATAGGCTCATCATCACGGAACATTTCACGTGTTCCCAGATTCAGCTTGAACTTGCCGAATGCGATGACCGCCTCTTCCTGAGACGGCGCGCCCGGCAGTTCGTTAGCCTGACGGCGCAGTACCGCCCGGATACGAGCCAGCAGTTCACGCGGGTTGAAAGGTTTAGGAATATAATCATCCGCGCCGATTTCCAACCCGACGATGCGATCCACTTCTTCCCCCTTTGCCGTCACCATGATGATAGGCATAGGATTACTTTGGCTACGTAGACGACGGCAGATAGACAAACCATCTTCACCCGGTAGCATCAGGTCCAGCACCATCAAGTGAAAGGACTCGCGCGTCAACAAACGATCCATCTGTTCAGCATTGGCTACACTACGTACCTGAAAACCCTGTTCGGTCAGATAACGCTCTAACAGCGCTCGCAAGCGCATGTCGTCATCCACTACCAGAATTTTATAATTTTCTTGCATTCTAATTCTCCAAAGACGTAATAGCCGCCGGGCTCAATATTGTTCAAAAACGTACACCATACTGACAATTGTTTCTGGTATACATTCTAAGCGAAATTGTTACAAGGAATATAAAAATACGTTGTAATCAAACGTTTCCTTTGTCTGCGTGCGCTAACCATGCCATAAATAACAACTTATTCGCGATTAACGTCATCGCAAGCGTCCATACACCACAGATTTCAACATGCAGACAACAACCAAATGAATCCCAGACACTGACGCAAGCCAAAAACTGGAGGTTGAAAACAGACAGCGCATCTGCAACTTGAAAGATGATGGGTATATAACACTATAGTAATAATTTCTACATTCCAGCGAAGCATATGAAAACCGATCTTATCACCCGAGAAGGCTATGAAGCTCTACAGCAGGAACTGAACTATCTGTGGAAAGAACGTCGCCCGGAAATTACGGAAAAAGTAGCCTGGGCGGCCAGCCTGGGTGATCGCAGTGAAAACGCAGACTACCAATACAATAAACGCTTGTTGCGTGAGATAGATCGACGTGTACGTTATTTACGTAAACGCCTACAGGTAGTGCGGGTGGTAGATTACTCTCCCCAACAAGATGGCAAAGTCTTTTTCGGTGCCTGGGTCGAGGTGGAGAATGAAACCAGTGAAATCAAGCGCTTTCGTATTGTCGGTCCAGATGAAATCTATGGCCGCAAAGATTATATTTCCATCGATTCACCGATGGCCCGAGCCTTGTTGAAAAAATCGGTAGATGAAGAAGCATCAGTTACCACGCCAACCGGTAATAAAATCTGGTATATCAATAAAATCGAATATAAAAATCCAACTTGTTGAGCCCAAAAGCGAACAACTGTCATATTTTTCTGAATTCGAGATGTTTTACCCGGACTTTCCCTGCCGAAGTAGCGTAGCATCTCTCCCCTTGTCTACATTTCACACAATGGGAAATACATGTATCAACAGCGTTCACGTGTTCTGCTCAAGACACTTTGGCTGCAACTTGTTCTGCTTACTCTGCTCTTGCTCGCTGCCCGTTTTATCATGTTCCACACTTTTGCGGATCAACAGCAGTTGGCAGGGCACGGTAATGCCATTAGCCGAATGTGGCTGACCGGGTTACGCTATGATTTACGCGCCATCTCTATTTTACTGTCACCTTTACTAGTATTCGGTCTGCTGATGAGTTTACACGCCACCAGTTGGCGTTGGCTGTGCCGTCTGGCTCCGATTTATCTTGGGCTGGTCACCGTCATCACCATCACTATCGCCATCAGTAACTACTTCTATTACCAGACCTATCACACCTACATTGATATTTTCGCTTTCGGGCTGATTGACGATGATACCGACGCCATATTAATGAATATCTGGCAGGATTATCCCGTCGTCATCGCACTCCTGACGGTTATGCTGTTTTGTCTGCTGTCGGTACGGTTGGGCAAGAGAGCATTCGCTCCAGAGGCGACCCCGCCACAGCCTTTTTCCCGGCTCGTATTTATCGGCTATCTACTGATCAGCCTGATGCTGTTTTTTGCCATGATTCGTGGCAGCATGAATACCTTCCCACTGCGTCGTAATGACTCACAAATTTCCTCTATTACCATTCTCAACAAACTGGTTCCCAATGGGTTAATGGCATCAGCGTGGGCGATGGGCGACCGTGATGAGGATGTCAGCTTCAACGCTGTCTCGCATCAGGACGGCGCAGCGTTGCTGCAACAGACTGGGCTGGCGTCGCTGGACGCACGTACCCCAGCCAATCCCTGGCTGGCGCAACACAAGCCTAATGTGGTTGTCGCTCTGATGGAAAGCATGGGAAGCAACATGCTGGCCTTCGACCATCTACCGGATAACGACATGCTGGGAGCCTTGCGTACGCACTTCACCAGCGATTTTGTTTTTCGCCGTTTCGTTTCCGAAGGAAATGGCACCGCACCGTCTTTTGCGGGACTGTTTTTCCACAGTCCGGTGCAGAATATCAGTCACTCGTCCGCCCAGTATGTGGTGTTGAATAACACACCGTACGCCACATACAAAAAAGCGGGCTACAAGATCATTTTCATCACGTCCGGCAGCCGGATGTGGCGCAATTTTGGTAACTATCTGCCGCGCCTGGGCGTTGATCAGATCTATGATCAAAGCTCACTGATGGAAACTTATCCTGAATCCGCTAAATCTTTAACCGACTGGGGCGTACCAGACGAATATGCCTTCCGCATGGCGGAGAAACTGCTATCTGAGGCCAAACAGCCGCTGTTTATCAGTATTCTGACTATCACCAACCATCCCCCGTACAAAGTGCCAACGACATATCGCCCGAATCCAGTACATGCCGGGCCGGACATGATGGCCCATGCCGAAGTCAGTCAGGAGGAACAGGAGGAAATCAGCCGGACTTACCAGTATGCGACTAATGCGCTGGGTGAATTTGTTTCGGCAGTAAAAGCCTCTGGCAGCGGTGAAAAAACGCTGATTGCGGCCAGCGGCGATCATCAGATGCGCCGGTTAAAAGCACTCTCTTCACACGAACGCTTTCTGGATCGCGCGGTTCCCTTTTATCTTTATATTCCCAAGACAATCCTGGAGCACAGCGCCTGGCGTTTTGATCCCACCCGTCCCGGATCACACAAGGACATTATGCCGACACTGTATGCCTACAGCTTGTCCGATACGCCTTATCAGGCACTGGGTGGCAGGAATATGCTCGCTCCGCAAGACGACCCTAGCCGGGCGTTTGGTTACAACCAGGTACTGTGGATCGATGCGCAGGGCGCGATGCCTATTGGCAGTACAGTTCGTTACCCCTGGAGTGCAACCAACCCGATGATGGTAGAAAGTGAAAGTCGGACCACGCCCCCGGAAATTCAACAAAAAAGCACAGCTTACCCTGCACTACTACGCTGGCAAATCAACGCTCAGGAGAAAGGCTTTACGGATTGAATGCCCGGTCTGTGTAGTTTCTCCTAGCCAGACATGCTGTTGATATTATTTCCGCGCAACAGCGTTCCATGCTGAGCTTACTCCCTGATTAACAAGGCTTCTCTTTCCTGTCTGGAAGAGCGGCGTTGTTAATTGCTTACTATCGGTAAAAATTATTTGTACTTTGACATAAAGATGTCATTTCCATCACTTAGCGTGTCGTCAGTCGGTTATGGAGAGCTATTTATGTTTAGTCTAGATGCCATACTGCAAGACGTCGCACCTCATCGCCACACGCCACCTTGGCAACGCTCGGTTTTACGCACACTGTTATTCGAAAATGAAATGCAAGAGTTTGCCCAACGTTATCCACATCTGAAAGGATTGGATCTGGTTGAGCAGATACTGGATCACTTACATCTTGATTGCGAGATGATCGATGGTGATCTGGAAAACATCCCCAGTCAGGGCCCGGTGGTAATGGTCGCCAACCATCCAATCGGATCACTCGACGGTCTGGCGCTACTGCGTACCGTCGCCAGTGTCCGGCCGGATGTGCGTATTGTTGCCAGCCAACTATTATCTTACGTAGAACCACTGAAACAGTTATTTTTCTCGGTGGATAACTTTAGCAACCGCACTAAACGCCATCAAATTGCCGCAATTCAGGAGCACCTGAGCAACGACGGTGCCGTCATTTTGTTCCCGGCTGGCGAAGTTTCCCGTATCAGTCTGAAAGGGATCCGTGACGGTCACTGGCACAGCGGCTTTATTCGCATGGCCGCCAAAGCACGGGCGCCAATAGTGCCGGTTCATATTAGCGGTCGCAACAGTGGCCTGTTCTATCTCTCCTCGCTGATATATCGACCACTGTCCACGCTGCTGTTAGTGCGGGAAATGTTTCTCCAGCAGGGTAATAAACTGCGGATTAAGATTGGTGCCCGTATTCCTTACGCCATCTGGAGTCAGGGCGACTTTCAACCTAACGATCTGGCCGCCCGTTTTCGACGTCATGTTTACCGTCTGGGGCAGGGAAAGCCAGGTTGTTTTTCTGGTGAGAAGCCCATCGCGCTGGCAGAAGATCGCATATTACTCAAGCGAGCGCTGGCGAATTGCGAAACATTAGGTACCACACCGGATGGCAAAACGGTTTATCTGTACCGGCGTGGTAATGAAGATTATGTCCCACTCCTGAGAGAACTGGGCCGACTGCGCGAAATCGCCTTTCGGGCCGTGGGTGAAGGCTCCGGTAAACGACGAGATCTGGATAGTTTTGACGATGACTATCTGCACCTGATTTTGTGGGATGAAAGTGATCTGGAAATTGTTGGCGCTTATCGTTTTACACCGACGGCACAGTTAGTTGCCGAAAAAGGCGAGAGCGGTCTCTATAGCCATAGTTTGTTCCATTATGGCGAAGAGATGAATCCAGTACTTGCTAGTGGTATAGAGCTCGGTCGCAGCTTCATCCAACCTCAATACTGGGGCAAACGCGGCCTGGAGTACCTATGGCTGGGTATTGGCGCTTATTTGGCCCGTTATCCACAGTATCGTTACCTATTTGGCCCGGTTTCGCTGTCTAGCGCACTACCGCCGCCCGCACGGGATTTGCTAATCGCCTTTTACCGGCTACATTTTGCACCTGACCAATTGCTAGCCCGGTCACGGCGACCCTATCCAGCATCATTACCCGATGTGCTGAAACAGTTTGAAGGTATTGATTATCAAAAGGATCTGGCCCGTCTGAAAAACATTCTCGGTAATATGGGTTTTTCTATCCCCACGCTCTATAAGCAGTATTCCGAATTGTGTGAACCCGGCGGCGTTCGATTTATCGATTTTGGTGTTGATCCCGACTTCAACAACTGCATTGATGGGCTGGTGCTGGTGGATCTTCAGAAACTCAAAGAGTCTCGCTATCAACGTTATATCGCGCCATTTTGTACGCCATAATCCATACCTGATAATCATTCCAGCCCTGCAATAACGCAGGGCGCTTCTTTGATCGTTCACGAAAAACCACCTCGCCATACAACTGGCAATTTGTGTCATCAATACGTATAACTGTCCCCCAGCGTTTTATCCTTAAATCAACGACTCACTACCCGACAACATTATGAATAACGTATTAAACAAGATTATTGCTGGCGAATTACAGGCACGTACCGAACAGGTCAGCGCGGCCATTCAGTTGCTGGATGAAGGCAACACGGTTCCGTTTATCGCCCGCTACCGTAAAGAAGTTACCGGTGGGCTGGACGATACTCAACTACGTCAGTTGGAAACTCGTCTCGTCTATCTGCGCGAGCTGGAAGAACGCCGGCAGACCATCCTGAAGTCGATTGATGAACAAGGCAAATTAACCGAACCACTGGCGGCTGCCATCAATACGACGCTTAGCAAAACGGAACTGGAAGATCTCTATCTCCCATATAAACCCAAACGCCGCACCCGGGGGCAGATTGCCCTTGAAGCCGGACTGGAACCACTGGCTGACAGCCTGTGGAATGACCCGAGCCAGACACCGGAACAGATCGCCGAAACCTACATCAATGTCGACAACGGTGTGGCGGATGTCAAAGCCGCGCTGGACGGCGCACGCTACATTCTGATGGAGCGCTTTGCCGAAGATGCGGCCTTGCTGGCCAAAGTGCGTAACTACCTATGGAAAAACGCGCATCTGGTTTCCGGTGTGGTGGCAGGCAAAGAGGAAGCCGGTGCCAAATTCCGCGACTATTTCTCACACCACGAACCGATTGCCCAGGTTCCTTCTCACCGAGCGCTGGCCATGTTCCGTGGTCGTAATGAAGGCGTGTTGCAATTATCACTGAATGCCGATCCGCAATTTGATGAACCGCCCCGTGAAAGCCATTGCGAACAGATAATCATCGACCACCTGGGCTTGCGTCTCAATAACGCCCCGGCAGATGATTGGCGGCGTGCGGTAGTGAACTGGACCTGGCGTATTAAAGTGCTACTGCATCTGGAAACTGAATTGATGAGCAGCGTGCGTGAAAAAGCGGAAGATGAAGCCATTAACGTTTTCGCCCGTAATATGCACGATTTGCTGATGGCGGCACCAGCTGGGATGCGAGCCACTATGGGACTGGATCCCGGTCTGCGTACTGGTGTAAAAGTGGCGGTGGTGGATGCCACTGGCAAATTGGTCGCCACCGACACCATTTATCCGCACACCGGTCAGACTGCCAAAGCCGCATCCTCCGTCGCCGCATTGTGCATCAAGCATCAGGTTGAGTTGGTAGCGATTGGTAACGGCACCGCCTCGCGTGAAACCGAGCGTTTCTTTCTGGATACCCAAAAACAGTTCCCAGATATCAAGGCACAGAAAGTGATCGTCAGTGAAGCTGGTGCGTCAGTGTATTCGGCTTCTGAACTGGCGGCGCTGGAATTCCCCGATTTGGATGTTTCCTTGCGTGGGGCGGTATCTATCGCCCGTCGCCTGCAAGACCCGCTCTCCGAACTGGTCAAAATCGATCCGAAATCCATCGGTGTCGGCCAGTATCAACATGATGTCAGCCAAAGCCTGCTAGCGAAAAAACTGGATGCCGTGGTAGAGGACTGCGTAAATGCCGTCGGCGTCGATCTGAATACCGCGTCAGTACCACTGCTGACCCGTGTAGCCGGTCTCACCCGCATGATGGCACAAAATGTGGTGGCTTGGCGTGATGAAAATGGACGCTTCCGCAACCGTGATCAACTGTTAAAGGTCAGCCGTTTGGGCCCGAAAGCCTTTGAACAGTGTGCAGGGTTCCTGCGCATCAACCACGGCGACAACCCACTGGATGCCTCTACCGTTCATCCGGAAGCCTATCCGCTGGTAGAGCGTATTCTGGCGGCAACCGAGCAGAAATTGCAGGATATCATGGGCAATGCCAATGCGTTGCGCAGCCTTAAACCGACGAATTTCATTGACGAACGTTTCGGTCTGCCAACCGTCACCGATATTCTGAAAGAACTGGAAAAACCAGGGCGCGACCCACGGCCAGAGTTCAAGACTGCCAGCTTCGCCGAAGGTGTGGAAACGATGAATGATCTGATGCCGGGTATGATTCTGGAGGGCGCAGTCACCAACGTGACCAATTTCGGCGCTTTCGTAGATATTGGGGTGCATCAGGACGGTTTGGTACATATTTCGTCGCTAGCCGACCGTTATGTAGACGACCCGCACAAAGTCGTGAAGGCCGGTGACATCGTGAAAGTAAAAGTGCTGGAAGTGGATCTGCAACGTAAACGCATCGCGCTCACCATGCGCCTGGATGAGCAGCCGGGAGAAGCCACCAGCCGTCGGAGCAGTGAGGCTCGGGACAATACACCACCGCGGCAGCCTGGCGGTAAAAACCGGCCCCGCAGTGGGAACAACGCACCGGCAGGTAACAGCGTCATGGGTGACGCGCTGGCCGCCGCATTTAAAAAACGCTGATAATCAAACGGGAATGGCGCCGCCATTCCCGCTGTTTCAATTGCGAGCCAGATATAGCCACATCCAGAGGATCAGTGAAAACCGCACCCACCAGCGTCTAGCGTAACGAATGGGTAAACGACAATAACTGCTCAATAAAGATGTCTGGGTGCGAAATAAATGGCGCATGGGCAGCTTTAGGTATCACAACTGATGTCGATTGCGGTAACTGTGCATCCAGCAAACCCGCTACTTTCCGCGGCACTAATCCATCCAATCCGCCATAAACACGCAAAAAAGGCCGTCGCAGCGCTGCCAGCGGCTGACGTAAATCTACATGGCGTAGCATCTCCAGTCCGCCAATCAGCACCTCAGCACTAGGGGCTGGTTGTCCGGTTACCACTGATTTCAACAACCGGGCATCTTGTTTCGCGCTATCCGTACCTAGCGTTTGCAACGCCAGAAAACGTTCTACCGTGCGCTGGAAATCGTCACTGAGCTGCTGCTGAAAACCCGCCAACACTTCCGGTTTGATACCCGGCCAGTCCGTCCCGGCACTGAAGCAAGGAGATGATGCCAACGTAATCAACGCGCTAACCCGCTCCGGTGCCATCAAAGCGATTTGACTGGCGACCAATCCTCCCAGTGACCACCCCAACCACACTGCTCGCTGCGGTGCCTGCGCCAAGACATGCACGGCCATCTCCGCTAACGGCATCGGGCCATATCCTTGACTTTGTCCATATCCCGGCAGATCCACCTGATGCAAGCGAAAATGCGGCGACAATCGCGTTACTATGCCATTCCATACCTGGGCATTCAGTCCCCATCCGTGCAGCAGCACAAGTTCGCAATCTCCCGAACCTTCCGTATTCCAATACAATGTCTCCATGCGTTATTGTCCACTCCGAAAATGTTGTGCGATGTTATCTTCATCAAGGAAGACGTTATGTTCACTTTCATGGCGCGATGCTGGTTGTGTCAGCAACCGATCTATCATAGCCATCATGGTATTTGCAGTCACTGCCTGCGTCACCTGCCAACACCACCGACCTGTTGCCCACGCTGCGGTCTGCCGGCCAGTTCTTCATCCCTTGCTTGTGGTCGTTGTCTGCAAAAACCTCCCCCATGGCATGCCCTGCTGTTCGTCAGCGACTATCAGCCACCCGTGAATACGCTGCTCAAACAGTTCAAGTTCCAGCGACGTATCGAGCTGGCGCCTGCGCTGGCCAGGCTGATCCTGCTACAGTGGCAGAAGCGTTACCGGCACGACTTTCTGAGTATGCCAGACACTTTTTTCAGGCCAGACATGTTGTTTACCGTACCGCTACACAAGCAACGCCACTGGTGGCGAGGATTTAATCAGACAGAACTGCTCGCGACGACGTTAGCCCACTGGCTAGGCTGTGATTATGCCCCCCATGCCTTGACGCGCACCCGCAAGACGCGACCACAGCAAGAGCTGGATGCCACCACCCGGCGCAGGAATTTACGCAATGCGTTTGACTGTAACGTATCACTGGTGGGGAAACGGGTTGTGTTGCTGGATGATGTGGTTACGACCGGCAGTACCGTCGCCGAAATCAGCCGAGTCTTGCTGGCTCAAGGTGCGTCCTGCGTGCAGATTTGGTGTTTATGCCGCACCTTGTAGTTCCGGGCAGGATGGGCGTATTATAACCCACTAGCATAGTCAACTATTGAGTTAATATTATGATCCATATTACTGACGCAGCTCAGGAGCATTTTGTCAAACTGTTGGCAAAACAAGAAGAAGGCTCGCAGATTCGTGTCTTCGTTATCAATCCCGGCACACCCAATGCGGAATGCGGTGTGTCCTACTGCCCACCCGATGCCGTTGAAGCTAGTGATACCGAGCTGAAATTTGAAAAACTGTCCGCCTATGTGGATGAACTCAGCGCACCTTATCTGGAAGATGCCGAGATCGATTTTGTTACCGACCAACTGGGTTCCCAGCTGACGCTAAAGGCACCTAACGCCAAAATGCGTAAAGTGGACGATGATGCCCCGCTGATGGAGCGTGTAGAATACGTGCTGCAATCTCAGATTAACCCGCAATTGGCCGGTCATGGTGGTCGCGTTACACTAATGGAAATTACCGATGACAATTTGGCCATCCTGCAATTCGGCGGCGGCTGTAACGGTTGTTCCATGGTGGATTACACGCTGAAAGAAGGTATTGAGAAAGAGTTACTACAGAAATTCCCAGAGCTGAAAGGCGTCCGGGATCTCACTGAACACCAGCGCGGCGAACACTCCTACTACTGATTTTTCTGTATAAATGTCCCCGCTCAGCAATCTGTCCTTTAACCTGGGACAGATTGCTGTTGGTAGTATCGGGATTATTATCCTGGCGAAAAAGGTATCTTTCTAAACTACAACATATTGATTAACATTATTTTTTAGTTTATCGGCCGTAGTGGCAATGCAATATTCGCAGGATTAACGCTAGCCAATTACCGATTCACTGGCTTTCTGATTTCTTTTTACGTTTATTCGCTGGTCGGGGCATAGATTCACCGCGACGCAGATCAATATCGCGGATCAAACGTTCCAGATAGCGATCATCAAACACAGAATCCAGCGTCCTGCTCAGCTTACGCCGCCAGTTCGGATATTCCCCTCGCCCGGTTCCCGGTACGTTCACCGGGGTTGCCATATCCAGCCAGTCTTCAATTTGCAGACCCAATAACGCACTATTGCTGTCAGCCAGATAACGCTGTACACCACGATTAAGCTGAGCGCTCATGGTTGTTAGCGAGGCATTGCGTCCTACTCGTTGCGGCAACAATCCATGTGCGTGCAAGGCATCCAATAGCCCTTGTTTCGCTTTTTCACGCGCCTTTATCTGTTCCTGCAAGATCTCGGGGCTCGGGTACAAACCGAGATCTTTGCCCAGTGTCAAATCCACACCCTGCCAGTAACCACGCAGTGTCGCCAGATCGTGAGTAGTAATGGTGGCCATCGCCCGGCGGGGATAGTCCTCCGGCGCACGAAAACGATTCTGCTTATCTTTTTCAAAAAACAGCACTTTATAGGAGTAGATCTTGCTGTCATGCAGCTTGCCAACAATCTCGTCTGGAACCGTACCCAGATCCTCACCAATCACCAGACAGCGTTGCCGCTGACTCTCCAGTGCCAATACGGCCAGCAAATCATCAACCGGATAAAAGACATAAGCGCCATTCACAGCCGGTTCTGAATGCGGAATCCACCATAAACGCAGCAGCGCCATGACGTGATCGATACGCAATGCGCCACTATGGGCCATGTTGCTGCGAATCACATCAATAAAGGGTTGATAACCATATCGCTGTAACTGCTGTGGACTCATCGGCGTAAGTTGCCAATTCTGACCCATCGGGCCCAGCGCATCCGGTGGTGCGCCGATACTGGCCTCCAGACAGTAAGTTTGCCGGTCATGCCAAGTATCGACTCCGCCCCGCGCGACACCGACAGCCAGGTCTCGATACAGACCGATAGGCATCCCCAGTTGCTTGCTATGAGCAAAACATTCCGCCAGTTGTTCATGCGCCAACCACTGTAGCCAACTATAAAAGGCAATATCGTCAGCATGCTTTAGCCGAAACGCGCTAACCGCCGCCCCTTGTACATCCCGATAACCTTCAGGCCAGTGCAACCAGTCAATAAAGTTTTCACCCTGATGATTCAGATAAGCTTGCAGTACATCATAGGTCGCTTGCTGCTCCAGGCTTTTACCACCATCTTTCACAAACTGCTGGAATGCAATAATGTGCGGATCCAGCTGGCTACGATGATTAAAATGCTGAAATGACAGACGCAGTGCGGTGAGTTTCAATGTGGTCACAACATCATAATCGACCCAGCGGTTGGCACGAGCAGCAGACAGCGTGCGTTGTGTTTCTTCTTCCTGCCACCACTGTTGAGCACTCACGCTCTGATGGAAATCATCAACCTGATTCACATCGATATAGACGATATTCAGCCAGTTACGGGATGAAGGGCTATAAGGACTGGCCGCCTCTGGATCTGCCGGATAGAGTGAATGCAGAGGATTAAGTCCCACAAAGGCCCCGCCCCGCCTGGCGATCTGTTCTACCAAAACTTTCAGATCGCCAAAATCACCAATACCCCAGTTATTCTGAGAACGCAGGGTGTAAAGCTGGATGGTTACCCCCCACCAGCGTTTCCCCTGCTCCAGGGGTTCGGGCTCATAACAACATAACGGAGCGATAATCAAGCGGCATGACCATTGCTGATTATTCTGCATCAATGTCAGTTGGTGATATCCCAGAGGAAGATTGTCAGGCAGTACCAACTTTGTACCACCAGTGATCTGACCTTCGATCATGCCGCCTTTTTCATAACTGAACGCCCAATGGTATTCGCCTTGACCTGCCAGCGGCACCACTGTCTGCTCCCCCTGCCGAAACACTTTCACTGGCGGCACCGGTGCCTGCTTATCGTTACTATCACCCAGTATTTGCAGTAGTTTTTCTTTAATCTCTCTGGCTATCACCTGTTCATTGCCGTAAGCATCGGTATAAGTCTCCGCAATTCCCACTTGCTGGGATACGGCCTTTTTCGCCTTCAGTACCATTTTATTTATTCCTTAACAACGCATTTGCCAAATGCGTTTCTGGTAATCATGAATCGCCCGATCAGCACTGAATATCCCCATTCTGGCGGTATTCAGTACACAACGATGCGTCCATTCATCCGGTTCACGATAGAGCGTATCCACACGCTGCTGTATTTGACAGTAAGGAGCGAAATCAGCCAGGACAAGGTAGGGATCGCCATTCTCCAGCAAGCTATTCAGCAAAGGCGCAAAGGCGTCTTTATTGCCCTGGCTGAAAGCACCACTGGCAAGCTCATCTAGTATGTCTTTTAACAATGCATTATCGGCGATGTAACGTGACGGTTCATACCCCTGATTTACCAATGCTTTAACCTGATCAACGGTATGGCCGAAAATAAATAGATTTTCTTCTCCTATCTGCTGCGACATTTCCACATTGGCCCCATCAAGAGTACCAACCGTCAGTGCTCCATTGAGCGCCAACTTCATATTCCCAGTACCTGAGGCTTCTTTGCCTGCCGTCGAAATCTGTTCAGATACATCAGCGGCAGGAATAATACGTTCTGCCATCGATACTCGATAATCTGGTAGAAATACGACTTTCAGACGGTCATTACACCGGGTGTCACGATTGATTTTATCTGCCACACAATTGATGGCATAGATGATATTTTTCGCCAATACATAGCCCGGTGCCGCCTTGGCGCCGAACAGAAAAAGGCGCGGCACGATATCCAGTTGTGGATTATCTCTTAATTGTCGGTACAGACCGAGAATGTGCAATAAATTCAAATGCTGACGTTTATATTCATGTAAACGTTTAATCTGCACATCGAACAGCGCATTCGGATCAATAATCAGCCCCTGTTCCCGGGTCAGAAACGTCGCCAGTCGCAACTTGTTATCCTGTTTTATCTGCCGGTAACGCTGACGAAACCCTGCATCATCCGCAAAGGGAACCAAGCCCTCCAGTGCTGGCAAATGATTCACCCATTCGGCGCCCAGCGTTTCATCAATCAGCGCCGACAACGACGGGTTACACTGTTTAAGCCAGCGGCGCGGCGTGATCCCGTTAGTCACATTATGGAATTTCCCCGGCCAGAGCTGATGGTATTCGGGAAAGAGGTCTTTTATCACCAGTTCGGAGTGCAGTTCCGCCACGCCATTAACCGCAAAACAAGCCACAACACACAGATTAGCCATGCGGATCTGACGGTGATGCAGCACCGCCAAGCGCGCCCAGACGTTTCGATCTCCCGGCCACCGCTGATCAACCAGGATCTTAAAGCGCACGTTGATTTCCCTGATGATAGCGAAATGACGTGGCAGCAGCCGACGAAACAGCCTTTCGTCCCAGTGCTCCAGCGCTTCCGGCATCAACGTGTGGTTAGTATAAGCGAACAAACGACAGGTAATCTGCCAGGCGTCATCCCAGCACATCTGGTGGTCATCCATCAACAGACGCATGGTTTCCGGGATCGCCAGTGTCGGATGGGTATCGTTTAGTTGCACGACTTCATAGTCAGGCAGCGACGTCAATTCCAGACCGGCTTGCACATGTCGGCGCAGGATATCCGCCATTGCACAAGCACACTGAAAATATTGCTGCATAAGACGCAAACGTTTACCTGCCTGATGATTGTCATTCGGGTATAACACCTTGGTCAGACTGGCGGCTGCGATCCCTTTTTGCTCGGCTTTCAAATAATGACCAGCATTGAACAAGGAGAGATCAAACGGATCCGGATCAGTCGCCTGCCATAGCCGCAACGGCTGTACGATACCATTACGATACCCAATAACCGGAATATCCCAGGCTTCTCCTGTTAGCCTCAGCGCTGGCAACCAACATTCACTGCCATCGGGCTGCCGTTCCACATGGCCGCCGAAACCGACTGCCGTGGACAGTTCCGGACGCGGGTGTGCCCACGGATAATCGTTTCGCTGCCAGTCATCCGGTGTTTCACACTGAAATCCATCTTCAAAGTGCTGGCGAAACAGGCCATATTGATAATTCAAGCCATAACCGATGGCGGGTTGCCCAACCGTCGCCATCGCATCCAGATAACAGGACGCCAAACGCCCCAACCCGCCATTACCCAACGCCGGATCGATTTCTTGTTCCAGAACATCGCTTAATACCAATTGATGCTCTGTCAGTGCATTAGCGACATCGTCATACCAGCCAAGGCTTAACAGATTATTCCCGGTCAGACGCCCAGGCAAAAACTCCATTGACAGATAATTGACATGACGCAGCACCGGTTTATCGATAGAGGATACCGTCTTGCCAGAAGCTGATGGCAGCGGTTTAGGAGAAAACGTCAACGCCATCAGTTGCTCTGAAAGTGCAGCACTTATCACCCGCCAGCACAGACGAGGAGATAACTCGCCAAGGGCTGAAACACCGTAAGCCTGCTGCTGGCGCAACAGGGTGGACGCGAACTGTAACGGATTAAATGAAGACGAAGACATCGCGCCTCTCTCCTCTGTCTGTGTGATGGGAAAAGGCACGTCGGGATTAGCACAACTCCAACTGTACCTTATGCTGCTCGATAATTTTCAGCACACTGGATGGCGGTAATTGATCGGTAAAAAGGTAGTCGATCAAGTCCATATTACCCAAATTGACCATAGCATTTCGGCCAAACTTAGAGTGGTCGGTCACCAGCATCACACAACGGGAGTTTTCGATAATCGCCCGTTTGGTGCGGACTTCGTGGTAATCAAACTCTAGCAATGACCCATCCATGTCAATGCCGCTAATTCCCAAAATGCCGAAATCCAGCCGAAACTGGGAAATAAAATCCAGCGTGGCTTCCCCCATAATTCCGCCATCACGACTACGGACTTCCCCGCCAGCCAGGATAAGACGAAAATCCTCTTTGGCCGTCAGCAACGTTGCCACATTCAAGTTGTTGGTAACCACACGCAAGTCATTATGATTCATGAGCGCATGGGCAACCGCTTCCGGCGTGGTACCGATATCAATAAAAAGTGTGGCGCCATCAGGAATCTGACTGGCAACCTTCCTGGCGATACGGTTTTTTTCATCCGACCACATCATTTTACGATCATGATAAGCGGTATTTACTGAACTGGAAGGCAACGCCGCGCCACCGTGATGGCGATGAATTTTATTCTGTTCAGCCAAATCATTAAGATCACGGCGAATAGTTTGCGGACTGACAGCGAAATGTTCCACCAACTCTTCGGTACTGACGTACCCTTGCCGACGCACCAGTTCAATAATCTCATCATGCCGTTGTGTTTGCTTCACATTCATCCCTCTCAAACATTTGGTTTTACCGCTGCCTGTTACGTGTATCCCAAAAAGCCATCAGTAGCCCGATGACCAGACCCGCTACGTGTGCCCCATTGGCAATGGACATGCCTAAGATATTGAAATACCCGGCAACCAACCACAATAGCGCAAATACCATCAAACCACGCTGCAAATGCAAGTGGCCATGTGGTTCCCGCTCGCCCCTCAGCCAGACATATCCCATCAGGGCATAAACCACTCCAGACAAACCGCCAAAGTAAATACCGCTGAACCATGATTGTACCCAGCCGCTGGCGACCGACGACAGTAACAGGATGACAAACAATTTACGGGTACCCAGCGTTTTCTCTACTGGGCCGCCCAGATACCACCACCACAACAGATTAAACAGAATGTGCAGCGGTGAGAAATGCAACAGAATATGGCTAAACCAACGCCAAAGCTGGAATCCTTGACCAGGGCCAGGGAAAGCCAACAGAGGCATAATGCGGTTCACACCATAGATCTGCATCAACAGATAAACGGCGATGGTCGCCACCATCACTGACAATGTAAGCAAACCGGCGCCTTGACACACAATTTGCAGATAAGAAAATGACTGATAACGAAGTCCTGATTTGGTAGAGCCAGTTTCCCAACTGGCCGCCTGATAACGCTGGTGGTGAGGTTCACGTAAAAATTGTTCCAATTCCTGTTGTACCCGCACCAGTTGCTTTTCATCAGGCAATAACAACTCGGCCTCGTTCCCGTTCATATGCATCACAAGTTTGACTTTCTGCGTATGCATATAATCAACAAACGCCTGAGCCAAACGCGGATTCGATAACGCAATAATTCGGATCATAGCTGCTGCAACATCCTCGTTTATCGACCTCAATAAAACTGACATTAAAACACGTATACCCACTAAATTTCAGATGCAGGAAAGCAGCAACCGAATGAATCCCCAGGAGCTTACGCAAGTCTGGAACCGGGTGGCAAGCCTGCCGGGAATATATTTGGACGTGGCTTGTCGTGGCCCTAAAAGTGCGAGATTCAGGGATGGACCGGGCAACTGAGGGCAGGCGACGCACCAACAACGTGAAAGATGGCGGGTATATCACTATCAATTCAGCATAATGGTCAACTATACCTATTACACTTTACCCTGTATGCGTGATGTTCGTCACATCTCTCCATCCTTCCATTTTATTTCCCATAACAACCTGTTCACGCATTGACATATTTTGTGCTGATTTTTGTTTACTTCCGTTTAGTCCGGCAACCTATGATCACAGTCACTTTTTAGCCAATAGCGCTCACTTAATCTCAATAGGGAGGCGTGAATATTATGTTTCTTGAAGAACGGCGAAATAAGATTCTAGAATATCTGGATAAATATGATCGTGCCAGTGTGAAATATCTAGCACACCTTTTTGACGTTACTAAAGAAACCATACGCAGTGATTTAAATGTGTTAGCTAGCCGGAATTTAATTCAACGTTGCCATGGCGGCGCTATGGTTATACGACGGCACTTGCAATCAGAACTAATTACTGAAACCGGGAAAGATTTTGAAGTTTTATTAAAAAGCATAAAAAACCCGGAAAGAAATATTGCCATAAAAAATAAAGGAAATACGATGAATGGTAAAGTTTGTATTCTTGGTTCTTTTAATGTGGATATCATTGCCAGAGTCGAACGATTCCCAAAAGGAGGGGAATCGCTATTGGCTCAGGGAAGCGCATTAGGACCGGGAGGTAAAGGCGCTAATCAAGCGATGGCCGCCAGTCGTGCTGGTGCAAAAGTGCATTTCGTCTCAAAAGTAGGAAAAGATCAATTCAGTCATTTTGCTTATGAACATCTTTCCAAATCGGAAATACATTCCTTTAAACTTTATCAGTCTGATACCGAGCCCACAGGAAACGCCATTATTTATGTTTCCCAACAGAATGGCGAAAATATGATTGCCATCTATCCCGGCGCAAATAAAACCATTACCGACGAAGAAATTGCAGAGATCATGCCTGAACTTGAAAACTCAGACGTATTGCTGCTGCAACTGGAAAATAATTTTTCATCCCTATTAAGTGTCATGAAATTAGCCAAAGCGCTAAATACAAAAATCATTCTCAATCCAGCACCTTATTCAAGTGATGTACTTTCCTGTCTGGATTACGTTGATGTCATCACGCCTAATGAAACAGAAGCGTCGTTACTCTCCAACATTGAAGTCAACGATTTAAGCAGTGCCAAAGCGGCCGCACAGAAAATCCATGCTCTCGGAGCTCCCCGCGTCATCATTACCATGGGTTCACAGGGAGCATTAATTTTCGACGGACAGCAATTTCAGCATATTCCAGCCTTCCCTGCTGTCAGTATTGATACCACTGGTGCCGGAGATGCCTTTAACGGTGCCTTTGCCGCCGCGTTGGCTGCTGGTCAAAGCGTTGTACAAGCCGCCACTTACGCCAACGCTTTTGCTTCATTATCCGTTGAACGAGAAGGCGCATCCAACATGCCAACTCATCGACAGGTCGCTGCCCGCCTTTCCCAGCACTGAGTATATGTTGTCCTTAAATTTCCCATTCTGAATTTGTTAGCCGTAAGGAGTAAAAATGAACGTTATCGAAGGTATTGTCCCCGTCATGCTGACCCCCTTTAACACGGGCAACGGCATTGATTATCCCGGTTTGGAAAGACTTATCGAGTGGTATCTGGAAAAGGACGTCGATGCCTTGTTTGCCGTATGCCAATCCAGTGAAATGCTGTTTCTGAGCTTGCAAGAACGAGTAGATCTGGCACGTTTTGTGGTTGAAAAAGTCGCGGGGCGCTGCCCGGTTATCGCCTCTGGTCACATCAGCGATGACATCAACGACCAGATAAACGAACTGACCGCCATGGCAGAAACCGGCATTGACGCACTAGTGCTGGTGACTAACCATCTTGACCCCATGCATCAGGGCAGTGATACCTTTTTCAGCACATTGCACACTCTACTGGAAGTGCTACCAGCAACGCTGCCGCTTGGTCTGTATGAATGCCCAGCACCTTATCGTCGCTTGCTGACCGACGAAGAACTCGTCCATTGTGCGCAAACGGGTCGCTTTGTGGTGTTGAAGGATGTCAGTTGCGATCTGCCAACCGTGGAGCGCCGGGTAAAACTGACAGCTGACACCCCACTGAATATTATTAACGCCAACGCCGCCATTGCTTTTCCTGCCATGCAGGCCGGGTCGAAAGGATTTAGCGGCGTATTTACCAATTTCCATCCCGAGCTCTATAAGTGGCTTTATTCCCATCGTCAGGATTCATCGCCATTCACCCAAGAGTTAGCAACATTCTTATCCCTCGCCGCGGTGACAGAGACATTGGGTTATCCCAAGAATGCCAAAATTTATCACCAGCGTTTAGGTACATTTCATCATGAATTCTGCCGTTCGAATAAAGATGACGTGCTGGAAAAATATTGGGCACTGAGCGTTATCCTCGACCAGATACATCAAGGTACAGCGCATTATCAGGAAAAGATTCGCCAGGGAATGAACCATTGAATCCTTAATATATGGCGCATCTTTTATTCGCAGAATAATAACTGAAACTCACAGAATCCTTTTTATGGATGGCTGACCATCATGAATAACGCGACCTCTACTACCCTTGAAAATAGTACCATAGTAAAAAAGTCCCCAGTGACACGCTTACGCTGGGGAATTATATTTATTCTTCTCATGTCCGCCGTGATTAATTATCTCGATAGAGCCAATTTAAGTATTGCAAATACCACTATTGCTAAAGAATTTGGTTTCAGTGCAACACAAATGGGCATGCTGCTATCTGCATTTCTGTGGCCATATGCCATCGCTAATCTTCCTGCCGGCTGGCTGGTAGATAAATTCGGGCCCAGAAAAATGTTTTCCTGGGCTGCAGGGTTATGGTCCGCTGTTACTATCATGGCCGGGTTTATTAATGGTTATTCCATGTTTTATGGATTACGCATGTTACTAGGAATATCCGAATCACCTTTTTTTACATCCGGTATAAAAATTACCCATCGCTGGTTTTCAGATCAGGAACGCGGGCTACCCACCGCGATTATTAATACCGGTTCACAGATCGCCAATGCTGTCGCCCCCCCGATATTAACCATATTGCTATTAACCCTAGGATGGCGCGGCATGTTTATCGCCATCGGCTTGACGGGAATTCCCTTGTTGTTGTCCTGGTTGAAGTTTTACCGTGAACCTACCCCGGCAGAAGAGGAAGAGATTCATACTCCATCCAACACCTTTATTCAGGCAACAGAGGAACCACAGGACAATAAACGCAGTTGGAGTAACTTGTTCAGGCACAAAACCACTTGGTTTATGATTCTGGGCAACTTCTCAATCATGTTTACCATTTGGGTCTATCTAACCTGGTTGCCCAGCTACCTGGAAAAATCGCTGGGTTTCAGCCTGAAACAGACTGGCTGGATTGCGTCAATCCCCTTCTTTGCTGGCATCGTCGGCGTCTTGTGTGGTGGTGTAATCTCGGATCGCTTGATACGACACGGCATAAGTGCCATTACTTCTCGCAAAATCCCCATCGTGCTGGGAGCGGCCCTGGCTGCCTGTTTTGTCGCACCAATCCCGTTTGTGCACAACAACACGTTCACCATTTTACTGCTCTCTCTAGGGTATTTTTGCTCTCAACTGCCCTCTGGCGTAATTTGGACACTGGCAACCGATATCGCGCCCAAACACCAGGTGGCATCGTTAGGAGCGATTCAGAATTTTGGTGGTTTCCTGGGGGCGGCCAGTGCGCCGATCATCACCGGTATCATTCTTGATACCACCGGTATGTTTACCGACGTCTTTTTCCTCGGCGCGGGACTACTCATGCTGGGGGCATTAAGCTACGGTTTGTTTGTCAGAAAACCGATTCAGGAATAAGTACGTGACGGACGGGTATGGCGTGGCTGACACGCCATACCCGAGTGATTATCAGGCTCCCACCACGTCCTGTGGAAAGCGGCGCTGCCAGGCATCAAACCCACCGTCAATGCTATACACAGATTCAAACCCCAGGCTCAGCAGATACTGCGCGGTGTTACGACTGCTGATACCGTGATAGCACATCACCATGACGGGTTGCTCAATATCGGCCTGACGAACAAAATCGGCCAACGTTTCATTGGTCAGGTGAGTCGCACCGGGCACATGGGCAACACCAAAACTTTGCGCATCACGGATATCCAACAAGGCTTCTCCTTGCTGCCAACGCTGATAGGCTCGTTCTATATCGATCGCTTCAAATTGTTCCATCACCCAACCTCATTGTTACCAGACTGTGACCATTCTAACTCACCTACCGTGGCAGGAAACCCAGTTGAATGCGGGGTTATACCAAAATGACGTCAACTTTCTGGTCACGCAGTTGCTGCACGATGTTCGGATTCGCCTGTTTGCCCGTGATAACCACGTCAATCTGGTCGGCACGACTGAACAGCATACCCGCTCGTTCGCCGACCTTGCTGCTGTCCACCACCACTACCAATTTGCCGACGAAATTCAGCATCTTTTGCTCAGCCATTGCCGTCAGCATATCGGTTTTATACAACCCTTCGGCTGTCAGCCCTTTACCACTGGTAAACATCCAGTGTCCGGCATAAAGGCTGGCGTCTCCGTCCTGCGGGGCAAGGGTGATGGACTGACTTTTATTGTACTGCCCGCCCATGATCACCACACTGTCGTGTTCCTGGTCAATCAGGTAATTTGCCAGGGGCAGATAATTCGTGATGACCTGAATATCCTTGCCACAAATCTCCTGCCCCAGCAGAAAAGCGGTGGAACCACAGTTAATCACCACGCTTTGCCCTGGGCGGCAAAGTTCGGCCGCCGCTCTGGCGATACGCATTTTTTCATCTACATTCTGCGCCTGATAAATATTCAGTGGCGTCCATGTCGGGCGCGGCAGGCTTACGGCTTCCGCACCATTACGTACCTTGCGCAATTTACCTAATTCGTTGAGCTTGTTGATATCCCGTCTCGCCGTGGCCGGAGAAATAGCGAACTGTTCAATAATATCGGCAACGGTGAACTGCCCTTGCCGCTGCAGAAAATCAATAATGGCATTATGACGCTGTGATTCAGTCATGCTGGCTCCGCCCAAATTATGCTTATCTGCCAATTATAATGAGCACTTGCGATAATTTGAATCATAACTTGTCAAAACATACGCATTGGGTTGTCGTAGAATGAAAAAGCCGTCTTATGGATTAATGCCCACCCGTTAAAAAACCGGGATACCGGGGCGATCACCACGTTCGGCTTTTCCGCCGGGAACCCAACGTGATGATTCCCCTAAAACAGGCCTAAGTGGACAGCCTCAAGCCTTATGTCTACACCCATTACAGGAATGACGTGAAGGGAAGATCCGGCTCTATAGTAAAACAATCATCAAACCCTCGTGGGTAGTGATACTCCAGCTTGTCCTTGTCCAGTGGCCAGGTAAATTTACCGCCAACCTGCCAGATGAAAGGTTTGAAACCGTATTGCAGACGATCTTTTTTCATCTCCCACAGCACGCGAATCTCCCGTGGATCGGCCTGAAAATTCGACCAGATATCATGGTGAAACGGTATCACGACTTGGGTATGTAACGCTTCGGCCATCCGCAGAATATCGGCGCTAGTCATCTTGTCCGTAATGCCACGGGGGTTTTCACCATAGGAACCCAGCGCAACATCGACCTGATACTCATTACCATGTTTGGCGTAGTAGTTGGAGTAATGTGAATCGCCACTGTGATACAGATTTCCGCCGGGGGTTTTGAAGAGGTAGTTGATGGCGCGCTTGTTCATGCCATCCGGCAATACACCCTGTGCTTTCTGCTCGGCGGGCAACGTGATCAGTGCCGTCCGGTCGAAAGCATCTAGCGCATGTATTTCAATATCTTTGATTTTTATCACGTCCAAAGGTTTCATCACAATACAGCGATCCCGTGGAACACCCCATTCGACCCACAGATTGACGCAGGTTTCCGGCCCGATAAACGGCACGCTGCTGTCACAGTTTTTCATCACCGCTGCCGCTACGTTCACATCAATATGGTCATTGTGATCATGGGTAGAAACCACCGCATCAATCTGCCGGATAGCGAAGGGATCGAGCACGAAAGGCGTGGTGCGCAAGTTCGGCTGAAGCTTCTTCACGCCAGCCATGCGCTGCATCTGATGGCCATTTTTCATCAATGGGTTACCGTGACTCTGCTTACCGGTACCACACCATAAATCCACACAGATATGGGTATCCCCTTCAGATTTAAGCCAGATGCCGGTACACCCCAGCCACCACATAGCAAAGGTGCCTGGTGCAACTTGTTCCTGTTCAATTTCCTCGTTCAGCCAGGTTCCCCATTCAGGAAACGTATTCAAAATCCATGAATCACGGGTGATGCTTTCAATCTTACTCATAGTCTGAACCTCATCGTTACTCGTCTTGATGTGTTTGCACAGTGATTATAAATCACAATAAATCATTAAAAGATTACTTATGACTGGATAATTAAAATCTATCACTGTTTAATCATGCTGACAATTCACAGACCACACACAAAAAATGCAATATCTGCTCTTTCAAATTTGTGATCCAAGCAACAAATAAAGTTTAAATATATGATATTAATCAAAATAAAAATAAGGCAACACAATAAACAAGAATCAATTTTATCTTGAATAATAATTTGCGATGTTTCTCACAAATAATCACAAATAGCCTTTTTGTGATTATTTGTGATTGCTACAGTACATCTGTCCCAACAAAAAAATGCCTGACCGCGCCAGAGTGAAGCAGGTGTGCCCAATGAATTTCAAGATGACGGGTATATGACGCGTAACAGGATTACCAAAAGCCGAACGGAGTGCTTATGGAAACCCTCTACAATATCTTTACTGTTTTTTTTAATCAGGTCATGACCAATGCCCCGCTGCTGTTGGGGATCGTCACACTTATTGGTTATCTGCTGTTGCGCAAAAGCGCCACGGTTATCATTAAAGGCACCATCAAAACCATTATCGGTTTTATGTTGCTACAGGCAGGTTCTGGCATTCTGACCAGCACCTTTAAACCTGTCGTCGCGAAAATGTCGACTGTTTTTGGTATCAATGGTGCGATTTCAGACACATATGCCGCCATGATGGCAACGGTTGAACGCATGGGGAATGCCTACAGTTGGGTCGGCTATGCCGTATTGCTGGCACTGGCGCTGAATATTCTCTATGTCTTGATGCGTCGGGTAACCGGAATCCGCACCATCATGTTGACCGGGCACATCATGTTCCAGCAAGCAGGCTTGCTGGCCGTATTCTTCTATATTCTAGGCTACCCAATGTGGACCACTATTCTCTGCACGGCAGTGCTGGTGTCGCTCTATTGGGGTATCACCTCCAACATGATGTATAAACCCACGCAGGAAGTGACAGATGGCTGTGGATTCTCCATTGGCCACCAGCAACAGTTCGCCTCTTGGCTCGCTTACAAACTGGCCCCTTACCTGGGTAACAAAGAAGAAAGTGTTGAAGACCTGAAATTACCAGGTTGGCTGAATATTTTTCACGATAACATCGTCTCGACCGCGCTTGTGATGACGGTATTTTTTGGCGCCATTCTACTTTCTTTCGGTTTAGACACCCTGCAAAAGATGGCAGGCAAAACCCACTGGACCATCTATATCCTGCAAACCGGCTTCCAGTTTGCCGTAGCGATTTTCATCATCGTACAGGGTGTACGCATGTTCGTGGCCGAGTTGTCCGAAGCATTCAATGGTATCTCCCAACGCTTGATTCCAGGCGCGGTGCTGGCCATTGACTGCGCTGCCATCTACAGCTTTGCCCCCAACGCTGTGGTGTGGGGTTTTATGTGGGGAACCGTCGGCCAGTTAATTGCCGTCGCCACGCTGATTGGCATTGGTTCTCCCATCCTGATCATCCCCGGCTTCATTCCCATGTTCTTCTCCAATGCCACCATCGGTGTATTTGCCAACCATTTTGGCGGTTGGCGCGCTGCGCTGAAGATCTGCCTGGTGATGGGAATGATTGAAATCTTCGGCTGTGTCTGGGCCGTCAAACTTACTTCTCTCAGTGCCTGGATGGGTATGGCCGACTGGTCGATTCTGGCCCCACCGCTTATGCAGGGCTTAACACTCGGCCTATGGTTTATGTCCGTCGTGATTGTCATCGCACTGATCTATATGTTCTTCGCCAGCCGCTCACTGCGTGCTGAAGAAGACGCTGAAAAGAAACTCGCTGAATCAACAGCGAACTAATTCTGGAGACATCATCATGACAGTTCGAATTCTGGCGGTATGTGGCTGTGGTCAAGGCAGCTCCATGATTATGAAAATGAAAGTCGGACAGTTTCTGACCCAGCAAGGCGTCAACCACACGATGAACAGTTGCGCCGTGGGGGAATACAAAGCTGAACTAAGCGGCGCAGATATCATCATCGCCTCTACACAGATGGCGGACGACATTACGGTCAGTGGGAACAAATATGTGGTCGGTGTACGCAACATGCTTTCCGCTACAGAATTTGGCCCCAAGCTGATGGACGTGATAAGCGCCCATTTTCCTGCCGATCTCAAACAGCAGGAGACGCCATGAAATTACGAGACTCACTGGCTGAGAACCGCTCAATACGTCTGCAAGTAGACGCGGCAACCTGGCAGGAAGCCGTGAAGGTCGGCGTAGATCTGCTGGTGGATGCCAATGTGGTGGAACCGCGCTATTACCAGGCCATTCTGGATGGCGTGAAGCGTTTCGGCCCCTATTTCGTTATTGCTCCCGGTCTGGCCATGCCACATGGCCGCCCGGAAGAGGGAGTAAAAAAAACCGGTTTTGCTCTGGTAACGCTGAAAACACCGCTGATTTTCAATCATGAAGACAATGACCCGGTCGACATCCTGATTACGCTGGCGGCAGTTGATGCCAACACCCATCAAGAAGTGGGCATTATGCAAATCGTCAATCTATTTGAAGATGAAGCCAATTTTGACCGCCTGCGTGCCTGCCGCACCGAGCAGGACGTGCTGGATTTAATTGATCAAACCGCTGCGGCGGCAACCTGTTAAGGATAAAACCATGTCTCAGTTACCGATGTTACAGGTGGCGCTGGATAACCAGACGCTGGCTCACGCTTACCAGACTACTCGGCTGATTGCCGAAGAAGTGGATATTATCGAAGTCGGCACCATCCTGTGTGTTGGCGAGGGCGTCCGTGCCGTACGGGATCTGAAAGCACTTTACCCGCACAAGATTGTGCTGGCAGACGCCAAAATCGCCGATGCCGGCAAAATACTCGCCCGGATGTGTTTTGAATCCAATGCGGATTGGGTCACGGTGATCTGCTGTGCAGACATCAATACAGCAACCGGCGCACTGGAAGTGGCCCGCGAATTCAAAGGAGATGTACAGATTGAACTGACCGGTTTCTGGACTTGGGAACAGGCACACGCCTGGCGTTCAGCCGGTATCCAGCAAGTGGTTTATCACCGTAGCCGAGACGCGCAAGCGGCGGGTATCGCCTGGAGCGATACCGACATCACAGCCATCCGGCGGCTGGCGGATATGGGCTTCAAAGTGACTGTTACCGGTGGGCTGGCGCTGGCAGACTTACCATTATTCCGCGGTATCCCGATTCATGTATTTATTGCTGGCCGCAGTATCCGCGATGCCGCCGATCCCGTGCAGGCTGCGCGCGAATTCAAACGCAGTATTGCCCAGCTCTGGGGTTAAGGGAAAACCATGCTCACGAGAACCGTACCGCTCGGAATCTACGAAAAGGCATTGCCACCCGGTGAAGACTGGTTGGCCCGGTTACAGTTGGCCGGCGAACTGGGCTTCGATTTTGTTGAAATGTCGGTGGATGAAAGTGATAGTCGATTGGCACGACTTGACTGGAATCGTGAGCAGCGCCTGCAACTGGTCAACGCTGTCGCAGCGACTGGCATACGGGTGCCGTCCATGTGCCTGAGCGCACACCGCCGTTTTCCTTTGGGGTCCGAAGATAACGCCACTCGTCATCAGGGACTGGAGATTATGAGCAAGGCTATTGCGCTTGCACAGGATGTGGGTATCCGCGTCATTCAACTGGCAGGATATGATGTGTATTACCATCAAGCCAACAACATCACCCGTGAACGTTTCCGCGACGGACTGCAACAGGCAGTGGAAATGGCCAGCCGGGCTCAGGTTACTCTGGCCATGGAAATTATGGACTATCCGCTGATGAACTCCATCAGTAAGGCTTTGGGATACGCCAACTATCTGAACAATCCGTGGTTTCAGCTCTATCCGGATATCGGCAATCTGTCTGCCTGGGATAACGATGTGCAAATGGAGTTGCAGGCGGGTAAAGGTCATATTGTTGCGGTACATGTCAAAGACACCCGTCCCGGTATATTTAAAAATGTCCCATTCGGTAGTGGTGTGGTGGATTTCGAACGTTGCTTCAGAACGCTAAGGGAATCCGGTTACTGTGGCCCTTACCTGATTGAAATGTGGAGCGAAACAGCCTCGGATCCCATCAAAGAGATAAAAGCGGCCCGTGATTGGGTAAGACAACAGATGAGCCAGGCTGGCCTGTTAGTCGAGGAGACCGCCTGATGGAGAAACATGTTAGCTTCAAGCATGGTCCCTAGGCATAAGACCGCTGACCTCCCCCTGCCTCAGATAACTCGCCGCTATCACACACATTGAGTGACTGCGGCTTTTCATATCGTAACCCGCTGAAATATCCCTGAGATTTATAAAGGAATAGCTAACAAATTGTTATTCCCATCACGCTTAAATGTTTTTATCTGGTTAACACTTGGCTATCATGTTTGTTTTCGATTACTATCATGAGCGAAAACGAACATTTATTATTACGGCGGAGGAAACAACGTGGAAACCAAAGATCTGATCGTGATCGGCGGAGGAATAAATGGTGCAGGCATTGCAGCAGACGCCGCCGGACGCGGGCTGTCTGTTCTACTGCTGGAAGCACAAGATCTAGCCAGCGCTACCTCATCCGCCAGTTCCAAACTGATTCATGGTGGCTTGCGCTATCTGGAACATTACGAGTTCCGTCTGGTGGGAGAAGCCCTCTCTGAACGTGAAGTGTTACTGAAAATGGCACCACACATCATCTTTCCGATGCGTTTTCGCCTGCCTCATCAACCACATCTGCGTCCGGCCTGGATGATTCGTGCCGGCTTGTTTATGTATGACCATTTAGGTAAACGTGTCAGTTTGCCTTCCAGTAATGGCCTGCGTTTTGGCCCGGAGTCAGTTCTGAAACCCGAACTGACACGCGGTTTCGAATATTCAGATTGCTGGGTGGATGATGCCCGACTGGTCGTGCTGAACGCTCAGGAAACAGTACGTCACGGTGGCGAAGTCCGTAATCACATGAAAGTCACTCGCGCCCGCCGTGAGCAAGGGCTATGGATAGTCGAGGCCATCGATACACTTAATGGCGAAACTCATCACTGGCAAACAAAAGGGCTGGTTAACGCCACCGGCCCCTGGGTCAGACAATTCTTTGACGAAGGGCTGGAGTTGCCTTCCCCGTATGGTATCCGTCTGATTAAAGGCAGCCATATTGTCGTGCCCCGGGTTCATGATGGGGAACAGGCTTACATTCTGCAAAATAAAGATCACCGTATCGTTTTCGTGATCCCGTGGCAGGATGAATTCTCAATTATTGGTACTACCGATGTGGAATACCACGGTGATCCCCGGCAGGTCCATATTGATGACCATGAAATCAACTATTTGTTGGATGTTTATAATGATCACTTCAAGAAACCGCTGACACGTGAAGACATAGTATGGAGCTACTCCGGTGTGCGTCCTCTGTGTGACGATGAATCCGACTCACCGCAAGCCATAACCCGTGACTATACATTGTCCGTGTCGGACGAACATGGGCAGGCACCGCTGCTGTCGGTCTTCGGTGGCAAACTCACCACCTACCGCAAGCTGGCAGAACATGCGATGGACAAACTGGCAAAATATTATCCGCACGCCAGCAATGCCTGGACGAAAAATGCCATACTGCCGGGCGGTGATATCAACGGTAGCCGTGATGAATATGCGGCTAAACTGCGCCGTCGTCACAATCTGCCGGAAAGTCTGGCGCGCCGCTACAGCCGAACTTACGGCAGCAATAGCGAAAAAATTCTGGGCAATGCCAGTAGCCTTGGTGAATTAGGTGAACATTTCGGTCATAACCTGTATGAAGCCGAACTGCGCTATCTGGTGGATAATGAATGGGTTATTACGATGGAGGATGCGTTATGGCGGCGTACCAAACTGGGCATGTGGCTGGATGAATCCCAGCGACAACGCGTTAGTGCCTGGCTGGAGTCCTATCGAAGCCAGATCGCACAAGCTAGTTAACTAGCCCAACAATGACGGTCTGCCATCACACGATGGTGGACCGTTATCCACACCCGGATTCAACCGCTCAGAGCATGTTTATAACGATGTAGCATAGCGGTAAGACGCCCTACCGATAATGTTACATTTTCGTCCACCTGATGTTCACGCAACATTTGCTGATAGTCGGCCATTTCGTCCAGTAACTGCGCGAAATAGCGACTGCGCAAAGTATCACGGGAAGAATCCATCACCCGTTCCGCCGTGGCCCGCATCTGGCGATGACTGGCAGATAGCCTTTCACTGACCGGAATGTCCAGTTTCCGAAATCGCTGGTGCATAATGATCAACGACAACGCCAGACGATATTTGGCAATATCACCAGGAAACATATTCAACAACAAAAGCAGATACTGGTATAACGCTGGCAGATAGTTTTCCTTACGTCGGGTTTTGTTGGTTGTCAGCGCCAGAACCGCACCATAAACAAAACGGTTCAGCAGCATTCGTCCGGTGCGTATCTGGGTATTATCACGGATCAGCAGAATCACCATCCATGCTAGAAAACAGCCAATGATTTGGCCGATGGCATTATCCAGAAACTGAGAAAGATTAAAGGTCATCGGATTGTCGAGCACCAGAATATTGATCGTGCTGGCCAGCGCCCCCAATGACCCCAATCGCCGCTTCTGTACTTCAATGCCAATGATAAATGCCATACCGCCAAGACTGAGACACAGCAGGAACAGGCTCTGCTGGGTGGATGGCAGCACCAACATAAACATTAGCGCCCCCAGAGGGAGCGCAAACAACGTGCCAAACATAAAGTCTTTCGCCACCATCCGGGGATTCGGCAATCGCATCGCCAATGACGTCACCACAGCAATCATCACCATACAAACACTACCGGACGTCCAACCAGTGCTCAGCCAGAACAGACAGCCCAGGGCCGTTGCTACACTGGTACGCAAACCATTAATCATTGCGTGGTGAGTCTCTGCCGAGGTCACCTTAATCGCGGCATCCTCTTCCAGCAACTCGGCTTCCACCCGACTGATACGCGCATTAGCCTGTACTCCCTTTGCCAGTAATTGATAACGGGTCGCCGCCCCCACCCACCCCGCCAGTGTTGACGGTAGGCTTTCACTATGACTGGCAACCACCAGATGACGGAGCTGCTTGAGATATTTATGAACATCAGCCGGAGACGACGCTGGTTGTTCCAGTATTATGGTAAGGCCACCTTTCACTGGCATTGTACTATCTTGCAAAACCACATAGGTTTCACAGGCATGGGTGATCATCATCCAGGATTGGGTCAGCATCGTTTTAAGACGGCGGTTACTGCTTTGCCAGCGGGAGGACTCCAGCATCAGATGGCTGCGCATCCCGTTCAGGGTATGGGTTTTACGCACCAGCGCGCTCCAGTCGGCATCCAGATCTTCTTTAGATACGCCATTAACGCAGCGCTGCATCAATCGATATTGGTCTACCAACAAATCCCCCACCACACGATCAAGATCTTGCTTGATGGATCGCGGGGAAAACAGCAGATCCGCCAGAATTGCACAGACAATCCCCAGCACGATCTCACTGCAACGTTCCACGGCAAACTGCGGTGTTTCCAAAGGGACATTTTGTGTCGTGACAATGATAATCAGCGCGGTATAACCCGCCAGTCCATACACATAGGCGTTTTCCACCTTGACCAACGAGGAGATCCAAACACAAACGCCGGTCCACAAGCAACAGAGTATCAGCATCACCAACGGGGCACGAACAGTAGCAATAATGATGACAACTGCGGCAATACAACCGAGAAATGTTCCGAGAATACGTAATATTCCACGATGACGAATCGAACCGGAGAAAGGCTCGCCCCCGGCGGCAAATGCCGGGCCCGCCGCCACGATAGCCGCAGTAAGCACTGCCCAGCGTGGCGTTTCCAACTGCAAATAAAAACCGAGCAGCAGCGATAGCACAATGGAAAAGCTAAGTTTAGAGGCGAAGCGAAATCGGGGAAAAACGGGACTTTTCATTATCATATCGCTTAACCGAATTCACGTAGTCGATGCATCAGCTTCAGCAAAGGTGACATTGATTTAGTATTTCGCGTTTGATCACCGGTCACCACCACCGTGGCAGTCGTCCCCGCCGGATAAAGATTGCCCATTTGTTGGTCAAGTTTGATTCTTACCGGTACGCGCTGTGCCAGACGAACCCATTCCAGATTGGAATCCACCGTCGCCAGACCTTTTGTATCGATATCACTGCTACTGTTGTTAACCCCCGCCGCCACACTGTCTACCGTACCGTAGAGAATACGGTTACTTCCCAGCGGGGTAATTTCTACCCGAAAACCGGGACGAACCCCTTCCAGCTTGGTTTCTTCCAGATAGGCCAGCAAATAGAAAGAATCCTTTTTCACCAACGCTACCGCAGTCGACCCACGGGTAATATATTCTCCCTCCTGCACATTGAGATTGGTTACCCAACCATCTGCCGGAGCACGCACGACAGCCCGGTCCAGATCGAGCTTTGCCAGCGCCAGCTCCGCTTCTGACTTCGCCAACTGATGCGTGACGGTTTCCAATTCATTAGAAGACTGGTCGATCGCTTCCTGTGACATCGCTTGCACGCCAAGATGCAGACGCCGGTTTGCCTCCCGCTTTTTCTCTGCCACCAATGCCTGATAGTAAGCGACATCAGCGTCAGCCTCTGCCACCGCGTCTTGATAACGGAGCGGGTCGATGACAAACAGTACATCACCCCGCTTCACTAGCTGATTATCGTGAACCTTCACTTCTTTCAGTAAACCGCTGACATCGGGCGCAATTGCCACAACATCGGCAGTGAATTTTGCATCACGCGTCCAGGGCGATTCCGTATAGAACGCCCACAGACGAACCAACGCGACTACCGCAAACAGCACGAAAGCCAGCGTTATCGCCACACGACCGAATTTTTTGATGATGATGGTTATAGCGGGTGTTTTCACAGCGACCTCAAAGACCGAAACGGCATAACAGATAGAACAGACAGCAAAACAGGGCGGTATTGAACAGTGCGGGATGCCAGACAACGTCATAGATACCGGTAGGCTGCAACAGGCGGATGCTGGCAAAAAACAGTGCCAGTGATACCAGAAGTACAAAAAAAACCGGTGGAAAAGACAAACCAAACAGCACCATGACCGGGAGTGAACCCATCCTCTTTTTCCTTATTTATTCTGCTGATCAATGCACTTTGTCGACTAAAACAAAAAACGATCCTCCGCGAGCATGACAACTCACAGACCCGGTGCGGAGTAAACCGACAATAAGGGTGATTACAGGTACTGACTTAATGAATATTCCCATCATTCTGCAAGTTGCAGTTGCGCGGAATTACTCGCCCCATCCCTGAGCCTCACCCCTTTGAGGCCGCGGCAGGCCACATTCCTGCAACGCGAAATATATTGGGTATAATTAATGCGATGTTAAATCAGCGTTTAGTCTATCGAGATAACAACAGTCGGGAGGAAGTCTGTTAATACCGGCCCATCATTGTTAGACAAGCCATATTATGGAGACTTACTATTGTCTTATCTACATAGTGTGATCTAAATCACTTTTAAGCCAGGGTTAACAATGGAACGACTAAAAAGCATGTCGGTGTTCGCCAAGGTAGTGGAGTTCGGCTCTTTTACCGCCGCCGCCCGCCAGTTGGAAATGAGTGTTTCAGCCGTGAGCCAGGCAGTTACCAAACTGGAAGATGAGCTACAGATCAAACTATTGAATCGCAGCACGCGGAGTATCGGGCTGACGGAAGGAGGAAAGATTTACTATCATGGATGCCGCAGGATGCTGCACGAAGCGCGTGAAGTGCACGAACAACTTTATGCCTTTAACAACACCCCCATCGGTACACTGCGCATTGGCAGCTCTTCCACCATGGCACAAAATGTCTTGGCCACGATGACGGCGGAAATGTTGAAAGAATATCCAGGGCTCTCCGTTAATTTGGTCACCGGTATTCCAGCTCCCGACCTGATTGCCGATGGTCTGGATATCGTCATTCGTGTCGGTGCCCTACAGGACTCGAGCCTGTTTTCCACCCGGCTGGGTACCATGCCGATGGTGGTTTGTGCCGCCAGAAGCTATCTGG
Source organism: Brenneria uluponensis (assembly GCF_032395385.1). Lineage (NCBI taxonomy): Bacteria > Pseudomonadati > Pseudomonadota > Gammaproteobacteria > Enterobacterales > Pectobacteriaceae > Brenneria > Brenneria uluponensis. Next base: position 4,639,414 of record NZ_CP135917.1, read on the forward strand.
CGCAACATGGTACACCGGAAAAACCTGCCGACATCGCTAACTTTTCCTGGTTGGAATACAGTGTGCGGCCAGACAGCGAATTTGAGCTGATTGCGCCGGAAGGCATTACTACCCGGTTGGCGCCGCAGGGGCGTTTCGTCACCAATGACTCCCAAACCTTGATCCGCTGGCTGAAAACCGGCGCAGGTATCGCCTATACACCTCTGATGTGGGTCCTTGACGATATTAAACGGGGGGACGTGGAAATTCTGTTTACCCGTTATCATTCCGATCCGCGTCCGGTATATGCACTGTATACACGCAAAGACAATCTGCCACTTAAGGTGCAGGTATGTATTAACTATCTGACGGAATACTTCAAGAAAGTCGCCCTGGTATATCAGGGCTATCGGCAGGAGAACCCGCTATCTGATCAACCAGTGAAATAACTGTTGGCATGCTCTGCCCAGTAAAAAAGCCGCGTTAAGCGGCTTTTAACATCTTTCAGTCATGGCGGTTAACGCCAATCAGGCCGTGCCGCCGACGGTCAGGCTATCCAGTTTCAGCGTCGGTTGTCCAACTCCGACTGGCAGGCTCTGCCCCTCTTTACCACACACGCCGACACCGTTATCCAGCGCCAAATCGTTACCGACCATAGAAACCTGCTGCATGGCCTCAATACCAGAGCCAATCAGCGTCGCACCTTTTACCGGTTTGGTAATACGGCCTTTTTCTATCAGATAAGCTTCTGAAGTAGAGAACACAAATTTGCCGGATGTGATATCCACCTGGCCACCGCCGAAGTTCGGTGCATACAGGCCATATTCCACACTGGAGATAATATCTTCCGCTGTGGATTTGCCCGCCAGCATGTACGTATTAGTCATCCGCGGCATTGGTAGATGAGCATAAGACTCACGACGCCCGTTACCGGTTGGCGCTACGCCCATCAACCGGGCATTCAGCTTGTCCTGCATATAACCTTTCAGTACACCGTTCTCAATCAGTACATTGTACTGGCCGGGAACACCTTCATCATCCATCGCTAATGAACCACGACGCCCATCCATCGTGCCATCATCCACGATCGTACAGAGTTCCGAAGCCACCAGATTCCCCATCTGACCACTAAATACCGAAGTACCCCGGCGGTTAAAGTCACCTTCCAGACCATGACCGACGGCTTCATGCAACAGCACACCCGGCCAGCCGGCACCCAGTACCACCGGCATTGACCCAGCGGGTGCCGCCACGGCAGAAAGATTAACCAGCGCCATGCGCACCGCCTCTTTCGCCCAGGCTTCCACCCGGATCTCGCCATCCGTCTGTTGCCAGAAATAATCATACCCGGTACGGGCACCACCACCACTGGCACCGCGTTCACGCTTGCCATCTTCCTCGACCAATACACTGACTGACAAACGCACCAGCGGGCGGACATCCGCCGCCAGCGTACCGTCCGTCGCCGCCACCAGCACTAACTCATACACGCCGGTTAAACTGGCACTAACTTCCTGTACGCGTGGGTCCGTCGCACGAGCCGTTGCATCTGCCCGGTGCAACAAGGCAATCTTCTCTTCCCGTGTCAGACTGTCCAGCGGGTTCATGTCGGAATAAAGCCCACGATGCGGCACATCGCCCAAGGTACGGACAGTGCCGGTACCCTGTTCCCGAACAATACTGCGAGCCGCCTGTGCGCTCTGTTGCAACGCATTAAGCGTGATCTGGTCGGCATAGGCAAACCCGGTTTTCTCTCCGCTTACCGCGCGAATACCGACCCCTTGATCGATATGGTAAGACCCTTCTTTAATAATACGGTCCTCTAATACCCAGGATTCATGGTAACTCGACTGGAAATAGAGATCGGCATAATCCAGACGACGTTCATTTAACGATGCCAGAATCGTGCTTAAATCGTGATAACTCAGCTTGTTGGTTGTGAGTAATTGCTCACTGACAAACGTCAGACTCATAGGATGTCACTCTTATTGTCGATGTAATCGGATGAACATACCGCAGTTAGCGGACCGCTGCTTCAGCAGGCTTTGTTTTTTGCGGCTCGCGCAGTACTTCCTGAATCTTCGGCTGATCAAGGCTACCGGAAATCTGGTAACGAATCAGAGAAATTTTATTCCATAGTGGCGCCAACGCTTTACTGGCAGCAAAAACAGCGGCACCGATTAGCGGATTAACCGCAAAGGCGGTTGCAACGCCGACAGTTGCAGAAATTTCTGGCGCGACCACCGCCTCCATGGCAATTTGGTGTTTTACCAGATCGACATCGCCCTTCATGGCGATATCCGCTGCCAGACCATCCACCAGCAGATTGTCCGTATGCAGTACACCCTCTTTTATCCATGCAGTGCTATTAATGGAATCAAAGTAGAAACCTTCGCTGAACGTATCGCGGAAATCAAACTGTAGCTTACGCAGCAACGCGTCAAAACTGACCAAACGTAATAACTGCCCCGCCTGACCGGTGCTCACATTGGTAATTTCCCCTTTACCAATGTGCGTTTTCAGGATCCCGCTCAAGCTGGGAATATCCGGTTCCCAGGGTGTGCCACGCCAGTACAGATCATAATCCACGCTGAATTCGCCAGCGCGCAAAGGCGTTTTCACACCGAACCAAGCGGTATTTTTTGTAAGACTGGCACCAGATAAACGACCTTTCACCGCCGTCCGCACGCCTTTACTGCTTTCCTGCCAGCTACCATTAATCGTCAACCGGGATTTACCCGTGTCAATCACACCATCACTAAGCAACAGTTTATTCCGTTCCGGCTGTAGTGCTCCCTGGATTCGGCCCATGTTCTGCCCAAGTATCCAACATTCCCGGCAGTTCACCTGGATGGCTGGCCAGTCTTCAAGTTTGATGGCTGGATCATTCAACGGGGATTTTTTCTCCGCCAGCGCTATCGGGTTGGTAGCGTCGTCGCTTTTCCATTGAGGATTATAATAAAGATAACGAATATCGCTCTGCCACGCGCCACGATTGGGAATATCTATTTTGCCGTCAATTTCCTGCCCTTTTATCCCGACTTCCTCACTACTAATTCGGTTTTCTTTGGTAAGTATCAGATCGTGCCACCTCTGGCCAAGGATGTTCAATTCCGGGGTTTTCAGAATCACTAATGCCGGCCAATGGAAATTGCTGCTATTACTGGTGCCACTGAGCGATGCACGAATGGCAGGCAACAATCCCAGCCAACCCTCACCATCCAGTGCTGGTACATCCAGCATCAGCGAAGACTCTTTCGGTAACCGCGGAACGACGTTAGCGTTATTCTGCCAGGCTCCCCGCATCAGTGTCAGCGCACTGTCATGCAACTGCCACTGACTGATAAAGCGTTGCGCCTTACCTAGGCTACCGTTGAACATAAACCCGTTGACATCACCTTTGACCGTGACATGAAGCGGTAGAGCCGTTCCAGCTGTCTTATTCAGAGGTAGCGGTAAGTGACTACTCACTCCCTTGAGATTCGTCTGTAAATCAACATCATAACTGGCCTCACCCTTGTAAGGCAGGCTAACGGCTACCGTACTTTGCCAATTGGCACTACCTGCCAACGCTGACGCCAACGGCGTGGGCATCCCCGATAAACGGGAAGCCTGCCAGTCACCTTGCAAACCCACGTTAATCTGAAAAGCCTTTGCCTGCTCCTCAGTAGTGAAATTCACTGATATAGGCTGTCCCAGCCAGTTGGCCTGCAGATTATTACTGACAAGAGCACCGTTGTTATAGTGGAACCGTCCGGTCAAATTCTCCAACGTGGTATCTAATGGCTTAATCAATAACGTATTGTCATTCAATACCACATCACCACTAGCCTGAACATCTCCAACATCTAACGGAATATCCAGATGTAGAGAACCATTAACCATACCGCCAATCTGTAGCGCGTCCAGTGCCGAACCCAATGAGGACTTCATCGGCGTCTGGTTGAAGTAATGCCTCACGTCTTCCCCTGGCCCATGAAGATCGCCATTAACCAGTAATTGCTCTTTAGCGTAATCGGGAATAATAGCGCTGATATTCGTCCCTTCTACCTTGCCCAACCAGGCATGCGGCGCGGACATCCATAGGCCATTATTGAGAAAGTTCAGCGTAATATCCTGTTCGGTAAGCACAGGCCAGCCCGGTTGAAATTCGAAGATGGCGTTTTTTACCGGAACCCAGACCTGGAACTGTCCTTCATGATGTTCAAATGGGAAATCCTGGGGATTACCAGCAAAAATCAACGTGCCGTTATCCACCCGCCCAGCTTTCAGAGCACTGCTCAAATAATCCACCAGCGGTTTCCCCATAAAGGGTTCGGGATAATAACGCCAGGCGTCGGCAGCGTCGGTCAGGCGCAACCCGGACAGAATATCCAGACGAGGTTTACCCTTTGCTGGCTGACGATAGTGAAAATCGCCGTTAGCCCATAGTGATTTAGCCCGCACATCCAGCCCTTGGGCCCATAGCTCCCAGCCCTGATCATCATCGCGCCAGTTGATGGTGCCACTAGCCTGACCAATTTCCAGCGGAGCACGGAACATATTGGGATAAGGGAGTACACTTTGTTTCAGTGACAGCCCCACTTGCCCACGCGCAATGCTACCGCTAGCTGAACCAGAGAAATGATTCACGCCGGGGATCAGTTGCCAGTTCTGCCAGCTAACATCCTGCCATTTCACCTGAAAACGGGTTTTTTCCGGTTGCAGCAGCGGAATATCCAACGCCAATGCGGTCAACCGTCCCTTTGGCTGTAATGCCAGCCAACGTTGTTCCAGCGTTGGTGTGGCGGTTGCGAGCAGTGGCAATAGAGGAGAAAACCGTTCCAAATCAAGATTACTGGCCCGGATACGCAGTTCCGACTGATGATCAGGCCCCAACATAGCATCGCTCTTCGGTAACCACAGCGCGGAAAGTCGCCCCTTTGACCAAAGTACCCCATCAGTGGACATCGTCAAGGCAGGGACTTCAACCTGCCAACCGTTTTCACGGCGACTGGCATGTACCGTCATATTATCGATACTCAGGCGATGAGCATTTTCCCCCTCTCGCCAACTGGCTGTCCCTTTATTCAGAAGCAGATCTCCAGAATAAATACTCCCTTCCCGCACATTCAACCAGGCTGCCAGGCTGAAGTCCGCGCTTTCCAGACCAGTATTACTGCGTATCCAGCGACCAAGCCAAGGTTTCATATCAATATTGTCGGCTTGCAGATAAACCGTACCGTTATCCAACCACCCTTGATTGTCACGCAGATCCATACGCATCTGCACCACGCCATGCTGCCCATTAAAGCTCGAGAGGCTGATTAACCCCTCTGCGCGGTGGCGGTTGTTACGATTGAGCCAGGTCAATTGAGGAATGCTCAGTTCAGCATGTGTACCGGAAGGCGTCAGGAACGTGATATGGCTGTCGCGCAAATCGAAGTGGTCGAACTGACGGAGGAAAAGATCGCTTAGTCTGCCTGGCTCCAACAGATTGCCCTGATGCTGAGCATTCAGCGGTGTTTTCACATCAAGATGCATGTGATAAAAGGTGAGATCACGAAACTGCCAGCGCAAATGCAACAAGGATTGCCAGACATCCAGTGCCAATGTGATGCGCTCCGACTGCCAGTCAGCATCCGGGCCGTTGGCACTGAAATTCTGAATTTCAAGCGTCGGCCCGAAGGTCTCCCAACTGCCCCGCAACGCCTCCACTTCCAATGGAATACCCGTGACGGACTGCGCCCATGCCACCACCTGTGGTCGGAAATAATCTAACTGTGGCAGTACTACTCTCAGGCCGCTAACGACCAGTGCACACAACACAATTAAAGTAGCACCCGTGGCTAACAATATTCCGGGCAGTCGCCTCACGCATCTCTCCTTGTTTTTCGTCGTGGACAACGAACGAAAACCATATAGTCCAAGCTCCGGCCGTCGTGATGATGACCGCACAGAAGCCATTTCCTCCCACGGACTGACATCCACAGGATAATTCAGTCAGTGTCACATCATGACAACATCAAACTGTTCCTGACTATACAAGGGTTCAATCTGCACTTTGACCTGTTTGCCCACGAAAATTTCCACTTCTGCCAAGGCATGAGATTCTTCGCTTTTCAGTGCATCACAAACCAAGGGTGAGGCATACACCAGGAAGCGGTCAGAGTCATAGGCATGATGGACACGAACAATTTCACGCATGATTTCATAGCAGACGGTTTCCACCGTTTTCACTCTGCCCCGACCATGGCAGGTGGGACATTCATTACACAATACATGCTCTATACTTTCACGGGTACGTTTGCGTGTCATCTCTACTAATCCTAGTTGAGAGAAACCACTAATACTGGTTTTCACCCGATCTTTACTCAATGCCAGCTCTAATGAATTTAGCACGCGCCGGCGGTGATCCTCATTATTCATGTCAATGAAATCAATAATGATAATCCCACCAAGGTTACGTAACCGTAGCTGGCGGGCAATGGCCTGGGTTGCTTCTATATTGGTATTGAAAATGGTTTCATCCAGATTGCGATGGCCCACAAACGCGCCGGTATTGATATCAATAGTGGTCATTGCTTCCGTTTGGTCAATGATCAGATAACCACCTGATTTCAACTCTACTTTCCGATCCAGCGCTCGCTGAATTTCGTTCTCCACATCGTAGAGGTCAAAGATAGGTTGTTTACCGACGTAATGCTCCAGCTTGCTGGTCATTTCCGGAATATACTCTGCGGTGAACACCAGTAGAGAATCATAGGTCAACCTGGAATCGACGCGAATACGATCCAGCGCCGCGCCGGCAAAATCGCGCAGAATACGCTGTGCCAGAGCCAGTTCACCATAGAGTCTGTACTTGGTCTGGTTGCGTTTTTTACGCTCCATCACCTTGCTCCACAAACGCTTAAGGAACGCGGCATCCTGCATCAATTCCTCTTCACCAACGCCTTCCGCTGCGGTGCGAATAATAAACCCGCCCTGCTCATCACAATATTCTGCTACTGTTTTTTTCAGACGCTCACGCTCTGTTTCACTTTCAATTCGCTGTGAAACACCCACATGGGAGGCTCCCGGCATAAAAACCAGATAGCGTGAAGGTAGCGTAATATCCGTCGTTAAGCGGGCTCCTTTGGTACCCAGCGGATCCTTGACCACCTGCACCATCAGATCCTGTCCCTGACGTACCAACTCAGCGATATCCCGGACATGGAAATTTTTCTGTTCATCCCCGGCGACACACTCAGTGTGGGGCATAATATCGGAAGCATGGAGAAACGCCGCTTTATCCAGGCCAATATCCACAAAAGCAGCCTGCATGCCTGGCAATACACGGCTCACGCGCCCTTTATAAATATTGCCGACAATATCGCGCTTGGCTTCTCGTTCAATATGAATTTCCTGCAGAATGCCGCCGTCAATGTAAGCCACTCGCATTTCTGAAGGTGTAATGTTTACCAACAACTCAGCGGTCATGGGTTCCTCTTACTTTACGCAATGCAGAAAAATGATTAAATAATTCAATAGTTTCTACCAATGGCAATCCTACCACGGCGTGGTAGCTTCCGACGATCGATCTGACAAAGCACCCACCTTTCCCCTGGATGCCATAAGCGCCCGCTTTATCCATAGGTTCACCACTGGCAACATAGTGTGCAATATCCTGATCGGATAGCTCACGGAACACAACATCGACGATAACGCACTGGCTTACGATTGCTTGCCGATCGGCCAGCGCCAGCGCTGTCATCACCTGATGGTGCCGACCAGAGAGTGCCGCCAGCATGTCTGACGCCTGCGCTTCATCACGCGGTTTTTCCAGTATCTGACCATCCAGCACCACAATGGTATCGGCACCCAGCACCGGCAAATCCAGCGGTGCTACAGCAACGCCTGCAATGGCTTTTTCCTGCGCCAGGCGGTTAACATAACTTTCTGCTGTTTCGTTGGGCTGCCGCTGCTCAACAACATCAATGGAGAGTGTTGCAAATGGGATATCCAACATCCCAAGCAGTTCTCGGCGGCGGGGTGACGATGAAGCCAAATACAGTTCGACCATTAAGTTGCCTCACTGCACCGCAAAGTGACGGCGGATTTTCCGCATCAGCAAGAACAACCACGGCCAGAGCACGCCGTCCACCACACTATTCCAGAAAATTTCTGGACGAAAAGAGACATTGATCACCAGAAATTCGGCCCAGAACACCAGCAGATCTAGCACAAATGACAACAGCATGACGATTAACGCCTGCTGCCACAGAGCCATATTGCGAAACAGTTGGAATTTAAACGCCACCAGATAAGCGATAATGCTCATCCCCAACGCCCGAACACCCAGCGTGGACCCTAAAATCAGATCCATAATTATCCCTAAAACAAATCCCGTCCCCACATTTACCCGGTGCGGCAACGCCATGACCCAGTAAATAAGGATCAACATCAACCAGGAAGGGCGATAAATATAGATTTCATTCGGCCAAGGCATAATCTGCAACACCATCGCTACTAGAAACGAGGCCCAGATAATCCAGTATCCATGCCGGCGATAGAGATTCATGGATGTTCTCCTGATGAATTCCCTTTCGCTGGGGTATTGTTAGTGGGTGGCGCAGGTGGCCCCATTTCACTGGGTGGGGACAAAACATGTGGCATCATCTGCATTAGACGCTCGTTCGCGATACGGTGCACTTCCTGTGGAGTCATCACGGTCTTGGTACTATTCCTGCCGCCCCACAACAACAACAGATAGCGTAAACGCTGTAATTCTGCAGTAGGGTGCGCCTGAATAATGGTATAAGCACGCTGCGTATCCACCTTGACCGAAGAGACCACCGCAACTGGGTAACCTTCAGGGAAACGCCCCCCCAACCCAGACGTTACCAGCACATCACCAACACGAATATCAGTATTATTGGGCAGATGTTCCAGTTGTAAATCATCGGTGCAGCCATTACCCGCCGCAATCACACGGATGTCATTACGCAACACCTGAATCGGCAAAGCATGGGAAGCATCACAGATTAACAGCACACGACTGGTTAACTGACCAACCGCAACGACCTGTCCCACTACACCTTTATCACTGATTACCGGTTGACCCTCATAAACCCCATTAACCGCGCCTTTATCGATAACCACCTGATCGCTGTATGGGTCTGTACCGGAAGAAATAACCTGCGTCACCATTTTCTGCTCATCCTGACGCAACGGTGACCCCAGCAGTTCACGCAGACGGGCGTTCTCCTGCTTGAGTTGACCCAATAAAAGCAGATCGCTGTTTTTCAGCAATAATTCCTGACGTAACGCCGTGTTTTCCAGTTGGTACTGTTTCCGGGTAGTTAAGGTTGCAGACACGTTATCCAGCACTTCGCGTGGCCCATTCGCCAGAAAATAGAAAGGACTAACGGCCGTATCCATGTACGTTCTGATTTTTACAAACATCCCCAACTGACTGTCAGCAATAATGATCGCAATGGCAGTAACGACAGCAAGAAAAAGTCGCAGTTGCAGGGAAGGGCCCCGGCTAAAAATCGGCTTCATAAAATTGCATATTCCTCGACAATAAAAAGGGGGCTACCACGTGGGATGAAAAAAAGACTTCATCCATACGGTCCCCCCCTCTTTTTTCTGGCCGGATTATTCTTCGCTAAACAAATCGCCGCCATGCATGTCGATCATCTCCAACGCTTTACCACCACCACGCGCCACGCAGGTCAGAGGATCTTCAGCCACTACCACCGGAATGCCGGTTTCTTCCATCAGTAACCGATCCAGATTACGCAGCAGCGCACCACCACCGGTCAGCACCATACCGCGCTCTGAAATGTCAGATGCCAGTTCCGGCGGGCATTGCTCCAACGCCACCATCACGGCACTCACGATCCCTGTCAACGGCTCCTGCAAGGCTTCCAGAATCTCATTGGAATTCAGAGTGAACCCTCGAGGTACACCCTCGGCCAGGTTACGACCACGAACTTCAATTTCAAGGACTTCATCACCTGGATAGGCAGAACCGATTTCATGTTTGATACGTTCGGCAGTGGCTTCACCAATCAATGAACCATAATTACGACGGACATAATTAATGATAGCTTCATCGAAACGGTCACCACCAATACGGACTGACGAGGAGTAGACCACACCGTTGAGCGAAATAACGGCGACTTCTGTTGTACCACCACCGATATCCACCACCATAGAACCGGTGGCTTCAGAAACCGGTAAACCCGCACCAATAGCGGCCGCCATCGGCTCTTCAATCAGAAAAACCTCACGGGCGCCAGCGCCTTGAGCGGACTCGCGGATAGCACGACGCTCCACCTGTGTCGCACCCACTGGCACACACACAAGAACGCGGGGACTCGGGCGCATAAAGCTATTGCTATGCACCTGTTTAATAAAGTGTTGAAGCATCTTTTCGGTCACAAAAAAGTCGGCAATGACGCCGTCTTTCATCGGCCGGATAGCAGCGATATTGCCTGGAGTACGGCCTAACATCTGTTTAGCCTCATGCCCAACGGCGGCCACACTTTTTGGAGAGCCGGCACGATCCTGACGAATAGCCACTACAGAAGGCTCATTCAGTACAATGCCCTGTCCTTTTACATAAATAAGGGTATTGGCGGTACCCAAGTCGATGGACAAGTCGTTAGAAAACATGCCACGAAATTTCTTAAACATAACTAAGGGATAATCCTGCAAGCTGGGGGCGGAAATGAAATCCGCCTACTTTACCAACCACACGCAGCAGCGACAAGGCTCGAACACGCTCTGCTACGGTGAAAAAGTGTATATTGCACAAACTGCCATGATCCGGGAAACCCACAGTATGGCATTTCTTCAAATGGCGGAAGGCATTATTACGCACTTCCCCTAAAAACTGCGCTAACAACAGACATAAAACCTAACATTTTAGTGATTCACTACTCACATAAAGCAGATACCACTCACATTAAGGCAGAAGTTATTCTACGCCAATTCGCACAGGACTTTTACATTAAACATAAGCACGAGATGAATATTTTTTCAGCGCGTTACCGACCGGCTCAGATGAAGCAAAAAAATCTCCCTGCCCACCACAAACACCTTTATCCAGCAACGTTTGCCACTCCGATTTGGTTCGAACGCCAACGGCAAAAACTTTGACGTGAGTACCTTTACAAGCCTCGGTCAAGCTCTGAACAAACAGCTGGTTCTCCAGTCTTTTTTCCAGACTGCGCACCAATCCCGGGTGCAATTTGATAATTTCAATCTGTAGCGATTTAATGTATGTCGTGCTAACCAGCGTCAAACCGGCCTGCGTTACCGCCAACCGACACCCCAATCCGGAAATCAGACTGAGTATCGGACGTAAACGGCCGATATATTGACACACATCTGCCTCTGCAAGTTCAAAGAAAATACGTTGGCGTTGCTTTTTCGGACATTGTAGCAACGTTTCCCGCAGCCAATGTAAAAATGGACGCTGTAAAAGTGAGTCCACCGTGATGGGAAGTGCCAGCACAGCCTCCGGCCAGCTTACGGTCAGTGCAATGCTGCGGGTTATCAGTTGACGATCATAACTGGCGGTTAAGCCCAGTTGTCGTACTAACGGCATATATTCCGCCGCCAACAGCTCTTGCGAACCATCATAAATACGGCTGATTAATTCTCGATGATGCACTTCGCCTTCCCGCGTGATAGCCGGTTTTTGATATAATCGCGGCCCGCCACGCGACAGTGTGTGCTCCAGTAGCGTGCGCCACTTGACGCTCCCACGGCCTTTATCCGGAACCTGGCGGTCATACACACACCAGCCATTCCCTCCTTGTAATACCGCATTACGGGTAGCATCTTCTGCACTCTCCATGACCTGTTCGGCACTCTGGCCGCTATGATAGGCGCAGATGCCGATATGCAGAATGTCTTCTCTCTCAATCAACGGCGTCACCGGCAGGATATCAATCGCTTTCACCAGTTGAGCAGCAATCGTATCCGCTTCTTTTAACGTCCGATGTGGTAACAGTACGGCAAAATCGCTGTGATAATAGCGCGCTAGCAAGGCCGAAGGATAACGCAGTACAAATGTTGAAAGCAGGTTAATCAATGTATAGCGGTATTCTTCAATGACACCACCGTAACCATGCGTCTCCTCCAGAGTTTCGAAATCTGGCAGACGAATCATCATCACCACGCCATGTGTGCCCACATCTTCTGCATCTTCCAGTTGAGTAGTGAGCTGACTGTCAAAAAAGAGCCGATTATTGAGCCCGGTTTCCGCATCCTGCGCCGCGAAAGCGCGAATTAATGTATCCACCCGTCCACGCTCCTCCCGCGCTTCCACCAAATCCGCCAGGAGTTGATCCAACGCCCCGCTAGCATTTACTGGCCATTCATGCACAGAACCATGCATGACGGTTTCACGCTCACCATACAGGATAAGTTTGGCCCGTGTTTCCAACTGTTCCTGACCTGCCGTTTGCCTGCGAAGCCAGCGAATAGAGAAAAATACCGCCGTCGCCATGATGGCGATAGCCAATAGAACAGAAAGCATCGACATCAAATAACGAGGTATGCCAATCAGCGGATCGATATACGTGACGCTCACCGACATATCAATATGATGCAACAACGGCAGTTGAACATAGCGATAAATAAATGCCGGCCCGCCACTATCATTAACCTGTGTTTCCGGCAATCGCTGAAAATAAATACGCTTATGCCCGTCACGTATTTCCAGCTCAACAACCCCAGCAGTTTTCATTACCGCCGGGAGCCAAAGCTGTATGTTATCAGGAGATTGCACGAGTAAAGCCTGGTCGATACTGGCCGCGAGAGTACGTAATTGGTACTCCATTCGCTGGTGGCTGTAATTGATAAAACTAAAAACACCACTCGACAACATTAAGAAAATAGCCAATGTTGTTAGCAATGTTATCAGCATGGAAATTTTTGCAGTAAATCCCATCCCTGCGTTTTAACCCCCGCTTTTCGAATATTTCAATAATGCTTAATTGTGTACTCTATCTGTATTCTTTGCGGCTTATCAGTTCTCATATTACCTGTTACAAATATAGTCATTAAATTATTTCGCTCTAATTTTTGTCTCTCTGAAGGAGGATTTTCATGCAGGCCTTGGTTCTCGAACAACAAAATGGGCTTCTCCTGTCCAATATTCAGGATATCAGCCAGGAACAACTTCCTGACGGTAACGTAACGGTAGATGTGGAATGGTCTGGGATTAACTATAAGGACGCGCTGGCCATTACCGGCAAAGGGAAAATCATTCGCCAATTTCCAATGGTACCCGGCATCGATTTCGCCGGGACAGTGCGCCAGAGCGAAACGCCGGATATTATAGTAGGCCAGTCCGTCATTTTGACGGGCTGGGGGGTGGGTGAAAACCATTGGGGCGGTCTGGCAGAACAAGCCCGGGTGAAAGGAGAGTGGTTGGTCACGCTGCCAGAAGGATTAACATCCCGTCAGGCAATGATTATCGGTACTGCTGGCTTGACGGCAATGCTGTGCGTCATGGCATTGGAAGATGGCGGTATTACACCAGAATGTGGAGAGATCGTGGTAACCGGCGCCAGCGGTGGTGTAGGCAGTACGGCGGTGGCGTTACTGGCCGCTCTGGGTTACCGGGTTACAGCGATCAGCGGCCGCGCCGGTAATACCGACTATCTGCACCGATTAGGCGCGAAACAGGTGCTGGATCGCAACGAATTTACTGGTGATACCCGCCCGCTGGAAAAACAGCGCTGGGCGGGGGCGATTGATACGGTTGGGAATAAAGTTCTGGCCACCCTTCTGGCACAAATGGATTATAACGCTACCATTGCCGCCTGCGGTTTGGCTGGCGGTATAGCCTTGCCCACCACGGTGATGCCTTTTATTTTGCGTAACGTCCGTCTACAAGGCGTGGATTCTGTCATGGCTCCTCTACCTCGTCGTCAGCAAGCCTGGCAACGATTGGCCACGCTGTTACCAGCCTCATTTTATGAACAGGTTACGCAGGAAATCACTTTAGAACAGGTATCAGAAACCGCATCCGCCTTGTTGGAGAACCGGGTTACAGGCCGAACGGTGGTCCGGATAGGGAAACCGTGATCACTCATGATGACCGTTGACTGCTTTTAGCTAGATCTTTGCTAATATCAGGCTGGTTATTCCGGCCTGATATGTTATTCACAATAGGTAATAACAACGCCAAACCCAGCGCAATATCCAGTAAAAAAGATGATTTTCCCTGCCGCACTTTTTCCCGCATACTCGAAGGGATAATAAGCTGAATTACCCTGCATTAAATGAAAAAATCGGGAGTTCGCCATGCATAAACATCGCAAATTAACAGAAGCCGACGTTACCCCAGAGTCACTTTTTCTTCAGCGTCGTACCGTACTGAAAGCCCTTGGTATTACTGCCGCGACACTGAGTCTTCCACTCAGTGCCAAAGCCGATCTGTTGTCCTGGTTTAAAGGTAAAGATCAACCACCAGCACCGCCCAGGAAGCCATTGTCATTCAGCCAACCAGCGAAATGGCATCCTCAATTGACACTTACGCCAGAAGATAAGGTCACCGGCTATAATAATTTTTATGAATTTGGCATGGATAAAGCAGACCCGGCCGCCAAGGCTGGCGGATTAAAAACCGAAGGCTGGAAAGTACAGATTGATGGTGAAGTCGCAAAACCGGTAACACTGGATGTTGACGACATCCTTCGGCGTTTTGCTTTGGAAGAGCGGATTTACCGCTTCCGCTGCGTTGAAGCCTGGTCGATGGTCATCCCCTGGGTCGGTTTTGAACTGTCAAAGTTGATCAAGCTTGCAGAACCGACCAGCAGCGCCCGCTATGTCGCCTTCCAGACACTATATGATCCCGATCAAATGCCCGGACAGAAAGATCGTTTCGTCGGTGGTGGACTGGATTATCCGTATGTAGAAGGGCTACGGCTGGATGAAGCTATGCATCCACTGACGCTACTGTCCGTCGGTGTTTATGGCAAAACACTCCCGCCACAAAACGGAGCACCAATACGATTGGTTACCCCATGGAAATACGGCTTTAAAAACATTAAATCCATTGTGCACATCCGGTTAACGAAGGAACAGCCACCCAATACCTGGAATATGGCTGCACCGAACGAATATGGTTTTTACGCCAATGTGAACCCGAATGTCGACCATCCACGCTGGTCACAGGCAACCGACCGGGTTATTGGATCAGGAGGACTACTGGATGTACAGCGGCAGCCTACACTGTTATTTAACGGCTACGCTGACCAGGTGGCATCTTTATATCAGGGACTAGATCTTCGGAGAAACTTTTAAATGCGCTTAACCGCAAAGCAGATTCGCTTATTAAAAGTTGTACTTCATCTGGCGGCGTTCTTGCCGCTTATATGGTTGATTATCGCTGTCAATCAAGGCGCGTTCAGCGCTGATCCGGCAAAAGATATCCAGCATTTTACGGGCAGGATGGCGCTGAAACTATTGCTGGCTACGCTGGTGGTGACACCACTGGCCCGTTACGCCAAACAACCGTTACTGATACGCTGCCGTCGCTTACTAGGATTATGGTGTTTTGCCTGGGCAACATTCCATTTACTCAGTTACACTTTATTCGAATTGGGAATAACTCACCTGAATTTACTGGGAAATGAGATTATTTCTCGACCTTATCTTACCCTGGGCATGGTAAGTTGGCTGGTGCTGTTTGCACTAACGTTGACCTCCACTCAATCATCACAGAGAAAACTGGGTTCGCGCTGGCAAAAATTACACAATTTCATTTATTTGGTCGCCATCCTGGCGCCAATTCACTATCTTTGGTCAGTAAAATCTCTGTCACCGCAGCCAATAATTTATGCCTTCATTGCGGTCATTTTATTGCTTTTTCGCTATAAAAAGCTCCAGAAATGGGGGCGTTAATCATGCATAATGCACCGATTTCCAAACTGATATCCCCGCTTCCTGCTAAGCCGTTGTGTGGTAACAGGTCTGATATCTCCGCAGATAAGACCAGTATTTAGCTGCCAATTGCTACGATATGGCTATAATGTCCACCTTTACTTCGTTAAACCTAACCTTTTACTTCACCAAAAGGTGACAAACGGATAGCTTCGCGTTATTTTGTGCGACACTAAGCTAATCGCGGGAGATAGCAGCACAATGGCAGACAAGTTTCACATTTTGCTTTTGAACGGTCCAAACCTGAACCTGCTGGGCACCCGCGAGCCAGATAAGTACGGGCATACAACGTTAGCGGAAATCGTTAACCAACTAGGAAAGGAAGCACTGGCACTGGACGCTCAGCTTTCTCATCTGCAATCCAATGCAGAACATGAGTTGATTGACCGTATTCATCAGGCCAGAGGGAAAACGGATTTCATTCTGATCAACCCGGCAGCCTTTACTCACACCAGTGTAGCGCTGCGGGATGCATTGTTAGCGGTAGCTATCCCGTTTATTGAAATTCATCTGACCAACGTGCATGCATGTGAATCTTTCCGCCATCACTCCTACCTTTCTGATATTGCTGTAGGCGTGATATGTGGTCTTGGGGCAGATGGTTATAGCTATGCTTTACAGACAGCGGTAAAACGCTTGTCAACTTCCAATTAACAAGAGTACGGAACCACATTCATGGATATTCGTAAAATCAAAAAACTGATCGAACTGGTTGAAGAATCTGGCATCTCCGAGCTGGAAATTTCCGAAGGTGAAGAGTCAGTGCGCATCAGCCGTATCCCAGCAACATCCAGCTTCCCGGTAATGCAACAGGCATATGCTCCCATGTTGCAACAGCAGCCAGCCGCCATTGCAGCACCTGCGCTCGAAGCGGCCGCCGCGGCTCCCGCTACGATTGCCGGACACATCGTACGCTCACCGATGGTAGGCACCTTCTACCGTACACCAAGCCCGGATGCCAAACCGTTTGTAGAAATTGGCCAGCAAGTGAATGTCGGTGACACACTGTGCATCGTTGAAGCCATGAAAATGATGAATCCCATCGAAGCTGATAAAGCAGGTGTGGTGAAAGCCATCCTGATCGATAACGGCCAACCGGTTGAATTTGACGAGCCACTGGTTGTCATCGAATAACGAGGCTTACCATGCTAGATAAAATCGTTATCGCTAACCGCGGAGAGATCGCGTTGCGTATCTTACGCGCCTGTAAAGAGTTGGGCATCAAAACTGTTGCCGTTCACTCCACCGCGGATCGCGACTTGAAACATGTATTACTGGCGGACGAAAGCGTATGTATCGGCCCCGCCCCGTCCAATAAAAGTTACCTGAATATCCCGGCGATCATTTCTGCTGCCGAGATTACCGGCGCGGTGGCAATCCACCCCGGTTACGGATTTTTGTCGGAAAATGCCAATTTTGCCGAACAAGTTGAACGTTCTGGTTTTATTTTCATCGGCCCACGTGCTGATACCATCCGTCTGATGGGGGATAAGGTTTCAGCGATCAGTGCCATGAAGAAAGCAGGCGTACCTTGTGTACCCGGTTCTGACGGCCCGCTGGGTGACGATATGGACAAAAACCGTGCGGTGGCAAAACGCATTGGCTATCCAGTCATCATCAAAGCCTCTGGCGGCGGTGGCGGCCGTGGGATGCGCGTGGTTCGCAGCGATAAAGACCTGGCTCAGTCCATATCCATGACTCGTGCCGAAGCGAAAGCGGCGTTCAACAACGATATAGTTTATATGGAGAAATATCTGGAAAACCCACGACACGTGGAAATTCAGGTATTGGCTGATGGTCAGGGTAGCGCCATCTATCTGGCAGAACGCGATTGCTCCATGCAGCGCCGTCACCAGAAAGTGGTGGAAGAAGCACCGGCGCCAGGCATCACCAATGACTTGCGCCGTTACATTGGCGAACGCTGTTCCAAAGCCTGTGTCGATATCAACTACCGTGGTGCAGGTACATTTGAGTTCCTGTATGAAAATGGTGAGTTCTACTTTATCGAAATGAACACCCGTATTCAGGTAGAACATCCGGTAACTGAAATGATTACCGGCGTAGACCTGATCAAAGAGCAGTTACGTATCGCCGCAGGTCAGCCCCTCTCTATCAAGCAAGAAGAAGTAACCGTGCGCGGTCATGCGATAGAATGCCGTATCAACGCCGAAGACCCGATAACGTTCCTGCCAAGTCCTGGGCAAATCACTCGTTTCCATGCTCCGGGTGGCTTTGGGGTACGTTGGGAATCGCACATTTATGCCGGTTATACCGTACCGCCGTATTACGATTCCATGATTGGCAAACTGATCACCTACGGTGAGAATCGCGATGTGGCGCTGGCTCGTATGCGTAACGCGCTGGCTGAACTGATCATCGATGGCATTAAAACCAACATCGACCTACAGATGAAAATCATGAGTGACGAAAACTTCCAGCATGGTGGTACCAACATCCACTATCTGGAGAAAAAACTCGGCCTGCAATGATTTTCTGTCTCGAGTAATCAAAACGGCCTTTAACATCGGGGTAATAATCGTCCATGCCGGCGAAAGCCAGGATCCCTAGACAATTAATACCTTAATTCAAAATGGGTTCTCGTATCTGCGAGAGCCCATTTTAATATCGATAACATTTTGTCGATCATCAAAAAACAATGAAATGAACACTCACTGAAATCAGCCTTTTTATTTTTAGTGCTATTTCTTGCTAGGCAATTGGCCCACATACCGTAAAATCCTCTGTTTTGTGACATCTATACTGCCTACTGGCTTTGGGGAAAAAATGGATAAACGTTTTCTTCAGGCACACCGGGAAGCCCGCTGGGCGCTGGGCCTAACGCTGGCGTATTTGCTCGCCTGGATTTTAACTGCCTACCTGCCTGATAACGCCCCTGGGATCACCGGATTACCCCACTGGTTTGAGCTGGCTTGTCTGTGGTTACCTCTACTTTTTATCGTATTGTGCTGGTTAATGGTTCACTTTGTCTTTCGTGATATAGCATTGGAGGATCATGATGCAGAGTGAAGTCATCCTGCCGCTGATCACGTATTTACTGTTGGTTTTTGGTTTGTCGGTTTATGCCTACCGCCGTCGCCAGCAAGGCAGTTTCCTGACCGAATATTTTCTCGGCAACCGTTCCATGGGCGGTTTCGTGCTGGCCATGACACTGACGGCCACTTATGTCAGTGCCAGTTCTTTTATAGGAGGTCCCGGCGCTGCCTATAAATACGGGCTGGGTTGGGTGCTGCTGGCGATGATCCAATTGCCTGCGGTATGGCTGTCATTAGGCATTCTGGGAAAGAAATTCGCTATTCTGGCCCGGCGCTATAATGCGGTTACTCTCAACGACATGTTGTATGCCCGCTATCAGAGCCGATGGCTGGTGTGGATAGCCAGCTTAAGTCTGCTGGTGGCGTTCATCGGTGCCATGACGGTACAGTTTATCGGTGGAGCACGTTTGCTGGAAACGGCTGCCGGGATCCCTTACGACACCGGGTTGTTGATTTTCGGCATCACGATTGCCCTCTACACTGCCTTTGGCGGATTTCGCGCCAGTGTACTAAATGATGCGATGCAAGGGCTGGTAATGCTTGTGGGTACTTTCCTGCTGCTCGCTGCGGTGATTAAAGCCGCCGGAGGACTGGGCCAGGCAGTTGAAACACTCCGGCATATCGATCCAGAACTGGTTACACCTCAAGGGGTGAATCATATTCTGACGCCGACATTCATGACGTCCTTCTGGGTACTGGTCTGCTTTGGTATTATTGGCCTTCCTCATACTGCCGTGCGTTGTATTTCCTATAAGGATAGTAAAGCGGTACACCGTGGTATTGTGCTAGGCACGATTATTGTCGCCATACTGATGCTGGGCATGCATCTGGCAGGCGTGTTGGGCCGGGCAATTCTGCCGGACCTGAAAATTCCGGATCAAGTCATCCCAACACTGATGATTACCGTATTACCCCCGTTTGCAGCCGGGATTTTTCTGGCCGCACCAATGGCGGCAATCATGTCCACCATCAACGCACAGCTTTTGCAATCCTCCGCGACAATCATCAAAGATCTTTATCTGGGCCTGTACCCGCATCAACTCAGCAACGAACGGTTACTCAAGCGGATATCCAGTCTGGTGACGGCAATTCTTGGCCTGCTGCTGCTACTGGCGGCCTGGCATCCACCAGAGATGATTATCTGGCTGAACCTGCTGGCTTTCGGTGGGCTGGAAGCCGTATTCCTGTGGCCGCTGGTACTGGGTTTATACTGGGAGCGCGCCAACTCAGCTGGCGCACTGAGCTCCATGATATGCGGTGCAAGCTGCTACACCTTGCTTGCCAGCCTTGGCATTCAGTTGGCCGGATTCCACCCTATCGTGCCTGCGCTACTGCTAAGCCTGGTGGCATTTCTTATTGGTAACCGGTTTGGGCATGACCATACAGCGCCGGTTATTGCTTCATCATCACTTTAAGGTTATAGAGGCTGCTATGCCGTGGATTCAACTGAAAATTAATACCTCCGGTGCACATGCGGAGCAACTTGGCGATGCATTGGTAGAAAGCGGTGCCGTCTCCGTTACATTCCAGGATACACACGATACCCCCGTGTTCGAACCACTACCGGGCGAAACCCGCCTGTGGGGCGATACTGACGTTACCGGTTTGTATGATGCCGAAACCGATATGAGTGAAGTTATCTCTATCCTGGAACAGGAACCGTTGTTGGGTACGGGATTTCAACATAAAATCGAGCAACTGGAAGACAAGGATTGGGAACGCGAGTGGATGGACAATTTCCACCCGATGCAATTCGGCAAACGGCTGTGGATTTGCCCCAGCTGGCGGGAAATTCCCGATCCTACCGCCGTTAACGTGATGCTCGATCCCGGGTTGGCATTTGGTACGGGTACGCATCCCACCACGTCACTATGTCTGCAATGGCTCGATGGGTTAGATTTGCAGGGCAAGACCGTTATCGATTTCGGCTGTGGTTCCGGCATTCTGGCTATCGCTGCGCTAAAACTGGGCGCCGCGCGTGCCATCGGCATTGATATCGATCCGCAGGCCATTCAGGCCAGCAGGGATAATGCACAACGTAATGGCGTCTCCGAACGTCTGGAGTTGTACTTACCACAAAATCAACCCACAGATTTATCTGCTGACGTAGTCGTTGCCAACATTCTGGCAGGCCCGTTGCGCGAACTGGCCCCGCTGATTAGTGAGTTGCCAAAGACCGGTGGATACCTCGGTCTTTCGGGCATATTGGCCACACAGGCCGTTAATGTCGCAGCGGCCTATCAGGATAAATTTCAACTCGACCCAGTGACAGAAAAAGAAGAATGGTGCCGAATTACCGGGGTTAAAAAAACCGCATAAATCGGGCAACCTGACTGAATTGATAGTTATTCGTGATAGCCTTGCCGATGAATGATTAGCGGCCAAATCGCCTCATGATCGAGTCTCTATCAGGCCTAGGCGAGGATTCATGGCAGATGTTTTATTTACTTTAGTTGTTCAATAAAACAACGATGTATGTATAACTAATTGTAATGGAAAGGGAAATAAAAAATAGCGGAACAAAAAGATTCGTTTCATTGATCTATTCCGCTTAATTGCTCAAAGTTTGGCCTTTCATATCGCGTAAAAAATGCGTAATATACGCGCCCTTGCAGGCACAGTATGGTCACTCTTTTGTCTATGCACATTGGACAATTTCAGCTTCCCAATCGGTTGATAGCCGCCCCAATGGCCGGTATTAGCGATCGCCCATTCAGAGCACTTTGTCATGCGATGGGCGCTGGAATGACAGTCTCCGAAATGCTCTCTTCCAATCCGGAAGTCTGGCGTTCGGACAAGTCACGTTTACGCATGGTACATAGTGATGAACCCGGTATACGGGCTGTGCAGATTGCTGGCTGCGATCCGCAGGAAATGGCATCAGCAGCCAGAATCAATGCAGAAAATGGTGCACAGATTATTGACATCAATATGGGATGTCCGGCCAAGAAGGTAAACCGCAAGATGGCAGGATCTGCATTATTGCAGTATCCGGATCTGGTTAAACAGATCCTGAATGCGGTAGTGAAAGCGGTAGACGTACCGGTAACACTAAAAATCCGTACCGGCTGGGCGCCAGAGCACCGCAATTGTGTAGAGATTGCCAAATTGGCTGAAGATTGTGGTATCCAGGCCCTCACCATTCATGGACGCACACGAGTATGTCTATTTAATGGCGAGGCGGAATACGACAGTATTCGGACAGTTAAGCAGGCCGTTTCCATTCCCATTATTGCGAATGGCGACATTACTGACCCGCATAAAGCCAGAGCGGTTCTTGATTACACCGGGGCTGACGCCCTGATGATAGGACGGGCTGCTCAGGGAAGACCTTGGATCTTTCGGGAAATCCAGCATTATCTGGACACAGGGGAGCTGCTGCCACCCATGCCATTGGCAGAGGTCAAGCACTTGTTGATCGAGCATATACGGGAATTGCACGACTTTTATGGTCCAGGCAAGGGATTCCGTATAGCACGTAAACACGTATCCTGGTATATCCAGGAGCATGCCCCAAACGACCAGTTTAGGCGCACATTCAACGCCATTGAGGATGCCAGCAAGCAGCTGGAGGCGTTGGAGGCATATTTTGAAAATCTTGCGTAAACAGAAAAAGAGCTGACAGAACTATGTTCGAACAACGCGTGAATTCTGACGTACTGACTGTTTCCACCGTAAACTCTCAGGCTCAGGTAACCCAAAAACCCCTGCGCGACTCGGTTAAACAGGCACTGAAGAACTATTTTGCTCAATTAAACGGTCAGGATGTCAATGACCTGTATGAGCTGGTACTGGCTGAAGTTGAACAGCCACTGTTGGACATGGTGATGCAATACACCCGCGGCAACCAGACCCGCGCGGCCCTGATGATGGGCATCAACCGTGGAACATTGCGTAAGAAATTGAAAAAATACGGCATGAACTGATACTAATCAGTTGAACCAATTTATTAAAAGCGCTTTACCAGAAATGGGAAGCGCTTTTTAATAAGCATTATTCACATCCAAATGTTGTGGATTAAGCCAGCCGACCAAGCTGAACAAGGCCATCTCCTTGTCAGTCAATATCCACATCCACCCATAACGCAGCATGGTCCGAAGCACCTGTATCCCAGGATGTCACCTCAGGAAACGGTTCAACGGGTTCTGCTCCTTCTTGTGCTGCAATCTTGTCGATGTCATAAATACCACGACGCTCTACGCCCCAGGTAGTCATGGCCTGATACAATGGCGTGGACAAAAAAATGTAATCAAGCTGATTGAGTCTCTCCCCTTTTTTGCCCCCGGCATAATAATAGGTATAACGTTCTGACTCTGGCCATGCAGGATCAATGACCGGATGTAAATCTGGCAGACTAAATAATGCTTCCAGGCTTTTCCAGGAGTTGGAAGAATCTTCATTAAGATCCCCCATGACAGCAACGTAGTCTTGTTTCAAGTCATAGGTCTGTGTGAGTATTTCAACAACTTTTGCCGCCTGATCACGGCGTTTCTCTGCTGATCTCTTCCGTTCTTCTTCCGTTCGCCCATTCTGGCTTTTAAAATGATTACACAGCACCGATATCGGCTGTTTAAGCCCGATATCAATCATGACTTCCAGACAGTCGCGGCTGAACACCGGATCAAACTGCTTGCCGGCATCAAAGACATGAGTACGCAATTGAATAATATGATGGCGAGTCAGACAGGCGACATCAATACCGCGAGGATCATTCGGGCTATCAATCATCACAAACTGGTTAAACTTTTGTTTGCCAAGAATCTGACTATTGAAATTCTTCAGCACTCCCATATTTTCCACTTCAACGGCACAAAGGATATCAGCATTGAGTGTCGCAATGACTTTCCCGGTATTTTTCCGCTGTTGATCACTAAAATTTTGTGATTTAAAGGTTATTTCGCCGATCCAATCACCACGCCCACGGCAGCTTTTGTTAATCCTGAATCCGGTTTTACCCGCGTTTTTCTTCCATCCCCCTAGTGAGCCAGCATCCTTACGGATATCAATATAAGGTTGAAGAACAACCGTCAGGTTAAAAACACTATCTTTCAGGGTATCGTCATAGGTGGCATTGTCCAACAGCATCTGGAGCTGGCGAACTTTATCCAGTAATTCATTAATTTTTTGTGAATCAGGCAAATTCAGGATGAGAGTACGGTGGAACAGGTTCTCAACGTTATAACTGGCAATTCTAAGCTTCATCGTTTCCCTCTCCTGTTAATTAGCAACCAAGGCAATGACGAGATGCTGTTATAAAAGCAGAGTTGTTACCACGAGGTGGCGTGTTACCGACATCATGATGTACTAATGTTACAAGTGTAGTTCGCCTTATTGATAAGCCAACTTGATACCATGGTAAAAAAGGGGGTGAACACTATATTCATTGTTGATATAAACCATTGCTTTATATGATTGGTAAAACCACACCACATCACATAGATTCGTAGTCTTTCCAGCTAACAACAGCAGATGCCATTTTTGTAGGAATTAACATGAAAAAAATAAGCTTTGCGTTACTGACCAGTGCGTTATTTGCCACTAGTTTTCTGGCTCAAGCTCAGGATGATCTCAGTGCCATCAAGGCGGCTGGCGTAATCAAATTTGGTACCGAAGGTACTTACGCACCTTATACCTATCATGATCAGTCAGGAAAACTGGTTGGATTTGATGTAGACATTGGTCGCGCGGTAGCTAAAAAACTGGGTGTCAAAGCAGAATTTATTGAAGGACGTTGGGATGGCTTGATTGCTGGGGTGAATGCCAAACGCTACGATGCGGTCATCAATGAGGTCGGGATCACGAAAGAACGCCAGGCAAAATTTGATTTCTCCAAACCTTATATTGACGCCAAATCCGTATTGATTGTCCGTGGTGACAATACCAGTATCAAGACCTTCTCTGATCTGAAAGGCCACAAATCAGCCCAAAGCCTGACCAGTAACTACTCCAAGCTGGCCAGCAGTTACGGCGCAAACATTGTCCCGACCGATGGTTTTAACCAGTCACTGGAGCTGGTACTCACTGGCCGTGCAGACGCAACTCTGAATGATAATCTGTCATTCCTGGACTTCAAAAAACATAAACCGGATGCCAATGTCAAAGTGGTTGCCACCGCAGAAACGGGCGATCCATCGGCAATTTTGGTACGTAAAAACCAGCCGCAATTAGTAAAAGCGCTGAACAAGGCACTAGATGAAATTAAAGCTGACGGCACTTATAAGATGATTTCTGTGCGATACTTCGGGCAAGACATTTCCAGGTAATTGCATTGATATTGGAGCTATTTTAGATGCCATCATGGCTACAACTCATGGCAAACTCCTTTTGGAGTTTGCTGTCTGCCGGACTTAAATTTACTGTCCCTCTTGCTATTTTCTCTTTCATTTTCGGATTAGCGCTGGGAATCACTCTCGCCCTAGTCCGGTTGTATGGCCCTAAGCCACTGAAGTTAATAGGTGATTTCTACGTATGGGTGATCCGTGGTACACCATTGTTAGTACAGCTATTCCTGATCTTCTATGGATTACCGAGTGCCGGTATCACGCTGGATGCTTTTCCGGCAGCGTTGATTGGATTTAGCCTTAGTGTAGGTGCCTATAGTTCAGAAATTGTGCGCGGGGCAATATTGTCAGTACCAAAAGGCCAGTGGAATGCAGCGTATTCATTAGGGATGAGTGGTTCACAGGCGGTTCGTTGGGTGATATTTCCACAATCGGTGTTTGTCTCGCTACCGCCGCTGTCCAATACCTTTATCTCCTTGATTAAGGACACGTCCCTCGCGGCCGTCATCACCGTGCCCGAAATGTTTCTGTCCGCACAACGGATTGTCTCAGTTACCTATGAGCCACTGATTCTGTATATCGAAGCGGCACTGATTTATCTGATGTTCAGTACCGTTTTAAGCCAGTTACAGGTGCGGCTTGAAAAACATTATCAACGTCATATCGTCCACTGAGTTGTTTGGTGATAACCGGCGTCTCTGACATCCCCATTCATGGGGATGTTATTACCATTATCTTCAACCATTCTGTTCAACACATCTCATCGCGACAAACCGATTTTCTTGCTGTAGCATTCTTTTTTACCAGCCGGAGATTGTTATGAAACACACGATTAAAATCGCGCTGATAGGTGACTATAATGTGGCTGTCGCCGCCCATCGAGCTATCCCATCAGCACTCGAACTGGCCGCACGCCATCTCAACCTCACGGTCAAATATCAATGGCTAAGCAGTGAAACCCTCTCATCTACTACGCTGTTAAAGCGATTTGATGCGGTATGGTGTATTCCTGCCAGCCCATATCGTAACGATGACAATATCCTCGCCGCGATCCGCTTTGCTCGGGAATCGCAGATGCCCTTCCTTGGCACCTGTGGCGGCTGCCAATATGCCCTGCTGGAATATGCACGTAATGTGCTCCAATGGCAGGATGCCAATAATGCTGAGGTAACACAGGAAGGCCGCCTGGTGATCACACCATTACAATGCGAACTGGTTGAAAAACAGGGTGATATCCATCTCGATCCCGAGTCACTCATCGGCAGAGCTTATGGGGTAATCGATATTACAGAAGGCTACCGTTGTCGTTATGGTATTAACGAAGACTTTCGTGCCGAATTTCAGATGGCTACCCTGAACGTTTCCGGCATAGATAACGAAGGCGATATCCGCGCCATTGAGTTATCCGATCATCCATTCTTTGTGGGTACCTTGTTCCAGCCGGAACGTGCCGCACTAAAAGGGATAGCACCGCCTGTAGCAATCGCCCTCGTTGAGGCAGCATTGGTACACTAAAAATCAACATTTATCGTTATAGCACCAGAGCGGGGCATTTATATAACAATGTTCTGTTTTGGTGCATTCCATACCTTTGATTTATCCCTCCATACCTATTATTTATGTCTTCCGAGTGCTGATACGATTTAATTCCCCCACCCATGAAATAATAATAACGACTTGGCATTATTTTTGCTTTCCTAGTGATGACGGCACAATGTCTATAGAACATAGAGCCGACAGACAGGGTAGGCGAAGTAAAACTGCGCCAAAAAACACAACAACACATAACTATTAACTAGGCTCATACGATGATTATGAAAAAAGTGATTATGTCTACACTGGTTGCCAGTGCTTCACTGTTTGCCTTCATCAATCAGGCACATGCTGGCGCAACGCTGGATGCGATTCATAAAAAGGGGTTCGTACAGTGTGGCATAAGTGATGGACTTCCCGGTTTTTCGTATGCCGATGCCAAAGGCAAATATACCGGTATTGATGTTGATATCTGCCGGGGTGTTGCTGCCGCTATTTTCGGTGATGCCACCAAGGTCAAATACACACCTCTGACAGCAAAAGAACGCTTCACTGCGCTACAATCCGGTGAAGTAGATATCCTTTCCCGTAATACCACCTGGACCTCATCCCGTGACGGTGGAATGGGTTTCCTGTTTGCTGGTGTTAACTACTATGACGGTATCGGTTTCCTTACCCATAGCAAAGCCGACCTGAAAAGCGCTACGGAGCTGGATGGTGCCACTGTTTGTATTCAGGCGGGCACTGACACCGAGTTAAACGTGGCGGATTACTTCAAAGAGCACCACATGAAGTATACGCCAGTGACGTTTGATCGTTCTGACGAGAGTGCTAAAGCGCTGGAGTCCGGCCGTTGCGACACACTTGCTTCCGACCAGTCACAGTTGTATGCCTTGCGTATCAAGCTGAGCAAACCAGCAGAATATGTTGTACTGCCAGAGGTTATCTCCAAAGAGCCTCTGGGACCGGTCGTTCGCCGTGGCGATGATGACTGGTTCTCCATCGTACGCTGGACACTATTTGCCATGCTAGACGCAGAAGAAATGGGCATAACGTCCAAGAATGTCGACCAATTGGCCGCTAAGCCGACTACCCCAGATATGGCGCACCTGCTGGGTGCAGAAGGCGACTTCGGTAAAGATCTGAAACTCCCGAAAAACTGGGCGTATAACATCGTTAAACAAGTGGGCAACTACGGTGAAGTATTCGAACGTAACGTAGGCCAGGGCAGTCCTCTGAAAATCAAACGTGGCCTGAACAGATTGTGGAACCAAGGTGGCATTCAGTATGCTCCGCCAGTTCGTTAATCCTTCCTGCTAAAAAAACCAGGTACGGCTGCATAGCCAGCCGTACCTCTGTTTTATCGTTACTGAGGCTCCGACATGCTGCAACGCCCAACTGTGAAAGGTGATATTTCACTAACTAATCCAGCGGTGCGCGCCTGGTTGTACCAAATCATTATTGTTATTGCCATTTTGTTTATAGTGATCTACTTGCTGCATAATGCCGTTACCAATCTGGACCGGAGTGGTATTAGATCAGGTTTTGCTTTTCTGCATGACAACGCCGGTTTTGGCATTATCCAGCATCTGATTGATTATCAGGAAGGCGATACCTATGGCCGCGTATTTTTTATCGGCCTGCTCAACACCTTATTGGTATCTGTCATCTGTATCATTTTCGCATCGCTACTGGGATTCGTAGTAGGGTTATCCCGTCTTTCTGACAACTGGCTGCTGCGTAAACTCTCCACTATCTACATCGAGACGTTCCGTAATATTCCACCGCTGTTGCAGATTTTCTTTTGGTATTTTGCGGTACTACGCAATCTGCCAGGGCCGCGTCAGGCATTCAGTGCTATGGACGCATTTTTTCTGAGCAACCGTGGTCTGTATATTCCAGCCCCCGGCCCTGGTCCCGGCGCATTACCGGCAGCCTTGGCGCTTATTATCGTGTTGGTACTGACTATTGTCATAAGCCGCTATAACAACCGCTATCACGCGCTGACAGGGCAACATCGCAGAACCTGGCCTATCCCACTGGTTGTATTGTTCATCCTGCTGGGTTTGTCTCATCTGGCTTTTGGTCATGCGATCCACTGGGATTTCCCGGCATTAAAAGGCTTTAACTATCGGGGAGGAATAGTACTGATTCCAGAACTGGCCGCACTGGCACTGGCGCTTTCGGTATATACCTCATCATTTATTGCCGAGATTATTCGTTCCGGTATTCAGTCTGTCTCTCATGGGCAGCATGAAGCCGCGCTGTCACTGGGTATTCCCAAACCAGTTACATTGCGTAAAGTCATTCTTCCCCAGGCATTACGCGTCATCATTCCACCACTAACCAGCCAATATCTGAATGTGGTGAAAAACTCCTCATTAGCCGCAGCAATTGGCTATCCAGACATGGTGTCTCTGTTTGCTGGTACCGTACTTAACCAGACTGGACAAGCAATTGAAACCATTGCCATGACGATGTCGGTATACCTGATTATCAGCCTGCTGATTTCGTTACTGATGAATATCTACAACCAGAAAATCGCCTTAATTGAGCGCTAGGAATAGGGTGATTATGATTACGAACACACCATCCAATCCAACACCTATCCACAGTGCTATCGCCTGGAGCCGGCGCAATCTGTTTTCCAACGTGACCAACAGCCTGCTGACACTGTTTTGTCTGTGGCTGCTATGGCAACTGATTCCACCGCTGCTGAACTGGACGATCTTCAATGCCAACTGGGTTGGGACATCACGTTCCGACTGTACCCGAGACGGGGCCTGCTGGGTGTTTATTCATGCCCGGTTTGGTCACTTCATGTATGGGTTGTATCCGACAAAAGAGATCTGGCGCATCAATTTCGCACTGACACTCGCACTGATCAGTATTCTGCCAATGTTCTGGAGTAATCTGCCCCGTCGTGGACGCTATATCGCTTGCTGGTGCGTCATTTATCCCGTGCTGGCATGGTGGCTGTTACACGGTGGAGTCGGTGGCCTGCCTCTCGTTGAAACCCGTCAGTGGGGTGGGCTTACACTGACAATAATTATCGCTGCCATAGGGATTGCTGGTGCTTTACCACTGGGAATACTTCTGGCATTGGGACGCCGTTCCCAAATGCCAGTGATACGGATACTCTGTGTTGTCTTCATTGAGTTCTGGCGCGGTGTGCCGTTAATTACCGTCCTGTTCATGTCATCAGTCATGCTGCCATTGTTCTTAACAGAAGGCACCAGCATAGACAAACTATTACGTGCGCTGGTTGGTGTCATTCTGTTCCAGTCAGCCTATGTAGCAGAAGTGGTTCGCGGTGGCTTGCAGGCACTCCCCAAAGGCCAATACGAAGCGGCACAATCTTTGGCTCTGGGCTACTGGCGTATGCAAGGGCTGGTTATTCTGCCACAAGCACTGAAAATGGTTATTCCCAGTCTGGTGAATACCATTATTTCATTGTTCAAAGATACCAGTCTGGTCATCATCATCGGGCTGTTTGATTTGTTCAGCAGTATCCAACAGGCGACGGTCGATCCAGCCTGGCTAGGGATGTCAACGGAGGGCTATGTCTTTGCTGCCATGATCTATTGGATCTTCTGTTTCAGTATGTCGCGTTATAGCCAATATTTAGAAAAACGTTTTAATACCGAACACTCGTCTCATTGAGGTCATCCATGAACCAGGATTCTTTAACATCGTTTTCCGATTGCATGATCGCACTGGAAAATGTGAATAAGTGGTATGGGCAATTCCACGTACTGAAAGATATTAGCCTGCGGGTAAAACAGGGCGAGCGTATCGTTCTGTGTGGGCCATCCGGCTCTGGAAAATCAACGACAATACGCTGCATCAACCATCTGGAAGATCATCAACAGGGTCGCATCGTTGTTGATGGCATTGAGTTGAACGGCGACAGCCGTAATGTCGAAAAAATCAGAACAGAAGTCGGCATGGTGTTCCAGCATTTCAACCTGTTCCCCCACCTGAGCGTATTACAAAACTGTACATTAGCCCCATGCTGGGTACGCCATATGCCAAAAAAGGAGGCGGAAGAACTGGCAATGCATTATCTGGAACGAGTTCACATTGCAGCACATGCCCATAAATTTCCAGGACAGCTTTCGGGTGGCCAACAGCAGCGCGTAGCGATCGCCCGTTCATTGTGTATGAAACCTAAAATCATGCTATTTGATGAACCCACTTCTGCACTGGATCCAGAAATGGTGAAAGAGGTATTGGATACCATGCTCGGTCTGGCAGAAGATGGCATGACCATGTTGTGTGTAACGCATGAAATGGGCTTTGCTCGCACAGTTGCCAATCGCGTTATCTTTATGGATCAAGGTGAGATTGTCGAACAGGCGCCGCCGGATATTTTCTTCTCTAACCCACGCTCAGAACGGACCCAAACGTTCCTGTCACAGATACTTCATTAAACTACCCGAACCGGCCGGCTATGTCATCACTCATGCCTGCCGGTTCGATTGTCGAACATTATTTCAGCAGAACCTCATATTGAGGATTGAATTCATCGAATATCGGCAAGGCTGCCGCGCCCAACGCTACAGTACCGGTACCGGTCATCCCGATCCTGAGCCGCTGGTCGTCGCGATATTTACTACGCACCGAGCGCAATTGTCAACGCCACGATCTTTGACCGTTATTTGCCATTTTCATGCCCGCTAGATGCTTTCTTTACTGATGCTGTCCGCTTTCCGCCATTTCATCGTCACTGATTGGCGTGGCGTTTTTGGTCAGCACCCCAGCTTTACGTTTTTCCTTCAACCTATAGCTTTCTCCTTTGATATTCAGCGTGGTTGAGTGATGCAGCAGCCGATCCAGGATCGCCGTAGCCAGCACGTTATCTCCGAACATCTCTCCCCAGTCTGCGAAGCCTTTATTTGACGTCAGGATGATGCTCGCTTTTTCATATCGTCTGTTCAGCAACCGGAAGAACAGGCTGGCTTCCTCTCTGGTCATCGGCAGATAGCCTATTTCGTCCAGGATCAGCACCCGGGCATAACTCAGTTGCTGTAACTGACGCTCCAGACGGTTTTCCAGTTTCGCTTTCATCAGCGTCGCGATCAGTCTGTCCAGTGGCATGAACAGTACCCGATGCCCTGCATCCGCCGCTTTCACGCCGAGAGCAACGGCCAGATGGGTTTTCCCGACACCTGGAGGACCCAGCAGGATCACATTCTCGCAGCGCTCCACGAACGCCAGACCGGCCAGCTCCCGGACAACCTTACGATCGATGCCCGGCTGGAAGGTGAAGTCGAACTGCTCCAGCGTTTTGACCCATGGCAGACGCGCCTGCTTCAGTCGGGACTCCATGCCGCGCTGATGTCTGCCGTTCCACTCCTGCTGCAGCGCCATGCACAGGAACTCCCGGTAGTTCAGCTCTTTTTTAGCCGCCTGCTCCAGCAGGCTTTCAACGTGATAGCTCAGGTGCTCCATTTTCAGGCGACTCAGCAGCGCTTCAAGTTCATGCATCACAGCAACTCCTCATAAGCACTCAGTGGGCGATGTTCTACCATGCTGACC
The DNA here is from genome assembly GCF_032395385.1 of Brenneria uluponensis. Classification (NCBI taxonomy): domain Bacteria; kingdom Pseudomonadati; phylum Pseudomonadota; class Gammaproteobacteria; order Enterobacterales; family Pectobacteriaceae; genus Brenneria; species Brenneria uluponensis. The sequence continues at coordinate 4,671,731 of NZ_CP135917.1, forward strand.
TGCTGCCAGAGCGGGGCGTGGTGTTCCGGCACAGTCTGCCAGCCAGACGATGCTGAACAGAGTCGGTGTGACGCCACCTGTTGCTCATTGCTGTAGATCCGCAACTCATCATCCAGTGAGATCCGTATTGAGACCGGCTGTCCACACAAGGTTTCAGGAACACTGTAACGATTGCCGCCAACCTCGATATAACTGTCCCAGGACACATGGCGGATGTCGAAGTAGCTGGTATCGAAGTCTGTATCCGGCAACGGCTGCAGATGCTCCTGTTCCAGCGCGAAGCGCTGTTCCGGTGTTTCTTTGAACTGGCGAAGCTCCCGTTTATCAGCAACATCCGCCATCCACTGCTCCAGTTGCTGGTTAACATGAGCGAAGCTGTCGAACGTGCGGTACCGGACGAAGAAGTTCTCCTTGAGATACTTCACCATCCGCTCTACTTTTCCTTTGGTTCTGGCCCTGCGTGGGCGGCAGGCCCGTGGCAGGAAGTCATAGTGATCGGCCAGCAAGAGGAACCCGGAGTTGAACACCACTTTTCCGTTGTTATTTTTCAGCACCGCTGCCTTCTGGTTATCAACCAGCACAGTTTTCACACTGCCATCGAAGTAGCGGAAGGCGCGAACCAGCGACTCATAGGTGTGTTCAGCATCCTGCTTTGGCGCGGCGAAGACATGGAAGCGTCGGGAGAACCCCAGCGTATTAACCGCGAAGTTAACTTTACACCGTAGCCCGGCAACCTCCAGCTCGACTTCGCCCCAGTCGTGCTGGAGCTGATATCCCGGCTGGGTTTCGAAGCGAACCGTTCTTTTTGATGGGCGCATTTTACGTTTGGGCTGGATGTAGTAACGCAGCATGGAACGCCCGCCGGTATAGCCCATTGCCTTAATTTCCGCGAGGATGACCTCGCTATTCCAGACATTCTCGGCCAGGCGCATGTCAATGTAGTCCATAAACGGTTTCAGCTTAACCATTTTGTGGCGAGTCTTTCTGGCTGGCGGTTCAGGGTATTTGAGGTAGCGTCTGACAGTTCGTTCAGAGCAACCCACCTGAGTCGCAATATCGACAATGTACGCACCCTGCTGGCGCATTTGCTTTATCATGTAAAAGTCCTCTCTGCTCAGCATGTTGATGTCCTTTCTGGTGTGAGAACCTAAAGGAAACAACATGTAGGGTGGAGCGGACAATACTAATGGTGAATTACCGTCTTATATCACTGGCGCTAACACAATAACGAATGTAACCGGTCGACAATTTTTTTTCACCAGCGATTGCGGCATCTGGCCACCGATAATCACCGCTTCCGCGTCAAAGATACATTCAATGATATTGATTCCCTGACCGGCGGCAGGCAATGCCGACTCAATCCAGCGGTCGAAACCGCTCTCGTCCACCCCCAGCAGATCTCCAGGCATGGCGGTCATCGGATCGAGTCCACAGGCTTCTCAGGCCGACTGCAACGAAAGATAGCGCTCCAGGCAACCATGATTACCACAGGCGCAGGCGCGACCAGACGGCTGCACCACCATATGGCCGATCTCGCCAGCATTGTGGGCATGACCAGTATAAATATGGCCGTCGGTAAAAATGCCGGCACCCAGCCCGGTTCCGATATAAAGATAAATAAAGGAATCCAACTTTTTGGCCACGCTGTGAAAACGCTCGCCGATAGCCGCCACTGTGGCGTCATTCTCCAGAGTGATCGGTAAACCAGTAGCCGCCGACAATTCCGCTACCTGGTCCCCCGATAAGGTGTGATCATTGAATGACAAATTGCAACAGGCTATCACCCACAATGCAAAAAACCACCTCCTGGGAGATGGTTTAAGCCGATAATGAAAAAGCCCTCTGCTTTCACAGAGGGCTTCGTCTTGTTGAATGCCTGGCAGTTCCCTACTCTCACATGGGGAGACCCCACACTACCATCGGCGCTACGGCGTTTCACTGCTGAGTTCGGCATGGGGTCAGGTGGGACCACCGCGCTATCGCCGCCAGGCAAATTCTGTTTCATCCCGACCGTCACACTTCCGCGCAACCATCAGAACCAATCTCGGAACATCACTGAAAATATGTCGTCTCTCTTCCAAAACACCTTCGGTGTTGTAAGGTTAAGCCTCTCGGGTCATTAGTACTGGTCAGCTCAACGCATCGCTGCGCTTACACACCCAGCCTATCAACGTCTTCGTCTTAAACGTCCCTTCAGGGGCCTCTAAGGCCCAGGGAAGACTCATCTCGGGGCAAGTTTCCCGCTTAGATGCTTTCAGCGGTTATCTCTTCCGCACGTAGCTACCGGGCAATGCAATTGGCATCACAACCCGTACACCAGTGGTGCGTTCACTCCGGTCCTCTCGTACTAGGAGCAACCCCCCTCAATCTTCCAACGCCCACGGCAGATAGGGACCGAACTGTCTCACGACGTTCTAAACCCAGCTCGCGTACCACTTTAAATGGCGAACAGCCATACCCTTGGGACCTACTTCAGCCCCAGGATGTGATGAGCCGACATCGAGGTGCCAAACACCGCCGTCGATATGAACTCTTGGGCGGTATCAGCCTGTTATCCCCGGAGTACCTTTTATCCGTTGAGCGATGGCCCTTCCATTCAGAACCACCGGATCACTAAGACCTGCTTTCGCACCTGCTCGAGCCGTCACTCTCGCAGTCAAGCTAGCTTATGCCTTTGCACTAACCTCCTGATGTCCGACCAGGATTAGCTAACCTTCGTACTCCTCCGTTACTCTTTGGGAGGAGACCGCCCCAGTCAAACTACCCACCAGACACTGTCCGCAACCCGGTTCACGGGCCCACGTTAGAACATCAAACATTAAAGGGTGGTATTTCAAGGTTGGCTCCACGCAGACTGGCGTCCACGCTTCAAAGCCTCCCACCTATCCTACACATCAAGGCTCAAGGTTCAGTGTCAAGCTATAGTAAAGGTTCACGGGGTCTTTCCGTCTTGCCGCGGGTACACTGCATCTTCACAGCGAGTTCAATTTCACTGAGTCTCGGGTGGAGACAGCCTGGCCATCATTACGCCATTCGTGCAGGTCGGAACTTACCCGACAAGGAATTTCGCTACCTTAGGACCGTTATAGTTACGGCCGCCGTTTACCGGGGCTTCGATCAAGAGCTTCGCCTTGCGGCTTACCCCATCAATTAACCTTCCGGCACCGGGCAGGCGTCACACCGTATACGTCCACTTTCGTGTTTGCACAGTGCTGTGTTTTTAGTAAACAGTTGCAGCCAGCTGGTATCTGCGACTGCGCAACGCTCCATCCGCAAGGGACTTCACCTCGCACAGCGTGCCTTCTCCCGAAGTTACGGCACCATTTTGCCTAGTTCCTTCACCCGAGTTCTCTCAAGCGCCTGAGTATTCTCTACCTGACCACCTGTGTCGGTTTGGGGTACGATTCGATGTTACCTGGAGCTTAGGGGCTTTTCCTGGAAGCGTGGCATTTGTCACTTCGACACCGTAGTGCCTCGTCATCACGCCTCGGCGTTGACAGCGCTCCGGATTTGCCTGGAGCACCCACCTACACGCTTAAACCGGGACAACCGTCGCCCGGCCAACATAGCCTTCTCCGTCCCCCCTTCGCAGTAACACCCAGTACAGGAATATTAACCTGTTTCCCATCGACTACGCCTTTCGGCCTCGCCTTAGGGGTCGACTCACCCTGCCCCGATTAACGTTGGACAGGAACCCTTGGTCTTCCGGCGTGCGGGTTTTTCACCCGCATTATCGTTACTTATGTCAGCATTCGCACTTCTGATACCTCCAGCAATCCTCACAGACCACCTTCAACGGCTTACAGAACGCTCCCCTACCCAACGGACATATCCTTAAGTCAACTCGACGTAATGAACGCTTTGACGTCGCGGCGCTCCGTCAATCGGTTTTCGCATAATTGTCTTAAGTGATATGTCCGCTGCCGCAGCTTCGGTGCATGGTTTAGCCCCGTTACATCTTCCGCGCAGGCCGACTCGACCAGTGAGCTATTACGCTTTCTTTAAATGATGGCTGCTTCTAAGCCAACATCCTGGCTGTCTGGGCCTTCCCACATCGTTTCCCACTTAACCATGACTTTGGGACCTTAGCTGGCGGTCTGGGTTGTTTCCCTCTTCACGACGGACGTTAGCACCCGCCGTGTGTCTCCCGTGATAACATTCTTCGGTATTCGTAGTTTGCATCGAGTTGGTAAGCCGGGATGGCCCCCTAGTCGAAACAGTGCTCTACCCCCGAAGATGACTTCACGAGGCGCTACCTAAATAGCTTTCGGGGAGAACCAGCTATCTCCCGGTTTGATTGGCCTTTCACCCCCAGCCACAAGTCATCCGCTAATTTTTCAACATTAGTCGGTTCGGTCCTCCAGTTAGTGTTACCCAACCTTCAACCTGCCCATGGCTAGATCACCGGGTTTCGGGTCTATACCTTGCAACTTGACGCCCAGTTAAGACTCGGTTTCCCTGCGGCTCCCCTATTCGGTTAACCTTGCTACAAAATATAAGTCGCTGACCCATTATACAAAAGGTACGCAGTCACCCCACCCCAAAGCACTCACCGCTTGTCTTGTGTGTTGGGCGTCGCAAAAGACGCGCCGCCACCGCGATGCTGCTGTTGCGGTGCCTTCATCACCAGAGAATGCTTTGGTGGTGGGGCTCCCACTGCTTGTACGTACACGGTTTCAGGTTCTGTTTCACTCCCCTCGCCGGGGTTCTTTTCGCCTTTCCCTCACGGTACTGGTTCACTATCGGTCAGTCAGGAGTATTTAGCCTTGGAGGATGGTCCCCCCATCTTCAGACAGGATATCTCGTGTCCCGCCCTACTCGTCGAACTCACAGCAAGCGCATCTTTGTGTACGGGACTATCACCCTGTACCGTGCGACTTTCCAGACGCTTCCACTGATGCACAAACTGATTCTGGTTCTGGGCTCTTCCCCGTTCGCTCGCCGCTACTGGGGGAATCTCGGTTGATTTCTTTTCCTCGGGGTACTGAGATGTTTCAGTTCCCCCGGTTCGCCTCATGTCACTATGGATTCATGACATGATAGTGTGTCGAAACACACTGGGTTTCCCCATTCGGGTATCGTCGGGTATAACGGTTCATATCACCTTGCCGACGCTTTTCGCAGATTAGCACGCCCTTCATCGCCTCTGACTGCCTAGGCATCCACCGTGTACGCTTAGTCGCTTAACCTCACAACCCGAAGGTGTTTCTTCTTTTCTGAATGGCTGCGCCTCATGAATACTGCGTTGTGCCGTACTCGGTATGCTCATGGACATCACGTCCACTGCGCTTCCTCCGTGCGGTACGCCTTGTCTTCATCGGGCTCGCTCATTCATCGATTCGGAATATCCGGGATGCGATTATTTGAGAGACTCTGATACAGCCAACTCCCGCCATCAAGGCAGGTTTCGCTGTATCGTTTCAATTTTCAGCTTGTTCCAGATTGTTAAAGAGCAAATAACATAAACCTGACTATCGCTAATCAGCTTTAGGTTATCGTCGACCGTGCCTTTCACCCACTGTCATTTTTGGCGTCCCCTAGGGGATTCGAACCCCTGTTACCGCCGTGAAAGGGCGGTGTCCTAGGCCTCTAGACGAAGGGGACACATCATGTCGGCTTCGCTGACGCGCGCTCTGTTTTCATCAGACAATCTGTGTGAGCACTTCACACAACGGCTATCTTTGGTAAGGAGGTGATCCAACCGCAGGTTCCCCTACGGTTACCTTGTTACGACTTCACCCCAGTCATGAATCACAAAGTGGTAAGCGCCCTCCCGAAGGTTAAGCTACCTACTTCTTTTGCAACCCACTCCCATGGTGTGACGGGCGGTGTGTACAAGGCCCGGGAACGTATTCACCGTAGCATTCTGATCTACGATTACTAGCGATTCCGACTTCATGGAGTCGAGTTGCAGACTCCAATCCGGACTACGACGCACTTTATGAGGTCCGCTTGCCCTCGCGAGTTCGCTTCTCTTTGTATGCGCCATTGTAGCACGTGTGTAGCCCTACTCGTAAGGGCCATGATGACTTGACGTCATCCCCACCTTCCTCCGGTTTATCACCGGCAGTCTCCCTTGAGTTCCCGCCATTACGCGCTGGCAACAAAGGATAAGGGTTGCGCTCGTTGCGGGACTTAACCCAACATTTCACAACACGAGCTGACGACAGCCATGCAGCACCTGTCTCTCAGTTCCCGAAGGCACAAGTCTGTCTCCAGTCTCTTCTGAGGATGTCAAGAGTAGGTAAGGTTCTTCGCGTTGCATCGAATTAAACCACATGCTCCACCGCTTGTGCGGGCCCCCGTCAATTCATTTGAGTTTTAACCTTGCGGCCGTACTCCCCAGGCGGTCGACTTAACGCGTTAGCTCCGAAAGCCACGGCTCAAGGCCACAACCTTCAAGTCGACATCGTTTACAGCGTGGACTACCAGGGTATCTAATCCTGTTTGCTCCCCACGCTTTCGCACCTGAGCGTCAGTCTTCGTCCAGGGGGCCGCCTTCGCCACCGGTATTCCTCCAGATCTCTACGCATTTCACCGCTACACCTGGAATTCTACCCCCCTCTACGAGACTCTAGTCTGTCAGTTTTGAATGCAGTTCCCAGGTTAAGCCCGGGGATTTCACATCCAACTTAACAGACCGCCTGCGTGCGCTTTACGCCCAGTCATTCCGATTAACGCTTGCACCCTCCGTATTACCGCGGCTGCTGGCACGGAGTTAGCCGGTGCTTCTTCTGCGGGTAACGTCAATGAAACACTCTATTAAAGCGCTCCCCTTCCTCCCCGCTGAAAGTACTTTACAACCCGAAGGCCTTCTTCATACACGCGGCATGGCTGCATCAGGGTTTCCCCCATTGTGCAATATTCCCCACTGCTGCCTCCCGTAGGAGTCTGGACCGTGTCTCAGTTCCAGTGTGGCTGGTCATCCTCTCAGACCAGCTAGAGATCGTCGCCTAGGTGAGCCATTACCTCACCTACCAGCTAATCCCATCTGGGTTCATCCAATGGCGTGAGGCCCGAAGGTCCCCCACTTTGGTCTTGCGACGTCATGCGGTATTAGCTACCGTTTCCAGTAGTTATCCCCCTCCATCAGGCAGATCCCCAGACATTACTCACCCGTCCGCCGCTCGCCGGCGGGGAAGCAAGCTTCCCCCCGCTGCCGCTCGACTTGCATGTGTTAGGCCTGCCGCCAGCGTTCAATCTGAGCCATGATCAAACTCTTCAATTTAAGATTTGTTTGATATGCTTCCGAAGAAGCGATGCTCAAAGAATTTATAACTGTTTATTCGTAATGAATTTACTGTCAGTCACTCTTCAAGTCTTTTCGTATTGATTACGATAGGGTCCTGTGAGTGCCCACACAGATTGTCTGATTATATTGTTAAAGAGCGTTCGTCGCGGCACTGCCGCTGACGTGAGGTCGCGTATACTACGCTATCCTCTTGCAGAGTCAACGAATAATTCGTTTTTCCCGGCCTGACTCTGCGTTGTGTTGTTCACCAGCGCCGGGTCAGTGGAGGCGCATTATAGGGACTTCCTGACAGGCCGCAATAGGTATTTATCACAAAAATGATCGTTTGCTGCATTCCACAGCAAAATGCCGTTTTATACCCTTTTTCGCACAGAGTTATCCACAATACTTTCCAGAACTGAAATTTGACGAGCGTCACGCAAACGTTTTCGCTACAATTCGTCCCCTGATAAAATAGGTGCCCAATATCGAGCGTTACCTGAATATTTATCTAGAAGCCCCCATTTTTGCTTTCTACATACGCAATATTCACGTGGCGCTCTTTACATTACGAACCTAAGCCAAGGGATCAAACCATCATGCAACAACGTCGTCCTATCCACCGCGCTCTGCTCAGTGTTTCAGACAAAGCCGGCATCGTCGAATTTGCTCAGGCACTCTCACAACGAGGTATTGAGCTACTCTCTACTGGTGGTACCGCACATTTGCTGGCCAACGCAGGTCTGCCTGTCACCGAAGTATCGGATTACACCGGATTCCCGGAAATGATGGATGGACGGGTCAAAACACTGCATCCCAAGGTACACGGCGGCATTTTGGGTCGACGCGGTCAGGATGATGGAATTATGGAACAACACGGTATCAAGCCGATCGACATGGTAGTGGTAAACCTTTATCCGTTTGCCCAGACAGTTGCCAGGGAAAATTGCTCACTGGAAGATGCCGTGGAAAATATTGATATCGGTGGCCCAACGATGGTGCGCTCCGCCGCCAAGAACCATAACGACGTGGTCATTGTGGTTAAAAGCAGCGATTACAACACCATTATTCAGGAAATGGATGCCAATCAGGGTTCCCTGACCTATAAAACCCGTTTTGATTTGGCGATTAAAGCCTTTGAACATACCGCTGCGTACGACAGTATGATCGCTAACTATTTTGGCAGCATGGTACCGGCTTACCATGGTGATACCACTCAGCCGTCTGGCCATTTCCCCAGAACACTGAATCTGAACTTCATCAAAAAGCAGGATATGCGCTATGGTGAAAACAGCCACCAACAAGCAGCGTTCTATATAGAAGAGAAAATCTCCGAAGCCTCTGTGGCCACCGCTCAACAGCTACAGGGCAAAGCACTCTCCTACAACAATATTGCAGATACCGATGCAGCGCTAGAATGCGTGAAAGAATTCGACGAACCTGCCTGTGTTATCGTCAAACATGCCAACCCTTGTGGCGTCGCCATCAGTACTTCCATTTTGGATGCTTACGAACGCGCCTATAAAACCGACCCAACCTCAGCCTTTGGCGGCATTATTGCGTTCAACCGTGAGTTGGATGCCGACACCGCTAAAGCCATTATCAGCCGCCAGTTCGTGGAAGTGATCATTGCACCTTCTGCCAGTGAAGAAGCGTTGCAGGTAACCGCCGCGAAGCAGAACGTCCGTGTTCTGACCTGCGGGCAATGGCAGCAGAAGGTATCCAGTCTGGATTTCAAACGCGTTAATGGCGGCCTGCTGGTGCAAGATCGTGATCTGGGGATGGTGGATGCGTCGCAACTACGCGTAGTAACCAAACGTCAGCCAACCGATGCTGAACTGCGTGATGCGTTGTTCTGCTGGAAAGTCGCCAAATTTGTCAAATCCAATGCGATTGTCTATGCCCGCGACAATATGACCATCGGTATTGGCGCTGGCCAGATGAGCCGTGTTTACTCCGCCAAGATCGCTGGCATCAAAGCCAGTGACGAAGGACTGGAAGTCAAAGGTTCCGTGATGGCATCCGATGCATTTTTCCCGTTCCGCGACGGTATTGATGCCGCTGCCGCAGTGGGTATCTCTTGTGTAATTCAGCCCGGGGGCTCTATTCGTGATGATGAAGTCATTGCATCTGCCAACGAGCACGGAATTGCTATGCTGTTTACCGATATGCGCCACTTCCGTCATTAATCCGGGATTATAACCATGAATATTTTAATTATTGGCAATGGTGGGCGTGAGCACGCGCTGGCCTGGAAAGCCGCTCAGTCATCGCTGTCTGACAAAGTCTATGTGGCTCCGGGTAACGCCGGTACCGCGCTGGAACCAACACTGGAGAACATCAGTATTGCCGCGACGGATATTCCCGCATTGGTGTCTTTCGCCCAGCAAAACGCTATCGGCCTGACCATCGTTGGTCCAGAAGCACCATTGGTGATTGGCATAGTGGATGCTTTCCGTGCTGCGGGATTGAAAATCTTCGGACCGACGCAGGCAGCTGCACAACTGGAGGGATCCAAGGCATTCACCAAAGATTTTCTGGCACGCCATCATATTCCGACAGCGGAGTATCAAAACTTTACCGAAGTTCAGCCAGCACTGGAGTATATCCGCCAACGGGGTGCGCCTATCGTAATCAAAGCAGATGGTTTGGCCGCGGGTAAAGGTGTTATTGTCGCCATGACGCTGGAAGATGCGGAAAATGCTGTAACCGACATGTTGGCAGGCAATGCGTTTGGTGATGCAGGTCACCGTATCGTGGTAGAAGAGTTTCTGGACGGTGAAGAAGCCAGCTTTATCGTTATGGTAGATGGCGAACATGTGCTACCGATGGCGACCAGTCAAGATCATAAGCGAGTTGGTGATAAAGATACTGGCCCCAATACCGGGGGCATGGGCGCTTACTCTCCAGCACCGGTGGTCACGGATGAAATTCACCAGCGCGTCATGGAACAGGTGATTTGGCCAACCGTGCGTGGTATGGCCGCCGAAGGAAATGTGTATACCGGTTTTCTGTATGCCGGTTTGATGATCTCCGCCGATGGTCAACCAAAGGTAATTGAATTTAACTGTCGTTTTGGCGATCCGGAAACCCAGCCAATCATGTTACGCCTGCGTTCTGATTTGGTCGCATTATGCCTGGCCGCCTGTGAAGGCAAGTTAGATAAAACAAGCTCTGATTGGGACGAACGTCCATCTTTAGGGGTGGTACTGGCAGCGGGAGGTTATCCAGCGGATTACCGCACCGGTGACGTGATTAACGGCCTCCCCTCTCAGGAAGTAGCGGATGGGAAAGTCTTTCATGCGGGTACCGTGTTAAACGGTAAAAATGTGGTAACCAATGGTGGTCGAGTCTTATGCGTTACTGCTCTGGGTAATAGCGTGGCAGCTGCACAGCAACGAGCCTACGAGCTGGCGAAAGATATTCATTGGGATGGCTGTTTCTGCCGTCAAGATATCGGTTATCGCGCTATCGACCGCGAAAAAGCCTGATTTATCTTCCAGGTGGGCCCTCTGGGCTCACCTCTCCACCCCACCTCGCGAGCTTCCCATCTCCGCCAAATTTACATCACATTAATTTTGCCAGGGATGTCACTATCTCCGGCTTGGAGATAAATAACGTATGTCACTCCCACATGTCTATGGTTTTGGCAGTAGGTTCCCAACGGCAAAAATCGGTGTTCACCACTAACAACAACTGCGAACCTTCAGGGGACTCCAGCCAGGCAATACTGAGCACACCGGTCGAGTGCTGACGGCGTTGGGCAATCCACGACAAAGATGAGCGATCCAGATCCGGGCGTACCAGTTGTCCATTGCAGGTCATTACTTGATTATTCTGCCATATGCCCTGTTTGAGCTGTATATTACCTACCCGCAATGCATCACTTAACTCCAGCATACGTTTGGCATCAAACTGATACAGCGCTATTTCATCCTCAGACACAGACTCTCGGTGTTCAGGAAATTGACGTTGCATATAGCTGACGGTGCCATTGGCATCAAAACGCAAACGGGTCTCTTCTTTTGGCGGTCCAGATTTACTTTGTTGGATTTCGCGCACGGTACCCTGCTGGAACCGGTAATGGGTAATTTGCGTATTCTGGCCCTGATGCGGACTATAAACCGTCATCAGCGTCGTGACATGTTGCTGAACATCATCTTTACGCCATAAACGCACGACACCGCGATCAGCAAGATATCCTCCCGCATAGAAGTCTGATGGAGGCGAATGGGAACTGCAGGCGGTCATCAGCATGACGCCCACCCCAATACAGATGCTGCGAAAGAAAAACAAAAGGGGCATATTCGCCCCTCTGTTTAAACCTTTTCCCAACATACCGTTATTTTACAGCGTCTTTCAATGCTTTACCGGATACAAAAGCAGGCACATTGGCAGCAGCAATTTTGATTTCTTTACCCGTTTGCGGATTGCGGCCAGTGCGCTCATTACGATGATTGACTTTGAAAGTACCAAAACCGACTAATTGTACTGCATCACCTTCTTTCAGAGACTCAGTAATCGCCGCCAGAGTCGCTTCCAACGCTGCTTTGGCGTGAGCCTTAGAAAGGTCAGCTTTATCAGCAATTACATCAATCAGTTGAGTCTTATTCATAAGTTATCCTTACAGTGTGTTTATCACTTGCTAAGCATCGAGTGCGCCGGAAATGCCATAACAGCGATCTCCTGCATACACGCACCGACAGCCACTTTTTTTACGCTCCCCAAATGTAGACCAGACAGGGTGCGGATGTGAAGTCTCACAGGCCATTTCAGGCCTTAAATCACGTTTTACCGTGTTATTGGTATAAATTTATCCCAATATTACTGCTACCGTCCTCACGCAAGTCTGCGCGCAGCCCTTTTATCAATTCTATATCACGCTCTTCGCAGGCTGCCAACAAACGAAAAATCTCCCATTGAATGTCCCATTCCTGTTCAATAGCGGGCAGAATTTTCAGTTCTTCATCTGTCATTTCCCGACCCGCCTGCGTCATTTCCAGCATGGCCACAGTACGAATGGAAGTTTCACTGATAGCAATGGTATGTTCCAGTGTTTCACCGCTTAAACGGGAGTGAACAAGTTCTCCCAAAGCAATACAGGCATCAATCGCGGGGTAAACGCCGTAAATATCATAATTTTCAGCAGACGGGACCGCATCTTCAAGTTTTTCCAACTGATTATCAAAGTTGACTTTGACATCCTTGACCACCAGCGTTTCCCAGACCAGGTCGAGGATACGCCGGTAGACCTGAGCATCACCGAAGCCGGTTTGCTGGCAAAATTCATGATAATTAGGGTACATCCGCTCACAAAGGCATGCCATAAAAGTGACATGTTGCCAACTTTCCAGTTTTTCCAAACGCAAATGAATAGGGTTACGTAACATCGGTCATCTCACATAAATTATGGGCGGGAGTGTACCTGAAATCAGGCCAATGCCCTATTCCTGAATTCCTAAAGTGCGTTTATCAGTATTATTCATCATCACTGCTGCTGCCAGCGCTGGAAGGTCTTCCGATTTGATGCCACGGCATCCGCCCAGCGGGTCGGCTCAGGTAAACGGTAGCCACGAACACAGCGCGTTACCCATGCTAACGCGGTATTGATACTGACGCGATGTCCAGTGGAAACAAACAGCGGATTACAACGTACCTTGCTTCTCCACACCCACCCGATCTGTTCACCATGATCAAACAGCGGCTGCTGGCTGCCCACGGGTTCTTCCAGCGGAGAAAACTGGCCGCATAGCCGGCGCTTCGCCACGCCAATGGTAGGTATATTTACCAGCAGGCCAAAGTGGCTGGCCACACCAAAACGACGGGGATGGGAAATACCGTGACCATCCACAAACAGTAAATCAGGTCGATGTTGCAATTTTTCCCACGCGGCCAGCAGCGCTGGATATTCGCGGAAAGAAAGGAAGCCGGGGATGTAAGGCATGATCGTAGGGATACGGGCAATCTGATATTCCACCAGCATCAGCGACGGATATTCAAGTATCACAATCGCCGCTCGTGTCACCGCGCCTTGCTGCTCGAATCCTACATCAGCACCAGCGATATAAGCAGGTTGCTCAAACGGTAAATTATCACGGCAAATGACCTGTGATGCCTTGTCGAGTTGCTCTTCGCGCAGTGCCTGAATATCCATCATGCCATCCGATGATAGGGAGCCGATAACCGATGCACCGCATCAACAAAAATGCCTGGATTTTCAGGCGGCACATCCTGATGAATACCGTGTCCCAGATTGAATACATGGCCACTACCGGAGCCGAATCCATTCAGTATTGTCGCCACTTCCTGCTCGATCCTGGACGGAGAGGCATACAGCATGGAAGGATCCATATTCCCTTGCAGAGCGACACGATTTCCCACCCGATGTCGGGCCTCGGCAATATCGGTGGTCCAATCCAGTCCCAGCGCGTCACAACCAGTACCGGCCATGGCTTCCAGCCATTGACCGCCGCCTTTGGTAAACAGAGTGACCGGTACTCGTCGTCCCTCATGTTCACGCAGCAATCCATCAACAATTTTATGCATATAATGCAAGGAAAACTCGCGGTAATCTGCACAACTCAGCGCGCCACCCCAGGTATCAAAAATCATCACAGCCTGCGCACCGGCCTTAATCTGGGCATTCAGATACAATGTGACGCTATCCGCCAGCTTATCCAGTAACAGATGCAATGTATCCGGTGAGGTAAACATCATTTTCTTAATAACGGTGAAAACCTTACTGCTACCGCCTTCTACCATGTAGGTTGCCAGCGTCCACGGGCTACCGGAAAAACCAATCAGCGGCACGGCACCCGCCAGATTTTTACGGATAGTACGTACCGCATTCATCACGTAGCCCAGTTCCAGTTCAGGATCCGGTACCGGCAATTTTTCCACATCCGCATGACAAGTGATTGGCGAAGTAAATCTCGGCCCTTCACCGGTTTCAAAATAGAGCCCCAGTCCCATGGCATCGGGAACCGTGAGAATATCCGAAAATAGAATGGCCGCATCCAGATTATAACGACGCAGCGGTTGCAGCGTCACCTCACAAGCCAGATCGGCATCCTTGCACAGTGACATAAAATCTCCGGCCTGTTCCCGTATAGCACGATATTCCGGCAGATAACGACCTGCCTGACGCATCATCCATACTGGGGTCACATCCACTGGCTGACGTAACAGCGCACGCAAATAGCGATCGTTTTTCAGATCAGTCATATTTTTTCCTTTAGTATCAACTCACTGGCATCGTTATTATTGGCAACCATCTACAACCAAACCGTGTGACCACGAAATTCAGCGCCACCAGGTGTTACGAACCTGTTCAATCGTCAGCCTCGCGGCACAGCACTACGGTATCTTCAATCAGACGACGAGCCACCGTACCCGGTGGCGGTAATTCCGGCAACCGATCATAACGGAACCAGGCTGCATCCCGCAGTTCTGAAGGGTCTGCTTGCAGCTCTCCCCCCGCATATTCCGCCATGAAGGCCATCATCAATGAATGAGGGAACGGCCAAGGCTGAGAGCATACATAGCGCAGATTTTTGACATGGACATGACTCTCTTCCATGACTTCTCGCGCAACTGCCTGCTCCAGCGTTTCACCCACCTCTACAAAACCCGCCAACGTGGTATACATATTGCCGCGATGGCGCAAATGCTGGGCCAGCAGAATTTTATCCTGATGCTGGATGGCCACGATCACACAAGGAGCAATCTGTGGGTAATAACGTTCCTTACAGTGTGAACACAGGCAGGCCAGCTCTGTAGTACTGGTGTGCATTTCATGTCCGCAGTAGCCACAAAAGCGATGCGAACGATAGAACTCAGCCAACTGTACACCCCGTCCCGCCAGATGGAACAGACCGGCATCCTGACTCAGCAACTGACGCACTGATCCCATGCTGTCCGTCATAGAACGTGATACTAGCCATACCAGCACGCCCTGCCACTCGCCGATCTGGCGGGCGCGAAAATTCTGCAAATCCCATTGCGCGGCGGTTCCCTGCGGCAATTCGCCCTGTGGTAACCAGATCTGATTACCATGGCTGACGACCCACCAGCCGCTTTCATCACCTTTTAGTATCAGTTCCATACTTTTAATGCCTCACTCATTACCAGATTGACATTTTACAGCTATGTTTAATGGATAATTACACTGCTAACAGTCATCATTGATGTATGAAGGGAGTCAATAATGCTAAAGCAACTACAAAGTTTGACTGAGTATGTTGGCGGCAATAATGCGTTAATCGATCAGTGGCTACAAGCTCGTAAACAGTTACTGATCACTTACTATCACTTGGTCGGCATGAAGCCAAATAAAGAAACCCATACCCGTCTGGATGAAAAAGCGCTGGATGATTTCTGCCATAATCTGGTCGACTATCTTTCAGCTGGCCATTTCCACATTTACGAACGAATGCTGCAAGAAGTTGCCCCATTGAATGAAAAAAAGCGAGCGCTCGCCGCACAGCTCGATTCGATATTACAAGGCAACACACAGCAAATCATGGACTTTTATGATAGTCATCTGGTTGCCGCCATCGATCAAGATAACTGTTTCGAATTTCAGCAAACATTATCAAGCGTGGGGGAATCCTTGGCAATGCGCTTTACCCTGGAAGACCACATGATCCGGCTAGTATTTGAACAGTAAATCAGACTGAACTATCGATAGTGCAGGGCGCCTTTTCAGCTGATGTAACTTTTTGACACCAGGCCGGGCTCGGCATAAAGTGGTAACGTTTTATCCGCTCCAGCGTTTTGGAGCTATATCTTGTCGGAGTGCCCCGCACATATCATCGTGCACGGGCTGAGACCGTTAATTCGGGATCCGCGGAACCTGATCAGGCTAATACCTGCGAAGGGAACAAGAGTAATCCATTCTGTTGAACCCCAGCGCCATAGGCATTTATCCGGGTTCACACCCTGTCATTACTCCCTCCGAACTCCAGACAAGCAATCTTCCCATTCAGTATTTATAGGAACTTGCTATGTCTACAGAAAAGAAAGCCCCTGGTCGTCGTGAGCAACGCGCCGCCGCCCAACAGTTTATTGACACCCTTCGGGGTACCGCATTCCCGAATTCACAGCGAATTTACATTTCTGGCTCACGCGAAGATATCCGTGTTCCCATGCGGGAAATTCAGCTCAGCCCCACCTTGACTGGTGGTAGCCGGGAGAATCCCAGTCATGAACCCAACGAGCCCGTCCCCGTCTATGATACGGCTGGCCCATATGGCGACCCTGACGCTACACCAGACGTTCACCTCGGCCTGGAAAAAGTCCGGGCCGCCTGGATAGCCGAGCGCAACGACACACAAGCGCTTTCTCAGGTCAGTTCTGGTTTTACCCAGCAACGCCTGGCCGATGCAGGATTGGATCATCTGCGGTTTGAACAATTGCCGCAACCGCAGTGTGCCAAAACCGGCAAGCGGGTAACGCAACTGCATTATGCTCGTCAGGGGATCGTCACACCCGAAATGGAATTCATTGCCATCCGTGAAAATATGGGGCGTGAACGTATCCACAGTGAGGTGCTGCGCCAGCAACACCCCGGCCAAAGCTTCGGTGCCAACTTGCCCGACAGTATCACCCCGGAATTTGTACGTCAGGAAGTTGCCGCCGGACGCGCCATTATTCCCGCCAATATCAATCATCCCGAGTCAGAACCGATGATTATCGGCCGTAATTTTCTGGTGAAGGTCAATGCCAATATCGGTAACTCCGCCGTGACATCGTCCATCGAAGAAGAAGTGGAAAAGCTGGTGTGGTCAACACGCTGGGGTGCGGACACCGTGATGGATTTGTCCACCGGACGTTATATTCATGAAACTCGTGAGTGGATACTACGTAACAGCCCGGTTCCCATTGGTACGGTACCTATTTATCAAGCTCTGGAAAAAGTTAATGGCGTTGCGGAAAATCTGACCTGGGAAATGTTCCGCGACACACTGCTGGAACAGGCAGAACAAGGCGTTGACTATTTCACCATCCATGCTGGGGTGCTGCTGCGCTATGTGCCGATGACCGCCAAACGCCTGACGGGCATTGTCTCTCGCGGTGGCTCCATCATGGCGAAATGGTGTCTTTCTCATCATCAGGAAAATTTCCTGTATCAGCACTTTCGTGAAATTTGTGAACTCTGTGCAGCCTATGATGTATCCCTGTCATTGGGTGATGGTCTTCGCCCTGGCTCTATTCAGGACGCCAACGATGAAGCCCAGTTCGCCGAGCTCCACACGCTGGGTGAGCTGACCAAAATCGCCTGGGAATATGACGTTCAGGTCATGATTGAAGGCCCCGGTCATGTGCCGATGCAAATGATCCGCCGCAACATGACTGAAGAGCTGGAGCATTGCCATGAAGCGCCGTTCTACACGCTCGGCCCACTCACCACCGATATTGCACCGGGCTATGATCATTTCACCTCCGGTATTGGTGCGGCCATGATTGGCTGGTTCGGTTGCGCCATGCTGTGTTATGTCACGCCAAAAGAGCATTTGGGATTGCCAAACAAGGATGATGTCAAGCAAGGGCTGATTACCTACAAGATCGCCGCCCACGCGGCCGACCTGGCCAAAGGCCACCCTGGCGCACAGATCCGCGACAACGCCATGTCAAAAGCACGCTTTGAATTTCGCTGGGACGATCAGTTTAATCTGGCGCTCGATCCGCAAACCGCTCGCACTTATCACGACGAAACCCTGCCGCAGGAATCCGGCAAAGTGGCCCATTTCTGCTCCATGTGCGGCCCCAAATTCTGCTCAATGAAGATTTCCCAGGAAGTACGTGATTACGCCGCGCAGCAGGAAGCCGTGGCCCAGCCCATTGATGTCGGGATGGCGCAGATGTCAGCAGAATTCCGTGCCCGCGGCAGCGAGCTATACCACACTGCCACCAGTCTGCCACAGGAGGAATCCTGATGAGCCGCGTCTTCCCCTCCACCGCGGAACAGCTCGGGCTCTATCCGGTGGTGGACAGCGTGTTGTGGATCAACCGCCTGCTGAACGCCGGTGTGAAAACCATTCAGTTGCGGATCAAAGACCTGTCGGACGATCAGGTAGAGCCAGAGGTGATTCAGGCAATCAACCTGGGACGACAATTTCAGGCACGGCTGTTCATCAATGACTATTGGCGATTGGCGATCAAACATCAGGCTTATGGCGTCCATCTGGGACAGGAAGATCTGGATACTGCTGATCTCGCCGCCATTCATCAGGCTGGTCTGCGGTTGGGTGTTTCCACCCATGATGATACCGAGCTGGAACGCGCTGTTGCCGTCAATCCTTCCTACATCGCATTAGGGCACATCTTCCCAACGCAAACCAAAGCCATGCCGTCATCACCACAGGGTCTGCCTGAACTGACCCGGCACATCAGCGCACTCCAGGGGCGTTTTCCCACGGTTGCCATTGGCGGTATCAGTGTCGATAAGGTTCCTGCCGTACTGGCGACCGGCGTTGGCAGCATCGCGGTAGTCAGTGCCATTACCCAGGCACCGGACTGGCGTCAGGCAACCACCACATTACTTCGGATGATTGAAGGACGGGAGAAATAACGTGTTAAACGATCAGGAGTTTATGCGTTATAGCCGCCAGTTACTGCTAGAGGACGTCGGCGCTGAAGGTCAAAAAAAGCTCGCGGCCGCCTGCGTGTTGCTGGTAGGTATGGGTGGACTCGGTTCACCTGCGGCTCTGTATCTGGCCGCGGCAGGGGTGGGTAAGCTATTGCTGGCGGATAGTGACGAGCTGCATATTTCCAATCTTCAACGACAAATTCTCTACCGCACTCGTGATATTTCCCAACCCAAAGCCATGCTGGCTCAGCGTCAGTTGCAGGCGCTGAATCCCACTATTACCTGTGTGGCGCTTAACCGACGGCTGGAAAACGGTGTCCTGCAACAAGCGGTAGCGAAAGCCGATCTGATACTGGACTGTAGTGACAACATGGCCACTCGCCATGCTGTCAATGCCGCCTGCGTTGCAGCAGAGAAAACCCTGATCAGTGCCAGTGCGGTAGGACTCAGCGGTCAACTACTGGTACTGACGCCGCCTTATGCTCACGGCTGCTATGCCTGTCTGTATCCAGATGCCAGCGAACCGCAGCGTAACTGCCGTACCGCTGGGGTATTAGGTCCGGTGGTTGGCGTAATGGGCACATTACAGGCGCTGGAGGCTATCAAACTACTGTGTGGCCTGCCCTCTCCACTCAACGGCAAACTGCGCTTATTCGATGCCCGGCAGCATAGCTGGAGCACATTACAACTAACGCCTTCTCCAACGTGCCCGATATGCGGAGACCATCCATGAAAATCCGGCTCAATGAAGAAACGTTGGAACTGGAAAAACCCGTAAACATTGAACAGTTGCTCAATCAGCTGAACCGCCTCCAGCCCGGTACAGCACTGGCCATCAATCAGATCATCATTCCACGCAGTGCCTGGCATCAACATCAGGTACAGGAAGGGGATGACATTTTGCTTTTTCAGGCGATAGCAGGAGGATGAATGCTACATATTGCCGATACAACATTTTCATCCCGGTTACTGACCGGTACCGGGAAATTTGCCAGCGCGGAACTGATGCTGGAAGCGTTGCAGGCTTCCGGATCGCAATTGGTGACAATGGCGATGAAACGCGTGGATCTGACGGGCGGTAACGACGCTATTCTGGCCCCTTTACGACAGTTGGGCGTGAGACTGCTTCCCAATACGTCCGGTGCCAAAACCGCAGACGAAGCCATATTTGCTGCTCATTTGGCACGTGAAGCGTTAGGTACTCACTGGGTGAAGCTGGAGATTCACCCAGATATGAGGTACCTGTTACCCGACCCGATAGAAACCCTGAAGGCAGCAGAACAGCTGGTCAAAGAGGGATTTGTGGTACTCCCATACTGTGCTGCCGATCCGGTGCTATGTAAGCGTCTGGAGGAGGTGGGTTGTGCCGCGGTCATGCCGCTGGGGGCGCCGATCGGTTCGAACCAGGGTCTACAGACCCGCGATTTTCTACGCATCATCATCGAACAGGCACGGGTGCCGGTAGTGGTGGATGCTGGCATTGGCGCCCCCAGTCATGCCGCAGAAGCTATCGAGATCGGCGCCGATGCGGTGCTGGTGAATACCGCCATCGCTGTAGCCCACGACCCGGTAAACATGGCGCAGGCGTTTCGGTTGGCGATAGAAGCCGGAACGTTGGCACGGCAAGCAGGTTTGGGCCGCCGTCAACAGGTTGCCAGCGCTACCAGTCCGTTGACCCATTTTCTGCAACAGACAACAGAGGCAGTTGGCTAATGGAAACCCATTTTCAACAACGTTGGCAACAGTTGCACTGGGATGACCTGACACTGCGGATTAACAGCCAAACAGCCGCCGATGTGGAACGGGCATTGACAGCGGACCAACTCAGCCGCGATGACTTTATGGCACTGATCTCTCCAGCCGCCAGGCACTATCTCGAACCATTGGCACAGCGTGCCCAGCAGTTAACCCGCCAGCGATTCGGCAATACCGTCAGCTTTTATGTACCACTGTATCTCTCTAATCTGTGCTCCAATGATTGTACTTACTGCGGTTTTTCCATGAGCAACCACCTCAAGCGTAAGACGCTGAATGAAGAAGAAATTCTGCGTGAATGTTTGGCAATCAAAGAAATGGGGTTCAATCACCTGCTGCTGGTGACGGGCGAACATCAACGGAAGGTGGGAATGGATTATTTTCGCCAGGTATTCCCGATCATCCGCCCGCATTTCAGTTCACTGATGATGGAAGTACAACCGTTGAATCAGGCTGAATATGCGGAACTGAAAATGCTGGGGCTGGATGGCGTCATGGTGTATCAGGAAACTTATCATCCATCGACTTACGCTCAACATCATCTGCGCGGCCAGAAACAAGACTTCAGTTGGCGACTGGATACACCAGATCGACTGGGTAACGCCGGGATCGACAAGATCGGATTAGGCGCGTTGATCGGTCTTTCCGATAGCTGGCGTACTGACTGCTATATGGTGGCCGAACACCTGCTGTATTTGCAGCAAACCTACTGGCGGAGCCGCTATTCAATCTCCTTCCCGCGTTTACGCCCTTGTGCCGGAGGTATTGAGCCTGCGTCAATTATGGATGAAGCCCAGTTAATGCAGGTCATCTGTGCGTTTCGCCTACTTTCTCCAGATATTGAGCTCTCCCTCTCAACCCGGGAATCATCGTTCTTCCGTGACCACATGGTTCCAATCGCCATCAACAACGTCAGCGCCTTCTCCAAAACCCAACCGGGTGGCTACGCGGACAATCATCCAGAGCTGGAGCAGTTTACGCCCCATGATGGTCGACGCCCGGAAGAGGTGGCTGCCGCCATTGTCAAGGCGGGTTTACAACCGGTCTGGAAAGACTGGGAAGGGTATCTGGGCCGACCGGCCACACACCAGTAATGCCAGAACGGCAATGTTACGGGGCGCTGACGCCCCGTATTACCCTACGGTTATCACAGGATTGTTCATCATTTCTGCAATCACGTTCCCCAGCCTGACGATACCTTCCTCACGCTCTGGCGTGAGCGGCATAGCATAGCTCAACCGCAGGCAATGACGATACTTGCCAGCCACAGAAAATAGTGACCCTTCATAAACCCTGATTTTCTCGCTGACCAGCCGTTGGTTCAGCCGCACGCCATCAAACGTTTCCGGAAACTCAATCCACAGCACAAATCCACCTTGTGGTCGACTGATACAGACCTTCTCCGGAAACGTGTGCCTCACCCGGTTGACAAAACTTCCCAGGTTACGTTGATAAAGCGCACGCATGCGGCGCAAATGCGGCATGTAATGCCCTTGCCGAATAAACTCTGCCACGGCCTGTTGAGGACAAATGGCAACAGACCCGGTACTGGTGTATTTCATGTGTAGCGCTCGATCCAGATAGCGCCCCGGAACTATCCATCCCACTCGCAGACCAGGTGCCAACATTTTTGAAAACGAGCTGCACAACAGGACTCGCCCCTCATAATCCAAAGATTTCAGGGTGATCGGGCGCGGGTAGTCATATGCCAGTTCACCATACACATCATCCTCAATGATGGCGATATCATAGCGCTGCGCCAACATCATCAATGCCCGCTTGCGGTGTTCCGGCATAATAAATCCCAGCGGATTATTACAATTCGGTACCGTCAGCACCGCTTTCACCGGCCATTGCTCCAGCGCCAACTCCAATGCTTCAAGGCTCATCCCTTGAGAAAAATCAGTAGGAATTTCAATAACCTTAATACCAAAACCACACAGTATCTGCATGATGCCATGAAATACCGGCGACTCAATAGCCACAATATCACCGGGGTTACACACGGACCGAACCGCTATGGACAGCGCTTGCGTACAACCATTGGTGATAACAATATCCTGTTCAGACAACTGGCAGCCACTATCAATCATCAACCGGGCAATCTGTTCACGCAGCCGCGGTAACCCATGCAGACTGTCATAGTTCAGCATGGAGATATCCTGTTTTTGCCCAATACGGCTAATATTCTTCCATAACGGCTTAAGTGTGGTCGGCGTGAGGTCGGGAATGCTGCCGCCCAATTGCAGAATATCGGGATCAGAACGGGAACAGATCTGTTCCAGTACCGAATCCCACGTAGTGATTTCCACCGGACGCTGTACCGGTCGCGTCATGGCAGGAATGGGGGCCACCGCCATACGTGGCTTCACAAAGTAGCCAGAACGCGGCAGTGGCACGATTAATTGCTTCTCTTCCAGCAAATGGTACGCCTGCTGGACGGTACTAATACTGACACCATGCTCCTGACTCAGTGAGCGCACTGACGGCAAACGTTCACCACACTGATACAACCCTTGTTCAATTCGCTGTATCAATATGGTGGCCAGAAATTGATATCGCGTCATCTGTATCCCCCGAATAAATAGAAATAAGAAAAAACAATACAGATAAGCTCCAAAACAACCGTTCAGATACGGTATCGCGCATTTTGTATCATAAATAAAGTAAATTTCTGAATCTGTATCAATTCCAATCTCTCCTGCATGATGGCAGTCAACCAGCGACAGGGGAGAAAAACCATGACAAAACGACTTATTACCCGGCTACGCATACACTTGAGCCTGCGCATGCTTTATCAGCTCTGGCGGCACCGAAAGGCACAAGCTGAATCAAAAAAACTACTGTTGAGCATGAATGATGACCGTCTAAAAGATATTGGTTTAACACGCGCAGATATACACAACCTGTTCTCGTCAAGAAAAGACCGTTAAATCGTGCTGACTGTATGCAGTTACAGATTTACAAGCTACAAGACAGCTGGCATGGAGAAGATCGAACTGACAAGACAGGAAGTTGTTCGACGGTGATAATCTGATACAAACGGTAGTTATGTTCTTGCACAAAGGAAACGTCCAGCTTGTGCGGCGTAACGCAACACACTGAAACATTTTCAGACAATCGGTTTTTCTGTACAGCACGATATGCAAGGCAACAAACAGCATCTCGCACCACACCGTGCTCATGGCTACAGTGGGCACGCTGGTAAAACGTGCACCAGCCGGGGCGAACAGTCCGGGCGTCCCGCTCACCAGACCGCCGATACAGGTTCGCCTGTATCGGCCCTTCCCATCCATAATCAGACAGAGCTACTCAATAGGATAGCCGGGCATAGCCCAGACAGAGGGCCAGTCTCCCGGTTGCCCGCCATTGCATTCAGGCTGATAGTTATAAGCGACCAGTTGGAAGTTTTTACCGTCAAACACCCACTGCGCACTCTCACCACAATCCGCAATACCGCGCCCTTTGGCGGAGTAGTACAGCATGCCGATTTCCGGATCGTACTCCGCTTCAGTGAACCAGCGAATTTTGTCATCCTGACTGTCCGCTATTTTTATAGGTCGCGACAATACCAGTAATTGCGCACCCTGCGGATTATTGCGTGGTGTGACAAACAGCATGCTGGAAGATTGATAAGCGCCCATACCACAGTTCAGCATGACCAACGCCAACTCATTGGTCAGCGGTTCTGCTTCACTCAATGCACGAGCCTCTTTGCTCAAACCACAACCTTCTTCTTCCAGAATGGATCTTTTAGCCGCGACTACCGCATCGATAAGTTCGTCAGTTTTCACCAACGGCGGCGGTTGAATATAAGCAGGGTTGATATCCTGACTCACCGGCACGGCGGGAACAGATGAAACGTCACCGTCTCCCACTTGCAGTAATGCACTACGGTTATTTAACCGTCCTTGTCGTTCATCCACCAGCAATAATGCGGCATTTAAACCCGTCAGGGAGATTGCTTCTTCTTCACTGGTGCTATCTGCAGACAACGTTAACCATTTGGCATTTTTAGTCGCCTGAACAAAGCGCTGAATGGCATCAAGTTGCTCGGTATGTACATAGAAAGCGCCCTCTTCTTCATCTGGCTGCCACGCAGGTTGAGTCAATGGGAACCGCACACCATCCATAAAAAGCGCCTGCCGTTTGTCCGCCAAATCAAAATCCAGGGAGATTTTTCCCTGTGGGCCTGATTCACGCTTGAGTGTAACGCGTAGGTAAGCATCACTATTCCTGACATCACAATCATTCAGGTTATTGCAGGTCACCTGCCAATGTTTGAACATCTTTTGTATTGGCTTTACCCCTTGCCAGGGAGATGGAGATGTCGTGACGTTCTGGGCGTTAACCGGGCTGATAATCAACTGAGTCAGTAATATGACAAAAAGTATTGTTTTTAATCGCATTGAACATGCCTTTTTGATGCGTCCATCAGAATGTTATAGCGCAATAATCAAATGTTCTGTGCATAAAAAACGCCGGAAGTGTTTTTAAACGCTGTGTAGCAACGGATCAAAGCAGGGTCGGCGGCAGATAGACGCCATAAAAAAACCGCTCCTTACTGCTAAGGAGCGGTTTTTATCAAGCCTGACTAACGATTACTTGTCGTCGTTGTTACCCAGACCAGCATTCAACAACTCTGCCAAATTGGCCGTAGCTTCTTCAGCGCTAACCTGAGGCGTAACCGGGGTATCAACCACCTGACGACGGCGCATACGCTCCTGGTGGTACGAATAACCAGTCCCAGCCGGGATCAAACGGCCCACGATCACGTTTTCTTTCAAACCGCGCAGCTCATCACGTTTACCCGCAACCGCAGCTTCAGTAAGCACACGAGTGGTTTCCTGGAATGATGCCGCAGAGATGAAGGACTCGGTAGCCAGAGAAGCCTTGGTGATACCCAGCAAATCTCGGGAATACGTTGCCGAGATCTTGCCGTTTGCTTCCAATTGGCGGTTGGCGATCTTAACGCGGGAAATTTCCGCCTGTTCGCCTTCCAAGAACTCCGAGCTACCTGAACTCGCGATGGTACATTTACGCAGCATCTGACGAACGATAACTTCAATGTGCTTATCGTTAATCTTAACACCTTGCAGACGGTAAACGTCCTGAACCTCGTTGGTGATATAGCGCGTAACAGCATGGACACCACGCAGACGCAGAATATCATGCGGAGATTCCGGGCCATCGGAGATAACATCACCGCGTTCTACGAGTTCACCTTCAAACACGTTGAGCTGACGCCACTTCGGAATCATCTCTTCATACGGTTCACTGCCATCTATTGGTGTAATCACCAGACGACGTTTACCTTTGGTTTCTTTACCGAAGGAAACGACACCGCTGATTTCGGCCAGAATAGCCGGTTCTTTCGGACGACGGGCTTCGAACAGATCCGCAACACGTGGCAAACCACCGGTAATATCCTTGGTACCGCCGGATTCCTGCGGGATACGTGCCAGTGTGTCACCTGCATTGATTTGTACACCATCTTCCAACTGGACAATGGCTTTACCCGGCAAGAAGTATTGAGCAGGCATATCCGTACCCGGAATCAATACATCATTGCCATTGGCATCTACAATTTTCAACGCCGGGCGTAGTTCTTTACCACCACCGGTACGTTCCGCACTATCCAGTATCACGATAGAGGACAACCCAGTCAGTTCGTCAGTTTGACGAGTGATGGTCTGGGTGTCGATCATATCAGTGAAGCGAATGTTACCGCTCACTTCAGTGATAACCGGCATGGTATGCGGATCCCAATTAGCAACAGTTTCGCCACCGACAACATCAGCACTATCGCCCTTCGCCATGACCGCACCATAAGGCACTTTATAGCTTTCTTTGGTGCGACCGAATTCATCAATCAGCTTCAATTCGGTATTACGCGATGTAATCACCAGTTTACCCACGTTGTTCATAACGAACTTCGCGTTAAACAGTTTCAGGCTACCTTTGTTTTTCACCTGAATACTGGATTCAGCTGCCGCACGAGACGCCGCACCACCAATGTGGAACGTACGCATGGTCAGCTGAGTACCTGGTTCACCGATAGACTGTGCCGCGATAACCCCGACTGCTTCACCCTTGTTGATGATGTGCCCACGCGCCAGGTCACGTCCATAACACTTGGCACAAACGCCAAAGTCAGTTTCGCAACTTACGACAGAACGGACTTTAACCGCATCGACAGAGTTTTCTTCCAGCAGGTCACACCATTTCTCGTTCAGCAACGTATTACGTGGAACCAGAATATCAGCTGTACCCGGTTTGATAACGTCTTCAGCCGTCACACGACCAAGCACACGCTCACGCAACGGCTCTTTAACGTCACCGCCCTCAATAACCGGGGTCATCATGATACCTTCGTGAGTACCACAATCATCTTCAGTGACTACCAGATCCTGCGCCACATCAACCAAACGGCGAGTCAGATAACCGGAGTTTGCGGTTTTCAGTGCCGTATCCGCCAGACCTTTACGAGCACCGTGAGTAGAGATGAAGTACTGGAGTACGTTCAGACCTTCACGGAAGTTTGCGGTAATAGGTGTTTCGATGATGGAGCCATCCGGCTTCGCCATCAGACCACGCATACCCGCCAACTGACGAATCTGTGCCGCAGAACCACGCGCACCGGAGTCGGCCATCATAAAGATACTGTTAAAAGAAACCTGTTGCTCAACTTCGCCATCACGATTAACCACATCTTCAACAGACAGGTTTTCCATCATCGCCTTGGCAACGCGTTCGTTTGCCGCAGCCCAGATATCGATAACCTTGTTGTAACGTTCACCAGCAGTTACCAGACCAGACTGGAACTGTTCCTGGATCTCTGCAACTTCGGTTTCTGCTTCTTCGATAATCCCCGCTTTCTTCTCTGGGATCACCATATCATCAATACCTACGGATACACCTGAACGGGCAGCGTAAGCAAAACCGGTGTACATGATCTGGTCAGCGAAGATAACCGTCGGCTTCAGGCCCAAAATGCGATAACAGGTGTTCAGCATTTTAGAGATAGCTTTTTTACCTAACGGCTGGTTAACGATAGAGAACGGCAGACCTTGAGGAACGATCATCCACAGGATCGCACGGCCTACAGTTGTATCGATAATAGACGTCCGGTGTATCGACTCGCCTTCGGTATTCCTGATCTCTTCGGTGATACGCACTTTGACACGCGCATGCAAGGAAGCCAGGCCGGCGCGATAAATACGCTCAGCTTCTTTCGGCCCCGTCAACACCATGCCTTCGCCTTTGGCGTTAACACAGTCACGGGTCATGTAGTACAGACCCAACACCACGTCCTGGGAAGGAACGATGATTGGCTCACCATTCGCCGGTGACAGAATGTTGTTGGTGGACATCATCAACGCACGCGCTTCCAACTGGGCTTCCAGTGTCAGCGGTACGTGAACAGCCATCTGGTCACCATCGAAGTCGGCGTTGTATGCCGCACAAACCAGCGGATGCAGCTGGATGGCTTTACCTTCGATAAGTACAGGTTCAAACGCCTGAATACCCAAACGGTGCAGAGTTGGCGCACGGTTTAGCAGTACCGGGTGTTCGCGAATCACTTCGTCGAGGATATCCCAGACGACAGCTTCTTCACGCTCAACCATTTTCTTGGCTGCTTTAATGGTGGTAGCCAGACCACGCAGTTCCAGCTTGCCGTAGATGAACGGTTTGAACAGCTCCAGCGCCATTTTCTTCGGCAGGCCGCATTGATGCAGGCGCAGGTACGGACCCACGGTAATAACGGAACGACCGGAGTAGTCCACGCGTTTACCCAGCAGGTTCTGACGGAAACGTCCCTGCTTACCTTTGATCATGTCAGCCAGCGATTTCAGCGGACGCTTGTTGGAACCAGTGATCGCACGACCGCGCCGACCATTATCCAGCAGTGCATCGACCGCTTCCTGCAACATACGTTTTTCATTGCGTACGATGATATCCGGCGCAGCCAGATCCAGCAGACGTTTCAAACGGTTGTTACGGTTTATCACCCGACGATACAGATCGTTCAGATCAGAAGTCGCAAAACGGCCGCCATCCAGTGGTACCAGCGGACGCAGATCCGGCGGCAATACGGGCAGAACGGTCAAAATCATCCACTCTGGTTTGTTACCAGACTGTATAAAGGCTTCCAGCAACTTGACGCGCTTGGTCAGCTTCTTGCGTTTGGTTTCAGAGTTGGTTTCATTCAACTCTTCACGCAGCTGTTCGCATTCCTGCTCCAGATCCATGCTTTTCAACAAGGCCTGAATAGCTTCGGCACCCATTTTGGCATCGAACTCATCACCAAACTCTTCCAGCGCATCCAGATACTGCTCTTCAGTCAGGATCTGTCGGCGCTCCAGGTTGGTCATACCGCCTTCAACCACTACATAGGATTCAAAGTACAGTACGCGTTCGATATCACGCAGCGGCATATCCAGCAGTAAACCGATGCGGGATGGCAACGATTTCAGGAACCAGATGTGTGCCGTTGGAGAAGCCAGTTCGATGTGTCCCATACGTTCACGACGCACTTTGGTCTGGGTCACTTCAACGCCGCACTTCTCACAAATAACACCACGGTGTTTCAAGCGCTTGTACTTACCGCACAAGCACTCGTAATCTTTTACTGGCCCAAAGATACGAGCACAGAAAAGGCCATCACGTTCAGGTTTGAACGTACGATAGTTAATAGTCTCTGGCTTTTTAACTTCACCAAAAGACCAGGAACGGATCATGTCTGGCGAAGCCAGAGCAATTTTGATCGCATCAAACTCTTCGGTTTTAGTTTGCGCTTTCAGAAACTTCAATAAGTCTTTCACGGATTGGCTCCTGTCGGAGTTAGACCTGTTAGACACCTGAACCGAAATTCAGGTGTCTCTGTAACGAATGCCAGCAACTCGATCGAGCTTTAATTAATCTTCTTCCAGCTCGATGTTGATACCCAGCGAACGGATTTCTTTCAACAACACATTGAAGGACTCCGGCATGCCTGGTTCCATCCGGTGATCACCATCCACGATGTTTTTATACATCTTGGTACGGCCATTCACGTCATCAGATTTCACCGTCAGCATTTCCTGCAGAGTATAGGCTGCACCGTAAGCTTCCAGCGCCCACACTTCCATCTCACCGAAGCGCTGACCACCGAACTGCGCCTTACCACCCAACGGCTGCTGAGTAACCAGACTATAAGAGCCGGTAGAACGGGCATGCATCTTGTCATCCACCAAATGGTTCAGTTTCAGCATGTACATGTAGCCCACAGTAACCGAGCGCTCGAATTGCTCACCAGTTCGACCATCGAACAACGTAATCTGACCGGAAGTTGGCAGATCACCCAGTTTCAGCAATTCTTTAATCTCGCTTTCTTTGGCACCGTCAAATACCGGTGTGGCGATAGGCATACCTTTTTTCAGGTTTTCCGCCAGCCTCAGCACTTCTTCATCGGTAAAGGTGTTCAAGTCAACTTTCTGGCGAACGTCATTACCCAAATCATAGGCTTTCTGGATAAATTCACGCAATTTGGATACTTCTTCCTGCTGCTTCAGCATGGCATTAATCTTGTCACCAATACCTTTCGCAGCCATACCCAAATGGGTTTCCAGAATCTGACCGATGTTCATACGTGATGGTACACCCAGCGGGTTGAGTACGATATCTACCGGCGTGCCGTTTTCATCGTAAGGCATATCTTCGATCGGGTTGATCTTGGAGATAACACCCTTGTTACCGTGGCGACCAGCCATCTTGTCGCCTGGCTGAATCTGACGTTTAACCGCCAGGTACACCTTAACGATCTTCAGTACGCCCGGAGCCAGATCATCACCTTGAGTGATCTTGCGACGTTTAGCTTCGAGTTTTTTCTCGAACTCGTGTTTCAATTCGTCATACTGCTCCGCCAACTGTTCTAACTGATTTT
Source organism: Brenneria uluponensis (assembly GCF_032395385.1). Classification (NCBI taxonomy): domain Bacteria; kingdom Pseudomonadati; phylum Pseudomonadota; class Gammaproteobacteria; order Enterobacterales; family Pectobacteriaceae; genus Brenneria; species Brenneria uluponensis. Next base: position 4,702,232 of record NZ_CP135917.1, read on the forward strand.
GCTTCTCTTCATCAGTCAAACCCAGTTCCAGCCAACGCTCACGCGGCAGTTTGTCCAACTTCTCAGCTTCAATGCCACCGGCAACCAGCACGTAGTGAATACGGGCAAACAGGCCGGCTTCCAGAATCTGCAGCTCTTCCGTCAGGTCTTTTTTGGCCTGCTTCAACTGCATTTCTTCGATTTCCAGCGCACGTTTGTCTTTTTCCACACCATCGCGGGTAAAGACCTGAACATCGATAACCGTACCGGAAACACCGTTTGGCACACGCAGTGACGAATCTTTAACGTCAGACGCTTTTTCACCAAAGATGGCTCGCAGCAGCTTCTCTTCCGGCGTCAGTTGAGTTTCGCCTTTCGGCGTTACTTTACCCACCAGAATATCACCACCGGTCACTTCAGCACCGATATAGACAATGCCGGACTCATCCAGTTTGGAGAGCGCTGCTTCACCCACATTCGGGATATCCGCAGTAATCTCTTCAGGCCCTAACTTGGTATCACGGGATACACATGCCAGTTCCTGAATATGGATAGTCGTGAAACGATCTTCCTGTACTACACGCTCGGATACGAGAATGGAGTCTTCGAAGTTGTAACCATTCCACGGCATGAACGCCACGCGCATGTTTTGACCCAGAGCCAATTCACCCAGGTCGGTAGACGGGCCGTCAGCCAACACATCACCGCGTTCAACCGGCTCACCCAGTGATACGCAAGGCATCTGGTTGATACAAGTGTTCTGGTTGGAACGGGTATATTTGGTCAGGTTATAGATATCAATGCCGGCTTCGCCCGGATACATTTCATCTTCGTTAACCTTGATCACGATACGGGAAGCATCTACGTACTGAACGGTACCACCACGTTTGGCAACGGAAGTTACACCCGAGTCCACCGCTACCGCACGCTCCATGCCAGTGCCTACCAGCGGCTTATCAGCACGCAGAGTCGGTACCGCCTGACGTTGCATGTTCGCACCCATCAATGCACGGTTGGCGTCATCGTGTTCCAGGAACGGAATCAGTGATGCACCGACAGAAACCACCTGCTGGGTGGAAACGTCCATATAGTCAACTTGATCGCGGCTAAACAGGCTGGATTCGCCTTTGTTACGACAAGTAACCAATTCATCTATGAAATGGCCTTCTTCGTCCAGATTGGTGTTCGCCTGGGCAATAACGTAATTGCCTTCTTCAATCGCGGACAGGTAATGAATTTCATCTGTCACCACATCATCACGGACACGACGATACGGGGTTTCCAGGAAACCATATTCGTTAGTCTGTGCATATACAGACAACGAGTTAATCAGACCGATGTTAGGACCTTCAGGTGTCTCGATAGGACATACACGACCATAGTGTGTCGGATGTACGTCTCGAACTTCAAAGCCCGCACGTTCACGGGTCAGACCGCCAGGGCCCAGAGCAGAAATACGACGCTTATGCGTAATTTCAGACAGTGGGTTGTTCTGATCCATAAATTGAGACAATTGACTGGAACCGAAGAACTCTTTTACTGCAGCAGAAATCGGCTTGGCATTGATCATATCCTGCGGCATTAATGTGTCCAGATCGCCCAATGACAGGCGTTCTTTCACCGCACGCTCAACACGCACCAGACCCACACGGAACTGGTTTTCAGCCATTTCACCAACAGAACGGATACGACGGTTACCCAGGTGGTCGATATCATCCACCTCACCTTTACCGTTACGGATATCGATGAGCTTCTTCATCACTTCGATGATGTCTTCTTTGCTCAGGATACCGGAACCTTCGATCTCCTCACGCAGCAAAGAACGGTTGAACTTCATACGACCAACCGCCGACAGATCATAACGATCTTCAGAGAAGAACAGGTTTTCAAACAGTGTTTCAGCCGCTTCACGTGTCGGTGGCTCACCCGGACGCATCATGCGGTAAATTTCAACCAATGCACTCAGACGATCACTGGTTGGGTCGACACGCAGCGTCTCAGACATATACGGACCATGATCAAGATCATTGGTAAACAGCGTTTCGATATGTTTGTGGCCTGCCTGGCTCAGTTTAGCCAGCAAATCCAGCGACAGTTCCATGTTCGCCATCGCGATCACTTCACCCGTGCCGACATCAATATAATCTTTAGCCAATACTTTACCGGCAATGTATTCCACCGGTACTTCAATACGCTCAATGCCATCTTTTTCTAACAGACGGATATGGCGAGCCGTGATACGACGGCCTTTTTCAATGTAGACCTTGCCATTCGCTTCAATATCAAAAGAAGCAGTTTCGCCACGTAAGCGCTCTGGCACCAGTTCCATCTGCAACTTATTGTTGTCGATTTCATAGGCTACTTTGTCGAAGAACAAATTCAGAATTTCTTCGGTAGAGTAACTCAATGCACGCAGAATGATGGTCGCAGGTAATTTACGGCGACGGTCGATACGGACAAACAGATTGTCTTTCGGGTCGAATTCAAAATCCAGCCAGGAACCACGGTAAGGAATAATACGTGCGTTATACAGCACCTTACCGGAAGAGTGGGTTTTACCCTTGTCGCTGTCAAAGAACACACCTGGACTACGGTGCAACTGAGATACGATAACGCGCTCAGTACCGTTAATGACAAAGGTGCCGTTTTCTGTCATGAGCGGAATTTCGCCCATGTAAACTTCTTGTTCTTTAATATCTTTAACGGTGCCTTCCGGCGCTTCGCGCTCGTAGATCACCAGACGCAACTTCACACGCAGCGGTGCAGAAAACGTTACACCACGGATTTGACACTCTTTAACGTCAAACACCGGCTCGCCCAAGCGATAGCTAACGTATTGCAGCTCTGAATTACCGCTGTAACTCTTAATTGGGAAAACAGAACGGAATGCTGCTTCCAATCCGTACTGACCTTCCGGATCTTGCTCGATGAACTTCTGGAACGAGTCAAGCTGGATAGAAAGGAGATAAGGTATGTCCAACACTTGCGGACGTTTACCAAAATCCTTACGAATACGTTTTTTCTCGGTATAGGAGTAAACCATAGGGTTCCTCAACTCGCTGAAAAGTCGAACCACTCTGTCCGTCCTAAATAAAAAGGACAGTTCATACAACACCGTTTATATCGATCGGAAAATGGAACACTTTCCGCAATATTTATTTCTATCACTCTTAAATCATTTCATTACACCGTGTACAGAGAAAAGCTCTAACAAGAAGTGCAATATATTAAGTCGTCGATAGAAAAAAATATTGTGGGCTAATCAGTGGCCAAACAGTGTGGAACACCACTGACTCCCTACAGCGCAAAAAGGCTGGTGACCCAAAAGTCACCAGCCGCCAGCCTGATTAAGTCAGGCTGCAACCTGGAAGTTAAACTTATTTAACTTCAACAGAAGCACCAGCTTCTTCCAGGGATTTTTTCAGAGCTTCAGCGTCATCTTTGCTGATAGCTTCTTTAACAACAGCCGGTGCAGATTCAACCAGATCTTTGGCTTCTTTCAGGCCCAGGCCACTTGCGCTACGAACGGCTTTGATAACCGCAACTTTGTTAGCACCGATAGCAGACAGGATAACATCGAACTCAGTTTTTTCTTCAGCAGCTTCAGCCGGACCCGCAGCAGCAACAGCTACAGCAGCCGCAGCAGAAACGCCGAATTTTTCTTCCATTGCAGAAACCAGATCAACAACGTCCATAACAGACATCGCTGCTACTGCTTCCAGAATTTGGTCTTTAGTGATAGACATAACAATTGTTCCTAAGAATCAGAAATAGTTTATACGTTAGCAAATCCGATAACAGAAAAAGTGCAATTAAGCAGCTTCTTTCTGGTCGCGAACAGCAGCCAGAGTACGGACCAGTTTGCCGGCAGCGGCTTCTTTCATGGTCGACATCAGACGTGCCAGTGCTTCTTCGTAAGTCGGCAGCGTTGCCAGACGGTCAATTTGAGCCGCCGGAATCAACTCACCTTCAAAGGCTGCAGCTTTAACCTCAAATTTTGCATTCGCTTTGGCGAACTCTTTGAACAAACGGGCAGCAGCACCCGGGTGTTCCATAGAATATGCAATCAAGGTTGGACCAACAAACGTGTCTTTCAGGCATTCAAATTGAGTGCCTTCAACGACGCGACGCAGCAGGGTGTTGCGAACAACACGCATGTATACGCCAGCTTCACGACCTGCTTTACGCAGTTCGGTCATTTTATCTACGGTAACGCCACGAGAATCCGCAACAACCGCAGACTGCGCGCCTTTGGCCACTTCACTGACTTCAGCAACAATCGCTTGTTTGTCTTGAAGATTTAATGCCATTAGCTTTTGCTCCTGGATTTAGCCGGAGAAATTCTCCGGAACTCACTTCACCTGACACCAAAATAGCGAACAGGCGTTAAAACACGGTGAGCAGAATCCAGCAAAGACTATTTCTATAAAAATAAAGAAAAAATGTTCTTTAGGCTCTGTCACCGTCTACGCAGGAAGATTAAGTTTCTTACGAAACACCTGCGGTCTTGGACGGAGGCCTGGATTAGGCCAGGCTCCAACCGAAAATTCGTTTTTGTTCCTTAATGGAACAACGGGCGTAAGATTATAAAGAAATCTCACGTCCCGGTAAAGAAAAACAAAAACTATCAGCCTGCAACAGCGTTCAGGCCACTCTGATCGATGGCAACACCAGCACCCATCGTGGTCGACAGACTGACTTTCTTGATGTACACGCCTTTCGCCTGAGCTGGCTTCGCTTTTTTCAGCGCAATCAACAGAGACTCCAGGTTTTCTTTCAGTTTGTCAGAATCGAAATCAACCTTACCTATCGTGGTATGGATGATACCGTTCTTGTCGTTACGGTAACGAACCTGACCGGCTTTAGCATTTTTAACTGCTTCAGCAACGTTAGGCGTCACAGTACCCACTTTCGGGTTTGGCATCAGACCACGTGGTCCCAGAATCTGGCCTAATTGGCCGACAACGCGCATTGCATCCGGAGAAGCGATAACTACGTCGAAATTCATTTCGCCTTTTTTGATCTGATCAGCCAGATCGTCCATACCTATCAGGTCAGCACCAGCAGCTTTAGCCGCTTCAGCGTTTGCACCTTGAGCAAACACAGCGACACGTACAGTACGTCCAGTGCCATGCGGCAGAACAGTTGCACCACGTACGTTCTGATCAGATTTACGTGCATCGATGCCGAGATTAACAGCAACATCCACACTTTCGACAAATTTAGCGGTGGCCAGCTCTTTGAGCAGAGCAACAGCTTCGTTGATGTCATATTGTTTGGTCACATCAACTTTTTCACGGATCACGCGCATGCGCTTGGTCAGCTTAGCCATTTATTAATCCTCCACTACCAGGCCCATGGAACGAGCAGTACCTTCAATGGAGCGCGACATGGCCTCCACGTCAGCACCAGTCATGTCCGCAGCTTTGGTTTCTGCGATTTCACGTACCTGAGCACGGGTTACTTTACCGACTTTGTCTTTGTTCGGTTTACCGGAACCAGACTTGATACCAGCCGCTTTTTTCAACAGCACTGCGGCTGGCGGCGTTTTGGTAACGAAGGTGAAGGAACGGTCAGAATAAACAGTGATAACAACCGGAATCGGCAGGCCTTTTTCAACGCTGTCAGTCTTAGCATTGAATGCCTTACAGAATTCCATGATATTAACACCCTGCTGACCCAAAGCCGGACCGACTGGCGGGCTCGGGTTAGCCATACCAGCTGCAACCTGCAGCTTAACGTAGGCTTGAACTTTCTTGGCCATTTAACTTTCCTCGAATGGGTAATAGCGCTTTAAAAATAAAGCTCCCCGCAGTTATAAACAGTTTGTTTTATGTGCCTGCTGGCACATAAAACAAAGGCGCGAAATTGTAGGTCAATTTCGCGCCAGATACAAGCAGCAATTTTTATTCGACGAAGGCGTTACTAGCCTTTCTCAACCTGACCAAAGTCCAATTCTACCGGCGTTGCACGACCAAAGATAGAAACAGATACTTTCAGGCGACTTTTCTCGTAATCAACTTCTTCGACCACACCGTTAAAATCGGCAAATGGACCATCATTAACACGAACCATTTCACCCGGCTCAAATAGCGTTTTCGGACGCGGTTTATCACCAACCTGTTGCAGGCGATTCATAATGGCATCGACTTCTTTGTCGCTAATAGGTGCCGGGCGATCAGACGTTCCGCCAATGAATCCCATGACACGCGGCACGCTACGTACCAAATGCCAGCTAGCGTCATCCATTGTCATCTGCACCAGCACATAACCGGGGAAAAATTTACGCTCACTTTTACGGCGCTGTCCACCACGGATTTCCACCACTTCTTCTGTTGGGACCATCACTTCACCAAAGTGATCTTCCATGTTCTGAAGTTTAATGTGTTCACGCAATGATTGAGCAACACGACTTTCAAAACCAGAAAACGCCTGAACGACGTACCAACGTTTCTTTGGAGCTTCAGACATTTTAGAACCTCAGGCCAGTAATCAACGACACCAGACGGACCAAGATACCGTCCAATCCCCACAGAATTAGTGACATAACGGCAGTAACTGCAGCAACAATCAGCGTAGTGTGTAGCGTTTCCTGGCGTGTTGGCCATATGACCTTACGTACCTCGGTACGAGCTTCACGAGCAAACAGGACTGTTGCCTTACCTTTCGTAGTAAGCAACGCTATACCACCAGCAATAGCAATTAGGATGACAACAACCAATGCACGTAGCGGTAAACTGAACTCGCGGTAGTAATAGTTACCTACAATAGCAGCGACCAGCAAAACAGCTACTACCAGCCATTTAAACATCTCCAGGCCACGCCCGCTGCCCTGAGCTTCGGTATTCGCACTCATAAACCAACCTGTCACAATAATTCAGACAAATAATCTTTGCCCTGCAATCTAGGGCAAACCAGACCGAAAACTGTTCTTGAAGAAAACAATTCGGGATTTACGCCGTTTCTACAGAGCCTATCTCACCAATGATTATACTTCACAATCGCTGATGAGATAGGTTCTACCATGACAGCGTAGAAAAAGGGCATCAAATGATGCCCTTTTACCGCATGTCGCGTCAAATTTTATCAGCAATTAAGCGATAACTTTAGCAACAACGCCAGCACCTACTGTACGGCCGCCTTCACGGATAGCAAAACGCAAACCGTCGTCCATTGCGATTGGCGCAATCAGGTTTACTACCATCTTGATGTTGTCGCCCGGCATTACCATCTCTACGCCTTCCGGCAGTTCGATCGTCCCCGTGACATCAGTCGTACGGAAATAGAACTGCGGACGATAGCCTTTGAAGAACGGCGTATGACGGCCTCCTTCATCCTTGCTCAGAATATAAACTTCTGATTCAAACTGTGTATGCGGCTTGATTGAACCCGGTTTAGCCAGTACCTGACCACGTTCCACTTCATCACGCTTGGTACCGCGCAGCAGAACACCAACGTTCTCACCCGCACGGCCTTCGTCCAGCAATTTACGGAACATTTCAACACCGGTACACGTGGTTTTCGTGGTGTCTTTGATACCCACGATTTCAACTTCTTCACCCACTTTGATGACGCCGCGTTCTACACGACCCGTCACTACCGTACCACGACCAGAGATGGAGAATACATCTTCAATCGGCAGCAGGAACGGTCTGTCAATCGCACGTTCAGGTTCTGGAATATAGGTATCCAGGGCTTCCGCCAGCTCAATGATTTTGGCTTCCCACTCAGCGTCGCCTTCCAACGCTTTCAGCGCAGAACCGCGAATTACCGGAGTGTCATCACCCGGGAAATCGTACTGAGACAGCAGCTCACGCACTTCCATCTCTACCAGTTCCAGCAGTTCTTCGTCATCAACCATGTCACATTTGTTCAGGAACACGATGATGTACGGAACACCAACCTGACGAGCCAGCAGGATGTGCTCACGGGTCTGAGGCATTGGGCCGTCAGTCGCGGCAACCACCAGGATCGCGCCATCCATCTGAGCAGCACCGGTGATCATGTTTTTCACATAGTCAGCATGCCCTGGGCAGTCAACGTGTGCGTAGTGACGAGTCGGGGTATCATATTCAACATGAGAAGTGTTGATGGTGATACCACGTGCTTTTTCTTCCGGCGCGTTATCGATTTGGTCGAATGCACGAGCCTGGCCACCGTAGGTTTTAGCCAGAACACTTGTGATAGCAGCGGTCAGCGTTGTTTTACCATGGTCAACGTGGCCGATAGTACCGACGTTAAGGTGCGGTTTTGTACGTTCAAATTTTTCTTTAGACATCGATTGTCCCTCTAAGACACGGATAAATCGGTGGTATCACCACATTAACCAAGTAATCACTTGTTAAGTTTTTAACAGAAAAAAATCAGGAGGAAAATAAAGGAGTGGTGCTGATAGGCAGATTCGAACTGCCGACCTCACCCTTACCAAGGGTGCGCTCTACCAACTGAGCTATATCAGCACATTATGGAGCGGGCAGTGGGAATCGAACCCACATCATCAGCTTGGAAGGCTGAGGTAATAGCCATTATACGATGCCCGCATCCTAGAACTCGGCTACCTGACTTCTCCGTAAACTCTACAAAAGCAAAGTACGACTTATACTCTACTTTTTCGATTCGGCTTTTGAATATATACCGTATCGATTTTATCCTATTACCGGATTGGATTTGGTGGTGGGGGAAGGATTCGAACCTTCGAAGTCTGTGACGGCAGATTTACAGTCTGCTCCCTTTGGCCGCTCGGGAACCCCACCTGATTACTATACTTGATGGTGCCGGCTGCCGGAATCGAACTGGCGACCTACTGATTACAAGTCAGTTGCTCTACCTACTGAGCTAAGCCGGCATCAAGTGCTGCGCATTCTAGGTAGACAGAACCGCCTATGCAACAAAAAAATTGCGGAAAATGCACTATCGCTTAGATTTTGCACAAAAATGAACGTTGTTTCACATTGCCGTCAATGATTTGTGCAAATAAGCGACAAGAGAGAATTCGATACAGAAAAATACCGCATTCATGTCAAAACTGAAAGCCAGTCATGCCCCCATTGCATATATCTTCCCCGCACCAAAAGAGGGCAACTGCACACCCTGATACAATGCCCTCTGGCATAGTGTAGGGAATTTCCCTGTCATTTACCTAACTACATACTGGAACGATTATTGCTTATTTAGAAGTAATTCAGTGACTCATTAACCCTTATTCCAGGAGAGACTCCATGAAGATAGTATTACTTAATGTCGCGACTCTACCGGTTTACCGTTATGAGTTAGCCAACTTATTGGTGGATGCTGTCACAGAAGGAGCTTCGGTAGGATACGAAACCCCATTTTCTCATGAAGAGGCGGAAAGATATGTACATGGTTTAAGGCCTTCAGTTGCAGAGGGAGAACGCCTTCTATGGATAGCGCGTAACGCTGATGGTGTGGTGGGTAGTATACAGCTTGAACTGTGTCAGAAATCAAATGGGCAAAACCGCGCTGAAATTCAAAAGTTACTTGTGCATAGCCATGCTCGCAGGCAAGGAATAGGTAAGCAATTACTCTCCACTCTTGAAAAGGCCGCACTACAATACCGGCGTGGATTACTTTATCTGGACACTCAGGCAGGCTCCCCAGCCGAGTCTTTTTACCGTTCACAAAGGTATCGCTATCTGGGAGAACTTCCTGACTATGCCAGCTCGCCAAATGGCTATTACCATCCGACAGCCATTTATTATAAGCGTCTGTTTGCCGTTAATCGTATGGAACGATCGCTAGCGAGCTAGCATTAACCGGTACCTTAAGGAAATAAGGTACCGATCTTCCCACTGATTTCTGCTTCTTTTTTTTACCCTCCTGATGGTAACCTGCCTGTCATGCACTTAATTACTTAAAGAAAGGTTACAATGGTATCCATTTAGCCAGCGAAACAGAGAGTCTTATCTCAACGTACTGGCTGATAGATCCCCTTTCTTAATCTGTACTGGTAGGCAGAAGCACATTTATGAGAAATAGAAAGCAATCTTTGGCAACGCCTTATCTGCAATTTGATCGTCAGCAATGGGCTACCTTACGTGATTCCGTGCCATTGACACTGACGGAAGAGGATATAGTTAAACTTAAAGGTATTAATGAAGATCTATCCTTGGATGAAGTTGCTGAGATTTACCTGCCATTATCTCGTTTACTGAATTTCTATATCAGTTCTAACCTGCGCCGTCAGGCGGTTCTGGAACAATTTCTGGGTACTGATGGACAGAAAATCCCCTATATCATTGGTATTGCCGGGAGTGTGGCGGTTGGTAAAAGTACGACTGCCCGTGTATTACAAGCATTATTGAGCCGTTGGCCAGAACATCGCAGTGTCGAATTAATTACTACGGATGGTTTTCTACATCCAAACAAAGTGCTCAAAGAAAGAGATCTAATGAAAAAGAAAGGATTTCCCCAATCCTATGATATACATAGTTTGGTGAGATTCGTTTCAGATATTAAATCCGGGTATTCCCGTGTCACCGCACCTGCTTATTCCCATCTGACTTATGATATTGTACCTGGATGTTATAAAATCATAGAACAACCTGACATTCTCATTCTTGAAGGGCTGAATGTTCTACAAAGTGGGATGAACTATCCTCATGATCCACATCGCGTTTTTGTATCTGATTTTGTTGATTTTTCTATTTACGTCGATGCACCAGAAATATTGTTAAAAAGTTGGTATATCAATCGCTTTCTGAAATTCAGACAAGGCGCTTTTACTAACCCTGATTCCTATTTCCATAATTATGCAAAATTAACAGAAAAAGAAGCGGTAGAAATTGCTTCACAACTTTGGCAAGAGATTAATGGCCTTAATCTTAAACAGAATATTCTTCCCACACGAGAAAGAGCCAGTTTAATAATGACGAAAAGCGAAAATCATGCCGTCAAATATGTTAGTCTGCGTAAATAATATAAGAGGGGCTATCAATCCCCTTTATATAATTACATTCCTCTCAAAGAAATCTCACCACCTATATAAGGCGTTATTACTCCATCCTGCTCCAGGAGTAAGGCTCCCTGACTATTAATCCCTCTGTCAATGCCCTTTATTTCACGATTACCGACAATCAACTTAACGGGACGATTATAGAAATTATCTAGAAATTTCCAACGATGAATAAAAGGGTCAAGCCCTTTTTGTTCAAATAATATTAATGCCGCACGTAATTCCGTTATAAGCCTAGCGGAAAGAATGTTCCTGTCGATATTAACGCCAACCTCCTGCAAATTAATCCATCCTTGATTGATCACATCTACATCTGGCTCACGCATGCATAGATTAATCCCTGCGCCAATGACCAAATGAGCCACATCACCTGTACGACCATTGAGTTCGACTAAAATGCCGGCTAATTTGCGATCCTTTAAATAGAGATCATTAGGCCATTTTACACGGACACCGTCAGCTCCCAAACTGTGTAACACTTCCGCCATAATAATGCCGATAACCAAACTCACTCCTATTGCCGCAGCGGGTCCTTGCTCCAGACGCCAATACATAGACAAATAAAGATTGGCACCAAACGGTGAAAACCATCTTCTGCCACGACGCCCACGTCCCGCCTGTTGATATTCGGCAACACACGCATCACCTGATGAGAGTGAGTCAAAGCGATCCAGCAGATACTGATTTGTAGAGTCGATCACAGGCAAGACGGTTACCCGGCCTTCATTTAGTGAATTCAGGATTTTCTCTTCACTAAGTAGTTGCATCTTCGCAGGGAAACAATAACCTTTACCTGTAACAGTAAATACGTCGATACCCCATTCACGGATAGTTTGAATATGTTTGTTAATTGCAGCTCGACTCATCCCCAGCAATTCACCCAAATATTCTCCTGAGTAAAACTCTCCATCAGATAAAATGGAAATAATCTTAAGCGGAACAGTATTATCTTTCATGATAGAACCTCCATGGCATTAACTTCACCATCATGGGCAATAAACCTCACCTCTGGTTCCAACCATATATCAAATTTCTCAGCGACCTGAAGTAAAACATAATGCGCCAGGTTGACAATATCCTGGCTTGTTGCTTCATTTCGATTAATCAATACCAGAGCCTGCTGATTATGTACAGCAGCGCCACCAATCTGAAATCCTTTCAGATTACATTGATCTATAAGCCATCCGGCTGCAATTTTAACATCACCACCAGGTTGAGGATAATGGGGAGCCCGAGGATATCTCTTTAATAACTCGATTGCTTGCTGCTCACTAATTACTGGATTTTTAAAAAAACTTCCCGCATTTCCAATAATAGCAGGATCAGGTAATTTACTACGCCGCATGTCGCACACAGCGTCAAAAATTTGCTTTGGTGTTATAGTTTGAGTATCAAGGCAGGTCAAAGTGCCATATTCCAATACAGGTTCCCATGCTTTTTTCAAACTTAATCCTACAGCAGTAATTGCAAACCCATTACGATACTGATGCTTAAAAATACTTTCACGGTAACCAAACTGACACTCGTTTGCAGTCAGTCGATTTGTTATACCAGAATTAAGATCTAACAGATCCACATATGAACAAAATTTTTTTAATTCAACGCCATAGGCCCCAATATTCTGAATAGGTGCTGAACCTACACAACCAGGAATTAATGCAAGATTCTCTAGACCGGCGATATTGCAGTTCAGAGTATATTCAACCAAATGATGCCAGTTTTCCCCAGCCCCTACATGTAGATCCCAGGCTATATCCTTTTCTTCTATTTCAATATGTTTAATTCTATTCAGGATCACGCTCCCTGAAAAATCTTCCAGAAAAAGGACATTACTTCCCTCCCCTAAGATTAGGGCTGGTTGTTGAAGTGTCTTTGCTCGATTCCAGGCAAAAATCAACTGTTCCCGAGTTTTAGCAACGACTACATCTGCAGCACAGACAGGTAGAGAGAAAGAATTGAGTTGTTTTAAAGATGTGGCAGAGTTCATGATAATATTCAACACTCAGCAATTCAGATATCCATAGTCTACCTGATTCAGATAAATTATTTTGAGGAAGAATAATAACTCTACGAAAAAGCAAAAACCCACAATATCCACTGAAGGTTTGCCGTTATTTGATACTGACCCGGCGACAGCATGCTGAGCAGATATCCCACCGCGCATGCCGGCTGCATCAACACTACCAACGTGAAAAAGCCCTCTGCTTTCACAGAGGGCTTCGTCTTGTTGAATGCCTGGCAGTTCCCTACTCTCACATGGGGAGACCCCACACTACCATCGGCGCTACGGCGTTTCACTGCTGAGTTCGGCATGGGGTCAGGTGGGACCACCGCGCTATCGCCGCCAGGCAAATTCTGTTTCATCCCGACCGTCACACTTCCGTGTAACCATCAGAACCAATCTCGGAACATCACTGAAAATATATCGTCTCTCTTCCAAAACACCTTCGGTGTTGTAAGGTTAAGCCTCTCGGGTCATTAGTACTGGTCAGCTCAACGCATCACTGCGCTTACACACCCAGCCTATCAACGTCTTCGTCTTAAACGTCCCTTCAGGGGCCTTTAAGGCCCAGGGAAGACTCATCTCGGGGCAAGTTTCCCGCTTAGATGCTTTCAGCGGTTATCTCTTCCGCACGTAGCTACCGGGCAATGCAATTGGCATCACAACCCGTACACCAGTGGTGCGTTCACTCCGGTCCTCTCGTACTAGGAGCAACCCCCCTCAATCTTCCAACGCCCACGGCAGATAGGGACCGAACTGTCTCACGACGTTCTAAACCCAGCTCGCGTACCACTTTAAATGGCGAACAGCCATACCCTTGGGACCTACTTCAGCCCCAGGATGTGATGAGCCGACATCGAGGTGCCAAACACCGCCGTCGATATGAACTCTTGGGCGGTATCAGCCTGTTATCCCCGGAGTACCTTTTATCCGTTGAGCGATGGCCCTTCCATTCAGAACCACCGGATCACTAAGACCTGCTTTCGCACCTGCTCGAGCCGTCACTCTCGCAGTCAAGCTAGCTTATGCCTTTGCACTAACCTCCTGATGTCCGACCAGGATTAGCTAACCTTCGTACTCCTCCGTTACTCTTTGGGAGGAGACCGCCCCAGTCAAACTACCCACCAGACACTGTCCGCAACCCGGTTCACGGGCCCACGTTAGAACATCAAACATTAAAGGGTGGTATTTCAAGGTTGGCTCCACGCAGACTGGCGTCCACGCTTCAAAGCCTCCCACCTATCCTACACATCAAGGCTCAAGGTTCAGTGTCAAGCTATAGTAAAGGTTCACGGGGTCTTTCCGTCTTGCCGCGGGTACACTGCATCTTCACAGCGAGTTCAATTTCACTGAGTCTCGGGTGGAGACAGCCTGGCCATCATTACGCCATTCGTGCAGGTCGGAACTTACCCGACAAGGAATTTCGCTACCTTAGGACCGTTATAGTTACGGCCGCCGTTTACCGGGGCTTCGATCAAGAGCTTCGCCTTGCGGCTTACCCCATCAATTAACCTTCCGGCACCGGGCAGGCGTCACACCGTATACGTCCACTTTCGTGTTTGCACAGTGCTGTGTTTTTAGTAAACAGTTGCAGCCAGCTGGTATCTGCGACTGCGCAACGCTCCATCCGCAAGGGACTTCACCTCGCACAGCGTGCCTTCTCCCGAAGTTACGGCACCATTTTGCCTAGTTCCTTCACCCGAGTTCTCTCAAGCGCCTGAGTATTCTCTACCTGACCACCTGTGTCGGTTTGGGGTACGATTCGATGTTACCTGGAGCTTAGGGGCTTTTCCTGGAAGCGTGGCATTTGTCACTTCGACACCGTAGTGCCTCGTCATCACGCCTCGGCGTTGACAGCGCTCCGGATTTGCCTGGAGCACCCACCTACACGCTTAAACCGGGACAACCGTCGCCCGGCCAACATAGCCTTCTCCGTCCCCCCTTCGCAGTAACACCCAGTACAGGAATATTAACCTGTTTCCCATCGACTACGCCTTTCGGCCTCGCCTTAGGGGTCGACTCACCCTGCCCCGATTAACGTTGGACAGGAACCCTTGGTCTTCCGGCGTGCGGGTTTTTCACCCGCATTATCGTTACTTATGTCAGCATTCGCACTTCTGATACCTCCAGCAATCCTCACAGACCACCTTCAACGGCTTACAGAACGCTCCCCTACCCAACGGACATATCCTTAAGTCAACTCGACGTAATGAACGCTTTGACGTCGCGGCGCTCCGTCAATCGGTTTTCGCATAATTGTCTTAAGTGATATGTCCGCTGCCGCAGCTTCGGTGCATGGTTTAGCCCCGTTACATCTTCCGCGCAGGCCGACTCGACCAGTGAGCTATTACGCTTTCTTTAAATGATGGCTGCTTCTAAGCCAACATCCTGGCTGTCTGGGCCTTCCCACATCGTTTCCCACTTAACCATGACTTTGGGACCTTAGCTGGCGGTCTGGGTTGTTTCCCTCTTCACGACGGACGTTAGCACCCGCCGTGTGTCTCCCGTGATAACATTCTTCGGTATTCGTAGTTTGCATCGAGTTGGTAAGCCGGGATGGCCCCCTAGTCGAAACAGTGCTCTACCCCCGAAGATGACTTCACGAGGCGCTACCTAAATAGCTTTCGGGGAGAACCAGCTATCTCCCGGTTTGATTGGCCTTTCACCCCCAGCCACAAGTCATCCGCTAATTTTTCAACATTAGTCGGTTCGGTCCTCCAGTTAGTGTTACCCAACCTTCAACCTGCCCATGGCTAGATCACCGGGTTTCGGGTCTATACCTTGCAACTTGACGCCCAGTTAAGACTCGGTTTCCCTGCGGCTCCCCTATTCGGTTAACCTTGCTACAAAATATAAGTCGCTGACCCATTATACAAAAGGTACGCAGTCACCCCACCCCAAAGCACTCACCGCTTGTCTTGTGTGTTGGGCGTCGCAAAAGACGCGCCGCCACCGCGATGCTGCTGTTGCGGTGCCTTCATCACCAGAGAATGCTTTGGTGGTGGGGCTCCCACTGCTTGTACGTACACGGTTTCAGGTTCTGTTTCACTCCCCTCGCCGGGGTTCTTTTCGCCTTTCCCTCACGGTACTGGTTCACTATCGGTCAGTCAGGAGTATTTAGCCTTGGAGGATGGTCCCCCCATCTTCAGACAGGATATCTCGTGTCCCGCCCTACTCGTCGAACTCACAGCAAGCGCATCTTTGTGTACGGGACTATCACCCTGTACCGTGCGACTTTCCAGACGCTTCCACTGATGCACAAACTGATTCTGGTTCTGGGCTCTTCCCCGTTCGCTCGCCGCTACTGGGGGAATCTCGGTTGATTTCTTTTCCTCGGGGTACTGAGATGTTTCAGTTCCCCCGGTTCGCCTCATGTCACTATGGATTCATGACATGATAGTGTGTCGAAACACACTGGGTTTCCCCATTCGGGTATCGTCGGGTATAACGGTTCATATCACCTTGCCGACGCTTTTCGCAGATTAGCACGCCCTTCATCGCCTCTGACTGCCTAGGCATCCACCGTGTACGCTTAGTCGCTTAACCTCACAACCCGAAGGTGTTTCTTCTTTTCTGAATGGCTGCGCCTCATGAATACTGCGTTGTGCCGTACTCGGTATGCTCATGGACATCACGTCCACTGCGCTTCCTCCGTGCGGTACGCCTTGTCTTCATCGGGCTCGCTCATTCATCGATTCGGAATATCCGGGATGCGATTATTTGAGAGACTCTGATACAGCCAACTCCCGCCATCAAGGCAGGTTTCGCTGTATCGTTTCAATTTTCAGCTTGTTCCAGATTGTTAAAGAGCAAAATACTTCACAGCATACTGTTGCCAATATACTCTGAAGTCTTTTTTTGTATGGTGGAGCTATGCGGGATCGAACCGCAGACCTCCTGCGTGCAAAGCAGGCGCTCTCCCAGCTGAGCTATAGCCCCATCGCATGAAAACCTTTACACAAATTTCCGTCAGGCAAGGCGTCATTCTCGACACAGACTCTCGCCCGTGGCAAAAACACAACACAGCATGGAAAGAAATTGGTAGGCCTGAGTGGACTTGAACCACCGACCTCACCCTTATCAGGGGTGCGCTCTAACCACCTGAGCTACAAGCCTATAAAGGTATTTCTGCTCGTACTTCATCAGACAATCTGTGTGAGCACTTCACACAACGGCTATCTTTGGTAAGGAGGTGATCCAACCGCAGGTTCCCCTACGGTTACCTTGTTACGACTTCACCCCAGTCATGAATCACAAAGTGGTAAGCGCCCTCCCGAAGGTTAAGCTACCTACTTCTTTTGCAACCCACTCCCATGGTGTGACGGGCGGTGTGTACAAGGCCCGGGAACGTATTCACCGTAGCATTCTGATCTACGATTACTAGCGATTCCGACTTCATGGAGTCGAGTTGCAGACTCCAATCCGGACTACGACGCACTTTATGAGGTCCGCTTGCCCTCGCGAGTTCGCTTCTCTTTGTATGCGCCATTGTAGCACGTGTGTAGCCCTACTCGTAAGGGCCATGATGACTTGACGTCATCCCCACCTTCCTCCGGTTTATCACCGGCAGTCTCCCTTGAGTTCCCGCCATTACGCGCTGGCAACAAAGGATAAGGGTTGCGCTCGTTGCGGGACTTAACCCAACATTTCACAACACGAGCTGACGACAGCCATGCAGCACCTGTCTCTCAGTTCCCGAAGGCACAAGTCTGTCTCCAGTCTCTTCTGAGGATGTCAAGAGTAGGTAAGGTTCTTCGCGTTGCATCGAATTAAACCACATGCTCCACCGCTTGTGCGGGCCCCCGTCAATTCATTTGAGTTTTAACCTTGCGGCCGTACTCCCCAGGCGGTCGACTTAACGCGTTAGCTCCGAAAGCCACGGCTCAAGGCCACAACCTTCAAGTCGACATCGTTTACAGCGTGGACTACCAGGGTATCTAATCCTGTTTGCTCCCCACGCTTTCGCACCTGAGCGTCAGTCTTCGTCCAGGGGGCCGCCTTCGCCACCGGTATTCCTCCAGATCTCTACGCATTTCACCGCTACACCTGGAATTCTACCCCCCTCTACGAGACTCTAGTCTGTCAGTTTTGAATGCAGTTCCCAGGTTAAGCCCGGGGATTTCACATCCAACTTAACAGACCGCCTGCGTGCGCTTTACGCCCAGTCATTCCGATTAACGCTTGCACCCTCCGTATTACCGCGGCTGCTGGCACGGAGTTAGCCGGTGCTTCTTCTGCGGGTAACGTCAATGAAACACTCTATTAAAGCGCTCCCCTTCCTCCCCGCTGAAAGTACTTTACAACCCGAAGGCCTTCTTCATACACGCGGCATGGCTGCATCAGGGTTTCCCCCATTGTGCAATATTCCCCACTGCTGCCTCCCGTAGGAGTCTGGACCGTGTCTCAGTTCCAGTGTGGCTGGTCATCCTCTCAGACCAGCTAGAGATCGTCGCCTAGGTGAGCCATTACCTCACCTACCAGCTAATCCCATCTGGGTTCATCCAATGGCGTGAGGCCCGAAGGTCCCCCACTTTGGTCTTGCGACGTCATGCGGTATTAGCTACCGTTTCCAGTAGTTATCCCCCTCCATCAGGCAGATCCCCAGACATTACTCACCCGTCCGCCGCTCGCCGGCGGGGAAGCAAGCTTCCCCCCGCTGCCGCTCGACTTGCATGTGTTAGGCCTGCCGCCAGCGTTCAATCTGAGCCATGATCAAACTCTTCAATTTAAGATTTGTTTGATATGCTTCCGAAGAAGCGATGCTCAAAGAATTTATAACTGTTTATTCGTAATGAATTTACTGTCAGTCACTCTTCAAGTCTTTTCGTATTGATTACGATAGGGTCCTGTGAGTGCCCACACAGATTGTCTGATTATATTGTTAAAGAGCGTTCGTCGCGGCACTGCCGCTGACGTGAGGTCGCGTATACTACGCTATCCTCTTGCAGAGTCAACGAATAATTCGTTTTTCCCGGCCTGACTCTGCGTTGTGTTGTTCACCAGCACCGGGTCAGTGGAGGCGCATTATAGGCACTTCTCCTGGCCTGACAAGGGGTAATTGCAAAAAAAATCACAAGTGCGTTTTTTTTCACCGATACGCGGGAATAAACCACGTTATGCTGATCTTTTCAGTGCTATTTGTCCAAACTCTTGAGCAAATCGCGCAACCTGTTCCCAATCAGTATATTCGATTTCTTTTGTACTATCCGTTTCTCCCCCCGTCATGTGCATGATCAGTTGGATCATCACGCGGTCAAACCAACGGTAATTCGGATAACGTAATGCACCAGCGAAGACAGCTCCCAAGTCAGGTTGCCAAGGCGAACGTAGCAGAAACTTACGTGTATAAGCATTAGTTTGTAGTGATCTTTTTTCAGGTTTGCGGGCAGTTAAATTTACTGAAAAAAAAGCACTCGGTTTTTGCTGCAATAAGGAGAGATGCTGATGAATAAACTTTTTCAGTGAAGGATGAAAATGGCCGTACCGTATCGAAGCACCAATCATGATTTGATCATATTTCCCGATATCGACTTCATGGGTATTGAGGATATTAACGACATCGCACTCCAACGTACCTTTTAATATGGTAGCAATATAAGAGGCTATCGATCTCGTTTGCCCATCTCTACTAGAAAACAATATTAACGCTTTCATTGCACCGAGTCCTCTTCCGTTATTCCCGCCAAAAAGTAGGAGTAAATAGTACCAGCAGTGTGAATACTTCCAGACGGCCAAACAACATTGTTACGATCAAAATCCACTTTGCAGCGTCATTCATGGAAGTAAAATTATCAGCTACCGCACCCAGCCCAGGCCCGAGGTTATTCAATGTCGCCGCTACAGCAGCAAAAGCGGAAAAATCATCGACGCCAGTCGCAATAATAGCCAGCATACTGACAATAAATACCAGTGCATAAGCTGAAAAAAAGCCCCATACGGCTTCGAGTATACGCTCCGGTAACGCTCGATAACCAAGCTTAATGGTATAAACCGCATTCGGGTGCACTAATCGCTTCAGCTCTCGGGAGCCTTGCAAAAACAGCAGCAAAATACGAATAACTTTCAAACCACCGCCAGTGGAACCAGCACAGCCACCGATGAACGCCGAGCATAGTAACAGAACAGGCAAAAACAGTGGCCAGTTTGAAAAGCTTCCAGTAGTGAAGCCCGCCGTCGTTGCCATCGACACTACCTGGAAAAAAGCCTGATTTAGTGTTTCGATACCGCTTTTATACACATCATGGAACCACAGTATTACAGTACAGATAACCACCAGTGATATCTGTACGCTAATAAACATACGGAACTCGGAATCACGCCAATAGACTTTCAGGCTTCGACCACTGAGTACAGCAAAATGCAAACTGAAATTACAGCCTGAAATCAAAAGGAATATGGCAATGATCGTGTTAATGGTCGGACTATTGAAATACCCGATACTGGCATCATGAGTAGAAAATCCACCAATAGAGATGGTTGAAAAGCTATGGCTGATAGCATCAAACACCGACATTCCGGCCAGCCAGAGTGATATCGCGCAGATGATGGTCAACAGGACGTAAATCAGCCACAGTGTTTTAGCCGTTTCAGCAATGCGCGGACGTATCTTGTTGTCTTTCAATGGTCCTGGCATTTCGGCACGATAAAGCTGCATCCCCCCGACACCGAGGATTGGCAGAATAGCCACTGCCAGCACAATAATTCCCATCCCCCCCATCCATTGCAGCATTTGCCGATAAAACAGGATGGCTTTCGGCATCGAATCCAGCCCCACCAATGTGGTTGCACCTGTCGTTGTCAGACCAGAAAAAGACTCAAAGAAAGCATCCGTTATCGTCATACTAGGATGTTCGGCGAAGAGAAAAGGCAATGCGCCTACGCTACCCAACACCGTCCAGATAAGCACCACTATCAAAAATCCCTCGCGGGTTTTGAGTTCATGCTTTTGCTTGCGATTGGGCAACCACAGGATAAGGCCGATGATCAGAGCGACGATAAATGTCTGAGTAAAAGCCCGACCGGCACCATCACGATAAATCAGGGCGACCAACCCGGGAATAAACATCGTTCCGGAAAAAAGCATGACCAGCAGGCCAACAATGCGGGTTATGGCACGCAAGTGCATTACAGATGCCTTCCTTATGGTTCAATAAACAACGCTGGGACTATTGTGAAATTGGCAGTAAATGTAACACCCCACGGCTAATATCACGCAACCTCATCTCAGCTTCATCTACAGTATGGACGGGGAGAGCCAGCCGGATTCTAACGTCCGCGCCATACTCGTTTGATACTATTTTTCCCCCCAGATAATGCACTATTGACTCAACCTGGGGTAGTAGTGAATATTTGCACTGCAGGTGATACTCTTGCAGCAATATCTTCTGCTTTAGTACCAGCAGCTTTAATGCCTGCTGGACGCCACCGCCATAAGCCTTTACCAAGCCTCCGGTTCCCAGCTTCACCCCACCATAATAGCGCACGACAACAGCGGTAATTTCACCGACACCGCTGCCCATCAGTTGCGCCAATATAGGTTTACCGGCTGTACCGGCAGGCTCACCATCATCAGAAAATCCAAGCTGCTGGGAATCATTAGGCGCACCCGCGATAAATGCCCAGCAGTGATGAGTGGCTGCCGGATGATGCTTCCTGATGCCTTGAATAAAGGCCTTGGCCGCATCAATACCGTCAGTAGCGCTTAATTCTGTGATAAAACGGCTTTTTTTAACTTCTTCGCTGTAGCTGACCGCAGAGACAGGAACTGGATAAACAAGCATCAGTTCAGATTCAGCGCCCGAGTTATATTCTCAACGCGATTCTCATGCATCACGATATTATCTTCAATGCGAATACCGCCAAATGGCTGCAATGCATCAATTTTCTGCCAATTAAAATACTGGCGGAAATTACCGTGACGCCATGGTTCCAACAGCGAATTGATAAAATAAATCCCTGGCTCAATTGTCAGAACCATACGGGGTTCAAGAATACGGGTACAACGCAGGTACGGATGCTGGGTGGGTGCCGCCAGCGATGTACCGGTATCGTCCTGCATAAAACCAGCGACATCATGCACCTGTAATCCCAGCGGATGCCCCAACCCATGTGGCAGGAACGGGCTGGTTATCCCTGCATCAACTATGGCTTCTTCGCTCATATCACTCACCAATTGATGTTTTTTCAACAAACTGGCGATACGCTGATGCATCTGAAGATGGTAATCAGTGTAACGGACACCCACCTTCATGGTTTCAATCAATGCTTGCTGTTCATGGTTTAAATCCTTCACCAAGGCAGCAAACTCATTGTCACTCTGAGCAGAATAAGTGCGGGTGATATCCGCCGCATAACCGTTGTACTCTGCGCCGGCATCAATCAGGAAACCACGGGTTTTCGCAGGTGCCCGATGTTCCAGTTGAGTGTAATGCAATACAGCGGCATGTTCATTTAACGCCACTATATTACTGTAAGGCACATCGGTGTCACGGTGGCCGGTGGCCGCCAGATAGGCCAGATTAATATCGAACTCACTCATACCAGACTGAAAAGCATCATATGCGGCACGATGGCCTGCAACCGCCGTTTTCTGCGCCTCACGCATGCAGGCAAGTTCATAATCGGTTTTATAGGCACGATAGTAATGCAGATAATCCAGCACACCTTGCGGATTAATATTTTCCGGATTAAAACCAAGCGTCAGTGCACGTTGTGGAACATAGCCGATATAGGCGACTCGCTGGAGTGGTGTCGGCAACAATTGGCCAATATCATCGACACGATGCAATGCAGTCATATCAATGTCATTAGTCCAGAAACTTTCCGGCATCGGGGCAACGTTATGCCAGTAATCAACCGGAGAGTAAAACCACAGTTTTGGTGGGTTAACACCGTCCACCCATAACCAGCAATTAGGCACTTGTGTCACCGGCAACCAAGCTTTGAACTGTGGGTTAACCTTGAACGGGTACTCATGATCATCCAGAAACACCGTCAACAGTTCTCCGGAATGAATCAGTAAAGCATCAAGATTATGACGCGCCAAAACGGCCTGCGTACGCTGCTGCAAGGTCACCAAATGTTGCTGATACAGAGAAGTCATCGTTTCCATCAGAATCTCCATTGATAACAGTGAATTCTTCATTTTAACACAGTGGCACAATGACGGCATTGCTCTGCGCTTTGTGATCTTTTCGGCAAAAAATTAATCACTTATTTGCATTTTATTAACATCAAATCCACAATTTTAGTGTTTGGTCATACCAGCCAACTTGCTTAATCTGGAGACAGAAATGCTTTATCAAGGCGAAAACCTCTATGTTAACTGGCTTGAAGATAGCATTGCTGAGCTGGTGTTTTCTGCGACAGGGTCAGTTAATAAACTGGATATACAGACAGTCAGTAGCCTCGGTGCTGCTCTGGATATACTGGCACTACAGCATGATCTAAAAGGTTTGGTACTGCGTTCGGATAAACCCACATTTATTGTCGGGGCAGATATTACCGAATTCCTCTCTTTATTTGCGGCCCCTAAAGAAAAACTGCATCAATGGCTGACGGATGCAAATGACATTTTCAGCCGTCTGGAAGATTTGCCAGTACCGACGATTTCTGCCATCAAAGGTTATGCTCTGGGTGGCGGCTGCGAATGCGTGCTGGCAACCGATTTCCGCATTGCCACTGCAGATATACGAATCGGCTTACCGGAAGTGAAGTTGGGGATCATGCCCGGCTTTGGCGGTACGGTTCGACTGCCTCGTTTGCTGGGTGCGGATAGCGCGCTGGACATTATCGCCGCAGGTAAAGATATCGGTGCTGAAGCGGCACTGAAAGTTGGCCTGGTTGATGCCGTCGTCGCAGACGATAAACTGGTTGCGGCGGCGTTATTCATGTTGCATCAGGCAATTGAAGGAAAGTTGAACTGGCGTGCTTATCGCGCGCCCAAACTGGTACCGCTAAAACTCGGTAAAGTTGAGGCCGCCATGAGTTTTGCTACAACCAAAGCCATGGTGATGCAAACCGCTGGGAAACATTATCCCGCCCCGATCACTGCGGTAAAAACCATTGAAGCGGCAGCGGGTTTGTCCCGTGATACCGCCCTGCGCATTGAAACAAAGAATTTTGTCGCCCTCACACAAACTGACGCAGCCCGTACTCTGGTGGGAGTATTTCTGAATGATCAGTATGTTAAGGGAAAAGCGAAAAAACAGGTGGGGAGTACTTCCGCCCCCAAAGAGGCCGCCGTCGTAGGTGCAGGGATCATGGGTGGCGGTATCGCCTACCAGTCGGCATTAAAAGGCGTTCCCATCCTGATGAAAGATATTAATGAAACCGCGCTGACACTCGGTATGAACGAGGCGGCCAAACTACTGAATAAGCAACTGGAACGCGGAAAGCTCAATGGCGTAAAAATGGCGGGTATTTTTTCCAGCATTCATCCCACATTAAATTACACCGGTTTTGAACATGCTGATGTGGTCGTCGAAGCCGTGGTAGAAAATCCCAAAGTGAAAGCCAGCGTATTGGCTGAAACTGAATCCCACGTCCATGAAGATACAGTTATCGTGTCCAACACTTCGACCATTCCGATTGTGAAACTGGCCCAGGCACTGAAGCGACCACAGAACTTCTGCGGTATGCATTTTTTTAATCCGGTTCACCGGATGCCGTTGGTAGAAATCATTCGTGGTCCGCAAACTGACGAAAAAACCATTTCCCGTGTTATCGCCTATGCGCTCCACATGGGGAAAACCCCTATCGTGGTAAATGATTGCCCGGGATTTTTCGTTAACCGTGTCCTGTTTCCCTACCTTGCTGCTTTCAGTTTGCTGATGCGTGATGGCGCGGATTTTCGTGAAATTGACAACGTGATGGAACGACAGTTTGGCTGGCCAATGGGGCCGGCATACCTGCTGGATGTCGTGGGAATCAATACGGCCCATCATGCTCAATCTGTTATGGCAGAAGGCTTTCCCTCACGTATGGACAAAAATTACCGCGACGTTATTGACGTGTTATTTGAACATCAGCGGTTTGGTCAAAAAAATGGGGTGGGTTTTTATCGTTATCAGACCGACAACAAGGGTAAACCACATAAAGAATCCGATGAGAACATTGATGAGCTGCTGGCCACAGTTTGTCAGGCACGTCGTCGGTTCAGTGCCGAAGAGATCGTCTCCCGCCTGATGATCCCGATGATTAACGAAGTGGCGCTCTGCCTGGAAGAAAACGTGATCGCCAGTCCGGCTGAAGCGGATATGGCGCTGATCTACGGCCTGGGATTTCCTGCGTTCCACGGTGGAGCCTGCCGCTATTTCGACACCCTGGGCAGCGCGCGTTATCTGGAGATGGCTCAGCCACTGTCACACATGGGGCCGCTCTATCAAATTCCTGAAAGTGTGCGGCAAAAAGCCAGAAATAAAGAAGGTTATTATCCGACTGTCGTGCCTCACGCCGACATCTCCCATCGTCAACCAGCATAAGGTTTATATTTATGGAAAAAGTAGTGATTGTTGACGCTGTGAGAACCCCAATGGGGCGATCCAAAGCGGGAGCATTCCGTCAGGTACGATCTGAGGATCTATCTGCACATCTGATGCGCAGTCTGTTAAGCCGAAATCCTGCGCTGAAAGCGGACAGTATCGACGACATTTACTGGGGCTGCGTGCAACAAACACTGGAGCAGGGATTTAATATCGCCCGTAATGCGGCTCTGCTGGCAGAAATTCCTCATACCGTACCCGCCGTGACGGTTAACCGTTTATGTGGTTCTTCCATGCAGGCGTTACACGACGCAGCGCGGGCCATTATGGTAGGCGACGCCCAGGTTTGCCTGATTGGTGGTGTTGAACATATGGGCCATGTGCCTATGAGCCACGGTGTGGATTTTCATCCTGGTCTGAGCAAAACGGTGGCAAAAGCCGCTGCCATGATGGGGTTGACAGCAGAGATGCTGGCACGAATACACCATATCAGCCGTGAAATGCAGGATGCATTTTCCGCCCGCTCCCATCAACGTGCCTATGCTGCCACACAGTCCGGTGCGTTCCACAAAGAAATCATTCCCACTACCGGTCACAATGCCGATGGAGTTTTACTGTGTTTTGAAGATGATGAAGTCATCCGTCCTGATACCGACATTGCCACTCTGGCAGCACTTAAACCCGTATTTGACCCGATAAACGGTACCGTAACTGCAGGTAGTTCATCCGCGCTTTCCGATGGCGCAGCAGCCATATTGGTGATGAGTGAATCCCGCGCCAACGCCCTGGGATTAGCACCAAGAGCATACATTCGTGCGATGGCTGTTGTGGGTTGTGAACCCTCTATTATGGGATATGGACCCGTGCCAGCCACACAGTTGGCACTGAAACGCGCCGGACTGAGCATTTGTGATATTGGACTGTTTGAGATGAATGAGGCCTTTGCTGCACAAACATTACCGTGCATAAAAGATCTGGGTTTACTGGATGTGATGGACGAAAAGGTAAACCTCAACGGTGGGGCCATCGCGCTTGGTCATCCACTAGGATGCTCTGGAGCGCGTATCTCGACTACACTAATTAATCTGATGGAACGGCATGATGTGCAATTTGGCATAGCCACCATGTGTATTGGTTTCGGCCAAGGTATCGCCACTGTTTTTGAACGTATCTGATGGTGTAAACGCTACACGTTGTAGCCCATTATGAGAAACATGGGGATGAGGTTCACGAAGGACACCTCCCCCGGCGCCAGATATCTCGGTTGAATAACCGACCCACATTACATCAAGATATGTTCCCGTCAGAAAACGGGGATTCAGATAAAAGCAAAGGCATCACTGAACATATGCGCCACCAGCGCTCCGCGCTCATTGCAGAAACGTTCACGAGCAATCTTTGCCATCTCAAATCGACCGGCAATATAGATATCATACTCGGCCAATGAGCCAAAATCCTGTAGTACAGCGCTTAAAACCGTACCCGCTCGGCCATGCCAATGCTCGTCCGGTTGCTCAACAACCGGAATCACCTTCAAATTGGTATGCTGAGATGCCAGCGATTCCAACTCAGCCAAATCATACAGGTATTTGCGTTCACGACCGCCCCAATAAAAAGAAATTGAACGCTCCGGCTGCTGTGCCAGCGCTGTTAACAAAATGGAACGCGTATAAGAAAATCCGGTCCCACCGGCAATCAGTATCAATGGGCGATCGCTCTCCTCACGGAACCAGGCATCCCCATAAGGAATATCAACTATCAGGGATTCCTCTTTCAGGATGCGCTCCATTACCGCCATCGCATACAGATTCAGTTCAGAGGCCCCGATGTGCAGTTCAATAAAATTCTTTTCCATTGGTATGGAAGCCATTGAGAATGGGCGTTTATCCCGTTCATCCATCACTACCATTAAATACTGACCGGCACGGAAGGAAAAAGGGGCTGAAGGCAATAAACGCACCCGGAAAACCGTATCAGTTATTGCTTCGACCGAAGTCACTTTACAGCTCAATGTTGTCATGCGTTCCCTCTATCGGGTCATCAAAGCAAAATGGGGAACAGGGCAATGGCGAATTAACGTCGTTTACCGCTGTCACTAAAAATGGCTAAATCATCCCAGATAGCATCAACACGGGCACATACCTGGGGATCTCTTGTAATTGGATGTCCCCATTCACGTTGTGTTTCGCCTGGCCATTTGTTGGTAGCATCCAGCCCCATTTTGGAGCCTAATCCAGAAACCGGTGAAGCAAAATCCAGATAATCAATGGGTGTGTTTTCAACCAGAAGCGTATCACGAGCGGGATCCATACGCGTAGTTATCGCCCAGATAACATCTTTCCAGTCGCGGGCATTAATATCATCGTCACAAACAATAACAAACTTGGTATACATAAATTGCCGCAGGAAAGACCAAACACCCATCATCACCCGTTTAGCATGTCCGGCATACTGCTTCTTCATAGTAACCACCGCCAGACGGTAAGAACAACCCTCTGGAGGAAGATAGAAATCAACAATTTCCGGAAACTGCTTTTGCAGAATCGGGACAAAAACTTCGTTCAATGCCACGCCCATAACAGCCGGTTCATCCGGTGGACGCCCAGTATAGGTTGAATGGTAAATCGCGTCCCGCCGTTGGGTGATATGTGTGACGGTAAACACCGGGAAGTTATCCACCTCGTTATAGTAACCGGTATGATCGCCATACGGACCTTCAAGCGCCAACTCTCCGGGTTCAATATAACCTTCAAGCACAATTTCAGCATTGGCGGGAACATCCAAATCATTGGACAGACATTTCACAACTTCAGTTTTGTAGCCACGCAGTAAACCCGCGAAAGCATACTCTGAAAGAGTATCCGGTACAGGTGTCACCGCCGCCAGGATCATCGCCGGGTCAGCACCTAACGCCACGGCAACCGGGAAACGTTTCCCCGGATGTTCCTGACACCACTCCTGATAATCCAGCGCACCGCCACGGTGGGATAACCAGCGCATAATAAGCTTGTTTTTCCCTAATACTTGTTGACGGTAAATAGCCAGATTCAGCCGATCCTTAAACGGACCGCGGGTGACCGTCAATCCCCAGGTGATCAGCGGAGCAGCATCCCCCGGCCAGCAGTGCATCACCGGAATACGGCTCAAGTCCACGTCATCCCCTTGCCATACAATCTCCTGACAAGGTGCTTCAGATAAACGTTTTGTCGGCATATTAAGCACTTGACGAAACGTAGGCAGTTTATCCACCAAATCTCGAAAACCGTGTGGTGGCTCCGGTTCTTTCAAAAAAGCCAGTAACTTGCCAACATCACGTAATGCGCTGACATCTTCCTTCCCCATTCCCATTGCAACACGTTTAGGTGTACCAAACAGGTTGCAAAGCACCGGCATATTATAACCTTTGGGTTTTTCAAACAGCAGCGCAGGGCCTTCAGCCCGCAGGGTACGATCAGCAATTTCAGTCATTTCCAAATAAGGATCAATAGGCTGATTAATGCGTTTTAATTCGCCTTTCTCTTCAAGCAGGGAGAGAAACTCACGTAAGTCACGGTATTTCATGCTGATCATCTGAGTAGTCGAAGGTGCCTCTATTATAAAGTCTCTTCGACATGCTGTCGCTCCTGGTGCCGCTATTTATCCCGGCTTTCTTTTGCTATCCTCCTCAGAATAACGCAACAGAATAGTGAAATTATGGAAGTCTGGTATCTACTTTATTGTAAACGCGGTCAATTGTTACGGGCGAGATCGCACCTGGAGCGCCAGGAAGTAACGTGCCTGAGCCCAATGATTACGCTGGAAAAAATGGTGCGAGGGAAGCGTATTGAAGTCAGCGAACCGCTATTCCCCAACTATCTGTTTGTGGAGTTCGATCCCGAACGGATTCACACCACAACCATCAGCGCGACACGTGGTGTAAGCCATTTTGTTCGTTTTGGCGCATTGCCGGCCACTATTCCGCAGAATGTGATCGACGAACTGTCTCAATATCAAATCCAGATTTTAACTGACCCTAAAACACCGCAACCCGGCGATCAGGTAATGATTATGGAGGGCATATTCAGTGGGCTGCAGGCTATCTATACCGAACCTGATGGAGAAGCACGTTCTATGCTACTGCTTAATCTGCTGAACAAACAGGTCAAGCAGAGCATTGATAACCGGCAATTCAAAAAGATTTAGTCCGCCAGAGGCACGTTGACTCTGACGGTACATCAAACAATTAGCGTTCCAGATGCTGATCATGTAACCACTGTGCCACTCGCTTGGCAAAGTAAGTCAATACACCGTCCGCGCCTGCCCGTTTAAAACACAACAGTGATTCCATTACCAACGGCTGCTCCTGCAGCCACCCATTCTGGATCGCTGCCATCTGCATGGCATATTCCCCTGAAACCTGATAAGCAAATGTGGGAACACCAAACGTATCTTTCACACGGCGGACCACATCCAGATAAGGCATACCCGGTTTTACCATTACCATATCGGCCCCTTCCTGCAGATCCTGGGCGATCTCCTGCAATGCTTCATCACTGTTAGCCGGATCCATCTGGTAGGTTTTTTTATTGCTACCTTTCAGATTACCTGAGGAGCCCAATGCATCACGAAAAGGCCCGTAGTAACAGGAAGCATATTTAGCGGAATACGCCATAATCTGGGTGTTAAACAACCCTCGTGTTTCCAGGGTTTCACGAATAGCACCGATGCGCCCATCCATCATATCGCTGGGTGCCACAATTTCAGCACCCGCTTCAGCATGGGATAATGCCTGACGAACCAGTATCTCTTTGGTGATGTCATTGACCACATAACCCTGTTCGTCAATGACGCCATCCTGACCGTGAGTGGTGTAAGGATCGAGTGCCACATCAGTCAGTAGACCTAATTCAGGAACCGCATCTTTGAGGGCGCGCACCGTGCGTTGAACCAACCCATCAGGGTTATATGATTCCTCTGCGTGAAGTGATTTTTTATCCGCCTCAATCACTGGAAATAACGACAGGACAGGTATACCCAGTTTGGCGATGATCTCTGCTTCTTTCACGACTTCATCTATTGTCAGCCGATAGACTCCCGGCATGGAAGGGACTTCCTGTCGGTCATGATTTCCCTCCATGACAAACACGGGATAGATCAGATCATTCACGGTTACCTGATGTTCAGCCACCAGGCGACGACTGAAATCATGACGACGAATACGGCGCATCCGCCGTCCGGGAAACGTACCGGGAAAAGCATTGCTCATATATTATTCTCCTGAATCAGGCCAGCCGGAAAACCCGGCGGGCGTTTTCATCTACTCTCTCCCCCAGCAGGCTGGCATCCTGACCGCGCCAGGTCGCCACCTGACGGACAATATGTAGGAGAAAGCAGGGTTCGTTACGGCGGGATGCAGGTTTAGGATGTAAATCCCGGGGTAACAAATACGGTGCATCGGTTTCAAGTAATAGCCGATCATCGGGGATATATTCCAGCAAAGCACGCAGTTCCAGGCCACGACGTTCATCACAGACCCAACCCGTGATCCCCACCATCAATCCAGCATTCAGACAATCGTCCAGTTCATGACGAGTTCCCGTAAAGCAATGCACAACGGCCGCAGGAAGCTTATCCAACCAGGGAGTCAACAGACTGATAAAGCGTGAATGGGCATCGCGGCAATGTAAAAACACTGGCAATGATCGTTCCGCCGCGATTGCCAGTTGAGCGGTAAAAGCACGCTCCTGCTGTGATGGAGTAGAGAAGTTACGATTAAAATCCAAACCACTTTCTCCTACTGCCACAACCTTGTCACGCAGTGTCAAACTGTAAATCTGTTCTGCCACCACGTCTGTCCAGGTGCTCGCCTCATGGGGATGAACGCCCGACGTAGACCAGCAATAATCAGGAAAAATAGTCGTCAGCGCGGCGGCATGTTCACTGTCTGATGCATTACTCCCAGTCACTAACAACCCGGTAACTCCGGCCTGCCGAGCCCGAATAATGACCTGTTCTCGGTCCTTGGCAAACTGAGAACTGGTAAGGTTGACACCAATATCAAACATCCTTTCCACCTCGTTTCTGTTCCCAGAACATCAGGGATGATGAAAAAAACGAAACCTCTCATCGAGAGGTATGCTGACGAGAACGATGTTTGCGGTCTTAAAATAGGGCAACATGATTAATCAGTCAGACAAGGCCCGGTAAGATAAATTACCGGGCTGGTAAAATTACTGTGAAGAGTCTTCGGTGGTGGCGTTATCCTGACGGCGTCCCTTACCAACATAAAACCGGGAGCAAAATATACCGACTTCAAACAACAGATACATGGGGATCGCCAATAGTGTCTGGGATAAAACATCTGGTGGAGTCAGCAACATGCCGACGACAAAAACCCCTACCAGCACATAAGGACGTTTCTTCTTCAGGTCCTGAGGCGTAATCACACCACTCCAGCACAACAGAACTATCGCCACCGGAACTTCAAATGACACACCAAATGCCATGAACAATGCCATGACAAAATCAAGGTAGTTATTAATGTCGGTTGCGATCATGACCCCTTTCGGTGCCGTATGAGCGAAAAAACTGAACGCCAGTGGGAATACCACAAAGTACGCAAATGCCATACCCAGATAAAACAACAAACTGCTGGAAATCAACAGTGGAACCATCAGACGGCGTTCATGCTTATACAACGCCGGTGCGACAAATGCCCACACTTGATACAACACTAACGGAGCCGCCACAAATACCGAAATAATCATGGTAAGTTTTATCGGCGTAAAGAAAGGCGATGCCACGTCAGTAGCAATCATGCTCGCGCCAACAGGAAGCTGTTTGATCAATGGAGCAGAGACAATCTGGTAAATGTCATTAGCAAAATAGATCAGCGCCAAGAACACGACCAGCACACAGATAATGCTATTTATTAACCGCTTTCTCAGCTCGATCAGATGGCTAATCAGCGGTTGTGTTTCATCAACGGCCATACACTAATGATCATCACCTAGTTGAGAAGTGGGAACCGCAGCAATTTGCTCAGGTTTTATTTTTTTATCGGACTCAGGTACTACTGTATCTGGCATGTTTTCCAATGACGGAGTTATCACAGGAGTAACCGGTGTCTCTTCCTGTTCTACAACCCCGTCATAGATGACTTCAGGATCGTTCGGCGGCTCCACAGGAACCGTATGCTCAGGTTTGGCAACATAGCTGCGTTTCATGGCTTCGGCGGCTTCTTTCAGTTCGTCCATGGAAGCTTTAAGCTCTGGAGATAAATTACTCAGGCTACTGGCCTGCTCTACTTTTTTCAGGCTGTCCTGCAATTCCTGCAACTTCAATTCCTGTGATAACTCATTTTGTACGGTAGAAGCCAATGAGCGCAGTGTTCTGATCCAACCGGCAACCGTTCTTACTGCGATAGGCAATCTCTCCGGCCCCAAGACTACCAGGCCGATTATCATCACCAGCAGCAGTTCACTAAACCCGATATCAAACACAGATTACACCTGTTCTTTATTCTTGCTCTTCTCTTCCTGCTTGGCTTCCGGCTTTTGATCCGCAATGGATTTAGTCGCAAAGTCAGCATCTTGCTGTGTTTTTTCGTCGTCGGCAGATGGCGGCTCTTCACTGATGGCTTTTTTAAAGCCTTTAATTGAAGCACCGAGATCTGATCCCAACGTTCTCAGCTTATTGGTGCCAAACAACAACACCACGATGACCGCGATGATCAACAAACTAGGAATACTAATACCGCCCATAACGCTTTACCTCTTTATACAAGGGATAACTATCAAGATCACCACTATTATAAACGGTAATCATGCTACTGATTATGATCTTATTCAACGAGTACAGCGCCAACCAATCAGCCAGGCAACAACACCTGCGGCTATCAAACCAGCGGGTACAATATCCGCTTCAACATGACTGGCTAACAGCAATGTCCCGCTAATTAACAGTGCCGCCCCTACACCTAGCAAATAACGGGATTGACCA
The DNA here is from genome assembly GCF_032395385.1 of Brenneria uluponensis. Classification (NCBI taxonomy): domain Bacteria; kingdom Pseudomonadati; phylum Pseudomonadota; class Gammaproteobacteria; order Enterobacterales; family Pectobacteriaceae; genus Brenneria; species Brenneria uluponensis. The sequence continues at coordinate 4,735,647 of NZ_CP135917.1, forward strand.
TGACGAACCCGTTGAACATGTAGTTCATTGGCGAGTTGCTCCATACTCTGCCGCAACATCTTATGTTGCTTTAATCCGTCATAAAACAATTCCGGAATTTCAGGCAATTTTTCCGCCCAAAATGGTGCTTTTTCTTTAAATGCACGCAACATCGCAGGTAACCCAACCTGATCTTTCAGCCAGGTTTCCAGAAAAGGCTTGGCGGTTTTCCATAAATCTAACTGAGGATAAAGCTGGCGTCCTATCCCTTCAATATAAAGTAATGTTTTCTGGAGTAATACCAGTTGCGGCTGCACTTCCATATTGAAGCGACGCGCCGTATTAAAGAGGTTCAATAATACATGGCCGAATGAAATTTCCGCCAACGGCTTTTCAAAAATGGGTTCACAAACAGTACGAATAGCGAACTCAAACTCTTCTACATTGGTATCCGCAGGAACCCAGCCAGAGTCCACATGCAGTTCAGCAACCCGACGGTAGTCTCGGTTGAAAAAGGCAATGAAGTTTTCCGCCAGATACCGCTTATCTTCCTTGTTAAGAGAACCGACGATGCCGCAATCAATACCAATATATTGCGGATCTTCAGGATGTTCATAGCTGATAAAGATATTGCCCGGATGCATATCCGCATGGAAGAAACTATCCCGAAAAACCTGAGTGAAAAATACTTGCACACCACGTTCAGCCAGCAAAGGCATGTTAACACCGTGCTTCTTGAGCGTATCCACATCAGAAACCGGAATACCGTAAATACGCTCCATAACCAACACGCGTTCGGTGCAGTAATCCGAATAAATCTCTGGTATGTAAAGCATAGGGCTATTGATAAAGTTGCGTCGCAGTTGGATGGCGTTTGCTGCTTCACGCAGCAGGTTCAGTTCATCCAAAAGCGTTTTTTCATATTCACGTATGACTTCACGTGGTCGCAGACGACGGCCATCCGATAACAAAATTGGCAACCAGCTAGCCAGCCGATTCATTAGGCGCATATCGGCTTTAATCACTGGCAGGATGTCCGGGCGAATCACTTTAATCACAATATCTTTGCCCGATGTTTTCAGTTTAGCCGTATGCACCTGAGCAATGGATGCCGAAGCCAGTGGGATCGAGTCAAAATCATCAAACCAGGTTTCCAGCGATCCGCCCATTGACGCTTCAATCTGCTTACGAGCCAGAGCACCATCAAAAGGCGCTACCCGATCCTGCAACATTGCCAGTTGATCAGCGATAGCAGGTGGAAACAAATCCCGTCGAGTAGACATCATCTGCCCGAACTTAATCCACACTGGCCCGAGATCCTGTAATGCCAGACGCATACGCTCCCCTAACGGCATGTCTTTATGACGGTTAGGCAACCAGAACAGGAAATAACGACCCAAACGAAGAGGGAACGTCAGGCGTATCCGCGGAATCAATTCATCCAGTCCATAACTCAATAGTACACGGATAATTCGGTAAAGGCGGACCAACTCTCCTGGCGTCATTGAGATCTCTCCAGCTTTGCCAACCTTTCGGTTAATGCACTCACAGATTGCTCCAACGCAGTCACTTCATCCTGGAACCAGAGACCTTCCAGCTTGCCTGGTACCAGACGCCACTCTTCTGTGAGCGTTTCAGATAAATAATGCTGCTGACGGCACAGCGTACGAGTCAATGTCCCTACCGTTTTATGTGCAGCCTGGCTCAATCCTTCTGCCACAACGTCACCAAGATAAGGCGCTAACCATTCAGCAGGATCGAACTCTGCCAGATCCAGCAACCCGATAAATTGTTGGATGACCTGAATATCACCTTCTACTATCAGTTCACCACTGCGCATCAACGCGGAAAGGTGTTGGCGATCACGCAATTTCATCAAAGCGGATAGCCGGGTTTGCAAATGGCAATCAGGCACATCCTCCCATTGACTCACGATATCCAGGTGATGCTCAGTAAAAACCAGCACCAGCGGCGTGCTTAGCTCGGCGACGTCAATACACAGCGTTTTCCCATGCAAACGTTGACGTGCGGCCTTCATACTCCGGTCACGAAACAATAGCTGATTAAACGCCGTTTCCAGCGCAGCGATCAGTACAGGCATTAACAGCATTGGTATTCCCAAACTCAGAATTTAAAACCGCGATGTAATGCAACAACTCCACCGGTCAGATTAAAATAATTGACGTTGTCAAATCCCGCGTCACTCATCATGTTTTTCAGCGTTTCCTGATCCGGGTGCATCCTGATAGATTCTGCCAGATAACGATAGCTATCGGCATCACTTGCCACCATTTCGCCAATACGAGGCAGTATGTGAAAAGAGTAGGCGTCATAGACCTTACTGAGCATTTTCACTGTCGGCTTGGAAAATTCCAGCACCAGTAAACGGCCACCAGGTTTCAGCACGCGATACATGGAGCGCAACGCCTTCTCTTTGTCAGTGACATTGCGCAGGCCGAAAGCAATGGTAATACAGTCAAAAAAATCATCTGGGAAAGGCAAGGCCTCTGCATTGGCCTGGACATAATCGACATTGCCAATCACGCCATTGTTACGCAGCTTTTCACGACCGACCTTCAACATTGAAGCATTGATATCCGCCAGTACAACCCCACCGTCATCACCGACCAGACGTGAGAATTTGGCAGTCAAGTCTCCAGTGCCGCCGGCAAGATCCAGCACATGCTGACCGCGCCGCACGCCACTGCACTCAATGGTGAATCTTTTCCAGACACGATGAATACCAAAAGACATCAGGTCATTCATCAAATCATACTTTGTAGCCACAGAATGAAAAACGTCGGCGACCATGCCTTCTTTTTCTTCTTTCGCTACGGTGCGAAAACCAAAATGTGTAGTTTTCTCTGAATTGTCTACCATGTTATCCGCCTACCATTCAGTCAAAATTTGGATCTACCTACTAATGGGGAGAGTGTAACAGACCCAAGTTAAAAGCTACCGTCCTTATTTACCGATATACCGAGAGAAGTGAGAGCACCGTATACCTACCACATAAAGGATGCTGGAACAGTTTATACCTGTACGACAGCGACTTACGCTGGTTTTTCATCAACGGGCTCGTCGTCCTCGACAATCGGGTGATACTCCACATTGACTGACTCGGCATCGTCAATCAACGATGCGTTAATAGGCCGTTTTATTTCTACGCCCAATGCCCGGAAACCTTCCGCCTGATTAATCAGATTTCCGCGGCCTGAAGAGAGTTTTTTCATGGCCTGACGATAACTTCCCTGTGCTTTTTCCAGGCTTTGCCCCAGTGATGACATATCGTCAACGAACAGGCGTAGCTTGTCGTACAACCGGGAAGCTCGCTCAGCGATCTGTTGTGCATTGCGGCTTTGTTGCTCGTAACGCCATAAATTATTAATCGTCCGCAACGCTACCAGTAAGGTAGCAGGACTGACCAGCATAATATTATGTTTAAGCGCTTCGGTGATAACATCTGGCTGGCGATTAATAGCGACCAGGAATGCGGGTTCCACCGGAATGAACATCAATACATAATCCAGCGAGCGCAATCCCGGTAATTGTTGATAATCTTTGTTACCCAAAAGACGGATATGACTGCGGATTGACACCAAGTGCTCATTGAGTGCGGCGGACCGTTCGATCTCATCATCGCTGTTAAAGTAACGTTCATAGGCCACCAACGACATCTTGGCGTCAATGACCACATCTTTACCATGTGGCAGGCGCACGATGACATCCGGCTGTAAACGTGAGTGAGTGTCGGTCTGCACACTGACTTGAATTTGATATTCATGCCCTTCGCGCAGCCCGGAACTTTCCAGCACCCGGCTCAACACCACTTCACCCCAATTTCCTTGTGTTTTGTTGTCACCTTTCAGTGCGTTGGTCAGGTTAACCGCTTCCTGTGTCATCCGGGCATTAAGTTGTTGCAGATTACGGATCTCATGCGCCAGCGTATGGCGTTCCCGGGCTTCGGAACCGAAGCTTTCCTGCACCTGACGACGAAATCCATCCAGTTGTTCCCGCAATGGTGTCAGCAAACGATCCAGACTCTGTTGATTCTGCTGATCGACCTTACGGCCACTGTGCTCAAAAATTCGGTTGGCGAGGTTTTCAAATTGAGTGGAGAGACGCTGCTCACTGTTGGTCAGCAAGCGCTGCTTTTCTTCAGCCGCCAGACGCGTCTCTTCCAGGCGGATAGTCACTTCCCGTAATTCAGCTTCTTGTGCGCCATTGGCCTCCCGAAGCGCCCGCAGTTCCTGATTAAGCTGCTCACATTCCTGGCGCAGTTCCACCAGTTGCTGCAACTTCTCCTGGCTGGCTGCCAGTTGCCCATGCAGTGTTCGCAATTCCATTTCCTGCTGACCAAGTCGCTGCTGATCCTGTTGCCTGGCCTGCTGGCTCTCATTTAAAGACTGACGGGCCTGTTCCAACGCTTGTGCCAACAAACGCTGCTCTGTTTCAGATCGCGCCTGCCGCTGTTGCTGAAGCAAACCCGCAATGAGCCAACCTAGTAGCAAGCCTACTGCTACGCCACCAATACCATAAAATAGAGAGATATCCACACGGCCTCCGCTTTACCTCGCTGCTGCCCGTCAAGGTAAATTGATACTGTATGGATGTCCAGAAGGAATTGGACAGATACGTCAAGCGGTGGGAGGCGGCTTCAGAAATCCACTGCATTAAAGACGTTCGCGTTGCAGTCAGTCCCCGGTTATTGCACAACACATTATCAGACCACGCTATGCACGGTTAATCATCAGCGCTCGTATCTCACGACTCGACTGCGATTAAGCAGCAACTGTAGTTGATCACCATCCAGATAGAGGCCAAACCGCTTCTCCCACGGGCCATCCTGCGCAATGGCACGTCCCCGGCCTTGACCGAGGGATTTGAGTGTGGCGGTAATCGCTGCCGGGCCAATACCCATGGCCAATTGGTCGCCATCAATCACCAGTTCACTGCGGGTGTCTGCCAGCCGCCAGCATCCCTGAATGTGAGATAAGCTGTCATCAGCCGTCGCCGGGACAAAACGGCGTGGTGCATGACCAATTTCACCCTCAATCGCCATACCATTTTGTCGAAGACGCATCGGTAAATGGCTGGAAAGGGATATTGCCACTTCGGGCTGCCCACTGTGATACAGCGTTTCTGCGGCCCCCAGCCAACAGGCACTTTTCTCGTTGATCTCCAGCCAATCGCCGCCCTGTTCCGCCACGTAAAGACCGGGAGTCAGCGAATGGCCTTGCTGCGGCAACGGCTGATCCAGCAGCGCCGCCATAACACGCATCGCACTATCGTAGGTCGTGACATCCTCGCGGTTGGCAACCAGTGTGACACCAACTTGTCGCGCCGGGTCGAGCAGGAAATAACTTTTGTAACCCGCATGAGAACCACCGTGCCCGACCAGCAATGCATCGCCGACCCGGCTGTGGGTAATGCCCAGCCCATAACCGGTAATCCGGCCATCATTCATCCGGCGTGGTTGCGTCAAGCGGGATAATACGCCGTCGCCGGGACCCGAGTTCATCAGCAGCGATTGCAGCCAGACCGTCAAATCCTGCACGCTGCCAGCGACACAACCGGACGACGACAGATGCAAACCTGCGCTGGCAAGCTGCCAGCCCGTTGCGCCTTGCCAATACCCCGGCATCAGGCCAGGGACAATATCAAACCAGGTTTCCGGCGCATGAAGTTGAATACCCAAGGGTTCACACACTTGCTGGCGTAATAGATCAGAGAAGTAAATACCTTTGGCTTTTAGCGCTTCCTCTACCAATCGATAACCCGTGTTGGAGTAGGAAATCTCGCTGCCCGCTGGGTAGTTGAGTGAGCCCCATTGTGTCAAAAAATCCAGTAGATCTGCCGCCGAGGTCGCGTTGTAAACAGAAAGTCCCAGCAATGACAAGGTTTCCCGCACATCCGGAAGACCGGAGGTCATATCCAGCGCCTGACCTACCGTGACGTTACCGTTATCACCACGCAGTTGTGGCAAATGCTGGTTCAAGGTGTCGGTGAGGGAAATAGCATGGCTGGCGGGGCCGGTGACCATGGCGGCGAACAGATGCTTGGTCACAGATGCGAAACGCACCACACTGTGGGGGGTAAACGGCGTCTGCTGCGCCAAATCCGCCAGGCCGCCACAACATACGGACTGAATCTGTTTGCCATCAAACAGAGCGATGGCACCGCCTGGCTGTGCGCCTTGATTCCAGGCGTGGGTCAGCGACTGGGCCACATCGATGGCGCGCTGCCAATGCAGTGTCATACTGGCTCCTCCAGTGTCATACTTAAATCATACAGCTCAGCCGTGTGAGGATGCCGAATACGTCGCGCACGTAAGTCATCGGCACTGAGCTGTTCCACCATTTCGCCGTTCTGCATCACCCCGATACGCTGGCAAAGATGCGAGACTACCGCCAGATTATGACTGACCATAATGTAGGTCAGTTTTCGCTCCGCTCGCAGGTCGGTAAGCAGATTGAGAATTTCCGCCTGCACCGACACATCCAGCGCGGACGTCGGCTCATCCAGCAGTAATACTTCAGGTTCGGCGATTAACGCCCGGGCAATGGCGACACGTTGGCGTTGCCCACCGGACAGCTGATGTGGGAAACGAAAACGTACCGCAGACGGTAACCCTACTTCGTCCAGTGCCTGCGTAATGCGTTGTTCAGCACGATCAACACGATGTATCAACAACGGTTCATGCAAAATACGGTCAATCGTCTGGCGTGGATGCAGAGAACCATACGGGTCCTGAAATACCATCTGCACCTGACGAAAGAACGTCCGGCCGCGATGCGCGGATAACGCCATGCCACCAAAGGTAATGGTGCCGCTCCAGTGGTTATTCAGCCCCGACAACGCCCGCAAAATAGTGGATTTACCGGACCCACTTTCACCAACGATGCCAAAGCTGGCCCCGCTCGCCACCTCAAATGAGACGCCTTTTACCACCGCTATAGACCCAAATGAGATGCGCAAATTCTCTAACTTAATCATGCGTCCCTCCAGGCAATATCACGTTTCATCACCGGCAACCGTTCCCGTGGATGCAAGAGCGAGGGCAAGCACTCCAGCAATCCGCGCGTATACGGATGTTGTGCCTGTTGCAGTTGATTGGCGGCCAACATTTCCACGATCCGCCCGGCATACATCACTGCCACCCGATCACAAAAATGCGACACCAATGGCAGATCGTGACTGATCAGGATCAGCCCCATCCCTCGCTGCGACACCAGATCGTCGATCAGCCGCAGGATCTCCGCCTGCACCGTGGCATCCAACGCACTGGTAGGTTCGTCGGCAATCAACAGCTCCGGGTCAGGCGCCAACATCATGGCGATCATCACCCGTTGGCCCATCCCACCGGATACTTCATGCGGGTAACTGCTGGCCACTCGCTCCGGATCACGGATACGCACTTGCGCCAGCAGATCCACCGCCGCGTCCATCGCTGCACGCTTGCTGCCGCCTTTGTGTTGCCGCCACGACTCTGCCACCTGCTGGCCAATAGTCATCACCGGATTCAGCGAATATTTCGGGTCCTGCAAAATAAAACCCACACGCCTGCCACGAATCTGGCACAGCGTTTTTTCACTGGCGCCACGCAGATCGATGCCATCAAAGCTGAGCTTATCGGCCTGTATCCCCGCATTACCCGGCAGCAATTGCATCAGACTACGGGCCGTCAACGATTTACCGGAGCCACTTTCTCCAACGATGGCAAACTTTTCTTTGCCGACATTCAGCGATACGCCGCGTACCGCTTCAAAGGTTTCTGCCCGATGGGTAAAGGCGATACGCAGATTTTCAATTTCCACCAGCATTTAGCGCTCCTTGGGATCCAGCACATCGCGCAGACCGTCGCCCAGAAAATTAAACGCCAGCGAGGTCAGAAAAATAGCGATACAAGGCATCAGCGGCACCCACCATTCGGTGAACAGAAAACGACGGGCGGTAGCAATCATCGTGCCCCACTCCGGCGAGGGCGGCTGCGCCCCCATGCCGAGAAAACCAAGACTGGCGGCGGTGATAATAATGGAACTCATATCCAGCGTGATGCGCACAATCAGGCTCGGCAAACACAACGGCATGATATGGCGCAGAATAATGCGCATCGGTGTTGCCCCAGTCAGGCGGTTGGCAGCGATAAAATCGCTGTAGCGGTACTGCATCGTTTCGGCGCGCGCCAGTCGGGCATAGGGTGGCCAGGCCGTGAGCGCTATCGCCAGAATCGCACTTTCCACACCGGGTTTAAGCGCCGCGACAAATGCCAGCGCCAGCACCAGCCGGGGAAATGACAAAAAGATATCCGTCAAACGCATCAGAATCTTATCCAGCCAACCCCCGATGTAACCAGCGATACACCCCACCAGCAATCCAATAGGCGCGGTGATGGTCACAACGGCGATCACCATCCCCAGAGTGGTGCGACCACCATACAAAATACGGCTGTACACATCGCGTCCCAGTTCGTCCGTACCCAACCAATGTTGGACAGAAGGCGCCGCTAACCTGTTGGACAGGTCCTGAAAGCCGGGGGAATACGGTGTCAGTAACGGCGCAGCCAGCGACAGCAACAACACCGACACGATAATCATCAAACCTACCATCGCCAATGGGTTGGTGCGCAATCCCAGCCATAGCCGATAGCGTTGTCCCCACACCGCCTGACGGCGTGTGGTTGGCGTTTCGTCGAGCAACCAGGCTCGTGAGACAAAAGAAGTCATGTTACGCGGGGATCCAAAAGTCGATAGAGAATATCAGCCAGCAAATTGAGCAGTACGTAGACTGCTCCCACCAACAGCGTGGCACCGACTACCGGATTCATGTCAGCATTCAACAGTGCGGTCGTAAGATACTGGCCCAGACCCGGCCAGGAAAAGACGTTCTCGGTCACCACCGCACCTTCCAGCAGACTGGCATAGGTCAACGCCAGCACCGTCACCAATTGCACCGCCACGGTGGGAAACGCGTGTCGCCAAATCACCCGGCGCGACGACAGCCCTTTTGCGCGCGCCGTAGTGATGAACTCACCGCTGAGCGCATTCAACATAAAAGTACGTGTCATACGCGTGATGTACGCCATGCTGAAGTACGCCAGAATCAATACCGGTTGCACCATATGTGCCAGCGCATCTTTAAAGGCGTCGATATCCCCGGCCAGCAGGGAATCCACGGTCAGCAACCCGGTGACCTGCGGCACCATATCTTGAAAAATAATGTCCTGACGACCCGGTCCCGGCGCAATACCCAGTACGGCATAGAAGATAAGCAGACTGAGCAGCGCCAGTATGAAGACAGGTAATGAATGTCCGGCCAGACAGATGACCCGGATAGTCTGATCCAGCCAACTGCCCTGCCGTACTGCTGCCCATACGCCCAGCGGAATGCCCACCAGGGCCGCGATGATAATGGCGGCGGTCGCCAGCTCAAGCGTGGCGGGAAAGTAACGGAAAATGTCATCCGTAACAGAGTTGGACGTAAGAATGGAACGCCCCAGATCGCCGTGCAATAGTTGGTTGATATAGTGGCCGTATTGCATCCAGATTGGTTGATCCAGCCCCAGCTCCTGACGCGCCCGCTCTACCACGGGTTGCGGGGCGCTATCTCCCAGCATTGCCAGTACCGGATCGGTCGGCATCACCCGACCAATACAGAACGTCAGGATGGAAAGCCCCAACAACGTCAGGGCCAGACTGCCGAGCGTACTGAAAAAACGCATCAGTATCCGCATCAGGCTTTCTTCACCAATTGATAAGGGCTTTTACGTAATACAGACATCTGTATACCACTGACGTTTTTACCGCTGGCGATATTCATCTGTTCTTGCATCATCATCACGAACGGGCTGTGCTCACGGTGTTCACGCTGGATGGTTTCATACAGGGCAATACGCTTGGCCGGATCGGTTTCGTGCAATGCCTGTTCCGTCATCTCATTGAATTTTGCATCAGACCAGCCACAACGCCATGCCAACGTACGATTGCGGGCACCATCGCTGTTATCCGTGTTGACACAAAATGCTTCGGTATTGGAATTAGGATCGAAGTAATCCGCTCCCCATACGGTCATCGCCAACTGATGCTGACGGGCGCGCATTTTGGTGAGCACCTGACGGTTTTCCGCCGCAATCAGTTTCACTTTGATGCCAATCGCACCCAGTTGAGTCTGCACCGCCTGCGCAATATCCGGATACGGCTGTGGCGAGTAGTGATCCAGCGTGATTTCAAAACCATCCGGATAACCTGCTTCCGCCAGCAATGCTTTGGCTTTGGTCACATCCAGATGGAATGGCGTATCAGCCAGTGCCGACGGAAAACCGCGTGGCAGGAAGCTTTGATGTACTTTGTGCGTCATCGGCACAATGTTCTGCTGGATACTGTCATAATCCAGCGCCCATTTGATCGCCTGCCACACCTGCGGTTTTTTCAGCAATTCGTTAGTGGTATTGCAGGAAAGAAACATCACGCTGGATACAAGTTGCTGCACCAAATGGTAATGGCTGTCATTGAGGAGCGGGCGGATCTGCTCAGTAGTCAGATTACGGGCGATATCCACATCCCCTTTCTGCAACATCAACAACTGTGCCGAAGGGTCGACGATGTGTTTCATGATGATGCGTGTGATTGGGTTCTTGGACGGGAAATGCGGGTTTTTCTTCAGAATCACGCTCTCGCTGGCTTTCCAGCTCACCAGTTCAAAGGGACCGGAACCGGCGCTATTAAGCTTCAGCCACTGGTTACCCAAATCGTTGCCCTGCTGGTTAGCCAGCGCGGCCTTTTTCTGCACAATACTGCCAACTGGCGCGGACAGGCAGTACAGCAGGAAGGATTCTGACGCCGGTTGATCCAGATTAATCACCAGCGTATGTGTGTCAGGAGCCGTAACATGCTGCTCAACGTTGTCTTTGGTGAAACCGAACTGATTGATGATAAATGCCGGGCTTTTATCCAGTTTTACTGCACGTTGCAGTGAAAAGGCCGCATCTTCCGCTGTCACCGGGCTACCATCGAAGAACGTCGCTTTGGGATCAATATGAAAGGTAAACGTCTTGCTGTCGTTACTGACTTCCCAATCGGTGGCCAGCTCACCTTGCACCTCCTGCGGATTGCTCGGATTTGGCATCACCAATCGCTGATAGAGATTGCCGCTGATTTCAGAACCCGTCGCTTCAAAGCCCTCTTGTGGGTCGAGGCTGGTCATATTATCAAGCTGCATCGCCATCACCAGAATAGAAGGTGGTGTGGCGGCAAAAGCGGAATTGAGGCTAAGGTAAGAGAGAAAAGGCACAGCGGTACATCCGGCAAGAAAACGTCTTCTGGTAACCATAAATCCCCCAAGTGATTGATATATAAATAAAACTAATATATTTAGTATCAAGCTTCGTCTTGACAGCGGCAAACGGCACTGGCTTAAATGAGCACAGCAAAGAGTGATTTTTTCTTTGCCAGGATTGCCCCATGATGGTGCAAAACAGGCTTCATCAGAGCAAAGAGCGTTTTATTTCAAACAAGTACCGGGACTTTCGCCCATGACCGACAAGCTGATTTGTAATACCGAGCGCATCCCCGTTTTTGACGGTCACAACGACGTGCTGTCACAGTTGTGGCGTCAACACCGAGAGCACCCGGTTGAAGCCTTCATCACCGGTCCGGCACAGGGTCAGATCGACCTGCCTCGTATCCGGCAAGGCGGACTGGCTGGCGGATTGTTTGCCACCTATATCCCCTCCCCACAACCGAAAGCAATAACCGTACCAGACGGTGATCCTCTGTTTACCCCGCATGCCACACCGTCAATGCAAGACGCACGTGATATCGCTTTTTTCATGCTCTCCACACTGTTGCGTATTGAGGCCGACTCCGCCGGTCGAGCAAAAATTTGCCGCAGCGTGGCAGACATCCGCCGCTGTATGGCGGAAGGCGTACTGGCGATGGTGATGCATATTGAAGGTGCGGAGATGCTGGATGCGGACCTGAATCTTCTGGATATTCTTTACGCCGCCGGATTACGTAGCCTGGGGCCGCTGTGGAGTCGCCCGAATATTTTCGGTTCCGGCGTCCCGTTTCGCTTTCCATCTTCGCCAGATACCGGAGATGGACTGACCAAAGCGGGTATCCGGCTGGTACGTGCCTGTAATGCCAAACGCATCATGGTGGATGTCTCGCATATGGATGAGAAAGGTTTCTGGCAGACCACCGACATTTCCGACGCTCCGTTGGTCGCCAGCCACTCCAATGCCCATGCGTTGTGCGCGCAATCCCGCAATCTGACTGACCGTCAACTCGCCGCGATCCGTGATAGTCAGGGATTTGTCGGGGTAAATTTTGGCACCGCGTTCCTGCGCGAAGATGGCAGAAAAGACCCGAACGCCACCGTGCAGGAAATTGTTCGCCATGTGGAATATCTACTGGAGAAAGTCGGTGAAAATAGCGTGGGATTTGGCTCCGATTTCGATGGCACCACTACGCCACCAGACCTGAAAGATATCGCCAGTCTCCCCATTTTGGTGCAAGCGCTGGCCGCACAGGGTTATGAACGCTCGTTGCTGGAAAAGATCTGTTACGGTAATTGGCTGCGTGTACTCGATGCTACCTGGGGTGAGTAGCATTCCGTCGAAATAATAAGCAAAAAAAGCAGGAATGGCGTAAATATTGCATAAACCTATGGCATGGATAGCTTGGAATGTGAACGCGATCGGTTCATTTGGAGTATCTGTTCATTTGGAATAAATAATAGCTATTCGGGGCAAGATAAATGCGGTTACGTCATATCGAGGTATTTCAGGCAATTGTGCAAGCCGGCACCATCAGTGGTGCTGCACGGTTACTTAACGTCTCCCAGCCTAATGTCAGTCGGGTACTGAGCCACGCCGAACAACAACTCGGTTTTGCTCTGTTTGAACGCCGGGCCCAAGGATTGATTGCCACGGTAGAAGGACAGCGTTTGATCCCCGAAGTCCAGGCGCTCTACAATCATTTGCAGGCCATCAATTCCCTGACCGAACAGATTCGCAAAGGTAAGGGACAAACGGTACGACTGGGTGCCGCCCATGCTTTCGGGCAGATGATCGTCGCTCCGGCGATGGTGGAATATCACCAACAAGCGTTACTGGTAAATGTCGAGTTGGTTACCGAGCATTTCAGTACGCTATGTCAAAATATTCTGCAACATCAGCTTGATTTCGCACTGGTATTTGGTCAACAGGTGCCTTCAGACTTACTGGCGGAACCGTTGTTCCAGTCCACAATGATGGCATTGTTACCCAAAGACAGCCCACAACAAGGCCCGGTAACGCTGGAATGGTTATGTGATAACAACCTGTTGATGATGCAGCAGCAGGATCCCCTTGGTCAGGTGGTTCACCGCGCCCTGCGTGATAAGGGGCTGAAACCGGCCGCGTCGCTGTTTATCAAAACCTATTCGGTGATTGCCGACATGGTGTTGGCAGGCGGTGGTACCGGCATCGTCGATCTCTTTACCGCACGTCGCTATGCCGACCAGTTGAAAATTGTGCCTATCGCCCAGCCATTGCCGTTTGAAGTCATGCTGATCAGTCGCCGGGATACGCCACAGTCACGCGCAGCGTTACAACTCAAACATGTGCTGAAAAACAAATGCTGGGAACTGGCCAGCCAATGCAGTTCCATACTCAACGCCGCGTGATATAGCGCTCATATATCCACCATTTTTCACGTTGCCGACTGCGTTGGCTACGCTCAGTTATTCAGCCCTGCCCCTTTGGGGGCTGCTGCAAACCGCGTTCAAAGCTGCTCCCGAAGATTTGTTACCCGAATCACTCACTTATGTAAGCTCATCGTCATTCATTCGCTTGTCGCCCTCTGCACCTGGAAATCTATTGGATATAGCCACTTGCTCGGGCAATCATCCTCACCGATGGCAAAATTCCCGTTACTGCCGCCGGTCACAACGCTATACTCACATCATCACTTCTTTAAGGTATGCACCGATGATTCGTAGCATGACTGCTTACGCCCGGCGAGAAATCAAGGGTGACTGGGGCAGTGCAGCCTGGGAGCTGCGCTCCGTAAACCAACGTTATCTGGAAACCTATATTCGTTTACCGGAACAGTTTCGCGGCCTGGAACCGATAATCCGCGAACGCATCCGTAACCGCCTGACTCGCGGCAAAATTGAATGCAACCTGCGTTTTGAACTCGACCCACGCGCACAAGGCTCGTTGATCCTTAATGAAAAATTGGCCAAACAACTGGTGGAAGCCGCCAATTGGGTCAAAATGCAAAGCGATGAAGGTGAGGTCAACCCATTGGAAGTTCTACGCTGGCCCGGCGTAATGGTCGCCCAGGAACAAGATCTGGACGCCATCAGCGTTGAACTATTGCAAACGCTGGAAAGTACCATGGATGATTTTATCGCCGCCCGAGAAAGCGAAGGTAATGCGCTGAAAGCATTGATCGAACAACGTTTGGCGGGTGTCAGCGAAGAAGTTGCCAAAGTACGCGCACATATGCCGAATATTCTGCAATGGCAACGTGAGCGGCTGGTGAGCAAGCTGGAAGACGCGAATGTACAGTTGGAAAACAACCGTCTGGAACAGGAACTGGTATTGTTGGCCCAACGCGCCGACGTTGCCGAAGAGCTGGACCGACTGGAAGCGCACGTTAAGGAAACCTACAAAATCCTCGATAAACAGGAAGCCGTCGGTCGCCGTCTGGATTTCATGATGCAGGAATTCAACCGCGAATCCAACACGCTGGCGTCTAAATCCATCAACGCCGACGTAACGACCTCCGCCATCGAACTGAAAGTGCTGATTGAGCAAATGCGGGAACAAATTCAAAACATCGAATAGTTTTTTACCCGTCCAAGAATGTCTTAAAAGCCCTGTTATTTGCTTGTAAATACAGGGCTTTTTTATTTCCCTCGTCCAAATCGGTTTGCAGATGTCCGTTACCAACTACCTGTTTAGTGGTGAGCAGAATGGTGGGCAGCCCCCTCATTTTGGCTCAATAAGCGTTTTGCGGTGAGCAAATTGGTGGGCAGTAAGTTACCCAATTTTCGCATTTAACTCGCCACCACAACAGGTTAGCTGCTGATTCAATAAGCAAATCGGTGGTGGGCAGCCATTATTGCCCCCTCCATTATTTCAGCAACTATGGAGTAAACATGGGAAAACTCACAGCAAAACAGGTTATTGCATATAGCAAAGCCGAACCCAAAAAATATTCAGATGGTGAAGGGCTATACTTTTGCGTCCGTAAACAGGGCTCACCTTATTGGATGATCCGCTACACCACAGCCAAAGGAAGACGAGAAGCAACCTTGGGACAATTTCCTTTAATGTCGTTGGCAGACGCTAGAATTGCCGCCGCTTATTTTCGAAAAGAAGTACGCGACGGCATAGATCCTCTTCTGGAAAAACAGAAAATCGAGTTACCTGACATTGAAACCGTGGATCAACTGTTCCATGACTGGTATCGAACAGACCTGAGTCGACGACTCAAGCACCCCAAGATTCCGTATCGGGTTTACACCAAAGAGATAAGCCCAGTCATTGGCATTAAGTGTATTACTGAGGTGACCGCACGCGACGTGCGCGAAGTATTAGAGCGCATCCGAGAAAGTAACCGCCCTACCATTGCCAACGACACCTTGATGTACATGAAGCAGCTGTTTCGACATGCGATTAAGCTCGATTTAACGCTGAACAACCCAGCCGCAGCCTTCACTGTGGACGATGCCGGTGGCGTGCTGATGAGCTCTGACAATGCTGCCCTCAATAAATTCCCATTCAAAATCAGGTGATTGCTTCAATGCCGTGAATAATTGAAGAAGAACACCTTTTTTCGACCAAAGATTAAAACGACGGTAAATCGTGTTCCAGTCGCCAAAAGCGCAGGGGATATCGCGCCACGGACAACCGACACGCATTCTGTACAAAATACCTTCAAGTGTCATACGGTGTTCCGATTTGTTATAGACACGTCCGGTTTCAAGCAGGAGTCTGGATAGCTTTAACCCGTATTCATCTGTTAGCATTATTCGAGGCATGGTGATTTGGTGTGGATTGTTTTTTGGCGAAAGTGATTATATCAATTCGCCATGCCGCTCAATAATTCGCTTCGAAAGATCAACAGGCCCTAGCGAGCCAAAAACAAAACGCACTGCTGTCGTATTCCCTAGACAAAGGAAGATGTTAAATATCTTGGGCGAAAACTTAACATTGGCGATGAATAGACGCGGCATTACTCAAGAAATGATGCATAGCAGGACAGGGATCTCTAAGCCAACGCTACGCAAAATATCAAAAGGCGATCCTTCCGTTTCACTTGGTCACTACGTTAATGTTTTGGCAGTCCTCGGCTTGTTAGACGACCTAACCAAGGTCGCCCGTGATGACGAGCTGGGAAGAAAGCTGCAAGACATCCAATTGCTAAATAAAAAATAAGTGCGTCATATTCGTATAGCAGTAGCTCATATCAAATTAGCAAAACGTACCCAACAAGCTGGTAGCAGCAAAGAAGAAAGAGAGCTATTGAGGGGCTGTTTTATACTCGATCAGAACGTCATTACACTTTTATGCGCGTAAAAATGTAAAATTACGCACTTTTATGCGCGTAAAAGTGTAAGTTGAGTTATAGTATAGGCCGTTAACAATCTTAATTGGCGGGAAATGACAATGCAGCGTAACTTACTCAACGCCTTAATAGCATGGAAAAAACAACCTGTGCGCAAGCCATTATTGATCGATGGCGCAAGGCAAACAGGTAAAACCTATCTGCTGCAAGAGTTGTTTGGTAACATCTTTGCCAACATCCTTCGTATCGACTTTCTTGAAAATCCCGCCCACAAAGAAGCGTTCGATGGCTCACTGTCACCTGACGAGCTAATAATGAACATTGAGCTTTTGACCAATCAGGCGTTCAACCCAGAAACCGATCTGCTGATATTAGATGAAATTGGCGAATGTGAACGTGCCGTTACTTCGCTTAAGTATTTTGCCGAAAAAGCACCGTCCTATTTTGTCGCAGCCAGCGGCTCAAACATTGGTTTGCTCAACACCTTCCCTGTAGGCAAGGTAGAACAATACAATTTACGACCACTGACCTTCCAAGAATTTATTTATGCATCAAACGAGCAAGCGCTGATCAAAGCGTTTGATAGTCAAGCAAGCACACCGGCAGTGCACACTAAATTGATGGATAAACTAACAGACTACTTTTTTACCGGTGGTATGCCAGAAGCTGTTTCTGCTTGGTATCGGTTT
The DNA here is from genome assembly GCF_032395385.1 of Brenneria uluponensis. NCBI lineage: Bacteria > Pseudomonadati > Pseudomonadota > Gammaproteobacteria > Enterobacterales > Pectobacteriaceae > Brenneria > Brenneria uluponensis. The sequence continues at coordinate 4,752,874 of NZ_CP135917.1, forward strand.
AAAGATTCAAGCATTTTAGAGCGGGTTGAAAAAGTCACAAAAATTCATGCCGATTTAGTTGAAGGTTATCGCCGCGATTTTGGTAAGTACGCGGGCAAGGTCGATGCCACACTGATTGAATCTGTGTTTAATAGCATTCCAGCGCAGCTATCACTTGTCAGCAATGAGTCCGTTAAACGCTTTAAATTTAAACATGTGCATGAGCGTAAATCTCGTTATAGCGATTTTGAAACCGCGATCCATTGGCTTAACTGCTGCCGTTTAGCCTTGCCAAACTACCCTATTGAAGGGATGCCAAAATCACCTCTGGCGGCCTATAAAAAAGAAAATATGGTTAAACTGTTTCTATTTGATGTGGGGCTGCTCAATCATATGCTAGGCAGCAGTTATAAAGAGATTAAGCAACAAAACTACGAATACAAAGGCTATATGGCTGAAAACTTTGTGCAACAAGAGCTCACTGCTATTGGCGTTGACCCAAGCTATTCATGGAATGACGCCCGCGCCGAAATCGAATTTATTTTGGCAACCGATGAAGGCGATATCATCCCTGTTGAAGTCAAAAGCGGCAAACGTACAAGAGCAAAATCGCTGGCATCCTACGTTGAAAAATGTGCTCCAAGTAAAACCTTTAAGTTAACTGGCACACAAGGCTCATCAGCGTTAGAACAAACCAATATCGTGATGCCTTTGTATTTCACACAGTATTTACCAAATAGATGGTAAAAGCGCGTTGCTTAGAATCCCAGAGGCCTACACAAAGTTACTTTGTAGGTAATAATCTATAGACCTTAAGGTGGGCATACAAGCTTTCAGGTAATCCATGCTGAGCGAATTTTCTAACACTCTATGATCGTTCTATAACCCCAATCATTTAAAGCAAATCACTCAAGCGATTTAACAGCGCTTTACGGCTATTATTCGCCACAACAAAGCGTTTAAAGCGTTGCTCAAACGCCGCTTCATCCGCTTTGAACTGATAGGCTTCGTTCAGATGATGCAAATAGCGTGATGCCGTATCATAGCCACTAGCGCAGGTGCGATTCGCTTGCTCTTGTGCTTGCTGCCAGCAACGCTCACGCTGATTGTAGATATCCGTCAACGCTTTTTCTTTTTCCGCTTTTTCGATGGCTAATTTTTTTGCGAGTGCCTCAGCTTGCTCTTGCTGTAATTGGCTTTGCGCTTGTTCAATGTAAGGGGTAATCAGATCGGGCGTTAACCAATACTGATAGGCTTCGTCCTTGTTAGCTGGTTCTTTTCGCGTCAGCGCTAAGGCTTGGTGTCGGGTTAACTGGCCTTGTTCAAAAAGCGTGCGTAATAGCGTGTCTTTCTGTGCTTCCGTGAGTTTGTTGAGCCACACATCAAACTGAAAATGGGCTTGTTTGGCTTGGTGACTTGGTTGTTCGTTCAGCACCATGGCGAGTGCCTTAACCAATGCTAAGGGAATATCATACAGCGCCGCAAAGGCCTGCACCTCTTCACTGAGGTGCTCAAAATCGAATAGAATTAACGGGACTCCCTCAAGTTCGTCATTAAAATCGCACTCTTTGAGCCACATAAAGTACACAAGACGCCAATTACCTTGCATTATCTCGCTGCGTAAACCAGCTAAATGCTGGAAAAAGTCGTCAGCATGTTCATCGTCAAAATATTCGTCATACTCTTCGATGGAAAAAATCAGCAGTTGCCACTCATCGCTTTGATGTACATGAAGCCCATCGCTTGAAAAACCAAGTAACGCATCAGGGATCGTTCCAGTTGGTAGCTTGATGTAAGCATCGATTGAGCCCCAATCAGCATAGTAAAAACCGATATCGAAGTATTTTAACATCAGCTCAGAAGGCTCCGCCTTTAAGTCTCTGTAGGTGTAATACACCTGAAAGGACGTAGCGCTGATCTCGGCACGGCTTGAGATGGCTCTGAGTGCTTGGCGTTCTTTAGCATCTAAATACCCATCCAGACGCTCGAATTTATAGTATTGATATTCGCTCACGATGACCTTGCTATGTATTTATTGTGAATTGAAAAGTTTGTTTTAACAAAGGCTGTACCTTAACCACTCTGGCGACGGGTTCAGCGTTTATATAACGTCTTGGGTCCATGGTCACAAATCCCCAAAACTGTAAAAATCGCTCAATAAACCTGGATTCGATGAGCATGCTTAAGTTTCTTTCCGGTGAGAAGTAATCATCTGCTGGGAATGCCAGCAATAAATCGGGGAAAGCCGTCATCACCTCTTTAACAAGCTGCTCAAAACTTCTGTGGCATTGAATTCGCCACAGCATAAACACCCAAAACGGTCGCAATTCGACATCGTATTCAAAGCCGTCCAAATATCCCCAGTTATATTTGCTGATGGCGGCTTCTAACATAGGTTTGAAAAATGCTTGTATACCTTCAGCCTGATACTGTTTTTGCGCTGATTTTTTCACATGGTAGCGGCCGCTACGTCGATAAATAATGCCGTTAATTTCGGCTAGCACTCTGGTGTAGTGCAAGGCATTGAATTGGTCTTCGTTACTGCCCGCAAACTCGCTGATACTTATGTCACGTTCGAATTGAGCAACGGCAAACTCAGGCAATAACTCACTGGCCTGTTTAACCAACTTAGCCGGTAAGTTGCCTTTACTCGTGGCTTTGAATGAGCCTTCTTGTGCCATGGCCTCATCAAGAATTAGCGCTAGATAAAGCATCACCGGGCTGGCAGAAAGTTCGTCTGGTGTGCTGATTGTCACCCACTGTAATTCATCAAAAGGCGCATAAAGCCAATTGGCCATTTGCGTTGGTGTCACGCCACAAAAATCGGGATGAGGTTGATTATTGCGGTCCTGCACTTTGTGTTGTAAAACTGCGTCGAGTTCATCAAGGCTCAAATTTGGGTTCATTGCCAGCATGGCTTCAACATCATCGAGGACTTGGGCATGTTGCTTGGAAACGCTGCTCATACAACAACGTTTAAATTTTTTACCACTGCCACAATAGCAAGGATCGTTTCGGCCGAGCTTCATTGTTGTCCCTTCTTATTGTTGTAGAAAAAGCGCGGCATTTTCCTGCTTGCGCTGTTCCAGTGTCTTAGCAATTACTGATACTGTCGTTTTACTGATCCCTTGTTGCTGGGCAAGATAAGTAAATTGTCTGAGTGCTTCTGCGACTTCTTCAATGACTTGCCTTGCATCATTCCAACTCCCATAGCCTGCACTTGCTGCAAGTTTTTGCATCACCTTAAGCGGCGGAGCTTTACCATAACCGCCAAAGGCAGTGGCGTGTTCGTTAAATGGATGCGGACTATAAGTGACATCGTAAAAGGGAGCAGGCTGCCACTGGCCGTCATCCGCTTGCAAAAAAGCCCAATTTTTACTGTGATCGTCTTGGTTAGACGACAGCAGGTTAAAAATGGCACGGCGAAATTGCAATTGTCCAACAGCTGGAGATTTACACAGCTGACGACTGGCTTTCATCAAATCAAAATAATCTAAACTTGGCACTCGGAAGTCTGCATCCATCAGCCCGCAGGCGCTGTGCATATGCAAGCGACCTGAACTGCGCGTACTGACTAAATCAGTATGTTCAGCGACATAATCAAAACGCTTGAGCGCCAACCATGCAAACGCACCGCTTGTATGCGGCGCTTCAATGAGTTGCCAAATTGGCGGTTGGCACTTAGCTTGCCCGGCCATTTGCAAATAGACCGCCTCACACAATCCTTCTTCATGCCCGAGCGCTAGATTTTTCGAGGTAAACTTAATCAGCCACGCTTCATCACCTGGCGGTGCAAAAGTTCGGCATTGCTTAGTTTCTCCGGCAGGCATATAAATCTGCGCCTTTGGTCTGGCCCCACCCGAACTACCACCCGCGACTAATGCGGCCAATACCTGTTGAGTATGTCCATCCAAATCATCGTTGTTGTTATCCATATAATCTGACATTGATGAATCGAACAGCGCTTGCGCTTCTATGCCCAACGTTGCTAAATCAATGTCAGCGTGCGTCGAGGCTGAAAGCTCAGACACCGGAGAAAAAGAAAGCGCTCCCATGCCTTTATCACCGACAAAAGCCAGCCGGTCCATCGCTGTTAATTGATTAGGCAGAATGCCCTTTTGCCGGAAAATACGATCTTGTAACAGCATACCCCAACCATCAGGTAAACAATCCCCAAATACGCCATGCACACCTTGGTGCGGCTCTTTAGGTGCTGCTTGAACTTGCGTATTCGCTTGCAAAGTAAAAGGCGATAAATTGCCAAACTTCTGTAAATAGCTGTCTGCATACTGAAAAAAAACGCCTTGCCGATTCTGCGCCAAGACCCCTACAGCAACCTGCTCACCTGAGCTTAACGTGCGGGTTACGGTGAGTTTTTGGATCGGTTTAAAACTCATCTTTTAGCACCTCATCGATACTAGTGGGCATAGTGACGCGCTCTTTGTTCGGTTGTGTGAGCTGATAAAGCCTATCCAATGAGTCGAGGGACTGCCAAAGCAACAGCAATTGGCGAAATGAAATTTGCCCAGTCAGTTCAAACTTCTTAATGGTGGCCGCAGGTACGCAGCTTCGCTCTGCCAGTGCAGCGCGTGACAGCTTTGCTTGTTGGCGTAACTCACGCAAATAAGCAGCATAAGCTTGGCTCACATCGGTATCATCAAGTAAGGTAAAATTCATCCGCAACAACTCATAGATACAGTTATGTCCATTATATCGGTAAAAAACCATAAATGGCTACTATTGTAGCCATAAATAAAAAAGGTATTGAAAATTTACTCGATAAAGCCTTTCAAAACTGCTATTTTCTACCTCTAACAGCAGCGTGAAAACGGCACTGTTTTTCCGTACTCATAACTAAGAAGCGCCACTAAGATTTAGTAAAAGCCATAGGCAAGTGGTGGGCAGTTTGGTGGGCAAACAGGCATTTTTGAACGGTTTCTTTTCGATAACTTATTGAGTTTGTTAAGGTCTAGGCCGCTACTCAATGAGCAGATTCAGAATATCGAATAATTCCGCCCTCCGCCACTGAATGTCATAATGCCCTGTTTTCAGGGCATTGTTATTTGTATCCGAATGACAAGACTACGTTATTCGTAGTATCTGGCTCAAGCAAAAACTACGATTATCGTAGTTATGAAACCAAAACCTAATTATCATGACATTTTCTGTCAACGGCTTAAGCAGGCGCGTAATACCAAAGGACTCTCGCAAAAACAGCTTGGTATTGACGCCGGGATAGATGAGTTTGTCGCCAGTACGCGCATCAATCGCTATGAGAGAGGTATACATCAGGCCAATATTGAGACGATTCAACTGCTGGCAGAGGTGCTGCAAGTGCCATTAGCTTATTTTTATACCGCCGATGATGAACTGGCCGAACTGATACTGGCATTTCAGGCCTTATCGCCAGAGGAAAAACCCGAGATTCTGGCGCTGATAAAAAGCCGGGTTGAACAGCGTCGCTAAGGATGGTTTCCCTGGTAATCCCTCCGAAAAAGCAGCGCATTCATCAGTAGAATTTTCTCGTGCTCCAAACACTGGAGATTCTCTATGGCCCGAAGGGTTGCGAAGCTCATAAATCACGCGTTACCGGCAACCAGATCACAATAAACGGTTATAAAACAACGTCTATCAACCTTCTTCAATATACCGCGATAAAAAGTCATACACCTCGGGGCGATGGCAATAGGAGACGTTGAAGCGCAACCAGGGTTCCTGACAGGGCTCAACGTGAAACAAGTGGCCCGGCGCCAGCAGAATGCCATGCTCGGCGGCGGTGCGGGTCATCGCCAGCAGATCAACCTCTCGCGGCAAACGGGCCCAGAGAAAAGGGCCGCCAGTGGGACGATGGAACAGATGAAGGCCAATGGCCTCAAACCGGTCGCATACCGCCTGCTGCGCGTCTGCCAGGCGGGCCGCGAGTCTTCCGAGGTGCGGGCCCAGGCCTTTTTCCGTCAGCATTGACCACAGCAGCATCTCGGTGAGTTCCGAGGTAGTGAGCCCGTGTATCATCTTGTAGAGCATCAGTTTTTCATTGAGCGTTTCGTCGCAGGCGATAAACCCAGCGCGCAGTTCCGGCGACAGGGTTTTCGAGAAACTGCCGATATAGCACACCCGCCGCAACTGATCCTGACTGGCCAGCGTGGTTGTGCCTAATGGCGCCAGCCCGGCCATAATGTCATTTTCCACCAGAGTGAAATCGTAGGTCTGCGCCAGGTGTAGCAGCCGGCTGACCATGGTCGAATTGAGCGAAGTGCCGGTGGGGTTATGGAGCTGACTGGTAGTGAAAAACAGTTTAGGACGATGCTGGCGTAACTGCCGCTCCAGTTCTGACAGATCGTAACCATCAGGCCGTCGTTGTATACCGACCAGGTTCAGGCCAAAAGCGCGCAATTGAATAAAAAAGGTGCTGTTGCCTGGGGAATCCACGAACACGGTATCCCCGGCACGTGTCAGGCAGTGGACCAGCAGAACTTGTGCCTGAGTGGCACCAGAGGTGGTCATGATTTGACGAGCCGGTACATGGATGTCCCGCCGGGCCAGTACCTGCTCTAACTGTTGGCGTAGCGGCAACAGCCCCTGCGGTGAGGCGTACTGCGTCAAACCGTGGGTTTTGTTGCGCGCCAGCCGGGTTAACGCCTGACGCACTCCGTCACCGTACAGCCATTGCGGATGGATCCAGCCGCAACCCGCTTTCAGTAACGCATTATCTTCTTCATATGCACGCTGGATCAGCCAGAGTCGATCCACCTTGACGCCGCTGCCCGGTTCAGCTTCGCCCACCCCGCGCGGTAGCGACGCGCTGACAAAGTATCCCCGCCCCGCCTGCGCCGTAAGAAACCCTTCCGCCACCAACCGACTGTATGCATTGGTCACAGTCATCACACTGACACTGAAAAACCGCGCCTGCTGGCGGATGGAAGGTAGCTTGCTGCCGGGCACCAGCTGTCTTTTGGCAATCTGCCCCGCGATACGGTCAACGATCTGTCTGACCAGTGGCTGTGTCGATGTGGTGTCCAGAAGCCCCATTAACGCCGCCCTCACTTGATTGTTTTTTGTTCTCTATTGGTGCAATAAATGCACTGCGATGATGAGTTTTTAATTAATTGCATATTGAGAGTGCAAGGCTAACACACTGTTATTAAATATTTTATTTCCACTGTATATATGTGCCTAGTGCGTCGACTCTTATACTGGCTCCGAATAAGCATCAATGCAAATAGCGTATTCGTTTACTAGACAACATGAGGACATGGCAATGAAGCATGACAGTGTATTCCCTGCGATTTTCCCTCTCCGTGTCCGGCGCCATTTGCCGTTGATTGGCGCATTTTCTCTCGCCGTCATGCACTGGTTTTCCGCTGCACCCGCCATTGCCAACACCCTGCGCATTGTGCCCGCGTCCAATATCACTGTACTGGATCCGATATGGACCACCGCCTACTCCAGTCGCAACTTCGGTTATATGGTGTTTGATACGTTGTTTGGTACCGACGCCAAAGGCAAGATTCAGCCGCAGATGGTGCAAAGCTGGCAAGTGAGCGATGACAAAAAAACCTGGACCTTCACGCTGCGCGATGGGCTGGCGTTTAGCGATGGCGCGCCGGTGACCAGCGCCGATGTTATCGCTTCGCTGAAGCGTTGGATGGCGCGAGATACATTAGGCGGCCTGATGGCTGGGGCGCTGGACCATGCAGAAGCGGTAGATGATAAGACCTTCAAGCTGGTGTTCCGCACTCCGTTTGGGCCGGTGCTGGAAGCACTGGGAAAACCATCATCGAACGTGCCGTTCATCATGCCGAAACGCATTGCCGATACCCCGGCAGATACGCCGATCAAGGAGATTGTCGGCTCTGGCCCCTATGTGTTCGAAGCGGATCGTTTTCGACCGGGCGAAAGCCTCTGGTTCCGCAAGAATACGGCTTACCATCCACGCAGTGAGCCGCCATCCGGTACCGCCGGGGGCAAACGGGTATTTGTCGATGAAGTGGAATGGAAAATCATCCGCGATCCACAAACACAAATGAATGCGCTGTTGGCCAATGAGGTGGACATACTGGAGCAACCTGCCTTCGAACAACTCCCTACACTCGCCAAAACACCTCATGTGCGGCTGGTCAATGCGCAGCCTAACGGTTTTCAGTTTATGTTCCGTTTCAACTTCATTCAGCCACCGTTCAATGACGTAAAGGTGCGTCAGGCAGCGATGTGGGCGCTCGGGCAGGAGCCGATGCTGCGCACCCAGGTGGGGCAGCCTAAATACTATCGCACCTGTGCCAGCCTGTTCCCTTGTGGCACGCCATATGCCTCCGATCCCGGCCCGGTTTTCACGGGTAAAGCTGACCTGGTGAAGGCCAGAGCGCTGCTGAAACAGTCTAGCTACAAAGGCGAACCCATCGTGCTGCTGCGCCCAACCGACAATACAACCATCGGCAAACTGCCGCTGGTCGCCCAGCAAATGCTGCAACAGGCCGGATTCAAAGTGCAGGTGATGAATATGGACTGGCCGAGCCTGGTGTCGCGGCGGGCGAAGAAAGACGCGCCCAACGCCGGTGGATGGAATGCCTTTATCAGTGCCTGGGGCGCGGAAGATGTACAGAACCCGCTGAATAACGCCATGCTGAACGCCACTGGCGATAAAGGATGGTTCGGCTGGCAAAACGACCCACATCTGGAGGAACTGAAAGCCCGCTTCGCGGCGGCTACTGACAATGCACAGAAGCAGCAACTCGCCCATGAGATCCAGAGTTACGCCTATCAGATCGTTACCCATGTGCCGTTGGGACAGTACATGATTCCGGCTGCGGTGCGTGATTCCGTCAGCGGCATCGTACCTGCCGGGGCACAGGTGTACTGGAATATCCGCAAGAGCGCCAAATAAGCCGGACGGGAGGTGGCTATGCTAGTGTTTATCGCAAAACGGCTGTTAGGCATGATCCCAGTGCTGATGATAGTAGCAGTGATCGTGTTCATGATTGTGCGACTAACCCCTGGCGACCCGGCGGCCATCATCGGCGGCAACGGCGCCAGCAGTGATGATTTGGCACGCATTCGTACCCAGTTGGGGTTGACCTTGCCGCTCTGGCAGCAGTTTGGCATCTGGTGCCAACATATGCTGAGCGGTGACCTGGGTTACTCCTTTTTCCTCAACACGCCGGTAAGCGAGCTGATCGAACAGCGGTTGGGACCAACGCTATCCCTGACGTTGTTGACGCTGGTGTTGACCGTGGTGATTGCCGTGCCGTTGGGCACACTGGCGGCCAGCCACATGGGAGGCTGGCTGGATCGGGCGGTGATGGCGTTTTCCGTGGCCGGTTTTTCCATTCCGGTGTTCGTTATCGGTTACGTGCTGATCTATTTCCTGTCCGTAAAAACCACTTTGCTACCCGTACAGGGTTACCAACCGCTGTCGGCAGGTTTCTGGGACTGGCTACGTCATCTGATCCTGCCATGTCTGTCTCTGTCCATCACCTACGTGGCGCTGCTCGCGCGAATGACGCGCGCTGCGGTTAGCGAGGCGCTCACTGAAGATTATATCCGTACTGCTCGCGCCAAAGGCATCGACGAGTGGCAGGTGGTTACTGCTCATGCCTTGCGCAATGCGGCTGTACCAGTGGCGACGGTTATCGGCATCAGTGCGGCGCTATTACTGGGTGGCGTGGTGGTCACCGAAACGGTGTTCGCCGTGCCTGGCTTGGGGCAGTTGACCGTGGACGCGGTGCTCAACCGTGATTTTCCGGTGCTGCAAGGGGTAGTGCTGTTTTTTGCGCTGGCCTATATGGTGGTGAATATGGTGGTGGATATCAGTTATCTGGTGCTCGATCCGCGCATTCGCTATTGACGCGTTGATTGATATAGGAGGCTAAGCAATGAATATACTGACAACGCTGTGGCGTAACCTGTCGGTCCGCTGGGGAGGGCTGGTACTGATATTGTTGTTATGCTTTGGCGGATTGGCACCGATGCTTGGCACCTTCGATCCCTCCCTCATGGATTATAACTTTATTTCCGTGGCGGCCGGTACGCGTGGAGACGTGACATTGGCGGATGGCAGCACTATCCCCCATCTTTTTCTGATGGGCAGCGATAGCATGGGGCGCGATATCTGGAGCCGGGTACTGTTTGGTACGCGCATCTCTCTGCTGGTGGGGGTTTCTACAGCCTTGCTGGCGGTGGTGGGCGGTAGTCTGATAGGGATGCTGGCCGGCTATTACCGTCGGCTGGATATGGTGCTGATGCGCATTGTCGATGGGCTGATGGCGATTCCCTCCGTACTGCTGGCGATTACTCTGGTAGCGATGTTAGGCGCCAGCCTGCCCACCGTGGTGCTGGCAATCGCCGTCCCGGAAGTACCGCGAGTGGCCCGACTGGTACGTTCACTGGTAGTTAGCCTACGTGACGAACCTTTTGTGGAAGCCGCCAGAATTATGGCTACCCCATCCATCACCATTCTCTGGCGCGACATCCTGCCCAACTCGCTGGCGCCGCTCCTGGTACAGGGCACCTTTATCGCCGCCTCGGCCATTATGACCGAAGCGATCCTGAGTTTCCTCGGGCTGGGGCTACCGGCGAACATTCCTACCTGGGGCAACATCATGTCGGAAGGACGTATCCAATTCGCTCAGGATCCCGGCAATGTACTGTTTCCGGCGCTGTTTCTGGTACCAGCGGTACTGGCATTTAATCTATTGGGCGATGGCCTGCGTGACGTATTTGATCCTAAATTCGCCCGGCGTGCCTGATGGCCGGTCATTCGGAGGTAACCATGTCTGCCGTATCCACACTCGATTTTGACCCCCGACTAACGCCAAAAGCTGATCCGGCGCTGCTGACGATCGACAGCTTGCAGGTGGCACTGCCCTCTGGCGCGGATCGCGCTGATGCGATTGAAGATCTGTCTTTAACGCTGTGGTCGGGACAAACCCTGTGCGTGGTGGGGGAGTCAGGTTCCGGCAAATCAGTGCTGGCTATGACGCTGATGGGCCTGCTGGACGCTGAACTGACTGTGCAGCAGGGCACGGTGCAGTTGGGGGATACCCTGCTGCTGGATCAAGGACGTTATGCGGCATCGTCCGTGCTAAAAGCATTACGCGGCGAGCAGATCGGTATGGTGTTTCAGGAACCCATGACCGCACTCAATCCGGTGGTCACCTGTGGCAAACAACTGGATGAGATGTTACGTGCGCACAGCCGGTTATCGCGCAATGAGCGTCTCACCGCCATTCTGGCGATATTTGCCCAGGTGCAATTACCCGATCCTAAACGCATCTACCACAGCTACCCGCATCAGCTCTCCGGTGGCCAGCGCCAGCGCATCGTGATCGCGATGGCGGTGATCCTGCGACCGCGTCTGTTGATTTGCGACGAACCCACCACCGCGCTTGACGTCACCACTCAGAAAGAAATTCTCGGACTAATCCACGAACTACAGCAGAAGAACGGCTGTGCAGTGTTATTTATCACCCATGACATGGGCGTGGTGGCGGAGATTGCCGACACGGTGCTGGTAATGCATTTGGGGCGGGTGATCGAGCAGGGAGATGCCATGCAGGTGCTGCGCCAACCGGTCCACTCCTACACTCGGATGCTGCTCAACTGTGTGCCTGATGGCGTGCCGCGTCGCACAGGCGACAAACAGCGTGGGCAGCCGCTGTTAAGTGCCGAGTCGGTGGCAAAAAGCTACGCCCGCCGCACGCTGTTAGGACGTAGCCAGAGTGTCGCGGCCCTGCACGATGCCAGCCTGGCGGTCTACTATGGGGAAACTGTGGGTGTCGTCGGTGAGTCCGGTTCTGGTAAGTCTACCTTTGCACGCTGCCTGATGCGGTTAATTGATCCCTCGGCGGGGGTAATTCGCTGGGGAGAGAAAGAGGTGCAATCTTGCCCGGAGCGCCAATTGTGGTCACTGCGTTCTCGGGTGCAGATGGTGTTCCAGGATCCTAACCGTTCCTTCAACCCCCGCCGCACCGTAGGCTCATCAATCTGCGAAGGGGCCATCAACTTCGGTATGAGCCGAGAGAGTGCGTGGGAACTGGCGGAAACCTTGATGGCTCGGGTGCGGTTGCCGCGCGATGCGTTATCTCGCTATCCGCGCCAGTTTTCTGGTGGTCAGCGTCAGCGATTGGCCATTGCCCGCGCACTGGCGTGTCAACCACGGGTGCTGATAGCAGACGAAGCGGTATCTGCGTTGGATGTCTCAGTGCAGCAACAGATCCTCGCGTTGCTGGAAGAGATCCAGCGCGATTTGGGGCTGGGGATAGTGTTTGTCACGCATGATCTGCGTGTTGCCGCCCGTTTGTGCGATCGGCTGATTGTGATGCAACGGGGAGAAATTATCGAACAAGGGCCGACTGCTGAACTGTTTGCTGCGCCACAGCAGGCGTATACACGCAGTCTGCTGCAAGCCATGCCGCGTTGGGAGGCGCCGTCGACACCTTAACCTCTTATTTCCCACTGTATTGAGTGAAACAAAAACGTTCAATTTGGCATGTACAGGATACTGTAATGATAAAGACCGTAATGAGCTGGGATGAATGGGCCGCATGTGATGCGACCGCAATGGTAGCGTTGGTGAAAAAAGGGGATGTCATGCCGGCGGAGTTGGCGCAGCAGACGGCGCAAGCTACGGCTCACGTCAATTCTCACATTAGTGCTGTTATAGAGCTGTTCGATGATGCTATCACCGTGCCGGAAACCGGCGGCACCCGGCTTGATGGCCCGTTTCGTGGCGTGCCTTTTTTGATAAAAGATCTCGGACCCGGGGTAAAGGGACGCCTGCAAGAACAGGGCTCAAAATTTCTCAAGGGTAACAGATCAACTGAAGACGCCTTTCTTACAACAAAGATCCGCGATGCCGGGTTGAATATCATCGGGCGCACCACCGCGCCAGAATTCGGCGTCTGTGGTTCAGCGGAAAATCCTGATATTTATGTCACGCATAATCCCTGGAACCCCAACTATACGACCTTTGGTTCTTCCGCTGGCGCAGCTGCATCGGTCGCGTCGGGTATCGTTCCCCTTGCCCATGCCACCGATGGCGGTGGTTCGATTCGTATTCCTGCCGGTTCTCATGGGTTGATTGGCCTTAAAAGCACCCGTGGTGTTTTTTCTATTGCTCCGGGGCTATCTGACATTACCGGCTACGTCTCGACACAAGGCTGTATCAGCCGCACCGTCAGAGATTCGGCCCTGTTTATCGACAGTTGCCGCGGAGGGGCGCCGGGAGAATTTATGCCCTACTGGAAGAGCGACGAACCTTATACCGAAATGATTAAAAGGGATCCGGCCTCACTGCGTATCGCGGTGTCCCACCAATGGGGGCAGTATAGCGCCGATCCGCATTTTGTCAGCGAACTGGAACGTACGGTGGCATTGTTACAGGAACTGGGGCATCAGGTGGAATGGGTGACGCCCGATATTGATTTCGATGCGGCGTTCCGGGCACAGACCGCCTGTTATATCAGTAACTTTGCCCAATTTATCCAGCGATTGCTGGAGAAAAAAGGACTTTCCGCACCGCCTGAGGATCTGGTTGAACCGATCAACATCAAGATCTGGCAGAAAGGAATTGATATGTCCTACAGCGAACGCTGGAAAATGCAGGATGTGTTCAATAGCACATCGCGCACGCTGGGTCGCTTCTATGAACAGTGGGATATCATTTTGACGCCGACCTTCTCAAAACCGACGCCGTTGATGGGCGAGACAAAATACCTCACACTGAGCGATAACCCCGATATGCTTGGCTGGTTCTATGATCTGTGGGATATCTTCTCCTATACACCGCTCGCCAGCCTCACGGGTACGCCCGGCATCTCTATCCCGCTGGCCTGGCAGCAGTCAGGTGTACCACTCGGAATGCATTTCCAGACCCGTCAGGCCAATGACGGCGTGTTATTGCAATTGGCGGCACAATTAGAACGTGCGTTGGGGGGATATTTCCTCAAAAATGCACGGCCTGCTGTGCATGTGACTCAATAACGACGCTAACGATAAAACACCATTTGCACCTTAAAACGAGCACTATCGTCATAATGCCCGTTTTAAGGTGCAGCGTGTCAGTAATTCCCCCCGAAGAAGCAGAGCGTTGATTAAGCTAGCGACGCAACTACTCGCTCGGCTGTGATAGTGTCTGTAATGTTTTCAGCAGCTCTTTATTGGTAAAAGGCTTCGCCAGAAAACCGCAGATAATGCCTTCAACGATGGCATGGCGAATAACCGGATCATCATAATAGTGATAACCGGAAACCAGCACTACACGCGGTCTTCGCTCTAGCAAGGTACTGGCCCGACGCGCCACTTCCAGACCGTCCATATCCGGTAACTTGGCATCTAAAAACACAAAGGAAAAATTGCCGGTCATCAGCTTAACGCAAGCATCTTCCCCACTGTAAGCGGTAATGACACTCATGCCTTGTGATTGAATAATATGGGAAATAGCCCAACACATGTCAGGCTCATCATCAACTATCAGAATGGGTGCGTTCATCATTTTAGAGTATAGGTAAGGTAACAATAATAGTGGAACCTTCACCCAGACAACTCTCTGCCTGTATGGAACCAAGGTGCTGTTGGATAATGCTGTAACAAATGGACAAACCCAAACCAGTACCTTGACCTACGGGTGAAGACGTGTGGAACGGATCGAAAATTTTATCCAACTCGCCGGCGGGAATGCCTACGCCAGTATCAGAAATACGCACAATAACCCGGTCTTCAAAGGTCTCTACCGCAATACTTAACACACCGCCTTCCGGCATCGCATTAATGGCATTAAGAAAAATATTCATGAACACCTGTTGCAGTAAGCCCGACACACCTGACACCAATATATTTCCTTTTTGCAACGGCAACAGGATCTGAATTTTCTGCACTTTGGCCTGGTTGGCGATCAGGTCGATAGTTTCTTTCAGCACCGTGATCAGATTGACCTCTACCATTTCGGTATCGAGGGAAGAACGGGCAAAACGGAGTAAATTCTCAATGATGGCCGAGGCTTTTTGAATGTTAGTCTGTATTTTTCTTGAACACTCTTTATGAAATTCAGCCGTAATCTCGTCTTCCAGCAAAAATTGCGCCGCTGAAGAACAAACAGCAAGAGGATTACGAATTTCATGAGCGATACCGCCCGCCATGACGCCCAACGCGGTCAACTTCTGTGATTGACGTAATTGCAGTTCCAATTTCCGACGTTCAGCCAAATCACGACCGACAACTACGGTGCCCACCGTTTGCCCATAGTCATCCTTCATTGGTGAAAATACCCATGAAATCAATATGCTGCCACCATTGTTAGGCGTTAATAAATGAAATTCAGTCGTATGTGATTCATTGCTGTTCTTCATACGCATGAAAATCAGACGCACCGCCTCCTTTTGGTTGGTATCGCAGAACTCAAAAAAGTATCGCCCATAGACTTCATGCGTGGGTAAACCTGACAGCTTTTCCGCCGCTGAATTCCACGTCAATATGCATCCTTCGATATCGGTCGAAAGAACAATGTCGCTGGCGTTTTCTACAACTGAAGCGAGGTGCCGTTCTACTCGATGGACTTCTTCAGACAGGCGAACCTGCTCGGTGACATCCTCCATGAACAGCATAATCTGGTTAATGGGGATGGGTAGAATAGAATAGTAATAAATCCGAATCGGTACGCCTGGCGCACGGTAGGTCATTTTCTGACCATTAACGGGTAATCCGCTACGGAATACATCCCGGATATGTGCTTCAAGACCCGTATTTTCCAAAATGACGCTCGGAAAGACGTCCGATAACGGGCGACCAATGGTATCCGGGTTGCCGCGATGACCTTTGATTAAAAAATTCTGATTGACTGAAACCACATGCAGTTTCTCATCCACCATTAACACGGAAGAAGGAATTGCATCCAATAGCATGTTGTAAAGAAGTTCAAAGTGGTTTTCTGACTGCTGTTCAAAAGGATTATCTGACATGGTAGCCTGTCGTTAACAAATTAGCTGGCGAAGTTATAGGGAGGCCAAGGCCCACTGATAACCCCTATATCCGTCATGTTGTCGGCCAGAGTATTAAATTGGTCGCGAAACGCCTGTAACCCGGTTCGTGGCACCAGATAGCTCAACAGGTAAGTCCGCTGACCATTAAACATACTGATTTCCGCGCAGTGTCGGCGATACAACCCCGTAAACGCATTATTCAGTAGTGCAGCCTGCCGTTCAGCGTGTTCAGGTACGGCATAAGCGAGTTTTCGACTCCGCAAATAGTCCAGACCACTCGCTTGCGGCGTAGTAACAGCATTATCCTCAGCCGACGCCAGGGATAACCGAATACCCATTTCGTCACAATTTTCCAGCTCAACCAATTGCGTTTGATAATGTGCCTCATGGTTGAGTAAATGCTGTGTTACCGCATCTTCATCTGCCAACACACAACCATAACGAATCGGAATAATCGTGGTCTGTTGATGAACATGCATTATCTGTTGGCCAAAAGCCAACGCTGCCGCGGGCTCGCGACTAACTTCTGCTTCACAAGGCTTGACCAGCGCCGCCAACGTTGCCGCTTTAACAAGCTGCATCGGCTCTTCACCGGCGTGCGGCGAACCGTCTGGTTCAAGCGTCAGTTGAGTATCCTCGGCAACAATGCCGTACAGTAGTAAGCTCATGATTCGTCAGGTTGGCAAAAACTGTAGGCTGCCCACGGACCTGTCACGCGAAAACTAAAACCGTAAGCTTCATAGCGTTCAACAATGTCAGCAACCTGCTGTTGAAACGCGGCAACGTCCTCCACCGGGAGTAAATACGCCCAATGCAAAATTTTATCGTCCAACAACCGACGTGAACGGAAATCACGGACCAAAGGATGTAATTCGTTCTGCATGGCAGTCAAAGCATGTGCCAACCAGTCACTCAACTCAGTGGTTAACCTGCGGCGTAATTTCTGCTCTTCCAAATGGCGGCGGCCTATGGCTTCGGGTAGGCAAAAGCGACCGGAGTCCAGACCTTCGGTGAATAAAACGTCAACGGCCTGTTTACGATCCAGTGTCGCTTCCAGTGCCCATTCCTGACAGCCGGTTATGCGACGTAGCGACACAAACACGTCAGTAGCGCGGCTTTTCATTTCCTGTTCCAACGCGTTCTGACTGGAAAACAGCGTGCCGAAGGGCAAAGGATAGACCGGACCTTGGGCCATCAGGCTGTCAATAATCTGCGCATGCCGACAAATACGCGGCGTTAGCCAAGTGACATTCTGTACATTGTCTTCACCCTTTTCACCCGTGAAATCGGAGAGTGCCACTGGGCTAATCACCGCATTCAATCCGGCACATTGATGTATATTAATCGGATGCTGATTATCAACGCCCAAAATTGGCGGCGCGGCTAAATCGGGCAACGTCAGGCCATACAGATAAATGGCCTGCTCAGTCTGTGCTTCTGTGTTCATCGTCATGCATCATCGCCAAACATTTCGGCAATCACTTCAGCAAAATCATGCTGTTCAATGCGTACCGTCAGCGCCACAGGGGTTTCTCCTACCGTTGACGGGCTCAGAACAGCTTCTTCAGACTGCTGGATTGCACGACGCAATGCCGCTAATGCGGCACGATTACACACCGCGGCCAATTCTGCACCGCTGGCACCATCACAACGTTCTGCCAAATCGTCGGCATGAATATTGTCACCCAACGGTTTATTACGTAAATGCACCGCCAGAATCTGCCGACGGGCGTCCTCGTCGGGCAGGCCCAATTCGATGATTTCGTCAAAACGTCCTGGTCGCAGCATCGCGGGATCGATCAAGTCCGCACGATTGGTCGCCCCCATAACGAAAACACCTTTGAGTTCTTCCAGCCCATCCATTTCAGATAAGAATTGGCTCAACACCCGTTCTGCGACATGTGAGTCGATAGCGCCCTCGTTACGGGCAGGAATCACAGAATCGACTTCATCAAGGAAAATAATGCAGGGCGCAGCCTGACGAGCTTTGAGAAACAGCTCTCGGACACCTTTTTCCGAATCACCGACATAACGCGACATCAGCGCCGGACCTTTAACTGAAATGACATTAACGCCACTTTCATTAGCAACGGCTTTGGCGATCAGCGTTTTCCCAACGCCGGGAGGCCCAGCTAACAGCAGACCTTTAGGCGGCTTAACACCCGCTTGTTCATAGAGCTCAGGGTACTTGATAGGCCACTCGACGGATTCGATCAATCGACGGCGTACGTCATCCAAACCGCCGACATCTTCCCAACGCACATCGGGAATATCGACGAACAGCTCACGAATCGCTGACGGTGATACTTCACACAAGGCGGCACGAAAATCATCCATCATCACCGTTAATTCGGCCAGACGATCATAAGGTAGCTCCGCCGAACTGAAATCGATTTCAGGCAGTAAACGGCGTAACGCACTCATCGCGGCTTCACGGCATAACGCTTCCAGATCGGCACCGACAAAACCGTGAGTGATATCGGCAAGCACGTTCAGATCGACATCAGCATTCAGCGGCATTCCCGTGCTATGAATTTCGATAATCTCGCGGCGACCTTCACGGTCTGGAATAGGAATGCTGATTTCACGGTCAAAGCGTCCCGGACGGCGCAACGCGGGATCAATCGCATTAGGTAGATTGGTCGCGGCAATGACAATGACTTTGCCTCGATTCTTGAGACCATCCATTAATGCGAGCAGTTGCGCAACGATACGTTTTTCTACATCACCGACGACCTTGTCGCGGTGTGGTGCAATAGAGTCAATTTCATCCAGAAAAATGATACTTGGCCCTTTGCGTCCGGCTTCCTCAAAAATTTTGCGTAAGTGGGCTTCACTTTCACCATAAAACTTATGCACAATTTCCGGGCCGCTGATGGTGAAAAATTGCGCATCGGTTTCTTGCGCAATAATGCGGGCGATGAGGGTTTTACCACATCCCGGGGGACCAGAGAGCAGTACACCTTTGGGGGCATCTATACCTAAACGTTCAAAGACCTCAGGATAGCGTAATGGTAATTCGATCATTTCTCGAATACGCCGCACCTGGTTTTTAAGGCCGCCAACATCCTCATACGACAAACGTTGTGTGCTATGACTCGAATTCCCGACAGCATTTGATTTGCCAATCACCAGTGTCGTGGTCGGATCAATCAGTACCGCACCATCAGGTATGGTACTTTCGACTTTAAAATCAGCAGAACGGCTGCCAAACAGGTGCGCGCGCAGCAGATCGCCTTTCTGTACGGGCAACCCATCGAGCAGGCTACCGATATAATCCAGGTCACGTTGGTTGGGCGTAATCGT
The DNA here is from genome assembly GCF_032395385.1 of Brenneria uluponensis. Lineage (NCBI taxonomy): Bacteria > Pseudomonadati > Pseudomonadota > Gammaproteobacteria > Enterobacterales > Pectobacteriaceae > Brenneria > Brenneria uluponensis. The sequence continues at coordinate 4,772,130 of NZ_CP135917.1, forward strand.
GGTGGGAATGAGGACGATCTGTGTGGCGTGTTTGCAAGAAGCGGGTTCAATCTGCACTTTTTCATCTAAACTCAGGCTGGTATTACGCCGCGTCAAACCATCCAGTTGTACGATGCCTTTATTCCGCATATCGGGATAAGTCGGCATCAATTTAGCAATCCCGGTGCCTTTTTTACTGGTTAACTGCACTATGTCACCGACAGCCAGATTTAACCTGGCCATATCGGCCGGATCTAAGCGAGCATAACCGCGCCCAGCATCCTTTGGCAGAGCCTCGGCGACCTTGAGCTTGAGTTCTTCAGACATGACTGCCTCATTTTCCTAATTTGACTTCCAAAATGCCATTACGGCAAGACCGTTCCATCGCCTTGTCATCGAATGAGCACGGCAACACGATTTCTTTATGATATTTTTTACTGCCTCTTTCCGAGTGTAACGTCAGAATGTCGCCATTCAATTCGACTTGCACATCTTCATCAGCGACCCCCGGCATTTCTGCCAGTACCAGCACATGATCACTTTCTTCGATAACATCAACCAACGGTTCAGACACCTCCTGCACCGTAGCTTCCCCGGTTTGCTCATCCCGGCGTATGTTGCCAAAAGGTTCTACCCGATTTTCCTGGTTTCCATCCAAACCCATCTTGATGGAGAAACCATACACGGCTTTGGCATTCTTACCGTCGTTCGTGTCAATATCGAACGCACCGCTACGCTTTATCTGTTCGCCGGTTTCAACCAATTTTTCCACCAGATCGCCCAAACCGCGCAAAATGCCTTCAACATTCCCTGTCACATCATTTTTTTTTTACTACTCATGATTGTTTACCTCGGCTGCATTGATCTTTTTGAGTTTAGAGTGCAGCGTTTTATAGTCAATATTCAAACGCCGCGCTGCTTCTGCCTTGTTATTGCCTGTTTTCTCTAATGTGTCTTGAATGATAATTCGCTCTATTTGATCAATATTGAGTTGAGTGATCTCTTTAAGAGACGAACCTTCCAGACAGAAATTCTGTATCGTTCTCAGATACGGATTTTTCGTTGATTGCGGAAAGTGATCTTCTTTGATGACAAGGCCTAAATCATCAACCCCTACTCTTTTGTCGGATACCAAAACAGCACGGCGGATGACAGCGCGTAACTCTCGCACGTTACCCGGCCATGGATAACGTAACAGTGTTTCTTTAGCCGCAACGGACAAATCAGGCGGTGTTTTGTTCAATTCGACACTGGTTTCGGCGATAAACCGATTGGACAAAAACAGAATATCCTCGTGCCGATTGCGTAACGGCGGAATCCGAATGACATACTCATTCAATCGGTAATAGAGATCCTCGCGAAATTTCCCTTTAACTACCGCGTCCAGTAGATCATCATTGCTGGCAGCCAGGACTCGCACATTGACAGGAATGGGTTTAGTCGCGCCAATACGATAGACAACGTGCTCTTGTAGCACACGCAGTAGCTTGGCCTGTGCGGATAAAGACATGTTGGCGATTTCATCCAGGAATAACGTACCGCCGTCAGCCGCTTCAAACTTACCCGCATGAACCTGATCAGCCCCGGTGTACGAGCCTTTTTCATGACCAAATAGTTCATTTTCGATTAACGAGTCGGGTATGGAGCCACAATCAATGGGAACAAAAACCCCTGTGGCATGCTGACTGGCTAAATGGATGTTTTTCGCAACCAATTCTTTGCCAGTTCCCGTTTCACCCTGAATAACGACAGAAAAATCCGTATGAGCCACGTTGACGACATCTCTGATCACCGACTGAATCTCGCGGCTATTCCCCATCATGGCAGCGATACGCGTTTTAGTATCCTTGCTGGCTTTGCAGTTTGAATCGTAGTTACCCCAACGCATTTGCATCGCACGATTCACCAGATCTAATACTCGTTTGTTATCAAACGGCTTGGGAATGTAATCCCATGCACCAGCTTTGATAGCACCAACCGCGCTAAGAATGCCGACATTGCCAGTAATAATGATAACGGGGAGTTGCGGATACAGAGCATGGGCATTGGCTAACACCTCCATGCCACTGTGTTTAGGGAGAATACTATCAAGTAACAGTACATCCGGTTCACGCTGAGACAACAACTTTATTGCCATGTCGCCATCGTAACCTTGCTGAGTTTCACAACCAGCCTTTTCCAGCAAGTGTGATAGCAGGTCACAAATATCTTTGTCGTCATCAATTATTAAAACATAGCCAGGATCAATACTTTTCATCGACTATATCCAATTGGTTATTTTGTTTTTAATAATAGTTAAACAATGCAGAAAGAGAAAAAACCACCCTTTTACCTTGCATGCATTTGATGCAGAAAGAGCGATTAACCGCCCTGATTTCTCTTTAAAAATTAACACCCAATATTATTGAACAACATCTCTCATATTTATAGTTCAATTTTAAGATAACACAATTCCCTTTTCGATTTCATGACAATAAAAGCAGCAATTATTTCTATTTATTAACAAATATTTTAAAGCTATCAATTGGTTAACTGATATAAGTTCATTCTGATGTTACAGATAACACTTCATCATCTATCTGCCGATTATGATAATAATATTAGAATATTATCCCGCTAATTTTATCCCTTGACGCACGATTTCTATGACATTGAACTAATGTAACCAGTAGAAATCCGATGTAAAAAATGCGCAAAATCACATAAAAACGTTATTTTTTAGCAAAAAAATCGTTTACAGATGTCACATGTAGTATCAATTCTGGTAATCGACCATACGAGACCGAACTGAAGAGACACCAATTAATTACATTTTTATTACATTTACATTGCATCTGGATTTAAAGTAACCCCCTGAAGAAAAATATTGCTATTTAATAATAGCGCTTCATGGCGAAAACACCGATCAAAAGCTTTACAATGTTTCTATGTCTCTGCATACAGTATATATCTTTATCATTTCGAAATTTTTGATCAAAAAACTACAATATTTATTATTTAAGTTTTAATGATAATTTAAAATTTGTATAACAATAAAAAAGCGACACATTTCCTTTAATCAGTCCCCTCACACAAAAGAACATATAAGTTATATTTATGCCATATCAACATATGGCATAAATAAACCCATTTTATAAAAATAATTATTTTGTAAAAAGATATATAATGAATAGACGTCAAGATGTAGGGTGACGGCAAGAGATAAATCTCAGTGCGCTTGTTCAGATAAGTGATTAGAGTGAACGAACACAGCCAACACACCCGCAACTTGCAAGATGACGGGTATGGTGGCTAGATACTTTCCCCTCCTGGGGGTTTACCTAACGGTTGAATAAAAACAATATCTGTGGGCAGCTTCGCTTCAATATTGTGCATAAGCCCCAGGAAAAGTATCGCCATCTCGCCATCTTGCAGCGTTTCATCAATGCGCTGAGCAATATAATCATCCCGCCGGTTCAATAATGTTTTTGCTGTTTCCAAGGACGCTTCGGTTTGCTCCGTAGATTGTAACAACTGCGTCATCAGATCGCGCTCTTGCAACAATAGTTCAGGGGACTCTGTTCCCATCAGAATTGCGCCTTTATGTTGCAACGTAAGCAAGAGCTTGTAATTCTGGCTACCAGCGTTAGCAACATCGGTCACTATTTCATTTTCTTTTCCACAAACCGGCAGACCATCCTGATAAAGTTTCAGATGTGTATAGTCCAGATCTAAACCCTCAATCGTAGTGGTAATCATTGTCCAGAACCCCTCGACGGCAGCAAGATACGCACGCGTTTGAGTTTCGGTTCGCAAATGACTTGCCGCTTCGCTCAATGTCCCTAAATCTTTAGGGCTATGAATAATGGGAAAATGAATCAGCGCTCGCATAAAAAAGATAATCCTTATAAATGAGTTTCTTCTATGACGGACGGTGCCGCTTCCAAACGAGCCTCTAGCCGCTGCAGACGTTCTTCCAACTCTGGAGCAGGCGCTGATGATGACACTCTGGCTCTGGAATCAAACGCCGGATTGCCACTCCACCAATCCAGCCCCATTTCTACCGCTTTATCTACGGAACAGATAAGCAGGCGAATTTCCAGTGTCAGCAATTCGACTTCAACCAGTCTGATGCGAATGTCACCGCTGATGACAACCCCTTTGTCCAGTAATCGCTCTAACAAATCCGCTACGGTGGTCGAATCGGTTGAATGGGTTAGTTTTTTGTTGCCGCTCATGGTGCAAATCCTTATAGGGTAAACAACCTAAAGACCTCAAATCCTCATCCCCTTCTCTCTAAAATCAAAAGCATATATACCCAATAAATTTCAACACACAGGAAGGCGACAATCGAGTAAATCCCCAAGGCTTACTCCAGTATGTGACTGGGGTTAGCGTAGGCAGACAACGCACCTGCAACTTGAAAGATGATCTATACCGTACTGATGCTCTTAATTCTTGGATCCAGGGTATCCTGAACATGGATCTCACTGCGTAGAAAACACTGCTGGCGATATCGCTTGCGACTTAATATAGGATTCAAACCTGATAAATAGGCCACGTTAATATCCTGAAACTTATATGGATGTCGGTGTTATTTCCCCAACGCGTTCAAGGATATCGAGTGACAGCCGGAACAAACCATCTCGTTCATAACGTTGTGAAATGGTCAACAGCGCCGTTTGCGCGGTTTTACTCTCCTTGCTGTCAGGATATTGCTCGATTATTTTCAGATAGATATCCGCTGCTTGTCGCAGTTCATCTTGTTCAAACCATGCATTGCCCATACGCAGTAAAAGACCACGCGTAGCCGCATTTATGTCATTGGTAGTATTAACCATGGTACACACCCTCTGCCGAAAACAGACTGATAGCATTTATATGGGAACTAAAAAATAATCGTATGTTGTTGTTCATCATACAATCTCCTTACAGCAATCGGCCTAGCGGGCCTAAGTCCAAGTTCAAATCATCATCCTTGAAGCCAAAAACGTCGCACAAATGTGTCAATTCCTCGGCTTGGCGCATTAGCGCCAAACCCAAACGCTCGACTTCTTCATCACTAAGCGAACCCGAATCCATCCGCCTTATAGCTTGACGCTCCAGTAGTTCGTGCAGCAGTTTGACCAGGGTCAGGACGAGTTGCGCCAAACCATCACGGACGCGTTCTCCATCGATGTCTATTTTATGTCGATTAGCTTCAGTAATTGGCCGTTGTATTGCTGGCGATGTCGGGCCGAACACAGGACTATGGTGCGATAACTGATTGGTTGTCATAGTGTTACTCCCTACCGGGTAAACGGTTTTTCGCTTCTACAGAAGAAACCAAAGCCTGTAGGCTTAAATAAATCAAATCAATATTAGCGACTGAAATGGTGATATCAGCGACAATCACCACACCTTTGTTCAGAACGCGGTCCAAGGCCTCACACAGAGAGACCTGTTGCTGTTCATCCTGATACTGTTTATTCACTGGCATAATGTGTACGCTCACAGTTTATAAAAACAATGCCGAACCCAATGTCTTTAGCTTGCTCAATCCAGTAGGTTCTGTTTGCCGGAAAATCTGCGCGTGTGGTTGGCTGGGGAACATCTCATCTGCGCACTTCAGCTCCAACGATTCTCGACTCGTGATTGCCTGGCACAGCGTGCAATCGCTGGGAGGTGTAATCTGGTTGATAAACAACGCGTTTGCCGTTAAACCTAATCGCTGCAATGCGCATGTCATTTCATAGGTCTTCTCGAGTGCCAAATGCGTCGGAACAGTAACTGCATACAACCCCGTTTGTTTGGTGTCCTGCAGTAGAGCGCGTAGATTTTTTAATTCGCGTGAAAGCTGTACCAAACGTTCCGATAAATGCGGGAAACGCATGACTTTGCGATATTTCAGCAATAACGAGAAAAACTGTTTTAGCCAATCCCGAATCAATTCAGGCAACTCTAATAAACGTAGCAAATGTCCGCTAGGTGCGCCATCCACGATGACCATGTCATAACGGCCGCTGTCTAGATGATCCATGATCGCAGTCAATGCCATGATTTCATCTAATCCGGGGGGCGCGAGATCGAGCAAATGCTCCAACACTTCACGATCAAAAGTAATATCCAGATTGGGTAACGTATCCAGCAAGAAAGCTTCTAATTCCGCACGATATCCCTGCCGGATTTTGTCAAAATCGGCTTGTGCATTAATTTCCTGGGCATCAATGTTAACCAACACCGATATAGGCTGCTGCTGTAGGGTTACACCCAGACAATCACTCAGCGAGTGAGCAGGATCGGCTGAGAACAACAGAATACGCAATTCTGGATATTCACTGTTCAGACGCAATGCCGTAGCACAGGCCAGCGTCGTTTTACCTACCCCACCTTTACCTGCAAAAATCAGCAGTCGGAATGTGCTGGCAGGCAGCGAAATGGAACTCTCTACACGTAAAGGCAGTTGATGATGACACGTCGTAGCCATGACTTCGTTTTCATCAAGTAAACGGACCCCGGACCAAAATTCGTGAAGCAACGCACCACGCGGTTCGATGGCAAGCAAAGGCAACGTCCAGAATACGTGCCCAGGCAAACGTTGGTATCCGTTCTGGAGCGCAAGCATTTGTCTGTTACGCTCAACACAACAGGTTGGACAGTCATTTTCAGGAAATAGTCGATTGACCACTAAATCGGACAGAAACACCCGTTGCTGATTCAACGCGCCAGCAAGATCAATGCTTTCTTCCACACTCATCGCTTCCGCCAGCATCACTAACACAAAACAACAACGCGTGGAATCCGTCACCAGCTCGTGCATAGCTTTAAGTGAATCATTCATGTCCAGCAGAAAATGATCCAGATGATCCAATCGATTATCACCGGCAAAACGTTTCCGGATATAACGCTGTTTGGCAAGCAGGGTATCCAGAGCGGTCAACCACCGATAAATCAAATCCGGCATTTCCAAAAGCCGCAATGTATGACCTGTAGGGGCAGTATCAATAATAATACGATAGTAAGTATCTTTTTGAATCCATTCAGCTATTTCAAGATAAGCGGCCAATTCATCCATGCCGGGAAGCGCGGTATCCATCAATCCTTGTACGTCGTTTTGATCGAGAACAGTGCCGCGATACGCTATCTCTTTCAGAACACCTTCATGCTGCGATTTAAATTCATGCAAGGAGGCTGCGGCATTTAATTCACGTACGTCCAGATTTTTTGGCAATACCAGATCGGAGAGAATATTTTGCAGGGAATGTGCTGGATCGGTAGAAACCAGCAAAAAATGGTGCTGCGGCTGTTCTTGCGCCAGCCTTAACGCCGTCGACGTCGCACAGGTACTTTTACCTACTCCTCCCTTACCGCCGAAGAAAACCAGTTTCAGCGGCGACTCCAGTAAGAACTTGGGATAAATAGCAGGTTTCATTTTGTCGTACCCTCTGGCTCATCCTCTTCGTCGTCGTCCTCGTCGTCGTCATCCTCGTCGTCGTCGTCGTCCTCGTCGTCATCATCCCCGTCGTCGTCCCCGTCGTCGTCCTCTTCGTCGTCGTCCTCTTCGTATTCGTCGTCTTCGTCGTCTTCGTCATCCCCAGGCTCGTCGCCTAGCATGTCATCTTCTTCATCCAGTGCGTCTAATCTATCCAGCAGTACAGCTTCCTGTTGTTCAAATTCATCTTCGGTAATCTGGCCAGTCTCCAGTAACATATAAAGATCAGTCAAACTTTCACGAATACGATCCGCCTCACCAGCCAATTCGTCTTCCGCCAGTTCGTGAATTTGCCGAAAAATCCACATGACGCCTTTGACAGGAGAAAACAGGATGTCATCGATCAGCAGCATGGCTTAGCCTCAGTCAGAGAGAGTACCAGCGCGGGTCAACGTTTTCTTCTTCGCTGTAGGAGCATGTAAATCCAGAGTAACGAAATTATGCGGTGCCCATGGGCCGGTATAATCGAACAGATAAACGTTATCGAATAACTTTGATGCCTCAAAAACGCCTTTGGCAAATTCATCCATCCGTTCTCTTGCTACCAAACAGGCTAGATTCATTACGTCTTTTTCTTTTTTAACCGGGTTTTCAATAATCTCTTCGCAATAATCCAACAGAACTTCTTTTACTTTTTCCGTCGATTCTTTTCTGTCTCCACTACGCAATGACTCGTACAAATTACCCAGCCGAATCTTCTCTTCACGGTGATTATTGGCATTGGAATTTCCATTCCAGATTTCATCGCGCGTTTCACTTAAGACTGGATATGTAGCAACAAAATATTCATAAATATTAGTAACATCCCAGGAAACACGTAGCCCCATTTCCACACAGCCATCCAAGCGTTCAAAATGTTCTCTGATCGTATCCTGATTAGCGACCAGCAAATTCTTTACTGCTTCAGCATTACGGGCAATAACCCCAAAGCGCATCGGCAATACGGTACCTTCTTCAGTCAACTTATGTAATACAGCCTGATGCGCCGTGATATTACGTCTTTCCGGACGTAACCGGGTACTGAGCGTATCGCTGACCACAGCTCTTAAGCCATCTTGATCAATAGAATAAACCGGTGCTGCTTCCAATCCGCGTATTTTATAGTTAGGCGTTGAGTCATCGGAAACACAGAGTGCATAAAGCACCTTGGCACGATGATTTCTGGATTTATCAATACTCATCATGCACTCCTCAATGAAATACGTTTACTTTTGGCGCATTGCACACGGTTCAATCGTCGATATTCTTCTAAATAAATACGTCCAAAATCAGCGAGAATTTGTGACTTCCCCGTCATGTTGACGCATGTGCGAAAGCTCTTCACCATACGCGGTGTACGGATATGAGCGAGGGTGCGAATTTTGTTCATAATGACAACCTCAATACTTGATTCGCAAACCAGAAGACTTTTTCTTCTTCTCGGCCGCCTCTGATTTATCATTATTTTCAGCCACAGCACTCGCCGCTGTCGCGTCTGCAAGCAGCGCTGCTTTTTCTTTATCAATATCCGCGATACGCTCATCAATACTGGCAATACGCGATGAGGCAGCCTCACGTTCTCGTGTTCGCCGCCAACGCTCTAATTCCAGCGCACCTATCTGAAAATAATCACGATAGGTTTGATGCTCACCACTCACTCGACCTGAATGAGTTTTTATGTCTGACAGTGTTCTGAGAGGACGAGTACTTATAGCCATGATAATTACTCCACTGCTTTTATTTTTTGTGCGGATGCTTTAACCGTGTCTGAACCTATTGGTGGACAGATTTTACGAATAACGCCATCGACCATTTCACGGTATATAGAACGTCCAGCGTGTTGTATTTTGGCAGCGTCCATACTCAAGACGTCGTAGCAGATAGCATGGAATAATTTGTCACCATAACGTGGTTTTATTCCTTGCTGGTGTAGGATGTGGGCGATGGCAATTCCTGCACGTAACCCATGTTTGGTTTCGTGTTCGTTACCACGCAACTCTCTGATTATATCAACGATATATGCCGCTTCTTTTAATTCCAATTCAGAGCGCGCATGCAGTATCTGTAGTTCAGTATCCCGATCGACAAGACCAATGTTGATAGTAATCATACGATCCATCAGAGCGTCCTGGGTCTTATGCGTACCGGCATACTCTTCTGGATTGGAGGTAAAAATAGCGCGAAATTCTGGGTGTACATCGAGATACCCTTCCCCTACACCACGTAAACCAGGAAGGTTTAAAATCCCTTCGGATAATACGGATAACAGCACATTATTGGTTTCTGCTTTGGAACGATTGAACTCATCATAGATCAGCATGTCGCCGTTACGACACGCGGTGGTCAAACGGTTATCCACCCACATGCGGTTCATCTGTTCTTCAGTTTTAAGTACTGAATGAATGTAGTTATCCACCAGGCTGCTTTTACGATAGCCGATGTCTTTCCCCGTCAAATCGGAGCTCACAAATTCTTCGTTACCTTGCAACATGGTAACGGGACGACCCCATAGTGCTGCGAGATGAAATGCCAGGGTTGTTTTCCCTATCCCAGATGGGCCGGCAAAATGCACGGGATAGCCAGCGCGTAAATAAACCAATGCGCGTTCTATAATGTCGTTCACATAAGAAGTCGCTACAAAATGTTCACTCGCTTCCGGAACGACAAGATCATCGTCTACGGTATACTGCGAAACGGTATTTTGCTTAATCATGGAAATACTCCTGTGCCAAACCGTGTACGCCCTAGCCAACACCAGTTCTACGAAATGGCCAAATCAGTGATCGTCTTAGCCGCTAGAATCGGTCGATTTTAGCGGCTTCTTATATTTCGATTTAACTCAGCGATTAATCGAAACTGTATGCCCAATAATGTCACTCCGTGTTTGTGAGCAGACTGTTCATCCACCTCACCCTCCATGGACGACAGAGGCTAATACCGCTACTTACCTTTTTTCGGGCCTAAATACTCACCGAGTTTCTTCTTAGGCTTTTTAGTTTGTTTATCGACTGTATGCTCAGCAACGTTCTTTTTCTCAAAAACCGTCGCTGGTGGCGTGGTTGGCAATGTCGGTGCGGTCGTTTGCACAATTTCGGGTAACGCTGGTTGTTCACTGCTAGGGGCTAATGAACCTTTGCTATCAGGTACTAACGAATCTTCGCTGCCAAGTGCCAACGGATCTTCACTGCGGAGGACTACCGAACTTTCACTGCCAGGCGCCGACAAATCTTCACTACTTACCGCCAGAGTATTATCAAGAGGACGAGTGGCTAGACTGCGAGGCTCGTTTTTTTTTTAGCCAGGGTCATGCCGAAAAATACAGCATGGGCAGCCATTCTGTCCTTCTCAGAAGCACTAAGAAAAGCAGCGACATCGTTTGCCACGTTGGCAATGAAATCAGCTCGTTCTTTAGCACAGCGTTCAGCCATACTTTTACGCTCAGCATTAAAACCGTCTAATAAAGCTAGCGTTTTCTTCGACATATCCGTCACGAAGGTGGCACGTTCTTCACTCTGTTGACGACTCATTACCTCGCGGGTATGACAGAAGTCACTCAACATCCGATTAACGCCTCTGACATTATCGGCAACGAATGTCGCGCGTGCGCGTGCGTCTTGAGCCGCGTTTCTAGCCCGAGTTGTAGAAAAACCGGCAATCTGCGCACTCACACTGGAAACTCGCGCATTTTGCTGTGCTATGCGAGATTCATGACTGTCATCAATATTCTTACGCAGCTGCGCCATACCGTCTGTTAAGCATCCCATAGGATTCTCCTTATGTGATAGAGCACTCTTGAAGCGTTGAAAAGTACTCAAGCAGCTGAATGACTCAGCCACTTGGGCACTTTTATTCTGCTTACTTAATTACGCTGGAGTCGCTGCACTGGCTGTAAGGCCAATCGCTTCTGCGTATTTCAAATAAGTTTCAACAGAAGCAATAACAACACGTGCTTCGATGGATAACAGTTCAATACCAACCAATGAGACTTTGACCCAAGCGTCAATCACAATGCCTTTGTCCAGAATACGGTCTACTACTTCAGCCAAGCTGGAAGAGTCTGTTGATTTTTGTACTTTAGCCATGATGGCGTCTCCTAGAAAATGTTAATAAATTACATATGTAATTAGGTTCTACGTACAGACTTGTTACTGCACGCCCATGTAGAATGCAACTCATGCGCCAACCTATAGGCATCAGCGCTCTATTAATGTTAATGAATCCACCATAATGAATTAACTAACTAAATAATAAGGTTATTTTTTATATAATTTATTTTTAATATGCTCATGAAGGAAAATTTTTTCTATCAAAAATAAGGTTACTGACATTAAACACGGGCCGGAATTACCATATGGCTATGGCGTCAATTCCCTAATTCAGGTAAATCATTCCACATTCCGCTGGTCATAATTTAACACCTCGATAACATAAACATGTTATTCATTAACAATTCGGCGCGCTGTTTTATGTAAACTATAAAGGATCAATTAAAATTCTAGCGTTCAAAAGGAAGCGTAGCGGATTGGTCATGATGTCGCCCTTACACACAATAAATTTCGAGTGACAGGAACGCGAGAAGTGAAAGAATTCCGATAGATTACAATTTAAGTGATAATGATTCGTTTACTTTTCCGACCCGAAAAGATGACACATAGATTGTCAGCGATTATTTCAGCTATTCTACAATTTCAGACAATAATGCATCATGTCGGCCCGGCATAATGCAGATAAGGGAAAGCTTTCGCTTGGATAAGCGGGTGCAAGATTACAGGGATGTACTCAATCGTAAAGTTCAGGTTGATACGGATATTACCTGAATCTCTAAAACCGGTTAATAAAGTAGCTTACAACCAAGGTGTTAACGTAGCTTGTTCATTGATAATGAACATTTTCCAGTTCACTGGTTGTTGAGATACCGCAGAAGGGAAAATGCAATAGCTGAGTGCCACAGAAGGCGTCCCTTCGAGCCATCGTTCATTGAGCTGGCAGTCCACCGGTTGCATTTCATCAACAACGGTGACACCACCAGACAACCCGGTCAGACAACTAAACGACGTTAGTGACTTAAACAACCCGGTACCCAGTGCCTTGATATAGGCCTCCTTTCTGGTCCATAGCCGGGTAAACGCCGTTATGAATTGTGTCTCTTCTTCATACTGCGACAGCCACTGCAACTCATCAGGGTGAAAAAACCGCTTTGCAACATCCCGCTTTCGCAGAGACTGTCCTTGCAAGCCTTCCACATCCACGCCGACCCGGGAACCATTGGCAATAACGAAAGCACAGGCGGCGGCGGTATGAGAAATATTAAACTGAACGGCTGGATGATGCGGTAAAAACGGTTTTCCCCACGGCCCTCGGGCAAACTGAAGCTCAACTGCCGTTTGATGACAGTACGGTGCCAACAATAAACGAGCAATACCCTCCGCCAACTGACGAGACGTCAATACGCTCGGGTTTACCATATTGCAAGCCTGACCAGCCATCGCCTGTAATGCCGGACTATCCAGCGCCGAACGCCCAACCACGACACAACACGGGTCGGAAGAGAAAACATCCGCCAGCTCACCCAAAGAGCGGGTATGTATTGACGATGTAGCCTTCAGCATTCTTAACTGTTCTCCAGAATCAGGGACTGGACAGCCTCTCGATGAGAGGCTGTGAGTTTGATGACAAAGTCTATATAGCGGCAATAATGAGAAGATCGTAAAGACGCTGCAAGTCCCTCCCTGTAAGCTCAAGCCGCGCCATCCCTGGCGCGGATGCTTTACTCTTCTCCCTCATTATTACCGTTCTGACGCTATACATAGGCTGTCAGTCCAATGCCACTGCATGATTTTGTTGTAGTGCAAAACGAAAGAGAGATCTCACCAACACGCCACCCACTTTACTACACAGCTCGAATGGGCAGATTTCAAACAACATACCCACGGTATTATAATTATACCGCTGGCCTTAACTGCCCATTCTCACCGTCAGCTACGACCTGCCCATCAAACAGGACAACCATACGCCGGGCACGCCTGGCCGAGTGGGAATCATGCGTCACAATACAAATAGTGGTACCGTCGTTATGTAACGTATCAAGAATATCCATTACCGCTTCAGCATTGGCGGAATCCAGATTCCCGGTAGGTTCATCCGCCAACAGGAGCGACGGACAGCCGACAATGGCCCGGGCTACTGCCACACGCTGCTGCTGACCACCGGACAACTGCGAGGGGTAATGGCGAACGCGATGTGACATGTTCACCATCTCCAAGGCCTGCTGTACTCGTTCTTTCTGTTGTGAACGTGAAATATCCCCACGATAGATCAACGGCAATGCGACATTCTCCTCAATCGTCAAATCACTGATAAGGTTAAACGATTGAAAAATAAACCCAATTTCCTTATTGCGTAGCCAAGCCATCTCTCTTTTGCTGATATCGTCAATCATTACCCCATTTAACCAGTAACGACCTTCTGAGGGAACATCCAGCAAGCCCATAATCGACAATAAGGTTGATTTACCACACCCTGAAGGACCAGCAATTGCTACATATTCGCCAGCATGAATGGAAAGGTTAATCTTGCTAAGGGCACGAGTTTCAATTTCATCAGCAAGGAAAACTTTATGCACATTATCAAGTTGAACCAGCACCGTCATGAGAAATCCTCAGTGTATGAATAGGGTCGAAACGGATGGTATCTTACAACTCCAGCCACGATTCTTTTATCTCTGGTTTTATGCCACCACCTTCCAGGTTACCGGTGTGGGCATCGTGACTCAGCTCTCCACAGGCGGCGCCTATTTGCTGAACCAGCCGAAAAATGACCCACACCAAAGTTTCAATATGAAAGTCTCCCAACGGATAATAGCAACTGCTATTACCGTTATTATTTTTCGTTGAGGAATTTAACATTTTCCGCACTAAAAATAGAATAAGAGAATGATATTCGTTGTGGATAATTCAGCGTAAAAATACTATTTCTTAAAATTCAATTACTATGCACAACGTTTATTATCATAGGTTAGCTAATACTATTCATTGCCAAAAAATCATCACATAACCACCGCTATACTTACCTTCCTTTATTCTCAATGAGATAGTCAATATTGAGACAAGGCGTCCCAATATCGCAATAATAAATCCCACCAATGGGACAATTCATAAAATATCCATTATGTATTCCCATAAAAATCGCCGTTACAAGAATGGCACACTATTTGCGTTAATTTATCTGCAATTGCTGTAATGACAATAATTAACAACTGGATTTCACCGCTGTTACTGGTATTTGTGATCAACAGATCCAGATAAAGGAAATTAATTTTTTTTGGGATAATGTCATGAATATACTACACGCTCACACACCCGCATTAGATAATGAAAGCTTCAATAACAACCTCATTCAGGATATGTATCGACGCCACCCTAACTTAAGAAAAGCATTGGAGGTGAATAATAAGGCGACTAATCTGGCCAGTATCATTGACTATATTATCGATAATATTGGCAACAATATCACTCTCGATCAGCTAGAAATGGTCAGTGGCAAATCCAAGTTTGATATCTGTCGGCTATTCAACCAAGTCTATAATATTACTCCTATGCGCTGGATATGGCGTGTGCGCATCACTCTGGCAAAGGAAATCATTCATATTTCGCCGAACTGGTCATTAACAGACATCTGTTATGCTTGCGGTTTTTCATCCCTGCCTCATTTTTCCCGCTGCTTTACCAAAACCTATAAAATACCGCCTCTAAAATATCGTAAGTCTGTGTTTTCAGACAAAGAACGGCCTCGGACAATGAACAACATGAGCTTTGATATTATTTTTGGCAAACAACGTCATATTTTTTCTCGCGCCGTTTTATTGGATAACATTCAAAACCTATGTAATTAATTCGTTATATGCTTAGCCTGTTATCAACGGCCCTTTTCAAGGGCTTTTTTTATCCCGCTGAAGAGTGACGTCACCCGCTATACCCACAGCATGGGGGATATCGCCACTTTTCGTTTATACCTATCATCTTTCACGTTACAGGTGCGCGACCTACCCTCCGTTACCCGGACATCCTTGACTTGCATCAGCCCCTGAAAATTCACCCGGTTGCCACCTTCTCGCCTATTGAAACCTACCGTGTTTAGTAACGATTTCCAGCATGTTCTGATATAAATTTTTCCAGGTACTTTGCCAATAAACAGATTTACTTTTTTGTCCTGAATTGCTGAAAACAGCATAGTATGAAGTTATTATTGCAATAATGAGCACTCAAAATTAAAAAAAATAAATAAAATCAGTAAGATAAAATCCAGTTTAGACTAATAAAAAGGGCATATTGAAATATGCCCTTGATGATTTTCTTCAGTATGACGGCCGGTTATTTCTTCGATTTATCCTGTAGCAGATCGTGATTTTCTACCTGGGGTAAACCTGCGCTACCAGAAGAAATCAGACCGGTTTCCACGTAATTGAGTAGTTTTTCACGCGTATCAGTAATGTCCAGATTACGCATGGTCAATTGGCCGATACGATCATCTGGGGAGAAAACCGACTCACCTTTTTCCATCGTCAGGCGTTCTGGCTGGTAAGTCAGATTGTCAGACACGGTATTCAGGATGGAGTAATCGTTGCCGCGACGCAGTTCAACCGTCACTTCACCCGTAATTTCACTGGCGACCCAACGCTGTAAAGCATCACGCAGCATCAATGCCTGCGGGTCAAACCAGCGCCCCTGATACAATAAACGTCCTAACTGGCGACCATGGGCATGGTACTGCTCAATGGTGTCTTCATTATGGATACCGGTTACCAGACGTTCATAAGCGATGTGTAGCAGCGCCATTCCCGGGGCCTCGTAAATACCACGGCTCTTCGCTTCAATGATCCGGTTTTCAATCTGATCACTCATACCCAGGCCGTGACGACCACCAATACGGTTGGCTTCCATCATTAACTCAACGTCATCGTTGAACGTTTTACCGTTCAAGGCCACCGGATAGCCACGCTCAAAACGGACCACGACCTCTTCTGCGGACACCTTCACACTCTCGTCCCAGAACTTCACCCCCATAATCGGGTTCACAATCTTCACACTGGAGTTCAGGAATTCCAGATCCTTCGCTTCGTGCGTGGCACCCAGCATGTTGGAATCAGTCGAATAGGCTTTTTCCGCAGACATCTTGTAATGAAAACCCGCGTTGACCATAAACTCGGACATTTCCTGACGACCACCCAGCTCATCAATAAAATCCGTATCCAGCCATGGTTTGTAGATTTTCAACTCCGCATTGGTCAGCAGACCATAACGGTAAAAGCGCTCAATATCGTTACCTTTATACGTGCTGCCATCACCCCAGATATTCACACCATCTTCTTTCATCGCAGCCACCAGCATGGTACCGGTTACTGCACGCCCCAACGGGGTAGTATTAAAATAGGTGATGCCTGCGGTGGTATTATGAAACGCGCCACACTGGATAGCGGCAATTCCCTCGGCCACCAGTTGTTTACGACAATCGATCAACCGGGCATTTTCTGCGCCATATTCCATCGCCCGGCGGGGAATAGCCTCGTAATCGTCTTCATCTGGTTGTCCCAGATTCGCCGTATAAGCATAAGGTACTGCGCCTTTCTGACGCATCCAGAGCAATGCCGCACTGGTATCCAGACCACCGGAAAAAGCAATACCGATACGTTCACCAATCGGAAGATGTTTCAGAATCGTCGTCATAACTATTAATCCCTGCTCGAAGTTCGATGGTATTAAGCTTAGCCGCTTCACCACCAGGTTACGCAATACATTAGGAGAAGACGGGGCGGGTTGACGACGTTTTCTATGCTGATCGTCACAACAGATGCCGCACCTTCACAATGCATATTTATGCAAAATTTGTGAGTGATAATTTAAGCATCTTTTCTGCTGAACCGGAAGAGAGGAGTCGCATTTTAAGGAAAAAAATTCATTCCCGTCAGCACGGGTTACCGCGACTACATTTATGGCTGGCAGGCGGTCAGCGATAATGGTGACGTTTTACACTTATCTGGGTTCGTGAAGGTTGTTTAACCATAAACCCATCAGCATCACGTCCTCGACCGAAAATGGCGACAACGAAGGTTTCGGCAGAACAATGGCCAAGCGCGTGAGTATAACGCGATTTTTCCGCCAGTCTAAGTAGCAAAAATCGGTTACGAGACGCGCTATACAATAATAAAACCTTGTTTCATTTTATTCGATTTTCTTTGCTATCCTTCGTGTGATGAATTGTTCCCCCCTTGCATATTGCTGGAGATGCTATGTCTAAGAAAGTCGCCGTTCTACTGGCTCCTGGGTTTGAAGAGGCAGAAGCGGTTATGGTGATTGATGTGCTGCATCGCATGAAACTGAAGGTTGAGACACTGTCCTGCCAGGACATGTTGGAACTACGCAGCTATCACAATATCCGTATGTTTGCGGATGCGTTACTGGAAAGAAACATGGACATCCTGTTTGATGCGATAGTCATCCCTGGTGGCCCACAGGGAACCGCCAATCTGGCAGCAAATCCGCTGGTTGTAGAGTTTATTCGCCGCCACGATGCAGCCCAAAAGCTCATCTGCCCGTTATGTTCTGCTGCAGCCCGCGTGCTGGGTGGCAACAACCTGCTGAAAGGACGCCGCTATGTGTGTTCGGGCGACCTGTGGCAGGGTGTTACCGATGGTGTCTATGTAGACCAGAAAGTGGTGGAAGACGGTAACCTGATCAGCGGCAAAGGACTCGGTGTGGCGTTTGATTTCGCCTTTACCATTGCCAGTCGTCTTACTGGCGACAACGTCGACGCCAATTTCCAGGTGGAGCATATTGATTATGATTACTGGCGTGCGCCAGCATAATCAATACGTTGCGCGGTCTGAATGACCGCGTATGGCATTATTCTGAGTCAATCACTGTAATCGACTTCCCCGTAACGATCCCGATATTCCTTGGGTGTCACACTGTAGCCTTTTTTAAAAACCGAATAGAAATAAGGTAGGGACGGATAACCGCACATTAGAGAGATCTCATTGATCGAAATAGAGGTCGAGATCAAAAGATTACGAGCACGATCCAGCTTTTCTTCGTGAATTACCCCATGAATGGTCTGTTCCATCTCATCCTTGAAGCGCTTTTCCAAATTAGAGCGGGACAATCCTACCGCATCCAGAACCTGCTCGACCTTAATGCCTTTACAGGCGTGATAACGAATAAAATGCATTGCTTGAATGACCGCCGGATCGTGTACCGAGCGGTAGTCCGTAGAACGGCGTTCAACCACCCTGACTGGCCGTACCAGAGTACGTTGCAATGGCAGATTATGGTTATTCAACAGTTGATGTAGCAATTTTGCCGCCTGGTATCCCATCTGTCGGGTTCCCTGAGCGACAGAGGACAATGCGATACGAGACAGGTAGCGGGTCAGTTCTTCATTATCAATACCAATGACACACAACTTTTCCGGCACAGCGATATTCAAATGTTCACAGACCTGCAACAGATGGCGAGCACGAGAATCAGTAACCGCAATGATGCCGGTTTGCAACGGTAATGTTTGTACCCAGTCGGCCAGACGGTTTTGCGCATACTGCCAGTTGTCTGGTGTCGTTTCCATACCCTGATAAACCACCCCCTGATACCGCTCCGAAGCAACCAACTGACGAAAAGCATACTCACGTTCCTGCGCCCATCCTTTTCCCACCGATGCAGGTAAACCATAAAAGGCAAAACGATTCAATCCCTTATTTTTCAGATGCATAAATGCACTTTCAACCAGTGCGTAATTATCAGTGGCAATGTAGTGTACCGACGGGTAATCGGCCAGATTATGATAAGATCCACCGACACCGACCAAGGGGATATTCACTCCCGCTAACAACTCGACGATCTCCTTGTCGTCAAAATCAGCAATAACCCCATCACCAAGCCAATCTTTGATATTGTCTATTCGACAATGAAAATCCTCTTCAATGAAGATATCCCAGTCACATTGAGAGGCCTGGAGGTATTCACCCACACCTTCTACAACCTGCCGGTCATACACTTTATTCGCATTGAACAGCAACGTAATACGATAGCGTTTCTCAAACATGATGATGATTTTCCATCCGGAATTGTGCCTTTCTGAATAGCACAGCTACCCGACGACCCCAAATAATTTCCTTATTATTGCGAGTCGCCACGAATTTCCTGCCATTAATACCGTTAAATCAGACAATTCTCTTGGTAGCAGTATCCATCCACACAGCCAGTAATAAAATGCCACCCTTCACGATATACTGCCAGAATGTTGGGACATCCAGCATGCTCATGCCATTATCCAGTGATGCCATGATAAAGGCCCCCATCACCGCACCAGCAACACTACCCACTCCGCCAGCAAGACTGGTTCCACCAATCACACAGGCCGCGATAGCATCCAGCTCGGCAATATTCCCGGCTGACGGGGAACCGGCACCAAGACGAGAACTGAGTACTAACCCGGCGACCGCCACCATCAGGCCATTAATGGCAAATACGGCCATCTTGTTGCGTTCCACGTTAATCCCAGACAGACGAGCCGCATCCAGATTACCGCCAACTGCATAGATACGACGTCCGAAAGCGGTGCGGGTTGCCATAAAAATCCCGGCCAGCATGATCAAGGTTAATAGCAGAACCGGTGTCGGTACTCCCCGATAATCATTCAAGAGATAAACCGCGCCCAGTACAATCACGGCAGTGAATGCCTGACGAGTGACATCACCCGCAGCAGCGACAACCGGTAAACCAAGATGCATGCGGTGACGACGTTGACGCCATTGCCACAAAACAAATAGTATCAGCCCCAGAGCACCCAGCATAAAACCGATACCCGATGGTAGGTAACTTTGACCAATTTGAGACATCGCCGTACTGATAGGGGCAACGGTCGTACCATTGGTAATCCCAATCAGCGCCCCGCGAAACGCCAGCATCCCCGCCAGCGTGACAATAAAAGAGGGCACTTTGCGATAAGCGACCCACCAACCGTTCCAGGCACCTAACAGCAACCCCAGCAACAGCGTCACGATAATAGTCAAAGGCAACGGCCAGCCAAACCAGACATCAAAGATAGCCGCCACTCCGCCCAATAACCCCATCATCGACCCCACCGACAAATCGATTTCTGCGGAGATAATCACGAAGACCATACCCACCGCCAGAATGCCGGTAATTGACGTCTGGCGCAGAAGATTGGAAATATTGCGTGCGCTAAGGTAAGACCCCTCGGTCATAAACGTAAAAAAGAGCATGATCACAATGATAGCGGCGATCATGACGTAAACCTGCAGATTGATATGTTTTAGACGATGTAGTACCGATTCCGGTGCTACGATGGCGTTATGCCGATCAGACAACGACGTTTTCAGCATGATGCTCACTCCTTAATGCAGCTTCCATTACCTGTTCCTGAGTCAAATCATGATTAGGTAAATCAGCTTTGATACGCCCCTGGTGCATAACCAGAACCCGATCACTCAGGCCCAGCACTTCTGGCAGTTCGGAAGATATGACAATGACGGCGATCTGTTGCTTAACCAACTGATTGATAAGTTTGTATATTTCGTATTTCGCACCGATATCGATTCCCCGCGTCGGTTCATCGAGAATCAGGATTTTTGGTTCTAACAATAAGCACTTCGCCAATACTGCTTTTTGCTGGTTCCCACCGCTAAGACGGGCAATGGCGAGTTCCGGTGATACCGTTTTGACCTTCAGGTTAGCGATTGACTCCCGTAACGTGTTTTGTTCCTGGGCATCATTCAGTATCGAAAAAGGCCCCGTAAACTGATCAAGCGCCGCCAGCGTAATATTCTGCGCTACGCTCATCACCGGAATAATGCCATCTTTTTTACGGTCTTCCGGCACCATGGCTATGCCCAGCGCCATTGCTTGACGGCAATGACTGATAGTGACACGTTTCCCCTGAAGATAGATTTCACCCTGCCAATGGCCGGGATAAGAACCGAATAGACACTGGACGGTTTCCGTTCGACCAGAACCCACCAACCCGGCTATCCCCAGAACTTCGCCACGATGCAGGGAAAAAGAGACATCATCAACCCGACGAATATGTCGGTTAACCTGGTGCCAGGCAGTCAGATGTTCGACGCGCAGAATTTCCTCGCCAATAGTGTGCGGCTCATTCGGATACAGCTCCGTCAGTTCCCGCCCCACCATCATGGCAATGATTTGATCTTCACTCAGTTCCGCTGCCGGACGAGTACCAATATGTTTACCATCCCGGATGACACAAATCACATCGGAGATAGCCTTCACTTCGTTCAGCTTGTGGGAGATATAAATGCAGGCAATACCGTGGTGACGCAAATCCTGCACAATATCCAGTAAAATAGCGGTTTCCCGCTCAGTCAGAGATGCCGTCGGTTCATCCAGAACCAACAATCGCACCTGCTTATTCAGCGCTTTGGCAATTTCCACCAGTTGCTGCTGGCCTAAGCCCAGTTCTCCAACTTTGGTATGAGGATCGACATCCAGCTTTACCTGTTCCAGCATTTTCTGGCAGCGTAAATACATGTTGTCGTAGTCCATGACGCCATAACGTGACCATTCATTACCCAGGAAAATATTTTCCAGTACGGACATTCCCTTCACCAGCGCCAGCTCCTGATGAATAATGGCAATTCCCTTCTGCTCAGTGTCACGAATATGATTTGCTCGCAGCTCATCACCGGCAAACGTAATACTGCCTTCATAACTGCCATACGGATAAACCGCGCACAGCACTTTCATCAGTGTGGATTTGCCGGAACCGTTTTCACCGCACAGTGACAGTACCTGCCCCGCATCCAATTGCAGGCTGACATTGTCCACTGCCTTCACCACACCGAATGACTTGGTGATATTTTTCATTTCCAACAAACACGGCATAGCAACCTCCATAAAACCAGGTAGGTGCCAAATCTAATGAGAATAGCCCGATCGTTGATAGGACTACGCTACTCCCCTGACTCAGGAAAAACCGGTCAATAACCATCTACTATCAATCAGTTAACGTGTTGATGGCTCGGGGATAGGAGCACTTCAATGAACCCCATCCCCGAACTCACCCTGCGTATCACGCTTAAGTGATGCGCATCAGTTATAGACATCCGATTTTTTTTGGAAGCCATCAGCAATGACGGTGCTGTCAATATTCGATTTATCGACAGGAATAGGTGTCAGCAGGAAGGAAGGGATATCTTTCAGACCATTGTTGAGTGTGGCATTAGACTTCGGCGTTTTCCCTTTTCCCAGTTCCACGGCAATATCAGCGGCATCTTGTGCCAACTTGCTGATAGGCTTGTAGACCGTCATGGTCTGCGTACCGGCTACAATACGTTTTATGGCCGCCAAGTCAGCATCCTGGCCCGATATAGCGACCTTGCCCGCCAATCCCTGGGCAGACAATGCCTGAATCGCACCGCCAGCAGTCGCATCATTGGAGGCGACAACAGCGTCAATTTTATTGTTATTGGCCGTCAGGGCATTTTCCATAATTTTCAAGGCATTTTCCGGTAACCAGGCATCCACCCACTGGTCCCCGACAATATGAATTTTCCCACTATCAATCAGCGGTTTTAAGACTTTCATCTGCCCTTGCCGGAAAAGTTTGGCATTGTTATCAACCGGTGAGCCTCCCATCAGAAAATAATTACCCTGGGGTACTTTGCTTATCAGATATTTCGCTTGTAACTCACCGACCTTTTCATTATCAAAGGAAATATAAAAATCCACGTCGGCATTATTTATCATACGATCATAAGCCAGAACCTTAATACCTTCTCGTTTGGCTTCTGCAATCACATTACTTAATACCTTACCGTTATAAGGAATAATAACCAGGACATCGACGCCTCGATTGATCATATTTTCTATTTGATCCATCTGAGTCTCTTCATTACCGTTTGCCGATTGAACAAAAACCTTAGCCCCTTGTGCTTCCGCTTTTTTTACAAAGATGTCACGGTCTTTTTGCCAACGTTCGAGACGTAAATCATCAATCGCCATACCTATTTTTACTTCTTTGGCAAACCCGGGTTGAGCGATTATGGCAAGTGCGGCACAAACTGACAGTAAAAAGTGTTTAGCTTTCATCGTAGAGTACCTTTTTTTATACATACCTTAAATAATTTGAGTAGCAGGAAATCAGCAACCAGGTGAACCACCAGAAGCTTACAGAAGTAAGTGACTGAGGTGAGCAAAGGCAGCTAATACACCTGCAACGTGCAATATGACGGGTATAGATGCAGGACACAAAACTTCAATAACCAGCAGGATTGTTCACGTTAATCTGTTTTGCATCAATTACAGATTTTTATCCCTTAATTATGTTTTTTGGTTTAATTGTTATTTTTTGATAGCGGTCATGTTTTATTGTCGTTGCCGAGCCTGCTTATTCCAAACTTTGCGAAATGTATTCAGTGTTAAGTGTTAATGATGTCCATTTTTTGCGACACAGTGCACATTTAATAATTATCTCAATTTCAGTGTGAAATAACGTAATTGAGCAAATCACGGCAAGATCAGAATATGAATCATTGTCCCGAACTGTCATACGGGTGGTTTCTAAGGAGTTCACAATGCACGCTTATTTTGATCAAATTGAAAAAGTCCGTTTTGAGGGTACTAACAGTACCAATCCATTCGCTTTTCGTCATTACAATCCCGATCAGGAAATTCTTGGTAAGCGAATGGCCGACCATCTGCGTTTTGCCGTTTGCTACTGGCATACTTTCTGTTGGAATGGTTCCGACATGTTTGGTGTCGGCGCGTTCGAACGTCCGTGGCAACAGTCAGGTGACGCCCTGGCTCTGGCAAAACGTAAAGCCGATATCGCCTTTGAGTTTCTCAGCAAGCTGGGTGCCCCTTACTACTGTTTTCATGATGTGGATGTTTCACCGGAAGGCAACTCACTGAAAGAGTATCTGAACAATTTCGCTGAAATGGTGGATATTCTGGCAGCCAAGCAGCAGGAAAGTGGCGTGAAACTTCTATGGGGAACCGCGAACTGCTTTACCCATCCACGTTATGGAGCCGGGGCCGCGACCAATCCCGATCCCGAAGTGTTTGCCTGGGCCGCAACACAGGTGTTCACCGCCATGAACGCCACCAAAACGCTGGGTGGCGAGAACTATGTGTTATGGGGTGGCCGTGAAGGCTATGAGACACTGCTGAATACCGACCTGCGTCAGGAACGTGAACAGATTGGTCGCTTTATGCAGATGGTGGTGGAACACAAACATAAAATAGGTTTCCAGGGGACATTGCTTATTGAACCCAAGCCACAGGAGCCCACAAAACATCAGTACGACTATGACGTCGCCACAGTCTATGGTTTCCTGAAACAGTATGGACTGGAAAAAGAGATTAAGGTTAACGTCGAGGCGAACCATGCGACATTGGCCGGACACACTTTCCACCATGAAATTGCAACGGCCATTGCACTGGGTATTTTCGGTTCTGTCGATGCCAATCGCGGTGACCCGCAATCAGGTTGGGATACCGATCAATTCCCCAATAGTGTCGAAGAGAATGCCTTGGTAATGCATGAAATCCTCAAAGCCGGAGGGTTTACTACCGGGGGGCTTAACTTCGATGCCAAAGTCCGCCGTCAAAGCACTGACAAATATGACCTGTTCTACGGCCACATTGGTGCGATGGATACAATGGCGCTATCGTTGAAGGTTGCCGCTCGCATGATCGAGGATAACCAGCTTAATCAATTGGTTGCCAAACGCTATGCTGGCTGGAACAGTGAGTTGGGGCAACAAATCCTACAAGGTAAAGCATCTCTGGAAATGCTCTCAAAATACGCAGAAAGTCATCAGTTGGCGCCACATCACCAGAGTGGACGTCAGGAACGCCTGGAAAATCTGGTTAATCAGTATCTGTTTGATTAACGCGCTGACTTAACGCTTATATACCCTGAATAATTGGAGTTGCAGGAAGGCGGCAACGCAGCGAATCCCCAGAAGCTTACTCAAGCCAGCCTCTGAGGTGGCAGCGGCCCCAAAGGAACGAGGCCCAGGGATGGGCCGAGTAACTGAAAGAAGCACACGCACCGACAACGCTAAAGATGACGGGTATATATCAGTCAGCAATGAATAAGTAATAAAGGGAATGAACACCATCCCGTTCCCAATGTGAAAGAAAACGGTCTGACCAGGATAGGACAACAGCATAGCGAGGCACCGCATG
Organism: Brenneria uluponensis; assembly: GCF_032395385.1. Taxonomy (NCBI): domain Bacteria; kingdom Pseudomonadati; phylum Pseudomonadota; class Gammaproteobacteria; order Enterobacterales; family Pectobacteriaceae; genus Brenneria; species Brenneria uluponensis. The sequence goes on from NZ_CP135917.1 coordinate 4,797,762, forward strand.
TATATCGGTATTGATCTCGGAACATCAGGCGTTAAAGCCATTTTATTGAGTGAAACCGGCGAGGTTATCGCCAGTCACCATGCCACATTGACCGTTTCCCGCCCGCATCCGTTGTGGTCAGAACAGGAACCAGAGCACTGGTGGCAGGCCACTGATGAAGCGATGCGAGCACTGGCAGCACAGCATGATTTACACACAGTAAAGGCCTTAGGGCTCTCTGGACAGATGCACGGCGCCACCTTGCTGGACAAGCAGCAACGCGTGTTGCGACCTGCCATTTTGTGGAACGACGGACGTAGTGCCGCACAATGCCTGGAACTGGAGCAGTTGGTGCCCCGTTCCCGGCTCATCACCGGTAACCTGATGATGCCGGGCTTTACCGCACCAAAACTGAAGTGGGTACAGGAGTATGAGGCCGATATATTCAATAAAATCGACAAAGTGCTACTCCCAAAAGATTACTTACGCTGGCGGATGACCGGCGACTTCGCCAGTGATATGTCCGATGCCGCGGGTACATTGTGGCTGGATGTCGCCAAACGGGACTGGAGTGATGCGTTACTGCAAGCCTGTTCTCTTACCCGAGACCAGATGCCCACGCTGTATGAAGGCAATCAAATCACGGGTCATTTGCTATCCGATGTCGCAGCACGTTGGGGAATGAAACCCGTTCCGGTCGTCGCTGGCGGAGGAGACAACGCGGCAGGCGCTATCGGTGTGGGATTATACCAACCCGGTCAAGCCATGTTATCACTGGGAACTTCAGGGGTTTATTTTGCCGTCAGTGACGGTTTTCTCAGCAATCCCCAGCGTGCAGTACACAGTTTCTGCCATGCGCTACCTGATACCTGGCACCTGATGTCTGTGATGCTCAGTGCGGCTTCCTGCCTTGACTGGGCCGCCCGGTTGACCCGTGCTGACAGCGTAGCGGCACTACTGGCAGAAGCGGAGCAACACGTGAATGAAAAGGCGACGCCGGTTTGGTTCCTGCCTTATCTATCCGGTGAGCGCACACCCCATAATAATCCTCAGGCAAAGGGGGCATTTTGGGGACTGACACATTCGCATGGCCCGGCAGAATTGGCTCGCGCCGTGTTGGAAGGGGTTGGATTCGCGCTGGCGGACGGTATGGATGCCCTGCACATGACGGGCTTACAACCTGAACAGATCACGCTGATTGGTGGTGGTGCCCGCAGCGCGTACTGGCGACAAATGCTGGCAGACATCAGCGGGAAAACGCTGGAATACCGTACTGGTGGTGATGTTGGCCCCGCACTGGGAGCAGCCCGTCTGGCACAAATCGCACTCAACCCACAAATACCGCTGGAACAGTTATTACCACAACTCCCGCTGGAACAAACCCATTATCCCGATCCGCAGCGCCATGCCAGCTATGCGCAACAGCGGGAAACGTTTCAGAAACTTTATCAGCAACTCAGTCCGCTGATGGTGTAATTCACCAGGCTTGTATTGTAGCGGCTCGCGCCGCTACATAATTAGTCGTTGTGAATGCAACACATTAGCCACTGTAAATGAAAAAGAAGAACATTTCTGGCAACGTCGTTAAAGCGGGGATCAAGTCGTCCTGATTCAGCCTGGTTATGTCCTGATTTGGCCTTCTTTCCTCTCGATGATTACCGCATTATGGCTGTCACCAACACGATAAGGAGACAGACCATGTCACGCAGCGCGCTATTAATTATTGATGTACAAGAATCTTTTCTTCACCGCCCCTTCTGGCAAGAACAGGATGTACCAGCCTTTCAGAGCGAAATACGGCGACTGATCGATGGCTGTAAACGGCTGGGTGTCTCTCTGGTTGACGTTTTTCATGTTTCCGATACAGGACCGTTTTCTCTGGAATCCGGCTATGTTACCCGGTTGCCATTTTTGACCCATCAACCCGATATCCAGGTGCATAAACACGTGCACAATGCCCTGACTGAATCAGGATTGAATGAATGGTTACAGCAACAAAATATAGATCATCTGATTATTTCAGGCTTACGCACCGAACAATGCTGCGAAACCACCGCGCGGGTTGCGTCTGATTTGGGCTATCAGGTAACGTTTGTCACTGAGGCCACCATGACATTCCCGATGACTCACCGTGGGCAAACCCTTAGTGCCAGCCAACTGAAACACCGGACAGAAACTGTGCTTGTTGACCGTTTTGCCGCTATCTGTACCGTGGATGAGTGCCTGGAAAAACTTAATCACGCGGAGTAATAACATCATGACACGACAAGTCTATTTTCTGCTGTTACCCGGCGTATTAACCCTGGATGTCACAGGTCCGGCAGAAACCCTGCGACTTGCGGGTCGGTTTGATTTGCATTACATCAGCCCAGAAACCGATATCATCAGCTCAATCGGACTGACGCTGAGCCATTTACAACCCTTACCCCCGACGTTACCACCAGAAAGTATCCTGGTAGTTCCCGGTGTATATGATTCCAGCCGTTATTTCTCGACACCACAGGCCGACGTGGCACGACAGTGGCTGATGCAGCTAAAACCCATGTTGCAAGATCAGACGATAACACTGGTTTGCATCTGTTCTGGTGCGTTGCTGGCGGCACAAGCTACGCTGCTGGATGGATATCAATGCACCACACACCACGATGTGATTGAAGCTTTATCCCGACAAGCACCGCGGGCGTTGATTAAAGCAAACCGGATTTTTGTCGAAGACCGGGGCGTCTATACCAGTGCCGGTATCACCACCGGGATCGATCTTTCGCTGCATTTGATTAGCCGTTTTCTGGATCCGCAGCAATCGCTCCGCGTTGCCCGCGAGATGGTGATCTATTTCCGACGTTCTGGTAACGATGAACAACTTTCGCCCTGGTTACAGCATCGTAATCACCTTCATCCGGTTATCCACCGGGCACAGGATATATTATCCGCAGAACCTGAAGCAGCGTTGTCACTCACGCAGCTTGCCGACAAAGTCCACGTTAGCAGCCGCCACCTGACCCGGCTTTTCCGCGCGCATTTAGGTATCAGCGTACGTGAATATCATGAGCAGCTACGAGTGGCTGTGGCACAGCAGCGGTTACAGCAGGGACTAAAACTGGAAAAAGCCGCTTTGATGGCCGGTTTTTCATCCGGACGTCAACTACGCCGGGCGCAGCTGCGTATTTTGCAGCAGGAGCCGTGACATCAGCAAATCAGACGACGCTTATCTACTCGCTGTAACAGCATCGAAAACAGTAGGCTCACCATTAAGGCGACAGCAAATACATAAACAATATCCAGCACCGGATAATCGGTCAGTTCCAGATCGTGTGTGCGCAAAAAATGAATGACCAGTGCATGAACGCCATAGATCGCCAACGAATGGCGTGAAATCAACGCCAGTCCTGACGAAACATGTACATTCAGATAGTTTTTGAAAACAAGTAACAGACTGGTCGCTGCAATAAACACCAACGGACTACAGTAGGTATAGAAAGTCTGGGCAAAATCACCGTTAACTTCTGTTTGCTGCCGGGTTCCCACGGCGATCAACACCACACACAGTACAAACACCCCAACCGCGGCTCTCGCGACGTTCCGTGGTATATTCACCATCCCTAATGCCCTTCCTGTTATGGCATATAACAGATAGTAAAATGTGTCACCAGACACATAGAGATTCACCGGAAACCATTTGCGTCCATCGACCAGCCAGTCACCAGCGTTTGGATTCGCGATTACCGCCAGCACTACAATCACCGCCATCAAATAGCTGACTGATGTCAACCGCACACAAATCAAGGGCGACAGCAGGTAAATCGCGACGATGGCATAGAAAAACCACAAGTGATAAAACACCGGTTTCTGTAGTATATGGTTGATTGCATGGAGTGGATTCATCGGAGTTAATGTTGACATGTAGAGCAGCGCAACGACGCTGTAAAACAGAATGCATAAACCAATACGCAGAAAATGTTTCCCTCGCGCCTGACGTTCCCCAAAAAATAGATAGCCTGAAATCATAAAGAACAGCGGTACGCAAACCCGTGAAGCAGAATTCAGTATATTTGCCACTTCCCAATAATTGTCACCCGGCTCACCACCTGTCGTAACATACCAGGAGGTACTGTGGATAAGAACAACCATCATGCAGGCCACTGCCCGCAGATTATCAATCCACCTGATCTTATCTGTCATGCACAACTCCGCGACATGCTGTATTGACTCATCAATACAGAGATGACGCCAATGGGATCAGTACAGCTTATCGGTTGCATTGCATAACCTCAACGTCGCAACATCAGATTCGAGCTGAGGTAGAGAGGGGAGGAGGAATATCAGGGCCACCGAAGTAGCCCTGAAAAGGAAAAACCGCGTTAGAACAGACCCATCGGCTGCTCGGAGTAACTTACCAGCAGACATTTGGTTTGCTGATAATGATCCAGCATCATCTTGTGGTTTTCACGCCCCATACCTGACTGCTTGTACCCTCCAAACGCCGCATGTGCCGGATAGGCATGATAGCAGTTGGTCCACACACGACCGGCCTGAATACCACGCCCCATACGATAAGCAATGTTGGCATTGCGGCTCCATACCCCAGCACCCAACCCATATACCGTATCATTAGCGATTTCCAGCGCATCATCCATGGTTTTGAAGGTAGTCACGGCCAGTACCGGACCAAATATTTCTTCCTGGAACACTCGCATGCTGTTGTCCCCAAAAAGAATGGTAGGTTCCAGATAGTAACCCTGCGTTAAATCGCCAGGCAGTGTCTTACGATTTCCCCCCGTCAACACTCGCGCACCTTCTTTCTTGCCAATATCAATATAGTTAAGGATGGTATCCAACTGACCGGCAGAAACCTGCGCCCCCATCATGGTTTTGCTATCGAGCGGGTTGCCAACGCGGATAGCTTCCACTCGCTTGATGGCTCGCTCCATAAAGCGTTCATAAATAGATTCCTGCACCAGCGCACGGCTCGGACAGGTACAGACTTCCCCCTGATTAAAGGCAAACAGGGTAAACCCTTCCAGAACCTTGTCAAAGAAGCTGTCTTCTTTATCCATAACGTCAGCAAAGAAGATATTGGGAGACTTGCCCCCCAGTTCCAACGTTACCGGGATGACATTCTGCGCCGCGTAACCCATGATCTGCTGACCCACTTCTGTCGAGCCGGTAAACGCCACTTTAGCGATACGGGGCGATGTCGCCAGATACTCGCCAATCTCACTACCGGAACCGTTCACCACATTAAGCACACCTGGAGGTAACAGATCCTGAATCAGCTCCATCAGCATCAGCACGGAGAGTGGTGTCAGTTTGGCGGGTTTCAGCACGATACAGTTACCCGCGGCCAGCGCCGGAGCCATTTTCCAGCAGGCCATCAACAGTGGGAAGTTCCAGGGAATAATTTGCCCCACCACCCCCAGCGGCTCATGGAAGTGATAAGCCACCGTGTCTTTGTCGATTTCACTGATGGCACCTTCCTGTGCGCGAATACAGGCGGCAAAGTAGCGGAAATGGTCAATACCGAGCGGAACGTCTGCATTAGTGGTTTCACGAATCGGTTTACCATTATCCCAGGTTTCCGCACTCGCCAGCAGATCGATATTCTGCTCCATACGATCAGCAATGCGATTCAAGATCGTTGCCCGCTCTGCGGCCGACATGGCTCCCCATTCCGCCTTGGCTTTATGCGCAGCATCAAGCGCATAATCCACATCTTTATTACTGGAGCTGGCAACTTCACATAGTGGCTGACCGGTTACCGGAGTCAGATTAACGTAGTATTCTCCGCTAGCCGGTGGAACCCAGGCGCCACCAATAAAATTGTCATAGCGTTTTTTCAAAGTAAGAGCATATCCATATTCGCCGGGCATAAGCCGGCTTCCTGACGTGTCATGTGCCATTTCTGTCTCCTTTGGGCTGCACTATTTTTCATTACGCATTTACGCGTTATGCGGCGATGCCGCAGTGAAAATAAAATGGATACATCATTGGTAAAACAGAAATTATTGAATAAATTGTATGCGACGTTACGCGCTTGTGATAACAACAACACGATGAAAAAGACAACTCTTCGATTCAGCACACAATTTATCTTCACGCTGTTGCATGCTATTGCTGATCATGCGGATACGCTCACTGTTGTGGGATAAAAACTCGCATCCCCATGCGGGCAATGAAATAATGCCACAATGAAGTCACGGTTATCAGAAATGGGTAGCGCAGGTGAATAACGGTAATTTTCCAGTCGAGAGCGGACAGATGGCACCTGCGGGAGCGTGTCAGCAAACAATATGGCATCAGGGATCGCTAGAGCAGTCACAACAGGATTGGCTGGCAGAAGAAGTGCCGGTAGCACTGGTTTATAACGGCATCTCGCATGTTGTCATGATGGCGTCGCCAAAAGATCTGGAACTGTTTGCTCTGGGATTTTCGTTATCTGAAGGCATCATCCAGTCGCCGCAGGATATCTATGGTATTGATGTCGTGCCGGTGTGTAACGGTATTGAAGTGCAAGTTGAACTGTCCAGTCGCCGGTTTGCCGGTTTAAAAGCACAAAGACGGGCAATGGATGGACGTACCGGTTGTGGTGTGTGTGGTGTGGAGCAACTGGCAGAAATCGGCAAACCGGTAGTACCACTCCCGTTTAGCCAGACATTCTCGTTACATCAATTGGATACGGCACTGGGACAGCTGAAGAGTGTACAACAAATAGGGCAGTTGACCGGTTGTACTCACGCCGCCGCCTGGATTTCACCGGATGGAAACCTGCAAGGCGGCTGTGAAGACGTAGGCCGACACGTCGCGCTGGATAAATTGCTGGGAATGCGTGCCAGAAATCCCTGGCAACAAGGTGCCGTGCTGGTTTCCAGCCGCGCCAGTTATGAAATGGTACAAAAGTCAGCCATGTGCGGCGTTGAAATTCTGTTTGCCGTTTCTGCTGCAACCTCGCTGGCCGTTGAAGTTGCCAATCGTTGTAATCTCACACTGGTGGGCTTCAGTCGACCCGGACGTTCAACCATTTATACCCATCCGCGACGGTTGCGTGAATAGTTGTGCTTTCCCCCTGGCCTTAGACCAATTTGTTGCTAATTAGCACCATTACGGCATAAGAGCTTGTAATACAGGGATAAAAAAGGATAACTCACTAGCCAGAACTGCGAATAATCATTTTCAATATCATTTAATTAACTATAATGAACCTATTACTTACGCGGCGCTAACAAACACAGTGTCGCACCATAATAATTACGCCCGCAACAATTGGAGATGCTAAACATGAGTTATTCCCTGCCATCCCTGCCTTATGCTTATGACGCACTGGAACCTCATTTCGATAAGCAAACGATGGAAATCCATCACAGCAAACATCACCAGGCCTACGTCAATAATACTAATGCAGCGCTGGAGTCCTGCCCTGAATTTGCCAGCTTGTCTGTTGAAGAACTGATCACCAAACTGGACCAGGTGCCAGCTGAGAAGAAAACCGCACTGCGTAACAACGCAGGTGGACATGCCAACCACTGCCTGTTTTGGAAAGGTCTGAAACTTGGCACTACCCTGACGGGTGATCTGAAAGCCGCTATCGAGCGTGACTTCGGCAGTGTTGATGCTTTCAAAGAAAAATTTGAACAGGCTGCGGCTACCCGTTTTGGTTCTGGCTGGGCATGGCTGGTACTGAAAGCTGATGGTAAATTGGCCATTGCTTCTACCGCTAATCAGGATAGTCCGCTGATGGGTGAAGCCATTTCAGGTATCTCTGGCTACCCTATCCTGACACTGGATGTGTGGGAACACGCCTACTATCTGAAGTTCCAGAACCGTCGCCCAGACTACATCAAGTCATTCTGGAACGTGGTGAACTGGGACGAAGCAGCCAAACGCTTCGCTGAAGCCAGCAAATAATCCGGCTATCCTCCGCTAAGGGATTCACTGTTAAAAAGCCCGAAGTAACGTTTTGTTACTTCGGGCTTTTTTTTATTGGCTTAAAACTGTGATTTAACCCGTCAGATTGATATAAAGTTTTTTCTCAGTGCGCCGATAAGACTTCTGTGCCCTTTCTCAACTAGATTTCGTACAAGCTGCATCTGTTATGCGGATAATACGACATTTCATAAGACACATCCTGCTGGCGATTCCGGGTATTAAGGCATCCATACTTTACCTTAACGACCTAGCTCATTAATTATGGACGAAAATAAATGACGATGAAATTTGAAAATATTAAAGTCGGCAAGAAGTTAGGATTCGGATTCCTATTAATACTACTGTTAACTATCATCATTGCCAGTGTAAGTATAAAGTATGTAGAAACGTTAAGAGATCGTTTCGAAAAAATCACTTTAAACAATCAAATTAATGAAGCGATTAACCAGGCTCGTTATTATCGGGCATTATATATGTCCAATTATAACCCTGATGATATTAAGAAAAATGCTGAAAGCATTGATCATATTGTCAATATTCTGGCGATTATCCAGACAAAATCCTGGAGTAAAGATTACGATGACAGACTTCAGAAAATTTCACAGTTAATTAATGAATATAAAGAGAAACAGAAAGTTTACCTTGCAGCAGTAGCCAAAAAAAATGATGTCAGAAAGAGCTGGAACATTTCTGGTACGACACAACCGCTCAACGAGCTGGAACAACAGATAAAAAGTGAAAATAACCCTGAGTTACTGCTACAACTGACCAGGCTGAATCAGAAACTCATCACTGTCCGTTATTATGTACGCGGACTGCTCCTTTCTCGCAACAGCGAAGCAGAAAAACCATTAATTGCCGCACTGGTTGATGCCCAAAACAGTCTCAGTCAGCTTTATCAGGCGCTAAACAAAGACCAACAGACATTGATTGATCCTGTTGTTTCGACACTAAGTCACTACAAGACACAAATCCAAGCTTATCTCCCGGCGTATCAGGAAGAGTTAAATCAGGCCAAAAACATAGCGGACACCGCACAAACGCTCTCGAATATGGTCGTTAACATGGTTAATGAAGAGATACAGATCTCAGGGCGCGATATCAAAAATGCGGAGCTACAGATAGCCATTACTGCGCTGATTACATTGATTCTGGGTATCATCATCGCCTTGTTTATATCCCGCCAGATTACCCATCCGCTCAATCAAACCGTCACCATTGCCGAAGGTATTGCTACCGGTGACCTCACCATGCCCATTACCACCACCCGTCGCGATGAGCTGGGTATGCTGTTTGGTTCAATGGCAAAAATGAAAGCCAATCTGCATACCATGATTGACGAAATTCGCCTGGGTGTCAGCCAAATCACGACTGCCGCCAGCGAGATTGTTGCTGGTAACAACGACTTGTCAGCACGGACTGAAGCACAGGCTGCCGCCGTAGAGCAAACTGCAGCGAGTATGGAACAACTGACAGCCACCGTGAAACAAAATGCGGATAATGCCCATCACGCCAACAAACTGGTAGTAGATGCCACTCAAACCGCCAAAGAGGGCGGTAAGCTGGTAGAAAATGTGGTGCACACGATGTCCGAAATTGAGGGCAGTTCCAAACGTATCGCGGAAATTACCTCTGTCATTAACGGTATCGCTTTCCAGACCAATATTCTGGCCTTGAACGCTGCGGTGGAAGCCGCCCGTGCCGGTGAGCAGGGACGAGGGTTCGCGGTAGTCGCCAATGAAGTCCGTAACCTGGCGCAACGTAGTGCTCAGGCAGCCAAAGAGATTGAAGGTTTAATCGCCACTTCAGTCGAACAAGTCACACACGGTGCCAAACTGGTCAATAATACTGGCAAGACCATGACAGACATCGTCACTGCCGTTACGCACGTTCACGATATTATGAGTGAGATAACGGTGGCGTCTGACGAACAGAGCCACGGCATCGCACAAGTGAATCAGGCGATTGTGGATATGGACAGCACGACCCAACAAAACGCCGCCCTGGTTCAAGAGTCTTCCGCTGCCGCCAGCTCGTTGGAAGACCAGGCCATGATGTTGTCCAACGCTGTTTCCGCCTTCCGTTTGTCTTCTTCACAGGAACTGGAACCGATAACTCACGGTATTTCATTTACCCGTACAACACAGCAACTGCCATATAAAAAATAATGCGTTTGCCTTAATTCAGCGTAGCCTCTGGGCTACGCTGTTTTTCTGTCGCCAAGTTATATACTAAATAATGAGCGCTACTGGAAGGCACAAGTGAAAGCCCCCCCCCGATGATCATACTGAGGCAAGTAATTCGAGTAACTGAGGCAACTTAAAGCCTGACGAGTGCATCGCCTTACAGCATATTATGCAGATTTTTTACACATAATAAGTCACGCTGATAAAATCACTTCGGTATATTTCTTCAAAAAAAACGCTACTGAATAAAATGAATCGTGGGGAATTTTGGTTTATTCCACCGATAATTATTTGTACAGCGCCACTAATTGCATTAAGAAAACATAGAAATAAAATCTGAAAAGATGATTAAAAGCCCATGGAATAGTACTCGAACATAATGATAACTATCAGGATTAATATATTATTACTCACTGATTTTGAGAAACCATCAAGATTACTACATTTTATACCCAATAGATTTCAAGGTGCAGGAGGCGGCAAGAGAGAGTCCCGATGAGCTGACTCAGGTAAATGATTCGGGTGACACATCTGCAACTTGAAAGATCGCGGGTATAAATGAGAAGGCTATGGCTGACGCTTAGCCAAGCGTCAGAAGATACATTAATCAATAAAGTTAATACCACCGAAGTGTATATACCTGTCATCCGTCAGTTAAAAAACGGCAACCCATCTCTCATCACAGTGTGAATTATGCCGATACTCCCCCGATTTTCGTGGACGGGGCGGAGTGAACAAGCGCCCAGATCGTCAGTGGCGAACGATTGACCCGACATCAAAACGGTTTCGGCGCATACCCCGTCATTTCTTTCAGACCCATTTCACGGCCCAGGGCGGTCATGGGATGTACCACCACCAATCCACGGACCGTTTTTTTCAACGTCCCCATATCAGCCTGCTCTTTTTTGGTTATTATCCGGCGAAAAGGTAAACCAGTCAGTTTCTGTGCTTCTTTGCTGAGTTTCTGCTCGCAGACATTGCGCAACCGTTCGATCTCCGCTGCCAGTTTCTCACAAGCCGCCTGATTCTCCGTAATCGCGTCTGCTTCACCTTGCTGAATTAAGTGGGCCTGTTTGAGCGTTAACGCATGCAGTTGATCGCTCAAGCGTTTAATTTCGGCCTTTTCCTGCTTTTTCATCACTAAACCTGTTTTTTTATCAAAATAATGGTCATAAGCATACACCAAACCCCAGTGTATGCAGAAACGAAGGGAATCATTTAAACATGCCATGGCAAATGAAGACATACACGTTGATGTTAACGCGAGGAAAAGGGTTAGAACGCCTTTTTCAGACTGATTTGCGAGATAAGTTCGGTCAGCGATAGTACCAGTGTAGAACGAACCATTTGCTGATAACGCTGCTGCTGCATGGCAATCAGCATATTGTCGTCAGGATCACCACTTGCCGGCAGCGCGGGCGGCGACGGCAGGTTGACAACACAGTGAAATTCACTGACAGGGCCAAAGATCTCATCGTCAGTGAAACGATAGTCGTGGACATCATGGGTCAGTTCTTCCGCCAGGGCCATCAACAGTTCAGCATCCTCATACTCTTTACGGCTGATCATGCCCAGACCGTAAATCAGCTTCAACCGTACTGACAACTCACCCAACGGCCCGGTACCGGATAACAGCGGTTCGACGGCATATTTCACGGCATAATCATCTTTGCGAAATACCTGTAACATCAGAATACTGACAGCTTCCGCCAGCAACTGAACGGCCGTCAGCATAAAGCCTCGCACCGTTTTACCACTATTTAGCGATTCCAATACCCGGTTTTCAAATGCCTGAGTTTCATCCATCGTCACTTCTCGTACTTTAACCTCGCACACAGCCTTGCCCTTGCTATGCAAAAAGCGTTTTTTCACGGGCACACACTATTCATTATTCAAACGCACCCGATAGAGAAAGCAAGGGCAAAACCTGACTTGAGCCGAGACGCGCCGATCACTGCATGGCGTTATACACACTCACTGCCTGTCCGACAACCTTACTGTCAGCATCCAGACCGGAAATTTGTGCCAATGCGGCCTGTGGTCCCAATTTCTGCAGCAAATCCGCCAGTTCATTTGCTTGTGGATCCTGTTCGCTGCGGTAGTGCATCGCTGCCGCAATACCGATGACCAGATTATCGTGCGGCAACCCATATTCCAGTGTTCCCAGCAACGGTTTGATCAGACGATCACCCGCGCTCAGCTTACGTAATGGCTGGCGTCCGACACGCTCCACATCATCATGCAGATACGGGTTTTCAAAACGGCTAAGGATTTTCTGGATGTAAGCCTGATGTTTATCGGCATCAAAACCATAACGGTTGATCAGCACCGCACCACTCTCTTCCATTGCGCCTTGCACCACACGGCGGATTTCCGGGTCGAGAATAGCATCACGGATAGTTTTATGTCCGGTTCGCTGCCCCAGATATGCAGTAATGGCATGACCGGTATTCAGCGTAAACAGCTTGCGCTCCACAAACGCCATCAGATTATTGGTCAGTTCCATACCGGTAATGGCCGGGGGCTGACCGTTAAACTGCGTTTCATCCACAATCCATTCACTGAAAGTTTCCACCGTTACAGCCAGCGGGTCTTCGCTACCGGTTTCTGACGGTGGCACAATCCGGTCCACGGCGGAATCAACAAAACCAACATGTTCTGACACCCATGCCAAAGACGATTCCGGCAGATGCTTTAGCACCTGTTGTTTTAACTGGCTGGTGCCACGCACCATATTTTCACAGGCAATGATGTTCAGCGCTTGCTGGTTGCCGTTGTCATGGCGCTTCACCAGGCCTTGAGCAATGGTGCCAGCAATTTTCTCCAGAATTTGCGGGCCAACCGCCGTCGTCACCATATCAACGTCGGCAATCAGATCGATGGCTTGCTGGCTACCACTGTGCACCGCACTGACATTATTAACGGTATCCACCTGCATTTGTTCGCCAACGATATGAACTTGGTAGCTTTTTCGCTGATTGATGGCATCCAGCAACGGCTGGTTCACATCAGCAAATATCAGGGTGATACCGGCATCGGCCAGCAGCTTACCAATAAATCCGCGGCCGATATTACCGGCGCCAAAATGTAATGCTTTCATCATGCGTTAACCTTTCAAGACAAAACATAAAAAGAGGCCGCCCGAAGGCGGCGCTGCTCGTCAGGCACTCTTTTTACCGGACAACAGGTCGAGAACATCCTGTACATCATGAGTCTGCGCCAGGCGTTCAATCACTAATTCGTCATCCAGCGCATTGGTCAGGTTGGTGATAACCTGAATATGCTCGTTATTACGGGCGGCGATACCAATTACCAGGCGAGCGACTTCATCCTCTTCGGCGCCAAAACGCACCCCTTGCGGATACTGACAGAACACCACACCGGTTTTAATCACCCGATCTTTCGCTTCAATTGTCCCGTGCGGCACCGCGATAGACTCACCCAGATAGGTGGAGGTCATTTTTTCACGCTCCAGCATGGCATCCACGTATTCCGGTTCAACATAACCACGCTTCACCAACTGTTCACCCGCAAAACGGATCGCCTGCTCTTTATCGCTGGCCTGCTGATTCAAGAACACGTCTGCGGCAGTCAGTTGAAACAACGCCGGCTGACTGGTTTCACTTTCCGATACCACGGCGATAACGTCTGGCGAACCATGTTGTTCCGGCTGTGCGGCCTGCAAACGGGCGACCAGATCGCTGTACAACTGGCTATCCAGGAAATTCGTCAGCGAAATATGTTGTGCCTGTGGCGCATGGCGCATGGCGCGCTCCGTTAAATCACGGTGCGTGATAACCAGGTCGACATCGTCCGGCAGACTATTGATGGCATTGTTGGTGACGCTAATATTTTTCAGACCGGCATTTTGTACCTTCTTGCGCAACACACCAGCCCCCATGGCGCTGGAACCCATACCGGCATCACAGGCGACGATGATTTTGCGCACCGTACTCAGGTCACCACTAATACCGGTCGCGGCCTGACCTTTGGAGCCGGATTTCATTTCCTGCATGCGGCGGGTCGCCAGTTCCAGATCATCGCCTTCCTTGATTTTGGTGCTTTTCAGCAAAATCGAGGAAACCACGAAGGACACGGCAAATGCAGCAGTAACGGCCATAATGTTAGCGAAATAAGCACCTTTGGGCGTCATCGCCAGTACGGCCAGAATGGATCCCGGCGACGCCGGAGAAACCAGACCGCCGTGGAGTACACCCAGAGTGAACACACCCGTCATACCACCCAGAATAACCGCGAGAAGCAGACGCGGATTCATCAACACGTAAGGGAAGTAGATTTCATGAATCCCCCCCAGGAAGTGGATGATAGCCGCACCCGGTGCTGATTGTTTGGCATTGCCCCGGCCAAAAAACATATAGGCCATGAGTACGCCCATCCCCGGCCCTGGGTTGGCTTCAATCAGGAAGAAAATGGACTTGCCGGTTTCAGCAGCCTGCTGGATGCCCAGCGGTGAGAAAATCCCGTGGTTAATGGCATTGTTGAGGAACAGGATCTTTGCCGGTTCAACGAATATTGATGCCAACGGTAGCAGATTGTGTTGCACCATCAGATGCACACCGGAAGACAGGAACCTCGACAGTATTTCTACCATCGGCCCAATCGCCAGAAAGGCCAGAATCGCCAACAGCATACCGATAATACCGGCAGAAAAGTTGTTGACCAGCATTTCAAAACCACTTCTGATTTTGCCGTCAACCATCTTGTCAAAGCGCTTGATCGTCCAACCACCCAGCGGACCAACAATCATGGCACCGAGGAACATTGGAATGTCTTCACCGACAATGACCCCCATGGTAGTAATCGCACCGACCACGCCACCACGTTCTCCCCCGATCAAACGACCACCGGTATACCCGATCAGCAACGGCAGCAGGTACTTAATCATCGGGCCAACTAACTTGGCCAATGTCTCGTTGGGAATCCATCCGGTCGGGATAAACAGCGCAGTGATAATACCCCAGGCGATGAAGGCACCAATATTCGGCATCACCATATTGCTCAGAAAGCGGCCAAAATTCTGTATTTTGACCCTAGTATCTGGTGAGAGCATAAAAATACACCCCTATTATATAAAACACGCCGAGGAAAACGCGCGTGAGAATTATCGTGAGACGGCGTGAAATGTCCCGTCAGTATTACTGTATGCAGCGCGACTCTAACACGCTATTTTCATACCGCAACTCCATGGTATAAATGTGACAAAAATCACACATTTACCCCACAGTACCGATACAAATAGGTGATTTACTTCACAAAATTATAATAAAAAGGTCGTTTTGTATGAAATTCATTCAATTAGAGAGAAATGAAAAGTGATATAGATCACGCTTTTGGCTTGATGATTTGTTCTTGTTATGTGACTAGCATCACAAATAACTTTCTGTTCTGACGGGTTCGGCGGATAACGAAGCGACACATTGGGCCCTTGCAAGCAAGCGGCCTCACATAACACGATCGAGGTAAGTCAATATCAGGAACACCAGAGGAGCACCATACCCTGGAGCTCCTCTGGCATCCCGGTTAGCCAATCGGCATTATTCGTCTAATGGCCCGCTATCAGATTTTGCCCCTTCAAGGCGTTAACCAGATTCTGTTGCTGTGTCGCCAGATCCGACACCATACCGTTGTACTGATCCACTTGCTGCTGTGTGTGAAACTGCACATTGGAATCGTTGAAAACCACTTGATTACCCTGCGATTGTAAATAATCCCCCACCTTAATCAGGCTTTGGATAAACGATACACTGTCCGGCACGATGGATATCATCGCCGTAGCCGGCTTAACGACCACGCGGTTATAGAGTTTGTCATAGACCAGCTTCAGATCTTCAGGCTGCTTCAGTGCCTGTCTGGCATTATCGGCCTGCGTTTTCGCGTTCAGTGACTGTTGCCCCAGCAAATTCAATGCACCAATCAGTTGACGCAGGTTATTGCGCTGAGAAATATAATCCTGTGGCACACGAATATGAGAAACTTGCTCCAGCATGGGTTTCAGGCTGCCAGCGACGACTTGTTGCAGTTGCCGGTTAAACGTGGTCAAGACAGCGTAGTCCTGAACGTAATGTCCGAAAGACTGCTTCTGCTGTTCAGTCAGCACGGGGAGCTGCCGTTCTTCCTGTGGTTGAATACTCTGCAAGAATGCAGTAAACGCCTGACGCTGCTCCTTATCTTTGTCGCCACAGGCTGTAAGTTGTAATGCCATAAAAAACATAATCACTGGCAATAGCCAGCGTGAACGGTAATCCGCCAACATGTCTACTACTCCCGTTTTATTACTCCGCAGTGTTTAAATACGATACTTTTCACTCACTACGCTAAGCATAGACGACCCCACTTACCCGCAGGGCGAAAAACACGTATTTTGAACAGATGTCGCACCTCACCAAAGGTGACGCCTGTTCATTCTACGCTTTATTTGTCAAATTCCATGCACCGAATCATGCACCGAATAGATAGTTTTCTGCACAGTTACAGTGCAGAAACAGCCCCCCAACGGACGAGTGACACCACAAAAACCAGGCTAGCCAGCGCGAGACCGTGTCCATAAAAAATGGGTCGACGAGGCATTCTTGCCCGTGGATAACCAGGACAACACCCGGCCATTCAGACCTTGATTCAAGGTTGAACACAAGCTGGCAAGATTATTGCTTACCTTTAATATGGCAGGAGCGATAGCGGGCAACCGGTGTCGCCAGACAATTTGGTAATGGGTTACTAGGGTTCCGGTTTAACGACGCAGGTCCGAGAGTAACCGACCGCCCTCTGGCGGTTACACGGCGGGATAAAAGCCCGGGAGGATACAGCGAGATAGATGCTCGCCGCCCTCCTGCTTTTTATTGCTGCCCAACGTCAGAGGAATCGTCATTATGAAAACAATTCAACGCTTACTGCTTCTTTGTACTTTTGTACTATTCAGTACCACTGCCCTCGCGGCCAAACCCAGCTTTAAACTTTGCTGGTCTATTTATGCCGGCTGGATGCCTTGGGATTACGCCCAGCAACAGGGTATCGTCAAGAAATGGGCCGACAAATATGGCATTAATATCCAGTTTGTTCAGGTCAACGACTACATCGAATCTGTTAACCAATACACTTCCGGCGGTTTTGACGGCTGTACCATGACCAACATGGACGCGCTGACGATCCCGGCTGCCGGTGGTGTTGACAGTACCGCGCTGATTGTCGGCGACTATTCCAATGGTAACGACGGCATCCTGATTAAAGGCGCCAACAACCTCCATGCCCTGAAAGGCAAACCCATCAATTTGGTACAGTTCTCTGTGTCGCACTATTTATTGGCTCGGGCACTGGAAAAAAGCGGCATGACGGAAAAAGACGTCAAGGTGGTGAACACTGCGGATGCCGACCTGGTGGCGGCTTTTGGGACCAAGGACGTACAGTCCATCGTTACCTGGAACCCGCTGCTGGCCGAAGCTGAAAAGCAACCAGACAGTCACCTGGTATTCTCTTCCGCCCAGATTCCCGGTGAAATCCTCGATTTATTGGTCGTGAATACCGAAACCCTGAAAAAACATCCGGAACTGGGTAAGGCACTAACCGGCGCCTGGTATGAAACGCTGCGGACGATGTCCGGCGACTCAGCCAAGGCCCGCAGCGCTCGTACTTTTATGGGGCAGGACTCCGGCACTGATCTGGCCGGTTTCGACGCTCAACTGGCAGCAACGCATCTCTTCACCACACCACAACTGACGTTGGATTTCGTAAGCAGTCCTCAATTGAAAACCACCATGCAATCGGTAGCCGAATTTTCATTCCATCACGGTCTGTTAGGCGATGGTGCACCCAGTGCCGACGTGGTGGGCGTTTCGACACCAGCCGGACTGTGGGGTAATACAGGTAATGTCAAATTGCGCTTCAGCGACGAATTTCTAAAGCTGGCGGTGGCCAACAAGTTGTAATCCGGGAGACGCCAGATGCGCAAACTAATCAACTACCAGCCAGTGCCGCTAACACGCGGGATGATGGGGTTTCTGCCACTGCTGGCGCTGTTACTGATCTATCTGATGGCCTCCGACGCCCGGCTAGCCGTCAACGCGGCCGACAAATTGCTGCCCAGTCTCAGCACCATGGCAGACGCTATCCACCGTATGGCGTTTGAACCCAATGATCGCACTGGCCAGTATTTGCTATGGGTGGACACCGCCGCCAGCCTGCTACGCCTGCTCACGGGAGTAGCGCTGAGCGCGATGCTGGCGCTGGTGTTCGGCCTGTTCTGCGGCGCATTGCCATCGGTGCGGGCGGTACTGTCGCCACTGATTACGTTGTTTGCGCTGATCCCACCACTGGCCGTACTACCGATTCTGTTTATCTGCTTCGGACTGGGGGAAGTCTCCAAAGTCGTGTTGATCGTGGTGGGCATTACGCCGTTCATCATCCGCGATTTGCAGTTGCATGTGCAAAGCATCCCACGGGAACAATTGGTGAAAGCGCAAACCCTCGGTGGCAATAGCGCACAGATTTTATGGCGCGTGATCCTGCCGCAACTGATGCCGCGCCTGCTGGATGCAGTGCGCCTGTCATTAAGTTCAGCCTGGTTGTTCCTGATTGCTGCGGAAGCCATCTCCGCCACCGATGGGCTGGGTTACCGTATTTTCCTGATGCGCCGTTATCTGGCAATGGATGTCATCCTGCCATATGTGGCGTGGATCACGCTGTTGGCCTTTGCGCTGGACTACCTATTGCGGGTCATCAGCCGTCGTGGCTGGCCATGGTATTACGCCAAATAACCCGGAGTCATCATGGCATTGTTAACGCTTAAAAATCTCAGAAAACACTATGACGGACAAGTGGTGCTAGAGCAGCTCAACGTGTCAGTGGAAGAAGGTGAATTTGTCTCCATCGTTGGCGCCTCCGGCTGTGGAAAAACCACATTTCTGAATATGCTGCTGGGAACGGAGAGTCCCAGCAGCGGAGAACTGTTACTGGACGGCGCGCCCATCCCGCAAGAACCAGATGAACACCGCGGCGTGGTATTCCAGCGCTATTCCGTCTTTCCCCATCTCAGTGTGCTGGAAAATGTGATGCTTGGCGCCGAATTCACCGCGGCCCGCTGGTTGGGCCGCGTGTGGGGAAAACGTCGCCTGGTCATCCGCACACAGGCACAGGCGATGCTTAAGCAGGTCGGTCTGGAGCAGGCACAGCACAAGTACCCGCATCAGCTATCCGGTGGAATGCAACAGCGGTTGGCGCTGGCTCAGGCACTGATTAAACATCCGCGGATCCTGTTGCTGGACGAACCGTTTGGTGCCCTGGATCCGGGTATCCGCAATGAAATGCATCAGTTGATCACCCAATTGTGGCGGGAATACCGTCTGACCATTTTCATGATCACCCACGATCTGAAGGAAGGATTCTCTCTCGGATCGCGGCTATGGGTTTTCGACAAAATCCGCCACGACCCGCAGGCTCCCGAAGCCTGGGGCGCGAGCATTACTTACGATATCCCACTGGATCGCGC
This sequence comes from Brenneria uluponensis, assembly GCF_032395385.1. Lineage (NCBI taxonomy): Bacteria > Pseudomonadati > Pseudomonadota > Gammaproteobacteria > Enterobacterales > Pectobacteriaceae > Brenneria > Brenneria uluponensis. Next base: position 4,817,346 of record NZ_CP135917.1, read on the forward strand.
CCCAGCTGGCGTGCGCGATTCCGTAGGGGAACTGATGGAAGGGCGACGCGTCGCCTGAACGGAGGAAAAACCATGAACGAACGTTACCAAACCGAATTACCCGCCGGGTCGCACTGGTCGCTGATCATGCGCCGGGGTACCGCGCTGCGGATTACCGATACCGAAGGTGGCGCTAATCTCGGTATGCTGTTTTACAACCCGGAAAACCTGCTGGAACGCTATAACGCGCCGGATACACTGAAGTGCCAACACACTTTCCGTCTCACGGCCGGGCATTGTCTCTATTCCGACATGGGGCGCATTTTCTGTGGTATTGAAGCTGACAGTTTCGGCTGGCACGAAACCGTGTGCGGTACCGCGAATAGCGCACACATTGCCAAACAGTTCGGCACGCTGGACTATCAGCAGGCCCGCAATGAACGGCATCAAAACGGCTATGACAGCTTTCTGGTGGAACTGGCGAAATATGGTCTTGGCAAACGGGATATGGCCGCCTGTGTCAACTTTTTCGCCCGCGTCAGTGCCGCCGAAGACGGTACACTGCAACTGGAACAGCAAGGCCAGGCCGGAGCCAGCGTAACCCTCCGTTTTGCCATGGATACCCTGGTTATCATGCATACCTGCCCGCATCCGCTCAGTCAGGAAAGCGACTATCCGCACCATCCGGTGGCATTGACCATCGATCATGAACGGGCGCCATTGCCGGCATTGTGTCTCGAACGTGCAGAAAACCGCCGCGGGCTGCGCAATAACACGCTTTATTATCTGGCCGAACTGCCGCAAGGAGTCTGATGATGATCCAGACCAGCAACCGAGATATCCACACCGCCGGTTATCGTCGCACCATTAACGCCGGTGATTATTGGCTGTACCGCGTAATGGAAGGGCAAACGCTGCGTATTACCGATCTGGAAGGTAATCAAGCGGCCGATACGCTGTTTTTTAACGCTGACGATACCGCCGAGCGTTATAGCGTGACTGACACATTACGCAGCCAGCGGAATGTGTTCCTTTCCACCGGTAGCGTACTGCGTTCCAATGAAGAACGCCCGATGCTGGAAATTGTGGCGGATACCTGTGGCCGCCACGACACACTCGGCGGCGCCTGCGCTACCGAAAGCAACACCGTGCGTTACGATCTGGAAAAACGCCATATGCACGCCTGCCGCGACAGTTGGATGTTGGCAGTAGCAGAACATCCGGAGTTCAACCTGACCCGGCGCGACATCACCCACAATATCAATTTCTTTATGAATGTCCCGGTGACCAAAGACGGTGGGCTGACGTTCGCTGACGGTATCTCCGCGCCAGGAAAATATGTGGAAATGGTGGCAAAAATGAATGTTCTGGTGTTGATTTCCAACTGCCCGCAACTCAACAATCCGTGTAACGGTTACAACCCTACTCCGATTGAAGTTGCCATCTGGTAAGACATCACTTCCGGAACATACTGACGCGTGGGACGACCCACTGTATGCGTCTGTACTCCGCAGGACGACCTGCCCGTAAGAGATTCTGTCATGTTTGAGCGCGTACTGATTGCCAACCGTGGCGCCATTGCCGTGCGTATCATCCGTACCCTGAAAAGAATGGGTGTGCAGTCCATCGCCGTATACGCCGAGGCGGACCGCCATTCCCTGCATGTTCGTCAGGCAGACGAAGCTTGGCCACTGGGCGACGGTCCGGTGCGGGATACCTATCTGAATCAGGAAAAATTACTGGATATCGCCACCAAAAGCGGGGCGCAGGCGATTCATCCCGGTTACGGCTTTCTGAGTGAAAATGCCGGTTTTGTGAGCCGATGTGAACAGGCAGGCGTGGTGTTTCTCGGTCCGACAGTGGAACAGATATCGGCCTTTGGCCTCAAACATCGGGCACGTGAACTGGCCCGACAAAACGAGGTTCCATTACTGCCCGGCAGCGAGCTGCTCACCTCACTGGCGAGCGCCGGTGAACAGGCACGGATGATTGGCTATCCGGTAATGTTGAAAAGTACCGCCGGTGGTGGTGGCATCGGCATGCAGCGCTGCAACGATGAAGCTGAGTTGGTTGACGCTTTTACCCGTGTCAAACGGCTGGCGGGTAATAATTTCGCCGATGACGGCGTGTTTCTGGAAAAATTCATCGCCCGCGCCCGTCATATCGAAGTACAGGTATTTGGCGACGGTCAAGGCAACGTGATGGCATTAGGGGAACGCGATTGTTCCGCCCAGCGCCGTAACCAAAAAGTCATCGAAGAAACCCCGGCTCCCGGTCTGAGTGACCAGATACGGCAACAATTGCAGACCACCGCTGTCCGGCTGTGCCAAGCGGTCAACTATCGCAGCGCCGGTACCGTGGAATACGTCTACGATGAAACGCAGAAACAATTCTGGTTTCTGGAGGTGAATACGCGTTTGCAGGTGGAGCATGGCGTCACCGAACAGGTGTTTGGCGTTGATATCGTGCAATGGATGGTGGAGCTCGGCGCCGGTTGCCTGCCGCCGCTGACCAGCCTACACACCACGCCTCGCGGTCATGCCATTCAGGTACGACTGTATGCGGAAGATCCCGCCAAACAGTTTCAGCCCTGCGCCGGTCTGCTGAGTGAAGTGTGTTTCCCGGATAACCTTCCCGACGCAACACTGCGAATTGACCACTGGTTGGACAATGGCAGTGACGTTTCGCCGCTTTATGACCCGATGCTGGCGAAAGTAATTGTCCATGCCGTTGACCGCGCTGCTGCACTGCATGGTATGGCGCAGGCGCTGGATGCCACCTCTCTGTACGGTATCGAAACCAATCTCGCCTGGCTGCGCCATCTGCTGACACTCCCCGAGATCCAACAAGGTAATATCATTACCGCCACGCTGAGCAATGTGCTATGGCAACCCGCCACGCTGGAGGTAATCAGCGGTGGCACCCTCACCACCCTTCAAGATTCGCCCGGCCGTACCGGCTACTGGCATGTCGGTGTGCCGCCTTCCGGCCCCTTCGACAGCCGTTCATTCCGGCTGGGCAATCAATTATTGGGTAACGCGCCTGATGCCGCTGGGCTGGAAATTACCCTGCGCGGCCCGACGCTATGCTTTAACCATGATTGCGCCTTTATCATCACCGGAGCGAACATCAGTGCGCAATTGGACGGTGAACCGATACTTGGCTGGCAGGTGTGCAATGCCCGTCGTGGCCAGACACTGACTCTCGGTGACATTCGTGGCGCGGGCTGTCGTAGTTACCTGCTGCTGGCCGGCGGCCTGACTTGCCCAACGTATCTCGGCAGCCGCAGCACGTTTACTCTCGGCAAATTCGGCGGCCACGCCGGACGCCCACTACGCGCCGGAGACACACTGCATCTGACAGCACCGCAAACCCAGGAACAACCGGCGAGCGCGGCACGGGAGGACTGGAGTAACCGTTGGCAGTTGCGGGTGATTTACGGGCCACACGGGGCACCGGACTATTTCACATCCGAAGATATCGATAATTTCTTCAGCGCTGACTGGCAGGTGCACTACAACTCCAGCCGTACCGGTGTCCGACTGATTGGCCCTAAACCACAATGGGCGCGCCGTGATGGTGGCGAAGCTGGCATGCATCCGTCAAATATTCACGACAATGCCTACGCTTTTGGTACGGTGGATTTTACCGGTGACATGCCAGTAATTCTGGGGCTGGACGGTCCATCGCTGGGCGGGTTTGTCTGTCCGGCCACAGTGATTGCCGCCGATCTGTGGAAACTCGGGCAACTCAAAGCCGGTGACAACATCCGCTTTGTGCCGGTAACACTGGCACAGGCTGACGCACTGGCGCAGCAGGCTGAAACCGCCATCACCGCCGGACGGTGCCTGGACGATGAGAGTTTATATCTGGCTGATGAGTGTTTAACTGATGAAACACAACCAGGCCGTCCTTCACCGGTATTGTTCAGTCAGCCCGCACAAGGTGAGCGCCCCTGCGTTATGTGTCTGGCCGCGGGTGACCGTTTCGTACTCCTGGAATACGGCGCACAACAACTGGATATTGCCCTGCGTTTTCGGGTGCATGCGCTGATGCAGTGGCTGGAGCAGCATCCATTGCCGGGACAACAAGAACTGACGCCGGGCATCCGTTCCCTACAGGTGCATTTCGATAGCCTGCAATGCCCGCGAGATCGCCTGCTGGCACACTTACGGCGTGCTGATGACGCGCTCGGCGACCTGCGTGACGCAACCGTACCATCCCGCACCGTCTGGCTGCCGCTGAGTTGGGATGACGATGCCTGTCAGCAAGCCATCACCCGTTATACACAATCAGTACGACCCGGCGCGCCCTGGTGTCCGAGTAATATCGAATTCATCCGGCGCATCAATGGGTTGAATTCAGTGGATCAGGTCAAAGATATAGTATTCGACGCCCGCTATCTGGTGATGGGACTGGGTGATGTCTATCTCGGTGCGCCGGTCGCCACGCCGATCGACCCACGCCACCGGCTGGTCACCACCAAATACAACCCGGCACGTACCTGGACGGCAGAAAATTCTGTCGGTATTGGCGGAGCCTATTTGTGTGTATACGGTATGGAGGGCCCTGGCGGCTACCAGTTTGTTGGTCGTACGCTACAAATGTGGAACCGGGATCGCCAAACCGACGCCTTCCGCCAGCCGTGGTTGCTGCGTTTCTTCGATCAGATTCGCTTTTATCCGGTGTCGGCGGACGAGCTGCTGACGATCCGTGAACGCTTTCCGTGGGGGGATTATCCGTTACGGACAGAGGAAGGCCGGTTCTGTCTGGCAGATTATCAGCAGAATCTGATCGAACAGCAGGACGGGATTAACGCCTTTCAGCAGCGTCGTCAACAGGCGTTTGATGAAGAGCTGGCGCGCTGGCGCGCCGACGGCCAGTTCACTTTCGACAGCGGCCTGCACGACACTGACAGCACTGACGAGGTGATTCCGGATGACTGCTGCGGCGTGGAAAGTCAGGTGGCAGGCAGCGTCTGGCAATGGCTGGTAAAACCGGGGGAAAGGGTCAACGCGGGGCAAACGGTGGGCATCCTGGAGTCGATGAAAATGGAAATCCCGATTACCGCGCCAGTAACCGGGACGATTCGCACGTTACAACACCAACCTGGTCACCCGGTGCAGGCGGGACAATTGCTGATACTGATTACCCCCAGCGCGGCATGATACTGACTGGCATACCGGATAATCCGCTAATCAAAATACACCGGCTGATCAACCATCGGCCGGTCATTTTTGCGCCCGGATAGGCAAAAAATCATAAGGGATAATCAGCAATACCATGCAATACAATAAATACAATTTATTGATAAATAGAGATAAACGGCAGATGAAATAATAAAACAGGCTATTACTGTGGAATACATCACATTTTAAACTTGGTTTTGCTTTTGCTTTTTACACTCTCCTTTGATGAACCTCGCAACTCGCCCCTTATCATTCTGTTAACATTCTATTCCAGTTACCGGAGGCAACCATGTTCGTTGAAGAGCGTAGAAAAAAAATCTTTAACACACTACGTAGTCAGGGCCAGGCAACGGTAACCTCTCTTGCCAGGCAGTATGGCGTCACGAAAGAAACGATTCGTAGTGATCTCACTCAGCTCGAAGAAAGTGGCCTGGTTCAACGCTGCCACGGTGGTGCCATGATTGTCGAACATGTGATCAAACCCTTGTCATGGCAGACAATGGGGTTGAATGTCAGCGCGTTGATGCAAGAGTTAGTGAGTAAAAATCAGGATTTTCTGTACAAAGACAAGGGTCATCCCGTCTCTGGTAAGGTTTGTGTCTTAGGCTCCTTCTCTGTGGATATCATTGCTGTTGTTGACCACTTTCCTTTGGAAGGTGAGCTGCTGATGGCAAAGGAAAATCGATTCGGGCCAGGGGGGAAAGGGGCTAATCAGGCATTGGCTGCCAGCCGGGCTGGAGGAAATGTTCATTTTATTGCGAAAGTCGGGTGTGATCATTTCAGTACTTATGCACATGACCACCTGGTAAGTTCAGGTATTAACTCCTTCACGCTTTATCAGTCGTCAACCGTACCCACGGGCAGCGCCATGACCTATTTTTCGCAAGAAACGCACAGTAATATTACTGCCGTTTATCTTGGCGCAAATATTACGATAACGCAGGAAGAGATAGATGCGGTCCTCCTCTATTTACGCGATACAGATATATTACTCATACAGGGCGAAATAAATGTTGAAGCGCAGCTAAAAGCCGTTAAATTTGCTCATTCAGTGGGGACTCAGATCATTTTCAATCCTGCGCCTTACTCAAATGAAGCAAAAATGATTTATCCCTATGTTGATTATATTATACCCAACAAAATTGAAGCTCAAAAATGGTCAGGTATAGAAATAAGCGATTTAGCTTCGGCTAAGAAAGCCATGAAAAATATAGCCGGACCTGAAAAAAAGAAAGTCATTCTTAATTTAGGGAAAAAGGGGTGTCTGGTTTTTGATGGAAGTATATTCCAACATTTGCCGGCACTACCTTCAGTCATGGTTGATGCGATGGGTGCAGGCGATGCATTTAACGGTTCACTGGCGGCTGAATTGGCGAAAGGTTCTCAACTTATTGACGCGGTAAATTATGCATTAGCATTCACGGCGGTATTTGTTGAACACGAAGGGGTATCTAACATGCCGACTCATGAAAAAGTCACTCGTCGTTTAGAAATGCATCATGGCAATTAAATAATTATATAAAAATAGCACCAGTGGAATTTATTAAAATCGTTACCCTACCTGTATAACGAGGATTAGTATGAAAAAATCAATGATTAAGTTATTAACTCTGGCAACAATATTAACATCCAGCTCCGTATTTGCCGCATGGCCCGATAAACCCATTACGATAATTGTCCCCTGGGGCGCGGGAGGAAATACCGATACTGTCGCAAGGTTGGTTGCTCAGGGATTACAGAAAGAACTGGGCGTCAACGTCAACGTAGTTAACCGTACTGGCGGCAGCGGCGTAGTCGGGCATGATGCCCTGAAACGAGCCGCGCCGGATGGTTATACCCTTGGTGTGGTCACGGCAGAAATTGCCTTGATGCATCATCAGAAAATGACTGATCTTACTTACGCCGATTACACACCAATCAGCCGACTGGCCGTTATCTACGGTGGATTGCAAGTAGCAAAAGACTCGCCTTACAAGAATGCCACCCAACTCATCGACTTTATCAAAAAACATCCAGGTAAGTTGAAGGCATCAGGCAGTGGATTAAATTCCATCTGGCACCTTAATCTACTGGGGATGTTGAAAAGCGCCGGTCTGCCCGCCAGTAGCGTGAAATACATTCCGTCTCAGGGATCAAGCGCCGCATTACAGGAATTGGTTTCCGGGGGAATTGATTTCATCACTTCATCGCCAGGCGAAGCGAAAAGCATGGTTGATGCCGGAATGGTTCGCCATCTGGCAATAATGTCGCCGGAACCGTCAAAACTCTATGCCAATGTTCCAGTGTTTAAAAAAGCGACCGGCTATAACTGGACATTAACTGCCTGGAATGTATTAGCCGCTCCCAAAGCGTTGCCGAGTGATATAGAGAATAAATTGATTGCGGCGATGAAAAAAGTCTACCAGTCAGGAGAATTACAATCTTTTGCCAATAAGCAAGGATTTGAAGTCAGTGCATTATATGGCAATGATGTAACTCAGTTTATGGCTCAGGAAGACCAGAAATTCGGCGAATTGTTAAAAGCAGAGTAATACACCGGAGAGTGCTACGTAGGTAGCACTTGAAGAAAAATGAAAAAAACACTTATCTCACCTGTAATATTTTTTGCTTTCGGCTGTTTCCTACTGGGTTATAGTCAATATGTCTTAAGGGATATTGGTAATTTTGGCGCTGGATTTATGCCAGCATTCGTGGGTGTCGGTATTATTATATTTTCTCTATTAGAGTTTAGTATAAAAGCAGTGAAAAAATCGCGGTCATTACCCAATAAGAGCATGACCATCACTGGCAGTGTTATTGTTATTACACCCATTATTTTCTATCTATTATTTGTCGACTATCTTGGATTTATTATTACCACCAGCATTATATTATTTTCATTGATGTTAAAATTTATCAGAACGCATCGGATATGGATGACAATACTCGCTATTGTATTTTCATCGCTTATCTATCTTTTATTCGCCAAAGTTCTACTGGTAGCATTACCTGCCGGTAAATTATTTTAACCAGGAGCGATGATGGATCTGCTGATTAATGCTTTTTCATATATTAATCTAAGTGCCATACTGGCAATCATTGCTGCCGGATTATTTGGCTTGTTCGTTGGCGCCATTCCCGGACTGACCGCCACAATGGCGGTGGCGCTAATGGTGCCTTTCACCTTCTTTCTTGATCCGATTCCGGCCATTGCATTAATGATCTCCGTCGGCGCGTCATCTATTTATGCTGGCGATATTCCGGGGGCACTATTACATATTCCAGGAACTCCCGCTTCTGCGGCCTATGTTGATGATGCGCATGCGCTGGTTTTACAAGGAAAAACCAACCGGGTATTGGGATTAGGTTTAGTCAGTTCAGTTATCGGCGGGGTTATTGGTTCAATCATTCTGGCGGTTGCCGCGCCTGGATTAGCCAAATTTGCCTTGAATTTCAGTTCGTTTGAATACGTATGGCTGGCGTTGCTCGGTCTTAGTTGCGCCACATTAATTGCCGGTCAGGAAATTGTAAAAAGTATGCTGGCGCTATTTCTCGGTCTGGCACTATCAACCATCGGCTATGATGATTTTACCGGCCAGGCTCGTTTTACCTTTGGACAGGTGGCGCTGCTGGAAGGCATCAGTTTTATTCCCGCCATGATCGGTCTGTTTGCTATCGCCGGAGCCATCGAATACTACGCTAATCGTTTCAAAGAGCGACCACTCAGCATAAGTCAACTGCATGAAAAGAAAGTGTCTCTGAATATATTCAGTGGGTTGGGCAGCCTGTTGCTAAGGCGCAAGTTCAGTATCCTTCGCAGTAGTGTACTTGGCACACTGATTGGCGCACTCCCCGGTGCCGGAGCAGACATAGCGGCCTGGATCTCCTATGCGTTGTCCAAAAAATTATCCGCCACACCAGAGCAGTACGGGAAAGGCTCAGAGGATGCCATTGCCGATGCCTCATCCAGCAATAATGCCAGTCTGGCGGGTAGTTGGATCCCGTCTCTCGTATTTGGTATTCCAGGTGATTCTGCCGCAGCAATCATCATTGGGGTGCTGTACATGAAGGATATGCAGCCAGGCCCATCACTTTTTCTATTCCAGCCCGAAAAACTGTATGCGGTATTTATCCTGTTCTTTATCGCCAATCTGATGCTCATTCCCCTCGCATTGCTGGTCGTCAGCTTCCTGAAGAAGATTGTGACTGTCAATAAAGACATCGTTTATCCGATCGTGATTGTTTTCAGTATTGTGGGCGCATATGCGATCAATAACTCCATGGCATCCATTGTTGTCATGTTGGTCATGGGCATCATTGGTTATCTGTTACAGCGAGACGGTTACCCTATCGCCCCCATTATTCTCGGAATGATTCTGGGCCCACTGTTGGAAAAGAACCTTCTCTCTTCCCTGTTGAAATCTGACGGTAATTTACTGGCATTTGTCGAACGCCCGGTCGCCGGTGTTTTAGCCTTCTTATTTCTCATCGTCGTGGTTCTGCAAGTCATGGCCTTGATCAGATCCTTTCGAAAAACAGCCTGATTCTGACTATCGGAATAGCGTTTAAAAGGAGTGTGGTATGAAAAAAATAATGAACCATCCAGAACACTATGTTGATGAAATGCTGGAAGGATTATGCCTCGCACATAGTGAGTATTATCAGCAACCCGTTCCCCGGGTAATTACGCGCCGGGCGCCCGCGCAGAAAGGGAAAGTGGGTATCGTTACGGGCGGTGGCTCCGGACATTTGCCTATTTTTACCGGCTATGTGGGCAAAGGGTTGCTGGATGCCGCCGCCGTCGGCGACGTTTTTTCCTCTCCGTCCTCGATACAGATGGCGCAGGCCATCGGCTATGCCGACCAAGGTAACGGTGTGTTATTACTTTATGGTAACTACGGTGGCGATATCATGAACTTTGATATGGCAGCCGAAACCGTTGACTTTGAAAAGAATATTACCTGCCGCACCGTACTTCTGAGCGATGATGTTGCCTCCGCTCCGCCGCATGAAAAACACAAACGTCGTGGTGTGGCAGGCATGGTTTATGCGTTTAAATTAGCGGGCGCAATGGCTGAAACGTTGGCATCGCTGGATGAAGTGGCCCGAGTAGCGCAAAAAGCGGCAGACGCCACGCGTTCTATCGGATGCGCTTTGACCCCCTGTACGGTTCCCGCCGTTGGACAGCCAACGTTTTCTCTGGCAGATGATGAGATCGAAATGGGGATCGGCATACATGGGGAGCCAGGCATTTGGCGTGACAAACTGAGATCGGCGGATGAAATCGCCGACGAAATGTTACAACGCCTGCTCGACGATATGCCGCTGGCATCGGGAGATGAAATAACACTGCTCGTCAACTCTCTTGGCGCAACACCGCCAGAAGAGCTCTATATTCTCTATCGCCACTTACACCAACGCTTAAACGCGCTTGACATCACCCTGGTCATGCCACTAGTCGGACACTATGCCACCTCGATGGAAATGACCGGCGCCACGCTGACGATATGTAAGTTGGATGCCGAACTTAAGGCGTTGTTACAGCAACCCGCACAATGCGCATTCTGGACGGTATCAGCATGAACACTCTGACAACCGAACACTTAAAACAGGCCATCGCCCGCATTCAACAAGCCGCACTTGAACAGCAGGCATTTCTTTGCGCAGCAGATGCTCAACTGGGTGATGGTGATTTAGGGGTAACCTTTTCCCGTGGCTGGACACAAGCACGGGAAGATAGTGTAAACCTCGATGAGGACTGGGGTACGGCACTGTTTACTCTATCAAAATCATTTCAACTGGCATGTTCATCCTCTTTTGGCACGCTCATGGCAACAGCCTTTATGGCCGCGGCGAAATCTTGCAAGGGAAAAAAACAGCTCGCCTGTAATGATATTGCCCCTTTGCTCGCCACCGCAGTTACGGCCATGACACAGCGCGGTAAAGGTGAATTGGGCCAAAAATCAGTCCTGGATATCGTGAACGCCCTGGCTAATGAGCTCACATCGATCAGCACGTTCGATGAAATGAAGCACGCCGCCAGGCTCAGTTGCCAGCAAACACTGAACACATTTCGCCCCCGTCCTAATTTACTGGGCCGCGCCCGTATGTTCCCTGAAAAATCACAAGGTCTGGATGACCCCGGAATGTTAGCGATAAAGGTTCTGATCGATGCCTTGTAAACCCCATTTTGATCACATAACTGCACCTAACAGGATAGAAAAATGACAAAATTATTCGGCGTTACAACCGCCATGGTTACCCCGTTTACTTCAGACGATACCCCTGACATAGACGCCTTGGCTCAGCTAACTGAAATGCTGATCAGCCATGGGGTTAACTGTCTGTATCCCTGTGGCACGACCGGTGAAATGCTGAGAATGACACTGGCAGAAAGAAAAGCCATTGCCGAGACGGTCATTAAGACCGCTAAAAACCGAGTTCCCGTTTTTATCCATGTCGGTTGCATGCGCCAGGACGATACTATCGAACTTGCTCAGCACGCGGTGGCGGCAGGAGCGAAAGGTATTGGTGTGGTAACGCCACAGTTTTTTGGTTGTAACGATACGGAGATGGAGGAGTATTTTGTTGCCGTGGCGAACAGCATTCCCACAACCATGCCCGTTTATCTGTACAACATTCCACAGTGTGCGGCAAACGATCTCAAAACCAGTGTTATCAAAAATATTATGGCGCGCACGACAAACGTGGTCGGTGTGAAATACAGTTTTGCCGATATGGCTCGCACAGTGGAGTATCTCAATATAGCAGAGGGATTCTCCGTGTTACATGGCGCAGACAAACTCTTTGCCAGCATGTTGACCATGGGCTGCGATGGCACCGTTTCTGGCTGTTCATGTGTATTCCCGGAACCTTATGTGAAGGTTTATCAGGCGTTCAAACAGGGCAACCTTGCTGAAGCGCAACGCTGGCAAGCAATTGCGGTACGTTTTGGCGATTTACTGACCAATGGCGCGAATATGGCCGTTTTCAAAGCTGTGCTAAACATCCGCGGGCTCAATGCCGGCCACATGCGTAAACCACAGTTGGATCTGAATGCCGAACAAGTCGCTACCCTGCGTCAGGCATTAACCCAACTTTGCAGTGAAAGTGGCGTCAGTCTGACCCTGAATTAATAATTCAAGTCTGGCGCAACGTAATGGCATTATGCGAGTGTTTTAGCACGCATTGAGGGATAGCACCCTAAATAATTCGAGTTGCAAGAAGGCGGTAACGCAGCGCGTCCCCAGGAGCATACTCCGGTATGTGCCTGGGGTGAGAGAGGAAAGCCAGCACACCTGTATCTTGAAAGATGAAGGCTATTATAGATGCCGAGACGATAGCCGCCTGGTATGCATAGATTCAAATAATCATCCAATGTTATACTTTGTCGCAATAAAAAATATATTGTCACTATGATGTAGACATCAAATAATTATTCTTACTGCATCACGAATTAACATGGCGGTAGGCATTTTAAGGATGATGGATTATGCGTTTGCTGTTTATTTGCCCGAACTGGGCGGATCTGGCTACCCCAATCGTCAAGGAGATGCAAAGACAGGGTCATGACGTTATCCATATTGATCATCGTGATTTATCCACGTTTACCTATTTTGATTCACGCCACTGGTTCATCGCCAAAATCTATAAAATAATCACCGGAAAGAATTACAAACGTCTGTCCCTCGATAACCAGATCACATTGGGCCTGCATAATTTCTTTATCGGCAGAGAACCTTTTGACACCATCATCATGACGGAGCCAAAGCTGTTTAACGAACAACATTTTACGATACTGCAACAATATAGCCAAAAACTGGTCGCGGTGTTATGGGACAGCCTGAAGAAAGCCCCCAACAACGCATTATATCTCAGCCAGTTTGATCATGTGCTCAGCTACGATCATGTAGACTGTAATCAATATCACTTCACCAAGATAAACAACTATATTGATCCTGACTGGAAAAGTAATATGCTTTATCAGGACTGTGAATATGATGTCTTTTCCATTATGAGTTTTACTGAAGCAAGGTATAAACAGGCTATCTATTTTCTGGACCAGAACCCTGAACTCACATCAAATATTATTTTCTATGCTGATAATGATAAGAAAAGAAAACAGATAAAGGATACCAGGCTAAAAATAGCCAATAAACCATTGTTGGGTAATGAACTTGCACGTGAAATAGATAACTCTCGTTCTATTCTGGATTTACTACAGGGCCAGCAGTCTGGGTTGTCATTTCGTGTCTATGAGTCCATGGCTTATCAGCGCAAACTGATTACCTCCAATACTCATACTGTGGATTATGATTTTTATAACGATAACAATATTCATATCTTGAATCAGAGTTGGCATATCAATCCCGATTTTATCCACTCACCTTATAAACCGATTCCAGAAGAGATTTACAACCAATATACACTCTCCACCTGGGTGCAGAAGGTGATTCAGGAGATATCAAGCGATACAGGCAGCATTCCCGCCTAACCATGTATACCGTTGACAAACCTATGTAAGACGTCAGAGCGGTGACGACGGGAGAGAAGAGGAAAGCCAGCATTCGCACCAAGGATGGCACGGTTTGAGCTTACAGGGAGATACTTGCGGCATCTTTATGATCTCCCCATTATTACCGCTATACCCACTTTGTCATCAAACTCAAACGGGGCCGCAGCCCCGTTTGGTCTTTTCTACTCAATACCGTTACTGCAATACAGAGATATCCGCCACTTTCAGGAACAGGTTACGCAGTTCGTTGAGCAGCGTCAGGCGGTTGATTCGCACCTGCTGATCATCGGCGTTAACCATTACCTTATCGAAGAAGCTATCTATCGGTTCACGCAATTGCGCCAGTTCCACCAGCGCCTCCTGATAACGCCCTTCAGCAAACCACGGTGCCAGCTTACTGGTAAGTGCGGTGACATACGTCGCCAACTGAATTTCTTCTTTCTCTTTCAGTAATGCAGCCTGCACATTGTCGTTCAAGGGTTCTGTGGATTTCGCCAGGATGTTGGATACGCGTTTATTGGCAGCGGCCAACGCGGTCGCCGCATCCAGCGTGCGGAAATGACTCACCGCTTTCACGCGAGCATCAAAGTCCGCCGGACGCGTCGGACGACGCGCCAGCACCGCCTGAATAGTATCCACGCTGTGACCTTCTTCCTGATACCAGGCGCGGAAACGGCCTAGCATGAATTCGATCACATCGTCCACCACGTTAATGTTAGTTAACTTGTCGCCATACAGACGCACCGCTTCTTCCGTCAGCGTTTGCAAATCCAGCGGCAGATGTTTTTCCACGATGATACGCAACGCGCCAAGAGCCGCACGGCGTAAGGCAAACGGGTCTTTATCACCTTTCGGATGCTGACCGATACCGAAAATCCCGGCCAGTGTGTCCATCTTATCGGCAATCGCCAGCGCACAAGCTACCGGAGAAGACGGCAGTTCATCACCAGCAAAGCGCGGTTGATACTGTTCGTTGAGCGCGACGGCTACGTTTTCGTCTTCACCGTCATGACGCGCATAGTGCATACCCATCACACCTTGTGTATCGGTGAATTCGAACACCATGTTGGTCATCAGGTCGCATTTGGACAGCAAGCCTGCGCGTTTCGCGTGCTCAACATCAGCCCCAATCCGGGCCGCTACCCAGCCAGACAACACCTGAATACGGTCGGTCTTGTCGCGCAACGTACCCAGTTGCTGCTGGAACAGCACGGTTTGCAGACGCGGCAGATGATCTTCCAGACGTTTCTTTCGGTCGGTATTGAAGAAAAACTCGGCATCAGCCAGACGTGGGCGCACCACTTTCTCGTTACCGGCAATAATCTGTTGCGGATCTTTGGACTCAATATTGGCGACGAAAATGAAATTGGGCAGCAACTTGCCGTTATTGTCATACACTGGAAAATATTTCTGGTCGCCCTTCATGGTGTACACCAGCGCTTCTGCCGGTACCGCCAGGAATTTCTCTTCAAATTTCGCCGTCAGCACCACTGGCCACTCCACCAGCGAGGTGACTTCTTCCAGCAAGCTGTCGCTCAGATCGGCGTTACCACCAATCTTGTGGGCCGCAGCTTCGGCATCCGCTTTGATTTTGGCTTTACGAACGTCGTAGTCAGCCATGACCTTACCGCGTTCCAGCAGAATCTGCGGATACTGGTCGGCATTGTCGATAGTGAATTCCGACTCGCCCATAAAGCGATGACCACGAATAGTACGGGCGGAATCAATACCCAGCACCGTACCCGGCACCAATTCGTCACCCAACAGCATGGTCACCGTGTGTACCGGACGTACAAACTGGGTTTCTTTGTCACCCCAACGCATCAGTTTCGGGATCGGCAATTTAGCCAACGCGTTGCTGACCAATTGAGGTAAAAACTCAACTATTCTCTTTGGCCTATGTAAAATCAGTGCACACAGCTTTTGCTCTCTTCCGTTTTGAGGAGTTTCTCTGCTGATAACGCAATCAAATTCATCATTTATATCATTTAATGAATAGGTGCGACCGCTATCCAATTTACGCTCAATAACTTTTTCAACGAACGCTATACCTGCCCTCGTAAGCCATTCGTTAACTTCAGCGAGTCTTACAGGTGGTCCCCACAGCGTTTCTTCCTCTCCCATAATTTCCACGCTCAATGAATAAACTTTAAGCGCTAAACGTCTGGGTGAAGCAAACCATTTAATATCTTCTATGCAATATTCAGCCCGAACTGCATTTAGTTCATCACTAAAGTTGTCGGCAAAAGATTGCGCTAAATTACGGAGAGCCTTCGGCGGCAGCTCTTCCGTGCCAATTTCCACCAGAAAAGTCTTGTCTGTCATGACGGCCTCTTAGCTCTCTTTTTTATTGCACATCGGGAAGCCCAACGCCTCACGGGAGGCATAATAAGCTTCGGCTACCGCTTTGGTCAGAGCGCGTATACGCAGAATGTAGCGCTGACGTTCGGTAACGGAAATGGCTTTGCGAGCATCCAGCAGGTTAAAGCTGTGAGCCGCTTTCAGAATACGTTCGTAAGCCGGTAACGGCAGTGGATTTTCCAGCGCCAGCAACTGCTGGGCTTCTTTTTCATACTGTTCAAAACAGGTGAACAGGAAATCCACGTCGGCATATTCAAAGTTGTAGGTGGACTGTTCCACTTCGTTCTGATGGAACACGTCGCCGTAGGTGGTTGTCCCTAGCGGACCATTGCTCCACACCAGATCATACACACTGTCTACACCCTGAATATACATGGCCAGACGTTCCAGACCGTAGGTGATCTCACCGGTAACCGGCTTACATTCCAGACCGCCCACCTGCTGAAAGTAGGTGAACTGCGTCACTTCCATGCCGTTCAGCCACACTTCCCAGCCCAGTCCCCAGGCGCCCAGCGTCGGGTTTTCCCAGTTATCTTCCACAAAACGGATATCGTGAATGGTCGGGTCCAGCCCCAGCTCTTTCAGTGAACCGAGGTACAGTTCCTGAATGTTGTCCGGTGAGGGTTTAATAATCACCTGGAACTGGTAATAGTGTTGTAGCCGGTTTGGGTTTTCGCCGTAGCGGCCATCGGTAGGACGACGGGAAGGCTGCACATAAGCAGCGGCAATCGGCTCCGGGCCGAGCGCCCGCAAGCAAGTCATAGGATGGGAAGTTCCAGCGCCAACTTCCATGTCCAGCGGTTGGACAATGGTGCAGCCCTGACGCGCCCAGTAATCCTGTAACGTCAGGATCAGGCCCTGGAAGGTCTTGGTATCAAACTTTTGCATGTTGGATTCGCACGCGTACAAGTGGATTTATAATGAAGGCGCCAGTATACCCTCTGAATGCAAGATATACAGCCAGAATGCGGCAACAACTTCATCCTGATGAGGATTTTTAAGGAACCTAGCCACTGAATACGGTTTGCAACATTTTCAGACTGAGCAATACCAGCAACCCGGCGAACACCTTTCTCAAGGTAGCCACCGGCAGGCGATGCGCCAGCCTGGCACCCACTGGAGCGGTAAAAAAGCTGACGGCAGAAATCAATACCACCGCCGGCAGAGAGACATAACCAAGACTATACGCAGGCAGCCCACTTGCCGACCAGCCGTTGATCATATAGCCCAGCGCCCCGGACAGCGCAATCGGCAGCCCGACCGCCGCCGAAGTACCAATTGCCTGCTGAATACGCACGTTGCACCAGGTAAGAAAAGGGACCGTTAGTGAACCGCCGCCAATCGCCACCAGGGCGGAAATGCCGCCAATACTCAGACCCGCCAATGAAATACCCGCCATACCGGGTAACTGCCGATTGGGTTTGGGTTTTATGTTCAATACCATCTGCAACGCGACGTAAGCCATAAAACAGGAGAAAAAAATAGCCAGCACCCGTGTTGGAAGTAATGCTGCCAGCCAGGTTGCGGTAAAAGTACCGATTAGAATCGCCGGCGTAATCCGCCATACTACCGGCCACAACACGGCCTGATACTGGTGATGGGTGCGCAGGCTGGAAATGGCGGTCACCACAATGGCCGCCATTGAGGTTCCCAGGGCCATATGCACCAGATGCGTTTCCTGCACACCTTGAATGGCAAACAACGCCGTGAGTATCGGCACCATAATGCCACCCCCACCGATCCCGAGTAATCCAGCCATAAATCCGACCACGGCACCCAGTGCCAGATAGGCCAGTATCCACTCCATTCCCATTTGTATCCCCTGTCATTCTTTTAAATCAAAATAAATCAGCATTATTATTGTTGCCGGGGGTATCTGTTGCATCTGCATTCAGTTCAAGTAATCATTAATGTACTACTAACCACTGCGGCTGGCAGAACCCACTCCGGCCATGATCAATAGCAACATCGTCACAGAATGGCAACCGTATAACAGGCTAAACAAGCATAAGGAAATTATCGTGAAACGTTGTGGCTGGGTTACGCAGGATACGTTGTATCAGGATTATCATGATCAAGAATGGGGAAAACCCTGTACCGATAGCCTAAAGCTGTTTGAATTGTTATGTCTGGAGGGGCAACAAGCCGGGTTATCCTGGATAACTGTGCTCAAAAAGCGAGAAAACTATCGTCGCTGCTTCTACCAGTTTACTCCCCAGTTGATCGCCCGGATGACACAGGAAGATGTACAGGAATTGATGCAGAACAGTGGCATTATCCGCAACAGATTGAAAATAGAAGCCATCATCCACAACGCCCGCGCCTGGCTGACGATGGAAACACAAGGCGAGGTTTTTTCCGACTTTATCTGGTCGTTCGTCAACCACCAGCCGATCATCAACCATTACACTACGCTGGCGGAAGTCCCTGCCAAAACTGAACTTTCCGATACCATGTCGAAGGCGCTGAAAAAGCGTGGTTTTAAGTTTATCGGCTCCACAATCTGTTATGCGTTCATGCAAGCCGGAGGATTAGTCAATGATCATATGACAGACTGCGTTTTCCGCTAAGGACAGCACTTATGATCAGAATGTATCAACCACAAGATTTAGCCGCGCTGCTGCCACTTTGGCTGGAAAGCACCACGCTGGCCCATCCGTTTATTTCACCGCATTATTGGCAGGAAAGCCTTGAGTTAGTACGCAATCACTATATTCCCCGGTCGCAAACCTGGGTATATGAAGAAAAGGAAGGTATCGGGGGCTTTATCAGCGTAATGGATCAACGTTTCATTGGCGCGCTGTTTGTGCATCACCGCTTTTACGGTCAGGGCGTCGGTGCAGCCTTGATGGAACAGGTTCAACAGCACTTTCCCATTCTCAGTCTGGAAGTTTATCAACAAAACCACCGTGCTTGCGCATTCTACCGCAAACACGGATTTGTGGCCGTACAGGAAAGTTTTCAACGGGAAACCCAGGCAACCTTGCTGATTCTGCAATGGCATAAAAACTAATTATTCCTATTTTTGCCACTGCCTCACAATACCGTCTACTCAGTTTTCCCCCTTGTCTGGCATCGGGAATGCTGTCATGAATAACGCCACCTTCAAACTCACATTCACACGACCAGGGAACCGGTTTGTCCGTGGAATCCGCCTCGTTGTCCCCCGTCAGAAACCCGGCGGCTCAAGAGACGAGAAAACAGGATAACAAAAGTGGATTGTCACCCGATGTCATTCTCGTCCACAGACCCACTTGCAGTATCTCGCCAGCGCCCCCATCATGCCTGATATGATTTATCTTTCTGAGCCCCACGGGCATTAGCCTCTGCTGGGACGGGTTCTTAACTACCTCAATCTTTCGGAGTGAATGATGAAACCTGGCGTTATCCTCTACAGAAGCATTCCTGATGATTTACGTGCTCGTCTGGAACAGCATTTTACCGTCACCGCCTTTGATGGGTTGCCGCCCACAGATCACCCTGTGTTACAGCAGACTGAAGGTCTGATCGGTTCGAGCGCCAATGTCACGCGGGAATTTCTGGCCCATCTGCCACGCCTGCGGGCAGTCTCCACCATTTCAGTGGGATACGACAATATCGATGTCACGGCACTGAGTGAAAAAGGCGTGGTACTGATGCATACGCCGACCGTATTGACGGAGACCGTCGCTGATGCCGTGATAACACTGATGCTGGTGACGGCGCGCCGAACTGTTGAAGTGTCCGAGCGGGTCAAGGCCGGTGAGTGGCAAGACAGTATTGACAGTGACTGGTTTGGCGTAGATATGCACCATAAAACCATCGGTATTCTGGGAATGGGGCGTATCGGGCTGGCGGTCGCGCAGCGGGCACATTTTGGCTTCAGCATGCCGGTGTTGTATAACGCTCGCCACCACCATCAGGAAGCGGAAACCCGTTTTAGCGCTCGCTATTGCGAGCTGGATACACTGCTGGCTGAGTCAGATTTTCTGTGTATCACCCTACCGCTAACCGAGCAGACCTATCATCTGATCAACCGTGAAAAACTGGCCAAGATGAAGCCCAGCGCGATACTGATCAATATTGGCCGCGGCCCGGTGGTGGATGAACAGGCGTTGATTGAGGCATTGACCAACGGTACACTTCTCGCCGCCGGTCTGGATGTTTTTGAACAGGAACCCTTGCCGACAGATTCACCGTTGCTGAAACTGTCTAACGTGGTGGCATTGCCGCACATCGGTTCGGCGACCCATGAAACTCGCTATGGTATGGCAGCCTGCGCGGTCGATAACCTGATCGCCGCCCTGAGCGGAAACGTGAAAGAGAACTGCGTCAATCCGCAAGTGCTGAAATAAATTCAGCCTCCTCTTGGGCAGGCGTTCACAGCCCGATGTACGCTTTACCATCAAACAAAGCCCCCCCCTTGAACCGGGGAGGCTTCATTTTTGTGTTCCCGATCAAGGGAAATATATGTATTCCTTAACAGAGAGAAGTCAGCGTTAATTGCCCATCATTCCACTGCGATCGGTGTTTCCGTCAGCGTAGTCGTGCGATCACCCTGAATCGCTTTCACCTTCTGCTCGGCTTTCTGCACCGCAGCCGGGCTGCTCAGCAAACTATAGGTCAGTTCAAATACTGTACTCTGACCAGGTTGTAGATGTTTTACGCGACCCTGTTTGCGTTCAATGGTTACCGGATAGGCATAGCTGGTACCTGGTTCAATACCCGTCACATAACCTTGTCTTTTGCCATCCGTGTTTTTCCACAACGTCAACACTGGTAGCTGATGGGTATCAAACGCAATAGATACGCCTTTATCTCCGGCACGATTAACCAGTGCCGCCATGGTTTTACCGTCTTTATCCGCATAAGGCTGGATGTTGAATACCATTTCATCAAAGCCTTTGGTCGGGCCTTTATAAACCTGCCACTCTTTCAGACCCGCTTTGGCGTAATCGTTAAATGGCGAAATATCTTTTACTGGTGCCACAAAACGCGCCCCTTGCTCCAGAATCGGCGAGCTAAAGTTGCTGTGATAGATAATCTGGTAGTCACGGGTGTAATCAGATTTGTTGGTCAACACGTCATGAATGGTGAAGGATTCGCTGCCCGGGATATAGCGCAGTTCAGTCCAGGTTTCCAGGTTGGATTTTTTAAAACTGTTTTCTTTCAGCAGACCACGCACCGTAATCTGATGCGGCGCCTTGTCGCTGACGTCCACGATCACTGTAGAAGCCGGCGTGTTCCCCGCGCGGCCATGCAGCGTGTAAATCATGCCATCGCTGGTAACCGGGTGACCCGTCCACTCATAGCCACAACGCACCATCATTTCGTTGAAGCCCTCCAGCCAGCCCAGTCCGTTACGACTTTCCAGATTGATAGTGTTGGGATTAACCACTTCATCCACCGGTGAATCCCAGCCCAGACGGATTTTTTTGCCAATCACATGCAATATATCCATGCCGCGGGTCGGGCTGAGAGTAATCTGCAACCCATTCGGGCTGGTGATGGTAATGATTTTACTGCCTTCCTGACGTCCGCCGTGCAGAACTGTTTGCTCAATGCTGAAGTGCTGATCCTTAATCTTCATGGCATCACTGTTGATATGCCAGTTGCCCTTTTCCACATTGGTTTTAGTATCCGTCAGCACAAAAGTCTGCGCTGAGAGTTGCCAGGAAACCAATGCCAGAGAAATACCCATTGCCAGTAATTTTTTCATCCCATGCGTCCTTTTTGCTGAATTGATTTAGCTTGTGGAAACCAAAGACTACAAATCAGCGCACTTTCAGAATGTGATTGCTATCACCAGACGAGTAACTGCTATTTTTCAAGCTATTATTTCAGATGGCAGTCACAGATTTGTTAGATATATTTAAGTTAATTGCAGCAGAATGGGATATAGATCGGCAAAAGCTGACGCGGATTCAGCTTTTCTATATTCTTCGCCTGATCATGTTTCGCAAGCTATGTATCTGTTCAGCATTTCATGTCGTTTTTTGTGGCAACTTCAGCAAAATGCGGAAGCAGATTATTTTGCCTTCACATTGCACCAATGTGACACAAGCGTTATGGTTGCGGTTTACTCATGTTTCACATTTTATTGACAATCGATGAACTTCTCTCTTTTTGGCCAAAAATTCACCCGCCATTCCGGCATCACTCAACTGATGGATGATCTGAATGATGGATTACGCACGCCCGGCGCCATCATGCTTGGCGGCGGGAATCCGGCACATATTCCAGCAATGGATGATTACTTTCAACACATCTGCCGCGACTTGCTGGCGGAAGGAAAATTAACCGAAGCCTTATGTAATTACGATGGACCACAAGGGAAAGATACGCTGCTGAATGCCCTGGCTGACATGCTGCGCGACGAACAAGGTTGGGACATTAAGCCGCAGAACATTGCCCTGACAAATGGCAGTCAAAGTGCATTTTTCTACTTGTTTAATCTGTTTGCCGGACGTGATGAAAATGGCGGTCTGCGCAAAGTGCTGTTTCCGCTGGCGCCGGAATACATCGGTTATGCAGATTCAGGGCTCGACGAAGACATGTTTGTCTCGGTACGTCCGCAGATTGAACACCTGCCGGAAGGACAATTCAAATACCATGTTGATTTCGAAAAGTTGCACATTACCGATGATATTGGCCTGATCTGCGTATCGCGGCCAACCAACCCTACCGGCAACGTGCTGACCGATGAGGAATTGCGGCATCTGGATAGCCTGGCTCGGCAGCATCAGATTCCACTGCTGATTGATAACGCTTATGGCGTACCGTTCCCCGGTATTATCTTCAGCGACGCTACACCGCTGTGGAATCCGAATATTATCCTGTGCATGAGCCTGTCCAAACTGGGCTTACCCGGCTCCCGTTGCGGCATTGTGATTGCTGCTGAAGCAGTGATTTCCGCCATTGGCAACATGAATGGCATCATCAGTCTGGCGCCCGGTTCGATTGGCCCGACGATTGCCCATGAAATGATTAAACGCGGCGATCTGCTGCGTCTGTCTGAAAATGTTATTCGCCCGTTCTATCAGCAACGCGTTCAGCAGACGATTAACATCATCCGCCGCTATCTGCCCGCCGAGCGTTGCCTGATTCATAAGCCAGAAGGGGCGATCTTTCTGTGGCTCTGGTTTAAGGATCTGCCCATCACCACCGAAGTGTTATACCAGCGACTGAAGCGGCGCGGTGTGTTGATGGTGCCGGGACACTACTTCTTTCCCGGTCTGGGACAGGAGTGGCCGCATGCTCACCAGTGCCTGCGCATGAACTACGTGCCGGAACCGGAAAAAATCGAGCAGGGGATTGCCATTCTGGCGGAGGAAGTGGAGCGGGCGCTGCGGGAAACAGCCGGGTAGTGCCCGAAAACGACGCCACCCTCCCGCGTTTCAGGCCGACGACAACCCCCACGCTGCCCTGCCAAGGCAGAAACGTGGGGTTGCGTTATAGCGATGCTTATCCTCTTCCTGCTACGCCCGCTTTTTCCAGTATCGCGTGCAGCAACACATTGGCGCCAGCCGTGACGTGTTCCGGCGAGGCGTACTCGATTTCGTTATGGCTGATACCGTCCTTGCAGGGGATGAAAATCATGCCGGTGGGTGCCAGCATACTCATATACACCGCATCGTGCCCGGCCCCGGAAACAATATCCTGATGGGAATAGCCTAACGCCTGTGCCGCGTTGCGCACCGCGTCCTTGCACTCAGCATGAAATGGTGCTGCCGGATAGTGGGAAACCTGCGTGATGCTGATATCCAGACCGGTTTCTGCCATCAGTTGGCGGGTGAAATGCTTCAATGCCGCATCCATCAGATCAACCTTCTCATCGTTGATATTGCGAAAATCGATAGAGAATTTCACGCTGCCGGGCACCACATTACGGCTGTTGGGGTACACCTGCACCATCCCAACCGTACCGCGGCCGTGTGGCGAAAAACGTTCCGCAATGGCAATCACTTCCTGCATGATGCGGGTAGAAACCTGTAGTGCATCTTTGCGCAACGCCATCGGCGTCGGCCCAGCGTGAGACTCCTGTCCAGTCACCACACAGTCATACCAACGGATGCCCAACACCGCCTGTACTACGCCGATGGTGATATTTTCATCTTCCAGAATCGGTCCCTGTTCAATGTGCGCTTCAAAATAGGCGCCGATCGGATGATCACCCGGCTCGTTTGGCCCGGCATAGCCAATTTTTTCCAGTTCTTCCCGCACGGTTTTGCCTTCGGTATCTACCGCGGCATAAGCGTGTTCCAGCGAGAAAATCCCGGCGAACACACCAGAACCCATCATCACCGGCACAAAACGGGAGCCTTCTTCATTCGTCCAGAACACCATTTCCACCGGCGCTTCGGTTTCAATCTGCTGGTCATTCAGGGTACGAATCACTTCCAGCGCCGACAGCACGCCAAAGTTACCGTCGAATTTCCCGCCGGTCGGCTGGGTATCAATATGACTGCCGGCCACAATCGGCGACAGCGTATTATTGCGGCCGGGGCGGCGCATAAAGACGTTACCGATTTTGTCTATCTCGACAGAAAGCCCGGCCGCCTGGCCCCAACTCACCACCAGATCGCGCCCCTGACGGTCAAGATCGGTTAACGTCAGGCGGCACACGCCGCCTTTCGGGGTCGCGCCAATCACCGCCAGATCCATCAGTGACTGCCAGAGACGCTCGCCATCAATCCGCAAATCCGAAGTGTTCACCTTGCTTGTTGTTGCTGATAGTACGTCGCTACTCATAACAAATTCCTCATCAGTGAAATGAAGCCTGTCGCTGTTCAAACCATTAACGCGATACACCTTGCGGCGCGTGAGCGCGCTCCCATACCGCCGTCGCGCTGAAATCTGGCCCGAATGCCGGGCGTTTGATGTAACGTCCGGCACCCTCTTTGGCGCGTAGATCGCCATCAACCCATACCACTACGCCCTGACTGACGGTATAGGCGGGAATGCCTTTCACCGTGCGTCCTTCAAACACATTGAAATCGTTTCTGGAGTGATGAGTTTTAGCAGACAGTGTCTTGCTGCCGTCAGGATCCCACAGCACCAGGTCAGCATCCGCGCCAACCGAAACACTGCCTTTGCGCGGATAGATGTTGAACAGCCGCGCCGTATTGGTGGAGGTAATCGCTACAAATTCGCTGGGCGTCAGGCGGCCGCTGTTTACCCCGGCATCCCAAATAACCGCCAGACGTTCTTCCACCCCGCCACAGCCGTTGGGGATCTTGGTGAAGTTGTCGCCGCCCGCCGCTTTCTGGCTGGCGCAGAAGGTACAGTGATCAGTGGCGGTGGTGTGCAACTGACCAGATTGCAGGCCGTGCCACAATACTTCCTGATGCGCTTTCGGCCGGAACGGCGGGCTCATCACATGCGCCGCCGCCTGGTTGAAATCCGGGTCGCGGTACACACTGTCATCAATCACCAGATGCCCGGCCAATACCTCGCCATACACACGCTGTCCGCGGGAACGGGCGCGGGCGATCGCTTCAGCTGACTCCATACAGGAAACGTGCACCACGTAAATCGGTATGCCCATCACATTGGCGATGGCGATGGCACGGTTGGCGGCTTCGCCTTCCACTTCCGGCGGTCGCGACAGCGGGTGTCCTTCCGGCCCGGTGATGCCGCGCTTGAGGATCTCCTGCTGCAACAGGTAAACCATTTCGCCGTTTTCAGCATGCACTGTCGGCATCGCCCCCAGTTCCAGTGAACGACGAAAGCTGTTCATCAGCGTTTCGTCATCACACATGATGGCGTTTTTGTAAGCCATAAAATGCTTGAAGCTGTTCACCCCTTCTTCCTGAACCAGCGTCCCCATATCCCGATGCACACTGTCGCCCCACCAGGTAATCGCCACATGAAAGCTGTAGTCGGACGCCGCCTTTTGCGCCCAACCGCGCCAGTCACGGTAGGCTTCCATCAGTGACTGCTGCGGATTGGGAATGACAAAGTCGATGATGGTGGTTGTCCCGCCCGCCAGCGCGGCGGCAGTACCACTGTAAAAATCATCGACGGTGGTGGTGCCCATAAACGGAAAATTCATGTGCGTGTGTGGATCGATACCACCCGGCATCACGTACAGACCGCTGGCATCCACCACCGCTGCACCGCTTGGCGCATCCCGACCCGCATCCTCGCCTACGGCCACGATAATGCCATCCACACACAGTACGTCGGCCCGGAACTGGCGGTCGGCATTCACGACGATGCCACCTTTAATCAACAGGTTGTGACTCATACTATTCTCCTTCATTTATGCGTGAAGACGAGACTCAAGCGTTGATCGCCGTGGTCGCCATCGGGTTATTGGGATGGGTGGTCCAGTTGGCGTACTCATCGCTCACCACCTTGCCGGTACGCACATCCACTTCACCCGGAGTCAAACTACGCAACGTAATGCAGTTCTCCACCGGGCAGATGGAGACGCACAAATTGCAGCCCACACAATCCTCTTCTCTCACCTCAAAATGGCGCCCGCCGTGTTTCATGCTGGTGATAGCCTGATGCGAAGTGTCTTCACAAGCCAGATGACAACGGCCACACTTGATACACAGCGACTGATCAATCACCGCTTTATCAACATGATTGAGATTGAGATAGCGCCAGTCGGTGACACTGCCGACCGCGCGGCCGCGGAAATCCTCCAGTGTGCGGTAGCCTTTCTCATCCATGTAATTGGACAGGCCGCTTATCATGTCGCGCACAATCGGAAAACCATGCACCATCACGGCGGTACACACCTGCACCGTGCCGCAGCCCAGCGCGATAAACTCCGCCGCATCGCGCCAGGTCGAAATGCCGCCAATGCCGGATATCGGCAATCCGGCCGTTTCCGCATCCCGGGCAATTTCCGCCACCATGTTGAGCGCAATCGGCTTCACCGCCGGGCCGCAATATCCACCGTGAGAACCTTTTCCGCCGGTATTGGGATGAATACTCATCGAATCGAGATCGACGCCCATCACCGAGTTGATGGTGTTAATCAGCGACACTGCATCCGCACCGCCGTGTCTGGCGGCTCGCGCCGGATAACGGATATCGTTGACATTTGGCGTCAGCTTGACGATCACCGGCAAGTGGCAATACTGCTTGCACCAACGGGTGACCATCTCGATATATTCCGGCACCTGCCCCACCGCCGCGCCCATGCCACGTTCACTCATGCCATGCGGGCAACCGAAGTTCAGCTCTATACCGTCGGCACCGGTGGCTTCCACCAACGGCAGGATGGTTTTCCACGCTGCCTCCTCGCACGGCACCATAATCGACACCACAATGGCGCGATCCGGCCAGTTGCGCTTAACGCGGGCAATTTCCTCCAGATTGACGTGCAGCGAACGATCGGTGATCAGCTCAATATTATTCAGGCCCAGCACTCGGCGATCAGCGCCGCGCAAGGTGCTATAACGCGGACCACTAACGTTAACCACATGCGGATCAAGCCCCAGGGTTTTCCACACCACACCACCCCAGCCAGCTTCAAATGCCCGTACCACGTTGTACTCTTTGTCGGTGGGCGGCGCGGACGCCAGCCAAAAAGGGTTTGGGCTTTTGATACCCAGAAAATTCGTGTTGAGATCAGCCATGAGAACGCTCCTGATTGGCCAGTGAAGGCGTATCATTAGCCGCTACCCGTCCGACGACGCTCAGCGCCAATGCTATGGATTTGGCGGCAATCTTGCCCTGGCGCACCGCGTCCACGGTAAGATCCAGTCCGTCCGCACAGCAGTCGCCCCCAGCCCAGACACCCGGTAACGAGGTACGTCCCTGATCGTCTACCAGGATGCGTCCACCTTTGAGCGCCACGGTCCTGCCTGCTGGCACTGCGTCATAAGTCTGGCCGATAGCTTTCAACACCATGTCGGCAGGCAATGTGAAGGTTTCACCACTCGCCACCAGCACACCGTTTTGCTGTTGCATCACCATAAAAGATACGCCGGTAACACAACCCTCTTCGCCATGAATTTCCTGTGGCGCAGACCAGTAACGCAACGTAACACCGCATGTTTTTGCCCACGCCTGTTCATAAGGTGACGCTTTCATCTCCGTTTCACCCCGGCGATACACTATCGTGACCTCGCGGGCACCGAGTTTTTTCGCCTGTACGGCGGCGTCCACCGCGGTCATGCCACCACCAATCACCACCACATTACGACCAACCGCCACCTGGCTGAAACTATCGGACTGACGCAGTTCGGCGATAAAATCTACCGCTTCACGCACACCCGCCAGCGCCGGCTCATCAATCCCCAGGGCGTTAACCCCCGCCAACCCCATACCCAGGAACACCGCGTCATAATCAGTACGCAGTTGCTCCAGCGTGAAGTCCTGCCCCAACCGTTGATTGAGCCGCAGTGCAATACCCCCGACTGACAACAGCCAGGCAATCTCTTGCTGGGCAAAATCATGGGTGGTTTTATAAGTCGCCAGACCGTATTCATTCAATCCACCCGGTTTGGGCTTGGCATCGAACACCACCACGTTATGACCGTTCACCGCCAAACGATGGGCGACAGTTAATCCGGCAGGCCCGGCCCCCACCACCGCTACGGTTTTGCCGCTGTCCGCCGCACGCACAAATAGCGGCTGGCCGGGATTGGCAAAATAGGTATCGGTAGCATGACGCTGCAACAAGCCGATCTGTACCGGCTTGCCATCCTGCGCATTACGCACACAAGCTTGTTCACACAAGGTTTCTGTCGGACAAACGCGAGCACACATTCCGCCCAGCACGTTCTCCTGCAAGATGGCTTCGGCAGCGCCACGCACGTTGTCCTGCGCGATACGGTGAATAAAGCTCGGTACATCAATATCGGCGGGACAGGCGCGGGTGCAGGGGGCGTCAAAGCAGTAGTAGCAACGTTCAGCCTCAATCACCGCCTGAATATGTGTCAGCGCTACAGTGCTGTCGCTGAAGCTACTCAGATAATCCGCCGGGGCCAGCCGACCGCGTTGTATGCCTGGCGCGTCCACGCCCACGGGAATCTGACCTTTCATCACTCAGCCTCCTCTGACGAGACAAAACCGGAGTAACGGAAGCGAAGTCGTGCCTTGTGGCGGTTAACATCGTCAATGCTGCCTTGTTTTCGATTGCTCATAGGTATCTCCTGAACAGGGCCGGAGCGAGGCGTCACCCTACCGCTCAAAAATCCTGACCGATTGGTTAAGTTTTCAGGGATAGAGATGCGATTTATGTGCCATTGTTGCCAATGGCCCAGATCACACAAAAAACAAGGGATTAACTGATCATAATTTTTCATGATGGCTGCGAATTCGTATCTTTTTGGTGCATTTCGCACCACCATTGATGCAAATATGTTCAATGGAAGGTAATTCATGGAGATAAACAGAGCTACCTTATGAAACTTTCGGATAAAAAGGAGACTAACAAAAAAATCTTTCCTTAAATGGCAAAAGTAAATTTTGTATTGTGCGAATTCTAAGAATAATGATCATCGAATGTCTATTGTGCAGAAACTTCTACCGGTGATGACTCAAAATCTGTCTTCCTACACCCCTAATCCAAATTATTTAGGGTATATTATAAAATAAATGTTTCATTTTATTTTATCTTAATTAAAAAAATAAACTTAGAGTTTAATACTTAAAAAATAGCAACAGTAAGATATAAAAAAATAAAATAATATTAACATTACAAGTAAATTGCATAAACATGAATAATAAATTAAAAATAAATTTATTATTTGTTAATAAAACCAATAAGTTAAATAAAAACCATGTCGTTTTATTGTAGCCAGATGTTGGGAAATTAATTTGTAACATAATAATGTATAGCCAAACCACATAAAATTAATTAATTATTTAACCTCTAAAGAAAAATGAGAATAAAATGAAAAAGTATGATGTTATCCTCATCGGAGGAGGAATTGCGGGGCTCATGTCGGCATATAAATTATGTGAAATAGGCCTGTCGGTTGCGTTGGTGGAAAACAAAAAAGTGTTTGCTAGCGGCCCTTCAACCCGCAATGAGGGATGGCTACACCGCGGTACATATCATGCAACATCAATTCTGAAAAGAGAGGAAGCTATACAAGTGGCTAAACGCTGCATATATGGCCATGAATATATTCGCCGTTTTGCACCAGAAGCAATAGGAGACGCAGATAAGCGACCACTGGCGCTGATTAAAGATGAGTCGCGTATTAATGAGGTTTTGTCACGTTGGAATGAAGCTGGTGTTTCATATAGCAACCTGACGCGCGCGCAAGCACAAAACCGCATCCCTGATGCAAATTTTAAAGAGACTGCAGCAATATTTGAAGTAGATGATGTCAGTTTAAACACTCGCTTACTGTATAGGAAATTAATACATCTCTCGTTGAAATCTGGCTGCGATTTTTACTTAGGCTATGATGTTGAAAGTATTAACGGGCAGGAAATCCTACTACGAGATACAGATGGTGAATTGCAACATGTTAGTGCAGAAAGAATTGTCTACTCTTCTGGAATAGGAGCAAAAGGACTATTCGAAAAACATCATGGCATCCATCTCCCCATTCGCTACTGGAAAAGTCATTTAATAATAACTCGCAGGTTATCAGACTTTGGTGTTTTTTATTTGGACGCGCATGAAGCAGCCTTAATGCATCACGGCAACAACAGCATAATAGGATTCAATGAAGACGCTCTTCTTTCAGAAAGTGCAGATTACAATGTAATTCCAGACAGATCTGAAAATATTCGAAAGGGAATAAAAAAATTATTCCCAGACTGGAATGACCCTGATGCTATTAATATTGCCTGCGTTAAGGTTGACCTGCAAAGACCTGAAAATACTAACCGATCGCTTAATGTGGCAATTTCTGAGCCTATACCGGGTCATATCCTGATATTACCGGGTAAAATGACCGAGGCTCCGTATCTGACAGATCTTCTTGTCTCTTATTTACATAATGCAATAGACAATAGGGTTGTATCTATGCGTCCTTGTGACAAATCAAATAGTCTGGAGAAAATAACTTAATGTTTCCTGAAATTTTTGACCAACTCCGGATAAATCATGGTTTTCTGACGTTAGCTCAGATAGCTCAACTTTGTGAGAGAGGAAATATTATATTCGACCCATTATCCACACTTATTTCAGTACATGCTAAAATAGGTACAGGTAACATTTTTTATCCTGGGGTAACAATCATAGGGTCAAGTGAATATGTAATGGAGATAGTTGATAATAATACCTTTCACAGCAACACACTCATTGAGTCATCATTAGGTCCAGTCTCTATAGGGTCAGAGAACCAATTTGGTGAAGGAGGAGTGACAATTAAAGCTAACCGAGATGATGCCATAATTAAAATAGGAAATCGGGGACGTTATCTTGGTGGAGTAGCGGTTTTTGGGGCGACGTTTCTAGGAAGCGGAAGTCAGATACTGGGTTCAATTACAGCAGATGGTTGCCGGCTTGAAGAAGGAAAAAGCTGGAGGGAATATGGGCCAAACGAAAGGGGGGGTTTGCTGAAAGGACACGGTCTTGCGAAAAATGTAACTGTCGGAACGGGAATGGTTATTAATGGTACGGGAACATTTACTGAATCTTTAACAGAGCCACAATCCAACTATCACCCGCTTATGAAACCAGCTCAATAGATACGGTTTTAGAGACTCCTTTATATATGTGGATTTATTATGGTATCGCAGCCGGGTTTATTCTCGGCTTTTATGATTTTTGGACAAAAAAAGCGATGGCCGATAATGGCATTTTTCCGGTTGTATTTTTTTCATCATTTTTTGGTGCTCTTTTCTGGGTGCCGGCATTCATCCCATTCACTTATGCTGGTATGCCTAGAATAAATATTGATGGCATTCATTTTCATGAACAGTTAATCATTTTTGTAAAAAGCACCATG
Organism: Brenneria uluponensis; assembly: GCF_032395385.1. Classification (NCBI taxonomy): domain Bacteria; kingdom Pseudomonadati; phylum Pseudomonadota; class Gammaproteobacteria; order Enterobacterales; family Pectobacteriaceae; genus Brenneria; species Brenneria uluponensis. The sequence continues at coordinate 4,849,226 of NZ_CP135917.1, forward strand.
ATGACATTATCATGGGTTTTCGCTTACTTTTCTGTGAGGGAACTTCCCATGTCCTTTTCAGGTTCTGTCAGAGCTTCCGGCCCTCTCTGGACACTCGCGGGAGGATCATTGATTTTTGGAGAGTTCCTGACACCCATACAGCTCACTGCTGTAGTCCTATCTGTTATTTGTTATTACTTTCTTTCTCAGATAGGGAAAAAAGAAGGCATAAACACTCTCAGAAGCCTCCCAATGACAATGATGCTCATCGCAACTATTCTTTCTTCGTTCACTACAGTTTATGATAAATTTATCGTTCAACAAATGGGTATGTCAGTTTACACAGTTCAGGCATATAGCGCACTTCATCGTTTTATAATTGCAACAGCATTGCTTGTATTAAGTATCAAATTTAGGCAGGAGAAATATCATTGTAAATGGAGCCTGTATATACCTCTTGTTGGGTTATCATGGGTAATAGCTGAACTAGTCTATTTTTTTGCAATCTCAGATGCCAGTGCGAATGTGACATACTTATCAATTTTTCGAAGAATGAGTTTAGTTGTTGGTTTTATTCTTTCAGCTTTATTTATTGGGGAGAAGTATTTTTTAAAAAAACTTACAATAATTTTGCTTATCGTTTTTTCTGCTGTTCTATTGATATTTAAATTCTAAACTTTAAGGTTAGTGATTCGAAGTTATAGGATCGCTTTTTTAATAAGTAATTTTAAATGACAAATTTTTCTTAATGATCAATCTCCATAGCCCCATCTAATGATAAATAGATGGGGTGCCGTTAACCGAAAAGACTACCTATTACCCAACTTATACCAACGGAACAACGATGGCCCCAGATCTTCGTTTTCTAACGATTTTTCCAATTTATTTCTCAAACGCTAATTCTTAAACAACTGGTTACCACTATTACCTTGTCGCGCGACCAGGTTATCAATATTGTTATGTTATAACATTTAATTTCACTGTTGTTTTTAATGTATTGATCATTAGGGGTTTTAGATGAAAGGCAAGTTTAGCGCAGCATTAACAGTCATCGTTTTAGCTTCCGTTCACACCGGTGAAGCGATGGCGGCATCAACGCCGGTATTGAATGCGGTCGGGGTAGAAAATGAATACGCCGATGTAATTTCACAAATTGGTGGCAAATTTGTTCACGTCACGGCGATTGAAACCGATCCGAACACCGATCCGCATACGTTTGAAGCCAGTCCGAAAATTGCCGCCGAGATAGCCAATGCCGATCTGGTGGTAAAAAATGGGCTCGGTTATGATTCCTGGACGGATAAGTTTCTCTCTGCGGCGCCGAACAAAACGCGTCATGTGATTGACGTGCAACATCTGCTCGGTTTGCCGGATAACACACCAAATCCACACTTGTGGTACAAGCCGATTACCATGCCCGCCGTCGCGAAACAAATCGCTGCCAACCTCAGCGCATCAATGCCTGAACAAAAAGCCTACTTTGAGGCCAACGTTAAAAAATTCGATGCGTCTCTGAAACCCTGGTTCGCCGAACTTGCTGATTTCAAAGCCAAATATAAAGGCAGTGACGTCGCGGTAACCGAGCCGGTCGGCGACTATATGTTACAGGCCGCGGGGGCGCATATCGCTACACCATTTAACCTTGAAGCGGCCATCATGAACGGTACCGATCCGGCACCGCAGGATGTCACCGCACAAAATAATCTATTCAGCAGTCATAAACTTAAGGCCTTTGTTTATAACCAACAGGTTACCGATCCGCTAACCGCATCCTTTCTGAGTCTGGCCAAGAAAAATCACGTTCCGGTGGTCGGTGTATATGAAACCATGCCAACACCGGGTTATACCTATCAGTCGTGGATGATGGCGGAAACCAAAGCGCTGCGCCGTGCAGTGGCAGACCACGTCTCTACCGAAACCCTGCTGGCAAGTAAATAAGATGATACACGCAGGCGACAGCGTTCTGGCTGTCAATAACATCAGCGTTTCTTTCTCCACCAAAAATGTGCTGCAACAGGTAACCTTTAACCTTAAGGCCGGGGAGTTCTGCGGCCTTATTGGTTCTAATGGCTCAGGTAAAACGACGCTGCTACGTACTATTCTCGGCTTTCAACAAGCCAATGAAGGTAGCGTACACATCGATAATCTGACGGGCAGGCAAGGGATAAACGCTGTCGGTTACGTACCGCAGAAGATCTTGTTTGATGCCGAAATACCGCTGCGAGCCAGGGATTTAGTGACTCTGGGCCTCAATGGACATCAACTCGGTTTTGGCTTTCCATCCAGAAAGGTCAGGCAAAAAGTCGATGATATGTTGAAAGAGGTGGGTGCCGAGAGCTTTGCTGACCAACGCATCGGAAATCTTTCTGGTGGTCAGCAGCAGCGTGTGTTGATTGCCCACGCCTTGATTCGCTGTCCCCGGCTTTTATTGCTTGATGAACCTCTGGCTAATCTGGACATGCGCAGCGTGTCGGAGATTGTGGCGCTTTTGCGCCATCTTTGCGTCTCACATCAGGTCACGATACTGCTTTCCGCTCATGATATGAACCCGTTACTTTCCGCCATGGATAGCATCGTCTATTTAGCTAATGGTCGTGCGGCCAGCGGCAAAACTGACGATGTGGTACGTACCGATGTGCTCAGTGAGTTGTATGGCCATCATATTGAAGTGGTCCACGTTCTTGACCGGGTACTGGTGATTGCCGCTAACGGCGCGGCCGCGGCACAGACGGATCAACACTCGGCCGACTGCCATTCGAATGTCTAAATCCTAATGAATTCTTTAATGATGACCATTTTTGAACCGGGCTTTTTTTCCAGTCAACCGGTGCAAACCGCACTGATTATCGGTGGAGGCGCTGCGGTAGTCTCTGGCGTTGTCGGTGTGTTTACCGTGATACGTGGCCAGTCTTTTGCTGGTCACGCACTGGCAGATGTCAGCAGTGCCGGCGGCGCCCTCTCCTTCCTTCTGGGCATTAATCCGTTGGCCGGCCTGCTAGGTATGGCGCTTCTGGCCTCGATGGGGATGGAACTGGTCGATATGCGGCGCGCTCGCGAACGGGATTTAGTCACCGGTATTGTACTGGGCGCCGGTCTCGGCCTTTCGGCACTGTTTTTATATTTCGATGTCACCACCCACAGCACGACCGGTGCGGCAATCAGCGTGATGTTTGGTTCTATGTTTGCTATTCCCCCCTCGATTATTCCGCTGGCATTACTGGTGGGTCTTGGTGCGTTGGCTGTTACAGCCATTCTCTATCGCCCGTTGTTGCTGAGTTCTCTCGACGTTGAACTGGCTGAAATTCACGGCATAAAAACCCGGGTTATCGGGCTACTGTACCTGATCGTTCTCGCGCTGTCGGTGGCACTTTCCTCAATGACCGTCGGTGCCGTGTTATCAACCGCGTTACTGATAGGTCCTGCGGCTACGGCACTGCAACTGGCAAAACGCCCGGCTACCGCTATTTTGATGGCGATTATTATCGGACTGGCCGCAACCTGGGGCGGAATTCTGTTGGCTTACGATAGTTACTACTGGACGCCGGGACACGGCTGGCCGGTGAGTTTTTTTATTGTGGCGTTGATATTCATCCTCTATCTGATCTGTACGCACCTTAAAATCACTAAGGGGAATTAGACATGTTCTCCAGTTTTATGATCAATACCTGGATTGTGGTCACGTTGGTCGCCATTGTGGCCGGGGTTGTCGGATTTTTTGTCGTGCTTCGCGGCGCCTCTTTTGCCGCCCATGCCTTACCTCTCGGCACGTTTCCCGGCGCCGCGTTAGCCGGCCTGTTGGGCATCAATTCGTTTTTCGGCCTGGTAACTTTCGCCGGACTCGGCGTGGTCGGCATCAGCCAGTTGTCGAAAAAGGGTCGTCATGAGGTAGCCACCGCGCTGTCCCTGGTGATGCTCTTGAGTCTGGGAACGTTATTTTTAAGTATGAGCAGCCAATATTCCCAACAGGTTTACTCACTACTTTTTGGTGAAGTGCTTGGCGTAAGCACTGCTGAAATCACCCCCATTGCACTGTTAAGTCTGCTGGTGATCGGCGTGACCATAAAATTGTTCTCACCACTAGTATTAAGCTCAATTTCGCCGGAGCTGGCCGAGGTTAAAGGTGTGTCAGCGCGAAAAATGGAAATTTGGTTTTTGGCTATTCTGGCACTGGCGACAGCGATGTCACTGCCGGTGGTTGGCGCGCTACTGGTTTTTAGCTTAATGATTGCACCGTCGGCAGTAGCACGATCCCTGACCCATCGTCCGGTTCCAGCGGTCATTCTGTCTGTATCTATTTCGTTAGTGACGGTGTGGTTAGCCATCGCGCTGTCTTACGAAACCAACTGGCCGGTTGGCTTTTTCGTCGGAGGTTTTGGAGCGCTTTTTTATGGATTGTCACGGATATGGCGACGGTGGAGGTAATCCCGTTACGCCAGCCCGCAGATCCGAAACACACTGGTCAGCACATGGCGGGTGGCCCGTTCCTGAGCATCAGCCGAACGGGCGGCATCGCCCAGTACAGCGGCAATCTGAATGTCAAAATCAGCGTAGGTCTGGGTCATCGACCAAACAGAAAAAAAGAAATGTGGCGCATCCAACGGTTGCAACCGCCCATCAGCGATCCAGCGATCTAACACGGCGGATTTTTCCACCACCAGCCGCCGCAGCTCGGTTTGCAGCAAATGATGCACCATCGGTGCACCTTGCAGGATTTCATTGGCAAACAGTTTAGACGCCTCCGGGCGCTCAAAACTGAAGCGTATTTTCTGCCGTACATAGCGCTCAATCGCGGTTTTCGGATCGGCTTGTGGATGCAGGTCATCCAATGGAGACAACCAGTCATGCAGAATAGTATCCAGCACCGTGAGATAAAGCGTCTGTTTATTACCGAAGTAGTAATGTAGGTTGGCTTTGGGCAATCCGGCGGCTTCGGCAATCAGCGCCATCGTGGCCCCTTTGAAACCGAAACGGGCAAAAATACGCTCGGCCGCCAACCGGATGATCGCCTCATTATCCTGACGAATGCGGCCTTTTTCGACCTCTTCGACACTTTCCGGTAACAACCGGGATGAAACGGGTATCACATCGCGTTCCTCTGGCACCTTGCTTTTCCACATGACGTTTACCTGCCGTTTGTTGATGACTTTCGCCTTCCCTGGCGCTGTGGTTAATGAGGAATCGTGCTCATGCAATAAATTATTTCGCTGCCGCGTCCCACACCACATGACTCATGGCACTGTCGCCTGGGTCTTTCTTGATAACCGGGCTACCGCCGCCGCTGTTCAACAGCACATCCACCGTGCGGCGATAAGCCGCCGGATCAAGATAACCGATTTTAGGTGTGTTGGCATTGGTGATCAATTTAGCGACGTTTTCCATCTGACGTTGCTGCACCGCTACGGTAGCGGAACCGGAAGCATCTTGCGACACCACAATCTTCGCCGCTTCTTCCGGGTGATTCACCGCCTCATTCCAGCCTTTATAGGACGCTTTGAGGAATTTCGCCATTTTGGCCACGAACGCTTTATCTTTCAGATTCGGCCCCAGCACATACAGGCCGTCTTCCAATGTGGAGACACCCTCATCTTCATATGGGAAAGTCACCAAATCCTCTTTCTTCATGCCAGCGTCAATCAACTGCCAGTATTCGTTATAGTTCATGGTGGAAATACAGGCCGCCTGATTTTGCAATAACGGATCAACGTTAAAGCCCTGTTTCAGCACGTTGATATCGACACCGGGCTTGTAACCCAGCTTGTTCATCCAGTTGAAAAACGGATATTCGTTACCACCAAACCACACCCCGAGTGTTTTACCCTTCAGATCGGCTGGCGTAGTCACACCGCTGGATTTCCTGCACGTCAGCATCATGCCGGAACGGTCAAAAATCTGAGCGATATTCACCAGCGGAACACCCGCTTCTCGCGCCGCCAACGCGTCAGGCATCCAATCGACAATCACATCCGCCGATTTCCCGGCAATCACCTGCACCGGGGAAATATCGGTCCCTCCTGGTTTAATGGTGACATCCAGTCCTTCGTCTTTGTAATAGCCCTTGGCCTGTGCCACGTAATACCCGGCGAACTGGGCCTGCGGCAACCATTTAAGCTGGAGCGTCACCTTCTCGGCAGCCAACGCCTGAACGGTGAAAGTCAGGGACACTGCGGCCAGCAGCAGCCGGCGAAAAACAGAGTGTACTGTCATCTAATGACTCCTCGGGTTAAAGTGAACACCATAATTAATTAACATATTGATAATATTGTTTTTTATAGCAAAAACCTCTTACCGTCGTTATGACACGCCTCGTACCGAGGGGTGCCAGAAATTCATTCTCTTTTCCAGACGAACCAATAAGGCATACACCAGAGAACCCACTACCGACGCCACTACAATCGCCGCCCATACTACCGACATATGCATACGTGCGGCTTCAGTAGAAATACGGAACCCCAGCCCGGCGGTGGGAGAACCAAAAAATTCCGCCACAATCGCGCTGATCAGTGCCAGTGTGGCGTTAACCTTTAATGCGCCAAAAATAAACGGCATGGCTGCGGGCAGGCGCAGCATTAACAGGGTTCGGCGCGGACTGGCGGCATAGCAGTACATTAGCTCCCGTTCCAGCTTGCCGCTGGCCTGCAACCCCGCCAGCGTACTAACCAACGCCGGGAAGAACGTCACCAGCACAATCACCGCCGCTTTGGACGGCCAGTCAAAACCGAACCACATCACCGCAATCGGCGCCACGCCCACCAACGGAACCGTACTGGTGAGATTGGCCAACGGCAGCAAACCCCGTTGCAGGAATGGCAATCTATCGATCAACAGACCAACGACAATCCCCAGTCCACTGCCCAGCAGATAGCCAACCAGCACCGCTTTCAGCACCGTCTGCACCACATCGCCAGCCAGCAACGCCGCACTGTCATACAGCGCCTGTATGATATTGAACGGCGTCGGCAACAGTACCTGCGGCACAGCAAACACCGTCACCAGCAATTGCCAGAAATAGACCACCCACAAACCGAACAGGGTTGCCACGACACTGGCGGGCAATCGGAGATTAGCTATCGCCAGGCGCTGTACACTGACCATCGCCAGCAGTACCTGCGCGGCCAGGACTACCCAGTACGTCGCCCCGGTACTATCGACAGACATCAATAATCCGGCACTACTCAGTACCAGCACCATCAACACCACCAGCCGCCATAGCCTCGCAGAGTCAGACAGCGCCACCAGACAGGCCGCCAACAGCAACGACATTACCGCCAACAACGTCAATGAAGCTGGACCCGGCGCGGATCCCCATTGGCTGAACGCCAGCAGAATCATCAACACTGCGCTGACCAGCATGAAGGTGCCGGAAATCTGTTTTGCTTTCATCACGCCTCCTTACGTCGCCGCATCACCAGTCGCTCGGTCAGACTGACCAATGCGGTCAGCCCCAGCCCCAGCAACGACGCCATCACCAGTGCTGACCAAATCTGCACGGTGTTACCATAGTAAGAACCGGTCAGCAAACGAGCGCCCAACCCGGCCTGCGCCCCGGTTGGCAGTTCCGCCACCATCGTGCCCACCAGCCCACTGGCAATCGCCACCCGGAACGCCGGAAACAGGTACGGCAGCGAAGAAGGCAGCCGCACCAGCCAGAAAGTATCGATACGGCTGGCCGCATAAGTGTGTACCAGCTCCATTTCCATCTTTTGTGGCGCACGCAATCCCTGCACGGTGGCAATGGTGACCGGGAAAAAACACAGGTACATGGCGATGGTGGCTTTCGGCAATAACCCGGTAATGCCCATACTGCCGAGAATAATCAATACGATCGGAGCGATAGCCAGCACCGGCACCGTTTGTGACGCCACAATCCATGGCATCAGCGCTTTATCCAGCGTGCGGGAGTGCACGATACAGATGGCCAGTCCCAACCCCAGCAGTACGCCCATGACAAAACCGGTCAGTGCCGCACTGGCGGTCACCCAGGTGTGCAACAGTAAATTGCGTGGCGACGTGACCGGCCATTGGGTCGTACTGTTCCAGATATCGCTGATAATCTGGTCCGGTGTAGGCAGTACCGGCCGCGGCATCGAAAACGTAGCCATCACCAGATCACGCCAACTCCAGGCGCCTTTCGGCGCCAGCGTGCGTTCAATGGCCCCGGAGGCATTCAACCCTATCGCCAGCAGATACCAGCACAACAGTACCGCCACCACCACCACGCCGATGGGCAACGCGTGATAACGAAATACTTGCATGCGCAGGGACGTATTAGTGTTCATGATGTCCCTCGACCAGCGCCGCCCTCACCTCTTGCGCCAGCCGGATAAACTCCGGCGTATCGCGCAGCGACAGATCCCGCTCATGCGGCAGCGGCGAATCAATGATTTTGACAACCCGACCAGGGCGCGGGGTCATGATGACAATTTTGGTGGAGAGGTAGACCGCTTCCGCAATCGAGTGGGTGACAAACACGATAGTACGCTGTTCGGTGTACCACAGTTGTTGCAACTGCTGGTTGAGGTTATCCCGCGTCAGTTCATCCAGCGCGCCAAACGGTTCATCCATCATCAGGATTTTCGGTTCGAATCCCAGAGCACGGGCAATAGAGACTCGCTGCTGCATCCCACCCGAGAGTTGCCATGGATATTTCTTCTCAAAACCGGTCAAACCGACACGCGCCAGTTGTTCACGAGCAATGGCGTCACACAAGCCCGGCGGACGTCCCTGAATCTGCAATGGCAGCATCACATTGGCCAGTACCGTGCGCCACGGCAGCAACACCGGTGATTGAAAAACATACCCATAAGCACCGGCCTGACGCGCTTCAGACGGCGTCATATCGTTGACCAACAGGTCGCCGGAGGTTATCGGTTCCAGATCGGCGATGGTACGCAGCAGCGTGGTTTTACCGCAACCGGAAGGGCCGATGAAAGAGACGAACTCTCCCTGTCGAACGGTCAGGTTGATATCTTTTAACGCATGTACCGGTTGGTCCGTCGACGGGTAAATCACATTGGCATCGCGCACCACGATCGCGGGTCTGGCCGCCGCTATTGCAGGTTTAAGCGTCACAATGGAGGGTGCATCGGCATACATTAACTGACTCATTACGGTTATCCCCTTCATGTCATTTTTTGACCGAATGGTTAGGTTTCTTGCTATCACTTATGCCATTTCTATGCCAACGTTCATTTTTCACCCAAATCCATAAAAATAACGGACGTTAGCCACCATATAATTCTTTTTTATGGCTAAATTGGTGCAATTAACGACAAGTTTGCTTTTACATGGGGCAAGAAGGTGAGTGTTATTCCCGTACGAATGGGCTCCATGGATCCGACGGCGTCCAACAGCTGTCGATCCCCGCCTGCCGCGGGGATGACCACGGTGCTTCTGCCGTATCACTCCCGCAGAACAACGCAGACTACTTATCGATCATCAGGTCCGCCAACGCCGCATCAATGATCCCCAGACCTTGTTGAATTTCAGCGATGGTGACAGTACAGGGCGGGACGACATGCAAGCGGTTTTCCGCCACGAAGCCGAGCAAACCACGATCCAGCAGGCCTTTTTTCAGCTCCGCCATCAACGCCGCTGACAGTGGTGTTTTGCTGACAGGATCAGAAACCAGTTCCAGCGCATGGAAGACGCCTTTTCCCCGGACATCGCCGATGATGGCGTATTTATCAGCCAGCGTGTGCAATCCCTCCGCCAGCACGCCGTCACCCACCAGTGCGGCATTTTCCACCACATGTTCCTCTTCCATCGCGTCAATAGTGGCCACAATCGCCGCCATTGCCAGTGGATGGCCGGAGTAGGTCAGTCCACCGGGGAACAGCCGATCATCAAAAAAGTGGGCAATGCGTTCAGAAATAATGACCCCACCCGCCGGGACATAACCGGAGTTCACCCCTTTGGCAAAAGTAATCAAATCCGGTACCACGCCGTCATGCTGGAAAGTGAACCAGCGACCGGTGCGGCCAAAACCCGCCATCACCTCATCCATAATCAGCATGATGTTGAATTCCCGCGCCAGCGCCTCCACCCCTTGCAGATAACCAGCGGGCGGCACCAGAATTCCTGCGGTTCCCGGAATGGTTTCCAACAGGATGGCGGCAATGGTGTTTGGTCCTTCACACTCGATAATCCGCCGCAAATAATGTAGCGCCGCCGCACACTCCTGCTGCTCCGTGGTGGCCTGAAATTCACTGCGGTATAAATAAGGGGTAAAGAAATGGACATGGCCGCGAGAGTAGTCGTTTGGCAAACGACGCCAGTCGCCAGTCGCACCAATCGCGCTGCCGGTGTTGCCATGATAGGAACGGTAGCCAGAGAGAATTTTTTCTTTACCGGTAAACAACCGGGCCATGCGGATAGCATTCTCATTGGCATCAGCCCCGGCGTTGGTGAAAAACACCTTGCTGAAGTTTTCCGGTGCGTGCGACACAATGCGCTGCGCCGCTTCACCACGTGCCAGATTGGCGGTCGCCGGAGAAATAGTAGTCAGAATATCCGCCTGCGCTTTAATCGCCGCCACCACTTTTGGATGCTGGAAACCGATATTCACATTCACCAATTGACTACTGAAATCCAGATAAGAGCGGCCTTCATAATCCCACACTCGGCATCCTTCCCCACCTGCGATCACCAGCGGGTTCAACGCGCCCTGCGCCGACCAGGAGTGGAATACATACTGTCTATCCAGTTGACGCACTTCATCGTTGGATCGTACCTGTTTCAACGCCATCTTCTCGTCCTCCTCGTTATCCCGACACCCATAAATGCAGTGGTTATATTGCAGACTAGGAATAAACGCGACAGGAGCGATAGAGCCAGTTAGTGGGGATCGTTGAGCCAGATGGGTGTCACAACAATTTCCGCCAACTGGCCCTGTGCGAACGGTAAACCGGTCCGTAAAGTGAATTTAGCCATGGAAACAGCCACTACCGATAACCGGGCAGAGGCAAAATCAGTATGACGCCTCACAATCGGGGATGTCTGTACAGCACCAAGGGATGAGATAACGGCACGGAAAAATAACGACGGCCAGTTAACCGCACACGATGAGGAAGTTCTTTTATGCAGAATATTGTGTTTATTACCGGCGCGACGTCTGGGTTTGGTCGCGCCGCAGCGCATCACTTTGCCGCACAGGGTTGGTCATTGATCCTGACCGGGCGGCGTGAGGAGCGGCTCAAAGCACTGGCCGATGAACTTTCCACACAGGTGCCGACCCATATTGCCGTACTGGATGTACGCGATGCCCACGCAGTACAGACGCTAGTGGCTGGGCTGCCAAAAACCTTCAAAGCGGTGAAAACACTGGTGAACAACGCCGGGCTGGCACTGTCGCCACAACCCGCGCAGGCGGTAGCGCTGGAAGACTGGCACACCATGATCGATACCAACGTCACCGGGCTGGTCAACGTGACTCACGCGCTGCTGCCAACACTGATTAAAACCGGCAAAGGGGCCAGTATTATTAATATCGGCTCGATTGCCGGACAATGGCCCTATCCTGGCAGCCACGTGTATGGCGCGTCCAAAGCCTTTGTGAAACAGTTCAGCTATAACCTGCGCTGCGATCTGCAAGGCACGGGGGTGCGCGTTACCGACCTGGCCCCCGGCATTGCCGAAACCGAGTTCACGCTGGTACGCACCAAAGGCGATCAATCCGCATCGGATCGGTTGTACCACGGCACCACGCCACTGACGGCGGACGATATCGCTGAACAGATTTTTTATGTCGCCACACTGCCCGACCATATGAACATCAACCGCATTGAAGTAATGCCGGTGCGTCAGGCGTGGTCAGCATTCGCCATTGACCGCGATCCGGTGTAACTCACGTATTGATGTGTTATTCCCCGTGCAGACGAAGAACCCGTTAACCCGATAACATCCACATGGAGCATTATCCCTGGTTTCATAGGGATAATGCTCCATGTGGATATAAACCCAGAACGGCATACGTTCCGGTACATCTTTTGCTTGTTTTCCTGAAGATGATTCAGCACCAGGAGCGGAAGATGATCGATCACTGTCTGCATATTGATTTTGTGGCCAACCGAAGCCTGCAAGAACAGTTGCGTGAAACGCTGATTGCCTCGATTCTGGCTGGCGTATTTCCCGCCGATGAAGCACTGCCGTCGTGTCGTAAGTTGTCCTGTCAGTTGACTATTTCCCGCAATACCGTGGCGCTGGTGTATGAAAGTCTGCTCAACGATGGCTATCTGGTCAGCCGCCCCCGCAGCGGTTATTACCTGCATCCGGATTACCACCAACCGGAAAATTCTGCCGAAGCCTACGCACGTCAGGCGGCAACCAACGACACCCGGCAGGCACCAGAATGGGGCAAACGCCTGAATGTCAGCCCCAGCGACTTCCTGGCCATCATGAAACCGGCGCGGTGGATGGAGTATCCGTATCCCTTTATCTACGGTCAGCCCAATACCCAACTGTTTCCTATCGAACAGTGGCGCGACACGACTCGCCGGGTTACCGGCACCCACCGCGATCACCATTGGCTGTACGACAATATCGATCAGGACGTTTCACTGCTGGTTGAACAGATACGCAAACGCATTTTGCCTAAGCGCGGCATTATCGCCCGTGGTGACGAAATTCTGATTACACTCGGTTCGCAGAACGCGCTCTGTCTGTTGTCACAACTGTTGTTTAACCGTAACACCCGCGTCGCGGTAGAAAATCCGGTATTTCGCGAAGCGATAAACACCTTTTCCTTACAGGGCGCGCAGATTATTCCTCATACGCTGGACAGCGAAGGACTCTGCTTACATGAGATGTCCCGCAACTGCGACTATTTTTACGTGACGCCCAGCCATCAGGCGCCCACCGGTATCCGCATGAGCAACGAACGCCGCACTGCGCTGTTGGAACATGCCAGCCGCTACGATCAGATCATTATCGAGGATGATTACGATTCGGAAGCCAACTTTGACCCCTATCCACGCGCCGCGCTCAAGGCCAGCGATGTGCATAGTCGGGTGATTTATGTCAGTAGTCTGTCGAAATCGCTGTCGCCCGGCCTGCGGCTCGGTTATCTGGTGGCGCCATCGGAACTGATTGATGAACTGCGGGCACTGCGACGGCTGATGTATCGCCATCCGCCCACCAACATCCAGCATCAGATGGCGCACTTTCTGGCTCAGGGCTATTACGAAGCCTATCTGCATCGCTACCGGGAAGACTCCGCCCGCCGTTGGGACAGCCTGAATAACGCGCTCAATCACTGGTTACCGGAATGCCGCCGCATTGAAGGCAGTGAACATGCCAACGCCTTCTGGATCCGGGCCCCGGAAGATATCAACACTCAACAGTTGGCCTGGCGCGCCGCACATGCCGGTGTACTGATTGAACCGGGACAGGCGCATTTTCTTGGCTCACCGATGCCGGGGAACTATTTCCGGCTCGGCTTTCACGCCATCGATATGAAACAAATCGAACCCGGTATCGCCCGATTGGCACAAGCCTTTCACCAGACGGCATCATCCCGCGGACGATGACAGAAGAGAAACGCTTGCACACACGTTTGTTATCAACCGTGCGTGCAGGATGCGGAAGAACGCCCGTTTCAGGTTATCGCCATTTTACAGCGTATAACCCATCACCTGTCGCAGATAGGCACCGGCCCCCAACAGTCCCGGCTGCGGATGCGTGATCATAAATACCGGAATAGCCGCCAGATACGCCTTAAAACGCCCTTTATCTTCAAATGCCACGCGGAAACCGGAATTCTGAAAGAAGTCCATAAAGCGCGGCACAATACCTCCGGCGATATAAACTCCGCCAAAAGCGCCCAGCATTAAGGCCAGATTGCCGCCAAACCGCCCCAGCAAGACGCAGAATAGTGACAACACGCGACGACAATCCACGCAGCTGTTTTCCAACGCCCGCTCAACAATGATTTTTGGCGTCAGCGCGTCCGGCGTGCGGCCATCGATTTTGACAATCGCGCGATAGAGGTTCACCAGACCCGGCCCGGACAGCACCCGCTCAGCCGAGACATGCCCCAGATCTTGCCGCAGGATACACAGAATGGCGTCTTCCTCTTCACTATTGGGCGCGAAATCCGTATGCCCACCTTCACCGGGCAAGCTAATCCATTGCCCATTAACCGGCAACAGATGCGCCACCCCCAACCCCGTCCCGGCACCGTACACCGCCACCGGCTTGCCGGGCAGCGCCGCGTCGCCGCCCATTTGCAATACATCACCCTCGCCCAGCATCGGAATCGCCATGCTGACGGCAGTAAAATCATTGATGACATCCAGACAGTCAAAATCCAGATGTTGCTTCATTTCTGCAATGGAAAAAGCCCAGTTGTGATTAGTCATTTCCACCCAATCCCCGACCACCGGGCAGGCGATAGCGATACAACCGCTTTTAACCATGAGATCGCCATGCTCATCCAGAAAAAGCCGGATAACCGCCTCCAGGCTATCGTGATCCTGAACCGCATATTGTTTACTGTGAGAAATCTTGCCGTTGGCCAATTCACACAGGGCAAAACGCGCATTGGTTCCACCGACATCACCCACCAGCGCATACTGATACATAAATTACCCTCTCCGATTAAAGTGCCACCTGGCTCATGCGGGAATGAAGACAAAAACCGTGCCTGAATCTCATCATATTGTCAGGATCACTGGTCTACAGTGACTCCCCTTATACGCGTGGATTAACGCTCCGGCATATTTTTGTAGATATCGGGCCGCACAAATGTCCAGGCATAGTTTTCCCGATTAATCGGTTGATAGCCGACTTTCTGATACAACCAGGGAGCTGTCGAGGTCAGCAACAATTGGCGGCGCAAGCGTTGTAACTCTGGGTGTGCCAGAGTACAGAGCACCAGCCAACGACCTAACCCCTGGCCCTGAAATGCTGGCAGTACAAACACATCACACAGATAACCAAACGTGGCGAAATCCGTCACCATCCGCGCAAATCCAATCTGTTGCTTCTGCTGGTATAACCCAAAACACAGACTGTTTGCTATTGAAAGACAAACCGTATCCCGGTCGATTCCCGCCGCCCAACTGGATGTCGTCAAATAAGCGTGGATCATATCGCTGTCGAGTTGCTGTTTATCGGTTGAGATGTGGTAATTATCCTTCGTCCACAGTGGTGATGACGCCATAATGTTCCTCTGCCTTTTTAAAAAACATTCGTTGATACCGTGCCGCTTGAATGAGAAAAAATCAATGTTCCTTTGCCATGATCCTGCGTATCTTCATTACAGGATTACAGGCTGGGCGAATGCCGGCCAGAAAGAAAGACAATTCATCTGATTTCAAAAGGAGAAATGCGTGGAGATAACGATACCAGCCGAACTGATTCCTTCCGACCCTCGTTTCGGCTGTGGTCCCTCACTGATTCAGCTTGATGATTTAACCGTGCTGAAAGAAAAAGGCCCGCACTTGCTAGGCACCAGCCATCGTAAAGAGCCGGTTCGGGCGCTATGCCGGGAAATCCAGCAAGGTCTGCGGGATTACCTGTCGGTGCCTGATGATTACAGTGTCGTATTGGGTAACGGTGGCGCGACGGTGCTGTTCGATATGGTCGGGTTGGGGCTGGTTAAAACACGCATTATTCACCACGTTTGCGGCGAGTTCTCTGACAAATGGTTCAAAGCTTCCCATCGCATTCCGTGGATTCACGCGCAAGCACTTCGGGTGGATTATGGTCACGCCCATAGCCAGTTTGCTACTGATGGGGCTGATGTGGTGGCCTGCACGCTGAACGAAACCTCTACCGGCGTGATGAACACCGCACTACCACAAGTAAACGAACAGTGCCTGCTGGCAGTGGACGCCACCAGCGGCGCCGGCCAAATCTCCTGTGATCTGTCGAAGGTCGATGTGTTCTTTTTCTCGCCACAAAAAGTGTTTGCCAGTGAAGGCGGATTGTTTGTCGCCATTCTTTCGCCGAAAGCCAAAGCGCGGATCGCCGAGATCGCCGCTGATCCACAACGCTATATCCCGGTCTTTGCCGACTGGCGTAATGCCCTCAGCAACAGTGAACAGCAACAAACCTACAACACACCGGCGGTAGTGACGCTGTTTCTGTTTGCCGAACAGGTGAAGCGTATGAACGCCATCGGTTTTGCGGCGGTTCAACGTCAGGCCGCCGAAAAAGCGGAACATCTGTATCAGTGGGCGGCAAGCCGCGATGATTTATCCGCTTACGTCGCAGAGCCGGCTAACCGCTCCACTACCGTCGCCGCAATTGATGTGGCAGACCACATTTCAGTGGATAAACTGACCCGCTATCTCGATGCCCAGGGGCTGGTGCATGGTATTGAAGGCTATCGTGCCTTGGGTCGTAACCAGTTACGCATCGCCCTTTTCCACAACATCACGCTCGACGATGTGAAAAAACTCACCGCACTGATCGATTTTCTGATTGAGAGCGGAGAGTTTGAGCACGTGCAACAATAAGCCAACGCCGTCCGGGGGGTTTTATTTACCATGACCCTCGGTCGGTCATATCAGTGTTTACCGGTGCTGGCTCTGATGATCAATTGAGCCGGCAATTCATGGTACGGCTCAACGTCATCACCTTGCAGTACCGCCAACAGTTGTTCCCCTGCCAGTTTACCCATCGCTTCATAAGGTAGCGCGATAGTCGTTAACGGCGGCGAACACACCGCGGAAAGATTGCCGCCGCCAATGCTGGCAATCGCCAGTTGACTGGGAATGGCGATACCGCCGGCATGGCAGGCCATCATGCTGCCGCAGGCCACTTCATCGGTAGTGCAGATCAACACGTCAAGCTCCGGCCAGGTAATGCGAATCTCTGGCAGCAACTGATGTCCGGTGCTGAACGTTGGCGGATGGGGTGTGGTCACAACCCGGTGCGGTGACTGATTCATTCCCAACATTCCGCTATGCCAGCCATTCATGATCTGTTTGAAAATAGTGTTACTGATCTGGGTGCATAACAGCCCTATATGACGAAACCCCGTATCAGCCAACATTCGGATTAGCGCTTTGACGGCCTGGGCATAATCCACCCCGACACTGACTCCGATGGTCTCATGGTTGGCACCACCGACTTCCAGCACCGGCAAACCTGAATTGACCAGTAAGCGACGAGAATCCTCGGCGTTATCAAAATTGAAATGCACCATTGCCGCCGGGTTATAAGAGAGCAGCATCTCAATCAGTTGGCTCTCACCCGCGGAAGAGTGGTTGGCTTCCACCACCATCATGTTATAGCCATACGACTTTAACACCGCCTGCAACGCCCCCGATACGGCGGCACAACCGGGTATCGCAAACGAGGGAACCACCATGATAATCAGCCGAGAGGTTGCTGAAGCCAACCCACTTGCCGCAAGATTAGGAACGTATCCCAGCTCCGCGACGGCCGCTTCGATTTTTTCACGTAACGCGGGCGACACTTTTTCCGGTACCCGTAACGCACGGGATGCCGTCATGGCGCTCACGCCGACCAGACGGGCAATATCGGCCAGGGTACTTTTCCCCGTACTTCGCCGCCGTTTTTCTCTCATCGGTTCTCCTGTGTAAACACCCTGAATAACAACATGATGAAGCTTAAAGGGATTGCTTGCGCGACGCCATGTCAAACGCCACAAAAACCATCGCGGAGGGGCGTGAACGGCCTCTTGGCACTTTCAACGTGCTGAGCCTGTTCATCATTATTGCATTCGTAATGTTAGCGTTAACTTATTTTTTAACATTTTACAATGTTAGCGCTAACTTTGAGAAATGAATCACAGAAAAGGGACTATGTTATCCCCTACATTGGACCCGACAATCAACCGGTTATGAGGTGCTCATGCTTTCCCGCTGGCTTACACCTGAAAAAATCCATGTTGTGGAATCAGTTAACAACTGGCAGGAGGCAATACATCTTGTTGCGGCTCCACTGATGGCAGACAAATGTATTAACCCCGAATACATCGATGCAATTTTCACGTCTCACCAGCAGCAAGGGCCTTATTACGTTCTGGCTCCCGGTTTGGCAATGCCTCACGCCCGGCCAGAGCAAGGCGTATTAAGAAATGGGCTTTCCCTGTTACATATCAATCAGGGAATCAGTTTTGGAACACCAGACAACGACCCGGTGTATGTCGTGATCATGTTGTGTGCCATTTCAGGCAGTGAACACATCGCCATGATTACCCAGCTCGCTGAATTATTCAGCGATGAAACTCGCCTGCAAACATTAATTACCGCCAATACACCAGAAAGCATTCACACCCTATTGGCAAACTGCGATTGATAATAACGAGGAATAACATGAAAAAAATACTTATTGTCTGTGGCAATGGTCTTGGTAGTAGTTTTATTGTCGAGATGAATGTCAAAAAAATAATTATTGAATTAGGCAAAGAGGCCACTGTCAGCCATACCGATTTAACCTCAGCAAAAACGGAGAACGCCGATATTATTCTGGGTGCAAAAGATATTGTCGAACAAATACAAATACCTGGTGCAAAAATATTTGGTCTGACAAACTTATTGGACAATAACAGAATTAAAGAAATATTGTCTGAGCATCTATAACAACCGTCATTAAAAACAGATACCCGCCATCTTTCAGGTTGCAGGTGCGTTATCTTCATTACTTGGTTTCCGCCTTCCTGCATCTCAAGATCTATGCGGTATAATGGAGTCACATATGCTGCAATTTATTATGATGGATGTTCTCGGAACACCCGCAATATTAGTCGGTCTTTTTTCATTGCTGGGGTTAATACTCCAAAAGAAAGCGCTCTCCGATGTTATTTCCGGCACCCTCAAAACCGTTATGGGTTTTGTTATTCTCATCGCCGGCGCGAAGTTAATTGCAACCACGTTGAATATTTTCAGTCAGTTATTTGAACACTCTTTCAATATGCAGGGTGTCGTGCCAAATAATGACGTCATTGCCGCCCTGGCACAGGATAATTTCGGCACAGAAACCGCCATGATCATGGTTTTTGGCATGGCTGTTAATATCATTCTTGCGCGTATTACCCCGCTGAAATACATCTTCCTGACGGGTCACCACACGCTGTATATGGCAGCCTTGCTGGCCGTTATTCTCTCCACCGGAGGCATACATGGCGCGGGGCTAATTATCATTGGGTCACTGATCCTGGGTACCTTAATGGTGGTCAGTCCGGCAATCCTGCAACCGTTTACCCGTAAAATCACCCATTCGGATGATTTGGCACTAGGGCATTTTGGTTCAACCGGATATCTTCTCGCCGCGCTGGTGGGCAAAGTGGTAGGAAAAGGCAGCCCTTCCATTGAGGAGTTGAAAGTCCCGAAGACACTGAACTTTCTGCGTGACTCCTCTGTTGCCATTTCATTGACGATGATGATTCTGTTTATCGTTCTGGTGATCATCGCCGGAAAAGCGTTCACTGAAACGCAGGTAAGCAGCGGACAAAATTACATCGTCTTTGCCATTATCCAGTCCATTACCTTTGCCGCCGGTGTGTATATTATTCTGGCTGGCGTGCGGATGGTGATTTCAGAAATTGTTCCGGCATTCAAAGGGATTGCGGATAAACTGGTTAAAGACGCAAAACCGGCACTGGATTGCCCAACGGTATTTCCCTTCGCCCCCAACGCCGTCATTATTGGCTTTCTGTCCAGCTTTCTGGCCGGGTTAATCAGCATGTTTCTCTGCCCGCTATTTGGGCTTAGCGTCATTGTCCCCGGACTGGTACCCCACTTCTTTTGTGGTGCCACCGCAGGAGTTTACGGCAATATTACCGGTGGCCGACGTGGGGCGGTTATCGGCGCCTTTGCCCAGGGGTTACTGATTTCTTTCCTGCCAGCCATTTTATTACCCCTGATGGGAGAACTGGGATTTGCTGCCACCACCTTTGGTGATGCCGATTTCGGTATTGTCGGCATTATCCTCGGGAAAACCATTGCCTTTTTTCATTAAGCACGTTTCTCCTTCAGACCATCTCCTTGATCCCGTCATGCCTGCGCAAGCAGGCATTCATGATCCTTATATGAGTGATAACCGCTGCTAATAGCCATCAATGCATTAGAAACTTCTCATAAAGCGACAAATAAAATCGATCTTTAGTAAAAACTCGCTCTCTAATTGGTGCTAAGGTAAAAGCGCAATTGAATTATTAAGCGATAAAAATGCAAACATATGCATTTCTTATGGCTGAGTTAAGTCACTTTCAATTTAGTGAGGTTATCTATACCGTGCTAAGAATCCTGCGGACAGTGCCTGACATTAAAAAAAAGTCGGCGACTTCCCACACGCTGAAAGATGATATCTACGGTTTGGCGCTGGGTGTGCTATTTATTGCCGTCGGCCTGAATATGCTGAAACTTTCCGGCATGATTACCGGTGGCATCGCTGGTATTGCGTTGTTGATTTCCTATTTTATATCCCTGCCCATCAGCATTATTTTTATTATTGCCAATATTCCGTTCATGATTTTCTGTTATTTTTCGATGGGTAAGGGCTTTACGCTGAAAACCCTACTCGTCAATATCGCACTCAGTACCCTAACCCAGGCCATTCCTCATCTGATCGTCATCAACTATATCCATCCACTGTTTTCCGCGCTGGTCGGCGGAACATTCATCGGGATGGGGATTCTGTCTCTCGCCAGACATAATGCTTCTGTCGGCGGCACAGGCGCGATCACACTCTGGTTATATAAACGCTTCAATATCAATGCCGGGAAAACCCAGATGCTGCTGGATGTGCTGGTATTTCTGGTGTCACTGGCGAAAATGCCCTCTATGCTGCTGTTCTGGTCAGCCATCAGCGCACTGGCAATGAACGCCATGTTGATGAACTGGCATAAACCGGGACGCTATCAGGGAAATAGCGAAACATCGGAACAAGCAGGCAATAACCCGTCAGAAAATCTCAGTCAGCGTAAATAAACGATATCAGGCCATGTTATGGCTGGCACTTGCTCTTTCAGAAAGGCATAAAGCTTATCGATGTTAGATCTGCGAGGCGTATTTTCTGGCCATACCAGATAATAACCATCACCCGTACTAACTGCCTCATTAAAAGGCGCCATCAACACCCCTTGTTTTAGTGCCTGAAGGCTAAGCACAAGGTCACCCACCGATACACCATGTCCGCTGATGGCAGCCATATTTCCCTGTTCCAACGTGTCAAACACCATACCGCGATGAATATTGATCTTAAGTTCATCACCTGCTCTTTTTAACCAACGCCGCCAGTCTCTACGATCAGGCGAAGGATGAATTAATTCGCACTGATGAAGGTCAGATTTACTATTAAGTGTCAGGGTTGGCGAACATACCGGAATCAGCAACTCTTCAAATAGCCTGGCACTGATCGTGCCTTCACCAAAATGCCCATTCCCCAGCAAAATTGCACAATCATAAGGCTCGTTAGAAAAGTTGATCGTATCGAAGTCCATCCAGACACTGGAGATCTGGACATGAATAGATGAGTTTTCCTCACTAAACGCCGGTAAAATACCCAACAACCAGCGCATTGTTAGTGTGGAAGGGGCCTTTAACCGCAGATCACTGCTGTTACTACGGAAAATCTCACAAGCCTTCTCTAGCGTATGGAATCCTTCCCGCAGTTGTTGTGCCAATATTTTACCTGCTGTGGTTACTTCTACACGAGGCCCGATCCGTATAAAAAGCTGGCAGCCAAAATCTTCTTCCAGTGTTTTGATATGTCGACTGACTGCACTGGGAGTAATTGATAACACCTGCGCTGCCTGGGTAAAGGAAGAGTACCTTGCTGCCTGTTCGAAAGCCCTTAACGCATAAAGTGGAGGAAGCCTCCTGATCATGACAGACTCCAATAATGAGTTTTACTCACAGTAAACGACACTTTTTCCCGTTTTTCAACTTTATCACTTCCTCTGATAATTACCCTACATTGATAAATGTATTACTTAAGGAAAAAGAACGATGGAATTAAAAATTACCGTGGGCAAACTGCATCAACAGTCTGATATTCAGATGATCGCAAGAGATTATCTCCCAGGACAAACGCAAGAAGATTGGTCAATTAAAGCTTATAGTGAATTCAACAATATACTGAATAATGGTCATTTCCCTTGCCTGTTTGGCAGACATGCTTTTAAAAACACATCATTAATATTCACCTTTGTAACACAACAGAATCCGCAGTCAGACCTGATAAACAGTATGATGAATTATACGAAATTCGTCAGGGACGTTCCGGTTAAACAGCGTTTATATAGTCCTTTGGTATTATTTTTCGAAAAAAAAGATTTTCAGTGTCTGGCTCAAGAACATGCATTTGCATGGTCTCAGCTTCAGATGATTCACGATAACGATCCCGCCAACTGGCCGGATAACATACCATCAGAGCCGGATAATCATCTATGGTCATTTTGTTTTAATGGCATCGAACTCTTTATTAATATAAGTTGTCCACATCATCTAAAACTTAAAAGTCGTAATTTGGGTAGTCATATCGTTTTTATTATTAACCCGAGAAAAAACTTCGATATTCTTGCAAGTAACCAAGATGAAAAGGGTATAAAAGTCAGAAAACGAATCAGAAATCGAGTTTGCAATTATAACAACGGTATTGTGCCTGATGAATTGGGATTCTTTGGTAGTTCCCATAATTATGAATGGAGACAATATCAGTTGAACGAACCCGGTGATACTGTCTTGCAACGTTGCCCTCTCGTCATAAAACCCAAAAAAAATAACGAGGAGATCGCGTAATGAATATTCCACTACTGACACTGTATGTGATATCAATTTTTTTGCTAATCATTACTCCGGGCCCGGTTGTAGCGCTTATAATTAATACAACTTCTCGTTGTGGTCATCGGCGCGCCATTCTCACCAGCATTGGCACAAACTGGGCTTCTCTACTGTTAATCGCCATCGCAGCAATGGTCATTGCTGGCGTATTTTCGATCAGTAGAACATTTCTTAATATTATCAGCCTGACAGGTTGCTTATTTCTAGCCTACATTGCACTGCAATCTTTGTATCAGGATTTCAGAAAAAATAATACAACCGAAAACGCAATATCAGATTCAATTCCTTCTGAGCAGACCAACACCGGTTTTATTAAAGGGTTTTTGGTTGGTATATCTAATCCCAAAGATATTATTTTTTTCATCTCATTTTTTCCACAGTTCACCGGTATCACTCGCTCTTTCAGTATCAGTATGGTGGTACTTTCCAGTGTGTGGATAGTTATGGATTTCATGATATTACTTTTTTATATTTTCATCACAAAAGGGACATTTTTCAGCCGAAATAAAAGAAAGGTCTCTATAACGTCATCCATTTTTTTACTATTGATAGCGATAGCCGGTTTTACTTATACCAGTCATGAGCTGCTCTGCTAAAATGGACAACGTTAATTAGCCTCAATATCTTTTCACGGTATCCCTGAGGATTGCATTTTTAGTCCTGCTAATTTTTTGAGATCTCGTTTTTTGATCCCGGACTCAATTCAGTGTCACCCATAAATCAGGGTGCTTCGTCAGGACTGCAATTTCACCCGTCGTAAAAAAGGTCAGGATACCGAAGTACCTGACCTGATGATTGAAACTTCCAGATTTTGATCGCTAGAAAAGCTGCACAAGTAGCTTTTCTACACACCATCACCTCATAGTAACGAACTCTTCTGATGCCGTCGGGTGAATCGCTACGGTGTTATCGAAATCCTGTTTGGTCGCGCCCATTTTCACCGCCACCGCAAAACCTTGCAGCATTTCATCCATGCCAAAGCCGATACCGTGTATGCCGACAATCTTCTCTTCCGGCCCCACACATACCAGTTTCATACGACATGGCTGACGGTGTTGGGTCACGGCGGTATACATCGCCGTAAACGATGATTTGTACACCTTCACCTGATCGCCATACTGCTGGCGCGCCTGTGGCTCGGTCAGGCCTACGGTGCCAATCGGCGGGTGACTGAACACCACAGTCGGAACATTGGTGTAATCCAGATGCTCGTCCGGTTTGTTGTTAAACAGACGTTCAGAGAGACGACGACCTGCGGCAACAGCCACTGGCGTCAGTTCCACCGCGCCAGTATTGTCACCGACAGCATAGATGTTCTGCACATTGGTGTTCTGAAACTTATCCACCGTGATGTAGCCCTGTTCATCCAGCGCAACACCCGCCGCCGCCAGATTCAGCTTATCGGTAGCTGGCTCACGGCCAATCGCCCAGATCAGGCAATCCACTGTATGTTCTGCGCCATTTTCCAACTGTAGCGTCAGGCTGTCATCCGCGTTTTTCACCACCGCTTTGGGAATCGATTCGGTATACAGCGTCGGGCCTTCGGTGTTCATCACTTCCAGCAATGTATCAACAATCAGCGGATCAAACTGACGCAACGGCGCGTGCTTACGTACAAACAGGTGTGTTTCTGCACCCAGAGCATTCAGCACACCGGCAATTTCTACCGCGATATAACCAGCACCCACCACCGCTACGCGTTTCGGCAGCGCTTGCAGCTCAAAAAAACCATCCGAATCGATACCATATTCCACGCCAGGAATATTCGGATGGGTAGGACGTCCACCGGTTGCGATTAAAATATGCTCGGCGGTGATGCGTTCACCATTTACTTCTACGGTGTGTGCATCCACAAAGCGAGCGAACCCCTGAATCACATCAACACTATTTTTACCCAGCACATTGTCGTAAGACTGATGGATCCGGTCGATGTAGGCACTACGATTTTCAAGCAACCGATCCCAGTTGAAATGATTCACCGTCACGTCAAAACCGTAATCCGGGCCATACTGATGAATCGCTTCTGCTATTTGCGCAGCATGCCACATGATTTTCTTCGGCACACACCCGACATTAACGCAGGTGCCGCCCAGATATTTCGCTTCAATCAACGCACATTTCTTCCCATACATGGCCGCACGGTTAATCGAAGCAATACCGCCACTGCCGCCGCCAATGGAAAGGTAGTCGTAATGTTTAGTCATCAAGGGATCCTGCTTATGCAAATAAAAAGTTGCTTAGAGTGTAACGCCAGTGATCGCCTTCTCGCAAAGGCCACTTTTGTTATTGCTGAAATAGGGCAATGCTATCCGCTCCGATATTGAACACTGACAGACGTCGAATTTATGGTCATTTATTCAGGCACTACCCATTCCACCCGCGTATGGCCCGTACCGGCCGGTACCAACACCTGATGCAACCACGGCAGCACACTTTTCATTTGCGCTTCCAGTTTCCATGGCGGATTAATCACGATCATACCGGAGGCTGTCATACCGTGCCGATCGCTATCTGGCAGCACCGCCAGTTCAATTTGCAGGATGTTACGGATACCGCTGGCTTCCAGATCTTTCAGTAGCCGTTTGATATGCTGGCGCAGCACCACCGGGTACCATAACGCATATGTGCCAGTGGCGAAGCGTTTGTGCCCTTCTTTGATCCCTTCCACCACAGCCTGGTAATCGGTTTTCAGCTCATATGGCGGATCAATCAGAATAAAACCACGGCGCGACAGCGGCGGCAATTGGGAGCGCAGTTGCTGATAACCATCGGCCTTGATGACACGGGCGCGAGAATCTTTCTGAAACTCATTACGTAACAGCGGAAAATCACTGGAATGCAGCTCGGTGAGATGAATTTTGTCCTGCTCACGCAGTAACTGACGTGCAATCAGTGGTGAACCGGGGTAATAACGCAACTGACCGCTCGGATTATAAGTACGCACCACGTGCATATAGGGATCGAGCTCGGCGGGAATATCGTCACGCTGCCAGATTTTGGCAATCCCTTCCAGATATTCTCCAGTGCGCTCGGCATGTTCGCTTTTCAACTGGTAGCGTCCAGCACCCGCATGCGTATCCAGATACAGAAAGGGTTTTTCTTTTTCCTTCAGCGCAGTGATGATCAGGCTCTGAACGGTATGCTTCACGACATCGGCATGATTGCCAGCGTGAAAACTGTGACGGTAACTTAACATAGTGGTAATGGCTTTCCGATGACTTGATATAAACAAAACAGAGCCTGCGCGGTCCAGACTGCTGACGAACTCACGAACATACGTACACATCATTCTAATAAAACAAAAAATTCATTTTGAATCAATGCATTAACTACTAAGACAGAAAAGCATTATTGGCACAGTATAAACTGTCGGGTGCACAAAATAACCCGCCAATACCGATATACAGCGCTTTTCCTGAAGTTTTGCGCATTTCCCCGCATTCTAAGGTAAAAACCACCAAAAACATGTGCGGTGTTTCGTCACATGATGGAAGATGCTTTCGGGGTGGCTTTTCAGCCATTGATTTTCACAATCTTTGACCTCATCTTAGTGGTTAATCCGCAAGTTATGTCAGCCTTGTCAGTGACAGGACAAGGAATCATCAACGCTATTCAGGACTGCGCCATGACCAATCCATTACTTACCTCGTTTACCCTGCCGCCTTTCTCCCGGATAAAAACGGAAGATATTGTGCCTGCCATACAGGCCGCACTGGATGACTGCCGTCAGGCGGTGGAGCAGGTTGTCGCACAGTCAGGACCTTTTACCTGGGAAACCCTGTGCCAGCCACTGACTGCAAGTGATGACCGACTGGGACGCCTCTTTTCGCCCGTCAGTCACCTGAACTCGGTCAAAAACAGCCCCGAACTGCGCACTGCCTATGAACAGTGTCTGCCGTTACTCTCTGAATACAGTACCTGGGTAGGCCAGCACGCCGGGTTGTACCGTGCTTACCGCGACCTGCGCGACGGTACACACTACGCGGCACTCAGCGTGGCACAGAAAAAAACCGTGGATAACGCGTTACGCGACTTCGAACTGTCCGGTATCGCCCTGCCCGCCGACCAACAAAAGCGCTACGGTGAAATCACAGCACGTCTGTCCGAATTGGGGTCGCTCTACAGCAACAATGTGCTGGACGCCACTATGGGTTGGTCCAAATTGATCACCGATGTCAGCGAGCTGGAAGGATTGCCGGAAAGCGCGCTGGCAGCAGCCAAAGCGCTAGCGGAGAGCAAAGAACAGGATGGCTGGCTGCTGACGTTGGATATCCCCAGCTATCAGCCCATTATGATGTACTGCGCTAATCAGGCATTGCGTGAAGAGATGTACCGCGCTTACGCCACCCGCGCTTCCGATCAGGGGCCGCATGCCGGTAAGTGGGATAACAGTGAGGTCATGGCCGAGGAACTAGCGCTACGCCACGAACTGGCGCAACTGCTGGGTTTCGAGAGTTTTGCTCATAAATCCCTGGCCACCAAAATGGCGGAAACGCCACAGCAGGTTATCGACTTCCTGACCGATCTGGCCAAACGTGCCCGTCCCCAGGGGGAACAGGAATTGGCGCAACTGCTCGCTTTCGCCAAAGAACATTATGGTGTGGAAGAATTGCAGGCCTGGGACATCGCCTACTACAGCGAGCATCAAAAACAGCACCTTTATTCCATCAGTGACGAACAACTACGCCCTTACTTCCCTGAATCACGCGTACTAAAAGGGTTGTTTGAAGTCGTGAACCGCCTGTATGGCATCCGTGCCGAAGAGCGCATGGACATCGACGTATGGCATCCGGAAGTCCGCTTTTTCGATCTGTTTGATGAAAATGGTGAACTGCGTGGCAGCTTCTATCTCGACCTGTATGCCCGCGAAAACAAACGTGGTGGTGCCTGGATGGATGACTGTGTCGGTCGTCTGCGCAAAGACAACGGCGACATCCAGAAACCAGTGGCATACCTGACCTGCAACTTCAACCGCCCAGTTAACGGTAAACCAGCGCTGTTCACCCATAATGAAGTGACGACGCTGTTCCATGAATTCGGCCACGGGCTGCACCATATGCTGACTCAAATCGATACCGCTGGTGTCGCTGGCATCAACGGTGTGCCATGGGATGCGGTCGAGCTACCGAGTCAGTTTATGGAAAACTGGTGCTGGGAACCTGACGCGCTGGCATTCATCTCTGGTCATTACGAAACCGGAGAACCTCTGCCACAAGCGATGCTGGATAAAATGCTGGCGGCCAAAAACTATCAGGCTGCGCTATTCATCCTGCGTCAGTTGGAATTCGGCCTGTTTGATTTCCGCCTGCATACCGAATACGACCCGGCCAAAGGTGCCCGTATCCTGCCGACACTGGCCGAAATCAAGGCGCAGGTCGCCGTCGTACCCAGCCCAAGCTGGGGCCGTTTCCCGCACGCATTCAGCCACGTGTTTGCCGGTGGTTATGCTGCTGGTTATTACAGCTACCTGTGGGCAGATGTGCTGGCGGCTGATGCCTATTCCCGTTTTGAAGAGGAAGGTATTTTCAACCGCGCTACCGGCCAATCATTCCTGGATAACATCCTGTCTCGTGGTGGTTCGGAAGAACCGATGGAACTGTTTAAACGCTTCCGTGGTCGTGAACCGAAACTGGATGCCATGCTGCACCATTACGGCATTAAAGAGTGAAGATTGGCTTGTTGACCGAAGAGGGTGCCGACAACGGCCCTCTCAACGCATTAGCCGAGCGATGGGGATTAGTTGTCGATCCAAACGCCACAATAGCACTGGTGTTAACGCCACAACGGCTAGAGTTGCGCAAACTGGATGAACCAAAACTTGGGGCAATTTACGTCGATTTTGCCTCAGGAGCCATGACGCACCGCCGTCGCTTTGGCGGTGGCCGCGGCGAAGCGGTTGCCAAGGCGGTAGGGATCAAAAAGAATTACCTGCCGGATGTCGTGGACGCCACCGCCGGACTGGGGCGTGACGCGTTTATATTGGCATCACTGGGTTGCCGTGTGCGCATGGTCGAGCGTAACCCCGTCGTCGCCGCGCTGCTGGATGATGGTTTACAGCGCGGTTATCGGCATCCTGAGATTGGTGGCTGGTTACGTGAACGCCTGACGTTGATCCATGCTTCCAGCGTGACCGCACTGGCCGCCATCACCCCACCGCCTGACGTGGTGTATCTAGACCCAATGTTTCCTCACCGACAAAAAAGCGCGCTGGTGAAAAAAGAGATGCGAGTGTTCCAGACACTGGTCGGCACCGATGACGATGCTGATGCACTACTGGCGCCGGCGCTGGCGCTGGCGAAAAAACGCGTGGTGGTCAAACGCCCTGACTATGCCCCGCCGCTGGCCGGTATTCCGGCACAATCCGCGCTGGAAACCAAAAGCCACCGCTTTGATTTTTATCTGCCACAACCACCTCACCACGAGTGAGGTGACCACGTTTGATAACAAACATTCTGATGCCAACCCCTGCCCCCTTTTACAAGGGCAGGGGTAACACCATGATCTAAATCGGGTTAACGCCGCCCTTGAAAAAAGGGAGGAGGTCATAAATGGCAAAGCGACTAATTTAGTCAGATATCAGAGCGCACGTCGATAGGTCATAGCGGCGAAACCACTGGAATGACACCCAGCGCTGGTGGGCCAGGTATCCCGGGCTGAGGCACAACATTATCATCACACTCGTGACGATTATTTGTAGATCCCCACCGTCGGTGTACCACCCACATAAGCGTAACCGCGGTACATACCTTCACTGTTAAACGGCAAAGCAATATTGCCATAGCGGTCAACGGCAATCAGGCCACCGCTACCACCCAGCGCATGTATTTTTTCCATCACCACCCGCTCTGCTGCCTGCGGCAGTGGCATATTGCCGTATTCCATCAAAGCCGATACGTCATAGGCGGCCACCGTGCGCATAAAGACCTCACCGGTACCAGTACAGGAAACCGCGACAGTCTGGTTGTTAGCATAACAACCCGCGCCGATAATCGGTGAGTCGCCAACACGCCCCACTTGCTTATTGGTCATGCCGCCAGTCGATGTCGCCGCCGCCAGATTGCCCTCAGCATCCAGCGCCACCGCACCGACAGTGCCGAATTTGTGGTTGGGATCGATAGGTTCATCACTGCCTGACGCGCTTTGTCCATCATGATCCAGCACGACTTTGCCCGCGCCTTGCTGGGCATTCAGCAGTTGTTGATAGCGCTCTTCGGTAGAAAAGAATGCCGGTTCCACCATCTCCAACCCTTGCTCACGAGCAAAAGCTTCAGCACCAGCTGCGGTAAACATCACATGCGGACTGCGCTCCAGCACGGCCCGGGCCGCGAGTATCGGGTTACGAACATGACTGACACCAGTAATGGCACCAGCATCCAGTGTGCGACCATCCATCATGCTGGCATCCAGTTCATGCGTACCCGAATGGGTAAACACCGAACCTCTGCCGGCGTTAAATAACGGACACTCTTCCAGTAGACGAACCGCCTCCGTCACCGCGTCCAGCGCCGTACCACTTTGAGCCAGAATCTCCTGACCACGGCTGATAACCGCCAGCAGAGCCGCACGATAACGTTGTTCTTTATCATCGCTCATTGATGAGCGGGTCAGCGCCCCTGCGCCGCCGTGGATCACAATAACCGGTTTCATTGCATTTCTCTTTTTCAACAGATGAGATTATCGCCAAACGTTAATTCTGCGTGGTGGCCAGATAAGAAAAAGCACACAACAGGCTGATAATACCGACCATGGTCTGGCTGGTGTAAGTCACCGTAATCGCATCCTGACGCTGCACGCCGGGGATCAGGCAGAACAGATCCGCCAAAACTGGTTTGGCTACCATCATTTCCAGTTGATACGGTGCCTGTATGCGCGATGTTTTTTCCCGGTGCGCCTTCTGTACCGCTTGTGTGGCGGCGATACGGATAGCCTGGCGGGCCGCTTCCGGGCTGAGGGACTCTGCGGCAGTCTGGGAAATAGCCCGTTTCACGCACACATAATCCGCCGCCGGGTAATAATGTGAAATCCAGTGTTGCAGGGTGTCGTCACCGCTCACCAGCCACAGTGGGGTATTCAGCTCGGCCCCGGCAGCGGCATAAATATCGCTTTCGCCCATGATTTCGCCATTGATTTTTACCCGGTAGAAAGCACGGCCATTAATGGTGTGCGCCAACACACCAAATTCGCCGGCGGCACTGTGATAACCGATGAACATCAGGCCATCGAACGGCTGCTGTTGCAGCCCTTCCACCATGGATAATCCACGCGGTTTGCCCTGTACCAACCGGGCACGTGCATCGATATTCTCTGCACGCAGATTGGTCATCGCTCCATGGCTGTCGGCGACCACCACTTCGGTGGCACCACCGGCAAACGAGCCGTCAATGGCAGCGTTCACTTCTTGTTCCATCAGCCCGCGAGCGAGCTGATATTCCGGATTGCCGGGGCTGCATTGCTCCGGACGCATCACACCGGCAATACCTTCAATATCCGCTGAAATAAAGACTCTCATGACTCGTTCCTTAATCGGGAAAAACCTGTACCAGACGATCCAGCACCTGCGTCAGTGTGGGCCGATAATGTCCGCGAAAACCCGTCACCGCTTCTGCCTGTAGCATGGCATCCAGCACGGCATGTTCAGTCGCATCGGCGGCGGCACTCAGTAAGGGTTCAAGCCGGGCATCATCCGGTGGTTGTGGTATCGATCGGGTAGAAAAAGCCACCGCGATATCACCGGAACCGTGGCCCCAATAGCTACCGAGCCGGCCCAGTCCGGCCCCGGCGCGTTTGGCAATGCGGCTGAGCTGACGCGCATCGAGTGGTGCGTCAGTCGCCATAATAATGATGATCGATCCAGCATCCCGCTGCGGTGTCAGCGCTGGCAGCAGCGGCGCGATAACATCTCCGGCCTGTACACCGTCCAGTGTCAAGGCGGAGAGCGTGCCGAAGTTCGCCAGAACCAGCACGCCCAGCGTGGCGTCAAGATCCGGAATCAGGCGTGACGCAGTACCGATGCCACCTTTCAAGCCGAAGCAGCTCATACCGCGACCAGCACCGACGCTGCCGCGTGCAAACGTTGCAGCAGCATTATTCAATGCGGACTGCGCCATTGATTCCGTCACCGCCAGGGCCTGAATATCGTTCAGCCAACCGTCGTTGCACTCCAGCGCCAGTGGATTAACGGTGGGCAGTTCACGGCCCAGTTCCGAGTTTTTATGAATAGCATCCCGCACCAGCGTGGTAAACAGCGTGCCAACCGACAACGTATTGCCGAGTAGAATAGGAGTTTGCAACTGGCCCAATTCTTCAATCTGTATCAAGCCCACTGGTTTGGCAAAACCGTTGAGTACCGCCGCGCCGCAAGGCAACGGTTGAAGAAACAGATTATCGCCGGACGGAACAATGGCGGTGACACCAGTCTGAATCCCGCCATCCGCCAACGTAACATGACCAACACGCACCCCGGCAACATCGCTGATACTGTTGCCCGGCCCGCTGATACCTCGCGGGGAACCCAGTCGGCGCTCATCGCGCCAGCGTCGCAGCAGTGGAGCCAGTCGTGCCTGTTGGTAGCAAGTCATGTCGATATCTCAGCTTTTCAGTTTTGGATCCAGCGTATCACGCAGCGCATCACCCAGCAGGTTGAACGCCAACACGGTGAAGAAAATCGCCAGACCGGGGAATACGCTGACATGCCACTGTCCGGCCATCATCGAACTGCGGCTCATGGCCAGAATGTTGCCCCATTCCGGCACATCCGGTTCCGGGCCGAGGCCGATAAAACTCAGGCTGGCCGCCGTGATGATGCTGGTGCCAATACGCATGGTGAAATAGACGATCACATTGGACAACGTACCCGGCAAAATATGACGCAACAGGATAATACGATCCGGCGCACCGGCGCAGCGTACGGCCTCCACATAGGCGGCTTGTTTGAGCGACAATGTGGAAGCGCGCACAATACGGGCAAATACCGGTACGCTGAATACCGCCACCGCAATAATCACGTTATTCAGACCTGGCCCGAGGATGGCGACCACCGCAATCGCCAGCAGCATGCCGGGAAAAGCGAATAGCACGTCCGCACCACGCATGATCAACATATCCGCCCAACGGCCGTAGTAGCCGGCCAGCAGACCGAGCACAATGCCCACCAGCATACCCAACGTGACAGAGAAAATACCGATATACAGCGAAATCCGCGCGCCATAAATGATACGACTCAGCACATCGCGCCCCAGATCATCGGTCCCCATCCAGTGGCTGAAAGACGGTGGTGAGGAGAGCGCCATCCAGTCCGAGTCCATCGGGTTATAAGGTGCCAACCAGGGCGCAAAAATCGCCATCAAGACCAGCAGCAGAATAAATCCACCGGAAACCAGCGCCGTCGGATTGCGAATAAAGGCGTGAAAAAAATCGCTCCACGGTGAACGGATAGAGCTTTCGTCAAGAGATACCGCCACAGCGGGCTCAGCAGGAAGATTCATCGCAGCTCCTAACGTAAGCGAATTGCCGGATTGACCACCGCATACAGCAGGTCTACCAGCAGATTAATAAAAATGAACTCAAACACAAATAACATCACCAGCGCCTGAATAACCGGCTGGTCTTGTGTTTTGATTGATTCGATCAGTAACCAGCCGAGTCCCGGCCAGTTGAATACACTTTCCACCACAATCGAACCACCGAGCAGAAAACCAAACTGCAACCCCAGCATGGTGATCACCGGAATCAACGCATTACGCATCACGTGTTTCCAGGTCACCAACCGGTTGCGCAACCCTTTAGCGCGGGCAGTACGCACATAGTCTTCTTGTGTCACTTCCAGAAAGGCGGAGCGGGTGAAACGAGCCATCACAGCCGCCACCGAGGCACCCAGCGTCAACGCGGGCAGAATAATGTCCGATGGGCGGTTGTAACCGCTGACAGAGAACACCCCAAACGGCATGGCAACAAACTGAATCAGCAGCAAGCCGAGCCAGAACGGCGGCATGGAAATCCCGCCTACCGCCATACTCATTAGCGACCAATCCTGCCATTTCCCGCGTTTAAGAGCGGACACCACACCAATCAGCAGACCGAGCACCACCGACCAGGCGAACCCGGCCAGGGCCAGCCACATCGTGGGCATAAAGCCCTTTTCGATCACGCTCAGCACCGGTTGCTGGGTACGATAAGTGACACCCAGATCCCCATGCGCCATACCGCTCAGCCAGTGGATATATTGCTCTGGCAGCGGGTCATTCAGCCCCAGATGTACACGGGCCGCTTCCACCGCTTCAATCGGCGCATCAGGCCCGGCGTAAGTTCGTGCCGGATCTCCCGGCAACAGTTTTATAAAACCGAACACCAACAGGGAGACCACCAGTAACACCGGGATCATTTCCAGCAAACGTCGGACAAAATAAGCAAACATGGCGTTCTCCCTGCGTGATTACTTGAACTCAGCCTGATCGAAGACCAGCGAACCGTCTGCCAGCATGTAAACGCCAGACAGGTTTTTCACTTTACCCACCAGATTGTCCGGTACACCCAGGAATACGATCGGGGCATCTTTCCAGATCAACTTCTGAGCATCGGCGTACGCTGCGGCACGTTTGCTAGCATCAGCGGTAGCCAGTCCGGCCATGATGTCTTTATCCACCGCCGGATTGCTGTAGTAAGACACATTGTAGGCTTTCGGCACCCAGGACTCGGTGGCAAACAGCGGACGCAACGCCCAGTCAGCATCACCGGTAGAAGGCGACCAGCCACCGTAATACATATCAAACGCCGCATCCTTCGGATCCTTCACGCCCCACAGTTTTTCGTTACGGGAGCCAGAATCCATCGGCGTGACCGTTACCTTGATCCCTACCTGCGCCAGTTGCTGTTTGAAGAACTGAGCACTACGCACGTAGTCAGTACGGTTAGTAGTCCACAGGTTCAGCTCCAGTCCCTTGGCATAACCCGCTTCTTTCAGCAATTCTTTCGCTTTGGCCGGGTTATAGGTGTAGTTGGGAGTATGCTGGCTGCTGAAGAACTGGACTCGTGGGGCCATCGCCGAAGACGCTGGCAACCCCATACCGGCAAAACCGACTTTCAGCCAGATGTTACGGTTGATAGCGTAGTTTAATGCCTGGCGTACGCGGACATCTTTCAGCGGGGTGTGTTGGGTATTAAGCGCCAGATAGAACAGATAGATACTGGGATCGCGTTGAATCGCCAGCTTGCTGTCATCGCGTACGGCGCTAACCAGATCAGACGGCAGCGGGTAGATCGCATCCGACTGGCCGGATTTCAATGATGCCACACGGGTAGAGTCTTCCGGACTGGGATAGAAGGTCACGCTGTCTACTTTCGGCCAGCCTTTCTGCCAATAGTGGTTGTACTTCACCAACTTCACGTCTTTGCCCTGTTGCCACTCTTCAAACTTGAACGGTCCGGTTCCTACCGGATGCACGCGCAGTTGAGCTTCATCCGGATACTGCTTCAGTGACGCCGGGCTATGCATAACAGCGGACGGATGTGCCAACGTGTTGATAAACGCACCGAATGACTGATTGAGATCGATTTTCACCTCGGTAGGAGAAAGCACCGTCACACTTTTAATCATCTTGAACAGGCTGTTGCGCTTCAGACCTTTGGTCTGATCAGCCAGGCGATCCAGGTTGACTTTCACCGCCTCGGCGTTAAACGGTGTGCCGTCCTGAAAGGTCACATCTTTACGCAGCGTAATGGTAAACTCGGTAGCATCAGCGTTACCGGTATAGCTTGTTGCCAGGCACGGTATCAGTTTCATCTGGCTATCAAACTGGAACAGCCGCTCGAAAATACCACTTTGCACGGAGTAACTCAGGGTATCGGACGTATCATGTGGGTCGAGTCCGGTGATATCAGCGTACATGGAAATACGAAGATCTTGCGCCTGGGATGCAGCCACCAGACACAATGACAGCCCGAGGGCGACGGCGGATCGGCTAAATAGTAGCTTCATGGTGTCTCTCCTGTAATGTTATGACGTCGTGTTATGCTGTAATATGTTGTTTTATTTATACAATAAATTGCTTACTTCAACTTACGGTCTCGCTTTCGCTCACCCAGTGGTGCGGGGCGACCTGCCGATAGCGAGTTTTTTCCACCACTTCGCCAATCTTACGCAGCGGTGAGGGAATTTCACTGTCATCCAACTGACGCTCATAACGCCGGGTAGGATCCGCCACGGGCACGGAAGCCAGCAGGCGACGGGTATATGAATGCTGTGGGTTGTTAAATACCGACTGGCGCGGCCCGATTTCCACAATCTGTCCGAGGTACATTACCGCCACCCGATTGGCGATGCGTTCAACCACTGCCATGTCATGGGAGATAAAAATCCATGACACGCCGGTTTTCTGTTGCAGCTCCATCATCAGATTGACTACCTGGGCTTGAATGGAAACATCCAATGCCGAGACGGCCTCATCAGCGATGATTATCTGTGGTTGTAGCGCCATAGCGCGGGCAATGGCGATGCGCTGACGCTGACCGCCGGAGAATTCATGCGGGTAGCGACGAGCATGTTCCGGTTGCAGACCGACACTTTTCAGCAACGCCTGTACCTGAGGCGTGGCTTCCTCCAGTGATTTCACCAGCCCGTGCAGCAATAAGGGTTCGGCAATGGTGAAACCCACCGTCAGACGCGGGTTAAGCGAGGCATACGGGTCCTGAAATACCATCTGCATTTTGCGACGCAACGGCTGGAACGCCCGGTCTTTTATGTCGGCAATTTCCTTCCCCTGGAACAACAAACTTTCACTCTCACTGTCTACCAACCGCAGCAATGCCCGGCCAGTGGTGGATTTGCCACAGCCACTTTCGCCGACAATCGCCAACGTTTCCCCCGGCCAGACGGTAAAATCGATCTGTTCCACCGCGTGCACCCGATGGGTGACCGTGGACAGGATGCCAGTGCTTACCGGGTAATAAACTTTCAGTCCGTGGACATCCAGTAGCGGTGGGGTGTCATACTGTGCGGTGATATGATCCTGCTCCGGTTCCGGGTTCTCTTGGCCCAGCAGCGGAAAACGTCGTGGCCACGCATTGTCTTGCATATCCCCCAGGCGAGGCACCGCAGCCAGCAGCGCCTGAGTATAGGCATGCTGTGGGCGCTTAAAAATGGCTTCCACACTTCCCTGCTCGACCACTTCCCCCTGATACATCACCACCACCCGGTCGGCAATTTCTGCCACCACGCCCATATCGTGGGTGATAAACAGCACAGACATGTCGCCCTGCTGTTGTAGATCGCGCAGGATTTGCAGAATGCGGGCCTGTACGGTGACATCCAATGCCGTGGTGGGTTCGTCGGCAATCAATAACTGCGGATCGCAAACCAGCGCCTGCGCAATCATCACCCGCTGACGCATACCACCGGAAAGTGAGTGCGGATAGCTGTCCATCACCCGGTCAACATCCGCAATGCGGACTTTGTGCAGCAACTCGCGGGCTTTTTTATCCGCACTGGCGGCATCACATATCTGGTGGTCGAGTAGCGCTTCGGTGATCTGATCGCCCACTTTCAGCACCGGATTGAGCGAGGTCATCGGCTCCTGAAAAATCATCGACATTTCCCGTCCGCGCAACTGGCGACGAGATTCACTACTCAGATTCAGCAGTGCATGCCGCTGGTTGTCGCGGGCGGTAAAGTGAATATCGCCATGCTCAATCTTGGCAGCCTCAGCCAGCAGTCCCATCACTGTCAGGGAAGTGACAGATTTGCCCGAGCCGCTTTCACCCACTACCGCGACCACTTCACCTTTGTTAACGGTAAAAGAGACATCTTTTAATGCCAGGTGCTTACCGGAACGGCCACTGAAGCTGACGCTCAGGTTTTTGATTTCCAGCACCGGGCGAGGTGCATTCCCGGATGCTGTGGCGGCTACCGGTTCAGTTTGCGTGATATCCGTCATCGTCACTCCGGTTGTGTTGCTCATAGCCAGATACGGCCAAGGTTATAGGTTAGGTATGGCGAACTGTCGGCCGCCAGCCAGATAGGGCCATCCAGATCCACGTGTTCAGCGCAAATAGCCACGGGTAACGCCGCTTCCATCGCCAGCGATGAACCCAACATGCAGCCCATCATCAAACGCAGACCATGCTGTTTGGCTTCTTCCACCATAGCCAGCGCTTCCGTCAGACCACCGCACTTATCCAGCTTGATGTTGATCATGTCATAGCGGCCACGCAGCCCGGCAATATCGCCCCGGTGATGGCAGCTTTCATCGGCGCATACGGGGATGGCGTGAGCGAAATCCGCCAGTGCGGCATCGTTACCGGCAGGCAGGGGTTGTTCCACCATCGCTACATGGTAAGCCGCCAGCGATTTCAGTAATGAATCGAGATCCAAACCGCTCCAGGCCTCATTGGCATCGACAATCAGCGTGGCATTGGGCGCCGCCTGCCGAATCGCCGCCACTTTTTCGAGAATCAGATCACGATCAAGTTTGATTTTCAGCAGCAGCGCGCCACGGGATACCGCATCCTGCGCCATACTCGCCATGTTTGATAGCGTATCGAGACTTAAGGTTTCGGCCGTGATCACTGATTGCGGTGGCTGAATGTTCAGGTATTGCCACAGTGTCTGTTTGCTCAGTGCCGCATTCAGTCGCCACAAAGCGCAGTCCAGTGCATTACGTGCCGAGCCTGGCGGTAACAGGCGTTGCAGGTCATCGATCGTGATACCGTTCTCTACCGCCTGGCGTACTGCTTGCAGCTGCTGGCTGACGCTCTCGGCGGTTTCCTGGTAATGCGCAGTCGGTGTACATTCACCACGTCCGATAAAACCACGTTCTTCCAGCGTAACCCGTATTACCGTCACGGCAGTACGAGTACCACGGGAGATGGAAAAAGGTCGGGCCAGCGGCAGTTCTACCGTTTCAATCTGCATCTGTCGCATCAGCTTATCCCCGGTCTCTCAGCAGTGCGGCGATGTCGTCAATACCAAAACGTATCGGGTCAGTGGCCGGGACACCAAACTGCTGGCTGAGCTGGTCACAGTAATCACGCGCTTCCTGCTCATTGTGGCCGGACGTATTGATGGCAAAACCAGCCAGTTGGACGTCAGGGTTAGTTACCCGTGCGGCTCGCAGGTTGGCTTCTACGCAATCATCCAGACTGACCATCGGCTGATGCGGCAAATGACGCATATGAGGACGGCCCATTTCATGGCACATCACCAGCCAGTGCGGCTGCGCACCGTGAATCAGACCAGTGCTGACACCCGCATAAGACGGGTGAAACAACGAACCCTGTCCTTCGACGATATCCCAGTGATCATCGTCGTTGGCTGGAGACAACGCTTCGGCGGCACCGGCAATAAAATCGGCGATCACCGCATCAATGGCGATACCGTCACCCGCGACCAGAACACCCGTCTGACCGGTAGCGCGGAAATCCGCCTTCATGCCTAACGCACGCATGGCCGCTTCCAGTGCCAGTGAGGTATACATTTTGCCGACGGAGCAATCTGTACCGACCGTCAGTACGCGTTTACCGCTGCGTTTTTTACCGCTACCCACGGTAAGCTCCGGCCGCATGTGGCGAATATCAAACAACTGTACCTGATGCTGATCAGCCAGTTCCTGTAAACCCGGTACGTCAGTCAGGCGCTGATGCAGACCATTGGCGACATTCATACCGGCGGTGATAGCTTCACATACGGTGGCGATCCAGTGCTGAGGAAGAAATCCGCCAGCATTAGCCGTACCCAGGACCAGTGTTTTGGCACCGTGGGCGACAGCGGCCTGAATATCCAGATCGTCCAACCCTAGTGACACAGTGCTGCCCGGCAAACGCAATTGCCCGACACACTGTTCAGGGCGCCAGGAATAAATGCCACGTGCCGTTTTTACCGCTAGCGGATCAGTCACGTCACCAAGGAAAAGCAGGTAAGGTTGAGGAATCAGCATAATGTCTTAATCCGTGATCAAATGAGATTGATAAGACTATTCCACGATGCATCTATACTGACGAATACTTGTTTATGAGTGGGGTATAACCTTGGGCTATACCATATAAACAACTTAACTTATTGTTAAATAATAATTTAATGGGATTATATAACACCAAGTAAATGATGGTGATGCCATAACCATACGTTAATGTTATAGCTGTAAAATCGGATTAAAACAGCGATCAAACCAATATACCCACTAGTTTGAAAGATGGCGGGTTTACGCAGCCCTGATGACTGACATCAATAAAAAACCGTATTAAGCCATGGTGATAAGGTGGATGATATTTAGCAATGCCACTAGCAGCGCGGTAGCCACAATAGCTAACGTAAAAAAACGCGCCATGTGAATGGTCAGCCCGGAGCAAGGATGGTTGGTATGCAGGATAAAACGCAATCGCAGTGCGGACCAGATGTACATGACAAGAGTAACCAGTAGCAGCAGTATACCGGCGACCAGCATGACCATCTGATTTTTCATCGATCCGGCTTTCAGCAGCAATACGCTATTCACCAGCATCAGGAATGCGGTGCGGGACCATGCCAGCCCAGTACGTTCAGGCTGTAGACCCGGATCCCGGGGTGCAGTCAGGTTGTTCACCATTCACCTTGCCTTAAATCAGTAAAATGACCAGTGCCAACATCACCGAAATACCGATAATGCAGCTGGCGATAATAATCAACATCCGGGTATAGGGCAGACTTTTTCCGGTACGCATCGCCAATTCATTGGAAACCCAGCGACGATAGGCCATAAATGCCAGTAGCGCCGAGACAAACGAAAGAAAAATAGCCACACTTTCCCGTACCATTAACGGTGCCAGATTGAGCGCAAACTGATCGATAGCCACTGCGCCAGCCAGAAATGCCATCGCAGTACGGATCCATGCCAGAAAAGTACGTTCATTCGCCAGGGAAAATCGATAATCCGGCGTACTGCCCTGCTGTTGCCAGGGGATTTTCTTGGGCGATATTCTGGTAGTCTGCGGGGAATCACTCATGGTGTTATCGGCAAGCCTGATAGTAGACGATGCGGGCATTCTACACATCATGAACGCGGCGCTCCACAACCGACAGCAATACCCTATGTAACATGGTTGCATAAATTTTCATCTGTCTTGCCGGTAGGCATAGCGCAATGAAGGCCGTATAATGCGCGCCAGTCAATAAACCAGCCGGAGATGAGCCATGCGCCCTGCAGGCCGAAGTGCACAACAAATACGTCCCCTCAAATTAACCCGCAATTACACAAAACATGCCGAAGGTTCGGTGTTGGTGGAATTTGGCGATACCAAAGTCCTGTGTAATGCGACGGTAGAGGAAGGCGTCCCGCGCTTCCTGAAAGGACAGGGACAAGGCTGGGTGACCGCCGAATATGGCATGTTGCCACGCGCAACTCACAGCCGTAATGCCCGTGAAGCGGCAAAAGGCAAACAAGGTGGCCGCACCCTGGAAATCCAGCGTCTGATCGCCCGTTCTCTGCGTGCGGCTATTGATCTCAAACTTCTGGGCGAGTACACCATCACGCTGGATTGTGACGTCCTGCAAGCCGACGGCGGTACCCGCACGGCATCCATTACTGGTGCCTGTGTCGCCTTGGCCGATGCCCTCAATGGTCTGGTTGCCAGCGGTCGGCTTAAGAAAAACCCGCTGAAAGGCATGGTCGCCGCCGTATCGGTGGGAATTGTTAACGGCGAAGCGGTGTGTGACCTGGAATACGTGGAAGATTCAGTCGCTGAAACCGATATGAATGTGGTGATGACAGAAGATGGTCGCATGATTGAAGTACAGGGTACGGCAGAAGGTGAACCTTTCAGCCACGAGGAGCTGTTGTCATTGCTGGCGCTGGCGCGAGGCGGAATTGAAACCATCGTTCAGGCGCAGAAAGCGGCATTAGCCTAATCATTTTCTTAAAGCGACCTCGACGGTCGCTTTTTTATGGCCCTATAATTTTGCACCATCACAAGGAGATGCATTCATGAAAACCTATCAACGCCAGTTTATTGAATTTGCGCTCAACAAGCAGGTATTAAAATTCGGCGAAT
This sequence comes from Brenneria uluponensis, assembly GCF_032395385.1. Classification (NCBI taxonomy): domain Bacteria; kingdom Pseudomonadati; phylum Pseudomonadota; class Gammaproteobacteria; order Enterobacterales; family Pectobacteriaceae; genus Brenneria; species Brenneria uluponensis. Next base: position 4,890,973 of record NZ_CP135917.1, read on the forward strand.
TTACCCTGAAGTCAGGGCGTACCAGCCCCTATTTCTTTAATGCCGGACTATTCAATACCGGCCGTGATCTGGCGTTACTGGGCCGTTTTTATGCCGCTGCACTGATGGATTCCGGCATTGAGTTTGATGTGCTGTTCGGGCCGGCATACAAAGGCATTCCTATTGCCACCACCACAGCCGTGGCACTGGCTGAACATCATGACCGGGATTTGCCTTACTGTTTTAACCGCAAGGAAGCCAAAGAACACGGTGAAGGGGGCAATTTGGTCGGCAGTCCGTTAGCCGGTCGCATCATGTTGGTAGATGACGTGATTACTGCTGGCACCGCCATTCGTGAATCCATGGAGATCATCGCTGCGCAGGGCGCTACATTGGCAGGGGTATTAATTGCGCTGGACCGTCAGGAACGTGGCCGCGGTGACATTTCCGCTATTCAGGAAGTGGAACGCGACTATCACTGCAAAGTGATTTCCATCATTACCCTGAAGGAATTAATTGCCTATCTAACGGAAAAACCGGAAATGGCCGACCATCTAACCGCTGTGCAGGCGTATCGCGATCAATACGGCGTATAGCAAAACGAAAGCACATAAGCGATAGTCATCAACGGCGCGATAATCATTGACGACAAGCGCCCGATTCAAACCATTCCAGACATAAAGCTAACACATCTGAGTGGCCAGCAATGGCCAGCGAAGGTCGAATTCCTGTGTGGGAAGGTAGCGAAATTCAGAACGGGTATAACGAGAAAGCATACCTTCACAGAAGGCCAGCAACTGACTTGCCAACAGAGTTTCGTCATGCTTGAAAGCCTGTCCACCACGCAATTTATGCTCACGCAAGACCTGTTTTATCTGTGATTCGATACGATCAAACAGCTGGTTAATCCGCCCTTGCAAGCGATCTTGTTCAAACATCAGCGCATGACCAGTAAGAATGCGGGTCAATCCCGGATTTTTTTCTGCAAACCCCAGAATAAGCAGCAATATCAAACGCAGACGGTTAAATGTGTCTTTTTCATCCTGCAGAATCAGGTTGATACGGGTAGTCAGACTGTTTTCAATAAATTCAATCAGGCTGTCAAACATCCGTGTTTTGCTGGGAAAATGCCGGTACAGTGCCGCTTCAGAAACCCCTACATTAGCGGCCAACTTCGCAGTGGTAATACGCTGACTCCCATCACTGGATTCCAGCATTTGCGCCAACACCTGCAAAATTTCCTCGCGACGATTCCCTTTCTTATTTTCTTTCTCTGCCATGTATGAAAGACCCTTGATAAAAAAGTTAACTGACAAACATCAAGTAACGCCACAGTCGCGAAATACGCTGTGGCTTATATTTTTTGAGAGGTAGAGCGCTAACTACACGTCAGTTTCGGCCAGAATGACCAAAACCACCGTCGCCTCGTTCACTGCTGACAAAATCATTAACCAAGTTAAACTCAGCCTGAACTACCGGTACAAACACCAGTTGTGCAATACGTTCGCCTGGTTCAATGGTGAACAACTGCTTACCACGGTTCCAGACTGATACCATCAGTTGACCCTGATAATCGGAATCTATCAGACCCACCAGATTACCCAATACCACACCGTGCTTATGGCCCAACCCGGAACGCGGTAGAACAACCGCCGCCAGCGTCGGATCACCGATATGAATAGCCAAACCGGTTGGCACCAGCGTTGTCTCGCCCGCGCCCAGTTCGATAGCGTTGTCCAGACAGGCGCGCAAATCCAGGCCCGCAGACCCTGGCGTCGCATAAGTAGGCAATGGGAACTGTTGCCCAATACGTGAGTCAAGAATTTTTACGTCGATTTTTTTCATCATAACGGCTGACAATCTCGTCAATTAGCTGTTGACCCAACAGGCGCTTATTGCACTGCGGCAATAGCTTGTCCCCACCGAGCCAGAAAAGATGTAACGCATTGGTTTCCGTATTAAAACCATGACCGGAAAGAGAAACATCGTTTGCACAGATGAGGTCCAGATTCTTACGGACCAGCTTCTGCCGCGCGTATTCTTCCACATTACAGGTTTCAGCAGCAAACCCGACAACATAAGGACGATTTTTATTCATCGCGGCAACATCAGCGATAATATCTGGATTCTTTATCAGGGTAACAGTCATTTCATCACCCTGTTTTTTGATTTTTTCATCCGCCACGGTTTTGGCCCGGTAATCGGCGACCGCCGCGCAACCGATGACAATATGCTGCTGAGGTGCGGCCATCATTACGGCCTGATGCATTTCCAACGCACCGATGACATCAATCCGCCGGACATTGCCGGGAGTTGGTATAGCTACCGGCCCCGCGATCAGCGTAACGTTGGCACCCCGTGCCGCTGCCGCCTGAGCAATGGCAAAACCCATTTTCCCGGAACTGTGGTTGCTGATGAAACGTACCGGGTCAAGCGCTTCACGCGTTGGTCCCGCCGTGATCATAATATTGAGGTGTTGCAGATCGTTGACACAAGAAAAAAACTGCTGCGCCCGCGCCACAATATCCAGCGTGTCGATCATCCTGCCTAGACCGACATCACCACACGCCTGGCTTCCACTGTCAGGTCCCCACTGTTGGACACCGCGTTCTGCCAACTTGCATAGGTTCTCCTGCGTTGGCACAGCACGGTACATCTGTTGATTCATCGCCGGAACCACAACTATCGGTGCTGATGTCGCCAGACACGCGGTGGTTAATAAATCATTAGCCATACCCGCAGCAAGACGTGCAATCAGATCTGCAGAAGCTGGCGCCAGAATCACCAAATCTGCCCATTTTCCCAGCTCGATATGACCCATTGCGGCTTCCGCCCCAGGATCCAGTAAATTATCAGCAACCGGATGACCGGACACGGCTTGCAGGGTTAGCGGTGTAATAAAAGCTTTGGCCGCCGGCGTCATTACCACCCGCACTTCAGCCCCGTTATCACGTAAACGCCGTACCAAATCCGGGCATTTGTAGGCGGCAATCCCCCCACTGATACCCAATACGATATGTTTGCCGGAAAGTCCATGCAGACGGGAAGAATCTGTCATCGTTATATCCGCTTGTCAGCCGAAAGAAGCGGTATTTTACCATAAGCATTCTGGGATCTGACCGTTGTACTGGATTTTCCCATTATGAGTTTATGTTTGATATGGTGCGAGGCCATATTTACCCCGCACCATATGGATTACCGGCAACGTTCAAAGGCTGGTAAATGGTTATTGTGGGAGGCATCACGCAGTTTTTGAAAAACGGCGACGATGTTCTGGTGGGAAGCGACGGCAGGAATTAACGATTTATCATAGAGATCCCGATTGGCAATCTCTGCATCAACCCCCATTTGACAGGCTTCCCGCAACGTAGCCGGTACCGTGTTTTTCAGGCTGGCATCACCAAGCAGCGTATTGGGCGGGATCGGAAGATCATAGGTTTGCATGAGGTTTTTCAGCATACGCTCATGATTGCGTTCCGCCTTGATAATGTTTCTGAAAGGCATTACCTGACCAAATTTATCGATAACCGCCGCATAAAAGGCTTCAGCGTGATATTCATCGTGCAACGCCGAGAGCAATGCGTCCTGCGCCGGCTTGTCGAGCACGGGTCGTGCCTGAAGTGTTCCGACAGGCAAAGCAGCAGCAAATAACAACATACCGATACAGCAGACTCTTTTCATCATCGCTTTCTCCTGTTGTCAGATCTGAGTCATCATCACCTTAAACCTCCGAAGGGGGATGATCTCCATCAAAGCTTAGCCAGCTTTGGCATAGCCGTAATGCAAAACTGCGGGAGGCTTCGCAGCATTGTGATCACGACATCGCCCAGGGCCATCGTGGATGGGATGATAGCGGCACGATACAGCCAAGGAGAGTGGCAATGGAATGGGATAAAGGAAATGCGCCGCGTGAAAAGCTGGTTAACTTGGGTGCAGGTGCATTAAGTGATGTTGAGCTGCTGGCGATATTCCTGCGCACCGGCCGACCCGGAATGAACGTGATGCAATTGTCGGAAGGTCTGCTGGTGCAATTTGGTTCGCTGTATCATCTGATGACGGCAGATCGAGAAAGGTTCTGTTCCGTCCGGGGCGTCGGCATTTCAAAATATACTCAGTTGCAGGCAGTAGCTGAGTTGGCTCGGCGGCTATTTTCCTCACATCTGGCCAGGGAAGATGCCATGCTCAGTTCAGAAGTTACACTGCAATATTTGCAATTGCTGCTAGCGCATCAGGAACGGGAAATTTTCCTGGTCATGTTTTTAGACAATCAGCATCGTGTTATTCGCCATCAGGAAATGTTTGCTGGTACTATTAACGCCGTAGAGGTGCATCCGAGGGAAATTGTGCGCGAAGCGCTGAAGTCCAACGCTGCCGCGCTGATACTGGCGCATAACCATCCTTCGGGAAAAGCCGAGCCTAGTCAGGCTGACCGCGCGATTACCGAACAGATCATCAAAGCGTGTTTGTTATTGGAGATTCGCGTGCTTGATCATCTGATTATTGGCCGTGGAGAATATATCTCTTTTGCCGAGCGCGGGTGGATTTGAAAGATATTTCCACGATCCGGGGGGATCTTTAGCTGTTCGGGACTTGAGCGCTTACGCTTCAAAGCGTATACTACGCCACCTTTGAGAATCTTGGGTGTGGCGTCAAGAGCCTATGTCAGCAGGTTTACCTGATGACAGAGTCTTTTCAGTGAAGTTTGCTGAGATGGGCTCTAAAGCCTGACGAGGCGGCCAACACCCTCTACGAAGCTCGAGCTGATTTGATTTTTGGAGATATAGACATGTCCCGAGTCTGCCAAGTTACTGGCAAGCGTCCGGTGAGCGGTAATAACCGTTCCCACGCACTGAATGCGACCAAACGCCGTTTTCTGCCAAACCTGCACTCACACCGTTTTTGGGTTGAAGATGAGAAGCGTTTTGTAACGCTCCGTGTATCTGCTAAAGGTATGCGTGTTATTGACAAGAAGGGCATTGAAGCGGTTTTGGCCGATCTTCGTGCCCGTGGTGAAAAGTATTAAGGAACTGAATCATGGCTAAAGGTGTTCGCGAGAAGATCAAGCTGGTTTCTTCTGCTGGTACTGGTCACTACTATACCACTACGAAGAACAAGCGTACCAAGCCGGAAAAACTGGAACTGAAGAAGTTTGATCCGGTTATCCGTCAGCACGTTCTCTACAAAGAAGCTAAAATCAAGTAATTTTAGTGTATTACCAAAAACCCGGCTTCGGCCGGGTTTTTTTATATCCATAGCCGGAACGCTTCACGGGGGGAAACATGCCTGAATTGCCAGAGGTTGAAACCAGTCGCCGGGGAATTTCCCCCTATCTTGTCGGTCATACCATTCTCTATGCGGAAGTACGTAATACCCGCCTGCGCTGGCCTGTTTCCCCGGAAATTCTGTCGCTGAGTGATAAACAGGTACTAAGTGTACAGCGCCGTGCCAAATATCTGCTGATTGAACTCGACAGTGGCTGGATGATTGTGCATCTTGGTATGTCCGGCAGCCTGCGGGTCTTACCAGAATATACCGAGCCTGGTAAGCACGACCATGTCGACCTGGTTATGGATAGCGGTAAGGTATTGCGCTATACGGACCCTCGACGCTTTGGCGCCTGGCTGTGGAGCAATGACCCGGAAAACAGTTCAGTGCTGGCACATCTGGGGCCTGAGCCATTAAGCGACGATTTTTCCGGCGATTACCTGCTTACAAAATCCCGCGGGAAGAAAACGCCCATCAAACTATGGATTATGGATAATAAACAGGTAGTAGGTGTGGGTAATATCTACGCCAGTGAATCCCTGTTCAGCGCGGGTATTTTACCTGACAGACCGGTAGGCTCACTGACAGAAAATGAAGCCCATTTGCTGGTAACGATGATCAAGAATGTATTGCAGCGATCCATTGAGCAAGGTGGCACTACGCTGCGGGACTTTCTTCAATCGGATGGTAAGCCGGGCTATTTTGCTCAGGAATTGCAAGTTTATGGCCGCGCCGGAGAGCCTTGCCGACATTGTGGTACGCCGATAGAAACCACCCGACAAGGACAACGCAGCACCTTCTTCTGTCGTCGTTGTCAGCAATAACACAGTTGGCCGTTATCCCGTGACAGTCTGAAATATGGCTGTGGCACGTTTAAGCCAGCTTCTCACGCAGGGCGTTGTTGATTATATCTGGCAGGAAATGGGAAACATCACCACCGTGCCTGGCGACCTCTTTCACCAAAGAGGAAGAAATAAACGACCACTGTTCTGATGGCATCAGAAAAATGCTTTCCAGGGTTGGCATCAGGTGGGTATTCATCTTGGCCAACTGTAGCTCATATTCGAAATCCGATACCGCCCTCAGACCTCTCACCAAAATGGTAGCTTGTTGCTGTTGTGCGAAGTGCGCCATCAATTCACTGAAACCGATGACCTCGACATTAGGTAAATGCTGTGTCACCGCCTGCGCCAGTACCACACGTTCATCCAGCGTAAACAGCGTATTTTTACTCGGACTGGCGGCGATCGCCAAAATCAGGCGGTCAAACATACGTGACGCTCGTGTCAGTAAATCCAGATGACCGTTAGTAAACGGGTCAAACGTTCCGGGATAAATCGCTTTAATCGTCATGATGTTTGTTATGCTGGTTATTCATAGCCCATAAGCCAGTATATTTGTTAAACGTGTACTGCGCATTGATTATTGCCAGCAACAATCCCCGCTTGCCATCAAGAAACCCGGCGCGCAGCAACCAGGTTTTCACAAAAGCGCTCAACGTATGGGTAAAAATAGCCATATAACTGCAACGTTTCCCTTGCTGAAAGCGTTCTTTAGCCCAGCTTTCCGCATAACTAAGCTGTTTTTTCTGGAAGACAAAAAAGTCGCGGCACGTCAGATGCTCTAGATCCCCCTGCAGCGATGTCACCTGGGCTGAACCATAGTCGAGGGATTCATGTACTGTATTATCGTTATAGCGGTAATGGCTGGGATAGAGCCGAATAACCTCATCGGGATACCAGCCACTATGACGCATGAAACGTCCCAGAAACAGGTTACGCCGGGCACAACGATAAACCGTTTTATCGTCAGCGGTGGCAAGTACCTTTTCAATCGACTGACGTAAATCCGGCGTGACCCGCTCGTCGGTATCAATCATGAAAATATAGTCGCCACTGGCGTAATTCTGAGCATCCTGACGTTGTTTGCCAAATCCCAGCCACGTATCGTGCTGATAAACATTGGCCCCGTACTGGCGGGCAATCTCAATGGTATTGTCGGTGCTGCCTGAATCCAGTACCACAATTTCATCAGCCCATGCTACAGAAGAAAGGCAGTCCGCCAACAAGTCTGCGGCATTGTGGCTGATCAGGACGACAGACAGACGTTTATTGCTCATTATTGGCTCCGCTGAGGCAGGTAAGGCTCAAGAAGCGTAAGGAGACTTCGCAACGCCCCCTGATTTTTGTGCAATACATCCGCGGCATGATGGCCGTAATACATCCGATAATCATCATCCGACAGCAGATTGGTGACTTGTTCTATCAGTGAAGCCGTGTCCTTTACCGTAATCAGCCCATCGGACTGCTGTAAACGAGCGCAAATGTCCTTGAAGTTAAAAATATGTGGCCCCATCAGTACAGGAATAGCATGTGCTGCCGGCTCCAGTGGGTTATGCCCACCTCGCTCAACCAGACTCCCACCGACAAACGCGACATCGGCAATACCGTAAAGCAACATCAGCTCTCCCATAGAATCACCAATAACGACATGGGTTGTCGCTGGAGGAATAGCGCCGGTACTACGCAAGGTGTATTCCAGCCCGGCTTTTTTCACGATACTTTTCGCATCATCAAAACGCTCAGGGTGGCGAGGGACCAAGATCAGCAACAGTCCAGGGAAGGTTTTCAGTAATTCACAATGAGCCTCAATGATGATTTTTTCTTCGCCTTCATGAGTGCTGGCTGCGATCCATACCGGGCGTTGGGAAGCCCACTGACGGCGTAAGGTAGCGGCTCTGGCTGCCAGTTCTGGTGTGACGGAAATATCAAATTTCAAGCTACCAGTGACATTCATCTGAGATCGTTTCAGACCCAGGTCTATGAAACGTGCGCCATCTTCTGCATTCTGCACGGCAATTAACGTGATACGTCGCAGCAGCACTCGCATGAATTTACCCAGTTTTTTATAACCAGCCGCTGAACGCGCGGATAAACGGGCATTAGCAATGATCAGAGGAATTTTCCGCTGGTGCAGCGCCGTAATCATATTTGGCCACAGCTCGGTTTCCATCACGATAACCAGTCGGGGTTGTACATGTTTGATAAAACGCGCCATGGCGCCAGGCAGATCATAGGGAAGATAAACGTGGTAAACATCTTTACCAAACGCCGACATCGCGCGTTCGGAACCGGTGGGCGTCATGGTGGTTACGGTAATGGGCAAATCAGGATAACGGTAACGTAGTGCGCGCACCAATGGTACCGCAGCCAGGGTTTCCCCCACTGAAACAGAGTGCAGCAGTATACCCGCCGGTTCTACCTTATCTTTGTAGAAACCGTAACGCTCACCCCAGCGTTTACGGTAGGCAGGAATTTTGCGGCCCCGGAGCCAAAGACGTACCCAGATCAACGGCTGGATAAGGTAAAGAAGAAATGTATACAACGATTGTAACATAATCATCTATATTTATAGTTTGAGATAGCGAATTCTATATATTTACAGCGGCTAAATCTATCATTTTAAACTGTGCTTAAGGTAATAGCGGATTTTACTAAAAAAACAAGTAATTGAAAGCATCGACGATTCAGAATAATAAACATAATTCAGCATGACCGTGGTATGAAGGTATGCCTTTTTACCTCCTAAAAAAAGGTCACATCGATTTCTGAACAAAAGGAAGAATATAATCTTCATATTAAAGTTAATAACATTTAAAATCTATTTAAACCAACTCAACATATTAATTACAGACTGATTGTTATTTCATGCGATACAACAGTATTTTCTTATTTCAGCCAGTAAGGCTAGACAGTTCAGATTGCCAATTGTCACGAAAAAATAGGCAAACCATCAATAAACAACATTCATATTCATTGAATCCGAAATGTCGTTGAAAAGGTGATTTGACAACACTTTGTACAGGATTATTCGATACTGTTCATGTATTATGTGCGCCTTACGATTAAGATTAATCAGATTAAGGTATAAAAGATGTTAGAAACATCTTTAAATATATTACATACCGAGTCCTCATGTGGATGGGGTGGTCAGGAAATCCGTATTCTCACCGAGTCGCAGGGAATGATGAAACGTGGCCATCAAGTCACCATTCTTTGCTGTGTTCATTCCAATATTTACCGCGAAGCACAGAGCCGGGGAATCCCGGTTGTCGGGCTACCGATTGAAAAAAAACGCCTTGTGGCGTTGTTTGCCATACGTCATTGGTTAAAGCGGCACGGTAGTGAATTCGACATCATTAACACCCATAGTTCCACCGATGCCTGGTTGGTGGCGGTAGCGAGCCTGACATTGGGGATGAAACAGACACCCCCAATGGTAAGAACGCGGCATGTTTCCACCGATATCAATAACTCATTTACTACGCGCTGGCTCTATCTGCGGGCGACCCGTCATATTGCGACGACCGGGGAGCGTTTACGCCAACAGTTGCACACTGATAATCACTATCCACTGGATCATATGACGTCGGTTCCCACCGGTATCGACCTTGCCTACTATCGCCCGACCGACAAACGCGCCGCCTGTCAGACTATCGGGGTACCAAACCAACCTACACTGGGCATTCTGGCTACCATGCGTTCATGGAAAGGACACGCTTACCTGTTGGAAGCATGGAAAAAATTGTCTGAGGACTATCCACAGTGGCAGTTATTGATGGTCGGTGATGGTCCCCAACGTGCGGCACTGGAACAGCAGGTATCACAGATGGGTATGACCGGACGCATTGTTTTTCTCGGTAATCGTGATGATGTGCCTGATTGTCTAAATTGTATGGATTTATTCGTTTTACCCTCTTATGGCAATGAGGGCGTTCCGCAAAGCATCATGCAGGCCATGGCGTGTGGCCTGCCGGTTGTTTCCACCACGGTAGGTGCAATAGATGAAGCGGTGGTCAATGGAGAAACCGGTTTTCTGATCGAGCCCAAAAACGTTGAGCAACTCTATGAAAAATTGGCGCTCCTGATGGGAGATGATGCGTTGCGCACTCGGTTTAGTGAGGCAGCATTGCAACGTGCTGGCTCTTGTTTTGGCGCAGATATCATGCTTGACAGGATGACGACCATTTTTCACGCCAACCTGAAATCACGTAAACACCAATGAGTAAGTTTTCTGCTCGGTTACGTATTTTCCCTCGAGGACTGCTGCAACTGCTTAAAAAGCCGTGGCGCCGCCCGCCGACACACGTCAGAAGCATTCTAATTGCCCATAATTTATTGTTGGGCGATACCGTGATGCTGACGCCGCTGCTAAGTAAGCTGCGACAGAACTATCCCGATGCACGAATTGTTTTACTGTGTAAACTGCCGTTCATGGAGGTTTATCAGTTGAACCCTTATCGGATTGAGGTTCAAGTTTACGATCCTGCATCGGCAGACTCTGTGAGCAAAATTATACAAAGCGGTCCTTATGATCTGGCGATTATCCCAGGGGACAACCGTTACAGTTGGCTGGCTCTGGCGGCGGGAAGTCGCTGGATTGTTGCCCACTCTCCGGCCAAGCGTAACGCGAAATCCTGGCCGGTAAACGAGGCGCACCCGTATCCGATAACACCGATGGCATGGAGTGATGCCGTAGCCGGACTGACAGAGGGTGTCATGCCCATCCCGTCGTCCTGGCCAATACCTGAGACCGATTTTCCAATACCAACAACCCCTTATGTGGTTTTGCATGTCGGTGCCAGCAACCCTACCCGTTTCTGGCCGCCTGAACGTTGGATGGCATTGGCTGGCTGGCTGGTTGAACAAGGTTATCTTCCGGTGTGGAGCGGTGGTAAAAACGAGCAGCATATTGTCAACACCATCGACCCGGATGATCGCTATACAAATTATGTCGGCCAGCTTTCTCTATCGCAGTTACTGGCATTACTGGCAAACTCGCACGGGTTGATTTGTGCCGATACGGGCGTCGCCCACGTAGCAAAATGGGTAAATACGCCGACACTGACGCTGTATGGCCCCGGTAATCCCATTGCTTTTGGCCCCGGCGTGTTTTGGCAAAGGAACATCATCATTGCCACCGGGTTTAATCCTATTGCCTGCCGTGACCAGAAAACCTTGTTTGCCCGACCGTTACCTTGGTTGGAACGTTGCAACCGAAGTGATAATACCTGCAAGAATTTCCAGGATGGTTATTCTGCATGCATGAAAAATATCAGCCTTAATGATGTTCAAACTGCTTTCATCAATTTGTTGAGAAAAAACTAATGTCCCAGTTATCCTTTCACCCACGAACTAACAGTAATTCAATAATATATTTTTTAATTGCATTCACTATATTCATCAATCCATTACTTGAAGCGCCAAAGAATATTGCCATGGTGCTAACATTACTGGTTGTCATTTATTATGGGATTACTGAGAAAAAGGCCCGTATCTGGTCTGGGTGGGATCTGTTTTTTGCGCTGTATGTTATTGCCTATGTGGTTGCGGCTCCTTTTTCGGCCTACCACACTGATCCGACAGCATTAACCGACATTGCACGTTACATGGTTTTCGGCTGGGTTATTTACCGAGCTGATTTTAATGAACGACAAAATTTAGGGTTAGTATTTTGGGCAGTATTTGGGACATTCATCGGACTGATTTACGGTGCCTGGGATCACTACTATCTGGGCAATGGTCAATACTGGACATTGAATTCAGTCGGCCATGTCAACCACGCCGCCATTTATAATGCCATTATTTGTGGGATGGCAATAACGGTATTATTTACCTATTGGTCTAGATTTACCGCGGGTAAACGTACACTCTGGCTGGCAATGCTGGCACTCAGCCTGGTGTACGTGACCTTTGGTGAAAGCCGGGCAACGTTTGGCGCAATTATTGCCGTCGTGCTGGCATTAAGCATCGGGTTTGCCAGGAGAGGAAAACGTTTTCTACTCTTGCCGATATTCTTCATTATTGGGTTTGTGGGAATCGCGCTATTAAGTAACGCTCGGGTGATAGTTAAACAGGAAAACAATGCCCATGCAGATAATATTCTGAGCTATCGGGCTACTATCTGGCGTTCAGCAATTAACAGTATTGAACAGCACCCACTATTTGGGGTTGGAAAAGATAATTTCCACTATATTGATATCAAATGGGGCGACAAAACTCCCATATTCAATAATATTTCTCATGCCCATAATCTCTATATTAATGTCCTTGCTGAAAGCGGCATTTGGGGATTTTTCTGGGTATTTGGATTATTAGGCGCAATGGGCATGACATTATTACGCTATTTACCCAAAAAGAATGCACCATTGGCGAGCTGGAATTCCTGGGGAATCACGTGCTCAGCATTAGTCATTACACTGGTCGTCGGGCTGGTAAATACGCCATTTCATCATGAAACTGGAAATTTAACGATGTTATGTTTTGCGTTATGGATTAATCAATATCGTCAGGATAAGCAACGTTTTATTTAATAAGCATAAAACTCTGCGGAGTGAACAATGCTTAGCCAAGGGACCATGATATGGAGGAGACGTGGAATGAGGCCGCTCTATGGGGCCTTATCTCCATGTTTCCTCCAATAATCGGCTTATGTGAACCGTACTACCCCAGAATGATTTTTTATATCAACTGCTGATAGAGATTGAGCATATTTTCACTCAGAAAGTCGAGATCATACTTCCCGACTTGCTCTCTGGCACAATTCCCCATCTCGGTAAAATCACCATCGCAGGACTGAATAACCGCCTGCCGAAGTGCCGCATAATCCAGCGCATCACAGACAAATCCATTTTTTCCCGGCTGGATAAACTCTTTGCCACCACACTGCTGAGAGGTTATCACGCCAAGCCCACTGGCCATGGCTTCCAGCACCACATTAGGAAACGGATCGTACAATGTTGGCAGCAGCAACATATCCGCCGCACCATAGTAAGGACGGGTATCTGGTTGCATACCCATGAAATGTACCCGGTCTGCAACCCGTAACTGCCTGGCAAGCTTCTGATAGTGACGACGGTGCTTATCTTTGCCAACCACGATCAGATGTGGTGAATGTCGGGAAGAAATATTAATGGCATGAATGGCGCCAGCCAATCCTTTACGCTCAAACCCTGAACCGACAAACAGCATAACGGGCACATTATCCGCAATCCCAAACTGCTGACGAACGGCACACCGGTAAGTCGCCTTTAATCCTGGTGTAAAGGTCGAGGTATTCACCCCGTTATAAATCAAATGGATTTTTTCAGCCGGGACAGAGAAATAATGGCGAATTTCATCGGCAACCATCTGAGAATTACAGATGACGGCTTTCAGTGCCGGATGCTGGTACATCGCCTGTTCCTGCGCCAGGATGTAACGATGGAAACCAGACCACCACAGAAATTTCCGCTGTACAGGACTAAGTATGCGGGAACGCTGGGTCAGCCAGGATTGATGAACGCCATCCCCCGCACGGTAAATATGGCAACCGGGAATGCGTTCATGGCTTTGTACCAGATCAAACTCGGCAAAATGTTGCTGAGCGGCGTTGGCAAAAGCGCGTTCACGTTGTATCCGGCCAGTAATCCGCGGATTACAGATGATAATATTACGATTAGCCTGCTCACTACCTTCCCAACTGCGGGTGATCACGCTGACATCCAGGACTTTATGATTGCTCAGCGCATCCAGTGCTCGGGAAACAAAGCGCTCGGCACCACCATCAGGACGGTATTTCTGCCGCACAATCGCCAGCTTCATCCTTGCGCCTCCAGCAGTGCGGAATCGATGGCGAGCAATACCTGCTGTACGCCAATTTGCTGTAGACAATCACTGACCTTGCTGCCGCCACAACCGTCTTTCCCGCACGGCCGGCAGGGATGATGGTCGGATACCACTACCCGATTAACGGTCATCCAGGGCGCCCATTCAGTGTCACCGCTGGGGCCAAACAACGCGACAACCGGCGTTTGCATGGCTGACGCGATATGCATCGGCACCGAGTCGACACCCAGCAGCAATTGTGCCTTGCCGATCAGGCTGGCGAGTTGCTTGAGGCTGAGTTGGCCGGAGAGATCCAGCACCGGATAAGTCAGTTGGGACTTGATATCAGCAATCATCGTCATTTCATTATCAGCGGGAGATGCACTGAGTACGATCGTATGTCCTCGTTCACACAAGGTGTTGATGGTTGCCGCCATCGCACTGCTTTTCCAGCATTTAAACAGCCAACGGGAAGTGGGATGCACCACAATGAACGATTGTCCTTGCCACTGCTGCGCCCGGAGCTTTTGTTCCAGTGCCTGGTCGGCTTCGTCGCCAGGTATGAGCTGCAAACGCCGTTCTTCTCCTTCCGGCTGAATCCCCAGTACCCGCAACGTATCAAGATGGGATTCCACTGTATGACGGCGAGCGACACGGGGGACGCGATACTGAAAGGTTTTCTTCCAGAATGACAATTTGTCGCGCCTGGTGTTACAAAATGTGACACCCAGTGGGATACCCGCCACGCGGGCAATCCAGAAACCACGCATACTTTCCGTCAAATGAATAATCGCGTCATACCGTTGCTGACGCAGTGTTTTCAGTAATGCCCATTCTTTGGCTATCTGCTTGAACGGACCTAGTTTCTTCCACTTTTTGTCCACCGTGTACAGGTGATCAATATCTGGATGCAACGCCAGCATTTCTGCGGTTTCGGCAAAAACCAGCGCATCAATCTGGGCATCCGGATAACGCTTGCGCAAAATAGAGAACAGTGGCGATGTCAGCAGCACATCACCATGGTGGCGGAATTTGGTAATAAGGATTCGCTTTAATTCAACCTTATTCGATGACGTCACAATAAAACCGCCTCATTCAGTCAGTAAAGATACGCAGTGCTGATAAACATCGGCTGCGTGGAGATCCGCCAGATTGCGACTATTTTCCGGGCGGCAGATCTGCTGATTGTTACCATAACCACCAATCAGCCCAGGGTCAGTCGGACCATACAGCGTGATGTTGGGACGATCCAGCGCAGCCGCCAAGTGGCTCAGCCCTGTATCTACAGAGACGACAGCTCGCGCGCCTGCCAGCATCGTCGCCACCTGCTCCAAGCTCAGCCGAGGCAAAACATCCACATACGCGAACCCTTCCGCCAGCCGTCGTGCGCGCTGATACTCATGTTCCGCGCCCCACGGCAGTTTGATACGCAATCCGCTGGGTTGTAGCAACGCTATCAATTCACGCCAGTGTGACTCCGGCCAGTGCTTTTCGTCGCGGGTGGTGGCGTGCAGGAAAACCAGATACTGGCCGGCATCCGTCGGCAGGGAAGAAAGAAATCGCGAAGCGATAGCATAATCACCAGTTTCTGTCGGTCGACGATAATTCAAACTGACAGCAAACAGCTCACGGATACGCTCTACCGCGTGTTGTTGCCGGTCAATAAAGTGACGATATTGGTAAAACCAGCTGGCAAGCGGTTCTCGGGCACTTTTCCAGTCCAGCCCATGCTTATTACCCCGCGCCAGACGAGTGACCAGCCCCGCGCTTTTAATCAGCCCTTGAGCATCGATCACCGTATCGTAACGTTTTTCTCGCAGTTGCTGCTTGAAATCCGCTCGTTCCTGACGGATAGCGGCACTGAACCAGTTCTTGCGCCAGCGCCGCAGCGCCACCGGGATAACCCGATCAACGGCAGGATGCCAGGCTGGGATCTGGGCAAAACCTTCTTCTACCACCCAGTCGAACTGAATGCCGGGAATCACCTGCATCGCATCCGTTAAGGCCGGCAGCGTATGCAGAACATCCCCCATCGAGGAAGTTTTAACAATTAACACCCTCATGCCTTTTCCCCGAGCGAGGGCAGATAACGGGCTAATGCTTCCAGCACCCGTTCTGGCTGGATATCAATCAGGCTCTGATGATAACCCTGTTCGGCATCACCCTTGCGTACCCGGTGATAACCGCTAATCAAGCGAATCACCTCCGCCTGATGCGACAACGGCGGAGTAAAATCAGGGCTACTGGGCCCGTACAACGCCACCAGTGGCCGATTCAGCGCCGCCGTCACATGCATTAATCCGGAATCATTACTGACGACGGCATGACAGGCGGCAATCAACACCACCGCCTGATCCAGCGACGTTTTCCCAGCCAGGTTAATACAATATTCCTGGGCGGTATCCGTCAGTGACTGACAAATATCCTCACCCGCCTGATGGTCATTGGCGGATCCGAACAACGCCACCTGAAATCCCCGGTCAATCAGCGTTTGCGCCAGCGCACCGTAATGATAATGCGGCCAGCGTTTGGCCGGGCCAAATTCAGCACCAGGGCAAAAACCGACCAACGGACGAATGTCAGGCAGATTAAAGATAGACGTCACCTCCGCAATCTCTTCATCACCAACCCGCAATTGCGGCCACAGTAATGGTTGCGGCACGTCACTGGCAGCGCGGATTCTCTCCCTGTCATAAGCCAACGCCACATAACGTTGAACCATCAGTGGAAAGGCGGCTTTATTCAGCACCCGCAGATCGTTAAGCAGACCATAGCGCATCTCTCCGCGCCAGCCGATTCGCCGGGGAATAGCAGCGAAAAAAGGCACCAGTGCGGATTTTAATGAGTTAGGTAACACATAGGCGCAATCGTAGTGGGTATGGCGCAGTGAGGCACCTAAACGGTAGCGCTCACCCAACGCCAACGCCCCATGTCCCAATGGCATCGACAGTGCCTGGTGAACCTCAGGCATCCGCGCCAATAATGGACGGCACCAGTCCGGTGCCATCACGTCAATGATGGCATCCGGATGTTCGGCTTTCAGGGTGCGGTAAAGACTGTGCGACATCATCATGTCGCCGACCCAGGAAGGTCCGATAACCAGAATTTTCATACCGTTGGCGATTCCTTACGGCAAGCGAGATTACGCGCTGCGGTTCAGCCAGGCCATATAGTCGGCTACACCTTCTGCCACCGTTTTGAACGGTTTATCGTAACCGGCCGCACGTAGTTTGGTTAAATCCGCCTGAGTATAAGCCTGATAACGGCCTTTCAATTTTTCCGGGAAGGGAATGTATTCCACGCTACCTTTTTTGTGGAAATCCAGTACCGCATCAGCCACGGCCCGGAAAGATTCGGCACGACCGGTACCACAGTTGAAAATACCGGAAACGCCGTGCTGCCAAAACCACAGATTGACCGCCGCGACATCGCCCACATAGACGAAATCGCGTTGAAAGTTTTCACTGCCGGAAAACAGCTTCGGGTTCTCACCCTGATTAATCTGGTTGTTCAGATGAAACGCGACACTGGCCATGCTGCCTTTATGCCCTTCACGTGGACCATAAACGTTGAAATAACGGAAACCACAAATCGGGGAATCAGCCTGCGGCAGAATATCACGCACATACTGGTCGAACAGGAACTTGGAATAGCCATAAACATTCAACGGCTGTTCATACTGGCGCTCTTCAACAAAATGGTCATTGCGTCCACCGTAGGTCGCGGCGGAAGAGGCATACAGAAACGGGATGCCACGTTCCATACAGTAATGCAACACGTCTTTGGAATACTGATAGTTGTTATCCATCATGTATTTACCATCCCACTCGGTGGTGGACGAGCAGGCGCCTTCATGGAAGACGGCATCAATATCACCCAGATCATCACCCGCCATGATATTGGCGATAAAATCTTCTTTATCCATATAATCGGTGATATCCAGATCAACCAGATTGACGAATTTGGTGCCATCTTTCAGGTTATCGACCACCAGAATATCCCGATGACCAGCGTCATTCAGGGCCTTAACGATATTGCTGCCAATGAAACCGGCACCGCCAGTAACGATAATCATGGGAATTACCCTTGTTAAACTTGCTGGTAGAGCACCACGCCCTACACTGTCTATGATGGCTATAATAGCATTTCATTTTGCTGCAAGCAGCCCGGCGTTACTTTCTCTTGCTTTACCTCATACAACGCACTATCTCTCTCGTGACCCAGTTTGCATTTTTCCAATCCCTCACCCGTCAGAATAGTGTTTTTCCATTACTTTATGACCTAAATGAAAACGGGCTATTCCTGGGAGAATAATTACTTATGCCATCCTCTTTCTATCAACAAATTACCGCGCAATTAATGGCCGCCCGCACCGAAGGGCTGTTCAAAGAAGAACGCATCATCACCTCCGCCCAGCAGGCAAAAATTACCGTGGCAGACAGCGGTGAAGTCATCAACTTTTGCGCTAACAATTATCTGGGTCTTGCCAATCACCCCGCGTTGATTGACGCAGCGAAAACCGGGTTGGACAGCCACGGCTTTGGTATGGCGTCAGTGCGTTTTATCTGCGGCACACAGGATATCCACAAAACACTGGAGCATCGTCTGGCGACATTTCTGGGTATGGAGGACGCCATCCTCTATTCTTCCTGCTTTGATGCCAATGGCGGATTATTCGAAACACTGATGGGGCCGGAAGATGCCATTGTTTCCGACGCCCTGAACCACGCCTCCATCATCGACGGAATCCGACTGTCCAAAGCTCGCCGTTACCGCTATGCCAACAACGACATGAACCAGTTGGAAGCCCGACTACAACAAGCAAGAGCAGATGGTGCCCGGCATATCATGATTGCCACTGATGGCGTGTTTTCCATGGATGGCGTGATCGCTAATCTGCGCAGTATCTGCGATTTGGCGGATCGCTATGATGCGTTAGTGATGGTAGATGATTCCCATGCGGTCGGGTTTGTGGGGGAACGAGGTCGCGGTACCCATGAATACTGCCAGGTTATGGACCGGGTCGACATCATTACCGGTACTCTGGGGAAAGCCCTCGGGGGTGCATCCGGCGGCTATACGGCTGGACGTCGTGAAGTTATCGAATGGCTACGCCAGCGTTCACGGCCTTATCTATTCTCCAATTCGCTGGCGCCAGCTATTGTCGCAGCATCTATCAAGGTATTGGAACTGCTAGAGGAAGGACAGGAATTGCGCCAGCGTTTGTGGCAGAACGCCAGCCTGTTTCGCCAGAAGATGACTGCCGCTGGCTTTACATTGGCAGGAGCCGATCACGCCATTATTCCGGTGATGCTGGGTGAGGCCCAGTTAGCGCAGGATTTTACCGCGGCACTGCAACACGAAGGTATTTATGTTACCGGCTTCTTCTATCCGGTGGTTCCCAATGGACAGGCTCGCATCCGTACCCAGATGTCTGCGGCCCATACGCCACAACAAATTGAGCAGGCAGTGGATGCGTTTATCCGGGTGGGTACACGTCTGGGTGTGATTAACTGAGAGAATAATCATCATGAAAGCATTGGCGAAACTACAGCCGGAACCGGGAATATGGATGACGGACGTCCCTAAACCGGAACCGGGACATAACGATGTGATGATCAAAATCCGCAAAACCGCCATCTGCGGTACGGATGTGCATATTTATAACTGGGATGAATGGTCGCAGAAAACCATCCCGGTCCCGATGGTGGTAGGTCATGAATATGTCGGCGAAATTGTGGCTATCGGGCAGGAAGTGGATGGTTTTCACATTGGCGATCGAGTCTCCGGAGAGGGACATATCACCTGCGGTTACTGCCGTAACTGCCGGGCCGGACGTCGCCATCTGTGTCGTAACACCATCGGTGTGGGCGTTAATCGTCCGGGTGCATTTGCTGAGTATCTGGTCATTCCGGCGTATAACGCTTTTCGTATTCCAGATAATATTCCCGATGATATTGCCGCCATTTTTGATCCTCTGGGTAACGCGGTACATACCGCACTGTCATTCAACCTGGTGGGAGAAGACGTACTGATTTCCGGTGCCGGACCGATTGGTGTCATGGCCGCCGCGATTTGCCGTCATGTCGGTGCTCGTCATGTGGTAATAACTGATGTGAATGACTACCGACTGGGGCTGGCCCGTCAGATGGGTGTCAGCCGGGCAGTGAATGTTGAACGTGAAAAACTGACTGATGTGATGCAGGAACTGGGTATGTCGGAAGGGTTTGACGTCGGTCTGGAAATGTCTGGTGCACCGACAGCGTTTCGCACCATGCTATCGGTAATGAACCATGGTGGTCACATCGCCATGCTGGGCATTCCGCCACAGGCCATGTCGGTAGACTGGAGTGAAATTATTTTCAAAGGGTTGATGATAAAAGGTGTTTATGGCCGTGAGATGTTTGAAACCTGGTACAAAATGTCCGCGCTGATTCAGTCAGGACTGGATCTCTCACCCATCATTACCCACCGTTTTACCATTGATGAGTTCCAACAAGGCTTTGATGTGATGCGCTCCGGCCAGTCCGGGAAGGTTCTCCTTAACTGGGATTAACGTTGATGAACGCCAACCGGGCTGCTGCACGAAGTAGCCCGGGAAATTTATTCCAGCCAGGTTTGCCAGCGCTGTTTGATATAGGTTCCCACATCACTTTGGCCGATGCCTTCTTCCAGCTGTCTGAAGACTTTTGCCTGCGATACCGGTGATAGCGGCCGTTTGACATAGCATTGTCTCACCGGGTGGAATACCGACTTCGACGCAGTGATAATCGGCATCGGCTCATAATACCGTTCCGATTCGTTCAGCAACTGGCTTGGCCGCACCAGCACGATATCTGCTGGCAATGTTGGCAACATCTGCTGCAAAACACGAATGGTCGCAGGACGCGGATGACCGATGGCAATTGCGGAGCCGCGACGCCGGGCAATATCAATCGCACGCATAAACTGGCGGCGGATATCCGCCTCATTCTGCGTATCATCCAGAAAGACGTTACGTTTAATCACCTTGATGCCCGTACCTTGTGCAGCGCGGCTGGCCTGGCTGTTGCCAATGGTCATGCTGTCCAGGAAATAGAGTTGATACGCGGTCATGGCCTGCATCACTTTTTGCATCCCTGACAGGCTGGACGTCATGGCGCTGCCCATATGATTGTTCAAACCAACCGCGTAAGGGACATGGTTAACCGCTTCCCGCAGAATACGTTGAATCTCTGCACTGCTCATATCGGGACGGAGCGTATCTCGCTCCAGAGGTTGCCGACTTATTGGTTCCATTGGCAGATGAATCAAAACTTCCCGCCCTTGACGGTGAGCTTCAATCGCCATCTTGCGGGCATAAGGCGCGTTGGGCAGAATCGCGATAGAAACAGCCGTTGGCATGGCCAGCACCTGGTTTTCGTTATGCGGTCGGTAACCGAAATCATCAATGACGATAGACAGTTTTCCCGCCCAAACGGGCTGAGCCAGCAAACAGATGCAAATAAAAGACACAACGCGTGAGGCTAGCGGATTCAAGGAGTTACCTTCCTAACCATGGGAGTGGGTTTACCGCCCGCCCTTGGCGTCGAATTTCAAAATAAAGCGCAGGCTGACTTTGCCCACCACTGGTACCAACCAGCGCAATCGGCTGACCGGCCTTGACCTGCTCACCCACCTTCACCAACGCACTCTGGTTATAACCGTAAAGGCTCATATCGCCTTTGCCGTGATCAATCACGACAACCAACCCGTATCCCTGCAACCAATCAGCCATCAGCACACTGCCAGCAGCAATAGCTTTTACCTCGGTTCCTTCTGCGGCGGCAATCACCAACCCTTTCCAACGCAGCTCACCCCGGAGTGGTTCGCCGAAATGGTGCAACATACTGCCCCGTACCGGCCATATCGCCTGACCCGCCGGTTTACCCAACCCACCGATACGCGCCATAAGAGAACGTTCGCTTTCAGTGGGTTTGTAGCTGGAGCCACTGCGCTTGGCCTGTTGCTCTTTTTCCCTGACACGGGCAGCTTCTCTGGCCTCCCGCTCCTCGCGTGCCTTTGCTTCCCGCGCTGCACGGGCTATCTGGTCGCGCAGACGGATTTCATTCTGCCGGAGTTCAGTTAGCTGCTGCTGGTCTTTTTTCAGAGAAGTTTCCAGACTACCCAACGTTTTTTGACGCTCACTTCTCGCCTGCTCCAGTGTTTTCTGTTGCTGCTGTTGGTTACCAAGAAGATCTTTTTGCTGCAACTGCTTCTGTTCCAACTCCTGCTTTTCGTCCGCCAGTTTCGTCCGCGTCTGTTGCAGGTCAGTAATGGATTGCTGGCGAGCTTTATTCAGATAGTCAAAGTACGCCAGTATGCGTTCACTTCGCTGACTTTCTGCGCCGCTGAGAATCAGTTGAAAGGCGCTGTGTTGGCCCTGCCGGAATGCGGCGTCCAGTTGTTGCGCCAGGATATGTTCCTGGGTCTTCTGCTGTGCCTGCAGTTTGGTAATAGAAGCATTCAGTGCGCTGATATCTTTATTCAGACCTTCCAGCGTATGGCGGGTTTCACGTAATTGACGAGAGCTGTAAGCAATGGACTGTTCCTGCTTTTTCAACTGTTCCAGCAGGGCGCTACGTTGTTGTTGCTGTTGTTTAACGCTTTTCTCTTTTTCGGCAATGTTTTGCTGAATCGACTTGAGCTGTTGTTGATTATCTTTACTCCAGCCACTGCATGGAAGTAATAATACGCCAACGCAAAGCGCACTGGCGCAATGGATTAGCAACTTATTACACCCTGTTGCTCGCAACTGTACACAGAACGCTTCTTTACTCATGACGAAAGATTATTCCACGATGAACAGCAGCTTACCAGTTGTCTCGCTCTGGATTTCTATTTCCATACGTGACAAGCCTTTTCCGTAGTGAGGTGCATCCACCAGACTTCAGACACATCAATAATAGATAAATGGGAGGGTCTACGCATAAAATGAGCCATCTGGCCGGTTTTATGCCAGTGTTTTATGTCTTGCGCCGCAGATTCAGTATGCGATGTTGGCTTACTGGCTGTAATTGCGGTATCGCGCAGGTATACTCAGAAACCTTATATTTGTTGCTTAACTAAATTTCCGGAGTCGTTACACCCCATGCAAGATATTATGCCATTCATTAGCAAGCACTCAATCTTGGTCCTGGCCTGGGTTGGCCTGCTGGTTGCCGTCATTGTGCTTACTGTGAAAAGTAGCCTTTCCAAGGTAAAAGAGGTGGTTCGTGGTGAAGCGATCCAACTGATTAACAAAGAAGATGCGATTGTGGTCGATATTCGCAATCGTGATGACTATCGTCGCGGGCACATTGCCAATGCGATTAACCTGATCCCCAACGACATTAAAAGCGGCAATCTGGGTGAGCTGGAAAAACATAAGTCTCAGCCAATCATTGTGGTCTGCGCCAATGGCCTGTCCTCCCGAGAATCGGCGGAAAACCTGCTCAAGGCGGGTTTTGTACGCGCGATGACGCTCAAGGATGGATTGACCGGCTGGAGTGGTGAAAACCTTCCGTTGGTGCGCGGTAAGCAATGATGTATGACAGCCAGGTAAAGGCTATATGCAGGACTAGACTATAACAATAGGTTGGCGTCTACTCCCTGTATCTGTATAGGGTGAAGCACGTCAAGGAAATCTAACAAAGGGTATTATTTAACATGTCTGAACAAAACAACGTCGAAATGAACTTCCAGATCCAGCGTATTTATACCAAGGATATCTCTTTTGAAGCACCAAAAGCGCCTGCCGTATTCCAACAAGAATGGCAACCGGAAGTAAAACTGGATTTGGATACCACTTCAAGCCAATTGGCTGACGATGTTTATGAAGTTGTGCTGCGCGTAACCGTTACCGCCAGCCTTGGCGAAGAAACCGCGTTTCTGTGTGAAGTTCAACAGGGCGGCATTTTCACCGTTGAAGGACTGGAAGGTACTCAACTGGCGCACTGTCTGGGAGCTTACTGCCCGAATCTCTTATTCCCTTACGCACGCGAATGTATCACCAGCCTGGTGTCCCGCGGGACTTTCCCACAACTAAATTTGGCACCGGTCAACTTCGACGCACTGTTCATGAACTAT
Organism: Brenneria uluponensis; assembly: GCF_032395385.1. Taxonomy (NCBI): domain Bacteria; kingdom Pseudomonadati; phylum Pseudomonadota; class Gammaproteobacteria; order Enterobacterales; family Pectobacteriaceae; genus Brenneria; species Brenneria uluponensis. The sequence goes on from NZ_CP135917.1 coordinate 4,914,948, forward strand.
CTGCAACAACAGACAGACGATGAAAGTGCGGCACCGTCTCTGGATGCCTGATGAACGCTGTTGAAGCTTCCATGACCGTGATTGGTGCCGGTTCCTACGGCACCGCTCTGGCTATTACACTGGCCCGTAATGGCCACCGGGTTGTGCTCTGGGGGCACGATCCGGCGCACATTCACGCCTTGCAAACCGCTCGCTGTAATCAGGCGTTTCTGCCGGATGTTCCCTTTCCTGATTCGTTGCAACTGGAAACCGATCTGACTCGTGCCCTGGCGGCCAGCCGCAATATTCTGGTTGTGGTACCGAGCCACGTGTTCGCTGACGTGCTGCGTCAAATTAAGCCGCACTTACGTGCCGATGCGCGCGTGGTATGGGCAACAAAAGGACTGGAGGCGGAAACGGGTCGTTTGTTGCAGGATGTTGCACGTGAAGCGCTGGGAAACGATATTCCACTGGCTGTCGTATCCGGGCCAACTTTCGCCAAAGAGCTGGCCGCGGGGTTACCGACAGCGATAGCACTGGCGGCAACAGATCGTGAATTTGCTGATGATCTGCAACTGTTGCTGCACTGCGGCAAAAGTTTCCGGGTCTATAGCAATCCTGATTTTATTGGTGTACAGCTGGGGGGCGCGGTAAAAAACGTGATCGCCATCGGTGCCGGGATGTCAGATGGCATGGGGTTTGGCGCCAATGCCCGTACGGCGTTGATTACCCGTGGTTTGGCAGAAATGACCCGATTGGGTGTCGCATTGGGCGCCGATCCCACCACCTTTATGGGAATGGCCGGACTCGGTGATCTGGTATTGACCTGTACCGATAATCAATCGCGCAACCGCCGCTTTGGCATGATGTTGGGACAAGGCATGGATGTGGATAGTGCCCAGGCCCAGATAGGTCAGGTGGTTGAAGGTTATCGGAATACCAAAGAAGTGATGGCGCTCGCCCAACGTTATAACGTAGAAATGCCGATTACCGAGCAACTCTGGCAAGTTTTATACTGCGGTAAAGACGCTCGTGAAGCCGCGCTGAGTTTACTGGGACGAGCCAGTAAAGATGAAAGTCCCCATGTATAACACGACAACACTGATGGGCTTCCGCGAGATGGCCCAATAGTATTTCTACCTGAGCGTAAGTAACCGATTAGCGTGGGATGTAGGGTATTTCAGAGGGTTGATGCAATGTCACATGAAGAACTGGAACTGGTCTGGCGAAACATTAAGGATGAAGCCCGTTGTTTAGCTGACTGTGAACCTATGCTGGCAAGCTTTTTTCATGCCACCTTGTTAAAGCATGAAAATCTGGGAAATGCCTTGAGCTATATGCTGGCAAATAAGCTGGCAAACGCTATTATGCCGGCCATTGCCATCCGTGAAGTAGTGGAAGAGGCATACCATGCAAACCCATCAATGATCATGTCCGCAGCCCGGGATATTCAGGCAGTATGTCTGCGTGACCCGGCGGTAGATAAATATTCCACCCCATTGCTGTACCTGAAAGGCTTTCATGCCTTACAGGCCTACCGTATCGGCCATTGGTTATGGAAGCAGGATCGTCAGGCATTGGCCATCTATTTCCAGAATCAGATTTCCGTGTCATTTGGCGTAGATATCCATCCGGCAGCCCATATCGGTTGTGGCATCATGCTGGATCACGCCACCGGCATCGTGATTGGTGAAACGGCTGTGGTGGAAAATGATGTTTCCATTCTTCAGTCCGTTACCCTCGGTGGTACAGGTAAAACCAGCGGTGACCGTCATCCCAAGATCAGAGAAGGTGTCATGATCGGTGCTGGCGCCAAGGTTCTGGGAAATATTGAGGTGGGTCGCGGCGCCAAAATTGGCGCAGGTTCGGTGGTATTGCAGCCGGTTCCGCCCCACACCACCGTCGCAGGCGTCCCGGCCCGTATCGTCGGCCGTCCAGACAGCGATAAACCCGCCATGGATATGGATCAGTATTTCAACGGCACCAATCGTAGCTTCGAATACGGTGATGGTATTTAATCCAACGACCGATTAAGTCTGTTTTTCTATCTGACCATCCGAAACCGGGTGGTTTTTATTTTAAAGTTAAAAACCCTTCTTAAAAAACCAGGAGTCAGATCATCTGTCGAATTTCAGTCCTGGGGGCTATTACCTTTGGCGTCAGTAAACGACCAACGGCTGTCTTTTCAGGCGAAATGCATTCCCGACACTTATAACAGCGACAGTGTGTTTTTTACCTGGCTGTGCTGGCAGTTTTGACCGTTCACATGCCGATTACCCGAACGCAAGTGAACAAGTGGTTTAAATTAGTACAAATGTAAACCATGTTGGCTGAAATTCATGCGGTAAAGTCTATTACAATAGCGCCTTATACTCGGTGTTATTAAGTGAGTCACGCTTGTGCCATTACTGATTCTTACTACCATTCTATGGGCTTTTTCATTCAGTCTGATAGGTGAATATCTTGCCGGTCATGTGGATAGCTGGTTCTCCGTGCTGATGCGTGTTGGTCTGGCCGCATTGGTCTTTCTGCCTTTTCTGCGCTGGCGCGGATATCAGCCTAAAGTCATTGGGTTATATCTGTTAGTGGGCGCATGTCAGCTCGGCATTATGTATCTGTTTGTATTCCAGGCTTATCTCTACCTGTCAGTACCGGAGTTTCTGCTATTCACCGTGATGACCCCCCTTTATGTCACGCTGATTTACGATCTGCTGGGGCGTCAGCGTCTGCGCTGGGGCTACGCACTGAGCGCCCTGCTGGCGGTACTGGGCGCGGCGGTGATCCGCTACGATAGCGTCAATGGACAATTCTGGTGGGGATTGTTGCTGGTACAGGCGGCGAATATCTTTTTTGCAATGGGACAGGTGGGCTACAAACGTCTGATGGAAGTCTACCCCATGCCGCAGCACAGTGCATTTTCCTGGTTTTATCTCGGTGCGCTGGCGGTTTCCGTGGTGGCCTGGTTACTGTTTGGTAATCCCCATAAACTCCCCACCACATCATTGCAGTGGGGTGTGCTGATTTGGTTGGGCATTGGAGCATCTGGCCTGGGATATTTCATGTGGAACTATGGTGCGACACAAGTGGATGCCGGCACGCTCGGCATTATGAATAACTTTCATGTCCCGGCCGGGCTGCTGGTGAACTTTGCCATCTGGCAGGAACAGCCTCACTGGCCGAGATTTATCGTTGGTGCCGCTATCATCATATCTTCGTTATGGGTACACCGGCGCTGGGTCGTGAAGCGTCCCGCACAAACGGCAGATGCTCACAGGCATGCTGACGCGCGGAACGAATAAACGCCTCGATAACCGGTTGGCGCTGCTCGCCATCGCGTACAGCGGCGTACAATCGGCTCCATAAACCTTCTCCCAGGGTTTTGGTCACAATCAAACCCTGGCGTTCAAAACTTTCCACTACCCAATGTGGTAGCGCAGCAATCCCCATGCGAGCCGACACCATCTGAATCAGCAATAACGTATTATCAACACTTTTCAGCGACGGGCTGACACCAGCCGGTTGCAAGAAATGACGCCAGATATCCAGCCGCTGCCGCTGTACCGGGTAAATCATCAGCGTTTCCTGACTCAAATCTTCCGGCACAATGCGCTCTTTCGCCACCAACGGATGATCCGGAGCAAGCACCAGACGGACCTCAAAATCAAATAACGGCGCATAGAACAAACCACTGCGCGGCAAAATATCAGAGGTCATCACCAGATCCAGTTCCCCCTGTTGCAGGGCCGGTTGCGGATCAAAAGTCACACCGGATTTGAAATCCATCACCACCTGCGGCCAGCTCTGATGAAAATTTTCCAGCGCCGGGGTCAACCATTGAATACAACTATGGCATTCAATCGCCAGGCGCAATGTAGTCTGATGCGGCTCATGACAAGCTTGAAGCGCTTGCTGTATCTGCGGCAATACCTGCTCGGCCAGTTGCAGCAGAATTTCACCCTGAGGCGTAAACCGTAGCGGCTGACTCTTACGGACGAATAACCGAAATCCTAAACGTTGCTCCAAATCGCTGAACTGATGCGACAGAGCGGATTGCGTTTGATGAAGCTGTGCGGCGGCAGCGGCTAACGATCCCGTATTGTGCAGAGCCTGTAGCGTCCGTAAGTGTTTAAATTCGATCATGAGAGTCCTTCACAGTGACAGTGAATAAATTGCGCTTGTGCTTAATACACTACCTGCGGATTATAGATGTGTAAACATCTGGACGGCTAAATGGGAATCCAAGCATGACAATTTTAAATCACACCCTCGGTTTTCCACGCGTAGGGCTGCGTCGTGAACTGAAAAAAGCGCAAGAAAGCTATTGGGCAGGCAATACCACTCAGGAATCATTACTGGCAGTTGGCCGCGACCTGCGCGCCCGCCATTGGCAACAACAGAAAGACGCCGGTGTCGACCTGCTGCCAGTCGGCGATTTCGCCTGGTACGATCATGTACTGACCACCAGCCTACTGCTGGGTAATGTACCAGCCCGTCATCAGAATGCCGATGGTTCCGTGGATTTGGATACGCTGTTCCGCATTGGCCGGGGCCGTGCACCGACCGGAGAACCCGCCGCCGCCGCAGAAATGACCAAATGGTTCAATACCAACTATCACTACATGGTGCCTGAATTCACCAAAGGGCAGCAGTTCAAACTGACCTGGACACAACTGCTGGATGAAGTAGACGAAGCGCTGGCGCTGGGCCACAAGGTGAAGCCGGTGCTACTGGGACCGGTTACCTACCTGTGGCTGGGTAAAGTGAAAGGTGAGTCATTTGACCGCCTGACACTGCTGAAAGACATCCTGCCGGTTTACCAACAGGTGCTGGCTGAACTGGCGAAACGCGGTATCGACTGGGTACAGATCGATGAGCCTGCGCTGGTGCTGGAACTGGAAGCCGACTGGCTGGCTGCATTCAAGCCGGCTTACGACACCCTGCAAGGTCAGGTGAAACTGCTGCTGACCACCTACTTTGACAGCATCAGCCAGAATCTGGCGACCATCAAGACACTGCCGGTACAAGGGCTGCATGTCGACCTGGTACATGGCAAAGACGACATCGCCGCACTCAATAACCAGTTACCCGCCGACTGGCTGCTCTCTTTAGGAGTTATCAATGGCCGTAATGTATGGCGAGCCGACCTGAACAACTGGTTTGATCACCTGCAACCGCTGGTGGGTAAACGCGCGCTTTGGCTGGGCAGCTCCTGCTCACTGCTGCACAGTCCGATCGACCTCAGCGTGGAAACCCGTCTGGATGATGAAGTGAAAAGCTGGTTCGCGTTTGCCCTGCAAAAATGTCAGGAACTGGCGCTGCTGACCAACGCGTTGAACAGCGGTAACGGTCAGGAACTTGTCGCCTACAGCGCTCCTATTCGCGCCCGCCGCACTTCTCAGCGGGTGAACAATGCGGACGTGGCAAAACGTCTGGCGGCCATCGTGCCACAGGATAGTCAGCGTCTGAGTGCTTATCCGGTACGCGCCAGCGCACAACGTGCTCGCTTCAATTTACCGGCATGGCCGACTACCACCATCGGTTCTTTCCCGCAAACCACGGAAATCCGCAGCCTGCGCCTGGACTTTAAACAAGGTCATCTGGATAGTCAGAATTACCATATTGGTATTGCAGAACATATCAAGCAGGCGATAGCGGAACAGGAACGTCTGGATCTGGATGTACTGGTGCATGGTGAAGCCGAGCGTAACGATATGGTGGAATACTTCGGCGAGCATCTGGATGGCTTTGTGTTTACCCAGAATGGCTGGGTACAAAGTTATGGTTCCCGTTGTGTGAAACCACCGGTGATTATCGGCGATATCAGCCGCCCTGAACCGATTACCGTTGAGTGGGCGAAGTATGCACAATCGTTGACCGACAAACCGGTGAAGGGAATGTTGACCGGCCCGGTCACTATCCTGTGCTGGTCTTTCCCGCGTGAAGATGTCAGCCGTGAAACCATCGCCAAACAGATTGCGTTGGCGCTACGAGATGAAGTGGCGGATTTGGAAAGCGCTGGTATCGGTATCATTCAAATTGATGAACCGGCTCTGCGCGAAGGGCTGCCACTGCATCGCTCTGACTGGAAAGCCTATCTGGAATGGGCGGTAGAAGCCTTCCGTTTAAATGCAGCAGTAGCGAAAGACGACACGCAGATTCACACACATATGTGTTACTGCGAATTCAACGACATCATGGATTCCATCGCCGCGCTGGATGCGGACGTGATTACCATTGAAACCTCGCGTTCCGATATGGAGTTACTGGAGTCATTTGAAGAATTCGAGTATCCGAACGAAATCGGGCCGGGTGTATATGATATCCACTCGCCGAACGTCCCGAGTGTGGCCTGGATTGAAGCGCTGCTGCGTAAAGCGGCACAGCGTATTCCCGCCGAGCGTTTGTGGGTAAACCCGGACTGTGGCCTGAAAACCCGTGGCTGGCCAGAAACCCGTCAATCACTGGCTAACATGGTGGAAGCAGCTAAACACCTGCGCGAAGCACAGGCCTGATGCTGGATATGAGCCGGTGATCATGAGTGGGTGCATCAGGTGCAAAGGAAAGGGAATGCATGCGATAGTCACCAAAGGAATCCAGTAGGACAACCGCTCATTATCACCACTGAATAGAACGGGGAGACGTTTGTCTCCCCGTTCTATTGCCGGGATAGTTCGACGTTAACTGAGACGGTGAAACGCCAGACCGCTACCTCGAATACCGAAATATACCTGTCGTCGTTCAACATGCAGGAAAGCGGAATGTATGATTCCGCTTTTCAGAAAGCTATCAAATCACATTATAACGCGAAAACCATTCCAGCATGCGCTGCCAGCCATCCTGTGCTGATTCGGCATGATAACTGGGGCGGTAGTCAGCATAAAACGCGTGACCCGCATCCGGATAAACGATTATCTCAGCATTCGCATTGGCCGCTCGCAACGCCTGACGCATCGTCTCTACCTGTTCCAGCGGAATACTGTCATCCTGCGCCCCATAAAGGCCAAGCACTGGCGCCGCCAGATCTTTGGCGATATCCACCGGATGGTCCGGGTTATTCAGCGTTTTATTACCGGTCATCTTGCCATACCAGGCAACAGCCGCCTTCAACTGTGGATTGTGGGCGGCGTACAGCCAACAGATGCGTCCACCCCAACAAAAACCGGTAATACCCAGTCGGCTGGCGTCACCACCATGTTTAATCGCCCAGTTGGCGGTATGGTCCAGATCAGCCATCACCTGGCTATCTGGCACATTGCTGACCAGACCCGTGATCAATTGCTGAATATCGGTATACTGCTGCGCATCCCCCTGACGAAAATAGAGTTCAGGCGCAATCGCCAGATACCCCTGTTTCGCCAGACGGCGGCATACATCGCGGATATGTTCGTGGACGCCAAAAATCTCCTGTACTACCAGCACCACGGCAAACGGACCCGTTTTGTCAGCCGGTTTGGCGATATAAGCCGGTAAAGCATCGCCTTGTGAAGGAATAGTGGTTTCCCCGGCAGTGATACCCACGGTATCCGTTATTATCGCGGAAGAAGCCAGCGGTGTGACGGCGGGGGTAAATCCACTCGCTGTCGATACAGGGATAATCAGTTCATCTGTTTTCATGGCACTTTCCTTAAATTAAACCGGGTGATTTCAAGCTTAATACAAATTCTTTCCACGCTTAAAGAATGTACAGCCAAGCGGTGTTGATTCATTATAGGAATAATGCGATTTATCATTCGCTGTCTTACCGGGAAAGTCATGCGGTACTGCTGGAAAAACCATTTACAGCGATCGGAAACCATTAATAACGTGATTTAAATAACATTACTAGTGCAAATAAAAGGTCGTTACTTTTTAACAAACGACTTATATCACTAAAAACAACAATATCTTGCGCTAGGATCAGATCGGTACCCCGACGTTAATAAATTGCCTGGGAGGCGATGATGTCTGCATCTGATGTGTTTCACCTCGGTTTGACGAAAAATGATTTACAGGGAGCAACGCTGGCGATTGTTCCCGGTGATCCGGGACGGGTGGAAAAAATTGCCCAACTGATGGATAACCCGGTATTCCTGGCGTCACAGCGTGAGTTTACCTCCTGGCGAGCCGAGCTGGCCGGGAAAGCCGTCATGGTGTGCTCCACCGGAATTGGCGGCCCCTCCACATCCATCGCCGTGGAAGAACTGGCTCAATTAGGTATTCGTACCTTTTTACGAGTCGGTACGACAGGGGCCATCCAGCCACATATTGCCGTGGGTGATGTGCTGGTTACCACGGCGGCAGTACGTCTTGATGGTGCCAGCCTGCATTTTGCTCCGCTGGAATTCCCGGCGGTGGCGGATTTCACCTGTACCTCGGCACTGGTGGAGGCGGCTCAAGAGGCAGGAACCACGTTACACATAGGTATCACCGCATCTTCAGATACTTTCTATCCGGGACAAGAGCGCTACGATACGTTTTCAGGCCGTGTGGTACGTCGCTTTCAGGGCTCAATGGCCGAGTGGCAGAGCATGGGCGTGCTGAACTATGAAATGGAGTCCGCCACGTTGTTAACCATGTGTGCCAGTCAGGGGCTGCGTGCGGGTATGGTGGCGGGGGTTATTGTTAACCGCGCTCAACAGGAGATTCCTGATACAGCGACCATGAAACTGGCAGAAACTGCGTCGGTGAATGTGGTACTGGCCGCAGCCAGTAAACTGCTGGCATGATCCGTTACTGATGATACGATAAGCACCGGGCTAGCATAACGCTAGCCTTGATGATCCAATCTCCCTGATTTTTTTACCGACGCCCCGTATTGTGCGTGGCCGTTTTCGATAACGCCAAGGAGAGATATGACTGCACCAACATTGCTCCACCCTTCTTTGCTTCCACTTAAAGGCGGAATCAATTTCCGCGATTTGGGCGGTAATCGTACCGCCGATGGTCGCTTCATTCGCCACGGAAAACTATTTCGCTCCGGTTCATTAGATTTACTCAGCGAAAGTGATTGTACACATCTGGCCGGCGTTCCGGTGGCTCACGTTATCGACTACCGCGACCCGGATGAAGCGGCACTCCGACCAGATATCTTATGGTCTGGCGCGACTTATCATCCCGCGCCCGCCAATCCGATATGCCACCAAGTGACCGCCAATCTGGAGTCGCTCGGTCAGGAAACCCTGGCAGCGTTTGATTCCCGTGGATTTATGCTGGAGCTATACCGGCATCTGCCGTTTAATAATCCGGCCTACCATCATTTGGTGAAGCTGCTGCAACAGCCGGAGGAAGGCGCACTGGTACAGCATTGTGCCGTAGGAAAGGATCGCACGGGCATAGGGTCCGCACTGGTACTATTCGCTTTGGGGGCTGACGAACAAACGGTACTGGAAGATTACCTGCTGACCGAAACCACCCTGATGCCATTTCGCCAGCAGTTGTTGGAAGAACTGTCCCAGACAATGAATGAAGAAGCGCTGAAGCAGTTCTCGTTTGTGTTATCGACACAAGAGGAATTTCTGGCTACCGCATTGAATGCAATCCGTGTTCGACATGGCTCAATAGACAGCTGGCTGGAACAGGATTATGGGCTGGATCAGCAAGCACGCGAGGTATTGCAGGATAAGTATCTTATCTAGCATGTGCCCAATCAGATGCTGGCGGTGACATTGAACACCCACCGTTGTGAAAGTGTAGAAATTCCGCCACATAGCCTGCCGCCAAATACCCGTAATCAGGCAATCAATCGCACCAATAATCTCGGGCGCTCAGATTGGTTACGGGTTCGGTCAATATTTGGATTGGCACACTCGTCACTTGTTGCGTCAATATCACGACATCATCGCCTTACCACTCATGACCCGTTTTTGACCGCTTAATGAGCACAGATTGCCGCTCACTCATCTTACCTCTTCGTGCTCTTCGGGCCCGTTGTATGTTAGCTCCAGGTAAATCCTGGAGATAATAATTATGCAACATGCGATTACGTTCGTTATTGCGACCCTTTGTATCCTAGTGATTTGTTATCGTCTGTACGGTGTCTTTTTTGTACGTAAGGTGCTGCAAGCGGATGATAATGAGGTCACGCCTTCTCATGTGTTTGAAGATGGTAAGAATTATGTCCCGACAAAAAAATGGGTGAATTTTGGTAGTCACTTCGCCGCCATTGCCGCAGCAGGCCCGTTGGTGGGACCGGTGCTGGCAGCGCAGTTCGGCTATTTGCCTGGTTTTTTATGGCTGTTGATTGGCTGTGTGGTAGGCGGTGCCGTACACGATACGGTGGTGTTGTTTGCCTCCATGAAACATCAGGGGAAATCCCTGTCTGAAGTCGCAAAATCTGAGCTGGGCCCGGTTGCCGGTTGGTGTACTGGTCTGGCAATGCTGTTCATCATCACCATTACCATGGCAGGCTTATCGATGGTGGTGGTACATGCGCTGGAACGTAACCCCTGGGGCACGTTCGCGGTGTTCATGACCATCCCTATTGCCATCGGTGTCGGGCTGTGGGAACGGGTGACTGGCAGCATGAAAGGCGCCACCTGGGTCGGTATCGCGGCCATCATGGCGTGCGTTATCGCTGGCCCCTATATCCAGAACTCGGCATTTGGTGAATGGCTGATGCTGAAATCTGAAACCGTCAGTGTAGTTTTGCCGATATACGCCTTCTTTGCCACGGCGTTGCCAGTGTGGATGTTGTTAACCCCGCGCGGTTATCTCTCCAGCTTTATGAAAATCGGTGTCTTCGGCGCGCTGGTGGTTGGTGTGGTGTTTATTAACCCGGAAATCCAGTTCCCGGCGGTAACCCAGTTTATCCACGGCGGTGGCCCGGTTCTGTCTGGCCCGGTATGGCCGTTTATCTCCATTACCATTGCCTGTGGCGCGATTTCCGGCTTCCATGCGTTTATCGGTTCCGGTACGACACCGAAACAGATTGATAAATGGAGCGATATCCTACCAGTCGGTTTTGGTGCCATGCTAGCGGAATGCGTGGTCGGAGTAATGGCGTTAATCGCCGCTACCGCCCTGCATCCGGCAGATTATTTTGCCATCAACTCATCGGCGGCATCCTGGCAGGCACTGGGGATGAACGTGGTGAATTTGCCGATGCTGAGTCAGGAAATCGGTCTGGATCTGTATGGTCGTACCGGCGGCGCGGTAACGCTGGCGGTAGGGATGACCGATATTTTCATTCGTGTGCCTTGGTTCAGCCATCTGGCCTCGTATTTCTTCCAGTTTGTGGTGATGTTCGAAGCGGTATTTATCCTGACGGCTGTCGATTCCGGTACCCGTGTCGCTCGTTACCTGTTGCAGGATTTTCTGGGCGACCTGTGGGCACCGCTGAAACGGACTGACTGGCTGCCGGGCGCCATTGGCTGTAGCATTCTGGCCTGTGCACTATGGGGTTATCTGCTGAACTCCGGTGATATCAACTCGGTATGGGCACTGTTCGGGGTATCTAACCAGTTGATGGCCTCTGTCGGGTTGATTATCGGTGCCACCATTATCCTGCGTCTGGCAACCAAACGTATCTATATGCTGACCTGTGTGATTCCGCTAGCGTATCTGTTTGTCACCGTAAACTACGCGGGTTACTGGATGGTGAAGTACGTTTACTTCAATCCACAAGCCAAAGGCTACAACCTGTTTAACGGCTCCATCTCTATCATTATGCTGGTACTGGGCATGGTGATTCTGATTTCCGCACTGAAGAAATGGCGCGAACTGCTGAGCCGCCCGCAGACGGAACTGAGCAGCCCGGTCACCGCCAATATGTAAGCTGATCAGAATATCCATCCATAAAAAAAGCCGATCAGAATATCCGATCGGCTTTTTCATATCCGGTCAATTCAGCCGGTTCCCCGGTCTGAATACGTTATAAGTTAACCAGTGTTCCGCATACCGGCAGCCACACCGGCAATAGTAACCATCAGCGCCAGTTCCACTTCCGGCTCCGGCTGTTCCTGCTGACGAGAACGGTGCAACAGCTCTGCCTGAAGCACATTCAGCGGGTCAGTGTAAACATTACGCAACGCAATAGACTCGGCAATCCATGGCAAGTCAGCCATCAGATGATCGTCATTGGCGATAGTCAGCACCACGTTGATATCCGCCGCCAGCTGTTCACGCAGTTTTTTACCCAATGGCCACAGTTTTTCCTCCACCAGGCGCTGGTCGTAGTATTCCGCCAGCCACAAATCCGCTTTGGCAAAGACCATTTCCAGCATACCAATGCGGGTGGAGAAGAACGGCCAGTCGCGGCACATGGTTTCCAACTGATCCTGCCCGCCGTCTTCAATCACTTTCTGCAATGCCGCACCGGCGCCAAGCCAGGCAGGCAACATCAGGCGGTTCTGCGTCCAGGCGAAAATCCACGGAATGGCGCGTAAACTTTCAACCCCACCGTCGGGACGACGCTTGGCCGGGCGAGAGCCCAGCGGCAATTTACCTAGCTCCAGTTCCGGTGTCGCCGCCCGGAAATACGGTACAAAATCCGGATTATCCCGTACATAACTACGGTACATATCACAGGAAACGCGGGATAACTCATCCATGACATGGTGCCACTCTTTTTTCGGCTCCGGCGGCGGCAGCAAGTTGGCTTCCAGAATGGCGCCAGTATACAGCGCCAGGCTGCTGATAGTGACTTCCGGCAAACCGAACTTGAAGCGGATCATCTCGCCCTGCTCCGTTACTCGCAGGCCCCCTTTCAGGCTTCCTGGCGGTTGAGACAACAACGCCGCATGCGCCGGTGCGCCGCCGCGGCCAATAGAGCCGCCACGACCATGGAACAAGGTCAGCGCTATGCCAACTTTCTCGCAGGTTTTGATCAAGGCGTCCTGCGCACGATATTGCGCCCAGGAGGCAGCCATTCCTCCGGCATCTTTGGCGGAATCGGAATAACCGATCATCACCATCTGTTTGCCCTGAATAAAACCGCGATACCAGTCAATATTCAGCAACTGCGTCATGACACTGTCAGCGTTGTTAAGATCGTCCAACGTTTCAAACAACGGCGCCACCGGCAGAGCGAACGGGCAACCCGCTTCTTTCAACAGCAGATGCACCGCCAGCACGTCAGACGGTGTACGCGCCATGGAGATCACATAGGCGGCGATGGAACCTTGCGGGGTTTCCGCGATAACGTTGCAGGTTTCCAGCACCTCCTGCGTTTCGGCACTCGGTTTCCACTGATGTGGCAGCAGCGGGCGTTTTGAACTGAGCTCACGAATCAAGAACGCCTGCTTGTCAGACTCGGACCAGCTTTCATAGTCACCCAGTCCCAGATAACGAGTGATTTCCGCCAGCGCATCAGTATGGCGGGTACTTTCCTGACGCACGTCAATCCGCACCAGCGGGACACCAAAACAACGCACACGGCGTAAAGTATCCAGTAATTGACCGTCGGCGATAATGCCCATGCCACAGGCATGCAGAGACTGGAAACAAGCGTAGAGCGGTTCCCATAACTGGTCATTGGTAACCAACAGGTCCTGCGGTCTTGCCCGTTGTTCACCCCTCAGCCGCGCCTCCAGATAATTAAGCGTATTAGTCAACTGGGTACGCAGATTCTTCATGACCGCCCGGTAAGGTTCCTTCTCACTCTCTCCGCCAGCTAACTGTTGTAGCTCCGGCGTACACTGTGTCATGGATAATTCGGAAACCAGGAACTGGATATCACGCAGAAACAGATCCGCCGCCTTCCAGCGGCTGAGCAACAGTACATGGCGAGTGATTGCTGACGTAACGTTTGGATTGCCATCACGATCACCGCCCATCCATGACGTAAAGCGCACGGGAACGGAATCAACCGGTAAGCGATAACCAAACGACTGTTCCAACTGTTCGTCTAACTCACGCAAAAACGCGGGAACACCTTCCCACAGACTATTTTCCACGACCGCAAAACCCCATTTGGCTTCATCCACCGGTGTAGGGCGAATTTTACGGATTTCATCCGTATGCCAGGATTGGGCAATCAGTTGCCGCAGACGACGCATAATCTGATGGCGCTCATAATCAGCCAGATCGTTGTGATCCAGTTGCTTGAGGCAGGTGTTCACTTCTACCAACTTATGAATCAGGGTGCGACGGGTAATTTCTGTCGGGTGCGCAGTGAGAACCAGCTCAATGGAGAGTGACTCCACCGCATCACGGATATTTTGCTCCGTCAATTTGTCGCAGTCTTTCAGTCGCTGAAAGACTTTTGCCAGATTTTCCGGGTTACTGACCGCTTCACCATGGGGCGAGATACTATGATATTGCTCAGCGGTGTTAGCCAGACTCAAAAACTGGCTAAATGCGCGAGCGACTGGCAACAGTTCGTCATTAGACAGATTTTGCAGTGTCGTCAGCAGTTCTTTCCGATGCTTTTCACTGCCGGCACGGGATGACTTCGATAACTTTCGGATTGTTTCAACACGCTCAAGAATGTTTTCTCCCAATGCATCCTTAATCGTATCTCCGAGCAGTTTGCCAAGCATACTGACATTGCTTCGCATTGCGGAATATTGTTCGTTCATATTTACCCTGACCCATCTCTCGTTATTTTGTAAATTTATTACACTCACAAAAAGTGTGGTTGCTGTCTTTTATCTAGCCACGCCCAGCCGTATTCGTCAATTAACGTTCATTACTCTTACAGTTGTACCTTTTTCTAGGGCATAAAGGCAATTTGTGAAATTTAATTACAAAAGCTTGCATATAAGCGAAGCTTATTATTGTGTGATAGTGATCATGTTTTTGGCCTGCACGGTGGCAGGCCGGAAAGTGGTTCAGTGCTGACAGAAATGTTGAATTAACTGGGCAATCAGCGAACGTGTCGGCTGGATAAACGCGGTATCAAGGTATTCATCCGGCTGATGCGCTTGATTGATGGAACCGGGCCCCAGCACTAACGTTGGGCACATCGTCTGAATAAACGGGGCTTCAGTACAATAGTTGACCACTTCGGTCGGCACTCCCAGCAGTTTTTCCACCACTTGCGACAATGGGTGTTCAGCAGCACATTCGTAACCTGGAATCGGTGGATGCAGTTCACTGACGGTTAAACGCCCTGGCCAGCGCTCACTCACCGGGGCCAGCGCCTCGGTAACCAGCCCGTTAACATCGTTCAATGCCATACCCGGCAGTGGCCGAATATCCATGTGCAAATCACAGCAGGCGCAAATACGGTTGGAAGCATCACCACCGTGGATATGACCAAAATTCATGGTGGGGTAAGGAATATGGAATGCTGGATTGTGATAGCGCTCCTGCAATGTATTGCGCAACACCATCAGATGAGAAATCGCTTCATGCATCAGTTCAATGGCGTTAACCCCCCGCGACGGATCACTAGAGTGGCCGGATTGCCCCTGAACACGAACAGCTTTGGACATATGGCCTTTATGAGCACGCACCGGTTTCAATGACGTCGGCTCCCCGATAATGGCGCAGTCCGGACGCACCAGGGCAGATTCAGAGAAATACTTTGCTCCTGCCATGGTCGTTTCTTCATCCGCCGTAGCGAGAATATATAAAGGTTTGGTCAGCGTTGCCGGGTCAATATCCCGAATGGTATCCAGAATAAAAGCAAAGAAGCCTTTCATATCTGCCGTACCCAACCCGTATAACTTATTATCGTGTTCGGTCAAGGTGAAAGGATCTCGCGTCCAACGACCATCATCAAACGGAACGGTGTCGGTATGCCCGGCCAGCAGGAGGCCGCCAGAGCCTTCCCCGATACGGGCTAACAGATTAAATTTACGATTCGTACCAGGAACCGGCTGAACGTCAACATGGAACCCCAAATCGGTAAACCAGCCGGCTAGCAAATTGATTAAGGTTTCATTACTTTGATCCAGGGCACGATCGGTCGCGCTGATGGATGGAGTAGCGATCAATGCCCGGTACAGCTCAATAAAAGGGGGTAAACTCATCTTCACTGTTGACAGCCTCTGGTTAGGATAGTATCAATATTCATGCATTTATTTTGAATAAAAATACAATAATGCTGGGTAAAAAGATATCATAAGGTTCGGTGCCGTAAAACGCACCGGACGGGTGATTTACCCGGCTTCGTGGGTGAGCAGCGTGGCTGCGCTGATGAACCCTGCTACCTGTTTCACTGAACAAGCAAGAAGGTATACGGATCCCATGCTGAATACGTTGATAGTTGGTGCAAGTGGTTATACCGGCGCAGAGCTGGCACTGTACCTGAACCGTCACCCACAGATGAACATAACCGCTTTAGCGGTTTCAGCGCAAAGTGTAGATGCAGGAAAATTGATTTCCGATCTTCATCCCCAGCTTAAAGGCATTGTTGACTTGCCCGTGCAACCCCTGATCAGCGTTGCCGACGCAGCCAAAGGTGTCGACGTGGTTTTTCTGGCCACCGACCATAAAGTCAGTCACGATTTGGCACCGCAGTTTCTGGACGCTGGCTGTACAGTCTTTGATCTCTCCGGTGCTTACCGGGTACAAGACGCTGAATTTTACCGCCGTTATTACAGTTTCGAACATCAGCATACCGACTGGCTGGCTAAAGCCGTGTACGGACTGGCGGAATGGCAGTCGGAACACATCAAGCAGGCCCAGCTGATCGCTGTACCGGGTTGTTACCCCACCGCCGCCCAATTGGCATTAAAGCCATTGGTTGAAGCACGCCTGCTGAACAGCGATCAATGGCCGGTCATCAATGCTACCAGTGGTGTGAGCGGCGCCGGACGTAAGGCCAGCATGACCAACAGTTTTTGCGAAGTCAGCCTGCATGCTTATGGTATTTTTAACCATCGTCATCACCCAGAAATTGAAAACCATCTGGGAATCCCGATAATTTTCACACCGCATCTGGGTAATTTCCCGCGCGGAATACTGGAGACGATCACCTGTCGTTTGCAACCGGGCGTGACCGCGCAGGATATCGCCGAGGCCTATCATAATGCCTATCACGACAAGCCGTTGGTTCGCCTGTATGCTCAGGGCGTTCCGGCTCTGAAGTCCGTGGTAGGGTTACCCTTCTGTGACATTGGTTTCTCCGTACAGAATGAACATTTGATTGTTGTGGCGACCGAAGATAACCTGCTGAAAGGCGCGGCAGCACAAGCCGTACAGTGCATGAATATTCGTTTCGGATTCCCGGAAACCCAATCTTTACTCTGATAACCCCTTAGAGGCGCAAAGACCCCATGAACCCGTTAATTATCAAGCTAGGTGGCGTATTACTGGATAGCGAAGAGGCGCTGGAACGCCTGTTCACCGCGCTGGTTCAGTATCGTCAACAACATCAACGTCCGTTGGTTATCGTCCACGGCGGAGGATGTCTGGTTGACGATCTGATGAAAAAATTGTCGTTACCCACGGTGAAGAAAAATGGTCTGCGCGTCACACCCGCCGATCAGATCGATATTATCACTGGCGCACTAGCCGGTTCCGCCAATAAAACCCTACTGGCATGGGCAAAAAAACATGATATTAATGCTGTCGGATTGTGTCTGGCGGATGGCGGCAGTACCGAGGTAACCCAGTTGGATGAAGCGCTGGGTTATGTGGGCAAAGCCCAGGCTGGTTCTCCCATGCTATTAAACACACTACTGGCGTCAGGCTATCTGCCAATAGTCAGTTCTATTGGTATTACCGCACAAGGTGACCTGATGAACGTCAACGCTGATCAGGCGGCTACCGCAGTGGCGGAAACACTGGGTGCAGACCTGATATTGCTGTCAGATGTCAGCGGTATTCTGGACGGTAAAGGCCAGCGCATCGCAGAAATGACGGCGCAGAAAGCGGAACAGCTCATCACGCAGGGTATTATTACTGACGGCATGATCGTCAAAGTCAATGCCGCACTGGATGCCGCCCGCACGCTGGGCCGCCCGGTGGATATTGCTAGTTGGCGCCATGCCGATCAGCTACCGGCGCTGTTCAACGGCGAACCTATCGGCACTCGCATTGTGGGGTAATAACGACAGCAGCATCCGTTATCCCGTTGCGGGAAGGGCGGTACAGAAAACGCATTATGGAAGCGGGTCAGATCATCATACGGATGGGATTCTACCCGCATTTATTTGAATACCGGGAGTAATGTTATGGCTTTGTGGGGTGGTCGGTTTAGTCAGGCAGCAGATCAGCGTTTTAAACAGTTCAACGACTCACTGCGGTTTGATTATCGTCTGGCAGAACAAGACATCGTAGGTTCCATCGGCTGGTCCAAAGCGCTGGTTACCGTTAATGTACTGAGTGCGCAAGAACAACAACAGTTGGAACAAGCGCTAAATACACTGCTGAAAGAAGTACAGGCCGATCCGGAAGCGATTCTGCAAAGCGATGCCGAGGATATTCACAGTTGGGTGGAACAGCGCCTGATCGAAAAAGTGGGTAATCTGGGTAAAAAATTGCATACCGGACGCAGCCGTAACGATCAGGTAGCCACCGATCTGAAGCTATGGTGTAAAACGCAAATCAATGAATTGATTCAGACTATTCGCCATCTGCGCCAGGCGTTGGTCGTTACGGCAGACGCTAACCAGGATGCGGTAATGCCCGGTTATACTCACATGCAACGCGCCCAACCGGTAACCTTTGCACACTGGTGTCTGGCTTATCATGAGATGCTGGCACGAGATGAAAGTCGGCTGGAAGACACGTTGAAACGTCTGGATGTCAGCCCGTTAGGGTGTGGGGCGCTGGCGGGAACCGCTTATTCCATCGACCGTGAACAACTGGCTGGCTGGCTGGGCTTTGCGTCCGCGACCCGTAACAGTCTGGATACCGTTTCCGATCGCGATCATGTACTGGAACTGCTGGCCAATGCGTCTATCGGCATGGTGCATCTGTCACGCTTCGCCGAAGACCTGATTTTCTTCAACAGCGGTGAAGCAGCCTTTGTTGAGCTTTCAGACCGCGTCACGTCCGGTTCTTCCCTGATGCCACAGAAGAAAAATCCAGACGCCCTGGAATTGATTCGGGGTAAATGTGGCCGAGTGCAAGGTGCCCTGACCGGCATGATGATGACGCTGAAAGGGCTGCCACTGGCGTACAATAAGGATATGCAGGAAGACAAAGAAGGCCTGTTTGATGCACTGGATACCTGGCATGATTGTCTGATGATGGCGGCACTGGTGCTGGAAGGCATTCAGATCAGGCGCCCACGTTGTCAGGATGCGGCAGAGCAAGGCTATGCCAATGCCACAGAACTGGCCGACTATCTGGTTGCCAAAGGTGTGCCGTTCCGTGAAGCACACCATATTGTTGGCGAAATTGTCGTCGAAGCCATCCGTCAAGGCAACGCGCTGGAAGCACTGTCTCTCACTGATTTACAGAAATTCAGTGCGGTAATTGCCGAAGACGTTTATCCCATTTTGTCATTACAGTCCTGCCTGGATAAACGTACTGCTCAGGGCGGCGTTTCCCCTCAGCAGGTAGCGAAAGCCATCGCTGAGGCAAAACAGCGTCTGGCCTGAATATTGTAAACACTGTGTCGAATATGATTTAGATACCGGATTACAAGCGACGAACTCCAGCTTACGCAAAGATGATGGGAGCAATAAACGTCGTAGTAACTTCAAGGCATAGCATGTGCTATGCCTTTCACCTTTCAATCACCATAAAACGACACGTTGCGTCGTTATTCTTCGTCATCATCCCGCAATGGCACAATCAACATATCGATGTGAACGGTATTGATCAGTTGGCGCGCAGATGACATCAGTTTGCTCCAGAAATCCTGATGGTGACCGCACAACACCAGATCCACACCGTATTTCCGAATAGCATCCACTAATACTTGTCCTAAATCACCGCTACCACTCAGCGTTTCAGTAATCGGATAACCTGCATTCTGGGACAGATCTCGCAGTGCATTCTGCGTTTCTTCAGAAATACGCTGTTGCATATCGCCCAAATTGACATCAATCAACCCGGTATAAAGATCGGAGTAATTCACATCTACATGAATTAACGAAACTTTAGCATCATACGGCCTTGCCATTGAAACAGCTTTTTCCACTAACACCTTGCTTTCCGGTGACAGATCAACAGCGATAAGAATGTGTTTGTAAGCCATAATAAGCTCCTTCCGTAAAGACTAATTAGTGAGTCAGCAGATATTTATCCTGCCAATCTGATAATTAATGGCGATCTGTAGATTAGCACCCTTGAAGAAGAGGGATATGTTCAGCAGATCACAACGCGGTATATTCCACATCTAACAGGCAAAAATCCAATAACCTCTACTAAATATCTTGAAGTTATGGTCTGTACAAGCCGATAAAAAAAGCATCAACGTAAAACTACGCCCTTTCTTTAATGAGTGTAGTTTAAAAGTGGCATTTTTTGTGTCCAAAAATTCGGCACGGAATCACAGAGAATAGCGATGTTTTTTTTCATCAAATAACGACATCAAGGCGACGTTATAGTAAAAAAAGTGGATTCCTCTTCTACAATAAAGATTGAGGGGAGGTCTGTCATTCCGGCAAGCCACCTTGAAAAAGGAAAGCAGGGGTGAAGAAGACATAAAGGGCTTTCGTCGCGATATTCCATATCCGACCGACCGCCCGATAAAATCGCGTGAATAACGTGTGGCATAAATATTCTCAGCTGGCTGTTACCGTGATCCGGCAGCATCCAACACGCTGATGAATAACAAACCGGGAGGGGAAGCATGATGAGTACATTGGCGCTTTTCTGGGCTTTATGTGTCGTCTGTATCATCAATATGGCGCGATATTATTCTTCATTACGCGTACTACTGCTGATACTGCGGGACTGTGATCCACTCCTGTATCAATACGTAGATGGAGGCGGTTTCTTTACCTCTCACGGTCAACCAAGCAAGCAAATCCGGCTGGTACGTTATATCTACACCCAACGCTACATTGAACATCACGATCCAGAATTTATCCGCCGCTGCGAACGGGTCCGCGGCCAGTTTCTGCTGACCACCGCGCTTTGCGGACTGGTGATAGTTAGCTTGATTGCCATGTTAATCTGGTATTGATATTGGCATGTCTGGAGGAGGGAAATGCGGGAGTGTCTTTTTGGTAACCTGAAAGTAAAAGGCGACCTTTACAGGGTCGCCTTTCTTATTCTTCATGGCAAGCACATGGGTTAAATCAGTTTCAACATCAACCAATAGATCACACCAGAAAGTACCAACGATACCGGCAGCGTGAAGACCCACGCCAGCAGGATATTTTTCACAGTCCTGCTCTGCACTCCGCCACCATCAACAATCATGGTTCCCGCCACGGCGGAAGAAAGAACGTGAGTGGTCGATACCGGCATCCCGGTATAGCTGGCAATACCAATCGACAATGCGGCGGTTACCTGTGCGGCAAGCCCCTGCGCATACGTCATGCCTTTCTTGCCAATCTTCTCACCGATAGTCGTGGCTACACGTTTCCAGCCCACCATCGTACCCAGTGACAGCGCCATCGCCACAGCGACAATGATCCAAACCGGTGCATATTCGACCGTTTTCAGCAAATCCTTACGCAAATTGCTCAACAAGTGCTGATCTTCTAACGAAGTTTCCGGCAACTTGATGGTGCGATCAATAGAATCAGAAATACACATCAGCAAACGACGCACTTGAGCACGACTGTCGCCAGAGAGCTCATCGTAGCTTTTCAGATTACCCAGCAGACGCATTGTGTGGTCAATTGCCGTCATCACGCGGGAACTATCACAATGAAACCCCGGCAGACCGTTGCCTGGAATGGTTTCATTCGGTGACGGAATCAGCGGTTCCGAGAGAGCAATCACGTGCGCCAACTCGGCCCCATGAGACTGGTAATATTCCTGCAGGTTAAACACGGCATCACGGGTGCGGCTAATATCATAGCCAGAAGCATTCAGATTGACGACGAATCCAGCCGGCGCCACACCAATCAGCACCAACATGATAAGACCAATACCTTTCTGACCATCGTTCGCACCGTGGGAAAAACTCACCCCCACGGCAGACAGAATCAGCGCAGTACGAGTCCAGAACGGTGGCTTCCGTTTACCATCCTGTTTTTCGCGTTCGGCAGGCGTCATGTGAATGCGCAGCCGCTTTTTATTGCCACTCCAGTAGCGACGCAACAGATACACCAACAATCCAGCCATCACCAGGCCAACAATCGGAGAAAGGATCAACGACAGGAAAATACTGATCATTTTCGGAATGTTGAGCGCATCCACTACCGAAGTATCCGTCAGCAACGCATTGGTTAAACCAATACCGATGATGGAACCGATCAGTGTATGAGAACTGGAGGCCGGCAGACCGAAATACCAGGTCCCCAGGTTCCAGATAATCGCCGCCAGCAGCATGGAAAATACCATCACCAGACCGTGGACAGAACTGACATTCAGCAACAAATCCGTGGGAAGCAGGTGAACAATCGCATACGCGACGCTAAGCCCACCCAGTAGTACACCAAAGAAGTTAAATACCCCGGCCATCACAACAGCAAGCTGTGCACGCATAGCGCGGGTATAGATAACGGTAGCGACCGCATTGGCTGTATCGTGGAAGCCATTAATCGCTTCATAGATCAATACAAACAACAAAGCCAGTATCAACATCAGACCGGTATGAAAATCAATGCCGGCAAATAAATGTAGCATAAGCGTTAGGCCATTAGGTGGTCATGAACGCGGCGCATTATCGGCGACAAGCAGGGGTATGGAAAAGCGAAATATGACATTATTTTGACTTACTCTACGTTAACCTTTTGCAGATATGGTATTTAATCAATAAAAATCAATGCATTAAATATTATTACCAAATTATATATTTTTTTACACTGGTCAGAGCATGCCGCGAACACTACAATTTGCCGCCCTGAAAGGCCATCAGGTTGCAGGCCGGGCCGTTATTTATTACCGGGAGAACAAGCGTGGAACAGTTTGACGTAGTGGTTATCGGTGCCGGTGCCGCCGGGCTTTTCTGTGCCGCACAGGCCGGTCAACGTGGACTACGAGTGCTACTGGTGGATAATGGTAAAAAACCCGGGCGTAAAATATTAATGTCCGGCGGCGGGCGCTGCAACTTCACCAATGTACACACCGAACCGGCTGCTTACCTGTCCCACAATCCCCATTTCTGCAAATCTGCGCTGGCACGCTACACCCAGTGGGATTTTATCGATCTGGTGAACCGCCATGGCATCGCGTACCACGAGAAAACGCTGGGACAATTGTTCTGCGATGATTCGGCACAGCAGATTGTCGATATGCTGATGAAAGAGTGTGAATACGGCAATGTCACCCTGCGGTTGCGTAGCGAAGTGTTATCGGTAGAGAAACAACAACAGTTTCAGGTTCAGCTCACACAAGAGATGGTGCAGACACCGGCGCTGGTGATTGCCAGCGGTGGACTTTCCATGCCAGGGCTTGGTGCCTCGCCGTTTGGTTATCAGTTGGCCCAGCAGTTTGGCATCAACGTACTCCCCACCCGGGCCGCACTGGTGCCCTTTACGTTGCATAAACCGCTGCTGGAACAGTTGCAAACCCTCTCTGGCGTTTCGGTACCCGCCATCGTGACAGCCGAAAACGGCACCAGCTTTCGCGAGAATATTCTGTTTACTCACCGCGGCCTCTCTGGTCCGGCGATCCTTCAGCTTTCCAGTTACTGGCAGGCGGGAGAGTTCGTCACCATCAACCTGCTTCCCAACATCGATCTGGCGGCGCGTATCAATGCTGAACGACTTGCACACCCCAATCAAAGCCTGAAAAACACGCTGGCACAGTGGCTACCCAAGCGGCTGGTGGAATGCCTGCAAACGCTGGAACAACTGCCGGATATCACCCTGAAGCAGCTTAATCCTGCCCAGCAGACACAATTGGAGAACGCGCTACAACGTTGGCGGGTTCAACCCAACGGCACCGAGGGTTATCGCACGGCAGAAGTGACACTGGGTGGTGTGGACACACGGGAGCTGTCCTCCAAAACCATGGTAGCCAACAAGGTTCCGGGACTTTATTTTATCGGCGAAGTGGTGGACGTCACCGGCTGGCTCGGCGGCTACAACTTCCAGTGGGCCTGGAGTTCAGCCTGGGCCTGCGCACAGGCGCTGGGGTGATTATACAAGGACAATACGTTAGATTTTCTGTGGGAACACAATATCAGTTGTTGGCATATTAACTGATCATTTTTTTGGTAATCACTTAATAGTAGCAATCGCTATAACTATGGAAAGATAAAAAAATAAAAATAGAGGATTAAAAATACATCTAATGATGGACAAAGGTTTGATTTATTCAACAACGCCAATAATGCCTTGAGAGATAATGCATTAATCTGTTTAATGTCATTGGGTGAGAATAGATCACGAGTAAAAAAGATGAACGTTAACCAGACACTCAGCCCCGATCTGGACGAGTGGATCAATGCGCAAAATCCTATCGTTTCTATGTCTAAAGAGTATCCAGCGGGCCACAACATTACCCTGCATCAACATAGCCGTGGACAACTGGTTTATGGCTGCTCCGGGATGATGGAACTGCGAACCCGAGATGAGTATTGGATGCTTCCTCCCCTTCGTGGCGTCTGGATACCGCCACAGGTGGATCATGCCATGGTCGCCCGAACTTCAGTATCTTTGCGTACTCTTTATGTCAATATCAAGGCGTTTTCTATTGCCTTGCCGCTTCATCCAATGGGCATTAATGTGTCACCTCTATTACGAGAGTTGCTCGCTCAAGCCTCAAAATTTCATTTAAATTATCCACCAGAAAGTTTTGAATCACGTTTACTTTCATTAACTTTGGAGGAAATGCAACGTTCAGCCGAGAATGGTCTTCGATTACCCATGGGTCGAGACAAACGGCTACGCAGCATCTGTGATGCGCTTTTTGCGCATCCAGGAGATCCACGTTCCTTATCCGAGTGGGCAAATGAGGTTGGTGCAACAACTCGGACACTCACGCGATTATTTCAAAATGAGACGGGAATGCCATTTGTTCATTGGCGCCAGCAGTTACGTATTGTCGATGCAATTCCAAGGCTCATTGCAGGCGAACGCATTAGCCAAATTGCCTATAGTTTAGGCTACAACTCCCAGGGGGCTTTTACCGTGATGTTTAAGCGAGTGACGGGCAAAGTACCCAGTGATTATTTTAGTTGATAAGTCCGATTCGACAATAAACCTGTCTCATTCAAAAGAAACTAAAAATAGTTAATCCATATACTGTTCTGATTAATGAAAATTAATTGGGGAACAGATGAAAACCTCTCGAGTGGCAACGATAAACCAATACCTTTTGTTAGTAATCATATCCACTTTTCTACAAGGTTCCTCTTTCGTAAGCACCAAGATAGTTATGAGCGATGTCCCACCACTCTGGACAGCCTCTGCTCGTTTCTTTGTTGCGGCTCTAACGTTATGCCCTTTTGTCTTTTTACTGATGCGCCGCCAACAACTAAAGTTACGTGATCTACCTTGGGTACAGCTTTTCTTAATCGGCTCGTTACAGACAACGGGCGTTATGGCATTCCTGAACATTGGATTACTGTCTACGTCTCCCTCTACTGCTGCAATTTTAATGGCAAGCAATCCCTTGTTAGTCGTCCCGCTGGCATGGATTTTTCTGGGTGAGCGATCATCAATGCTGGCGTTGGTTGGATTACTTATCGCTTTTATCGGCGTGATAATCTGTATCGGTATCAGCCATTCCGGAAACGGTATTAACTATGGTGACGGGCTGGTCATGTTGGCATCAGGGTGTTGGGCGTGCTCCACGGTGCTCAATAAAAAGTTTGATTTTACCCTTTCACCATGGATAGTAACATTCTGGCAGATGTTGCTTGGAGCCTTGGTTTTGGCAATTGTTGCCATAGTAAGTAAACAACATCCCGCACTGCCTTCCACGCCTTATAAATGGGGAATGTTTTTTTGGTTGGCCATCCCGGCGTCAACAGGAGCAATGGGATTATGGTTCGCGGCTCTGAAAATTGGCGGTTCTGTACAAACCAGCGGTTTTTTGTTCCTGTGCCCATTATTTGCTGCATTAATCGCTTTCGCGTTGACACGGCAAACCCCAGCGCTGCACGAAGTTATTGGTGGCGTACTAATTGGCGTTGGACTGTATATTATGTCTCGCTGGCGATATGCCAGCGAGAAAGAGGGGGCCAAACAGAAAAAAGCATTAGAGGAAATAAACGATTAACAGCGTTCCACAATCATAGCGATACCTTGTCCTACGCCGATACACATCGTACACAGTGCAAATCGGCCACCAATACGATGAAGCTGATTAACAGCCGTTCCAATGAGTCTGGCACCACTCATGCCAAGAGGATGTCCTAATGCAATGGCTCCGCCATTAGGATTGATCCTTGAGTCCTGAACATCCAATTTCAGCTCATTGATGACCGCTAATGCCTGCGCTGCAAATGCCTCGTTTATCTCCAGCACATCCATCTCCTGGAGTGTTAACCCTGCAAGCTTCAAGACGTTGTGAACGGCAGGTACAGGTCCCATTCCCATAATCCGAGGTTCCACGCCGGAACAGGCGCTGGCCACAATGCGTGCGCGCGGTTTCAAATTATGCCTGATCAACCCTTCTTGCGAGGTAAGCAGTAATGCAGCGGAACCATCATTTACACCTGACGCATTACCCGCTGTGACAGTGCCATGACTTTTGTGAAATGGCGCAGCTAAACGTTGCAGGTTTTCTATCGTGGAAACTCGAGGATGCTCATCACTGTTTACTAGCCGGGGAAGCCCTTATAGTAGGCTTTCCAGTGGATGATTTTGAACTTTTACTTTGCCTCGGTATACCAGAATATAGTCAGGAAGATAGTGATATGATCCTGATAGCAGCCAACGAGTTATTTAACAAAACCTATCGACGCGGTTATAAGCAAAGTTTTGTGGAATATCCATTACCGCAACTCCTGTGCTGAACGTTCAAAACGCACAGCCTCTTTGCGAAGCAATTCAGCCGCTTCTTTACCTGACAGTCCATTTTTTTGAATATGAATAGCCAGTGCTTCGAGGCGGATAGAAACAGAAAAATGCTGATCGGAGCGCTCATCCATACGGGCCTGATTCAGTAATGGAAGAGAACCTTTTGCACTAATATCTGTCTTTCTGGTTTCTATATTCCTCATGGTCATATCCTTTTTCAGGTAATACGAATCCCTGCCCGGTAAGTGCATTAATTCAGGGTCCATTGATTACCTAATAAATGGGTGAGAATTCCGACTTATTAGGCGTATTAATTGGAACGGTTCCACACATGCCCCCCTGAATTAAACAAGGATGTTCCTTCAACGAAGCGACGAATATTTTTAATAGGAAGCTACATTACTGCCTTTTCTTCTGATGATCAGTTGGTCCAGACATGACCGCCATAATTACTTGTTAAACATACCTTTGGGCGGTACCCAGCGACAGATACCGGTTTTACATTGTTCTCTCCCATTCGCAACTGTCCATAAATAGGCAGTTGCAAATAGGTGCCGGGATGTTTCACCACGCCCGGCGCGTGGTTTCCCTGGTGTTGTTATTCAGCTCAAACTTGCGCCGATCCCGCTGATAGACGGTGGACGCTAACGCCAGGTTTGTCTGGATTCGTGTTTGCAGCGACAGATATTTGATGACGGAGTTAATGCTGCTAATGAATGCGTAGTAGCATGTCTGGCTCATGCATTCGGTAGAGACGCTTTCCGCTGCTACGGCACCCATAGCGGTGGTGGCATGCAACACGTAAGTACGGTCATGTTGGCATCACGCCGCCGTGAATTCCCATTGCAAAAGCAAATAGCATTGGCTTGTGTAGAAACCCTTCTTTAAATAGCGTTAATGCTTCATTAACTACGCCAGAATGATAGATTTCTATTTCTGAAGTAACATTATTAATTGTTATGTCATGCGCTAACTTTCGGGCCAGAGAAGGGGATTAATAAATGGTTTGTCGCCATGATTAACGGAGCCACAATTAAAAGAGGCTATTTCTGGTTTAAGAACCAAATGATTCCATGCCTGTTCAATAGAGGAGGTTTTAGGAAGATTAAGTCCTGAAATACTTAAATTCATGATGATGTCGCAACGTGAACGAATGCGCTCTACAATATCCTTCCAGATTTTAAATTCATAACTTGGTTTTCCTTCAATATTACGAGCATGGACATGTGCAACAGAAGCCCCCGCTAGCCAACATTGATAAACCGACTCCGTAATTTCATCGGGAGAATAAGGAACTGAAGGATTTTTGCTGCGGGGCGTTATACCACCATTCACAGCTGCCGTGATGATAAATTTTTTCATGGTAAAATGACGATTCTGAAATTTGATGGTAGTTACAGCTTTACATAATTATGTAAAAAAATTTTTATAGAATAGGACACATATTGTTGATATCAGGAAATTTACATGATGAAAGCACCATATTTAGGTGAGCATGGTGGTTTTTTGTACAGATTATGTTAATGGCTTAAACGATAACGTCAGGCGCCAGAGCCTGATGATCGGTATGCTCGATCTTATTCCCGGAGAAACAATCCTTTATTCAATTAATAACAGAACAACCATTCTTTATTCATCATCCATGGCGTCACTTTCCTCAGAACATGTGCAGGTCATCGTCCATTCGGACAGAGGAAGTCAATATGCAAATCATCAGTATTGCGACGCACCGAAAGATAACAGTTTACGCTGTTCGATGAACGGGGAAGGCAGCAGTTATGACAATGCGGTAATGGAAAACTCAGTGAACTATAAAATGGCGGCATAATTTAGGTGAAAATAGTTTCAGGGACAGCTCACATTCTGCTTTTGAGCATGCCATACTATGAGTAGCACACAACATTCCAATACCAAACCCAGTCATTTGCATCAGTGTTAACAAACTAAATATCGGTAATCGTAGGCTCTCAGGTTCGTTTTGTACTCGCGAAATGAGGTTCACTTTTGCTAGGCCATCGCCGATTCCAGCCCAGATAATAAAAAACTGCGGTGAAGCGGGCCTTATCGGCCCGCATGTAATAACTCACTTTTCTACTTTTGCTAATTCTGTTTCTACTATTTTCTCAAACTGATCATAAGGAACATAACCTGACAGCAGGGTGTCGCCGATCAGTATTGCCGGTGTTCCCTGAATCCTCAGTTTATTGGCCAGGGCGAGATTCGTTTTGATGGTTTCCAGACTTCTTTTGCTTGGTTCATTGACCGTCACGCCCACAGTCTTCTCGGCAGCTTTAATACTGGCGTCATCGTGATAACCCTTTTTGGCCATTAAGCGGTCGTTAAAGGCAAGGAAGCGATCCGGCTGTGTCTCCCATACGGTAAGCGCATCCCTGGCCGAGGTAAGCGAACTTGCGGCACGAAACGGCAAAAATTTAAACACCACTTCCACCTCCGGATGCGCCTTTATAATCTTCTCCATATACGGATCGAACTGCTTGCAGTACGGGCAGTTATAATCAGTAAATAGCACCAGTGTCAGTTTGGGTTTGCTGGCGCCAATATGTGGAGAGCCAGAATCATTGTAGAGAGCATCTTTATTCTGGCTGATAATCTGCTTCACTTCGTTCTGTTGTTGTTGCTCAGCCTGCTGGTTATAGGCGTCAGCTGCCTGCGCCAAGATGCTCGGGTTCTCTATCAGGGTTTCTTTGATTAGCACTTTGATTCTGGCTTCCTGTGCTGGCGTAAAAGGTGGCGCAGCCCAGAGAGGGGTGGAGATCAGCATTAAAGCAATGGCGAGTTTTTTCATTAACGTATTCCTTTAGCCGCATTCAGCGTTTTTAATAAATTTTCACTGTCGAGAAGAGGTGGTAGCACAACACCGTCCGGTTTACCCGGACCGTAAATCTGGTTGAAAGGTACCGCTACTCTTCCGCGACGTTTGAGAAAGTCGGTGATTTCTTTCGCAGGTTTTGTCCAGTCTCCACGAAGAGCCACTACGTCATCCTGTTGCAAAGCCTGACGGACATCTTCACGATCCAGCACCCGGAGTTCATTAACTTTACAGGTGATACACCAGTCAGCGGTGACATCGATAAACACACGCTTATGATTCATCAGCGCCTGATTAATTGCCTCTTCACTCAACGGTTGCCAGGCAATTTTTTCCCTGGCCTCTGTTTGGGATACACCTGAACCGGAAACGATAAGTGATTTGGTCAGATAACCACTCATAAACATCACAAGAAGCAACGCGATGTAAAACATCCGGGCATAGTTTTGGGTTTTCTTGCCGATAAGGATCGCGGTAAGTAACACCATAAATACCGCAATCATAATGACGATGTCAGCGCCGACATAGACATTTATCAAACTCAGCAACCACAAGCATGAACCGAACATCATAAGGCCAAGACCGGTGCGTAACCAGTTCATCCAGCGTCCTGGTCCGGGTAGCCACATCGCCATTGCCGGCCACAATGCCACCAGCAACCAGGGGAAACTCATTCCGAGCCCCAGCGCCAAAAACACGACCCACAGCTGCGTCAAGGGAGCTGCGAGTGCAAACGCTACCGCCGTTCCCAAAAATGGTGCCGAACAAGGCGTGGCGAGCAGTGTTGCAAAAACCCCCTCACAGAAGTTACCGGCGATGCCGCGTCCACCCACTGTGGCCAAACGGCTATTTAAGGCAGAAGGCAGGGCGAAATAAAAAACATCAAACAAGTTTAGGCTAAAGAGGAAAGTAATGAGCACCATGAAGGCAATAAACCACGGACTTTGAAACTGTAGGCCCCATCCGATAACCGAGTGACTTAAACGTAACGAGGTCATCAGTAGCGCCAACGCCATAAATGAGACCATGATTCCGGCGGCAGTGGAGAGAAACCTGATACGTATATTGCCTCGTACACGGTTATCCGCATGCAGTACCGAGCCGAGTTTCATACCCAGCACCGGCAGCACACAAGGCATCAGATTCAGGATCAACCCACCGGCAAGCGCCATGAGTAGAATGTTCCAGAAAGGCAGTACATTCCCCATCTGCGCTCGAGCGATTAAGGTTTTACTGTGTTGCGCCATATCCTGATCGGCAATGACCAGTGACAGGCTTTGCCCGGTCAGATCAGGTGGTGTGTCACCCCACGCATCAGTCACCGGAACCGTCACCTTCAGGTGATGTCCGTTAATATCGGTCACCGGTTTGCCCAGGCTGGCATCGCTTAGAGAATCCAGAAACACTTCCGGGGCTTTCCATCCGCGAGGGTTTTCCGCCGTAATGAGCAGCTTCCCATTGGTATAGGACGCTTTCACATCACTCATCATGCCACTTTGGCTGGGAACCCGGCCCATCGCGCGAGTAAAATCATCATCAAACGACTTATCATTCGGCAAAGACAAGTCAAGGCGGAATGGATAGTCAGTCAGAATACAGACGTTACTGCATGTTGGAAGCGTCAGTGTACCCGCAAGAACGGTGAGATTTTTCTCCGTCATGACCATCGGGATAGTAACGTGGTCATGGTATCCCTGAGTCGTTAACCCTGAAATATCGGAACGCGTCGGAACCGGCCAGAACCATTTGGCAGTAAGGTGATCCTGCCAGCTGATTTTTGGCGCCACACCACCATCACCAGGGGATCGCCAGTAGGTTTTCCAACCAGGCGCCAGTCTGACGTCAAGCAAAACACGTAGGTCGCTCTTTGACGTATCAGCGCGCACGCGTACCTGTGCATGGCTGTTCTGCGCATTCTGTAACCAGCCGGTATCCGCCGCCTGCGCAGCGGATATGCTGAACAACAACAGGAGAAAAAATCTCCTGATAAAAATGTACATAATTAATCTCCGTAAATGAGTAGTTCAGAACCGTCAGAAACGGTCTGTCATTCACGGAAAACGCAATTTTTAAGGTGTATTCGCAAAACCGGTGGCGGATGTTCACGCTCCGGTGGATAAGAGGTTAGTTGTTTTATTGGCTGGATGAAAAAAGCGAGGAAAGCCAGCAAACTCCCCAAAAAAAGGAGCGGACTCTCAAAAAAGAGTGGTTGTGTCATCAGCAGTGAATGAGCGCTCAACTGACAGGGGGAAACGGGCGCTATCTTGTCTGACTGGTCTGCAAGCGTCACCATCTCATGCGCATGGCTAAGGTACAAAGAATGCTGGTTAGCAATACGCTGCGCCATGCAGGCGAGGAGGATGATACCGGCCAGCACAAGAAAACCTTTTCCGATCTGATGACGTTTATGCATAGCGATATCTCTTACTACAGACCGGATGTATCGTAAAGGAACATAGTCAAATTACAAGAAGACATAGTGTAAGGATCTGTTTTACATTTCATCCATGCGGGAATGACAGCCGGCATAAACAACAGAGAAATAATAGATAAACGCGCAACGCCTGATTTAAAAAAAACCGGGATTACCTGGGAAACAAACCTTTATTCAACTAGTAACAGAAAATCTATTCTTTGTTCATCATGCATGGCGTAGCCTTTCTCACCCTATGCGCACGCATCAGCATCCGAGGACAAATCATGACATTCAAGTGCAGGGCATTAGCAGGAATATTGCTGGCTTCTTTGCCTTTTGTGGCCGCACAGGCTGAGTCGTCACCATGGACATTGGAAAAAGTCGTTGAGGTCAGCCGCCATGGTGTCAGGCCGCCGACAGAGGGCAACGCCAAAGCCATTCAGGAAGGCACTGGACGTAAATGGCCCACCTGGCTGACCCCCTTTGGCGAACTGACAGGGCACGGCTACGCCGCTGCGGTACTGAAAGGTCAATACGAAGGGAATTATCTACGCCAGCATGGATTACTCAAACCAGGGTGTCCATCACCGGGAGAAGTCTTTGTCTGGTCCAGCCCATTACAGCGCACACAGGAAACCGCGCATGCGCTGATGGATGGTGTATTTCCGGGCTGTGGCGTCATGATTCATGCCACAACCAGTGAAAAACAGGACACGCTGTTTCATGCGGAAAAAGCGGGGCTGAGTGTTGATCCGGCCAAAGTACGTGCCGATCTGATGAAAGCGATGGACGGCAAAACGGCGAAACAGATTCAATCCGCACTGAAACCGGAGATTGATCGCCTGCAACAGGCGCTATGTCTGCCGGATAAGCCCTGCCCGGCATTTACCTCGCCATGGAAACTGCATGAAAATAAAAAGGGCAACATCGCGCTGCGTGGCCCCGACGTATTAGCCAATATGGCGGAAACCATTCGTCTGGCCTACAGCAACAATATGCCACTGAGTCAGGTTGCTTTCGGCAATGTACATAATGCCGCAGATGTTGGTGCCCTGATGCCGTTACTGACCACCAATTACGATTTCACCAATGATCTGCCTTATGTGGCGCGCCGCGGCGGATCGACATTGATGAACCAGATTGTCCTGGCGCTTGAACCAGGTAAACAAACCGGCGAACCGCCACAAGCGGCCTGGCTGCTATATGTAGCCCATGATACCAATATCGCCAAACTGCGTACCATGCTGGGCTTTACCTGGAAAATGGCCAACTACCCGCGTGGCAACATTCCACCCGCTGGCAGCCTGATTTTTGAACGCTGGCGCAATAATCAATCCGGACAGCGTTTCCTGCGCATCTATTTTCAGGCGCAGTCACTGGATCAGATTCGCTCACTGACACCGCTGGATAGCACTCATCCACCGCTGCGTACCGAATTCCAGATGCCGGGTTGCCACCTGACAGACGTCGGCACGCTGTGTCCGTATCTTTCGACTATCAAGCGCATCAACGCATCTATCGATCCCACCGCGCTACTTGCTGTGCATTACACGATGTAACCTGAAACCGGCTTTCAGACCATTGACAAACCTATGTACGGCGTCAAAACGGTGATAATGGGAGAGAAGAGTAAAGCATCCGCGCCAGTGATGGCGCGGCTTGAGCTTACAAGGAAGCACTTGCCCCATCTTTACGATCTCCTCATTATCGCCGCGATACACACTTTGCCATGAAGCTCCGGGCCGGTTTCCGGCCCTTTTCCCATCGCTAACACATGAACCGTTATTGCCGTTTCCATAACACCACCACGACAGCCAACAGAGTCAGTCCGATGGCAAACACTGCAACCAGTGACCAACCGCCATGCATCCAGGCAGCCATCGCACCAGTGGAGCCCAACGCGCCCCCTAGGAACATCCCCCCCATAAACAACGTGTTGATTCTGCCTCTGGCCGCCTCCCGCAGGCCGTAAATCACATGCTGATGGGCAACGAGCGCACTTTGTACCCCCAGGTCCAGCAAAATGACCCCGACAATCAGACCGGTGACGGAAGTCCAGATACTAAAAACACCCCATGACAACAACGTCAGCAGCACCCCAGCGATAATCACGGGTCGGCTCCCTACACGGTCGGCCATGCGTCCGGCAAACGGCGCAGCAGTAATACCCGCGACACCGATCACACCAAATAGTCCGGCCACCGCCGCACCCAGAGGATGGCTACCCACGCTGAGATACAGCGCCAACACACTCCAGAATGCACTGAACGAGGCAAACAACACGCCCTGAACAAAAGTCGCTTTGCGCAACGCACGTTCTTCCCGCCATAGTGTCAGCAGGGAACGCATCAGCGTGACGTAACGAACAGATTGTTCGGGCACGCAAGCAGGCAACATTCTGGCCATGAATGCGCCACCGGCCAGTGCCAGCGGCACACTCAGCCAGAACATCATCCGCCAGCCAGCCGCGTCAGCAACCAATCCAGCCACGGTACGGCTCAGCAGAATACCGCTCAACAAGCCACTCATCACCGTACCCACCACCGCTCCTCGTTGGCCAACACCACTCATTGAGGCGGCAACCGGTATAATCTGCTGAGCAGCGGTGGCACCACATCCAATCAGCACCGAGACTATCAATAATAGCGGCGCGGACGGTGACAGCGCTGCCAACGCGGACGCCAGCGCCAGCAATAGAAATTGCCAGACAATCAACCGACGCCGATCAAATTTATCCCCCAGCGGCACCAACAACAGTAATCCCAGCGCATAACCCAACTGGGTAGCGGTGGGAATCAACGCTATAGCACGACTGCCGGGGAAACTGGCCGTCATCACTTCCAGCATGGGTTGGTTGTAATAAATATTGGCAACGGAAATGCCACTGGCCGCTGCCATGGCAAAAATAAGTGGTTTACCGAGCGCGGATGACGTCCGAACGTCTGTTCCACTGAGTAATGTGCGCATGATGATACTCATCTGGTTAATGACTACCGAAAGTGGCAGACCTGTCAGACAAAGCATAAGGAGATAGACTTCATCCCGGTAGAAAGGAAAACAACATAGCATCTATTCCATAATGGAATAGATGCTACTTATTCAGTCCAAACCCGACAACACACCGGTCACGCTACCTGCGACAAAATCAGTGAAGGCTCTGGCCCGGGCAGATGTCAACCGACCACCCGGATACACCGCCCACAAATCCATCGTCCCAATGTGCCAGTCATCCAACGCAGTAACAACGCGTCCATCGGCCAGTTCCGGCGCAAACATCCATTCAGAAGCCACCGCCAGACCGTCACCCGCCAGCACCGCTGTCCGCACACCCTCGGCAGCAGAAACCCTGATTCGGCCAGCAAGGGTAACCCAACGCTGCGTATTACCACGACTGAACTGCCAACGGCTGGGAGTATCAGCTTGCAAGTAAACCACGGCATCATGACTCGTCACTTCATCTGGCGAATGCGGTGTACCGTGCGTGGAAAAGTACTCAGGTGTCGCCAGCAACCGCATCGAACAAGTATCGATTCTACGGGCTGTTAGCCCGGAATCTTTCAATGCTCCCAGGCGCAGCGAAATGTCAATGCCTTCGGCAATCAGGTCTACTGGGCGATCATCCAAAATCATGTCCACCTTAAGATGTGGGTGCGCAGACATAAACTCATGCAAATGCGGCATGATATGCAACCGGGCAAACGTCACCGGCGCGCAAATGCGTAAACGTCCAGACAACTGCGTACCACCATGGCGCACGCGGTCTTCCGCCTCCCGGATCATATTGATGGCTGGCGCAATATGTTTATAGAACTGCTGTCCCGCTTCGGTTGGCGTCAGTCCACGGGTAGAGCGCAGCAATAAGGTTACTGAAAGCTGCCGTTCAAGCTGCATGATGGCTTTAGAGATCGCCGGTTGGCCAATCCCCAGACGTTTGGATGCTGCAGAGAACGACCCACATTCAAAGACACAAACAAACGTTTCCAACGTACCCAAACGATCCATTTTTCACCTTTTATCAACAAATAATCATCAACCACACAATAAATGGTTACTTTTTATTCTTCTTAAGTCTCTCTTAATGGTATGTGGCTAGCATGCAGCTATCACATTCAGAGAGATAGCTCTATGACCGTTAACGCACCGTACCATTTATTCTGGGCTGACAACGCTACTCGTCAGGAAACCTGTCGTAAATTCATCCAGCATGAATATCAACGGGAGTTCGATGCGGTGATCCCTCACTTTCTGCCTTATCTGCTGGGTATGACCCAGGCGGACGGCACGCTGGTGGCTGCTTGTGGCATTAAGCCGGCCACAGAAGGGAAACTTTACCTGGAGAGCTATCTGGATGCACCAATCGAAGACGTCGCGCACCAGCAAAAAGGCATAGAGATTTACCGCAGCGGATTGGTGGAAATCGGTAATTTCGCCACCATTAATGGCAGCAGTAATGCCCGTATCATGTTTGCGGCGCTGTGCCTGGTATTAAACCAAAGCCACTTTCGGCACATCGCATTCACCGGCACCCGAAAGTTGCGCAATATCTTTTCACGCCTGAGTCTGTCTCCGATTGAACTGATGGAGGCCAGACCAGAGCAACTGGATGATGCAACCTGCTGGGGCAGCTATTACACCCAGCATCCACAAGTCATGATGGGCGATCTGATCCATGGTCATGAAGTGTTAAGTAAAAACAGTTTATTACTTTCACTTTTTGATTCGATTCCCTCGTTTCCCTTCAACACTCAGGAATTGAAACATGACGCTTTTTGCCGCAATTAAACACTGGGCCACGACGTCCCCTGAACGCATCGCATTAAATAACGGCGAACAGCAACTAACTTACCGCCAGTTGAATGAGAAAATTAATAATCTGGCGCAGTTATTTACGCAACAAGGCATCACCCGCCTCGCCCTGCAACTGGATAACAGCATCGAATGGGCACTGGTGGATTTAGCCTGCCTGAAGGCGGGAATTATCATCATTCCGATGCCGCTATTTTTCAGCCAGGAGCAGCAGACATGGTTGTTGGAAAACAGCGGTGCCGACGCGCTGATTGGTGCGGAACGATCCGGCTGGGAAGCGACACCTATTGGTAGACTGCCCTTGTACCGATATCAACCACAGCAGGTGCCGGCAGTACCGGCCGGCACCGCTAAAATCACCTACACCTCCGGCACCACGGGTCAACCCAAAGGCGTCTGTCTGAGTCTGCGTGGAATGGAACGCACCAGTCAGTCACTGGCCGAGCGTATTGACCATCTTCCGCTTCATCGCCACCTGACCCTGTTACCTTTCGCCACCTTGCTGGAAAACATCACCGGGTTGTACGTTCCGCTGCTGCTAGGTGCGGAAAGCGTCATTCTTCCACTGCATCAGGTGGGGTTTACGGGTTCCAGCCAGTTCTCCATTGATATTCTGGCGCAGGTATTGAGCCAGTGGCGTCCTCACAGTCTGGTACTGGTGCCCGAATTACTACGATTATTAACCAGCCTGGCAGGCAAAAATCGGGAATGTGTTTCCTCACTGTGTTTCGTCGCCGTAGGTGGGGGCAAAGTAGCTCCTGACCTGCTACAGCTAGCCCGTCAAGAGGGTATTCCGGTTTATGAAGGCTACGGATTATCCGAGTGTGGCTCTGTCGTTTCTCTCAATATTCCCGGTGATGATCAGCCTGGCAGCACCGGACGTCCGCTGCCTCACTGTGAAATCTCGTTCTCCGCGCAACATGAAATTCAGGTAAAAGGCGCGTCCATGCTGGGTTATCTCGGCGGTGATACCGTGCCGGAGAGCATTGCCACTGGTGATCTCGGCCGGCTGGATGACGCTGGTTTTCTGCATGTTGACGGACGTCTGAAAAATGTACAGATCAATGCATTCGGGCGCAATTTTTCACCGGAATGGATCGAGACTGAAGCCATGCTGTATTCCGCCATTTCCCATTTGGTGGTATTCGGTGATGGCCTGCCCGTCAATGTGGCGCTGGTA
This sequence comes from Brenneria uluponensis, assembly GCF_032395385.1. Classification (NCBI taxonomy): domain Bacteria; kingdom Pseudomonadati; phylum Pseudomonadota; class Gammaproteobacteria; order Enterobacterales; family Pectobacteriaceae; genus Brenneria; species Brenneria uluponensis. The sequence goes on from NZ_CP135917.1 coordinate 4,953,011, forward strand.
CATCCTGTCCCCGGCAAAGAAAAAGATCTCTCAACCCAAATCGATACACTAAATGAAAAACTGCCGGATTATGCTCGTATCCACCATTTTATTGTCACCAACTTATCCAACTCTGCTTTGATGACCAGTAATGGCCGCCTGCGTCGTGCTGCTATTTATTTACGGTTTCAGGAGCAAATTCAACGTGCTATTCAGGAGTAAGACATGGGTTTCTATCAACAATTACAAACCAGTACGGCTTCATCGCAGCAGAAAATGATGTCCGCCCCGGTCATTGAAGCGTGTCGTTACGGCAATATCACCCGTGAAATGTATATCGCTTTCCTGACCCAGGCTTATCACCACGTCAGTCATACCGTACCGCTGTTGATGGCGGCAGGTAGCCGATTGCCCATGAGTTATGAATGGGTGCTCAGCGCCATCGCTGAATATATTGACGAAGAGTACGGCCATCAGGAGTGGATCCTGGATGATATCCAGGCCTGTGGCGGGGATGCGCAAGCGGTACGTCACGGTCATCCTCATCTCTCGATTGAATTAATGCTTTCTTTTCTTTATGACCGCATCAATCGCGGTAACCCGATGAGTATTTTCGGCATGGTACACGTTCTGGAAGGAACCAGCGTCAATATCGCCACCAGCGTCGCCGAACAACTGGAGCAAGGTCTGAAATTACCGGCCAGCGCCATGAGCTACCTGCGTTCTCACGGTTCACTGGATCAGGAACATCTGAAGTTTTTCGCCTCGCTAATGGATAAGGTCAGCGAGCCACATGATCAGGAAGCCATCGTTCATTCCGCGCATGTTGTTTATCAACTGTATGGTGACATGTTGCGCAGCCTGACGGAGCGCTAACTCATGGATCTCAAAGACAAACGCATCATGCTGACCGGCGCCAGCGGTGGTATCGGTCAGGCATTGGCTCATGCGCTGGCCGCCAAAGGAGCGAAGCTTTATCTGGTTGGTCGCCATGAGCAAGCACTGCTGACCCTGCAAAGCCAGTTACCGGAACCCAATCACCATAATATTCTGCTGGCGGACCTCTGTGACGAACAGGATCGTAACGCACTGGCGGAGTGTTTCCCCGCCCCCACGCGGCTGGATATATTGATTAACAATGCTGGTACATCCACCTTCAGCCTGTTTGAACATCAACGGCATGAAGACATCCAGCACCACATCGCCCTGAATGTGGAAGGGCCGATGCTACTGACCCAATCCATGCTCAATAGCATGAGCTCGCCGGGTATTATCATGAACATTGGTTCAGCGATGGGTGGCATCGGTTACCCCGGCTACAGCGTCTATTGCGCGACCAAATTCGCTTTACACGGCTTTAGCGAAGCGCTCCACCGTGAGCTCTCGCCACAGGGAATCAACGTGCTGTACCTGGCCCCTCGGGCTACAGACACCCCACTAAACTCCCCCGCCGTTAACGCCATGAATAAAGAACTGGGCAACAAAAGCGATCGTCCTGAATGGGTGGCGGCACAGATTGTTACAGCTCTGGAGAAAGAGGCCGTACGACGCTGGCTTGGTTGGCCGGAAAAGTTTTTCGTCAAACTGAACGCACTACTGCCATCACTGGTGGATGGCGCCATTATTCGTCAACTTCCGATCATTCGCCGTTACGCTCGCGGCAAGCATAAATAGAGATAATGTATTGCATGAAAAAATTATTTATCTCCGCCTGTCTGCTGGTGCCAGGTCTGGCCCATGCAAGTGGCTCACTGCCGGACATTCAGAAACAGTGGGCGATATGCGAGTATAGAACCCTCAGCTCCCAGCAAGACAATTGCTTTTCCACACTGGGATCAAGAGTACAAAGCCTGGTGAGTAGCCAGCCGACAAATGCCAAATATCTAATCTGGTCCGCGATTGTAGACAGCAGTTGGGCTGGCACCAAAGGCGGTTTAGGTGCGCTGAGTTTGGTCAAAAAAGCCAAGGGTGCTCTGGAAAAAGCAATCGCCCTTGATCCTAACGCATTGGAAGGTTCAGCTTATACCAGTCTGGGGGTCTTGTATTATCGGGTGCCGGGTTGGCCGATTGGCTTCGGTGATGACAAAAAAGCGGAACAATATCTGCAAACCGCGCTGAAAATGAACCCGAGTGGTATTGATCCCAACTATTTCTATGGTGACTACTTGCTCAAACAGGGACATAAAAAAGAAGCAAAACAGTACCTTACTATTGCACTGGCAGCGGCTCCCCGCGCGGGAAGAGAAATTGCCGATCAAGGGCGTAAAGACGATATTCAGAAAGATTTGGCGCTGCTTAAAAAATAGCGATGATACATCAGGGCATCGGCCATTCATGGCTGGTGTCCCGTTGAAAGAGAATGCAGCCAGTCCCCATCCATGTATTCCTTCTCGGCAGGTTCCGCGGCTTTGATTTCGGTATTGGTCAGAGGAGTCGTTATACGGGCCATCGTAGTTATACGGCGTGGTATAACTAAACCTTCCGGCTGTAAACGGGTGATACTGATAGATAACAGGCAATAAAAAACCCGCCAATCCAAGCTGGATGCGGGTTTCTTTGTACTTTCCGGCGATATCCGTCTATTCCAGATGCCTGCCGAAAGTCGATTTGGTCGGTGAGAGAGGATTCGAACCTCCGACCCCTTCGTCCCGAACGAAGTGCGCTACCAGGCTGCGCCACTCACCGAATGCGGGGCGCATCTTACTGCTACCTCTGAAAGGCGTCAATCCCTTTTTAGCGAAAGCCACAACGCGGCAGCTAAAGTGCCTGAATCACCAATAATCAGCGCTATCAGCATGCTATGCCAGTGATTTTCATCAAAGTGTTGGCTTCGCTTATCCTGCTTGGATCTATTATTGCCACCGCTAGCTAATGTATCGACATCTGTGGGTCTGGCTCGAGGATATCTATCACCAAGAATCACATCTTCATATACTGAGCATGGCGCTTAAATGATCAGCACTACCTCATGAGGCATGATTTTAGCGCACTCGCTGTTTTTTGGGTCAATTCCTTTGTAAAAATGTCATTTTATACCCTGTTGTATGAGCCAGTTAATGAACCGCACAATTTCAGGATGATACAAAAACTCCCGAATCCTTTGCGCTCTTTTCACACCAATCCCTTGAAATTGCTGCCACTCTTCTGTTGTCCGACGTTGTAGCTGCTGCCATGAGCGTTCATCCAATGCCTTCAAGGCAGCCCGGGGGACAGGGATCCCTAACGCCTGTAACCACAGTTGTAGTGGCTGTTGTCGGGTCAATTGGAACCGCTGGTAAATCCTGGCTGCCTGTTTCTCACCAACGCCAGCAAAGCTGCCAATCTGTTGCTGACTCAATGTCAACCATGACAGAATATCCGGCAGTTTCCCCTGTTGCATGAAACGCCGCCACATACCGTTACTTACACCTTTAATGTTCAAGCCGAAGTTCCCGCTTAACCAGACGAGACGAGACAGGAACTGCGATTGACAGACAAGACTCCACTGAAAACAGCTAAAATCATTGAACAGTGATTGTTCTGGAGCCTCAACAGGCTGACGCACCGAACTCCGCCAAACGACCTTGTCCAACCGGGGAATACCTTGTCCCGCCAAACTGATACTCACTTGATCGCCCGGTAATACATCCCATTGTTGCCAGCGGGATACCGAACCCACGTTCACACGGCTGACAGATTTATCATCCAGGTGTAGTGGCTCAAGATTCAGCACGACCGTTATTTTCCCGGTGCGGCCAATCTCGAAATCGACACCATTTACATTCGTAACTTGGCTGACCAACGGATATTTCCAGGCAATTGCCCAGTCAGCAGGGGTATTCTGCCAGTAACGGCCTTGTGGTTCCTTCTCCTGACGGATTACGACACCATCGGTGACAAAAGGCAGCGGTGCCCGATACCAGTTATCACGCCATGTTTCCGCCTCGGACAACATTGATATTGCATGGGTATATTCTGCTGTCAGGCCGAAGCCCATCTGCCGTAGTTGCATAAGACGTTGCGGCATGGCATCTGGCCCATCAGGCCATTCCCAAATAAAAATCCCTATTTGCGATAACACTGCGGAAGGCTGTTTGCGACGCATTTCACCGGCCACAATCGAGCGGGCATTAATACCACCGGCTTGGGATTGTCGGTGTTCCTTCACCTGAAGGTACAATTCTCCCTGTAGCACCAGCGACTTCTGGGTATCCCCTATCTGCTGTGGAACCGAAGGCATTTGCCGCACTTTCTCCGTCCAGTCTTCCCCTTTAAGCCCATTACCCCGACTAACGGCAGAGACCAGCCTTCCCTGGGCATAAACCAATGTCACCGCTACACCGTCTATCTTGGGCTGAATCCATAAATTATCGTGCTGCGCTATCCACTGTCGAAGCTCATTAACCTCCGTGAGTTTTTTCAAACCCGTATGAGCAACCGGATGTGACTTTTTACCATCATCCGGCAGGTGAACAGGAAAAGGTACGGCTTGTGGTTGAAAACAGCCTTGCCACACCGCCAGTTTTTTTCGCAGTTGATCATAAATCTCATCGTCCACCAGACTTTGGCCCGATTCATAGTAGGCTTTATCCCAGTGCGCCAGTTGCTGCTCCAGTATCTCAATTTCATGGTTGGCTTGCGTTGACGCCCAATCAGGACACGGCATTGAAGCCATGGCAGACAGATTGAGCAAACCAGTCAGCAAGGTAGTAACCATCCAATATCCATATTTCATCTTTCCCTCTCCCAGGCTGGATAACCGATGGCAGTAAAACGCAATCTGTAAAAAGGAACGAGCGGACCATAAGTAAAATGCAAAAGGGTTCGCAAAGTAGACAACGGGTTTATGAAACAGAAAAAAAGATTGGGAAAAAGTACGCAGCAAACCGAGACAAGGCTTGGTGGCTGGGGTTTCAGGTGACATAAGCTACAGACATACAGCAGGAATGGTTACATAACGCGACTGACGGCAGCACGATGTGTATAATACGATTAAGAGTCTTTCCATCAGACACTGGCACAACTACCACTGCTATTTGGAAATAGAGGCGATACAGGCGTTTTGCTGCATCGATTATCTCAACCACCGTAACCGTAATAGAAACATTCACTATGGTCCAAGGCACGTTATATATTGTTTCCGCACCCAGTGGGGCCGGGAAATCCAGTTTGATCCAGGCATTATTAAAAACACAGCCGTTGTACGATACGCAGGTATCGATTTCACATACTACCCGGGCGAAACGGCCAGGTGAGAATAACGGTGAACATTATTTCTTCGTTTCGACCGATGAGTTCAAACGGATGATCGAGAATAATGATTTTCTGGAGTACGCTGAAGTTTTCGGCAATTATTACGGTACATCTCGCGTTACTATTGAACAAATTCTGTCAACCGGCGTCGATATTTTTCTCGATATAGACTGGCAAGGTGCACAGCAAATCCGCACCAAGATGCCGATGGCCCGTAGCATCTTTATTCTTCCTCCATCTAAAGAAGAATTGGAACGCCGCTTACGTGGCCGCGGCCAAGACAGCGAAGACGTCATTGCCCGCCGCATGGCTCAAGCGGTTGCGGAAATGAACCATTACGCCGAATACGATTATTTAATTGTGAATGATGATTTCAATCTGGCCCTGATGGATTTGAAAACCATTATTCGCGCCGAACGCTTGCATTTGAGTCGGCAGAAAGTACGGCATGGCGCTTTAATCACCAAACTATTGGCAGACTGACGACACTTTCAGTATGATGCCCAGTCATTTTATTTCCTGTGGAGTAGCACATTATGGCACGCGTAACTGTTCAAGACGCTGTAGAGAAAATTGGTAACCGTTTTGACCTGGTGTTGGTCGCTGCTCGTCGCGCCCGTCAGCTTCAGATCGGTGGCAAAGATCCGCTGGTACCAGAAGAAAACGACAAATACACGGTTATCTCACTGCGCGAAATCGAAGAAGGATTGATCACCGCTCAGATTCTGGATACCCGTGAACGTCAGGAACAGCAAGAGCATGAAGCCGCAGAAATTCAGGCGGTTACCGCAATTGCTGAAGGTCGTCGTTAATTACAGAACGAGTCGCCCTTGTATCTGTTTGAAAGCCTTAATCTGCTGATTCAGCGTTATCTGCCAAAAGAGCAGATAAAACGTCTCCAGCAGGCTTATCTTGTTGCTCGTGATGCTCACGAGGGACAGACTCGCTCCAGCGGTGAGCCCTACATCACCCACCCTGTCGCTGTTGCTTGTATTCTTGCTGAGATGCGTCTCGATTACGAAACATTGATGGCAGCGCTGTTGCACGATGTAATTGAAGACACCCCCGCCACTTATCAGGACATGGAACAGCTCTTTGGCAAGAGTGTTGCTGAACTGGTGGAGGGCGTCTCCAAGCTCGACAAGCTGAAATTCCGCGACAAGAAAGAAGCTCAGGCAGAAAACTTCCGCAAAATGATCATGGCGATGGTGCAGGATATCCGCGTCATTTTGATCAAACTGGCTGACCGAACCCACAATATGCGCACACTGGGCGCCCTACGTCCCGACAAGCGTCGCCGTATTGCCCGTGAAACGCTGGAAATCTATAGCCCTCTGGCCCACCGTCTCGGTATTCACCACCTGAAAATCGAACTGGAAGAGCTGGGATTCGAAGCGCTTTATCCTAATCGTTACCGCGTGATTAAAGAGGTCGTCAAGGCCGCCCGTGGTAACCGTAAGGAGATGATCCAGAAAATTCTTGCCGAGATTGAAGGACGCCTGACAGAAGCGGGTATCACCTGCCGCGTCAGTGGGCGGGAAAAACACCTTTATTCTATCTACTGCAAGATGCATCTGAAAGAACAGCGCTTCCATTCAATTATGGATATTTACGCCTTTCGGGTAATCGTAAAAGAAGTCGATACCTGTTATCGCGTATTGGGTCAGGTGCATAGCCTATACAAACCCCGACCTGGCCGGGTGAAAGACTATATTGCCATTCCCAAAGCCAACGGCTATCAGTCACTACATACATCATTGATCGGGCCGCATGGCGTCCCCGTCGAGGTACAAATCCGCACCGAGGATATGGACCAGATGGCAGAAATGGGTGTCGCAGCACACTGGGCCTATAAAGAAGGTGAAAGCAGCAGTACCACGGCACAGGTTCGCGCCCAACGTTGGATGCAGAGTCTGCTGGAACTACAGCAAAGTGCAGGTAGCTCGTTTGAATTTATTGAAAGTGTGAAATCCGATTTATTTCCAGATGAAATTTACGTGTTCACACCCGAAGGCCGTATTGTTGAATTACCCGCGGGTGCTACTCCGGTAGATTTCGCTTATGTCGTGCATACCGATATCGGTCATGCCTGCGTGGGTGCCCGAGTCGATCGTCAACCCTATCCGTTGTCACAGGCACTGGCCAGCGGGCAAACCGTTGAAATCATTACTGCTCCAGGCGCGAGACCAAATGCGGCCTGGCTGAATTTTGTCGTCAGTTCCAAAGCACGGGCTAAAATCCGTCAGATGCTCAAAAACCTTAAGCGTGATGATTCCGTCAGTCTGGGCCGTCGTCTGCTGAGTCACGCGTTAGGCAATGGGCGCAAGCTTTCCGATGTTCCCGAAACGAATATCCAGCGTGAACTGGAAAGAATGAAGCTGCCTTCACTTGACGATCTGCTGGCAGAAATCGGACTGGGTAACGCCATGAGTGTCGTAGTGGCGAAGAACCTGTTGGAAGAGCATTCGGAACTGAACGATGCCGGGATCCGCAAACTGCCAATTAAGGGTGCGGATGGCGTACTGGTGACGTTCGCCAAGTGCTGTCGTCCTATTCCGGGGGATCCGATCATTGCCCACGTCAGCCCAGGTAAAGGATTGGTCATTCACCATGAATCCTGCCGTAATATTCGTGGTTACCAGAAAGAACCCGAGAAATTTATGGCCGTAGAATGGGACAAAGTGACCGAACAGGAATTCATGACGGAAATCAAGGTGGACATGTTCAACCATCAGGGTGCGCTGGCCAACCTGACAGCCGCTATCAACGCCGAAAATTCCAACATCCAGAGTATTAATACGGAAGAACGGGATGGCCGGGTATATAGCGCCTTTATCCGTCTCACCGCGCGCGACCGTATTCATCTTGCGAACATCATGCGTAAAATCCGCGTGATGCCCGATGTGATTAAAGTTAACCGTAACCGAAATTAACCTGTTATGACCTCAGAACGTTATGCGCGCATCCGAGAAATGCCCAACCACCAGCCTGATCTGGCGGTATGTATGGAGCCGGTGCATAGACCACATAATGTTTCAGCCTTTATCCGTATCGCTGATGCCGTTGGCGTACACCTGACGCATACGGCATGGCCGACCAACCGCATTTCTGCCAAAACAATAGACTTTCGTTATGTCGATTACACCTGCCCAACGTGCAACTTGCTAAGTCAGAGAAAGACCAGCATATCCTCCGCTCGGGCTGAAAAAGAGCAACAGCGACTGTTATTTGAAAGCGATTATCCGGTTTTAGCCTGCGTGGCGAAACGCAAAGGATTTCCGCGACCGTATATTGGCCATCACGGTCAGGTCATTGCCGACTCGCCTTGGTCAGCCATACAATCGACGAGGCAATAATGCACGGCCGCCTGCTGAACGCCCAACCGCTGAGCACCCTTGCCGGCGTAGGAGCAACCCAGGCGGCGAAACTTGCCCGTATCGGCCTGGAAACAGTAGAAGATCTGTTACTTCACTTACCGTTACGCTATGAAGACCACACTCATCTTTATCTCATCAATGACCTGCTGCCGGGTATTTATGCCACGGTAGAGGGTGAGATATTACGTTGTGATGTGACTTTTGGTCGCCGCCGAATGCTGACCTGCCAGATCAGCGATGGTAGTGGCATGCTGACATTGCGTTTTTTCAACTTCAATGCGGCAATGAAAAATAGCCTGTCACCAGGACAACGGGTGCAGGCTTATGGTGAAATTCGACGCGGTAAACTTGGTGCCGAAATCATTCACCCCGAATACCGGGTTCAGGGTGATAACACACCAGTAGAATTGCAGGAAACCTTGACGCCGGTGTATCCCACCACCGACGGTATTCGTCAGGCCACGCTGCGCAAACTGACGGATCAGGCACTCTCACTGCTGGATACCAACCCGATTGACGAGCTACTGCCGCAGGAGCTCAGTCACACGCTTATCAGCTTGTCCGATGCACTGCGCATATTGCACCGACCACCGCCAGACATGCAATTAAGCGAACTGGAGCAAGGCAAGCATCCGGCTCAGCAGCGATTAATAATGGAAGAACTGCTGGCCCACAATCTGAGTATGCTGGCGGTACGCGCAGGTGCGCAACGCCACCAGGCATTACCACTACCGCCCGATAACAGCCTCAAGCTACGTCTGTTAGCCGCCTTGCCATTCACACCCACTCAGGCACAGGAACGGGTGGTGGCAGAAATAGAAAACGATATGAGCCGGCCATTCCCGATGATGAGACTGGTTCAGGGGGACGTCGGTTCTGGCAAAACCCTGGTCGCGGCCCTCGCCGCGCTAAGAGCGATTACCCACGGTAAGCAGGTGGCGCTGATGGCCCCGACCGAACTTCTGGCAGAACAGCATGCCAATAATTTCCGCCACTGGTTTGCACCATTGGGTATTGAGGTAGGTTGGCTGGCGGGTAAACAGAAAGGTAAAGCTCGGCAAAACCAACAGGATGCCATTGCCAGCGGTCAGGTTTCCATGGTGGTGGGAACGCACGCGATCTTCCAGCAACAGGTGCAGTTTAACGGACTGGCACTGGTAATTATTGATGAACAGCACCGTTTCGGCGTGCATCAGCGGCTGGCATTGTGGGAGAAAGGTGAAGAGCAAGGATTCCATCCTCATCAACTCATCATGACCGCTACACCCATTCCGCGCACGCTGGCAATGACAGCTTACGCTGATCTGGATACGTCGATCATTGATGAGCTACCTCCCGGCCGGACACCAGTGACCACCGTGGCAATTCCTGATTCCCGACGCAGCGACATTGTTCGACGAGTTGAACATGCCTGCCAGCAGGAAGGTCGCCAGGCCTATTGGGTTTGTACGTTGATTGAAGAATCCGAACTGCTGGAAGCGCAAGCAGCAGAAGCCACCTGCCAGGGGCTGCGGGAAGCGCTTCCCGGACTGACTATCGGACTCGTGCATGGCCGAATGAAGGCACAGGAAAAACAGGATGTCATGGCGGATTTTAAGCAAGGCAACATCCAACTGTTGGTGGCCACGACAGTAATCGAAGTAGGGGTCGATGTTCCTAATGCCAGCCTGATGATTATCGAAAACCCGGAACGACTGGGACTGGCACAACTTCATCAGTTGCGGGGACGTGTAGGTCGTGGGGCCATCGCGTCTCATTGCGTCCTGCTTTACAAATCACCGCTGAGCAAAACGGCCCAAAAGCGCTTGCAGGTACTACGCGACAGCAACGATGGTTTTGTGATTGCACAACGGGATTTGGAAATCCGTGGCCCCGGCGAACTTCTGGGTACCCGGCAAACCGGTAACACCGAATTCAAAGTAGCTGATTTACTGCGCGATCAGGCATTGATCCCTCAGGTACAACGGACCGCACGACATATCCACGAAAACTATCCCGAACACGCCAAAGCGCTAGTCGAACGCTGGCTGCCAGAACGAACGCGTTATACCAACGCGTAAACACGCTCTCGTTAACGGCCGTCGCTATCCCTATTAATTATAATGAAATTGTTGACTCCCTTCCTTTCAAGATAGAAACGCTGTTCCGCAAACGATTGCTTTTGTGAAGCAGATCATTAAAATGCGCTTTTTGTCGTTCAGGAGTGCCAGACGCCATGAGTACCACCACCACCGAGCATCTTCAGGCAGAATCAACCGCCGCAACCCAGCACAGTGAACTGATTTACCGTCTGGATGACCGGCCTCCTTTGCCGCAAACCTTATTTGCTGCCTGCCAGCATCTGCTGGCGATGTTTGTAGCCGTGATTACACCCGCATTGCTGATTTGTCAGGCACTTGGTTTACCCGCACAGGATACCCAGCACATTATCAGTATGTCGTTGTTCGCTTCCGGTCTGGCCTCCATTTTACAAATCAAAACCTGGGGACCGGTAGGTTCTGGCCTGCTATCAATCCAGGGCACCAGCTTTAACTTTGTTACCCCGCTGATTATGGGGGGAATGGCGCTGAAAAATGGCGGAGCGGATGTGCCCACCATGATGGCAGCCCTGTTCGGTACGCTGATGGTGGCATCTTGCACCGAAATTCTGCTTTCCCGCGTACTGCATCTGGCACGCCGCATCATTACCCCGTTGGTTTCCGGCATTGTAGTAATGATTATCGGTCTGTCACTGATTCAGGTCGGCCTGACGTCTATCGGGGGTGGCTTTGCCGCCATGAGCAATCACACATTTGGTGCTCCCAAAAATCTGTTACTGGCGGCCATTGTGCTACTGGTGATCATTCTGCTTAATCGCCAGCGCAACCCATATCTGCGTGTTGCATCGCTGGTTATTGCTATGGCTGTAGGCTATATCGTGGCCTGGCTGATGGGGATGTTGCCTGCCGCCGCACCCGCTGGCCAGAGCACACTCATTATGGTGCCAACGCCACTCTATTACGGCCTGGGTTTCGACTGGAACCTGTTGATTCCATTGATGCTGATATTCATGGTGACATCACTGGAAACCATCGGCGATATTACCGCCACCTCCGACGTATCAGAACAACCGGTAAACGGCCCACTGTATATGAAGCGGCTGAAAGGCGGCGTATTGGCCAATGGACTGAACTCCATGCTTTCCGCCGTATTCAACACCTTTCCCAACTCCTGTTTCGGGCAAAATAACGGGGTTATCCAGCTCACCGGTGTCGCCAGTCGCTATGTCGGTTTTGTTGTTGCACTGATGTTGATCGTCTTGGGACTGTTTCCGGCAGTGAGCGGCTTTGTGCAGCATATTCCAGAGCCGGTACTTGGCGGAGCAACCATTGTCATGTTTGGTACTATCGCCGCTTCTGGGGTACGCATTGTCTCTCGTGAACCACTGAACCGTCGCGCCATTATGATTATTGCACTGTCGCTGGCAGTCGGTCTCGGCGTATCTCAGCAACCATTGATTTTGCAATTTGCACCAGACTGGCTGAAAACCCTACTCTCTTCGGGTATCGCCGCTGGGGGAATCACCGCCATCGCGCTGAATCTGGTGTTCCCGCACGAGAAAGAATAAGCGCCAGCTTCCAGAAATTTTTCATCTAACATTATAATAAGGGTCGATGATGCAACATCGACCCCTATTTATTGTCTGTAAGATGATTATCTATTGAGCCTACCGGGTAATTACGGCATAAAGCATATATATACCTGACGACTGGCATGGACTTACGCAATGAAATTTATCGGGAAATTGTTTCTCACTCTGCTGTTATTGGCCTTGTTGTTACTGGTGGTGTTCTACGTATTAATGCAAACCGCGTGGGGAGCAAACTGGGTCACCAAGTGGGTGAATCAGCACACCGAGTACCAATTATCATTAGGCAAAATCGATCATAATTGGTCTTCTCCCAGCCATATTCTGTTGCAGGATGTGATTTTTGGTCATAAAAATCAGCCAGCTACAATAGTCGCAAAACAGATCTCCATCGGACTAAGTATCCGCCAGATTACTGACCCCAGTCACATTACCAGCCTGCAACTGAAAGGCGGAACCCTCAATCTGGATCAGACCAAAATCACACTGCCAATCGATGCCGATACGCTACAACTAAGCGATATGGCACTACATGCACAGGATAGCAACTGGCAATTGAATGGACAGCAGATAAACGGCGGTATTATGCCGTGGAAACCGGAAACCGGTTACTTGCTGGGTAAAAAAGCCAACTTTCAGCTCAGTGCCCGCTCTTTGATACTGAACAACATTCCGGCCAGTCAGGTACTGGTGCAGGGAGAAATCAATGGCAATCAGTTGGCACTGAACAACTTTGGTGCGAATGTCGCCCGAGGTGAACTCACTGGCAATGCTATTCGTACCGAAGATGGCAGCTGGCAGATCAACAATTTGCGACTTAGCAATGTGCGTTTTCAAACTAACCAGACACTGGCTGATTTCTGGCAGCCCCTGACTCAGCTTCCAGCACTGACAGTTAACCGTTTTGATCTTATTGGCGCCCGTATGGAAGGGAAAAACTGGGCCTTTAACGATTTGGATGTCACCTTGCAGAATGTAACATTCAAACAGAACGACTGGCAGAGTGAGGACGGTTCGCTGTCGTTCAACGCCACTGACATCATCAATGGCCAAATGCATTTGGTCGACCCCATTGTCAGCCTGGATCTATCCCCGCAAGGGCTGGCAATCAAGCAATTTTCTACTCGCTGGGAAGGTGGGCTATTGCGTACTGACGGCACCTGGCAGCGTAGTAACCACCGGTTGGATTTAAATGAATTTATTGTAGCGGGTATGGAGTATACCTTGCCTAGCGATTGGCGCCAGCGCTGGCAACAGGCATTACCTTCCTGGTTGTCGGAAGTGTTTGTTAAAAAGTTTTCCGCCAACCGTAACCTGCTGATTGATATCAACCCGGATTTCCCATTCCAGCTTACCGCACTGGATGGCTTTGGTAACAACCTGCTGCTGGCGCGCGATCATCAATTGGGAATATGGGGTGGATCACTGAACCTTAATGCCAGTGATGCCACATTCAACAAGATAGATGTCCGCCACCCGTCATTGGTACTGAATGCCAATAATAACCAAATCACACTCACCGATTTGAGCGCGTTTACCCAGACCGGACTGCTGGAAGCCAAAGGTATTATCAATCAGCAACCGACCCGGAATTTTACGCTGGAGTTAAATGGCAAGGCCGTTAATTTTGGCATTCTCTCCCATTGGGGATGGACAACACCGCCTGCGCTACCGGCAGGTGATAGCAATTTTCAGTTGCACCTGACAGGCAAACTGGACGCCAGCATGCCATTGAAACCTACACTAAATGGCATGTTACAAGGAATGGATGGAAAAGGACTCCCGATCCGACAGGAAATGCGTCAAGGTACCGTCTTAGAAAACACACCGACAGAACAAAACAATAACCAACAATAAAGCTATCACCAATTGAGTGACGCTGAGTTGGTTGATTTTCACTGCCAAGTGGATTCCGGTAATCGCTGGGGGATCCACTTGGTTATAACATATTGATTAAAATGATTTTATTGTGAAAATAATCATCGGGTAATAAAAGATTGAGCATTTGCTTTAACGAATGGCTGAGCCCCCTTCCTCCAGCGGCTCATCCGGCATCGCGGGTAACACGATGTAAACCCCTTGGAAAAGAGCACCTTTGTTCTCGTTTCCAAATAGTTCAACATCCAACTGTACCCGTGCCTTGCGCCCTCTGGCCAGCCGATCCAGATTGCCACTCAGTGACCCCAGATCAGCGACAGCACTTGGCCTGCCAGTTACCGGGGTACTATAACGGATATGCGCGTCTGCCAGAATAATGGTCCCCCCCAGTTGTCTCTCACGTAGTAACAGCCAGATCAATCCCCACCCCGTCAGGGTTGCCAGTGAAAACATACTGCCAGCAAATAGCGTTTGATGCGGATTCTGATTACCAACCTCCGGCATGGTGGTAATGAATTTCTGCCCGGTATACTGACTGATGCGCACACCCATTTTTTCACTTAACGGAATATGTTCATACCAGGCCTGCTGCAACTGACCGCACCAATCGGGACGGTGCAAAATATCATCCAGTGTCTCCACCGGTTTAATCATCAGAAAGTGGCGCACTGGTGTAGTCAATGGTGTCGTAATTTCGCCCTGATTGATAAATCCCAGTTTGGCAAAAAAATCCACAGCATCCTCACGAGCGCTACACACGACACGCTTAACCCCTTCCTGACGCGCCACCGACTCCAGCGCCATTGCCATCAACGTCCCCAGACCTTTACGGCGTACTCCCGGATGAACAGCCAGAAAACGGATGGAAGCCTCATTGTCAGCATTAATAGACAGTCGTCCCACCGCTACCAGTTGCCCTTGCTCATCAACAATCGTCTGATGATGCGCTAGCGCGTCATAAGCATCACGCTCAGATCCCAGTGGCTGATGCAACGGTTTACGCAACATTTCCCAGCGAAATTGATAGTAAGCATCAAGATTTTCGGCGCTTTCAGGCACTCTCAGGTGATACATAGACACAGCCTCGCTAAACAAAGAATTTCTACATCTGGCCTAAACCTGTAACCAGAAGGTTACTGGTCCATCATTCACCAGCGCGACTTTCATATCTGCAGCAAAACGACCAGTTTCGGTAGCAATACCACGCTCACGGCATTGCCCGATAAAATACTGATACAGGCGGTTCGCCTCATCCGGCGATGCCCCACGGGAGAAACTGGGGCGCATCCCCTTTTGCGTATCCGCTGCCAACGTAAATTGAGAAACTACCAGCAAACTACCGCCAGCCTGTTGAACATTCAGGTTCATCTTGTCATTTTTATCGCTGAAAATGCGATAACCAGCGACTCGCTCACAAAGTCGGGCCGCCTTTTTTTCATCATCCCCTTGTTCAACAGCCAGTAACACCAACAATCCCGAATCAATTTCACCAACCACCGATTCATCAACCGTAACACTGGCACCCGATACCCGCTGAATTAACGCGATCATAGAAACGTTGCAACTCCTGTTTAAAATACCTGAACGGCAGCGCATACTTCCGCGCAGGCAGCAGAATCAACAATATGAGCTATTTACTAAAAACGTTATATTTTTGGGCAAAAAAATCAGGGATTACCTTTCGGTCACTCACCAGTATCGACTGAATGCCAAGTTCAGAAGCCGCCGTCACATTAGCAATATTATCATCAAAGAAAATAGCATTATCCGCTGTGGCAGCTTCCTGGCGCAGTACATGGTGGTAAATATCCGCTTCTGGTTTGCGAAATCCGATTTCCTGAGAAAGGTACAGATGATCTACGGCTTGTTGTATTTGCGGATATTGAGTTGGCCAGAAATCACAATGCAAGCGGTTGGTATTGGAAAGGATGACCACCCGGTGCCCTTCCTGACGCAAACGCTGCATAATCTCCAATACTTCAGCTCGCAGAGAAACAAATATCGCTTGCCACCCCGTCGAGAACTGTTCAAAACTAAGGCTAATACCCACTTCATAACACACGCGAGATGCGAATTCCTCATCACTGATCTCGCCACGCTCATGCCGCTCAAAGGTGTCCCCCATAACGAAACGTTCGCGTAACATTGCTAGCGGTACGTTACCAAGATGGCTCCACACACCGAAAACCCGATTAAAATCAATGTCGATGATGACATTGCCCAAATCAAATATATACAGCATGTTTCCTCCCGATTTAACCATAGATTCTCACTTTAGTGGGAAAAATCAGAACTGAACAGCATAGATGATCAAGATAATAATGAGATTGAAAATGGTGCAACATACAGAGAACTAACTGAATAAAGAAAAAAGGCCCCAAAATGGGGCCTTCTGGCGAAGCAAAATAAGATGATTAGTCTTCTTTTGTGGTGCGATTAGCGCGACGGCGATCGTTTTCCGTCAAATGACGTTTGCGAAGACGGATGGAGTGCGGAGTCACTTCCACCAGTTCGTCATCATCAATAAATTCAAGCGCCTGTTCCAGAGACATTTTAATCGCCGGTACCAGTGTCGTGGCTTCGTCAGTACCGGAAGCACGCATGTTGGTCAGCTTCTTACCCGTCAGGCAGTTCACTGTCAGGTCGTTAGAGCGGGTGTGAATACCGATGATCTGGCCTTCATACACTTCAGCACCATGGCCCAGGAACAATTTACCGCGATCCTGCAAGCTGTATAGCGCATAAGCAACGGCTTTACCCTGCCCATTGGAGATCAATACGCCATTCTGACGCTGGCCAATTTCCCCCGGACGCACATCATCATAATGGCTAAAGGTGGAATACAGTAGACCCGTACCCGACGTCATGGTCATAAAGTCGGTACGGAAACCGATCAATCCACGGCTTGGAATCACGTAGTCCAGACGCACACGGCCTTTGCCATCAGGGATCATGTCTCGCATGTCACCTTTACGTATACCCATGGCTTCCATCACCGAGCCCTGATTCTGCTCTTCGATGTCCAACGTCACTTGCTCAAATGGCTCCTGACGACGACCATCAATAGTACGGAAGATAACTTTCGGACGGGATACCGCCAGTTCAAAACCTTCGCGACGCATATTTTCAATCAATACAGACAGATGCAGCTCACCACGGCCTGAAACACGGAATGCATCTGGATCTTCTGTTTCTTCCACGCGCAGTGCTACGTTATGCACCAGCTCTTTGCGAAGACGGTCCAGAATCTGACGTGAAGTCACAAACTTACCTTCTTTTCCGCAGAACGGTGAAGTATTGACGCAGAAGAACATGGTTACTGTCGGTTCGTCTACCGTTAACGGTGGCAGCGCTTCAACAGTAGAAGTATCGCAGATGGTGTCGGAAATATTCAATTCACCCAGGCCGGTAACCGCCACAATGTCGCCCGCTTCTGCCAGCGTACTTTCAATACGTAGCAGACCCATATGACCAAGTACCTGACCCACTTTACCGTTACGTACTTTGCCCTGGCTGTCGACAATACTAACCTGCTGGTTTGGTTTCACCACACCACGCGAGATACGACCGATACCGATAACACCAACATAGTTGTTGTAATCTAACTGGGATATCTGCATCTGGAACGGGCCGTTGAGGTCGACTTTAGGTGCTTCAACGTATTTTACGATGGCTTCAAACAGCGGAGTCATGTCGTCCGCCATATCATTATGATCCAGACCCGAAACACCGTTCAGTGCGGATGTATAAACAATCGGGAAATCCAGTTGCTCATCAGTCGCGCCAAGGTTAACAAACAGGTCAAAAACCTGATCGACAACCCAATCTGGACGCGCGCCCGGGCGGTCAACCTTGTTGATCACCACAATGGGTTTCAGGCCATAGGCAAAAGCTTTCTGAGTCACGAAACGCGTCTGCGGCATCGGGCCGTCCATCGCGTCCACCAGCAGCAGAACCGAATCAACCATGGACATCACGCGCTCAACTTCACCGCCGAAATCGGCGTGACCTGGCGTATCCACAATATTAATACGGTAGTTATTCCAGTTGATGGCGGTATTTTTAGCGAGGATAGTAATTCCACGCTCTTTTTCCAAATCATTGGAGTCCATGACACGTTCGGTGGGATCATTACGATCATCACCCAACGTACCGGACTGTTGCAGCAACTTATCGACCAGGGTGGTTTTCCCATGGTCAACGTGCGCAATAATAGCGATGTTACGCAAATTTTCGATCACAGCTTTGCCTCAGGCATTTTAGAAATAGCGCGCTATTGTACACGTATTAATCGAGGGACTAAACAGGATCACAAACATCTACCCTAAACAACCTGCCGTTGCCGGGTTTGTGATCACTTTCACGGTGCAATTACGCTACAAACGAGTTGTAACGCACCAAAATAGAGCATCAAGTTTAAAACAAAGCTCCATTTTGGTGCATTACACTATAATAGTGCAAAGGGGTATGACACAAAAAGCCAGCAGGAATGCCCTTTAGCACGAATTAAAAAAGTTGGCACACTTTTAGCTTTAGTTTACTCACGGTAACAACATCATTCCACAACGATATTCGTTCCACGACGATAAATGACACAATCGGGAGAACCAAGTATGTCTGCAGAAAATGTTTTGACGATGCTGAATGAACATGAAGTGAAGTTTGTTGATCTTCGCTTCACTGATACCAAAGGTAAGGAACAGCACGTCACTATTCCAGCACATCAAGTCAATGCTGACTTTTTTGAAGACGGCAAAATGTTTGATGGTTCTTCGATTGGTGGCTGGAAAGGTATCAACGAATCAGACATGGTATTAATGCCCGATCCGACTACTGCAGTTCTGGATCCTTTCTTCGAAGAAACCACACTGAACATCCGTTGCGACATTCTGGAACCAGCCACAATGCAGGGCTACGATCGCGACCCGCGTTCTATCTCTAAACGCGCCGAAGATTTCCTGCGCTCTTCTGGTATCGCGGATACCGTACTGTTCGGGCCTGAGCCGGAATTTTTCCTGTTTGACGATGTCCGTTTCGGCAGCAGCATTTCTGGTTCACACGTATCTATCGATGACATCGAAGCAGCGTGGAATAGCAGCAAACAATATGAAGGTGGCAACAAAGGCCATCGTCCGTCAGTAAAAGGTGGTTACTTCCCGGTTCCACCAGTAGATTCATCACAGGATCTCCGTTCGACCATGTGTCTGACCATGGAACAGATGGGCCTGGTTGTTGAAGCTCATCACCATGAAGTAGCGACTGCCGGTCAGAACGAAATAGCCACCCGCTTCAATAGTATGACCAAAAAAGCTGACGAAATTCAGATTTACAAATATGTCGTACATAACGTAGCTCACGTGTTTGGTAAAACGGCAACCTTCATGCCAAAACCAATGTTCGGTGACAACGGCTCAGGTATGCATTGCCATATGTCTCTGTCCAAAGACGGTGCCAACCTGTTCTCTGGTGATAAATACGGCGGTCTGTCTGAAACAGCGTTGTACTACATCGGTGGTATCATTAAACACGCGAAAGCCATTAATGCCTTGACCAACCCAACGACCAACTCTTACAAGCGTCTGGTCCCAGGGTATGAAGCACCGGTCATGCTGGCCTACTCAGCCCGTAACCGCTCTGCTTCGATTCGTATTCCAGTCGTTTCCAGCCCGAAAGCACGCCGTATCGAGGTCCGTTTCCCGGATCCTGCTGCCAACCCGTATCTGGCCTTCGCAGCTCTGCTGATGGCTGGCCTGGACGGTATCATCAACAAAATCCATCCTGGTGATGCCATGGATAAGAATCTGTATGATTTACCGGCAGAAGAAGCGAAAGAAATCCCAACTGTAGCGGGTTCACTGGAAGAAGCACTAAATGCGCTGAATGCCGACCGTGAGTTCCTGACCCGCGGTGGCGTGTTCACTGAAGACTCAATTGATGCTTACATCGAATTGCGTAAATCAGAGGACGACCGTGTTCGTATGACACCACATCCGGTCGAATTCGAACTGTACTACAGCGTTTAATAATCACGCGTCGACGGCAGGAGAGATACGATGATGTTTAAGCTGCCGTCACACAAAATTTTTATGTTTTGTTTTTGTTGCCGTGGAAACTTTTCAGCCCATCTTCGGATGGGTTTTTTTCTCCACCGGCGTCATATTGTCGCCACATAATATCTATCATTCAGAACATAATGCACTGACATAGTGCGGGAGTCTGCGTTATGGCAACAGGCACGCTGCCCGATGCTGGGCAGATCCTCAATTCTTTGATTAACAGTATTTTACTGCTGGATAAAGATCTGGCAATTCACTACTCCAACCCAGCGGCACAGCAACTTTTAGCGCAAAGTTCCCGAAAGCTGTCAGGGACACCGCTGCCGGAGCTACTAGGTTATTTCTCGCTGAATCTCGACCTGATGCGCGAAAGCCTCGACTCAGGACAGGGCTTTACCGATAACGAAGTTACCATCGTGGTAGATGGTAAGGCTCATATCATGTCGCTCACGGCCCAACGGATACAGAATAATTTCATCCTGTTGGAAATGGCGCCAATGGACAACCAACGTCGTCTAAGCCAGGAGCAACTACAACACGCCCAGCAACAAGCGGCTCGCGATCTGGTGAGAGGCCTGGCGCATGAGATCAAAAACCCACTTGGTGGGTTACGCGGGGCAGCACAGTTACTTTCCAAAGCACTGCCAGATCCTGAGTTGAGGGAATATACCAAAGTCATCATTGAGCAAGCAGATCGTCTGCGTAATCTGGTAGACCGGTTATTAGGACCACAACAACCTGGCTTGCACGTTACGCAGAGCATTCATCAGGTTGCCGAACGCGTATTCCAACTGGTATCTCTGGAAAAAGCAGACAATGTTACGCTGGTCAGGGATTACGACCCGAGCCTGCCAGAACTGACACATGACCCGGATCAAATTGAGCAGGTATTACTTAACATTACCCGCAATGCACTACAGGCTCTGGGGGAAGAAGGCGGCACCATCACTATCCGTACCCGGACTGCATTTCAATTGACGCTACATGGTGTGCGTTATCGTCTGGCAGCCCGTATTGATATTGAAGATGATGGCCCAGGTGTTCCGGCTCAACTACAGGATACGCTGTTCTATCCTATGGTTAGTGGGCGGGAAGGAGGAACCGGCCTGGGATTGTCGATAGCCCGGAATCTTATCGATCAACATTCCGGTAAAATTGAATTCAACAGTTGGCCAGGTCATACCGAGTTTTCGGTTTATCTGCCCATTCGCCAGTGAGGTTCATGATGCAACGAGGGATAGTCTGGATTGTCGATGACGATAGCTCCATCCGTTGGGTGCTTGAACGCGCACTGACCGGCGCAGGTTTAACATGCGCCACCTTTGATAATGGGAATCAAGCCTTAAGTGCACTGGCAACCCAAACACCGGATGTCCTGCTTTCCGATATCCGCATGCCCGGCATGGATGGTCTGGCATTGCTTCAGCAGATAAAGCAACGCCATCCGATGCTGCCGGTCATTATCATGACTGCACATTCCGATCTTGATGCGGCAGTCAGCGCCTATCAGCAAGGTGCGTTTGATTATCTACCCAAACCTTTTGATATTGATGAAGCTGTCGCGCTGGTGGAGAGGGCCATCAGCCACTACATGGAACAACAACAACCCGTTCGTAGTCAGCCCATTAGCGGACCAACAGCAGATATTATCGGCGAAGCTCCGGCCATGCAGGATGTATTTCGTATTATTGGCCGCCTTTCCCGATCATCTATCAGCGTTCTGATTAATGGTGAGTCAGGAACCGGTAAAGAACTGGTCGCTCACGCGCTGCATCGCCATAGCCCTCGCACCAAGGCTCCATTTATTGCTCTGAACATGGCCGCTATCCCTAAAGATCTCATTGAATCTGAGCTTTTTGGTCATGAAAAAGGCGCGTTTACTGGCGCCAACCAGATTCGGCAAGGTCGTTTTGAGCAGGCTGATGGTGGGACACTGTTTCTCGACGAAATTGGTGACATGCCACTGGATGTACAGACCCGTCTACTGCGCGTACTGGCCGATGGACAATTCTATCGCGTTGGAGGTTACGCCGCTGTAAAGGTGGATGTCCGCATTATTGCCGCCACCCACCAAAATCTGGAGTTGCGGGTACAGGAAGGCAAGTTCCGTGAGGATCTATTCCACCGTTTAAATGTTATTCGTGTCCATTTACCTCCATTGCGCGAACGCCGGGAAGATATTCCCCGGCTAGCCCGCTATTTCCTGCAAGCCACAGCCAAGGAGCTTGGTGTTGAGCCTAAAAATCTTCATCCGGAAACAGAAGCAGCGCTGACCCGCTTACCCTGGGGGGGTAACGTGCGCCAGTTGGAGAATACCTGTCGCTGGCTTACCGTTATGGCTGCTGGCCAAGAAGTCTTGATTCAGGATCTGCCGCCAGAATTATTTGAAACTACCGCGCCAGATTCCACTGTGCATGTGTTACCTGATAGTTGGGCCACGTTGTTGGCACAATGGGCTGACAGGGCATTACGTTCCGGTCATCAAAACCTGTTGGCAGAAGCCCAACCTGAAATGGAGAGAACGCTGCTAACCACCGCACTGCGTCATACTCAAGGTCACAAACAGGAAGCGGCTCGTTTGTTGGGATGGGGTCGAAACACTCTCACCCGGAAACTCAAAGAGCTGGGAATGGAATGACCATTATTGCCACGTTTTATTGTGCCAAAATGAATCAGTTCAACTGGTGATAAAAAGTACAATACAACGCACGAAATTGTTGGTAATTTGTACTTTACATGGTTCATACCCGCAGTATGATCGTGTCGCTGACAGGAGAGGGGAACCATGCTGGAATCACTTATTCACATAGTGACACATGGCGCAGAAATCAGCAGTACGGTAGGCAATACACCGGAAACTGCCATTGCTGCTGTTCTATGTGCCGCGCTGATCAATTTCTTTAGCTAGCAGACAAGTAAGTTAAGGATATAACGTAAAAACAGCCTTTAGCGGCTGTTTTTTGTTTTAAATAACCCGAGAAAATTGCTGCGTTCGCATCTTGTTACGCAGATAAGTATCAAAGCACATACAGATATTGCGGATCAGCAACCGTCCTCTCGCCGTAACAGTGATACCTTGTTCCTGGATTTCTACCAAGCCATCTTCCGCCATGGGTGCCAACAAACGTAAATCGTCAGCAAAATAGGTACTAAAATTGATACCGAACTCTGTTTCAATGACTGCATAACTCAACTGGAAATTGCAAATCAGCGTTTTAATCACATCACGACGGATACAATCGTCTCGGGTCAATGTCAAACCACGCCACAGCGCATTACCCGTCTGTTTCACTTGTGAATAGTAGAGCTTCAGCTCTTTCTGGTTCTGAGCATAACTATCGCCCATCATGCTAATAGCCGAAACTCCCATGCCAAGCAAGTCGGTATTCCCCTGCGTGGTATAACCCTGAAAATTACGGTGTAGTACGCCTTCCCGCTGGGCAATTGCTAATTCATCGTCTGGTCGGGCAAAGTGATCCATACCGATGAACTGGTAGCCTGAGCTGGTCAGGGTTTCTATGGTTTGCTGAAGAATATCCAACTTCTGCTCAGCACTGGGCAGATCAGATTCTTTAATTTTACGTTGAGCAGCAAATAAGTCCGGTAGATGCGCATAATTAAAAACACTGAGTCGGTGTGGATTCAGTTCGATAACACGCAGTAACGTAAAAGCAAAACTTTCTGGAGTTTGTTTAGGTAATCCGTAAATCAAATCAATATTGGTGGAAGAAAAACCCAACGCTTTGGCTCGATTGATTAGGGCAAAAATAAAGGACTCATCCTGCTCACGGTTCACCAACCGCTGAACATCCTTATTGAAATCCTGAACGCCCATACTCAGGCGATTAAAACCTTCGCTATACAGATGATCCAGAATATCCAGTTCAATTTCACGTGGATCAATTTCCAGCGATATTTCTGCCTGCTCAGAAAATGCAAATTGCTCTCTCAGCAATCCCATCAGCCTGCTAATCTGATTTTTATTCAGATAAGTTGGTGTGCCTCCGCCCCAGTGCATCTGTGTAACCGTGCGGCCAGCAAACAACTTCGCACGATGTCGGATTTCTTGTTCCAATACATCCAGATACTCATCTGCTTTATGCAACTGGCGAGTCACTAGTTTATTGCAACCGCAGAAATAACACAGACGATGGCAAAAAGGGATGTGCAGATACAGTGACAATGGCCGTTGAGGATAACGCTTAGTGGCTCGTTGAAAAGCGGATTCATCGTAACTTTCGCTAAATTCCAGCGCCGTGGGATATGAGGTGTAGCGTGGCCCAGAATAATTATATTTTTGTATCAGGGCCAAATCCCAGTCAATCGTCTGCTCAAACATACAGCTCACTCCTTTCGGTATCGTTTACTGCGCGATTGTCTTTGCGGCATTAACCGCCGTTTGGAAAAAACTGCCGCATGCAGCCGATGTTTCCGTTTTGACAGGCACCACAGTTTAACTAACAGACTCAGCAAAAAACATGTAGTCAGAAAGGTTATAAGTAGAAATAGTCCTTTTATCATTAATTATCTTTCGGGTTATTACGCTTAAGTAGCTGAAGCATATCCTCTTCCGGCTCCTCTTCGTCGTCATCCCCTAGCTCAATCCCTAATAGCTCCATCAATATGTCGATGCGGTCCAGTTTCTCATCAACCCAGGATTGATCTTTCGCGCTGAGTGTTTCACCTTTTTCCAAACGATCCAGCAGATCATCCAGACGCGAATCATTTTCCAACATGCCTAATTCTTCTTCCGGAGAAAGCTTCTCCAACTTTTCAGCCTTTGGTGCTACCACCTTCATTGGTGCAGCAGTATTGGCAATTAACGATACCGGTTTTTTGCTGCCAATGCGTGGATCGACTATCTTACTCTGACCAGATGATTTGCTGGCGTTACTACCTTCCTGAGTACGGTTACCAGAAGTATGACCTCGATGCTTTTTCTGGCGCTTACGTTCGCGGGCTTCGATATTCAATTCTTCACGACTTTTTCTCTTTATTTTTGGCTTGGTGGATTTATCACCCGGCCCTTTAACTGGCTGTTTCATAGCTTCGCTCTCAAATTCTGAAATACATATAATGTAGGAGATTGCGGCGGAATCTAGCAGAAAGTGTATCAATAAAACAGTATTCAACTTCATTGAAGATACTTTTCTTCTCTCAACTCATTTCACCTACTGGCGTAAATGAACCAGTACGGATAAACACCGTCTTTTATTGTCAGTTACAGGTATAATCTTCACCTATTATTGATCCAGACAGAGACGAAGATTGTGACCCACCAATATAACTACCATGTGACCCGTTTCGTCATCAGTGCCCCTGATATCCGCCATCTGCCCGCCGATAGCGGTATTGAAGTCGCCTTTGCTGGACGCTCAAATGCCGGTAAGTCCAGTGCACTCAACACATTAACCAATCAGAAAAACCTGGCCCGTACCAGCAAAACCCCAGGTCGGACTCAATTGATTAATCTATTTGAAGTAACCGAAGATGTGCGCCTGGTCGATCTACCCGGTTACGGCTATGCCGAAGTGCCGGAAGAAATGAAACGAAAATGGCAGAACGCTCTGGGTGAATATCTGCAAAAGCGTAACTGCCTGAAGGGATTAGTGGTATTGATGGATATCCGCCACCCACTGAAAGATCTCGATCAACAAATGCTGGAGTGGGCTGCTACTGTCCATCTTCCGGTTTTAGTGTTACTGACCAAAGCCGATAAACTGGCTTCTGGAGCCCGCAAATCACAGTTAACAATGGTACGAGAAGCCGTATTGCCGTTTATGAGCGATATCCAAGTGGAAACTTTCTCTTCCCTGAAGAAAACAGGTGTAGATAAATTACGTGAGAAATTAGATAGCTGGTTCAGCACATTGGACTCTGCGACAGAAGAAATACCAGCCGAATAATACTGATTGTTGCCAGTAGATGGCGTTAGCGACATTTTCTGGCAAAAGGCGATAGCATCTGCATCTACTACATTACCACTATCGCCCGCTATTCCACATAATTCCCATAAAAAACGCCCCGGTCAGAAAACTGACCGGGGCGGCTAACATTCAGCCAAATCCGATTACGTGAAGTAAAAGGTCTGAAAGATAGAACATCTTACCTCTGTACCCTACGCCTCTAACTCTACCCTATTTTTTCACTGGAACAAAGGATTTTTTGTTGTTTAATTTCATAAAAAGTGACTACCATTTAAACAAAACCAAACTTGATCACACTATCCTGTAGCTTAATTACATAAAGACCACATTTTTACGATGTAACCGTTTAATACAAAACTATACAAGAAGCAATGCTGTACGCTTTGTCATCAAGCTCTGTATAAACAAACAACATCAGCAATGCAGGTTAATGCGCCTGATCCCAGTTTTGACCAGTACCAACAGCTACCAGCAACGGCACGTCTAATTGCATACTCCCTTCCATCAGCGCTTTAATTTGCTGCCTGGCCACGTCCAATACGGAATCATGCACCTCAAAAACCAGTTCATCATGGACCTGCATTATCATTTTGATTAACGGTTCTTCCTGCTGCTGTAACCAATCGTCAATCGCGATCATCGCTTTTTTAATAATATCCGCAGCGGTCCCTTGCATAGGCGCGTTAATCGCCGCTCGTTCAGCCGCTTTACGGCCCATAGCGTTACGGGAGTGAATATCCGGTAAATAGAGACGTCGACCGTCCAGCGTCGACACATATCCTTGTGCGGCCGCCTGCTGACGTGTCCGTTCCATATAATGCTGTACACCTGGATAACGCTCGAAGTAAAGATCCATGTAACGCTGAGATTCTTTACGCGGAATATTTAGCTGGCGCGATAACCCAAAGGCACTCATACCATAAATCAAACCAAAGTTAATTGCCTTGGCACTTCGCCGCTGTTCGCTGGTGACATTATCAAGTGGGATACCGAACACCTCAGAGGCCGTTGCGCGGTGAATATCCTTACCTTCTGCAAATGCTTTAAGTAATCCAGCATCCTTAGAAAGGTGCGCCATAATCCGCAACTCAATCTGCGAGTAGTCCGCCGCCATAATGCTGTATCCTTTCGGCGCAATAAATGCCTGACGAATACGACGACCTTCATCATTACGGACTGGAATATTCTGCAAGTTAGGGTCACTGGAAGACAAACGTCCCGTTGCTGTTACTGCCTGATGATAAGAGGTATGTACTCGTTTAGTTAGCGGGTTAATCATCAACGGTAATTTATCGGTATAAGTGGATTTCAGTTTTGCCAGCCCACGATGTTCCAAAAGAAGCTTTGGCAAAGGGTAGTCCAGCGCTAACTCAGCCAACACTTCTTCATTGGTGGAAGGTGCGCCCTTCGGGGTTTTTTTGATAACCGGCAGTTGCAGTTTTTCATAAAGAATAGCGCCTAATTGTTTGGGGGAAGATAAATTAAATTCCTCTCCTGCAAGCTCATACGCTTTCACTTCCAACTCCGCCAGGCGTTGTGTCAGTTCCCGCGAATGCTCTGCCAGAATAGTGGTATCAATCAGCACCCCAGTGCGTTCCATCCGGGATAACACCGGCACCAGTGGCATATCTATATCCTGAAAAACTTTGCGCAATTCAGGTTGTTGCTTCAGCTGTTCCCATAGTTTCTGGTGCAGATGCAAAGTGACGTCAGCATCCTCAGCAGCATAGGGTGCAGCCTGTTCCAATGCAATCTGATTGAAAGTTAGCTGGTTTTTCCCTTTTCCGGCAACTTCTTCAAAACTAATAGTTTTGTGGTTCAAATAACGCGCAGACAGGCTGTCCATATCATGACGGCCAGCAACACTATCCAACACATAGGATTCCAGCATGGTATCAAAAGCAATACCGCGTAGCTCAATACCATGGCGCATCATCACACCCTTATCAAACTTTAGATTCTGACCAATCTTCAGTAAGCTGGCATCTTCCAGCAGCGGTTTGAGTGCGGCCAATACCTTTGTACGATCGAGCTGTTCAGGTGCATCCAGATAGTCGTGAGCCAAGGGCAGATATGCAGCCTCACCCGGTTTAATCGCGAATGACATCCCTACCAGGTTAGCGGCAAGGGTGTCCAGGCTGTCTGTTTCCGTATCAAAAGCAAACACCTCAGAGCTCTTTAAACGCGTTATCCAGTCCTGTAAGGTTTTTTCATCCAG
Organism: Brenneria uluponensis; assembly: GCF_032395385.1. Lineage (NCBI taxonomy): Bacteria > Pseudomonadati > Pseudomonadota > Gammaproteobacteria > Enterobacterales > Pectobacteriaceae > Brenneria > Brenneria uluponensis. The sequence goes on from NZ_CP135917.1 coordinate 4,981,306, forward strand.
AATAGTGACGTAATTGTCTCGAGACAGAACGCTTACTTTTTCTTCTTGCGTCTTTTCTTCCATCTTTTTTATTACTGCCGGCACGGCCTGGTTGCTTTTTTTATCCTGTAACCATGTTCCGGATTCAATATCAATTAACCAACGCTTAAACTCGTAATGACCAAACAGATCTCTCAGTTCAACAACATTTGGCTCATTAACAGTTAATTGATCGCAATTCAATTCAAGTTCAACATCCGTTTTGATAGTGGCCAATTTATAGGAGAGATAGGCGATCTCTTTGTGCTGTTCCAGCTTGGCCGCTATGGTTTTCGCCCCACGAAAAGACAAACCAGCAATTTTATCCAGATTTTCATACAGTGAATCCAATCCGCCCAATCCTTGTAACAACGCCTGCGCGGTCTTTTCACCGATCCCGGGTACGCCAGGAATGTTATCGGAAGAGTCTCCCATCAGGGCAAGAAAATCGATAATCAACTCTGGAGGAATACCATATTTATTGCACACTTCTTCAGGACCAAGAATACTATTGGTCATCGTATTGATCAGCGTGATATTGGATGTAACCAACTGAGCCATATCTTTATCACCGGTACTAATCAATACCGGTATACCGGCTCGTTCTGCTTGTAAAGAAAGAGTGCCGATAACATCATCTGCCTCTACACCAGAAACCACCAACAAAGGTAACCCCATTGCCGTCACCATACGGTGTAAAGGCTCTATCTGTTCGCGCAGATCGTCTGGCATCGGAGGACGGTGAGATTTGTAATCTTCAAATAGTTCATCACGAAACGTTTTACCTTTAGCATCAAACACCACCGCCACATGGCTGGGATGATACTGGAGTAATAAGCTTCGCAGCATGTTAAGTACACCATACATCGCCCCAGTAGGTTCACCTGCGCTATTGGTTAACGGGGGAAAAGCATGATAAGCACGATATAAATAGGATGAACCATCCACCAGAATCAAAGGGTTTTCAGTAATCTGAGCCATAATTTGTAGCGATCATTGTTTTTTGTCATGGGGTTAAGCATGCCATAGGTGACGGCAAGAAACGAATGTTAACGCGTTATTGTGAAGATTTTTGCATAATACTTCGCAAATCAAAGCTGTGGATAAGTTTGTGAATAGAAAATGAGTAAATAATTTCACAGTACATTATTAGTTCTAGTTATATTAATTAATGATTTAAAATCAATAAATTAAAAACAATACTCAGATTACGTGTGAGGGAATTATTTTTGTGGATATATATATAAAATCAAATAGACAGATGTGAATAAAAATGTTTTTTGGATATAACTGCGGTGTTAAAAATAAATAACGGCCATACCAGGTTCAACGGTGTGACCGTTATAATTAAGATTATTTTTTGGTGAGCAAATATTTCACTACATCGGCATATTGCTTCACGTAAATATCCATTGAACTGGTATCCAGCCCGTCATTTTTTATCATGTATTTGCCATTAACAAATATGGATGGGACACCACGTAGCTGTAAATCTGCGGCCGCTTTTTCCTGTTGGACAACCAAAGATTTCACCACAAAGCTATTTAATGCACTGTCATACTCTTCCCCTGTTACACCGGCATCGATGAAAACCTGACGAATATCTTCCGGCTTCTCTACGGTTTGAGTTTTTTGAACAGCATCAAACATCAGTGGGCTAATCTTATCCTCTATACCCAAGGCAATAGCAACAGCCCAGGCTTTAGTCAATTCTTTTCCTAAAGGCCCTAGAAAATCAACGTGGTATCTAGTGATTTTGATACCGGCTGGCAGCTCTTTTTGTATTGCATCAGGAATATGATAAATCCGAGCAAACTGATAACAATGCGGACAATAAAACGAAAAAAACTCCAGAACCTGCGGCTCCTGAGTTTCCGGCCTATCCAGCGTAACATATTGCTTGCCATTACTAAAATCAGCAGCTGATGCACTAAATGCCATTATGACACCAATCAGTAAAAGCCATATTTTCTTCATATCAGTTTTCTCTCTATTTAATAACTTCAGTACATCGTCATCAGTTGCAAAGGTGGTTCCTGCAACAGTTTAACCTGCTCAGTAAAGGTAATTACCTGTTTTGACCAAAAATCAGCGTCCTTCATCCACGGAAAGCTCCGGGGAAAAGCAGGATCTAGCCAACGACGGGCCACCCAGGCCAAATAATGAACCATTCGCATCGCTCGTAATGGCTCAATAAGCGCAAGTTCTGTTTCATCAAAAGACGCAAATTCGCTATAAGCCTCTAGCAGAATATCCAACTGAATACGCTGTTCACGACGTTCACCATGCAAGAGCATCCATAGATCCTGAATGGCCGGTCCATTTCGTGCATCATCAAGATCCACAAACAATGGCCCATCGCGCCATAGAATATTTCCTGGATGGCAGTCTCCATGCAGACGCTTGGCTACCCAGTCAGTACGCCAGTACCGCTTTACCTCATTGATTAAACGATCGGTCGCCAGCAGAAACACGTCACGCAGAGCAGCTGGAATAAGAGGGCATTGTGCCAACGTATTACGTGGTTCATACAAATATTCATCCAAACCAATAGTCGGACGTACTTTAAACAGTGATTTATTCCCGATTTGATGGATACGCCCTAAATAACGACCAACGCCTTCCAGTTGCTCATCATTATCCATTTCGTATTGCCGCCCACCAATGCTTGGAAAAACCGTAAAAAAGAAGCCTTCATGTTCATTAAGCATCTTTTCCTGCAAAGACAATGGTGCAACAACAGGGATGTCATCCTCAGCTAACTCACAAGCGAATGCATGCTCTTCAGTAATTTGCTCAGCCTTCCAGCGTTGAGGGCGGTAAAACTTCACAACGTACCGTTTTCTGTTCTCATCGCTGAATTGGTATACTCTGTTTTCATAGCTATTTAGCGCGGTTAAACCAGAGTCAACTCGCACCCCAACAGACCACAACGCATCCATGATCAAATCAGGAGATAGTGTCTGAAAATTAAAAACTGAATCGCTTATCACTGCCATTTTAGGGGACTCAACTCCGATCAATAAACAAAATGGGATAAATACCCCGATATATCAATCCTTAATAACGCCACGGGCTCGCAGTAATGCCGTTTTGAAATCAGCCTCATAATCCTTCTGCAAACCAGGAATAGGCTGCGTTTCGTTCGTGTCACGCATCTTTAAATGATAAATAAGGATATCATCAGTGAGATCGCTAAGCGCCCCCTCAAACCCGGCTTCATGTGCAAGTTTTTGTAAAAATTGCACAAGATTCATATCCGGCTCTTTTTGCCAGGCCGGATGCAACAATTCGATTAACTCATTTACACGATGACATTTCATAGTGGACTCCTGAAGATTAAACCGTCAAAAATAGTAAGTCTTAGTAGTATGAAGAAAGCACTTGGCCTTTAGCCATACTTTTTCGAAAATAACACATCATTTACTTATAGGCTGAGCAACATGATCACAGGTGTCATTCTGGCCGGGGGCCAGGCAATCCGCATGGGGGGGAAAGACAAAGGGCTAATGGAGCTTGATGGCAAACCTTTGTATCAACTTGTTCTCTCTCGATTAGCACCGCAAGTTGATAAAATAATTATCAACGCTAATCGTAATCAGGTTATTTATCAGCAAAGCGGGTATCCGGTTGTCAATGATATAAACAAAAATTATGCAGGTCCTTTGGCCGGTGTACTGACTGGCTTGGTAACAGTGAAAACGGAGTGGGTGATATTTGTCCCTTGTGACGTTCCGGCTTTACCACTGGATTTGGTCTCACGCCTTTGGCAAGGTCGTGGAGATAAAAAAGCAGCCTATGCAACTGATGGCAACCGTGCGCACCCTACATTACTGCTAATCCATACCAATCTCGCATCAGCCCTTGATGAATATCTGGCAAAGGGTGATCGTAAGTTAATGTTGTTCCTTAATAAAATAGACGCCCAATCTGTTTCTTTTTCTGATCAGCCTCAGGCTTTTCGTAATTTCAATACCACCGATGACCTGCAACTGTGGCATAAGGATCGTTATGATATTTAAACATCCTCCGTTATTGGCTTTTGCTGCTTACAGTGGCACGGGGAAGACAACGCTGCTTAAACAACTTATCCCATTGCTGAAAAACTCAGGTATACGTGTGGGCCTTATTAAACACACTCATCATAATATGGACATCGATACCCCGGGAAAAGATAGCTATGAATTGCGTAAAGCAGGAGCAGAGCAAACGCTCGTCGCCAATACCGAGCGCTGGGCATTAATGACAGAAACACCGAAACAACAAGAACCAGATCTACATTATCTAGCCAGTCGAATGGATACATCAACGTTGGATTTGATTCTGGTTGAGGGTTTCAAACAAGAGAAGATAGACAAAATAGTTCTGTTTCGCCGTGCAATAAATCGATCTTTTACCGATATTATCGATAGTTTTACTCTCGCGGTAGCCAGTGACGAAAAACTGAATACCACGCTCCCTCTGCTTGATATTAACCAGCCAACACATATTGCCAGTTTTATTTCCCACTGGCTTGAAGCAAAAAAGAATAATTAACACTAAAACCCACAATATCCACTGAAGGTTTGCCGTTATTTGATACTGACCCGGCGACAGCATGCTGGGCAGATATCCCACCGCGCATGCCGGCTGCATCAACACTACCAACGTGAAAAAGCCCTCTGCTTTCACAGAGGGCTTCGTCTTGTTGAATGCCTGGCAGTTCCCTACTCTCACATGGGGAGACCCCACACTACCATCGGCGCTACGGCGTTTCACTGCTGAGTTCGGCATGGGGTCAGGTGGGACCACCGCGCTATCGCCGCCAGGCAAATTCTGTTTCATTCCGACCGTCACACTTCCGCGCAACCATCAGAACCAATCTCGGAACATCACTGAAAATATATCGTCTCTCTTCCAAAACACCTTCGGTGTTGTAAGGTTAAGCCTCTCGGGTCATTAGTACTGGTCAGCTCAACGCATCGCTGCGCTTACACACCCAGCCTATCAACGTCTTCGTCTTAAACGTCCCTTCAGGGGCCTTTAAGGCCCAGGGAAGACTCATCTCGGGGCAAGTTTCCCGCTTAGATGCTTTCAGCGGTTATCTCTTCCGCACGTAGCTACCGGGCAATGCAATTGGCATCACAACCCGTACACCAGTGGTGCGTTCACTCCGGTCCTCTCGTACTAGGAGCAACCCCCCTCAATCTTCCAACGCCCACGGCAGATAGGGACCGAACTGTCTCACGACGTTCTAAACCCAGCTCGCGTACCACTTTAAATGGCGAACAGCCATACCCTTGGGACCTACTTCAGCCCCAGGATGTGATGAGCCGACATCGAGGTGCCAAACACCGCCGTCGATATGAACTCTTGGGCGGTATCAGCCTGTTATCCCCGGAGTACCTTTTATCCGTTGAGCGATGGCCCTTCCATTCAGAACCACCGGATCACTAAGACCTGCTTTCGCACCTGCTCGAGCCGTCACTCTCGCAGTCAAGCTAGCTTATGCCTTTGCACTAACCTCCTGATGTCCGACCAGGATTAGCTAACCTTCGTACTCCTCCGTTACTCTTTGGGAGGAGACCGCCCCAGTCAAACTACCCACCAGACACTGTCCGCAACCCGGTTCACGGGCCCACGTTAGAACATCAAACATTAAAGGGTGGTATTTCAAGGTTGGCTCCACGCAGACTGGCGTCCACGCTTCAAAGCCTCCCACCTATCCTACACATCAAGGCTCAAGGTTCAGTGTCAAGCTATAGTAAAGGTTCACGGGGTCTTTCCGTCTTGCCGCGGGTACACTGCATCTTCACAGCGAGTTCAATTTCACTGAGTCTCGGGTGGAGACAGCCTGGCCATCATTACGCCATTCGTGCAGGTCGGAACTTACCCGACAAGGAATTTCGCTACCTTAGGACCGTTATAGTTACGGCCGCCGTTTACCGGGGCTTCGATCAAGAGCTTCGCCTTGCGGCTTACCCCATCAATTAACCTTCCGGCACCGGGCAGGCGTCACACCGTATACGTCCACTTTCGTGTTTGCACAGTGCTGTGTTTTTAGTAAACAGTTGCAGCCAGCTGGTATCTGCGACTGCGCAACGCTCCATCCGCAAGGGACTTCACCTCGCACAGCGTGCCTTCTCCCGAAGTTACGGCACCATTTTGCCTAGTTCCTTCACCCGAGTTCTCTCAAGCGCCTGAGTATTCTCTACCTGACCACCTGTGTCGGTTTGGGGTACGATTCGATGTTACCTGGAGCTTAGGGGCTTTTCCTGGAAGCGTGGCATTTGTCACTTCGACACCGTAGTGCCTCGTCATCACGCCTCGGCGTTGACAGCGCTCCGGATTTGCCTGGAGCACCCACCTACACGCTTAAACCGGGACAACCGTCGCCCGGCCAACATAGCCTTCTCCGTCCCCCCTTCGCAGTAACACCCAGTACAGGAATATTAACCTGTTTCCCATCGACTACGCCTTTCGGCCTCGCCTTAGGGGTCGACTCACCCTGCCCCGATTAACGTTGGACAGGAACCCTTGGTCTTCCGGCGTGCGGGTTTTTCACCCGCATTATCGTTACTTATGTCAGCATTCGCACTTCTGATACCTCCAGCAATCCTCACAGACCACCTTCAACGGCTTACAGAACGCTCCCCTACCCAACGGACATATCCTTAAGTCAACTCGACGTAATGAACGCTTTGACGTCGCGGCGCTCCGTCAATCGGTTTTCGCATAATTGTCTTAAGTGATATGTCCGCTGCCGCAGCTTCGGTGCATGGTTTAGCCCCGTTACATCTTCCGCGCAGGCCGACTCGACCAGTGAGCTATTACGCTTTCTTTAAATGATGGCTGCTTCTAAGCCAACATCCTGGCTGTCTGGGCCTTCCCACATCGTTTCCCACTTAACCATGACTTTGGGACCTTAGCTGGCGGTCTGGGTTGTTTCCCTCTTCACGACGGACGTTAGCACCCGCCGTGTGTCTCCCGTGATAACATTCTTCGGTATTCGTAGTTTGCATCGAGTTGGTAAGCCGGGATGGCCCCCTAGTCGAAACAGTGCTCTACCCCCGAAGATGACTTCACGAGGCGCTACCTAAATAGCTTTCGGGGAGAACCAGCTATCTCCCGGTTTGATTGGCCTTTCACCCCCAGCCACAAGTCATCCGCTAATTTTTCAACATTAGTCGGTTCGGTCCTCCAGTTAGTGTTACCCAACCTTCAACCTGCCCATGGCTAGATCACCGGGTTTCGGGTCTATACCTTGCAACTTGACGCCCAGTTAAGACTCGGTTTCCCTGCGGCTCCCCTATTCGGTTAACCTTGCTACAAAATATAAGTCGCTGACCCATTATACAAAAGGTACGCAGTCACCCCACCCCAAAGCACTCACCGCTTGTCTTGTGTGTTGGGCGTCGCAAAAGACGCGCCGCCACCGCGATGCTGCTGTTGCGGTGCCTTCATCACCAGAGAATGCTTTGGTGGTGGGGCTCCCACTGCTTGTACGTACACGGTTTCAGGTTCTGTTTCACTCCCCTCGCCGGGGTTCTTTTCGCCTTTCCCTCACGGTACTGGTTCACTATCGGTCAGTCAGGAGTATTTAGCCTTGGAGGATGGTCCCCCCATCTTCAGACAGGATATCTCGTGTCCCGCCCTACTCGTCGAACTCACAGCAAGCGCATCTTTGTGTACGGGACTATCACCCTGTACCGTGCGACTTTCCAGACGCTTCCACTGATGCACAAACTGATTCTGGTTCTGGGCTCTTCCCCGTTCGCTCGCCGCTACTGGGGGAATCTCGGTTGATTTCTTTTCCTCGGGGTACTGAGATGTTTCAGTTCCCCCGGTTCGCCTCATGTCACTATGGATTCATGACATGATAGTGTGTCGAAACACACTGGGTTTCCCCATTCGGGTATCGTCGGGTATAACGGTTCATATCACCTTGCCGACGCTTTTCGCAGATTAGCACGCCCTTCATCGCCTCTGACTGCCTAGGCATCCACCGTGTACGCTTAGTCGCTTAACCTCACAACCCGAAGGTGTCTTTTTCAAAAGAGCAAGACCACCTCGCGCTGCGATTATTTGAGAGACTCTGATACAGCCAACTCCCGCCATCAAGGCAGGTTTCGCTGTATCGTTTCAATTTTCAGCTTGTTCCAGATTGTTAAAGAGCAAATAACATAAACCTGACTATCGCTAATCAGCTTTAGGTTATCGTTGACCGTGCCTTTCACCCACTGTCATTTTTGGCGTCCCCTAGGGGATTCGAACCCCTGTTACCGCCGTGAAAGGGCGGTGTCCTAGGCCTCTAGACGAAGGGGACACATCATGTCGGCTTCGCTGACGCGCGCTCTGTTTTCATCAGACAATCTGTGTGAGCACTTCACACAACGGCTATCTTTGGTAAGGAGGTGATCCAACCGCAGGTTCCCCTACGGTTACCTTGTTACGACTTCACCCCAGTCATGAATCACAAAGTGGTAAGCGCCCTCCCGAAGGTTAAGCTACCTACTTCTTTTGCAACCCACTCCCATGGTGTGACGGGCGGTGTGTACAAGGCCCGGGAACGTATTCACCGTAGCATTCTGATCTACGATTACTAGCGATTCCGACTTCATGGAGTCGAGTTGCAGACTCCAATCCGGACTACGACGCACTTTATGAGGTCCGCTTGCCCTCGCGAGTTCGCTTCTCTTTGTATGCGCCATTGTAGCACGTGTGTAGCCCTACTCGTAAGGGCCATGATGACTTGACGTCATCCCCACCTTCCTCCGGTTTATCACCGGCAGTCTCCCTTGAGTTCCCGCCATTACGCGCTGGCAACAAAGGATAAGGGTTGCGCTCGTTGCGGGACTTAACCCAACATTTCACAACACGAGCTGACGACAGCCATGCAGCACCTGTCTCTCAGTTCCCGAAGGCACAAGTCTGTCTCCAGTCTCTTCTGAGGATGTCAAGAGTAGGTAAGGTTCTTCGCGTTGCATCGAATTAAACCACATGCTCCACCGCTTGTGCGGGCCCCCGTCAATTCATTTGAGTTTTAACCTTGCGGCCGTACTCCCCAGGCGGTCGACTTAACGCGTTAGCTCCGAAAGCCACGGCTCAAGGCCACAACCTTCAAGTCGACATCGTTTACAGCGTGGACTACCAGGGTATCTAATCCTGTTTGCTCCCCACGCTTTCGCACCTGAGCGTCAGTCTTCGTCCAGGGGGCCGCCTTCGCCACCGGTATTCCTCCAGATCTCTACGCATTTCACCGCTACACCTGGAATTCTACCCCCCTCTACGAGACTCTAGTCTGTCAGTTTTGAATGCAGTTCCCAGGTTAAGCCCGGGGATTTCACATCCAACTTAACAGACCGCCTGCGTGCGCTTTACGCCCAGTCATTCCGATTAACGCTTGCACCCTCCGTATTACCGCGGCTGCTGGCACGGAGTTAGCCGGTGCTTCTTCTGCGGGTAACGTCAATGAAACACTCTATTAAAGCGCTCCCCTTCCTCCCCGCTGAAAGTACTTTACAACCCGAAGGCCTTCTTCATACACGCGGCATGGCTGCATCAGGGTTTCCCCCATTGTGCAATATTCCCCACTGCTGCCTCCCGTAGGAGTCTGGACCGTGTCTCAGTTCCAGTGTGGCTGGTCATCCTCTCAGACCAGCTAGAGATCGTCGCCTAGGTGAGCCATTACCTCACCTACCAGCTAATCCCATCTGGGTTCATCCAATGGCGTGAGGCCCGAAGGTCCCCCACTTTGGTCTTGCGACGTCATGCGGTATTAGCTACCGTTTCCAGTAGTTATCCCCCTCCATCAGGCAGATCCCCAGACATTACTCACCCGTCCGCCGCTCGCCGGCGGGGAAGCAAGCTTCCCCCCGCTGCCGCTCGACTTGCATGTGTTAGGCCTGCCGCCAGCGTTCAATCTGAGCCATGATCAAACTCTTCAATTTAAGATTTGTTTGATATGCTTCCGAAGAAGCGATGCTCAAAGAATTTATAACTGTTTATTCGTAATGAATTTACTGTCAGTCACTCTTCAAGTCTTTTCGTATTGATTACGATAGGGTCCTGTGAGTGCCCACACAGATTGTCTGATTATATTGTTAAAGAGCGTTCGCCGCGGCACCGCCGCTGACGTGAGGTCGCGTATACTACGCTATCCTCTTGCAGAGTCAACGAATAATTCGTTTTTCCCGGCCTGACTCTGCGTTGTGTTGTTCACCAGCGCCGGGTCAGTGGAGGCGCATTATAGGCACTTCTCCTGGCCTGACAAGGGGTAATTGCAAAAAAAATCACAAGTGCGTTTTTTTTCACCGATACGCGGGAATAAACCACGTTATGCTGATCTTTTCAGTGCTTATAGCGGAGTATATGAGGAGAATGACTTACCGTTTACCAACGGATTCTCGAACTATCAATTCTGGTGTAAGAACCAGGACATTCGGCTCAGTATCAGGATGTTCCAACCGATGTAGTAGCGTATCTATCGCCAGTTCACCCAGCTCATCCTTTGGCTGATGAATCGTCGTCAAAGGCGGTGACATATAACGGGCCAGTTCAATATCATCATATCCTACGACAGACATATCATCAGGAACAGAGAGCCCCGCCTGATACAAAGCATGGTAAACACCAACAGCCATTGCATCATTACTGGTAAATACGGCATCAGGTCGATCTTTTAACAACAGCAGTTTCTGCATAGCGCGAAAGCCAGTTTCGAACTCAAAATCACCAACTACCACATAATCATCAAAAACGGATAATCCTGCCTGATTCATCGCATTGCGATACCCCACAAGTCGGTTATAGGCGGTTGTCTTATCTTGTGGCCCGGCAATGCAGGCTATTTTCTGGTAGCCTTGCGAAATAAGATAGTTTGTTGCCATCTCTCCACCCTGTAGAGAGTTGTCCTTAATGACGTCACTGCTCCCTTCAAAAGGTGCCCAATCCATCATCACTGTAGGTATTGACGGGTAGCGGCGAAGAATATCCGGTGACGGCATATGACTTTCAGTGCACATAAGCAGTAATCCATCGACCCGCTTTTGTAGCAATGTTTCCAAACTGCGGCTCATGCGGTCATGATCACCTTCGGTATTACATAGAATCAGACTATATCCGCGTTCATAACAACAACGCTCTACGCCACGCACTACTTCAGCATAAAACGGGTTGCTACTGGCGGTGAGTAACATTCCGATAGTTCTGGTCTGATTGATCTTAAGGCTGCGAGCCACCGCCGACGGCGCATAATTCAACTGATCGACCACATTCATCACTTTGTTACGAATTGCATCGCTGACAAAGCGATTGTTATTGATAACGTGGGAAACTGTTGAAGTCGAGACCCCAGCAAGACGGGCAACATCTTTCATTGTGGTCAAAGATCACCCCTGTGCTTGCAAGAAAGCATCGATCTCTTCACGCCATGGTACTGAAGGTTGTGCGCCATAACGCGTCACGGCAATAGCGGCGGCAGCATGAGCAAACCTCACTGCAGTCGCCATCGGCTGTTTTTCCAGTAACGCAGTCACCAACGCACCGTTGAACGTATCACCAGCGGCGATAGTATCAACCGCTTTCACGCGAAAACCAGGAATACGTTGTCCCAGCCCCTGTTCGCTCAACCAGACGCCACGACTTCCTAATGTGATTAGTACCGTTTTAATACCTTTATCGTGCAATACCCGGGCAGCTCGCTGAGCGTCTTCTTCCGTTTCGACAGCAACACCAGTCAGGATCTGCGCTTCAGTTTCATTAGGCGTAATAATATCCACCAGCGATAACAACTCGTCTGGAAGATGACAGGCAGGCGCGGGGTTAAGAATAACCTGCGTTCCCTGTTCATGTGCCAGCCTGGCAGCGGCAGTAACGGTTTCCAACGGAGATTCCAACTGCATTAACAACGCCGATGCATCAATGATTTTTTGCTGATACAACTTGAGGTACGCTGGTGTGACGGCAGCGTTGGCTCCGGCATGAATACCGATCATATTCTCAGCTTCGCCATTAACGAAAATCAGCGCGACACCTGTCGTCTCTCCAGATATCTTTTCTACGGCAGAAACATCAATATTGTCGCTGGCAAGCTGCTGACGAATGCGAGTACCCATATCATCATCACCCACGCAGGCAATAAAAGAGATAACTGCTCCACTGCGTCCGGCAGCTACAGCCTGATTGGCGCCTTTACCACCAAATGCCACACCATATTGCTTACCGATCACCGTTTCACCCGGCCGGGGAAACTGCTCGAGATTCAGAATATGGTCCGCATTGATACTGCCCAATACTACCAGCTTGCCTGATTTCATTACGTAAAACCCCAAAGTTAATCGTGTGCCACTCAATCAGAGTGGCACACAGCACCGCTTTTTATTATTTGGTAACCAGTTTCAGATCAACAGGAATGATGGCCTGTACTTTTTCGCCTTTCAGCACTCTATCCGCAGTTTCAACGCCGATCACGCCGATCTGATCCGGACGTTGAGCTACCGTCGCCGCCATTTTGCCACTTTCAACCGCTTTAATGCCGTCTGCTGTACCGTCAAAGCCAACAACCATGACGCCATTTTTACCCGCAATCTGCAACGCACGAATTGCACCCAATGCCATTTCGTCATTCTGAGCAAATACAGCTTGTACATCAGGATGTGCCGTCAGCAAGTTCTGCATTACGTTCAGACCTTTGGTACGGTCGAAGTCAGCTGGTTGGCTGGCCAGAATGACAAACTTGTTTTTCTCGGCTGATTTCATAAAGCCAGCACCACGTTCACGTGCGGCAGAAGTCCCGGCAAGACCTTCCAATTGAATAACTTTGGCACCTTTGCCCAGTTTTCTAGCGATAAAATCACCAGCAATTTTACCGCCGAATGTGTTATCAGAAGCGACATGACTCACGACTTCACCACTGGCAGCAACGCGGTCTAGTGTTATCACTGGAATTTTGGCCTTATTAGCCATTTTAACGGCGTTACCCACAGCGTCAGAATCAGTCGGGTTGATCAGTAACACTTTGGTACCACGCACGGTTAAATCCTGTACGTTGGCCAGTTCTTTGGCTGGATTGTTTTGAGAGTCCAGTACAACCAGGTTATAACCCAGTTTATCCGCTTCTTTTTGCGCTCCGTCCTTCAATGAAACAAAGAAAGGGTTATTTAACGTAGAAATCACCAGGGCAATAGTATCCTTTGCCATAGCGTTGGTACTGACCGTAGCACTCAGAGCAATAGCGGAAACTAGAGTAGCAAGCTTCTTTAAATTCATATCTCAATTCCTGTGTGAATGAAGGTTATTTACTGCTTTTGTTATCTACCAAAACCGCCAGCAAAATAACGACTGCCTTGACGATCATCTGATAGTAAGAAGAAACACCTAATAGATTTAGTCCGTTATTCAAAAAACCTAAAATCAGGGCACCAATTAAGGTTCCAAATACACGCCCTTTACCACCAGACAAACTGGTACCACCCAGCACAACCGCTGCAATGGCGTCCAGCTCATAACCCGTCCCTGCCGTTGGCTGAGCCGAAGACAAACGGGCAACTTCGATAATACCCGCCAGCGCCGATAACAGACCGCACAATGAATAGACGACAATTTTAACCTTGTCGACACTGATCCCTGAAAGACGGGTCGCCGCTTCATTACCACCCAACGCATAGATATAACGCCCAATGCGGGTATGGTGCAGCATGTACCAGGCAGCAAGGAAGACCACCGCCATAATCCAGATTGGCGTAGGTACACCTAAAGGACGCCCGATGCCAAACCAACCTAACGCATCTGCTTGCGCAGAAAAACCGGTATTAATAGGACTTCCGCTGGTATACACCATGGTGACACCACGCAGCAGCATCATCATCACCAGCGTAGCGATAAACGCCTGAACCCGACCTTTGGCGACAATAACTCCGGTACCGGCACCAATCACTGCCCCGAGTGCCAGCGCACTGAATATAGCAACCAGCGCATTGATTTCCATCCCGACAATTGAAGCGGCAACAGCGCCAGTCAGCGCCAATAGCGAACCGACTGAAAGATCAATACCCGATGTCAGGATAACCAGCGTCATTCCCACAGCCATGATGGCGTTAACAGAAGTTTGCTGCAGAATATTGAACAGATTATTCAGCGTAAAAAAATTGGGACTCATCGAGGAAACCACAGCGATAAGAATCAACAGGGCAATCAACGATTTTTGTTCCAGCAGCCACTCTTTGCTGAACCAGCTTTTTGCTGTAACAGATTGGGAATTCATATGTGATTTACTCCTGCTTTGCGCCGTATTGCTTACCAACGGCCGCAGCCATCAGCGTTTCCTGGGTAGCTTGCTCAATCGGGAATTCACCGCTCAGGCAGCCTTCATGCATAACAATAATGCGATCGCTAATACCTAAAATTTCAGGCATTTCCGATGACACCAGAATGATACTCAGCCCTTCTTGTTTGAATTGATTGATTAGCTGATAGATTTCCTTCTTTGCCCCAACATCCACACCGCGGGTAGGTTCATCAAGGATCAATACTTTCGGTCGCGTCATCAAACCACGGGCAATGGCGACCTTCTGCTGGTTACCACCGGACAACAGACCGATAGTCTGCTCCATTGTCGGCGTACGAATATTGAACATCCGGATAAAATCACTGACTGCCTGTTGTTCCTTGGCATGCTTGAGTGAACCACCTTTTCGGCTGAAGTAACGTAATGCCGTCAACGACATATTCTCTTTCACCGACATGCCTAACACCAAGCCATCACGTTTGCGGTCTTCAGAAATGTAGACTATTCCATTTACCAACCCATCTTGTGGCGAATGGGTAATAATTTCACGCCCATCAAGGAACACAGAACCGTGGGTACGGGGTAATGCGCCATAGAGAATTTTCATCAACTCGGTACGGCCGGCACCCATCAATCCCGCTACACCAAGAATTTCACCTTTACGTAGCGAAAAGCTTACATTTTTTGCGCCGGGACCAGAAAGCTCAGTCATCTGCAAGCGCACGTCACCGGGTGCCTGATCAAGCCGCGGATATTGATCTTCCAACTTGCGGCCCACCATCATTTCGATAAGAGCGTCTTCCTGTAAATCATTGACCGGGCTCTCACCGATAAACTGACCGTCACGGAATACCGTGACGTCGTCGCAGATTTCAAAGATTTCTTTCAGGCGATGAGAGATGTAAACAATGCCGCAACCATGGGACTGAAGCTCTTTAATCACTTTGAACAAGGAGGCCGTTTCAGTATCCGTCAACGCATCGGTCGGTTCATCCATAATGATGACTTTGGATTCGAAGCTTAATACCTTGGCAATCTCCACCATTTGTTGCTCACCAATGGAGAGATCTCCCACCAGACGACGGCTGTCATAACGCAGATTAAGACGCTGAAGCAGTTTATTTGCCTCAGCATACATCTGCGGCCAGTCGATACGACCAAAACGATTAGTAAATTCACGACCCAAAAAAATATTTTCTGCAATCGTCAGTTGGGGAATCAGGTTTAACTCCTGATGGATAATCCCTATACCCGCTTCCTGAGATGCTTTCGGGCCGCTGAAATCCACTTCCTTGCCCAAGAAATGAATACTACCCGCATCTTTACGATAGATACCGGTTAGTACTTTCATCATGGTGGACTTACCGGCGCCATTTTCTCCCACCAACGCCATTACTTTACCGGGATAGACATTCAGGGCTGCGCCTGAAAGAGCCTTCACACCGGGGAAGGTTTTGGTGATGCCTTGCAATTGCAGTAAAGGTTGCATCTATGCCTCAGAACGTTACGCCAGCACAAAGGATCACATTCGCATAGGGAGAGCACTCTCCGCTGCGAATAATAGCCCGGCTTTTCCCACTTTGTTTTTTAAAATCTTCATGACTTATGTAATGCAATGAAATTAAGTTTCCCTGGTGTAGCTCAAGTTGTTTCAAATGATTAAGCAGTGCGTCATGGAGTTGTGGATTTTTCTCGATAATTTCTTCGGCCAGAATGGCCGCCTCAACCTGCATCTCTGTTGTTACCACTTCAAGTATCTGCAAAAAAGTAGGTACATTGTGGGTTAATGCCAGATCGATACGGGTCGTCATTTCCGGAATGGGTAACCCCGCATCCCCAATCACAATTTGATCGGTATGCCCGAGCCGGGAAATAACAGAAGAAACTTCGGAATTTAGCAACGCACCTTTTTTCATATTCTATATCCTAACAGCGAAACGTTTCGCTTCCAGGATAGTGTAAAAAAACATCGCCAGAAGGCAACGATAATATTATCAAAATGTGATCATCATCGAAACGTTTCGCTTGTTCAACAAAAGTAAGAACCGGAGTGTCTGAATATGAAAAGTAATGCGTTAATCGTCTGGTAAGCAGTAAGACTGGTAATCATGGATTAATAAAATAACCGTGCCGGGGATGGCACGGTTCACGCAAATAGGGGGCATTCACATCATTTTTACGTTCGACTCACTTGTCATATCTCCACCTGAATGCCCAGCTCAATCAATCGGTTAGGTGGTATTTCAAATTGATCAGCAGCACGTAGCGCATTACGGCTCAGCATCATGAACAATTTACCACGCAAGCGCAGATACCATGGACGTTTCCCCATGCTCAGCGATTCATTAGACAGGAAAAAAGTGGTTTCCATCATTTGACAGGTTAAACCATCTTGCCAGCAACGGTGGAAGACCTCTTCCACATTGGGTGTTTCACGCCAACCGTAACTGGCAATCACACGCCAGAATGAGGCGGATAGCTGTTCCACTGATACCCGTTTGGCATTATGTACATAAGGTGCATCTTCCGTCCTGATGGTCATCAATACTACGCGTTCATGTAATATCTTGTTATGTTTCAGGTTATGCAACAGTGCAAAAGGAATCACATGAGTAGCGCGGGAAAGATAGACAGCGGTTCCTGGCACGCGCACTGGCGGATTCTTCTCCAGTGAAACAATCATCGCATCCAGTGAGTTTCCATGCTCATGAATACGACGCAACAAGCCAAAGCGTTCGCTTTTCCAGGTCGTCATGATGATAAACATCACCAATCCCAACGTCAGAGGTAGCCAACCACCGGAAACAATCTTGCTCATATTAGCCAGGAACATGGGCAAATCGATCATCAATAATACGACAAGCAACAACCACACCAGATAGCGATACCAGTGCCAGTTTTTGATTGCCACGGTACAGGAAAGAATACTGGTCAACACCATCGTACCCGTCACCGCGATACCATATGCGGCCGCCAGATTACTGGAGTGTTCAAAGCTGACAATCACAATGACCACAGCGATATATAACAACCAGTTAACTGCCGGAATATAAATCTGCCCGGATTCCATGTCAGAGGTATGAACAATACGCATTGGCGGTAAATAGCCAAGTCGAA
Organism: Brenneria uluponensis; assembly: GCF_032395385.1. Lineage (NCBI taxonomy): Bacteria > Pseudomonadati > Pseudomonadota > Gammaproteobacteria > Enterobacterales > Pectobacteriaceae > Brenneria > Brenneria uluponensis. The sequence continues at coordinate 4,998,707 of NZ_CP135917.1, forward strand.
CCGCCTGACGAGTTAAGGAAAACACGCCGGAAATCACTGCCTGAGATGCAATGATGGTTGCCAAGGTTGCCAGAATCAATAACGGTATCAATGCCCAGTCAGGTGCCAGAAGGAAAAATGGGTTTTTGATGGCATCAGGGTCTTTCAGCAGCAACGCCCCTTGCCCGAAATAATTCAACACTAGTGAAGGCAGCACCGCCGAAAACCAGGCAATACGAATGGGTAATTTACCAAAGTGTCCCATATCGGCATAAAGGGCTTCCACCCCGGTAATAGCAAGTACCACGGCACCAAGCGCGAAAAAAGCCACCAACTTATATTCAATAAAAAAGTTAATCGCCCATTTAGGATTCAGCGCCCGTAACACTTCCGGATTGGCGATAACACCGCGGGCACCAAGAATCCCCAGAGACAAAAACCACAGTAACATCACCGGGGCAAACAATTTTCCCACGCTTCCAGTCCCATGTTTCTGAATCATAAACAACAATGTCAGTACAACAACGGAAATGGGGATAATGTAAGAATCCAGAGAAGGGGCAGCAATATCCAGACCTTCAATCGCTGACAGCACTGAAATAGCCGGTGTAATAACAACCTCTCCATAAAAAAAACTGCCACCGATCAAGCCCATGATCACTAGCACAGAGGTCATTCGATCTGATGTGTTTCGCCCGGCGAGAGACATTAACGTCAGTATGCCACCTTCACCCGCATTATCCGCACGCATCACATAGGTGAGATATTTCAGGGACACGACCAGAATCAAAAGCCAAAAAATCAGAGAGAGAAAACCGAATACGGAATCAGGTTCAACCCCAAAACCAAACTGTCCGGACAGACACTCTCGAAGCGTATACAGAGGGCTGGTACCAATATCACCATAGACCACCCCAATCGCAGCCAGCGTTATTGCCGGAAGTGAACGTTTATGTTCAGAACTCATAAACCTTGTCTTCTGTTATTAATTTATTAACGAATCGGACCATTCCTGGTTGCACTAGCCCGAAAACGCACAGTATGCACAAATCGCCGCAAAAACCTATTTTTTAAATTACCGTTTGCCTATTTGGTAAGGAACCTTTATTGATTAACGTCACTAACAGTGCCAATAATCAACAAACAGAGTATGAGTAAAAAGTAGTCTTTTGACGTTTATTTTTGCACTTCCTGGCTGCAACACACGGGAACGATGGATTAATTATGATACAGCCCACAGCACTGGCTGATAGAATTGCTCGACTCAGCCACGCCCTTGAACACGGTCTTTATGAACGGCAGCACGCCATTCGTCTATGCCTTCTGGCTGCGCTAAGCGGCGAGAGCGTCTTTTTATTAGGCCCTCCCGGGATAGCAAAGAGTCTGATAGCCAGGCGTCTTAAATATGCCTTTAAACACGCTATTGCCTTTGAATATCTGATGACTCGCTTCTCTACACCAGAAGAAGTATTCGGTCCGCTATCTATTCAGGCATTGAAAGATGAAGGACGCTATCAGCGTTTGACGACCGGTTATCTGCCGGAAGCTGAAATCGTATTTCTGGATGAAATATGGAAAGCGGGCCCCGCCATTCTGAACACCTTGCTAACAGCAATAAATGAACGCCGTTTTCGCAATGGTAATAGTGAAGATCCCATTCCTATGCGTTTATTGGTTACCGCATCCAATGAATTACCTGAAGCCGACAGCAGCCTGGAAGCATTGTATGACCGCATGCTCATCCGCCTGTGGCTTGATCGGGTGCAGGACAAACATAATTTCCTCGCATTACTCACCAGCAACAGTAATGACAACGAAAATCCGGTCAGCGCTGGGCTTAGCGTCAGCGATGAAGAATACCACCAATGGCAGTCCGATATCGATAACATCCCCTTACCGGGGATTTGTTTTGAGCTGATTTACCAGTTGCGACAACAACTGGAAACGCAGGAAAACGCCCCTTATATCTCTGATCGGCGATGGAAAAAAGCAATTCGCCTGTTGAAGGCCTGTGCCTTTTTCAGTGGTCGTGAATCAATTACATCTGTGGATATCATCCTGCTGAAAGACTGTTTATGGCACGATCTTGACTCACTCCATCTGGTGGAGCAACAGTTAGAGTTGTTGATGACTGAACAATCCTATCAACAACGGACATTGCTGTTCCGGTTGCAGCAATTAAATGCAAAGCGTCAGCAATATCAACAACAACAGAGTGAGTTGCAGGCATTCAGAGTTGAAAAACAAGGTTCTTTCTTTGGCAGAACAGCACATTACACGCTACCGGATACCATAACAACGCCGACACTCACGTTGGTACTGCAAAAACCGTTGATTATCAAGGATCACACTGTAACCCATGTGATTATAGACAGAGAAAAACTAACCAGTTGGTTGCAAAAAGGTGGTGAAATCCGCGGTAAACTGAATAACGTAGGGTTTAGTCAGCAGTTGGATATGCTGGTGGACGAACATCAGTATCTGATCATCAGGGATATCAGCTTGCAAAGTTCAATTTTATCGCTACCAGATAAAATAAATTGTACTCTGCCGGAAGATATCGCTCAGGAATACGAAACGCTGAAAATTCAATTACAGGAACAACGGCGACTATTTGAACGACATCAACCTTGTTTGTTTGTCCCTCAAGAGTGGTTGGCAAAGATTGAAGAAAGTCTGCAACAGGTCAATGAACAGATAGAACAGTCACAACGGGAGTAAAAACAATGCTGACGCTGGAATCTTTAGAGATGCTATTGTCCATTGATGAAAACGATCTGTTGGATGATCTCATTGCCACACTGCTGGCTACGCCTCAGTTTGTGATGTATTTCGAAAAGTATCCTCGTCTGAAAAAAGCACTATTGAACGATCTTCCAATGTGGAAGAATAACCTCAAACAGCGGTTGCGCAGCACTCAGACGCCTCCAGATCTGGAAAAAGAGTTCAATTGTTATCAAAACACTCGGTTAGCCAGCAGCCAGACATTTCAAGCCAGTCTACCGAAAATAATGTCCATGCTGAACACGGTAGATTCACCGTTTTTCTCTCCAGCAGATAAACTGATTAACACACCCGAACGCCAGATTGAACAAAAAATAACCAGCGGTTTGCACTCTTTATTTATGCAGCGATGGCATGTCAGCCTGACATTGCAAACACTGACTCTGCACCAGCAGATAATGGAACAGGAACGGGATAATCTGCTGGATGAACTACAGCGGCGTTTAACTCTGAGCGGAGCGCTAGAACCCATTCTGGCTGAAAATGAAACCGCCGCGGGTCGATTGTGGGATCTCAGTGCCAGTAAGCTGATAAAAACCGATCTCAAAGCGCTGCTGGATATTGGCAACTTCCTGAAACAACAGCCAGAACTACAACGTTTGGCGGAAAGACTGGGTCGCAGCCAGGAAACCAAATCCATCCTGAGTCACGATGCGCAAAAAGAGGAATTCCGAGTGATGGTTCGGGAACTCGCCACCCTACCCGAACAGGTGAACGGCATTCATCAGAGCGACGATATTCTGCGGCTATTACCCACCGAACTCTCCACCGTGGGTATCGACGAACTGGAATACGAATTTTACCGGCGACTTCTGGAACACCAACTGTTGACCTATCGCCTGCAGGGTGAAAACTGGCGTGAAAAAATAGTAGAACGACCCGTAATCCATCAACAGAATGAACAACAACCTCGAGGACCATTTATCGTCTGTGTCGATACCTCTGGTTCTATGGGGGGATTTAACGAACGCTGCGCAAAAGCATTTTGTCTGGCTTTGATGAGAGTGGCTCTGGCGGATAATCGCCGTTGTTATATTATGTTGTTCTCTAACGAGATAATAAGTTACGAATTGACTTCAGCAGACGGAATTGAACAGGTAATTCGTTTTCTTAATCAAACATTTCGCGGCGGTACCGATCTGACGAACTGTATAACAACACTAATGGATAAAATGAACGATTCATCATGGCGGGATGCCGATGCCGTCATTATTTCTGATTTTATTGCTCAGAGATTGCCTGACGATGTCATCAATAAAGTCAGACGCCGCCAGCAACAACTTCATCACCGTTTCCACGCTGTCGCGATGTCCGATCACGGTAAGCCTGGAATATTACGGATATTCGATCATATCTGGCGCTTCGATACCGGCTTGAAAAGCCGTCTTTTGCGTCGTTTCCATCATGAAAAAAAATAATTCGTTGTTTATTACTTATAAACAAGTTTTAGTATTTCTTGTGCTTATTGTTTAATGGATTCATTCTTTCTTTAAAGAAAAAAAATTATTCGCTATAAACATTGATCAATCATACTGTAAGCAGTAAATGCACCCAACAGTGAGTAAAGAGTCTATTTCATGGCCGACACTTATTCCCTTGATGACCTTGATCGCGGCATTCTTAGTGTATTAATGGATAATGCCCGAACACCTTATGCCGAACTGGCAAAGCAGTTTGCCGTCAGCCCGGGAACCATTCACGTACGAGTAGAAAAGATGAAACAGGCCGGTATCATTATAGGTACCCGACTTGATGTGAACCCTAAACAACTGGGGTACGACGTGTGCTGTTTCATCGGCATTATCCTGAAAAGTGCCAAGGACTATCCTTCAGCGCTGGAAAAACTGAACAATCTGGAAGAAGTGGTAGAGGCTTATTACACCACGGGTCATTACAGCATCTTTATTAAGGTTATGTGCCGTTCCATCGACGCCTTACAACATGTACTTATCAACAAGATCCAAACAATTGATGAAATTCAGTCCACGGAAACACTGATCTCACTACAGAACCCGATCATGCGCACCATTGCTCCTTGATACTTTATTCTTATCCCCCGATTGTCCACAGGTAGATCCCACAAAAATCACAGCGTACAATGTCCCGTCTTTAATCAGGTGAGATCATGTATGACTGACATAACCCTTATCAGCGGCAGTACACTCGGTAGTGCGGAGTATGTAGCCGAACATTTGGAAGAGTTATTGAAAAAAAAGGGGTTTTCCACCGTTATGCTACATGGGCCTGATCTGAATGAAATTCCGGACAACGGTTTGTGGTTGGTTGTCACATCGACTCATGGTGCAGGTGATATCCCTGATAACTTACAGCCGCTGTTTGAAGCACTGGAAGAACAAAAACCCGATCTGTCCCAGGTTCGTTTTGGTGCCATTGGTATAGGCAGTAAAGAATATGACGCATTCTGCGGTGCGATAATCACCGTTGATCATCTATTACAGGATCGAGGCGCAAAAAGGATCGGTGATCTCCTGATGATCGACATAACCCAACATGAAATTCCGGAAGATCCCGCAGAAGAATGGTTGGGATCATGGGTTAATTTACTCAGATAGCTTATTTATACAGCAGTTAACTGTGGATAAAACACTTAATAAGCGGGGTAAAACCCGTAGTTATCCCAATAACAACGTTAGATTGTTTTTTAATCTGTGCATAACTATAGGTTTAGATCCCAGCTTATACTGTCTGGGATCACCGATCATTCACAACTAGTGATCAACAGTAATCGATTGATCTCATTAAAGGATCATGGCTTATCCACAGAACATGTCGATCCTAATAAGAGATCTAATAAGAAGATCTTTAAATAAAAAGATCTTTCTTTAATTACACGACGATCCAACACATTTGGTCATTGGCATAAACTTGAGTAGAATCCTTCACCCAAGGTTAGTAACGATCATTCGCAACCACTCGAGGTGTAGTACCATGTTTTATCCAGATCCTTTTGACGTCATCGTGATCGGTGGTGGTCATGCAGGCACTGAAGCCGCCATGGCCTCGGCCCGTATGGGACGTCAAACCCTCTTACTGACACACAATATTGATACGCTGGGACAGATGTCCTGTAACCCGGCTATCGGCGGTATAGGGAAAGGTCATCTGGTAAAAGAACTTGATGCCATGGGTGGACTGATGGCTAAAGCCATCGATCAAGCAGGTATTCAGTTTAGGATACTAAACATCAGTAAAGGTCCTGCAGTACGAGCTACTCGTGCACAAGCCGATCGGGTTCTTTATCGCCAAGCAGTGCGTACTGCACTGGAAAACCAGCCAAATCTGATGATCTTCCAGCAGGCAGTTGACGATCTGATTGTGGAAAATGATCAGGTTGTAGGAGCCATTACCCAGATGGGATTGAAGTTCCGTGCCAAAGCCGTAGTGCTGACGGTAGGAACATTTCTGGACGGTAAAATACATATTGGTCTGGATAACTACAGCGGTGGTAGAGCTGGCGATCCACCATCCATTCCATTAGCCCACCGTTTACGTGAATTACCGTTGCGAGTCGGACGTTTAAAAACCGGTACTCCACCACGCATAGATGCCCGGACTATTGATTTCAGTGTATTGACGCAACAGCACGGTGATAACCCGATGCCTGTTTTTTCCTTTCTGGGAGATCCTGGCCAGCATCCGGCACAGATGCCTTGTTATATCACCCACACCAATGAGCGCACTCATGAGGTGATCCGCAATAATTTGGATCGTAGTCCAATGTACACTGGCGTCATCGCGGGGATCGGGCCACGCTATTGCCCATCCATTGAAGACAAGGTGATGCGTTTTGCCGATCGTAATACCCACCAGATATTTCTTGAACCAGAAGGGTTGAGCAGCAATGAAATCTACCCTAACGGCATTTCTACCAGCCTACCATTTGACATACAGTGGCAGATTGTCCGTTCCATGCAAGGGATGGAGAATGCCCGTATTGTTCGTCCTGGTTATGCTATTGAGTATGATTTTTTTGATCCTCGCGATTTAAAACCGACACTGGAAAATAAATTTATTCACGGTCTTTTCTTTGCCGGTCAGATCAACGGGACAACCGGTTACGAAGAAGCTGCTGCGCAGGGAATGCTGGCTGGATTGAATGCTGCTCGTCTGGCATTTGATCAGGAAGGGTGGACACCTCGACGCGATCAAGCTTACATCGGTGTTTTAGTTGATGATCTCTGCACATTGGGAACCAAAGAACCTTACCGCATGTTTACTTCGCGGGCTGAATATCGTCTGATGCTGCGCGAAGACAATGCTGACCTACGGTTGACGGAAATTGGTCGTCAATTGGGTATGGTGGATAATGTTCGTTGGGCCGCATTCAACGAGAAGTTGGAAAATATTGAGAAGGAACGGCAGCGCCTGCGTGATATTCATGTTCATCCGTTGTCAGAGAATCGTGATCAGATTAATTCCTTACTGAAAACACCACTTTCTCGAGAAGCCAGCGGTGAAGAGCTACTGCGCCGTCCGGAAATTAACTACGCTATGTTGACCGGGTTACCGATGTTCGCCCCTGCACTAACCGATGATAAAGCGGCAGAGCAGGTAGAAATTCAGGTGAAATATGAAGGGTATATTGCCCGTCAACAGGATGAAGTTGAAAAACAACTCCGCAATGAAAATGCGCTATTGCCCGCAGGACTGGATTATCAGCAGGTAACCGGATTATCAAATGAGGTTATTATAAAGTTGAATGATCATAAACCGGGTTCCATTGGCCAGGCATCGCGTATTTCTGGTATTACACCAGCTGCAATCTCAATTTTACTGGTTTGGCTGAAAAAACAGGGGATGCTGCGCCGCAGTGCCTGATAGTCGTTTTTAGCAAAATAGCCCGTAAATCTAGCTGTGGAGATACAGCTAGATTGTATTAATAACGTGATATTCAGGATTATCTTGTGCTTAACAAACTCAATAGCCTGTTAGATACCGCTGGTATTTCCCTGACCGATCAACAAAAAAATAAGCTTATTCAGTATGTTGAGCTCCTGCATAAATGGAATAAGGCTTATAATCTGACTTCAGTCCGTGATCCTGAGCAAATGTTGATTCGTCATATCATGGATAGTCTGGTGATAGAAAAACATCTCCAGGGACAGAATTTTATTGATGTGGGAACAGGACCGGGTTTACCGGGCATACCGTTAGCCATTATTCGTCCATATTCACATTTCACCTTACTTGATAGTCTGGGAAAACGGGTGCGTTTTCTGCGTCAGGCTCAGCATGAGTTACATCTCGATAATATTGAGCCGGTACAGAGCCGTGTGGAAGACTTTTCGGCAGCCCCTCCTTTTGATGGGGTGATAAGCCGTGCATTTGCTTCTTTGAAGGATATGGTTAACTGGTGTGATCATTTACCTTCCCGTCCTGAAGGTCGTTTTTATGCACTGAAGGGAACGGTTCCTCAAGATGAGCTGGATGCCTTACCTGAAGGCATTATCCCGGAAATCATTATTCCACTTTTTGTGCCTGAGTTGGTTGGAGAACGTCACTTGGTGATTCTTAAACGGAACTAATTTTGTTTTTCATCAGAAAATTATAACTATTTGTAACGTTCTCAAACTGATAAATCTGAATGAAATAATCATTAAACTAATGAAATATATTCACCAAATTTTTACAAACGTGATGTATACCTGGTGATTAATGTATTCGGCAGTGGTGTTTTTTTTACCGTATTTCGATTTTAACCACCGTGCAATTCATTGAGGGATGTTAAAAACATGATAAAAAAATATCCACAATGTCAATAGATGGTTTGAGTGCTGTATTGTAAGTGTTTTGTTGGTGTTTTATTTTATCTTATTGAAATTAAAAAAGATAAATAGCTATTTTTGCTAAAGACAAAAAAAACTCTGATCGGATATAAAAAGACCTGTTTTGTTTTATGTGAGTGATATCACATATTGGCAGCATGTTAACATTCATTTCACTATTGATGTGTTAACCGGATAGTTCGCGGAAATAAGGCTTAGGAAATAAATTTAAATAATTGTTCACCTTTTCGCTACTTATTGATTGAATTCGATGGGCTGACCCGTATAATTTGCACGTTTTTTGCTGCTTGACTCGGTGCATTAAAGGCAGTGTTATACGTCATTCAGTAAACTCTGAGAAAGGTACGGAGAGGGCACGCGTCATGTCTGTATCCCTTTACAGTGGAAAGTTAGCGCTGTGGTCACTTTTAATACAATTGGTGACTTTTTTAGTGTTAAGCGCGATTTTCAGTGTGGTTAGCCTGGAAGCCGCAGCTTCTGCGCTCGGTGGGGGATTGGCAGCCTGGTTACCGAATATGTTGTTTATGCTGTTTGCCTTGCGTCATCAGACACATAAACCATCGGAAGGACGCGTTGCCTGGTCATTTGCTTTGGGTGAAGCGCTGAAAGTGCTATTCACCATTGCATTGTTGGTGGTGGCGTTAGGCGGGTTCCATGCGGCATTTTTCCCGCTTGGCCTGACGTATTTATCAATGCTGGTCATGCAGATTGTGGCACCAGCCGTCATTAACCGTTACCGTAGTTAACAACAAAAGGGTAAGGGACATCATGTCTGCATCAGGAGAAATCTCTACTCCGCAAGAGTATATCAGTCACCATCTTGTACATTTACAGGTGGGGACGGGGTTCTGGTCGATTAACATCGATTCGATGTTTTTCTCTGTGCTTCTTGGAATACTCTTTCTGGTTATCTTTCGTAAAGTTGCTAAAAACCCCACCAGTGGTGTGCCGGGTAAACTGCAGGCTGCAGTGGAACTGATCGTTGGTTTTGTAGATAGCAATGTACGCGATATGTTCCATGGCAAAAGTAAGCTTATTGCTCCGTTGGCGCTCACCGTCTTCGTCTGGGTTTTCCTGATGAATCTGATGGATCTGTTGCCTATCGATCTGCTGCCGTATATTGGTGAGCATGTTTTGGGACTGCCTGCATTACGTGTGGTACCTTCCGCGGACGTGAACATTACACTTTCCATGGCGTTAGGGGTTTTCATCCTGATTCTGTTCTACAGCATCAAGATGAAAGGCATTGGTGGATTTGTTAAAGAATTGACCATGCAGCCGTTCAATCACCCTGTGTTTATTCCTATCAACCTGATTCTTGAAGGTGTTAGCCTGCTGTCAAAACCGATTTCTTTAGGTTTGCGACTGTTTGGCAACATGTATGCGGGTGAGTTGATCTTCATCCTGATTGCCGGCCTGCTGCCGTGGTGGTCTCAGTGGATATTAAATGTGCCTTGGGCCATTTTCCACATTCTGATCATTTCGCTTCAGGCTTTTATTTTCATGGTTCTGACGGTTGTTTATCTTTCGATGGCATCTGAAGAGCATTAATTTTCTTTCAACACTACAAACGTTTTAATTGAAAAAAACTGGAGACTGTCATGGAAAACCTGAGTGTGGATCTGCTGTACATGGCTGCCGCTTTAATGATGGGTTTGGCGGCTATCGGTGCTGCGATCGGTATCGGCATTCTGGGTGGTAAATTTTTGGAAGGTGCTGCTCGTCAGCCTGACCTGATTCCTCTGCTGCGGACACAGTTCTTTATCGTTATGGGTCTGGTGGATGCTATCCCGATGATTGCTGTTGGTCTGGGTCTGTATGTGATGTTTGCCGTAGCTTAAGCAAGATTTATTGCCATGGTGAAAAACATCAAGTTATTTAACTAAGAAGAGGCATTGTGCTGTGAATCTTAACGCTACAATCCTCGGCCAGGCCATTGCATTTGTTCTGTTTGTTTGGTTCTGCATGAAGTATATATGGCCGCCGATTATGGATGCCATTGAGAAACGTCAGAAAGAAATTGCTGACGGTCTGGCTTCTGCTGAACGAGCCAAAAAAGATCTGAACTTAGCGCAGGCCAATGCGACCGATCAATTAAAGAAAGCCAAAGCGGAAGCGCTAGTCATTGTTGAGCAGGCTAATAAGCAGCGTGCTCAGATTATGGACAATGCTAAAGTTGAAGCGGAAGCGGAGCGTAACAAAATTGTGGCACAAGCGCAGGCTGAAATTGACGCCGAGCGCAAACGTGCCTACGAAGAGTTACGTAAGCACGTTGCTATGTTGGCTATTGCCGGTGCCGAGAAAATTATTGAACGTTCCGTGGATGAAGCTGCTAACAGCGACATCGTTGATAAACTTGTCGCCGAACTGTAAGGAGGGAGGGGCTGATGTCTGAATTTGTCACAGTAGCTCGCCCCTACGCCAAAGCAGCTTTTGACTTTGCCGTTGAAAGCCAGTCAGTTGACCACTGGCAACAAATGCTGACATTTGTTGCTGAAGTCGCGCGTAATGAACACATTGCTGAGTTACTTTCTGGAGCCGTTGCGCCCCAGACTATGGCGAAGACATTCATTGCCGTATGTGGTGACGAGCTGGATGATGCGTGCCAGAACCTGATTAGGGTGATGGCTGAAAACGGGCGTTTGTCAGTGCTTTCCGAAGTGCTGGCTCAATTTGTTCAACATCGGGCTGAGCTGGAATCGACGGTAGATGTCGATGTCATTTCTGCTGCAGCGTTAAATGAACAGCAGTTATCCAAGATAGCTGCAGCGATGGAACAACGTCTGTCACGTAAAGTTAAGCTGAATTGCAAAATTGATAAGTCTGTTATAGCTGGCGTAATTATTCGCGCTGGCGATATGGTGATAGATGGCAGTATTCGTGGCCGTCTTGAACGTTTGACAGACGTCTTGCAGTCTTAAGGGGACTGGAGCATGCAACTGAATTCCACCGAAATCAGTGAACTGATCAAGCAGCGAATTGCTCAGTTCAATGTAGTGAGCGAAGCTCACAATGAAGGTACCATTGTTTCCGTCAGTGATGGGATCATTCATGTAAACGGTCTTGCTGATGTGATGCAGGGGGAGATGATTTCCCTGCCTGGCAACCGTTATGCGATTGCACTTAACCTGGAGCGAGACTCTGTTGGTGCGGTCGTTATGGGTCCGTATGAGGATCTGGCCGAAGGTAATAAAGTAAAATGTACCGGTCGTATTCTGGAAGTACCGGTTGGCCGTGGCCTGCTGGGTCGTGTTGTCAATACGCTGGGCGCACCGATTGATGGTAAAGGCCCGGTTGAACACGATGGTTTTTCTGCGGTTGAAGCGATTGCGCCTGGCGTTATCGATCGTCAATCCGTTGATCAGCCCGTCCAGACCGGTTACAAGTCCGTTGATGCCATGATTCCAATTGGTCGTGGCCAGCGTGAGTTGGTTATCGGTGACCGTCAGACTGGTAAAACCGCACTGGCGATTGATACGATTATCAACCAGCGTGATTCGGGTATTAAGTGTATTTATGTCGCTATCGGACAGAAAGCGTCTACCATCTCCAACGTGGTACGCAAGCTGGAAGAGCATGATGCACTGTCAAATACCATTGTTGTCGTGGCCACGGCGTCCGAGTCTGCTGCACTACAATATCTGGCGCCATACGCCGGTTGCGCAATGGGTGAATATTTCCGTGACCGCGGTGAAGATGCACTGATTATTTATGATGACCTGTCCAAGCAGGCCGTTGCTTATCGTCAAATATCCCTGTTGCTTCGTCGTCCGCCTGGTCGTGAAGCGTACCCTGGGGATGTTTTCTACCTTCACTCCCGTCTGCTGGAACGAGCTGCGCGCGTGAATGTTGATTACGTCGAGGCCTTTACCAAAGGTGAAGTGAAGGGGAAAACGGGGTCTTTGACCGCTCTGCCGATCATCGAAACTCAGGCGGGTGACGTTTCGGCGTTTGTTCCGACCAACGTAATTTCTATTACTGATGGCCAGATCTTCCTGGAATCCAACCTGTTTAACGCTGGTATCCGTCCGGCAGTTAACCCAGGCATCTCCGTGTCCCGTGTGGGTGGTGCAGCTCAGACCAAGATCATGAAGAAACTGTCTGGTGGTATCCGTACCGCACTGGCTCAGTATCGTGAATTGGCGGCATTCTCCCAGTTTGCTTCTGACCTGGATGATGCCACGCGTAAGCAGTTGAATCATGGTCAGAAAGTGACTGAACTTCTGAAGCAGAAACAGTATGCACCGATGTCTGTTGCAATGCAGTCGCTGGTACTGTTTTCCGCCGAACGTGGTTATCTGGAAGACGTTGAACTGGCGAAAGTTGGCGGTTTTGAAGCGTCGCTGTTGGCCTATGCCAATCGTGAGCATGGCGATCTTCTGCAACAACTCAGCCAGACTGGCGCTTATAACGATGAGATCGAGGATAAATTCAAGACTATCCTTGATACCTTTAAGGCAACCCAGTCCTGGTAACGCCCCGTGGCCTGCCTTATGGCAGGTCGCTAGGCATTGAGGAGAAGCTAAAATGGCCGGCGCAAAAGAGATACGTAGTAAGATCGGAAGCGTCCAAAATACGCAGAAGATCACTAAAGCGATGGAAATGGTTGCTGCTTCCAAAATGCGTAAATCGCAGGATCGTATGGCGGCCAGCCGTCCTTATGCAGAAACTATACGCAAAGTGATCGGTCACCTTGCGTTGGGAAATTTGGAATACAAGCACCCGTACCTGGAAGAACGTGAAGTAAAGCATGTTGGGTATCTGGTGGTGTCTACTGACCGTGGCTTGTGTGGTGGTTTGAATATTAATTTGTTCAAAAAACTGCTGGCTGAAATGAAAGCATGGAGTGATAAAGGCGTTGAGAGTGATTTGGCGCTGATTGGCTCTAAAGGTATGTCTTTCTTTGGTTCAGTAGGTGGAAACATTGTTGCTCAGGTTACCGGTATGGGAGATAACCCTACCCTGTCTGAATTGATCGGTCCGGTAAAAGTTATGCTGCAAGCCTACGACGAAGGTCGTCTGGACAAACTGTATATCGTGGGTAACAAATTCATCAATACCATGTCTCAGGTTCCACAAGTTGTTCAGTTGCTGCCGCTGCCACCTGCAGAGGATGGCGAACTGAAAAAGAAATCCTGGGATTATTTGTATGAACCCGATCCTAAGTCGCTGCTGGATACCCTGTTGCGTCGTTATGTGGAATCTCAGGTTTATCAGGGTGTCGTAGAAAATCTGGCCAGTGAGCAGGCCGCGCGAATGGTAGCGATGAAGGCCGCAACCGATAATGGCGGCAGCCTGATCAAAGAGCTGCAGTTGGTGTACAACAAGGCTCGTCAGGCCAGCATCACTCAGGAACTCACCGAGATCGTCGGGGGAGCCTCCGCGGTTTAAGCTAGGTTTACGAATTACGTAGAGGATTCAAGATGGCTACTGGAAAGATTATCCAGGTAATCGGCGCCGTGGTGGACGTCGAGTTCCCCCAAGACGCGGTACCAAAAGTGTACAATGCGCTTGAGGTAGAAAACGGTTCCTCCAAGCTGGTGCTGGAAGTACAGCAACAGTTAGGCGGCGGCGTTATTCGTTGTATTGCAATGGGTTCTTCCGACGGTCTACGCCGTGGTTTGGTTGTGACCGACCTGGAGCACCCGATCGAAGTACCGGTAGGTAAATCGACGCTTGGCCGTATCATGAACGTACTGGGCGAGCCCGTCGACATGAAAGGCGATATCGGTGAAGAAGAGCGTTGGGCTATTCACCGTCCTGCACCAAGTTATGAAGAATTAGCTAACTCACAAGATCTGCTGGAAACCGGTATCAAGGTTATGGATCTGATCTGTCCGTTCGCCAAGGGCGGTAAAGTGGGTCTGTTCGGTGGTGCGGGTGTTGGTAAAACTGTAAACATGATGGAGTTGATCCGTAACATCGCGATCGAGCACTCCGGTTATTCTGTGTTTGCAGGTGTGGGCGAACGTACCCGTGAAGGTAACGATTTCTACCACGAAATGACCGAGTCCAATGTTATCGACAAAGTTTCACTTGTGTATGGCCAGATGAATGAGCCGCCGGGTAACCGCCTGCGTGTAGCATTGACCGGTCTGACCATGGCTGAAAAGTTCCGTGAAGAAGGTCGTGACGTACTGCTGTTCATTGATAACATCTATCGTTACACCTTGGCCGGTACAGAAGTTTCTGCACTGTTGGGTCGTATGCCTTCAGCGGTAGGTTATCAGCCGACTCTGGCGGAAGAAATGGGCGTTCTGCAAGAACGTATCACGTCTACCAGAACGGGTTCTATTACCTCCGTACAGGCCGTTTACGTCCCTGCGGATGACTTGACTGACCCATCGCCAGCAACCACCTTTGCTCACTTGGATGCAACTGTGGTACTGAGCCGTAATATCGCCTCTCTGGGGATTTACCCGGCCGTTGATCCGTTGGATTCAACCAGTCGTCAGTTGGATCCGCTGGTTGTTGGGCAGGAACACTATGATGTAGCGCGTGGCGTGCAGTCTATTCTGCAACGTTATCAGGAACTGAAGGATATCATTGCGATTCTGGGTATGGATGAGCTGTCAGAAGATGACAAGCTGGTGGTATCCCGCGCACGTAAAATCCAGCGCTTCCTGTCTCAACCGTTCTTTGTGGCTGAAGTCTTCACTGGTTCTCCAGGTAAGTTCGTATCGCTGAAAGACACCATTCGTGGTTTCAAAGGCATTATGGCTGGCGACTACGACCACCTGCCAGAGCAGGCGTTCTACATGGTTGGCACCATTGAAGAAGCAGTGGAAAAAGCCAAGAAACTGTAACGTTCTGAGAGGAGGGTGATATGGCTGCTATGACTTACCATCTGGATGTCGTTAGTGCAGAACAGGCAATGTTCTCCGGTCTGGTAGAAAAAATCCAGGTGACCGGTAGCGAAGGTGAACTGGGGATTTATCCTGGTCACGCTCCCCTGCTTACGGCTATTAATCCCGGTATGGTGCGTATTGTTAAACAGCACGGCAGTGAAGAGTATATCTACTTGTCCGGAGGTATCCTTGAGGTGCAACCGAATATGGTCACTGTTTTGTCTGATACGGCCATTCGTGGGAAGGATCTTGATGAAGCGCGGGCATTGGAAGCGAAACGTAAAGCGGAAGAGCATATCCGTGATTCACATGGTGATGTGGATTATGCTCAAGCCTCTGCCGAGCTGACGAAAGCTATTGCTAAACTGCGCGTTATTGAGCTGACCAGAAAAGCGATGTAACAGCTTCAGTTGTTAAAAAGGCCAGTTGGTTTTTACCGGCTGGCCTTTTTTATGTTCACCATTATTGCTTGATTATTCCCGCAGGATGCCCAATGTCGGGCATCCTTTGAGAGTGTGTTATTTTTTCTTCAGAAAATCACCCAGCTGTAAATTGCCTTTTGCATCACGCGTGAATGTTTGTGGTACGACAATGGATTTATAGGCGGCAGTAGTGATTTCTTTCCCTTTATTGTTGACCGAGTGGTTGTCTTTGATGAAGTAGTTACTGGAATCTACACGACCAACGACGGCGTCGTCGTATTTACCCGCTGACGTGCGCAGGGATACATTATTTTTAAATATTCCCTGTTTTTCCGGACCATAGTACGGGCTTGGGCGGAAGATAAAGTTAAAGCGTTGGTTATCAAGTGCAATGTTATTCTCAACAACTAGCGCACCTGGGTTAAAGTTGTCGGTAAAGCCATCCAGATGATTGCCAATGGCAATGCTGTTTTTAATCTGATGTGCAACCGGCTGACCTTCCCCTCCCAGTTTGAAACCGTTGCTGGTGTTGTTGAGTGCAATAGAATTCTCGATCACCACAACCCCGTTCGGACCATCCTCAATTTTGTTGAACAGGTCAAACCCATCATCAATATTGTCATGAGAGAAGGCACCACGGATCACATTACCTTCACCAACGCGCATTTTTACTGCAAAGCCATCTGCGTTGATTTTACCTGGATCCTGATTGCTGTAGGATTCTGAATTCAAAATCAGGTTATGGCTGGCCCACAAAGGTTTTCCCACCTTTCCTGTTGATGAAACCTGAATTCCGGTGTCGTCGCAATTGTGTGCCACCACGCGATCTATGCGGTTGTAACTGCCTTCGATACGGAAGCTTTTCTCAGTAATTTCAACACCTTTTACAATCCAGTAGCTAGCGTTGAGATTGAGTCCATGGATAACGCTCTTACCTTCAACTGCAACCAGATGTTTTGGCGCTTTGGCGGTACCGCTGGCGGTTACCGGAATTTCGGTCGCAGCGTAATCCCCAGGCATTAACCACAACGTACCGCCCGCAGGTAATGCACTGATGGCTGTCGTGATATCCAGTGGTGCTTTTTTGCTACCATTGTTGGTTGATTTCCCCTCAGGAGAAACATACAAATTTTTGGCATCCGCAAAGGTCACTTTTTCTACACTGAAACTCGCTTCCTGTGATGATTTATCTTTACCGTCACCTGGTGTGTAGACCAGTTTGAACTCTGTTTTCGGCGCTGTCAGCTTCGCTGGCAGGCTGAACATTTCACCGGCTTTGATAGCGTGTGCTTTGCCAAGCTCCTTGCCATTCTGATACACGGCCAGTGTACCGTTGTAGTTCACTCTGGCCTGGACCAGATAGTTGTCGTGAACGGAAAGGGTTGAAGAAGCCACTTGCAACAATGGTGCGAAACTTTCTGCTTTAAAGGCGGGTGATAATTTTGTATGCGCTGGACTGGTGGTCAGGCTGGCATTATTAATGGTGACTTTTGCATTACGTGAAGCGAAGAAACCGACATAGTAATGCTTTTTATCCTGTTGGGTGACCAGATCAGCACCTTTAACGGTTTTTGTTACCCATTGATCACTGTCTTTAGGTGCATAAGAAGTGATAAAGCCATCGTCAGTCCGTTCCAGTTTCAAGCGGAATGTTGGGGTTTGTTCCAGATTAATTTTTTCCTGATAGCTACTTTTGCTAATTTTAGCGCCAATATTACCCCACGGCTGTATCACGCCATTACGTGAAATAGCCTGTATTTTTACTTCAGTTTTGGCATTTTTGGCCTTTTTATCCTGGGTCATGATGGCATTCATCACCATGTTTGAGGCTGCCGGAAACTCCTCATATCCCACTTTCAGTGGATTCTGCCGAGGCACACCTAAAATATCCCGTACTAGTATCCCTGCACCTTCCTGTGCAGCTGGTCTGGCCTTTGTCTCAGGACCAAACTGATCAACCGTAACGTCAGATTGCAGCGTGAAATTTACATTGGCTGGTAGTTCAGTATAGAAAAACGTTAATCCATCATGGGTGTTGGCTATTTTCCCCCCCCGGCTTTCAATGGTAATTGGCGCGGATAAATCGGCTTTATCTGTTGAAGTAAGTTTTTTGCCGTTGATGGTAACGTCATTAACCCCGATTTTTTCAGGTAAAACGTTGGAGGAGAAATTCACATCAGTGGACTGCCCGAATGCGATGCTGTGCCAGACCAGTGGTGCTGTCTGAGGAGCAGCAAAAGAAGGCGTACTCCCCATCAATAAAAATGAATTAAGGGCTACAGTAATGAGCCCGGAAACAGCGTATTTCATATTTTCCCCATCATTATTTGTTATTGGTCGGCGCATTATTACAAAAAATGAAACACTGTTTCTTTTGTGTGGCTCACAAAGTGGATGCGGTTTTTTACCAAAAGTTTCCGTTTCGTGACTTAATCCGTAAATGAAACAGGCAGTTTGGCGGGGAGCATAAAAATTAACGCGGGAGTATCATCATACTTACCCAAACAGCCCCAGTTTGAGTACACTTCCATTCATCTGAATTTAACGCCTAGAATCCCGTTGGACAGGTATTTTTCGCTGAAAAATATGTAGTATTCCAGCGTGATAACGGGTTTACTTTTGTCTGTCGCCATAATGGCGACATCTCTTGGTTTTTAGTCAGGATGCCTATGTCAAACAGTGCTATGAGTGTGGTTATCCTTGCCGCTGGCAAGGGAACCCGCATGTATTCCGATCTTCCTAAAGTGCTTCACCCGCTGGCGGGTAAACCCATGGTTCAGCATATTATTGATGCAGCAATGAAAATTGGTGCCAGAAATATGCATCTGGTTTATGGACACGGTGGCGATCTACTGAAGGAAGCGCTGTCTGATTTATCGTTGAACTGGGTATTACAGGCTGAACAGCTAGGCACCGGTCATGCTATGCAACAGGCCGCACCCTGGTTTGCCGACGATGAAGATATCCTGATGCTGTATGGTGATGTGCCGCTGATTTCTCCGGCTACATTACAGCGCCTGTTACAGGCAAAACCGTTGGGTGGGATTGGTTTATTGACGGTGAAGGTTAATGATCCTACCGGTTATGGTCGCATCGTGCGTAAAAATGGCGAAGTCGTCGGTATTATTGAACACAAAGATGCCAGTGAGGAACAGCGGCAAATATCCGAGATCAATACCGGCATCCTGGTAGCAAATGGTCAGGATCTGAAACGCTGGTTGAGCCAACTTACCAACGATAACGTGCAGGGCGAGTATTACCTCACGGATATTATCGCCATGGCAGTACAGGAAGGCCATCGTGTTATGGCTGTTCATCCCGATAGCCAGAGTGAAGTAGAAGGGGTGAATAACCGCTTGCAACTCGCCACGCTGGAGCGTGTCTATCAGCAGGAACAGGCGAAAAAACTGTTGCTGGCCGGGGTGACGCTACGCGATCCTGCTCGTTTTGATCTGCGAGGGGAGTTGAAACACGGTCGTGATGTCACTATTGATACCAATGTCATTTTTGAAGGTGAGGTGACGTTGGGCTGTCGAGTCAAAATTGGCGCGGGTTGTGTAATAAAAAACAGTGTGATTGGTGACGACTGTGAGATCAGTCCATACTCGGTAGTAGAAGATGCTGTACTTGAAGCGAAGTGCACTATTGGGCCTTTTGCCCGTTTACGTCC
The DNA here is from genome assembly GCF_032395385.1 of Brenneria uluponensis. Lineage (NCBI taxonomy): Bacteria > Pseudomonadati > Pseudomonadota > Gammaproteobacteria > Enterobacterales > Pectobacteriaceae > Brenneria > Brenneria uluponensis. The sequence goes on from NZ_CP135917.1 coordinate 5,018,217, forward strand.
AGGGGCCGAGCTGGCGGAAGGTGCTCATGTAGGTAACTTTGTCGAGCTGAAGAAAGCCCGTTTGGGGAAAGGCTCCAAAGCGGGTCACTTAAGCTATCTGGGTGATGCTGACATTGGTGCTGGCGTAAATATTGGTGCCGGAACCATTACCTGCAATTACGATGGTGCAAATAAGCATAAAACCATTATCGGTGATGATGTGTTTGTTGGTTCTGATACTCAATTGGTGGCGCCGGTTAGCGTAGCCAAAGGTGCCACGATAGGTGCTGGTACCACCATTACCCGGAATGTTGGTGAGAATGAGTTGGTTATCAGTCGGGTGAAGCAACAACATATCGCTGGTTGGGTGCGCCCGGTAAAGAAAAAATAACCGAGTCGATGGCTGTGAATACCTCATCGGTTTTGTTATCGGCTTGCTCTTTTGTCATCCCCGTGATGTCGGGGATCCATTCTGGCAGCGCTGACAATCTTTGATGCATTCCCATACTTGCTGAGGACAGGCGTTAAAACGGCAGCAATAACCAACTAAACAACGTTTTGATATAAAGACGGTTTTGTTCTGTGTTTTATCGATAGAACACAGGACAAAACATAATAATCCCCAACTCTACAAGGCTCGGGGAACCCGGAAAAAACCGGAATAATCAGGTCAGAGACATCTCTGGTGACACAATATGTCACTTCTATAGGAATACAACAGATGTGTGGAATAGTAGGCGCTGTTGCACAGCGTGATATTGCAGAAATACTGCTGGAAGGGCTACGCCGTCTGGAATACCGCGGTTATGATTCGGCTGGTCTGGCAGTCGTGGACAATGATGGTCATATGACCCGTTTACGCCGTTTGGGCAAGGTACAGATTCTGGCTCAGGCAGCCGATGAACATCCGTTGCACGGTGGTACTGGAATTGCTCATACGCGTTGGGCTACACATGGTGAGCCTTCGGAAGATAACGCCCATCCTCATGTTTCTGGATACATTACCGTAGTGCATAACGGTATTATCGAAAATCACGAACCGTTACGTGAACTGCTGGTTAAACGTGGTTATCGGTTTGCTTCAGAAACCGACACTGAAGTCGTGGCGCATCTGGTTCACTGGGAACAGCAGCAAAGTGGGGGTTCACTGGTAGACGTGGTGAAGCGTGTTATTCCTCAGTTGCGTGGCGCGTACGGAATGGTGTTGTTGGATAGCCGTGATCCCAGCGTGATGGTGGCCGCCCGTTCCGGCAGTCCGTTAGTGGTTGGTCTTGGTGTCGGGGAAAACTTTATCGCCTCCGACCAACTGGCATTATTGCCGGTGACTCGTCGTTTTATCTTCCTGGAAGAGGGGGACGTGGCTGAAATTACTCGTCGCACCGTGCATATTTTCGATAAGCAAGGTCAGGATGTTAAACGCGAAGAGATTGAATCCAGCGTGCAATACGATGCCGGTGACAAGGGAACTTACCGTCACTACATGCAAAAAGAGATCTACGAACAACCGATGGCTATTAAAAATACCCTGGAGGGGCGTTTCAGCCACGGCGAGATCAATCTGTCCGAATTAGGGCCAAAAGCGGATGAACTGCTGGCGAAAGTTCAGCATATTCAAATTATTGCCTGCGGTACGTCTTACAATTCCGGTATGGTTTCCCGTTACTGGTTTGAAGCGTTGGCGGGAGTGCCTTGTGATGTGGAAATCGCTTCTGAATTCCGTTACCGCAAACCGGCAGTACGCGCTAATAGCCTGATGATTACGCTGTCTCAGTCTGGTGAAACAGCCGATACCCTCGCGGCATTACGTATGTCCAAAGAGTTGGGTTACCTCGGTTCATTGGCGATTTGTAATGTTGCGGGTTCTTCACTGGTGCGTGAATCCGATCTGGCGTTAATGACCAAAGCCGGTGTGGAAATCGGTGTGGCATCAACCAAAGCTTTCACCACGCAACTGACGGTACTGCTGATGCTGGTGGCGAGTATTGGCCATTTGCGCGGTATGGATGCGAAAATCGAGCACGATATTGTTCATGCTTTGCAGGCATTGCCAGCACGTATAGAGCAGATGCTGTCGCAGGACAAACTGATCGAATCGCTGGCGGAGGGTTTTTCTGACAAGCATCATGCCTTGTTCCTGGGGCGTGGCGATCAGTATCCGATTGCAATGGAAGGCGCGCTGAAGCTTAAAGAGATCTCTTATATCCATGCAGAAGCCTATGCGGCGGGCGAGTTGAAACATGGCCCGCTGGCGCTGATTGATGCTGATATGCCGGTGGTAGTGGTGGCTCCCAATAACGAGCTGTTGGAAAAGTTGAAGTCCAATATTGAAGAAGTGCGGGCGCGTGGCGGTGAATTATATGTATTTGCCGATGAAGCCGCTGGTTTCACTTCTGATAGCGAGATGATGAAGCTTATCAAACTGCCTCATGTTGAAGATGTTATTGCGCCGATCTTCTATACCGTTCCACTACAACTGCTGGCTTATCATGTAGCACTGATTAAAGGCACTGATGTGGATCAGCCACGTAATTTGGCAAAATCTGTCACGGTAGAGTAAGTGTAGTAATAAGCTAGTCAGGTTTGTGGAATGACAACATAGTTGTTAACTGGAAAATCCGGTTATGCTGTTCAAAAAGCATACCGGGTTTTTTTATGCCTAAATCGAAATAGTCACTGTCAGAGACGGTGATTGTTTCCCTGATTAGACAAGGGAGAGAGCTTGGAGACGGAACGTATTATCAACTGTGGATAATACGCCACGAAATGCCCTTTTCTGAGAGATCTCAAACGGGATTACGATGAAGTAAGATGTGAGCCATGCCAGGGATCATCGCGACGTTCATCCGGCATTTCGGCGGTGTCGGCAATGTTAAAATGCGATTTAAACCCATTATGATTTCTTGATTCCCCTACCATTGCATGAGAAGTGGGTACGGCAGCCATAGCGCCGATGGAAATAAAAAGGAAAAAAACGGCGGTGATGGTCTCTGAGATTTTCATCCTGTCTCGGGCTCCCCACTGTTGCGTTGTATCGGATGACAGGAGCATTTTGCCTGTGCTAGCGTCATGTTCTGTCAGTGGGTTTTAAAGCTGAGGGGCTCTGTATGTCCGTTTACGTCTAATGTGACAATGCGCTGCCTATTTGTAATTGATGTAACTCTGAGCAAGAGTATGCTCATCTGCCAGGATTTCAAATGTCATCTACGGTATGCCTCTACTGGGCATACAATCATTTTTAGGTCTGTTAGACATCAACGCTCAATCGACATGCCTGCACGTCATAGCCGACTTTACTCGCAAGGTGTGGCAATGGATTCGGGTGAACAAAGGCGATTGATGGGTCATCACGACGATGCTAATAAATTTCGATTTCTCAGCTAATGAGAAGAGACAAATTCTGACGCAAAATGCGCAGGTGGTACCGCAAAGTTCTCCCGCATCCGTTTTGTCTCTTCGGCTGGGGGCAACCCGAATAAGCGTTTAAATTCGCGATTAAACTGCGAAGGACTTTCATAACCCACAGATCGGCTTGCTACTGCCGCTGTGACGCCTTGTCGTACCATCATCAGTCGGGCCTGATGCAGACGTGTCGATTTCACGTACTGCATGGGTGATGTGCGAGTTATAGCCTTAAAGTGGCTATGAAAGGTCGGCACACTCATTCCTGCTTCGTCAGCCAGTTGGCTCAGACTAAGGGGAGTTGAGTAGGTGGCATGAATACGGCGTAACGCTTTGCCTATTTTGCCGAATTGCCCATGCATTGCCAACGCTGCACGCATGGCATTACCCTGAGCGCCGGTGAGAATGCGGTAATAGAGTTCACGCAGTAATGCCGGTCCAAGTATAACTGCACCGGGTGATTTGCTCATTGCTTCGAGGAAGTGCAACACAGAGGTTCTCAGCTCGTCATCCATTGGGCTGGACATCATGCTTTCGGGGGTCGCCGCTGGTTGCGCCACATTGTACCTTTCTATCTGTATCAGCAATTCGGCCGCCAGCTGGAAATCAAGATGTAAATAGATAGCCAGTAACGGATGCTCTGGTGATGCATCGGTTTCCATTACGAAGGGCACCGGCACTGAGACGGCAAGATAATGCTGCTCGTCATAAACGTAAGTTTTATCCCCAAAATAGCCTCGTTTCGAACCCTGACACACAATAACAATACCCGGATCGTAAAGCACAGGGGTGCGCGCCAGAGGATGATCCGAGCGAAGGAAACGTACGCCGGGAAGAGCGGTCAGGTTGTAACCTTCCTGTGGCGCCAATGCCATAAGCAAGCTGACCATGTGTTGCTGATCTGAAACAAGGCCGGAGAGCGCTATCGTTTGATCCCTCATGAAACCACCATCATATAATTAGGCAATAAATAGAGAATATATGGTCTAAAAAAAGACCATGATAGCGAATATTATGCACACCCCTCTTAGTTAACGGGAGTTTTTATGACATCATCCAAGATTATTTTTATCACTGGCGTCAGCAGCGGTTTTGGTCGTGCATTAGCTCAGGAAGCGTTAAGCAGTGGTCATCGCGTCGTGGGAACCGTGCGCAGTGCATCGGCAAAGGCGTCTTTTGAAGCGATCGAACCTTCACGTGCCTTTGCCCGTATTCTTGATGTGACAGACTTCACGTCGATTGGCGGGGTGGTTGCCGAGATTGAAGACACCATCGGTCAGGTTGACGTGCTGGTCAATAATGCAGGTTATGGCCATGAAGGCGTGATGGAAGAGTCTACGCTGGACGAAATGAAACGACAGTTCGACGTAAACGTATTTGGTGCGGTAGCGATGATCAAAGCTTTGCTGCCTTATATGCGTGAACGCCGCCGCGGGCATATTCTCAATATCACGTCGATGGGCGGATTCATTACCATGCCCGGTATTGCTTATTACTGCGGCAGCAAGTTCGCGCTGGAAGGGATTTCTGAAGCATTAGGTAAGGAGCTCAAACCTTTTGGTATTACTGTGACCGCTGTCGCGCCAGGGTCTTTCCGTACCGATTGGGCAGGGCGGTCAATGGTCAGGACGCCTCGAACAATCCCTGATTATGACCCGATATTCGACCCAATTCGTCAGGCTCGGGAGGAGAAAAATGGCAAGCAGCTAGGTGATCCTGCCAGAGCTGCGCGTGCCATGCTGGCAATAATTAATAGTGATGCGCCACCGACACATTTACTATTGGGAAGTGATGCTCTCGGCCTGGTGCGAGATAAACTAAAAGCTTATGCAGCCGAAATTGAGGCTTGGGAAGAGCTAACGCGTTCAACTGACGGTTAGTAAATTTTTCCTACAGTTGTTTTTAGTGATTATCCTATTGATATATATAAATATATTTATTAAGCATTATGATGCATGAATGCGGAAAAGCACCTGCAATTTGAAAGATGCTGGGTATATAACATCCGTCCGATGGTTCCCAGAAAATAGGGTAACTACCGGACGGATTTTTTATGGTGTGAACTTATATGGGGTAAGACGTCTGGTGCATAACGGATTTTGGTTCGGCGAGTTCGAGTTTGTCTTTTGGCGGCATCAATACGTCATTGATTTTTCATCGCTGGAAATAACGTTTTATGAGAGCTGGATAAAAACGGCTCTCCACATTAACGAGAGCGGAGTTAAGTAGTAAAAGCCGTGTGTTATGCGGCTTTATTGAATACCAGATGTACGGTACTGTAAAAAAAAATTTATCGTCACAGTGAGCCTTTTCATTGTGTTCCTCCCTGAATAATGGGGCCACAACCTGATTCTTGTTGCTGTTATTGCATAATCAGATTCCACATAACCTCATGTATTGGCTTGTTTGTCATAAAACTGTAATATAACGTACATTTTAATGTCACTTAATTGTCCTATTTTCCCTCCTGCAAACTACACTCTGATTAACAAAGCTCCGGGTCTACACTTTTAAAGTATTATCCCACAGGAGGGATTATGAAACTGATGCGTACTACTGTTGCCAGTATTGTTGCGGCAAGCGTTTCTTTGATGACTGTTTCCGCTTTTGCTGCTGATCTCACCGGCGCAGGTGCGACATTCCCCGCTCCGGTTTACACGAAATGGGCTGATTCATATCAAAAAGAAACCGGCAACAAAATAAACTACCAAGGAATTGGTTCTTCAGGCGGTGTAAAACAAATCGTTGCAAAAACCGTGGATTTCGGTGCGTCTGATGCGCCGCTGAAAGATGAAAAGCTGGCTCAGGAAGGTCTGTTCCAATTCCCGACTGTGATTGGCGGTATTGTCCTGGCGGTTAATGTGCAGGGCGTGAAAAAAGGTGAATTGACGCTGGATGGTAAAACCCTGGGTGATATCTATCTGGGCAAAATTAAAAAATGGAATGATCCAGCAATTGCCAAACTGAACCCGAAAGCGAAGCTGCCGGACCAGGATATCGCGGTTGTCCGTCGTGCTGATGGTTCTGGCACGTCTTATGTGTTTACCAGCTACTTGTCAAAAGTAAGCCCTGAGTGGAAAGAGAAGGTGGGTGCAGGCAACACAGTTAACTGGCCGACCGGTCTGGGTGGTAAAGGTAATGATGGTGTCGCGGCGTTTGTTCAGCGTCTGCCAGGTGCTATTGGTTATGTAGAATACGCTTATGCCAAACAGAACAAGCTGGTTTACACCAAACTGATTTCTGCTGATGGCAAGGTTGTGAACCCGACTGAAGTGTCATTCAGTAACGCGGCCAAAGGTATTGACTGGAGCAAGTCTTTCGCTCAGGACCTGACTAACCAGAAGGGGGCGGATGTATGGCCAATTACCTCCACTACCTTTATCCTGTTGCATAAAGTACAAACCAAACCTACACAGGGTAAAGAAGTGATGAAGTTCTTTGACTGGGCGTATGACCATGGTGGCAAAGAAGCCAACGCGCTGGATTACGCTACTCTGCCAAAAGAAGTGGTTGCTCAGGTTCGCGCAGCATGGAAAACTCAGATTAAAGACGAAAGCGGTAAATCGATTTATTAATTGAGTTGGTCAATCGTTATTTGCTGGTAATCGTGAGGCGGATAATCCGGAAACGGGGGATCCGCCTCCGAAATTCATAGGGGTTACCCCTATTATTTTGAGAAGAGAGTCGTATGGCTGAATATAAGCCAGCTATTACCCCGCCAGGAAAACATGGAGATGTCATTTTCGGTGTGCTGGTAAGGCTGTCTGCGTTGCTAACGTTATTGTTGTTGGGGGGCATCATTGTTTCCCTGATTATCGCATCCTGGCCGAGCATACAGAAGTTCGGTTTTTCGTTTTTGTGGACAAAGGAATGGGATGCACCTGCCGAGCAATTTGGTGCGTTGGTTCCGATCTACGGCACTATTGTCACTTCGCTGATTGCCTTGATTATTGCGATTCCGATCAGTTTTGGTATCGCCCTGTTTTTGACCGAGCTGGCGCCCAACTGGTTAAAACGTCCGTTGGGTATCGCTATTGAATTGTTGGCCGCTATCCCCAGTATCGTTTACGGCATGTGGGGCTTATTTGTTTTTGCACCGTTGTTTGCCAAATATTTCCAGCAGCCGGTGGGATATGTGCTTTCCGATATTCCGTTTATAGGTGTGCTGTTTTCCGGCCCGGCCTTCGGTATTGGTATTCTGGCTGCTGGTGTGATTCTGGCAATCATGGTTATTCCCTATATTGCTGCCGTGATGCGTGATGTGTTTGAGCAAACACCAGTGATGATGAAGGAGTCGGCTTACGGGATCGGTTGTACTACCTGGGAAGTGATTTGGCGTATTGTACTGCCGTTTACCAAAAATGGTGTGATTGGCGGTGTGATGCTGGGTCTGGGACGTGCGCTGGGAGAAACGATGGCAGTGACGTTTATCATTGGTAACACCTACCAGCTGAATAGCCCGTCGCTGTATATGCCGGGAAACAGTATTACTTCTGCGTTGGCGAATGAATTTGCAGAGGCTGATCCTGGTGTACATACCGCAGCGCTGATGGAGCTAGGCCTGATCCTGTTTGTCATTACCTTTATTGTTCTGGCGTGCTCAAAATTGATGATCATGCGTCTGGCGAAAAATGAAGGAGTACATTGATGACGGCAATCAGCATTGGGAACGAAGCAGAGCTTATCCGCATGCGTCGCAAAATGCAGGCCTGGCGGCGTCAGAAAAATCGTATCGCCTTATGTTTATCGATGCTGACGATGGCATTTGGGTTGTTCTGGTTGGTTTGGATCCTGTTTTCCACGATCACCAAAGGTATTGACGGCATGTCACTGTCGCTGTTTACCGAAATGACGCCGCCTCCCAACTCACCGGGTGGTGGTTTGGCCAACGCTATTGCGGGCAGTGGTCTACTGATTTTTTGGGCGACATTTCTGGGAACGCCACTGGGTATCATGGCGGGCATTTATTTGGCGGAATATGGCCGTAAATCGCTGATTGCAGAAGTTATTCGTTTTATTAATGATATTTTGCTATCGGCACCGTCCATTGTTGTAGGGTTGTTTGTTTATAGTCTCGTGGTTACCAGAATGGAGCATTTTTCCGGCTGGGCAGGGGTTATCGCGCTGGCATTATTACAGATACCGATTGTTATCCGCACCACGGAAAATATGCTCAAACTGGTACCAGATAGCCTGCGTGAAGCTGCCTATGCTCTGGGTACACCCAAATGGAAAATGATTTCTGCAATTACGTTAAAAGCGTCTGTCTCAGGAATTATTACCGGCATTCTACTGGCTGTTGCTCGTATCGCCGGGGAAACGGCACCGTTGCTGTTCACTTCGTTATCCAACCAGTTCTGGAACACGGATTTAATGCATCCGATTGCCAACCTGCCGGTGACTATCTTCAAGTTTGCCATGAGTCCGTTCGCAGAGTGGCAACAGCTGGCTTGGGCAGGTGTACTGTTGATTACTGTGTGTGTGCTATTTCTGAATATCCTGGCACGTGTAGTGTTTGCTGAGAAGAAACATTGATAATTAAAAGTGTTGCGTAGCAGCACCGGCTAGAAGAGAGAAGTCTTGATGAGTATGGCTACTGAGACATCCACCAGCAAAATCCAGGTGCGCGATCTGAATTTTTATTACGGGAAATTCCATGCGCTGAAAAACATTACGCTGGATATCGCCCAAAATCAGGTTACTGCGTTCATCGGCCCATCGGGATGTGGCAAGTCCACGTTGCTGCGAACCATGAATAAAATGTACCAGCTTTACCCAGAGCAACATGCTGAGGGAGATATTCTGCTGGATGGTAATAACATCTTGACGGATAAGCAGGATATCGCATTGTTGCGTGCCAAGGTGGGCATGGTATTCCAGAAACCGACACCGTTCCCGATGTCGATTTATGACAATATTGCGTTTGGGGTGCGCTTGTTTGAAAAGCTGTCCCGCCCGGATATGGATGAGCGCGTACAGTGGGCGCTGACCAAGGCGGCATTGTGGCAGGAAACCAAAGATAAACTGCACCAGAGTGGTTACAGTCTGTCTGGAGGACAACAGCAACGTTTGTGTATCGCTCGCGGTATTGCTATCCGCCCTGAAGTTCTGCTGCTGGATGAACCTTGCTCGGCATTGGATCCTATTTCCACTGGCAGAATCGAAGAACTGATTTCAGAGCTTAAGAAAGATTATACCGTGGTGATCGTGACGCATAACATGCAGCAGGCTGCGCGTTGTTCCGATTATACGGCGTTTATGTATCTGGGTGAGCTGATCGAGTTCAGCGATACCGACACCCTGTTTACCGCGCCACGGCAGAAAAAGACCGAAGACTATATTACCGGTCGCTACGGTTGATTACGGGAGTATCATGGAAAATCTTAATCTGAATAAACATATTTCCGGTCAGTTTAATGCCGAACTGGAGAACATCCGCACTCAGGTCTTGAGCATGGGGGGACTGGTTGAACAGCAACTGACTGACGCCATTACTGCGATGCACAATCAGGACTCAGAACTGGCGACGCGGGTTATTGAAGGTGATTCCAAAGTTAACCTGATGGAAGTGACGATTGATGAAGCTTGTGTGCGCATTATCGCCAAGCGTCAACCCACGGCCAGCGATTTGCGCTTGGTGATGGCGATCATCAAAACTATTTCGGAGCTGGAACGCATCGGTGACGTGGCGGATAAAATTTGCCGCACCGCGCTGGAAAAATTTTCCCACCAGCATCAACCGTTGCTGGTGAGTCTGGAGTCTCTGGGCCGTCACACGGTGCAGATGCTGCATGATGTGCTGGATGCTTTTGCCCGTATGGATCTGGATGAAGCCATCCGTATCTACCGGGAAGATAAAAAAGTCGATAAGGAATACGAGGGTATTGTGCGTCAGTTAATGACTCACATGATGGAAGATTCCCGTACCATTCCAAGTGTACTGACCGCACTGTTTTGCGCCCGTTCTATCGAGCGCATCGGTGATCGCTGTCAGAATATCTGTGAATTTATCTTCTACTTCGTGAAAGGTCAGGATGTTCGCCATATGGGTGGCGATGCTCTGGAAAAACTTCTGATCGCGAGTGACGCCAAAAAAGCGAAGTAATGTTATTTCGCTGAGTTTGATAACAAAGTGCATATAGCGGTGATAATGGGGAGATCGTAAAGGCGCTGCAAGTATATTATTGTCAGCTTCAGCCGCACCATCTCTGGCATGGATGTTTGACTTGTCTCTCCCATTATCATCGTTTTGACTCCGCGGTTTATCGTCTGACGCTCTGCTTGCAGAGCGTTTTTTATCGGGATCCCCAATAAGTCTGACTCCTTCGGGGCCTCCTTTCTGAACTGGAATTATTTAGAGTACAGGTAAGGTTAATAACCGTGATAATAAAGCTGTATTGATACCAATAATTATGATTGGAGTCATGACCAAAGAGTTTATTGTGCAGCACAAATTGCGGAAGAACCCATTAAACGGTGTTATTGACAGTGAGTCTTGGTCAGAAAAATTTTACCTGCTCATGGGGCCGGCGAGCAACACGCTGATCGGCAGTTACAAACTCAATACGACCAGTACCACCGCTCCCGACCCCAAACCTACTTTACTTACAAACCTAACATTAGCGTTTTAAGTTTTAAATAAGTGTTTGATGACACCGTTTATTGTCTCCGATAGTCGTTTGTAGTCAATCTTATCCTCGTTGGCCCTGGTGACTACATGTTGAGATAATCCACTGAAAATTAAAGCTATAATATCCATCTTTCCCCTCAACTTTCGGAATTCCTCCGCGTTGCTGGTGTTTGACCTTTTAATCAATTGCTCGTCAAATTGTGCAGCGATATTTTTATGCGATAATTGAAGCAATTTAGCAACGCTCGGATTACGTGCCGCCTCGGCAACAATTTCTAGCCATAATCCTACAAAATCAGGGGAAGTATGATGCTCAATCATTCTTTCGGTTTGCCTGGTCAGAGAATCAACCAACGCTTCATCGGGTGGAGCAGCGGCGATGTCATTCACGAGTTCCAGTAGCGTGTGTTCCTGCTGCGCCACCAGTGCTTCAACAATCGCTTCTTTGTTAGCAAAATGATAGTAGATATGCCCTGGGCTCATGCCAGCAGCTTTAGAGATTTTGGCTATGCTGCAACCATGAAAACCCTCTTTCCGGAAGCAATTTGCCGCTGCGTCTAGCACCTGTTTTCTGCGTTCCTTGGTTTTCTCCCGAACTTCATCGTCCTGGGGGTTACTCATGGATTTCTCCTGTTCAGTAATTCTTGCAGGTTTTAAATTAGTATGAATATACTAGAATGAATATTCAACCTAATAAGGGGTGATAGTAATGTTTGCTTCTCTTCGCCCTGTTTGGACAAGTTTAACCATATTACTAATGCTGACACTCTCACTGGACACGATCACTCTCTGCATCCCCTCAGGGACGGTTTTCACGAGGAGTGTAACGTTAACGTTAAGAGAATTAAATGTCACGCTCACTTCAAAGCTTCATGGCCCACAACATCTCATTGAGTAGCTGAAATAAAGCATCAGATCAGGGGGATTTCAAAAATGCTTATTCCACAAGGATAGCATGGTCAATGTGGGGCACACTGTACAAGATCAATCTCACATTTTGCCAAGACAAGCTAGCGAGAGTGTGATGGTTTCTTTACTACGGTCGGTAAGGCATCTCCTACCCCAAAGCCGTAAGTCGGTCATTGGGGACTATGCCTACCGCAACCGTATTGGTGATTTTTGATATTCCACGGTTTAACGTTTTGATTGCGAGTTGGTTCAGTAAAGAGAAAAAACGCATTAATAAAGTAGAACATCCCGAAGGCCTGACGAAGCAATGTGCGTTGGGCTCGCAAGCATAATTCTCGCGATTAAATCAAAAAGTTATTGAGTTAATGTTGGGGAGATTAATCAGTGGTAAAACGCAAAAAAGTCGCAGCGGAAGAAACTCGCGAGCAGATCCTTGACGCTGCCGAGCAATGTTTCCGAGATGTGGGAGTGGCGCGCACTACACTACAGATGATCGCTGTACGGGCCGGTTGTACCCGTGGGGCCATATACTGGCATTTTACTGAAAAACAAGATCTTTTACGAGAGATCATAAACAGGGTGCCTCTGTTGCTGTTTAGCCAGTTGGAGAGGATATGCGTGGCCGCTAAACCTGTAGCTGAGTTACATCGTTGCCTCACTCGCAATTTGGAGGATATTCAAAACGACAGGCATCTACGTAATGTGGTCGAGATTATGATCTTCAGAGGTGAATGCTCTGAAGAAACAAACAATGCATTCTTAGCGGGGAAAGAGGGTGACAATAAGTTTTTGCAACTGCTGGTCAGTATTTTCGATTCTGGTAAAGCGCGGGGAGAGATTAAAACTACCATCCCGACGAAGACGCTGGCTTGTCTGACGTTCTTCGTTTTCACCGGTGCGCTGAAGTCTTGCATTTTGGTGCCGCCGGACTGTTGGGCGGTCCAGGAAGGTCAATCTGTACTACAATTTGTATTCGATATTGCCCATGAAAATACTAAGACATGTCATCGCGGTAATGTTGGATAAAAGCGATTTATCCATTAACCGGGTGATGCTTTCTTTTGTGCCCATCTACCTTCAACCCACAGGCAGGTTCCGTTTGTGTACGTTATAAGCGAGTGACGGGCTGGCATGATGCCGATGAGATAATAAGCGAAGCTGTTTTCGGCGTAAGGCAAAAAGGTTCGTTTATTCGATTGTTGGGCCCAGTGCGGCTTCGCTTTTACGACCGAAACGCCGCTGGTGGACATGTGGACATTTTTCAACGTTTCTTCCCGTTGCTGGATCAGTGCCGTGTTTGCTGTCAATTTCGCGCGACGGTCATTTCGTTTTACCTGCCATCCAATGACATTTTAAGTCGCTTCTCAAGCCGATCATCCTGTTTTTTGTTCGCGCCATATGACGACTCTGGCTCTACAAACGATCAGGGGTTGAAGGTCCGCAATTGTCATTTCTGCAGTCATCTTTGGCCACTATAAAAGGCGATGTGGATGACGTTACTGCGCCAATTCACCAAGGTTTTTTTACATTTTGTAACTATTTTTTTTGTGCTTCGACACTTATTGACGCAACATGATGTTGCACTCAACTTAGAATAACCATTCTAATTTATTTGGGATAATATGTTTATTATGCGGTATACATTATCAGTACTTTTTCTGAGCATGCTGCTGATCGCCTGCGATCGTTCTACCAACAACGGGGCGCCAGCAGCACCGGTGCCTCATGTTAGCGTTGTAACGCTTAAAACCCAGCCCATAACCTTGTTCGCAAGTCTGCCCGGCCGCACAACCGCGGTACGCAGCGCTGAAGTGCGGCCGCAAGTGGATGGCATTATTCTTAAACGACTGTTTACCGGAGGTACCGAGGTCAAGGCCGGTCAACAGCTGTATCAGATCGATCCCGCCAGCTATCAGGCCGCTTATGACAAAGCGGTAGCGACTTATATTAACGCCGAATCAGTGGTCAAGCGCTACAAGCCACTCGCCGCCGCCCACGCAGTGAGCGCACAGACTTATGACGACGCGGTGGCTACCGCCTCCGAAGCCAAAGCCGATGTGCAAACCGCGCGCGTGAATCTGGAATACACTAAGGTTCGTGCACCGATATCCGGACGTATCGGTCGTTCACTCTTTACCGAGGGTGCCCTGGTCACCAATGGTCAGAGTAGCTATCTCACCACCATCTCCCAGCTTGATCCTATCTATGTCGATGTCAGTGAGTCATCACTGGATCTGCTGCGCCTGCGGCGCGCGCTGAGTGAGGGAAAGCTAAAAGCCCCGAGCAACCATGAGGCTGCGGTGCGACTTATGCTTGAAGATGGCAGCAGTTATAGCCAGGAAGGACGGTTAGATTTCTCCGAAGTGACCGTGGACGAAGGCACTGGCTCGGTTACGCTGCGCGCCACCTTCCCTAACCCACATCATGTCCTGCTTCCCGGCATGTTCGTCCATGCCCGTCTGGTGCAAGGCGTTCAGGAAGAGGGCATTCTGGCACCTCAAGAGGCCATTGGCCATGACATTAAGGGCCGTCCTTATGCCTATGTAGTCAAAACTGACAACACTGTCGAGCAACGTTATATCACTACAGGTGAGATGAGCAATGGTCAGTGGCAGGTCACCAGTGGCCTCAGTGCTGGTGAAAAAGTGGTCACTGAAGGCATCCAGAATATCCATACCGGCATGAAAGTTTCCTCCAGTGAGCAGAGCCAAACGGATGATTCCAATACCGTCCAATTATCCATGACCGATCCGTCGGCGCAATAAGGGGCTATTGATGTCAAAGTTCTTTATCGAACGCCCAATTTTCGCCTGGGTGATCGCCATTGTAGTGATGCTGGCAGGGGTGCTCTCTATCCTCGATCTTCCGATCAACCAGTACCCAAACATCGCGCCGCCGGCGATTCAGGTGTCGGTAACCTATCCAGGGGCTAGCGCCGAGACAGTACAAAAAACGGTAGTACAGGTGATAGAGCAGCAGCTCAACGGTATCGACAACCTGCGCTACATTGAATCCAACAGCAGCAGCGATGGCAGCGCTAGCATTATTGTTACCTTCGATCAGGGCACTGATCCGGATATCGCTCAGGTACAGGTGCAGAACAAGGTGTCCCTGGCGGAATCGCAGTTGCCGACCGAAGCCACAGAACAGGGTATCCGGGTAGCGAAATACCAGTCCAACTTCATGATGGTCGTTAGCTTGATTTCCACTGACGGTAAAATGACTGACGCTGACTTAGGCAACCTTTTGGTCTCCAAACTGGAAGATCCCATCGTGCGTACCAAGGGGGTGGGCGACTTTCTGGTTATGGGGGCGGAATACGCCATGCGTATCTGGCTGGACCCGGCCAAACTGTATAAGTATTCATTGGTACCAAGCGACATTAGCACCGCTATTTCTCAGCAAAACGTCCAGGTGTCTTCAGGCAAACTGGGTGGTTTACCGACAGTGGCAAATGCTAAATTCAGCGCCACCATTATTGGCAAAACCCGGCTGGAAACGGTTCAGCAATTCCAAAATATCTTGCTGAAGGTCAACAGCGACGGTTCACAGGTGCGGCTCAAGGATGTTGCGACGGTCGATCTCGGACCGGAAAGCTACAGCATTTCTTCCACTTTTGACGGCAAGCCTTCCACCGGTATTGCGCTGCGTCTCGCGAGCGGGGCTAACTTGCTCGACACCGCTAATGCAGTGCGCGCTACCCTTACTGGCCTTGAGTCTTCTTTGCCGGAAGGCGTGAAGATTGAATTTCCATACGATACTTCGCCGGTGGTCAGCGCTTCCATTGAGGAAGTGGTTAAGACGTTATTGGAAGCCATTGTGTTAGTGTTCATGGTGATGCTGCTGTTCTTGCAGAATCTGCGTGCCACGTTGGTCACCACCATGGTGGTGCCGGTTGTGCTGCTCGGCACTTTCGGCATACTGTTTGCCTGCGGTTACTCTATCAACACACTCACCATGTTCGGTATGGTGCTGGCAATAGGCTTGCTGGTAGATGATGCCATAGTGGTAGTGGAAAACGTTGAACGCGTAATGCACGCTGAGAAATTGGGGCCGAAGGAAGCCACTATCAAATCGATGCAGCAGATTCAGGGGGCCCTATTCGGCATCGCCATGGTGCTGTCGGCGGTATTGGTGCCGATGGCGTTCTTCAGTGGCTCTACTGGTATTATCTACCGCCAGTTCTCCATAACCATCGTATCGGCGATGGCGCTGTCTGTGTTGATGGCGTTGATTTTTACCCCAGCACTGTGCGCCACGATACTCAAACCATCGGCCGGTGAACGATCAACCACCGGCTTCTCCGGTGCTTTTAACCGCATGTTTGATCGCGGGACAGTGAATTATACCCGCGGTGTCGGCCATGTCATCAGTAAGCGCTCACTGTTCCTACTACTGTATTTGATTATCGTCGGGACTACCGGCTACCTATTTACTCGCGTGCCGACGACATTTCTACCCGATGAAGACCAGGCTACCTTGATGCTCCAGGTTAGCCTTCCAGCCAATGCTTCTGCCGAACGCACTCAGCAAGTTGTGCAAAAGGTCAAGGACTATCTGCTGACCGATGAGAAGGATATCGTCAGCTCGGTATTTGCTGCCAACGGCTTTAGCTTCGCCGGTCGCGGTCAGAACACGGCTATGGCCTTCGTGCGTCTCAAAGACTGGAGCGAGCGCCCCAAAGCCAGCCAAAGCGTTCAGGCACTGGCAGGACGCATCATGCATCATTTCGCTACATTGAAACAGGCTCAGGTCATTGCACTCGTGCCACCGGCGGTGATGGAGCTCGGTAACGCCACTGGCTTTGACTTTTATCTTCAGGACGCTAACAGCCAAGGGCATGAGGCACTGGTGGCCGCGATGAATCAGTTCTTATCGCTGGCCCGTCAGGATCCTCGGTTGTCCATGGTTCGCCACAATGGTATGGCGGATGAGCCGCAATATAACCTGGTGATCGATGACGAGCGAGCTCGTGCGCTTGGGCTTAGCCTGGAGGATATCAATGACACACTGTCCACCGCCTGGGGATCCAGCTATGTTAACCAGTTCATGTACCAGGGACGAGTCAAGGACGTCTATCTACAAGGTAAAGCTACTTCGCGTGTTACGCCGGAGGATCTCAATCAGTGGTACTTCCGTAACAGTAGCAACCAGATGGTGCCGTACTCGGCGTTCGGTAGCGGTAAATGGGGCTATGGTTCGCCTCGCTTTGAGCGTTTCAACGGTCTGTCGGCGGTAGAAATCATGGGGTCGCCTGCGGCTGGCTACAGTTCTGGCGACGCGGTGAAAGCGGTGGATGAAATTGCCGCCAAACTGCCTAAAGGTTTCCGTGTCCAATGGCATGGCTTGTCCTATGAGGAGCAGAGTGCCGGTTCTCAGACTACCGCGCTATATACTCTTTCGGTGCTGATGGTGTTTCTGTGTCTGGCTGCGCTGTATGAGAGCTGGTCGATTCCGTTCTCGGTATTGTTGGTTGTACCGCTTGGGGTACTCGGTACCATCGGCGCGGTGTTGCTGCGCGGGCTGTCTAATGATGTATTTTTCCAGGTGGGTCTGCTGACCACCGTCGGACTTGCGGCCAAGAACGCCATTCTGATCGTCGAATTCGCTAAGGAATTACATGAGCGGGACGGCAAAGATATCGTCGAGGCCGCTATTGATGCTGCACGTCTGCGTATCCGGCCCATCATCATGACGTCAATGGCATTCGTGCTCGGGGTACTACCGCTGACCATTTCCCACGGCGCAGGCGCCGGCAGTCAGCACTCGATCGGCACCGCTGTTGCTGGTGGTATGATCACCGCTACCTTCCTGGCCATTTTCTTTGTACCGATGTTTTATGTTGTCGTGGTGCGTCTGTTTGCCCGCCGACGGACCAAAACGCCGGCCACCGAGGTGCAACAACATGATTGATTACAGTAAGACATACGTGCGGAACGCGATGATCCCGGCACTTCTGGCACTGACTATTACCGGTTGCAGCCTGCAGCCTGAATATAAACGACCAGCGCTACCGGTCACTAACCACTATTGGGAAAGTACTATCAATGGCGGCACTAGCGCGTCGGATTTAGGTTGGCGGCAATTTTTTACCGAGCCAGAGTTGCGTCAACTGATCCAGTTGGCGCTAGACAATAATCGCGACTTACGGGTGGCCGCGCTGAATGTCGAAAGCGACCAAGCCCAATTTCGCGTCGAGCGCGCAGCACTCATGCCGACAGTGAGTGCTGGAGCCGATATGACCTCGGCGCACGTGCCAGGTAATCTGTACAGCACCAAGAGCACCGGACCGGCGACCTATCAACAGTATGAGGCCAATCTGGGCGTGACATCATGGGAGCTGGACTTCTTCGGCCGAGTGCGTAGCTTGCGCGACCAGGCGCTGGAAACCTATCTGTCCACAGAGGCAACGGCCAAAGCCACGCGTATCAGTCTGATGGCAGAGGTCGCTTCAGACTATATGACGTTATGCGCCGACAGCGATTTGCTGCGCCTGGCGCACCAGACCGTCGATAGCCAACGTGCCTCCTATGATCTGACCAAGAAGGGCTATGACAGTGGAACCAGCACCGAGCAGGATTTGGCGCAGGCCGAAACCACCGTCAGAAGTGCTGAAGCCGATGTGGCGCAATATACCAGGCAGGTGCGTCAGGACGCCGACGCGCTGCGGTTATTGCTGGGAACCGAATTGCCCGCAGGCCTGGTGAAACAGGCACGGCTGGACCGTGACTGGCACTTCCCGGATCTGCCAGTCGGCCTGCCGTCGGAGCTGTTGACCCGCCGGCCGGATATCGTCGCTGCCGAACATACCCTTAAAGCGGCCAATGCCAATATCGGCGCGGCGCGTGCGGCGTTCTTCCCTACCATTAGCCTGACGGCGTCCGGCGGCTCGGCCTCGTCGAGCCTGGGTCATCTGCTGGAAGGCGGCACCGCGGCCTGGTCGTTTGCGCCCAGTATCAGCGTGCCGATTTTTGACGGCGGCAAGAACCGCGCCAATCTGGATATTGCCAAGGTATCAGAGCGGATCGATGTGGCCAACTATGAGAAGACTATTCAGACAGCGTTCAAGGAGGTTTCAGACGCGCTGGCCGGACGGGCTACCTATCAGGATGAGTTGACCGCACGAATTCAGGATACCAACGCTAACCAGCGTAACTACGATATGTCACAGATGCGTTTTCGCGCTGGCGTGGACAATTACCTGAATGTGCTGGTTGCCCAACGTTCGCTCTACCAGGCCCAACAGAGCCAAATCACTACCCGACTCAACGAACTGAATCAGCAGATTACGCTGTATAAGGTGCTGGGTGGAGGCTGGAAAGCAAACTAAGAACTCTGTGCACAACTCGGCGTCGGCTACGATTAGGCCGGCGCCGCCACGTCTTTCATATTACAAAGGATTGTCGGCTGTGATTAACGTTGTGTAATAAAGAGAAAATAATAGGTTAACCATCGTTCAGGTCGAATTTCTCTGGTCATTTCATATAATATTCTCTAAATAATTCAACTTACAAAACTAATAACATTCTATTGCTTTTAAATAGTGCATTTTACTGTTTAAGGTGCACTGCAATTGTACTTTTATCGGAAAGTAATTCTTATATCAATTAAACTGAGATTTAATTTTTTACGCGGAGTTGATAAATAAAGCATGCCGCGACTATGGTTTCTTATTTTGAGAAACCTATTGCCTAAAATCAGTAAGGATATAAATCATTGATTGGCTTCAGTCTTGCAACCCATAGGGTATGGCTTATTCATTGATGGTACGGAGAATAACATGACTGGCTCCCTGGCAAGACAAATAAGGAAATATACTTTATTATCCGCATTACTGATGGGCTTTGCTGCATACAGCTATGCGGGAAAACAGAATGATACTTTAGTTTATGCCTCGGACAGTGAGGTGGATAATGTTAGCCCTTATCATAATAACCTGCGAGAAGGTGTAATTATTTCCCACCTGGTATGGGATACGCTGATTTATCGTGATCCTAAAACCGGTAAATATCTTCCCGAATTGGCTTCATCATGGAAATGGGAATCCCCCGTAACATTGGTCCTGCATTTACGTAAAGGCGTTAAATTCCATAACGGTGATGACTTTACGGCTGACGATGTCGTTTATACATTCAATAATATAGCGGGTGATAATACTGCCTCGGTTATGCCACAGAGTGTTGACTGGATTAAAAACACCGAGAAAATTGATGATTACACGGTAAAACTCCACCTTAAAAAACCCTTCCCGGCGGCACTGGAATATCTGTCTGGTCCAACACCTATCTATCCTGCTAAATATTATCAACGGGTTAAATTATCTGGTTTCAGTAAAGCGCCTGTTGGCACTGGCCCCTATAAAATTACCAAAGTGATACCGGGGCAAGGCATCACGATGGAAAAGAATACCCAGTACTTTAAGGACAGCCCGGTTGGGCAACCCAAAATCGGCAAACTGGTATTTGTGGCAATCAGCGATCCGGAAACCCGGCTGGCTCAACTGATGACCGGACAGGTTGACTGGATCTGGCGGGTGCCTGCCGACCAGATGGCTTCGCTGGCGGCCATGCCTAACATCACAGTGAAGAGCGGCGAAACCATGCGAGTCGGTTTTCTGGCGTTGAATATTCACGCTAACGGACCAGAAGGCAAGCCTTTCAAGGATCTGCGCGTCCGTCAGGCGGTGAACTATGCCATTAACCGCAAGGCTATTGTCGATAATCTGGTGCGCGGCGGCAGTCGGCCCGTTTATTCCGCCTGTTTCTATGCGCAAACCGCGTGTAACACCAGCGATGTCATTAAGTATGAATACAACCCGGAAAAAGCCCGGCAACTACTGGCAGAAGCGGGATATCCCCATGGTTTTGATACGGATATCTGGGCCTATCGTGATCGGGACTACGTCGAGGCGATCATTGGCGATTTACTCAAGGTAGGTATCCGCGCCAGGCTGCATTATGTGAAATATACGGTACTGGCGGCGGATCTGATTTCTGGCAAGGCACCGATGGCGATGCGTACCTGGGGCTCTTTTTCCATCAACGACGCTTCGGCCTTTACCTCGCCATTTTTTGGCGGCAAAGGTGACGATATCTGGAAGGATGCCGAACTGACCAGCATGCTGGAAAAAGCTGATGAAACTATCGATCCGCAGCAGCGCAGCGCCATGTATGCGAAGGCGCTGGGCCGAATTTCCTCCCAGGCTTATCTGGCGCCTCTGTTCTCCTATTCGACAAATTATGCGTATACCGCCGATCTGAACTTTGATAGCTGGCCGGATGAACTACCACGTTTTGTGATGTCCAGCTGGAAGTAAAACGCAACCGGGGATCGGTATCGATTCCCGCAGGTATCTGATGAGAATAAGGAACTGTTCATGATTCTCTATATCTTACATCGGCTTCTGGTTGCGCTGGCGGTGTTGCTTACCGTCGCGGTGGTCAGTTTCTCTCTTTTACACCTTTCTGGCGATTTGGCGGCAGCTATTGCCGGCCCGGACGCATCTTCTGAAGTGGTGGAGCGTATTCGTGTGCAATACGGATTGGATCAACCGTTAACCACGCAGTTTATACACTGGATGTGGGCGGCGTTGCATCTCGATTTCGGACGCTCTTTCTATTTTGAAAATACGGTCATGGAACTGATTGAGCAGAGGATGCCCATCACACTCAAGCTCGGTGTGGTTTCTCTGTTGCTTGCACTGGTGGTGGCGATCCCTCTGGGTGTGCTGGCCGCGGTGTTCCGTGATACCTGGGTCGACAGATGTTCCATTTTCATTTCTGTGATCGGTCAGGCGATGCCGAATTTCTGGTTTGCTCTGATCCTCATCCTGGTGTTTGCCGTTGGGCTGAAATGGCTGCCTGTGGCGGGGAACAGCAGTTGGCGGAATTTTGTCTTACCGGCGGTAGCACTGGGATATTACGCCATGCCATCGCTGATGCGTCTGACGCGCTCTGGCATGTTGGATGTGTTGGGCGCGGATTATATCCGTACGGCGCGGGCAAAAGGGCTGAGTTCATTCAAGGTTATCGTTAAACATGGTTTACGTAATGCCATCATTCCGGTGGTGGCACTGGCGACGGTTGAACTGGGTTTTATGTTGGGGGGATCGGTGGTGATTGAATCTATCTTCGCACTACAAGGGCTGGGGCAACTGGCTTGGGACTCTATTTCCCGTAACGATTTTCCAGTGGTGCAGGCCATTGTGTTGATTATTTCCGTGTTTTATATCGGGCTGACATTTTTGGCGGATGTCCTTAATGCGGCGTTAGATCCGCGTTTACGAACTCAATAAGGAGCTTCCATGAAAACGTCTGCAACGCTGGCTAACACAGCATCGGTCATTACGCCGGGATTGTCTCCTGAACCTACTCTCTGGCGGCGGTGGTTAAGACGTCTGCTTGGGCACCATAGTATGACGCTGGGCCTGATTATTATTGGGACCATTGTACTGGCGGCTATTTTTGCCCCCTTGATCGCGCAGCACGATCCCTATGCTCAGGATGTCAGTCAGCGTCTGATTCCACCGATATGGCATGAAAAAGGGAGTTGGGAACATGTACTGGGAACGGACAAGCTGGGGCGTGATTACCTGAGTCGCTTGCTGTACGGGGCACGGGTTTCTCTCACTATCGGTTTGATTGCCGTTGTTGTCTCCGGGTTTATCGGTGTGACGTTGGGCATTCTCGCTGGGTATTTGGGTGGGCGGGTTGATGCGGTAGTGAGCTATATCCTTACGGTTCGTCTGTCTATGCCGCTAATACTGGTGGCACTGGCTACCGCTTCACTGGTGGGAGGATCGGTAAAAGTCGTGATTCTGCTGCTGGGATTATTGCTGTGGGATCGTTTCCTGATTGTTTCTCGGTCTGTCACCCGACAGTTGCGTGAGGCCGAGTTTATTGCTGCCGCCAAAACGCTGGGGGCGTCTTCGTTGTTCATCATGCTATGCGAAATTCTGCCCAACTTGCTTGGTCCGCTGACGGTGGTGGCCACACTGGAGATTGCTCATGCGATTCTGCTGGAGGCAACGCTTTCATTCCTTGGATTGGGTGTGCAGCCACCGATGCCGTCGTGGGGACTCATGATCGCCGAAGGCAAGGCATATATGTTCTTTCAGCCCTGGGTGATTCTGATTCCTGGGGTTGTACTGGCGGTCCTGGTGCTGGGAATTAATCTGGTGGGAGACGGCCTGCGCGATATCACCGCGCTGGATGGACGTAACTGAGGACATGCTTATGAATAGTGACATTTTGCTGGATGTGAAAAACCTGCGGGTCGATCTGCCAACACCGCGAGGAACGTTGCATGCTGTTCGCGGCCTCGATTTTACGGTAAACCGTGGTGAGATGCTGTGTCTGGTTGGTGAGTCGGGATGCGGGAAATCCATGACCTCGCTGGCGTTAATGGATCTCCTTCCCCGCAAAGCGGCGCGATCCGCCGATTATATCCGTTTTAAGGGAATGGAATTACAGGCGCTGAAAAAACGCGACATCACGGCGCTGCGCGGCGATCAGATGTCGATGATTTTTCAGGAGCCGATGACATCGCTGAATCCCTCTTTTACGCTGGGTAATCAGCTATGCGAAACGCTGCGGGCGCATCGCAAGGTCTCGTTGACGGTGGCCCGGGACAGAGCGGTCTATCTGATGGAGCGGGCTGGCATTCCAATGGCGTCTGCTCGTTTGAATCAGTATCCACATCAACTTTCCGGTGGCTTGCGGCAACGTATCATGATTGCGATGGCGCTGATGTGCGAACCGGATTTGATTATCGCCGATGAGCCGACCACCGCGCTGGATGTGACAATTCAGGCGCAGATTCTGCGTATGTTGCGCGAACTACAGCAGGAGCTTGGCACTGCGGTGATTTTTATCACCCATGATCTGGGTGTGGTGGCGCGGATTGCTGATCGGGTTGCGGTGATGTATGCAGGACAGATTGTTGAAACCGCACCGGTTATGGCGCTGTTTAACCATCCACAGCACCCATACACCAAAGCGCTGCTTGATTGTATTCCGGTGCAGGGCAAAACCGTACCAGGCCAGCCGTTGAAGGCGATACCTGGCGTGGTTCCCAGTCTGGTCGGTGTGCAACAGGGGTGCGCATTCAGTAATCGCTGTTCCCATTGTTGCGAGGCATGTCATCAGGAGACGCCTTATGTTCAGGTGACACCTCATCATGAGGTTCGCTGCGTTCAGGCGTTAACGTCGGCGGAGGTGGCATGAACAGTCAAGCGACCCAACACGTCGGTATGAATCATGATTCGCCACTTTCTACGCTGCCAACGCACATTCCGGGCAATGATGATATTGCGCTGGAGTTGTGTGCGCTAACCCGCGTTTTCCGGTTGAATCGCGGTCTGTTTTCTCGGCAGGGAGAAATCCGGGCTGTGGATAATGTTTCTTTGCGGGTTCGTCGTGGGGAAACACTGGGTCTGGTGGGGGAATCTGGGTGTGGAAAAAGCACGTTGGCTAAAATGCTGCTGGGATTGCTTCACCCGACATCCGGCAATGTGCTGATAGAAGGCCGCGAGATTGATGCCGGGAACCGTAAGGAGATGACCTCCCACATACAGCCTATCTTTCAGGACCCTTATTCATCCCTTAATCCGCGGCGAACCGTTGCGGATATTGTGGAAGTCGCGCTGCGTCTTCATCGTATCGGTACCGCGGATGAACGAAAAAAACAGGTCAGGGAGATGCTGGATGTGGTGGGGATGCCAGCCCGGACGCACAGTCAGTACCCAGGTCAGCTTTCCGGCGGACAGCGCCAGCGAGTGGCGATCGCCCGGGCGCTAATTATGCGGCCCGACATTTTGATCTGCGATGAACCGACATCCGCGCTGGATGTTTCTGTTCAGGCTCAAATTCTGAATCTGCTTCTGGCGCTTAAACAGGAGTTTGGTCTTACTTACCTGCTTATCAGCCACAATCTGTCGGTGGTGGAACATCTGGTTGATCATGTGGCGGTGATGCAGCGGGGATCCATTATTGAACAGGGAACACGTGAGCAGATTTTTCACTCACCGAAGCACCCTTACACGCGAACGTTGCTGGCTTCTGTGCTGACGCCAGAGCCGGGGCTGGGTATTCCCGATATTGAACCCTATTAACTAAACCAGACACGAATAATGTGGCGATAACGATAGCATGCCGAAGGAACCGGCGGAGACAGACAGGTCGCGATTCCACTGGGACGGATGCTTACCTTGATGAATATATCGATAAAAAAGGACCGGTTGACGATGACGCGTGAAGAAACCATACAAGCGACAGTGGATTATTTTGGTTCAGGAAAATTCCGGGAAACGCTGGCGCGCAGAGTGGCTTTCCGAACGGAAAGCCAGAATCCCGACGCCGGGCCTATTCTGATGTCCTACCTGACGGATGAGATGATGCCGGTGTTGCAGGCGATGTCATTCGAATGTCTGATTGTGGAAAATCCGGTCAGCAAGAGCAGTCCTTTTTTACTCGCGCGGCGAATTGAGCCGCTGGCTGAATTGACGCTGTTGACCTACGGTCATGGTGATGTGGTCCTGGGATATGATGAACAATGGCGGGATGGATTATTGCCCTGGGAAATCGTTCAGAACGGTAACGTCTGGTATGGGCGTGGAACGGCTGATAATAAAGGTCAGCATACTATCAATCTGGCGGCGCTGGAGCAGGTATTGAAAGCACGACATGGCCAATTGGGTTACAACGTGAAAATTATTCTGGAAATGGGTGAAGAAGTCGGTTCTCCAGGACTGAATGAAATTTGTGAGCGGTATCGTGACTGGTTGAGCGCTGATTTGTTTATTGCTTCGGATGGCCCACGGGTCAGTGCTTTCCGACCAACGCTGTTTCTGGGATCCCGTGGGGTGTTTAACTTTGACCTGAAACTGAATTTACGTGATGGGGCACACCATTCAGGTAACTGGGGGGGGTTGCTGAGCAACCCGGGGATTCGACTGGCGCATGCCATCGCCTGTTTGGTGGATGATCATGGCCGCATTCTGATACCGGGTCTGCGTCCGCCCGTTCTCTCGGATAACTTACGCCGGATGCTAGCAGATATCGAACTGTGTAGCGGGCCGATGGACCCGGCCATTGACTCCCGCTGGGGAGAGCCTGGTTTGACAGCCGCCGAGAAGCTCTATGGCTGGAATACACTGGATATACTGGCATTTGTGACCGGGAATCCCGATAAGCCAGCGCACGCTATTCCGCCACAGGCCAAAGCACATTGCCATATGCGTTATGTGGTGGGGAGTGATGTGGGGAATTTTACGCAGCATATTCGTCGACACCTTGATGCCAATGGCTTTGAGGATGTGGAAATCATGAATGATGTCAACTGCTACAAGGCAACCCGGCTGGATCTCTGCGACCCGTGGGTTGAATGGGGCGTGATGTCGATGACGCATTCGGTTGGTACCACGGTGGCGGTATTGCCTAATTTTGGCGGCGGACTGCCCAATGCCTGTTTTTCAGAAACATTAGGATTACCGACATTGTGGGTTCCACACTCCTATCCCGCCTGTTCACAGCATGCACCAAACGAACATATTCTGGCTGATATCACGCTTGAGGCGCTCAAAATCATGACGGGCCTGTTCTGGGATCTAACTGAACAGGGTGCTGATATCGTCAGGATGCGTTTACCAATGCAAGCCGCCCGGTTAGGAGAATAATGCTGATCACCTCCGTACTTTTTGTGTCTTCAGGTACGGAGAATCAGAGAAAGCGGATGACGCTATCGTTAAACACCGGCGGAGGCGCTAATGCATAGCAATGAAATTCGTTATTTTATGGCCGTGGCGAGTACCGGTTCGCTGAGTGCCGCCAGCCAGCAGTTGTTTGTCGCTATTTCAGCTATCAGCAGGCAAATCCAGCG
This sequence comes from Brenneria uluponensis, assembly GCF_032395385.1. Classification (NCBI taxonomy): domain Bacteria; kingdom Pseudomonadati; phylum Pseudomonadota; class Gammaproteobacteria; order Enterobacterales; family Pectobacteriaceae; genus Brenneria; species Brenneria uluponensis. The sequence continues at coordinate 5,045,011 of NZ_CP135917.1, forward strand.
GTTGGAAGCTCGCATAGGGGCTCCCTTATTCGAACGGCATGCCCGGGGCATGGTTCTCAACGATGCCGGACATATCCTGGAGAATCATGTACGCCGCAGCGTTGCGGACATGGAGCTGGCCATTGCTGAAATTGAGGGACTGAAGTCGTCCCGTCAGACGACCATTCGCGTTGTTTGTACTGACGGAATAGCCTTCAACCTTCTGCCGACAATGATGGCGAAATTCCGACAACAGTATACCAAGGTCAATTTTGTGCTGACGGTAGGCAACGCCAGGCAGGTTCCTGATCTGGTTCGCAATGGGGAGTGTGATGTGGCGTTGAAGTTTAGTCTGGCGCCGGAGCATGGTGTTAAGGTCATCGCTTCATTTTCTGCTCCGTTTATGGCAGTTATGAAGGCGGATCATCCGCTGGCTTCCCGTGATTTTCAAATGGCCGATCTGAATGCTTTCCCGGTCGTACTACCCGATCAGACGGCGACGGTCCGACAACTGTTTGATCTTTCCTGTCGCATGAGTGGTGTTTTCATTGATCCGGTGTTTACCTGCAATCACTTTTCAACCCTGTATGCTTTTTTGCTCAATACACCACAGGCTATCGCCATATGCAGCCATTTCTCGGTGTTATATAGCGCCCGGCGTGATGGTTTACAGGTGAAGTCGGTCAATATGGAACCACTGGGTCAACGAACCTTGCAAATCCAGGCTGAGGTCAACAAGCCGGCAACGGGAGTGCTCAACCATTTTTTTGATTTTTTACACCAGGAGCTGGTGAGTCAGGATGCGTTGTTTCGACAGGATTATCACTTTCAACACTGATGGTGCAGCGTTGACATAAATATCGTTTACTGGCGTTGTGAGATTTAGAAGGAGATATGGCGCAATGTTCGCGAAATCTGATGCTGTACTTTCCGCTATCGGGCAGCGAATGGGTAGACACCCATTCGCTGCCCGATACGTTTTGTATCCGATAGATTTCAAAAGGATGGCTGGGTATCAGCCATTACGGAAGATATAGCTATAAGCGCTCAGGGCGGGGGCTCCTCCCAGATGTGCATAGAGCACTTTCGATCCTGTCGGGAACTCCCCATTACGGATCATATCAATCATGCCCTGCATGGATTTGCCTTCATACACCGGGTCGGTCATTACACCTTCCATGCGAGCGCATAAACGTATGGCTTCCAGCGTTCCCTCATTGGGCAGGCCATATTCAGGCCCACCATAGCGGGTATCAAGCACAATATCCTCTTCGGTAATTTCGCGACCCAATTCAACCAGACTCGCCGTATTCTGCGCAATTCTCAGAATTTGTTTTCTGGTCTTTTCTGGTTTTGCCGACGCATCAATTCCAATAACGTTGCGTGAACGGCCATCAGCGGCAAACCCAACCACCATCCCAGCCTGGGTACTGCCGGTGACTGAGCACACAACAATGTAGTCAAATTTGAAGCCTAGTGCTTTTTCCTGCTGGCGGACTTCTTCCGCAAAACCCACGAAGCCCAAACCACCGTAAGGATGTTCAGAACATCCAGCCGGAATGGGGAACGGTTTACCCCCATTTTGTGCCGCTTCTTCCATGGCGTTTTTCCAGCTTTTCCGGATGCCAATATCAAAACCGGCGGCGTCCAGACGAACATCGGCGCCCATGATGCGCGATAATTCAATATTACCCACGCGGTCATAAACAGCGTCGGTATAATTAACCCAGTTTTCTTGCACTAATATACATTTCATTCCCAAATGAGCGGCAACCGCCGCGACTTGTCGCGTCTGATTCGATTGAATACCGCCGATAGAAACCAACGTATCACAACCTTGTTCTAATGCTTCAGGAATAAGATATTCCAGTTTGCGCGTTTTATTCCCGCCAAATGCCAGACCACTATTACAATCTTCACGTTTGGCATATATTTCTACATCCCCACCTAAATATTCGCTGAGCCTTTTCATTGAGGTAATAGGGGATGGCCCAAAAGTTAATGGATAACGTGGAAATTTCTCCAGATTCATAATCATGCTCCGGTAAATAATGAATGAAAGTGGTCGCAGGTTGTCAATATTTCACTGGAAAATACCGTCATCCCATGCCGATAATATTACCGGTAATGAATTGAATTTAAATTGCTAAATACCTTTATATTTTTTATTTAAATTGCAGTAAAAAGAAAAAATAATTGAGGTTATTTCAATAAAAACAAAAAAACGAAATAAAATTACACTCTGAGTCATTAGCTATGGCGGCGACCTCCGGACGAGAACCTTCCCTGTATTTTCCGCTTCAGAATGTCAATTGTGTTGTGGAAAGCACCTCTCTGAGCCCGATAAAGGAGCGGATCTGGCGGACACCGGGCAGGAAAAGCAATTGTTCAGCATGAAGGCGATTAAAGCTTTGATTGTCTTTGGTCCTGATCATCAAAATATAATCAAATTCACCCGTAACCACATGACACTCCATGCAACCGCTGATCTTCTGTACGGCGGTTTCAAAATCCTCAAATGAACTAGGTGTTGAACGATCCAGCACGACACCGATCAATACTACCAGACCAGCGTTGAGTGCTTGTGGGTTGAGCAAGGCGACGAAATGCTTTATCAAGCCAATCTGTTTAAGCCGCTCAACGCGTCTTAGACAGGCTGGCGGACTAAGGTTGACCTTTTCTGCCAACGCGACATTTGATATGGAAGAGTCTGCCTGCAACAGTCGGAGAATAGCGGTATCAAAGCGATCCAGTTCGTAAGATTTCCGCTCTTCTGCTGGAGGTGTAACGTTCGGGGATTTGGCTTTCATTATATGGTTTTCTCACTAACGCAGGTGATGGGTCGACACAAGTGTTGCATCGTCATCAGGTCACTCAACAATATTCCAGCCTCTTTCACGCCACTGCTGTGGTAATTCATTCATGTCATCAAACATGGTGACCAGTGGATGGTGAATCGGGGTATTGTGCGGATCGGCACAGTAGTAAAATACGGGAATACCCGCTGCAATCCCGGCTTGGGTGCCAGCGACAGAATCTTCCACCAGAACGCAACGTTCTATTGCAACGTTCATTTGTTTTGCCGCGTGATAAAGCAGCGCCGGATCGGGTTTCCATTTACCAATGTCGTAGCCGCTGTAGAGCTGCGTGCCGAAAAAATCCAGCAGTTGGGTTAACCCCAGTGAATGTTGCATTTTACTGACCGGACCATTGGAAACCACGGCAGTTGGCACTACCAGTGTTTGCAGTAATTCGCGTACGCCGGGGATGGGTTGCAGGGATTCTTCGAATAATCGGGCCACTTCCTGACGATAGTGACGTTCGAGATCTTTCGGTGAAGCGTCGTGGAGATCATATTGCTGGCTGACGCGGGAGACGATGTCGCTCAGGTTTGTACCTTTAAAGGTTTTAATCATGGTATCCAGCGATAACTGAACACCATACGGTACAAAAATATTTACATAGGCCTGACAGCATAACCCTTCGCTATCTACCAGCGTGCCATCACAATCAAACAAAACACATTCAACCGAGAGCATGAAACATCCTTATTGGTGAGATGAATTATGTCTGACACTTTAACCCAGCAGTAGAATATTGCGATATCTCCATCATACTTTAAGTCGCGGTTGCGTTGAGCGGAGTAAATAATTCATATGAATTTCTTATGAATTAAAAAAAATCAGTGAACGGCGTTAACTGGTTCACATTTTGTTATAGGATACCTGATAATTATCTTTTCTTTCTTTAGGTCATTAATAATGGATAAACCTCAATCTGACCTTGCTGTGAGGCAAGGCCTGTTGGAACGTGTGTTTAAATTAAAACAGCACGATACAACGGCACGTACTGAAATTATTGCCGGATTCACCACCTTCCTGACAATGGTCTACATCGTATTTGTTAACCCACAGATCCTCGGAATTGCCGGGATGGATACCAGAGCGGTGTTCGTTACCACCTGTCTGATTGCCGCATTTGGTAGTATTTTCATGGGATTGCTGGCTAATCTGCCAGTAGCATTGGCGCCCGCGATGGGGTTGAATGCTTTTTTTGCCTTCGTGGTCGTTAAGGCGATGGGGTTGCCATGGCAGGTAGCGATGGGGGCTGTTTTCTGGGGCGCCATCGGTTTCCTTATCCTGACGATTTTACAGATCCGTTACTGGATGATAGCCAATATTCCTCAGAGTCTGCGGCTGGGTATCGCCAGTGGTATCGGTTTATTTATTGCCATGATGGGGCTGAAGAATGCCGGGATTATTGTACCGAACCCGGAAACACTGGTGAGTGTCGGTCAACTGACGTCTCACAGTGTATTGCTGGGGGCGTTGGGTTTTTTCATCATTGTGGTGTTGGCTTCCCGAAATATTCACGCGGCAGTGCTGATATCCATCGTTGTGACCACGACTATTGGCCTGCTGCTGGGTGATGTGAAGATGGCCGGCGTATTTTCCATGCCGCCGAGCGTGGGGAATGTGGTGGGCCAGGTTGATTTGGCCGGATCGCTGAATTTAGGGTTGTCGGGCGTTATCTTCACATTTATGTTGATTAACCTGTTCGACTCCTCCGGCACATTGATTGGTGTGACAGACAAAGCGGGGCTGGTTGATGCGCGCGGCAAGTTCCCGCGTATGAAGCAAGCTCTGTTTGTAGACAGCATCAGTTCCGTTGTCGGTTCCTTTATCGGTACATCTTCTGTCACTGCCTATATTGAAAGCTCTTCCGGTGTATCTGTGGGGGGGCGTACCGGTCTGACCGCCGTTGTTGTCGGCTTGTTGTTCCTGCTGGTCATGTTCCTTTCACCATTAGCCAGCATGGTGCCTGCTTATGCGGCTGCGGGGGCGTTGATTTATGTCGGTGTGTTAATGACGTCGAGCCTGTCACGAGTGAAGTGGGACGATCTGACTGAAGCGGTACCGGCGTTTATTACTGCGATAATGATGCCATTCAGTTTTTCTATCACCGAAGGTATTGCATTAGGCTTTATCTCTTACTGTGTGATGAAGTTGGCAACGGGCCGCTGGCGCGATATCAGCCCATGCGTGATCGTGGTTGCCATACTGTTCCTGTTAAAAATTATTTTTATCGACGCTCATTAATCATGCGGCCCGCTCCGGGGATATCCCGGAGCGTTTCCTTTCTCTTCATTATTTCACCCAATCGGTCCAAATTTATTAATTCCGTTTTGTTGTGTTGGTGAAAAGCCACGTTTACTACAATGCAAATAAGGAAGTTACTTTTTCCGCCGAGTGGCTGGTCAGCTTCATATAGCGCCGGGATTGACGTTGTTGCTGTATGATTTCACCGGATTTTCTCATGCCACAAGCTGAAGTGTAGTTCCAGAGAACTAGCCGGTTCAGTGTAGGTGTATGTGCACAGGCCCACGCCAGATAATCATCAATATCACTAATGACTTCGACCTCCGGAACATGTTTGGATCGCAGTCGGCCTGAAGCCGGATGAAGTTTTAGCGACTCCGGTTCTCCTTTGTTGATACCGGGAATTTTCAAGATCGATTGACGGATGGTGCACAGTTGAGTGGCCGCTTCCAGCGGGTCAAGCTGCGCATCAATCCAGGCTTTTTCTGCGTGGGTCTGTATTTTCTGATTTGACCATATATGGACGATTTCAACATCCATGCCGACTTTACCTTCTTCACTCAGAAGGATAGCGATGGTATTACCAGCATACCCGAAGCTGAAATCGGGAAGATGGGGATCAATAAAACAAGGTCTTCCGTTGGGGGAGACCATCATAGGTGGGAGAACGGGATAGCCAAAGAAATAGAACATCATCTCTGCTAGAAGCGCTCTGCTTTTCAGATATCGTTCTCGGCGTTTCACGGAAAAGCCTTGTGTTGATGAGATGAGATCATCCGACAGTCGCTGTAGATCGGGCAAAGCCTCCGTGCTGGTCCACCTGACGAAATGACAGGCCATATTCACTCCATGATGACAAGAAACATAATCGTTTTAGGTTGAATCGGTGATATATAAATCACTACAGACTCATATTATCAGACTAAAATATGAACTAAAGAAAAATTGGTGGATAAATCGGCGATAATTATCTTTTCCCGATTTGAATACATCAAAACAGATTTTTAATTGAAACTAATTTTATTTTTTATCGACACGAAATAATCGTCTGGCTTTTTGCCAGCGGTATTCACTAACAGTAGCACTTATAAATAAATGAGTGCACTCGACAAAGGGACAGGCATTATGTCCGCAAAAGCCTTCCTGGTTCCGCGGACTGGCTGTTCAGAACAAATGTATTCCCGCGTTATCCTGAGCTGATTGCTGCTGCTTTTTGTCGATCTGCTGATGCAGGTTCTGTGAAGTAACCAACTAGAGGGCTGAAGTCGGACACACTGGCACAAGGCGCATTGTCACATTGATGGCACAGCACAATGTGCTTACCTTAGCATTTTTAATTATCTTCAGGCGCGGGAAAAAATGCGTTTTGTCCAGTGTCGTTCGCGTTCCACTGACATGAGCTAATGCACACGCGATTTCACACGTTCGGCAACCGATGCATTTCCCTGCGCCTGCAATGACAAAATGATTTACGGCAGGTGCTCTTCTCGTGATGAGTTAAACGTGGAAGCCAGTGATGTCGCTGGCTCTTGTGCCTCGGCTGTGTCTAATCCCATGGTTTTAATCATTCCCAAGGCGGCTTTGCGCCCATCAGCAATGGCGGTTACCACCAAATCGGCCCCGCGTACGACATCACCGCCCGCAAAAACCCGGGGATGATTGGTCTGGCAAGGGAATTGTCCCTGTGCGGGAGCGGTGATATATCCCCGTTTGTTCAATTGTATCTGTGCGGCTTCCAGCCAGGGCATGCTGTGAGCCTGAAAACCAAACGCTGTGATGATAGCATCCGTAGGCTGAATAAACTCCGAACCTGCTATTGGGCATGGACGCCGCCGTCCGCTGGCGTCAGGTTCGCCAAGTTCAGTGCGGATCAAACTGATGCCGCAGACCTCACCTTGCTGATTCAGGCAGATTTTCTGTGGCTGGACATTGAACATAAATTCCACCCCTTCCTCGCGGGAGTTTTTCACTTCTTTCTTCGAGCCAGGCATATTGGCTTCATCGCGGCGATAGGCACAGGTAACAGATTCAGCGCCTTGTCGGATAGCGGTGCGCAGGCAATCCATAGCCGTATCACCCCCCCCTAGTACCAGCACGCGTTTTCCCGCCATGGAAATGTAGGGTTCATGCTCCAGTTCCGGCAATCCCATGACCCGTTTAGTGTTGGCAATCAGGAAGGGCAATGCGTCATACACGCCAGGGGCATCTTCATTTTCCAGACCAGCCGTCATCGAGCGATAGGTCCCGACGCCCAGAAATACCGTGTCGAATTCCTCCAGTAGCTGCGCCAGGGAAATATCTTTTCCCACTTCAGTGTTAAGGCGGAATTCGATGCCCATTTCACTGAAAATGGCACGGCGCTGTACCAGAACGTCTTTATCCAGTTTGAAAGGAGGGATCCCGAATGTTAGCAGGCCACCAATTTCCGGGTGGCGATCAAACACTACCGCCTGCACTCCATTACGAATAAGTACATCGGCACACGCCAGCCCAGCAGGGCCGGCACCAACGATCGCCGCACGTTTTCCAGTGGGGATGACATGGGTTAAGTCAGGTCTCCATCCCATCTTCAGCGCTGTGTCGGTGATGTATCGTTCAATATTGCCTACGGTGACGGCGCCATACTCTTTGCCTAGCGTGCAGGCACCTTCACATAACCTATCCTGTGGACAAACACGACCGCATATTTCCGGCAAACTACTGGTGCTATGGGAAAGCTCTGCCGCTTCGAAAATTCGCCCCTCTTTTGCTAACCGCAGCAGGGTGGGAATCTGGTTATGCAATGGGCAAGTCCATTCGCAGATGGAGTGTTTGCCGCAGACAAGGCAGCGTCCGGCCTGATCTTTGGTCTGGTCGGGCGTAAAGCCGTAATAGATTTCTTTGAACGTGGATACCCTTTCGTTCAGCGGTTTTTTTGGGGCGTCAAGGCGTGGCCAGTCTTTTCTTTTCTCCAGTGGATGACAGGTCGTCTGGTTCAGTATTGACGTAGCCCTTTGCCCGTCTGGCGCAGCACGTAGTGCCATGTCCCGTTGTTTCTCGCGACGTCGCGCCTCAAGTGAGCTCTCACTAACCAGATGCAGGGCATTCGTCGGACAGGCTTCCACACAGGCCTGTCCCTCTGGACGGTCAATGCAAAGATCGCACTTATAGGCATGCTCGATTCCCTGGGGCGAATCTGTCACCATGGACATGGCGCCAAACGGACAGGCCAGTACACAGGTTTTACAGCCAATGCATTTGTCCTGAATGAGCTGGATGCTATCATTTTTTTTCACCAGCGCCTGGGTAGGGCAGACTGCGGCACAAGGGGCATCCTCACAATGACGGCAGGTTACGGCAGAACGGAGTTCTGGCGTGTTAAATACCTTGATGCGTGGCTTAAATGTGTCGGCGTTATTTGGGTAGCGGTTGTTGTTATGTGAAATAACACAGGCAATTTCACAGGCTCTACAGCCAATACAATCCTTCGCATTTGCGATAACAAACCTGTTCATATCGTCTCCTGACATGGATAGCGTTACAAGGAAGCAGAGCGGTGTGACAAGAACACGACTGTTTTCACACCCTATATAATACCCGTCATCTCTCAAGCTGCAGGGACGTTGATGGCGCTCAATGGCTCGGCCCATCATTGGACCTCGCCCTTTTGAGGCTGCGGTAAGCGGCGTTCAAATCCGCCCTCGACAGATTTGGTCATCCGAATCACTTATCAAAGTAAGCTCATCGGGATCCCGTCACTTTCTGTCTTCCTGCGACTCGACATCTCTTAGGTATAGTATGGTGCATATAAGTGTGTACTTACTTCTGTTTTGCGACCTCTCTGCCTGTCATTTCTGATTTTTAGTCTGGTCACCCAGAAGTTATTTCTGGAAGGGGGTGGCACGGATCTCGTCAGGAGAAAATACAACAATCCCTCCATTTATTGATTTTTATCCTAGCGGCTCTGTATGCGAACGATCTTGATATAGGACAGGTAATATGAGGGGAAAATAACCAAAACTGTTCGTGCAATTAACCCAATGAGGCCGTTTCAAGGGCAGAAAAGAGGGATAACCCATCATTCTCGTGGTGCTGTAATTTTTAATGATGAAATAAGTGGTTACTTATCTTAACAATAATCATAATAGCCGCGGTTATCAGGCAGTTATGTCTGATAGTGGGGAAACCGTTGTTTCAAAACATAAAACAGCAGCATTTTATTAATGGACTAGTGATGAGTAAAAAAAACCTTCTTTATTCTTTTTTTATATCAGTAACGTTACTGAGCGGATGCGCGACAGAATCTTCACATACCGTTGAAGTGCCGAAGGTGTCGTCTTTCAACACCCCGTATCAGGGAATACGTAGTCCCATTTCCGTGGGTAAATTTGAGAATCGCTCTAACTATATGAATGGCATTTTCTCTGACGGTGTTGACCGTTTGGGGAACCAATCGAAAACCATTCTGGTGAGTCACTTACAGCAAAGTGGTCGTTTTAATGTGCTCGATCGCACCAATATGGATGAGCTGAAAACCGAAGCTGGTATCAAAGGGCAAGCCCAGACCTTGAAAGGTGCAAACTATGTCATCACCGGCGATGTTACCGAGTTTGGCCGTAAAGAAGTGGGCGACCATCAATTATGGGGCATTTTGGGTCGAGGGAAATCACAGATTGCCTATGCAAAAACCACGTTGAACGTTGTTAACGTTCAGACGTCGGAAGTGGTGTACTCCGTACAAGGCGCCGGTGAATATACCTTGTCGAACCGTGAAATCATTGGTTTTGGCGGCACAGCAAGCTATGACTCTACGTTAAACGGTAAAGTTCTGGATTTGGCGATCCGTGAAGCTGTAAACAATCTGGTTGCTGGTATTGAAAGCGGTGCATGGCACCCGGCAAACTAATGGAATAGGAAAACAGGAATGCTATTTAATAAGAAAACAGTTTTGTTATTGACGATATCGGCATTGGCAGGTTGTGCTTCTGCGCCTAAAACAATATATAGCTGGGATAATTATCAGTCTACTCTTTATCAATATTATCAACAAGATAAAGCTAGCCCTGAAGAACAGATCGCGTCGCTTAATAAGTCGCTGGACATTGCTAAAGCCAAGAATAAACCTGTTCCGCCAGGATTACATGCCCAACTGGGGCTGCTGTATGCCAAAACCGGCAATACAGGAAATGCGCGTCAGCAGTTTGAAGCTGAAAAAACGCAGTTTCCAGAATCAGCACCTTTTATGGATTTTCTGTTGAGCAAAAAATAAGGGAAAAAGTAAATGAAGCGTTTTTTAGCATTAGTCAGCCTTGCGGGTGTTTTGGTGCTGACAGGTTGCGCAAAACCTGTTTCTTATGATTACACCGCATTTAAGCAGAGCAAACCAAAGTCTATTCTGGTATTGCCTCCACTCAATCACTCTCCTGATATCAATGCCGGTGCCAGTTTCCTGACGCAAGTAACCTATCCGTTGGCGGAATCTGGCTATTATGTGCTGCCGATTGCGGTCGTTGATGAAACGTTCAAACAGAATGGATTAATGACTGCACAGGATATTCAGGCGGTTAATGTTTCCCGACTTCATCAGATTTTTGGTGCTGATGCAGCATTATATTTGGATATTACCGATTACGGATCTAAATACCGGGTGATTGACAGTGAAACACGGGTGACAGCCAACGCTCGCCTTGTTGACTTAAGAACGGGTAAAGCGTTATGGAAAGGTACAGCAACCGCCTCCACCAACGAGGATCAGTCAAATTCTAATAACGGAATTATCGGGTTACTGGTACAAGCTGCTATTAACCAAGTAGCCAATACAATAACCGACAAAGGCCATGATATTGCCGGCATCACTAGTGCCAGGCTGCTGACTGCCGGTGGCCCTGGGCATATTCTTTATGGGCCGCGTTCCCCTTTGTATGGTAAAGATGCCAGTAAAGATGTCAGGTAAGTTATCGTCATAGTGCTTTTATTTTTATCCAAACCGCGCATGTTTACATGGGCGGTTTTTTTACGTCGTGAATCACTTCACTGCTGTTCCTGTATTTGCTGTCATTTCTCAATGGAGAAATGACAGGTTTGTGGATGGTATTTGTAATTCTTAATACTTTCACTATCATTTAATTAGTATTAATTATTAATGAGTTACCATCTATTGCGGCCATTTCGGTAAATGAATTGAAGTAAATACGTAAAAATTCTTACCTATTTAAACAATTATCCTGATTGCGTTTTGTTGAATTTTTTATTACAGAGAGATTGTTGCGTATTTGTTGAAAAACAACTTGTTACCCTTTTAAGGCGAAAAGCGATAGCAGATATGGGGGTTCTTAATATTTAACTAAGAAATTAAGGTTATGCTCACACTCCATGACAGTTGTGTGCGGAATCTTATTGATAAGTCATCACTCTGCCATCAACTGATGTTGTACTTGAGGAGTCATATCTTTATTTATTCTGACTTGCTAACCAGTAATAAACGTGGCTGGTTTCATTATCGCGATAAAACCGTAAAAAAGTATTGCCAGCCTTTAATTAAACTCAAGAGTGAATTTCTGAAATGGCCGATTTTTTACCTTTTTCCCGTCCTTCGTTAGGTGAAGAGGAACTCGCCGCAGTTGAACAGGTTCTGCGATCCGGATGGATTACCACTGGCCCTAAAAACCAGGAACTTGAACAACAATTTTGCACTCTGACGGGGGCCAAACATGCAATTGCCGTCAGTTCTGCTACTGGTGGAATGCACGTTACCCTGATGGCGCTAGGTATTTCTGCGGGTGATGAAGTGATTACCCCTTCGCTCACCTGGGTTTCCACCTTAAATATGATCGTTCTTCTCGGTGCTGAGCCAGTGATGGTGGATGTTGACCGGGATACATTAATGGTGACACCTGAAGTTATTGAAGCCGCCATCACGCCACGTACCAAAGCCATTATACCGGTGCATTATGCCGGTGCGCCGGCGGATATCGATGCTATTCGGGATATCGGGCGTCGTCACGGTATCCCGGTGATTGAGGATGCGGCCCATGCTTGCGGCACTTACTATCGTGGGCAGCATGTTGGTCATGATGGTACCGCGATTTTTTCTTTCCATGCCATCAAGAATATGACCTGTGCCGAAGGCGGAATGGTGGTAACCGATGACGATGAGCTGGCAAGTCGCATTCGCAGCCTTAAATTTCATGGTCTGGCCGTGGACGCCTTTGATCGAATGGTTCAGGGGCGGGCACCGCAGGCGGAAGTGATTTCCCCGGGATTCAAATACAATCTGCCGGATATCAATGCTGCCATTGCGCTGGTTCAACTGCATAAGTTGCCGGTACTTAATGCTCGCCGTGAAGCGTTGGCACAGCGTTATTTGCAAAAACTGGCCGCATTGCCATTCCAGCCATTGGCACAACCGACATGGCCGCATCAGCATGCCTGGCATCTGTTTATCATCCGGGTGGATGAAGAACGCTGTGGCATTAGCCGCGATGCACTAATGCAGGAACTGAAAGCGCGCAATATTGGCACGGGTCTGCATTTCCGTGCTGCACATACCCAAAAGTATTATCGCGAACGTTTTCCTGATGTTCATCTTCCTAATACGGACTGGAATTCAGCGCGCATTTGCTCACTGCCACTGTTCCCGGATATGACAGACGCGGATGTAGACCGCGTGATAGAAGCATTAACAGTATTAGCGGAGAACAAACATGGCAGGAGCTGAAAAAATAAAGAAAGTGTCCGTGGTTATTCCGGTTTTCAATGAACAGGAAAGTCTGCCGGAGCTTATCCGGCGCACCACGGCGGCCTGCGATTTACTGGGCACCGATTATGAAATTTTGCTGGTGGATGATGGTAGCAGTGATGATTCTACCGAATTAATGACTGCCGCGGCGCAGGCTACCGATAGTCATATTGTTGCCGTGGTGCTGAACCGTAACTATGGTCAGCATTCGGCAATTATGGCGGGTTTCAGCCATGTTAGCGGTGACCTGATCATCACGCTGGATGCCGATTTGCAAAATCCACCGGAAGAGATCCCCCGGTTGGTGCAAACGGCCAATGAAGGCTACGACGTGGTGGGGACTATCCGCCAGAACCGTCAGGACAGCATGTTCCGTAAATTGGCGTCCCGGCTGATCAACCAGTTGATTCAGCGCACCACCGGTAAGGCCATGAGCGATTACGGTTGTATGCTGCGCGCCTATCGCCGCCATATTGTTGATGCCATGCTGCATTGCCATGAGCGCAGCACCTTCATTCCGATTCTGGCCAATACTTTTGCCCGCCGAACGACCGAGATCACCGTTCAGCATGCCGAACGAGAATTCGGTGATTCCAAATACAGCTTCATGAAGCTGATTAATCTGATGTATGACCTGGTGACTTGCCTCACTACCACACCACTGCGTTTGCTAAGTCTGGTGGGTAGTGTGATTGCCATTTCCGGCTTTACGCTGGCGTTACTCCTGATTGTACTTCGTATTTTTTTTGGTTCGGTATGGGCTGCCGAGGGCGTGTTCACGCTATTTGCCGTGCTGTTTACATTCATCGGTGCTCAGTTTGTCGCTATGGGCCTGTTGGGGGAATATATCGGCCGCATTTATAACGATGTCCGCGCTCGCCCTCGCTACTTTATTCAACATATTGTCAGTAATGATCGCCAACTTTCTCATCAGGATAATGAAGAATGAATACAGTTGTTTTTGCTTACCATGATATCGGCTGCGTGGGTATTCGCGCGTTAGTGGCGGCGGGTTATAGCATCAAGGCTATTTTTACCCATCCCGATAGCCCTACTGAGAATCACTTTTTCGGTTCTGTTGCTCGCACGGCAGCGGAATTCGGCATTCCCGTTTTTGCGCCGGATGATGTTAATCACCCGTTGTGGGTTGAGCGTGTGGCAGCGATGTCGCCGGATGTTATTTTCTCGTTCTATTATCGTAATTTGCTCAGTGACGATATTTTGCAGTGTGCCCATCAGGGCGCTTTTAACCTGCATGGTTCACTATTGCCGCGTTACCGTGGTCGGGCACCGCTGAACTGGGTACTGGTGAATGGGGAAACGGAAACCGGTGTGACGTTACACCGTATGGTATCCCAGGCTGATGCGGGCAATATTGTTGCTCAGCAACGTATCGCCATCGACGAAAAAGATACGGCGTTGAGCTTGCATGGAAAAGTGCGGGATGCCGCCGGACAATTGCTGGCAGCGGCTTTACCGGGCATCGCTTCCGGCCATTTCAGTGAAACGCCACAAAACGAGCATGAAGCGACGACGGTTGGCCGTCGTACGCCGGAAGATGGCCGTATCCGATGGGAACAGCCAGCGAAAACTACGTATAACCTGATACGCGCCGTAACTGAGCCGTGGCCGGGCGCATTCAGTTATGTGGGTACCACGAAATTCATTATTTGGCAGGCCGCTGTGCGTGCTGATTTCCCGGCAGCCAATCCGGGGACGGTACTGAGTACGTCTCCGCTGGTGATTGCCTGTGGCAATGATGCGCTGGAAGTGATTACCGGTCAGGGCGATAACGGGATCTACCTACAGGGTTCGCAGTTGGCGGAAAGCCTGGGTCTGGTGACCGGTGCCATCCTCAATAATGCGCCCGTAATTAGTATGAAACGCCGTACCCGGGTGTTGATTCTGGGGGTTAATGGTTTTATCGGTAACCACCTTACCGAGCGGCTGTTGCAGGAAGATGGGTACGAAATCTTTGGGTTGGACATCAGCTCTGATGCGATCGCCCGCTTCCTGGATAATCCCCGTTTCCATTTTGTGGAAGGCGACATCAGTATTCATTCCGAGTGGATTGAATACCACATTAAAAAATGCGACGTTGTGCTGCCGCTGGTGGCGATTGCCACGCCTATCGAGTACACCCGCAACCCGCTGCGCGTCTTTGAGCTGGATTTTGAAGAAAACCTGAAAATCATCCGCGACTGCGTGAAATATAAAAAACGCATTATTTTCCCGTCCACGTCTGAAGTCTATGGCATGTGTACCGATCCGATGTTTGATGAAGATAATTCCAACCTGATTGTCGGGCCTATCAATAAACAGCGTTGGATTTATTCGGTATCTAAACAGTTGCTGGACCGTGTTATCTGGGCTTATGGCGAAAAAGAAGCGCTGCGCTTTACGTTGTTCCGTCCGTTCAACTGGATGGGGCCGCGGCTGGATAATCTGAATGCGGCGCGTATCGGAAGTTCTCGCGCCATCACGCAGTTGATCCTGAATCTGGTGGAAGGTTCTCCCATTAAGTTGGTTGATGGCGGGAAACAGAAACGCTGCTTCACCGATATCAAAGATGGTGTGGAAGCGCTGTTCCGTATCATTGAAAACCGGGATGGGGTTTGTGATGGGCAGATCATCAATATTGGCAACCCGGACAATGAAGCCAGCATCCGTCAATTGGCGGAAATGTTGCTTAAGTGCTTTGAAGCACATCCGCTGCGTAATCAGTTTCCGCCGTTTGCCGGTTTCCGTGAAGTCGAAAGCAGCAGCTATTACGGTAAAGGCTATCAGGATGTGGAGCATCGTAAGCCCTCCATCCGTAACGCAAAACGCCTGTTGCAGTGGGAGCCTACCATCGACATGGAACTGACGGTGGCGGATACGCTGGATTTCTTCCTCAACACGGTTGAGCAGGCGGGAACGGCTGAATGAGAAAAGTGGGGTTAAGGATTGACGTTGATACCTGGCGTGGGACGCGGGTGGGGGTTCCTCGCCTGCTGACGTCACTGGAGACTCATGGTGTCAGGGCCAGCTTTTTCTTCAGTTTGGGCCCCGATAACATGGGCCGCCATTTATGGCGTCTGATTCGACCGGTATTTCTGTGGAAAATGCTGCGTTCACACGCAGCATCCCTGTACGGCTGGGATATTCTGCTGGCCGGTACGGCCTGGCCCGGCCGAGTGATTAGTCGCGGCCTGGCCGGACAAATCAGCGCCGCCACGCAACGTCATGAGGTTGGGTTACACGCCTGGGATCATTTTGCCTGGCAAACCTGGGCCGGTGTGTGGGATCGGGCCAAAATGAAACAGCAAATCCAACTGGCGTATGACGCGCTGTCTGAGATTACCCACCAACCCGTGATGTGTTCGGCGGTGGCGGGCTGGCGGGCCGATCAGAACGTGGTCGAAGCCAAACAGGCGTTCCCATTTCATTACAACAGTGATTGTCGTGGCACCGCGCCGTTCCGGCCGTTGCTGGATGATGGTTCTACCGGTACCGTACAGATTCCGGTTACGCTGCCTACCTGGGATGAAGCCATCGGCCGGGAAACCAATGCTGATGATTTTAACCGCTACATTCTTGATCGGATCAAGCAGGATGAAGGCACACCGGTCTATACCATTCACGCTGAGGTGGAAGGTATTTTGATGAACGGAAAGTTTGACGAGTTGTTGACGATGGCTAAACAAGAAGGCATTCAGTTCTGCCCGTTAAGTGAGTTATTGCCCGCCGACCTTGCTACGTTGCCGTTGGGCCGTATTGTCCGTGGTACGCTTGCGGGACGTGACGGATGGTTGGGATGCCAGCAGTCAGTGGGAGACGCATACTGATGAAACAGGCTGGACAGGCCATCATGTGGCTGGGATTGTTGGCGCTCTATTACCTGATTCCGCTTAATGGCCGTTTTCTATGGCAACCGGATGAAACCCGCTATGCAGAGATCAGTCGTGAAATGCTGGCTAGCGGAAATTGGGTGGTGCCCCATTTTCTTGGCCTGCGCTATTTCGAAAAACCCGTGGCGGGTTACTGGATTAATAATCTGAGTCAGTGGTTGTTTGGCGACAGCAATTTTGCGGTACGTTTTGGTTCGGTGTTTTCCATCCTGCTAACCGCCGGGCTGGTGTATTGGCTGACGCTACGCCTGTGGCAGCAACGTAGAACCGCTTTTCTGGCGGTGATAATTTATCTGAGTAGTCTGCTGGTTTACGGCATTGGCACTTACGCTGTGCTGGACCCGATGATTGCCCTGTGGCTGACCGCTGGCATGTGCAGCTTCTGGCTGGCAGCGCAGGCGACAACCCGCAGCGGCAAGATAAACGGTTATCTGCTGCTGGGCGTGGTATGCGGCATGGGGTTTATGACCAAAGGATTTCTGGCGCTGGCGGTGCCGGTAATCGCGGTGTTGCCGTGGGTGACTCAGCAACGGCGCTGGAAAGAGGTGCTGCTGTTTGGGCCGTTGGCGATCATCAGTGCACTGGTCATTTCCTTGCCCTGGGTGCTGGCGATAGCTAAACACGAGCCGGATTACTGGCACTATTTCTTTTGGGTGGAGCATATTCAACGTTTTGCCGAGAAAAATGCCCAGCATAAGGCACCTTTTTGGTATTACCTGCCGATCTTGTTTGCCGGTACACTGCCGTGGATGGCGTTATTGCCTTCGTCACTGCTGAATGGCTGGCGTTCGCGACGACAGGACAGTGGCGCTTTTTATTTGTTGGGTTGGGTTGTGATGCCATTGCTGTTTTTCAGCATCGCCAAGGGTAAATTGCCCACTTATATCCTGCCTTGTTTTGCTCCGTTGGCCATGTTGATGGCACGACGGGTTACTACTCTGGTGCAACATCGGATACTGACCGTGAATGGCTGGATTAACCTGTTATTCGGTGTCGTCTGTGCGCTGGTGGTAGTGCTGGTTTTATCCCCGTGGGGATTCTCACATCGTCCGCTTTATCAGCATGATGAGCTGATGAAGGTGGTGTTGGCGGCTGGCGCATTCCTGTTTTGGGGCGTGGTCGGTGCACTGACGTTGCGTCGATCTGCGCAGCGCTGGTATTGGGCGGTGTTGTGTCCGTTGGGTGTGGCATTGACAGTCGGTATGGTTATTCCACAGCGGGTGTCCGAAACCAAAAATCCGCAGATTTTTGTGCAGGAGGTTCAGCCTCAGCTGGCCCAGAGCCGCTATATTCTGTCGGACAGTACCGGTATAGCATCGGCGATTGCCTGGGAAACCAAACGTAGCGATATCACCATGTTTAATAATCAGGGTGAGCTGGAGTACGGGTTGTCTTATCCTGACGCAAAATCCCGTTTTGTGGATCAAAGCCATTTTGCGGATTGGCTGGCGACACATCGTCGTGACGGTAATGTGGCGTTGATACTGAAGTTTTCCTCAGCGAATGATCCGGTTTCGGGTGTGCCGAAAGCCGATTTCACGTACCGTCAAGGGCGGATGGTATTGCTATGGTATCGTCAGCAGTGATCGACTATGTACTGATTGTGGTGGTGAGCCTGCTGAGTTGCGCCGGTCAGCTTAGCCAGAAGCAGGCTGCCTGTGGGCAACACACGGGTTCCCATCATCGACATATTTTGTTGTGGATGGGGATCAGTATCCTGTTGCTGGGGCTGGCGATGCTGCTGTGGTTGGTGGTATTGCAACGGGTACCGGTTGGCATTGCTTATCCCATGTTGAGTTTGAACTTCATTCTGGTTGCTCTGGCGGCTCATGTCCTGTGGCGTGAAGCCATTAGTTGGCGTCAAATAGTGGGAATTGTATTCATTGTCGCCGGGATAGTCCTGATGGGAGGCAACGCATGAAAGGCTATAGCTGGGCGATGCTGAGTGTGTTGTTGGTAAGTACAGCGCAATTGCTGATGAAATGGGGTATGTCGCAACTGCCGCCGATGACAGAACCGCTGCTGTTTGTCATGTCGCTTTGGAGGGCATTGCCTGCCGTCTCCGTGGTGTTCGTTGGTCTGGTTGCTTATGCGCTTTCCATGTTGTGCTGGTTTAATGCGTTGCGTTTTTTACCGCTCAGCCGGGTTTATCCGTTATTAAGCCTGAGTTATGTTCTGGTGTGGCTATTGGCGGTGATCCTGCCGGTTTTCTCCGACCGGTTCAGCCCCGGTAAACTGGCAGCCATTGGATTGATTCTGGTGGGCGTCTGGCTGGTGTGCGGAAAACCGGATAATCAGGACCATCATGCAGGTTAAGCCGGTTGGCCTAACCTGTGTATTATCGGTTGCCGTTGCTGGGTCGGATAAAAATACCGGGGCCAGTAACCGGCCTTATGGTCTGGCGATATGGCCAGCCGACATGGAAACCGCACGGTCACACATGTAACCGATCACATCCGGGTCATGGCTCACCAGTACCATGGTCAGCGCATCCTGCTGTTTCAGATCGTTAAGCAGATTTAGAATCTCCGCCTGCACCGACATATCCAGTGCCGACGTTGGTTCATCCAGCAGTAGTATTCTGGGTTGTAGCAATAAGGCTCTGACTATCGCCACGCGCTGACGTTGCCCGCCCGAAAGCTGGTGCGGGTAGCGGTTCATCATGGCTGAATCCAGGCCAACATGGCGCAGTCCGGCTGCAATACGATCATCAATATCCTGTATTTTTAGTAATTTCAGTGGTTCGGATAAGGTTCGACGCAGCCGGTGTTTGGGGTGCAATGACGCATAAGGATCCTGAAATACCATCTGCACATCACGCCGCAAGCTGCCGGTAAACGGGCGCCCGGGCTGAACCTGATGCCCTGCCAGTGTCATTTTACCCTGCCAGTGGGCGTTAAGACCGGCCAGTACCCACAGTAGTGACGATTTACCGCATCCGGAAGGTCCTACCAGACCAAAGCATTCACCGGGTTCTACCGTCAGACTGACATCATGTACCACGGTGCGTAGTTCATAGCCCTGTTTATGCGCGACACTAACAGCCTGCAAATCAATCATGCTCATTTGCCGCCGCCTCCAGCGCCACCCGATCCAGAGTCGGCAACGGTTGGCCGCGTACCGCTTTGCTGGGACGACAGGCCCACAACGTTCGGGTATAGGGATGCGTCGCTTCAGACAGTTTTTCTGCTGGCAGCGCATCCACCAATTGCCCCTTATACATCACCAGTACCCGTTCACACTGTTCGGATACCTGCTGTAAATCATGGCTTATCAACAGCAATCCCATTCTCCGTTCTTCCACCAGAGTACGGATCAGTGCCAGTACCTGATCACGCATGGCATGATCCAGTGCGGAAGTGGGTTCATCGGCGATCAACAATACGGGGTCGGCAATCAGGGCGATCGCCAGCATGACCCGTTGTCCCATGCCCCCCGATAGCTGATGAGGATAGCGCCGCATAAGCTGAATGGGTTGGGGAAGTCCTACGGAATGCAGTATATCGCTTACCTTTTCACGTCGCTGCCGACTATTCAGCGAGGTATGCAGGATTAACGGCTCTTCCACCTGCCAGCCGATGGTCCGGGCGGGGTTCAGCGCATATTTGGGGTCCTGCATCACCATGGCGATTTGTTGACCGCGTAACCGACTCCATTGCCGTTCGTTTAAATGGCTCAATTCCTGCCCTTTAAAGTGCAAGCGTTCAGCCTTGGTACGTAATGGTGCCGGGAGAAGCCCCATTAATGCGCGGGCGCTGAGCGATTTTCCAGAGCCAGATTCCCCCACCAGCGCAACCCGCTCCTGCCCGAGAGTGAAGGAGATATTTTTCACCAGCTCATTGCCATCAGGCAGCGTGATGGATAAATGCCGTGCGTCTATCAACGGGATGTCAGTTGTTGTCATTACGGGTATCCAGTCGGTCTCTCAGACCATCGCCAGTCAGGTTAAAGGCCAGACTGGCCAGTAAAATAGCCATGCCGGGCGCGGCAGCTACCCACCACTGATCAAAAATGACTTTTCCACCTTCAGCCACCATCGATCCCCATTCTGCGGTTGGCGGTGCGACTCCCATCCCCAGAAAGCCGAGTCCGGCGGCGGCAAGAATAATCCCGCCCAGGCTCAGGGCAGCACGTACCACAGCGCCGGGCATGCAGAGCGGCAGAATATGCCCAAACATTAAACGCAACCCGGTAATTCCCTGCATGCGAGCGGCGGCCAGATAATCACTGCGGCGTAATGCGAGAGTTTCTGCCCGTGATTGACGGGCGAAAGGCGGCCAACTGGTTAGCGCCAGCGCCAGTGCGCCATTCATCAGCCCGGGACCCAGTACCGACACCAGCGCGAGAGCGATCACCAGATTGGGTAGTGACATGGCGATATCGGTAACGCGCATTAATATGCGCTCAGTCCAGCCGCCCACATAACCGGCAGTAATACCGATCAACATGCCAATCGGTATGGTAAGAATCAGGATCAGAATAACCAGCACCAGCGTTGGTCGGGCGCCATAAATCACCCGTGATAACAGGTCGCGACCAAAACCATCGGTTCCCAGCCAGTGTTGCGTGGAAGGTGGCAACAACCGCGCCGTTATCGTTTGCATATCAGGATCAAACGGCGCCAGCCACGGGGCCAGGAGGGCGACCAACACCAGAATGGCCACCAGTGTTGTGCCCATCGCCAGTGTATTGATCCGCCTGACCGGTTTAGTGACAGATAAATGTTGTGTCATCGTGTTCTCGGATCGGTTAAATACGTCAACGCATCCGCCAGCGCGTTCAGTAAAATGAATAAAGTCCCAATCATCAATGTCGCACCAAGAATCGCGGGCGTATCCGCCGCGAACAGGGCATTGGTCAGATAGCGGCCGACGCCAGGCCAGGCAAACACCGTTTCCGTCAATACCGACCCCTCCAGCAGACTGGTATAGGCAATCACCAACACCGTAATCAATGTACCCCGTACATTAGGCAATACATGCCGGATCAATATGCGCCAGCGACCAGCGCCTTTTGCCCGCGCCAGCACCACATACTCTTTATTGCTTTCTTCCAGTAATGCCGCCCGCAACAAACGGGTAATACTCGCCATCGATAACAGGCCAAGCACCGCAACCGGTAACCACAGATGGGCGATGGCATTGCGGAACATGTCACTGTCGCCTGACAACCAGGCATCAACCAACACCAGCCCGGTATGCGGCTCCAGCGAATAAATCCAGATGTCATCCAGCCGGCCCGGCCCAGCTGACCAGTGAAGCACCGCATAAAACAGGAGTAATCCCAGTAATCCCAGCCAGAAAACCGGTACGGAAAAGCCCAGCAATGAAATCAATCGGACCAGATTATCAAGCACGCTCCCCGGTTTTAAGGCCGCCAGCAGTGCCAGTATGATCCCACCTGTTGCGCCGACCAAAATGGCGCAGGTCGCCAGCTCAAAGGTGGCCGGGAAGGTGCGTAGCAAATCACTGAAAACCGGCTGAGTGGTGATACGTGAAATCCCCATGTCACCCTGTGCGAGGTGCGCCAGGTAATGCCAGAATTGCATGATGACAGGCTGATCCAGCCCCAGACTGTGCCTGGCCTGAGCGTAAGTGGATTCGCTGGCATGATCGCCCGCCAGTTGCAGCACCGGATCGATCGGGGACAAGTGGGACAGGGTAAATGTGAACGCCAGTAACCCCAGCATCGTCACTATCAACGAGATAATGCCGGTCAGTAACCGGCTGGCACGCTGTTTAAACCATCGGATAAACCCGGCATAAACTGCATCTGACGCCATTACTTCGTAACCTGGTTGTAGTAAACCATGTCAGGGTTGATTCCCTGAATGTAGCCTTTCAGATTTGCACGCACGGCAATCAGATTTTTAGCCTGTAAACCAATCACATAAGGTGATGATTTCATGATTTCCCGCTGAAGTTTCTGATAGATTGCCACCCGTTTTTGCGGATCGCTTTCTGCCGTGGCAGCGATAGTTTGTCGGGTCAGTTCCGGGATCTGCCAGTTAGCGCGCCAGGCCAGTGTTTTACCGCCTTCCGGGCTGGAAGCAAAAGCAGCCGCGTTGGTGTTCGGGTCAAAATAATCCGCGCCCCAGGAGGTCATGGTCGCCTGGTAATCATGTGATTTTATTTTCGTTGAGACTTCTGAACTGATGCCGGGAATCAACTCGATTTTCACTCCACCTTTGGCAAAACTGGCCTGTAAGGCTTGCGCAATATCAATGTAAGGCGGCTGGTTACTCACAATCAGCGGGAAGCTGACATTTTTCAGACCGGCTTTGTCCAGAATTTCGCGGGCTTTCTGCGGGTTATATTGATAGGGCGTGTCATTGATGGCTCCAAGAAAGCCTTTCGGCAGAAAGGACTGATGAACCTGAAACTGTCCTTTCAGCAAACTATCGGCAATACCATGGTAATCAAACAGATACCTTGACGCTTCCCAGAGCGCCGGATTACCTGTTAATGCATTGGCCTTGGTATTGAACAATATGTAATAGACCGATGCCATGGGGATGGCGAGGGCTTTAACACCGGGTTTGTTTTTCAGCGCTGAAATCTGATCGGCACCCAGGTTACGGGCAATGTCTGCATCACCTTGTTCCAGCAGTAAACGGCGGGTTGCTGGCTCGGGAACGTTTTTAATCAGTATGTTTTGCAGTTTTGGCGCACCGGCCGGAGATCCCGGATTGGCGCGCAGCAACAGCACTTCATGGGGTATATATCTCGTAATCTGGAATGGGCCGCTGCCAGCGGAATGGCTACCTAGCCATTGGTGGCCGAAATCATTTTTTTCCTGATGCGCCAGCACGGTTTTTTCATCAACAATAGAGGCTACCGGTGCGGAGAGCAGACTGAGCACATAGGCCGGGCTGACATTGGCGGACCAGCTTATTTTAACTTGATTATCAGTAACTTTTTTTAAAAAACCCTCAACATTCTGCGGATCCCAACCCAGCTGTGCCAGAATAAAAGAGGGTGCCAGATTGAGCTTGATCACGCGTGCCAGCGAAAAAATCACATCTTCCGGCCGTACTGCATTTCCGCTGGAAAACGTGGCACCTTTACGCAGGGTAAAAGTCAGGCTGCGGTTATCACTGCCGGCCTGCCAACTTTCTGCCAGCGTGGGCTTCAGGTCGGTTGGATTGGTGGGATCTGACTGTACCAGCCGTTGATAAAGGTTGGTAAACGCCTGAACGGTGGTCAGTTCAAAGCCCTGGGCGGGGTCGAAGCTGCTGGCATCATCAATGGACTGGGCGATAACCAGTGTATCCTTGGGTGTGGCGGCCTGAGCTGAGAACCCAAACGCAACAGCCAGTACAAGCGATGTGAGAGTGAATGATTTCATAATTTACTCTGTGTTATTGAATTCTGGTGATTTTACGGTAGGTCGTAGATATAAAATAGTCTAATAAAAACTATACTTATACCTTTTAATAATAACGACCACAGCATCAGATTGGTTATTTTATCGGTACGGCTTCGGTAGCCATACTGCCATACCATTGGCTACTCTCTGTTCCGTTCTATCACGCCGCAGTAATTACTGTAAAAAACGAATATGTTATTACTCTTTGAATTTTTTGTTAAATAGGGCTAATGAATGCGGCGTTTATCTCCTGGCGTTCTGGTTCCGTGCCGGAGCCAGGCATAAACTAACAACAACAGAAAATTATCCGTGAGGCATCACAATGGCATTCGAATGTGTTCTCAATGCCTGGCAGACCCATGAAAAGGAACTGCTGGGTTTTCTATACCGCCATCTTGGTGAGCATTCGTTAGCCGAAGATTTGCTTCAGGATGTCTTCATCAAAGCGATGAAACAGGGAAGCCATTTTTGTTCGCTGGATAACCCCAGAGCCTGGCTTTTCCGGGTAGCCCGTACGACACTGATTGACCATACGCGGTTGACCAAACCCGATGTGGTACTGACTGAAGATTTACCGATGTCGGACGCACAGGAGCGTGATGCCATTGATGAGCTGGATATCTGCATCAGCCGCAATCTGCCGCATCTCCCCACGGAAGATAGATTTATCCTCGAAGCCTGTTATCTGCATGGCCTGACGGTTTCCGCTTTTGCTGAGCGGGGGGGACTTTCGCTCCCGGCGGCCAAATCGCGTCTGCTACGCGCTCGCCGGCGATTACGCGATGCGTTGGTTCAATATTGCCAGGTGCAATTCGACGAGCAGGGCAGAGTGTGCTGCCATATCCCTAAAAAAACAGAAAAATAGACAGCATCCTTTTGCCGATTCGTTCGTTTTCTTGATTAGAGACCTGTGGTGATGCCACAGGATGAATCAATTAAGGAGTTGTACGATGTCAGAACCCATGTTGCGGTGGTCACAGCGTAGCCCGCGCGTGTTTCTTGTGGTGATGGTTGTTGTCTGGTATGGGTTGTATCAGATGCTGGCACCATTGGCGGAGGCACTGGTTGCCTACCTGCCGGTGACGACCGATAGCCATCTTGGCGGCGCATTGCAATTCTTCTTTTATGACACACCCAAAGTGCTGCTGTTGTTGACGGGCATTGTATTCGTGATGGGCATGATCAACAGCTATTTCACGCCTGAACGTACTCGCGCCATACTGGCAGGACGACATGAGGGGATCGCCAATGTGATGGCGGCCAGCCTGGGGATTGTGACGCCATTCTGTTCATGCTCTGCCGTCCCGCTGTTTATCGGTTTTGTTCAGGCTGGCGTCCCGCTTGGCGTCACGTTCTCATTCCTGATTGCCGCACCGATGGTTAACGAAGTGGCGTTAACATTGCTGTTTGGTCTGTTCGGTTGGGAAATCGCCTTGCTTTACCTCGGACTGGGACTTGTTGTCGCCATCGTCGCTGGCTGGTGTATCGACCACTTGAAGATGGAGGCATACCTGGAAGACTGGGTGCGCGAGATGCCCAAAATGACAGCGCAATATAACGGACAGAAGTTGAGCTTATCCGAGCGTATTGCCGTTGGCATGCAAAGTGTACGTGAGATTGTCGGCAAGGTCTGGCCTTATATTCTGGTCGGTATCGCCATTGGCGCGGGTATTCACGGTTATGTGCCGGAAGATTTTATGGCTTCGGTCATGGGTAAAGAGGCGTGGTGGTCGGTGCCTCTGGCCGTTTTGATCGGTGTGCCCATGTACACCAATGCCGCTGGTGTGATCCCCATCGTACAGGCTCTCCTGACTAAAGGTGCCGCGCTCGGTACGGTGCTGGCCTTCATGATGAGTGTGATTGCGTTATCACTGCCGGAAATGGTGATTTTGCGCAAAGTGCTGAAGGTGCGCCTGATCATCACATTTATCGCTATTGTGGCCAGCGGCATTCTGCTGGTTGGTTATATTTTCAACTGGGTTCTGTAAGGAGTCATCATGAAAGATATCAAAGTATTGGGAACAGGGTGTGCCAACTGTAAAAATACTATTGCGTTAATCGAAGAGATCGCCAAAGCGCAGGGTGTTGATATTACGCTGGAAAAGGTCGAGGCAATTCAGGATATTATGAGTTATGGCATTATGAGTACGCCGGGTGTGGTCATTGATGGTGAGGTGGTCCATGCCGGTGGCGTTCCGAGCCGTGACGCCATTAAGAAATGGCTGATGTTTTGAATAAAAATAATATTAGTAAAAGGACAGCCCTTGGAACCGTAGATACTCCTGGGGCTGTCTAGTCAAAGATGGAATACACGGTGGTCGACTATCTTGGCCTTTCACACTTGAGTCATTTCCTGCAAGAAGATTGCCAGCGATGATTTGAGCGCCACTGATTAAATCCAAGGCAATGATGATGGGTCAGCTCTGCCGGTGACTGGGGCATACCATGCGGAAAGGATCTGAAGACCATGAACATAATAGCGCCTACCTGTCTCAGTAAGACCCTGGTGGCGAGTAGTTTTATTGATAAGTGAGTATCCCAGTCTGTTTTCCTGTGCTCGTGTATGTTTGCCCACCATTGCGGGAGAAATGCCCATGGCTTCAGCTATAGAGGTAAAGTTTCTACTATCCGTCGCCAAGATAAATGCTTCTCAAAATATCATTTTGATTATTAATGATATTTATTGATTTTTTATGTAATTTTTTTGTTATTGAATGACCGTGACGGGAAACCTATTTCTAAGACACATATAAGCCAAGCTGAAAAGCCGCCAGACGGTGGTACGTAAACTTCAGGTGCGGGCGATCGCTAATAAATGACGGGCATTGTCCCAGTTCATTATCCTCCTCTGTATTTTTTGCTGTAGATAAGCGCATTTCTACTGCGTTTTAAATCCCATCTTTCCTTCTTAGACTCTCTCAGGAGTGCCCCCCATGAGCGGGCACCTTGTATCAGAATCGTTTTGTTGGTCAGAGTATGTAACCTGAAACTATCGTCATCAGTACCAGGGCAGGTAAAACAAGAAGCGCAGTTCCCACGCCAAACCGCAACAGTTCATATTCTTTCACTTCTGTCTCACCGTCCACTGATTCAGATTCGTCTCTAGCCAATGTCAGGATCAAAACGATAATCGGGATAGATGTGAATACCGTATGACCCGCCCCGCTATTTTGTGCTGCGGCGAATAATGCCAGTTTTCCTATATGGTTACCGATATCAGCCTGAACCAGCATGGTCAGAGCATTGCCGCTAAGATTGGAGCCGGTAATAAACCCGCTGACCATTCCCATCAGGGGAGATATTACGGTCAGTACGCTACCATTCCAGGTTGACAGGCTTTTTGCGAAGGTGGCAATCATGCCGCTCTGTAGCATGATTTGCCCGAGCAGAACAAATGCGAATAAGCTGACGCATGATATCCGTGCCCGTTTAAGGAGGGGTGAATGGGGTAAGGCAATAGGTTTTTGCCAATAAACCCATAAGGCCACGATTAGTAGCACTACCCCTGGGCTGGTCAAGACATGGAACGAAACATTCCCCGCTTTTAGCACCAGACTGTTGGCTAACAGGTCATAGGCTCCCGGAATGCTACGTTCCAGAATAATGACTGTCAGTACTAGCCCATAGGGGATAAACGCCTTCAAAGCGCTGGCGTGATTGATGGGGACGTCCGAAATAGAGGTTTTAGGCAGGACGAAGGCACCAATCATACAGACTACGGCACCGGCAATGATACCCGCCACTTCGGTAAGGTGCAGCCAGTTGAATACTACTAGTACAGCCGACAGGCACAGACTGAGACTCAACGCTGCTGGAAGCGTGTTCCGTACCAAGCCAGAGCCACCTACTACTCTCATGGCAACCAAGGCGAGCAGAGGAAACACCAGAAAGCTGGTCAGAGACGTGTAATAGCCGAGTGTTCCCACCGTCAGGCCGGACAATGTGGCCCCAACCACAGTGGCTAATGCCAGTGTCCCCCAAGGCATAATATTCATGCCCAGCATAGCTAACCGAAACGCTACGCGGCGGTTGAACAGGTGAAAGAGAATGGGGATGGATAAAAAGAGCGATACTCCAAAACCGGTTAGCGACTCGACTGCTGGAAGTAGACCGAATAGCAGTAGTAACACCTTATGCTCGGTTCGGTAAGGCAATTTTTCCACCCATGTCTGAATATTGGTAATAATACCCCGCCCGGATAGTAATGCGTTGAAATACAGCCCAGGCAAGATCACTATAGCTGCGCTGAGGGTCAGGATTAACGCTTTGGTGAGCGCCAGCCATAGCCCATCAAAATCCATACGAAAGTCCGGAGACGGCAAAATGATCACTACGGCAGTGAGCATTCCTGTCAGCGCGCCAAATACCGCGGAGCGTTTGGCCAGTAAGATTGTCAGCGCACAAGTAAGGAGTGGAAAAATCGCGAGTATGCTCATGCCAGTGTTCCTGAGAGTTGATCCTTCTGATATAGCCAGTCCAATATTTCCTGGTACTGGCTGACTCCGGCGGCGACTGCAGCATGTGCTCCAGAAATAATTTCCCGCATCTCTGCCAACGTCAGTGCCGGTATTTGATCGTGGATCCCATCAAGCAATTCCTGTGTATGGAAAGGATCGATTGTGCGGTGTGCCGAGAAGTAAATTTCGATGTCTGGGTGCGCCAGTTCCACTCGCTTGAGGCCTTGCATCAGCTTTTCGAAGTGTGGCTCTACCCATGCTTCGGTTGTCGTAAAGCAACCGTAGGCACGATATTTGTAACCGGGGCGAGTCAATAACACATTGAAGATATTTGAGGTGATGGATGAAAACCAAGGTTTTTCTTTCATCCGGTAGGTAATTAGATCGTTCCAGTCATCCGTTTTTTCCAACAGGAGTCTCAGCCAGTAAGTATGGAATCCTGTCAGGTCTCCATTGCCGCATTCATCCCAGAGATTGGCCGCAGTCATGCGTTTTACATTACCTTGCATGCCACAGACTAATAGTGACACCTCATCATCGACTATTTCATTACGGCACACTTCCATTCGTAGGAACTCACGCATGGATGCTGATGATATTTTGTCCCGTAAATAGACATATAAATCATGGCCGACGCCAATATTACTTTCCACATACCAGGTTAAATATTCATAAGCTTCTTCTGTTGTTGTAAAGGACGGGATAGCCTCTGTTGGTAGCCAATGGTTAATAAAATAATCGTCCAGAAGAATTTTTGCCCGGCCCAGTGCTATTTCCAGATCTATATTGGTAGCCAGATAGCAGGGACTATCTGCATAGCCATATACATAAGCATAGATTTGTGACAGACCATCGTTGAGAAATTCTCCTGCTTCAGCCCAATTTTTCGTTTTCAGTTGCGCCAGTTGATACTCTTGGTCGGAGCGTTCAGAGAATAAGAACGTGTTGAACGCCGGAGAAAATTTGGTAAAAGGGGGAACCGGAGGCCAGTCGTGGGCCTGAAGTTCTGGTTGCTGTATAGTGAGTAACTGACGCATGTTTTTTCTACCTGAAATTAGTTTTTTGCCAAATAGGGAGTGGGGGAAAAATCTTTGCTGATGTATTGAGGGGATATTGTGCCATCCAACATGATGGCGCGAGCGACCGCTAAATCCAGGATCCCCATGCCGAATGGAGAGTAAATTCGTGTGCGTGTTTTATCTGGCTGGGCATTACCAGTAATGAAATCAGAAATCGACAGTTCTATGAATAGATGATTTCCGTCCTGCTGTTCGGTTAAATGCAGAGAAGTATTTGCTTTCAGGCAATGGCTTATATCGTCAGCGACATTCTGAGCGCTACGAATAATATCAGGTGACAAATCTCTTAATGATAAATGAATAACGGTTGGGTGATGGGAAAATAACAGTGGATCTTCGACATAAGGCGTAATAGACGAAGTCGTAAATAAAATAGCATCCGAGTGGGTAATGGTATCGCGGATGTCATTCAGGTATATTGTTAGAGGTTGTTCCGCCAGCTTTTGCTGAAAATGTTCCGCGCGCTCGCCACGAGTGTCGGACAAAGAAAGGGCATCGATGGTCCAGCCGGTTTTCAGCAGTAAATTGACAGTGGTAAAAGCAATAGGGCCACAACCGACAATCCCCAATTGTCGAATGTGTTTCCCCGGGTTGTGTAAAGCGTCAAAACCTATAACAGCACTGGCCGCAGTGCGGGCAGCACTGATCAGACTTCCTTCCATGCAGGCGAGCGGATACCCGGTCTGGCGATCATTGACTACTATTAGTGCTGAGGCACGGTCTAGGCCTCGGGAGGTATTAGCTGGAAAACTGGAAATCCATTTAATACCAGCAACCGGAGAATGATCGTCAATTACAGAAGGGAGGGCGATAATTCTGTTATCCGGCTCGTTCCTAAAATTCAGGAAGTAACTATCTGGATTAGTCGTTTTTCCCGCATGATGATTGACATATGACTGACGGACAATTTCAACAATCATATTGGGATTATCCTCCAGCCATTTCTGGATTTGGGGGGAACCGTAAAGGGATAGGGTTGGTTGTGTTTCCATTATTGGCATCCTGTTAAAAATGGCTTGCTACCCATTCGTCGTTGTAGATCGTGTCGATATAGCGGTCTCCCATATCTGGGGAAATGGCAACAATGACTGCATCTTCCGCTATGGACGGTAGACGCTGTGCCACCGCTGACATTACGGTGCCAGTCGAACCACCGAGTAATAGTCCGCGTTTGGCCAATCGCCGGCACATGGTGATAGTGTCAATTTCCTTGATTATCATCAGGTCGTCATAGAGAACTTTTTCACTGATTTTTGGTGGAGTACTGGTTCCCAGCCCTGGGATTCGGCGCAGCCCCGCAGGTGTTCCAAATGTCACTGAACCTTCGGTATCAACGGCTATAATATGGGTTTGAGGGCTATGTTCTTTGAAATACTGAGACACCCCGCCCAGAGTTCCAGTGGTGCCAGAACCGATAAAAAGATAATTTGGATGGGGAAAAACATCGGCGA
This sequence comes from Brenneria uluponensis, assembly GCF_032395385.1. Classification (NCBI taxonomy): domain Bacteria; kingdom Pseudomonadati; phylum Pseudomonadota; class Gammaproteobacteria; order Enterobacterales; family Pectobacteriaceae; genus Brenneria; species Brenneria uluponensis. The sequence goes on from NZ_CP135917.1 coordinate 5,076,051, forward strand.
TATGCCGAGCGGTATGATCGTAATGAGCCAAAGGATTATTCGGATTAGCATACTGGTTGAGCCAGATAAGTGATGGGTCTTCGCGTAGTTTTTCATTAATTAATGCAATACGACTAGCGAGAAATCCTCCGTTAGCATCCCGTTTGTCAATAATAATTAGTTCGGTGCCATATGCCTTAATAAGACCAATAGTTTGAGGGGAAATATTGGGATCGGAAACGCAGATAAACCGATAGCCTTTTGATGCGCAAATCATGCTTAGAGCTAATCCTAGGTTTCCCGATGAACTTTCAATTAGCGTGTTATTCACCGTAAGACGGCCTTCTTGCTCAAGAGACTCGATCATTTGCAAAGCAGGCTTTATTTTGATCGAATTTGTGAACGAGAACCCTTCCAACTTAAGGTGAATATAATGGGGAAATGGTGGGATCTGTGTCTTTATAAATAGATCATCAATAATAATATTCTCTGGTCTGGAAACTATCATTAAATCTCTCCCGATAAAAATAATTCCCTATTAAATTAGTACTATTTGGGAATAACGCTTCCTCACTCGCAGTTTTGAATCAAACCTGTTTTTTGGTGTAATAAATTGTCATCTTTAATATTTCTAACGTAAAAGATGAAGGAGGTCATGACCAAATTAGTCCTATTCAAGACCTGAAAAGTCTTGAATATTTGGTAGTGGTAGGGATTCATTCCGGAAGAAGAGGTAAAGCTAACGAAAAGAAGAAAAACGTTAGCGAATTGTAACTTTCAGAATCTGGTCAAGGGATTGATAGGTTTTCTCTTCCATTTGAGAAACGTTAAACCGAAGAAAGTCTGACCATGTATGGGAAGGACTGAATACCGTACCCGGAGCCAAGATGACTCCTCTTTCCAGAGCCATTTTCGCAATGAGGGTAGAATCGATACCCCCGGGAAGTTGGCACCAGAGAAACATACCTCCTTGCGGGTGATTCCATGGCTCAATACCGAGTTGCTGTAACCGGTGAATGGCCTCATCCATGCTGTGCATCAGCCTCTGGCGAATAACGCCCATATGTTTGTGGTAACTGTTATTTTTTAGCATCTGATGAATTACCTCTGATGACATACGGCTTCCGCTAAAACCGGTGGCGACCTTCAGGTTGGTCAAATCATCTTTCCAGTGGTCGGGGGCAACTATAAAACCACATCGCACTGATGCTGATAGCGTTTTGGTGAAACTGCCGGTATAGACCACCTGTTTCAGCCCGTCGAAAGCAGCTAAACGGATCGCAGGCGACCTCTCGAAATCGGCGAACACGTCGTCCTCGATGATGGTCAGATGGTACTGGTCTGCCAGTTTGAGTAGTCTATGTGAAACCACAGGAGACAGGCTTGCTCCGGTCGGATTGTGGAAGGTGGCATTGGTGATATAGAGCCTTGGATTATGTTTCTCAAGCACTTGGGCAAACCGTTCCAAATCAGGACCTGCAGGGGTATAGGGTACGCTAATTACCGTTACCTGATGTGCTCGCAGTAGCGCCTGAAAATTGTAGTAGGACGGGTCATCCAGGATCACTATATCCCCAGGTTGTAACAGGAATCGACATAACAGGTCCAGTGAATGTGTGGCGGAGGCTGTCAGTAATATCTGGTCCGGCATTACCTCTAAGCCTCGTTCAGTCAGGCGTTGAGCCAGCAGCATTCGCAGAGAGGGAATCCCCTGCGGCGGGGCATAATCCATCAGAGTATTACGGTCAGTCCGGGAAAGCATACGTAGCGTCCGGCGAATGCTTTCTTCCGGCATCCAATCTGCTGGTAGCCAGCCACATCCTGGTTTTGCGAATTCCGAATTTAGCTCTAGAGATTCCCTTGATACCCACAGAGGGTCAATTTCCCGTTCCTGCCGAGGAGAAACGGATGATAGCGGGGCACGGGATGGCGGATTGTCAGCAACATAGAAGCCGGCTCGAGGTCGGGATATGACCATCCTTTCGGCGACGAGATGATCGTAGGCATCGGTGACTGTAGTTTTGGAAACCTTTAGCGTGCGTGCGCAGGAACGAATAGATGGCAATTTATCGCCGGGTTTCAGAATACGGCTGGTAATGCGCTGACTCATAACTTTTATCACTTGAGCTATGAGCGTGTTTCCACCTGATGTCGTAGAAGGCGCTTCCATAATTTTGTCTTGTCATCTGTACCGGTTCAATAAAGGGGTCAGTTTAATCAATTTGTATTTTTCTGTCCCTGTTTTTAATCAGTTTTGTACGGGAAAGTGAATCAATCTGAAACATTGAAGAAAGGGGTTTTATGGAATTGCGCCATTTAAGAGGTTTTCTTGCTGTTGCTGAAGAACTTCACTTCGGCCGGGCTGCCATGAAACTGAATATTGAACAGTCACCGCTTTCTCGCATTATCAAAGATCTGGAAAATCAACTGGGTGTACTGTTGTTTGAACGCACATCCCGACATACTTCACTGACACCGGAAGGTAATGCTTTGTTTGAGTATGCGAAGAGGATACTGCTGTTGACAGAACAAGCCAAAGATAATGTCCGGTCTATTTCAGCGGGGGCCTGCGGGCAAATTCGTATCGCTGTTTCTGAAGAGGAATATCCGGAATACCTCCGTCAGTTGTTACTGTATTCGCGTAGCCACATTCCTTCAGTAGAGTTGCGCGTGACTATGGTGCCTGTAGTACAACAACTCAAAGGACTGCGTTCTGGCTTGTATGATGTTGGTCTGTCTCTGACTACGGTCAATGATGAAAGCATTGTCGCGAAGCCATTTAGTCGGGAACCGCTGGTAGTACTAGTGCCTGCTGGGCACGATTTACAACGTTATTCAGTTGTGATACCTGAGGATGTAATAAATTATCCTCTGGTGATGTGGGACAAGGAACAGTTTTGCGGAAGGGCGCAACAAATCGATCGTATATTGAATAAGAGCGATACGCTGTTGCAGGTTGTTGAAACAGTCAGTTCGCTGGAGTGGCTACTGGTTCTGGTTTCAACTGGTTACGGGATTGGGTTCATCACTGCTGCACAGGTAACCAGAATTATCGATCCAAATATCAGAGTCATTAATTTCAAAGACAATTCCTGTTATGTGACCTCCTATTTTCTACATGCTCGTCGTCCATCCGGATTGGTGAGAAAATTTCTCAACGTTGCTTTTTCAAAGGAGTTCCTGATAGAACAGGAGTCATCATGCCTGTCAGGTTTTAGATAACTGAATCGTAATAAATGAGTGTTGATATGGTCGTTTTTTTTATTTTTCTGATATGGGTATATACCCCTGATCATTGAAGATGCTTGATTTTCAGGCAACAGAAGATCATGCTGTTCACCATGAAAATATTCATCACTGACCAACAAAAAGCTGAACTTGAGCACCTTCACGATTCCAGTCGTGATAAACGTGTTTGCGATCGTATTAAAGCCATTCTTCTGGCTTCCGAAGGCTGGAGTTCGGCCATGATCGCTCAGGCTTTGCGGCTGCATCAGACAACCGTTGACCATCATATCAGCGAGTTTCTGAATAAAGGGAAACTGAAACCCGAGAATGGCGGTTCAGACAGTAAACTCAGTGCTGAAAAAACAGTCTCTTTAATCAGCCAGTTATCTGATAACGTATTTCATCAGACCCGTGATATTGTCGCGTTTGTCGCCCGGACATGGAACATCGTTTTCAGCGTTCCGGGAATGAATAAGTGGCTGCACCGTAACGGCTTTACCTACAAAAAACCGTCAGGTGTTCCCCATAAATTTAGTGAAGAGAAACAAAAACAATTCATTGAATATTATGAGGAACTGAAAGCAACTGCGGGTGATGAACCGGTTCTTTTTATTGATGCTGTCCATCCTACTCAGGCCACTAAAATCAGTTATGGCTGGATACGCAAAGGCCAGAGAAAAGCGGTAAAAACAACGGGAAGTCGTACACGGCTGAACATCATGGGGGCGCTGAATCTGAAGGCCCCGGAACACCCGCTAATCTGCGAATATAAAACGATTAATGAATACAATGTATCTCGTTTTTTCAATGAGATACGTAAGGTTTATCCTGATTATGGCCAGAAAGTTCATGTTATTCTGGATGGTGCAGGTTATCACCGTTCACAGTTAGTGAAAGAGTGGGCGGAGGTGGTAAATATAAAACTTCATTATCTCCCGCCGTACAGTCCGAACCTGAATCCGATAGAACGAATGTGGAAATTAATGAACGAACATGCCCGGAATAATCGCTACTTCAGCAGTAGCAGGGAGTTCAGGGATGCAATATCTGAATTTTTCAGCGATACGCTACCGGACATGGCGGGTTCTCTGACGTCCCGAATTAATGACCGTTTTCAGGTACTGAAATCTGCATCTTGAGGTTTATTGGGTATAAAAAGGCTAAGCTGTTAACCAGATGAAAGAGTTGCTGACTTGGAACGTAGCTCTATCTGTAAACTAAATTTCACTCTACGTCCTGCTCGGCGTGTTTGTATTCATTACTTAAAAAACAACCACAAACACAAGGTTTATATCGCAGTGGATATAGCCGTGAGCACAAAAATCACCGGTTCTCAGCGGAAAGGAATCGAAGCAAGTGGAACAAAAAATCCCGCATAACAATCAGCTATGCGGGAGAGATTCCCACGATGGTACCCGCTCCTATAGCAAAGGCATGTTGCCGATGATATGGCGTTGGATGTCACTAAACTGAGCAATGTTGAAACGCCGGAAATTGACGGCCATCCCATGATTCTTTGGTCTGTTGAAAGCGCTGAGCATGGATGCGGTATTGGTCAATGTGTGGTTGCTTACAACATTACTACCCCTTATCTCTGGAAGACCTCGCTCTACGTTAAAGATGGTGAGTCCGAAAGCCATAACATCGCCGCCAATCACCCTAAGAGCTATTCTCGATTTATTTTCCGTCAGTCTGGCCCACAAGACTTCCCTGTTGATGAGTTTTATAGAGCCATCATCCTACAGGAACCCTCAGTATTTCGGCATGCCTCTTACTGTTCAAGAGTTTGGTGCTCTGCTACTCGGATTGATGCTGGCTCAAGATTCTGGATGGGGATTCTTGCTTGCAGGTTTGCCATTGGTCATTTGGTGCTTTAAAGCTTTTGCATTTATCCAACGTAAATGGTGGTTAGCCGTTCCTTTTTGGTATGCGCTCACTTATTTGTATTGGCAAATATCCCTGGCACTTTTGGCTGGCTATCTATTCGTAGTGTTTGTCAGAAATATGATGGAGTTGAATAAAACCTACTCAATGCCAAGTCGTCATAAACGAATGAAACGTGATAGTACTGTTTTCGCGGATAGTTTTGATTACGACTACCGAAACCATATTGGGTTTGATGACTAATTTTGGCCCTTAGTTGGTTCATTTTGAGTACAACTCAATGATATTAAAGATATATTAAAAATTCATTTTAACCAATAGATTAGTGTGTCGACGTCGCTGCTTCGAGTTGCGCAGGCTCCATAAGTGCGAATGCTGTGCGCATTTTACGCACCTCCTCCCCGGGGCTGCGACCAAACAGTCGTTTGAACTCCCGGTTGAACTGCGATGCACTTTCGTAGCCGACCCGAGCCGCTGCCCCTGCAGCAGTAACGTTGTCCCGGATCATCATCAGTCGCGCCTGGTGAAGACGCACTGACTTGATGTACTGAATAGGGGAAGTCGCCGCTACGGCTTTGAAATGCGCATGAAAAGCCGGAACGCTCAGGCCAGCTTCGTGCGCCAGTGAAGCCACATCCAGTGGCCGGGCATAATCGAGGTGGATACGCCGTAACGTACGCGCGATACGTCCAAAGTTGCCATGACAGGCCAGCGCAGCACGAATGGCTCCGCCCTGTTCACCCAGCAGAACACGAAAAATCAGCTCGCGCACAATCCCCGGCCCCAGAACCCGGGCTTCAAGCGGTGAAAACAATACCTTCAGAAGACGAACTGTCGTATCTGACAGCGTGTCGTCAAGTGGTGTGGAGACAATGCCGACGGGTGTTCCTGACGCAGTACTGGCATGGTGATCGACAGCCATAACCAGGTCTGCCACAGCTGTCATATCCAGACTAATGGACACAGCAAGCAAAGGTTCTGTCGGACTGGCATCGGTCTCGCTTGAGAATGGCAGAGGTACTGACAGCACCAGGTAGTGCAAAGGGTCATAGTGGTAAACCCTGTCGGCCAGGTAGCCACGTTTGTGTCCCTGACAGACGATAATAATGCTCGGCTCGTAGAGTACGGGCGTGCGACCCAGCGGTCCGTCTGCACGCATCAGACGAACGCCATCAAGCAGCGTACGCGTATGGCCTTCGTGCGGGGCAAGTTGGCAAATCATAGCAGCCATTTCGGACTGCTGAGACATAGGGGGGGATATTCCCGACATATATCAGGCCTGCTTAGTTAATTTAATGGTTATATTTTTGCTCCTTACATGCTTAAAAATCAATACAGAAATAGGATTAGGCAATAACGCAAGAGTGTCAGGCCTGTCGCCGATCTTTCTCTCTATTTATGATAACTGCCTGTTCGATATTCCCACGGCATTTCCTGTAACCCCCGAAGACAAGTAAGGAGGAGTAATGAAAGCAGTGGTATCTGAAAAGGCTAAGGTGGTCATTCTTACCGGAGCAAGTAGTGGTATAGGTGAGGCCACAGCCCGTCATCTTTCCCGGCTGGGGCATCATCTGTTTATCGGAGCCAGACGTCTGGAAAAACTGACAGCATTGGAGGTCGAAGAGTGGAACCGCATGCTGGATGTCAATGTGCGGGGCGTTTTACATGGAATTGCCGCCGTCCTGCCGATCATGCAGGAGCAGGGTTATGGTCACATCATAAACATCGCCTCCACAGGAGCGTATACGGTCTCGCCTACAGCCGCTGTCTATTGCGCCAGCAAGTTCGCTGTGCACGCTATCTCTGACGGGCTTCGGCAGGAAACCGACGCGATCCGGGTGACGCTGGTCAGCCCGGGAGTGGTCGAGTCAGAACTTGCCGATCATATTACGGACGAAACAGCACGGGCCGCCATGCACGAATTCCGGCGCATCGCCTTACCTCCAAAGCCAGTGGCGCAGGCAATCGCTTATGCCATCGAACAACCTTCTGGCGTGGATATCAGCGAACTCATCGTCCGTCCTACGGCCAGTCCTCATTAACCGTAAACATGTTTTCATTTACCAGGAGTGTTTATGTCAGAACCAAGCTCTTTTTCCATGTCCATGCCTTTTGCTGGCCATGTTGCTATCGTCACCGGTGCCGCCAGCGGTATCGGCCTGGCGACCGTCGAACTGTTGCATCGCCAGGGAGCACGCATCGTCGCGATTGGCCGGGGAGATAACGTTAATACGCTTGCGCGCGAAGGCATCATCCCTATCGTAGCCGACGTGACGCAGGAAGCCAGTGCAGAGCTGGCAGTTCAGACTGCAATAGAACAGTTTGGTCGTCTCGACATCCTAATCAACAACGCTGGCATCATCATCAACCAGCTGGTGGCAGAAATGACGCTCAAGGAATGGAATCAGGTAATGGCTGTTAATGCAACGGGCGCATTCCTTTTCTCAAGGGAAGCCATGCGCCCAATGATGGCGGCAAAATCGGGTGCAATCGTTAATATTGGTTCCTACGCCTGTTATCAGTCCTTTCCCGGTATCGCCGCCTATGCAGCATCCAAGGGGGCGCTGGCGCAGTTAACTCGCACACTCGCGCTGGAAGCTATCAATCACGGTATTCGTGTTAATGCAGTCGGCTCCGGAGATGCTGTGACAAACATCACGAATACACTCCAGCCCGATGGGCAGGCATATCTGGCAGAGCACGGTCGTAAAGCGCCTATTGGTCGCGCAGCCCATCCCAATGAAATCGCAGAGGTAGCGGCCTTCCTGGCGTCGGACAGAGCCAGTTACATTGTCGGTGCGGTGGTTATGGCCGACGGTGGCATGAGTGTCGCCATCCAGTAATGCAACTTATTTTTCAACAACAGGAGTCTCCATCAATGCAACAACAAACCTCACCTGCAAAAGTCTGGTTTATCACCGGTGCCGCTCGTGGTATTGGCCTTTCGCTGGCGAGTCAGCTGCTGGCTCGTGGCGATATCGTCGCTGCAACGTCCCGTACCCTGATCAGTCTGCGTCAGGCTTTCGGCGATGATAACGCGCGGCTGCTGGCGCTGGAGGTGGACCTGGTGAACGAAGCGAGCGTTCAAAAAGCCATCCAAAGCACCATTGCCACCTTCGGGCACATTGACTATGTGGTCAACAACGCAGGCTACGGCCAGCAGGGTACTATTGAAGCATTAACCGATAGCGAATTGCGTCGCAATTTCGATGTTAACGTGTTTGCTCCCCTGCATGTGCTGCGCCATGCCCTGCCGCATATGCGCGCGCGGCGCGGCGGACATATATTCAACGTGGCGTCGATCGTGGGCTTTCAGGGGGGTTACGCAGGCTGGGGCAGCTATGTTGCCAGCAAATTCGCGCTGGCCGGTCTGACCGAAACACTGGCTGCCGAACTGGCCGAGCTGAACATCAGGGCCACGGTGGTTTATCCAGGACCGGTGCGCACCGGGTTCCTGTCGAAGGACACGCTGGTCGTGGCCCAACGCACAATCGCCGACTATACCGAAGCTAAGGCCTCGCTTGACCTCCATCTGAACGGTCTGGACGGCAAACAGGCTGGCAATCCTGATAAAGTAGCCTCTCTGATATTGCAGGCGGCCAGCGCTGACGAACCACCAGTGCATCTTTTCGCCGGTAAGATTGCCAACACGCTTGCGGAGCAGAAAATGCAGGCTGTGAGTAAGGACCTTGAGGTCTGGCGGTGTGCGTCAGACGCCACGGATTTTAATGAGTAATAACCCATTTCCCCGGGGACATGTGAACAACGCTGTCCCTGATTTTTCCTTCGGGAGGAAATATCATGCATGAAAGCCTGCCTGCGGAAAAAGCGTACCGTATTCTTGAGTCCGGCCCTGTTATTCTGGTGTCCACTAGGGGAACAGATGGCCGTGCTAATCTGATGACCGTAGGTTTTCACATGATGATGCTACATGACCCACCGCTGGTCGGTGTGGTTATCGGCCCCTGGGATTACAGTCATCAGGCATTGTCAGATACGAGGGAATGCGTGCTGGCTGTTCCGACGGTAGAACTCACGGAGAAAGTCGTGGAAATCGGCAATTGTTCGGGAGAAACAGAGGACAAATTTGCACGTTTCGGTCTGACGCCTGTCCCTGCCCAATGGGTCAATGCGCCTCTTGTACGTGAATGTTGGGCCAATCTTGAGTGCAAAGTGGTGGACGACAGCTGGATGCGGCGCTATGACCTGTGGGTTCTGGAAGTTAAGCGTATATGGCTCGATAGCTCGCGGCAGGATGTGCGGCTGGTCCATCATCAGGGTGACGGCTGTTTTAGTGTGGATGGTGAGACGATAGACCTCAGAGACAGAATGGTGAAATGGCGCGACCTGATGGATTGAATTTTGTGCCACCTAACTACAACACCCTGATGGCGATACATTACCGGCAAAATCCGGAAATGTATTGCCATGAACAAGAGCGCACGCCTCGTTATCCATCCTATAAATGAATACGCCAGAATACTTATAAAGATTTTCTTTTAGCCCAATTTTTCAGTCAATTAAATCCAGCAATTCACTGGCTGCATTGTGGCTTGAGTACCTGTCAAGCTGACCAAACAGCGGGTTCCATTGCTGGATATCAAGTTGTGCGATAAGACCTTCACGTGCAAAAGGGGCGGTACTGATCATTGCCTGGACTTCATCCAGCGTCTCAGCCCTGAAAATAAGAAATCCCGCCCGCAGCTGCGTATTATTTAGTGGGCCGGATGCTAGCATTTGGCTTGTTGTAGAGGAATAGATTCAGCGGTTCGTAAGAGCGCTTCTGAGCCCTTGAACCGTCTTCTGAGGGTAATAGTAAACAAGCCTGATGGGGCGCAGGCCACTCTTATCTGGTTCTCGTTTTTGTATATTGATTTTCATCGGTTTTTCTCATCTTGTGCGCCACATGTGCGTCAGAATTTATCTTCGGAGCACAAGTGGCGCAAGAATCGACAAAACCCTTCAAACTACTTCCCACCAAGTAAAACAAAATTATTTTAAAATCATAATGTTGTTTTGATTTGGTTTGATGCGTTTTACTATTCTACTTGCCGATACAGAAGCTGGAAAAAATTCTGCCTAGCAGGTCATCAGAGGTAAATTCCCCGGTAATTTCGCTTAGTGCCTGTTGGGCCAGTCGTAATTCTTCCGCCAGCAGTTCCCCTGCGTAAGCACTCACTAGTTGCTCTTTACCTTCCTGTAGATGTTGGGCTGCCAGTTCCAGTGCTTGCAAATGACGGCGACGGGCCAGGAATCCGCCCTCGGTATTGCTGGTAAAGCCCATGCTCTGCTTGAGATGCTCACGTAAGGTATCAATACCTTCACCGGTACGTGCCGAAAGGCGAATAAGTGAGTGAGTATTCACATCCTCGATACCTAATGGTTCTCCGGTGATATCCGCCTTGTTCCGAACTACTGTGATCGGTAGCGTGGTGGGTAAGCGGGCCATAAATTCCGGCCAGATAGCGGCGGGTTCCACTGCGTCGGTGGTGGTGCCGTCCACCATAAACAATACCCGGTCTGCCTGTTCAATTTCCTGCCAGGCACGCTCAATACCAATACGTTCTACCTCGTCGCTGGACTCGCGTAACCCGGCGGTGTCAATGATATGCAGTGGCATACCGTCGATGTGAATATGCTCACGTAGTACATCGCGTGTGGTGCCGGCGATAGCTGTGACAATCGCAGCCTCTCGTCCGGCCAGCGCGTTTAGCAGGCTGGATTTACCGGCGTTGGGTCGCCCGGCAATGACCACCTTCATTCCTTCACGCAGCAGACTTCCCTGATGCGCTTCAACCCGTACCGCGTCCAGATCGGCCATGACGCCGTTAAGCTGCGCTTCTATTTTGCCATCGGAAAGGAAATCAATCTCTTCATCGGGAAAATCAATGGCGGCTTCCACGTAAATGCGCAGCTGTGTCAGAGCTTCGACCAATTGGTGGATACGGGCAGAAAATGCACCCTGTAATGAATTGAGTGCCGAACGAGCGGCTTGTTCTGAGCTGGCATCGATCAGATCGGCGATAGCCTCAGCCTGGGCCAGATCCAGTTTGTCATTCAGAAAGGCGCGTTCTGAGAATTCACCGGGGCGGGCGATACGTACACCGGGTAGCATCAGAATCCGTTTTAACAGCAAATCGAGAATAACCGGGCCGCCGTGTCCCTGCAGTTCCAGCACGTCTTCACCGGTGAAAGAGTGTGGGCCAGGGAACCAGATGGCAATGCCCTGATCGAGCACGTTGCCAGCAGCGTCATTGAAGGGCAGATAGTCGGCATAACGTGGTTTGGGTAATTTACCCAGCACTGCTTGTGCTATGGTCGCCGCCGCCGAGCCTGAAACACGCAGAATACCCACCCCCCCGCGTCCCGGTGGCGTGGCTTGGGCGACGATGGTGTCGGAGTGACTCATGGTTTTCTCTCTAAAAAATAAGGCGGTCATTGACCGCCTTACAGTATGGATTGGGTGTCAATCAACCGTGATTATTTTTTCTTCTCACGGCTGTGTAAACCCCGCTTTTCCAGCCCACGGTAAATCAGTTGCTGTTGAGCAATGGTCACCAGGTTGCTGACGATATAGTACAGCACCAGACCTGACGGGAACCACAGGAAGAAGACGGTAAAGATAACCGGCATGTAGGTCATTATCTTCTGCTGCATCGGATCGGTAACGGTGGTCGGCGACATCTTCTGAATGAAGAACATCGTCAGACCCATCAGGACCGGCAGTACGTAGTATGGGTCTTGCGCCGAAAGATCATGGATCCACAGAGCGAATGGTGCATGACGCAGTTCCACTGACCCCATCAGCATGTAATACAGCGCCAGGAAGATAGGCATCTGGATGACCAGCGGGAAGCAACCACCCAACGGGTTCACTTTCTCCGCCTTGTACAGCGCCATCATTTCCTGACTCATGCGCTGTTTGTCGTCACCGATACGCTCACGCATGGCCGCCAGTTTCGGCTGCAGCATACGCATTTTCGCCATAGAGGTGTACTGCGCGCGGGTTAGCGGATACATGATGCCGCGAACGATAAAGGTGATAGCGATAATGGAGAAGCCCCAGTTACCGATAAAACCGTGCAGGAATTTCAGCAGTTTGAACAGTGGCTGAGAAATGAACCATAACCAGCCGTAATCCACGGTCAAATCCAGATGGGGAGCAATCGCCGCCATTTTATCCTGAATTTCCGGGCCGACCCACAACGTTGAGCTTAGTACCTGCTGACTGCCTGGTTGCACGATCACCGGGGCGGCTTTAAAGCCGATAGCGGCCAGACCATTACCCAGATTGGCGGTGTAGAAGGTGTTGTTACCTGTGGTCGACGGAACCCAGGCGGTTGCAAAGTATTGCTGCAACATGGCTACCCAGCCGCCCGGCGTGGTGACGTTCAGGTTGTCCTTCATGTCGCTGAAGCTGTACTTGCGGTACTTGTCTTCGTTGGAAGAGAATGCGGCGCCACGGTAGGTATGCAGGGCGAAATTATGGCTACCAGTGGCACGGTCTGACGGCAGGTCAATCGACTGCTTCAACTGGCCGAACAACGTCAGTTCCAGTGGTTTGGCACTGCTGTTGTTAACGTTATACTCAACTTTCAGCGCGTAATCACCACGCTTCAGCACGAACGTTTTGGTGTAACTGACACCATTGGCATCGGTATAAGTTAACGGAATACGAATTTCGTTCTGCCCGTTTGCCAGCTCGAAATGATCCTGCGTCGTGCTATACAGTGGACGCTCGCCATTAGCCGGGTTGTCCGGACCGTTTCTACCGGTTAAACCACTTTGAGCCTGATAAACAAAGGTTGGTGTGGTTTCCAGTAATCTGAACGGCTGTTGTGAACCCAGTTTCGCCGAGTAAGACAGCAGGTCGGCCTGTTCAATATCACCGCCACGCGTATTGATGGTCAGTGACAGCACGTCGGTCTGTACTGTAATCAGTTTACCCTGACTGCTGGCTGGTACGCCCTGGTTAGCAGTATCACCCACGGTGCTATTCGTCGTCTGTTGTGTGGTCTGAGCGTTGGCCGGCGGATTTTTATCCGTTTCCCAAGCCTGCCAGATCATGAACGTTACGAATAGCAGAGCGATGACAAAAAGATTGCGTTGCGAATCCATCGTTTAATGTTCTCTGTTATTGTCGGGTTTTGGCGGTACGGGATCATCACCACCAGGGTTCAAAGGGTGGCATTTTAATACGCGTTTCAGCGTCAACCAACTGCCTTTTATCATGCCGAACCGACGTATTGCCTCTATACCATAGTGGGAACACGTCGGCCGGAAACGGCAATGTGGTCCAAGTAACGGACTAATAACGAGTTGATACCCGCGTATCAACCCGATTAGCAGGCGTGAGCCAAACGACAGTGCCGACGCCATAATTTTTCCAATGCTTCCGTTAGCATACAGTTATCAAGCTCAGACACCCCTTTTTTCGCTATTACCACGAAATCCATAGCGGGTAATTCGTGTTGATGTAAACGAAAACTCTCGCGCGTCAGACGTTTAATCCGATTGCGTTCATGTGCCCGTTTGACATGTTTTTTAGCGACGGTAAGACCGACACGGGGATGCCCCAGCGTGTTCAGGCGGCCGAGGATAGTGATTTGCGGCGTGCCAGCCCGTTGTGGCTGCTGGAAGACAAAAGTGAAATGGCTGGGAGTTAACAAACGTAACTCCCTGGGAAAAGCGAGCTTAACCACTCGGTGGGTTAGCTTTTATTACTTAGAAACAGTCAGACGAGTACGGCCTTTCGCACGACGGCGGGCCAGAACCTGACGACCATTTTTGGTGGCCATACGAGCACGGAAACCATGGCTACGGTTACGCTTCAGTACGGACGGTTGGAAAGTGCGTTTCATGGCGATTTCTACCTAAACTTGATTAAAACTTCACAGTAAACGCGTTTGGCTACTCGGCGTGAAAATGACCGACGCCTCTATATCCGGCATCTTTCAAGTTGTCGATGCGTTGGCTGCTCTTGCTCACTCAGTCACTTACTGATGTAAGCTTCTGTGGATTCGCATGGTTGCCGCCTGGCTGCAACTCGAAATCTATTGGATATATCGCATATAATAAAGAGGCGGGATTGTAATAAGTGTACAGTCCCGAGTCAATTAACATCCACGTTTTACTCATCTGTTGTTCCCGCTTTTCGGGATCTCCTGCCTGACTACACAGAAAACAGATGCTAACGTGCAGGGCGGGAATTATACGGACTCTGTGATAAAGAGCAAGGATCGAACTATGATCCTGTCGCTGAGATCATGATCACCTACCGATCTCTAAGATTGCGGTTATTCTTATACTCTACTGACGCCACTCGTGTACGGTATGAATAACAAATTGCGCACAACGATCCTCTGGATGAATCGTGGTAGCTTGTTATAAGAATAGCCTGTGGATAAAAAGGACTGAAACTGTGCAGAAGGGGAAGATCTCTGTCTAGGTTTAGGTTATGATCCGCCGTCCCGCTAGCGATCCTCGGTTGGGATCGTCACGGTAAGCCGCATCTATAACGCGGTGCATACTGGCTCTTTTACGCGGGGGCTAGTGCTAAAAATCATGAGTTACATAATTAACGATTCTGTTTCTTTTCTTTTTGATTAATCTTGTTCGAGTGGAGTCCGCC